>NZ_CP108600.1:5055877-10111754 GCF_045039825.1 Streptomyces sp. NBC_01176 | reverse complement strand
GAATACTCGCTCCGCTCGTTTCGCGCGTCCCCGCGCGAATTGCCTCCGCCTCCGGCGAATAGTTTATGAATTCACCCTCCGGGCGAAATTCATAAACCTGCGTGCCTCCGGCACGAAAAGCGTTGTGTGTGTGTGTGGGGTTGAGGGTTTGCGGACGGGTTTTGAGGGGGTGTCAGGCCGGTTTCCGGGTGCCGGGGGCGGGTCGGGCCTTCCAGTCCCTCCCCGGGAGGTGGTAGGGATTCTCCGAATTCCCTACCACGGGAGAGAAAATGGGATTCGCTGAATTTTTTGAGACAATTAAACCACGGAATTCCAGGGAGAGTTGGCCCCTCCGGGGCCAACCCAACCGGAGAGCAAGGAGAGTGAGAAGCCGTCAGACGACCACGAAAGGGCGCAGGAGTCCTCCGGACACTCACACACCCAACACCCCACCAGGCGCCCCACCGGACGCCTGACGGGCTACCAGGCCCCCACCACCCAGCGCGGCGACACCAGCGCCGCGCCACCGCCGACACAGGCCCCGCCCGTCCCCGAGGCCGCCACCCGACCACACCCCACCCCCCATTCCTCTACTCGTACTTCTGCGGTGCGGGAAAGTGGCAGCTGAGGGGATGTCGGCAAGACGACCACACGCCACATGGCCTCTGACCTGCGGTTATATAGAAGCCGGCGAATCCGGCCCGCAACCTCGAATGCAGCACCTGACGCAACGTCAGAACGCAACATCGCCCGCAACAGGGGTTGGGTCCTCCGGACCTCAACCCGTGTGTGGGGGTTCCCGTCTTTGGGCGACTCCGTCGCATTCCGCCGGCCGCCTCCCGATGAAGTGCTCTCGTCGGCCCGGCAAATACCCGACACGCCGTAGTGGCCAACGTCACACCCCCCTTTTAAGGGGGCCACGCTTTTGTCTGCCGATTCCGTAAATAGGCGGCGACTCCAGGGGGCCTGGGTTGCAGAAATAACAGGCCGTCAGGGTGACCTAGAGTGGGAGTAGTTAGAGAAACCCGACGCAAGGAGGGTCCGCATTTTCACAATATTTGGAGGATGTATGTATCAGCGTGAATTTCTGATTTTGTCGTTCGTGGCCGCAGTACTCATGTACTCCGTCTATGGAGTGCCGCAGAATTCACCTTCTTCTTCGGCATCATCGGAGACACTACGTCAAGAAAGACGTCGACGCCTCGCCTCCGGCGAGGCTAGCTTCCACAACTCACCGCACAGAACTTCACCGCCCCGCCCACACGATGCCCGACGCGCCCTCGCCCGAAGAACGCGGAGGGCCGACCCGTACCTGAACGACCCTCTGACGCACCCCTCGCCGACAGCAGCCGAGTTAACGAGCCCACGCTCCATCCCGGCAGACAGTCACCGGCGGCCAGCGGCTGCCGCACAGCGGCCTTCGTGTCAGTGCCCGCTGCCCTGCTGCCCGCATGACTTGCCTTGGGTCCCTGCCCCTCAGCCTCCAAGAACTCCTCGTGCTTGATCGACGGAATGCTCCAGGCGGATTGGACGCGCCGCGCAAGCAGCGGCACACGATCACGCGGATCTTCCACCGCCTGGTCGAGGAGCACGCAGCGGACGTCTCCTATCAGATGGTCCGGCGTTACGTCTCCGACCGGAAGCCGCAGATCCTCGTCGAGTCGGGGAAGGCGCCGGTCGAGGCGTTCGTGCCGCAGACCCACCAGCCCGGCATGGAGGCCGAGGTCGACTTCGGCGACGTGACGATCCGGCTCGCTGGCGAGCTTGTGACCTGCTATTTGTTCTCCTTCCGCCTGTCCTACTCGGGCAAGGCCGTCCACCGCGTCTTCGCGTCCTGCGGCCAGGAGGCCTTCTTCGAAGGGCACGTTCACGCGCTACGGACGCTGGGCGGCGTCCCACGGAGCAAGGTCCCCTACGACAACCTGAAGGCCGCCGTGGCCCAGGTGTTGGGGCTGAGCCGGGCCAGGGTGGAGGCCGACCGGTGGATCGCGTTCAAGTCGCACTTCTCGATCGAGAGCTTCTACTGCCGGCCAGGCATCGAGGGCGCCCACGAGAAGGGCAGAGTGGAGGGGCAGATCGGCTACTTCCGCCGCAACCACTTCACCCCGGTGCCCGAGGTCGACTCGCTGGCCGAGCTGAATAAACTCGTCGACCAGTGGGATCTGCACGACGGACGGCGCCGGATCGGTTCGCGGCCCCGGACCATCGACGAGTACTTCCAGGTCGAGCGGCCGCTGCTGATGCCGCTGCCGGAAGAGTCCTTCGAGACGTGCCGGCTGTTCACTCCGAGGATCGATCGCTACAGCCAGATCGCGGTTCGCACGAACCGGTACTCGGTGCCGGTCCGGCTGATCGGCAAGCGGGGCCGGGTCGTGTTGCACGCCTCTCACCTGGTTGTTTACGACCGGAACGTGGAAGTGGCACGGCATGAGCGTCTGATCGCGAAGGGCGGCTGTCGCCTGGATCTGGACCACTACCTGAAGGCTCTGATCCGCAAGCCGGGTGCTTTCCCCGGTGCGACGCACTTGAACAGGCCCGCTCCGCAGGCAAGTTCACCCCGGTCCAGTGGGCCGCGGCGGTCAAGGCCCACGGAGACACCGCCGGCACCAGAGCCTTGATCGAGGTGCTGCTGCTGGCCCGCCACGTCTCGCACGAGCACCTGGTCGCCGGCCTCGCAATGGCTCTGCGGGCCGGGGCACTGACCGCGGACGCGGACGCGGTCGCCCTCGAGGCCCGCAAGGTCGCCCAGGCCGAGGATGACCCCGCCGGGCACCCTTCGCCCGCCGGTTCCGCCGGTGAGGCGACGGTGACGTTTCTGCACGAGTGGCGGCTCGCGCATCTTCCCCCGGACACCAGCCGCTGCCCTCGGTGACCCACTACGACCAGTTGCTCCGACGCCGTCGCGCCAGCGGCGGTGAACACCGCGAGGCAGAAGCACAGTGACCCTGCCCCGCCAGCGAGGATTGACCAAGCAGGCCGCCAACACGGCCATCGACACCGCCTGCCGCCTACTGCGGCTCCCCTCGATCAGAAACGAGTTCGCCGACATCGCCGACCGGGCGATGAAGGACCAAATGACCTATCGCGGCTTCCTCGCCGAGCTGCTGATGGCCGAGTGCGACGACCGGTCCCGGCGCCGTTCGGAACGGCGGATCAAGGCGGCCGGCTTCCCCCGGGACAAGTCTCTGCGGACCTTCGACTTCGACGCGAACCCGAACATCGACGCGGCCACCATCCACACGCTCGCCAGCTGCGATTGGATCAAGAAGAGCCAGCCTCTCTGCCTGATCGGCGACTCCGGGCCGGGCAAGTCCCACATGCTGATCGCCCTGGGCACCGAGGCGGCGATGGCCGGCTACCGGGTCAAGTATGTGCTGGCGACGAAGCTGGTCAACGAGCTCGTCGAGGCCGCCGACGAGAAGCAGCTCTCCAAGACGATCGCCCGCTACGGCCGCGTCGATCTTTTGTGCATCGATGAGCTCGGCTACATGGAACTCGACCGTCGCGGCGCCGAACTCCTCTTCCAGGTCCTGACCGAACGCGAGGAGAAGAACAGCGTCGCCATCGCCTCCAACGAGTCCTTCGGCGGCTGGACCAAGACGTTCACCGACCCCCGCCTCTGCGCGGCCATCGTCGACCGCCTCACCTTCAACGGCACCATCATCGAGACCGGCACCGACTCCTACCGCCTCGCCAGCACCCGAGCACGCGCCGAGCACGCTGCAGCCAGCTGACCGGAGCCCCCCGCTGGTCCGCTGCCCCAAGGGGCAGCGGACCAGCCAAGCCTCATGACCTGGTTCATTCTCCGAGTGCGAACGACGCCCTCTCTTGCCACTTCACCCCGTCATGCACCATGAGTTCAACCGACGCGACGTGAGACGTGAACGGGAGCCTGCCGACGAGGTCGGCCTCAATCTCCTCCAGGACGGCGTCTTCCTGACCTTGAGCGATGGTCAGGTGCGGCACGATCTCGGCAAACCGGCCGCCATACGGCGGAGCCTCAGGCCAACGATCAGCGATCGCCTCCGTGAGCTGCCGCAACTGCGTGTCAGGCTCGGGTACGAGATACAGCACTTCCGGGAGTCGTCCGCATCTCTCGAACCGCAGGTCAAAGGCCTGGTGGCTTCCCAGCACGTCCGCGAGAGCGGAGTAGACGAGCGCATCTATCCGGCTCTCGTCGAGGAACGGGAAGAGCACGGTGACGTGGGCTGGAACCCCGGCCTGGGCTGAGGGGTCGAGCCGTCCACGCCACGCGCGGACGGACGGCTCCGCCTCCGGGATCCGGACGATGAGCCCCGTCTGGCCCGCCTCCTCTGCCGCAGACAGCACGGCTCCTTTTTCCGCTGAACGATCACGCCGATCTGCGAAGCAGGTCGACGAGCGCGACGACCAAGACGCTGCCGCTATTTCCCGTGAACATCCAGAGTGACGATGATCACTGAACGCCGCCGGAACCCACGAACAAACGCTGCCGGTTGAAGTGAACGAAGCCATTCGAGAGTGCGACCCGCATCGCTTGACGGCATAGCAACGTGGGGTGTCTGGTGGTTGGTGGAGTACCGGAGGTTCCTCGACTGCGCGGCGATGGCGTGGTCGCGGGTGGGGACCAGGGTGCCGTCCACGATGAGCACGGTGTCCTTGGCGAACCGCTTGCGGGGCTGGGGCGCGAGCATCGGCCCGAGGTGGTCGATGATGCGGTCTGCTGCCGACTTGGACACCCCGAACAGCGGAGCGAGCTGGCGCATCGTCAAGTTCGTGCGCCAGTACGCCGCAACGAGCAGTGCCCGGCCTCCAGCGGAAGGCTCCACGGCCTGCCCCTGCGGACCGCATCCGCACCCTCGCGCCGCAGCATGGTCACGAGCTTTCCGAAGCAGCGTGGGCTCAGACCGGTGAACGGGGCCATCCAGGTGGTTCCGTTCAATTTGGGGGGTGGAGCAGGGTAGCCCGTAGGTCGTCATCGGTGACTTGGCCGGCGGGGCGGTCCAGTGTCCAGCGCTGAGCCTCGCCGTCCATGGACAGCACCGCGACGACGGTCTTCAGGCGTGGACGGCCGGGTGCGGTGCAGGTCAGTTGGCGGATTATGACGGCGGTGTCGTCGTCCAGGCCGAGCAGGGCGCTCACGGCGTCCCTCAGTTCGCGGATGCGCGGGCTCAACCCGGCTGTTTCTGGGCGCGGTTCCCGGTGCATGGAGGTACTCCTTGGTGTGTTCTGCGGCGAAGCCGATGTCGCAGGCGTTGGGGCGGGTCGCGGATGGAGGGACCGCCCGACTGCCTGTTGGAGCGGGAGGGGTGCGCTGTGCTGTCGGCGGCCTCCCGCTGGTGGTTCAGTTGGGTGGTGTGCGGGTGTCGGCGCGGTTCCAGGTGGGTGTCGCGATGGGCGGACGGGCAGCGTGGTGTTGTCTGGTCACGGTCATCTGCCAGATCGCGAGGAGCAGCAGGGTGCCGGTTTCGGCGAAGAGGCTGAGAAGGGCTTGTGGCGCGGGCTGCAGACCGTGCTCGGTGAATCCGAACACGCCCACGGTGCGCGAAGCGGTGAAGCCACCGAGGGCGCCGAGTGCGACACCGGCCACGGCGGCCCTCAGCAGGAGGGGCGGCGTCCCCACCAGCAGCAGGGCGCCGAGGGCGAAGGAGACGCTTGCCTGGAGCAGGAACAGGGGGCCGACGATGTGGACGAAGCGGTACTCGTCGACGTAGAGCCGGGCGTGGATGTATCCGCTGGCGGCGAGGGTGGCGGCGGTCGCCGACCGCAGGGTGAGGGCGAGGAGTCCTTGGCTGTTCATGCGAGCCTCTGGTCCTTGATGGCCAGTTCACGATCGCCCTGGCGGTAGCCGACGCTGCGGATGCCCAGTGCGTCTTTGAGCTGCCGGGCGGGGACGACCTGCGGGGTGGGGGCCGGGGCGCGGCCCGGTTTGGGCAGGGGGTAGGCGGTGGTGGTGGCGGAGTGGAAGGTGATATTGCCCTCCGTTTTGCTGAACAGTTGATGGACGTGCCCGTTGAGACAGGTGACGGAGGAGAAGCGGCGCAGCAGGGCGATGACCTTCAACGCGTCGTCCGTACTCCAGCCCCACCGGGGGTACATGGCGAACAGGGGGATGTGGCTGAAGACCACGATGGGCGTGTCCGACGACAGTCCCGCGAGATCCTTGCGGACGAAATCGACCTGCTCGTTGCCAAGGTGGCCGAGCTTCTCCAGGCTCAGGGTGTTGACCAGGGCGATGAAGTGCACGCCGTGGGTGTCGAAGCTGTACCAGCCGTCGCCGAGCGTGCCCTTGCCGAAGGTCTGCCGGTAGGCGTGGCCTGCGTCGCCGATGGAGTCGTGTTCGCCGGGTACGGTGAAGACACGGTCCGTCTTCATACTGGTCATCATCTGCCTGACCTGGTCGAACTGTCCGGCCGTGGACAGGTGGGTCAGATCGCCGCTGTGCATGACGAAGTCAGGTCTGAATCCAAGCGAGTTGACCTGGTTGATGGCTTCGGTGAAGGAGCCGGCCACGTCCGTGTTCGCCGGGCCCTGGAACCCGATATGGCTGTCCGAGACCTGCACGAACCGCAGTGCGCCGCTTCCTGCGGCGGCGGCCTCGACGGCCCCGGGGGCGGCCCCGGCGTGGGTGTCCCGGGAGTCGGCGATGTGACTGATCACCTCTCCACTGGCCACGGTCAGCACCACGGCTCCTCCGAACCACCCTGCATGTCGGAGTAGTTGGCGCCGGCTCATACCGTGCTGCGGGGCGGGGTCGGGCTGAGCGGCGTCGCCGGCCGGTGCTGCGTCGTGACTGTGGTGGTATGCGGTCATCGGGTCACCTCCACGGTGGCGGTCATGAACGGGTGGATGGTGCAGAGGTAGGCGTAGGTGCCGGGCTTGGTGAATGTGTAGCGGTAGGTGGCGCGGGTGTTCAGGGCGGCCGAGTGCAGAGGGCCTCCCGATCCGGTGCTGGTGACGGTGTGGGCGTCGGTGTCCTGATTGGTCCAGGTCACCGTCGTGCCCGCTTTGACCTTCAGCGTGGCGGGGAAGAACGCGAAGTTTTTGATCGCCACGGCCTTCCCTGTCACCGGCGCCGTCGGCGCCCCCGTGCTCGGTGGGCCCATGGGCATGCTCATGCCGGGCGTGGGCGAGGTGCCGTGGTCGGGGCCCGCCGTGTTCCCCGGCCCCGTGGCGCCGGACATCCCGGCCAGCTGGTGCTGACCCGGACCGGGTGTGCCGGCACCGGCTCCGGTGGACGAGGAATGCGACGAATGGCCGCACGCCCCGAGGAGCCCCACCGCGCCGGCGGTGGCGATGGCCAGCCAGGCCGCGGCGCGTGACCGACGACATGGCGTGCGCAGGTTCAGGTACATGGTGTTCGTTCCTCACTGATCAGGCGGAGATGGGGGCTGCGCCGACTGAGCGCACGCCACCGCAGCCCTGTGCGGCGGAGGCCCTGCTCATGGCCGAGTGCATCTGAGGGACCGTGCGAGCGCGGGCTGATACCGCCCGGCACCGACCGCTCGCCTCGACGTGTCCCGCGCTGCGCATCCGCGCTTGCGCTGCGAAATAGCGGGCGGCATAAGGCAATTCCCCGTAGGGCGGCCGCGAGAGAGGCATCGCGGGTTGGCGGTGCCAGGCGGGTGATGCGCTCGCTGGGCGGGACGGAGTTCTGCTCCGGTGATCGCCCAGCGCTCGATCGCTGTATGCGTCGAGCGCTCCGTGGTGTGCCCGGGGCGAGGGGCACGCAGTGCGTAATGCATCTCGGTCACCTCTCGTCCGTCGTTCGTCGAGCACGGAGTTTCCGTGGGGAATAGATGTGGAATTGCCGTGTAGGCCACCTCTTGTCCGGCTCCACGGACGGCGGGGGTCCGACGGTTCGGCGGGTGAGCACTTTTTGTGAGACTTCTTCACGGCCGCCGCAGCTCGACCGGCCTCCTGCGCGTGCTCCCCGCGATTGATCCCGGCTGTGTCGTGAGATCCGAGCAGGGTGTCGGCCTGCGGCATTCACAGGGCGCCACTCGCACTAAACTGTGCGTTACAGGACAAAGCAGCTGGTGTGCGTAATGATCGCCTTATGCACTGGAGTTCCCGAAAACGTGGTCCCCGGACCGATCCGGATCGGTCCGGGGACCGTGTCTCCGGTAAAGGGACCCTTTCGACCGCGGACGAGGAACTGCTGCGCACCCTGTATTCGGAGCACGCACGGCCCCTGTTCCACTACGTGCTGCGACTGACCTCAGGAGACTGGCAATGGGCGGAGGATGTCGTGCAGGAGACGCTGCTGCGAGCGTGGCAGCACCCTGCCGCGTTCGAGCCCGCACGCGGCCCGGCCCGGGCATGGCTGTGTACGGTCGCCCGACACCTGGTCATCGATGCCCACCGGGCCCGGCAGGCCAGGCCGGCCGAGGCCGGCGGCGAGGCGCTGGAGCGAGCCGCCGAGCAGGCGCAGGGCGAGGACGGGATCGAGCAGGCGCTGCAGAGCTGGGCGGTCGCCGACGCCATCCGCACGCTGCCCCCGGGCCACCGAGCGGTCCTGCTGGAGACCTACTACCGGGGCCGGACCATGGCAGAGGCCGCACGGGTGTTGGGCATCCCGCTGGGCACTGTGAAGTCGCGGACGTACTACGCCCTCCACGCCCTACGGCTGGCGCTGGAGGAACGGGGAATCGAGCCATGACCACGGCGTGCAGGAGGTGGTGACCATGAGTACGGAACATGACCCACTCCGGCTGGCGCTGGGAGGATTCGTCCTGGGCACGCTGCCCCCGGCGGAAATGGAACAGGTGCGTGTCCACCTCGCGGAGTGCGCCGAGTGCCGGGCCGAACACGCCCGGCTAGCGGGTCTGCCCGCGCTGCTGGCGACGGTGACCACAGCCGAGGCCGCAGGCGAGACGGTGCCGACAGCCGACGGAGACCTGGCCGACCGGCTGGTGGCGCGGGCCGCCGAGAGCGCGCAGGACTCCTCGTCCGCACGACCCGCCGTGCCTGTGATGCAGCAGGCGCCGCAGGCGGGTGGTCTGGACAGGCTGCTCCAGCGGGCCGCTGCCCGCCGCCGCAAAACCTGGCGTCTGCAGCTGGCCGGGGCCGCCGCCTTCCTGACGTTCCTCGCAGCGGCGGTCGGCGGCACATGGCTGGCGGCTGTCGGCACGGTGGGCAGTCAGGCGACGCCACCCGCGCCGACCGCGCCGACACCCTCGCGCACCTTCTCCGGAAGCGATCCCGCCACCGGCGTAACCGCCTCGGTCAAGGTCTCGCCCTCTGCCTGGGGCAGTGTTCTGCAGGTCTCGGCCAAGGGGGCGCCCGCCGGAATCACCTGTCGGCTCCAAGCGGTGGGACCAGGCGGAACCAGGGCGGACGGCGCTACCTGGCGGGCAGGCACATACCCGGCCGGCAGCACGATCCAGGGGACGGTTGCCCTGTCTCCGGGAGCCATCGACCACTTCGAGATCCTCGCGGGCAACGGTCAGAAGCTGGTCACGATCCGGGCGTGAGGCGAGAGGGCCCGCCCGGCAGTGCGTCGGGCGGGCTCCTGGCGCACCCACGGACTCGTGGACTGCGGCCGCTCCCGTCACGCGGCTGCCCCAGCGCCGGCAGGCACGGCGATGTGGGGGCCGGCGGCATGCACCTCAACCTCCACCGGAAGGTGGCCAAAGCCGGAGACCCGGTCCTTCTCCCGGCGCGCCGAACGCTCCCGGGATCCGGTCGCCCTCACCGCCGTCTCCAGCGAACCGGCCCGGTCCTCAGCCGACTTGATTACGTGTGTGCACGACGGGTCGTGCACACCGTGGCCGTCGCCATCGCCCTTGGCTTACAAAAGCCCGGCCGAGATGCCCCGCGTTCCTCGGCAAACAGTGCTCCGCCGGGCCGCTGGCATTGACCTGTCTCAAAAAGAAGTTGGACAAAAGGTGCAGACGGCTCGAACCGTTCGGCACGCATCGTCCGTGGAACTGAATGAGCGCGCCCATGCACAGGATCCGGTCCAGCGACCGCCCCTCGAAGTCGTAGGCGGCGTCCCACGTTCCAGCTTCCGTACATCGACAGAAGAGCCAGAAGACCATGTCTGTGATCGCTTCGCCCCACCCGAGTGCACTCCTCCGCCAGCCTTACCGCCGCGAGGCGCTGTTCACGCTGCCCGCGCAGGAGGCGCACGTCTCCCCCGCTCGTCACTTCACAGCCGATCTGCTGGAGACTTGGAGCGTTCCCGCGAGCGAGCGGGACTCCGCCGTTCTCATCGTGGACGAACTCGCCTCCAACGCCGCCCAGTACGGCCGCGAGCGCCTGACCGTGCTGCTCGTCCTCGACCGCGACACTCTGCACATCGTGGTCAGTGACTCCGGCACGGCGGTGGATCGCCGTCGCCCCGACATCGCCCCGGACGAACACGGCCGAGGCACCGGCATCGTCCAGTGCCTCGCCCAGTCGACCGAGGTTCACCAGTCGCGCGGCGGCCGCGAGGTCCGGGCCTGCCTGAGGTGCTCGGCATGACCGGCCCGGGCGTTGCGCACGGGCGTCGGCCCCTGACCGACGCCGGCACCACGGCGCGGCGACGGTTCACCGGGAGCGACTGCGGCACCGGGGCGTCCGACGACCCCACCGAGTGGGACTTGACGACACACAAACCATGCCCCGTCGACGGCTGTCCGGGCCGGCCCCGGGCGTCCTTGCGGGCCGCGGCAGACCCACCTGCCGTCGACCACGACGCCCGCGAACCCGGGCACGACACGGTGCTGTGTACACGCTGCGGCGCTGGCCCTGGCGTACCGGCGGGGGTGTGAGCGTGGACGTCAACCCCGACAGCGGCGAGGACGTCGGCGCACCGCCCCGGCGCGACGCGTACGTGAACGCGCCCAACCTCCACCGCGAGATGCACCAGGTGCTCGCCCTCGGCGCCGAACGCGACGGCCGCCAGGCCAGGCTCGTCACCCGACCGCCGGTCGACCCGGCGGTCGCCGAACGCGCCTGGTTGCTGCGTCGCGCCGCGCTCATGGACCGGATGACCCTGGACGACCCCGGCCCCGGCCCTGTCGACGCAGCCGAGCAAACCGCCGAACAACTCCTGCTGTATGACCGCCGTCATCCACACCTTGCGGCCGGCTCGCACCCCGACGCAATCACGCCCGTCCCCAGCCGCCGCCTCTATGTCCGCCAGGAATACGCCGCCTGGACGGCCGCCGGACGCCCCGGCGCCTGAACCGCCCCCGACCCAACACGGCCGTGACGCGAACCGGGGGTGTGGGCCGTGCATCGCGGTTCGGGAGGCCGAGTGCGCTGAGCAGGTCCGCGAACGGGCAGTTCAGGCGGGCGGCGAGGAACAACTCCCCGCGCCCGCCACGCACCCCCGCCGACGGGCAACGCTGCTCGGCCCGGCTCACAGCGTGGCGAGCGCGGGTGCGGGGGTGGGCACGGGGGCTGGCCGGAGGGCGAGTTCGGCCCAGATGGTCCTTCCGTCGGACTGCTGTCGGGTGCCCCAGCGCTCGGCGAGCTGCGCCACGATGAACAGTCCGCGTCCGCCCTCGTCGACGGTGCTGTTGACGCTTCCTGAAAACTGACCCCTGAGTAGTCCGGGAATCCTGACCCCGTCCGGACTCTTGGAGGGTGCTGAAAGTGGAGGACTGGCAGAGATACGCCGTCTGCTCGCGCGGAGGGTGTACCCATCAAGGAGATCGCTCGGCGGCTGGGGGTGGCCCGGAACACGGTGCGGGCCGCGTTGAACTCGGACCGGCCGCCGAAGTACGAACGTGAGCCCCGCGGCCAGGTCGCGGACACTTACGAGCCGCAGATTCAGGCCCAGTTGCAGGAATGGCCGCGGATGCCCGCGCCGGTGATCGCCGAGCGGATCGGCTGGCCGTACTCGCTGCCGCCGCTGCGCGAGCGCCTCGGCGGTGATCCGCCCGGAGTACGTGGGCATCGACCCGGTCGACCGGGTCGTCTACGAGCCCGGCCGGGTCGCCCAGTGCGATCTGTGGTTCCCGGAGACGAAGGTCCAGGTCGGGACGGGTCAGCAGCGGGTCCTGCCGGCTTCAGTGCGACGAGTACCCGTACGCCTCCACCAAGGAGGGCTCGGCCAAGGGTGACAACCGGTTCTCCGTCCGGCTGATCGACGGCACCGACAATGAGACCGGCGGTCGCGGGCTCGACCAGACGTACACCCTCAACCGGATCCTCGACGGCGACGCCTTTTACATGAGATCACCGACTAGCAGAAGGGCAGCGGCATCATGGCGCTCCTGGCCGCATACAGGTGCAAGGCCACACCCGGCCGCCGCGTCGTGGAGATCTACGACGCGGACGCCTATCTCAGTGACGACGACGCTATGGCCGCCGCCCGCACCCAGGTGGTAGCCGGCAACGGCTACCACCTGTACATCCAAAGCCTGCAGCCCGACATCGACGTCGAGGTCGCCATCCGGCTCTGGGACAGCCCTCCCCCTCCTCCTGCCGGAGTTGAGGGCTCGGTTCCCGTCAGCATCGAGTCGGAGACGGCGATTCTCGTGGTGAACCAACTGGAATACGGCCCCGCCGGGGAAATGTCCCTCCCCCGCTCGGGTGTCTACACCGGACACGCCTGGTGGGAAAACCGCCAGGCGACCGGGGACTACTACCAGACCACCCTCGACCGCCCCACCGACGACACCTTCGAAGACGACCTCACCGAGGCATGGAACAACCCCCCGGTGACCGAGCGCTACGTCCTGGACCTCGCCTACAGCCGTTCCTCGAAACCCAGTGACGACGACGAGCCGTAAAACCCGGACGCTGAAGGAAGACCGCTGCCTTCACGAGATCGCGAGCAGAGGGCCGGGGACTGTAGGACGTTCGGTGTAACTCCCGATCATGGAAGATGCGTCGATGACCAGTGAGAACGTGTCCGAGTCCGAGACTGCCGAGCCTGGGGGGGGCTGCGTCGGTGAAGGCCGTGGACGACCAGTTGATCGACGAGCTGGTGGGCCGTGCCCAGGCCGAGGGCCTGCAGCTGACCGGTGAGGGCGGCCTGTTGCAGCAGATGACCAAGCGGCTGCTGGACCCGCCCTGGAGGGCGAGCGCTCGGCCCATCGCCGGGCGGTCGTCGGTGAGACCTGGAACCGCTCGGCGGCCCGCCGCAACGGCCGGCGGTCCTCGACCACACAGCGGGCCAGACGCAGCCGGCCGGTCTCGGTCAGGGGTGCATTACGGTGGACCACGAGGGCCTTTCTGGTCGGTGTAGACGTCGCAATCCACACCGAACCCGGAAGGCCCTCACCTGTTCAAGATCCCGCAGCCGAGACCTGCCTCACCCGTCCACAACCTCCCCGGACAGAACATCTAGCACTCGCTGTCCGCTCAGCTGATCGCAAGCACCATGGGATCGAGGCCCAGCTTGCTTCGGCATGAATCGACGGCCCGCGTGACCCAGGCGGTCACGGCGTCGCAATCTGCCGCGATCGCGTGAAGCTCACGAGTCTTCTCCTGGGCTTTGGCAATCCAAGGCGCCAACGCGTCCTCTCGCAGGACTCGCTCGAAGTGATCGCGGGCCATGTCCGGATCCCCGATAAGAGCGGCTGCGATCCCAGCGTCGAAGCTGTCCCAGAGGAATCCCCGCCGCACCGGCCTGGACGTCAGGTACCGGGCGACGTTCGGCAGAGCCGGGAACTTCTCCCTCAGCGCGGTCACGTTCGCAGCCGCCTGTCGGCTGAGGTCGAGCGCCAGCGGCGTGAACTGGTCCTCGGTGCGGAACAGTTCGAGGCCGGTGCGGACTGCGTCCACGTGGAAGGCTAGGTGGTCCACGTCATACCACAGCCACATCGCGCCGACGTACAGACCGCTGCCGGCCGTCCGCGGCGGGGTGAACTCCACAACCCCGAGCCACCACCCGTGATCATCAATCCACAGCCGCGACCGGCCACGTTGGGCCAGTCCGAGCGGCTTCAGGGACTCCCGCGCCGCTGAGGTGATGATCCGGAGGACCGGACTGCAATCTGCCATGACCAGCAGTATCGACCGTCCCACCGACACCACCATCGGTCGTGGTGGCACACCATGCACAGAGCTGTTCAGCAACACTGGGCGTCACCGCTCCACGGAAGTTGGACCGGAACCACTTCACGTGACCAGAGCTGCTCGCCTCAGCCGGTGATGCTCTTCTGCAGCTCAGGTGTATCTGGATTCTCGGCGGCGAGCTGTAGCCGCCCTTCGGCCTTCTCTGCCACCCAGCGGGCCAGGAGCCCCGCGCCGAGAAACGCCACCGCCAGCCCGGCCCACCCCGCTGGCCCGTTCGCGATCACCCCCACCGTCACCAGCATGGGGCCGACCGCCACTTGGACGCTGGATCCCAGATGAAAGGCGGCGAGGTACTCGACGCGGGAGCGGGTGGGCGCGAGGCCGAAAGAGAGACTCCACTGGCCGGCGGACTGAAGCAGTTCGCCCCAGGTGAGCAGGACGGTGCCGGTTAGGATCACGGCGAGTGCGGAAAGCACGGAGCCGACGTACGCCGCTGCAGCGAAGCACCCACAGCACAGCGCCAGCACCATGCCTGCCCTGCGCAGGGCGACCGCTCCGTCGGACACCTTCTCGGTCCCCCGGGCCACCCGCACCTGGAACAGCACGGCCAGCACCGTGTTGACGACCAGCACAACCGCCACGACCCACTCCGGTGCGCTCGTCCGCGTAGTGATCCACAGAGGTACGCCCACACTGAGCAGCGTCATATGGAGCAGGAGCACCGCATTCACGCCGGAGGCGGCGATGTACCAACGGTCACGCAACGCCGGGAAGGGCGGGCCGTCACCGCCCACCGCCGCACGTGGGGGCCGGCCGC
This sequence comes from Streptomyces sp. NBC_01176, assembly GCF_045039825.1. Lineage (NCBI taxonomy): Bacteria > Bacillati > Actinomycetota > Actinomycetes > Kitasatosporales > Streptomycetaceae > Streptomyces > Streptomyces sp. NBC_01176. The sequence goes on along the minus strand of NZ_CP108600.1, from coordinate 10,097,017 downwards.
CGGGGCGCACCCGAAGAAAGGCCAGCAGTATCGCGGACAGCAGGAACGAGAGCGCGTCGCCCACCATGACGGCGAGAAACGACGTCCGGGTCCCTGTCTGGATGGCGAGCGCGGCCAGCAAGGCACCGCCGGTGTAGCCGACGTTGTAGACGACCCGAAGCGTCGCCGACATCCGGGTGCGATGTTCCTCGCCGACCACCTGCTCCGCCAGCGCCTGGTTCATGGGACGTGCGGCCTGCTCGGCCACCCCGAGCAGGCCCGCGACGACCAGGAAGGAGACGAAGTCGTCCACGAAGGCGTAGGCGGCGAACCCGATGGCACAGGTCAGGTGGAGCCCGATCAGGACCATGCGCGGTGACCGTCCGTCGGCCAGCCTGCCGAAGGGGACGGGCGCCAGGAAGCCGAGCACTCCGGCGACCGAGAGGCCGGTTCCGACCTGGGCGACGTTCAGGCCGACGATCTTCGTGAAGAAGAGAACCGCCCCCGCCAGGTAGAGGCCGGTGCCCGTGGCGTCGACGAGCCCCACCAGCAGCAGGCTGGTGCCGCCGGGCGGCACCATCGGCCGCGGCCAGGCCCCGTTCACCGGACCGCCACCGCGGGTTCGGAGACCTCGACCCGGACGAGGTCATGGGCCCGTTCCGCGTGGGCGACCGCCTCGCCGGTGTTCTCCCCCGTGCACAGCACATAGCCCTGGCGGTCCGTGGAGGAGGCGAGCCGGCCGAGTTCCTGCCCGGCCTCCAGCGTGCACTGGAAGCGGACGACGCCAGGTGCGTTCTCGGCCTCTACGGTGCCCCCGACCCCGACGACGCGGACGTCCTCGTACGAGAAGAACCGGATCGCGGCCGCCGGTGCGACGGGTGTGCGCTTGGGGCGGGGCAGGGAGAGCAGGGTGGTGAACGTCTCCGTCATCAGGTCGATGCCGCTGGTCATCTGGCACATTTCCCAGATTTGGTCGCCGCCGACCCTGGTCTGTGCCTCGATGATCCTGGGGCCGGCGTCCGTGAGGCGGAGTTCCGTGTGTACCGGGCCGTCCCGCTGATCGATGAGGGTCAGGAAGACGGTGATCAGTTCCTCGATCGCGATGCGGGACGCCTCGTCCAGCCGGGCGGGGACCTGATGTCCCGTCTCGACGAAACGGGGCAGCTGTGTGGTGACCTTCTCGGTGATGGCGGCGATCTCGTGACGGCCCGACGCCGAGAAGGATTCCACGCTGTACTCGGGGCCGACCAGGAACTCCTCGGCGAGGACCGGTCCGTCGGTGGCCTGGCATGTGAACTCCCAGCTCTTGCTGAGTAGTTCCTCCGTCTCCGCCAGGCAGACGCCCTCGCTCAGGCCGCCGTCCAGGGGCTTGAGTACGACGGGGGCCCCGAGCTCACGCATGAACCGGCGCGCCTCATCGAGGTCCTGGCACAGTCGGTGGCGTACGGGGCTCACCCCGTGCCGGTCGAGCAGTTCACGGCACTTCGTCTTGTCCCTGGTCAGTTCCACCGCGGTCAGGTTGTCCCCGGGGATGCCCAGGTCGCGGGCGCACTGGGAGGCCGGATACAGCCCGTACTCGGTGAACGACGCGACTGCGTCGAACGGATCGACCGAGTGCCAGGCCCGTGCCATGGCCAGGACCTCCTCAAGATTCCGGTAGTCCAGGACCGCGTAGTGCGCCGCGTTCGTGTACTGCCGTGCGCTCACCCGCTCGGGCAGCTGCATCATGGAGTAGCGCACGCCCAGCCTGTCCAGCTTGTCGAGTTCACTGCCGGGCCCGCCGACCAGCAGCACGTGTTTCCGTGTCATCGCCGCCACCCCTGTCACGGCCTGAGCCGGGACAGGTCGAGGTCCATGCGGTTCGCCCAGGACCGGGCGCGCATGAGTACGACGTCGACGAGTTCGGGGTGATTGCGCCTGACCTCGTCGGGGTTCAGCAGCAACGCGAGCAGTTCGTTCATCCGCTGACGGATGTGGGTCGGCAGGTTCTGCTCGTCGAGGCACTTGCGTCCCAGGCCGATCGAATCGCTCAGCAGCTGGATGCGGTGGTACCAGTTCGCCGGCAGGTACAGGACGTCGCCGGGTCTCAGCACGCACCGCATCAGCCGCGTCTCGGGCGCCTCGCATAGCTTGCGCCAGTCTGCCTCGGTGGTGCCGCTCAGCTCGGTCTCGGGCGCCATGACGTACCAGAGCTTCTCGCCGACGATCTGCGCGTGCATCACGTCGACCGAGTACGAGTCCTGGTGCAGCCGGGTGACACCACCCCGCTGGCCGAGCCACAGCTGGTGATTGGTCGACGCGGACTCGCCGTACAGGTTACGCCGGAAGTCGTACTGGGCGATGTCCATCTCTGGCATGTCCGCGGCCAGTTCGGGAGCGGTCGTCTGGTAGTACCACTCCTGGAGGTAGATCGGGGTCGCGTCGTCGCCCTGGTTGTCCCTCAGCATCCGGACGAACTCGCCGAGGCGCGCCTCGCGGGCCGCCTCGGTGTTGTAGCTGTCGACGACCACGTGCACCGAGCCGCACCGCTCGGCGAGATGGTCGAAGGACCAGGTCCGTACGGAGGGCCAGTCGGCGACATGGCCCTCCAAGACCACGGGGCGCATCGGGTGCCGGTACTCGGCGGCAAACTCCTGCGCGGTCAAACCGCTGCGGCGCTCGATGTCCGGGGCCGTCGTCACCGCCTCGGCGAGCGGGCCGGTGTGGAAGGCCTGCTCGACGGCGGTGGGACTGTCCCGGTCGTGTCGGCGCAGGACGTTGGGCTCGATGGTCACGAGTGCCCCTCTTGTTGGCTTTTCCTGTTGCTGTCGGCAACGAACGTGCGCAGCAGCGCCAGCAGGTCGCGCCGCGGCGCCCCTTGCCCGGGGAGCCGGCGGTGGACGAAGTGGTCGCCGTCGAGCCAGATCAACCGTCGTGTCCTGGCCTTCTCGGCGCTGTCCAGATAGCCGTCCAGGACCGTCGCGGGCACCACTTGGTCGTCTCGGGCACCGACGATCAGCAGATCGCCGGTGAACTCCCGCATCGCCGCATAGGCTGGCGAGTCGGCGTACCTGCCGGGGCGCGCGAGGCTTCCGTCGAACGGCAGATCGGCCGCGTGGCCGGGGTAGGCCGCGGGGCAGAACAGGACCAGGGCTCGCGGGTCGAGTACGGGCACGGTCCATGCTGCGAGATGGGCGCCCATGCTGGTCCCCATGACGACGGGACGCGTCTCGCCGTCCAGCAGCCGGGCCGCAGCCAGGGACTCGTCCCGGCGCCGTCGCAGGGTCGCCTCCTCCAGCACGCCCGTGCTCTCGCCATTGCCCGAGAACTCGAAGGTCACAGAGGAGTGCCCGTGCGCCGCCAGGTCGTCCAGCAGATAGCGGACACCGTGCCGGGTCGCGGTGGGGCCGAGCCCGTGCAGGTGGATGAGGGCGGGCGCGGCGCCGTCGGGTGCGTAGACCCTGGTTGCAGCCAGCCGGTGCTCGGCTACGTGGAAGAAGACGTCTTCGGTATGCGGCTGGAAGGTGCTGGCGTTTTGAGGGCGCGGCAGCATGCTGTCCGCCGCCGTGGCGATCTGGGTCATGTTCACGCCCCCGTGCCGACGGCGAGCGGGGCGAAGCGCTCCGCGCGCAGCACGGGCCACTCGTTGCGCAGGATGCTGTAGTACACGACGTCGCGGCGGCGGCCGCCTGGCATGTAGTTGTAGCTGCGCAGAGTGCCTTCCTCGGTGGCGCCCAGCGCGGCGAGGCCCCTGCGCGCAACGGTGTTGAGCACATCCGTCTTGAACTCCACGCGCTCGCACCCAAGGACGTCGAAGGCGTGGTCCAGGAGGGCGAGTTTGGCGGCCCGGTTGGCTCCGGTGCCGCGCAGGGCGGTCGCCACCCACGACCAGCCGATCTCCAGCCTCCGGTCGGCTCTGGCCAGGTTGCCGTACGCGCTGCTGCCGACGATGTGTCCGCTGTGGCGGTCGACGACGGCGAACACGATGCGCACGCCGGTCAGCGTGTCCTTGATCGCGGTCTCCAGGAAGGTGTTGAGGTCGGCTGGGGTTTCGATCCTGGTGACGAAGTGGCGCCAGATCTCCTCGTCGTAGCAGATGCGCTCGAACTCGGCGCGGTCGGTGACACGGATACGGCGCAGTTCGACCCTGTCGTTGGTGAGGACCGTGTCCGGCAGGTCGTCCCAGGTCATGCGGTGCTCCTCGAGGTGCTGGGGTGGCTGTTTGCGGGGCTTGTCGCGGGCCGGGAGGCGGTGACGACCCAGGGGTGGTCGGCGGTCGGGCCCGTGCCTGGTGCGGTGCGCCTGCGGTGCAGACGGGAGAGCTCCGGGCGGTGCCGCTCGTGCACAGCTCGTCGTCTCGGCTTGAACTGTCCGGTCAGCAGTCCGTTCTCGGTCGAGAAGGGCTCCGCGGCGATGACCAGGGCGTGGACGCGTTGTTCCGGCAGCAGCTCCTTGTTGAGTGCGGTCACATGTCGGCTCAGCTCCTCGTCGTCCGCGCCGCTGGCGGGTGAGAGCGAGACAATCGCAGACAGGAACGTGTCGCCCGTGCCGTACAGCACGCAGTCTTGGATGCCGGGGTGTGTGCGGAGTTTCTCCTCGATCAGCGGGGCCAGCACGTTGTAGCCGCTGTCGAGGGTGATGACATCGTCGACCCGCCCATGGATGAAGAGATAGCCGTCCTCGTCGAGGTGACCGAGGTCGTGCGTCCGGACCTCGCCGGTGGGCAGGAAGATCTTCTCGTCGGCTCCGGGGCCGCTCCACGTGTACCGGTGATTGACGGGGTGCCGGCTGCCGACGATCAGGATCCCGTCCCGGTCGAAGCGGACCCTCTTGTTGGGAAGGACCTTGCCGACGCTTCCGGGGCGGAAGGCGCCGGGGTGGTTCTTCGCCACGATGCAGGTCTCGTTGAGGCCGTAGCCCTCGTACAGCGGCACTCCGGAGCCGTTGAAGAACTCCAGCAGCTCGCGGCTCGCCGGGGCGGAGCCTGTCCAGAGGTAGCGGACCAGGCCGCCGAATTCGGCTTCGATGGCCTCCTGTCGCTCGTCCGCGCTGGCAGAAAGGATCGTGCCTTCCAGGCGTGCCCGCACTTCCTCGTAGAAGCCGGGGACGCCCATGACGACCGTGGGCTGTGTCCTGCGTGCCATGTCGAGGGCGTCGGTCTTGCGCGCGAGCGTCACGTCGTGACCGTGGACGAGCGCGGAGTAGATCCAGTAGCGCTGTTGGAGGAGGTAGTTGCCGAGGAAGACCAGGAGGTTGTCGCCCTCACCGTGGGCGAACATTCGCTGCACCTCGTGGAGGGAGCTGTTGACGCTGGCCACCGTGGCTTCCAGCCCTTTGGGGGCACCGGTGCTGCCGGAGGTGAACTTGACGGCCAGGACGTCCGCGGGGTCGTATCCCTGGTGCCAGGCCGGTACCGGCTCTGAGGGAATGTCCTGTGCCCAGGCCGTGACCGACCTGATGTCGCGCAGCGGGCCGTCGTCGCAGGCGCCGTCGGTGAACAGCAGCGCCAGACCGTAGTCCTTCACCACCTGGTCCGGTTCGAAGCAGACGGGTTCGAAGCCTGCTGTGACGGCGCCGAGTTTGATCACGGCGAGGTCGAGCAGAACCCATTCGATGCTGTTGGGGGCGAGGATGCCGACCCGGTCGCGTGGCCTTATCCCCAATGCGTGTAGGTGCCGCGCCACGCGCGCCGCGCGCGTGTCCAGCTCCGCGAGGGTGAGGGAACGCACCTCGTCACCGACGCGGTAGTGGATGCGATGCCGGTGGTCGGTGCACGCCTTCAGCGCCAGTGTGTTGACGACGTCGAGGATGGGCGTTCCGTCGTGGTCCTCGCCCGCGATCAGGTCAAACATCGGCGCTCTCCTTGTCGTCGCCGCCGAGGAAGAACACCGTGTCGGTGAGCGTGACCTTCGTGCCGGCCGGCAGCAGTTCGACGCCGCCGGGCCAGTCGGCCGTGTCGGGCAGGCCCAGCGCTGCCGAGAGCCGCCGGCCGAACCGGGGCATGATCGGGGCCGCACAGCGGGCCAGCAGTCGCGCGGCGGCGAGTTCCAGCGCCAGGGCGGTGCGGGTTTCGTCCTGCCACGGGCCGAGTCCGGCCAGCGCGCGCTCGCGGTCGGCGAAGGCGACGGTGTCTTCGACGATGCCGTCGAGTTCCGTCGCGGCCCGGTTCAGCGAGAACCCGTCCTGACCGAGGCTGCGGGTGATCGCGGTCAGTCTGACGGCGAGGCGATCGAGGAAGGCGGTGTGCTCGGGGGTCCACACCCCCGTGTCGGGGGCCCGTCTGTCGTGGTGCTCGTCAATCCGGCTGCCGAGACCGTTCAGCCACCGTTGCCAGGTGCCGATCAGGGTGTCGCTCAGCAGCGTCTCGTACGCGGTGGGGTCGAAGTTGGTACGCCGGCCCTCCGGGCGGGTACGGGCGAGGAAGAAGCGCACCGCGTCGACGCTGTCGGTGCTGAGGATGTCCTTGCCCCAGATCGCGTGCCGCCGGCTGGTGGAGAACTTCTGGTGCTCCAGCAGGTAGAACTCGTTGACGTGGTAGTCGATGTCCGGTTCCCAGCCCGGGAAGGCCAGCTTGTAGAGCACCGGATAGAGCAGTGAGTGGTAGAAGCTGTTGTCGTATCCGAAGAAATGCACGATCTTCCAGGCCTGCTGCGGCGCTTTGGCCCGCCATCCGCGGTTCAGGGTGCGGCCCAGGGCCTCGATGCCGTGCAGGAATCCGTACGCCATCTCCGGCCACACCCAGATGACCTGCCCCTTGGCGTCGGACTCTCGGGGCGATACGCCCCAGTGGGCGGGGTGGGTCAGCGGCAGTTCGAGCAGAGGGCGGGTGAAGACGCGGTGCGCGAGCTCCCGTAGGCGGGCCGGCACCCGTCCCAGGCGGTGATGGGCCGCCACCGTGGCCTGGAACTCGTGCAGGGGCAGGCAGTAGCGGTCGGCGGCGGCGCGTCGGGGCGGTTCGCCCGAGCGCTGGGAGCGCGGGTCGGTGAGGTCCGTGCACAGGTTCGGCTCGCCGCACTCCTCGCAGATGTTGCCCCCGGTCGGTTCTCCACAGCCGGGGCAGCCGCCGGACACCACCACCTCGTGCAGATAGTCACCGGTGCTGGCGTCGAACAGGGCGGGCGTGGCGCGTTTGTTCACGGCCCCGGAGGCCACGAGACGGGAGAAGAAGGACCGCAGGCCGTCCGGATAGTCGGTGTCGGCCTGGGTGACCGTGTACTGGTCGGGCCGGATGTCCATCAGCGCGAGGGTCGCGGCGATCTCCGCCGAGAAGTGCGCGGCGGTCTGCGCCGGGGTGCGTCCGTCGCGTTGGGCACGGTCGGCGACGTAGCTCTGGTGGTCGTCGCTGCCGGTCAGGTGCCAGGCCTCGACTCCGTTCATCCGTTGGAAGCGCGTGAAGACGTCGGCTCCCAGGTAGGGGCCGGAGAGGTGGCCGAGGTGGAGGTCGCCGTTGGGGGTTGGCGGAGTGGAGAAGACGAACACCGGCCGCTTCCCGAACCGGCGGCGGTCGGCCGGCGCGGCGGCGGCCGCCGCGGCCGCGCGGGCGGAGTCGCGCCAGTACAGGTCGAAGAAGAGGAGCTCCTCCGTACCTGTGTTCTCGATGACATGGGTCTCGAACGGTTCGAACATCGCGACCGTTCCGGGACGAGCGGGTGTGCGCTCCCCGTCGACGAGGAGTTCGCCGGTGCCCCGGACAATGACGAAGATCTCCGTCTCGTCGTGCTGGTGGGCCTCGCTGCGGCCGCCTGGCGCGACTCGCCCCCAGCCTGCCCCGGGACCGATTCCCGGGACGGCTGCCATGTCGATGCCGAATGCGGCGGAGAGTTCGTCCGGGGTGAAGCGGCTGATCTTCACGCTGCGCTCCTTCGTCCTGAGGTGACGTCCAGCAGGCTGGCGGCTTCGGCGGCGATCGCGGGCGCCAGCCGGTACCCGGAGCCGCCCGCGGCGCCGGCGAACACGACGCGCCCGTTGCCCAGTGCCCGTATGAGGGGCTCACGCGTGGGGCTGTAGGCGTCGGAGAAGACCCGCCCCGAGGTGGCGTGTTCGACCAGGGTCGGCGCGTACGCGGACAGGCACGTGAGTGCTGCGTCCAGGTCGGTTTCGCCGACTCCGCCGGTGAGCCGGTCGGGATCCACGTCCCATTCGCGGCAGGTGTAGCTGAAGAGCCAGTGGCCCCGGTGGTGCAGCGGGAGCAGGAAGGCGTCCTGGTCCTCGAAGACGATCGCCCCGTCGTGCTCCGTGGGCGCCCGGTCGATGTGCAGGGCGACGATCTTCTTCACTCGGGCGCCGAGCGGTGCCACCAGGGAGCGCCACGCGGGATCCGCGATCCACGGTCCGGGTGCGAGCACCACGTGTGACGAGGTGATCGTCCGCCCGGTGGACAGGCGCAGGGTTACGTGCGCGGGGCCGGGCTCGACGGCGGTGACCCTGGTTCCTTCCCGGAAGGAGACACGGGTGCGCAGCTCACGCGTCAGGGCCTCTGTCAGCGTGCCGACGTCGGCGTACTGACAGCCGCGGCCCGTCCATACTCTGGTCCCGGCTGGTACGTCGACTAGCCCGCCCGGTACACCGGCGACTGGGGTCAGCGCGGCGGCGGGGAGATAGGTACGCCCGACTCCGGACGAATCCGCCGACAGGACGTGCAGGTCCAGCGGGTGGATGGGGAGAGCGGGGGCGTTGTTCAGGAGGGCCGTGTAGAAGGACTGGCTGAAGTCCGCCATGGCGCGCACCCGCCCGGTCGCACCGCGTGGGAAGTGCAGTCCGGCGGAGCGTCTGCTGGCGCCCGAAGCCACGACGTCCCGGTCGAGGACCATCAGGCGGGCATCCGGGGCCGCGGCCAGGACGGTGCGGGCCACAAGGCAGCCGATGATGCCGCCGCCCACCACCGTGATGTCGGTGTCGGTCATCGGAGCACTCCCTCCAGGACCGGGGAGGAGCCCGGTTTTCCGGACCATTCGATGAAGGACTCCAGGGGCTCGTCACCGCGCGTGTTGCGGATGCGGTCGGCGATCCGTCGGCTTCGCCAGGCGACGAGGCTCAGGTTGCGGTCCGCCAGGCCCCGCTGCGCGGGCGCGGCGTTGTGAACGAAGATGTTGCGGTCGGCGGGGCCGTCCCACCGCACGGCGAAGCTGTCGTCGATGCCGAGCTCCTCGCCCTCGTGCTCCAGGCGGTGCGCGATCGGGTCGAGGAAGGTCATCGGCGCCGGGCGGAACCCGGTTGCCCAGACGAGTACGTCGGCCTCGATGGTTGTGACCCGGTCCCCGTGGTCGCTGTTGCGGACGCCTATGGACCACTCGCCCCTCACGCCGCGCCCGGCCCGGACCACCTCGCTGCTGGGGTGGAGGGTGACCAGGTCTGCGTTGCCCTCGACGAACCGGTGCACGTAGATGCGCTGGTAGATGCTGCGCAGCGTGGCCTCGGATATGCCGTCGCTGGTCAGCATGTGGGCCTCGTTCAGCCGCTCGCGGGCGGGCCTGTCCAGGCGGGCGAAGTGGTCCGAGTAGCTCGGTGTGTAGAAGTCGTTGGTGAACGGGGAGTCGTCGATCGGGAAGTAGTTGTGGCGCCGGGTGATCCAGGAGACGCGGCGTGGGCGTTCGGCGGCGGGCTGCGAGATGAGGTCGAGAAACGCCTCGGCACCCGACTGCCCTCCGCCCACGACACACACACGTTGGCCGGCGAGAGCGCGTGCCTTCATCGCGAAGTCGCAGACGTGGAACTGGTCGTCCCCGGACAGGCTCTGTGCCACGGGCGGGTACCAGGGGGCCGTGCCGATGCCGACGGACAGGTTGTCGGCGGTCAGCGTCCGGCGGTCCGTCCGCACCACGAAGGCCGTGTCGAAGTCCACCGAGACAACCTGTTCGCCGAATGTGACGTTCTCGTTCTGCTCGGCTGCCCAGTTCAGGTAATTGCGGAATTCCTGCCGGGGCATGGCATCGAACTGTGCGTTGATGAAGTGGTACATCTTCCGGTGGGCGTGCAGATACGCCAGGAATGAGAACCTGTTGGTCGGATCCGCCAGGCTGACCAGGTCCTTCAGCATCGACACCTGGAGCGTGGTGCCGGGCAGTTGCTGTCCGTCGTGCCAGGTGAACGTTTTCTTCCGGTCGAGAAAGAGGCTGGGGACCGTCTGGTCTCCGTGCAGGAGAGAGGCGAGGCTCAGATTGGCCGGACCGACTCCCACACCGATGCAGCCGTAGTGCTGCTCGCCCCGTTTTCCGCTCATGCGAATTACCCCCTGGACCAGTGGACTCGCTGACCGCCTCCACTGATCCTTCGCCGCGGTCGGGGACGCAACCAGTCGCTTTTCTCCATGACTTGACAGAGGCCTGGATCAGCGATACGAGACCGTTTGGGACAGGGGAGGTAATCGGGCGGGAGCGAATCGGAATCGGCGCGAGGGATTCTTTCTCCGACCACTGCCTACCGAAGGATCACTACGTGACAACCCCTTACTCCGATCCGAGTGACGGTGCGGAGCCCCGTACGGCTTTCCAGGAACTCGCGGACGTCGAGCGCTGGGCCGAGCGCAAAGGTTCCGGGGCCGGCGCGGCCTCCTTCGTCTCGGACAGGCCCCTGAACGGGCCCCTGTTCGGCGTCAGCACCGCGACGAACAACGGCATGCACCACATCGTCGGCATCTCCCCCCGGCCGACGCCGGGCCAGGAGCCCGCCGCCGAGCCGCCGACCGCGGCCGAACGCGCCGTACTGCGGTCGGTGGTCAGAGCCGCGCTCGATCTCGTGGGACACGAGTCCGGAGACGCCTGGGCGGAGGTGGTTCTCACGGCTCGCGGGCCGCGGATCGCCACATTCCGGCTCGGTGAGGCCACCCGGAACAGCCCGCGCTGAGCGTGTGTGACCAAGCGGTTCCCGCGGCCTGGTAACGCGGCGGGAACCGTTCGGGAAGGGCCGCGAGCAGCATCAGTGACGTCAACAGCGGACATCACTCCACACGAAGGGCCCGACATGGCGCGCAAGCTGGTTGGAATGATCGGAATCATCACCACGGCCATCGTCATCGGCCTCGCTCCGGCGGTGGAATCGGGTCATTCCCAGGCGCGTCACGCGGCACCCCTGGTACTCGCCGAGGGCAAGGGTCCCACCAACGGAACCGACACCACCGGGTCGTGACCCGGACGTCCTGGCTCCACCGGCCGGCTCAGGCACCGCCGGTCATCTGCGCCAGCGGTCGCACGGTACGCCCATCGATGTGAACAGCTCGTCGCAGGCCACCCGGTGGGCGGTCGCGGCTCGGTGGTCACCCAGGGCCTCGGCGGCGCGAGCCATGCCGAGACGGGCGTACGCGTCCTCGGGAAGGTACTGGAGCCGGGAGGCGAGTTCATGAGCCTGCACGTGGAGGCTCAGTGCCTCCTGGTGCTCCCCGTGCTTGTGGAGCACCCGCCCGATCACGTTCCTGACCTTGGCCGACCTGATCGGCGACGCGCTCGACTCCACGGTCCGCAGTGAGCGCCGGGCGTACTCTGCGGACCGCTCGGTGTCCCCCAGGGCGTGCGCGGTGTCGGCGGACAGGGCCAGCACCAGGGCGGCGATGCCCGGCTCCCGGGTGTCGTCACAGATCTCCCGTGCCCGGGCCACGGCGGCCTCCGCCTTCGCGTACTCGCCGAGGCCCACGTACGCGAACCCCAGATCGATGAGCGCCACGAGGCCGTTCTCGTGCTGGCCTACCCGGCCGCACAGCTCCACCGCACGGTGCGCGGCCTCGACGGCCTCCTGGTAGCGGCCCCACTGCTCGTACAGTGTGCTGAGGATGGTGAGGCTCTCCGCCTCCGCCCGGTGCAGCCCGAGTTCACGCTCTGTGGTGATCGCCTGCTCCAGATGGGCCAGCGCCTCGGAGAAACGTCCCAGCAGACTCTCGTACAGCCCGAGCGTGCTGTCGCTGTGGGCCTTGGTGGCGAGGTCCCCCAGACGTGCCGCGAGATCTCTGCCCTCCCGCGCCACCTCGACGCCCTCGGTGAACCTGCCCAGTTCCCAGCAGGCGACGCCCAGGTTGGCCAGGCTCACTCCCAGCAGCGCGTCGTCGCCGAGGCGGCGGGCGGCGGCCACCGCCGTGCGGGCCAACTCCCCGAACTCGTCGAGTAGACCGTGGGCATTGAGATGAAAGACGACGTTGCGGGCGAGACATACCGCATGCCGGTCGTATCCGTGGCGCACGGCCAGTCTCACCACAGACATCAGAGTGATCTGCTCGCGTGCGAACCACTCCCCTGCATGCTCGGCGGTCTTCAGGTAGGGCAGCTCGAACGTCGAGGCGGGAAGGCCGCTCGGGATGTCGCGCCGGCCCGGGAAAAGGGCCTTGCACGCGACCTCGGTGGCGGTGAGGTAGTAGCCGAGCAGCTGGTCGACCGCCGCCTCGTGAGCGGGCGGAAGGGCTCCGCCGTGCAGCCCGCGGGCGAAGCTGCCGACCAGGTCGTGGAAGGTGTAACGGCCGATCTCCGGCTGCTCAACGAGGTGGACGTCGAGGAGGCGTTCCAGCACGTCCTCCCCGTGCCGTGGCCAGGTGCCGAGCAGCGCTCCCGCGGCATACACGTCGATGCCGCCACCGGGGTGCAGGGCGAGGGTACGGAACGTGGTGCGGCTCTCCTCGTCGAGTGCCTGGTACGACAGCCGCAGGGTGGCGGCGACACTGCGCACTCCGATGCTGAGCTCGTCCAACCTGCGGGTCTCGTCCCGCAGCCGGTCCGCCATGTACTGCAAGGTCCAGCGGGGGCGGTTGCCCAGCCTTGCGGTCGCGATGCGCAGGGCGAGGGGAAGGTGGTCGCAGAGCCGGGCCAGTTCCGCGGCACCCTCGGGTTCGGCGGCGACACGCGCCTCACCCAGTATCTGGGCCATCAGGGTGCGACTCTCCGCGGGTGTCATCACGTCCAGGGTGAGCCAGTGGGCTCCGTCCAGGTCGATGAGGCGGGCCCGGCTGGTGACCAGCACCAGGCAACCGGGGTCGGTCGGCAGAAGGGGGCGGACGGCGGCCGCGTCCGAAGCATTGTCGAGGAGGATCAGCATCCGTTTTCCGACGAGCAGCGTGCGCCACAGCGCGGTACGACCCGCGAGGTCGTCGGGTATGCGGGCGTCGGGCAGCCCCAGGGCCCGTAGCAAGGTGCCCAACGCGCTGACCGTGCTGACGAGTTGCTGGTCGGGCGAGTAGGCGCGCAGGTCGATGTGGAGCTGACCGTCCGGGAAGGAGTCGGCCAGCCGGTGTGCCGCCCGCACCGCCAGCGAGGTCTTGCCACTGCCGCCCATCCCGTCGATGGCCACGATCCGAGTGCCCGCGCCGCCCTGCTGCCGGGCCTGAGCGAGGATCTGGCCCAGTTCAGACTCCCGGCCGGAGAAGTCGGACACGTCGTAGGGGAGGGTGCAGGGCGATTCGACGACCGCAGGGGCCGCCGGGGCGGGAGCGGGGGACGCCGACGGGGATGCCGACAGCTCCGGGCTCTCCCGCAGGATGTCCTCGTACAACTTGGTGAGCCTGGGCCCGGGATCGATGCCCAGCTCCTCCACCAGCAGCTCGCGGGTCCTGCTGTACTCCTCCAAGGCCTCCGCCTGCCGTTCCGACCGGTACAGGGCGAGCATCAGCTGGCCGCGCAGGGTCTCGCGCAGCGGGTATTGGGCGACGGTCTCGCGCAGGTCGACGACCAGTTCGCTGCCTTCGCCGAGGTCCAGACGCAGGCCGAAGAACTGCTCCGTGGCCGCGAGCCGCCGCTCCTCCAACGCCGTGGCGGCCGCCTCGATCACGGGGCCGCCGTCCCCGGCGAGCACGGGGCCGCGCCACAGTGCGAGAGCGTCCCCCAGCGCACTGGCAGCCTCTGTACGGCGGCCGGCCGCGACGTCCTCCCTCGCCCTGGTCACCAGGGCGTTGAATTCCGTCAGATCAAGCTGGCCGGGGGCGAGTTCCGCACGGTATCCGGGGCCGTCGGTCAGCAGGATCTCGCCGCCCCCGGGGATACGGCGGCGCAGGTCCGCCACCGCCTTGCGCACCTGATGGGATGAGGTGGCGGGCGGATCCTCGGCCCAGGCGGCGGCCACCAGCCGGGTGACGGGAAGCACCTTGCCGGGTTCGAGCAGCAGGGTGGCGAGCACGCGCTCCTGGATCAATCCGCCCAGCCGGAGCCTCTCGTCGCCCACCCATGCCTCCAGCGGGCCGAACAGGTTGAAGCGGAGTCTGGTGTCGAAGCCGGCTCCCATGTGCGTACCACCCCCGTGGCGTTTGGCCCTGGTCAGCTACCGGAACTCAAATCCCGCCGATGGTAGATCGTTTCCTTCCGGGCAACCAGAGGTGCCCGGGGCGGGAACCGGCGGTAACCGATCGGGAGCGGATCGGGAAGCGCCGCGCGGAGAGTCACCGGCAACAACGGATTCCTCTCGCAGGCTCAAGACCACGAAGGATTCACATGACTGCGGATCTCACCACGTCACCCATGACTCCTGGGCCCGAACGAGAATCGCCGCTCTCTCAACGAGAGAGGCAGGTACTCGCCCATATCGCCGCCGGCTTCACCCATCTTCAGACGTCCCGGCGGCTGCACATCAGCCAGAGTTCCGTGGAGACCTATCTGCAGCGCATCCGCCTGAAGCTGGACGTTCCCACCCGTGCCCACCTCATCCGCGCGGCGATCGAACTCGGGTTGTGAGGAGAGGGACATGAGCGAGAACAACGTAGAGAACGCAGCGAACACCGAGACCGCTGCGACCGCAGAAAAGGCAGAGGACAAGGCGCAGTGGCGGATGCGGATGCTGCGCGAGGCGAAGAAGGTGCTCGCGAGGCCCTCGGCGACCGTGCCGCTGAACGAGCGGCTCGCCACCCTCGTCGCACGGTCAGCCACGGTCTACGACCTCTCCTCCCCGCCGGACGTCTACGGCGACGGTGTCGTGGCCGATCTGGAGAAGCGGGTGGCCGCACTGCTCGGCAAGGAGGACGCTGCTTTCTTCCCCACCGGCACCATGGCGCAGCAGGTGGCGTTGCGCTGCTGGGCCGAGCGCACCGGCAACCGCCGCGTGGCGCTCCACCCGGTGTCCCACCCCGAGGTCTTCGAGGCGGACGCCTTCCGGACGGTGAGCGATCTACGGCCGATGAAGGCCACGGGAGCCCCTCGCCAGCCGACCGCCCAAGAGATCCGCGACCTGCCGGAACCGTTCGGCGCGCTGATGCTCGAACTGCCGCTGCGTGACGTCGGATATCTGCTGCCCACGTGGGAGGAGCTGGTCGAGGTCACAGAGGCGGCGCGGGAGCGCGGCGCCGTGGTGCATTTCGACGGAGCCAGGCTGTGGGAGTGCACACCGCACTTCAAACGCTCCCTGGCCGAGATCGCCGCTCTGGCCGACAGCGTCTACGTCTCCTTCTACAAGTCGCTCGACGGGCTCTCGGGTGCGGCCCTGGCGGGACCGAGTTCGCTGATCGAGGAGAGCAGGATCTGGCGGCACCGTTACGGGGGCAAGATCTTCCAGCAGTTCCCGGCTGCGCTGTCCGCGCTGATCGGTCTCGACCACGAGTTGCCGCGGCTGCCCGAGTACGTGGCGCAGGCGCGTGTCGTGGCGGCGGCCATGGCAGAGGGGTTCCGGGAGTCCGGCCTCGGCTGGTTCAAGGTACAGCCGGAGGTGCCCCACACCCTCCAGTTCCAGGTGTGGCTTCCGTTCGCCCCGGAGGCACTGCTGGACGCGGCGGCACGGCAGGCGGAGGAGAGCGGGGTCTCGGTCTTCCAACTTCCCTGGTGGGAACCGGGACTTCCGCCCGGAATCGCGCTCACCGAGGTGACGGTGACAGCAGCCGGCCTCGACTGGACCCCCGCCGAGGTCCAGGCGGCGGTCGTCGACTTCGTGCGCTGTATCGAGGGATAGCTCACCGCGGCCTTCGGTCACCGCACGGCCGGCCGCTCACACGCCACAGGAGTTCGTCGACGGAGCCGAACTCCGCCCGGCGCCTCCTACTCGGACAAGGACCTACGTATGGTACGAACCGCAGCTCTCTCCGGGCTGAGCGGCACGGCGCTGCCCCGCCAAATCGCCGATGCCTACCTTGAGGACCTGATCGCACTCGACCCGATCACCGGCAGCTTCCTGGGCGTGCGCGAGTGCGACACCCGGTTGCCCGACTTCTCCCCGGCCGGCCGAGCCGACGCGGCGGCGCTGATCCGTGGCGCGCTCGCCCGGCTCGACGTCGCCGAGCGGATTCCCGGGGCGAAGGAGGAGGTCGAGCGACGCTGCGCCCGGCTGCTGCGCGAGCGGCTGACCGCGGAGCTCGCGGTGTACGAGGCGGACGAGGAACTGCGGACGGTCAGCAACACGCACTCACCGATCCACGCCATCCGCGACGTCTTCTCGGTGATGCCCACCGACTCCACGGCGGACTGGGAGGCGGTCGCGGAGCGGCTGCGAGCCGTACCGGCCGCCGTCGAGGGCTACCGGGAGTGCCTGGCCCTGGGCCTGAAGCGCGAGTTGTACGGCGGTCCGCACACCACGGGCGTCTTCGTCGGACAGCTCACCGAATGGGCGGGCGACGGCACGGGCTGGTTCGAGGAGTTCGTGGCCCCCGGCCCCGACTCGCTGCGTGCGGAACTGGAGACGGCGGCCTGCGGTGCGACGGCGGCGCTCGCGGCGCTCCGCGACTGGATGCGCGAGGAGTACGCACCCTTGGTCGCGGATGCTCCCGACGTCGTGGGCCGTGAGCGCTACGCCCTGTGGTCACGGTTCTTCAACGGCACGGACCTCGACCTCGGCGAGGCGTACGCCTATGGCTGGTCGGAATACCACCGGCTGCTCGGCGAGATGTGCGCCGAGGCGGAGCGCGTGCTGCCGGGGGCGGAGTCTCCGTGGGCGGCACTGCGGCACCTGGACGAGCAGGGCACGCACATCGAGGGCGTCGAGGAGGTGCGAGCGTGGTTGCAGGGCCTGATGGACGAGGCGATCGAGGCGATCGACGGCACCCATTTCGAACTCGCCGAGCGGGTACGCAAGGTGGAGGCGCGGATCGCCCCGGAGGGCGGCGCGGCGGCACCGTACTATTTCCCCCCGTCGGAAGACTTCTCGCGCCCCGGCACCACCTGGCTGCCGACCATGGGCCGAACCCGCTTCCCGGTGTACGACCTGGTGTCCACCTGGTACCACGAGGGCGTTCCGGGGCATCATTTGCAACTGGCGCAGTGGGTGCACAAGGCCTCGTCCCTGTCCCGCTACCAGTCCACCGTCGGCTGGGTGTCGGCGAACTGCGAGGGCTGGGCGCTGTACGCGGAGCGCTTGATGGACGAACTGGGCTTCCTCACCGATCCAGAGCGCCGGCTCGGTCATCTGGACGCCCAGATGATGCGTGCCGTCCGCGTGATCATCGACATCGGCATGCACCTGGAGATGGCGATCCCGGCGGACTCTGCCTTTCACCCCGGCGAGCGATGGACACCGGGGCTCGCCGAGGAGTTCTTCCGCGCCCACAGCGGCCGCCCGGCCGAGTTCGTGTCGAGCGAGCTGACCCGCTATCTCTCGATGCCGGGGCAGGCCATCGGCTACAAACTCGGCGAGCGGGCCTGGCTGCTCGGCCGGGAGAACGCGCGCCGACACCACGGCGAGTCCTTCGACCTGAAGGCGTGGCACATGGCAGCACTCTCGCTGGGGTCGCTGGGGCTGGACGACCTGGTGGACGAGTTGTCAAAGCTCTGACTCCGGCTGAGGCCGATAGGTGTGGTCGAGAGGTCGGCCAGCCAGGGTCTGGGCGGTCAGGGCCTGCTGGGCTGCGGTCAGTCCCGCGCGGTTCCAGTGGAAGACGGTCCAATACGCGGCGGCCCGCCTCGGGGTCAGTGGATACCGGGTGGCGGGGCGGCTGAGGCACTCGGCGTGCCATGCCTCAAGGGTGGGGCCGCTGGTGCGGGCGAACGTGTGCAGCAGCGGCGACTGGTCCGCTTGATCGAGGCCGGGCCGATCGTGCGGTGCGGCCCAGACCGTGTCCCACCGAACGCGCAGGGACCTGGCCAGGGCCACCACCTCCGGCCGCGCCCACTCGTGTTCGGCCAGGCGGCGGCCGGTCTCCTCGGTCACGTGGTTCCAGACCTCCCGGTCCTCCCACCCCACCACACCGAGCTTGACGAACACATGGGCAAGCGCCCGGAAGGAGAGGATCAGACGCTCCCCGGCCGGCCGGGAGCCAGGCCGGGCGCCGGCGTGCCAGCGCATCCACAGCAGAGAGTCCGCGCTCCAGGTCCGGTGCACGTACCCCATCGAACGTGCCCCTCCGAACAGGGTCTGCTGCGGTTCGTAGACGGCACTGCGCACGTGGTCGCGGCCGACGATGCGTGCCGCGGCCGTGACCGCCTCCCGGCGCAGCTCGCCGAGGTGTGTGCCGTCGGCCGCCTGGAGCCGCCAGCGCAGGCCGGGCGGTTTGTGGATGAAGAGGAAGAGGTCGGCCAGTCCGGTCTGCCGCAGCCGCTGGGTCTCGTCCAGCAACCGCTCGTAGACCTCGGTGGACGGCGGATAGCCCGTCAGGGCCAGGCCGATGTCCACCCAGTTGTCGTGGTGGGTCGCCTGGTGGGGCGGGATCAGGGTGTCCTCCTCATCGGTCGTCCCGGGGCCGATGGGGAGGGGCGGTCGGTTCATGAGGCATCCCTGGTTGCTCGGTGCCATGAGAGGTGAGCGTGTTCCGCCGCGGCGGCCAGGGCCAGCAGACCGTCGGTCCCGCCCGGTCCCACCAGGCGCCCGGCGTGTTGGCGGACCATGAGGTGTCCCGCGTGGGCGACTGCGGCAGGGGCCGACAGCCGGCGCAGGTAGGTCTGCGTCGTGGCCGCGCGTTCCTCCCAGCGGTGCGTCAGTTCGCGTGGGGCGAAGCCGTCTTCGTCTGCAGCGCCGGTGAGCCGCGCGATCACCCGTCGGCGCAGGGGTGCGAAGCCACGACGGTCCGGCTCGATGCCGGCCAGGGGCCGGGTACCGCTCAGTCTGAGCCGTCCGGCGAGATCCAGGATGCTGAGCAGCGGGCCGTCCGGTACGGGGCTGTCCAGGGCGGCGAGTGCGCAGCGGGTGTCGGCCATGGCCCAGTGCTCCAGCAGTTCCGGGTGGGGTGAGGGCGTGCCGAAGCCCGCGTCCCGGGGGTAGGCCAGGATGATCGGCCCCTCTGCCGGCCACACGCCGGACAGTCCGGCGAGGAGCTCCTCCCACCTGCCCGGTCCGCACGGATCGAGGAGGATGCGGATGTCCAGGTGCTCCTCGTCCCTGTGGGTGAAGAACCACCGGTGTCCGGTGAGGATGCCCGACAGCTGGTGCCGAAGTTCCTGCCGCTTCCTGCCGGAGCAGGGCAGCGTGGCCCGCAGCCAGTCCCCGCCGGGCAGGACGGGGGCGGGCGGACGGGGGCGCTCCGGGGGGAGGCCGGCCATCGGCTTCCCGGGACCTGGACACCGTCGCTCCGTCGCGGCCATCGGGAAGACGGCCTCGACGAGATGGGCGCCACCGGGCGATCGAGCCCAACAGTGTTCCTGGCCCAGCGCCTCGGTCAGGACGAGGGGTCCCTTCTGTGCCTGGCGGTGCAGCAGGTGAACGTCGACAGGGTCGTCCAGACGCAGCGGAATCTGGCGGTCCCCGTCCACCAGCGTGACCTGCGGGGGGACGGACCACTGCCGGCACCACCGGGCGAACCGCCCGTGCCAGGAAGGGGCACGGGCACCGTCGTGCACGAGATCGCTCTGCGGGCGCCAGGTCTGGGGGCTGAAGACGGTGCGCCCACGCCGCACGCGCGGCAGCCAGGGTGCGTCGGCGAGCGTGCCCCAGCCGAAGGCGATGGCGAGGTTCTGGCCGCTCGCGGCGGCCAGCACATGGGCGCTGTGGGGGCCGGCCGCCTCCGAGTTGAGGGCGGTGGCGGCTCGTGGCAGCACCCGGACGCCCAGGCTCCGGGACCAGATCTGCGGGCCGTCCGGGCCCGGGGAGAGCAGCAGGTCCTGCGGACCGAGGTCGCTCTGGCGGATCCCGTCGTCGTCGGCGGGGGTGTTGGTGCGGATGCGGACCGAGCGGGTGAGGCTGGCCCGGGCGACGTTCTCGGCGGCCGGGTGGCGGGGGTGGAAGGTGACGTCGGCGATGAGGACCGGCTCGGGCAGCCAATCCGCGGCGGTCAGGTCGGCCCGGTCATGGATGGCGCGCAGGGCCTTGTCGCCGGCGCCGCCCAGCGCAGGGGCGAAGCGGGCCAGCGCGGTACCGGCGCTGCTCGCGGCCGGTCTGCGCACGTGCAGTTCGAAGTCGCCCCGGTTCAGTGCGGCCAAATCCGGCGCGGCGACGACAGCGAAGAGGTCCAGGTCCGTGACCGGGGCACCGTCGCGGACGGGAGCGATGGCGTCCAGGAGTGCGTCGTCCAGCACGATCTCTGTTCGGCGCTCGTGCAGCGCGGCGGCGTAGGCCGCGAGCAACGCGGGATGCGTGGCGGGCGGGCGGGGCGGCAGCGGCGGACAGGAGAACTCCGGGAGAGGGACGGCGTAACCGCCGGAGACCTGTTCAAGGTGGTCCTGGACGTGCCGGAGTTCTCGAGCGGTGGCGAACCGCGCGAGGACGCCCGCGGCGTCCTCGGCCTCCGCGCGGACGTCCGGCCCGAACGCTATGTCCGCGTCGACGACCGTGTCGACGTGCAGGGGGCTGCCCTCCACGGCCGGTACCCCGGCCACCTCGGCGACCCGGTCGGCCAGCTCATGGACGTCTTCGAGCGCGGGGCCGGCCGCGCCGGCCGGTGCCGTGGCGTAGGCGTCGACGATGGCGACGAACTCCTGCAGTTTCTGGGCCAGTTCGGGGCACAGGCGGCGACGGCGCAGCCGGTCCAGGACATGGGCGAGTGGGTCATGGCTGTGCGGGGGCGGCTGAAGTTCGGAGACGAGGAAGCCGTGCGTGACAAGGGTGCGGTGCAGGAGTACGCCGTCCTCGCGCGATGCGCCCTGGACGCGGACCGCGTCCAGGATGCGCTGGCCGGGGACCTGCCGGGCGGCAGCCTCCATCGCGGCGACAAGCGCCGCTGTGGCGCGCAGGGCGATCCGGCTGGTGCGTGCGTCAGGAGTGAGCAGGACGTAGGTGTCGTCAGTGCGTCGTACGGCGGGGTTGGCCGCGTACTCCAGGGTGCTCAGTCCGGCCGTCGAGCGTTCCGTGCTGTTCACGACCGCCCTGAGCCAGGCGGCGTCCGGGCGGACCACGCGCCGGTGCTGGGCTGGTTCGGCCACGCTCCCGCGTCCGGCGTCAGCGAAAGGGGCGAGGGTGACTCCAGCGAAGAGACCAAAGGGCGTGGCCCGGGCCCGCATTCGTGCCGCGTAGGCGGTGAGGCTCACGGCGAGGGTGCGTAGTTTCTTCACCGGAAGCTGGTCCAGCGGCTGTCGGGCCGTGTGCGTCGTCGAGGGGCTCGCCAGCGCGACCGCGTCCATCAGCAGGTCGTCACTCAGCAAGGCCGTGATCCGCGCGCGCAGCTGCTCCGGGGTGGGTGGTGCTGTGGCCACTCCCGCGCCGTCATGGGGGCTGCCGATCTGCGCGAGCGGAATCCGCACCAGCGCCGGCCCGGCGCTGGTGTAGGTGACGGGGGGCGGGTCGTCCGTCATCACACCGGCCTTTCTTCCTTCGGCTGTCGTGTCTGGTGGCGGACGGCGGGCCGCGGCGGGGTGAGCCGTCGATGCGGCAGTGTTCGGACAGGACCCGTGAGCAGGGTGGGTGTGGTGGCTCCGACCGGGAGGCTGCCGGAGCCAGCCAGGCAGTAGGCCGACCACGTGTGCAGGGTCCCGGCACACCCCACGGCCCGTACGTCCTGCAACAGGTGCCGTGCTTTTGCGGTGACGAGGAACGGCTCCAGCCGGGTGCGGCCGTCGTCCTTCGTGGCGTCCTTGACCTCAAGCACGACCGTGCCATCCCGGTGGTCCAAAGACCCGAATCCCAGCCGGTGGACGTGGATCACCGGTGCACTGGTGTCGCCCAGCGCGCTGTCCAGGGCGGCGGACGAGGCGGCGGGTGCCAGTTCGAGGTGGCTCATCCGCGGTTGCGGCCTGTGCCAGGCGTCCTCGGCACGCCACGGGCCGTCGACGTTGTCCTCCAGCAGGCCCGCTAGCCGCCCCGCGGCGAGCAGGGGGCGACGGCGCGTCGGCGTGCCGAGCATGGTGTGCTGGTGCGCGCCGAAGCCTCCGGCGTGCCGCGGGTTGTCGTCGATGGTCAGCCGGTCGTACGCCACCTGCCGTGTCAGGTGTCCAGCCAGCAGCGACGGACGATGCCGGGTGCTCTCCAGGAGGTGGCCGCAGACCTCGTGCAAGAAGGCGCCGGCGCTGCCGTCGATGAGGAGCAGCTGCACCCGGGGAGCAGCCGTGCGCGGGGGTGCAGCTGCTCGGGCCAATGCCTGTTCCACCTGCTCGCGGAGCCGGTCGAGGCCGTAGGCGATGTCACCGCTCCACGCGGCATCTGCCTCGGCCACTCGCCGCCCCGCCCTGAGCACATCGACGACGACGGCCGACGTGTGTAGCGTCTCGTGCCTGGACGGCCCGTTTGCCGGCAGCAGCAGCCGGTTCTCTACGGCGACGTGAGCCTCGACGACCAGCTTCAGGTCGTCGTCCCGGGGCAGTTGCCGGGCGACCGCCTCGACGAGCAGTGCTGGCTCCCGGTCGATGTGCGGCGGCATGACGAGCTCGGCGTCGGGTCCAGCGGCACCATGTGTGTCAGGGCATTCCACCTCGACGACCTGGGACACCGCACGCAGCGCGCGCGTGCCGCACTCGTCCACGGCCGCATGGCGGACCGGGGACGCCTCGGGGCCCGCCGCACAGTCGAACACGAGGGCGGCGGTGGTCCGCTCGACATGGTCCGCGAGGCGGCGGATCCTTACCTCCGTCCCCGGACCGGTGCCCACCGCGGCCGCACGCCGGTGGCTGCGGACCGTCACACAGCCAGGTCCGTCCCCGGCGGCCGGCGCCGTGCGGTGACCGCCCGCTCCCGCGAGATCGTGGCCGGTGGTCGATGGGGTCATGACGCCGACTCCGCGGCCGACGGAGAGAACAAGGGTTGTGCCGCTCGGGCCCGGTGGTGGCGCACGGCGGGCACGAAGGCCGCCAGGGCCAGCACACTGCCGCCCAGGCCCACGGCCCAGGTCCCGGTGCGCACGTCCAGCGCCGCGACGAGCCCGCCGAGGATCACCCCGCCGAGCGCGAATCCTCCGGTGATGGACGACTCAACGAGGCCGTAGAAGGCGCTGGAGTCGCTCTCGCCGACGCGGTCGGCATACGACGTCCAGTACATGGGCTCCGGAATGTTGGCGGCCAGACCCACGAGAACAGCGCACCCGAGGGCGACCAGCAGGCTGGGACTGGAGCCGAGGAGACCGAGAATCACGCCCATCGACACCACGCTCGTCACACACAGCAGGAGCCGTCCCTGCTTGGCCACGCTGCCACCGATCAGGACACCGAGAACGGAACCGGCGCCGACAGCGGCGGTCAGCCACCCGATCGACCCGTTGCCGGCGTGCAGCCGGTCGCCGAGCAACGGCAGCAGGACCAACGAGGCACCGGCCACCGTGCAGGCCACCGCCTGGGTCATGACGCAGGCCAGCACCGCCGGATCCTTCCGCATGGCCCGTACGGCCGTGGCCAGGGCGCCCTTGCGCAACCCGGCGGCCTGCGACTGCTCGGCCACTGGCGCGGCGGTGGCCGTGGGCTCGCGGACTGCGGCCACGAACGCCAGTGACAGCAGGAAGCTCGCGGCGTCCACGACCAGGGCACCGACATTGCCGACGGCGGTGCTCATCAGTCCGCCGAGCGCCGGGGCGACGACGATGACCGTGGTGCCCGTCGCGCCGATCACGGCGTTGAAGCTCGCGCGCTGGTCGGGGTCAATGACATCCCGCTGAAAGCGGCGTTCGGCCGGCCCGTGGAAGGCGGACACCAAGGAGCAGCCCACAACGAGGGCCACGAGCAGCCACGCCGACTGGTGGGCACTGGCCGCGAGGGCTGCCAGGAACAGCAGGCCGGCCCGTACGGCGTCGGCGAGGATCATCACCGTTCGCGGCGCCAGAACCGCGCCCCAGCGCCCGGCCCATGGCCCCACCATGAAAGGAACGACGACGCGCAGCGCGGTGAACAGGGAGAGAGCACCGGCCCCACCCTCTTCGAAGACCAGCGCGCTCATCGCGACGTAGAGGATCCAGTCACCGGCCTTGGAGATCGAATCCGCGACAAGCAGGCGCCGTGCGTCGGGAAGGTGCGCGATATTCTTGTAGTTCGTCAGGGCGGCTTTCATGGAGGCCTCGCTCTGTCTGATCGTCTGCTCGTCTACTCGGAAGGCTTGGGTCGGGTGGGGTCCGGGCGGTGGCCGCTCAGGCGGTCCTGGCGCTAGGGGGCGCCACCGTTTCCCCCGTGGCGCAGTCACAGGCCGGATGTCCGGGGAACGGCTCCAGCACGGTGCGCGGATGCTGGAAGCGCACGATCCCCCCGACGGTGGAGGGTGGTGCGGCACCGGTCAGATGGAGCACGATCTCCGTCGTCATCAGATGGGCGACGGTGAGCGGGCCGGAGACGAAGGCCGGGTAGCGCCACGACCGCTTGGCCGCCAGCGCGTTGACCAACAGGTCGTGGCGGTCCCCCAGTTCCTCGCGCAGCCGGTGTTCGAGACAGCCGAAGCAACCGGCCGCGCTCGGGCTGTACAGCGGTCCGACGGAGCCGGCAAAGGCGCCCAGGTAGGGCGTGCCGCTCTCTTTGCAGACCTCGTCGATCCACCGGTTGAGCACGAAACGCGGCGCGTCGGCGCACACGGCCACGAAGTCGGCACCGTCGATCGAGTGGCGGACGTCGTCCTTGCCGCGGACGTACTCGGGCAGAACCCGGTAGTCGGTGTACCGGGAGAACCGCCGCAGCTGCTCAGCCAGGCAGTCGGCTTTACCCCGCCCGCTCTGGTCCGGGCTGAAGAGGATCTGCCGCACCAGGTTGGACGATTCCACGGTGTCACCGTCGACGAGGGTCAACCGTCCGACTCCCACGGCGGTGAGCGCCTGGGCCAACAGGCTGCCCGCCCCGCCGAGGCCGATCACAGCCACGTGCGCCGCGCGCAGCCTGCCGAAATAGTCCCAATGCCCTTGCGACTCGGTGGACAGCGTGCCCAGCCACTCAAGCTCCGTCGAGAAGCGATCGACGAGCTCGTCGTCCGCCCACGGTGGGCGCTGTCCGTCGCGCAGCGGTACGAGGATCCCGGCCCGGGTCAAAGGGGCAAGGAGACGCTCGACCCGGCTGATGGTGGTGACCGACGTGTCACCGATGACGCGCTCGACGACGTTCCTGAGCGTCGGCCGGTCGCTTTCGATCAGCAACAGGATCCGGCGCAGCGTATCGGGCGGCTCGGAGATCACCCGGTGATCGGCGTAGACGCTGTCGAAGAACAGGGAACCGTCGGCCAGTTCGAGCATTTCCCACTGGTTGCTGAACTGCCAGCGCTCGTCCCCCTGTCCCACAGCCACCGTACGAGCCGCGGTGGTGCGTCCGGTGACGCCGAACCGCGGCACCGTCGCCTCAGACACCGCCGCCCTCATGACGGCACACCCTCTCGTGCCAGGCACTCGCCCATGGACGCGCACAAGGTCTGCCCGTCCTTGGTCCACCGCGCCGTACTGTCCAGCACGATCAGCGCCTCACGCAATGAGTCCAGGGCGAAGCGCCGGCGCTCCTCGACCGGGCAGCCGTCCAGTGGGCCACCGCTGGGATGGACGCTCAGATAGCGGCTCAGCCCTTCGGCGATCCGGCACATGACGAAGGCGGCGTGCAGGACTCCGCGCAGCGGCCGCGCATCGGGACGCAGCGCGTGGACACCGATGGCGTCCGGGTTGTCGAGGAAACGCGTGAACTGTTCCCGCAGGGCCAGCGCGTGGTGCGCCGACTCGTGCAGCAACAGCTCGAACATACGCAGCGGGTCGCTTGCCTCTTCCAGTTCGGCGTAGACGACGCCGTACGTGCTCTGGATGGTCGCCGATCGCAGCGGCCCCCGCGCGAAGACGAGGTACTGGACCAGCAGGTTGTGTTCCGTCCACGCATCAGGCCAGGAAGCGCTCAGCGCCTGCCGAGCCAGCCTCAGCGAAACGCGCACGTCGTCTGGCAGGTCGGTGACGACGCTCCCCACTTCTTCTTCGCCCCAGTTGAGGGACCGCAGCACCTCCTGCAGTCCGTCACGCAGCCACAGCGGGTCGCGGGGACCGCTGTACACCTCGGTCGGCTGCGGCACGCCGGCTTCGTCCAGCCAACGCACGACCTCGACGGGATCGGTGTCCGCGACGGTGCCTTTGTACAGGGAGTGCACGGCCGCTGGCGCGAGACGCCGGGTCCGCGGAACGAGGTCCTCGACCCGCCGCCGCTCGGCCGCGTCCACCCGGCCCGCGGCGCGCCGAGCCAGACTGCGGTGATAGATCACTGCAAGCCGCTCGGTCCGGCTCGCGTCGATGCCGATCGATCGCACCTGCTCGGCAAGGTCGACGGGGATCGCCTTCACTGTTCCTCCTCCTCGGTACTCATCTGCGCGATCGCTCCTGGTGGGTGAGAAGCCGGGGGCGGAACCTCGAATCGAGATCCCGCCCCGAGTGCTGCCGACGATGGGACAGCCGCCAGCTCACGAATGGCGGCGCCCAACGCTCGCGGCCGCTCAGCGGCCGGATGATCAGGCGAGACGCGGCTCGGTGTAGGTGAAGGAGGTCTCCGCCGTCTCAAGCTCGATCTCGACGTCGAGGTCCGCGGCGACCTTCGTCTCCACCTGGTCCTGGACCGGGGTGCCCTGGATGTCGTTGGTGTTCTCAGCCATTTCCGTCTCCTTCAGTCGGGCCCGCCGTTCGGGCTTGACTCAAGATTCCGGCATGGCGGGGTGGTCCAACCAGTCGGAAAAGTAGACGACTTGACGTGAGTAGAGATCACGTATAAATGCGCATGGCACTCGTGATCCAGTTCGACAGGGGGCGTCACGAGACACTTGGTTCTCGTGGATCTCTTGGCGGCCACGACGAAACCCGAATGGAACCCGCATGAGTGACGGAATCGCCTGGATCGGTGTGCACAGTACGGCAGGCAGTTCAGCCGCCCTTCCGGGCATGCTGGGAGGGATATCGCTTACCTGTGCACGCGGCGTCGACGCGGACGAGTTCCTCATCGCGCTGGGTGCCGATCTCGACGAGCTCGCCGACCGTACGCTCTGCAGGGATCTCCTCGTGCCAGTGAGGCGACCGGGCGACCGGTCACCGCACGTCAATCGCGCGATGTACGGGACGTGCGGCGAGTGGGTGTACGTGCTGGAGGACTGGGGCGCGGCGACGTGGGCCACCGGCTACCGGAAGGTGGAGTCGATGCGGCCCGCTCCGGACGAGGAGATCGTCTGCGTGGCCTTGAACGCCTGGAGTCCGCCGCAAAGGATCATCCATGCGCCGGGCGACGAGAGCGCCCGTCAGGCCGAGTTCGGACAGGACACCGGGGAAGGCTCGGCCTTGGATGCGGCCCTCCATGCTGCCGGCGCTGTGTTCCCCTCCATCGGGGAAGTGGGTGAGGCCGCTGCCGTGGCGCACTTCGAGGAGCACGGGCCCCGGCTTCCCGAAGCGGTGTTCACGGCTGTGGGCGACTACTGCGGCCTGTCCGTCGATCGGGCAGCCGTGGAGGCCGGGGATCTTCCCGCGGTCCTGATTCCCATGGTCTGACCTACGCGCCAGGACGCGGTGCGCAGCCTCCACCCCGGGGTTCCGACGAGGAGGAGGGAAGCGATTCGTCGAGCGCGCCGCGTACGAGAGATTCATGGGTGTCACGCAGCGAACGCGCGGCTGGGACCCCTCCCCGGCACGAGACATGCCGCCGCGGGAAGAGCGAAAACAGACCAGCTCAGCCGTCTCTTGCACCATGCCCACACACGACGTACGAAGCGGCGCACGTTGGACAGCCTGCCGAACTCGGGTACGTCGTATCCTTCCGTCGATCAGCCGGACGGAGAAGCGGTGTCTCCCTTGGTGGAGCCTTTCTCGGTGGAGGCGAAGGGGTACTCGTCGCACTGCAGGCCGTTGTCGACCGCACCTCCGTGGGGGTCCCCGTCGCGGGGCCGCCGGCGGGTTCAGTGCTGTCCGGCGGCCGGTGGCGGCGTCCCGCGCCATCGCCGCAACTACCCGGCCTTTTCGGCCTCGCCGCCGCCCTGTGCTGCTACTAGAGGCTCGTCCGCCTCACCACGTAGGACACGGTCTTTAGCCAGGACGGGGTCAGGCCGCCGGGAATTTCCGTCCGTTGCGGTGACCGCCATCTGGCGTTCATACCTGTCTCACCGCTCCGGTCGACCGTGCTTCCTAGCGTCCGTGAGTGCGCGCACCGCTGACCTGCCGCAGCCCCCTGTCAGGTTCGGAGCGCTGCTGTCCGGTCGTTGTGCGACTGCACCCGACGACGCGAAAGGCCCCTGGAATGTCCGAAGAACCCAAGCAAACCAGAATCTCTCGTCGCAACGCGCTCGGCCTGTTCGGCGCGACGGTGTCCGGCGCCGCCGCCGGGCCACTGGTCCTCGGCGCCGGAACCGCCGAGGCGGTCCCGGCGCAGTCGGAGGTCACCGGTCTCACCACCGGCTCGGCCACCACCCCCGTCCAGGGCCTGCACCTGACCTTCGGCGCCGACCCACGCAGCCAGATGGTCGTCTCGTGGGTCACCGACGCGGCCGTCAAGAACCCTCGGGTCGTCTACGGCACGCTGGGTGGCGGCTTCGGCTCGACCGTGCACGCGAGGACGAAGACCTACGTGGACGGCGCCTCCGGGCGGAGCGTCTGGGTCCATCACGCGCTGATCAGCAAGCTCAGGGCCGACACCGGCTACCTGTACGCGGCCCAGCACGACGGCGCCACCCCCGACGCCGGTACCTTCCACACGGCGCCGTCCGGCCGAGCTCCGTTCACCTTCACCAGCTTCGGCGACCAGGGTGCGCCCAGTGTGACGTGGAAGACCGGAGCGAACCCGGCCGACGCCTCGGGCCGGGACTTCGAGCCCAACGCCACGCCCGCCGCCGCCGACATCGTCACCGGCGTCGAGAAGGTCGGCCCGCTGTTCCACCTCCTCAACGGTGACCTCTGCTACGCCAACACCGGGCCCGACCGCATCCGCGTCTGGCGCGACTTCCTCGCCAACAACAGCCGCTCAGCGCGATTCCGTCCGTGGATGCCGGCCGCGGGCAACCACGAGATCGAGCTGGGCAACGGCAAGCTCGGTCTCGACGCGTACCAGACGTACTTCGAGCTGCCCTCGACCGAGACCCAGCCCGAGCTCGACAACCTCTGGTACTCCTTCACGGTCGGCGCGGTGAAGGTGATCTCCCTGCAGAACGACGACATCGCCCTGCAGGAGGGGGGCGACATCTACATCAACGGCTACTCCGGCGGTCGGCAGCTGGCCTGGCTGGAGAAGGAGCTCAAGTCGGCACGGGCTTCGAAGGACATCGACTGGATCGTCATCTGCATGCACCAGGTGATGATCAGCTCTGCGACCGCCGCGAACGGCCCCGATCTCGCGCTGCGTGCGGCGTACGGGCCGCTGTTCGACAAGTACGGCGTCGACCTGGTGCTCTGTGGCCACGAGCACGACTACGAGCGCTCGTTGGCGGTGCGTGGCGTCGTCCCGGGCAGCGTCACCCTCACCCCCAACCCGAGTCAGAGCGCACTCGACGTGATCGACAGCGCGCACGGCACAACGCACATGGTCCTCGGCGGTGGCGGCGTGTCCGGCATCACCAACAACAGCTTCACCACCGACGACGCCGACGGTCACGGGCATCACTCGGCATACGTCCAGACGGAGCACGTCGGCAAGTTCAACTCGGTCAAGGAGAAGGAGACGGCGGTGTGGATCGGCGTCCGCGACGCGGAGCATCCGTACGGCTTCGCCGAGTTCGCCGTCGACCCGGGCCGTCACCCCGGTGACGTGACCCGCATCCACGTCACCTACTACAACATCATCACGCCCACGGGTGAGCTGTCGGTCTTCGAGAAGTTCACGCTCCAACGCCGTCGTAGTGACGGCGGCCACGGCCGGCACTGACCCACCGCGAGCAGCAGCAGTAGTCGTCAACGCCTGGGGCCGGGACGTCGTCCCGGCCCCAGGCGTTGCGCGCGTCGATGGCGCAACGGGACGGGTCCAACTCGTCCGGCACCTGCACGACGTGACGAGCTCCGTGAGTACTTCACCGCTGTGACCAACCAGTGCGCACCGGGCAGGCACGACCCACGTGACGGACAGCATGACGATGACCGACTGGTTCCGCACCATGCTGCAAGCCCTGGACCGCTGAACCACCCGCCCTTCTGGGGCGGCGCAGCCGCCCCCGGGCGCCGCCGTGGTCGGGTCACCAGCGGGTGGATACGTCGTCATGCCCCAACCGGCCAACCGGCCAGCCGCCGGCATCAACACGCACACCCGCTGTCGTCACACCTGCTCGTGTCGCGGGGTGGGCCTGCCCCGGCCCGGCCGGGAGGCGCACGGTCGTGCGGGCGGCACACACGCACCGTGTCCCTTCGGGGCGGCGGGCGGGCGGGGTGCCGCTGGTAAAATGGCGGCACGCTTCGATGTCGCCGGGGTCCGTACCGAAAGGGGTACGGGCCCCGGCGCGTTTCGGGCGTCGTATCGAGGAAGGTTCCCCATGAACGCGAAGCCGCCAGTTTCTGGACTCCCCCGTGCCGGCGAGCACCGGTCGGCGGCGGTGCCGCAGGGTGAGCTCCCGGTGCCGCAGGCGGTCTCCGCCGGTCTGCCGCCGGCCGCGTCCTTCGACGCGCTCGGGCTGCCCTCGGAGCTGGTGGGGGCGATGAGCGGCCTGGGGGTGACGGAGCCCTTCCCGATCCAGGCGGCGACGCTGCCCAACGCGCTGGCCGGCCGGGATGTCCTGGGCCGGGCGCGGACCGGTTCCGGCAAGACGCTGGCCTTCGGGCTCGCGCTGCTCGTGCGGACGGCGGGTCTGCGCGCGGAGTCGAAGCGGCCGCTCGCACTGGTTCTGGTGCCGACCCGGGAGCTCGCGCAGCAGGTGAGCGATGCGCTGGAGCCGTACGCGCGGACGCTGAACGTGCGGCTGGCGACGGTGGTCGGCGGTCTGTCGATCAACCGGCAGACGGCGCTGCTGCGCACCGGTGTCGAGGTGGTCGTCGCGACGCCGGGACGGCTGGCCGACCTGGTGTCGCGGCGGGACTGCCAGCTGGGCCAGGTGCGGATCACGGTGCTGGACGAGGCGGACCAGATGTGCGACCTGGGGTTCCTGCCGCAGGTCTCGGAGATCCTGGACCAGGTCCGCGGCGACGGTCAGCGGCTGCTGTTCTCCGCCACGCTCGATCGCAACGTCGACCAGCTGGTACGGGGGTACCTGCACGACCCGGTCGTCGTCTCGGTCGACCAGGTGGCCGGCTCGGTCGCCACGATGGAACATCACGTGCTGAACGTGCACGGCGCCGACAAGTACGCGACGGCGACCGAGATCGCGGCGCGGGACGGCCGGGTGCTGATGTTCCTGGACACCAAGGCGGCCGTGGACCAGTTCACCCGGCATCTGCGGGCCAGCGGTGTACGGGCCGCCGCCCTGCACAGCGGGAAGTCGCAGCCGCAGCGGACGCACACGCTCGCCCAGTTCAAGGCCGGTGAGGTCACCGTGCTGGTGGCCACCAACGTCGCCGCGCGGGGCATTCACATCGACGCGCTCGACCTGGTCGTCAACGTCGATCCGCCGGCCGACGCCAAGGACTATCTGCACCGGGGCGGGCGTACGGCGCGTGCCGGGGAGTCCGGGAAGGTGGTCACCCTGGTCACCCATGGCGAGCGGCGCGAGGTGAACCGGGTGATGTCCGAGGCCGGTATCCGGCCGACGGTCACGCAGGTGCGTTCCGGTGAGGAGGCGCTGACGGCCATCACCGGGGCGAAGCGGCCGCCGGCCGGGGCGAAGGGCGGCGGCCATGTCCCCTTCGCCGGCCTCGGTTCGCGTGCGGGCCGTCCGGCCAAGGAGTCCCGCAAGGCCGCCGAGGCCCGCAAGGTCGCGGAGGCCCGCGCGGCGGCCCGGACGCGCAAGGGGCGCTGACACCGGGGCCCTGCCGGGCCTCTACCCGGCTCTGCTGGGGTGGCCGTGGCACGTACGCGGCCGGCGGGCGCCCGCACGGCGGCACGGCGCCCACACGGCGGACGGGCGGCGGCACAGCGGACGGGCGGTATGCCGCGGGCGTAGATCGCAGGGGGCGGGCGGGCGCAGGCCGCGGGCGTAGATCGCAGCGGGCGGGCGGGCGCAGGCCGCGGGCGTAGATCGCAGCGGGCGGGCGGGCGCAGGCCGCGGGCGTAGATCGCAGCGGGCGGGCGGGCGCAGGCCGCGGCGTGGTGGTTCTATCCCTCGGGCGTGGTCAGCCAGGTGGCGACGGTCTTCAGTGCGCCGGGGCCGGAGTCGGAGCTGACGTTGCGGGCCAGGTCGGCGACGGAGACGGATCGCAGGGCGTTGCGCCAGGCGGTCTCGGCGTCGGCCATGGCGCGGCTGATGGCGCAGGGGGCGGGGCAGGACTCGGGCGGGGCGGCCAGCGGGCCACGCTGGCGGATCTCGGTGCAGACGAAGGCCGGGCCGGGTCCGTCGACGGCCTCGACGACGTCGAGGACCGTGATCTGTGCGGGGGAACGGGTGAGGACGTAGCCGCCCGCCTTGCCCTGGACCGACCGGACGAGGTCGGCGCGGGAGAGTGCCTGGAGCTGTTTGGCGAGGTAGCTGGGCGAGACGTCGTGCAGTTGTGCCAGCCGTGCGGCCGGTACCGGTTCCTCCACCGAGGTCAGCACGACACAGCAGTGCAGTGCCCATTCGACCCCGCCCGACATCTTCACGGCTTCACTCTAATCCACCCCCGCTTGACTCGGACATCAAGTGTCCGAGTATTATCCCGGACATTGAATGTCCGAGTAGGCGGCATGGAGTGCGTACGCGTCTCTTTGGCTATATAGCGGACATAAGCCATCAAAGAAGGGCAGGACGGGTCATGAAGATCGCGGTCATCGGCGGAACCGGGCTCATCGGATCGCAGGTCGTACGGGACCTGAACGCGGCCGGGCACGAGGCGGTCCCGCACTCGCTGTCCACCGGCGTCGACGTCCTCACCGGCAAGGGCCTGGACGCGGCGCTGGAAGGCGCCGACGTGGTCGTCAACCTGACCAACTCCCCGACCTTCGACGACGCCTCCCCCGCGTTCTTCCAGACGTCGATGGACAACCTCCTGGCCGCGGCCCAGCGAGCGGGCACCGGGCACTTCGTCATCCTGTCCATCGTCGGCGTCGACCAGGTCCCCGAGCTGGACTACTACCGCGCCAAGACCCTCCAGGAGGACCTCCTCAAGGCCGGCCCCGTCCCCTACTCCATCGTCCGCGCCACCCAGTTCATGGAGTTCATGGACGCCACCCTGTCCTGGACCGCCGACGACGACACCGTCCGCCTGCCCCGCACCCTCCTCCAGCCCGTCGCCGCGGCCGACGTCGCGGCCACCGTCGCCGACGTCGCGGCCGGATCCCCCCTCGACGGCACCCTCGACCTCGGCGGACCCGACACCTACCCGCTGGACGAGATCGGCCGCATCACCCTCGCCGCCAAGGGCGACAAGCGCCCGGTCACCGTCGACGACACCGCCGGCATGTTCGCCGTCCCGAAGGGCGACGTCCTCACCACCAAGGAAGGCGCCCGCATCGCCGCCACCCGCTACACCGACTGGCTGAAGTAGACCCCGCGGGCCCCCGCCAGGGGCTGCTCGGGTGGACCTTCCCCAAGGCCCCCGTCCGCGGGGAAAACGGCGCGCGCCGGCCGGCCCGCGGGCGGTACGGTCCCCAAATGCTCGATGACGACGGCTACTTCGGAGAATCCATCGCGGCCGGCTACGACGACTCGGCCGCGGACATGTTCCAGCCGGGCGCGGTCGATCCGGCGGTCGACCTGCTGGCCGAGCTCGCCGGCGGCGGCCGGGCGCTCGAGTTCGGCGTCGGCACCGGCCGGATCGCGCTGCCGCTGGCCCGCCGCGGGGTCCCGGTGCACGGGATCGACATGTCCCGGGCCATGGTCGCCCGGCTGCACGCGAAGCCGGGAGGCGACGCCGTCGGGGTGACGATCGGCGACTTCGCGACGGCGGAGGTGCCGGGCACGTTCGCGGTGGCGTACCTCGTCTTCAACACGATCAACAACCTGACGACGCAGGACGCCCAGGTGGACTGCTTCCGCAACGCCGCCGCCCATCTGGACCCCGGCGGCCGCTTCGTGGTCGAGGTGGGGGTGCCGGACCTGCGCCGGCTGCCGCCGGGACAGAACGCCGTGCCGTTCCACATCAGTTCGACCCGCTGGGCGTTCGACACCTTCGACGTCGCCACCCAGGCGATGAGTTCGCACTACGTCACGATCACCGACGGGCGCGCGGAGCACTGGTCCCTCCCGTTCCGGTACGTGTGGCCGGCCGAGCTGGACCTGATGGCGCGCCTCGCCGGGCTGCGGCTGCGCGACCGGTGGGAGGACTGGACACGGGCACCGTTCACCGGCGAGAGCACCCGGCACGTCTCGGTCTGGGAGAAACCCGCCGCCTGACCCGGCCGGGCCGGACCCGCACCCGGCCCCGGGAGCGCGCGCCCGCACGGCCCCGCGCACCGGCCCGGTCCGGGCCGGTGCGGCACCGCGGGGGCGGCGCGGGTGGGACGCGCACCACGCATGGGCCTCACCTCGCGCCGCCCGCCTGCCGTACGGGGTCGGTCCCGGTCGCCTGCGGCAGCCACGTGGCACCCGCCTGGGCGGCCCGGATGAAGGCGCGTACGTGGGCGGGCAGGACGGCGCCGTTGAGCCAGGCCAGGGCGATCGGCGCGCTGGGCAGGTCGCTCACCGGGACGGCCCTGATCCGCGGTGACAGGCCCGCCTCGACCGAGCGGAAGGAGAAGTGCAGGGCCTGCGTGGTGGTCAGGGTGCGGGTCAGCGCGTCCTGGGTGGTGAGGGTGTGGACGCGGCGGATCGGTGTCCCGGCGGGGGTGCGCGGGGGCACGATCAGGTCCCACACGGACTCCGGGAAACCCTGCGGCCGGTCGAAGGCGTCATAGGAGGCGGCCTCCTCGACCGACACCGTGTCGCGGGAGGCGAGCGGGTGGTCCGTGCCGACGAGCACGGCGCGGGCGTCGAAGCCGACCGGCGGGCCCACCGCGATGTCGTTCTCGTGCGGGCTGTACTTCACCAGCATGACGTCGACCCGGCGGGTGCGCAGCTGTGTGAACGACTCGCGGACGCTGGAGGGGACCAGGACGAAGTCCTCGATGCGGGCGCCGGTGCGGGCGATGACGCCCTTGGCGAGGTCCGGTGTCACGTGTATGCCGAAGCGGATCGCGGGGGCGTCGGTGGTACCGAGGCCGCGGGTGGTCGGCTCGGGGCCGGTCA
The DNA here is from genome assembly GCF_045039825.1 of Streptomyces sp. NBC_01176. Taxonomy (NCBI): domain Bacteria; kingdom Bacillati; phylum Actinomycetota; class Actinomycetes; order Kitasatosporales; family Streptomycetaceae; genus Streptomyces; species Streptomyces sp. NBC_01176. The sequence goes on along the minus strand of NZ_CP108600.1, from coordinate 10,061,716 downwards.
GGTGAACCATGTCAGAGCTCCTCGGTGAGGCGGCGTTGATGGGGAGGGCTGGGGGTGCGCCCAGGGAAGTGCCGTGGGGCACCCAGGAAGTGCGGTGAGGGCACCCGGGGGTGCGGTGAGGGCACCCGGGGGTGCGGTGAGGCGCCGTACGCCGGATCGCGGCGCGGTGCGTACGGCGGTGAGCGTGCGTCCGCGGGCCGCCGGGCGGAGTACCGGACGCGGCGTCAGCCGGCCGCCGGGGCCGGTCGGTCCGGCCACGACGGCTCCGGCCGCGCAGGCGGCCGAGGCGGCCGAGGCGGCCGAGGGGGTGGGTCCCCCGGGCGCCGGTGACCCGCGCGGCGGGGTGGTGCGCGTCGCGGCCGGCGCTCCCCGGCCGCGACGGCGAGGCGGTCCGGCCGTGCGCCGCCGTCCGGCCATGCACGGCCGTGCGGCCGTGTGCGCCGGCGCCTTCGGCGCGCATCGGTGAGCGAACGCCCGCCCGTCCTGGTGCGGGAGCGGGAGCGGGCCGCCGGCACGGGGCACCGGGTGAGGGTGGCGGTGCGGTGGGCGGCCGTACGCGGGCCGGGTGCGGCCGGTGGCCGCCGGAGAGCGCGGCGAGCGGGGCGGGAGCGGGTGGGCGGAGTGCCCGGGAGCGGCCCGGCGGGCTCGCGTGGAGCGGGTGCGGTGCGGCGGCGAAGGGCCGCGCGGCGGGTGTGCGGTCGCCGGCTGCCGTCACGCACCGGCCGGCGGCATGCGGGCACCGCTGGGCCGTGTGCCCCGCCCGGTGTCCGTGGTCCGGGCGCACGCGGGCCGCCCGGTTCCCGGTGTCGGTACATCCGGGAATCCGGTGGCCGCCCGGTGTCAAAAGGCGGGAGGCAGCGCGTGCGCGGGAGGACATCCCGGTGGCCAGGGCCGCTGACGCCGGGTCAGAGACCCGGTGCCCGGACGGGTTCGGCCTTGTCCCTGTCCCGCGGTCTGCCCGGCCGGCCGGTGCACCTCGCGGCGGCACCGCTGACGCTCAGTGGTGTGCTCATGCCGTCAGCCTCACGGGTCGGGAGCACCGCGCGACAGCCGGGAGGGGCACATCTAATAATTCACTTACGGATCGCTTCCCGTTCGGACGGTGCGAGGTGGGTCAGGCCTGGCGGCCGAGGTCGGCCAGCGGCTCGCCGGAGAGGCGGAAGACGGTCAGTTCCTTGCCCTGGACCGAGGGGATCTCCGCGCCGAGCGACCGGTAGAAGGCGGCCGTCGGTTCGTTGGTGACCCTCCCCCACCACTGCATGTGGCGGTAGCCGCGTGCGACGCACAGGCCGGCGAGGGTGCTCAGCAGGGCCGTGTCGAAGCCGCGTCCGACCGCGTCCTCGCGGACGTAGATGTCGTCGATGTGGATGGCGGTGCCGCGCCAGGTGCTGTAGACGAGGGCCCACAGGGTGTAGCCGACGATCTCGTCGGTCTTGTCGTCGACGGCGAAGTGGGCCCAGGCGACCGGGTCCGGGCCGAACAGGGCGCGGCGCAGTTCGTCCTCGTCGGTGCTGATCTGCTGGGTCGCCTCCTCGTTCTCGGCCATCCCGTGCACCATCGTGTGGAGCAGCGTGAGGTCGTCGGCGGTGACTGGACGAATCATGTGTGCCATCCCCTGGGTCCTGGTGGTCCGATGAACCGGCCGCGTGGGTGCGGCGGGCGGGCCGTGCGGCGTCGGGGTGCCGCGGCGGCCGGGCCCCGGGGGCTCAGGTTCGCACGCGTGTGCAGATGCCATGGATCGGTCGCGAGGGGAACTGGTGGAATTCCCAGACTTTGCCGTGCGTGCTTCCCGCAGGCGGGGTTGGGAGGTAAATACGGGGGTGGTCGGGAGGGTTCGCGTCGTCCGTCTCAGGATTACCCTCGAATGCGGGTGGCCAAGCTGGCGGGGAGATGCTTGTACCACATGGCGGGCCGGGAGGAAAAGTCCTGTCGGGCTTCGTCCTGCTCTCCCGGGACGTTCCATTGTTTTCCCTACCACCTGCCTGCCGAGGTATCGGGTCGGTGGCTGTGGCGGCCAGAATTCATTGTCCGGAGGCGGCCTGCAGGTGTGGTGACACAAGAGCCCGGCGGTCGCGTGGCCGGAGTGACGATTCAACGCGCAGAGAGGCAGCCATGATAGAGCCGGTACGGTTCGAGCTCAGCGCCCGGGACATTCCCGAGACCTGGTACAACATCGCCGCCGACCTCGACTATGTGGCGCCGGTGTTGAGCCCGGCGACCGGCAAGCCGGTCACTCGTGACGAGATGACCCGCACGATGCCGGAGGCGCTGGTCGACCAGGAGCTCAGCAGGGAAGCCGAGTTCGAGATCCCCGGAGAGGTGCGGCAGTTCTACGCCCGGTGGCGGCCGGCGCCGCTGCTGCGTGCCCGTGGTCTGGAGAAGGCCCTGGACACGCCGGCGCGGATCTACTTCAAGTACGAGGGTGTGGCGCCGACCGGCAGCTTCAAGCCGAACTCCGCGATTCCGCAGGCCTATTACAACAAGCGTGCGGGCCGTACCGGTCTGATCGCGGAGACCGGTGCGGGCCAGTGGGGCAGCGCGGTCGCGTTCGCCGCGTCCCTGTTCGGCATGGACGCCAAGGTGTTCATGGTGAACGTGAGCTTCCAGCAGAAGCCCTACCGGCGGGCGCTGATGGAGACCTTCGGGGCGAGCTGCACGCCGAGCCCGAGCATGGAGACCGAGGCCGGGCGTGCGGTGCTGAAGGAGAACCCGGACCACCCGGGCAGCCTGGGCATCGCCAAGTCCGAGGCGCTGCAGGTCGCCTTCTCCGACCCGCGCTGGGGCTACACCCGCGGCAGCGCGCTCAATCACGTGTGTGCGCACCAGACGGTGATCGGGCAGGAGGCCATCCTGCAGATGGAGATGGCCGGGGACTACCCGGACATCGTGGTCGGGTGCGCGGGCGGCGGCAGCAACCTGGCCGGGCTGTCGTTCCCGTTCCTGCGGGCGCAGTTGCACGGCGGGCCCAGGATCCGGTTCATCGCCGCCGAGCCGGCCGCGTGCCCCTCGCTCACGCAGGGGCGGATCGCCTACGACTTCTCCGACACCGCCGGGCTGACCTCGCTGACCCGTACGCACACGCTGGGCCACCAGTTCGTGCCGCCGTCGGTGCACGCGGGCGGGCTGCGGGCGCACAACATCGCTCCGCTGGTCAGCCGGGTCGTGGAGGAGGGCCTGATGGAGGCGGTGGCGCTGCGTCAGCGTGACTGCTTCGAGGCCGGTGTGCTGTTCGCGCGTACCGAGGGCATCGTGCCCGCCCCGGAGTCGACGCACGCGATCCGCGGCGCGGTCAACGAGGCGATCCGGTGCCGTGAGGAGGGGGTGGGCAAGACCATCCTGTTCGGCCTGTCCGGGCACGGAAACTTCGATCTGAGTGCCTACGACCGTTATCTGTCCGGCAGTCTCGCCGACGACAGCATCGACCCGGGCGCCCTCGAGCACGGGCTGGAGAGCATTCCCAAGCTGGTGAACGCCTGACGCAGCCCGGCCCGCCCGCAAGCAGGAGCACAGGAGAAGGGACGGGACGATCCCGTGAAACGTGTCAGCGCCGTGCAGTTCGTGGTCCTGGGGGTCATCTGGGGCTCCAGTTATCCCCTGATCAAGGTCTCCGGCGAGGGGCTGAATCCGGGGCAGCTGGTGCTGGCCCGGCTGGTCCTGGGGGCGGTGGTCCTGATCGGCATCGGTGCGGTGACGGGTGCGGGGCTGCCGCGCTTCGGCTTCGTGTGGGTGCACATCACCGTCACGACCGTGCTGGGCATGGTCGCGCCGTTCCTTCTCCTCGCGTGGGGTGAGCAGCACACCAGTGCCGCCATGGCCGGTGTGCTGACCGGTGCGACTCCGCTGCTGACGCTGGGGCTGGCCACGGTGCAGCTGCGCAGTGAGCGGGCGACGGCGCGCCGCAGTGCGGGGCTGGTGCTCGGCTTCGCGGGCATCGTGCTCGCCATCGCGCCCTGGAACGGGGCGACGGGTACCGCGGGCGGCGAGATGGCGTGTCTGGCGGTCGCCGTGATCTACGCGGGGCATGCGGTGTTCGTCCGCAAGTTCCTGTCCGACCGCGGTATCTCCCCGATGTCCTCGGCCAGTGCGCAGGTTCTGGTGGCGCTGGTCATCCAGGCGGCGCTGGTGCCGTTCCTGGGCTGGCGCACCCCGTCGTTCACCTGGTCGGTCTCCCTGAGCATCGTGCTGCTGGGGGTGTTCGGCACGGGGCTCGCCTATGTGCTCTACAACCGGCTGATCGCGGACATCGGTGCGACCGGTGCCTCCGCGGTCAACTATTTGGTGCCGTTCATCAGTCTGGTGGTCAGCGCCGTCTTCCTCGGGGAGCGGTTCAGCTGGAACGTGCCGGTCGGCGGTGCGGTGATCGTGGTGAGCATCCTGCTCGGCGAGAACCAGCTGTCGCGGCTGGGGCGGCGTGCGGTCGTCACCGGTCCCGAGCCGGAGTTCACGCCGGCCGCGGTGGCCGTGGGGGCGCAGCCCTCGGGTGAGGCGGGGCGCGTTCCCTGACCGTGCGGGCGCGCCACGGTGCCGCCGGGCGGGGTGCAAGTCCCCGTGCGTGAGCGGCGGGCCGGGGCCGCGGGCCGTGGTGGAACGGATCCGGTGCGCGGCGCGCACAGCCGGGTGCGCGCCGGGATCGGCGCGTTCACGAGCCGGGGCACCTGTGGCCCCGGTGCCTCATCCAGGAAGTTTGGAGGTTGATGTCGCAGATGGCCGCCACCGGTCCCTCTACCCGACCGATCCGGATCGCCGTTCTGGCCCGCCGGCCGCTGCTCGTCACGGCGCTGCGTGCCCTGATGGCCGCGGAGGCGGAGCTGGAGGCGGTCGGGGTGGCCGATTCCCGGCCGCAGCTGCTGCGTCTGCTGGACGAGCAGGAGCCGCGGGTCGTGCTGATCGACGACTCCGATCCGGGCTGGGAGACCGGTGACATCCTGCGGGCGGTCGTCGGGCGGGCCGGCGGGGTGGCGGCGGTGGTGCTCGTCGACCAGTGCGTGGACGAGACGGCGCTGGAGCATCTGCGGGCCGGGGCGGACGGGTTCGTGCCGCTCGACGCGGCGCTGAGCGAGATCGCCACCGCGATCCGCGCGGTCTCGGACGGGTACGCGGTGCTGCCGCCGCCGCTGACGCGCCGGCTGGTGGATCTCCTGGTCCGGCGTGGGCCGGCGCAGGCGGTGGTGCCGCAGGTGTCGACGCTGACGTCGCGGGAGCGGGAGATCTTCGATCTGATCGCGGCGGGCATGTCCAACAGCGAGGTCGCCCAGGCGCTGGTGCTGAGCGAGAAGACCGTGAAGTTCCATGTGTCCAACCTGCTGCGCAAGCTCGGTGTGCGCAGTCGTGCGCAGGCCATCGTCCGTGCGTGGGACCGGGGTGTTCTGGCCGGCCCGCAGGGCGGGGGTTTCTAGGTTTCCGCGCTGTCGCCGAAACGGGTGCGGGATTTTCTGGAATATGTGTGTCACCGCTGTTGTGGCGGATCCTCGTCGTAGGCGGTCCGGGCCGGGTGCAATTCGCGGTCCGGGCCGTCTCGATGAGGTTTTCTGTTTTCAGGATCGGGTCGGCGGTAATGCGCCCGAGATGCCTGTCACAGTTTATCCGCTGCGTTCCGTGCGATCCGGTCCGGATGCAGGTCCAAAGAACGGGTACAAAACCCGGCCGCTAGTCCGAAGAAATTGACGGGGCGGCGCCGTCAGAATGTTCGTGACGGTATATCCGGTCGGAGGACTCGATGGCTCGGGTCCGCCGATTTTCGATCAATGGGGAGTCATGTCCAGATCGGTGGCGGCGGACGTCGCAGTGCGTGCGAGGCAAAGCCCGGACGATCCGGCGCTGCTGTTCGGCGGCGCGCGGGACGAGGTCGTCACGTACGCCGAACTGGTCGGGGCGGCGGAGCGGATCGGTGCCGAACTGGCCGGCCGGTATCCCGACACCCGCCGCCCGCTCGCGCTCCAGGCGTCGAAGTCGACCGTGGCGATCGCCACGGTCCTGGCCTGCATGCAGGCCGGACGGCCGCTGCTGCTGGCCTCCACGGAACTCGGCCGGGAACTCCTGGCCGAGCTGGTCGAACGCAGCGGCTGTCAGGCCGTCCTGGGGGTCGTCGAGGAGCGTCTGACGCACCGTCCGGTGGCCGGTGACGCGCAGGGCGGGACGGTGCTGCCGCAGAACACCAGCCTGCTGCTGACGACGTCCGGTTCCACCGGCATCCCCAAGCTCGTTCCGCTGGGCGCAGCCGGCGTCGACGCCTTCACCTCCTGGGCGGGCAGCGCGTTCGCGCTCGGCACCGGTACGCGGGTGCTGAACTTCGCCCCGCTCAACTTCGACCTGACCCTCCTGGACATCTGGGGGACGCTGCGGCACGGCGGCTGTGTCGTACCGGTGGACCACGACCGGTGCGTCGACACCAGGTACCTGCTGGCTCTGCTGGCGAGCACCCGGCCGCACGTCGTGCAGGCGGTGCCGATGTTCTTCCGTCTGCTGACCGAGGCGGGCAGCGCCTCCGGGTTCCCGGGCGTGCGTGAGCTGCTGCTGACGGGTGATCATGTGCCGCGGTCGGTGCGGGCCGGACTCGCCCGGCTCTTCCCGGCGGCGCGGCTGCACAACGTGTACGGCTGCACCGAGACGAACGACAGCATGATCCACACCTTCTCCGCCGCCGAGGCGGCCGACCGGGAGGTGCTGCCCCTGGGCAGTCCGCTGCCGGGCGTGCTGGTGGAAGTGGTGGCCGACGGCGCGGTGCTGCGGGGCGCCGGCAGCGGCGAGCTGCTGGTCTCGACGCCGTTCCAGAGCGCCGGGTATCTCGGTGAGGCGGGGGCGAAGGACCGGTTCGTCGTGCGCGGTGACCGCGTCTGGTACCGCACCGGTGACGTGGTCACCCGCTCGGCCGGCGGTGAACTGGCCCTGGTGGGCCGCACCGACTCGCAGGTCAAGGTGCGTGGTGTGCGGATCAACCTGGAGGAGGTCGAACGGGTCCTCCAGGGCCACGGTGGCGTCGCCGAGGCGGCCGTGGTGGCCGTGCCGCACCCCGTCTCGGGACGTGCACTGCACGCGTTCGTCCGGCGCAGCGACGACGCGGTGACCGGACTGCAGCTGCGCAGCTACTGCGCCGCCAAGGTCAACCGGGCGGCCATTCCCGCCGCCTTCCACCTGATGACCGACCCACTGCCGATCGGGCCCACCGGCAAGGTGAGCCGTCGCCTCCTCATGGAGAAGATCGAATGACCATCCAACGCGACATCACCGCGCACATCGTGGCGGAGTACCTGCCCGGCACGCCCGTCTCGGAACTGGACCCGTCCTACGACCTGCTGGAGAACGGGGTGATCAGCAGCCTCGATCTGCTGCGGCTCATCGAGTGGCTGGGTGACCGCTTCGACATCCCGTTCGCCGACCTGGAGATCTCCCCGGACGACTTCCGGTCCGTCGCCGCCGTCGAGAAGGTCGTCCGCCGTTACGCGGGCGCCGCCGCCCCCGAGTAACCCCCCGCCCCCTCGCACCTCCACTCCCCAGGAGAAAGAAAGGAAACCATGTTCATTCGCGAGAAGTCGCAGGTCACACCGGTCGAGTGGGGAAGCGGTCCGAGTCACCGCCTCCTGGTCGAAGCGGACAACATGGGCTTCGGCATCTGCCACACGGTCGTCCGCGCGGGCACGAAGTCACGGCTGCAGTACCGGCGTCACCTCGAGGCGTGCTACTGCATCTCCGGCTCGGGCCGTGTCGAGGCCGCCGACGGCAGCGTCGCGCAGGACCTGACCCCCGGTGTGCTGTACGTCCTCGACGAGCACGACGCCCACTTCCTGATCGCCTCCCCCGACCAGGACATGGAACTGGTCAGTGTCTTCAACCCGCCGCTGAAGGGCGACGAGAGCCACGCGCTCAGCGACGAAGCCTTCTCCCAGTACTGAGGATCGGACACTCCCCCGTCATGATGCGCTGGAGCGAGGAACAGCAGGAACTGCGTGAGGCGATCGGCGCCGTGGCCGCGAAGCTCGGCGCCGACCATCTCGAACGCGACCAGGCCGGCACGTTCGACCGGGACGGCTGGCAACGACTCAAGGACGTCGGCCTGTTCGGGCTGCCGTTCGACCCCCGGCACGGGGGGCTGGGCAAGGACCTGCTGACCACCGTCCACGTGCTGGAGCAGCTCGGCCACGGCTGCCAGGACTCCGGGCTGAACTTCTCGGTCTCCACCCACATGGTCAGCACCGGTGTCCCGCTCCAGCGGTTCGGTTCGTCGGCGCTCAAGGCCCGCTACCTGCCGGAGATCTGCGCCGGCACGATGATCGGCGCGCACGCCATCACCGAGCCCTCCGGCGGTTCGGACGTGATGGGGATGCAGACCACCGCCGTCCTGGACGGCGACGACTTCGTCCTCAACGGGAGCAAGTCGTTCATCAGCAACGCCTCGATCGCGGACGTGATCGTCGTCTACGCCCGTACCGGCGCGCCCGGGGATCTGGCCGGGATCACCGCGTTCCTGGTGCGCCGGGACTCGCCGGGGCTGTCGGTCGGCAACCCCATCTCGAAGATGGGGCTGCGCACCTCGCCGCTGGCCGAGGTCTTCCTGGACGACGTCCGGGTGCCCCGCGATCACGTGGTCGGCAGCAAGGGCGCCGGGTTCCTCATCTTCGACCACGTCATGAAGTGGGAGATCCTGTGCGGCTTCGGGATCAACGTCGGGGAGATGCGCCGGCGGCTGGAGCGGTGCGTGGAGTACGCCCGTACCCGTACCCAGTTCGGCTCGGTCATCGGCGCGAACCAGTCGGTCGCCAACATGATCGTCGAGATGCGGATCGACCTGGAGACCTCGCAGAAGTGGATCTACGACACCGCAGAGAAGGTGCAGTCCAAGGCCGACGCCGCCAGTGACGTCGCGATGACCAAGCTGGTGGTGAGCGAGGCGAACGTGCGCTCCGCGCTGAACGCGATCCAGGTCTTCGGCGGTTACGGCTACGTCAGCGAGTACGGAGTCGAGAAGGACCTGCGGGACGCCGTGGGCGGGCGGATCTACTCCGGCACCTCGGAGATCCAGCGCCAGCGCCTGGCCACCCTCATGGGCCTGAACCGCCCGCTCAGGCCCGCACAGGCCTGAGGACCCGGAAGGAATCCCGAGAGACATGGCAGAGAACACCGGTGCCGCCGCCGCGGCCGGCACCGCCACCGAGACGGCCACGCTGGCCGCGACCGAGTTCCTGGACCACCGCTCGCCCACCGTCCGCGCGTTCGTCGACAAGGCCCTCGCCCGCGCGAAGGAGAGCGAGAGCGACACCCAGAAGGCGATAGCCCTCTACTACGCCGTCCGGGACGGCATCACCTACGAGGTGTACGGCGCCGACCTGACCCGGCACGGACTGAGCGCGACCGGCGTGCTGGAGAAGGGCTTCGGGTTCTGCGTCCACAAGTCCATCCTCTACGCGGCCGCGCTGCGTGCCGTGGGCATCCCGAGCCGGGTCTACTACGGCGACGTACGCAACCACCTCGCCTCGCCGCGGCTGCGGGAGCTGGTCGGCGGGGACGTCTTCCGCTTCCACAGCCTGACCGTGGTCAACCTCGACGACCGGTGGGTGAAGGCGACCCCGGTCTTCAACAAGCTGCTCTGCCGGCTCTACAAGATCAAGCCGCTGGACTTCGACGGCCGCACCGACAGCCTGTACCACCCGTTCGACGAGGACGGCCGCCGGCACATGGAGTTCATCCACGAGCACGGCTCCTTCGACGACGTTCCCTACGACCTGGTGGTCGGCGGGATCCAGCAGGCGCACCCGCAGCTGTTCGCGAGCGCGCACACCACCGTCTCCGGATCGCTGGCCGACGAGGCCGCGACCGCGACGGTCTGAGACGGCGTCCGGTGCGGCCCCACCCGGTCTCCCCCGCCGGGCGGCCGCACCGGACCGCCCCACCGCACCCGCAGGCACCCGCACGCACGCACCACGCACCCCCACAGGAACGGAGATCGCTGTGTCGGCAGCGGCAGGAATCGTCGACGACCTCACCGGATACGCCGAGTACGCCGGCTGGTCGCACACGCTGCACCGCAGCCGTCCCGGAGGACACCTGGTGCTGCCGGGCGCCTACCTGAAGTGGTACGACATCCGCGGCGCGGAGCAGGACGCGACGCCCGCGGTGAGCGACCGGGCCCGGGTGTTCCTGCGGGCCGAGGAGGCGGCCGGACGGCTCGCGTTCCGCAAGGAGTTCGGCTACGTGCTGCTGCACCGCTGCGGCGACAACTTCTTCATGCAGGTCTGCGTGTGGCGGGACCGCAACGAGCTGGTCCAGGCGATCTACGCCGACACCGGCGGCGGCTTCCGGCCCTACGAGCAGGAGCCCGGCCTGCAGCTCGCCGCCCAGGACGTCGTCGAACTGGATGTGACCGGGCACGAGCGGCGTGCCTGGTCGCTCTACCTGCGATCGGCGCGCGACACCGCCGCGAAGCGGGCCTACCTCGACGACTTCGACACCGAGCGCCCGGTGGGCTGACGACTGCGAAAGGCAGGAAGCGCCGTGTTGCTTCACCCGGTCACCGACCACGCGTTCCACCCCCGCCTCACCGGTGAGATCCGCTCCGACCGTCCGCTGATCGTCGCGGCCGTGGAAGAGGAGGCGGCCCGCCTGGACGACCGGTTCCCCCTCCTGGTCACCGGGATAGGAAAGGTCAACGCGGCGGCGGCCCTCGCACTCACCCTGTGCCGGGGCGAGCGTCCCCGCGAGATCGTCAACCTGGGCACGGCCGGGGCGCTGAAGGAGGGCCTGGCGGGCGTCCACGAGATCTCCCGGGTCGTCCAGCACGACCTCGACACGGCCCTCCTGCACAGGATCAGCGGCCGCGTCCACGGTGCTCCCCTCACCGTGGACGCGGGCCGCGGCCCCACCCTGGCGACCGGGGACACCTTCGTCACGGACTCCGCCGTCCGCGACCGGCTCGCCCTCGAGGCCGACCTCGTCGACATGGAGGGCTACGCCGTCGCGACCGTGGCACAGCACCTCGGCATCCCCGTACGCCTCGTCAAGTTCGTCAGCGACAGCGCCGACGACGACGCGCACACCACCTGGCCCGAGGCCCTCGACCACGCCGCCGGGATCCTGGCCGGCTGGGTCGGGGAGCACATCGCCTCGCCCCGCACGCCCCGCCGTCTGCCCCGCCGCACCCGCACGTCCGTCACCTTCACCGTCCACCCGCTGTCAGCGCCCCACGCCGCATAGGGCTGCACCGCCGACAGCCCCTCGCACCCAAGGGAGCGCTGTGTCTCACCGCCTGTTCACTTCGGAGTCCGTGACAGAGGGACACCCCGACAAGATCGCCGACCAGATCAGCGACACCATTCTCGACGCCCTGCTGCGCCAGGACCCCACCTCACGCGTGGCGGTGGAGACACTGATCACCACCGGGCTGGTGCACGTGGCCGGCGAGGTCGCGACCACGGCCTACGTGCCCATCGCCCAGCTCGTCCGGGACAAGATCCTGGAGATCGGCTACGACTCCTCCGTCAAGGGCTTCGACGGCCTGTCGTGCGGGGTGTCCACGTCGATCGGTACGCAGTCCCCCGACATCGCCCAGGGCGTCGACTCCGCGTACGAGAAGCGCGCCGGGGACGGGGACAGCGACGACCTGGACCAGCAGGGCGCCGGCGACCAGGGCCTGATGTTCGGCTACGCGACGGACGAGACGCCGGAGCTGATGCCGCTGCCGATCCACCTGGCGCACCGGCTGTCGCACCGGCTGTCGCAGGTCCGCAAGAACGGGACCGTTCCCTACCTGCGCCCCGACGGCAAGACGCAGGTCACCATCGAGTACGACGGCGACCGGGCGGTCCGGCTGGACACCGTCGTGGTGTCCTCGCAGCACTCCGCGGACATCGACCTGGACTCCCTTCTCGCCCCGGACATCCGCGAGTTCGTGGTGGAGCCGGAGGTGCGGGCGCTGGCGGACAACGGCATCAAGCTGGACACCGAGGGCTACCGCCTGCTGGTCAACCCGACCGGCCGCTTCGAGATCGGCGGCCCGATGGGCGACGCCGGCCTGACCGGCCGCAAGATCATCATCGACACGTACGGCGGCATGGCCCGCCACGGCGGCGGCGCCTTCTCCGGCAAGGACCCCTCCAAGGTCGACCGCTCCGCCGCGTACGCGATGCGCTGGGTCGCCAAGAACGTCGTCGCCGCGGGTCTCGCCTCGCGCTGCGAGGTCCAGGTCGCCTACGCCATCGGCAAGGCGCGGCCGGTCGGCCTGTTCGTGGAGACCTTCGGCACCCACACGGTCGACGTCGACCGGATCGAGAAGGCCATCGACGAGGTCTTCGACCTGCGCCCGGCCGCGATCATCCGCGATCTCGACCTGCTGCGCCCGATCTACGCGCAGACCGCCGCGTACGGCCACTTCGGCCGCGAGGGCGACGCCTTCACGTGGGAGCGCACCGACCGCGTCAACGCCCTGCGCACGGCCGTCGGGCTCTAGGCCGCACATCGTCCTGTCAGGGTCAGGGAGGGCGTCCGGCCGCGCCCTCCCGCACACACCAAGGGCCCGGCATCCGCGGGGATGCCGGGCCCTTGGTGTGTGTTCCCGCGGGGCGCCACCGGGCGGCCGGGGCCGCCGGGCAGCGGCTCAGCCGTGGGGCGCGTACGCGTGCAGCCGCTTGGTCCACTCCGGTGCGAGCAGTGCCCGCGCGCTCTCGCGCGGGACGCTGAAGTGCACGTCGCGGCTGTCGTCGTCGGCCGGTGTGGGGGTGACCAGGAGTGTCCAGGGGACGGGGCTGGAGGGGAACTCGAACCAGAACGGCCGTCCCGCGCCGAAGTCGATCTCGTAGACGGGCAGCCGGCTGACGTTGTTGATTGCGACGGTTCCCCCGAAGGCGTCCAGGGCCATGCGGCTGAGGACCAGGTGGGTGCGGCGGGCGTCGCGCTGGGCCTGCAGGAAGGCGACCTCGTCGCGGACCCGGCCGGCGGTGACGCCGTCGACGGCCCGGCGGACGGTCGCGACGGTGTCGGCGAGGGAGGCGGCGCGCAGTTCCGCGGCCGGCAGCTGCGGGGTGACGTTGGTGACGGCGTTGCCCCAGTATCCGTCGGGCAGGGCCGCGCGCAGGGCGGAGCGCAGGCCGACGACCATGCCGAGGCGCTCCACGCTGTCGTCGGGGCGCGCCCGCAGCTCGGCGAGGACCTTCCACAGGTGGGCGCTGAGGGCGTCGCCGCTGGAGACCCGCAGGCCGCTGCCGGCGAGCGAGGCGCGGGCGTGCTCCTTCAGTGCCCGTATCTCGTCGGCGGCGAAGCGCAGGGTGACGGTGCGCACGCGCCGCGCACCGGCGTTGACCCGGAGGATGAAGCGGGCCTTCTGCGGTCCGGACACCAGGGCGTACTGGGTGCTGTGTCGTGCGGCGTCCGGGGCGGCGCCCTCGGCGACGCCGTCCAGGAGGGTGCGGGCGTACGGCGCCGCGCGGTGCTCCTCGCCGTGGTGGACGCGCGACCAGTGCCGCAGGAAGTCGAGGTACCCCGCGCCGTCGACGATGCTGTGGTTGATCGCGATGCCGAGGACCGAACCGCCGCCGCGCATCTGGGTGACGCGCACGGTCAGCAGCGGGGTGTCGTGCCCGACGATCCGGAAGGCGCTGGCCTTGTGGAGGTAGGAGCCGATGTCGTCCTTGGCCGAGCGGCCGAGTCCGTACGCGGGCATGGGCCGGTCGCTGTGGCTCTCGGTGAACGGGACGCCCGCGTCGCTGCAGACGACGCTGAGCCCGCGGTCGTCGTCGCGGACCAGCCGTCCGGTCAGCAGCGGGTAGTGCGCCAGCGTCGCGGTGAGCGAGGCGCGCAGCGCCGCGGCGTCCAGTGTCCGGCGGTAGTAGAAGGTGCGCGGGGTCGCGAACGTGCCGGTCATGAGGTCGTAGACACTCAGGCGCACGCGTTCCCCGGTCGCTTCGCCGGCGCGGACGGTGACGGTGTGGTGCCGTGTCCGGGACGCGGCTGAAGAGTTGTTCACTGTGCCTCACTGGAATCGGCCTGCGGGCGCGCCTGTTGACCTGGCACTCCAGCGTTCCGCGGAGCGGGCGAGGAAATCCCTAGTCCTCGCCCGCGGGCCGTCGCCGGGGGGTGCGCGGTGTCCAACGGCCGTGCGCGGGGCCGGTTTTGGTGGATCCCTAGACTTGTCCGGCAGCGCTGGGCACGCCGGTGCGCGGTGTGTTGGGCTGGGCTTCCCGGCCGACAGATCCCGGTCCGGGGACCCCGCTCGCACTTCCTGCCGTCGCGGCCACGGCTCCGTCCCCGCCGGCAGCCACAGGGAGGCCACCAGCCGATGGGCAACGACAAGACAGAGATCCTCGACCTGGTACGCGAGTACCACCGCAGCAACGCGTCCTCGGGATTCGTGCCCGGTATCACGTCCGTCATGGCCTCCGGTGCCGTCCTCGACGAGGAGGACCGCGTCGCGATGGTCGAGGCGGCCCTGGACATGCGGATCGCCGCCGGACCGAGCTCGCGCAAGCTGGAACGCGCGCTGGCCAAGTACTTCGGCCTGCGCAAGGCGCATCTGACGAACTCCGGTTCGTCGGCGAACCTGCTGGCGCTCAGCTCGCTCACCTCGCCCCAGCTGGAGGACAGCCGTCTGGTGCCGGGCGACGAGGTGGTCACCGTGGCCGCCGGGTTCCCGACGACCGTCAACCCGATCCTCCAGAACGGTCTGGTGCCGGTCTTCACCGACATCGAGATCGGCACCTACAACCCGACGCCGGAGCGCATCGAGCAGGCGATCGGGCCGCGCACGCGGGCGATCATGGTGGCGCACGCGCTCGGCAACCCGTACGCCGTCGAGGAGATCGCGCAGATCGCCGACGACCACGGCCTGTTCCTCATCGAGGACAACTGCGACGCGCTGGGCAGCACCTACAAGGGCCGTCTCACCGGCACGTTCGGGGATCTGGCGACCGAGAGCTTCTACCCGGCGCACCACATCACGATGGGCGAGGGCGGGGTGGTCCTGACGGACAACCTGGCGCTGGCCCGCATCGTGGAGTCCATGCGCGACTGGGGTCGCGACTGCTGGTGCGAGCCGGCCGAGGACAACCGGTGCTTCAAGCGGTTCGAGCATCAGATGGGGACGCTGCCGGCCGGCTACGACCACAAGTACATCTTCTCGCACGTGGGCTACAACCTGAAGTCGACCGATGTGCAGGCGGCCCTCGGGCTGCAGCAGCTGACGCACATCGACGAGTTCGGCAAGGCCAGGCGCCGCAACTGGGCGCGGCTGCGGGAGGGCCTGGACGGTCTTCCGCACCTGATCCTGCCGGAGGCGACGCCGGGCAGCGACCCGAGCTGGTTCGGTTTCGCCATCACCGTCGTGCCCGGGGCCCCGTTCGCGCCGGGGGCGCTCATCGACCACCTGGAGTACAGCAAGGTGGCCACCCGGCGCTTCTTCGCTGGCAACCTCACCCGCCACCCGGCGTACGAGGGGCGGGAGTTCAGGGTCAGCGGTCCGCTGACCAACAGTGACATCACCACCGAGAGCACGTTCTGGATCGGTGTCTTCCCCGGCCTGACGGACGAGATGATCGACTACAGCATCTCGACGGTGAGCGAGTTCGTCACGCTGCCCCACTGATGCCGGCCGGCCGGCCCGTGCGGTGCCGGCGGTGCCGCGCCGCCCAGCCCTGAAGGGTGTCGGCGGCGCGGGGGGCACCGCCGGCGTCGCGGACCGCGGCGCGCATCCGCCGCAGGGCGGCGGGGGTGCGCGGGTCGGCCAGCAGCCCGTTCACGGTGTGGGCGAGGAGGTCGGCGTCGAGGCCGGTCCGTGACAGGGTGCGGCCGACCCCGCACTGCTCCAGCCGCTCGGCGCTGAGACCGAGTTCGTGGGCGCGCGGGATGGCCACCACGGGCGTGGCGAAGTACAGGGCCTCCATGAGGCTGCCCATGCCGGCGTGGCAGACCAGGACGTCCGCGTGCGGCAGCACGGCCGGGTGCGGCAGCCACTCGTGGACCTCGACGTGCGGGGGCAGCGGCCCCAGCTGTGCGCGGTCGGCGCCGTGGCCGAGCGTCATCACGACGTGCCAGGAGGCCGGGTCGAAGGCCTGGGCGCAGGTGCGGAAGAAGTCGCCGCGGTCGCCCGACTCGGTGCCCAGGGACACCAGCGCGGTGCGCCGGCCGTCCGCCGGCGGCGACCAGAGGCCGGCCGGGGCCTCGGTGACCATGGGGCCCACGAACGCGAAGCGGTCGTCGAAGGTGTCGCCCTCGATCTGGAAGTCGCGCGGCAGGAAGACGAGGTTGTGCTCGTCCCACTCGGTGCCGTAGCGGCTCATCTCGTCCAGGCCGATGCCGTGTTCGCCCATGAACCCGATGAGGACGCCGGCGCCCTTGGCCATCACCGGGTCGGCCCGGTCCCACATCTGGGCGCGCAGGGAGAAGGTCTCGTTCGCCGCGTGGCTGGGGAACATCTGCACCGGCAGGGCGTCGAGGAGCCGGGCGGCGACCCGTCCGGCGGCCACGTTCTCGAAGTCGTAGAGGACGGCGTCCGGGGGGTCCTGGGCGAGCGCGGTCAGGGCGGCGGGGAACACGGTCTCGATGGTGTCCACCAGCAACGCGTAACCCTCCGCGGCCAGTTGGCCGGGGGCCGGGTCGGCGGCGCGATAGAACTCGCCGCGCGCGGAGGTGTAGGTGACGGCGCGGGCGCCCGCCTCCTCGACCAGGCCGGCGTACCGCTCGTCCACGACGTAGGTCACCCGGTGGCCGCCGGCGATGAGCTCGCGGGCGACGCCGAGGCTCGGAGCGACGTGCCCGAAGTCCGCGAAGGGCAGGACGGCGCAGTGGAGCGGGCGGGGGTCGGTGCGGTGCGGCATCGGCTGTTCCTTCGGTACGGCGGCGGCCTGGGACGGTGCGCCCGCGGCCGCCGGGGAGGGAGGCGGGCCCGTCTCCGGGGAACCGGTCACGTGCCGCGCAGCGCCGCGTAGTGCGCGAGGCAGTCCTCGTAGCGCGGCAGCAGGCCGGTCCGGCGGGCGGTGGCGACGGACACGGCCCGGGAGTCCTTGGCCGACATCAGCGGGGTCTCCGACAGCTGCCACGGTAAGTCCAGCTCGGCGTCGAGGGGGTCGATGTCGACCTGGGTGCCGGGGACGAACTCGGTGGAGCACAGGTAGGAGACGCAGGTGTCGTCGGTGAGGGCGAGGAAGCCGTGCACGAGCCCTTCGGAGACGAAGACGCTGTCGCCGGACTCGGCGCTCATCCAGTTCGCCTCGTGCGCGCCGAAGGTGGGCGAGCCGAGGCGCACGTCCACGACGATGTCGAGGATCGCGCCGCGTACGACGCACACGACCTTCGCCTGGCCGGGTGGCAGCAGGGTGCCGTGGAGCCCGCGCAGGGTGCTCCTGCGGGAGACCGAGTAGTTCACCTGCACCAGGGGCACGGGTCTGCCGATCTCCTCGGCCAGCCTGTCGTGGCGGAACGACTCGTAGAAGTTCCCGCGCACATCGCCGATCTTGTGCGGTGTGATGTGGAAAGCGTCCGGCACAGCCATCTCTCGAACCTTCATGGTGGCAGCACCATAGGGCGGGCCGGTAGAGGACCGTTGAAGCGCCGCCCAGGGCACGGTCGAGTCGAACGGTCCTGGAGGGGTCCTCGATCGCCGGGTGCGACAGTGACCGCACAAAACCGACGTCCGCCGCCGTGGCGCACCGGGACGACGTACGGGTGCGGGGCGACCCGGCCCAAAAGGGGGAGCGGCATGACGCTGGTCGGTAGACAGGGAGTGCCCGAAGCGCCGGACGGATCGTCCGGCCGGGTGGTCGTCCTCGGCGCGACCGGCTTCGTCGGCCGGCACGCGGGCGCGGCCCTGGAGGCAGCCGGTCACGAGGTCCTCGCCGTCGCGCGGCAGGCCGCGAAGACACCGGCCTCGTGGCAGTTCTGCCCGATGGACCTGGTCAAGGACGGGCCGGCCGCGCTGACGAGGCTGATCGACGCGGAGCGTCCGGTGGCCGTCGTCAACGCGGCCGGCGTGGCCTGGTCGTCGTCGGTGGGCGTCATGCGGCAGGGCAACCAACTGCTCGTGGAGCAGCTGCTGGCGGCGCTGGACGCCGCCTCGTGGCAGCCGCGGCTGGTGCACCTGGGCTCGGTGCACGAGTACACGCCGCAGCCCGCGGGCGTCCTGCTCGCCGAGGACTCCCCCACCCGCCCGGCGACGGACTACGGGCAGTCGAAACTGCTCGGCAGCCAGGCCGTCCTGCGCTCCGCCCGGGAGGGCCGGACGAACGCGGTGGTGCTGCGGCTGTCGAACGTCATCGGCGCCGGGATCCCGCCCGGCAGCCTGCTGGGCCGGGTGGCGCAGCAGCTGCTCGCCCGGCCGGCGCCGGACGGCCCCGTCACGGTGCAGCTGTCCCCGCTGCGCAGCAGCCGGGACTTCGTCGACGCGAAGGACGCGTCCGAGGCGGTCGTGGCCGCGACGCGGACGCCGCGGGCGCGGGGCCGGGTGGTGAACATCGGCAGCGGTACCTCGCTGCATGTGCGCACCGTGGTCAACCGGCTGATCGCGGCGAGCGGGCGGGCGGTGCGGCTGGTCGAGGACACCGGCGGTACGGTGCGGCCCGCCGCGGACGCGGACTGGATGTGCGTGGACGTCACCGCGGCGCGCGAGCTGCTGGGGTGGTCGCCCCGCCGCGGGCCCGAGGAGGCCGTACGGGACCTGTGGAAGGCGGCGGAGCGCTCCGTCTGAGCGGGCGTGGGCGCGCTGCCGGGCCGCGTACGGACGCGTGGGCGTGCGCGCGCTGCCGGGCCTCGTGCCGGCCGGCGGTGTGCGGACGCGCGGACGTGGGCGCGTGGGCGCGTGGGCGTGGGCGCGTGGGCGTGGGCGCGTGGGCGTGGGGGCGTGGGCGCGTGGGCGCGTGGGCGCGAACGGCAAGGGGCGCGGGCACGGACGCACGGGCATACGGGCACACGGGCACGGACGGCATGGGACACGGGCACAGGGGCACTGACGTACGGGCACACGGGCGCGGGCACAGAGGCGTGGGCACGGCGGAAACCGGTGGCCCGGCCGGCGGACAGCGGGTGTACGGGGCCCGTCCGGCGGCTCCCTGTTCAGCCCGGCAGCAGGCTGAGGTCGGCGGTGGTGACCCGGTCCATGAGGACGTGCTGGCGGATCTGCTGCAGCCCGGCGGAGGGTTCCAGGCCCAGTTCGTCACGGAGCAGCCGGCGCAGCCGCTGGTAGACCTGGAGGGCCTCGCTGCTGCGGCCGCAGCGCTGGAGCGCGATGATGAGACCGCCCTGGAACCACTCGTGGAGCGGGTAGGTGCTGGCCAGTTCCTTGAGTTCCGCGACGAGTTCGCGGTGCTGGCCGAGTCCGAGCCCCGCGGTGATGCGCAGCTCCAGGGCGTGCATGTGGAGCTCCTCCAGACGCAGCGCGTACGCCTGGAGGCAGGGGCCCTGGCCGATGTCGGCGAACGGCTGGCCGGACCACCAGGCCAGTGCGGCCTGGAGGCGTTCGGTGGCGGTGTGGGCGTCACCGGCCTCGATCGCGGACCGTGCCTGGACGGTGAGCCGTTCGAACTCCTCGGCGTCGTAGTCGCCGGGGGCCACCCGCAGGATGTAGCCGGTGGCCCGGGTGACGAGCGGTCCCGTTCCGGCGGCCGTCTCGCTGTCGCTCTGCAGGAGTTTGCGCAGCTGGTAGACGTAGGTCTGGACGGTGGCGGTGGCGCTGCGCGGCGGGGTGCGCTCCCACAGTTCGCCGGCGATTGCGGAGATCGACACCAGGGTGTTGCGGCGTGCCAGCAGCAGGGCCAGCATCTGGCGGACCTTCGGGGCGGTGGGTGTCACGGGCCGTCCGTCCCGGGTCACCTCGAGCAGTCCCAGGGTGCGGAAGGTCAGCATGCGGGGGTCCCGGTCGCGGGCCCGTCGGCCTCGGTGGCGGCGGGCTCCCACCAGTCGCGGTTGTCGCGGTACCAGGCGACGGTCTCGGCGAGGCCCTCCGTGAAGTCCTTCTGCGGCTTGTAGCCCAGCTCGGTGTGGGCCTTGCTCCAGTCGACCGAGTAGCGGCGGTCGTGGCCCTTGCGGTCGGTGACGTACTCGACCTGGTCCCAGGACGCGCCGCACGCCTCCAGGAGGCGTTCGGTGAGCCGGCGGTTGTCGAGCTCGGTGCCGCCGCCGATGTTGTAGATCTCGCCGGCCCGTCCCCGGGTGCGGACCAGTTCGATGCCGCGGACGTGGTCGTCGATGTGCAGCCAGTCGCGCACGTTCATCCCGTCGCCGTACAGCGGGACCTTCCTGCCCTGCAGGAGGAGGCTGACGAAGAGCGGGATGATCTTCTCGGGGTACTGGTGGTGGCCGTAGTTGTTGGAGCAGCGGGTCACCCGCACGTCCAGGTCGTGGGAGCGGTGGTAGACCAGGGCGAGCAGGTCGCTGGCCGCCTTGGAGGCGGCGTAGGGCGAGTTGGGGTTCACGGACTGCTCCTCGGAGCAGGAGCCGGCCGGGATGGAGCCGTAGACCTCGTCGGTGGAGACGTGCACGAAGGTCCCGATGCCGTGCTGCAGTGCGGCGTCCAGGAGCACCTGGGTGCCCATGACGTTGGTGCGGACGAACTCGGCGGAGCTGGACAGTGACCGGTCGACGTGCGACTCGGCCGCGAAGTGCACGACCTGGTCGTGCTCGGCCATGAGGGGGCCGACGACCGCCGGGTCGCAGATGTCGCCGACGACCAGCCGGAACCGGTCGGAGTCCAGGACTTCGTCGAGGCTGGCCCGCTTGGCCGCGTAGGTGAAGGCGTCCAGGACGGTCACCGAGACGTCGTCGGGGCCGAGGGGGCCGAGGAGGGTGCGGACGTAGTGGGAACCGATGAAGCCGGCACCGCCGGTCACCAGGATGCGTGTCTGACTCATCGGGATTGCGGCGCCAGGTACCCCGGTCGGGGTCGCGGTCGACGCCGTCCTCCTTCCTCGTGTGTGCGGTGTGGTGCGCGAATCCGGCCGGTGGGCCGGTCTGTTCGGGGCAGCGTGCCCGGGGCGGTGCGTTCGGGCGGGGCGAGCGCGGCGTGCGTTCGGGGCGTGCGTTCGGGGCGTGCGTTCGGGGCGTGCGTTCGGGGCGGTGTCAGCGGCCGGCGACCAGTTGTTCCAGTTGGCCGACCAGGGCGCGCGGGCTGGGCAGGGCCGCGGACTCGTCCCGCAGCCGTCCCGCGGCGGCCGCGAACGACGGTTCCTCCACGAGCATGCGGGTGTGCACGAGGACCTGGCCGGCGTCGACGTCGCTGTGGTGGACGAAGATCCCGGCGCCGGCCTTCTCCACCGCGCGCCCGCGCAGTTCCTGGTCGGCGACGTTGGTCGACAGGGCGAGCTGCGGGACGCCGTTGACGAGGGCGGTGGCGAAGGTGCCCCAGCCGCCGTGGTGGATGACGGCGGAGCAGGTGGGCAGCAGCGTGTTCAGGGCGATCCCGCTGACGGCGCGCACGTTGGGGGGCAGGTCCCCGAGCTGTTCGGCCTGTTCGGGCATGAGCGCGGCGACCACGTCAACGTCGAGTGCGCCCAGGGACCTGAGGATGTCGTAGAGGGGGACGTAGTCACCGCCGTAGGCCTCGCTGTTGGTGCGGCCGAGCGTGAGGCACACCCGGGGCGACTTGGGCCGCTCGCGCAGCCAGTCCCACTGCACGGCGGGGCCGTTGTAGGGGATGTAGCGCATGGGCAGCCGGTGCAGGTCGCTCGGCGGCCGCAGGCTCGGGGGCAGGGTGTCGATCGTGAACTGGCCGTTGAGGAGTTCCTCGTCGCAGGACACGCCGTAGGCGCGGCCCCGTTCGTCGATCCACTCGGCGAGCGGGTCGGTGCGCTCGGCCTCGGGGACGTCGCGGGCGAGGTCGACGAAGGTGCGCCTGGCCTGCCCGTACACGTCGGCGCACCACAGCAGGCGGGCATGGGCCGCGCCGCTGGCGCGTGCGGCGACCGCGCCGGCGTAGGCGATGGGGTCGCGGATGACGAGGTCGGGCCGCCAGTCGCGGGCGAGGGCCACCATGTCGTCCATGACGGGGTCGTTGTAGCGGGCGAAGCCCCAGGGCACGCTGATCTCGTAGCGTTCGCGCAGGGTGGCCCAGTCGACCTGGCCGGGGCCGAGGTGGCTCCAGTTGGCGACGTCGGCGTCCTGGGACTCGCGGGCGAGTGCCATGTCCGCGTGCAGCAGGGTGTGGTCGTCGGTGCCCACGGGGGCGGCCACCAGGCCGGCCCCGGTGATGGCGGGGGTCAGCGACGGAGAGTTGGCCATCAGCACATCGTGCCCGGCCGTGACGAAGGCCCAGGCCAGCGGCACCATGGTGTTCAGGTGCGACTTCTCCGACAGGCCGGCGAACAGAACGCGCATGGCATCCTCTCGTTCGTAGAAGGTCTGCGGCCGGGCCGCGGGACATCGAGGAGCGCCCGGCGGAAGGTGCGCCGGGCGCTGTCGCCCGGACCGGCTGCCGGAGCCGCTCAGTCCTCCTGGAGGGTGATGGCACCCAGCGGGCAGGATTCGTGCGCTTCTCGGATCGCCTCGTGGTGGTCGCTTCCCGGCCGTTCGATCAGGAGCAGGGCGCGTCCGTCGGTCTCGTCCTGGTCGAAGACCTCGGGTGCGATCAGTACGCACTGACCCGCTCCCATGCACTTGTCGGGGTCGATCGCGATGTCCATGCCGGCCTTCCGCGTCGGGCGGTACGGGGGTGGCGCCCCGCTGCCCGGGGCGGTGCCCATCTTGGGCCGCGGGCGGGCCCGTTGCGGCCGTGGGCCGTCACTGTCTGGGATTTCCTCCAGAGATTGCGCCCGCCGCCGTGCCCTCGCGCGGGGGCCGGGCGGGCGGTACTCGGTGAATCCCTAGACTGCGCGGCCGTTCCTGGCCCCGGTCCGGCGCCGCGTGCTGGAGTGACGCGAGAGCCGGGCCCGTCGGGGCGCCGGTCGAATTCGGCGCGTCGCGGGCCGCGATCGCGACCGGGCCGCACGAGAGGGGGAACCACTGGTGGCGGAGGAAGGCACCTCGGACGTCGGTGTGACGCGGGAAGTGGCGGATCCGGCGCACGGCGCGGCGCCGGGACCCGGCATCGGCAGGGCTCCCTCGGTGGAGCCGGACGGCGGGACGACGCTGCTGGCCTGGCTGGCGCGGATGCGTGCGCAGAGCCCGGTCTGGCGGGACGAGGCAGGCCATGTGCACCTGTTCCGGTACGAGGACGTCCAGCGTGTCCTCGCCGACCCGGCGACCTTCTCGTCCGACACCGTGGGCCGTCTGTCGGGCGGTGAACGCCAGGCCCCGCGCGGCACCCTCCTGCTGCTGGACCCGCCGCTGCACGGCAAGATGCGCCGTCTGGTCAGCCGCGCCTTCACCCCGGGGCTGATCTCCGGCCTCGAACCGTGGATCACCGACCTGACCGCCGAGCTGCTGGCCGCGGCCGGCTCGGACCGCTTCGACCTGGTGGACGTGCTCGCCAACCCGCTGCCGGTGACGGTGATCGCGCGGATGCTCGGCGTGCCGACGGCCGACCGGGACCTGTTCCAGGGGTGGGCGGACCAGCTGCTGTCGACGGATCCGGAGGATCCCGCGAGCGTGCGGCGGATGGAGGAGACCGGCGCCACGATCTCGGCGTACCTGCAGGGCTTCATCGACGAGCGGCGCCGGGAGCGGCAGGACGACCTGCTGGGCACCCTGGTGCACGCGGAGCTCGACGGCGAGCGCCTCGACGACGAGGACATCGCGAGTTTCGCGACCCTGCTGCTGCTCGCGGGGCATGTCACCACCTCGGTGTTGCTGGGCAACACGCTGATGTGCCTGGACGGGGAGCCGGAACTGTTCGAACGGGTCCGTGAGGACCGGTCACTGGTGCCGGCCGTGATCGAGGAGACCCTGCGGCTGCGTCCGCCGTTCACGCGGATCGAGCGGGTCACCACGGCCGTGACCGAGTTCCACGGGACGAGCCTCGCCCCCAACACCCTGGTGCACCTGTGGCTGTTGTCGGCCAACCTGGACGAGGAGGTCTTCGAGGACGCGGCCGCCTTCCGCCCGGAGCGCTCCAACTCCCGCCAGGCCGCATTCGGTCACGGCATCCACTACTGCATCGGGGCGCCGCTGGCCCGGCTGGAGGGGCGGGTCGCCCTGAACGCGCTCCTGGACCGGTTCGCCCGGATCGAGGTCGACCCCGACGCGCGGCTGACCTATCACGGCACCAACGTCTTCGGCGCCCGGCACCTGCCGCTGGCCGTCAAGCGTGCCTGACACCCCACCAGCTCTCGCCCCACGACACCCGACGGCGTAGCCGGCACACCAACGGAGTGACCATGAAGACACGGCCCGACGCACCCGTCATCCCGGCGGACCGGGGTAAATGCCCGTTCGATCCGCCGGCGGCGTACGCCCGCCTGCGCGCGGAGAACCCGATCAGCCCCATCACCTTCCAGGTGGCCCCGGCGGACACCTCGGGCTGGCTGGTCACCCGGCACGACCTGGTGCGGCAGATCCTGGCCGACAACCGCTTCAGCCACCGCAACGAGCTGCTGGCCCACGTGGTCGCGCCGCCGTTCCCGATGGACGAGTACAACCCCCAGCCCTCCCCGCCCGGTTCGTTCGCGAAGACGGACGCGCCCGAGCACTCCAAGTACCGCCGTCTGCTGGCCGGGCACTTCACGGTCCGCCGGATCCAGCAGTTCGAGCCGGAGCTGACCCGCATCATCGGCGAGACCCTCGACGAGATGGCGGCGCAGGGCTCGCAGGCCGACCTGCTGACGTCGTTCGCCGAGGTGGTGAGCGTGCGCACGGTGCAGTCCCTGATGGGGGCCTCCGCCGAGCTGATGGCGGTCATCTCGAAGCACTTCTCGGCGATGATGACGCTGACGTACACGCTGGAGGAGTTCATCCACCACGTCGAGTCCATGGACGCGGCGCTGCGGCCCATGGTCCGCGAGCGGATGGAGGAGCGGGGCGACGACTTCTTCGGACAGCTGGCCTCCACCGGGGAGCTGACCGAGGAGGAGATGGTCAACCTCGCGGTCCTCACCCTGGGCGGCTCCCTCGACACGACGCCCAACATGCTGGCCCTGAGCACGTTCGCGCTGCTGGAGCAGCCGGAGCAGCTGGCCCTGCTGCGCAGCCGTCCGGAGCTGTACGAGGCCGGTGCCGTCGACGAGTTGATGCGGTACCTGACCATCTCGCAGATGGGGTCCAGCCGTTGCGCGCTGGAGGACGTCGAGCTCGAGGGCGTCACCATCAAGGCCGGGCAGACCGTCGTCCTCTCGCTGCCCGCCGCCAACCGCGACCCCTCGGTCTTCACCGACCCCGACGCCCTCGACGTCACGCGTATCCCGCGCAAGCATCTGGCGCTCGGGTTCGGGGCGCACCAGTGCCTGGGCCAGCACCTGGCCCGCGCCACCCTCAGGATCGGTCTGCGCACGCTGTTCGAGCGCTTCCCGAAGCTGCGGCTGGCCACGCCCGCGGACGAAGTACCGCTGCGCGACCGTGCCGTGCACTACGGGGTCGACAGCCTGCTCGTCGCCTGGGACTGATCGGCCCGCGAGGAGGACCGCCGTGACAGCGAACACGACCAACCCGACGGACACGCCCGACCCGACCGGCACGCCCGGCACGGAGAAGACGGCGAGGACGAGCACCACGAGCACGATGGGCACGACCAGCACGACCAGCACGACGGACACGACGAGTACGACGGGCAGGACGGGCAGGACGCGTGTCGTGGGGAAGAGAGGCAGGGCGAAGGGCGGGAAGGGCAGGACGCCCGGGCCGGTCTTCCGTCACGCCGTGGAGAGCCGGGAGGAGCGGTCGTTCCTGGTCCGCACCGGCGCCGCCGGCGACGCCGGCGACGCCCGGGTCCGGCTGAGCGGTTACGACCTGCTGACCGGCCCCTGGTACACACCGCTGACGTTCTTCTACCGCGAGACGCTGGACGGCGCGGAGCTGCGCGCGTCCCTGGCGCGCACGCTGCGCCGCTACCCGCTGCTGGCGGGCCGTCTCACCCGGGACCGGGACGGCGGGCTGAGCGTGCTCTGCAACGACGCGGGGGTCCGGTTCACCGAGGCGGTGTCGCCGGAGCCCATGCGGGAGTACGGGCCCTCGCTGCGCACCGAGCCGGTGATCGGCAGCCTGCTGCGCGAGGTCAGCGCGTTCCGTGTCGTCGACCGGGACACCCCGCTGCTGAAGATCCGGCTGACGCAGATGCGCGGCGGCGGTTCGGTCCTGGGCGTGATGATCAATCACAGTCTCGCGGACGGCGGGAACACCCTCGCGTTCCTGGAGAGCTGGTCGCGCGAGCACCACGGGCTGGACTCCCCCGAGGAGCCGTTCCACGACCGGACCGTCCTCGACGCGCTGGGCCGGGCGTCCACGGATCCCGCGACGGTGGCCCGACGCGCGTTCACCGGTGTCTCCCGCGCACGGCTGCTGGCCACGAACATCAAGGTCGGCCTGCACAAGCTCGCGACCGTCGCCACCCGCTTCGAAGCCGCCGAACTCGTCGCGATGAAGCGGGCCGCGCAGCGGCAGCTGACCGGCGAGGGCTCCTGGGTCTCCACCAACGACGTGCTGACCGCGCACATCTGGCAGGTGCTCGGCGAGCTGCGGGGCCGGGACGACGAGGCGGCCGAGTGGCTCGGCATGATCGTCAGCGCGCAGTCCCGGCTCGGTGACGCGCTGCCCGCCGGGTACTGGGGCAACTGCGTCAGCAACAGCTGGACCGGCACCTCGGCGGCGGCGCTGCGCGAGGGCCCGCTGGGCCGGGTCGCCCAGGACGTCCGGGCCTGCCTGGACTCCAACACCGCCGACAAGATCCGCGACGAGATCGCCTTCCTCAACTCCTACCGCAGGGCGGGCGTGTCACGGCACGTCATGTCGGTCCGGGCGCCGGACGTCTTCGAGACGGCGCTGACCGTCAACAACTGGTCGCAGTTCCCGCTGTACCGCATCGACCTGGGCGCCGGAAAACCGTTCTGGTACGAGTTCCCGGACCTCCCGGTGCCGACGGTGCACATCGCGCCGACGCCCGCCGAGGACGGGGGCCGGGACGTCTATCTGTGTCTGGCCCAGGAGCACGCGGCCGTGGTGCGGGAACCGGCCTGGCTGGAGCGCCTGCACGTCCACGGGCGCACCGGCGGGGGTGGCGTTCCCGAGGGGATGTGAGCACGGGCGGGCCGGTGGCCCCGGCGAGGCCGGGGCCACCGGCCCGCCCGTGTCCGCTCCCCCGCCACGGTGATTCGTGGGTCCAGGGCCGGCTTCGTGGTGTCGGTGCCTTCGTGGTGCCGGTGGCGAACATCGTGCGGCTGCCGGTCGGCCCGTCCCACGTCGGCAGGTCGGCGCCGTCGTCGTCGCCGTCGCCGTCGTCGTCGTCGAGCATCATCTTGATGCGGTGCGCGCCTTCCTTCCGGCGTGCCGTCACCTCTTCCTGTGCGTCCTCGGGGCCGGCCAGCTTCCCTGGTCGGCAGTCGGCCGATTCACGGGCGTTTCGAGAAACACCCGTGAACGGACTCGTCAGCACGGCTCGCGCCGCCTCGGGCGGTCCGCGCTCCTACGACTGGTCGAGTTCCCGGCTGATCAGGTCGAAGAGTTCCTCGTCGGTGGCGTCGTCGAGCTGGTCGGCCATGGACATCCCGGGCCGCGTGCCGTCGTCCGGGCCGTTCGGGCCGGACTCCAGATCCTCGACCTCGGTGAGGAACGCCCTGAGCCGTGTCTTGAGCAGGACCCTCAGGTCCTGTCCGGGGTCGGAGGCGATGATCTGCCCGACCGCGTTCTCCACCTCCGCCAGCAGCGCCGCGGCGTTCGTCCGCCCGCCCCCGAAGAGCTCGTCCGCCAGGTGGCGGGCGAGGTCGGCGGGTGTGGGGTGGTCGAACACGAGGGTGGTCGGCAGCCGCAGACCGGTGTCGGCGTCGAGCCGGTCGCGCAGTTCCACGGCGGTCAGCGAGTCGAAGCCCATCTCCCGGAACGCCTTGGTGGGTTCGACGCCCGACACCCCGTCGAAGCCGAGTGCCGTGGCGGCGACGCTTCGCACGTGGTCCTGCACCAGCTGGAGCCGTGCCTCGGCGGGCGCCGCGGTCAGTTTCTCGACCAGGGGGCGCGGGGCGCCGGGTGCGGTCTCCGCGTCACCGGGCGCCGCCGCGGCGGCCCGCGCCTCCGGGAGGGCGGACAGCAGCGGGCTGGGACGGCGGGCGGTGAACGGTGCGAGGAACTTCTCCCAGTCGACGTCGGCCACCACCACGGTGGCGTCCCCGACGTCCAGCGCGCGTCCGAGCCCGGTCAGCGCCCGGTCGGGGTCCATCACCCGCAGACCCCGGCGCATCAACTCCGCGGCGCCCTCGTCCGTCACCATCCCGCCCCCGTCCCAGGGCCCCCAGGCGACGGCGGTACCGGCGAGCCCCCTGGCCCGGCGCCGCTCCACGAGCGCGTCGAGGTGGGCGTTGGCGGCGGCGTACGCGGACTGGCCACCGCTGCCCCACACCCCGGCGATCGAGGAGAACACCACGAACGCCGACAGGTCCCACTCCCGGGTGAAGGCGTCGAGATGATCGGCACCCACCGCCTTCGCCGCCAGGACGGCGGCGACCCGCTCCGGAGTCAGCCGGTCGATCAGATCGTCGTCCAGCACACCCGCCGCATGGAACACCCCGTCGACCGGATGCCGGGACAGCAGACCCGCGACCGCCTCCGCGTCCGCCGTGTCACACGCCTCCACCACCACCCGCGCACCCAACTCCTCCAGCCCCGCCACCAGTTCGGCCGCACCAGGGGCGTCCATTCCGCGACGGCTGGTGAGGACGAGTTCGCTCGCACCGCGCCCCACCAGCCAGTGCGCCAGACGCGCACCGACTCCGCCCGTGCCCCCCGTCACCAGCACCCGCTCCGGAGCGCGCCAGCCGTCGGCCGAGGGCCCCCAGGCCGGTGCGCCGCCGGGCAGCGGGGCAGGGGAGAGCCGGCGGGCGAACAGGGCCGCCGCGCGTACGGCCACCTGGTCCTCGCCGCCGTCGGTGACGGCCGCGGCCAGGCTCGCGAGGTCACTCCGGTCCACGGATTCCGGCAGGTCGACGAGGCCGCCCCACCGGTCGGGGTGTTCCAGGGCGGCGACCCGGCCGAAGCCCCACAGGGCGGCCTGCGCCGGATCGACGACACCTTCGGACGGGGTGCCGACGGCGACGGCGCCCCGCGTGAGCTGCCACAGCGGCGCGGTCACTCCCGCGTCGCCCAGCGCCTGGACGAGGGTCAGGGAGGTCGGCACGTCCGCCGGCCGGAACAGGACTCCGACGACCGGGTCGCCCGCCGCTGCCGCGTCGGACAGGACACGGCCCAGTTCGGCACGCCCGGCGGCGGGGTCGTAGGCGATCCGCTCCACACCGGGGAGGAACTCCTCGACGCCATCGAGCACCGGGCCTTCGGTGGGCGGCTGGAGCAGCAGCCGGCGGCCGGTGTCCGGGGCGGTGGGCGGTGGTGGGGTGAAGGGCTGCCAGCCGACGCGGTAGCGCCAGCCGTCGACCCGGGTCCGCTCGGTCGCACCCTGCCGCCAGGCGGACAACGCCGGTACGACCGTGTCGAGTTCGGCCTCGTCGACGCCCAGGACCTCGGCGAGGTCGTGGGCGTCGCCGCGTTCCACAGCCGCCCAGAAGCTCGCGTCCAGCGGATTCGCGCTGGTCTCGGACACCCGGTGTGCGGCGGGCTCGGGCCAGAAACGCTCACGCTGGAAGGCGTACGTCGGCAGCTCCACCCGTCGCGCGCCGCAACCGTCCAGCAGTGCGGGCCAGTCGACGGCGGCACCGTGTGCGAACGCCCGCGACACGGCGGCCACGACGGTGTCCGCCTCGGAGCGGTCCTTGCGCAGGACGGACACGAACAGCGTCCCGTCGCCGCCGGAGACGCCGGTCCGGGCGAGGGCGGTGAGGGTGCCGTCGGGGCCGAGCTCCACGAACCGGGTGACACCACGCTCTTCGAGCCAGGCGATCCCGTCGGCGAACCGCACAGCCTCCCGGACGTGGCGCACCCAGTAGTCGGCGGACTCCAACTCCCCCACGTCGGCGGCCTGTCCAGTCACGTTCGACACCACCGGGATACGCGGCTCGCCGTAGGTCACGCTCTCCGCGACCGTGCGGAACTCGGCGAGCATCGGTTCCATCAGCGGCGAGTGGAAGGCGTGGGAGACGCGCAGGCGGGAGGTGCGGCGGCCCGATCCGGCGATCTCCTCGGCCACGGCGGCCACCGCCGCCTCCACACCCGAGACCACCACCGAACGCGGGCCGTTGACGGCGGCGATCGACACCTCGTCCGTCAGCAGCGGGAGCACCTCGTCCTCCGCCGCCTCCAGCGCGAACATCGCACCACCGGGCGGGAGTTGCCGCATCAGACGACCGCGCGCCGACACCAGCCGACAGGCGTCTTCGAGGGAGAACACCCCGGCCACGTGCGCTGCGGCCAGCTCACCCACCGAGTGGCCCACCAGGAAGTCAGGGCGCACACCCCACGACTCCACCAGCCGGAACAGGGCGACCTCGATCGCGAACAGCGCGGGCTGAGTCCAGCCCGTCTCGTTCAGCAGGTCGACGTCCTCACCGAACACGACCTCGCGCAGACCCTCGTCCACGTGCGCGCACACCGCGTCGAAGGCCTCCGCGAACACCGGGAAGGAGTCGTACAACTCCCGGCCCATACCCAGGCGTTGTGCACCCTGACCGGAGAAGAGGAAGACGAGTTTGCCCGCGGTCGCGGCTCCGTGTGCCACACCCGGCAGCGTCTCGCCGCGGGCGACGGCGGCAAGACCCGCAAGGAGTTCCTCACGATCAGTGCCGCGCACCACCGCACGGTTGTCGAAGGCGGACCGTGACCCGACGAGCGACAGGGCCACATCGGCAGGGGCCGGCTCCGGGTGAGTCCGCAGATGGTGCAGCAGGCGGTCCGCCTGGGCCCGCAGCGCGGCGGGGCCCTGTCCGGACACCACCCACGGGGTGACGGGCAGCGGCCGCCCGGCGTCCGTCGCCTCGACGGCGGGGTCCGGTGCCTGTTCCAGCACGACGTGCGCGTTCGTGCCACTCAGTCCGAACGAGGAGACTCCCGCGCGGCGCGGACGGTCGGTCTCCGGCCACTGCGTCGACTCGGCCAGCAGCCGTACGTCACCGGCCTCCCAGTCGACGTGCGACGAGGGCTCGTCGACGTGGAGGGTGGCGGGCAGCACGCCGTGGCGCATCGCCTCCACCATCTTGATCACACCCGCCACACCCGCGGCGGCCTGCGTGTGACCGATGTTCGACTTCACCGACCCCAGCCACAACGGCCGCTCGCCCTCACGGTCCCTGCCGTACGTCGCCAGCAGGGCCTGCGCTTCGATCGGGTCACCCAGTGCCGTGCCGGTGCCATGGGCCTCGACCGCGTCCACGTCCGAGGCGGACAGACCGGCGCTCGCGAGGGCGGCGCGGATCACCCGCTGCTGGGACGGACCGTTCGGCGCCGTCAGACCGTTCGACGCACCGTCCTGATTCACCGCCGAACCACGCACCACCGCGAGGACCGGGTGACCGTTGGCGCGCGCGTCCGACAACCGCTCCACGAGCAGCACACCCACACCCTCACCCCACCCCGTACCGTCCGCACCCTCCGCGAACGCCTTGCACCGCCCATCACCCGCCAGACCGCCCTGGCGGCTGAACTCCACGAACGCACCGGGCGTGGACATCACGGTCACGCCGCCGGCGAGCGCGAGGTCGCACTCCCCCGACCGCAGCGCCTGCGCGGCCAGGTGCAGGGCGACCAGCGACGACGAGCAGGCCGTGTCGACAGTGACCGCGGGCCCTTCGAGACCCAGCACGTACGACACCCGCCCGGAGAACACGCTCGCCGCGTTACCGGTGCCCACGTAGCCGCCGAAGTCGCCCTCCGACAGCGACAGCAGCGCCGGGTAGTCCTGGCCGTTCGTTCCCGCGAACACGCCGGTCCGCGAACCGCGCAACGACCGCGGGTCGATGCCCGCCCGTTCCACCGCCTCCCACGACGACTCCAGCAGCAGGCGCTGCTGCGGGTCCATGGCGAGGGCCTCACGGGGCGAGATCCCGAAGAAGCCCGCGTCGAACGAACCCACGCCCGACAGGAACCCGCCCACCCGGGCGAAGTCCGCGGCGTCATAGCCGTAGACCGCGCCGAGCTCTTCCCAGCCGCGGTCGTCGGGGAAGCCGGCCATGCCGTCGCGGCCCTCCGACAGGAGGCTCCACAAGGTCTCCGGGGAGTCGACCCCGCCGGGGAACCGGCACGCCATCCCCACGATCACCACCGGGTCGCCGGCCACCGCCACGCTCACGGACGTGCCGGGCGTCTCGTCGGCGGCGCCGCCCAACTCGCCGTACAGGAACTCCGCCAGGGCCGTCGGGGTCGGATGGTCGAACACCACCGTCGCGGGCAGCCGTACCCCGCACTCCGCGCCCAGTACGTTCCGCAGCTCGACCGCGATCAGTGAGTCCACGCCCAGGTCGCGGAACGCACGGTCGGCCGGAACCGCCTCCGCGTCGGCATGGCCCAGCACCGCCGCCGCACGGGCACGGACCAGGTCCACGGCGGCCCGGACGCCCGCCTCGCGCGGGAGGGCTCCGATGCGGGCGCCGGGGCTGTCCGCGGCGTCCGGCGACGACCGGTCGGCGGCCGGGGAGGAGGCCTCGGGAAGTTCCCGCAGGAGTGCGCTCGGCCGGATCGACGTGAAGGCCGGTGCGAACCGGGGCCAGTCGATGTCGGCCACGAACTCGGTGGTCACACCCGAGTCCAGGGCCGTCGCGAGGGCGGCGACGGCCAGGTCCGGGTCGAGCGACGCCACCGCGCCACGACTGCGCCTGCGGCCGCCCGTGGCCTCGGCGGCCATGCCGCCACCGGCCCACGGGCCCCAGGCGACGGAGGTGGCGGGCAGCCCCTCGGCGCGACGGCGCTCGGCGAGCGCGTCGAGGACCGCGTTGGCGGCGGCGTACGCGCCCTGTCCGGCGTTGCCCATGACACCGGCGAGCGACGAGAAGAGGACGAAGGCGGACAGCTCCCGGTCGCGTGTCAGTTCGTCGAGGTGCAGGGCCGCCTCGGCCTTGGCGCGCATGACGTGCCGGATGCGCTGGGGATCGGTGCCGCCGATGACGGCGTCGTCGAGGACGCCCGCGGTGTGCAGCACGGCGTCGACGGGGTGTCGTGCGAGGAGCGCGGCGACCTCTTCCCTGACGGACACGTCGGCCGCGGTGACCGTGACGCGGGCGCCCAGCGCCCGGAGGGCGGTTTCGAGTTCCGGGGCGCCGGGCGCGTCGGAGCCGCGCCGGCTCACCAGGACGATGTCCTCGGCACCACGCTCGACAGCCCAGCGCGCGACCCGGGCGCCGATGGCGCCCGTGCCCCCGGTGATGAGGACCGTTCCGCGCGGCCGCCATGCGTCCAGGGGGGTGGGAAGGGGCCTCGACAGCCTGCGGCCGAAGACGCCGGAGTCACGGACCGCCACCTGGTCCTCGCCGAAATCGACGGACTCGGCGGACTCGCCGGACTCGCCGTCCCGGCCCGGCAGTTCGGTGAGGACCGCCGCGAGCCGTGCGACCGCCCGCTCGTCGAGGTCCTCGGGGAGGTCCACGAGTCCGCCCCAGAGATCGGGGTGCTCGAGGGCCGCGACCCGGCCGAGCCCCCACACCGCCGCCTGCTCGGGTGCCGTGAGCGCGTCGGAACGTCCGACGGAGACGGCGCCGCGCGTCAGCGACCACACCGGACCGCGCAGTCCGCTGTCCGTGAGCGCCTGGACCAGCGTGGCCGTGGCCGCCGCCACCCCGGCCCGGTCCTCGGCCAGCGGGAGCAGTGACAGGACGGCCGTGACGGGTCCGAACTCGTCGTGGGCGTCGGTGAGTCGGGCCGCCAGGTCGGCTCGGCCGGTCTCGGACGCGGGGTGCGGTACCTCGATCTGCCGCAGTTCGAACCCGTGCCCCGCGAGCCCTTCGAGTACGGCGCGGATCGTGGCGTCGGCCCGCTCGTCGCGCACCTGCGGGACGAGCACCAGCCGTGGGCCCGGGGAGGGTGCGGGCGCGGTGTCGGAGAACCGGGCCAGGGACTTCCAGGTGACGGCGTAACGCCAGGAGTCGGCGCCGGGCCTCGGCCTCGGGGCGGACGGGTCGAGCCAGTAGCGCTCCCGCTGGAAGGCGTACGTGGGCAGTTCCACGGCCGCCGCACCGGTTCCCGCGAAGAGCGTCTCCCAGCCGACCGGCGCACCGTGCGCGTGCAGCCGGCCCAGTGCACGCAGGACGGCCGACGGTTCGGAGGCGGTCTTGTGCAGTGTGGGGGTGAAGAGCATCCCGTCGTCGGAGGGGACGCAGGGCTGGGCCAGTGCGGTGAGCGTCCCGTCGGGGCCGAGTTCCACGAACCGGGTCACGCCCCGCTCCGCCAGCGTGCGCACCCCGTCCGCGAACCGTACGGCCTCACGGACGTGGCGGACCCAGTACTCGGCCGACTCCAACTCCCCTGCTCCGGCGGCCTGTCCGGTCACGTTCGAGACGACCGCGATACGGGCCGGCGCATACGTCACGCTCTCAGCGACCGTGCGGAACTCGGCCAGCATCGGCTCCATCAACGGCGAATGGAAAGCGTGGGAGACGCGCAGACGGGAGGTACGGCGACCCAGGGCGGATATCTCCTGAGCGACCGCCTCCGCCGCTGCCTCGACACCCGAGACCACTACCGAACGCGGGCCGTTGACGGCGGCGATCGACACCTCGTCCGTCAGCAGCGGGAGCACCTCGGCCTCCGCCGCCTCCAGCGCGAACATCGCACCACCGGACGGCAGTTCCTGCATCAGACGGCCACGCGCCGACACCAGCCGGCACGCGTCCTCCAGCGAGAACACCCCGGCCACGTGCGCTGCGGCCAGTTCACCGACCGAGTGACCCACCAGGAAGTCAGGGGTGATCCCCCACGACTCCACCAGCCGGAACAACGCGACCTCGATCGCGAACAGCGCGGGCTGCGCCCACCCGGTCCGGTTCAGCAGCTCGGCATCCTCACCGAACACCACCTCCCGCAACCCGTTGTCCAACCCCGCGCACACCGCGTCGAAGGCATCGGCGAACACCGGGAAGGAGTCGTACAACTCCCGCCCCATACCGAGGCGTTGCGCGCCCTGCCCGGAGAAGAGGAAGGCGAGCTTGCCGTCGCTCCGGGCGGAGCCGGTCACGGCCCGGGGGGTGGTCTCGTTCTCGGCGAGGCTCCGCAGGCCGTCGAGGAGGTCCGCGCGGTTGCCTCCGAGCACGACGGCGCGGTGGTCGAACGTCGACCGGGTGGTCAGCAGGGACCAGCCGACGTCGACCGGGCTGTGGTCAGGGTGCCGGGCCAGGGAGGCGGACATTGCGCGGGCCTGTGCGCGCAGGGCTTCGGGGGTCCGGGCGGAGAGAAGCCACGGGACCACGGGCGGCACGGCGTCGGCGGGGGCCCTCTCGGGAGCCTTCTCGGGGGCCGGTGGCGGGGTCTCCTGTTCCAGGACGACGTGCGCGTTGGTCCCGCTGACACCGAAGGCGGAGACCGCCGCGGTGCGGGGCCGGCCGGTCTCGGGCCAGGCGCGGGGTGCGGTGAGGAGGCGGACCTCGCCCGCCTCCCAGTCGATGTGGGTCGAGGGCTCGTCGACGTGGAGGGTGGCGGGCAGCACGCCGTGGCGGATCGCCTCCACCATCTTGATCACGCCCGCCACACCCGCGGCGGCCTGCGTGTGACCGATGTTCGACTTCACCGACCCCAGCCACAGCGGCTGTTCGGCGTCACGGTCCCTGCCGTACGTGGCCAGCAGGGCGTGGGCCTCGATCGGGTCGCCCAGTGCCGTGCCGGTGCCGTGGGCCTCGACCGCGTCCACGTCCGAGGCGGACAGACCGGCGCTCGCGAGGGCGGCGCGGATCACCCGCTGCTGGGAGGGGCCGTTCGGCGCGGTCAGGCCGTTCGAGGCGCCGTCCTGGTTGACGGCCGAGCCCCGCACGACGGCCAGGACGGGGTGGCCGTGGGTGCGGGCGTCGGACAGCCGCTCCACGAGGAGCACGCCGGCCCCCTCACCCCAGCCCGTGCCGTCCGCGCCCTCGGCGAACGCCTTGCAGCGCCCGTCGCCCGCCAGGCCGCCCTGCCGGTCGAACTCGGCGAAGACGTCCGGGGTGGACATCACCGTCACTCCGCCGGCGAGCGCGAGGTCGCACTCCCCCGACCGCAGCGCCTGCACCGCCAGGTGCAGGGCGACCAGGGACGACGAGCAGGCCGTGTCCACGGTCACCGCGGGCCCTTCCAGACCCAGCACGTACGACACCCGGCCGGAGACGACGCTCGCCGCGTTGCCGGTGAGCAGGTGGCCCTCGATGCCCGCGGGCAGCTCACGTCCGGTCGCGGAGCCGTAGTTCTGGTTGCTGCATCCGACGAAGACCCCGGTCCGGCTGCCGCGTACGGCGGCGGCGTCGATGCCCGCCCGTTCCAGCGCCTCCCAGGACGCTTCGAGGATCAGGCGCTGCTGCGGGTCCATGGCGAGGGCCTCGCGGGGCGAGATCCCGAAGAACCCGGCGTCGAACTCCGCGGCGGAGGCGACGAATCCGCCGCGCAGGGCCGCCGTGTCGGTGGTGGCTCCGCTCAGGTCCCAGCCGCGGTCCTGCGGGAACCCGGTCATCGCGTCCCGGCCGTCGGCCAGCAGCTGCCACAGGTCGTCGGGCGAGTGGACGTCTCCCGGGTAGCGGCAGGCCATGCCGACGATGGCGATGGGCTCGGTCGCCGCGCGCGCGATGCGGTCGTTCTGCTTGCGCAGCCGCTCGTTCTCGACCAGCGACGCGCGCAGGGCCGCGACGACGCGTTCCTCGGAGGTGGCCATACTCAGCTCCACTGTTCTGCTTCGGGCTTCGGCGGACGGGGCGGGTGAGGCGGGCCGGTCAGGGGGCCGAGTCGCCGAGGGCCAGTTGTACGAGGTCGTCGATGTCCATCGTGTGGATCAGCTCGCTGTCGTCGGGGCCGGCGGCGGTGTCGGCTTCCACCGGGCCTTCCGGCTCGGCGAGCGCCAGCAGCGCGGTCAGCAGGCCGCTGTCCTGAAGGCGGGCCAGCGGGATGGTGGACAGCTTCTTGCGCAGCGTGTCCTCGTCGGCGTCCGCGGGTCCTGCGGTGTCGGGGAAGAGCTCGGTGTAGAGGTGCTCGGCCAGGTGGCCGGGGGTGGGGTAGTCGAAGACGAGGGTGGTGGGCAGGCGCAGACCGGTGTCGTGGTTGAGCTGGTTGCGCAGTTCGACGGCGGTCAGGGAGTCGAAGCCGATGGTGCGGAACGCCTGGCCGGGTTCGATGCTCTGGCCGTCGGCGCGGCCGAGGACCGAGGCGGCCCGGTCGCGCACGAGGTTGCGCAGGGCGAGCTTGCGGTCGGTGGTGGAGAGTTCGGAGAGCCGGTGCCTGAGGTCCGCGGCCTGTGCCGCGGTGTCGTCCGGGCCGGCCGCCGGCGCCGCCGCCGCTTCCGGGAGCACGGACAGGAGCGGGCTGGGACGGCTGCTGGTGAACGTGGGGAGGAACCTCTCCCAGTCCACGTCGGCGACCACCACCGTGGCATCCCCGACGTCCAGCGCGCGTCCGAGCCCGGTCAGCGCACGGTCGGGGTCCATCGCCCGCAGACCCCGTCGCGCCAGCTCGACGGCTCCGTCGTCCGTCACCATTCCCCCGCCGCCCCAGGGACCCCAGGCCACCGCCGTACCGACGAGCCCTCGGACCCGGCGGCGCTCGACCAGCGCGTCGAGGTGGGCGTTGGCGGCGGCGTAGGCCGACTGGCCGCCGCTGCCCCACACCCCGGCGATCGAGGAGAACACCACGAACGCCGACAGGTCCCGGTCTTTCAGGAGGGTGTCCAGGTGGGTGGCGCCGGCGGCCTTGGCTCCCCATACGTCGGCGAGGTGCTGGGCATCGGCGGTGTCGATCGGTGCGGCGTCGCCCCGGCCCGCGGCGTGGAACACCGCGTCGACGGCGTGCCGGTCCAGCAGGGCGCGGACCTCGTCGCGGTCCGCCATGTCGCAGGCCTCCAGGGCGACCTGGGCGCCCAGGTCGCGCAGTGCGTCGGCGAGTTCGACGGCACCGGGCGCTGCCGCTCCGCGGCGGCTCGTCAGGACGAGGTCCCGTGCGCCGCGCTGTACGAGCCAGTGGGCGAGGCGCGCGCCGAGGGCGCCTGTTCCGCCGGTCACCAGGACGGGGCCGCGCGGGGTCCAGGCGGTGGCCGGGGCCGAGGTGGCGGAGACCGGGGCGTGCACCAGACGGCGGGCGAGGAGTTCGGGGCCGCGTACGGCGATCTGGTCCTCGCCGGACACGAGGGCGGCGGCGATGCCGGCGAGGGTGTGCCGGTCGGGCTGCCGGTCCGGGACGTCCACCAGGCCGCCCCAGCGGTCGGGGTGTTCCAGGGCGGCGACCCGGCCGAGGCCCCATACGGCGGCCTGTGCGGGATCGGCCGGTTCCTCGGCCGGTCCGTCGGTCGACACCGCGCCGTGCGTCACCGTCCAGAGCGGGACCGTGAGGCTCGCGTCGCCGAGGGCCTGGACGAGCGCGAGGGTCGCCTCCACGCCGCCGGCGGGGGCGAGGCACGACAGCACGCCCGCGACGGCGCCGCCTTCGGCGGCCTGTACGAGGATCCGTGCGAGCGCGGCACGATCCGTCCGAGGGGGGCAGGTGAAGCGGTCGGCACCGGGGACGAACTCCTCGATGCCCGCCAGCGCGTCCTCGTCCGGGGGCTGGAGCAGGATCCAGCGGCCCGGTACGGGTGCGGGAGGAAGCGGTACGGCCGCCGGCTCCCAGTCGACGCGGTAGCGCCAGCCGTCCACGCGTCGCTCGACCGCGTCCTGTGCGGGTTCGGGCCAGAACCGCTCGCGCTGGAAGGCGTACGTGGGCAGGGTGATGGTCCGCGCGCCGGTGAAGAGCGCGGGCCAGTCGACGGTGACCCCGTGGGTGAACGCCGCCGACAGGGCGGCCAGGGCGGTGTCCGTCTCCGGGCGGTCCTTGCGCAGCGTGGGCGCGAAGAGCATCTCCTCGCCGCCGGAGACGCCGGACTGGGCGAGGGCGGTGAGGGTCCCGTCGGGGCCCAGCTCCACGAACCGGGTCACACCCTGCTCTTCGAGCCACTCGATGCCGTCGGCGAACCGTACGGCCTCACGGACGTGGCGGACCCAGTAGTCGGCCGACTCCAACTCCCCTGCTCCGGCGGCCTGTCCGGTCACGTTCGAGACGACCGCGATGCGGGCCGGCGCGTAGGTGACGCTCTCGGCGACCGTGCGGAACTCGGCGAGCATCGGTTCCATCAGCGGCGAGTGGAAGGCGTGGGAGACGCGCAGACGGGAGGTACGGCGGCCCAGGGCCGCTATCTCCTGCGTGACCGCCGACGCTGCGGTCTCGGTACCGGAGACCACCACCGAACGCGGGCCGTTGACGGCGGCGATCGACACCTCGTCCGTCAGCAGCGGGAGCACCTCGTCCTCGGACGCCTCCAGCGCGAACATCGCTCCACCGGACGGCAGTTGCTGCATCAGACGGCCGCGTGCCGACACCAGCCGGCAGGCGTCTTCGAGGGAGAACACCCCCGCCACATGCGCAGCGGCGAGCTCCCCCACCGAGTGGCCCACCAGGAAGTCAGGGCTCATCCCCCACGACTCCACCAGCCGGAACAGGGCGACCTCGATCGCGAACAGCGCGGGCTGAGTCCAGCCCGTCTCGTTCAGCAGATCCGCGTCCTCACCGAACACCACACCCCGCAGACCCTCGTCCAGGTGAGCGCACACCGCGTCGAAAGCCTCCGCGAACACGGGATACGCCTCGTACAACTCCCGCCCCATACCCAGGCGTTGTGCACCCTGTCCGGAGAAGAGGAAGGCGAGCTTGCCCTCGCTCGCGACGCCCTGGACCACACCTGAGACGCTCTCGTCGCGGGCGACGGCGGCGAGGCCCGCGAGGAGTTCCTCGCGGTCGCCGCCCCGGATTACGGCGCGGTGCTCGAACGCCGACCGGGTCCTGACCAGCGACAGACCCACGTCGGCGGGGTCCAGGTCGGGGTGGGCCTGGGCGTGAGCCAGCAGCCTGGCGGCCTGGGCGTGCAGTGCCTCGGTGCCGCGGCCGGAGACGACCCAGTGGGTCACGGGGACGGGTCGGGGAACCGTTGTCATGGTGTCCTCGGTGGCCGTCTCCGGTGCCTGTTCCAGCACCACGTGCGCGTTCGTCCCGCTGAACCCGAAGGCCGAGACCGCGGCCCGGCGGGGCCGTGCGGTGTCCGGCCAGTCCACGGACTCCGTCAGGAGCCTGACCTCGCCCGCGGACCAGTCGACGTGGGTCGAGGGTTCGTCGACATGGAGGGTGGCGGGCAGCACGCCGTGGCGCATCGCCTCCACCATCTTGATCACACCCGCCACACCCGCGGCGGCCTGCGTGTGACCGATGTTCGACTTCACCGACCCCAGCCACAACGGCCGTCCACCGTCACGGTCCCTGCCGTACGTCGCCAGCAGCGCCTGCGCCTCGATCGGGTCACCCAAAGACGTACCCGTACCGTGCGCCTCCACCGCGTCCACCTCCGACGCCGACAGACCCGCACTCGCCAGAGCAGCCCGGATCACCCGCTGCTGGGACGGACCGTTGGGCGCCGTCAGACCGTTCGACGCACCGTCCTGATTCACCGCCGAACCACGCACGACGGCCAGCACCGGGTGACCGTTGGCGCGCGCGTCCGACAACCGCTCCACGAGCAGCACACCCACACCCTCACCCCACCCCGTACCGTCCGCACCCTCCGCGAACGCCTTGCACAGGCCGTCGGCGGCCAGGCCGCGCTGACGGCTGAATTCGACGAACGCCGCCGGGGTCGACATCACCGTCACACCGCCGACGAGTGCCATCGAGCACTCCCCCGAGGTGAGCGCGCGGATCGCCCAGTGCAGGGCGACGAGGGAGGCCGAGCAGGCCGTGTCGACGGTGACCGCGGGGCCTTCGAGGCCCAGGACGTAGGAGACCCGGCCCGAGATGACGCTCGCGGCGTTGCCGGTGCCGAGGTAGCCCTCGGTGTCGGCGTCCGCCGTGCTGAGCACGTGTGCGTAGTCCTGGCCGTTGGTGCCGGTGAAGACTCCGGTGCGGCTGCCGCGCAGGGAGCGGGGGTCGATGCCGGCCCGTTCGACGGCCTCCCACGACGTCTCCAGCAGCAGGCGCTGCTGCGGGTCCATGGCGAGGGCCTCGCGGGGCGAGACGCCGAAGAAGTCCGCGTCGAACGATGCGACGTTCTCCAGGAAGCCGCCGCGGTTGGTGTACGTCGTGCCGCGGCGCCGGGACTCGGGGTCCGGGTCGTGGAGGGCGGCCAGGTCCCAGCCGCGGTCGGCGGGGAAGTCGGTGATTCCGTCGCCGCCCTTGAGGAGCATGTCCCACAGTTGCTCGGGGTTCTCGACCCCGCCGGGGAAGCGGCAGCCCATGCCGACGATCGCGACCGGGTCGTCGGCGAGGTCGGTGGGTGTGCCGGGGTTCCGCCGTGCGGACTGTGCGGACTGTGCGGTGGTGGGGGCGAGTTCGGCGAGGAGGAGGTCGGCGACGGCGTTCGGGGTGGGGTGGTCGAAGACCAGGGTCGCGGGCAGGGCGAGGCCGGTCTCGCGGGTGAAGGCGTTGCGCAGTTCCATGGCGGTGAGGGAGTCGAAGCCCATCTCCGCGAAGGGGCGGTCGAGGGCGATCGACGCGTCGCTGCCGTGGCCGAGGACACCGGCGACCGTCGTACGGACCAGCGACCGGACAGCCGCCCGCCGCTGTTCCTCGGGGAGCGCGGCGAGCGTGCCGCCCGCGGGTGCCGTGCCGCTCGCGCCGGCGCCCGCGGCCCGTCGTAGCGGGGTGCGGCCGGCCAGGGAACGCAGGACGGGGGGAAGCCCGGCCGCGTTCCGGCGCAGGGCGGGCAGGTCGACGCGCAGGGGCAGGGGGGTGCCGTCGGTGTGGGACAGGCAGCGGTCGAAGAGCGCCAGTGCTTCCCGGGTGGGCAGGGCGCCGATGCCGCTGCGGTCGATGCGGCCGCGCTGTGCGGTGTCCAGGTGGCCGGTGATGCCGCTGTCCGCGGCCCACAGTCCCCAGCCGATGGAGAGGGCGGGGCGTCCTTCGGCGCGGAGGTGTCCGGCGAAGGCGTCCAGGAAGGAGTTGGCCGCGACGTAGTTGCCCTGGCCGGGGTTGCCGAGGGTGGCGGCGGCCGAGGAGAACACGACGAACGCCGTCAGGTCGAGGGTGCGGGTCAGCTCGTGGAGGTGGACCGTGGCGTCGACCTTGGGGCGCAGTACGGCGTCGAGGCGTTCGGGGGTGAGGGAGGTGATGAGGCCGTCGTCCACCACGCCGGCGGCGTGCACGACGGCGCCCAGCGGGTGGTCGCGCGGAATGGCCGCCAGCAGTGCGGCCAGGGCGTCGCGGTCGGTGGTGTCACAGGCGGCCGCGGTGATGTCGGCGCCCGCCTCGGCCATTTCGGAGACGAGTTCGCGGGCGCCGGGCGCGTCCGCGCCCCTGCGTCCGGCGAGGACGAGGTGGCGTACGCCGTGCTCGGTCACCAGGTGGCGGACGGTGGCGGCGCCGACGGTGCCGGTGCCTCCGGTCACCAGGACCGTGCGCTCGGGGTCGAAGACCGGTGTCCGCGAAGGCTGCCCGGCACCGGTGCGGGTGAGGCGGGGCAGCAGGACCCGGCCGTCGCGCAGGGTGACGTCGGGCTCGTCGTGGCGCAAAGCCTCGGCGACGGCCCGCGGGTCGGGCCGGGGGGTGTCGGTGTCCATGAGCAGGAAGCGGCCGGGGTGCTCCGCCTGGGCGGAGCGCACGAGTCCGCGGACGGCCGCGGCGGGCAGGTCGGCGGCCGTCTCGCCGTCGGCCGCGGCGACGGCGCCCGAGGTGAGCAGGAGCAGGCGGGAGCCGGTGAAGCGGTCGTCCGTCAGCCAGGTCTGCAGCAGGGTGAGTGCGGTGGTGGTGGCGGTGCGGACGGCTTCGGCGGTCGCTGTGCGGTCGTCGAGGAGGGTGTGGAAGGGGAGGGCGACGACCTCGGGCAGGGGGCCGGTGCCGGCGGCGGCGAGGAGGTCGTCGAGGGAGGCGTGGACGGCGAGTCGGGGGGCGTTCGGCAGCACCGGTCCGGGCGAGGCGGTCCATACGACGCCGAAGATGTCGTCGTTCCGCGCGGCCGTGGAGAGCGGCAGGTCCGACGCGGTGAGGGTGCGCGTCCTCAGGCCGTCCGCGCTGAGGACGGGGGCGCCGGTGGTGTCGAAGAGGCCGAGCGCGACGGTGCCGTCCG
Source organism: Streptomyces sp. NBC_01176 (assembly GCF_045039825.1). Classification (NCBI taxonomy): domain Bacteria; kingdom Bacillati; phylum Actinomycetota; class Actinomycetes; order Kitasatosporales; family Streptomycetaceae; genus Streptomyces; species Streptomyces sp. NBC_01176. Next base: position 10,018,566 of record NZ_CP108600.1, on the reverse strand, counting down.
GGCGGGGGCGGACACGGACGCGTACGGACTCGGCGGCTGTGGCGTGCAGGGTGAGGCCGGACCACGACAGGGTGTGCGGTGCGGGGTGTCCGGTCGCGGAGAGGGCGAGGAGGGCGCCCTCGACGAGGGCCGGGTGCAGGGCGAAGTGGCCGGCCTCGGCGCGCTGCGGCTCGGGCAGCACGGCGTCGGCGTACACCTCGTCGCCGAGTCGCCAGGCGGCTGTCAGGGTGCGCAGGGCGGCGCCGGGTACGGTGTCGCGGTCCTCGAGGGTGCGGTACAGCTCGTCGATGTCGAGGGGGGTGGCACCGGCGGGCGGCCAGGCGGCGGGGTCCTGGTGCTCGGCGGCCGTCGCGTGGTCCGGCAGCCGGAGCAGGACGCCTCGTGCGTGCTGCTGCCAGGGGCCGTCCCCTGTGGGGTCGCTGGGGTCGGCGGGGCGGGAGTGCGCGGTGAACGTCCACCGGCCTTCCTCCTCGGTGCCCTCGACCACGGTCTGGATCTCGGTCTCGCCGGTCTCGGGCAGGACGAGGGGCAGGTCCACGGTGAGTTCGGCCAGGTGCGGGCTGCCGAACCGGGAACCGGCGTGCAGGGCGAGGTCCGTGAAGACCGCGGCGGGCACGAGCGGTGTGCCGAAAGCGGTGTGGTCGGCGAGCCAGGGCTGGGTCCGGCGCGAGACGCGTCCGGTGGAGACGACGGTGTGCGAGCCGGCGAGCGCGACGGACGTGCTGAGCAGCGGGTGTCCCGTCGTCCGGGCGGTGCCCTTGGCGACGGGGTCGAGCCAGTAGCGCCGGCGCTGGAAGGCGTAGGTGGGCAGGGTGACCGGCGGGCAGTCGTCGCCCTGGATCACGGCGGCCCAGTCGACGGGGATGCCGCGGGTGTGGAGGGTGGCGATCGTGCCGAGCGCCGTGAGCGGCTCGGGGCGGTCCTTGCGCAGGACGGAGGCGAAGAGCATGTCCTCGTCGCCGGTGACGCCGGTCTGGGCGAGGGCGGTGAGGGTGCCGTCGGGGCCGAGTTCCACGAACCGGGTCACGCCCCCCTCCGCCAGCGTGCGCACCCCGTCGGCGAACCGTACGGCCTCACGGACGTGGCGCACCCAGTAGTCGGCCGACTCCAACTCCCCTGCTCCGGCGGCCTGTCCGGTCACGTTCGAGACGACCGCCATACGGGCCGGCGCATACGTCACGCTCTCGGCGACCGTGCGGAACTCGGCCAGCATCGGCTCCATCAACGGCGAATGGAAAGCGTGGGAGACGCGCAGACGGGAGGTACGGCGGCCCAGGGCGGATATCTCCTGCGTGACCGCCGACGCTGCGGTCTCAGCACCGGAGACCACCACCGAACGCGGACCGTTGACCGCCGCGATCGACACCTCCGCATCCCGGCCCTCCAGCAGCGGGAGGACCTCGTCCTCGGACGCCTCCAGCGCGAACATCGCTCCACCGGCAGGGAGTTGCTGCATCAGACGGCCGCGTGCCGACACCAGCCGGCAGGCGTCTTCGAGGGAGAACACCCCCGCCACGTGCGCGGCAGCCAGCTCCCCCACCGAATGACCCACCAGGAAGTCGGGACGCACACCCCACGACTCCACCAGCCGGAACAACGCCACCTCGATCGCGAACAGCGCCGGCTGAGTCCAGCCCGTCTCGTTCAGCAGATCCGCGTCCTCACCGAACACCACACCCCGCAGACCCTCGTCCACGTGCGCGCACACCGCGTCGAAAGCCTCCGCGAACACGGGATACGCCTCGTACAACTCCCGCCCCATACCCAGGCGTTGCGCGCCCTGGCCGGAGAAGAGGAAGGCGAGCTTGCCTCCGCCGCGGCGGGCCGTGCCGACGACGGCCTCGGGGGCGGGGGCGGCGTCCGCCACGGCGTCGAGGCCGCGGATCAGGGCGTCGTGGTCGTCGCCGAGGACGACTGCGCGGTGGTCGAACACGGAGCGTGTGGTGGCCAGGACGTGTGCCACGGCGTGGTCGCCGTCGTCGGGGTGGGTGTCGAGGTGGGTGAGCAGACTGCGGGCCTGGGCCTGGAGGGCCTGCGGGGTCTGTGCGGACAGCAGCCAGGGCACGACCGGCGGGGTGGCGGCGGTTCGTGTCCGGGATGCGTCGGCCGGTGCGTCGTCGCCCCGGTCGTCCGTCGGTTCGGCGGGCGGTGCCTGTTCCGGTGCCTGTTCCACGATGACGTGGGCGTTGGTGCCGCTGACGCCGAAGGCGGAGACGCCCGCCCGGCGCGGCCTGCCCGGGTCGGTCCACTCGACCGGTGACGTCAGCAGGCGGACGTCGCCTTCCGTCCAGTCGACGGTGGTGGACGGCTGGTCGACGTGGAGGGTGCGGGGCAGTCGCCGGTGGCGCAGGGCCTGCACCATCTTGATGACGCCGCCGACGCCCGCGGCGGCCTGGGTGTGGCCGATGTTCGACTTGAGCGAGCCGAGCCAGAGGGGGCGGCCGGCGGGCCGGTCCTGGCCGTAGGTGGCCAGCAGGGCCTGGGCCTCGATGGGGTCGCCGAGGGTGGTGCCGGTGCCGTGGCCCTCGACGGCGTCGACGTCACCGGGCCGGAGGTCGGCGGCGGCGAGCGCGGCGCGGATGACCCGTTGCTGCGAGGGGCCGTTCGGAGCGGTGAGGCCGCTGCTCGCGCCGTCCTGGTTGACGGCGGAGCCGCGGATGACCGCGAGGACGTCGTGGCCGGCCCGCCGGGCGTCCGAGAGGCGCTCCAGGAGGAGCATGCCGACGCCCTCGCCCCAGCCGGTGCCGTCGGCGGCGTCCGCGTAGGACTTGCAGCGGCCGTCGGCGGACAGTCCGCGCTGGCGGCTGAACTCCATGAAGGTGACCGGGGTGGACATCACGGCGACACCGCCGGCGAGCGCGAGGTCGCACTCGCCCGCGCGCAGGGCCTGGACGGCCAGGTGCAGGGCGACCAGTGAGGAGGAGCAGGCGGTGTCCACCGTGATGGCGGGGCCTTCGAAGCCGAAGGTGTAGGCGATGCGTCCGGAGGCGATGCTGGCCGCGCTGCCGTTGCCGATGTAGCCGTCGAGTCCCTCGGGCGGTTCGGGGAAGCGCGAGCCGTAGTCGTTGTACATGACGCCCGCGAAGACGCCGGTGGCGGTGCCCTTCAGGTCGGCGGGCCGTATTCCGGCGCGCTCCATGGCCTCCCAGGTGACCTCGAGGAGCAGGCGCTGCTGGGGGTCGGTGGCGAGGGCCTCGCGGGGTGACATGCCGAAGAAGTCGGCGTCGAAGTCGACGGCGTCGTGCAGGAAGCCGCCGTGGCGGGTGTAGCAGGTCCCGGGGTGGTCGGGGTCGGGGTCGTAGAGGGTGTCGACGGACCAGCCGCGGTCCTCGGGGAAGTCCGAGATGCCGTCGGTGCCGCTGTCCACGAGGTGCCACAGGTCTTCCGGGGTGCGTACGCCGCCCGGGTAGCGGCAGCTCATGGAGACGATGGCGATGGGTTCCGTGGCCCTCGACTCGACCTGGTGCAGGCGGTTGCGCGTGCGTTGGAGGTCTGCGGTGACGCGCTTCAGGAACTCGTGAAGTTCGCGGAGCCTGTCCTCGGTCACGGATCGGTTCCCTTCGACTGCGGGGCCCGTGGTGTCGCCGGTGGTACGTCGGTGGCGCGGGCGGTGGCGGTCCCGGACGGGTGCGGGCGGCCTGGGGCCGATTATGCGGACGGCCGGGGGTGGCTTCCGGACCTGCGGTGACCGGCTCTAAGAGATCCCCTAGCGTTGGCGGGCGCTGGACTCTAGAGGCTCGGGGGGAAGTCCAGGGCGCCGTCGGGTACGGCGGGCAGCAGGCCGAGGTCGGCGCTGCGGCCGAGGAGTTCGCGTACGGCGGCGTGGCCTTCGTCGCCGAGTTCCGCGGTGAAGGAGTTGACGTAGAGCTCGATGTGCTGGTCGACGACGTCCGTGGCGAGTTCCTGGGCGTGCTTGAGGACGTAGGGGCGGGAGGCGGCGGGGGTGTCCCAGGCGGCGCGGACGGAGGCGCGGACGGCGTCGGCGAGGGCGGTGAGACGGGTGGCGCCGAGGCTGCGGCGGGCGATGATGGCGCCGAGCGGGACGGGCAGGGTCGTCTCCTTCTCCCATTCCTCGCCCAGGTCGGCGACGCTGTGCAGGCCGTAGTGGCGGTAGGTGAAGCGGGCCTCGTGGATGACGAGGCCGGCGTCGACGAGGCCGTCGCGCACGGCGGGCATGATCTCGTGGAAGGGCAGGACGACGATCTCGCCGACGCCGCCGGGGACGGCGCGGGCCGCCCAGAGTCGGAAGAGGAGATAGGCGGTGGAGCTCGTGCTGGGTACGGCGACGCGGGCGCCGGTGAGGCTGCCGGCCGGGCCGGTCTGCCGGCGCAGGACGAGCGGTCCGCAGCCGCGGCCGACGGCGCCGCCGCACGGCAGCAGGGCGTAGGTGTCGAGTACGTGCGGCAGGACGCCGTAGGACACCTTGAGGACGTCCAGTTCGCCGCGTTCGGCGAGGCCGTTGGTGACGTCGATGTCGGCCAGGCGCACGTCGGTCCCGGGAGCCCCGGGGATCAGGCCGTGGGTCAGGGCGTGGAAGACGAACGTGTCGTTCGGGCACGGGGAGTGCGCCAGGGTCAGTGGTGACGTCATGCGGCCCGCCTCAATCTCTGCCGTGAGTGATCCGGTGACGGCGCTCGCGCGCCCCCTCCAGGAAAGCCGCAGTGGGTGTGGGGTTTTCCCCAGACTGTCCTCCGCGAAGATGAGGGAGCCTCATCCGACGTGGCCGGAACCCCTGTGTTCCGGTCAGGGAGCGGTCCAAGTGCCGCTGTTTCCAGGAGGGTTCGGGCTCGTCCGGAAGCGGGCGGACCGGCCGGCCCGGGTCGGGTGGCGCGGCTCCGCACCAGTTCCGCCCTGCCGGATCCACGGCGGCGCGAGTCGTCCGCGAAGACGGGTGGCTCGGCCGGGGCCCGCAGACGAGTTACGTGCCACCCGCGTACTCGCACTCACTACGTGTGCCGCCAGGCACTGACCGAGGAGGTTCCCCGGTAATGGACGCAGGGCTCAAGCGTGAGCTGGAGGAGAAGGTCTACTCCGGTGAACGGCTGTCCCGCGAGGACGGCATCGCGTTGTACGAGTCGGACGAGCTGGCCTGGCTGGGCGAGCTCGCGCACCATGCGCGCACGGTCAAGAACGGCGACGTGGTCCACTTCAACGTCAACCGCCACCTCAACATGACGAACGTGTGCACCGCGTCGTGCGCCTACTGCTCGTTCCAGCGCAAGCCGGGCGAGATGGACGCGTACACGATGCGCATCGAGGAGGCGGTCCGCCTCGCCAAGACGATGGAGAGCGAGCACCTCTCGGAGCTGCACATCGTCAACGGCCTGCACCCGACGCTTCCTTGGCGCTACTACCCGCGTTCGCTGCGGGAGCTGAAGAAGGCGCTGCCGAACGTGTCGATCAAGGCGTTCACGGCGACGGAGATCCACCACTTCGAGACCATCTCCGGGCTGCCCGCGTCGGAGGTCCTGGACGAGCTGATCGACGCCGGCCTGGAGTCGCTGACCGGTGGTGGCGCGGAGATCTTCGACTGGGAGGTGCGTCAGCACATCGTCGACCACCGCACCCACTGGGAGGACTGGTCGCGCATCCACCGCCTCGCGCACTCCAAGGGTCTCAAGACGCCGTGCACCATGCTGTACGGGCACATCGAGGAGCCCCGCCACCGTGTCGACCACGTCCTCAGGCTCCGTGAGCTGCAGGACGAGACCGGCGGCTTCCAGGTGTTCATCCCGCTGCGCTACCAGCACGACTTCGTGGACATGAAGGACGGCAAGGTCCGCAACAAGCTCCAGGCGCGCACCCAGATGGCGACCGGTACCGAGGCGCTGAAGATCTTCGCGGTCTCCCGGCTGCTGTTCGACAACGTGCCGCACGTGAAGGTGTTCTGGGTCATGCACGGCCTGCACACCGCGCAGCTCGCCCTCCAGCACGGCGCGGACGACATGGACGGCTCGGTCGTCGAGTACAAGATCACCCATGACGCGGACAACTACGGCACCCCGAACAAGCTGACCCGCGAGGATCTTCTCGACCTGATCCGCGACGCCGGCTTCCGCCCCGTCGAGCGAAACACCCGCTACGAGATCATCCGCGAGTACGACGGCCCGGACCTCGCCCGCCGCGACGAGCCGCAGCCGATGCGTGTCTGACGCGCCGGGCCGCGGCGGACGGTGTGTCCTGCCGCGGCCTTCCTTCTCCCCCTTCACTCCCGCGCACCGCGGTGCGCGCTCTCACGACACGATCGGCAGACAGGCAGGTGGACATGTCCCAGCAGACGAGCGGCGAGCAGGCCTTCGAGGTCTGGATCGACCATGAGCTGTGCACCGGCGACGGTATCTGTGCCCAGTACGCGCCCGAGGTGTTCGAACTGGACGTGGACGGCATCGCCTATGTGAAAGACGAGGACGACGAGCTCCTCCAGGAACCCCGCGCGGCCACCCGGATCCCGCTGGAGCTTCTGCCGGATGTCGCCGACTCCGCCAAGGAGTGCCCCGGCGAGTGCATCCACGTGCGCCGTGTCGCCGACGACGTCGAGGTCTGGGGTCCGGAGGCGGAGAGCGCCTGAGGCTCCGCCGCCCCCGCAGCCAGTTCCGCACCGTTCACCGGGCCCCTGTGCCCGGTGCGCCGATCCCCTGGAAGGACATCCGCGTCCCATGAGTCCAAGTCCCGCGGACGATCTGTGGATCCGCAGTTTCCGTCCCGCTCCCGAAGCGGCCGAGCGTCTGGTGTGCTTTCCGCACGCGGGGGGTTCCGCCAGTTTCTACCTGCCGGTCGCCGCGGCCCTCAGTCCCGGCGTCGACGTGGTCGCGGTGCAGTACCCGGGCCGGCAGGACCGGCGTCATGAGCCGGGGCTGACCTCGGTGGCCGAACTCGCCGACCGGGTGGCCGAGGCGCTGCGGGCCTGGCAGGACCGGCCGCTGACGTTCTTCGGGCACAGCATGGGGGCGGTGGTCGCCTTCGAGGTGGCCCGGCGTCTGGAGCGGTCCGGGAGCGGACCGGTGCGGCTGTTCGCGTCGGGGCGGCGGGCGCCGTCCCGGACCCGGGACGAGAGGGTGCACACCCTCGGTGACGACCGGCTGATCGCCGAGATCCGGGCGCTCAGCGGTACCGACAGCCGGCTTCTCGACGACGAGGAGCTGCTGCGCATGGTGCTGCCCGCGATCCGTAACGACTACACGGCCGTCGAGACCTATCTGGCCGCGCCGCAGGACACCGTGCGCTGCCCGGTGACGGTGCTGGTCGGCGACGACGACCCGAAGACCTCGCTGGACGAGGCGCGCGCCTGGGAGGGCCACACGCTCGGCGGCAGCACGCTGCAGGTGTTCCCCGGCGGTCACTTCTACCTCACCGACCGGGCGGCGGACGTCCTCGCCGTCCTCACCGAGCACTTCACCGCGACGGTCTCCCGCGGGGCGTAGGACCGGCGCGGGCTGCCGGGCAGGGCCGCACACGTTCAGGCGGGCGCCGGGATGCTCCTCTCCCGGCGCGTCGCACACCCCCCCTTTGTCCCTCCTCGTTCCGTGCGCCGGGCACCGAGTACGCCCCGCCGCCCCTCTTCGACCCGCTCCGGGAGCGTCCAGAGATGACCGAACCACTCGTCGCAGAACCGTCGTCGGCGCTGCGCACCAAACGTCGCCGCCCCCGAGTCGGGCACATCGAGTTCCTCAACTGCCTGCCGCTGTTCTGGGGGCTGGCCCGTACCGGCAGCCTGCTCGACCTGGATCTGCGCACGGACAGCCCGGACGGCCTCAACAGGGCGCTGGCCGCCGGTGATCTCGACATCGGGCCCATCAGCCTGGTCGAGTTCCTGCGGCACGCCGACGACCTGGTGGCCCTGCCGGACATCGCGGTGGGCAGCGACGGCGACGTCATGTCGTGCCTGATCCTCAGTCAGGTGCCGCTGGAACAGCTGGACGGCGAGCGCGTCGCGCTGGGCTCGACCAGCCGGACCTCGGTGCGGCTGGCCCAGCTGCTCCTGGAGGAGAAGGTGGGTGTGCGGCCCGAGTACGTGGTGCGGCCGCCCGACCTGCGCACGATGATGACCGAGGCACGCGCGGCGGTCATCATCGGTGACGTGGCGCTGAGTGCCGCGCTGCACGAGGCCCCCGGACTCGGCCTCCAGGTCCATGACCTGGGCCGGATGTGGAAGGAGTGGACCGGACTCCCGTTCGTGTTCGCCGTGTTCGCGGCGCGCCGCGACTTCCTCGCCCGCGAGCCCGCTCTGGTCCACCAGGTCCACGCCGACCTGCTGGCCTCCCGGGACCTGTCGCTGCGCGAGGTGACCGAGGTGAGCGAACAGGCCTCCCAGTGGGAGGAGTTCGACGCCGGAACGCTGGAGCGGTACTACACGGAGGCGCTCGACTTCCGGCTCGGCGCGGAGCAGTTGGCCGGCATCGAGGAGTTCGCCCGCCGGGTCGGCGGTGCGGCCGAGGGCTTCCCGCCCGACGTGGCCGTACGCCTGCTGGACACCGCCCCCGAGTGAGACCCCCGCCATGACCAGGAACACCATCCACAGCCCCGGAAAGGCCGGCACCATGCCCCGACCTACCCCGTCCCCGTTGCAGTCCGTCCTCGACCGTGCCGCCGAGGGTGAGCGCATCACCCCGGAAGAGGCGCTCGACCTCTACCGTGACGCCCCGCTGCACGCGCTGGGCGCCGCCGCCGACGCCGTACGCCGCCGCAAGTACTCCGGCACCGAGCACATCGCGACGTACATCATCGAGCGGAACATCAACTACACGAACGTGTGCGTCACGGCGTGCAAGTTCTGCGCCTTCTACGCCGCGCCCAAGGACACCGCCAAGGGCTGGACCCGCGACCTCGACGACATCCTGCGCCGCTGCGCGGAGACCGTCGAACTCGGCGGCACCCAGATCATGTTCCAGGGCGGACACCACCCCGACTACGGCGTGGAGTACTACGAGAAGCACTTCTCCGCGATCAAGGAGAACTTCCCCCAGCTGGTCATCCACTCCCTCGGCGCGTCCGAGGTCGAGCACATGGCCCGGATCTCCAAGGTCGGCGTGGAGGAGGCCATCACCCGCATCCACTCCGCGGGTCTGGACTCCTTCGCGGGCGCCGGCGCCGAACTCCTCCCGGCCCGCCCCCGCAAGGCGATCGCCCCGCTCAAGGAGTCCGGTGAGCGCTGGCTGGAGATCATGGAGGTCGCGCACGGGCTGGGTGTCGAGTCGACCTCGACGATGCTCATGGGCACCGGTGAGACCAACGCCGAGCGCATCGAGCACCTGCGGATGATCCGCGACGTGCAGGACCGGACCGGCGGTTTCCGCGCCTTCATCCCGTACACCTACCAGCCCGAGAACAACCACCTCAAGGGCCGCACGCAGGCCACGCTCTTCGAGTACGTGCGGATGATCGCCGTCGCGCGTCTGTTCCTCGACAACGTCCGCCACATCCAGGGCTCCTGGCTGACCACCGGCAAGGAGGCCGGCCAGCTGACCCTGCACTACGGCGCGGACGACCTCGGTTCCGTGATGCTGGAGGAGAACGTCGTCTCCTCGGCCGGTGCCAAGCACCGCTCCAACCTGGTGGAACTGCTCACGCTGATCCGCGGTGCCGGGCGGGTGCCCGCGCAGCGCTCGACGACCTACGAGCACCTCAAGGTCAACGACGACCCGGCGAACGACCCGGTCGACGAGCGGGTCGTCTCCCACATCTCCTCCACCGCGATCGCGGGCGGCACCGCCCACCCCGAGCTGAAGCTGATCTCCGCGAACTGAGAAGTCCCACCGAACGCAGAAACAGGACGGAGAAGCCATGCCGGGCGCCATCCACGCTGAGGGCCTCGTCAAGACCTTCGGGAAGATCCGGGCTCTCGACGGAGTCAGTCTCACGGTCCCGGAGGGCACCGTGCTGGGTCTGCTGGGCCCCAACGGGGCGGGCAAGACCACCGCCGTCCGGGTGCTCACCACTTTGCTGCGCCCCGACGCGGGCACCGCCACGGTCGCGGGCCACGACGTGGTCCGCGACCCGGACCTGGTGCGCCGGTCGATCGGGCTGTCGGGGCAGTTCGCCGCCGTCGACGACCGGCTGACGGGCCGTGAGAACCTGCGCATAATCGGCGAGTTGTACGGCATGCGGGCCGGCGCGGCCCGGCGGCGGGCGGAGGAGCTGCTCGCGCAGTTCGAGCTGACCGGGGCGGCCGGACGGGTGTCCAGCACGTACTCGGGCGGCATGCGCCGGCGGCTCGACCTCGCGTGCGCGCTGGTGGTGCGGCCGTCGGTGATGTTCCTCGACGAGCCGTCGGTGGGCCTCGACCCCACCAGCCGCCTGCTGCTGTGGGAAGCCATCGACCGGCTGGTCGACGCGGGCACCACCCTGCTGCTGACCACGCAGTACCTGGAGGAGGCGGACCGCCTCGCCCGGGACATCGCCGTCGTCGACCAGGGCCGGATCATCGCCCAGGGCACACCGCGCGAACTCAAGACACGGACCAGCCGGCAGCAGATCGAGATCGTGGTGGAGCGCGCCGACCAGATCGCGGGCGCCGCCACGCTGCTGGGCCGCTTCAGCACCCGCGCACCGGACGTGGACCGGGCCAGGTCCCTGGTCTCCGCGCCGGTGGACGGCGGCGTGCACCTGCTGACCGAGGTCATCGGCGCCCTGGCCGGCGCCGGGATCGAGATCAGCGACATCAGCCTGCGCCAGCCGACCCTCGACGAGGTGTTCCTGGCCCTGACGGACCCGCCCCGCGGTGACCGGCCCGCACCCGCGATGGTGTCGGCCGGCGCGTCGAACGAGAAGGAGTGATGACCGTGGCATGGGCGGTACAGTCCCGCGGCGGGGACGCCCTGCGCCCCGCGTCCGCGGCGAAGGCGATCCACGACGTGGTCGTGATCACGCGGCGCAACATCATCAGGATGGTCCGCATCCCCGAGGTGCTGGTCCTCAGCCTCGTGCAGCCGATCGTGTTCGTCCTGCTCTTCGCCTACCTCTTCGCGGGCTCCTTTGCGCTGCCCGGCGCGGGCGGCCCTGAGGCCTACCGCGAGTACATGATGCCCGGCTTCTTCGCGCAGACCATCGCCTTCGCGACCGCCAGCAACAGCAGCGTGGGCATGGCCAACGACCTCAAGAGCGGCATGGTCGACCGGTTCCGCTCGCTGCCCATGTCCCGCGGGGCGCTGCTGACCGGCCGCGCGCTCGCCGACCTGGTGCAGAACTCCGCCGTGATCGTGGTGATGGTGGGCTGCGCCCTGATCGTCGGCTGGCGCATCCACCACGGATTCCTGCACGCGGGCGCGGCGTTCGGGCTGCTGCTCCTGCTGGGCTACGCCCTGTCGTGGGTGGGTGTGCTCATCGGTCTGTCGGTCCGCGCGCCGGAGGCCGCCGCGACCGGCAACTTCCTGTGGCTGTTCCCGCTGACCTTCCTGTCCAACGCGTTCGTCGCACCGTCCACGCTCCCGGCCCCGCTGCGTTTCGCGGCGGAGTGGAATCCGCTCACGGCCACCGTCCAGGCGGCCCGTGACCTGTTCGGCAACCCCGGGCTGCACGCGACGACCGGCTGGCCCGCCGAGCACGCCGTGGCGGTGTCCGTGACGTGGTCGGTCGTCATCGCCCTGGTGTGCCGGACGCTGGCGGTGCGCCGCTACCGCTCGTCCGCCGCCTGACCGCAGGGAGTCCGAGGAGCGTGAGTGACATGTTCCGTGCCGATCTCGTCCGGCCGCTGCACGAACTGCTCGCCGAGCACGCCGAGCAGCGGCCGCGGCAGCCCGCGTTCCGCGACGCTCACCGCTCGGTGACGTACGCCGAACTCGCCCTGCGTACCGCCCGGGTGGCCGGCCATCTCGCCGAACTGGGCCTGGAACGCGGCACGCGGGCCGTGATCTACCTGCCCAACCGGGTGGAGACGGTGGAGAGTTACCTGGCCGTCACGCGGGCGAGCGCGGTCGGTGTCCCGCTCAACCCGCAGTCGACCGACGCCGAGCTGTCCTTCCTGCTGGACGACTGCGGGGCCCGGATGGTGATCACCGGGGTGGCCCAACTGCCCCAGGTGCGCCGGGTCCTGGTCGACCGGCCGGGGGTCGCGGTCGTCGTGGTGCCGGACCCCTCCGGGCCCGGGGAGGAGCACGGTCTGCCGCGCTACGAGACGCTGGCGACGACCTGGTCGATACGTCATCCGCCGCGCGACGACCTGGGCCTGGACGAGCCGGCGTGGATGCTCTACACGTCCGGCACCACGGGCCGTCCCAAGGGCGTGGTCTCCACCCAGCGGTCGTCGCTGTGGGCGACCGGCGCCTGCACCGCCCCGGTCCTCGGGCTGTCGCCGCGGGACCGGGTGCTGTGGCCGATGCCGCTGTTCCACGCCGTCGCGCACAACGTGTGCGTGCTCGGGGTGGTGGCGGTCGGCGCGACGGCCCGGATCACCGACGGGCTGGCGGCGGACGAGATCCTGCGCGCGGCCCGCGAGGAGCGCTCCACCTTCCTCGTCGGGGTGCCGACGATGTACCACCACATGGTCGAGCGGGCCCGGTCCGACGGCTTCGACGCCCTGGCGGACCTCAGGCTGTGCATGGTCGCCGGCTCCTCCTGCCCGGTGTCGCTGCACGAGTCCTTCCGTGCCGCGTTCGGACTGCCGCTGCTGGACAGTTACGGCAGCACCGAGACCGGCGGCGCGATCACCACCAACCTCCCCGAGGGCCCGTACGTGCCGGGCTCCTGCGGGCTGCCCGTACCGGGACTGACGCTCCGTCTGACGGACCCCCGCACCGGGGAGGAGGTGCCCGGCGGGGCGGAGGGCGAGGTGTGGGTCTCCAGCCCGGCGCTGATGCTGGGCTACCACCGCCAGGACGAGGCGACGGCGTCCGTGCTGAGCGACGGCTGGTACCGCACCGGGGACATCGCCTGGCAGGACGAGGCCGGGTACGTCACGATCAGCGGCCGCCTGAAGGAACTCATCATCCGCGGCGGCGAGAACATCCATCCCGGCGAGATCGAGAAGGTGCTGGGCCGGGTGGAGGGGGTCGCGGACGCGGCCGTGGGCGCGAAGCCGCACGACACGCTCGGCGAGGTGCCGGTGGCCTACCTGGTGCGCGGGCCCGGCGGCATCGACCCGGACGCGGTCCGGGCCGCGTGCCGCGCGGAGCTGTCGGCGTTCAAGCTGCCCGAGGAGCTGTACGAGGTCGACGAGATCCCGCGCAACCCCGCCGGGAAGATCGCCCGCAAGCGTCTGGCCGGGCTGCCCGGCCGGCTGCTGTGGCGCAGGGCCCGGGCGGCGGAGCAGTCCTCGCGGGTCTACGAAGGGGCCCTGGAACTGGGCCTGGTGGACGGCGCGCACCCGCTGCTGCAGGCCGCGGTCGAGCTGCCCGGCGGGGACGGCGTGCTGTTCACGGGCCGGCTGCGGGGCGGCGGGCACGCTCCGCTGCCGTCGCGCACGGTGGCCGGTAGGGCCGTCGTGGCGCCCGCGGTGCTCGCCGAGCTGGTGCTGCACGCCGGGGACCACGTCGGCTGCGGACACCTGGTGGAACTGAGCACCGGCGAACCGCTGGTGCTGCCCGAGCGGGACGGTGTCCAGCTGCGGGTGAGCGTCGGGGCCGCCGGTGACGAGGGCGTACGTCCCGTGACCGTGCACGCCCGGCGGGACGGCGGGGGCGCGGCCGGGCGGCCCTGGACCCGCCACGCGTCCGGCACCCTCGCGCCCGGCCTCCCCGACCCCGACGACCCGGGTGAACCGGCCGTGTGGCCGCCCGCGGGTTCCCGGCGCGTCCCCTTCGAGGAGCTGCCGTCCGGCGACGGCGTGCCGCGCGAGCTGCGGACGGTGTGGCGGCGCGACGGCGAGCTGTTCGCCGAGGTCGCGCTGCCCGACGACAACCGTGAGCAGGGAGCCCTGTTCGGACTGCACCCGGCGCTGCTGGACGCGGTGCTGCGGCCCCTGCTCCTGCACACCCGGGTGGATCCGGCGGTCCAGGCGCCCGCGCCGGACGGCTACGCAGACGGCCTGTGGTGGCCGGACGCCTGGCACGGGGTGACGCTGCACGCCTCCGGGGCGTCCGTGCTGCGCGTGCGGGTACGGCCGCGGCCCGACGGCGGATTCGGCATCGAGGCCGCCGACGCGGCCGGCGATCCCGTACTGAGCGTGGAGTCCGTGACCTCCGGCGGACTGACCCGCTCCGCGCTGGCCCGGGCGTCGGCCGTCCAGCAGGACGGCCTGTTCGCCCAGGTGTGGGACGACGTGCGGCTCACGCCGGCCGCGCGGCACGGCGACGAGCGGTGGGCGGTGGTCGGCGACGACCCGCTGCGGGTCCGCGCCGGTCTGATGGCCGCCGGGCGCTACTCGGAGACGTATCCGGACCTCGGCGCCCTCGCGAAGGCCGTCGCGGACGGCGGCGCGCCGCCGCACGTGGTGGTCGTCTCCCCCGCGTCGGCCGCCGCCGGAAGCGGGGCGGACGTCGCGGACGCGGTGCGCGGCGCCGTGCGCGAGGGACTGGAGTGGGCGCGCCGGTGGGGCGATCCGCTGTTCGCGGACAGCCGGCTGGTCGTGCTGACCCGGGACGCCGTGCCCGCCTGGGACGGTTCGACGGTGCCGGACCTGCCGGCCGCCGCGCTGTGGGGGCTGGTCGGCGCGGCGCAGGACCGGGCACCGGGCCGTTTCCTGCTGGTCGACACGGACGCCTCCAAGCGGTCCTGGCGCGTCCTGCCCGACGCGGTGGCCTCCGGCGAACCCCGGCTGGCGCTGCGCGGCCGTGCGGCGCGCGCGCCGCGAATCGAACGCGTCGGGCCCGGCGCCGGCGCACCGGTGCCGGCCCCGCGCGGCACGGGCCCGCTGCTGGTGGTGCGGGCCGGGGCGACCGCACCGGTCGGGCGTCTGCAGGCCGGACTCGGCTCGCGTGAGGTGCTGTTGGCCGACACCGCGGGGCCGGACCCGGACACCGCGGCGGAGGCAGGGGTGCCGGGCACGTCCGTGGCCGGGTGGGACGCGGCGGACCCGGTGGCGTCCGTGCGCCCGCTGCGGGCGGCCGGTCCTTCGGCCGTGCTGTTCGCGGCGGCCGTGCACCTCGCCTCCGAGGGACCCGACGGCGATGTCGACGCGGTGCTGCGGCCGGTCGTCGACACCGCGCTCGCCCTCGGCGACGGGCTCGCGCCCGGGGACGTGGACCTGTTCGTGCTCAGCTCCCCGGCCCCCGCGGCGGCCGCCCCCGGGCTGGTCGCCGAGGCCGCCGGCGCGTTCCTGGACGCGTGGGCGGTGCGGCTGCGGGCCGGCGGTGTGCCGGCCGTGTCGGTGCGCGGGAGCGACCTGGACTCGCGGGAGGCCCTCGACCTCTTCGACGCGGCGCGCTCGCTGGGGCTGCCCGCGGTCGTCGCCGCGCGCACCCCGCTGGGCGGCACCGGCTCCCGGGGCCCGCTCACCGGCTCGGCCGCGCTGCGGCGGGGGCTGGTGCGCGGTGCGGGCCGCCGGGTGGCCCGTGACGCGGTGGCGGACCCGTCCGGGCTGCGGCACCGGCTGGCGGCCCTGTCGGACGCGGAGCAGGAACACTCCCTCATCGACCTGGTACGCACGCACTTCGCCGCCTCCCTCGGGCTGCCCGGCGGCGCCCAGGTGCCGCCGGACGGCGAGACCCGGGAGCTCGGCTTCGACTCGCTGACGGCGCTCACCGCGCGCAACGCGCTGGTCGAGGCGACCGGGCTGCCCCTGTCGGCGGCCGTGGTGTTCGACTTCGCCACGCCGGCCGGGCTCGCCCGCCATCTGAAGAAGGAGCTGCTCGCCCGCTGAACCAGCCTGTCCGACAGGCCCGTTGAGGCGGGTTCCCCGGCCGGGCGGTGCGGCACCTGACGGTGGTGCCGCACCGCCCGGCGCCGTCGTGACGCGGGAGGTCCGCCGTCATGACGCCGCACGACACAGAACGCCCGAAGGCGGAAGAGGAGAAGAAGCCGGATGAGGGTCGAGAACGTGCACATCGAATCGCTGGGCGTCGTGCTGCCCGAGTGGGCCGACGCCCTGCAGGCCGTGGCCGAAGGGAGGCTGGACGGCGAGATCCAGGCGGCGAACGGGCTGACGGGCACCCATGTCGCCGGTGACGTGCCGGCCATGGACCTGGTCGTGGCGGCCGCGCGGACCACGCTGGAGCGCTCGAAGACCGATCCCGAGGACCTCGGGGCGTACATCCACAGCGCCGTCCACTACCAGGGCCCCGACGGCGCCTACCCGCCCGGCTACATCCTTCGGGAGCTGGGCCTGGGCAACATTCCCGCGCTCTACCTCCAGCAGGGCTGCGACGGCATGCTCAGCGCCCTGGAGGTGGCGATCGGCAAGCTCACCGGGGCCGCCGGGGCGGGTTCGGTGCTGCTGACGACGGGCGAGAACTTCTCCTCGCCGCAGATGGACCGGTGGAAGGGCTTCGGCCAGGCGTACATCCTCGGCGACGGCGCGGCCGCGGTGCTGGTGAGCGACGAGGAGGGCTTCGCCGAGGTGCGCTCCCTCAACTCGGGGGTGCTGCACGAGCTGGAGTCGTGGCACCGCGGGGACGGGCCGCTGCTGCTTCGCGAGGACACCGGAACGGTGGCCGGCATGGTCGAGCGGGCCGAGCAGTTCAGTGAGCGGATGCCCCTGTCGGAGACGATGGAGAAGCTGACCCTGTTCGGCCTGGACATGATCCACCGGTCGCTGGTCGACGCCGGCCTGAACGCGTCCGACCTGACCAAGGTGGTGCCGATCAACATGGACGGCCGGATGATCGAGTACTCGATCATGCTGCCGCTCGGGCTGACCATGGCGGAGTGCAGCTGGGACTTCGGCAGGACGGTCGGGCACGTGGGCGGCGCCGACGTGTTCATCTCCCTGGAGCACCTGGTGCGCACGCGCGAGGTGGTGCCGGGCGACAACGTCCTGCTGTTCTCCCAGGGGCCGGGATGGCTGTGCAGCGCGGCCGTGCTCACCATCACCGACACGCCGCACTGGGCGGTCTGAACACCGCCCCTCCGTCTCTTCCGCTCTTCCGCTCTTCCGCTCTTCCGCTCTTCCGCTGCGCACGTTGCCCCCTGTGTCCGGTCCGGACGCAGGGGGCATCGTGTCGCGCGTGGTGGGTCAGCCGTCCTGGTCCAGGCTCTCCAGCCATGCGTCGGTGGCGCCGGCGGTGCTGCGGGCGTGGGTCTCCATCATCGTGAAGTGGTTGCCGGGGACGTCGATCGTGGTGTGCGCCCGCTCCCACGACGACTGCCACTCCTCCCGCTCCAGGGGGCCGTTCGGGTCGGCGGGCACCGGGGGCTCGCTGGAGCGCACCAGGACGACCGGGCTGTCCAGCGGCCCCGGCTCCCATTCGCCGATGAGGCTGATGTACCAGCTCATGGCGGTCAGCCGGTCGGTGTCCATGTGGGCGAACATCGACTCGCGGTCGAACATGCCGCCCAGCATCTGCTGGGAGAACTTCAGGAACGGTGAGTCGGCGCGCGGCATGTAGGTGTCGAGCAGGACCACGGCGGCCGGGGGCCTGCCCTGCTCCTGGAGGTGCCGGGCGGCGGCCAGGGCGAGGATGCCGCCCGACGAGGAGCCGACGAGGACGACGGGGCCGTCGCCGACGGTCCTGGTGACCGCCTCGGCCTGGAGCGCGGCGACGGCGTCGAACGAGGCGGGCAGTGCCTCACCGGTGCCGAACCCCTGGGTGGGCAGGGCCCATACGTCGCGCTCGCCGCGGAAGGCCGAGGCGAACCGCGCGTACTGGTGCACGCCGGCCAGCGCCACGTAGGAGCTGAAGCAGACGAACGGTGTGCCGGTCTCGCCCTTGGAGAGCCTGATCGGCTCGGGCACCGTGGTCAGTTCCCGCGGGGAGGCGAAGGTCGGCCGCAGTGCGGCGGCGGCCTGGAGCAGGGCGAAGCCCTCGTCGACGCGGCCGCTCTCGCAGGCCTGCTTGAACAGGCCGCTGAGGGTGTCCCCGGTGTGCGCGGCGGGCCGGGCGGCCGGCGCGGCCGGGTCGCCGCCGGTGGGCGCGTCCAGCAGCCGCTGGTCGAGGTGGGCGGCGAGCAGTTCCGGGGTGGCGTGGTCGAACAGGAGGGTCGGCGGCAGGGGCAGGGCCGTCGCGGTGGCGAGGTGGTTGCGCAGTTCGACGGCGGTCAGGGAGTCGAAGCCCTGCTCGGTGAAGAGCTGGTCGGCCTCCACCGCGTCGGCGGACGCGTGTCCGAGGACCGCCGCGGCCAGATCGCGGACCAGGGCGAGCAGTGTGGTGCGGCGCTCGGCCGGGTCGAGTCCGGCGAGCCGGGCGGAGGTGGTCGGTGCCGGCCGGGCGCCCGCCGCGCTGCGGCGGCCGGCCGGGCGGTCCGCGGGCCGCAGCAGGGCTTGCAGGGCGCCGGTGCCGGCGGTGGTGTCCATGGCGATGAGGGCGGGGCGGTCGGTGGTCAGCGCGCTGTCGAGCAGGAGGAGTCCGTCCTTGGTGGACAGCGGCCGCATGCCGCCGCGGGTCATGCGGCGGCGGTCGGTGTCGGAGAGGCCGGAGGTCAGGGCGCTGTCGCTCTCCCACAGTCCCCAGGCGAGGGAGGAGGCGGGCAGGCCGTGCGAGTGCCGGTGGGAGGCGAGGGCGTCGAGGAACGCGTTGGCGGCGGCGTAGTTGGCCTGGCCCGGGGAGCCGAAGGTGCCCGCGGCGGAGGAGAACAGGACGAACGCGGACAGGTCGTGGTCCGCGGTGAGTTCGTGCAGCAGCCAGCCGCCGTCGGCCTTGGGGCGCAGGACCCGCTCGAAGCGTTCGGGGTCCAGGGCGGTGACCGGTTTGTCGTCGACGACGCCGGCGGCGTGCACCACGCCGGTCAGGGGCCGGTCGGCGGGGACGGCGGCGAGGAGGCGTTCGACCTGGGCGCGGTCGGCGGTGTCGCAGGCGACGAGGGTGACGTCCGCGCCGAGTGCGGTGAGTTCGTCGCGCAGCGCGCCGGCGCCGGGGGCGTCGGGGCCGCGGCGGCTGGTGAGCAGCAGGCCGCGTACGCCGTGGGCGGTGACGAGGTGCCGGGCGAGGGTGCTGCCGAGGGCGCCGGTGGCCCCGGTGACCAGGACGGTGCCGGACGCCAGGGCGGGCGCCTCGGTGCCGGGCTCGGCCGGGGCGAGTTCGGGCAGCAGGACCCGGCCGGCGCGGACCGCGCTCTGCGGGTGGACGGCGGCGACGGCGGCGAGGAGGGCGTGTTCGTCCGTCTCGTCGGGGGTGCCGGGAAGGTCCACGAGCTGGAAGCGGCCGGGGTGTTCGGCCTGGGTGGAGCGGACCATGCCCCACAGGGCCGCGCCCGCCAGGTCCTGGATGCCGCCGTCGTCGTCGGTGGCCACGCAGGACCGGGTGACGAACACCAGGCGGGAGGCGGCGAAGCGTTCGTCGCCGAGCCAGCCGCGGATCAGGTCGTGGGCCGGGGTGAGCGCGGAGCGGACGGTGCCGGGGACGTCGCGTCCGTCGTCGGGGCGGTGGCCGTCGGGGGCGACGAGCACGACGTCCGGCAGGGTCATGCCGGTGTCCACGGCCTTGCCGAGCGCTTCGAGGTCGGCGTACGCCTCCAGGTGGACGCCCGCGGCGTCGACGGCCCGGGCCATCCGGTCGTCGCCCTCGCCGAGGATGATCCAGCGGGCCGATTCCGGGTGGGGTGCGGCCGGGGCGGGCCGGGCGGCGTTCCAGGCCAGGCGCAGCAGTCCGGGTGCCCGGTCGTCGTGTTCGTGCGGCCGGGCGGCGGCCACGGCGCGCAGGGTGAGGGACTCGGCGGTGGCGACGGGGTGGCCGTCGGTGTCGGCGACGAGCACGGAGAACCCGTGGTCGTGTCCGGCCGGTGCCAGCCGCACCCTGAGGGCGGTGGCGCCCTCCGCGTGCAGGGTCAGGCCGCTCCACGCGAAGGGCAGCATCGGCTCCGGCGACTTCCCGGCGCCGCCCGGGAGTGCGACGAGCAGTGCCTGGGTCGCCGCGTCCAGCAGGGCGGGGTGGAGGCCGAAGCGCGGGGCGTCGGCGCGGTGCTCCTCGGGCAGCGCGGCCTCGGCGAACACCTCGTCGCCGCGCCGCCACACCCGGCCCAGTCCCTGGAAGCCGGGCCCGTAGTCGAAGCCGGCCTCGGCGAACCCTTCGTAGTGGCCGCCGGCGGCGACGGTCTCGGCGCCGTGCGGGGGCCAGACGCTCAGGTCGGCCGGCGCGGCCGGGGCCCGGGTCTCGGGGGCGAGGGTGCCCCGGGCGTGCTGTTCCCACGGCGTGTCGGTGTCGGTGTCGGCGGGGCGCGCGTACACGCCGAGGGCGCGCCGGCCCCGCTCGTCGGGTGCCTCCACGGTGACCTGGAGCTGGACGGCGCCCTCGCGGGGGATCACCAGCGGGCTGTGCAGGGTGAGTTCGGCCAGGTGGCCGCAGCCGGTGCGGTCGCCCGCGTGGACGGCGAGGTCGAGGTAGCCGGTCGCGGGCAGGATGACCTGGCCGAGCACGGTGTGGTCGGCGAGCCAGGGGTGGGTGCGCAGGGACAGGCGTCCGGTGAACAGGACGGTGTCGGAGCCGGCGGGGCTGAGGGCGGCGCCCAGGAAGGGGTGGGCCGCCGGTTCCAGGCCGGCGCCCTGGAGGTCGCCGGTCCAGGGGGCGCTGGGCAGCCAGTAGCGCTCGTGCTGGAAGGCGTAGGTGGGCAGCGGTACGGGCCGGGCGCCGGTGAACAGGGCGGGCCAGTCGGGTTCGGTGCCGGTGGTGAACAGCCGGCCGAGCGCGGTGAGGAGGCCGCGGGTCTCGGGGACGTCCTTGCGGACGGCCGGGACGAGGTGGGCCTCGGGGCGGTCGGGGTCGTCCAGGGCCGCCGCGGCCAGGGTGGTCAGGGTGGCGTCCGGGCCGATCTCCAGGAAGCGGGTGACGGCGAGGTCGTCGCGGAGGTGGCGGACGGCGTCGTGGAAGCGGACCGGTTCGCGGACGTGGCGCACCCAGTACTCGGGGTCGGTCAGCTGTGTCGCGTCGACGGGCTCGCCGGTCGTGCCGGAGACGAAGGGCAGCGTCGGCGCGGAGTAGGTGAGGCGTGCGGCGACGGACCGGAAGGCGTCGAGGACGGGGTCCATGAGCGGCGAGTGGAAGGCGTGGCTGACGCGCAGCCGGGAGGTCTTGCGGCCCTGCGCCGCCAGCTGGTCGACGACGGCGGTGACGGCGTCCTCGGTGCCGGAGACGACCGTGGCCGCGGGGCCGTTGAGGGCGGCGATGCCGAGCGCGGCCTCCCGCCCGGCGAGCAGCGGCAGCACCTCCGCCTCGGAGGCCTGCAGGGAGGCCATCGCGCCGCCCGGGGGCAGTTGCTGCATGAGGCGGCCGCGGGCGGCGACGAGGGTGCAGGCGTCCTGGAGGGAGAGGACTCCGGCGACGTGGGCCGCGGCGAGTTCACCGACGGAGTGGCCGGTGACCTGGTCGGGCACGATGCCCCAGGACTCCAGCAGGCGGTAGAGGGCGACCTCGAAGGCGAACAGGGCGGGCTGGGCGTGCTCGGTGCGGTTCAGGACCTCGGCGGCCGCGGCGTCGGAGCCGTCGTCGCCGCCGAGGACGATCTCGCGCAGTCCGGGGAGGTGGGCGCAGGCCGCGTCGAAGGCCTCGGCGAACACGGGGTGGGTCCGGTGGAGTTCGCGGCCCATGCCGGGTCGCTGGGCGCCCTGGCCGGTGAACAGGAACGCGGTGCGGCCGGCGCCGCGCGCCACGCCGGCCGGGGTGCGGGGCTCGGACCGTCCCTCGGCCAGCGCGGTGAGGGCGTCGGTGAGTTCCGCCCGGTCGGCGCCGAGGACGACGGCCCGGTGTTCGAAGGCGGTGCGGGTGGTGGCGAGGGACAGTCCCACGTCGCGGGGGTCGGCCTCCGGCCGGTCGGCGAGGTGGGTGAGCAGGCGGCTCGCCTGGTCCCGCAGGGCGGTGGCGCTGCGGGCGGTGAGCACCCAGGGGGTGACGGGGGCGGGGGTGCCGGTGGCCGCGGGTGCGGCGGGTCCGGTGTCGGCGGGCCCGTCGGGTTCGTGTTCGGTGGCGGCTTCGAGGATGACGTGGGCGTTGGTGCCGCTGATGCCGAAGGAGGAGACGCCGGCGCGGCCGGGGCGGCCGTTCTCGGGCCATGCGACGGCCTCGGTCAGCAGCCGGACGTCGCCGGCGTCCCAGTCGACGTGCGTGGAGGGCCGGTCGACGTGCAGGGTGGCCGGCAGGACTCCGTTGTTCAGGGCCAGGACCATCTTGATGATCCCGGCGACGCCGGCGCCGGCCTGGGTGTGGCCGATGTTGGACTTCACCGAGCCGAGCCACAACGGCCGCTCCGCGGGCCGGTCCTGGCCGTAGGTGGCGAGGACGGCCTGGGCCTCGATGGGGTCGCCGAGCATGGTTCCCGTGCCGTGCGCCTCCAGGACGTCGACGTCCGCGGTGCCGAGGCCCGCGTCGGCGAGCGCGGCGCGGATGACGCGCTGCTGGGAGGGCCCGTTGGGGGCGGTGAGCCCGTTGGAGGCGCCGTCCTGGTTGACGGCGGAGCCGCGGACGACGGCGAGGACCCGGTGGTTGTTGCGGCGGGCGTCGGACAGGCGCTCCACCAGGAGCATGCCGCCGCCCTCGGAGAAGCCGGTGCCGTCGGCGGCGTCCGCGAAGGACTTGCACCGGCCGTCGGCCGCCAGGCCCCGCTGCCGGCTGAAGTCGAGGAACAGTCCGGGGGTGGACATCACGGTGACGCCGCCGGCGAGCGCGAGGTCGCTCTCGCCGGAGCGCAGCGACCGCACGGCCAGGTGCAGGGCCACCAGTGAGGAGGAGCAGGCGGTGTCGACGGTGACCGCGGGCCCTTCCAGGCCGAAGGTGTAGGAGATGCGGCCGGACAGGACGCTCGCCGAGTTGCCGGTGCCGAGGTGGGCGCCGGCGTCCTCGTCGAGGGCGAGCGGCCGGGAGGAGTAGTCCTGGTAGTTGGTGCCGGCGAAGACACCGGTACGGCTGCCGCGCAGTGTCCCCGGTTCGATGCCGGCCCGCTCGAACGCCTCCCAGGACATCTCCAGCAGGTGTCGCTGCTGCGGGTCCATCGCGGCGGCCTCGCGCGGGGAGATGGTGAAGAACGCCGGGTCGAAGTCGGCGAACCCGGTGAGGAAGCCGCCGGCCCGGGTGGAGACGCCGCCGCGTCCCGGCTCGGGGTCGTGGAGCGCGTCGAGGTCCCAGTCGCGGTCGTCGGGGAAGGGGGTGATCGCGTCGGTGCCGGCGGTCAGCAGCCGCCAGAACTCCTCGGGGGTGCTGACGTCGCCGGGGAACCGGCAGGCCATGCCGATGACGGCGATCGGGTCGTCGTCGTCCGCGCGCCGTACGTCCAGGGCCGCGGACGCGGTGGGCGCCGGGGGGCTCGCGGGGGCGAACGCGGCGCCGAGGTGGTCGGCGAGCGCGGCGGGCGTCGGGTAGTCGTAGACGAGGCTGGTCGGCAGGCGCAGGCCGGTGGCCGCGTTGAGGGCGTTGCGCAGTTCGACGGCGGTCAGCGAGTCGAAGCCGAGTTCCCGGAAGGCCCGGGTGGGTTCGACCTCGTCGGGGCTGGGGTGGTTGAGCACGTAGGCGATGTGGGCGCGGACGAGGGCGAGCAGGGCGCTGCGGCGGTCGCTGTCGCCGAGTGGGGCGAGCTGTTCGGCGAGGCCGGTCCCCTCCCCCGGCGCGGGCTCCGGTGCGGTGCCGCGGGTGCCGGCCAGGGCCTGCCGTGCTTCGGGCAGGGCGGCGTAGAGGCGGCGCGGGCGGCCCTTGGCGAGTTCGGCGCCGAACGCCTCCCAGTCGATGTCGGTGACGACGAGGGTGGTGTCGTCGTGGTCGAGGGCGTGCTGGAGGGCGGTGACGGCCGTCTCGGGGTCCATGAGGCGCACGCCGTGGCGCTCCAGGCGTTCGCCGACGGTGCCGGCGGCCATGCCGCCGTCGGCCCAGCCGCTCCAGGCGACGGCGGTCGCGGGCAGTCCGCGGGCGCGGCGGTCCTCGGCGAGGGCGTCGAGGAAGGCGTTGCCGGGGGCGTAGTTGCCGTGTCCGGGGCTGCCGAAGACGCCGGAGGACGAGGAGAACAGGACGAAGGCCGACAGGTCGAGGCCGGCGGTGGCGGAGTCGAGGTTGAGGGCGCCGCCCACCTTGACGCGCAGCACGTCGGCGAGGCGTTCGGGGGTGAGGGAGCCGATGACGCCGTCGTCGAGGACGGCGGCGGTGTGGAAGACGGCGGTCAGGGGCCGCTCGTCGGGTATCGCGGCGACCAGGCGGGCGAGGTCGCCGGGGTCGGCGATGTCGCAGCGGGCGATGGCGGCGCGGGCGCCGAGGGCGGCGAGTTCGGCGGCGAACTCGGCGGCGCCGGGCGCGTCCGGGCCGGAGCGGCTGACCAGCAGCAGGTCGCGGGCGCCGGAGCGGGCGAGCCAGCGGGCGACGTGCCGGCCGAGTGCGCCGGTGCCGCCGGTGACCAGTACGGTGCCGTCGGGCTGCCAGCGGCGGCCGGTCGGCAGGGCGCCGGTGGCCGCGCGCAGCAGTCGGCGGCCGAGGACGCCGGTGGCGCGGATCGCGACCTGGTCCTCGTGGTCGCGGCCGGCCAGCACGGCGGTGAACCGGTCGGCGGCGCGCTCGTCGAGGACGGCGGGCAGGTCGACGAGACCGCCCCAGAGATCGGCCTGTTCGAGGGCGACGACCCGTCCGAACCCCCAGACCATCGACTGGACGGGCGCCTGCGGGGCGCTGCGCGCGTCGGTCGCGACGGCGCCGCGGGTGGTGAACCACACGGGGACGTCGGCGCCGAGGTCCTGCAGCGCCTGGACGAGGGCGACGGTCCCGGCGGACCCCCTCGGTACGGCGGGCAGTGCGGGCAGCGGGTCCTCGTCGAGGGCGAGCAGCGAGACGACTCCGGCGGCGTCGGCGGCACGGTTCGTGGCGGCGGGCGCGGTGGGCGCGGCGGGCTCCGCCGCGGGACCGGCGCTCCCGGTGAGGGCGGCGGCGACGGCGGTCCGGTCGGCCGCGCAGTCGACGGGGACGGTCACCGGGGTGGCGCCGGCGCGCCGCAGGGCGGCGGTCAGCGCGGTGGCCTCGGGGCCGTCCTCGCGGCCCGTGGGGACGACGACGAGCCAGCGGCCGGTGAGGGCGGGGGCGGGTCCGTCCTCGACGGGCTGCCAGGCGATGCGGTAGCGCCAGGAGTCGGCGACGGCGGTCTCGGCACTGTGGCGGCGGTAGTGCGCCAGCGCCGGGACGAGCCGGGAGACGGCGTTCTCGTCGAGGTCGAGAGCGGCGGTCAGGGCCGTGACGTCGCCCTGCTCGACGGCGTCCCAGAACGGTCCGTCGGTGGTGCCCCGTGCGGTGCCGGCGGCCGCGGCCCGGGTGAACTCGGGCCAGTAGCGCCGGCGTTGGAAGGCGTAGGTGGGCAGGTCGACGCGGCGCGCCGGGGTGTCGTCGGTGGCGCGGAGCTCGGCGCAGCCCTGGACGTGGAGTTCGGCGAGCGAGAGCAGGAAGCGGGCGGGGCCGCCGTCGCCGCGGCGCAGGGTGCCGACGACCACGCTGTCGGCGGCGCCGGCCTCGTCCAGGACGTCGCCGAGGACGGTGGTCACCACGGGGTGGGGGCCGACCTCCACGAAGACGCGGTGGCCCGCGGCGGCGAGCGCCTCGACGGTGTCCCCGAGGCGGACGGTCTGCCGGACGTTGCGGTACCAGTAGTCCGCGTCCAGCGTGGTGGTGTCCTCGATCCGGCCGCCGGTGACCGTGGAGTGGAACGGCACGTCGGCCGGGCGCGCGGCGACGGGCGCGAACGCGGCGAGCAGGTCGTCGCGCACCTCCTCGATCTGCGCGGAGTGCGAGGCGTAGCCGATGGCGACGCGGCGGGCCGGTACGCCCTCGTCGGTGAGTTCGGCCCGCAGGGCGTCGAGCGCCTGCGTCTCGCCGGAGACGACGACCGCGCGGGGGCCGCTGAGCGAGCCCACGGAGATCCGCCCCTCCCAGCGGGCCAGGCGGCGTTCCACCTCGGCGAGCGGCAGCGGTACGGAGAGCATGCCGCCGCGGCCGGCGAGCGGGGCGAGCGCGCGGCCCCGGGTGACGACGATGCGGGCGGCGTCGGCCAGGGTGAGGGCGCCGGCGACGTGCGCGGCGGCGATCTCGCCCTGGCTCTGGCCGGCGACGGCGACGGGCCGCACCCCGTGGGACCGCCACAGGCGGGCGAGCGCCACGCAGACCACGAACAGGGCGGGCTGGACGATGTCGACGCGGTCCAGCGGCGGGGCGCCGTCGACGCCGCGCAGCACGTCCAGCACCTTCCAGTCGGTGTACTCCTCGACGGCGGAGGCGACTTCGGTGAAGTGGGTGCGGAACACCTCGTCGGTGTCGAGGAGTTCGGTGGCCATGCCGGGCCACTGCGGGCCGTGTCCGGGGAAGACGAAGACGGGTCCGCCCTCGGTGTCGGCGACGCCCTTGACCACGGTGGGTGCGGGCGTGTCCTCGGCGACGGCGGTGAGGCCGGCGAGGAGTTCGGGGGTGTCCCGGGCGACGACGACGGCGCGGTGTTCCAGGGCGGAGCGGGTGCGGGTCAGTGCGCGGGCGAGGTCGGCGGGGTGCGGGGCGGGGTGCTCCCCGGAGGTCAGGTGGTCGTGCAGGCGCCGGGCCTGGGCGCGCAGTGCGGTGTTCGTGCGTGCGGACACCGGGAAGGCGAAGGGGCCGGTGGCCGCGGTGGCCGGCGGCGTGTCGGTGCCGGTGGCGGGCTGTGCGGTCTCCTGCGGTGCCGGGGGCTGCTCGAGGATGACGTGGGCGTTGGTGCCGCTGACGCCGAACGAGGAGATGCCGCAGCGCAGCGGCCGGTCGGCGGCGGGCCAGGGCCGGGCGTCGGTGAGCAGTTCGACGTGTCCGGCGGACCAGTCGACGTGGGTGGAGGGCCGGTCGACGTGCAGGGTGGCGGGCAGGTGCCGCTCGCGCAGCGCGAGGACCATCTTGATGACGCCGGCGACTCCGGCGGCGGCCTGGGTGTGGCCGATGTGGGACTTGACCGAGCCGAGCAGCAGGGGCCGGTCGGCGGGCCGGTCCTGGCCGTACGTGGCGAGCAGGGCCTGTGCCTCGATGGGGTCGCCGAGGCTGGTGCCGGTGCCGTGCGCCTCGACGGCGTCCACGTCGGCCGGGGCCAGGCCGGCGGAGGTGAGCGCCTGCCAGATGACGCGTTCCTGGGAGGGTCCGTTGGGGGCGGTGAGGCCGTTGGAGGCGCCGTCCTGGTTGACGGCGGAGCCGCGGACGACGGCGAGGACGGGGTGGTTGTTGCGGCGGGCGTCGGACAGGCGCTCGACGACGAGGACGCCGGCGCCCTCGCCCCAGGCGGTGCCGTCGGCGGCGTCCGCGAAGGCCTTGCAGCGGCCGTCGGCGGCGAGGCCGCGCTGCCGGCTGAACTCCAGGAAGACGGTGGGCGTCGACATGACGGTGACGCCGCCGGCCAGCGCGAGGTCGCACTCGCCGTTGCGCAGGGCCTGGACGGCCAGGTGCAGGGTCACCAGGGAGGACGAGCAGGCGGTGTCGAGGGACACCGCGGGGCCCTCCAGGCCGAGGGTGTAGGAGACGCGGCCGGACAGGACGCTCGCGGAGTTGCCGACACCGTCGTCGCCCGCGTTGTCCGAGAGGCTGAGCAGGGTGGTGTAGTCCTGAAGGTTGGTGCCCGCGAACACGCCGGTGCGGCTGCCGCGCAGCCCGGCCGGGTCGATGCCGGCCCGTTCCAGGGCCTCCCAGCAGATCTCCAGCAGGAGGCGCTGCTGCGGGTCGGTGCCGACGGCCTCGCGGGGCGAGACGCCGAAGAAGCCGGCGTCGAAGTCCGCGACGCGGTCGATGAATCCGCCGGTGCGTGTGTAGCTGCGGCCGGGGGTGCCGGGCTCGGGGTCGTACAGCGAGTCGGTGTCCCAGCCGCGGTCCACGGGCCACTCGGTCATGGCGTCGTCGCCCGAGCCCAGCAGCCGCCACAGGCCCTCGGGGTCGCTCACGCCGCCGGGGAACCGGCAGCCCATGGCGACGATCGCGACGGGTTCGCGGTTGCGGGCCTCGGCCTCGCTCAGCCGTTGCCGCGTCTGGTGGAGATCGGCCGTGACCTTCCTCAGGTAGCCGAGGAGCTTCTGTTCATCGCTCATGCGTGTTCACCCGTTCCCCGGTCCTGTGTCCGTTCGCCGTCGCCGCAGCGGCGGCCTCAGGAGATTCCAAGATCGTTCTCGATGAAGTCGAAGATCTCGTCCGCCGCTGCGGAGTTGATCCGGTCGCTGACGTCGTCCGTCGCCGTCGCCGTGAGGACGGCGCCGCGGTCCGGGCCGTCCCAGCGGGCCAGCAGGGAGCGCAGCCGGGCGCCGATCCGGTCCCGCCGCGCGTCGTCGTCCGCCAGGTCCGTCAACGCGGACTCCAGACGGTCGAGTTCGGCGAGCGCCCGGCTCGCGCCGTCGATGCCCTCGGTGAGCCGGCCGCGCAGGTATCCGGCGAGGGCCGCCGCGTTGGGCTGGTCGAACAGCAGCGTGGCGGGCAGCGCCAGGCCGGTGGCGGTGCCGAGCCGGTTGCGCAGCTCGACGGCGGTCAGGGAGTCGAAGCCGAGGGCGTTGAACGCCTGGGCGGCGCCGACCTTGTCGGTGGAGGCGTGGCCGAGGACCCCGGCGGCCTGGCCGCGCACCAGGGCCAGGAGCGTGCGCTCCTGCTCGGCCGCGGACTGCTCGGCCAGCCGGGAGCGCAGCGTCTCGGCGGCGTTGTCCTCGCCCGGGGCCGCCGGGCGGGCGGCCGCCAGGTCGCGGACCTCCGGCAGGTCGGACAGGAGCGGGCTGCGGCGGGCCGAGGCGAAGCCGGGCGCGAAGCGTGCCCAGTCGACGTCGGCGACGGTCACGGCCGCGTCCGGGCGGGCCACGGCCCGGCCGAGGGCGCCCGGGGCGCGCCGCGGGTCCAGCGGGTTCATACCGCTGCGCCGCATGCGCTCCTCGGCCCCGGTGTTCTGCGCGGCCATGCCGCCGCCGGCCCACGGCCCCCAGGCCAGGGAGGTGGCGGGCAGTCCCGCGGCGCGGCGCTGCTGCGCGAGGGTGTCCAGATAGGCGTTGGCGGCGGCGTAGTTGGCCTGGCCGAGGGTGCCGAGGGTGCCGGAGACGGAGGAGAACAGTACGAAGGCGGACAGGTCGCGGTCGCGGGTGAGGTCGTGGAGGTTGCGGGCCGCGGCCAGTTTCGGTCGCAGCACGGTCTCCAGGCTCTCGGGCGAGAGGGTGTCGATGAGCCGGTCGTCGAGGACGCCCGCGGTGTGCACCACGGCGTCCACCGGGTGCCGGGCCAGGAGGGCGGCGAGCGCGTCGCGGTCGGCGACGTCGCAGGCGGCGATCTCGAGTGCGGTGCCGGTGCCCTCCAGTGCCGTCCTCAGCCGGGCCGCGCCCTCGGCGCCGGCGCCGGAGCGGCTGACGGCGAGGACCCGTTCGGCGCCGTGTGCGGCGAGCCAGGCGGCGGTGTGCACGCCGAGGGCGCCGGTGGCGCCGGTCAGCAGGACGGTGCCGTGCCAGGCGGGAGCGGTGGCGGGAGCGGTGGCGGCCGGTATCCGCTCCAGGCGGCGCAGGAAGGTTCCGGAGCCGCGTACCGCGACCTGGTCCTCCCCGTCGCGGCCGGCCAGGACCGCGCTCAGCCGGCGGCCGATGTCCTCGGCGATCGGGGTGCCGGTGGTGCCGGGGAGGTCGACCAGTCCGCCCCAGCTCTGCGGGTACTCCAGGGCCGCGGTACGGCCGAAGCCCCAGACGGCGGCCTGTTCGGGTGCGGTGGGTGCCTCCTGGGCGTGGACGCCGACGGCGCCGGCGGTCAGGCACCACAGGGGCGCGGGCGCCGAACCCGGCGCTGCGTCAGGGCCGTTCAGACCGTCCGGGCTGTCGAGGCTGTCGAGGCTGTCGGAGAGTGCCTGGACGAGTGCGGCGGTGGCGGCGAGGCCGCTCGGGGTGGAGGCGTGCTCCGGCAGCGGCCGGGTGTCGGCGGCGAGCAGGGACAGGACGCCGCCGAGGCGGCCGCCGTCCGCCTTCGCGAGGGCGGCGGTCACCTGGGCGGCCAGGGTGACACGGTCGGCCGACGCGCAGTCGACGGGCACGCGCACCACGTGGGCGCCGTGCGCGCCGAGGGCGGCGGCCACCGAGGCGGCCCAGGGGCCGTCCGCGTCGGCGGCGGGGACGGGCAGCAGCCAGGTCCCGGTGAGGGCGGCGGCCTCTTCGACGGCCGGCTTCCACACGACGCGGTGCTCCCAGCCCTCCGCCTCGGAGGTCTGCCTGCGCTCCCGGCGCAGGGAGGAGATCGCGGGCAGGACCGCGCTGAGCGGCGCGTCGGTGTCGAGGCCGAGGCGGTCGGCGAGGTCCTGCGGGCCGGCCTGCTCGACGAAGTCCCAGAACCGCGCCTCCTCGGCGGAGTCGGCCCCAGGGGCCGCCCCGGCGGGCTGCGCGGAGGACTGGAGCCAGTAGCGCTCGCGCTGGAAGGCGTAGGTGGGCAGTGCACCGCGCAGCGCGTCGTCGTCGTGCAGCGCGGCCGGGTCCAGCTCGGCGCCGCGGGCGTGCAGCAGGCCCGCGGCGAGCAGGGCGGAGCGGCGTTCGTCGCCCTCGCGCCGCATCAGCGGTGCGGCGGCGGCCGTCGTGGGATCGGTGACGCTGTCGAGGGCCATCGCCGTCAGCGTGGCGTCGGGGCCCAGTTCGAGGTACGTGGTGACGCCGAGGACTTCCAGGGCGCGGGCGCCGTCGCAGAAGCGGACCGCGTCGCGCACGTGCCGCCTCCAGTAGGCGGCCGTGCGCAGGTCGTCGCCTTCGGCGAGGCGTCCGGTCACGTTGGAGACGACGGGCAGGGCGGGCGGCGCGTAGGTGACGCGTGCCGCGACCTGTTCGAACTCGTCGAGCATCGCGTCCATGCGGGCGGAGTGGAAGGCGTGGCTGACCCGCAGACGCCTGGTGCGCCGGCCGCGCCCGGCGAGGACGGCGGCGATCCGCTCCACTTCGTCGCTGTCCCCGGAGAGCACGACCGACGCGGGGCCGTTGAGGGCGGCGATGTGGGCGCGGCCCCCGCTCCCGTCGCTCCCGTCGCTCCCGTCGCTCCCGTCGCTCTCGGCGAGGAGTGCGCGTACCTCCTCCTCGGTGGCCTCGACGGCGGTCATCGCGCCGCCCTCGGGCAGTGCCTGCATCAGCCGGCCGCGGGCGGCCACGAGGGCGCAGGCGTCGGGGAGGGTGAGGACGCCCGCGGCGTGCGCGGCCGTCAGTTCGCCGATGGAGTGGCCCATGAGGGCGTCGGGGCGGGCGCCCCAGGAGTGGACCAGGGCGTGGGCGGCGGTGCCGACGGCGAACAGCGCGGCCTGGGTGTAGGCGGTCCGGCCGAGCAGGTCGGCCTCGGGCGAGCCATCCTCGCAGAAGACCACCGAGCGCAGCGGCGGTCCGTCGAGGTGGCGGTCGAGTTCGGCGCAGACGGTGTCGAACGTCTCGGCGTACACGGGGTGGGCCCGGTACAGGTCCTGGCCCATGCCGGGCCGCTGGGCGCCCTGGCCGCTGAAGAGGAACGCGGTCCCGGCGCCGGTGCCGGCGACGCCGGTGGCGACGTCCGGGGTGCCGGTGCCCTGCGCGACGGCGGCGAGTGCGGTGAGCAGTTCCGTGCGGTCGACGGCGACGGCGACGGCGCGGTGGTCGAGGGTGTGCCGGGCGGCGGACAGGGAGTGCGCGAGGTCGCGCAGGTCGGTGTCGGGGTGGGCGAGGAGGTGGGTGCGCAGCCGGGCGGCCTGGGCGCGCAGGGCGTCCGGGGTGTGCCCGGAGACGGTGAACGCGCGTGGCCGGGCGGCCGGTTCGGGGCGGGCGGGGGCGGGCCGGGGTGCGGGCGGTTCCTCCAGGATGACGTGCGCGTTGCTGCCGCTGATGCCGAAGGAGGAGACGCCGGCCCGGCGGGGGCGTGCGGTGTCGGCCGGCCAGGTGCGGGGCTCGGTGAGCAGTTCGATGGCGCCGCTGGACCAGTCGATGTGCGCGGAGGGCTCGTCGACGTGGAGGGTGCGGGGCAGTTCGCCGTGGCGCATGGCCATGACCATCTTGATGACTCCGGCGGCGCCGGCGGCGGCCTGGGTGTGGCCGAAGTTGGACTTGGCGGAGCCGAGCAGCAGGGGCCGGCCGTCCTCCCGGTCCTGGCCGTAGGTGGCGAACAGGGCGCGGGCCTCGATGGGGTCGCCGAGGCTGGTGCCGGTGCCGTGCGCCTCGACGGCGTCCACGTCGCGGGAGGTCAGGCCCGCGGAGGCGAGGGCCTGGCGGATGACGCGTTCCTGGGAGGGTCCGTTGGGGGCGGTGAGGCCGTTGGAGGCGCCGTCCTGGTTGGTCGCCGAGCCGCGGACCACGGCCAGGACGGGGTGGCCCAGGCGCCGGGCGTCCGAGAGCCGTTCGAGGAGCAGGACGCCGACGCCTTCGGAGAAGCTGGTGCCGTCGGCGGACGCGGCGAACGCCTTGCAGCGGCCGTCCGCGGCGAGTCCGTTCTGCGCGGTGAACTCGGTGTAGGTGCCGGGGGTGGCCATCACGGTGACACCGCCGGCCAGGGCCATGCCGCACTCGCCGGTGCGCAGCGCGTGCGCGGCCAGGTGCAGGGAGACCAGCGCCGAGGAGCAGGCCGTGTCGATGGTCATGGTGGGGCCTTCGAGGCCGAAGGTGTAGGCGACGCGGCCGGAGATGACGCTGCCGGAGACGCCGAGGCCGATGTAGCCCTCCATGCCCTCGGGGATGTCGGCGAGCCCGGAGGCGTAGCCGGAGCCCATCGCGCCCACGAACACGCCGGTGCGGCTGCCGCGCAGGGACAGCGGGTCGATGCCGGCCCGCTCGAAGACCTCCCAGGAGGACTCCAGCAGCAGTCGCTGCTGCGGGTCCATGGCCAGCGCCTCGCGGGGCGAGATGCCGAACAGGGAGGCGTCGAAGTGGGTGGCTCCGTAGAGGAATCCGGCCTGGAGTCCGGGCAGGCGTTCCAGGTCCCAGCCGCGGTCGGAGGGGAACGCGGAGATGGCGTCGCCGCCCTCGGCGACGAAGCGCCACAGCTCTTCGGGGGAGGTGACGCCGCCGGGGTACTGGCAGGCCATGCCGATGATGACGACGGGGTCGTCGTCGGCGGCGGCCACGGCGGCGGTCTCCGTCCGTGCGGTGGTTCCGCCGAGTTCCTCGCGCAGGTGGCGGGCGAGCGCGGCGGGCCGGGGGTGGTCGAAGACGAGCGTGGGGGGCAGGCGCAGCCCGGTCTCGGTGTTGAGGCGGTTGCGCAGTTCGACGGAGGTGAGGGAGTCGAAGCCGAGGTCGCGGAAGGACTGGTCGGCGCCGACCGCGCCGGCCGTGTCGTGGCCGAGGGCGGTGGCCGCGTGCCGGCGGACCAGGTCCAGGAGCAGCCGTTCCTGTTCGGTCGGTTCCAGGCCGGCCAGCCGTGCGCTGAGCCGGGGTGCGCCGCCGGTGCCCGCCTCGACGGTGCGCCGGGCCGGGGCCCGGACCAGGCCGCGCAGCAGCACGGGCAGCCGGTCCGCGCCGGCGGCGGTGCGCAGCGCGGCGGTGTCCAGCCGCAGCGGGGCGAGCAGCGGCTCGTCGGTCGTCAGTGCGGCGTCGAGGAGGGCGAGGCCCTGCTCGGCGGTGATCGCGGGCAGGCCGGAGGCGGCGATGCGCCGGATGTCGTCCTCGCTGAGGCCGCCCGTCATGCCGTCGTCGCCGGCCCACAGTGTCCAGGCGAGGGAGGTGGCGGGCAGGCCCTGGGCGTGCCGGTGCTGGGCGAGGGCGTCGAGGACGGTGTTGGCGGCCGCGTAGTTGGCCTGTCCGGCGCCGCCGAGCAGTCCGGCGGCGGAGGAGAACAGGACGAACGCGGTGAGGCCCGCGTCCCGGGTGGCGTGGTGCAGGGCGAGCGCGGAGGCCGCCTTGGCGCGCAGGACGGTGTCGAGGCGCTCGGGGGTGAGCGAGGCGAGGACGCCGTCGTCGAGGACGCCGGCGGTGTGCACGACGCCGCGCAGCGGCCGGTCGGCGGGGATCCGGGCGAGGAGGGCGGCGAGCGCGGCGGGGTCGGCGGTGTCGCAGGCCTCGACGCTCACCTCCGCGCCCAGGGCGGCGAGTTCGGCCACCAGACGGCTCGCGCCCGGGGCGTCGGTGCCCCGCCGGGAGGCGAGGACGAGGCCGCGTACGGCGTGGCGGGTGACGAGGTGGCGGGCGACGAGGGCGCCCAGGAAGCCGGTGCCGCCGGTGATCAGGACGGTGCCTTCGGGGTCCCAGGGAGCCTCGGGGCCGGGGGCAGGGTCCATCGTGGGGCGGGCGGTGTTCACGCGGGTGAGCCGGGGGGCGAGCAGCCGGCCGTCGCGCAGGGCGAGTTGGGGTTCGCCGGTGGCGAGGGCGGCGGCCAGGGCGGCGGCGGGCGTCTCACCGGTGCCGGTGTCCAGCAGGACGAGCCGTCCCGGGTTCTCCGTCTGGGCGGAGCGGACCAGGCCCCAGGCAGCGGCGGCGGCCACGGCCGGCACGTCCTCGCCGTCGCGGGCGGCGACGGCCCCGCGGGTGAGGACGACCAGGCGGGCACCGGCGGTGCGGTCGTCGGCGAGCCAGGTCTGCAGGGTCCGCAGGACGTGCGCGGCGACGGTGCCGGCGTCGTCGCCTGCGGGGCAGGGCAGCAGCACCGCTTCGGCGTCCTCGGGGACGTCGTCGGGGCCGGCCACGGGGGGCCAGGCGGCGTCGAGGCCGGTGTCGGGTCCTTCGTCGTCCGCCGCCACGTACCAGCGGCCGGCCGGGGGTGCGGCCGGGGCGCTCTCGACGGGGCTCCAGGTGACCCGGTGCAGGGCACCGGCGACGGCGGCCGGGGCCGCGGCACCGCGCAGGCTGTCGGCGGAGACGGGCCGGGAGACGAGGGTGTCGACGGTGGCGACGGGGCGGCCCTCGGCGTCGGCGATGCGCAGGGCGACACCGCTCGCGCCCGACGGTTCGATCCGTACCCGCAGGCGCGTGGCTCCGGCCGCGTGCAGGCGCACCCCGCTCCACGAGAACGGCAGGCCGACCCCGGCGGGACTCCCCTCCCCCTCCCCCGCGGGGGCGGTGAGCTGGGCGTGCAGGGCGGCGTCCAGCAGCGCGGGATGCAGTCCGTAACGGGCCGCCTCCTTGTGCTGGTCCTCGGGCAGGGCGACCTCGGCGTACCACGCCCCGTCCGCGCGCCAGGCGGCCTTGAGGCCCTGGAAGACGGGGCCGTACTGGTAGCCGGTGTCGGCGAGGGCGGCGTAGAAGCCGTCGAGGGGGACGGGCCGGGCGCCGGGCGGCGGCCAGGCCGTCAGGTCGAAGGCCGCCTCGGTGCTCCCGGCGGCCCGGGTGGCCAGGACCGCGGAGGCGTGGCGGGTCCACCCGGTGTCGGTGTCGTCGCCCGCGGCGGCCTCGGGGCGCGCGTACACGGCCAGTTGGCGGCGGCCGGTGTCGTCGGGGGCGCCGAGGACGAGCTGGAGCTGCGCGGTGTCCTTCTGCGCCAGGACGAGCGGGGCCTCGAGGGTCAGTTCCTCCAGCAGGTCGCAGCCGACCTCGTCGCCCGCGCGCAGGGCGAGCTCGGCGAAGGCGGTGCCGGGCAGCAGGACGGCGCCGGAGACCTGGTGGTCGGCGAGCCAGGGCTGGGAGCGCACCGAGAGCAGGCCGGTGAGCAGGACCCGGCCGTCGTCGGCGACGCGGACGACGGCGCTCAGCAGTGGGTGTCCGGCGCTGCCGAGTCCCGCGCCGGAGAGGTCGCCGGCGCCGCGGGCGCTCATGCGCAGCCAGTAGTCGTCGCGCTGGAAGGCGTAGGTGGGCAGGTCGATACGGGCGGCGGCGCGCGGGGGCAGGAGGCGCTCCCAGTCCACGGCGGCGCCGTGCGCGAAGAGTCCGGCCACGGCCGCCAGCAGTGCGGGGGCCTCGGGCCGGTCCTTGCGCAGGGAGGCGAAGCAGACCCGTTCGGTGGTGTCGTCGGGCAGGCAGGTGCGGGCGAGCGCGGTCAGGGTGGCGTCGGGTCCGAGTTCGACGAACCGGCTGACGCCGTGTCCGGCGAGCCAGTCGATGCCGTCGGCGAAGCGCACGGGCCGGCGCAGGTGGCGCACCCAGTAGTCGGGCGAGCGCAGTTCCTCGGCGGAGGCCGGCCGGCCGGTCAGGTTGGAGACGACAGTGATCCGCGGCGCGTGGTAGGTGACGCTCTCGGCGACGGCGCGGAACTCGTCGAGGGCGGCGTCCATGCGGGCGCTGTGGAAGGCGTGGCCGACGCGCAGACGCCGGGTGCGGCGTTGCCGGGTGCCCAGGTGTGCGGCGACCTCCTCGACGGCGTTCTCGTCACCGGAGATCACGGTGGAGCGGGGGCCGTTGACGGCGGCGATGCTCACGGCGCCGCCGTGTGCGGTGAGCAGCGGGGTGACCTCGTCCTCGGTCGCCTCTACGGAGATCATGGCGCCGCCCGGCGGGAGCGCCTGCATGATGCGGCCGCGGGCCGCGACCAGCCGGCAGGCGTCGGCCAGCGACCAGACGCCCGCGGCGTGGGCGGCGGACAGTTCGCCCAGGGAGTGTCCGACGAGGTACTTGGGCTTGACGCCCCACGACTCCAGCAGCCGGAACAGGGCCACTTCGACGGCGAACAGGGCGGGCTGGGTGAGGTCGGTGCCGTCCAGGGCCTCGGGGCCCTCGCTGCCGTCGAGGACGATGCTCTTCAGGGACCGGCCCAGGGCGGTGTCGAGGTGGGCGCAGACCGCGTCGAAGGCCGCGGCGAACGCGGGGAACGCCGCGTACAGCTCACGTCCCATGCCGATGCGCTGGGATCCCTGTCCCGAGAAGAGGAAGGCGGTGGCGCCGCGCAGGACGCGGCCGGTGACGAGGTGCGGCGCGTCGGGCGCGTCGGGGTCCTCGTCGGCGAGCCGGGCCAGGCCGCGCAGCGCGGCGGCGTGGTCCTCGGCGAGGACGACGGCGCGGTGTTCGAAGAGCTGGCGGGTGGTGAGGAGGGCGTGCGCGATGCCGGGGGACGCGAGGTCGTCCTCGGTGGTGACGCGGTCGAGGAGCCGGGCGGCCTGGCCGCGCAGGGCGGCGGCGCTGCGCGCGGAGACGATCCACGGCACCACCGGCACCACGGCCGGGGTGCCGGTGGGCGCGGTGTGTGCCGCGGCGTCCTCGTCCGCCCGCGCTGCCGGGACCGTGCCGGACGCGGGCTCCGCGGCGGTGGGGTCCTCGGCCAGGGGGTCGGCCGGGGGTTCGGGTTCGGCGGGCGCGGCCTCCAGGATGGTGTGGGCGTTGGTGCCGCTGATGCCGAACGACGACACGGCGGCGCGGCGCGGCCGGTCCCCGGTGTCGGGCCACTCGGCGGGCTCGGTGAGCAGGCGGACGTGGCCGGCCGCCCAGTCGACGTGGGTCGAGGGCTCGCTGACGTGCAGGGTGCGCGGGAGGCGGCCGTGGCGCAGCGCCATGACCATCTTGATGATGCTGGCCACGCCGGCGGCGGCCTGGGTGTGGCCGAGGTTGGACTTCAGGGAGCCGAGCAGCAGCGGACGCTCGGCGTCCTTGGCGCCGCCGTAGGTGGCCAGCAGGGCCTGTGCCTCGATCGGGTCGCCCAGTGAGGTGCCGGTGCCGTGGGCGTCGACGGCGTCGATGTCGGCGGCGTTCAGGCCGGCGTTGGCCAGGGCCTGTTCGATGACGCGCTGCTGGGCGGGCCCGTTGGGCGCGGTGAGGCCGTTGGAGGCGCCGTCGGAGTTGACGGCCGAGCCGCGGACGACGGCGAGGACGGGGTGGCCGTTGCGGCGGGCGTCGGAGAGGCGCTCCACCAGGAGCAGGCCGACGCCTTCGGACCATCCGGTGCCGTCGGCGTCGTCGGAGAACGCCTTGCAGCGGCCGTCGGCGGCGAGGCCGCGCTGCCGGCTGAACTCGAAGAGCAGTCCGGGGGTCGCCATGACGGCGACCCCGCCGGCCATGGCGAGGTCGCACTCCCCCGATCGCAGGGCCTGCACCGCCCAGTGGAGGGCGACCAGGGAGGAGGAGCAGGCGGTGTCGACGGTGACGGTGGGGCCCTCCAGGCCCAGGACGTAGGAGATGCGGCCGGAGGCGACGGAGGTGGCGTTGCCGGCGAGCATCAGTCCGTGGACGTCCTCGGGGACCTCCACGGGGCCCTGGCCGTAGCCGGAGGTGGCGGCGCCGATGAAGACGCCGGTGGCGCTGGAGCGGAGGG
This sequence comes from Streptomyces sp. NBC_01176, assembly GCF_045039825.1. Lineage (NCBI taxonomy): Bacteria > Bacillati > Actinomycetota > Actinomycetes > Kitasatosporales > Streptomycetaceae > Streptomyces > Streptomyces sp. NBC_01176. Next base: position 9,980,554 of record NZ_CP108600.1, on the reverse strand, counting down.
TGGCGGGAGGGATCCCGGCCCGTTCGAGGAGTTCCCAGGACGCCTGCAGGAGCAGCCGCTGCTGGGGGTCGGTGGCGAGGGCCTCGCGGGGGCTCATGCCGAAGAATCCGGCGTCGAACGCGGCGGCGTCGCCGAGGAAGCCGCCCTCGCGGGTGGAGAAGGTGCCCGGCTTGTCGGGGTCGGGGTCGAAGCGGTCCTCGATGTCCCAGCCGCGGTCGGCGGGCAGCGGGCCGATGGCGTCGCCGTCCTCGTCTACGAGCCGCCACAGGTCCTCGGGGGTGGCCACCGCGCCGGGGAAGCGGCAGCTCATCGACACGATGGCGATGGGCTCGCGCTGCTTCTCCTCCACCTCGTGAAGCTGCCGGCGGGTCTGCCGCAGCTCTGCCGTCACCCGCTTGAGGTACTCGACGTACTTGCCGTCGTCAGCCACGTGTCTCACTTCCTTGACCCGAGCCGGACAGTGTCCGCTGTGCGGGAGCCAGTGCCGGAGTGGGGAGGTCCAGTGCCGCAGGGGAGGGATCGGCTCCCGTCGGGGGGTGATCCGCGGCGGCGGGTGCCGCCGCTGTGCGGGCGTCCGCTGCCGTGGTCACGTCGTTCCCAACTCCCTGTCGATGAGGTCGAACAAATCGTCGGCGGTCTCGACCGATTCGAGTTCGCCGTCCGCGGCGTCCGGCTCCTCGGTCCCGGTGACCGTCACCGGCGCGCCCGACCAGCGGGCCAGCAGGTCCCGCAGCCGGTCGGTGACGCGGGAGCGGACCTCGGTGTCGTCCACGTCGGTGCCGTTCAACGCGGCGTCCAGGCGGTCGAGTTCGCCCAGCAGGGCCTGCGCGCCACCGGTCGGGTCGGGCAGGTCGAGCTGGGTCAGCAGGTGGCGGACCTGGACGGCGGGGGTCGGGTAGTCGAAGACGAGGGTCGCCGACAGCCGCAGGCCGGTGACGGCGTTGAGGCGGTTGCGCAGTTCGACCGCGGTCAGTGAGTCGAAGCCGAGTTCCTTGAAGGACTGGTCGGGTTCGATCTCGGCGGCCGAGGAGTGGCCGAGGACGGCCGCGGCCTGCTCGGCGACCGCGTCGAGCAGCAGCTGTTCCCGGTCGGCGGCCGGCAGCGGGGCCAGCCGCTCCGCGAGGGTCTGGGTGTTGCCGGCCGCCGTGGCGGACGTCTCGGCCCGGCGCCGGGCGGGTGCCTTGACCATGGCGCGCAGCAGCGGGGGCAGTACCTCGGCGTGTTCGCGCAGGGAGCCGTGGTCGAGGTCCATGGGCAGGAGCACCGCGCGGTCGGTGGCGGGGCCGGCGTCGAGCAGGCGCATGCCCAGTTCGGCGCCGAGCGGGACCATGCCGGTCCTGGCGTGGCGTTCGCGGTCGGCCTGGCCGAGTTCGCCGGTCATGCCCGCGTCGGGCAGCCAGGTGCCCCAGGCGAGGGAGGTGCCCGGCAGGCCCAGGTCGCGGCGGTGGTGGGCGAGGGCGTCCAGGAAGGCGTTGGCGGCCGAGTAGTTGGCCTGTCCGGCGCCGCCGAACGTGCCGGCCACGGACGAGAAGACCACGAACCGCGCCAGGTCCAGGTCGCGGGTCAGTTCGTGCAGGTTGGTCACGGCGTCGGCCTTGGGCCGCATCGACTCGTCGATGCGCTCCGGTGTCATCGAGGAGATGACGCCGTCGGCCAGGACGCCCGCGGTGTGGATCACCGCGGTCAGCGGGTGGGCGGGGGGCAGTGAGGCGAGGAGGTCGGCGAGGGCGGCGCGGTCGCCGGTGTCGCAGGCGACGATGGCGACGTCGGCTCCCAGGGCGGTCAGTTCCTCGCGCAGTTCGGCCGCGCCGGGCGCGTCGGGTCCCTGCCGGCCGGCCAGGACGAGATGGCGCAGACCGTGGTGGGCGACCAGGTGGCGGGCCGTGATCCGGCCCAGTCCGCCGGTGCCGCCGGTGAGCAGGACGGTGCCGTCCGGGTCGGGGGCGGTCGGCAGGGTCAGGACGACCTTGCCGATGTGGCGTGCCTGGCTGAGGAAGCGGAACGCGTCGGGGGCCCTGCGTACGTCGAACGTGGTCATCGGCAGTGGCGGCAGCACCCCTTCCTCGAAGAGGGTGACCAGTTCGCGCAGCATCTGCCCGATGCGGTCGGGGCCGGCCTCGACGAGGTCGAAGGCCTGGTAGGCGACGCCCGGGTGGTCCTCGGCGACCTGCCGCGGGTCACGGACGTCGGTCTTGCCCATCTCCAGGAAGTGTCCGCCGCGCGGCAGCAGCCGCAGGGAGGCGTCCACGAACTCGCGTGCCAGCGAGTCGAGTACGACGTCCACGCCGCGGCCCTCGGTGGTCTCCAGGAACAGTTTCTCGAAGCCGAGGTCGCGGGAGGAGGCGAGGTGGGCGTCGTCGAGGCCCGCGGCGCGCAGCGCGTCCCACTTGCCGGGGCTCGCGGTGCCGAACACCTCGGCGCCCAGGTGACGGGCGAGCCGTACGGCGGCCGTGCCCACTCCCCCGGCGGCGGCGTGCACGAGCACGGACTGGCCCGGGCGCAGTCCGCCGAGGTCGACGAGGCCGTAGTAGGCGGTCAGGTAGACGATGGGCGCGGTGGCGGCCTGGGCGAAGGTCCAGCCGCGCGGGATGCGGGCGACCATCCGTTCGTCGGCGACGGCGACGGGGCCGAAGGCTCCGGCGAACATGCCCATCACCCGGTCGCCGACGGCGAGCGAGGTGACGTCGGCGCCGGTCTCCGTCACCACGCCGGCGCCTTCCAGGCCGATCGCCGTGGCGTCGCCGGGATACATGCCCAGCGCGGTGAGGACGTCGCGGAAGTTGACGCCCGCGGCGCGCATCGAGATGCGGACCTCGCGCGGTGCGAGGGGTCCTGTCACTTCGGGGCACGGGGTGAGCTTCAGGCTCTCCAGGGTTCCGCGTTCCTCGACGGCGAGCCGCCAGGCGGCCGTGTCGGCGGGCTCGGTGAGCGCGCGCTGCGCGGCGAGGGGGATGATCTTCGGTGTGGTCACCGTGCCTTCCCTGACGGCCAGTTCGAGGTGGCCGGAGGCGAGGGCGGCGGGCAGCGCGGCCGCCGAGGCGGGGGCGGTGTCGAGGTCGGCGAGGACGAAGCGGCCGGGGTTCTCGGAGCGGGCCGAGCGGACCAGGCCCCAGGCGGTGGCGCGGGCCGGGTCGGCGTGCCGGGTTCCGACGCGCATGGCGTCGCGGGTGACGACGGCGAGCCGGGCGTGGGCGAAGCGGGGTTCGTCGAGCCACTGCTGCACGAGCCGCAGTGTCGTGTGCGCGGTGGCGCGTGCGGCGCCGGCCAGACCGCCGGCGTGAGCGTCGGTGTCGGTGTCGGGCAGGGCCAGCAGGACGGTCTCGGGGATCTCCAGGTCCGAGGCGGCGAGCGCGGTCAGGTCGGGGAAGGTCCGTACCCGTGCGCCGGTCCGTTCCAGCTCCGCGGCCAGCGGCCGGGCTTCGGCGCCGCCGACCAGGGTCCAGTCCGTGCCGGGTGTCTGGGCGCCGGCGGGCACCGGCGTCCAGTCCAGTTCGTACAGGCCTTCCTGGCGCGGTGCGCCGATGGTGGCGCCGGCGAGGTCTCCGGTGAGTTCGCGCAGGGTGAGCGAGCCGATGGTGGCGACGGGGCGGCCGGTGGTGTCGGCGAGGGCCAGGCCGATGGACTCCGGGCCCGTCTGCACCATGCGGACCCGCAGGGCGTCGGCGCCTGCGGCTTCCAGGCGGACGTCGTTCCAGGAGAACGGCAGCCGGCCCGCGTCCTTCATGGGCACGAACATCACGGCGTGCAGGGCGGCGTCGAGCAGTGCCGGGTGCAGGTCGAACGCGTCGGCGGACGGGTCGGCGCCCTCGGGCAGCGCGACCTCCGCGAACACCTCCTCGCCGCGCGTCCACACCGACTTCAGGCCCTGGAAGAGCGGTCCGTACAGGTGGCCTCGCTCGGCGAACCGCTCGTAGAAGCCGTCGAGGGGTACTTCGTCGGCGTCCCGCGGCGGCCATGCGGCGAAGTCGTAGGGGGTTTCCGGCGTCGTCGCGGCGTCGTCGGTGAGCAGGCCGGAGGCGTGCAGCGTCCACGGTGTCTCGGGGCCGGCGTCCTCGGTCCGGGAGTGGACGGTGAGGGTGCGGGCGCCGTTCGCGTCAGCGGCCTCCACGTGCAGCTGTACGTGCAGGGCGCCGCTGTCCGGGAGGGTGAGCGGGGTGAGGATGGTCAGTTCCTCCACCCGGTCGCAGCCGACGTGTTCGGCGGCGTGCAGGGCCAGGTCGAGGAAGCCGGTGGCCGGGAACAGGGCCGTGCTGGTGAGGGCGTGGTCCGCGAGCCAGGTCTGGCCGCGCAGCGACAGGCGTCCGGTGAAGAGGCGGGCGTCGCCTCCGGCCAGTTCGACCGCGGCACCGAGCAGCGGGTGTGCGGCGGAGTCCAGTCCCGCCGAGCCGACGTCACCCAGCAGGACGGGCGGTCCGGGCCAGAACCGCTGCCGCTGGAAGGCGTACGTCGGCAGGGTCGTGGTCTGTGCGCCGGTGCCGTCGAAGACGTGGGCCCATTCGAGGTCGACGCCCTTGACGAACGCCTGGGCCAGGCCGGAGAGCAGTGCTTCGCGTTCGTCGCGGTCCTTGCGCAGGACGGGGACGAAGAGCATCTCGTCGTCGCCGGTGACGCCGGTCTGGGCGAGGGCGGTGAGGGTGCCGTCGGGGCCGAGCTCCACGAACCGGCGTACGCCGCGCCCTTCGAGCCAGGCGATCCCGTCGACGAACCGTACGGCCTCACGCACGTGGCGCACCCAGTAGTCGGCCGACTCCAACTCCCCTGCTCCGGCGGCCTGTCCGGTCACGTTCGAGACGACCGCCATACGGGCCGGCGCATACGTCACGCTCTCGGCGACCGTGCGGAACTCGGCCAGCATCGGCTCCATCAACGGCGAATGGAAAGCGTGCGAGACGCGCAGACGGGAGGTACGGCGACCCAGGGCCGCTATCTCCTGCGCGACCGCCGACGCTGCGGTCTCAGTACCGGAGACCACCACCGAACGCGGGCCGTTGACGGCGGCGATCGACACCTCCGCGTCCCGGCCCTCCAGCAGCGGGAGCACCTCGTCCTCGGACGCCTCCAACGCGAACATCGCCCCACCGGCAGGGAGTTGCTGCATCAGACGGCCACGCGCCGACACCAGCCGGCACGCATCCTCCAGCGAGAACACCCCCGCCACATGCGCTGCGGCGAGCTCCCCCACCGAGTGGCCCACGAGGAAGTCAGGGGTGATCCCCCACGATTCCACCAGCCGGAACAGGGCGACCTCGATCGCGAACAGCGCGGGCTGTGTCCAGCCCGTCTCGTTCAGCAGGTCGGCGTCCTCACCGAACACGACCTCCCGCAGACCCTCGTCCAGGTGCGCGCACACCGCGTCGAAGGCATCGGCGAACACCGGGAAGGCGTCGTACAACTCCCGTCCCATACCCAAGCGTTGTGCACCCTGGCCGGAGAAGAGGAGGGCGAGTTTGCCCTCGCCCCGGGCGGAGCCGGTCACGGTGGAGGGGTTCGGCTCGTCGTCGGCCAGTGCGCGCAGGCCCTGGACGAGGGTGTCGTGGTCCCCGCCGAGGAGGACCGCGCGGTGTTCGAAGACCGAGCGGTGCGCCGCCAGGGACAGGCCCACGTCGGCGGGGTCCGTCTGCGGCCGGTCGGTGAGGTGGGTGAGGAGGCGGTCCGCCTGTGCCCGCAGGGCGGTGCGGCTGCGGGCGGTCACGATCCACGGCACCGTGCCGGCGGGGGCCGGTTCGGTGGCGGCGGGGGCGGGCTCCTCCTCGGTGGCGGCTTCGAGGATGACGTGGGCGTTGGTGCCGCTGATGCCGAAGGAGGAGACGCCGGCGCGGCGGGGACGGTCCGCCTCGGGCCATGCGACGGCCTCGGTGAGCAGCCGGACGTCGCCCTCCGTCCAGTCGACGTGGGTCGAGGGGCGGTCGACGTGGAGGGTGGCCGGCAGCACGGCGTTGTTCAGCGCCAGGACCATCTTGATGATGCCCGCGACGCCGGCGCCGGCCTGGGTGTGGCCGATGTTGGACTTCACCGAGCCGAGCCACAGCGGCTGTCCGGGCTGCCGGTCCTGGCCGTAGGTGGCGAGGACGGCCTGGGCCTCGATGGGGTCGCCGAGGGTGGTGCCGGTGCCGTGCGCCTCGACCGCGTCGACCTCGGTGGCCGTGACCCCCGCGTCGGCCAGTGCCGCGCGGATCACCCGCTGCTGGGCGGGGCCGTTGGGGGCGCTCAGACCGTTGGAGGCGCCGTCCTGGTTGACGGCGGAGCCGCGGACGACGGCGAGGACGGGGTGGTTGTTGCGGCGGGCGTCGGACAGGCGCTCCACCAGGAGCATGCCGCCGCCCTCGGAGAAGCCGGTGCCGTCGGCGGCGTCCGCGAAGGACTTGCACCGGCCGTCGGCCGCCAGGCCCCGCTGCCGGCTGAAGTCGACGAACAGGCCGGGTGAGGCCATCACGGTGACGCCGCCCGCGAGGGCGAGGTCGCACTCGCCGGAGCGCAGGGAGCGCACGGCCAGGTGCAGGGCGACCAGGGACGCCGAGCAGGCGGTGTCGACGGTGACCGCCGGGCCCTCCAGTCCGAAGGTGTAGGAGAGCCGGCCGGAGACGACGCTGGCGGCGTTGCCGGTCAGCATGTAGCCCTCGAAGTCCTCCCGGGAGGCGGCCAGCATGCCGGTGTAGTCCTGGCCGTTGGTGCCGGCGAAGACGCCGGTGCGGCTGCCCTTGAGGGTCCTGGGGTCGATGCCGGCCCGCTCGAACGTCTCCCACGTCATCTCCAGCAGCAGGCGCTGCTGCGGGTCCATGGCGACGGCCTCACGCGGGGAGATGTTGAAGAACGCCGGGTCGAAGCCGCTGGCGTCGTTCAGGAAGCCACCGGTGCGGGTGTAGACGCTGCCGGGCTTTCCGGGCTCGGGGTCGTACAGCGCGTCGAGGTCCCAGCCCCGGTCCTCGGGGAAGGGCACGAGCCCCTCCTCGCCGTCGAGCAGCATGGTCCACAGCTGTTCGGGGGTGCTGACGTCGCCCGGGAAGCGGCAGCCCATGGCGACGACCGCGATCGGTTCGTCGTCCCGCGGGGGCATGGCGGGTGCGGGGGCCGGGGTGTCCGGCTGTTGCGTGCCGGCCAGCTCGGTGAGGAGGTGGGTGGCGAGGGCGTCGCAGTTGGGGTGGTCGAAGACGAGGGTGGCCGGCAGGCGCAGGCCGGTGATGCGGTTCATGCCGTTGCGCAGTTCGACGGCGCTGAGGGAGTCGATGCCCAGGTCGGTGAAGGGGCGGCCGGGTTCGACGGCCTCGGCGGACGGGTAGCCGAGCACGTTGGCGACGTAGGAGCGGACGACGTCGAGGACGGCGCCGGCCCGGTCGTAGGCGGGCAGTTGGGCCAGGTGGGCCTGGAGGGAGGAGGCGTCCGCGGCGGGGCTGTCGGCCTGCTGGGTGCGGGCGGCGTCCAGGGCGCGGCGGGCCGCGGGCAGTTCGTCCAGGAGGTGGCTGGGGCGCGGTCCGGTGAAGGCGAGCGCGTAGGTGTCCCAGCGCAGGTCGGTGACGACGACGGCGGTGTCGTCGGCGTCCAGGGCCCGGCCCAGTGCGTCGCAGGCGGACTTGGTGTCCATGGGGTGGACGCCGTAGCGGCGCATGCGGTCGCCGGCGGCGTCGCCGACCATGCCGCCGTCGGCCCACAGGCCCCAGGCGATGGCGGTGGCGGGCAGGCCCTGGGAGCGCCGGTACTGGGCGAGGGCGTCGAGGTAGGCGTTGCCGGGGGCGTAGTTGCCCAGGCCCGCGCCGCCGAGGACGCCGGCGGAGGAGGAGAACAGGACGAAGGCCGACAGGTCCAGGTCCTGGGTGAGTTCGTGGAGGTGCAGGGCGGCGGTGGCCTTGCCGCGCAGGACGGGGTCCATGCGGTCGGCTGTCAGGGAGTCGACGACGGTGTCGTCGAGGGAGCCGGCGGCGTGGAACACGGCGTCCAGCGGGCGGTCCGCGGGGATCGAGCGGAGCAGGTCCTCCAGGGCGCTGCGGTCGGCGACGTCGCAGGCGGCAAAGGTGATGTCGGCGCCGAGTGCGGTGAGTTCGTCGCGCAGTCCGGCGGCGCCGGGGGCGTCGGCGCCGCGCCGGCCGGCCAGGATCAGGTGGGTGGCGCCGCGCCCGACGAGCCAGCGGGCGAGGTGGCCGCCGAGGGCGCCGGTGCCGCCGGTGACCAGGACGGTGCCGCGGGGGTGCCAGGCCGGGGTGTCGGCGAGGGGGGCGGCGGCGTGGACCAGGCGGCGTCCGAAGGAGCCGGAGGGCCGGATGGCGATCTGGTCCTCGTCGCCGGGGGCGGCGAGGACGGCGCACAGGCGGGTGCCGGCCCGGCCGTCGAGTACGGCGGGCAGGTCGACGAGGCCGCCCCAGCGTTCGGAGTGTTCCAGGGCGGCGACCCTGCCGAGGCCCCAGACGAGCGCCTGGGCGGGGCTGGTGACGGTCTCGGAGGGGCCGACGGCGACGGCGCCGCGGGTGGCGCACCACAGCGGGGCGTCGGTGGTGGTGTCGCCGAGGGCCTGGAGGAGGGTGACGGTGCCGGCGAGGCCGTGCGGGAGCGCCGGGTGGTCGGGGTGGGGGCGTTCGTCGAGGGCGAGCAGGGACAGGACGCCCGCCACGGCGGGGGTGGCGTCCCCGGTGAGGGCGGCCGTCAGGAGGGTGGCGAGTCCGGTGCGGTCGGTGCCGCCGTCGGGGACGGTGACCAGGCGGGTGTCGCGGGCGCCGCCGGCGGTCAGGGCGCGGTGGGCGTCGGCGACGAGGGCGGCGTGGGTGCCGTCCGGGTCCGCGGGGGCGACGACGAGCCAGGTGCCGGACAGGGCGCCCGCGGCGTTGTCGGTCAGCGGGGACCATCCGACGCCGTAGCGCCAGGAGTCGGTGGTGGAGCGTTCGCGGCTGGTGCGGCGCCAGCTGGACAGGGCCGGCAGGAGGGTGCTCAGCGGTGCGTCGGCGGGCAGGTCGAGGGCGTCGGCGAGGGCTTGCGGGTCTCCCTGGTCGACGGTCTCCCAGAAGCGGGACTCCACCGTGTCCGTGGCGGCGGTGTCGAAGGAGGCGGAGGTGTCCTGTTCCGGTACGTGGGGCCAGTACCGCTGCTGTTGGAAGGGGTAGGTGGGTACGTCGACGCGGTGGGCGCCGGTGGCGGTGAAGACGGCCGTCCAGTCGAGGGCGACGCCGTTGACGTGGGCCTCGGCGACCGAGGTGAGGAACTGGCCGAGGCCGCCCTTGTCGCGGCGCAGGGAGCCGAGCGCGGCGCCGTCGACGCCGGCGTCCTCCAGGGTCTCGCGCAGGCCGACGGCGAGCACGGGGTGCGGGCTGACCTCGATGAAGGTGCGGTGTCCTTCGGCGATGAGGCCGCGGACGGCCTCCTCGAAGCGGACGGTCTCGCGCAGGTTGGTGTACCAGTACTCGGGGTCGAGGGTGGTGGTGTCCTGCCACTGGCCGGTGAGGGACGAGCGGAAGGGGATCCCGGCGTCCTGCGGCTCGATGCCGGCGAGGGCGTCGAGCACGGTCGCGCGGATGGATTCGACCTGCGGGGAGTGGGAGCCGTAGTCGACGGCGACCTTGCGGGCGCGTACGCCGTCCTCGGTGAGGGCGGTGAACAGTTCGTCGAGCGCGGCGGCTTCGCCGGACACCACCACCGAGGCCGGTCCGTTGACGGCGGCGACGGCGAGGCGGTCGGCCCACGGGCTCATGCGGGCGCGGGTCTCGTCGGCGCTCAGCGGTACGGACATCATGCCGCCGGTGCCGGCGATGGCGACGATGGCCCGGCTGCGCAGGGCGACGATCCGGGCGCCGTCGTCGAGGGACAGGGCCCCGGCGACGCAGGCGGCGGCGATCTCGCCCTGCGAGTGGCCGACGACGGCCGCGGGGGTGATGCCGAGGGAGCGCCACAGGCCGGCGAGTCCGACCATGACGGCCCACAGGGCGGGCTGGACGACGTCGACCCGGCCGATGTCGGCCGCGTCCTCGTCGCCGCGCAGGACCGCGGTCAGGGACCAGTCGACGTAGGGGGCGAGAGCGCGTTCGCAGTCGGCGACGAGTGCGGCGAACAGGGGTGAGTCGGTGAGGAGTTCGCGTGCCATGCCGGTCCACTGCGCGCCCTGTCCGGGGAAGACCAGGACGGGATCGGCGGCGGTGGGCGCGGTGCCGCAGACCACGCCGGGCCCGGTGACGGGGGCGCCGGCGGCGAGGGCGGCGAGCGCCTCGTCGAGGGTGTCGCGGCCGGTGGCGAGGACGGCCGCCCGGTGTTCGAAGGCCGAGCGGGTGGTGGCCTGGGAGTAGGCGAGGTCGGTGAGCGGGGTGTCGGGCCGGGCGAGCAGGTGGGTGCGCAGGCGTGCGGCCTGGCTGCGCAGGGCGGCCTCCGTGCGGCCGGACAGCAGGGTCGGTACGACGGGCAGGGCGCCGGTGAAGGCCGCGGTGTCCGGGGTCGCGGGCGGGGCGGTGGCCGTTTCGGTGGCGGGTGCCTGTTCGACGATGACGTGGGCGTTGGTGCCGCTCATGCCGAACGAGGAGACACCGGCGCGGCGCGGTCGCCCGGTCTCGGGCCAGTCCAGCTGTTGGTCGAGCAGGCGGACGTCGCCGGCACTCCAGTCGACGTGCGGGGTGGGGTTGTCGGCGTACAGGGTGCGCGGCAGGACGCCCTCGCGGATCGCCATGACCATCTTGATGATGCCGCCGACGCCCGCGGCGGCCTGGCTGTGGCCGATGTTGGACTTCAGGGAGCCCAGCCACAGGGGCCGGTCCTCGGGCCGGTCCTGGCCGTAGACCGCGATGAGCGCCTGGGCCTCGATCGGGTCGCCGAGGGTGGTGCCGGTGCCGTGCGCCTCGACCGCGTCGACCTCGCCGGGGGTCAGTCCGGCGCCGGCGAGCGCCTGGCGGATGACACGCTGCTGGGAGGGTCCGCTGGGTGCGGTCAGTCCGTTGGAGGCGCCGTCCTGGTTGAGGGCGCTGCCGCGCAGCACGGACAGGACGGGGTGGTTGTTGCGGCGGGCGTCGGAGAGCCGTTCGAGGACGATCATGCCGACGCCCTCGGCCCAGCTGGCGCCGTCGGCGTCCGCGGAGAACGGCTTGCAGCGGCCGTCGGGGGCGAGGGCGCGCTGGCGGCTGAACTCGATGAGGGAGCCGGGTGTGGACATCACGGTCACGCCGCCGGCGAGCGTGAGGGAGCATTCGCCCTGGCGCAGTGCCTGGGAGGCGAGGTGGAGGGCGACGAGGCTGGAGGAGCAGGCGGTGTCGACGGACACCGCGGGGCCTTCCAGGCCGAGGGTGTAGGCGATGCGGCCGGACAGCACGCTGGGTGAGTTGCCGGTGCCGACGTAGCCCTCGACGTTGTCGTCGGCGGCGGCCAGGATCGTGACGTAGTCCTGGTAGGTGACGCCGGCGAAGACGCCGGTGCGGCTGCCGCGTGCGGTGGTCGGGTCGATGCCGGCGCGTTCCAGGGCCTCCCAGGACGTCTCCAGCAGCAGGCGCTGCTGGGGGTCCATGGCGAGGGCCTCGCGGGGGCTGATGCCGAAGAACGCGGGGTCGAACTGGCTGGCGTCGTGGAGGAATCCGCCCTCGCGGGTGTAGACGGTGCCCGGGTGGTCGGGGTCGGGGTGGTAGAGGGTCTCCGGGCTCCAGTTGCGGTCGCCGGGCAGCGGGGAGATGCCGTCGGCGCCGGCCACGACGAGGTCCCACAGGTCCTCGGGGCTGCGGACGCCGCCGGGGTAGCGGCAGGCCATGCCGACGATGACGATCGGGTCGTCGTCGGCGGACACCGGGCGGCGGGTGTGGCCGTCGTCGTTGTCGGTGGTGCCGAACAGGTCGGCGTCGAGGTGCCGGGCGAGTGCGTGGGGGGTGGGGTGGTCGAAGACCAGGGTGGCCGGGAGGGCCACGCCGAGCGCGGTGCTGAGCGCGTCGCGCAGTTCGACGGAGGTGAGTGAGGTGAATCCGAGGGTGGAGAAGGAGTGGGCCGGTTCGATGTCGGTGGGTCCCTCGTAGCCGAGGACGTCGGCGACCTGGGTGCGCACGGTGGTGAGCAGGACGCGGGCGCGTTCGGCCGGGGGCCGGTTCGACAGCCTCTCCAGCAGGCTGCCGGGCTGCTGGGTGCGGGCCGCGGTGCGGCGGGCGACGGCCCGGGTGCGGGCGGCGGCGGGCCGGCCGGTGGTGGCCGGGGCGGCGGGGGCGCTCGTGTGGTGCGGGTCGACGGGCCGCATCAGCAGGGAGGCGATGGCGAGGACGGGTTCGCCGATCGCGTCGGCGGCTTCCAGGGTCAGGGTGTCGGGGCCGCGGCGGGAGAGGCGGACGCGCAGGGTGGTGGCGCCGGTGGCCTGGAGTGAGGCGTCGGCGAGGGAGAACAGGACGCGGCCGTCGCCGAAGCCGTCGAAGGTGCCCAGGCCGAGCGGGTGCAGGGCGGCGTCGAGGAGCGCGGGGTGCAGGTCGAAGCGTCCGGCCTCCTGCGCGGTGCCTTCGGGCAGGGCGACTTCGGCGTACACGTCCTCGCCGTGGCGCCAGGCGGCCCGCAGGCCCTGGAAGACGGTCCCGTAGTCGAGTCCCGCCGCGGCGAGGCGTTCGTAGACGCCGTCGACGTCGAGGGGTTCGGCGCCGGGGGGCGGCCAGGCGGTGAAGTCGAACTCCGGTGTGCCGGCGCCGCGTTCGGGTTCCCGGGCACTCAACAGGCCGCCGGCGTGCCGGATCCAGGGGCCGTCCGTGCCGGGATTCTCCGGCCGGCCGTACACGCTGAAGACGCGGGAGCCCAGCGCGTCGGGGTCGGCGACCCGGATCTGGAGGTGGACGCGGCCCTGGTCGGGCAGGACGAGCGGGGATTCCAGGACGAGTTCGCGCACGTGCCCGCAGTCGGTGTGGGCGCCGGCGCGCAGGGCGAGTTCGAGGAAGGCGGTGCTCGGCACCACGACGGAGCCGTTGACGCGGTGCGCGGCGAGCCAGGGCTGCGCGTGGGCCGACAGGCGTCCGGTCAGGACGACGGTGGCGCCCTCGGCGGGCGGGACGACGGCGGTCAGGAGCGGGTGGTCCGCGTCGAGGAGTCCGGCCGCGGACGGGTCGTGGGATCCGGTGGGTACGTCGAGCCAGAACGTGCGGTGCTGGAAGGCGTAGGTGGGCAGGGGTACGGGCCGGCCGCCGGGCGCGACCGCGTCCAGGCAGGACTGCCAGTCGACCGGGACCCCGCGGGTGAACAGGGCGCCCAGGGCGGCGATGAGGACGGCCGGTTCGGGGCGGTCCTCGCGCAGCGCGGGCACGGTGAGGTGACCGTGGGACTCCCAGCAGCCCTGGGCAAGGGTGGTGAGGGTGGCGTCGGGGCCGAGTTCGAGGCAGTGCTCGACGCCGTGGTGTTCCAGCCAGGCGATCCCGTCGGCGAAGCGGACCGCCTGGCGGACGTGGCGTACCCAGTACTCGGGCGAGGTGAGTTCCCCGGCCTGGGCGGGGCGGCCGGTGAGGTCGGAGACGACCGGGATGCGCGGCTCGGCGTAGCCGATGCTTTCGGCGACGGCCCGGAAGTCGGCCAGCATCGGTTCCATGCGGGGTGAGTGGAAGGCGTGGCTGACGCGCAGCCGGGTGGTCCTGCGTCCTTCGCCCGCGAAGTGCGCGGCCACGGCGAGTACGGCCGGCTCGTCGCCGGCGACCACCACGGACCGGGGGCCGTTGAGGGCGGCGAGGCCGATCTCGTGCTCCCGGCCGGCCAGCAGGGGCAGTACCTCCTCCTCGGTGGCCTGGAGCGCGGTCATGGCGCCGCCCTCCGGCAGGGCCTGCATGAGCCGGCCCCGGGCGGCGACCAGCCGGCACGCGTCGGGCAGGGTGAGGACGCCCGCGACGTGGGCGGCGGCCAGTTCACCGACGGAGTGGCCCAGGAGGTGGTGGGGCCGTACGCCCCAGGACTCGACCAGGCGGTACAGCGCGACCTCGACGGCGAACAGTGCGGGCTGCGCGTACTCGGTGCGGTCGAGGAGGGCGGCGTCGTCGCCGAACACGACCTCGCGCAGCGGTCGCTCCAGCTGGCCCTCGAAGTGACCGCACACGGCGTCGAAGGCGTCCGCGTAGACGGGGAAGGCGGCGTGGAGCTCGCGGCCCATGCCCGGCCGCTGGGTGCCCTGGCCGGCGAACAGGAACGCGGTGGTTCCCTCGGTCAGGGTGTCGCCGGTGACGGCGTCCGGGGAGGGTTCGCCCGCGGCGACGGCGGCGAGGCCGCGCAGGAGTTCGGTACGTCCGGTGCCGTGGACCACGGCCCGGTGCTCGAAGCCGGGACGGGTCGTCACCAGTGCGTGGGCGATGTCGGCGGTGTCGAGTGCGGGGTGCTCCTCGACGTGGGCCAGCAGGCGTGCGGCCTGTTCGCGCAGGGCGGCGGCGCTGCGGGCCGACACGATCCACGGGGTCACCGCGCCGGCGGCCGGCCGGCGGGCGGGTGCGGCGGGGACGGTCGGCGTCCGCGGGGCCTGCTCGATCACGACGTGGGCGTTGGTGCCGGACACGCCGAAGGCGGAGACACCGGCGCGGCGCGGGCGGCCGGTGTCGGGCCACTGCCGCTGTTCGGTCAGCAGCCGGACGTCGCCCGCGCTCCAGTCGACGCGTGAGGAGGGCGCGTCGGCGTGCAGGGTCTGCGGGAGGACGCCCTTGTCGAGGGCGAGGACCATCTTGATGATGCCGGCGGCACCGGCGGCGGCCTGGGTGTGGCCGATGTTCGACTTGACCGAGCCCAGCCACAGCGGCTGGTCGGCGGGGCGGTTCTGCCCGTACGTGGCGAGCAGTGCCTGTGCCTCGATGGGGTCGCCGAGGACGGTGCCGGTGCCGTGCGCCTCGACGGCGTCGACGTCGGCCGGGGTCAGGCCCGCGGAGGCGAGGGCGGCGCGGATGACCCGCTGCTGGGCGGGACCGTTCGGCGCGGTCAGTCCGTTGGAGGCGCCGTCCTGGTTGACGGCGGTGCCGCGGACGACGGCGAGGACCCGGTGGCCGTTACGGCGGGCGTCGGACAGTCGCTCGACGACGAGGACGCCGACGCCCTCGGACCAGCCCGTTCCGTCGGCGCCGTCGGCGAACGCCTTGCAGCGGCCGTCGGGTGCGAGGCCTCCTTGGAGGCTGAACTCGACGAAGGCGCCGGGGTTCGCCATGACGGTGACGCCGCCGGCCAGCGCGAGGTCGCACTCGCCGGTGCGCAGGGACTGCACGGCGAGGTGCAGGGCGACGAGGGAGGAGGAGCAGGCGGTGTCGACGGTGACCGCGGGGCCTTCGAGGCCGAGCGTGTACGCGACGCGGCCGGAGACGACGCTTCCCGCGCCGCCGGTCAGCAGGTGTCCGCCGAGGCCTTCGGGGACCTCGGTCAGGCCCGAGCCGTAGCCGGAGCTTCCGGCGCCGACGAAGACGCCGGTCCGGCTGCCCTTGAGGCCGGTCGGGTCGATGCCGCCGCGCTCCAGCGCCTCCCAGGACGTCTCCAGGATCAGACGCTGCTGGGGGTCGATCGCGAGGGCCTCGCGGGGGCTGATGCCGAAGAACGGGGCGTCGAAGCCGGCGGCCTCCCGCAGGAAGCCGCCCGAGCGGGTGTCGCTGGCCGCGAGCAGGGTCTCCAGGTCCCAGCCGCGGTCCTCGGGGAATCCGGCGACCGTGTCGAGGCCGCCGGAGACGATCCGCCACAGCGCCTCGGGACCCGCCACGCCGCCCGGCAGGCGGCAGCCCATGCCGACGATGACGACGGGGTCGGTGTCGGTGGCGGTGGCCGCCGGGGGACGCGCCGTGGGGTCGTCGCCGGTGTCGGTGCCGAAGAGTTCGTCGCGCAGCCGGGCGGCGACGGCCAGCGGGGTCGGGTGGTCGAAGACGAGGGTGGAGGGCAGCGGTACCCCGGTGGCGCCGGTGAGTTCGTTGCGCAGTTCGACCGCGGTCAGGGAGTCGAAGCCCAGTTCGCGGAAGGTCCGCGCGGGGGCGACGGCCGCGGTGTCGGTGTGGGCGAGTACGACGGCGGCGCGCTCGCGGACCAGGTCGAGGAGGGCCGTGTCGCGGTCCTCGGCGGGCAGCGGGCCGAGCCGTTCGCGCAGGGCGGCGCCCGCGCTCGTGGTGTCCGCCGCCGGGCCGGTGCCGCGCAGCGCGTCGGAGGCCTCCGGCAGTGCGGACAGCAGGGGGCTGGGGCGGCCGGTCGTGAACGCGGGGGCGAAGCGGTCCCAGTCGACGTCGGCCACGACCACGGTGGTGTCGCCGAGTTCGAGGGCGCGGGAGAGGGCGCGCAGGCCCGCGTCGGGCTCCAGTGGCCGCAGTCCGCGGCGGCGCAGCAGATCCTGGGCCTCGGCGTCGGCGGCCATGCCGCTCTCGCCCCAGGGACCCCAGGCGACGGCGGTACCGGCGAGCCCCCTGGCCCGGCGCCGCTCCACGAGCGCGTCGAGATGCGCGTTGGCCGCGGCGTACGCGGACTGGCCACCGCTGCCCCACACCCCGGCGATCGAGGAGAACACCACGAACGCCGACAGGTCCCACTCCCGGGTGAGGGCGTCGAGATGATCGGCACCCACCGCCTTCGCCGCCAGGACGGCGGCGACCCGCTCCGGAGTCAGCCGGTCGATCAGATCGTCGTCCAGCACACCCGCCGCATGGAACACCGCGTCGACCCGGTGCCGGGACAGCAGACCTGCGACCGCCTCCGCATCCGCCGTGTCACACGCCTCCACCACCACCCGCGCACCCAACTCCTCCAGCCCCGCCACCAGTTCGGCCGCACCAGGGGCGTCCATCCCGCGACGGCCGGTCAGGACGAGTTCGCTCGCACCGCGCCCCACCAGCCAGTGCGCCAGACGTGTGCCGAGCGCTCCGGTGCCGCCGGTGAGCAGCACCCTGCCGGGTGCGTTCCATCCGCTGCCCGCGTCGGCGGGGGCGGCGGCGTGGGTGAGGCGCCGGGCGAAGGCGGCGGTGCCGCGGACGGCGACCTGGTCCTCGGCGCCGTCGGCGACGACGGCGGCCAGTGCGGCCAGGGCGCGGCGGTCGGGGCGGGCCGGCAGGTCGACGAGGCCGCCCCACCGGTCGGGGTGTTCCAGGGCGGCGACCCGGCCGAAGCCCCACAGGGCGGCCTGCGCCGGATCGACGACACCTTCGGACGGGGTGCCGACGGCGACGGCGCCCCGCGTGAGCTGCCACAGCGGCGCGGTCACTCCCGCGTCACCCAGCGCCTGGACGAGGGTCAGCAGGGCGGCCGGGCCGGACGGGAAGGCCAGGATGCCCGTGATCGGTTCGGTGCCGGCCGGGTCGGACAGGCCGGACAGGACGGCGGCCAGGGTGGTGCGGTCCGCGTCCGGGGCATAGGTCACCCGCTCGGTGCCGGGCAGGAACTCCTCGATCCCCGCGAGCGAGTCCTCGCCGGCGGACTGGAGCAGGAGCCGGCGGCCGGTGTCCGTCGCGGTGGGAGCGGTGAGCGGCTGCCAGACGACGCGGTAGCGCCAGCCGTCCACGCGTGAGCGCTCGGCCGCGCCACGCCGCCAGGCGGACAACGCCGGTACGATCGTGTCGAGTTCGGCCTCGTCCACGCCCAGGACCTCGGCGAGGTCGTGGGCGTCGCCGCGTTCCACGGCCGCCCAGAAGCTCGCGTCCAGCGGGTCGGCCGCCACGGGTGCGGCGGCAGCGGCGGGCTCGGGCCAGAACCACTCGTGCTGGAAGGCGTAGGTGGGCAGTTCGACCGGCCGTGCGCCGGTGAGGAGGGCGGCCCAGTCGACGGGGGCACCGTGCGTGAACGCCCGCGACACGGCTGCCATGACGGTGTCCGTCTCGGAGCGGTCCTTGCGCAGGACGGACGCGAACAGCACGTCCTCGCCGCTGGACACGCTGGTCTGCGCGAGGGCGGTGAGGGTGCCGTCCGGGCCGAGTTCCAGGAACCGGGTGACACCCCGCTCCGCCAGCGTGCGCACCCCGTCCGCGAACCGCACCGCCTCGCGGACGTGGCGCACCCAGTACTCGGCCGACTCCAACTCCCCTGCTCCGGCGACCTGTCCGGACAGGTTCGAGACGACCGCGATACGGGCCGGCGCGTAGGTGACGCTCTCGGCGACCGTGCGGAACTCGGCGAGCATCGGTTCCATCAGCGGCGAGTGGAAGGCGTGGGAGACGCGCAGGCGGGAGGTGCGGCGACCCAGGGCGGATATCTCCTGAGCGATGGCCTCCGCCACCGCATCGACGCCGGAGACGACCACCGAGAGGGGGCCGTTGACCGCGGCGATCGACACCTCGCTCTCCCAGCCCTCCAGCAGCGGCAGGACCTCGGACTCGGACGCCTCCAGCGCGAACATCGCACCACCGGATGGCAGTTGCTGCATCAGACGACCGCGCGCCGACACCAGCCGGCAGGCGTCTTCGAGGGAGAACACCCCCGCCACATGCGCGGCGGCGAGCTCACCCACCGAGTGGCCCACCAGGAAGTCGGGACGCACACCCCACGACTCCACCAGCCGGAACAGGGCGACCTCGATCGCGAACAGCGCGGGCTGAGTCCAGCCCGTCTCGTTCAGCAGGTCGACGTCCTCACCGAACACGACCTCGCGCAGGCCGTCGTCCAGGTGAGCGCACACCGCGTCGAAGGCCTCGGCGAACACCGGGAAGGAGTCGTACAACTCCCGCCCCATACCGAGGCGTTGTGCACCCTGTCCGGAGAAGAGGAAGGCGAGCTTGCCCTCGCTCACGACGCCCTGGACCACACCCGGGACGCTCTCGTCGCGGGCGACGGCGGCAAGACCCGCGAGGAGTTCCTCACGGTCGCCGCCCCGGATCACCGCACGGTGCTCGAACGCCGACCGGGTCCTGACCAGCGACAGACCCACGTCGGCGGGGTCCAGGTCGGGGTGTGTCCCGAGGTGGGTCAGGAGTCTGGCCGCCTGGTCCCGTAGAGCGGCGGCGCCCTGTCCGGACACCACCCACGGGGTGACGGGCGGCGCCGGGGGGATCGGGGTGTCCGTGCCGTCGGCGGTGGTCTCCGCCTGTTCCAGCACGACGTGCGCGTTCGTGCCGCTCAGTCCGAACGAGGACACTCCCGCCCGACGCGGACGGTCCGTCTCCGGCCAGTCCACCGCCCCGGCCAGCAGCCGTACGTCACCGGCCTCCCAGTCGACATGCGACGACGGTTCGTCGACGTGCAGGGTGGCGGGCAGCACGCCGTGGCGCATCGCCTCCACCATCTTGATCACGCCCGCCACACCCGCGGCAGCCTGCGTGTGACCGATGTTCGACTTCACCGACCCCAGCCACAACGGCCGCTCGCCGTCACGGTCCCTGCCGTACGTCGCCAGCAGCGCCTGCGCCTCGATCGGGTCACCCAAAGACGTACCCGTACCATGCGCCTCCACCGCGTCCACGTCCGCCGCCGACAGACCCGCACTCGCCAGAGCAGCCCGGATCACCCGCTGCTGCGACGGACCGTTCGGCGCCGTCAGACCGTTCGACGCACCGTCCTGATTCACCGCCGAACCACGCACCACCGCGAGGACCGGGTGACCGTTGGCGCGCGCGTCCGACAACCGCTCCACGAGCAGCACACCCACACCCTCACCCCACCCCGTACCGTCCGCACCCTCCGCGAACGCCTTGCACAGGCCGTCGGCGGCGAGGCCGCCCTGGCGGCTGAACTCGATGAACGCACCGGGTGTGGACATCACGGTCACGCCGCCGGCGAGCGCGAGGTCGCACTCCCCCGACCGCAGCGCCTGCGCGGCCAGGTGCAGGGCGACCAGCGACGACGAGCAGGCCGTGTCGACAGTGACCGCGGGCCCTTCGAGACCCAGGACGTAGGAGACCCGGCCCGAGAAGACGCTCGCCGCGTTGCCGGTGCCCACGTAGCCGCCGAAGTCACCGCCCGAGGACGCGAGGAGTGCCGGGTAGTCCTGGCCGTTGGTGCCCGCGAACACCCCGGTCCGCGAGCCGCGCAGCCGGCGGGGGTCGATGCCGGCCCGTTCGACGGCCTCCCACGACGTCTCCAGCAGCAGGCGCTGCTGCGGGTCCATGGCGAGGGCCTCACGGGGCGAGATCCCGAAGAAGGCGGCGTCGAACGATCCGACGTCGCCCAGGAATCCGCCGCGGCGGGTGTGGCTGGCGTAGGGGCCGTCGGGTGCGTTGAGGGCGTCGAGGTCCCAGCCGCGGTTGCGGGGGAAGTCGGCGATGCCGTCGCGTTCTTCGGACAGCAGGTTCCACAGGGTTTCGGGCGAGTCGACGCCGCCCGGGAAGCGGCAGGCCATCGCGACGATCACGATCGGGTCGGCGGACAGCGCGGCCCCGGTCGCGGTGGGCGTGCCCGGTGTCTCCGCGACGACACCGCTCAGCTCGCCGTGGAGGAAGTCCGCCAGGGCCGACGGGGTCGGGTAGTCGAAGACCACGGTGGCGGGCAGCCGTACCCCGCACTCCGTGCCCAGTACGTTGCGCAGTTCCACCGCGATGAGCGAGTCCACGCCCAGGTCGCGGAACGCACGGTCGGCCGGAACCGCTTCCGGACCGGCGTGACCGAGCACGGCGGCCGCGCGGGCACGGACCGTGTCGAGGAGTTCGGCGCGCTGGGCCTGCACGGTCAGGCCGGTGAGGCGTTCGCGCAGGGCGGTCGCGGGGGCGGACCGGCCTGCCGTGTTCTTGGGGGCGGCATACAGTTCGCCGAGGAGCGGGCTGGGGCGGACGGCGGTGAAGGCGGGGCCGAACAGGGTCCAGTCGAGGTCGGCGACGAACGTGACGGGGGCCGGCGAGGCGGTGCAGACGGCGAGGGCGTCGAGGCCTGTCGCGGGGTCCAGGAGGTTGACGCCTCCGCGGCGCTGGCGGTCCTCGGCGGAGGTGTCGGCGGCCATGCCACCGCCGGCCCAGGGGCCCCAGGCGATGGACGTGGCGGACAGACCCTGCGCACGGCGGCGTTCGGCGAGTGCGTCCAGCATGGCGTTGGCCGCCGCGTAGTTGGCCTGGCCCGCGGAGCCGACGGTGCCGGCGAAGGACGAGAAGAGGACGAACGCCGAGAGGTCGCGCTCGCGGGTCAGTTCGTCCAGGTGGAGGGCGGCGGCGACCTTGGAGCGTACGACCGTGTCGAACTGCTCGGGGGTGAGCCGGTCGAGGACCCCGTCGTCGAGGACTCCGGCGGTGTGGACGACGGCGTCCACCGGGTGGTCGTCCAGTAGCTTCCGTACGGCCTCACGGTCCGTCATGTCGCAGGCGACCAGGGAGACTTCGGCGCCCAGGGCCGAGAGTTCGGCCTCCAGTTCGGCGGCGCCGGGGGCCTGCGCTCCGCGCCTGCTCGTGAGGACGAGACGGGCGGCGCCCTGTTCGGCGGCCCAGCGGGCCACCCTGGTGCCGAGCGCGCCGGTGCCGCCGGTGACCAGGACCGTACCGGTGGGGGTCCAGGGGGTGCCGGGTTCCTCCGTGACCGCGACCAGGCGGCGGGCGAGGACGCCCGCGGCGCGGACGGCGACCTGGTCCTCGTCGCCGCCGCCGCCGGAGAGCAGGGCGGCCAGGCGGGAGGCGGTGCGGCGGTCGAGTACGTGCGGGAGGTCGATGAGACCACCCCAGCGGTCGGGGTGTTCGAGCGCCGCCACGCGGCCCAGTCCCCAGACGGCGGCCTGGTCGAGGCGCGGGGGGACGTCGCCGCGGCCGGTGGTGACCGCTTCCCGGGTGAGGGTCCACAGGGGTGCGGTGAGGTCGGTGTCGCCGAGTGCCTGGACGAGGAGGGCGGTGGCCAGGACGCCGTCCGGGGTTCCGGTGTGTTCTCCCGGGGTCAGGGCGAGGGCCGAGACGACGCCGTTGACCGGAGTGCCGGCGGCTGCCGAGGTGAGCAGGGCGGCGAGCGTCGCACGGTCGGCGTCGGCGGGGCACGGCACGGTGACGAGGCCGGCGGCGCGTGCGGCCAGGGCTTCGGTGAGGGCGCCGTTCCAGCCGTCGTCTCCGAGGGCGGCCGGAGTGACGAGCAGCCAGCGGCCGGTCAGTCGTGCCTCGGCGGGCAGGCCGGTGACGGGACGCCAGGTCACCTGGTGGCGGTGGTCGCCGTCCGCGGTGGGCGCGGCGGAGCCGTCGGCCCGGTAGGAGCGTTCGAGCCAGTAGCGGTCCCGGCGGAAGGCGTAGGTGGGCAGGTCGACGCGTCCGGCGCCGGGGAGGAGGGAGGCCCACTCGGGTGTGCGGCCGTGCACGTGCAGGAGGCCGACGGCGGACGTCAGGGTCTCGGGCTCGTCCCGGTCCTTGCGGAGTGTGGGCGCGAAGAGCGTGTCCTGGCTGTCGGGCAGGACGGTCTGGGCGAGGGTGGTGAGGGTGCCGTCGGGGCCGAGCTCCACGAACCGGGTGACCCCGTTCGCGGCCAGCCACTCGATGCCGTCGGCGAACCGTACGGCCTCACGCACGTGGCGCACCCAGTAGTCGGCCGACTCCAACTCCCCCACGCCGACGGCCTGTCCGGTCACGTTCGAGACGACCGCGATGCGGGCCGGCGCATACGTCACGCTCTCGGCGACCGTGCGGAACTCGGCGAGCATCGGTTCCATCAGCGGCGAGTGGAAGGCGTGGGAGACGCGCAGACGGGAGGTACGGCGGCCCAGGGCGGATATCTCCTGCGCGACCGCCTCCGCCGCCGCCTCGACACCCGAGACCACCACCGAACGCGGGCCGTTGACCGCCGCGATCGACACCTCCGCGTCCCGGCCCTCCAGCAGCGGGAGCACTTCGTCCTCCGCCGCCTCCAGCGCGAACATCGCTCCACCGGCCGGGAGTTGCTGCATCAGACGGCCGCGTGCCGACACCAGCCGGCAGGCGTCCTCCAGCGAGAACACCCCGGCCACATGCGCGGCAGCCAGCTCACCCACCGAATGACCCACCAGGAAGTCAGGGCTCATCCCCCACGACTCCACCAGCCGGAACAGCGCGACCTCGATCGCGAACAGCGCGGGCTGAGTCCAGCCCGTCTCGTTCAGCAGATCCGCGTCCTCACCGAACACGACCTCCCGCAGACCCTCGTCCAGCTGGGCGCACACCGCGTCGAAAGCCTCCGCGAACACGGGATACGCCTCGTACAACTCCCGGCCCATACCCAGGCGTTGCGCGCCCTGCCCGGAGAAGAGGAAGGCGAGTTTGCCGTCGCCCTTCGTCGAGCCGGTGAGGACGCGGTCGGTGGGGCGGCCCTCGGTGAGGGCGGCGAGGCCGCTGAGCAGGTCGGCGAGGCCGGTGCCGAGGAGTGCGGCGCGCTCGGGGAGTGCGGCGCGGGTGGCGGCGAGGGACCAGGCGAGGTCGTAGGGGTCGGTGTCGGGGTGGTCGGTGAGGTGGGCGCTCAGGCGTGCGGCCTGTTCGCGCAGGGTGTGTTCGTCGCGGGCCGAGAGCACCCAGGGCAGCAGGGGCAGGCCGGCGCGGGCGGGAGCCTCGGTGGCCGGTTCGGTGGTGGGGGCCTGCTCGATGACGGCGTGGGCGTTGGTTCCGGAGACTCCGAAGGCGGATACGGCGCCGCGGCGGGGCCGGTCGGCCCGCGGCCAGTCGACGGACTCGGCCAGGAGCCTGACGTTGCCGGCGTTCCAGTCGACGTGGGAGGAGGGGTGCTCGACGTGGAGGGTGGGCGGCAGGACGCCGTGGCGGATCGCCAGGACCGTCTTGATGACGCCGACGACGCCCGCGGCGGCCTGGGTGTGGCCGATGTTGGACTTCACCGAGCCGAGCCAGAGGGGGCGGTCGGCCTCGCGGCCCTGGCCGTAGGTGGAGAGCAGGGCCTGGGCCTCGATGGGGTCGCCGAGCGCGGTGCCGGTGCCGTGGGCCTCGACGGTGTCGATCTCGGTGGCGGGTACGCCCGCGTTGGCGAGGGCGGCGAGGATGACGCGCTGCTGGGAAGGGCCGTTGGGGGCGGTCAGTCCGTTGGAGGCGCCGTCCTGGTTGACGGCGGAGCCGCGGACGACGGCGAGGATGTGGTGGCCGTTGCGGCGGGCGTCCGACAGGCGCTCGACGACGACGACGCCGACGCCCTCGGCCCAGCCGGTGCCGTCCGCGTCCTCGGCGAACGCCTTGCAGCGGCCGTCGGAGGCGAGGCCGCCCTGCTGGCCGAACTCGATGAAGGCGCCGGGGCTCGACATGACCGTCACGCCGCCGACGGCGGCGAGTGAGCACTCGCCGGAGCGCAGGGACTGTGCGGCCAGGTGGAGGGCGACCAGGGAGGAGGAGCAGGCGGTGTCGACGGTGATCGCGGGGCCTTCGAGGCCGAGGGTGTAGGCGACGCGGCCGGAGACGACGGACATGGAGGTGCCGGTCAGCAGGTGGCCGCGGACGTCGTCGGGGACTTCCCGCAGTCCGCTGCTGTAGCCCTGGTCGCTGCATCCGACGAAGACTCCGCAGCGGCTGCCGCGCAGCGCGGCGGGGTCGATGCCCGCGCGTTCGAAGGCCTCCCAGGTCGCTTCGAGCAGCACGCGCTGCTGCGGGTCCATGGCGAGGGCTTCGCGGGGGCTGATGCCGAAGAAGGCGGGGTCGAAGCGGTCGGCGTCGAAGACGAAGCCGCCCTGGCGTCGGGCGCCGCCGGTGGCGTCGGTGCCGAGGTCCCAGCCGCGGTCGGCGGGCCAGTCGGTCACCGCGTCGGTTCCGGACACGAGCAGGTCCCAGAAGTCCTCGGGCGAGCGGACACCGCCGGGCAGTCGGCAGCTCATACCGACGATGGCGACGGGTTCGTCGTCCTTGGACTCCAGCTGGCGGAGTTTGAGCCGGGTCTCATGAAGATCGACGGTGAGTCGTTTGAGGTAGTCCCGAAGCCGCGCTTCAGTTGTCATGGACTGCCCCCATGCTGTTGTGGTGAGAAAGGGTCGCGCCTCGTGCGGCTTGGACAGCATGTCCCGGGGGCGGACCGTTTCCGTGGCCCTGGCCGGGTTGTCTGGGGAAACCCTTGGAAATCATCACCGCAGGCCGGGGACGTGGCCGCGGACACGGCGAAGCGGCGGTGCCGGGCGACGTGGTCGCCGGGCACCGCCGCTTCGCGCCGGTCGGGGCGGCTCAGGTGTACGGGGGCGGGGCGCCCTTCTCCAGGACGGTGCGCAGGACGGAGAAGGCCTCCTGAAGGGCGGCGAGGGCCTCGCCGATGCGCCAGGCCGAACGGTCGCGGGGGCCCACGGCGTTGGAGACGGTGCGGATCTCCAGTACGGGTGTGCCGTGCGCGGCGGCTGCTTCGGCGACGCCGAATCCCTCCATGGCCTCCGCGCCGGCGTCGGGGTGGGCGTGGGCGAGGGCGCGGGCGCGTTCGGCGGTGCCGGTGGCGGTGGAGACGGTCAGGACGGGGGCGTGGGTGGCGCCGAGGGCGCGGGCCACGGCGGTGGCGAGACCGGGTGGGCAGGCGTGGGTGGTCCTGCCGAAACCGAGGGTGTCGACGGGGAGGAAGCCGCCCGGGGAGTCGGCGCCTAGGTCGGCGGCGACGATGCGGTCGGCGACGACGGCGGCGCCGACGGCTGCGTGGGGGGCGAAGCCGCCGCCGATGCCGGCGGCGATGACGAGGTGGTAGGGCTCGTCTCGCAGGGCCGCGGCGGTGAGGGCGGCGCCGGTGGCGGCCGCGGCGGAGGCCGGGCCGACGCCGCCGGCGAGCAGGTCGGCGCGCAGCGGGCCGGGGGCGGTGCCGTCGCCGGTGCGTCTGAGGACGTAGCCGGGCAGGGCGTGTTCGGCGGGGGGCGCGGCGGGCTCCAGACCCCGGGCGGCGGCTTCGCGTTCCGCGGTGACGGCGGTCACCACGAGCAGCCGTACGGGCGTCATGACGGGATCTGCACGCGGCCGTGGTCACCGATCACGAACCGGTGGGCGGCGGGCAGGCGTGGGGCGAGGGTGACCTGGACGTTGCGGCCGATGAGGGAGGCCTCGACGCGGCGGATGCGGTCGAAGGAGGAGTCCCGCAGCACGATGGAGAACTCGATCTCGCTGGCGGTGATGCGGCAGTTCTCGGCGACGGAGGTGGAGGGGCCTATGTAGGAGTCGGTGATGACGCTGCCGGCGCCGATGATGGCGGGGCCCACGATGCGCGAGTTGCGGACCACGGTGCCGGCCTCGATGTGGACGCGTCCGATGATCTCGCTGGCCTCGTCGACGTAACCGTCGATGCGGGTCTCCAGGCGTTCCAGGAGGGTGCGGTTGACCTCCAGCATGTCGTTGACGTTGCCGGTGTCCTTCCAGTACCCGGTGATCACGGTGGAGCGCACGGCGAGCTGCTGCTCGATCAGCCAGCGGAGGGCGTCGGTGATCTCCAGTTCGCCGCGCGGGGAGGGGGTGATGGCGCGTACGGCGTCGTGGATGTGGGGGGTGAAGAGGTAGACGCCGGCGACGGCGAGGTCGCTCCTGGGGTGCCGGGGCTTCTCCTCCAGGTCGACGACGTTGCCGCTGTCGTCGATGACGGCGACGCCGAAGGCGGTGGGGTCGGGGACGCGGGTGAGCAGGATCTGCGCGTCGCAGCGGTCCTTGCGGAACTCGTCGACGACGTCGGTGATGCCGTCGAGGACGAAGTTGTCGCCGAGGTACATGACGAAGTCGTCGTCGCCGAGGAAGGGGCGGGCGATGAGGACGGCGTGGGCGAGTCCGAGGGGTTCGCCCTGCGGTATGTAGGTGATGTCCAGGCCGAAGGCGGAGCCGTCGCCGACGGCGGCCTCGATCTCCTCGGCGGTGTTCCCGACGATGATGCCGACGTCGGTGATGCCGGCTTCGGCGATGGCTTCGAGGCCGTAGAAGAGGATCGGTTTGTTGGCGACCGGGACCAGTTGCTTGCTGGACGTGTGGGTGATCGGCCGCAGTCGCGTACCGGATCCCCCCGCGAGCACGAGAGCCTTCACAGTTCCATCCAGGTGACGAGTAGCTGGTCGGCCGGTGGGCGCCGGGGCGTCCACGCGGCCGGGTGGGGTGGGGCGGCCGCCCTGCCGGACGGCCGCCCCCGTGGGTCATGCACCGCCGAGTTCGGTCTCCAGGAACCGGCGCAGTTCGTCGTCCGACACCTCGTCCGGGTGGCCGGTGCCGGCCGCCTGGTGCGTCGCGGGCGCGGCGGCGTCGAGCTGGGCGAGCAGCCGCTGGAGCCGGCTGCGGAGTCCGTCGTGCAGTTCGTCGTACGGTCCGGCCTCGGCCAGCACCTGTTGGAACTCTCCTTCCATGTGGTCGAGTTGTGCCAGCACGGAGCCGCCGGAGGCGGGGGCCGTGCCCGGTGCCGCGGGGGCGGGTGCGGGGGCCATCCGGGTCAGCAGGTGGTCGGCGAGTCCCGCGGGGGTCGGGTAGTCGAACAGCAGGGTGGCCGGGAGTCGGACGCCGGTGACGGCGCCGAGCCGGTTGCGCAGTTCGACGGCGGTCAGGGAGTCGAAGCCGACCTGCAGGAAGCCCCGTTCGGGGTCGATGAGGTCGGCCGTGTCGTAGCCCAGGACGAGGGCCGCCTGGGCGAGCACCGCCTGCAGCAGGGCGCCGTGGCGCTCGTGCGCCGGCAGGGCCGCGAGGCGTTCTTTCAGGCCGTCGGCGCTCTCCGGTGCCGTGTGGTCGGCGGCCGGGCCGCTCGCGCGGGCCAGTCGTGGGTTGCGGGCCTGGACGAGGTCGCGCAGCAGGTGCGGCACGGATCCGTCGGAGGCGCGCAGGGCGGCCGGGTCGAGTGCGGCGGGCGCGAGGAAGACGTCGGGCGCGCCGAGTGCGGTATCGAGCAGGGCGAGGGCTTCGGCGGTGTCCATGGGCTGGACGCCGCCGCGTTGCACCCGGCGCAGGTCGGCCTCGCCGAGTTTGCCGGTCATGCCGCTGCGTTCGGCCCACAGTCCCCAGGCCAGGGAGAGCGCCGGGTGTCCCGCGGCGCTGCGCCGGGCGGCGAGGGCGTCGAGGAAGGCGTTGGCGGCCGAGTAGTTGCCCTGGCCGACGCCGCCGAAGGTGCCGGCGAGCGAGGAGAACAGGACGAGGGTGACGGGGCGGGCGTCGCGGGTGAGTTCGTCGAGGTGTGCCGCGGCGTCGGCCTTGGCCCGCAGGGCGGTGTCCACCCGTTCGGGGGTGAGGGCCTCGACGACACCGTCGTCGAGGACGCCGGCGGTGTGCACGACGGCGGTCAGCGGGCGGTCGGCGGGGATGCCGGCCAGGAGTGCGGCGAGGGCGTCGCGGTCGGCGACGTCGCAGGCGGCGAGGGTCACCCGGGCGCCGTGGCCGCGCAGTTCCTCGGACAGTGCGGCCATGCCTTCGGCCTCGGCGCCTCGCCGGCTGGCCAGGATCAGGGAGTCGACCGCGTGCGTGGTGACGAGGTGGCGGGCCACCTGCCGGGCGAGCACTCCGGACGCTCCGGTGACCAGGACCGTGCCGGAGGGGTCGAAGCCGGTGAGGCCTCCGGTGTCCGTCAGGTCTCCGGTGTCCGTGAGGTCTCCGGTGTCCGTGGGGTCTCCGGTGTCCGTGGGGTCCCGGCGGTCCGTGAGGTCCTGGGCGCGGGTCAGGCGCGGGGCGAGTGCGCTGCCGTTGCGCAGGGCCGTCTCCGCTTCGCCGCCGGCCAGGACGGCGGGCAGCAGGTCCAGGGAGGCGGCGGCGCCGTCGTGGTCGAGGAGGCCGAAGCGGCCCGGGTTCTCGGCCTTGGCCGCGCGGATCAGGCCCCATACGGCGGCCTGCGCCGGGTCGGTGGCCGCGGCGTCGCCGGCAGCGGTCGTCACGGCGTGGCGGGTGGCGAACACCAGTCGTGCCGGCGCGAACGTCTCCTCCCGCAGCCAGGCGCCGGCCAGTTCGAGGGCGCGGTGCGTGGTCCGGCGGACGGCGTCGGCGGGGTCCGGGGCACCGGCGGTCGCGGGCAGGGCGACCAGCACCGTAGGCGGCAGCGGGGCGCCGGCGGCGACCTCGGCGCGCAGGGCGTCGAGGCTGTCGTGGCGGGTCAGCGCGCCGGTGTGCCGGGCGGCCCAGTCGGTCAGGGTGGCGTCGGCGTCGAGAAGGGCCGGTGCCGGGGCGGTGCCGTCGTGCGTGCCGGCGGGCACCCACCGCACGCGGTAGAGGCCGGCGGCGCCGGTGGGGTGGGCCGGCCGGGTGCTGTCGACGGGGCGCAGGACGAGTCCGGTGATGCCGGCGACGGGTGTGCCGGTGGCGTCGGCGACCTGGACGGCGTACTGGTGGTCTCCGCGCGGGGTGAGGCGTACGCGCAGTGCGGCCGGTCCGGCGGCGGTCACCGTCACTCCGGTGAAGGTGAACGGTACGACGGTGGGTCCGTCGGCGTCGGCGACGAGTGCCACGGTGTGCAGGGCGGCGTCCAGGAGTGCGGGGTGGACGGTGAAGTCCCCGGCGCGTTCGGGGGCGGTGCCGTCCTGCGGGGCGATCTCCGCGTACACCTCGTCGCCCAGGCGCCAGGCGGCGCGCAGGCCGCGGAAGGCGGGCCCGTAGTGGAAGCCGTTCTCGGCGATGCGGGTGTACAGCCCGGACACGTCGAGGGGTTCGGCGCCGGCGGGCGGCCAGGCGGCCGTGCCGAGGTGCTCGGGCGGGTCGGCCGGTTCGTCGCCGAGTGTGCCCGCGGCGTGCCGGACCCAGGGCGGGGCCGTGTCGTCGTGGGTGCTCAGGGGCCGTGCGTGCACGGTCAGGGCGCGGGTCGCGGAGCCGTCGGAGGGGGCGACGGTGACCTGGAGCTGGAGGGCTCCGGTGAGGGGCAGGACGAGGGGTGTCTCCAGGGTGAGGTCGGTGACCTGGGCGGCGCCGGCCCGTTCGCAGGCCTGGAGGGCGAGTTCGAGGAACGCGGTGCCCGGGAAGAGGACGCTGTCGCCGAGCGCGTGGTCGCGCAGCCAGGGCTGGCGTTCCACGGACACGGTGCCGGTGAGCAGTACGCCGTCCGAGCCGGCCAGTGGTACGGAGATGTCGAGCAGCGGGTGTCCGGCGGCCTCCACTCCGGTGTGGGCGACGTCGCGGGTGCTGGGGGTGGCCTGGAGCCAGTAGCTGCTGCGCTGGAAGGGGTAGGTCGGCAGGTCGACCCGGTGCGCGCCCAGCGGGGCGAGCAGGGTGGCCCAGTCGGGTGCGTGGCCGCGGACGTGCAGCCGGGCGAGTGCGGTGGTGAAGGACTCGCGCTCGTCGGTGTCGCGGCGCAGCAGCGGTACGAGGGTGGCGTCGCCGGTGACGCAGTCGCCGGCCAGGGCGGTCAGTACGCCGCCGGGGCCGATCTCGACGTAGGTGGTGATGCCCTGTTCCTCCAGGGTGCGCACGCCGTCGCTGAACCGGACGGCCTCGCGGACCTGGCGCCCCCAGTGGGCGGGGTCGGCGATCTCCTGTGCTCCGTAGGGGGCGCCGGTGACGGCGGAGACCACGGGCAGGGCGGGGGTGTGGTGCGGGAGGTGGGCGGTGAGGGCGGCGAACTCGTCGAGCATGGCGTCCATGCGGGGCGAGTGGAAGGCGTGGCTGACGTTCAGGCGCCGGGTCTTGCGGCCCTGGGCGGCGAGTGCGTCGGCGACGGCGGTCACCGCGTCCTCGTCTCCGGAGACGACGGTGGCCAGGGGGCTGTTGAGGGCGGCGATGGCGGCCCTGCCCTCGTGGCCGGCGAGCAGCGGCAGTACCTCCTGTTCGGACGCCTGTACGGAGATCATGGCGCCGCCCTGCGGCAGGGCCTGCATGAGCCGGCCGCGGGTGGCGACCAGCAGGCAGGCGTCCTCCAGGGCGAGTACTCCGGCGACGTGCGCGGCGGCGATCTCGCCGACGGAGTGACCGAGGACGGCGTCGGGCTTGAGACCGGTGCTCTCCACGAGCCGGTACAGGGCGACCTCCACGGCGAACAGGCCTGCCTGGGTGTAGGCGGTCTGGTCGAGGAGTGCGGCCTCGGGTGTCCCGGCCGGTGCGAACAGGATGTCGCGCAGGGGGTGTTCGAGGTGGCGGTCCATGTGTGCGCAGACCGCGTCCAGGGCGTCGGCGAAGACGTCGTACTCGGCGTAGAGGGCGCGTCCGGTGCCGGGCTGCTGCGCGCCCTGTCCGGAGAAGAGGAACGCGACCTTGCCGGTGCGTGCCCGGTCCACGCTGAGGAGCGGGTGTTCGCGGCCCTCGGCGAGTGCGGTCAGGGCCTCGGTGAAGGAGGCCGGGTCGCCGGCGACGACCGCGGCCCGGTCCTCGAAGGCGGTCCGTCCGCGGGCCAGGGACAGGGCGATGTCGGCCGGGCGTGCGTCGTGGGGCGGGGCGAGGTGGTCGAGCAGGCGGCGGGCCTGTTCGCGCAGGGCGGCCGTGCCGCGGGCCGACAGCAGCCACGGCACGATCGGTGCCGGATCCGTTGCCGTTGCGGTGGTGTCCGTCGCGTTGCCGGTGCCGTCAGTGCCGTCAACGTGTTCGGTGCCGCCGGTGGTGTCGGTGCGGTCGGTGGTGTCGGTGGGGTGGCCGGCGGGCGGCTGGGCGGTCTCGGGGAGGGCGTCGTCGGTGGGCTCGGGTTCCTGGAGGATGACGTGGGCGTTGGTTCCGCTGACGCCGAAGGAGGAGACACCGGCACGGCGCGGGGCGTCGCCCCGGGCCCAGTCGCGTTCCTGGTCGAGCAGGCGTACCGCGCCCGAGGACCAGTCGATGTGCGGGGAGGGGTTCTCGGCGTGCAGCGTGCGGGGCAGCACGCCGTGCCGCATCGCCATCACCATCTTGATGATGCCGGCGACGCCCGAAGCGGCCTGGGTGTGGCCGATGTTGGACTTCAGCGCGCCGAGCCACAGCGGCCGGTCGGCGGGCCGGTCCTGGCCGTACGCCGCGAGCAGGGCCTGGGCCTCGATCGGGTCGCCCAGCTTGGTGCCGGTGCCGTGTGCCTCGACGACGTCGACGTCGGCCGGGGCGAGGCCGGCGGAGCCGAGGGCCTGGCGGATGACCCGCTGCTGTGCGGGACCGTTGGGGGCGGTGAGCCCGTTGGAGGCGCCGTCCTGGTTGACGGCCGTGCCGGCCACGGTCGCGAGGACGGTGTGGCCGTTGCTGCGGGCGTCGGAGAGTCGTTCCAGGAGCAGCAGGCCGACGCCCTCGGCCCAGCCCGCGCCGTCGGCGTCGGCGGAGAAGGCCTTGCAGCGGCCGTCGGGCGACAGGGCGCGCTGCCGGCTGAACTCGATGAAGGTGTCCGGTGTGGAGATCACGGTGACGCCGCCCGCGAGGGCGAGGCCGCACTCCCCCGACCGCAGTGCCTGCACGGCGAGGTGCAGGGCGACGAGGGAGGAGGAGCAGGCGGTGTCGACGGTGACCGCCGGGCCTTCCAGGCCGAAGGTGTAGGCGATGCGGCCGGAGGCGACGCTGCTCGCGCTGCCCGTGGCCAGGTAGCCCTCCAGTCCTTCGGGTGCCTGGCGGGCCCGGGTGCCGTAGTCGTTGTAGTTGGAGCCGATGAAGACGCCGGTCTGGGTGCCCCGGACGCGTTCGGGGTCGATCCCGGCCCGCTCGAGGGCTTCCCACGAGGTCTCCAGCAGGAGCCGGTGCTGCGGGTCGACGGCTACCGCCTCACGGGGCGAGATCCCGAAGAAGGCGGGGTCGAACTGGTCGGCGTCGTAGAGGAATCCGCCGTGCCGGGCGTAGGAGTGGCCGGGCTTGTCGGGGTCGGGGTCGTAGAGGTTGTCCACGTCCCAGCCGCGGTTGTCGGGGAACGGGCTGATGGCGTCGGTGCCGTCGGCGACGAGGCTCCACAGTTCCTCGGGCGAGGTGACGCCGCCGGGGAAGCGGCAGCCCATGCCGACGATGACGATCGGGTCGTCGGCCGGTGCCCGGGGCGGGAGCCGGTCCGCCGTGGTGGCGTCCGTGGTGGCGCCGTGGTCGTCGGTGAACAGTTCGGTGTCGAGGTGGGCGGCGAGCGCCGCGGCCGAGGGGTGGTCGAAGGCCATGGTGACGGGCAGGCGCAGCCCGGTCGCCTCGGCGAGGCGGTTGCGCAGTTCGACGGCGGTCAGCGAGTCGAAGCCGAGGTCGCGGAAGGCCCTGCCCTCGGGCACGGCGTCGGTGTCGGTGTGTCCGAGCACCGCCGCGGCCTGGCGGCGGACCTCCGTGAGGAGCGCCGCGCGGCGCTCGGCGGGCGCGAGGCCGCGCAGCCGCGCGGGCAGCGGCGGGCCGTCCTGTGCCGCGGTGTCCTTCTCGGTGCGTTCGCCCTCGGGCGTGGCGGCGCGGGCCTCGGGGAAGTCGCGCAGTGCGGCGAAGGCGCGGGCGGTGACCAGTTTCCAGTCGACGTCGGCGACGACGAGGAACTCCTCGTCCTGGTCGAGGGCCTGCTGGAGGGCGGACACGGCGAGTTCGGGCTCCATGGGTGGCACGCCGTCGCGGCGCAGTCGCTGGGCGACCTCTTCGCTGACCATGCCGCCGCCGGCCCAGGTTCCCCAGGCCATGGACGTGGCGGGCAGGCCGTCGGCGCGTCGCTTGGCGGCGAACGCGTCGAGGAAGGCGTTGGCGGCGGCGTAGCTGCCCTGGCCGGAGCGGCCGAGTGTGCCGGCCATGGAGGAGAACAGGACGAACGCGGTGAGGTCGAGGTGGCGGGTCGCCTCGTGCAGGGCCAGCGCGGCGTCCACCTTCGGCCGCAGGACGCCGTGGGCGCGCTGCGGGGTGAGTGCGTCGATGACACCGTCGTCGATGACACCGGCGGTGTGCACGACGGCTGTCAGGGTGCCGCCGCCGGGCAGGTCGTCGACGAGTCGGCGGACGGCGTCACGGTCGGCGACGTCGCAGGCGACGACACTCGCCGGGGTGCCCAACGCGGCCAGTTCGGCGACGAGTTCGGCGGCTCCGGGGGCGTCGGGGCCGTGCCTGCTGACCAGTACCAGGTGTTCGGCGCCGCTGCGGGCCAGCCAGTGGGAGACGTGGCGGCCGAGGCCGCCGGTGCCTCCGGTGACCAGGACGGTGCCGCTGGGCGACCAGGCCGGTCCGGCCGGGCGCGGGCCGTCGCCGGCGCGTACGAGGCGGCGGGCGAAGAGGCCCGAGGGGCGCAGGGCGAGGTGGTCCTCGTCGAGGAGTCCGGACAGGGCGGCGACGAGCCGTCGGCCGGCCCGCTCGTCCACGGTCTCCGGCAGGTCGATCAGGCCGCCCCAGCGCTGCGGGTACTCCATGGAGGCGATCCGGCCGAGGCCCCAGGCCATGGCCTGCAGCGGGTGGTCCAGGGTGTCGTTGCGGTGCACGGAGACCGCGCCGCTGGTGGCGCACCACAGGGGCGCGTCGAAGGACGCGTCGCCGAGCGCCTGGATCAGGGTGGTCATCAGGACGAGCCCGGTGGGCAGGGCGCACTCGTCGGCCCAGGGCCGTTCGTCGAGGGCCAGCAGGGAGACGATGCCGTGCACGGGGCCGTGGGCGGCCTCCTGCCGCAGCAGGTCGGCGAGCCGGTCGCGTTCGGCCTCCCGGGATCCGATGACGAGGGTGCGCAGGCCGTCCGCCCGCTCGGCCACCGATGACGTCACGCCGCGTACGAAGTCGCTGTCCTCCTGGCCCTCGGGGACGACGAGGAGCCAGGTGCCGTCGAGGGTGACGGGTGCGCCCTGTTCGGGCTTGGGCCGCCAGGCGATGCGGTAGCGCCAGCTGTCGAGGGTGGAACGCTCGCGCCGGCTGCGGCGCCAGGACGACAGGGCGGGCACGATCGCGCCCAGTGACTCCTGGTCGTCGAGGCCGAGGGTCCGGGCGAGGCTTTCGACGTCACCGTCCTCGACCGACTCCCAGAAGCCGTCGTCGGCCAGGTCGACCCCGCCGAACATGACCGGGCCGGTGAAGGGTCCGGCCGGCTCGGGCGCGTCGAGCCAGTAGCGCTGCCGCTGGAAGGCGTAGGTGGGCAGCTCCACCCGGCGCGGGTGCTGTTCGGCGTAGGCCTGGCTCCAGTCGACGGTGACGCCGCGCGTCCACGCCTCACCCAGTGACGTGTAGAAGCGGGCCAGGCCGCCCTGACCGCGGCGCAGGGTGCCGGTGACCACGGCCTCACCACCGGCCGCCTCCACCGTCTCCGCGACGGGAACGGTCAGCACGGGATGCGGACTCATCTCCAGGAACGCACCATGCCCCGAACCCACCAACTCACGGACCGCAGACTCCAGTTGAACGGTCTGACGCAGATTCGTGTACCAGTAACCGGCATCCGTGACCGCCGACTCCAGCCACCCACCCGTCACCGTCGAGAAGAACGGCACCTCCGGCTCACGTGCAACGACCGGAGCGAGTATCTCCAGCAGCTCCTCACGGATCAGCTCGACATGCGCGGAGTGGGAGGCGTAGTCCACCTCCACCCGCCGCACCCGAATGTCTTCGGTGCCCGCCTGCTCCACGAGTTCATCGAGCGCGTCCGCGTCACCCGAGACCACGACCGACGTCGGACCGTTCACCGCCGCGACCGACACACGACCGCCCCACGCGGAGATCAGTTCCTCGGCGCGCTCACGCGACAACGCGACCGACACCATCCCACCCTGCCCCGCCAGTGCGGTGATCGCACGGCTGCGCAAGGCCACCACCCGCGCACCATCCTGAAGACTCAGCGCACCCGCGACGACCGCAGCCGCGATCTCACCCTGCGAATGACCCACCACCGCCGCCGGACGCACACCGAACGACTCCCACAACGCCGCCAGCGACACCATCACCGCCCACAACACCGGCTGCACCACATCCACCCGGTCCAGCCCCGGAGCACCCTCCACGCCCCGCACCACATCCATCAACGACCACTCCACGAACCCGTCCAACGCCGCCGCACACTCACCGAAACGAGCCGCGAACACCGGCGAGGTATCCAGGAGTTCGACCGCCATCCCCACCCACTGCGCACCCTGACCCGGGAACACGAAGACGGTGTCGATGTCCTCGCCGACGCGCTGGGTGGTTCCGCGGACGAGTGCGGGGGTCGCCTCGCCGTCGGTGAGCGAGGTGAGGGCGGTCAGGAGTGCGTCGCGGTCGGCGCCGACGACGACGGCGCGTTCCTCGAGTGCGGCACGGCCGGTCACCAGGGAGTGGGCGACGTCGACGGCGTCGGCGTCCCCGGCGGCGACGGCGGCCACGAGCCGCTCCGCCTGGGCCCTGAGTGCCTTCTCCGAGCGGGCCGTGACGAGCCACGGGACGACCGGGCCGTCCGTCTCGGGAGCGGGCTCGGCGGCTGCCGGTCCGGACTGCTCGGATGCGGACTGCTGCTCGGACGCGGACTGCTCGGACGCGGGCTGTTCGATGATGATGTGCGCGTTCGTGCCGCTCACGCCGAAGGAGGAGACACCGGCCCGTCGGGGGTGGCCGTTCTCCTCCCAGGGCCGTGCCTCGGAGAGGACCTCGACCGCGCCGGCCGACCAGTCCACGAACGACGACACCTCGTCGGCGTGCAGCGACTTGGGCAGCACACCGTGCCGCATCGCCTGCACCATCTTGATGACCCCGGCCATGCCGGAGGCGGCCTGGGTGTGGCCGATGTTGGACTTCACCGAGCCGAGCCACAACGGTCGGTCGGCGGGCCGGTCCTTGCCGTAGGTGGCGAGCAGAGCCTGCGCCTCGATGGGGTCACCGAGCTTGGTGCCCGTGCCGTGCGCCTCGACCACGTCGACGTCGACCGCCGACAGACCGGCGTTGGCCAGGGCGGCGCGGATGACACGCTGCTGGGACAGGCCGTTGGGGGCCGTCAGGCCGTTGGAGGCGCCGTCCTGGTTGATCGCCGAACCCCGGACGACCGCTAGGACCTCGTGTCCGTTGCGGCGCGCGTCCGAGAGCCGCTCCAGCAGCACCATGCCGACGCCTTCGGCCATGCCCATGCCGTCGGCTTCGGCGGAGAAGGGCTTGCAGCGGCCGTCCACGGCGAGCCCCCGCTGCCGGCTGAAGCCGACGAGGCCGATGGGCTCGCCCATGACGGCGGCGCCGCCGGTGAGCGCGAGGGAGCATTCTCCGGAGCGCAGCGCCTGCAGGGCGAGGTGCAGGGCGACCAGGGCGGAGGAGCAGCCGGTGTCCATGGTGACGGCCGGGCCCTCCAGGCCGAGGGTGTAGGAGATGCGGCCGGAGGCGATGCTGGTGACGGTCCCGGTGATGAGGTGGCCCTCGAGGCCTTCCGGTACCTCGGAGCGTGACCCGTATCCCTGGTGGGAGGCGCCGACGAAGACGCCGGTGGGGCTGCCGTGGAGGCTGTCGGGGGCGATGCCGGCCCGCTCCAGGGCCTCCCAGGCGGTCTCCAGCAGGAGGCGCTGCTGCGGGTCCATGGCGGTCGCCTCACGGGGCGAGATCCCGAAGAACGCGGCGTCGAACTCGGCGGCGTCGTGCAGGAATCCGCCCTCGCGGGCGTAGGTCGTACCGGCCCGGTCCGGATCGGGATCGTAGAGGTTCTCGACGTCCCAGCCGCGGTCGGTGGGCAGGGTGGACACCGCGTCGGTCTCGTCCAGGACGAGGCTCCACAGTTCGTCGGGCGAGGTGACGCCGCCGGGGAAGCGGCAGCTCATGGAGACGATGGCGATGGGCTCGTCGTCGTGGGCGGCGGCCACGGGGGTGACGGTGGCCGGCGGGGCGGCATCGGCCTGCGTGTCGGGGACGAGGCTCGTGCGCAGGAAGCGGACGAGGTCGCGGACGTTGGGATGGTCGAAGACGATCGTCGCCGGAAGGCCGAGGCCGGTGGCGGAGTTGAGGCGGTTGCGCAGTTCGACCGCGGTGAGGGAGTCGAAGCCCATCTCGCGGAAGGCGCGGGTGACGGCGACCTCGGCGCTGTCCGCGTGGCCGAGGACTCCGGCCACCTCGGTGCGGACCAGCTCGAACAGCACCCGGTCCCGCTCGGCGGCGGACATCTCGGCCAGTTCCGCGCGGAGGGTGTCGGCGCGGCTGACCGCGCTCGCGACGACGGCCTCGTCGGCCTTCATCGCCTCGGCGACCTCGGGCACCTCGTGCAGGAGCGGTCGCGGGTGCGCGGCGGTGAAGACCGGGACGAACCGTTCCCAGTCGATGTCGGCGACGGCGAGGAAGGTGTCGTCGTGGTCGAGTGCCTGCTGCAGTCCCTCGACGGCCAGCTTCGCGTCCATGAAGGGGATACCGCGCCAGCGCAGCTGTTCCCGGACGATGTTGACGGCCATGCCGCCGCCCTCGGGGCTCCAGATGCCCCACGCGATGGACGTACCGGTCAGGCCGCGGGCGCGCCGGTGGTCGGCGAGCGCGTCGACGTAGGAGTTGCCCGCGGAGTAGGCGCCGTGGTCGCCGCTGCCCCAGGTGCCCGCGACGGAGGAGTACAGCACGAACGCGTCGAGGCGGTCGTGGTCGAAGACGGCGTCGAGGTTGGCCGCTCCGAGGACCTTGGCGCGCAGTCCTTCGGAGAAGAAGTCGAGGTCCGTCCCGGCGAGGGGTGCCAGCAGGCCGACGCCCGCGGTGTGGATGACGGAGCGGATGGCGGGGCCTTCGGCCTCGACCTGTTCCACGAGCCGGGTCAGGGCCTCGCGGTCGGCGACGTCGCAGGCCGCGATGGTCACGCGGCAGCCGAGAGCGGTGAGCTCGTCGCACAGGTCCCTGGCGCCGGGGGCGTCGAGGCCGTGCCGGCTGGTGAGCACCAGGTGCTCGGCGCCGCTGCGGGCGAGGAGGCGCGCGGCGTGGCCGCCGAGGCCTCCGGTGCCGCCGGTGACCAGGGCGCTGCCGCTGGTGGTCCAGGTCCGGGCGGACCGGCGGCCGGACAGCGGGGCGCGGACCAGGCGGCGGATGTAGGTGCCGGAGGGGCGCAGTGCGATCTGGTCCTCGTCGCCGGCGGCGGCGAGGGTTTCCACGAGTGCCGCTCCGGTGCGCGCGTCGAGTTCGGCGGGCAGGTCGAGCAGGGCGCCCCACAGCTTGGGCTGTTCGAGGGCGATGACCCGGCCGAGTCCCCAGACGGCGGCCTGGAGGGGATGTGCCACCGTGTCGCCGGCGATGCCGGTGGTGGCCGACTCGGTGGTCAGCAGCCACAGCCGGGTGTCGGTCCCGGCGTCGAGGAGTCCCTGGAGGAGGGCGACCGACTGGGTCAGGCCGACGGTGGGTCCGGCGTGGCCCGGGGCGGGGCGCTCGTCGAGGGCGAGCAGGGACACCACTCCGCGTACGGGGGTGGCGGCGTCGGCGGCGACGATGTCGGTGAGTTGTTCCGCGACGGCGGTCCGGTCGAGTTCCGTCTCGTTCATCACCAGGGGAACGGTCGCGGCTCCGGCCTCGACGAGGAGGCGGGTCACGGTCTGGACGATCGTGGCGTCCTGGTGGGTTTCGGGGACGACGACGAGCCAGGTGCCGTCGAGGGTCGGGGCGGGTGTGCCCGGTTCGGGTTTCGGCCGCCAGACGATGCGGTAGCGCCAGCTGTCGAGGGTGGAACGGGCCTGGCGTCCCTTGCGCCACGACGACAGGGCCGGAACCACCGAACCCAGGGACT
The DNA here is from genome assembly GCF_045039825.1 of Streptomyces sp. NBC_01176. Lineage (NCBI taxonomy): Bacteria > Bacillati > Actinomycetota > Actinomycetes > Kitasatosporales > Streptomycetaceae > Streptomyces > Streptomyces sp. NBC_01176. The sequence goes on along the minus strand of NZ_CP108600.1, from coordinate 9,941,434 downwards.
CCTGGTCCTCGATACCGAGAGTGCGCGCGAACCCTTCCAGGTCACCGTCCTCGACACTCTTCCAGAACGCCTCGTCCACCGGGTCCGCCACCACCGCCGAGGCCTTCGGCAGCTCCAGCCAGAACCGCTGGTGCTGGAAGGCATACGTCGGCAACTCCACCCGCCGCGGACGCCGCCCGGCGAACACCGGACTCCAGTCGACGGTGACGCCGCGCGTCCACGCCTCACCGAGAGAGGTGTAGAAACGGGCCAGGCCGCCCTGACCGCGACGCAGAGTACCCGTGACCACGGCCTCACCACCGGCCGCCTCCACCGTCTCCGCGACCGGAACGGTCAGCACGGGATGCGGACTCATCTCCAGGAACGCACCATGCCCCGAACCCACCAACTCACGGACCGCAGACTCCAGTTGAACGGTCTGACGCAGGTTCGTGTACCAGTAGCCGGCATCCGTGACCGCCGACTCCAGCCACCCACCCGTCACCGTCGAGAAGAACGGCACCTCCGGCTCACGTGCAACGACCGGAGCAAGAACCTCCAGCAGCTCCTCACGGATCAGCTCGACATGCGCCGAGTGGGAGGCGTAGTCCACCTCCACCCGCCGCACCCGAATGTCTTCGGTGCCCGCCTGCTCCACCAACTCATCGAGCGCGTCCGCGTCACCGGAGACCACGACCGACGTCGGACCGTTGACCGCCGCGACCGAGATACGACCGTCCCAGCCCGCGATCAGTTCCTCGGCGCGCTCACGCGACAACGCGACCGACACCATCCCACCCTGGCCCGCGAGTGCGGTGATCGCACGGCTGCGCAAGGCCGCCACCCGCGCACCGTCCTGCAACGACAGCGCACCCGCGACGACCGCAGCCGCGATCTCACCCTGCGAATGACCCACCACCGCCGCCGGACGCACACCGAACGACTCCCACAACGCCGCCAGCGACACCATCACCGCCCACAACACCGGCTGCACCACATCCACCCGGTCCAACGACCGGCCCTCACGGACGACATCCAGCAGATCGAAGTCCACGAACCCGTCCAACGCCGCCGCACACTCACCAAAGCGAGCCGCGAACACCGGCGAGGAATCCAGGAGTTCGACCGCCATCCCCACCCACTGCGCACCCTGACCCGGGAACACGAAGACGGTGTCGACGTCCTCGCCGGGGTTCTCGGCGAGGCCGCGGGCCACGGTGGCGGGCTGTTCGCCGCGTGCGACGGCGCGCAGGGCGGTCAGGAGTGCGTCGCGGTCGGCGCCGACGACGACGGCGCGCTCTTCGAGTGCGGCGCGGCCGGTCACCAGGGAGTGGGCGACGTCGACGGCGTCGGTGTCACCGGCTTCGACGGCGGCCACGAGCCGCTCCGCCTGGGCCTTGAGTGCTTTGTCCGAGCGTGCGGACAGCAGCCAGGGAAGGGCGGTGGGGGTGGTGGCGGGCTCGGCCGCGGTTTCCTGCGCTTCCTCGTCCTGCGGTTCCTCGTCCTGCGGTGCCTGTTCGAGGAGGACGTGGGCGTTGGTGCCGCTGCCGCCGAAGGAGGAGACGCCGGCGCGGCGGGGCCTGCCGGTCTCGGGCCAGTCGACGGATTCCGTCAGGAGTTTCAGGGTCCGGGTGGACCAGTCGACGTGCGAGGTCGGCTCGTCGACGTGCAGGCTCTTGGGGAGGACTCCCCGACGGAGGGACTCGACCGTCTTGATCACGGCGGCGACGCCGGAGGCGGCCTGGGTGTGGCCGATGTTGGACTTCACCGAGCCGAGCCACAGCGGCTGGTCGGCGGGCCGGTCCTTGCCGTAGGTGGCGAGCAGGGCCTGTGCCTCGATGGGGTCACCGAGCTTGGTGCCCGTGCCGTGCGCCTCGATGGCGTCGATGTCCTGGGCGGTGAGGTCCGCGTTGGCGAGGGCGGCGCGGATGACACGCTGCTGGGAGGGGCCGTTGGGGGCGGTCAGTCCGTTGGAGGCGCCGTCCTGGTTGATCGCGGAACCGCGGACGACCGCGAGGACCTGGTGTCCGTTGCGGCGCGCGTCCGAGAGCCGCTCCAGCAGCAGGACGCCCACGCCCTCGCCCCAGCCCGTACCGTCCGCGCCCTCCGCGAACGGCTTGCACCGGCCGTCCGTGGCGAGGCCGCGCTGGCGGCTGAACTCGACGAAGTTGCGGGTGGTGGCCATGACGGTGGCGCCGCCGGTGACGGCCATGGAGCACTCGCCGGTGCGCAGGGCCTGCATGGCGAGGTGCAGGGCCACGAGGGACGAGGAGCACATGGTGTCGAGGCTGACCGCGGGTCCCTCGAAGCCGAAGCTGTAGGAGAGCCGGCCGGAGAGGACGGCCGCGGAACCGCCGGTCAGCAGGTGCCCCTCGACGTCGTCGGGCGCGTTGCTGCCGTCGACGGCGTAGCCCTGGTTGCTGGAGCCGATGAAGACGCCGGTGCTGCTGCCGCGCAGGGTGTCGGGGTCGATGCCGGCCCGCTCGAAGAGCTCCCAGGTGGTTTCCAGCAGGAGGCGCTGCTGCGGGTCCATGGCCAGTGCCTCGCGCGGCGAGATCCCGAAGAACCCGGCGTCGAACTCCGCCGCGTCGTAGAGGAAGGCGCCCTCGCGGACGTAGCTGGTGCCGGTCCGGTCGGGGTCCGGGTCGTAGAGCGCGTCGAGGTCCCAGCCGCGGTCCGTGGGCATGGCCGCGACGGTGTCGGTGCCCTCGCTCACCACCGTCCAGAGGTCCTCCGGGGTGCGGACTCCGCCGGGCAGGCGGCAGGCGGTCGCCACGATGGCAACGGGCTCGTGCTCGCGGGTCTCGAACTCGGCGAGCCTGCGGCGCGTCTGCCGCAGGTCCGTGGTGACCCGCTTGAGGTAGTCGCGGAGCTTGTCCTCGTTGTTGTCCATGGCAAAAAGTCAGCCCTTCGAGAATCGGGAGCCATGACGGGGTTCCGCTCAGGAGATCCCGAGTTCCCTGTCGATCAGGTCGAACATGTCCTCGTCGGAGGCGGCGAGCAGTTCCTCGTCGACCGTCGCCTCTTCCGGCTCTTCGGATGCGGCCCAGGTGTCCAGCAGCGCGCGCAGTGATGCGGTGAGTGCCTGCCGTGCGGCGGGGTCGGACGCCTGCCGGTAGGCGGCTTCGAGCTGTTGCAGACCGGCGGGCAGATCGGTGGCCGGTCCGCTCACGGCCGGCAGCAGTTCCGCGTCCAGGTGGTCGGCGAGGGCGTTCGGCGTCGGGTGGTCGAAGACGATGGTCGCCGAGAGGCGGGTGCCGAAGACCCCGCTGAGCCGGTTGCGCAGTTCCACCGCGGTCAGGGAGTCGAATCCCATGTCGCGGAAGGCGCGTCCCGGTTTGACGGTGTCGGACGGGCCGTGTCCCAGGACCGCGCCCACATGGGTGCGGATCAGGTCGACGAGCCGGCGTCGTCGCTTGGCCTCGGGCAGTGCCGCCAGTTCGGCCAGCAGAGCGGTGGCCGCGTCGGCTCCGTCGTCCTGGGTCTCGGGCCGCGCGGCGTTCTGTGCGGCGAGGAGTTCCCGTACCTCGGGCACCTCGTCGACGAGCGGCCGGTGTCCGTGGGCGCAGTAGGCGGGCAGGAAGCGGTCCCAGCGGATGTCGGCGACCACGAGGGTGCTCTCCCGCCCGGCGCTCGCCCAGGCCAGGGCGCGGACCGCGAGTTCGGGAGCCATCGCCGGGACCCCGCGGCGCAGCAGTTGCCCGCCGACCTCTTCGTCGACCATGCCGCCGCCCGCCCAGGCTCCCCAGGCGATCGAGATCGCGGGCAGCCCTTGGGCGCGGCGCTGTTCGGCGAGGGCGTCGAGGTGGGCGTTGGCGGCGGCGTAGGGGGCCTGTCCTCCGTTGCCCCAGACGCCGGCGCCGGAGGAGAACAGGACGAAGGCGTCCAGGGAGTGTCCGGTCAGCAGTTCGTGGAGGTTCTGCGCGCCGAGCACCTTGGCGTGCATCACGCCGACGGCGTCCTCGGGTGTGAGGTCGCCCAGCGGCCGTGCCGTCTCGACCGCGCCCGCCGTGTGGACGACCGCGGTGAGGGGCGAGGCGTCGGGCACCTGGTCAAGCAGCGCGGCGAGCGCGGTGCGGTCGGCGACGTCGCAGGCGGCGATGGTCACGCCGCAGCCGAGGGCGGTGAGCTCGTCGCGCAGTGCGGCGGCTCCGGGCGCCTCGGGGCCGCGCCTGCTGGTCAGGATCAGGTGTTCGGCGCCGTCCTGTGCCAGGGACCGGGCGACCTGCGAGCCGAGGGCTCCCGTTCCGCCCGTGACGAGGACCGTGCCGCGCGGTCGCCAGGTGTCGCCGTCGGTCACCGGCGCGTGGAGCGGTGTACGGACCATGCGGCGGACGCTGACCCCTCCCCCGCGTACCGCGAACTCGGTCTCCCGGCCGCCGTCTCCCCCGGGCTCCGCGGTGAGCAGAGCCGGAAGTACGAGGCGTACGGCGGACTCCGTGTCGCCGGCGGGCAGGTCGACGAGGCCGCCGCAGCGGTCGGGGTCGTCGAGGCCGATCACCCGGGCGAGTCCCCACACGGCGGCCTGTGCCGGATCGGGGGCGCCGTCGTCTTCGCCGGTCGAGACCGCGCCTCGGGTCAGGCTCCACAGCCGGCCGGGTATCCCGGCGTCGTCGAGTGCCTGGACGAGCGCCATCGATCCGAGCAGCCCGTACGAGACGCCCGGACTGTGCTGGCTCGCACGGGTGTTGAGGGCGAGCAGGGACAGGACGCCGTCCGGTGTCACGTCCGCGGGGAGGTCCGCGAGCAGTCGCCCGGCCAGCTCGCCGCGCTGGGCGGAGTCGGGCACGGCCAGCTCGACGGTCCGGGCACCGGCGGCGTGCAGGGCGCCGAGGGCGGCCGCGACGAGATCGTCGTCCTGGTGGGTTTCGGGGACGGCGACGAGCCAGGTGCCGTCGAGGGTCGGGGCGGGTGTGCCCGGTGCGGGCGCGGGTTTCGGCCGCCAGACGATGCGGTAGCGCCAGCTGTCGAGGGTGGAACGCTCGCGCCGGCTGCGGCGCCAGGACGACAGGGCGGGCACGATCGCGCCCAGTGACTCCTGGTCCTCGATACCGAGAGTGCGCGCGAACCCTTCCAGGTCACCGTCCTCGACACTCTTCCAGAACGCCTCGTCCACCGGGTCCGCCACCACCGCCGAGGCCTTCGGCAACTCCAGCCAGTAGCGCTGGTGCTGGAAGGCGTAGGTGGGCAGGTCGACTCGGCGTGGCGCGTAGGGCGTGAACGCCGGGGCCCAGTCGACGGTGACACCACGCGTCCACGCCTCACCCAGCGACGTGTAGAAACGGGCCAGGCCGCCCTGACCGCGACGCAGAGTACCCGTGACCACAGCCTCACCACCGGCCGCCTCCACCGTCTCCGCAACCGGAACGGTCAGCACGGGATGCGGACTCATCTCCAGGAACGCACCATGCCCCGAACCCACCAACTCACGTACTGCAGACTCCAGTTGAACGGTCTGACGCAGATTCGTGTACCAGTAGCCGGCATCCGTGACCGCCGACTCCAGCCACCCACCCGTCACCGTCGAGAAGAACGGCACCCCGGGCTCACGTGCAACGACCGGAGCAAGAACCTCCAGCAGCTCCTCACGGATCAGCTCGACATGCGCCGAGTGGGAGGCGTAGTCCACCTCCACCCGCCGCACCCGAATGTCTTCGGTGCCCGCCTGCTCCACGAGTTCATCGAGCGCGTCCGCGTCACCCGAGACCACGACCGACGTCGGACCGTTCACCGCGGCCACCGACACACGACCGCCCCACGCGGAGATCAGTTCCTCGGCGCGCTCACGCGACAACGCGACCGACACCATCCCGCCCTGGCCGGCGAGTGCGGTGATCGCACGGCTGCGCAAGGCCGCCACCCGCGCACCGTCCTGCAACGACAGCGCACCCGCGACGACCGCGGCCGCGATCTCACCCTGCGAATGACCCACCACCGCCGCCGGACGCACACCGAACGACTCCCACAACGCCGCCAGCGACACCATCACCGCCCACAACACCGGCTGCACCACATCCACCCGGTCCAGCCCCGGAGCACCCTCCACGCCCCGCACCACATCCATCAACGACCACTCCACGAACCCGTCCAACGCCGCCGCACACTCACCGAAACGAGCCGCGAACACCGGCGAGGAATCCAGGAGTTCGACCGCCATCCCCACCCACTGCGCACCCTGACCCGGGAACACGAACACAGCGGACGGAGGCGAGGCGGCGGACCCGGCGACACCGGAGGCGACCACCTCGGAGCCGATCACCAACGCCCTGTTCTCGAACACCGAACGGTGATTGAACAGGGTCCAGGCCACATCGACAGGACGCGCACCCGCCTCCCGCAGATCCCTCTCCCCCAGCTCTGTGTCCGTCTCCCGCAGATGGGACAGCAACCGCTCCGTCTGGTCGTCGAGCGCCTTCTCCGAGCGGGCCGAGACCAGCAGGGGGACACTCGCTCCCGCGGGGTCGGGCACGTCCGTGCGGGCGGGCTCGGTGGGAACAGGTTCGGGCTGCTCGATGATGACGTGGGCGTTCGTGCCGCTGATACCGAAGGAGGAGACGCCGGCGCGCCGGGGGTGGCCGTTCTCCTCCCAGGGCCGTGCCTCGGAGAGGACCTCGACCGCGCCGGCCGACCAGTCCACGAACGACGACACCTCGTCGGCGTGCAGCGACTTGGGCAGCACACCGTGCCGCATCGCCTGCACCATCTTGATGACCCCGGCCACCCCCGAAGCGGCCTGACTGTGACCGATGTTGGACTTCACCGAGCCCAGCCACAACGGCCGGTCCGCGGCCCGGTCCTGCCCGTACGTGGCCAGCAGCGCCTGCGCCTCGATCGGATCACCGAGCTTCGTGCCCGTGCCGTGCGCCTCGACCACGTCGACGTCCTGGGCGGCCACGCCCGCGTTCGCCAGCGCCGCCTGGATCACTCGTTGCTGGGAGGGTCCGTTGGGGGCCGTCAGACCGTTGGAGGCGCCGTCCTGGTTGATCGCCGAACCCCGGACGACCGCGAGGACCTCGTGTCCGTTGCGGCGCGCGTCCGAGAGCCGCTCCAGCAGCAGGACACCCACTCCCTCGGACAGGGCGAAGCCGTCGGCTTCGGCGGAGAAGGGCTTGCAGCGGCCGTCCCGGGACAGGGCCTGCTGCCTGCTGAAGGCGATGAAGGGGCCGGGCCCGGACATCACGGTGACGGCACCCGCGAGGGCGAGGGAGCACTCTCCGGAGCGCAGTGACTGGACGGCCATGTGCAGGGCGACCAGTGAGGAGGAACAGGCCGTGTCGACCGTCACCGCGGGACCCTCCAGGCCCAGCGTGTAGGCGACACGGCCGGAGGCGACGCTCGCCGCGGCTCCGGTGGCCAGGTAGCCCTCGGCCTCCCCGGCGGCGGCGCGCAGCTGGGTGGCGTACTCCTGATCGGTCATGCCCAGGTAGACACCGGTGCTGCTGCCGCGCAGCGCCCGCGGGTCGATGCCGGCGCGCTCCAGTGCTTCCCAGGTGGTTTCCAGCAGGAGGCGCTGCTGCGGGTCCATGGCCAGTGCCTCGCGCGGCGAGATCCCGAAGAACGCGGCGTCGAACTCCGCCGCGTCGTGGAGGAAGCCGCTCTCGCGGACGTAGCTGGTGCCGCTGCGGTCGGGGTCCGGGTCGTAGAGCGCGTCCAGGTCCCAGCCACGGTCCGTGGGGAACTCCGAGATGACATCGGCCTCCGCACGCACCAGCCGCCACAGATCCTCCGGCGAACGCACCCCACCCGGATACCGGCACCCCATCGACACGATCGCGATCGGGTCACCGTCCACGACACCGCGCGCCACCGGCACAGCCGCCCCGGCGGGGTCCTGCGGGGAGCCGAAGGCCTGCTCTTCGAGGAGGTCGGCCAGTGCCGAGATGCTGGGGTGGTCGAAGACGACCGTGGTGGGCAGCCGCAGCCCCGTGGTCCGGCCGAGGCGGTTGCGCAGTTCGACGGCGGTGAGCGAGTCGAAACCGAGGTCCTTGAAGGCGAGTTCGGTGTCGATGTGCTCCGCGCTGTCGTGGCCGAGGACGGTGGCCACCTGTCGGCTCACCAGGTCCAGCAGGGCTGTGCGGCGCCGGGCCGGGTCGAGGTGCGTCAGGTGCTGGAGCGGCGCGGGATCGGTCGCGGACGTCCGGTTCTCGTCGTCGGCGGGCTGTGCCTCGGGCAGTTCGGCGAGGAGGTCACTGCGCCGGACCGAGGTGAACACCCCGGCGAAGCGTTGCCAGTCCACGTCGGCGAGCGCGATGAGCGTCTCGTCGTGGTCCAGCGCCTGCTGGAGGCCGGTGACGGCGGTGTCCGGGTCGATGACGGGCACGCCGCGGCGGCGGAGGGTGTCCTGAAGGTCCTCGGCGATCATGCCGCCGCCCGCCCAGGGGCCCCAGGCGACCGAGAGGACGGGCACGCCGTCCGCGCGGCGCTGCTCGGCGCGTGCGTCGAGGATGGCGTTGGCGGCGGCGTACGCGCCGTGGTCGGCGACGCCCCATGTCCCGGAGATGGAGGAGAAGTAGACGACGGCGTCGAGTGCGGCCGGGTCGAGTGCGGTGTCGAGGTGGTCGGCGCCGAGGACCTTGCCGGACAGGGTCGACACCAGGTCGGTGATCCCCGCGTCGTCGAGGGATCCGAGGGCGCTGATGCCCGCGGCGTGCACGACCGTGCGGACGGGCGGCACGTCCTCCTGTTCCAGGTGCCGTATCAGCCCGGTGACGGAGTCCGGGTCGGCCATGTCGCAGGCGACGATGCTGACCGCGGTGCCCTGCTCCTCGAGTTCCCGGCGGAGCTCGTCGGTGCCCGGTGTGTCGGCGCCGCGGCGTCCGGTCAGTACGAGATGGGCGGCGCCCTGGCCGGCGAGCCAGCGCGCCATGCGGACGCCGAGGGCGCCGGTGCCGCCCGTGACGAGGACGGTGCCGCTCGGTTTCCAGGAGCGGGCGGCGGGTGCGTGGCCGTACGGCGCGCGGATCAGCCGGCGGCCGAAGGCCTTGCCGGCGCGGACGGCGATCTGGTCCTCGGTGCCCTCGCCGGCGAGGAGGTGCACGAGCAGCTTCAGGGTGGACTCGTCGGTCTTCTCGGGGAGGTCGATCAGACCACCCCAGCGCTTCGGGTGCTCAAGGGCGGCGACGCGGCCGAGTCCCCAGACGCCTGCCTGGACGGGAGCGGCGGGTGCCCTGTCGTCGGCTGTCGCGACGGCGCCACGGGTGAGGCACCACAGGGGTGCCTGGATCCCCGCGTCGCCCAGCGCCTGGACGAGGGTCAGGCTCACGGCCAGGCCCCGGGGTACGGAGGTGTGCTCGGGGTGCGGCAGTTCGTCGAGGCCGGTCAGGGAGAGGACGCCGCCGAAGGTGCGGTTCTCGGCCTCGGCCCGCAGGCGTTCCGCCAGTCGCTGCCGCTCGGAGTCCGCGGTGCCGACCGTCAGTACGCTGACGCCGTCCGTCCGTTCCGTGAGAGCGCCGAGGACGGCCCGGAACAGCGGGGCGTCGTCGAACGTCTCGGGGACGACGAGCAGCCAGGTGCCGTCGGCGTGTGCGCCGGCGGGTGCGTGGGTGGACAGCGGCCGCCAGACGATGCGGTAGCGCCAGCTGTCGAGGGTGGAACGGGTCTGGCGTCCCTTGCGCCACGACGACAGGGCCGGAACCACCGAACCCAGTGACTCCTGGTCCTCGATACCGAGAGTGCGCGCGAACCCTTCCAGGTCACCGTCCTCGACACTCTTCCAGAACGCCTCGTCCACCGGGTCCGCCACCACCGCCGAGGCCTTCGGCAGCTCCAGCCAGAACCGCTGGTGCTGGAAGGCATACGTCGGCAGCTCCACCCGCCGCGGACGCCGCCCGGCGAACACCGGACTCCAGTCGACGGTGACACCACGCGTCCACGCCTCACCGAGAGAGGTGTAGAAGCGGGTGAGTCCGCCGTCGTTGCGCCGCAGGGTGCCGGTGACCACGGCCTCACCACCGGCCGCCTCCACCGTCTCCGCGACCGGAACGGTCAGCACGGGATGCGGACTCATCTCCAGGAACGCACCATGCCCCGAACCCACCAACTCACGTACTGCAGACTCCAGTTGGACGGTCTGACGCAGGTTCGTGTACCAGTAGCCGGCATCCGTGACCGCCGACTCCAGCCACCCACCCGTCACCGTCGAGAAGAACGGCACCCCGGGTTCACGTGCAACAACCGGAGCAAGAACCTCGAGCAGCTCCTCACGGATCAGCTCGACATGCGCCGAGTGGGAGGCGTAGTCCACCTCCACCCGCCGCACCCGAATGTCTTCGGCGCCCGCCTGCTCCACCAACTCATCGAGCGCGTCCGCGTCACCGGAGACCACGACCGACGTCGGACCGTTCACCGCGGCCACCGAGATACGACCGTCCCAGCCCGCGATCAGTTCCTCGGCGCGCTCACGCGACAACGCGACCGACACCATCCCACCCTGGCCGGCGAGTGCGGTGATCGCACGGCTGCGCAAGGCCGCCACCCGCGCACCGTCCTGCAACGACAGCGCACCCGCGACGACCGCGGCCGCGATCTCACCCTGCGAATGACCCACCACCGCCGCCGGACGCACACCGAACGACTCCCACAACGCCGCCAGCGACACCATCACCGCCCACAACACCGGCTGCACCACATCCACCCGGTCCAGCCCCGGAGCACCCTCCACGCCCCGCACCACATCCATCAACGACCACTCCACGAACCCGTCCAACGCCGCCGCACACTCAACAAAGCGAGCCGCGAACACCGGTGAGGAATCCAGGAGTTCGACCGCCATGCCCGCCCACTGCGCACCCTGACCCGGGAACACGAAGACAGCGGAGGGAGGTGTGGCGGCGGATCCGGCGACACCGGAGGCGACCACCTCGGAGCCGATCACCAGCGCCCTGTTCTCGAACACCGAACGGTGATTGAACAGGGTCCAGGCCACATCGACAGGACGCGTACCCGCCTCCCGCAGATCCGCGTCCCGAAGGTGCGAGACAAGGCGCTCCGTCTGGTCGTCGAGCGCCTTCTCCGAGCGGGCCGAGACCAGCAGGGGCACCGCCGGTTCATCCGTCTCGGGAGCGGGCTCGGTGGCCGCCGCCGGTCCGGGCTGCTCGGCGGCGGGCTGTTCGATGATGACGTGCGCGTTCGTGCCGCTCACGCCGAAGGAGGAGACGCCGGCCCGTCGGGGGCGGTCGTCCTCCTCCCAGGGCCGTGCCTCGGAGAGGACCTCGACCGCGCCGGCCGACCAGTCCACGAACGACGACACCTCGTCGGCGTGCAGCGACTTGGGCAGCACACCGTGCCGCATCGCCTGCACCATCTTGATGACCCCGGCCACCCCCGAAGCGGCCTGACTGTGACCGATGTTGGACTTCACCGAGCCCAGCCACAACGGCCGGTCCGCGGCCCGGTCCTGCCCGTACGTGGCCAGCAGGGCCTGCGCCTCGATCGGATCACCGAGCTTGGTGCCCGTGCCGTGCGCCTCGACCACGTCGACGTCGACCGCCGACAGACCGGCGTTGGCCAGGGCGGCGCGGATGACACGCTGCTGGGACAGGCCGTTGGGGGCGGTCAGGCCGTTGGAGGCGCCGTCCTGGTTGATCGCGGAGCCCCGGACGACCGCGAGGACCTCGTGTCCGTTGCGGTGCGCGTCCGAGAGGCGCTCCAGCAGCAGGACACCCACTCCCTCGGCCCAGGCCGTGCCGTCCGCGCCCTCCGCGAACGGCTTGCACCGCCCGTTCGCCGCGAGCCCGCGCTGCCGGCTGAACTCCACGAACATGCCCGGGGCGCCCATGACGGTGGCGCCGCCGGCGAAGGCGAGGGAGCACTCTCCGGAGCGCAGTGACTGGACGGCCATGTGCAGGGCGACCAGTGAGGAGGAACAGGCCGTGTCGACCGTCACCGCGGGACCCTCCAGGCCCAGCGTGTAGGCGATACGGCCGGAGGCGACGCTCGCCGTGGTGCCGGTGAGGACGTGGCCTTCGACCGCTTCGACCGCTTCGTGCAGGCGCGGGCCGTACTCGGGGGCGGTGGCTCCGATGAAGACGCCGGTGGCGGTGGACTGCAGTCGGTGCGGGTCGATGCCGGCGCGCTCCAGTGCCTCCCAGGCGGTCTCCAGCAGGAGGCGCTGCTGCGGGTCCATGGCGAGGGCCTCGCGCGGCGAGATCCCGAAGAACGCGGCGTCGAACTCCGCCGCGTCGTGGAGGAAGCCGCCTTCGCGGACGTAGCTGGTGCCGCTGCGGTCGGGGTCCGGGTCGTAGAGCGCGTCCAGGTCCCAGCCACGGTCCGTGGGGAACTCCGAGATGACATCGGCCTCCGCGCGCACCAGCCGCCACAGATCCTCCGGCGAACGCACCCCACCCGGATACCGGCACCCCATCGACACGATCGCGATCGGGTCACCGTCCACGACACCGCGCGCCACCGGCACAGCCGCCCCGGCGCCGGTGTCGTCGTGTGCGGCGTCGAGGTGGCGGGCCAGGCGGGCCGGGGTCGGGTGCTCGTAGACGACGGTGGCGGGCAGGCGCAGGCCGGCGGCCCGGTTGAGGCGGTCGCACAGTTCGACGACGGTGACCGAGTCGAAGCCGAGGTCCTTGAACGAGCGTGCGGGGTCGATGGCGTCGGCGTCGGTGTGGCCGAGGATGAGGGCCGCGCTCTCCCGGACGAGCCGCAGGCTGTCGCCGGTGCCGGTGCCTGTGCTGGAGGGGGTGGCGGGTGCCGGGGGCTGGTGGGCGGGCGCCGTCGGGGCGGTGCGGGGGTGTGCGCGGGTTGCGGGGGTGGCGTCGATCCAGTGGCGGCGGCGCTGGAAGGCGTAGGTCGGCAGGTCGACCGTGCGGGGCTGGTGGGCGGCGAAGGCCGGGGTCCAGTCGACGTCGGCGCCGCGCGTCCAGAGTTCTCCGAGCGAGGTGTAGAAGCGGGTGAGTCCGCCGTCGTTGCGCCGCAGGGTTCCGGTGACGACGGTGTGTTCCGGGTGGGTGGCCGCGGCCTCGGCGGTCTCGCGGACCGGGGTGGTCAGCACGGGGTGCGGGCTGACCTCGACGAACACGGTGTGTCCGGCGGCGGCCAGGGCCCGTACGGCGGGTTCCAGGAGGACGGGCCGGCGCAGGTTGGCGTACCAGTAGGCGGCGTCGGTGCGGGCGTCGCGCAGCCAGTCGCCGGTGACCGTGGACAGGAAGGGGATGTCGGGCGTGCGGGGGGTGAGCGGGGCGAGGAGGCGCAGCACCTCGTCCTGGACGGCTTCGACGTGTGCGGAGTGGGAGGCGTAGTCGACGTCGATGCGGCGTACGCGTACGCCTTGGTGCTCGGCCTCGGCGGTCAGTTCGTCGAGGGCGGTGGTGTCGCCGGAGACGACGACCGAGGAGGGGCCGTTGACGGCGGCGACGGCGACGCGGCCGTCCCAGGCGGCGATGAGGGTGCGTGCCTGGGGCTCCGGGAGGGCCACGGACATCATGCCGCTGAGGCCTTTGAGTGCGATGAGTGCCTTGCTGCGCTGGGCGACGGCCAGGGCGCCGTCCTCCAGGCTCAGCGCGCCGGCGACGCAGGCGGCGGCGATCTCCCCTTGGGAGTGTCCGACGACCGCTGCCGGGCGTACGCCGTGGGCCTGCCACAGGGCGGCCAGGGACACCATGACGGCCCACAGGACGGGCTGGACGACTTCGACGTCGGAGCGGTCCAGGGAGGGTGCGTCGGCGTCGCCGCGCAGGACGGCGGAGAGCGACCAGTCGACGTGCGGGGCGAGTGCGGCCTCGCACTCGGCGATGCGGGCGGCGAAGGCGGGCGCGGTGGTCATGAGTTCGTCCGCCATGCCGGCCCACTGGCTGCCCTGGCCGGGGAAGACGAAGACGGGCCGGTCGAGGTGGCCGCCCGCGGGGCCCGGGGGGAGGGCGGCGGTGAGGTGGTTCAGGATGCCGGTGGCGTCGGTGGCGGCGCCGACGGCCCGGTATTCGAGGGGGGTGCGGGTGGTGAGCAGGGACCAGCCGACGTCGATGGGGTCGGCGTGCGCGGCGGGGTGTGCGGCGAGTCGTGCGGTCTGGGCGTGCAGGGCTTCGGGGCTGCGGGCGGACAGCAGCCAGGGCACCACGGGTCGCTCGGTGTGGTCGGCGGTCTGTCCGGTGCCGGCGGGCCGGGGTGCGGGTGGTGTGCGCGGGGGTGCCTGTTCGAGGACGAGGTGGGCGTTGGTGCCGCCCATGCCGAAGGAGGAGACGCCCGCGCGCAGGGGGCGGCCGGGGTCCGGGGCGGTCCACTCGGTGGTCTCCAGCTGGACGCGCAGGCCGAGTCCGTCGAGGTCGATGGCCGGGTTGGGGGTGGTGTGGTTGAGGCTGGGGACGAGTTGGCCGTGGGCCAGGCAGAGGACCACCTTGAGCAGTCCCGCGATGCCCGCCGCGCCCTCCAGGTGGCCGATGTTCGTCTTCACCGAGCCGACGGCCAGGGGGGTCCTGCGGTCGGGGTCCGTGCCGACGGCGGCGCCGAGCGCGGCGGCTTCCACGGGGTCGCCGACCCGGGTGCCGGTGCCGTGCAGTTCGACGTAGTCGATGCTTGCCGGGGCGACGCCGGCGCGGGCGCAGGCGCTGCGGATCGCGGCCTCCTGGGCGGCGGCGTCGGGAGTGGTGAGGCTGGCGCCCGTGCCGTCGTTGTTGACGGCTCCGCCGCGGATGACGGCGTGGATGCGGTCGCCGTCGGCCAGTGCCCGGGAGAGGGGCTTGAGGACGACGAAGCCGGCGCCCTCGCCGCGGACGAATCCGTTGGCGCGGGCGTCGAAGGTGTGGCACAGGCCGTCCGGGCTGAGGCCGCCGAACTCGGCGAGGGCCAGGGTGCTGTCGGGGGTGAGGTTGAGGTGGACGCCGCCGGCGAGGGCGAGTTCGCAGTCGCCGCCGCGGAGGCTGTCGCAGGCGAGCTGGACGGCGACGAGGGAGGACGACTGGGCGCTGTCGACGGTGAGGCTGGGGCCGCTGACGCCGAGGGCGTAGGAGAGGCGGCCCGCGATGAGGCCGCGGTTGAGGCCGGTGGCGGTGTGGTGGCCGACGGCTTCGCTGCCCTGCTGGTGGACGAGTGCGGCGTAGTCGGAGACGTCGGCGCCGACGAAGACGCCGGTGGCGTGCGGCAGGCCGGTCACCGGCAGTGCGGCGTGTTCCAGTGCCTCCCAGCCCAGTTCGAGGACGAGCCGTGCCTGCGGGTCCATGGCTTCGGCCTCGCGGGGCGAGATGCCGAAGAAGGCCGCGTCGAAGTCCGCGGGGGCGTCGATGAAGCCGCCGCGGTAGGGGATCGTGGTGCCCCGGCCGGTGGTGAAGGCGTCGTCGTGCGGTGCGCCGGTACGACGGTCCTCGGGGGCGTCGGTGATGGCGCTGCGGCCGTCGGCGAGCAGCTTCCAGTAGGCGTCCGGTCCGCTCGCGCCGGGCAGCCGGCACGCAAGGCCGACCACGGCCACGGGTTCGTGGGCCGAAACGGTGGTCCGGGCGTCCGCGGGTACCGGCTCGTTCATGGATGGCACTCCAAACACCAAGGCGACGGGGTCGGGGCAGCCCTCACGGTTGCACGGTGTCCGGCGCGCTCCGCGCTCCTGCCAGGTGCTCTAGGGGAATTCCTAAGCGGTGCCCGGGTGCCCGGGAAGTGCCTTTCGCGGGCGCTGGGACCTGCCTCCATAGCGAGGGAGGGCGGGTCCGGGCAAGGGGTCAAGTCTAGGCGTCTGCCCGAACTGGGGACGGCACGCTCAAGGGGCGGCAGCCGACTGCCGCGAGGCCTGTGCCCGTGTGCCGTCAGCGTCGTGCGCGCGGGCCGATCGCTGTACCCCTGAAGGAGAAGAGGCGCATCCATGACCGCGATGAACCTGGTGTTGCCGTCACGTGCCGCGGACCCTCCCCTCGTGTCCCGGCTGGCGGCGTCGGCGGCGGTGGTCGAGGGCGGGGTGATGAGCAATGCGGAGGTGTTCGCCTGGATCGACGAGCGGCAGCGTGAGCAGCAGCAGCATGTCGAGCGGGTGCCGTTCGCGGCGCTGCGCGGCTGGCGCTTCGACCACCGCACCGGCGATCTGCGTCATGACAGCGGGCGGTTCTTCTCGGTGCTGGGGCTGGCGGTGCAGTCGGACTTCGGGCCGGTGCGGTCGTGGTCGCAGCCGATCATCCACCAGCCGGAGATAGGGATCCTGGGCATCGCGGTGCGGGACTTCGACGGTGTCCCGCACCTGTTGATGCAGGCGAAGTCGGAGCCGGGCAACGTCAACGGCGTGCAGTTGTCGCCGACCGTGCAGGCGACGAAGAGCAACTACACGGGTGTGCACGGTGGTTCGGCGGTGCCGTACATGGACGTCTTCCGCAGGCCCGGGGCGGGGCAGGTGGTGGCGGACGTCCTGCAGTCGGAGCAGGGGTCGTGGTTCCTGCACAAGCGCAACCGGAACATGGTCGTGGAGGTGGGCCCGGAGGTGGAGGCCGGCGAGGACTTCGCCTGGCTGACGCTGGGGCAGGTCAACATGCTGCTGCGGCACGACAACCTGGTGAACATGGACGCCCGTACGGTGCTGTCCTGCCTGCCGGACTGGCGTGGCGGCGAGGAGAACCTGGTCGAGGACGCCGGCTGGTCGCTGCACACCGACCGGGAGGTCCGCACCTGGATCACCCGGCGGCGTGCGGAGCACGAGGTGAGCGCGGCGCCGATCCCGCTGGCGCAGGCACAGGGCTGGCTGCGGACGCAGCACGCGGTGACGCACTGCAACGGCCTGTACTTCGATGTCGTCGCGGTGGACGTGTCCTCCCGCGGGCGTGAGGTGCCCGCCTGGTCGCAGCCGCTGCTGGAGCCCCGCGGCACGGGCATCGCGGCGCTGTTCGTGAAGCGGATCGACGGGGTTCTGCACGCGCTGCTGCGGGCC
This sequence comes from Streptomyces sp. NBC_01176, assembly GCF_045039825.1. NCBI lineage: Bacteria > Bacillati > Actinomycetota > Actinomycetes > Kitasatosporales > Streptomycetaceae > Streptomyces > Streptomyces sp. NBC_01176. Next base: position 9,924,615 of record NZ_CP108600.1, on the reverse strand, counting down.
CGTGCCGAACCGGGCTTCCTCGACGTGGTGGAGCTGGGTCCGACCGTGCAGTGTGTGCCGGAGAACTACGAGCATCTGCCCGAGGCGGACCGGCCGCCGTATCTCGCGCAGGCGCTGGCGCGCCGTGCAAGTGCCCGCTACGACGTGGTGCTGTCCGAGGAGGGCGGCCGGTTCCGCAACGCGCAGAGCCACTACATGGTCATCGAGACGGAGAGCGACTTCCCCGCCGTGTCGGACGAGTTCCGCTGGCTGACGTCGCATCAGCTGGATGAACTGCTGCGCTACAGCCATCATTTGAACGTGCAGGCCAGGACGCTGGTCGCGGCGTTGAGGGCGCTGTGAGCGGCGCCGTGGCCCGGCCGCTGCGGCTGGGTGCGCTGGGGACCTCGTCCATCGCGCGCCGTCGTACGCTGCCGAAGGCGGTGGCCGCGCCGGAGGTGGAACTCGTCGCCGTCGCGGGCCGGTCGGCGCAGAAGACGGCGGCGTTCGCCGAACAGTTCGGGTGTGCGGCGGAGGCGGATCTCGCGTCGCTGCTGGAGCGCCCGGACGTGGAGGCGGTGTACATCTCCACGCCGACCGCGCTGCACCGCACCTGGGCGGCGCGGGCCCTGCGGGCGGGCAAGCACGTGCTGGTCGAGAAGCCGGTCGGGGTGGACGCCCACGAGGCACGTGAACTGGCCGACCTGGCGCGGGAGCGCGGGCTGGTGCTGCGGGAGAACTTCATGTTCCTGCACCACCCGCAGCACGCCTTCGCCGCGGACCTGGTGCGCCAGGGGCGGCTGGGCCGGCTGAGTGCGATGCACGCCGCCTTCTGCATTCCGCCGCTGCCCGCCGACGACATCCGCTACGTGCCCGACATGGGTGGCGGGGCCCTGCTGGACGTGGGGGTGTATCCGCTGCGCGCCGCCCAGCTGCTGCTGGGCGGGGGGCTCCAGGTGGCCGGGGCGGTGCTGCGTACGCGCCCGGACGGGCTGGACCTGTCGGGTCAGGCGCTGCTGGTCTCCCCGTCCGGTGTCCTCGCGAACGTGACGTTCGGCTTCGAGCACGCGTACGCGTCGGCGTACGCGCTGTGGGGTGACACGGCGCGTCTGTCGGTGACGCGCGCCTTCACCCCGCCGCCCGCGCACCAGCCCGTGCTCGTGCTGGAGGAGCAGGATCACGAGGAGCGGTTCACGCTCCCGGCCGCCGACCAACTCCACAACTGTCTGGCCGAGTTCGCGGCCGCGGTCCGGCGGGGCGACGCGGGCGGCGCGGAGGAGGCCGACAGGCGCCGAGCCGTGGTGGCGGGCATGGACCTGGTCGATCTGGTGAACAAGGTGGCCGTGCGGGTGCCCGTGGGCGACGGCCGGGAGGAACGGGACAGACCCACCGGCAGCGACTGAGCACCGTCTCCAAGCACCGTCTCCACGATCCTGGCGTCCCGCCGTACACGACGACCGGAAATCGCCCTCCCCGTGCGGGCGCCCGTGGTCCACTGCCGGGCAGACCATCCAAGGGGAGGGCCCGGAAGCCGACGGGCGGAGCACGCCACCCCCGAGAACCGTCCCGCCAAGCCCACCGGCCGGCCCGGATGCCGGCCGCACCAGAGGAGTGTCCTCATGGCTCCCCCCACCTCCCCCGGTTCCGCCTACGACAGTCCGCCGCCCCCGCCCGCCGGGGACGCGGACGAGGCCCCCGCGTCCCCCAGGGCCCCGGCCGGGGCATGGGGCTTCGTCGCCACCGTGGTCTGCGACATCGTCCTGCCGGCCGGCCTCTACTACGTGCTGCGCGACCTGGGCGCCGACGAGATCACCGCGCTGCTGGTCAGCGGATCGGCGCCCGCCCTGCACACGCTGTACTCGGCGGTGCGGCACCGCAAGGTCGACGCCCTCGGTGTCTTCACCATCACGCTGCTCGTGGTGAGCGCCCTCGCCTCGGTCCTGACCGCGAGCCCGCGCATCGTGCTCGCACGCAACAGCCTGTTCACCGCCCTCGCCGGTGTGTGGCTGCTGGTCACCCTCTTCACCGCCCGCCCGTTCACCTATCAGGCCGTCAAGGCGCTGCTGCCCGGGCGGTCGGCGCGGCTGGAGAGTCTGTGGGAACAGGACGCCGCGTTCCGCCGTGTGTGGCGTGCCGTGACCGTCCTGTGGGGTCTGGGGCTCCTCGTGGACGCCCTGCTGCGTCTGATCATGGCTTACTCCCTGCCCGTCGACAGCGTGCCCGCGCTCGACGCGGCCCTGTACGCGGCCACCTGGATCGTGCTCCAGGTCGTCACGCAGATCTCGCTGTACCGCTCGGGCACCTTCCGGAAGATCTTCTCCCGCTGACACCCGGCCGGAGCCGGTCTGCGGCGCGACAGACTTAACGGTCGTTTAATTCGGATCTTTCGCGCTACATAGGTAACTTCGAGATGATTACTCGGTTACGTGTGGTCGGTGTCGGTCGGTGTCGAGTTAGCCGGCGGGGTGCCCGCCCGCCGGGTGCGGCAGCCGCCTCGGGCCGTCCGGTCCCGCCGTCCGTGCGGGCCGCCGCAAACGGGCACCCGCGGGCGGCGGGCGGCATCCGCCCGCCGCCCCCGGATCGCCGCCGCAAACCCCGCGCCCCCGGGGCGCGGCCGGTGCCGCGCGCCGCGCGCAGGCCGTCGATCACGGCCCCCACCTCGGCATCCGCGCCGGTACCTGCCGCCCCGGAACGCGGCAGGAGCCGTACGGGCGTTCCTGGGCGCCACGTTGTCGAGCAAACCCCCGGCCCGCCGCCCCGGCGCCCGCCGCGGGCACGGCGGCCCTGCCGTCGACAGCCGGGTGGTGCCGCGCGCACCGGCCGGGTGCGCCCCTGCGAGCCCCTCCGCGCCGGGTGTGCGGACGGCCGCACCCGGCGGTCACCTCACGGACCGCGGGAACGGTGAAGGTGACGTGAAGGTGTCGCCGGGGCGCGGTGGACGCGGCGGTCCCGGCGGGGTTGTGAAGTCGGCGGTCACAGCGGGCCCGCAGGCATAACCCGACCGAATACGGCGCACACGTCACGGGCCGCCGCCGCTTCTCCTGACGCACGTCAAATGAGCGAGAACGTGTCCGGCCGCCGGCGCCGCGGGCCGGACACCGGCCGGTGATTGGCCCCGGCGGGGCTCCGCCGTTGTCGCGGGCCGCCTCGTGGGCCCCAACCTCCATGCGGGAAAGCCTGGTTCGGGCATATCCGGGGAAGGGCGACGCAAACTTGAGACTCGCTGGAGACTCACTCGAAAGACGGTTGAATCCCGCAACGCGAACGTCAATTTACGACCGCTTTCCTCTCTTCTTGTCGCTGCACCGCGCATTCGGCCGCTTGGCCACCTGTCGGGGAATTCCCCGACACCGCCCCATCCCGCACCCACCCCCACCTGCACTTCCTGCCATGCAGGCACCGGCCAGCAGCAACCTCTTGGAACGCGCCTGACGGTGCGCCAGCCTGCCCGTCAGCCGCAGCGACGAGGGAGGCCCCGTGCCGCACGGGCAGGCCGGTGAGCCGGGGCAGGGTGTCCGCGCACACGAACTGGCTCTTCTGACGCAGGAGTTGGATCATGCGCGGACGTCGGCCGGGTTCGTGCGGCTGAGCGGTGAACCGTGGGTCGGCAAGACCCGTCTGGCGCTTCGCCTGGCCCGCGCCGCGGCACACCGGGAGTGGGCCGTGGCATGCGGCCGGGCCGCCCGGGACGGAACCGGCCGCCCCTTCCACGCGCTGGTGGACGCGCTCGACGACCAGCTCGCCTCGGCGGATCCCGCCGCCCTGCGGCGGCTGGGCCCGGCCCGCCTGCGCCTGCTGGCCCAGGTCTTCCCGGCCTTGGGCGGCGCCTTCACGGAAAACCCGCGGGACGTCGACGTCCACGCGGTCGCCCGGGCGGTCCGCGCCGTGCTGGAAGAGCTGGCGGGCCGGCGCGGGCTCCTGCTGGTGCTGGACGACGCACACCGCGCGGGGCGGGAGGTGGCCGAGTTCGCCGAACACCTGCTGCGCCGCCCGCCGGACGCCCCGGTGCTCACGGTGCTCGTCCACCGCGGCGGCGGCCCGGGGGCCGGCCGGCTGGCTTCGCTCGCCCACCCGGACGGCGCCGTGCGCCACATCCCGCTGCGGCCGCTGCCGCGCGCGGCGGCCGCCGCGCTGCTGCCCGACGGGCTCGCCCCGCTGCACCGGGAGCTGATCCTGCGGGACGCGGCGGGGGTTCCGGGGCTGTTGCGGGCGCTGTCCGACGGCGAGCCGCCCGACACCGGGGGTGTCCCCCACAGCAGCCTCGAACTGGCCTGCGGCCCCTCCCCGTTGGCGCCGTCCGTGCAGGCGCTGGATCTGGGCGCGCTGTCCCCGCCCGCCCGGCGCGCCGCGGACGCGGCCGCCGCCGCGGGCGACCCCTTCACCGTGGAGACGGTGGCGCACACGGCCCTGCTGTCCGTCGAAGAAGCCCTGCGCGCGGTGGACGAACTGCACAGCGAGGGCATCGTCGGACCGGACCGCCGGGCGGGGTGGTTCCGCTTCCGCCGTCCTGCGGCCCGGGCCCTGCTGCACCAGGCCGCGGGGGCCGCGCGGGGGCGGGCGGCCCGGGAACGGGCGCTCGCCGCGCCGGCCACGGGCGAGGACACCGGCGCGGCGGTCCCCGCGCTGCTGGAGACCGCCGCGCCGCCCACGGCCGCGCAGGCGGACCTCCTGGAGAAGTACGCGCGCGCCACGGTCTTCACCCAGCCGGCCCGCGCCGAGCGGGCCGCCCGCCGGGCGGCGGAACGTCCCGGCGCCCCGCCCGGCGCGTGGCTGCTGCGGTGCCAGGCCCTGGTGCTGTGCGGGCGGCCGGCGCGGGCACTGACCGAGTACGCGCGGCTGTGGCCCCCGCAGGAGGCGCCACGGCCCCCCGCCGGGGTCACGGAGTGGACCGAGGCCGCGGTGTGGCGGGCCCGGGCGCTGCGGCTGCTGGGGGCCCGCTCGCAGGCGAGACGTGTGCTGCGCGCGGTGTCCGCCGAGGACCGTGCCGCCGTCCCCGCGGCCCAGGCCGAACTGGCCGCGCTGCTGCTGGAGTCGGGGCAGCCGACCCGGGGGGCCGCGCTCGGCGCCGCGCGCCGCGCCGTGCGCTGCGCGCCGGAGAGCGACGTGGCCGCGCACAGCCATGCGCTGGCGCTGCTGGCCGCCGCGCACGCGGCGCAGGGGGCGGCCGAGGCGGCCCGGGAGGCGGCCGGGGAGGCCGGACCGCTGCTGTCCGGGCTCGGCCGGGAGGGGGCGGCACCGGTCGTGGAGGCATGGCGCTGGCTGGGCGAGGCCGTGGCGGACGGCGACGGCCGACGGGCCCGGCAGTGTTTCCAGCTCGGTTTCGACCTCGCCCTGCACCACGGGCAGGGGCATTTGCTCGGCTCCTTCGCGCTGGGGCTGGCACGGGCCTGTCTGGATTCCGGGGACCTGACCGCCGCGGCCGCGCACGCCCCTTTCGCCGCCACCGAATTCGACCGACTCACCGCATATGATTCGGCAGCCGCCGCGCAGGATCTCCTCGAATTCATTGAAAGGGGTCCCGAGCACCATCCGGGGAAAGATTTGGGAATTCCGCTCAGTACGCGTGAGAGAGAAATCGCGATGCTTATAGGCCCGGGTCTGACGAATAAACAGATCGCGGCCCGCATGAACATCAGCATCAAGACCGTGGAAACCCACCTCGGACGCATATTCAAAAAACTCGGGGTGAAATCAAGGGCGCAGGTCGTCTTCCTCCTCTCCCTTCCGGTGTCCGAATTCCCGGCCCCCGGGGAGGAATGCGGGCCCGCTCCGCGGCGGCCGGCAACCGTCCGTTCACCCGCACCCGGAGGGCGCCCGCACCGGTCCAGGTGAACGGACGGTGGCACGGGGGCCCGCCCGCGCGGGCGGCCTTGCCGGTGGCCGGTGCCCCTGGCAAAACCGGGGACAAGCGGACCCGGTACGCCCGCTACGGGCACCTTTGCGGCCACAAAGCCCCGGGCCGCCCCGGCGCCAGGACACCCACCGGCGGGGACGATGCGCAGGTCCGGACCGGTGCCGGGGGATCGGGCGCCCCGGATGACGGGCGGGACCCGTCCGGGGAGGACGCCGGCCGGCCGTGCCGGCGGCGGCCGTATCGGGAACACACGGCCACCCTGCACGCACCCCGCCGCCACAGACCGACCGACCGCCCGGTACGGCCTCCTCCACCAGGCCCGCGGGCCGCCGCCATGCACAGGAGCGGGCACCTCGTCCAGGGCCTTACGGGCAGAGTGCCGGGCAGGGTGCGGCCGGTGACCCGCGGGGCACGGCCGCCGTGCCCCGCGGGTCACCGGCCGGGTCCGGCAGGCCCCTGGATTCGGCCAGGCCGCCGGGCCCGGCCGACTCCCGCGCCGGAGCCGCGCCGGACGGCACCGGCCGCGCGCCGCGACACCTGTCCGAGCCACCGAACAGGCCTTACGTCGTCCCGGTCCGGATGCCCCAGGCCGCCGAAGTCATGTGTGACAGCCGGAATTCGCCGAGGTGTCCGGCAGCCGCCGGGCCCTCCGGCCGGAGCGGGGACCCGGCCGCCCCGCACTCCGGAAGGCGCCCCGCCCCGGCGGGTTCCGGCACGTCGCCGCACCCGCCCCACGGCGGGGCCGAGGGGCCGCGCGGCGGCCCGCGGCGGGCCGCTGCGTCCGCTCCCGGAAGCCCGGCGGCGGCCCGGCCGGCCCCGCACAGCAGAACGGCCCGCCGGTTTCCGCGGCGGGCCGTCCGACCGTTCGGGGCCGGCCCGGTCGGGGACCGGCTCGCCGGGCCGGCTGGTCGGGGCCGGCCCGGCGGGGTGAAACATGAGCAAAGCCCGCTTTGCGGACATGCCGACGGGCGGCCCGGGAAGCACCGGCCCGCCCGCGTCACAGCTGATTCATCAGCCCCACTGGTCGTCCCCGAGCGGCGCCGCGTGTGCGGAATGCGCCGGGAAGGGCGACGACACGGCCACCTGGCCGTGTGCAATGGCGGGAACCGTAATGTGGGCCCCGAGCGTGCCGATGAATCCGGCGGTGGCCAGAAGTCCGGCGGTCGTGATTCGCAGTACAAGCTTGCTCATAGCTACCCCCACGTTCGACAGTTGGCCTTGCAGCAGCAAGACTCGCCGACCGGGGTTCTCCGCCCAACCCATTCCTGGTGTCGTAAAGTTGCCTGACAAGAAGTTCCGTCGCGCGGGAATGCGAGCCTCCAGTGCCTGAAAGCTCTCTCCCTGCAGGCGCTTTCGCCATGCTGGATGACGCAGAAGCGAAGGCGTACCGCAATGCAGTCCTGCTGGGCCGCTTTGTCCGTGAGGAGATGGCGACCGCCCTCGGCGTCTCCCTGGAAAAGGTGGCACAAGTCGAGGAGCGTCTGACGGCGCTCAGCCTGCTGCGGCCCCTGCCCGGCGAGCCGGAACTGCTGGTACCGGTGAGCCCCGACACGGCGGTGGCCGACCTCGTGGGGCCGGCCGAGGGCCGCATACGGGACCTGCAGCGGGAGGTCACCGAGATCCGTGACCAGATGGGCGCGCTGCGCGCGACCTACTTCGAGAGCCGCCAGCAGCGCAACCAGGCCGAGGCCTTCGACGTGATCAGCGACATCAACGCGCTGCAGGCCGTGCTGGACGAGCAGGGCGAGCGCTGCCGCACCGAGATGCTCAGCGCGCAGCCCGGCGGTGCCCGTCCCTCCAGCCTCCTGGCCAACGCCCGGCCCAGGACCCTGGAACGGCTCAGACGCGGGGTGCAGATACGCCACCTCTACCAGCACACCGCGCGCAGTGACCTCGCCACCGCCTCCTATGTGCGGGCGATCACCGAGCACGGGGCCGAGGTGCGCACCACCGACGAGCTGATCGACCGGATCGTCATCTACGACCGGGAGGTGGCCTTCCTTCCCGAGCAGCACGTGGGCGGCCGGGCCCCCGGGGCGGTGGTGGTGCGCGAGCCGACCCTGGTGGCCTTCATCTGCCGGGTCTACGAGCATCTGTGGTCCGGGGCCACCCAGTTCGTCCCCGGGGCCGAGGACAGCAGCGAGATCACCGACGACCTGAAGCGGTCGATCATCAGGCTCATGGCGCAGGGCTACAAGGACGAGCTCGTGGCCCGCCGGCTGGGCATGTCGGTGCGCACCTGCCGCCGGTACATCTCCCAGATCATGCTGAGTGTCGACGCCAACAGCCGTTTCCAGGCCGGGGTGCACATCGCGCTGACGGGGCTGCCCGACCTCCAGTAGCCCGGTCCGGCACTGCCTGTCAGGCCACAACCTGTCACCGGACGCAAGTGGCCTTCCTGCCCTGCTCCCCGGCAGGCTGGTACGACCAGTCACATCGAGCCAGGACACCGCCGAGGAGAGTGAGGCGTTGGAGACTTCCCGGCCCGCGCCGCCAGGGTACGGACACGGCAGCCGCCATCTGGTGCACCGGCCGCAGTGCTTCGGCCCCCAGACGCCCGACAGCCCCGACGACCGGTCCCAGGAATTCGTCCTGACCGGTGAACTTCCCACCTCTCACCCGCTGTTCAACGACGGACACGACCGCTTCCACGATCTGCAGGCGGCCATGGCGATGGTCCGCCAGGTCAGCGGGGGTATCGGTCAGGCCCACTTCGGTGTCGCGGCCGACCGGGTGCCGATCTTCTACCGGTTCGGCCTGGAGATGGACGAGGTCAGCGCCTGGCGCCGGCATGCCGGCCCCGGCACGCTGACGACGACCATGCGGGTGCGGCCCGACAAGGTGATCTCCGGAATCCCGCGGGCCCTGGAGTTCGACGCGCGCCTGGAGATCGACGGGGTCGCGGCGGGCACCGGTTCGGCCAATCTGCTCTTCCTCGCCCCGATGGCGCACCGCAGCCACCGTGAGCACTCCCGTCACACCGTCCTCGCGACGGCCGGGCACCAGCATCCCGGTCACGAGGACCCCCTCGGCAGGTCACCGGGCCCCGCTCCCGCGGACGTGGGGCGCGCCAGCGCCGTCAACGTCCTGCTGCGGTCCCCGGTGACCGTCAACGGACAGCGGCTGTCCGCGGCGGTGCTTGCGCCCGACACATGGCGGGCCGGCGCGGGCCGGCCGGACAAGGTGCCCTCGTCCGCGCTGCTGCTCGAAGTACTGCGTCAGACGGCGCTGTTGACCGCCCACCGGCTCCATGGCCTGGATCCGCGGCACTGTGCGCCCGTGGCCATGCACACGCACTTCCGGGGCCACGCCGAGCCCGACCTGCCGCTGCGGTGTGTCGCGGTGGCGCAGTCGGCCGCGCAGGACGCGCTGGGGCGGCCGCTGGTCGCGATGACGCTCGCCCTGACCCAGGCGGGGAGGGCGGTGACGGAGGCGGCGGTGTCAGTCGTCGAGGATCTGTGACCACTCCTCCTGTTCGGCGTCCAGCGCCTCGTGGATGGCCGCGACGGCCTCGGCGTCGAGCATCGTGGTGATCTCCGTGTCCAGGGTGCGGCCCATGCCCGCGTCGTAGACCGCGATGCTCACGACGAACTCGGTGCCGCCGCTGTTGAGGACGAGGGTCCGCAGCGTCCACTCGTCGCCCGCACCCGGCGTGCCGTCGGGCCGGTTCAGCTGGACGGGCCGGCTCTGCGGGCCGAAGCCGAACTCGTTGAAGCGGAACTGCATGCCCTGGCCGATCGCCTTGCTGTAGGCCTCCTTGAGCGTCCACAGCCGCACCAGGCTCGGATTGCGTTCCGGCTCGGGCAGTCCCGACAGCATCCGCTGCTCGTCGGGTGTGCAGATGAGCCGGGCCAGGCCGCGGGCGTAGATGCTGCGGTCGGCGCGTTCCGCGTCCACTCCGATCAGGCCGCTGCTGGTCAGGCCGACCAGCAGGAGGTCGTCGGTGTGGCTGAGGCTGATGTCGATCTGGTCGCAGCCGCGCAGATACGGCCGTCCGGTCGGCCCGTAGGCCAGTTCCAGGTCGATCGCCTCGGCCCGCAGGGCGGCCGCGGCCGCGTGTTTGAGCAGCCGGCGCGAAGCCGCGTACCGGCTCTGGATGTCCGGGTGCCCGATGTCGCGGTAGCGCGACCAGTCGCGGCCCAGCACCGCGCGCAGAGCGGGACCGTCCGGTGCGCGCGGACGCCAGTCGGCGAGCCGGCCGTGGACCACCGCCGTGCCGTAGCGCCGCAGGTCCTCGCGGACCGCCGCCCAGTCGCTGTCCTCCGCTGTCACACCGATCAGGCCCCCGCCGACGGCGTTCATCGGGTGTCCCTCCCCTCGGTGGTGACCAGTGAGTGGATCTCGCGCATGCTACGCGCCTCGAGCAGGCGGCTGACCGGGATGCTGCAGCCCGTCTCGCGTTCCAGGAGCATCAGCAGGCGCAGCAGGTGCACCGAGTCCCAGTCGGGCAGCAGGTCGAAGTCCGCCGCGGCCTGTTCCTCGGTCAGGTCCAGGCCCAGGCCGTCGCGCACCGCTTCGAGGAAGCCGGCGAGGCCGGCCGTGCTGTCACGACTCATCGGCGTCTCCTTCGAAGTCGGCCTCCACGGTCAGGTGACCGGGCGGGGCGGGGATGTCCTTGAGGTCGTGCCGGAACAGTGTCTCCGCGCTGTCGCCGGGGGTGTCCGGTACGAAGCCCAGTGAGGGGTAGAAGCCGCTCGCCCGGCCGTTGCCGCGGGTGGCGCGGTAGCGGGCGCGGACCGCGGGCAGGCCGAGGTCACGGGCGTGCGAGAGCACCGCGGCCAGGCAGCCGTCCTCGATGCCCCGGGCCAGTACCCGGCAGCTGAGGAGCATGTTGTCGATGGTCAGGCCGTCCGCGGTCTCCCGGGCGAAGATCGCGCCCACCAGGCCGCTGTCGCCGTACCGGTCGCTCACGTGCACCGTCAGCGGGCGGCGGCCTTCGGCGAGGATGCGTTCCGGCGGGACGCGTTCGCCGGTGAGGTTGAACTGGTTGGTGCGCAGGGAGAGTTGTGACACCCGGAGCAGTTCGTGGGGGCGGGGCGGGGCGATGCGGACGACGATGCCGAGTTCGCGCAGGTACTCCTCGTGCGAGCCGGTCGTGCCGCGCATCCGGGCCCGGGCGGCGGCGCCGCGGTACTGCGCGGTGCGGTCGCGGTCCTCGTCGGTCACGTGCGGGGTGTCGAACCAGCCGTCGGCCAGCAGCCGGGTGATGTGCCAGGCCGGCTCGGTGCCCAGCGGGACGACGGGAGTGTCCGGCAGACGGTGGCGGATCAGGGCGCGTTCGGCCGGGCTGTCGTCGGCGAACACCAGGGCGTCGGTCGCGATGCCCAGCTGGTCGGCGATGGTGCGCAGGGCGGTGTCCTTGGGGTCCCAGCCGGCCTGCACGCTGACGAAGTCCTCCGCGCGCAGTGTCATTTCGGGGTGGTGGGCGAGGACGTCCCGGACCGGGCCGGGGTCGTTCTTGCTGCTGACGGCGAGCAGCACGCCCTGGGCAGCGAGCTGTTTGACGACTTTCTGGAGGGCGGCGTACGGCTCGCCCTGCGGGGTGGGCCCGCAGGTGATGCCGTCCGGTCCGTCCTCCCCCAGCACCCCGTCCCACAGGGTGTAGTCGAGGTCGAGCACCAGGCACTTCTTCGTCATGCCGCGCCGGGCGCGCAGCACGTGCACGGCTTCGCGGGCCAGTGCGGCGAAGACGGCGGCGCTGAAGGCGCTTCGCGTGTAGAGGGCCAGCCGGGGGTCGGTGGCCGGTCCGGTGCCGGCGACGAGCGGGTCGAGGTCGACGACGGCCAGGGCGGGGTGTTCGCCGGCCAGTCGCAGCAGGCGGGCGTTGAACTCCCGCCACACCGCGCCGAGCAGGGCGCGCTGCCGCTGGTCGATGATCTGGTGGGTGGCGCCGCGGGGCAGCGGAAGGGTGTTGAGGACCAGGACTCCGGTGCCGTGCGCGGTGTGTGCGTCGGCGACGCCGCGCAGCTGGTCCAGCAGCCGGGCGCAGGCCTGTTCGGCGTCGTCGACCGTCCACGGCGGTACGAGCTGTTCCAAGACGGCGTCGGCGCCGAGCACACACACCGTCAGTTCCGGTCGACTGCGGCGCAGTTCACCGTGTTCGTCGGTGAGGTCGCGCAGGTAGGCCCCGTGGTCCCCGGTGACGAGACGGCCGAGCAGGCCGTGCCGGGCGAGTTCGGCCGTCAGCGGGTCGGTGAGCTGGGCGGTGGCGGAGTGGCCGGTGACGGCCACGGTGAGGACGGGGGTGTGCGGGTGGTGGGCGAGGACGTCCTCGGGGCGCAGCCGTGTCAGCAGGCTTCCGCAGCGGGTCAGTTCGTCGGCGGTCTGTTCCTCGGAGCGGTCCGCCGCGTCCGTGACCCCGGTCAGCAGCGGGGCCACGTCGGGGTAGGCCGCGGCCAGCCGGCCGGTGCGGTGCAGGGTGCGCAGGTCGTCCAGGGCGGTGGTCATCGGGTGTGCCCTTCTTCCCCGGGACCGGCGGGCCGTTCCAGCGCCAGCCCCGCCTTGATCCATTTGCTGGACTCGACGACCACGGACAGGGCGCGCTCCCCCGGGGCCAGCCGGTCCATGAGCCGGTCGAGCTGGAGCAGGGGCAGGGCGTTGCCGGTGTTTCCGGTCTCGCGTACGCAGGAGACCTCCCGGCAGCCGGGCGGCAGGCCGAGGCCGGCGACGATCCGGTCGGTCATGTGCCCCGACAGCTGGGGCGGCAGGACGGCGTCGATCTGCTGTGGGGTCCAGCCCGCCGTGCTGAGCAGTTCCCACACGATCTCGCCGGCGAGGGCGGGTACCTCTTCCTCGATGGTCTTGTAGTCCTCGAAGAGCATCTGCCGGTCCGGTTCGGGTTCGGTGATCCCGTGCCAGCCGACGATCTGTCCCGGTGGGCGTCCGCGTCCCGCGAAGCGGTGCAGCAGGCCGTGCACGGCGAGGGCGTCGCCGTGCGGGCGTGCGGTGACCACCGCGGCCGCGGCTCCGTCGCCGAACAGGACGTAGTTGACGAGTTCCTGGCCGGCCAGGGTGGTCGCGTCCCGGCCGGCTTCGAGGAAGCGGGCGGTGACGTCCCCGGAGACGACGAGGCCGGTGCGGTGGCCGCCGGCCAGCAGGGCGCGGGCCACGTCGAGGGCCTGGACGGCGCCCGAGCAGCCGGCCTGGATCTGGTAGGTGGGCAGGTGGTTGAGGCCCAGCCGGTCCGCGGTCTCGTTGGCGGTGGTGGGCAGCAGGGTGTCGGGGGTGGCGGTGGACAGCACCAGGAAGTCCAGGTCCGCGGCGGCCAGTCCGGCGGCGGCCAGTGCCCGGGCGGCGGATTCGGCGCACAGGTCGCCGAGGGTGTGGGTGACCTTTCCGGTCGCCAGGTCCCAGCCGAAGTGGCGGGTGCCGGTTCCCACGAAGAGGTCGATCCAGTCCTCGCTGATCCCGAAGGCGCGGCTCAGTGCGGCGTTGTCGACGGGTTCGGCGGGCAGCGCGCTGCCCGTGCCGGCGATGTGCATGAGTGCGGTGTGTGCTGTCATACCGTGGCCCCCGTGCTGGTCAGCTCGCGTACGAAGGCGGCGAGGGTGCCCACGGACTTCAGCGCGGGCAGCAGTTGCGGCACGGTGATGTCCGCGCCCCGCGGGAGTTGCTGCTCGATCCGGTTCTTCAACTGCATGATCATCACCGAGTCGAAGCCGAGGTCCTCGTAGAGCCGGGCCTCGGCGTTGACCTGTTCGCGTGCGTAGGCGCCGACCTCGACGACGGCTTCGATGACCGCGCTCAGCGCGGGGTCGGGCCGGTCCGCCGGGGTGCCGGGGCCGCCGGGGTGGGGCGGGTGGGCCGGGCCGGTGGCCGCCTGGCGCGGGGTGGTGTCCGGTGCGGCCGGCTGGGCGGTGGGCTGGGCCGCGGCGGTCTGTCCGAAGCGGTGGGCGCCGGAGAAGACGTAGGGGGCGAGGCGTTCGGTGCGGCGGTGGGCCGGCTCGTACAGGGCGTCCCAGCGCGGTTCGACGCCGCTCAGGTACAGGCCGCCCACGGTCTCGGCCAGGTCGGTGAAGGTGGCGGCGCGGCCGGGGGCGGGGTGCAGCAGCCGGATGCCGGTGGGCAGGCCGTCCTGCCGGGCCAGGCTCAACAGGTGTGCGGCCGGGCCGAGTTCGACGAGGCAGGTCGGGGCGGCCTCGGTCATCAGGGCGGACAGTGCGTCGGCGAACCGTACCGGTTGCACGGCCAGGTCCGCCCAGTACGCGGTGTCCGGGATCTCGTCGCGCAGCATCCGGCCGTGGCGGGCCGAGGCCAGGGCGATGCGGGCGGGGCCGGCCGTGACCGGGCCGGCCAGGTCGGCGATCCGGGCCGCCAGGGCGGTGTCCGCCGAGCCCTGGGCGCCGTGCGGGACCCGGAGGCGGCGGGTGTTCAGCCCGTGTGCGGCCAGGTCCGCGGCGGCCTGTCGCAGTACGTCGGCGGTGCCCGACAGGACGGTGTCGTGCGGGCCGTCCACGGCGGCCAGGAACAGGCCGGGGTGGGCGGCGAGGATGCCGGCGGTCTCCTCCGGGGTGGCGCGCACGCTGAGCATGCCGCCGTCGGGCAGGTCGTGGGCCGCGGTGGCGTGGGCGGCGACCAGGCGTGCGGCGTCCGGCAGGGTGAGCATCCCCGCGGCCACGGCGGCGGCGATCTCGCCGGTGCCGTGGCCGAGGACGGCGTCGGGCACCACGCCCAGCTCGGCCAGGGTCCGGGTGAGGGCGTGGGCGACCGCGAACAGGGCGGGCTGGGCCCATCGGGCGTGGTGGATCGCGGGGTCGTCGGCGAGGATCAGGTCCCGTACGGAGTCACCGGTGTGGGGGCGCAGCGCGTCGTCGGCGTCGTCCAGGTGGCGTCGGTAGAGGACGGATTCGCGGTAGAGGGCGGCCGTCATGCCGGGCTCCTGGCAGCCCTGTCCGGGGTAGAGGAAGGCGACGGCGGGCGGGCGCAGGGCGCGGTGGGTGACGCGGTCCAGGGTCGGTTCGTCGGCGGCGGCCGTGCGCAGGGCGTCGGCGAGTTCGGCGGTGTCGCGGGCAATGAACACGGCCCGGTAGGGCAGGCCGGTCTTGACCTGGTTGCTGGTCCAGCACACCGAGGCGGCGTCGCCGCGTGGCCGCCGGGCCAGTGCTTCGGCCTGGGCGGTGAGGTTGCGGCGCAGTGCCTCGGGGGTGTCGGCGGAGAGTGTGAACGCCCCGGCGGTGGCCGGCCCGCGCACGGCGGTGACCGGCGTCCGGGGTGCGGAGGCCAGGACGGCGTGCGCGTTGGTGCCGCCCATGCCAAAGCTGCTGACTCCGGCGACCACTTCCTCGGCCGGCAGTCGCAGGGGGGCCTTGAGCAGGCTCAGCCCCCGTTCGGCGAGCCGCAGTTGGGGGTTCTCGCGGGTGGCGAAGCGGCTGGCGGGCACGATGCGGTGGTGCAGGGCGAGGGCGGTCTTGATCAGGCCGGCGATGCCGGCCGCTCCTTCGGTGTGGCCGATGTTGCCCTTGACCGAGCCGATCGCGCACGGCTCGTCGCGGGGCACGGCGTGCACCTCGCCGAGGGCCGCGCACTCGATGATGTCGCCGAGTGTGGTGCCGGTGCCGTGCGCCTCGACGAAGCGGACCTGGTCCGCGTCGACGCCGGCCCTGCGGTAGGCGGCGGCCACCACGGCCTGCTGGGACCAGCGGCTGGGTGCGCTGACGCCGTTGCTGCGGCCGTCCTGGTTGACGGCGGTGCCGCGGATGACGGCGTAGACGCGCTGGTGGTCGTCGAGGGCGTCCTGGAGCCGGCGCAGTACCACCACGCCGACGCCGTCGCTGCGGCCGATGCCGTCGGAGTCCATGCTGAAGGGCTTGCAGCGTCCGTCCGGTGCCTTCAGTCCCATCTGCTGGTAGACCATGCCGAGCGCGGGGGTGAGCACGATGTTGACGCCGGCCGCCAGGGCGGTGGAACACTCCCCGGACAGCAGGGAGTTGACGGCGAGGTGCACGGCGACCAGGGACGAGGAGCAGGCGGTGTCCACCGCGAGGCTGGGGCCCTTGAGGTCGAGGTGGTAGGAGATCCGGTTGGCCGTCATGCCGGCGCTGCTGCCGGCGCCCAGCTGCGGGGTGACCCGCGCGTAGTCACCCATGTGGAGCTGGGCCCACTCGCTGCCCATCACCCCGACGAAGACACCGGCGTCGCTGCCGGCCAGTGCGGAGGGGGCACGGCCGGAGTCCTCCAGGGCCCGCCAGGCGCACTGCAGCAGGAGCCGCTGCTGCGGGTCCATGGCGGCCGCCTCGCGGGGCGCGATGGTGAAGAAGTCGTTGTCGAAGGTGGTGACGGTGTCGACGAAGCCGCCCTGGACGGTGTCGTCGAAACCCGGTCCGCGGCGGTCCTCGGGCAGCGGGCCGATCGCGTCGCCGCCGCGCATCAGCAGGTCCCAGTAGGCCTCGACGCCGTGGGCCGCGGGGAAGACGCAGTCCAGTCCGACCACGGCGACGGCGTTCACCGTTGCCACCGGTCGGGGTCCGCGCCGCGCGAGGTCAGGTGGGCCGTCAGGTGGGCCACCGTCGGATGGTCCCAGACGAGGGAGGGTTCGACGACGATGCCGAAGTCGTCCTCGATGTCGCCGCACAGGCTGAGCGCGCACACCGAGTCCATGCCGTACTCGGCCAGGGGCACCGTCGACTCGATGTTCTCGGGCAGCCGGTCCAGGTAGACCGCCAGGTGCGTGATCAGCCACTGGTGGAGCGGGGCCTCGGTGTGCCACGGCGGGGAGGGAGTCATCCCTGAAGGCTCCTTGTCCTGATACGGGCCCGTGCTCAGCCCGGAATCGGTGTGTTGTGCAGGTCGAAGCTGCGCCGGTCGCCGTAGCGGGCCAGGACCTCCCGGTGGACCCGGGCGGTGCACTCGGCGGGCAGGTCGGCGGCGGGGATGCCCAGCCGGCGGGCGATGCGGTGCAGGGCGGCGGCGGCCCACGCCGGGTCGGCCAGGAACGGGTCGGGTCCGCCCCGGTTGTGGTGCCACACACCCAGGACGCAGGCGGCGGCGAGCACGAGCACGTAGCGGTCGGTCAGGGCGAACCAGGCCGGGCCCACCGGATGGGCGGCGTCGGGGGGCGGCAGCGCCAGGACCCGGCTGCGCAGTTCGTGCAGTTCGGCGCTCATCTGGCCGGCCAGATGACGCAGCGTGCGCTCGACGGCGGTGGAGCCGGGCACGGACGCGGCGGTGGCCAGCAGGGAGGCGCTGACGCTGTCCCGGCCACAGGCCAGGGACAGTTGACCGTAGTCGAAGGGCGGCAGCGGAGCACCGGGGCGAAACAGTGCGGCGGGCGCCTCGACACTGGTGAACCAGGACTTCTCGGCGAGGGATCTGAGCTGCGGGATGATCGTCGCCTGGCAGGCGGCCGTGCCGGCGTGTCCGAGGCTGACCACCGGCACGTCGCGGATGTGTTTCTGGAAGATGCCGACGGTGCCCTCGCGGGTGTAGATCTGCGAGCCGAGCACCGTGGCCAGGTCGTACATGGTGTCGCTGAGCACCTGGGGCAGCAGCAGTTTGACCGCCGCGGAGTAGATGCTGGTCTCGGCGGGCAGCAGGTGCAGCGCCCGGGTGGCCACCACGGCCATGCAGTCGTAGAGCAGCAGGTTGACGAAGGCCCCGGCGAGGGTGCCCGCCGTGTGCTGCGGGTCGGTGGGGTCCAGGCCGGTGCGGCCGGGCCGCTGGCTGCGGTCCACCAGGACGGCGGTGCGCAGGCCGGTGTCCACCGCGGCGGACACCATGGAGGCCATGAGGGTGCGGCTGACCTGGAAGGAGCGCAGGGCGGTCACCACTCCGCCGCCCAGTGGTCCCAGCAGGCTGTCGCGGGGGACGACGCAGGCGTCGAGTTCCACTCCGGCGAAGAAACAGCCGCGCAGACCGAGGGTGGCGGGACGGCGGGTGACCCGGTAGCGGTCGGCGGGCAGGGTGTGCGGATCGAGCAGGAGCACCGAGTGGGCTCCGGTGGTGCCCGGCTGCGGTTCGGTGCGGCAGAACAGCACCAGGGCGTCGGCGCGGTGCAGGTTGTTGATGACCGGTTTGACGCCGGTGACCGACAGGCCGTCGGGGTGCACCTCGGCGCGCACCCCGCTGCGGACGAAGTCGTTGGTGTGGGCGGTCTCGTGCTGGGCGATGGCCGCCTTGGAGCCCGACAGCAGCAGGTCCGCCAGCCAGGCCCGCTGGTCGGCGCTGCCCTGCATCCACACGTCGGACGCGGCCATGAAGGTGGTCATGCCGTAGCCGGCCCCGAGGGCGACGTCGCGGCGGAAGACCGCGCGCATCACCCGCAGCAGGGTTTCGGCGGAGTCGAACCGGCCGCCCAGGTCCGTCGGCACGAACTCGCGGCTCATGCCGAAGTCGTCGAGCAGCCCCTCGGCGTCGGCGGACAGCGCGGCCCGCCGGTCGGCGTGCAGCAGGGCCCGGTAGCCGGCCGGGTTGGCCGGGTCGGCGGGGTCGCCCAGCAGCGCTTCCAGCCGGGCGACCCGGGCCGGGGCGTCGCTCGGGGGCAGGCCCTCGTGCAGCGGCGGCTGGGTCAGCAGCGCGGAGGTCACCACTAGCTGCTCCGCACCATCGTGGGGGCGTTCTCGCCGCTGGGCACCTCGGACGGTGTGATCAGGGCGCGCACGGCCGGGTCGAGGACGTCGTGGAGCGGGGTGATCTCACCGCGCAGGAACAGCGAGCGCATCAGGGTGCGCTGGATCTTGCCGCTGGTGGTGCGGCGCACGGTGCCGGGGCGTACGAGGACGACATTGCCGGCGGGGACGTCGAAGTCCTGTCCGACGAGCGTCTGGATACCGCAGGCCAGCTCCCGCAGGCGGTCGGTGTCCGCGCGGGGAAGGCGTGCCTCGTGGATCACTACGAGCTGCTCCCGGTCCGCTCCGACGGTGAACACCGCGCCGTGGCCGGCCGCGAGGGCGGGGCCGGTCTCCCGGATCGCCCACTCCACGTCCTGAGGGTAGATGTTGCGCCCGTTGAGGATGATGACTTCCTTCAAACGCCCGGTGATGTAGAGCTCGCCGTCGTCCACGGCGCCCAGGTCACCGGTGCGCAGGAAGGCGCCGGGGGTGTCCTCGAGCGTGGCGTGGAAGGTCTCGTCGGTCTCCAGTGGCTGGCGCCAGTAGCCCTGGGCGACGCTGTCGCCGCGCAGCCAGATCTCCCCGACGCGTCCGGGGGGCAGTTCCACGCCCGCCAGGGGGTCGACGACCCGCAGGTCGAAGTCGTGCGCCCGTCCCGAGCCGACCAGGGTGCGGGTGGCCGCGCCGTCGGCCGGGGCGCGCAGTTCGTCCTGTTCCAGGGCGGCCGCGTCCACGGTCAGCCGGCGGGCCGGGACGTTCGGCCGGCCGCCGGAGACCACCAGGGTGGCCTCGGCGAGCCCGTAGCCGGGGTAGAGACTCGCGGCGCGCAGTCCGGCCGAGGCGAAGCGGCGGGCGAAGGCGTCCAGGGTCTGCGCCCGGACGGGTTCGGCACCGCACAGGGCCAGGCGCCAGCTGGACAGGTCGAGTTCGGCGAGGTGGGCGTCGGTGACGCGGCGGGTGCACAGGTCGTAGCAGAAGTTCGGGCCGCCGCTCACGGTCAGGCCGTACTCGCCGATCGCGCGCAGCCAGCTGACGGGCCGTTTGATGAAGGAGACCGGGGACAGCTGGACGCACTGGGTGCCCAGCCACAGGGGGTGCAGCACATGGGCGATGAGGCCCATGTCGTGGTAGTGCGGCAGCCAGTTGGCGAAGCGGTCGTCGGCGGTGGTGCCCAGGAGGTGCTGCAGCGCCTCCTGGTTGGCCATCAGGTTGCGGTGGGTGACCATGACGCCGCGCGGTTTGCTGGTCGAGCCGGAGGTGTACTGCAGGAAGGCGATGTCGTCGGGGCCGACGCGCGGTGCGCGCCAGGCGTCGGCGGCCGTGCTGTCGTCGAGGTCAGTGGCCAGGCAAACCGTTTCTCCTCGGCCGGTCACGGCCAGCCACAGGGAGGTGTCCGCCGCGTGCTCGGAGTCGGTCAGCACCAGCGTGGCCGCGGTGTCCCGGAGGATGCCGGAGACCCGCTGCAGCCGCTCGCCCCGGTCGCCGGGCAGCGGGGCGGGCACGGCGATCGCGCCGGCGTACAGGCATCCCACGAACGCGACGAGGAATTCCGGGCCGGGTGGGTACAGGAGCAGCACGGGCCGGCCCTGTGCGCCGAGTTCGTGCAGCCGTACCGCGAGGGCGCGGGCGCGGCGGTCGAGAGTGGAGTAGGTGAGGTGTTCGGCTTCGCTGACGTCCCGCACGAACACCTGGGCGTCCGCGTCGCCGAGCGCGGCGACCCGTTCCCGCATCAGCTGGGTGAAGGTGGTGAATGCAGCGGTCAACGTCAGCCCCCTCATGGCGCATACGAAGCGGGGCACAGGACGCCCCTCTGCCGCCGAGCAAGCTCATCGTGAGATCACGGGCTAAAGCGCCGCTTGCGATGCACCGCCCCTTCACAGAATTCAGGGGTACGCCTGTCCGAATTTGGGGTGTGGCCGACGCCTACATTGGGGCAGCACGGTCTGTCGTCGCGGTTCCGCGGAGCGAGCGGGCGACGAGCGGCTCCGGCGCGCGTCGGCCGTCCGGTCCCGCCGGCCGATGCGACGGAGAAGAGGGTGGGAGCATGCGTTTTCGGATTCTGGGTCCGTTGGAGATCACCTCGTCCGCGGCGGCCGAGCCGGTCCGGCCCCGGGCGGCCAAGATCCGTGCGGTGCTCGCGACCCTGCTGGTCAGGGCCAACGAGATCGTCTCGGTGGACAGTCTCATCGACGAGCTGTGGGGCGAGCACCCGCCGCGCACCGCGACGACCACCCTTCAGGTCTACGTCTCGCAGCTGCGCAAGCTGCTGCACACCGCCGACCCGGAGTACGGCCGGGACGCGCTGGTCACCCGTCCGCCCGGGTACGCGCTGCACCTGGATCCCGCGCAGCTCGATCTGACGGTGTTCGAGGAACTGCACCACAACGGCCAGAAGGCGCTGCTGCGCGGCGACCACGCCGCCGCCGCGGATCTGCAGCGCCGCGCGCTGCAGCTGTGGCGTGCCCCGCTGGCCTCCGACACCCCGCACGGCGCGCTGCTGGCCCGGACCGCGGTGCGGCTGGCCGAGGTGCGGGCCGCCGCTCTGGAGCAGCGCATGCGTGCCGAGCTGCGGCTCGGTCACCATCAGCGGCTGATCGGTGAACTCCACTCCGCCGTGGCCGAGATGCCGATGCGCGAGGAGTTCCACATGCTGCTGATGACGGCCCTGTACCGGGCCGGGCGGCAGGCGGAGGCGTTACGGATCTTCGCGCAGCTGCGCCAGACCCTCGTCGCGGAACTGGCCATCGAACCGGGGCAGCCGCTCCAGCTGCTCCACCAGCGGATCCTGGCGGGCGATACGGAACTGCTGCACCCCGCCCCTGTCCCCCGGGCGTCCGAGGAGAGCGTGCCGCAGGACACCGGGCCCGCGCCGACCCCGGACACGGGCCGCCTCGGGCAGGTCCCGCTGCCCGGCCGCACACCCGACCGGCTGCCCCCGCGGGACCCGGTGTTCGTCGGCCGCTCCGACGAACTGGACCGGCTGGGCGCCCTGTTGCGCGACATCCCGGCCGGCGGCTGCGCGGCGGTCGCCGGGGCGGCCGGCATCGGCAAGACCGCGCTCGCCGTCGCCGCCGGCCACGAGCTGGGTGACCTCTTCCCCGGCGGCCGGGTCTTCCTCGAACTGGGCGGTCCGCCGCAGGCCGGCCCGGCGGAGCTGCTGACGCGTCTGCTGCAGCGGCTCGGGGTGGACGGGCCGCTGCCCACCGACGTGGCCGGGCTGCGCCGCGTCCTGGACCGGCTGACCGAGGACCGGCGGATCCTGCTGATCCTGGACGGCGCCGAATCCCCCGAACACATACGGACGTTGCTGCCGGCCTCGGCGGGCAGCACCGCGCTGATCACCTGCCGGCGCGTGCCGGAGGGGCTGACCGACCGGGTGCTGGAACTGGACGTGCTCCCCCAGGACGAGGCCCGCCGGCTGTTCACCGCGGCGGCCGGCCGTCTGATCCCGCAGCACGGCGGCGAGACGCCGGTGCGTGAGATCGCCGCGCTGTGCGAGGGACTGCCGCTGGCGCTGCGGGCGGCGGCGGCACGGCTGGCCTCCCGCCCCAACTGGGGCCCGGAGATGCTGGCCGCCCGGCTGCGCGGCGAACAGCGGCGGCTGGCGGAACTGAGCGCCGCCGCGCCGGGCTTCCACGACCGGATGCGCTCCTGCTACGAGGAGACGGAGCCGGTGCTGCGGCGCGCCTTCCGTCTGCTGGGGCTCGTGCCCGTGGGCCCCTTCGACACCCAGACGGCCGCCGCGGTCCTCGGGGAGGACGTGGCCAAGACCGGTGAGCTGCTCGACGCTCTGGTCAGGGCCCAGCTGCTGCGCCGGGTGGCGGGTGGCCCGGAGCACGGCACGCACCACCGGATGCATCCGCTGTGGCGGCTGCTGGCCCTGGAGTGCCTGGCCGCGGAGAGCCCGGCCGCGGAGGCGCGGGCGGCCACCGCCAGGCTGGCGCAGGAGTTCACCGGGCAGCTGCGCGAGGCGGGCGGCCACGCCGAAAGGTGCGGGATACATCCGCTGGAGCTGTTCAGCCGGCGGCAGGACGGGCTGGTGGACGTCGTACGCCGGTGTCACGCGGCCGGCCTGTGGGCGCAGACGGTGGAACTCGCCGACGCCATGACCGGCTTCCTGGAGGCCCGGGCGGCCTGGGACACCTGGGAGACCTGTCACGCCCTGGCGCTGGAGGCGGCACGCAGGCAGGAGGACCTCGCCGCCGAGGCCCGGCTGCTGCGGTCGCTGGGCGACCTGGCCTGGCAGCGGCGGCAGCTCACGACGGCCGGCGAGTTCTACGAGCGGGCACTGCTGACGGCCGACGCGGGGGCGGCGGCCACCGAACGCGGCCGGGCCCTGGTCGGGCTGGCCGACCTGCAGTTGGACGCGGGCGGCCTGGAGGAGGCCGCGGCGCTGCTGTCCCCCGCGCTCGACGCGGTGGCCGACGACCCCCGGGGCCGCTACGAGGCCCACCGGGTGCTGGGCCTGCTGGCCCTGGAGAACGTCGGCGTGGACGCGGCCGAGGCGCACTTCGCCGACTGCCTGGTACTGGCGGCGACCCTGCGCGACCCGCGCCTGGAGTCCTACGCGCAGCGGTGGCTCGACCGGGTGCACGGTCAGGGCCACCGGCCCGCGGGCTGGTCGGAGGTACGGCCCGGGGTGTGGCGCCTGGCGCCCTGCGCCAACTGAGCGGCTGTCAGCTCAGGGTCACCTTCACGTCCGACTCGGAAGCCGCACCGCAGTCGAACTTCATCGTCTGATGGGCATTCCGGGCCATCGGCGGGCGCCCGATGTCACGACGCCGCCTGCCGTGACTGTTCCGCGGGACGCGGCGGGCCCTTCGTACGGTTGACCGCGCGGGCCGCCGGCAGAACCCCGGCCGCGGCGTCCGACGCCCCCTGCGGCCGAGCGCACAGAACCAGCCTCCCGGGCCTGCGTCCGCGCTCCCCAAAGGGCCCCGCAGGGCTGCCACAGAGATCCCCCATGCCGCACACAACACAGCCGCAAGCGGCCGGTGGTGCAGTAGGACAGGTCACTTCCTGTTCAGGAGGAAACGAAGAGATCCAGCCGATCGAGGAGATCGCGGAGCTCACGGGGATCGCGGAACGGCTGCCCGCACGCCGAAGGGATCACGAGCACGTCGGCAGCGGCGCGGCCAGGATCCCCCCGCCCCAACCGCCGCGCACGGATTCCCGGCGATCGCCCGGCGCTGTGTGAAAGCCGGCCGTGCAACGAGGCATGCGCTGTCCCGCACTTGGATACAGAAAGCCGGTATCTCGTCATGACCACCAGCATCACGGATGTCCTGCTCACCAACGACCGGTCGACCACCTCGCACCCCTCGGTCGGGCACCGCTACACCTACGCCGCCCGTTCGGCGTCGGCGGCCGGCCGACGCACCTACACCGCCCACCTCAATCCCGAACGGCGCATCGTCGCGGCCGAGCCCGACTTCTCCCGCCGGTTCGGACGTACCTCGGCCGACACCTGTGGCCGCAGCCTGTACGAGCTGCTCCACCCGAGTTCCCCGTCCTATCTCGACCGGCACTTCACGCGTCTGTCGGAGGGGCGGTGCAACCGCTTCGACGAGCGGATGGTCGGCCTCGGCGACTCGGGCCGGGTGTTCTCCGCCGGGCTCACCGGAATCGCGGTCCACGACACCACAGGTGGGCTCGCTGGCATCGTTGTCCAAGTACGCCCGGACCAGGAGGGCGCGGCCGCCGAGGAGCCGGCCGTCCACTCCCCCGAGCGGCTGCTGAGCAAGCTCGACGCGCAGGTGCTGGAGGGGGTCGCCGCCGGCGCCTCCACCGTCCAGCTCGCCGCGCGCCTCTACCTCAGCCGGCAGGGCGTCGAGTACCACGTCGGGCTCATGCTGCGGAAGCTCAAGGCCCCCAACCGGGCCGCCCTCGTCGCCCGCGCCCACTCCCTGGGCATGCTGACGGTGGGTCACTGGCCCCCGCGGGTGCCCCCGGAGTTCATCAAGTAGAACGGCCGAACCGGCCTGGTCCAGCCTGCCCCCCGTGCTGGATGCTCCCGCCGGGTCCCTGGCCGTCACCGGCCAGGGACCCGGGAACATCGCACCCCTGCGGCGGCGTCGTGGTGGAGGCGGCGCGCACCGGACACGGCGTGCGGCGGACCGCCGAGGATCTCCTGTCCCGGGATGAGCCCGGTCCGCTCCCGTACGGCCGTCCCGCCCCGCCCCGTCCCGGGCCCCTCCTCCGAGGTGTGCCGGCGCGCCGGGGCAGCGGCCACCGACTGCGCGGCACCCGCCGGGAGTCCGGCCCGTCAGGAGTGCGGCCCGTCAGGCCCTCCGGGGGCCGGGACGTCCCGCTCGGCACAGGTCTCCCGCCCCGCGCGAGGCGCGTGCGGGGGCGTGCCGTCACCGGGCCCGTGCGGACGGTTTCAGTGACCGGCCTGTTCGAACGTGCGGGTGCGCAGGTCCGAGGGCAGGTCCTGGCGGCGGGCGATGCCGAGTTTGCGGTAGACGCAGGTGAGGTGGCGCTCGACCGTGCTGGGGCTGACGAAGAGCTTGACCGCGATCTCCCGGTTGGTGTGCCCCTGGGCGGCGAGGGCCGCCACCCGTTCCTCCGAACCGCTCAGCCGTGCGGTGTCCCGGTGGCGGACGGGACGCGCGGCACGCTCCGGGCCGTCGACGGGACGTATCCGCTCGCGCAGCGGCACCGCACCGCAGTCGCCCGCCAGTTGCCAGGCCCGCCGGGTGATCGTCCCGGCCCGGGTCCCCTCGCCGTTCAGCCGCAGCGCGCTGCCCAGGTCGGCCAGGGCGCGGGCGAGTTCGAGGCGGTCCCCGTAGTCGCGGAGCTCGTCGACCGCGCCGACCAGCAGCTCGACGCGGCGCCGGGGCTCGGCGGTGGCCGCGCTGAGCCGCAGGGTCACCCCGCGCGCCCGCGCGCCGGCGGCGGCCGGGAGGGCGAGCTGGTCGGCCACCAGGGCCTGTGCCTCGCCGGGGCGCCCGAGCAGGAGCAGTGCCTCCGCCGCGTCGGTGCGCCAGGGCAGCAGTTCGGGCTGGTCGGTCGCCCAGCGGCCCGCGGCCCGGCCCGCCTCCAGGAACTCCTCCAGGGCCGCCTGGGGGCGGCCGGTGGCCAGGTAGTAGCGGCCGCGGGCGCGCAGGAAGGCGAGGGCGTGCACGGTGGAGTACGGCTCGCCGGGCAGGGTGGGATGCAGGTGCAGGGCCGCCGTGGCGTACTCGCCCTGTTCGGTGAGGGCCTGGACCAGCAGGGCGAGCGGGGCGAGGAGGAACGGGCCGCCGCGGCCGGCGAGGTGTTCGAGGGCACGCGTCGCCTCCCGCCGGGCGCCGGCGAGGTCGCCGAGCCGCAGCAGGGCCTCGGCGTGCGCGGTGGCGAAGGCGGCCTGCCAGCCGGGAGCGTTGCGGGCGGAGATCTCCTCGCCGAGCCGGCCGCACCAGGCCACGGCCCGCTGCGGCCGGTGGTGGACCAGGGTGCGCAGGGCCCGGGCCAGGGACTCGTAGGTGGCCGGGGCCAGTGGGGTGTCGGCCAGCAGCCGTTCGGCGGCCGGTACGTCCTCGCGCGCGCCCGGGCTCAGCCACAGCGTGGCGGCGCGGGTGACCGGCGCGGTGGTGGGGCGCTCGTGGGTGACCGGGCACTGGGCGTGGGGTTCGCTGGGCACGTTGTCGCGGGCCGGGCGGACGTCCCCGGCGGCTCGGCCCAGGACCTCGTCGGCCTCCTCGACGCGGCCCTGGGCCGCCAGCAGCCGGGCCAGCCATCCCGCGTCGGCGCAGGGCAGTTGTCCGGCGCGCAGGGCGGCCTGGGGTTCGTCGAGGAGGTGGTGGGCCGCGGCCGGGTGCAAACGCCAGGTGTGGGCGGCGAGTTGCAGGGTGATCCGCAGCCGGGTGGGTTCGTCGGGGCAGCCGGAACGGGCCAGCCGGAGAAAGGTCGGTGCGCCGTCCGGGTCGCTGTGCGAGAACGGTTCCTGCCGGGCCGCGTCGCGCAGCGCCTGGATCTCCCAGTTGTGCGTGGCCGTCCCGGCGGCGAGTAACTGCCCGGCCACGAGGGCGGGTTCGGCCAGGGCGTGGTGCAGGACGCGGGCGGCGTTGCGGTGCATCGACCGGCGCTGCTCGCAGGAGAGCATGCCCAGCACCGCGGACTCGGCCGCGGCGTGGCGCAGCCGGGCGCCGGTGACGAGTCCGGCGGCGTCCAGGGCGTTGCACGCGCGGGCGGCGGCGTCGGCACCGAGCCGGGCGAGCCGGGCGGCGCGCTCCACGTCGGCCTGCGGACCCAGGACGGCGAGGGCGGCGGCCAGCCGGCGGGCGGCGGGGCCGCAGCGTTGCACACAGGTCGCGAACGCCTCGGCGAAGGGGCCGCCGGGTTCGGGCTCCGGCCACTCGGGCCGCCCGGCGGGGGCGCCCGTCTCGGCCAGCAGGGCGCGTATCAGAAGCGGGTTGCCGCCGCTGAGCGCGTGCAGTGACGCGGTGGCGTCCGCGGGCACCGGGGTGCCCCAGAAGCGGGCCAGTTCGGCGGTGCCCCGGGCGTCCAGGCGGGCCAGCGGGATGCGGACGAAGCCCTGGTGGCGCAGGAGTTCGGTGTGCAGGCCGAAGCCGTCCGTACGGTGGTGGGGGGACTGGGCGAGCACCGTCAGGAGGGGGGCCTCGTGCAGGGTGTGGGTGAGGCGCAGCAGTTCGGCGAGCGAGGCGCGGTCGGCGTGCTGCAGGTCGTCGACGCACAGGAGCACCGGGCCGTTCGCGCAGGCGGTGCGCAGCAGGGCGGCGAAGCCGGCGGCTGTCTCGTCCGGGTCGGGTGCCGGCCGGGACGGGTCCCCGGTGAGGCAGGCGGCGAGCCGGCGCAGCAGCGCGTGGTCCTCGCGGCGGGCGCCGGGGTCGGCGGCGGCGTGCAGCACGGTGAGTCCGCGGTCGGCGGCGAGGTCGGCGGCGTACTGCAGGAACCGTGTCTTGCCGCAGCCGGGCGCCCCTTCCACCAGCACCAGTTGAGCGGTGCCGTCGCTGCAGGCGCGCAGAGCCTTGTCGAGTCGTGCGCATTCGTCGTCGCGGTGCAGGAGCATCATGGGCCCGCCCTCCCGGTCGCATTCCCTCCACGTTCCTGCAGTCTAGGAAGGCATATGCCCGACACGAGTCCGGCGCGATGGCCAGTGACTGCACGGCAGGAAGTACCGGGATGCCGTCCCTGTCACACCGTCGGCGGGTTTCGGCAGGTCCTTGCGGGGATGGTCGCGCTGCCCGGGCTTTAGTCACTGCCCCCACGATGACGACCCGCGGCGCTCCCGCGGTACGCCGGGCCTTTCGGAGGGACGAACATCGATGTTCACCGTCTGCCCCTGGACCACGCACCGGTCCGCCGCTTTCGGCACCGCGGGCGAGTCCAACGCCTACTACCGGCGGTTGGTCGCGCGCGGCACGACGGAGCTGTCGGTCGTCTTCGACCTGCCCACGCAACTGGGTGTCGACTCGGACGCCCCGGTCGCCAGCGGTGAGGTGGGCCGGGCGGGGGTGGCGGTCGACTCCATCGACGACATGCGGGTGCTGTTCACCGGGATCCCGCTGGACCGGGTGTCGACGTCGATGGCCGTCGGCGCGCCGGCGGCCGTGCTCCTGCTGCTGTACCAGCTGGTCGCCGAGGAACAGGGCCTGCGCGCCGACCGGTTGACCGGCACGGTCCACCACGACGTGCTGACGGAGTACGTCGTCCGGGGCAGGTACGTCTTCCCGCCGGAGCCGTCGCTGCGGCTGGCGGCGGACCTCTTCGCCTACTGCCGTGCGCAGTTGCCCAGGTGGAACACGCTCTCGTTCTCGGGGCGCGCCCTGGCGGAGGCGGGAGCCACGCCCGCGCAGGAGATCGCCTTCACCCTGGCCGAGGGTGTCGAGCACCTGCGGACGGCGGTCGCGTACGGGATGGAGGCGGACGACTTCGCGCCGCGGCTGTCGTTCCTCTTCGGTGCGCGGGCCACACTCCTGGAGGAGCTCGCCACCCTGCGTGCGGCCCGGCGTGTCTGGTCGCGGGTGCTGGGTGAGCAGTTCGGTGCGCGCGGCCCCGCGTCGCGTCTGCCGGTGCGCTGGGCGGTGCGGGGCCTGGCCGCGGTGCTCGGCGGCCGGCCGCACGGGTCCGCTCCCAGCGTGCGCCCGTTCGCCGGCAGCCGGGCCGCCGCGGGGACGGCCGACGCTCTGGAGGCCGCGGCGCTGGAGCTGATGCGGCGCGTGGAGGAGCTGGGTGGCGCGGTCGCCGCCCTGGGTCACGGCTTCCAGAGGGACGAGATCGAGCGCGCCGCCCACCACCACCGCTGCCTCGACGGGGACGGGTTGTACGAGGCGGCCCGTCTCGACCCCGTCGCCGAACAGCGGCAGACCGAGCGGCTGGCCAAACTGCGTGCGTGGCGGTGCGCCGACCGGGTCGACGACGCGCTCATCGCGGTACGCAAGGCGGCGGAGGGCAGTGACAACGTCCTCCACCCGATGAAGCAGGCACTGGCTTCCGGAGCCACGGTGGGTGAGGTCTGCGACACCTTGCGGCAGGTGTGGGGCGCCGGTTTTCAGCCCGCCGCGTAGCGGGCGGGTGGTGGGCGCCGGCGACCGGTCCCATCAACGTGAGTGTCCACGGACGGGATGCCGTTCGGGTGAGTTCCGCTGTTCTCCCCGATGCCGCACCCCGTTGTCTGGGACTGTGCCTCCTACGACGTGGCCGATCTCAGCGGCCCCGGTCCGGAGGGGAGTTGGTGTGTGCGCCTGCCGCACATCGCTGCGGCCGGTATCGGCCATGGTCCGCGCGGGGTTGGTCTCCCCGGGGATGTCCCGTGCTGATGAGGGGAATGAGACACCCTCGATGTGGGCTGGTGGTGCCACTCACATGTGGCCTTCCTTGATGTCATGTGGGCCCCGAGCACGGCATCCTTGGGAGTCGGTCAGTGCGCGAGAGCCCGAACACGCACAGGATCATGGCCAGATGATGCAGGTACCATCCGCCCTCAGGACCGATGCAGACATCCCGGAAGAAGGAACTGACATGACCCAAGTCCAGTCGGAGACCACCGAACTCCAGTCGCAGTACGCGGCCCAGCTCACCGCGGACCTTGAGCGCAACACCAAGGAACAGGAACGTATCGCCGCCGAGGTGGTGGCCCTCCAGGAGCTGCTGCAGGCACTGCGGCGCGATCAGGCCCTGTTGGTCAACCTGCGGCGGACGCTGGGTGACGAGACCCCCGCCGCGGCCGGGGCGAAGGCGGCCGAGCCCGCCGCGACGGTGCCCTCGGTGCCGCGGCAGGCTTCCGCCGAACCCAAGTCCGCGCCCAAGCCCGCCAAGCAGCAGAAGAAGGCCGCTGCCGCCAAGCCTGCCAAGGCCGCCCGGACGACGCCCAGGAGCGCGGGGACGAAGGCCGCCGCGAAGGCGCCGGAAGCCGCGGGGAAGCCCACCCTCACCCTGGTCGAGCTCATCCACGACCACCTGAGCCGGCAGTCCGAGCCGCGTTCCGCCGCGGAGATCACCTCCACGCTCTCCGAGACCCACCCCGAGCGCGGCATCAAGGCCACGGTCGTGCGCACCACGGTGGAGGGACTGGTCGCCAAGGGACGCGCCCAGCGCAGCAAGCAGGGCACGTCGGTGTACTACACGGCGGCCGGGACCGGTACGGCCGACGACTCCGCGAAGCAGGCCGCCCCGGAGCAGAAGGCCCCGGTCACCGACTGACGCGAGGGCATGCGCAGCCGTACCCGCGCGGCCCGGTCCGCGCCGAAGAACACCTTCATGTCCGTGCCGCACCCATCGGCGCTCACCCTCATGAGCGGTCCGGCGCCCTTCGCCGCGGCGGCGCCCTCAGGTGGACGTGGCGCCGGGGACCCTCATGTGCCCTTTCTGCCCGAGGGGTTGGGCAGGCCCGGCGGTCCAGGTGATGTGCGGAGGTTCGACACGTGCGCACAGGGGGTTGCCGTGCGCGTCGCTGAGGCCGAGGTGTCCGACGAGGAGGCCTTCGCGCGCGGCGGCGGCGAGCACCTGCGGGGGCACGGCGTCGAGCATCAGCTTGGCGCGGCGGAACATCGTGAAGACGCCCGACTCGTCGACGGTGCCCCAGGACAGGTAGACGAACCGGCGGCCCAGGCGGTCCTGCACGTAGGGGCCTTTGATGTCGGTGCCGGCCGGCGAGGCGGCCGCCGTGCAGGGCAGGGTCCATGTCGCGGACTCGGCGTCGCCGGGCTGTGGGTCGAGGAGTTCGGCGGGACGGTCACGGCGTTGCACCGCGACATGGATGTCGCGGTACTCGGGGAAGGCGGCGTCGGCGGGGGCCGGACAGGTGCGGCCGGGCAGGTCGACGGCGTCGATACGGATGCGCATGCCGGCCATCATCCCGTCGTGGCCGTGGCGGGCGCCTCGCGGTGCCGTGGCGGGGTCGGTGGCGGGGGCCCGGTGCGCGGGGCGGACTGTTCCACAAGTGCTGTTGCTGCGTGCGAGTGGTGGATCTCCCGGCTGGGTCGTAGCGTCGTGGGAGGAGGCATCCTCCGCGTGGGAAGGCAGCCGGTCGGCGCCCGCCGTGCAGGCGGGGCCCGGCGGGTGGGCCGGACGGACGTGGGGGCCAGGGAGTCCAAGGAGAACGCGGCCGGGAGCGGACATGCGAAAACTCACCGTCAGGGCGGCAGTCACGTTCTGTGCCGCGGTATCGCTCGCCACTGTCATGGGAACGGCGGATGCCGCTCCGGTGACGTCGCCGCGGTCCGCGCACACCCTCGCGCAGGAGTCGACGCAGCCCTCGGTGCCGACGCAGCCCGTCATCGTCGACTGCTTCTGGCATCCGCAGGTGGAACCCGGCAACTTCGTGCTCGCCTGCGGTGACGGCAACAGCCGCCTCACCTCGTTGCAGTGGTCGCGCTGGGACGCCAACTCCGCGGTGGCCAGCGGCGTCAACGTGGTCAACGACTGCAAGCCGTACTGCGCCGCGGGGACCTTCCGCAAATACCCCGTCACCGTACGGCTCGACCGCCCGCAGACATGGAAGAAGAACCCCCAGTCCTCGCAGTACACCCGGTTGAGCCTCGTCTACACCGACAGCAAGCCCGCCGGATACGGGCAGACGGTCGCCTACCCCCTGTGGAACTGACCCGCGCGGCCGTGCCCAGGGGCTTGTCGCGGGCCGCGTCACCTGGTCTTCTGTACCCCGGTTGACCGGCAAGGCGTCCGCCTGCCGGCTCGCCGGGCCGTCCCGCGTCCGGCGCGGACGCGGGACCTCGAGGTGGA
This sequence comes from Streptomyces sp. NBC_01176, assembly GCF_045039825.1. Lineage (NCBI taxonomy): Bacteria > Bacillati > Actinomycetota > Actinomycetes > Kitasatosporales > Streptomycetaceae > Streptomyces > Streptomyces sp. NBC_01176. The sequence continues at coordinate 9,893,052 of NZ_CP108600.1, read as the reverse complement.
GCGGCGTGGAGTCAGTGGCCGGGCAGGACGTACAGGGTGCACTGCCCGAGGGGCTGGACGCGGCCATCCGCGAAACCGCCCGGGAGATCGCCGCGCTGCTGCGCCGGGATGCGGACATGGCGCTGCCGGTACCCGGCTCGCGGTGGAGCGTCGGGGAGGCGGCGGCGCATCTGGCGCAGGCCAACGAACTGATGGCGCAGCTCGCGGCAGGGCAGGTACGCGGCTACGGGGACGGGACGCCGCAGAGCCTCGCCGCGGCCAACGAGCAGGCCCTCGCCGCGTTCGGCGAGCGCAGGGCGAAGCCGCTGGCGGTGATGATCGAGGCGCAGGCCGAGGCGTATCTGCGGGCGTGGGAGGCGGGTGCCGCGCGGGGAACCCTCGTCACCCCGCTGGGCCCGATGGGCGCGGACGTGCTGGGGTCCTACCTGCTGACCCACATGCTGGGTCACGGATACGACCTCGCCCGCGCGCTGGGCCGGCCGCACATGATCGACCGCGCCCGGGTCGATCTGACCGTGCCGTTCCTGCTCACGGCCATGCCGCGGGTGACCGACGCCGCCCGTGCGGCCGGGCTGGACGCGCGCTACACGATCCGGCTGCGGGGCGGTGCCCGGTTCGGTGTCACGGTGAGCGACGGTGTCGTACAGGTCGACCCGCGGCCACCGGCCCGGCCGGACTGCACCATCCTGACCGAGCCGGTCACCTTCCTGCTGATGGCGCTCGGCCGCCGTGGCCAGTGGAGCGCCATCGGGCGGGGCGGCATCACCGTCTGGGGTCGCAGGCCCTGGCTCGCTCCCCGCTTCCCGGGCCTCTTCACGGCACCCTGACCGCGGTGACGGCGGCGGGGGCGGTCACCTCCGGCCGGGTGCGCCGGCCGCCGGGGTGGTGTCCAGCAGGACCAGCAGGGTCGCGCGGTGGAGGTCGGCGATCGGGCCGAGGAGATCCGGGTGACGCAGCAGGGGGGCCGCCCGGTGGTCGCGGGGGCTGGGGACGGTGAGCCTGCGGGCGCTGCCGATGCCGTCGGTGCCGTGGTGGGTGGCGGCCAGGCAGGCCGTCGCCACGGCGGCGAGATCGGCGTCGGCCAGCAGACAGGCCGCCCAGCTGACGACGGTCTCGTCGACCCAGGTGCGCCAGAGATACTCGGCTCCGGTCGGCGCGTGCACGTCGGCGCCGGTCACGTAGTCCAGCCGGCCCGAGCCTCCGGGGCCGAGCAGGCCGAGCAGTTCGGCGTCCAGCGGGGTGGGGTAGCGCAGCGCGGCGGCGATGGTGACCGCGTGCTGCGCCTGGGCCTCGGCCAGGGCATGGTTCAGCGAACCGGCCGCCGGCGGGAACGCCGACAGCAGCCAGCGCGCGGAGGCGCTGATGACGGGTGAGAGTTCGCTGGGCATGGTGACCGTCCTTCGCAGGTGCCCGCCGTGGCCCGTGCCCGGCCGAGCAGGTCGCGGGCCTCGTGACGCCGGAGGGGGCAGGCGCGTGGGCAGCAAACGTAAGGGCGGCCGTTGTGGCGGCGACAGGGCGTAGGTCACAGAACGGGGTGTGAGCTTGTCCGCCGCCCCGCCGCCCTCACGGGCTGTCCGCCGTCCTGAGGGGTTGGGTGCCGGGTTTCAGGGGTTGTCGCCGCCCTCAGGGGTTGGGTGCCGGAGCTCAGGGGTTGGGTGCCGGGTTCAGGGGTTGGGTGCCGGGTTCGGGCTGGCCGTGCGCCTGCTGGGCGTGTTTGGGCAGCAGGCCCACCAGCAGCAGCGTCAGGAGGTTCAGGCCCGCGGCGATGGCGAAGACCAGTTCCGCGGCGGCGAGGCGGGAGGACAGGGACGGGTGCCCGGCCCGGGCGAAGAACACCGTGCCGAGGGCGGCGACACCGATGGCGCCGGCGAACTGCTGGACGGCGTTGAGCAGGCCCGCGCCGGTGCCGACCTCCTCGGCGGTGGCGTCGCCGATGATGAAGTCGACCAGCGGGACGAACACCAGCCCGGAGCCGAAGCCGGTCAGCAGCAGCGCGGGCGCCAGTTTCCAGACGGTGATGCCGGCGCCGAAGTGGGCGAGGGACCACCACAGGGCCAGCAGGCCGACGACGGCGACGGCCAGCCCCAGGTGCAGGCTCGCGCGTCCCAGCTTCTCGGCGAGCACGGCGCCCGCGAGCAGCACGGCGACGGCCGTGCCGAGGGCCCAGGGGATCAGGGTGAGGCCGGTGCGCAGTGGCGTCCAGTGCATGCCCTGCTGCAGCAGCAGGTTGATGACGAGGACGAACGCGCTCAGTGACGCGTAGAACCCGGCCACGATCACCAGGCCGACGACGAAGCTGCGCTTGCGGAACAGCGACGGTGTGATGACCGGGTGCCGGCTGCGCCGCTGGGAGACGACGAACAGGGCGAGCAGGACGACCGAGGCGGCCATCATGACGTAGGTCCAGGCGGGCCAGCCGAGGTCGCGTCCCTGGATGAGCGGGACGATGAGCAGGGCCGAGGCCGCGGTGAGCAGGCCGACGCCGGTGAGGTCGAGGCGGGCGGCCGGGTCCTCCCCGCCGCGGTGGGGCAGGACGCGCCGGGCGAGCGCGCCGGCGACGACGCCGAGGGGCACGTTGATCAGGAAGATGGAGCGCCACTGGCTGCCGAACAGGTCCAGGTGGAGCAGCCAGCCGGCCAGGATGGGCCCGCCCACCATGGTCAGGCCCATCAGCGGGCCGACCGGGGTCAGGGCCCTGCGCAGGTGCTGCGGCGGGAAGACGACCTTCACCAGGGCCAGGCCCTGCGGGATCATCACCGACCCGCACAGGCCCTGCAGCGTGCGGGCGACTATCAGGAAGACCGGGTCGGGTGCGAGACCGCAGGCCAGCGAGGTCAGGGTGAAGCCGGCCATGCCGAGCAGGAAGAGCCGTCGGCGCCCGAGCAGGTCCCCGAGCCGTCCCGAGGTGACCAGGCCGAGCGCGAAGGCCGCGGTGTAGGCGCTCAGCACCCACTGGACCGTGGTCTGGCCGCCGCCGAGGTCCGCGTGGATGGACGGGCCGGCGAGGCCGGCGATGCTGGAGTCGATGAGATCCATGACGTCGGCCATGACCACGACGGTCAGGACGAGCCAGGCGGTGCGCGACGGCGGTGTGCTGGTGGGAGGCGCCTCGGACGAGCGCTGGTCGATGGACACGAACACTGTTCTACATTGGATCGCCGTTCTGAACAATACGAACACTGTTCCTGGTGGCGCGGAACAGTGTTCGTCGATTGGTTAGACTGCCCGTATGTCACCGACTCCGGAGCAACGGCGCGCGGCCCGGCACCAGCTCGGCACCGGTTCGAGCGCGCCCGCGGCCCGGCGTGGACCGTCCGGCGGGCGCAAGAAGCCGATCACGGTCGACGCCATCATCAGCACCGCGTTCGGCATCGTGGAAGCGGAGGGGTACGACGCCCTGACGATGCGGCGGGTGGCCACCGCGCTGGAGACGGGGCCGTCGTCGCTCTACGCCCACGTGGTCAACAAGGAGGATCTGGACGAGCTGCTCATCGGCCGCCTGTGCGCCGAGATCGAGCTGCCCGAGCCGGACCCCGCCACCTGGCGGCAGCAGATCGCCGGCGTCTGCACCCAGCTGCGCGACCAGTATCTGCGGTACCCGGGCATCTCCCGGGCGGCCTTCGCCGCCGCTCCGTCCAACCTGGACACGCTGCGGGTCGGCGAGGGCATGCTCGCCATCCTGCTCGCGGGGGGCATCGACCCGCAGATCGCCGCCTGGGCGCTCGACTCGCTGTCGCTCTACGTCAACGCCTACAGCCTCGAGGTCTCCCTGGCGAGCAGCCGGATGGGCCGCGGTGACGACGGCTGGGTCGTCAGCCGCGACGAGCTGCTGCGCCGGTTCGCCGCGCTGCCCGACACCTTCCCCCAGACCAAGCGCTACGCCGCCGAGCTGACCGCCGGAACCGTCCACGACCGCTTCGACTTCACCATCGGCCTGATGATCGACGGGCTCCCGGGCGCACGCTGAGATCCCCGCACCGGCCGGCGAACCGGTGAACCTGCTCCGCGGCCCCGCCGGGCCCCGGCGCGCCCGGCGGCCGGGGGCCGCTGAGGCGGTGGCCGGGGGCCGGTGAGGCGGTGGCCGGGGCCCGGCGGCGCCGGATGATCACGCGAACGCGTGCCGCCCGGCGCCTGTGCGGGCCCCGGCCACCGCAGGCCGGGGTCGTCCCGCCCGGCCGGGTCAGCCGGGCGCGGCGGGCCTTGACTCCGTCGGCCTCGGAACATGCGGCCCGTATCCCCTCGTTCACACCCTCGGCGGAGGGGAGATCCCCGGGCGGGTGTCACCGTCCGCGTACGGCGGGAGGGCGTGTGGCGCTCCCGCGGGCGGGGGGAAAAGATCTTCTAGCCGAGTCTGCGGTCGAGGTTGAAGGCCGCGCTGATCAGGGCGAGGTGGGTGAACGCCTGGGGGAAGTTCCCCTGCTGCTCGCCCGTGTGGCCGATCTCCTCCGCGTACAGGCCGAGGTGGTTGGCGTAGGTGAGCATCTTCTCGAACGCGAGCCGGGCCTCGTCCAGCCGGCCCGCGCGGGTGAGGGCCTCGACGTACCAGAACGAGCAGATCGAGAACGTGCCCTCCTCGCCCTGGAGGCCGTCGGGGCTGGCCTGCGGGTCGTAGCGGTAGACCAGTGAGTCGGACACCAGGTCCTCGCCCAGCGCGTCCAGGGTGGCGAGCCACTTCGGGTCGGTCGGGGAGATGAACTTCGCCAGCGGCATCATCAGCAGCGACGCGTCGAGGATGGAGCTGTTCTCGTACTGGACGAAGGCATGGCGTTCGGCGGACCACCCGTGGCTCATGATCCGCCGGTAGATCGCGTCCCGTACCCTGCCCCAGCGGACCATGTCGGAGGGCAGGCCGCGGTGCTGGGCCAGCCGCATCGCCCGTTCGATCGCGACCCAGCACATCAGCCGCGAGTACAGGAACGGCTTGCGTCCGCCGCGGGTCTCCCACACCCCCTCGTCGGGCTGGTCCCAGTGGTCGCACACCCAGTCGACGAGCTCGCAGATGCTGTCCCAGTGCCCGCTGGAGATGGGCTTGCCCCACTTGTCGTAGAGGTAGAACGAGTCGAGCAGTGCCCCGTAGATGTCCAGTTGCAGCTGGCCGACGGCGGCGTTGCCGACGCGTACGGGGGCCGATCCGCGGTAGCCCTCGAGATGGGGCAGTTCACGCTCGGGCAGGTCGAGGCGGCCGTCGATGCCGTACATGATCTGCAGGGGTCCCTCGGTCTGGGACGCCCGGGCCGATTCGAGCCCGACGTTCTCGGTGAGGAAGCCCATGAAGGCCTCGGCCTCGTCGATGAATCCGAGCCTGAGCAGCGCGTAGACACAGAACGCGGCGTCGCGGACCCACACGTAGCGGTAGTCCCAGTTGCGTTCGCCGCCTACCTGCTCGGGCAGGCTGGTGGTCGGCGCGGCGATGATGGCGCCGGTCGGCGCGTAGGTGAGCAGCTTCAGGGTGAGGGCGGAGCGGTGCACCATCTCCCGCCAGCGGCCGCGGTAGCGCGACTGGGACAGCCAGTGCCGCCAGTAGCGCACGGTCGCGTTGAACTCCCTCTCCGCCTCGGCCACGGCGCAGAAACGCGGTGCCACCTCACCACCGATCCGGTCGATGGTGAAGACGGCGGACTCGCCCTCGTGGAGTTTGAACAGCGACCACACGTCCGGGCCCGCGACCTCGATGGGCACCGTGGAGGTCAGCGCGAGATGGAGGGAGGGCGACTCGAAGACGGCCTGGCCGTCGTACACGTGCACGGTGTGCGGCACGGAACCGTACTCGAAGCGGGGAGCGACGCGCGCGCGGAAGGGCAGTGTTCCGCGCACGCACACCACGCGGCGGATCAGGCGGTGCCGGCCGGCCTCGCGCGAGTCGTCGACGACCGGCATGAAGTCCTGGATCTCGCCGACCCCGTCCTCCGCGAAGAAGCGGGTGATGAGCACGTTGGTGTCGGGGAAGTAGAACTGCTTCGTGCGCGCGGGGACGTCCGCGGCCAGTTCGAAGGACCCGCCCCGCTCCGCGTCGAGGATCGAGGCGAAGACGCTGGGCGCGTCGAAGCGGGCGCAGCAGTACCAGTCGATGGTGCCGTTCGTGCCGACCAGGGCCGCGCTGCGCAGGTCGCCGATCAGGCCGTGTTCGGCGATCGGCAGGTAGGCGGGTGTGTCGGCGCCACGGGGGCCGGGGCCGCGGGGGCCGGGGGCACCGGGGTCGCGGCGAAGTCCTTCTGGCGCTCCGGTGTCGGTCGTCGCTTCAGCCACGTCAGCCTCCTCGGGCTGTCGGCCTGGCCACCCCCTTGCCACTCCAGGCTAACCAGTCCCCGGAACCTGGGCTTGGGGAGCGGGCGGGCCGCCCGGCGCGGCGGCGGGGGGCGCGATCAGGTCCGGCCGCGGTGGTGGGCGGGGGGTGCGGCGACCAGGGTCTGGGCGAGCGGGATCCGGGCCAGCAGGACCGCTCCGTACAGGATCAGGCCGGCCCCGGCGATCTCGGGGACCAGCCACCAGCCGGTGCGCACCTCCTCCGCGTACAGGGTGACGCCCAGGGCGAGGCTGACCAGGGCGTCGCCGAGGGTGAGGGCGGGCTGGGAGGCGACCAGGGGGCCGGACTGGACGGCGTTCTGCAGCAGGAACAGTGCGCAGACCCCGGCGGCGGCGAAGGCGTAGGTCTGCCAGGCGAGGAAGAAGCCGGTGACACCGCCCGTCTGCCACGCGTGGGTGGCGTCCTTGATCAGGGCCGCGGTGAGCGCGTAGCCGATGGCCGCGGCGCTGCCGAAGCAGGCCGCGCGGGCGCGTCCGGCGGGCAGGCGCAGCGCGATCCGGACGGCGGCCGCCATGACGCCCACACAGCAGATGATGGCCACGGCCCAGCCGCCCGCGGCGGCATGGTCGGTGCCGGCCGAGGGTGCCGCCGCGGCCAGTGCGACGCCCAGCCCGGCGGCGATGCACACCACGGCCGTCCAGCCGCGCCGGGTCACCCGCCGGCGCAGCACCAGGCCGCCGATCAGCAGGGCGAAGGGAAGTTCCAGGACGAAGATCGGCTGTACGACGGCCAGGGCGCCGTTGACCAGGGCCAGCGCCTGGAAACAGGCCGCCGCCATGACCGCGCCCATGCCGCCGAGCCAGGCCGGCCGGTGCAGCAGGTCGACGAACAGGCGGGCGCGGAAGCCCTCGGACAGGGGGACGTCCTGCGCGGCGCGGCGCTGGAGGACGGTGGCGGTCGCGTTGCTGGCGGCGGCCAGCAGGGCGAAGACGACGGAGACCACCATGCCCACCGGCCTGTCCCTCCTCGCTGTGTCCCGGCGCTCCCGTGTCTGCCGGATGCGGCCCGGCGTGGGGGCCGGTCATGCCCATGCTCCCGCGACGGCGCGGTGTCCGCTCCCTGACGGTACGGTGCGGGACGCCGAGGGGCTGCCGCCCCCGGACCCCGCATCGGCCTGAACGGCCTCGTCCTCGAACGCCGGACGGGCTGGAGATGCGAGCCCCGCGCTGGTGGGTCGCCCTCGAAGGCTGACGCCCAGGGTCATGCATTTCAGCCCGTCCGGCGTTCGAGGACGAGCCCTTCGGGCGAGCGGGGGTCTGGGGGCGGCAGCCCCCAGGGGCGTTGGTGCACCGCCGCGTGCCGGTGCCGGTGGTGTGCGCGGTCGGCGCGCCGCGGGCTGCGCGGGCAGGTCGAAGACGTGTCCCGGTGGGACGCTCCTCGTGACCGCCTCGCCGAAGAGCGTGCGGGGTGCGGCGCCGTCGTGACTGATGTCGGTGTTCAGGAACGCGACCAGGGTGGCCTGCGCCGACGGCAGGTGGACGGTCAGTGACTCGTAGCCCGGCAGGGAGCCGTTGGACGGGAGGGCCGGGGGCCGTCGGGCGGTACGCCCCCCGGGCGGCACCGGCAACCGGGAGCAACCGGGCAGCGGCGTGTTCGGCCGCGGACGTGGCGGTGCGGTTCAGAGGCCGGGCGAGGGCTCCGCGGCGAGGGTGCGGTCGGCGTCGGGGAGCCAGGAGTCCGGCGGCCGTTCGAGCCAGTTCCCGGCCGAGCCGAGGGCTTGAGCGGCGTCGGCCAGCGCTCTCACTCCCGGGTGGCGAAGGCCGCGGCGCCAGACCAGGGAGACGGGCGAAAGAGGCACCGGGTCGGTCAGGGGACGCAGGGCCATCTCCGGAACGTCCGAGAAGTCGACGTTGGCCAGCACCGACCAGCCCTGCTTGCGCATGACCCGCCGGAACTCGGCCTCGCCCTCGATCTTCGGGAAGGGCGGTGCCAGGTCGACACCGCGGCCCGCGAACAGGGCGCGCGCGTAGTCCGTCCACTCGGTGGTGTCCTCGTTGCCCGCGGCGGCGTACACGGTTTCGCCGGCCAGCGCGGCCAGCGGCACCCGCGGCAGGGCGGCCAGCGGGTGCTCCGGGGGCAGGTGCACCGCCAGTCGGTCATAGCGGATCAGCCGGTGTTCCAGACCGGCGCGGACAGCCGCCGGCAGCCCGGCGACGCGGCCGAAGGAGACGTCGAGCCGGCCGGCCGCCATCTCGGCCGCCGCCCGCGTCAGGCCACTGTGGAACCGGGAGACGAACTCCAGGCCGGGAGCCGCCTCCCTGGCCGCTGCCAGGACACGTGGCCCGGTGGAGCCGTGGAGCGCGACGTCGACGATCAGAGGGCGGGCGTTCCCCTCGGCCGGGATCTGCTCCAGTTCCCGGCCCAGCTGTTCCTGGGCGGCCAGAACATGCCGCACGACGGGCAGCAGCCGCTGCCCCTCGCGGGTCAGGGCCACATGCCGGGTGTCCCGCTCGAACAGGGCCCTGCCCCACACCCGTTCCAGGTGCCGGATGTCCCGGCTGAGCGCCTGCTGCGCGACGAACAGCCGGGCGGCGGCCCGGGTGAAGTGCAGCTCCTCGGCGACGGCCACGAAGGCACGCAGCAGCCTGGGGTTGATGTCATGACGCACGCCCCCATTCTCACCACGGGCGTTGCGGGGTCACGGGCTGGGGCACAGGGTCAGGTGGCGGCGGGTGGGCGGCCTGGGGCCGGGTGTCGCAGCGGGGGCCGCCGCAGCGGGAGCGGTGCGGCGGGCGGCCGGGTGGGGGCCGGCGGGCTGCGGGCGCTCCTCGCGGACGACGGCCTGCAGGGCGTGGCCGAAGCGGGTGATGTCGTCGGGGGTGCTGCCGTGGTGGAGGGATGCGCGCAGGGCGGTGCCCGCGGGGTGGTCCAGGAGCGGGATCTCCTGCGCGACCGTCTTCCACAAGACGACGCCGCGGGCCGCGAGTTGCCGGCGCACGAGCGCGGCGGGCAGTTCCCGGTGACGGAAGGCGAGGATGCCGGACTGGACCAGGCCCGGCGTGATCAGTTCGGCGCCGGGTGTCTCCTCGACCGCGGCGCGCAGGGCGGGCAGCAGCCGCAGTCCGTCGTGTCCGGCGGGCCCGGTGAGGGTCGCCGCGTGGTGGGCCAGGGCGGCGTTGAGGCCCGCGACGGCCGCGTTCTGCGGCGGGGCGCGGTGTGCGGCGGCCTCCTCGAACGTGTCCCGCAACCGGGGTGCCAGGTAGGCGAATCCGACGTCGTGGGGTCCGCGCAGGAACCTCCAGCCGTCGCCGGTCAGCAGATGGCATCCGATACGGGCGGCGTCCACGGGGAGCTGGCCGGCGGCGTAGGAGGCGTCGACGGCGTACAGGCACCGGTGCGGGGCGAGGATCCGCCCGATGGTCTCGACCGGGTTGACGATGCCGCGGCCGGAGGGGACGTGGACGACCGAGACGAGGGCGACGTCGTCGTCGATGTGCCGGGCCATCCATTCCAGGTCCAGGTCTCCGTCCTCACGCAGCGGGACGACCTCGAGCCGGCAGCGGGTGCGGTCGCGCAGGGCGTACAGGGCCGTCAGGTTGGCCACTCCCTCGTAGGGGGTCGTCCAGATCCGGTCGCCGCGGCCGGGGCCGAGGTGGCGGACCAGCGCGTCGAAGGCGGTCGCCGCGTCCGTGACGACGGCGGTGTCGGCGGCCGGGACGCCGAGCAGGGCGCCGAGACGGTCGTGGATCTCGGTGCGCAGGACGTGTTCGAGGTGTTCCTCGAGTTCGTGCGGCCCGTAACGGTCCTCACGGGCCGCGCAGTCGGCGACGAGTGCGCGTACGGCGGCGGGCATACGGCCCCAGCCCGCCGTGTCCAGATGGACCGTCCGCCCGGCCGGGCCGCCCGCCGTGTTCCGGTCGTCCCGGCCGCTGCGGCTGTCGCGGTCCGTGCGGTCACTCCGGTCCGTGCGGCCCGTACGGTCTGTGCGGTCTGTGCGGTCGCTTGTGGGCGTGCAGTCCCTTCGGTCCTTCTGATCCGTGGATGACGGCGTCGCGTTCATTTCCGGGGCCTCCCCCCGCTGTCGGGGCCATCGGCTGCCAGGACGCGGGGGCCGCTGTGCGCGAACCCCACGAGCAAGCATTGCCAACGTGCTTGGCAATATGTTGCCTAGCGGGGGGTCGTGGTGGCAACGTCGGCTCCGGCGGCGCTCTAGTGAAGGGGCCGCGAAAGGGCCGCGAAAGCGCTGTTCACCCCTTCGGAACCGGGCCCGACCAGGCCCGGAAACAGGGCCGTTGACAAACTTTGCCAGGCATCCGTGCAGGCAGGTCCCCCTCTCTCGTCGGTCTCCAGCTCATCTCCAGCGAATGCCGAGCGGATCCCGAGTTCGCGTTGCCAAGCTTCTTGGCAAGAAGTTACCAACGCAGATTCGCTTCATTGCCACGGAGGAGCCGTCATGAAGAACCTCGCCCGCATCGCCGTCACCACCGCCGCCGTCGCCTCCGCCGTCCTCACCGTCGGCGGCGTCAGCAGCGCCGCGCAGAGCATCGGCCGGCCGCAGTCGGCGGGCACCACGGTCTCCTCCGCCATCGGGTGGCCGGCCGCCGCCGTCACCTACGCCGACAACACCGACATCGGCTGGCCCAAGACGGCGACCGTCGCGGCCGACTCCGCGGACAACACCGACATCGGCTGGCCCAAGGCGGTCACCGTCGCGGCCGACGACACCAACATCGGCTGGCCCAAGGCCACCTACGCCACCGCCACGGGCGACATCGGCTGGCCCAAGGCGGACACCGTCGCGGCCGACGACACCAACATCGGCTGGCCCAAGGCGGACACCGTCGCGGCCGTCTGACGGGCACGGATGCCGTATCCGACCACAGGTCCGCCGCAACCCGGCGCACCCACCGAGCCCACCGAACCAACCGAGTCTTGAGGCCCCCGCCGGCAGCGCCGTGGCGGGGGCTTCGGTCGTGTGCCGGGCGATCGCGGCGGCCGGCCTGAGCAGGCGTCCACGGCGGCTCGAGCGGGATCCGGCACGGTGCTGCTCGGAGCACCGCTCCCCCTCTCCCGTGTCCGGAAGGAAGTCGCCCGATGGCCCACGTACCGTGGAACGCGAAATTCGAGGACGTACTGCGCCAGGGCCTGCCGGGGCTCGGCAAGGACAAGGAGCCCGCGGCCGACGTTCCGATGGAGGCCTACGGGCTGGACTCGATGGCACTCATCGGCATCGTCGGCGCACTGGAGTCGGCGTTCCGGGTCAGTCTGGCCGGCCAGGTCGTCATCCCCGTGCACACCCTGACCGCCGGTCAGCTGTGGGGCATCCTCTCCGCCGCGCTGCAGCCGGCCTGGGACGAGAGCCGGCCCTCGGCAGCCGGTCGGCGTACACGGGACCTGGGTCCCTGGGCCGTCGCCTGACCGTTGCCGCACACCCCGGCGCCGGCCGCAGCACCACTCCCCCGGACACTCCCGAGGACATGTGCGGCGGCCCCTTCGACAGCACTTCCGCCCTCGACAGCGTCCCGGCGCCGGTGACGGTGCCGGGAACAGCCGGGAACAGCCGGAATACCAGGCCCCCGCCGGTCACAGTGCCGTGGCGGGGGCCTCCCGTACGCCGGTCATGTTCGGTGCCACGCCCCAGGCGCTCAGGTCGCGGTGCCGCTCCAGCCAGCCGCAGGCCAGGTCCACGAGGTCGGCGACCGGGCACAACAGGGCGCGGGCGGCGGCGAGGGGGCCCTCCCGGACCAGACCGGCGCGGGCGGCCCGGTCGCCGATGCGCGCGTAGTCACCCTCGTACATGACGAGTTGGTCGCTGCCCTGCCAGACGGTGGCCCCGTCGTGTCCCGCGCGGGGCACCCGCATGCGGTGGACGCGGCGCCCCGGGTAGGGGGTGAGGTGTTCGGCCAGGTGCAGGACGGTGCACTTGTCCCAGCCCACCCCGATCAGCAGGACCTTCGCGGCCGCACCGCCCAGCGCGCTCAGCGGGCTGCGCGCGCCCAGGCCGTAGGGCAGCGGGTGGGCGGCGAGCAGGGCGGGCGCGGCGGGGCCGGAGGCGGCCAGCGAGTAGAGCGGGTGCGTGGAGCGGTGGACGCCGGGCAGGGTCCGTACGAACTCGGGGAAGCGGCCAAGGCGTGGCTGGACGGGGTGCACGTCCGGGTCGAACGGGGGCAGGGACGCCCTGATGTGGGGCCACCACGTGGGGGGCACGGGCCGCTGGACCCAGGTCGCCGGGTCGGTCAGGTAGGTGGTGAAGGCGGGCACCACGAGGGTTCCCGACGCCCCGACGGCCTCCCGCAGGGCCCGCAGGAGGGCGACGGGCCCGCCCACCGTCCAGCCCAGGGCGCTCAGCGAGGTGTGGACCATGACGACGTCACCGCGCTCGACGCCCAGGGCCCGCAGGTCCCGGGCCAGTTCGCGGCCGTCGTAGGGGCCGGGGGTGCGGGCATCGGCGGCGGGGTGCAGCATCCGTGCCTCCGGTATCTGCGGTGTCTTTGACCTCTTCGGTCTCTTCGGGGTCAGTCCAGGGCGGGCTGGTCCGCGGTGGGCCGGGGTGCCGGCGCTTCGGCGGCTGAGGCGGCAGCGGCGGCAGCGGCGGCGGCGCGTACGGCGGGCTGGACGAGGAGGGCCGCGGCGGTGAACAGGACCGCGGCCGCCGTCCAGCCGAGCCCGGAGCCGTGGCCGATGAACGCGGTCAGGATCAGCGGGCCGAGGATCGACTGCAGGCCGTGGTGGAGCTGGAAGGCGCCGAGGTACTCGCCGCGCCGGTCCTCGGGGGCCAGGCCGATGCCGATGCCGAAGGACCCGGCCGCGTGCCACAGTTCGGCGCCGGTCATCACCACGAAGGCGGCGCACACCAGGAACCCGGCGGTGAGGGTGTCGAGATGGCCGGTGGGGATCAGGAGCAGGCAGGACGCGGCCCCGGCGAGGCCCGCGCGGCGGGCGAGGCGGGCGGCGCCGGGCAGGTCGTCGCTGCCCCTGGCCGCCCGGACCTGGAGCAGTACGCACAGCACGGTGTTGAGTCCGATGAGCAGGGGGGTGAGCACGGTGGGCAGACCGGTGCCGACGACGATCCACAGCGGGATGGCCACCGCCAGCACGGAGTCGTGCAGCGACAGCGCCGCGTTGACCGCGACGACCCGCAGGAACGGCCCGTCGCGCAGCGCCGTGAAGCGTCCCGCGGCGGGCGGGGCGGGGCGGGCGGCGGCCGCGGGCAGCCGGTGCACCAGCAGGCCCGCCACCAGGAACGTGACGCCGTTGGCGAGCGGGATGACCTGGAGGGCGCCACGGGTGCCGACGGCGAGCAGGACCGCGGCGGCCAGGGTGCCCAGGCCCATGCTGGCGTTGCCGACGGAGCGGATGGCGGCGCGCGCGTTCACCCGGTCCTGGCCGGGGGCGAGTTCGGCGATCAGGGACATGAAGGAGGGGCCGGTGCCGAACTGCAGGGCGCCCACCGCCACCGCCAGGACGACGAACTGCCAGGCCGCGTGCACGGCGGGCAGTGCGAGGTAGCCGCAGCCCAGCCCGATCAGCAGCCAGGTCAGCAGCGGGCGTGCCCCGGTGCGGTCGGCGACCATGCCGAACAGCACCGAGGCCAGCAGCCCGGTCAGTCCGGCGGCGGACAGCGCCATGCCGATCTGGGCCGGGCTCAGGCCGGTGACCTGGGTGAGGTAGACCGCGGAGCCGGACATGTACAGGCCCACGCCGATGCCGTCGATGCCGTGCAGGACGGCGAGCTGCCGTGCGGGGCCTTGCAGACTGGCCGGGAACAGGGGCATGCGCGCTCTCCGCTCGGTCGTACGGCTACGGCTACGGCTACAGCTGCAGCTACGGGGTCGGGGTCGGGCGGTGGAAGGTCAGGGGGCGGGCGGGCCGAGGGGGCGCAGGACGGAGTAGAGGAGCTGGTCGTGCCAGGTGCCGGCGCGCCACTGGGCGCGGCGGACCCGGCCCTCCAGTGCGAAGCCGGCCTTCTCGGCGGCGCGTTGTTCGGCGAGGTTGCCGGCGTCGGTGCACACCTGGACGCGTTCGGCCCGGGTGTGGGTGAAGAGGTAGTCCACGAGCAGGCGCTGCGCCTGGGTTCCGATGCCCTGGCCGCGGTGGGCGGCGAACAGGCCGATCGCGATCTCCCAGCAGGCGGAGGTCTCCACGCGTCCCCACGCGCGGCGGAACCACTCGACGCGTCCGGCGAGGGTGTCGTCGACGGTGACGGACAGCATGTTCTCGTCACCGCCGAGCAGGCCTCGCTCGTCGAGCAGTCGGCGCAGCCGCAGGGTCGGCGTGTGCCCGAACCACTGGTAGGGGCCCGGTCCGTCGGGCCCGGCGAACTCCGTGTCGAACCGGTCGAGGTCCGCGGAGGTCACCGGGCGCAGCACGGTCGCCGGGCGCAGCACCGGTCTCATCCGAGGTGCCCGGCCTTGAGGCGTACGGCCTGTTTGAGCACCTGGGTCCCGTCCGCCGCGTCGAGGGTGCGGGTGAGCAGGGCGCGCAGCCGGGTGAGGCGTTCGGCCAGGGACAGTTCGTGGTGGTGCCGGGTGAGGGCCTCGAACTCGGGCAGGCCGAGGAGTTCGGCGAGGAGGACGTTGGCGAGGTCCTGGGGGGTGGGTTCCTCGATGGTGACGGCGATGTGGAGGGAGGTGCCGATGCGGGCGGTGGCGGAGTGCGGGGTGCCGTGCGGCATGTAGAGCACGTCGCCGGGGCGCAGGGTGACCTCCATGCGCCGGTCGTACGGGATGACGCCGCCGGTGTAGCGGTCGGAGTCGCTGGTCGAGGTCTCGTCGAGCCGGCCCACCACCCAGTCCTTGACGCCGGCGATCTGCAGGACGAGGACGTGGGAGCCGTCCATGTGGGCGGCGATGGCGGTCTTGCCGGGTGGGCTGAGGAAGACGAACGACTCGAGTTCGGCGCGGAATTCGGGTGCCAGTGCCTGGACGAGGGCGCGCAGGCGGGGGTGCCAGTGTTCGGGCTGGCTGAACTTGAAGGTGCCGCCGGCGGCGAAGTCCGCCTTGATCTGGGCGGGGTTGATGTAGCCGGGGACGTGGTGGCCGACGATGGTGCGTGAGCGTGTCATCTCGGAGACGGCGGTGCGCACGCCTTCGTCGAAGGCGGTGAAGTAGGGGCGGATCAGCAGCCCGCAGTCCACCTCCTCCCACATCTCCTGCTCGGTGATCAGGCCGGTCAGGTCGGCCGAGGCGCGGAAGACGGCGGGCTGGGTGGCCCAGTGGTCGCGGAAGAACGCGTCGGTGTCGCCGACCAGGTCCTTGAGGGTGATCCGGGTGGCCGGGGCGTCCGGTGCGGACGAAGTGGTCTGTGCGGCCCGGGTGTTGGGGGTGCTGGTGGCGTCGGGGGTGTGCTGGCTCTTCTGGGTGGTGGTCATCCTGTCACCTCCCGCATGGCGGTGAGGGCGGCGTGGGCCCAGGTGTCGTCGTCGAGGTGGCGGGTGTGCGCGAGCAGGGCGGTGCGGACCTGCTCGGTGCGCTGTTCGAGGGTGGTGGTGTGGAAGCGGTGGGCCAGGTCGGAGTCCGCGTCCAGGAGGTGGCGGCCGAGTGCTTCGAGGAGGTCGTCGGGGGTGGGTTCGGTGAGGGTGAAGGTGAGGTGGAGGGAGTCGCCGTCGCGGGCGATGGCGTCGTGGGGCCAGCCGTGCGGCAGGTAGAGCACGTCACCGGGTTCCAGGACGAAGGTGTGGGTGGGGTGGGCGGCGTCGACGTCGAGGCCCGCGTCGGCACGGACCTGCTGCGAGCCGGCGTACAGCTGCCATTCCTTGCGGCCTTCGAGCTGGAGGGCCACGACGTGGGAGGCGTCGCGGTGCGGGAGCATGCCGCGGCTCTCGGGCGGGGTCCAGAAGACGTAGGAGGCCACCGCGACCGGGGCGGCGGCCTGGAGCTGTTCGACGACGGTGCGGGTGGGGCGGTGCCAGTCGGAGAGCTGGTTGAGCTTGAGGGTGCCGCCGGCCGACATCAGCCGGCGGACGGCCGCGGCGTCGGGGAAGCCGGGTCGCTGGTGCCCGATGACGTCCCGGGAGCGGGTGTAGGCGCTTTCCGGCGGTACGGCTCCGTGGCGCAGCACCGAGAAGTAGGGCCAGCGCAGCAGGCTGGCGTCCAGCTTCTGTTCGATGAAGGCGGAGGAGAGGTGGTCGGCGGGATCGACCGCGCCGCGGAGGATCCTGAATTCCTTGTTCCATGCGTCGGCGAAGATTCCCTCGCCGCGCAGAGTGTCCACGAGCGACGTGTTCAACCCGACCCCCAGGGCTCTGGTGTCTTCGGTGTCCGGGCGCCGGCCGGAGCGCTCGGCTGAGTGCGGGCGTTCCGGCCGGGCAGAGCCGTCTGGCGTGTCAGGCGTTGGAGATCTGGTTCATGATCGTCTTCGGGGAGTCGAAGGCGTCCTCCTCCTCGGCGCTGATGTTCGTCTGCGCCAGCTCCTCCGGGTTCTCGGAGTTGTCGATCGCGTTCTTCGTGTCGCGGATACCCATGTCAGCCTCCACAGGCGGCGGGGTTCTCACCGCGGTGGTGCGGTGAGCTGCCCTGGAGCATGCCAGCGGGGCCTCGCGCGGTCCTTGACCGCGCTCGGGTGCGACGGTCGAGCCCCGCCGGGGCGGGCGGGGCGGGGGCGGGGCGTTGGCGAACGGGGGCCGGTGAGCGGCGAGTTGAGGGGAGGGGGTTCGCGGGGGCGGGACTGCGGATCGGGGATCCCGGGCGGAGCAGTGACGAACAGGGGCCGGTGAGCGGTGGGTTGAGGGGAGGGGGCACGCAGGGAGGGGGGTCTGCGGGTCGGGGATCGCGGGCGGGGCGGTGAGCGAACGGAGGCCGGTGGACACGGAGTTGCGGGGCGAGGGTTCGCATGGGCGAGGCCGCGGGTCACGGACCGGTCCGTCGGCGAACAGAGGCTGGTGGAAACCGAGTTCACGGGTGGGGGTTCGCGGGAGCGGGGCCGCGGATCGGGGGATCGCGGGCCGGTCCGTGGGCGAACGGAGGTTGGTGGACGTCGAGTTGAGGGGCGGGGGCGCGCGGGGAGTCAGGGGCCGCGGATCGGGGATCCAGGGCCGGTCCGTGGGCGAACGGAGGCTGGTGGACGCCGAGTTGACGGGCGGAGGTTCGGGAGCGGGGTCGGGGATCGCGCGGCTTGCGGCGTCATGGCCGTGTGGACGCACCGTGCCGGGGGCTGCCGCAGAATTGCACGAGAACGGCTCGAGACGGGGCCCGGACCGGGGGCGATGACGGAAAGCACCCGGTGCGGCCGACACGATGCGGCCGCTGCCGGTGTGCGGTGGGCACGGTCACGCGCCTCCTTGCGTTGCCCGGGTCCGTTCCCCGGCGGCGGCCCGGAGGCGTGCGGCGACGCGCGGTGCCCCCTGGGTCAGAGCGTCTGCGTGGGCATCTCGAACCACATGGTCTTGCCGGTGGCCGTACGGGTGCTGCCCCAGCTCTCGGTGAGCAGATCGAGCAGTTCGGTACCGCGTCCGCCCTCCGCGTCGGCGTCGACGAAGCGGCGTACGGGGCCGGTGGGGTCGGTGTCCTCCACTTCGCACCGCAGGTGGGAGCCGCGTGCGTACAGGTTGAGCCGCAGCGGGCCGCGCGTGTGCCGCAGGGCGTTGGTGACCAGCTCGCTGACCAGGAGTTCCGCGGTGTCGGCCAGGTCCTCCAGATCCCATTCGCTCAGCTGGGCGGTCGCCAGGCGCCGGGCCCGGCGGACCGAGGTCAGCTCCCTCGGCAGGGGCCAGGAGGCGTCCCAGGCAGTGGCCCGGGCGCGCGGCGCGTCGAGCGGCCGCAGGGGCTCCAGGGAGCGCGACCACAGGGCCTGGCTCCGGGTGATCCACGAGGAGGTGGGTGCGCCCTTCTCGGACCGGTCCTCGTCCTGAGCGTGGTCCGCGGCAGCCTTCCGCCCGGGCCCCTCCGTCCGACCGCGGGAGAACCAGGCGAGGCACCCCCGTCGTGAGATCGAGGCGAGGTCGATGGCCCAGGCGGCCATGGGAATCAGTCCCTTCCGTACTGCCGGCGACGATGACCGTCGGGAACGGCGGAGGTCCGACGTCCGGGGCGGCCTGCGCCAGGTCCCACATTCACATTCACGTAGCGGTCGCTACGCCAATAAATATACATGTAGCGAGTGCTACGGTAAATACCTGGACGAAGATTAATGAATCGGACATGCTGGGTTCGTTCGGCCCCGCATCACTGCAGGTAGGAGCCCTTCATGTCACGGCCGCCCGACCCGGCCAAACGACGCGACCTCCTGGAGCAGGTCCGCAAATACATGATCGACAACGGTGTGGCCGACCTGTCCCTGCGCCCGCTCGCCCGGGCCCTGGGGACCAGCGACCGCATGCTCCTGTACTACTTCGGGACCAAGGAACGCATGATCGCCGAGGCGCTCACCGTGTACGAGAGGCGACCGCTCCTGCGCGCCCGGAGCCTGCTCGACCCCGCCGGCTCCCCCCGGGACGCGGCGGGGGTGCGCCGCTTCATGGAGGAGACCTGGCAGCAGTTCAGCAACCCCGACCTGCGCGCCACACTCCCCCTCTATCTCGAGGTCATGGCCGCCGGCCTGCTCCACCCCGAGCGGTACGGGCCCGTCATGCGCGACGTGCTGAGCGGGTGGACCGGCCTGCTCACCTCCGTCTTCCGCGACCTGGGCATGGCCGAGGCCCGGGCCGGGACGGAGGCCTCCCTCCTGGTCGACGCCTCCTTCGGCCTGCTCCTCGCACCCCTGACCGACGGCGACTGGGACCGGGCCGGCGCGGCCTTCCACACCCTCCTCGACCGCCTCGAAGCCGGCTGGCGGGACGTCTAGGCGGTCACCGGAGAGGGTCCGCCGCCCCGCTCCGCCTCGCGGCCCGGGACGGGACGCACGCGGGCAGTGCCGTGGGCGGCGGCGCCCGGTCACCGGCGCGTGCCGCGCGGGCAGTACACATCGGCCGACGGGGGGCGGGGGAGGCATGTCGCCGCCCGGACGCCTGAGGCACTGCGCCACCTGTCACTGAGCACCGTGCCGGCCCATGAGCACCGGCCCGGCCGAGCGGTCCGGATCAAGGCCGGTCCAGATGACGGTCCTGGTCCGGCCGGGCACAGGGGCCCTTGCCGCCGGGCCCGCCAACCGCCCCCGCCCAAGCGCCCGTCGGCCGTCGCCCGCGGCTCCAGCGGTGCTCCAGCGGTGCGAGACGCACTCTCAAGATCCTGTTGCCAACATCTTGGCAAGGTTTTGCCAAGGCGGAGTCGTCCGTCCTTCCGAGCCGCTGTCGAAGGAGCGAGCCCGTATGTCACTCTCCGGCCTGATCGAGCAGCACGTCCGTACGCGGCCCGAGGCGACCGCCGTCACCTACCCCTCGGCCGGCGGCCGCGACGTCTCGCTGACCTACCGGGAGCTGAGCGGGGCCGCCAACCGTCTCGCCGCCCATCTGCGGGCGCTGGGGGTCGGTCCCGGGGACCGGGTGGTGACCGCGCTCGGGCCGGGCCCGGGTCTGGTGACCGCCTTCCTGGCCGTGGTGCGGGCCGGTGCGGCGTACGTGCCGGTGGACCCGGCCCATCCGGGCCTGCGCCGCCGGCTGATCGTGCGGGACAGCGCGGCCCGCGCCGTGCTGACCGAGGGGGCCGGGGCCGGGGAGTACGCGGGACTGGACGCGGTGGCCGTCGACCTGGACGCGGACGCCGCCCTGATCGCGGCCCGGCCCGGGAGCCTGCCGGCCGTGCGGCCGGGGCCCGAGGACGCGGCCTACGTCTGCTACACCTCCGGGACCACCGGCACCCCCAAGGGCGTCGTCGTCCCGCACCGCGCCGTCCTGGACCTCGTCGCCTCCACCGACTACGTGCGTCTGACACCGGACGACGTGGTCGCCCAGGCCGCCAACCCCGCCTTCGACGCGGTCACCTTCGAGATCTGGTCCGCTCTCGCCGCCGGTGCCCGTCTGGTCGGGCTGGCCAAGGACACCGTCATCGATCCGGCCCGCTTCGCCGCCGCGGTCCGCGAGCACGGCGTGAGCACCGTCTTCCTGACCACCGCGCTGTTCCACCAGATCGCCCGCGAGCGGCCCGACGCCTTCGCCCCGCTGCGCACCGTCCTGTTCGGCGGCGAGGCCTGCGACCCGCGCCGGGTACGGCAGGTCCTGGCGGCGGGCGGGCCCGAGCGGCTGCTGCACGTGTACGGGCCCACCGAGACCACCACGTTCGCCACCTGGCACGAGGTGACCGCGGTCGCGAAGGACGCGCGGACCGTGCCGATCGGACGGCCGCTGGGTGCCACCGTCGCCGTCGTGGTGGCCGCGGACGGCCGGCCGGCCGCGCCGGGCGGCAGCGGTGAACTCCTGCTGGGCGGGCCGGGACTGGCCACCGGCTACCTGGACCGGCCCGAGCTGACCGCGCAGCGGTTCGTCGAGGACCGCTTCACCCCCGGCGGGGGCCGGCTGTACCGCACGGGCGACCTGGTGCGGCTGCGCGAGGACGGGGCGATGGAGTTCACCGGCCGGGTCGACAACCAGATCAAGCTGCGCGGCTTCCGCATCGAGCTCGGCGAGATCGAGTCCGTGCTGACCGCGCATCCGGCGGTGTCCGAGGCGGTCGTGTCGGTGCACACCACCGCTGACAACAACGACCACAACGACGGCAACGACGGCAACGGCGCGGGCGGGGAGCGGCGTCTGGTGGCGCACGTGGTGCCGGCCGCGCACCGGGCCGCGGCGCGGGAGAGCGAGCAGCTCACCGAGTGGAAGGAGATCTACGAGACGCTCTACGACGACGCCGCCGGGGCCGCGTACGGGGAGAACTTCGCGGGCTGGAACAGCAGTTACGACGCCCGGCCCATCCCGCTGGAGCAGATGCGGCAGTGGCGGGCGGCGACGGTGGAGCGCATCCGTGAGCTCGGCGGGCGGCGCATCCTGGAGATCGGTGTCGGCACCGGTCTGCTCATGGCGCAGCTGGCCGGCGCGCCGGAGTGCGAGGAGTACTGGGCGACCGACTTCTCCGCCTCCGTCATCGAGGCGCTGCGCGCGCAGACCGGGGCGGACGAGCGGCTGCGCGGCAAGGTGCGGCTGAGCTGCCGGGGCGCCGACGACCTGGACGGCCTGCCGGCCGGGCACTTCGACACCGTCGTCGTCAACTCGGTGGTCCAGTACTTTCCCCATCTCGCCTATCTGCGTTCCGTCGTCGAGGGTGTGCTGCCGCTGCTCGCGCCCGGCGGCTCGGTCCTCCTGGGTGATGTGCGCAACCTCGACCTGGCGTCCTGCCTGCAGACCGGGGTCGAACTCGCCGCCCGCGCCGGGCAGCCGGAGCCGGGCGACGGCGCGGACGTGTGGCGCGCGGTCGAGCAGCGGGGGGCGCTGGAGACCGAACTGCTGCTGTCTCCGGACCTGTTCGCCGCCTGGGCGCGTGAACTGCCCGCCGTGCGCGCGGTGGACGTGCGGGTCAAGCGCGGCGGCGCGCACAACGAACTGACCCGTTACCGCTACGAGGCGGTGCTGTCCACCGCCGCTCCCGTCCTGGACCTCTCCCCCGCCTCCCGTGTGGTGTGGGGCCGTGACGCCGCCTCCCCGGCCGGTGTGGAGGCGTACCTGCGTGCGCGGCGGCCCGCCGCCGTGCGGCTGGCCGGGGTGCCCAACCGGCGGGTGCACGGCGAGTGGACGGCGATGCGCGCCCTGCGGGACGGCACGGCGGGCCCGGCCGGCGCGGTGGCCCTTCTGTCCGACGGCGGGAGCGCGCCCGACCCGGAGGAGCTGTGCGCGGCCGGGGAACGCGCCGGCTACCGGGCCCTGCCGACCTGGTCGGCCGAGGAGGGCCGGCTCCTGGACATCGTCTTCGTCGACCCCGTACAGGTGCCCGCCGGTCCCCTGACCGGTGTGTACGCGGGCCCCGAGGTGCCCGCCGAGGCCTGCGCCAACACGCCGACCGCGTTCGGAAGCACCGTCGACACCGAGGTCGTCCTGCGGGCCTATCTGCAGGAGCAGTTGCCGGACTACATGATCCCGTCGGCGCTGATGACCCTCGCGGCGCTGCCGCTGAACGCCAACGGCAAGGTGGACCGTGCCGCGCTGCCCGTGCCCGCGTTCAGCGCCGACCGGCCCGGCACGCCGCCCGGCACCCCGCTGCAGGAGATCGTCCGTGATCTGTTCGCCGAGGTGATCGGTGTGCCGCGGCGCACCGTCCACGCCGATTCCGACTTCTTCCGGATCGGCGGGCACTCGCTGGCCGCGGCCCGGCTGCTGGCCCGGGCGCGGGCGGTGCTGGGCGCCGATCCGGGCAGCCGTGCCCTGTACGAGGCGCCCACTCCCGCGCTGTTCGCCGCTCTCGCCGGTGACCGGCCGGCCGCTGCCACCGGTCCGGGCCGGGCCTGCGCCGGGGAGGGCTGCGCGGTGCTGCCGCTGCGACTGCGCGGTGCGCTGAGCGTACGGGCGCTGGAGGAGGCGCTCGGAGACCTCGGGCGGCGTCACGAGGCGCTGCGCAACAGCCGGCTGGGGTCGGCGGGCACCCGGCTGCGTACCCTGGCCGCCGACGACCATCTGCTGGAGCTCACGGTGCCCGCCGGCCTGGTCGACCTGTGGTCGCACACCCCGCTGGCCGCCGAACTCGCCCTGGCCTACGGGGCGCGGGCCACCGGTGACGCCCCGCACCGGGACGGCGGCGTGCCGGAGGCGGCTCCCCGGGCGGCGGCCGGTGATCTTTCGCCCACGGTGCTGCCGGGCAGCGGGCCGTCCCCGGCCGGCGGCCGGGACGGCGGCCGGCTCGACCTCGACTGGGACGCGGGCCTGCACGAGCGGCTGGTCCGGCTGGCCGCCGAGCAGGGCACCACCCTGTTCATGGTGGTGCACGCGGCGCTCGCGGCCCTGCTCGCCCGGCTCGGCGCGGGAGACGTCATCACCCTGGCCGCGCCGGTGCCGGCCCGCGACAGCGCCGCCCTGCGCCGCGCCGTGGGACCCTACGGGCGGGTGCTGGCGCTGTCCGTGGACACCTCCGGCGACCCGGCCTTCACCGACCTGCTGCGGCGGGTGCGCACCGCCGACCTGGCCGCCTACCGCTCCGGCGGCGCGGCCCTGGCCCGGCCCGGCGGCATCGCCCTGAGCGTCCTGGCGGAGAGCTGCGGCGAGTACGAGGCGGCCGGGCTCACCGTGCAGGCGGCCCCGCCGCAGCTCCCGGCGCAGGACGCCGACCTCGGCCTGACCCTGACCGAACGCCACACCCCCGCCGGTGCGCCGGCCGGCATCACCGTCAGCGCCGCCTTCGATCACGAGAGCGTCGGTGAGACGGCCGCCGCCCATCTGACCGGCCTGCTGACCGCGCTGCTCGAGGCCGCTCTGGACGCTCCCGCCACCGTCCTGAGCAGGCTGCGCACCGCGCCCGAATCCCTCGCCGGCGGTACGCGGCGGTGGGCGGGGCCGGCGCTGGAGCTGCCCGAAGAGGGGGTCGCCGCCCTGTTCGCCGCGCAGGCCGCCCGGGCCCCCGGCGCACCGGCCCTGGCAGGTATGG
This sequence comes from Streptomyces sp. NBC_01176, assembly GCF_045039825.1. Lineage (NCBI taxonomy): Bacteria > Bacillati > Actinomycetota > Actinomycetes > Kitasatosporales > Streptomycetaceae > Streptomyces > Streptomyces sp. NBC_01176. Next base: position 9,869,370 of record NZ_CP108600.1, on the reverse strand, counting down.
ACTACGCCGAACTGGACGCCCGTTCCGACCTGCTCGCCCACGCCCTGCTCGCCCACCGGGCCGGCCCCGGCACCGCGGTGGCCACCGCGATCGCCTCACCGACCGGCTTCGCGGTCGCCGTCCTCGCCATCGCCAAGACCGGCGCGGCCTGCCTGCCCCTCGACCCGGCCCGCGCCCTGCCCGCCTCCGCCCGGCCCGCCGTACTGCTCCTCGACGAGGCCGCCGACCGCGCTCTGCCGCCCGTACCCGAAGCCGCCCGCCTGGTCCGCGACCCGGCCGCCGACCTGCTGCCCGCCATCCCCGCCCGGCCCGTCCGCCCACCGCACCCCGCGCACCCCGCGCACCCGGTGGTCCTGGCCCCCGCCACACCGGACACCACCGGCACGCCGGACACCACCACTACGGCGGACGTGGCCGCGGCGGCGGGCCCGCTGGTGGAGATCGGCTCCGAGGCCGTCGCCGCCGCCACCCTCGCCCCGGCCGCCGACGCGGCCTGGCTGAGCGCCGGTTACCCGGACGCGGACACCGCCCTCGGCCTGCTCGCCGCCCTCGTCCGCGGCGCCCGTGTCCATCTGCCCGCCGGCCCCCTGGAGGGTGCCGCACCCGCCGCCGTCCTGGACTGGCTGCGCGGCTGCGGCGCGAGCGTGCTGCTGGGCGCCGCGGGCGAGGCGCTCCTGGCCCGCGCCGCCGCCGAGCACCTCACCCTGAGCGTGCCCGGCGGCTGGCCGGAGGGCCGGCTGCGGATCGAACACACCCCCGCCGGGCCCCGGCCCGCCCCGGGCCACCGCGCCTACGTCCTGGACGCGCAGCTGCGGCCCGCCGCGGCCGGCCGCACCGGAAGCCTCTACATCGCGGGCGCCGGCGTCGCCCACGGCTACGCCGGCCGGCCCGCCGCCACCGGCGAGCGTTTCCTGCCCGACCCGCTGGCCGGCCCCGGCGAGCAGACCGCCCTCATGTGGCGCACCGGCCGGGCCGCCCGCATCGACGCCGACGGCCGGCTGACCGTGCTGGGCCCGCCCCCGGCCGACGACCCCTTCGCCGACGAGTACGGCACCTTCGTCGTCCTGTCCGACGCCCGCGACCGCCACGCCCTGTGGCCGGCCTCCGTACCCGCCCCCGAGGGCTGGCACGAGACCCACGCCGAGGACCTGTACGAGCTGTGCCTGGACCACCTGCAGACCACCCGCTGACCCGGCCCCGCGCCCGTCGGCGCCCACCGCACCGGCATTCGCACCCGCACCCGCACCCTCTCCTGTAGCCGTAAGGGACCCGCCATGACCGTCATCGCCCCCGCCCGCCCCACGAGTTCCGCCCGCCCGGCCGCCGCCGCGGGGCCCCTGCCCGCCCCGGAGCCGGCCGGCGACCCCCGCCACCACGTGCTCGACCTGACCGCCCGCGAGGCCCGCGCGGCGCACGCCCTGGCCGCGTCCTGCGCGCGGACGTTCAAGGCCGCCGACGACCCCCGGTTCGTCGACGAGGCCCCGGTGATCGCCCACGAACTGCCGCTCGCGGTGCGCCGCCACCTCAACTCCGCCCGCCGCGACGAGAACACCCACGCCACCCTGGTCCGCGGCCACCTCGTCGACCAGGCGGCCCTGGGGCCCACCCCCGGCCACTGGAGCGCGGCCGACACCGAGGCGAGCCAGGTCCACGGCTGCCTGCTGGTGCTGTACGCGGCGCTGCTCGGCGACATCACCGGCTGGGCCACCCAGCAGGCCGGCCGGCTGGTGACCGACGTTCTGCCCAGCAAGGGCTACGAACACAGCCTCGTCTCCGCCTCCAGCGAACTGGAACTGGCCTGGCACACCGAGGACGCCTTCTCCCCCCACCGGGCGGACTGGGTGGGCCTGTTCGCGCTCCGCAACCCGGGCCGGGTGCCCACCACCGTGGCCCACGTCGACGTGCGCCAGGTGCCCGCGGACGTGCGCGAGGTGCTGGCCCGGCCCCGGTTCGCCGCCCTGCCCGACACCTCCCACGAGTTCGCCGCCGACACTCCCCCGGCCGAGCCGGTCGCCGTCCTGTCGGGCCACCGCGACCTGCCGGTGCTCCGCATCGACCGGGACTTCTTCACCGCGCTGCCCGGCGACCGGGAGGCCGAACGGGCCCTGGCCTGGCTGGTGGCGCACCTGGACGCCAACCTCACCGACGTGCTGGTGCCCACCGGCGCCGTCTGCTTCCTCGACAACCGCAACGTGGTGCACGGACGGCGCCCCTTCAGCGCCGGCTTCGACGGATCCGACCGCTGGCTCAAACGCGTCAACCTCGTCCGCGACCTGCGGCGCACCCGGCCCGGCCGCCTCGACGGCGCCACCCGGGTCATCGGCTGACACCCCCGCCCGCACGGCCCCGCCCCCCGCCCGCCCCGCCGGCCCGCCCGACCTCTGGAGACCGCCATGCCCAGCACGCCCTCCCGTCCCGCCGTCCTGCTCGTCGAAAGCCGCCGGGCCACCTTCACCGACAGCGTCCTGGCCCGCGACGACGTGGACGTCGTCCTGCTGCGCTTCGACTCCGTGCCGCTGAGCGAGGACTACCTCCGGCGCACCGCGCACCTGCCCACGTTCACCCTGCGCACCGCCGCCCCCCTGCACGAGGAGGCCGCCCGCTACCTGCGCTGGATGAAGGGCACCCGGGGCCTGCCCCGGCCGCGGTTCTTCTGCAACCCCAACGAGGCGCTGCAGGAGCGCGCCCAGCGCTTCGCCGCCCTCGTCGACCTGCCGCACCTGACGCCCCGGCAGGTCGCCTGGGTGCGCAACAAGAAGACCATGAAGGACCGCTACGCCGAGCTCGGCATCCCGCACGCCGCCTACCGCGCCGTGCACAGCCTCGACGACGTCGCCGCGTTCGGCGACACCCACGGCTGGCCGGTCGTCCTCAAGCCCGTCGACTCCGACTCCTGCCTGCACACCTACCGCGTCGACTCCCCCGCCGCCCTCGCCGCGATCCCGCCGCTCGACCCCGGCCTGGACTGGATGGCCGAAGAGTTCGTCCGCGGCCGCGAGTTCCAGCTGTGCGCCGTCGTCGCCCGCGGCCGGGTCGTGGACGCCTACCTGTCGAAGAACCCCCGCCCGATCCTGGAGGTCCTCGACGGCGCGATCAACGCCAACATCACCTACGCGCCCGGCGAACACCTTCCCGTCGACGCGCGGGCCCTGGCCCAGCGGCTCACCGACGGCCTGGACCTGCCCTTCGGCTACCTGCACGGCGAGTTCTTCCTCACCGACGACGGCTCCTTCCGCATGAGCGAGGTCGCCGCCCGCCTCAGCGGCTGCGAAGTCCCCGTGAACCACTCCCTCGCCTACGGCTTCGACTTCCTGCACGTCATCCTCGACACCTACCTCGACCGGGTCCCGCACCCCGTCTACACCCGCGACCGGGCCGTCGGCGACCTGCTCCTGCCCACCCGGCCCGGCCGCGTCGTCCACATCAGCTCCGAGGAGGAACTGCTGCGGCTGCCCGGCGTGATCGGCGCCCACCTGGACGCCGCCCCCGGCGACGTCCTCGACCCGCCCCGCGCCTCCCACGCCTCCACCGGCTACGTCCACGTCGAGGGCGCCACCGCCGACGAGGTCGAACAGCGCATGCACGCCGTCCTCGACCACTTCGAGCTGAAGGTGGACCACCCGTGAACGCCGTGAGCACCCCCACCGCCCCGGCCGTCATGAGCACTTCAGCCGCCGTGAACACCCCCGCCGTCACGAGCCCCGCGAACACCCCGGCCGCCACAAGGACTTCGGCCACCGCGGACACCGGCCCCGGTACCGGGCGGCCGCCGCTGTTCGCCCCGTACACCTCGCTCGGCGACTACACGCGGGCCGTGGCCGGCGGCCGGGGCCCCCTGCCGGTGTTCACCGGCCCCCGCACGGACCTGCTGGACGGCATCGCCCTGGCCGAAGAGGTCTACAGCGGCCTGCGCACCCCCGAACCCTGCGACACCGGCGTCGTGGCCGGCGGCCCGCTGCCCGCCGCGCTGAACGCGCTGATCCGCCCGCTGGCCCGCCACTGGGTGGACGACCCCCACGACCTGCCGGACACCGGATCCGTGCTGCTGGTCGGCACATACGCCCACCTGCGCGCCGACGCCGTGCAGCACACCCTCGACGCCGCCCACGCCACCGGGCGCCCCCTGTCCCTGCTGACCGGCCGCGACGTGCACAGCCTCAGCTGGATGGCGGCCAAGCAGTACGCCCGCGTCACCGCGAACGCCCCGGTGGGTGTCCTGTCCGAACTCGACACCGCCGCCCCCGCACCGCAGGCCGACGTATGGCTCGGCGCCGGCGACGTCCACCGCCTCGACGTCCAGCAGATCGCGCTGGGCCGGGTGTGGCGGCGGGTCCTCTTCCACGGCAACGGCAAGGACGACCAGCTCAACCTCGGCCAGTTCACCCTGTGCGGAGCGAGCCCCGCCGCGGCCGCACCCGCAGGGCCCGGTCCCCGCTGCGCCTACGGCCTGGGCTGCACCAAACCGCAGGACAAACTCATCCCCGCCCGCGGCATCCGGGCCGCCGAACTGGTACTGGCCAACTGCTTCAGCGGCGCCCTCGCCGGCCACGCGATGTACGACCCGAAATACCTCATCCTCCTCAACGCGCTCGACGGGCCCGCGCAGACCGTCGTCGCCACCCTCACCGCCTGCGACGGACAGCGCCCCGAGAACCTGGCCTGGCTCACCGCCACCACGGCCGCCGGCAGCGCGGCCCTCGCCATGAACCGGCAACTGCGCGACATCAACCCCTACCCCGCGTTCGTCCAGGCCGGCCTGCAGTCCTCCGGCCTCGAACCGTCCCACCCCCACCCCCACTCCCCCGCCGGCACCGACGCCTTCGGACCCTCCGATTCCCCCAGCCCCCTCAACTCCACCGGCTCCACCGGCTCTTCCGGGTTCGCGGAACCCTCCGGCCCGGACCCGGCGGTCTCGGCGGACACGGCGGGCGGCGCCCGGGACGGGGCCGTGGACACGCACGCGGACACGCACGCGGACACGCACGCGGACGGGACCGGGAGCGGGGAGGAAGGCCCGGCTGCCCCGTACCCGCCGCTGCACCGGCTCGGCGCCCGCCTGTCGGGCCTGCTCGACAGCGGGCTGCTGGGCCCCGACTACCCCCTGCGCCCCCGGCTGCGGGCGCTGGCGGACACCGTGCTGCGCGACGCGGTGCGCACCGTGGCCCGGTCCGCACCGGACGCCGGCCCGGCACTGGCCGCGATCGCCGCCGAGACCAAGTCCCTCGACCTCGCACTGGCCCACCGCTTCGCCAAGCACCACGACGACCCCGCCCTCGCCTTCCCCACCTACTTCGGCGAGCGCAGCACCGCCGCAGCGCCCGTCGCGCTCGACACCCCGTGCGCCTGCGGCCGGCCGCTGCGCTCCTACCGCCGCCACGGCCGGGTACCGGCGATCGCCGACACCGTCCAGACGGTGTGCGCGCGCTGCGGCGACGTCGCCAACGCCCACACCGGCGCCGTCGAACTGCACGTGAAGGCACCCGCCGAGGCCGCCGCGGGCGGCACCCTGCACGTGGTGGTGGAGGCGGTGGCACCCCGCGACGGCACCCTCAATCTGGGCATCGTGCTGCCGCTCTACCTCGACGCCCGGGTGGGCCCCGTGCTGCGCCGCGTCGAGGCGGTCGCCGGACAGCGCGCCCACGCCGAGTTCACCCTCGACCTGGCCCCCCGAGCCGCCCCGCAGGCCTACTACTTCTGCCCCTTCGCCGTACAGGACCTGGGCATGAGCGTCTCCCGGGTGCACTTCACCGTCCTGCCCCGTCCGTAGGGAGCCCGCCATGAACCCCGCCACCGCCGCGCCCGGGCACGCCCCGCGTCTGCGCGGTCCGCTCGGCCACCGCTCGTTCCGCCGGCTGGCCGCCGGACGGGCGCTGGTGTACTGCGCCAACGCGATGGCCCCCGTGGTCCTGGCCTTCGCCGTCCTCGACGCCTCCGGCTCGACCACCGCCCTGGGCCTGGTCGTCGGGGCACGCTCGGTGGCCAACGTGGCGCTGCTGCTGGCCGGCGGGGTCGTCGCCGACCGGATACGGCGCACCCTGGTCGTACGGGGTTCCGCGCTGGCCGCGTGCGGAGCGCAGACGGCGATCGCGCTGAGCGTCCTGCTGGGTCTCACCTCGCTTCCCCTGCTGACCGCGCTCAGCGTCCTCAACGGCGCGCTGGCCGCACTGTCGCTGCCCGCCTCCGCCGCCCTGACCCCGCAGACGGTGCCGGCCGGCCTGATCCGCCCGGCCGGTGCGCTGATGCGGATGGGCACCAACCTCGGCATGATCGCCGGTGTGTCGCTGGGCGGCGCGGTCGCGGCCGGATGCGGGGCCGGCTGGGGACTGGCCTGCAGCGCGGCGGCGTTCGGCGCGGCGGCCTGGTGCTTCCTGGGAGTGCGCACCGCGCCCGCCGACACGCCCGGCCCCCCGCCCGGCCGCACGCATCCGCTGCGGGAACTGCGGGCGGGCTGGCGGGAGTTCACCGCGCGCCGCTGGGTGTGGATCGTGGTGGGGCAGTTCATGGTGGTCAACGCCGTCGTCGCGGGCGGCATCCAGGTGCTGGGACCGGCCGTCGCCGATGCCACGTTCGGGCGCGGTGTGTGGGGCGCGGTGCTGGCCGCGCAGATGGCCGGGGCGCTGCTGGGCGGTGTCCTCGCCGCCCGCTCCCAGGCCCGGCGGATCCTGCTGGTGGGCGTGGCGGCGGTGGCGGTGGAGGCGCTGCCGCTGGTGGTGCTGGCCCAGGGCGGCGGGGCGCTGCTGCTGGGCGCGGCGATGTTCGCCAACGGCATCGCGCTGGAACAGTTCGGAGTGGCCTGGGACGTGTCGCTGCAGGAGAACGTTCCCGCCGACCGGCTGGCGCGCGTGTACTCCTACGACGCGCTGGGCTCGTTCGTGGCCCTGCCGGTGGGCGAGATGGCCGCGGGTCCGATCGCCGCGCACACCGGGACGAGCGGCGCGCTGCTGGGCGGGGCCGCGCTGGTGGTGTGCGCGACCGCGGCGGCGCTGTGCAGCGCCCAGGTGCGCTCGCTGACCGCCGCCCCGGTTGTGGCGCACTCCGCCGGGCCCGACCAGTCCCCCCAGTCCGCCCAGTCCGCCCAACCCGCCCGGTCCGCCTAGCCCGTTGGCCTCCTGGCCCGTTGGGCCGCCGGGCCCGTTGGTCCGCCTGGCCCGCGCGGGCCGCCGCACGGCCCGTGTCCGGACGTCGCGGGTGTGCGGTGCGGGAAGTCGTGGCCGCCGGTGTGCCGGCGGGCCGGGTGCGGGAAGGTGTGGGCCGTGCGGCGGTGCCCGACGCGGGCCCGGGAACGCGGCCGAACATGCGAAACGTGCGGGACGTGCGGGACGTGCGGGACGGGCCGAACATGCGGGACGTGCGGGTCGGCCCGTGCGGGCGGCGCGCGCCGGACGCGGGGGCGGTGCGCCGTGCCGCCGCACGCCCTGGGCGCGGGACGTGTGTGTTTCCTCCCCGGCCCGGTGGCCGGGCCTTCCACGCGAGGAGCGGTCGATGACGCGCTGGCTGGTCACCGGGAGCGGCGGGGCGCTGGGCCGCGAGGTGCGGGCGCGGCTGGCCGGCGGACAGGTCACCGCGCTCGACCGGGCCGGCCTCGACATCACCGACCCGCGGGCCGTGCGGGCCGCGGTCGCCGGCCACGACGTGGTGGTCAACTGCGCCGCCTGGACGGACGTCGACGGCGCCGAGAGGGCCGAGGCCGCCGCGACCGCCGTCAACGGGACGGGCGTACGTCACCTGGCCCTCGCCTGCCGCCGCACCGGCGCCCGGCTGCTGCACGTCTCCAGCGACTATGTGCTGCCCGGAGACGGCACCGAGCCCTACCCCGAGTCGGCCCCGACCGGCCCGGTCAACGCCTACGGCCGCGGCAAACTGGCGGGCGAACGGGCGGTCACCGAACTCCTGCCCGACACCGGCTACATCGTGCGCACCGCCTGGCTGTACGGCGAACACGGGCAGAACTTCGTCGCCACCGTCCTCGGTCTCGCCGCCCGCAGGGACACCGTCGACGTCGTCGACGACCAGCACGGACAGCCCACCTGGTCCTACGACCTGGCCGGGCTGCTGGTCGCGCTCGGCCGGGCCGGCGGCGCCCCGCCGGGCGTCTACCACGCCACCGCCGCCGGCCGCACCACCTGGTACGGCCTGGCCCGGGCCGCGTACGAACTCAGTGGGCTGGATCCCGACCGGGTGCGCCCGACCACCTCGGCGGCCTTCGCCCGCCCGGCGCGCCGGCCCGCGTTCAGCGTCCTGGGCCACGCCCGCTGGGCCACGGCGGGGCTGCCCGCTCTCCCCCACTGGCGCACGTCGCTCGCCGAGGCACTGCGCCGGCCCGCCTTCACCGCCCTCACCACCTGCGACGTCCCCTCCTGAGCCGGGCCGGCCGGGGGCGCGGCGCAAGGCCCGGCGAACCAGGGCGCGGCGAACGAGGGCGCGGCGGACGGGTGTTCAGTCCTGGCGGGCGGCGGTCCAGGCGGCGAGCTGTTCGGGGGTGACGTCCGGGTCGGCGACCAGGGTGGCCAGTTCGTCGTCCGCGGGGTGGCGGGTGGCCAGTGCCGGGCAGCGCCGGCAGGCGTCGACCCCGGCCTGTGCCCACCACTGGCAGCCGGCCCGCAGATGGCAGCGCGGCACGGTGCCGCCCGCCGGCACCGGGTAGGCCGCCACCATCCGCTCCACCAGGGTGCAGTCACCGCCCCGGCGGTTGGCGCAGTCGGCGACGCAGTGCGAGGCGAACCGCAGGATCCGGCGCGGTTCGATGTCCGCGGGGATCTGGTCGAGCACCGCGGCGGCCGGGACCGCCTCGGCGAGGTACGTCACCTGTCCGTCGAGGCCGGAGCGCACGCCCAGGACCAGCGACTCCGGCGCGTGCGCCGCACCGCTGGGGCACCAGCTCGCAGGGGTGCCGGCCCCGGCGCCGGCCGGGCGCGCTGGCTCCCGGCCGGCGGCGGCCGCGTCCGGGCGCGCGGGGTCGCGCGTCAGCACGGCAGTACGGAGGAGACGTCGACGCTCATGCCCCGGGCCGCCGGGGACAACGGCACGCTCACGGCGGCCTGTTCCCGGGCCACGGCCCCGGCGATGCTGCGGGCCAGCTGCGCCCGTGAGGTGATGCGCTCCGGCCCGGCCGGTGTCTGCGCGGGTGCCGCGCCGGCGGCGGCCAGGACGAGTCCGGTGGCCGCGACGGCCGCCGCGACGCCCGTGACACTGCGGGGGTGCTTCATACCGCCTCCTCCGTGTCCCGGGGCGACGGCGGGGTGACGGGTCCGGGCGTGACCTGGGCGCTCGCCGCGCCCGCGGCGGCCAGGACCAGTCCGGTGACCGCGGCGACGGCCGCGACCGTACGGGAGTGCCTCATGCGGATGCCTCTCGTTGTGCGGGGACGAACCTCGACGCCCCAGCGTGGCCCGGAACTTCACAGAGGCCCTCGAGGCCCGCTGGAGGCCGGCTCGAACGATCTTGGGAAACGGGCGAAGGGTTCACGCCGGAGTGCTTCAATGGCCCCCGTGAAGGCCTGAATTGACCAGCAATGACCAGCAGGGAGCGGGCACGGGGATGCGGAAGTCGTATTACGCGGCACACGTCTACATGATCCTGGGAGTGATCTCCGGGCTGTATTACCGGGAGTTCACCAAAGCCAAAGATTTCGACGGTGAAACCCAGCTGGCGCTCATGCACACCCACCTGCTCGCGCTGGGCATGATGGGCTTCCTCATCGTCCTCGCCCTGGACAAGCAGTTCGCGCTGTCCGGGACGAAACTGTTCACGTACTTCTTCTGGTTCTACAACGCGGGCATCGCGATCACCGTCGCCATGATGTTCGTGCACGGCACCGAGACCGTGCTCGGCGACCATGTGCCCGAGGCGGTACCGCTCACCGCGGGTCTGGGGCACACCCTGCTCACGGTCGGGCTCATCCTGCTGTTCGTGCTGATCGGCAAGCGCCTGAACGAGCCCGCCGGGACCGGACCCGCCGAGCCGGAGCAGCAGGCCGAGACGGCCAGGACCCCGGTCTGAACCACCGGGCCCCCACCGCACCGCCTGCGGACCGGCCGGCATGCCCCCGGGCCACCGGCCCTGGAGCCACCACGCCCTGGAGCCACCACGCCTTGGAGCACCGAGCCTTGGAGCCACGGGGTGTCCGAGGCCGCGCGCGTGCGGCCCCGTGGGCCGGTTCGCCGTCGATTCGTCAGGCGGGCTGGGCCGCGGGGCCGAGCAGGACCTCGGTCAGCGCGGCCAGCCGCCGGCCGGTGAGGCCGGGACGCAGACGGCGGCCCCCGGTGAGGACGGCCAGGCCGTGCCAGGCGCTCCACAGGACCTCGGCCAGCAGTGCGCCGTCGCGGCCGGCCGCGAGGGGCGCGACGGCGAGGCCGATCTCGGCGAGGACGTCCGCGAGCGGCGCCGGCGTCTCCCCGGACGTGCCCCGCGGAGTGTCGTCGGGGGCGTCGTCGGGGGCGTCGTCGCCTCCCGGGTCGAGGGTGAGCATGGCCTGGTAGAGGACCGGCCCGCGTTCGGCGAAGTCGACGTAGGCGCGGGCCACCGCGTCCAGTGCGCCGCGCGGCTCCGCCTTGCCCAGGCGGGCGGCGCGCAGGGCGGCGGCGAGTTCGGCGAAGCCCTCCAGGGCGACCGCGTGGACGATGGCGTCCTTGTTCTTGAAGTGCTGGTACAGCACGGGCTGGCTGTATTCGATACGGTCCGCGAGACGCCGCGTGGTGACGTGGTCCCAGCCTTCGGCCTCGGCCATCTCGCGGGCCGTGGTGAGGATCAGGCGGTGGCGCTGGGCCTGCTCGCGCAGGCGTCGTTCTCGGAGCGTCATGGACCGACTTTAGCACTTTCAGCGATAATCGAGCTGTCAGTGATAGGCTTTCTGCCTTTGAAATTCGGGGGGTTGCCGTCCTGTCGTGCGGCGGGGCGGGTGCCGTCGTGCGGCCGCGTTCGAGCGGCCTTCGAGGCGCGGGCGCCAGCATCGGGGCACGACTGCCCACAGAGAGGGCCCGCCCATGCTGACGCCGACTCCCCTGGAGGAGCTGCTCGACCTGGCCGCGGACGTCATCGGCTGCGACCGGCGCGTCCTGCCGGCCGCGGCGGCGGGGTCCCCCTTCATCACGCTGGGCGGCGGCCTCGGGCAGGCCGTACGGCTCCAGGCGCGCGCCGAGCAGCAGTTGGGCCTGGCCGTGGACCTGGCGCAGCTGCTGGGGCCCGCCCCCCTCGCGGACGTACTGGCCCGGGCGCGTCCGGCGCCGGTGCGGGCGCCGGGGCCGGCCGCGGGCGGCGGGGGCGTACGGGCGCTGCTGCCGGGGCAGTCGGCGGCGCTCGCCGCCGAGCGGGTCGCCGGTGCCGGTGCGGTGGCCCGGATCGTCAGCGCCGAGCTGTCCGGCCCGCTGGACGCGGGCGCGCTGCGCCGTGCGCTGGCCGCGCTGGGTGCGCGGCACGAGGGCCTGCGGACCGCTTTCGCCACCACCCCGCGCGGCCCTGTGCGGCGGGTGCTCGCCGTCTGTCCCCCGCCGCTGGTCATGCTGGAGCCGCTGGCCGCGGGTCCGGGCGAGGACCTGGTGGCGGCGGCGCACGCGCGGCTGGCGGTGCGGGCGGGGCGGCTGGTGGGCCGGCCCGGCCTGCCGCCGCTGGTCTTCGCGCTGACGCCGCTGGCGGCCGGTGCGCAGCTGCTGTCGTTCGTCCACCACGACGCCGTGGCGGACAGCCGGTCGGCCGCCCTGCTGTGGCAGGAACTGCTCGCCGACTACGACCGCGCCGTCCGCCGCCGCCCGCTGGACCACACGCCCCGCCCCGGCCCGGACGCGCCGCACCGCACCCGGCCGGCCGCCCGGCCCGGCCCGGCCCGGGTGCTGCCGGCCGAACGCGCCGAGCAACTGCGCTCCCTGGCAGGCGGCCTGGACCTGGCGCCCGCGGCGCGGCCGGCGGCCGCCTTCGACTACCGCGGCGAGCAGCTGCTGTTCGGCCTCGGCACGCGGCTGCGGGACGCGGCCGACGCGACGGCCCGGCGGGCCGGTGTGCCGCACGGCACGGTGCTGCTGGCGGCCTGGGCACTGGCGGTGGGCCGGCGCGCGGGCCGCGAACGGCTGCTGGTGGGCACCGAGATGCCGCGCCGGCCCACCGCGGAGCTGCTGCGCACCGTCGTGCCCTGCTCCGCGACGGTGCCGGTGGCCTGCGAACTGGCGGGCGGCGTCGACTACTTCCTGCGCGGCATCGCCTGCGCGTTCAGCGAGGCCCTCCAGTACGCGGATGTCGACGACGCCGATACGGCGCGCGCCGCGGGGGTGCCCGTAGACCGCTTCCGCGCCGCCCTGACGCAGGTGACGTTCGCGGCCCGCGACGAGCTGCTGCCCGAGAGCATGCGGGCGGGCGGGCTGAGCGCGCGCTTCCATCACGGGCACCCGGGCGCCGTCACCGCGGACGCCGCCCTGACGGTGCTGCGCTGGCGCGAACACCCCCTGCTGAGCCTGGAGTTCGCCTCCGCACAGCTCACCCGTGCGCAGGCCGCACAGCTCGCCCGCGCGCTGCGCGCCGCCCTGACGGCACTGGTGACCTCACCCCCGCACACACCGGTCGAGGACCTGCCGGACACCCCGGCCGCGCGCGACGAGACGCCCGCCGGCCGCCCTCTCGCCCTCCCCCTGCCCTGACCCGCCCACCTCTTCCGCACTCCCCCACTCCGGCTCGCGGGCCCCGAACTCCGGCTTGCGGACTGCGGGTTGCGGACTGCGGGTTGCGGACTGCGGTTTGCGGACTGCCGGGCGGGCGCCTTCACCGCACGGCGGGAGGTCGTGGCGTGCGGCCGGGCAGGAGACGCGGGGGACGCAGGCGCGCACCGGCGTCGTACGGCAGGGAGGCGAGGGTGCCCCACGGCGGACGGGGGCATCCGGTGCGCGCGTACCGGGGGAGTGCACGCGCGCACCGGAGCCGGGGACCGGGCGGCCGGCGGATCGGCACCCGGAGGCGAACAGACCGAACAGGCCGGGCGGGTCGGGCCGGTCAGGCGGTGAACTGCGGGAGGCGGGCCGCGGTTTCGGCGGGGTCGGGCATCGCGGCGATCTCGGCGGCGACCTTGCGGGCCGCGTCCCGGTAGCTCTCGTCGCCCAGGATGCGGCGGGCCTGTTCGGTGACCGCGTCGGCCGACAGGTCACCGGCGAGGATCACCTCGCCGGCGCCCGCGTCGCGCACGGCGGTGCCGTTGGCGGGGCCGTCGGCGCCCTGCGGCAGGATCAGCTGGGGCAGGGCGGCCGCCAGTGCGGCCAGGGTGGTGCCCGCGCCGCCGTGCTGCACCACCAGCGCCGCCCGCTTCAGTGCCTCGGGCTGGGCCACCCACTCCACCGCCACCACGCGCTCGGGCAGTTCACCCAGGTCGGCGACGGCCACCACGGGTCCGGTCGCCACCAGGACCGGCACCTGGAGCGGCAGCAGCCCGTCGATGACCGTGCGCAGCACGTCCACCGAGCCCAGTGCGGTGCCCAGGGTCAGGTAGACGAACGGGCCGTCCGCGTCGCGGATGCCCGCGGGCAGTTCACCCGGCTCGCCGTAGGCGACGGGGCGCTGTTCGATGCGGGGCAGCGGGGCGGCCAGGAAGCCGGCGTCCTGCAGCGACGGCGGGCAGATGTCGATGTACGTGGCGGCGAGCGCCAGCAGCCGGCCGTAGGGCACGCTCACCCCGAGGTCGGCCGCGGTGGCCAGCAACTCCTCCTGGATCCGGGCCTCTTCGGGGCCCATCGCCATCACCCCGACGCCGTGCGCGACGGCGGGCACACCCGCCAGCCGTGCGGCGAAGGCGGCGCCCGGGTTCATCGCCTCGTAGACGACGAGGTCGGGGCGCCGGTCGGCGAGGACGGGCGCGAGGTCGGCGGCCACCCAGCGGGGCAGCACCGAACCGAACACCTTCACATGCAGGTCCGCCAGCACCTCCGGCGGCACGTCCTGGGCGCCCAGGTCGGCGCCGTCGTGCTCGAGGGAGGCACTACCGCGCACTGCTTCCATGAACGCCTCGGGGACCGAGCGGCCCGCCGCCACCGGCTCCAGGCCGGCGGCCCGCAGGGCCGGGTGGAGCTGCTCGCCGGTGGCGAACACCACCTCGTGGCCCGCGGCGCGCGCGGCCTTCGCCAAGGGAAGCAGGGGATAGACGTGCCCGAAGTTGCCCGCGCTGGCAAAGAGGATTCTCATACCGCCTCAGCGTAGGGACGCCTCACCCCTTTGTCTAGCAGTGACAATAAATCTAGCATTGAAAGAAACCGGGAAGGGGCGGCGGGAGGGGCGGCTGCTCCGAGCGGGCCGTCCCACGTGGGCGGCCCTCTCCGCCCCTCCCCCGGGCCGGGTGCCGGGGGATGCCTCGAGCGGGCGTGCGGGGCGTTTCGAGGCGCCCTCCAGCAACGGCCGATCGCCCTGCCGGATGGTCGTGGGCGGCGGCCTGGCCCTGGGCGCGCGGGACACGGCGAAGGAGTCATGTTTTATGACCATCACCCAAGCGGTGCCCCCGGGCGCCCTCACCGGCCTCGGGCGGCGCTTCACGCTGTCGGCCCAGACCCTGGACAGCCCGGTGACACCCAATCCGGTCTTCCGTGAGTGGTTCGCCGAGCAGCGCCGCACCAACCGCTACGAGGTGCGGCGCATCCCCTTCCGCGAGCTGGTCGGCTGGCGCTTCCAGGGCGCCACCGGGAACCTGGTGCACGACAGCGGCCGGTTCTTCTCCGTCGAGGGCCTGCACGTGCGCACCGAGTGGAACGGGCACGCCGCGTCCTGGTCGCAGCCGATCATCAACCAGCCGGAGATCGGCATCCTGGGCATCGTCGTCAAGGAGTTCGACGGCGTCCTGCACTGCCTGATGCAGGCCAAGATGGAACCCGGCAACATCGAGACCGTCCAGCTGTCCCCCACTGTGCAGGCCACCCGCAGCAACTACACCGGGGTGCACCGGGGCGCCCCCGTGAACCACATCGAGTACTTCGCGCCGCCGCGGACCGCCTCACGGGTGCTGTTCGACTCCCTCCAGTCCGAACAGGGCTCCTGGTTCCTGCGCAAGCGCAACCGGAACATGGTGGTGGAGGCGCTCGGCCACGTCCCCGAGCACGAGGACTTCGTGTGGCTGACGCTCGGCCAGATCCACCAGCTGCTGCACGAGTCGAACGTGGTCAACATGGACGCCCGTACCGTGCTGTCGCTGATCCCGTCCTTCGCCGACGAGGGACCCCCGCTGCACTCCATGGAGCACCTCCTCAACCGGCTCACCGAGATCAAGGCGCACCGGGAGCTGGTGCAGACCAGCATGCCGCTGTCGGCCGTACGGCACTGGCGGCGCACCGAGGACGGGATCTCCCACGACAGCGGCCACCACTTCACCGTCATCGCCGCGTCCGTGGCCGCCGCCAACCGCGAGGTCACCCGCTGGACCCAGCCGCTGCTCGCGCCGGCCGAACAGGGCCTGTCCGCGTTCCTGGTGCGCCGCATCGGCGGCGTGCCGCACCTGCTGGCGCACGCCCGCTCCGAGGCGGGCGTGCTGGACGTGGCGGAGCTCGGCCCCACCGTGCAGTGCCAGCCGGGCCGCGCGCTGACGCTGCCCGCACCGCGCCGGCCGCGGTTCCTGGACCTGGTCCTGCGGGCCGAGGCCGGCTCACTGCTGTACGACACCGTGCAGTCCGAGGAGGGCGGGCGCTTCCACCACGCGGGCAACCGCTACGTCCTGATGGAGGTGGGCGGCGACTTCCCCGTCGACGTGCCCGAGGACTTCCTGTGGGTGACGGTGGACCAGATGTCCGCGCTGCTGCGGCACAGCAACTACCTGAACATCGAGGCCCGTACGCTGCTGACCGGGCTGCGCGCGGCCTGGGCGCGCGGCGGGGCGTACGCCCGGTGAGCGCGCCGGGAGGACCCGTGCTGCGCGTCGGCGTGCTGGGCTGCGCGGACATCGCCGGACGGCGCATGCTGCCCTCGATGGCCCGCCAGCCGCTCATCCGGGTGAGCGCCGTGGCCAGCCGCAGCCTCGCCAGGGCGCGGACGTTCACCGACCGGTTCGGCGGCACGCCGGTGGCCGGCTACGCGCGGCTGCTGGAGCGCGAGGACGTGGACGCGGTGTACGTGCCGCTGCCGCCCGAGCTGCACACGGAGTGGACGCTGCGGGCGCTGGCGGCCGGCAAGCACGTGCTGTGCGAGAAGCCGTTCGCGCTGCGGCAGGCCGACGCGGACAAGGCGGTCGCTCTCGCCCGCGAGCGCGGCCTGCTGCTGATGGAGAGTTTCATGTTCCTGCACCACTCCCAGCACGCCCGCGTCCGCCGGCTCCTCGACGACGGGCTGATCGGCGAACTGCAGCTGTTCGGCTCCGAGTTCGGCATCCCGCTGCGCCGCGACGGCGACGGCGCCCTGCGGCGCGCCAGCACCCTGCCCGAGGTCGCCGCCTACCCGCTGCGCGCCGCGCAGCTCTTCCTCGGCCCCGGCCTGCGGGTGGCCGGCGCCCATGTGCGCCCGGCCGGCCCGCACGGGCCCGCTCCCGCGGGCGGCGCGCTGCTGACGGCCCCGTCCGGGGCGGCGGCCCAGCTCGCCTACGGTGTCGAGCACGCCTACCGCAGCGGTTACGACCTGTGGGGCAGCCAGGGGCGGCTGCGGCTGGACCGCGCCTTCAGCACCCCCGACGAGCACGTCCCGGTGCTGCACGTCGAACGCGGCGGCGCCGTCGAGGAGATCCGCCTCGCGCCGGACGCCCACTTCACCAACATCGCGGGCGTCTTCGCCCGCGCCGTCCTCGACGGCGAGGACTTCACCCCGCACACCGAGGCCGTCCTGGCCCACGCCCGGCTCGTGGACGAGGTGGAACAGGCCGCCGCCACCCGGCCGCCCGCCCCCTGACCGACCCCTCCCCCGCCCCCCCGGCCGGCCGCCACCTGACCGGCGGCCGTCGCCGCGACGGAAGCCGGGGGCGGGATGGGGTCGGGGGTATGCGGGCGGCCCGGCGCGCACCGCGTGCACGCCGGGCCGCCCGCCACCCGCCGGGGGCGCGGTTACGCGTCCTGGCCGACGTGGATGTCGACGCCGAGCTGACGGAAGAGGCCGGCCATGTCCAGCTGGTCCCAGTGCTCGGCCAGCAGGCCGTCCTCGACCCGCCAGAAGTCGATCGACTGGAAGCTGAGCGGACGCCCGGTGGCCTCGACCCCGAAGAAGGTGCCCCGGTGGGTGCCGGAGTACTCGAAGCGGCCGGCGATCCGGTCCCCCTCCACGACCACATCGTGGGTGACGACCTTGACGTCGGGGAACGCGGCGAAGATCTGCTCCCAGAACGCCGTGTTGGCCTCGATGCCGTCCTCGACGACCGGGTTGTGGTCGATGTGCCCGGGCGCGGTGTGCGCGCTCATGGTGCTCACGTCATGACTGTTGATCATGTCGACGAAGCGCTGGACGAGTTCACGGTGGTTGTCTGCCATGTCTGTGTGCCTCTCTGGGCTCGCGTCACTGGACGGGCGGGCGAAGGGGCCCCGCGGGTCCCCCCGCGAAGCTCGCCACCGGCCGCCGCCCACCGAGGATCCCCACCGCCTCTGGAGCCGCTCTGGAGGGCGCCTGTGGGCGCGGCCCATCCCCGATCCCGGCTCAAGTGCCCGCTCCTAGCGTCGAAGCCATGAAGGCTCTCGTACTCTCCGGCGGGGCCGGAACCCGCCTGCGCCCCCTCACCCACACATCCGCCAAGCAGCTGGTGCCCGTGGCCAACAAGCCGGTTCTCTTCTACGGCCTGGAAGCGATCGCGGACGCGGGCATCACCGAGGTCGGCATCATCGTCGGGGACACCGCCGACGAGATCATGCAAGCCGTCGGCGACGGCTCCAAGTTCGGCCTCGCCGTCACCTACATCCCCCAGTCCGCTCCCCTGGGACTGGCCCACGCCGTCCTCATCGCCCGCGAGTTCCTCGCCGACGACGACTTCGTCATGTACCTCGGCGACAACTTCATCGTGGGCGGCATCTCCGACCTGGTCGACGCCTTCCGCGCGCAGCGGCCCGCCGCCCAGATCCTGCTCACCCAGGTCTCCGACCCGCAGCAGTTCGGGGTCGCCGAATTCGGCCCCGGCGGACGGATCGTGGGCCTGGAGGAGAAACCGGAGCACCCCAAGAGCGACCTCGCGCTGGTCGGCGTCTACCTGTTCACCGACGCCGTGCACGAGGCCGTCCGCGCCATCAAGCCGTCCTGGCGCGGCGAACTGGAGATCACCCACGCCCTGCAGTGGCTGATCGACCAGGACCGCGACGTCCGCTCCACCACGATCTCCGGGTACTGGAAGGACACCGGCAACGTCGGCGACATGCTCGAGGTCAACCGGTCCGTCCTGGAACACGCCGAACCCCGCATCGAGGGCGACGTCGACGACACCAGCGAGATCATCGGCCGGGTGCGGATCGACGAGGGCGCCCGCGTCACCGGCTCACGCATCGTGGGCCCGGCCGTCATCGGCGCCGGCAGCGTGATCACCGGCTCCTACGTCGGCCCGTTCACCTCCATCGCCGCCGACTGCCGCATCACCGACAGCGAGATCGAGTTCTCCATCGTCCTGGACGGCTCCTCGGTGCACGGCGCCCGCCGTGTGGAGGCCTCCATCATCGGACGCAACGTGGAGGTGACCCCCGCCCCGCGGATCCCCGCCGCCCACCGGCTCATCCTCGGCGACCACAGCAAGGTGCAGATATCCTCATGACCACCACACGCATCCTCGTCACCGGCGGCGCGGGGTTCATCGGCTCGCACTACGTGCGCACCCTGCTCGGCCCGGCCGGCCCCGGCGACGTCCACGTCACCGTCCTCGACAAGCTCACCTACGCGGGCAACCCCGCCAACCTCGACCCGGTCCGCCACCACCCCGGCTTCCGCTTCGTGCACGGCGACATCTGCGACACCCGCCTGGTGGCCGAACTGGTCGCCGGACACGAGCAGATCGTGCACTTCGCCGCCGAGTCCCACGTCGACCGCTCCATCCTCGGCGCCGCCGAGTTCATCACCACCAACGTGCTGGGCACCCAGACCCTGCTCGACGCGGCGCTGCGCCGGCCCGGCCACCCCGCCCGCTTCCTGCACGTGTCCACCGACGAGGTCTACGGTTCCCTCGCCGAGGGATCCTGGCCGGAGAGCGACCCGCTGCGGCCCAACTCCCCCTACGCCGCCTCCAAGGCCTCCTCCGACCTGGTGGCCCTGTCCTACCACCGCACCCACGGCCTGGACGTACGGGTGACGCGCTGCTCCAACAACTACGGCCACCACCACTTCCCCGAGAAGGTCATCCCGCTGTTCGTCACCAACCTCCTCGACGGACACCGCGTCCCGCTCTACGGGGAGGGACTGAACGTACGGGACTGGCTGCACATCGACGACCATGTGCGGGGCCTGGAACTGGTGCGCACCGGCGGCCGGCCGGGCGAGGTCTACAACATCGGCGGCGGCACCGAGCTGAGCAACAAGGAACTGACCACGCTGCTGCTGGACCTGGCCGGAGCGGGCTGGGACAGCGTCGAGCACGTGCCCGACCGGCTCGGCCACGACCTGCGCTACTCGGTCGACTGCGGCAAGATCTCCCGCGAGCTGGGCTACCGGCCCCGCAAGGACTTCACCCAGGGCCTGGCGGAGACCTTCGCCTGGTACCGCGACAACCGTTCCTGGTGGGAACCGCTCAAGCACAGGGCCGCCCTGTGAGCGGGTGAGCCCCCGGCGGCCCGCACGCTCCCTAACGGTGCCCCGGAGACCTGTACGGGTCTTCGGGGCACCGGTGTGCCGGGCCGCCCGCGGACGACGGCACGGGGCGCGCCGCGGGCGGTGGCGAAAGGGAGGGTCGCGCACCTCGGGGCCGTCTGCTCCGCCGAGCGCGCCGCACCCGGGCGACCGCGACGACGCCGGCGGCCTCGCGAGGAACTCCCGGTGGGCGGTGGGGCGCTCCGCGACGGCACGGGGCGCACCGGGCGCCGCGGCCGGACGGAGGAGGAGGAGGAGGCTTCACCGGAGGACGGAGGGGGCCTCGCCGGAGGGCGGCCGGGACGCCCGGGCGGAGCCGGTACGGCCGGAGCCCCGCGCGGTGGGGACCGGCGGGGTGATGACGGCAACGGCCGGAGTCCGGCGCGGCGCGGCGGGGCCCGGCGGGGTGATGACCGGCGCGGCGGGGGCCGGTGTGGTGATGGCCCGCGCGGTGGCCGGGGCCGGGTGCGGTGTCCGGTGTCCCGGGTGCCCTGCCCAGGCGGTCACCGTGGTGCCGGGCGCGGTGCTGCCGCCGGGCCGCCGGGGGCGTTCAGCGGCCGAGGTGCTGGGGGTGCGGGAGCTGCCAGGAGGGGCCGTAGGAGGTGAGTGCCTCCTCGTAGGTGGGCAGCAGGCCGCGTGCGACGGCCTCGGACAGGCTCGGGGCGGCGGCGTCCTTCTCGGAGCGGATCAGGGAGGTGGTGGTGGGCCAGGGGATGCCGATGGCCGGGTCGAGGGCCTGGATGTCGACCATGGTGCCGGGGACGTACTCCTCGGAGCACAGGTAGTTCATGCAGGTGTCGTCGGTCAGGGCCAGGAAGGCGTGGCCGAGGCCGTCGGCGAGGTAGACGCCGATGCCGGAGCCGGCCTCCTGCAGGGTGGTGTCGAACATGCCGAACGTCGGGGAGCCGACGCGCAGGTCGACCACCACGTCCAGGGCGGCGCCGCGGACGCAGGTCACCAGTTTCGCCTGGCCGGGCGGCAGGGTGGTGCCGTGGATGCCGCGCAGGGTGTTGCGGTGGGAGACCGAGAAGTTGACCTGGCGGACGGTGAACGGCTGGCCGCTGCTTCCGGTCAGCTCACCCAGGCGCCAGGCCTCGAAGAACCGGCCCCGGTTGTCCGGCAGTTGCGACGGCGTGATCCGGAAGGCGTCGCGGACCTTCATCTCCTCAATGGCCATGCTTCCTCGGTTCGGGTCGTCGGGTCGTGGGATCGTCCGGTCGTGGCTGACGAGCCGCCGATGCACCGGTGCGTGGGTGGTGAGGGGTGCGGGGTCCGCGGCCGTCGGCGCCGCGGACCCCGGGTGGGTGTGCGGGTCAGTGCAGCGGGGCGGGGGTGCTCTCCCCCGCCGGTGTGTGCTGCCCGGCCGGGGCGGGCTGCGCGGCCGGGGCGCGGGTGGGCGCGGCGGCGGGGCGGCGGGAGGGGGCGAGCAGCATGGAGAAGGTCGCCAGGGCCACCGCGACGGCGCCGACCCACATGGCGGGGACGAGGCCGTCGACGAAGTTGCGGGGTGAGGCGTAGCCGCCGTTGGCGCTGAAGATGGAGGCGAGCAGGGCGACGCCGAGGGCGGCGCCGACCTCGCGGGTGGCGGCGGTGACGCCGGAGGCGATGCCCTGTTCGTGTTCGGCGACCGAGCCCATGGTGAGGTTCATCAGCGGGGCGTAGAACAGGGCCATGCCGGCGCCGCAGATCATCAGGGAGGGCAGCTGGGCGGCGTAGGAGACGTCCGGTTCGAGGACGAAGGCCCAATAGACCATGCCGGCGGTCATCATGGCGAGGCCGAGGGTGACCACGGGTTTGCCGCCGATGCGGTCGGAGACCATGCCGCCGATGGGGGCGACGACCATCGGCATGGCGGTCCAGGCCAGCAGGCGGACGCCGGCCTGCATGGCGGTGTAGCCCTGGATGTTCTGCAGGAACTGGGTCATCAGGAAGATCGCGCCGAACATGCCGACCGACATCAGGGCGCCGGCCAGGTTGATCGCGGTGAAGGCGCGGTTGCGGAACATGCGCATCGGCACCATCGGGTGTTCGGTGCGGTTCTCCCAGACGACGAACAGGGCCATCACGGCGGTGCCGCCGATCAGTGCGCCCAGGACCTGCGGGGACGTCCAGCCGTCTCCGTGGCCCTTGATGAGGCCGAGGACGATGCCGAACAGGCCGAGGCTGGCCAGGGCGGTGCCGACGGCGTCGAGGCGGGAGTGGGCGATACGGCTCTCGGCGAGCTTGCGGAAGGACAGCGGGGCCAGGGCCAGGCCGATCGGCACGTTCAGCCAGAAGATCCACTGCCAGGACAGGTGCTCGACGATGGCGCCGCCCACCAGCGGGCCGGCGGCGATGGACAGTCCGTTGACGGCGCCCCAGATGCCCAGGGCCGCGCCGCGTTTCTCGGCGGGCACGGCGGCGGTCAGCAGGGTCACCGACAGCGGCATGATGATGGCCGCGCCGATGCCCTGGACGGCGCGGGCGGCGACGAGTTCGTTGATGCCGGGCGCGAGGGCCGCGGCCGCGGAGGCGGCGGTGAACAGCAGCAGGCCCAGGCTGAAGACCTTGCGGCGGCCGAAGCGGTCGCCGAGGGCGGCGCCGAACATCATCAGGACCGCGAAGGACAGGGTGTAGGCGTTGACCGTCCATTCCAGGTCGGTGAGGCTGCCGCCGAGTTTCTCCCGGATGGTGGGCAGCGCCGTGATGATGACGAGGTTGTCCAGTCCCGCCATGAACGAGGCGAGGCTGGTGGTGAGAATGGCCCAGAAGACCACCCTCTTGGTTTCACCGCCCGGGGATGGGGGGTTGACGGTGCTCATCGAGCATCCTTTCTGGAGGCTGGTCAGTGCGAGATGCTCTTCGCCGTGACCTGTCCGGCCTGCGCCGGCGCACCCGTCGCCACCGGGCCGGTCCGGCGCCGACGACGCTACGGACGCGTACTCGACTCCTCCTCGAGCCCCGGTGGGCGCCGGTGCGGGGTGCGGGCACGGCGGCGCCGCGGGGCCCGCGTACCGGTGTCGGCAGGCGGGCGCCGCGGCGTGCGGGCGGCGGTGGGCCCGGTCAGGCGAGCTGGCGCTGGAAGGTGGCGATGTCGAAGTAGAGGGTCTCGTCGACGAGGACGTCGCCGTCGAAGTGGAAGAAGACGGCGACGGGGGCGTCGATGGACTTGCCGCGGTTGGGTATGCCGCGCCAGTCCGCGTGCTGCTTGCCGCGGGCCTGGGCCTCCAGGATCACCGCGGTGGGGGTGTGGTGCACGTGGTGCAGGTCGTGCTCCAGGTCGGGGAAGGCCGCCTTGAGGTCGGCGAAGTAGCCCTTCTTGATGGCTTCTTCGCCGATCAGCGGGCCCTCTTCGAAGGCCTGGATGCGGTAGACGCCGCCGCGCGGGAAGGTGGCCAGCACGCCGTCGATGTCCCAGGCGATCTCGGCGACCGTGTGCTGCAGGACGACCGCCTCGCGCTTCTTGCGCAGTTCGGCGTCGGGCTGCGGGAGATCCGCGCCGGGCAGAGTGAACTCGTGTGCTTCGGTGGCCATGACCATTCCTCCACGCATCGGCCTGTTCGGTTGCCGCCGACGCTAGGGCGGCGCGCTCGCTCGGCCCTCGTTTCCGGCTCGAACCGCCGGGCCCGGGGCGGGTGGTGGGGGTTGTCAGGCGGTGGGCTGCAGGCGGGCGGTGTCCTGGGGCGGGCGGTAGGTGGGGCGGTAGCCGCAGGCCAGGCCGAGCGGGGCGAGCAGCAGGCACAGGCCCATGTCGAGGGGGAAGGGGCGGCCGGTGACGACGCGGTACTCGTCGCGGAAGGCGAGGGCGAGCAGGGGCATCTGCAGGCGGGGGGTGCCGTCGGGGCGCAGCCGGCCTTCGTTGGTCAGTCCCCACAGGGTCTCGAAGACGGTTTCGGTCTGGTAGGCGGGGGTAGTGCGCCAGATGACCCGGGTGGTTTCGGGGCCGGGGTTCCACATGGAGTGGACGGCGCCCGGGGGGATGTGGAAGTCGGCGCCCTGGTCGTACTCGTGGAGGGTGCCGTCGAGCTGGAGGCTCAGGCGGCCGCTTTCCAGGCGCATGTGTTCGGTCTGGCGGGGGTGGTAGTGCTGGGGCGGTTTGATGACGGCGGGCGCGTATTCGACGGCGACCTCGACGTAGGCGCCGTCGGTCTCGGCGGCGGTGGTCAGGAAGGTGAGGGTGTCTTTTCCGAGGCGGAGGGTGTCTCCGGGGCGGGCCATCGGGTGCCTCTTCTCGTCCGGTGAGGGGGGTGGCGGGGTGGGTCAGGCGGTGCGGGTGCCGGCGGGGGTGGTGCGGTGGCGGGGCAGTCCGAAGTAGGCGGTGAGGAGGTTGAGGACGCCGATGCCGGCGGCGATCCAGAAGCCCAGGTGGAGGCCGTCCAGCCAGGCCAGGGCGGGGTCGGTGCGGGCGGTGAGTTCGCTGGTGGTGCGGGTCAGGGCGCTGGTGGCGACGGTGGCGACGCCCAGTGAGGCGCCGACCTGGAAGGCGGCGACCAGGACGCCGGAGGCGATGCCCTGCTGGTGGGGCGGGATGTCGGAGACGCCGTGCACGTTGACGGGGATGCCGCAGCACTGCATGGAGGCGCCCAGGATGAGCAGGGCGGGCAGCAGGTGCCGCAGGTAGTCGCCGTCGGCGGGGGCCTGGGTGAGCAGGAGCAGGCCCAGCAGGGAGCCGGCGGCGCCGGCCAGGTAGACGGGGCGGGGGCCGGCGCGGTGCATGACGCGGGTGGCGGGGGCGGTGACCAGGATGGCGACGATGCCCAGGGGCAGGAACGCGAAGCCGGACTTGAGGGTGGAGTAGCCCAGGGTGCGTTGCAGGTAGTAGCTGCACAGGAAGAGGACGGAGGCCTGGACGCCGCTGGTCAGGACGCGGCCGAGGCCGGCGGTGGCCAGGGAGCGGGTGGCGAACAGGTGCAGCGGCATCAGCGGGTCGGCGGCGCGGCGTTCGATGAGGACGAACGCGGCCAGCAGGACGAGGGCGGCGGCGGCCGGGGCGAGGACGTAGGGCGGTGAACCGGCGCCGTGGTCCTGGATGTTGACGATGGCGTAGACGAGGGCGGCCAGGCCCGCGGTGACGGTGGCGGCGCCGGCCAGGTCGGGGCGGGAGCCGCGGACGGCGGTGTCGGGGCGGCCGCGGGAGAGCAGCAGGACGCCGGCGACGGCGACGGCGCCGAAGGGGAGGTTGATGTAGAAGATCCAGCGCCAGCTGAGGCTGTCGGTGATCAGGCCGCCGGCGATGACGCCGAGGGTGCCGCCGAGGCCGGCCAGGGCGGCCCACACGGCGAGGGCGGTGGTGCGTTCGCGTCCGCGCGGGAAGGTGGTGGTGACCAGGGACATCGCGGCGGGTGAGAGGAAGGCGGCGCCGCAGCCCTGCAGGGCGCGGGCGGCGATGAGCAGGCCGGCGTCGCCGGACAGGCCGCACAGCAGGGAGGCGGCGGTGAACAGCAGCGCGCCGAGCAGGAAGGTGCGTCGCCTGCCCCAGCGGTCGGCGGTGCGGCCGCCGAGCAGCATGAGGCCGCCGAAGCACAGGATGTAGGAGGTCAGTACCCATTCGATGGCGGTGGGGCCGGCGCCGAGGTCGCTCTGGATGGCGGGCAGGGCGAGGTTCACCACGGTGGTGTCCAGGAGCACCATGAACTGGGCGAGGGCGACGAAGACGAGCAGGCGCCAGCGGCGCGGGTCGGCCGCGGCGCCGTCGGCGTCGGGTGTGCGGTTCCTGGTGCGGGCGGCGGCGGGGTGGTCGGTGGTCATGGCTCCCTCTCGGACAGGTCTGCCTCCCGCCCCCTTCCCGGCGCCGCCCTTGGGGCGGGTGGCCGGGAAGGGGGCGGCCCGGTCAGGCGGCGGGTGCCTCGATGTAGCTGAGGGCGTTGTAGATGGTGCGGTCGGGGTCGGTGATGGCGCGCCGGCCGTGCATGACGCGGGTGTTGTCGATGACGGCGGCGTCGCCGTCCTGCCAGTCGAGGTTCTCGGTGAGGCGGGCGGTGACCTCTTCGACCTCGGCGAGCAGGGGTGCGGGCAGTTCGGTGGTGTCGGCGAAGGTGATGGTGGGCTTCTCGTAGTTGAAGGAGGGGCCCAGGATGCTGTTGGCGAAGGAGGGGCGGGGGCCGAAGACGGTGGGGCCGGCCGCGGGGGTGCGGAAGGAGTAGCGCACGCCGCCGTCGTCCTGGGGGGTGATCTCGGTGCCGGGCAGTTGTCCGGCCAGGGCGAGGAGTTCGGCCACCTGGATCTGGTCGGCGGGCTTGGTGCGGCCCAGCAGGTGGTGGGCCATGGCCCGCCACTGCGGTTCGGCGACGTAGCGGCTGTAGACGATGTCCTGGGCGGCGAACGCGGTGCGGGCCTGGTCGCTGAGGGCGTCCCAGACGCGGTAGCCGTCGCAGACGGTGGTCTGGGAGCCGGCGGAGGCGGCCTTCTCGCAGAAGAACCAGGCGAGGTGGGAGCGGAAGGGGCTGTTGCCGTTCTCGGTGTGCAGGCCGACCTCGTCGAAGCCGGCGTCGACCTTCTGGGCGACCTCGGAGTAGAAGTCGCGGGCGGGGTCGAGGGTGGTGGAGGTGGAGGTGTTCTGGACGAGGGCGGTGAAGGCGTCCATGTCGGCGCCGAAGCCGCGCAGCAGCAGGAAGCCGGCCTGGGCGATGAGGTCGCGCAGTTCCTTGGGGTCGATGCCGTCGAGGCCGCCGGGGCCCGCGGGCTGGACCAGCAGGC
This sequence comes from Streptomyces sp. NBC_01176, assembly GCF_045039825.1. NCBI lineage: Bacteria > Bacillati > Actinomycetota > Actinomycetes > Kitasatosporales > Streptomycetaceae > Streptomyces > Streptomyces sp. NBC_01176. The sequence continues at coordinate 9,843,015 of NZ_CP108600.1, read as the reverse complement.
CGCTGCCGGTGCCGTAGGGCGTGGTCTGCACAGCCGTACTCATGCCTTCTCCTTGGTCTGCTGGGGTGCCGCGGCCGCGGCGGGGGGCTGGTTGAGGACGTGGTGGCGGATGACGTCGCGGCGGGGGCGTCCGGTGACGGTGAAGCAGGTGGCGTAGGCGGGGTCGTCCTCGGACATGAGGTGGACGACGGCGGCGCGTTCGATGCCGGAGAGTTTGTGCCTGCCGAATTCGGTGATGCGGCTGCGGGCGGTGTCGGGGTCGAGGCCGGCGTCGATGACGAACAGGCCGTGCACGTGGTCGAGGCCGTCGGCGATGACGGCGGCCTCGCGGATGAAGCCGAGTTCGCGGTAGCGGGCCTCGACCCATTCGGGGGCGACGTTGCGGCCGCCGGCGGTGATGACGAGGTTCTTCTTGCGTCCGGTGATGCGCAGGTAGCCGTCGTCGTCGATCTCGGCGAGGTCGCCGGTGTGCAGGCGGCCCTGGTCGTCGACGACGACGCTGGAGGGGTCCTCGCGGGTGTAGCCGGCGAACAGGGAGGTGCTGCGGATGAGGAGTTCGCCGTCGTCGGCGAGTTCGGCGTGGACGTGGTCCAGGGGGCGGCCGACGGTGCCGAAGCGGACTTCGCCGGGGAAGTTCCAGGACACCACGGAGGAGTTCTCGCTCAGTCCGTAGCCCTCGTGGACGGTCAGTCCGTGGGCGTGCAGGCGCTGGAGGATCTCGGGCGGGACGGGGGCGCCGCCGCAGGCGATGAAGACGGGGCCGTCGTGTCCGAAGATCCGCCGGTGGCGTTCGGTGACGCTCTCGGCGGGCTGCTGGTCGCACAGGGCGAGGAAGAGGCCGGCGACGGTGGGCGGGACGACCAGGGCGGTGGGGCGGGCCTGGCGCAGCAGGGTGAGCATGCGGGGTGCGGCGTCGGCGGCGGTGCCGACCAGGGCGGTGCCGGGGGGCAGGAAGGACACCGAGCCGCCGGCGAGGAAGGGCATGTAGAGGCCGGCGACCTGTTCGATGAGCAGGCTGAGGGGGACGATGGACAGGTACCGCTCGAAGATCGCCGGGCGGGTGCGGGTGCGCAGCGAGGTGAGCAGGGCGTCCAGGCCGTGCCGGCGGATCTGCACGCCTTTGGGGGCGGAGGTGGTGCCGGAGGTGTGGATGACCTTGACGACGGCGTCGTGGTCGGGGACGGGCGGGTGGGGGGCGGGGGGCCGGGCGAGCAGGGCGGGCAGGTCGAGGGCGGTGGTGGGGCAGCCCGCGGGCAGGACGGGGTCGGGGGTGGTGGCCGTCCAGCGGGCCAGCGCCGCGCTGCCGGCGGTGTCGGTCAGGCACAGGTCGGCCGTCTCCAGGAGGGAGGCGGCCTGTTGGGCGGTGAAGGCGGTGGGTACGGGGATCTCGACGGCGCCGGCGAACAGGGCGGCGAGGTCGGCGGCGACCCATTCGGGGGAGTTCTCGGCGAGCAGTCCCACCCGGGCGGGCCGGCCCAGGGTGCGGGCCAGGTCGGTGAGGTCGGCGGCCAGGGCCAGGGCGGTGCGGATGAGGTCGCGGTAGCCGAAGGCGGTGCCCTCGCCGCCGTCGGCGGCCAGGACGCGGACCATGACGGCGTCGCTGTCGGCCTGCTGGAGCAGTCCGCGGGCCAGGGACAGGGGTGTGGTGTCAGGCGGCACGGGTGAGCACCCCCTGCCGGTCGGGGCGGTTGCTCAGCAGCCGCATGTCGACCGAGGTGAAGCAGTAGCGGCCGATGGCGGCCAGCAGCAGGGTGGACTGTTCGGCGGCCTCGGCGTAGCCGACGACGGGCCGGGTGTCGTAGTAGGTGCCCCAGGCGGCGCGTTCGTCGACGGGCAGGCGTTCGAGGGAGGCGTCGGCGAGGGGGTGGAAGACGCAGCCGAGGCGCTGCATGAGCGCGGCGAGCCGGCCGGTCATGGTCATGACGGCGTAGGGGCGGCCCAGGCAGGCCATGATCAGCGGGATCGCTTTGATGATCTCGGCGCCGGCGGCGGCCCGCACCGAGGCGATGGAGCCGATCTGCAGGACCTGGGAGCGTTTGACGGGGGTGCCGACGGCCTGGGTGATGACGTCTTCGACGGGAGCGTCGAGATAGCGTTCCAGCAGGATGGTCTCTTCCTCGGGGAAGGACAGGCCGGCGCAGGCGAGGACTTCCTCCTGGCCGTCGGCGGTGTCCTCGAAGAAGGCGAGGAAGCCGTCCGGGTCGGGGGTGATGCTGGCCCGGTACTGCTTGGCGAACACCAGCCGGGCCAGGTCCGCGGCGGTCTGCCAGTCCGGGGTGCCGCGCTCGGACAGGGTGATTCTCATGTGCTGCGCTCCCTAACGGGGTGGGGTGGGACGCGGGGCGGACTCATCGCCCGAGCACCGCGGAGCGGTGCGCGGCCGGCCGGGCGCTGAGGGCGAGTTCCGCGGCCCGCAGGGCGCTGTTGATGGAGGTCTCGGCGAGGATGCCGGGGGCGGCGACGCTGTCGCCGGCCAGGAACACCCCGTCCCCGCGGTCGACGGCGGGCCGGTCGCGCCAGCTGAGGCCGGGCAGGTCGAGGGCGCCGGTGCGGCCCCGGGAGACGCCTTCGCGGCGCCACAGGATGCGCTGCTGCCAGCCCGGTGTGGTCAGGTCGAAGAGTTTCTCCAGCCGGGCCAGCGCGTCGGCCTTCGACTCGCCGGGCCTGATCGGCATCTGTCCCTGGAACAGGGCCTGGCCTTCGGGGGCGAGGGAGGGGTCGTGGTCGGAGTACTGGGAGGTGAAGCCGCCCTCGTCCATGTCGAAGGAGACGTTGCCGTCCTTCTTGGAGTGGGTGACGGCCATGTCGAGCAGGGCGGCGGTGCCGCTGGGCCACTGCAGGGAGTCGTCGCCGAGCAGGCTGCGGGCGGAGGCCAGCGAGGTCGCGACGATGACCGGTCCGCCGGTGGGCAGTTCGGTCAGCCGGGAGCCTGTTTCGATGACCACGCCGCGGGCGCGGGCGACGCGTTGCATGCGCTCGATCAACGCGCCCCAGCCGCCCATGAAGTAGCGGCTGGGCAGCGGGAAGCGGGGGGTGCCCACGCGCAGCAGGCGTTCCCACACGAAGGCCGCCGAGAGGCGTCCGGGGTCGCCGTCGAAGAGGATCGGGCCGAGGAAGCCGAGGGCCTCGTCGACGGTCTGCTGGGCGAAGCGTTCGCTCGCCCAGTCCTGGAAGGAGCGGTCGACGGGGACGTCGATGCCGCGGTGCATCCAGGTCATCCTCATGTAGCCGCCGGGCAGCGTCATCCGCAGCCGGCCCTGGTGGCGGAAGCGCATCCGGGTCCACTCGTGGAAGGACAGCCGTACGTAGCGGCCGGCCAGTCCGCGCTGCAGCAGCCAGTGCCAGGCGTCGCCGTTGTCGAAGAAGGTGTGCGGCCCGTCGTTGGTGACGTAGGGGCCGGAGGCGGAGCGGGCGCGGCCGCCCGCGTGGGAGTGGGCCTCGTGGACGGTGACGCGGGCGCCCTGTTCGGCGGCGGAGATCGCCGCGGTCAGGCCGGCCAGTCCGCCGCCGATGATCGTGATGTTCGCCATGGTTGTCGCTCTCACTCGCCTTCGAAGGTCCGCGGCCGGTCTGGTCTCAGCCGTCGAGCGTGGCCATGGCGCCGACGGGATAGCGGTCCCCCACCGTGGAGCCGTGGGGGGCGATCTCGTCGAGCGCCGTGAGGTCGTCCGCACTCAGGACCACGTCGCTCGCGGCGAGGTTCTCCTGGAGGTACGGGACGCGCTTGGTGCCGGGGATGGCGACCACGTCGTCGCCCTGGGCGAGCACCCAGGCCAGGGCGAGCTGCCCGGCGGTGATGCCCTTGGCCGCGGCCAGGTGCTGCAGCCGTTCGACGACGTGCAGGTTCTGGTCGAGGTTGCCCTGCTGGAAGCGGGGCGCGATGCGGCGGAAGTCGTGTTCGGCCAGCCCGTCGAGGCTGCGGATGCGGCCGGTGAGCAGGCCGCGGCCCAGCGGGCTGTAGCCGACGAAGCCGATGCCCAGTTCACGGACGGTGGCGAGGACTCCGTTGACCTCGACGTCGCGGGTGGACAGGGAGTACTCGGTCTGTACGGCGGCCAGGGGGTGCACGGCGTGGGCGCGGCGGATGGTGGCGGCGGACGCCTCGCAGACGCCGAGGTGGCGCACCTTGCCGGCCTCGACCAGTTCGGCCAGGGCGCCGACGGACTCCTCGATGGGCACGGCGGGGTCGACGCGGTGCAGGTAGTACAGGTCGAGGTGGTCGGTGCCCAGCCGGCGCAGGGTGCCCTCGACGGCGGTGCGGATGTAGTCGGGGCGGTTGTTGAGGCGGCCGGTGATGGTGCCGTCCTCGGTGATCTCGTTGCCGACCTTGGAGGAGACGACGACGTCCTCGCGGCGGCCGGCGATGACGCGGGCGACGAACTCCTCGTTGCTGTGCGGGCCGTAGAAGTCGGCGGTGTCGAGGAGGGTGACGCCCAGCTCGAGTGCCCGGTGCGCGGTGCGCAGGGCCTCCTGGTCGTCGGCGGGGCCGTAGGCGAAGGTCATGCCCATGCAGCCGAGTCCCTGTTCGGAGACCGCCGGCCCCTGGCTGCCGAGTGTTCGTTGCCGCATCATCGGTTCCTTCCTGAGCCGTGCGCGCGGTTGTCGTCCCCGGGGGTGGCCGGTGCCGGCACCACCCGGGAATTAGCAGTGACAGTATTGATGCCCCTGCTAGAGAAGTACTGGGGCCGCGCTTCGCCGGCCGGCCCACGCCCCGTTCACCGGCGCCGACTCCGCCGGACGGCAGGCCCGTTCACAGGGGTTCGCTCCCCTGGGCCGGGGCCCGTACGCGGGGGGTGCTCTCCCGGGCCGGGGGCCGGGGGGCCGCTGCGCGGGGCAACTCTCGTGGGCCGGGGCCCCTACGCGGGGGGGTGCTCTCCCGGGCCGGGGGCCCGTACATGGAGCAGCAACTCCCGTACGTTGAGGGCTGGTTCAAGGCTCCGACTCCGGGCCCGTACACCTTGGCCCCGTACACCTTGGGACCGTTCACGGGTCCGGCCCCCCGTACGCCTTCGGCCCGTTCGCCGGCGCCGGCGCGCACGTGGGCCGCGAGCTCGTACGCGGGGTCGACTCCCCCGGGATGCGCAGGCCTGCGTCCGCAGCAACGCCCTTGCGGCGGGGGCCCGTTCACCAGGTTGCCGCGGGGCCGGAAGTCCCTCGTCCGCGGGGGCGCTCCCCTGGGCCGGAGGCCCGTGCACGGGTGTCGACGCCCGCGGGCCGGGGGTGCGCTCGTCGGCGTCGTTCCCGGACCGGAAACCCGTTCACCGACAGCGCCCCCTGGGCCGCAAGCCCGTTCCCGGTGCCGGCTCCGGCACGGACCCAGGCCTGTTCGCGGTGACAACGCCCCCGAGCCGCAGGCCCGTTCACCGGTGCCGGATCCGGCACGGACCGGAGGCCTGTTCGCGGTGACAACGCCCCCGAGCCACGGGCCCGTTCACCGACGCCGGCTCCGGCACGGACCGAGGCCCGTTCGCGGTGCCAACGCCCCCGAGCCGCAGGCCCGTTCACCGGCGTTGGCTCCGGCACGGACCGGAGGCCTGTTCGCGGTGACAACGCCCCCGAGCCACGGGCTCGTTCACCGGTGCCGGCTCCCTGGGTCCGAACCGTCGTCCACCGGTGTCGGCGCCTGTGGGCCCGTGCGCGGGCGTCAACGCCCCCCGGGCCGCAGACCCGTTCGCCGCCGGCCCTCGGCCGGTTCGCGGGGGCCGGCATGCGACCGGTTCGCGGGGGCCGGCCGGCGGCTCGTTCGTGAGGGGCGCCGGTCACCGGGCGCGCCGGGCGGCGGGCGGCGGGCGGTTCGCGGGTCAGCCGGCGGTAGCCAGTTCGCTGGTGACGGAGGCCCAGGTGTGGCCCGTGCCGGCGGTTGCGCTCTCGGCCAGGCGGGTCCACGGGTCGGTGCCGAGGACCTCGGTGGCCTGTTCGCGCAGCCACTGGTCGAAGGGGTCGGCGGAGGTGAGCAGGCGGCGGGCGGCGGCCTGCGGGTCGCGGGCCTCGATCTGGTGGACCAGGACGTCCTGGCCGTCGAGGGGGCGCAGGTCGAAGGACTCCTGGAGGATGCCGGCGCGGCGCCGGGAGGCCTCGTAGGCGTGCAGCCGCGGTCCGGCGAGCTCGGCCTGCAGGCGGCGCCAGCCCTCGGCCGCGCCGCCGGTCAGGGGCAGCAGGGCGCAGGCGCCGGTGACCGCCCGGCGGGCGGCGGCGCGGGCGGCGGTGCGGGCGGCGGGGGCCAGCCGGCGCAGGCCGAGCACGGCCAGCATGTTGGACTCCACGCCGATGCCCCAGCGTTCGGCGATCAGGCCGTTGTCCAGCAGCCGCCACACCACGACGCCGGTGAACTCGATGACCTGTCCGGTGGGGGCGGCGCCCAGGAAGTCGCCCAGGTGGGTGCCGCGCCAGGTGTTGTGGATGACGACGTGGTCGCCGTGGGCGCTCATGTCCTCGATGGTCACGTGCAGGTCGGGGAAGCCCTCGCGCAGGCCGGCGATGGTGTAGCGGACTCCTTCGAGTCCTTCGGGGGCTCCGGGCAGCGGCTGGTGGTCGACCATGTCGGGGCTGTAGATCTCGTCCACGACCGAGAAGTCGCCCTGGTTGACGAAGGCGTCGAAGACCCGGCGGATGGTCTTCTTGTTGCGCTCCTCCACGCTCTGTGCGGTGCGCACCGTCTCTTGTATCGACACGTTCCATCCTTATGGCGTCGGCGCCCGCGAGGGGGCGGGTCGGGGCGGGCGGGGGCGGGCGGGGGCCCGTCACCGGCCGGGGAAGGGGGCGTCCCAGGTGAGGGTGAGGCCCGCGTACACGTAGCGGCTGGCCTCGATGGCGAGCAGCAGGACGGTGTCGCCGGGGGTGATGCGGCCCTCGCTCCAGCCGGCGTCCAGGGCCAGCGGTACGGCGGCGGAGCCGGTGGCGCCGACGTCGGTGAGGTTTTCCACGATGGTCTTGCTGAGGGTGGTCTGGTCGGCGGCGGACAGTCCGGCGGTGCCGTACTCGCTGGCGAAGTACTCGGCGTTGCCCTCGGGCAGGACGCAGGCGTCGATGTCGTCGAGGGTGAGGCCGGAGCGGTGGAGCATGTCGTGGATGCCTTCGACGAAGACGCGGGGGCCGAAGCGGGCGGTGCCGGGGATGTCGAGGCGGATGTCCATGAGGCGGGGGCGGCGCTGCTGTTCGGCGAGGGGGGCGTCGGTGCCGCCGCCGATGATGTGCATGCCGGGTTTGCGGGTGCCGCCCAGGGAGCGGGTGGCGAAGACGGGGCGGGGGCGGCCGGCGGCGGAGCCTTCCTCGCCGGCGCGCAGCACCATGGCGCCGGCGCCGTCGCCGAAGGTGTAGACGGTCAGGCGGTCGCGCATCCGTACGCGTTCGGGTTCGCGGCCCAGGAAGACGGGGGCGAGCAGGGGGGAGACGGCTTCCGCGCCGATGACCAGGGCGGTGGTGTAGGTGCCGTCGGCGAGCAGGCGGCGGGCGATGTCGAGGGCCTGGACGGCGCCGACGCAGCCGGCGCGGACCTCGATGACGGCGCAGCGTTCCAGGCCGAGTTGTTCCTGGACGTAGGTGGCGGCGACGGGCAGCAGGTAGTCGGGGCTGGCGGTGGAGACGACGATCAGGTCGATCTCGTCGGGCGTGACGCCGGCCCGGTCGAGGGCCTGGCGGGCGGCGGCGGTGGCCATGGCGGAGGTGCTGGTGGTGTGGGCGCCGGTGGCGGGGTCGACCATCCAGTGCCGGCGCTCGACCTGGATGCCGTCCAGGACGTCGTCGGGCAGCGGTCCGCAGACGCGGGCGAGGGCGTCGTTGTCGAGGGCCTCGCCGGGCAGGTGGGCGCCGGTGGCCAGGACGGACACGTGGCGTTCGGCGGGTGCGGGGGGCGGGGCGGGGGTGTGGGGCATGGTCAGTTCTCCGTTGCGGGACGCAGGACGAGGCTGATGTGGGTGCCGCCGAGGGAGGAGCTGTTGATGAGGACCGGGCCGGCGGGGGTGCCTTCCTGCCAGCCGGTGACGGCGAGCAGGGCGGCGAGCTGCGCGCCGGCGCCGACGGGTTCGCCGAGGGTCTGCTTGGGGGTGTGCACGGGGCAGCCGGACTCGGCGGCGAGCCGGCCGGTGGCCCGTGCCTCGGGGGCGTCGGCGCGGGTGAGGCCGGCGGCGTTGGCGAAGATCGCGGTGACCTCGCCGGGGTGCACTCCGGCGTGGCCGAGGGCGGCGTGCATGGCGCGTTCGACGCCTTCGCCCCTCTCGTCCCAGCGGCCGACGCCGGCCGCGTCGCCGGCGGTGCCGTGGCCGGCGAACTCGGCCAGGATGCGGGCGCCGCGGGCGCGGGCGCTCGACTCGCGTTCCAGGACCAGGGTGATGCCGGCCTCGGCGAGGGTGTAGCCGGTGTCGGTGAACAGGGGCAGGCCGCGGTAGGCGGTCAGGACGCCCGGGGAGAGGTCTTCGACGGCCGGGCACAGGACGGCGTCGGCGCGGTGCTGGAGCAGCAGGTCGTGGGCGACGGTCAGGGCGGAGGCGCCGGCGGCGTGGCCGGTGGTGACGGTGGAGGTGGGGCCCTTGGCGCCGACGTGCATGGCGACCTGGCCGGCGGCGGCGTTGAAGACGGTGTTGGGGAAGACCGCCGGGCTGCCCTCGGCGGGGCAGCCGTCCAGGACGGGCAGCAGGAAGTCCTCGATGCTGCGCATGGGGCCGAGGCCGGTGCCCAGGACGACGCCGGTGTGCTCGTCCGCGTCCAGGCCGGCGTGGGCGAGGGCGGCGCGGCAGGAGGCGACGGCGAGCTGGGAGAGGCGGTCCATGCGGCGGCGGTCGCGGGCGCCGATGTGTGCGGCGGGGTCGAAGTCGGCGCGGGCGACGTGCAGGCCGTCCTCCTCGGCGCCCAGCCGTCCGCCGTGCCGCCAGGCCTCCCACAGTGCTTCCAGGCCTTCGCCGGCCGCCGTGATGGCGGCGCCGCCGGTGATGACGACCTTCTCCGCGGCGGGCGGGGCCGGTACGGAGAAGCGGCGGCCGGAGGGCCAGCCGAAGGCGACGCAGGCGTTGGCGCCGGCGAAGGCGAAGTTGTTGGACAGGGCGGCGTTCATGGCCAGTTCACGGCCGGTGTCGGGGACGGCGTCGAGTCCGCATTTGGGGTCGGTGCCGGTGAAGTTGGCGGTCGGCGGGGCGGTCTGTTCCACCAGGGCCTGGACGGTGACGATGGCCTCGACCGCGCCGGCCGCGCCGAGCAGGTGGCCGATCATCGACTTGGAGCTGCTGAGCGCGGTCTTGTCGGCGGCCTCGCCGAACGCGGCGCGCACCGCGTTGGACTCGGCGGAGTCGTTCTTGGGGGTGCCGGTGCCGTGGCCGTTGATGTAGCCGACGTCCTGCGGGGTGATGCCGGCGGCCTTCAGGGCGCCGCGGATGGCGCGGGCGGCGCCCTCGCCCTCGGGGTGCGGGGCGGTGGCGTGGTAGCCGTCGGCGGACAGGCCGTAGCCGAGGACCTCGGCGAGGATGGGGGCGCCGGCGGCGCGCGCCACGGACTCCTCGGCGAGGACCAGCATGCCGGCGCCCTCGCCGAGCGAGAGTCCGTCGCGGTCCTTGGAGTAGGGGGCGGCGGGCTTGGTGGACAGGGACTGCAGGCTGGTGAAGCCGGCGAACGCGGTCTCGGTGAAGGCGTCGCTGCCGCCGGCGAGCATCGCGTCCGCGCGGCCGGCGGAGATCGCCTCGGCGGCGTGCGCGATGGCGTGGGCGCCGGAGGCGCAGGCGGTGTTGACGCTCAGCGCGGGGCCCTTGAGACGGAAGGCGCTGCTGAGTGCCTCGGCGATGGCCTGCGGGGGGACCAGCAGGTAGTGCCGGCCGTCGTCGGGGGGCGCGGTGCCCTCGCGGCTGCGGCGGGCGAGTTTCTCGGCGGTGCGCAGGCCGCCGTTGCAGGAGCCGAAGGCGACGCCCCAGCGTTCGGCGGGCAGCGTGCCGAGGCCCGCGCCGGCCATCGCCTCCTGGGCGGCGGTCAGCGCGAAGTCCATCGCCGGTTCGCGCTCGCGGCCGCCGAAGGAGGCCAGGTAGTCGTAGGCGGGCCGGGAGGGGTTGGGCACCTCGCCGCCGATGGCCGTGCCGTAGCCGTCCATCGGCATGCCGCGGACCGGGCCGATGGCGGAATGCCCGGCCCGGATGCCCTCCCACAGCGCCGTGGCGCCCTCGCCCTGGGCGGTCACGGCGCCGACGCCGCAGACCACCACGGTCCGGGGCCGGGCCGCGGCGTCCGGCCGGGTGTCGTGGTCGTAGACGTCGGTCATGGCCGCACTCCTTTCGGGGATGCCGTGTGTTGCGGGCATTCCAGCTGCTGCGGGTATCGCGGGTATGGCGGGTGAACCGGGTGCTGCTGATGTGCCGGGCGTGTTGGGCGTGTTGGGCGTGTTGGGCGTGTTGGGCATGGTCGGCGTGCCGGGTGTGTCGGGCGGGCCGGGTGCGTCTGGTGTGCGGGGTATGGCGGGTGTGTCGGGCTGCCGGGTCACGAGGGCCGTCCCAGGGCGACGGCGACGGCCTGCCCCTCCAGGCCGCGGGCCAGGGCCAGGGCGCTGTCGGGGCGGGTGTGGCGGGGGCTGAGCGGGACGTAGTCGAGGTCGCACTCGGGGGCGGGGTGGTGCAGGTTGAGGGTGGCGGGCACGGTGCCGCTGTCCAGGGCGAGCGCGGCGACGGCCGCGTTCAGTGCGCCGGCGCCGCCGACCAGGTGCCCGGTCTGTGGTTTGACGCTGCTGATCTGGGCGGACTTGGCGGCGGTGCCGAGCGCGTCGTGCAGGGCGACGGTCTCGCTGGCGTCGCCCTGCAGGGTGGCGCAGCCGTGTGCGGCGATGTAGCCGCCGTCGGGGAAGGGGCGTTCGGCGTCGCGCAGGGCGCGGGTGATCGCGCGGGCCAGGCCGCGGGCGCGGGGCTGGGGGCTGGGCGGGCGGACGCAGTCGTTGCCGGCGCCGAATCCGGTGACTTCGGCGTAGCAGTGGGCGCCGCGGGCCAGGGCGTGGGCGCGTTCCTCCAGGACGAGCAGGGCGGCGCCCTCGCCGAAGACGGAGCCGGAGCGGTCGCGGTCGAAGGGGCGGAAGGCCTCCTGGCCGAGGTCGGTGCGGGTGCTCAGGACGCCGAGGCCGTCCATCTTGGACATCGCCCACCAGCCGGTGGCGTCGTCGTAGCCGCCGGCGAGGACCACGTCGGCCTCGCCGCGGCGTACGGTGCGCATGGCCCGGCCGATCGCCATCGCGCCGGAGTCGGCGGTGCCGGCGAAGTAGGCGTTGGCGCCGCGGATGCCGTACTTCTCGGAGATGTGGAAGGCGGCGGCGGGCTGCAGTCCCTCGACGAAGAACAGCGGGGCGATGACCGAGGAGGCGGTGCGTCCGAGGCGGTGCAGGTCGGGGGTGCCGTCGTCGGCGCGGACGGCCTGGAGCTGGGCGATGAGTTCGTCCATGCGGGGCATTTCCTTGTTGCTGCCGAGGAAGAGCCCGGTGCGCTGTCCCAGGTCGCTCTCGCCGTCCAGGCCCGCGTCGCGCAGGGCGAGGGTGGCGCCGGCCAGGGCCAGTTGGTCGCCGCGGCACAGCATGCGCAGGGTGCGCCGGCCGGCCCACCGGGTGGGGTCGAAGCCGTGGATCTCGGCGCCGATGCCGGTGCGCAGCGGGGCCGGGTCGTAGGCGCGCAGCGGGCCGATGCCGCAGCGGCCCTCCAGCAGGCTGTCCCAGGTCTCGGCGGCGCTCTGGCCGATCGCGGTCATCAGACCGATGCCGGTGACCATCACGCGGCGGCGCTGCTCGCTCATGCTGTGCCCTCCCGGGTCGTCGTGGCGCTGAGCAGGGTCAGGGCGCGGACGGTGGCGACCACCCGGCCCTCGACCCGGGCGGTGGCCCGGCATTCGGTGCGCTGCCGGCTGTGCCGGCTCACCTCGACGGTGAGGTGCACCTGGTCGCCGGGTCCGACGAAGTGCTTGAAGCGCACCCCGCGCACGCCGGCCAGGCGCCAGGCGCCCGGGCCGGCGGCGGTGCGGGCCAGGGCGGCCAGGCTCTCCAGCAGCAGCACGCCGGGCAGGACGGGGTGGCGCGGGAAGTGGGCGGTGAAGCACTCCAGGGTGGCCGGCACGTTGCGCACGGCCACGGCCCGTTCGCCCTCGGCGAGTTCCAGCAGCCGGTCGAAGGCCGGCAGTCCCCCGGTGCCGGCCGGCGCCTGCGCGACGGCGGCGGCCTGCGGGACGGTGGTGGCGGCGGGCTGCGGGACGGTGGTGGCGGCCTGCGGGGCGGTGGTGGTCATGTGTCCTCCCGCGGGGCGCCGATGACGAGGCTGGTGTTGCTGCCGCCGAACGCGAACGCGTTGATGAGGGCCGCGTCCACCGGCATCGGGCGGGCGGTGTGCGGCACGTAGTCGAGGTCGAGACCGCGGTCGGGCCGGTCGAGGTTGACGGTGGGCGGGACCAGGCGGTGGCGGATCGCGCCGAGTGCGGCCAGCACGCCCAGGCCCAGGCTGGCCGAGGTGAGGTGGCCGGCCATCGACTTGGGGGCGCTGACGACCAGGCGGTGGGCGTCGTCGGCGAACACCTTCTTGATGGCGACGGTCTCGGACTGGTCGTTGCCGTGGGTGCTGGTGCCGTGCGCGACGACGTAGTCGATGCCGCCGGTGCCCACGCCCGACTCGGCCAGGGCCGCCTGCATGGCCTGGATCGCGCCGGAGCCGTCGGGCGGCGAGTCGGTGATGCGCCAGGCGTTGAGGGTGGAGCCGTAGCCGAGGACCTCGCCGAGGACGGGTGCGCCGCGTTCGCGGGCGGCGTCCAGGTCCTCCAGGACGACGGCGACGGCGCCCTCGCCGACCACGAAGCCGGAGCGGTCGGCGTCGAAGGGCCGTGAGGCGTGCTCGGGGTCGTCGTTGTGACGGTCGGTCAGCGCGCCCAGCAGGCTGAAGCCGAGCAGGTCGAGCCAGGTGGTCAGGGAGTCGTAGCCGCCGGCGACCATCAGCTGGGCGTCGCCCTCCTGGATGGCGCGGAAGGCCTCCCCGATGGCGTGCCCGGATCCGGAGCAGGCGGTGGAGATGCCGATCATCGGGCCGGTCGCGGACATCATCCGGGCCATGGCGCTCAGCGGTACGTTCTGGTCGTCGGTCAGGGTGACGGCCGGCGGGTGGCACAGGAAGGCGTCCGGGCGGCCGGTGGTGGCGCGCAGGTGGCCGACGTCGAGGAGGGCCTGCAGTTCGGGCCGGCCGACGCTGGCGCCCATGGCGACACCGCGCTCGTCGAAGGGGTACACGTCCTCGCCGAGCTCGTCGGCGCCCGCGTCGCGCAGTGCCTCCCAGGCGGCCGCGACGCCGAACTGGCCGACCCGGGAGAGGTGTTTGCGTCCCACCCGGGCCGGGATCGCCGTGGCCGCGTCGAAGTCCTTGACCTGGGCGGCGATACGCACCGGGAAGCCGGAGGCGTCGAAGGTGGTGAGCGGGCCGACGCCGCTGCGTCCGGCGGCCAGCGACTGCCAGGTGCTCTCGGCGTCGTTGCCGAGCGGGGTGACGGCCCCCACTCCGGTGATGGCTACACGGGTCATCCCACCGGCCCTCCGCCCTGCAACTGGTGCGCCATGCGCCGGGTGTCGGCCGGGTCGTCGAGGCGCTCGGCGTCGATGAGCGCGCACAGGATGCCGCTCGCGCTCAGGACGTCCTCGCCGTCCGCGGTCACGGTGCCGTCCAGGAGGGCGGCCTCCTCGGTCATCGACTCGATGGTGGCCCGCATGCGCAGTACCTCCCCGGGGCGTACGGCGCGGTGCGCGGTGGCCTCGCCGACGGCGAGGAGCGCGGCACGCAGCCGGTGGTCGGTGGAGAGCATGATCAGCCAGGTCGCCGACTGGCACAGCGCCTCCAGGGCCAGCCCGAAGGGCAGTGCCGGTCCGCTCCCGGTGTCCTGCCAGTAGGTCTCGTCGACGGAGGTGACCTTGCGCGCGGTGATGTCCTCGCGCGGCGTCCAGGTCTCGATCCGGTCGATCAGATGGAATCGCATCGTCGTCTCTTCTTCCGTTCCCTCACGGTCCGTTACGGACGGCCGATGCCCAGCTGGGCGGAGAACCCGCCGTCGACGCAGAGCAGTTCGCCGGTGGTGTAGCCGGAGTCGGGTCCGGCCAGGAACACCGCTGCCGCGGCGACCTGCTCGACGGTGGCGAAGCGGCGCAGCGGTATCTGCCGCTTGATGCTGCGGCCGCCGTCGCGCTGCATCACCCCGTCCACCAGGTCGGTCGGGGTGAACCCGGCCAGGACCGCGTTGACCCGCACGCCGAAGCGGGCGAGTTCGATCGCCGCGCAGCGGGTGAAGGAGTTCAGCGCGCCCTTGGACGCCGAGTAGTTGGCCTGGCCGATCCAGCCGCGCTCGCCCATGGCCGAGGAGATGTTGACGATCGTGGCGTCGCCGTGGGCCATGAACTGCTCCATGACGGCGTGCGTGCAGTGGTACGCGCCGCCGAAGTTGACCTTCATGACGTTCAGCCAGGCGTCCGGCGGCGCGTCGTAGATGAGGCCGTCGTCGCTGGTGCCCGCGTTGTTGACGAGGACGTCGAGGGAGCCGAGGAGGCGGGTGGCCTCCTGCACCAGGCGGGCGGCCTGCTGCGGGTCGGCGACGTCGGCGCCGATCGCCACGGCCCGGCCGCCCGCGGTCTCGATCTCCTTGACGACCGCGGCGGCGTCCTCCTGCCGGGAGCGGTAGTTGACGGCGACGGCCGCCCCCTGCTCGGCCAGGGCCAGGGCGATGGCCCGGCCGATGCCGCGTGAGGCACCGGTGACCAGGGCGGTGCGGTCCTTCAGCTTCATCTGTCTCTTCCCGTTTCTGCTACGAGGCGGGCGGCGGCTGCCGGGCCCGCGCGGACAGGGGCCGCACCCGGCCGGCCGTCCGGCCGCCCGTGGGGCGGGCGGCCGGCCGGCCGCGGGTGGGCGAGGGGGCGGGAGGCACCAGGTGGTGCGCGGGACGCCGCCTGCCCGCACACCACCGGCCGGGTGGGGTCAGGCGGCGTTCTGTGCCGCGGCCCGCTCCGTCAGCAGGTCGGTGAGGTTCTGCACGGTGAACAGGCCCAGCACGCCCTCGGCGGTCAGCGGCTCGGCGAGCTGGCTGCGGTCGAACTGCGGCAGGACCTTCTCCAGGTGGGTGAGGCCGGTGTCGTTGACGACCTCGTTCTCGTCACCGAACTCCTCGTCGGGGATGCCGCCCTGGAGCAGCGCGGCGATGTCGGCCACGGTGATCTTCACCTTGGTGGCGCGCTCGATGCGGAAGAGGATGTCGAGCAGGTCGATCGACTCGGCGCCCAGCTGCCCGAGCAGGGTCGCCTCGGCAACCGCCTCGGACTCGTCGATGCCGAGGGCGTCGGCGATGGCGGCCTGGACCGCGTAGAAGTAGTCGGTCGAGGTGGAAGTCAGGGTTTCGGACACCGTTGGCTGCCTTTCGGATGGGTCGTTCTCCGGTGCCGGCGCCAAAGGCCGGCACCGCACGGACGGGAACGGGAGAGGGAAGAAGGAGAAGAGGGAACAGGACGGGAGGAACACGAACAGCACGGACGGGACGGACGGCGGGAGCAGGTGCGGGGGGCGGGAGGCGGGGCGGGGGCCCGTGGGACGGGGGCCGCCCCGCGCGGCGGGTCAGGCGGCGGCGTCAGGGGCGGACTCCTGCCTCAGCTCGCGCAGCAGCGCGGTGATGCGGCGCGCGTCGTGGGTGCTGCGCACCACGGAGTGGACGCCGGTGCGGTTGGCGAAGCCGCTCAGCACCCGGCCGGGGCCGGCCTCGAGGCAGCCGCCCGTCCCGTGCGCTCCCGCGGCGCCCAGCACGTCCACCCAGCGCACCGGCCCGGCCAGCTGACGGCGCAGCAGGTCACGGGCGTGGGCGCCGTCGCGCACCAGGGTGCCGGTGACCGAGCTGATCACGGGCAGCCGGGGCGCGGCGAAGGTGACGCGCTCCAGTTCGGCGGCGAACTCGTCCTCGATCGCCCGCATCAGCGAGCAGTGGAAGGGCGCCGAGACCTTCAGCGCCACCACCCGTTCGGCGCCGGCCGCCAGCGCGAGGCGGGCGGCCTCCTCGACCGCCGCGCGCTGCCCGGAGATCACCGTCTGGCCCGGCTCGTTGTAGTTGGCGATCTCCACCACGCCCAGCGGGGCGCAGCCCGCGCAGATCTCCTCGATCCGGGCGGGGCCGAGGCCCAGTACGGCCGTCATCGCCCCGCCGGCCCGGCGCGAGACGCCGGCCATCAGCTCGCCGCGGCGGCGTACCAGCCGCAGCGCCTCGTCGGCGCCCAGCACCCCGGCGGCGACCAGCGCCGTGTACTCGCCCAGGCTGTGCCCGGCCACCACGGCCGGCACGAACCCGGCCTCCTCGCGCAGCACTTCGAGCACCGCGAGGCTGGTGGCGACGATGGCGGGCTGGGCGATCTCGGTCGGGGCCAGCTCCTCCTCCCCCGCCGTGCTGCACAGCGCGGTCAGCGGCAGGCCGGTGGCGTCCTGCGCGCGCGCCAGGACGCGTCCGGCGGTGCGGGGGTGCTCACGCAGCAGATGCCCGGCCATGCCCGCGCGCTGCGAGCCCTGCCCGGGAAACATCGTGAAGAAATTGTCGATCATCCCCGTTCCTGCCTCACTGAGTTGACGAAAGCGCCGGAGAAAGGTCATCGAGCCGTCGGCGAGCGGATCTCGATTCTGTGAATCTGGCACGGAGTTCTGGCGCATTCCTCGAATGCGTCTGGACCGGCACCACCACGCTGGATTTCCTCCACCGGATTCCCCCCGTCCCGGCGGCGTCCTTTCCGCCCGGGGTCCGCCGGGATTCCACCCGGATTCCACCCGGGCCGGGCTTTTCCCGCCCCGCCCCCCTTGACCAAGTTAGTGATCAACCACTAACTTGCGGTCATGGTGAGGATGAGTGCAGACGAGCGGCGCGAGAGCGTCATCCGCGCGGCCCTGAGCGAGTTCGCCCGGGGCGGGTACGACGGCACCTCCACCGAGGCCGTCGCCCGGCGCGCGGGGGTGTCGCAGCCGTACCTCTTCCGCCTCTTCGCGGGCAAGCGGGCGCTGTTCCTCGCGGCGGCGCGGCGCTGCCTGGCCGACACCACGCGGCTGTTCGCCGAGGCGACCGAGGGGCTGACGGGCGAGGAGGCGCTGGGCGCGATGGCCAACGCGTACACCCGCGTCATCCTCAAGGAGCCGGAACGGCTGCTGATGCAGATGCAGGTGTACGTCGCGGTGGCGGCGTGCGAGGCGCAGGGCGACGCCGGGTTCGGCGAGGCGGTCCGCGCCGAGTGGCAGCGGCTGTGGGACACCGTCCATCTCCCGCTCGGCGCGGACACCGGCCGGACCACCACGTTCATGGCGTACGGGATGCTGGTCAACGTCCTGGTCTCCCTGGGGTTTCCGCCCGACCACCCGGTCTGGGACGGGCTGTACCCGGCGGCACGGGCCGGGGTGCGGCCGGGGGCGCTGCGGCGGGCGGCTCCGCCGGGCTGACCCGGGGGTGGGTGGGTGCGGAAGGTTCGGCCGGGGGTGTTTCCCGACAGAGCGTCCATGTCGTTGCTTCGGGTCCTGTTGCGGTTCGGTGCCGGGGAACCCGTCGAACCCGTCCTGCGGGCGGGCGTTCCGGGCGGGCGCCGACGCGCGGGCGGGGCCGGTACTGGGTGCGGCCGGTCCCGGCGTGGATCGTGAGCTGTGCCCTGCGGGGCGTGAACGCGGGCCGCGGCGGCGGGAAGTTGCGGATGCGGCCGGGGTGCCGGAGTGCCGCACCAGGGCGCGGTGGGGCGGGTCGGCGCGGAGGCCGGCCCGGGGCTTCGGGGACGGGCCAGGGTGCGCAGGCGGGGGTGCTCGGGCGGGCGGCCCCGCTCGACGGCTGCGGCAGGCGGGCACTCCGGACGCCGCCGCCCTCGCCGGCGGGAACGCGGCCCGGGACGATGCCCCGGCGGCCGACGCGCACGGGCGGCGGGGGCGCTCGGGTCCGGAGCGCTCGGGTCCGGAGCGCTCGGGCCCGGAGCGCTCGGGCGCGCCCCGGACCGGAGGCGGAGCCCGGACCAGGGGCGCACCCCGGACCAGGGTGCGCCCTGGAGCATGACGCGCCCCCGTCCGAGGTGCACCCCTGGCCAGGCACGCCCCGGACCGGGCGGGCCGGGGCCCGGGCCGGACGGGGGCGTTGGCCCACGACGGTGCGGGCCCGGGGCCGGTGCACGACGGTTCGGGCCCGGGACGGGTCCACGGCGCTGGCGGCCCGGCGTCAGCCCACCGGAGTTCGGTCCTGGCGTCAGCCCCCGGAGTTCGAGCCGGGGCCGGTCCACCGTGGTACGGGCCCGGGACCGGTCCGCGAGGGCACGAACCCGGGGCGGGGCCAACGGAGTTCGGGCCCGGGGTCAGTCCACGGTGGTGCGGGGGGCGGGGACCGGGCTGTCCGGGCGGGTCTCGCGGGCCCAGCGGGTGCCGTAGGCGACCTGGCCCTTCTCGGCCGCGGCGAAGGCCTTGGTGTTCCAGTTCTTGCGCATGAACGCCTCGCGCGCCCGGATCAGCAGCGGATTCTCCACCGCGCCCATCCGCCCGATCCGCCAGGCGATCCGCTGCAGCGGCGCGGTGCGGGCGCGGCGCTCCTGCTCGTAGCGGCGCAGCGCCGCGACCGGGTCGCTGCCGGCGTGTGCCAGGTGCTCGGCGAGCACGAGGGCGTCCTCCAGCGCCTGGCAGGCGCCCTGGCCGATGTTGAAGGTGATGGGGTGCGCGGCGTCCCCGAGGAGGGTGACGCGGCCGCGGCCCCAGCGGCGTTCGGGCCGGCGGCCCTCGACGTCGCCCCGGATGATGCCCTCCTCCGGGGTGGCGGCGAGGATGTCGGCGACCGGTCCGCCCCAGCCGCGGTGCCGGCGCAGCAGCATCTCGCGCACGCCGGGCTCGTCGCGTCCGCCGGCGGCCCCGTTGGCCACGCTCATCCAGTGCACCAGGCCGGGAGCGACGTCGTAGTAGGTGAACCGGACCCCGGGCCCGAACATCGCGTTGAAGGTCCCCGCCGGGATGTCGGGGTGCTGGAGGGGGGAGCGGCCGCGCCAGGCGATGTAGCCGCTGTAGCGGTTGTCGGCGGGGCCGAACAGGCAGTCGCGGACGGTGCCGTGGATGCCGTCGGCCCCGATGAGCAGGTCGCCCCGCTCGCTGCCGCCGTCCGCGAAGCGCACGGTGACCCCGTCCTCGTCCTGGTCGAAGCCGACCACGTGCGCCCCGGTGCGCACCGGGGAGCCCTGCAGGGCGTCGCGCAGCACACCGTGCAGGACGGAGCGCTCGACGGCGATCGTGGGCGCTCCGTAGCGCTCGACGAAGTCGCCCACCGGCCAGGCGCCCAGCACCTCGCCGCGGTGGGTGCTGAAGTGCGCGACCTGCTGCGCGGGGGCCGTCTCCAGGACCTGGCCGGCCACGCCCAAAAAGTCCAGCGCCAGCACTCCGTTGGTCCAGATGTGCAGGCCCGCGCCGCCGTCGCGCAGTTCCTCGGCCCGTTCGAAGACCACACACTCCACACCGCTGCGCTGCAGCGCGAGGGCCGCGGCCAGGCCGCCGATCCCTCCGCCGGCGATGAGTACGCGACGGGCACGTCCAATGGCCATCTGGGTGTCTCCTCGTGGCGGTGCGGGCGGATGTCCTCGCAGGGCGCGGTACGGCGGACCGCCGCGGCCGGGCCGTCCCACGTCCTCGCTAAATCCCTTGCGAACCAATGCAGTTATCAATGCTAGCATTCGAAGCACTGAACTTGATAGTGTCGGCAGGACATCTAGCATTGATATATCCACGGGGCGGCACGGTCCTTGTGGCAACCGGCAGACGGACAAGGGTGGTTGTGATGGAAACGCTCGTACAGACCCTGGCCGTGGTGGCCACGATGGCCAACGCGGTGGTCTACGGCACCGACGTCTTCTCCGCGATCGTCCAGCGGCCCGCCCTCGCGCACGTCGACGACGCGGTGCTGACCAGCACCATGGGGCAGATCCACCGCTTCGGGGACCGGCGGATGCCCGTCCCGGGCGTCTTCGGCCTGGTCGCCACCGTGGCCACGGCCGTCGCGGCCGGCTTCGGCGGCGAGACGGCGCCGGCCGTCGCCGCGGCGGTGGCGGCACTGGCCCTGGTGGTGTGGCTGGCCGTCTACAACAAGGTCAGCGCGCCGGTGAACAAGGAGCTCACCGGCGCGGCGCTGGACTGCCGCACCGCACCCGACGCGCGGGGCCTGCAGCGCACCTGGGACAGCGTCATCAACGCCCGGGTCGTGCTGCAGGCGGTGGCGCTGGGCGCGATGTGCGTGGCGCTCGTGACGTCCTGACGGCACCGGCGGCGGACGGGACGGGGGAAGCGGACGGGACGGGCGAAGACGAGGGGAGGGGACCCGCCGGGCGGGTCCCCTCCCCCGCGTCCGCCCGCCGTCCTGCGGCCGGGCGACGCCGCCCTACTGCAGGGCGATGCTGCCCAGGACGTCCGCCTCCGTGTCCTCGTCCAGACCGTCGGTGACCTCACTGCCGAAGGCGGGGATGAGCTCCGGCTCGGGTCCTGCGGGATTCCTCTTCTTGCTGACCACGATGGTGTCCCTTCGGGCGTGAACGGCCAGTACCGTAACGAGATTCACGAACCGGCACTCCACGCGTCAAGGCAACTTCCGCCCCGTCCACCGGAATTCGAGGCGCCATCGAGAAAAACCCGGAAAAGCCGGAAAGGCGGGAAAGCAAATCCCCCCGGGGCGGCGGGAAATCCGCCGCGCCGGCCACCCGAATTCCCCGCCGCGCCCCCGCCCCGCCGGCTGCCGACCCCGGGACCGCACCGCACGAGGGCGGATGTGCGGGGATGAGCGTGCGGGGGCGAGCGTGCGGGGCAGAGTGTGCGGGGCGGGGCGTGCAGGGCGGGGCGTGCGAGGTGGGGTGTGCGAGGTGGGGGGCGTGCAAGTTGGGGGTGTGCGGGGGTGTGCGGGGACGGCCCTCAGGCCGGCGGGGCGGGGGTGAGGGCGTCCGCGAGGGTGCGCCAGATCTCCGCCGCGAGGTCGATGTTGGCGTCGGCCTGGGCCTGCTGGGCCAGGGTGCGCAGCCCGTCCACGCCGGAGACGTCGCCGCCCAGGATCAGCAGCTGCTGGCGCAGGATCTCCAGCCGGACCCGGTCGCGGTAGGTCATCCTCGGCTCGTCCCCGGCCAGGCCGCCCAGCAGGGCGCGGGCATCGTCGTAGCGGCCGGTGGCGAAGGCCAGATCGGCTTTCAGCGCGGTCAGGTCCTGGCGCAGGGCGGGGGTGCCGACGAAGGTGAGAGCGGCCTCGGCCTGCTCGGCGCAGCGCTGTGCCTGTGCGGGGTCGGCGGGCAGTTTCTGCAGGTGCAGCCGGCCCGCGGCGAGCCGCAGTCTCAGCCACAGCACCAGGTCCTCCTGGCTGCTGAAGCGTTCCAGGGCCTGGTCGAGGCAGTGCTGCGCGCCGGTGTGGTCGCCCTGGCGCACCCGCACGGCGGCGGCCGTCCACATCGCCTCGGCCCACAGCGCGTCGCTGCGGCCCTCGACCAGGGCGGTGAGTTCGTCGGCGTGCACCCGGGCCTCCGGCACCTGCCCGGCCTCCGCCTGCACCGACACCAGGGCCAGCAGCGCGGCGGCACGGTCCTCGACGCCCAGGTCCTCGCCCAGGGCGAGCCGGTGGGCGGCGACGGCCGCGTCCAGGGCGGGGGTGATCTCGCCGAGGGACCGCAGACAGCGCGCCAGCCGGGTCAGGCCGCGCACCCGCAGCTCGGCCAGGCCCACCTCGTCGCCGAGCGCGACCAGTTGGCCGAGGTGGGCGCGCTCCGCGGCATGATCGCCCTGCAGGCGTGCGGCCCTCGCCAGCAGCCACAGCGCCTGCCAGCGCAGCACCGCGCTTTCATGGCCCTCGGCGGCGAGTGCCGCGCGCAGCGCCTCGATGGCGTCCGCGGAACCGGTGGAGGAGGCCAGGGTCAGCGCGTGGGCCAGCGAGCCGGTGACCGGCTCCTCGAAATCGGCGACCTCAAGGCCCAGCCGGTCGGCGAGGTAGCCCACGGCCCGGTCGGTGGGCTGACGCGCCCCGGACTCCAGACGGGAGAGGTAGCCGGTGGACATGCCCTCACCGGCCAGGGCCGTCTGCGACAGCCCCTGGGCCGTCCGGAGCTTCTTCAGGCGGTGTCCGAACGCGGGCTGTCGCAGCATGATTCGAATCCCCTGGGGTGAGCGGGCAAGAAAGTTTCGCCGGGAGCCGCCCCGAGCGTAGGGCGCCGGGCAACACGCGGGCAAACCTTTGCCAGGCCGGGGGCGGAAATCTCGTGCGGACCTCACGCCCGCCTCACGCCCCTCTCACGTCCGCCTCACGTCCGCCTCGTGCACTTCTCCAGCGTTCCTCCAGCGCGGCCGGGCACGCTCGGCATCATCCGGCCGGCACACCCCGCCGGCGCGGAGTCCTTGCGCATGTCAAACGTCCGGGAGTCGACGATGAGGCCATCGGTGTGCGCGCACCGGGCGGCGTGGACGGCCGCCGCGGGACACGGCGGCCGGGCCCGGGCACCGGGCACCGGAGAGGCGCCCGCCCCCTCCGACGAGGACATCGGCTGGCCCAGACGGTGCGCCCCGCCCGCCCGGTGACAGCGGCCCCCGCCACACCCCCGCACGTCCCCCGCCGCCCCGCGCCCGCACCGGGTCCCGCACAGCACGTGGGTGCGGGCGCGCTGCCGCGCGTTCTCCTGCGCGCTGCTGGGCGCTCTGGCGGTCTCGGGGCTGCTCCCGCCGCTGCCGGTGGCGCGCTACGACCTGCTGCCGGCGTACGGGTGGTGCTCACCGGCGTGGGTTTCGCGCCGGGGTGGGAGACCTCCCGTGAGGTGGCGGTCGTCGCCGTCTGCCCTGTCCTGGGGCTCGCCTTCGAGCTGGTGAAGGTGCGGGCCGGTTCCCGGAGTTACCCGGAGCCGGGGCTGACCGAGGTCGCCGGTGTGCCGCTGTACGGCGGGGGCATGTACGCCGCGGCGGGCAGTTGCGTCTGCCGGTCCTGACGGCTGGTGGACCTGGCCCTGACCGGCTACCGGCTACCGGCTACCGGGCCCGTGTCACCGCCGTCCTGGCCGGTGGCCTGTACCTCAACTTCCTGACCCGCGAACGGCTGCCGGACCTGCGCTGGCCGCTGGGCGGTCTGCTGCTGGCCGCGACCGCTGATCAGCGTCACCTTCGTCATCTGCCGGGCCCGTCACCCCGCCCGGCCCGGCGCTCCCGCGCCCGGCCTGCCCAAGACCGAGACCCCGAAGTCCGGTCTCCAGGGCCGGACTTGCGGGCCGGGCTCGGGACCGGACTTGAGGGCCGGGCTCGGGGGGCGAGCTTGCGGGCCGGGTTCGGGGGCCGGGTCAGGCGGTGGGGCGGGCGGCCGGGGGGCGCAGGCCGGATTCGAAGGCGTAGATGGCCGCGTGGACGCGGTTGCGCAGGCGCAGCTTGTGCAGCAGGTTCTGCACGTGGGTCTTGACGGTGTGCTCGGACAGGGTCAGAGCCTGGGCTATCTCGCCGTTGGACAGGCCGCGGGCCAGCAGGTCGAGGACCTCGCACTCGCGGTCGGTCAGCCGGTCGGGGCCGACCGGCGAGATCGGCGGGATGGGCGGGGCGGCGGAACGGCGTCCGGCCAGGTCCGGGGCGGGGCCGTGCGCGAGGGTGTAGCCGGCCGCGGCCAGCACCACGGCGGAGGCCAGCTGGCCCGCGGTGGCGGTGGCCGGCAGATGCCCGCCGGCCGGCCGGCCGGCCCGGTCGGTGCGGGCCGGGCCGCCCAGGACCAGCAGCGGCAGGTCCCCGCCGCCGAGGGCCGGGGCCTCGCGCGGGTCACCCGCGAACGCGCCGTGGGCGACCAGTACATGCGGCGGCCGGGCGGCCAGCGCGCGCAGCAGTTCCGGACCCGGTTCGCTCTCGCCGGTGACACGGATACCGGGGTGGCCCTCGAGCAGGGCCGTGATGCCGCGGCGGGCGAGCGGGTCCTCGCCGACCACGTGCACCCGCACGGCGGCCGGCGCGCCGGGCCGGGGGGCCGGGGCACGGCCGGCGTGTTCGTCGTGTGCGGGGGCCGGCGCGGGGAGCACCCGGAGTGCGGCGTGCCGCTCGTCCATGACGGTCTCCTCCCTGTCGTCCGGGGACGTCCCGCCGGATCCCGGGATGTCCCGCCAGGTCACCGTAGGCGGCGGGCGGCGCCGTGTCCGGTGCGCTCCAGCGGGCCACGACCGGTCCGCTACCACGTCTCACCCCGCCGGCCCGGCCCCCTCCTCCGGCCTCCCCAGCCTCCGTCTCCGGCCCCTGGCCTCTGGGCCTCCGGTCTCTCCGGCCCTGTGTCCCGGGCCCGTTGACCTCCGGGCGGGCGCCGGGATGCGCGGATCCGGCCCGGTCTCCTCCGGGCGGCGGGCGCGGGGCCGTCGCCCGCGGGGCTGTCCCCTGCCGGTCCCGTGTCCCCCGGCCCGCCGCTTGTCGGGGCCGCTGCTTGCCCGGCCCGCCGCTTGCCCGGCCCGGAAGCAGCGGGCCGAGGCGCCGGTGTGCTGTTCCCCGGGTTTCCTGTCCCGGGGTCCGTTGCCCTCAAGTCCCCTTGTCTGCAAGTCTCTTTGTCTTCTTGTCCCCGGGCTGGTTGTGCCGCGGCCCGTGTCGGGGTGCCGGCCGGGGTGGGGTCAGGCGGCGGCTTCCCCGGCGGCCAGGGCGTGCAGCCGCAGGCGCAGTTCACGGCGGGCGGGCCGGCCGCCCGGCCGGCGGGGGACGGCGTCGAGGGCCTCCAGGCGGCGGATCTGCTCGCCGGGACCGAGCCGGGCGTTGGCCTGTTCGGCGACGGAGTCGAGGACGTCGAGGAGATCGGGGGCATCACCGCCGGGCGCCTCGCGCAGCACCACGCCGGCCCAGACCAGGGCGCCGCGCGCCGGGTCGGGCCAGTCCGCGACGATGCAGTCGGCCACCCGCGGGTCCTGGCCGATGACCCGCTCCACCACGCTGGGCGCGACCAGCGCGTCGTCGCAGGTGAACACGGAGCGGTGCGCGTCCACGAGGTGCAGTCCGCCGTCCGCGTCGAGGTAGCCCGTGTCACCGGTGGACAGCCAGCCGTCCGCGTCCCGCGGTGCCGGGCCGGGGCTCAGCTGCGGTCCGCGGATCTGCACCTCGCCGGTCGACCACACCGGGGCGGCCCGGGTGCTGCCGGGCACAACGACCCGGCACTCGGTGCCCGGCAGCGGCACCCCGACCGCGCCGAGACCGGGGCGTGAACCGGGCGGCTGGTGGTGGGAGAGCGTGCAGACCTCGGTCAGGCCGTAGCCCTGCAGAACGGACACACGCAGCGCGTCGCGCAGCGCACGGGCCCGTTCCGGCGCCAGTACGCCGCCGCTGACATGGATGGCGCTCAGGTGCCGGCCGGGCAGGTGCGCCCGGCCGGCGGCCAGCCGGGAATCACCCGCCAGCCGGTCCAGCCGGGCGGGCAGCCCGTAGTAGTGGGTGGCTTCCGCCCGCTCGGCCTCCTCCAGCGCCCCGAAGGGGTCCGGGTTTGTGCACAGCACCTGCCGGGCCCCGGCGTGCACGGCCGAGTTGAGGTGCACGGCGTGGTACTGCGGCAGATGGTTGAGGACGACGGAGGCGGCACCGAGCCGGTGGGCCAGGGCGGTCTGGGCGGCGCCCGCGACGAGATTGCGGTGCGTCAGCCGCACACCTCTCAGCCGCCCGCCGCCGTCCGGCGCGAACTGCAGGCACGCCACCGCGTCCACACCGGGCCGCGCCCTGCGTACGGACCCGGTGGCGGGCACCGCCGCCAGAGCCGCGGACAGCGCCACCACCGCACAGGCCCCCCGACCACCGGACACCGCAACACCCGGCACCGCAACACCCGGCACCGCAACACCCGGCACCGCAACACCCGGCACCGGGAGACCGGATACCGGGAGACCGGACGGCTGGACTCCGGACGGCCGGCGGTCCGGCACCCGGCCGCCGGATACCTTGCCGCCGGATCCCTTGCCGCCCGGTGCGGGGCGCACGGGTGCGGGGCGGCCGGCGGGGTCCGTGGGGTCGGTCACCACGATGGTGTGCAGCCGGGGCAGCCGGTCCGCGAGTGCGGCGAGCGGCCCGGCCAGCGCTGCGGGTACGAAGGCGATCTCGGCCCCGGCCGCCGCGCACACCTCGTGCAGCGCGGCCGGCCCCATCCGCGGGTCGAGCAGGGCCAGCAGCCGGCCGCTGCGGACGGTGCCGTAGTACACGGCGGGGAAGGCGGTGTCGAGGGTGGTGGCCGCGGCGACGACGGCGTCGGCCCGGCGGACGGTGCGCCCTACGTAGTGGGCGATGCGGTCCGCCTCCCGGTCCAGGGCGGCGTACGTCACCGCGGCCCCGGCCGTGACCACGGCCGGGGCGTCGCCGTCACGGTCCGCGGCCCGCCGCAGCAGGTCGTCCAGCGGGCTCCGCGGATACCTGAGGATGGGCACGGTGGCCTCCTGGCTGCAGACAGCGGGAACAGCGGACGCCTCACGGTAGGTGTCCCGGCTCAAGAGGTCTTCGAAGCCCGCTGGAGATACTCCCCCGGGCCGCCGCACCGGCCCGGGGAGTCACGCGGGGACCGCGGCCAGGTGGCCCCCCACCGGCCGGGGCAGCGGGAAACTGCGAAGCTCCGAGCGGCTCCAGGGGAAGCCGTAGCCGAGGTGGAGCACCGGGTCCTGGGCCGCGTCGGCGGGCACGGCGACGGCCACCAGCACGCCGGGCACCGGCTCCAGTTCGACGAACCGCCACGGACGGGCCGTGTCGTCGGCGGGCGGCGTGAAGGCGCGTACGCCGCGTTCGTCGTCCAGGGTGAAGACGAACGCGTCGAAGGGCAGTCCGAGGCCGAGCCCGCGGGCCTTGGAATAGGCCTCCTTGAGCGTCCACACCCGCAGTGCCCGCCGGTCGCGGTCCGGGCCCTCGGCCGCCTGCTCGACCCACTCCCGCTCCGGGGCGGCGAAGGTGCGCACGATGGTGGTGATGGCCCGCTCGTCCCGGTCCTCCAGCCGCTCCACGTCCACACCGATGCGATGGCGGCGCACGATGCCCAGCAGGCTGTAGCCGCCCGCGTGGGAGAGGTTGAAGTCCAGCTGGGCCCCGCCGCGCGGCAGTTCACCCGGAGCGGGCCGCAGGAAGGGACGGCCCCGCGCGGAACGCCAGATGACCAGCTCGGCCTCGGCCAGACCCGCCTCCAGCGCCAGCGCGCGCCGCACCAGGGTGTGCGCGAGCAGGTACTGGCGCCGGTCGCGTTCGAACAGGAAACGGCTCGCGGTCTTCTGCTCCTGCGCGTCCAGCCAGTGCGCGGCGAGCAGACCGGCGACCGCGGGCGGCAGGCCGTCATTGGGACACAGCCACAGCTTGACCGGCTCGTCCGTGCCCGCGTCCGCACCCGCGACGCCCACCGGAACAAACGCCGGCACCGGGAACGAGGACGAGGGCGCGACCGGGAACGAGGGCGCGAGCGCGGACAGCGACGGCGGCGGTGACGGCGGCGGGGGTGTCAGGGATGCGGTCACCGCCGTACTCCGTCCGTGCCGCCATCGGGTGCGGACACACCCGCGCCGGACGCCGTCGCGCCCGGGCCGGACTCCACCGGCCTTGCCTGAGGCCCGCGTTGAGACCGCAACCGCACCTGAGACCGGGCGTGAACCTCGGACTCGGACTCGGACTCGGACTCGGACTCGGACTCGGGCTCGGGCTCGGGCTGGGGCTGAGTGTGGAGCTCGGGCTGGGGTTGGGGTTGGGGTCGGGGTCGGGGTTGCAGGACGGTGGGGGGCAGTTCGATCCCCGCGGGGCCGGGGTGCGCGGGCAGTACGGCGCAGATGTCGGCGCCGGCCAGCCACAGCCGCGTCAGCTGTTCGAGGCGGCCGCCCTGCCACAGGGCGGCCACGTAGGCGCGGGTCTCCGCGAGCCCGTCGAGCAGCAGCGGGTCGCCTGCGTCGCGCAGGTCGGCGCTGCGTACGCCCGCCGGGTGCCGGCCGGGGCCGGCGGGCTCGGCGAAGGCGGCCAGCTGTGCGGCCAGGCCGGTGACCGTGTGGGCGACCACCGCCAGACGGCAGCGCAGGGCCGCGCGTCCCAGGCGCAGTTCGTGCGCGACCGCGGCGAGGTCCGCTCCGGGCGGGCCGCCGTGCGCGGCGGCGCCGGTCAGCCAGCGGGCGAACTGCGCCGCGGTGGCGGCCAGCTGCCGGGGCGTGGCGGCGGACAGCAGCACCAGTTCCGCGTGTGCGGGGTGGCGGGCGGGCCGCGGCGGGCCCGGCCGTGCGGGGAGACGGTGGGCGGGGGGCGCCTCCTCCACGACCAGCACGGCGT
This sequence comes from Streptomyces sp. NBC_01176, assembly GCF_045039825.1. Lineage (NCBI taxonomy): Bacteria > Bacillati > Actinomycetota > Actinomycetes > Kitasatosporales > Streptomycetaceae > Streptomyces > Streptomyces sp. NBC_01176. The sequence continues at coordinate 9,814,816 of NZ_CP108600.1, read as the reverse complement.
CCGCGGCCCGCGGCCCGGACACGCCGACCAGGGCCCTGCGGGGCACCGGTGTGCCGTCGTCGCGGCGGGCCGGCTCCCAGACGGCGGGCGCCGCCCGGCCGGGCCCGGGCAGCAGCGTGGCGTGGCGCAACTGCCCCACGGCACGGGCCAGGGCGGCCGCACCGGCGACCACCCCCGCGTCACCCCCCGTGTCACCCGCCGGGCCCGCCGTCCGGGCGCTCTCCCGCACAGCGATGCCCAGCGCCTCCAGTCCGTCCGCCACCACCAGGCCCGCTCCAAGGCCCTCCGGACCGGGATCGGCGGCCGGCACCGACGGCGGCGAAGCGGTCTCATGCGGCCGCGGGCCGGTGCCCGGCCCGTGCGGATCGGCGGCCGGGGCGGTCAGACCCGCCGCGGCCAGGGCCCGGCCGACCAGCCGCGCGTGGTGCGCCACGGCTCCCAGACGGCCCGGGTGACCGGCCGCGCCGGCACGGATCACCGCGTACACACGGTCCCCGGCGGCACGGGCCGCGGACAGCGGCTTGAGCAGCACGACCACCACTCCCCCACCACCGGCACCGACGCCGGCATCCGCGCCGGCGTCAGTGCCGGTGCGGATGCCGGTGCCGGTGCCGGTGTGGATGCCGGTGCCGGTGTCGGTGTGGATGCCGGTGCCGGTGTCGGTGTGGGGCGGCTGATGTGCCGGACGCGGCGGCAGCTCGACCGCGCCGGCCAGCGCCGCCTCGCACTCCCCCGCGCGCAGCGCGCCGAGTGCGAGGTGCAGCGCGGTGAGGAAGGAGGACGCGCCGGTGTCGACGCTCAGGCTGGGCCCGCGCAGGTCGAGCAGCCGCGACAGCCGCCCGGCCGGTCCGGGCCCGCCCGGCGTGTACCCCGTCGGCGTGTGCCCGGTCGGCGTGTGCCCGGTCGGCGTGTTGTCTGCCGGGCCGGCGGCGAGGTAGACACCGACGCTGCGCCCCGCGTGGTCGGGGCCGGTGAGCCGGTCGGTCCGTGCTCCGGCGTATCCGGCGCTCTCCAGGGTCTGCCACGCGCTGCGCGCCAGCAGGCGTTCACGGGAGTCCAGGACGGCCGCGCCGGCGGTGTCGGGGCCGAACAGGGCGAGCAGGCCGGCGTCGAACTCCCGTGTGCCGTCCGTGAATCGGTCCCCTCCCCGCGGGGGTGATGCCGTGGGGGTGTGTTGTTCCAGGGCGTGGTGCCAGAAGGCGTCCAGGTCGTCGGCGTACGGGAAACAGCCCTGCATTCCCACGACGGCGCACGGCTCGGCGCCGCCGGCACCGGGGCCGGGCGGTGGCTCGCGGTCCGCCGCGGGCCGCACCGCGGGGCGAGGCCGCGCCGGCGTTCCGGCCGGCGATGCGGCGCCGCCCAGCAGGGCCACGGCGTGCTCGCGCTGCAGGGTGCCGCCTTTGAACCGCGTCAGGATCTCGCGGGTGTCCATCACCGTGTGCCCTTCGTGTCAGGCGGAACGGGCCGCCAGCAGGGCAGCCGCCTCGTCGATGCTGAGCACCTCGTCGCGCACCGCGTCCAGCAGGGCGTTCAGGTCGATCTCCACGGCCCGCGGCGGGTGCGCGGGGCCGGACGCGGGAGCAGACCCGGACGCGGACGCGGGCGCGGGGCCGGGTGCGGGCGCGGGGCCGGGTGCGGGGCCGGTGGTGCGGGTGTCCGTCACCTGCGCGGTGACGTGTGCGGCCATCGCCGCGAGGTCGGGGTGGTCGTAGAGCAGGTCGGTCTGCTCGCTGAGGCCGTAGGTGCGGTTGATGCCGGCCAGGAACTCCGCGGCCAGGATGGAGTCCAGTCCCAGCGCGGCGAACGGCGCGCTCACGTCGATGTCCTGCGCGGCGCAGTGCAGGATCCCGGCGAGCTGCGTACGCAGGGTGTCGGTGACGGTGTCCGGTCCCGCGAGGGGCCACGGGCCCGCACCGCGCACCGCAGCCGCAGCCGCAGCCGGGGACGGGGACGGGGACGGGGCTCTGGCCGGGTCGGGCCGCCCGTCACCGTGCCGCGGGGCGGGGCCGGGGTGCGGCAGGGGCCCGGGCGCGGCGAGTTCGGCCGCGACGTGCCGGGCCAGTGCCTCCGGGGTGGGGTGGTCGTACAGGGCGGTGGCCGCGACCTGGGTGCCGTAACGGGCGTTGAGCGCCGCGACGAACTCGAGGGACAGCATCGAGTCCAGGCCCAGCAGCCGGAAGGACTCCTGCGTGTCGAGGGTCTGCGGCTCGACCCGCATCATGCCCGCCAGTACCGCGGTGAGCTCGGCGAGCACGTCGGCCGCCGGCGTCGGCGAGGCCGTGTGCGGATGAGGGGCGGAGGTCATGAGGGGCGTCTCCAAGGGGTCGATCCCGGGTGGCCGTCCTGGCATTGTGGGCGCCGCCGCCCTCGCGCCACATCCCCGGCCGTGGTGATCCCGCCGAAGGCGACTGGCTCCCGGGAACCAGCCGGCGCCCGGAGCCTCCGCCCAAAGAGTGAGCCGCCGGCCCGGTTCCCCTCATCCCTGCCCGTACCCGCGGCGGCAATCAACGGCGGCTGCCGGCCCGCGCGTCGGTCTCCCGGCGGGCATGGGCGGGGTGCGCCCGCCGGGCCCGTCCGGCAGGCAACCCGCGGTCCGGGCAGGGGAGTCGCGCCACTGGTCCCGCGGGTAGGGGTGCCGTCCCTCCGGCCCGCGGACGCGGCGCGTTCGGCCGGCTCCCGCAACCGCGCGCAGCCCGCGCGCCGGCCGCCGGGCGGCACACCACCCGCCCCGCCGCACCACCCGGACGGCGGGGCCGCGCCGACCACCCGGCCTGCCCGGACCGCCCGAGCCGCGCGGACCATCCGGACCACCCGAGCCGCCCGGTCCGTCCGGACCACCCGGACCTCCCGGTCCGTCCGGAGCCGGCGAACCGCCCTTCGGCCCCGCGCAGTTGCTGCCGGCCGCCGCGCACGGCCGCCGCCCGCACGTCCGCCGCCCGCACGGCAGGGGCCCGCACGGCAATGACCCGCACGGCAGTGACCCGCGCCGCTGCCGCGTGGGCGGTGCGGGGTCAGCGGGCCCGTGCGGGCGCGGGGGGTCCCGCGCCGTCGAACGGTGCGGGCACCGCTGCCGTCTCCGGCGCCGCCGTCTGGATGGAGTGCTGCAGCCGCCGCAGCCGCGGCGAGGGCTCCAGGCCCAGGTCGTTGACGAGGGTGGCGCGCAGCTGGTGGTAGACGCTGAGCGACTCGCTGCGCCGGCCGGAGCGGTGCAGGGCCAGCATGAACTGGGCGTGCAGGTTCTCGTGGGTGCGGTAACGGCTGGTCAGCACGGTCAGTTCGGGCAGCAGTTCACGGTGGCGGCCCAGCCGCAGATCGGCCTCGATGCGCTGGTCCAGCGCGCACAGCCGGCTCTCCTCCAGCCGCCGGGTCTCCATCGCCAGCTGCGCCCCGGCCTGCACGTCGGCGAACGCGGCCCCCGTCCACAGCTGCAGCGCCCCGGCCAGGGTGCGGGCCGCCTCGGCGAAGGCCCCCTGGTCCATGGCCCGGTAGCCCTCCCCCGCCAGCCGCTCGAACTCGCGCACGTCGCTGCTGCCGCCGCCGGAGACGAGCAGATAGCCGCCCGGCAGGGTCATCAGGACGTCCTTGGCGCCGCTGCGGCCGTGCTCGAGCGCCTGCGCGATGAGCTCGCGCAGCTGCAGCACGTACGTCTGCAGGGTGGTACGGGCGCTGCGCGGCGGGGAGTTGCCCCACAGTTCCTCGATGAGGGCCGCGACGGGCACCACCTGGTCGGCACGGAGCGCGAGCAGCGCCAGGACCTGCCGCGGTTTCGGCGCCGTGGGGGTGATGGACACCCCGTTCTCCCGCACTGCCAGTGCGCCCAGTACGTCGATGTCCACGCCGTCTCCCCTGCTCGGTGTCCCGTGCCGCACCCCCGATTACAAAACAGCGCATCCGGTCTGTCAATACCCGACCGGTCATGCTGTTTTAATGGGGGTGGGGAGAGGCCGTCCGTCTGCGGCCCGTACGCCGCCGGGGAGGGGCGGCCGCCAGGCGTCCTGCGCAACTCCGGGCCGGTTCCGTCCTGTTCCGGCCTCCTCCGGTACGGCGGGGAGCGGCGGGGCGGGACCGGCCGGCGTCCCGCAAAGCAGACCGCAGGGTCTGCTCCTGGTGCGGAATACCGGGCGGAAAGCGGAGCGGCGGGAAGTGCGGGGGCGCCGGGGCGGTGCGGTGCGGGTGCCGGGGCGGGGCGTGGTGGGGCGGGGCGGTGCGGGTGCCGTGGGCGGTCCGCGGGGTTACTGAGGGGGGTTGCCGTGTTTGCGGGAGGGCAGGTCGGCGTGTTTGGCGTGCAGCATCGCCAGCGAGCGGATGAGGACCTCGCGGGTCTCGGCGGGGTCGATGACGTCGTCGACCAGGCCGCGTTCGGCCGCGTAGTAGGGGTGCATGAGTTCGGCCTTGTACTCCTTGACCATGCGGGCGCGCATGGCCTCGGGGTCGGCGGCGTCGGCGATCTGGCGGCGGAAGATGACGTTGGCGGCGCCCTCGGCGCCCATCACGGCGATCTCGTTGGTGGGCCACGCGTAGGTGAGGTCCGCGCCGATGGACTGGGAGTCCATGACGATGTAGGCACCGCCGTACGCCTTGCGCAGGATCAGCGAGATCCTCGGCACCGTCGCGTTGCAGTACGCGTACAGGAGCTTCGCGCCGTGCCGGATGATCCCGCCGTGTTCCTGGTCCACACCGGGCAGGAAGCCGGGCACGTCCAGCAGGGTGAGGATGGGGATGTTGAAGGCGTCGCACATCTGCACGAACCGGGCGGCTTTTTCGGAGGCCTCGATGTCCAGGACGCCGGCGAGGGTCTGCGGCTGGTTGGCGACGATGCCCACCACCTGGCCGTCCAGGCGGGCCAGCGCGCAGATGATGTTGCGGGCCCAGCGCTCGTGGACCTCGAGGTAGTCGCCGTCGTCGACGAGTTCCTCGATGACCTTCGTCATGTCGTAGGGCCGGTTGCCGTCCGCGGGCACCAGGTCGAGGAGGATCTCGCCGCGCCGGCCGGCCGGGTCGTGGGCGGTGGTGTGCGGGGGGTTCTCGCGGTTGTTCTGCGGCAGCATCGACAGGAGGTAGCGGACCTCGGCGAGGCAGGTCTCCTCGTCGTCGTAGGCGAAGTGGGCCACGCCGCTGGTCTCGGCGTGCACGTCGGCGCCGCCCAGCCCGTTCTGGCTGATCTCCTCACCGGTGACGGCCTTGACCACGTCCGGGCCGGTGATGAACATCTGCGAGGTCTCACGGACCATGAACACGAAGTCGGTCAGGGCCGGCGAATAGGCCGCGCCGCCCGCGCACGGGCCGAGCATCACCGAGATCTGCGGGATGACACCGGAGGCCTTGGTGTTGCGCTGGAAGATGCCGCCGTAGCCGGCCAGCGCGGAGACGCCCTCCTGGATCCGGGCGCCCGCGCCGTCGTTGAGGGAGACCAGCGGCGCACCCGCCGCGATGGCCATGTCCATGATCTTGTGGATCTTCGTGGCGTGCGCCTCGCCGAGCGCGCCGCCGAAGATACGGAAGTCGTGCGCGTAGACGAAGACCGTACGGCCCTCCACCGTGCCCCAGCCGGTGATCACACCGTCCGTGTACGGCTTCTTGGCCTCCAGGCCGAAGCCGGTCGCCCGGTGCCGGCGCAGCTGCTCGACCTCCTGGAAACTGTCCTCGTCCAGCAGCAGGGCGATGCGTTCGCGGGCGGTCAGCTTGCCCTTGGCGTGCTGGGCGGCGGTCGCCTTCTCGCTGGGGCCCAGCCGGGCCGCCTCACGGATCGCGTGCAGTTCCGCCACGCGGCCGCGGATGTCGGTCGGCCCCGGCTCGACGGGGGCGGGGGCAGTGGTCATTGCCATGTCAGGTCCCTTTCTGGACGAGGTCCGTATCACTGCCAGCCGCGCGGGCCGCGGTAGGCCCGGGGCCTCCTCCACCAGCGGGAGCCGTTGACCGGCCTGCCCCGGCGGGCGGGTGCGCCGCCCGCGCTGAGCGCGAGCAGCACCACGGTGAGTGCGGCCAGTTCCTCTTCGCTGGCCCGCCCGCGTTCCACGCGCAGGACGGGCTCGTACTGGTCCGGGGTGCCCATACCTCCTCCCTCCTCCTTCAGCCTTGGGGACACCATCGGTCACCGCGCTCAAGGACCGCTCTCACTGCGCTCGAAGAGCGCTCCACGCCGCCGCCCGCGACCACAGGACGGCCCGGGCACACCACGCCGCGGCCGCCGCGGCCGGACACGGCCCAAACGCGGCAGAACAAGGACAGGACGCGGCAGGGCAGGGCGGGACGGGGCAAGGCGAGGCGGGGCGGGGCGGGGCGGGGGGCTGGGCGGGGCGGGGCTGGGGGGAAACGCTTCGGCCAGTTGCGGTGGGGGCGGGGCGGGCGGGAGGTGCCCGGCGGGGCGGGCCGGGACGGCGGGGGCGGGTCGTGCGCCCCCGGTGCGCGGCGGGTGCGGGGCGGGGCGCGGACGTGATGTCTTGACGGCGCCCGCGGCGGTGATTACGGATGCCGCCGGCAGCGGCGCGGGCGCACGGAAAGGGCCGACGGTAACCGTCTGGAGTGCGGCGACGGCGGAATCAGGAGTTCGATTCGAGCCGCGCTGCGCGCGTCCTCCAGCGCCCCGGACGGCGTGCGTGAGACCGGACTTGGAAGTCCGCTCGAGAACGGCTCCAGGAAATCGCTGGCGAGGGACGGCCGCGGCTAGCGTGAGCGGCGGCGCGGATTTCTGGCCACAAAAAGGAACGGGACAAGGAGCTCGACGACATACGGAGGAGACCGGTGAGGATTCAGGTTCTGGGTCCGTTGAGTGCCGAGGTCAACGGGGGATCCATCGTTCCGAGCGCGGGCAAGCCGCGGCAGATCCTGTCGCTGCTGGCGTTGTATCCCGGACGGGTGATGCCCGTCCCGACCCTCATGGAGGAGATCTGGGCGACGCAGCCCCCGCAGAGCGCACTGACGACCCTGCAGACCTACATCCTGCAGCTGCGCCGGCGGCTGGGCACCGCGATGGGGCCCGGCGCGCCGGGCGGCGCCAAGGAGGTACTGGCCACCCGGCACGGCGGCTACCTGCTGCAGATCCCGCCCGACAGCGTCGACGTGCACCAGTACGACCGTCTGACACGGGAGGGACAGACCGCGTTCGAGAGCGGCGACGACGAGGTCTCCGCCGCCCGCTTCCGCGAGGCCCTGGGACTGTGGGAGGGCCCCGCCCTGGTCGACGTACGCCTGGGGCCGGTCCTGGAGATCGAGGTGGTCCGGCTGGAGGAGAGCCGGCTGGTCACCGTGGAGCGGCGCATCGACGCCGACCTGCGGCTGGGCCGGCACGCCGAACTCATCGCCGAGCTCATCGAACTGACCGCCCGTCACCCCCAGCACGAGGGGCTGCACTCGCAGGCCATGGTGGCGCTCTACCGCTCCGGCCGGCAGGCCTCCGCCCTGGAGGTCTACCGCAGACTGCGGGTCCGGCTGATCGAGGACCTGGGCGTGGAACCCTCCCCCCAGCTGCAACGGCTGCACCAGGCCGTCCTCACCGTCGACCCCCAGCTGGACGTACTGGCCGGACCGCGCCACAGCTCCACCTACGACCTGTTCACGGCCTGAGCCCGAACCCGCACCCGAACCCGAACACCGAGCCCGCGAGCAGGAGGGCGGAAACGGGAACGCGAGCGGGAGCGGGGACGGGAGCGGGAGACGGGCAGCACGGCCGCCGCCGGGCAGCCTGCGGCCCCCCGAAGACCCGGCCGGTGACAGCACGACAGGAAACCGGCCCGGGCCCGCCACCCCGGCCCCTGGCCCTGGCCCGGTTCGGCACCGGGCCTGGGCGGGGCGCGGGGGCCGCCTGCATTCCCGCCCGCCACGGGCCGGGGGCCGCGCAGGGCGCGGGGCGCGGGGGCCGCGTGAATTCCCCGCCGGTCCCGGCTCGGCCCGGTCCCGGGCGGTGCCGGGGCCGGGCCGTTTTGTGCGCGTGCGGACGCCGCCGCGGAACCGGTGCGCTCTCCCCGGCCCTTCAACTCCTCGACGGGAACGGGGTAGGGGCGCATCCGTGCGTGCGGGTCCGCCCACGGTCCCGAACCTGCCGCAACAGCGGCGGGCAACGACGGCGGGGATGGTCCGCCCCGGCGGTGTCCCGGCAGCGCCGCGCAGCGGTGGCCGCCGGGACACCGCCGTCCGCGTCCCGCCCGGCCCCGCGCGTGGCGGCCGGGCGCGAACACGCCGCCGCAACACCCTCCTTCGCGACCCCCTGCTTCGCGGGCCCTCTGCTTCCCTCGGGCGGCGGGGCCGCTGGTGCGCCCGCCCGGGCAACGCCCTGTCCCCGCCCTGACGCCCCGACGCCCCGACGCTGCTCTGCGCTCACCGGACTTGCGGGCGGCGCCGGCCCGGGGCCGGGGTTCGAAGGGGGCGGGGTTCAGGGGGGCGGGGTGAGGACGGAGCGGACGCCGCGGGCGAGGGCGGCCGCGCTGGCGGCGGCGTCACCGATGCCGGTCATGACCACGGCCGGGGCGGGGCCGGTGGCATACGGCATGTGCTGGGCGAGTTCGTAGGCCGCCCGCCCGCCGGGCCCGCACCCGCACAGCACCAGCCGCCGGCCCGGCCCCCGGGCCTGGTGCAGTACGGCCTGCGGCGCGCCGGGGGCGCCGTCGACGTGTACGGCCACGATCTTCTCCGGGCCCCGGTGGCCGCGGACGAACAGGTCGTAACTGCCCCTGGGCACACCGGGGACGACGACCAGGCAGATCACGTCCGCGTGGGGGTGTCCGGGCCGCAGCACGCTCAGCGCGGGACGCGGCGGGGGCGGGGCGGGGCGGGCCATCCGCGGGACCGCGGCCCGGGCCAGCACGTCCAGCAGCTGCCCGGCGGTGGCCGCGGCATCCCGGTATCCGGGCAGCGCGCCCAGCAGCCGCACGCACTGCGCGTGCAGGGCGGCGGCGTCCTCGTCGGCCAGACGGGCCCGGTCGTGGACGGCACTGAGGGCCAGACCGCCCTCGGTGTCGTGGCGCGCGGTGAGGGTCAGCGGCCGGCCGGTGGCGCCGGCCGCGGTGCGCGGGCTCTGCACGTCGATGCCCTGGGCGGCGAGTTCACCGCGCAGCGCCTGCGGCAGCAGGAGCGGGCCCTCGAACCGCACCAGGGTGTCGGCGCAGGGATCGGCGAACGTGTCCGGGTCCGTGTCGGTGAACAGACCGGACCCGGACACGGACACGGACCCGGACACGGACGGGGACACGGACGGGAAGGGTGGTCTGCCGCTCCACGCGCGGATCGACTCGGCGCCGGCCCACGGATAGGCGGCCAGGTCCAGGAGCGTGTCGCGGACCTGGTGCAGCAGGCCGGTGAGGGGTTCGTCGGGGTCGACGGTCACGGTCATCGGCAGCGGTCCGTCCAGCGGGCCGGGGATGCCCGCGGCGCCCGGCAGGGCGATGTCCCGGCCGGACAGCTGCACCCCGAAACTCACCGGCAGCGGACCGTGCACATCCGCCGCCCGGTACAGCAGCAGCGCCCACACCAGGTGCAGGGCACTGCTCTCCGCCGCACCGCGCAGGGCCGCCCAGGAACGCAGCCGGAAGGTCTGGGCCGCCCGCAGCCGGGTGTGCAGGAGTCCGGGCCCGTGCTGCCCGGTTCGCCCGCCCGGCCGGCCCGGACGGGTCGCCGTGTGCCGCGGCGGCACGGCCCGCGCCCACAACTGCCGTGCGGCGTCGGTGTTCTGGCCGGCCAGCCAGCGGGCGTGATCCCGCAGATCGGGGCGGCGTTCCCCGCCGGGCAGCACACCGCCCGCGGCGTAGGCGCGGTAGAACTCCCGCAGCAGCAGGTGCACGCCCCGCTCGTCCAGCAGCGCCGGGTGGTAGGTCAGCAGGACCCGCGGCGGCGGGGCCGGCGCCGCCGCCGCGGACGCCCCCCGCAGCAGGGTCAGGCGCAGCAGGCCGGGCCGGTGCAGCGCGAAGCCCCGCGCCCGGTCGCGCCGCAGAAGCTGCGCCCAGGTGACGGCGGTACGGGAGTGGACGGCGATGTCGGCATCGGCGCGGGCGTGCAGCACCAGACGCGGTGAGGCGACCCAGTCGAAACAGGCCCGCAGCACCGACTCCCGGTCCACGACCGACTGCCAGGCCGCGGCGAACCGGGCCACGTCCAGCGGCCCGGACCAGTCCCAGTACAACTGCTCCAGCTGACCGCCCCCGCCACCGGCGCTGTCCCTGCCGTCCCTACCGCCGGTGCTGTCCGTGCAGTCGGCGCAGTCGATGCGGCTGGTGTGGCTGGTGTGTTCGGTGGTGCCGGCGGGGGCGAGGGCCGCGAGCAGCAGGGTCTGCTGGTGTCCGGTGACCGGCAGGACCTCACCGCCCGGCGGAGGCGGGGCCAGCACGTCGGCCAGCAGTTCCGCGGGCAGCGGGACGGGGCCCGGCGCGGCGGGCGGGGTCAGGCGCAGGGTGTGACGGCCGGGCCGGTGACTGTCCAGCGCGACGTCGAAGGCACGGTGGCGCTGCGCGAGGCGGGCGGCGACGCCCTCCGCGTCGGCCGGGCCCAGCGGGCCGCACAGTTCCAGTACGAGCGGGCCCCCCGCCGGGGGCGTACCCGGCTCGTGGACCACGGCGAGAACGGCGCCCCGCGGCGCGTACCGGCTGCTCATCCGCCCTCCCGGGAACCAGGGACCACACCCGCGGCACACCAGCGGACCGGCCCCCCGCTCCCCCTACCGCACCTACCGCATCGGCCGGGCCGGCCCCGCGCGGTCAACAGACCCGGCACCACCGGCAGGACCGGCAGGACCGGCCGGGCGGACCGGGCGGGCTGTGCGGGCTGTGCGGGCTGTGCGGGTTGAGGGGAGCGTGGGGACACGCAGGATCGTGGTGCCCGGCCGGTGTCCGGCCGGGCGGCGGCGAAAGCTGCCGCCCGGCCTGCCGCCGGCGGCACGGGGCCGCGCGGGGGCGGGCGGGGCGGTGTGCGGTGGGGTGGCTGCACGGTGGTTCACGACGCCCGCCTCTCGTCATGTCGGCTGTGCGCCGGAGCTGCCCGGCAGCGGCCAGCCTAGCGTCGCCGCAGGTGGGAGGCCTGTTTCCTCGAGCGGGTGTGGAGCGGGCCGCGAAGGGGTCTCGACCGGGAGCAGCGGATGGTGGGCGGCGCTGACGAGATAGCGGTCGTGGACGAGGTGGGTGGCGAGAATCCACCGCGGCGCGCCGGCCGGTTCGTCGGCCAGGACCGTACGGCCCTGCTCGTCGCGGCTGAAGCCGAACGCAGCGAAACGGCGCCGCATGCCGTGCCCGAGTGCCTTGGTGTAGGCCTCCTTGAGCGTCCACAGGTGCAGCAGCCGCGCCGTGCGGTCGTCCTCGGGCAGCGCGGCGAGTTCGGCGGCCTCGGCGGGGGTGCACACGTAGGGGTGCAGCAGCTCGAAGGACGGCCGGCGGGTGACGGGCTCGGCGTCCACCCCGATCGGCCCGGTACGGCTGACGGCGACCACGATCAGCTCGTCGGTGTGGGCCAGGCTCACCTCGGTGCCGGCCAGGCCGCGCAGATGGGGGCGGCCGCCGGGCCGGTAGGCGAGGTCGAGGGCGTCCGCGGGCAGGTGCAGCGCGGCGGCCGCGGTGTGTTTGAGGACCATCCGCGAGGCGGCGAAACGCAGCCGGCCGGCCGGCGCGGCCGTCTGCCGGTAACGCGGCCAGTCACGGCCGAGCAGGCCCCGCAGTCCCGGATCCAGCAGCGCGGCCGCCAGCCACTGCCCCCAGGTGGTGTGCACCAGGACGTGACCGCGGCCGGTGAGCTGGTCGCGGACCTCCTCCCAGGGACCCTCGGGACCCGCCACGTGCAGCGGCGGCCCGAGCAGCCCCCCGCTCCCCCGCCCCTGCCCCTGCCCGCTCCCCGGACCCACCCGGCCCACCAGATCCCCCAGTTCCCCCAGATCCGCCGGTGCCGCCGATGCCGGCAGTCGCGCCGGTTCCGGCAGTTGCACCGGTTTCGGCAGTTGCGCCGGTTCCGGCAGTTGCACCGGTTCCGGGCCTCCCGTGCCCGCCCCGTCCGGGACGGGGATGTCCGGGGCGGGGATGTCCGGGGCGGGGAGGTCCGGGTGGGAGGGGTGCGGGCGGGACGACGGGTGGGGGCGGGCGGGGCCGGTGCCGCCCGGGGCGGCCGGGCCGTGTCCGGTCACCACAGCAGCCGGGTCGCGTAGATGTCGCAGTCCACGCCGTGCCGGACCCGGTCGGCGAGTTCCGCCCACACCTGTTCGCGCGGGTCGGCGGCCGGGCCGGGCAGCGGCACCCCGAGCCGTTCGGTGATGCCCGACAGTGCCAGCAGCGCCCAGTGCGGGCCGCCCAGGAACAGACCGCGCCCGTCGTCGGCCCCCTCCTGGACCCCGAGCACGGCGGCGGCCAGCCACAGCAGCGCCTGACGGTCCGCCAGCGCCCGTACGGCCGGACCGTCAGGACCGTCCTGGCCCGCCGCGCGGCACGGACGGCGCAGCGCGCGCTGCTCGCTCAGCAGCCGCCGGGCCGCACCGGCCAGCGCGGCACGGTCCGGATCACCGCCGGCCGCACGGCCGGCCGCACGCAGCAGCCCCGACAGCACCACACCGTCCCCGCCCCGCCCGTCCCCGCCCTGCCCGTCCCCGCCCTGCCGGTTCGCGGCGGGACCGGAGACCAGGTGGGTGTCGCAGGCAAGGTCGGGGTGGGTGTCAGGGTCGGGGTGGGTGTCGGGGTCGGGGTGGGGGTCGGCGAGGCGGAACAGGGCAGGGAGGGCGGCGGGGTGCGGGGGGCGGGGGCTCTCGGCCAGCGCCGGCAGAGCCCGTACCAGGTGGGTCTGCCAGGACCCGGCGGCTGCCGCGTCCACGCCGGCCGCCGGGAGGTCGCCGGCCAGTTTCGCCAGCATGCGGCCCTCGAGGCCGGCGGGCCCGTGGCCGCACTCGGTCAGGACCAGTTCGAGCTGGGCCAGTACGTCGGCCACTACCGTCGGCACCACGTAGCCGGTCACCGCGGGCAGCAGCGCACCGGACGCGGGACGCATCGGGCGGCGCAGCGCCACGCTGGTCAGGCTCTCGCAGGCCAGCAGGTCGGCGAAGACGGTGGCGAGCACCGGCCGCCACTGCCGCAGGGCCGGCTCGCTGTGGCAGCGGCCGGCCACGATCCGGGCGGCCTGGCGCAGCACGGTGCCGGTGGCGGCCAGCAGCGCGGCCGGCCCCAGCAGGGCGGCGGGCACCGGGCACGCCCGCGCGGCCGCGGCGCAGGCCTGTCCCAGGGCCACGTCCCGGCGCAGGACCGGCCGCAGGGCACGCACCAGCTGGTCGGCGGACCGTATCCGGCCAAGGCCTGCCGCCGCCAGGAGCCCGGCCCGGCCCTCCCCCGCACCGCCCGCACCGCCCGCGGTGACTGCGGTGATGCGGGCGGTGCTGCCGTTGATGCGGTCGGTGGTGCTGGTGGTGGTGAGGGCGGGCAGGCCGTAGGGGTTGGCGGCGTCCCGGGGGTCGCCGAGCAGGGCGTCCAGGCGCAGCGCGGCGAGTGCCACCTCCAAGGGCGGGGGCAGTGCGGCATAGCGGTGCGCGACGCCCCGGCGGGGCCCGGGTACCACCGCACCACTGCCACGGCCACTGCCACTTCCGCTGCCACTGCCGCTGCCGCTGCCGGGGCTGTGGCTGTGGCTGTGGCCGTGGCTGGTGGGCCGGTCGGGCGGGAGGGCGGCGGGGACGGTGCGGGGGGCGGGACGGGTGACGGCCATGGGCGGCCTCCTGTTCATCTGTTCATCGCAGACGGCGGACGGTGCTCTCCGCATGCCACTTGGCCAGGCCCAGTGCCTGTCTGTCGGCCCGGGACAGCCAGCCCTGCACATACCGGCGGGCCTCCAGGAGGCTGGTGTCCTCGCCGAGTTCCCGGGCGACGGCGTCCTGCCGGAGCATCACCCGGTGGGCGGCGACGACCGTCACCCCGGAGGCGTCCGGCAGCAGGGACCACTCGCCGCTGTGGGCGGCGAGCAGGCGGGGCGGGAGCGTCTCCTTGTAGACGATCCGGCCGGCGTGCGGGAAACACAGCCGTACCGCCCGGGTGGTGACGGTCCCTCCGCCCTCCGCGGCGCAGGTGTCCACCCGCACCACCTGGATGCCCGGCGCGTCCTCGCGCACGCGGGTCCCCTCGACGTGCGGCAGCCGCTCCTGCCAGTCCCCGATCCGGTAGAGGAAGTCGTAGACCAGCTCGGCGGGGCCCTCCACACGGATCCGGTCCTCGAAGGACAGCAGCAGCTCGTCGAGGTCCTCCCACTGTTCGGCCGCCCCGCGGACCTGGCCGAGCCGGCGCCCTACGTCGGCGGCCGCATCACCGCGCAGGCGGCTGTCGCCCGCGGCGAGCAGCACGGGCAGCAACCGTTCCTGACGCAGGCTCAGCACGCACCGTGTCTCACCCGCCGGGCGCACCGTCCACACCCCCGAGGTCACCATGCCCGGGCGGGCCTGGTCCTCCTCCTCGAAGACGACACTACGGTCCTGCGGCCGCAGGACGCGCCGGGTGTGCCAGGAGCGGACGTGGCCGCCCGGGGCACCGGCCTCGTCGGCCACCTCCCACACCAGCAGCCGTTCCCGCACGCCGTCGAAGTCCACCCGCTCGACGTGCACATGAGAGGGCAGGAACACCGGCCAGCGCACGGCATCGGCCAGCAGGCCGTAGACCACACCGGCCGGAGCGGCCACCTCCACGGCGTCCTCGCCGGCGTGCACGCGCGACGACATGCCTGCCCCTCCTCCTGCGGATACCCCCACCCTGCCCCACCCCACTCGAGCCCGACTCGCGCCCGCACCGACCCCCGCCACTCCCGGCCGGCACGCCACCCCGAACCCCCGAACAACCCCGCCGACCGGACAGCCCCGCCGACCCCGCCGACCCTGCCGACCCGCACGGCATGCACCGGCATGCACCGGCACGACGGGACGCGACAGGGGGCACGACAGGTACCGGCTTGGCACAGGCTGGCGAGTGGCTTCGCGCGGCCCGGCCCGGGTTCACGCCCGGCACCGCCGTACCGCACGCCCGGCGCGGCGCGGCGTGTCCAGGCCCCCGAGCGGGCGGCCCGCGCCGCACACCAGACCCCGCCGGGCCCCCGGCCAAAGCCCGGCCGGATGCCCGTACCCCGGGGGCCTGCGCCAGGTCCCGGACCGCCCGGCGTGGCTTGGCGCGGCTTGGCGATCCAGTCGGTCCGGGCGGACCGGGCTGCACCCTTCGGCGCCGGGCCCACACGGGGAGGAACAAGGAGCCCCGGGCCGGGGAGTTGGGGACCGCAGCCAGGGAAGTGAGGCCGGCGACCAGCGGGTTGAGGCCGGTGACCAGGAGATTGAGGCCGGTGACCAGGGTGCTGGGGCGGGGCCAAGTTGGGGGCGGGGCCAGGAGGTTGGGGGGGTGGGGTGGGTCAGCCGACCGGGGCGGCGAGCCGTCCGCTCCCGGCGGGGCCCGTACCGGGACCGGCAGCCCCGGATCCGGATCCGGATCCGGGCATGGCCGTTGCGGCGGGTGAGCCGTCCGGCCGGGCCATCAGGATGGAACGCTGCAGCTTGCCCAGTGCCGCCGACGGCTCCAGGCCCAGGCCGCGTACCAGGGTGGCCCGCAGCCGCTGGTAGGCGTCCAGGGCCTCGCCCCGGCGCCCGGAGCGGTACAGGGCCAGCATGTACTGCCCGCACAGGCTCTCGTGGGTGGGATACCGGCTGACCAGCACGGTCAGCTCGGCGAGCAGTTCACGGTGGCGGCCCAGGCGCAGATCGGCCTCGATGCGCTGGTCCAGCGCGCACAGCCGGCTCTCCTCCAGCCGTTTGACCTGGGTGGCCAGGTGCGGGCCGGCCTGCACGTCGGCCAGCGGCGGCCCGCTCCACAGCGCGAGCGCGGCCCGCAGGTGCCGGGCCGCCTCGGGGAAGTCCGCCCCGTCCATCGCCCGGTAGCCCAGCCCGGCCAGCCGCTCGAACTCCCGCACGTCACTGCTGCCCTCACCGCTCTTGAGGAGATAACCGCCCGGCACCGTCAGCAGCACGTCCTTGGCCGTACGCCGCCCGCCCGGATCCCGCTCCAGCGCCGCGGTGATCAGCTCACGCAGCTGCAGGATGTACGTCTGCAGGGTGGGCCGT
Source organism: Streptomyces sp. NBC_01176 (assembly GCF_045039825.1). NCBI lineage: Bacteria > Bacillati > Actinomycetota > Actinomycetes > Kitasatosporales > Streptomycetaceae > Streptomyces > Streptomyces sp. NBC_01176. The sequence continues at coordinate 9,798,786 of NZ_CP108600.1, read as the reverse complement.
GCACTGCGCGGCGGCTGCGCGCCCCACAGTTCCTCGCTCAGCATGCCCACCGGCACCATCTGGTCGGCGTGCAGGACCAGCAGCGCCAGCACCTGCCGCGGCTTGGGAGCGGTCGGGGTGATCGAGATGCCCTTCTCCCGCACAGCAAGTGTGCCGAGTATGTCGGTGTCCACGCCGTCTCCCCTGTCCGTTCGCTGCCATTTGCCAGAGCCCGCGACCACGCACGGCCACCGCCGCCCCGCCGCGAAAGCAGGCCGGCCCCGGCCCGGGCCCCGGTACCGGCCCACCGGCGTCAGATCCTCAGATCGTCCGCCCCGCCGGTCCGCCGGTCTTCAGGTGCGCCCGGCAACCGATCTGCCGGCCCGTCAGCAGGCCCTGTCCCGACGGGACTTGTCGGGGTCGCGGACCGACTGCCGTCTCCGTGCCTCCCGGCACACCCGAGTAAAAAACAGCATGGACGGTATGTCAATCTCAAACCGGTCGTCGTGTTTTCTCTCCGCCGGCACTCGAGACCCCCTCCAGGGAACCCGACTTTTGCCGCACAACGCCCCGGCCAGGCGGAACACGGGCCCTCCGGGCCCGCTCCCCGCACGACTTGACCTCTCCATTGCCGCACCATGCGGTCTGTTTACCCGGGTGCGGGTCCAGCCCCCGCACGGAACAGGCCGGATCCCGCCCCGCCGGACAGAACCGGTCCGCCGCACCGCACACGGAACCGGCCCGCCGCCGGAAGCCGGGGGCAAGGCCGCAGATCCGCCGCCGGGAACCGGCCTTGCCGCCGGCCGCCGCCAGGGGGACCGGAGATCCGCCGCCGGGGCGGAGCCGGTCCCGGCGCCGGTCCCGGCGGGGCCGGTCTCGGCGGCGGGGGGGGCGGGGCCAGTCTCGGCGGCGGGGGGCGGGGCTGTTAGCGGGGGGCGGGGCCGGTCTCGGCGGCGGGTATGCCCGGCCGGGCCGGCCGCCGGGGCGGGGGCGCGGCGAGGCCCGGCAGCAGCAGGGCCCAGAACTGTTCCACCAGATGCGGGGAGAGGTGGAAGCGGTGGCGGGAGGCGAGACCGGCCAGCCCGAGGGTGGCGGCGACCACGGCCACCGCGGCCGCCTCCGGGGAGACCCCCTCCGCCAGTTCACCCGCGCCATGGGCCTCGCGCAGCAGTGCGTGCACCCACTCGCTCCACCACCGGCCCGGCCCCTCACCGCCCTTGCGCGAGGGATCACCGCCCAGCCCGAACCCGGCCCGCAGCACCGGGTCGGCCGACAGCCCCAGCACCAGGTCACGGCTGACCTCCACCAGCAGCCGCAGCCCCGCACCCCCCGCACCCGCCCCGACGGGGCCGCCCGACACCCCGCCCGGCGGGGTGTCCTGCCGCGCGGCCAGCCGCTGCAGGGAGGCGGTCGCCGCCGCCTCCACCTCACGGGCCAGCAGATCCTTGCTCGGGAAATGGAAATGCAGCGCCCCGGTACTCACCCCGGCCCGCCGGCTGATCGCCGGCAGCGAGGCGAGGGCGTACCCGTCATCGGCAAACACCTCGGCCGCCGCCCGGACCAGGGCCTGGCGCGTACGTGCCGCCCGAACCTGCTTGACCATCCCGCCTCCTCCCGGGCCCGCACCGGCCGCCGCCACGGCGGACACCCCCGGGCACTCCGAGGCCACACCTTACCAAACCGCACGCGCGGTATGTTTCACGGGACGGGATACCCACCGACACCCCGCCCACCCCGGCCCGCAGACACCGGCCCCGCCCGCCACCAGCCACAACACCCCAGGCCACCGACCCCGGCACCCACCACGGCCACCCGCCCACGAACCCAGCCCGCACAACACAGAAACCGGCCGAACCCACCCCCGCCCGCACCCGCACCCTGTGCGGACAGCCGCACAAGCCGCACACACCAGCCGGCCCACCAGCCGGCCACGGGCCGGTGCGCGGACCGGTGCGCGGGCCGGGGGACGGTTGCGAGAGGGCCGTGCGGGACGGGCGCCGGCCTGCCGCCACGCTCCGCGGCGGCACTCGACGCCCGCTCGCACCCGCCCGGAGCCGAACCCCACCCGCCAGCCCGCCCGCCTCCCCGCCTGCGCGTCCGCCCGCCGGCCGGCCTGTGCGTCTGCGGGCCGGCGCGCCTGCGGGTCCAACGGGTTTGCAGGCCTGCGGGTTTGCAGGCCTGCGGGTCTGCAGGCCTGCGGGTGGGTCGGGTGTCAGGCGGGAGCGGCGACCTCGTCCAGGTCCCCCAGCTCCCCCGCCTCGGCGGCCAGCCGCTCGCCCTCGGCGGCGACCTCGGCGGCCCGGGCCGGGTCGGTGACCAGCTTGCCGAGCACCGCGGGCACCGCGATGCTCGGCAGCAGATGCTCGAACAGCGCGGAGACCCGCCGCTCCAGATCCTCCCGGCCCGCCAGCGTGTGGGAGTAGACCTGCACACCCGTCCACGCGGCCGAGAACACCCACGCACTCTCCGCCGGGTCCACATGCGGCAGCAGTTCACCCTGCTCCCGCGCCTCGCGCAGCACCTTCTCCGTCGCATCCAGCCAGGTCGTGATCGTCCAGGTGCCGAAGATGGCCCCCATCTCCTGGCCCAGCGAAAGTCTCGCCGAGGCACTGACCACCGGGTTGCGGCGCATCCGGTACGCCAGCGACAGCCCCATGTCCACCAGCTCCTGCAGCTTGCTCGCCCGGGGCGCCAGCGTGAAACCCGAGAACTGCTCCGCCAGCACCCCCTCCGCCAGCGCCTGCTTCGAGGGGAAATGGAAGTACAGGGCCCCCTTGGTCACACCCGCCCGGGTCAGCACCTCACCGATCGTGGCGGCCTCATACCCGCGCTCGTCGAAAACCGACGCCGCCGCATTCAAAATCGCCCGCCGGGTGCGAATCGCACGCTCCTGCCGCACCACGAACCCTCCAGTGGTCGTTCCTCACTCCATCGCAAGATGTTTTCCTTGCAACCACTCCAAACCAAACCAGGTAGTCCGTATTTTCACAAGGGCAGCGCCCCCGCCACCACCCCGCCCCGGCTCAAAACCCCGCCCCCGCCCACCCCCTCACCACCCCCGCCCGCCCGCCCCCTCACCGGGCCGGACAACACCTCCACCCCCCACCCGCCACCCCCCGCACCCACCCAACCGGAAGTCCGGATTCAACCGGTCCCCACCCCGCCCCCGAACCACCACACCCGCACACCCCGACCCCACCACAACCCCAGCCGCCACCCCCCACCCACACCCGACAACCCAACAACCCAACAACCAACACCCGGCACGACAGACCCCGGGAACACAGCAAGACGATCACACCACCACACCAGAAACAGACACCGCCCACACCCACCCGCACCCCCCGCCACACCCGCACCACCGGGCCCACGACCCGCACCGCCGAACCCACGCCGGGAAACCCCGGCGGCCGCCACCCAGCGGCCCGTCCGCCCGGCAGCAGACTCCCCGGGCAGGCCGGCATCCGGCAGAACACCCCCGCACAAGGCACCTGACCCGCCCGCCCGGACAGCACACAACAGCCGACAACCGCGGACCACCAGCAGGCCGGACACCGGACACCCGCACAACACCGGGCCCCATTTCCCGCACGGCCCCGCACACCGACGAAACCGCATCCGCCACGGCCTCGCACACCCACGAAACCCGATCCGCACACGGCCCGGCCGACGCTGCCTGCCACCCCGGCCCCACCGGCCCGCACCCCACCCAGACCACCCCGGCACCCCAGGCACCCCGGGCACCCCGGGCACCCCGGGCACCCCGGGCACCCCGGGCACCCGCATCCTGCCGGGACCGCACCCCAACACACCCCAGGCACCGACCGGTTCACACCGCAGAAAAGATCCCCTACGGCCACAACGTCACGCGGACAACGCCACGAAGGCCACCCGGCACCAGACCTCCGCACACCCGGACCGGCCGCACCCGATCAGGGCCTAAAAACCCTTCCCCCGGGTCTGCGAACCCCCAACCGGCCTCCCGGACCGGCCACCCACCGCAGACACCCCCCACCTCCCCCGCTCCCCGGTCTCCCGCGCACCGTCACGGCCGGCAGCACCCCACCACCAGCACCGGCGCCGGCTCCGTCCGAGCAGCACCGGCGAAAACCCTGCGCGAGACAGCCCGAAGGAAAGCGCCGGCGACCGCAGCGGACAACCACCCACCACAGCCGCCGAACCCGAGACAAGACAACACCGGACCCCGCAAGACGAGACGAGGCAAGGGCGAGGCGAGGCGAAGGGAGACGAGGCAAGGCAAGGCCGGGTGAAGGGACTTGACGCAGCCGACGCCCCCGGCCGGGACCATACCCGGCACCACCCAGCACCCAGCACGGTCCACCGCCCCAGGACACCCGGCACCACAAGACACACACCGCACCCGCAGAGCGACCCGGCCCGCGAAAACAGACAACACAACGCCCAGCACCAACTCCTGGCCGGTGCCGGCCGGCACCGGCACCACGGGCAGCACCCCGCTCAACCCACCAAACCCACCAAACCCACCGGGCCCACCGGGTCAACGGGGCCGGGCGGGCCTGGTGAACCTGATGGGCCAGGTGGGCCAGGTGGGTTTGGCGGGCCTGGGGGACCAGCCGGGCCAGGCGGAGTCCGGCAGACCCGGCGGCTCACCCGCCCGCTGCGGCCTGGTGAGCCGCCGGCCCCGGCACCACGGGCAGCACCCGCGGCCCATTCGAAATGAACGACTCCGTACGCGGCAACTCCCCCGGCACGAACGCCGCCCGCATCCGCGGGAAACGCCCGAACAACGCCCGCAACGCGATCTCCGCCTCCAGCCGCGCCAACGGCGCCCCCAGGCAGTAATGCACCCCATGACCGAACGACAGATGCTCCCGACGCGTCTCCCGCGTCACATCGAACACATCCGCATCCTCCCCGTGCACCCCCGGATCCCGCCCCGCCGCCGCGAACGACATCACCAGCGCATCCCCCCGCTCGATCACCGTCTCCCCCACCCGCACATCCTCCACCGCATACCGCAAAATCGCATTCGCCCCCGGCGCCTCCACCCGCACCGCCTCCTCCACCACATCCCCCCACGACACCCGCCCCGACCGCACCAACTCCAGCTGACCCAAATCCCCCAGCAACAACGCCACCGCATTGCCCAGCAGATTCACCGTCGGCTCACACCCCGCAGACAACAACATGATCAAGTTGTCGACCAGCTCCTTCTCACCCAACCCCCCACCCTCACCCGCACCCGCCGCGATCAGCGCACTGGTCAGATCCTCACCCGGACACCGCCGCTTGAACGCGACCAACTCCCCCATCGTCGAATACAACGCCCGGTAATTGGACTGCGCCTCCACCGACGACACCGCCGTATCGAAAAACCCGTCAATGATCTCCCGCAACGGCCCCCGGAACTCCTCCGGAATCCCGAACAACTCCAACATCACCCGCCCCGGCAACGGCAACGCGAACAACTCCCGCACATCCACCACCCCACCCCCGCCCCGCCCCGCCGCCTCCTCAACCCCATCCAGCAGACCCCCCGCGATCTCCTCCACCCGCGGACCCAGCAACGCCACCCGCCGCGCCGTGAACGCCGACGCCATCAACCCCCGCAACCGCCGATGCTCCGCCCCGTACGACGTCACCAGATTCTGCACCGACACCCACACCGCCAACGGCCAACTCCCCGACACCTCCCCCCGCCGCCACGCCGGCCAATGCCGATACGCATCCTTCGACACCCGCCCATCCATCAACAACCCACGCATCACCCCCGCATCCGTCACCACCCACGCCCCCACCCCACCCGGCAACACCACCCGCGACACCGCACCCCGCCCCCGCAACACAGCCGCCTCCCCCTGCACATCCCGCCCCAACACATCCAACACAAACGGACACCCCCCACCACCCACCCCACCCACACCAGCCACCCCGGCCTCAGCCACCCCGGCCGCCCCAACCGGACCAGCCACCCCGGCCACCCCAGCCACACCACCCAGCACCCCCACACCCGCCCCACTCCCCGCAAACCCCGCCAGCCCAGCCACCACCGCCGCCTCACTCCCCGCCAACCCAGCCGACCCGGCCACCGCCGCCCCACTCCCCGCCAACCCAGCCGACCCAGCCGACCCGGCCACCGCCGCCCCACTCCCCGCCAACCCAGCCGACCCAGCCGACCCGGCCACCGCCGCCCCACTCCCCGCCAACCCAGCCGACCCAGCCGACCCGGCCACCGCCGCCCCACTCCCGGCCGCCCCACCGGCCGCAGACCCGGCCACCGCCGGTTCGCTCCCGACCGGCCCGGCCACCCCACGCCCGGCCGCCTCGCCCCCGGCCCTCTCACCGCCCGCCGGACCTGCCACCGCCGGTTCGCTCCCGACCGGCCCGGCCACCCCGCCCCCGTCCAGCCCACTGCGACCCTGCTCACGCCCATCCAGCCGACGCACCATCAGACCCTCCCCGCAGACAGCGAAAACACCGGAAAAACCACAACGACACGAACCAACACAGCAATACGAACAACCACCAACAACACAAAACCGGCACAAAACGCCAACCCCCAGCACGGCACACCCGCACCAGCCGCCCCCCACCCCCGCACGAACCACCCGGCACCACACCACGAGCAACCCGGCACCACCCGCGAGCAACCCGGCACCACCCGCGAACAGCCCGGCACCACACCGCGAAGAGCCCGGCAACGCGCCACCTCCGCACCCCCACCAGGAACGAGACAGACACGGCACCCACGCCGGAACCAGACCCCCACACCCCCGCACGGCCACCCCCCAACCCGCACCCCCCAACCCCCGCACGACCACCCCCCGGCCGGCACCCCCCGACCCCCCACACCACCAGCACCGGACCACCCCGGCCCCCGCCACCAGCACCGCCACCGGCACCCGCACCCGCAGCACCGGCCCGAACCCTCACACCACCCGAACCCGAACCCGCACCCGCACCCGCACCCGCACCCGCGGCACAGGCCCGCACCCACCCAAAACAGCACCCAAACCAAACCGCTCAGCCGGTTTCACCATAGCCCCCGAACCCGCCACCCGCGAGAGCCCGACCCCCACCACCGCCACCGACCCCGAGCCTCGCACAGCACCCCGCACCCACGGAAGACACCACCAGAACGGAATACAACCCCCCGTTTACCCGGAAAGATCCCCACCCCACCCCGCCCCGCCCACCCCCGGACCCCGAACCCCCGGCACCCCGACCACCCGGCCCCACACCCGACCGCCGGCCGCGAAATTCCCCGCCCACCCTTGAAAAGAAAACCGGTAGGTTCGTATCTTATGACCCTGCACGGTCGATCCCAGCCCACCCAACGGCGCAACGGAGACACCCATGACCCTGCTCACCGTCCACCAGGACAACCACCCCACCCCCCACCCCACCCCCACCCCACCCGCAACCACCCCACCCCCACACCCCGCCCCCACCACCCCCATGCCCCGCCTCACCACCACCGTCCCCCGCGAATACGTCCACCGCTCAAGCCTCGCCGAGGTCTTCCTCACCGGCAGCGAAAAAACCGGCGACAACCACTACACCCTCACCGCCCAATGGCCCCGCGCCCACACCTTCTACACCACCCCCGACGGCACCCACCACGACCCCCTCCAAGCCGCAGAAACCATCCGCCAAACCGGCCTCTACCTCGCCCACGCCGAACTCGGCGTCCCCCTCGACCACCACTTCCTCATGTGGAACATCCACCTCACCACCCACCCCCAACACCTCCACATCGGCCCCACCCCCACCGACCTCACCCTCACCGCCACCTGCACCACCCTCCGCTACAAAGGCAAACGCCTCGCCGACTTCACCATGCACATCAACATCACCCGCAACGGCCACACCACCGCCACCGGCGGCGGCCAATTCACCTGCCTCACCCCCACCACCTACCAACGCCTCCGCCAACCCCACACCACCCACCCCACCCCCCAACCCACACCCCCACCCACACCCCCCACCGACCCCACCCCCTACGGACGCCACCTCCCCCTCGACCTCGTCCTCACCCCCACCCCCCAACCCCACACCTGGCAACTCACCCCCAACCCCCACCACCCCATCCTCTTCGACCACACCACCGACCACATCCCCGGCATGGTCCTCCTCGAAGCCGCCCGCCAAGCCACCCACACCCACACCCACCCCACCCCCACCCACCTCACCACCCTCCACGCCACCTTCCACCGCTACACCGAACACCACACCCCCACCTACATCACCACCCACACCACCAACGTTGACACCGACGTAGACACCCACACCACCAACACCGACACCCACACCAGCAACACCACCCACACCAGCGAACCCACCACCAACACCCCCACCGGCACCCACACCAGCGAACCCACCACCAACCCCCCCACCGGCACCCGCACCACCCACGTCACCGGCCACCAAAACAACCACACCGTCTTCACCGCCCACCTCACCACCACCCCCACCCACCACCACCCCTAACCCACCAGCCACCACACCAGCCCTAGCCAGCCAACCGGCCAACCACCCTGACCACAAACCACCCGGACCCGACCCCGCCAACCCCCACCCCCCCAGCCCTAGCCACCACCACACTCGACCAACCAGCCACTCAACGCATCGACACACCACCGGCCCCCAAGTAGCGCGACACGCTGAAGTCAGCAACGCACCGCCCCACCGGCACTTCACCACCCGACGGGCACTTCCCCTCGCCTGCACGGTGACAGTGACCGCACAGACGCGGGCACCAACCGCCTCCCCAGCAAAAGCCCTGCACCCCCAGGACACCTGGCGCGCGGCATCGAAACAGTGGACCCGATCGAGGCATCCGCAGCCGGCGCAGCGACCTGCACCCGCTCCGCCACCGGACAGCACGGCTCGCGCTTGGATCTGTCTGCGGCAGCGGCACCCCAGTCACGAACGCGGACCGCCGACCACCAGCCACCAACCGCCAACCGCCAACCGCTGGCGGATGCGGCCGCGGGCTGCCCACTGCAAGGTGGAGAGGAGCCGTGACATGCGGTTGAGTCGCCCCGCCAACAGCGAGCGGCCCAGCGCAGCCTAACCTTTCATTCGCGCGTGGCAGGTTATAGACTCGAAAGTCGGCACCAGAAGGAAGTAACCGCCAAAACCCTGCGGCTGCCTGCTTCGCACAGTCGGTGCCATCGCCGGTGCCGGGGGCTGACGGAGGGCGCGCACCCCTCGGAGAAGCCCCGCCCGGCACCGGGAGCTGCTCCTCGAAAGGACATCGCCATGACCGGACCTCTCAAGGGCAAAACCGCGCTGGTCATCGGTCGGGGCGGGGGCATCGCCCACGCTATCGTCATCGCTGCCCGAGACGCGGGAGCCGACGTCGTAGCCGCCGGCCGCGATAAGGAGTCCCTCGCCGGCGCCTACGCCGACGAGCCCGGAATCACGACCGAGGCCGTCGACCTCACCGACGAAGCTTCCATCGCCGCCCTCGGCGAGCGGCTCGGCACCGTCGACCACGTGGTCTCCACCGCCTCCGCCCGAGCGCGCGGCCTCATCGCCGACCTGGACCGCGACGCAGTGAGGCTCTCCTTCGACACCAAGGTCATCGGCCCGCTCATGCTGGCCAAGCACCTGTCGCCCCGCATCCCCGCGTCAGGGTCCTTCACCCTCTTCTCAGGCGTCGCCGCGGCGAAGATCGCGGTAGGCACACTGGCCGTGGCCATCACCAATGGTGCCGCGGAAGTCCTGGCCCGTTCCCTCGCCCTGGAGCTGGCCCCCATCCGCGTCAACGCCATTTCGCCGGGAGTGATCGACACCGGCGCCTGGGACGACTTCGGGGAAGAGGGCAAGTCGGAGTACTTCGCCCGCATCCGCGCCCGCAACCCGGCCCAGCGCATCGGTACCACGGACGACGTCGCCAACGCGGTGCTCTTCGCGATGACCAGCCCCTTCCTGACCGGAGAGACGGTGCACATCGACGGCGGCGAGCCGCTCAGCTGACCTCCACCACGCCAAGCCACGCCACGCACCGCCACACGCCTCCGTGCCACACCGCGCGCCTCCATGCCACACCGCTCCAGGCCACGCCACCCCACGCCCAGGCACCGCCACCCACCACGCAGAAGCCGGTGCCGACCCGGGGCGGCCTGTCACGCCGGGTAGGGAACAGTGTCCCGCGCCGACCGGAGCGCGGCCGCCCACCACGCCAACTGGTCGAGAACCGTCTTGGCGTACCCCGCGGCCTCAAGGCCGACGGGACGGCCGTCCTGCCATGCCGTGAAATAGTTCGGAAAGGTGAGACCGTCGCGAATCGTCACGGCATGCAATTCGGTCAGCACGTTCTCCAAGTGGAGCACCGCGTGCCGCCCGCCCGCTGCTCCGCCGTAGCTGACGAACGCCACGGGCTTGGCCGTCCACTGGGTGAAGTGCCAGTCGATGGCCGCCTTCAGCGACGCGGGATAGCTGTGGTTGTACTCCGGCGTGACGATGACGAACGCGTCAGCGCTCTCCAGGGCCGAGGTCAGCGCCGCCATTCCGGCCGGACGCGGGTACGCGTCGCCGGCGGACTTCGGCGACGCCGCGGGCAGCTCCAGGGGAATGTCGATCTCGGCCAGGTCGACGACGTGCACGTCGAAACCACCATGAACGACGGCTTGTTCGGCGACCCACGAGGCCACCACCGGGCCGAACCGTCCTTCACGAACGCTTCCGACGACGATCACGAGCTGGTGTCTGTTCTCCATGCCCACCACGATCGAGGCCCCACCACGGCTCCAGCCAGACCGCGCTCAGGCTGGCCCCCGCAGGGCCACTCTGAGCAGTCCACGATGAGCAGCCTGCGCCGTATGCTCGCGACATGGGCACGCCGTTGGGGGATTTCATCCGGGCCAAGCGCGATAGCATCCAGCCGGAATCACTGGGACTGCCCGATCGCGGCCGCCGCCGCTCACCGGGCCTTCGGCGCCTGGATCTCGCCACGCGGGCCGGCATCAGCGTCGAGTACCTGACCCGTATCGAACAGGGCCGTGATCGCAACCCCTCGGTGGCGGTGGTGAACGCGCTGGCCGATGCGCTCAGCCTCAACGCCCCGGAGCGCAACCATCTGCGCTACCTCGCGAAGATCACTGGCGGCGTGTGCTCCGCTCACGCCCAGCCCACACCACCACGCCGCGACGTCCGCCCACCCGTCCTGGAGACACTGCGCCTTCTTGAACCGGGGATCGCCATGGTGACCAACCGGCTGGGCGACGTTCTCGCCCACACCAGCGGCTACGCGTCGGTGACGCGCGGAACCGGACTGCTCGACACCGACACCCCGAACCTCACCCACTACGTCTTCACCGACGCCCGCGCCCGGACGTTCTTCGCGGACTGGGACGACGTGGCGGATGAGCAGGCCTTCGACCTCTGGCTCGGCCCCTCCATCGAGAACTCCGAATGGTTCAGCAGAGAACTCGCCCCCGCCGCCGGCCCCGACTTCACGCGTCGCCTGAACCGTCACGTGGTTCCGCGACGCGGGACTCTCCGCCTCAACCACCCGTCCGGATACGCCCTTCGCCTGCTCCGTGAGACCCTCACGCTCTCCCCGGACACACAGCAACTGGTCGTCTTTCTCCCCGCGGACGAGGGGACGGCCCGCGCCGTCGACCAGCTCCGTCACCGGCCCCACGGCCCACTCCGCGCCATCTCATAACCCCACCTGGCCATCTCAGCAGGAGGCCGGGCAGCGTGGAGGAGATGCCGTCCGCCTCCGCCGCAGGGACCGCGAGAACCGCCGATCTGTCATACGTGCGTCTAGGTCCGCCCTGCCGAGTTCATGAGGCGTTCGGCGAACGCCTCGACGAGGCCACGGAGTTCGTCCGGCCCCTCGATGACGAACGGCCTGTCCAGCGACGCGAGGACGGCAGGAAGCCAGTCGAGCCGGTCCACCCGCAGGTCGACGCGGGACCACGGCTCGGTCACCGGGTCCGCGCCGCTCGGGGACGGGAGTTCCTGCACGATCGCGACGCCGGCGGGAAGCCGGGTGTGGATCTCGTCGGCCGTCCCCTGGACTCGCAACGTCACCTCATGCTGGTACGGAGCCGTGGCGAGCCCTGTCAGGACGCGCTTCGCCGGGTCGAGTCCGGCGGGTGGTTCGAACGAGCCGGGCAGCGTCCTGACATCGGTGATGCGATCCAGCCGGAACGTCCGGTCGTCGTCGGCCGTGAGATCCGTGGCCGTCAGGTACCACTTGCCCGAATGAGCGACAACTCCGTACGGGTGCAGGGTCCGTTCGCTGCGCCGGCCGTCTGCCGCGGTGTACCGGATCGCGATCGGCCGGTGATGACGCACCGCGTCGGTGAGGGAGAGCAGGACCGTGGATTCCGCGGCGACCGCCTCACCGGGCGGGGCGGTGAAGGTGAGGGATCCGGATACGGCGTCGAGTCTGCGGCTCAGCCGCTCCGGCAGTACCCGCCGGATCTTGGCCGCCGCTGTCTCGCTCGCCGCGCCCATGGCTGTCGTCAGCCCGGCTCGCCGGCCCGCCATCAGTCCCAGGAGCACGGCGAGCGCTTCGTCGTCGCTCAGCATGAGCGGAGGCATGCGGTAACCGGTGGCGAGCCGGTAGCCGCCGTAGCGGCCGCGCACCGACTCGACAGGTACGTCGAGGTCGACGAGGTGGTCGACGTAGCGCCGTACGGTCCGTTCGTCGACGCCGACCCGGTCGGCGAGTTCGGCCGCGGTCCGGACGCCGCCCGACTGCAGGAGCTCCAACAGGGTGAGTACGCGAGCAATGGGCCGAGGCATGCTCAGAAGTCTCCCACTTATACCGGGCGGGTTCTGCCCGGTATAGGTCGTAGCCTGCACCAGGAACACCGACCGACCAGGAGAATTCCCATGAACTTCGTCTCCGTCCGCATCATCACGGGCGACGTCGCCCGCCTCGTCGACTTCTACGAGCGCGCCACCGGCGTACCGGCCGACTGGTCCAACGAGGACTTCGCCGAGATCAGGACGGCCTCGGCCACTCTCGCGATCGGCAGCACCCGCACCGTCCCTCTGTTCGCGCCCGGCTCGGCCCGTCCGGCCGACAACCACAGCGTCATCGTCGAATTCCTCGTCGACGACGTGGACCGAACGCACAGGAACCTGACCGACTTCGTGGAGGACTTCGTCAACGAGCCCACCACGATGCCCTGGGGAAACCGCGCACTCCTGTTCCGTGACCCCGACGGCAACCTGGTCAACTTCTTCACCCCCGTCACGCCGGACGCCCTCGCGAGGTTCGCTCGCTGATCACGCTGACAACACCGATCACACCGCGGCGACAGGCAGCCAACTCCTCGGCCGCAAGGGAGGGTTGTCCCCATGCCTTCCCCTGCGCGGCGGTGCCCGCCTCCATCGCGGAGACGGGCACACAGGGGGCCGTGGTCCGGAGCGAGCAGACCTCTGTCGATTTCTACGCGTACGGAGACTTGGCCGCTGGTTCCCCCACCACCGCGATCTCGGGGCCGCCTTCACTGAGTCCGTACCGCCCGTGGAACTTCCGCAGGAAGTGCGGCGCGTACCACGCCGAGCGGCCGAGCAGGCGCATCGCGGCGGGTACGAGGACGCCGCGCACGGCGACGGCGTCGATGAGGACGGCCAGTCCGCTGCCCAGTCCGAACATCTGCATGAAGCTGAGCTCGGCCGTCCCGAACGCGAAGAAGCTCACCGCGAGCAGGCAGGCCGCGGCGCTGACGATGCGCCCCGTGTGCCCGAGGCCGTTGGCCACGGCTGACTCGTTGTCCTCGCCCGACTCGTGGAGTTCCTTGATCCGGCTGGTGACGAACACCTCGTAGTCCATCGAGAGACCGAAGGCGATGCAGAACATCAGCACCGTCATCGACACCTCCATCGGCTGCGCGGTGAAGCCGAGCAGCGAGGAGAGGTGGCCGTCCTGGAAGATCCAGGTCATGACGCCCAGGGTCGCTCCCAGGCTGACCATGTTGAGGAGCAACGCGCGCAGCGGTTGCACGATGCTGCCGGTGAAAAGGAAGAGCAGGAGGAAGGTGGTGAGGACGACCAGGGTGACCGCGAGCGGGAGCCTGCCGGCGATGGAGTCCTTGGCGTCGACCAGGACGGCGTCGGTTCCCCCGACCAGGGGATGCGACCCGGCGGGCGGGGTGACCGCTCTCACCTCGTCGACCAGGCTCTGTGCCTCCGCCGACTTCGGCGGCAGGCCGCTCACCACGTTGATCTGCTGCGCGCCGGGGCGGCCGAGCGCGGCGCTGCCGGAGCCGGACGCCGTGGAGCGTCCGTCGGCGTAGGTGCCTGCGCTGGTCTCGACGTGAACGACGCCCTCGAGTCGGGACAGTGCGACCGCGTACGACTGCAGTGGGACCCCGCCCAGGGGCTTGTCGATGACGACGTGGAGGGAGGCGTCGTCGTTGCCCTTGAAGTTCCGCTGCAGTGCCGAGGCGACCTGGCGGCTGTGGGCGTCCTCGGGCAGCACGCGTTCGTCCGGTGTGCCGAAGGAGATCCCCAGCAGCGGGCTCGCCGCCAGCAGAAGTACCGCGAGCACGGGCAGCGCGGTGAGCGCCGGGCGCCGCATGACGGTGCGGGCCAGCCGTCCCCACAGCGGCACACGGACGTCCGGGCGGCGGGACTTCGCCCACGGCAGCCGCCCGCTGTTGACGCGGTGGCCCAGGACGACGAACAGGGCCGGCATGACGAACAGGGTGCTGACGGCCGCGATGGCGACGACACCGACCCCGGCATAGCCGAACGAGCGCAGGAAGTACTGCGGGAACACCAGGAGGGCGCCGAGCGCGGCGGCCACGGTCGCGGCGGAGAACGCGATCGTACGGCCCGCGGTGCTCACTGTGCGCCGGACGGCGTCGTCCACACCGGCCCCTGCCGCGAGCTGTTCCCGGAATCGGCTGACCATCAGCAGGGCGTAGTCGATGCCGAGGCCGAGGCCCAGTGCCGTGGTCAGGTTGACCGCGAAGACGGAGACATCGGTGACGCTGCCGAGGACGTAGAGCTCCGCGAACGTGCCCGTGATGGCGATGGTTCCGATCACCAGCGGCAGCAGAGCCGCCACCACGCTGCCGAAGACCACCAGGAGCAGCACGAGGGTGAGCGGTACGGCGATGGACTCGGCCAGTACGAGGTCCTCGCCCGACTGCTTCCCCATCTCGCTCGTGACGGCGGCGCCACCACCGGCTCGGACCGTGAGCGCGCCCTCGTGCGGTCCGGCGTAGGCGTCGATGACGCTCTTGGCGTTCTCGTCCCGCTCCGTGCCGTCGCCCTTCACGTGGGCGAGCACCAGGGCCTCGCGGCCGTCCTCGGATCGGAGATCGGCACTGGCCGTGTCCCAGTACGAGACCACGTTCCCCAGATTCCGCTCCTTCTTGAGGGCGGACACCAGAGCAAGGCCGCTCCGCTGGGCCGCCGGGGTGTCGACGCGGCCCTCGGATGCGCGGACCAGCAGGACCAGGTTCGTCTCCCCGCCGAACTTGTTGTCGATGACCTCCGCGGCACGGCTGGACGAGGAGGCCGGATCGTCGTAGCCGCCCCCCAGCAGCTTGCCGAAGGCCCCGGCGCCCGCGGCACCCATGAGGGCCACAGCCACGACAGCGACGACCAGTACCAGCCGGGACCGGCGGATCACCAGTTCGGCTATGCGTTCAAACACGCACGATCTCCTTTGCGTCCTTCGTGAAGACAAGGTCGAGCGACCGACGTCGAAGGGATGCCAACTCGGTTCCCCGCAACGCCTGTTCGTCGCGACAGGGACAGCTGTGATGGCGCACCTCGTCGCCGATACGACGCTAGTGAGACGGCGGAAGATTTGGCAGTGTCAGATTTTCTTCACAGTCCCCAACTTCGTGATGCGCGCGTCGAGTTGCCGTCGTACGGTCGCCGCATGCCCACTGACGAACACGCAGCCGCCCCGCTCTCCCTGCGCCAGCGGCGTCGGGCGGCGGCCGCCCGGGAGATCCTGGACGCGGCTGAGCGCCACATCACCGAAAACGGTCCCGCTGCCCTGTCCCTGCGCGCGATCGCCCGTAGCCTGGGTATGACCGTGCAGGCGCTCTACCACTACTTTCCGAGCCGCGACGACCTTGTCACGGCGCTCATCGCCAAGGCCTACGACGACTTGACCGACGCCGTGCAGGCCGCTGTCGACGCCACCACGGAGGACGCGGCGCAGGAGCGCGTGCTCGTCGCCGCCGAGGGGTACCGCCACTGGGCCATCGCCCATCCCGAGCGATTCCAACTCCTCTACGGAACCCCGCTGCGGTACTACACGGCTCCCGTCGAGGGCCCGACCACCCAGGCCGTGCGGCGGATGAGCGCGATCTTCGAGCGCGAGCTGTTCGACGGGTTCACCACCGCACAACTCGCCGCTGCCGACGCCCCCGGTCTCTCGGCTGCGCTCCTGACGTACCTGGACCAGTTGCCGCCGACCGGTCGGCGAGACCTGCCGCCCCCCGTGACCGCTCTGGTCCTGAGCGCGTGGGGGCACCTGCACGGCCTGGTCGTCCTCGAGGTGTTCGGGCACACCTCGTTCCTCGCCGACCACCAGGCCGAGATCTTCCGGATGGCGATGCGAAACCTGTTCCAGGACATCCACAGCCGGATTCCCCTCGCGGGACCAGAGACCGCCGCAGCGGATCCGCATCCGCAGGAACACACCTCTCCGGCCGGCCGATGACCTGCGTGGCGGAGGCTTGGGAGTCCCGAACGGTCCGTCAACTGGATGTACTCGTGCGGACGTTCCTACGTCCCCGGTCGGCCGCCGCGCCAGGGAGACGGCGTTCTCAGTCCAGCGCTGCCGCACGGTAGGGCCGGAAGAACGCCCGCAGTTCCTCCACGTACAGTTCGGGTTCCTCGAACGGCGCGAAGTGCCCGCCGCGCGCGGGTTCGTTCAGGTACACGACGTTCGCCGCCAGGCCCGCGGCGGGCGGACGATGTCGCCGCGGAACAGCGAGAACCCGGACGGCACCTCGACCCGGCGGGCAAGCTGCTGCGGCGGGACGGCGGAGTTCGCGTGATACATGCGCATCGACGAGCCGATGGTCCGCGTCAGCCAGTACAGCGTGACGTTCGTAAGGATCTCGTCCTTGGTGAAACTCCGTTCGATGTCGCCGTCGCAGTCGCTCCAGGCACGGAGCTTCTCGACGATCCATGCGGCGAGCCCGGCCGGTGAGTCGGTGAGCCCGACGGCGGCGGTCTGCGGCTTCGTACGGTGCATGGCACCGTAGGCACCCTCGCTCGCGCCCCAGGCCGCGACCTCGTCGAACCAGGCACGCTCCTCGGGGGCGAGATCGGCCGGATCACCGGTGAGGACGGGCAGGCCCCCGTCCATCCGGTGGACGGCCACGACCCGGTCGGGGTGGTCGAGCGCGAGATAGCGACTCACGTGGCTGCCGACGTCGCCGCCCGCCGCGCCGAACCGCGCGTATCCGAGAACGCCCATGAGCTCGGCCCACAGGCCGGCGACGGCGATGGAGTTCAGCGGCGGGCCGGTGGGCCGGTCGGAGTAGCCGTAGCCGGGCATGTCGGGCACGACCACGTCGAACGCGTCGGCCGGGTCGCCGCCGTGCGCGCCGGGATGGGTCAGGAGCGGGATCACCTTCGAGTAGCGCCAGAACGAGTCCGGCCAGCCGTGGCTGAGGACCAGCGGCAGGACGGGCCCGGTCGGCGCGACGGCCCGGGCGTGCACGAAATGAATCCCCAGGCCGCCGAGCCGGATGCGGAAGTGGGGCAGCAGTGCGAGCGCCGCCTCCTGCGCCGGCCAGTCGAACCCGTCCGCCCAGTAGGCGACGAGTTCACGGAGGTAGGCGACGTCGGTCCCGAGAGTCCACCCGGCGTCCTCGGGTGCGTCCGGCCAGCGTGTCGTACGCAGCCGTGTGCGGAGGTCCTCGAGCGCCGCGGGCTCGGTCTGCGGGGTGAGCGGCTCCAGGCGAGGCAGTGCGTCCGACATGGCCCGCATGCTAACGCTCCGGAGACGATCGCCGGATCGGGACCCGCGCGCGCCTGCCGAACGCGGCGTCCGACGGCGTCCCGCCGGGCGTCTACGTCGCCGCCGCCGGCCGCAGCAGCCCACTCCGCCGGCGCCGAGCCCCATGGATGGCATCCTGTCCCCCACCCCACCGATCCCGTCCGGACCTCCGACCCGGAAGACCTCGCGGCCCTGTACCGGTAGCTGCGCGCAGCGTTCGAGGACGCCAGGAACGCATCCGTCTCAGCCCTGCGGGCGGCCCTGGACCAGTGGGAGAGAGGCCGGAGGCCATGAGCCGACTGGTGCGGGAGACCACGTGCGATGGGAGCAACGCCCGTTGCGGACCTCGGTGGCGGGTGGTGACGAGGCGTTTGACAGCGAGCCCGGGCATCCGTGTCCTCGCGCCGCCCTCGATCAGCCGGAAGATCTCAAATTGAGGGTCCGCAGGCGACGTTGCGGGAAATAATGGCCGCCATGACGTACGAAGGCTCCTCCATCGACCCGACCAAGCCCAGCATCGCCCGCGTCTACGACTACCTGCTCGGCGGCAAGGACAACTACGCCGTGGACCGCGATATCGGCGACGTGTTCAAGCGCGACCTGCCCGGTTCGGTGGCCATCGCCTTCGCCAACCGCGCGGCCCTGACCCGGGCGGTCAGGGAGATCGCGAAGACCACCGGCATACGCCAGTTCATCGATCTGGGCAGTGGCCTGCCGACCGCGGACAACGTCCACCAGGTCGCGCAACGGCACGCCCCCGAGTCCCGGGTCGTCTACGTCGACATCGACCCCCAAGTGCTGGTCCACGGCCGCGCACTGCTGGAGAACAACGACCGGACCCGCGTCGTCGCGGTCGATGTGCGCAATCCCGAAGCCATCCTCACTCACCCCGACACCCTGGAAATCATCGATTTCACCCGTCCCGTCGCCGTCGTCCTCAGCGCCGTCCTCCACCACGTCAACGACGACGAGGATCCGGCGGGCATCGTCCGCTACTGGCGAGACCATGTCCCTTCCGGAAGTTACTTCTTCGTCAGCCACTTCCGTTCCGGCAACAACCCGGAGACCGCGGAGGCCGAGAAGGTCCTCCAGCAGACGTTCGGCCGCGGCCGGTGGCGCACCGACGCGGAGATCGCCTCCCTGCTGGACGGCCTGGAGATCCTCGACCCCGGGATCGTCCCCGCGTCCCTGTGGCGTCCCGACGAGAGCGACAACCCGTGGAACAGCGGCGACAGCCGAGAGCTCACGGTCTGGGAACACCTCATAGCCGCCGGACTGGCCCGGAAGCCCTGATAAGGCGGGCGTGGCTGGCGGACCTGTCTGAGCGTGTCGTCGTCCCTGTCCGGCGAGGGCGAGGTTGTGCCCTCGTGCCGGTCATCACTCCGGTCCGGGTGACCGACGTGCCGTCCAGGGCGTGGGCGGTGCCGAAGGCCGGCACCCGCGGCCCGTCCGGCGCCAGGATGACGTTCCCCGGCTTCCCATCGCGGTGTACCACCCGGCTGCGTGGGCTGCCGCCGGCGCGGCCGCGGCCCCGACCGCCGGCGCGTACAGCCTGGCCCCCGGACATCGGGCCGTGTGCGGCGATGTGCTCGCCGAGCGTGAGGCCGGGCACGTACGCGGCAGCCAACCCGGGAACAGCCCGCCTGGGTCCGTAGCGAGCAGCGGCACCAGACAGGGCCCCGTGGCCTGTCGTGACACCTCGACTTCCCGCTTGAATCGGGCTCGGAACTCTTCGTCGCCGGCCTGCGCAGGATGAACACGCTTGGACGACAACGCGCCCATCGGCCGGCCAGACGGCCGACCGGACCAGCCTGCCGCACCGCTCGGGGGAAGATGGGGAGGGAATGACGGAACGCTAGGTCAGGAGCTTCCATGGCGAAGCAGGTTCACCAACCGCGTGAGGACGCGGAGTTCGACTTCATCCTCAAGATGAGCGCAGTACCGGTCCTCGCATACTTCACCGGCACCTGGCCCAAGGCAATCGAACCCTGCCGGGCGATGGACCTCGTCGTGGGCGGGATCGCCGACGAGTACACGGGCCGCCTGACCGCCGTCCGCACCGACATCACACGCTGTCCGTCCGCGACCAAGCGATACGGGATCACCGGAGCCCCCTCCTACATCCTGCTGAAGGACGGGGAGGCGGTGGCGCACGGCACCGGCCCCATGACCGTCGCCGAGGTACGGCAGTTCCTGGACAGCCACCTCTGAGCGGCCGCCGTGGCGTGTGTGGAAGCGATCAACGCTGTACACGCGGCGGAGTCCGGTTTGGTCGTGGTCGATGTGGCTGGTCGCCGAGCCCGAGGACGCTCTGCCGGACGGTCGTGCCGGCCGTACGTCATCTGAGTTCGACCGAGTAGGTGCTGCCGGAGAATTCCCAGCCGTCGGTGCCTTCGCCGATGTCGGCGACGATGACGTCGTCGATGAAGCGGTCCTCGAAGTCGTCGTCGCGCAGGTCGCCGGCCAGCCAGAGGGCCTCGATGTCGTTCCAGTCGCCGCGGCTCGCGTCGATGCGCAGGGGGGCCGCGCGGCGGGTGCCGCGTTCGCGTTCGTCGGCGCCGGTCCTGACGAGGCCGCTGATCTCGAACTGCCCGTCCTTGACGGTGTCGGGGATCGGGTCGGCGGGGACGATCGCGACGTTTTCGTACGCGGTGTGGATGAGGTCCCGGTAGCTGAGGCGCACGTTGTGCTCGGGATCCGACAGCCACTTGAACAGGGTGTCCGGCCGGACGTCGAGGCCGGCGGTCTCCATGGCCTCGTAGCCGCGGCGGGTGCCGGTGAGCTGGCTGAGCTGGGCGTGCCAGTGCTTGGCGCTGTAGGAGGACAGGCGGTGGCGGGGGGTGACCTGGGCGCGCAGGAGGTCGTTCAGGGCGGCGCCGAGGGAGTTTCCGTGTCCTGTGGGTCCGGCCATCAGTCGTCACCTTCGGGGATGAACTCGCCGGGCTGGATGAACTTGGCCTTCACCTGACCGAAGCCGGTCCCGATCCGGTACGTGCCGGGCGGGGTCTCGTCGGGGGTCCAGAAGATGGCGGCGTCGACGTTGCGCAGAGCGACGAGGGTGTGTCCTTCCTGGACGGCCTTGAAGGCATTGAGCCAGTGCCGGACGGATGCTTCGGCGACCATGCTCATGCGCCAGTCCGGCCGCCAGAACGGCGACCGCGACTCGGGCCGCTTGGGCCACAGCAGGCGCAGTGCGATCGACAGACGGGTCTTGTAGTTCTTGTACGGTTCGCCGCCGGCCTGGATGAGCTCGGTGCGGGCTTCGCGGGCCGCGGTGTAGAACGGTTTGAACAGCGACTCGTTCGCCTTGCCCGTCCAGGAGTCGTGGATGGTCAAGGGAGCGGTGAGGTGGCCTTCGCGGTGCAGGCGCTCCAACTGCTTGATGTGCGGGGTGGTCACCCATACCCGGCCCTGGTCGTCGGGCCGGTCGATGAGCCGACCGAGCGGGTGCGGCATGCCCGGGAAGTTCCACTCCGGGATGTCGATCTGGTAGATCCCGGCCTGGCCTCTGTCGAACGCGTCGAGGGGGCCGGTGTGCAGGAGCTTGTTCGGGGCGAGGGGGACGGCCGAGCAGGCGGAGGGAAAGGAGCCGTTGCGGTCGATCAGGCACAGCACGCCGTCCCCGAACGATGGGGGCACGTCGAGCTGGTCGCGCCGGACGCGCTTGCCGTTGTCGCGGGTGTGGGCGACGCGGGTGCTGGTGACGTCGGGGTGGACCCAGCGGGGCTCGCCGTCCATGTCCTCACTGATCAGCGGCCACGGACCGTCCTCCCGGTCCTCGATGCGGATGACCGGGACCGGGTGCATCTTCGAGCGCGTCACCGAGTCCTTGAGGATCCGCAACGCCGGGAAGACCGCTCCCTGGGGCTCGTCCTCCTCGTCGCCCGGGACCAGGCCGTCATCGTCGTCCCGCCGGACCTCGTCGTCCGCGTCCGCGACGGCGCCACTGCCGGCGGCAGGCCGGGCGGGTTCCGGGGCAGCAGGGCGCGCGACGGAGTCGGTCGGTGCGGGTGGGGGCGCGTTGTGGGCGTGCAGCGCGGCGGCGAGGCGCCGCCCTTCGTCGGTACCGGGGAGCCGGAGCCCGGCGGCGGCCAGGGCCCGCAGCGGGACGCGGAGTTCGTCGAGGTCCTTGATGTTGCCGGCGGCGAGCGCGGTGCGCAGCGCGGCCAGCAGATGCGTTGCCTCGGCGGGCAGACCTTGCAAGGCGCCGGAGGTGAAGGGCAGGGCGGCCGCCGCCAGTTCATGGTCGGTGTCACTGCCCACGATGTCGCGGACGGCGCTGTCACCGGCGGCCGCTGTGGTGGCGTGGGCTGTGGCGGTGGTGTCGAGGAATCGGGCGTGCGCGAGGTCGGGGCGCAGGCGGGCGCTGCCGATGACGCCCAGATCCCGTTCGGCGACGGTCACGTTCGTCTCCCCGTCGGGGTGCGCGGTGAGGGTGAGGATGACGTCGGCGTCGAGCAGGTTCACGATGGCCGGGTCGTCGGTGTCCACGACCGCGAGAACCGGGATGTGCTGGGTGCGGGCCAGTTCCCGCAGGACCTGGCTGGCGGCCGGGAGGTGTTCTCCGGACATCGGCAGGCGGGGGTTACGGGCTCGCTGCAGTCGGTCGACGACGACGAGCGCCAACTCCCCGGCCACGGGGACGGTCTCGGCGATGGCCTCGGCGGTCAGGTCGCTGCCGTCGTCGATGAGCAGCGGCGCGTTGCGGAGTCGCTGGACGACTTCCTGTTCGTGCGGGGTGAGGGTGCCGGTCTTGAGGCGGGCGTAGTCGCCACCGGCTTCCGCGGCGATGATGCGGCGGGTGATGTCCGCGCGGTTGGGGCCCGATGCCGCGTACAGGACACGGTGGTTGAGGGCGAGCGCGGTGTGCCGGGCCGCTGCGAGGCCGATGAGGCTTCCGCCGACCTGCGGTGGGGCGGCGACCAGGACCAGGCGTCCGGGGTGCAGGCCGCCGGTGGCCGCGTCCAGGGCCGCCAGGCCGAAGGAGAGACCCCGCGCGGAGCCCGGGGTGATGACGTCGCCGAGGGCGTCGCCGAGCGTGGCGAGCCGGCGTCCGGCATCACGGCTGGGGGTGGGCTGGCTGGTCACCGCGCCTCCTGCGGTTGCCGCAGCGTGCGCGGCCGTGTCGGATGGGGTGCTGCTGATCGGTCCGTCTGCGGGTAGCAGCACCGCGACGGGTGTGCTGTTCCTGCGGAGTACCTGGGGCTGGCCGCCGGCTGCCCGGCCGATCAGGGTGCCGAAGTCCTTCTGCGCCGCACTCAGGACCCAGGAAGGAAAGGCGCCGGCCTTCCGCGCGGCCGGGAACCGGTCGAGCGGGGCAAGGAGAACACGGGCTTCCTGCTTCGAACCACGGTGGATCAGGGTGGTGACCCCGTCGTCGTTGGCGCGTTTGACCAAGGCGTACAGGTCCCTGCGGGCGTCACTCGCGTTCATCGCAGACTCTGCTTGTGGTGGCTGACTCACTCACCCTCCCGGCACTCAACTCCCCCACAGGGTACCAAGAGTCACACATTGAATTAAACAAAGTCACACCCTTGTTGGTGCGATTTCACTGAAGTGGAAGGTGTACGGGCGTTGACCCCTGCGGCCTGCGGGTGTGCAGACCGCGGCCTTTGTCGCGAGCCGTGTCACGCGACGTCCCGCGGCCCGATCGCCAGCGACGGTCATCGGGTCGTGCAGCTGAGATACGGCCTCGTCATGGCCCGAAGCAAGGGAGCCGAGGACGCCACGACGAACAGGCCGAACAGCGTGATCGGCAGCAGCCCGACCGGACGCAGCAGCCCCATTTCACCCAGGTTGGTTGTCCACTCGGCGGCCGCCAATGGCTGTTCCCGGCGCCCCGGACGAAACCCGACGGCGCGTCGCAGTCCAAAGTGTCACCCCGCGCCCGTTCGAACGGATCGGAGCCCAGCGCCCGCTGTCCTGTCGCTTACTGCTGATGGGCAACTGGTTGCGCGCCAGTGAGTCCAGTCCACTGTTCCAGCGCCTCCGCGTGGCTGCCGACCGCCGTCGCCCGGGCAACCGTCGCACCTTCCTCCGGCGTCGGCTCACCATTGCGGGAGAGCAGAGCCAGTGGCCAGGCCGGGGTTCCCGAATGCTCACCGTCGAAGGGGTGCCAGTCCCAGGCCGCGTCGAACCGCCAGACACGCCCGTTCCGGTCGGCTACCTCATCGCCTGGTTCAAGGAATGCGTACGGGCGGAAAAGCAACTTGATGCGGATCGGTTCGCCGCCAGCGGGATCGAGCGCGTAAGCCTGGTCCTCAAGCTCGGGGTCATACGTGTCACCCCGCCGCAGGAGGTCGAGATAGGCCGCTGGCCGCGGCAGCATGCCGGTGACCTGGGGCGGATCGAAGTGATGGACCGCCTGGACGTGTACCACGGTCGCTGGGATCCCTACGAGGCATGTGTCACCCACCCCAACTACGCTCTCCGCCGGTTGCGTTCGAAAGATCTCCCACTCGCCGGCCTCAGGCGTTGGAAGCGCCCGCTGGCCGTTCCACCTGATGTTCTTGGCCTGCGGGTCCACCTCCAACCACGGCCACCGTACGGAAACGTAGTAGCGGGAGACTTCGGTGACCGTGGCCTCGGTGAACGGGCACTCCAGCATCAGCACATCACCTGCCCGGTAGTCGTCAACCATGGACGCATTCTGCATGCCCCGCTGGTACGTGACCGAACGGTGTACCCGGGGCATTGGAATGACGCTCCCCGCCAGCTGGCGCCGGCGCATGGAGTGCGTCCCGCCGCGAGGCGTGCGCCAACGATCTCGACGCGAACCGGTCGCTGGTCGCGGTCACCGCGAAGACGCTGGGGTACGCGCGGGTTCCTTCAAGGTCCCGGCCGACGTGTCAGTGGCGGCCTTGCCCGCGAACCTGGTGACACAGCAACGGCGGCGCCAAGCCCGGATCACGGTGCACGGCAAGGAGAGCTTCTGCCTCGACACGCTGTCCGAGTACCAGTCCGCGCGCGACGCCGCAGGTCTGGCACCCGTGACGCTGGACGGGGTCATCAGGCCGGTGATCGAGGTCTGCGAGTTCTACGGCACCGTGCCGTGGCAGCTGGCCTCCCGCAAGGTCGACCGGTACTTCGCCGGACCGGGCAAGCGGGCCCAGTCGACCTTGCGCGGCTAGATCAACAAGCTCGACGCGTACTTCGCGTCCTGGAACAGCGCTACGCCGGCGAGATCACGCGCGCTTCGGCGCCTCCGTCAAGTCGCCGATCAACCCCTGGAAGGGACGCAGGCGGAGGAGAGTGCCGGCGTGGCCGCCAACCCCATGCACGAGCTCGTCAGGCGTCGGCGAGGAGGGGGTCGTACGGAGAGCCTGTGCGGCGGCCCGCCATGAAGGAGAGGAAGTCGCCCACGAAGGCGCTTTGGCCGTAAGCGCCGTCAGTGGTGGTGAGGTCGCGGTGGAAGGCGGTGCGGAACAGGGTTCGGTATTCGTCCGCGTCGATGCTCCCGTTGCCGTCCTTGTCGGTGGCGTCGAAGAGGACCTCGGCAACGCGGATGAGCGCGGGTCCGGCGAGGGAGGGGACGGCGGTGGCGTACTCCTCGGCGCTGACGCGGCCGTCGCCGTCCGTGTCGAGGGCGGCCTGGAGCTCGCGCCACCAGGCGGCGAAGGCGTCGTAGAGCCGGGTCTCCTCGGGTTCGTCCAGGTCGAGGCGGGTGGAGAGTTCGCGTGCCATGGCTGCGAGGTCAGGCCAGTCGAGGTGGCCGTCGCCCGTCTGGTCCAGCACTCGGCGGAAGAAGTCCTCCGCGGAGCGTCGGTTCTCTTCTGTGCCTGCCGAAGGGGCCGGGTCGGGGTTGGGGTTGGTGTAGCCGCCCAGTGGTGTGAGGAGGCGGAGCAGGGCCGATGCCCGCTTCATGCGGGTGCGCAGGGCGGTTACGGTGCGGGCGCGGGGGTCGTCACTGTCGGGTGAGAGTGAGAGGGCTTCGATGATGCTTTCGGCGTTGATCCAGCCTTCGGGCAGGAATCGGGTGAGCCCGGCTGCGAGGTAGGCGCCCTGCATGAGGGTTGGGGCGCCGGGCATCTCGGGCAGGCCGGCCCGGCGACGGTAGGGCTCGGGGAGCGAGGCGACGGTGATCGCGCCGAGGAGCGGACCGGCGACGGCGCGGCCGGCCGCCCACAGTGTCGGCGCGCCGTCGAGCAGCGCAGGGGCGGGCAGGTGGTCGAAGAGCCGGTAGAGGATGACGCGGGCCGCCTCGGTGTTCTCCAGCTCGTTTTCGACGACCCGGTCGAAGTATCGCCAGAAGTCGTTCAGGTCCTCGGGGAGTTCCGCGGCGTCGCCGTCGAGCGCGGCGAGGAACGCGCGGTACTCGGCGTACATCCGCTCCATCGTGTCCTGGTCGAGCGGCTGACCGCTCAGCCGGAACATGGTGACGGCGCTCTCGAAGAGGGTGGCGACCACCCAGGCGCGGGTCGCGCGGTCCATCGCGTCGTAGGCGCGGCCGCGGGAGTCGGAGCCGCTCACGCGGGCGTGCAGCCGGTTGAGTCGGGCGGCCTCCCGTTCGCGCACCGCGAGGTCGGTGCTGAACATGCGCCGCATGCTGACGAAGGTGTTGCGCAGTCGGCGCCAGGGATGGGCGACGAAGGTGGAGTTGTCGACGAGGGCGGCGCCGATCTGCGGGTGAGCCGCCTCCAGTACGGTGGCGCGGATCACGGCCAAGGCCCAGCGCGGGTCGTCGAAGAAGCCGCTGAACTGCGATTTCGGGCCGAACAGGGAGGCGTCGTCGGCCGTTCCCGTGGTTTCGGTGGTCATGATGGGTCTCCGTTCGTCCGGGCGGGCACGCCGCCGAAGCGGCGGTCGCGGTGCCGGTAGGTGTGCAGGCAGGCGAGGAAGTCGGGAGCCCGGAAGTCCGGCCAGAGCGCCTCGGGGAAGATCCACTCGGCGTAGGCGACCTGCCAGAGCATGAAGTTGGAGATGCGCTGCTCACCGGAGGTGCGGATGACCAGATCCACATCGGGGGTGTCGGGGAAAGGCAGGTGGTCCGCGAAGAGCCGCTCGGTCACCTCGTCGGCGGGCGTCCCGCTGCGGATCAGCGACCTTGCGGCCTCGACGATGTCCCGGCGGCCGCCGTGGTCGAAGGCGACGGTCAGCGTCATCCCCCGGTTGTCGGCGGTCAGCGCCGCCAAGTCGTCGAAGTCCTGGGCCAGTTCACGGGGGATGCGCGGGTCGCTGACCCCGAGGAAACGGCAGCGGATGCCGCGCGCGAGCAGCAGCGGCGCATGCTTGCGCACAACCCGGCGCACCAGACGCATCAGGAATTCGACCTCGGTGCCAGGGCGGTTCCAGTTCTCGGTGGAGAAGGCGTACAGACTGAGCCACTCCACGCCGGCGGTCCGGGCCGCCTCGATGACATCGATGACGGCGGTCTCCGCGGACCGGTGACCCGCCGTACGAGGAAGTGAACGCCGCTGCGCCCAACGCCCGTTGCCGTCCATCACGCAGGCCACGTGCCGCGGCCCCGCACGCGCCACCTCGTCGTCCTGCCGCTGCCCGCCGGGTCCGCCACCGCGCCGTCGCCCGCCCGGCCGGTCCTCCGTCACCGCGCGTGCGCGCGGCACGCCATGGTCCGTCACTCCCGGCCCCCCCGTCCGGAGCGGCACGACCGGCCGCACCGCGCTCGGTCACGCCCACCCTGCCCCGCCGCTCCCGCCTCGCCCACGCCCCACTGGCGCGTTCCCTCCCGGGAGTCTGACAGCGCGAAAGGGCTCCGCCCGGCCGAACGAGTGGGCGTCACCTTTGACTCGTACGATCGAATCCGTTGTCCGAGTGCTAGAGCGGCGAACTCACGCACACGTCCTTTCAAAGCTCCAATCGATACGCGGGCTGGAGCATGACCGCATCCGAGAATCCGCGAACTCCGCGCGCTCCCGACCGGTCCAAGGCCGATCAGGACCCGCCGATCGGTTGCCGCCACTCGCGGATGCCCGCTGCGCCTACACCGCGGACTGGGTGGCGACGAAGCTCCCGCTGGCAGCTGACCGTCGATGACCGGGAACACGCCGCTCTGCTGGTCTGGCCAGTGAGTGCGCGCAGCAGCCGGTGGAGTACGAACCGGCGCACCAGCTCGGCGTCATGGGCCGCGTAGCCGGGTCGCGCGACGGCGTGCCGGGTGGTTCCCGCGGCGATTTCGACGACAGCCATCCCGTGGGGAACGACGGTCTACGGCTGACCGGCGCTGGTGCGCCCTGTCGGTCCTGGCCCGGCGGCCGCCATGAGCGGGCCGATCCTCGCGGCGAGCGGCGCGGCGAGTTTCTGGGTCAGCGTGGTACGTCCGTCGGGGGGCAAGGGCTTCGTTCTCTCCAACGGGCAGCACGACAAGTATCCGAACGAGGACACCGTGCCGCTTGAGGAGGCGTTCAGGATCCTCAGCCACATCTTGAGTGTGGGTTCCTGGCCTCCTGATACGTCATGGATTGATCATCTAGGTCTCAAGGCGGCGTGGGAAACGTGGAAGAACCACCGCGACGGTGAAGACGCGGACGAGGTAGAGGCGAAGGAGGGCGGCCGCAGCTCCTTGGAGGTCGCCGCAGTCACCTCCGCCAACGGCGGTGACGACATCGGTGTCTACGTCCCGGTGATTGCCGCCCTTCGGCTGCGTAGTCGGTGTGCTGCGGCAGGGGGTGGTCGGCGATGGTTTTGGATCCACGTCGCTGGTCGGAACTACGTTGATTTCGAGGGCTGTTGGAGTCCGGGGCAATGAGCCTGCCGGAGATCGCCCGAGCTACCGGCTCAAGAGCCGTCTCCAGACCAGCGAGCGCGAGAACCAAGTGGCCCAACAGCCGGGGACGTTCGCCCACCCACAGCTGGGGAGAGAACCTCGTACGCCCACAGCCGGGGCGCCGCACCTGCTCCGCGCTCTGCTCATCCTGACGAACCTCGCACTCGGCCGCTGACAGACGATCAAGACCGAAGGCAGCCGCCCACGACCAGCAAGTAGCACCCGCGTACCCCGCATCACCAGCAGCCGCACCAGCAGCCGCACCTACGAAAACCAAGAGGGTGGATCTTCAGTGACCATCCGACTGGACCTCGGTCAGTCGATGCCTTCGACGATGCGGAAGTCGCGCTCGACGCCGTCGGAGAGGGCGACCAGCGCCTCCTGGTAGGCCGCACTCTCGTGCGCCGCGACGGCCTGCTCGAAGCTGTCGAACTCGATCAGGACGGTGCGCTCGGCGATTCCGGCGTCATGCGCCACGACCCGACCGCCACGGACGAGGATCCGACCGCCCCGGCCTTGACGGCCGGACCGGCCAGCTTGTTGTAAGCAGCCAGCTTCTCAGGATCTGAAATGGTGCGGTACGCGCTGACCCAGTAACCCTTGGGCATGGAACCTCCAGTGTTCGGATGAGTGCATCTGACTTACGGGGTGGTCTCGGACGAGCGTCGGCGGGCGAGAGCGAGGCTTGTCAGCGTCGTGATCGCCATGGCGCCGATGCCGGCCAGCGCCGCGGTGGTGTAGGCGCTGTCGTCGGGGAAGAGGTGGCCGGGGCGAGTGCCCGCGGCGAGGATCAGGCCGCCGATGGCACTGCCCAGGGAGTACCCGACGCTGCGGACGACGTAGTTGAAGCTCATGGCGCTCGACGTCTGGCTCCTGGGGGTGACGGCCAGGATGACGCCGGGCATCGCGGCCGAGAAGCCGCCGACGCCGAAGCCGAGCACGCCCATCGCCGCGAACAGTTCGACCAGGTCCGACCTCGCCGCCGCGAACAGGGCGAACCCGCCGCCGACCACGACGGCGCTGCCGGCCAGGAGCAAGGGGTCGGCGATCCGCGTCCGGACCCGCGGCGTGAGCTTGCCGGCGACGAACCCCAGCACCGAGAACGGGATGAGGACCAGCCCGGCGACGAAGGTCGTCAGCCCGAAGCCGTAGCCGGCGCCGTGCGGCGTCTGCGCGTACCGGGTGATGAGCGTGAGCAGGAGGTACATGCCGATCCCGCCGACGAACATGGCGAGGTTCGCCCCGGCGACCGCCGGGTGCCGCACCGCCCGCACATCGACCAGGGGCGTCGTGCTGCGCAGCTCGATGACGGCCCAGACGCAGAGCAGCACCACCGCGACGACGGCGAGGCCTGCCGCCACGGCGAGGTGCCGGCTCCACAGATTCCGTTCGCCGGCGAGGAACAGCACCAGGAGCAGCGCAGCGGCCAGGACGAACCCGCCTGCCACGTCCACGTGGGCGGAGCGGCCTTCGGGGGCTTCGGGCATGGAGCGCCACGCGGCCAGGAGGGCGACGGCGGTGACGACCAGGCCGAGGCCGTAGGCGGCCCGTACCCCGCCGAGCTCGGCGAGCAGTGCGGCCAGCGGGTAGCCGACGCCGGCCCCGATGATCGAGACCACCGAGATCAGGGCGATCACAGCCGCGCTGCGCTCCTCGGGAAGGTGGTCCCGGGCCACGCCCATCATCAGTGCCGTCAGCCCGAGCCCGACGCCCTGGGCCGCCCTGCCGGCCAGCAGCCACGCGAACGGCAGCGGCAGCACGGTGAGCGCGCTGCCGGCGACGACGACCGCCAGCGTGGCGAGGATCGTGGCCCGCCGGTGCGGGCCGGCTCCGAGCCGGCCCAGGACCGGCGTGGCGACGGCGCCGCTGAGCAGCGCGACGGTCAGCGTCCACTGCGCGCTGCCGAGCGAGACGTGGAACGAGGTCGCCACGCTGGTGATGAGCGGCGTACCAAGGCTGGCGACCGCCGCCACGACCAGAGCGATGAACATCAGGGCGGGGACCAGCAGCCGCGCCTCGGAACGCGCCACCGGGAACGCCTTCCCCGCGACCCCGCCGACCGGCTGCCCGGTCACTGCTTCGGCCCTTCGCGGTCCTGGCTTTCGAGCTCTGCCAGATGCTTCAACGCCGGAAGGGCCGCCACCAGCGCCTCGACCTCGTCGCCGGTGAGCTCGCCGGTCAAGCGCTCGAACGCCTGGACGCCCGCCTGGCGCCGCGTCCGGACATAGGAGGCGCCGGCCTCGGTCAGGCACACCAGCGTGACCCGCTTGTCGGACGCGTCGCCCCGCCGCTCGACCAGGCCGGACTCCTCCATCACCCGGACCAGGGTGGTCATCGCGGGCTGGGTGACGCCCTCGACCGCGGCCAGATCGGTGATGCGCCGCGGGCCGGTCCGGTCCAGGGTGGCCAGGGTGGCGGCGGACGTCAGGCTCATGTCCCGGGGCAGACGTCTCGCGGCCCTGGTGGCCAGGCCGTAGAGGGCTGCCCCGATGGCGGCGGACGCGCCAGGAGCGGCGTCTTGACGACTCATGCCCGAAGCATAGCATTTTTATATTCATAGCTTATGTAAATGGCGGCCAGCCCGTGCAGCTTCGCCCGCAGCGGCCCCAGCTTGCCCCTCGACCGGCAGTCCGAACACCTCGCCGACGGCCCGGACCGTGACCGGCCCGGCCGCCTCCCGCACGATGGCCACCAGCCGCTGACAGTCCTGCGGCAGCACGTCGGGATCGATACCGGCGGCGCGGGCCGGGATCAGCAGCACCGACCGGCCGCCCGCCTGGACCTCCGGCGCGGGCGGCACGAGCGAGGTAGTCCCCGAAGCCCTGCTCGCTGATCCGCTGCACGACCCGCCCGGCCACCACCAGCTCATCACGCTCGACCCGCACATCGACCAGCTGCTTGACCAGCCCCTCTTCCAGCAGGTGCGGCTCGTGGTCCCGCGATCGGCGTCGGGGTATCCGTAGGGCTCGTGCAACCAGGTACACACGTTTGAGTCCGCCCAGGTCAGCGGTGCCCTATGGATCGGCGGGGAGGCGTCCGACGGCGTCTTCGAGGTCGGCGTGGGTGGGCGGGGTTGGCCGCGTCGTCGGTCAACGGCGCACCCCATAGCGCAGGTGAAGCACCCGGTCGGCCTGAATCACCACGTCAGGATCCTCCAACAGGTGCTGCGCGTGGACCGACCCGAAGTAGCGCTTGCCAGACCCGAACACGACGGGTACGACGTCCATGCGCACCTCGTCGATCAGGCCCGCGGCAAGCACCTGACCACCGACGTCGCCGGCGGCGACCTCGACCACGCGGTCGCCCGCAAGCTCCCGCGCCTTGGCCACGGCTGCATCGACGCCGTCGACGAAGTGAAACGGCGCCTCGGGGGCCCAGCCGTCGGGCATCGGCCGGTGCGACACGACGACGACGTGGTCGATCCCGCCCGGAGGCTTCCCGTCCCAGCCGTCCGTCAGGTCGAAGACGTGGCGGCCGACGATCGTGACTCCGATCTGGTCCCAGTACGGCCGGGTGTGGTCGTAGGACGTCTGCGACACCTTCAGCTCGCCGCTCTCGTCCAACGGGACGTCACCGCTGGACAACCAGTCGAACAGCGGTCCGGGCTGGTCATTCTCGTCCGCGACGAAGCCGTCCACCGACACCGAGCCGTACATGACCACCTTGCCCACGGGGCTCTCCTCTGCTTTGGGTGCCCCAAATTAGCGTGTCGTGAGGGTCGCTCCTGTAAGGACCAAGTCGACGACGACCTCCCGTGACGGCGCCCTCTGAGACCTCGACCGCACAACGGTCCGCACGCGGGCTCAAACGCGCTCCCCGGTCCGCGGGTACGAGGTGATCCAGCCGCGGCGCACGTCCCAGGTGCCGCCGTCGGCGCTGGCGCCGCGCAGGCCGTGGAGGGCGGCGGGGCCGGTGAGCGCGGTGAGGCGCGAGTCGCTGAGGGTGGCGAAGGCGAACGCGCGGGCCGGGTCGAAGTCGGTGGAGTGGCGCAGGCGCCGTGCGAGCTGTGCGAAGCCGAGGACGCCGGCGGCGATGACCCAGGCGTCGGGTCCCCCGGCGGTCAGCCGGGTGGCCGGGCGCAGCCACGAAGCTGCGGTCTCAGGCCAGTTCACCACCGCGAGCACCTGTCCCCCGCGCGCCTGCCACGCGGAGGCGAAGGCCTCGGCCGCCGCAGAGGAGGGGCCGTCGCGGCTGTGACCGATGGCGACCGTCCGGGGCTGCGGTTTCATCGCCAGGAGCCCGAGGAGGGCTTCGAGTTCGGCTTCGGTGTGCGGCTGGGGCGCGGGCAGGTCGCGCGCGTAGGTGGTGACGTCGTCGGCGCTGGCCAGCGGCGACAAGGGGTTCTCCGACGGGTCGGCGGGTGGGCTCATGGCATGGTGCCTTCTCTGTTCGCTTTCCAGCGGGCGTACTCGGCGGGCATGCACACGGCGCACGGCCGGTACCCGGCCTTCGACGCGGCGTCCTCGTCGGCGAAGAACACCCGGTGCTCGGTATAGCGGCCGCAGGCGACGGCCCGTAGCGCGGCCCTGCAGTCCAGGCGCCCGTACAGGCGGCTCCGCCGGTTCCCGGCGAGCGTGCCCGGCGTCGGGCTCCGGTAGGGCCGCCCGTCCGGGCCGATCAGGGTGTAGGTCCGCGGTGATCCGCCTCGGGCGTGGCCGCCTGTGGTCATGCCGCGTCGTGGAAGACGAGGCCGAGGGTGTGCCGGCTGCCGGAGCGGACGGTGCTCACACCGTGCCGCATCGGCCCGTTGGACCAGCCCCGCTTCGTGGCCACCGGGCGGTCACGTGTGGTGAAGACGAGGCCGTGTCCCTGCGGGAGGGTCGTCGCCGAGCCGCGGGACTGGGCGCGGGGCCGCTGCTCGGTCATCAGGAACTCGCCGCCGGTGAAGTCGGTGCCGGGCGCGTCGAGTCCGACGACGACCTGGAGCGGGAAGACCATCTCCCCGAACACGTCGCGGTGCAGGGCGTTCCAGTCGCCTGGGCCGTAACGCAGCAGAATCTGCGCGGACTTTGCCTGGCCGGCCTCGTGGCACATCGCGAGCCACTTCTCCAGGCTGTCGGGCCAGGGCGCCGGCTTGCCGAGTTTCGCGGCCCAGTCCCTGGCCACGGGCAGCAGCCGGGGGTAGAACGCCTGGCGGAGCTCCGCGATGATGTCGGGCAGGTCGTGGGTGAAGTAGCGGTACTCGCCGGAGCCGAAACGGTGGCGGGCCATGTCGACGGTGGTGCGGAACCGGGGGGCCTCGTCGTACAGGTCGGCGATCCGCCGACACTCGGCCGCGGTGAGGATCTGCCCGGTCAGGGCGTTCCCGTGCTCGTTCAGCTCGTCGGCCAGGGCGGTCCAGTCAGCCTCTGCGACCCGGTGCGCGACCGGCGCCGTGAGCAGGGTGGTCTCGGTCATGGTGGAGTCCTTGGATCGGTGGTGGTGCTGCTCCGGCCCGGAACGGAGTCGGCCGGGGCGACGGCGTCTCAGGCGGCCCGGTGCACGCGCTCGGCGTCCAGGAGCTGCCGCTTGCGCTCCAGTCCTCCGGCGTAGCCGGTGAGCGCGCCGTCGGCGCCGACCACGCGGTGGCAGGGTCGTACCACCAGCAGCGGGTTCGCGCCGATGGCCGCACCGACGGCCTGCACGGCCTTCCTGGGGGCGCCCACCTCGTCGGCGATGCGGCCGTAGGTGGTCGTGGCCCCGTAGGGGACGGCGTCCACGGACCTCCATACCCGCTGCTGGAAGTCCGAGCCGCTCGCCACGTACTCGAGGTCGAAGCGTGCCAGGCTTCCCTCGAAGTAGGAGCGCAGCTGGGCGGCGATCTCGGCGAACGCCTCCGGCTCATGGGTCCAGCCCTCCTTGATGGTGGCTGCTCCCCTCTGCCCGGGCACCGACAACGAGACGAGTGCGGTGCCGCCCTTTGCCGTGGCGGACTCCTCTCCCACCAGCAGCAGTTCGCCCAGAGGGCTGTCGATCTTCGTGTAGGCAGTCATCGGTCCGGTGTCCTTTCGAAGCGTCGCCCTTCGGTGTTCCGCCCTCTACTTTGCAGCGTCGCCGCGGTCGTGTCCGGCGGGATTCGGACACTGCTTTCGTGCGGGACTTCCGGTGGCCGCGGGGCGGGCTGTGCCCGGTCTGCTACTTCTGGAACGCGGCAGCCGACCGGCGCCTGGAACCCGCGACCCGAGCCGACGACACGCCCGCCGACCAGCGTGCCCACCGCCCGAGGCGGTGCACTGTAGGACTGGCCGAAGCGACGGCCGAGCTGCCGGAGCCAGGACACCCCCGACCCGGAAAGGTAGTGCCGCCATGACGAGGGAAGTCATCCGCGTCGAGCCCCTCTCGTCGTACCTCGAACGGTGGAAGGCTCCGACCTCCGCCGTCACGAGGCACGGCGACACGCTGTACGTCTCGGGGTTCCCGCCCTTCGACCCGCAGACCGGCGAGATCGCCGCCGGGGCCACGGTGGAACGCCAGACGGAACTCGTGATGGAACAGCTGAAGCTCTGCCTGGAGACCGCCGGTTCCTCCCTGGACAACGTGCTCAAGTGCCACGTGTACTGCACGTCGGTCGAGGACTTCGCGACGGTCAACTCCGTGTACGCCCGCTACTTCACCGGTCCGCCGCCGGCCCGCATCCTCACCGCCGTGCCCGCCTGGCCGGGACCCTTCGACGTCGAGGTCGACTGCGTCGCCGCCTGCTGAAGGCCGCCCGGGACTGCGGGGCGCCCCGACACCCCGCGCCCTCTCGACGGAACGGCCTGACGCACAGGCCCTGTTGGAAAGGAGCCGCACACGATGTTCTCCGTACTCTTCGAGGTCCGCCCCGGCTCCGGCCGGTGGGACGACTACCTCGGCTACGCCAAGATGCTCAAGCCCGAACTCGGGGGAATCGACGGCTTCGTCGACAACATCCGCTACGGCAGCCTCACCCGCAACGGCTGGATCCTGTCCCTGTCGAACTGGGACAACGAGAAGGCGCTCGTGCGCTGGCGGACCCGGGCCCGCCACCACGGCGTGCAGGAGGCGGGCCGCGCCGGAGTCCTGTCCGACTACCACCTGCGGGTCGGGCAACTGACCGCGGACTCGGGCCTGTCCCCGGGGCAGACTCTGCCAGAGCAGCGACTCGACGAGACCGAGACCGGCGAGGGGACCACAGTGCTCATGGTCAGCGCCGAACTCCCCTCCGGGGAACGCGAGGACGCCGACCCACGCGGCCTCGCCGAGCGGCTCGGCCTGGTGCGCGACGCCCCCGGGCTCCTGGGATGGGACGTCTTCGACGCCGTCCTCACGCCGGGCGACGTCATCCTCGTCTCCACCTGGCGGGACCACGACGCGGCAGAGGCCTACCAGCAGACGGCCCCCATCCCGGACGGCGCCCGCAGCCGACGTGTCCGGGTGGTCCGCGACTACAGCATGCGCGACCGGGATGAGGCACCGCAGTACTACCCCGACGTCGAGTAGCCGTCACCGCACCGGCCGCCGCGACCCCGCCGGCCCCCGCCGCCCCACGGCGGGGGCCGGCCAGCCCCCGATCGGAACGCCCCACGCTATGGAAGAGCCCGACCCCCACAAGGCCCTCGCCGCGCGCGAGCCCGCCTTCGCCCGCCTGATCGCAACGTACGGCCCGCAGGACCCCTTCGTATGGCACGACGGAGGGCGGACCGGGAAGAGCCTGTTCGCCGCGCTGCTGCTGCACATCACCGGCCAGAGGATCTCGGCACTGGCCGGATTCACCCTGTTCGACCGGATCGCCGCCGCCGCGGACGGGATCCCCACCCCCGAATTCGTACAGGGCCTCGGTGTCTCCCGGCTGCGCTCCATGGGGTTGAGCAACACCAAGGCGGAGTGCGCGGTGGCGCTCGCCGGCGCCCAGACGCACGGGACCCTCGACCTCGACGCCCTCGCCGGCGTGGACGACCGAGCGGTGGTCGACGCACTCACCTCGGTCCGCGGCATCGGCCAGTGGACAGCACAGGCCTTCCTGATGCGGCAGCTCCATCGCCCTGACGTCCTACCGGCGGACGACGTGGGCCTGCGGCAGTCCGTCCAGCACCAGTGGCGCCTCGGTCACCTCCCCACGGTCGGCGAGGTGCGCACCAGAGGCGCCACGTGGTCGCCGTACCGCAGCTACGCCTCCGCCCTCCTGTGGCGCTCCCTCAAACCGGTAGGCGAACTCTCCGACCCCAAGGAACGTGCCCTGTACCATCTCGGCGGACCGACCGGGACCCGGCCTTCCTGAAGTGCCCAGCCACGGACCGCCAGTTGGCGCCCACCGGCTCGACAAGGATCCGCTTGCGGACTTCGGGTCCCGAGGGTGGTCCGCGTGACGGGCGGCGCCTCTTCATACGGTTCACCGAGCCGGCCGGTGACGCGCAGGACCGGTGATCGGACGAGGGGACGATGCTGCGTGGTCTCGTCGTAGTCTCCTCCCCCGTTCCTACGCGTCGGCCGCACGCCGGGCGAGCCGCTCACGTGCCCAGTGCATGAAGGCACGGAAGAACTCGTCGAGCTCGGCGTCGGCCTTGTCCAGCAGGGCTGCCACGGCAGCGACCGGGTCGTCATCGACACGCAGAAGGACCTCGCTCATCATCGCGTTCCTGAACCGCACCAAGCCGTCGTTCGGGTTGATGCGCGTCTCCGCCGGCAGGGTCTTGCGGTCCGACAACGGCACCATGCAGGACCGATCCCGGCCTGAGTCAGCCGTGCTGGTGCTGGGCGAGCTCGGGCGGTGTCCTGCTCATGTACCAACCCTCGACGCGGGGTCCGACGAGGTCGGACGGCCATCCTGCCGTCTCGACGGCGGCATCGTAGACGGCGTCACCGAACGCCACAATGGCCTGGTGCGGGTCCGCTGCCTCCCTGAGCTTGGCCCACGGCAGACGAACCAGACCGGCGTCGGGATGCCAGGCGGCGCCCTCAACACCCCAGGACCGGCCCCCGAGACCGTCCGGCTGGGGCCAGATGTACGCGTACATGCCGACGTTCGGCGCCATGGCGTCCCCGAAGGAGAATCCCACCGACACGTACGCGTCGAGCTGGGCATTCTGCATGAACGGCGGCTGGTGGGGCGTCGGCACGGTGGGCTGCGCCCGGTAACGCGTGGCGGACAGGTCGAAGCCGCCCCACATCACACCGACCCGGGGGCGGTGTCCCAGGAAGGGGGCCTGCCACGCCTCGAGCCCGTCAGCGGCGAGGTTGAGCGCTGTCCAGATCAGTCGGGCCGCGTGGCTGTCCCAGGTGCGTTCGACGTGATCGTTCTCGAAGCGCGGCGGGGCATCCGGAATCTCGCAGATCAACGAGCTGCGGGGTGGGTGTATGCCGAGCTCCTCCGCAGCGTCGCAGAAGGACGCGTAGAACATGGCGAGTGATCCCTTGGACAATGGCACCGTCCGCGAGCCACTGTCGGCCTCGATGATCACGTCGGCGTCGAGCAGGTTGTAGTGCACCGTGAAGGTCACGCCTCGCTGCCGAAGGGTTGGCGTTCTGAGCCCCCGGGGGGTGACATCGAGGACGGTGTTGCCCCAGCCGGCTTCGAAGGGCTCGTCGAGGGTGTACTTGCCTGCGACCTGTACCACCCGGTTCAGGTAGTCGACCATGGGTGCCAGGTCCTGATAGTCCAGCGTCGGCCACGCATTGAGACGTTCGCTCACGGAGAGCCTCCCAACGTGTCGAGCGGATCAGCGGGAGGAGACGTCACGTACCGCGCCCGCTCCCCCATGTGGCGAGGCCTCGGACACGGAAGTGCGATCCAGTACCCAATTTTCACACGCAGGTCAGGGTCCTGCCCGCTCGGTGGCGCCGAGCATCCGACCTGCTGGGTCGGTCATACGTCCCGCGAGATCGTCTGGGACGCCCTCACCGGGCACGTTCGCGTGTTCGAGAACGTGCTCACCCAGCTCTCGGGTGACCACCTCCCGCGGTGGATCAAGGCAGTCCGCGCGACGACCTGCCTCGCCTCCGCACCTTCGTCAACGGCCCGGGCTCTGCTGGAGTCGCTCCGCAGCCTGAGCAGAGGCGTCGTAGTAGCCAGGCTGTGCCACCAGGACTGAGCTGAGGCAGTAGCCCTGCTCTTCTTCTGGTTCATCGTCGGCTGCGAACGGGCGCCAGAAGCTCAGCAGCAAGTCTTGGGCGATGAATGAACCAGCGTCGTCGGGGTCTTCCTCGATGGAGGTGAATTCACCGACTCGTCGGGCGACCGCTCGAGCCGGGAGCCCGAACACATCCACACCCCGGAAGAGCATTCGGTCTGTCGGGGTCGAAGGTCTCTCCAGTTCAGCAACCCAGCCCAGCCACCCCCGAACAGAGCACACACCGCACGTTTCCGGGCCGACCTTCTCCGTGACGGGCGCACAGCACCCGTCTGGCGGCAGAGGCGACCTCGCCCCGCAAATCACCTGGACGGCACCGGGCCGCGGCTTGTGCGGCAGTCCGCGGCCCCGGCACGCAGTCAGAGCCGAGGAGCTTCCGACCGCTCGTCCTCAACGGCTTCCGCGTGCCCTCGTCCGCACGAGATGGCCTGCTGGGAGGCCGTCACCGGGTGCTCTCCGCCACCCCCGAGCCGGAACACCCGGGAGCCGCACCGCAGGAGTTCGACGAAGGCGTCCGGCGGCAAGCGGGGCGCACCCGGTTCATCCGTCGACCCGCTCGACAGGACACAGACAGCAGGACGGCTTCGCATCGCAGTGGAGAGGGACCGCATGTCGGTCGACCATGGCGGGATGACCCTCTACACGTTCGACAGACACCACGACAGCAGGAGTCTCCACACCGGCGAGACCGTGCGATGGCCGCCGCTCCCTGCCGAACCACACCACGACGAGCCGATGAAGAAGTGGACCCACATCACACGGAACGACGGCACCATGCAGTGGGCCTATGACGGCAAGCCCCTGTACACCTTCGTCAAGGACAGGAAAACCGCGAACACGACCGGCGACGGTGGCGGAATGAACGACGTCCTCCCTCCCGCCAGGCCGTAGAAGAAACAACCGCCGGGCGCGTCGGTTCCGGTGGACAGTCCCGCGCGACCCGACCACGCGCCTCCGCAGAGCGCCGCGCGCAGCCCCACCCTGCCAGCCCGGCCGCGGCATCCCGCACACCGTGGCGCCCGCGTGATCGACACACAAGCAGCCCCGGCCGGTGTCGGTCCCGGCCGGGGCTGTCGATGCGCGTGGTCGTGAAGGGCGGTCGCCTCCGCGGCGAACGGCTCCATGAGGCTTCAGCCGAACGATCGTCCTCATGGGCCAGAGGTGAGGCCCGGGGACACTGTCCCCTTCACCACCACGATCTCTCCAACCACGGCAGGCGTACGGATGTTCCCGGCCCCGTGCGACGGACCGGTTTCCGGTTCCAGGCCGCCGGTACCGTCCGGCCTCCCGGAGGTAGCTGGTCGGCGAGGCTGCCAGAGCAGGCCAGTCGCCATCATGACGGCATGCGGCGTCCTACCCGGAAGAGGTACACCGATGCGGCCGCCGGGATCAGCACGCTGGGAACGACGAGAGCAAGGAGCCCTGAGTCAAGCGGGCCCGTCGCCGTCGAGGTGAACGCTATGCCGACAAGCGCTACCGGGACCGGGAGCGCGGCCACGGTGCCGATGGCCTTGTCCCGCCGGCTCCATTGAGGTGCTGCCCACAGCAGCACGACGCCCGCGATCATGGCGATGCCGCCCAGGACGAGGCTGAAGCCCCCGAGGAGTCCGGCCACAGGCAGCAGGATCAACGGGGCGAGGCTGTGCCACTTGCCGACCGGCAGGGCGACGGTCTCGCCTTCGCGGGCGGTGGCCACGATGACGCGAGGGTCGCCGAGGCGGTCCAGGACCGCCTTCACCTCTGCCTCATCGCGGGCCGGCTGCTCGGCGAACGCCACCGCGAGGTGCTCCGTCAGATCGGCGAGAAGTTCGTCGCGGCGCTCCGGGCCCAGGGCTGCGGCCTCGCGTGCCACCGTCTCCAAGTAGGCCACCGCAAGCGGGTGCTCGATGGTCTTCATAGTGAACCTCCAGGTAAAGGCAGTGCGGAGTTGGGTCGTTCAATCGCTGATGAAGCGGTCCACGGCATCGCGGAAGTACGGCCAGATCTCGGTGAACTCCTCCAGCGCCGCCTCTCCCTGAGGGGTCAGCACGTAGTAGCGGCGCGGCGGCCCGCTCGGGGACTCCTGCCAGGTGGTGTCCACCAGGCCGTCACGGCGCAACCGGGCCAGCAAGGGATAGATCGTCCCCTGGCTGGTGGTCATCACGTTCACCGTGCCCAGTACCTCCAGCAGCTCTACGCCGTAGCGCGCGCCACCTCGCAGAAGCCCCAGGACGCAGTACTCCAGCACTCCTTTGCGGAGCTGACTTTCCGCCTTCCCTGAGCCACCCTTGCTTGCCTCATCAGGTACCATGCAATGCATGGTAGGCGGCACGGCCGTGTACGTCCAGACCGGACCGGCACCCGGCCCGGTACCGCCCCGGGTGCCGGTGGACGTGCGCAGTTGCGCCACGACCCGGGTTGGGGATGTGGTGCGGGTCGAGACTGTCCGTGCGCGGAATCGCCAGCGGGTGCGCTTCGTCGATGGTGTCGAGGGCTGACCCCGACCAATAAGGAGCACCGGACAGTGCGCAAGGAATCGTCCGCTGTGGCACGGCACCGCCGTGTCCGGGTGTGTCAGGCGGACAAGTACAGGCCGAAGAAGTCGGTGAGCCCGGTGACCGCGGGGGCCTGATCACCGACTTCAGCCGGATCCCGGAAAAACAGAGGAACCTGGTGCGGCTGGCATTCCTCGACCCGGTGTGCCGCCCGGCTGACAGGCCACCACGCGAAGAGCGAGCGCCCCGGCGCCTCGTCAGGCGGAGGTGAAAGCCTCCTCGGGAGCGTCGTCGAGGACGAATCCGTTGTCGAGCCGGACCCGGACCGTGACGCGGAGCATCCGTCGCTGGTAGGCGACCCAGTGCTCTTCCAGGGCCCCTACCTGTTCTTCGAGTTGTTTTCCGCTCGCCGACGGCATCTGGTGGCCGAAGTCGTCGAGGAGCGACTTGAGACGCAGGTACTCACGGACCTCGTGGCTCTGCTGCCGGTGATGCTCGTCCACACGCTCGACGGTGCCCTCGATGCCCTGCGCCAGGGCCAGAGAGGCGGCGAAGGCGCCCGTCTCCTCCGGAGGCTCCCCGGCTGGGGTCACCGACCCGGCCAACCGGAGATCCGCCGCCAGCCGCACCCGTTGGCCCACGTTCAGCGTCATCGATCCTTCGTCTTCCTCGTCGGTCACCGGCGATCCGGTACACGTGGCGTCACCAGGCCCACCGGAGGGAACAGGATCATCCCATCCTCACCTCCGGTCCCGGCACGCTCGAAGCCCTCACCGACCCTCGCCCTGGACCACCTGGGGGCGGCGGTACCACCGGGCCGCACTACGCGACGTTCTGCACGTGATCAGTGCCAACTGCCCTGCACACCGTTGGTCTCGCCGGTCCCCAGAAGATTCTTCAGGAACCGGCCCGGTGCTCCGAGGAACTCGCGTGTCAGACGCACGGGGAGGGCCTGATCGAATTCGACCCGCTCCAGTCCGCCTTCGTCGGAGATCTCCATGATGGTCGCGCCGGGGAGGGCGAGGAGTACCGGTGAGTGGGTGGCCACGAGGAACTGGCAGCCCTGTGCAGCGAGTTCGTGCATGCGGGCCAGGAGGGCGAGGCAGCTCTGGACGGAGAGGGCGGCCTCCGGCTCGTCCAGCAGGTACAGCCCCGAGGGCCCGAAACGGTGGGTGGCCAGATCGAGAAACGACTCTCCGTGGGAGCGCTCATGCGGAGAGACCCCGCCGTAGGCCGGCATCAGTGGCCGTCCTCCGGCTGCGTCGAGCCTTTCGATCTCGCTGGCCACGTTGTAGTAGGACTCCGCCCGCAGGAAGAAGTCGGTGCGAGGCTTCCGGATCCCCCAGGCCAGGATCAGGTGGTTGCCCAGCTCGGACTCGGTGGCCCGAGTGGCGAACCGGAAGTTGCGGCTACCGCCCTCCGGATTGAACCCTGCCGCCACCGCGATCGCCTCGATCAGCGTCGATTTTCCTGCGCCGTTCTCCCCCACCAGGAACGTGACCCCCGGCGGCAGGGTGAGTGCGCCTGAACAGGCGAGTTGCCTCACAGCGGGAAGGCTGAAGGGGTACCGGCCTTCGTCGGCGCCAGGGGCCAGCCGGATCTGCAGGATGAACCTGCCCTCTGCGGACGTCATGAGGCACCCACCACGCTCGCGTGCGGGGCCCTGGTCTGACGCCTGTTCGGCGGCGAAAGTTCGTCGTTGGCCACGCGGACTCCCGAACATCCTGGCTGCAAGGCGAATGGCTGCGTTGCCACGCCACGCTACAGGCCCTCGCCGACGGATCGGGGGTAGGTGATCCCCAGCGAGACCGCGCCCACTGAGTTCCGCGGTTTCGGTAGGGGAAGTCCACTGACCCGAGCCGCAACGCCTTCCGGCCCGAGCAGGAGGCCTACGCCGACACGACGTCGGTCTGCACCGACATCGCTCGCGCGGGGATGGTCCCGTGCCGCCCCGAGCCGCGGAGGGTGTACGCCAAGGGGGCCATCCTGATGACGTCGCGCTCTGTCTTGAGCTCGACCGGTTCCCCTTGGCCATGGTGGCGACCGTGGAGGACACGCTCGTGGTCCCCGTGCGTGCCGTGCGTGCCGTGCGTGCCGTCCGTGCGTCCGTGCGTCCGTGCGTCCGTACGTCCTGCCGTCGCCGACCGACGGGGCGTCGGCGTGATCGCCGGCGAGGTCCGGCGCTCTCCCCGTCGGCACCGCCCCCAGGGACCACGCCGTGGTGTGCACGGCGTCGACGGCGGCCGCTGCCGTGGCGACCTCCCTGCTCCTGTCGAACATGCTCCTGTCGAAGACCGGGTCGGGGACACCGAGGGAGACAGGGCGGCGCCCTTGCCGACGGTCACGCCATGGGATCGGTATCGTCCGCCCCGATGCCCCGAGTCCGCGGCCAGCGGCCGGCACCGAGGAGGAGCACCATGGCCGACCGCCAGCAGGGAACCGCGTCGGATGACGGATCCGCGTCGCGGGCACCGGAGGTGCGTCCGGCGAGCGCGCACGACTCGGTGCGCCTCGCGGTGGTCATCGGTGCTCTCGGCGTGGTCTTCGGCGATATCGGCACCAGCCCGATCTACACCCTCCAGACGGTGTTCAACCCGAGCGACCCGCACCCCGTACCGGTCACCACGGGCAATGTGTACGGGGTGGTCTCCCTGGTGTTCTGGTCGGTGATGGTCATCGTCACGGTCACCTACGTGCTGCTGGCGATGCGCGCCGACAACGACGGCGAGGGCGGCATCATGGCGCTGATCACCCAGCTGCGGCGATGGAGTTCGCAACGGGGGCGGCAGGCCGCCGTCGTACTCGCCGCGCTGGGCATCTTCGGTGCCTCGCTGTTCTTCGGTGACAGCATGATCACCCCGGCGATCTCGGTGCTCTCCGCGGTCGAAGGGCTCAAGGTCGTCGAGCCGTCGCTGGGCAGCGCGGTCGTCCCCGTCACCGCGGTGATCATCATCGTGCTGTTCCTGGTGCAGCGCCGGGGAACCGCCGCGGTGGGCCGGGTGTTCGGGCCGGTCATGATCGTCTGGTTCGTCGCGATCGCCGCGTGCGGCGTCGCCGGCATCGCCGACCACCCGGACATCCTCAAGGCACTGTCACCGACGTACGCGCTGGGCTTCCTGTTCGGGCATTGGGGCACGGCCTTCTTCGCGCTGGCCGCGATCGTGCTCGCGGTCACCGGCGCCGAGGCGCTCTACGCGGACATGGGGCACTTCGGCCGCCGGGCGATCACCCGAGGCTGGATGTTCCTCGTGCTGCCCGCCTGTGTCCTGAGCTACATGGGTCAGGGCGCGCTGATCCTCGACGATCCGGACAACATCAGCAGTCCGTTCTTCCTGCTCGTGCCCGACTGGGGCCGCTGGCCGATGGTCGTCCTGGCGACGGCGGCGACCGTGATCGCCTCCCAGGCAGTGATCACCGGCGCGTACTCGGTCGCCTCCCAGGCGGCCCAGCTCGGCTACCTGCCGAGGCTGCGCATCGCGCACACCTCCGAATCCACCATCGGCCAGATCTACGTCCCCTGGATCAACTGGCTCCTGATGGTCTCGGTACTCACCCTGGTCTTCGCCTTCCGCAGCTCCGCGGCGCTGGCCTACGCGTTCGGCATGGCGGTCACCGGCACCATCACCATCACCACCCTGCTCTTCTTCTATGTCGCCCGCGCCAAGT
Organism: Streptomyces sp. NBC_01176; assembly: GCF_045039825.1. NCBI lineage: Bacteria > Bacillati > Actinomycetota > Actinomycetes > Kitasatosporales > Streptomycetaceae > Streptomyces > Streptomyces sp. NBC_01176. Next base: position 9,753,942 of record NZ_CP108600.1, on the reverse strand, counting down.
GGGGTACGCCCCGGTGGCTGCTCGCCATCGGCGCCGGCGTGCTGCTCTCCGTGGACCTGCTGTTCATGGCGGCCAACATGACCAAGATCGTCCACGGAGCGTGGCTGCCGCTGCTGATCGCCCTCACCGCGTTCACGGTGATGACGACCTGGCAACGGGGCCGCGAACTCGTCACCGCGGAACGAGCACGCCAGGAAGGCCCGCTGCCCGAGTTCATCGACCACCTCCGCGCAGAGCGGATGGAGACGCTCCGGGCGCCCGGCACGGCCGTCTTCCTGAACCGGGGCAAGGAGACCGCGCCCCTGGCCATGCGAGCCAACGTCGAGCACAACCACGTACGGCACGAGCATGTCGTGATCCTGTCCATCGGGACCGAGCCCGTGCCCCGCGTCCCGGCCGACCAGCGGATCGTCATCGACGACCTCGGGTATGCCGACGACGGGATCATCCACGTCACCGCCCGGTTCGGCTACATGGAGACACCGGACGTGCCCGCCACGCTGGCTCTGCTCGACCCGGCCGAAACCGAAGGGCCGCTGCAACTCGACCAGGTGTCCTACTTTCTGTCGAAGATCGAGCTCCGGCGCGGGAAGGCCCCGACGATGGCGCCCTGGCGCAAGCGGCTGTTCATCGCCACCTCCTACATCTCGGCCGATGCCGCCGAGTACTTCGGCCTTCCCCGCGACCGCACGGTCATCATGGGCTCGCACGTCGAGGTGTGAGAGGGAGCTCGCACGGCTCGGCGTATCAGGAGGTCACCGTGCGGTGGGCCCGCACCGCCGGCGTCAACGGATTTTCGTGCGCCGGGCGTTGACGTGGTGGCGGCCATGGGGGGACCGGGCGTCACCACTTGAGGAAGAACGCTCCGGCCACGAGACCGGAGACTCAGTGAGCCCCAGGAGACCTCACGGGATGTCGCGCACCCCCGGATCCACCCCCGGGTCCGGTGCAGAGGTTCACGATGCTGGAGGAGGCGCCCCGTCGGCCTGGCGGCACAGCTGACGCATCTGCCCGGGATGGGGTGGGGCGCGTCGTGGCCGCCTCCGTCGCCCGGTGGTCAGTCTTGCCGAACGAGGTGTTCCAGTTTCTCGGTGACGTGGTCCTCGCCGTAGCCGAACCGCGTGCCGAGTGCCCGGCAGTGGCTGTACTGCTCCTGGGTGAGGGACGGGGACACCACGTCGAGCAACCGCAGCAAGAGCCGGAATCCGAGGTCGGCATCAACGTCGGTGACGACCTCCTCGACGGCGGCCAGCGCGCTCACGCCCGGAATCGGCTCCCAGTGCGGGCTGATGACCGCGCCCTTCAGGAGCGGTGCGGCCTCCCGGACGGCCCGCAGCACAGCGCTCCGGAGGTCGTTCGACAGGTCGTTCCGGTCTGGCGGTTCGGCATGCCGGTACTGGGGGGCGATCCGCGTCAGACGCTCCTCGCACGTGCCTCCGATCAGCCGGAGCCAGTCCCGCGCGTCGATACCGCGGTGGTCGATGTTGTAGCCCCGGCCCGTGGCGGACAACCACAGCACCTTGATCGTCTCGGTACGCAGAGAAGAGTCGAGCAGGCGGCGTACGTCCGCGAGCAGCAGTGCCGCAGCCGAGCCCGGCGTCTGCGCACTGTCGTCGGCGGCCACGGCCCGCCGGACCCGTTCGTGTGCGGTGCTCTCCTGCCAGTCTCCTTCGAACCACGAGGTGAGCGCGGAGAGCCCGAAGTCGCCCGAGGCGTCGCGGCGCGCCGTGTCGATGGGGGGCCACAGCACGTTCAGGCCGTCGTACACCAGCGGTCCGGGAAAGCCGAGAGCGGCGTCCAAGGCCATGAGACGGTCGTACTGTTCCTTGCCGACCGGTACGTCGTGCCCCTTCAACACGCGCAGGAACAGCCGGAGTCCGAGGTCGCCGTCGCCTTGCCGGGCGACGGCCTCCAACGACTCGACGACCGCGCCGGACGGCAGTGCGAGGTGGCCACTGTCGGCAACGCATCGGCCGACCTGGACTGCCGATGCGCGGATCTCCGCGACGACGGCCGTACGTAGGTCCTCCTCGTTGATGTTCGGCCGGGCGTACCAGTGTCCGGGGGCGTGCCTGCGCTCGGGTTGCGGCCAGCGGTCGGCGAGCCGGCGCAGCCAGCCTCGGACACCCGACTCGCACGCCGCCGGATCGAAGCGCCCGTGCGCGGCGGCGAGCCACGCCGTGCGGATGATGTCGTCCGGCAACGGAGAGTCCAGGAGACAGCGCACGTCGACGCCCAGCTCGACCGCGCCCTCGCCCTCGGTGGCAGCGGCGACCTCGGACGCGAGACGCAGTGCGTGTGCCTCGTCGGGGGATCCGGTCGTCACGGACAGCATTTCGGCGAGTGCGCTGAGGCCGAAGTCGCCCTCGTAGAGAATGCCGTACTGCTCACGCTGTCTCGCCATGGTGGGTTGCCCTGCCTTCGAAATACGTCGGCGGGTGGGCCCCGTCCTGTTGCCGGAACGGGCCCACCCGCGGATTGGAATGTCAGCCGTCCACACCGTGTGTCCGGGTGCCTGTCGGGCTCCCTTGTCTGGGGCGCGACAGAGCATCACTTTCTTCGCTCAAAGAGGGCGGGCCCGGTCGAAGGCAACGGAAGAACAGCGGCCCTGGACCGGTAGGCCGGTGCCCATGGCGTGGGCTGGACCAGCCTGCGCGGACAGCCGGCACGGCGGCATGGCGAAGCAACCCCTCCCCGTGGGCGACGGTGTTCCCCCGGTCGCCGAATGACAGACGCGTGTGTCCGGGCTGGTCGAGATCCACCGCACGCAGCGCTCACCATAGACAGAGAACGCGTGAACGGAACAGGAGAAATTCCGGGCGTCCACGCGCACTCCTGTCCCCCGCGCACAACACCCTCGGCATCGGGGTCGACACCGTCCGCAACGGCTTCCGGCTGGAGTGACGGCTGAAGTCGGTTTGCCCGCGTGGAGGCCGTCACGATCCGGTCAAGGCCGCTTCACCACCGCTTACCCCACCGCGTCCGGTCTGACAAGATCACCGGAGGGGCGGCAGCGGTGACGACGGAGGTTCGGGGGAAGCCGGGTGGCGACGTACGGGGGGAGTTCCAGGGTGCGTTCGGGGCGTGCCGTGCTCGTGCTGGCGAGGGCGCGGGCGCATCGCACGCTGGTCGCCGCCGCGCTCGTCACCGTGCTGCTGGCCACGTCGGTGCTGGCGGCGCTGGCCGCGTACTCGAGCGCGATCGGCGACGCGGCCCTGCGCCATTCGCTGGCGGAGCCGCGCAACGCCGCCGATGCCGCGCTGGTCGTCAAGGCCGAGGTGACGGCCGATCGCCGGCGGGCCGCCGACGCCGAAGTTCGCGAGGGAGCGCGCCGTACCTTCGACGGGCTGCCGGTGACCGTGCGGACGCTGGTGCGCTCCGGCCCGTACGCCCTGCCCGCGACCATCCGGGCCGCGGCCACCCGGGCGGGCGACGATCCCGACCTCACGCACTTCGCGGCACTCGACCCCACGCAGGTGCGGCTCAGCGAGGGGCGCCTGCCCCGCGCGGGCACGCCGGACGTCGAGGTGGCGTTGCCCGAGACCGCCGCGCGGCGACTGCGGCTGGCGCCGGGCGCCCGCTTCACCGTCACCGACCGGCTCGACGGGCCGCCGGTGCGGATCCTCGTCACCGGCGTGTACCGGCCCGCCGAACCCGCCTCCCCCTACTGGCTGCTGGACGAACTGGGCGGTCGGGGTGTGCGGACGTCCGCCTTCACCACGTACGGCCCCCTGCTGACGGCGCCCTCCGTGGTCACCGGCGGCCGGGTGAGCGACGGGTCGTCGGCGTGGCTCGCCACCGCCGACTTCGCCCGCCTCACCGCCGGCCGCATCGACGCCCTGCGTGCCTCCGCGCGCACCGGGCCGGCCGCCCTGCTCAAGCTGCCCACCGGGGACGGCAGCAAGGGCGGTACGGCCGGCCGGGCGACCGCGAGCACCGCTCTGCCCGCGGTCCTCGACCGGGTCGAGCGTTCGCTGCTCGTCTCCCGCTCCACTCTCCTGATCGTCGCCCTCCAGCTCGCCCTGCTCGCGGCCTGCGCGCTGCTGCTCGTGGCCAGGCTGCTCGCTGCCGAACGCACCGGCGAGACCCGGCTGCTGCGCGCCCGCGGTGCCTCCCGCGCCGCCCTCGCGGGCCTCGCCGCCCGGGAGGCGCTGCTGCTGGCGGGGCCCGCGCTGCTGATCGCCCCGCTGCTGGCCGGCCCGCTGGTCCGGCTGCTGGCCGAGCGGGGGGCGCTGGCCCGGCTCGGCCTGGACCTGGAGGTGCCGGCCGGCGGACGGCCGGGGGTGTGGCTGACAGCGGCCGGTGTGGCGCTGGGGTGCGCGCTCGCGGTGACGGTCCCGGCGGTCGCGTCGAGCGGATTCCGCACCGTGCGCGCCCGCGCGCTGTCCGCTCCGCTGCGGGCCGGGGCGGACCTGGGGCTGGTGGCGGTGGCCGGGGTCGCCTACTGGCAGCTGCACAGCCGCACGTCGGGCGCCGTGAGCGCGGACATGACCGGCGCCTGGGGCGTCGACCCGCTGCTGGTCGCGGCGCCCGCCCTCGCGCTGCTGGCCGGTGCGGTCCTGACGCTGCGTCTGCTGCCGGCGGCCGCCCGGCTCGTCGAACGCCGGACGACGAGCGGGCGGGGACTGGCGGGAGCGCTGGCCGGCTGGCAGCTCAGCCGCCGTCCGGGGCGCGGCGCCGGTCCCGTACTCCTGCTCGTGCTGGCCGTCGCGCTCGGCGTACTGGCGATCGGCCAGGGCTCCTCCTGGGAACGCTCGCAGGACGATCAGGCCGACTTCGCGGCGGGCGCGCCCGTCCGGGTCCTGGGCAACGGTCCCGGTGAACTGGGCAGCACTCAGGACTACGCGGCCGTGCCCCGTGTGCGCGAGGCCGTCCCCGCCGTGCGGACGACCCTGCCGCTGTCGGGGGACCGCACGGCGACGGTGCTGGCCCTGGACACCGCGCACGCGGCGGACACCGTCCTGCTGCGCCCCGACCTGGCGCCGGTCCCGGCGGAGCAGCTGCTGGCGAAGCTGGGTGCGTCCGGTGCGTCGGCGGGCGCGCGCGTGCCCGCGGGGGCGACCCGGCTGACACTGACGGCGAGTCTGCACAGTTCGGTGCGGGGCACGAAGAGCGCGGCGACCGTGACCCAGACCCTGGAGGACGATCACGGCGTCCCCTACTCGTTGCCGTCCGGCTCCCTCCCCGCCGACGGTCGCCCGCACCCGCTGTCCATCGAACTGCCGCGCGGGCATGGACCGTTGACGCTCACCGGGGTACAGCTCATGCTGCCCATGCCGGCCCTCCACGCCGAACGGCACACCCTGACCCTCGACGCCCTGACCGCGGCGACCGCCACCGGGCCGGCCCGGCGAATACCCCTGCCGGCGTCCTGGACCACGGCCTCCGACACCTACGGTGAGGGACCGGCCGACGCCAGGACCGCCCCGGCCCGCCCACGCGTGCGCGCCGCCGCGCACCCCACCCTGGTGTACGGCACGGGCTACGTCCCGTCCGACCAGTCCTGGCTCACCCCGTCCCTGGCGCTGCGTATGCAGGTGACACAGCCCCGGACCACCGCGGTGGCGGCCCTGGCCACCGACCGTTTCCTCGCCTCCGGCGGCGCCCGCCCCGGTCAGACGATGGACCTCACCTTCGAGGGGCAGAGCGTGCCCGTGCGGATCGTGGGCGCGGTACGGCAGTTGCCGACGGCCCAGGGCGGTGAGGGAGAGGGCGACGGCGGCGCCGTGCTCGTCGATCTGCACGCCGTGAACCGGTTCCTCCAGACGCGTTACGGGGCCGCCCTCGCGCCCACCGAGTGGTGGCTGCGGCCGGACTCGCCCTCGGACAGCGCGGGCATCGCCACCGCTCTGCGCGCCCGGCCCGATCTCGATCCCGGGCAGATCGTCGTGCGCGACGAGATCGCCGCCGAGCTGCGTGACGACCCGTTCGGGGCCGCCCCGCAGGCCGCGTTCACCGCGGCGGCCGGGGCGGCGGCGGTGCTGGCCGCGCTCGGGTTCGCGGTGAGCGCCGCCGGGGCGCTGCGGGAGCGGAACGCCGAGTTCGCGATCCTGCGTGCCCTGGGCGCCCCCCGGCGCCGGCTGGCCCGTGCCGTCGCCGCCGAGCACGGCGTGCTGGTCGCGCTGGCGCTGGCCGTGGGCACGGGCCTGGGCGTCGCCCTGACCCGTGCGGTGCTGCCGCTCATCGTCCTGACCGGCGAGGCCACCCGCCCGGTGCCGGATCTGCTGGTGGAGGTGCCGCCGTTGCGGGTGGCCATGCTGCTGGTGGCCGTGGCCGCCGTCCCGGTCGTCGTCGTGGTGCTGCTGGCGGTGCGTCAGGCCGATCCGGTGCGGGTGCTGCGGGAGGGGGAGTGACATGGTGATCCCGTTCAGGCGTGTGGAGAGTGCCGCGGCTCCCTGGGTCCGCACCCGTCTGCGGTCGGCCCCCGGTGCCGCGATCGCCCTCGCGCTGCTGGTGGCGGTGACCGCCTGCCTGGCCGCCGCGTTCCCGCGCGCGCTGGAGCGGTACGAGGACGCGGGCCTGCGCCACTCCGTCGAACAGGTGCCTCCATCCCGGAGCGTCGTCCAGCTGTACGCCCCGGCGCCCCTGTCGGACCTGCCGCAGGGCCGGCGTGAGCAGACGCTGCGCCCCGCCACCGTGAAGAGCCAGTACGACGGCATCCTCGGCACGGTCCGGCACCCCTTCGTCCCCGACCTCGGCCAGTCGTCGTACGGCGTGGCCACTTCCGTCAACCAGCAGGTGCCCGACCGCTGGCTGCCCCGGCCGGACGCGCTGCCCGCCAAGGTCGCCCTCGTCGCGCAGGCGGGCCTGGCCGGCCACTCCCGGCTGAGCGAGGGCCGTCTGCCCCGCGTGTCCGGCACGGTCACCACAGCCACGCCCGAGGTGGAGGCGGCGGTCAGCACGGACACCGCCAAGACCCTGCACGTCAAGGTGGGGTCGGTCCTGCACGTTCCCGGCGCGGGCCGCGGCGCGCTCGTCGTCCGGATCACCGGCATCGTCGCCCCGCGCGACCGGGACGGCGCCTACTGGGCGACGGACCCCCTGCTGCGCACGCCCGTGCTGACGCGGGTGAAGCCCGCCGACCCGTACTCGGCCCGGTACTGGGTCGGCGCCGTGCTGCTGCCGCCCGAAGCGGCCCCCGCTCTCCTGGGCACCGAGGGACGGCCCTACCGCTACTGGCGGCTGGCCCCCTCCCCGGACACCCTGCACGCCCGTGACCTGGGCGCGCTCCAGTCCTCTCTCGCCTCCCTGGTGTCGGGCCCCGGCCTCCACCAGGTGAGCACGGTCACCGGCTCCCTCACGGACTCCTACACCGAGCTCGACGACGTGCTCGCCTCCTACTCCCGTCTGCACTCCGGCGTCCTGGCGCTGATCTCGGTCGCGGGGTTCGGCAGCGGTACGGTCGCCGTCGTCGTCCTGGCGATGGCGGGCGGCCTGGCCGCCGACCGGCGCCGCACCGAACTGGCCCTGCTGCGCGCCCGCGGCGCCTCGCTGCGGGGACTCGCCGCCCGCCTGTTCGCGGAGACGGCGGTGGTCGCCGTCCCGGCCGGGGCACTCGGCCTGGCGGTGGCGGTGCGGGCTCTCCCCGGCGCCCGGGTCCTGCCCGCCGTACTGGCCGCCCTCGCGGTCACGGTCGTCGCCTGCGCCGCCCTCCCCCTGCGTGCGGTGGCCGCCCACCGACTCGTCCGCGTCCCCGCGCTCCGGCAGGACGTGACGTCGGTACGACCGTCCCGGCGGCGTACGGTCGCGGATCTGACGCTGGTGGCGGTGGCCGCCGGCGCGGTGGTGAGCCTGCGCCGGCAGGGCACGTCCGGCGGGTCCGGCGATCAGCTGATCTCGGCGGCGCCCGTGCTGGTGGGGGTCATCGCCGCGCTGCTGCTGGTGCGCCTCTACCCCCTTCCCCTGCGGGGCGTGGCCGGCCCGGCCGGGCGCCTGCGCGGTGTGGTGACCCATCTGTCCCTGGCCCGGACAGGCCGCAGTTCCGCGTCCGCGGTGCTGCCGCTGCTCGCCCTGCTCACCGCCCTGACCACGGCCTCGTTCGGCGGCTCGGTCCTGGCGGGTATCGGCGAGGCCCGGGACCACTCGGCGCTCCTCGCCGTCGGGGCCGACGCCCGGTTGGAGTCGATGACGGATCCGCTGCCCGCGGGGTTGACCGACCGGGTGCGCCGGGTCTCCGGCGTGCGGGACGTGGCGGCGGTGAGCGTCGCGTACCAGGCGAAGCCCAACGACGGGCGCCGGACGGTGCCGGTGGTGGGCGTGGATCCCGGCGGCTACGCGGAGCTGACGCGGCGGACGGGGCTCGGTGCCTTCTCCGAAGAAGCGCTGGAGAAGGGCCGGGGCGGCCCGGGGGCCGGCGCCGTGCTGCCCGCCGTGGCCTCCCCGAGCGTGGCGGACACCTACGGCTCGGCTCCGTTCCCCGTCAGGATGGAGGACGGCAGCAGGGTCACCGTCCGCATCGTCACCGTCCGGGACATCACTCCGGCCGTGATGGGCACCGACTTCCTGGTGGTGGACCGCGCCGGCCTCGGCGCCACGGCGGCCAGGCCGACCGCGCTGCTGATCACGGGCCCGGAAGCGGACGGCCGTGCCTTGCGCGAAGCGGCCGGAAGCGCGGTGTCGGTCCACCTCCGCGCCGACGAGCGGGCCCGGTACGTCGACTCCCCCCTCCAGGCCGGCGTGGAGCACCTCTACACGGCGGCGGTGGCGGCGGGCGCCGGCTACGCAGTGCTCGCGCTGCTCCTGTCACTCCTGCGCGCGGCTCCCGAGCGCATCGCGCTGCTCGCACGGCTGCGCACCATGGGCCTCACCCGTCCGCAGGGCCGCCGCCTGCTCGTCCTGGAGTCCCTGCCGCAGGCCGTGCTCGCGGCGGCGGGCGGCGTCCTGACCGGCTGGGCCGCGATCCGTCTGCTCTCCCCCGGCATGGACCTGATCGCAGTGGCCCTGCCGCCCTCGGTCGCTCCTCTGGAGCGGGCCCCGCTGCACACCGACGCCTGGTCGCTGACGGTGCCGGCGCTGGCCGTGGTGGCGGTGACGGTGGGGATCGCCTGCGTACAGGCGTGGTGGGCGGGGCGGCGAGGAGCCGTGCGGGAGTTGAGAGCAGGTGACACGAGGTGACACGGGCGGCGCACCCCGTCCCCGGCGGCCTCGACTCCCACTCCGGCAGCGCCCATCCTGGCGGCCCCCGCCTTGCCGACCCCCGCCTTGGCGGCCCTCGCCCGCACGCGGCAGCCCCGGCGCGCACCCGGCCGGCCGCGTCCCCCGTTGACCAAGGAGCCCGATGACGCCGACGACGACGAATCCCACCCTCGCCGAACTGGCCGACAAGGCGACCGCCTCCCGCGCGCGGCCCGCCTTCGGCCACGACGCCCTCATCACCTGCGACCGTCTGGTCCGTGTCTTCTCCGCGGACGGCGTGGAGGTGCAGGCCCTCCAGGGCCTCGACCTGCTCGTCCGCAAGGGCGAACTCATGGCCCTGGTAGGCGCCTCGGGCAGCGGCAAGTCCACCCTGATGAACATCCTGGCCGGACTGGACACCCCCACCGCCGGGGCGGCCCAGGTCGCCGGCCACAACCTGCTGGCCATGACCGCGAAGGACCGCCTGCACTACCGGCGCAAGGTGGTCGGCTTCATCTGGCAGCAGACCGCCCGTAACCTGCTGCCGTATCTCACCGCGGCCCAGAACGTCGCCCTGCCCCTCCAGCTGGCGGGCGGGCGGCGCCGCTCCCGGGCCCGCACCGAACATGCCCTGGGACTCATGGAGTTGCTCCAGGTCGCCGACTGCCGGGACCGCCGCCCGCACGAGATGTCCGGCGGTCAGCAGCAGCGGGTCGCGATCGCCGTGGCCCTCGCCTGCGATCCGGCGGTGCTGCTCGCCGACGAACCCACCGGCGAGCTCGACTCCCACACCGCCGAGCAGACGTTCGCCGCCTTCCGCACGGCGAACGAGGAGTTGGGCACCACCATCGTCATCGTCACCCATGACCGCGCCGTGGCCACCGAGGTCCGCCGCACGGTCGCCATCCGCGACGGCCGCACCTCCACGGAGGTCCTGCGCCGCAGCGAGGTCGACGAGACCACCGGCCACGAGACGCTGGTGGCCCGCGAGTACGCGATGCTCGACCGGGCCGGCCGCCTCCAGCTGCCCGCCGAGTACACGAGGACGCTGGGCATGCGCGACCGGGTGGCGCTCGATCTGGAGGAGGACCACATCACCGTGTGGCCGGACGACAGCGGGCACAGCTGATCGCCGGCCCGTGACCGGACGGGAGGCGCGCGGGCCGCCACCCCTGTGAGGCGGCGGCCCGGCCTACTCCCCCGTCTCCTCCCGTATCTCCCCGTCGCGCATCTCCAGCACCCGGTCGGCCAGGTCGAGCAGCGTCGCGTCGTGCGTGGCCACCAGGGCGGTGACCTGTTCGCTGCGCACGACCGCGCGCAGCAGTTCCATCACGGCATGGCCGGTCTCCGCGTCCAGCTGGCCGGTGGGCTCGTCGGCGATCAGCAGCGAGGGGTTGTTGGCCAGGGCGCGGGCGATGGCGACCCGCTGCTGCTGGCCGCCGGAGAGCTCGCCGGGCCGCTGGGCCGCGTGGTCGGCGAGGCCCACCAGGGACAGCAGCAGCTCGACCCGCTCCTCGCGCTCCCGTACGTCGGCCCGGCGCATGCGCATCGGCACGCCCACGTTCTCCGCGGCCGTCAGGATCGGGATGAGGCCGAAGGACTGGAACACGAAGCCGATCCGGTCCCGGCGCAGCGCCAGCAGGCCGTCCTCACCGAGCTCCGACAGGTTCATGCCCGCCACGGTGACCCGGCCCCGGTCCGGTACGTCGAGCCCTCCGACGATGTTGAGCAGAGTGGTCTTCCCGGAGCCCGAGCGCCCCTTGAGCGCGATGAGCTCACCGCGGGGGATGTCGAAGGAGACGCCGCGCAGGGCATGGACGGCGGCGGCTCCCTGACCGTACGACTTGTGGACGTTCTCGACGCGCACCATGGTCTCGGTGACGACCTGGCTCATGTGTCCTCCCTTGATCCCCCGTGGGCCGGGCATCAGTATCGCTGCCTTCCGCCCGGCCCTCCATGCCCGGGTGCTGAAGAGGCGGGCGGCGTACCGCGGCGGCATCGCCACGGTCGGATGCCGGGGTGCGACCCTGGTCGGTCCTTCCGACCGGCGCTGTGCGACCGGGCCGGGTACGGGTGTCTCCGTTGCCGCTCCCCAGGCGGGTGGAGGTGGTCCGTGTGAATATGAGAGAGATTGTTTCCGGCCAGTAACTGGCGTCAGGAGCGCACATGGAGATCAGGCCACAGGCGGCGGTCCTCCCCAAGGACACCACTCAGCTCGAGCAGGGGAAATACGGTCCCGTATTTCCGAAGACGCCGGCATGCTACGGGTTCACCATCGTCGCCGAGGTGAAGCCCGGCCGCGCCGACGCGATGCGTGAGTACGGGTACGCCCTGGCCAAGGCGTTGGAGGAAGACCCCCACCTTCTCGCCCCGCTGAAGTTGCACTATCTGCGCTGGGTGCTTTTCGACGACGACACGCGCTTCATGTACCAGGGCATCTTCGACACCGACTTCGACAAGTACACCGAGGACGCCATCGCGCTTTTCGGCAGGGCGGGAGTGAACACGGCCTTCGAGAACCTCGAAGGGTTCCCCGAGGACTGGCGGACCAACCCCGAGGCGTTCGTCAGGTTCGTTCGTGAACACCACTGTCCCAGCTTCATCGAGTACGGGGAGTACCCGTATGTGAGCGCGGACGAGATCAAGAAGGCTCTGAAGATCAAAGGTGCCCTGTCGGAGATGCTCGACCAACTGCAGTAGAGCGGGCTGTCGCGGGCCTGTCCCCCTGGGGAATCGGAGCCGAGATGAGTGAGACCAGGACAGCACGCACCTACAACCAGACCCACATCCCGCGTGAACGCACCCCTGGTCGGCGACGGGTGAGCGTCTACGTCTCGTGGAGCTATCCGGCCGAGGCGGGCAGGGATCCCGCTGAGCTGGACAACCGGTTCTCGACGCTGACGGAGGTCAGGCGGGTGGCGTGGCCTGCCTACGAGGACCCGAAGTGGTCCGACCCGATGCGGTTCCAGCAGGGCATCGCCGGCTCGTTGGAACTGTTCTTCTGGGCCTGGGTTCCGTTCCAGGAGTTCGTCCAGGAGGTCACCGGGCATCCCGTCCCGGTGTACCAGCGCATCGACCAGGCCGGTTTCCGCACCCCGCTCGACGATCGCGTACTGGCCGACACCGACACCCTGTTCGTGTTCGGCCTCGACCACATGGCCACCGGTCAGGACGCCCGGCCCGAGGAGGTCGAGGCGCTGCGGGCCTTCCTCGCGCGGGAGGACGCCTGCCTGGTTCTTGGCCCCCACCATGACGTCGGGGCGTCGGACGATCTGGCCGTGCGGGACGTGGAGTACCGCCATCCCGGGGATCCTCTGGTCCCCCGTCAGCAGCGGTTCGCCACGTACGTCCGGGGCCTGATGCACGGCCTCGGGGTGCCGGTCGACAACCGTTACGGTCTGCGCCCCGCGGTGCGGGCGGAGCACGGGATCGCCCCGCTCTCCACGGTCGGGGACCTGGATGCGAAAGGGTGGCTGGAGGGCGTGACGAACTTCAACTTCCACATGCACCTGCCGCACTACGCCGTCACGACCGACGAGCCGGACATCATCCACGTGCTGGCCAGACAGCCGGTCGACACCTCCAGGCCGCATCCGTTCACCGACGCCGGCAACTCCGAGTTCAACATGTTCCTGTGGATGCCGCCGGGCGGTGACCGGGCCGGCGATGTGCTGCTGGCGGACTCCACGATCTTCAGTTCGCTGTTCGGGGGCGACGAGAGCCTCCGGAACTTCTGGCGGAACCTCGTCTCGAAGTAGTGCCGCAGGGAGGCCGATTGTGGGCGGGACAGCAACAGCCGGGTTGGAACTCGACGACATCCAGCGTGGGGTTCTCAGCCCGCGGCCGACTCCCTACGCGGCGACGTACCTGGCGTTCCGCATCGACGACCGGGCCGACGGGCGGGAACTGATGCGGCGCGCAGCTGCGGTGGTGACCTCGGCCGGCGCCCCGGTCAGCCCCCTGGGAGACACCTGGGTCAGTGTCGCGGTCACCTGTCACGGTCTGGAGGCGCTGGGCGTGCCGCGCGCCTGCCTGGACACGTTCGCCTGGGAGTTCCGGCAGGGGATGGCCGCCCGGGCCACGGCGTTGAGCGATGTCGGCGAGAGCAGCCCCGCGAACTGGGAAGCGCCGCTGGGTACGCCGGATGTCCATGTGGTGCTCACGGCGGTCGCGCCCGACGTCCGGCGGTTGGAGGCGGCCGTCGACGGGGCCCGCCCCGCATATGGCCGCCTCTCCGGTGTCACCGCGATCTGGCGGCAGGACTGTTACGCGCTGCCCACCGAGACCGAGCACTTCGGCTACCGCGACGGCGTCAGCCATCCGGCCGTCGAAGGGAGCGGCGTCCCCGGGTCCAACCAGCTGGAGGTTCCGTTGAAGGCCGGGGAGTTCGTGCTCGGCTACCGCGACGAGATCGGCGGCGTTCAGACCCCGCAGCCGGAGGTGCTGGGGCGCAACGGCAGTTACGCCGTCTTCCGTAAACTCCACCAGGATGTCGCGGCGTTCCGGCGCTACCTGCGGGACAACGCCACCTCCCCCGAGGACGAGGAACTGCTCGCGGCCAAGATCATGGGCCGCTGGCGCAGCGGAGCTCCCCTGGCGCTCAGTCCGCGGCACGACGACCCCGCTCTCGGTGCGGACCCGCAGCGCCGCAACACCTTCCTGTACGAACGGGACGATCCGGCGGGCTTCATGACGCCCGGCGGCTGCCACATCCGCCGGGCCAATCCGCGCGACGCGTCGGTGGCGGGCGAGGTGCGGCTGCATCGCATGATCAGACGCGGCGCCGTGTACGGTCCGCCGCTGCCCGAGGGAGTCATGGAGGACGACGGGGCCGAGCGCGGCCTGATGTTCGCGTTCGTCGGAGCCCACCTCGGGCGGCAGTTCGAGTTCGTCCAGTCGCAATGGATGAACGACGGTGTCTTCTTCGGTTCGGGCGAGGCCAAGGACCCTGTCACCGGATCCCACGACGGCGTCACCGGTTTCACGATCCCCCGGCGGCCGGTGCGTCGGCGCCTGGCGCCCCTGCCGCGGTTCGTCGTCACCCGCGGTGGCGCCTACTGCTTTCTGCCGGGCCTGAGCGCCCTGCGCTGGCTCGGCGACCTCCAGGACTGACAGGGCGGCGGCGCGCACGCCGGCACCGCAGGTACTCCGCCGACTGAGGGGAATGCCTCATGGACACCCTGCACATGCTGTTCAACGCCGTCACCGTGATCTTCATCGCGGCCACCATGTTCACGGCCGGCCTCGGAGCCACCGTCACGGCGCTGCGCGGTGTCTTCACCGACGTCCCGCTGCTGTCGCTCGCGCTGCTCACCAACATGGTGGTGGTCCCGCTGCTGGGCTGGGGCATCGGCGCGCTGTTCGGCCTCCCCTCGGCGGCGTTCATCGCGCTCGTCCTGGTCGCCTCCTCGCCGGGCGGGCCCTTCGGGGCGAAGCTGGCCATGGTGCAACGCGGGGACGTCGTCGCCGGCGCGGCCATGCAGGTGCTGCTTGCCGCCGTCGGCAGCCTCACCTTCGCCCCGACCGTCAACGGCATCCTCACCGCCGCGGGCCTCGGCAAGGACGTCTCCCTCGATGTCGCGACGCTGGTGCGGACCGTGGCCGTCCTGCAACTCGTGCCGTTCGTCGTCGGTTTGCTGCTGCGCCGCTACGCGGCGACCACCGCACGGTCGTGGCATCCCGTGGCGGCCGTGGTGTCGAACGTGACCTTCTTGTTCGTGCTGGCGGGCATGCTGTTCGGCAACTGGAGTGACGTGGTGGCACTCTTCGGCTCACTCGCGCTCCTCGCGGGCTTCGTGCTCGCAGCCGTCGTCTTCGCCGTCGGGACCCTGCTGGCCACCGGTCCGCCGGTACGCCGTACGGCCATGGGCGGCGTCGCCGCGGTACGCAACGCGGGGCCCGCCCTGGCCGCGATCGGTATCGCCTTCGACGACCAGCCCGCCGTCCTGGGCGCGCTTGCCGCGATCCTGCTCAGCGGCCTGGCGGCTGCCCTTCCGATCGCTGCCGTGCTCAGTGGCCGCCGAAGCCGCCCCGCGGCACCGGACGGCACACGCTGACCGGGTTGTGCGCTGTTCCGGGCAGCCCGCTCACGCCGGTGTGAGCGGGCTGCCCGGTCCAACGGGGCCATGAGTCCGGACGGATGGATCGAGCGGACGAGGCGGCGGCCGGCCGGGCTCCGAGCCGCGGGGAGCCCGGCCGCATCACTTCGACCGCATCGCCCCGGCGCATCACTCCGGCGCAGGCCGGACGGACCCGAGTGTGGATCCCCGCCAGGTACCGGGTGCAGATCGCCTTTGAGCGGCGGGAGTTGGGGGTCGGCTGCCGCCGGGACGGTCGCCCGGACCGACCGCGGTGCGCTGGCGGTTCGGACACGGGCTGACCGTGCCAGAGACCGCACCGGCCTCCCCGCGCGACGCGCGGCATCCACGTCGGCTCTCCTGCCGGGTGTCCGGGCGACAGGGTGACTGCCGGGCCGAAGTCGCCCGCGGGGTCCGGCCGTCGGCGCGGCCGTGCCGGTGCGCGGCGGCCCGTCCGCACCTCCGCCGGTTCCGGTCCTGCGCGGCAGAACAACGGTCCGCGGTATGTACGCCACGGGAAAACCTGGGATACCTTCTCTCCGCACCCTCGATTTGAATCGTTTCAATACCACTGCTTCCCATACGCCTGCACAGGGACGAGGTTCCATGTCGCCGAGCCGCAACATCCCCCAGCCCCCGAACGACCCCGCCCGCCGCACCGTCATCGCCGCGGGAGCCGGCCTGGCGGCACTCTCCGCCGTAGGCCTCCCCCTGGCCGCGGCGTCCCCGGCCGCGGCCGCCGCCGCCGGCGCAGCCCCGGACGCGGTTCCGCGCGGCAGAACCTCCTGGCACCGATACGTGCAGGGCCCGGCCGGTCGGACCGTCCGGCCGGTGGCCGTCACCGCGAGCACCGGTGACGTACGCCTCCCCCAGGCCCTGCTCAAGCCCGGCGGGCCCGTCACCGTCCTGCGCCGCCCGCAGCCCGTCGCCGCACCTCGGTGGCCCGAGGGCAGTACGGCGGTCGCCTCCTCCTCGCACGCGGGCAACAACGGGAACGACGGCAGCCCGCGCACCTACGACGCGGGCAACGCCATCGACGGCAACCCCGACACGTTCTGGAACGACGACACGCTGGGCGTCTTCCCGGACACGCTCACGATCACCGTTCCCTCGGTCCAGCAGTTGTCGGGCATCACCGTGATATCCAACAGTGACGGAGTACCCACCGACTTCACGGTCGAGACCTGGCAGAACGACGCCTGGCACACGGCCGCCACGGTTGCCGATAACGATGTCATCCAGCGGGCCGTCCCGTTCGCCCAGCCCGTCTCCACGACCCAGGTGCGCATCACGGTCACGAATGTGCAGGACACGCCGCGCGGTGCGTTCACCCGGGTCAACGAGGTGTGGCCCGCCGCTGTGGCGCCGGTCGAAGTCCCCAGCGTCACGGTCGACTTCGGCAAGGTCGTCGTGGGATATCCCCGCATCCGCTTCGCCTCCGCGTCGACCGACTCCCCCGGCGTGCGCGTCGCCTTCTCGGAGACCAGGCAGTTCCTCACCGACCGCTCCGACTTCACCCGCTCCGACCAGGCCGGCGGCGCGGGCCAGGGCACCGACCAGTTCGCCGTTCCGGCGGGTGGTACCACCTGGAAGGACCACAAGGGCTTCCTCCGGGACGGCAAGGTCTACGCCGACGGTCTGCACGGATTCCGCTATCTCAAGATCACTCTCGACGCGCTGGCGGCCGACGCACCCGTCGCCCAGCCCTGGGGCACCGTCAGCATCGACTCCGTCGACCTGGACTTCACCGGCTACGTGGGGACGCCGAGCACCTACCGCGGCTGGTTCCTGTGCTCCGACGACGACCTCAACCGGTACTGGTACGGCGCCTCCTACACCAACGAGCTCGTCACCGACACCTTCCGCCAGGACGACGTGGATCCCCGCAACGCGTGGAGCGCGTCCCTGGAAGGCCGGCTGGTGCTGCATGACGGAGCCAAACGCGACCGCGACCCGTACGTCGGCGACCTCGCCGTCTCCGCGCGCACCCTCTACCTCACCCACGACGACACCGCCGCGGCCGCCCGCAACGTCCTGGCCGACCTCGCCGACCACCAGCGGGCCGACGGTTGGATCCCCCCGGCCTCCATCTCCGGATACGAACTGCCCCTGTTCGACTATCCGCTGTGGTGGGTGACGTGCAGCTGGGACTACGTCCTGTACACCGGCGACCGCTCCTACGCGGCCCGTTACTACCCGCACCTGGTCAAGGTGCTGGACACCTGGTACCCGAGCGTCACCGACGACGCCGGACTGCTGAGCAAGGGCCTCAACGACACCGGTGGTTACGGCGACTACGCCTTCCTCGGCCGCACCGGCAGAATCACCTACTACAACGTCCTGTACGTGCAGGCGCTCAACGACAGCGCGGCACTGGCCCGTTGGCTCGGGCACGAGGCGGACGCCCGGCGGTGGACCGACCGCGCCCGGGAGGTCACCGACGCGGTCAACACCCACCTGTGGGACGAGACCGCCGGAGCCTATCTCGACTCGGCGACCGGAGCCGTGCGGCATGCCCAGGACGGCAACTCCCTCGCCATCACCGCCGGCGTCGCCGGGACCCAGCGGGCCGCCTCCGCGCTCGACCACCTCGACGCGACCACGCACCTGCCGTACGGCAACGCCTTCATGGACAACGACACCATCTTCGACGGCGCGTCCCAGCGCGTGTACGCCTTCACTTCCTACCCCGAGATCGTCGCCAGGTTCGAGACGGGACGGGCCTCCTCGGCACTCGACCAGATCAGGCGCACCTACGGCTGGATGGACAGCCACGACCCCGGTGTCACCCACTGGGAGGGCATCGGTCCCGGCGGTTCCCTCTACGAGGGGGCCTATACGAGCATGGCGCACGGGTGGTCCACGGGCGTGCTGCCGGCACTGACCCACCAGCTCCTGGGCGCCGGGCCGACGTCGCCCGGATACGCCCGCTGGGAAGTCCGCCCCAATCCCGGGGACGTGGCCTGGGCGCAAGGACAACTCCCCACCCCCGCAGGACCGTTGGAAGTCGAGTGGACGAACACGGCGACGTCGTTCACTCTCACGCTGCAGGTGCCCCACGGCACCCGCGGCGTGGCCGCGCTGCCCGTCAGCGGCTCACACGTGGTGGTACGGGACGAAAGCCGCGTCCTCTGGGACGGCCACCGCGCGCCGGACCCCCGTGTGACGATCGACGGCGACCGCGTCACCGTCTCCGGCCTGGGACCCGGCAGGCACCGCCTCAGCGTCACGCGCCGGCGATAGCCGCGCCGGGGGCCTTCCGAAGGCGCGGGTCGTCGGCCGGCGACTGCCGGCTCGTCGTCGGTGCCCGGTGCCGGGGTGCCGTTCTGCCGCACGACCTCGATGCGCTGCTGAAGGGCAGTGTTTCCGTCCTTCAGCAGGCCGAGGACGGCCCCCGGCGTCTCGCCGGTCCACGCGGTCTCTGAGTCTCCGGCACAGGCCACGAATGCCGTCCTCCTCGGAGGCGGCTCGCAGGCCTGTGCCGGAGGTTCCGCCGCACCAGCGCGCCTTGCCGTTCCCGGCCGGCCCAGGCGTCGGCCGC
The DNA here is from genome assembly GCF_045039825.1 of Streptomyces sp. NBC_01176. NCBI lineage: Bacteria > Bacillati > Actinomycetota > Actinomycetes > Kitasatosporales > Streptomycetaceae > Streptomyces > Streptomyces sp. NBC_01176. Next base: position 9,735,210 of record NZ_CP108600.1, on the reverse strand, counting down.
GTCGCTGACGCACGCCCCGAGTCGGGTCCGGCGCACAGTCGGGGCCCCTCGTCGTCGCTCCGGGCCCGGGTACGTCGAAGGCACGGCGTCCGGTCGTGGTGAGGACGTAGAGAAGACGTAGACGAGGCGCGCAGAAGGGCCGGTGTGCCGGACGGCCCTGGACGGACCACGGCGATCACATGGGCCGCCTCGTGGGCCGTCCACCCCGCACGCGGAGACGCTCCCAGGGTGGAGCCGCCGTCGGCGGGCGTGATTACCTGCTCCCCGCACGCGACCGCACACGCGCCCACGCCCGCGACCGCGCCCAAAATCTTTCCCGACATCCGCGGACAAGGCCTCACCGTGGGAAAACTCAACATGACGAACGTCGTCCAGCCCAGCGGGGAGTGCCTGTGACCCGACCCGAAACCGCCCGCGCCCTCGGCGCCACCCTCCTGACGGCCGGCGGCACCGCCACCTCCTTCCACCACCTGTGGTGGGAGACCGGTGTGTTCTGGGCACTCGCGCTCCTCCTGGCCGAGGGCGTCATCCGACAACGCCGCGCACGCAGCGGCCGGGAACGCCGGGCCCGCGTCGAGGCGGAACGTGCCGAGCTGGCCGCCCGCGGCCCCGCGCCGCTCCCGGTCCCGTGCTGCCGGATCTGGAGGTCCTCCGAAGGTGCCGCGCACGGGGCCGACTGCACCCGGCCCCCGGCCGCGCGCACCACACTCCGCGACGCGGAGCAGCGCATTCTCGACCAGCTCGACGACGACACCCGGGACACCGCGTGACCGGCCCGTCGTCCACGCCTGGGGGCGCACGCACCCGTCGCGTCGGGCCCGGCGGAGCATGCGGTCGCAGCGCCGCCGGTGTCGCGGGGCGGCGCGGGTCGGCGTCACCAACGCCACAAGCCGGATATCAGTCTGGCCAGGAACACTCCCGCCCCGGCCCATTTGGCGCAGATGATCAGGAGTCGCCGCGCATCGCCGTGCACCATGTCGAAGACCAGGGCGGGGCTGGCGATCAGGGCGAACGCGGCTCCGGCAAGGATCACGGCGGAAACGGCGACGTACATCGACTCGACGGTGCTCTCATCTTTCTGCGCCTGCGGTCGGGATGCCCCCATTGGTGGATTTTCCCCCGGGCGACGGGGCCGCAATCCGACCACCGCATACGTAAGTTGGGCGCGGGCAAGAACGGTGACATCCGTCCTGGTGCCGGAGCCGGCTGACCTCGGCCGGTGGCTGTGAGCCCGAGGACGGGCCCCGTTCCCGGGTCAGCCGGGCGGTCCCGCCCGCGCCGCCGGAACAGATACGTCGGTCGGCGACGCGGCGCGGCCGGAAGGTCGCCGGGGTCAGTCGCGGTACGCCTTCATCAGGTGGAGCCACACCTCGCTGATCGTCGGGAAGCAGGGCACCGCGTGCCAGAGGCGGTCCATGGTGATGCCTCCGGCCACGGCGACGGTCGCCGAGTGGAGGAGCTCGGCCACCCCGGGGCCGACGAAGGTGACACCGAGGAGGTGGCGGCCCTCCAGGTCGACCACCATCCTGGCCCGTCCCCGGTAGCCGTCCGCGTACAGGAACGCCCCGGGAACCGCGCCCATGTCCACGTCGACGACCTTGGTCCGGTGGCCCGCCCGTTCCGCCTCGGCCGCGGTGAGTCCGACGGAGGCGGCTTCGGGATCGCAGAAGAAGACCTGGGGGACCGCCTGGAAGTCGGCGGTCGTGGCATGGGCACCCCACGCTGCCGTGTCGAGGCTCTCTCCGCGGGCGAGGGCCCCGATGGCCTCTCCGGCGATGCGGGCCTGGTACTTGCCCTGGTGGGTGAGGAGGGCGTGGTGGTTGACGTCACCCGCCGCGTACAGCCAGCCGCCGTCGACTCCGCGGACGCGGCAGGCGTCGTCGATGTCCAGCCAGGTTCCGGGGGCGAGCCCGACCGTGTCCAGGCCGATGTCGTCGGTGTGCGGGGTGCGTCCGGTGGCGAAGAGGACCTCGTCCGCTTCGAGTTCGGCGCCGCCGGCCAGCCGCACGGTGACGGGGCCGGCCGGGTCGGGCCTGCTCAGTGACACCACGTCGGTGTTCGTGCGCACGTCCACACCCGACTCTGCCAGGCCGTGTGCCACCTCTTCCCCGACGAACGGCTCCATACGCGACAGCAGAGCGGATCCTCGGGCCAGGAGGGTGACCCGTGCGCCCAGGCCCTGCCAGGCGCTCGCCATCTCGACGGCGACACCGCCCCCGCCGATCACGACGAGGCTGCCGGGCACCCGCTCGGAATCGGTGGCCTTCCGGTTGTTCCACGGGCGTGCCTCCTCGATGCCGGGAAGGCCGGGGAGGAAGGCGCCGCTGCCGGTGCACACCACGACCGCGTGCCGCGCCTCCAGCATGTGCTGTGCGCCGTCCGGGCCCTCCACCGCCACGCGTCGCTCCCCCGCGAGGCGGCCGTGGCCGCGGACCAGCGTGGCCCCCAGCCCCGTCATGTTGGCGGCCTGCCCGCTGTCGTCCCAGTCCGATACGACACGGTCCCGGCGCGCGAAGGCGCCGCGCGGGTCCACCGTGCCCGTGACCGCGGCACTCGCCCCCTCGACGCGGCGTGCGTCGGCGACGGCGACGACGGGCCGCAGCAGCGCCTTGCTCGGGATGCAGGCCCAGTAGGAGCACTCGCCGCCCACGAGCTCGCGCTCGACCAGGGCGACCGAGAGCCCGGCGGCCCGCGCCCGCTCGGCCACGGTCTGGCCCACGGGACCGGCACCCACCACGATGACGTCGTGGACATCGGTGTTGTCAGGCGGCGTCGTTTCCATGACACATCCTCATTCATCGGTAAGGGGTGGGGTTCCGCTCCCGCCGCGCAACCGGCAGGCGCCGACCACGACGCTCAAGGGGCCGTGTGACAGCGGACGCGGTCGGTCGTCGCGATCAGCACAGCTTCGAGTACGACCGTGTCTCGGCAGACCGGGGCCATGAGGAGAACCCTCTGCGGCTTCGAGGAACACCACCGGGTCGCACAACGATCGGCGCGCTGATCATCACCCCAGCTTGCCCTGGCAGGGCCCGCCCAACGAGCCAACACCCCGTCGTCGCACACCACCGGCCGGTACCGGCGGAGCCGGCCGTGCTCGGGTCTCACTCCTTTGGCAGGTGTGTGGGGGCCCTGCGGCGAGGAGGGGGGCGGGTGCGGGCGGGAACTCGTCCATGGTCCGTCCGGCCCAATCGCCGTTCTCCTCCCGTACGGGCGAGCGGAAAGTACGGTAGGAATCCGACGTGGACGATCTGCTCACCGAAGTCATCGAGGCCCATGGCGGGACCGCGCGCTGGGAGGAACTGACCCAGGCGCGGGCCACCCTTGTCAGCGGTGGCGACCTGTTCGCCGTCAAGGGCCTGCCCCAGGACGCCACGCCACGCGTGATGACCGTCAGGCTGCACGAGGAGCACGCCTCGGTCCGGCCTTTCGGCGCTCACGACCAGAAGACCGACTTCACGCCCGGGCGGGTGAGCATCGAGAAACTCGACGGGCAGGTCGTCGCCGAACGCGAGGACCCTCGGACGTCTTTCGCCGGTCACACGCTCGAGACACCCTGGGACCCGCTGGACCGCGCCTATTTCAACGGCTACGCGTTGTGGACCTACCTCACCACGCCCTTCCTGCTCGCCATGCCCGGCTTCACGGTCACCGGCATCGAGCCGTGGCGGGAGGGGGACGAGCTCTGGCCGGGGCTGCGCGCCGCCTTCCCGCCGCGGATCGCGAGCCACAGCACCCTCCAGGACTTCTATTTCGGTCCCGACCGGCTCCTGCGGCGCCACGACTACCACGTGGACGTGGCCGGCGGATTCGCCGCCGCACAGTACGTCCACGACCACGTGGAAGCGGACGGCATCGTGCTGCCCACCAAACGACGGGCCTACCGCCGGGACTTGGAAGGTCGGCCGCTCCTGGAGCAGGTCATGGTCTCCATCGATCTCAGTGACGTCCGCTTCAGCTGACGGGGAGCCTCCTGCTGGTGCCTGCCTGTGCGGACTCGCGCCTCGCGATCAGCTCCCGGGCGGAGTTGTACACGCGCTTCGCCCTCCGAGCGGTGGTCGCCGCTCGGAGGGCGCCGAAGATCTGGGTGACGCCGGACAAGCGGCCGGCGGTCGACTTCGGGGGCGTGGGTTTGTCAGTCGGTGCAGATGGTGCCGGGGGCGGGCAGCGCGCGGGTGGTCAGATAGCGGTTGGTGGCCTTCTGGACGCACTTGGAGACCAGGAACATGCTGTAGTCGTCGCCCTCGTGGCCGAGTACGACGCTGCCGGGCAGTTGGGCGGCCATGGCCGCGCCCGCGCGGTAGGGGGCGAGGGCCTGGTGGGTGGACTGGACGACCAGTGCGGGCGGTGCGCCGTGGACCGGGGCGCCCGCCTTGACGGGCTGGGCCGGGGTGGGCCAGCCGAGGCAGCCGGCGATGGCCTTGTAGGAGCGCACGGCGCCGCCGAGGTGCGGGGACACGCGGGCGAGTTCCTCACGCAACCGGGTGAGCTGCGTGAGGGTGTGCACCGGGCGGGCGTTGTCGAGGCAGGCGGGCACCTGTATCTGGGCCTGGGCGGGGTCGAGGGTGTCGTCCGGGTCGTGGGTGAAGGCCGTCGCGTCGCCGCCCTGGGCGTTGACGATGGTCTTCGCCAGCTCCGGCCAGGAGTGATCGGACAGGGTCAGGTAGTCCTGGGTGGCCTCGCGGATGTCCTCACCGGTCAGGGGCTGGTGGCCCGTGGTCCCGGTCGGGATCGGGTCGCGGTCGGCTCGGGTGACGAGGGCGTCGTACTCGGCCGCGACGTCCTTGCCGTGCAGGGCGCAGTCCTTCGAGGCGGTGCACCAGGCGGCGAAGCGGTCGAAGGCCGTCTCGGCGGTGACCGCCTCCTGGGTGACCCGCGACAGCGGCGAGCCGGTGTCGTCCAGGGCGGTGTCGAGGACGATGGTGCGCAGTCTGCCGGGATAGAGCTTGGCGTAGGTGCGTCCGAGGAGCGTGCTGTAGTGGATGCCGTACCAGTTCAGCTGCCGTTCGCCCAGCCCGATCCGGACCGCCTCGAAGTCCCTTGCGGTACTGGTGAGGTCGGTGTGGTCGACGAGGGGGCCGTTGCGGCGCAGGCAGTCCTCGGCGAAGGCCCGGTTGTGGGACACGAGGGCGTCGAACGCGGCCCGGTCGCGCGGGAAGTGGCTGACTCCGGCGGGCTTGGGCGGTTCGCCGCAGAGGATCGGCGTGCTGTGTCCCACTCCGCGCGGGTCGACCGCGACCAGGTCGAAGTTCCGGGTCATGGCGCCGGCGAAGTTCGGCATGCCGATGTGCATCGCGAGGCGCAGCTGTTCGATGGAGGAGCCGCCGGCTCCGTCGTTGAGGAGCAGGGTGCCCAGGCGGTGGGCCCGGTCGTCCGCCGGGCGGCGGACCAGGGCGAGGGTGGTGTGGCCTGCGTCGGGGTGGGACCGGTCCACGGGTACCTGGATCGATCCGCACTGCATGTGCTTGAAGTCGCTGTCGGCGCAGTCGTGCCAGTCGATGGTGCGGTCGGCCGGGGTCCGGTGTCCGTCCTGGTCCGCCTGGGCGAGCGTCGGTACGGCGAGGGCGGTCGCCAGCGTGGTGACTCCGGCGGCGATCCAGCCGGCGTGCTTCCGGTTTCCTGTCATGATGCGATTCCTTGGTCTGGGCCCCGGCCCGTGGGGAGTCGAGGGGGTGTACGAGGGGTGCGGGCGAGGGTGGTCCTCGCCAGGCGTCAGCTCCGGGCGGCGTCCATGGCGGTGTCGGGGATCCAGGAGCCGTGGATCCCGGCGGTCACCCGGCGGGGCAGGTGGACGGTGGCGACGCGGTCGAGGCCTGAGGCGTCGAGGACCAGCAGCTGCGCGGCGTCCTGCTTGAGGTCGGAGACCACGGTCAGGAGGTAGCCGTCGTCCTCGCGGGTGGCTCCGGCGGCGGGGACGAAGACCGCTTCGCTGGGCAGCCGGGCGTCGCCTGCCTGGTGGATGCGGCGGGCGCCGGTGGTGCGGTCGTACTTGACGACGCCGTAGCCGCCGAAGCCCTTCTCGTCGGGGAAGGAGATGGCGTACTGGTAGCGGTTCTCGGAGCCCAGGTAGTCCTCGTTGAGGGTCGGGAACTCCACCGCGAGGTCGTCGATGATCTGCTCGTCGACGCTACCGGCGGCCAGGTCGACGACCCAGCGGCGGGTGTAGGAGCGGGCGTTGGGCTCGGTGCTGCGGCCGGGAGCGCCGGTCCACCAGTTCCAGGACAGCTGGAAGCCCTCGCGGTCCACGGTGGGGCCCTCCAGGACGATGCGGCCCTGGCCGTCCTCGTAGGCGTTGGAGACGTGCAGCATGTTGCCCGGTTCGATGGAGAACCAGCGGATGTGCCGGGCGCCGTCCGCTCCGCGGGGCATGACACCGATACGGGAGGGCTGCTGATCGCTCCAGCCGTAGGGGATGCCGGAGTGCTCGGCCGGGTCGAAGGTGACGTTGCCCTCGATGAAGACCACATGGCGACGGGTGAGGGCGAAGTCGTGCTTGAGCGAGGCGGTCGCTCCGGGGATCTCGGCGCTGTGGACGATCTCGCCCTTGGCGTCGGAGACGTAGTACATCAGGAACGGCGGGAACGGCGAGGATCCGAAGAAGTGGAGCTCCCCCGTCACCGGGTCCTGCTTGGGGTGCGCGGTCATCGCGGTGCGCAGCTTGCCGTCGAAGTCGAAGGCGCCGACCGTGTCCAGTTCACGGGTGAGTTCGAAGGGGAGGTTCGCCTCGCACAGGGCGAGCAGCCGTCCGGCGTGCTCGATGACGTGGGTGCCGGCGGTGCTGGCGGTCAGGTCGGGGCCGCGTTCGGTCAGGTAGGGCGCGCCGTCGAGGGCGGGGGTGCGCACCCAGCGGTTGCGGTACCACTCGGCGCGGCCCGCACGGAGGCGGATGCCGTGGACCATGCCGCTGCCCTTGAACCAGTGGGCGGGGGTGACACCGGGCTTGGGGTTGTGGCTGTTGCGGATCAGCCGGCCGTTCAACTCGGGGGGCAGCGTGCCCTCCACGGTGAGTCCGGTGGCGGTGACCTCGTCGGTGACCGGGGTGTAGTGGCCGGTCAGGTAGGGCTTCGGGGCAGTCATGGCAGGAACCTCTTCCAGTGGGTGTGGTGCTCGGTGTGGTGCTTGGTGCGGTGTTCGGTGCGGTGTTCGGTGTGGCGCTCTTGTGTCAGGCGGCTTGTTCGGAACGGGACTTGAGGTGGGAGAGCCAGTTCCGCAGGGAGTCGTGGAGGGCCTTGCCGAGGTGGTCGGCCGCGGCCGCGACCGGGGCGCCGCTCCAGGACTCCTCGGTGCGGACGGTTAGGCGGGGCGCGGGCCGGAGGCCGGGCCGGTGGAGGGAGTGGCGGTCCGCGGGCCGGTGCGGTGGGTGAGGAGCAGCGCGAGGAGGGCTGTGGTGAGCAGGACCGCGGCGGCGACGGTGAAGACGGTGCGGTAGCCGGCCGTGAGGGCTTCCAGTGGGGGCTGACGGGTGGACGCGCGGGCGGTGACGGAGCCGGCCAGGGTGGCCAGGGCGGCGAGGCCGATGGCGCCGCCGATCTGGCGGGTGGTGTTCACCAGGCCGCCGGCCAGGCCCGCGTCCTCCCGTGGGACGCCGTTCACGGCGAGCGCGGTGAGCTGGACGAAGGCGATGCTGAGGCCCAGGCCGATCAGGATGCTCGGGCCGAGGAGGTCGGCGAGGTAGCTGCCGTGGGCGCTGATCCGGGACAGCCACATCAGGCCCGCGGCCTCGGTGAGGAGGGCCGCGGTCACGGTCACGGGGCCCCCGATGCGCCGGGAGATACGCGGTGCCAGGGTGGCACCGAGCATATTGGCGCCGGCGAGCGGGAGTTGTCCCGCTCCGGTCACCAAGGGGCTGGACCCGAGGACCTGTTGCTGGTACAGCGGCAGGAAGAAGAACAGGGCGATCCACACCGAACCCAGCAGCGCCATCAGCAGGTTGCCCGCGGCGACCTGGCCGGTGGTGAGCAGACGCGGCGGTATCAGTGCGTGCGGGCGGCGGCGCTCGAGGACGGCGAAGGCCGCGAGCAGCACGGCGGCGGCCCCGAGGGCGCCCAGCACCCGGCCGTCGGTCCAGCCGGCGCCGCGTGCGGTGGTCAGGCTCCAGACCAGGCAGGTCAGGGCGAGGGTGACGGTGGCCGTGCCCAGCAGGTCGAACCGCCCGACCCCGCGTCCGGCCCCGCGCCCGGCCGCGTGTGGCACCAGCACGGCCACGGCGGCCAGGACCAGTGCCGCCCCGAGCGCGACCGCGTGGAAGACCCAGGGCCAGCCCCACGCCTGGGTGAGCACGCCGCCGAGCAGGACGCCGCCCGCTCCTCCCGCGCCGGAGACGGCCCCCCACACCCCCAGTGCCTTGCCGCGCCCCGGGCCGGAGGGGAACTGGTCCATCGTCAGGGCGAGCGCGGCCGGGGCGATGGCGGCGGCGGCAAGGCCCTGCACGGCGCGGGCGGCGATCAGCACGTCCGCGGCGGTGGCGAGTCCCGCCGAGAGGGAAGCCGCGGCGAACAGCGCGAGTCCGGCGATCAGCACCCGGTGGCGGCCGAGGAGGTCGGCCGCCCTCCCGCCCGCCAGGAGCAGCGCGCCGAACGCGAGGCCGTAGGCGTTGACCACCCAGGTGGTTCCGCCGTCCGACAGGCCGGCGCCGGCGCGGATCTGCGGAAGCGCCACATTGACGATCGAGGTGGCGAGCATGACGGTGAACTGCGCCGCGGCGAGTGCCGCGAGCACGGCTCCCGGCCGGGGCGCCCGGCGTGGTGCCTGCTTCGTCTGCGTGCGTGCAACGTTCATGACGCACAGGCTCGTGTCGGACGCTGTCCACTTTCCAGGCCTCACCGGGGCCGGCACTGTCCACTGCTGTCCGCACCCGTCCACTCGCGTCGGCCGGAGAGTGCGGCTCGGCTGCTACCGGGAGCCGTGCAACTCCTGCTGCCACAGGGCTTCGTAGAGCAGGTCAAGGCCCTGCCGCAGGTGGCGGCGGTAAGTGCCGTACGGAAGGCCCAGGCGGCGGGCGGCGGCCTCCTGGGTGGGTGCGCCGGAGAAGTAGCCGGCCGTCAGGGCCTCGCAGGCGCGCACTCCGCGGGGGTCGTGGGCGAGGTCGGCGACGGCCTGGCGCAGCAGGGTGCGCAGTTCCTCGACGGGATCGCCGAGGTCGGCCGCGAGACGGGTGCGCATCAGGGCGCAGGCGGCGAAGGCGGCCGGGTCGCGCCAGTGCGCCAGTGCTTCGCGTACGGCCTGGTCGAACGCGGCGCGCGAGATGGGCGAGGGTCCGGACGGGACCGGTATGTCGGGGGTCGATATGAAGCGGAGGAGCCAGCTCTCCACGGGGACCTGGCGCCAGTCGACGCTGAACAGCCCGTAGGTGTGCTCGCCCACACGCGGGCGCGCCCCGGTGTCGCCGAGGGTGCCTTCGACGCGTTCGGCCCAGGTCTCGGCGTCCTGGTAGACGGCGAAGCCGTAGGCACGGCCGCGGGCGCGGGCCGCTTCGGCCTGGGCCCGGGAACTGCTCAGGTCGATGACGCGCGAGGGCACCTGGTAGCGCTCGGGGTAGATCGAGAAGCGGCTTATGCCGATGTGTTCGCCGGGGTTCACCGGGGCGGTGGCTTCGGTGTGGCGCCACGCGGCGGCGACGACGGGGTCGGTGGCGAGGTCCTGGGGGTCGGGAGGGGCGGGCAGCGCGAGCCGGGCCGTGAAGGCGACGGTCCGGCCCGTGCTCACGAGACGGTAGACGCTGAACGCCTGCGGCTGGCGCCGGGCCCAGTAGCGGACCAGTTCCGCGGAGGCCGCTCCTTCGGTCTCCTCGGCCATCCGCAGCACGACGTCCATGTCGTCCGGGTGCAGAGGGCGGTCGTGCACCTCGTCCTCACGGGACCAAGTACGCAGCCGGGACAGGGCCGCTCCCTCCCGGAAGAGGTAGAAGAGCTCGTCGGTGACGGTCCACACCCGTTCCTCGGGTGCCTCGCGCAGGATGCGCAGGTATTCGTCCGCCAGGCGCCGGCGCATCGCCTCGAACGCGTGGGGGGCACGCCAGCGCAGGTCTGCGGCCAGCGTCTCGCGTGCCGCGTCGTGCGGGTGGAGCCCTCGGTGCGTGGACTCCATGAAGGGCAGGTCCCTCAGCCAGGAGAAGAGCAGATGGGCGTCCTCCCCGGGCAGCAGGGCGGCAAGCAGTTCCTCGGAGGTCGAGTGGGCCTGTGCGCCGACCTCCAGGGCGCGGCGGTGGGCAGCCGTGGGGACCTCACCGATCAGCCCGGCGAGCAGCGTGCGCAGGACGTCCGCGGACGGGGCCCAGATCTCCTCCCTGGAGCAGCCCGCCGATCCCGCGGCGGCCGCGAGGGACAGGGCCAACGGGTTGCCGCCTGCGAACCGCAGTACCCGGTCGCGCAGTTCGGGCCGGATCTGTGCCGCGGCAAGCAGGCTGCGGGCCTGTTCCGTGGAGAACGGCTCCAGTTCGGTCACGTGCAGGAGTCCGGACCAGGCGGGGTCGGTGGTCCACTGCGGTTGCGGGGCGCGCCGTCCGGCCAGGACGACCAGGGCGTCGTCGGCGGCGCGGGGCAGGAAGTGGTGCCACAGCCAGCTCTCCAGCCACTGGCAGTGCTCGAAGGAGTCCACGAACAGGACCGTGCCCGGAACGTCCAGGAAGGGACCGGCGGCGTGCTCGAAATCGGCCGGGTCCCGGCTGACGAAGCGGCCGTCGAGCTCGACGAGCGGTCGGCCCGCCGTACGAGCGTGGTCCGCCAGGCGCCTCAGCAGCGTCGACTTCCCGATGCCGCCCGGACCGTACACGTAGAACGCGAACGGTGCCTGCGGATCGCCGGCCAAGGCCTCCTCGAAACGTCCGAGTTCCTCGTCCCGGCCGATGAAGGAGCGCCCGCGCGCTCTGCTCAGTCTCTCTCCCACGGACACCATGGCGGATCCCCCTGCCCTTGCTCCGGAGGCCGATCTCCCCACCGGGGCCGCTGCTCCGCGCAGAGCCTAACGGAGGCCCAGTCCGGCCCACTTGAACAGCCCGGACCGCCTGCCGAGCCTGACCACCTGACGAGCTCCGATCACCTGACGAGCCCGGACCGTTGATGGGCCCGAACCACCTGATGGCCCGAACCTCCTGACGGGCCGGGTCACTTGATGTGCCCGAGGTTCCCGTCGTCGGAGTGGCCGGTGATCAGGAGGGTGGTTTCCTCGACGCGTCGGAAGCGGCCGTCGGGGGCCAGTCGCGCGAAGAGGTAGACCTCGGTACGGGAGACGCGGCCGTTGTGCTGGGTGAGGGTGACGGTGTGGCGGTCGGCGTAGCGCAGTCCGTCGCGGAGTTCGTCGTGGACCTCTATGTGTCCGCTGCGGATCAGGGAGCGGAGGCGGGTGATGTGCTGGGCGAAGGAGGTCCGGTCGCTCCACACGCCGTCGGTGCGCTGGCGGTAGTCGGGGGTGAAGTGCCGGTCGAGGGCTTCGGCGAGGTCGAGGTCCGGGTCGAAGAGCAGGTCGTTGATGGCGCGGGTGATGTCGGTCGGTTTCATCGCTGTGTTCGCCTGAAGGGAGTGGGGACAGGGAGTGTTCCTGGCTGCCGGGGCCGTGGAGGACAGGATGTCGGGCCGGTCCCGGGCAGGCCGGGTCAGGGGCTGTCGGTCATGGCCGGAGCCGCCTTCGTGGACGGAGTGAAGTCCAGTGACAGGGAGACGGGGCCTCGGGTGTACAGGCCGGTCTCCCGGTAGCGGAAGCCGGGGCTGTAGCGGACCTGGTCGAGCAGGGGCAGGAGCATCGCGGCGACGGTCTCGATCTCGGCGCGTGCGAAGGCCGCGCCGGCGCACTGGTGGAGTCCGGTGCCGAAGGACAGGTGCTGGGCGGCCGCGGTGAAGGAGCGGGCGGTGCCCAGGTCGGGGCGGTGGATGTCGAACGTGTCCGGGGCGGTGAAGGCCTCGGGGTCGCGGTTGGCCGCGCCGATCAGGCAGAAGACGGTGGCACCAGCCGGGACGGTGGTGCCCGCGAACACCGCGTTCCGCTCCGCCTGGCGGGGAATGAGCTGGACCGGTGGGGTGCGGCGCAGGGTCTCGGCGATCGCGGCGCTCAGCAGGGCCGGATCCTGGCGGACCTGTGCCATCTGCTCGGGATGGTCGATCAGGTGCTTGAAGAGCAGGGCGAGGGTCTTGTCCGCGGGTTCGGTGGCGGCGGCCAACACGTTGATGATCAGCGCGGTGACGTCGCGGTCGCTCAGGGCGATGCCGTCGAACTCGGCGGCGCACAGCTTCGATATCAGGTCCTCGCCGGGGTGGCGGCGCCGCTGTTCAACGACGGGTGCGAGGTAGGCCTCCAGCTGTTCCGCGCAGTCCATGCAGTGCCGACGGCGCTCGGGGGTGAGCGTCATGCTGGTGATGAACTCGGCGACCCCGCTGTGCCAGGCGGCTACCCGCCGCCAGTCCTCCCTGTCCAGACCGAGGACGTCGAGCGTCACGTGGACGGCGAGGGGCTTGCCGAAATCGTTGACGAGGTCCATCCGGCCGCGGGACAGGAAGGGGGTGATGAGTTCGGCGGCGTTGGCGCGGATGGCGTGTATCTGGCGCTGGAGGGCCTCGCCGGTGAAGCCCCGCACGACGATCTTCCGCTTGGCGGTGTGCTCGGCCCCGGTCATCTGGGCGAGGACCGGCCCGCGCATCACCGGCTCGGCGCGCACCTGCAACGTCCGGGTGGTGAACGCCTCATGGTCGGTGAGCACCCGTTTGACGTCCTGGTGGCGGGAGAGGAAATAGCTGTCGATCGCCGGCTCGTGGTGCACCGGAGACTCCTGCCTCAGCCGTGCGAAGTAGCGGTAGGGGTCTGCGGCGAAGTCCTCGGACAGGATGCTGAAACGGGGACTGACCAGGGGCATGGCGAAGACCTCTCCAAGTGCGCGGTGCCGGGGAGGAACAGCCCTGGCCGGAATGCGTGACCTGCCGTGTGATGCGCCCCCACCCCCGTCTGCCGCGTCCGCGAGAGGGTGAGCGAGCAGGCCCACCCGGCCTACAGGATGAACGAACGGCGGCACTGGTTCCGGTCACCTGCGGACTTCTTGCTCGGCGCGGACCGGCCGGGGATCACGGGAAGAGCCGGTTGCGGTGGTGGGCGGTGCCCGCCCCGCCGGCACCGCGATGTCCCGCCCGTACGGACCTGAACAGGCGCTACGAGGTAATCCATTCGCCCGACCGGCTTGCGTACGACGAGAATGCCGAGGCCCTCGACGATTCAAAAGGAGCTTCGCCATGACCGGTCCGCAGCACGCCCGCGACAGCCTGGACGGCCTGGTGATGGGCGACGCCTTCGGGGACAGTTGGTTCACGCGTTCCGACGAGGACGCCGAAGGCCAGTGGGCGGCGCGGCGGTTGCGTCCGGCGCCGTGGTCGTGGACGGACGACTCCGCCATGGCTTTCGTCCTGTTCGCACACCTCATGACCCATGGCGAGGTCCGGCCGGGCGAGCTGGCGAGGGAGTTCGCCGCCGAGTACGACCGGGACCCGGGGCGCAAGTACGGTCCGTCCATGCACGGTGTGCTGCGGCGCATCGGGGAGGGTGAGGACTGGCAGGCCGTCACCACGGCGCAGTTCGGGGGGCAGGGTTCCCACGGCAACGGCGCCGCGATGCGGGTCGCCCCTCTGGGGGCGTGGTTCCGGGACGACGTGGCGGTCGTGTGCGAGCAGGCCCGGCTGTCCGCGGTGGCCACGCACTCCCACCCGGAGGCGGTCGCGGGAGCCGTGGCCGTGGCGGTCGCCGCAGCGCTGGCGGCCGCCGGCAAGGGCCGGGACACCGCACCGCGCGCGGAGTTCCTGCGGGAGATCGCCTCGCATGTGCCGGACAGCGACGTGCGCTCCGGGCTGCTGGTGGCCGCGAGCCTCTCACCGCGCACGTCGGTTCGCCACGCGGCGTCCGTGCTGGGCTCGGGAACGCTGATCTCGGCTCCGGACACGGTGCCGTACGCCCTGTGGTCCGCCGCGGGGCATCCGGACGATCTCTCCGAGGCGTTGTGGCAGACCGTCGCCGGGTGGGGCGACCGCGACACCACCTGCGCCATCGCGGGTGGAGTCGTCGCGGCCCGAACCGGCACCGGCGCGCTGCCGGCGGCCTGGTTCCGGGCCCGCGAGGACATCCCCGCCTGGAGCCACTGGGATTCCGCCGAGGCCGGCCGGCGACACGCCGAGCACGCCGAATAGGTGGGCCAGAGCGACCCCTTCGCCCTTCCCCGCGGCACCCGGCGCCCAGGACTCGGGACTCGGCGCCCGGGGCTCGGCGGGCCCTCACCCCCTGCTCACGTACGGTCCCCTCCGCCGGGCACGACGTCCGCGCGGGCCAGGTGTTTGTGCAGGAACGCGATCTCCGCCTCGACGGCCTCTTCGTGTGCCTCCAGGAACGGGGCATAGTGACGACCTGTCAGGTGCAGTACCTCGGCGTCCGGGGCGTTGCGGGCCGCCTCGACGGCCGGGCCGGGGAGCGCGCTCCGGTCCTGGTCGCAGACGACCACGAGCAGGGGGCACCGGATCCGGGGGGCGTGGAGGCCGGGCCGGTACCCGCCGATCCGCAGCGCGATCCGTGCGGCGACCGTCTGCTCCCAGTCCGTGTAGCGGTGGTCAGGGTCCAGGGCCCGGTCACCGTCCATGGCGTCGGGCGTGGTGAGTGAGGCGACGGCGCCGCGTGCTCCGGCGGTGGGAATCAGCAGCGGAGGCCGTCCCAGGAGGCTACCGAGCGCGTCCGCGACCGCGCGGCCGAAGAGCCGGAACAGCGCGCGAGGTGTCATGGCGCGCAGCGCGTTGGGCGCCGCCGCCCGGCCGTCGACGAGTGGCGACTGCGCGATCACGGAGGCCAGCCGCGGATTGTCGGCCGCGACACGGAAGACGTGGCCGCCCGACAGGGAGAAGCCCCAGAGTGAGATTCCGCCGGGATCGACGTCGGGCAGACCGGCCGCGAAGTCGATCGCGGCCTGCCAGTCGGCGCGTTGGTCGCCGAGGCGGACGACCTGCCGCGGCACGCCCCCGCTCTCCCCGAACCGCCGGAAGTCGAAGGCCAGGACGGCGAATCCGGCGTCGTTGAACCGTCGGGCGAAGAGATCCGAGGCGGGCTCCTTCGTCACGCCGATCCCTCCGGCCATGATCACGCAGCCGCCGTTGGTGCCCGGATAGTGCCAGGCGGCGCACGTGGTGTCACCGCTGGCGAAGCGTACTTTTTCGCGTTGCTCGGACATGGGCACAGGGGCCTCCGTGGGTGTGAGTCGATCCGTCGTTCTCGGGGCTCTCTCGGTTCTCGGGGCTCTCTCGCGGATCCCAGGGTCTCGCGGACTCGCGGACTCGCGGACTCGCGGACTCGCGGACTCGCGGACTCGCGGACTCGCCGGGCGCGGGATGGGTGGGCGCGGGATGGGTGGGCCTGCGGTCCCGCAAGCACCGTGGTCGCGCAGTGGTCGCGCCGCGGGCACCGCTTCGCCGGTCACAGGTGACGATCAGTCAACTGTCGCCCACCCCCTCTCGGCTGCCGCCCGCCGCCTGTCAATCGACCACGAGGGGGGACCAGTTGTGCGGGTCGAGGATCATCGGGTGCTCCTTCCATGGCTACTCGGCTCCGTCGACGCGGGTCGCGCCCGGCGCGGAGTACGTACCGTCCATCCTTGGGGCGAGGCCTGCGGGACAGGCGGCGCGAGGCGCCGGAATGAGCGAAACTTGCCGCCATGGCACACGTGGCGGCGGATTCCGTACTGAGTCTCACGGACCAGCGGCTGGTGGCCGCCCTGCAGTGGGACGGCCGTCTCAGCGCGGAACGGGCGGCCCAGGTGCTGGATCTCAGCCCCGCCACCGTGCGCCGCCGCCTGCACGCGTTCGGCGCCGAAGGCACCGTGCGCGTGGTGATCTCACCGGTCGCGCGACCGCGCAACGGGGGTTCCGCCGGAGCTCTGTTCCTGCGGATCCGGGTGCTTCGGGGAAAGCTCGACACGATCGTGGCCGCGCTCGCGGCGCGCGAGGACATCCCGTTCATCGACGTCACCACCTCGGGTGACGAGATCTTCGCGGTGGCCCGTACGGAGCCGGGTTCGCGCGACCCGCTCGTCTTCCGCCAACTACCCTCCACGCAGGCGGTCACGTCGCTGGAGAGCGCCACCATCCTGCACGTCTTCCGGCTCACCTCGGAGTGGCGTCACGCCGTCCTGACGCCGGCCGAGCTCGCGGCCCTGAGTCCGGCCCCCGGCCCGGACCGGGGGCCGGCGTCCTCCGGGTCCCCGGGCCCGTACGGCGTCGACACCGATCCCCTGGAACAGTCCCTCATCGACGCACTCACTCCCGACGCGCGCCTCTCGGCCGCGGCCCTGGCGGCGCACACCGGTCACCCGGAGACGACGGTCCGCCGGCGGATCGCCCGACTGACGGCCCAGGGGCGTCTGGTCACCCAGGTCCTGGTCGACCCCCGCCGTATCGGGCTGCCCATCGAGGCCAAGCTCCTGCTGCACGTGGCGCCCGATCATCTGGCCGCCGCGGGCCGGGCGCTGGCCGACCATCCCTCGGTGCACGGCGCGTTCGCGACCTCGGGGCCATCGAACCTGCACGCGGCGGCCTACTTCCCCGACCTGGCCGCCCTCTACGGCTTCCTCTCCCGCGACCTGGTCGGCCTGGGGATCACACAGGTCGAGACGGCCATCGTCAGCCGCGCCGCCAAGCGCACGCCCGCGTTGGGCCTCGCCCAGCCCTCCCCCGCCGTCCCGCGCCACCGGCAACCGACCCGCGCGGGGCTGGACAAGGGCTGAGAACCGGCCTGCCGAACGCGTCCCGTTCGGGTAGGGCGGCCGGATGCGACGCCGTCCGTGCGGGGTGGCGCGTGGACGGCGGCGTTCAGCGCGGAAGCACCCAGTCCGGCGCCCAGGTCCCGGAAACGTCGTGGCCGGGCGTAGTGGCGGCGAGGTGGGCGCGGAGGGTGGCCAGCGCCGGGTGGGGGTTGTCGCGGTGCCACAGGAGCGAGTGCGGGTACACGGGCGTCGGGTCGGTCACCGGGATGCGGCGCAGGCCGTGGCCGGCGGGCCAGACGAGGCGGGTCTGCCCACCCATGAAGGTGGCCAGGGCCGGGGTGTCGGCGATGGTGTCGAGGAGGGCGTCGGAGCCGAAGTTGGGGCCGGTCGCCTCGATGGTGAGGCCGAACTCGGCGATGAGGTCGTCGTAGTAGGCGGCCCACTCGGTACCGGGGACGATGCCGGGCATCCAGATCCGGTGCCCGGCGAGCTGGGCGAGGGGCACCGACCGGGCGCCCGCCAGCGCATGGGCGGGGCCGGTGAGGAGCTCGAGCGGCTCGTCGAGGACCCGGACGGACTCGATGTCCGCGGCCAGGGGCCGGCCGGGCACGGCGACGGCGCGGAAGGACGCGTCGATCGCACCGGAGCGGATGGCGGTGACGGCCGTCTCGATGTCGAACAGCATCACCACGTCGAGGTCGATCTCGGGGTGTGCGCGGTGGAAGCCGCGCAGCAGGCCCGCCGCCGCGCCGCGCGAGGCGATCACGTCGACGCGCAGCGGACGCCGGCCGGTGTGTACGGACGCGACGGCGCGTTCGGCGACGCGCAGCAGCTCGCGCGCGTGGGGAAGGAACGCCTGCCCGTCGATGGTGAGCTCGGCGCCGCGGGCGGTGCGGGTGAACAGCCGCACGCCGAGGGTGCGCTCCAGCGCGGCGATGCGCTTGGAGACGGCCTGCTGGGTGACCGAGAGCTCGGCGGCGGCCTCCTGGAACTGCCCCGCGTCGGCGGCGGCGACGAAGGTCCGGACGGTGTCGAGGTCCATAGCGGCAGCCTACGGCCACAACCGTTGGTTGTGGCCAGGAGGTCCTGTGGTTGTTTGACCCCTGGGTGCGGCGCTCGCTTTGATGCTTCCGGTCGCGGATCGGTTGTGCGGGTGAGGTGTGCGGGTGAGGGGCGAGGGGCGGCGAGGGTGAGAAGCGGACACAGAAGTGGGCACTGGCCGGGACGTCTGCGCGGCCATCGGCTGGGGCGGCGGTTCGGGTGGTTCTGGGGAGCGTACGGAACCAGCGCGCTCGGCACCTGGCTCGCCTTCGGCGCGTTCCCGCTGATCGCCATCCGGGTCCTGCACGCCGGACCGGCCGAGGTCGCCGCGCTGTCCTCCGTGGGGGCCGCGGTGGGCGCGGCCGTGGCGGTGCCGCTCGGTCCGTGGGTGGAGTTCCGCCGCAAGCGCACGGTGCTGATCGCGATGGACCTGGTGCGGTTCGCGGCGCTGCTGACGATTCCCGCCGCGTTCGCGTTCGGCGCGCTCACCTTCCTTCAGCTCCTGCTGGTCTCGGTCGTCGTCGCGGCGGCCGACATCACCTTCCGCGCCGCCTCCGGCGCGTACCTGAAGACGCTGCTGGCGGCCGAGGACCTGCTCGTCGCCAACGCCCGGTTCGAGTCCACGGCCTGGACGACCACGATCATGGGGCCGCCGCTGGGCGGCGCCGCGATCGGGCTCCTCGGCCCGGTGGCGACGGTGGTGGCCGACGCAGTCAGCTACCTGCTCTCGGCCCTGGGCATCCGCGCGGCGGGCGGCCACGAGCCGCCGCCCGAACGCCGGGCGTCCGCACGCATGCGGGCCGGGGACCTGCTCGACGGCTGGCGGTACATCCTGGCCGACGCGACGCTGCGTCCGCTCTTCTTCAACACCGCCCTGTTCAACGGCCTGGTGATGGCCACGCAGCCGCTGCTGGCCGTCCTGATGCTCGGCCGGCTCGGGTTCGCACCGTGGCAGTACGGCCTCGCCTTCGCCGCGCCCTCGATCGGCGGCCTGCTCGGTTCGCGGCTGGCCCGACCGCTCGTCACCCGGTTCGGGCAGCACCAGGTCCTGGTCGTGACCGGGGCGCTGCGCGCGCTGTGGCCCGTCGGTCTGGCCTTCCTCGGACCGGGCACCGGCGGGCTGGTGCTGGTGATGGGCGTCGAGCTGGGGCTCATCTTCTGCTGCGGGGTCTTCAACCCCGTCTACGCCACCTACCGCCTCGAGCGCACCGCGACCGACCGGGTCACCCGCACGCTGTCCGCCTGGGCGGTGACGACCAAGGCGTCGGCCGCACTCCTGACGGCCGTCTGGGGCGGACTGGGCGGCCTGCTCGGCCCGCGTACGGCCATCGGGCTGGCCGGTGTCCTCCTGCTGGCGACCCCGATGCTGCTCCCCCGCCGCGCGGCGGCGCGTCTCCGCGAACCGGAGCCGTCACCGAGCCGCACCTGACGGCCACCACGGCCCTCACCGGCAGGCCGGCCGAGCCGGCACCGGGTCGGTCTCACCCCCCTTCTCCCCTCCCCGTCGTCCTCGCAGTACCCGTCGCCGTCGCCCTCGCGGTACCCGGGTCGTCGCACCCACCACTCGGGTGCGATAGGAAGTCCGGTGTGAACGACCAGACCCCGCCCGCGACTGTTCGCGTGTTCATCGCCCTCGCCCCGCCCGACCACGCGAAAGAAGAACTCGCCCGGGAGCTGCGCCCCGCCTACGGCACCCACCCTCAGATGCGGTGGAACCGCATCGAGGACTGGCACATCACCCTGGCGTTCCTCGGAGAGCTGCCCGCCGAGACGGTTCCGCTCCTGCGACCGCCTCTCGCCGGCCTCGCAGCCGACCACCGGCCCTTCTGCCTGGCACTGCGCGGCAGTGGAACCTTCGACGGCCGGGTGCTGTGGAGCGGGATCGACGGAGACCTCGACGAGCTGCACATGCTCGCCGCCGATGTGCGCACCACCGTCAAGAACTGCGGGGTCGCCTTCGAGGACCGGCCTCTGCGCCCCCATCTGACGCTGGCCCGCGCCCGCCGAGGAGACCGGTCCTCGGCGGAGGAGATCGCCGAAGGGGTCGCCGGATTCACCGGCCGCGGATGGCCTGCCGAACGTCTGCACCTGGTCGGCAGCAACGCCGGCCGCAGCCGCGGACCGATCCACTACCGCGACATCGACGCATGGGCCCTCGGCAACCCCGACATCACCGGCTCCTGAACGAACCGGCAGCACAAGGGCGGACGTGTCGCTCCGGTGGGCCGAAGAGGCGGACACGTAGCGGCCGTTGTCGTGGTGCACGTATGCCTCGACGGGCATCCCGGCCATCGAGCCGCCCATCGACCCAAGCCGACGGCGCACCCCCGCCCACCGGGCCGGCGAACCGCAACTTCCGGTACTCACACCAGAATTCATTTCTCGTTGAACCACCAAGATCTATGCAAGCGCACGCACCACACCGATCCTTGTTGTCATGCACCTGCGGCCCGACTGGCGGGCCGCGGATTCATGGAGGTGTGGAATGCGCCGAAGACTCGCCACCGCTCTCACCGCGTCCAGCCTGTCCCTGGTAGCCCTCATCGGCACCGCGAGCACCGCACAAGCCGCCGTCCCCGCCGACAAGGCGCAGGTCCTGTCGAGCTGGACCCAGACCAGCGCGTCCAGCTACAACACCTGGGCGGCGGCGCGATCGAACCAAGCCGCCTACGCTGCCTACCAGTTCGACTGGTCGACGGACTACTGCTCCACCTCCCCCGACAACCCCTTCGGCTTCCCGTTCGCCACCTCCTGCGCACGGCACGACTTCGGATACCGCAACTACAAGGCCGCGGGTACCTTCTCCGCCAACAAGTCCCGCCTCGACAGCGCCCTTTACGAGGACCTCAAGCGCGTGTGCGTGAACTACAGCGGCGCCACGAAGACGGCATGTGACGGCACGGCATGGACCTACTACCAGGCGGTCAAGGCCTTCGGCTGACCGACCCGGCCAGGACGCGGCGGGTCACGAGGCAGCCCGAACCTCTCGTGACCCGCTCCGCCGGGGCTCCTTACCGGCGCGCTGCCGGGCTCATCGCCCGCCGAGCCACCCACATCACGATGAGAAACCCCGAGCGCCCTCTCGGCGGTCCCGGTCTCAGATCCTGACGCCGGCGCCCACGGCAGGGCGTGACCGTCGGATGAAGACTCGGCGATCCGCGTGGCCGCATGCCCGGTCCACCCGCCGCAGGACACGTCCGCGCTCCGCTCCCGCCCCTCGAGGGGCGACACCGGGCAAGCTCAACCCTGCCCGGCATGGCCGTGACGATCACCCCCACCACACCGGCGTCGGCACCCAGGTTGATAGGCAAGGAGATACTTGCCTATGGTGTCGCCCATGCCGGACGATGTCTTCAAGGCACTCGCCGACCCCACCCGTCGGCGCATCCTTGACGAGCTGGTGGAACGGGACGGGCAGACCTTGTTCGAGATATGCGCACGGCTGGTGACGAAACACGGTCTGGGGATGTCCCGCCAGGCGATAAGCCAGCACTTGGCCGTACTCGAATCCGCGGGCCTGATCGTCTCGCGGCGCCAGGGCCGCTACAAGTTCCACGATCTGAACACCGAACCTCTTGAGCGCATCGTGACCCGATGGCTCAGGCCCGATGCACCGGAGAGCCGCCCATGAAGATCCACCTGTCCAGTGTCTTCGTCGACGACCAGGAGAAGGCCCTGCGTTTCTACACCGACGTGCTGGGCTTCGTGAAGAAGCACGACGTCCCCCTGGGCGAGGACAGGTGGCTCACCGTCGTCTCGCCGGAGGATCCGGACGGGACGGAACTGCTGCTCGAGCCCTCCGGTCATCCCGCGGTGCAGCCGTACAAGACGGCGCTGGTCCAGGACGGCATCCCGGCCACCTCCTTCGCCGTGGACGACGTACAGGCGGAGTTCAACCGACTGCGTGAGCTCGGGGTGTACTTCACCCAGGAGCCGCTGGAGATGGGCCCGGTCACCACCGCGGTTCTGGACGACACCTGCGGCAATCTGATCCAGATCGTGCACAGCAAGTAATAGGTGGTTTCAGAAAGGCGGGTCGTCCGCGGCGTCTTCGGCCATGCTGCCGAGCCAATCCAGAAGACCGACGCGAAGGAAGAATCGAGGCTCCTCAAACGTTCGGGCAGCGATGCTCCACCCAACTCCAGTCTGTCCGCAGCGACAACTCCTCCGGATCAACGGAACGACCGAGCTGACTCTTCATGCTCATCGGGCGAGGGTGACAGCTGCCAGTGCATCACTGCACCCACGCCCGGACAGCCTGATCACTGGATCGTTGCTTGGACAGTTGGCGCAGACATGGCCTGATCACGGTCCGTCCTGTCGCGTGATCGAGTCGCCCAGCCGGACCGTGCCTGGTTCCAGGACGTCCAGGTACACCCCGAGGCACGCCAGCCGGCCCAGATCGAAGACGGGTATCCGGTGTTCGCGGGCGATCGCACGCATGACGCCAGGGTCGGCTCCCAGTTCGTCATGACCGAGGGTGGGCACCACACACCGGGGCGTGGGCACCACCACTCGGAACAGCGCCTCGCCGACGCGTACTCGCCGGTCCACCCATGTGTCCTCCACGAAATCCTGTCCACCGCCGGTGTCGACAACCAGGTTCGGCCGGAAGCGGCGCGGATCGAAGTCACTGTCGGGATACCCGGCCCGGAGCCCCGCCAAGGAGGACGTCGTGACGAGGTGCACCCTCCCGAAGTCGAAGAACGTCCCCGCGGCGACGTTGCCGACGGTGATCTCGTCCCCCGTACCGTCCACGGAGGCCGTCGCCCGGACGACGTCGGGGACACCGCCTTCGTACTGGGGGACGGCGCGCTCCAGCGTGCTGTCCGCTGGGGCACTGGCCGAGACGCACACATGGCGGCCCAGCAGCTTGGACAGCCGCATGTCCAGATCGGGGTCTCCGACGGGGAGAGTCACGCCGTCGGGCAGTTCCACCTCGACGGCGCCGTCGTCGGTCAACCGGCTGCGGCAGTCCAGCAGTTGCCCCCACTTACGGGGGTGCTTGACGCTCCCGATCGCGCCGGTGTCGTCGAGGACGGCATACGTCCTGTCCCCGGCGAGCCCCGCGTGGGTGACGGCCGCGGACAGCAACGTCTCCCCGAGCATGGACTTCACCGGATACCGGCACAACGCAGCCACAGTCCCCATGGAGATCAATCATGGCACCGGTCACAGCTCCTCGGCCAGATCGCCTGGACGACTGCGATCACGCCCGAACTCGGCCCCACCGCATGCCCATTGGGCGGTGGCGCACCTGCAAGACGACTCACGAACAGGAGGGACGCCCGGCTGTCCTCGCGAAGGGGGGCCGGTCGCCTTCGATCTTGACAATCCGCTACCGCGACCTGAAGGCTGACCAACCAGTCGGTATGAAGGATGGGATCGTGACCAAGCTGAGCATCTCCACCGCCGCGGGCGTGTTCGACGCCATCACGGCGGGACCGTCCGAGGGCCGCCCGGTACTGCTGCTGCACGGTTTCCCCCAGACCGGGCTGGCGTGGCACCAGCAGATCGAGGCGTTGTCCGCCCGCGGCTACCGTGTCGTGGCACCCGACCAGCGTGGCTACTCCCCCGGTGCCCGCCCCGATCGGCCGGAGGACTACCGCATGGGTGCGCTGGTCGACGATGTCGTCGCGATCACGAAGGAACTGGGCTGGGCGACATTCGACCTGGTCGGCCACGACTGGGGAGGCGCGGTGGCGTGGTGGACCGCGGATGCCCATCCCGGCCGCGTCCGTACCCTGACCGTTGTCTCGACCCCGCACCCCGGCGCTCTGGCCGGTGCCCTGCGCAACGACCCGGACCAGCGCGCACGATCCCACTACATGATCGACTGGCGCGAGACTCCCTCGACCGAGGATCGCATGCTCGCCGACGACGCTCGGCAGCTTCGCAGCATCTACGCCGGGAAGGTACCGCAGGCCAGTGTCGACGCCTACGTACGGCAACTGTCGCAGCCGGGCGCGCTCACCGCGGCACTGAACTGGTACCGGGCCGGTCGCCCCGACGGGACGATCGGGCTCATCGATGTTCCCACGCTGTACGTCTGGAGCACGAAGGACGCCGCGTTCGGCCCCGCGGCCTCGCAGGCGACCGAACAGTGGGTCGGCGGACCGTACCGGTTCGAGACACTCCATGACGTCAGCCACTGGATTCCCGAAGAAGCACCCGAAGCGCTGAACGGTCTGCTGCTCGAACATCTGCGAGCGCACGGCGAATAGGGCGCCACGGCACACCCCGCCTGTCGACTCCTGCGGCGACGCCGCGCGGACCTCGGACCCAGCGGGCCCCCAGGACACCCCGCCCGCTGGAGACTTTCGGGTGGCTGTCAGCGCGACCCCCGGGCCGGCGGGGTATCCGTGGCGGGTGCGCCACCGGTCCCATCCACGTCGAGTCGGCAGGGGAACGGTGGCGCGGTCACGCCTCGACGAGATCGCCCGTCGCCGTCGCGGGCTTCGGCCCAGGTGCGGCGGCAGCGGTGCGGCGGCGGGCCAGCACTCCGGAGAACCAGTATCCGCCGATCATCAAGGCGATGAGGGCGATGGTCTCGGTGCTGCCCAGTACCCAGGTGGAGGCACTGACCACCTTGTCGGGACGCCTGGGCAGGTCCTCGGGGGAGATCGCGATCGCGGAGTGCTTGGCGGTCTCGGCCTGGAACGCCTGGTTGCGAGCGGAGCCGTGGAGGAAGGGCGCGACGAAGAGCAGTGACATTCCGAGCAGGGTCTCGACGGTGACCACCGCCGGGAACTGACGCACGAGGATGGTGCGCAGCGGACGCTCGTCACCGGCGGCCCGAAGCGCGTCGATCCGCGGGTGCAGCCAGAACTGGTTGAAGACACCGAGCAGGAGCAGGGTTCCGAAGATGAGGATCTTCACGCCCAGCACGCGCCCGTACATCGTCGTGAACAGCTGTGAGGGGCCGTCGACGTGCTCCCAGTACAGGAACAGCCCGGACAGGGTGATCGCGGTGACGCAGCTCATGGCGGCGGCGGAGAAGCGGCGGATCGCGGGGGACCAGAAGGCGGAGCGTTCGGCGGACGGGACGGCGCCCGGAACGGCCAGCAGTGCGAGTCCGGCCAACCCGCCCAACCAGATTGCTCCGCCGAACAGATGCAGCATCCACATCGCCGTCTCGAAGATGGTGTGGCCCCACTCCTCGGGCATCGCGTCCGGGAACCTGGTGGTACCCAGGGCGATCATCCCCGCGCCGAGGCCTGCTGTGAGCAGCCCCTTCCGCGCTCGACCGTTCGCGGCCCCGCGGAAGGCGAGCGGGGCGATCAACGCCGCACCGACCAGCAGCATGGTCACCTCGAGCCCCGACAGCCGTCCGGCGTTGGTGCCGTCGTAGAGGGCGTTCCAGGCGGCCTTGTAGTGGTATCCGCCGCTGTCCCCGGAGTGCGCGAGGTCGGTGAGCACCGCGGCAAAGGCCAGCACCGCCAGGACGACCGCCGCGCGGGCGAGTCTGGCCGTCACCGCGGCGAGGGCGTCGGCTCCGATCCGGCGCGCCGCAGGCCCCGCGGCCATCAGAGCCAGGGCAGTCACCCCGACAAATCCCATCAGGGTCACCCACGTTGCCCACGCCACCGCACTGTCCTCGAAGGGACCGAGCGGGGTCGACGGCGCGGGCGCCGCGGAGAACCGCAGCAAGCCGGATGTCGGATCGGACAGGGGCATGACTGACCACCCTCTTGAGGACGGGGAAGATTTCGAAAGCGACTTAGGTTAGGCACTCCTTACTTGAAACGTCAACAGGTGCCCGCCTGCCCGGGGCACCTCCGCGGAATCACACCGAGTTCCAGCACTCGCACGACCGCGTTCGACACCGGGAACCACCACCGACGCGCCGCCCCGCCGGAAGCGCTCCCGTCCCCCCTTCGACACCACAGGAGACGGCGGCGCCGTGTGCGCGCTGCCCGATAGATTGCCCGCATGCCCTCTGCACTTGTCGTCGGTTACGACCCGCAAGCGATACCCGGCGTCGACGGGCAGGCGCTTCGCGCGGCTCTCGACGCGGAGTTGGCCCGCTTCGGCGAGCACGGCATCAACGCGGCGATGACACTGGTCACGTTCGACGAGTCGACCGAGTCCGCCCTCGCCGCTTCGCTGACCGAGCACCCGTGGGATGTCGTGGTCGTCGGCGGTGGGATCCGGAAGGCCGAACAGCTTCTTCCGCTCTTCGAGAAGATCGTGAACCTGATTCGCCGTCATGCGCCCCAGGCGGCGATCGCGTTCAACACCAGTGGCGGGGACAGCGTCGAGGCGGCACAACGCTGGCTCTGAACTCCGGCGTCCCGACGGTTCGTGCTCTGGCCACGTAGGTTCGCGATCACCGGGACCCGGTTCCCGTCAGCCGAGCCAGCAACAGTTGGTGCAGACCGACGAGGACACCGTCCGCGACGTGATCCACCGGTTCAACGAGACCGGCCTGGCCTGCATGGACCCTCAGTGGGCGGGAGGCCGTCCCCGCCTGCTCAGTCCTGACGACGAGGACTTCGTCGTCCAGACGGCCACCACCCGCCCGACCAAGCTCGGCCGGCCCCTCACCCGCTGGTCCCTCCGTAAACTCCACCCGGGTCGCCCTCAAGTCATCCGCGCGGCCCACCCGGACGGTGCCCCCGATCTACGTCAAACACCGCCACCCCGACGCGCTGTCCGCCCAACACCGCGAACACGCCCGTAGCGGCAGCGAGATGGGCATCCGCTGGGGCGGCCGAAGTCAGACAGCCGCTGCCTAAACCGTCCGCACTCCCCGGCGGCCACGCACTACGGTGGGATACATGTCCGAGCACTCCGTGCGGGATTTCTACGACGATTTGGCCCACGACTACCACCTGATGTTCCGGGACTGGGACGCAAGCATGGCCTACCAGTCCGAGGTACTGGGCGGGCTCCTCCGTCAGTCTCTCGGCGCGGGACCGCACACCGTCCTGGACTGCTCGTGCGGGATCGGCACCCAGGCCATCGGGCTGGCCCTGGCCGGGCACCAGGTCGTCGGCAGCGACCTGAGCCCGGTCGCCGCCGCGCGCGCCGCCGCCGAAGCGGCGGCCCGGGGCATCCGGCTTCCGGCCGCTGCGGCTGACATGCGCCAACTGCCGTTCAGGGAGACGTCATTCGACGTCGTCCTCTGCGCGGACAACTCGCTCCCGCACCTACTCTCCGGGCAAGATCTCCGGGCGGCACTCCTCGGCATGAGACGCGTGCTCCGAGACGACGGACTGTTGATGATCACTGTCCGGGCCTACGACGAGACGCGCCCGACCAGACCCACGTCGACACCTCCCCAGGTCTCGGAAACACGCGACGGCCAAGTGATCACCTTCCAGCTGTGGCACTGGCATGAAGACGGCGAGCGCTACGACTTGGAACACTTCCAGCTCATCCCCGCGGAGAACACCTGGCACGTCCGAGTCCGCCGGAGCACCTACTGGGCGCTGACGCCCCCGCAGCTGACAGAGTTCGTCACTGACGCCGGCTTCACCGACATCACCTGGCACAGTCCGGCCTCCAGCGGGTACTACCAGCCCGTGCTCACCGCACAGCGTGCTCCCTCAGCGCAGTAGTCCAGACATCGGTTCCGCCCTGCCTGGCTCTCCGTTCGTCCATGGAAAACCGCTGAACGTTGCCGGTCACAGCAGTAGGGGCTGTGATTACGGGACGGCCCTCAGACGCGTGAACGCCCACGCGGCGTGCCCGACCCGGTGGGCTCAGCGTACGGGCGAGTCGATGCGCTGCAGGATGCGCTCGGTGTCCTGGCCGAGTCGGCGCAGGCGCTCGTTGGACAGGTTGTCCACCACGAGGTGCCGTACATAGGCCGCATGCTCCGGCCCGGCCGATTCCGGCTTCCTCATGCCGTCGGGCAGAGGATGGCGTTGATGAAGCGTCCATCGCTCGGATCCGGTTCACGCCGGAGGTAGCCACGGCTTTCCAGTCGTTTCACCAGGTGCGACAGGCGGGACAGCGCCGAGCTGGTGCGCTCGGCCAGCACGCTCATGCGCAACGTCCACTCGGGCGCGTCGGCCGGCATCGCCATGGCCATGTACTCGACCATGCTCAGCTCCGCGTCGCGCTGCAACTGGGCATCCAGAGCCCACGGAAGCCGGGTGATGAGGCGTACCACCGACATCCACGACGCCAGTTCGGCCGGCGCCAGCCACGGGCCGGCATGCTCGTCTGCCTGCCGCGACGCGTCGGGGGTGGTCATTTCCCGAGCGTATCGGCCACGGTGTGCGACGGCCTGGACCGCGAGACGTTGACGTACGACCAAGGTCTGCTGCTACCGCTGCCGCCGAGTCGTCCTCCGGGCTGCGGGCGAGGGCAGCTCGGACCACACGGTCACTCGTGTAGCCGGCCAGTCAATGTCCGCGCAGGTGAGGGAAGTTGTCGACGCCGAACCTGCGGGGGCGCCGGCGGTGATCCAGGTGGTCGCTCGCCGCTTCAGCCTCCCGTCCGCCCAACTGGGACTGGCCCGGCGCCTCCCCCTGACTGTCTGGCGGTGTCGGTCAGGGTCGGCACGACGGGCACCATCGGGCACCCGCTCTACCCGTCCCGGGATGCTGTCCGGCGTCAACCGGCCCTCGTAAGCGGGCGGCTGGGGTCCCCACGACGCCTGCGGCCGATCAGGCCGTGCGTGAGGGGCCATGACGAACCGTGACGGGCCGCTCGATGGTCGCACCCTCGCAATACCGCGGCACCGCAGCTGTCAGCGCGACGCGTTGGAGTCGGCGCCGTCCGCCGGCTCCGCCTCGGCGGCGAGCACCTTGGCGCGCAGCTCCGCCCGAAAGACCCCCTCGAAGGTCGCGGACGGAGCACGTCCGTTGCCCTCCGCCGGGCGCAGGCCGTCGTGGACGACCACCGCTCCCCAGCCGTTGTACAACTCCTCTTCGGTGAAGCACGGGTACCACGACATGATCTTGCCGTGCCACTGCTCGCTGGCCAGGCCTTCTCCGGCCGAAGTCCTGGCCGGCGCTCCGGCTCGAAGGGTTTACCGGCTGTCGACGTCCGGCACGGCACTAGCCGATGACGCGGATCGGCCGCCCCGCTCGGAAGGCGGCGATGTCCTCCACGGCGTCGCGGTAGAAGACCTCGTACAGTTCGCGGGTCACATAGCCGATGTGCGGGGTGAGCACGGTGTTCGTCAGCGTACGGAAGGGGTGGTCGGGAGGCAGCGGCTCGGTGTCGTAGACGTCGAGCGCGGCGCACCTGATCGCCTCGCGGCGCAAGGCGTCCAGCAGTGCGTCCTGGTCGACGATCGGGCCACGCGAGGTGTTCACCAGGATCGCGGACGGCTTCATCGCGGCGAGTTCGGCACTGCCGACCAGCCCTCGGGTGCGGGCACTGAGCACGAGGTGCACCGACAACACGTCCGCCTCGGCGAAGAGCTCTTCCTTGGTCACCGCTCTCACCCCGTGCTCGGCCGCGCGTCCGGGCGTGAGGTTCTCGCTCCAGGCGATGGTGTCCATGCCGAAGGCCTGACCCACCCTCGCCACCCGACTGCCCAGGTTTCCCAGTCCGAGGAGGCCGAGGGACTTTCCGCGCAGCTCGGTGCCGACCGTGCACTGCCAGCCCTGGTCCCGCATCGACCGCTCCTCCGTCGGCAGGTTCCGTGCCGCGGCGAGGATCAGCGCCCAGGTGAGTTCGACCGTGGGCTCGGGATAGTACCCGGTTCCAGAGACGACGACTCCGTGCCGGGCGGCGGCCGCCAGGTCGATAGCGGCGTTGCGTGGACCGGTGGTGACCAGCAGTTTCAGATCGGGCAACCGGTCCAGAACGTCGGCTGTGAACGGGGTGCGCTCGCGCATGGCGACGACCGCCTCGAAGCCGGCGAGTCTGCGGACCAGTTCGTCGACGTCCGGGATGTGACTGTCGAACACCTCCACCTCGGCGTTCAGACCGCTCCAGTCGGCACAGTCGAGCGCGACGTTCTGGTAGTCGTCAAGCACTGCGATCTTCATGCGGGCGATGCTAATGGAGCGGGTCAGGATATGGCCGCAAGGGTGTACGCAGGCCCAGGTCGACGCCGCCGGGAGCGTCGGGGTGAAGCCTGCCCGCATGCGGTCGTGGTCAGGGACGAGGCAGTACGGGTTCGTCGTCGGGATCCGGCGAAGGTGGGGCCCCACTCGTCGGTCGCCGGGCGGCCGGCAGATCTCGGGTCCGCCCGATCGGTGAGAAGTACAGGATCAGCGCGGCAAGCGGAACTCCCGCTGTCGTGACCGCCATTGCGGTGCGGATGCCGAGCACGGTTCCGAGCGCGCCGCCCAGCAGCGCTCCGAGAGGGATCGTCCCGTAGCTGAGGAATGCAGTGCTGGCGGTGAGGCGCCCGAGGAGATCCGGCGGGCAGTAGCGCTGCTGGAAGCTCGCCTTGATGATGTTGCCGGCCACGACACCGGCGCAGACGCAGAATCCGCCTGTGACAAAGAGCAGGACGCCGACTCCCCGGACGGTCAGCGGGATGAGCAGGGCGAACAGGGGAAGTCCCAGTTCGAACAGCAGTGTCGCGCGGGCCGTGCCGACTCGGTCGGCGACCCGGCGTACGGCGAAGGCGCCCACCACGCCTCCCGCGCTGGTGGCCGCGATGAGCGCGCCGACCGGCCCCGGGGCCAGGCCGACAGTCCGCACCAGAAAGACCACCTGGATCGACTGGTATCCCATCAGGGCCAGGTTGGAGACGGCTCCGAAGAGTGTCAGCGCCCGGAACCAGGGGTCGTCGGCTATCAGTGACAGACCTTCGCGAACCTCACCGACCAGTGTTGCGGGGCGATGCCCGGATCTGGTGACGGGTGGCTCGCGGTGCCGGATGCCCGTGAGGCAGAGGAGGGAGACGAGGAAGGTCGCGGCGTTGGCGAACATGCCGTTCGCGGCACCCGCCAGTTGTGCGATCAGACCGCCGGAGCCGAGCCCGGCGATCTGCGCGGCGGACGCGCTGCCGTGCAGTTTGGCGTTGCCCTCGGGCTGGTCATCAGGTTCCAGAATGCTGGGGAGATAGGCACTGTAGGCGGTCTGGAAGAACACCGCTGCCGTGCCCGTCAGCAGTGCGACGCCCAGCAGCAGTCCGGTACTCAACCAGCCGAGCCAGGCGACGACCGGCACGCCGGCGAAGAGCAGGAGGGAGACCGCGGCGGCGGCCAGCATGATGGGCCTACGCCGCGACCGGTCCACCCAGACACCGGCCGGGAGACCGATGAACAGCCACGGGGCCCAGGCGGCCGCGCTCAGCAGACCGACCTCGAACGTATTGGCGTCCAAGGTGGAGACCGCGACCAACGGCATCGCGACTCCGGTGACGGACGCACCGAACTTGCCGGCTGTCTCGCCGCACCACAGCAGTCGGAAGTCCCGGTGTCGACGCAGAAGGCCACCACGTGTGCTCTGGCTCATGAGGGAGCACGCTACTGGCGGCGCGCGCCCGTCCGGCGATCGAGGTGCCCGCCTGCCGGGGCGCTGGAGAGAACTGTCTTGGCGAGAACGGAACGGCGCCGACGAGAGCCGTGGACAGGCGGAGGGGTGTGGCCCCGGTCCGGGCGGGCGCCGGGGAATGTGTCCCGCCCGGATCAGGGGGCCGGCGGCGGTCAGCCGATGGCGGGCCGTCCACCGGCGACTTCGAGGACGGCACCGGTGATGTAACTGGCGCGCGGGGAGGCCAGGAAGACGACAGCCTCGGCGACCTCCTCGGGCTCGGCGATGCGGCGCAGGGCGGTCGTGTCGGCGATGGCCCGCAGGGAGTCGGCGTCCATGGCGTCGGTTCCCGGGGTGCGGGTGGGTCCCGGGGCGACGGCGTTGACGCGGATGCCCTGCTCGGCGAACTCGGCGGCCCACACGGCGGTGAGCTGCTCGAGCGCGGCCTTGGACGCGGCATACATGCCGGCGCCCTTGGCGGCGACCGCGACGGCGAGGGTGCTGATGTTCACGATCGAGCCGCGGCCTCGCCGAGCCATCCCAGGAGTCAGAGCGCGAACGAGCACGTACGGGGCCTTGGTGTTGAGATCCATGTGCAGGTCGAAGAGTTCCGGGGTCATCTCCGATGTCGGCAGGAACTTGTAGACGCCTGCGTTGTTGACGAGTACGTCGACGTCTCCGGCATCACGGGCCAGGCGCTCGACGTCGGCGGGGTCACTGAGGTCTGCCTGGACGAAGCGGGCGGCCCCTCCGGCCTTCTCGATCTCGGTGACCACGTCGGCTCCGCGATCCTGGTCGCGGCCGTGGACGACGATGTCCGCGCCTTCGAGCGCGAGCTGGAGGGCCACGGCGCGGCCGATACCGGCGGTGGCGCCGGTGACGAGAGCGGTGAGTCCGGACATTCCCATGGTTCATTCCTTCGCGTGCTGTGGGCGTGTTGCCGTCGGTGAGCCGCCACGGTGGAGGCGGTGCCACTGCCACGGAGAGGGGCGGCGCGAGTGACTTGCGCGGAGTCGAAGATCAGGATGCCAATACTTAAAAGTGAACTTCATCTTTGAAGTTCCCTTCATCAGTGTCGTTGACGTTAACATTCCCGGCCGCTCCTCTGCCGGAGCGCGCGCCGGTAGGGCAGCGGTCACCCGCCTCGCTTGCCTGACAGGCGGGCGGGGCAGCCGGTCGCGCCGCGTGGAGGCGCGGGCTGGATGAGGGGAACCGCGACGCGGAAGCGGATTTCCGCGGGACGCGTGGGGTGTTCGGCGGCCTGGATCGCGGCGTGATCAGTGTGAGGTCACGCAGGGCGGCCGAGGCCGGGCAGACGTCGAGGCCGACGCCGGATTGTCGAGCCCATGAGTGCGGCCTGCGGCGAGGGTCCCGTCCGTCGCGTGCGAGCGAGCTCTACTCCGACGCGCCGGCGTCGACCCCGGGAGCCAGGTCGGCCACTCGGTCGAGAAGCTTGACGAGGTGGCCGTAGTCGTCCTCGGACAGTGCCTCGCGCAGGCCGTGTTCGACACGCTCGGAGAAGGACTTCGCGGCGGCGGCCCGCTCCACGCCTGCCGGAGTGAGGGACACGAGCATGACGCGGCCGTGGTCCGGCGAGGCGTGGCGCTCGACCAGCCCCTTGGCTTCGAGGTTCTTGACGATGCCGGTCATCGTCTGCGAGGTGACCAGGCCCTCACGGGACAACTGGGTGCACGATTTCGCCACACCGCCGGTCAGGTAGCCCAACACCTTGCACTGGGACTCCGTCAGGTCCAGGCTCCGCACGCCGTGGGCCTTGCGTGCCACGATGGACTGTTCGGCCCGCTTGAGGTGAAAGCTGAGCATGGTCTCGGGGACCACCGGCGCGGACGGGGCGGCGGCCGGTTCGCGGTTCTTCTTCGCCTGTGACATCGCTGTCGGGCCTGCCTCTCCTGGAGCCGTTCACTAAATCATAACGCTTCACGAATGCAGGAACCTGCGTGGAATCAGGGCCGCACAGTCCGTTCGCCCTGCAGTCGCCGCACGACCCACAACGCGCCGACACCGCGGCACTTCCTGGGCGACTCATTTCTTCCTCGGCGCATGGGTTCCCAAGGCCCCTGAAACGGAGGCGAGTTCACTCGTCCGCGCCGTCCAGGATCAGTCCCGCCCGACGAAGCTCTGGCGTTGCCCTCGCTCGGGCGGCGGGCCCGGGGGTGTGGCGTGGCTTGTTGATCGTGGGCGTGAGGTCGCGTTCACTCGGTGCATGTGGTGACCAACGGTGACTCCCGCACGCCGCTGCCTCTGGGCGTAGCGCTCGACCAGGCTTCCATTTCGCCGATGCACCGGCGTTTCTGGCTGGTGGCGGCCCTGGGGGTGATACTGGACGGTTTCGACTTCTTCATCATCGGCGTGGCCAATCCGCTCATCGCCAAGGACCTGGGCGGAAGCGCGACGGATCGGGGTCTGCTCTCTGCCGCGGCCATCGTGGGCGCCATGTTCGGAGCGGCTCTGCTGGGACCGTTGGGCGACCGCGTGGGGCGCAGCAAGATCTTCCGGGTCGATCTGTGGCTGTTCGTGGCCTTCTCCCTGGCCTGTACGTTCGCCTGGGATCTGTGGTCGTTGATCGTCTTCCGTTTTCTGCTCGGCATCGCGGTCGGGCTCGACTATCCGATTGCGGCCAGCTACCCGGCGGAGATCCTGCCGGCACGCCAGCGCGGCAGGTGGCTGGTGAGCGCCTTCAGTCTCCAGGCGGCGGGGATCATGACCGGCGCGATCGTCGGCGTCGTCATCCTCACGGTGTGGCCCGCAATCGGCTCCTGGCGAGTCATGCTCGGCTTCGGTGCGCTGCTGGCGCTTGTCATCATCTGGCTGCGCCGCAACGTTCCGGAAAGCCCCCGCTGGCTGGCTCAGCACGGCCGCGAGGAGGAGGCTACGGCGATCGCCGAGAGGATGACGGGCGTCGCCTGCCGGGTCACCGACAGGGACCGGGCACACCCGCAGACTCCGCGGGAAGGCTGGAACGCGCTCGTGCAGCCCCAGCTTTTCAAACGTCCCTTGCTGCGGGTGACGGTGTTCACCGCGGTGCCCTGGTTCCTGATGGACATCGCCACGTACGGGGTCGGTATCTTCACCCCGACCCTGCTCGCCGGGCTGGCACTGGCCGGCCCGAACGCGACGTTCCTGGCCGACGACATCTCCTCGACCGAAGGAACCGCGTTCCTGGACGTGTTCCTCGTCGTCGGCTTCGTGCTGGCCATCGTCTTCGTGGACCGGGTCGGGCGGATCCGACTGCAACTCATGGGCTTCGCCGTGATGGCCGTCGCCTTGTGCCTGCTCGCGGTCGCCGACCAACTGCCCGGCGGTGGCACCACCCATCTGCCCCTGGTCTTCGTCGGGTTCGCGCTGTTCAACACGTTCATGAACCTGGGACCGAACGCCACCACGTTCACCCTGCCCGCCGAGGTCTTCCCGGCCGACGTCCGGGCCGCCGGACACGGCTTCGCCGCCGGATTCGGAAAACTGGGCGCGGCCCTGGGCACCTTCCTCTTCCCGGTCCTGCTCGCCTCCGCCGGCACCTCCCCGCTTCTCTACGGAGCAGCAGCTACCAGCGCCCTCGCCTTCCTCGTCACCTGGACACTCCGCATCGAGACCCGGGGCCGTTCCCTGGACGAACTCTCCGGCCTCGAAGCGTCCACGCTCTCCCCGCGCATCACCCCTCCGTAGTCCGGTCTCTTGCCCGGCTTGGCCTCGCGAAGGTGGCGCGCGTGGGACAGCGTGACGCCTTGCACCTCACGCGGCGGGACGATGCCTGGTTGCTCCCGCGCTGCGCTGCGAAACTGCGACGCCTTCCGATGTCCACCGGTGAGCGCCCTGAGCCGTCGCTCGGGTCGGGCCGGACCGCGGCATGTGGGGCGCCCGTCCTGCCCGCACGACCGGCAACCCCGAACAGGACAACTCCTGATTCACAGGCTCCCCCGTGCCGTTCGCAGCGCGAGGGGCGTCGCGGCCGCCCATGCCTGGGGCGAGCAACTGTGCGGGTAGGGGACGGGCTTGCCGGTGGCAGAGCGGTCATATCCGGCGATGACCTCGGGCAGGCGATGTCCATGATGGGCCGCCGCTGTCACGAGTCCTTCCGTCACGGTGGCCAGTTCGTCGGCGAGCCCGTAGCGCGCCATGCCCAGGGCGATGACGGCGTTGTCGTGGGGCCAGGCACTGCCGCGGTGGTACGACAGCGGGTGGTACGGCTGTTGGCCGGCCGCCAGGGTCCGGATCGCCCAGCCGGAGAAGAAGTCGGGCGCCACGAGACGCTGCGCTACTCGACGGGCGTGGTCCGCGTCCAGAATCCCTGACCACAGCAGATGACCGGCGTCGGACGCCAAGGCATCGACCTGGCGGCCCGCGCCGTCCAGTGCGAGCGCGGGGAAGTCGGCGTGTGGCATCCAGAAGTCTGCGAGGAAACGGTCGCGCAGTTGGGCGGCGCATTCGCGCAACCGGCGCGCGTACGCCTCGTCCTGCCAGACGTTCTCTGCCAGGGTCGCGGTGCGAAGCAGTGCGTCGTAGGCATAGCCCTGGGCTTCGGATACGGCGATGCGGCCTTCCGCTTGAGTTCCGTCCGCGAAGCAGACAGCGCCTTCCGAGTCCTTCCAGTTCTGGTTGACCAACCCCCCTGGGTCGGGCTCGTAGACGAGGTATCCGTGTGTCTCCAGCCCTCCGTCGGTGAGCATCCAGTCAACTGCCCGCCGGGCGTGCTTCTCCAGTCGCTGGGCCGGTGTGCGGTCGCCGGTCGCTTCGTAGTGGGCGTGGAGCAGCACGAGGAAGAGCGGCGTGGCGTCGACGGCACCGTAATAGCGTCCGTAGGGAACCTGGCGGAAGTGCGCGAGTTCTCCGTGGCGGGTCTCGTGGACGATGCGTCCGGGCTGCTCGCCGCTGTAGGTGTCGTAGCGGCTGCCTTGGGTGGCGGCCAGGGCGCTGAGCGTGGCTGCCGCTGTCGCAGGACGGAACGGCAGCAGGAAGTACGACGTCAGAAGGGAGTCGCGGCCGAACAGTGTCAGGAACCAGGGGATGCCCGCGGCGGGGACGTGCACTTCCTCGCCGTCCACGCCAGTGGCCGCGATGGTCAGCAGATCGATGTCGGCAAGGCCCCGCTCGCAGGCGCGGTCCAGGTCGTCGCCCGCTTCTGAGGTGACGTGCTTCGGGTGGCGTGCGACGAGCGTGTGCGGAGTCTGCCCGTGCGGGTGGGCCTGAGCGCTCACGTGCAGCTCGGCCTCCCCGTGCGCTGCAAGTGGCAGGCGCCAGCGGAGGGTTCTGCCGGTGGGCAGGTCCGCGTTCTCGGCGGCTTCCACGGAGTCGGGGTCGGGATGACAAGTGAGCGTGGTCTGTGCGTGCCAGTCGTCACGGCGGTAGTCGAACAGCAGTCTGCCGTCCGTGATCCGGGCTTCCCTTGTGGCGTCCGGTTTGGGGTAATGGCGGTCGTCGCTACGCAGCTCGAAGAGGTCGGCGAAGTCGGCGTCGACGGTGAGCTCCAGATGAGCTGTCACAGGCTCGGGCCGGTTGTTGACCAGGCGCACGTGCTCGGTGAACGCCCCGGCGGAAAGGCTCTGCTGTCGGAAGACGGTGAAGGCGGGTGGATTGTCTCTGGTGCCCTGCGGTGTCAGGACGCATGTCGCCGTGTGGTCGTCGGCCGTCTCCGCGGGAACCAGAGTGCTGAGGCCGGTGCCGGCGACGGTGAGCTGCCAGCGGCTGAGGTGCCGGGCGTCGTACGAGAACAGCCCGTCGGGTGTGGTACCACGCGTTCCACTGATGTCGCCGTCGGCGGCGAGGAGTACGAAGGAGGCGTCACGGACCAGTTGGACGCGGTGGTCGGCCCCGGTCATGCTGCGAGCTCCTTGGTGTCGGCGTGGTCGGTGCACAACAGGTCGAGGGTGAGGGCCGCGGTCCAGGAGAAGTGCCGTGCGCCGCGGGCCGCGCCGGTGACGGGGTCGATGTACTCGGCGAAATCAGATCGCCCGGCATCGGCGAGGAATCC
Source organism: Streptomyces sp. NBC_01176 (assembly GCF_045039825.1). Taxonomy (NCBI): domain Bacteria; kingdom Bacillati; phylum Actinomycetota; class Actinomycetes; order Kitasatosporales; family Streptomycetaceae; genus Streptomyces; species Streptomyces sp. NBC_01176. The sequence goes on along the minus strand of NZ_CP108600.1, from coordinate 9,698,080 downwards.
TTGGCGCAATCGAGCGGCGGACGTGTGGAGGCCATGTGCCCGCAGCCCGCGTTCGATCAGCCAACTGGTGTTGAACCAGGCCGGCCCTCGCCAGTAACGGTGGGGGGCGAACGCATGCCCGGTCAGGTCATAGCTGGGCACCAACCGCGTGGACGGGGCGGTGAATTGGGGACTGCCGAGAGTGCGGTGCAACCGATCGACGATGTCGTGCGGAAGCTGGGGAACGATGAGCGGAACCAGACCGGTGACGCCGCTCTCGTCGACCGGCGTGTCGTCGGTGAGGTCGCGGACTCGGAAGATGCCGGACCTGTCGTCCCACAGCCGGTTGACGAGTCGCCGGGTCAGCTCGCCCGCGTGCGCCAGGTGTGGTCCGGCGTCGGTTCCCAGTTCCCGTGCCATCTTGGCGAGAGCGAGCTCGCTGACGATGAGCAGTGCGTTGAAGCCGGGGTCCTCGACGGCGAATTGGTGCGGTGCCGTGCGATCGTCGTAGCCCGCCGCGCGGTAGTCGGTGGCCAGGCGGACGTATCGTCCGTAGTCGAGGTCGGTGGGGCGGTCGGCGGGATGGCCGTGGTTCAGGTCGGCACGCCTGTACGTGGCGGAGTGGGCGGGCTCGATGCGTTGCAGGGCTCGGTCCCAGGCCGGGCTGTTGTCCATGCCGGGTTCCCACGGGTGCACGACGGCGACGAGGCCGCCCTCGGCCAGCGTCCGGCGGGTGAGGAGGTAGTCGTGCCAGGCGACCAGTCGCGGGTAGACGCGGCGGAGGAAGCCTCGGCGCGCGGACTCGGCCGGGTCGGAGCGGTGCACGAGCCAGGCCGCCAGTGCGTGCACCGGCGGCTGGACGATGCCGGACGTCTGGGGTGCCGCCGGTGCCCCCGCCGCGCGGCCGGCACGTGAGGACTGCCAGAAGTCGGGGCTGGGGAAGTAGGCGTCGTGAGGCACGTCGGCGTTGAAGACGATGTGCGGGATGCGTCCGTCGGCCCACTGTGCCGCCAGCAGGGACTCCAGTTCCCGCTGGGCCCTGCGCGCCGAGAGGTGACGCAGTCCGATGGCGATGAACGCGGAGTCCCAGCTCCACTGGTGGGGGTAGAGAGTGCGGGAGGGAACGGTGGAGGTGCCGGTCCAGTTGTCGATGAGGACCCGCGCCGCGCCGCGCCGCAGGGTCAGGGCTGCGGTCGCGGCGGGCGCGGGCCGGTCCAGAAGGGCCTTCACGCTCCGGACCTCCGCAAGAAGGCCGGAATGGATCGGACGGCCTCGACGGGGTCACCTGTGAGACGGCATTCCGCGGCGAGGTGACCGTCGTAGCCGATGGTGTGCAGGGCGGCCAGCCACGCGGGCCAGTCCAGGTGCCCGGCGCCCGGCTGGAACCGGTTGGAGTCGGAGACCTGCGCGTGCCCGATGACGTCGGCGTGCGCGACGATCGCAGATGCCGGGTCACGCTCCTCGATGTTCATGTGGTAGCTGTCGATACCGATCTTGACCGAGTCGAGACCGACCGTGCGGATCAGGTCGGCGGCCTGCTCCAGCCGGTTGATCATGTGGTCCTCGTAGCGGTTGAGCGGCTCGAGGAAGAGCGTGACGCCCTCTCTGCGCGCGTGCTCGCCCAGTTCCGTCAGCCCGGCCAGCAGGATCTCCCGGTCCTCCTCCTCGGTGCGCGGGGGCTCGAAGGGGGGAAGGCGACGGGAGAACATGCCGTAGGACGCCGGTGTCTGAGCACCCAGGCCGCCGATCTCGGCGATCACGGTGAGCTGCGACTTCATCTGGTCGAGGGCGTCGCGGCGCAGGTCGTCGTCGAAGGCGCCGAAGAAGTGGAGCATCTCGACGCACACGGTCGGCATGACCACGCCGTCCTTCTTGGCCTGCTTGAGTTCGTCGAGACGGGAAGCGAAGTGGAAGTCGCCCTTGGCGCGCAGTTCGATGGCGCCGTAGCCGGCCTCCTGGGCGAAGTCCCACTTGGTCTGCAGGGTGTCTCCGGGCAGGAGTTGTTCCTGAGCAGCGATATTGAGCATGCGAAGGCCTTTCAGAATTCCAGGACGACCTGAAGGGCCTCGGCGGGCCGCTCGTCCAGCAGTTCGTAGGCGTCGACGGCGTCGGCGACGGGGATCACATGGCTGACGAGGGAGGTCACGTCGACCTGTCCCTCGGCGACCAGGCGCAGGAAGGTCTGCTGGAGGCGCTCCACACTCCAGCGGCCCGACAGCTGCGGGGGCACGCCGCCGATCTGTGAACAGATGAGCTGGACCCGGTTGTGGTGGAACTCGTCGCCCAGGCGCAGCCCGATGCCGTCGCCCTGGTAGAAGCCGGACGCCACCACGCGGCCGCCCACGGTGACGGAGCGCAGGGCGTCGTGCAGCGCGGGGTAGACACCGCTGATCTCGATGGCGAGGTCGGCGCCGAGGCCTGCGGTCGCCTCGCGGATGCGTTCGGCCACGGCGTCGGTGCGGGCGTTGAGGGTGTGCTGGGCTCCGTAGCGCTTGGCGGTCTCCAGCCTGCCGTCCAGGGCGTCCACCGCGGTGACCCGGGCGCCGTTCAGCTGGGCGAGACGTGTGGTGAGCAGCCCGATGACGCCCTGGCCGAAGACGGCGACGTCCTCGCCTACGTGGATGTCGGCTGCCAGAACGGCGTTGTACGCGATCGCGCCCACCCGGGCGAAGGCGCCGGCCAGCGGCTCCAGTCCGGCGGGCAGGGTGTGGCCGACCATGCGTTCCGCGGGAACGATGCCCTCGCTGCGGTGTCCCCAGATGCCCCACACCACGTCGCCGACCTGCGGCAGACCCGGCGTACCGGACAATTCGGGCGATATCTCCAGCACCTCGCCGACCTCGGAGTAGCCCCAGCCGGCCACCGGGTACTCGATGCCGGCCGCGCCGTCGCGGAACAGCCGGGCCTGCGGGTCCCAGGTACGCGTCAGGTACGGGTTGGTCCCGCGGTAGGCGGTGAGCTCGGTACCGGCCGAGATGCCCGAGTAGCGGGTGCGGACCCTCAGGTGGCCGGGAGGCAGCTCGGCGGGCGGCTGCTCGGCGACCTCCACCTGACGGGGGCCGGTGAATTGAACGACGCGTTCCACGTGATGGCTCCGGATAGTTGCGCGGATGGCGGTTACGTTGACGATATCCCGAAGTTACGTCTTGTCAACAAGCAAAAGTAGTGCTGAGATGCCTGATCAGTGGACGTAAGTCGGAACGAGGACATGCGATGCGAATGAAGCCCCGGCGGTCGAAGGTGACCGCGGTCGGCGTCACGGCAGCTTTGGGATTCGGGCTGCTCACGGGCTGTTCCAGCAGCACCGGCCCCGGCAAACCGGACCGCGAGATCACGGTCTGGTCTCAGGAGAACCTGCCCGATCGAGTCGCGGCGACGCAGAAGATCATCGGCGGGTTCGAGAAGAAGACCGGCATAAAGGTCCATCTCGTGGGGGTCGATGAGGGGCAAATGCCGCAACTCATCATGTCAGCCGCAGCTTCGGGCAAACTGCCCGATGTCATCGGCGCCGCCCCCATGGGCCAGGTGTGGCAAATGTATACAAACGGCCTGCTCAACACGGCCGTGCCCCGGCAGATCATCGACGAGCTCGGCCGCAAGACCTTCAACGCCAACGCGCTCGCTCTCACGTCCGACGGCTCCACCAGCCTCGGCGTACCCTCCGACGCCTGGCTGCAGCTACTGGTCTACCGCAAGGACCAGTTCGACCAGAAACACCTCGCCGCTCCGGACACCTACGACCGCGCGGTGACCGCCGCCAAGGCGCTCACCGGCAAGGGACACGACGGCATCTCGGCGGCCACCGATCCCGGCGACGTCTTCACGTCCCAGAGCTTCGAGAGCGTCGCCCTGGCCAACAACTGCCAGCTCGTCGACGATCAGCACGCCGTCGCTCTCGAATCTCCCCAGTGCGAAACGGCCTTCCGCACCTACGACACACTGGCCCGCACCTACGGCGCCCCCGGCACCCAGAGCGTCGACTCGACGCGTGCCACCTACTTCGCCGGCGGCTCTTCCATGATCATCTGGTCCTCGTTCCTGCTGGACGAACTCGCCGGCCTGCGCAAGGACGCCCTGCCCAGCTGCCCGCAGTGCAAGAAGGACTCCCACTACCTCTCCGCCAACAGCGGAATCGTCACCGCGCTGAAGGGTCCGGACGCGACGAAGGCGGCCCAGTTCGGCGAGATCACCTCCTGGGTGACCACCAAGACAGCCGAGACGGCCGCGTCGCGCGAGTTCATCGAATACATGATGGGCACCGGCTACGAGTCCTGGTTCGGTATGTCGCCCGAGGGCAAGATCCCCGTCCGACACGGCACGGCCGCCCAGCCCGAGCGCTACATCAGCGCCTGGCGGCACAGCGACATCGGAGTCGACACCAAGAAGCCCTTCGACCAGGCCTACCCGGCCGGTGTGCTGAACCAGATCGTGGACGGCGTCAGCAACATGCGCCGCTGGGGCATCACCCAGGGCGACGGAGCTCTCGTGGGCGCCACCAACGGCGAACTCCCGGTGCCCAAGGCCATCGGCGCCATGACCGGGGGACAAGCCTCGCCCTCCGAGGCCGCCCATCAAGCCGACAACGACGTCGCCGCCCTCAAGAAGTCCCTCCAGTAGCGCCCGCATGCACGTCACGAAGGTCTCGCCATGACAACAGCACCCTCCGACACCGCACAGCGCCACCAGCCTCCGCACCAGTCGTCGGATCCCCCCGCCCCCCGAACACGCCGCCCCATGACGGCCAGCCGCCGCGCCAACCGCGCGGGGCTCGCCTTCGTCTCGCCCACTTTCATCGTCGTCCTCGTGGTGGTCATCCTGCCCATCCTGTGGACGGTGCTGCTCGCCTTCCAGCACGCCAAGCTCGTCGACATCCAGGGCATGGGACTGTTCGGCAACTGGTCGCTGGACAACTTCAGTCAGGTCTTCGACTCGGCAGGTTTCTGGTCCAGTCTCACCACCACGCTGCTCTACACCGTCGGCGCCACCCTCGGATCCGTCGTCCTCGGTCTGATCGCCGCCCTGGCGCTGCGCAAGCCCTTCCGCGGGCGCGGCCTGCTGCGCGCCGCGATGCTGCTGCCCTACTGCGCACCGGTCGTGGCCGTGTCCTTCGTCTGGGAAGTCGCCTTGAGCCCCCAGTACGGCATCGTCAACGACTGGGGCCGCCGGCTGTTCGGCTGGGACGACCCCATCGCCTTCCTCTCCACACGCGAGTACGAAGTGCACCTGCTGGGCCTGCACTTCAACATCCCGTTGGCCCTGCTGACCGTCATCGCCTTCGAGTGCTGGCGCTACTTCCCCTTCGCCTTCCTCTTCATCCTCGCCCGCCTCCAGGCTCTCCCCGGCGGACTCGAGGAGGCCGCCAAGGTCGACGGAGCCACCACCTCCCAGCGCTTCCGCTACGTCCTGCTTCCCCAGTTGATGCCCGTCATCGCCCTGCTGTGCGTCCTGCGATTCATGCTCACCTTCAACAAGTTCGACGACGTCTACCTGCTGACCGGCGGCGGAGCCGGCACCGACGTCGCCGCGGTCCGGGTCTACGACTTCCTCACCGCCCGCTACGACATCGGAGCCGCTTCCGCGCAGGCCCTTGTCCTGGCCGCGGCACTGGCCGTCCTGCTGGGCCTCTACTTCAAGTTCTTCGGCAACAAGGTCCAGGAGGAATCGTGACCCGCAAGGCCGCCCTCACCAGGGCCCAGTTCGAGGACAGACTGTTCGGCGTCCTGCGCTGGATCGTCATCGCGTTCCTCGCAGTGATCACCATCGTGCCCTTCCACTACATGCTGCTGCTGTCGCTGAAGCCCATCGACGCACTCCTGCTCGACCCGGGATCCCTGTGGGTGTCCACCAAGGACCTCACGCTGTCGACCTACCGCGACGTGCTGCGCTCCACCGACAACGGCGGCCAGGGATTCTTCAGGTTCCTGATCAACTCCGCGCTGGTGTCCCTCGGTACGGTCGTCCTCACGCTCCTGGCCGCAGTGCCCGGCGCCTATGCCGTCAGCCGCCTGAAGTTCTTCGGGCACCGCCAGATCAGCGCACTGTTCCTGGCCGTCTACCTCTTCCCCTCGACCCTGCTGGCCGTCCCCCTGTTCGTCCTCTTCGCCAAACTGGGCCTGTCCTCCAGCCTCGTCGGGCTCGCCATCGTGTACATCGCCCAGACGGTGCCCGTGTCGATCTACATGCTGAAGAACTACCTCGTCACCATCCCCCAGTCCATCGAGGAGGCCGCCGCCCTCGACGGCGCCAGCCGACTGCAGACCATGCGCAAGGTGATCCTGCCGCTCGCCCTGCCGTCCTTGATGGCGACCGGTCTCTACGTCTTCATGATCGCCTGGAACGAGTTCCTCTTCGCCCTGCTCTTCCTCGCGGCCGATCCTGCCAACTGGACCGTCTCACTGGGGCTGGCACAGCTTTCCAACGGCATCGAAGTACCCAAGACGGTCCTCATGGCCGGATCCGTGGTGCTGACCATCCCCGTGGTACTTCTGTTCTTCGCCGCCGAACGCCTTCTCACCGAAGGCCTCACCAGCGGCGCCGACAAGAGCTGAACCATAGGGGACACCTTGATGACGCAGAACCAGGTCAGCGCGGGGGACCTGCTACAACTCATCCGCAGTGGCCGCGCCAACACCCGCGCCGACCTGCAACGCGCCACCGGTCTGTCCCGCTCCACCATCGGACAGCGCCTCGACCTCCTCAACGGTGCCGGGTGGCTGCGGCACACCACGGGCACCTCCACCGGCGGCCGGCCCTCCCACCGCATCGACTTCGACCGCGCACACGCCTCGATCATCGCCGTGGATCTGGAGACCCGGCACGCCCACGCGGCGGTCCTCGATCTCTCGGGGAACATCCTCGCCGAGACGACCGCCGCGCTGGACATCACCCACGGTCCCGAGGAAGTACTGGATCAACTGGCCCGCTGGATCCCCGACCTGATCGCCGCGGCCGGCGTCGAACCCACCCGGGTCTGCGGCATCGGGCTGTCGGTGCCGGGTCCCGTCGACTGGGAGATCGGGCGCATCGTCGAACCCCCGATCATGCCCGGCTGGGACCGGTACCCGATCCGTGAACGCCTGCAGCAGGCCTATGCCGAGCATGTGGGCCCCCACATGGAAGACGGACCGATTCCCGTCTTCGTCGACAACGACGCCAATCTCATGGCGCTGGCCGAGCAGCAGGCCAACCATCGTGACTGCTCGGCCTTCGTCCTGGTCAAGGTGTCGACGGGAATCGGCGCCGGGGTCGTCATCAACGACGCGGTGTACCGCGGCATCGACGGAGGAGCCGGCGACATCGGCCATATCCGCCTGCACGACCGGCCTGACGCCCTTTGCATGTGCGGATCGCACGGGTGCCTGGCCGCCGTCGCCAGCGGTAGGGCACTCGCGAGACAACTGACCACCATGGGACAGCAGACAAGCTCGGGATCGGACGTCAAGCGTCTTCTGACCGAAGGCAATCCCGACGCGATCAACCTGGCACGCGCGGCCGGACGGCGGGTGGGTGAGGTCCTGGTGACCGTCGTCACCCTCCTCAACCCGGGCGTGCTGATGCTCGCTGGTGACCTCTCCGGAGCCCCCTTCGTCACGGGGGTACGTGAGCTCATCTACCAGCGTGCGATGCCCCGTAACACTGCCAACCTCCAGATCGTCACCTCACGGCTCGGCGACCACGCGGGCCTCATCGGCGCCGCCGCGATGGTCACCGACGTCCTCTACTCCCCCGCTCGCGCCGATGCGCGGCTCGAGCGGCTCGCCGCGTGACGGACGAGCCCTCCGCACAGACAGGAACACCGTGATCAGCGACACCTCCCCCTGGTCCCATCGGCCCGTCGAGATCGGACTCGTGGGCGCCGGCCCGTGGGCCCGGGCCATGCACGCACGCATTCTCGCGGAGGGCCCGGAGACACGGCTCACCGCGGTCTGGGCCCGCAGAGCGGAAGCCGCCCGAATGACCGCGGCACCGTACGGGGCGCACGTCGCCGCCTCCTACGACGAACTCCTGGACCGCTGTGAGGCGGTGGCGTTCGCCGTCCCGCCGGTCGTCCAGGCCGAACTTGCGCCGCTCGCCGCCAAGCGGGGCAAGGCCGTGCTGCTGGAGAAGCCGCTCGGCCCCGACCTGCCGAGCGCGCGGCGCGTCGCCGACGCGGTCGCCGAGGCCGACGTCGTCTCACAGCTCGTCCTCACCAAGCGCTACCACCCGGTGACCCGGGCCTTCCTGGCGGACGCCCACCGCATGAACGTGTCCGGGGCGCGCTCGTGCTACCTGCACGGGGCCTTCCTGGGCGGGGAGTTCGCCACCGGCTGGCGACTGGAGCACGGCGCCCTCCTGGATCTGGGGCCGCACCTCATCGACCTCCTCGACGCGATCAGCCCCATCACCGCCATTCGCAGCACCGGCGACCCCCGCCGGTGGATCGAGCTCACCTGCGAACACGCCAACGGCGCGGTCAGCCAGGCCTCCCTGTCCGGCTCCGTCAATGTCCCCGGGGCGCTCACCCGCGTCGAACTCTTCGGCCCGGAAGCCACGTTGACCTACGACACGGCGGAGATCGACCACGAGGAGTGCTGGCCCGTCCTGCGTCGGGAGTTCGCCACTGCCGTACGGACGAACAGTCGGAGTGAACTCGATGCTCAGCGGGGCCTCCACCTCCAGACGCTGATGGACCAGGCAACGCGGAACTGGTCCAAGCACTAGAGACCTCTGCCGCGCCACCGGGTGCACCAGTCGATCGCCACCGCGCGGTGCGATCCCGATGTCGGCCGCGATGGGGAGGCCGCACCAGCGAGGGAGAACCATGGACACGTCGGACGAGTCCCCGGTCGGGAGGCGGCGGAACACCGTGCTCAAGGCGACTGGGCCTCCGTGCCCGTGGTCCCGGGAATCGCTCCCTGGGTGCGCAGTTCGGCGATCTCGGCGGGGTCGAATCCCAGCTGGGCGAGGATCTCGTCGTTGTGCTCGCCCAGGTCCGGTGCCCGTTTCGCCGGGACCTTCGGTACTCCGCGCAGGTTGACGGGACTGCTGATGGTCTCCGCAAGCCCCTCGACCCCTTCCAGGGGCACCACGATGTCGTTGGCGCGCAACTGCGGGTCCTGGGCGGTCTCCTCGGGCGTCTGGATGAGGCTGTACGTGATGCGTTCGCGGCCCAGGACGTCCGTCCAGTGGGCGAAGGGCCGCGACCGGAACTCGGCGTCGAGCAGCTCGCTCAGCGCGGCGGCGTTCCGGACGAAGCCCTCGAGGTCCGCGAATCGGGGATCCTCGAGCAGCTCGGGGTGTCCGACGGCCCGCGTCAGCCCCGGCCAGTGCGGGGGCGAGGCGACCAGCATGAACCACTCGCCGTCCGCGGTCCGGTACGGGTTGATCAGCGGGTTCGCGGGCGCCTTCCGGTCGTGCAGCTCGAACGGTGTGCCGCCGGCGAGTGCGCCGGCCACGAGTGTTCCCGTGGCCCAGACGCCCGTGGCGAGCAGTGAGGTTCCGACGTTGGCGCCTTCTCCGGTCCGTTCGCGACGGTAGAGGGCGGTCGTGATCGCCGCGTAGATGGCGATCGCGGTCGTGTAGTCGCCGCTGCCCCAGACCGGGACGGTCGGCGGGGCCCCCGCGTCGCGGGTGGAGGCCAGCAGGCCGCTGCGCGACCAGTAGGCGGTCAGGTCGAAGCCCGGCTGCCGTGCGTCGGGGCCGGCGTCCCCGAAGCCGGTGATGTCGGCGTAGACGACCCTCGGGTTCCAGTCCGCGACCTCCTCGTAGCCCAGGTGCAGCTTCTCGCGCGTGCCGTGCGGGAAGTTGGTGATCACCACGTCGGCCCACTCGACGAGTCGCTTGAGGACCTCGACAGCCGCCGGCGACTTCAGGTCGATGACCATGCCCCGCTTGTTGCGATTGGCCAGGTGCCAGCCGTAGTTGGCCTGGGCTCTGGGGCTGGGCGGGACGGAACTCAGCCGCCGTTGGGGGTCCCCCGTCCCCGGCGGTTCGATCTTGATGACGTCCGCTCCGAAGTCGGAGAGCATGGTCGCCGCGGCCGGTCCCGCGATGAACGAGGACGCGTCGAGTACCTTCAGCCCGGTGAAGACGGATTCGATGGTCATCGTCATCACTTCACGAAGGCGCTGAGGCCGCCGGTGACGGCGCGTCCGACGATCAGGGTCTGGATCTCCCGCGTGCCCTCGTACGAGTAGAGGGCCTCGGCGTCGGCGACGAAGCGGCCGACCTTGTAGTCGAGGACGATGCCGTTGCCGGCCAGGAGTTCCCTGGCCCAACCCACGTTCTCGCGCATGCGCACGGTGCAGTACGCCTTCGCCAAGGCGGACTGCTCGTCGCGGAAGATCCCGGCGTCCTGCAACTGGGCCAGCCGCGTCACCATCCCGCAGGAGGCCGTGGCGTTGCCCAGCATCTTCACCAGCAGGTCCTGCACGAGCTGGAAGCCTCCGATCGGGCGCCCGAACTGCTCGCGTTCCTTCGCGTACTGCAGGGCGATCTCGTAGGCGCCGAACATCACCCCCACCGCCTGCCACGCCACGCCGCTGCGTGTCTGGCGCAGGATGTTGGCGGTGTCCTTGAAGGTGTTCGCGTTCTGCAGCCGGTTGGCCTCGGGAACACGGCAGCCCTCGAGCACGATGTCCGCGTTCTGCACGATGCGCAGCGCCATCTTGTTCTCGATCTTCGTCGCGGTGAACCCGGGGGTGTCCTTCTCCACGACGAAGCCCAGTACGTGCTGCGTGTCGACATCACGGGCCCAGACGACCACCACGTCGGCGAACGTCGCGTTTCCGATCCACCGCTTGGCTCCGTCGAGGACCCACTCGTCGCCGTCCCTGCGGGCGGTCGTGCGCAGACCGCCCGCCACGTCGGATCCCCCGTGCGGCTCGGTCAGGGCGAAGGCGCCGATCTTCTCGAAGCGGCTCATCGCCGGCAGCCAACGCCTTTTCTGCTCGTCGGAGCCACAGGCGAGGATGGTGCCCATGGCCAGACCCGTGTGCACGCCGGAGAACGTCGCCAAGGACGCGTCGGCATGTGCGAACTCGAGGGCGAGGAAGCCTGAGAAGAGGTTCGTCGGCCTGGATTCCGTGGAGCCCGGGTCGGCCCAGTCCACCAGCCCGAGCCTCCCGAAACCCTCGACCAGCTGGAAGGGGAACTCGGCCCGGGCCCAGTAGTCGTCGACGATCGGAGCGGCCTGCGCGCGGAGGAACTCCCGGACGGACTCGATCTTCTCCCGCTCGCTGTCCGTGAGCAGTTCCTCGAAGGCGTAGAAATCGGCGGGCAGCAGTCCTTCGTCCAGGTAGGGCCCTGACGGCGTCGGCAATTGTGTGGTGCCGCTCATGGCAATCTCCCTCAAGCGCTGTGGGACATGGCTCGGAGATCCGAGCCCGTCGGTGCTGTGGGCGCCTGGCGTGTCGGTTCTCCGGCGCGATTAAACGCGGATCCCGGACCGATCCCCCGGACCCGCGCCGCGCGGGGGTGCCGTTCTCGCCGCAGACCACTCCAGTGGCCCGTCGCCGCCCCGTGTCGGGTCCGGTGCGAGAACCACGGCCGGGCGACGGACCACTGCGGGCCGACCGTGGGCAGCAAGCGCTCGCCATGACCTGCGGTGCCCGGTGCCCTCTCGGCGAACCCGCTTGTCGGGGTTGTCGCCGATATGCGCGCCTGCGAAATGCGGCTCTAACAAGTGACGCATTGACACGTCATCGTCCGGGACTCGTAATTGATCATCGACGGATGTGAATCCGCCATCGCTGGGCCCGAGTTGGGCCCTTTCATGGATTGGTGAACAGTGTCGACATCACCACCCGCGAGAAGTGCCGCCACCGGCTTCCGCATACTCGGCCGAGGTGTCGTGGCGTTGGGGGCGGCCGCGACCCTCGTACTGCTGGGGGGCCTGCCTTCCGCGCAGGCGGCCCAGGCCTCCGACTCCCCACAGGTCCGCACCGGGACGCCGACCGTGGCGACCGCGGCGGACGCGACCGGACAGAACGCCCAGCCCCGGCTCGAGCCCGTGTGCGGGACGCCCGGCAAGGATCGGGCGACCTGCTACGCGATGCGCGCTGCCGACGAGACCCCCGTCATGCGGCTCAGTGCCACGGCCACCCCCGCCGGGCTGGGCCCCCAGGACATCCAGAGCGCCTACAGTCTGCCCGCGAACGGCGGCGCGGGCCAGACGATCGCGATCGTCGACGCGTACGACAACCCCCACGCCGAGGCCGATCTGGCCGTCTACCGCGCGCAGTACGGCCTCCCCGCCTGTACGACCGCCAACGGCTGCTTCACCAAGGTCGACCAGCGCGGCGGCAGCTCCTACCCGCAGCCCAGTGAATCGTGGGCCGGCGAGATCGCCCTCGACCTGGACATGGTCTCCGCATCGGCCCCGGGCGCTCACATCCTCCTCGTCGAGACGGACAACGACGGTCTGGAGAACCTCGCCGCCGGTGTCGACCGCGCCGTCGCCCTCGGCGCCAAGTACGTGTCCAACTCCTATGGCCGACCGGGCGACTTCGCCTCCGACCTGTCCACCTACGGCGCCTCCTACGACCATCCCGGCGTCGCCGTGGTCGCGGCCTCCGGCGACAACCGGTACGGAGTCTCGTTCCCCTCGACGCTGCCCTTCGTGACCGCCGTCGGCGGAACGGCGCTCACTCCCGCGCCGGACACCGCCCGCGGCTGGACGGAGACGGTCTGGGCACGTGACCCCTACGGACCGGGCTCCGGGTGCGCGCAGTACCAGGCCAAGCCCGACTACCAGAAGGACTCCGGGTGCGCCGGCCGCAGCGTGTCGGATGTCTCCGCGGTCGCTGACAACGTTGCCGTCTATCTCACGTACGGTGCGGGCGGCGTCGGCTGGCAGCGCTACGGGGGCACCAGCGCCGCCACCCCGCTGATCGCCTCGGTGTACGCGCTCGCGGGCGCCCCTCGCCCCGGCACCTCCCCCGCCTCGTACCCGTACGCGGCCGGTGGCGCCGGGCTGAACGACGTCACCACCGGCACCAACGGCACCTGCTCCAGCGATTACCTGTGCCATGCCGGTCCCGGTTACGACGGCCCGACCGGCCTCGGCACCCCCGCCGGCCTGGCCGCGTTCCGCAGCGGGCCGCACGGCACGCTGTCGGGCACGGTCAGGGACGCGAAGTCCGGCAAGCCCGTCGCCCACGCGACCGTGGGCTCGGGCCTGGACGTCGCGACGACCGACAGCCGGGGCGCCTACCAGCTGGACCTGCCCGCGGGCACGGTCAAGGACCTCACGGTCCGCGCCTTCGGCTACACCTCTTCGGCCCCCGCCACCCTCACCGTCGCCGACGGCGCGTCCCTGACCCGCGACTTCCGTCTCGCCGCGATCCCGCGCGAGAAGGTCCACGGCACCGTCAAGGACGGCTCCGGCCACGGCTGGCCGCTCTACGCCAAGGTCACGGTGGACGGTTCTCCCGAAGCCCCGGTCTGGACCGACCCCACCACCGGCGCCTACGAGCTCTCCCTGCCCAAGGGCGCGGACTACGGTCTCGAAGTCGCCGCCGCGCTGCCCGGATACGAGCCCGCCGAACAGACCGTCACCGTCGGCGGAGACCGCGTCGGCAGGAACTTCACCCTGAACGCGGACCCCGATTCCGCCACGGCCGTCGGCTACGCCCTGCAACGCCAGGGCACGACGGAGACGTTCGACTCCAACACCTCGGCCCCGCAGGGATGGACGGTGGCCAACGCCTCCGGGACCGACAACGGCTGGGAGTTCGACGACCCGATCCAGCGCGGCAACGCGACCGGCGGCAGCGGCTCCTTCGCGGTCGTCGAGAGCGACAACTGGCCGATCGGCCCGCACCAGGACAGCCAGTTGATCAGCCCGGTGTACGACTTCTCCGGCAGTGAGTCGGCCGAACTCGACTTCAAGACGGCCTATCTGTACAACCCGAACAACCAGCGGATGAGCGTGGACGTCACCACCGACGGCGGCACCACCTGGCAGACGGCCTGGGCCAGTTCCTCCACGAGCGGGGACGGCAGGGACCACCGGACCGTGCACGTCCCGCTGCGGGCGTACGCGGGTGACAAGGCGGTCCAGCTGCGCTTCCACTTCGTGGCGAACTGGGGCTACTACTGGTCCGTCGACGACGTGTACGTCGGGACGCGCGACCTCGTACCGGTGTCCGGCGGTCTGACCGTCGGCACCGTCCGCGACAGCCGCACCGGCGCCGGCCTGGTCGGCGCCACCGTGGCCGACTCCCGGCAGTCGGACGCCACGACGGTCACCGTGGCGACGCCGGACGACACGGCCGTCGGCGACGGCTTCTACACCCTGTTCGTCGCCGGCCCGGGCAGGCACACGCTGCGCGTGAGCGCTCCCGGCCACGTCACCGCGTACCGAACGACCAAGGTGCGTGCGGACCGTACAGTCCGCGTGAACCCCCGGCTGAAGGCCGTCCCGGCGACCTCCGGCTGATCCACGTCGCACACGGGTGCCCCCGGCGCCACGACAGACCACAGCCGGGGGCACCTCGCCACGTCCGCCTGGACCGAAAAAGGGATTGCGGTCACAGACCGCGATCGGATAGATGTAGTCACCGATCCTTCGGCCCGACGCTGAAGACATGTCAAGAAGACATATCAAGAGGAGAGGAGGGACAGGCAGATGATCTCCGCGACCACCGCGCTCGTCTCCTCCCGGGGTACGGACAGGATCTGACCCCGGAACGGACGAGCGCCCTTCACTGGAGCATGACTCGACCGTGGACCTGAACAGCCTGACCATACGTCCGATCACCGGACGCGACGAACTGAGCCTCTTCTCCCGACTTCCCTATCTCCTGAACGAGGAACTGGCGGACGACCTCGCCCAAGGCCGGCGACGACCGGAATGGATGTGGGTGGCCCTGCTGGGAGACCGGCTGCTGGCCAGAGCGGCCTGGTGGAGCCGACCGGGAGACGCAGCCCCGCACCTCCTGGACATCCTGGATGTCGACGACGGTCTTCCGGACGCCTCCGCCCGAGTGGAGATCGGCGTCCGGCTCCTGCGCGCGGCCCTTCCGGCCGTCGTCCCGAACGGATCGCCTCTGCCCGAATCCAGCCGCCTCGTCCCGCCCGACTGGCGCGACAGCGCTGTCACCAGACGCGCGACCGAAGACCGCATGACGATCCTGGAGCGCACCGGCGCCACGCTGTTCGTCGAACGGCTTCGCCTGGAATGGCGACGGGGATCGCCGCTTCCCGAACCGGGCGGACGCCTCGCCTTCCGGCCGCCTCACGAGGACCACGAGTTGCTGACCCTCATGACTCGGGTCCTGGACGGGACACTGGACGCCCACAGTCGCCATGACCTGACCCGGATGTCCGCCGGCGCCACGGCGGCCAGGCACTACGAGGACGAACTCGCCCGCTACGCCAGCCCCAAGGACTGGTGGCGCGTGGCCGTCCTGCCCGACGCGGAACCGGTGGGATTCGTCATCCCTGCCCACAACGGCTACAACGCGATCATCGCGTACCTCGCCGTGCTCCCCGAGCACCGCGGCCGCGGCTACATCGACGACATCCTCGCCGAAGGCACGCGCGTTCTCGCCCGGCAGGACGTCCCCCGCGTTCGCGCGTCCACGGATCTCGGGAACGTTCCCATGGCGAACGCCTTCCGACGCGCCGGATACGTCAACTTCGGCCGCGAGATCAACATGACCTGGGCCTGATCCGCGGCGGCGAGGCGGCCTCCGTGGGGCCGCCTCGCCCATCCGTTCACCCGACCCGGCAACTACGCTGGTTCCCAGGAGCCGGGACATCGGAAAGGGAACTCGTCCGATACTTTCTGTGGTCGGAGGACACACGATGGGCGACCGAGAGATTCGCGCGGCGCTTGACCGCCACTGGGCGGCGTCCGCCGCCGGGGACCAGGACACCGAGCACGAGATCTATCACGACGACGTCATCACTGATTATCCCCAGTCGGGTGAGCGCGTCCACGGTCGCCGCGATCTGCAGGCGCTGCGCTCGCACCACCCGGCCAAGCTCACGTTCACCATCCGCCGGATCCTCGGCAGTGGAGACCTCTGGATCACTGAATACGTGATCGATTACGACGGGAAACCGGCGTCCACGATCAGCATCATGGAATTCCGCGACGGCAAGGTGGCCCACGAGACCCAGTACTTCGCGGATCCGTTCGCTCCACCCGACTGGCGTGCCCAGTGGGTGGAGTCGATGCCCGAGCTCTGAGGCCTTCCTCCGATCCACTCGCGTGCCGGGTCCGGTCGTGGGCGTGGGTCTACGGCGTCGCGGCTGACCGCAGGGTCCACAGATGGTCCGCGGTGCCGTTGTCGGAGTACTGGACGACGTCGGCGCTGTCGCCGGTCGACATGCCGGCTACGCCGAGCAGCAGCCCGCTGTTCTTGTTGACGATCTTGTACTGGCCGCCGCCCGCGTCGACCAGCCGCCACAAGTGATCGCTGGTGCCGCTGTCGTGGTACTGCTGAATCTGGGCGCTCAGGGCGGTCGAGGCACCCTGCACCGCGAGGAGCAGACCGCTGTTGACATTGACGATCTTGTACCAGCCACTGCCGGTTTTGACGAGTTTCCACAGGTGGTCCGGGGTGCCGGTGTCCGCGTACTGCTGCACGTCGGCGCTGTCGGAGAGCGAGGCGTGCTCGACGGCGAGGAGTTTGCCGCTGTTGACGTTGGCGATCTGGAAGACGGGCGCTCCCCACACCTGGAACTCCGACAGACCCCAACCGGTACCGCCGCCGGCGTTGGGTGCCACGACGCGCAGCCGGCTGGTCGTCAGGGTCGGGAAGGTGATCTTGTTCTCGGCGTTCGCGGTGGGTGCCGCCGGAGAGCGGGTCTGGCCGGGCACGGTGGCCCACGCGGCGCCGGTCCAGTACTGCAGGTCGTAGTCGGCCGGGGTGCGCACCCCGCCACCGTCGTCGTAGAAGTACAGCCGCACGTCACCGGTCTTCTGGTCGCGCCCGAAGTCGACGCCGTAGTAGTCGCTGGGATGGCCGGTGGCGTACGAGGTCCATCGGCTGTTCTCGGGAATGCCCTGCCGGTAGACGATGCCGTCGACGGCGTTCCAGACGTTGTCGTAGCTGGAGGTGTAGGAGGCGAAGGGCTGCGGACCGGACGCGAAGTGCTGCCCGTTGGCGGCCATGTCCACGGGGGCGTCCGTGCTCGGCCGGATGTTCGGCGCGCCCACGTCGACCGTGACGGCGCCGAGTTCCGTCCTGGCGGCGGCCTGGCTGCCGTCGACGTAGACGTGCAGGCCGGCCCCTTGGCCGTAACGGCTTCCGGTGCGGTCCCACAGTACGGTCACGTTGTGCCCGTGGTACGGGGTGTTCTCCAGGGCGAAGTAGTCCCAGCCGGACGGTGCGAGCGGTTTGACGACCAGGGTGTCGTCGCTCTGGCCCCGCAGGCCGATGAGTCCGGAGATGACGTTGTCGTTGTAGGTGGAGTGGTTGTAGTCCTCGCTGTGGTTGTTCCCGTCGTAGAGCCAGTTGTCGCTGTCCGGGTCATGGGCCTCGGCGACATAGGGGACCCCGCCCCGGTACTGGGTGGCGGCATACGTGTGCAGCAGTTGGACGTAGTCGCTGTTGGAGAACGCCGACTGGGCCGGGTAGTCCTCCAGGAGGTTCGCCGCCGCCGTCAGCGTCTGGGACGTCGCGAACGGCCAGGAGGGGCCGTCCCAGCGGCAGCAACTGCCGGCCTGGTACATGAACCAGGGGCTGCGCCGTTCCACCGTCGTCGGCCCGTAGCGGGCGGCGAAGCCGCTGGAGTCCTTGAGCTGGGCGAACGCTCCGGCATTCGCGGCCGGTGCCATGTCGAACATCCAGGGCAGATAGCCCATCAGCTCGCGGCTGCCGGTCTTGCCCAGTGACGGGTTGTCGTCGCGGGCCACACCGTAGTAGAACTGCCGCCCCGCGTCCCACAGATGCGCCTGCACCGCGCTCCGCAGCGCACCGGCGCGGGCCTGGAAGTCGTCGGCCGTGCCAGTGTCGCCCGCCAGCGCCGCGATGGCGGCGATCGCCCGCGCGTCGCCGTACTGGTAGGCGTTGATCGTCGGCCGGTAGCCATAACCCCCGTGATACGGATCGGCGGACTCGTACGACGAGGCGGAGTACTCCGTCGCGTCCCACACCGGCGCCTGCCAGTAGAGACCCAGAGCCGGGTTGAAGTGGTTGCCCCAGCCGTTGTACTGCTTGACGAGCGACGCCAACTGGGCCTGTGCGAAGGTCCGGTCCCCGGTGGCCAGCAGTTGCTGCCACACCGCGTCGGCCGCCCAGAAACTGTACTCGTGGGCCCAGTCCGAGGTGTCGGCGTTCACACCGTCGGTCCGCGGCTTGGAGAACTGTCCCGGGCCACCGAGCCAGTAGTCGACGACGTCCTTGGCGTACGACTGGTCGCGCAGCCACCGGCCCTCGGTGATCTGGTGGCCTGCCGCGGCCGAGATCCCGCCGTACGGAGCGCCGTAGCCGACCGGTTGGAGGAACTCGCTCGACAGCCAGCCGTACTCCGGCCCGGTGTAGACCAGATGTTCCTTGTAGGTCTGCCAGCGGTAGTAGTACACGTCCCGGATCTGCTGGTCGGGCACGTCCAGGAAGGGGATGTTGGCCTTGAACCAGGCCGGGTCCTGCACGCCCTTCAACAACGCGTCGTGGTCGAGGAACGATGTGCCCGCCGGGGCCGGGGAACCGGACGCGGCCGGAACTCCGGCCGCGGCAGGCGATGCACCGGGCCCGCCGGGGAGACTGCTGAGCAACACCACGGCGGCCGCCGCGCCCCACCATCCGCCCGACCTCACCATGACGTACCCCTCCGAGCCTGAACGGTGGCCTGACACGGTCTGCTCACTGACGCCGCACGATGAGCGCCCACCACGGAGGGCAGCCCCTCATCTCTCCCGAACTCCTCTTACAACGTTGTAAAACGAGGGCCTCGTGAACATGACAACATAGGGTTCCGGGGGTGTCCAGAGGCCGCGAACAAGGTGCTCGACTCCCGCGTGTGCCGACCGGTGGACGCTCGTGAGGTCGTACGGCTGACTCACTCGGTCATACGGCTGAGGCGAGTTGCTGCTCGGCCCAGATGGTCTTGCCCCGGTCTTCGTAACGGGTCCCCCACCGCTGTGCGAACTCCGAGACCAGCAGCAGACCGCGGCCGCCTTCGTCGGTGGTGCGGGAGTGCCGCAGATGGGGGGCGGCGCTGCTGCTGTCGGAGACTTCACAGGTCAGGGTGCGATCGTAGATCAGCCGCAGTCGTACGGGCGGTTCGGCGTACCGGATGGCGTTGGTGACCAGTTCGCTGACGATGAGTTCGGTGGCGAAGACCTCGTCGTCCAGGGCCCACGCGCTCAGTTGGCCCGAGGCGAGAGTGCGGGCCGTGGCCACGGCTGCCGGGACTGCGGGCAGGCTCCAGGTGGCGACGTGGGAGGGGTCGAGGGCCCGGGTGCACGCCACCAGGACCGCCGCGTCCTGCGGGGGGTCGACGGGGATGAGGTTCTCGGCGAGGCTCAGACACAGATCCTGCGGGGGCTGACGGGACGCGGCGAGCAGTCGCGTGACCTCGACGTGTCCGCCATCGTCGCCGAAAGCCTGCACCAGTCCGGCCGTGTACAGCACCAGGCGGGTCTGGTCGGGCACCGTCATGTCGAACTTGGTGAAGGACGGTCCGGGCCGGCCCAGCGGCGCCCCCACCGGAAGATCGGGGAAGGTGACCGTGCCGTCCGGGCGTCCCACGGCCAGCCCCGGCCGTCCGGCCGTGGCCATGACGCACTGCCGGGTGACCGGGTTGTAGACCAGGTACAGGCAGGTGGCCCCGGCGGCCTCGCTGCCGGTCGCCGGCTCACTGTTCTCCGCGTCCATCTGGTGTACGACGTCGTCGAGACGGGCCATGACCTCGTCCGGTGCCAGATCCAGGGCCGCGAGGATGTGCACGGCCGTCCGCAGCCGTCCCATGGTGGCCGCCGTCCGCATGCCGCGACCGGGGGCGCTGCCCGTCACCAGGCCCACGCGAGCCCCGGGGAGAGCGATCACGTCGGCCCAGTCGCCGCCCGCGCCGGAGTACACCACGTGGTGCGCGGTACGAACCGAGTGCGCGGCGGGAGGATCCTGGGGCAGCATGCCACGCTGCAGGGAGAGCACGGCGTTTCGCTCGCGGACGAAGCGGCGGGCGTTGTCCAGGGCGACGGCGGTGCGCCCCGCGAGGTCCTGGGCCAAGGTGAGGTCTTCGTCGTCGAAGGCGCCGCAGGCGCTCCAGCGATAGAAGGCGACCAGGCCGAGAACGCTGTCACGTGCGACCAGGGGCACCATCATCAACGAGTGGATCCGCTCCTCCAGGAGCCGCCGGCCACGGACCAGGTCATCGCGTATCCAGGCGCTGTCCGCGTCGACCGTACGCACCAGGCACGCCTTGCGGTCGGCCAGGACCCGCATGGCGGCCGCGTCACCGGGATAGTTGCTCGGCTCGCCGACCGCGTACACCCCTGGCGTGGCATCCGCCCGGGTGGATCGAGAGGCCGCGCGCTGGAGGGTCCATCCGGCCTCCCCCGGCCCGTGCGGCACCTCGTGTCCGGAAAGCACCGGTTCGAGCAGTTCCACGGCCACGCTGTCGGCCAGCCGGGGAACCACCACCTCGGCGAGTTCCTGCGCGGTGCGCAGCACGTCGAGGGTGGTCCCGATACGGGCTCCCGCCTCGGCCACCAGCGCGAGGCGCTGCTGCGCCCGGTCCCGCTCGCTGACGTCGACCACGGTATCGGCGATGCCGATGATGCGTCCGTCGGGGTCCTCCAGGCGGAACACGGACGCCGAATACACGTGCTCGTGGTCGGGGTCGCCCGGCGGTCGCCCCCGCTTTTCGAAGGCGATCGCCGGTTCACCGGTCTCCAGCACCTTGGCCATCACCTGCTCCGCCATCTCGGAACTGAAGCCGGGCCACGCCTCGGTGGGGCGCAGCCCGAGGCCCTCGGTCACGCGCGTGCCCTGCATCCCTTGTGCCGCGGCGTTGTAGCGCGTCAGACGCAGCTGCGGATCCAGGACGAACAGGCCGATCGGGGAACGGGTGAACAGGGCCTCCAGCAGTGCCTGGTCGACGGCGGGGACCGTCTCGGACGGCGCCGGTGACAAGTCCATCCGCCAGCACGCACCGAACTGCGGGTCCTGTTCGGCGCACACGCGGATCCGGCAGCCGACCGCATGCCCGTCCCGGTGCTTGAACGCGGTGTCGCTCGCCCCGAAGTACCCGGGCGGGGCGACGGCCAGGAGTTCCGTGACCGTCCGGCCGACACCCCACCGCGCCGGATGGCCGAGCAGCTCTTCGACCGCCGGGCTCCACCGGACCACCACGCCGACGGCATCCACCAGGAGCGATGCCTGACCGACCGCGTCAGGCGTACGTCCCGCGGTCCGCGTGCTGCCGACTTCCGATCCGTCCATGACCTTCCGCCGTTCTGGGCCCCCTCGGCTCGGCCGGTGCCTCCAGTCTCGCGCAGCCGGATCTGCTTCGCGCGGTCTGGGGCGGGAGCGTGCCGAACAGCGCCGTGCGTCCGGGTGGCTCCCGCCGACCCGCAGCCGACCGGACGCCCGGCGCATTCGTCACCTGCTTGACCGGTGACGCGCGGCGATGTCATGATCTCACCCGTCAGAACGGTGACGCGCCGAGGCCCCCAGCCTCCGTCCGCGAGAGAGAAGGCAAAAAAAAGTGGATCTGAAACTCGAAGTAGTCGTGCTGCCCGTCTCCGATGTCGACCGGGCCAAGGCCTTCTACGAGAAGGCCGGCTTCCGTCTCGACGTCGACTACGTCGCCGACGACAGCTACCGCGTGGTGCACCTGACGCCGCCCGGCTCGCAGTGCTCGATCCTCTTCGGCACCGGGGTCACCACGGCCGCACCGGGTTCGACGCAGGGCCTGCACCTCGTCGTCACGGACGTCGTGGCGGCCCGTGCCGAGCTCGTCGGCCGTGGTGTCGAGATGAGCGAGATCTTCCACGACGCGGGCGGGGTGTTCCACCGCGGCACGGAGGAAGGCCGGGTCAGCGGCGCCGATCCGCAGCGCGCCAGCTACGGCTCCTTCACCGCCTTCAGCGACCCGGACGGCAACGGATGGGTGCTGCAGGAAGTGACGACCCGACTGCCGGGCCGGTGACGACACCTCCTCCCCGCCCCATACGCGTCAGAACACCCATGCTCCCGCCGTCCGGTTTCCGGCCGGGGCCGGAGCATCCAGGCACAGGACAGGAACAGTGATGGACGAAGCCTCGCGCACCTACGACGTGGTCGTCATAGGCGGCGGACCGGTCGGCGAGAACGTGGCCGACCGGGCCCGCGCCGCCGGGCTCAGTACCGTGATCGTGGAACGCGAACTGCTCGGCGGCGAGTGCTCGTTCTGGGCCTGCGAGCCCAGCAAGGCCCTGCTGCGGCCGGTGGTGGCACGCGCCGACGCGCGCCGCGTACCGGGGTTGAGCCAGGCGGTGCGGGGGCCACTGGACGTGGACGCGGTCCTCGCGCACCGCGACAGGATGGCCGCGTACTGGAAGGACGAGGACCAGGCCGACTGGCTCGGATCCGTGTCCGTCGACCTCGTCCGCGGTCACGGACGGCTCGTCGGCCCCCGGCAGGTGTCGGTACGGACTCCCGACGGGGACACGGTGCGCCTGACAGCGCGGCACGCGGTCGCGCTCTGCACAGGCACCGGCACCGCCCTGCCCGACCTGCCCGGACTCGACACCGCAGGACCGTGGACCAACCGCGAGGCGACCGCCGCCGGCCGCGTACCGGGCCGCCTGGCCGTGGTGGGCGGGGGTGTGGTCGCCGTCGAACTGGCGACCGCCTGGCAGGCGCTCGGCTCACAGGTGACCCTGCTGGTCCGCGGCGACGGCCTCCTGACGAAGATGGAGCCGTTCGCCGGTGAACTGGTCACGGAAGACCTCCTCGAAGCCGGCGTCGACATACGGCTGGGAGCCGAGGTCGCCTCCGTGGAGCGCCAAAGCGGCACGGACGGCCCGGTGCGGATCGGCCTCGCCGGCGGGGACGAAGTGACCGCGGACGAGGTCCTGTTCGCCACCGGCCGGGCACCGCGGACCGCGGACGTCGGTCTGGAGACCGTCGGCCTCACACCGGGCGACTGGCTCACCGTGGACGACACCTGCCGCGTGACGAACGTCGCCGGAGGCTGGCTCTACGCCGTCGGCGACGTCAATGGGCGGGCCCTGATGACCCACCAGGGCAAGTACCAGGCCCGAGCGGCCGGCGGCGCCATCGGCGCGCGCGCCGGGCGAGCGCCGGTCGACGACGCCCGTTGGGGCGCGCACGCCGCGACCGCCGACCACGTCGCCGTGCCTCAAGTCGTGTTCACCAGCCCCGAGATAGCCTCCGTCGGCCTCACCACGCACGAAGCGGAGCGGACCGGACGCCGGGTCGAGGTGGTGGACTACGACCTCGCTCGTCTCACGGGGGCGCAACAGTACGCCAAGGGCTACCGCGGCCGGGCCCGCATGCTGGTCGACACCGACCGGGGCACCGTGGCCGGCGTCACCTTCGCGGGCCCGGGCGTCGGAGAGCTCCTGCACTCGGCCACGATCGCCGTCGCGGGCGAGGTGCCACTGGAACGGCTTTGGCACGCCGTTCCCGCCTTCCCCACCATCAGCGAGGTCTGGCTGAGGCTCCTGGAAACCTACCGGGACACCGCCGGGTAGGCCGGGTCGCCCGGCAGTCCTCGTCACCTCCCGTGCGCCGTCCGCCCCCCGGGCACGGGAATCGACGCACGGGTCGAGGGTCCCAGTCGGACACCCGGCGCGGCCGGCGCCACGGGACGTTTAGTTGACACATAAACTACATGGCTTACGATGGATGCGACGAGCAGCGGGCGCCTTCACGGCGGCGCGGGGCGCGTCCGCACCACCGCACAACCTCGTTCTCTTGATTGACACGTCAAGCATGTATCATGGGGATATACTTGACGTGTCAATTACTTGCTTCTGAGTGGTCAGCTGCCCACGGGCTGCCGGAGGAGGAGACCATGACGCCGCTGACCTTCAAAATCGGCCTCGACTCGTTCGGGGAGGTCGCCGACGATGACGGCCGGACGCTGGGCGACGCCGAGACACCGCCCCGCCGGGCCCGCGCTCGCACGATCGAGTCGCTGGGCCGCGAAGTCGCCCCGCTGGTAAGGGAACTGTTCACCAAGGAGTCCTTCCATGTCTGATCTCACCTTCGGCCTCGACACGTTCGGCGACGTACCCACGGACGACGCAGGCGTGCTGGTCTCCCACGCGCGGGCGATCCGGCAGGTCCTCGACGAAGCGGTCCTCGCGGACGACCTCGGCGTCGACGTCATCGCGCTCGGCGAACACCATCGGCCGGAGTACTCGATCTCGTCCCCGGAGACCGTGCTCGCCGGCATCGCCACGCGCACCTCGCGCATCCGGCTCGCCTCCGGCGTGACGGTGCTCAGTTCCGACGACCCCGTCCGGGTGTTCCAGCGCTTCTCAACCGTCGACGCCCTCTCCGGCGGCCGGGCCGAGGTGATCCTCGGCCGCGGCTCCTTCACGGAATCGTTCCCCTTGTTCGGATACGACCTCGCCGACTACGACACGTTGTTCGAGGAGAAGATCGAGCTGTTCTCGAGGCTGCTGGAGGAGAAGCCCGTCACGTGGAAGGGCACCGTGCGGGCTCCCCTGGAGGACGCCGAGGTCTTTCCCCCCACCGAGTCCGGACACCTGTCCACCTGGGTCGGTGTCGGCGGCTCACCCCAGTCGGTCATTCGAACCGCCCACTACGGGCTTCCCCTCATGCTCGCCATCATCGGCGGTTCTCCCGAGCGGTTCGCGGCCTACATCGACCTCTACCGGCGCGCGGCCGACCAGTTCGGCACCACCGCGCATCCGGTGGGAATGCACTCCCCCGGCTTCATCGCCGACACCGACGAAGAAGCCCGAGAGCTGCACTGGCCGAGCTACCGGGTCATCCGCGACCGCATCGGCGCCCTGCGAGGCTGGCCGCCGATCCGCCGGGAGGAGTACGAGGCGGAGATCGAGCACGGCTCCCTTTACATCGGCTCACCGGAGACGGTCGCACGCAAGATCGCCGGCGCCGTTCGCCAACTCGGCGTCGGCAGGTTCGACCTCATCTACACCGCGGGCGCGCAGCCGGTCAGTGCCCGCCTGCGGGCGGTCGAGCTGTACGGCACGAAGGTCATACCCATGGTCCGCGACATCCTCGCCGGCTGACTCGCGGAAAGGAGACGGAATGAGTACCGAGGACGTCCGCACCATCGGCATCCTGGGCGCCGGCAAGGTGGGAACCGTACTGGCGCGGCTGGCCCTCGCGGCGGGCTTTCGCGTGCTGATCGCCGGTTCGGGCGCGACCGAGAAGATCGCGCTCACCATCGAGGTCCTCACCCCGGGTGCCGTCGCGGTCACCGCGGCCGAGGCGGCGGCGCGGGCGGACGTCGCGATTCTGGCCCTCCCCCTGGGCAAGCACCGCGGCGTTCCGGTGGACGCGCTGCGGGGCAAGCTGGTCATCGACGCGATGAACTACTGGTGGGAGGTCGACGGCGTGCGCCACGACTTCACAGACCCCCGCACCTCCACCAGCGAGATCGTCCAGGCCTTCCTGCCGGACTCCCGTGTGGTCAAGGCCTTCAACCACATGGGCTACCACGACCTCGAGGACGAGGCCCGGCCCGTCGGCACGCCCGGCCGCAAGGCGATCGCCATCGCCGGTGAGGA
Source organism: Streptomyces sp. NBC_01176 (assembly GCF_045039825.1). NCBI lineage: Bacteria > Bacillati > Actinomycetota > Actinomycetes > Kitasatosporales > Streptomycetaceae > Streptomyces > Streptomyces sp. NBC_01176. The sequence continues at coordinate 9,672,429 of NZ_CP108600.1, read as the reverse complement.
CCCTGCCGACCGGGCCACGACCGCCCGCCTCGTGAACGCCTTCGGCTTCGACCCCGTCACCGTCGGCCCGCTCGCCGAGGGCGTGCGCCTGGAACCGGGGACCGAACCCTTCGGGGCCGATGTCCCCGCCGACGAGTTGCGCGCCATGATCGACCGCTTCCCCGCCTCGCAACGCGGCGAGAAGGTCAGCAGGGCGCGCGCCGCTGCCACGCCGCCGCCCGCCGACGTGGCATAGCGGTCGATTTCCTTCGATGCCGCATCGCGGAAGCACCGTTCGATCCCGGCGGCTCGGGTCGCGCACCGGGAGTGCGCGGCCTCGCGGGGATGTGGCGGGCCGGGCGTCGTCCAGGACGGGTGATCCCCTCCTTGTCGGCGGTGTCGGCGGTGCCGGCAAGGCGCGGGCCGGCCTCCCGGCAGCGCGGTGTCCGCGTCGGACCGCCGGCGCGGCGTACGTTCAGCGCGTCGCGGGCAGGCCCGGGTAGAGGTTCGCGAGGTCGCCGGAGAGTGCGGCGCGTACGGTGCGGCTCTTGTCGTCGGCCACGACCTCGAGCGCGCGGTCCTGGACGCCGTCGAGCGCGAGGCCGGCCACCCACGCGGGGTCGACCTTGTCGGAACCGTCCACGTAGCCGGCCATGTCGGTGTCCATGTAGCCCACGTGCAAGGCGGTGACGTCGATACCGGACGGTGCCAGCTCCTGCCGTGTCACGTTGGTCATGGCCAGCTCGGCGGCCTTGGCGGCGCTGTAGCCGCCGTAGTTCGGGTAGTGCGCCCAGCTGAGCACGGAGAGCACATTGAGGATGGCGCCACCGCCGTTCGCGGCGATCACCGGAGCGAAGGCCCGGGTGACGTTGAGGGAGCCGAAGAAGTGCGTCTCCATCTCCAGGCGGATGTCGCTCATGTCGCCACTGGCGAGCCCCACGTGCGTGCTGATTCCGGCGTTGTTGATGAGAAGCGTCGCGTCCGGGGCGGCCTCGGCCGCCCGTGCCACGGAATCGGGGTCCGTGATGTCCAGGGCGAGCGGGACGACCCCCGGCAGGTCGACGGACGACGGGTCGCGTACGCCCGCGTAGACCTTCGCGGCGCCGCGCTCGAGCAGCTGGGCGGCGAAGTGCCGGCCCAGACCGCGGTTGGCACCGGTCACGACCGCCACTGCGTTCCTGATGTCCATGGTTCCTCATCCCTGAGATGCTGAATAGGCATTTCCAACATAGGTAGCTGGATGTGAAAACGCAACTCAGGAGTAGGCTGACTCGCATGACGCACGCCAAGGCCACGCGGAAAGACCGCGACCGCGAGGAGACCTGCTCGATCGCCCGCTCCCTGGAGATCGTCGGCGACCGCTGGTCCATGCTGGTCCTCCGCGAGGCGGCACTGCGGGACGTGACGCGCTTCGCCGACTTCCGCGACCGCCTCGGCATCGCCCCCGACGTCCTCACGCTGCGCCTGGGCACCCTCGTGGAAGGGGGCGTCATGGAGAAGCGGCCCTACCGTGAGCCCGGTGCGCGCACACGCTTCAGCTACCACCTGACACCGGCCGGTGAGCAGTTGCGTCTGGTCCTGGCCGCTCTCCAGCAGTGGGGTGACGAGAACCGGCCGCCCTCCACCGGGCCCAGCACCCTGCGGCGCTCCGCGGACGGTGACCGCCCTGTGCGTGTGGCCTTCGTCGATGACACCGACGCCGTCGTCCCCGGGGGCGACGTGCAGTTCCTGACCACGGTTCCTCGCCCGGCGCGCGGACGAGAGGAAGCAGGGCTGGCGCCGAAGCCCTGACCGTCGAGCGCCGGGCGGCCGTACTCGGGGTCCGGCGCCCTCACGGCCGATGAGGGCGCACCCGCGCGTACCCCCGAACCGACCGGACGACGACGGCAGTTCGAACCGGCCACCGGCCGACCGGCCGCGGAACGCGGCCGTCGCGAGCACGAGCCCCTCGCGAGCAGCCGCACGCGGCCTGTGCCGGCGCAGCACCCCGCATCCCTTGCCGCGGTCAGCCCGTTCTCCGGACGCGTACCGGCGGCGCAGCGCATCCGCCGGGTCGCCCCTGGGACGAGGCCGGTCAGGCGGTCGCGGTGTCCGCGACGTACGGATCGCAGCCGACGTGACCGGTCAGCTCACACCCCGGCCACCGGCCCGGGGCCCTTCCCTTCCGAACCGGCGCCCAGGCCGTCGCCGACGTGCGGAATTCGGACACCCCGGTCGTCACGCGCGCCTCCGGATGGACCGCCCGACGCCCCCCTTCCCCTCCCGTCCGCTCCCCTCCCTGCCCTGTCCGTCTCCCATGCCGGAAGGACGTCGCGGTCTCGCCGGTCAGGCATCACACCGGCCGTCCCCGTACGACGACGGCTGCCTCAATCCCCTCGGTCACCGATCATCACGAGAGCATCCGACAACTCGAACTGTCTTGACAATAATTTTTGTCGGCTGCATCCTGGAGCGGTGCTGGACCTTGCCGTGACCGAAGTCCGCACACCGCAAGGCGGCCCGCAATGAATCCTCGCCGGAAGGCCGCCACCGCGGGCGTGCTCCGCGCGCGCTCCGAAACGGCGGCAAGCAACCGAGATACGTCCACCGGACACCGAAGGAATCCACCATGCGTACCCTGATCAGCTCCGCCTTCATCTCGCTCGACGGTGTCGTCGAGGGCCCCGGCGGCGAACCCGGCTACCGCAACTCCGGATGGACCTTCAAGGACATCGAGTTCGTCCCCGAGGCGTTCGCCATCAAAGGGCGGGAGCAGGAGGAATCCACCGCGATCCTGATGGGACGGGCCAGCTACGAGGCGTTCAGCCCGGTGTGGCCGGACATGGCCGAGTTCGCCCACTACAAGACCCTGCCGAAGTACGTCGTGTCCACCACCCTCACCGAGGACAGGCTCGTGCCGAACTGGGGCGAGACCACCGTCCTGCGCTCCCTCGACGAGGTCGCCGCTCTCAAGGTGACCGACGGCGGCCCGATCATCGTCCACGGCAGCGTCGCCCTGAACCACGGCCTCGCGGACGCCGGCCTGATCGACCGGTACCACCTGCTCGTCTTCCCGCTGCTGCTGGGCGCGGGCAAGCGGCTGTTCCCCGCGAGCGACAAGGACACCCAGAAGCTGAAGCTGGTCGAGCACGCCGTGTACGCCAACGGGCTGCAGATGAACGTCCTCGACGTCGTGCGCTGACCAGGCTCCGGCCGTCCGCCCCGCACCGGGCGGTGCCCGGCGATCGCGCGCCGTGCGGCTGCAAGTACCCGAGCCGCGCCCGGATATCATCCACCGATGTCGACGATCTGCCTGATCGGTGTGGGCCGCATGGGCGAACCGCTGTGCGCCGGTCTGGTCCGCGCGGGATACCGGGTGAGGGCCTACGACGTCCTGGCCGAGCGCAGGGAAGCGGCTCTGTCGCACGGGGCCCTGACCGCGGATTCGGCGGCAGCCGCGGCAGCGGGGGCGGACGTGCTCCTCACCGTCCTTCCCGGACCGGCCGAGGTGGCGGCAGCGGTCGATGACGCCGTTCTCGCCGCGCTGGCGTCCCGGGCCACCTGGATCGACATGAGCAGTAACACGCCGACCGGCGCCGAACCCTGCTGGAAGCGGGCCGCCGCCCACGGGGTAGCCGTACTGGAGGCGCCCATCGGAGGTTCACCCGCGGACGCCGCCGCGGCGCGGCTGCGGCTCTTCGTCGGCGGGGAGGACGCCCTCCTCGAGCGCCACCGCCCGCTGCTGTCCGCGGTGTCCGACCGCATCACGCACGTCGGTGGACCCGGTACGGGATACGTCGCCAAACTGCTGGTCAACCTCCTGTGGTTCGGCCAGGCCGCCGCCACCGCGGAGGCTCTTCTCCTGGGGCGACGTGCCGGCATCGATCTGGGCGTGCTCACCGAGACCCTGGCCGCGGGTCCCGCCTCGACCGCGTTCATCCGCCACGACCTGCCCGCCCTCCTGGCCGGCGACTACCTCACCGACTTCGGCCTCGACCGCATCCACGACCAGTTGACGGCAGTGACCGCACTGGCGGAACAACTCGCCACGCCCCACAGCGTCGCGGACACCGTCCGTCACCTCCACGCGGAGGCACTCGAGCGCTATGGGCCCGTGGACGGCGAGCTGCTGGCGGTGGCCCTGCTGGAGGAGAAGGCCGGGATCCTCTTGCGTCACCCTGCTGCGCCCGCCGCCGGGGGCAGTACCGGAGCGGCCGAAAGGCGGGCCGAGCGGCACCCGTGACCCTGTCTCAGCCGCGCCGAAGGAGCGGGGGGACGGGCGGCACGTCGACGGCGTCGGCGATGTCGTCGACGGTCATCCTGAAACTGTCGGGATAGACGTCGCGCTCGGTGCGGCGGGCGGGTTCACTGGTACGCCAGCAGTAGAGGCACTGCCGGCACTGCAGCACCACCCATACGCCGGGGACGGGAGAGCTGAAGAGCTGTTCGATGGTCTCGTGGGCGCAACGCGGACAGATGCCGGTGCCTTCCATGGGCAGTGGTTCCTTTTCACGTGGGGAGGACGGGAGTTCGGCTTCGTCAGCGTTCCGCGGCGAGTTGCCTGAGCCTGGTGAGCCATGCGCCCGCTTCGGGCAGGTCCTGGACCGGGTTGCCGTAGTTGCCGCGGTGATCCGGCCTGACGGGTGTGGTGGCGTCGATGATGAGCTTGTCCACGATGCCGGGTGTGTTCGCCTGCGGACCCAGCTCCATCACGGACAGGTTCGGAATCGTGATCAGGTCGCCGGCGGGGTTCATCTTGGTCGACAGCGCCCACATCACCTGCGGAAGGTTGAAGGGGTCGACGTCCTCGTCCACCACGATCACGGTGGCGGCGTATCCCAGTCCGTGCGGTGTGGTCAGGACGCGCATGCCGACCGCCTTGGCGAAACCGCCGTACCTCTTCCTGGTGGAGACGATGACGACCAGGCCGTGGGTGTACGTGGCGTTGACCGCCTGGACCTCGGGGAAGTCCTTCCTGAGCTGCTCGTACAGCGGGGCACAGGTGTTGGCGGCCATCAGGTAGTCGATCTCGGTCCACGGCATGCCCAGGTAGAGGTGTTCGAAGACCGGGTTGCTGCGGTAGGAGATCTTGTCGATCCGGATCACCGGCATGCTGCGACCGCCCGAGTAGTGGCCGGTGAACTCGCCGAAGGGTCCTTCCACTTCGCGCTTGCGACCCTCGATCACGCCCTCGATCACGACCTCGCTGCCCCACGGCACCGGCAGCCCGGTCAGGGGCGCCCTCGCGATCGGCGCCGGGGCGCCGCGCAGGGCGCCGGCGAGTTCGTACTCGTTCTCGTCGTACCTCATCGGGGTGGACGCGACGATCGAGATCACCGGATCATTGCCCACGGCGATGGCGACGGGGAGGTCCTCGCCGGATTCCTCGGCCTTCCGCAGGTGCTGGGCGATGTCGTGCACCGGTACCGGCTGGAGGGCGAGCCTGCGTCTGCCCTTCACCTCGATGCGGTAGATGCCGACGTTCTGCTTGCCGCTGTTCTCCGGGTCCTCCGGGTCCCTGGACACGACCGCGGCCTTGTCGATGTAGAAGCCGCCGTCGCCGTCGTTGAGGCGGATCAGCGGAAGTACCTCGAAGATGTCGACGTCGTCCCCCTCCAGGGTGTTCTCGGCCCACAGGGGGTGCTCCCGCCACTCGGGCCGCACGGGGAACTCCGCCCAGCGGCGGATGAACTCCTCCACCTGCTCCTTGGTCCCCGTCTCCTTCGGCAACCCCAGGGCCAGCGCGTGGTTGGCCCAGGAGCCGTGCACGTTCATCGCTATCCGGGCGTCGGTGAAACCGCTGATGTTGTCGAAGTAGAGGGCCGGCGCCGCATCCCCGAGACGTGGCGCCGCGTTGGCGGCGGCGGCGATGTCCGGCTCCGGCTTCACCTCCTCGGTGATCCGCAGCAACTGTCCCTCCTTGTCGAGTACTTCGAGAAAACTGCGCAGATCGTCATAGGCCATGTGAACCCCTTGGTGACAGTCGTGGTGAGGCGTCAGAGCGCTGCCCTGAGCTCCTGGGCACGGGCGGCCCGCATGCCGTCCCACCGTTTGGCGGCGGGCGCGGGCAGGTCGAACTGGTCGAGGACCCGGGCTGTGATGTGGTCGACGATGTCGTCGACGGATGCGGGGTGGTTGTAGAAGGCGGGCATCGGCGGCACCATCCGCACGCCCATGCGCGACAGCGCCAGCATGTTCTCCAGATGGACCTCGCTCAGCGGTGTCTCACGCGGAACGAGCACCAGCTTGCGGTGCTCCTTCAGCACCACGTCCGCCGCGCGGCCGATCAGCCCGTCGGCGTAGCCGGCGCGGATCCCGGCGAGCGTCTTCATCGAGCACGGGACGATCACCATCCCGTCGGTCCTGAACGACCCGGAGGAGATCCTGGCGCCCTGGTCCTCGGGGGCGTGCACCTCGTCGGCGAGGGCACCGACGTCGCGGGCCGACAGCCCGGTCTCCAACTCGATGGTGGTACGCGCCCAGCGGCTGAGGACCAGATGGGTCTCCACCTCGCGCAGCCGGCTGAGATTCTCCAGCAGACGGACGCCGAGCACCGAGCCGGTCGCCCCCGTCATCGCCACGATCAGTCGCACAGGGCTCAGCTCCTCGGTAGACGTGAGCGGGTAGAGGTGAGTGGGTGCGGAGGGGACGGACCACCTCGGTCACCACTCCGCTCCCGCGCTTCACACTAGATTCGATGTTCCTGGTCAAAGCCGTAGGATGAAGACAAGCCATGGACAGAAACGGACACGCTGACGTCACCGAGGTCCCCTACCGGTCATCCGCCGGAACTCCGCCGGGGGTCGAGGTACTCGACTTCGCCGACCTGAGTGCCCGGGCTCGCGGTCACGGGGTCGACCCCTACTCACCGGTCCGGGTCGCGTTCCACGAGTTGATCACCGTTCGGACGGGCACGCTGTGCTGCTCGCTGGATTTCACCGATCACGAGCTGACCGAGGGCGACTGGTTGTGGGCGCGCCCCGGTCAGATCCACCAGTTCCGCTCCGATCTGGCCTCGGCCGAAGGAACCGTCGTCCTCTTCCAGCCCGGCTTCCTGGACACGACCACCGCCGAGGTCGCCCGAGTCGATCAGTACTTCCCCTACCGTCCGCTGACCCCCTCGGACGCCGCGGGAGACGCGCTGAGGAACACCCTCGGCCTGCTGGACAGCGAGTACCACGGGCTCGGCGGCCTGCCGTTGGAGGCGCACGTCGAGGTGTTGCGCCACCTGCTGGCGGCACTCGTCCTGCACCTCTCCCACCAGCAGCCCTCCACGGGCGACGAGCCGGAGGACGGAACGGGCACCGAGGCGTTCCGCCGATTCCAGCAGGCCGTGGAGCGCGGATACGCCCGAAGCCACCGGGTGGACGACTACGCCAGGGACCTGGGCTACAGCGTCCGCACCCTGACCCGGGCGACCCGTGACGCCGCCGGGTGCGGGGCCAAGCGCTTCATCGACAACCGGGTCCTGTTGGAGGCCAAACGCCTGCTCGCGCACACCGACCTGTCCGCGGGGGTGATCGCCGAACGGATCGGCTTCCCGGAGGCCACGGTCTTCACCAAATTCTTCCGCAAGCTGGCCGGCGAGACCCCGACCGCCTTCCGTAGCTCCTCGAGGACGCACGGCCGCGGCGGCCAACCGCGAAGCGCGGGCCAGTAGCCGCGTTCAGCACGGTGGAGCCGCTCGGCGAGTGACGGCGGCGTTGCCGCGACACGCGCGTCGTGCGGCGGTCGCCGCCCGCACCGAGTCCCGAGCGCGGCACTGGCGGTCGGCATCGTGCGCCTCCATCAGGGCTACGGAGATCGCCGGTCTCACGGGCCGAGACCTTGCCCTGTGGGGCTGGGCGTACCCGCCGACGCGCCGCCGGTTCGGGCTCTCAGAGCAGCCGCAGGACGCCGACGACCTTGCCGAGGATCTGCGCGTCGTCGCCGGGGATCGGCGCGTAGGAGGCGTTCCGGGGCATGAGCCACACCCGGCCGTCCTGGCGGTGCAGCACCTTGATGGTGGCCTCGTCCTCCAGGAGCGCGGCGACGATGTCTCCGTGGTCGGCGCTGTCCTGGCGTCTGACGGTCACGATGTCGCCGTCGCAGATCGCCGCGTCGATCATGGAGTCGCCGGAGACCGTCAGGGCGAACAGGTCGCCGTCGCCCACGATCTGGCGGGGCAGGGAGTAGACGTCCTCGACCATTTCCTCCGCGAGCAGGGGCGCTCCCGCGGCGATGCGTCCTACGAGGGGCACGTCGACCGGCGCCTGGCTCACGCTGCCCAGGTCGGGCGCCCAGGAGGGCCGGACGCGGTAGGCGCGGGGTCGGTGCGGGTCGCGGTAGAGGACGCCCTTGCGTTCCAGAGCCATCAGCTGGTGGGCGACCGAGGAGGTGCTGGAGAGGTTCACGGCCTGGCCGATCTCCCGCATCGAGGGCGGGTAGCCCTGGCGGTCGACCGTCTCGGTGATGTAGCCGACGATGGCCGACTGGCGGCTCGTCAGCTCGCCCCCGGCGTTCCGGGTGCCCGGCGGGCGGCCTCGGCGGGCGGGCGCGCTGTTCTCCATCCCGGGTACCTCCGTACAAGATCTTCGCAGAACGCGACCTTAACCCGCCATCCGGCGCAATCGGAACACCGGTGTCGTCGTGGTCCTGCGGACAGATGCGGCAGATCACCACATCGACCGTGTCCGGGCGCACGGCAGCCGGGACGACCGCCGGAGGTGACGGTCGGTGGCCGTGCCTTCGAGGGCGGTTCGAAGCCGCCTCCGGCCTTCTCCCCGGTGCCGAGTAGTCGTGTGCGGTCATGCCCGGGGTCCCGGCTGTTCGCGGGTGGCGTCGCCCATGAGCGCCGTACGGGCGCCTCGCGCGTCTCGGGTGCCTCCCCGCCGGGGCAGGTCGTGCGCGCCTGACGGTCGGGGGCCGGAGCGGGGGGTTCAGCAGGGGCGGTTGTCCGAGCCGGGCACGAGGTGTCGGCCCACGATCTCCCGCGCGGTCCTTTCGGCGTCGGCGAACATGCCCCGTCCGGTGTCGGTCAGCATGACCTTCACCGCCCGTCGGTCGCGGTCGTATCGATCGCGCTCGATCAGACCGGACGCCTGCATCTCTCTCAGGACGTAGGACATCCGGCCTCCCGATTCCCCGAGGAAGTCGGTCAGCTCGGCAACCGGCGCGGCTCCGTTCGCGGTTTCGGCGAGGGCGCCGAGGATGAGGTAGCCGTGGAGCGACAGACCGTGCCGTGCCCGCAACTCGCCGTGCAGGAGGCCCAGGGTCCAGAGAGTCCCTGGAGCCTGCCGCTGGGTGACGTCGGGCGAAGTGCGGTCTGTCATGTTCGTTCCCGGGGGTCGGCTCTTCGGTCACGAAGCCGCGACCGAAGACTCACAACCAGGTTCCGCACGCCGGCCATGGCGGGTGCGGCGGACTTGAAGCCCTCGGATCAGGACACGGAACACCTCGTCCGCGCCTCGCCTGTGCGACGGGAGACCTCCACGCGGAGCCGGCAGCCCGGCCCGACGTCCTGATGTGAGGGAGTTGTGGCACGTCCGGCCACCTGTCCCGGCCCTCATGCCGCCGTAGCGTCATCACCGACCGTGACGTGGTCGGCCGGGTCGACCACCACCACGGCGGCGGAGGGCTTGGTCACGTACGGGGACGAGAGCCCCGGCGGGTCCGGCACGGACGGTTCGGAACTGAGGACAGGGGGCGTTCGGCGCTGTGACGGCACGATCACGCAACGATCGGCACCCACCCACTCACGTCGCAACCTGCCGCCGGACACGCCGAGTTCGATGGGGCCGTCTTCCGGTACTCCACGACGAGGACCGGGAAGCGGAGTTCGTCGTGGGCGGTCGGGACGGGAGTGACGTCGACCGCGCGCAGGCCTCAGGCTCGGCGTCGAACTCCGCGGCCGTCGCGGGGCCGATGGCCCTCGGTCTCCTCCGCGCGGTCATCAGGTTCGCCGCGCCTCGCGCCATACCCGTCGCCGACGCATCAGGGGCTGAATCGCCCTCCACGTCACAGAACGCGCACGCACCGCCCTGCGCGCACGGTCGCCGTCGAAGCTCTGTGGTTCAGCATCAAGGAGGAGCAGTGGCATGACGCTGCTGGCAGGCATCAACCAACCCTCGGATCTGCGGAGTCTCAGCCGTGCGCAGCTGATCCGGCTCGCCGGGGAGATCCGCGACTTCCTGATCCGCCATGTGGCGGTCACAGGTGGCCACTTGGGGCCCAATCTGGGCGCGGTGGAGCTCACCCTGGCACTGCACCGGGTCTTCGACTCACCACGCGACACACTGCTGTGGGACGTCGGGCATCAGGCGTACGTCCACAAGATCGTCACCGGTCGGGCCGATCGGTTCCCGGGCTTGCGCCGGCGCGGCGGAATGTCCGGATACCCCAGCCGGGAGGAGTCCGCGCACGACCACATCGAGCACTCCCACGCCTCGGTGGCCCTGTCCTACGCCGACGGCATGGCCAAGGCCAGAGAGCTTGCGGGGGAAACGGACCGGCACATCGTCGCCGTCGTCGGCGACGGAGCACTCACCGGCGGGCTGGCCTGGGAGGCACTCAACAACATCGCGGCGGCACCCGGGCGGCCCGTGGTGATCGTCGTCAACGACAACGGACGCTCGTACGCACCGACCGTGGGCGGACTCGCCCAGCACCTGGCGGCCCTGCGCACGCACGCCGGCTACGAGCGACTGCTCGGATGGGGCAGACAGACCCTGGGCGGCGCCGGAACGCCGGGGCGGGCCGTCTACCGCACTCTGCACGCCGCCAAGGAAGGGCTCAAGGACGCCCTCGCGCCGCAGCCGCTCTTCTCCGATCTGGGCCTGAAGTACCTGGGCCCCGTCGACGGGCACGACATCCCGGCATTGGAAGCGGCCCTGGAACGCGCCAAGGATCACGGCGCACCCGTCATCGTCCACTGCGTCACCCGCAAAGGGCTGGGCTACACGCCTGCCGAGCAGGACGACGAGGACCATCTGCACGGCGTGGGCGCCATCGACCCGCGGACCGGCCGCCCGCTGCGGCCCGGTGGTCCGAGCTGGTCGGCGGCGTTCGGCGAGGAACTGGTGTCGCTGGCGGCACAGCACCGGAAGATCGTGGCGATCACCGCGGCCATGCCCGGCTCGGTGGGCCTCAGGGACTTCGCCGCCCGGTATCCGGAGCGGTTCTTCGACGTCGGGATCGCCGAGCAGCACGCCGTCGCCTCGGCCGCCGGACTGGCCATGGCGGGGTCGCATCCGGTGGTCGCCGTCTACGGAACCTTCCTCAACCGCGCACTCGACCAGGTGCTGATGGACCTGGCGCTGCAGCGGCTCAGTGCGACCCTCGTCCTCGACCGGTCCGGTGTCACCGGCGACGACGGACCCAGCCACAACGGACTGTGGGATCTGGCGACGCTCCAGGCCGTCCCGGGCCTGCGCATCGCGGCTCCCCGCGATGTCCTCACCCTCCGGGAGGAGTTGGGAGAGGCCGTCGCGGTCACCGATGCGCCGACGGTCCTGCGGTACCCCAGAGGCGCGGTGCCACCGACGCTCCCCGCGGTCCGCCGGGTCGGCGGGGTGGACGTGCTGCGCGAGGCTCAGGGCACCGGCGTCCTGCTGATCGCGGTCGGCACGATGGCGAAGGTCGCCCTTGAGGCGGCGGAGCTCTGCGCCGAGCAGGGTGTGCGGGTCACCGTGGTGGACCCGCGGTGGGTCAAGCCGCTTCCGGCCGAGCTGCTGGGGCTGGCCGCCGATCACGTGCTGGTCGCCACGGTCGAGGACGGCCTCCGCAACGGTGGCATCGGGGCAACGGTGTCCCAGGCCCTGCACGAGGCCGACCTCCAGGTCCCCTTGCGCGTCTTCGGAGTGACCGACGGGTTCCCCGAGCAGGGGACCCGCGCCGAAGTCCTCGCCGAAGCGGGCCTGACCGCGCAGTCCATCGCGCGGGCCCTTGTCACCGCGGTGCCGGTCGGCTCCACGCGGCCGGGACGTACGTAGTCATGGCGCCCGTACCGCGACCACCCAGGAACACCGGGTAGTCGCACACCACGTTCCGTAGCGGCTCGGGGCGGCGCGGTGCCCTGTGCGTGCACCGCGCCGTCCTGTGCGTGCCCTCCGCGGCACGCAGCCTGAGCCGTTCGATCGGAGCCTCATTAGAATGGACCTGCCGGAAGGGCGGATGTGCGGTGACGCACGCTGCTGATGCTCGCAACTGTGGCCCACCGGCATCGACATTCCTGAGAGCGGGCCGAACCCAGGGCAAGGGCCCCGCCGCGGGGCAGGCAGCGCCGATCGCCTCGACGGCCCGGGTCACCCACCCGCGAAAGGTGCGTCATGGCCAAGCAGGTGACCTGTCGCAGAGTCCATGAGCGGACGTCTTTCGAGGACGGCAGGCGGGTGCTGGTCGATCGTGTGCTGCCTCCGGACATCAGCGGGGACGACGCGCGTGTCGACGAGTGGCTGAGTGACGTGGCGCCATCCACCGACTTGCGGTGCTGGTACGGCCATGACCCCCTTCGTTTCACGGAGTTCCGCCGCCGCTATCTCGCCGAACTCGACGATCCCGCACACCGGTCGGCGGCGAACCGCCTGCGTGACCTCGCCGACGACGGCAAGCTCACCCTGCTGACCGCCGCCGAGGACGCGGATCACAGCCATGCCGCCGTACTCGCGGAATGGCTCACCGGTGCCGAACCTTCCGAGCCCGGTCCACCCGCGCCTCCGCCTCCGCCTGGATACCGGGCGGCTGTTTCCGCCAAGGTCGCGAACCTCAATCCGGGAGCGTTCGCGTTCGTCATGGGCACAGGCATCGTGTCCACCGCCCTGAACGCAAACGGTGCCCACACCGCCTCCCTCGCGCTGCTGGTGGTGGGCCTGGCGGGTTGCGCGGTGCTGTTGCCCGCCTACGTGTGGCGGCTGCTGCGCCGGCGGGAGCGCTTCGTCGCCGATCTCGTCGGGCCGCGCTCGTTCGCCTTCCTCACCATCAGCATCGCTTCCAATGTGATCGCCGCCCGCATGGTGGCGGACGGACACATCTCGGTGGCCGGGGGGTTCCTGGCGTTCGGGGCGGTGGGGTGGCTGCTGCTGGGCTACGGGATTCCCCTCGGACTGATCGCCAGCACGCGGCGGGACGCGTCGTTCGACCAGGTCAACGGCACCTGGTTCCTCTGGGCGGTCGGATCCCAGTCGGTGGCGGTCGCGGCGGCGGGTCTGGCCCGGCTGACGTCAAGCCACCCGTTGCAGGTACTGGCCCTGGTCTGCTGGGGCATCGGGCTGATGCAGTACCTGCTGACCGCCGCGATCGTCCTGGCCAGGCTACTGGCGCGGCCGGTGGCACCGGCGAACCTCATGACATCGTCGTGGATCTGCATGGGCGCGGCGGCGATCAGCGTGCTCGCCGGGACGAGGCTGCTCGCACTCCCGGCGGGAAGCATGCTGCTCTCCCGTTCGGTCGTCGCCGGATCGTCCGTCGTCCTGTGGTCGTTCGCCAGCTGGCTGATCCCGCTGCTGCTCGCTCTGGGCGTATGGCGGCACGGCCTGCGAAAGGTTCCCTTCCGATACGAGCTCGGCTGGTGGAACCTGGTCTTCCCCATCGGCATGTACGCGCTGACCACCCACGAACTGGGGCGCACGACCGGGACGTCGTGGATGACCACCCTGGGCCGCTGGGAAATCTGGGTCGCCGGCGTGGTCTGGGTGCTGGTGATCGCCGCCATGGGGGCCGCCACGGTCCGGCCCCACCTCACGACCGGGCGTGCGGCCGGCCCCGAAGCGACGCGTCGCGTAGCCGCGCACACGCCAACGGGCCGAAGCGACGCGTCGCGTAGCCGCGCACAGACCAGCTGCCCGGACCCACGCCCAGCTCAACGGGCCTATCACCGCCGTCCCCCGCATGGGCTCCGCGTACGCTGACACTCGTGCCCACCTCTCGTCTGCGCCGCGTCGCCGTCCTGGTGCTCAGTGGTGCGAAACCGCTCGACGTCGGCATCCCCGCGCAGGTGTTCACGACACGCGCGAGCATGCCGTACGAGGTACGGGTGTGCGGCGCGGCGCCCGGCCTCGTCACCGGCGGCGACGGCTTGTCGTACCACGTCGCCGACGGGCTCGACGCGCTCACGTGGGCCGACATCGTCTTCATCCCCGGCTACCGGTCTCCGGCCGACGACGATCCGCCCCAGGCGGTCGTCGAGGCGCTGATCGCCGCCAGTGACCGGGGGGCACGGCTCGCCGCCATCTCCACGGGTGCCTTCGCGCTCGCGGCCACGGGCCTGCTCGACGGCAGGCGCGCGACCACCCACTGGCACTACACGCGGGCGCTCGCGGCGAAGCATCCACTCGTTCAGGTCGACGAGAACGTGCTCTTCGTCGACGAGGGAAAGGTGCTGACGTCGGCAGGGGCCGCTTCGGGCATCGACCTCTGCCTCCACATTCTGCGGGGCGACCTCGGAGTGGCGGCGTCGAACCACGCGGCCCGGCGTCTGGTCGCGGCCCCCTACCGCAGCGGCGGTCAGGCTCAGTACGTGCCGCGCAGCGTTCCCGAGCCTCTCGGCGAACGGTTCGCCGCCACCCGCGAGTGGGCTCTGCACAGACTCGGCGAGCCCCTCACTCTCGAAGTCCTCGCTCGACATGCGGCGGTCTCACCGCGCACCTTCCTGCGGCGCTTCAACGAGGACACGGGATACACCCCGATGGAGTGGGTCAGGCGCGCACGTATCGACGTGGCCCGCGCCCTGCTGGAACGCTCGGAGCGGAGCGTCGAGCAGATCGCCGCCGAGGTCGGTCTCGGCACGGGAGCAAATCTCCGGATGCATTTTCAGCGCATCCTCGGCACCACCCCGAGCGAGTACCGACGCACTTTTGCCCGGGGCGAGTAGCTCGTCGTCGGATGGCGGGATCCTTGCGGACCATGGCGCTCCCGCCGATGCCACGAGCGGGCCGTGCGCGCCATCGTGGTGGTGAACAGAAAGGACACCCCACTCATGACTCGCATCGCCATCAACGGATTCGGCCGCATCGGGCGCAATGTGCTACGCGCACTGCTCGAGCGCGACAGCGACCTCGAGGTCGTCGCTGTCAACGACCTTACGGAGCCTGCCGGTCTTGCGCGGCTGCTCGCCTTCGACTCGACCGCCGGTCGGCTCGGGCGCCCGGTGACCGTGGACGGGGACACCCTCGTCGTGGACGGCCGTCGTATCGCGGTGCTTGCCGAGCGCGAACCCGCTCAGCTCCCGTGGGCGAAGCTCGACGTCGATGTCGTGCTCGAGGCGACGGGCCGTTTCACGTCGGCCACGGCCGCCCGCGCGCACCTCGACGCGGGCGCGAAGAAGGTGCTCGTCAGCGCACCGTCGGACGGAGCGGACGTCACGCTCGCGTTCGGGGTGAACACCGACGCCTACGACCCGGCCACCCACACCATCATCTCCAACGCCTCCTGCACGACCAACGCGCTGGCGCCGCTGGCAGCGGTCCTCGACGAGCTCGCCGGCATCGAGCACGGTTTCATGACGACGGTGCACGCCTACACGCAGGAGCAGAACCTGCAGGACGGTCCGCACCGTGACGCCCGGCGAGCCCGTGCCGCCCCCGTCAACATCGTGCCGACAACGACGGGCGCCGCCAAGGCGATCGGCCTCGTCCTGCCGAACCTGGCGGGCAAGCTGTCGGGTGACTCGATCCGGGTCCCGGTGCCGGTGGGCTCGATCGTGGAACTCAACACGACCGTCAGCCGCGATGTGACGCGTGACGAGGTGCTGGCCGCGTACCGCGCCGCGGCGGAGGGACATCTCAACGGCGTCCTCGAGTACTCGGACGATCC
Organism: Streptomyces sp. NBC_01176; assembly: GCF_045039825.1. NCBI lineage: Bacteria > Bacillati > Actinomycetota > Actinomycetes > Kitasatosporales > Streptomycetaceae > Streptomyces > Streptomyces sp. NBC_01176. The sequence goes on along the minus strand of NZ_CP108600.1, from coordinate 9,656,685 downwards.
GCTCGTCTCCTCCGACATCACGGGCAGCCCCGCCTCGTCGATCTTCGACTCGGCCCTCACACGGGTCGACGGCCGCCACATCAAGGTGGTCGCCTGGTACGACAACGAGTGGGGCTTCTCGAACCGCGTGATCGACACGCTCGAACTGCTGGCAGGCAGCTGACCGTTCACCAGCCCGCCACCGCGCGCCGGAGCCCTGCCGACGCCCCGCTCCCCCATACGTGACGACCACGGGTGCCCGGGACCGCCGCGTCCCGGGCAGGGCGAGCCGGCGGAACCAACTGCTGTGCGCCATCGGCCCGTCGACACGGCCGGCGCGACCATGAGGCGCGGATCGCGTCGGAGCGGCGCCGGCCTTCACTGGTGCCCGTAGGCATGGTTGCGTGCTGATCCCGCGGGGCGACCACCTGTCGGCCGCCGGCACGTCCATGCCCGTCCGGGACCCAAACCCTACGCGTGGACACGGCAGTTGCCGAGCGGGGTTGTCCCTAGATCATTGTCTGGGGGTGCGGCAGGTGGCAGCATCGGGCGCATGTCGGGAATCAGTGAGCCGGCCCCGCGCCGGCGGGTGGGACACTTCGTACGGGCGCGGCTGCTGCCGCTTCTGCTGTGCGTGCTGGCGGTCGCGGGAGCCGCCGGCTTCGCCGTGGTCGGAGTGTCCTCCGAGGAACGGCGGGACCGGGACTGGCGGGCAGCCTCGCCGTGCCCGGCCGCGGCACCGGTCGATGTGCGTGCCGACTGCGTGACGACGCTGCCCGCGGTGATCGAGCGCACCACGGCCAAGCTGAACCGGTCCAACAGGGACGACTGGCTGTACTTTTCGGGCGGAAGGCCCGTGGAGCGGCTGAACGTCTCGTACGACACCGCCACCGCCTTCGAGGCGGGCGACCACGTCACGCTGACGTGGTGGCGCGGCGCCCTGATGAAGGTCGCGAGCGAGCGGCACACCGCGAACGAGGGTGTGCCGCGTCCCGGGGGCATCGCCGGCGGTGTCGTCTTCTGCGTCCTCGTGGCCGGCGCCCTCGTCGTCCTCACGCTGGTACGCCGGCGCCGCGACGGTCGCCCCGTCGCCGCGGACGAACCGGCGTCGCCCAGCGTGTTCACTTTCCTGCTGCCGCTCGGTGTCGCCGCCCTGTGGGCGGTGCCCCTCGCCGGAGCCCGGCCGGGCCGTGCCGTCGCGGTACCGGTGGCGGCCGTCGGCCTGCTCGTGGTGCTCGTCCTGCTGGCGCGGGCCTGGCAGGTGAGCGGCCGGACAACGCCCCTCGAGCCGCGCCCGCTGGCCGAGGGCGAGGACGTCGTTCTGCCGGCCCGCTTCCTGCAGGGCATGCCATCCGACCCGGGTCTGCAGGGCAGCCATATCGCCGTCGGCGCGGGGCCGATGGCGGTATTGTCCCACGGCGGTCCCGGCCGCTTCGGCGGCAAGGAGATACCCGAGGGACGTTTCGCCGTACAGGGGATACGGCGGCCGAAACGCTTCATGGAGCGGACCGTGCCGGCCCACTGGAACGTCGCCGAACTCCTCGACTCCGGAGCTCCGGTCCGGCTCGCCGCCGCCCCCGCCGACCTGCTCCTGCTCGTACAGGAGCTGGAGCGGGCGGGGCTCGGCGTCTCACGGTGAGCGCGACGTCCCCCAGCGCTCCGAGCGGCGAGGACGCGCCGCGCCCCGCCCGTCAGCGACCGCGAGGGCGAATGCGACCGCGACCGCGACCGCGACCGCGACTGCGACTGCGACTGCGGGGAGTCGAGCATCACCGCATCAGGTCATCGTCACCCCCGCACATGAGGAGCCCGTTCGGGCTACGTGGCCCACTGCCGATCGCCGACCGTTTCCGCCTTCTCGGGTCACCGGCCCAGGATGCCCGGGGCGCCCGAGCCTTGCCCGTCGCTCTCCAGTACGGGGTGGAGGCGGGGGCCAAATAGCGCATGCCGAGGTGCCTGGACGGATGCGCGATGCGGAAATGGCATATGCATGGAGGAGCGATGGAATAGCGAAGGCAGCTGGAACTGGAGAGAACTGCGTCATGCCCCCGAACAGCAAAGCAATCGTATGTCCGTTTGATTTCAGTACGGGCTTGGAATTCGACCCCTCCCTCGCGGCGCTCATGGCCCGCGATTCCATCACCCGGATCCGGCTGCCGTACGGCGACGCCGACGCCTGGCTGGTCACCGGGTTCGACGCGGTGCGGCAGGTGACCACCGACCAGCGGTTCAGCCGGGCGGGGATCATGGGGTTCGACTATCCGCGGCTGACGCCGGAGCCGATCGTCTCCCCGGAATCGATCAACGTCATGGATCCGCCGCACAGCAGCCGTCTGCGCCGCCTGGCATCACAGGCCTTCACCAAGGGGCATGTGGAGCGGATGCGCCAGCGGATCAGTCGCCTCGCGGACACCCTGCTCGACGAGATGGCCGCACAGGGACCGCCCGCGGATCTCGCACACCATCTGTCGAACCGGCTGCCGCAGCACACCATCTGCGACGTTCTCGGGATCGTCCAGGACGACTGGCCCCGGATGGACCGGTACGTCCACCAGTTGCTCTCCACCGGCCCCGACAGCCGCGAGAGCGCCGCGACCGCCAAGTCCGAGCTGCGGGCGTACTTCGGCGCCCTGGTCGAAGAGCGGCGGCGCTCCCCCGGGGACGACCTGATCAGCGTGCTCGCCACCGCCAAGGACGGCGAGGACGCGCTCGACGACCGGGAACTGGCGGTCATGGCACTGACGCTGATGCTCAGCGGACACGACACGGCCACCTGCCAGATCAGCAACATCTCCTACCTCCTCCTGACCCGTCCCGAGCTGCTGAAGCACCTCAGGAGCCGTCCGGAGAACCTGACTGCCGTCCTGAACGAGCTGCTCCGCTTCATTCCCTTCCGTAAGGGGGTCGGCATTCCACGAGTGGCACTGGAAGATGTGGAGATGGACGGGGTGCGGATCCGGGCGGGTGACTTCGTCCACGTCTCCTACCTGACCGCGAACCGTGACCCGGAGCGCTATCCGAACCCGGACACCATCGACCCGGAGCGGCCCGCCCTGCCGCACATGACCTTCGGCTGGGGCGGACACCTGTGCGTCGCCGTGCCGCTGGCCATGGCCGAACTCGAAGTGGCCATCGGACAGTTGCTGGAGCGGTTCCCGGAGCTGCGGCTGGCGGTGCCGCCCGAGGAAGTGCGCTGGGACACGGAGACGATCCGACGCTTCCCCATCGAGCTGCCCGTGACCTGGTAGGGCCACGGAGACCAGGACCACGGAGACCGAGCATCCCTCCGCAGACGCGGGCGGCCACGACGACCGTGGCCACCCGGCGGATCTCCGCGCCTCGGCGCACACGGGCGCGTCCACCCCGCGTCACCCGCACTCCCCCATCGCTCCTCCGTGTCGCATCCGCGCGCTGACGGAGCTCGACGGAGCGATGCCGAGGACAGACCGGTCGAGCTCGGCCGAACGGCCGGACGCGAGGTCCTCGGTCTGCGGAGATCCGCTTGCCGTTCGATCATTCTGACCATGGCCCCGAATTCCTCCGGCGCCCCTTGGTCGCCTCCTCCGATCGCACCGATGCTGGCCGTGCCCGGCCCGCTGCCCGAGCCCGACGCGGACTGGGCGTTCGAGGCCAAGTGGGACGGTGCGCGCTGCGTCCTGACCACGACGGGCGACGGAACCGTACGGCTGGTCTCGCGGGCGGGCAACGACGTGACCGTGACCTATCCCGAGCTGCAGGCTCTGGGCGGCGTTCTGCACGGGCGCGGTGTGGTCCTGGACGGTGAGGTCGTGGTCCTGGACAGGTCCGGTCGCTCCGACTTCGGGCTGCTCCAACGCCGGATGGGCGTGGTCAACGCCCGCCGTGCCGCGCGGCTGGCGCTGGATTCCCCCGCCCATTTGATGATCTTCGATGTCATGTTTCTGGACGGCCACACCCTGCTCGGCTCCTCCTACGGCGAGCGGCGCGGGGTCCTGTCCTTGCTGGGGCTGGACGGCCCGCACTGGTCGACACCGGCCTATGTGCACGGGAACGGGGCGCAGGTGTGGGACGCCGTGGTTCGTGAAGGGCTGGAGGGCGTGGTCGCCAAGAGGCTCTCCTCCCCGTACACGCCGGGGGTCCGATCGGCCGACTGGCGCAAGACCAGACGGATGGAGACCCTGGACGTGATCATCGGCGGCTGGACGCAGCGGAGAGGCGCGGCCGAAGGTGTGCTGGGTGCGGTACTGGTGGGCCTGGACGGGCCCGCCGGACTGCGGTACGCCGGATCGGTGGGATCGGGGATGTCGGAGCACGAGATCGGCGAACTGAGCGCGTATCTCACGGTCATCCCGCGCTTGACGCCCCCGTTCATCGACCGGCCCGACGTGGCCGGCGCGCACTGGGTCGAGCCGCGGCTGGTGGCGGAGGTCACCGCCTCGGAGTGGACGGCGGCCGGCCGTCTGCGCCATCCGGTCTGGCAACGGCTCCGGCCGGATCTGACCCGGCTGGAGTGACCTGTGCGAGCCCGTGCGGCAGGGCGAGAGGTGTGCGGCGCCGCCGTGACGACCCCCGCAGCAACCGCAAAGACTTCTTCGCGAAGAACTCTTTGCGAAGAAGTCTTTGCGGTCTAGAGTGCGCGTTATGACTGACACACCTGCGGGGCAGGAGGGTCCGAAACCAGGGGCCGACTCGGTTGTTCTGGACGCCAAGGGACTGCGTGCCCTGGCCCACCCGGTGCGCGTGCACCTGCTCGGGCTGCTGCGGAAGTACGGTCCCTCGACGGCTACCCGCCTCGCGGAGCGACTCGGCGTGAACTCCGGCACCGCCAGCTACCACCTGCGCCAGCTCGGCGCGGCCGGCTTCGTCGAGGAGGACACGGAACGGGGCAACGCCCGCGAGCGCTGGTGGCGTTCGCTGCATCGGATGACGGAGCTGAACGACCCGGAACTGGCCGAGCGAGAGCCCGACGCCGCCCTGACCTACCTGCAGTCCGTCGCCGCCGCGTACACCCTTCGTACCCAACGGGCGGTCAACGAGCTGCAGACGCTGCCCCGTGCGTGGCGGGACACCTTCGACATGAGCGACTGGGCCCTGCGGCTCACACCCGAGGAGACCGCCGCCCTGCGCGAGGAGTTGCGGGCAGTCGTCGCCCGCTACCGGAGTGATACGCCGGAGGCAGCGGCGAGCGCGCCGGAGGGAGCCGAGCGGGTCGCCGTCATCACCCACCTCATACCCGAACTGGACGCGCCCGGCGCCCCGGAGCTCCTTCCCGGTCCTCAGGAGGCGGCAGGAACGGAGAGGTCATGACGGAAGTCGTCCCCGGCGCGGGCGGCATATCCGGCAAGCGGTCCTTACGGCCGCTGGGCGGGGTGCTGGCGGCCATGGCCGTGTCGCTGACGGGCACGCGCGTCTCCGCCGTCGCGCTTCCCTGGTTCGTACTCGTCACGACCGGCAGCGCCACCCAGACCGGACTGGTCGCCTTCTGCGAGATGACTCCCTACGTGGCGGTCAAGGCGTTCACCGGGCCGCTGGTGGACCGGATCGGGCCACGGGCCGTTTCCTGGACCACCGACCTGGCCAGTGCGGCCGCGGCCGCCGCGGTTCCCCTGTTCCACGTCCTGGACCTGCTCACCTTTCCGCTCCTGCTGGCCCTGGTCGCACTGATCGGCGCGGTCCGCGGCCCCGGAGACCTGGCCAAGGAGGTCATGGTCCCGGAGGCTGCCGAGCGCGGCCGGGTGCCGCTGGAGCGAGCCGCCGGTCTGTCCGGCGTGACCGAACGGCTCGCGTCCACCGTCGGTCCGGCGGCCGGCGGCTCCCTGGTGGCGCTGCTCGGCCCCATGACGGGTCTTGTCGTCAACGCGGGCTGTTTCGCTCTCGGATCACTGATCATCGGACTGGCGCTGCCTCGTGGCATGGGGCACGCGGTCGAGGAGGACCCGTCGCACGCCGGCGAGACGGAACCGGGTTACTGGCGACGGTTCGGCGAGGGCTTCACCTTCCTGCGTGGCGAGTTGCTGCTGCTGACCGTCATCGTCATGGTCGGGGTCACCAACCTGCTGGACGCGGGATTCGCCACGGTGCTCATGCCCGTCTGGGCCAGAGAGTCCGGCAACGGGCCGACCGCGATCGGTCTGATGGGCAGTGTGATGGGAGCGACGGCGGTAGCGGGGAGTCTGATCGCCTCGGTGGCGGCGCACCGCCTGCCGCGCCGGGTGGTGTTCTTCACCGGCTTCCTGGTGGCCGGGGCGCCGAGGTTCCTGATTCTGGCCTCCGGCGCGCCGTTGGGAGCGGTCCTTGCCGTGTTCGCCGTCAGTGGATTCGGGTCGGGCTTCCTCAACCCGGTACTGGGAGCAGTCCTGTTCGAGCGGGTGCCGCGCCGCATGCTGGGCCGGGTCAACGCGCTCGGTGACTCGCTGGCCTGGGCCGGTATTCCGCTCGGGGGACTGATCGCCGGCGCGGCGGTGGCCTCCGTCGGACTCGCGCCGGTGCTGCTCGCCGGCGGGACCGCGTACTTCCTCACCACGAACCTGGCTGGACTGCGGCCGGAATGGCGCGACATGGACCGTGTGGGTGGGCGAGGTGCCCCGAAGCCGGACTCCGAGGAAGCCGTTCGGTCGACGCGTGCGGATCTCACGACATGACAGGGTGAGGCGGTCGGGAAGAACTTCGAGTTGCCTACCTTGGAAAGGCAACTGCTCGGCCGAGAGAGCGATTTGATTTCGGAGCAGGACGATCCCCCCTGTCGATACGGTCGTTGTGCCGTCTTGCTCGAGAACCCTCACGCTTCACGCGGCGGTACGTTCGCTCACGGCGCGGCGGCGGAGACTCCCCTGCTGGAGAGCCTCAGGCACGTACGCCTGGTCGAGCGTGCCGACGTCGGTGCCCGGCGGGACGATCTCGTCGATCCGGTCGAGGATGTCGTCGGTGAGGGCCACCTCCGTACCGGCGAGGAGGTCGTCGAGGTGGCTCATCGTGCGCGGCCCGACGATCGCGGCGGTCACGCCGGGGTGAGCGATCGCGAACGCCATGGCGAGGTGGGTCAGGGGCAGGCCCGCCTCCTCGGCCAGCGAGATGAACTGCTCGACCGTGTCGAGTCGGCGCTCGTCGTTGAGGTGTGCGAAGAAGTCGGCGCGGCGGAGTCGGTTCGGCAGGCCCTTGCGGACCCGCCCGGTGAGCAGCCCCTGCCCGAGCGGGCCCCAGACCAGCGTGCCCATCCCAAAGCGCTGGGTGACCGGCAGCACCTCGCGTTCGATGCCGCGGTTGAGCAGCGAGTACGGCGGCTGTTCGGTGCGGAAGCGTTCCAGACCACGCCGCTCGGCGACCCACTGGGCTTCGACGATGTCGGACGCCGGCATCGTGGACGTCCCCGTCGCACGGACTTTCCCGCTCTGGATCAGACCGGAGAGAGCCGAGAGTGTCTCCTCGATGTCCGTGGTGGGGTCCGGCCGCTGGATCTGGTAGAGGTCGATGTGGTCGGTCTGCAGACGGCGCAGCGAGTTCTCGACCGCGGTCACGATCCAGCGCCGAGAGGCGCCCTGTCGATTGGGGTCGTCACCCATCGGGCGGCTCACCTTGGTCGCGAGGACGACGTTGTCCCGTCGCCCCTTGCGTGCCTTGCCGACGACCTCTTCGGAGTCTCCGTAGGCGTCGGCGGTGTCGATGAGGTTGATTCCCGCATCCAGCGCTTTGTGGATGATGCGGACCGAGTCGTCGGGGTCGGGGTTGCCGACGGACGTGGCGAACATCAATGCGCCGAGCGCATAGGGGCTGACCTTGATTCCGGTCCGGCCGAGCGTGCGGTACCGCATGGTAAATCTCCCTTTCGCCATGATGAGGATCTGCGTATGCGCCAACGCCGCCACACGGACGGGAGGCGGATGCGGCCGTCGTGCGGACACCGCGTGCGGACACCGCGTGCGGATGCCGCGTGCGGATGCCGCGTGCGGCACGCGACATTTCTTCGGTGCCGTCTCGTGGCACCCGCGGGGCGCCGGTCCGCCGAGCCGGTCTCCAGCGTGCCCCGGTGCGGGCGCCGGCGGGAGAGGCGTCCTTGTCCGGGGCAGGCAGTCCCTGGCTGCGCCGGGGCGTCCCGGGGCATGGTGGAGGTGTGGACAGAACCGAACTGGCCGACTTCCTGCGCCACTGCCGGACCCGACTCGCCCCTGCCGACGTGGGGCTCTCGCAGGGTGTCCGGCGCCGTACGCCGGGACTGCGCCGCGAGGAGGTGGCTCAGTTGGCGGGCATGTCCACGGACCACTACACGCGGCTGGAGCAGGCCAGGGGCTCACGCCCGTCCCGCCAGATGCTCGCCGCCGTCGCCCGCGCGCTGCGACTGACCGGCGACGAACGGGACCACCTCTTCCATCTGGCCGGCGAGGAGCCCCCACGCAACCGGCCGACCACGGAGCACGTGCGCCGCGGCCTGCTTCTCGTCCTCGACCGGCTCACCGACACTCCCGCCCAGGTGGTGAGCGACCGCGGTGACGTCCTCGCACAGAACGCGATGGCCAAGGCTCTCCACGGTGACGCGTCCGTCCGCCCCGAGGCGGAGCGGAACGCCACCTGGCGGTACTTCACGGACCCCTCCGCGCGGGAGCTGTTCCCGGTCGAGGACCGTGACCGTGCCGCCCTCGCAGCCGTGGCGGACCTGCGCGCCACCTTCGCCCGCCGCCCGGACGACGTGCGGCTGGCAGCGCTCGTACGCCGGCTCCGCGCCCGCAGCGAGGAGTTCTCGGCCTTGTGGGACGCCCACCACGTCGCCGTGCGCCGCACCGACGTCAAACGCTTCCTGCATCCGGTCGTCGGCCTGCTGGAGCTGGACTGCGAGGTACTGCTGAATCCAGAACACGACCAGCGGCTGATCGTCTACACCGCCCGTCCGGGCACCACCTCCTACGAACGGCTGGAACTGCTGCGCGTGGTCGGCCTTCAGGATCTGACCCGCGACTGATCCGCCCGGCCGGATCCGCCGGCGCCCGCAGCGGCGGTACCGGTCGACCCCGAGGTCGTCGTGCCGACAGCTTCTAAGAAGTCCCGGAGCCGGCCGGGCTAGCCTCCCCTTGCGGTGGGGGGACCGGCGCGGAGGAGGGTTTCGGCTTCCGCTTCGGGCCCGGTGACCTCCTCCAGAGGATTCCAGGCGTTTGCTGGTTCTCCGCGGAAGGGGCCCGGGCGGATCGGCCCGGGATGACGGCGACGATCCGCGATGACGGCGGGCACCCTTCGCCGAGCGGAAGCGGAAGCCGAAGGTCAGTCGCCGGGGACGGTGATGGTCACGGTGGCGCCCGGCTTCAGGGTGGAGTGGGGGGCCGGGGACTGGGCGGTCACATCGAGGGAGTCGTCACCGATCTCGGAGTCGTCGGTGAAGGCCATGCCGTAGTCCAGTTCGGCGAGTCGGTTGCGTGCGTCGGCGACGGTGAGCCCGGTGAGGTCGGGAACGATGCCCTTCGCGGCGGTGGGGCTCGGCTTGTCGTGGGACGTCGGGGAGACGGTGGCCGGTGCGGTCGAGCCGCCGTCGTCGTCCTGACAGGCGACCAGTGGGCCGAGCGCGAGCAGCAGCGTGGCGACGCGGAGGGCGGCGAGGCGGACAGGACGAGGGCGGACGTGGTGCATGAAGGACTCCCCGTGAATGACGCCCGTGGACGTTCCGTGGCGTGCCGGATCTCAGGGTGGCGGGCCGCCGACGCCCGGCGCCATACGCAGAGGTGCGTAGCCCCGCGACCGTGGAGAACAGCTGCTCGAACGGCGCTGTGATCGCCCGGCTCCTGAGGCAGAACAGCAACAGCGGCACCTGCCGACACCTCCGGTGGGGCCGCTCAGCGAGTCCCCTGTCCTCGGACACGACAGTACGGGGCCGCCCTCGCGGAGGGAGACCCCGTACCGTTCGTCACTGTTCGGAACTCACTCGATATTGATCTTGAACGTGCTGGTCGTGTTGCGGACGTCCTGCGCGTTGCCGCTCATCCGCAGGTTGCGGAAGGTGGCTTCACCGACGGCGGGACCCTGACCGGGCTCCGGCAGCTCGTTGGCCCAGATGCCGAATCCGGACTTGGCGTCGAAGGCGTCCCCGCTCTTCTTGGAGTTGGTGATGGAGATGTCGGTGAAGATCGTGTCCTTCACCGGGAACTGCGGTTGGCCCCCGACGTAGTTGGTCTGGAACATCACGCCTCCGTAGGTGGAGTCGTCGATGTCGACGTCGTTGACCCGTATCCCCTGGAACACCTTGGAGGCGGAGAACGCCCAGATGGCGGGGAAGACCTGCGAGCCCCAGAAGTGGCCGCCCGTCCTGTCCAGGGAGACGTTCTCGATCGTCGTGGGGTCGGTCCCGAAGCCGTTCATCGGGTAGCCGAAGTCCAGCGACGAGATCGTGATGCCGGAGTAGACCAGGGTGTCGGCGACGCGGATGTTGCGGAAGGTGTTGGCGTAGCCGCCGTAGACGGCGATACCGGCCGCTCTCCAGGTGAGCGTCGCCGTCAGGTTCTCGTAGAGGTTGTTCTTCTCGTCGGCGCCGCCGGCGTCGATCGCCGAGAAGAGCGCGAAGCTGTCGTCGCCCGTGGCCCGGGCGTCGTTGTTGACCACGTGGTTGTCCGTGGAACCGTTCGTCATGTTGATGCCGTCGGCGAACGTGTCACGGATACGGGAGTTCTTGATGGTCATGTTGTCGGTGTTGGCGCCCCAGTAGAGGCACACCATGTGCTCGACCCAGATGTTGTCGATGGTGATGTCGGAGACGTTGGAGAAGTCGAACACCTTGCCCGGGCCGTCGATCCGGGACGTGTAGTTGCCGAAGTAGGAGAAGCCGGCGAACGTCGAACCCTTGGCGCTCGCCTCGGCCCGGAAGCCGATGTCCGTGTTCTCCTGCGAGGAGGGGGCGTGGAAGCGGGTGAACCACGGTCCGGCACCGACGACCTGGACCGCCTTGCCGTAGACCTGGAACTTGCTGGAGGTCTCGTAGTCACCGGCGGGGAGGTAGACGCCGACGAGCTTGCCCGTGGTGTCCATGCGGACCTTGTCGAGCGCGTTCTGCACGTCCTGGTGCGCGAAGCCGGCCGGGACCGTGTAGGCGGCCGGGTCCGGGTTCGCGGCGGCGGTCGCCTGCTCCGTGTTGATGAAGTCGATGTTGTAGTAGGTGGAGCTGTTGGCGGCGTCCTTCTGGAGTCGGATCTTGGAACCGGCCGGCACGGTCTTGCCGAGCAGCAGGTTCGCCTCGTCGTAGATGTGGCGCGGAGCACCGGAGCCGGGCGAGTTGCCGGGCGCGGTCTCGTTGCCGTACAGCCAGGCGTACTTCGAGGTGAGGTCGATCGCCTTGAGGAACTGGCCGTCCACGTAGACGTTGAGCGTGCTGTCGGTGCCGTCCGGGATCGAGAACCGGGTCACCAGGCTGTTGGTCGCCGCGCGGGTGGTCCACTCGACGTACTGGCCGGTCCCGGTGAGGGTCACCGCCTTGCGGCCGCTCGCCTCGCCCGCCGCGTCGCCGATGGTCCGGTTCGGGCCGACGACCTTGGCGCCGCCGCCGACCGTGCCGTCCTCGGCCTCGTACATGTCGTACGGCATGTCAGCGCCGCGGCCGATGAACAGGGGTTGCGTGGTGGTGTTGTTGGTGCGCTTGACCGGCAGTTCGTTGGCGTCGTCGGCGATGACCGTCTTCACGGTGTACTTGCCGTTGGCGCCCGTCCACGAACCGAGGCTGACCGGAGCGGTCGTCTGCCCCGAGGCGATGACGCCGTTGTAGGAGCCGCTGAGCGTCTTGACGGTGGCGCCCTTGGAGTCCTGGATCGTCAGGGTGACGCCGTGGGCACCGGAGGCCGAGTCCGTCGTGCCCTGGTTCTTGATCGCGACGGTGAACTTGACGTCGTCGCCCGCCGAAGCGCTGGACGGAGTCCAGGAGACCGGCGCCGCGATCAGGTCGGAGCTGGAGACGGGCTTGACGACGAGTGCGTCCGAGCGGGTGAAGACGTTGTTCGCGTCGTTCTGCTCGATGACCTTGTTCGACGGGTCCACCTCGGCGCCGACCGGGTAACTGCCCGCGTCCCGGGCGCCGATGCTCGCGGTGACCGTCTTCGTCTCACCTGTGGCGAGGGCGGGGACGTCCGCCGTGGCGACCTTGGTTCCCCCGAGGGTGAAGTTCAGATCGGTGGCCTTGGACGCCTTGGTGCCGCTGTTGGTGACGGTCGCGGTGAGACTGATGGCGTCCGACTCGACGGGAGCCGTGGGCGTGTTCGTGATGCCGGTGACCTTGAGGTCCGGGTTGGCGGCGGGGGTGCCGATGACCTGGAACTCGGCGACCTGCGCGCCCGGAGCGCCGGTGTTGGAGGTGAACTTGAGCTGGATGTCGGCGGCGGAGCCCGAGACCGGGATGGTCACCGTGTTGCCGCTCGCCGGTGAGAACGTGTAGTCCTTCGCCGCGGCGAGGCTGGTGAAGGTCGTCGCGTCCTGGTCACGGCCGAGCACCTGGATGTTCTGCGTGCGCGTCGACCAGGCCGAGTCCGGGCTGAGCTTGACGACGATCTGGCTGAGATCGGCGTTGGCGCCCAGCTTGGTGGTGAGGGTGGCCGGGTAGGCGCCTCCCCCGCTTTCCCAATAGGTGCTGGTCAAACCGTCGTTGGCGTTGGTCGCGACGAACGTGAAGGTGGACGAGGAAGCGTCGATGGGCTTGCCCTGGGCCAGGTTGGAACCGCCGCCCGAGCCGGGCCTGGTGACGCTGTTGCTGGCCACCGACACGTTCCCGGCGGCGTCCTTCGCCTTGACGTAGTAGGTGACCGTGGCCGCCGCGGACGGGGTGTCGGTGTACGTCAGGACGTCACCCGCGACGGACTTGACGAGCTGGTCGTTGGCGTAGACGTCGTAGCCGGTGACCTTGACGTTGTCGCTCGACGCCTGCCAGGTGAGCTTCACGTCGCTGCCGGACTGTGTGTAGGCGAGGTTGCCGGGCGCCGTGGGAGCCTGCGTGTCGCCGCCCGATCCCTTGCGGGTGACGCTGTTGCTGTTGGAGGAGACGTTGCCCGCGGCGTCCTTGGCCCGCACGAAGTACGTGATGTCGCTGCCGGCCGGCTGGGTGTCGGTGTACGTCAGGACGTTCCCGGCGACGGTCGCCCGCAACTGGCCGTTGGCGTAGATGTCGTAGCCGGTGACACCCGTGTCGTCGCTCGCGGCGCCCCAGTTCAGCTTGATCTGCCCGGTGGCCGGCTCGGTGTAGCTCAGGTTCGACGGCGCGGTGGGCGCCTGGGTGTCGCCGGTCGCCGGCCCGTAGACCTCGAGTTCGGACAACTGCCCCGCCGGCCAGCCGGTGTTGGCCGTGATCAGCACGCGCACGTACCGGGTCGTGGTGGTGTCGAGGCTGATGGTCGCCGACTGGTCGTCGCCGCTGTCGAAGGTGTACGCCTTCGAGGCCGTCAGGTCGGTGAAGTTCTGGTTGTCGGTGGAACCCTGGACCTTGAGCGTCTGACTGCGGCTCGGCCATCCGCTGGGCAGCCGCAGCGCCACCTGGTTCACCTTGACCGAGGACCCGAGGTCGACCTGGAGCCATTGCGGAAAGGCGTTGTTCGTGCTCTCCCAGTAGGTGGCCCGGTTGCCGTCACCGGCGTTGCCCGCGCCGTAGACGTCGGCGTGCCCGCTCTCGCTGAAGGGCTTGCCCTGGGCGAGGTTGGGGGTCGAGGCGGCGGTCGTGAGGACCTGCATCTCGGCGAGCTGAGCGGTGGAGGCGACCGAGTTCTTGCTGAAGTCGGCTCGTACGTAACGCGCGAGGGTCGCGGGGAAGGAGACCTTCACCGTGTTGCCGTTGCCGGGGCTGAAGACGTACTGCGCCGACGACTTGAGCGTGGCGAAGCTCTTTCCGTCGGCACTGCCTTGAAGCGCCAGCGTCTGTTTGCGGGTCTGCCAGGCCTCGGGCAGACGCAGCACGACCTGGCGGACGCGCTTGGTCCGGCCGAGGTCGGTCTGCACCCACTGGGCGGACTTCTTCCCGGCTTGCCAGTAGGTGTCGGCGTCGCCGTCGGTGACGCTGGCGGCCGTGTGTGCGCCGAGGGCGCTGCCGGCCTTGGTCGCGGCGTCCGCGGCGGCGTTGGGCCCGCCGGCCGCATGGGCGCCGAGGGCGGGCATGCCTAGCACCATGACGGTGGAGGCGAGCACAGCGGTCGCTGCGCGCCGTCTCCAGGATCTGGGCTTGTGTCGAGTCATGCGGGGTCACTCCCTGCGGAGGTTCGCGCGCCGGAGGGGGCGGCGAGGTCGGCTCGTTCCTGGGCAGAGCGGTGGCACGGTGGCGCGGTACGACAGAACGGCGGGCACCGCCTGCGCAGAGATGGGTGATCTCCACACAGGGGTGCGCAGCTTCTTGCGCTCTTTCATCGCAATATTGCAGAGCACTGTGAGTCCGTCTACCGTCAGGACGCCACAAGTTTCACCGACCGCACCCGCGCCTCAGCAGTGGAGGCGCGGCGTGCGCGGCTTCCAGGCCGATGAACAGGGCAATGAGCGCGCCCTGAGGAGGGGCGGCGGAAAAATGCGGCCCGCGCGCTACTTCCTTTGGGGATCCGGCACTTGGCACATCGAGAGCGTTTCGGACGCCCTTTGAAGCCAGGCCGGTGCCCGAGCCCGCGCGGTTCGGTCCCGGCGTCGGACCCCGCCGATCGAGGCCTTGCGCCGCACAACGCAAGAGAACGCAAGAAGCGCAATTTCTTGCGCATACATGCGCCATCCTGAGCGACTACCTCACGCGGAACTGGCAGCGGTTGGTTGCGGACCTGGTCCGCCGCGAGCGGGATGACCTCGTACTGGTTCCGCGCAACCGTGACCGCCACCCCGGCGTGCGTGCCGCGAGGCGGGGACTTGCAGATCGCGGGCGGTCGCACTGGAAGGCGACTCCCGCACCGTGCGACGGTCGAGCCGATCCGGTCGGGCGAGCGCCCTGCGGATCAGGTTCCTCGCCAGGGCTGCCGCACGGCTTGCTGCGAGAGCCCGTTCAGTCCAGATGATCTTGCCTGATCCGGTGTACCGCGTGCTGCGGGCCGACAGCAGGACCGCGTCGGCCTCGGGCCGGTCGGCGCCCTGGAGGGAGTGGACGGCGTCGTCCACGGTAGTCAGCCCGTCATGAACACTGAACTGGATTCCGAATAGCCGCTACTGCACATTCACACTGCTGTCCAGCTCCTACGGTATTCGAGTTGGATACTGAAGCGATCGGTTGAATAGTGACCGCTCAGTGCGTAGCTCTTTGCTCCGGACAGCGAGGATGGCCGGCAGACGAGAGCCGTCGGTCCACTGTCAGCTGGGGAGCAAACCGCCTTGAGCATGCGCAACGAACCTCGTGGTGCCACGGCACCCGAGGACTCTTACGAGAGCGAGCTGCCGGTCAGGCGCGAGCAACCCGGCAATGTCGTGGTGAAGTGGCTGACCACCACCGACCACAAGACCATCGGCACGCTGTATCTGACCACCTCGTTCGCGTTCTTCCTGATCGGTGGTGTGATGGCGCTGCTGATGCGCGCCGAACTCGCCCGGCCGGGAATTCAGATCATCTCCAACGAGCAGTACAACCAGGCGTTCACGATGCACGGCACGGTCATGCTGCTGATGTTCGCGACGCCGCTGTTCGCCGGTTTCACGAACTGGATCATGCCGCTGCAGATCGGCGCGCCCGACGTGGCGTTCCCGCGGCTGAACATGTTCGCGTACTGGCTGTACCTCTTCGGCTCGCTCATCGCGGTGGGTGGCTTCCTCACTCCGCAGGGCGCGGCGGACTTCGGCTGGTTCGCGTACGCGCCGCTGTCGGACGCGGTGCGTTCGCCGGGGGTCGGCGCCGACATGTGGATCATGGGTCTGGCCTTCTCCGGCTTCGGCACGATCCTCGGTGCGGTCAACTTCATCACCACGATCATCTGCATGCGCGCTCCCGGCATGACGATGTTCCGGATGCCGATCTTCGTGTGGAACGTGCTCCTCACCGCCGTACTGGTCCTGCTGGCCTTCCCGGTGCTCGCGGCCGCGCTGCTGGCCCTGGAGGCGGACCGTAAATTCGGCGCTCACATCTTCGACGCGGCCAACGGCGGCCCCCTCTTGTGGCAGAACCTCTTCTGGTTCTTCGGCCATCCGGAGGTGTACATCATCGCCCTGCCGTTCTTCGGCATCGTCTCCGAGGTCATCCCGGTCTTCTCGCGCAAGCCGATGTTCGGTTACATGGGTCTGATCGGCGCGACGATCTCGATCGCGGGTCTGTCCGTGACCGTGTGGGCGCACCACATGTACGTGACCGGTGGCGTACTGCTCCCGTTCTTCGCCTTCATGACGTTCCTCATCGCCGTACCGACCGGAGTGAAGTTCTTCAACTGGATCGGAACGATGTGGAAGGGCTCGCTGTCCTTCGAGACACCGATGCTCTGGGCCACGGGTTTTCTCGTCACTTTCCTCTTCGGTGGTCTGACCGGCGTCATCCTGGCCTCGCCGCCGATGGACTTCCACGTCTCCGACTCGTACTTCGTGGTGGCGCACTTCCACTACGTCGTGTTCGGCACCGTGGTGTTCGCGATGTTCTCCGGCTTCCACTTCTGGTGGCCGAAGTTCACGGGCAAGATGCTCGACGAACGCCTGGGGAAGATCACCTTCTGGACGCTGTTCGTGGGCTTCCACGGCACGTTCCTGGTGCAGCACTGGCTGGGTGCCGAGGGCATGCCGCGCCGTTACGCGGACTACCTCGCGGCCGACGGCTTCACCGCCCTGAACACGGTCTCGACGATCTCCTCGTTCCTGCTCGGCCTGTCGATGCTGCCGTTCCTCTACAACGTGTGGAAGACCGCCAAGTACGGCAAGAAGGTCGAGGTCGACGACCCCTGGGGTTACGGCCGTTCGTTGGAGTGGGCCACGTCCTGCCCTCCGCCGCGCCACAACTTCCTCACCCTGCCGCGGATCCGCAGTGAATCCCCCGCGTTCGACCTGCACCACCCCGACATCGCCCTGGCCGAGGACCGAAGCCACGGCGGAGGAGGCCCGCTCCTGACCGAGCGAGGGCCCAGGTGAGCGATCTGCTGCGGCCTGGACCCGACGGCGAGCTGGGTAACGCGGCCGAGGGATACCTGCTCTGGCACGCCACCGTCACAGAAGCCGAGCAACGTGCACGTGAGTTCGTCGAAGCCATGGACTGGCTGACCACGTCGCAGCGGGAAGAGATCGAACGGTGCTACGTCGCCGACAGACTGAAACGTGCTCGCAAGGACATCGAACGGATCGCGGCCCGATGTCTTGAACTGCGTGCCGAGTACGAGCACCGCTACCGAGGGCTGCGGAGGCGCTGCGTGGGGCTGGCCCTGGCCGTCTGCGCGGCATCCACCGCGGCCGTCACCCTGTTGCTGCTTCTGTGACCCTCAGCAGCACACGCCCGGCCCAGACCCGGTCCAGCTCCTGCCGTTCGGTGTCGTTGGTGTCGTCGTTATGACGGTGCCGTCGGTCAGGGGTCGAGGAGGCTGTGTGCGGCGAGGGCGAGCGACAGCTCCACGACGTCGGACGGCCGGCTCAGCGAGCGGCCGGTGAGCTGCTCGCAACGGCGCAGCCGGTTCAGAACCGTGTTGCGGTGACAGTAGAGCCGGCCGGCGGCCCGCTGGGCCGATCCGTCGCAGGCGAGCCAGGCCGTGAGGGTCTCCAGCATGACGTCCCGGTCCGACGGGTCCAATCGCAGCAGCGGCCCGAGCACCCGCTCGGCCAGCGCCGCACCCAGGACCGGGGCGGAGACGACGAGCGCCGCGGGCAGGTGCTCCTCCAGCACGACGGTTCCCCCGGACCGCGGGCAGGCCCGAAGCGCCGTGTCCGCCAGGCGCCGGGCATCGCCGATCGCCGCGAGACCCTCCACCACCGGGCTCACCCCGATCCGGGCCACGGGCGGGGCGGTCAGCCGGCGGGCGATCTCCCCGGCGTCCACGTCGAGCCCGTACACCCGGGGAAGCTCCTCGCCCCGGGTGACGTCGTCGCCCGGACCGCCCCCGGCCGCCGCCATCGGGCCGGGGCCGGTGTCGAGGAGACCGCTCTCGTGACTGTGACCGGGTTCGCCCTCGTCGTGGGGGTGGCCGGCGAGCAGGACGATGCCGTAGCTTCCGCCGCCGTCCCGGTCACGGTCGCGGTACCAGAGGACCCGCAGGCCGGACAGGTGGACCTGCCCCCACGCGTCGGCGAACGTCCGCCCCGAGGGCAGTCGGGCCAGCACGACCGCGTACCGCCCCTGCTCGGGGAGGCCCAGGGCGGCCGCGGTGGCGGGCAGGTCGGCGATCCGCGCGGTGCCGTCGAGCAGCGCGGCCGTCATCAGCCGCAGCCGGTTCTCCCGGCGCCACATCAGCTCGCGTTCCGTCTGACGGTAGGCCTCGGCCACGACGGCACAGTGGTCGTCGACGAAGTTCCACACGTCGGCGGCGACATGGACGAGCAGACGCGCGTCCGAGGGCTGACGGCGGGTGGTCTCGTCGACGAGTTCCTGCCAGACCATGCCGCCGCCCAGCCGGAACGCGCGCAGCAGGGCGTCCAGCGGGAGCCCTCGATCGGCTCGTGCCCTGCCGATGGCCCAGGAGCAGCGACGGGCCGCCTCGCGCAGTTCGCCGGGCCGGATCAGCGATTCGACGTTGAGCCGCAGCGAACGCCGCACCTCGTCGCGCACGCTCTCCGCGTCGGCCTCCATGGCCGTGCGGTACGCGGGCTCGCGCTCCCGCAGCAGCGTCATCAGGCGTTCGGTGAGCTCGGGCAGCCCCGCCAGCAGCGCCCGCGCGGCCTGGTGCAGTACCGAGAGGGCCTCCGCGTCGACGGCGGTACGGGCGGCCGCCACCGGAGTCCGCGATCCCGGCAGGGGCCGGCCGTGGGCGGGTACGAGGTGCTGCATCGCTGTCCTCCACCGGAGTCGGCTCGGTCCGGCCGGTCCGGTCGGCCGACGCGCGGCCGCACGGGTGCTCCGGATCCGGACCTCCTGATCCCGCAGGATGACATACCGCCTGGTCGGTACCTAGGGGTGTGCGGTGGTCTTCTCCGCGCGGTCCAGCCAGCGGGAGAGTTCGACCCGGGAGCGGACCCCCAGCGCGGCGAAGACATTCCGCAGGTGGTGGTCCACGGTACGGGGGCTCACGGACAGGCGCAGCGCCACTTCGCGGTTGGTGGCACCCTCGGCCACGCAGCGGGCGATCCGAAGCTGTTGGGGCGTCAGAAGGCCGAGTGAACCGGTCGGTTCGCCCTGCCCCGCGTCCCCGGTCGCCCGTAGTTCGGCCCTGGTCTGCGCGGCCCAGCCGAGTGCTCCGCCCCGTTCGAAGGACACCAGCGCGTCCCGTAGACGGCCGCGCGCCTCGCCCGGTCTGCGCCGGCGTCGCAGCCAGGTTCCGTAGAGGAGTTGAGTGCGGCCGCGTTCGAAGTCCCCGGTGAGCTGGTCGTGGTGGGCGAGCGCGGCGGTGAACAGCGGCTCGCACTCATGGGGTTCGGTCAGCAGTGCACGGCAGCGGGCCAGTTGGGCCGGTGCCTGCGGATCGGCGCCCTGTGCCGCCCAGTGGGCGAACTCCGCCACCGCCGAACGGGCCGCGTCCGCCTGGCCGGTGCGGGCCGCCGCCTCCACGAAGCAGGGAACGGCGAGCATCCGCACCGCGAAGTGACCGCGGCGCGGGCCCGCGCCGACCAGCGGGCCGAGCCGGGCGGCGGCCTCGGGAAGTCGGCCACGGGCCAGGTCGGCACGGGCCCTGGCCCACTGGGACAGTGTGGCCGCCTGCGCGAGACCGTGAGGCGCGGCAACGCGCTCGGCGGCGGACGCGTGCTCCGCGACGGCCTCCTGTGACCCCTCGACCGACGCCACCAGCGCGAGGATCGCGTGATGGTGCGCCGCGAGGTTGTACTGACCGGCACCGAGCGCGGTGCGCAGGCCGTCCTCGGCGTGGGCCCGGGCGCGGGCGTGCCGGCCGGCGCGCAGTTCTCCGTACGCGAGGCGTTCCAACGCCTGGGCGACCAGGATGCGCGGGCCGGAGGCCCTGGCGACGGCGAGCGCGCGGGAGTTGGCCCGGCAGGCGGCGGTGAGGTCACCTGCGACGAGCGCCGCTCCCCCGGCTCGTAGGAGTGCCTCGGGACCGTCGGGGACTCCGGCCGCCCCTGCTCCGGCGACCACTTCCCCCAGCCGGTGCCGACCCGTGTCCAGGCGTCCTCGCATGACCGCGGACATCCCCGCCCGATACGCCGCGAGCCGCGGGTCGGGTTCCGGCCGGCCCGGAGCACGGTCCAGGGCCTCCCGACACGCTGCCGCGTCGCCCATCGCCCAGGCCGCCTCCATGGCGGCGAGCCTTGCGGCGAGGGCGCGGTCTCCGTCGGCCGGGCCCAGCAACTCGGCGGCGAGGAGCAGCACTTCGCGGGCGTCGGCGGCCGGACCGTCCTGGAGGGCGAGCTGCCCGATCACCAGTTGGGCCGCGCCGCGCACGGCGTCGGGCGCGCGCTCGTGACCGGCCTGCGCGAGCAGCTCCCGCGCTCGCTCCGGCAGCCCGGCCAGCCTGGCCTGGTCGGCGGCGTCGATCAGCCGGACGGCCGGCGGGCGTGCCCCTGTGGCGAGTTGGGCGGCCGGCGACGCGGCGACCGGGTCCCGACCGGTGTCGGACGGTGAGCCCTCCTGACGGCCGAGGTCGTATACGGCCGCGGCTCCGCCTCGGTCGTCCAGGGGCTCCTGACGTTCCGGAAGCCTCGATGCCTGCGAGCGGAGGGCGGCCGGCCCGGCAGCGGGATCGTCGGCGCGAAGGAGCAACGCCTCACCGGTCGGGGCGTGCGCAGCTGCCGTGGAACCCGGGGCAGCCGGCACGGGCAGGGGTGCCGAGGTGCACCGGGGACAGGGCGCCGGCCCTGGGTCGCCGCTTCGGCGCGGCTCGTTCGCCGCCGCTCGCAAGGCCGTCGGTAAGGAGCTCCGGCCTGCCGTCCGGAGTGGACTTCGCGCAGTCGCGTTTCCCGTCACGACCGTCACGTTACTTCCGCGTAAACGAAGGCGGAAGCCCCGCGTTCATCTGCCTGCACAGTCAAGGAAACCTCATGTGACCTGGGCGAACGAGGTCCTGGCGGGGGCGCCGGATGGGCGAGCTCCCAGGCCCGGCACGCAAGGCTTGTGAGCGCGCACAAGGACCACCGGCCGCGGCGGCACGCCCACGCGGGTGACGGCCGCCGGAACCGGTTCCGGCGGCCGTCACCCGCTTGCTCGGTCGTACGGTGCGGGACGGGTCAGGAGGTGTGCGGGCAGTTGCCGCGGTACTCGGCGATCGTCAGCGACGCCTGCGGCAGCGGGCAGAGGAACTGCTCGTAGCGGGTGTCATTGTCGATGAACCGCTTCAGCCACGAAATGCTGTACTTCGCGATCGTCGTGTTCGAGCTGTTGGGCGTGAAGTGGGTGGCGCCCCTGAGCTCCAGGTACGCCTTGTCGAGCGTGCTCGGCAGACTCCGGTAGAAGGGTTCGGAGTGCGTGGCCACCGGTGCGATCGTGTCCCCGTCGGCGCCCACGATCAGCGTCGGCGTCTGGATCTCCGGCCAGGTGGTGTCCAGGTTCCAGCCGGTGAGCGGGATGGCGGCCTGGAGCGAGGGACGGCTCTTCGCCGCCTCCAGCGTGCCGCCGCCGCCCATCGAGTGGCCCATGACGCCGAGCCGGGTGCTGTCGATCCTGGTCCGCACGGAACTGCGCTGGGTCAGGTAGTCGAGCGCGGCGAGCAACTGCCGCCCACGGCTGTCCGGTTGGTCCAGGGTGGTGAGAGTGTCGATGGTGAACACGACGAAGCCCTGCGAGGCGAGCCGGGGCCCGAGCCAGGCGATGGACGACTGGTACGCGGTGTATCCGGGCGAGATGACGACCGCGCCGAAGGTGCCGTCGCTGGTCGAGGTCGGGTAGTAGACGGTGCCTCCGCCGAAGCCGGTCGCCGAGAGCGAGGAGACGGTGGTCTGGGAGACGGCGTACGACCCGCGGGTCGCCTCGATGCTGGCAGTCGTGGGGGCGGGACCACGCTCGTACGGGTTCGCGGCGGCCTGCGCCGAGACGACCGGTGCTCCGATCGCCTGTGCTCCGGTGGCCTGCGCGGCGACAAGACCGCCCGCGGCGAGCAGCGCCGCGAGGCCGGCCCGCGCCAGACGGCTCGTGAGCCGGTGCGGGCGGCGCGCGGACGGGTAGGGGCCGACGGGTGCGGCGGGTGCGGCGGGTGCGGCGGGTGCGGCGGGTGCGGCGGGTGCGGCGGGGAATGCTCGGTTCGGCTGCTGCACGGCGGGTGCGTCCTCTCGGTGAGGGGTGACGGACCCGCGCCGCGATCGCGGCGCCGCCGGGGCGTGGGTGTCGGAAGGCGCACGCTGCGAAGCGGCGGGGTCCGTCTCGGTGGTTGCGGTGGCAACTGTCCGGCCCACCCCCGGCCCCGCACATCGGCAGAATCACCGGCCTTGGACTCCCGCCGGTCCGGCCTGCCTCCGCCGCACCGCACCTCCGCGTCCCTCAAAGGCGGCGCGCCGAGCGGTCGCACCTGGCCACAGGGCTCGGGACGCCACTCACCGGTCAACCGGCCTCGGGGTAGGTGATGACGAGCATCGTGACCCCTTCCTGTGAGGTCCAGGGCCCGTGGGGCATGCCGGGCGGGCGGCACGCGTACATCCCGGCGGTGAAGGTCGCGCCGAGGGTGAGGTCGTGCAGGGCCCCCTCCAGGAGATGGACCTCTTCCCAGAAGTCGTGCCGGGACACGCCCTGGGCGGAGGTGTCGGTGCCCGGCTCCCAGCGCACGAGCGCGGTGCGGGCGCCGGTGGCGGGATCCTCGGCCAGGACCTGTTCCCGAATTCCGGGGGCGGCTCCCGCGGGCGTGCTCCAGAGCCCGTCGGGTCGGTGGAACTCCAGCTCGGGCTTGCTCATCGCGACACCGCCGGGCGCCGCCCGGCCAGGACGCCGGTCCATTCCCCGGTCAGCCGCAGGTTCTTCTCAAGGTCGGGGCCGGTGGTGCGCCGGCGTGGCACGGTGCGCAAGGCGGGTTGCCTCCTTGTCGGTTCGGCGGACGTCGGTGGTGGGGCACGGTGGCCGCGACGGCGGGCCGGTCCTGGTCGGCCGCGACCGCGACGGGATCGCGGCCGCGGGACGGGCCGACCACGGTGACGGACCGCGGTCACGGCGATGTACGGCGCCGGCGGGAGCCGGCTGCCACCGCCGACGAGCAGTGCGGTGAGCAACACCGGGGCCACGAGCCGCCGATGATGGCGGCCAGGGTATCCGCGAGCGAGGAGACTGCGCAGCCCGGCGCGGGCGAGAACCGCTCGGCGTCATTAGCGCCGCCGGCCGTCGGAGAACGACGTGGATGGCGTGGGCCCGGGGCGTGGGGGCCGATGCGGACGTCCGTCGGAGTCTCGCCGCGCGCCGCGGCGGCGATTTCTTCGGTTGCCCACGGGTCAGTCCAGCAGCGAGCGGGGCCGCGAGGCCAGGATCGCCTCGGCCTCGTCGCTGATCGTCCGGACCACCTCAGCGGCGGGGCGGACCGCATCGACGAAGGACGCCGACTGACCGTAGAGAATCGCGCTGGTGTCGGGGTCGGGTGTCCCCTCAAGGGGGTTGACGTCTTCCGCAGGCGCGAATTCCTCTTTGCGGTTCCGCAGCGTCGCCTCACGCTCCGCCCACTCCTCGGTGAACCGATTGCGGCGGACGCGTTGGCCGATGGTCGCGGGCCACGGTAGGTCCGACACGATGTCGTAGGCCCGCGTCCAGACCGTGTCGCCGCCATCGCTCTCGACGATCAGGCGTTTGTGGACATCGTGCACCTCGACCGCTTCGGGCGTGGCGAGGAACGCCGTGCCCAACCAGGCGCCGTCCGCACCGGCGGTGAGGACCGCCGCGAGTGTCCGGCCGTCGCCGATGCCCCCCGCGGCCAGGACCGGAACATCGGGGTATCGCCTCACGATCCCGGCCAGGAAGGGCAGCAGACCCATCATCCCGGTGTGGCCCCCGGCCTCCGTGCCCTGCGCCACGAGCACATCGGCACCCGCGGCGACCGCCATCGCCGCGTCGTCGTGGTTCTGGACCTGGCACATCACCCGGGCGCCCGCGTCCTTGGCACGGGCAACCCAAGGCCGGGGGTCTGCGAACGACAGCGCGATGACGTCTGTTCGCTCCTCCAGCGCGGCGTCGAAATGCGCCTCGGTGAACGGGAGGAACGGCGTGATGAAGCCGACTCCGAACGGGCCGTCCGTCGTGGCGCGGATGGTCGCGATCTCCGCGCGGATCCAGTCGGGCCCTTTCCAAGGATGCGTACCCCCGAAAGAGCCGATCCCGCCGGCAGCGGAAACCGCGCCGGCGAGCGTCCCCCCGCTGTGCAGGCCCATGGGGGCCGACATGACCGGGTAGGCGATACCGAACATTTCGGTGAATCTCGTGTGCAACATGGCTCGACGCTAGCGACATCGACGAACCCGGCCCGCCAGCGACGCGGTGGGCGACCGGCTGCGTCCACGACACTCGGCCGCCCTGTGCCGTGCCCCAGACCGGTCGTTGCTGCGGTGGCGGTGGCGGTGGCGGTAGCGACGGAACACCGTGGCCGGAACTCGACTCCTTCTGTTCACCGTCCGCCCTTCAAGAGATCAGCGTCCGGATGTGACGTGGCGGCCGCTTTCAGTCCTGGACAGATGCCTGATCTTCTTTTGTCATCTCATGTCTGCCCAGCTCGGACCGCTCCTGACTAGCGTCGTCGCTGTTTGAACTATCGACCCGGGAAGAGCCCCTATGTCCAGTATCGATGACAACCCGTCACAAGAGCCGACCGAGCGGACTCGGCGTGGTTTTCTGCGCAACGCGGCCCTGGCCGGTGCGGGAGCGGCAGCCGTAGGAGTCGGCACGTCCGTGGTCGGCGCAACGCCCGCGTTCGCCGCGGACACCGCTGACACCGTGGACGCCGCCAAGAGCGGCAGGACCGGCACGTGGAGACCGGATCAGACCGCCCTCCAGTTCACCCTCGCGGTCATGCCGGACACCCAGTTCCTGTACTGGGGCAGCCAGGACAGCGTCAACCGGACGCCGCAGGAGGAGTCTTTCCGCTACATCATCAACAACAGCGGGGACGGCACCGACAACATCGTGTTCATGGCGCACCTCGGCGACCTGACGCAGGACGCCGACCCGTCGTCGTTCCAGCAGGTCGACAAGGCGTTCGCCCTGCTGGACTCGCACGGTGCCGCGTACAGCGTGCTGGCCGGCAACCACGACGTGACCGGCGACGACAGCCGTGGCGACACGCCGTACCTGCAGACCATGGGCCCGCACCGTTTCAAGCACGCGAAGACGTTCGCCGGCGCGGACCCGACCGGTTACAACACCGCGCACATCTTCCAGGCCGCCGGCCGTTCGTGGCTGGTGCTGGCCCTGGACTGGCGGACCACCGACCAGGGCTTCGCGTGGGCCAACGACGTCATCAAGGCCCACCCGAAGATGCCGGTGATCCTCACGTCGCACGACATCGTCGCCTCTCCGTACGATGACAACGTTTTCCCTTACGAGTCCGGCGACCCGGAGGACAACGCCGTACTCTCCGGCTACGGCCAGACGGTCTGGGACAAACTGATCAACGACAACGACCAGATCTTCCTGACCCTCAACGGTCACTACTGGCCGCCCGGGCGTACGACCAAGAAGAACGCCGCCGGTCACGACGTGGCCATGCACATCACGAACTACCAGAACCGCTACTTCGGTGGCGGCGGCATGATCCGGCTGTACCACTTCGACCTGGCCCGCAACACGATCGACGTCGAGACGATCAACCCGTGGATCCTGGCTCAGGACCCGGAGTCCCGCAACGAGTTGGCGGCCGAGCACGCGCGGATCACCGGCCCGGTCGACAACTTCTCCATCCCGATCGACTTCGAGAAGCGGTTCGCCGGCTTCATCCCGGTTCCGGTCCGGCCCGCCCGGCCTGCCTCCCGGGAACTGGTGAAGGGCACGCTGGCGTACTGGCGCTTCGACGGCCAGGGCGCGCCCGGCACCTCGCTCTCCGAGGGCCAGAAGATCCACGACCTTTCGGGCAAGGGCAACGACCTGACGGTGGTGACGGTGCCCGGAGCGGCCTCCGACGCGCTGACCTGGTCCGCCGACCACCACCCCGACCAGCCCGGGCACGCCAGCCTCAAGTTCGTCGGCGGCAGGAACCCGGTCCACGGCTCGTACCTGACCACCGGGCCGAAGGCGCCGCTGAACTCCGAGACGTTCAGATCCGGGTACACGATCGAGACGTTCGTGATGATGCCGCTGGACTGGGACGCCGGGAAGAACGGCAACGCGTCGATACTCAGCCGCCGCGGTTCCGCCGGGGCGGCCGGCAAGCACGGCAAGAACACCGACCCGAACGAGCCGCTGGCGCAGTTCGCCATCACGAACAACGGCCGTGAGGCGCAGTTCAACCACTACCCCATGAACGACACCTACCCGACGACCAACTGGGGTCACGGCATGGTGGAACTCAAGTGGTGGCACCTGGCCGTGGTCAACGACGGCCATTACACGAAGTTGTACGTCGAGGGCGCTCCGGTCGTCGACAACCCGAACCGGCTGTCGGTCGGCCTCACCTCGCTCGGGCTGCCCTGGCTGGTGGGCGGCCACGAGTACGCGGGCGCCGTCGACGTCGTCTTCCACGGCAACGTCGGTGACATCCGCATCGTGAACCGTCCTCTGTCCACGAACGAGTTCCTGACCGCCAAGTAGGGCGGCCCCTCCCGTCTCCGGCCCATATGCCGGAGACGGGAGACTCTCGTTCCAGGCTCGGCAGCATGGCGAGAAGTGCGTCACGGGGCCGTGCCGCCGGAACTCGACGGCACGGCCGGACCTCTCTCCCCCCTCTCCGCGCTACGCCCCGGGGGTGGCGACGAGCCAACTGGTGTCGTCGGACCATGCGTTCGCGTTGTCATACACATGGGAGCCGCCGTCGCCGGCGATGTACTCGGTGAAGTTGTGGTGCCGCAGGGACTCTTTCGGGATAGTTCACTGAAGGGAAGGCGACTCCCTGGCGGCTGTTGCCGGCCGGGGAGCTTCTCGCCCCCAGGCGTTGCGGGCCGCCACTCCAGCGATTGATGTGCTCGCATGTTCAGCCGACCTACAACGCCCCTCTCCGCAGCTGAGGGACCGCGGTGACCTGGGGGTACCCGCGCCAGTTGAAGGCACGAAAGTCACCAGCATCAACCCCCGGTCCCACTTACACTCCCCCGATGAACAACATGCGGTGCACCCAATGCGGTCAAGTCGGGCTTGAGCAGGGCTTTGTCAGTGACAGTGGCAGCGGCGCCCGCGGGTACGCGCGATGGTTCGGTAGCCTCCTCGAGCGGGGCACCATGGGCATAGCCAAGACACGGGGCTTGCCGCAATGGCAGATCGACGCCTACCGCTGCCCGAACTGTTCGCCGTCGAGCGATTGAACCTTCGAGGGTAACGTCTCCTGACGGTTCGTGATCTTCGGTCATGTTTTGGCTTGTTCGGCGACGCTGTGCATGGCGCGGATCACCTTGTGAACCCCATCTGCTTCACGTCGAGTTCGCGTCCCGGCGGTCTCTTGGCGGGCGTCGGAAGCCGGAGCCGACGTTGCAAAGTCGAGGTCGGCCAGGGTCGAGATGCCCAAGGTGGCGGCGAGTCGGTACAGCGCGTCCACGAGGCCGTGGGTGCGGGCGCGGGCGCGGGCGATGTCGTGCTCGCGGCCAGGGCGGACCGTGGAGACCCAGATCGGCCGGCCGTCCGGGGCGGAAGATGACCCCGACGTTGCCACCGTATGCCGGTGTTCTCCCGACCACCGGAGGTCTGTCCTGTTGGGGCCGGGGGCGGCGACGCGGCCGGTACGGATGACGATGCCGTCCAGGTTGAGGTGGGTGTACCCGGCGGCCGTCCCGCGCCCCCAGGGCCATGGACAGGTCTGGACCATGTCGGCGCCCGCGGTCAGGTCCTCGTGCAGGTAGCGACAGGTGGTCGGTGTCGGATGCCGTTGTCCGGGCCAGTTGGACGAGCCGCGTCCCGTCAATGAAGCACCGCGGCGCAAGGACTGCCGGACAGCGCCGGGACACCGCGCTCACTGCCCACCGTGCGCGATCGAAGTTTTTCGCGTCTGCCGTGAACTTTGTCGCCGCGCGGCGCATCGAACATGTGTAGAGGGCAAGAAGATGGCTCGCGGCCGCCGACAGCGGCCGTGCTGCCGGGACCCGAATGGAGTGTGATCGTCGTGAAGAACGCTTACTGGAACACCGACCAGACCGCCACTCGTCCAGTGGCCGGTGCTCGCGGCAGCCGCCGATTCAGCCGTGTGGTGCTCGCGGGCGCTGCCGTCGCCGGGCTGGGTCTGGCAGGTACGGCCGCCGCGCAGGCCGCAACCGGCAGCGGTGCGGCCGGCTCGAAGGCCACGCCCACTTGCTCCGCCTCCGCGCTGAAGGCGACCTTCGGCCAGAAGCTGGCCGGCGGCATGAACCACCAGGGCGTGGTCATAAATCTCCGCAACCTCAGCGGCAGGACGTGCGCACTGCGCGGCTTCCCCGGGCTGGGCCTGGAGAACTCGGCGCACAAGACGCTCGCCTCCCACACGTACTGGGGTGACACCTGGTACGCCGCCAGCCCCGGCAAGAAGACCCTTGCCCTCAAGGACGGCGAGAGCGCCGAAGCGGTCATCTCCTGGAGTCACGCCAACACCGGCACCTCCGGCGCGGTGCACGCCTCGTATCTCCAGGTCACCCCGCCCGCCGCCACCCAGCACAAGACACTGGCCTTTCCCGAGTGGGTCGACAACGGTGAGCTCAAGGTCACCGCACTGGCCAGGCACATCACGGTGAACGAGTAACCGCCTTCCCTCCCTGCGACGCCCAAGGGTTTCGGACACGGTTCCCGCGAGCCGCAGAACCGCCCTCGACACCGGCTGAGCAGGGCGTCGCGCAGCGGGACATCGGTCCCTGCGGACACGCCCGCGGGCCCGGACCGATCGGTCCGGGCCCGCGGGCCGTTCGGGGCACCGTCACGGACAGCACTTCCGGCTTCGCCTGTCGCGCGGGCATATGCACGTGGCTGGCGCCCGCAAGGCCAAGCCGCGGGTCCCGAAAAAGAACGACGCCCCGGCACCACCGCCCCGACGAGGGACTCGGACGGTCCCGGGGCGGCCTGACCTGCAAAACCCATCTCGCCGGGGAGGGCGGCCGCCGTCCCACAGCCCTCCTGCTCAGGCCGGGCCAGTGCGGCGACGCCCCACAGACGATCGAGGTCCTCGACCGGATCCGGGTTCCCCGACCGCTGGGCGGACGACCCCGGACCCGGCCCGAACACGTCAGCGGCGACAAGGCATACAGCTCTCGCCGCACCCGCCGTTACCTGCGAAGGCGCAACATCAAGCACACCATCCCCGAACCGAAGGACCAACGGGCCAATCGCCGACGCAGAGGCAGCGCAGGCGGCAGACCCACCGGCTTCGGCCCCGACCGCTACCGGAGCCGCAACGAGGTCGAACGGACCATCAATCGCCTCAAGAACTCCCGTGCCGTCGCGACCCGTTATGACAAGAGGGCCTACGTCTTCCACGGCACCGGCACCGCAGCGGCGATCCGCATGTGGCTCCGCCCATGATTTGCCGGCCGGTCAACGGTGGTACGCCGATTTGGGCACGGTCTGCCGTCAAAACCGCCATCGGCCGCAGAACAACCAGGTCAATCGCTGAGTGAAGTGGTGCCGCCAAAGCCACCACGGCAGCCGACGGTGGGCGACGAACGACCACAGGTCGTCATCGGCTTCGTTGCCGCGCGGGCAAGCGCGGAGTAGCGCGAGAGACGGCTGGTCAACAGTCCGATGCAGACGAGCGACGTGGGCCAGAGCGATCACACCTTGGCGGCGGATCTCCACATCCTTGGACCCCATCGCCTTCGTGACCCGCGGCAGAATCACGTCCGCGTCCGCGTGATTGAGGGCGAGAGCGATGATCGCCACCCCCACGAGCGGCTCACCCCGAACGAACGCGGCATCGACCTCCTCAGGCCGATCGATCCACCGCAACGTGGACCCGTCCTGCCAGTCGAGGACGGGCGTCGAATCGACGGAAGCGCTCTCATCGCGGTGCACGCCCCGACCTTACCGAGGCGCCCCACACCTCGATGACATCCCTTTGGCGTCACGATCCGCCGGACAGGCCTTAGGCGCTGTTTCTCGGATCTCCCTCCGTGAACGGGGTGTTGGGGGCAGGCTGGCTCCATGGGACGCGGAGACCTGACGAATGCGGAGTGGGACCGGCTGGAGTCGTTCTTACCTCGCGGTGGTGCGCGTGGGGGCCGGTGGAGTGATCACCGGCGGGTGATCAACGGGGTGCTGTACCGGGTCCGCACGGGGGTGCAGTGGCGGGATCTGCCCGAGCGGTTCGGACCGTGGGAGACGGTCTACAAACGTCATCGCCGCTGGTCGGCGGACGGGACCTGGCACATGCTGCTGTCGAAGGTGCAGGCCGCCGAGGACGCCGCGGGCCACATCGACTGGGACGTGTCCGTCGACTCCACGGCGGTGCGAGCTCACCAGCACGCCGCCGGCGCGCGGAAGGCACCGCCCACCGCGGCTGCTCAAAAGGGGGCCCTTCCGCGGACGAATCAGGGCGATCCGGTGCTTCGGAAACTGGCCGTCCGGCTGGAGGAGGTGGTCAGGTCGGCGAGTGCCTGGGACGTTCCCGGGGCGGCTTCACCACCAAGATCCACCTCGCAGCGGACGGGCGATGCCGACCGCTCACCGTTCTCCTGACACCTGGACACTTCGGTGACGGCCCCCAACTGCAGCCCGTCCTGGAGCAGGTGTCGGTACCCCGCAGCGGGGTCGGCCGGCCTCGCAGCCGGCCCGACCATGTCCTGGCCGACAAGGCCTACACATCCCGCGAGAACCGCCGCTACCTGCGACGACGCGGCATCTCGCACACCATCCCCGAACGACTCGACCAGCGCAGACACCGACGCAACCGCGGTTCCCAAGGCGGTCGGCCCACCGGATTCGACCGCGAACGCTACAAGAAACGCAACACCGTTGAGCGAGCCATCAACCGTCTCAAGGGCTTCCGCGCGGTCGCCACACGCTACGAGAAACGGGCCTACACCTACCTCGGCACCGTCACCGTCGCAGCACTCATCATCTGGCTCCGCACATGATCCGAGAAACAGCGCCTAGTACCCGCGGGTCCTGCGGCGCCCGGCCATGAGGAGGGCGGTGCCGACGGCGGCGACCGCGGGGGCGGCGATGCCGACGAGCAGGGTCGAGTCGTCGGTGCCGGTCGCGGCCAGCGACTGTGGGTTGTTGGGCGAAGGGGGCGGGGCCGGGGCGCACCCGGGTGCGCGTCGTGGACGTGGCCTGGTGGGTGGAGATGGGCGTGAGGGGCGGAGTGGGGGTGGGGGTGGGGGTGGGGTCCGCCTTCGAGACGTTGATGTCCTCGCCGAAGCTGCCGTCTTCCGGGGCGTCGACATCACTCGCGTCCGCGTCCGGGATCGCATGGGCCACGCTGCTCTTCTCCGTCGGCCGTCGCCGTGAACGTCAGGGCGAAGTGTCCGTCAGCCCTGGTAGTGGTCGTGCCCTCGAAGGAGGCCGCGGAGCCCGGCTCGGCGGGCTGGTAGGCGACCTTCACCGTGCCGCCCTTGAACGGCTTCCACGTCCGGCCGTCCTGCCGCTCCCAGTACCCCTCGGCGGTGACTTCGCGCGTGCCGCTGATTCTCGGGCCGACCTTGTAGTCCCCCCGGAACCGGGTCGCGCTCGCCGTGCATGTCACCGAGACGTCCGCGTCGGCCCTCCATGAACCGTAGGCGCCGGGCTCCGGAAGTCCGTTGCCCAGAGGCGTCGGCGTGGGAACTGCGGGAACCCCACCGGCCGTTCAGGCACCGGTCCGGCGCAGCCACTCCTCTTCCTGGCCCGGTTCGGGCAGTACGTGACCACCCTCGACGGCGGAGCGGGCAGGGCCGTCCTGGAGCACCACCATGATCCGGCTCTCGTCCAGGCCGGAGACCCGGGCGACCGCTGAGGACAGCGCCACGGCCAGTCGCGTCGCCTCCTCCTGGGGATGTCCCCGCCGTACCCAGCCGGTGAGGATCAAGGGCGTCGCAGGACGGCCGCCCGCGAAGACACTGTCCGGGGGCAGTTCGGAGAAGACCACGTGGACGTAGGCCGGAGGCACGTGGTTGATATCCACATGGATCCGGGTGATCTCGGCCGCCAGCAGAGCCTTCGACTCGCTGGTGAGCGATCCCCGGGCAGTGGTGCAGGTGTAGACGGGCATGACGCCTCCTCGACCGCCCGGCCCGTCGCGGCTGATGACGGTCGGACGAGTCATGGGCGGACAGTGGTTGACGGTGGCCCGGGCAACGGTTCTCGGTCACCGTCTCCTCGGGGTTCACGCGCTCGGTCGGTTCGTTCGCCGTGGTCTCGGTCAGAAGCTCTTGCGCACGCCTCCGTCGACCGACAGCATCACCCCCGTCAGATATGACGCGGCGGGTGACATCAGGAAGGCCGCGGTGCGGCCGAACTCGTCCGGGGTTCCGTAGCGGCGCAGGGGGACGCCCGCGGTGGCACGCTCGCGGGCGGCATCGGAGTCGCCGAAGCGCGCATCGAGTTCGCGTACCCGGTCTGTTTCGATGTGGGCGGGTACGAGGCCGACGACGCGGATGCCCCTCGGACCCAGCTCGTTCGCGAGGTTCTTCGCGTAGCCGGCCAGGCCCGGCCGGAGGGCATTGGAGATCGCGAGGCCTGGGATCGGCTCGTACACGGAGCTGGAGAGGACGAAGCCGATCACACCTCCCTCGTCCAGTTCCTCCGCGACCGCGCGGGACAGCCGCACCGCGCCCAGGAAGACCGACTCGAAGGCGGTGCGCCACTGGTCGTCGTCGATGGTGTCCGAGGTGCCGGCGGGCGGTCCGCCGACGCTGATGAGCACCCCGTCCAGCCGGTCGAAGGCATCGCGGGCCGCGGTGATCAGCCGGCTCGGGGTCCCTGTGTCGGCGTTGTCGGCCACGACCCCGACCGCCCGCCCCGCACCGCCGAGTTCGGCCTCGGCGGCGGCGACCGACTTCTCGTCGCGGCCGCTGATGACCACCCTCGCTCCGTCCGCCGCCAGTTCGCGCGCGGTCGCCCTGCCCAGCCCGCGAGTGCCACCGGTGACGATGTACACCCGGTCCTTCAGTCCACAGTCCATGGTTGCCTTCCTTCGTCCGATCGTGCGGGCCGGACGGCCTACAGCATCGCCTTCTGGGGCTGGGTGGGTACGACGATGACCGTGGTGGTGCCGGCGCTCAGGGCCGCCGTGAACTCCCGTTCCAGGTCGTCGGTGGTCTCCGCCTCGACCGCGCGGCACCCGAAGCCGCGGGCCAGGGACGCGATGTCGATCCCCGGCAGGTCGAGTCCGGGCACGCCCGGGGTCTCCTCCAGCACGGCGAACGACTTGAGGATCGAGTACTCGTGGTTGCGCATGACCACGTAGACGATCGGGAGGTCGTGCTGGGCCGCCGTGTAGATGGCCTGCACGGAGTACTGGAAGGAGCCGTCGCCGATCAGGCCGACCACCGGCCGCTCCACGCCCCTGTCCCGGTCGGCGAGCGCGACACCGACGGCGGCCGGGGTGCCCCACCCGATGCCCCCACTGGCCGTGGCGAAGAACGATCCGGTACGGGTGGTGGGGAGCCACTCGACCTGCTGGGCCAGCGTGGAGGTCGACTCGTTGACGATGACCGCCTCGGACGGCCGGACTCTGCTCAGCGCGGCGTAGACCTCGGGCGGGGTGAGCGGGCTGTTCGGCGTCCGGGGCAGCTCCCGGGGACGTGGCATCGGTTCCGGAGCGGTCCGCGCCGAGCCTTCCGTGACCATGTCCAGGAGCAGCTCGATCGCGATCGCGGGGTCGCCCAGGAGGCTGTCGCCCACACGTGCCGCCGCGGCGACCGCCGGATCGGCCGTGATCTGCAGGAGCTCCGTGTCCGGGGGGAGGTAGTCGCCGGGCACGTAGGGGTAGTACCGGAACACCTCCGCGCCGATCACGACCACCAGGTCGTGCCCGGTCAGCCGGTCGCTGATGGTCTTCACCGACATCCCGAGCGGACCGCCGAACTGGGGATGGTCCTCGGGGAACGACGCACGGTCCATGAGCGGGGCGCCGTAGACGGAGGCGCGCAGCTTCTCCGCGAGGGAGACGGCCGCGTCCCAGCCGCCGCTGCGGTCGACCTCCGGCCCGAAGACCAGTGCGGGGCGGCGGCTGGCGGAGATGCGGTCGGCGAACGCGCGCAGCCGCTCGGTGTCGGGGGCGACGCGGTTGCTCACCGTCCGCCTCCGGGTGAAGCCGGAAAGCGGCTTCCTCCAGTCGTCCATGGGAATCGACAGGTACACCGGTCCCGTGGGCGGCTGCAGCGCCTCCGCGTAGGCCCGCATGAAGGCCTCGGGGACGTCTTCGGCGCGCGCGGGCTCGTACGACCATTTCACCCACGGTTTCGGCATCGTGATGGCCTCACGGTTACCGAGATACGGATCCCCGATCACCAGTTCCCGGTGCTGCTGTCCCGACGTGATGATCAGGGGCGTGCCTCCGTGGTACGCCGCCACCACGCTGCCCATCGCGTTTCCCACCCCGGCCGATGAGTGCAGGTTGGCCAGCGCGGGACGGCCGGTCACCTGCGCGAAGGCGTCGGCCATCGCGACGACGGACGCCTCCTGGAGTGCCAGGACGTAGCTGAAATCCTCGGGGAACTCCTGCAGGAACGGCTGCTCGGTGGAGCCGGGATTACCGAAGACGGTGGTGAGTTCGAGGGTGCGCAGCAGGTCGTAGGTCACGCTGTGAACGGTGGAATGCTCAGTCATGGTCGCTGTCGACTTTCTTGCTGGGGGTCGGGCTTCGGGTCGGCGGGCCTCCGCCACGGGGTGAGTCCTTCTCCGCTGCTCGGCGGGGGCTCGAATCGCTTCCCCGGCGCGGTGAGAACCAGAAGCGGCCCGGGACCGGTTGCGCCCATCGGGTCCTGCCGGCGTGGGGATCCGCCCCGGGCTCGGATCGCAGGTGTCAGGTGAGGCGACGGAGGGAGTCGGGGGTGAGGTCGGCGAGGGCGGGGTAGCCGTCGACGGCCATGATCAAGTCGGCTTCGGCGAGCAGGGCCCGCAGGACGTGGACGACGCCGGCCTCGCCTCCGTGGGCGAGCCCGTACGCGTAGGGGCGTCCGACGCCGACGGCGGTGGCACCCAGGGCGACGGCCTTGACGATGTCGGCTCCCGTGCGGACACCGGAGTCGAACAGGACGGGCGTACCGTCGGCCGCCCCGACCACGGCCGGCAGGACGTCGAGGGCGGGCAGCCCGCCGTTGGCCTGGCGTCCGCCGTGGTTGGAGCAGTAGATGCCGTCCACGCCGCCGTCCTTGGCGCGGCGGACGTCGTCGGGGTGGCAGATGCCCTTGAGGATCAGCGGCAGGTCGGTGATCGAGCGCAGCCAGGGCAGGTCGTCCCAGGTGAGCGGGTTGCCGAAGATCTTCACCCACTCGGAGACCGCGGCTGCCGGGTCGTCCTCCGGGCTGCGGGCGAGGCGGGCACGGAAGACGGGGTCGCTGGTGTAGTTGGCCAGGCAGTGACCGCGCAGCTGCGGGAAGTTGCTGATCCCGAGGTCGCGTGGGCGCCAGCCGGTGATCCAGGTGTCCAGGGTGACCACGATGCCCTTGAAACCGGCCTTCTCGGCTCGGTGGACCATGCTCTCGGCCAACTCCCGGTCGGTGGGGGTGTAGAGCTGGAAGAAGCCCGGGGTGTCGCCCCACTCATCGGCGACCTGCTCCAGCGGATCGACGGTCAGCGTGGAGGCGATCATCGGCACGCCGGTGCGGCCGGCGGCGCGGGCCGTGGCGAGATCGCCGTGGCCGTCCTGCGCGCACAGCCCGATCACACCGACCGGGGCCATGAACAGCGGCGCGGGCAGGCGCATCCCGAACAGGTCGACGGACAGGTCCCGGTCCGTGGCCCCCACCATCATGCGCGGGACGAGACCCCAGCGTTCGAACGCGCCGACGTTGGCCCGCTGGGTGCGTTCGTCGCCGGCGCCACCGGCGACGTACGAGCGGAGCGACGGGGACATCGCGGCCTGAGCCAGTGGCTCCAGGTCGGCATGCGTCATCGGGAAGCGCGGCGTCACCCCGCGCAACCCGTCGAGATAGATCTCGTCCTGGTAGTCGGCGAAAGCCATGCTCCAACCCTTCTCCACGCCCGCCCGCCACGGGCTCGCGAAGTCCACAATGGGACAATGGTGGACACAAGCGGCCAAACGCAGGATTCTGTCTCACGAGGCGTGGAAATGCAGGATGCCGCTCCGCCACTGCTGACAGAAGACGAACTGGCGCTGATCAACGGCCTGCAACTGCGGCCGCGGGCCTCGTGGGCCGAGCTCGGACGCGTGCTGGAGGTCGACCCGGTCACCGTCGCCCGCCGCTTCGGCCGTCTCTCCGATCAGGGGGCCGCCTGGGTGGCCTTCTCCCCGGGTCCGCGCCTCTTCGAGCAGATCTGCGTGGCCTTCATCGTGATCGACTGCGTCCCGGGAGCCGCCGCCCAGGTCGCCCAGTCACTGAGCGCCCACCCTCACATGATCACGATCGAGCGGGCGGCCGCCGGCCACGACATCCTCTCCGTCGTCGCCACCCGAGACCTGCCGGCGCTCTCGTCCTACACCCTCGACCTGCTCCCGCGCTGTCCCGGTGTCACCGCGGTGCAGGCCCGGGTCGTCACCCACATGTTCACCGAGGGCGGGCGATGGCGCATCGCCGCCCTGGCCCCCGGCCAGCGCGCCCGGCTGGCCGACCGGACCCCGGCCCGAACCCCCGTCACCCCTGGCGAGATCACCTCTCTCGACCGGGCCCTCGTCATCCGGCTCGCCCACGACGGCCGCGCCCCCTACCAGACCCTGGCCCACGACCTCGGCGTCAGCCTCTCCACCGCCAAACGGCGCCTGGAGCAGCTCACCCGACGCGGCCTCTTACGGCTCCGGTGCGACTTCGCCCGCCCCCTCGGCGGCTGGCCCGTCTCGGTCACCTTCTGGGCCAGAGTCCCACCGGCGGCCCTCCCCGACATCGGTCACGCCCTCATCCAACTGCCCGAAACCCGCAACTGCGCCGCCGTCAGCGGACCGCACAACCTCGTGCTCCAGGCCAGCCTGCACTCCGTCAGCGACGTACTGCGCCTGGAGACCCAGCTCGCGACAGCCCACCCGAGCCTCGACATCGTCGACCGCGTCATCACCCTGCGACAGGACAAGCTGCTCGGGCACCTGCTGGATCCCCATGGCCGCTCCGTCGGTGTCATCCCGCCCGACCTCTGGGCGGAACCGGCCAGGTGACGCGCACAACTCCACTGCCGGGTCAGCCGGTTGCCAGGTCTCGGCGCCCGGTGACCGACCCATGTCAATAACCAGATAGTTACTTGCTAGGGTGAGCCGTATGCCACGGGATTCCAGCGCCACCAAGGCCCGGCTGCTCGACGCCGCCTTCAGCGAATTCGCCACCCACGGCATCGCCGGTGCCCGAGTGGACCGGATCGCCGAGGCCGCCGGAGCCAACAAGCGGCTGATCTACGTCTACTTCGGTAACAAGGAGCAGTTGTTCGACGAGGTGCTGCGACAGGCGATGACGGCGGGAGCCGAGTCCGTGCCCTTCGACGTCGAGGATCTGCCCGGTTACGCCGGAGCGATCTTCGACCACCTCGTCGCCCGGCCGGACCTCATGCGCCTGCGACTGTGGAAGCTGCTGGAGCGCCCCTCCACCACCGGACTCGAACCGGACGCCTTCCGGCACAAGGCCGCCGAAGTGGCCGTCGCCCAGGAGCGCGGCGGCCTCGCCCCGGAGATGCGGCCGGACGATCTCCTGACCATGGTCCTGGCCGTGGCCCAGGCGTGGTTCTCGGCCGCCGAGGATGTCGACCCCGGAGGGATCGACCAGTCCTGGTCGCGCGAACGTCTCGCCCTGCACCGCTCGGCGGTCGTCGAGGCCGCCCGCCGAATCAGCGAACCGAAGACCGCCGACGTACAACCATGAGGGCATGGGGACATGGGGACATGGGGACATGGGGCAGCCGACCTGAGGGAGTGAGGCGGCCACAGGCGCCCGCATCTCAGCACTGAGGTGTCCTGGCCCTCCGGGACGGTCCCGTCAGGACAGGCGACACCGTGCTCGACGTCGGCCCAGGTGGGCGGGTCAACCATCCGCCCGTACCGACAGCCGGCCGTCACTCGGGGCGACGACGGGCTGCTCGTATGCCCCCGGTTGCCGCCGACCGCTGTGGCCGGGCGGACAGGGCCGGTTGAGGCGTGCCTTCTGCTCACGCGACTGCGGGAATCCTCCGGTCGCACTCCCCCGCGATGCCCTGCAAGGCGTCGCGGCCAAGCTCCGTGGATTCGATCCGATGAACGGTTCGGGAACGGCGGGTAGGGCTTCGACGAAGAAAGGTGATGGGCCTGGTGAGCCGGGCCGATTTACCGCAACCCTTGCCGTTGATGGTCGGTCTGATCAGCGGCGCCGTGCGGTTCGGCGCTCATCCGCCATCATCCGGAGGAGATTCCCGTGGTTCGTGCTGCCTGGCCCGCAGAGGGTGCGACGCAGGCGCCGACATCGCCACCCCACTACCCGGGCGGCGGCGAAACGGCGGGTGGATCGGGGAGCGGAAGGCCGGCCCGGTCAGCGGCCGGAGCACCGCTTCGCCTCGACATCCAGGGTCTGCGCGCGCTGGCGGTCTCGCTGGTGGTGCTCGCGCACGCCGGCGTCCGCCATGTCTCGGGCGGCTACATCGGGGTCGATGTCTTCTTCGTGATATCGGGCTTTCTCATCACCTCGTTGCTCCTGCGCGAGCTGGCGCGGGACGGCCGCATCTCGGTGCGGAAGTTCTACGCCCGCCGGGCGCTGCGGCTGCTGCCCGCATCGACCGTCGTCGGGCTCGCCACGCTCTGCGGCGCCTGGCTCTACCTGTCGAAGATCCGCTTCGAGGAGTACGTGGGGGACGCGCTCAGCAGCACCCTCTACGTGGTGAACTTCCGGCTGGCGAACGCCGGCACCGACTACCTCAACGCGGACAGCCCGCCGTCGCCCTACCAGCACTTCTGGTCACTGGCGGTCGAGGAGCAGTTCTACCTGGTCTGGCCCCTGCTGCTGTGGGGCGGCTGGACACTCGCGCGGCGCAGGACCGGGCTGGTGGCGGTGCCGTTCGCGATCCTGTGCGGGATCTCCTTCGCGCTGAACGTGCAGGTGACTGGCACCTCGGCCTCCTGGGCGTACTTCGGCTCGCACACCCGCTTCTGGGAACTCGGCGTCGGTGCGCTGCTCGCCCTCTCCGTCGGCAGGCTGGAGCGGTTGCCCACGTGGGCAACCGGGCCGATGACCTGGATCGGGCTGGTCTCGCTGCTGGTCGCGGCGGTGCGGTTCGACGACAACACGCCGTTTCCCGGGTACTACGCTCTCGTGCCGGTGCTCGGCGTCGCCCTGGTGCTGGCGGGCGGATGTTCACCGGCGCGGTACGGCGCCGGCAGGTTGCTGTCGCTCCGGCCGGCCGTGTGGGTCGGCGGTCTCTCGTACAGCTGGTATCTCTGGCACTGGCCGGTGCTGATGATCCTGCCGATGGCGTTGGACAGACCGGCGACCGCACCGTTCGGGCTGGTGTCCGCGGCGATCGCCCTGCTGCTCGCCTGGGTCACGCTGCACCTGGTGGAGAATCCGGTGCGGTTCCACCGGGTGTTCCGCGGCCGTCCGGTACGGGCACTGGGGCTGGGGGCGGCACTGACGGCGGGCGCCGCCACGGCGGCGCTGGTCGCGACGGGTTTCCCGCCGCCCATAGCCTCGGACGTGGCGGCGCCGGGGCTGAGGAGCGCGCTCACCGGGGCGGCCGATCCGCAGGCGAGGCTGACCGAGCTGCTGGACGGACCGCATCACAGTCTGCCGAGCAATCTGACGCCCGGACTCACCAGGATCAAGGGGACGTTCTCCCAGATCTATCGGGACGGCTGCCACATCGGCTACGTGAGCACGGCGACACCTCCGTGTGTCTACGGCGACCGGTCCGCGTCGAAGGTGGTGGTGCTCTTCGGGGACTCGCACGCGGCCCAGTGGTTCCCGGCGCTCGACCGGCTGGCCAGGGAGCGCCACTGGAAACTGGTTTCGATGACCAAGTCGTCGTGCAAGGTCTCCGCCGTCACCACCGTCTACCAGGGCGAGCCGTACGTGTCCTGCGATCAGTGGCGCACCCGGCAACTGGCCAGGATCAGGTCTCTGCACCCCGCTCTGGTTATCACGTCCTCCTCGGACTCGGCCGACCTGGCCCGACCGTCCGGCGACCCGCGCCGCCAGTGGACCGACGGCTTCGAGCAGACCTACCGGGAACTGGTGAGGAGCGGCGCCGAGGTGCTGGCCGTCGTCGACACCCCCTGGCCGAAGGAGGACGCGGTCGACTGCGCGGGGACCCATCCGCTGGAGCTGGAACGGTGCGCGTCCGGTATCGCGGACGCGGTCAAGGACCCCGGCAAGAAGCGCGAGATCAGCGACGCGGCGGCGGCCACCGGAGTCTCGGTGGTCGACCCGGCCCCCTGGCTCTGCGGCACCGGTGGCTGCCCCGTGGTGGTGGGCGACACCTTCGTCTACCGGGACGACAGTCACCTCACCGAGTCCTACGCCGAGGCCATCGCACCTGTTCTCGGCCATGAGTTGACCGCGCTCTACGGCGCCGATCTGAGTCGGCACCCCGGACGGAGCTCCCGCCTTGCGGACTCTCGCTGACGGCCTGCGCCCGTGAGCAGGGTCCGGCCAACGACGGCCCAGGTGGGGGGATGTGGCGCCCGAGCTGGAACTCGAGCAGCTCCAGCTCGTCCTCGTCGCCGAGCGCCATGGGGTGCGTCTCCGTCGAAGCGGCGCCCCAGCGCCGGGATCAGCCCGGAGGCGTAGCATTTCTCCTGCGGGGCGGCGGCTTGTATTGCTGCCCAAGCCCCACATGGCCGCGGGAGACGCCCACGGCACGGCGATCCTTCGCAGGCCGCAGCGCCTGCGATCGGAGGCTGAGATGACCGAACCCAGTGATAAGTGGGTCGATCGGCTCAAGAATCTCACGGGTGATTCGCCCGGAGAGAAGAAGGCCGAGGAATTCGTTCATGACCTTTACACGACCGCCCAGAACGAACTCGATGCCCAGCGTGCCCAGGCGGAACTCGAGCGCGAGGAGTAGGCGCCGACAAACCCTCTCCCTCGACTTCCCGCCGATTCAGCACGGCCAGGTGGTGGCTCCGGATCGTCAGTCGAGGGCGTCCAAAGAGGCCTCGGCGATCGCCATGAGGGACGCGCGGTCGGGGTTCATGGCACCCATGACTCTGAGCCCGTGCATGGTCATGATGAGGTACCGGGCCAGGTCCCTCGCATCGCGCTTGTCGGACAGCTGACCGTCCGCCTGCGCTTCCGCCACGACCTGGTACAGCGCGTCCTCAAGCAGCTCCGTCGTCGACTGCACATGCGCGGTGACCTGCGGGTCGTAGGCCGTCCGGCCCACGACGGCGCCGACGATCAGGCATGCTCGTCGGCTGCCGTCCCGCACGATGTCGTCGATCGCCGCGACCAGGACGTCATGCAGCAGCTCACGGCCCGGGGCTCCCTGGCGAAGGATCTCGACCAGCGGCAGGGCGTAACGGTCCCGGTAGCGGTCCATCGCCGCCAGGTACAGGCCCTCCTTGCTGCCGAAGGCCGCGTACAGGGAGCCGCGGCCCACGCCCGTGGCCTCGACGAGGTCCTGGATCGATGTGCCGTCGTAGCCGTTGCGTTGGAAGGCGTTCATGGCCGCCTCCACAGCATGTTCTGTGTCGAACTCCCTGAGGCGCGCCATAGCGGCCGAGTATACACAGGTCAGAACGATCGGTACAGATTTTTCGAGGCTGTCGCCACCGTCACAGATTATTTAATGACCGATCGTTCCTGATACTGGTAAGGTCCGGATTCGGCAGGTCGGAGAGTCAGCCGGACGCACGGATCACAGGACGCTCCAGGTGGATCCGACCGCCCTTCCAGGCCATCACATACTCCCGGCAGGCCACGACTTCGGCCGTG
Source organism: Streptomyces sp. NBC_01176 (assembly GCF_045039825.1). Classification (NCBI taxonomy): domain Bacteria; kingdom Bacillati; phylum Actinomycetota; class Actinomycetes; order Kitasatosporales; family Streptomycetaceae; genus Streptomyces; species Streptomyces sp. NBC_01176. Next base: position 9,614,727 of record NZ_CP108600.1, on the reverse strand, counting down.
CCGGGCAGGGAACGGAGCGACATGTCCGACCGACTGGAATCCAAGGTCCTCATCGTCACCGGAGGCACTTCCGGCATGGGTTCGGCCTTCGCGAGGCGGGCCGCGGCCGAGGGCGCGACCGTGCTCATCGGGGCACGTGACAAGGAGCGCGGCGAGGCGACCGTGGCGGAGATCGCCCGGGACGGCGGGAAAGCCCTCTTCGTCCCGACGGACGTCACCGCCGAGGAGGACATCGCCCACCTGGTCGACGTCGCGGTCGAGGAGTTCGGGGGTCTGCACGGCGCCTTCAACAACGCGGGCGGCGGCGACATCCAGGGAACGATCCGGAACACGGAGGCGTCGTTCTGGGACCGCGTCATCGCCCTCAACCTGACCAGCGTCTTCTACAGCCTCAAGCACGAGATCCCGGCGATCATCGCAAGCGGTGGCGGCTCGGTCGTCAACAACGCCTCCGTGGTCGGTGTGGCGGGCGATCCGACGGCCGTCGCCTACTCGGCCGCCAAGCACGGCGTCGTGGGCCTCACACGTTCCGCGGCGCTCGACGCCGTGAAGGAGAACGTGCGGGTCAACGCCCTGGTGACGGGCTTGGTGAACACCCCGCTCTGGCGTGGCTTCGCCGCGGACAACCCGGAAGCCGCCGGCAGCCTGCTCGGCCGGCAGCCGGCCGGCCGGGCCGCCGACGAAGCGGAGATCGCCGCGTTCGCCGCCTTCCTGCTCAGCGACGAGAGCCCGTTCATCAATGGCGCGGCCCTCGCGATCGATGGCGCGCTGACTGCCGGCTACTGAGCCTCGGCCAGCACATCCGGCCGCCGGTCCCTTCCCGGCGCACGACCACGATCCGGCGGCGGCGCCAAGGCGGACGGGCTGCGCGTCGTCGCGGACGCGGCTCCCGCCGACGAGGAGCTGGTTCGCTCGCTGGGCGCCGATCGGATCGTCCCCCGGGGAGCCGGTATCGCCGGGCGCGTCCGCGAGGTCGTTTCCGGCGGCGTGGATGCTCTCGTGGACGCCGCGGTCATGGGCGTCGAGGCGCTCCCCGCCGTTCGGCCAGGCGGTCAGATCGCGCTGGTGCGCAGCGAGGGGGAACCCGGTACCCCTCCCCCTCCCGGTACCCCTCCCCCTGACGAACACGGGGATGTGACGGTCCGACACGTGTTCGTGCCCGACTATCGCCATGCCGACGACAAGCTCGACGCCCTGCGCGTCCTCGCGGAGGAAGGCCGGATCACCCTGCGAGTCGCGCAGGCGTTTCCGGCCGAGCGGGCTGCCGACGCACATCGCCGTTTCGAAGCGGGCGGCGTGCGCGGCAGGCTCGTGCTCACCTTCTGATAAGGGAATTCACGTGTCTCCCCTGGACGCTCGATAAAGTCTCTCGGACTGCTGATGATGGTGGGTACGGGTCGGGTCGTCCTAGGGTCGGGGCATATCCAGCCCCCGCTTTTCCGAAAAGGCACCCTGTGAACACTGAACAACGTCTGGTCACCCCTTTCTCCGCGCAATCCACAGCCGCCGAAGTGATCGAAGGGATCGATCTCACCGGTCGACGCGCGATCGTCACCGGCGGCGCATCCGGCATCGGCACCGAGACCGTCAGGGCTCTCGCCGCGGCCGGAGCGGAGGTCACGATCGCGACCCGCCGTCCGGAGGTGGCGGAACCCCTTCTCCGGGAAGACGCGGGTGCCGCCGGGACCGGCTCCGTGCGGATCGCGCCACTGGATCTGTCCGACCTGGCCTCGGTCAGGGCCTTCGCGCAGGCCTGGAGGGGGCCGCTCGACGTGCTCGTGGCGAACGCCGGCATCATGGCCGTTCCTCAAAGGGAGGTCACCGCCCAGGGTTGGGAACTCCAGCTGGCCACGAACTTCCTCGGCCACTTCGCTCTCACCACGGCCCTGCACGGCGCCCTGTCGGAAAGCGGCTCCGCTCGCGTCGTGATGGTCAGCTCCGGAGCGCACCTGAACGCGCCCTTCGACTTCGACGACCCGCACTTCGAGCGGCGTCCGTACGACCCCTGGATCGCCTACGGTCAGTCGAAATCGGCAGAGGTTCTCTTCGCCGTGGGCGCTGACAGATGGTCCGGAGAAGGCATCACGGCCAACGCGCTCAATCCCGGCTACATTCTGACCAATCTGCAGCGGCACCTCGACGACGACACCATGCGTGCGTTCGGGGTCATGGATCCCGAAGGCAACCTCACTCCGCTGCCCTACTACAAAACTCCGGCTCAGGGAGCGGCGACGTCCGTGCTGCTCGCGGCGTCGCCCCTGCTCGACGGCGTGACCGGCCGCTACTTCGAGGACAACCAGGAAGCGGCCCTCGCGACGAACGACAGCACCACTCCGGGTGGCGTGGCCCCCCACGCCCTCGACCCGAAGGCGGCTGATCGTCTGTGGCAGTACGCTTCGGACGCGCTGCGGCTCTGATGCGCGCTGCCGGAACGGCGGCCGCGGGGGGCGCGCTTCGCGCCGGTCCGCCGCGGCCGCGACGCTCTTGCTCAGCGGTGATCCCGGCTCCTACCGGTAGGTCACGGTGATCGGTGCGTGGACGGTGTGCCGTGGGACGTTCACGGTCAGAATCCTGGTGGCGGCGTCCCAGTGGTACGCCTGCGGGGACAGGTGTACGCCCGTGGCAGTGACACGGGTCGGCTTGCTCGCTCCCATGATCGAGAGGGTCCACCGGCGGTGTTCGACCTGACCGCGGAAGGAGCCCTTCGTGGGGCTGATCGACACCGTGTGACGCCCGCCTGCTTCCTTGTACCGGATCTCCGTGGTGGCGCTCCGGCCCCGGCCCGCGGCCGTCGCGTCGTCCTCGTAGAGACTGGAGGACCCCGAGCCGCCCGCGGCGACGGTGAGCGTGACATCCGTCAGCGCGTTGTGGTCGTCGTGGGCGACGTTGTGCGTCCTGGTGGGCAGCACGCCACCGGCCTTGAGGAACACCGGCATGGTGCCCAGGTCGGTGGTGACCTCCTGGGTGGTCCCACCGGTGTACGTCCTTCCGGTGAAGTAGTCGGTCCACCGGCCGGGCGGGAACCACACCTTGGTCGTGGTGGAGGTCCCGGGCGTCGTGACGGGGGCGACCAGCACGTCGGGACCGTAGAAGTACTCGCTGTCGGCGGTCGCGTACGCCTGCTGCTCGTCCGGGTACTCCACGTAGGTGGGCCGGACGATCGGTACGCCGGTCCGGTTCGCCTCCTCGGCGAGCGTGTAGGTGTACGGCACGAGGTTCTCGCGCAGGTTGAGGAACTTCTCCGCCGACTCCTCGGCCGTCGAGCCGTACTGCCAGGGCAGCCGGTCACTGTGGTTGCTGTGCAGCCGGTCGACGGGCTGGAAGGTACCGAACTGGACCCAGCGCGCGTACAGGTCGTCGGGCAGCTTGTAGGTGGTGCGGGTCTGCCCGCCGACGGTGTACCGCTCCGAGCCCGTCAGCCCGGTGGTGTCGTTGTGGCCGCCGATGTCATGCGTGATGGCGGCCATCCCCGTCGCGGCCGACTCGCCCGGGGTGTAGCCCACTTCGAACTTCAGCGTTCCCCAGGTGGAGGAGGTGTCGCCGGTGAAGTGCACCGTGGTGCGCTTGTCCGCCCAGGGACCGGTGGGCAGCGCCTGCTGACCGCTGTATCCGCCGGCCTGGAGGGATCCGTAGGCGCGCGAGAGGACGAACCCGCGGCCGAGGGACTTGGCCGTGGCGGTGGCGTACTGCTGGTTGATCCACGCGTCCGGAGTCACCCCCGGCAGCGAGGACTGCGTCGCGTCACAGCACCAGTCGAGCCACCAGAAGTCGTTGCCCTGCTGGTCCATGGTCCGGTGCAGGTCCATGTACGCCTTGAGCTGGTCGGGATCGGCGAAGTCGAAGGTGTAGCAGTCGTGGGTGACGCTGGCGTCCGCGGCACAACCGCCCTTCTGCAGCTTGCCCTTGGCCGTGGCCATGGCCTGCCCGAACTGGGGATCCGAGGCGAGGATGCTCGGGTGGACGTTGAGGGTGTTGTGCAGGCCCTGTGACGCGGACCAGCCGAAGAAGCCCTTCGGATCGGGGAACTTGGCGGGGTCGATCTCCCAACCGCTCCAGGAGTTCACGGCTTTGAAGTCGGTGTCCGTGACCAGTACGTCGAGTGGGACGCCCTCGGACCGGAACTTCGGTAGGATCGTGTTCTCGTAGTCCGCCGCGGTGCGGTCGATGTACTCCGAGTACCAGACGCCGTACGCCCAGGCCGGCAGCAGCGCGGGGGGCCCGGTGAGCGTGGCCAGGTCGGTGAACGCCCGCTTGTAGTCGTGGCCGTAGCCGAAGACGTAGCCGTCCTGGTAGGGCTCACCACCGTGCCCCGGACGTGGGGTGACCTGCTGCGAGGCGATGTCGTACAGCGCCGAGGGAGTGTCGTCCAGCAGGTACCAGCCGTCCTGGTTGAGCAGTCCGGGTGTGGTCACGGGGGCGTCGCCGTTGCCGGTGACGCCGTCCAGGCCGCGGCGGTATCCGCCGAGCGCCAGGTGCGGCGGCGGCGCCGCGGCCGTGGGCGCGGCCACGGAGACGGTGTCCGCGTTCACGTGGCAGCTCGCCGCGTCGGGGCAGCTCAGGGTGATGTCGTTCGCACCGGCCTTCAACGCGACGGGCATGGAAGCGCTTTGCCACGTGTCCCAGTTCTCCGTTGCCGGGAAGGACAGGGTGCCGGTGGTCCCTCCGACGGACACGGACGCGGTGCGCGTGTCGTGCCGGCCGTCGGCGCCCACGCCGTTGGCGTAGCGGACTCGCAGGGTGTAGGTGCCGTCCGCGGGAACGTCCACCACGTGGGTGGTGAGGCTCGAGTCCTGGGTGAGCTCGGCGACGAAGCCGTTGCCGGCGTATCCCTTGTGATCGGTGGCGCCGACCGCGGTGCCGCCGATGCGCCCGGCCTCCGCCTCGCAACTCACGCCGAACCGGCAGTCCGCGATCGCGGTGCTGGATGCGGGCGGGTACGCGTCGCCCGGGTGGACCAGGGCGACGCTGTCGATGTTGACATCGCCCGAGTCCGACGCGGTGCGGGTCAGCGTCAAGGTGTGGTGTCCCGTGCCGAGTTGGACACGTGCGGGGACGAGATCCCAGGTGTCCCAGTTCGCCGTCGGCGGCAGACTCACCTTCTGCTGGGCGCCGCCGTCCACGGAGAGGGTCAGGGTACGGGTCTCGGACTGACCGTCGCCGCCGCGGGAGTTGGCGTACCGCAGGTCGAGCTGGTACGTGCCCGCACTCTTGACATCGATGTCAGCGGAGAGTGAGCTGCCGGTGCCCTCGAATCCGGCGGTGAAGCCGCTCCCGGTGTAGCCCTGGTGATCGGACGCGACGGAGACCCCGCTCGACCGAAGGTTCTCGGCCTCGCACAGGGCCTGGAGTGCGCAGGTCAGGTGTTGCCACGGGGTGGCGGTCACCGGGTTGGCGCCGGCCGTCGGTTGCACCGTGAGGTTCTGCGCGTCGAACTGCCCCGAGCCGATTCTGTACCGCAGGGCCATGGCGCTCGTCCTGACGGTGAGCCAGCCTCCGGAGGTCTGGGCGGTGTACGCGGTCGGGGTGAACCCGTCGCGGCCGATCGCGTTGAACGTCGGGGCGTCGGTGAATTTCCCGTCACCGGCGTACTCGGTGCGTATCAGGGTCGGTGAGAGGATCTGGAAGCGGGCGTCTCCTGCCGAAACGGTCGGTATCCGGGGGTGACCGTGCGATCCGTCCGCCGATGCCCTACCGGTACCGGTCGCTGTCATGGTGGCGGTGGTGCACAGGACCACGGCAAGACCGGTCCACCCGCGCAGGGATCTCAGCAGTCGCCTCGCTGACCGGGGTCTCATATGCGGCTCCATTCTCACGTCGTCCAGTTGGCTCGTCCAGCCCGCACCGGTCGCCCTCGGAGGATTCCCGAGTCGCCCGGGAGCACGGCCATGGCGCGGTGTCCCTAAGGATGATTTACATCGTTGGAGAGAACATGCGCGATGAAGACGACAGACGCTCGAGATGGTCCGACTGAGCCACCGCCGTGACCAACGCCTTTGACCGCGAGGCCTGTTGGCGGGGCGACAAGACGTCCGTCGACGCTCCCGGGACGACGTCCGTGCGGGATGCTCCTTCCAGGAGACGCACTTCACCGGCCGCCCGGCGGCGAGGGCACCGGGCGTCGCGGGCGGGGACGACGAACAATTCCGTGCCGTGCCGTCGGCGGGGGTGCAGACTCGCTCCATGACGGAGATGCGGGCGTTCAGGGACGCGGTCGATGTCTGGGCGACCGGCGGTCCCGACGGGCCGGCGGGCGACCTGGCCGTACGACTGGGGGTGCGGACGGCCGTACTGCTGGAAGGCCTGAGCGACCTCGCGGCCGTGGAGGCGCTGGCCGCCCGACGCGGCCGGGACCTGGCCGCCGAGGGGGTGTGCGTCGTACCGATGGGCGGGGCGATGAGCGTCGGCCGCTACGCCGGCCTCCTCGGACCGCCCGGCCTCGGTCTGCGCCTGACCGGACTGTGCGACGAGGGCGAGCGGGGCTTCTACGAACGCGGCCTGGAGCGGGCACGGGCGCCCTACCGGGGCTTCTTCGTGTGCGTGACGGATCTGGAGGACGAACTCATCCGCGCGCTGGGCGCAGCAAGGGTCGAGGAGATCGTCCAGGCCGAGGGCGACCTCCGTGCCTGGCGGACCTTTCTGCGCCAGCCCGCACACCACGGTCGGCCCCGGCAGCAGCAGTTGCGGCGCTTCCTCGGCACGAAGAGAGGCCGCAAGATCCGCTACGGCCGCCTCCTCGTCGAGGCCCTCGACCCCCAACGGATACCGACCCCGCTCGACGGCCTCCTGACGATCCTGTGAGCCGACGTGAGCCGGCGCATGAGCAAGGCCGCGGTGACGACAGTGCTCGAGCGCGGGCCGTCGGTCATGTGACCGGATGACGCGGCCCGCTCGGGCTCCGGCCCGCACGCCGACGCCTGTCCTGGTGTCCCTCGCACGGAGAGGAACTCGGCGATCCCGTAGTACGGTCACGCACGACGGCGGGCGCGGGAAGAGGAACCCATGAACCAGAACTCAGGTGAAGCCGGACGCCTCGAGGACGCGGTTCTCACGCGCGCCGCGCAGGCGGGGGAGGTCAGCGCCCTGGGGCTGTTGCTGGAACGGCACCGGGCGGGTATGCGCGCGGTGGCGCTGAGCATCCTCGGGCCGGGGCCCGACGTGGACGACGTGGTCCAGGACGCGGCCGTGACCGCGCTGCGCCGCGTGCGCGACGTCCGCGACCCGGCGGCCGTGGGCGCCTGGCTACGGATGATTGTGCGCAACGCCAGCCGGTCCCTGTTGCGCGCCTCCGTCCCCTCCCAGCCGATCGACGATCTGCAGGTGCCCTCCACGGACACCGCTCCGGAACGGTGGCTGGAGCACCACACGATGCGCAACTGGATCTGGGAGGCCATGGAGGAGCTCTCTCCCACGCTGCGCCTGCCCCTGATCCTGCGCCACTTCAGCACCACCGTCACCTCCTACGAGCGGATAGCCGACGCCTGCGGGGTCCCGGTCGGCACGGTCCGCAGCCGGCTCAGCCAAGGACGGGCCAGGCTCGCGACCGCCCTCGCCGCCACGGCGGACGCCCCGCACGGCGACACCGCACAGCGCGTCCGCGCCAGCCGTGCCGAGGCACACGAGACACTGGCCGCCGCCGAGAACGGACGCTTCGGCGCGCTGATGACGGAGCGCTGGTCGCCCGAGATCGCCCTGCTCAGGGGGAACGAGCCGGTGGGTGGCAGGAACGTCCTGGCGCGCGGCATGGACGGTGACCTCGAGGCCGGTGTACGCCAGCGCCTCGCCCACACCGTGGCCGGCCGCTCCCTCGTCGTCTGGGAGATGGACCTCCTCAACCCCGCGGACAACCCCGACCACTGCCCGCCCTCGGTGGCCTGGCTGATGACCCTGGACGACGCCGGTCGTCCGCACCGGCTGCGCCTCCTGCACCCCAGGCCGGTGCGGGCCCTCCAGTCACTCGCCCCGATGTGACGGGCATCACGTGACTCGGATCGAACTTCGTCCTCTCCCCCGCGTCCTGCCGGTGTCATCGACACCTGCCGGACACGGAGATCCCATGACCACCTTCGAGACAAGCCCTCTGGCCACCGGAACCCACACCGTCGAGATCGACGGAGTGGCTCAGCGCTATCACGTCCACGGCACGGGGCCGGTGTGCGTCGCGCATTCCGGCGGACCGGGCATCGACTGGGCGTACCTGCGCATGCCCGCGTTGGAGCGGCACCTGACGATGGTGTACCCGGAGCCGATCGGGAGCGGTGCCTCCGGCCGTCTGCCCTCCCACCCCCACGGCTACACCCGGCCCCGCTACAGCCGGTTCCTCGGCGCACTGATCGAACACCTCGGCGCCCCCGAGGTGCACCTCCTGGGCCACTCGCACGGCGGCTTCGTCGTCCAGTACCACGCTCTGCACCACCCTCAGCGCGTCGCCGGGGTGATCCTCTACGAGAGCGCACCGCTGACCGGGCCCGAACACGGCGCCGAGGCCATGCGCCTGGTGCAGTTGTTCGCGGCACGCCACGCCGACCATCCCGGACTCCCCGAGGTCCTGGCGGCTTTCCAGGCCATCCCCACCATCTCCGACGACGCACGGATGACCGCCGTCGCCAAGGGGCTGCTCCCCTCGTACTTCGCCGACTACTGGGGCCGGGAGGAGGAGTTCGCCCCCTTCCGCGCCTCCGTGCGGGCCGCCCACATCTCGGGGCTGGACGAGAACCTCTCCCCCGACGTCATCGACGACCGTGAGGACCTCGACTCGCTCTCCGTGCCGGCTCTCGTCGTCGTCGGCCGGCATGACGTCATCTGCGGGGTGCGGTGGGCGGAGGAACTGCACCGCCTGATTCCCGGATCCGACCTGCTGATCCTGGAGAACAGCGGGCACTTCGGTCATCTCGAGGAACCGGAGGCCTTCGCGCGGGCGGTGACCCGGTTCGTGACGGCCGCAGCGCCAAGCAGGGCCTGACCGTCCCGTCGGCCCTGCTTGGCGCACACCTGAGGGGCTGTTGAGGCGAAGCGTCCTGCCGGACGTGGCCGGCCGGGGACGACGGCACGGGCGCGGTGCGCACCTGTCGCGGGTGCGCATCGCGCCAGGCCGACCTCGCGGCCGGCCACCCGGACCGGACCACCGCCCCGTCAGGAAAAAAAGCGCTTCCCGGTCGGCTCGGCGATGTCGAGAATCCGTGGCCTGCTCCGTCCCGGCATCGAACGCGTCCACAATGGGTCGCACCAGCACCGAGGAGAACCACGATGGCCAAGTACCTGCTGCTCAAGCACTACCGCGGCGCCCCCGCTCCGGCCAACGACGTGCCCATGGACCAGTGGACGCCTGAGGAGATCTCGGCCCACGTGCAGTACATGCGCGACTTCGCGGAACGTCTCGAGGAGACCGGCGAATTCGTCGACAGCCAGGCGCTCTCGCCCGAGGGGACCTTCGTCCGGTACGACGGTGAGGGTCGGCCGCCGGTCACCGACGGCCCCTTCGCCGAGACCAAGGACCTCATCGCCGGCTGGATGGTGATCGACGTCGACACCTACGAGCGCGCCGTCGAGCTGGCCGGCGAGCTGTCGGCGGCCCCCGGGGCGGGCGGCAAGCCGATCCACGAGTGGCTCGAGCTGCGTCCGTTCCTGGGCGTGCACCCCACCGTCACGGAGTGACCTCCCAGGTGAACGAGGTTCTGCTCCGTAGCCTCACGCCGAGCGTGCTCGGGATCCTCGTCCGCCGCGGAGCCGACTTCGCGGCGGCCGAGGACGCCGTGCAGGACGCGCTGGTCGAGGCGGTCCGGGTCTGGCCGGACAACCCGCCCCAGGACCCCAAGGGCTGGCTGGTCACCGTGGCCTGGCGCCGGTTCCTCGACGCGACCCGGGCGGACGCCGCCCGGCGCCGGCGCGAGGAATCCGTCGACAGGGAGCCGGCGCCCGGTCCCGCGCCCGCGGCGGACGACACACTCCAGCTCTACTTCCTGTGCGCCCACCCGGCGCTGACGCCGTCGTCAGCGGTCGCGCTCACGCTGCGCGCCGTCGGCGGGCTGACCACCCGCCAGATCGCCCAGGCCTACCTGGTGCCCGAGGCGACCATGGCGCAGCGCATCAGCCGGGCCAAGCGCACGGTCTCCGGCGTCGGGGTATCCCCCACTCGAGGGAAGACGCGAGCTGGGGGAAGGTTCGACCAGCCCGGCGACGTCGCCACCGTGTTGCGGGTCCTCTATCTGGTCTTCAACGAGGGCTACTCGGGCGACGTCGACCTCGCCGCCGAGGCCATCCGGCTCACCCGGCAGCTCGCGGCCGCGATCGACCACCCCGAGGTGGCGGGGCTGCTCGCCCTCATGCTGCTGCACCACGCCCGGCGCGCCGCCCGGACCGCGCCCGACGGCAGTCTGGTGCCGCTCGCCCAGCAGGACCGCGGCCGGTGGGACACCGAGTCGATCGCCGAGGGTGTCGCGATCCTCCAGGCGGCCCTCGCCCGCGACCGGCTGGGTGAGTTCCAGGCCCAGGCGGCCATCGCTGCACTCCACGCCGACGCGCCCACCGCCGAGGAGACCGACTGGGTGCAGATCGTCGAGTGGTACGACGAACTCACGCGCCTGACCGACAGCCCGGTCGTCCGGCTCAACCGAGCGGTGGCCGTCGGCGAGGCCGACGGACCGCGCGCCGGTCTGGCGGCGCTCAGGGCGCTGGACGACTCGCTGCCCCGCCACACCGCGGTGGCGGCGTACCTCCACGAGCGCGTCGGCGACCTGGCGACCGCGGCACGGCTGTACGCCGAGGCGGCCCGGAAGGCACCCGACCTCGCCGAACGCGATCACCTGACACGCCAGGCCGCCCGGCTCAACGCCCGCGGACGTCGCTGAGGTCTCGTTCGTCATATGCGCCCGCCGGCCGATGAGTTGGTGGCGTCCAGGCCGTTGCGGGCGCGCGGCAGCCGGATCTTCCGCATGGTCCGGGTGGCGGGGGGCTGCTCCACCCACCGCACTTCGGGGGCCAGGCCGACGGCGACTTGCCGACCCGGTCCGAGGACCGGCTCGGCAAGCAGGCCGCCCGCCTCCGGAGCAGTGCGGCGGGTCAGGTCACCGGCGAGTTCGACGACCGGCGGCAGCGACGTCACGGCCACGGATGGCCGGTTCGCGGTTCAGGGCCCCTCGTCGCCGGTCGCTCGGGGGACGTTGAGGGCCAGTACGGCCGTGTCGTCGTCCACACCGGTACCGAAGGTGTCGAGCAGGTCCCGGATCGCGGCCACGGCGTCATGAGCCGTGGTGGGTGCCAGCTCCTGGGCGAACTCCAGGAGAGCGTCGTCGCCGTAGCGGCGGCCGGCGCTCGCGGAGTGGGCCTCGGTGAGGCCGTCGGTGTACAGGAGCAGCGTGTCGCCGGGGTCGAGGCGGACCGTGGTGGTGCTGATGTGGGCGTCCGACAGCACACCGATCAACTGGCCGCCGACCGTGGGCAGAAAGTCGGCCCCGCCGTCCGCGCGCAACAGCAGGGCCGGGGGGTGACCACCGCTCGCCAGGCTGACCCTGAAGCCGCGCTCCCCGCCGTCGGGGGTGAGCAGGCCGAAGATGACGGTACAGAACCGCGGGTCCTGGCCGTGATACTCGTGGTTCAGGACCGTGTTGAGGTTGGTGAGCACGGCAGCCGGGTCGGGGTTGTACACGGCGGCTGCGCGGAGTGTGTAGCGGGTCAGGGAGGTGACGGCCGCGGCTGCCGCCCCTTTGCCGCAGACGTCACCCAGGAAGAACCCCCAGGTCCCGGCGGACAGGGGGAACAGGTCGTAGAAGTCGCCGCCGACCTCGTCCGCGGAGGCGACGTGGTAGTGCGCGGCGACGTCGAGACCGGGCACGTTGACCAGGGTGGGTGGCAGAAGTGTCTTCTGCAGGGTGGCGTTGAGGCGCTTGAGGCGTTCGCGTTCCCGATCGGATTCCTGGCGGGCGCGCAGGAGCTCGACCTCGTACGCACGGCGGTCGCGGGCGTCGAAGACGGTGGTGCGGATCAGCAGGGGCTCCCCGCCGGTGCCCGTACGGATGGTGGAGGTCACCAGGACCGGCAGACGGCTGCCGTCGGCGGCTCTGAGTTCCAGGGCGACACCGCTGATCTCGCCCTGCATGCGCAGCAGCGGAGCGAAGTGGGTCTCGTGGTAGAGGCGACCGCCGACGGTGAGCAGGTCCGAGAACTTCCTGCGGCCCACCAGGTCGGCGCCGGTGTAGCCGAGCCAGTCCAGCAACGTGGTGTTGATCTTCGCGATGAGGCCGTCCAGCGTGGTGGAGAGGTAGCCGCACGGCGCGTGTTCGTACAGATCCTCGACGCTGTCCTCCAGCAGCGCCGAGAACATCGCGTGGTCGTCGCCCGGCCGACCCTGCGGGATCGAATTCTCGCTCCGTTCGTTGCCGCCGGGCCCGCATGTCATCGGCCGGCCCCGGCGAAGGCCGCGATGGCGGCTGCGGTCTCCTCGGGGGCGGCGAGCTGCGGGCAGTGCCCGGTGGCGTTCAGCGTGATGAGGCGACTGTCCGGAATCTGCGACTGCACGAAGACACCCACCTCCGGCGGCGCGATCGCGTCGCTGGAACACTGCGCGACCAGGGTCGGAACCCGCACCCGGGCGAGGTCCTCGCGATTGTCGGACAGGAACGTCACCCGGGCGAAGCTGCGGGCGATGTCCGGGTCGGTGCGGCAGAAGCTGTTGGTCAGCTCCTCGCCCAGTTCGGGGCGGTCGGGATTGCCCGCGATCACCGGGGCCATGGCACCCGACCAGCCCAGATAGTTCGCGTCCAGCGACTCGAGCAGTTCCTCGATGTCCTGGGAGCTGAATCCGCCCCTGTATCCGGAGGCCGGGTCGTCGATGAAACACGGTGACGGGGCGAGGAGGACGAGGCCGGCGAACGTGTCCGGCTCCTGTTCCGCGGCGAGAACACCCATCATCGCGCTCACGGAGTGGCCCACGAAGGTCACGGGCCCGAGCGCAAGATCACGGCAGATCTCGAGGACGTCCTCGGCGTAACCACGCATCGTCGAGTAGCGCCGCTGGCTCCACGACGACAGGTCCGAGCGGCCCGCTCCGACGTGATCGAAGAGCACCACGGTGAAATCGGGCGCCAACAGCGGCACCACGAGCCGCCACATGTTCTGGTCGCACCCGAATCCGTGCGCGAGCATCACCACCGGGGCATCGGGGCGGCCGGTCACCGTCACATGGTTCCTGCTCCGCACGTCCATACGGGACATCCTCGCAGACCGGCCCGTGGCCCCCCGGTGCCCAGCGCCTCCGCTCGCCGCGCCACCCGAAGCGGGGTCTGGCGATCATCCGCGTGCTGGGTCGTCGAGTCGGCGACGGGGCCTCGTACGGTCGCGGGGTGCAAAGGCAAGCCACGCCCGCGAGTGACGTGGAGTGACCACGCCGATACCCAAGATCACGGGCTCTCTCCTCGAAGCGAGAGATATGACCGTTTTAAGTATTTACGTGGACCTTATGGGTAGATGGTGGATGTATCCCCTCTCCCATGGAGGCCATCATGGCGTCAACCCATCACGCGCCCATCGAAGAACACCCCGACCTCATGGAGCTGCGCGCCCAGCACGACCGCGCCGCGACCACCCCACGCGCCCAGATGATCGAGGCGCTGGCCCTCATCACCGGCCTGTACCTCGCCGCGTCCCCCTGGATATGCGGCTTCAACGGCGCCACCACGCTCACCGTCACCAACCTCATCGTCGGCATCGCGTACATGCTGCTGCTGGGAGGCCTCGGCAGTTCCTACGAGCGCACCCACTCCATGGCCTGGGCCGCCGCCGTCATCGGCATCTGGACCTGTGTCGCCCCCTGGGTCGTCGCCGGCGACGTCGCCCACACCCGCTCCATCACCAGCAACCTCATCACCGGCGCCATCGCGACCGTCATCGCCGTCGCCGCCGCCGTTGCCACCACCTCCGCCGCCCGCGGCCACACCGAGGGCCGCCGCGGCAGCACCCGCGCCCAGGACGACCGCAGTGCCATGCCACTGGGACGCGACGACCGCTGAGTCCTCGGATCCCCGCATCACCGCCAGGAGGACCGCACGCCCGCCGCCTCCTGGCGGCCACGGCTGCCGTGGGCAGCGTCCACCGCCGTCGCGCGACGCGTCGGCGAGGCCATCGCGCCCGCTGCCGACGCGCAGGCCGCGCCCGCGGGGAGTCGTCAGGCCACCTGCACGCCGACCGGAACTGGCGCGCGACGTCGTGGAGTTCGGGCCGGCGGTGCGCCCGACAGGAGCGGCAGTGAGTTTCCTGGGTGGCACCCGGGGCACCCGTGACACCGGTGATCATTCGTCCGCGATGCCCTGCACCATCCGAAAGGAGACACATGCTCTTCCTCGTCGCCGCTTTCCTTCTCCTCGGAGTCGTGGTGGGTGCCGCGGCGCACCTGCCGCTTCCCGTCACGCTGGCGGCCGCCACGGCCATCGGCTGCTGGTTGCTCGTCTACGGTCTGCGAAGGCACCGTGGCGACAACGGCACGGCGCGGAAGCCCGCTTCCTACAGCGGTGAGGAGGCCCGGTGAGCCGGCCCGTTCCCGAGACCGCGCAGACGTCGTGGCGTCGCGACCCGTACAGCCTGGCCGCGGCATCCTTCGTTCTCGGCCTGGTCGGTCTGCTGGTCTTCAACCTGGTCCTGGGCCCGACCGCCGTCGTTCTCGGGCTTGTCGCCCTGCACCGCGGCACCACCCATCGCCATCGGGCGTACCTCGGGATCCTGCTGGGTGCCACGGATCTGATCGTGCTCGCCCTGGTGACCGCGGCCGACCACACCGTCGCGTGGCACATCTGAGCGCACGCCAGGCGACGGCACGACCATGTCGCGGGCATCGCCGCCGTGATCGGCACCCCCACGAAGTCGCCTGCGGACAAGGCCCGTTGACGGGCCGCGAAAGGAGACCAGCAACCATGCGCATCGCATTCTTGACGGCGCCGGAGGGCGTCGAGCAGATCGAGCTCACCGAGCCCTGGGAGGCGGTGACCGAGGCGGGCGGTGAGGCCGTTCTCGTGTCGACGAAGCCCGGCCGGATCCAAGCCTTCAACCATCTGGACAAGGCGGACACCTTCCCCGTCGACCAGGTCGTCGCCGACGTCTCGGCCGAGTCCTTCGACGGCCTGGTGCTGCCCGGTGGCGTGGCCAACCCGGACGCGCTGCGCCTCGACGAAGGGGCGCTCTCCTTCGTACGCGACTTCTTCGACCAGGGCCGGCCCGTGGCCGCGATCTGCCATGCCGCCTGGACGCTGGTCGAAGCGGGCGTCGTCCCGGGCCGCGTGCTCACTTCGTGGCCGAGCCTGCGGACGGACATCCGCAACGCGGGCGGCACCTGGGTCGACGAGCAGGTGCACGTCTGCGACCAGGGCCCGAACGTCCTGATCACCAGCCGCAAGCCGGATGACCTGGAGGCGTTCCGTGAGGCGTTCCTGACGGAGTTCGCGAAGGCGTCACCGAAGACGGCCTCGTGACGGGCGGGACGCCCCTCGGACACAGAGCCCGCCCAGCAGGCAGAACCCGTTTGCACGAGCCAGGCGTGCGCCTTGTCCACGGTCGGCAGGACAGGCGATTAAATACCGGAACATGACTACTGAGCCGCAGCGCTTCCACGTCCTGTTGGTCCCCGAACACGTCGAGAACAGCGGCGGCGCCTCGCTGGAGGAGTTGGCCGTGCGCTCAGCGGTGGTCGAGGCGACAGGCGAGAGGGGCGCCTCGGGCTACCCCCGCTACGCCGGCGAGGGGATCGTGGCCGACATCGACCCCCGAACACGGACGGTCGAGGCGGTGCTGGTCGACGGTGCGGAACTGGACTACGGGCTGAACGTCAGGGTCGCCCCCTGACCGGTCCCGTTCTCCCGATGACGCGGGCGTTCCTCGTGGGGCCTCCCGCCGGATGACACTTACCCACCCCATGGTGCTTCCCGCCGCAGTCACTCCTGGTCGGCGAAGACGCTGGTATCCAGGTGTTCGAGGAGGTCGACGGGGTCCCGGTACACCGCGCGGGCACCCGCCGCCTCCAGGTCCGCGCGCGGGAGCCCGCCGGACAGTACCGCCACGGGGGTCACCCCGTCGCGTACGGCGGCCTTCATGTCCCAGACGGTGTCGCCGACGAACACGGCCCTTCCGCTCGGGACGCCCGCCAGGGCTCTGGCCTCGGCGACGGGATCAGGGGCGGGCTTGCCGTCGGCGACGTCGTCCGCGCTGGCCGACCCGAGGATGACGTCGTCCGCGTCGATGGCCCTGCGCAACGCAGTGAGTTCCGCGCCACCCGCCGAGGTGGCCAGTACGATCTCCCACCCGCGCGCGGCCAGGGCGCGCAGCAGGTCGGCCGCCGAGTCCAGTGGCGGCAGCCGGTCGAAGTACGTGCCGTAGAGGGCGTGGTGGGCGGCGGTGAGTTGCTCGTCGCCGTCACGGTCGCGGTCCTCGCCGAGCAGATGCTCGATCAGGTCGCCTCCACTGAGGCCCACGGCCCGGTGGATCTCCCGCATGGGAACGCGGTGGCCCGCCTGCCGGAAGGCCTCCCACCAGGTGACGACATGCAGGTGATTGGTGTCGACCAGCGTTCCGTCGACGTCGAAGATCGCGGCACGTTTCATGGTCATCCCGGTCGGCCTCGGCCTTTCACAGAGCGCGCAGGGCGGGGAGCAGCTTCTGCTGGGCCCACTCCAGGTACGGTTCCTGGTGGTCGCCGCCGATCTGGACGAGGGCGACCTCGGTGAACCCCGCATCCACGTACGGGGCGACGGCCTCGACGACGGCGTCCACGTCGTCGCCGCAGGGAATGGACCGGGCCACGTCCTCGGGCCGTACGAACTGGGTGGCGCCGGTGAATCCGGCAGGCCCGGGGAGTTCGGAGTTGACCGGCCAGCCGCTGCCGAACCAGCGGAACTGGTCGTGGGCGCGGGCGATCGCCGCGTCGCGGTCGGTGTCGTAACAGATCGGCAGCTGACCGACCTTGGGCTTGCCCGCGCCGCCGTGCCGGTCGAACGCGGAGATCAGGGCGGGTTCGGGTTCCGTGGCGATCAGAAGATCCGCGAGGTGGCCCGCCAGTTCGCACGAGCGGTCGCCGGAGACGGCGACACCGATCGGCGGGGGCGCGTCGGGCAGATCCCACAACCTGGCGTTCTCGACGTCGAAGTGGGCACCGTGACGGCTGACGGATCCCCCCGCGAAGAGCGAGCGGATGATCTCCACCGCCTCCTCCAGCTTCTCCAGCCGCACCTGCGCGGCGGGCCATCCGCCTCCCACCACATGCTCGTTGAGGTTCTCCCCGGAGCCGAGTCCCAGGCGGAAGCGCCCCTGTGAGAGGAGCTGCACGGTGGCGGCCTTCTGGGCGACCACGGCCGGGTGGTAGCGGGTCGTCGGGCACGTCACGTAGGTCATCAGGGGAATGCGTTCGGTGGCCTGCGCCGCGGCACCGAGAACGCTCCATGCGTAGGGGGCGTGCCCCTGGGACTCCAGCCAAGGGAAGTAGTGATCGGACGTGACCGAGAAGTCGAATCCGGCGCGTTCGGCTCCGACCACGTGGCCGACGAGCTCTCGCGGACCGGCCTGCTCGGTCATCATCGTGTAGCCGATCTGGACCATGACGCTCTTCTCCTCGTGGGTCGTCCGTGCGAGCGGTGCCGCCGAGGGGCGGGCCCGGCAGCGCGCCGCGATGTCGGAGTCCTGCCTCACTGCGGCTTCGTCCGCAGCTGCAGATCGACCTCCTTCTCCTGGTCACCCGACGCCGTGCCCTGCTCGTGCACGGCGAACGCGGCACTCAGGGCTTCACAGACTTGGTCCACGGCGACGTACCCGCCCTGCAGCGTGGCGGTGAGCGAACCCTCGAGCGGGGTCGGCCCGGCGGGCACGCTCAGGCGCTCCCGCGTCGGCTCGAACTCCGCGGTCCACACGACGGAGTGGCCGGCCTCCTGCTCCTGGGGCATGTCGCCGGCGGCCCGGTCGGTGGGAAAGGCCGTCCGCAGCACCTCGAAGACGGCGGCGGCGTCCTCCTGGGACGCTCCGGTGAGAGACACGGTGACCATCGGAGTCACACTCCTTCTCGCTGGGGTAGGACGGTGTTCTGCTGACGTACGACGGTGTACTCGGGCCTCCCCGGAGGTGATCCGGTCCGCCGGTCAGGGCCGACCGCGCAGTACGCGCAGCCCGGGCGAACGGACTCGCGTCCACAATCACCACCGTCCCTTCCAGCCTCCCCCGCCGGAGCTCCCGGGGCACGCGGAGCGCGACGGGCGGTCGCGCACACCGGGTACGACGACGTCCACTGCCGCGGGACGAGACACTCCTGCGGCCGGTGCCGCCGGCGTCCGCACCAGCGGTCACCCGAGGCGCAGGTACCCCGGCAGTCGGCGATGATGCCGCCGGTCGAAGCCCCCTCGGGGCCGGCCGGTGGCTGCGCGGGGCCCCGGGGCTCCACTTCGGCCCTGTGCGACCGCCGCTTCCGGGGCGCGTAGGCGCAGCCGCCTCGCGCCGCCCGGAAGGCGCACCTCACCTGTTCTCCACTTCCTTTCCCTCTCGCTCACGGCAGGGGACGCTCCGACACGTTTGTGACCCGGCGGCCGGGCAAACGGCACCGTGGAGGTGGTGCCCCCGTGCCGAAGTGGGATTGCGGGCCCGGAAAAGTGAAGGTGGCCGTCCTGGGGGCAGCCGGTTACGTTCGGCAGGCGGTACGGGCCCCGGGCGGTGAGCGGGACGACCTGCTCCTCAGTGTGAAGACCGTCGTCGCGGCCATGATCGCGTGGATGCTGACCCGCCAGTTCCTGCCGCCGGCGGTCGCGACATTCGCTCCGTTCACCGCCATGGTGACGTTGCAGGCGACCTTGTACCGCTCGCTGCGCGACTGTGTGCAATACCTGGTGGCGATATCGGTCGGAGCCACTCTCGCCGCGACGCTGGCGGCCGTCGCGGGCATTCACGGCTGGACGTTCGGCCTGCTCACCCTCGTCGCGCTCTGGCTGGGCCGGGTGAAGCGGCTTGGTCAGCACGGCACACAGGTCGCCGTCGTGGGCTTCTTCGCCTTCTCCTCAGGGGCAGGGCGCATCGGCTACATCGGCCATCTGGCGGCGTCCGTCGTCATCGGCGCGCTCTGCGGACTCGTCGCCCATCTCGCCCTCGTTCCCGCCCGCCACACCCGTCATCGCCAGGAGGCCGCCGCCGACCTGTTCACCGGCATGAGCCGACGCGTCGACAGCCTGGCCGACGCCTTCGACGGGGAGACCCCTGGTCGGGACCAGGTGCGGCAGTGGCGCCAGGCCTGGCTCAGCGCCTCCGGCGACTGCGAGGCCCTGCACCGCAGCATCGAGGCGGAGGAGGAGAACGGTCTCCTCAACCCGCGCCAGAGTGTCGGTGGCGCCGCCGAAGCGCTTTCCCGGGCCCGCGACGCCGTCACGGTCGCCCAGCAGTGCCTGGACCATCTGCGTTCCATCACGCGCACCCTGGACTACGCCATCGACAGCCAGGAACTCGAGAAGCTGCCCGCGTCCTTCCGCTCCGGCCTCGGCGCCCTGCTGCGAACGGTGGCCACCGCGATGGAGGAGATGGGCAGGACCTCCCTCACCGACCCGGGCCGTCTCTCCGAGCTGATCGACGAGGCGGCGGACGAACTCGACATCACCCAGCAGGGGCTTCTGTCGGGCCCGCAACCCCAGCGGGCGGCACCCACGCTGCAGGGCACCCTTCTCACGGACGCCGCACGCCTCCTGGCCGAACTCCGCTCGGACCGTCCGGCGCTGCGCCTGCGCTGAACCCTCCCGGCCGGTCGTCGCCGTGTGCGCGAACGCCTGCCGTCGCCCCCGCATGATGCCCGGACGGAGGGGTACTCGCCGGTCTCAACCAGTTTCAGCTCCTCACCTTTCAGGGCTTGTCCTGGCCATCCAGTCGTGGCCATTCAGCGCCAAGTGATCGAACGGCCTCCCACCGCCGTCCGGCCGGCAGCGGTCGCCCGGGACCGGCACTCGTCGCCATGGACACGGCAGCCGGTGGCTCCACCACCAGGTCTCGCCACTCCGACCGCCCCGTACGAAACCCTTCCCGCCCCGCCCACTCCCCCGGGCTTCAGCCGACGCGCACGCACAGCACGCGTGCCGACCGGCGCCACACATCTACCGGAGGTATTGCATGTCTGACTCCACCGTGTCGGATCCGCTCGCCGAGCTGTCCGCAGCAGGCGTCTCGGTCTGGCTGGACGACCTGTCCCGTGAGCTGCTGGCCGGCGGTGAGCTGGAGAAGCTGATCGCGGACAAGCATGTCGTAGGGGTCACGACGAACCCCACGATCTTCGCCTCCGCGCTCTCCAAAGGGGACCGCTACAACGAGCAGCTGCGCCTGCTGGCCGGCAAGGGCGTGAGCGTCGACGACGCCGTCCTCGCCCTCACCACCGACGACGTACGGGCCGCCTGCCAGACGTTCGGCCCAGTGCACCTGCGCACCGGCGGGACCGACGGGCGGGTCTCCATCGAGGTCGACCCCCGCCTGGCACGGGACAGCGATGCCACGATCGACCAGGCACGGAAACTGTGGGAGACCGTCGACCGGCCGAACCTTCTGGTCAAGATCCCGGCCACCCGCGAGGGACTGGCCGCGATCACCGCCGTCGTCGCCCAGGGCATCAGCGTCAACGTCACGCTGATCTTCTCCCTGGACCGCTATCGCGCGGTGATGGACGCCTACCTGACCGGACTGGAGCAGGCCCGGGCCGCCGGCCACGACCTGGCGGACATCCACTCCGTCGCCTCGTTCTTCGTCTCCCGCGTCGACACCGAGGTCGACCGCCGCCTCGACGCCCTCGGCACCCCCGAGGCCCAGGCGCTCAAGGGCAGGGCCGCGATCGCCAACGCCCGGCTCGCCCACCAGGCCTATGCGGAGATGACCGCCGGGTCCCGCTGGCAGGCCCTCGCGGCGGCCGGCGCCCGCCCGCAGCGGCCTCTGTGGGCGTCCACCGGGGTCAAGAACCCGGCGTACCCCGACACGATGTACGTCAGCGAACTCGTCATCGCGGGCACCGTGAACACCATGCCCGGCAGCACGCTGACGGCGTTCGCCGACCACGGCACCGTGGCCGCCGGCACGCCGTCGGCGGATGACTACGCCGCCTCGACCGCCCACTTCGAGACGCTGCGGCGTACGGGCGTCGACTTCACGGACGTCACCGACACCCTCGAACGCGAAGGGCTCGGCAAGTTCGAGGACAGCTGGAGCGAGCTCACCGCCTCGGTGGACCGCGAGATGCGTGCCGTCTCCACCGACGAGCCGGGTTCCTCCCGACCGTCCCCGAAGAAGTCCGCGGGCGCCGACCTGCTGGCGATCTACCTCAACGACCACCTGTCCGGCGCCACCGCCGGCCTGGAACTCTTCCGACGGGCCGCACAGACGCAGAAGGGCCAGGAACACGGCACCACGCTCGCGGAACTCGCCCACGCGGTGGAGCAGGACCGTGACTCGCTGACGCAGATCATGACCGACCTGGGAGTGTCGACCGACCACGCGAAGGTGGCCCTCGGCTGGTTCGCCGAGAAGGCCGGCCGCATCAAGCCCAACGGCCATCTCTTCTCCCGCTCCCCGCTCAGCGACGTCCTGGAGCTGGAGTCCATGCTGCTGGGGGTCCAGGCCAAGTCGGCATGCTGGCGGGTCCTGCGGGCCCTGGCGGACTCCGACGAGCGACTCTTCGTCGAACACCTTGACGAACTTCTGGAGCGCGCCGAGCGTCAGGCCGCCACACTGGAACAGTTGCGTCTCACCGTGGCCGGACCCGTCTTCCGGTCCGCCCAGCCCTCCTCCGGGTGACGCACCCCAGGCTCCGGTCCGCCCAGCCCTCCTCCGCGTGACGCACCCCAGGCTCCGGGCCGTCCGGCGCGGGGGCGCCCTGCGCGCGGTCGGCCCGGCCTGCGCCCGCCTCGCATCTTCACGTCCGGGGGCAGTCGCCCCCGGTGAGTCCACGCATGGCAGCGTGCTGGAAGAGTCGCCCCCCTGTCGATCCCTTCGGCGTCGAGGCCGCCGCTCTCGCCGACCTGTTGAGCAATCAATCGAAGCTCGATGTTGCGCTCCTGGGAGAGCTGACGCACGACCACGCGGTGCGAGGCACTCCGGGGGCCGGAGACCACGCCCCTCCGCGGTGCCCGAACGGCTGGCCGCACGGCCGACGGCCCCTGCCCGGGCAGGGCGCACGATCGACCGACGGGACCCCAGCGGCTTCGACCATGACGGCACCGTCAGGAAAACCGGCTTAATGTGGAAACTCGGACGGCAGGTTCCTCTCTCGGAAAGGGACGACCCGCTATGACCGACACCGGAGAGCCCGAGGCCTCCCGTGGCATATTCACGGGAAACGCCTTCAGCAAGGACGCCAGCGCGACGCGTGACGACGACCGCGACCACGGTGCTCAGGGCCGGACCACCATCGCCGACGGTGTGGTCGAGAAGATCGCTGGAACGGCGGCCCGTGAAGTGATCGGCGTTCATGCCTTGGGCAGCGGGATCGCCCGGGCCTTCGGTTCCGCGCGGGAGCGCGTGCCCGGCGCGGCGAAGTCCGTCTCACGTGGGGTCAAGGTCGAAGTCGGCGAGACACAGACGGCCATCGATCTGGAGATCGTCGTCGACTACGGCGTCTCCATCCACGACGTGGCCGGCGCCGTGCGGGAGGACGTGATCTCCGCCGTCGAATGGATGACGGGTTTGGAGACCGTCGAGGTCGACATCGCGGTGAGCGACGTGAAGCTTCCCGACGAACCCGATGAGGACCAGGAGGAGGAGCCGTCGCCGCTGCGGTAGCCGGGCGCCGGCCGGCGACACATGCGGCGCGAGCGGCACAGGAAGGGCCCGGTCGCGGCGCGGGCGCTCCTATTGCAGCGCGTGGACCGCGGCCGAGAACAGCAGGGGCATCCGGGATGCCGCGGGGACGATGAGGCGGGCGGTGCCGGGACGGCGGCTCGCGGCCAGCAGGGCTCCGGTCAGCAGTCTGTGACGCCGGGTCAGTCGCACCCAGGCCCGCTCGTACGCGCCCGGTTGCCCGGCGGCCAGGCAGCGGACGGCGGCCCCGGCCGACGCCAGCGCGAGGGCGACGCCCTCACCGGTCAGCGCGTCCAGGTAACCCGCGGCGTCGCCGACGAGCAGGACACGGCCGTCGACTCTGCGCCGCACCCGCTGCAGCAACGGTCCGGCGCCGCGCACCTCCGTCGCGGCCGGCCCGTGCAGCGACGCCGTGAGAGCCGGAAAGCCGGCCAGGTGATCGTCGTAGCCGCGACGGCTGTCGCTGAGGACCGCCACGCCCACGAGGTCGTCGCCGACCGGGGTCACGTACGCCTCGCCGTGCCGCGACCAGTGGACCTCCACGAAGTCCGTCCACGGCTCGGCGCGGTAGTGCCGACGCAGCCCGTAACGGCCGCGGGGACGGCCCGGCAGTTCCAGCCCCAGGCTGCGGCGCACCGGGGAGTGCAGGCCGTCGGCGGCGATCAGCCAACGGGCCGTTATCCCGGCGGCGGTGACCGTGTCCGCACTCTGGTGAACCTCGCCGACCTTGCCGGGCAGGATGCGCACGCCGAGAGCGAGGGCGCGCCGGTGCAGTGCGGCGTGCAGCGCGGTACGGCGGATCCCCAGCCCGCCGAGGCCGCGGAAAGAGGCTTCGGCCCGGGCGGTGCCGTCCAGGTACCGGATGCCGCGCAGTTCGCGGCCGGTGACCTCGACGCCCAGCCCTCGCAGGGCGGCGACACCACCGGGCATGACACCTTCTCCGCAGGCCTTGTCCACCGGCGCTGTCCGTGGTTCGACCACGACGGCCTCCAGCCCGGCGAGCGCGGCGTGGATGGCGGCGGCCAGACCGGCCGGCCCGCCGCCGCCCACGAGTACGTCGATCACGCGGACGCGGGCGCGGCCGGGGACGGTGTGGTCGCGGCGGCCAGCGCGCGGTTCTCGCAGCGGATGCGCACGGTGAGCAGCGCGGCGTTGAGCACGGTGAACGCGGTCGCGGTGACCCAGGCGGTGTGCACCAGGGGCAGCGCCACGCCCTCGGCGACGACGGCCACGTAGTTCGGATGCCGCAGCCACCGGCGGCGGTAGGGGCCGCTCGTCACCAGCGGCAGGCCGGGGACGACGATCACCCGGGTGTTCCAGCGGGGTCCCAGGGTGTGGACGCACCACCACCGCAGTCCCTGGGCGGCCAGCAGCAGGGCCAGCATCGGCCAGGCCAGGGCGGGCAGAAAGGGGCGGCCGGCCAGCCATACCTCGGCCAGGCAGCCGCCCAGCAGACCGGTGTGGAGGGCGACCATCGCCGGATAGTGACCCTGCCCGGTCACCGTCGCACCGCGGGCGGTGCTCCAGCGCGCGTTGCGGCGGGCGACGACGAGTTCGGCGACACGCTCGGCGGCGACGGCGGCCACCAGTAGCCCGTACCAGATCATGTGTCCTGTGCCCTCCTGTCCTTTGGGTTCGACGGGTCGGGCCTACCAGCGCAACAGGACGAGTTCACAGGCGAAGCCGGGCCCCATCGCCAGCAGCACACCTGGCGTGCCCGGCGGCGGGCGGCGTTCGGCCAGGGTGTCGCGCAGTACGTGGAGCACCGAGGACGAGGACAGGTTGCCCACGTCCGCCAGGTGACGCCAGGTCACGTCGAGCGCGTCGTCGGGAAGATCGAGGGCCTCGGTGACGGCCTCCAGGACCTTGGGACCGCCGGGGTGGCACACCCAGGCGGTCACGTCCTTGGGCTTCAGACCGTGGTCGCCGAGGAATCCCTCGACGTCGTCGGCGAGGTATCGGCGCACCACATCGGGGACCCGCGGGTCGAGGACCACCTGGAAGCCGGAGTTCTTGATGTCCCACCCCATGACGCGCCCGGTGTCCGGATACAGGTGGCTGCGGGTGTCCACGATCGTGGGGCCGTCGGTCCCGGCCGGACGGTTCGCGCCGTGGGCGACGACAGCGGCGGCGCCGTCGCCGAACAGCCCGGTGGCGACCATGTTGGCCATGGAGGCGTCGTCGCGCTGGAAGGTGAGCGAGCACAGCTCGACCGAGAGCAGTACCGCCACGTCGTCGGGCCGGCCCTGCAGGTGGTCGTGGATGCGGGCCAGGCCCGCGGCGCCGCCGGCGCAGCCCAGACCGAACAGCGGAAGTCTCTTGACGTTCGGCCGCAGCCCGACGCGGCCGGCCAGCCGCGCGTCGATCGAGGGTGTGGCGATGCCGGTGACGGAGGTGAAGACCAGCAGGTCGACGTCGGCCGCGGACTGGCCGGCCAGGTGCAGCGCGTCTCGCAGGGCCTTGGCGCCCAGGTCGGTGGCGGCGGCGATGAAGACGTCGTTGGCGGCGCCGAACCCGTCGAGTTCGCCGTACCGTTCGAGCGGCAACGTCATGTGACGCGAGCGGACCTTCGCGCTGC
This sequence comes from Streptomyces sp. NBC_01176, assembly GCF_045039825.1. NCBI lineage: Bacteria > Bacillati > Actinomycetota > Actinomycetes > Kitasatosporales > Streptomycetaceae > Streptomyces > Streptomyces sp. NBC_01176. The sequence continues at coordinate 9,589,382 of NZ_CP108600.1, read as the reverse complement.
GGTGCAACCGGTCGAGGACCCGGCGGTCGGTGCCCGTGGGCAGACAGGTGCGGGCCACCATGTCGGTGATCTCGGACTGGGTGCGACGGTGCGGTGCGAGGGCACCGTGAACGGCGGCGATCCGCGTCATTTGCTTCCCGTCCGGTTACCGACTGGGCTGGTCTGTTCTGCACGTGTTCCCCGGACCGGTGCTCCGCCACCACGGATCGCCCGTCCGGCCGTCCGGCCGTCCGGCCCCTGGCGCGTGCGCAAGCCGGACGAGATGACGGTCCGCCGCGCGGGCTCGTCGTGCGCCCGCGGATCAGGTCAGGTCCCCCCGCCGATCCTGCTCCAGGAAGCGGCGGCGCTTCCTGGCCACGGGTTTCCTGGCCACGGGTTTCCTGGCCACGGGTTTCCTGGCCACGGGTTTCCTGGCCACGGGTTTCCTGGCCGCGACTTCCTGACCACGCCGTACCGGGGCACCGTCCGCGGGCCACGGCAAGGACACTGAAGCAACGGGTCCGGGACCCCTACGATCGGGCGGATGGGCACTTACGAGGAGCCGACGGCCTGCCGCGCGGCCGCGAGTTGGACCGACCGGGCGGGTGGCCTGGCCCGGGCATGCCACCCCGGTCCCGTGGTGGCGGTGTCCGCCCTGACGGCCGCGCTGGCCGTGACCGCGGGTCAGGGTGCCGCGCGCTGCGTCCTGACCACCACCGCGGTGGTGACCGGGCAGTTGTCCATCGGCTGGTGCAACGACGCGTTCGACGCGCGCCGGGACATCGCCGCAGGGCGCCGGGGCAAACCTGTCGTCGACGGCACGGTGGGCGTGACGGGAGTGTGGGTGGCCGCGTATGCCGCGCTGGCGCTGTGCGTGCCGTTGTCGTTCGGCTGTGGCCTGCGGGCGGGCGTCGCGCACCTGGCCGGAGTGGCGGCCGCGTGGGCGTACGACCTGCGGCTCAAGGCGACGGTGTGGTCCTGGGTGCCGTACGCGGTGGGTTTCGCCGCGCTCCCCGCGTTCGTGACACTGGGGCTGCCGGGGCAGCCGTGGCCGGCCTGGTGGCTGGTCACCGCCGGGGCGCTGCTGGGGGTCGGTGCCCATCTGGGCGATGTGCTGCCGGACATCCGCGGAGACCTGGCGACGGGTGTACGGGGGTGGCCGCAGCGGCTGGGTCCGGACGGCGCGCGGCTGTTGCTGCCGGTGCCGCTGGTGGCGGCGTCCGCGGTTCTGGCGCTGGGACCCGCCGGACCGTCCGGCAGGTGGGGAGTGGCGGCCCTCGCGGTGGCGGGCCTGGTCGCGGTGGCGGGGACGGCGCTGGGGCGCCGTCGGGAGCGGGCGGCGTTCGCGGCCGCGGTGGCCGTGGCGGTGGTGGACGTGGCGTTGCTGCTTCTGCGCGGCACCGGGATCGCGTGAACGGGCACGCGCCCGCCATCACCCCGGACGCGGCCCTCTCACGCGGCGCAGGCCGGCACCACCCGCTTCGAACGGTGACCCGCACGGGTGGTGTCAGGGGGGATGGAGGGACCCCCCGCCCCGGCCTGTCGAGGAGCAGCCCGGCGTGCGGCCCAGGCCCGCGCCCCACACGCTGGGAGACATGGCCTCGTCCCAGCCCGTGATCGTGTATCCGCCCGGAGAAGACGGCGGTCGACGTGTCCGCGTGGGCGAGCAGTTTCTCGGCATGGCGTACGGGCTGCTGGACGTCGCGGACTTTCTGCGGCGAGCGGGCCTGGAGGAGGCCGACAAGCAGTTGGTCGCGACGTCCGGGTTGATCGAGTGGCGGGGCGGCGGCCCGGACATGTGGGAGCCCTGACCTGCCCTGCGCCCTCAGCCTCCGTTCACGTCACCCGGACTGTTCGCTCTCCGGTCCGCGCCGAGGTCTCCCAGGGACGGAGGCCGGTCAGGAGGAGGTCGACGAGACGGTGGAGCGCGGTGGTGGGGCGGAAGGAGGCGATGGCGGCGAGGCAGACGCGTACGTCGTCCACGGAGACGTCCGAGCGGACGACACCGGCGGCGCGGGCGCGGTCGACGAGTTGCCGCAGCGCTCGCGCCTGCTCCCGGCGATCGGCGGCGAAGGCGGTCGCCGCCGGGTGGGGCCCGAACAGGGCCTCGTTCAGCCCGCGGTCCCGCAGCCGGTGCTCCGCGAAGCCGCGGACGGTGCCGCTGAGCGCCTGCCAGGGGTCCGGCTCGTCGAGGGCGGCCCGCATGTCCGCACGGCACGTCGCCACGTGCTCGGCGAGTGCCGCCGTGACCAGGTCGGCGCGGGTCGGGAAGTGCCGGTGGACCGTGGCGACGCCCAGCCCGGCGCGGCGGGCGATCTCCCGCATCGGCAGGTCGAGTCCTTCGCCGGCGAACGCGGCGCGCGCGACCGCGACGATGTGCCGGCGGTTGTGCGCCGCGTCCGTCCGCGTTTTCCGAGTCACCATGGTTCCCGCACCTCTCACTTCGGACCTATCCGGAACACCCGCTCCACATCCATGTCTACCGTGAGGCGGCGCCCGGGAGGTCCGGGCCGGAGAGGTGATCATGCGCGCAGTGCAGTTCGACCGGTTCGGCCCCCCGGAGGTGCTCGGCGTCGGATCCGCGCCCGAGCCGCACGCGGGTGCGGGCGAGGTGCGGATCGCGGTCCGGGCCAGCGGGGTGTCGCCGGTCGACCTCGCGCTGCGGGCCGGCACCTCGCCCTCGCGTGACGGCCTCGGCCTGCCGCACATCCCCGGCGTGGACGCGGCCGGGGTGATCGACGAGGTCGGCGCGGGCGTCCGGGGCTTCGCGGCCGGCGACGAGGTGTTCGGCGCGGTCGACGTCGCCCGACTGGGCGGGGGGAGCGCGGAGTTCGCCGTGCTGGCGTTCTGGGCGGCGAAGCCGGCCGCCCTGCCCTGGGAGCAGGCGGGCGCCGCGGCGACGGGCGTCGAGACGGCGACCCGGTCACTTGACCTGCTCGGCGTGGGCGAGGAGCAGGACACGACACTCCTGATCGACGGTGCGGCGGGCGGCGTCGGGAGCATCGCCGTGCAGTTGGCGGCGGCGCGCGGGGCTCGCGTGATCGGGACCGGTCGCCCCGACAGCCACGACTTTCTCGCCGGGCTCGGCGCGATCCCGGTCGCCTATGGATCCGGCCTGGCCGAACGGGTCCGCGCGCTCGGCATCCCACGGATCGACCGCGCCCTCGACGTCGCCGGAGCCGGCTCGCTCGACGACCTCATCGCCCTCACCGGCGGCCCGGAGGCGGTGGTCACGCTCGCGGACTTCACAGGTCCGGGCCGCGGGGTACGCCTCTCGCTCGGTCGCTACGGCGGCCGGCCGGACGGGCGCCACGGGCTCGCGCTCGCCGCGAACCTCGCCGAGCGGGGGCGTTTCCGCGTACCTGTCCAGGCCGTCTTCCCCGCCCGCCGTGCGGCCGAGGCGCACGCTGCCGCGGCGACGGGCCCGCGCCGCGGCAAAACCGTCCTCGATCTCGCCGGCCTCACAGCCGACGCCTGACACCGACTCCGGAGCCGACGTCCGACACCGACTCCGGAGCCGCTGTCCGGCACCCGATGTCCGACACCGGACCGCTGCCAGGCACCCGACACCCGGCGTCCGACACCGGTCCCCGGGCAGACGTCCGACACCGCCCCCGCGGCCGGTGTCCGACACCGGTCGCCAGGCCGGCGTCCGACATCGATTCCCGGGCCGACGCTCGGCCCCGCGGACCAGCCGTCAGCCCAGGGCTCCCTCGGGGCATCAACGCACCGCCGTCGGAGGGCTCTTCCGCGGGGGGCGCCACGCCCCCCGTCGTCCGATTCGATCAAAAGGTTGCGAAGAGCCGGTTCTTTCTGAATCGAGGTTTCACCAAATGCCCCCTCAGAGTTCATCATTGACCGACAAGTTCTGCGGTGTGACTTCAAGACCCTTCTCCCGCAAGCCCACCCGAATCGCCGTAGCGATCGGTGCCACCGTCGCAGCCGTAGGCGCAGGCACGGTCGCGGCCCAGGCCGGTGGCTGGCTCTCGGCCCCGTCCCACGACTTCGGCACGGTCTCCGACTCCTTCTCCGGTCACGGCACGCTGACCGGCAACGTTCTGCGGAACGACAACGGCGCGACCGCGGTCGTGCGGCACACCGACCCGTCCAACGGCAAGGTGACGGTCAACGCGGACGGCACGTTCTCCTACATCCCGAAGTCCGGCTTCAAGGGCACGGACACCTTCACCTACACGGCCACCGACGCGGTTGAGCTGTTCAAGGACACTCAGGCGAACGGGACTCCCATCCCGTCGCTGGCGCAGGTCGCCGGTCCGGGCGGCACCACCACCAAGATCTCCGGTGAGGGCTTCGGCTCGTCGCTCACGCCGGTGCCGGGCAGGTCCGGCCACTTCTACGGCCTCACCGACCGCGGCCCCAACGCCGACGCCCCGGACGGCAACAAGTCCGAGATGGTGCTCGACTTCACGCCCGAGATCGGCGAGTTCAAGCTCGTCGACGGCAAGGCCCAGCTCATCAGGAAGGTCACCCTGAAGGGGCCGAAGAGCCTCGGCGGCGTGTCGTACAGCGGTCGCCCGCCGCACGACACGAGCGAGACGATCGACGACGTCGCCGCGACGAACGCCAACGGCGGTACCCCCACCCCCGTGGCCAGGGACCCCTACGGCTACGACTCCGAGGGCCTGGTGGCGCTGCCGGACGGCACGTTCTGGGTGTCGGACGAGTACGGCCCGTACATCACGCACTTCGACGCGCACGGCTACGAGTTGGGCCGGCTGACCCCGTACAGGAACAGCCCGGACAACGCGTACCACAAGATCCTCGGCTACCTGCCGGCCGAACTCGCCAACCGGTCGAAGAACAAGGGCATGGAGGGCCTGACGGTCACGCCGGACGGCTCGACCCTGGTGGGGGTCATGCAGGCCGCGTTGCAGCAGCCGGATCTCGGCAGCACCAAGGCCGGCAACGTCGCCGCCACGCGTATCGTCACGATCGACCTGCGCTCGTACAAGTCCAAGCAGTACCTGTACCTGCTGGACAACCCTGCTACCACGGGCGCGGCCAACAGCGAGATCACCGCGCTGTCCAGCACGAGGTTCCTGGTGGACGAACGCGACGGCAACTTCGAGCCGTTCGCCCAGAAGACCCTCTACGAGGTCGACATCAACGGCGCCACCGACGTCAGCGGCCTGACGATCGGCGGCAAGTCGCCCGAGGCCCTCGTCGGGACGGCCGGCACCAACGCCGCTCTCACCTCGCTCACCGGCGCCGGCGTCCACGTCGCGCAGAAGCAGCCGTACCTCAACGTCGGCACGCTGGTCAGCCAGCTCGACCCCAGCGGTGCGTTCTTCGGCCACGACAAGGTCGAGGGCGTGGCCACCGCGAACTCCGGCAAGACGCTGTACCTGTCCAACGACGACGACTTCGGCATCGACACCATCGCCGTCGACCCCGACGGGAAGTGGACGGTGCACCAGAAGGTGCTGCCGCCCACGGGGCAGGAGGACAACGGCGAGATCCTGAAGGTGGACACCACCAAGCTGCCGGCGGTCCTCAAGACCGTCACGGTGACGGTCCACGTGCGCTGACGCACTTCACGGCCGTCGGGCTCGTCCACTCCGGTGGACGAGCCCGTCCCATGACCTGGGATCGTCACCTCCTGGACACCGCGCGGGAGATGACGGTCCGGACCGCCGGATGCGCCTGTTCTCAGCCGTTGAAGCGGTCCGGGTCGGGGCCGGTCCGCTCGTCGCGGTTCAGCGCGGAGATCTCACCGATGTCGCCTTCGCCGAGCTCGAAGTCGAAGAGGTCGAGATTCTCCTCGATGCGCTTCCGGGTCACCGACTTGGGGAAGACGATGTCCCCGCGCTGGATGTGCCAGCGCAGGGTCACCTGGGCGGGCGACTTGCCCACCCGCTCCGCGATGCGCCTGATGGTCGGGTCGTCGAGCACCTTGCCCTGCGCGATGGGCGACCAGGCCTCGGTGGCGATGTCGTGTTCGGCGCCGAAGGCCCTGACGTCGTCCTGGGTGAGGTAGGGGTGGACCTCGATCTGGTTGACCGCGGGGACCACGTCGCTGGTTTCCAGGAGTCGACGCAGGTGGTGGGGCTGGAAGTTGGAGACCCCGATGGCCTTGGTGCGGCCGGACCGGTAGATCTCCTCCAGGGCCTTCCAGGTCTCAGCGAAGTCGCCCTTGCCGGGCAGCGGCCAGTGGATGAGGAAGAGGTCCAGGTAGTCGAGGCCCAGCTCCTCCATGGTGCGGTCGAACGCCTGTAGCGCGTCGTCGTGCGCGTGGGCGTCGTTGTCGAGCTTGCTGGTCACGAAGACGTCGGCACGGTCGAGACCGGAGTCGCGGACCGCTTGCCCGACCTCCTTCTCGTTGCCGTACATTTCCGCCGTGTCGATGTGCCGGTAGCCGGCTTCCAGCGCGGTCAGCGTCGTCTCCCGGGTCTCCTCCGGCGGGATCTGGAAGGTGCCGAAGCCGAGCTGGGGGATCCGCACTGCGTTGTTGAGGGTGATCGCGGGGACTGCAGTCACGATGACTCCTGATATCGCTGTTCTCACGGACCGAGCGGATGCACGTCCACGCTGCTCCCCTTCCACCTCCGCCGCAAAACATACGTATGGTCGACTTTGTACACGGGAGACACACGACGCATCGGGAAAGCCTTTCGACCCACCTCGACACGTTCTGAAGCGAGAGACCCATGACCGCGAAGACCGACGCGAAGACCGACACGAAGACCGACCGGAAGTCCGCCGCGAAGACGACCGGCGCGACGGACGAAGCGGTGGTGCGCGCGCTGTTGGACCGGCAGCGGCGCACCTACACGGCGCAGGCGGGCATCCGGCTGCGCAACACCCCGGCACCGCTCTATCAGACGCTCGTACTCGCCGTACTCCTCAGCGCCCGCATCAGGGCCGACACCGCGGTGGCAGCGGCCAAGGCACTGTTCGGCGCCGGAATGCGCACCCCGAAGTCGATGGCGGACGCGTCCTGGCAGCAGCGCGTCGACGCCCTCGGCGAGGGCGGTTACCGACGTTACGACGAGCGGACGTCCACCCTGCTCGGCAAGGGCGCCGAGCTGCTGCTCGAACGCTACGGCGGCGATCTGCGCCGGTTGCGCGAGGAACCCGATCCGAAGAAGGCCCTGATGGACACACCCGGGATCGGACCCACGGGGGCGGACATCTTCCTGCGCGCCGTGCAGGGCGTGTGGCCGGAGTTCGCGCCGTACATCGACGCCAAGGCCCTGGAGGGCGCCCGACGGCTCGGGCTGCCGGCCTCCCCCGGGAAACTGGGCCGCCTCGCCGGGAGCCGCGAGATGCCCCGGCTCGCGGACGGCCTGGTCCACGCGGCCCTCGACAGCCCGCTGGCCGACGAGGTGCTCGTCGCCGCCGAGGGAGCCTGAAGGATCCCGTTCCCCGGCACCGGCCACAGGAGTCAGTTCTGCCGGGCGTGCACAGGGTTGTTCGCGACCTCGTCGGGGCACTTGCCGCGCCGGTGGCGATGCCGCCGGTCGCGCCGCCAGTCGAACGTGGCGAGGGCCAGGCAGGCCACCATGCCGACGAGCGCGGTGACCAGCGCGGCGACGAGGGCGCCGCGATAGTCGTCGCTCCTGTGCAGCCTCAGGTAGAAGAGGCCGGGCAGGGCGGCGGTGCCCACCGCGGCGCCGAGCCGCTGCCCCGTCTGCAGGGCCCCGCCCGCGGCACCCGCCATGCGCACGGGTACGTCCCGCAGGGTCATGGTGATGTTCGGAGAGACCACGAAACCGCCGCCGACGCCGCCGAGGAACAGGGCCGGGGCGGCGACCCAGGGCGCGATGTCCAGGGAGACGAAGCGGAGCAGCAGCGCCGTGGTCCCCAGGCCGACGATGACGCCCGTCAGACCGGCCACGGTGAGGAGGCGGCCGTACCGTTCCACCATGCGGCCGGCGACCACCGCCGCGACCGCCGAGCCGAGGGCGAAAGGGGTCACGGCGAGGCCGGAACGGAGCGGTGAGAAGTGGAGTCCGTGCTGGTAGAAGAGAGCGAAGACCAACCAGATACCGCTGAAGCCCACGAAGTAGAGCGTGGCCACGCCGGCGCCCACGGCGTAGCCACGCACGGTGCTGAACAGACGCAGATCGAGCAGCGGCTCGTTGCCGGAGGCGACCAGGCGGCGCTGCCACAGGACGAAGCCGACGAGGACCACGACGCCGACAGGGAACAGCCACCACACGTGACCGATGCCGCCGGAGTCCGCCTGCACCAGCGGATACATGAGCGCGAGGACGCCGAATCCGAGGAGCAGGACGCCGACCACGTCCACCCGCCCACGCCCGGAGCGCTGGATCCGGGGCAACAGGCGACGGCCGAGCAGCACGGCGAGAATTCCTATGGGGACGTTGACATAGAAGATCCACCGCCAGCCCGTGGGCCCGGATGCCAGGGCGAGGATGGCGCCGCCGGTGATGGGGCCGGCGGCGGAGGAGATGCCGACGGTCGCGCCGAAGAAACCGAAGGCCCGACCGCGTTCGGCGCCGCGGAACATCTGCTGGATGAGCGCGGAGTTCTGGGGGGCCATGAAACCGGCCGCCAGTCCCTGGGCGAGACGGGCCACCACCAGCAGCATGATGCCGGGAGCCGCGCCGCAGGCCGCGCTGAAGATCACGAAGCCGCTGAGGGCCAGCAGGAAGATGCGACGCCGGTCCAGGGCGTCGCCCAGGCGCCCAGCGGTGACCAGGGCGAGGGCGAAGGTGAGGGCGTACCCGGACACCACCCACTGCACCTGCGCGGGTGAGGCGTGCAGATCACGTTGGATGGTGGGGAGGGCGACGGCCACGATGGTCACGTCCAGCAGACTCATGAAGCCGGCCACCAGCGTGACCCACAGGGCCCGCCATCGCCGCGGATCGGGCTCGAACCCGGCCTCCCCGGATCCCGGCTTCCGGCCGCCGGCCGCTGACGTGGACGGTGTCACCTGGGCTCCTTTCACCTGGGGGATGCGAGTTCCCCCAGCGGCGCACGAGCACATACCCAGTGTCTATCCCGAGCCGCTTGCGCGCGTAGGCCGAGAGCCCGTCGAGGTGACCACGTCAGGAGCGGCGACGGCGTCGCCAGGGTCCGGCGACGGGATCGTGGGCCGTCCTGGCGCCTTGGCTCAGCGGGCCTGGCCCAGGTGCCTCAACCCGTTCTCCAACAACGCGAACGCATGTTCCGCGTCCGCCACCGCACCCGCGTGGCGCGCGTCGGCCGGCTCTCCGCACGCGACGCGCTCCGCGTTGTCCTGCGCCAGCGCCCAGTGGACCCCGACGATCTGGACGGCGGCCAACCGCGCGGTGAGTTCCGGAGTGTCCGCCGTTTCCCGCAGTGCCTGAGCGAGTGCTCGTTCGGAACCGGCCTTGAACCGTTCCATCCGGGCGACCAGCGAGGGCGCGTCGAGGATCATCTGGTGGACCCTCCGCACCTGGGGGTGATCGTTGAGTCCGGTGATCGGATCCCGCTCGCGCAGACCCCGCAGGAAATGCTCGCGCAGTGCGGTCAGCGGGGCGGTGCCGGGCGGGCGGGCCCTCACGACTCTTGCGATCTCGGTCTCGTGGTCGGCGAGGCGGTGCACCACGAGGTCCTCCTTCGCCGGGAAGTAGGCGAAGACCGTGCGTTTGGACACCTCGGCCGCCTCGGCCACCTGGGCCACCGAGACCTGGTGGAAGCCGTGCTCCAGGAACAGCGTGATCGCCGCGTCGGAGATCGCCGCGTGGGTCCGCTGCTTCTTCCGTTCCCGTAGCCCTGGCTTGTCGTCCACGGTCCCCACCGTAACAGATTGCTGCCCCGGGACTATTTCTGCACCTGGTATACATTTACTCCGAGTCGAGAAATGGGATGGAGTGAGGGCGTTGACGGTGAGCGAGACCGAGGTCGTGGTCGCGGGCGCGGGACCGACCGGACTGATGCTGGCGTACGAACTGACCCTGGCAGGGGTCGAGACGCTGGTGATGGAGAAGCTGCCCAGGCGCGTCGAGCAGGTGAAGGGCGGCGGGATTCAGCCCCGTACCGCCGAACTACTCGATTCGCGTGGGCTGTTGGAGCCGTTGCTGGAGCGGGCGACGCCGCGTGATCCGGTCGGCGGGCACTTCGCCGCCCTTCCCGTACCCCTGGACTGCTCTCCTTGGAACACCAGGCACCCCTTCCCGATCGCGATTCCCCAGTGGGAGATCGAGGAACTGCTCGAAGAGCGAGCGGTCGCGGCCGGCGCGCGGGTCCTGCGCGGCACAGCCGTCTCGGGTGTGGAGCCCGACGACGACGGGGTGGTCGTGACGGCGGACGGTCTGCGGGTGCGGGCTCGCTGTCTGGTGGCGTGCGACGGCGGACACAGCACGGTACGGAAGCTGCTCGGACTGCCGTTTCCCGGCAGGCCGGGGACCCATCAGGCGGTGTTGGCGGACATCCGGCTCACCACCGCTTCGTCGTCGGTGCCGCGGCAGTTGGAGCACATGAGCGCCCTGATGCGCCGGGCGGGCGAGTACTGGGCCATGCTGGCGCCCCTCGGCGGCGACCGGTACCGGTTCACCTTCGGGCGCGCGGACCAGTCGGACACCTCACGCGACACCTCCGCCGTCCCCCGCGAGGAGATCAGTGCCGCGCTGCGGACCGTGTACGGCCCCGAGACCACCCTCGGCACCGTGGACAACTCGTCCCGGTTCACCGACGCCACAAGGCAGTTGGAGCACTACCGTGCCGGCCGCGTCCTGTTCGCCGGCGACGCCGCACACATCCACCCCCCGCTGGGCGGCCAGGGGCTCAACCTCGGCATGCAGGACTCGTTCAACCTCGGCTGGAAACTGGCCGCGGTCGTCCAGGGCCGGGCACCGAGCAGTCTTCTGGACACGTACCACGCCGAACGGCATCCGGTCGGAGCCCAGGTCCTGCACCACACCTCGGCGCAGCGCGTCCTGGCGGACCCGAACCCGAGCGAGGACGTGGCCGCCCTGCGCGACATCTTCGTCGACCTGCTGAGACTGCCGGACGCCAACCGCCACGTCGCGGGACTGATGTCCGGCCTCTCGCTGCGTTACGAGTTGTCCGGCGGGCATCCGCTCACGGGGCACCGCATGCCGGATGCCGACCTGGTCACCGACGCCGGCCCCACCCGGCTGTCGACGTTGTTCGGCGCGGGCCACGCCGTCCTGCTCGATCTGGCCGGTGCCGTCCCGACGGACCTCGGCCTTCCCCCGCGAGTCGACCTCGTCCGCGCCACCTGCACGGACGATCTGGGCGCCGCTGCCCTGCTCGTGCGTCCCGACGGCTACATCTGCTGGGCCACGGACGGCTCCGCCGCCCACGACGACACCCTGCTCGCCGCCATCGCCGACAACCTCGCGACGGCGCACTGAGCCCGGGTGTCCATCCTGGCCGGCCGCAACGAGCTGATCTGGTCCTCTGCCGTCCCCTGTCCCTGGGGAAACAATCATGGTCTCGGCCTCGGTGGAGTTGCCGTAGACTGATCCTACCGACGCGGGGTGGAGCAGCTCGGTAGCTCGCTGGGCTCATAACCCAGAGGTCGCAGGTTCAAATCCTGTCCCCGCTACTGAAACGTGAGGGGCCGGCACCATGTGCCGGCCCCTCACGTGCGTCCGGTCGCCTAGAAGGAGAGACGGTCCGCCATCAGTTTGGTGAAGCGGGCCGGGTCCTTCAGCGCGCCGCCTTCCGCGAGAAGTGCCATGCCGTAAAGAAGTTCCGCGATGTCGGCGAGCCCCGCCTCCGCCCCGTCCTCTCGCTCGGTGTGGGCCTTGTTGAGCCCGTTGACCAGGGAGTGGCCGGGGTTGAGTTCGAGGATGCGCTTGGTGTGCGGGATGTCCTGCCCCATGGCGCGGTAGATGTTCTCCAGGGCCGGAGTGATGTCGTGCGTGTCCGATACGAGGCAGGCCGGCGAAACCGTGAGTCGGGTGGACAGCCGAACCTCCTTGATGTCCTGGCCGAGTTGCTCGGTCATCCAGGTCAGGAGCCCCGAGTACTCTCTCCGCCGGCTCTCGCGCTCCTCCTCGGTCTCGTCGGTGTCCGGTTCCCCGCTGCCGAGGTCGACCTCACCCTTGGTGATGGACCGCAGCTGCCTGCCGTCGAATTCGGGGACCGCGGTGACCCAGACCTCGTCGATCGGGTCGGTCAGAAGCAGTACCTCGACGCCCTTGGCTCGGAAGGCCTCCATGTGAGGGGAGTTCTCGATGGCTTCCCTGGAGTCACCGGTCAGGTAGAAGATCTCCTCCTGGCCTTCCTTCATGCGTTCGACGTACTGCGCCAGGGTGGTCGGTTCCTGCGCGGAGTGGGTCGAGGGGAACGAGCACAGGGCGAGGATGGCGTCGCGGTTCTCGTGGTCGTCGAGCAGGCCTTCCTTCAGGGCCCTGCCGAACTCCCGCCAGATGGTCGCGTAGCTCTCCGGGGCGCTGGCCCTCAGGTCCTTGATCGTGGACAGGACCTTCTTCGTCAGGCGCCGGTGCATCCTCTGGATGTGCCGGTCCTGCTGCAGGATCTCGCGGGAGACGTTCAGCGAGAGGTCCTGTGCGTCGACGATGCCCTTGACGAAGCGAAGGTAGGGCGGCAGGAGTTGCTCGCAGTCGTCCATGATGTGCACGCGCTTGACGAACAGTTGGAGGCCGCGGCTGTGGCCTTGTGTGAACAGGTCCTGCGGAGCGTGTGAGGGGATGAAGAGCAGGGCCTGGTACTCGAAGGTCCCTTCCGCCTGCAGGCGGACGGTCTCCAGCGGGGGGAGCCAGTCGTGGCTGATGCGCTTGTACAGCTCGTGGTACTCCTCGTCTGACACCTCCTCCCGCGCTCGGGCCCACAGCGCCTTCATCGAGTTCACGGTCTCGAACGCGGCCGAGGCCGGCTCGGCGTCGGCGCCTTCGTCGGCCTGTTCCGCGGCCGCGGTGGTCTGGGCGGCCATTCGGATCGGCCAGGTGATGAAGTCCGAGTACCGCTTGATGATCTCTCGGATCTTCCAGGCCTGCGTGTAGTCGTTGAGCTGGTTCTCGACATCCACGGGCTTGAGGTGCAGGGTGACCGTTGTCCCCTGGGGCGCCTCGTCAAGGGCCTCGACCGTGTACGTGCCTTCGCCACGGGAGATCCAGCGGGTGCCCTGGCTCTCGCCCGCGTGCCGGGTCAGCACGGTGACCTCGTCGGCCACCATGAAGGCCGAGTAGAAACCGACACCGAACTGGCCGATCAGGCCCGCCGCGGCATCCGCGTCGTCGGTCTCCTTCAGCTCCCGCAGCAGTCTCGCGGTACCGGAACTGGCGATCGTGCCGATGAGCTGGACGACGTCCTGGTGCGACATGCCGATACCGTTGTCCCGCACCGTCAGCGTCCTCGCCTGCGCATCGGCCTCGACGCTGATGTGCAGATCGGACACGTCCGCCCCCAGCGCCTCATCACGCAGGGCCGTAAGACGCAGCTTGTCCAGCGCGTCCGAGGCGTTGGAGATCAGCTCCCGGAGAAACACATCCTTGTTCGAGTAGATCGAATGGATCATCAACTGCAGCAGTTGACGGGCTTCCACCTGGAACTCGTGGGTCTCGGCCGACATAGCGTGCGAATCCTCCAAGGTCATTGACGGCACTACGGCTAGTGCACTCTAACCTCGCCGTTTCCGTCGACGCGCCGAGACGTACCGATCGCCAACTGCCGTGCGGACAAGGTGATTCCCCCGCGTACGCCGCCTCCGTGCGACTACGGGTCTTCACCCGGACCCACGGCGCCTGGAAGGAATCCGACCGGGTCACCGTGGGCGAGGCCGACGGATGGTTCTGGTACCCGATCACGGGCAGCGGTGCCGTCTGCGCGTTCGGAGTTCGGTGACGGCGACCGCGGTGGGTCTGCCGGGTTCGGCCTGGAGGGTCAGGCGGCGGTGTCCGGTTCGTTGGGTGCGGAGGTGCGGGCCTGGTCGGTGAGGGGTTCGGTCGACCACGTCGCCAGGAACCGTAGGGCGGTTTCGGAGGAGGACCCCGGTGCGGTGCTGTAGATGAAGAGGGTCTGATCGCTGTCGCCGGGCAGAGCGAGGGCTTGGTAGGTGACGGCGAGGTCCCCGGCGACGGGATGGTGGTAGCCCTTGGTCCCCTCGGTTCGCTCATGGACCCTGCGCTCTGCCCAGTGCGCGCGGAAGTGCTCGCTGCGGACGGCGAGTTCACCCACCAGGACGCCCAGCCGGGGGTCATCGGGGTGCCGGCCCGCGTCCATACGCAGCATGGCGGCGGTGTCCGCGGCGACGGTCTCCCAGTCCGCGTACAGCTCGCGGGCGGCGGGCGCGAGGAAGACGAACCTGGCCTGGTTGCGTTCGTCCGCGGGCATGGCGTCGAAGTCGGCGATCAACGCACGAGAGAGCGGGTTGGAGGCCACCACGTCGGTGCGCCGGCCCAGGACGAACGCCGGGCAGTACGCGGCATCCAGGGTGGTCAGCAACTGGCGCACGGCCGGGCTGACCTGCTCGGCCGGTGAGGACCCGGACCGCCGCGCCTGGACGGGACGCCTCCGCGCGAGATCAAACAGGTGCTCACGCTCGGTGTCGTCCAGACGCAATGCTGTCGCCAGGGACTCGAGGATCTCCGGCGAGGCGGTTCGGCTACGCCCCTGTTCCAGGCGCGTGTAGTAGTCGACGTTGACGCCGGCCACCTGGGCGAGCTCCTCACGGCGCAGTCCCGGGACGCGACGCCGGGTGGTCTTCGGCATGCCCGCGTCCGCGGGATCGAGTCGTGCCCGGCACGAACGGAGGAACTCTCCCAGCTCCACGATCTGGTTCATACCGACATCCTCCGCGACTTCTCCGGGCAGGGGGAGGCGCGAGGGTGGCCGTGATGCACCCAGGAAACAATGGGCCTGCCTGCTCAGCGGCTGTATTCGGCACATTCGGTTCACCGACGACTCGATCGGCCGCGGTCCGTCGGGATCGACCCCGGCTGAACCGTCGAGATCCCGGTGACGGGCCGAAAGGGGATGCCCTTCCCCGGGAATTCCGACCCCCAGCCGAATCGCAGCTCGAGCTCCCCTGATGGCGCGCGACGAAGGCTCTTTTCGCCAGGGCGCGCCGCGTGCTGTGTACGCGGCCGATGAATTCGGTGTCGTCGCTCCGTGTAGTCGGCCGAATCGCCGACATCACCGCCGACAAGCACATGGAGGGCGTCCGCCTCACCCGCTGGATGCTCTCCCCGCTCCCCACCTTCCTCCTGTGGCGCCGGATGAAGCTGTGGGAACTGCGCTCCTACGAACAGGTCATCAAGCTGGAACAGGAGCGGCTGGTCTACCAGGCCCGGCTGCGCTCCCGCTTCGGCCGGGCCTGGCGCCGCAAGGCCCCGGTGGAGTCCCTGATGCCGCTGCGATGCGGCGGCGAGCATGTCCTGTTTCACCGGCTCGGAGGCCTGAGCTCGAAGCCACGGCCCGACGGTGTTGACGAGGAACGCGGCAGCCATCGGGCGCGCGTGCCCGGCCCCGAACTCGTCGAGGATGTCCGCGATGCGCTTCGTCATGGACCGGAGGCGGCCCAAGGTGGACCTGGACAGTGGCGTCGAGGACATGACGCTGTCCGTCCTGGAGTGGCTTGGCGAGCAGGGGGTCGGTGCCATGATCCGGGTTGATGCAGAGCGCATGCGTGACGGTCAGCCAGCGTAGACACTCGCCGCTCTTGGTGGGCCGCTGGACGGTGGGCGCCTGGTGGTCTTGCTCACGTCGTAGTGGCAGGCCCGCGGTTTTTCGAACCAAGCGGCCCTCTAGGTGCGGGAGTTGATGGCTTCGGTACACGGGTCGGACAGTGCAGGTGCGGTCGGAAGTTCCAAAACCCCCGGCGGACGGGGGCCGGGGTGAGCCGGCCAGGCTCGGCGGGCTTCTCCCATGGCCGCCGCATGTCAGCGACGGCCCCGCGCAGGAGGCGGATCTGGGTGTGCGCGGCGATAACAGCCAGGTCCAGCGCTCGCTGGCCTCGGGGGTTCGCAACTTCGGAGGGGACCACCCGAGGGTCTGTTTCATCAGCCTGAAGAGGTGCTCGATGTCAAACCTCCTCAGGAAATCCCGCCAGCGCACATCGACGTCCTCACTGTTCAGGCTGGTGGCGGACGACCACAGCCACAACGGGAGCGGGTCGCCTCCGCCGGGCAGGCGGTCGACCTGGAGGCGGATCAGCGTGCCCGCGACGACGGGGAGTTCGCCGGTGTGGTCGATCCATGCGGAGCGGGTGGTCAGGCCTCGGCATTCCGAGACCTCAACGCCGTGACAGCGGGGCTCACTCTCAACCGGAGATCCGGAAGCATCGAGAGCACAGTGAACCGCATCAAGAGGATCAAGAGGCAGCTCCACGGCCATGGCGGATGTGAACTGCTCCGCAAGATAATCCTGCTCCAGTAGCACTCCGAGCCCGTAGAAGACCTCCGCCAGAACCGAGACCGACAGCGGCCAGAGAGGCCGACCGGGGGCGTGTCGGTGCCGACGGACATAATTCGAGCTGTGGACCTGAGACCAGAGTTGCTGCCGCCGCCCGTGAGCCGGCAACGGCTGGACGAGCTGTGCGCCGAGGTAGAGCGGATCACGGAGCTGCTGGTCGCCCGCCCGGAGGCGGCAGGCGAGGCGATCACGGGCTTCAACGCGATGACGGGTCACGACTACGTGGCCCTCGACTTCGCCGAGTACGACGGAAGCAGGAGCCTGGAGGAGTTCGCGAGGGAAGCGGCCCGGCCGGCGCGCCCCGTGGTTGCGGACATCACCCGGGACGAGCTCATTGAGATCGTTCGCAGACTCCTTACTCTTTCTGAGGAGAGCGCCTACTATCTGCGGCTCTTGGAGGCAAACGTGTCGCATCCGCGAGTGAGTGACCTGGTCTTCTGCCCCTCGGGCGGCCTTCAGGACGCGTCTGCGGAGCAGATTGTCGATCAGACCCTGAAGTACCGGCCGATCGCGCTCTGAGCTGCGCGGGAACTCAACTGGCCGTGGCATGTTGTTCGGCGCGGACACGGGTGCTGACGCGGTGGCAGGTGCCGGTGCCCGTTGCGGCCAAGTTCTTCATTTTCCCTTTCGAATCGAAGACCAAAGGCCACCGCATGATCTCCCGGGGCACAGCCCTTGGCGACCAAGCGGTGGCCGTTACGCTATCTGCCTGCCTGGCTTCGGCTACGACCTTTGGGGTCGGATCGTCAGAAGGTGAGGCTCCAGCGCTGGAGATGGCCCGGGTCCCAGGAGCTGTAGATGCCCGGGGTGCCGTCGGTGACGCGCAGCTTCCAGGTGCCGACCTTCGTGACCGCCGAGGCGTCGACCGTGTAGGTCTCATGCAGCTCGGGCACGGGCTCCCAGCCCGGTCCCCAGGGCTTGACGGGAATGACGGTGCCGTCCGGGCCGATCAGGTCGATGATCATGAAGTTGCTGAACGGGTGGTCGAGGTCGACCGCGACCTTGAGGTCACTCGGGGCATGGCCTGGCTTCCCCTGGACGATCAGCGGGGACTCTGCCTTGCTCTCGAAGGGGATCAGATATGTGCTGGGGTTGACGAAGAAGCGCCCGCCGGATTCAAGCGAGGTCCAGGTGAACGAGAGCTTCCGGGTGTCCCCGACCGCGTTCCTGATGACGATGGCCGTCTTGTAGTCGCCGGCCTTCTTGGGCGTGCCGGTGATCAGGCCGGTGGTGTGGTTGATCGACAGGCCGAGGGGGAGCTTCTTGGCGGAGTAGGTCAGCGGCCCCGGCTGGGTGCTGGAGGCGCTGAACTGGCGGCTGACCGGCTGGCCGACAGCCACCGGCTCAGTCGGCGGCGGCTCCACGGCGATGTGGTTGACGAAACGGTTTCCGACGTTGGCGGCCGCCCAGGCGTTGGCAACGGCCTCGTAGGCGTGGCTTTGCGAGCCGTAGAGGTCGGCGGCGGCCTGGAGCGTCGCGGTCCGGGCGCCCGCATAGTCGCTGGTGCTGGTCATGTAGACGGTGAGAGCGCGGTACACCACGTCGGCTGCGGCGGTCCGTCCGATCCCCGCCACCGGCAGATTGTCGTATGTGGGGCTGTCGTAGTCCACGCCGTTGATGGTCTTCTGCCCGCTGCCCTCGGCAAGCAGGTAGAAGAAGTGGTCGCCCACCCCGGCCACCATGTGTGGTTCTTGCGACTTCGCCTGCGGCGTCCAGTAGTCCAGGGGCGCGTAGCCGACGGAGCTGATGCCGGCCTTGGAGGGACGGTCCATGTAGCGGATGGGCTTGCCGTCGCCGTGCAGGTTGTCGAGCTCGGCCATCGTGTAGTCGGGTACGTCGTTCGGGTTGTCGGCGTAGAACTCGACGGCGGCGGCCATCATGTCGCTGATCGCCTCGTTGAGGCCCGGAGATTCACCGAAGTCGCCCAGACCGGCTGTGGAGGAGGTGACTCCGTGCGTCATCTCGTGCGCGGCGATGTCCAGGGACGTCACCGGATGCTGGCCGTCCGCGCCGTCGCCGTAGCTCATGCAGAAGCAGCCGTCCTGCCAGTTGGCGTTGGCGAGGGGGACCCCTTGCTGCGATTCGTAGTGGACTCGGGAGGAGCTGCCGCGGCCGTCGTCGGCTATGCCGTTGCGGCCGAAGCGGTCGTTGTAGAAGTCCCACGTCGTTTGCGCGCCGTATGCCGCGTCCACCGCCGCGGTCTGGGGATTCGCCACCGTCCCGTCGCCCCAGACATCGTTGTCAGCAGTGAACAGCACCCCGTTGGAGTTGACGCTCGAGTCGAGTGTCCGGTGGCCACCGTGCTCCGGGTCGATCAGGGCGTAGGTGCCGTCATCCTGGCGAGTGGAGCCGATCGTGACCTGCCCGCTGTAGAGGCTGTTGCCCTGCGCGGACTCGACGTGTTCGGAGTTCTCAAGGGTGGTTCCGCTCGCGGCGTCGGTCACGACGTGACGTTCACTCGGGGATCCGTCCTGCTGCACGCCGGTGACGACGGTCTCCCAGGCCAGCTTCGGCCGGCCGTCCATCATCCAGACGACCTGTCTGGGGGCCGTGTGCGAACCCGCTCTGCGGGTGCCCTTCGAAGTCGCCTTGCTCAGGGCCGACTTCTTCGCCGCGGCGGCCGGCACCTTGGCCGTGGTCGTCGGCAGGGTCAGCTTCGTCTTGGTTGCGTAGGTGACGGTGCGGGCCCCTTGCCTCTGATGGACCACCAAGTCACCGCCGATCGCGGGCAGGCCGGCGTAGGTTCGCTCGTAGCGGGTGTGAACCGTTCCGTCGGCGTCCCGGATCACGTCCTTCGGGATCAGTTCCTCGTGGGGGCCGAGATTCAGTGAACGGGCGGTGTCCGGTGCCGCGTTGGCCGCCTGGTCGAGCAGCTGCCCACGCTGTCCGGGCGACAGGTGAACGGTCCTGGCCTCAGGCCTGGGTGTCGCTTTGACCTGTGGGAGCGCTCCCAATTTCCGAGTGTTCCCGGATGCGTTGGCAGTGGACTCGGCGCCCGCCGAGGCGGGCAGGGCTGAGAACGCAAGTGCTGCGGTCGTGATCGCCACGGTGGCGGCCAGACGCCGTCTGCGTCGGTGCGAACCCTGTGGGGACGCAGCCCTGTTGCTGGTGGAATTCAATCCCGGGTCCTTCCGTTCGGCCGTCGGTCGATGTCGACGGCCGTTGAACAAGGAGGCTGGAGGCCACGGTGCCTCCGACTGCGGTTGCAGCGGGAGTGATCGTGACAGCAGGAAGGGCCTCTGCAAAAGATTCGTATGGATCATGAACAGATCTTTACCTAGGAGACTTTGATCATTTTCGATCAGTTTCAGATGTCATGTCAGTCCTGTCTGACGTCCTGTCCGTCAGGTGGCGGCTCGAACAGCCGATTCCCCCGAGCCACGCACGAGCCATCTCAAGGTCTGCCCCGTAATTGCTGGTCAGGGGCGAGATACTCGTGTCATGACAGGAGTCGTCAGGATGTCGGGCCACCCCGGAAACACCCCCAGCGGCCTCTCTGTCGGTCTCGTTCGACTGCTCGGCGAAGCGGCGGATCAACTCCTCGAAGATGTAGCAAGCACCGACAGGTCGTCGTGTTCACCCACGACACCCGGCTCCAGCGGGCCTTCACGAGCCAGGAGTTGCCGGTGGCGGTGTTCCAGGTCGAACGGAGCAAGGCCTCGAAGGTGAAGGTCGAGCGAGTGACCGACCCGGTCGCGCAGGCAATCGCCGACGCGATGGCCATCGTCCGCACTCCGAACCTGCCGCTACCGGCCCGGACCCATGTGCTGCCCAGCCTGTGCCGGATCGCCCTGGAGAACGCCTTCGTCGAGGCGGCCGGGATCCAGCACCACCGCACCGGGGGCTCCGAGCATGATCTGCATGCCGCCGTAGCCAGCGCCGACAAGCTGCTGAAGATGGCCGCACTGGCCCTGTTCGCCGACGCCGACCGCACCGACAAGGTGTATCGGGAACTCCGCACCCGCTGCGGACCGCGCGCGCGGCGGACCTCCTCAGACAGTGCCAGAACGGCGCCCACGCGACGGGAACGCGGATCGCCGATGCTCACCGCTTCGTGGACGAGATCGAGGATCTCGCGCAGATGGTGCGTACGGCAGGGGTGGCCAAGTGACGACGAGCCCAGGCACCACCGTCGAAGAACTGCTGCTGACAGCAGACCTGTTGCTCTCCGACCCCAGCGTCGGGGCGACGGCGGCCGGCCGGTACCGCGGCGCCTCCCTCGCGTTGCGGACCGCCCTCGAGATCGCCGTCGACCGCACGCTCGACGCAGCCGGTGCCCGGGCTTGCCGGCATCACCACGCGGGCCAAGGTGCTCTGCCTGCGCTGTTACACCGTCGCGACGACCGCCCGCCGCACCAACGCCGTCTGGTCGCATCTCTGCCTGGGGTGTCACTACCACCAGTACGAGATCGGTCCCACCCGGGACCAGGACCGCGCGTGGCGGGCGGAAGTCGGCCCACGGGTCGAGGAATTGAGCCGCTGACCAGGATTACTGAGCTTGTAGGTGTGGTGTCGTCAGCTTGAGCCTGGTCTCGGTGAGGCAGCCGTCGATGATGTCGCTGCGGTATTGGATCTGGCGGAGACCGTGTCGGAGCGCGCGGATGAGGTGCTCGGGGTCGGTGAAGGCGGTGTTGGCCTGGCTGCTGCGGCGGAGCAGTGACCAGATGCCCTCGACGGGGTTGAGGTCGGGTGCGTAGGGCGGCAGGCAGTAGACGGTGATCCAGTCCGTGGCGTCGATGAAGGCCCGCATGCGGTGGTCTTTGTGGACGCTCAAGTTGTCCCAGATGAGGACGATCGGACCGTCGAGCTGCTGGTGGGCGGCGATAAGAAGGTTCAACCGCCAGCACGAGCCGACCGTCCGCTGCCCGTGGCAACGGCACCCCAGCCAGGTCCCGGCGCAGCCGGGCCACGTCGATCCGGCCCTGGTTGAGTCCGCCGTACAGGGCTCCGTGCCCACGGCGGTGCTCGGGAGCGAGCGCTAGATCGACCAGCGTTCGCACCGGCCCGTCCGTGCAAGGCGAGCACGCTGGCGGAGGTCTTCACGCTCTGCGCGTCGATCAAGCAGGCCGACGGTTCAGCCTCCCGGCCCTCCTACTGTCGTAAGAGTTGCCCGAGCAGGCCATTGAGCTGGGCGAACACACCTTCCTGCTTGGCGAAGTAGCCGTAGACCGTGTTCCAGTGCGGAAAGTCATACGGGAGGTAGCGCCATTGAACGCCGGTGCGGTCCACATACAAGATCGCGTCCATGATGTCGCGCAGGTCATGCTCGGGCGGCCGGCCGAAGCCCAGAGCTCTGCCACGGCGCTCGAAGCGCCAGGCCGCCAGGACCGGCTCGACCAACTCCCAGCGGGCATCGGACAGGTCACTCGGCTACGCACGACGTTCCGTCATGGCCTGGGCATATCGCGGCCCGGGGGCGTGCGCCCAGGCGTGCATCCTGCCGCGTCGAAGCACGGAACAGACCCGGGCGTCCTGGAATGAGACTGGCGCAAAGCGACCTCGGTCCCATCGGTCACACCGTCCGCCCCGCCAAACAGAAGCGCCACCACAGCCTCACCAGCAACACATCGACAGACAGAGCAAACCAACCCAGAGCGCCGTACTCAAGATGAAAACGACCTCTCAGTACCTGTTTTGAGACACCAGAACGCCGGGATGGCTGACACCAATATCAACCTCGCGCGACCGCGCAATATACGGTCGTTGCCCAAGGACACCATCGAAGTTCAAACCCGGAGGCGCCCGTCCCGGGGAGGCCGGGCCACCGGCAACAGGGGGAGACAGCATGGCGTACAAGATGCGGCGAGCAGTTCTCTGCGGGGCAGCGCTCATGTTGGCCTCGGCGGGGCTGGCAACGGGGGCTGGCAACGCGAGCGCTACGACCGCTGCAGTGACGGTCTTCCATCAGAAGTGCGAATTGCCGATCGCCGGGGATTACGAGAGCGTTGTCTACGACCAGGACAATCACTACGTCGGCCTTGCGGAGTTCGTTGCAAACGGGGACAAGATGGAGGCTGTCGACCCCCGCAGCGACGGCTACTACGTAGTCGCCCACCTCGGCACCGGAGGCACCGGGCGGACCGCCAGCACGCAGGGGAAGGGCACCTACTCCGGTTGGGCCACCGGCGACCTGCCGGAAAACCACACTTACTACATGTATGTCGAAATGCACGAGGCCAACGGCTCCGCCTCCACGAGCCTGCCCTCCTGCAAGGTCACGTCCTAGCCATACAACCACCAGGTTCCGGCGTGCCACTCCAACGGCGGGGCGCGCTGGAACGCCCTTGAGTCGGAGATCTGGCGCAGGGCCTGGACTTGATCGCCATTACGAAGTGTCGGTCTACGGTCTCAGGAGATGCTTGACCCTTTGTGCTCTGGAGACGCTTGACACGTTCGGCTGAACCTTCGCCGCCTCCCAACTGCTGGTGCGTCAGTGTGCTTCTGTCGGAATCGTGAATGTGCAGCAGTTGGCCGAGTACCGCTACCGGGCTGTCCGCGAGGTGCTCGGCGGGTCTCCGAACGGTGAGGTCGTGCACATGCCCAGCACCCCGACCGCCACGTACAGGAGCGAGTCGCGTGCGAATTTCATGTCCAGGATTATCCCCATCCGGGTCGTGACGCACGGACTGATCACAAGGTTGCATACGGCAGCGCCAGACCGTCTCCCACCGAACGGCGCGCGAGCCGGGCCCCTGATCCGACCCCGGGGTCCGGCTCATCACCGGTCGAACTCGATGTGCTCGACGCCGGTGAACTCCACCTCAGGCCGTGAACGTGCGCAGACCCTGCTGCACGAAGACAACGGCTACAGTCACCGGCTCGCCGTGCAGCTCGCGCGGGAACACGGCGGCATCGCGCACGGTCGGCAGCGCGCCGTCGACAACGCCTGCGGAGGTGTCCGCGGGAGAGATCGGCAAGGGCTTTGAGGTCTCGAAAGACACGCTGGTCGCGGTCACGGACGCGGAGCTGGAGTCGATGCCGCTGCCGACCGCGAAGGCGATCGAGAGCGTCGCGTTCGAGCCGGCCAACGCGCGCGGGTTCCCAGAATCCTGAACGTTGGTAGGCCGGAACCTGCGTGCCGGTCGATGGCTGCGACGGTCCCGCGCGCGGGTTCCGGCTTAGCTGACGGAATCTGATTTTCCGAGCGTTCGCCGCCCGCATCCAACTGGCTAGCCCGCAACTCTTCAGGTATCGCAGTGCAGCGGTGGGTGACGAAGAAGCCTGGAGCGCGGCGCTCGCCAGGGCCTGCGCAGATCCGGGTGATCGAGGAAGCGGTCCTGGCTCGGTGGCACCCCGGGTCCGTGCTCGCCGACGGGCCCGAGCCGAGGCGGAGGGCTTCGTCTTGCACACCAGGGCGCGGTTCGAATTCGCCGCGCCAGCAGGCTCGTCGGACGATCCGCGGGTGCCATGGATCAGCCAGCATCTGCCGGAAGAGGTGGCCCGTGAGCTGTTCGCCGCCCGCGGGCGAGCAGCAGCAGATGGTGATTCTCGCCCGCGCGCTGAGGCACTCCTACTTCCGCGACGGGGCCTGGCGCGGCCATGGCCTGCATATCGCCTTCACCGACGCCGAGTTCGCCGACTTCTCGATCGGCTGACCTCCCGCCGGGAAGACGCCGGGCAGATGGCCGATCCTGCCAGCGGGGCCGTTCAGCCCCGTGAGGGCTTCTCGGGTATACCCAGCATTGCGTCGCACTTCCTGGCTTCCTGCTGCTCGCGCCAATCCCACTCCACCCGGCTGGCCGGGCCCCTGTCGGCGTGAGGTGGGAGGCTGCGGTGGGCGCAGCCTGGCCGTCTCCGCGGGCGCAGCAGGTGCGTACGGTCTCCGGGCGCGGTGAGCAGTTCCCGGTTCTGGCCGGCCAGGAGGCGGGCGAAGCAGGCCACGGCCCGCAGGAAAACGCGCGTTCAGCCGGGTACGGGTTAGATGGCGCAACCGTCGGTGTAGCGGGCGCGGTCGTGCGGGGCGAGCGTGGGCGCGGCGTCGTCGCAGTCGCGGAGGCGGGCGGTGGCCAGCTGCTGGAGGGACGCGCCGGTGCACAGCGCGGCGGCCGGGACTGCGGCGAGGCGGGGTGGGAGGTCGCCTGCATCACCGAGCCCGGCGACAAACCGCCGCAGCCGGACGGACGCGCCCCGCCATGCGGCGGCCGGCTTCCCGGGCGGTGCGCGGGGCGAGGGGGCCAGGTGGCGGCCGGTGCCGCCAGGCGATCGGCGGCGGCGTGCAGGCAGCAGGCGAGGGGGCGGGGCTGTCGTAGGAGACGAAGCGGTCCAGCGGCGGTGATGGCGTGGTCGGCCGTCTGCAGTGCTTGGTGCAGGGCGGCGGGCAGACGGAGACGGTGGCAGACCACGGTCAGGTGAATGCCGCTTTAACCGCACCCCACGAGTGAAGCCGTCCCAGTGCCCCGCGGCGCGCGAAGGCCGTCCGCGCGGCGGTCCAGAAGCTGAGCTGATCCCGGCTACGAATGGAGCCGATCAACGTCGCCAGGGCGCTGCCGGGACGAATCGCGTACACGGGGCGAGTGGCCGTCGGAGGGATCAGTCTGCCGCCCCAGTCTGCGACAGTCCCGGGGCTGGAACGACCTCGAGTTCGCTGGGGGCGAGCGTGTGGCCGTCGGAGCAGGAGAGTTCCACGTGCACGGGAGCATCGCAGTCTCGGTGCCGCAAGCGAACCGGACCGCCTTCCGTTCCCGGCGTGGCGTGGCGGTCGCCCCACTCCATCAGCGCGAAGTAGGCGATCAGGAGCTCCTGGCCGGGTCCGGTCAGTTCGTAGCGGTCGCGTGTTCGCTGACCCGGCGCCTGATAGGGGGTCCGCCGCAGGAGTCCGACCTCGACGAGTTCTCGTAGGCGCTTGGCCGTGGCGGGTGCGCTCAGCGGGGTGTGGCGGACGAAGTCGTTGAAGTAGGTCGTGCCGTAGAAGGCCTCGCGCAGCACGAACAGATTCGAGGGCGTCCCCAGTACTTCCAGAGCCCGAGCCGCTGAGCAGCGGTGTTCGCTCCAGCTGTCCCGGTCGGTCAGCGAGCCAGTGAGTGCCGACATCACACCATCCCGTCTAGCGAAGCAGCAGACTTATGCTAGCTTAAGCCAGCCCTGACTTGCCTACTGTTAAGTCAGCCCGTATCTGAGCTGGAGGGACTGGCCATGCCGTCACGCACTCTGGAGACCACGCTCGATCATGAGGGGTTCCTGGTCCGGCAGGGACATCGCTCCGGCCTGCCAGTGGTCATCGCCATTCACTCCACTCGCCTCGGACCTGCCGTCGGTGGCATGCGGATCGCTCGATACGACTCCCCGGCCGACGCGCTGGTGGACTGTCTCCGACTGAGCCGCGGGATGACCTACAAGGCTGCCGCGGTCCGCAATGGCACGGGCGGAGGAAAGACTGTCGTCCCGCTCCTGCCCGGGGGCCCTCAGCGCCTGGACGGCCAACTGCGGGAAGCCCTGCTGCTTGATGTCGCCGAACTGGTCCACGATCTGAACGGCGCCTACTACGTGGCCCCCGATGTCGGCACCAGCTCCGCCGACATCCAGCTCATGCGCCGCCGCACCCCTTACGTGGGCGGCTATTCCGCCACAGACGATGGCCTCGGCGCCACCACCTTCGGAACCGCCGCCGGGGTCGAGCACGCGATGAACGCAACCGCCGCACACCTGTGGGGAGCACCCCATCTGCGGGGGCGTGACGTGGTGGTGATCGGATTCGGCGGCGTCGGGCAGGAGCTCACCAAGCGCCTGCTCGCACAAGGCGCTCACGTACGGGCGACCGACGTCGACCCCGAGCGACGCTCGGCCGTAGAAACGTCCGGAGCGCAGTGGGTAGAACTGGACGGTGCCTACACCCTTCAGACCGACATTCTGGCGCCCTGCGCCCTGGGCGGCGCTTTCACCTCCGAGCTGGCCGACTCACTCCGGTGCCGGGCGATCGTCGGCTCGGCCAACAACCAGCTGGCCCACGACGCCGTGGCACAGGACCTGGCCAAGGCACAGATCACCTGGGCACCGGACTTCGTGGCAAACGCCGGCGGGGTCATGTATGCGTCCGGCCTGGAGCTTCACCAACTCACCCCGGCTCAGTCCCTGCAGCGGCTCGCCTCCATCGAGGAAGCCACCACACGGATACTGGAGGACAGTGCGAATGAGGAAACAACACCCCTGGCCGTCGCCTACCGTCTCGCCGAAGACGCCCTGACCGCCGCAGGAGCCCACCAATCGAACGGAGACACCCTCAGTACCACTTGATGCGATACCGAGGAACCCCGGTACGAAGGCTCCACCCGCATCGGATATTTCTCGTTGCACTGTTCATTTCTCTAGCGATATCAGCGTGTGGGATTCCCTCCACCAGTGTGGTTCAGGTGGGCGAGCCTGCGACCGGGATAGATATGCGGAAGATTCGCGTCTACTTCTGGTCGGGCGGGAACCTGACATCACTGCCACGACTTGTCGACACCACAGGAAACGTACAGACCGCGGTCGAGTTGCTGTTCGCTGGGCCGATCGAGGACGAAGCGGCCCGGGTCTCCACAGAGCTTCCTCGACTGGCGGTCGATCCTCTGGCCTTGTCGAGCCATGGCGCCGTGACGATCGCCCTGCCTGAACTGTCCGTTCCTTTGAGTCACGCCGCCATGGACCAACTGGTACGCACCGCTGCGCGCGCCGAGGAAGACATCCATGCACCCAGGACTCGCGAGCCCACGATGAACCACGGCCCAGGAGAAGTAAAGAAGCGGATGAGAGTCCATGTCACAGGCTCAGGTTGGAGTTTGACGCAGACAGCATGTCCGATGCGCTAGCGCAAAACATCCTTCTCTGTGCACGATCGCTGGCTGGCCACCTGTTTTTCTCTCCACCAAAGGAATGTAGTACGCACATGTCAGCGCTGGGAGCACACGACGCAGGGCCGTGCCAGAAGGTCGACGACGGTATGGCCCGGGTCTTCCAGCTGTTCGGAAAGCGCTGGACGGGCCTGATCGTGGCCGTGCTGCTGCCGCATCCCGTCCGCTTCGCCGACCTGCGCCGGGCGATCCCCGGCATCAGCGAACGGATGCTCTCCGACCGCCTCACGGAACTCGCCGCGGCGGGACTCGTCGTGCGCGAGGTCGACGAAGGCCCCCCGCTGCGGGTCTCGTACGGTCTGACGCAGGCCGGCGCCGCACTGGAGCCCGCGCTGAAGGAACTGGGCAGCTGGGCGGAGAAGCATCTCCGAGCTCAAGAAGTGATCCGGGCTGAGCAATATGCTCCGGAGAGCCGAAGAGCCTCTCACTCGAAATCCCGAAGTGGTGAGCCAGACAAGGATCACCTCCTCGCTCGGCTCGCGGACACCTCCAACGCTTCCAGCTTCGTCAACGGCGCCGACTGTCTCGCCGACGGCGCCCAGGTCTGACACCCACGTAGCGGACATCTGCACACCCAGGCTCCCCGAACAACTGTCACCTGCTGGGCTCGCCGCGAGGGGAGACCGCCTGCGCCCAGTTCGCCGCGAGCCGCATGCGGGGTTCCATAAATGCCATTCCGCTCAGCCATCGAGGAGACGTGAAGAGATTGTCAAGAGTTTCGGATGGCGTCACTCACCCCGCCCCCCCCCAACTGAAGGGGCAAAACGGATTTAGTGCAATAACCGCCGTCCAGATTCGCCGCCGTTGGCAACCGCTGCCGCGGAGGACCTCGTCCCAGCTAACACGCCCCCCCCCGCACCAGGAGGTGGGTCGCTGCGCGGAGCATTGGTCGGTTACGTCCATTCGGGCTGCGGTTCACCAGGTGTGAGTGTGAGTGTCACGAACGTCAGGTTGCATGCAGGTTGCATGCATGAGCACCTCTCCCTGCCGGCCCGTTTGCATCGAATGGCGCCAAGTGATCGAATAATGTCTCAAACAGCGGCCCGTTCGACGACCAGTCGAACCGTAAGAGCCGCGAGCTTCATTGCACAGGGGTACATACACCATGATCCGTCGTCTTCTCGGCCGCCCGGTGGCCGCGAACGGGCAAAACTCTATATCTGGACTTTCCGTGCCGTCCGACGCAGGTCTTCTCGCGTGCCGCGTTCTCGATCCTGCGACCCAGCCGGTCAGGCACGCCGAATTCACTGTGAGCGACAGAAACGGTCGTAAGATTGTGGGCGGGGAGACTGACCCCTTCGGTATGATCTTGGCGATGGTTCCCGTTGGAGAATACCGGCTCGCCGTCTCGTCAGAAAGTTTCAGCCCGTACCGGGGAAACGAGTCTGTCGTAGAAGAGGGAAAGTGCACCGGGGTGAAAGATATTCTGCTTCAGGCAGCACCGTTGACCCCTTTGCCAACCCCCGGCGAATGGGAAATCGAACGAGCTCATACCCGAATTTCCTTCGCAGCCCGGCACATCGGACTGGGCCGCGTCTTTGGCCATTTCAGCAACTTCTCCGGGGCGATTCGGGTCGGAGAGTCGATGGAAGAGACGGCAATGCATGTCGTTATCGACGCCGCCTCGATCGACACCAATGTAAAGATGCGTGACGAGCATCTGCGGTCCGCGGATTTCCTCGACGTGGACCAGTACCCGACCATGGAGTTCTACAGCGACCGTTTCGTTCATCGTGGCGGAAACAACTGGGCGATCACCGGCGGACTCACGCTGCACGGAGTCACGCGCACGGTAACCCTCGACGCTACATACGGCGGTCTGCGCGTCGGTATGGAAGGTGAGACCCGTGCGGCAATCCGGGCCACCACCGAGCTGCACCGCGAGGACTACACCATCAACTGGCAGTCGATGCTGGCCCGCGGCATCGCAGTCGTTGGCTCCAACATCAATATTGAACTCAACGTCCAGATCGTCCCCAGGGGCACCGAGCTGGAATTCAAGTGACACCTCTTGCATGTAGTCAGCCCGCTGTTCGCCGATCGATAGGTCCACGGCCGGGCCTGCGCCACGCCCTCAATCGGCGGCAAGGTTCACCTTCGCGGTTGCCCACGCCTACGGGCAGTTCCTGGACAACCTGCGCGAAGGCACGTCACGCGTACCCGATTTCGCACACGCGTCGCCGGGCACCACAGCATCGCATCCGCCATTACGGCAGCGTGACCGGATGTGGGCCTCGGGCGGCGGGGCGGTGTGAGCGGGTGGAGCGAGCCGAAGACCACCCACACCCCCAGGTCTCCGGCGAGGTCGGCAATGGACTGCGCCTGAGCGCGCATGACGCTCCAGTCGTCACGGTTCCAGTCCACAGCCGTGAGGGTGCCTGCAGGGCCCGCGGCGATCCCATGCTTGCTGGGATAGGTGACCGAACTTTCCGGGAACTGCACCAGCTGCGCGCCAGTGGCACTCGCTTCGCGCATCAGCTGCCGGATCTCGGATCCACTCGCAAGAGGGTTTTCCGGTTCCGTCGGATCCTCGGGCACCGTGCTCTGCGCGACGGCCACCCACAAAGTCCTACGCATGACACTCCCTGACGTGCGGAAAAGAGACTGGTTGGCGTAGCTCTCACACGATCAAGAGTTCCGGCGAGCCGGAGAGGCTGTTGATGTGACTGATTCCCAATCGTTCTTGTCAAGGTCACGGAGTCCTGTGGAGACGTTGGGAAGGTCTGGGCGGCTGCGTGAGTCGGCCACCCCGAACACTGTTGGCAGAGGCCTGCTGGACAATTCGTTCGGCAGAAGCAGGGGCCCCGCCGGAGGCCCGCTGGGGCAGATCGGTACGGTCTGAAGGATTACGAGGAGGACGGATTGGAAGACCAACGGGCAGCGTGCGATCTCACCCTGCGCCTTGATGAGCTGGCGGCCGGCCTCATGGATCCGGACTGCGACCTCGATGACCTTGCAGGAATCGAAGAGGAGCTCGTAGCTGCCCAGCGGCGGGAGCTGATTCCGCACGTGGAGGGGCATCTCGCGGCAGCCGTGGAAGCAGGCAACTGGTACGCCCGTCATGCCCTCGCTCGGATTCTTGCCGAGACTGCCGGCCGCACGTCCCTAGCCGCCCTGTTGCGGGCCTACTCCCGCAATCTGGGTGACGACCAGGACTCGCTCTCAACGACGCTCTACGTACTCGCGCAGGAAGACCCAGCCACCGCGCGCAAAATCCTCCTGCCCTGCGCCGATGGCAACGATGAGGACCTTCGCAGGTCGGCGATCTGGCTGCTCGGTTTCGTCCCCGAACCCTCTGATCTCAATCTGCTGGCCCACGCTGCGCAGGACTCAAACGAAGGAATCCGCAGCGCGGTCGTGGGCACACTCGGCAGTCACGGAACAGAGCCGGCAGCCATCGACCTGCTGTTGAACCTGCTGAACGATCCCTCCCCGCAGGTGCGGGTCTCCGCCCTCAGTTCCCTCGGCTTCCTCCAACAACCCAGAACACTGCGGAAGATCCGCCTGCTCGCGAACGACGACAACCCCCGTGTCCGAGCCTGGGTCGCGATCGCCTTGGGCCACTTTTCCGCCCTGGAGCCCGCAGACCCCGCGACCTCGTCCGTGCTCGACCAGCTGGCAGCGGACGCCGACCCGTACGTTCGTGACCAGGCAACCGAGGCCCGTCAGCGCAAGCCCCTCCGCGGCACGACGAGCGGCCGTGGGGAAGATTCGGGATCCGCATCACCGTGAGGTAGGCGTGCGCTTCATACGGCGGCCAGTGCCGGTACTGGTGGCTGGGCTGTCCATTGGCGTTGGTCGCGGATGACTGCCCATAGGACGTCGAGGCGGCGGCGGGCGAGGGCAAGGATCGCCTGCTTGTGGCTCTTGCCCTCGGCTCGCTTGCGGTCGTGGAAGGCCGTCGGCGTAGGGCAGAAGCGGGCGGCGATCTGGGCGGAAAGGTAGAGGCCCCGCAGGAGCCGACGGTGGTAGCGGTGTGGTCGACGCATGTTGCCGCTGATGCGACCGGAGTCCCGCAGGACCGGTGCGAGACCGGCGACTCCGGCGAGGCGGCCGGCGCTGCCGAAGGCGTCCATGTCCCCGCCGGTGCAGGCGATGAACTCCGCCCCCAGCAACGGGCCCAAGCCAGCTGAGGATCACCTTGGCATCCCGGTGCTCTCGGAAACGGGCCGCGATGCGTGCGTCGATGGCGGCGATCTCTTCGTCCAGAGCCAGGACCGACCGGGCCAGGGTGTTCACCACGGCGGCGGCTGTGCTCTCCCCGGCCACGGCGGTGTGCTGGGCCTGCGCCGCGGCGACCGCCGCATCGGCCATGGCCTGGCCCCACGGACCTTGCGGTTCTTCAGCCAGGCCGCGAGCCGGCTCGGTCCGATCCGGCGCAGGCCTGCCGGTGTTTGCTAACCGGTCAGCAGGATGAGGGCGGCTTTGGATGCGGCGTAGTCGAAGGTCCGTTCCAAGGCAGGGAAATACTCCAGGAGCTGTGCTCGCATCCGGTTGATGGCGCGGTGCCGTCGGCGGCGAGGTCGTAGCGGCGGGCGGTGAGGATCTTCAAGTCCACCGCGATCTCGTCCCACTCCTGCAGAGGCTGCAGATCCCGGCGCATCCGTGCCTGGTCAGCAATGACGTAGGCGTCCTTCGCATCGATCTTGCCGTCTCCGCGGTAGCCACGGGAGGCGTGGTCGACGGTTCGGCCAAGAATGTAGAGGAGCCGCTGACCATGGCTGGCCAGGAGAGCGATAAGCAGAGCGCCGCCGCCGGCATTCAGGTCAACCGCCAGGACACTCCCGTCGGATCACCGCACCAGAACGCCGCAGCGGCACCCACCTCCGAGCGCACCCGAACCGTCGCGCGCCCGTCGGCGACCTGCCCCATGGAGTGGACCGTTGAAGAGGACGTGGCCTGGGGCGGCAACACTCGACCGGCCACTTCATTTTCACCCGGGGTGGATGAGGAGGAAGGCGGTCGGATCGTCTTTCGGGGGCGGCTGGGCCTGACGGGCGATGGCGGAGCCATATTGGAAGTAGCTGGAACCTGCATCCTGTTCGACCTCGCCGACCCGCCGCCATCGACTGCTGTCGATGGAACGTGGGTCGAGATCAGTGTGGAGCGGAACAGCGTCAGCCTGTGGCCCTACCTGCTGTGATTCGCAGGAGCCCAACAGTGCCGCCGTTCAGCTGTCGCGCCAGTTGTGGGTCGATTCGGGGGTGAGTCTGCGGCTCATGAGGTCGATCATCGCTATGTTGACCATGGCTTCGGAGCGGTGTGGGTGGGTTTCGTAGTCGCGGGCGAGGCGGCGGTGGTGCATGAGCCAGCCGAAGGTCCGCTCGACGACCCAGCGCCGCGGAATCACCTTGAAGCCCTTCTGGGCGGGGTCGCGGCGGGTGACTTCGACGTCGATGCCCAGGCGGGCGCCGTGGTCGATGGCCTTGGTGTGGTAGCCGCTGTCGGCCCACGCCTTCGTGATGCGAGGGTGGCCTTCGGCAATGTTCGAGAGCAGGCGGATTCCGCCGGCGTTGTCGGAGACGCTGGCGGCGGTGACCAGCACGGCCAGGAGGAGGCCGACGGTGTCGACGCCGATGTGCCGTTTGCGGCCCGAGATCTTCTTGCCGGCGTCGATGCCCTGGCCGGCCGCGGGCACGTTGGCCGAGGTCTTGATGCTCTGGGCGTCGAGGATGCAGGCGCTGGGCTCGGCGTCTCGGCCCTCGGCCTTCCGGACCAGCCGTCGCGGGAGTCTGTTGAGCTGGTCGAAGACGCCGTCCTTCTGCCAGGCGGCGAAGTATCCATAGACGGTTTCCCACGGGCGAAGTCGTGTGGCAGGTACCGCCATGGGATCCCGGTCCGGTCGACGTAGAGGATGGCGTCCATGATCCGGCGCAGGTCGTGTTCGGGTGGCCGCCCGATGTCCAGGCCCTTCCCTCTGCGTTCTACTCGCCAGGCCGTCAGGGTTGGTTCGAGCAGTCCCCAACGGGCATCGGACAGGTCACTCGGGTACGGCCGCTGTCGGCGAGGCATGTTTCCGTAGTACCGATGGCAGCCGTCCCGCCACAGGGCGCAAACAGGCGGGCCCGGGGGCGTGTTGGGATCAGACAGGAGCGAAAGAACCGAAACGGGCCCTCGGAGGCCGTCACCCGCCCCATCTGCCACAACAAGCGTCTACCGCCTCAGCCGGCCCGAAGCGGTCCGCCATCTGAACGGCTACGGAGCACCCCTGTCGCGACAAAACGCTCTTTCAGTGCGTGTTTCTAAGCCCACCCGTTCGTAACGGGCCTGGTGAAGAGATCGTTGAGCCGGTATGGGTGCGGTAAACGAGTGAGTGCGGGCGAAGCTGGTGAACGCTCGGGCAGCGCGGTCACTGACTCGGAAACCATTTCTGTTACCCGGAGCGGTTGCGCGAGCATGCTGGCATGACCTTGCCGCGGTGCTGTGGAGGCGCCTGATGGATGCGAGTCCAGAGCCCAGGCTGATCTTGCTGTGTGGGCTTCCTGGCTCTGGGAAGACCACGCTGGCCAAGCGCCTGGCGAGAGAGATTCCAGCGGTGCGTCTATGTCCGGACGAATGGCTGGCAGATCTTGGTGTCGACCTGTTCGATGAGCGGATGCGTGACCAGCTTGAGGGGCGGTTTTGGGCTCATGCCCAGGATCTGCTGAGGCTCGGACAGACTGTGATCTTGGAGTTCGGCTTCTGGGGCGCGCTGAGCGGGAGGAGAAGCGTTTGGCGGCGCATGCACTCGGGGTTTCCGTTGAGCTGCACCACCTTGCTGCGTCGGTCGATGAGTTGTGCCGTCTCGAAGCCCGCAGCCAGGAGGGTGGGCCGGGGACCGTTCCAGTCAGCGGCGAGTTGCTGGAGGAGTACGCGAAGTTCTTCCAGGCGCCCGACGACGAGCTGAGTCGTTTCGCTAACCCACCTCCGGAACGGCACGGTTGACCGGACCCATGCGATGCGGGCCCGGTCAACCGTCGGCTGGCGCCGATTCCTTCGGCCAGCTGGGGGTGGTTCCCTTCCGGCCTAGACGCCTGGTCATGAGAGTGATGGCCACCCAGGTGATCAGCGTCTCGGAGTGCTGGATGAGGCGTTCGTAGTCCCTCGCGTGGCGGCGGGCGTGCATCATCCACGCAAGACTGCGTTCGACGACCCAGCGGCGGGGCAGCACGACGAACCCGGATGCGTCCTTGGGAGGCTGACAGGCTTGATCGTGAGGTTGAGGTGCTGTTTCGCCCAGTCGACGAAGCTTCCCGGCGTAGGCGGAGTCGGCCCACACGATCGTGATCTCGGGGTGCATCAGGCGCAGACGGAAGAGGACTTCCTTCGCGGCTGCGGCGTCGTGCAGGTCGGCGGGGGTGACCATGACCATGAGGGGTAGGCCGCGGGTGTCGACGACCAGGTGGCGCTTGCGGCCGTTGATTTTCTTGCCCGCGTCGTAGCCGCGGGTGGCCTTGGAGACGGTCGCTCGCGGTCTACTGCTCCCGCTTCTCCTCGATGACCGCTTCGACCTCTTCGATGATGCGGTTACGGTCTTCGCCCGGCTGCTGGGGCAGTTGCGTCGAGGGCCATACCGAAGATGACTTCCATGATGTTCCCGCCTTTCGGGTCCGTTCCTGACCGCCCCCCACCATGGTCCTCACACACCCCACCCCCTTCACCAACAGCCGCACAGCTATGAGTGAGGATCTTTTAGGTGACCCAGGCTGGCAACCGAGCGTCTCTGACCGGTCGCGGGTCGACTCGGTGCAGGGAGTGGATGCCCTCTTGGTCATTCGTTCACGGCACCGTCGACCCGGAGGGTGAAGCGTCACTGATGGCCAACTGGGCCGGGTCGAAAGGCCTGACGCGGCAGGATCCAGGACGGCGTCGACCTGCTCTTCGGCGAGGAGGAACACAGCCTGGGGCCGCAGGGGCGAGGCCAGCATCTCGCCTCCTGGGCCCGCTCCCGCCTCCGGAAGGATCACTTTCATCGAACCGGTTCGCAGGAACCTAGCACCGAGGAAATCTCGCAGCAATACCTCTGGCACGAGCGATGCAGGCAAAACCCGTGCAGCGTTGGGGTTGTCATGCTTTTGCAAGAAGTGCCGTTGCCGGTGTTGACAGCCGTCCGGCTTGTTCCTAACTTCACTTCACGCGAACCGGTTCGACGACCGGGCTGGTTCTCTCGGACCGGTTCGAAGAAGGAGTTCCTCGTGAACATCGGTGAGATCGCCCGGCGGGCCGGTGTCTCACGGAGCACCGTGTCCTACGCGCTGAGTGGCAAACGCCCGGTCTCGGACGACACCCGCCGGAAGATCCAGCAGGTCATCGACGAGTTGGGCTACCGCCCGAACGCCAGTGCCCGCGCTCTGGCCAACGGCCGGACCAGCACGATCGGCCTGGTCTTCCCGCCGGCAGGCAACCACTACACCGGCATGCAACTGGACTTCATCGGCAGCGTGGTCGAGGCCGCCGC
The DNA here is from genome assembly GCF_045039825.1 of Streptomyces sp. NBC_01176. Taxonomy (NCBI): domain Bacteria; kingdom Bacillati; phylum Actinomycetota; class Actinomycetes; order Kitasatosporales; family Streptomycetaceae; genus Streptomyces; species Streptomyces sp. NBC_01176. The sequence continues at coordinate 9,553,781 of NZ_CP108600.1, read as the reverse complement.
GGCCCACGACTATGACGTGCTGCTGTCTCCCAGTGGCGTGGACAGCGATCGTTCCTTCCAGCGACTGCTGGGGGAACGGCGAGTCGACGGCGCCATCCTCATGGAGATCAGGCTCGCGGACGACCGGGTCGACCACCTGGCCGAGCTGGGCTTCCCCTCCGTCGCCATCGGCCGCACCGCCAACCCGGAGAGCGGCTGGTGGGTGGGCCTGGACCACACCGCGCTGGTGGAGGCGTGCGTCCACCACCTGGCGGACCTAGGCCACCGCAGGGTCGCCTTCGTCAACCGTCCCGAGCAACTGCTGCGGGCCGGATACGAGTCCGCGCACCGTGGCCTGGACGGCTTCACCAAGGCCGCGGCCGAACGCGGGCTGAGCGTGCGGACGTACAACTGCGGGGACGACGCCGCGTCGGGGCAAGCGTGCCTGGAACGGATCCTACGGGAAGCCCCGTCCACTACGGGGCTGGTCACGTTGAACGAGGCCGCGCTCGGCGGTCTCTACCGGGGGCTCGCCCAGGCGGGCCGTCATGTACCGCGCGATTTCTCCGTCACCGGGGTCGTTGCCGGCCGGTGGGCGGAGACGGTGACTCCGCAGCTCACCGCCGCCAACGTGCCGGCGGAGGAGATGGGCCGTCTCGCCGTCGACCTCCTCGTCGAGCGGCTGGACGACCCCGGCGCTTCGGCCCGGAACCACCTGCTCGCACCGCCGATCTCCCTGCGGGCCAGCACCGGGCCCGTCCTTGGTACCGCCTGAGCCCGGCCTCCCGACTCCACCACACTCCCGACCACGACCCACGGGCGCACCGCCCACCACGCTCACGGACACCTCGTTCCAGCGCACCGAGCACCCGCATCCTTCACAGACGGCTTCAGCGTGCTCAGGCCTTCCCCCGTCACCCCCTGTCACGGCACACCCGTGCTAACAAGCAAAGGACCTGCCATGCACAGCACCTTCAGACAACGCCGTCTGACCGCCGTGGCCCTGACGACCCTGGCACTGGCCGTCAACGCGACCGCCTGCTCCTCCGGCTCGGACAGCTCCGGATCGAAGGACGCCGCCGGCGGTACCTACACGGTCTGGGACCCGTACCCGCAGTTCGCCAAAGGCTCGGACTGGGCGAAGCTGCTGGACCAGTGCGGCACCAAGGCGGATGTGAAGATCAAGCGGACGGCCTTCGACACCAGCGACCTGGCCAACAAGACTCTGCTGGCGGCCCAGCAGGGCAACTCCCCGGACATCCTCATCGTCGACAATCCGGTGGTGTCGACCCTCGCCGAGGCGGGTGTGCTCACCACGGCCGACGACAACAAGCTGGACACCTCCAAGGCCGATGCCAACCTGCTCGCTGCCGGCCAGTCCGGCGGCAAGACGTACGGCACACCGATCGGCGCCAACACCCTGGCCCTCTACTACAACAAGGAGGTGCTGAAGAAGGCCGGCGTGGACGCCTCCTCGGTCAAGGACTGGGAGTCGCTGACGGCGGCGCTGGCGAAGGTCAAGAAGGTGGGCAAGAAGGGCATCACCTTCTCGGCGATCGGTACCGAGGAGGGCAGCTTCCAGTTCCTGCCGTGGTTCTGGGGTTCAGGTGCGAAGCTCACCGCACTCGACTCCGCGCAGGGCGTCACCGCACTGTCCCTGTGGAAGGGCTGGCTCGACAACGGCTACGCTCCGAACTCGGTGCTCAACAACACCCAGACCACCAGCTGGCAGGAGTTCGCCAGCGGTGACTATGCGTTCAGCGAGAACGGTACCTGGCAGCTCGCCAATGCCAAGAAGGTCGGCTTCGACTACGGGGTGATTCCCATCCCCGCCGCCGAGGGCGGCAACGCCGCGGCCCCCACCGGTGGCGAGTTCGTGACCATCCCGGTCCAGAACGACTCCGCCCGCTACGGCACATCCCAGAAGCTTGTCACTTGCCTGACCAGCGGCGATGCCCTCTACAACACCGACACCACGCTGTCCTATGTGGCCCCCACCCGTGAAGTCCAGGACAAGCAGGTGGCCGCAAACGCCGACCTGAAGCCGTGGGCCGACGCGGTCCGGGCGGCCAAGGGCCGTACCAGCGACGACCTGGGCACCAAGTACCCGAAGATCTCCGAGCAGATGTGGAAGGCCGTCCAGGCCGCTCTCAGCGGCTCCAAATCGCCCAAGGATGCGCTGTCCGAGGCGCAGTCGGCCGTCAAGTAACCAGGGATTCGCGGTCCGCAGATGAACGACACGAAACAGCTCTCGGACCGCCGGTCCGCGCTCGACAGGGTCGGGGCGGTCGCCGCCTCGACCCGAGCCGCGCGGGATCGGCGCCGTCCGACCTCCCCGCAGTGGGCAGCCTGGGGCTTCCTCGCCCCGGTCACCGTCTATCTCGCCCTCTTCTACGCCTATCCGCTCTACCGCAACCTCGACCTGAGTCTGCGCGACTACACCGTCCGCTCCTTCGTCCAGGGCGACGCGCCGTTCACGGGCCTGGCGAACTACCGTAAAGTTTTCGACGACCCGGTCTTCGCGCCGGCCCTGCTGCACACCGCGGCCTTCACCGCCGTATGCCTGGTCTTCCAGTACGCCATCGGGCTCGCCCTCGCGGTCTTCTTCAACCAGAACTTCCGGCTTTCGGCCACGCTCCGGGCGCTGTTCCTGGTCCCCTGGCTGCTGCCGCTGATCGTCTCCTCCTCCACCTGGTCGTGGATGCTCAACAGCGACTCGGGGGTGGTCAACGCCGTTCTGCACGCCGTTGGCATCGGGCCAGTGAACTGGCTGACCTCGCCGTCCTGGTCGCTCACCTCGGTGATCATCGCGAACATCTGGATCGGCGTCCCCTTCAACCTGGTGGTGCTCTACAGCGGTCTGCAGTCCATCCCCGGGTCACTGCACGAGGCCGCCGCCCTCGACGGCGCGAACGCCTGGCAGCGCTTTTGGCGCATCACCTTCCCGCTGCTGCGGCCGGTCTCCGCCATCACGCTTCTGCTGGGCCTCGTCTACACCCTCAAGGTCTTCGACATCATCTGGATCATGACCAAGGGCGGCCCGGCGGACTCGTCGACCACCTTCGCCACTTGGTCCTACCAGCTCGGTTTCGGCAATCTCCTGCCCGCCTTCGGCCCGGGTGCTGCCGTCGGCAACCTGCTCGTGGTCGCCGCTCTGGTGTTCGGCCTGATCTACGTCCGTGTCCAGCGAAAGCAGGCGCTGTCATGAGAACGGACGCTGTCACGAAGAGAGGCTGGAAGACGGCCGTCGGCCTGCTGCTGACGGGAGTCATGCTCTTCCCGGTCTACTGGATGATCAACGTGTCCCTCACCCGCGACCAGGACATGCGCAAGAGCCCGCCGGACCTGTTCCCCACCCACGGCACCCTGGCCGGCTACCGCACCGTCCTCGACGAGCAGTTGCCTTACCTCGGCACCAGCCTGGTGGTCGCCCTCGGTACCGTCGTGCTGACCGTGGCGCTGGCCGCGCCCGCCGGCTACGCCCTGGCCAAGCTGCGCCCGCGCGGCGGCGGCCTGCTGAGCTTCGTCCTGCTGGCCGCCCAGATGATCCCCGGGATCATCATGGCGATGGGCTTCTACGCCGTCTACCTCCAGCTCGGCCTGCTCCAGTCCGTGCCCGGCCTGATCGTCGCCGACTCCACTCTAGCCGTCCCCTTCGCGGTGCTGATCTTCACCGCCTTCATGGCGGGTATACCCGGCGAGCTGCTCCAGGCCGCGCAGATGGACGGAGCGAGGGCGCTGCGGACCTTCTGGTCGATCGTCCTGCCGATGAGCCGCAACGCCGTCGTCACGGTCTCGTTGTTCGCCTTCCTGTGGTCCTGGTCCGACTTCGTCTTCGCCAACATCCTGGTCAACGGCGGCGCCCGGGAACCGATCACCCTCGGCATCTACCACTACATCGGCAACAACAACCAGGAGTGGAACGCCATCATGGCCACTGCGGTCGTGGCGTCATTGCCCGCCGCGGTCATTCTCGTCCTCGCCCAGCGCTATGTGGCGGCTGGCGTGACCACCGGCGCCGTCAAGGACTGAGCCCCCGGACCTGCCACGCCGACCGGCGCCCTCCCGCGCCGGCCGGCCGGAACCCCCTGACCGAGAAACGAGTCACACCACATGACCGCCGCACTGTCCGGCCCGGTATTCTCCGTCCACGACATCCCGTTCAGCGCGTACGGGTCCTGGTTCGACATCTCCCCCGTGATCGCGGAGAAGACGTATGCCGAGGACCTCCACCTCGTCTCGCACCAGAACGGCATGCACGGTGTCCTGCGTCTGGTCCCCCTGGAACCGGTGGGAGGCGGGCGGGCCGAAACCCGCGTCGAGGCGATACCGGGCCTGCTCAGCTGGGTCGGCGAGAGCGGGCGCGTCGAGCTCGCCTATGAGGCCCCGGACGCCGTACGCCTTCGGGGCAGCGGCCTGGACTTCGGCGTCCTCGCCGCCGTACGGACCCTCACCCCGTTCAGCGGAACGTACTTCTTCCACGATCCGGCCGCGAACGCGCACGTCTTCACCTCGTACGAGACCGGCCGCCGCTACCGAGTCACCGTACTGTCCGGCACCCTCGCGGACGCGCCCGGAGACCAGGCCCTGGGCAGTAGCGATCGCGGTGTCACTGTGACAGCGGAGGCAGACGGCGACTGGGAGGTCGCGGTCGAGGAACTCGACACCGCTCGCCCGCCCTACGCATCCTCGGCGCCCTTCGACGACATCGTGTCGGCCGCGCAGGGAGCCTTCACGGCTTTCGTGGACGCGGTGGCGCCCTGGCGTTCAGAAGCCACCCCCGCCGCCGAACTCGCAGCCTACGTCGTCTGGTCTGCGACGGTGGCGGCAAATGGCCTGGTCACCCGGCCGGGCGTGCTGATGTCCAAGCACTGGATGGACAAGGTCTGGAGCTGGGACCACTGCTTCAACGCACTCGCCCTGGCGTCGGGCGCGCCGGAGCTTGCCTTGCACCAGTTCCATCTGCCCTTCGACCACCAGGACGAGAGCGGCGCCCTGCCGGACTCGGTCACCCACTCCGAAGTCCTCTACAACTTCGTCAAGCCGCCCATCCACGGATGGGCCTTCCGCCACCTGCGGCGCAGTCTGCCAACCCACCTGGGCCGGACCGAACTGACCGAAGTATACGAGCGCCTGGAGCGCTGGACCGGCTTCTGGCTCACGGTGAGGCGCGCGCCCGGCGCCGAACTGCCCTACTACCAGCACGGCAACGACAGCGGGTGGGACAACGCCACCACCTTCGACCCCGGGCGGGTGGTCGTCACCGCGGACCTCACCGCCTTCCTCGTCCTCCAGCTCCGCGAACTCGCGGCACTGGCACGAGAGTTGGACAGACCGGACGAGGCGAGCCGGTGGGTCGGGGCAGCCGAGGAAATCCAGGCGGCGCTACTCGACCAGCTCTGGACCGGAGAGAGGTTCGTCGCGCGCTCGGCCGGGACCGGGGAGACCTGGAGCAGCGCCAGTCTCCTCGACCTGCTGCCCATCGCGCTGGGCGAGCACCTGCCCGCCGAGGTCACCAGCGCGCTGGCCGACCGCATCAAGGCCCACCTGACCCCGTACGGCCTCGCCACCGAGCTGACCACCTCCCCGCACTATCGGGCCGACGGCTACTGGCGCGGCCCGATCTGGGCCCCCGCCACTGTCCTTATCGAGGACGGCCTGCGCCGCGCCGGCCACCTCCGGCTGGCGGACGACATCAGCGCCCGCTTCCGCGCCCTGTGCGAGACCCGTGGTTTCGCCGAGAACTTCGACGCCCTGACCGGCAGCGGCCTGCGTGACCGCGCGTACACGTGGACCGCGAGCAGCTACCTCCTCCTCGCCCGTGACCACCACCTCCGCCTTGCGGGCACCGGGACCGACGACACCGTCGCCTGACCTGCGGGCGAGAGCTCAGGGCCGAGTGGGCTCCCATGGCCGGCAAGGGGAGTGTAAACCTAACGGCGGATCCGACGATCATGGGAGAGACGTCAAGTGCCCGACACTGTTGTGGAGTTGGAGACCGTGGAGCCTGTCGAGAGTGCTCGGTCCGGGCAGCCTGCGCCCGTGTCCGACGAGCAACTGGTCGCGATGCTGGTGGAGCGGGCCCGGTCGGAAGGGCTGCAGCTGACCGGACAGGGTGGGCTGCTGCAGCAGCTGCAAGTGCTGGAGGGCATGGCCGAATGGCAGAACCGGCCGCTCGACCGCGGCTATCCGGTCCTGTTCGTGACGCCATCAACGTCAAGAACAGGGACGGGCAGGTCGCGAACCGTCCGGTCTACGTCGTGATGGCGGTGACTGTTGACGGCACCCGCGACATCCTCGGCATCTGGGCCAGCGCCGGCGGCGAGGGTGCCAAGTACTGGCTGAACGTGTTCACTTGAGCTGAAACCGCAGCCTGGACGACGTGCTGATGCTGGTCTGCGACGGGCTCAAGGGCCTTCCCGAGGCCGTGGAGAGCGTCTGGCCTTGCACGATTGTCCAGACGTGTGTGGTTCACCTCCTGCGGAACTCATTCCGATACACCGCCCGTCAGGACTGGGACAAGGTCGCCAAGGCCCTCAAGCCCGTCTGCACCGCACCCAGCGAGGACGCGGCGACTGAGCGGTTTTGGAGTGGAGTTCCAGGAAGCGTGGGGCCAGAAGCATCCGGCGATCGTGAAGCTGTGATCGGACGCCTGGGCCGAGTTCGTGCCGTTCCTCTCCTTCGACGTCGAGATCCGCAAGGTCATCTGCAGCACGAACGCGATCGAGAGCATCAACGTCCGCATTCGCTAGGCCGTCCGTGCCCGCGGACACTTCCCCAACGAGGCCGCCGCCCTCAAGTGCATCCACATGGTGCTGATGAGCCTGGACCCGATGGGGAAGGCCCGCAAGCGGTGGACCAGGCGCTGGAAAGCACCCCTGAACACGCTCCAGCTCGCTTTCGAGGGCCGCCTGACCTCGAGCAACAACTGACCACTCAACAACCAAGATCAGCCGTTAAATTGACACACACCACGCCGGCTCACCATCGTCCAACTGCCCAGCTATGCTCCCGGCCTCAATCTCGTCGAGGGCATCTGGTCGCTACGTCGTCGCAGCGCTACCGCCAACGTCGTCTTCCGCGACCGTGACCATCCTGTCGACGCCGTCCGCAGCGGCCTGCGCCGCATCCAACGACGCCCCGACCTCATCGAGGGCTGTTTCGCCGAAACCGGACTTTCGCTCGACACGACAACTCAACGGAAAGGTGAGTGGGAACAGTAGGGTCTTGCGGACAGGGGCCGTTCGAGGGACCGACCGTCCAACCCGTAGTTTCGGGCGGTCGGGGACATCTTCGTCGATAACAGGTAACTGCCCTTGTTTTACGAGATATCCAGCCGGTGACCTGCCCCGTGGCTGCCGAATGCGCTGCACGTACAGGCAGATAGTCGGGAATTCAAGCACTTACATTTCCTCTGCGGAGGTGGTCGGATTTAGACGATCACTGACTCTGGAGGAAATGTGCTGCTTCCTTTTGCCCGAAGATCTGCGGCGTCGGTTGCCGCAGCTCTCGTCGCCACCTTGGCGGTGCCGGCGACGGCTCACGGCGTCACTCCTTCACCGCCTCCGCACGTCACTTCGCACGAACTCGGTGGTGCACGGCGCGCACCGGTCGTTGTGACGCTGATCACCGGCGAGAAGGTGACGACAACTCAGGAACCGGGCGGAACGGTGTCGGTGGATGACGTCGCGCGCGTGCCGGGAGCCGAGGGGTCGGTACGCATCGCCAGCGAGGGCGGGGACACCTTCGTGTACCCCGACAGGGCCATGCCCTACGTCGCGACCGGCCGGCTCGACAAACAGCTCTTCAATATCACCCAGTTGATAGCCCAGGGTTACGACGACGCCCACGCGGGCGCGCTCCCCTTGATCATCACTCACTCTCCGGGCGTGTCCGCTCTCAAGAGCGGAGTTTCCGGCGAAGACCTGCCGTCCGACGCCAGGTTGCCGGGGGCGAAGACAACCCTGGGTCTTCCGTCCGTCCACGGTGAGGCGGTCGAAGCCCCACGGTCGAAGGCCGCCGCCTTCTGGTCCGCCCTTACCGGCGCCCACGGGCAGGATGCCCGGCGGTCGACGGCGAGGACCGGCACGAGCCCGGACAAGGAGACGGGGCCGTCCTTCGCCGCCGGTGTCGACAAGGTGTGGCTCGACGGCAAGGCGCAGGCGGACCTGGCGGACACCACGGCGCAGATCGGCGCCCCCAAGGCGTGGGGCGCGGGCGGCACGGGCGCGGGAGTCCGGGTCGCGGTACTGGACTCCGGAGCGGACACCACTCATCCGGATCTGGCCAACCGTATAGTCGCGTCCCGCAGTTTCGTCGCGGGTGAGGACGTCATCGACCGCAACGGACACGGAACACACACCGCCTCCACCGTCGTAGGAACTGGCGCCGCCTCGGACGGAAAGGAGCGCGGAGTCGCCCCCGGCGCCGATCTGCTGGTGGGCAAGGTCCTCGACGACAACGGATCCGGTCCGATCTCGGGAATCATCGCCGGCATGGAGTGGGCGGCGCGGGCCGAGCACGCCAAGGTCATCAACATGAGCCTGGGCACACCGGCTTGGCACACCCAGGACGATCCTCTGAGCCAAGCGGTCAACCAACTGAGTTCGGAGACAGGCGCACTCTTCGTCATCGCCGCGGGCAACTCCGGCAACAACCCCTACAGCGTCAGCGCGCCGGGAACCGCGGACGCCGCCCTCACCGTCGGCGCGGTGGACGCCTTCGACCACCTCGCGGACTTCTCCAGCGCCGGGCCGCGCATGAACGACGACGCGCTCAAGCCCGACCTGACCGCGCCCGGCGTCGACGTACTCGCCGCGCGCTCGCAGCAGATGAGCTGGGGCGAGGGCTATTACCGCTCGGACAGCGGCACTTCCATGGCGGCGCCCCACGTCGCCGGGGCGGCGGTGCTACTGGCCCAGAAGCATCCGACGTGGACCGGGCAGCGGATCAAGGACGCTCTGATGAGCACCAGCGTCCTGACCCCCGCCTACAGCCCGTACCAGGCCGGCGCCGGTCGGCTGGACGTGGGCACCGCGTACCTGCAGGATCAGGTCATCGCGAGCGGATCGGTGGACGCGGGACTCGTCCCCTGGTCGGCCGGCCGGAAGCCGAAGCCGGTCAAGCGGCAGGTCACCTACACCAACACCACCGACCGGCCCATCACGTTGCAGCTCTCCGTGGCCCGCGGCGACTCTCCCGCGGGAGTGTTCGCCCTGGCAGCCGATCACATCACCGTACCGGCGCGCGGAACCTCGACGGCCGCGCTCGTGGCCGACCCCGAGGGGCTTGCGCCAGGCCGGTACGCCGCCCAGGTCACCGCCCGCTCCGCAGCCGGCGCCGTGCACACCGCAGTGGGCCTGTCCGTCGAGTCCGAGAAGTACGGTCTGACGGTGCACCTGAAGGACCGGTCGGGCAAGCCCGTCAGCGGCGAGGTCGAGATCACCGGCACCGACGGGAGGACCACCGTCATGTGGGTCCCCGACGGCACACTCACCAGCCGCTGGGCACCCGGCTCCTACACCGTCGTCTCCACCCTGGACGTGAAAGGCCGCCACGGGCCGCACTCCCTGGGCTACGCGGTCCTCACAGTCCCCGAGCTCGACCTGACATCCGACAAGGCCGTCGCCCTGGACGCGTCCCGCATACGCCAGGTCAAGGTGGCGACACCCCGGCCCACGTCCGTCACAACCAGCAGGATCGACCTCTTCCGCTCCTTCACCTCCAGCGAGCCCACGCCCAGCGACGGGCAGGCTCTGCACGAGATCCTCATGCCCTCCGCCGCCTACGACAGTCTCTGGGCCCTTCCCACCAAGGGCAAGGTGAACAAGGGCAGCTTCGTCTTCACCACCCGGATCCGCGCCAAGCAGACTCCGCTGAAGATCACCTATGCCGGGCACGACCTCGACGACACCCTGCTGGTGCAGCCAGGATCTGCTCGGTTCCACGACGGCAGCACGCGCGTCGACGCGGTCTTCGCCGGCAGCGGCGCACCATCGGACTACGCCGGTCTGAATGCCCGGGGCAAGGCCGTGGTCGTCCGTAGCAGTGCCACTTTGGTGCCGGCGGAACAGGTGGCGGCGGCGCACGCCGCGGCGGCGTCCATGCTCCTCGTGGTCAACGACGGCGACGGCCGCAAGAACGACTGGTACGGCGACTCGGACGAGAAGACGACCGGGCCCGTCCCGGTCACGTCGGTCACCCTGGACGACGGCGAGGAACTGATCCGGACCATCGCAGCCGCAGGAGGGAACAAGACGACGCTGACGGTCGAAGCCCATCCCGCGCCGGGGTACTTGTACGACCTGGCCGACTACCACCAGGGAGGAGTGCCGGACGACCCGTCCGCCGCGACGGATCCCGGCAGCCTCGCCCGCATCGACAACACCTTCGCCCCGCCCGCCGGCAAACAGATCCTCGAAAGCCGGGAGGACAGCCCCTCTTACGAGAACTGGCCGGCCGCCTACCCCTACGCCGTGTACGGCGGGACGCGCGTTCCCCCGTTCCCGAGAGAGCCCGTCGCCCCCGGACACCGCACCGACTGGGTCTCTGCCGGGAACGGCGTCAAATGGCAGCAGTACGCGGCCATCGACGGCTGGGCGACCTTCACCGACATCGCTGGTTACCAGCCGCGCAGCGTGCAGAGCGAACACTGGTTCGGCCCCATCACCCGGCCGCGCATGGTCAGCTTCGAGGTTCCGCACCGGGTCGGGGACGCCATGGGTGGCACACTTGCGGGATTCGGTGACGGAGGATCCGCCCACAGCGGCGACACCGGCCTGATGTCCCGGAGCTTCTCGCTCTACCAGGGTGACAAACTGCTGATGCAGAACGGGCCACGGCCCGATTTCGGCGTGGGCGACCTGGCCCCGCAGAAACTCCCGTACCGGCTCGTCGTCGACACGAAGGGGAACACCGACCTCACCCCTTACTCCACCACCACGCACACCGAGTGGAAGTTCATCTCCGGCAACGTCGACGATCAGGCCATCCCGCTGGTCCAACTCGACTACGGAACAGACCTCGACCTCGCCGGGCGGGCGGAGCGCGCGTCGGCCCTCTCGGTCGAGCCCGTTGTCGTCGGCAGTTACGCCGCTCAGGACGCAGTGGCGTCGGTCAAGCTCGAGGTGTCCTACGACGACGGCGTCTCCTGGCAGCCGCAGACGATGAAGGACAACAAGGGCACTTGGCAGACCCGGCTCCACGCCCCCACCCGGGCCGGCTACGTATCGATCCGGGTCACCGCCGAGCAGCGCAACGGCGGCGGCGTCACCCAGACCATCAGCCGGGCCTTCGGCCTTAAGTAACTCTCGCGAGCGGCCGGAGCCCACGCCCATTCACGGCACCCGGCACCGGCCGCTCCCGGGGACCACAGAGATCCGGTGCAGGGAACTCGGCCCGTGCCGGGAATCGCTCGCTGCACCCGCCGGGATGGCGGCGTCCGACGGCTTACTGTTCCTACTGACCTTTCCGTTGAGTTGTCGTGTCGAGCGGAAGTCCGGTTTCGGCGAAGCAGCCCTCGATGAGGTCGGGGCGTCGTTGGATGCGGCGCAGGCCGCTGCGGACGGCGTCGACAAGGTGGTCACGGTCGCGGAAGACGACGTTGACGGTAGTGCTGCGACGACGTAGCGACCAGATGCCCTCGACGAGATCGAGGCCGGGGCCGGTGCCTGGGCACTGGCGGCGATCCGTCGGGCGAGGGCCGATGTCCACGAGCGGGTATGGAAGCCGGCCGGACCCGACGCCTCCGATGTGAGTAGCCAGGTCATCGTGAACATCGACAGCGTGCTGGTGCTGGCGCACTCCGAGAAGCAGGACGCCACCGCGACGTGGAAGCGGGCCTTCGGTCACCATCCGCTGGTCGCGCCCGTCGACCACGGAGCGGCCAGGTCCGGCAGCCGGGGGCCGGGCTTCTGCGGCCGGGCAACGCCGGAAGCAATGCCGCCGCCAACCACATCACCACGACGAGGATGGCCCTGCCAGTTGCCGAAGCAGTACCGACGCGGTCGGCAGACCCTGATCCGCGCCGACTCTGCCCGCGCGGCACCACGAGTTCCTCGACTGGCTCACCAGGCGCGGCCGGTGGCTGTCCTACTCGGTCGGGATGACGATCACCGACGCGGTCTACCACGCCGTGCTGCGGGTCCCGGAGTCGGCCGGGACGGTGGCGGTCGAACCCGACGGCCAGGTCCGCGACGGTGCCCGGGAGGCCGAACTGGCCGGTGACGTCCCAAAGGCTGGCCAGCCGGGATGCGGTTGATCGTACGCAAGGAACGAACCCACCCCGGCGAGCAGTTGAGGTTCACCGACACCGACGGCGTGCGTCTGACCTGCTTCGCCACCAACACCACGGGCATCGCGATCGCACCCTTGCAACTGAGGCACCGCCAGCGCGCCTGCGCCGGGGACCGGATCTGCGCCGGTCGCGACACTGGCCTGCGCAACCTGCCACTCCACCGCACCGCCCACAACCAGATCTGGCTGGAGATCGTCCAGCTCGCCCTGGAGCTGCTGGCATGGATGCCGATGCTCGCCCTGACCGGCCGAGCCCGCCACCGGGAGGCCAAGCGCCTCCGGCTGCGGCTGTTCACCGCCGCCGCCCGCCTGGTCACCACCGGCCGCCAACGCATCCACTGCTTGGCCCGGCACTGGCCCTGGACCGACGTGATCACCACGGCCTTCACCCGGCTCCAGGCCCTGCCACACCCCGACTGACGAGCGAAACGATCCACCCCGACGAGCAGCAGAACGCCCCCAGGGCCATGGAACCCGACGCCCACCCGACGCGAAAGTCGGGCTGCCAACATGTCCACCACCGCCCCGACAAGCCGAAACGGACCACGGAAGGGCCGACCGATCGTCACGAGACTTCGAGGCTGGGGAGTGACAGGGTCGCTTGCTGGACAATCGGACTCGAACGTCCGCGCGGGGAAGCCGAAGATCCCGGTCGTTCGGTATCGGATCTTGAAGGGTTTGCCTGCTACCCAGGGTCGCGCTTGGTGAATGCTTGTCGGCTGTGCACGAGCAATTCACGCACCGCAGGGCTGTGCGTGCCCTTCCAGATCAGGGCGAGCAGGGCGGGTGTTTCGACGTCGTCGATGGTGCGGCTGATAATTCGGTCGCGATAGCTCGCGGCCATCGAGTCGCTGAGGATGGCGACGCCGAGTCCGCGAGCGGCGAGGTCGGCAATGGCATCCGCGGCGCTGGCTTGCAGCGCGATCGCGGGTTGGAGGCTCTGTGCGGCGCAAGCACGGTCGAATGCTGTGCGCAGGCCGGTGCCGGGTGGCATGCACACGATCGGGTAGATGGCCAGTTCATGCAGAGTGACCCGCCGCTGCTTCGCCAAAGGGTGCCCGGCGGGCACTGCTACGACGAGCCGCTCACTGATGATCGTCAGCGCCTCCAGCCCGTCGGGGGTGGCGGTTGCGGTCCCGATAAGGGCCAGGTCGAGGGTGCCAGCACGCACCCCCTCGACGAGGCGGTCGGAATTGTCCTCCAACAGTGAGATCTCCACCCCAGGATGCGCCCGGTGGAACACAGAGAGTGCGTCAAACAGCGGCGTGAGGGTGCAGCCGATGACCATCCCAACCGTGAGCCGCCCCCGGATCAGGTCGGTGACATCACCCACCGCCTGGCCAACCGCCCCAGCAGCGGCGAGCGCTGCGCGGGCGTGTTCGAGCGCAGCCTTTCCCGCGACAGTAAGGGTGGCGGTGCGCGCCGACCGGTCAAACAGCTCGGCACCGAGTTCACGTTCCAACTGGCGGATCTGAGCACTGACGCCGGACTGGCTGATGTGTACCCGCTCGGCAGCCCGGGTGAAATTCTGTTCTTCAGCGACCGCAACGAAGTATTCCAGCTGCCTCAGCTCCATGACTGGAAATTCTAGCTTCCAGTAGATGCATCTGTTGGACTTCTGGTCAGTGGCCAACCACGCTGGGAAGCACCAGCCCGACGTCAGGAGGAACCCATGCCGGAATACGAGAAGGCCATGCGCCCCGAAGACATCACCCGCTTGTTCGTGGAGCGATCCAACGCAGGGGACGCAGCCGGGGTCGCCGCTCTCTACGAAGAGGATGCAGTGATGGCCTACCCGCCGGGCGACCAGACGGTGGGCCGGGAAGCGATCCGTGAACTATGGGAGAAGGTGCTGGCCAACCGTCCCCGCTTCAAGCCGGAACAACCACTACCGACGTTGGTCAGCGGCGACATCGCCCTCACCTCGACCCCGCCGAAGGACGGGGCCGGCGCCCGGGCGCAGGTCGTCCGGCGCCAGCCTGACGGGAGCTGGCTGCGCCTGCTCGACCAGCCCGAGTTCGTCCCGCCGACCCGCTAAAACCTGTCCACCGTCCCAATGGATAGGCCATCCCATGGGAAGTCACCGGGGAGTTACAGCAACGGCCCCAACTCCCCGCCGCGGACATGTATTCTACGAGTCGTCGCAGTTCAGAGGCGGTTCACGAGCTCCTGCGGTCGGTAAAATTGAGCTCAGGCGGATCATTGACGACCCGGTCCACGGGGGAACTGCACCAGCTCATGCGGGCAGCCGGGTTCACAGGGATTGAAGACACGGAAGCGTTGTCGAAGGGCTGGCAGGTGACGGACTTCGCCGACGCCGGACGGCGCAGCCTGGCGAACCTCGTCCAGAGCACAGGGACACCGGCGATCATGGTGTCCTTCCTCGACAGCGACGTGGGGTTTGTCGAGGCCCTCACGCCGGACGGCAGCAGCTGGGACTGCCTGCTCAACCGCGAGATGGCGAAGAGCTACGAGATTCCTTTGGAGCACTTCCCCATCGAACCCGCCGTGGCCGGCGCACTCGCCTGGTCGGCCGTCGCCGGACTGGCTCCCGACGAGGAAGCCATCCGGCAGACGCTGACCGGGTCGGCTCTGTTCGCGGAGCAGCTCTCCTCAGCCCTCCTGGTCGCCCTGGGGCTGCCCGGCGCACCCTAAAGCGCGTTGCAGAAGGCCGTGATCTGGGCATTTTCCCGGGCCGCGGCGGCCCAGGCTGGACGGATGTGGGAAGAGAAAGCACCGAAATCCCTGCAACACGCGACGGCTCAATACGCGCAGCGAGCACGCGACAACCGCACCATGCTGCTCGTGGCTGCCGCGGGCCTCGCCGTAGTGTGGCTGGCCGCCCGCCGCCCGAAAAGCTGAAGGTAGAGGGAAACGGCCAGGGGGCCGAATCCTCACAGGATTCGACCCCCTGGCCGTTTCTGCTGCCGGGAAGAAGGTCAGGTCCGGCGGAGCCGAGTTCTCAGCCCTCGCGTCCCGGTTCACGGTCGGGGACGCGAGCGGTGTCCTGTGCAACGACGCCCGCAGCCGGACATGATGCACCGCGCGGCCGGACACGACCTCGTGCACCGGGACGTGTCTGTCTCTGTAGCGGATCGATGTGGCGGTCCGTGGACGGCTGTTCATAGACGGCGTGCGGTCAGCTTGTTCTTTTAACCTCCGCCCCTACTCTGACGCTCCCCCTCATTGGGGTGACCATGGCGAGCTGGTCCGACACACTGGTTCGATGCAGCGCGATGATGAACAGCCTTTGTCCGGTGGCAACGTGAGTGAGGGTGTCGTTCGCGTCGGGGACACCGTTCGCCGTCCGGCCGGACCGTGGACTCCCGCTGTGCATGCCCTGCTTGCCCACCTGCACGGGGTGGGATTCGGCGCGGCACCTCGTCCGCTGGGCATTGACGATCAGGGGCGTGAGGTCCTGACCTTCATGCCGGGAGACGTGGTCTGGCCCGACCGGTTTTCGCTGATGGACCCGGCTCGACAACTTGCTCGCGTTGCACGGCTGATCCGGGGCTTCCACGATGCCGTGCAGGACTTCACGCCGCCTTCCGATGCGCGGTGGCAGACGCCGATCCCCGCTGAGAGCAGTGACATCATCGCCCATAACGACCTGGCCCCCTGGAACCTCGTGGTCGCAGACGAGACACGGTGGGCCTTCATCGACTGGGACGGTGCAGGTCCCGGCTCGCGCCTGTGGGATGTCGCCTACGCCATTCACGGGTTCATCCCGCTGTCCGCGCATCCGGACTGGCAGCGCCCGGACGCGGCGAGCCGACTGCGAGTCTTCGGTGACGCCTACGGTCTCGATGAGTCCGAACGTCGTCGGTTGGTCCCTATGTTGGGGCGCCGTACGCGTTCCATGCACGACTTCCTGCGAGATCAGGCAGCCCAAGGTGTCCAGCCCTGGGAAAGGCTGTGGGCTGAAGGTCACGGTGACGCCTGGCGAAACGACGCCGAATACATCGAGCAACGCGAAGACCATTGGGTGCACGCCCTCCTCGCCGGATGAGCTTGTTCTTCATGGTCTGAAGTCGAAATGGGGCCTCGAACTCGTCCACTCACCTGGGGGTTCATCGGACGCTGGCGTGGCCTCGTCTGATCATGTGCCCCGACCTTACTTTGAACTGGTTCGTCGGGGTTTGGTGCCGACTTTGTGGTGGGCTGGTCGTTGGTATGCCTCACCGCCGGCGAGGACTCGTCCCACGTCGTGGCGGGTTGCGGGTCGCCGGATCTTCGAGCCCGGCGGGCGTCCAGGGCCCGGTGTGGTGGGTTTCGGCGCACCGGCCGGAGAGCCCGTCGTCGTGCGGAGGTTCCGGAACCCGCGCCGGACGCGGGCCGGGGTGAGTTTGTGCGGCGGTGCCGGTTTCTCCCACGGCCGCCGGAGGTCGGTGTCGAGCAAGGCGGAGCTGAGTATGGGCGGCGATGACCAGCCAGGTCCAGCGGTCGGCAGCCGCCGAGTCGCGCAGGCGGGGCCTGGTCCAGCCGAGCGTCTGCTTGAGCATGCGGAAGGTGTGCTCGATGTCGAAGCGGCGGAGAAACGCCTGCCGGCAGCGGTCGACGTCGGCCGGGGTGGCGCCGGTTCGTGACCACCACAGCCAGACCGGCTTGTTCACTCCGCCGGAGGGCAGGTGTTCGACGGCGAGGCGGATGACGGTGCCCTCGATGATCGGTAGCGCCTGTCGTGGTCGAGCCAGGCGGCTCGCTGAGTCAACCTGGGGTGTAGCCGGTCCCACGCCTGTGCGGTGGCTTTGCCGTAGAGGCGGGTGTCCGTGACCGTGACGGCCTGCTCGGCGCCCCAGGTGGCGGGGTCACCGGAGACGAACTCCCCGCCGTGCTTGGGCGGCCGCCCGCCCTTCGGGTGGGCCAGGAGGAACTTCTCCCGCGAGGGCGAAGGCCCCGAGGCAGCAGCCGCTGTGCGGGGCCCGGGGCTGCGGCTGCCTGTCATCCGGGCGCCGTGTTCAATACCTCCACATCACCAAACGCACCGGCCGTAACGGCCGGGGGCGCAGTGCCGGAGAACCATCAAGGGGTCGTCAGCTCTGGGCCAGACGTCCCGTTCTTCAGCGGGGCTCCATGGTCATCCAGCCGCCCCGCCAGCGCGACACGTTCTGCGAGCCGGTGTCACGATGCCGATGGGTGTCCCGGTACGCACCGACCGGGACACCCGAGGCCGTGCGCGACCACCACCCCCGAGCAGGCCGCGCACGGCTTCCTCGCACCCGGGCAAGCCCGCGGCCGCGGAAGTGGGCCGCCGGCTGCGCGCCAGGCCGGTGTGGTGTCCAGCGGCCGGCCACGACATGGCGGGGATCCAGGTCCGGCCGGTGCGGACGCTGTAGTTGCGCAGGCTTCTGTCGAGCGGGAAGGAAACGGCTGGTCAGACCGTGCGGGGGCCTGGTGTGGGGTCAGGCATCCCCCTAGTAGTGCTTGGTCATGTTGGTGCGGGGTCTGGCATGTCACGGTGACAGGTGGGGCAGGCGCCGGTCCAGATCACGAGGAGTATCTGCAGCTCGCGGACGACTCGGTAGAGGGTCAGGCCGGCGCCGTCTCTTTTGGGGATCGGTTCAGTCGTTGCAGGGTGCAGAAGGCGTGGGCGACCGAGACGAGGGTGACGTGGTGGTGCCAGCCTGGCCAGGTCCGGCCTTCGAAGTGGGCCAGGCCCAGGGCCTGTTTCATCTCGCGGTAGTCGTTCTCGATGCGCCAGCGGAGCTTCGCGGTGCGCACGAGGACGGGCAACGGGGTGGTCTCGGGCAGGTTGGAGAGCCAGAACTGCACGGGCTCGTCCTGGTCGGCGGGCCATTCGGCCAGCAGCCAGCGGACCGGAAGCCCGGTGCCGGCCGTGGCCTTGCGGATCTCACGCCCGGCGGGCCGGATCCGCAGGGCCACGAAGCGCGAGTACATGCGCTTGTGCCCACTGCGGCCACTGCCCGGCCGTGATCCCTCCCTCCACTGCACCGGCCGTGCGGATGATTTACCGGCCGCGATGACCAGGCTCTTCACCCTCTGGGCAGGCTCGGGGTAGGCAGGAACCGGCGGTCTGCCCCGGCCTGTGTGGGCCGGGGTGCAGGGCTGTGCGTCCTCGGGTTGCGCGGTGGTCGTGGTCGAGATGCCCACCACGTAGTCGAGACCGCGTTCTTCCAGGCCGAGCCGGAAGGCGGCGGTGTCGCCATAGCCGCCGTCGGCGATGACCTGGGGCACCTCGATGCCCCAGGACCGCGTCTCGTCGATCATGTCGAGGGCCAGCTGCCACTTCTCGACATGGCCGATCTGGGCGGGGATGGCGCACTTGTCACGGCGGGCCACCTTGGCCGGATCGGCCTTCGGCGAGGCGGGATCCCAGCTCCCGGGCAGGAACAGACGCCAGTTCACCGCCACCGAGGCTCCGTTGGAAGCAAGGTGCAGCGAGACCCCGGCCTGGCAGTTGGTGACCTTGCCCGCGGTGCCGGTGTACTGCCGGGTCACGCACGCCGACGCATCCCCGTCCTTGAGGAACCCGGTGTCATCGATGACCAGCGCGGTGGGCTTGATGACCGGCTGCATACGCCAGGCCAACCGGGCCCGCACATGCGCCGCATCCCACGGGCTGGAGGTGACGAAGTGGGCCAGGGCCTGCCGGTTACCGTCCTCGCCCAAGCGGGCAGCCATCGGCTCCACCGACTTGCGCCCGCCGTCCAGCAGCAGCCCCCGTAGATAGACCCCGCCCCACCGTCGCTGATCCGCCCGCGCGAACGGCTCGAACATCTCCGCCGCGAAGTCCTCCAGATCACACCGGACCGCAGCCAGCTCCCCACTCAGCACACCCGATCAACGACACGACCGATCAAGAAGACACGCCGTCACGGACCGCACATGACCAAGCCCTACTAGGCACTCTCCTTTCCTGTCCCACCCAGATGGTCGGGACGGGAAAGGAGAGCACTTCGGGGGATCGGATCCCTGACGGGGTGGGGCTGCGCGTCCGTACCGGCCTCCGCGCTCCGGCGGGGCACTGCCCGCCAATCCCCGGGGGACTGGCACCTGTTGACGGGTCAGGGAGCCCAGTCGAACCCGAGCACGCCGAGCTGCGCGAGCCTGTCGGCGGTGAGTTTGACTCGCCTGGATCGTGTGTTCGATAGAAAAATCCTGTGTTTCACCGGGTGCTTGTGACCGTCACCCACGGTCGAGGAGCGGGTCGACGCACGGCGCCTGGCTTCACCGAGCCGCTGCAGCGAAGGATCTGCGCGGTCTGGTCGGTGGTCGCGTGCCGGCGAGGCTTTCATGCTCGTGCTCGTGGCGGGCCTGCTTACGGGCAGGGGGAGGCGGAGTGTGACCGGGAGGCGTGGCGAGGTGCTGGAGAACTTGCCTGCGGCAGCCTGACCGGACCGCCTGCCTGTGCTGTGCGCGGGGGCGCGTGTTGTGTGCTCTGTCCGGGGGATGCCGGGTTGCTCTACCTTCCGGTATGCGACGGGCTGAGGGCAGTGGCCAGTGGCGTCGGAGGAGAAGAGGTGGCGGCGTGCGGAGCATTCTGCGGGCCGGCAAGGTGATTTCGTCCGACCCTGCTCAGGGGCTGGGGGTCATCGCCGCCTACGGCGATGAAGAACACGTTCCGTTTAAGAGGTCCTAACAAAGGCGTTCGACGTGGCGGTGGGTGATCAGGCAGGTGGCGAGGCCGAGGAAGGCCTCGTGGATGTCGTCGCGTCGCTCCCAGCGGATACGCAGTCGACGGAAGCCGTGAAGCCAGGCGATCGTTCGTTCCACGACCCAGCGGAAGATGCCCAGGCCGGAGCCGTGGGGTTGGCCTCGTTCGGCGATGACGGGGCGGATGCCGCGCTGCCACAGCAGTCGGCGGTACTTGTCGTGGTCGTAGCCGCGGTCGGCGAGGAGTGCGTCGGGTCGGTGTCTGGGGTGGCCGACGACGCCGGCCACGGCCGGGATCTTGTCGAGCAGGGGCAGGAGTTGGGTGACGTCGTTGCGGTTTCCGCCGGTCAGCGACACCGCGAGCGGGATGCCCTGGGCGTCAGTGATGACGTGGTGCTTGCTGCCCGGATGTGCGCGGTCGACCGGGCTGGGTCCGCTTTTGGGCCCCGCCGAGCGGCCCGCACGTGGGAGGAGTCGATCACCGCCCGCGACCAGTCCAGCTTCTGCGAGGCCCGCAGTTTCTTCAGCAGCACCCGGTGCAGTTGATCCCACATGCCGGCGTCGTTCCACGCGGCCAGGCGCCGCCAGCAGGTCATGCCCGAGCCGAAGCCCAGCTCCTGGGGCAGGTACTCCCACTGGATGCCGGTGTGCAGCACGAACAGGATCCCGCACAACGCCTGCCGGTCCGGCACTCGAGGTCTGCCCTCCACCAGCTTCGGTGCCGGCTCGGGCAGCAACGGCTCGATGAGCGACCACAGTTCATCCGACACGATCCACGGCCGCGACTGTCGATTCCCCACGACAAGACCAACGACCACCCAAGCCGAAAGTCACATGATCAACAGCTTCTGTTAGGACCTCTAAGGCGCAGGCAGTCAGGTTCGTGGACGTGGTCGCGGAGGGGCAGCTGGTCATCTACGCGATCGAGCGTGCGGATGCGGCCGTACGGGCCGTGGAGGAACGCCCCGCCTAGCAAGGTCCGGATCCCGGGCGGGGGCTGTCGGGACCTGAGCTTCTTGCTCGGGCACCTTGGCCCCCTGGGTTCGGCGGGACCGGACTCGGGGACCCAAGGCGGCAGGCCGTGCACGGCCTGCCGCGCTATGCAGCGGCAGCACCATACCTACAGCAACGGCACAGTGCGACAACGGGGTTGTTCCAGGTACGCGGGAGGAGGAGCCGGGCTTTCCGCGGCCTCGGCGATGTCGTCGCCCGCTTCCGTCATCAGGTCTGCCCGCGGGGGCAGCGGCCTGGTTGCGGCGTTATCGCACCGGCTATCGGTTACACGGTTGCGGAGTTTTCTGTGGTCGGCTCGTCGGCGTGTTCGCCGGTGACGAGGTAGATGACGCGTCGGGCGACGGATACGGCGTGGTCGGCGAATCGTTCGTAGTAGCGTCCCACCAGGGTGACGTCGACGGCTGTTTCGACCCCGTGGCGCCACTGTTCGTCCATCAGGTGCTGGAAGACCATGCGGTGCAGCTCGTCCATGCGGTCGTCGTCCTTCTCGAGCTGAAGGGCTGCTTCGACGTCCTGGGTGATGACGACTTCGGCGGCCTGTGCCATCAGGCGCTGGGCGAGCTGGCCCATCTCCAAGATGGTGCGGCGCAGGTCCCGAGGCACGGCCTTCTCGGGGAAGCGCATCCGGGCCAGTTTCGCCACGTGCTCGGCGAGGTCGCCGCTGCGTTCCAGGTCCGCGCTCATGCGCAGCGAGGTGACCACGGTCCGCAGGTCTGTGGCGACGGGCTGCTGTCTCGCGAGGATCGCGATCGCGCGGTTCTCCAGATCGCGCTGGAGGTCGTCGACCTTGCTCTCGGCGGAGATCACGTTCTCGGCGAGCTTCAGGTCGGCGTCCAGAAGTGCAGTGGTGGCCAGACCCATGGCCGATCCGACCAGGTTCGCCATCTCCACCAGACTGTCGCCGATCGAACCCAGTTCCTCGCGATACGCCTCACGCATTGCCCCTACACCGCCCCTTGTCGTGTCACTTGTCAGCCTCAACCGGCAGCCAGGTTCGCACACACGCTCGGCACCCGGTTCGTCGGCCGTAGCGCGTAGCCGTGCAGACCGCTGCAGACGTCCGGCAGCTGGTGTCGGTGAAGTCCGCGGCGGTGAGATTCCTGGCGGATCAACAGGACCGACAACGGCCCGCACCACCGATGAGCCCGGCCGACGTGTGGTCGGCCGGGCTTGATGTGTGCCCTCTGATAGCCGGCCAGGCATGCAGCCCTCGATGTGTAACGCGCCGCTATGCGTCCTGAAAGCGCAGTACGAATCGTCGTTGCCAGGGGGTCTCCACAGCACGGGGGTGGTAGTGCTGACGGACGAAGGCGACGGCTTGGTCTGGCGGAACTCCATCAAGGACAGCCATGCATGCCAAGGCTGTTCCTGTCCGCCCTCGCCCGCCCCAGCACGCGACCTCAACGCGTTCGTTGCCCGCCCGGGTCAACGCTTCCCGCAGCACATCCCGAGCTTGCTGGCGGTCTTTGGGAAGGCGAAAGTCAGGCCACCGCAACCATCGAGCCTCCCACTCGGTCGAGGGAGGCTGCTTACCGAGCAGGTAAACCGCGAAGGACGGCGTCGGCCCGGAGGGCAACAGATAACGCAAACCCCGGCCACGTACGAGCGCGCCTGAAGGAAACCGCAGGATCCCGTCTGTCGAGTTCCAGTCTTCACCCATGCGAGCACCCTACAGAGGGTCCCTGCCCAGTAAGTCCGTGCTCGCAGCGTTTGCCACACGCATCGCGGCTTCTCCTGTTGCAGCTCACCGGCATCCGGCGGACGTCAGCGCGGGAGATCGGGCGCCATGACTGAAAAGCCTTGGCATGTGCAGTCTGTGTGAGGTCCTCCGCATGGTGGACGTCCCCCGTCAGCAGATACGCGTTCCGAACCAGTTGCGGCCACCGTGCTCTGACGAAGTCCTGGAACCGGTCGTCTTGTTCGGCCTGCACCGACCACCCTCACTCGACCTCCAGATCACCGTTCCGGCGAATTCGGTTGCCCGATACCCGGAAGAGACGCCGACGGTCCGCGGCAGCCGTGGAGAAGGGAAACGAAAAGGGCACAATCGAACATCGCTGAGGTACGGCCGACGGACTCGCGTTGAGGGCTGACCCGCGGCGACGCGTAGGCCGCCACCGCCTGCAGAAGTACGCCGAGTGTCCGTCGAAGCGGCGCCTTGAAAATCGGCCCAGACGGACGCTACGACATAGCCGACCAACCTGCTCCGGCGGCGTCTGGCACCATTCGAGCCATGCCGGGAACTCCTCGGGGCGGGCGCGAGCCGCAGGCTGTCCAGGGCCCTCAGAAGAGCCCCGGCGAGGCGGCATGACGCTGTTCCCAACGGAGGCTGAGCAGGCAGGTGGCATATCCTCAGCGCACCTGCCATCCCTGCGGCCGGGGGGATACACGGCTGCGGCAGGCCCGAACCAATTGGGGATCCATGCTCATAAGATCTATAGGTGCCGCCTTCACCGGCGCCCTGGCGCTTGCCGCCACCGCCGTCACCGCTCCGGTCGCTCACGCGACAGAGACCGGCGTCATCATCCAGAAGCTGTCCGTGAACGGTGGCAAGCCCATCATCCTCGGCACCTCCCAGACCGAGTCGTTCACCATCTCAGTGACCGCCTCGGACGACTCGGGGATCAGCAAAGACCTCGCATTCCTCGGCATCGACCGGGAGGTCGGCAACGACTACTGGTCCTACCACGGCACCCCGAAGTGCACCGCGGTCAACGCCACCACCTCCACCTGCACACTCACCGTCAAGCTCGACCCGGGCTGGGGCGTGCCCCGCAACGCCCTCGCGGGCAAGTGGGACGTGACCGTCCAACTGCAGTCCAAGGACGGCGACTTCTACAACAACGGCGGTGCCACCAAGCACTCGGTCCTGCGGCGCTCCACACTCAACGTCAACGCCGCGCCGGAGCCAGTCGCCAAGGGCAAGCCGATCACGGTCACGGGCAAGCTGGCCCGCGCCAACTGGGACAAGCGCGTCTACGCCGGCTACACCCATCAGCCTGTGAAGCTGCAGTTCCGCAAGGCGGGCACCACGACCTACAAGACCGTCAAGACGGTCAACACCAACTCGACCGGCAACCTGTCGACGAAGGTCACGGCGGCGGCCGACGGCTACTGGCGCTGGTCCTTCGCGGGCACGTCCACCACACCGGCGGTCAACGCCGCGGGCGACTACGTCGACATGCGCTGACAGCCGAGCTCCGCCAGGCGGGCCCGCAGGGAATAGATCTGCTACGGGCCGATGGGGCCGTTTCCCGGCTGGCCACCTGGCGGAAGCAGCCACACTGCGCCACGAGATCGGGAATGGGGCGCGCCCCTAAATTCCGTAGCAGAAGTTGGCGAGCGGCTTGACCTCCAGCGAGCTCAGTGAGACCCCGAACACAGCCGCTTTCGGAGCCGGTCGGGCAGGGCGAGGGCCGGGCGACACATCGTCGCGCCGGCCCTCGCTCGGATACTCAAAAGCTTGCCGTCTCCCCGGGATCCGTTCGCGCGATGTCTCAGACGAAGGTGATGTCCCAGTGGACGCCGCCGCGCCTGGGGGTTTCGTAGACGTAATCGAGCGAGATGCCGGCGAGGTTCCCGTACCAGCGGGAGTCGTTGCCCCGCGGCTGGCCCTTGTGCTGGGTGGTCTTGATCCACCGGGTGAGGCAGGCACCCTCGTGGTGGGTGCGCAGATTCGAGCTTGTACCCGCGCGCGTGGCAGCGGGGGCCGGCTCCTGCCGCGCCACCCGGCGTGGCGCACATCCCGGAGCTGAGCGCGACGTCGTCCGCGCAGTACGGACCCTAGCGGCCGCCCCTCCGTGCTCACACGCGTCATCGCGCTTGTATCGCTTCCCGTGTGCGCCGCCGTCTTGTCTGGCGCTGCATGCGCGCGTGATCCAGCTCGTCGCCTTCACCATGATCTTCCTCCCAGGCTCTCGGCACCGAAGCCTGGTCCGCCCGGGCCAAACCCTCAGTCGTACCCGCGCACGGCAGAGGGCCCGAGACCGGGCGGGGATCGGGCCCTCAGAAACCGCGCGCCTTCCCGTGGGGCGGTGCAGCACACGATGACTCCTCAACGACAGCCGCACCCGAAAGACACGGACCGCGGTCTGCGCGCTCTGGCACGTCTTCCGCTGCGGAGTCCGCCTGTTCGGATCGATGCGGGGCGGATTACTACATCGAAGGAGGTGCTCCTGCGGGTGAGTGCGGCACGGTGCGTGAAGTGGTCCGTCCAATACCGGGGGACGGGCCCGATCGGCAGGCTGGCGACACTGATCCGCTCGTTGTTACTCGAGCGGGGTGGAAGAACACGTCTACCGGATCAAGGTGACAGATGTTCGGCCGTGCCAGCGGGCCAGGCCCCGTAGGCCACGGTCAGCCAAGACCGGCGTTCGGGCAGCATGCGTAAAGCGCACCTCAACTCGTCCTGGAAAGGGCGGCAGCGGTGCTTTGTCTTTGCTCATGCTCGAAGCGGGCCGTTTCCAGAAGCCGTCGCCAGGAGACGACCGTTGGCCGGCGCCGCAGCAAGGCCCGGCGCTCACGCTCCGTCATGCCTCCCCAAACGCCGTACTCGATGTGCTGGTCCAGGGCGTAGGAGAGGCACTCAGTGCGTACCACGCAGCCGTTACATAGTGCTTTGGCGCGGTTTTGTGTAGCGCCCGGGACGAACAGGTCGTCAGGGTCAGCCGTCCGGCACAGTGCTTGTCTACCCCAGTCGGTGCCCGTCATCATGCGATGCCGTCCTCTCCCCTGGTCTACTCCTGCGAGTTTTCCCCTCGCCTGAGCAACAGGCATATGACACTACGAGGGCCGGGTACTGTCCGAGCCTTCGGGTGCACGTAACCACCCATTCGAGTGAACGGCGCTTGTCCCCTGCGAACGGCAGCGCTAGGCAAATCCCCCGGCCCGTGTCCAGGGAACGTTCTGTGAGTTCCCCGGCCCGATTGTGCGTGTATGCCCGTCCGGACCTGAGACCGGCGCTGACCGCGTCGACACCGGGTGCCGCTGCATTAAGCAGACCGGCACGGGCTGCCAAACGCCCAGCGGAGCCCGGAGGCAGCAAGCTCGGAACATCACGCTGTCCTAGGGTCCGTCTTCAAAGATCATCGAATGGTGGATCATGGTGGGGTGATACGTCGCCATGAACTCACTGATCAGTAGTGGGAGTTACTCGCTCCGTTGATACCGCGGGCCGCGACGGGCCGTCCGCGTGTGGAGGATCGGCAGGTCATCAACGGGATGGTCTACAAGATCCGGACCGGGGTCTCCTGGCGTGACCTGCCGGATCGCTACGGGCCATGGAAGACGGTCTACACCCGCTTCCGCCGCTATGCGCTGGACGGCGTGTTCACCTGGGCCCTCCAGCAGATCCAGGCACACGCGGACGCGGCTGGCGACATCGACTGGCTCGTCCAGATCGACTCCACCATCGTCCGCGCCCACCAGCACGCCGCCGCCACCGGCCGAAAAGGGAACCGCCCACCGGACGAACCGGACGATCACGCCCTCGGCCGATCGCGAGGAGGCCTGACCACCAAAATCCATCTCGCCTGCGACGGCAAGGGCCGCCCGCTCGCGATCCTGCTGACACCCGGCCAACGCCACGACAGCATCTGCGCGCGTCCCCTCCTGGAACGCATCCGCGTCCCGCGGACCGGCCTTGGCCGGCCCCGCTCCAAACCCGACCAGGTCATCGCCGACAAGACACCCCATGCAGCTATCGGGTCAAGCAGCTGCGGTGAGTGGCGATGGTTTCGGTGGGGCGAATGCGATCGCCTCGTTGAACCTCTGGCGGGTGGTCAGGCAGTGGTGGAGCTGGCCGAGCATGCGGTTGAAAAGGTTTCGGAGAGCCGCGTAGTAGCGATCGCCGGTCTTCCTTCGGCGGTTGTAGTGGTCGTGGGCGCCGATTGAGGCAGTGAGTGCGGCGAAAGCCCAGTGCCGGCCGGTTGCGGCCAGGCGGCTGTTCTTGATCCGGCGGTGGCTGACGCGGCGGCTTTTGCCGGACTCGCGCGTCACGGGAGCACTTCCGGCGTAAGCCTTCAGATCGCGGGCTGTGTCGAACCGGGTGCGGTCGTCGCCAATTTCGGCGAGGAGCCGGGCGCCGGTCAGCGCGGCGAGACCCGGGAAGCTCGTGATGATCTCCGCGTCGGGGTGCTGCAGGAAGAGCTCCTCGGTGGCGCTCGCCAGCTCGTCGCAGGCCTTGCAGGCGGCTTCGAGCTGGGCGAGCAAGGCAAGTGTTTGGTGTCCCATCGCCGTTTCCACCAAAGCCGGCTGACGAAGCCAGGTCCGGCGGAATACCT
Source organism: Streptomyces sp. NBC_01176 (assembly GCF_045039825.1). Lineage (NCBI taxonomy): Bacteria > Bacillati > Actinomycetota > Actinomycetes > Kitasatosporales > Streptomycetaceae > Streptomyces > Streptomyces sp. NBC_01176. The sequence goes on along the minus strand of NZ_CP108600.1, from coordinate 9,526,599 downwards.
CGAGCAGGCGGTCGGTCTCGGCCTCGATCCGGCGCTGGCGGCCGGCCCGTTTGACGGCGGCTTTGAGCTTGCTGCGGGCGAGCTTGGCGGCTTTGGCCTGTGTGGGCGCGATCGCCAGGATCGCTCGAGCCTACGAACCTGCCTGATCAGTGAGGAAGTAGCTGCCCCGGTACCCGATGCCGCTTGCAGCTTGAGGAAGCCGCGCGGGGCCAGTAGGCAGCGACTGAGTCGAGCCTGGACGTCGAGGTCTCGGTCAGGCCGCAGATGTTTCTTCCTTCGGTCGCTTCAGTCGCTTGAGTCGCGGAGGTTCAGAGGCCAGCGACTGAAAGCGCAGCGACCGGGGCGGTGGTTGGGAGCTGTGGGTCTCGTCGGTAAACATGACGCTCGGTCGCAGTCGGCGAGGTTCATCAACGCCGGTGTCCATGGTCCCCCCGGCGGCCCCAGGGCTCTCACCGCCGCCGACGCCCACGCCGTTCTCGATGTCCACGTCATCGGAGTCGTCCGCACCCTCACCGCGTTCTTGCCGCTGCTGCGCCGCTCGGACGTTTCCTGTGATCGTCAACGTCAGCAGCGGCATGGGTTCCCTCACTCTCACCTACGATCCCGGCCGGCCCGAGTCGCACGTCGTTGCGCCGCTGTACGGTTCGTCTCCCGTTATGGCGAGATCGCCTGGTCCTGGCTCCTGCCGTGCCGGCTAGTTAGGTCGCCGTACCTCTGTTGGTCTACAGGTACGGTCCCTACCAGGACGAACTGCGGCAGGACCCGCCGGATGATCGTGGGCTGGTCTTCGCAGTGAAAGGGTTCCTACTGTGCGACCCGACGCGCACGGTCTGACCGGAATGCGATCCCAGGGGTTCGCAGCAGCTCGATCTCACCGTCATCCAGGCACCTGCCGCAGCCGGCATCGTCCGGCCTGTCTGTCATACCGTCGTGGGTTTTCGCGGCCCTTGCCGCCGCGATCGCAAGGGCATCGCCATCTGGAGAAAACCACCGTAGATCCCATCAAAGGTTCAGCGGCTTTCTGGGGTGTGGTGCGGCGTCATCAGCAGGAGAGGGAAACCTTTACTCCCAGCCTCCCCGTGGCGGTAACAGCTGTTACCATGTGGATATGGCGAAAACACAGCTGGGTGCGCGGGTAAATGAGGACGTTGCGGAGCTTGCGAAGAAGCGTGCGGCCGATCTGGGACTGAGTATCGGGGACTACCTGGCCAGGCTGGTCGAGGACGATGCCAGCGGCCTGCGGGCCCGTGCGGTGGACGCGGCCGCCCGTTTCCTGGCCGATCATCAGGCTGTTTTCGACACGGCCGAAGAGGCCCAGCAGGCGTCCCGGGGAGCGCACGCAGCCTGATGAACTTGCACATTGACGTTCCCTGGATCCTGCAGGTCGCAGAAGCGGCCGGGGCTGATGATCCGGCTCCTGACGACTATGGCGTCCCCGTGTCGGCAGTCGCTCGCCACCGGGCTGAACTGTTCGAGCAGGCCATCTATGACGGCCCTTACGCCAAGGCCGCCGCCCTGGTGCACACACTGGGCCGGTGCCGCTGGCTGGAACGCTCCAACATGGCCGTCGCAGCTGCTTCGGGCGTCATGTACCTGGAGGCGGCCGGGGTTTCCGTCAAGCCTGCCCGCGAGGACGCCGTCGCCCTCAAGGACCTGCTCCTCGATCCCGGCTGCACGGCGGGGAAAATCGCCGCTCTGCTCCGGACCTGGCCCACCAACACCTGAAGCCCGCAGACACCGCCCAGCATCTCAGGGGCGCGGTAGTGGTCAGCCGAAGGCGTCGACGACCTGCCGTCCTACCCGCGGGCAGGTGCCAATCGTGGTAGGCCCTGCAGGGCCAGGCATCGTCGCAACGTTGGCTCTGCCGTGGCCTACCGTCTACGGCTCAGCGGAATTCTTTTGGCTCACCCGGCGCTCGCGCAGGATTCCAGTGTCCAGGGCGTCCGTGCAGCGCTGTGACGAGTTCATTCAGAGGGTCCTGTTGGGCAGTGGTCCGTAGGCTGACTGCTGCTGCGACTGCTGCGGCCACGGAATCGCTGCCGTTGAGGTCTGCCAGCTCTACACAGTAGAAGCAGGGCCCCCGCAACGGCGTCGACAGTCCACAGCGCTGGGAAGGCGTGCAGGACTACAAGTCCAACGGCTGCATCAAGCTTCACCCCAGCCACATTGCTCAACTGTTCAGTTACATGAACCGCCACGGGCGCGCCGCCTCTCTCACCGTGCGCTGACACGCCCCGCCGCCTGGCCTCCGCTCTGCAATGCGCAACGGCCCGATCCCGGCAGCGAGTGGGGTGAGGGCGCGGCGATCGCGTTGTCCCGCCACACCCAGGGTTCGTCTGTTGAGCAGTCCGCCCCGCACGGCGGCCCCCTGGCCTGTACAACGATGATCCAGGCTCCCCACCCACCCGAGGGCGCCTTCTGCTGTGCGCAGTCGTTTCGCCCCCCGCCAGCGACTGTGCACGGCGCCCCTTGCTGGAGATGTGATGTTCGAAGCCCTCGCCCACCCCCAGACCACATAATCATTCTGGCCGTGCGCAGCCCGTCGTCGTCCGCTCATGACGACCAGAGCTCCTGAAGCCATCCGCCATCCGGCCGGCCCTGCCCGACACGGCGCGGTCTCCTGACGGGTGCCACGATGCTGGCGGGAGCCCTGCCACGCACTGCACAGTCACCAGGGGCTCCCTTCACGTGCGCGGCCGCCGCCCCCTCGTGCGGCCGCGCACGGCATTCCTGCGCTCCTCCCCGCGCCCACCCCGCGCCGCGGGGCCTTCATGGTCTCTGCTCGTGACGGGCCTGCTCACGGACAGGGGAGGTGGTGCATGCCGGGAGGCGAGGTGTATCGAGGAGCTGGAACGCTTGCCTGAGGTGGGCCTGACCAAGCCCGGCTGCCGTGCTGTGCGCGGGGGCGCATGTTGTGTGCTCTGTTCGGAGGATGCCGGGTTGCCCTACCTTCCGGTACGCGAGGGGCTGGGGGCAGTGGTCGGTGGCGTCGGAGGAGAGGTGGCGGTGTGCGGAGCGTTCTGCGGGCTGGCAAGGTGATTTCATTCGATCCCGCGCAGGGGCAGGGGCTCATCGCTCCCTGCGGAGGTGAAGAACACGTTCCGTTCAGGGCGCAGGCCGTGAGGTTCGTGGACGTGATCGCGGAAGGACAGATGGTCATCTGCGCGATCGAGCGTGCGGATGCCGCCGTACGGGCCGTCGAGGTACGCCCCGCTTAACGTCCCCGGGCCTGGGGGATCTGCTGGGTCCTGAGCTTCCTGCGCGGGCGCCCTGGTCCCCGAGGTCCGACGGGACAAGACTCGAGGACCAAAGCGGCAGGCCGCATACCGCCGTACACGACCTGCCGCGCTGTGCAGCGGCAGCACCATATCCGCAGCAACAGCCAAGTGCGAAAACCGCGTTGCGGCAGGTACGCGGGAGGAGGAACCGGGCTTCGTGTGGCCTCGGCGATGTCGACGCTGCTTCCGCTGTCAGGTCCGCCCCGCGGGGGGAAGCGGCCTGGCTCGGTCATCGTTGCGTCGGCCGTCGGGTTACACGGTGGTGGGCTGCTCCGTGGTCGTCTCGTCGGAGTGTTCGCCGGTGACGAGGTAGATGACGCGTCGGGCGACGGATACGGCGTGGTCGGCGAATCGTTAGTAGCGTCCGACCAGGGTGACGTCGACGGCTGTTTCGACTCCGTGGTGCCACTGTTCGTCCATCAGGTGTTGGAAGACCATGCGGTGCAGTTCGTCCATGCGGTCGTCGTCCTTCTCCAACTGAAGGGCTGCTTCGATGTCCTGGGTGATGATGACTTCGGCGGCCTGTGCCATCAGGCGCTGGGCGAGCTGGCCCATCTCCAGGATGGTGCGGCGCAGGTCCCGGGGCACGGCCTTCTCGGGGAAGCGCATCCGGGCCAGTTTCGCCACGGGCTCGGCGAGGTCGCCGCTGCGTTCCAGGTCCGCGCTCATGCGCAGCGAGGTGACCACGGTGCGCAGGTCTGTGGCGACGGGCTGCTGTCTCGCGAGGATCCCGCCCGCTGACCGCTAGGTCCGCGAGAAGCCCTCGCCGAGCGTGCAATACGGCGCCCACCGCGAGCCCCTCGGCTACCGCACCATCTGCGCCACCTCCGCTACCTGCAGCCGGTACTTGCCCAGTGGAGGACCGAAGGCATCACCACACCTGGCCCTGGTCGCCGTCCACTCCCTGCGCCCGCTGGAGGTGACCCGGCTGCTGGTCGAGGGCCTCGACCTGGACCGGGACCTTCTGACGGTCCGCCGTTCCAAGCTGCCGAAGTCAGGTGTTGCGGCAGCTGTTGCTCAGGCTGTTGGCCGTGCTGGTGCCTTCCGACCGGGGTGGGGGAACGGCTTTTCAGGCCGCCTGTGCTCGGCTGCGAACTGCAGAGCGGAGAACTCTCCACCGCGCGCAGCTGCGCCCAGGTTCGGCCTCTGGGTGCGTGGCCGCCACTGCGTCGGTGGACGCCGTTGTGCAGAGCGCGACGTCGACGGTCCCCTCGGGTGCCGCGCCGCCCAAGCTGTTCGACGACATCAGCCACGAGGGTCTGCGGGCCCTGCTCCGCTGCCCTCGCCAGTGGGGCACGGCAGCCGGGGTGGCCCGTCACAGCCATGCCGGGGGCTCGTCGCGGGGGTGTTTGTCCTGGCGGCGGCCGAAGAGGGCTTGGAACAGGCCGGCTTCTACAGGGTTGCGGTGAACTGCTTGTTCATCAAGGATTCCGCCTGTTCAGGAGCTTTCGATGAGAATGAGGTTGTTTCCGTCCGGGTCACGCACAGCGAACATGGGCGGCACTGCGGGCCCCATCCGCACGACCTCTGCGTCCGCATCGACGCCGTGTGCGCGCAGCTCCGCATGGTCGGCGTCGGCGTCCCGGGTCGTAAGACGGATGCCGGACGGGACCCCCTCGGGAACGAGCGCGACAGTCGTCGTCGCCCCAGGCGGTGCCACCTCGATCCAGCGCCCGTCGCCGAAGGGTACGTCCCGGCGTACTTCGAAGCCGAGTTCTCCGACGTAGAACTCAATAGCCTTCTGCTGGTCGGTGACGCGAATCCCGACCGTGGCCACCTGTGTGATGCGGGTGGTCTTGCCCATCCCCTGCCTCCGCTTCCTTGATGTTCACCAAATAAGACGGATGCAGGCGGGGAAACTCATCGATGGCCACGAAGCTCGACCGAACAGGGCTCGTCAACACGGCGAACGTCGCCTGATGCGGCACTAGCGAGCCGGTCCCCAGGCCCCGGCCCCGGAGCCCGAACCCGGCTCGCGCGCCGCTCGGTAGGGACGAATCTGGCGCTGCTGTTCCAACGCAGGCATGGGTCATCGCGTCACGGCCGGACGGGGATAACCTGGTCATGAAGGTTCCCTTCCCACCCGGCTCGCTCCTGTACGCCGCGGGCGGGCTGATGGGCGTGTGCGTGACAGTGATGGGGGCCGCGCCGGGTTCCTGCTGGATCCGTGGCGGGGCCTGGGTGCCGGGCTCGTCCTGGGCGTGGGCGCGTTCCTTCTGCTCGTGAGGACCACAGTCTTGCTGTGCAGCCTGCAGACGCGGGTGCTCGGACCGGCCCGGGCCTGGCTGGTCGAGCGCCGGCCCCGGGCGCTGATGCTGCTGGCAGTCGGCTACGCCGGGATGCTCGCGGTCATCGCCCTGACCGGCGAACTCGGCACCGCACCCTGGCTCGTCTTCGCGCTTGCCGCGGTGGCCGGTCTGTTCCCGCCTCCGGTCGGACCGCTGATGCGATCCCTCTGGAGCGACCTTGCCGCCGACCCGCAGCAGCAGCAGTGCGCGCTCAGCCTGGACACCGTCTCTGAGTCCACTGTCTTCACGGTCGGACCCACCCTGGGCGCGGTGCTGATCGGCGTCTGGTCCGCCCCGATGTCACTCGCCGTATGCGCGGGCCTGGTGCTCATCGGTTTCCGCGCGCTGGCGCGAACGCTGCGCCGCACGTCCTCCCGACCGCACTCCCGACTGCAGTCAGCCACCGACCCCGACCAGACTAACGGGGCAACGGGACAACGCCCGTTTCGCAGGACCGGCTTCCTCGGTCTGCTGCTGGTTCTGGGCTCGGCCTGCGCCCTGGCCAACGAGGAGATCGCCGCGGTGCCGCGCTGGGGTGCCGGAACGACCGGAGCGCTGCTGACGCTGTGCTCGGCCGGCGAGGTCGCCAGCGGACTGGTGTACGGGCGCCGGATCTGGCAGGCCGCCCCGTCCCGCCGGCTGCTGGTCCTGGGCGTCGCGCTTCCGAACCGGTTCCGGGTGACAGCCACTGCGCTACGGCCGCGTCCGCGGGTGGACGCCGGGAAGCAAACTCACTTCCGTGAACACATAACGCCATGATCTGCACTTATTGTTACTTTTCATGGGTTGACGCTCGCCGTGGTGATTTTCTTGCTGGTGGGCAGGGCAGTGGAAGGGACTGCGGTCGTGAGTGGTGGGCAGAGCGGGCTTCCCCGGTTGCTGACGGCAGCGGAGACGGCGGCGCCGGTGGATGCGGTGGATGTGATCGCGGAGGATCTGCGGCGGCGTTTCGAGGCTACGAAGGTCTCTTTCCTCATCGTGGACCTGACGGGGAAGGCGGTGGCGCGGCTGTCGACCGCCCCGGCAGATGGGCAGGAGGTGGAGCGGATCCCTTTGTTCGGCAGCGTCTACGAGGAGGTGATCCGCACCCAGCGGCTGTATCAGGAGGCGACCGGTCAGGGGCAGCGGGTGATCGTGCCGGTCACCAACCGCGGAGACGCCATCGGGCTGCTGGAACTGCTTCTGCCGGACGATCCCGGCGAGGACATCCTTGATGAGGTCGGGGAAGCCGCCCATGTCCTGGCCTACATCGTGATCGCCAACGAGCGCTTCACCGACTTCTACACCTGGGGCAAGCGCTCCAGACCGCCCACCCTGGCAGCGGAGATCCAGTACCAGCTGCTCCCCCTGTCGCTGTCGTGCGAGGCCGCGCAGTTCACATTGTGCGGGAGCCTGGAGCCCTCCGAGGACCTCAGCGGCGACACCTTCGACTACACCCTGGACCGGGACACGCTGCACGTGTCGGTGACCGACCCCATGGGCCACGACATCGACGCCGCCCTGGCCGCCACGGTCCTGGTGAGTGCCCTGCGCGGCGCCCGCCGCGCCGGAGCGGACCTGGCCGAACAGGCCCACCGCGCCGACCAGGCACTGATCGAGCACGGTCAAGGGCACGCCACGGGGCAGCTGGTGCGCATCAATCTCCGCAGCGGGCGGGCCCAGCTCGTCAACGCGGGCCACCCCTGGCCGCTGCGGATGCGTGAGGGCGCTGTTGAGGTCATTACCTGCGAGGTAGACCATCCCTTCGGGCTGTCCGAGTTCGCGACCCTTCCCTACCGGGTTCAGGACCTGGATCTGCGCCGTGGTGACCGTCTGCTCATGTTCACCGACGGCATGGTCGAACGGCACGGGGAGAGGGTCGACCTGCCCGCCCTGCTGGCGCGCACCCGGGGCCTGCACCCGCGGGAAACCGCGTTGATGCTGACGTCCGCGGTCCGTGACGCTGCCGGCGGCAGGCTCGAGGACGATGCCACCGTGATGTGCCTGGACTGGCACGGCCCCCAGGAGACCCAACGACACGTCAGCTCCGGTGCGGACGCCCAACAAGCCTCAGCCGGCCGCGCAAAGCAGCAGCCGTGACCACAGTGCTCTCCCGGGCAGTGCCGGGCTGCCGCTGAGTGGCACGCGTCGCGCCTCTTCCTGGAAGCCCGACTTGCCGCCCTTCCCCCGCTGCAGACGGACCCGAATGAGACATTACGAGGTGTCTGGAGAACCGTCCCATTTCGGCTCGCCCGCCCATCCCGGCCGTAGGTCGGGCGTGGTGAGCATCGGCTCGGGCAGCGTCCAGGTCACCCTGGATCTCTTCCACCTGGCGGTGCACTGCGTCCCGCCGCCGAACGAAGGCAGGGTCGTCCGGCGTGTGGTGTGGGCTCTGGTGTGGCCTCACCACGGCTCACACCGGGTGGGCGCACTGCCTTCATCCGGCCGTTGCGCAGTCCCACCGGACTGATTGCGCAGGCCGGTGCGCATGGGCTGCGCAACGCTGTGACCTGCCATGGTCGGGCCTGTGGTCGGGGTACGGCAGTGCGCAGTCCCTGAGCGTCGCCGGGCGTGGTTGCCGTGACCGGCACGGCGATACCGACTCGAGGTCCCTGAAGTCCTGTCAACTCGACTATCTGCAAGCTGGCCTGGCTGCTGGAACGCCACGGATCCCTGGCCGCGCTGCGAAAAGCCGGACGCCGCAGGCTGGTTGAGGTGATCCGGCCCAAGGCCCCGCGCATGGCGCGGCTGATCGACGACGTCTTCGAGGCCCTCGACGAGCAGACCGTCGTGGTCCCGGGCACCGGCACACTGGACGTAGTGATCCCGTCACCGGCCCGCTCGCTCGGCGCCGTTCCCGAACAAAGGCGGGCCGCAGAAGCCCAGATCACGGCCCCACTGGAGAACCACCCTCTTTCCCAGGTCCTGACGTCGCCGCCCGGCGTCGGCGTCAGGACCGCCGCCGCACTGCTGGTCACCGTCGGCGACGGCACCAGCTTCCCCACCGCCGCCCACTCGCCTCCTACGCCGGCCTCGCCCCGACCACGAAGCCCTCGGGGACCTAGATCCAGGGCGACACGCACCCAGAGGCGGCAACCGACTGTTCCGGACGGGCTGTGGGAGATCGCGGAACCGCTGATCCCACCGTCGAAGGTGCGGCCGCAGGGCGGCGGAACGCAGGACCGCCTGATGAGACGCTGTTTGCGGCGATCATCTACGTGCTGGTCAGCGGATGCGCCTGGCGGGCTCTACCGCCGGGCTTGGGAATATCGAAGTCGACCGCGCGCATCGCCGGTTCCTGATCTGCTCGCGGGCAGGTGTGTGGGGCCGGTTGCGCGAGGAGATCCTGCACCGCCTGGACGACGCCGGCCTGCTGACACCTCCATGGCTCCTTGTTGGTCGCCTACGCCACCGTGCGCGCCATGGCCGTCCGGCCAGGTGGCATTGGTGTCCCGGGCGGTTGCCCGTACTGCGCTGCGGGCGGTCATGAGACCGGTGACGATCAATTCCGCCCGTAAAAGCCGCTTGCGAGCCCGTCGCCGACCGTCCTGGTGATCAGGGCTGTCGGACGGCCGCCTTCAGTGCCGCGAGTGTGGCGGTGGTCAGTGTCTCCAGGTAGTCGTTGTCACCGTGCTCGTCCAGGATCACCATGCGGAAGGCGAGCGGCGCGATAAGGAGATCGGTGGCGAGTTCCACGTCCAGCGTGGGGGGTAGTTCGCCCTGATCGATCGCGCTCTGCAGGATCGCGAGTGCCGCGAGCCGCCGTGGCGCGGCCACTTCCGTGTGCAGCATCTGCGCGAGGGTGTTGTCCCGGCGGGACTCCGCAAGCAGTTCGGCCCCGATCAGGGCGAGCAGTGGGTTGGCCAGCTGGCTGCGGTAGGCAGCGAGGAGTTCACGCAGATCGGTGCGCAGGTCACCGGTGGCCGGTATGCAGGGAAGTGAGTCGGCGACTTTGTCGCGTACCAGATCCATGATCATCGCCGGCTTGGAAGGCCAGCGCCGGTAGAGCGCGGCCTTGCCCACTCCGGCGCGCCGGGCCACCGCCTCCATCGACAACCGTGCGTAACCGGTCTCCGCGAGTTCGGCGAAGGCCGCCTCCGTGATCGCCTCGGTCACCCGCTCCCGCAGGACCGCCCCGCCAGTCGCCGCCCGGCCCTTCTTCTGCTGCCCTGTCATGCCTCCGAGCATATCGAACGGAACGGTTCCGTTCCGCATGTTATGTTGGAACGGAACGGGCTCGTTCCGTTCTGGTAATCGAAGGGAGCCAGTGATGAAGTTCCTCTATGACGACGAGTCCTTCTCCTTTGAGGCACTGCGGGCTGCGGGCTACGCCGCCTACGGCGGCGCCGACCTGGGTGAGGTCCTGGTCACCTGCCGGGAGATCCCCGAGGGCGACGAGGAAGCCTGGTCGGCCAGATGGGGCGTGACCGCGTCGCGCGTCGAGCGCATCGGCCGGGACGCGCTGGCCGCAGGTCACAAGATCAGCGCGTGCGAGGCGCTGCTGCGGGCATCCAACTACTACCGGTGTGCCGACTTCTACCGCCGCGAGAAGCCTGCCGCCGACGCCGAGTCCGCGCGGCTGGCCAAGGCCTCGCAGCAGGCCTTCGCCGATGCGGCCACCCTGCTCGACACCCCTGCCCGCGCCGTGCGCATTCCGTACGAGGACACCACGCTGCCCGGCTACCTGTTCTTCGTCGACGACTCAGGTGCCTCGCGTCCGAGCGTGATCTACCACGGCGGGTACGACTCCACCCTGGAGGAGAACTACCTGGCGCTGGCCGCAGGCGCCCTGCGGAGGGGGTACAACGTCCTTACCTTCGACGGGCCCGGCCAGGGCAGCAATGTCCGGGACCAAGGCCTGCACTTCCGGCCCGACTGGGAAGCCGTGGTCACCCCCGCCGTCGACTTCGCGCTCACCGTGCCCGAACTGGACGCCGATAAGCTCATTCTGATCGGCACGAGTCTCGGGGGGTACCTGGCCTCCAGAGCGGCCGCCTTCGAACACCGCATCGTGGCGTGCGTGCTGCACGACGGTGTCTACGACTTCCACGAAGTCGTCGCAGGGCTGGCCAACCGCGCCACTGCGACGCCCGGCGGCATCGAAGAGATGATGGCGCAGGACACCCAGGTGCGCTGGGTGGTGCGCAATGGCCAGTGGACCCTGGGCCTCTCCGGCCTCGAGGAGATGGTCAAGGCCACCGAGGGTTACACCATGGCCGGCATCGCCGACCGGATCACCTGCCCGACCCTCGTCCTCGACGCCGAGAATGACCAGTTCTTCAAGGGCCAGCCACAGCGCCTGGTCGACGAAATGACCTGCCAGAAGAAACTGATCCTCTTCCGCGAGGACGAAGGCGCAGGCGAACACTGCCACGAAGGGGCCATTTCCCTCTTCCACCAGCGCACCTTCGACTGGCTCGACACCCTGCTCGCGCGCTGACGAGGCACGTCCCGGCTGGCCGTGCACTGCCATCGGCCCCTGCATCAGACTGGTGCGGCGATGGCAGTCCCTGAGGGCTGCAAGCGGCGAAGCCCCCTGGAAAGCCAGACCCCTGCGCCGGGCTCCAACCTGCCCCGTCGGCGGATATCACGTCAGCCACCCGACGGTGACCGCCCCCGACGACTCCTCGTCGCTCCAGCCAGGAAAGCGGGGTCGGACCCCTGGTGAGAAGTCAGACTGAGCGCGCTTACGAGTGCGTGTTCGTGATCGCGATGATCTCGTCGAGGCGGCCCAGCGCAGCCTCCAGTTCGTTGATCTTGGCCTGGATGCGGTCGCGCTCTGCGCGCAGCATGGCTCGTTGATGGGCATCGGTGTGCCCGGAGTCCCAGCACGGAAGGAGTTCCGTGATCCTTCGGCTCGTCAGGCCCGCGCCGAACATCTGCTGGAAGAAGCGCACCAGGACGATGGCGTCCTGCCGGTAGAGACGCTGGCCGGCTGGACTGCGCTCCGCGACGAGCAGCCCCTGCTGCTCGTAGTAGCGCACGGCGCGCACCGAGACTCCCGCACCCCGCGCCACCTCGCCGATGCGAATCAGCTGCTCGGTCGCAGCCTCTGTGACAGGCATTGGGATTCCTCTCACCCCGGGCTTGATGACCAACACTTGCCTCTGACGTTAGCGTCAGGTTTTAGCCTACCGGACATGGACATCAACAACTCAGTCGCCCTCGTCACCGGAGCCAACCGCGGCCTGGGCCGCGCCTTCGCTGAGCGCCTGCTCGAACGGGGCGCCCGCAAGGTCTACGCGACGGCCCGCCGACCGGAGTCCGTGGACCTGCCCGGGGCCGAGGTGCTGCTCCTCGACATCACCGATCCCGCATCCGTGAGGGCCGCCGCCGAGGCCGCCCCGGACATCACGCTGCTCATCAACAACGCGGGAATCAGTACGGGGACCGACCTGGTCACGGGCTCGCTGGACGCGGTGCGGCACGAGCTGGAGACCAACATGTTCGGCCACCTGGGAATGATCAGGGAGTTCGCGCCAGCGCTCGCCAGGAACGGCGGTGGCGCGATCGTCAACGTCCTCTCCGCCATGTCGTGGTTCGGGGGCAAGGGCGCCAATGCCTACCACCTGACCAAGGCCGCTGCCTGGGCCATGACCAACGGCGTCCGCCTGGAGCTCGCCGAGCAGGGCACGCTCGTCACAGCGGTCCACCTCGGCCTGGCCGACACCGACATGGCCGCAGGCTGGCCCGTGGCCAAGACCGCGCCGTCGGACCTGGCCGACGCGGCGCTCGACGGTGTCCAGGCGGGCTCCGCCGAGGTCCTCGCCGACCAGTGGAGCCGGGACGTCAAGTCCCGTCTGCCACTGACGCCGGAAGAGTTCAACGCCGCGATGGACCGCGCCCTGGCGGCGCTGACGGCAGCCTGAGGGGCCCTCCGGCCACCCTGGCCTGGCTACGATCCCGTCGGCGGGTCACCCTCAACAGCCTCGCTGGGCTGGACCAGGTCACCGAACTGCTGGCCCGCCACCGCGGGTGGGACCGCTTCACTCCCTTAGTCCGACCGCCCCCCTGCGTCTGCATCACGCGGTGACGCATGGACTGGCGGTGCTCCCCCTGGGAGGAATGGCGCACCGTCGGTCGGTCCATGCGGGCAGGGCGTGCTCCGTGGGGGGGGTGAGCATCCCGGCACAACGTGTTTCGATCTCCACTACCGGATCGTCCTGTTCCTGCATGTCTCGGCATGCGTCTTTGCGGGCCGCAAGTCTACGGTCTGCGTGACGGGCACCGCGTTCGGCAGGTCGTCCCGGGCAAGGTCGACGTCCGCCACCGTGGTGATGCGGGCGGGCAACTGCACGTGGCAGTACGGGCACTCGATCATCATGACGTTCAGGCGCACGGGAACTCCATTCTTCGCCGCCTGCTGAGCGGCATGCTCGCGCGATCACCCGGCCACCGCGTCAGGTCAGCCGCGGGGTATGGCGGTATACGGCGGTTGTCCCGTGCACGCCGTCGTATTCGTAGGCGACGCGCGTTTCGTGCGCGCGGAAGCCAGCGATTATGGAAAGTCGCGGTTTCCGGGAGCAACGCCGCCAGGGCGACTGGTTCGCCAACGACGAACCGATCAATCGTCCGGTAGACCGGAGTGCGGGATTTCACCCATGCAGAACGCCCCAAAGATCCGCGCGTGGGGCGAGCGTGTGCCCTGTGCACGGGGGGACCTGTGTTGGTCTCCGGCTAGCTGACTTCTCCCGAAGCCCCGGGCATGACGCACGCATGCTGCAACATTCGCTGTCCTCTCAACCGTTCGCAGGCGTCCCTTCATGCGACTCGTAGAAGGCCATGGACACGTGATCAGGCGCACACGACTGCTTCCCAGGTCGCGGCAGAGCGGGTCCGGTAGCGGATCTCCCCTCGGCGCGGCCGGACCGCCTGCTTCGGCGTCGTCCTTTCGGCCGCCCAGCCGGATCCGACGGGTCTGGGCGGTCAGTTGGTGCCAGCCGTCGTGCTGGGGGAGGTAGCGCAACCTGACCCGGGGGACTGCTGGGTGGAGGCCGAGCGCAGGAGCTGCCGAAGGGCCTCTCGGTCGTCAGGGTGCACTAAACGACGTCGGGCTTTCCTGCGTGCACGGCCACGCCGAGGGAGTGGCCCAACTCAGGTGTGCAACAGACACACTGGAGCGCAGCTGCGCGAGGGTGGCTGAAGGGTGGGGGCCCAACGCCGCCGCCACGGTTCGAGCCCCCACCGTGCGCGCATCGACAGATGGCAGCCCGGTAGGGCGCGCCGCCGTCTCCGTCATTGGTCTCCGCAGGTCGTCCGGCGGCAAAACTCCCTTATGGTCTCGGTCGGGGGAAGCAGTTCAGGCGATGGACGCCGCGCGTGCACTTCGCACGGGCTCAAGTGCCGCGCTCCAGGCAACGACACAGTCGAGCAATTCCCCCAGCAAGCGCGTCCTGGACTCGCTGGGAGCGAAGACCGTGAAGCCCTCGAAATCAGAGGTGAGGTGGAGGGAGACCTGGGTCGGCACGTCGGCGAGCCCGAGCAGTCCGCACATCTGCCGCAACTGGGCCGCCGCCCCGGAGCCACCGGCGACACCGTAGGAGACGATCCCGGCGGCTTTGTTCGCCCATCCGCCGTAGACGAAGTCGATGGCGTTCTTGATTGCGCCGGGGAGCTGCTGGTTGTACTCCGGCGTGACGAACACGAATCCGTCGAACGTGTCGATCGTGCGCACCCAGGCCTGCGCCTCAGGGCCTCCGGTTCCGCCCATGGCGGGTGCAACCGCTTGGTCGAAGAGAGGAAGTCGGAAATCGGCGAGATCGACGAGCTCGAACACGGCGTCGGCCCTCTGCGCCGCTACGTCGTGAACCCACCCGGCGACCTTCGGGCCGAGCCGCCCGGGACGCGTGCTGCCGATGATAATGCCGATCTTGGTCATGGCCGTTCTCCTGTCACGATCTTGAGGGCTACCGCAGGCCCGGGGTCGCTGCTGTGGCCGGTTGCTACGCCAGCACCCACACCGACGCGGTAGGGGCGTCGATCGTCAGGAGACGGGCCGCCGCTGGCGCTCGCTGACATAGGAGGGTGCTGATCCGTCGGATCTCGCGGGAGCATTCATACGTGGCGAGCGAAAGGCGCTGACCGAATGGACAGCACACGCGGAAACGAAGATCCACAGGCGCGTCCTGAGGACGAGCCGCTCATCCTGGAGCGGCGCAACCTCTCCAATCTCGCCTACCGGCTGCTCGGCTCGCTGACCGAGGCGGAGGACGCCGTCCAGGAGGCGTACGCCCGGTGGTTCGCGCAACCTGTCGAACGCCGGACCGCTGTCGGCAATCCCGCTGCCTGGCTGACGACCGTTGTGAGCCGGATCTGCATGGACCAGCTTCGTTCGGCGCGTGTGCGCCGAGAGCGGTACGTCGGTGAGTGGATTCCAGAGCCACTGCCGGCGCGGGCCGAGTGGAACGCTCTCTCCCACGGCTCGACGGCAAGAGATCCTGCCGATCACATCGCGTTGGACGAGTCCGTCGAGATGGCGTTCCTGGTCGTGCTCGACTCGATGACCCCGGCCGAACGTGTCGCCTTCATGCTGCACGATGTGTTCCGAGTGCCGTTCAACGAGGTCGCAGAGATCGTAGGCCGCACGCCGGGTGCCTGCCGCGAGCTAGCCTCGTCGGCTCGCCGCCGAGTAGCTGCTGCCCGCACCGGCGGTCCACGGCCGCGTCGGCGCTCCGGCATCATCAGTGAGTTCCGGCACGCCTGGCAGACCGGGGACGTGGATGCCCTCGTACGACTCCTCGACCCTTCGGTCGTCGCCATCGCCGACGGTGGCGGACGCGCCATGGCCTCACCGGCGCCGCTCCAAGGCCACCTTCAGGTCGCGGAGTTCCTGGTACACCTGGCGGGTCTAGCTCCCCGACTCGACATCCTTGAGCGGACAGTCAACGGCCAACCGGGCCTCGTCGCGGTGAACGGCAGTCAGGTACTGACCGTGTATGCGTTCGACATCGGCGAGTCCCACATCCGACGTATATGGGCTATTCGCAACCCGGACAAGCTGCGGTCATGGAGCAGATGAGGTGCACGACCTGACAACTCCCGCTGCAAGCTCGTCGATCTGCCAGGCCGTCCGCGCGCTGTGACGCCGCGCTCAAACGGCCGGACTCAGATCACAGAAGGGGAGCACCGATGTCTTTCAACGCCCACACCCTGCACCTGACCACCCGCGGCACGGACGAGGCATCCACCTGGTATCAACAGGCGTTCGGAGCCGAAGAACTCACCAGGCTGGTGGTACCCGGCGGCCGACTGATCCACCTCCAGGTCCGCATCGGAACGCTCACATTGATGCTGGCCGACGAGTTCCCTGAGATGAAATCCTTCGGACCGCAGCACTTCGGCGGCACCTACGGGGCCATCTACCTGCATGTCGACGATGTCGATGACACCTGGCAGCGGGCCGTCGGTGCCGGCGCCAACGTGATTCGCCCCCTGAGCGACACCTTCTGGGGCGAGCGAGAAGGTCAGCTACTCGACCCCTTCGGCCATCGGTGGGGCCTCACGCAACACCTCCGCGACGTTCCGCTCGCCGAGCTCCAGAAGCTTACGACCGAAGCATTCTCCAATCTCACCACAGGCTGAACGCTGTGGCGCCAGCGGAACGTACCCGGCATGGTGCCGCAGGAGCCAGCTTGGGGGCCCAATGCCGCCGTGACAGGCCGGCCCGGGGCCCACCGTGCCCTGCTCTTCCCGGGCATCGCGGCCTGCGGTGCAGTTGCTGGACGCTACCGCGCTGGAGGGCGAACTCGTCGTGTAGGAGCAGGACCGGCTCGCGTTCGAGGGGCGGTGAGTCGCCATGGTGTGGGGATCCGCATCGCCTGTTCTTGCGGGGCGGCTGTGGGCGAAACGGCGGAAGTGTCCTGCGAGTAGGTGACTGGGACAAGTCGGGCGGGAAACTCTGCGCAGGAGGCGCACCATCAACGGGACGGGGAACACGATGACCACCGCGGCGGGCACGGTCCGGGCGGCTACAGCCGCACCGAACAGTCTGCGACTGCCGGGGATCATCCTCGGGGTGGGGCTGGGCGGGTTCGTCGACGGCATCCTGCTGCACCAGCTCCTGCAGTGGCACCACATGCTCTCCAGCACCAACCACGACCGCATCGGCGTGAAGTACTACAGCCCCCACACGGTTTCCGGCCTGGAGATGAACACCCTGTGGGACGGTATCTTCCACGTCGTGTGCTGGATCGCCGTCCTTCTGGGCATGGCCGTCCTCTACGCCCGGGTCACCCACAACCGGCGGGCCATGTGGACCTCCCACGTCCTGTGGGGCTGGATCCTCGTCGGCTGGGGCCTGTTCAACCTCGTCGAGGGCGTCCTGGACCACCAGGTCCTCGGCATTCACCACGTCCGCGGCGGCCTCCACCAGGCATGGTGGGACACCGCCTTCCTCGTCTTCGGTGCCCTGCTCGTGACCGGCGGCTGCCTCCTCCAGCCCGGCGGCCGGCCCTTCGCCCTCGGCGCCCAGCGGCCCAGGGACGGCGCCTGATGGACGGCATCCACCACCACGGCGACGGCGGCAGCGACGTACCGGCAGTAGTCCTGACCGTCCTGGTGCTGCTCACCGCGGTCGGCGGCTACTTCCTTGCCGTGCGCCGTACCCGGCGCCGCAACCCCGCCCGGGGTTGGAACCCCTGGCGCGCCACCTCGTTCCTCACCGGACTGGCCCTGCTCGCCGTCGCCCTGCTGCCCCCGCTGGGGCCGGCTGCCCACACCGACTTCCGCGGGCACATGACCCAGCACATGCTCATCGGCATGTACGCGCCGCTGGCCCTCGTCCTGTCCGCGCCGGTCACCCTCCTCCTGCTCGCCCTGCCGCCCACCCGAGCCCGCCGCGTCACGGCCCTGCTGCACAGCTCGCCCGCCCGGGCGCTGGCGCACCCCGGGACCGCCATACTGCTCAGCACCGGGACCCTGGTGTGAGCGTTCACGTTTTTCCCCATCTCGGGTGGTTTGAGCTTCATGTAATTCCTCATCCCGACTTCTCCTAATTGGCCATGGGTACGACGGAGTTCAGGAACGAGGGACCTGGTCACCGCGGAGGCGTGTGGGCGGCCCTGGGCCTGTGGTTCGGAAGGCCGATGGTCAGCCCGGATGGCAAGGAGAACGTTCGTCGTGGTCGACATCACCGAGATCTATGTCCACTGGTACGCGGGCCGCTCGAAGAGCGAGCTGGCAGCGTCGCTGGGGGTGGACCGCAAGACGATCAGGAAGTACCTGGAGCCGGCGGAGGCGTCCGGGATCACGCCGGGCGGGCCGCCGATGCGGGAGGCCGACTGGGCCAAGCTGATCAAGAGCTGGTTCCCCGAACTCGTCGACCGGCGGCTGAGGCAGATCACCTGGCCGGACATCGACCAGCACCGTGACTACATCAAGAACCTGCTGGGGACGGTGACGGTCTCCACGATCCACCAGCGCCTCCGGGATGAGCACAAGCTGGACGTGTCGATCTCGTCGTTCCGCCGGTGGGTGCACGCCACGCTCCCCGACGAGACGGCAAGGTCCCAGGTCACGGTCTTGCGCGATGACGTCGAGCCGGGCTCGGAGGCTCAGATCGACTACGGCCACCTGGGTCAGTGGACGAATCCGAAGACCGGTAAGCGACACCGGATCTGGGCCTTCGTGATGGTGCTGCCCTGCTCGCGGCACATGTTCGTCCGCCCGGTCCTCTATCTCCACCAACACGCCTGGACCGAAGCCCACGTCGCCGCCTTCCGCTACTTCGGAGGCGTCCCGCGCCGGCTGGTGCCGGACAACCTGCGGACCGGCGTCGACAAGCCCGATCTCTACGATCCGAAGATCAACAAGGCGTATGCCGAGCTCGCCACCCACTACGGCGCCTTGGTGGATCCGGCCCGCGCCGCCAAGCCCAAGGACAAGCCGCGGGTCGAACGCCCGATGCCCTACATCCGGGACTCGTTCTGGCGGGGGCGGGAGTTCACCTCGATCGACCACATGCAGGCCGAAGCCGTGACCTGGAGCCAGAAGGTGGCCGGCCGGCGGCAGTGCCGGCCGTTGCAGGGAGCCGCCCCGATGGCGGTGTTCGAGGCCGTCGAAGCCGAGACCCTGCTGCCGCTGCCGCCCACTCCGTTCGTGTTGGCCCGCTGGTCGACGGCGCTGGTCGGCCCGGACATCCACATCAAGGTCGGCCGCACCCTCTACTCGGTGCCCTGGAAACTGATCGGCCGCCGGGTTGACGTCCGCTCGACCGCCACGATGGTGCAGGTCTTCCTCGACGGCGACCTGGTCAAGACCCACGTGGCACTTGAGCAGGGAAAACGCACCGACAGGACCGACTACCCGCCGGAGAAGATCGCCTTCCAGATGCGCACGCCGATCTGGTGCCGGACCCAGGCATCCGAGGTCGGGGACGCCTGCCGGACCGTGGTCGACCAGCTGCTGGAGGTCAACGCGCTCTACCGGCTCCGCGCCGCCCAGGGAATCCTCGGCTTGAAGAAGAAGTACGGCGACGCGAGGCTGGAGGCCGCCTGCGCGAGGGCCATCACGGTCGGAGATCCGTCCTACCGGACCATCAAGGGCATCCTGATCGCCGGCACCGAGACCGATCCGGAGCCCGAATCGAGCGGGGACGCGGGAGCCGCGGCCTTCCTCCACGGGCCCAAGCGGCTGTTCGCCTCCGTCGCCCCGTCCGAGACGGCGGATGAACTCCACGACGACCAGGTCCACGGCGAAGCTGAGGGAAGCATCTGATGAGCGTGATGGACTCTGCCCTGCGTGAGTCGCTGAAGTCGCTGCGGCTCTCGGGGATGCTGGAAACCCTCGATGCCCGCCTGGCCCAGGCCCACGGCGGCGAACTCGGGCACCTCGACTTCCTGCAGGTCCTCTGCCAGGACGAGATCACCCGCCGCGAGACCGTCGCCTTCCAACGGCGCCTGACCCGGGCGAAGTTCGAGCAGCAGGTCACCCTGGAGGAGTTCGACTTCACCGCCTCCTCGAAGCTGCCGGCCGCCCAGATCCGCGACCTCGGAGCCCTGCGCTGGCTCCATTCGGGCGAGTCGGTCATCCTCTTCGGGCCGGTCGGGGTCGGAAAGACACACGTCGCCCAGGCCCTCGGCCACCTCGCCGTCCGCCAGGGCGCCCACGTCCGCTTCGCCAAGACCAGCCGGATCCTCGCGGACCTCGCCGGCGGCCACGCGGACCGCACCTGGGACAAGCGGATCCGTGAACTGGTACGGCCCGACGTGCTCATCCTCGACGACTTCGCCATGCGCCAGCTCGGAGCGGCCCAGGCCGACGACCTCTACGAACTGGTCAGCGAACGGCAGGGCCGGTCCCTGATCATCACCAGCAACAGGGCGCCCAGCGACTGGTATCCCCTCTTCCCGAACCCGGTAGTCGCCGAGTCGCTCCTGGACCGACTGATCAACACCAGCCACCAGGTCATCATGAACGGCCCCAGCTACCGCCCGAACAAGCGCCCCAAGAACCCCACCGACAAGCCCGACAAGCCCCCGGTCCGCTAGGACGTGGCCGACGTCTCCTCGGGGCCAAGCGCCCCGAGCTCGACTTCCTCAAAGACGCGTGACCACCAGGAGTCTTCGTCCTCGAACACATCCGGGTCACTCTGACGGGCCTGCCCGATCACGTCTTCAACGAAATCCTCGTAGTCGTCTTCGGCTTCGTTCCTGCCCGAGAAGACGAAACCCTCCCATACATCCAGGATGCGTTGCAGACCCACTACCGAGGAGTTGACCAACCCGTACTGATGGTCCACGTCACCTTCATAGCCGCGGACCATCCAGACTTCACCGCTGTCGATCAGCAGCCAGTAGGTATTGACGCCGTCCTCGAACGCGCCTAGGAACACGGCCCGGCCTTGGGGAAGATCCCGTACCGACAGCTCTCGACCGGAGTCCCTCACGAACATGCGATTGCAGTCGGCTGGCAGCCCGCGCCCGCTCAGGGCACGCGCCACTTCCTCGCCCACACCCAGGCTTGCGAGAGCAATCGAGTCATACGGAAACCACCCCATGCTCGCCAACCTGCAGCCTCCATCCGGCGCGTCTACCCAGCCCGATCCTCTCAGACCGGTAGATCGTCCACCGGGCAGGGCCTGGGGAATTGCGTGAACTTACCCCTGGGGAATAACGCGAACGTTCACACCTGGGGCTGCTGTACTTCACCCCGCTGTACAACACCGCCATGAGATACCCCGCCGGACACTGGCTCCTGCACGCACACTTCCTCGCGTCCGGATGCCTGTTCGCCTACGTCATCGCCGGTCCCGACCCCGCGCCTACCCGGCCCGGGGTACGGACCCGCCTGGTGTATCTGGGCGTTGCGATCGCCGTACATGCCCTGATCGCACAAGCCGTGTACGGCGGATTCTTCGTCGACATCCACGCTCCCGTCGTCCAGGTCCAGCAGGGCGCCGAGATCATGTACTACGGCGGAGACTTCGCCGAACTCCTCCTGGCCGCAGCACTCGTAGCGACCTGGCGCCCCGGACGCCACACCGCCGCTACCTGCATGCCTCGAGACAAGACGATCGACATGGCAGCTGCACCACACTGAGCATCCGTCGCACGAGGCACAGGGGACTTGCAGGACAGGTCTGTTCGCGGTGCCCTCAGCCGTGCGCGGCCCTCTCTCGGTGCCCGAGACACCCGATGCGCTACGAGAACCGCTGTGGCGGACCGGTTCAGAGGCAAACAGGTCTTGCTGCCGGCGGGTGAACATCGAACGGCGGCGGATGCGCATGTCGCTGAAGTGGCTGATCCGCACGGCCGCCCGGTGCGCTATCCGGGGAGGCTATACCGGCCCCGAAGACCTGCCCCGGCCAAGCTGGATGAGCGTCTTCGCACGCACAACATCAGAAAGCTGGCGGACTGTCTCAACCGGTACCTCGCACTGCTGGATCTACCCGCGCCGGAACAGCGTATCGACCCGGAGTCCTGGACCCAGCTGAAATGGCTGGACAGCGAAGACGCGACGGGAGAGACCTTCCGCTATGCAGTCGTAGGACACGGCTCCAAACGTGCTGGCCGCTCTCCCCCGGTTAGCGGATCCGGGGCGCAGTGCCTTGTCCGGGTGCGCGGTGCGGACGTACTTCACCGCGATGGGCGGGTGGATACCGAAGAGGCGGAAAAGGTGGACGGGATCAGCGGTTTGGCGGCCTCGTACAGAATGCGGTCGGCCCACACCTGGCGGGGCAGGAGTCCGGTCTGGTCGAAGGCGGCTCCCATGGTGCATCGGGCCTTGGTGGTCCGCCACATTGCAGCCGTTGCCGACAGGTGGGGCTTCCGGCTGGAGCTGACCCGCTCGCGCGGCCGCCCCGTGCGCCGCGGAACGCGGCCATGCAGGGCCGGCTCCAGCGCCGCGGCGCCGCGGCCGCCGAGGCCGCGGATTACTGACCGGCGCACTTCGTCGCGTTCGATCTGCTCAGGTTGTCCGGCGGGTAGCGACACGACCGCTGGCTCTCGGTCCCAGCGCGACAAACCGATGCGGTCCTCGTCAGCCTTCACATCGTGCTCGCCGAACATCGGTCGTGGCGGCGTGGGGCTGGTCAACTCAGTCGGCTCTAGCGCGGCGTCCGTGCCGCCGATCGTCTGATCCTTGCCAGGGCAGCATCGGGATGCGCGAATAGGGCGATACGGTCCGTGATGCACTTACCGACCGGCTCCCGCTCGGTGAATAGGTCCTGCGAACGGTCGAGCGTTACGTGAAGGACCAGGTCAAGAGCCCCCGCAAAGGCCTCGCCGCCCGCTCGGGGCGAGGTCATGCGGAGGTGGCAGCTGCAGGTACGGGCTCGAGCCCGGGTACAAGCCGCCGCGACGGACGGCATCGTCGTCGACACCCGCGCACTTCGGCTACACCGCTGCGCGCGGCACCACCGACGACGCCCGGATCCGCTACCTCAACATCGCCCCGCCCCCGCAACACGCGGCCCCACGGCAGCTGCGGGTGGGTGATAGGCGCTGTGTGGGGCGCTCAGTGCGCGATGCTGCCAATTGATCGCGCCCTGCACCGCAGATTCCTCCAGCCCGATTTCCCATTCCATCTGAGTGCTGCGCTCTGGCGGTCAGGGCTGGGCGGCCGCTTAGCTGTCAGGAAGACCGGGGAAGATCTGGTCGAGGCCAAAGACGCTCAGAAGCCGCAGGGTATAAGCAGGGACGGCAGCGACTGCAGTATCTGCCAAAGCGGCATGGGCAAGGTTCCGCGCCACGATCAGGGCGCTGAGGCCGCTGGAGTCGCAGAAGTCCGTGCCGGCCAGATCCGGGACGAGGCGCTAGCCCGGCTGGAGGTTGAGCGTGGTGAGCATGTGCCGCAGCTCGGCGGCGTTGGCGTAGTCGAGTTCCCCCATAATCTCCAGAACGGGACCGGTCGTGGCTTATCGGGTGGTGATCTTCAGCGGACTCATTCCGTATTCTTCGTCGTAGAACCCACGATGGGGACGCCGAGGGCGAGTAGGGCCGTGTCGTCGTCGAGACGGTCGCCGAAGTCGTCCAGCAGGCCGGCCAAGGCCTGGATGACGACATGCGCGGGCTTGCCGGCATGGCCGACGGCGAAGGCGCGCAGAGCCTCGTCGCCGTACAGGGTGGTGCGGTCTTCACCGGTACGGGCCTCGGTGAGGCCGTCGGTGTAGAGCACGAGGGTGTCGCCCGGGTCGAGGGTGGTGGTGGCAGTGGTGAAGCGTGCGGAGGGCAGGATGCCGACGAGGAGACCGCCGGGGGTGGGCAGAAAATCAGCCGTGCCGTCGGCACGCAGCACGAGGGCCGAGGGGTGGCCGCCCGAGGCGAGTCGGACCGCAGCCTGTCCGGTCGCGAGATCGGGTTCGATGATGCCGAATACGGCGGTGCAGTACCGAGGATCGCCGCCGGTGTACCGCTCATGGAGCACCTTGTTGAGGGTGGACAGGGCGGAGACGGGGTCAGGGTCGTGCACTGCGGCGGCGCGCAGGGTGTAGCGGGTCAGTGAGGTGACCGCAGCGGCCTGCGGGCCCTTGCCGCACACATCGCCGAGGAAGAAGCCGAAGCGCTTACCGTCGATCGGGAAGAGGTCGTAGAAGTCGCCGCCCAGCCGGTCGGGAGAGGCAGTGCGGTAGTGAGCGGCCGTTTCCACCCCGGGCACCGACGGCAGGCGGTCGGGCAGCAGCGAGTGCTGGAGCGCAGCGAGGGCGTCCTGGAGCCGGGCGCGGTCGGCCTCCGCCTGTTTGCGCGCTTCCTCGGCCGCCTTCCGGGCTCGCAGGAGTTCCTCTTCGTAGGCGCGGCGGTCCCGGGCGTCGAAGAGGGTGGTGCGAATCAGCAGCGGCTCGCCACCAGCGCCGTGTTTGACCACGGAGGAGACCAGCACCGGCATCCGGTCGCCGCCCGCCTGTTTGACCTCCAGGGCGATGCCGCCGATCTCGCCCTGCATCCGCAGCAGGGGCGCGAAGTGCGTCTCGTGGTACAGCTTGCCGCCTACCGTCAAAAGGTCGGTGAACCGCATCCGGCCCACCGCCGACTCGCGCTCCAGGCCGAGCCAGCCCAGCAGCGTGGCATTGATCTTCGCGATGGTGCCGTCCATCAGCGTGGACAGATACCCGCACGGCGCGCTCTCGTACAGCTCCTCGACGCTGTCCTCCAGCAGCGCGGCGAACGCCGCATTGGATGTTTCCTCAGCGCCTATGCCCTGCGGGTCGGGCTGCTGCCCGGTTTGGCACATCACCGCAGGTTCGCTAGGAAGCCGGTGATCGCCTCGTTGGTGGCCTCCGGCGCGGACAGATGCGGGCAGTGCCCGGTCGCATCGAGAGTGACCAGCGTCGAGCCGGGAATCGCCTGGTGGACGAAGGCTCCGACCTCGCGGGGGGCGATGACATCCTGGGTACATTCCAGCACCAGCGTCGGCACTTGCACGGTTTTCAGGGCGTCCCTCGAATCCGACAGGAACGTGGTCCGGGCGAAGACACGTGCCATGTCCGGGTCGGTGGCGCAGAAGCTGTTCGTGAGCTCCTCACCCAGCTCCGGCCGCTCCCCGTTGCCCATGATCACCGGTGCCATCGCCGCCGACCAGCCCAGATAGTTCGACTCCAGTGAGGCCAACAGCTCGTCGATGTCCTCGTCGCTGAACCCGCCGTGGTAGCCGTCATCGTTGATGTAGCGCGGCGATGGTGCGACCATCACCAGCGCCCCGATCCGTTCAGCCGCCATGTCTGCGGCCAGTACCCCGATCATCGCGCTGACCGAGTGCCCCACGAACACCGCATCCTGCAGGTCGAGCGCTTCACACACCTCAATCACGTCCCGGGCGTACCCGTGCAGCGAGGCGTAGCGGTCCTCCGAAAAGGCAGAAGGATCCGCGCGGCCCGAACCCACGTAGTCGAACAGCACCACCCGGTAGTCCTCGGCCAGCGCCGGCACCGTCAGCCGCCACATGTTCTGATCACAGCCGAACCCATGGGCCAGTACCACTGTCGGCCCCTGAGGGTTGCCGGTGACAGTCACGTTGTTCCTGTGCTCGATATCCATACCCGCCACCCTCGCAGACCGCGCCCGCCCTTCCCCTACAGCCACGAATCACCATCTCCACCCCACCCGGCTTCTTCACCGTCCGCACACACAAGCCGACGTCCCTGACACCGCGGTACACACCTTGGGCCTGGTGTTCTTGGGCAGATGGGACACCGAACCGGCTGGTCGGCCCCAGGAAAGAGTGGTCAAAGGCTCATCCCCGACAGCTTTGGGGTAGGCGCGTTCCCTGCCGGTGAGCAGCGGAGTGAAGTACGCCAGCGACTGGACGCGCGCATCTGGCGACGCTCGGCTGGTCGCAGACGGCACCTGTAGTCATCGCAAGCCCCACGGCAGGGGCCGACGTCAGCGGGGGCGGTGCCAGGCCGCAGGTTCCGCACATACGTCCGTCCGGCGGCCGCTCCCATCGTTCCGTTTCCTTGTGGTGGTTTCAACATTCGGACCTCCCCCGTGTGCACCACTCGTCTCGCCGCGCTCCCGGCGGTGACGGAGCGTGGGAGAGAGCTCGCGAGAGCCATCACTCCACGAGACTGGAAGGACGCAGCATGTCGGAACGCAATACCGTCCTGCGCAGCATCCACGACCTCGGCCTGGCCGCATGGTTCGGCGGCTCTCTCATGGGCGCCATCGGCCTCAACGGCGCCGCCGAGCAGCAGGGCGAAACCGAGCTCACGACAGCACGGATCGCCAGCTCCGGCTGGGACAAATGGACGCCGATCAACGTAGTCGCCATCGGGGCAAACCTGATCGGCGGAACAGGACTGCTGGCGGCCAACAGCGGCCGGGTGAGGCATCAGCAGGGAGTCGCGGCCTCAACCGTGGCCAAGGCGCTCCTCACCGCCGCTGGCATGGCCGCCACCGCCTATGCGGGCTTGCTGGGCAAGAAGGTCAAGCTCGTCAGCTCGAGCGATCCGCAAGACACGGAGAAGGCCGAGAAAATTCCCGTCGAGCTACGACAAGCGCAAAAGCACCTCGCTCTCGTTCAATGGGCTGTACCAGCGCTGACCGCAGGAATCGTCGCGATCAACGCACTTCACGGTGAGCAGCAGCGACCCTCACAACAGGCCAAGGGCATGCTGAAGCGAGCAGCGCATGGAACGCTCCACGGGTAGTTCCCCCTCTCGGGAGTCGGACAACGAAGCGCCTAGGTCTCAATTTCAGCGTGGGCTCTGGCCACCGGATATCCGCCGCTCTGCGGTCACGCGAATCCGCCGGCTGCGGTGCCCCCCGCGAATGGGAATCGAGGGCTGCTCCCGAGGAGGCTGCTGATGCTGCCTGGGGTGTATCGACCCCCGGCAGCTGTCATCGGGGTGCCGACGTCTGACCTCGGCTGCACGAGGTCCTCCCGCCGAGCTCCGCAGGCCAACATCAGCTGGGGCGCTGCACACAAGTCGTTCTCTCCCTCGAAAGCCGGCCACTGATCTGCTGCGGCTCAACTGCTGGAGGCAGCACTTGCGGTGACGGGAGACGAGTCTGCGGCTGCGCGTGCTGCGCGCGGACTGGATGACGCGCCGCAGGACGCGCGGCAGCTGAGGGCCCGGCCACGCCCGGCTTCGGATCCTCAGCCCTGGCCTGGCCTTCGTAATGCTCTGAGGGGCCGGACTCCTTGCTTCCATCAGCCAAGGTCAACGTTCAGTCAGCTGGGTAGTCGCTTGGACCCAGGAAACTGTCACGTAGGGCGGCGTGGAGAGCGTCGATGGCACTGGCCGCGGTGTCGGGAAGGTCCGGCAGGCCGGTGATGGTCCCAGCGAGCTGACGGAGCGTGGCGGCGTGGTTCTGAGCCCAAGCGGCTACGGAGTGGTCTGCGGCCCGCTGGTCGCGGGTGGCCTGCAGGCGCTGTTCCTTGGTAGTGCCTGGCTCTCCGGCGCGTAAGCGCAGGTAGCGGCGTTCGGCGGCCTGGCGGCTCGAGACGCCGAGGTGGGCCAGGTCGGCCCGGTTGGCGCCCTCGTCGCGGGCCGCTTCGATCGAACCGGGTCCCGGCCAGCCAACTGTTCACGTACCTGGCGCAGGAGCAGCAGGGCCGACATGGCCCGCCGCGGGTCGTCGGGTGCGGTGACTTGGCGTCCTGAGCGGTCTGCAGCGCTTGTGTGAGCGCGTCGAGCGGGCGTGGCCGCGGGCGAGGTCGGTTCCGTGCTGTCGCCGCCCATTTCGTCACCCCTTGGATGACTTCCACCTTGTCGTCGCTTGGATGACAAGCTACAGCGGCGTCAGGTGAAGCGCACAGCAACTGCTGAACTCATCCGGAGGTGTATCCCGTGTTGATGCGCACCGACCCGTTCCGTGAACTCGACCGGCTGGCCCAGCACCTGATGGGCCCGGGAACGCGGTCCCCGTCCTCCGCGATGCCGATGGACGCCTACCGAGACGGCGACAGGCCCAGGGCCCGAGGCTACGACTTATCGGCGGCCTAGCTGGTAGCGAGGAGGGGAGACGAGTGGCGAAGCGATGGAGTGGGTGTCCGCCTCGACGCCTCGCCCTCAAGGCCCAGCGCTCAATGAACGGGGCACCGCGCTGGCGCAGCTCGCCGACGCACTGCGGCAGGACCGTGATTCGCTGGCGCCGAGCGGCCGGACACCCCGGGCGCCTCTTGCCACGCGGGAGGTCGACCGATGTCACTCCCCCGAGGTGAGGTCACTCCTCCGAGGCCTCCATACTCCCGGTCCAGTTCTCGAGCCATGCGCGTACCTGGTCACAGATGGTGTCCAGGCCCGCTGCGGCCGAGTACTCGGCGGGGACCTGATCGGGGCTGTCGACGACCAGCAGGCGTGCTCGTAGGGCCGGTGTTCGTCCGGGCTCGTACCACACGCGAAGGACGAGGACTCCCGTGCGAGCGTCTGAGACAGCCATGACGCCAGCGTCGCGGACTCCTGCCACCGCGCCGTCACGGCCGGGTGCGCAGGGCGTCGAGTGCGCCTGCCATGCGACGGCGCAGCGGGAGTGGGCGCTCCAGTCCGAGTTCGGTGCGGAGGAGGTGTCGCAGTTCGTCGAAATGCCGGATGGCTTCGCCGGTGTTCCCCTCGGCGAGGTAGGTCTCGATGACCTGCCGGTGAGCGCTTGCTCGCAGCGGCTGTCCACGGAAGCCGCTGAAGCGGCCACCATTGAGCGGCCGCCCGAGCGCGGCATCCAGCTGCGCTCACATCAGACAGCACGAACGAAGCGCCGGGCCGTAACCACGGCTGGCGCGCTGGTTGGCGTTCCCGAGCAACTGGGTGATCCGCTCAGCTCCAGCAGGCGATCCGCTCGCACGCCGTGGTCGACCAGGCCATCGGCGTTCTGCTGGCCGTGGGCGAGCTGGCCACCGACCAGGGCTAGGACGTCCCCTGCGCGCGGTCTCCCAGCACACCGACATCAAACACAGGCACGTGGCGCAGCTGCTCATCGACTGGGCCCGCACTGGCAACCTGCTCGCGGACATCCGCACCGAGCTGGACCGGCAACTCACGCAGTACGCCCGCCCACCGCAACCCAGCAGCTGTGACGGGCGGTACGGCTTGGTGCCGGCGCAGCGGGAGCCCGCCGCCCGCTCGAACCTATGTCTTAACGGTTCCCTATTCTGTGCACTGGATGATCTGCACCGATCGCCCGGAACAGGAACCGCCTGACCACTTCCCCACCGGCGATCAGCGAGCCGGACCCGTCAGCGCTGGTCTGCCCCGGTGACAAGGTCGGCCCTTGCGGCACCTGCCAGCGCAAGACCCACAAGTACGGCCACGGCGGCAGTCCGCTCTGCATGGCCCCGGTGCGAGAGGCCTGGGGACCGGCCGTCCGATTCCAGAACACCCCCGGCTGACCCCTCTCGCACGTTCGGGGCGCGGCAGGGTCGTGTCCGTCTGGCCGGTACGTCCTTGAAGAGGACAGCGCGCAGGCTCCCCCGTGCCGGCGCGCACCTCGTGAGGGACCGACTCCTTGAAGCGCCCGCGGATCGGGCCCTCAGCCCTCCCCTGCCGGAGGAATTGACGGAACAGATCCCTCAGGTCCTGGGTGAAGGCTCTACGCGACGCGAGGGGCGCCGGATGAGCGAGGAAGTAGCTCCCGGCCGTTGCGAGTGCGGATCAGTGGCTCGACGCGATCACCGCCGCGGCGCGAAGGAGCAGGGGCGCAGGTCTGTTCCGTGAGCGTGCCCGTGAACCAACCCCAGACCTCGCTCGGGACGGCTGAGCATCTGCTGGCCGTGACCAATTGAGGGTGTTGAGAGACATGGGGTGGCAGTTTGAGCGTGGCGTCGGGAGGCGGCTACCCCATGTCTCCTGAGGCTGCCGCGGCGTCCCTCCGACTCGGCGGAGATCAGCCGACAGGTGGCTTCCAGGTGTCGGGGACTGGGAGCTTGGGCGCCGCGCCGACTGCGGGGTCCCGGCAGGCGGTTGCGCTCAGAAGAGGGCCCTCGGCGTCGGCCCGGTGCCCGGTCAGTCCAAAGAGACCTCGCCTGTTCCGGGACGTGTGCATTCTCCGATGCGACGAAAAAGTCGTCAGACCGACCTCTAATGGGGAGGCCACAGCCGAGTAGCCGGGCGCGCGCTCACGGCGCCTTGCCTGCCTTCGTGGTCTTCTTGTCTTTCGCTCCTTTTACCTTCTTCTTTGCCTGGCCGGGCGGGAGCGGTGACGTCTCGGTCTTCTGACGGTCGTGAGCTGTTGCACCGGGCAGACCTGCGGGGCTCGGTGTCGGGTGCGCCGTCGTGGCCGGCCCTGTATCGCTGTCTGCTGCCGGGTCCGGCCCCTCAGCGGCCGGACGGGCCTTTCGCTCCGGCTCAACGTCAGTGCGCGTGCCGTCGCTGGGGCGGGCGGTCGGGCTCTTCTCCGCAGAGGCTGTCGCGTCCTTGTCCGCCGCTGAGGTGGGAACGCTGGTGCTCTGGGTGCTGCTTGGATCACCGCCGTGCGATGCAGAGTTGTCGGAAATCACCAAAGCGACAGCCGTGACGGCCGCCAGTGCGGCGCTGGCAGCGACGGCCAGGGAGCGACGCCTCGCGGCCGCGGGGCGCGGTGATGTCTGCCCCCCGCCGTGCAGCGGTTTGCGGAGCGTGCGGTCACTTACTCTTGAAGCTCGTCCAAGGTCTGGAGCATGACTCACACCCTCTACGAATGGCCCGGTTCGAGGCTCCGCTTCAGCTGCCTCTGTCAGCGCGCGGGCGCCGTCGTAGGCCGTGGGACGGTCGCTCCCGTCCAGGGCTGTCATGGCCCGCACGATATCGGCCAGCCGTGGAGGCACGTGATCGGGTATCGCGGGCTTGCGGTGCAGCCGGGCGATCGCAGCTTCCAGGGGAGCGCCGTCGTACTCGAGCCGGCCGGTGAGGCATTCGAGGAGGACCAGGCCCAAGGCGTAGATGTCGGCGGGGCGGCCGACGGGCTGTCCAAGGACTTGCTCGGGTGAGAGGTAGGCGGCGGTGCCGGTGAGTGTGCCGGCGGCGGTGCGGGTGGTGGTGTCCAGCAGCCGGGAGATGCCGAAGTCGGTCAGGTAGGGGTGCTGAGCGGCATCGAGAAGGATGTTGGACGGTTTGACGTCCCGGTGGACGATGTTCGCTTCGTGGGCGTGCGCCAGCGCGCGAGCAAGGTGCGAGCCCAGGACGGCCGTTTCCCCAAAGGCCAGCGGGCCTTTGACGATGCGATGTTTCAGTGTCGTGCCTTCGATCAGCTGCATGACGAGGAAGACACGCTCCTGGTGCCGGCCGGCGTCATAGGCGGCCACCAGGCCCGGATGATGCAGCCGGGCCAGGATCACCGCCTCACCGTGGGAGTTCTCCTCGACGTCGAAGCCCGTATCGGGCCTGAAAACCTTGACCGCCACGGACCGCTTCAGCCGCAGATCGAACCCACGGTAAACGTCCGCGGCGCCGCCCGACCCCAGAAGACCGTCCAGACGGTAGCGGCCGTTGAGTATCTCGGCAGAGCACCGCGACGCAGCTCCCCGAGCCGACTCACGAAGACGCATTTCCCGCTCCCACCGCATTGAAGACAGAACCGTGGCGAGCCCTGGCCGACGCACCACCGCCCGCAAGTACCCCGGAGAAGCACAAGTACCCGCCATATCCGTACTGGCGGTGCCGGCCACCTGTCCCAGCAGCCCCCGAGGCAGCGGTGTCACCACCATCCCGGCGACCAGCACGTCCGCTGTCCGCGACGCCGATTTCCGGGGCCAAATAGCGCCTGCGGTCCGCCCATAGAGCTCGTAACACGATCTTTTCCAGTCGGCGGCGTTGGTGAGGTACGGGGTGCCGGTCGGATGCGGCTGGGATGATTGGTGGCATGACACTGGACTGGTCCCGTCTGAAGCATGCCTACGGCTCCGCATCCAACCTGCCGCGGCTCTTTGACGAGATCGGTGATCCCGACCTGGCTGACGAGGCGTGGGAGGACCTGTGGGCTTCTCTCTACCACCAAGGGTCGGTGTACACAGCCAGCTTTGCCGCCCTGCCCGTTCTGACGGACATCGCTGCCGGTCGCAAACCTGGCGGTCGCTGGCCGGCACTTGGGTTGGCCGGCCGCATCGTCGTCGAGGAGCAACAGCTTCACGAGCCCGGATACGTACAGACGCGCTACCCGGCTGCGATCAACGAGCTGTTCCAGCTGACCCAGAACGTCGTGGGGACAAGGCCCTTCGAGGGCGATGTAGATGACTTTCTGTACTGGCTGGAGCACCTCCTGGCATTTGAGGGGGTGCCCGTATGGAGGCGCAGTCTGCGCCGTGAGGAGCATCCCGTAGTGTGCCCCTCCTGCGCACTGAGCTTGGAGATCGACCTTTCCTACAAGGGGCCAGGCACTCGCCGTCGGGACCCGAACGCGCGCTTTCGGATTGTCGGCCGTGAGGGACCCATAGTCCACGGGGTCCGCCCGGCGGACCCCGTCGACCTGCCGCCGCTGGCGTCTCGGCTGCACGATGTGGCCGTCAGGGCCGGCCAGCCAGCAACCGCAGAGCATCTGACCCACCTGTTTGGCTCCACGACGTGTCCCGACTGTGCTTCAGACTTCTCGGTGCCGGACCAGGTCGCAGCCTTCCAGGCATAGCAGTCCAGGAGCGCGTAAAAGGATCACGCGTGGGCTTTCTTGAGTCGTCTCCAGCAGATGAGGCTGGAGGCCAACGAGACGAAGGCGTCGTGGAGTTCGGTTCGGCGTTCCCAGCGGACGGCGAGGCGCTTGAACTGGTGGAGCAGAGCGAAGGTCTGCTCGACGACGTAGCGGAGTTTGCCCAGTCCCTTGATGTTCGGGGCGCCCTTGCGGGAGATGACCGGCAGGATCCGCCGCTTGCGCAGCTCACGCCGGTTGGGGTTGGAGTCGTAGCCCTTGTCACCGAGAAGTGAGTCAGGGCGGCGCCGCGGGCGGCCCATCCTTCCGGCCACGGACGGAATGCCATCGACGAGGGCGATGGTCTGGGTGACGTCGTTAACGTTGGCCGCAGTGGTGATGACTTTGAGCGGGGTGCCGCGTCCGTCGCAGATCAGATGGTGTTTACTGCCCGTCTTTCGCCGGTCGACCGGCGACGGCCCCGTGTCGGGGCCCCCTTTTTCGCGCGGATGTGGGAGCCGTCCACGCACGCGCGGGACCAGTCCAGTTCGCCGGCCGCGTTGAGTCGGCGAGCAGGATGCAGTGCAGCTCCTCGAAGACAACGGCCTGCTGCCAGCGATCCAGGCGTCGCCAGCAGGTCTGTCCGGAGCCGAACCCCAGCTCTGGGGGCAGGAGTTGCCAGGCTATGTCGTTGTGGAGCACGTACAGGATGCCCTGCAGACACAGCCGGTCCGCTACCGGCTGCGGGCCCGGCGCCTTCTCCGGCCAGGGCGGCAGCAGCGGCCCGATCAGTGCCCACAACTCGTCATCCACGATCCACGGCCGAGTACTCACACCCTGCCGAACAGCCGAATCGTCACATCGGTCACGCCGGACCAGGGCACTTCAACAAGATCGTGTTACGAGCTCATAGCGACGGGCAATGGCGGTATCAGCGCGGGCGTGACGACCAGACCCCCGCCATGGGCGGTGGCATGAGCCCGCAGCGCCCGGCGGGCCCGAGCGCTGGCTGTGACCACCGACATCAAAACAACTCCCTGCATTCGCGGTGCGCTTCCATGACCGTCTTGATCACCACGCCGCTCGCCTCACCCTTGAAAATGCAGATCGCAGGAGCCGGAGCATGAACCTGGACCAGGTCACTGACAGGGCGCCAGGTCCTGTTCCCCGTCTGGCTCGTCCTCCGCAAGGGCAGTGCCCAGATGCCGGATCCGTCGTCATACAGGTAGGCCAGGTCTCCGTCGGTGTGGCCGGCGCGCTGCTCCAGAGTGAGCCTGTGGGGGCCGACGCTGACCTGCCGAAACGGTCGAGTCCCAGAGCCGATTAGGGGCTGAGCCGCAAGGAGCTGTTCCAATGCTCGTACGCCGCCTCCCCCTGCGCCGTCAGGGTGTCCGTGAGCACGTCGTCGACCTCGGGCAGTGCGCTCGCTCCGATCGGCGCCGCCTCGTCGATCAACCCCGCACAGGAGGACTCGTTCCGGCGGATCAGGTGCCCGGCGCGATCGCACACGCTGAGACGCAGACCCAGGTACCCCCACGCTTCTGGTACGTGTCCGTGTACAGGGCTTCTTGCTCGGATCCATCAGCGAGCACGTTGTACGTGGCGCGGCCGTGGATCAGCGCAACGTCACTGAGGATTCGGACCCTGACGTCATGTACCGCAAGATTCTTGAAAGGACGTGGCTTAGCGATGTACTCCAAAAACTCGCCACGGTTCCGCGTGACGCCCGGAGTCTGCGAGATAAAGTCTTCGGCGAGAAACTCGCTGAAGCGCTTGACATTGTTGGACTGATCGGACTGGACGTAGTCATTGTTCAGCTGCTCAAGGATCACCAGATCCTCAGAGGACGGCTTGACGTCATTCATCTCCCTGCTCCTTTCTGCGTGTTTCAATCTCCGCTAAGGTTGGATTTCCGATTCGTGGCAATGCACGTCGAATCGTAGTGAACAACTGAGGTCCGCGGATCAGGGGAAGATCGTCGCGCACTTACTGGTCCCGCGAAATAGTTGATCACTGGCGCACCGCGCCCCGTGCCGGGCGCTCTTTTTTCCTGGACCACTCTGGAGCTACCGAAATTCACTGGGTTGCGTATCGGCAATTCACTGGGCTGCGTATCGGCCGCAGAGCCTACGCTCAGAAGAGCAGCGCATGCACAGTAAGCATGCAAGAGCGTAGAGTACGTACACAGTCTTCTGATGAATTTGAGGGCAGTGCTGAAGTGCGGCGCAGACACCTTCCGTCCGGACCGCCCTCCTTCCATCTTTCCTGAGCAGAGGAGGCGGTGCAAGACCTCGCTCCCACGGTCAGACACGACTAGGAACGCGCTGCGTATGCGAAGTGGCCGGCCTTGCACCCCAGCGGCGTATCTGATCTGTCACGATGTCGGCTGGCGCGTGCGCCGAGCGGCTATGTGAATCTTCACGAGACACTTCGGGTCGTCCCCTGCAAACCGAGTGTCGGTGACGAATCCTCCTGCATCCCGAAATCATGTGGCGGGAGAAGGCCACCGATGAGGGCGACTCTGCCATGACAGCTGCGGAGTGATGCCGTGCCCAATATGTTGGTCCACAATGCAACCCAGCGGTCCACGCACACGGGACTCGTCGTGAAGGATTGAGCCTGAATCGAGGCGCGCGCAACCGGCATCGCCATGCGTACGCGACTTGTATGCGATTGGTAGAATCGTGGGTGCGGTGGGTCTGAGGGGATTGCAGGCGCCTCGTCGGGGATGTTCCAGCTGCGGGCGTCGCGAGCCTGAGTCGCCCGGACCGCCGGATCTTGTCGTGCGACGCAGCGTCGCAGGATTCATCTGGAGCTTCCCATGCGCGTATTCGTCACTGGAGCCAGCGGCAGCATCGGTTCAGTCGTGGTTCCCGAACTTATTAACGCGGGTCACGAAGTCCTCGGCCTCGTCCGTTCCGATGCCGCAGCTTCGGCCGTCTCTGCCGCGGGCGGGATGCCGCTCCGTGGGGACCTCACCGACCTTGACAGCCTCCGCGCTGGCGTCGCCCAGGCCGATGGTGTTATCAACCTGGCTTTTGGGAACGACTGGAGCAACTTGGAGCCGTGCATCGACGAGGAAGCGCGCGCCGTGCAGACCTTCGCGGCCGCACTTTCGGGCAGTGGTAAGCCGTTCGTGCATGCTGGCCTCACGCCGATGGTGCCAGGCCACGTTTCCACCGAGGAGGACCCCGACACCACCAACGGTCCGGTCGGTGGACGCGGCCACAATTCCCACGCGGTGCTGGCGCTGGCCGACCAGGGCGTTCGGTCCTCTGTCGTCCGGCTGCCGCGCTCCGTGCATCAGCGCGGGTCGCAGTACGGCTTCTGCTCGGTGCTCATCGCCGCCGCGCAGAAAACGGGCGTGTCGGCGTACGTCGGCGATGGCACGCAGCGCTGGCCGGCGGTCAACCGGCTCGACGCCGCCCGGCTGTTCCGCATCGCACTTGAGGATGCTGCGCCCGGCACGGTCCTGCACGCGGTAGCCGACACGGGCGACACAATGAGGTCGTTGGCGGAGGCTATCGGCGGGGCTCTCTCCGTGCCGGTCGAGTCGGTGTCGGCTGATGACTTCGGCGTCATCGGCCGCTTGTTCGCTCTCGACATGCCGTCATCGAGTGAACAGACTCGGAAACGGTTCGACTGGGAACCTGCCCACCCGACCCTGATCGCCGACCTAGCCGCCGGCGGCTATCCCGACCTGGGCTGAAAACCTCAGACGAGCACAAAAAGCCTAGGCTTGCGAAGTCAGAGCGGAAGAGTTCCAGGAAGGCGCCGACGCCGTCTTGTCATCTGATGGACCCGTCACCATTGGTGTCCAGCTCCACAGACATCTCGTCGACCCACGCCTGGTATCCATGGGCCCGTACATCCAGGAGGTCAGAGCCTGTCCCGGACGCTCCAGCCCTGCTCGGGACGGGCCGGGCAGACAGACCTGCGCATACCGGAAACGGAACGCCTCGCAGATGGAGCGCTTGCCCCCTGCCGCCTTCTCTCTCATGGGCGGGCCTGCGACAGGCCCGCCCGCCGTACGGACTTCTGCCCAAATCTATGCGGCACCGCGCCAGCCAACTCGCCTGATACCACGACGAAGATCCTGACGGGGTGGGTCCAGGGCTCAGGCTGCCGTGTCTGCCGGGGCGTTCGGACCGTACCGGCACACCAGCTCCGCCGACGGCTGATCCTTGATGCACCTTCCTGGCTCAGCCTGACGACTTCTCGCTCGCGCCTGGCGAGCACCGTGGCCCGGCATCGGGATTGATCGGTGCCCGTCGGGTCATGCTGGGATGAGCACGATCTTCTTACCGCCGGCCCGTCCGGCAACCACCTGGGTGAATGCAGCCGGTCCCTCGCTCAGCGGCAGGGGCTCTGGTGCGAGTTTCAAGGTGCCCGCCGCGGCCTGCTCCGCGAGCTGGACGAGTTGCGCGCCGTTGGGCTCGATGTAGAGGTCCCAGCTCGTGATGCCGCGTTCCTCCGGAGGCGCGTCCGAGGTCAGGGAGCACAGTTGGCCGCCGTCTCGCACCAAGGGCAGGGCCGCGTCCGCCGTGCCGGCAGCGATGGTGAGGGCAGCGTCGAACCCGCCGCGCACCTTGGTCGACCAGTTCGGGTCGTGGTAGTCGACGACCTCCGTCGCTCCCAGACCAGTCAGTCGCTCTGTGGCGGTGGCAGACGCGGTCGTGGTCACCTCGATGCCGTTGGCCGCGGCGAGTTGGATGGCCAGGGCTCCGGTGCCCCCGCCTCCGTTGGTGATCAGTAGCCGCTGTCCTCGGCTGAGGTCCAGCTTCTCCAAGGCCTGCAACGCGGTGAGCCCGTTGACCGGCAGAGCCGCCGCGTGCACGGCGTCCAGTTCGGGTGGGCAGGCTGCAGCGTGATCCGCGTTGATCAGAACGCGTTCGGCCCAGAAGCCGCTTCCCCCGGGCAGCGGGGCCTCGTGTGCGAGCACCCGATCGCCTACCGCGAACCCGGTGACACCCGCACCGACGGCCAGCACCTTGCCTGCGCCCTCGACTCCCAGCGCAGCCGGGGGGCGCAGCCCCACGTCCCAGCTGGCGTCGATTTCCAGTTCGTCCCACGGGCCGACCCCGGCCGCTTCAACCGCCACCAGGATCTGACCGGGCTTGGGCGATGACGGTTCTGGCAGTTCCAGCAGGACGACTTCCTTCTCGGCCGTAGATACTCCGCATGCCTTCACAGTGGATCTTTGTCCTCTCATTCAGTCCGGCCGACCAGGAGGTACGGGCCGGCAACCCTAAATCCGGCAGCGGTGTCGAACTGGACATTCCGCATGCCTTCACAGTAGATCTTTGCCCTCGCACTCAGTCCGACCGACCGGTTCCACCTTCCCGGCGCCTCAGACAGCAGCGCTGCCACCGACGGCAGGTCGTCCTCGTTCCGCGCCTCCGTCGCTCGCGGCGCCGCCTGTTCGGACGTGTTGAGGTCAAGGCCGTGTCGTGGAGGCCGCGGCGCTCGACCAGCGGTACACCGTGGATGTCGAGGCGCTGCGAGAGGTGCCGCCCGGCCCGATCGGCGTCGGCGGGATCGCGGCCTCCTTTGGCGCCGCGTGGACGTCGCCGACGCCTCCCACCCGCAGTTATTTGCCGAGCCGTGCGACGACCCTGCGGTGAAGTCGGAGAACCTGATGCCGGGCGAATGGGAGGTCTGTCGACGCCGTCGGGTCATCCGGGCCAGCAACGACCGGGGCGCCGGCCGGCGGCCCGCGGCCAACAATCGTGCGGGCCGTGATGACCCCACGGCGTCGACCGCCGGTCTGGTTGTCCGGGGTGGGCCGACCTGAAGGCGCAAGGTGTCCGCGGCCTGCGCACTTCGGCCACAGTCGTTCCCCGGTGCCGGGGCTGTTTAGACGAAGGTGAACAGCTGATCGGCTTCGAAGCGCGAAGTCGGCCTGTTGTACACCTTCGTGGGGTCGGGGTAGCCGAGGGCCATCAGCACTGTCGTGGTGTGTCCGGTTTCGCGGATCTTGAACGCCTTGTCGACGCTCGTCGGGTCGAACCCTTCGAGCGGCATGGCTTCGACGCCGAGCTCAGCGGCGGCCATCATGGTCAGACCCATTGCGAGGTAGGTCTGCTTTTCCATCCAGTGGTTGACGTCCTTGTAGCTGTACTTGCGCAGGTTGAGGAAGTCACGGGTCATGAACTCCCACAGTTCGTGCGTTGCCGGGTCGGCGAACCGCCCGTCTGCCCTCTCCTTGCTGAACACCGCGTCGAGGTGGCTGTCGGGAAGATCCGCCCTGGTGGTGAGGATGACGGTGTGTGAGGCGTTCAGGATCTTCTCGCTGTTGTCCTGGAATCGTTCGCCGAGGTTGGCCGCCAGCCGCTCCTTGCCTTCGGGCGTGGCGAGGACGTAGAAGTGGTTGGGCTGTACGTTCGTCGAGGACGGTGTCGAGCGCAGGAATCCCAGCAGTTGCTGGAGTGTCTCCTCGGGGATGGTCTTGCTGGGGTCGAAGTACCTGGTGAGGTGCTTGTTCATGAGCTTTTCGAGATTCATGGCAACCTGCCTCTGTATTGCAATCACTGGGTGAAGAGTTAGTGATTTGTGCTGTTTGGGTTAGTTCTTGCCGTGGGCAAGCAGTTCGTTGACGCGCGCGAAGCTCATGCCTGTCGTGGCCGAAGCGAGGTCGCCCGCGCGGAGCGCCTTCGTGGCCTGTTCGAGTGCGCCCATTGCGTGGGTGTAGAGCAGCGGACCGAGGCTGATGCGCTTGACCCCGACCTGCTGCAGTTCAGCGACGGTCAGCACCTTGTCCGACGGGGACACCAGGACGTTGACCGGTGTCGGGGCGACCGCGGTGACGATCGCGACGAGTGCTTCGCGGTCGGGTGGGAACGGCGCGTAGACCACATCCGCGCCCGCCTCAGCGAAGGCCGTCAGACGCCGAATGGTGTCGTCGAGATCGGGCCGTCCCTGGATGAAGTTGTCGGTGCGGCCGGTAACGACGATGCGCTCCTTGGCGGCGTCGACGGCGCTACGTACGCGACTGACTGCTTCGTCGAAGTCGCGGATTGGTTGATCGGGATCGCTGGAGGTGTCCTCGATTCCGATGCCGGCGAGGCCGGATTCCACGGCGGCCTCAACGGTCGCGGCGACGTCTTCTGGCATGTCGCCATAACCGTCTTCGAAGTCTCCGTTGACGGGCAGCCCGGTGAGGCCGCCGAGCAGCCGCGCATGCTCAAGGTGTTCTTCGCGGGTGACTTCGTGACGTCCGTCCAGGCGGCCGAGGGTGGCGGCGATCGCCGCGGACGACGTGGCGATCGCCTCGAAGCCGGCATCGGCCAGCATCAGCGCCGAGAGGCCGTCCCATGCGTTCGGCATGACGAGGCCACCGTCGCGGGTGTGCAGCGCCATGAACTTCTCATAGAGTTCGGAGCCCGGCATGTCGAGCCTTCCTGAATGATCGTTGACTCAGTGTGGGGTTTGTCTGCTGGGTGCCTGGACCGCGCCGAAGGTTCTAAAGAGCAACCGGTGGGCGGGTGTTGTTGGCGGCGGCGCGGGGCTTCCTAGAGCCACCCAGCCCTGCCCGACGAGATGACGCGCGCTGAATCCGTGGACGACATCCGTGGCCGCCACCCATGCTCGATCACGCTCTTGCGTACCGTGCCGGGCCCGCCGGATCGGGGTGCGGATTCACTGCGGCACGGTCGTATCGACCGAGTCGACAGCGGGGATGTCGAGGTCGGTCTGGTTGACGTTGTTGATGAAGTTGGTGAGCAGGAACTGCACCGCCACCGTAATGATCGCCAGGATCTGCGGGTCGGTGTACCCGGCGCCCCGGACACTCTCGAGCTCAGCGTCGCCGACCTGTCCGCGGCTCTCAACCACCTGCTGCGCGAAGCGGGCGGCCGCAGCGCGTTTGGGATCGACAGAGCTCCCGGCGCGGCCGAGTTCGATGTCGTCGCCCGACATGCCGCCGAATTTGGTCGCGACGTGGGAGTGCATCGCCAGGCAGTAACTGCAGCCGTTGGCTTGCGACACGGCCAGCGCGATGCTGTGCCGCGTCCTGGCGTCGAGAACGCGACTCAGAGTGCCTTGCAGAGTCGTGACGACCTCAAGGACGGTCGGGTTCGACGCGAGCGTCTTGAACATGCTCGGGACGAAGCCCAGCTGCGCACCAATGTTGTCGAGGGTCTGCTGTGCGCTGGTAGGCACATCCTCTGGAGGGGGAACGTTCAGTCGTGACATGGCGAGGCGACCTCCGGTCGGGGTGCGTGTCGTCGTTGTTGCGCCCAGGTCGGGCTCGAAGTGGTTCGGAGTTCCGTCGCAGGCCCTACCTGCGTGGCTGCAACCTGGCCGGTGGCGTCAGTTGCGCCTGGTGCCGTGCTTTGCGGGGGTGACTCCGTCGGCGCCGAGTCCGGAGATCTCTTCGCCACCCCAGACACCACATATGAAGGACTATACAGACCAGAAATGGCTACGCAACCCCTTCCCGGGGTGGATCGCGTCCGCCATGTTGCATGTAGGTGAGTCAATGTCGCGGCGGATCAGTAAAGGTGCAGTTCAGAGGTCTTTGGTTGCTGCGCCGCGAGCTGCTCTGGCGGGCTGGACGGGCGACTTCAAGCCACGTTTACACGGTCCGATCGCGACTCAGTCGATTGATTTTTGTGGACGTTTTAGTCCACTCTTGAGTAAGACTGGACCGAGAGGAAGGCCAGATCTCCCGGATCCACCTGTGCCCCTGTCCCGCATCCGTCTACGAGGAGGTTCTCCTTGACATGACCGCCGCAACGCAGTTGATCGACGTCAGAGTGTCGTGCCGCATCGGCATCTACTTTGATGCGCTGGCGATCCCAGCCGGCGCCCCGCAGGTCGTCCCGTCCGGCACCCATGGATCGCGGCCGGCCAGAATCATGCCGGAAGACTTCACCGAGGGGGCCGGGCAAGCCTCGGACAACGTGTGCGAAGCGCTGCGGCGGGCCGGCGCCAAGCTGAGCGGCATCAGCCAGGTCCGGTCCTGGCTCACCGACCGCGACGACATCGACGCGTACGTGAAGGTTCGCAAGGACGTCATCTCTCACCGACCGGCGTATATGCTCGTATTGGTGCCACAACTGATCCGGCCCGGTCTCCTTTTGGAGATCGAGGCCACCGCGGTTGTGACGCAGGCCGCGGCCGAGCAGCACGAGTGAGTGACATGCCCGAGGGAGGCACCGTGCCCGGAACCAGCGGTACTCGCCGCACGCCACGTGGCCTGGAGACCCGTTCACGGATCGTTGATTCGGCAGCCAAGCTGTTTTATGTCAGGGGCGTCAACGCCACCACGCTCGATGACGTCCGGGTGGCGAGCGGCACGAGTAAGTCGCAGTTGTACAACCACTTCGAGGACAAGCTCGCGCTGGTCCACGCCGTGATCGACCTGCAGTCCAAGTTCGTCCTCGCGCGCGAGGAACAGCACCTACGCGGCGTGAAGACCCTCACCGGTCTGCGCCGCTGGCGTGACGCTCTCGTCCAGGCCAACTCACTGCAGGACGGCTCATACGGATGCGCACTGGGCGCGATGTCGATTGAGCTGTCCGACAACGATGAACAGTCCCGCCAAGCGCTCAACGCATCAATCGGGGCCTGGCGGCGGATGCTCATCGAAACACTGACCCGGCTCCGCGTCCTCGGCGTACTTGCCGAGCACGCGGACCCACAACGCTTGGGTACTGGTCTGCTGGCTGCTCTGCAGGGTGGTTACGTACTCGCACAGAACGCTCACAGCTCCGAGCCGATGGCCGTCGCGCTGGACATGGCTCTGGACCACATCGCATCCTTCGCTCGCCGCTGAGCACAGGTTCGCAACACGACCCACTTCTCAGGCGGTCGCTGCCTCCTGAGGCCAGCTGGGCACATCTCCTGCGCGACACAAGAACACGCCTAACGCAAAGGGTGCCTTCGGCGAGCCGGTTGGAGTCCAGGTCGTCGGCGAGCCCGAACCTTGTGCACTCGAGGATCGCCGGCCAGGGGGCGCGGCGGCCCGGGAGATCGGTTGCCCAGGGTCAGCAACTTGGCGCCCGCGGACCAGTCCGGGGCAGCAGGTCCGCCGATCGCGAGGGTGATCGGCCTATCGGGAAGCGTGACGACCAGGTCGCTCCACCCCTGGGTGACCACTCCGCCAAGTACCGGGTAACGAAGGCTTGGTTGGCGGGCCCACGGTGCTCGAGGGGTGATTGCCCTGCTGCAGCCGCCCGTAACTCCGGTCCTGCCCCGAGGGCGACGATGCGTTCGACTGGGCGGTCCGCGACGAACAGGAGACCTTGCCCGCCACCATGCAGACGTCCAGCTGCTCGGCGAACCGGTGCCTGGAGCTGACTCCGGGCAGCGCCAGTACTGTGCCGCACAGTCTGTCCTGGAGTTTCTCGCTGCTGACGGGCGTGACAAAGGTCAGATGCGGCGGCCGTAGGTGTGCGGATCCACGGGCTGCTCGGACTTCGGAAGCCCGCCGACCACGAGACGGTAGGAGTCCATCACGAGTTCCTTCACCAGCTTCTCGTCGATGGTGCCCCCGCCTTCCACCGTGATCCAGTGCCTCTTGTTCATGTGATAGCCGGGGGTAATGTCCGCGTGCCGCTCACGCAGGGCCGCGGCGTCGTCCGGATCCGCTTTCAGGATCACGACGGGGCGACCTGGCATGTCGGTCATGAGCATGAAGACCTTGCCGCGCACTTTGTAAAGGTCCCAGTCCGGGCCGAAACGACGCTCCAGGTCGGCGCCGGGCAGCTCAACAGTGCGGTCGCCCGCGATCTTCTGCAGCTCCTGTCCGTCCAAGGTGATCAACTCCTCTATCAATCTGAGTACCTCGACCGATCGACCGACCGGTCAGGACCGAGGTGGCGTCTATCGCATGTCCGCAACGAACGGCGGCGCCAGTACGCCGGCAACAATGACGGAAGCCGACGGGGGAACGGACACATTTTCGCGGGCGGCGCGACGTGGGCCAGGTGTGTGACCCCGGAGCACCAGGTAAGCAGCCGTCTGCTCGACGAACGCCCGCGTCCTTTGTCCGGGCCGGCTCGTGTGAGCCCCTCCGGAGGTGAGCGCCCTGGGGTGGCGACTTCTTACTTCCGGCCCGGCGGAAAGGTGAGGTTCGGACGGCGCAGGGCGCCTGACGGTCGTCCTCCCAGCGCGGACGGGAAAGAAGGGCGTATTCGGGGCCGGTGCGAGCCCCCAGCGCTGCCCGGGC
The DNA here is from genome assembly GCF_045039825.1 of Streptomyces sp. NBC_01176. Classification (NCBI taxonomy): domain Bacteria; kingdom Bacillati; phylum Actinomycetota; class Actinomycetes; order Kitasatosporales; family Streptomycetaceae; genus Streptomyces; species Streptomyces sp. NBC_01176. The sequence continues at coordinate 9,483,419 of NZ_CP108600.1, read as the reverse complement.
CGACGTCGTCGCTGCTGCATCAGCCCGCAGCGCTGAGATGTCCGCTGGCTATCAGCTGAGCTCGCAGTTTCTTACGGGCGTCGAACATCGTCTTGTAGAGCGCGTTACGGTTCGTTTCCAGCTCACTGGCGAGCGTTTCCAGGGGGACCCCGTTGACGACGGCGGTGAAGACCTGCCGCTGGCGGGCGCTCAGTGCTGTCTCGACTGCGTTGCGCGCGGCTGCGACCAGTTCTCGCGCCTGCCAGTGGCTGACGGGGTCGATACCGGAGCGGTCGGGCAGTTGCGCGCATTCGTCCAAGTCGAACCAGGTATTTGAAACACGCCAGAAATGGCGGCCCAGCTTGCTGGACACTTCAAGTACGACGAATCGGAAGGCCCACGTGGTGAACCTGGCGTCGCCACGAAATTCCTGGATTTTGTGGGTGATCCTCATCAGCGCGTCGGCAGCCGCCTGGTGGGCGAGATCGTTCAGCTCGGGCCCGGTAATTCGGTAACGAGGACCTCGGCGGAACACTTCGTCCATGGCGATCCGCACCAGCAGCGCGTGCAGCCGCGTGCAGGCCTGCTCATACTGCGACCCACGGCCGCCCTCGAGCGCGTCCACCCAGGCGGCGGACTCCGGGTCGAGCTGCCGTCGGTCTGGGGCGGGTCCCGGTGCCGGGTGGCTGCCGCTGGTTCCGGTCTGTCTATCAGGAGCCGAGCGACACGTTTTTTTAACATCCGCAGAGTGCATGGTTCTCAATCCCCAGGTCACTTCGTGCGGACAAGCCCGCACGAGACCATCTACAGAGCGTCTACGCGAAGTCACTGTTTTTCATTCGCCGCGCACGTATCCCGCGATTCACGGCCGTTTCCGGCGTAGTTCGACGAGGGGCTCACGCGCGGCGTGGGGCACGCTTTTCCGAACTGTTGCGGCTGGGTGGTGAGCGGGCTGGCCGTGGAGGCCTGCGACCCACCACGCCGGTGGCAGGCGGTCACGCCGTGCCAGGCGTGTACTACGGCAAGAGCTGTTGGTGCTCTGTGGAAGCGCGACATCACGGTGCCCACAGGGGTCCCCCTCGTTTCTGTGATTTCGGCAGCAGAGGCCCTCGACGTCGGCGCGGTAGACAGCCGGCCGGCGCTGCGCTGTCGGCGCGCGAACGGGCCCGGGACCCAGGCGAGGCTCCTTTCCGTATCTCGCGGCCCTCGGTCAACGGGCTCGCCGCGGATGCCAGGTCGTCGGCGGTGCGGGCCTCGCTCACCCTTGCCGTGGATTCCATGAACCTGTTCAGGTCCAGAGCGTCCGGTTGGACGCGCGGCAGACAGGCCCCGTCGACCGGGCTCACGGAGGGTCTCGCTGCTTCCCCGGCGCCTGCCTGAGCCTGTAGGCGTACGTGCGCATGGAGCCTGCGGCAGATGGTGGGGTGTCGTCGTCCCGCACGTCCTCCACCCGTTTCGAGGGACTTACACGCTTGCCTGCCCTGAACAACAGCGAAGCGAGCACGGCGCACTGCCTCGGCTGACCGGCTCCAGCCACGAATCTCGGTCTGTGCAGCCGGACCGGGCCGAGCACTGAGAACTGGACGCCCGCATACATGGTGCCTACCGCCTTGGGGATCCTTGTGAGGCTGACTGCTTGGCCGTCGTCCGCGAGGGACCACTGTCGCCAAACGTACCGCAGGTCGGTCCGATTTCCCGGACCAATTAGTCCTCTTTTTTATGGGCCAAACCTGCTGGCACCTCGCACTACAGGGCGGCTACGGCGCCGGGCTGGCAGCGGACGACGCCGTCCTGGCCAAGGGCGAGTAACTCTTCATGACGAGCAGGGCAGGCCCGGAGCCGTCACGGTCCTCGCCGACAGCGGTGTGTGCTCCGCAACCGTGGCTGGTAGTGGTTGGCGAACCACTCGGTGACCTCCGCTTTGGCGGGCGGCATGCACCGGCGAGCCGGCGACCGGCCCCGCGTTCCGCCCAGTCCGAAGAGCTGGGCAGAAGGCGACCTGCCGTTGCGCGGGAGCCGCCACTTTTCGTCGGCAACTGGGGTTGCATGCCGCCAATGAGGCGTGCGGACGAACACGTCCCGTCGCGCCTCCGGCCTGCCGCGAGGCAGACCGCCCCCGCCTGCGGTGGCGCACAGGGCCTTCTCGGCGCCGCCTCGTCCCGAGCGGTTTTAGCGCTCTCCAGGGCCCTCTGCAGGCGGATTGCCGTCCTCGGCAGGCACGGCATAAGTCTTGATGTGGCCGATCGCCATGTCGAGGGCGATCCTCATGGGTTGGACGTTCCGTGCCGTCTGTGCAAGGAGATAGCCGCCTTGAAGGGCGGCCATGAGGCCGGTGGCGAGCTCTTCAGTGTCCGCGTCGGCACGGAGGACTCCCGAGTCCTTCATCCGTGCGAGCCCGGCCTCGAGCAGCCCTTCCCAAGTGCCGAAGTGCCGCGCGATCGCTGTACGCGCCTCTTCGTCCTGATCGGCCAGCTCGCTTGCAAGGGAGCCGAGCGGGCAGCCGTACGCTCCGTTTCGAAGCGCGTTGTGTTCGACTACTGCGTCCCGCCAGCGCTCCAGCCCGCGGAGGGAACTGAGCCGCCGCAGTAGCTGGTGCTGGCGTTCGAGCAATTCCGCGGCCTGCAACGCGACAACGTCCCGCACCAACGCATCCTTGTCGGGGTAGTGGCGGTAGAGCTGAGATTTACTCGTTCCGCTGGCCGCCCTGACATCGTCAAGGGTCGTGAGACCCACACCCTTGACGTACATCATGTCCGCGGCGGCCCTCAAAATGCGCTCTCGAGTCGCCCGCCCGCGTTCAGTCAAGCGGGAGCCGCTTTTGTCGCTCGCCTGTTCCGCCACATTGACCAGATTACCGGTGCGAACGCTAGCAGCATTCAGAGTGGACCTCAAGGTCCCTTTTTTGGCCTCCCTCCGTCTCTCTGCCTGTCCGCCCCGGAGCCGTCGCCCCAGGCCCCGATGAGCCCACGACCGGCGGCCTAGAACCCGGCGCCCAGTCGACGCGACAACCGTGCCGCGACCATGCCGACCGCTCGCTCGAGCAGCCGAAACGGCCCGCTGGATGCAGCGACAGCACGAGACACGATCCGGTGAACAAGGGCAAGCCGGGGAACCTCGCACGGCATTCCAGGTCAGCGACTCTGCAGGCTTGGCGCCATCCGCGTTCGCGATGTTCCGAACCAGGGCTCTCGGTGACGGCGCTCCGTACAGGGGATGTGTGAGGACGCGGGCGCCGTCATGTGCGTCGGATGATCAGCACGGCCACGTCGTCGAGGTGGTCTACCACGACCGCGGCGTCGAGGATGCGGTCGGCGGTTTCCTCGGCGTTCAGCCCATCGTGGATGGCTTGGGCGGCCAGCGTTCCGGTTCGCTCCAGTCCGGCGTCCAGTGTCAGGGCCGGCCCTTCGACCACGCCGTCGGTGACCATGACCAGCGCGGCATCCTTGTCCAGTGTGAAGGTTTCTTCGGCGTAGTCGGCGTCGGGCAGGACCCCCAGCACCGGGCCGCCTCGCATCTCCCGGATGCTGTGACTGCCGTCGTCGCGTGCGTACAGCAAGGGCACATGGCCGGCGCTGGCACCGGTGACCCGTCCATCGTCTGGGTCGATTCGCAGCATGGTGCAGCTGGCGAATCGTGGCGCGCCCATCGTGACGAGCAGCTTGTTGGTGCGCGTCAGCACGGTTGCGGGATCAGGTTCGTGGGCGGCGATGGCGCGCATGGAGGCGCGCACCTGTCCCATCGCGGCGGCGGCGTCCACGTCGTGCCCTTGGACGTCGCCGATCTCCAGCGCAATGGCACCGTCGGGCAGGACGAAGGCGTCGTACCAGTCTCCGCCGATGTCGAGCCCGTCGCGGCTTGGTTGGTAGCAGGCGGCGGCCTCCAGGCCCGGGAGGTGCTCGGGGAGCATGGGGAGCATCGCCTGTTGGAGTGCTGTGGCTAGCTCGACTCGTGCCTCTTGCAACCTGACGCGCTTCAGTGCCTGGCCTGCAAGGTCGGCCAGAGTGCTCATGAGGGCCCGCTCATCCGGGGACGAGCGGTGTTCGCTGTCATAGGTCACCAACCAGGCCCCGAGCGGCTGATCGCCGCCCGGGCTGAGGGACGTGATCGAGATGGCGTAGCCGGAGTCGAGCTGGTCGAAGTACGGCACCATGGCCCCGTGCGGCCAGCGGCGGATGTAGTCCTCCTGGTTGGAAATGAACTGTGGCTCACCAGTGCGGATCACATGGGGCAGCGCGCTGGGGGCGTCCAGCGGCAGGCCGTGCAGAGCGGCCACCGGTATCGGGATCCCGGCATCGGAGGAGACGCGTAGGCGGCCATTGGTGTTGAACGCCAGCGCGGCGCCCTTACCACCGAAGGTCGCAGCGAGCCGGGTCAGGATGACCTGCTGTACTTCTTGCTCCGTGACTGCTGTCATCACAGCGGAGGAGAAGGCCGCGATCTCGTCGGCGCGCTGACGTTCAGCACTCAGCGCGATCAGCGCTCGCCGTCGGCGCGCTTGCCTCTTGGTCTCGTCGTGGATCACTCCGAAGACCCGCTCAGGGCCGCCGGATCCCAGGATGATCCGACGGGCCCGGCAGACCAGGAAATGCCAGCCATCGTGCTCGGTAAGAAATCGCAATCTGATCCAGGGGGACCGGGCGGCCGCCGAACGCACGAGCCGCCGCAGTGCACCGCGGTCATCGGGATGGACTCGCCGAACGACCTCGGACAGCGACATGGAAGCCTCCGGGAACAGCGCCGCCAAGGCGGGTGCGCCGCCCAGCCACTCCAGCTTGCGCTCCTGGGGTGAATACATGCACAGACCGAGGTTGGCGGCCTTGGCCGCCAGACGGAACGGGATCAACAGGCCGCCCCGGTCGTTTCTCGCGTCCAGCGAGTGCACCCACACCAGCGCCTCGCCACCTACGGGGTCATTCACTCGCCGCGCCTCGACAAGGCAGACGACGGATGCTGCACCTGGCCCGGGGAACTCCAGCACCCGCATGGCGACCGTTTTCGTTGTGGCAGCGTGGGAAACGAGACTTTCGACCGCGCTCAGCTGACTTGTGGGCAACAGCTCACCGAAGCCACGACCCGCGCACTGCTCCACTGACCTGCCCAGTGCCCTGGCCATCGCCTCGTTGAGGCTGCGGATGACTCCGTCCAGGGTCAATAGAGCCGACGGTGTAGCCATCTGAAGAATTTCGTCCGAGGCGTCCATTTAGCCGCTCACTACCCATCTTCGAGCGATATGACCTCGTTGTTCTTCAATAACAGTATCTGCGTGCGGAGCAGGTCGCCTCCACCAGCGGGGGCATGCGACAGGGCGCATAGGGGGCACCTGCGGCGGCCTGCTACCTGTAGGTCGACCGCCCGGCCGCCGTCCGCCAACTGACCGGCTCCCGGACGACCTGGTCCAGCTGGGCCGCGACCTACTGATCACCCTGATCGCGGTCGAGGAAATGGGGTATATCGCCACCGGTGATCCGGTAGTCGCGATCGGCGTGCGCCGGCCAGCCCGGGTGGTGACCCGCTCAGGGTCGAGTGAGGCCTGGATGACGGTGAGAGTCATCATGATTACTCACCGTACTGATCGTGTCGGTGTGCGGGTTGCGTGCGGCGAGGACGGTGAACAGGGTGGCGACGATGGCAAGTCCGCCGTATCCGAGGGCGATCTGCGGTAGTGAGAAGGCGTTCGAGAGCTGGCCCGAGATGAGGCTGGGGAAGGCGGCGCCGCTGTAACAGAGGAGGTAGATCGTGCTAAAGGTCGGCGCCCGGTCGGCGAGTGCGCTGTCGTAGAGCAGGCCGCGGGTGGCGGCACTGATAGCGATGCCTTGACCGGCGCCAGCGACGACGGTTGCGGCGATGAACAGCGCCAGTACGCCGATGGCGATCGCTGCAACGATGCCGATCCATCCGGCCAGGAAGATGGTCATGCCGATGCGTTGGGCTGCCGCGGATGTGAAGCGGCCGCCGACGGGGGCGCCGAGAACGCTGGGGGCCATGTAGGCAGCGAACACCAGTCCGAGGAGGAGTGGGCTGTGGGTGTGGAGTTGATCTGCGACCAGCGCGGGCATGAAGGCCTGGTAAAAGGCCCCGGTCGCCCAGGTGGCCAAGAACACCGCGGCCGCGACAGGGAGCAGGTGCCTGACCCGGGCCGGTACGCGGACCCGGGGTATCAGCGATCGCCAAGCGCCTGGCGTCGACTTCGCGGTTTCCGGGCTGATCACGATCAGTGCGGCAGCCAGTACGAGGAGACCGGCGCAAACCAGGTAGATGAGCTCGCGTGGCCAGGGAGCGAACTGGACCAGGGCGCCGGAGGCGATGGCGCCGAGGGTGAGACCGAGCATGGGTCCCTGGCTGGACGCGACAGAGGCCAACCATTCCGGCCTGTTAGGTGCGGTGTCGACGATGTAGGAGGTGAGGCTGCTGCTGGCCAATCCCGCACCGACGCCCATCAGTAGCCGACCGGCCAGCAGGGTGCCGAGGTCGTACACGTTCAGCAGCAGCAGACAGCCCAGCAGGAGCAGGCCGAGGCTGGCGATCGCGGTGAGCCGCCGGCCCAGATGATTGGAAAGTCGTCCCAGCACCAACAGTGTGGCGATCGTGCCGACGGAGTACGTGACGACGGCCAGCGAGATGCTGGCGTTGGTGAACCCATCCTCGGCCCGGTAGGTGTTGAACAGGGGGATCGGTGCGGCCGTCGCGGCAAACGAGGCCACCAGGGAGGCCACCGCAGATATGAATGCCAGACGGGGCGACCTACCCCCGCGAGCCAGGTTGAGCACTGGTGTCACGTCTTGCATCTAGCCGTGCCTTTCTATTGTTCTGAGCCAACCCCGGGGTTTCCGGAAATCCGGGCTGTGTCCCTGTCCAAGGCACCGACGCCCGGCAGGGCTGGGCTGACACACTCCGGCCGAATGACGCACCACGCGAAACCACGCGTAAGCAAGAAGTCACAATGAATGGATGTCAGCGTCCGTCTCGTCAGCGTCGAACCGCGGCGCCGTCTTACCAACCACGTCGCGGGCGGTCCGCACCGCCGTTCGCCTCGCCCGTTCCTCGTCGCCCTCCCACCGCTGCCTGCGCCGGTGAGCGTGGTGCGACACCGAGGGGCGGCGCACCTAAGGCTTGTCCCGTAACCCATGAGGCGGGATGAAACGGTCCTGGTTTGTGGGTCAGTTGGGGGGTTTGGCCAGGCCCAGGAGCTGCTGGTGGAGGCCGGGTCGGGCGAACAGAGCTGCGCCTGTGTCGGTTCGTCGCTGGCCGGAGAGGTCGCTGAAGGTGCCGCCGGCCTCCTCGACGATGGGGATCACTGCGGCAATGTCCCAGGGGCCGGCGCCCAGCAGCAGGAAGGCGTCGAGTTTCCCTGTCGCGACCAGGAGGGCTCCATGGCAGGTGCCGGATCCGGTGGATGGCTTGCTGGGTGGCGGCGTGGTGGGGTCCGCAGATGCCCAGTTGAGTGCGGGGAGCACGGTTGCGGGTCCTGCTGCCAGCCGGGCCGCGGCGGCGCGTTCGGCTTTGCTTAGCCGCAGTGGTGGAGGCCAGATTCCGATGGCGGCATCCTTGGCGTTTCCTCCTGCCGTGAGCGTCAGCCGATGCGGCGGTGCTGACGGATCGGAGGGGCAGGGGCCCATCCAGGCGCCGGTGCCTGGCGTTGCCCACCAGCGGCGCCCGAGTGCGGGCGCGGAGACCATGCCCATGGTCACGGTGCCGTGTTCTTCCCGGGCGATGAGAGTGCTCCATTCCGGATCGCCCGCAATGAAGCTCGCTGTGCCGTCAATGGCGTCGATGATCCATCGGCGGCTACTGCGCCCATGAGCGCCGAACTCTTCGCCCACGAACGCGTCGTCGGGATGTTCCGTACGGATCGACGCGCGCAGGACGCATTCGATCTCGCGGTCCGCGTTGGTGACCGGACTTCCGTCGCCCTTGTCCTCGGCACCCAGGTCGGGTGCGCGGAAGTAGCGCCGGGCGATCTCGTCCGCCTGATCAGCCAGTTGGTGCGCCAGCGTCAGGTCTGCTGAGTCCGTCATACCGCCCACTCTTCTCGCCGATACCCCCGTGATCAAGTCCCGGTTCAGGCGCACGGGCTCGGCGAGACGATCAGCGCATGGCTGGCGTGATCACGGCGTCCGAGCCGTCTTGGATAACCCCGTTCATCGGCGTGAAATCCGCGCCAGTTCCACAAGACAGTGACCGCGCTCCAGCGCGAGGGGGCCGAACTTGTCCGGGGCGGCCGGCCCTGGGGCCTTTCGCTGGTGGACCGGGTGTTGCTCGTCGCGGCCTACTGGCGTACGAACTTGACGATGCGCCAGCTCGCCCTGCTGTTTGGCATGTCCAAGTCCGTAACCGGCCGGATCATCAACCAGATCAGCCCACTCCTCGCGTTGAAGCCCCGGCAACGCTTCACGAAGGGCACGGTGCTCATCGTGATCGGCACCCTGGTGCACACCCGTGACCACACGATCGCCGAGCAGTCCAAGAACTATCGCTATTCCACCAACCACCAGGTTGTCATCGACGCCGACACCCGCCGGGTCGTCGTGGTCGGCCAGCCACTTCCGGGCAACCGAAACGACTGCAGGGCATGGGCGGAATCCGGGGCCAAAGCCGCCGTCGGCAAGACGATGACGATCACCGACGGCGGCTACCCCGGCACCGGACTGGTGATGCCGCACCGCCGCCGGGCCGGTGAAGAACTCCCCGATTGGAAACAGGAGCACAATCGCTGACACAAGCAAGTCCGCGCCCGCGTCGAGCACACCTTCGCCCGTATGAAGACCTGGAAGATCCTCCGCGACTGCCGGCTCAAGAGTGACGGCGTCCACCACGCCATGCTAGGCATCGCCCGGCTGCACAACCTCAACCTCGCCGGATAGGCGCGGCGGCCACCGGCCGAGCAGTCTTGGCTCCGTCGACTCGAAGATCAGGTACGGGACAAGCCTTAGGGATGGTGAGCCGACGAGGTGCCAAGTCGGTCTAGGGCGAACGACCCGTCGGCACTACCTTCCTGGCCGTGCTGCGGTAAAGGTGTCGTGCGCTTCGGAGGCCGTTACAGGCAACCATGTCGAAACGCCGGACGGCTTTTCCGGGTCGTGCTCGATCGGCGTCTGGGCAGAGGTATTCAGCCTCGCGAGATCAGGTAGTTGACCTGCTCTCTCCTCTCGATAAGTCATTCCGAAACGATCAGTAAGCCCGGGCCGTTCAAGCGAACGGTCTGACCGGGGTGGTAGGGGTTACTGACCTGCTGCCGAGAGGAGGCCGTCAAAGGTGATATTGGAATTTCAGTAAGACGGCGCGGAGGATCGACGCTCATCAGACAGGTGCAGGGGCAATCCGGTAGCCCCTCTCGTTCGTCGGAGTCGCGTCATGCGCCACGAGGCGTGGGAGAGGCCATCCCACGCTCCGCGTTGAAAGGAACTCTCATGCGTGACGGCTGGACTTGTGGGCGAGACCGCACTGATCACCGGCTCTGGCCGTGGCATTGACGCAGCGATTGCGACCGGACTTGCCCAAGCCGGAGTCGATGTCATCCTTCTCGCCCGCACCGCCAACCAACTCGACGAAACCGTCATCGCCATCAGAGCAAGCACCGTCGAGCGTTGAGGTTCGCATCGTGACTACCGATCTGACCAACGCCGACCAGCGCACCGCGGCCACCGACTGCCTGCTGCCCGGCGACCTGGTTGATGTTCCGATCAACAATGCGGCCACTGTCGGGCACCTCGGCGCCCGCACCAGGATCAGTCCAGCGCAGCTACGGCAGGCCCTTGAGAATGATCTGATGCAAGCTGGACGGGGTGTGCGCCGTGCGCTGGCCGAAGCCGTGCGCGAAGCGGTCCGCACCGGCCGCCTGGCCCCGGGGACACGGTTGCCCTCCTCCCGCCAGCTCGCCACCGATCTCGGCCTTGCTCGCAACACCGTGGCTGACGCCTATACCGACCTCGTCGCCGAAGGATGGCTTACCGCGCGCAGAGGCTCGGGCACGCTCGTGGCAGACAGGATGAACACTCGGCCGATCTTGGCGCGCTCGGCCGCTGAGTCGTCCGGAGACCGTTGGCACGACCTGATCCCCGGGAACCCCGACCTCACCGCTTTTCCTCGTGCAGCGTGGCTGAAGGCCACACGCCACGCCCTGGCGACGGCCCCCGCCGACGCGCTCGGATACGGCGACCCCCGCGGTCGGCCGGAACTACGGGCCGCACTCGCGGACCATCTCACTCAAGCCCGGAGCGTGTACGTGAGTCCGGATCACATACTGATCTGCGCCGGCGTCTCCCACGGCCTGCAAATCCTGAGCGGAGTCCTGGCCGCGCGGGGGTCGGGGAACGTCGCCGTCGAGTCCTACGGCGTAGACAAGTACCGTGAGCTGTTGGCGGCTGCTGGACTGAAGACCGTTGTGCTTCCCTTCGATACCCACGGGACCGACCCGGTGCCGCCAGCGGGCACCGATGCGGTCCTACTCACACCGGCTCACCAGTTCCCTGTGGGCACGGCGCTGCAGCGCGATCGCCGGACGGCCGTCGTGGAGTGGGCCAGACGGACCGGCGGCTTGGTCCTGGAGGATGACTACGACGGTGAGTTCCGGTTCGGCCACCAGTCTGTCGGGGCGCTCCAAGGGCTCGACCCCGACCATGTGGTCTACCTGGGTAGCGCCAGCAAGTCCCTTGCTCCTGGCCTGCGGCTGGCCTGGATGGCGCTGCCTCCCGCACTCGCTGAGGAAGTCGTGGCGGCCAAGGGGCAGATCGACTCGTGCGAGGTACTCAGCCAGCTGACGATGGCGGAGTTCATCACGTCCGGCGCCTACGACCGTCACGTGCGTGCTGCGCGTCGCCGCTACCGCGATCGGCGAGACGCTCTCGTCACCGCCGTTGCCCAGCACGCCCCAGAGGTGCGCGTCATCGGGACACCGGCTGGCCTGCACACCGTGCTCGCTTTGCCGCCCGGGACCGAACAGCGGGTCCTTCAGGCAGCAACCCGGCAGGGCCTCAAAATGGCTGGCCTGTCTCGATACCGCCATGAACGGTCCCTGGACGCCCTGTCCGATGCCCTCGTCGTTGGATACGGGGTGCCCTCCGACGCAGCCTGGCCTCAGGCGCTCTCCGCACTCGTGCGGATCCTTTCCTGACGCGCCCCCGAGGCCCTGGGCGTTCGCGGACGGCAGTGTCCTGCGGGACCTATACCGGTTGGAAGCGCCGGGGCGCCGAGTCCGGGGTCGGGACGAAGCCCGGCTGACTGGGAGCCGGGCGCTGGTCTCGGGCCTGCTGTCCCTCTTCCTGAACGTGTTCGACCCTCCCTCTTACGGCAACGGGGCCTGCCGGGCTTCCTGACGCCGTCCGCCCACGTCCGGCGAATACCCGGGTGAGCGAATCCGTTCGAGACGCCATTCGAGACCGTGGCACCATGTACCGCATGACGACGAACCGAAAGGTCCATGCCGCGTAGGCGGTCAGGACGGATCCGCGCCGGCAGCCACCGGGCAACGGGTGCACGGCCGGTCATCGACGGCCTGTCTTCGCGTGCGCTGTCCGAGATCATCGAACTCGAGCGCACCCGAAACTATCTGCAGCCAGGCGACGTCGGCACGGCTGTGGGCCTGTGGAAGGACTACGTCCACCAGCCCGAGCGTGCTCTGTGGCACGACTACAAGTGGGGCAACGTGCCCTGGTACTGCTGCGGCGACCCTCTCGAAGCCCGAGCTCTCCTCGACATCGTGATGCAGGCTGTATCGCCACGAAGCACCCGCGAACTTCGAAAGATCGTCAGCCGGTCAGACGCCGTCTGGAATCTTCCGTCCCCGCCCTACGACGGAAGATAAAGAAACAGTGGCTGTGTCTTATCAGTTCTCGATCCTGACCTGGCGTGCATCGAAGGCGACGTAGCCGCTGAAGTCGCGACCCACACGGCTCGCCGCCGACTCCTTGATGTTCGGGTAAGACCAAGCCCCGTCCCTGAGCGTGACCTCGCCGACCACAACGTCGTGATACTGCGCCCTCCCCTTCCAGGGGCAGGTGTACGGAGTCGGGCTATCGCAGAGCGCGTCGGCCGCAACTGAGTCCGGCGGGAAGTAGACATTTCCCTCAATACTGATTACCGCTTCGCTCGCGGCCTCGGCCACGGCGGTCTCCCCAATCACTGCCTTCATTGGTCTTTCCCCTCATCGATCGCCACATCTGCCATCGTGAGCGCAGACGAACCAATCCTTCGCGCTTTGGCTCTCCAGGTCGCGATCACCGGTTGAGACGCCGGGCTTCAGTCGGGCGTCCAGTCGGTGCAGTCACAGCCAGGTCGTGTAGTCGTCGGAGGTTGGCGTCGGATGGACTCCGCTTCTTACCCGCGTCTTGACGCTACGGGAGATCGGGGAGACGTGAGCTCATCGACGCTCGCAGGGTGCCGAATCACCCTGACCTGCGGCTGGTCGCCGTACTCCGCCCAGGTGCCCGAGGCGGCACGTCGTGAGGCCGTGACGGGGCTCCTCCGAGGAGACTGCTGATTGCGGCCCAGTAGTCTCAGCCGCCAGCCGCCACCTGCGCCGACTCGGCAGCAGCACGATCGGAGTATCCCGGGTGCCGGGCGTCGACCAGATCGGCATAGGCGGTTGTTCGCGAGAGGTAGTCGACCACGAAGGGGCAGATTGCGGTGATCGTGCCCTCGCGGGTGCGGATCTCGTCGAACACCCGCCGCACCAGCGCGCCCGCCACACCCTGGCGCTGATGGCTCGACTCGACTTCAGTGTGCCGAAGCGCGTACCGGTTGGGCTTCAGGTGGGTGTAGTAGAGCCAGCCGACCAGGTCGTCGTCACGGCGGAGCTCAAAGCGGCCTCGATCCGTATTGTCGGTCAGCTGCTCGGTTACCGGAACCTGCACTTCGCCGCTCATCGCCTTACCCCTTCAGGGTGTCGTCACGTAGACCATTCGAACAGTCCATCCTCGGACCTTCTAGTCCAGTATGGCGGTTCTCTACTGGCAAGTGCATGTATAGAGTGGACTCGATGGTCCGTTCGCAGACCTGGTGAGGGCTGCTCGGGATCACTGACCGAAGACGAACGAGGCGAGAAGAGAACATGCAGCCATCACCGGCCGCCGTTGAGGTACGCAAGGACGAAGCCACCCGCCTCTACGAGGCGCTGATCGATGACCAGGTCGTCGGTACGCTGGCATACGAGACGACCGGCGGACGTGCCACGCTCACCCACTCTTATGTGGATCCAGATCAACGGCATCGGGGCATCGCGTCTGCCCTAGGCGCTGTTTCTCGGATCATGTGCGGAGCCAGATGATGAGTGCTGCGACGGTGACGGTGCCGAGGTAGGTGTAGGCCCGTTTCTCGTAGCGTGTGGCGACCGCGCGGAAGCCCTTGAGACGGTTGATGGCTCGCTCAACGGTGTTGCGTTTCTTGTAGCGTTCGCGGTCGAATCCGGTGGGCCGACCGCCTTGGGAACCGCGGTTGCGTCGGTGTCTGCGCTGGTCGAGTCGTTCGGGGATGGTGTGCGAGATGCCGCGTCGTCGCAGGTAGCGGCGGTTCTCGCGGGATGTGTAGGCCTTGTCGGCCAGGACATGGTCGGGCCGGCTGCGAGGCCGGCCGACCCCGCTGCGGGGTACCGACACCTGCTCCAGGACGGGCTGCAGTTGGGGGCCGTCACCGAAGTGTCCAGGTGTCAGGAGAACGGTGAGCGGTCGGCATCGCCCGTCCGCTGCGAGGTGGATCTTGGTGGTGAAGCCGCCCCGGGAACGTCCCAGGCACTCGCCGACCTGACCACCTCCTCCAGCCGGACGGCCAGTTTCCGAAGCACCGGATCGCCCTGATTCGTCCGCGGAAGGGCCCCCTTTGAGCAGCCGCGGTGGGCGGTGCCTTCCGCGCGCCGGCGGCGTGCTGGTGAGCTCGCACCGCCGTGGAGTCGACGGACACGTCCCAGTCGATGTGGCCCGCGGCGTCCTCGGCGGCCTGCACCTTCGACAGCAGCATGTGCCAGGTCCCGTCCGCCGACCAGCGGCGATGACGTTTGTAGACCGTCTCCCACGGTCCGAACCGCTCGGGCAGATCCCGCCACTGCACCCCCGTGCGGACCCGGTACAGCACCCCGTTGATCACCCGCCGGTGATCACTCCACCGGCCCCCACGCGCACCACCGCGAGGTAAGAACGACTCCAGCCGGTCCCACTCCGCATTCGTCAGGTCTCCGCGTCCCATGGAGCCAGCCTGCCCCCAACACCCCGTTCACGGAGGGAGATCCGAGAAACAGCGCCTAGCGCGCCACGCCCTGGAAGACCTGGCTCAGGGGCCGGCCAAGGTTGGCATCTACTGCGGTTTTGTCGCCGACTACGTCCAGGTCCACCCCGAGTGGAACGACGCCGTCAACATCAGCCGCTCGGCCTTCATCGCCACTCGCACCGCGCGAGGCACGACCAGCGAGCCCTGACACTGTGAAGTAGCCGCACGCTGCCATCGAGCCTGAGCTCATCGTCACTTCGACGCGTCGACAGACGCGAACACGACTGAGCCGCATGCCCCGCATCCGCGCGCCTCGCCGCGCCCGGCAGGGAACAGCCCGCCGGGCCCGGGCGCGTCCGGCGCCACTCTTCCTCAAGCGGGCCGTGCCTTCGTCACGAGGCCCACCGGTTCTCGGGGATCCGGGCCCGGACGTGCGCCCCTTCGTGCTGCAGGACGATCAGGGCCATGTCGTCGGCGAGCGGCCCGCCCGTGTGAGCCCTCAGGTCGGCGCCGATTCTGCGCACGAGCGCATCCGGGCGTTGATCGGCCCAAGCCGTCACCCGCTCCACGAGGGGGTAGAAGCTGCCCATGTTGTCCCGGGCCTCGGTGACTCCGTCGGTGTACAGCACCAACCGGTCGCCGGGGGTGAAACGGAAGGTCAAGGGGGCGTACTCGGTCTCCGTCAGTGCACCAAGACCCAGCGGCGGAGCGGGGACACTGACTTCCAGAGGCGTGACCTGCCTCTCGTGCAGCAGGAGTGGCGGCAGATGGCCGAAGCTGATCAGACGGGCACAGGTCTGGTCGTCCGGGATCTCGAGCACGGCTGCCGTGACAAAGTGTTCACCAGGCCATTCGTCAGGATCCCCGCGGTGCGACTGGCCCAGGTCCCAGCGCACGTCGGACTCCAGGGCGGAAGCGAGATCGGACAGGGTGGGGTGGCCGTGCGCGTTGAAGCGGAACGCACCGAGGACGGTCTCGATGTCCGCGATGGCCCCGAGCCCCTTGCCGCGCGCATCCCCGATGATCAGCCGGGTGATGCCAGGCGCGCGGACCAGTGCGTAGAGGTCTCCACCGATACGGGCTTCAGTCTGGGCGGCCACGTACGTCGAGGCGAGGGACACCGATCCCGCGAGTCGCGGCAGTGGCCGCAGCAGCACGGACTGCGCGGCTTCCGAGACCTGGCGCACGATAGCCAGCTGGCGCTGATGCTGCTCGCGCAGACGGGTGGCGATCAGGAGCAGCGTCGAGAACAGCACCAGGGACAGCATCTGCACGAGCACGTTCTCGGTGGTCAGCGCGTGTCGCTCAGCTCCCGCGGCGGTCAGCGCCGCGAGGGCCAGCAGAGCGGTGGCGGCAGTACGGCGGGTGTCGGCGAAGGCGGCGGCGAGCGCGAGCGGGATGACCAGCAGATGGGCGAGGTGGATGTTTGGCGGCAGGAACCAGTCGGCCACCGGAATCGCCGCGATCGGCACGGCCCACAGGGTTACCCATCGGTAGCCCCGCCATTGGCTGGTTGCTCTAGGCGCCTGCGAAGGCGGTCTGCTCGTCATTGTTCTCCCTGGTTCGGCGCGCACGGCAATGAAGCGTCGCCGCTCGGTTCGCACACCGAGATGCGTCAGGCACAGGACGCTGGGCAGAGCCGTTCGTACTTCCACAAACTGCTGTATCCGCCCGCTTCGGCCGTTCTGGCTGCTTCGACCAGATTGCAGATCCACTCCCAGCCTCTGGGGCGGACGAGGTTCGACTTTCACGAACCCTCCGACGCAGTAGCTGGGGTTATGCGACAAGGCGGGAGGGCTGTATGGGACTTTCCACCCCCGATACCGGGCTGTCGCGGGTGTGGCGTGGGTCTGCTCTCCAGTTCCGAGTGTCGCTCTTCTCCGAGCGTAGGCGCCGGCTTCCAAGTGTTGGAGCTGGGCGGGTAAGTGGCTTCACGCACTGGCTGGCAGTTGCTGATCAGCCCAGATGATTTTGCCTTCCGGGATGTGGCGGGTTCCCCATCGGCGGGACAGTTGAGTGACGAGAAAGAGGCCGCGGCCGTGTTCGTCAGTGGTGCGGGCCTGTCGCACAAGCGGGTGGCTGTGGCTGGCATCGGAGACTTCGCAGGTCAGCATCTCGTGCCGGATGAGACGTAGGCCGATCGTGCGGTCGCTGTTGCAGTCGCCGTTGCCGTGGATGAGGGCGTTGGTGAACAGTTCGCTGACGATCAGCTCTGTGGACTCGGCTAGGTGTTCCAGTCCCCACCGGGTCAGCTGCCGGGCAGCGAGAGTCCGGGCGCGGCTGACGACAGCGGGGACGCTGGGGAACTGCCAGGCGGCAACCTGGTCTGTGCTCAGCGAGCGGGTCCGTGCGAGAAGCAGAGTGGCATCGTCGCTCGGCGGCTTGGCCCTCAGTGTGTCCACTGTGGAACCGCACAGATCGTCCAGCGTGAGGCCGGGCCGTGCGAGGACCGCGCGCAAGCGGTTCATGCCGGCGCTGATGTCCTGGTGCCGGGTCTCGACCAGACCGTCGGTGTAGAAGGCGAGCACGCTTCCTTCCGCGAGTTCCAACGTTGCGGACTCGAAGGGGACCAGTCCGAGACCGAGCGGTGCTCCGGCAGGCAGGTCGGGGTAGGTGACCTGGCCGTGGGGGGCGATGATCGCGGGCGGGGGATGGCCGGCCCGCGCCATGGTGCAGGTACGGGTGACCGGGTCGTATACGGCATACAGGCACGTGGCGGCCATCATGGTGGTGTCCGGGCTCCGGGGATCTTCCGCCTCGGTGAAGCGGATGACCTGCTCGTCGAGTCGGGACAGTACTTCATCGGGAGGCATGTCCGTGTCCGCGAGAGTGTGCATGGCGGTGCGGAGCTGGCCCATCTTCGCGGCCGCGTTGATGCCGTGTCCGACCACGTCACCGACGACCAGGGCGACGCGGGCGCCAGAGAGGGGGATCACGTCGAACCAGTCACCCCCGATGCCGTGGTGGCTGTCAGCCGGCAGGTAGCACCAGGCCACATCTGCGGCCGAGCCGCCCGTGGGGCGGTGGGGGTGCAGCAGGCGCTGCAGGGCGAGAACCGCGGAGCGTTCGCGCGCGTATTGGCGAGCGTTGTCCAGGGCCAGTGCTGCCCAGCTGACGAGTTCCTCGGCCAAGCGCAGGTCGTCCTCCTCGAACGGCCTGGGGTCCTCGGTCCGCACAAAGACCTCCACGCCCAGCACTGCACCCCGCGCGTGGATCGGGACGACCATCAACGAGTGCATGGCGTTGTCTCGGATCTTCTTCGCCCGCGCCGGGTCGTGGTGGTCGTGCCATGTGCTCGGGGATGTGTCCAGCATCGGCTCGAAGTGGGATTTCCCGGAGCGCAGGACCCCGGTGAAGGGCGAAGCGGGCGGGACGAAGACCGGCTCTCCGCGAGCGAACTGGGACTCCGGCGTTCCCGGGTGGATCGAGGCCAGGCCCGCACGGCGGAAGACGGGGATGCGCCCGTCCTGTGGGCCGAGATGCGCCAGGGGCTCCTCGCCGAGTGGGACGGACTCCGCCAGGTCGACGGCGGCGTAGTCCGCGAGGAACGGCACGGCGAGGTCGGCCAGTTCCTGCGCGGTCTGCATGACGTCCAAAGTGGTACCGATGCGCCTGCTGGCCGCGCCGAGGATTGCCAGACGCTCTTGCGCCCGTCGGCAGTCGGTGGCGTCCACGCTCACGACGCACACGCCCAGCGCGCACCCCTGAGCATCGTCGAGGCGGAAGTATGACGCGGTCAATATGCGACTGCTTCCCTCCTTCGTCGGCAGGAAGGCCTGATAGTCCACGTTGATCGCCGGGTCGCCGCTCTCCAGCACCTGGTGCATCACTGCCTCCAGCGTCTCGGCCTCCGTCCCGGGCGCTGCCTCCGTCAGCCTGCGGCCCAGCCGCTTGGGGAGAGGGATGCCGTCCTTTGAGCCCTGGGAGTCGTTCACCCGGATGCAGCGCAAGTGCCTGTCCCGTATGACAACACCGATCGGCGGGCAGCTCTGCAGCGGCAGCGCAGCGAGGAGCGGCTCCGCTCCTGGGGCCTCGGTCGGCCACGCGGGAACCAGGACCTTGTCGGTAGCGCAGACCACCCACCAGCCCTGTCCGTCCTGCCCGGACAGCGATGACACGCACAGGCGCACATCGACGCAGTGGCCGTCGCGGTGGCGTACCTGCGCAAGGTCGGACCAGCCGCCCCGGAGAGTGCTCTCCTGTGCGGCTTGTGAAGCCTTTGCTCGGTCGCCAGCAGCCACCAACAGGACACCGGCGGACCGCCCCACCACCTCCGCAGCCGAATAGCCCACGAGCCGCTGAGCGGTCTGCGACCATCCAACCACCATCCCCTGCGTGTCAAGGAGAGCTATCGCTGGACAGACTGTCTCGATGGTCACCTGAACCTCGGAGACTGCTGTCTCTGCGGAACTGCCCATGGCTCTTCCCTTCTATCTCCCCCCGGCGATGCGGTCCCCCAACTGCTCAGCTGTCTGGTGGATGGATAGGTTCAGGGCAGGAATGATCGAACGACCGGGCACGGCATGCCACAACCCATTCACCCGGCCGCCGACAGTAGCTGCGGTGGCGGTCACGGCCCCTCAGGCGTGCTCCGGTTGCACCCATGGTGGGACCTGGGTGCACCCACCGGCCGTCGGCTGACACCGACGGGCAGGAACACGGGCGTCCGGTGATTTCTCGCTTGCCCTCACCCGTACCTCACACGTCAGCCAGCTACCGCTGAGAAGGAGGTGGTGCGCGCAGCCCTCAGGGCCGCCCGCCAGGCGGCTCATGGGCTGAAGCCGGCAGTCCAGACCGCGCCTGTGCTCGGAAAGCGCTTCGAGCTTCCGTGCGCTTCGTGCGTGCTCATGCGTGCAACGCTACGCATCCAATGGCGCTGAAAGATGGGTCCAATTCTATGAAAAATTCCCAGACCAATTCTGCGGGCAAAGCAAGATCGCGATCTACGAAGCTGGGACACTAATCCGCTCCCAACCGTGGCGCTCCGACCATGCGACGCGGGGCTCCGGCTTCGCCAGCAGGCTGAGGCGGCCCTGGTTGATCGACGGCGAAGACCTGCCGCTGGGGTACTTATCCGCCCTGTTCGTCGACGCTGAGGCACTTCAGGGCGTCTGGGACGATCTCCAGCGACAGGCCACGGTCGAAACCGGTGTAGCCGGTCAGGGATTCCCACAAATCTTCTCGGCCGCGTCCAGGATCCGTCTCCAGACGTCGTCGTCCACGTCCGGGGCAAGAGACACGCGGCAGGAAGGGGAACGGGCGGCAGTGTCGGGCTCGGCGTACCGGTCGCCTCGTGCGCCTGTCGGATGGTGCGGACGCTGATACGGGCCAGAGTGCTCGTGGGGCTGGCGCTGCGGTCCGTGTGGCCCCACAAGTCCGGGCAGGCGTCATTCGGGACCTCGGTCGAGGCGACGGCTGGGAATTCTCCGGCAGCCCTGGTCCATCCGTAAACTCGCCGCCTACCTGCTGAAATTCCATGGCCGGGTCATCCGCATCGGCCGCGAGGCCCTACGCCGCCTGTTGGCCCGCCCCGGCATCACCTTCCAGCGCACCAAGACCTGGAAGGAAGTCCCGGACCCCGACCGCGATGCGACCTGGACCGCATCGAGCACGTCCTGGAGCACTCCCCGGACCGGGTCTTCGCGTTCGACGAGTTCGGCCCGCTCGGCATCCGCCCCACCGACGGTGCGGGCTGGGCCCCCACCAGCCACCCCGAGCAGCACCCGGCGACCTACCATCGCACCCACGGCGTCAGGTACTTCCACGGGTGCTACTCGATCGGCGACGACACGCTCCGGGGCATCAACCGCCGGAAGAAGGGTGCCGCAAACACACTGCCCGCGCTCAGGCCGATCCGGGCCGCCCCCCGGACGGCGCCCCCACCTACGTCATCCTGGACAACCTGTCTGCCCACAAGGGTGAGACGATCCGCCGCAGGGCGAAGAACCGCGTCGAGCTGTCCTTCACGCCGACCTACGCGTCCTGTGCCAACCCGATCAAGGCGCACTTCGGGCCGCTGCGGCAGTTCACCATCACGAACTCCAACCACCGCAACCACACCGTGCAGACCCGGGCCCTGCAGTCCTATCTGCGTTGGCGCAATATGAATGCCCGTCACCCCGACCTGCCGGCAGCCCAGCGCCGCGAGCGGGCCCGTATCCGAAGCGAGAAGAGTATCCGCTGGGGAGACCGCCCACTCGACGAAGCGGCCTGACCCACCGAGAAGGGAGCCTCCGATCGCAGTAGAGATCATCTACGAGACTCACGCCACCACCACCGACAACCAGGCGGGCATCGCTACCGGCTGGCTCCCGGGCCGGCTCTCGGAATTGGGCCGCCGCCAGGCCGGGGAACTGGGCGAGCGCCGACGCGGCGACGCGCTCGCGGCCGTGTTCACCTCCGACCTTCACCGCGCCGTGGAAACCGCCCGGATCGCGTTCCCCGGCGGCAAGCCCGCGATCCATCAGGACATCCGACTACGCGAGTGCAACTACGGCGACCTCAACGGAACATCCGCCATCCTCATCGCCGCCCAACGGACCCGCCGGATCGACAAGCCCTTCCCAGGCGGACAGAGCTACCGCCAGGTCCTGGCCGCCGCCGACGCATTCCTCCATGACCTGGCCACTGACTGGGACGGCTGCCGGATCCTGCTGATCGCCCACTCGGCCAACCGATGGGCTCTGGACTGTCTGCTCACCGGAGCATCACTGGATGACCTGCTCGAAGCCCCACCTGCGTGGCGCCCGGGCTGGCGCTATACGCTTCCCGCCGACTGGCCTGCCCCAACCCGGTGAACCTTCCGAGTCACGGCACTAGCCGATCTGGGTCCCACCGGTCCGCCCCGGCAGGGAGCACGACACCACCTGCGCCCGCCACCTCGGCCTGATCGACGTCCTCAACCGAGTCGCGCCGAGCTGGACATGCCGACTCTGGTCGACCTCGGCTACAAGAACTCCTGCGACGGCTTCCGTCACCCCGTCAAAAAGCGCGCCGGAAGTGCACTGTGCCGAGGCCCAGCAGACCTACAACAAGGTCGTCCGCGGCATCCACGGCGTCTGCGAACGCACCAGCTCCGTGCTCGAGACCACCTTCAAGGCCCTGCGCAGAGTTAGCCTCGACCCCAGTCGCATCACGGAGATCGCTGCCGCAACACTCTTCCTGCTCCAGATCGAGCACGCCGCATGATCTGAAGCTCACAGCATTGTGATCCATTACTGGGAATGGATCAGGAATGGGGTTGATCAGTTGCTGTCGTACGTGCCTCGGGTCGCGCTGTCACTGAGCGGACTGTTGGGCGGCTTCCGTCTCGGTGGTGGCACCAGCCGTCGTCAGAGTGCCGCTGGCGGTCTCCAAGTGGGCGCGTACGAACCATTGGAACTGCTCCAGGTCACGCAGTTGTTCGATCAACAAGTCCTCAGTGACCGGGTCGATGTCCGACACCGTCTTGATCAGTGAGCGCAGATCTTCCAGCAAGCCGGTGTACACGAGATTGAGCGCGCCAAGGTGTGCGATGGCATCGGCGCGGCCCACGCTGTAGTCCTTCCACGTGCGCTGTTCGACCAGCGCGCCCGGAGTTCCGTAGGCGACGCCTCCCAGGGCAGCCATCCGCTCGGCAACATCGTCGGCCATGTCGCGGACGCGGTCGACTTGCGGGTCAAGCATTTCGTGCACGGCGATGAAGTGGGGGCCCACCACATTCCAGTGGACGTGCTTCAGCGTGAGATGGAGATCGTTGAGCGCGTGCAGGCGCTGCTGCAACAGCTCGATGACCGAGCCAGCGTCCTGCACCGTAAGGCCCGGAACGGTGTACCGGGGGGTGATTTCAGAACCCATGATGATCTCTCCTGTTCTGTGAGGTATGCCCCGCCCGACTACCCGTGATGGGCGTGGCAACGCGCAACAGATCCTTCCGCGGTATCCCGTACGCGGCGGCGCCGGTGGGCACGCTGCGGTTCGCGTCGCCGCAGTTCCATCCGGGCTGGACGCAGGTGCTGGATCGGTACAGGCCGGTCCGTCCGTGCTGCAGGTGCCGTCTGGAGCGGGTGCAGGGGCAGCGGGTGCCGGAGGGGACGAGGCGGCAGCCTGACCTCAAACGCCTTCAGCTCACGCTGGGCGCCGCAGGACGGGGCGGTTCGTCTGGTGCTGGAGTGGCGGCTAACCAGCGGCTCCGGCCTATGGGGGTACCTGTGGTGGCCTGTGCCGCAGGCCATGTGCGGGGCTGGCGTACACGGTCCCTGGAGGGGTATCCGGCAGGGAGACGGAAGCGAGCGCGAATGGACGAAGCAACTCGAGACCCCGGCTTTGAACGGCCGAGCCAGCACGGCGCTGCCCCGGCGCTGGAGACCTCGCTCACCTTGAACAGCGACGGCTCCCGCATCGCCCAGGCCCGCCACCTCGCAGCCGCGCTCCTCTCGAAGGCAAAAGTCCGCTACGGCATCCCGGTGGCAGCGGCCACGGTGGAGATCGTCCAGCTGATCGTCAGCGAACTCGTCACCAATGCCCGCAAGTACGCCCCCGGACCCGCCCGGCTGCACCTGCGCGTCACCGGCCCCGTCTTGCGGGTCGAAGTCTGGGACAGCAACCCCATGGCTCCGGCCGTCAAAGCCCCGGATCCGACCCGCGTCGGCCAGCACGGTCTGGAGATCGTCGCAGCCCTCGCCCGCACCGTCTCCGTGGAGCACACACCCCTCGGCAAACGCATCGCAGCTGACGTCATCCTCAGCCCCACATCTGCCTGAGTCCCAGGCAAAACCGGCTGACGGGTACCGCTCAGGCTCCGAAAACTGGCGACGCGTCCCACCCCCAGGAGGGGAGGGACCACCGGCCGTTTGCTGCGCGCTCAGCTGATGGTGAGCATGCCTGCGCGGAGTTTCCTCAAGGTGCGGGTGAGAAGGCGGGAGACGTGCCTCTGGGACAACGACACCACCGGCGTTGCTCGACGCCTCGAAGCGGAAGAGGTGGACGCCCTGACCGCTCCAGCGCCCGCCGCAACGGTTCCCCCTTCACGGGGACCTGCCGACCCTACACCTGATCGGTGAGCCAAGGCTCTGGGTTTCTTCTGAATCGAGGTTGAGTGCGGCCCGGCGGACGGTTTCAGAAGATACGCAGAGGTTGGGATGTGAGGCTGACCGCCCATCACCGGAAGCGGGTCCCACCCCGCAGGAGCCGCGTTGACCACGACGTCCACCACCACACATTCGAGCCGTGGGCTACGCCACCGGCGCCCACGGCGCGGGGCCGTGCCCTTCATGGCCCCGCTGCTGTTCCGGGCCGGCGCCGCCGGGGTGCCGGCGCTGTGGTGGAGCGACACGACCTCCGTGGCCGGCCCCGCGGGATGCCTCACCGGCGCAGGGCGCATCACCGGCCTCCTGGCCGGCTACGCCTGTGCGTGCTGCTGGCTCCGATGGCCCGCGTACCGCTCCTCGACCACACCAACGGTACGGATCTTCTCGCACGCCGGCACGATTTCGGCGGCCGTTGCGCGATCACCCCGGCCCTCGCCCATACCCTGCTGGTCATCTGGGGCTGTTCACAGACGTCACACACGCAGGTGGTCGGTCAGACCTCCGCGCTTGGCACAACCTGCACTTCGCCACCTGTCTGGCCGTCTTCCTCACCTTCGGCCACCAACTGTCCGACGGTCCCCTATTCGCACTCCGCCCCCGCGCACCCCCGCCATCTGCGCGTCACGCTCAAGTCCGCCGATGGTCAGCGCCACGCTCGGCCGCCCGACACCGGGCACCCGGGTGTGGGCCTCGGGATTCAACCCACATGAATCCTGAAGCGGCACCAAGTCGCAGTCTCTTCCGCAGGGAAAGGGCGCCTCCCCATCTCGGACACGGCTTGCTCCCGAAGCCCTGCGCAAGACCAGTTGCCCCTGTCCAGCGTTGAACACCCCCCGGAGGAGCCCCCTATGGGACTCGACCTGATCAACGGCGTCCCCGCGCACGTCCTGTTCGTACACGTCGTCGTGGTCCTGATACCCCTCACCGCGCTGGCGCTCGTCCTGTGCGCCATCTGGCCATCGGCCATGCGCCGGTTCGGTCTCGCCCTCCCGGTCCTCGCTCTGGTCGCCCTGGTCAGCGTGCCGCTGACCACAGACGCCGGCGAGTGGCTGGAGCGCCACGTTGGTAGCAACGCCCTCGTCCGTAGGCACGCCGAACTCGGTGATGAACTGCTCCCCTGGAGCATTGCCCTGTTCTTGGTGGCCGCGGCGCTGTGGTGGACCTACCGCCGCGCCGACAACCGCGCAGCTGAGGCGACAGGGCCCACCACCCGCAATGCGGTGGCCACGCCGCTGCGTATCGCAGCCTCGGTTCTCTCCCTTGTCATCGGAGTGGGCGCAGGTGTGCAGGTCTACCGAATCGGTGATTCCGGCGCGAAGGCTGCCTGGCACGACGGCTACTCCGCCACCGCCCATCCCGACCACGGCTGACACACGTTGGCTGAGGCGGTTTCCCGGATAGGAGGCCGTCTCAGCACACGTCGCTGCATATTGCCGGTCCGGGCGATGAGGTCTCAGGCAGCTGTCGACGGGCTGACACAACGGTCCCTGGAATAGCCGAAGCGTCCGCCCGTGGTCCTGGTTGTCATCGAGCGGGCGCCGGTGGGCAGGACCGGTTCCCGACGTCCCTGGCCGCTGTAGCCTTGGGCGACGTGTCCGACACGATGATGGCCCACCCGCTCACCCTGCGACTGCGCAACCTGCGGAGTCTGGGCGAGATCGGCGTCGACAAGAACACCACTGTCGTCTGCCCTGCACCGCTGATAAACACCATCGGAGAGCTCGGCGTCGCCGGTGGTCTCCTCTGCTCCGCACTGGGATGTCTCCCTTTCGATACTCGGGCGGCGCGAACGCCGCCGGGAGGGCCGGGAAGTGCCTGTGTCTGCGCCGTTCGGCCTCAGGCAGGGGCCGTTCGGCCCCGAGGTCGCACGCGCTTACGCGACGGGCAGGTCCGGTCGGACGAGTGTGCCCGACCTGCCGTGGACGATCTCGTACGCCGCGTCCAGTGCGCCGATCGCGGCCGGTCCGCCGGTGCGCTCGACGAAGCGCGCGGCGGCCTCGGCCTTGGGCCCCATGGAGCCTTCGGTGAAGCGGCCCCGGCGCAGCTCGGCGGGTGTGACGCCGAGGAGGGGCCGCTGCCCGGAGGTGCGGTAGCCGGCGTAGACGCAGGGCACGTCGGTGAGGATGAGCAGGAAGTCGGCCTCCAGGTCCTCGGCGAGCAGCGCCGCGGTGAGGTCCTTGTCGACGACGGCCTCCACGCCGGTCAGCGCGCCGGTGTCGCGGTCGGCGGTGACGGGGACGCCTCCGCCGCCGGCGCAGATGACGAGCGTGCCGCTGCCCAGGAGTTCGTGGACGGTCTGGGTCTCGATGATCCGTTCAGGTGCCGGTGAGGGGACGACGCGGCGCCAGCCAGTGGTGTCGGCGGCGACGTGTCAGCCACGTTTGCGGGCAAGCGACGTCGCGATGTCGTAGGGATACACCTGGCCGACGAACTTCGCGGGGTGCTCGAAGGCCGGGTCGTCGGCCCGGACCAGGGCGTGGGTGACCAGTGCGGCGATCCGTCGCCTGGGCAGGGCGTCGTGCCGGGTGCGGGCCAGCAGGGAACCGATCATGCCCTGCGTCTGGGCACCCAGCAGGTCCAGCGGATAGGGAGTGTTCAGGTCGGGGTCGGCGGCGCTCTCGACGGCGAGCAGGCCGATCTGTGGCCCGTTGCCGTGCGTGATGACGATCTCGTGCTCGTGGGCGAGGGAGGCGATCGCGGTGGTGACCCGGTCGATGTTGGCGGCCTGGACGGCCGCGTTGGGGCTTTCGCCCCGGTGCAGCAGGGCGTTGCCGCCGAGGGCGATGACGATGCGCATGGCTCAACTCTCCAAAATGGCGACGACCACGGCCTTGATGGTGTGCAGTCGGTTCTCCGCCTGGTCGAAAACCACAGAGGCGGGCGAGGAGGAGAAATCGCGGCGTTGCCGGCCCACGCGGTGATCCAGTACGACCAGGCGCTGAGGAAACAGCGAACTCGCCGAAGGCCTCACGAGCGCAGAGATACGGGCCACCGTTCGCCGGGACGCGCTTGGACAGCGTGCCGAACACACCGCCAACGCGAGCGTGACGGCGCCGAACGCCACGAGCGAGATGGGGCCGTAGAGCACCAAGGCCGAAGGGAGCGCGAAGCCCCCAGTACCGATGATGCCGCCCTCCCGAGTGCGGTCGCCGAGGGAAGACCGAGCGCCGCGTTGGGAGCGTCCCGCTCTGTAATTCTTGGCGTACGGGGCATAGTTGTGCTCCTCGCGCGGACCACTGGGGTCAGACCGCGAACTACGCGATCCGCATACGATCCTGCTCGGCGGAGGCCATCGCAGTCGGTGGCCACGTGTCCCCCGCCGGGGCCATTGGTCCCGTTCGGCAGGGTCCCGAACGGCTCCGTGATCCCCCGGATGGCCGGGAGGGACCACGGAGCCGTTCGCGTGCCGAAGCGATGATCAGGACGCGGACAGCCCCAGCCCGTAGACCGAGCGCTCCCTTACCAGCTGACGGCCGGTCACCAGCTCGGGCTCGACCCGGATGAAGACCTCCTCGGGCGAGGTCACCCAGGAGCGCGGGCCCGTACGGGCGAGCCGGCCATGCTCGGCTGGATCGGTCACCATCGCGGCGCATCCGGTGACCACGACGCTCCAACCGAAATGGGCTGCCGCATCCACCTCGTCCGCTTCGAAAGCGATCACCACACCGTCGATCGCGGCGGCCAGTTCCGAGTCGGCCGAAGTCCGCATCACGACGGCGGAATCGGCGTCCAAGCTGAAGTTGACCGGCAGAACGGCGGGCAGGGCATGGCGCGTGTGGACGACGCGGCCTATCGGGACCCGCGACAACAGACGCAGGCACTCCTCGCGGTCGAGTTCACGGAAGCCGTCGTTGGGATTCATCGCGGGGTCCAACTCTCAGGGGGTGCGGTGGCATGCGTTGCCGCCTGGGGAACGGCGGGCCGCGGGGCCGACCGGTCCCCCCCGGACGACGGAGCGGCGGCCGCCGGTACCGACAGTCAGGGCACCTCGATCCGACGCCCGGTGACGGCGGCCGGATCGACGCACACCCACAGGGATCGTTCGCCACCGGCCCACGGAGCGCTGTAGGCGAGTTCCTCCAAGCGACGCACGCCGTCCGCGTCCGTCACGGCCCGGGCGCGGCCGCGTACGAGGACACTCCAGCCCTGGCTGAGCGCTTCGTCGATGTGATCGACCTCGAACGCCACGTCGCTGCCGACCACTTCGGCGGGCGCCGAGCCTGGTGCCGTTCGGAACGCGATCGCATCGTCGACAACAGTGCTTTCATGACGACCCCTTCTCTGTGCCTGGCGGACGCCGGTCGTGAAGGAGGACGGCATGCAGATTCACCGTTGCCCGCGACTACCGTCGCCCGTGTCCGCCGTGTCGGCTCCGACAAGGGTGGAAAGCCCTTCGGCGATCGCCCCACGCGTGGATTGAACTCGTATGTCCAGCCTGAACCGGACAGCCGCTGTCCGCTTGGGCCGGTCGGTCCCCATCGGAGGACCGGGCGGGCTGTTCGGGTCGGCCGACGGTCTCGCGTACGTGGACGGTGGCGCCGCACTTCGCGTACGAGGGCCGAACGACCCACCACCGGACCTCGCTGGGGCCCGGACGGCCCGCGATACCGCCTGGACGGCCCCTGCCCGCCATGCAGTCCCCGCTGCCACCGTCCTGTCTGTGACGGGACAACGAGGAGGTGCGGTCGGATGCGCGGGACCAAGCGTGTGAGTCAACTGCTGTGGCGGTGGCGGACCAATCCTCTGCGACGACACGACGACGTCGTCGGGGCCTGGATCGTGCTGGCGGTCTGGATGGTCATCGCGACGGGCGGCACCCTGATCGGCGTGCTGACGGCCCACACCGCCGACGAGTCCTTCGCGCAGCTTCGCCGCGAGCGGCACCCGGTCCAGGCCGTTCTCGCCGAGAGCACGGCTCCGACCGTGAATATGGGAGCGGGCACGCCCTACGACCAGGTCCGCGCCACTGTCCGCTGGACGGGGAAGGACGGCTCCACGCGTACTGGCCGGGCCATGCTGGATCCCGGGCAGCGGGCCGGATCGAAAGTCGTCGTCTGGCTGAACGGCAGGGAGCGGCTCACCACCGAACCGACGTCCGCCTCGACGGCCGCTGTGGAGGCGGACGTGTTCGGAGCCGCAGCCGCGCTTGCCTTCGCCAGCCTGGCTTTCGCCGCCGGACGCGTCGTCCAATGGCGGTTCGATCAGCGGCTCTACGACCGATGGGGCCGCGAGTGGGAGCAGCTCGGACCGCAGTGGCGGCGCAAGACCAACTGACGCGGAAACCAGCAGGGGGATGCGGCCCACGGGCGGAAGACATCCGACGGCGGGGCGACCGTTCCTGGTCGCCCCGCCGTCACATGAGCCGTCGCGGCCTGTGCCGAGGCTCTGGGCCGACCGGCGTGCCGGGCCCAAACGGCTCTCGCAAGGGGCGCGCGCGGGCGGCCACGCTGGCCCATGAGACCAACTCGGCGCCTCGCACGCCGGGCTGAAGGAGGGGCACCATGTCGAGCCTGGTGAAGGTCCCGGACAACCCAGTCCGGGTGAACGCACGTCTGGACGATCCGCTGTCCCGGTAGCTGTGGCTGGCGAAGTAAATCCTCGCCGTCCCCCACTACATGCTCCTGTTCTTCCTGTGGATCACGTTCACCGTGGTGAGCGTGATCGCGTTCTTCGCCATCCTGTTCACCGAGCGCTATCCACGCACGCTGTTCGACTTCAACCTGGGGGTCCTGCGCTGGACCTGGCGGGTTGCCTACTACTCGTACGGCGCCCTGGGCACTGACCGATACCCGCCGTTCAGCCTGGGCGAGGAGCCTCAATATCCGGCCCGGTTGGACATCGCCTACCCTGAGCGGCTCTCCCGCGGCCTGGTGTTGGTGAAGTGGTGGCTACTGGCAACCCCGGACTACGTCGTCATCGGCTTCTTCCTCGGGGGCCTCCGGCTGGGTGTGGGGTACGGCGGGCTCATTCTGGTCCTCACGATCATCGCCGCCGTGACCCTGACCTTCACGGAGAGATACCCGAAGGACCTGTACGACCTGGTCCTCGGCCTCAACCGGTGGGCCCTTCGCGTCGCCGCGTACGCCACCCTCATGACGGACAGCTAACCGCCCTTCCGACTGGATGTGGGCGGCTCAGAACCCACCCACCGGAAGGACCGGCCATGATCGGCGTGCTGGTGGCGGGGTTCCTGATCGCGCACGGACTGCTGCACCCCGGTGTCTGGTCGGCACGGTTGCCGACCGGCACGCGGACCCCCATCGACGCCGGCCAGTCCTGGGCGTTCACGGCTGCCCGCGTATCCGCCCCGCCGACCCGGGCCGTAGCGCGGGCACTCGCCTGGTACATCGCGACCCCGGGAACGGCCCAGTTCAGCCGCACGGAGCCGGGCTCTACGCCGCCGCCGATCCTCACGCACCACGTCGTCGCCGTCCTCGTCCGGCGTAGCTACCGGTGCGCTTTGCCCCTTTCGAGAAGCCCCTTTTCCTCGGCGACGGCCTTCTCCAGCTCGTCCAGCAGCTCAGGGTCGACGGCCATCCCCGCCGCGTGATGATGAGCGCGCGCGACCGTGGAATCCACGCTGACCAGGTCGAGATCGACCTGGTCACGGGCCGCCGCCTCGGCAATCATCCCCTCCATCAGCATCCGGAAGGTCCCGGCCGCCGCCCAACGCTGGAACGCACCGTAAACGGTCGACCAGGAGCCGTACTCCTGCGGCACGTCCCGCCAGGGGCACCCAGTCCTGAACCGCCACATCACAGCGTTGAACAGCCGCCGCAGGTCAGGGACCGGGCCGCGCTCGCCCAACGGCAAGAAAGGCTCGGCCAACTCCCACTCGACATCCGATCACCACGCGCCACCCTCGACAACTACCAGGCCCAGCCGCCCGCCACCGGCGAATCCCTGCGCCGACGTACGACAGTTGTCACCAATATCTTCGCTGAACTGCTGTTTCGCGTGGGTGAAGCATCGCAGTCGTCACCGAATCGGCACGCTGCCTGTCACCGAGAGCGCGGCCAGTAGGGTGGCTGTCACCGACCCGCCTGAATCCACTGCGACCAGTCCTCGATGCGTTCAGCGGTGACCGGTGTGACCAACGTGCCCGCCGGATGAGCAGAAGCGACGGTCCTGAACCTGCCTCGCCGAATGCGCCGACGCCTGCCCGGCAACGGTTCGCCTGCCGCGACCTGAACCACCTCGCATGTCGGCTCCCCGGGTCCGCCAAGTAGGTAGTTCACGCCTGGCTTCAGCTCTTGTGCAGGCACAGAGACCGGGAATTCCTCCGAGCGCATGGTTCGAATTGGCTCCACAAGCGTCATCGTCGGCGCCTGCGGCTCGATGCTGATCACGTAGCCGCCGCGGGCGAATTCGTCGTCGTCCTCATCATCGTCAACCGGAACGTAGTCATTGTGCTGGGCTCGGCGGGTGTGCCGCTTCAGGAACTTCATGGTTCATTTTCCCGCGACGCCGACCGCGGCACGCCGGGAGGCAGCTGACCAGGCCATCGGCTCCGGATCTCCCAACACTGCGCTGTCGATCTTGATGACAACAAGCCTGCCTTGGTGACAACCATCGTGCTTCGGCTCAATCCCAAAACCAATAATCCGAACCCGGAACAGGACCTAGCGGCACGCCAGCCCTCCATGTGCATTCAGGACCGAACGACCCGGACATCGTTCTCCGAGGCTCGTTCAGACGACCGCGACCGGGCAGTGGGAGTGATGCAGCTGGAAGGCGGCGAGGGGCCCCGGCCGCGGACCGATGCGGTGCGAGTGGCTGCCAGAACCGACCACCACGAGGGCGGCATCACGCGTCGCCTCCAGCAGTGCACGCATCCGGTCGGAGCCGACCCTGCGGGTCTGCACCTCGACCCCGGGATACTGCTCCCGTGCCCCGGCCACAGCACGGCACGGTAAAACGGTTCGGTCTGTGCCTGTGGGCCGGCACCGTCGCGGACCTGATCCGCGGCAACCAGTGCAGGAAGGGAGGCCGCCGGGCGGTACCGGGGGCCAGCGTGCACCACACGCAGCCGGAGCCCGCGACGCTGCGCCTCCGCGAAGGCGAAAGCCGCGGCATCCATGTCGGCCTCGTCCTCCAGGCCGAGCAGCACCTCGCTACGGCCGGCTGCCCTGTAGTTCCCCCGTACGACGAGCAGCGGACCTCGCGTATGCGCGGCCAGCCGCAGGCTCACCGAGCCGAACAATAAGCCGGCGAGACTGCCGAGGCTCCGTGTGCCGATGACGGTGAGCGCCGCGTCTCGGCCGTGCCGGGCCAGCGCCTGGACCGGTCCGCCCTGGAAGACCGAGGCCGTGACGGGTAGTCCTGGGTGCCGCTCGCGCACCCGCGCGGCTGCGGACGCCAGTACCGGGCCGGCTTCGTCGGGGTCGGGCACGGCGTACACGATGTCCAGCGGGGCGCCGCGCAGCAGCGCTTCCTCGGCGGCCCGGTCCAGCGCTCGTACGGCGATGAGCGAGCCGTCCACCCCGACGGTCACATGACGGATGGTCATGTCGTTCCCTCCCCTTGGTCAATGCTGTCTAGGTGGCGGCTGTCCTGCCGTCGGCCCGGTTCTTGAGTGCCGCTCGCCCCGCTTCGAGGCGGGCCGACGGGACGCGGAACGGCGAGCAGGAGACGTAGTCGATGCCGGTGTCGTGGAAGAAGTGGATGGAGTCCGGGTCCCCACCGTGTTCGCCGCATACGCCGATCTTCAGGGCGGGGCTGGTCGCACGGCCCTCTTCGACGGCGATCCGGACCAGACGGCCGACGCCGTCCCGGTCGAGGGTCTCGAAAGGCGAGGTGGCGATGATCCCCTGGTCGAGATACGCAGGGAAGAAGGATGCCTCTGCGTCGTCGCGGGACAGTCCCCACGTCGTCTGCGTTAGGTCGTTGGTGTCGAAGGAGAAGAAGTCGGCGGCTTCGGCGATCCGCCCCGCGGGCAGGGCGGCACGGGGTAGTTCGATCATCGTGCCGATGGGGCAGCCGACGGGTGCCCGGCGGCGTCCGACACCTGGGCGAGTACTCGCTCCGCCGCCGCCCGCACGATCCTGAGTTCTTCGACCGTCCCCACGAGCGGAACCATGATCTCGGCCCGGGGATCTCCCCCGGCCCGCCGGCGTTCCACGACGGCCTCGGCGATCGCCCGCACCTGCATCTCGACCAGTCCCGGAACAAACCAGTCTTAGGGCGCACGCCGCGCAACCCCAGCATCGGGTTGCTCTCGTGAATGCGCTCCACAGCAGCCAGCAGACGCCGGTCGTGCGCGGTGGGTCGGGTGGCGACGCGTACGGCGAGTTCGGTGCGGTCGGGCAGGAACTCGTGCAGCGGTGGGTCGATCAGCCGGATCGTCACCGGCAGCCCGTCCATAGCTGCCAGAATGCCGACGAGGTCGGCCCGTTGCAGCGGCAGCAGCGCGTCCAGCGCGGTGCGGCGCCCTGCCTCGTCCTCGGCGAGGATCATCGCCTCGACCAGGATCCGCCGCTCGCCGACGAAGATGTGCTCGGTGCGGCACAGTCCGATGCCTTCGGCTCCGTAGCGGCGGGCACGTGCCGCGTCCTCCGGGCTGTCGGCGTTGGCACGCACCCCCAAGCGCCGCACGGTGTCGGCGTGTTCGAGGGTACGGTCCACAACTGCGGTCAGCGCTCCGTCGTGTTCCCTGGTGTCCAGGAAGTGGCTCACCGGCGAGGCGGTGAGCGGCAGAGCGGCGAGGTGGACCATGCCCGCCGTGCCGTCCACGGAGATCACCGTGCCTTCGGCAAGCACGGTCCGGTCGGGTGCGGTGAGCGTCCGTGTCTCAACGCCCACCGTCAGTTCCTCGGCACCGCATACGCACACCTTGCCCATACCGCGCGCCACCACCGCTGCGTGACTGGTCTTGCCGCCACGGCTCGTGAGCACGGCCTCGGCCGCGACCATTCCGGGCAGATCGTCGGGGGTGGTCTCGCGGCGAACGAGGATCACCTTCTCCCCCGTCGCGGCGCGCCGCACGGCCTCGGCCGAGTCGAAGACGATCGCGCCGACGGCTGCGCCCGGTGAAGCCGGGACGCCGTGGACCAGCGGCTTCGTGGTCATGTGCGCGGCGAAGCCGGGGAACGTGAGTTGGGCGAGCTGTGTCCCACTGACCCGGGCGAGCGCTTCGTCCGCGCCGATCAGATTCTCGTCGACGAGGGCCTCCGCGATGCGGAAGGCGGCTTCGGCGGTGCGTTTGCCGACCCGGGTCTGGAGCATCCAGAGCGTGCCGCGCTCGATGGTGAACTCGACGTCGCACAGATCCCGGAAGTGGTGCTCCAGAGTGTTCATGTGGTTGCTGAGTTGCCGGTACGAGGACGGGTCGCACCGATTCAGTTCGGCGAGCGGTACGGCGTTGCGGGTGCCGGCCACCACGTCCTCGCCCTGTGCGTTGGGAAGGTAGTCGCCGTAGACCCCGCGGGTACCGGTGGCCGGGTCGCGTGTGAAGGCGACACCTGTCCCGGAGTCCGGACCGAGGTTTCCGAAGACCATCACCTGGATGTTGACAGCGGTGCCCAGGTCGTCGGGGATGTGTTCGCGGCGGCGGTACAGGCGGGCTCGTTCGCTGTTCCGGGAGCGGAAGACCGCCTGGATCGCCCGGTGCAGTTGCTCGCCCGGGTCCTGCGGGAACTCCTCGCCCGTCGCGTCCCGGATCATCCTTTTGAAGTCCTCGACGAGCTTGGCGGGGTCGCTGGTGGTCCCCCGCCGGTCGAACAGTGCTGGATCGATATCGAGGACCGTGCGACCGTACATCTGCAGGAGGCGACGGTAAGAGTCCTGTGCGAACTGCTCGCAGCCTGTGGCCTTGGCGAGCCCGAGGACAGAGTCGTCACTGAGGCCGACATCGAGGATCGTCTCCATCATGACGGGCACGGAGAACTTGCTGCCCGAACGCACGGACAGGAACAGCGGGTTGTCCCGCCCACCGAGTTCACGACCGGCGCCACGTTCCAACTCGTCGATTGCCGCGGCGACCTGATCGGCCAGCTCACCGGCTCCTTGCCCGTGGCCAGGTATTCCCGGCAGGCGTCGGTGGTGACGGTGAAGCCGGGCGGTACCGGCAGTCCCAGCCGGGTCATCTCCGCGAGGTTGGCTCCCTTGCCGCCGAGCAGGTCCGCCATGTCACGGCCGCCCTCGGTAAATCCGTACACGTACCGGGTCATCTCTCTCATCCTCCGGGGCTGCTCAGACGTGCGGGACGACGGCGACGGGACTGGGGGCGTGATGCAGCACAGCGTGCGCGACGGATCCGATGTGGGTGCCGAACCTGGCTTCCCTCATCCGCCGTCCCACGACCACGAGACCCGCGTCGGCCGAGGCCCGGATCAGCAAACTGGCAGCCCGCCCCTTCGCGACGGTCTCGGTCACGGCAACCTCAGGGAACTTCTCGCACCAGGGACGCAGTGTCCCGACCGTGGAGCGCTCCTGTTCGGCGAGCAGTTGCGGGCCGTCAACCGGAGTGAGCCGGTCGGCCGCTGTGTAGGCGGACGGGCCGCCGAAAGCGTGGATCACGCGGAGCGGGGCTGCACGGCGCCGGGCAGCGTCGAAGGCGAACTCGATCAATTCGTCGCACGGCTGCTCGGTGTCGAGGCCCAGCACGACATCGCGGTACGGGGTCTCGGGTATCTCTTCCGGGGATATCCCGTCCATCGCGCAGAAGTGCTCGTCGGTGCCGCTCCGTCCCGCCCGCACCAGCACCACGGTGCGCATCGACCTGGCGACCACCCGCTGTGACACCGATCCGGTCAAGAACCCGGCTGCTCCGCTGATCCCACGGGAGCCGAGAACCAGCAGGTCGGCCTGCCCGGCCGTGGCCAGAAGAGCCGTGACCGGCGTGTCCTCCAGCAAGTCGTCGATGATCAGCAGGTCGCTGTGGCCGGCGTGTACCGTGTCCAACACTCGTGACAGCGTCTCCTCGGCCCAGGCCCTCTGCGGCATGTCGGCCGGCACGGACGCGGTAGAGCGCGGCTGCCACTTCCAGGCGTGCACAAGGCGCAGCGCCGTGCCTCGGCGTACAGCCTCCCGGGCCGCCCAGTGAGCGGCGGCCAGGCTTTCGGGAGAACCGTCGATCCCCGCGGCGACGTGTCGAAGCATGGTCCGCACCTCCAGCGTGCATGCCCGTGGATTTCCTCTTCTTCCGACGAGCCTCGTCCCAGGGCCGGCATGGGTGCAGAGGCCGTGCAGACCCTTCCGAGGGCCCTTCGGCCCAAGTGCTGTCGGCCCTTCCACGCCCGGAACGGCGGCCCTTTGCACACAGTGGGGGGGGAAGTGTCGGCCGCATGTCCAGGCTCGGTGCCGTGCGGCCCGGCCTCGGGGCCGGTCGGCCCATGGTGAATACGGGGCTTCACAGAGAAATTGGAGATAGCAGTCTCGTGCTCGAGGAAGAGGCCAGGATCATGAACGCTTCCCCCACTTCCAGCATGCTGCGGGCGTTGCCGGCCGAGTGCGCCGAGCGGCTCA
The DNA here is from genome assembly GCF_045039825.1 of Streptomyces sp. NBC_01176. Lineage (NCBI taxonomy): Bacteria > Bacillati > Actinomycetota > Actinomycetes > Kitasatosporales > Streptomycetaceae > Streptomyces > Streptomyces sp. NBC_01176. The sequence continues at coordinate 9,447,714 of NZ_CP108600.1, read as the reverse complement.
TGGAGATCGCCCGGGAAGTGTCCTTCCCTCAGGGAACCCGCCTGTTCGAGGAGGGACATCGCGCGGACCGGTTCTGGATCATCCGTAGTGGCGCGGTGGCCCTCGACATGAGTGTGCCCGGTCGCCGAGCTGCGGCCATCGAGACTCTCGGCCACAACGAACTCGTCGGCTGGTCCTGGTTGTACGCACCGCACACCTGGCATATGGGCGCCGAGGCCACGAGCCCGGTGCGCGCCTACGAGTTCAACGCCGACGTGGTGCGGGCCATGTGTCAGGCCGATCCTGCCCTGGGCATGGCAGTGAGTCAGTGGGTGGGGAACACCGTCGGACGCCGTCTGCGTGCGGCCAGAACACGACTCCTTGACCTGTACGCGCCCTACGGCAGCGGAGTCGATCGTTGACCGCATCGGAATCCACCGAGGAGTCACCGTGCACGGTACCCCGCACGTCGTCAGCGACGTGATGACCCACACCGTCGCCTCCATCGGCCGCAGGGCCAACTTCAAGGAGATCGTGGAGATGATGGAGCAGTGGAGGGTCAGCGCCCTGCCCGTCCTGGAGGGCGAGGGCCGAGTGATCGGCGTGGTCTCAGAGGCCGATCTCCTCCCCAAGGAGGAGTTCCGCGACAGCGATCCTGACCGGTACACGCAGCTGCGACGGCTCTCTGATCTCGCCAAGGCCGGCGCTGTGACGGCAGAGGAACTCATGACGACCCCGGCCGTCACCGTCCGGGCGGGCGCGACCCTGGCGCAGGCCGCCCGGATCATGGCGTACGCCAAGGTCAAGCGGCTGCCCGTCGTCGACGACGTGGGGCTGCTGGAGGGCGTCGTCAGTCGCGGCGATCTCCTCAAGGTATTCCTGCGTGACGATGAGGAGATCGCCGAGGAGGTCCGCCGCGAAGTGGTGTCGTATCTGTTCCGTGCGCCATTGTCACCGATACGGGTGCAGGTACAGGACGGGGTCGTCACCCTCGCCGGGCGCGTCCGGGACACCTCCTTGGTGCCTGTGGCCGCGCGCCTGGTACGGGCCGTTGAGGGTGTGGTGGACGTCCAGTTCGAGCTCACGGGCCCGTCGGCGCAGCAGGTGCGGTGACGGGCGGTCGCGATGGAATTGGGCCGGTCGGCCCTAGTGTGTTCGGCCCCGGAGGGTGACGATCGTCGTCACAACCCGCTGGTGGTCCGTAGTCCACTACTGAAACTCAACTAGGGGTCTTCATGGCCGAGGCGCGTGCCTTCACGGAACAGAACCCGATCAGGGTCTTTCTGCTGGACGACCACGAGGTCGTACGCCGTGGCCTGACCGATCTCCTGGACGCCGAGCCGGACATCTCGGTGGTCGGCGACGCGGGCAGCGTCGAACAGGCGCTGGTGCGCGGCCCGGCACTGCGTCCGCACGTGGCCGTGCTCGACGTCCGCCTGCCGGACGGCGACGGGATCAGCGTCTGCCGCGAGCTGCGCAGCCAGATGCCGGACTTGGCCTGCCTGATGCTGACGTCCTTCGACGACGAGGAAGCACTGCTCGACGCGATCATGGCCGGAGCCGCAGGCTATGTACTCAAGCAGATCAAGGGCTCCGACCTGGTCTCTGCAGTCCGCACCGTGGCTTCGGGCCAGTCGATGCTGGATCCGACCACGACGGCCCGGCTGATGCGGTCGCTGCGCGCCGACCCGGCCGGGGAACCGGCCCTCGCTCCCGAGCTCGCCGGCCTCTCGCCCCGCGAGCGGGACATCCTCGCGCTCATCGGGGACGGGCTCACCAACCGGGAGATCGGCAAGAAGCTGTACCTGTCCGAGAAGACGGTGAAGAACCACATCTCCCGGCTGCTGGCCAAACTCGGTGTCCAGCGCCGTGTCCAGGCCGCGGTCCTGGCCAGCCACCTGGAGAACCCCGACACCGCCGACCGCAAGAGTCGCTGACCCCGGGGAGTGCCCTGTCGCAGGCGTGCCGGCCTGCGCGACCGGCCCTGGTCTCCCGCAGCCGCCGGACACCGTACGCACAGGCAGGTCACCGGCTGTCTCAGTCATTCGCCGGACCGGGTCCCGGCCCAGCGCTGGGTGCGCCCACCGGTACCCGCCACACCAGCCGCGTGCCTCCGCCCTCGGGCCGCTCGCCGAGCGTCAATGCGCCCCTGAGGGCGACGGCCCGCTCCTCCATGTTCTTCAACCCGCTGCGCCGTACGTCACTTGGCACCCCGCAGCCGTCGTCCGTCACGGTGAGCGCCAACTCGCCCCCGGCGCAGTGAAGCCGGACGTCCACAGCCCGTGCCCCGGAGTGCCGGGCCGCGTTGCTCAGGGCCTCGCCGAGCACCGCGACGGCGTGGTCGGCGATGTCGCCGGGGACGTCGGTCTCGACGAGCCCCTCGATCTGCAGCGCCGGCGGGAACCCGAACGACGTGGTCGAGGCCGTGACCGCCTCGGAGACCCGGCCGCGCAGACCGTTGCCCTCTCGGCCGGACCCACCGTGTGTCCGCAAGCCGAAGATCGTCGATCTGATGATCTTGATGGTCTCGTCGAGGTCGTCGACGGTGCGCGTCAGCCGTTCCATGCCCTCGGGATGCTCCATGAAGCGCTGCGCGCTCTGCAGGGTCATCCCCGCCGCGAAGAGTCTCTGAATGGCGAGGTCGTGCAGATCCCGGGCGATGCGGTCGCGGTCCTGGAGCAGCGCGATCTGTTCGGCGTCCCGGCGCCGTTCGGCCAGTTCCAGGGCGAGGGCGGCCTGGTCGGCAAACCCGAGCAGCGGTCCGGTAACCGCGTCCCCGAAGGGTGCGCCGCCTTGGACCCGCCCTAGCAACAGCACACCCCGAGCCTTCCCGTTGATGCCGAGCGGCACAGCCACGACGGGTCCGAGCCCGCCCCACTGGGCTTCGCCCTCGCTCGCGCGCCCATCGTGTGCGATGTCGGCGCTGACCACGGGCTCCGCGGAGCTGAGCGCGGCTCCGACGAAGCCGTCCCGCGTCGACATCACCAGGCCCCCGCGCTGCTCCGCGCCGAGCCCGACGGCCAGCGCGGGACGCAGCGCCTCCTCGCCCGGAACGCCTTCCGCGATCATTCCCATGTCCGCGGAGACGATCTTCCGCGCCTCGTCGACGATGAGCTCCAGCACCTCCTCGCCGGGCGCGCCGGTCAGCAGGACGCTGGTGACCTTGCCGCTGGCCCGCTGCCACCGCTCGCGCAGGCGCGTCTCCTCGTACAGCCGCGCGTTCTCGATGGCGACCCCGGCCGCGACCGCGAGCGTCGACAGGACCGACTCGTCCTCGGCGTCGAACTGCGTGCCGCTGCGCTTCTCGGTGAGGTAGAGGTTCCCGAACACCTCGTCGCGCACTCTGATCGGGACCCCGAGGAACGAGTGCATCGGCGGATGGTGGGCGGGAAAGCCGTACGACTCCGGGTGCCGCGAGAGCTCCGGCAGCCGCAGCGGCACCGGGTGCCGGATCAGCTCGCCGAGGAGCCCGTGTCCGCTGGGCAGCGCCCCGATCCGCGCGCGCCGCTCCTCGTCGATCCCGACGGTCAGGAACTCGGACAGCTTCCGGTCCCCGCCGATCACGCCGAGCGCCCCGTACTCGGCGTCCACGAGCACCACCGCGGCCTCCACGATGCTGCGCAGCACCTGCGGCAGGTCCAGCTCCCGCCCGACCGAGAGGACGGCCTCCAGCAGGCCGTGCAGACGGTCCCTGGTGCCGCGCACCGCGTCGATACGTACCTGCAGCTCGCCCAGCAGCTCATCGAGCCGAAGCCTGGGCAATTGCTGCTCGGATTCCCCACGGGGGTCCGCGTCCTCCGCGCCCATCGCTTCCTCCAGCCGATTCAGCGATCAAGACCGCGCACCAGTTCGCCTGCGCTCACGGTACTGCTTGGGAGGCTTGGGCATCACCACGCACTGCCCGACGACGTGACTGCTGAAGGAAGTTCAGCAGGCAGGCGTCGTCGAGGCCGCTTCCGGTCACACCGCGCTCCGGGAGCAGGATGGAGTGCAACCGAACGGTTCCGGTTGCACCCCATTCCACCGCGGCACGGGCTGCCGCTGCTTCAACCCGTATGTGCCACGGACAACAGCTCGGCACCCACGCGTGCTGACCACGTCTCGATCCGCTCGAAGTCGCGGAAGTCCCCTCCCTTCCCCGAGGAAACGATGTTCCGGGCGACGAATCCTTTGGCGCAGTCCTCCAGACAGCCCCCGAACGTGACGTGTTCGCGGGCATCCAGCCGGGTCATGACCCGCCGCACGCCGGACACAGGCGGGATGTCCTTGTACGTGGCCGATTTGTCGAGTGGACCGCTGCGGAACAACCACAGCGGGCGCCGGGCGAGCGCACGGCCGTACCGACGGACGAAGCGGCGGGCGTCCTTGTGCCGGCGCCCGCCATACAGACCGCCGCCCACGACCACGGCGTCGTACGAGTCGATGTTCTTCACCGCCCGCGCGGGCACCGCCTCGGTGGACAGGCCCTTCTTCCGCAGGACTTCGGCGATCGTCTCGGCTATCCGCGCGGTCGATCCGTTCGTCGTCCCGTAGGCGACGAGCACCTTGCTCACCATGTCGGTACCCCTCTTCTCGCCGTGTGCCTCACAGCTTGCGCATCCATGTCTCGCTGACACCGTGCAGGGCCAGCTCGTCCGGTCGCACGTGCGAGTCGTCCATCCGGTAGGTGAGCTTGTCGACCACCGCGACCCACGCCGTCGATCCGGTCGGTCATGGAGACGGCGATCTCTGCCTCGCTCCGGCGCTCCACATGGCCGTCGAGGGTGACGACGCCCTCGTGCACTCCGACCTCAACGGTCGAGGGAGTCATCCACAGCGCGTGGACCAGCACCTCGTCGATCACCTCGCGGCGGATCACGTCGTCCGGCTGCAGGAAGACCTGGATCAGGTCGCGGCGGGTGACGATGCCGACCACCCGGTCCTCGTCGTCCACCACCGGCAGCCGCTCCTCACGGCTGCGCGCCATGGTCCGGGCGGCTTCGGCGATGGTTTCGTCGGCGTGCACGGTGACCGGTGGAACCGACATCAGCTGTTCGGCCGGGCGGGCGTGCCCCTTGGCGGCTTGTCGTCGGGCGCCGCGGGTCAGCCCCGTGAACCGGAAGCGGCGAGGTGTTTCGTAGGGGTCCGGGATGGCCGCCTGCCGGACCATAAGGTCGGTCTCGGCGGTCACGCCGAGGACCTTGTCGTCCTCGGCGATCACCGGCAGTCCGCTGATGGGGTGCTCATGGAGCAGCCGGGTCAGTTCCCTGAAGGATGTGCCGTACCGGGCTGTGACGACCTCCGTGGCCATCACCGATCCGACCTTGTTCTGGCTCATCTCTGTTCCTCCTCAGCGCAGTCGGCGCAGGTAGGGGTCCTGGGCGCGGCGCGGCAGCAGGCGGACGCGTGCGTCGAGCACGGTGACCGCGGCGGGTGTCGCCAGGACGGGGTTGAAGTCGGCCTCGGCGAGCTGCGGCAGGTCGCTCGCCATGCGGGACAGCCGCAGCAGAAGCTGTTCGAGGCCTTGGAGATCAGCCGGCCGGCCGCCGTGCGTGCCCAGCAGCAGGGGCGCGCAGCGCGGCGCAGTGATCAGGTCGTGTACGTCGTGGTCGGTCAGCGGTGCGAGGCGGGCGGCGTGGTCGGACAGCACCTCGGTCGCCGTGCCGCCGAGCCCGAACAGCACCAGCGGGCCGAAGACGTCGTCCTGCGTCACGCCCGCGAACAGTTCGGTGCCGCGCGCGGCGAGCGGCTGGACGACGACTCCGGTCATGAGTCCGGCGAACCGAGCCTCGAAGTCCCGGAAGGCGGCGCGTACTTGGGCATCGCCCTCGAGGTCGAGATGGATCGCGTGCTGTTCGGTCTTGTGGACCAGGCCGGGCCAGTGGGCCTTCATGACCACGCGGCCGTCGGCACCGCGGAGCCGTTCGGCGGCGATGACGGCGTCGTCCTCGGTCTCGGCCCAGGCCCACGGAAGTTGCGGAATGCCGTAGCAGGCGAGGAGTTCGGCGGCGGCCCGGCCACGGGCCTCGACGGCCGCGAGGTAGGTGTCGTCCTCGCCGAGCGCGATGGTGCAGCGCACCTCCGGACCCTCGAAGCGGCGTCCGGCGCGCAGGCCCAGGTCGGTGAAGAGCCGCAGCACCTCGTGGTTCTCGCTGAGCGCGTCGGCGGTGAACGTGGTGACGTCGTCCGCACGCGCGGCGGAGACGAGGTGTTCCACCAGGAGGGTGCCGACACCCCGGTGATGCAGCCCGTCGGCCACGGCGATCGACATCTCGGCCGTCTCGGGGTCGTCGACGGTCTCGTACTCGGCCAGGCCGATCACCCGGCCGTGCGTCTCGGCGAGCAGCGCCCGGTAACCGGGGCGGGCCGGCGCCGCGGCCCGGTCCGCGGCCAGGTCGGCGGAGCGGCGGCTGGCGGCGAAGAACCGCAACCGGATGTTCTCCGGGGACATCTCCTCGTAGAGCCCTCGCAGCTGCTCGTGGTCGCCGGGCCGTGCGGACCGTATGCACACGGTGGTGCCGTCCGCGAGCAAAGCGTGCACGGTGGGGCGATCGCGCTCGTCGTCCGTCATCTCGGACCTCCTCAGAACTCCTCGACTCTTCGACCATCCAGCGGTGCGCGGCCCCGCCCCAGGGGCTGATCGGGTGCTCCACATGGGTCAGTCGGCCCCTGTCTCGTGGGTCGGGCCACGGCGGAAGGTGGACACCCTTGGAATCCCGTCCGCGTGGAGGGAACTGCTGCCATGACCGAGCCGATTGTTGTCGGGGTCGACGGATCCGCGCCCAGCAGGGCGGCGGCCGAGTGGGCCGCGGGGGACGCGCGGCTGCGCGGGCTGCCGTTGCGGGTCGTGCGCATCGAGGGAGCCGGAGCGATCGCCGCGGTGCTGGCTTCGCGGGCCTCGATCACTGTTCTCGGGCTGCTCGGCGAGAACGGCGTCCCGGTGCCGGCCGTGAGTTCCGTCGTCCATGAGGTGGCGGCCCGCTCGGACCTGCCCGTGGTCCTGGTACCGGACGGCGGCCATGGCCCTACGGGCGGCGAGTGGCGTACGGGCCAGGTGGTTCTGGGCGTGGACGCCCGCAACCCGGTGAGCGCTGTCGTGGACTTCGCGTTCGACGCCGCCTGGCGCCGCGGTGCCCGGCTGCACGCCATCCATACCTGGCGGCTGCCGTCCTGCGCCGGGCGGTAGTTGCCGTACGCGTTGCCGGAGGAGGACCGGGGCGCGTGGGAAGACCAGGAGGTGCGGTTGCTGTCGGACGCACTGCGGCCGTGGCGGGAGAAGTACCCGCGCGTGGACGTCTACGAAGATGTCCGTCTCCAGATCCCATCGGCCGCCCTCGTCCGGGCGTCAGCCTCGGCGGAGCTCTTGGTGGTCGGCCGCCCGGGCCGGACGCTCGGCCCCACTCTGCGGGCCGTGCTGGAGCACACCGCGTGCCCGGTGGCTGTGGTTCCGGACTGACACGGGACCGTCCGGTCACGGGTGCGGCAGGAGGAGGGTGCGCGATTCCCCGGGACCCACGGACACGATGCGATCCGCGAGGGCGATGTCGATCGGATCCTGGTCGGAAGCAGGCACCGCAATCCCCAGCTCAGCTGCCCGCAAGCGCAGTTGCACACCGCGATGGCCGCGGTAGCGAATCGCGAAGCCGTACTCGGACAACTCCGGCAGCGGCACCGGATCGAACCGCAGTACGCCGCCCCGGGTCTCCAGACCGGTCAGGCAACGCTGGACGAGATCAAGGGTGCCGGCCATGGCACCGAGGTGGATGCCCTCCCCCGTGGTGCCGCCCTGCAGATCGGCGATGTCCCCGGCCAGCGCCTCGTGCACGAACGCCCACGCCTCAGCGCGCCGCGCCCTGGCCAGCACCCACCCGTGCACCACGCTGCTCAACGTCGAGCCGTGACTCGTGCGGCGCAGGTAGTGGTCGACGGTGCGCCGCCAGACAGTGTCGTCCACCTCATGCCCCAGCCTGCGGAACAGACCGCCGAGTTCGGCGGGCGAGAAGAGGTAGCCCAGCATCAGGACGTCCGCCTGCTTGGACGCCTGGTAGCGGTTGACGCTGTCGCCCTCGGCCTCCAGGATCCGGTCGAGCCGCCGGATGTCGCCATACCGTGTCCGGTAGCCGTCCCAGTCCAGCTCCTCCAGTGCGCCGTAGCCCTCGAACTGGCTGATCACCCCGGCGTGGAAGGGCACGTACAGCTTCCGGGAGACCTCATGCCAGCGGTCGAGTTCCGCCGCCTCGAGGCCGGTGCGCTCGCAGAGGTCTCGGCGCGGCATTTCGGGCAGGTCGTAGAGGACGTCGAGGGTGCGGGCGATCACCCAGGCGGCGGTGACGTTGGTGTACGTGTTGTCGTCGAGTCCAGCCCGCTCCGCGCCCGGGTAGGCGTCGTGGTACTCGTCGGGGCCGACGACGCCACGGATCCGGTACCTGCCGAGCGTCCCGTCCCACGCCGCGAGACCGCCCCAGAAGCGGGCGATCTGCACGAGCATCTCGACGCCCTTGGTGTGCAGGAACTCGGTGTCGCCGCTCGCCTCGCAGTACTGCCACACGTTGTACGCGATCGCCGAACCGACGTGATGCTGCAGCCGTGAGTGGTCGGGGAGCCAGCGGCCGGAGCGCGGGTTGAGGTGCAGTTGCTGGGTCTCCTCCCGGCCGTCGCTGCCGCTCTGCCACGGGTACATTGCACCGGTGTGACCGGCGTCGACCGCGGCCCGGCAGGCCTGCTCGAGGCGGCGGTGGCGGTAAGTGAGCAGGGCGCGGGAGACCTCGGGGAAGTGCAGGTTGAGGTACGGCAGGACGAACAGCTCGTCCCAGAAGACGTGTCCCCGGTAGGCCTCGCCGTGCAGACCGCGCGCCGGCACGCCGACGTCCAGTTCCGCGGTGTGCGGGGAGAGCGTCTGGAGCAGGTGGAAGAGGTGGAGCCGCAGCACCGGGCCCGCGCTGTTCGGCACGTCCAACTCGGCGTTGCGCCAAAGCTGTTGCCAGGCCGTGCGATGGGAGTCCAGCAGGGTCTCGAAGTCCGGAGCGCGGCCGACCCGGTCGAGAGCGGCGTGCGCGGGATCCTTGATGGCCGGGTCGTGGGAGGTGTGCAGGGCGACCGTCTTGTCCACGGTGATCGTCCGGCCGTCGGTCAGGGAGAGTCGCAGCAGCTGGGCCGCCCGCGCGTCTTCGTGTGCGTCCACGGTCTGGACGGGTACGTCGGCGGTCGTGCGCGCCGCCAGGCCGATCCTGATGTCGGAGGTGTTGGTCCGACAGTCCAGCCACATCGTGTCCGGCGCCGCGGTGCCGGTCCGGAGGTCCATAAGGTGTCGGGAGGCGAGGGAGCGGTACCTCTCCACTCCGGTGTTCGCCACTCTCCCGTCGAACGCCGTCTCGATCTCGATCTCCCCGGACCAACCCTGAGCCGTCAACTCCATGCGCAGCAGGGCCAGATGCGGGTCGGCCATATGGACCAGCCGTACCTGCCGTACGGCGAGGTACCGGCCCACACCGCCCTCAACGTACTCGTAGCGCAGGGTGCGTTCCAGCGTGCCCGCGCGCAGGTCCAGGGTCTGACGGTGGTCGAGAACCTTGTGGGTCTCGGGCGTGAGCCAGTTCCCTGAGGCGGTGCGCACTCGAAGTGGCAGCCAGTTGGGGAGATTGACCATGTCCTCGTTCTCGACCCGGTGGCCGGCCACGTCCGAGGTGAGGCGGTTGTAGCAGCCTGCCGCGTACGTCCCCGGGTAGTGGACGGGGTCCGCCTCGCATTCGGGAGCCGCGCCCCGGGTGGCGAAGTAGCCGTTGCCGAGGGTGCACAGCGCCTCGCGCAGCCGCTCCTGCGCGGGCTCGTAGCCTTCGTACTCCCAGGTCCAGTCGGCCATCCTCAGTCCTCTTTCTGTGTGAGCAGCTCCACGAGGTCCTCGACCACCAGGTCCGCACCATGCTTTAGGAGGGCGGTTCGGGTGGCTGGGGTGCGGGCGCGGTCGACGCCCACGACAAGACCGAATCCGCCGCGCCGCCCGGCCTCGACGCCGGCGAGGGCGTCCTCAACGACGGCGGCGTGTCCGGCGGGAACCCCGAGGCGATGGGTGGCCTCCAGGAAGAGAGCGGGGTCGGGCTTCCCGGGGAGCCCCAGCCGAGCGGCCTCCCCGCCGTCCACCAGGGTGTCGAACAGATTTCGCACTCCGACGTGTTCGAGGAGTTCGCCCGCGTGGCGGGAGGCGGAGGCGGCGGCCAGCGGGATGCCGGCGGACCGCAGGGCGCGCAGCAGACGGACCGTGCCCGGGTAGGCGTCGACGCGCCCGGCGCGCAGCTGCTCGGTGAACAGCAGCTCCTTGTGTGCGGCCACGGCCCTGACCTCGTCCTCGGAAGGTCGCAGGCCACGAGCTTCGAGGAAGGCCGCGGCGCCGTCGAGGCGCGACTTCCCGTCGACGTAGCGCAGATATTCATCGCGTGGATCGAAGGGGCGCTCACCGCGTGGGCTCAGAAAGGTGTCGAAGGCCGTCTTCCATGCGGCGGCGTGCACCCGCGCGGAGTCCGTGATGACGCCATCGGTGTCGAGGACCACGGCCCGCGTCCCCCGCAGCGCACGGGGTACGCGGTCGGTGCCGCTCCGCTCCGCGCTCATCAGGCGTCGGCCACCAGTGCGGTGAGGCCGAGGAGCCGGTTGGTGTAGCCCCACTCGTTGTCGTACCAGTCGAAGACCTTCACCAGGGAGCCGTTGGCCTGGGTCAGGGCCAGGTCGAAGACGCAGGAGGCGGGGTCGCCGATGACGTCCCGGGAGACTATCGGTGCCCTCGAGACACGGAGGATGCCGTTCAGAGGCCCCTCCGATGCGTCGGCGAAAGCGGTGTTGATCTCCTCTGCCGTCGCCGCCGTCCGCAGAACCACCGAGAGGTCGGTGAGCGAACCATCCTCGACGGGCACGCGCACCGCGATGCCGTCCAGGACCGCGTGGGCGCCGCCCTTCAGGTGCAGGGCCGCGGCGTCACGGTCCCGGAAGCGGCCGGTGGATTCGATGACGACGTCGGCGCCGTAGTCCGACCAATGAAGGGCCGCCGGGTCGCGTTCGGCGGAGACCGCGATGCGTCGGCCGTCGACGGTGACAGAGTTGTCGTCGTGACTGACCTCGCGTCCGATGGGGCCGAACGTGGATTCGTACTCCGGCAGGTGGGCCAGGGGCGCGGGCGGGGCGATATCGTTGAAGGCGACCACTTCTACGTCCTCGGTGCCGGCCTCCGCCCGGTCGAGTGCCGCGCGCAGATTCGTGCGGCCTCTGCGGCCAAAGCCGTTGATGCCGACCCGTACGGTCATGGCGATGAACTCCTCTGCTCAGCCGGTGTTGGGGTGGGCGGTCAGCCGGTCCAGGTCCAGTCGGCGACCTCGGGCAGATCGGTGCCGTGTTCGCGGATCCAGGCGTGGTGGCGGGTGCGGACGTCGGCCATCCGCTGGCGCACGGCGGCGGCGCGGACAGCGAGGCCGGGGACCCGGTCGATGACGTCCATGACGAGTCGGTAGCGGTCCAGGTCGTTGCGGACGACCATGTCGAAGGGCGTCGTGGTGGTGCCCATCTCCTTGTAGCCGCGGACGTGCAGCTGGGGGTGGCCGGTACGGCGGTAGGCGAGACGGTGGATGAGCCAGGGGTAGCCGTGGTAGGCGAAGATCACCGGCTTGTCGGTGGTGAACAGTCCGTCGTACTCGCGGTCGCTCATCCCGTGCGGATGGTCCTCGCGCGGCATCAGCCGGGTCATGTCGACGACGTTGACGACGCGTACGGCGAGTTCGGGCAGCTGCCGGCGCAGCAACTGGGCCGCGGCCAGGACCTCCTGGGTGGGGACGTCACCGGCGCAGGCGAGGACGACATCCGGTTCGCCGCCGTTCTCCGTGCCCGCCCACTCCCAGACTCCGGCACCGCGGGCGCAGTGGGCGCGAGCCTCGATCAATTCGGTGTCCGGGTATCCGGGCCCCTGCCGTCGTCGCCGTGTGACGCGCGGCCGCCGCTCGGCCCTCGGACGTACGTCCGCGACCGCGCAGCAACCCCGTGACCCACTCATCCGCGCTGCGGTACCACGGCGACCGGGCAAGCGGAGTGGTGCAGGACCGCGTGGGCGACCAGACCGAGCTGGAGCCCGGCGTGTCCGTCGCGCTTCCTGGCGCCGACAACCAACAGGTCCGCGTGGGCGGAAGGTTCCAGCAGAACTCGGCGGGCGGTCCCTTCGACGGTGCTGCGCCGCAGGTCGACGTCCGGGTGTTCGGCTGCGGCCGTGCTCAGCGCCGATGCCAGGATCTCCACGGCGCGTTCCTCGTGCAAACGGGCCGGTTCACCCGCGAACAGCGGGTGGTCGGTGCTTTCCCGCGCCGGGCATCGCCAGGCCCGCACGGCCTCCAAGGCGGCGCCGCGGATCTCGGCCTCCTCGAAGGCGAAACGCGTCGCCGCCGTGTCGTGCGGTGCCTCCCCGACTCCGAGTAGCACGCGCCGGTGATTCCCGGCCCTAGCCTGGTTGTCGTGGTTGCCCCGCAGCACGATCACCGGGCAGGCCGCACCGCCGGCTACCGCGAGACGGACCGAGCCCAGCAGAAGTTCGGCCAGGCCGCTGCGGCCGCGCGACCCGACGACCAGCGCGGAGGCGGTGTGTGCCTCGTTCAGCAGGACGCTCACCGCGTCGTCGGGCAGGACATCGGTACTGACCTTCACATCGGGGTCACGGCTCCGGGCGCGCCGCGCGGCGGCCTCCGCGATGTTGTCCGCCATCACCTGCTCCGAGCGCTTGCCGAGGCCTTCGCCCGCCGCAGCGCCCTCGTAGCGCTCCCACAGCGAGGCGTACACCAGGCGCAGCGGTACACCGCGCAGCGCGGCCTCGTCCGTCGCCCAGTCCACGGCGCGCAGGCTGGACTCCGAGCCGTCGACGCCCACGACCAGGGGCAGTTCCACCGTCCTCACCGTCCTTCATCGAAGTCGAAGACGATCCGGGCCTTGACGTGACCGTGCAGTACCTCGTCGATGGACTCGTTGACGGAGACGAGGGGCCGGGATTCCCGGATGACCCGGGTGCGGCCCGCCGCGTGCAGTTCGAAGACCTCGATGAGATCTTGCCGTGTACCGACGATCGAGCCGATCACCGACGTGCCGTTCAGAACGGTGTCGAAGATCGGGACCTGGATCGTTCCATGAGCCGGGAGGGCCACCATCACGAGCTTCCCGCCGCGCCGCAGCCCCCGTACACAGCGGAGAACGCGGCTTCGTCCATCGCGAGCGCGATCGCGGCGTGCGCGCCACCGAACCGCTTGAGCACCTCGGCCGGGTCGTGGGTGCGGGCGTCGATGACGAGGTCGGCGCCCAGTTCCGACGCGAGTTCGAGCTTCTCGTCAGTGACATCGATAGCCGCCACCGTCGCCCTGGCGATCTTCGCGTACTGCACTGCCAGATGGCCCAGTCCCCCGACTCCCAAAATGGCAACAACCTGGGCGGGCCCGACTCCGGCGACCTTGAGCGCCTTGTACGTGGTGACGCCGGCGCAGGTGAGCGGGGCAGCGTCGAGGGAGACCCCGTCGGGCACCGCTTTGCGAAGTCGGCCCGGGCAAGCATCTTCTCGGCGTATGTGCCGTCGCACCCGTACCCCGTGTTGACCTGCTCCTCGCAGAGGTCTCCCAGCCGGACAGGCAGTGCTCGCAGCGTCCGCAGGCGGAGCCGAGCCAGGGCACCGCGACGCGCTGGCCGAGCGCGAGGTGAGTGCCATCGGTCCCCAGGGCCTCGACCAGCCCCACGCCCTCATGACCGGGAACGAACGGCGGATTCGGCTTCACCGGCCAGTCACCGTGCGCGGCGTGGATGTCGGTGTGACAGGGCCCCGAAGCCTCCACCAGGATGCGGACCTCGCCGGGGCCCGGCCCGGGATCGGGACGCTCCTCGATGGCCAAGGGCTCACCGAACGCTCGTACGACTGCTGCCTTCACGGGGGCTCTCCTCGGATGGTCGCTCGCGTCAGGTGATCGTCGTTCTGGTTGGTCAGTCGTGGGGGACGACAGCGACGGGGGCCGTGGCGTGGTGCAGCACTGCGTGCGTGACCGGCCCGATGTGCGCGCCGAACGGAGAGCGGCGGATACGGCGACCGACAACCACCAGGGACGCCTCGCGTGAAGCGTCGACCAAATGGTTGGCCGCCTTCCCGGACAGCGAGTCCTCGACGACGTCCACCGTCGGGAACTTCTGTCGCCACGGCCGGAGTACTCCGGCCACAGCCACCGCTTCCTCCGCTCCGAGCTGAGCATTCAGCTCCAGGTCCGGGGGCATCCCGTACGCGATGTAGGGCGGCTCGTTCCAGGCATGGACGACCCGCAGCGAGGTTTTGCGCAGGTATGCGGCCTCGAAAGCGAAGCCGATCAGAGTGTCGTCGGGGCCTGCGGTGTCGAGCCCGAGCACGACAGGCCGAGAGGGCAGATCGTCGGACCCGGTGTCCGAGGTGCCCGACGGCTCGGTCGGGTGCTCGCCGAGGCCCCGGCCCTCGCCCCGTACGAGGACGACGGGGCGCTCGGCGTGCGCCACCACAGCCAGGCCGACGGAGCCGACCGCGAAGCCGCCCACCCCGCTCAGGCCGCGAGATCCGAGCGCCAGCAGCTCGGCGTCCTTCGCGGCATCGATCAGCAGGTCGGCGGGCCGCCCCGTGACCTGTTCCACGTGCAAGTCGACCTCCGGGTGGGCGACCCGCAGACCAGCGGCCGCCTCACGCGGTACGCGCTCGGTCCAGTGCCTGTGGGTCTCAGGGTCGAGCAGAGCAGCCAGTGCCATGGGTTCCGGAACCGGCTCCCAGACGTGCACCAGCTTCAGCGGCAGCTCACGAAGCTGCGCCTCGCGGGCCGCCCATTCGGCGGCGGCACGGCTCTCAGACGAGCCGTCGAAGCCTACGGTTACAGTGCGGGCCATGCTGTTCACCTCCTGAACCGGGATCGCTCGATCCCGGTTCCAGCGTCGGGTCATGGTGGGTGGCGGTGCAGGGGCCGCAGGTCCCCGGAAGAGGCCGTTCGGCCCTAAGGCCCCGAGTTCGGTGGAGGCCGGCGACCCCTTGTCGGGGACGGCCGACCCCTCCCGCGATCAGCGCAACCAGCCGTTGTTACGGACGATGGGCAGCTGGGCCCAGAGCTTGCCGACGCCCAGGGTGTCGCCGGCCGCTACCAGCGCCAAAGCGATGAGGACTACGGCGTAGACGAGGTGGTAGTCCGCGAACGGGTTGCTGGACATGCTGGCCGAGCCGTCGGAGAGGTGCTTGGCGGGCGGCCACTCGGCAACCCACATCAGCGCCATCATCGCCGTGCCCGCGACGGCCGCGAGCCGCAGCGTGAAGCCGCCGACGAGGGCCAGTCCGATGCCGAGCAGACCGGCCATGAACAGCCAGTCCACCCAAGTGGCGCCGGCCCAGGAGTGGAAAGTGGACTCCATCGGTCCGGCAGCGACGCCGCTGAGGAAGCCCTTGGTCGGCGAACCGCCGTCGATCCAGCCCTTGCCGGAGGGAGTGGCGTAGCCGAACCCGAAGGTCTTGTCGAGGAAGGCCCACAAGAAGACGAACCCGGTCAGCAGCCGGAGGGAAGCGAAGACGTAGGCCCGCGCGATGGCCGTATCGCTGCGCGCCGATTCCACGGATTCGGACTTCGACGATGCCCGGTCCCTGCGGAACGACGACAGACGGAATCCCGCACTCCGTTGAGGGTGCTCGTGCATGGCCATGATGGTGGTCCCTTCAAGGGAATCGGCGAGTGTCGGATCCGTGCCCGACAGCGACCACTCTGGTGGCGTCAGTCCGGTCCCACCGGATGCCGAAAGGCCGTGCCCTTAGGGCTGAACGGCCCTATCTGGCAGCCTCGTTAGGCTCGCCGCACAACAGGTTTGTGGCACTGCACCGAAGGCCCTCACCAGGGCACCGGCCGCCGGCCACACGGTTCGCCACTCCTTGCGGCTCCGGCGACAGGGGCCGTTCGTCCCCCTGCCCGCCGTGCCGCTCCCGAGGTGTGTTGAGAGAGAAGGCTGCCAGCGCACACCCGCCACCGCCACATTCGAGGGCATGCCATGAACCGGCGCATCTCGTGGGATCTCTTCAGCCGCGCACACACCTTGCTCTCCAGCCGACGGTTCGAGCTGATGCTGCTGACTGCCACGTCCGGTGCGCTGATCGCTGGTGGTCTGGCCCGGCTCGTTGGCGCACGCAACATCGCCGCCCTGTGCTGGGGCCTGGACACCGTGACAGCCGTCGAGGGTGGCGACGAAGCTCCGCTGGAAACTGACCGTCGACGACCGGGAACACGCTGCCCTGACCGGCTTGGCCAGTGAGTGCGGGCAGCAGCCGGTGGAGTACGAACCGGCATCTTAGTCTTCTGAGTCAGGAGTTCTGTTGATATGTGTAGGCTTGCGGTATTGCGCGGATGGGGCGGGCCGAAGGCCGAGTTGACGTTGTCGGACGAGGATCGGGCGGCACTCGAGGGGTGGCTGCGCCGCCCTTCCACGTCGCAGGCGTGGGCCCTGACGTGTCGGATCACCCTGGCCTGCGCCGAAGGTGCTTCGAACGCGGAACACTCCTGGGCGATGACTCGACGACTTCTCCGACACCGCGCTACGCCCGGTCCCCGGGCGGGCGACCCTGGGGCGCTTCCCCGGCTGACCTCGTCACCGGGGAAGGTGCCTGCGGCGGCGGCCCAAACGCAGGCCGATCAGGACGAAGTCGGCGACCAGAACAACCACGCCGATGACCAACAGGTAGAACAGGCCCTTCGCCACCACACCGATGATGCCGAGCACGATGGCCACAAGGACCAGCAGGAGGAAGAGAGCCATTGGTATCACCTCATGGTAAAAGCCGTTGTCGGGGGCATCAGCGGCGGGCGAGGCGACGTTCGCCGCCCTCACCCGTTCGGTAGGCGAGCTCGTAGTGCGCGAAGACCGCCTTCTCGTCCTCCGCGAGCAGTTCGCCGTCCGTGCCGATCGAGGGCGCTTCCTTGACCTGTTTCTTGTCGTAGGCGATCTTCACATAACCGGGACCGACCGTCGCGTCGCCCAGGGGGACGAACACCAGCCGGTGCCGGGTCGGCAGGCCGACCGTGACCGTCGCGAACGCGGGCTGGTCCGTGGCCGTGTCGACGTAGACCGCCTCCAGGACGCCGATCTTGTGCCGCTCGTGGTCGACCACGTCGTGGCCTCGCCATTCCCTGATGTCTTGCGCCTCGAACACGGGGCCCCCTCTGTCGCAGGTCGGTTGAAGACCGCTGTCGTCGCTCTCTCGCTCCTTCCTCCTTACCTGCCTTCGGAGCGTCACACCCTGGAGAGCAGCCAACCTGCGGGCCGGACGGCGGACGACCCGCACGCGACGCGGCGTCTCGGCGACCGTCCGGCCCGTCGCGGTCCAGCGCGGCAGCGCGGGCGGTAAGCCGCGCGGGCCGGACAACCTGTCGCGGGGTCAGTAGGTGGCCAGGGAGATGGCGATGTAGTGCGCGGTGAAGGCTGCCACGGTCAAGGCGTGGAACACCTCGTGGAAGCCGAACCAGCGGGGTGAGGGGTCGGGTCGCTGAAGGGCGTAGACGACCGCGCCCGCGCTGTAGAGGAGACCGCCGGCCACGATCAGGGTGAATACGGCTGCTCCGCCGGTGTGCAGGAAGTCGGGCAGATAGCGCACTGGTGCCCACCCCAGTGCCAGGTAGCACGGGGTGTACAGCCAACGCGGCGCTCCGACCCACAGGACCCGGAACGCGATACCGGCCAACGCGCCCGCCCACACGATCCACAGCAACACGGACCGCTGGTCCGGCGGGAGGAGAAGCACCGCCAGGGGCGTGCAGGTGCCGGCGATGATGAGGAAGATGTTGGCGTGGTCGAAACGTCGCAGGAGAGCCTCGCCGAGCGGCCCCCAGGTTCCGCGGTGGTAAACGGCGCTCGTCGCGAACAGCAGCCAGGCGGTGACCGAGTACACGGCGCAGGCCAGAGCCCCCTGCGGGGTGTGAGCCAGGCAGATGAGCACGATGCCCGCGATCAGTGCGGCGGGAACCATTCCGGCATGAAGCCAGCCGCGCAGCCTCGGCTTGATCGGTTCGGCCAGGCCGACCGCCTGCTCCACCAGAGCGGCAACCGGGTGAGCTTCCTCGTCTGCTTCGTCAGCTTGTGATCCGGCGGGCGCCCCGTCTTCACGACCCGCTCCACCCCTTGCGGCGGCGTGACCGTATTCGGTATCTACGGCGTCGCGGAACACATCTTCTCGTCCTCGCTCGGACTCCTCGGCGTCACCGGTGATCATGGGGCCATGCTAGAAGACGAGGCCCGGACGGCACTCCATGAGTCCGGTCGCGACCACGACGCCCACGTCGTCGGTGTGTGGTCCGCAACCGTTTGAACTCCGACCTCGTTGATCCTCGCGTCAATTGGGGCCGCAGAAGCCGAGTAGATCGGCTCGTCATGGGAACGATCAGGACTTCCGAACGGGCATTGGGCCCGCCTACGCGCAAGGATCGCCGATGCTTCCTGAGGTCCTCCCCCACGTATCCGCCCCCCTCGTACACCAGGTGGAACACCAATTGGGCCTGGCTCCGCATCTCGAAGCGGGCCATCTCGATGTGGAGCGCGTCGCCGGCATCGCAGTCGTCGCAGCCGCCCACTCCGACGGCTATGCGGCCACTGGCCATCTCCTCGGACTGCTGGCCGCACTCCCTGCCCCCACCAAGGCAGGAGAACGCTTCTGGGCGGAGCTGTGGAGGACCTCGGGCACCGCGTACCTGCTACCGGCCAACATCAAGGCCCTGGTGCTGCGTTCCCTGACAGGAGAAGGAACCGCCCTGGCCCGACAAATCCTGTCGGCCGTCGATCAGATGACCCCTCCCCAGCGCGTCGCAGCCGGGGAGGTTATCGGTCAAGCCCTCGCCGAGTCCGACCACTTTCCCGACCTCAAGACACAGGTCATCGGAGAACTGTGGCTGCGAGATCTCGAGCTCACCGCCTGGCGCGTCCTGCACGCAGACCACAGGTCGGACGATCCCGCTGGACGGAAAGCCTTCCTCGACGCCTGGACGAGCGTGTGATGAGGGTGTTTGTCATACGGCGCACGGCTGACAGAGACGCACCAGTGGTGTGCGGTACTGACAGCCGCGCAGTGCGCTAGGCGCTGTTTCTCGGATCATGTGCGGAGCCAGATGATGAGTGCTGCGACGGTGACGGTGCCGAGGTAGGTGTAGGCCCGTTTCTCGTAGCGTGTGGCGACCGCGCGGAAGCCCTTGAGACGGTTGATGGCTCGCTCAACGGTGTTGCGTTTCTTGTATTGTTCGCGGTCGAATCCGGTGGGCCGACCGCCTTGGGAACCGCGGTTGCGTCGGTGTCTGCGCTGGTCGAGTCGTTCGGGGATGGTGTGCGAGATGCCGCGTCGTCGCAGGTAGCGGCGGTTCTCGCGGGATGTGTAGGCCTTGTCGGCCAGGACATGGTCGGGCCGGCTGCGAGGCCGGCCGACCCCGCTGCGGGGTACCGACACCTGCTCCAGGACGGGCTGCAGTTGGGGGCCGTCACCGAAGTGTCCAGGTGTCAGGAGAACGGTGAGCGGTCGGCATCGCCCGTCCGCTGCGAGGTGGATCTTGGTGGTGAAGCCGCCCCGGGAACGTCCCAGGCACTCGCCGACCTGACCACCTCCTCCAGCCGGACGGCCAGTTTCCGAAGCACCGGATCGCCCTGATTCGTCCGCGGAAGGGCCCCCTTTTGAGCAGCCGCGGTGGGCGGTGCCTTCCGCGCGCCGGCGGCGTGCTGGTGAGCTCGCACCGCCGTGGAGTCGACGGACACGTCCCAGTCGATGTGGCCCGCGGCGTCCTCGGCGGCCTGCACCTTCGACAGCAGCATGTGCCAGGTCCCGTCCGCCGACCAGCGGCGATGACGTTTGTAGACCGTCTCCCACGGTCCGAACCGCTCGGGCAGATCCCGCCACTGCACCCCCGTGCGGACCCGGTACAGCACCCCGTTGATCACCCGCCGGTGATCACTCCACCGGCCCCCACGCGCACCACCGCGAGGTAAGAACGACTCCAGCCGGTCCCACTCCGCATTCGTCAGGTCTCCGCGTCCCATGGAGCCAGCCTGCCCCCAACACCCCGTTCACGGAGGGAGATCCGAGAAACAGCGCCTAGGGGGCGGGCCCAGGCTTCAGCGTTCGCCGGGGGGGTGCCGCCCAGGCAGAGCATGTAGCGCGTGCGCCGTCCGTTGCGCTCGCGGCACATGTAGCCGGCCTCTTCGAGGTCCTTGACGACGCTCTGAGCGGAACGGTGCGTTCGGTGATGTGGCAGGCCGCGGCGACCTCGCGAACCCGGCTGGCAGGGTCGCGGGCAATGACGATCAGCACGCGAGCGTAGTTGGTGAAGGAAGCTCCAGTTCCCGGCCTGCTCATTCACGATCTGCCCCGCTCTTCGACGCTGACCAGTTGGGACACCCGCAGGGAGTTTGGTGACCATCACCAACAGCGGCAGACCCCGCGGATGTCGACTACGAGATGTGCTCGCGGTCGCTGATCCTTTCCCCGACGTTCGATGCCACTCTGGCTGGTCTGCGAGTCGACTATCGTGGCGACCGCATTGGCCCTTCGTCAGCGCGGCCCTGGCCGCAGGCACCTGCAGCCGCGCAGCGGGCCATAACCCGGATCGTCCGCCACGGGCGCGCCCCTGACCGCGATGGCGGCAGTGCCGGGGCTCGACTGAGCATGTTTGACCGCCTCGCACGCGCCACCGCGGTCACCCTGGTCTTCAGCGCCACGCCCGTGAACGCCCTCCCCCCCCCGCACTGTCGCCACCCGCCAGGAGCAGGGTGGCCAGTTAATATAATCTGCCCTATGTCGAAGCCTGACGACCTGCTCCTTGACGTCGCCGCCCTGGTGGAGTCCGGGCAGAGCAACCAGATGTCCCTGACCGTGGTCACCGGTGGTGCTGTCATCACCGGTCGGCTGGCTCCCGAAGCAGCGTGGAGGCAGAGGGTGTCGGATGTGCTGACGGATTCCACCCGCTTGGGAGAGTTCTCCGCCGTCTTCGAAAACCCTGCGAAGAAGGACGGACCGCCCACTCATCTTCACTTCCATGTCGCCCGGATCCTGCAGGGCACGGTCGGGATCCCGGAGACAGGCGGTATGTACCGTGTGGCGATCAACGACGTCAGCGCCTGGACCATGGGCGACTTCAGCTATTCGGACCACTGAGCAACCACTGCCACGGGAACCCGTCGCAAGCTGTGTGGGCCCGATCGGCGCGCGCCGATCGGGCCCACACAGCTGTCCAAGCGTCGGCGCGTTGCCCGTCCCGTCGGTCAGACGGACACGGGAGTACCGAGCATCGCGGAAGCCTGCTGGAGCGAGCTGAGGATGCGGACGGGTGCGGCCTTCGGGAGGGTGCGGCAGGTGAAGCCGAGCTGAGTCATGGCCCGGAGGACTTCGCCGGCGCTGAAGTCACGGCGGTCCTGGCGGGTGATGACCTGGCCGACCTGCTTGACGGGGTAGTGGCGGCGGCCGATGATCACGGATTCGCCGGTGCCGGGTTCGGGCTTGATGCCCTTCATCGATTCCAGCACGCCGGTCTTGGTGAGCTCGAAGGGGAAGCGGGCGATGACGCAGCGCATGTGGCCTCACAGGGAGAAACAGGGAGGAGGGGAGGATCCGACCGGGGTGAGGACGCTCGGCTCAGCGGGAGAGGGCGAGGACGCCCAGGGCGCTGCCTTGCCCGTCGACCACCGGCAGGGCACCGAGCCGGCGGGAGCGCATCGCGTGCTCGGCTTCGGCCATCGTGGTCACGGATGAGGCCATCGCCCCGGGGTCGCCGAGGATGTCGCGCAGACGGACGCGGTCCGTGTAAGCGGAGCCGTCACGGACCGCGGTGAGTTCGGTCTGGGTGACCAGTCCGGTGCACTGGCCGTCCTGGTCGCAGACGACCAGCCGACCCGTGCGGGCGGCGGCCATGACGGACAGCGCAACCTCGACGCTCATGTCGTCACAGACCTGTGGTCCGGCCGCATCCATGACCTCAGTCACCGTCCTGTGCACGGGGCCGGCGCTCGCCGGGCGGGGCTGCATCTGAACCAGCGTCAAAAGGTGCCTCCTTCAGAGATGGGTCAGCTTCCTGATCACAGAGGTTCTAGTAGTGCTTGGTCATGTTGGTGCGGGGTCTGGCATGTCACGGTGACAGGTGGGGCAGGCGCCGGTCCAGATCACGAGGAGTATCTGCAGCTCGCGGACGACTCGGTAGAGGGTCAGGCCGGCGCCGTCTCTTTTGGGGATCGGTTCAGTCGTTGCAGGGTGCAGAAGGCGTGGGCGACCGAGACGAGGGTGACGTGGTGGTGCCAGCCTGGCCAGGTCCGGCCTTCGAAGTGGGCCAGGCCCAGGGCCTGTTTCATCTCGCGGTAGTCGTTCTCGATGCGCCAGCGGAGCTTCGCGGTGCGCACGAGGACGGGCAACGGGGTGGTCTCGGGCAGGTTGGAGAGCCAGAACTGCACGGGCTCGTCCTGGTCGGCGGGCCATTCGGCCAGCAGCCAGCGGACCGGAAGCCCGGTGCCGGCCGTGGCCTTGCGGATCTCACGCCCGGCGGGCCGGATCCGCAGGGCCACGAAGCGCGAGTACATGCGCTTGTGCCCACTGCGGCCACTGCCCGGCCGTGATCCCTCCCTCCACTGCACCGGCCGTGCGGATGATTTACCGGCCGCGATGACCAGGCTCTTCACCCTCTGGGCAGGCTCGGGGTAGGCAGGAACCGGCGGTCTGCCCCGGCCTGTGTGGGCCGGGGTGCAGGGCTGTGCGTCCTCGGGTTGCGCGGTGGTCGTGGTCGAGATGCCCACCACGTAGTCGAGACCGCGTTCTTCCAGGCCGAGCCGGAAGGCGGCGGTGTCGCCATAGCCGCCGTCGGCGATGACCTGGGGCACCTCGATGCCCCAGGACCGCGTCTCGTCGATCATGTCGAGGGCCAGCTGCCACTTCTCGACATGGCCGATCTGGGCGGGGATGGCGCACTTGTCACGGCGGGCCACCTTGGCCGGATCGGCCTTCGGCGAGGCGGGATCCCAGCTCCCGGGCAGGAACAGACGCCAGTTCACCGCCACCGAGGCTCCGTTGGAAGCAAGGTGCAGCGAGACCCCGGCCTGGCAGTTGGTGACCTTGCCCGCGGTGCCGGTGTACTGCCGGGTCACGCACGCCGACGCATCCCCGTCCTTGAGGAACCCGGTGTCATCGATGACCAGCGCGGTGGGCTTGATGACCGGCTGCATACGCCAGGCCAACCGGGCCCGCACATGCGCCGCATCCCACGGGCTGGAGGTGACGAAGTGGGCCAGGGCCTGCCGGTTACCGTCCTCGCCCAAGCGGGCAGCCATCGGCTCCACCGACTTGCGCCCGCCGTCCAGCAGCAGCCCCCGTAGATAGACCCCGCCCCACCGTCGCTGATCCGCCCGCGCGAACGGCTCGAACATCTCCGCCGCGAAGTCCTCCAGATCACACCGGACCGCAGCCAGCTCCCCACTCAGCACACCCGATCAACGACACGACCGATCAAGAAGACACGCCGTCACGGACCGCACATGACCAAGCCCTACTAGGCCGCCGCATCAAAGACGGACTGGCGTACGGGCGCGCGCCGGGTCGTCGAAGAGGGGCGGCGCCGGCCTCGGGAGGTGGCGCTGCGCTTGGGGCGTTCGGCCACCGGTGCGGTGATGACGACCGGGATGCCGGAAGGGGCCTGGGCGCCGGTGATCCTGTGCAGGGCCTCGTCGCCCGAGTGGATCTGGGTGGTCTGCGGCCGGATCCCGGCGTCCGACATGAGGCGGACCATGCCGCGGCGCTGGTTCGGTGTGACGAGGGTGACGACGCTGCCGGACTCGCCGGCGCGGGCGGTGCGTCCGCCGCGGTGGAGGTAGTCCTTGTGGTCGGTCGGCGGGTCGACGTTGACGACGAGGTCGAGGTTGTCGACGTGGATGCCGCGCGCCGCGACGTTGGTCGCCACCAGCACGCTGACGTGCCCCGTCTTGAACTGCGCCAGCGTACGGGTGCGCTGCGGCTGCGACTTGCCGCCGTGCAGCGCGGCGGCCCGGACCCCGCTGTTGAGGAGGTCCTGGGCCAGCCGGTCGACGGCATGCTTGGTGTCCAGGAACATGATCACCCGACCGTCGCGAGCGGCGATCTCGGTCGTGGCGGCGTGCTTGTCAGCGCCGTGGACGTGCAGGACGTGGTGTTCCATCGTCGTGACCGCACCGGCCGAGGGGTCGACCGAATGCACGACGGGGTCGGTCAGATAGCGGCGCACCAGCAGGTCGACGTTACGGTCCAAGGTGGCGGAGAACAGCATCCGTTGCCCCTCCGGACGCACCTGGTCGAGCAGCGCGGTGACCTGCGGCATGAATCCCATGTCGGCCATCTGGTCGGCCTCGTCCAGCACCGTGACGCCCACCTGGTTCAGCCGGCAGTCGCCACGATCGATGAGGTCCTTGAGCCGGCCCGGGGTCGCGACGACGATCTCGGCTCCGCCTCGCAGCGCGCCGGCCTGTTTGCCGATCGACATCCCACCCACCACCGTGGCCAGCCGCAGCCTGACGGATCGGGCGTACGGAGTGAGCGCGTCGGTCACCTGCTGCGCCAGCTCACGCGTCGGTACGAGGATCAGACCCAGCGGCTGGCGGGGCTCAGCACGCTGTCCCGCGGTGCGAGCGAGCAGGGCGAGGCCGAAGGCGAGGGTCTTGCCGGAACCGGTGCGCCCGCGGCCCAGGACGTCACGGCCTGCCAGGGAGTTCGGCAGCGTCGCGCCCTGGATCGGGAACGGCACGGTCACGCCCTGCTTGCCGAGTTCGGCCAGCAGCTGCTCTGGCATACCGAGATCGGCGAAGGCCTCGACGGCAGGCAACGCGGGGGTGATCGTCTTGGGGAGGGCGAACTCCCCCTGCACCGCGGCGGGCCGACGGCCGTAACCGCCGGAACGGGCCGGACCGCCGGACCGGGCCGGACCGCCGGACCGGGCCGGACCGCCGGACCGGCGCGGTGCCGGCGAGCCGAAGCGACTGCCGCCCTTCCCCGCGTCGGCATCGCCCTTACGGGTGCGGGTGGAGCGGTCGTTCGTACGTGAGCGGTTCATGCAGAACCTTCCTCGATGTGGCACATATCAAGGAATTCCCGCAAGCGATGAGCAGCACGGAATTACAAGTATGGACCGATGTCAAAGCAAATCCGGCCGACGGGGAATTCACGCGGGCGTAAATGCCGAAATAGGTGACACGGTGGGGACGCAAATCCGAGCGCCGACTGCGGTTGAGCTCTTCAGGATGCGCCTGCATCCCGAAGGAGGAGCCGCGTGTGGTGAGACTGCGGATTCCTCCGAGCCGTCCCGCGGGTGAACCCGCCGCAGGAAATGGCTGCAGCTGGGGCCCGCACCCCGAGGGAAGCGGGCCCCAGCTACAAGTCTGTCAGGCCGGAACGATGTTCTCGGCCGTCAGGCCCTTCTGGCCCTGAGCGATGTCGAAGTTCACCTTCTGGCCTTCGAGCAGCTCACGGAAACCCTGGGCGGCGATGTTCGAGAAGTGGGCGAACACGTCAGCGCCGCCACCGTCCTGCTCGATGAAGCCGAAACCCTTTTCCGCGTTGAACCACTTCACGGTACCAGCAGCCATGCTATATCTCCTTTGGGGCAGTACACCGGCGTCCGCACTTTGTGAACACCGTGTCGCCGCGATGATGACCCCGCCGGAAAATGACCGGAAATACAAAAGCGCTCTCCCCGACAGGAGCCGAGTGGGAGCACTTGAAGTTTCGGGAACCACAACTGCAACTGAGATGGACAGTAGCATGCCGCAACGGCCCGCGTCGGTTAAGTAATTCCACTCCACTCGTTGCGGCAAAAACTCTCACTACCCCGTCCGTCAAACTCTCGCCTCGCGAACACAGATATTGACTCACTCGCAGGGCAACGTTCCAGAAAAGGAGCGGAGTCGTCAGCCGCTACCAGCGCCGTTAGGGCGCTATGACCTCCGGCAGTGCCGCGGGCATAAAGGCTCCGCTCCCCCGGACATCGCAGCTGACCTCCGAGCTGATAATTCGGTGTTCGTTCGCCGTCTGCCGACGGGTGCCCCGCACTCGTGACGACCTGCGGCGAGAGCCCGACCACTGACCGGGAGCGGGGCGCCGTTGCCTGGCGTCAGGAAGTAGGGGGCTTGACGAAGCGTGGGGTGGCAGGGAACGACCGTGCTGAACAGCTGCCCTCAAGGACGCCAGCCGGATCCAGGCGTCGGCGGACGCTGCATCGCGTTGCGCGGCGGCCAGGTCATTGATGGCGCTGGCGTCTGTGTAATCGAGCTCCCTGAGGTCGAGAAGCGTCCGCGACACCCTGGTTCCGTCTACGCGGAGGGCCTGCCGCACGAGGTGGACGTTGTCGGCGTCGACTTCGCCGCTCAACGCCAAGACGCGGTTGCCTTCGGCGGTTGCCTGGTTGATCACAGGCCGGGCGGCCTGCCCGGCCGTCTCGTGCATTGTCTGACGCGTGCCCCCAAAGGGGGCGCCGGAAGTGCTAAACCCTATGGAGGCGCTGCCCCCGTGTAACTGTGCTGGAGGGTAACGTTCAGGGCGGGGTACCCGGTTCTAAAGTGGGGATCGGGCGGGGAGAGGGAAGCGGTCACGGATGGACGAGACAAGTGAGGCCGACGGCGGGGCGGCCTCGCTGCTGGAGGCATCGCTCGCGCTGGACAGCGGCGGCTCCCGCATAGCCCAGGCCCGCCATCTGGCATCGGCTTTCCTGACGACGGCGCGAGACGACCACGGCATCCCGGTGGTGACCGCCACGGTCGAGATCGTCCAGCTGATCGTCAGCGAACTGGTCACCAACGCCCGCAAGTACGCGCCGGGACCGGCCCTTTTGCGTCTGCGGGTCACCGATGTCATGGTCCGAGTCGAACTCTGCGACAGCAACGCCGTCGTACCGGCCGCCAAGCCCCACGACCCCGAACGCATTGGCCAGCACGGCCTGGAGATCGTCAGAGCACTCGCCCGGACCCTAACCGTCGAGCAGACGCCCTTCGGCAAACGCATCACCGCGGACATCATCCTCACCACGGCCACCACATAACCGGACCCGTCCCTGCGGGAAGTAGCCTCAACCACCACACCTGAAGGACGCGGGGGGGGGACTGCATCAACTTGGCCCTCACGACCCCTATCGACAGCTATGCAGAAATCTGCCATAAACGCCCCATCTGAGTACACACCAGGCAGGAACGAAACCTGTTTGCGTCCGATCACTCCAGCTCCGGGGCGTGGAAGGCGAAGCTGCCCACGACGCTGTGCGTCGCGGGGCGACCCGCGAGGGTGACCGGCAGTGAAGTCCTGCGCGGGTTGCACGTCCTGGCCGCCTCAGGCGGCGGCTGTTGGGTTCGCACGCTCGGCGGCGCGGCGGAATTCGGCGTTGATGCGCTGCGCCTCCTCGAGCTGATCTTCGAGGATGACGATCCGGCAGGCGGCATCGATCGGTGTGCCCTGGTCTACGAGTTCCCGGGCGCGAGCGGCAATGCGCAGCTGGTAGCGGGAGTAGCGGCGGTGTCCGCCCGCAGAGCGCAGCGGAGTGATGAGGCGCGCTTCGCCGATGGCACGGAGAAAGCCCTGGGTGGTGCCGAGCAGCTCGGCGGCCCGGCCCATCGTGTAAGCGGGGTAGTCGTCGTCATCGAGACGGCCGTACGAGTCGTCTGCTGTCATCGCACCTCTCTGTGGAACGCGTGGAGGGGCCCCGGCGCTCGTTGCGCCAGGGCCCCGAAGGAACTGCTACACCATCCGCCGGCCCTGATACTGCGCCGGCCTTCTGTGTCCGCACGCCCGCCCGGGAGAGGACGGGGAATGCGGGGATCGCGGTTGCTCGACCGGAGACCACCTCACTATCGATGTCCTGCGGTACCCGGGCTCAACACTCACGCCCGGGCGATCCTGATGGCGCTCGGCTCCTCCGTTCTTTCCCTCTGGGATCAATCACTTACCAAACGGGAACTGCGTACAGCTGGTGATGCGAACCGCACAGTGGCCTGTCACAGCGCCACTCTTCGGCAGCCAGCCCCGTCGCCCGTCCTGCATCTGCTCTGGCTTAGAACCCCACTGCCGAACCTCCCGGTGCGCGCGCCCGCAGCCGACGCCTTCACCGAGGTACCGCTCACTGACTCCACTGCTGGGTACCACAAACTGCACTTACGGGTGGTGCCACTGCGGTCCTGCTCACGGCGGCCCCTGATCACTGCAGGCCACCCGGTCCGGTCGTCAGCCCCGTCGCCGTCCTGCAACAACCCTGGCTCCGAAACTCCACCACCGCACCGTCCTGCGCACTGCAACTACATGCTGCTACCTGGCAGTTCGTGTCTGCCGGGCCCTGCTGTCTTCCTGGCTACGAGAGAAACCATAACCAGGCCACCGCCCAATGTCTACTCCAGCCAACATAGATTTCCGCATGGCCCATGAGAAGGTAATCGAGCTCGAACAACCACGGCCGCTCCCCCGGCACCGCCGCGGCGCAACACAGGGAGCAGTGCGAGCCGCGCCGACTTCAGGTCGGTACCCTCACCAGCCGTCGTCGTCCGATCCCGACAGCGAGAGAGAGTTCCGTGGCCAGCGAACCGAGCCCCCAGATGTCAGCTGAGCTCGCGAGGCGGGCGGGCCACTATGCCGCTGCTGTCGCCGAGTGCCTCCTGGACGCGGATCTGCCGGTGACCGGGATTCAGAGTTGCGGTCCCTGGCGCGACACGGACGGCGAGTACCTCGACGTCGAGGCCAGCATCTCGTTCACGCAGGCATTCCAGGACCAGCATGGCGGGGGCGACTGCGGGCTCCACTGGGCGGGCACGTCCGGCTGGTGTCTCTACACCGCCGACAAAGAGGACCGGTATCTGTCCGGTGTCCGGTGGCCCGGGGCCGGCCTGCTTCCCGAGCCCCGGTTCGTCACTGCCTTCGTCGATGCCTTCCGACTCGACCCCGCCATGTCAGGCAGCGGCGAACAGCCGTCCTACCGACAGGACGGCCAGGACATCCCCACGCTGCTGGACAGCCTGGCCCCCTACCTTCCCGCCCAGCCCTACCTGTTCCAGGAACCGCAGGTCCGCTTCGCCGACCTGCACAGGCGCGCCTACGAAAACCGCGTGCGGCAGGCACTGGTCTCCCGCGCCTCCGACCCCCTGACCCACCTGTACCTCCGCCAGGGCGAGCTCACAGCCCTCCTGCACCTTCTCGAGTACACCGAAAGCACCAACCCCAGTGCTCTCAACAGACTGCTGGCCGCCGACCTCAGCGCCCGCGCGGGCCGGCCCCCCGAAGCCGCAGAAACACACAAGAGGGCCCTCCAGGAAGCGAACCACCGCCGGCAAGCGCCATGAGAGAGACGGAGCGCAGACGCAGAACGCGCTGGCCTGCCGCCCGCTCTCTGCGCCGCGCCGGCAACTTCCCGCTCCACGCAATCCCGCTCGGCGCGACGGGGCGGAGCGGAGCGGCCGCACGGCGTATCTGCCCCGTGGCTGTCGTTGAACGAGCAACGCACACACAGGTGGGCGGCCGGTCCGTGTGCCGGGTGCGGGTCACCGGAGCTCGACGGAGTAGGAGCTGCCGGAGAATTCCCAGCCGTCGGTGCCTTCGCCGATGTCGGCGACGATGACGTCGTCGATGAAGCGGTCCTCGAAGTCGTCGTCGCGCAGGTCGCCGGCCAGCCACAGCGTCTCGATGTCGCTCCAGTCGCCGCGGCTCGCGTCGATGCGCAGTGGGGCTGCGCGGCGGGTGCCACGCTCACGTTCGTCGGCGCCGGTCTTGACGAGGCCGCTGATCTCGAACTGACCGTCCTTGACCTGGTCGGGGATCGGGTCGGCCGGGACGAAGGCGACGTTCTCGTAGGCGGTGTGGATGAGGTCGCGGTAGCTGCGGCGGACGTTGTATTCGGGATCAGACAGCCACTTGATGAGGGTGTCGGGGCGGACGTCGAGGCCGGCGCTTTCGAGGGCTTCGTAGCCGCGGCGGGTGCCGGTGAGTTGGCTCAGCTGGGCGTGCCAGTGCTTGGCGCTGTAGGTGGACAGGCGGTGGCGGGGGGTGACCTGGGCGCGCAGGAGGTCGTTGAGGGCGCCGCCGAGGGAGTTGCCGTGTCCTGTGGGTCCGGCCATCAGTCGTCACCTTCCGGGATGAATGTGCCGGGCCGGATGAACTTGGCCTTCACCTCGCCGAACCCGGTACCAATCCGGTACGTGTCGGGCGCTGTCTCGTCGGGGACCCAGAAGATCGCGGCATCCACGTTGCGCAGGGCGATGAGCCGATTGCCTGCTTGAACGGCTTTGAAGGCGACGGTCCAGTGGCGGACTGAGGCTTCGGCGACCATGCTCATGCGCCAGTCCGGACGCCAGAACGGAGAGCGCGAGTCGGGCCGTTTGGGCCACAGCAGGCGCAACGCGATCGACAGGCGGGTCTTGTAGTTCTTGTACGGTTCGCCGCCGACTTTGATCAGGTCGGTGCGGGCGGCCCTGGCCGCTTCGTAGAACGGCTTGAACAGCGACTCGTTGATCTTGCCCGTCCACGAGTCATGGATGACGACCTGTTCGGCGAGGTGGCCGTCGCGGCGGAGGCGTTCGAGCTGCTTGAGGTGCGGGGTGGTCACCCACACCCGTCCCTGCTCGTCGGGCCGCTCGATGAGACGCCCCAACGGGTGCGGCATGTCCGTGTGCGCGTCCAGGCGGGGATCTCGATGAGGTAGATGCCGGCCTTGGACTTGTCGAACGCCTCCAGCGGACCGGTGTGCAGGAGCCTGTTCGGGGAGAGCGGGACCGCGGAGCAGGCGGAGGGGAAGGAACCGTTGCGGTCGATCAGGCACATCAGACCGTCGCCGAACGAGGCGGGGACGTCGAGCTGGTCGCGCCGTACGCGTTTGCCGTTGCGTTCGTGTGCGACGCGGGTGCTGGTGACGTCGGGGTGGACCCAGCGGGGTTCGCCGTCCATGTCTTCACTGATCAGGGGCCAGGGTCCGCCGTCCCGGTCGTCCTTGCGGATGACCGGGATGGGGTGCATTTTCGACCGCTCCACCGAGTCCTTGAGGATCCGCAGGGCTGGGAAGACTGCTCCCTCCGGCTCGTCTTCCTCATCGCCCGAAACTAGGCCGTCATCGTCATCCCGCTCAGCCTCGTCGTTGTCCTCCGCAACCGGCGCGTCGACCGCGCTTGCAGGAGCGGGGGCAGCCGCCGGAGTCGGCGCGGGGGTGACGGCGGGTGCGGGCGCGTTGTGGGCGTGCAGCGCGGCGGCGAGGCGGCACCCCTCAGCGTGGTCGGGGAGCCGGAGCCCGGCGGCGGCCAGGGCCCGCAGCGGGACGCGGAGTTCGTCGAGGTCTTTGATGTTGCCGGCGGCGAGCGCGGTGCGCAGCGCGGCGAGCAGGTGGGTTGCCTCGGCGGGCAGGCCCTGCAGGGCACCGGAGGTGAAGGGGAGGGCGGCCGCCGCCAGTTCGCGGTCGGTGTCGTTGCCCATCGTGTCCGGGAACGTGTCGCCACCTGCAGGCGCACCGGCGGCCGCGGTGGTGGCGTGGGCTGTGGCGGTGGTGTCGAGGAATCGGGCGTGCGCGAGGTCGGGGCGCAGGCGGGCGTGGCCGATGATGCCCAGATCCCGCTCGGCGACGGTCACGTTCGTCTCCCCGTCGGGGTGCGCGGTGAGGGTGAGGATGACGTCGGCGTCGAGCAGGTTCACGATGGCCGGGTCGTCGGTGTCCACGACCGCGAGAACCGGGATGTGCTGGGTGCGGGCCAGTTCCCGCAGGACCTGGCTGGCGGCCGGGAGGTGTTCTCCGGACATCGGCAGGCGGGGGTTACGGGCTCGCTGCAGTCGGTCGACGACGACGAGCGCCAACTCCCCGGCGACGGGAACGGTCTCGGCGATGGCCTCGGCGGTCAGGTCGCTGCCGTCGTCGATGAGCAGTGGCGCGTTGCGCAGTCGCTGGACGACTTCCTGTTCGTGCGGGGTGAGGGTGCCGGTCTTGAGGCGGGCGTAGTCGCCGCCGGCTTCCGCGGCGATGATGCGGCGGGTGATGTCCGCGCGGTTGGGGCCCGATGCCGCGTACAGGACACGGTGGTTGAGGGCGAGCGCGGTGTGCCGGGCCGCTGCGAGGCCGATGAGGCTTCCGCCGACCTGCGGTGGGGCGGCGACCAGGACCAGGCGTCCGGGGTGCAGGCCGCCGGTGGCCGCGTCCAGGGCCGCCAGGCCGAAGGAGAGACCGGGCGCGGAGCCCGGGGTGATGACGTCGCCGAGGGCGTCGCCGAGCGTGGCGAGCCGGCGTCCGGCATCACGGCTGGGAGTGGGCTGGCTGGTCACCGCGCCTCCTGCGGTCGCCGCAGCGCGCGCGGCCGTGTCGGATGGAGTGCTACTGATCGGTCCGTCTGCGGGCAGCAGCACCGCGACGGGTGTGCTGTTCCTGCGGAGCACCTGGGGCTGGCCGCCGGCTGCCCGGCCGATCAGGGTGCCGAAGTCCTTCTGCGCCGCACTCAGGACCCAGGAAGGAAAGGCCCCGGCCTTCCGCGCGGCCGGGAACCGGTCGAGCGGGGCGAGGACAACACGGGCTTCCTTCTTCGAACCACGGTGGATCAGGGTGGTGAACGCCCTCTGCCAGGCAGACTCAGCCGCGCCCTGCTGGCTCCTGCTCGCTCGGCGGCTCCTTGCAGGCGAGTTGCCCGACAGCCGAGAATGCCTTTCCGTAAGTCTGCGAGCTGCGCGGCCGTGACGGATGCGTCGGCGTACCGCTGGATCGCTTTGTCGGGCTGAAGTTGATCAGGTCCACATCTTCCCGCAGTTCGTGGACAGTGCGCGAACGAGGGGTGCTCAGCTGCATCGGCCGAGAGATCCGCCGAGGATTGTGGCCCGACCGCTCGGCAAGCAGCCCGATAAGCGCCTCGTCCAGTCCGGTGGCGATGCTAGCCCGCCCGGCACGGACAGGCATGCACCCCTTGACCCCGTTGATATCGGCGGCAGAAGCCCGGGAGGGTTGGTCGGCGCATCGAACTCGGCGAGCGCCCCTGGGTCATGAACCGAAACATCGTTCACCGGCGGCACCTCGACGCCGACCCAACGCACGACCTACTCTGCCACGTTGCGCTGGCCGCCTGCCCCCTTCAACTTCTCGCTTCCCCGCAAGAGGACCTCTGTGACGCACATCGACTCCACGCTTCCTCGTGTGCCCTCCGCCGATTCCCCCAAAGTCGCTAACCTGCTGCAAAGGAAGGCGGGGAGGAAGCGGCAACCGTGCTCGACGACATCGAAGATAGGGTGAAAAGCCCGCAGGATCGGCACTACGCCGTACTCGCTCCGGGGATATCCCTCTCCCCGGACGAAGACGGCATGTCACCCCGCGCAGAGCTCGACATGCTGGACGCGGCACCCCTGCACGCATAACGCGTAGCCGAAGCGTTCGGCGACTTCCAGTACACGCCACTGCGGCCGAAGGCTCTCTTGGACCCGCCGGACCACCGGGTCGCGATCGAGGAGGCGGTGACCGCCCACGACATCGACGTTCTGGTCGTCCACATCGTCGGGCACGGCGAACTCGCCGCGAGCAGTAGTGAAAAGCTGTACGTCCTCGACCCACGGGGAGAACGCCTCACAGTCCCCGTCACGCACTGGATCGAACTAATCGAGGACCACCCGCGTCGGCACCGGCCGCACACCCTATTCATCCTCGATGTCTGTTACGCCGGTCAAGTCGCGGTGGAGGCCTGGCATACGCGGCAACAGGTCTCCCGGCGCCGCGCATGGGTACTGGCCGCCACGGGAGCGCAGGAGCAGGCGTTCGGCTACCGTCTGAGCCAAGCTGCCACGCAAGTACTGCACCGGTACCGGGACGGCGAGTTACGCATCGACCGCTCTCTCCCCTACATCCCGGCGAAGACTGTCTACCAGGAGATCGAACGGGTGGTGAGCCGGCTGGTGGACATCGACCGGGGGCCAGTGCAGCACATCCTTACCAGCCTCGTTCCCAGCCACGTCGACATCGATCTCCCGTTTTTTCCCAACCCCGGGTACGGGGGACTCAAGGACCTGGGCCCGCCGGTCGAGCTGCCCGAGAATGTGCTACCCGAGATTGCTCGGCTCACGGAGTGGGCTGGCGATCCGGAACACTTCCGACGCCGGGCATCGGGAGGCCACCCGGTAGCCCGCGACGGTCTGTACGGCTACTTCTCCGGCCGCGAGGTAGAGATCGCGGAGCTAGCGACGTGGCTGGACGGGGGCGCCCCCGCGCTTCGTGTGGTCACGGGCAAACCCGGGGTCGGGAAGTCGGCGCTGCTCGGTGTTCTGGTGTGCGCGGCGCACCCCGCATTGCGTAAGGCCACCCGCGGCATCTGGGGCCAATTGCGCAACCGCCCCGGCGAGAACGACCGTCTGGTCGTGGTACACGCCCGGCGGCTCACCCTTGACCAAATGGCCCGGTCCTTGGAACAGCAGATCTTGGCCGTCTGTCCGACGGGGCGACCACCTGACGCCCCCTCTCCCAGCATGGGGCCGGCAGGCCGCCTTGCCAGCTTGCTCGACGCTCCGGACGACGGGAGCCCGGTCACGGTGGTAGTTGACGCTCTCGACGAGGCCGAGGAGCCGCGCGATATTGCCTCCGTACTGCTCGTCCCCTTGGCGCGCAGGGCGCTGGCCGAACCTGGCCTGCTGCGTATCGTGGTCGGCGCCCGCGGGGAGGACGGACTACGCGAACTTTTCCGCCTGGCAGAACTGCGCGGCCTGGTCACCGATCTCGACACAGTGCCCGCCACGCAGGTGCGGCTCGGGGTGCGTGACTACGTCCAGAATCTCCTTGAGCACGACACCCCGTACGCCGGCAGCGCCCTGGGCGGGGTACGGCGCGCGCTCGCGGACGGCATGGCGGAGGGGCTTGTCGGCAACGGACCGGAAGCAGACCACCGTGACCGACTGGAGTGGGGAGAGTTCCTCACCGCGGGCCTGTATGTGCACTATCTGCTGGCCACCAGCCAACTGAGTTGCGCGGACCGAGACGCACCTGCCGCCCGCAGGCTCGGGCAGCAGGTGCCGCGCAGTCTGCTAGAACTGCTCCAACTGGATCTGCGGCGCCACTCAGGTCAGAAGCATCTGCTGTCTGTGCTGACCGCCCTCGCCTACGCTCAGGGGCGCGGCATGCCGGAACGCGTTCTGGCACACGCGGCACAGGCATTCACGTCGAACCCTGACGCCACGGCGACCATCCCCTCCCAGGAACTCCACACGCTCCTCGACAGTTCGGCACGCTTCTATCTCCGGCGCGACATCGACACCGACGGCACCACCCTCTATCGCTTGTTCCACGAGGGCCTCGCCGACCAGCTACGACTGCTACACGCAACCTCTCCCGACCACGGTGATTCGCCATGACACTGGTCGGCAGAACCCCCGCCGACCGACTGTTTCAGCAACTACGGCACGCCGTTCCCCGGGACCGAGTCGGGCATCCGCTCTGGCACCTCGCCGACCCTTACCTCTTGCGCCACCTGGCCCGCCATGCCGTCGATGCCGGCCACCTCGACTCCCTTCTTGCCGAGGCCGGTTTCCTGCTGCACGCCGAGCCCTCGGCCGTCGGCGCGGTACTGCACGAGGCGCGATCGGAACAGGCTCGGCTGAGCGCAGCCGTCTACCGGCACTCCGCAACCCTGCGCGGATCGCCTGAGGGGCGGGAACACAGCCAGCTGCTGA
Source organism: Streptomyces sp. NBC_01176 (assembly GCF_045039825.1). Classification (NCBI taxonomy): domain Bacteria; kingdom Bacillati; phylum Actinomycetota; class Actinomycetes; order Kitasatosporales; family Streptomycetaceae; genus Streptomyces; species Streptomyces sp. NBC_01176. The sequence continues at coordinate 9,412,106 of NZ_CP108600.1, read as the reverse complement.
TCCTGGCAGCTGAACGCCTCGGCCACCGTCGACTCCGCGTCGAACTGCCCGATGACAAGGACTGGTCGTACGCTGGGCTACCGGGCAGCAGGTCTCCACCGAGCTGATCCGTTCCATACCACTCGGTCAACAGCGCGTGCGGACGGTGGCAGCGCTCCACGGACCGGATGGGCGCCCCATCGCGGTCGCACTCGGTACCGACCGCTCGGTGACCGTGTGGGATCTATCGACGGGTGCCCCACTGCGCGTGCGCCCCGGCCCCAACGATGACGCCACCGCGCTGGCTGCAGCCCACATGCACGGCGCGAGCTGGGCCGTGATCGGCACTGCAGACGGCGGCCTTTGGCGCTGGGACACGAACCGAGGCGGGCGACCTATAAGACTCCACGGTCATGAGAGCGAGGTCACCCACATCGTCGTGGCCCCGTGGGGCAACACTGGCCACATCGTCTCCGTTGGAGCCGACGGCACGGTCCTTGTCCACCCCTTTGTGACCGGCATCGCAGCCCGGCAACTGCCGTGGAAAGCGTACCGGCTCGGTGCCCTCACCCTCCTCCGCGACCATGGCCGCGTGTACGTGTTGGCGTGCACCCTCGATGGTGTACTGACCGTCCTCGACCTGCTCACCGGAGCCATCCGGATGGTGGGACGCAACGGGAGCAGTGCAGTTCGCGCGGTCGCAGCGTTGACCAACGATGAGCGGTCGCTCGCCATCGTCGGCTCGGCAGATGGCTCAGCGGCGGTCTGGGACCCGTTCACAGGCCGACGAGTGCGGGACCTGCCCGGCGCTGCCGGCAGCACTCCTGCTCTGGCCACACCGACGAAGCACGGGCGGATGCTCGCCGCCGCGGGATTGTCGGACGGCACGATACGGGTCTGGGACGTCTCCTCCGGCGAGGTCACAAGCATTCTGACCGGACACACCTCGGCAGTGCGGAGCATGGCAACGCTTGAGGTGAATGGCAAGGAGCACCTGGTCACAGGCGGAGACGGCGGCACCCTTCGGCTGTGGGATCTGGAGACACCGGGAATCCGCCCGGCGCCCGTCGGGCACACCGGACGAGTGCGGACAGTGGCAGCGGATCCCATGGGCGCCCATGCCGTGAGTGGCGGTGACGACACCACGGTACGGGTGTGGGATCTCGCCACAGGCAGGCTGACGACCACTCGAACGGCCCGCACGTTCGAGATAGCCCGCTCTGGGCCATCCCGACCGCACATCCTGACCGCACAACCCGACCGCAGATCCCATGACCGGTCGAGTCCGCGGTCCCGGAAGGCAGAAGCGACGGCCGAGGTGCTCGGCGTCGTGGCCGCCCGTCAGACGGCCGCGGCGGTCCGTACGTCGTCGTGCGCGGCTTCGAGACGGGCGGCCGCCTCGGCGCGGGTACAGCCGGCGAGGAGCATGACGATCGCGGTCTTCGCGTGTCCGTCGGCCTCCTGGAGTGCGGCCGCCGCGGCGTCGAGGTCGGCGCCGGTGGCCTGCGCGACCATGCGTCGCGCCCGGTCGACGAGCTTCTCGTTGGTGGCGCGCAGGTCGACCATGAGGTTCCCGTACACCTTGCCGAGCTGAACCATCGTGGCGGTCGAGAGCATGTTGCAGACCAGCTTCTCTGCGGTTCCGCCCTTGAGACGGGTGGAGCCGGTGAGGACCTCGGGGCCGGTGGGAACCTCGATGGCGACGTCCGCGTGGCGGCTGATGACGGCGTCGCTGTTGCAGGCGACGGAGACGGTCGCCGCGCCGATCGCGCGGGCGTGCTCCAGACCGCCGACGACGTAGGGGGTGCGGCCGCTGGCGGCGAGCCCGACCACGGTGTCGTGGGCGGTCAGGCCGATGGCGTCGAGGTCGGCGACGGCGAGCCCGGGGTTGTCCTCCGCGCCTTCGACCGCGAGGACGAACGCGCCGGGACCGCCGGAGAGCAGACCGACGACCCGGTCCGGCGAGATGCCGAAGGTGGGCGGGCATTCGACGGCGTCGAGCAGGCCGATCCGGCCGCTGGTGCCGGCGCCGAGATAGACGAGCCTGCCGCCCGCGCGCAGCGAGGCGGTGATCTTCTCCACGGCCGCGGCGATCCGCGGCAGCGCGGTGCGCACCGCCAGGGCGACGGTCTGGTCCTCGTCGTTCATGGTGGCGAGCAGTTCGGTGACCGGCATGCGGTCCAGTTCGGCGGTCCGCTGGTTGCGGGTCTCGGTGCCGAGAGTGCTGAGGTCCACGTGCGGTCGTTCCTTTCGGGGAAGCGCTGTCGTTCCCTTCGGGTGAAGCGCTGTTGTTCGGTGGTGACGGAGGGGGCGCCGCGTCTCCCCGTCGTGCAGGCGGCGACTGTACGCCGGTCATCGGTGCGTCGGGGACCGGTACGCCGGTCCGGCGTCACCCGGGGGGCGCCGCCACGGGCGGGAGTTCGGCCGCCGGTGGGACGGCCGGTTCCGTTCGGGTGCCGGGGGCCGGGTCGGCGAGGGCCTCGTCGACGCTCGGCCGGCGTGCCGCGGGGGTGCTCCGGTGGCGCTGCACCGCACCGTAGGTACGGTGCAGCGCAGCGGTGGTCGCGTCGTACGAGCGCTGCGCGACTCCGACGAACAGGCAGTCGATGAGCGCGAGTTGGGCGATGCGGCTGACGGTCGCGCCGGAGCGGAACGGCATCTCGCGCGCGCAGGTGGTGAGGACGAGGTCGGCGGTCTCGGCCAGTGGCGAGCGGGCGAAGTTGGTCAGGGCGATCGTGGTGGCGCCGTTCTCGGCGGCGGCCTGCAGGGGCTCGATCGTGTCCGTCGTCTCGCCGGAGTGGGAGATCGCGATGGCCACGTCCGCGGGTCCGAGCAGTGCCGCGGCGGTCAACGCGGCGTGCACGTCGGTCCAGATGAAGGCCATCCGGCCGATGCGGTGGAGCTTCTGGTGCAGGTCCTGGCCGACGAATCCGCTGGCGCCCACACCGAAGATGTCTATCCGGCGGGCGTCCGCGACGGCGTCGATCGCCTGGCCGAGCTGGGCCACGTCGAAGCCGTCGCGGGACTCCTCCAGGGCGCGGACCTCGTTGTAGATGATCTTGCTGATGATCTGTTCCAGCGAGTCCGTGGCGCCGATGTCGGTGCCCAGGGCCGGGCGCTCGGCGCCGAGCGCGTTCTCGTGGGCCGCCGCCGCGGCGAGGCCGACGCGCAGGTGGGGGTAGTTGGTCAGGCCGATCGCGCGGCAGAACCTCATCACGGTGGCCACCGAGGTGCTCGCCCGGCCGGCGAGGGCGCTGATGGACAGTCCGGCCGCCTCGGACGGCGCCGCGAGGACGGTGTCGGCCACCCGCCGTTCCGACGGGGCCAGGGACGGCAGCGCGCCGCGGATCCTCGTCAGCACGTCGACGGAACCGCCGCTCTGCGGCGCCTCCGCAGCTTCACGGTGCGCGACCTCGCGAGCCATGGGTCCTCCTGGGTGGTGTGGACGCAAGCGTAGCCACGCCCACCAGGGATGGCAAAAAGTTACGTGATGAATTTTCCTGCCGGTATTTATTGACATGCGGAGGACAGGCTTCCAAACTCACAGCACCGCGGTCCGCTCGCCGGGCGCTCTCGACGCAGCGAAGTCGCGGATCGTCCCTTTCAACGGAGAAGGCGTTCACACATGACGGCCGTACTGGCGGTGGACCTGGGGAAGACGGGGTGTCGCGCCGTGCTCTGGACCGGCCCGGACAGCCCCGAGCACCCCGTTCGCGAGGTTCCCGGGGCCCCCGGTCTGGCGGAGTCCGGCGGCGTGGACGCCGCGGTCGCCGCCGTGACGGCCGCCGCGGCGTTCGGCGACGAGCTTGCCTCCGGACTTCCCTCCGGACGACTGGACGCGGTCTGCGTGGGCGCCGCCGGCGCCGCCGCGGACCCCGCCGCGGCCCGCTCCCTGGCCGAACTGCTGCTGGACGCGCTGCCGACCGACGAGGTCGCGGTCACCAGTGACGCGGTCACCGCGCACGCCGGCGCCCTCGGCGGTGGCGCCGGCGTGGTGCTGGCCGCCGGCACCGGCTCCGTCACGGTCGGAATCGGCGAGGGCGGAACGTTCGCCCGCGTCGACGGCTGGGGACCCTGGCTCGGCGACGAGGGCAGCGGCGCCTGGATCGGCCGCGCCGGCCTGCGGGCCGCGCTGCGCTCCCACGACGGACGCGGACCCGCGACCGCCCTGACGGGGGCCGCGGCGGACCGCTACGGCGACCTCGACCGACTGCCCGCGGCCGTGGGGCACTCCGCCAACCCGGCCCGGCTGACCGCGACCTTCGCCCCCCTGGTGGCTGCCGCGGCCGCCGACGGTGACGCGGTGGCGGCCGAGATCATGCACGACGCCGCCGCCGCGCTGGCCGAGGCGGTCGTCGCCGCGGCCCGCAGGGTCGGCGGCACGCGCCCGCTGCCCGTCGCCGTCACCGGCGGCCTCACCGGGATCGGCGCCCCCCTGATGGACCCGTTCGCCGACCTGCTCGGCGCGTCGGGGCTGCCGCTGCGGGTGACCCCCGCTCTCGGCGATCCCCTGCACGGCGCGCGCCTGCTGGCCCTGGATTCCGCCGGACCGCACGAACCCCTCGTCATCCGCGTCCACCGGACGCCGACCCCGCCGCCGTGACCGGGTGCGCCGGACCGCCGGACGCCCGTCGCACCGGCGGGACGGAACACCGCCCCTCCCCCACCGACCCCCTTCCCCGGTGACACCACCGATCCGTTCTAAGGAGTGCACGTGCGCCAACTCGACCTGGCGGTGATCGCCGTCTATCTGGTCGCCATCGCCGTGATCGGACTGCGCCTGTCCGGGCGGCAGAAGACGGCGAAGGAGTACTTCGTCGGCGAGAGCCACATGCCCTGGTGGACGGTGTCGTTCTCGATAGTGGCCACCGAGACCAGCGTGCTGACCGTCATCAGCGTGCCCGGCGGCACATACAGCGGGCAGGGCTTCGGCAACGTCGAACTGGCGCTGGGTTACGTGGTCGGGCGGGTCGTCGTTGCCACGGTACTCATCCCGCTGTACAAGCGCGGCGGCTTCGTCAGCGCCTACCAGTACCTCGGGGAGCGGTTCGGACTGAAGCTCCAGGGCCTGGCGTCGGTGTCGTTCGTCTTCACCCGGCTGCTCGCCGAAGGTGTCCGGCTGTTCGCGTCGGCGATCCCGATCAAGCTGCTGCTCGACGAACTCGGCGTGCACACCGGCTACAAGGCCATCATCATCGTGCTGACGGTCATCACCGTCGTGTACACCTACCTCGGGGGCATCAAGGCGGTCATCTGGACGGACGCCATCCAGATGGGCCTCTACCTCGGCGGTGTGATCCTGGCCATCGCGGTGCTCACCGGGCACGTCGGCGCGACCGGCTTCTCACAGGCCCTGCACGGCGGCGAGTTCCGGCTCTTCGACACCGACTTCGGCCTCGACCACATCCTCACCAGCTCCTTCGCCCTGCCGACCGCCATCATCGGCGGCGCCATCTTCGCGATGGCCAGCCACGGCTCGGACCAGCTGATCGTCCAGCGTGTCCTGACCACCCGCACGCTGCGCGACGGCCAGAAGGCGATGATCGCCTCCGGTGTCTTCGTCACCATCCAGTTCGCCGCGTTCTCCCTGGCCGGCGCCCTGCTGTGGTCGTACAACAAGGGCCGCAGCTTCAAGGAGATGGGGCTGAGCAGCTCCGACAACCTCTACCCGAACTTCATCCTGCACGGCCTGCCGGTGGGCATCTCGGGTCTTCTGGTGGCGGGCATCCTGGGCGCCGCGATGGGCTCGCTGTCCTCCGCGCTGAACTCGATGTCCAACTCCACGGTGTCCGACATCATCCACAGCTTCCGGAAGAAGGCCCCCTCCGACCAGGCGCTGCTGAAACTGGCCCGGGTGATGACGCTGGTGTGGGCGGCGCTGATGGCGGTCTTCGCCTGCGCCTTCAGCACCAGCTCGGGCAACGTCTACCTGACCGGTCTGACGATCGCGGGCTACACCTACGGCGCGCTGCTCGGCGCGTTCCTGCTCGGCCGGCTGATCAAGCGGGCCACTGAGGTGGACGCCGTCGTGGCCTTCCTGGTGACCATCGGCGTGATGACGTACATCGTCCGCGGCGTGAAGATCGACGTGACCACCGCGGGGACGACCGTCCCCACGGCGATCGCCGCCCAGTGGCTGGTGCCGATCGGCGTGCTGGTCACGATCGTCGTGGGCGGCGTGATGAGCCTGTTCCACCAGCCCCCGGCCGCCGTTCCCGCTGTCGCGCCGGTGGATTCCGACGGACACGGCACGGAGGTCACCGCGACCGCCGGCCAGTCCTGACCCAGCCCCGGGCCGGGGGCCGCCGCGATCCGGCGGCCCCCGGCCCGGTCACTTCGGACCGGCCGCCCGCCCGGGCGCGCGCGGCCGGTCCGACCCGAAGACTCGGAGTCCCCATGCGTGTGATCGGTCTGATGTCCGGCACCTCGTACGACGCCATCGAAGCCGCCGCGGCCGACCTCACCCTGGAGGGCGAGACGCTGCGGATGCGGCCGCTCGGCCGGATCGGTGTCGCCTACCCCGAAGACCTGCGCGCCGCGATCGGGGCCGCTCTGCCCCCGGCCGCGACCAGTACCGAAGCGGTCTGCGCCCTGGACACCGGTATCGGCCAGGCGTTCGCCGGCGCCGCCGTCCGCGCCCTGGACGAACTGTGCGGCGGCGAGGCCGATCTCGTCGTCTCGCACGGGCAGACGATGCACCACTGGGTAAGCGACGGCGCCGTGCTCGGCACCCTCCAGCTCGGCCAGCCCGCCTGGATCGCGGAGGCGACCGGCCTGCCCGTCGTGTCGGACCTGCGGGCACGCGACATCGCCGCGGGCGGCCAGGGCGCGCCCCTCGTCGGCATGACCGACACCCTGTTGCTGCGCGGCCTGCCGGGCGTCCCGGCCGCGCTGAACCTGGGCGGCATCGCCAACATCACCGTCGCGGCTCCGGACACCGACCCGGTCGCCTTCGACACCGGCCCCGCCAACGCCCTGCTGGACGCGGCCGTACGCCACTTCACGGCAGGCGCCCGCGAGTACGACGAGTCGGGGCGCGGCGCCGCCGCGGGCCAGGAGGCACCGGAGCTGCTGCGGCTGCTGCTCGACGAGCCGTACTACCGCCTGCCCGCTCCGAAGAGCACCGGCAAGGAGCTCTTCCATCTGCCCTACCTGCTGCGGGCGTTGGAGGCCGTACCGGTCGCCGAACCGAACGACGTGCTGGCCACCCTCACCCGGCTGACCGCGGTGACGGTGGCGGACGCGGTCCGCGCCCACGGCGTCACCCGGCTCGTGGTCTCCGGCGGCGGGGCGCACAACCCCGTCCTGACCGGCATGATCGCCGAGGAGCTGCCCGGCGTGCGGCTGCTGCCCAGCGACGACCTGGGCGTGCCCTCCGACGCGAAGGAAGCGCTGGCGTTCGCTGTCCTGGGCTTCCTGACGGTGAACGGCCTGCCGGGCACCCTGCCGTCGGGCACCGGGGCGCGCCATCCGTCGCTGCTGGGCAGTGTCACGCCGGGCCGTCTGCCGCTGCGGCTGCCGGAACCGGCGACGACGGCTCCCCGTCGGCTGCTGGTCGAGACCCCGTCGTAGGACCGCACCCAGGGCGTCGCCCGGCCGCCGGCGCGGCGCTCCCGGCCGGCCCGCCGCCTCGCTCGACCGACCGACCCCGGCGTCCCTCCCCTCCCCCGCGGTCCGGCGACCGGCCGTCCCGGACCCGCACACCTCCCGGAGCATCCATGAGCCGCCCCCACTCCGTCCCGACCCCCGCGATCGCCGGTGAACGCCCCTCGGACCTGGCCGCGTTGCTGCGGTCCTGCGTCGACGACCCCCGGCGGGTGACGACCGACCTCCCCCGCCGGGTCGCCGCGGCGCACGACGCGTCGCCGTATCTCTTCGCTCCGCAGGCCGTGGTCCGTGCCGCGTCCGCGGCCGAGGTGGGTGCGTTGATGGCCGGCGCCAGAGCGGCAGGGGTCCCGCTGACCCTGCGCTCCGGTGGGACGAGTCTGGCGGGCCAGGCCGGCGGCGACGGAGTCCTGGTGGACGTGCGCAGCCACTGGCGCAAGGCCGAGGTGCTCGACGACGGTCACCGTGTCCGCCTCCAGCCGGGCCTGACGGTCCGTCAGGCCAATGCCCGGCTCGCCCGGTACGGCAGGCGGCTCGGTCCCGACCCGGCCAGCGAGTCGGCGTGCACGATCGGCGGCCTGGTGGCCAACAACTCCAGCGGCATGAACTGCGGCACCCAGGACAACGCGTACCACACCATGGAGTCCCTGCAGTTCGTGCTGCCCTCGGGCACGGTGATCGACTCCGGGGCACCGGACGCCGACGAGCGACTGCGTGCCAAGGAGCCCGAACTCCACGCCGGACTGCTCCGGTTGCGCGACCGGGTGCGGACCTCACCGCGGGCCCGCGCCACCGTCGAGCGCCTCTTCGCGATGAAGAACACCATGGGCTACGGGCTCAACTCCTTCCTGGACCACACCACTCCGGCCGATCTGCTGGCCCATCTGATGATCGGCAGCGAGGGCACGCTGGGCTTCGTCGGAGAGGCCGTGTTCCGTACGGTCCCGATCCTTCCCCACGCCGCCACCGGCCTGCTGATCCTCCCGGGACTCGCCGAGGCCACCGACGCGCTGCCCGCACTGCTCGCGGCCGGCGCCCGTACGGCGGAACTGCTCGACGCCTCCTCGCTGCGCGTCGCCCAGCTCGACCCGGGCTCCGGCGCGGCACTGCGCGGCCTGCGGGTCGAACACCACGCGGCGCTCCTGGTCGAGTTCGCCGAGGACACCGCGGAGCGGCTGGAGGAGGTGGCCGCCGCGGCCCGGCCGGTGCTGGAGCGCCTGCCCGCGGTGACCGGCACCGCCCTGACCCGCGACCCGAAGGAGCGGGCGCGGCTGTGGCATCTGCGCAAGGGCCTCTACACCGCGGTCGCCGGCGCCCGCCGGCCCGGCACCACCGCCCTGCTGGAGGACATCGCGGTCCCCATGGACCGGCTGACCCGCACCTGCGAGGGCCTCATCGGGCTGTTCGACCGGCACGGTTACGAGGACGCGGTGATCTTCGGGCACGCCCGGGACGGCAACGTGCACTTCATGCTGACCCAGGACTTCGACTCGCGGGCGGAGACCGACCGTTACGCGCGGTTCACCGACGACATGGTCGATCTGGTGCTGGCCGCCGAGGGCACACTGAAGGCGGAGCACGGCACCGGACGTGCCATGGCGCCGTTCGTCCGCCGTCAGTACGGCGACGAACTGTACGACGTCATGCGGGAACTGAAGCGGTTGTGCGATCCGGCGGGCGTGCTGAACCCCGGGGTGCTGCTGGACGACGACCCTGGCGCGCACCTGCGCCGGCTCAAGAGTGTGCCCGCGGTCGACCCGGCGGTGGACGCCTGCGTCGAGTGCGGCTACTGCGAGCCGGTCTGTCCGACCGCGGACGTCACCACCACACCCCGTCAGCGCATCGCCCTCCAGCGGGAGATCGCGCTGGCCGCGGCCGCGGGTGACGACGACCGGCGCCGGGAGCTGGAGGACGACTACGCCTACGCCGCCGTGGACAGCTGCGCCGCCGACAGCCTCTGCGTGACCGCCTGCCCGGTGACCATCGACACCGGAGCGGTGATGAAGCGGCTGCGCGGCGAACGCCACAGCCCCCTCGCGCAGCACGCCGGGCGCGTCGCGGCCCGCCACTGGGCGACCGCGGTCAAGGGCGTACGGATCGGTCTCGGCGCCGCCCACGCGGTGCCCGCCCCGCTGACCGGCGCGGCCACCAAGGTGATGCGACGACTCGGCGCCACCGACCTCGTGCCGGCCTGGAGCCCCGACATCCCCCACGGCGGCGGCCCCCGTCCGGCGGCCCGGCAGGTCCCTGCCGCGCGGGCGGTCTTCTTCGCGGCGTGCATCGGCAGCGTCTTCGCCTCCGAGGACGGAGACGACCCCGGCCATGACGGCTCCCGCCGCGGCGACTCCGGCCGGGACGGCTCCGGCAAACGGGCGAGCGGGTCCGCGGGCGCGTTCCTGCGCCTGTGCGAGCGAGCCGGTGTCGCCGTCGACGTCCCCGAACTGGCGGGGCTGTGCTGCGGCACGCCCTGGCAGTCCAAGGGGTACACCGAGGGCCACCGGGCGATGGCCGCCCGGACGCTGGACGCCCTGTGGACGGCCAGCGACCACGGACGGCTGCCCGTCGTCTGCGACGCCTCCTCCTGCACCCACGGCCTTGGCGAGCTCGCCGCGGCGCTGCCCGAGGCCGAACGGGAGCGGTACGCCGGGCTGCGCTTCGTGGACAGCGTGACCTTCACCGCCGAGACACTGTTGCCGCTGCTGCCCCAGGCGCCACGGCTCGACTCCCTCGCGCTGCACCCGACCTGTTCGACCGTGCACCTGGACATCACCGGTGATCTGCGCACCGTGGCGGAAGCGGTGGCCGGCACCGTGACGGTCCCCGACTCCTGGGGCTGCTGCGCCTTCGCCGGCGACCGGGGGCTGCTCCACCCCGAGGTGACCGCCGGCGCGACGGCCGCCCAGGCCGCCGAGGTCAACGAGCGCGAGCACGACGCGTACGCCTCGTGCAACCGCACCTGCGAGATGGGCATGACCCGCGCCACCGGCCGCCCGTACCGGCACATCCTGCAACTCCTGGACGACGCCCTCGACCGGTCCGAGCGGGCCGCCGGCTGAGCTCGCCGCCGCCCGGCGCGCCCGTCCCCGGGCCGCCGGGCACACGGCGGGGCGGCCGGGGCCATCGCGGCGTTTGTTTCCTGTAGCCGTCCGTCGGCGTCACTCACCGCACGGGGCCGACTCGCGCGCCGGGCCGCGTGCGCGGGTCACGTCTCGTCGCCGCTTCCCAGGGCCCGCGGCGGTGTGCCTCTGCGCCGTGCCGCGCGTCGAGCCATGAGCCAGTAGACGAGCGCCGCGGGCGGTGAGCAGCACAGCAGGACAATGAGCAGGCGGGAGTCGATGACGTCAGCGGGTCGCCCACGCTCTTCCGCCTCACCCGGCAGATCCCTCAAGAGGGCGTCGAGTTGCTCGCGGGTGCGCGCTTCGTAGGCCACGCCCACGCGTTCTACGAGTTCGGGCAGTGTCAACCGGCCGACCGCATAGTGGTGTTGCAGTCGCGCCTCGACCCGGTCGCGCTCGGCGTCCGAGGCACGTACCGGTGCGCTGGGGCGGTGCTCCTCGCTGTCACTCATGACGGCCTCTCAGGCGGGGCTGTGGCGTCGGGGGACGGACGGTCCTGCAGGTCGACGAGCGCGATGACGATCCGTGTCCAGACCCCGGGGGTGTCGCGATCCCCGAACTGGCCGGCGAGGCGCGCGATGTGTCCGCGCAGTTCGGCGAGCGCTTCGTCGGTCAGCCGCAGCGCACCCCGGTGGACGTCGACCTCTCGGCGTCCACCGGCCTGCCGCGACCGGTAGGCGGCGTGGAGGTCGGCCCGGGTGGCGTCCAGCATCGAACCGAGGAACTCGGCCATCTCTTCCGGGCTCGCGGCATCACCGGGGGGTTCTGTGACCGCGGGGGCATAGACCCGCTCGACTTTTCCGCGGGCCAGCGGCCGGTACTCGGCGATCTCGATCAGTCCGGCCTGTTCGAGCCGCCCCAGGTGGTAGTAGAGCCGGTCAGCCGGAAGATCGGCGCGGTCGGCAAGCTCGCGTGCGGACCGCGGCGTCTCCCAGAGCGCCTCCAGGAGCCGGATGCGCAGGGGATCCGCGAGCGCCTTGTGCACACCGTGCCACCGCCGAGGCGACGCGCCGGGTCGCTGTGCGCTCATCACCGGCCCCCGTTCACTGCACCGATCTCCGCTGGTTGTAAAATTTTACAACCTGTAGACCGGCGTGCCTAGTTGGGCGTCCATGAACGCAACGCGCCCTAGCTCAGAGCGTGCGCCGCCGTATGGAAGGCGCGTCGGACGGCCACGATGCCGTCGCCGTCCCTTGACGGGTGCACCCGGTTCGTCAGCAGCACGGCGTAGCGGCCGGCCGCCGGGTCGACCCAGATGCTCGTGCCGGTGAATCCGGTGTGGCCGAACGAGTCGGGGCCGAAGGACGGCCCCACGGGTGACCCGACCGCATCCTGCCCCTGCCAGGCGAGTCCGCGCCGCAGGGCGTGGTCGTCCGTGTGGGCGGCCGTCATCAGTGCGAAGGTCTCCGGGCGCAGGAGTTCGGGTGCCCCGCCCGCCAGGGAGCGGCCGAGCCGTTCCATGTCGGCGAGTGGCGCGAACAGCCCGGCGTGCCCGGCGATTCCGCCCAGGACCACGGCGTTCTCGTCGTGCACCTCGCCCGCCACCACCTGTCCTCGCCAGGGGCAGTCCTCGGTGGCCACGGCCGGTGCCCGGAGTGCGAGGTCCGGGGTGAAGCCGGTCTCCTTCATGCCGAGTGGTGCGCACACCAACCGGTCGACCAGTTCGTCCAGCGGCGCACCGGCCGCGCTCTCGGCGATGAGCCCGAGCAGGATGAAGCCCTGCGAGGAGTATTCGACCCGGGTGCCGGGCTCCGTCCGCAGCGGCAGCAGCCGCAGCGCTTCCAACAGGGTTGTCCGGGTGGGGTGTTCGCGGTAGAGCGGCACCTGACCCGGCAGGCCCGAGGTGTGGGTGAGCAGCTGCGCGACCGTCAGGTCTGCCTTGTCACCGCCCCGGTAGTCCGGCAGATAGGTGCCCACGACGCCGGTGAGATCCAGCGCGCCGCGCTCGACGAGGGCCATCACGGCCAGTCCGACGATCGGTTTCGTCACCGACGCCAGGTCCCACCGTTCGTCGCCTTCGAGGGGTGGGCCGTCCCAGGCGCGGGTGCCGGTCCAGCCCCGATCCAGTGGCCCCGCCGCGGTACCCACGGACCAGGCCGCGCCGGAGTACACCCGCCGGGCTCGCCCCGCGACGAGGATGTCTTCCAGTGTGCTCACGCGAGTTCACCGTCCTCGGCGTCCACGTCGACCACGCGAAACGCGGGCGGGTTGCCGCCCAGACCCGCCGACACCGTACGGGCGGCCGCGCGCACCATCGGGCCGAACATCTCCACACTCTGCTCGTCCAGCGTGAAGGTGAGGCCCGAGATGCCGATGGCGCCCACGACGTGTCCCTCGCCGTCGACCACGGGCGCCGCCACCGACCGTACGTCCAGCTCCTCGTACTCGTCGTCCACGGCGTAACCGACCCCGGCCGCCTCCCGCAGCAGGGTGCGGAGTGCCGCCGGGTCGGTGGGGGTGTGCGGTGTGCGGGCGGCGAGCGGGCCCGCTTCCAACAGGGTGTCCGCCTCGTCGGCCGGCAGGACGGAGAGCATCGCCAGCCCCGTCCCGCTGCTGTGGAGCGGGACGCGGTTACCGGGCCGCGCGTACATCCGGTACTCCCTGGCCGGCTCGGACTGTGCCAGCAGCACCGCGTCGTCGGCGTGGCGCACGGCGTACTGCGCGAGCAGGCCGGTCCGCCGGCGCAGATCGGTGAGCACCGGACGGGCTAGTGCCAGATCCCGGCTGTCGTGCAGTGCGGCGGCGGCCAGACCGAGCAGCCGGGGACCCGCGCGATAGCTGCCGCCCTCCGCCGGCTGTGCGAAGCCGTACTCGGCGAGGGTCCGCAAATGACGGTGGACCGTCGGCTTGGTGAGCCCGGTGCGCCGTGCGATCTCCCCCAACCGGTGCGGGCCGCCTGTCTCGACGAGTGCTTCGAGCACCTCCATTGCCTTGTCGACGGGGCCCTTCGCGGGCTCTGGCTCGCTGGCACGGGTGTTGACCGCTTTCGACATGTCGCTTAGCTTAACGCAACCGCATTCCATCTGACGGAACGGATGTGTTGCTCAATGGAACGTATACGTCAGGAGCGGGCCCCGGACCGCAGCCGCCCGCGCCGCGACGTCCTGCGCCTGGCCGGCCTGGTCCTGCCGGCTCTCGCCGCGCCCCCGCTGCTGGCGGGGTGCGGAGCCGACCCCGCGAGCGGCGCGGGCAACGTCCTACGGGTGTCGCAGCCCGGGGACCCCGTGACCATGGACCCGCAGAAGCAGGGCGACATGGTGTCGATGAACGCCCTGATCAACATGTTCGACACCCTGACCACCCGGGGCCGCGACAACAAGCTGCACCCGCGGCTCGCGCTGTCCTGGACGGCACGCGACGAGCGCACCTGGCGCTTCACCCTGCGCCCCGGTGTGAGGTTCCACAACGGTGAGGTCTGTGACGCCGCGGCGGTGAAGTTCTCCATCGAGCGGTTGCTCGATCCCAGGACCAAGTCACCGATCGTCGAGCTGCGTTACGTGAAGAGCGTCTCGGTCGTCGACCGGCTCACCGTGGACGTCCACACGACGCTGCACGACCCGATCCTGCCGGACAAGCTCTCCCTCTTCGGCGGGGTGGTCGTCCCGCCGCGCTATCTGGCCGAGGCCGGGGACCAGGGGTTCGCCTCCCATCCGGTCGGCACCGGGCCTTTCACCTTCGTCCGCTGGCAGCGTGACCACGAACTGCGCATGCGGGCCTTCCCGCAGCACTGGGCCGGCCGGCCGCATGTCGACGAACTCGTCTTCAGCCCGGCACCCAACGCCTCGTCCTCGCTCGCCGCCCTGCAGAGCGGCGGGGTCGACCTCGTGGCGGGACTCACCCCCGACGCGGCCCAGCAACTCGAGGGCTACACCGGCGTCACCCTGGACGGGTTCAGCGGGATCCGCACCTCGTACCTCTCGCTCAACACGCTGGACAGCGGACCGCTCGGCGACCGCCGGGTGCGACAGGCGCTCAACCACGCGGTCGACGTACCGCTGTTGATCAAAGCGGTCCTCGGCGGCAAGGCACGCGAGGTGCCCGCGATGATCCCACGCGGCGCCTTCGGCTTCGACCCGTCCGTCAAACCGTTCACCCGCTCGGTGCGGACGGCACGCGAACTGCTCGCCGAAGCCGGCTATCCCAACGGCTTCAGCACCACGCTCACGGCCTCCAACATCGACTCCAACGTCGCCGAGGCGCTGTCCGGACTCCTCGCCAAGGCGGGCGTGCGCGCACGGGTCGACCTCCTGGACCCCGGGACGTACTCCAGCCGTCTCACCTCCTCCAACCACGCGGCGCTCGGTCCGATGTACCTCGCCGCGAGCACCATCTGGACGCTGGACGGCGAGAGCATGATCCAGTCGAACGTGCGCAGCGACCGCCGGCAGAGCCGCTGGCACTCCGAGGAGGCGGACCGGCTCGTCGACATCGAGGAACTGTCCGTGGACCCGGCCGAGCGCACCAAGGCCTTCTCCGACCTGCAACGGCTGATGCAGCGGGAAGCGCCGTTCGTCTTCCTCTACCAACTCGACAACATCTACGCCCGCAACCAGAGCCCCCGCTGGAAACCGGGCCCCGCCGGAGTCCTGGCCATGGCGAGCGCGGAGGTCTCCCGATGACCGAACTCTCCCTCCGGCGGCGGCCGGACGCCACCCACGACGGCGGCCCCCGCGTCCGGACCCGCGACCGGGACGCGGTACGGCTGCTGCGCACCGTCCTCGTCCGGCTCGGCACCGCCCTGCTCGTGCTGCTGTGCACGGCGACCGTGTCGTTCTTCCTGGTCCGGCTCTCCGGGGACCCCGTCAAACTGCTGCTCCCGCCGGACGCGACCGCCCAGCAGGAAGCCGTACTCCGGGGCTCCCTGGGCCTGGACCGGCCGCTGTTCACCCAGTACGTCGATTTCCTGTGGGGGCTGCCCCGCCTCAACTTCGGCAACTCCCTCTTCTACAACGAGCCCGTGCGCACCGTGCTCGCCGACCGGCTCCCCGCCACCCTCCAACTCGCGGCGGCCGCACTGGTGGTGACCCTCGTCATCGCGATCCCCGCGGGCATCTTCGCGGCGATGCGACGCGGCCGGGCCTCCGACCGGGGCGTGATGACCATGGTGCTGCTCGGGCAGTCCACCCCACCGTTCTGGGTCGGCATCCTGCTGATCCTGGTCTTCGCCGTCGGCCTGCACGCCCTTCCCGCCTCCGGCTACGGCACGTTCGCCCATCTCGTCCTGCCGGCGATCACCCTCGCGGTCTACTCCGTCGCCGTCGTCGCACGGTTGTTGCGCTCCTCCCTGATCGACGTCCTGTCCTCCGATCACATCCGTACCGCGCGCGCCAAAGGCTTCGGCCCGCTCAAGGTGGTGCTCACCCACGGCCTGCGCAACGCGTCGCTGCCGGTGGTGACCGTGGTCGGTCTGGAGGTCGGCAGTCTGCTGGGCGGCGCGATCCTCACCGAACAGGTCTTCTCCTGGCCCGGCGTCGGACAACTGACGATCGAGGCCATCTCGCACCGCGACTTCCCGCTCGTCCAGGCCACCGTGCTGCTCTTCGCCGCGACCTTCGTCGTGGTGAACCTGCTGGTCGACCTCTCCTACAGCTTCCTCGACCCGAGGGTGAGGACGTCCCGATGACCGCCACACCACCGACCGTCGCCGCACCCGCGGCCGCGGCGGGACGCAGCCCACGCGCCGCCGCCCTGCAGACCCTGCTCCGCAACAGACTCGCCGTGGCCGCACTCGTCGTCCTCGCGATCATGCTGGTCTTCGCGCTCTTCGCACCGCTGATCGCCCCGTACGACCCCAACTCCCAAGACCTGCTCCTGCGGTTGGAACCACCCGCCTGGCAGTCCGGCGGCAGCGGCGCGCACCCGCTCGGCACCGACCAGCTCGGCCGCGACATGCTCTCCCGCGTCATCTACGGCACTCGTGTCTCCCTCCTGGTCGGTGCCGGCGCCGCCCTGCTCGCCGGAGTGATCGGCACCGCGGTCGGCCTCGCCTCCGGCTACTTCGGCGGCTGGCCCGACCGGATCCTCATGCGGCTCGCCGACGTCCAACTGGCCTTCCCCGCCATCCTGCTGGCCCTGGCCATCGTGGGCTTCCTCGGCTCCGGACTCTGGTACGTGATTCTCGTCCTCGGCTTCACCGGCTGGGTGTCCTACGCCCGCGTCGTGCGCTCCGAGGTGATGTCGTTGCGCTCACGCGACTTCATCACCGAGGCACGCGCCATCGGCGTCACCGACGGCGTCATCATGCGGCGCCATCTCCTGCCCAACGTCATGGCTCCGCTCGCCACCATCGCCACCCTGCACGTCGCCGCCGCCATCGTGGCCGAGGCCTCCCTGAGCTACCTCGGACTCGGTGTGCCCAAGGAAACCGTCACCTGGGGCTCGATGCTCGCCGACGGCCAGCTCTACCTCGGCACCTCCTGGTGGGTCGCGGTGTTCCCCGGCATCGCCCTGATGATCACCTCACTAGCCGTCAACATCACCGGCGACGCCCTGCGCGACGTCGCGGACCCGAAGGCATACCGCCGATGACAGACGACCGCGTCACACCCGCCCGCACCACGCCCGTTCCCAGCCCACCCGTCCTCGAAATCGACGACCTGAGCGTCGACTTCCGGCTCGACGCCTCCACCGTGCACGCCGTCCGGGGCGTCAGCCTCCAGGTCGGCGCCGGCGAGACACTCGCCGTCGTGGGCGAGTCCGGCAGCGGCAAGACGGCCACCGCACTGTCCGTGCTGCGCCTCAACCCCGCACCGCCGTGCCGCTACACGGGCGGAGAGATCCGCTTCGAGGGCCGCGACCTGCTCGCCGTGAGCGAGAAGGAACTGTGCGCGATCCGCGGCCACGACATCGCCATGATCTTCCAGGATCCGATGACCAGTCTCGACCCTCTCCAGCGGGTCGGCACCCAGGTCGCCGAGGTGCTGCGACACCACCGTGGTCTCTCCCGCGCCGAGGCCGGAGCGGCGGCGCTCGCCGCACTGGACGAGGTCGGCGTCCCCGACCCCGAACGCCGCTACCGGCAGTACCCGCACGAACTCTCCGGCGGACTGCGCCAGCGCGTGATGATCGCGACGGCACTGGTGGCGCGGCCGCGCGCCCTCATCGCCGACGAGCCGACCACCGCGCTCGACGTCACCGTGCAACGCCAGATCCTGGATCTGCTCGTCGCACTCCAGAGACGACACGGCATGGCCGTCGTACTGATCACCCACGACCTCGGCGTCGTCGCCGAGACGGCCGACCGGGTCGTGGTCATGAACGCGGGCCGGGTCGTGGAGAGCGGTGACGTCATGGACGTCTTCGACCACCCCGCCGAGGACTACACGCGTCGGCTGCTGGACGCGACCCCACGATTGGAGTCGGCATGACGCTGCTCGAACTGGACCACCTCCGCAAGGAGTTCGGCGGCAAGCCGCCGCACGTGGCGGTCGACGACGTGTCCCTGACCGTGGCCGAGGGGCAGACCCTGGCCCTGGTCGGGGAATCGGGCTGCGGCAAGACCACGCTGACCCGGCTGCTCCTGCGGCTGCTGGAGCCGACCGCCGGGAGTGTCCGGTTCGACGGGCAGGATCTCGGAGCCCTCTCGCCGGCCCGACTGCGCGCCGTGCGGCGCCAGATGCAGGTCGTGCTGCAGGACCCGTATTCCAGCATGAACCCGCGTATGCGGATCACCGACATCGTCGCCGAGCCGCTGGTCACCCACGACCCTCAGGCGCGCGGCCGGCGCGGCAGGGCCCGCACCCGCGAACGCGTCGGCGAGCTGCTGGAGTCGGTGGGGCTGCCGGCCGGGATCCAGGACCGCTACCCGCACGAGTTCTCCGGCGGCCAGCGCCAGCGCGTCTCCATCGCCCGCGCCCTCGCGCTCGAACCCCGCCTCGTCGTACTCGACGAACCCACCAGCGCGCTCGACGTGTCCGTCCAGGCACAGGTTCTCGACCTGCTGGCGGAGCTGCAACAGCGCCTCGGTCTGACCTACGTCTTCGTCTCCCACAACCTGGCCGTCGTCCGGCAGGTGGCCGACCGGGTCGCCGTGATGCGGCAGGGCAGGCTGGTGGAGGTCGGCGACGCGGCCGACGTCTTCCGCGATCCGCGGCACCCGTACACCCGGCAGTTGCTGGACGCCGTTCCCCTGCCCGACCCGCGCCGCGCCCGCCGCGCCCGTACGGAGGCGGTCTAGAGGTGGGACAGCACCAGACCGGCGCCGCCCAGCAGGGCGACATCGTCCACGGCCGCCCCGCTCACCACCACCTGCGGCAGCTCGGCGCCGACCGACGCGCCGTCCGAGCGCAGCCGCTCCTCGATGAGGGTGCGGAACCGCTCACCGCCCTCGCGTGCCTCACCGTGCAGCACGAACAACCCGGGCGCGAACAGCTGCTGGACGTTGACCAGACCCAGGGCCACGTTCGCGGCGTACTCCGCGACCGTGCGCCGGGCCGGCTCGTCGTCGCGCTCCACCAGCGCGGCGAGCGACACCCCGTCGCCGAGTCCGGCCGCACGGGCCCGGGCCCGCAGCCAACGGGTGGTGGCCACCGTCTTCCAGCAGCCGCGGCCGCCGCAGGTGCACGTGTCGCCACTGGCCGACACCGTCATGTGGGCGCCGCTGCGGCCACCGGCCGGGGCGAGCACCTCGCCGTCGTACAGGATGCCGACCCCCAGCACCTCCCCGGTCGACACCGACGCGAACGTCCGGCGTCCGCGCCCGGCCCCGAACCAGCGGTCGCCGAGCACCTGCAACCTGGCCCGGTGCTCGACCCGCACCGGCGCACCGGTCAGCGCGCCGAGCCGCGCGGTCAGGGGATAACCGTGCAGCGCCGGCACGTCGTTGACCTCGTTGATCAGGCCGGCACCGGGATCCACCAGCCCGGCGGCCGCCACGCCCACCCCGACCAGGTCGTGCCCGTCGAAGACTCCGGCGGCCAGCGCGAGCGCCGCGTCGATGTCGGCGGGCAGAGCCGTCGCCGCGTCGTACGACGCCTCGGCCCGCCGCACCACTGTGCCGGACATGCTCAGCACGGCCGCCCTGACCCGTCCGGGCACCAGTTCCACCCCACCGAGCATCCGTGGCGAGCGGGGCGCGACCGGCCCCGGCGCCGGCTCGGGAACCAACCGCAACGGAAAACGTTCATGGACCATGCGCCGACTCTGCCACGGCAGGGTTTCAGGGAGATAGCGCTGTGAGAGATCTGACCGAGCTGACCTGGCACGAAGTACGCGAAGCAGGCACGCGCGCGATCGCGCTGCTGCCCATCGGGTCACAGGAACAGCACGCCACCCACCTGCCCATGGGCACCGACACCCTCCTCGCCGAGGCGGTACTCGACCGCGCGGCCGCGCTGCTCACCGAGCATCCGGCCGAGTCAGAGCTGGTCCGGCTGCCCGCCCTGCCGTTCGGCCACAGCCCGCACCACCTGTTCGCAGCCGCCGTCTCCCTGTCCGCCGCGACGCTGGGCGCCGTACTCGACGACGTCCTCGACTCCCTGGTCACCAGCGGATACCGGCGGATCATGGTCGTCAACGGCCATGGCGGCAACGACGAGATCATGCGACTCGCCGTGAAGCGCTTCGCGCTGCGCGCCGACGTCACGGTCGCCGCCTGCTCGTACTGGACGATCACGGCAGGTGACGACGGACCCGACGAGGGCAGGCCCGAGGTCACCCCGGGACACGCCGGCTGGTTCGAGACCTCCCTGATGCTCGCCGCCCACCCCGCCCTCGTCCGCACCCCGGTCGCGCCCCGGGCCCCCGTCGAGCCCCCGCCCCTCTTCGACAATCCGCCGTACCCCGGACTGACCGTGGAGCGCCACGGCGAATGGGCGCGGGTCGGCGGATCGACGGACGACGCCTCCGGCGCCGACGCCGCGTCGGGGCACCGGCTCCTGGACGACAGGGCCCGGGGACTCGCCCGGGCGATCCGCGCGTTCGACGCGGCCACCATCCGAACCGAGGAGAAGAATGAAGATCACTGACGTCGACGTATGGGTGGTCAACCTGCCCCTGCTCAATCCGTTCACCAGCTCGTTCGAGACCAAGACCGGGGAGACCCGCACGGTCGTACGGATCCGCACCGACGACGGTGTCGAGGGCTGGGGCGAGACGATGTGGGGCCGGCCCGTCGCGGCGATCGTCCGCGCGATCGCCGGCGATCTGATCGGCACCAGCCCGTTCGCCCTGGAGAGTTTCCACCGCAAGCAGCACATGGTGCCCTTCTTCCACGGCTATCTCGGATACGCGGCCATCGCCGCACTCGACGTGGCCTGTTGGGACACCATGGGCAAGGCGACCGGACGGTCCGTCACCGACCTGCTGGGCGGACCCGTCCGGGACGAGGTCCCCATCACCGCCCTGGTGACCCGCGCCGACGCACCCGGCGCGAGCGCCGACGCGCTTCCCGGACAACTCGCCGACCACGCGGCGCGCGTGGTCGCCGAAGGCGGGTTCGGCGCCGTCAAACTCAAGGGCAGCACCGACGCGGCGGGCGATGTCGCCATCATGCGGGCGCTGCGCACCGCGCTGCCCGAGGTGAACCTTCGGGTGGACCCCAACGCGGCCTGGTCCGTACCCGATTCGATACGCGCCGGGATCGCCCTCGAGGAGCTGGACCTCGAATACCTGGAGGACCCCTGTGTCGGCATCGACGGCATGAGCCAGGTGAGGGCGAAGGTCCGGATCCCGCTGTGCACCAACATGTGCGTCGTACGGTTCGAGGACTTCGCCCCCGCCATGCGGCTGAACGCGGTCGACGTCATCCACGGCGACGTCTACAAGTGGGGCGGCATCGCCGCCACCAAGGCACTGGCCGCCCACTGCGAGACGTTCGGGCTCGGCATGAACCTGCACAGCGGCGGTGAGCTGGGCATCGCGACGGCCGCGCATCTCGCCGTCGTCTCCAGCACACCCGTGCTCTCCCGCGCGATCGACAGCATGTACTACCTGCACGCCGACGACATCATCGAACCACTGCATCTCGAGAACGGCCGCCTGCGGGTGCCGACGGGTCCCGGCCTGGGGGTGAACGTGGACGAGGAGAAACTGCGCCACTTCGCCGGGGTCAACGAGCGGGAAGGCGACCTGACCGGATGAGGAAGGAAGCGGTTCACACGGGGGACGCGCCCCGGCCGGCCGGGGCGTACAGCCAGGCCGTGGTCGCCGGCGGCTTCCTGTACACGGCCGGCTTCGGTCCCCAGGACCCGCGGACCGGGGCCATGCCCGAGGGCGTGGCGGACCAGACCCGGCAGGTGCTCCGGAACATCCGGGCGGTGCTGGCCGAGCGGGGGCTGAGCCTGGACGACGTCGTCAAGGTGACGGTGCATCTGCAGGAGCTACGGCGGGACTTCGCCGAGTTCGACGCCGCCTACCGGCCGTTCTTCGCCGATCCCTGCCCGGTCCGTACGACGGTCGGCTCGGACCTGATGAACATTCTCGTGGAGATCGACGTGGTGGCCGTCCTCCCTGTCTGACGGCGGCCCCGGAGGGTGGGGACGGGGTGCGGACGGGTGGCCGGGACCGCATGAGGACCCGGCCACCCGTGGACGGAGCGTCAGATCGGCTTCGGATCCGGGCCGTCCCGTCTCCACGACGAACGAACCTCCCGTAGCCCCCGGCCTCGTGGAGGGCGGGGGCGTCAGGGGACGCGGGGCGTCAGCGGACGCGGGCCACCGCGCTGTAGATACCGCTGCCCTCCGCGACGGGCGCCGGGTCCGTCCTGAACCACTCGGGCGCCGTGACCAGTCCGGGATCGACGAGGTCGAGGTCGTCGAAGAAGCGGGCGACCTCCGCGCGGGTACGGAAGCCGAGGCGGATGCCGCCCTTGGCGTACTCGGCGGTCACCATCTCCGCCAGTTCCGGATACAGGTCGGACGAGGCGTGCGACATCACCAGGTAGCTTCCGGACGGCAGGGTGGCGACCAGGTCGCGGACGATGCCGTGCGCGTCCTGCTCGTCGGGGATGAAGTGCATCAGGGCGATCAACGACAGTGCGATCGGGCGCTCGAAGTCCAGTACCGCGCGGGCACGTTCGAGGATCGCCGCCGGCTGCCGCACATCGGCCTGGATGTAGTCCGTAGCCCCTTCGGGACCGCTGGTCAGCAGTGCCTGTGCGTGCCGCAGCACGATCGGGTCGTTGTCGGTGTAGACGACCTTCGCCGTAGGAGTGATCTGCTGGACTATCTGGTGCAGGTTCGGCGCCGTGGGTATGCCGGTGCCGATGTCGAGGAACTGGTCGACGCCCTGAGTGGCGAGCCACCCGGCGGCGCGCTGCATGAACTGCCGGTTCTGCCGGGCCGCGTCGCGTGCTTCCGGCGGCAGCTTCTCACCCACGGCCTCGTCGACGGGGTAATTGTCCTTGCCACCGAGAAGCCAGTCGTAGACACGCGCGGGATGCGCGTTGGAGGTGTCGATCTGCGGTGGCTGGGGGGTGTCGGTCGTCATGACGGGCTCCGGCGCACGAGGGGGATCACGGGTATTGCGCAGCATCGTACTCGGAGATGGCATCACGCCTTTTCCTGACCGGAGTTGGCGCCACGGTGGGCGTGCGGCGACCTCGGCCGTGCGAGCCCGGCAGACGGCGGAGAACGACGCGAGGCGCCGTATTCCGACGGGATGTCGGAGTACGGCGCCTTGGGGTGGAACGGGTCCGCGGGTGAGGTCCGCGTGGTCATGCCGGCTACTTGGGGTCGCGGTCGAACTGTGCCTTCGACCAGCGGTGGCCGAGGACGGTCAGGCCCAGGCACCAGGCGAGGGCGATCCACCAGTTGTTGCCGATCCCCGTACCGAGGAGAAGTCCGCGCAGGGTTTCGATGGCCGGGGTGAAGGGCTGGTACTCGGCGATCGGCTGGAACCAGCCGGGCATGGAGTCCAGGGGGACGAAGGCGCTGGAGATGAGGGGCAGGAGGATCAGCGGCATGGCGTTGTTGCTGGCTGCCTCGGCGTTGGGGCTGCCCATGCCCATGCCGACCGCGATCCAGGTGAACGCCAGGGCGAAGAGAGCGAGCAGCCCGAATGCCGCGAGCCATTCCAGAACGGTGGCGTCCGTGGAGCGGAAGCCCATGGCCACGCCGACCGCGCCGACGAGGACGACACTGATGATCGCCTGCAGCACGCTGCCGACGACGTGTCCGAACAGCACGGACCCGCGGTGGATGGCCATCGTGCGGAAGCGGGCGATGATGCCCTCGTTCATGTCGGTGGCGACGGAGACGGCGGTGCCGACCACCGTGGACCCGATCGTCATCAGCAGGATGCCCGGCACGATGTAGGCGATGTAGGCGGAGCGGCCCGCACCGCCGCTCATGGTGTCGCCGAAGATGTAGACGAAGAGCAGCAACAGCATGACGGGGGTGAGCAGCAGGTTCAGGGTGAGGGAGGGGTAGCGCCGGGCGTGGAGCAGGTTGCGGCGCAGCATCGTGGACGAGTCGCGCACGGCGAGGGAGAAGGAGCTCATCGCAGGGCCTCCTTGGCCTGGTTCGGCTGGTTCGGCTGGTTCGGCACATCGGTGCTGCCGGTCAGGGCGAAGAAGACGTCGTCGAGGTCGGGGGTGTGCACGGTCAGTTCGTCGGCCTCGATGCCGGCGGTGTCCAGCCGGTCGAGGAGGGAGCGCAGTTCGCGCTGGGTGCCGCCGCTGGAGATCTGCAGGGCGAGGGCTTCGTCGTCCCGGGCGGCCTCGCGCAGTGCGAGGGCGGCGGACCGGTAGGCGTCCGGGTCGGTGAAGCGGAGCCGGACGTGTCCGCCGGGGATCAGCCGCTTCAGTTCCTCGGCGGTGCCCTCCGCGGCGACCTTCCCGTCGTGGAGCACCGCGATGCGGTCGGCGAGCTCGTCGGCCTCCTCCAGGTACTGGGTGGTGAGGAAGACCGTGGTGCCGCCGACGACGAGTTCGCGGATGATCTGCCACATGGTGTGCCGCGAGCGCGGGTCCAGGCCGGTGGTCGGCTCGTCCAGGAAGATGATGCGCGGGCCGCCGACCAGGGTCATCGCGATGTCCAGGCGGCGTTTCATGCCGCCGGAGTAGGTGGAGGCCGGCTTCTTCGCCGCCTCCACCAGGTCGAAGCGCTCCAGGAGTTCGGCGGCGGTGCGCCGGCCCTCGGCCTTGGACAGGTGGTGCAGGTCGGCCATGAGGAGCATGTTCTCCTCACCGGTGATCAGACCGTCGACGGCGGAGAACTGACCGGTGACACCGATCACGGCGCGTGCGGCCTGTGCCCGGGAGGCAAGGTCGTGGCCGCCGACGTGGATCTGGCCGGAGTCGGCGTCGGGGGTGATGAGCGTGGAGAGGATCTTGACCGCGGTGGTCTTGCCGGCGCCGTTCGGGCCGAGCAGCGAGAAGACGGTTCCTTCGGGGACCGTCAGGTCGACGCCGTCGAGCACGACCTTGTCACCGTAGGACTTGCGCAACCCGTACGCCGCGATGGCCAGGTTGGTCATGAGGGGACTCCTTCGAAGGCTGCGGGTGGTGAGGTCGCCGTGGGTCAGATGCTGCGGGCGGTGATGTCGCCCTGGGCGGTGGTGGCCTGGATGGTCAGGCCGGGGATGCCGTCGGCGTTCTGGAGTGCGTTGTCGATCCGGCCGTAGCCGGTGCCGGCGTCCAGGGAAGCGGAGACGCCGCGGGCGGCGCCGACCGTGATGTCGCCGGACTCGGTGCGCAGGGTGACGGTGCCGCGGGTGGCTTCGGCGATGTTCAGGTCGCCCTTCTGGGTGCTGATCTCCGCGGGGCCTCCGAGGCGGCCTACGGAGATGTCGCCGGCCATGAGGGTGAGGCGGGCGCCCGCGGTCTCGTCGAGCTTGACCGTGCCCTGGGCACCCTCGAAGGCGACGTCGCCCAGACGTCCCACGCCCCGGAACTCGGCGGCGGCCGCCTTCGCCTCGACGCGGGAGCCGACCGGAAGCTGGACGGTGACCTCGACGGATCCTGAACTGCTCCCGAGGAGCAGGCTCTTCGCCGGTGCCGCTTCGATGCGCAGGACGCCGTCACCGAAGGCGACCCGGACCTGTTCCGCGGCCTTCACGTCGCGGCTCTTGGAAGCGTTCGCGGGGAGGACCTCGACCGTGGTGTCGGCGCGGTCGGCGGCGATGAACCGGATGCGTCCCGCGGGGATGTCGAGGACGGCCGAGACGGGGGCGGGGGTGTCGAACTTCTGCATCGTGCTCTCCTTCTCCTGCATCGCGCGCCCTTCCGGCTCGCGTTTTCCGATGACAGAAACGCTACGTTGCATTTACGGATCCGACAACAGCCTTCTTGCGCGAAATCCCCATCATTGCAGGTAGATGCTCGAAGTTCGTTGCAACCGTCTTGCGGAGAATGCAACGACTCAGACAGAGTTCATTGCAATGGATTGACAGTGAACGCTATGCCGGGACATGGCCGAGTCGACACCTGGCGCTCCACGCCGGCACCTCCCGCTCCACGGCCGGCACCTCCCGCTCCTCAGAAGGAGCGCACCCCAGATCCGGCGCGTGCGGGTCCGTCAGAACGACCTGCTCGCGTCGACGCCCTCGGCTCCCAGGACGTTCAGAAGAGCCAGCGCCTCGGCGTCACGGGATCCGGGCGGCGCGGTGTAGAGCACGAGGTACTGGTCGTGGTCCGTGAGCGCGAGCGAGTCGCAGTCGACGGTGAGCTCCCCGACGACCGCGTGACGGAAGGTCTTCGTGAGCATCGGCGCGGCCTGCACGTCGTGCCGCTCCCAGAGCCGGGCGAACTCGGGACTGCCGTCGCGGAGCTCGTCGACGAGCGTCGTCACCGCGGGATCGGACGGGTACCGGGCGAGGGTGAGCCGGAGCCGCATGACGACGTGATGCCGGAACTCCGCGGCGTCGGAGACCCCGTACAGCGTCGCGCCGGAACGGGCCGGCCCGAGGAATGCCCGGCGCGCGAGATTGCGGTCCTCCGGGGCGAGCTCGGCGAAGTTCTCCATGAGCGCGGCCGCGAGGTCGTTCCACGCGAGCACCTCGAAGACGGCGGAGGTCACGAAAGCGGCCGTCTGCGGCAGCCGCTCGAGGAGCGCGAGGATGCTCGGGCGGACGTCGCGCCGGTGCAGTCCGCTACGGCTCGGAGCGGTGCCCGCGAGGACGTGGAGGTGATCGGACTCGGTGTCCGTGAGCCGCAGCGCGCCTCCGATCCCGGCGAGGACCTCGCCCGACGGCCGCGGCGCCCGGCCCTGCTCCAGCCGGACGTAGTACTCCGTGGAGATGTGCGCGAGAACCGCGACCTCCTCGCGGCGAAGACCCGGTGTCCGGCGTCGCGCGCCGGAGGGGAGGCCCACGTCCTCCGGCCGGAGCCGCTCGCGACGGCTACGGAGAAACGCCCCGAGCTCCTGTTTGTCCATACCCCAAGTCTGCACGCGGCGCGGCGGCGGATCCTGGTACCGCCTGTGCCTGCATCCGTCCGGAAGCCGGCCCGATGCTTGGACCCATGACGAACGACAGCGACAGCGACATCGCACCCATCGGCCTGCTCACCGGCAAGGTGGTGTTCATCACGGGCGCCAGCCGCGGTATCGGGGCGGCCGCCGCCCGCCTCTTCGCACGCGAGGGCGCCGCCGTCGTCCTCGCCGCCCGCAGCACCGAAGCCCTCGAGCGGATCGTCACCGGGATCCAGGCCGAAGGCGGCGTCGCGGATGCCGTGACGGTGGATCTCGCCGACCGTGCGAGCGTCCGCGCGGCGGTCGACCGCGTCGAGGAGCTGCACGGACGGCTCGACGGCGCGTTCAACAACGGCGCGGCGATTCAACAGCCCGGCCCGCTCGACACGACGAGCGACGAGGACATCGAGGAGCAGTTCGCGGTGAACTTCCGTGCGCACTGGACCGCGATGACGGTCGAGGCCGCGCTCATGCGCCGGGGCGGTGGCGGAGCGATCGTCAACACCTCGAGCATCGGCAGCCGCCGCGCGAACCCGGAGCTCCCCGCCTACGGCGCGATGAAGCGCGCGCTGAACAGCATCACCGAGACCGCCGCCGTGACCTGGGGGCGGCAGGGGATCCGCGTGAACGGCATCACCCCCGGCGGCACCGCGACGGAGATGATCGACAAGTGGGAGGCGGCGTCCCCGGGCGTGGTCGAGCGCATCAACGCGAGCATCCCGCTCGGTCGGATGGCCGAGCCGCGCGAGGTCGCCGAGGTGGCCGCGTGGCTGCTCAGCGACCGGGCCTCGATGGTGACCGGCGCGATCGTGCCGGTGGACGGCGGCGCCGGCGCCTGAAGACGGCCACGGGCCGACTGAGGGGCGACGCCGACAAGGCCGACAGGGCCGACAGGGCCGACAGGGCCCAGAAGATCACCGTGCGGGTGACCGCTCAGCACCACGGCTGGAGCGGGTCCCCTCGGTGCGGTGCACCGTGACCGACAGGGTGGTGGGCGATCCGTCGCCCGGGGCACTTCGGTCAGGGGTGCCCCGACTCTGCGGGCGGGGCACCGTGGCGGGACGCGGTGACGGGGCGTGCGTCAGATGGCGCGCGCGGACGTCGGAGTCACCTTCTGCTCTGCCGAGGTCGTCGCCCTCGTCCTGTACCAGGTGCGGCACACAGTGACGACCGAGTCGTACAGGACGACGAGAGCGGTGAGGCCGAGCGCTACCGGGGCGTCGCTGTGGGGCAGCACATGGGTGAAGTAGAGGGTGCTCGTGGTGGTGATGGCGGGAAGGGCGAGAGTTCCGCCCGGCCGCCGCACGTTCTTGAGCCTCTTGTAGAGCAGTTGGCGGACCGCGCGGGGCGGGATCAGGCTCCAGGCCGGGCCGGGTCCGGTGTCGTTGCTGTGGGGCTCGATGAGGGTCAGGTGCTCGCTCACGGGTAGGTCCTTGGACGCGGGGCCGAGGGGGTCGGCCGTGAAGGGGGCCAGGTATGCGTGATCGGACGTTCGGGGTTACAGGTCCTCGTCGTCGCGGTCGTCGCGGTCGTCGAGGTCGTTGAGGTCGTCGGTGAGGTCCGGTTGGCGGAGGCGGTCCGTTTCGTCCTCGACGATGCGACCGAGGCGGCGGGCGGTGATTTCGTCGCGGGCGATGACGAGGCCTTCGACGAAGGGGGTGTTGCCGGTGGCGGCCTTGTAGAGGATCTTGCTGGCGCCCCAGGGCTCGGTGACGTTGCCGCCGTTGCTGTAGAGGCGGACGGCCATGCCGTGCCCGGCGGAGACCAGCACGATGGCGCTGTTGAGGACGCCTTCGGAGAAGTGGATGGCGGCCGGCACGGCCCGGCTCAGGACGGCCTGGATGATCGCCGAGCTCGTGTCGTCGACGACGATCAGGTTCTGGTATTCGCGGCGCAGTCGCTTCTCGAGCCCTGTGACGGATCGGGGCAGGACGATGTAGCCGGGTTCGGGGTCGGGGACCAGGGGCTCGCCGAGCATCTGGATCCAGGTGCCGGACGGCAGGAGCCGGTGGGCGTTGGTGCAGTCGGACATCAGGGCCGATTCCGCGGTCACGGCGGCCGCGTGCAAGGGGTGGTCGGGGAGCCACACCAGCACGGACAGGGACGCGGCGTTGGCGTCGCCGGTGACGAACAGGCGGCGCAGACAGCCTGTGGCGGAGATCGACACCACGGGCCTGCCGCTGAGGATGTGTTCCCGGAACTCTTCGGTGCGTTCCTCCAGGCTGCCCTTGGCGCCGATGACGGTGATCGGGACGCCCGCGGTGTTGCTCACCCGCTCGAGAGCCGTGTGGACGGCACCCACGATGCGCGGCATGAGGGATGCCTCGAAGGTGTCCCAGAAGCGGGTCTGCCCTGCTCGGCCGCTCCAAGGAGGGCATGGATCGTCAAGGCTCTCCAGGGCACGGACGTGGCGCAGTTCGTCGTCCTGAGGGAGCTTCTGGTCGGCGTCCTGGCCCTGTTCGAGTTCCTGACGGATGGTTCGAAGCGTTCCGAAGATCGTGGAAGCGCTGAGGCCTGCTATGCCGTCAGCCCGGTAGGGCACCTCCACGCCGTCGCCGGGGAAAGGCTTGCTCATCAAGGGATTCAACTCCTCTTCATCACTTGCTGGTTGCGAGTGAGCGGTCGTGGCCTGCTTCGGTCCGCTCCGAGACTACTGGATGAGCGTCATGACACTCATCTGGAGCATCTCATGTTGCACTACAGGAAGCTTATGACGCGTCAGACGACTTGAAGTGTCCTAGGCCACAGTGGAGATCTTGTGCGCACCTCCACAAAACCTGTATACGTAGCCGGGTTTGGACGAACTCCGACGCGCACTTCACGAAGTCGCGTAGCCTAGGGTGCTCAGACAGTCGCGCGCAGCGCGCGCACCTCAAAGCGGGAGGCAAGCCCCGATCCTGGTGTGGACCCGGGGCTGCCTCGGCCCCGACCGAAGGGAACTCCGTGCCCAACGAGCGCAAGAAGACCGAGGAAAAAGACCGGCAGGTCGTCGTTTCTGTCCGCTTCCCGAGCCAGTTGTTGGAGCGGATCCATGCTGTGGCAGCCATCCAGTCCGTGACCGCCAACGCGATCATTCGCGAGGGAATGGACAGCTACATCCGGGAACGCGTGGCCAGCGCCGAGTTCCAGGAGGCGCGCACGGCCTACCTGGCTCGTGCTCAGGCGCAGGTCGCGACCGCCCTGCAGGATCACACCGCGTGAGAAGCCCGACAGGCATATGACATCGTTGCCCACCCCTGTTGTGCCGGCGTCCGCCGACGCCGGGACCAGCCCCACCGCGCGCCATCTTTGATCACATAACAGCAGTTCGATCCCACGAGCCGAGGTCCGTTTCCGGGGCCTCGGCTCCGCTGTGTCCCGCGCACCGGGGCGAGCGGCACCCGCCGGTACGAATCCGGGCGCGGCGTCGGCGGCGGCTGTTCCCGCCGGCGGAGGCACCGCGTGGAAGAGAGGTGAACATGGCACCCGTCCGTCGGTGTGGTCTCAGTGGGGAGGAGCGCAGTCCTGCAGGCGGTCCGCGATCTCGCGGTCGGGCCGGCACACCAGGACGTCGCCGGTGTCGTCACGGGTGGCGAGGCGCTCCACCTCGGCCGTCAGACCGTGCCGCGAGGAGGGCGGCGTCGGGTAGTGATGACGGACGTGGAAGGCGAACTGCCCCATGCCCTTGATGAAATCGTCGTCGGGCCCGTTGAAGCAGTACTTCAGCTGATAGATCCAGAAGTCGGCCTCCTGGATCTCCCCCCGGCCCAGGTGATGCAGGTACAGGCAGTAGGCGGCCCCCCCGTGGTCGGCACCCGCGGCCAACTGCCACCAGAACTGGGCGCTCTCCGGATGCCCGGCGAGATGGAGCATGCACGCGAAGACCTGCGCGCCGTCGACATCGAGGTCGGCCAGCGGCGCGCAGCCCTCTTCCGGACCGTCCTCCCCGATGGCCGCGGCCAACCGCTCCACGTGCCTGGCGGCCTGCCGGTGGTTGAGGACCCAGCGTGCCACCACCCGCAGTTGATGCCGGGCCCGCGAGACGGTCGGCATGCCCCGGTCGGCCGGCACATAGCCGGCGTCCTCGGCGAGACGGCGTAGGCCGGCACCCACATCGAAGGCGCGACGGTCCTCCCGCACAGTCCTGCCGGCCCTTGCCAGCAACTCCTCCACACTCGTCACCTGCGGTCCCCTTCCTTCTTGATGTGCGAGGGCACAGCGCCCTGCAGGCGTTCCTTGGCCTTGCGGCAGTGGTAGTCGACGGTGCTGGCCGTGACCCCCATGTACCAGCTGATCCTCTTGGTGTCGCAGTCCAGTACGTAGCGCATGACGATCGCGTCGAACTGACGCGGCGGCAGCGCGCTCAGGGCCTTCCACAGGCCGATGTCGCTCCGCAGCAGCGCCAGTTCCCGGCGGAATCCGATCAGCGACTGCGATATGACGACCCGGCGCACGATCGCCCAGGTCTGCTGGAGCAGGTTGTGCTCCTCGAGCAGAGCGTCCCAGTGGCGCAGAATCTCCAGGAACGCTCGGTGCACGGCTTCTTCGGCAGCGTCGTTGGTGCCGAGGTAGAGCAAGGCGTAATGGTGGAAGTCATCCTGGGCGGCGAGGTAGAGCGCCTCGAACTCCAGAGGCAGAGGCAACACGGCCTCGGCCACCGGACTGCCGCCATCCTCCGCGCGGAGATCGTCGGTCATGAGTCTTCTTGCGTCCTCTTCAGATCTAGCAAAGGCCGGACAGAACAAGGCGAACGCCGGGCCACCGCGCCGCCGCTGGGTGACGACCACTCAACCGGGCCGAACGGCCGAACACGCATGCGCAGAACAGCGAAAACTACGCACTGATCAACAGAGGGTGCGCACCGTGATCGTCCCGACGCGCCGCCACGCGGGGCGAGCTGCACCTTTACGTCTCACCGCCGATCCCGAACAGAGGCCTCACGGCCCCCAGGAGTGGCGCACGTCACAGCGACGGCTCGAACTGGTCGGCGCCAGCCTCACCACGAAAGAGTGAATTCTCCCCAAAAGGCCCACAGCGTAGCCGTCGCGTCTCGACTTTGCTCCTCCGCAAGTAGTCGATCACGGCCGAAAGTTGCCCTGTCGCTCGTGCCCTTGGAGCAGCCGGTGCCGCTCGGCCCGGTCCCGTCGTGTGGCGCGCCGAGTGCTTCGAGCGGTGAGGGGAGAAGGGCATACGGCGCGCCGGACGGCAGCGCCCGTGATGCCGGGTGCGCTCCGGATCAATTTCCGGACGCTTCTGGACCTCGCGGCGAAGCAAGCGCTCGGTCAGCCGACACCGGGGTGGCGCGGGCCGAGCGGGGTGGCGCGGGCCGGGCGGGGTGGCGCGGGCCGAGCAGGGTGCCGCGGAGGCCTCAGCCTGCGACGGTCGAGCGTCCGCCGTCACCCGGCCGAGCCTGCCGGTCGTACGCCGTGCGCGCCGCCTCGAGCAACCGCCGCCAGGAGGTCACCGTCGGCCGACGGCGCAGCAACGCGCGCCGCTCCCTCTCTGTCATGCCGCCCCACACCCCGTGCTCGATCCTGCGATCGAGGGCGTGAGCGAGGCATTCGGTCCGCACCGGGCAGCCGGTACAGACGGCCTTCGCACTGTTCTGCGTAGCGCCTTCGACAAACAGCTCCTCCGGATCGGTAGTCCGGCATGCCGCATGCGCGCCCCACTTGTCATCCGCGTCCACCCCGTTGCCGCCCTCTCCCCTGTCCGGCCCACCGAACACCACCCTATGCGTGTGGCAGTTCGGAGAACGTACGGCAATCGCACCAGGCACGGAACGGCGTCGCCCGGCAGCAATCCCTTCGAGTGAACAGCCCTTGCCAACAGCCTTGGGGAGGGTCCTGACGGTTCCTCAACTCCAGTCCCGGCAGGCGATCCGGTCGTGAGGCCGGACGAGGGGCCCGTCGGCCACGTCCGGTCGCGGGCGCCTCTCGGCGTCTAGCCGGACCTCCGAAGCGGGAGGGACGGCGGCGGGTGAGCGGGTCCGCAGTGGCGCCGGCAGACGCGCGGAGGGACGCTGGGTAGTAGTGCCCGCGTCCGGGCCACGTGCGCCTTGCGCCTGTCGGTGACACGGAGTATGGGTCCGGAGCGTGGAACGAGAATCCGGTGACGAGGTCGCTCATGACAGTGGATCACGAGGCTCAAGTGCGGGTGCGCAGGGCGTACGAGGTGCCCGAACGGGCGGACGGCGCGCGGGTGCTGGTGGACCGGCTCTGGCCGCGTGGGCTGGCCAAGGCGAAGGCGCACCTGGACGAATGGTGCAAGCAGGTCGCACCCTCCACGGAGCTGCGGCAGTGGTATCACCATGATCCGGACCGATTCGAGGAGTTCGGGCGCCGCTACCGCGAGGAGTTGCTCGATCCGGAACGTGCGCGGGCGTTGTCGCATCTGCGTGACCTTGCCGAGGAGCGGACCCTGACGCTGGTCACCGCGACGAAGCAACCGGAGATCAGCGAGGCCGAAGTCCTCGCCGAGCTGCTCCGGGGCTGACCGCGCCCGTGCGGGAACCCGTTGACTTCGGATCCGGTGCCGGTGCGGACGTGGGGCCGGCATCTGTCCCTCAGGCCTTCACCCGTCGCGTCACGGCATCGGGCGCCGAGGCCGGAGGTCCTTCCGCGGGGCGGGGAGGGACACTCCGGCCGTGCGCGTTCCGGGCGTGGTGGGCCCGGAACCGTCCCCGCTCGCGCGGGACCGTCGGGGGTCAGGTGGTACGGCGCCTCGGGAGGACCTGGATCGTGTCGCCGACCGCGCGTTCGCCCGTCGCGTCCGAGGTGACGTTCACCAGCTTGCCGTCGACCGCCATCGCTGTGGAACCGCCGCCGTCGAGGTTCAGCGCCTGCACGGCACCGAGCGACCGCATGAATCGGGCGGCTTCCGCCAGGGTGAATCCCTCGCTCACCCCGGGCTGCCGCCCGTCCACGGTCACCAGGAGCAGCCGGCCCCGCCGGTCGATGCCGGCCAGGGTCCGGGGCTGGCGCACGTTGGACCAGGCGAAACCGAACGAGAGGTCGCGCGGGTCGAGCGTCCCCTCGGTGGCGGCGTCGATGTGCACCCGGCCGTCCTCGACCAGCGTGGGCGCCGCGCTGACGATGCTGTCGTCGGGTCCGAGCCTGATCTCCCGGTGCGAGGAGTCCCGGATCACCTCGCGGAGCGACAGGCGCTTGCCGACCCGGGCGTGGCCGGTGAGCCACTCCGCCGCCCCGCCGATGCCCTGGAGTACCGAACCGTGATCGGGCACCGCACCGCCCCGTTCGCCCACGGAGACGACGGCACCGCGCTTGTCGAGGACCACCTGGACGCCCGCCCCCGCGGGGAGCGGCGCACGGAACTCCGGCGTGAACTCCACGAGGTCGTCCGCGATGGTGCAGGTGGTGTCGTGGCGCGGCTCGACGGTGGGGACGGCGCCGGGCCGACCGCAGTTGCGTACCTTGCCCGGCACGCGGTTGATGCCCTGTACCCCGTACACGGCGGATCCGTCCCGCACCGTGACGGTCGTGGAGAGGTCGGCGATACGCGGTCGCCGGCCGCCGTCGCCCAGGATCAGCGCGGCGCGTGAGCCGACGGCCATCGACTCGAGTCTGCCGTGTTCCGCGGACAGACCGGCGAGCGTGCCCTGCACACCGTCCGCGTCGGAGGTGATGAAGAACCCGCCGTTGACACCGATCAGCGAACCCAGGCGTGTGGCCACCGTGGAGGTGTTCTCCCGGTCGGCGACGTTGCCGCCGTCGCTCGCCCCGACCGTCCCGGCGAAGCGTGCGGGGTCCACCACGGCGACGTGGATGTTCTCACTGTCCGGGCGCTGCCGGCCGTCGTATCCGGTCCAGTCGACCGCGGTGCGGAAACCCGCCGCCACGACCGCTGTGTTGGCGGTGCCCGCCTCGGCCTGGGTGGCGTACCGCCCGACCCGGACCTGCCAGCCCATCGTGCCACGGGGCGTGTCGGAGTAGTCGTCCCAGGTCACTTGTTCCAGCCGCGGTTCGAACCCGGCGCTCCGCAGGCGCGCGGCGGTCGCGTCCGCCCACGCGCGGTCGCCGAGTGGAGCCCAAGTGGCGGCGCCGGTGAGGCGGTTGACCGCGGGCGCCTGCACGGTGACCGACCACGCCGGGGCGGCGGCGGAGTCCCGCAGCACCCCGGTCCGGACCTGGACACCGGGAGCCACGCTCAGCGTCGACCAGGAGATCCCGGGGAGCGCGGAGGCAGCGGACCGTCCGGAATCGGCGGTCGGCGTGCTCGCGCCCGCCGGCGGGGCGAGGATGACGAGCGTGAGGGCGGTGGCGCACGCCACGCCGCTCCAGACAGGATGCTTCGTCCGGCCGAATCCGCGGCGTGCTTTCTCGACTGCGTGGGACATACGTCTCCTGACGTTCACATCGGCCTGCGGTCGGAGGACTTCCGGATGCCGCGTTCCACATCCCAGACCTGTGGTGGTACGGGCAGGTCACGGGCCAAGGGCGCCTGGGAAAAGCCTCGATGACAACGATTCACCGGTTCCGTGTGCAAGGGGCACGGAAAGACGATCCGGTCCGGTCCCCTCGGGAACAACCGGACCGAGGGGACGGGCACCCGTTCGGACGGATCCCTGTACGACGGCGGTGACCTGGGCACGTCTTGATCGTTTCCGCGGTGCCGGCCGGCGTACTGGACCCGGCCCCGGCTCCTCGGCCCGCACGCGCTACCCGCGGCGGTGTGAGGGGCCGGATCGTGCGACGCGCCCCACGCCGGGGTCGGGGGAGATCCAACCCCCTCACCGCACAGGTCGGCCGCCTCCTCACCGAGGCCGGACCCGCACCGACCTGCTGGACGTCACCGCCGTACGCGGCCCGCTGCTGGAACCCACCGGCGCGGACCGCTTCCCCCGCGAGGGACCGGAACTCGTCTGCCCGCCAGCCCAATACGGACCGCGCGGCGTCCGTGTCGTGCGACGGTCACTGCTCGGTGAAGTAGGTCCAGTGTTCCGCCACGCCGAAGCCGAGCGAGAGGTAGAGCGGAAGAGCCATGTCGGATGAGCGCAGATAGGCGGTTTCGGCTCCCGCCTCCCGTCCACGGGCCACCGCCTCCTCCGTGATCCGCCGTCCGTGGCCGGACCCGCGGTGCTCCGGGGCGGTGGAGATGTTGAAGATCCCGACATGCCCGTCCATGAGGATGGTCATCGCGGTACCGACCACCTGTCCGCGCACCTCCCCCACGTACGCGGTGATGTCCGGGGCGGCATCCAGGACAGCAGGGGTGAACAGGGGCGCGAACACCTCCTTCGGGACTCCGAAGCCGTCGGCGAGGGCACGGGCGTAGAGATCGTGCTCCGCCCCCGTGACGACGCGCACCTCCATTGCTCCGGTGTCGCCGGGGACCGGAGGGGCGCTTTTCAGGTCCCTGAGCATGAAGGGTTCCCGTGCCCGCTTCGTCAGGCCGTACCGCCGGGCCACCTCACGCACACGGTCGTCCGGGTCCGAGCGCACCTGCACGCACCAGGACACCGGTCCGGGGAAGGATTCCACGGTGTCGGCGGTCCGGGCCGCGAGACGCTCGATCTGCCCGGCGTCCGGCCGGAGAGCGGAGGTGAAGACACCGTTCACGCTGTCGGCGGGGCTCCCGGTGACGACCATGTACGTCTCGTTCGCGGCCGCTTCCTGACGCATGCGCGGCTCGGCGGCGGCGATACGGCGCAGAGCGGCTCCCCAGGCATGAGCGGCGGCGTCGATCCGGGCACCGGACAGGTTCGAACTCATGCGCGGAGTCTAATCTCCGCAGGTGGAGACGGTGCGAGGCTTCGGCAGAAGTACGGATACGACCCGTCAGACCTGAGTCACAAAGAGGATCACTTCACCTCGAATGCGACACAATGCGGACACGGGCCGGCCCGGCACGCCTGAGCGCCGCCGTCGGTTCCCGACCTCAGCCCGTCCGCCCGTCACGCGAACGAATGCGCAGGCCCCCATGAACATGCCGGTGAGTCCGGGCCAGGACGGCGGTCCGGTGTACCTGGACCACAACGCCACCACTCCGGTCGACCCCCGGGTCGCGGAGGCGATGGTGCCCCTTCTGGCGGGCGACTTCGGCAATCCGTCCAGTGGACACGCCTACGGCACGGCACCGCGGGCGGCGCTGGCCCGGGCCCGCGGACAGGTCGCCGCGCTCGTCGGGGCGTCCACGCAGGAGATCGTCTTCACCGGCTCCGGATCCGAGGCGAACAACCTCGCGCTGCGGGGCGCCGTGCTCGCCGCGGGCGACGGCAGGCGCCGGGTGATCACGCAGGTCACCGAGCACCCGGCGGTGCTGGAGACATGCCGCGCGCTGCACCGTCTGCACGGGGCGGACGTGACGTATCTGCCGGTCGACGGGGAAGGGCTGGTCGATCCCGCCGACCTGGCCGCGGCGCTGGACGAGCGGACGGCCGTGGTCTCCGTCATGGCCGCCAACAACGAGACCGGCACGCTGCAGCCGGTCGCCGAACTGGCCCGGCTCGCCCACGACCACGGCGCGCTGTTCCACTGCGACGCGGCCCAGGCGGCCGGCAAGGTCCCGGTGGACGTGCGCGCGCTCGGCGCGGACCTGCTGACCGTGGCGGGCCACAAGATGTACGCCCCGAAGGGCGTCGGCGCCCTTCGGGTACGCGCCGGCGTCCGCCTCGAACCCCTGGTCTACGGCGGAGGCCAGGAGGCCGGACTCCGCGCCGGCACCGAAAGCGTCGCCCTCGCCGTGGCACTGGGCACCGCCGCCGAACTCGCCGCCGCGGAGCTCGCGGACGGCGGCGGACGGCGCAC
Organism: Streptomyces sp. NBC_01176; assembly: GCF_045039825.1. NCBI lineage: Bacteria > Bacillati > Actinomycetota > Actinomycetes > Kitasatosporales > Streptomycetaceae > Streptomyces > Streptomyces sp. NBC_01176. Next base: position 9,374,312 of record NZ_CP108600.1, on the reverse strand, counting down.
CGGGGTGCTGCGCGACCGCTTGCACCAAGGGCTCACCCGGGCGCTTCCCGGGCAGGTGCACGTGAACGGCTGCGCCCGCCGTCTGCCCGGCACCCTGAACGTCAGCATCGACGGCACCACGGGGCACGAACTCCTGGCCGCCGTGCCGCGCCTCGCGGCCTCCACCGGCTCGGCGTGCCACAGCGCGACCGGCACCCCCTCCCCCGTGCTGCGCGCGATGGGCCTGGACGACGCCCGGGCACTGGCCGCCGTACGGCTGTCGCTCGGCCGCTGGACGACCCCGTCGGACATCGACCAGGCGGTCGAGCTGCTCGTCGATGCCGTGCGCGCACTCGCCCGGAAGGAACCCGGCCGGCCCTGGTCGGCGGCACCCCGGACTTGCGGCCGGTCCTCCAGCCGGTAGCGTCACAAGGAGGTGGGGGCCCCTGCGCGAAGGAGCGGGCGGATGGGCCTGAAACGGTGGATGAACGCGTGGCCGGTGTACCGGCAGCTCACCGGCACGGACCCGCTGGGCCGCGGCAAGGCGGCACAGTCGGCCCGCTCGGCCGGTCTCGGTGCCCGCACGGAGACCGCGGACCGGGTGGTGAACTCGGTGTGCCCGTTCTGCGCGGTGGGCTGCGCCCAGCGGGTCTACGTCAAGGACGAGCGCGTCGTCCAGATCGAGGGCGATCCCGACAGTCCGATCTCCCGCGGCCGCCTGTGTCCCAAGGGCTCCGCCAGCAAGCAGCTCGTCACGGGACCGCAGCGCGAGCAGCACGTCCTCTACCGGCCCCCGTACGGCACCGAGTGGCAGCGGCTCGACCTGGACACCGCCATGGACATGGTGGCCGACCGGGTACTCGACGCCCGCCGCAAGGGCTGGCAGGACACCGACGAGAACGGCAGGACGCTCCGCCGCACCATGGGCCTGGCCAGCCTCGGCGGCGCCGCGCTGGACAACGAGGAGAACTACCTCATCAAGAAGCTGTTCACCGCCCTCGGCGCGCTCCAGATCGAGAACCAGGCCCGTATTTGACACTCCGCCACGGTTCCCGGTCTGGGAGCCTCGCTCGGACGTGGCGGCGCCACCGACTACCTGCAGGACCTCGTCAACACCGACTGCATCATCATCATGGGCTCGAACATGGCCGAGGCCCATCCCGTCGGGTTCCAGTGGGTCATCGAGGCCAAGGCGCGCGGCGCCAGGGTCATCCACATCGACCCGCGCTTCACACGCACCAGCGCGCACGCCGACCAGCACGTCACCATCAGGGCCGGGACCGACATCGCGTTCCTGGGCGGCGTGATCAACCACATCCTCAGCCACGACCTGGACTTCCGTGAGTACGTGCGGGCGTACACCAACGCCCCCTTCCTGGTGAACGAACGGTTCCAGGACACCGAGGACCTGGACGGACTGTTCAGCGGCTACGACCCGCACACCGCGTCGTACGACGCGTCGAGCTGGTCGTACGAGAGCGTCGCGGCGCGGGAGCGGCCGGGCAGGCAGGCCAAGGAGACCTCCGAGCCGTACCAGCACGGCGCCAAGGGCCCGTTCATCGAGGAGTCCGAGGGGGACATCGAGGCCGATCCCACCCTGGAGCATCCCCGCTGTGTGTTCCAGGTGCTCAAACGGCACTTCGCGCGCTACACCCCGGAGATGGTGGAGCGCATCTGCGGGGTGCCTCAGGAGCTGTTCCTCGACGTGTGCCGGGCCTGGACGGAGAACTCCGGCCGGGAGCGGACCACCGCCCTCGTCTACAGCGTCGGCTGGACCCAGCACTCCGTGGGCGCCCAGTACATCCGGGCGGGGTCGATCGCGCAGCTCCTGCTGGGCAACATCGGCCGTCCGGGAAGCGGGATCTTCGCGCTGCGCGGTCACGCCAGCATCCAGGGCTCCACGGACATTCCCACGCTCTTCAACCTGCTGCCGGGCTATCTGCCGATGCCCGACACCGGACACGAGGACCTCGCCGGGTACCTGGACGGCGTCCGCGGCCCGCAGCACAAGGGCTTCTGGGGCGACGCCGACGCCTACATGGTGTCGCTGCTCAAGGAGTACTGGGGCGACGCGGCCACGGCGGAGAACGACTACTGCTTCGACTACCTGCCCCGGATCAACGGCGACCACGGCACGTACCGCACCGTGATGGACATGGTCGACGGGAAGGTCTTCGGCTACTTCCTGCTCGGCCAGAACCCGGCGGTCGGCTCCGCGCACGGCCGTCTGCAGCGCCTCGGCATGGCGAACCTCGACTGGCTGGTCGTCCGTGACCTCGTCATGATCGAGAGCGCGTCGTTCTGGAAGGACGCGCCGGAGATCGAGACCGGCGAGATCGTCACCGAGCGCTGCCGCACGGAGGTGTTCTTCTTCCCCGCGTCCTCGCATGTCGAGAAGGCCGGCACCTTCACCCAGACGCAGCGGATGCTGCAGTGGCGCGACCAGGCCGTGGAACCCTCCGGGGACCAGCGCTCCGAACTGTGGTTCTTCCACCAGCTCGCCGTACGCATCAAGCAGCGACTGGCCGGTTCGACCGACGAACGCGACCGCCCGGTCCTCGACCTGGCGTGGGACTACGAGGTCGAGGGCGACGAGCCCTCTGCCGCGGACGTGCTGCGCCACATCAACGGCATCGACCTGCGCACCGGCCGAACCGTCGACGGCTACCCCGACCTCAAGGCCGACGGCAGCACCGCCTGTGGCTGCTGGATCTACAGCGGCGTGTACGCCGGGGAGACCAACCAGTCCCGCCGGCGCACCTCCCGGCTGGAGTCGGGTCCGTACGACGCGGAGTGGGGCTGGACCTGGCCGCTCAACCGTCGTGTGCTCTACAACCGCGCCTCGGCCGACCCGGACGGGCGTCCCTGGAGCGAGCGGAAGAAACTGATCTGGTGGGACGAGGAGGCCGGCGAGTGGACCGGCAACGACACCCCGGACTTCGAACGCACCAAACCGCCGGACTACCGGCCCCCCGCCGGGGCGTCGGGCCCGGCAGCACTGAGCGGCAACGACGCGTTCATCATGATGAGCGACGGCAAGGGATGGCTGTTCGCCCCGGCCGGGCTCGCCGACGGGCCACTGCCCACGCACTACGAACCGCACGAATCGCCGATGCGCAACCTGCTGTACGGGCAGCAGGGCAACCCGGTGCGCAAGGTCTACGGGCGCCCCGACAACCCGTCCAACCCGGCGCCGCCCGAGGCGCACACCCAGGTGTTCCCCTATGTGTTCACCGCGGCCCGGCTGACCGAGCACCACACCGCGGGAGCCATGAGCCGCCAACTCCCCTACCTGGCGGAACTCCAGCCCGCGCTGTTCGTCGAGGTGTCGCCGGAGCTGGCGCGGGAGCGCGGCCTGCACCACCTGGACTGGGCCCACGTCATCACCAGCCGGACGGCCGTCGACGCGCGCGTGGTCGTCACGGACCGCATGGCGCCGCTGCGCGTCGACGGCCGCGTCGTCCACCAGGTCTGGATGCCGTACCACTGGGGCACGACGGGCCTCACCAAGGGCGACGTGGTCAACGACCTGATCGGCGTGGTGGTCGACCCGAACGTGTTCATCCAGGAGAGCAAGGTGCTGACCTGCGACGTACGGCCCGGGCGGCGTCCACGGGGGCCGGCCCTGCTCGCGTACGTGCGGGAGTACCGCCGCCGGGCCGGCATCACCACGGAGACCGGCACCCGTATCGCGACGGCCGGCGGCCATACCGAGCGTGCCCACACCGAACCTGACGACCGGCCGGAGGAACCGTCATGACGAGTGAGAACAGCTTCCACGGGCCGCTCGCGGACCCGGCCGGCGACGCCGGCCACCTCGACCACCCGCCGCGGGTGGGCTTCTTCACCGACACCTCGGTGTGCATCGGCTGCAAGGCCTGCGAGGTGGCCTGCAAGGAGTGGAACGGCATCCCGGAGGACGGCATCGACCTGCTGGGCATGTCCTACGACAACACCGGCATGCTGGGCGCCAGCTCCTGGCGGCACGTCGCCTTCATCGAGCAGGAGCGGCCACTGGGCGAGCAGGACGCGGGGCTCGCCGACCTGCCCGTCGGTCCGTCCAGCACGGAGGGCACGCCCGAGATCGTGGCGGACGCCCTGGAGTTCGCCAAGCGCGGCGGCGGCGACCTCGGCACCGCACCGGTGGACCTGGGCTTCCCCTCCTTCGGGCTGCCCGGTGCCGGCACGGGCGCGGAGACCCGCACCCAGTTCCGCTGGCTGATGTCCTCGGACGTGTGCAAGCACTGCACGCACGCCGGCTGCCTCGACGTGTGTCCCACCGGCGCCCTGTTCCGCACCGAGTTCGGCACCGTGGTGGTACAGCCCGACATCTGCAACGGCTGCGGCTACTGCGTGTCCGGCTGTCCCTACGGTGTCATCGACCGGCGGCCCGACGACGGGCGCGCCTGGAAGTGCACCATGTGCTACGACCGGCTGCGCGACGGGATGGAACCGGCGTGTGCCAAGGCGTGCCCGACCGACTCCATCCAGTTCGGCCCCCTGGACGAGCTGCGCGAACGCGCCGACCGACGTCTCGCGACGCTGCACGAGGCCGGGGTGCCCGAGGCCCAGCTCTACGGCCGCGACCCCGACGACGGCGTCGGCGGCGACGGCGCGTTCTTCCTGCTGCTGGACGACCCCGAGGTGTACGGGCTGCCACCGGACCCGATCGTGCCGACCCGCGACCTGATGTCGATGTGGAAGCACGCGGGCGCGGCGGCGTCGGCTCTGCTGGCCGTCTCGGCGGCGGTCTTCGTGGGCGGGGGACGGCGGTGAGCGGGGACGGGTCGACCGCGCACGGCGACCGTCGCTCCGGCCGGGGGCGGGGCCGGAAAAGGGACGACGACGGGAGCCGCGAGCAGTCCATGGTGCCGCGGGCGGAGTTCCGCTCCTACTACGGGCGTCCGGTGCTCAAGCCGCCGGTGTGGGAGTGGAAGATCCCCGCGTACCTGTTCACCGGCGGGCTGTCGGCCGGTGCGGCGCTGCTAGCGGCCGGCGCGGACCTGACGGAGCGTCCCCGGCTGCGGCGGGCGGGCCGCGTCGGTGGCTTCGCCGCCCTGCTGGCGAGCATGTACCTGCTGGTGGCGGACCTTGGCCGGCCCGAGCGGTTCCACCACATGATGAGGGTCGCCAAGCCGAGTTCACCGATGTCCGTCGGCACATGGATCCTCATCGCCTACGGGCCCGGCAGCGCGCTGGCGGCCACGGCCGAGCTGGTGCCCGCAGCCTGGCGCACCACGTTGCCCGGGCGGCTGCTGCACCTGGCGGCCCGTCCGGCCGGCCTGTCCGCGGCCCTGTTCGCCCCCGGGGTCGCCTCGTACACGGCGGTCCTGCTCTCGCAGACGGCGGTGCCCGCGTGGCACGACGCCCGCGGCGAGCTGCCCTTCGTGTTCACCGGCTCCGCGGCGGCCAGCGCCGGCGGCCTCGGCATGCTGCTGGCTCCGGTGGCGGAGGCGGGTCCGGCGCGGCGGTTCAGCGTGGTGGGCGCGGCGGCCGAGATCGTCGCGTCCCGGCTCATCGACCGGCGTCCCGGCTTCGTGACCCGGGCGTACACCACCGGTCACCCGCACCACCTGCGGAAGGCCTCCGAGTACCTCACCGTGGCCGGCGCGGTCACCGCGCTCACCCTCGCCCGGCGCAGCCGCGCGGCCGCCGCCGTGGGCGGACTCGCCCTGATGGCGGGCAGCGTCCTGCAGCGCTTCGGCACCTTCGAGGCCGGGGTGACCTCCGCGAAGGACCCGGCCTACGTGGTGAAGCCGCAACGCGAACGCCTGGACGCCCGCCGCGAGGAGCGGGACGGGGCGTGACCTCGTCCCATCGTGGACACGGGGCCGCCGTGGTCCCGCCACCGGGTGCCGCCCGCCGCCCCTCGGGGTCCCGCCGGTGTGGCGCGGACGCCGGGGGCATCGGCCGCCATAGCCTGACAGCGTTCCAGCCGGCAGGGCCCCAGCGAAAGTGCACGAGATGGACCGCGACCACGCCTCCGCCACGGACTCCGCCCCGCCCGTCGACGCCTTGCGGCGGCTGCCCCGCACCGACGTGCTGCTGGCCGATCCCCGGCTCACCGCGGCGGCGCGACGGCTGGGACGGGAGCTGGTCAAGGACGTGGTCGCCACGGTGCAGAGACGGGCGAGGTCGGGCGAGGTGCCCATCGGTGAGATCGCCGATCGTGCCGTCGCCGCCCTGCCGGCCACCGCGTCCGCCCTGCGCCCGGTCATCAACGCCACCGGTGTGCTGCTCCACACCAACCTGGGCCGGGCCGCGCTCTCGACTGCGGCCCGCGACGCGGTGGCGGCCGCCTCCGGCACGACGGACGTGGAACTCGACCTCACCACCGGAGCCCGCTCCCGGCGGGGCGCGTCCGCGCTCGACGCCCTGGTGCGTCGCGTGCCGGCCGCCGAGGCCGCGCACGTGGTCAACAACGGTGCGGCGGCGCTGGTGTTGGCCGCCACCGCGCTCGCCCAGGGGCGGGAGATCATCGTCGGCCGCGGCGAGATGGTGGAGATCGGGGACGGTTTCCGCCTGCCCGACCTGCTGGAGTCCACCGGCGCCCGGCTGCGGGAGGTCGGCACGACCAACCGCACCACACCCGCCGACTACGCCGCGGCCCTCGGACCGGACACCGGGTTCATCCTGAAGGTCCACCCCTCCAATTTCCGTGTCATGGGCTTCACCCGGGAGGCGTCTGTGGCCGAGCTGGCCCCGCTCGGCGTGCCCGTGGTGGCGGACATCGGCTCGGGTCTGCTCACCCCGGAACCGGTGCTGCCCGGGGAGCCCGACGCGACGAGTTGGCTGCGCGCCGGGGCGTCCCTGGTCACCGCCAGCGGCGACAAGCTGCTCGGCGGACCGCAGTGCGGGCTGCTGCTGGGCGACGCCGAGCTGGTGCGGCGGTCGGCCCGTCACCCGCTGGCCCGCGCCCTGCGCGTGGACAAACTGACACTTGCGGCCCTGGAGGCGACCGTCCGCGGACCGGAGCCCCCGACCCTGACCGCGTTGCGCGCCGACCCCGCGGAGCTGCGGCGGCGCGCCGAACGGCTCGCGGAGAAGCTGCGGGCGGACGGGTTCGACAGCCGTGCCGTCGCCACCGAGGCAGTGGTCGGCGGGGGCGGCGCACCCGGCGTGACCCTGCCGAGCGCCGCCGTCTCCCTGCCCGCCGAGTACGCGGCCCTGCTCCGCGGCACGGACCCCGCCGTGCTGGCCCGCGTCGAGGACGGCCGCTGTCTGCTCGACCTGCGGGCGGTGCCGGTGGACGACGACGCACGACTGGCGGAGGCGGTACGCCGGGCCGGAGCCCACCGGGAGACGGCCCACCGGGGAACGGGAACCTGACCGTGCACGTCATCGCCACCGCGGGGCACGTCGACCACGGCAAGTCCGCGCTGCTGCGCGCCCTGACCGGAATGGAGCCCGACCGCTGGGCGGAGGAACGGCGCCGGGGTATGACGTTGGACCTGGGCTTCGTGTGGACGTGGCTGCCCGGCGCGGGTGACGTCGCGTTCGTGGACGTGCCGGGACACGAACGCCTCGTGGGCAACATGCTGGCCGGGGTCGGCCCGGTCCCCGCCGTCCTCTTCGTCGTCGCGGCGGACCAGGGCTGGCAACCGCAGTCCGAGGAGCATCTGTCCGTCCTCGACGCGCTCGGAGTACGGCACGGCGTTCTCGCCGTGTCCCGCTGCGACCTCGCCGCACCGGAGGCGGCCCGCGCGCAGGCGCTCAACCGGATCGCCGAGACCTCTCTCGGAAGACTGCCGAGCGTCGCCGTCAGCGCGGTCACCGGGACGGGCCTCGACGCGCTGCGCACGGCCCTGGTCCGGCTGGCCGGCGAACTGCCCGCCCCGGACCGCGACGCGGACGTACGCCTGTGGGTGGACCGCGCGTTCACGGTGCGCGGCCATGGCACGGTCGTCACCGGCACCCTCGGCGCGGGCACCGTACGCGTCGGAGACCGGCTGCAACTCGCCCGTGACGGGGGGACGTTGCGGGTACGCGGGTTGGAATGCCTCAAGGAGTCGCGGCAGGAGGCCGACGCGGTCGCCCGGGTGGCGGTCAACGTGAGCGGGCCGGGCGCCGGGAGCCTGCGCCGCGGCGACGCGTTGCTCACCCCCGGCCGGTGGTTGACCACCGACACCGTGGACGTACGGCTGCGGGGCGCCCTGGCCCGTGATCTGCCACGCGAACTCACCCTGCACGCGGGCTCCGCGGCCGTGCCGGCGACGGTGCGCCCGCTCGGCGAGGGTTCCGCACGCCTGCGTCTCGCCACACCACTGCCGTTGCGGGTGGGCGATGCCGCGCTGCTGCGCGACCCCGGCCGGCACCGCGTCCCGGCGGGGCTCACCGTCCTCGACGTCCGCCCGCCGCGGCTGACCCGGCGCGGCGCGGCGGCTGCCCGGGACCAGGAGCTTCAGGCAGCGCCGGGACGCGCCGACGGGGTCGAGGAGTTGCGCCGGCGCGGTCTGATCCGCCGTTCGGAGCTGCTCGCGATGGGCGTACGGCCGCCGGCCGACCCGGTCGCCGGGGAATGGCTGGCGGACCCGGCCCACTGGTCGGCTCTGCGCGATCGCCTCGGCGACGCGGTCGAGGAACACGCCGCCCGCAACCCCCTGGATCCCGGCATGCCCCTGGAGGCGGCGCGCCAGCTGCTCGGCCTGCCCGAACGCAGCCTGGTGGACGCGCTGTTGGCACAGTCGCCGGGGTTGCGGCACGGCGACGGCCGTGTCTACGGCAGCCACGCTCGTCCCACACTCCCACCCCGGGCCGAGGCAGCCGTCGAGGCCGTGCGAGCGGACCTCACCCGTGCTCCGTTCCGCGCCCCTGAGGCCGAAAGGCTGCGCGAACTCGGCCTCACACCCAAGCTGTTGGCCGCCGCCGAGGCCGCTGGAGCTCTGCTGCGGATCGGCGACGGCATCGTGCTGATGCCGGGGGCGGACGCGCAGGCGGCTGCCGTCCTCGCGCGGCTGGAACAGCCGTTCACCACGAGCCGGGCGCGCCAGGCGCTGGACACCACGCGCCGGGTCGCCGTCCCGCTGCTCGAGTACCTGGACGAGCACGGCCGGACCGTTCGCCTGGACGGAGCGCTGCGCCGCTGCCTCGACGCTGACTCGGACGCCCAGTGAAGGGGACGGGACCCGTCGCTCGGCGGAGACGGACGGGAATCGAACCCGCCTGCCCGAGTTGCTCGGACACCTCGGTTTTGAAGACCGGGAGGGCCACCAGGCACCCTTACGTCTCCCCGCCGGCCGTCACTGGGGCGATGCCCCGGCCATCCGGCCATGGAACCGTCGTCTCACCCCGCAAGTCAACGCGCCACACGGCGCTCCCCCTCACCTGCAAGGATCGATGAAGCCATGACGAGCACGCGGACCGGCGTCCAGCAGGCACAGGGGAAGGAGACCGTGCGGCTCACGCAGTACGCACACGGTGGCGGCTGCGCCTGCAAGATTCCGCCGGGCGAACTCGAGGAGCTCGTGGCGGGACTGGCATCCCCGGGAGCGGTCGGTGGCGGCGACCTGCTCGTGGGCCTGGACCACGGCGACGACGCCGCGGTCGTCCGTCTGCCGGGCGGCCCCGGTGCGCTCGCCGCCGTCGCCACCGCGGACTTCTTCACGCCGGTGGTCGACGACCCCTACGACTGGGGCCGCATCGCCGCAGCGAACGCGCTCTCCGACGTCTACGCCATGGGCGGCACCCCGCTCGTGGCGGTCAACCTGCTGTGCTGGCCCCGCGACGTGCTGCCGTTCGAGCTGGCGCGGGAGGTGCTGCGTGGCGGAATGGACGTCGCGGCGACGGCGGGCTGCGTGGTGGCGGGCGGCCACAGCGTCGACGACCCGGAACCCAAGTACGGCATGGCGGTGACCGGCACCGTCGATCCGGCGCGGCTGCTGCGCAACGACGCGGGGCGGCCGGGGACGCCGCTGTCGCTGACCAAGCCGCTGGGCCTCGGAGTGCTCAACAACCGGCACAAGACGACGGGCGAGATCTTCCCCCAGGCGGTGGAGACGATGGCCGCGCTCAACCGTGACGCGGCGCGGGCCGCACTGGCCGCGGGAGCGGTCTGCGCCACCGACGTCACCGGCTTCGGGCTGCTGGGCCATCTGTACAAGCTGGCGCGCGCCTCGGGGGTGACCGCCGTCGTCGACTCGGCCGCGGTGCCGTTCCTGGACGGCGCCCGGGACGCCGCCCGCGCCGGGCACATCAGCGGCGGCACCCGCCGCAACCTCGCATGGGTCGCCCCGTTCACGGATTTCGGCCGCACCGACGAACTGACCCGGCTCCTCCTCGCCGACGCCCAGACCTCCGGTGGCCTCCTCGTCGCGGGCGAGGTTCCGGGCGCCGCGGTGATCGGGGAACTGGTGCCGGCGGGACCGTGCCGATTGGTCGTGCGCTGACCGGAATTGCTGTGCCGAGCGGCACTTCTCCGGGCGGTCCCGGCAGGTCGGCCGCTGACGACGACGGGGCGGTTTCCATGTGGGCACGTGTGGACGGCAGGCGGTCCTTCGAGCTCGGCACGGCCGACGCGATGCGGACCAGGCTCAACCGGTTGGTCCTGTCGGGCAGGAAGACCGCGTCCACCGGGCTGCTGGCGGTCTACGCGGAAGAGGCCGAGGGCGTCGAATATCCCGGCGGGACGCCGGCCCTGCTGGACGAGCAGGGTGCCGCCGTCGCACTGATCGAGGTGACCAGGGTGGCGTTGATGCCGTTCGACGAGGTGACGTGGGAGCACGTGGAGGCCGAGGGCGAAGGTCATGCCTCGGTGGACGAGTGGCGTGCGGGCCATCGTCGGTACTGGGACCGCATGGGCACTCCCGTCGACGACCGCACGATGGTCGTGTGCGTGGGGTTCCGGCTGATCGAGGGCTCGGGCATGTCGGACACCGCGGGTTCGGCCGCCTGAGTCCCCGCTTCCGCGGATTCTGCTTCTACGGCTGCGCGGGCGGACCGAGCGACGACCGGACGCGCGGCCTCGGCGGGACACGATGGCTCACGGCCGCGCAATTGTGTCGTGCACAACTTACTTGCGCACAAGAATATTGCTCGCTATGTTTCTCCTGTCGCCACGGGCCGGAACGCCCAGGTCGACCGACCGATGTCCAGCGCCACGCCCCAAAGGGGAGTCACCATGAACCTCAAGACCGCGATCCGTCCCACCCGCAGGCGCGCCGCTGTGCTGGGAGCCGTCGCCGGTGCGGCGGCACTCACCCTGACCGCCGCCACGGGCCCGGCGAGCGCGGCCAGGGCCGAGCACCGTCCCTCCGAGGCGAAGCCCACGGTCGTGCTGGTGCACGGCGCCTTCGCGGACTCCTCCAGCTGGAACGGCGTGATCGAGCGTCTGCGGCGCGACGGGTATCCGGTGATCGCCGCCGCGAACCCGTTGCGCGGGCCGGCCAGTGACGCCGCGTACGTCCACAGCGTGCTGAAGCGCGTGACCGGACCGGTCGTTCTCGTCGGCCACTCCTACGGCGGCTCGGTGATCAGCGAGGCCGCCGCAGACTCCCCCCAGGTCAAGGCGCTGGTCTACGTCGCCGCCTTCGCCCCCGACAAGGGCGAGAGCGCGCTGGAACTGTCCGACAAGTTCCCCGGCAGCACCCTCGGTGCCGCCCTCGACCCGGTGCCCTTCCCGCTCCCCGGCGGCGGCACCGGCACCGACCTGTACATCAAGGCCGACAAGTTCCACCACCAGTTCGCCGCCGACGTGCCCAAGCCGGTCACCGACCTGATGGCCGCCACCCAGCGCCCGGTCGCCGCCTCCGCCCTGGACGAGAAGGCCACCACGGCCGCCTGGAAGACCATCCCCTCCTGGGACCTCGTCACCACCCAGGACTACAACATCCCGCCGGCCGCGCAGCGCTTCATGGCCCGGCGCGCCCACGCGCACACCGTCGAGATCAAGGCGTCCCACGCGGTCTCGGTCTCCCACCCGGGCGCCGTCACCCGCCTGATAGAGCAGGCCGCCCGGACCACCACCCACTGAGACCGGCCCTCCCCCTGACAACGCCCGTGGGCGACCCGGCAGGACCGGATCGCCCACAGGCAGAAGAGGGCGCGGCGCCGCTCAGCAGTAGAGGTTGTTGCCCGGAGCGACCCCGAGGATCGCCGTGAACTGCTGGTACGCGCTCACCCGGCTCTGCACCTGCGCGGGGTTGCGGCCGTCGCACTCCAGCGAGCCGTTGATGGAGCGGATCGTCTGGCCGAAGCCCGCCTGGTTCACCATGGCGTTGTGCGGCGTCATCGAGCCGGGCCCCGACTGCGTGTTCCAGTACCAGAGCCCGGTCTTCCAGGCGACGGCCGCGTCCTGCTCGACCCGCCACGGGTTGCCCAGCAGGTCGATGCCGAGGGCGTCACCGGCGGCCTTGTAGTTGAAGTTCCAGCTGAGCTGGATCGGGCCGCGGCCGTAGTACGCGGCCTGCCCGGCCGGGCAGCCGTAGGGCTGACCGGGGTCGCAGTAGTGCGGGTAGTTGGCGGTGTTCTGTTCCACCACGTAGACCAGCCCGCCGGTCTCGTGGTTGACGTTGGCGAGGAAGGCCGCGGCCTCCTGCTTCTTGACCGTGTCGCTCCCGCTGTTCGCGAACCCCGGGTAGGAACTCAGCGCCTGGACGAGACCGCTGTAGGTGTAGAAGCCGTTCCGGCCCGGGAACATCTGGTTGAACTGCGCCTCGCTGACGACGAACCCGGACGGGTTGGTGCCGCCACCGCCACTCGCGGGGGCGTTCCACTTCTGGTTGGCCGCGCCCGTGCAGGTCCATATCTGCAGCCGGCTGCCGTTCGCGGAGTTGTTGTCGCGGACGTCCAGACACTTGTTGGCCGCGGGGTTGACGATGTCGTGGGCCGCGGTGACCACCCACTGCTGGTTGGCGCCGCCGGAGCAGTCCCACAGCTGGACCGCGGCGCCGTCCGCGGTGCCGCGGTCGACGACGTCGAGGCACTTCCCGAGCGCCCGCAGGGTCCCGTCGCCGGAGTTCGACCAGCTCTGCGCGCCGGTCCCGTTGCAGTCGTAGAGCTGTATCGCGGTGCCGTTGGCGCTGTTCGCGGCGGCCACGTCCACGCATTTCCCGGCGAGCCCGGAGATCTGGCCACTGGCCGCGTGCGCGGGCGGCGCGGCGAGGAACAGTGCGGAGAGGATCACCGTGAGGAGGGCTGTCACCAGGGAACGACCCACGGTGACCCGTCTGAAGGAGAAGTGTCCGGCAGGGCTGATGAGCATCGGGGCATCGCTCCTAATACGGCCGGAGGCCGCGGCGGTGGGGAGGGAGCTGTGCGGGAAGGTGCCGCGCCCGGAGCGGACTCCGGACGCGGCACCTCATCAGGTCTAGACCATGACAGGCTGACGGGACCACGTCAACAATCGTGCGCGGGCCCCTTTCCGAGACACCGTCAAGGCCGCCTCGGAGCACCCCGGATGACCGGCCATCAGGTGATCACGGTCGGGCAGGGTGACGATCCTCGCCGTCCGCGGCGGTCGAGAGCCACACGCACGCGTCCACCGGCAATGTGCCACGGTCCGGCAGTGCCGTGCTCGCCAGCACCGGCCGGCCGAGCAGCCCCAGCCGGCCCAAGTCGAGAGCTTCGGAACCGAGGTTGACCACGCAGGTCAACTCGCCCCGGGAGAAGGCCAGGTAAGGTGCATCGGCCGGCGAGTGCCAGCGCAGGGTGCCGTGCGCGGCGACCGGGTGCTCCCGGCGCAGCCGAAGGGCTCGCCGGTAGAGGGACATGGTGGAGTCCGGGTCCTCACGCTGGGCGGCAACGGTGTACCGGCTCCAGCCCTCGGGCTGCGGCAGCCAGCAGACATCGGGCGCGGCCGTGGTGAACCCGTACGGCGGCCGGTCTCCGCTCCAGGGGATCGGCACACGGGCGCCGTCGCGTCCTCGGTCCGTGCCGCCGGAGCGGTGCCACAGCGGGTCCCGGATGCGGTCGTCGGGCAGCTGAGCCTGCGGCAGTCCCAGCTCCTCCCCCTGATAGAGGTAGACGGCGCCGGGCAGGGCGAGCATCAGCAAGGCGGCCGATCCGGCGCGCAGTTCACTGCCCAGGCGAGTCGCGGGCCGTGGAGCGTCGTGGCTGGACATCACCCAGGTCACGGGGGCGTCGACGGCGGCAGTCGCGGCGAGCGAATCGTCGATCACCCGGCGCAGCTCGGATGCCCCCCAAGGCGCCTCCAGGAAAGCGAAGTTGAAGGCCTGCTGCATCTCGTCCGCGCGCACGTACCGGGCCAGGCGGGCGGGTTCGAAGACCGCGGACTCCGCGACGAGCACACGCTCCCCTGGGGCCACCGCGCCCGGCGGGGCGGGGTGGGTGTCGAGCAGGGTGCGCCACTCCCGGTACAGGGGATGCAGTTCCTCCTGGTCGTAGTACGGCATCAGGTGGTTGCGCGCGGGGTCCTGGTGCTGTCCGGGCCCGGCGTCGGGCAGGCCCTCCGCCTTGAACAGGGCGTGGGCCACGTCGATACGGAAGCCGTCCACGCCCTGGTCGAGCCAGAAGCGCAGGACCCTGGAGAACTCGGCACGCACATGGGGGTCGCGCCAGTTGAAGTCGGGTTGCTCCGGCGCGTGGAGATGGAGGTACCACTGGCCGTCGGGCACCCGGGTCCAGGCCGGCCCGCCGAAGGCCGACTCCCAGTCGTTGGGCGGTTCGGCACCGTCCGGGCCCTTGCCGCTACGGAAGAGGTACCGCTCGCGCGCCGCGGATCCGGGGCCGGCCGCCAGTGCCTCACGGAACCAGGGATGGGCGTCCGAACTGTGGTTGGGCACCACGTCGACGATGACCTTGAGGCCCAGGGCGTGGGCGCGCACCGTGAGGGCCGTGAAGTCCGCCAGGGTCCCGAGGTCTTCGGCGACGGCCGTGTGGTCGGCGATGTCGTAGCCGCCGTCGGCCAGCGGCGACGGGTAGAAGGGCGTGATCCAGATCGCGTCCGCCCCGAGGTCCCTGACGTGGTCGAGGTGGCCGGTGATGCCCGGCAGATCCCCGGTCCCGTCGCCGTCGCTGTCGGCGAAGGAGCGGGGATACACCTCGTAACAGACGGCGTCGCGCCACCAGTTCATGCCGTACGACTCCGTTCTCCCCCTGTGACGACCCGCTGGGTGCGCCCGCTGACCGTCGCCGTCGTGGCGGCCTCGGCGACCGCGACGGCGCTCACTCCCGCACGCGCGTCGGCGACCGGTGTGCCGCCGGTCTCGGCACACCGCACCAGATCCGCCATGGCCGCGCGCACGCTCTCGGCGTAGACGTACGGTTTGCGTTCCTCGCCGCCCAGATCCACGACCACGTCGACGCGGTGCGGCACCGCACGACTGACGCCTCTGCCCCGGGCGGGTGCCGCTCCCCCGACGTCGCGGTGCACCGTGACGGACACGCGGTCGTCCGGGTGCGGCCTGAAGCCGGGAACGTGCAGCAACTCGGTCGACCTGACGGGAAGTTGTTCCCAGACCTGGACACCGGCATCGTCCGTCCAGGCCGTGATCACGGCGTGTGTCGGGATCCACCCGGTGATGCGCGACTCGGCGAAGCCGTGGTCCAGGCGCATCAGTTGACGCTCGCAGCGATGGGCGTGGGTGAAGGAGTGCAGGTGCGTGGCGAGGACGCCACCCGGGTGCACCACGTCCGCGACGACCATGTCGACCGGGCCGCCCGGACGTCGTACCGCCGTGGCCCTCACCTCCTGCGGCTCGCTCCCGACCAGGGCCCGGGCCGCGTCGAAGAAGTGGACGCCGTGCTCGACGAAGATGCCGCCGCTGCGTTCCGGATCCCAGAACCAGTGGTCGACGTCGAGATCCTCGTCGGCGGCGTCGTTCTCGAACAGGAAGCGCCGCGGGCTGTCCAACAGGCCCTCGGAGATGAGCTGTTGGACAGCGCGCAGCAGTGGGTTGTAGCGCAGGACGTGGTCCACCACGAGTGTGCCGACCGCGCGCGACGCCTCCTCCCCCACTCGCTCGGCGTCCTGTGCGGTGGTCGCCAGGGGCTTCTCGCAGAAGACGTGCCGGCCCGCGCGCAGCGCGGCGATCGACAACTCGGCGTGGGTGGCGGGCGGAGTCGCCACTGCCACGATGTCGACGTCCGGGCGGCGCAGGAGTGCGTCCGGATCCGGGCAGGGCGTGGCACGGTGGCGCCGGGCGAGGGCGTCCGCGCGCGCCGGGTCGGCGTCGGCCACGGCCGTGACACGCAGCCCCGGCAGGCCGGCCACGGCGTCCAGGACGTACGCCCCGAACGCGCCGCAGCCGATCAGTCCGAGCCCCAGTTCCGCCGTCACGCCGTGCGTTCCAGCAGGGCGACGCCGATGTGCGCGTCGGCCATGCCGTAGAAGACGAACAGCTTGCCGTCGACCTCTTCGATGGCGGTCGGGAAGACGACGTTCGGCACCGTGCCGGAGCGCTCCTCCTCGGTCTCCGGCGCCATCAGCGGCTCCGTCGAGCGGGCCAGGACCCGCGAGGGGTCGGCCGGGTCGAGAATCATGGCGCCCGCCGCGTAGGAGACGTTCTGGTTCTGGACCCAGGGGTCCTCGATGGTGCCGGAGACACCGTGGTGGATGAGCAGCCAGCCCTCGTCGACGCGGATCGGCGCGGGGCCGCCCCCGATCTTCAGGTCTTCCCAGGGGTACGCGGACAGCGCGACGAGCTTGTGGTGGCGCGGACGGGTCAGTGCGCTGATGTCCCGCTCCACCTCGGCCACGGGCACGTACGAGATCCAGATGCCCGGACGTTCGTCCGTCAGCCCCGCCGGCAGGTGGACGCCCTCGCCGGGCCGGAACCAGCCCAGGTCCCACATCGGCCGGTGCAGCATGGCGTACGACGGCTCGCCGCCGGGTCCGGGGACCGGCTCGGGGAAGTGGACGACGTCCTTGTTCGGGAAGAGATTGAGGTCCGTGTCGAGATCGGGCTGGTAGGCGAACTGGACGGGACCCAGGCGGGTCCAGTCGGTGAGGTCCGTGGAGACGGCGAGGGCCGGCTTCGGGCCGAGCGGTCCGTAGGCGACGTACGACATGACGTAGCGGCCCAGGCTGGGGATCCAGGTGACCCGGGGGTCCTCGACGCCGGCGTTGTTCTTGCCTCGCTCCCAGCCCTCGTCGGGCGCGAGGACGACGCCGCGCCGCTCGACGCCGCAGGGGACGCCCTCCTCGTCGAAGAGGACCTTCGCCAGGCCGACGCGCGAGACGTTGCCCTCCGCGACCAGGCGGGGCAGCAGGTGCAGTGTGCCGTCGGGGGTACGGCCGGAGGCCGGGTTGAGGACGCCCTCCGTCTCGTACGGCTGACCGGGCAGGGGCGACATCACCATGCCCTTGCGGACGAGGCGGTACGGGATGGGGTTGTGCGGCGCGGGGTGGTTCATGCGGGGTTCAGCCCTTTACTCCGGAGTCGATGTTGGTGTGGGTGAAATGACGCTGGAACACGAGGAACAGCGCCACGGCGGGGAGAGCCAGTACGCAGGCGCCGGCCAGCAGCGCACCGGTCGGATTGGCGACGGTGCCCTGCAGGTTGGACAGGAAGCCCGCGAGCGAGACGGCCAGCGGCTGCATATCGGTGTTCTTGGTGACGAGGAACGGCCACAGGAACTCGTTCCACGGACCGATGAACGTCAGCAGGACTCCGGTGAGGAGCGCCGGGCGGGCCATGGGCAGTGCGATCGTCCACAGGATGCGCAGTTCGCTCGCGCCGTCGATGCGCGCCGCCTCGAAGAGCGAGGCCGGCAGCTGCAGGAAGAACTGACGGAAGAGGAACACCGCGGTCGAGTTGATCGCGAAGGGCAGGATCATGCCCAGATAGCTGTCACCGAGGCCGTAGTTGCGCACGACCAGCGCGTACAGCGGCAGCATCAGCAGCTGGAACGGGATGGTCTGGACGAGCAGCAGCGTGGCGAACACGGTGCCGCGGCCGCGGAAGGTGAGCCGGGCGAGCGCGTATCCCGCGAGCACGCCGAAGACCAGCGTGCACAGCAGTACTCCACCGGTGACGATGCCGGAGTTCAGCAGTGAACGGCCCAGCGAGATCGCGCCGTTGATCGCCCGGTAGTTGGCGGTGGTGAAGCCACCGGGCATGGCGCCCGACACGTCGCCGGTGGTCGTCTTCTTCAACGAGCCGACGACCATGTAGTAGAAGGGGAAGAGGAAGGCGACCGCTCCGAGCGACAGGGCGGTCAGCTGCAGTATGCGGCCGGTCCGGGCTCTGCCGGTCGTGTGGCTCGGTGTCTGCCGGGTCGCCGGTGCAGGGGTGGCGGACTCGGTGAGGTCGGTGGGGGTGCTCATGGCGTCAGTCGCCCCTCTCGGAGATCTTTCGGGCCAGCAGGGAGACGGCGAGCACGAACACCATGAGGACGATGCCCAGGGCGGCCGCGAAGTCGGGGTGTCCCTGTTCGATGCCCTTCTGGTACATGAGGAGCACGGGCGAGACCGAGGCGTGGTCCGGGCCGCCGCCTCCGGTGAGCAGATAGGGCTCGCTGAACAGGTTGGCGCCCGTGATGATCGCGTAGATCAGGACCAGCGTGGTGGCGGGGCGGACGCCGGGAACGGTGATCGAGAAGAACCGGCGCACGCTTCCCGCGCCGTCCACGGCGGCCGCCTCGTACAGCTCCCGGCTGACGTTCTGGAGTGCGGCCAGGTAGAGCATCACGAAGAAGCCGAGCTGCTTCCAGGTGACGAAGAAGGCGATCATCGGCATCGCCAGATGGGTGTTGACGAGCCAGGAGGGGTCGGGGGCCAGGCCACCGAGTGCGTGGTTGACCAGTCCGTCCGAGCCGAAGAGGAAGGCCCACACGGCGACGAGCGCGACGCTGGCGGTGACGTAGGGCACGTAGTAGGCGGCCCGGAAGAAGGAGCGGAAGGGCAGCTTGGCGTTGAGCGCGGCCGCCAGGACCAGCGAAAGACCCACGGTCAACGGGACGTTGATCACGAGGAAGATCAGGATGTTGAGGAAGGCGCGGCCCACCACGGGATCGGTGAAGACGTCCCGGTAGTTGCTCAGGCCGACCCAGGGCGAGTCCACGCCCGCGCCGGGCGCGGTGAAGTAGAACCGGTGGAAGGAGATCCACACCGTGTAGCCCAGGGGTACGGCGAACACGGCCAGGACGAACAGGACGTAGGGTGCGGCGAACAGGGCACCGATCCGCGAAGTACCGCGCCGGCCGGACCCGTTGGTGTGTGAGAGTGTCATGACGGGACCTCAGTACTCGGCGAGGATTTCGGAGATCTTGCCCGCGGCGTCGCGCAGGGCGGAGTCGACGGGCTGGCGGCCGAAGACGACGGACTTCGTCCAGGCGTCGCGGAACGCCTGCCACATGTCGATGGAACCCGCGACGTTGGGCACGTCGACGACCCGACGCGTCTGATCGGCGAACACCTTGTAGCCGGGATTCTTGGCGAACCAGCTCGCGTAGGTGTCGGTCAGGTCGGGCCGCAGCGGCATCTGGCCGGTCGCGGCGAGGAACTTGCCGTCCTGGGACCGCGAGGTGGCGAACTTCATCACGTCCCAGGCGGTCGCGCGGTTCTTGCAGGCGGTGAACATCGCGACGGACTTGAGGTCGCTGAAGGTGTGCACCGCGGAGGCGGGACGGCCGTCGGAGGTGGGTACGGGGACGACGCCCCAGTCGACGCTGTCCTTGTACGTGGCGATCGCCCACGGCCCGACGGTGGCCATCGCCGCCTTCCCGTCACCGAACGCGTCGCCGGGGTACGCCTCCTGCGGCGCCAGCTTCTGCGCGTACAGGCTGCGCCAGAACGCGGCGGCCTTGCGGCCCGCCGGGGAGTCGAACTGCGGCTTGCCGTTCTCGACCAGGGGCTTGCCGCCGCTCTCGGAGATGAAGGCGGGGTAGAAGTCGAACCAGGACTGGAAGAACTCGCTGCTCGGGGCCGGCCAGATGGCCGCCTTCGCCGCCCCGCTGTGGACCAGGGTGCGGGAGGTGTCCAGGAACTGGTCGTAGGTCGCGAGCTTCGGGTGCTCGGGGTCGAGTCCGGCCTGTTCGAAGAGCTTCTTGTTGTAGAGGATCATCACCGGGTTGCTCTTCCAGGGCAGTTGGCGGAACGCCCCGTCCTCGGACCGGTACTGGTCGGCCAGCGAGCCGCTGCGTGACTCGATGTAGCTCTTCGCGCCGGGGAAGTCGTCGAGATCGACGAGCCCGGCCTGTTTCTGGAACTGCGGGACGGACGCGGGCGAGGTGTTGAACACCAGACACGCCGTGTTGCCCGCGATCACCGAGGCGCTGATGGCCTCCTCGGAGGTCTTGCCCGCGGGAATGTTCTGCGCGGTGACGTGCTGATCGGGGTGCAGCTTGTTCCAGTCCGCGACCATCTGTCTGCCCCAGGTCGCCTCCTGGGCGTTGTTGGACAGCCAGACGGTGATGGGCCCATGCGCCTCGGCCGCCGCCGCGGCGTCGGGTCCGGACCGGGCGCAGGCCGCGAGTGCGCCCGCCATCGCCAGCGCGAGCAGCGCGGACGCCGTTCTCCTGAACATGATCTCTCCGTACTCTTCGCGTCCGGCCCCGTTGCCGGACGCGGTCCCCGTGGGGCGCCCCGCTCCTCCGCTACGCGGTCGGGGCCGGGCCCACAGATCCCCGGGGCAGGAACTCGGCGGGCGGCAGCACGACGTCGGGCGCGCTGCCGTCCCTGACAACCAGATCAAGGGCCCTGGCCGCCGCGATGCCCCAGCCCTCGGCGTTCGCGCGGGCGGAGGACAGCGGTGGGTGCGTGAAGCGGGCCAGTGGTGTGTCGTCGTAGCCGATCACCGACAGGTCGCCGGGCACGGACACCCCCAGCTCCTGCGCCACGGCGAGACCGGCGGTGGCCGCCAGATCGTTGGCGAAGACGATCGCCGTCGGCGGCTCGGGCAGGGCGAGCAGATCGCGGGTGGCCGCGGCACCGCCCTGCGCCGTGAAGCCGCCGGAACGCACCAGGTCGGTCACCAGCCCGTGCGCGGACATCGCGTCCTGCCATGCGCGGCGGCGCCGCTGGGCATGACGGAACTCCGACGGTCCCTCCACATGGGCGATACGACGGTGCCCCAGTGCGGCGAGGTGCCCCACGGCCGTCTCGAACGCCGGAAGGTCGTCCAGTTCCACCGCGCACAGTCCCTCGGCCCATTCGGGACGCCCGAGCACCACGGCGGGCAGACCGACGGCCCGCACCAGGGCGGGGCGCGGGTCGCCGACCCGCAGGTCGGTGACGAACACGCCGTCGACCCTGCGGTCGGCGGCCAGCCGCTCGTACACGGCCTGCTCGCGGCTCAGGTCGGTG
Source organism: Streptomyces sp. NBC_01176 (assembly GCF_045039825.1). Lineage (NCBI taxonomy): Bacteria > Bacillati > Actinomycetota > Actinomycetes > Kitasatosporales > Streptomycetaceae > Streptomyces > Streptomyces sp. NBC_01176. The sequence continues at coordinate 9,353,131 of NZ_CP108600.1, read as the reverse complement.
ACGTGCAGGACGAGCCCGTCACCCCGTTCCGACAGCACGGACTCGATCCCGGCGATGAAGGCCGGGAAGAACGGGTCGGCGCCGAGCAGCCCGGGCTCGCGGGTCACGACCAGTCCCAGCGCGCCCGCCTTGCCGCGGGAGAGCGCCTGGGCGGGCCGGCTCGGCCGCCAGCCGAGCTCGTCGATGGCGGCGCGGATCCTCGCGGTGGTTTCCGCCGAGAGCCCGGGGCGGTCGTTGAGCACGAACGACACGGCGCTGCGGGAGACACCGGCCCGCCGAGCGACGTCGGCGATGGTGGGGCGGTGGGCCATGGCTCCTCCAGACAGCGTCTAAACCGATTTAAATTGCTGTGCGGCGAAATTAAACCGGTTTAGGTGGGAGGTCAAGAGTTCTGGGCGGCAGATCTCGGAACGACGTGCGAGGGGCTGGGGGCGGCCTCTCCGGGGCGGGCGGCGCTCGGCGGGTGCGCGGGGCGGTCCGGTACCGGGTTCCGGGTTCGGGCTAGCGGCGGGGCACCAGATTCGCCGGGGTGCGATGTGCCGGAGTGCCGGCGGTGCCGGAGTGCCGGGGTGCCGGCGGTGCCGGAGTGCCGGGGTGCCGGAGTGCCGGGGTGCCGGAGTGCCGGAGTGCCGGAGTGCCGGAGTGCCGGAGTGCCGGAGTGCCGGGGTGCCGGGGTGCCGGGGTGCCGGGGTGCCGGGGTGCCGGCGGCGCCAGGTTCGCAGGGGCGCCGGGCCGCGATCACCGGCCGCCGGGGCGAACGGCGGCAGGGCCCGGCTCGAAGGTCCCACGAAGGAGCTCGACCACGCGGGACAAAGCGCGCCAGGTGGCGCAAGCCGAGGGAACCGGGCCGAACACGTCAAGTGATGAAGGAGCACCGCGACTTGAGCTCGCCCGATCGGTCGGAGTCCGAACGGGCCTGAATGCGCGGTACGTGTCGCTGTCGCCGCTGCCAGCGTCGCTCCGCCCTCGACCCGTGAACTCCGTTGATTTCGGCTTCAGTTGTTGACGTCGGACAGAGGTGGGGATACAACCCGAGAGAGCGCTCTCACGCCTGCAGTTGCTCCAACCCCCACGCACGCCGGCTCGGCCTGAGGAGATCCCGTGCAGACTTCCGCCAGCGCACTCGCCACCAGACCACCCACCGGTGTCCTACGTTCCCGCACCGCTCTCGGTCTGGTCATCGCCCTGCTCGTCGCCTGCGTCGCCGCCCTGACGCCGACGTCCGCGCACGCCGCCGACCAGCTCCTGTCCCAGGGGCGCCCCGCCACGGCCTCCTCGACGGAGAACGGCTCCTTCCCCGCGTCGGCCGCGGTCGACGGCAACCCCGACACGCGCTGGTCCTCGGCGTTCGCGGACCCGCAATGGCTCCAGGTCGACCTCGGCTCCGTCCAGCAGATCACCCGCGTCGCTCTCAACTGGGAGGCCGCCTACGCCAAGGCCTACCAGATCCAGACCTCCACGGACGCGAACACCTGGACCACCGTCTACTCCACCACCACCTCCACCGGCGGCGCCCAGAATCTCGGCGTCACCGGGAGCGGCCGCTATGTGCGTGTCTCCGGAACCGTGCGAGCCACCCCGTACGGCTACTCCCTGTGGGAGTTCCAGGTCTACGGGCCCGGCAGCACCACCCCGCCGGACAGCTTCTGGGGCAGCACCAGCGACATCCCCCCGGCGAGCAACGCCGTCGAAGTGAAGATCCTCAACCGCACCAACGGCAAGTACCCCGACAGCCAGGTGTACTGGAGCTTCAACGGGCAGGTCCACTCCATCGCCGAACAGCCCTACCTCGACATGCCGGCGAACTCGGCGGGCCGCATGTACTTCTACCTCGGGTCGCCCAACGGCCCCTACTACGACTTCATCGAGTTCACCGTTGGCAACAACGTCTTCAACGGCAACACCACCCGGGTCGACGCCTTCGGCCTCAAGCTGGCCATGCGTCTGCACGCCAAGGACGGCTACGACGTCGAGGTCGGCGAGAACCGGCAGACCTTCGCCGAGGACCGCGCCACGACCATACAGCGCTTCACCGACGCGGTTCCGGACCAGTTCAAGGTGCTGGCCCGGACCCAGGCTCCGTACCGGATCATCGCGCCCGGCAGCGATCCGAGCTTCCGCGCGGGCGGCGTCAACGCCAACTACTTCACGTCCTACGCCCAGTCCGTCGGCGTCAACGCGGCCACCTCCGACATCTTCGGCTGCGCCGCCTCCCTCGCCGCCAATCCCGACATGTGCGCCGCCCTCAACCGTCACGTGGCTACGCTGCCGGCCTCCCAACAGTCCGACCCCGCCCAGTACTACAAGGCGGCACCCGCGAACTACTACGCCAAGTTCTGGCACGACAACGCCATCAACCACCTCGCCTACGGCTTCCCCTACGACGACGTGGCGGGCCAGTCCTCCTTCGTCTCCCACGGAAACCCGCAATGGCTTCTGGTCGCCGTCGGCTGGTAGCCGCCCCGGTGGCATGTCGGTCGTCCGCACCCGCCTGACGGCGTGACCCTTCCTCGGCTCCGACGGATCCGGCCCCCGGTTCCCGCTCAGTTGAACGCGGCCGCGAACATGCCGGGTTCGTAGGAACCTCCCCGCTGGTGCACGATCACGGCGAGCCGGTTGGCCGCGTTGATCAGGGCGACCAGGGAGACCAGCGCGGCGAGCTGGTCGTCGTCGTAGTGCTCGCGCACCCCGGCCCAGGTCTCGTCGGACACGCCGTGGTGGGCGTCGCCGAGCCGGGTGCCCTCCTCGGCGAGCGCCAACGCGGCCCGCTCCGCCTCGGTGAACACGGTGGATTCGCGCCAGGCGGCGACCAGGTGGAGCCGTACGGCGCTTTCACCGGCGGCCGTGGCCTCCTTGGTGTGCAGGTCGACGCACCAACCGCAGCCGTTGATCTGGCTGGCGCGCAACGAGACCAGTTCCTGCGTGGACTTCGGCAGGGGCGACTGGTGGATCACCAGGGCCGCGTTGGCGAACCGCTTGCCGAACTTGGCGGCGATCTCGTTGTCGAACATGTTGAATCGGGCGTCCATGATGTTGTCCTCACTCGTGGCGATGCACTGAACGAACACGAGATGCCGACGGCCCGATCCCTGTGACGGGACATTTGTGTGACGTGCGCCACCCCTCGGGGATGTCACAGAGCCACGGAGTCCGGTGTCTTGTGTGCGTGGCACCACCACGAGGACCAACAACAGGCGGGAGCAGCCGGTGCGGAGCGAGCGAAGCGGACCCACGGACGACACGGGCGAACAGCCGGCCGGCGGCGGACGGGCGGACCTCGCCACCGAGACGTTCGTCGCCCATCGCAACCTGCTGTTCACCGTCGCCTACGAGATGCTCGGCTCGGCCGCCGACGCGGAGGACGTCCTGCAGGAAACCTGGCTGCGGTGGGCGGGTGTCGATCTGGGCACGGTGCGGGACCAGCGTGCGTACCTGGTCCGGATCACCACACGGCAGGCGCTGAGCCGACTGCGTACGCTGGGCCGTCGCAAGGAGTCCTACGTCGGCCCGTGGCTGCCCGCGCCCCTGCTCACCGCACCCGACGTGGCCGAGGACGTCGAACTGGCCGACAGCGTCTCGATGGCGATGCTGCTGGTGATGGAGACGCTGACGCCCACCGAGCGGGCGGTGTTCGTGCTGCGCGAGGTCTTCGACCTCGGATACGACGAGATCGCCGAGGCCGTCGACAAGAGTCCGGCCGCGGTGCGCCAGGTCGCGCACCGGGCACGGACACACGTCGCGGAGCGCAGGCCGCGTGAGATCGTCTCCCCGGCCGCGACCAGGGACGCGCTCGACGCCTTCCAACGGGCGACGGAGACGGGCGACCTGCAGAGGCTGCTCGACATCCTCGCGCCGGACGTGGTCTTCCTCGGCGACGGCGGCGGAGTGAAGCAGGCTGTCCTGCGCCCCGTCGTAGGCGCCGAGAAGGTGGCCCGCCTGCTGACCGCCGGAGGGAGCAGGACCGCCGTGGCATCGCTGCGACCGGCGCAGGTCAACGCCTATCCGGCGCTGATCCTGCGGCTCGACGGCGCGATCGACACGGTCTTGGCGGTGCGCATCGACGACGGCCTCATCACCGGTCTGTACGCCGTGCGCAATCCCGAGAAGCTGTCGCACATGCAGCAGGAGACGTTCCTGCGCCGCTGAGCGCAGACGGGAAGGATCAGCCAGCCCTCAGGGCGGGAATCGGTCACTGGCCGACACACAGGCTTGCTACGTTCTTGATCGGCTTTCGCAGGCGGCGGTCGGTGACTTGGAGGTTTCGGTGGAGGGTGCTGCGCCGTTGGACCTGGTCGGGGTCGACGCGGAGGCGGAGAGGGCCTATCGCCACCTGCTGTCGCGCGGTGGCGGCACCGTCGACGACGTGACGACGGCGCTCGGGGTGACGTACCAGGAAGGGCTGGCACTGGTCGAACGGCTGCACCGCTTCGGACTGGTCACCCGGCGCACCTCGGGAGAGTTCCTCACCGTGGATCCGCGGCACGCACTGCGGGCGCTGGTGGAGTCACGCGAACGGCAACTCGCCTCCGTGCGCGATGCGGCGGGCTCCCTCGGGGCGATCTTCGACAGCGCGAGACGGGCCAGGAACGGTGGTCACGGGACCCTGGTGATCAGCGGACCTGAAGCGGTGGGCGACCGCTACTACCGGTTGAAGCAGGCCGCGCGCGCCGAGATCTGCTCCCTCGACCGTCCTCCGTTCCTGCTGGCCCCGAACGGACCGCTCGACGAGGCGGTGGTGGGCCGTGGGGTCCGGGTTCGCGCCGTCTACGCGGCCTCCAGCTTCGTCGCCGACGGCGGGTGGCCGGAACTGGGCAGTCTGGTGTCGAGGGGGGAGGAAGCCAGGATCACGCCGACGCTGCCGATCAAGCTCTCGATGGCCGACCGCTCGGCCGCGATGGTGTCCCTCAGTCTCGCCGCCGGGAACACCGAGTGCCTCTACACCGAGGCGCCTCCATTGCTGGAGGCGCTCGCGGAACTCTTCGAGCGCTACTGGGCGGCCGCGTCCCCGCTGGCACGCGACGCCGGTCCCGATGCGCCGCTGCCGCCGCCGGCCGGTCCCCCGGAGGAGGACCGCGAACCCACGGACGAGGAACGGAATCTCCTGGCCCTGTTCGCGGCCGGCGTCAAGGACGAGGCGATCGCCCGCCAGTTCGGGATATCGTCACGGACGCTGCGAAGGCGCATACAGGACCTCTACGCGGAATTGGGCACGACCAGTCGGTTCGGCGCCGGCGTCGCGGCGGCGCGCCGCAACTGGGTCTGACCGCACGGTTGTCCTCTCACCCACACTCGGACGAACCCTCCAGGTGATAAATCAACCAGCTTTCCACAGGGAATTGACGGCACGTCAATGTGCCTGAAAAGGGGCCCGGACCCTGTGGGAGAGGTGGCCGCCCGACGGTGTCCTCCCGGCGAATTCCCTTGATTGCGCCGCCACTTGTCCACTTGAGGACAATGGCACTCAAGGGACATGGCGAGTTCTTTACAGCGAGGCGGATGAATGACTGACTACGGACATCTTTCGCACGCCTAGCTCTTGAGGTTCCCTTGCGCATACCTCCGTCGCCCAGACGCGGGCTGACCGTCGCGGTCGCCGTGCTCGTGGCACTGACGACCACCGGTCCGGCCGTGTCGGCCGAGACGCCCCTCTCTTCCACCACATCCGCCGCCGGACGTCCGCAGGCCACGGGTACCGTCACGCTGATCACCGGTGACAAGGTCGCGGTGACCGTCAGCAACGGCCGTACCAGCGCGACCGTTACCGATCCGCGGGGCAGGCCCGGCGGAGCCCATGTCATGTCGGTCGGCTCCGACACCTACGTGTACCCCGACGCGGCGCTGCCCTACATCGCGTCAGGAGTGCTCGACGAGCGGCTGTTCAACGTCGACGAACTGCTCAGGGACGGCTACGACGACAGCCACAGCGACCGACTGCCGCTGATCGTCACCTACACCGACGCCGCCGCCCGCTCCCGCAGCGCCAAGACCCCGGACGGCGCGCGCAGGACCCTGACGCTGAGCAGCATCCAGGGCGCCGCGATATCCGCCGAGCACGCGCGGACGGAGGACTTCTGGGCCTCCCTCACCGGCACCGCGGGGACCCGGTCGGCAGCGCGCTCGGCCGCGGACACGCGACCGTCCGGGCGGCTGACGGACGGGATCGCCAAGGTGTGGCTGGACGGCAAGGCCAAGGCGACGCTGTCCGACACCACCGCGCAGATCGGCGCGCCCGAGGTCTGGGCGGGCGGGGACACCGGTCAGGGCGTGGACGTCGCCGTGCTGGACACGGGAATCGACGCCGCGCACCCCGACTTCGCGGGACGGATCGCCGCGTCGGAGAGCTTCGTGCCCGGGCAGGACGTCACCGACCGGCACGGCCACGGCACCCACGTCGCCTCGACCGTCGCCGGCACGGGCGCCGCGTCCGGCGGCAAGGAGAAGGGCGTCGCCCCGGGCGCCTCGCTGCACATCGGCAAGGTCCTGGACAACGATGGCAGCGGCCAGGACTCCTGGATCCTGGCCGGCATGGAGTGGGCGGCCCGCGACCAGCACGCGAAGGTCGTCAGCATGAGCCTCGGCGGTGATCCCACCGACGGCACCGACCCACTGAGCGAGGCCGTCAACCGGCTCAGCGAGGAGACCGGGGCGTTGTTCGTCATCGCCGCGGGCAACTCCGGCCCCGAGGCGTACACCATCGGGGCGCCCGGTGCGGCGGACGCCGCGCTGACGGTCGGCGCGGTGAACGGTCCTGGCAAGGGTGTGGACCAGCTGGCGGAGTTCTCCAGCCGCGGGCCGCGCGTCGGCGACAACGCCGTCAAGCCCGACCTGACCGCCCCCGGCGTCGACATTCTCGCGGCCCGTTCGCAGTACGCTCCGGAGGGTGAGGGCGCCTATCAGACCATGAGCGGCACCTCCATGGCGACGCCCCATGTCGCGGGCGCCGCCGCCCTGTTGGCGGCGAAGCACCCGGACTGGAACGGGCGGCGGCTCAAGGACGCGTTGGTCAGCACCACCGCCAGTACACGGCAGTCCAGCCCCTACCAGGGCGGCAGCGGGCGGCTCGACATCGCCGCGGCCGTGAAGGCCACCGTGGTCGCCTCCGGTTCCGCGTTCGCCCAGGTCCACTACCCGTACACGCCCGGCCAGACGGTGCGCAGGGACGTCACCTACAGCAACGTCGCGGCCGAGCCGGTCACCCTGGATCTGGGTCTCGTCGCGGACGACATCCCCGACGGGCTGTTCACCCTGACCGACTCCCGGCTGACGGTGCCCGCGCACGGCACCGCGACCGTCGGGGTGCTCACCCACCTCGACCAGGCCGCGGACAACGGCGCCTACACCAGTCAGCTCACCGCCGGCGGCCCCGACGGCACGGTTCTCGCCCGCACCCCGGTCGGCGTGAACAAGGAGGGCCGGCGCGTCAAGCTGTCGGTCACGGCGAAGGACCGCAAGGGCAAGGGGCTGCCGGGCACCCTCGTGCTCAAGGACATCGACCGCAACACCGTTCCCAAGGTGTACACCGTCGACTCCTCCGGCGCCCTCGACCTCAGCCTGGTGCCGAGCACCTACGCGGCCTGGATGTACGCCGATGTCCCCGGTATCGACGGCACGCACACACTGGGCCTCGGCCTGTTCTCCGCACCGCAGGTCGACCTCGGCAACGACCGGTCGCTCCACTTCGACGCCGCCGACCTCCACCGGGCCGCGGCGCTCACCCCGCAGCCGACCTCGAACAGCTTCATGCGGGTGGACCAGTACCGGGCGAACGGCGACGTGCTCCCGTTCCTGGACAGCTACATGCCCGAGTACTGGCGCTATGACAGCCTCTGGGCGGCCCCGACGCCCAAGGTGACGCGGGGCTCGTACACCTTCGCGACGCGCTGGCGGCAGATCCAGCGGCCACTCACGTTCTCCCTGGGCTCCCAGACGTACGAGAGCGCCGTCGTGCAGAGCATGTCCCCCGTGCTGCCCGAGGGCAGCACCACGTACCGGGCCGTCTGGGCCGGGGACGGTTCGACCGCGGACTTCCGCAAACTCAGGATCCGCGGCCAGGTGGCGGTCGTCCGCCGCAGCGACACCGTGTCCGCCCCGGACCAGGCCGCGGCCGCGGCGAAGGCCGGAGCCAAGCTGCTGCTGGTCCTCAACGACGGCTACGGAAAGCTGGATCCGTGGGCCGACCTGCCCGACGCCGCGCCGCTGCCGGTGGCCTCGCTCGGCACCGACGACAGTATCCGTCTGCGGAGCGGGCTCCACTGGCCCGGAGTGGGACTGCTGAAGGTGGTTTCGCACCCTCAACCGCACTACCTGTACGACCTGGTGCGGCACTACGACGGCGCGGTTCCCCGGAGTCTGACCTACCGGCCGGGTCCGGGCGAACTCGCCAGGATCGACGAGTCGTTCCGCGACACCAAGCAGGGCAAGGCCGTGCAGGTACGGTACGACCTGACCGTCGACTCCGGTCTGCCGTTGAACAGCAATGCCACCCCCGTCCCCGCCCAGGGCACCCTCACCTCGTGGGTGACAGCGGATCCCGGCGTCTCATGGGTGACCCAGGCCGCGGTCAGCGACCTCGGCCAGCAGGGACCGCCACACTCGTACAAGGGGCGCGGCACGTCCCGGGAGGTCTGGCTCTCCCCCGTCCAGCACCCGCGGCTCCTCGACGACAGCGCCCACCGCGCCCCCTTCAGGATCGGTGACGTCATCAGCACGTCGTCGATCACCGCGTGGGGGGACTCCGACAGCCACGCGGGCGTCGTCTGGGCCGACGGGGACACCTCGAAGGTCTCCCTGTACCAGGGTGACCAACTGCTCGGCGAAGACGCCAACGAACGGATCGTCACCGTCGAAGGCGTGCCGACGGATCCGCTGCCGTACCGGATCGTGGTGGAGGGGAAGCGCGACCTGCCGGGCCGGCCGTACTCGACCCGGACCCGTACCGAATGGGGATTCACCTCCGGCACCACGGACCACAGGGTCCTCAGCCCCCTGCCGCTCATCCAGCTGGACTACGCGGTGGCCACCGACCTCTCCGGCCGGGCGAGCCGACGGAGCACGCTGGCCGTCACTCCCTCGCACTTCAAGGGCGCGACGGGCGCCGCCCCGGTCCGCACCGTGAGCCTGGAGGTCTCCTACGACGACGGCGCCACTTGGCACCGGACGACGCCGCGCCACTCGGGCGCGGACTGGAAGACGTCGATCGACGCGCCCTCCAAGGCGAGGTTCGCCAGCCTGCGTACGACAGCGCGGGACGCGGGCGGCAACAGCGTCAGCCAGACCGTGATCCGCGCCTTCGGCCTCAAGTAGGCGAGCGGGGCGGCCGGCACGACCTGTGGGGCCCCTGTTCGCGCCTCCGCGAACAGGGGCTCCTCGGCGTCGATGTCCGGCACCGTGACGCCGCCACCCCCTGAGTCCTGCTCGTGAAGCGCCGGTGTGACGGTCGCGCTCGACGGGAACTGCATCCATACGACTGAATCGCCACCCGGCCGGGAACATCGGGGTCGAGGGCGCGGTTGATCACAGTATGGCTTCTGAGACACGCGCGGAATTCGGCCGGATCGGCATCTGGAGCGGTGCTCTGCACCGGTCGCGGGTCGACGACGCGGGCAGGGAAGCGATCGCGGAAGCGGTCGCCGAGCTCGAAGACCTGGGGTACGGCACTCTCTGGCTCGGCGGCAGCCCCTCACCCGACGACGCCGCCGCTGTCGTCGACGCCACCCGCACGGTCACCGTGGCCACCGGCATCCTGAGCATCTGGGAGCACACGGCCGAGGAGGTCACGGCTCGGATCGCGGAGCTCGACGCCAGCGCACGTGGACGGTTCGTCCTCGGCCTGGGCGTCAGCCACGGTCAGTTGGCCCCGCGCTACGCGAAGCCGTACAGCGCGATGGTGGCCTACCTGGACGCCCTCGACGCCGCCACCCCGCCCGTGGATCGTGGTCGCCGGATCCTGGCGGCGCTCGGCCCGAAGATGCTGAAGCTCGCGGCCGACCGGTCCCTGGGTGCGCACCCCTATCTCGTCACCACCGAGCACACGGCGGAGGCGCGCGAGGCACTCGGTCCCGGCGCGCTGCTCGCCCCGGAACTGTCGGTCGTGCTCGACACCGACCTCGACCGGGCACGTACCACCGCGCGGACCATGCTGGCGAGGTACCTCCAACTGCCCAACTACACCAATAACATGCTGCGCCTGGGGTTCACGGAGAGCGACTTCGAGGACGGTGGAAGCACACGGCTCCTGGACTCCCTCTTCGCCTTGGGCGACGCCGAGCGCGTGCGAGCCCGGACCCGGGAGTACTTCGACGCCGGCGCCGACCACATCGCTCTCCAGGTACTGACCGCCGATGAGAGCGGAGCCGGTCTGCCGCGGGCCGAGTGGCGTGAGCTGGCCGCGGTGTTCGCCGACGAGCTGTAGAGAGCGGTTCGCACGGGCGGGAGGGACGCTGGTCCCGCTCCCGCCCGTGCGTGCCGGAAGGCCGCGGAGCAACTGATCACGTCGACGCCGTCTCCCGTGCGAGCGGCATCTCGTGCTTCCTGTGTCTGCGGTGATCTTGCCCTACTCGATCCAGCCCGCGGCGCCATCCATCGGCGAGCGTTGACACGGTCGAGTCCTGACGGGTTCGCCATGCGGACGGGCACTTGCCCTCCCGGACATACTCGGTATACATACTGAGTATGTCGATCCGTCATGGCCTGCTGGCCCTCCTTGAACCGGGGCCGCGCTACGGCTTCCAGCTCCGCAGCGAGTTCGAGTCCCGCACCGGCTCCACCTGGCCGCTCAACGTCGGGCAGGTGTACACCACGCTCGCCCGGCTGGAACGGGACGGACTGGTGATGCCCGCCGGCGAGGACGAGGGCGGTCACGCCCTCTACGCGATCACCGACGCCGGGCGGGCGGAGCTCCGGGAGTGGTTCGCCAGCCCCGTCGACCGGGCCAATCCGCCGCGGAACGAGCTGGCGATCAAGCTCGCGATGGCCATCGGATCCCCCGAAGTCGACGTGCGAGCGGTGATCCAGGCCCAGCGCGCGCACACCATCAAGGCGATGCAGGACTACACCCGGCTGAAAGCCCAGGCACTGAAGGCGGCACCCCGGGGCGAGGAGCGGCCGGACCGCGACGACGTGGCCTGGCAGCTGGTCCTGGACCAGATGATCTTCCAGGCGGAAGCCGAAGCGCGCTGGCTCGACCACTGCGAGACGCGCCTGATGCGACTCGCCGCGTCGGCCGCACCGTCAGCGGGTTCGTCCAGGGCGACGCCGGAACCGGGATCCGCCGATGAGCCGGGAGGGGACGGCGACGACGCGGGTGCCGCTCAGGGCGGCCGGCCACGCGGTGGGCCCGGCCGCTTCAGAGCGGGGCGGTAGGGCCCGCCGGTGTCCAGGCCAGGGCCGCCGCTGGGCCCTGCGTCGCGAAGACACCACCGCATCACCGCACCACCGCACCACGCCACCGCGCCACCGCGCCACCGGCGAGAACACCTGGACCGGGCGGCTGACGTCCGCCCGTCTCCCATTCATCCGCATGTCGCGCACGACCGGGGAAGAGAGCGACCCATGTCCAGTCAGAACACACCGTCCATATCGCCGCCCTCGTCCGGACCTGGTCCGGGCGGGGGCGGCGACGGGGCCGCCGCCCCCGTACTGCTCCTCGAAGGGCTGACCCGGGTGCACGGCTCCGGAGCCACCGAGGTGCAGGCGCTGCGCGGCATCGACCTGGCCATCCACCCCGGTGAACTGGTCGCCGTCATGGGCCCCTCGGGATCGGGCAAGTCCACCCTGCTGACCATCGCGGGCGGACTGGACCTGCCGACGTCCGGACGAGTGATCGTCGAAGGCACCGATCTGACCCGCGCGAGCCGCAAGGAGATCGCGGCGCTGCGCCGGCGCAGCATCGGCTACGTCTTCCAGGACTACAACCTGATCCCGGCGCTCACGGCCGCGGAGAACGTCGCGCTCCCCCGCGAACTCGACGGCGTCAGCAGTCGCTCGGCCCGTGGTGAAGCGCTCGCCGCGCTGGCGGAGCTGGGCCTGGAGCATCTCGCGGACCGGTTCCCCGACGAGATGTCGGGCGGCCAGCAGCAGCGAGTCGCGGTCGCCCGGGCGCTGGTGGGCGACCGCCGGCTGGTCCTCGCCGACGAACCGACCGGCGCGCTGGACTCGGAGACCGGTGACGCGGTGCTGGCGCTGTTGCGGAACCGGTGTGACGCCGGGGCGGCCGGCGTCCTCGTCACCCACGAGGCGCGGCTCGCCGCCTGGGCGGACCGGGTGGTGTTCCTGCGCGACGGCTCGGTGGTGGACATGACGCTGCGGTCCTCCGCGGAGTCGCTGCTCACCGAGGAGACGGCACGGTGACCACCCCCGAGAACGGGCGTGCCGGTGCCCCGGCAGGCTCCGCGCGGCCCCGACGCTCTCCGGGAGCGGGCCGGTTCCACAGCTGGCGGGTCGCGGTCCGCATCGCCCGCCGCGACGCCTGGCGTGCCAGGGGCCGCAGCCTGATGGTCCTCGCGATGATCGCCGTTCCGGTCGTCGGCGTGAGCGCCGCCGACGTCACCATCCGCAGCTCCCAGCTGACCCGCCAGCAGACGATCACCCGTGACATCGGAGCCGCCGATGCGCGGCTGGAGGACGGTGAGCAGGGGCCGCAGGCTCTGCAGCAGTCGCCGCAGGTCGACGCGATCATGCCGGCGCGGCGGACGGATACGGGCACAGTGCCGGCCGACAGCAGGGTGGTGGCCGTTCAAGACGTCGATCCCAAGGCAGCGGTGCCCGCGGGAGCCCGGTTCATCACCGACCGGACCGTCCGCGCCGGCATGCTCACCAAGTCCGGGATGGCGGACACCGAGGTCCGCGAGCTGAACGCGTCCGACCCCCTCGCTGCCGGGATCACGGACCTGACCCGGGGCCGCTACGCCACGGCGCCGGACGAGATGATCGCGACCAACGCGTTCCTCGAACACAGCGGGCTGCACGTCGGATCGGCGGTCCGGGCTTTCGGACTGGACCGCGCCTACCGCATCGTCGGCGCCTACGACCTGCCGAGCAGGCTGGGCACCGACCAACTCGACGCCCTCCCGGGCGCGTTCATCGACCGGTACCGTGCGGCACGCGAGGCGACCGGCTCGGACTCGGGTGACACACGGCAGACCTCCTACCTGGTCAAGGTGGCGGGCGGCTTCACCTGGGACATGGTGCGGAGCGCCAACGCCCGCGGGGTGGTGGTTCACTCGCGGACGGTGATGCTCCGTCCGCCCGCCGACTCCGAGGTACCGCTCTACCGCAACCCCGATTTCCATCGGCCTCCCCCGTCCGCGGACCACGCGGCGCTGACCGCCGGCGCGACCATCGGGGGCATGGCCCTGCTGGAGGTCTGTCTGCTGGCCGGCCCCGCCTTCGCGGTCGGTGCGCGGCGCTCGCGCCGCCATCTCGGACTCGTCGCCGCCAACGGCGGCGACCGGCGTCACATCCGGGCGATCGTGCTCTCCGGCGGCCTGGTGATCGGATCCGTGGCAGCCGTCACCGGTACCGTGCTCGGCCTCGTGCTGACGCTGGTGCTGCGGACGAGGCTGGAGGAGTACGCCGGCAGCAGGTTCGGCGGAATCGTGCTGAGGCCGGCCGAACTGCTGGGCGCCGCCGGTCTCGCGGTGCTCACCGGACTGATCGCCGCGATCGTTCCCGCGGTCAACGCCTCCCGGCAGAACGTACTGTCCGCGCTCACCGGACGGCGCGGGACACGGAAGGCCACGCGGCTCCTGCCGGTGGCGGGGATCGTGGCCGTCTGCCTGGGTGCGGTGATCGCCGTCCACGGCTCGGTCCGCAGCGGAAGCGCCTACGTCGTGGCCGGCGGTTCCGCGATCGCCGAGCTGGGCCTGGTGGCCCTCACTCCCCTGATCGTCGGTGGCTTCGGCCGGCTCGGCCGATGGCTGGCCCTCGCTCCGCGGCTCGCCCTGCGGGACGCGGTACGCCACCGCGGCCGCACCGCGCCCGCCGTGGCCGCGGTCATGGCGGCCGTGGCCGGTACGGTCGCGATCGCCACGTACTCGGCCAGCCGGCACCAGCAGGACCAGGACGCGTACATCCCCAGGGCGCCCCGCGGAGTGCTCGCCATCTCCCTGCCCTCGCGGGAGGGCCGCGACCTGGCCGCGGTGCGGGACAGCGTGGAGGGGGTCGTCCCGGTCCGCGAGCAGGCGGAGGTGTTCCGTCCGAGCGCGGGCGACCGGATCTGCGACGCGTACACCTCGCAACCGGGCTGCGGATCGGTCGAGCCGGTGAGGCCCGCGGCCAACGACTGCCCGGCCACCGACCCCGACGCCGTCCGGGAGTTCAGCCCGTCCCGGTTCCAGGCCTTGGCGAACGACTGGCGCTGCAAGGGAGACCCCGCCACGTCGGCGATCGTCGTGGAACAGGGACTCGTGATCGGCGGGCCGAAGGTACTGCAGGCGCTCGGGGTCAAGGATCCGGCCGCGCGGCAGGCGCTCGACCACGGCAAGGCGGTGCTCTTCGACCGCAGCCTGAACAGTCACGGCTCCCTCGAGCTCCGGGTGACCCCCGACCAGTCGAAGACCGCGAACACGGTCAAGAAACTGCCGGCGCAGGTGAGTTCCGCCCGGGCGTACGGGGTCAAGGTGCTGATGTCGGAGAGGGCCGCCGAATCCCTCGGCCTGAAGGCGGTACCGCTGGGCGCGTACTTCACCACCTCGCGGATGCCCTCGGCTGCCGAGCAGCAGGAACTGAAACACGACGTCACGAAGCTGGGAATCGACGCCCACGTCTACCTCGAACGCGGATACACCAGCAGGAACAGCCTGATACAGGCGGCGCTGGCGGTGTTCGCGGGCCTGGTGACGATCGGCGCGGCCGGTGTCGCGACGGGCCTGGCCCAGGCCGACGCCGAGGCGGACCTCAGAACACTCGCCGCCGTGGGCGCCCCCTCCCGGATCCGGCGCACGCTCTCCGGACTGCAGTGCGGGGCCATCGCCGTGATGGGTGTGCTGCTCGGAACGGCGGCGGGCATCCTGCCCGCTGTCGCACTACGGCGCGTCGACCGTCAACAGGCCCTGGCCATCGCCCGACAGGCGGCGATCGACAGCCCGGGAGCCGTACACGTCAACGTGCCCGTGGTGGTGCCCTGGATGACGCTCGGGATGCTCCTGGTCCTGGTACCGCTGGGCGCGACGCTGCTCGCCGCCCTGATCACCCGCTCCCACCGCACACTGGGCCGCAGGGCGGAGGCGTAGACGACACGCGGGACAGCACGGCGACCGCGGGGGTGTCAGGCCGGGCCTGACACCCCTGTTCCGTGACTCCGGAGCAGCGTGAACCGCGGTCTGCATGCTGCCCCGGGACCTGCTCCCGCCCGCCAAGAAGTGCTCTGGGCAAGGCGATCAGCGGTGGGAGACGTCACGCAGCCATCGCGCGTGCCGCCGCACCCGTGATGCGTCGACGGGGAAGTAACTGGACCAGGCCTCGTCCAGGGACGTCCAGGTCGCGGGCTGTCCGCTTTCGGCGGCCAAAGGCGTCGCAACGTCCACGATCGCGACGAAGGACAGCCCAAGGGTCGCCGGCCACCGCGGGTGGTAGGAGCGCACGGTGGCCGCGGCGGGTTCCCGCAGCAGCTCCGCCTCGACACCGGTCTCCTCGAAGAGCTCGCGGCGTGCTCCCTCTCGGGGAGTCTCCCCCGGCTCGACCCGGCCGCCCGGGGGGACCCAGCCGCGCCACCGGTGATGGACCAGCAGCACCCGGGCGAGGTCCTCGTCGAAGACCCACACCTCTGCGGCAAGAGGCCCCGCAGGCCCCTGGCCGGCAGAAGTGAGCCACTGTGCGGCGCCGTCGGACTCCGTTCTCGCCAGACGGACATCGGTGGTCGCGGCCTGTACGACCCGGGGGTCGAACGCGTCACGCATCACCGGGACAACGTAGCGCCGGGGTCCGACACCGGGCGGCGCCCGACAGCATCCGGGACGCCTGCGCGACGCTCCGGCGCGGGTCCCCGGTCATGCACCGGTCGGTCACGCACCCGTCGGTCACGCACCGGTCGGTCACGCACCGGTCGGTCACGCACCCGTCGGTCACGCACCCGTCGGTCACGCACCCGTCGGTCACGCACCCGTCGGCCGCACCCATCAACCTGGACCGGTCAGTCGTTCTCCGGCGGTCGTACCGGTTCGTGCCGCCGCGCGGACCGGCGGCGAGCGTCGTCGTGGGCGGCGCGCAGAAGACTCACGACCGTGTCCGCCGTCCGGTCCCCGGGAGTGACGACACAGATCCAGCCGTACGCTCCGTAGACCGGGTGCGGCATCACACGGTCCACGGCCCTGTGGTCGCGGGGGCGGCCGTCGAGCGTGCGCGGGTCCTCCCCCACGAGCTCGCGGAACCTCGCGCGGCCGACGTGGATGTTGACGCGCCAGCGGTCCGGCGGATCGAGGTCGGAAGCGGTGTCGCCGGGGTGGTTCCGGGTGACGATCGTCCCGTACGGCTGGACGTTGTGCGGCACGCTGCCGTCGGGGGCGTAGTAGAAGAACGCGTCTCCCCACGCGATCCGGGGAAAGGCGCCCTCCGGCTCCGGGACGACCACGAGCGCGCCGTCGAAGTCCCGTACGGTCCTGATGATCTGTTCCATACTCATGGTTCAAGGATGACCTTCAAGTGCTTGTGTGGGGTTGGCCGATGGACGCGCCGGCGGGCGGTACGCGACGGGCACGGCTCAGGACGCTCGACGTCGCCGGAGAGTCGGGGTACTCGGTACAGCAGGTCCGCGACCTGGAGCGGCTGGGGGTCATTCCCCCGGCGGCTCGGGCGGACAACGGCTACC
This sequence comes from Streptomyces sp. NBC_01176, assembly GCF_045039825.1. Taxonomy (NCBI): domain Bacteria; kingdom Bacillati; phylum Actinomycetota; class Actinomycetes; order Kitasatosporales; family Streptomycetaceae; genus Streptomyces; species Streptomyces sp. NBC_01176. Next base: position 9,336,327 of record NZ_CP108600.1, on the reverse strand, counting down.
GCTCCTACACTCCGGTTCACGTGCACGCGCTGCGCGCCTACCGGGGGCTCGCGGGCGCCGTCGGACCGGTCGAGGCCCGGCGGATGCTCGCGGAGCTGCGGACCGGCCCGGTCGAGACGGCGGCCGCGGCCGTCGACGCGGTCCACGTTCGGCTCGCGCGGGAGCGGGAGGAAGTCCTGCGCGCGCAACAGGCGTTGCGCGCGATCCGGAGCGAGGCCGACACCCCCGGAGGCGAGCGGGACGGCGACGCGATGACGATCACGCAGCTCGCCGAAGCACTTCATGTGCGTCCCTCGACCCTGCGGTTCTGGGAGCAGGAGGGGCTTGTGACGCCCGAGCGTGTGACGTCCTTGCGCGCACGTCGCTACGGTCCTGCCGCCATCGGGGCCGCCCGGATCGTCGCGGCCCTGCGCGGCGCCGGTCACGGTATCCCGGCCGTGCGCGAGATCATGAGCTCCCTGCACCGGCTCGACGGCGCGGAGGACGCCCTGCTCGTCCTGCGGCACCGTCTTGACCGGATCGCCGCCAGGAGTGTGGCGCTGCTGCGCGCGGGCGCGGATCTGGCAGCCGTCGTCATGTCCGCCGAGGAGCCGGCGGCTCCTGGTCGGTCATGCCCCGTCACGCCCGCGTGAGTGCGTCTTCGGCCAAAGGGGCCAAAGCGGCCAGGGCGGCCGGGCCGGCCCGCGCGTCGGCGACGAGCTCGGCTTCGCGGCCGCGCCACCGGTGCGGTCGGGGACGGGCCGGCGTGCGGGCGGTGTGCTTCGACGGCCGCCGGGAGCCACGGACGATGTCCGGCACGCCGCGACGACATGGACGCCCAGGTCCACGCCGTGCCTCGCCCCCTCACTACGGGTTCGCCGAGCCCCCGAGGCCCTCCTCCTCGCCGGTCTCCAGGCTCTGTTCCGTCCAGACCACCTTGCCGCGTGAGGTGTAGCGGGTGCCCCAGCGCTGGGTGAGCTGGGAGATCAGGAAGAGGCCGCGGCCGCCCTCGTCCGTGGTGGCCGCGCGTCGCACGTGGGGTGAGGTGCTGCTGGCGTCGGAGACCTCGCAGATGAGGGTGCGGTCCCGCAGCAGGCGTAGCTCGATGGGGGGCGATGCGTACCGGATGGCGTTGGTGATCAGTTCGCTGAGGATCAGTTCCGTGGTGAACACCGCGTCGTCCAGTCCCCATTCCGTGAGCCGGCGTTCGACCGCGGCGCGTGTCTCGGCGACCGTCGCGGGGTCGGCCGGTACGTCCCAGGAGGCGAGGTGCTCGTCGTCGAGGGCGCGTGTGCGGGCCACCAGGAGGGCGATGTCGTCGCCTGGGTGGCCGAGCCGGTCGGGCACGAGGGCGTCGAGCACGGCGTCGCAGGTCTCCTGCGGTGACCGGCCCGGGCGGGCGAGTACCTGCAGCAGCCATTCCTGCCCGGTGGCAGGCTTCGGGTTGTGGTGCTTGAGCAGGCCGTCCGTGTAGAGGACGAGCCGGCTGTTCTCCGGGACGTCGACGGTGAGGCTCTCGAAGGGCTGGCCCCCCAGGCCCAGGGGCGGGCACTCGCGTACGCGGGGGAAGTCCGCGGTGCCGTCCGGGAGGATCAGGACCGGCGGCGGGTGGCCGGCCCGGGCCATGACGCACTGCCTGCGGACCGGGTCGTAGACCACGTACAGGCAGGTGGCCCCGGTGAGTACGGAACCGTCCGCGTCCCCGGCGCGGCCGGGTCGCCGCTCCCCACCGGCCGGGCGTCCCTCGTCGCGGTCGAGGCGGACGACCAGATCGTCGAGGCGGCCCATGAGTTCTTCGGGTACCAGATCGAGGTCCGAGAAGTTGTGGACGGCGGTGCGCAGGCGGCCCATGGCGACGGCTGCGTGCAGGCCGTGCCCGGTCACGTCACCCGCGACGAGGGCGACACGCGCGCTGGAGAGCGGGATGACGTCGAACCAGCCGCCGGCCGTCGTCGCCTGTCCGGGCAGATAGCGGTGCGCCGCGTCCACGGCGTTCTGCTCGGGCAGGCCGTGCGGCAGCAGACTGCGCTGGAGTGAGACGGCGGTGGCGTGTTCGCGGGCGTAGCGCCGGGCGTTGTCGATGCAGACGGCCGTGTGGTTGACCAGTTCCTCGGCGAGTGACAGGTCCTCCGTGTCGAAGGTGCCGTCACCGTCGGAGCCGGGAGCCTTCGCGCGGTAGAGACCGACCACTCCGAGCACCGCGCCCCGCGCGAGCAGCGGTACGGCGATCATCGCGTGGTCGGGGAGGTCGGGGGAGGTGAGCGGGCCCGGGGTGCGGAGCGGGCCGGTGGCGGGCTCACCGGCCGGCTCCGGTTCGGCCACGGGCCTTTTGACCTTGAGGCTTCGGGCCTGCGGCGAGGCGGGAGGGAAGTGGACGAGGTCCCCCACGGCGTGCGACGAGGGAGCGCCGGGCAGCGGCGACTGTGCCGTGCGGCGCAGCGGCCCGGTGTCGTCACCGTGCGGCTCCTCCCCGTGCAGCACGGAGTCCGAGAGATCCACGATCGCCTGGGTGGCGAACCGCGGCACGACGGCGGCGACCAGTTCCTCGGCGATCCGGCTCACGTCGAGGGTGGTGCCGATGGTCATGCCGGCGTCGTAGAGCAGTCGGAGGCGCTCGCGGGCGACGTCGGCCTGACCTGCCAGGGAGCGCAGTTCGGTGGTGTCGCGCAGGGTGGTGACCGTGCCCAGTACGCGGCCGTCCCAGAAGGTGGGCTGCTGGTTCACGGCCAACAGGCGGTCCCCAGCGGGGTGGACCTCGTCGGTGGCGACCCGGCCGGAGGTGAGCAGCCGGGTGAGCGCGGGGCCGAGGGCGAGATCGCCCGCGTGTCGCCCCGGGACATCGGGCGGCAGACCGAGCAGCCGGTGCGCCTCGTCGTTGGCCAGCAGCAGACGGCGCTCGCCGTCGGCGATCAGGACACCTTCGCGGACCGCGTGCAGCACCGCGTCGTGGTGCTCGTACATGCGTGTGATCTCGGTGGGCCCGAGGCCGTGGGTCTGCCGCCGCAGCCGGCTGCTCAGCCAGGTGATCCCTCCCGTGGACAGGGCGAGCGCGATACCGGCGGCCCCGAGCAGGGGCGGCAGCTGCCGGTCGACCTGGTGGATCACGCTGGCGACCGGCACGCCGGTCATGACGGTGCCCACCACGGTGTGCCGTGTGTCGAAGACGGGGACCACGGCGCGGATCGACGGGGAGTGAAGACTGCTGCCGATGACCTCGTCGGTGAAGGTGTGGCCCACGCTGGCGGGCCACACGGTGGCGTTGGAGGGCAGGCCGATCGCGCGGGGGTCCGGGTGGCTGTACCGGATGCCCTTGGGATTGGTCACCACGATGTAGGCGACCCGGGCCTCACGGCGGGTGGCCTCGGCCAGGGGTTGCAGCGTCGTGCTCGGACGGTCGGACTTCAGCGCGTCCAGTACGGCCGGGGAGTGGGCGAAGGTCTCGGCGACCGCGAGCGCGCGGGTGCGGGCCTCCTGCGTGGCCTCCCTGCGGTCCTGCAGCACCAGGACCGTGGTCGCGGCGGCTATCAGCAGCACCGCGATGGTCGCGGCCAGCGCGAGCATCTGGCCCGCGATGCTGTGCGGGAGGAGGCTGAAGCGCCTGCGCCGGGGGGTGGCCGGGTCCGGGTCGGGATCAGCGCCCCGGTCCAGACGTGCGCGCCGCCCGGAAAACCTGCGTCCGATCAGGCTGAGCGGCGTCCGGGACCTGTCGGCTGCCCGAGGCATACAGCCATGGTCGTACGCCCTATGGGTAAAGGTCCAACTATAGGAACGTTCGTACGGATTCTTGATGTCACGGACGCCGGTCACGGCCATCGGGCCACCACGGTGGGGCCCCTGATCCTCCGGGCCGATGCGCCGGGGGCGCCAGGTCGTCGAGGTGCGCGCCGGTGTGCGTCGCGACCGGGGTGGAGCCGCGCCGTGACGCGAATCCGGCTTATCGTGCTCATATGGGTGATGTTCGGTGCGGCTGGTGCGACAAGCCGCTGCCGGATGAGGCCGGACCCAACCGGCGGTACTGCGGACCGGCCCACCGGCAGGCTGCCTGGCGGGCGCGACGCCGCTGGGAGGCCGCGGCCCAGGCGCGCCACGCGCTCGTCCTGGCCGACGCGGAGCTGCTGTCCCGGGCACGGACGATGTCCCAGGAGGCGGCCACCCAGGATCCGGAGCGGATGGCCACGGCGACGGGCCACTGTGCCGCGGCGGGGGGCCACAGCGCCGCGGCGGCGGAGATCCTCGGGCTGGCCGAGCAGCTGGTGCGGTCCGCGGTACTGGCCGACCGGCAGGGCGGGGCCGACTGGGCGCGGATCGGCGCGGGCCTCGGGATGAGCGGCGCGGCGGCCCGGCACCGCTACGGACGGATGTGCGCCCGCGGGCAGGACGGGCAGAGGGCGCGCGGACCGTCCCCGCCCGTCGGCTCCACCGGTTCCACGGACCCGGAACCGCTCGGCGCGCTGCTGCTCCCGGCGGTGCGGGACACCGGCGCTTCCGTGAGCGGGATCTACCTGTTTCCACCGGGCCGGCCGGTGCTGCACCTGGCGGTGACGACCGGGGGCACGACGGTCGCACTGTGGGAAAGGGTGGACCCGGCGGCCGAGGGACCCGTGGCCGAGGCGGTACGCGAGCAGCGCCTGGTGTGGGTCGCCGGCCATGCGGAGCTGGCCCACCGCTATCCGCGGGCGGCGCTCACCCTGCCCTATCCCGTGGCGGTGGCAGCCGCACCGGTGACCACCGGTGCCACCATGTGGGGCGCGCTGGCGTTCCTGTGGCCCGGTACGCATCCGCGCCTGCTGAGCAGCCGCGAACGCGACGCGGTCACCACCGCCTGCCACCGCGTCGGCTCGTTCCTGCGGCAGGCCGCCGCCGACGGGCGGCCGGTCCTTCCCACGGAGCGTCCGCACGTACCGGACCCGCCCCGGGCCCGTACGCCCGGACCGGCGGAGGCGCTGGCCGCCGTCGATCTCGTCGACCGCCTCCCGGAGGGCTGTCTGGCGCTCGACCTCGACAACCGGATCACGTTCGTCGACGCCACCGCCCGCGATCTGGTCGGCGAAAGCATTCCCGGCCTGCTCGGGAGATCGTTGTGCGAGGCCCTGCCGTGGCTGGACGAACCGGTCCTCCAGGACCACCAGCGAGCCGCGGCCATCAGCCGCCGGCCCGCCGTCTTCACGGCCCTGGGTCCCCAGGGCCGATGGCTGGACTTCGAACTGCACCCCGACGTCTCCGGCACCACCGTCCGTGTCACACCCGCCGACGACGCCGGCCCGGCGGACCACGCGCGGCGGGGCGGCCGGGACCACGCCCTCGGCCCGACGCGGGCACGCGTGCTGTACGACCTGATGCATCTGGCCGCCTCACTCACCGAAGCCGTCAGTGTGCAGGACGTGGTGGAGCTGGCGGCCGACCAGATCATGCCCACCTTCGACGCGCAGGGCTTCGTGCTGTCCGTGGCCGAGGACGGCCGGCTGCAGATCGTCGGCTCCCGTGGATACCGGGACGAGGTGCTCCGGCCCTTCGACGGACCTCCGCTCACCGACCGGTCGGCTCCGACCGTGTACGCCCTCACCGCCGGAGTCCCTCTCTTCTTCGGCTCCCCCCAGGACATGGAGAGGTTCCACCCAGACATCCCGCGGCTGACCGGAAGGGCGGCCTGGGCCTTCCTGCCCCTGGTCGTCTCGCGCCGCCCGGTCGGCTGCTGGGTGCTGTCCTTCGACCGTCCCCGCCCGTTCGGCCCCGACGAGCGTGCCGTCCTGACCTCGCTGGCCGGGCTGATCGCCCAGGCCCTCGACCGAGCCCGCCTCTACGACGCCAAGCACCAGCTCGCCCACGACCTGCAAAGTGGCCTGCTCCCCACGACCCTGCCCGCGGTGCCAGGCCTGGAGGTCGCGGCCCGGTACCTGCCCGCGGCCCGTGGCATGGATGTCGGAGGCGACTTCTACGACCTCATCCGTCTGGACGCCACCACCGTCGCCGCCGCCATCGGTGACGTCCAGGGGCACAACGTGCACGCCGCCGCCCTGATGGGACAGATCCGCACGGCCGTCCATGTCACCGCGGGGGCGTCACCCGACGAGGTCCTCGCCCGCGCGAACCGTCTGCTCACCGACTTCGACCCGGGCCTCTTCGCCAGCTGCCTGTACGCGCATCTCGATCTCGCGCGCCATCGCGCCCGTCTGGCCACGGCGGGTCACCCACCGCCGCTCCTGCGCGATGCCGGCGGACGTACCGAGGTCCTCGATCTGCCGCCGGGGCTCCTGCTCGGCATCGACCCGGCCGCCGAGTACCGGACCACCGAGATCCCCCTGCCGCCCGACTCGCTGCTGGCTCTGTACACCGACGGCCTGATCGAAACCCCCGGCGGCGACATCGGAGAGGCCGCCGCCGACCTCGCGGATCACCTCGCCCGCACCGCGGACCAGCCCATCGGCACCCTCGCCGACGCCCTCGTCCGGCACACTCCCCACACCGACCCGCGCAGCGACGACGTGGCCCTGCTCCTGCTCCGCGCGACGGACGCGGCCTGACGGACGAACCGGCCGTCGGGCGCCGAACGGACCGCCGCCCCCGGATCGTGTCGCGATCCTCCGGCGGGGCGCCGTCGCTCCAGCACGCGGTGAGGCCCGGTCCGCCGCCTCGGGGAGCGACGGACCGGGCCTGCGTCCACGGTGCCACACCCGCTCCTGACGCGCTCGCCCGCCGGGCGACGGCGGCGCGGGACGGCGCGGCTCCCGAGCGGAACGGAATCCGGGCGGAGCCGCATACGGAACCCGGGGCACGTCGAAACGGGGGGCCATGCGCCAGAGCGTGACCGACCTGCACGATCCCACGGGTCGACGACCGGTACGACGCCCACAAGTCGGCGATCCGCACGATGTCCACGAGCCGGCGATCGCCACGATGCCCACCGGTCACCGCGCGCGGGACACCCGTGCCCGCCGCCTCGCCCGTACGAGCGAGGTCCCCGGCGTGCCGGACCGGTCGGCCCCGTGCCGCTCAGGACGGTGCCGGGTGCTTCGCGGGTGTCAGTTCGGCCAGGAGGAGCGTCCGGTCGTCCGCGCCGCCGCCGGGCGACGCCGTCTTGTGCAACAGCCGCTGGCCGAGTGATTCCAACGCGTCCGGGCCCTCGTCGCCCACGGGTTCGGCGCCGTCCGTGCCGAGGAGGCCGGCGAGGCGGGCGATGCCCTGCTCTATGTCGGTGTCGCGGGACTCGACCAGACCGTCGCTGTAGAGGAGCAGCAGTATCGGTTCGGGCACCCGGACGACGGTCGGTTCGTAGCTGCCCATGCCGAGTCCGAGGGGCAGCCCCGCGCTGGTGAGTGTGACGGGTCGGGCGCGTCCGTCCGCAGTGCGGATCAGTGGGGGAGGATGGCCGGCTCCGACGAAGGTGCAGAGCTGCTTCCGCGCGTCCCACTCGGCGTACATGCAGGTGGCGAAGGAGGCACCCGGCGTGTCACAGGCCAGCTCGTCCAGCCGGCGCATCAGCTCGGCCGGGGTGATGTCCAGCCCCGCGAGGGTGCGGACGGCCGTGCGCAGCTGGATCATGGCGACGGCCGATTCCGGCCCGTGCCCCATGGCGTCCCCGACGATCAGACTGACGCGGCCCTCGGACCGCGGCAGTACGTCGAACCAGTCGCCGCCGATGATGTTGTCCTGCCCGGCCGGGAGATAGCCGTGGGCGATACGACACCCCTCGAACGTCTGTGAGGTCGCGGGCGACAGGCTCTGCCGGATGGCCAGTGCCATGCGGCGTTCGCGTTCGTAGCGCCGCGCGTTGTCCAGCGCCACACAGGCCCGCGCGGCCAGCGATTCCACGGCGCTGGCGTCCCCGGGCAGGAAGGGCGCCCGGTCCGGGCCGCGCGTGCACGCGATGAACCCGACCGCGATGCCCCGCAGATGCAGCGGGACGACGAGGAACGACGCCGTCCGCAGCAGGGCGTCCATCCGGACGTCGTCGCCCCCGGCGGTGCTGAGCCGTTCGGACGTGTGGGCGTCGACCGAGTCGAGCAACTGTGTCGTACGGGTGGCGATGCAGCGCGTGTACGGGGTCTCGCGGGGAAAGACGATCACCTCGCCGACGGGCAGCGTCCCCTCCCAGTCCTCGGGCGCGTCCGTCCCGATGCGCAGGGCCAGTCGCCGGGCCTCGATCTTGGCCGGATCCGCGGAGGGGTAGGCGTTCTCCTCCAGCAGCCACCGCTCCAGCAGGTAGACCGATGCCGCGTCGCAGAACCCGGGAGCCAGTGCCTGGACGACATGGCTGCCGGTCAGGTGCAGGTTGAGTTCCGAGCCGATGGCGTCGGCCGCGCCCGAGAAGACCGGCCGAAGGCGCGCGAACGCGGCCGCCGCGTCGTCCGCGTGACTGTGTGCTTCGTTCCGCAGGGCGGTGCCTTCCACTGGAGGGGGTCGATTCGCGTGGCATGGACACACCTCGCCGCGCCTGGTCGGCAACTATATGATGGGGCGTCAAGATCACTTCCAGAACGGGGAGTTGCGGTGTCAGGTAGCGAAGGTCTGCCTCAGGGCGTCGACCCGGACAAGGCGAGCGTTGCCCGGATGTACGACGCAATGCTGGGCGGCCAGCACAATTTCGCCATAGACCGGGAGGCGTTGGCGGCGTTCACGGCCATCGACCCGCAGGTGCGCACCCTGGCCCGGGCCAACCGCGCCTTTCTCGGGCGGGCCGTGCGATTCCTGGTCGACGCCGGGGTACGGCAGTTCATCGACCTCGGATCGGGCATCCCGACCCAGGGCAACGTCCACGAGGTGGCGCAGGCGGCCTGCCCGGGAGCCCGGGTGGTCTACGTGGACAGCGATCCGGTCGCCGTGGCGCACAGTGCCGCGTTGCTCGCCGACAATCCGGACACGGACATCGTGGACGCCGACATCCGTCGCCCGGCCGATGTGCTGTCCTCGCCGCAGGTGCAGAAGCTGATCGACTTCGATCAGCCCGTCGCCGTGCTGATGATCACGATCCTGCACTTCATCGCGCCCGAGGAGGACCCCGCCGGCATCGTGGCCGCGTTCCGGGACGCCCTTCCCGAGGGGAGTTGGCTGGCGCTGACGCACGCGACGAACCAGGACCGCCCGGACACCGCCGCCGCCGTGGGGAAGTTGTACCGTTCCCGGGCCACCTCGCCGGTCACCGCCCGGTCCCACGGCGAGATCCTCGGGCTCTTCGACGGGTTCGACCTCGTGGAGCCCGGCCTGGTCTACGTACCCCTGTGGCGCCCCGATGCGGACGACCACGTCCCGGATAACCCGTCGGAGTACTGGGTGTACTCGGGCGTCGGCCGCAAACGTCCGGCGGCCGGCTGAGCCGGTCCCCCGCGAGCCTCTCGGCGGCCGGTCCCGGGACCCCGACAGGGTCGTCCGCCGGATCGTCAACTCCCGCCACCAGCCCGGTCGTCGGCCCGGTCCCGGCCGCCTCTGATGCCCGCCGGCCCCGATGGTGTGCTCCACCCGCGTGCGGAACTCCCGCTCCCTCCGCCGAGGTCCACCCGCGCCGGGCGGACGGCCCTCCGGCGCGGTGGTCAGGGGATGACGGCGTCGATGCAGCCTCCGTCGACCCGCAGGGCGCCCCCCGTGGTGGCCGAGGCCTGGTCCGAACTCAGGTACACCACCATGTTGGCGATCTCCTCGGGAGCGATCAGACGCCGCAGCAGCGACTGCGGTCGGTGCTCTCTCATGAAGACCCGCTCCGCCTCCTCCCAGGGCAGGTCACGGCCGACCAGTTCGTACACGAACTCCTCGACGCCGGCGGTGTGGGTGGGCCCGGCGAGGACCGAGTTGACGGTTACGCCCGTTCCGGCGGCCTTCTTCGCGAAGCCGCGGCCGACGGCCAGGAGAGCGGTCTTCGTCATGCCGTAGTGGATCATCTCTTCGGGGATGGCCACCGCCGATTCACTGGCGATGTACTGGATGCGGCCCCAGTCGCTCTCGATCATCCGTGGCAGGTACGCACGGGTGAGGCGGACCGCGGCGAGCACGTTCACCTCGAAGTACCGGCGCCATTCCGCGTCGGTGATGTCCAGCGGGTCCTGGGAGCCGAAGACGCCCAGGTTGTTGACGAGGACGTCGACGTCCGGCAGGACGTCGAGAGCCCGCGCGGCGCCCTCCTCGGAGGCGACGTCCGCGTCGATGGCGACGAAGTCACCGTCGGGCACCTCCTCCCGCAGTTGCCCGAGCGCCGCGTCGACCCTCTCCTTGTCGCGGCCGTTGACGCCCACCCGCGCCCCCGCATCCGCGAGGCCGGCCGCGATGGCGGCCCCGATGCCCTGCGTCGACCCTGTCACCAGGGCGGTCCGTCCCGTGAGATCGATACGCATGTACGACTCCCTTGCTGTGGCCGGCCGAGGTGCCGGTGCGGGGTCCAGGCCATGGAGCACGGCTCTCCGCCGCGCGTGGGCCGCCGTACCTCCGTGTGACGCGACGTCGGTACGTCGTGACCACGCCGGTACGGAACGGCGCCGACGCCCCTCGCCCACCCACGCCCGGGCCCCTCGGGACAGGCATCCGCCGCGGCGCGGTGCGGTCCACGGCTCCCGGCCGCGGGGCCGGGCGGTGGACGGCTGAACGGCGGCCGTTGGCCGGCGCCGTGGACACCCGGGCTGAGGTCACGCGGCCTCATCCCTGTTCGCCGTCCGCCGGCGTTCAGTCCGCCAGCATCGTGTGCAACGCGTCGAGACCGTCGCGGTAGACGCCGGTGAACAGGGCCACCATCTCGTCGTCGCTCGCCCCTTGCGGGTAGAAACGGCCGGACCACTGCACTTCGGCACTGTCGGGCTCGCCGGGCACGGTGTGCACCCGGAGCGTCGCGAGATAGCCGGCGACGGGGAACGGCGCCTCCACGATGGTGTACGAGTAGGACCGGTCCCCCTCGCTGAATCCGACCAGTCGCTCGACGACGACCTCGCCGTCCCCCATGGTCAGCCGACGGACGCGGCCGCCCTCCAGTGGCGTGCTCTCGGGGATCCGCGGAGCCCAGTCGGGCAGGGAACCGAAGCCGCCGATCAACTGCCATACGCGCCCGGGGGACGCGGGGACAACCCTGCTCACCGAGGTCGATGCCATTGCTTCTGCTCCAGGACTCGTCGGTCTGCGGGGGCGGGAGTGCTCGCGACAGTCGGGCCGGCCGGCTTCACATCTTTCACAGATCATCATAAAAGGCATCGGCGAAGAGAGGCATGCGGAGCCCTTCGCGCGGCACGCGGAGCCCTCGCGCCACGCCGATCCGGCAGGGTGTGACCGCCTCGGCGGGCGCCCGCCGAGAGTCTCCGGCCGCCCGGCCCGGGCCCCCGAGCACGCGTGGTGGACGCAACGGGGAGCCGGAGAGAGTACCGTGGCGTCACCGAGCGCACCTCGCATGCCGTTATCCGTTTCGGCGTCGCCCTCGGGGAACGGCAGACGCCGGAGCTGTGCGCTCCGGCCGGAAATGAGCCGCCCCATGCCTTCTGGCTCGTACTCTCGCGCCGTCTTCCGTATTCCGTCCGGCGCCCCGCGGTAGCGGACTTCCTGGTCCCCGAGGTGTTCCGGCACCTCGCCCCCTTGAGCCGATGACCGACGAAGAGGATGCGGCACTCATGTACTCACAGGACGCGATCTCCGGCCATCGCCGGGGCCGCCCCGAACCGACCGCCGAGATGGTCTCCGGACTGGCCTGCCTCATCTGCGGCACGGACTACCGGAACGCACCGGACGCGGACGCCGTGGTGGTCTCGCACCGCGACGACAGACAACTGCTCGCCTGTCACGGAACATGCGCCCGGCTGGCGAGCGGGTCGGTCACCGGGCTGGAGGAGACACCCCTCCCGCTGGCCGAGCGCCTGCGCAGACACGAGGCCCATCAGCGCTGAGACGCGGAGCGACGTGGCATCCCGGACGCACTGTCCGGCGGTGGACACGGCCCACGCGTACCCGGACCCCCCGGCTGCGACCGGCGCCCTCCCGCGCCGCGGGCGCCGCGCGCGCAGGCGACACCGAACGCATTTTTATGACAGTTACATGACAAGGAAGCGCATGACCCTCATGAGTCTCGGAGTCCTGGCCTCCTCCCGCAAGGAGAACGAGTTCCGGCTGCCGCTGCACCCCGCCCACCTCGAACGGATCGCCCCGGACGTCCGCGAGAGGATCTTCCTGGAACACGGCTACGGCCGGCGGTTCGGCATCGACGACGATGCCCTGGAGCCGCTCGTGGCGGGCCTGCGCTCCCGCGAGCGGCTCCTCGCCGAGTGCGAGGTGCTGCTGCTGCCCAAACCGACGCACGACGACATCGCCGAGCTGCGCGAGGGCCAGGTGCTGTGGGGATGGCCGCACTGCGTGCAGGACGGGAAGACGACCCAGCTCGCCATCGACCGGCGGCTGACCCTCGTCGCCTGGGAGGCGATGAACCACTGGACGTCCACGGGCGCGTTCAGCGTCCATGTGTTCCACAAGAACAACGAGCTCGCGGGCTACTGCTCGGTGCTGCACGCCCTGCAGCTCGGTGGCGTGACCGGCAGCTACGGACGTCGGCTGCGCGCCGTGGTCATCAGCTTCGGCGCCACGGCACGTGGAGCGGTCACGGGACTGGGTGCCATGGGGGTCTCCGACGTCACGGTGCTCACCCAGCGCGCCGCCGCGGCGGTGGCCTCGCCCATGCCGTCGGTCGTGATGGGCCACTTCGAGGAGCGGGCGGACGACCCGTCGCGGCTGCAGGCCCTCACCACGGCGGGTCCCGTGCCCCTCGCGGAGTACCTGGCAGGGTTCGACATCATCGTCAACTGCATCCGGCAGGACACCGACGCGCCTCTGATGTTCGTCACCGACGAGGAACTCGCCCTGTTCCGCCCGGGCACCTTCTTCGTCGACGTCGCCTGCGACGAGGGCATGGGCTTCGCCTGGGCCCGTCCGACCACCTTCGGCGACCCCATGCCCACGGTGGGACCGGACTGCCACTACTACGCGGTGGACCACAGCCCGTCCCACCTGTGGAACTCGGCCACCTGGGAAATCAGCGAGGCGCTCCTCCCCTACCTGCGCAAGGTCATGAGCGGCCCCGCCGCCTGGGAGGCCGACGCCACGGTCAGGAACGCCATCGAGATCCGCGACGGCGTCGTACGGAACCCGAAGATCCTCTCGTTCCAGCACCGTACGGCCGCGTACCCCCATGCCCCCCAGGTCCCGGCTCCGACGCTGCGTCCCGCCACCCAGCCGGCCTGACGCCCGGGGTGTTCGGCACCGACCGTACGGTCGGTGCCGGCCACGGCGCGCTCACCGGCCGGGCCCTCCCGGAATCAGGCTTCGGCGCGCTTCGGCAACCGCCAGTTCGGGCGCGGGAAGTGGCAGGTGTAGCCCTCGGGGTACTTCCGCAGGTAGTCCTGGTGCTCCGGCTCGGCCTCCCAGAAGGCGCCGGCCGGCACGACCTCGGTCACGACCTTCCCCGGCCACAGCCCCGAGGCGTCGACATCGGCGATGGTGTCCTCGGCGACCCGTCGCTGCTCGTCGTCGAGATAGAAGATCGCGGAGCGGTAGCTGAGGCCGATGTCGCCCCCCTGCCGGTTCTTCGTGCTCGGGTCGTGGATCTGGAAGAAGTACTCCAGGATGGCGCGGTAGTCCGTCACGGCGGGATCGAAGGTGATCTCGATCGACTCGGCGTGGGTGCCGTGATTGCGGTAGGTCGCGTGGGCCACGTCGCCACCGCTGTATCCCACCCGCGTGGCCAGGACACCCGGAAGCGTCCGGATCAGTTCCTGCATTCCCCAGAAGCAGCCACCCGCCAGCAACGCCTTTTCCTCAGTGGCGCTCATAGCTCTTCACATCCCTTTTCGTCTCTTCGCACGAGCCGCGTACGGACCGTGCGAACTCAACGGCGCGATCACCGGCCGTTCCCCCACGGACAGACGTCGAAGACGTGCCCGAAAATTCCCGTCGGCCCGCACCGCCTGGCGGTACGCCGTCCGGCGACCGCCCGCAACCTGCACCCGAAGTGCATCACGGGGCGCGCATCGCACCCTTGACGGAGGTCGCCGTCGGCGCACGCCCGGCGGTCGGCCGGTCGGTACGGCACTCGCCGCCCCTCGCGGCGCCCCGGGTCAGGGCGACCGGCGCAGCCCCGCGATGAGGAGTTCGACCAGTCGGCGCGCGTCATAGCCGGGATCGGCGTCCGCGCCGATGCAGAGGTTCCCGACGCCGCGCATGAGCACGATCGCGTCCATGTCCGAGCGGATCTCGCCGGCGGCGGCCGCGGCTTCGAGCAGCCGGCCGCACACGGGCACCAGACGGTCGAGGAAGTAGTCGTGCAGCGTGTCGAAGCCGGCGGCGTCGGACTGCAGCACGGCGGCCAGTCCGTGCTTGGTGACCAGGAAGTCGACGAAGAGGTTGATCCACCGCCCCAGCGCGACATGGGGGGTGGGGCTGCTCGCCAGCAGGGCCGGACCGGCCTCGGCGCAGGCTTCGACCTGGTGCCGGTAGACCGCGATGATGAGATCCGCCCGCGTCGGGAAGTGGCGGTAGATCGTGCCGGTCCCGACCCCGGCCTTGGCGGCGATGTCACGCACCGGCGCCTCCACTCCCGAGGTCACGAAGATCGCGGCGGCGGCGTCGAGCAGGGTCTCCTCGTTGCGCCGGGCGTCCGCCCGCTTGGGCCGGGCCGTACGCCCCGCCTCCCCGTCACTGTCACTCACCGCGCCGTCCTCTCCACCACCGGGCTTGCTATCCGGAACGACGTTCCGTATCTTCAAACGGGACAAGGTTCCGTTTGCCCATCATCCCAGAGCCGCGCCCGACCGCCAAACCGTGCGCGGCCGGCCGCTGACCCGTCGGAGAGGCCCGGCGTCGGCTGTGCGGGAAGCCCGTCGTGGGCGAACGCGAACGCGGGGGCGACCCGCGTCGGCACGACATGAAACCGGCCCGCGCCCGACCCGGCGCAGACCTCCGGCGCACCGAAGACCCCCACCGAACCAACCGCGCGAAGAACCTGAACGGAAGGCACCTCCATGCCCGAAACATCCATGGCGACCGACCCGGCCGGCACGCTCACGCCCACTCCGGTCGTCTCCGTGAAGCCGGTCGTGCTGCCGGCGCCCGGCCGCGGTGAGGGCCTGCAGGTCCGGGTGTCCGCGCCCACGACCGGGCACGACCTGCCCGTCATCGTCTTCTCGCACGGCTACAGCTGGTCGATGGACGGTTATGCCCCACTGGCGGACTTCTGGGCTGCGCGCGGCTTCGTGGTCCTGCAGCCCACCCATCTCGACTCGCGGACGCTCGATCTGCCCGCCGACGACCCCCGTACGCCACTGATCTGGCGTTTCCGGGTCGAGGACATGAAGCGCGTCATCGACCGGCTCGACCTGCTGGAAGCCTCCGTGCCGGGCCTCGAAGGGCGCCTGGACCGGAGTCGCGTCGCCGTGGCCGGTCACTCCTGGGGGGCCCAGACGGCGAGCATGCTGCTGGGCGCGCGGGTGCTCGACTCCGAAGGTGTCCCCGGGGAGGACATGTCCGACCCGCGGGTCTCGGCGGGTGTGCTGCTCGCCGCGCCCGGCCGGGGCGGGGACGACCTGTCTCCGTTCGCGGCCGAGCACTTCCCCTTCATGAACCCGTCCTTCGACGACATGACCCCGCCGGTTCTCGTGGTCGCGGGGGACGGCGACCAGTCCGCGCTGTCCGTCCGGGGACCGGACTGGTTCACCGACCCGTACTTCCTGAGCCCGGCCGACAAGAGCCTGCTGACTCTGTTCGGCGCGGAGCACTCGCTCGGCGGGATCCCCGGGTACAGCGTCGCGGAAACCACCGACGAGAGTCCCGGACGAGTCGCCCTGATACAGCAGTTCACCTGGGCGTTCCTGCGCAGCGCGCTCCACCCCGGGGACACGAGCTGGCCGACGGTCCGCTCCGCGCTGGAGGCCGATCCCAAGCCGCTGGGTGAGGTGCGGAGCAAGTAGCGAGGCAGGTCGTGCCACCGGCGCCGACCGAGCACCGCATCCTGTGCCTGCGGCCCGGCGGGCCCGCCGGGCGGCCCTCGGCGCGCAACGCGAGACCCGGGGGGCGGAGCGCCGTGTTCTTGGCGCTCCGCCCCCGAGTCACGGGCGGTCGCCGGTGCCGCCGCCGGTGGGCGCGGCGGTCTGCTGACGGCCTCCCGGACGCGGTGCGCCGGCCGCGTCGTCGACGCTGTCGTGGGCAGCGGCCGCCACCGCTTCGGCCGTGATGCCGAACTCCGTGTACAGACGCTGGTAATCCGCCGATGCGCCGTAGTGCTCCAGGCTGACGATGCGTCCCGCGTCCCCGACCACGTCGCGCCAGCCCTGTCCCACGGCGGCCTCGACACTGACCCGTGCCCGTACCGCGGGAGGCAGCACCTCGTCCTGGTAGTCCCGGGATTGGGCGGCGAACCACTCCCGGCACGGCATGGACACCACCCGTGCCCTCAGACCGTCACGGGCCAGGAGGGCGCGGGCGTCCAGGGCGATCTGCACCTCGGAGCCGGTCGCGACGAGGATGACGTCCGGCATCGCACCGTCGGCGCCATCGCCGCCCTCGGCAAGGACGTAACCACCGTGGGCCGCACCGGAGGCCGCGGCGAACTCCCCGCTGTCGCGGTCCAGGACCGGCAGGTTCTGACGGGTCAGGATCATCCCGGCGGGGCGGTCGGTGTGTTCCAGGACGGTGCGCCAGCAGACGGCGGTCTCGTTCGCGTCGGCGGGACGCACCACGTCCAGACCGGGGATGGCGCGCAGCGCGGCGAGGTGTTCGACGGGCTGGTGGGTGGGGCCGTCCTCGCCGAGGCCGATGGAGTCGTGGGTCCACACGTAGGTGGCGGGCAACCGCATCAGCGCCGCCAACCGCACGGCGGGACGCATGTAGTCGGAGAAGGTGAGGAAGGTACCGCCGTACGGGCGGGTCAGGCTCTGCAGGGCGATGCCGTTGAGCACCGCGCCCATGACGTGCTCTCGGATCCCGAAGTGCAGCGTGCGCCCGTAGGGGCCGCCCTTCCACTCCCTGGTCTGCCGGTCGGCCGGCACGAAGGACGGTTCGCCCTCCATCGTGGTGTTGTTGCTCCCGGCCAGGTCGGCCGAGCCTCCCCAGAGTTCGGGCAGGACGCCCGCGAGCGCCGTGAGGACCTGGCCGGACGCCTTCCGGGTGGCCATGCCCTTCGGGTCGGCCGGGAACTCGGGCAGGGCGTCCGTCCACCCCTTGGGGAGCTCCTGCGCCCGGAGCCGGTCCAGCAGTGTCGCGCGGTCCGGGTTGGCCTCCCGCCACGCGTCGAACGCCTCCTGCCACCGGGCATGCGCCTCACGGCCGCGGTCGGAGGCGGCCCGGGTCCGCGCCAGGACCTCGTCCTCGACGACGAACGTGCGCTCAGGGTCGAAGCCCAGCAACTCCTTGGTCGCGGCGACCTCCTCGTCGCCGAGCGCCGAACCGTGGGCCTTCCCGGTGTTCTGCTTGGTCGGGGCCGGCCAGCCGATCAGGGTGCGCAGCATGATCAGCGAGGGGCGCCCCGTTTCCGTCCTGGCGGCCTCGATCGCGGCCAGCAGCGCGTCGACGTCCTCCACGTAGTCGCCGGTGCGGGTCCAGTCCACCGTCTGCACGTGCCAGCCGTACGCGGCGTAGCGGGCGGGGACGTCCTCGCTGAAGGAGACGTCGGTGTCGTCCTCGATGGAGATGTGGTTGGAGTCGTAGAACACCACCAGGTTCCCCAGCTCCTGATGGCCGGCCAGCGACCCGGCCTCGGCGGTGACGCCCTCCATCATGTCGCCGTCCGAGGCGATCACGTACACGTGGTGGTCGAAGGGCGAGGTACCGGGCGCGGCGTCCGGGTCGAGCAGGCCGCGCTCACGGCGCGCGGCCATCGCCATGCCCACCGCGCTGGCCATGCCCTGGCCCAGTGGGCCGGTGGTGATCTCGACACCGGCCGTGTGGCGGTGTTCCGGATGTCCGGGGGTGGCCGAACCCCAGGTGCGGTACGCCTGGAGGTCGGACAGCTCGAGACCGTATCCGGCCAGGTAGAGCTGGATGTACAGGGTCAGGCTCGAATGCCCGCAGGACAGCACGAACCGGTCCCTGCCGAGCCACCGGTCGTCACTCGGGTCGTGCCTCATCACCTTCTGGAACAGCAGATACGCCAGAGGGGCGAGGCTCATCGCCGTCCCGGGATGGCCGTTCCCGACCTTCTGCACCGCGTCCGCGGCCAGCAGGCGGACGGTGTCCACCGCCCGCACGTCCACCGGGTCCCAGCCCGCCCGGTCGGCCACCGGCAGGCCCAGGCCGCGATCACGTCCGGCGATCACGCTCGCGGTGTTCGACGGCTCGCTCACCATGGGGTTCTCCTCAACACGTCGTGGATTCACAAAGTAGGCGACTTCCTCGCCGGCGGCGCTCCGACGCCCACCGCCCGCTCCGGCGCGCCGGAGCTCCCCGGAGGGCCGGTGCGGCCGACTGCACAGGCCCGGCGAAACGGGCACGGTGGAACGCCTACCCGGGCCCCGCCGCCACACGCCCCACGACTCGGGGACCCGCGGCCCTCGCGAACCCGGTCCGTGGACGAGGTGACACACGAACCGTCGCGGGCCGCCGCGAGACGGGCCGGGGATCTACTCCGCCGGGCCCGAGGAGTCGCCGAGTCCGAGCTCGTGCTCCAACTGGCTGCGAATCTCACCGGGCAGCCGGCCCGTTCGCGCCCACTCGACGATCAGTTCGGCCACGTGCCGCAGCTTGACGTTGGTGTTCTGGGAGATGCTCCGCAGCGTGTCCCAGCCCTGGTCCGGAGTCAGGCGGCCGACCGCCAGGATGACGCCGATGGCCTGATCGACAACGGCGTGCGACCGCACGGCCTGCTTGAGCTGGAGGTTCTCGTCCTCCAGGCGCAGCACCTCGTCCGCCGAGGCCTCGAAGGGCGAGGGGAACTGCTGCGTCATGTCCGCTTCGGACGTCAACGTCGCCTCCTTGGTCCGGGGAGTCCGGCGCTACTTCGTCTCATCTCTTGCCCCCGAATCCGACGCCGTCACTCCGGCGTCGCGGGCGGCCGGCGCTGCGCCTCAGACGCGCGAGGAGCGCGCCGGCGACGTCACCGGTCGCCTTCCGTGGCACGTGCGTGCGGCGTCGTCCTTCCCGACTGCCGGTCGCCGGCGCTGCCGTGCTCGGCGTCGTGCCGGCCGAGGAGGGCCAGCAGGTCCGCCACCGTGGGCCCGGAGTCCGCCGGGTGCCGCAGGAGGGTTCCCTCCTCGATCTGGTACTCGTTCGAGCGTCCTTGCCGGGTATGGGTGAGGTACCCGCCCCCCTCCAGGTCGGAAATGATCTTCTGCACGGCCCGCTCGGTGAGCTGGCAGCGCGCGGCGATGTCGCGGATACGCGTGGTGCGGTCCTCGGCGATGGCGGCCAGCACGCGGGCATGGTTGGTGAGGAACGTCCAGCCTGTGTGGGACTCGGGTACTCCCTGCATCATCCCAGAGTAGACGCAGCATTCACGTATAAGAAAGGGTGAAAATCTTTTCCTGTATCTCTTGACGGGTGACGAGCGGGGCACCGACCCTTGGGGGGTTCCCGTCCACGGCGATCCAGCGTCGTGGACTTCGGCCCTGGCACGCCCCACCGAGCCCTGTCACACGGAAGGGATGACCCCGATGGAGTCCCCACGGCTGTCGGTAACCCGCTCCACCACTGCCGAGGGCATCGCCGTACTGGCCCTGCGCGGCGAGATCGACTTCACCACCGGCACCGAGATCCAGCGTGCGCTCCTCGGTCCCGACGGCGAGGCGGCCGCCCGCACCGTGGTGGAGCTGAGTCAGGTGACCTTCATGGACTCCAGCGGCATCAACGCGCTCATCGGGGCCCACCACGCGGCTACCGCCCTGCAGGGCTGGGTGCGCCTGGCGGCCCCCTCCCCCGCGATCCTGCGCGTCCTCCGGATCGTCGGCCTCGACAGCGTGATCACCTGCTACCCCACGCTCCAACAGGCGTTGACCGTCGGCGCGCGGGGCAGCCGGACCGGCGCCGACCGTGATCGACCGGTCGGTCCGGCGGGCGACTGAGACGAGGGCCTGCGACGGCCTCGCGCCGTGACGCCGCCGCCCGGGCCGAGGCGGGCACGAACCGCGCGGCGTGCCCGCAGCCCGTGTCCGGCCCGGCGAAATCACGGGGCGGGTCCCGGTTCAGCCTTCGTGGCTCGGGAGGATCTCCTTGACCTTGGCGATGGCGAAGCCCCATCCCTGGGACACGGTCGGTTTGCCCGGCACCGCCACCTCCTGCGGATTGGTCAGTACGTCCAGCAGGACCGGCCCGGGGGTGTCGAGCGCCCGGCGCACACTGTCGTCGAGATCGGCCGGGTCGGTGACGCGGATGCCGGTGAGGCCGAGCGCGGTGGCCACCGCGGCGAAGTCGGGGTTGTCGAGCTCCGTACCGAACTCCGGCAGGCCCGCCTGTTCCTGCTCGAGTTTGACCATGCCCAGGCGGCGGTTGTCGAAGACCACGAGCTTCACCGGCAGCCGGTACGTCTTGATCGTCATGAGGTCGCCGAGCAGCATGCTCAGTCCGCCGTCGCCGCAGAAGGCGACGATCTGGCGGTCGGGCGCCCAGAGTTGGGCCCCGAGGGCCTGGGGCATGGCGTTGGCCATCGAGCCGAGGTTGTACGAGCCGATCAGGCGCCTGCTCCCCCGCATGCCGACGAAGCGCGAGAGCCAGACGGTGGCCATTCCGGTGTCGGAGGTGAAGACGGCGTCGTCGGCGGCGTGGGCGTCCACCGCGGCGGCCAGCGCCTCGGGGCGGATCTCGTGGTCGCGGTTGTCCAGGGCGGCCCTCAGCTTTCCGGTCCAGCGGCGCTCGTGACCCGGGTCCGCCAGCCGCCGCTGCCCTTCCTGCCAGTGGGCGAACCGTTCCCTCGCGTCGTCCAGGTGGCCCCGGTCCGCGGTCGCCTTCAACAGCGGCAGCAGGGCCCGCAGCGTCGCGCCCACGTCGCCCGTCAGACCCACGTCCACGGGGACCCGGCGGCCCAGGTGCTCCTCACGGGTGTCGACCTGGACGACCTTGCACCCCTTCGGGTACCAGTCCCGGTACGGGAAATCGGTGCCCAGCATCAGGAGCGCGTCGCCGCTGTCGAGCGCGTGGGCAGCGGCGGGGTTGCCTATCAGGCCGGTCTGGCCGACCTGGAACTCGTTGTCCCCCTCGAACCCCTCCTTCGCCTTGAGGGTGAGCACCATGGGCGCCGCGAGTGCCTCGGCCGTCCGCAGGACCTCCGCCCGGGCGGCGCGGGCTCCGCGGCCGACGAGCAGGGTGACCCGGTCGGCGGCGTTGAGGAGTTCGGCGGCCCGCGCGAGCGCGGGGTCGTCCGGGCGGGTGACGGGGCGGTCGAGAGCGAAGCGGGCGGCCCGGTCGTCGCTGAGTTCCTGGTCGCCGAGGTCGCCGGGCACGGTGAGCACCGCCACTCCCCCCTGGCTCACGGCGGCGCGGACGGCGGACTCCAGCATCCGGGGCATCTGGTCGGGGGAGGTGACGGTGGCCCGGTAGACGGCCACGTCACGGAAGAGCAGGTCGTTGTCGACCTCCTGGAAGTAGTCGCTGCCGACCTCCGCGAGGGGCACCTGACCACAGATCGCGAGAACGGGGGTCCGGCTCTTCGCCGCGTCGTAGAGCCCGTTGAGAAGGTGCACGGAGCCGGGCCCCACCGTCCCCATGCACACTCCCAGCGTCCCCGAGAGCTGGGACTGGGCTCCGGCGGCGAAGGCCGCGGCTTCTTCGTGCCGGCAGCCGACCCAGTTCAGGTCCTCGGTGGTACGGATCGCGTCGGTCAGCGGGTTCAAGGCGTCGCCGACCACGCCGAAGACGTGCTGGACGCCCAGTTCCTCGAGTGCGTCGACGATCACACGGGCGACGGTTCGTGCCACGGGAGTGCCCTTCGGTTCGGTGCGGCCCCTCGGAACGGGTGCCGGGTGCAGCGGGTGGAGTGATGAATGCCGGGTTCAGCGGGCGAAGCGGTCCGGGTCGGCCGCCTCCCAGTCGGATGCCCAGCCGGCGGGCGCCGATGCGATCAGCTCACCGGGGGTGAGCCAGTCGTGGAGCTCCGCATAGGAGCGGACGGTGTGCGGATTCACCCGCTGCAGCAGCATGTGGGGCCGCAGATCGCGCGGCTCCTCGACGCCCATCGATGCCATGATCTGGAGCGCGCTCTTGACCGTCGCCCGCTGGTAGCGCAGTACCCGCTGGGACTTGTCGGGAACGTCGACCGCGCGGGCGCGTCGTTCGTCCTGGGTGGCGACGCCGACGGGACAGGTGTTGGTGTGACAGCGCTGGGCCTGTATGCATCCGATCGCGAACATCATGGCGCGGGCGGCGTTCGTGTAATCGGCCCCCTGGAGGAGGCGCTTGACGAGGTCGCTGCCGGTGGCGACCTTGCCGCCGGCACCGATCCGGATCCGGTCGCGGAGCCCGACGCCCACGAGGGCGTTGTGCACGGTCATCAGTCCCTCGCCCAGGGGCAGGCCGACGTTGTCCGCGAACTCGAGGGGCGCCGCGCCCGTTCCGCCCTCCGCGCCGTCGACGACGATGAAGTCGGGCGTGCTGTCCTCCTCCAGCATCGCCTTGCACACGGCGAGGAACTCACGGCGTGAGCCGACGCACAGCTTGAACCCGACGGGCTTGCCGTCGGCCAGTTCACGCATCCGCGCCAGGAAGCGCACCAGTTCGCGCGGTGTCGAGTAGACACGGTGGAACGGCGGCGAGATGACGGTCTCTCCCTGCGGGACGCCGCGGACCCCGGCGATCTCCGCATTCACCTTGGCACCCGGCAGCACTCCGCCGATTCCGGGCTTGGCGCCCTGACTGATCTTCAGCGACACGCACTTGACCTGCTCGTGCGCCGCCTTCTCGGCGAACTGCCGCGGATCGAAGTCCCCGTCGTCCGTGCGGCACCCGAAGTATCCGGTGCCGATCTCCCAGACGAGGTCTCCGCCAGGCCTCAGGTGGTACTCGGAGAGGCCGCCCTCGCCGGTGTCCTGGGCGAAGCCACCCAGTCGTGCCCCGGTGTTGAGGGCGAGTACGGCGTTGGCGGACAGCGAACCGAAGCTCATGGCCGAGACGTTGAGCAGCGCCATGTCGTAGGGGCGGGTGCAGTCGGGTCCGCCGATCCGGACACGCGGCGCCTCGGTGGGCACCGCCCGGGGGGCCATGGACGGGGTGAGGAATTCACTGCCCGTCCGGTACAGGTCGAGTTCGGTGCCGAACGGTTCCTCGGCATCGGTGCCCTTGGCGCGCTCGTAGACGATGCTGCGCGTGTCACGGTCGAAGGGGCGGCCGTCGAAGTTGCGCTCGATGAAGTACTGCTGAAGCTCCGGCCGCAGTGCCTCCAGGGCGAAACGCAGATGCCCGAGCACCGGGTAGTTCCGCAGGACGGAATGCCGGCGCTGCACGAGGTCGTGGACGGCCACTATCGCGAGCAGGAGCAGGGGGGCGGCCGCGGCCCACCACCAGGGCGAGACCAGGACGGCGACGACCGAGACGCCCGTCGCCAGCGAGCCGAGCAGGACAACCAGAAGTATCTTCAGCACCTGATGCGTGTGTCCCGAAGCCGGGACTCCAATCCGTTCGTCCCGTCACACGCGAGCCGCCCGGAATCGGGAACGGGCCCGGACTCGTCGAGTCCGGGCCCACTCACCTGCCGGGGTCACATCATCGGTCCGCCGCCGAGGGGGGTGTGCGGTCCGTAGTAGGCGCCCAGTTCGTCGCGGTAACCGGCGTCACCGAGGTGCTTGTCGCGGTGGAACTCCGGGGCGTTCTTGATCTGCTCCCTGGTGCGGTCGACGAAGATCCTCTTGTCCTCCGGATCGATCTGGATCACGGTGCTCGCCGGGAGGAGGACCTCCTTGCCGAAGATCCAGACCCCGGTGTCCACGACCAGGTAGGCGTCACCGACCTCGTCGGAGTGCTTGTCGACCTTGCCGATTCCGCCGTCGGTCGCCTCGACCTTGTAGCCGGTCAGATCGGCACCGGCCACATGGCCCGAGGTCGACTTGTAACTCCACGCATGTTCAGTCACGCGAAAACAGCTCCTCCGGTAAACGGAGAGCGGGAGGGAATCCCTGCCGCTCCTCCTTTTTCCGTATGCTTTTTCCGTATGCGGTGCGGGACGGTTCTCGTGTTCCGTCCGGCCTCCGAGTGCCCCTGCGGTGGCACTTCATTCATCCGATGCGGGAAGCGACGCCGGATGGCCGCCGTTCGGTGGTGCCGACAGGGAATCCGCGTGCGTGGACGAGGACATGGTGGTGGCCGCCCTCCTCGGAGGAAGGGCGGCCACCACCGTGTCGGGCCGGAACGCCGACCGAACGCCGGCTCCGCTACCAGCGGTACCAGCGACCGCTGCCGCTCTTGGGACGGGCGACGAAGCCGACCAGCCACAGCACCAGTACGACGATGGCGACCCACCAGAGAATCTTCAACGCGAAGCCCGCGCCGAAGAGAAGCAGAACCAGCAGAAGAACGAGAAGCAGGGGAACCATATTATCAACCTCCGAATACCCCTGTGCCCGGAACCTCTCGGCTCGCTCGGCCCTTGGGCGGGGTTCACCCGAATACCGCGGATCGATGACCCGTTCGGCCCATGAACCGCGAAGCCGGCGGGTCCGGGAGTTCGGCATCGGTCACCGCCGCGACGCCGCCCACCCGACCCGACCCGACCCGACCGCGGGCGAACTCCAGCGGTTCCGTCCCCCGGTCACGATCGCGGGCCGACGTCGGCCCGCGGCTCATTCCCGCGGTGACAGACCGTCGTCGACGGACACGTCCTCGGGTTCGAGTGTGATGCCCGAGTTCCTGGCCTGTTCCAGGATCAGGGCGGCGAAGTCCTCGTCGACATGTCCCGCGCCGACCGCGCTCGCGACGAGCTGTGCGGTGGCGGCGGCCAGCGGCATCGGGACCTCCAGCTCGCGGGCCGCGGCGAGCCCCAGCTCCAGGTCCTTGCGCAGCAGCGGCATGGTGAACGTCGGCGTGAAGTCCAGGTTGACCAGGGCGGGCGACTTGTACCGGGTGTAGGCCGAGCCCATCACGGAGTCGTTCAGGAATTCCAGGAAGGCGGCACGGCTGACGCCACCTTTCTCCGCGAGGACGGTGATCTCGGCGAGAGACTGGGTGACGACGCCCAGGAAGACGTTGTGCGCGATCTTGACCAGCCGGGCGGCCTCGTCCTCGCCGACGTAGGTCACGCCGCGCCCCAACGGTGCCAGCAGGGACTCGACCCGGTCGAACACTTCGCGGGAGCCGGACACCGCGATCGTCAGGCCGCCCGCGGCGATCACCTTCGGGTTGCCGCTCACCGGGGCGGCGAGGAAGTCCGTCCCGCGCCGGGCGGCCTCCTCCCGGATCAGCGCGGACGTCCCGGTGGACACCGTGGAACTGTCGATCAGAACACCCGGTGCGGCATCCGGCGAGGTCAGCACCCCGCCGGGGCCCGTGGTGACCGCCTGAAGGTCGGGCGAGGCGGAGACCATCGTGAAGACGACGTCCCGGTCGGCCAGTTCGGCCGGCCGGTCGACGACCGTCGCACCTCTCTCCACGAGCGGTTCGGCCTTGGCGCGCGTCCTGTTGTGGACGGCCACGTCGTACCCCGCGTCGAGCAGCCGGGCGGCGAGCTGGAAGCCCATCCGACCGGTGCCGATCCAGCCGATGCTCGGCGGGTCCTGGGTGCTGTGCGCCATTTCTGTACCTCGTTCCCGGAAGACCGCTCGCCCGATGAGGTCCCGCTCCGCGGGAACCCCTACTCCAGTACGCCGTCGTGCAGTTGGGCGAACAGATCGGTGTTGTGGGTGTAGTCGACGCGGACGTCGACGATCGTCACACCCGGTTCGTCCAGGAACTCGCGGTTCAGGGCGGCCTTGAGCTCGCTCTCGAACTCCTGGATCGAGTGGACCCGGACCCCCTTCGCGCCGAAGGCCCCGGCGTACTGCACGATGTCGTAGTCACCGAGCTGCACCCCCGACTTGCGCCCGTACTTCAAAAGCTCCTGGAAGCCGACCATGTCGTAGGTGTCGTCCCGCATGATGACGTGCGTCAGGCGCAGGCCGAGCCGGGTCGCGGTCTCCAACTCCTGTGCGCTGAAGAGGAATCCGCCGTCCCCGGAGACGGAGACGACCTGGGTCCGGGGCCGCACCAGAGCGGCGGCCATCGCCCAGGGCAGGGCCACCCCCAGAGTCTGCTGGCCGTTGGAGAACAACAGGTGACCGGGCTGGTACACGCGGAAGTGACGCGCCGTGTAGATGTAGTGCGATCCGACGTCACACACCACGGTCGCGTCGTCGTCGACGAGTTCCCTGATCTTCAGGACCACCGCGGCCGGGTTCAGGCCCGCCTCGGTGGCCGGTTCCGCGCGGGCCCGCTCGTCGATGTGCAGCAGTGCGGTGCGCTGCTCGGCGATCGCCGCGTTGGCCTGTTCGCTCAGACGCAGGCCGCCCACCAGCTCGGCCAGCCCGGTCAGCGTCGCGGCCACGTCCCCGCGCAGCTCCAGAGTGGGCTGGTAGTGGTTGTCGATGTCCGCCGGAAGCGCGTCGATGTGCACGACGGTGCGCGTGGGGTCGGTGTTCCACAGCCCCGGGTCGTACTCGACGGCGTCGTAACCGACGGTCACCAGGACGTCGGCCTCCGCGATCACGAGGTCGCCGGGCTGGTTGCGGAACAGGCCCACCCGTCCGAGGAAGTGGTCCTCCAGTTCGCGGGAGACCGCTCCGGCGGCCTGGAACGTCTCCACGACGGGAAGGTCGGTGCCGTCGATGAGCGTGCGCAGTGCCGCACAGGCCTTGGCATCGGCTCCTCTGAGACCGACGAGCAGCGCGGGGCGTTCGGCGTCCCGGATCAGTCGTGCCGCGCGACGGATGTCGTCCTCGGGGGCGGGGCCGAGTGCGGGGACGGGCAGGGGCCGGATGATCTCGGCGGATGTCGGCGCGCCGAGGACGTCGGCGGGCAGCACCACGGCCGTCGCGCCGCGCGGTTCGGTGACCGCGGCGCGCAGCGCGTTGGCGAGGGCCTCGGTCACGTCGTCCGGGTCGTCGACCTCGCCGACGTACTTGGTGAACGGCCTGAGCGCGGCGGTGGCGTCCATGGACTGGTGGGTCCGCTTGAGGCGGTCCGCCCGCGGCACCGCCCCGCACAGGGCGATGACCGGGTACTGCTCGGTGTTCGCGGTGATCAGCCCGGTCAGCAGGTTGGTGGTACCCGGCCCGGAGGTGACCACGGCGGCCCCCGGCGTACCGGTGAGGCGGCCCACGGCGGCTGCCATCAGGGCGGCGTTCTGTTCGTGTCGGCACACCACGAGTTGGGGACCGCCGTCCGCCAGAGCGTCGTAGACGGCGTCGATCTTCGCCCCGGGGACGCCGAAGACGTACCGCACACCATGCGCGGTGAGGGTCTCGATCGCCCGCTGCGCGGAGCGAACGCGCTGTTCGGCCATGGTGGTTGACAGCCTTTCGAAGGAGAGGTCACAGCACGGCTCGGCTCACCCACGGCTCAGCCGCCTTCGGCCTGGTGGATCTGTTGGGCGAGGCTTTCCGACGTCAGGTCCGACGCGAGGAACTGCCGGGTACGGGGCAGGCTCAGATGCAGCTCCGAGCGCGAACTGATCTCGATCACCCCGTGCTCCAGCCGGTAGTCGAGGGCATGGCCACCGTGCCGGTGGTCGCGGTCGATGAAGTGCATGTGGTAGCCGGCGACGGCGATGGCCTGCTCGAAATCGGGGGTCCGAAAGCCGGCCAGGGTGCCCTCCACGTCGCGGAAGGTGCTTTCCTCCTGCCCTTTGGCCGCCTCCGTCAAGGGGGGATACGGGGGTTGCTGCCGCATCACGGTGCGGGTGCGCACCGCACCGAACGTCCCCTTGATCCGCAGCGCGTACATGAGGTTGTCGCTGCTGAGCGCCGCGTCGATCAACGCGGTCAGGGCGGCGCGGTCCGTGCTCGTCGTCACCGGGATGGCCGTGTCGGGCCGGAACCAGGTGACGGCCGCGAAGGGGGTGAGGTCCCCGGCGACGGCGACCTGGGCGCTGCCGTCGGAACGCAGGTGGTGGCAGGTCCCGTCGAGGATCACCATCTCGCCGTCGAGGCGGTTGAACGTACCCAGGCCGAAATCGCCGTGCCTGAGCAGTTCGCCGATCGTCACGTCGCCGTCGTACACGCCGTCGATCAACGCCCCCATCGTCGAGGTCTGGTAGATCTCCCGTGCGCGCCGCGCGTCGTGGTGACCGTCGTGCATGCCGCGCACGTGAGCCACCGTGGCTCTCGCCCATCGGCGGAACGCAGCGTGCGGGTCTTCCGGTGCGCGCATGGCGAAAAGCCTTCCCGGGGACGACGGTCGGCCACGGATACGCGCGGCGCCGCCGGCCGTGAGGATCGCGGGGATCGCGGGCCGACCGCACGGCCGAATTCCCCGCGCGCCGGACCCGAATATTGTGTCCGCATCACGAGCCGGACGCATCTTGGCCCGTGCCCCCGCTCCCAGTCGCCGTGGCTTCCACCGCGCTCCTGCCGCGCACGGCGCGACTCCTCGGCCGGGCCACCGCACCTGTTCTCGTGACCGGTTCTCCGGCCCTGCCCGCCGGACATCCGCAGACCTGGTCGGGCATGCGTGTATGCGGACATTGTGCCTAAATTTACGGAACGGGTACTTTCGTGCTGCCGATCCGTCGTGCGTCACGGCTGCCCCCGACAGGTCGCCCGGCTCCCCCCGACAAGTCGCCGCGGCGGGGGGATCCGCGGCGGTCCCCTCCCCACTCGAATCAGCAAGGGGTGCAGTTGTGACGCATCAGTGGACACGGCGCGAGGACGAAAGGCTGCTCACGGGAAAGGGCCGCTACGTCGCCGACATCGAGGTCCCGGACTGTCTCGATGCCGTGTTCGTCAGGAGCAGGTCCGTCGCTCACGGTCTGCTGCGCTCGGTCGACTGCCGTGCGGCTCGTGAGGTGCCCGGTGTGGTGGGTGCCTGGTCCGCCGCCGACCTGACGGACATGCCCTCGTGCGCGCACGCGGCGGCCGAGCTCCAGGATCTGCCTCCGGTACCGCACACCGTGCTGGCCGAGCTGTCGTCGGACGAGGTGGTCGCAGGCCGTGAGTGGCCGGCCCTGGTCAAGGAGCGTGTGCGCTACGCGGGCGAGGCCGTCGCCGTCGTCCTGGGCGAGGACCGCTACCGGGCCGAGGACGGGGCGGCCGAGGTCACCTTCCACGTCGACCCGTTGCCCGCGATGGTCACACCGTCCGCCGCGGCCTCGGACGAGACCCTGCTCTTCGAGGGCCTGAGCAACATCGCCCTGCGGGGAGAGACCGGCACGCCCGTCGAGGACGAGGTGTGGCAGGAGGCGGCCGCCGTGGTGGAGGGCCGCTACCGGCAGAACCTGCTGATGCCCACACCGATGGAGTGCAGGACGATCCTCGCCGTGCCCGAGGAGGACCGGCTGACGATCTGGTCGGGGCACCAGATGCCGCACCGCCTGCGCCGTGAGATGGCCGCGCTGCTGGGCTGGTCGCAGGATCAGATCCGCGTGGTGGTGCCGGACACCGGTGGGGCGTTCGGTGGCAAGAGCGCCTCGTTCCCGGAGTTCGTCGTGGTCGCCTTCCTCGCGGTCAAGCTCCGGCGACCGGTCCGGTGGATCGAGGACCGTCTGGAGTCGATGCTGGTCGCCACGCGCGGCCGAGGACAGGACCAGCGGGCACGGCTGGCCGCCGACGCCGACGGACGGCTTCTCGCCTACGAGTTGCACATCGACGCGGACGTCGGCGCCTACCCGCACCTCGGAGTCGGGCTGCCGATGCAGACCGCCTGGATGGCGACCGGCGCCTACCGGACTCCCCAGGTGCATTCGACGGTGCGCTCGGTCCTCACCAACACCATGATCACGTACCCCTATCGGGGGGCCGGCCGGCCCGAGGCGGTCATCGCGCTCGAACGCTGTATGGACATGATGGCAAGGAAGTTGGGGATCGACCCGGCGGAACTGCGCCGCCGCAACTTCATCCCGCCCGAGGCCTTCCCGTACCCGACCCCCACCGGCCGGACCTACGACAGCGGCGAATACGCCCGCGCGCTGGACCTGGCGCTGGAGACCGTCGAGTACGGCGCATGGCGCGCCGAGCAGGCCCGGCGCCGGAACGATCCGACCGCCAAGCCACTGGGAATCGGCCTCTCCTGCTATGTCGAGCGATCCGGCGGAGAACCGGGTGGGCTGCACGAGTTCGGCAGCATCGAGGTCGGCACGGACGGCATCATCACCGCGCGGTGCGGGGCCGCTTCCAGTGGCCAGAGCCACGAGACCGTGTTCCCCGCACTGGTCGCCAAGACCCTGGGGGTGGACGAGCAGCGTGTCCGGCTGATCGAGGGCGACACCGACCAACAGCCCGAGGGCCTGGGCTCCTTCGCCAGCCGGACCGCACAGGTCGCCGGCGCGATGCTGCAGCACGCCTCCCGACTGGTCATCGCGGAGGCCCGGCAGAGGGCCGCGACCCTGTGGGATCTGCCCCTGGCGGAGGTGGAGTGGGCCGACGGCACCGTCCACGCCGCCCACGACGGCTCGGCCGCCATGGACGTCAGCGAACTGGTCAAGGCCACCGGGCCGCTGCGCGTGGAGGACCGCTTCGAGACGGGGATGGCGTTCCCCTTCGGCTCCCATGTGGCGGTGGCCGAGGTGGACCCGGAACTCGGCACCGTGGAGCTGCTGAAGGTGGTGACGGTCGACGACTGCGGGGTGGTCCTCGACCCGGCCGTCGTCCGCGCTCAGGCCTTCGGGTCCGCGATACAGGGCATCGGCCAGGCGCTCTACGAGGCCATCCCCTACGCCGACGACGGCACACCCCTGCTGGCGAACGGCCTGCTCGACTACCTGCTGCCGACCTACACCGAGGTACCGCCCATCGAGGTCAAGGACACCTGCACGCCGAGCCCCAGCTCGCCCCTCGGTGCCAAGGGCGCCGGCGAGTCGGGCTGCATCGGCCTGCCGGCCGCGATCGTCAACGCCGTGGTCGACGCGCTCCGTCCGGCCGACGCCGACCTGTTGCAGATGCCGCTCACCCCGGACGTGGTCTGGCGCGCGGCCCGAGCCCCGAAGCTGGAGGAGGACCGGTGAAACCCGCCGCCTTCGACTACGTCGCACCCCGTACGGTGCCCGAGGCCGTCGATGCCCTGGGCAGCACAGGCCGCGACGCCCAGGTCCTGGCCGGAGGCCAGAGCCTGCTCCTGGAGATGCACCTGGAGCGCGTCCGTCCCGACCTGGTCGTCGACATCAACCGCATCCCGGAACTCGACACCCTGCGGGTCGTCGACGGCTCGCTGCGGGTCGGCGCCCTGGTCAGGCATCACGTCTTCGAATCGGCGCAGGCCGTACCGGGTCCCCTCGGCTCGTTGTTCTCACTCGCCGTGGTCAACATCGCGCACCCGCCGATCCGATCCCGGGGGACGATGGTGGGCAGCTTCGGCTGGGGTCACCCCGCATCCGAGTGGTGCGCCATCGCCATGGCCCTCGACGCCGACATCCACCTGCGAGGACCCCAGGGCGCCCGTACCGTCCCGGCCCGCGACTACTTCCACGGTCCCCTCAGGACGGACCGCCGCCCCGGCGAACTGATCACCTCCGTGCGGTACCCGCTGCTGGCCGAGCACACCGGCGTCGGCTTCGTCGAGCACCGGCGCACGCACTTCTGCTTCGCCCAGGTCGCCGTCGCGGCCGTCCTCACCGTGGACGACGGGGTGATCAGAGAAGCACGCATCGGACTGGTCAACTGCGCCGACCGTCCGCTGCGGGCGCACGCCGCGGAGCAGGCCCTGACCGGCGTCGAGATCGGACCCCAGAAGGACGGATACCTGCTGCCCGAGGACCATCCGTTCGCCCGCGCGGGCCGCATCGCGGCGGAGCGCGACGCCGCACCCCTCGCGGAGCCGTACGCCGACCTCGAATACCGCCGGCACGCCATCGCCGTCGTGGCCGCCAGGACCCTGTGCCAGGCAGCCGCCGACCACCGGTCCCGCATCGGCGGGACCAAGGGAGACAACCGATGAAGATCACACTCACCGTGAACGGCGAGGAGTTCCCGCTCGATGTGGAGCCCCGGCGGATCCTGGCGGACGTACTGCGGGAGGACTGCCGGCTGACCGGCACCCACCTGGGCTGCGAGCACGGCGTGTGCGGCGCCTGCACCGTGCTCGTGGACGGTGAGGCGGTGCGCTCCTGTCTGATGCTCGCCGTGCAGTGCGACGGCGGGTCGGTCCGGACCGTGGAGGGGCTGGCCGGTCCGGACGGTGAGCCCAGCGCGCTGCAGCGCGCCTTCTCCGCGGAACACGCGTTGCAGTGCGGCTTCTGCACCCCCGGATTCCTGATGGTGGCCGCCGGGGCACTGGAAGCCGATCCCGCCCTCGCCGATCACCCCGAGCGCGTGGATCACATCGTCGGGTCCAACGTCTGCCGGTGCACCGGCTACGAACCCATCCGTCGCGCGATCACGCGGGCGGCGCGGGAACGGCAGGAGCCCGTGACCTGACCCCGTCCCGCGCTCGTCCCGGCGGTGTTGAGGAGTGGAGATGGCTGCGAGGGGAGAGTCGAGATGGCCGTAAGGGGAGATGTCCGCGCCGGAGTCGTCGACGTCCACGCGCACTGGCTGCCCAGGGAACTGCTCTCCCTGCCGCCGGGCTTCCCCCTGGGCGGCATGAGCGACCGCGACGGGGAGCTGTACCTGGGGGACAGTCCGCTGTTCTTCGCCAGCACGGCGATGACCGACATCGACGTGGTGATCGCCGACACCGTGAAGGCGGGTCTCGGGGCACGCGCCGTCTCGGCGCCGCCCTTCGCCTTCCCCGTCTTCTCGCCTTCGGAGGCGGACGACTACGTCTCGGCCTTCAACGACCGGCTCGAGCGGGCCGTCTCCTCCTCCGACGGCACACTGGTCGGACTCGGGCTGGTCCGGGTGGACGACGTGGCGGCCGCCCGGCGCGAGATGACACGCCTGACGGACATGCGGGGCATCGCGGGTGTCGCCGTCCCGCCTCTGGTGCAGGGCCGGTCCTACGGCGACGGTGCGATGCGGGAGGTGCTGGCCGCCGCCGTCGACGCGGACCTGGCCGTCCTCGTCCACCCGATGCAGTTGCCACGGCCGGAGTGGAAGGACCACTACCTGGCGAACCTGATCGGCAACCCGGTGGAGACCACGACCGCAGTGGCATCGGTGCTCCTGAGCGGCGTCATGGAGGAACTGCCGGACCTGCGCATCTGCTTCGTCCACGGCGGGGGGTGCGCGCCGGCCCTGCTCGGGCGGTGGGGACACGGGTGGCGGTCGCGCGAGGACGTACGACACGGCGGAAGCCGCCCGCCGGCCGAACCGTTCACCCGGCTGTACTTCGACACGGTCACCCACGATCCCGAAGTGCTGAGTCTGCTGTCGGCCCACGCCGCACCGGAGCGGATCGTGTGCGGGAGCGACTACCCCTTCGACATGGCGCAGCCGGAACCCGTCCGGTTCCTGTTGGACCACGGCCTCGACGCCAGGACCCTCGAGGCGAACGGCCGGGCGTTCCTCGGCATCCACGGCCCCGACTGACTCCCGCCCGGACCCGCCGGGCACTCGGTTGCTCCGGCGGGTGCCGCGTCCGAGGCGCCCGCGTCCGAGGCGCCCCCGCATCCGCGACTGCAGAGGTGTGCGATGTCCGAGACGAACGACTTCACGGCACTGGTCATCGGTGGATCGGTGGGCGGTCTGGCCGCCGCGCACGAACTGCGGGCCGTGGGCGCCGGGGTCGCCGTCTACGAACGGTCGGTGGGGCAGACGTCGGCGCGCGGCGCCGGCATCGTCATGCAGCCGGAGGTCGACGCGCTGCTGAACCGCCTCGGCAGACCGGCGTCCTCGGTCTGCGTCGAACTGCACGAACGCCAGCAACTGGACGCGCACGGCAGGAGGGCGCGTCACGGGGCTCCGCAGCTCATGACCGCGTGGGACACCCTCTACCGCGCGCTGCGAGAACCGCTCTCCGGAGTCTGCTACCGCCTGGACAGCACTCTCAGGCGGGTCCAGGTGAGCGGCCACGACGTCACGGCCGAGTTCTCGGACGGGTACACCGCGAGCGGCAACTTCCTGGTGGGCGCCGACGGAATCGGGTCGGCCACCCGCATGCTGCTCGACTCCGTCTCCCGCCCCGAGTACGCCGGGTACGTGGCCTGGCGCGGCCTGGAACCCGAGTCCGCGCTGCCGAGTGAGCTGCTGGACCTTCTCGCGGGCCGCTTCACGTTCTTCACGTCGAGCGGCATGCAGATGCTGTGCTACCTGGTTCCGGGGGCCGACGGCGAACGGGAGGAGGGTTCGCGGCGCGTCAACTGGGTCTGGTACGTGAACGTCGCCGAGCCGGATCTGCCGAGGCTGCTCACCGGCCGCTCCGGGAAACGCTTCGCACACTTCGTACCGCCGGGCGAGTTGCCGCCCGAGATCCTCGAACAGGTCGCCCGGCAGGCCGACGTCTCGCTTCCGCCGCCCTTCGCCGAACTGGTGCACCTGTCGGACGTCTTCATGCAACCGGTGTTCGATCTCGCGCCCGGGCGCATGGTGGCCGACCACGCGGCTCTCATCGGCGACGCGGCCGGCACGGTCAGGCCCCACACCGCCTCGGGAACCTCCAAGGCGTTCGGTGACGCCGCGGGCCTGGCGGCCGCCCTGCGCGGGTGGACCCCGACGCGGCCGCTGCCCGCCTCCGAGCTCGAGCACTGGGAGATACGGCGGCTCGACCGCTTCCTCACGTTGTCCGAGGCCGGGTTCGACCTGGCGGTGCGATCCACGTTGGGTGCCGAGAGAGGGAGCCGGTTCTTCGGTTCGGAGTGACCGTGGTGACGTTCGCCCCGCCGGGCGGCGGGGCCTCGCGAAGGGCCGGGCTTGACGCGACTGATTGAAACTTTTACGGTTACACCCAGAGTCGTAACAGACATTGTTACGACGAATCAGTGGAGGATGTCATGGCTCAGCTCACCGGCAAGGTCGCGATCGTCACGGGAGGCACCACGGGCATCGGCCTCGCCACCGCCAAGCGTTTCGCCGCCGAGGGCGCACAGGTGTACGTCACCGGCCGTCGCAAGGCGGAGCTGGACGCGGCCGTCCAGGACATCGGCTCGGGCGCCGTGGGAATCCAGGGGGACATCGCCGACCTCGCCGACCTGGACCGGCTCTACGCGGCCGTCGAGCAGGACGGCCGCCGGATCGACGTCCTGTTCGCCAACGCGGGCGGCGGCGAGTTCGCCCGGCTGGAGGAGGTCACGGAGGAGCACTTCGACCAGACCTTCGGCATCAACGTCCGTGGTCTCCTGTTCACCGTCCAGAAGGCCCTGCCGCTGCTCAACGAAGGCGCCTCGGTGATCGTCCCGGGTTCCACGGCCGCGGCGTCCGGCGCGGAGGCGTTCGGCGTGTACGCAGCCACCAAGGCCGCCATCCGCTCCCTCGCCCGTACCTGGGCCAACGAGCTCAAGGGCCGGGGAATCCGGGTCAACGTCATCGTGCCCGGCCCGATCGACACCCCCGGAATCACCGGCCTCGCCCCCGACGCGGAGCAGGCCGGACAGCTCAAGGGCCACCTGGCGGGCCAGGTGCCGCTGGGCCGCTTGGGCCGCACCGAGGAGGTCGCCAGCGCCGTGCTGTTCCTCGCCTCCGACCAGAGCAGCTTCACCACGGGTTCCGAGCTGTACGTCGACGGCGGCCAGAACCAGGTCTGAGTTCCACGACGACGGTGGACACCGGCACGGAGTCCGCACCACGACACAGACGACCGGCACCGGAGACGGCGCGTGGACCGGCCGCCCCGGCGCCGGCCCGCGCGCCCCGCTTCCCGCGTCACCCCATACGCGTGACAGCGCGACTCGTGTGCACGGGTCAGCGCGGATCGTGACAACCCGAGAAGGAGGTTCGGCGATGCCCGCCGATCCAACGGTCCGTTCCCTGCTCGGCGGCGTCGGGGTCTGGAGCATGGAACTCCGCCCGGCCGCCCGTCCCGAAGTCCGGGAGGCGGCGGCCGAGCTCGACGCACTCGGCTTCCCGGCGCTGTGGATCCCCGGGCTCGACGGTGGCGGCGCACTCGACGACGCCGGACACCTGCTGGCCGCCGCGCCACGCGCCGCCGTCGCGGTGGGGGTGCTCGCCCTCTGGGGTCAGGACCCGGCGGCCGTCGGAGCGCACGTCCACGACCTGGACCGGGCACACGGGCGGCGGCTCGTGATGGGCTTCGGCGTGAGCAGCCCGCACTCGGCACAGGCCGCGGGACAGACGTACGGGAAGCCCCTCCAGGCCGTCGCGGACTACCTGGACCGGCTCGACGGCGTGCCGCATCCCGTTCCCGCCGAACGCCGCATGCTCGGCGCGCTCGGTCCGAAGATGGTCGACCTCGCCGCCCGTCGCACCGCCGGCCTGCACCCCTTCCTGGTGACGCCGGAGTTCAGCGCGATCCACCGGCGCCGTATCGGCCCGGCCCCGGTGATCGCCCCGCACCAGGCCGTGGTCCTCGACACCGACCCGGCCAGGGCACGTGCCGCCGCCCGTCGGGGCATCGGCATGTTCATCGGATTCCCGGCCTACCAGAACAACCTGCGGCGGCTCGGCTTCACCGACGAGGATCTGATCCCCGGCGGCAGCGACCGTCTCATCGACGCCGTCGTCGCGCACGGCTCGCTCGACGTGGTGGCACGCCGCGTCCACGAACACCTCGACGCGGGCGCCGATCACGTCGCCCTCCACGTCCTGGGCGGCGACCCCGGCCTTCCCCTCACGCAGTGGCGAGAGCTGGCCGGCCTCCTGCCCGTACCCATGCCCGTACGGGACGTCGTACCGGACGAAGCACCGGCGTCCGGAACCGCCGGCGGCGATCCGGCGGGCCAATACATCTAGGGCGCAACACGCCCCAGTGTCCTCGGACCGCCGAGACGTCGGAGCCCGGCCCGGTGAGGGGCCGGGCTCCGGCGTCCGGCGCGCCGCCGTGGCCCGCACCGGGGGGTGCCGGGGCACGTGCCGAAGGGGTGAGGAGCGCTACGCCCGCTCCTGGGCCAGTACGTCCCGCAGTACGTCGGCGATGGTGGTGGCGGCCAGTTGCTTCCGCATGGTCTCCTCCACGTCGTCGTAGACGTGCCGCAGGGTGGGCCGGATCCCGAAACCGACCGGGCAGGACTGGTTCGGCTCGCTGTTGTGCATCCCGAAGACACCGCCCTCGTCCAGGGCCTCGTACACATCCAACAGGGTGACCGTCTCCGGCTCCCGCGTGACGACCCAGCCGGCACCGGTGCCCCGCCGCGCCTCCACCAGCCCCGCCTTCCGCAGATCGCCCAGGCAGCGCCGGATCACGACGGGATTGGTGTTGACGCTGCTCGCGATGCGCTCGGACGTGGCTACCTCGTTCCCGCCCCGGCGGTCGAGCACCATCCACGTCAGTACGTGCACCGCGACCGTCAGTCTGCTGTTCGCACTCACCCTCGGATCACTCCTCCATCCATGTAACCCACAATGTTACATCGCCTCGGGGGCTGAACCCCCGACCGGGTCGGCACTCCCCCGGCCACACCGCGCCCTCCTCGCCCGACGTGACCGGCATCACGTGACGGACGTGCATAGTGAGGCGCTCGCCGACGTCTTTCACCAGGTGTACGAAGCTGGCAAGGGCGGGGACGGTGCGGATGCAACAGGCTGGAGCCGAGGGTTTCGACGGGTTCGTCGCGGCCCGTTGGTCGGCGTTGTTCCACCTCGCACGCCTGCTCTGCGGCGGCGACCGGCATCGCGCCGAGGACCTGCTTCAGGAGGCCCTGGTCAAGCTCTGGTTCGTCTGGCCGCGGATCGCTGACGAGGCGCCCGAGGCGTACGTGCGCAAGATCCTGGCCCGCGCCGCCGCCCGCTCCGCCCGCAGGCGGTGGTGGGGCGAGCGCCCCGTGGACCAGCTGCCCGACCTGGCGCAGATCGGGGACGTGTCCGCCGTCGTGGCGGAACGGTCGCGGCTGGAGGCGGCCCTCGCCCAACTGCCGCCCCGGCAACGGGCCGCCGTGGTGCTGCGCTACTACCAGGACCTGCCGGAGAAACAGGTCGCGGAGGTCCTGGGATGCCCGCTGGGCACCGCCCGGTCCCACGCGTCACGCGGTGTGGCGCGCCTGCGTCAGATCCTGTCCGTCGTCATCGAACCGGTGGAGTGAGAGGAAGCATGGATCACTTCGAGCGGGAGTTGGCGCGGATGATGCGCGACACCGAGGAGCAGACCCCCTTCGAGCCGGCGCAGCAGGACCGCCTCAGGACCGGAGTCCGCGTCCGCCGCCGGGTCCGCTCGGCACAGAAGGCCGTGGGCTCCGTACTGGCGGTCGCCGGGCTCGGCGTCGGCCTGTTCCTGCTGCCGCACACCCCGAAGGGCGACCGGCCCCAGGCCCCGCTGCCGCAGCCCATGACCGGCCGTTCCTCCCCGGCCGTCTCGCCGACCCCCAGCCCGACCCCGACCCGGCCCTCCGGTGGAGCTTCCACCGGGTCGGCGACCACCACTCCCGACGACACGTCGAGCACCTCAAGCCCGCCCACGGCACCGTCCTCGACGGGCGGTTCGACCTCGGTCGGCACCGATCCCTCCGGGACCGCGACGACCAGCCCGCCGCCCCGGTCCTCGTCGACGCCGAGCGAGAGCATCACGCCGCCCCCGCCGACGACGACCGTCGAGTCGTCCTCGTTCGCCGACGCGACCGACACCGGGTAGCCACCACCCGCCCGCCCGCCGGGACGTACGCCGTCCCGACCCCCCTGCCGCGGAACCTTCCGCCCCGACCCCGCCGCCACGGAACCTTCCGTCCCGCGCCCCGTTCCCCCGCTCCGCCCGCAGCCGCGCCCCGTTCCCCGCTCCGCCCGCAGCCGTACTCCGTGACCACGGCTCCGCCGTGAGTGTCCTCGGGATGCCCTGCGCCGACGAACATACCTGGACGAATCATGACCAAGACCATGCGGCCCGGCCCGACCGGCCTCCCGACAGGACTGCCCGTGGACGGACTGCCGCTCCGACTGCCGCTGCCGGCGCACCATCCGGAACCCGTCCTGGACGTGGTCGTCCCCGTGTTCAACGAGGAGAGGGATCTGGAGCCGAGCGTGCGGCGGCTGCACGCGCACCTGCGGGAGACGTTCCCCTACCCGTTCCGCATCACCGTCGCCGACAACGCCAGCACCGACGCCACACCGCGGATCGCGGCCCGGCTGGCCGCCGAACTGCCGGAGGCCGAGTGGATACGACTGGCCGAGAAGGGGCGCGGACGGGCTCTGCGCGTCGCCTGGTCGCGGTCTCGGGCCCCGGTCCTGGCCTATCTGGACGTGGACCTGTCCACCGAGCTGACGGCGCTGCTCCCGCTGGTCGCTCCGCTGATCTCCGGCCACTCCGACATGGCCATCGGCACCCGGCTGGCCCGTGGTTCCCGCGTGGTGCGCGGTCCCAAACGGGAGATCATCTCCCGTTGCTACAACGTCCTGCTGCGGTCCACCCTCGCCGTCGGCTTCTCCGACGCGCAGTGCGGTTTCAAAGCGGTCCGACGCGATGTCGCCGAGCGGCTGCTTCCGCTGGTGGAGGACTCGGAGTGGTTCTTCGACACGGAACTGCTGGTGATCGCCGAGCGGGCCGGGCTGCGCATCCACGAGGTACCGGTCGACTGGGTCGACGACCCCGACAGCCGGGTCGACCTGATCCCCACGGCCGTGGCCGACCTGCGCGGCATCGCCAGGATGGGCGGGGCGCTGGCCCGCGGCACGCTCCCGACCGCGGGGCTGCGGCGCGCCACCGGGGGTGAGCCGCCGGGGTCGCTCGTCGCCCAGGTGCTGCGGTTCGGTGCCGTGGGCGTGGCGAGCACGGTCGGGTACGTCCTGCTCTACGTGGCCCTGCGTCCGGCCGCGGGTCCGCAGGGAGCCAACGCGTGGGCGCTCCTGTTCTGCGCCGTCGCGAACACGGCCGCGAACCGGCGGCTCACCTTCGGGCTGCGCGGGCGCGGCGGGGCGCTGCGCCAACAGGCCAAGGGGCTGGCGGTGTTCGGCCTCGGCCTGGCGCTCACCAGCGGGGCGCTCGCCGTGCTGCACCGCTGGGTCCCGGGTCCCGGACGGCCCACCGAGGTCGTGGTGCTCGTCGTCGCCAACCTGGTGGCGACGCTGCTGCGTTTCCTGCTTCTCCGGGCCTGGGTGTTCACCGCCGCCCCGAACGGCAGCCGAGCGGGAGTCGAGGTCCGATGATCGACCCGCACGTCGCGAACCCTCCGTCGTACGAGGACAACAGGCCGCACACCGGGGGCCGTTCGCCCGCGACGCCGCCGTCGTACGACACCTCCCCGGCCTTCGTCCCCTCCCCCACCGGTGTTGCGCACCGGTGGCCGCGGCTGCGCCGGGCGGCGGAGCGGCACGGTCCGGTGCTCGCGCTGTACGGGGCGCTCAAGCTCGTGGGCTTCTGCGTGTTCATGTACCTGCTCGACTCCTCCGGGGACTTCCGCCGCAAGAACCCGCGCTTCGGCGGCGGCGCCCACGTCTGGGACGTGCTGGCCACCTGGGACGGCTGGTGGTACCAGCAGATCGCCGCACACGGCTACCACCCCGCGCTCGTCCCGGTGCCCGGTGCCACCGGCCTGATCACCATCGAGGGCAATTCAGCGGCGTTCTTCCCTCTGTACCCGGCTCTGATGCGTCTGTTCTCCTCGTGCACCGGCCTGGGCCTGTTCGGCGCCGGTCTGCTGATCTCGGTCGTCGCCTCGTTCGCAGCCGCCCTGGCGATCCACGCCGTCACCGCGCGGATCGGCGGTCGCCGGGCCGGGCTCGCCGCCGCCGGCCTCTGGGCCGTGTGGCCCGGTTCCGGCATGGAGTGGTCGGCCTATTCGGAGTCGCTCTACGTGGCCCTCGCGGCCTGGGCCTGCTACGCCGTCATGCGACATCGCTGGCTCACCGCCGGCCTTCTGACCTGCGCCGCGGGTCTCACCCGCCCGACGGCGACCGCGCTGATCGCGGCGCTCGCCGTCGCCGCCCTGCTGGCCGTGCACCGGCGGTGGCGGGAGTCCCGCCGCTGGGGCGGCGCCACCGGTCCGCACGGGCAGGAACGCCGGGGCATCGTCCTGCGTCCGCTGGCCGCCGTGGCGATCGCCCCCCTCGGGCTGGTCGGCTACCTCGGCTGGGTGGGATACCGGATGGGTGACTACGGCGGGTACTTCAAGCTCCAGGAGGGCGCCTGGGCCCACACGTTCGACTACGGCAGACAGACCCTCGACGTGTTCACCTCCCTGCCGGTGGGTCACTTCGACTACCTCTTCGCCTCTCCCTACGAGGACCTCATCGCCGTCGGCACGGTCCTGCTGGCCCTGATCGTCCTCCCGCTGCTGCTGCGGCTCCGCCCGCCACCGGTCCTCGTCGTCCACACCCTCCTGACGATCGCACTCATCCTGGGAAGCCAGCAGATCTTCGGCAACGTCTCGCGCTACCTGCTCCCGGCCTTCCCCCTGTTCATCCCGTGCGCCGTCGGCATGCGCCGGCTCAGTACGCCGGTGCTGTGCGCCGTCCTCGGAATCGCCGCGCTCGCCTCCGGCTCGTACGCGGGATACGCCCTGTTCGAACTCGGCGTTCCGTAAAGGGCGTTGCGGGGACGACGTCTCCGGGCCGGGCATCGCCGGACCGGCCGTGGGCGCGCGCGACGACCACGGGCATGCCGCGGAGTCCCGTGCGCCCGGTCGGGAACCGGGAGTGAGATGCTGGACGGATGGATACCTCCCCCGCGGCCTCGGATGAGCTGGTGGTGATCACCACCCGGTACGAGTCGCCGAGGGCGTTCGTGATGCTCCTGCGGGGATGTGCCGACCTGACGAACTCCGGGGAACTGGAGGAGATATTCGGTGAGGCCGCCGGTTCCGGCTGTCCGGTGATCGTGGACCTGGCCGGCCTCGCCTTCGGCGACGAACATCTGCTGGGGCATCTGCTGGCCGCCCGCGAGAAGGGCGACCTGACGCTTGTCGGCCCTTTGAGCAGGCAGTTCCACCAGCGCATGGACGTCACGGGTACGGTCGAGTGCTTCGATGTCCAGCCCGACCTGACCACCGCCCTGGCGCATCTGCCGGGCTGACCGCACGCGGAAGGCGGGTCTCCCGGTCGAAATGACCGGCCCGGCAACCACCGCACGGACGACGACCGCTATGTTTGCGGCAGGCCATGGGAAATCTGGAGGCGCGCGGGGATGCCGGGTGTGACGTTCCCGGGCGGAGTGCGCGCCGACGGACTGCCGGCGGCGTTGTCGGATCCGGCTCGGCTGGCGGCGGTGGCCGCGACGGGATTGATGGACACCGGTCCGGAGCCCGAGTTCGAGAGCCTGGCGCGGCTGGCGGCGACCGTGACCGGCTGCGGCCGCGCTTTCATCACCCTGGTCGACGACCGGCGCTCGTTCTGGAAGGCGTGCGTCGGCGTCGACGCCACGAAGACCGACGAGCGGCAGAACCGCGTAGGGGAAAGCCTCTGCTACTTCCTGGTCGGCCTGGAGGGCGACTCCTTCGCGGTGGAGGACGCGGCCCTGGACCCGCGCACCCGCGACCATCCCTCAGTGGCCCCGATGAAGATCGGCGCCTGGGCCGGCCACCCGATCCTGGGGCCCGGC
This sequence comes from Streptomyces sp. NBC_01176, assembly GCF_045039825.1. NCBI lineage: Bacteria > Bacillati > Actinomycetota > Actinomycetes > Kitasatosporales > Streptomycetaceae > Streptomyces > Streptomyces sp. NBC_01176. The sequence continues at coordinate 9,293,805 of NZ_CP108600.1, read as the reverse complement.
GGGGAAGTCCTGGGCAGCATGTGCGTGATCGACGAGAACCCGCGCGTCTGGCAGCCGCAGGAACTCGCCACGATCGAGACGATGGCCCACTCCGTCAGCAACGAGATGAACCTGCGTCTGTCCCTGGCCACCGCCCAGCAGGCGCTGGCCGCTTCCAGCGAACTGGCCCGCAGCCTCCAGGACAGCCTGCTGCCACCCGTGCTCCGGCCCGTTCCCGGCCTGGACACCGCCGCGTCCTACCTGCCCGCCGCCGGCGGCACGGAGGTCGTCGGCGACTTCTACGACCTGTTCCGCGCCAAGGGTTCCTGGTGGTCCACCGTCATGGGAGACGTCTGCGGGAAGGGCACCGAGGCGGCCAAGGTCACCGCCCTGGCCCGCTACACCCTGCGCGCGGAGGCCACCCAGCAGCTCTCCCCCGCCACGGTGCTCACCCACCTGAACTCCGCGCTGCTCGACCAGCGGGTCGGCGGCGGCCGGTTCCTCACCGCCGTGTACGCCACCTTCCGCCTCACCGCCGGCGGCCTCGCCGGACGCCTGTGCACGGCCGGGCATCCCCCCGCCCTCGTCCGCCGCGGCGACGGCCGCATCCAGTCGGTCGGCCGGCCGGGAACACTCCTGGGCATCCTGCCCGAGGTCCGTCTCACCGACGTCCGTTTCCGCCTCGCCGCCGGTGACACCCTGCTGCTCTACACCGACGGCGCCACCGAAGCCCGTCCGCGCGCCGCCGCCCACGGTGGGACGCGCCCCCTCTTCGACGAGACGGACCTCGCCGCCGCCCTGGCCGCCACCCACGGTGCCGACGCCACCGAGACCGTCCGCCATCTCGGCCAGGTCCTCGCCGACCACACGGGCGGCTGGGCCAGCGACGACACCGCGCTGCTCGCCCTCCGGGTCCCACCCACCCCCTGAACGCCGGTCGCCTGCGGCAGCCGATCCCGGTCCGGGCCGAGGTCTGCCGGTGGGCGGCGAGCACGGCGGAGCCGGCCCGCGCCCGAGATGTTCAATTTCCCCCCTCGTGGGCATGGGTGGGGCAGCACCACATGCCGGAGAACCCGGCCCGATTGCAGCGGGCCGGGTTCTCCATGCGGTGCGGATGGTGCGGTGACGCCGTTACTACCAGCGGTGGTGGTCCTCGACGACGCGGAAGCTGCCCACGACGCCGTTCTTGACCTTCACGCCACCGTGGACGCGGAAGGGCATGACACCGTTGCTGGTGCTCCACGGGCCGACCGTGGCGACGGGCGAACCGTTGTCACAGGTGGCGCCGCGGAAGACCTCGACGGTCTTGTGGCTGTCGTTGCGGACGTTGAAGCTACGGGAGCCGAGGCCGCTGATCACGGTGATGCAGCCCCAGCTCTGGGCGGAGTACGTACGCTCGTTGAAGTCGATGTGGCCCTCGTAGTGGCCCCGGCCACCACGGTCGCCGCCGCCACCTCCTCCTTCGTTGCCCTTCGACTGCCCGCTGTCGCCACCCATGGGAGCAACCTGCTTGACGACGGGGGCGGCCTCAGGAGCCGCGGCGGCCGAGGCGTAGGTGACGCCCGTGGCGACGAGGGCCGTAGCAGCCGCAGCAGCGGCCGTCACGGCAATGTTGCGCGTGGTCATGTCACTTTCCCAATCTCTGAGACGTCGGCCAAGCAGCCGATCTATGAGAGAACGTACCGATAATCCCTTTATCTGCCATATCGGACACGCGGGAGTTTTCCAGCACCACCCGAATGGACGCAGGTACCCGGTCCGCCCGCCGCCCCGAGCGCACCTGACGCCCACCCAAAGGGCCCGCTGACGTGGGAATCTGACGCTTCGTGGCGCCCCGCCGGGACACCGGTGGCGCCTGCCGCGGCAGCACCCGGGCCGTCGTCGACACGGCCGGTGAGACGGCCCGGGGCAGAGTGGGGGGCGGCGGTGGACGGGGAGCTGAGCCGGTCGGCTCCCGTGGGGAGCACCTCCGAAGCCACCTCCGGCCTCGGCGGCATCACGGGCTTCGATGACCCAACTCGCCTTGACGGCACAGAGGTTGATCCCCGACAGGGCGAGTCCGCGCATGCGTCGGTGCCGTCGATGCCGCCCAACTCCGAGCGGGCGCCGCGTTTCCCGTCCGGCTCGCCGGGACCCGGCCGGGTGTCGACCGGCTCTCCGGCACCTTCTACGAGAGCCGCGAGCCGGCGAAGCGCCTGCGCCGAACGTCCCCGCGCCCGGACGCGGGTGCCGTCACAACTTGGCGCCGAAGTCCTGGGTCCACCACGGGCCGCCGGTCCCCTTGTGGACACCCACGCCGATGTTCTTGAACGAGCAGTTGAGGATGTTGGCGCGGTGGCCGGGGCTGTTCATCCACGACTCCATCACCGCCTGCGGCGTCTGCTGCCCCTGGGCGATGTTCTCTCCGTACGTGGACCAGCGGTATCCCGCGGCCGTGATGCGCTGCCCGGGGTCGGCACCGTCCGGGTTGGTGTGTTCGAAGAAGTTGCGGGCGGCCATGTCGTCGGAGTGCGCCTGCGCGGCCTTCTCCAGCTGCGCGTCCTCGGTGAGCGCTCCGCAGCCGGCCGCCGCGCGCTCCTTGTTCACCAGCGCGACCACCTGCGCGACGGTGCTCGCCGGCGCCGGCGCCGCCGCCACCTCCGCCGGCGCACTGGCCGAAGTCCTGGCCGGCGCCGCGGACCTGCGGGGCGTCGGCACACTCTTCTTCGTGGCGCGCGGGGCCTTGGACGGGCTCGCCTTCTTCGATGCCGACGCGGACGGTGACCCGGACGGCGAAGCCGACGGGGACACCGACGGCGTGCCCTCGGAGGCGCTGGGCGCCGAGAGACCCACCACGTGGTCGTCGGTGGTCTGCGCGGCGTTCCCTCCCCCGCCCCCGTTCCCGGGGTCCGAACCGAAGTACCAGAGACCGCCGCCGGCCACACAGGCCGCCACGACGGCACCGCCGACCGCACGGCGCCGGACACGCCGCCGGCGACGGGCCTCGCCACGGGAGGTACCCGCGCGGCCGCCGGCACGGTGGCGGGCCCTCGTTCCCGGTCCGGCGGTGGCACCGGAAGCGTCGAGTTCCGAAGCCGAGCCGGCCGGAGCCATACCACCGTGGGCCGAGCGCACCCTCTCCAGCAGTGCGGGCGATACCGACACGAGTGCCAGGCCGGCCAGCAGCCCCTCCGCGGGCATCAGTCCGCTCCACAGGCCGGAGCAGCGGGCGCATCCGCGGGCGTGCCGGGCTATTCGCTTGCGCCACAGCGCCGAGGGGCGAGCGTCCCAGGAGGCCAGTACGCCGCGCAGTTCCCCGCACGGCGGCCGCGCGTCGAGCGCCCGTACGACCACACGCGCCGCCTCCAGTTGTGCCTTCATCCGCTGCACCCGGACCGCCGCGTGCTGGGGTGACACCTCCAGGGCGGTGGCGACCTCGGTCCGGGTGAGTTCGCCGGCGCACTCCAGCCACCACAGCGACAGCAGCGCCCGGTCGTCCGGCTCCAGCCAGCGGGTGGCGCGCGCGGTCTCCTGGCGCTGGCCGGACAACTGCAGTCGCATTATCGTCAGGTCCACGAAGTCGGCGCCCGGATCGGCAACGTCCTTGGTGTCCTCCACGGTTCCCGGGGCGAACTCCCGGTCCTGCCAGTGCCTCCGGACCTGGTTCATCGCGATCGCCACGAGCCAGGAGCGGAAGCTTTCGGGAGTACGCAGACTTCCCAGCGCGTCCAGCGCACGGAGCATGGTCTCCTGCACCACGTCGTCGACGTCGACGGAGCCGTTCAGCGCCCGGCCCACGACGTTGTAGACCAGCGGGAGGTACGCGCCGACCAGGGCGTCCTGAGCCTGTGGGTCGCCGCTCCGGGCAGCGGTCACCAGTGCCGCCTCGTCCACCGTGTGCCGTGTGCTCATCAAACGCTTCCCTGTCCTCGACGCCGAACGATGCTGTCCGATACCTGGGAGACCGCTCGGTGAGCCTCGAATAACAGTTCTTCGGAGAATCGTTCGGGGAGAGACTCACCGCTGCGCCCGGGAAACGCAATGGAGGACGTCACATCGGGGAGGGGCGGAACGCACGAGTGCCGAGCCCGACCGGGTCGGGCTCGGCACCTCGGGAAACAGGCGGACGGGTGGGTGGGAGTGAGGGTGGGGCGGGCGGCTCAGCCGTTCTTGCGCCCCACACCACCATAGAAACCGATCTCGCCGGACCTCGCCGGAGGCGGGCCGTCCGGGCGCCAGAACGGAACCTGGGCCAGGCCCGGTTCGACCAGTTCGAACCCGTCGAAGAACCGCTCGACCTCGGCGCGACCACGCAGGTTCAGGGTGGCGCTGGCCTTGTTGTAGACGGCCTGCGCGTCACGGCGGTCGGCGAAATCGCCCGTGGCGTGCGAGAGCACCAGGAAGCTGCCCGCGGGCAGCGCGTCGCGCAGTGCGGCGACCACTTGCTGTGGATTGTCCGCATTGGTGAGGAAGTGGACGACGGCGACGAGGAGAAGGGCGACGGGTTCGTCGAAGTCGATGACACGGCGCACGTCGGGATGGTTCACGATGGCCTGCGGGTCGCGCAGGTCGGCGAGCACGACACTGGTCGGAGCGGAGCGGCTGACCATCGCGCGGGCGTGGGCGTTCACGATCGGGTCGTTGTCGACGTACGCGATGCGCACGTCGGGTGCCACCGCCTCGGCCGTCTCGTGCACGTTCGGCGAGGTGGGCAGCCCGGTGCCGATGTCGAGGATCTGGCGGACGCCGCTGCCCACGACGTGGTGGACGGCGCGCTGCAGGAACGCGCGGTTGGCTCGCAGGCCGATCCGCGCCTCGGGGGCCGCGGCGGCGAGTTCGTCGCCGGCCTGCTGGTCCACCTCGTAGTTGTCCTTGCCGCCCAGGAGGTAGTCGTAGATCCGCGCCGGGTGCGGCCTGCTGGTGTCGATCTCCTCGGCACGGAATCCGTCCTGCTTCACGCTGCGCTCCTCTCGACGACCGCTCCGGCTCCCCGCACGCGAACGGCTCAGGACAGCCTGCCACATCAACTTGCCTGCACATGACCACAGTTCGCCCCCATGGGCCGGCTGTGGGAAACGGCGGTGGGCCACTGACCGTCGTACGGATGAAAATGCCGACCGCGGCCGGACACCGGCACGCTCGGCGACCCGGACCGGGGTCCGCACCACTGCCTCGGCGGGACCGTCCGAGCAGGACCGGGCAGGACCGGGCAGGACCGGGCAGGACCGGGCACGACCGGGCAGGCCGAACGCCGCCGGCGGGACACCGGCAGCCCTCAGGGCATGTCCGTGGGAGGGAGGGGCTGTTCCGTCCAGATGGTCTTGCCGGCCGCCGAATAGCGCGTGCCCCACCGCTGGACCATGTGCGCGACGATGAACAGGCCGCGCCCGCCTTCGTCGTCACTGGCGGCCCTCCGGAGGTGGGGCGTGGTGTGCCCCGTGTCCGAGACCTCGCACAGCAGGCTGCGGTCGCGGATCAGCCTGAGCTGGATCGGACCGGAGGCGTAGTGGATCGCGTTGGTGACCAGCTCGCTGACGACCAGCTCGGTGGTGAAGGACAGTTCCGCCAGCCCCCAGCTCCCCAGCTGCCGACTGGCGAGGTTGCGGGCGCGTCCGACCGCCGCGGGGTCCAGGGGCAGCTCCCACGCGGCCACCTCGTGCGAGTCCAGCACCCGGGTGCGTACCAGCAGCAGGGCCGCGTCGTCGGCGGCCGGGCCCTCGGGGAGGAGTTCGGCGATGATCTGATCGCACAACTCCTCGAGAGGCTTCTCGTGTTCGGACAGCACACGGCCCAGCCGCTCGAGTCCGCACTCGATGTCGTGATCCTGGCCCCTGACCAGACCGTCGGTGAAGAGGGCCACGAGGCTGCCCTGGGGCAGCTCGAGTTCCGCGCTCTCGAAGGGCAGACCGCCCAGACCCAGCGGTGGCCCGGAGGGGAGCTCGGGGAAGGTGAGGACTCCGTCGGGGGTGACGACCGCGGGCGGCAGGTGCCCCGCGCGAGCCATGGCGCACCGCCCGATGACCGGGTCGTACACGGCGTAGAGACAGGTCACACCGAGGGCCGGGTCGTCGTGCGACCCGGCGTCGGCGGGCTGACCGCTCACCCGATGTGCCGCCGTCTGTTCCTCGGAGGTCTGCTCGGCCAGGTCGTCGAGGCGAGTGAGCAGTTCGTCGGGGGTGTAGTCCAGCCGTGCCAGGGCGCGCACACTCGTCCGCAGGCGTCCCATCGTGGCGGCGGCGCGCAGACCGTGGCCCACCACGTCGCCGACGACCAGCCCGACCCGTGCTCCGGACAGCGGCACGACGTCGAACCAGTCGCCGCCGACACCGGCCAGGTGAGCGGGGAGATAACGGTGGGCCACCTCGACGGCCGTCTGCGGCGGGATGTGGCGGGGCAGCAGGTCGCGCTGGAGCGCGAGGGCGGCCGTGCGCTCCCGGGTGTAACGGCGTGCGTTGTCGATGCAGACGGCGGTGCGGGTGGCCAGTTCCTCGGCCAGCGACAGGTCGTCGCTGTCGAAGCGGGCACAGGTCCGGCCGCGCAGGAACGTGACGAGCCCCAACGTCGTGCCGCGGGCGCGAAGAGGTACGACGAGCAGGGAATGGGCCCACGGTTCGGCGCCGGGCGGGGGCCCGGTGTCGCCCGGTCCGGTCTCTTCCAGGACCTGCCGGCCGGAGGACAGGCTGCGGGCCTGGGGCGAATCCGCGGCGTAGGTGACGTGCCGCTCGGCCGACGGTGTCTCCGCGGGGTCTCCCTCGGAAACACCGTCGGCCGAGCGGCGGGCCATGCGCACCAGCGGCCCCGGGCACACCTGCCTGGGTGAGGGTTCCTCCCCCTCCGTGACTCCCTCCACGAGGTCCACCACGACGGCGTCGGCGAATTCCGGGACGCTGACCTCGGCGCACTCCGTGACCGTGCGCGAGACGTCGAGGGTGCGGCCGATGTGGGCTCCGGCCCGTACCAGGAGCGCCAGCCGCCGCTGGGCCAGATAGCGGTCGGTCACGTCGAAGGCGTCCTCGCACACGCCCAGCGTCTGCCCGCGGGCGTCCTGCAGGCGGTAGTAGGAGCACGACCAGACGTGGTCCTGCTCCCGGTCGGCCGGCGGCCGCCCGCGATAGCGCAGATCGACGACCGGCTCGCCGGTGGTCAGCACGTTCCGCATGACCTGTTCCAGCGTCGACGGTGCCCCCTCGGTCAGCACCGCGCCCCCCGGGTACAGGTCCTGCGACAGTGTCCCGATGACGTTCTCGACCGGTTCGGTGAACTCCCGGCCCGACGCGGTGTTGGCCCACGTCAGCCGGAGGTCGGTGTCGTAGATGGTCAGGCTGATGGGCGACTGGGTGGCCAGGCCGCGCAGCATGGCCAGGCCCGCCTCCCACTCGTGGACCTCCTCCAGCTCCGCCGCGACCACGACCCAGGCGGGCCCCTCGCTCTCGTGGGACAGGCGGGACATCATCGTCGCCGACCGGACGATGTGGCCGTCCCGGTGTTTCAGGTCGACCGCGTTGCTGCGCACGTTCGGGGCGTCATGCCACGCGGCCAGGCCGGGCTGCCAGGAACGCCCGCCCGCGAACAGCGTGTCCACGGGGTGCCCCACGATCTCGTCCGACCGGTAGCCGAGCATCTCCTCGGCCGCCGGACTCCATCCCACGACCCAGCCCTGGGCATCCAGGACCGCCGTGGCGGCCCGCGTGACGTCGAGGGGACCACGGAAGTAGACGCTGTCGTTCGCATTCCAGACATTCATGGCACCACCCCAACCCGTGGCGATGTCTACAGCATCTGTCCGCAGCCCGGGGTGTACAACCGCGGCCCCGCCGTGATCGCCGCCCGCCGGCGTCCGCGCGCGTCGGTCCACGGGCCCGCCGGAGCCGTCACGCGCAGGTGACCGGGTGGCCGCGGTCGGTGGCCGCATCGTCTCCGCGCCCATGACCCCGCGCTGTCACCGGCGCCGCGGACGACCGTGACACCTTCGATGGCGTCATGGGCCTTACGGGTGGCCCCGGAGGAAACACGACTGCGCGTGCACGTGCCGCAGGGCGGACCGACCCCGGCAGGATCCCTCCGACCTGTCCCGACCGGGCGCCGTGGCGGCGTGGGCACGCGTATTTTGAGCGGTAGCCGCCCGCGTCCGGCACGAAACTCCTGTTCCGGGGTTTGCGGCGGGTATAGCTGCGGGACTCGGCGTGGAGGGAGACGATGAGGAGGAGAATGACGTCTGCCGCCGAGCCATGGGGTACCTCGGCGTCCTGAAGCCACCCGGTGGCCGCGTGCAGTGAGGAGGGATGGGATGGGTGCAGCCGAGTCGTTGGAGCGCGACTACGACGCGGCGGACGTCGCCCCGACCGCGTCCGGTGGTCTCCTCGACCTGCTGAGCGTGGCAGCCATCCTCCTCGACGACCACGGCAGGATCGTTCTGTGGAGCCCCCAGGGCGAGGATCTCTTCGGCTACAGCGCCGAGGAGGCGCTCGGCGAGTTCGCCGGCCGCCTCCTGATCCACGAGGAGCACCGGGACATCGTCCTCGGCCTGTTCGCGCAGGTCATGGAGGGCGGCGGCAGCTGGGCCGGAGTCTTCCCGATCCGGCACAAGGACGGCAGCACGCGGCGTGTGGAGTTCCGCAACATGCGGCTCCAGGACGAACAGGGTGACCACTACGCCCTGGGGCTCGCCGCGGACCAGGCGACGCTGCGGCAGGTCGAACGCGAGCTGGCACTGGCCGCACGACTGGTCTCCCAGTCACCCATCGGGCTCGGTGTACTGGACACCGACCTCCGGTACGTCTCGGTCAACGCGGCAGAGGAACGGATGAGCGGCGTCCCCGCCGACGAACACCTGGGCCGGCACGTGCACGAGGTGCTTCCCCTCCTGGACGAGTCCTTCGAAACGACCATCCACGAGGTACTGGCCACCGGCACCCCGGTCCTGGATCAGTACACCTCGGGCCGCACTCCGGCCGACCCGGACAACGAGCACGCCTGGTCGATCTCGTTCCACCGCCTCGAAGCACCCAACGGAAAGGCGCTGGGCGTGGTGACCTCCAGCGTGGACGTCACCGAACGTTACCGTGCCTTCGAAGAACAACGACGCACCGTCCTCACCCTTCAGCGCAGCCTGCTCCCCCACCCTCCGCCGCAGCGGCCGGGCCTGGCCGTCGCCTCCCGGTACCAGCCCGCCAGGGCGGCCAGCGGGATCGGTGGTGACTGGTTCGACGTCATCGCTCTCGGCGGCGACAAGACCGCCCTGGTCGTCGGGGACGTCATGGGCAGCGGCGTCAGCGCCGCCGCCACCATGGGCCAGCTCCGCACCGCCACCCGCACCCTGGCCGGCCTCGATCTCGACCCCGCCCAGGTCCTCCAGCACCTCGACCGCATCACCGAGGACCTGGAGCAGGACATCATCGCCACCTGCGTCTACGCCGTCTACGACCCGTACAGCGCGCGATGCCTCATCTCGCTGGCCGGCCATCTGCCGCCCGCGCTCCTCCGGCTGGACGGGAAGCACGAACTGCTCGACCTGCCCACCGGAACCCCGCTGGGCGTGGGCAACGGCGGCTTCCACACCAGCGTGCTCTCGCTGGGCCGTGGCGATCAACTCGTCCTGTACACCGACGGCCTGGTCGAGAAACGCGGCTTCCCGATCGACGCGTGCATGGACAGTCTGCTCACCCTCCTGGACGACCCGCACCGCTCCCTCGACGAGACCTGCGAGGTGCTCCTGCACGCCCTGCGCGATCCGGGCGGCCACGACGACGTGGCACTGCTCATCGTCCGGGTCCTGCAGGCCTGCGCCTCCGAGCCGACGCCCCTGTCCTGAACGGCAGCACACCACCACCGTCGGCGCCGATAAAGCGGGCTGCATTTCGCCACCGGAGTCGCGGAGCGAGCGCCTCACCGTTCAGTCGGTCGGCACCGGACGTCGTACCACCAGGCTCTCCACCTCGTACGACATCGCACCGGTCCCACGGGTGGGAGCCGGGTGGTAACGCCCGGCGCACACCGAGAGGTTGACGATGAGGTAGGCGTGCCAGGCGCGCCCCACCCCCCGCCGGTCAGCGAACACCTGGGTGTCGTTCACCCACCACACCACCGAGCGGACGCCGAACTCGACGCGCAGATCGACCCACGCGCCCGGACTCACCGACTCGTCCGTGCAGTAGTGGCCGCCGCCGCGGACATGGTTGGAGAACTCCAGCAGATCCGGGTTGTCGGGATGGTACTCGAAGACGTCGATCTCCTGGCCGCCGTCCCGCCAGGTCCAGATCGCCGGCCAGGCCCCCATTTCCCGGGGCAACCGCACACGCGCTTCCAGTACGTCGCCCGCGCGGACGACGAACTCGTCTTCACTGCCTTCGGTCGTGAGCAGTCCCGTGTTCCACCAGCCGTCCCGTCTCCGGGTGGCCCGGAAGACGCCGGTGCGGCAATAAGTGTCGTCCTGAACCAGGTAATCGAGCTTGTCGTCGCCCGGATTGACCGGACCGCCGTCGGGATAGGCCCAGGAACGGCCGGCCACCCACTGCCGTGCGGAAGCGAAGTCCGCCGTGAAGACCACCTCGGTCGCGGGCTGGATTCCGGGGGCGGGGAGCGGTTGGTCGGACACCGGTTCGTGCATGCTCCGGTTCTCTCCGGTACGCGCCCCCGCCATGCCTGCACGCACCCGCACCGCCGCGCAAACAACACGTCCGGGTGAGATGCCTTCTCCGCCTTCGCCGGCTCCGGTCCTCGCCGCCCGGTGCCACCGCACGGTGCCGCTGCGCGACCGGGCGTCACCGTGCGGGACCAGGCACGCGCCTCCCCACCGGCCAGCCGACCACGAAGGGCGAAGCGGAGTAAGGATGGAAGCACACAGCCACAGACGCACACCGAAGACACCGGCGGCCTGCCCCGGACGGACGCCAGACAGTGATCACTGTGCGGGGCGTGTGCGTGGCAGTGGCGCGGTCTCGCACGCCCCTTCAAGGCGTCCTCGACGACCCGACAACAAGCTCCGCTGTTCCTCGAAGGTCAAGCCGCCCCCGCCATGGAACGCGGAGCGGAGAAGAGCCCCCGTGAACTCCATCCCTCAGCGACTACGCGCTTCCCCCGACCCCGCGGCCGACGCTCCGAACCGGCCGGCGGTCTCGGCCGGTGACTGGGGTCTGCTGCTCATCAGGCTCACGTTCGGCCTGTTGATGGCAGGGCACGGCGCCCAGAAACTCTTCGGGTTCTTCGGCGGCGACGGCTTGACCACCACCGCGAAGGAGCTCGCCGCGCTGGACTACCGGCCGGGCCGGGTCTACGCCGTGATCGGCGGGGCGTCCGAACTCCTCGGAGGCCTCGGCTTCGCGGTGGGACTGTTCACTCCGCTGGCAGCGGGCGCCCTGATCGGCGTGATGATCAACGCCATGGCGACCGTCACCGCGGCCCACGGAGTGTGGATGACCAACGGCGGCCTGGAATACAACCTGAGCATCGTGGTCGTCGCACTCGGCGTCGCCGCCACCGGTCCGGGAAAGCTGGCTCTGGACCACCCGTTCCGCTGGGGCCGGGGCGGCTGGCCCGAAGCCGTCCTCGCCCTGCTCCTCGGAGGCATCGGTGCCGCCGTCGTGCTGTTGCTCTAGCGGACCGGACCCGACGGGCGTGCCGCCGGCACCGCCGCGAAGAAGCGAGACGGGCGAGCCCTCCGCCCCACGGCGTGGCACCCCGGACAAAGGTGCCCGGGGCGCCCATCGCCGCGGCGGCCGCTTTCCTACACCGCGGCGATGCCCTCCATGCCGGACTCGGCGAAGGAGGGAAGTCCGGTGACGGTGGTGACCTTCGTCAGGGAGCCGTTCCCGCCCACACGGAACCCTTCGACCGTGCCGGAGGTGGCGTTCTGTACGTAGAGGAAGCTCTCGTCCTTCGTCACCGCGAGGTCGATGACACCCCGGGCCGTGGCCGACGGCGGGGTGGCGACGCCGTCACCGGTGATGAGCGCAAGCCTGCCGTGGCGGTCGGTGCGGTAACCGGTGACGGTCGAGCTGCCGGTGTTGCCCCCGTAGAAGAAGTCACCCGCGCGTTCCAGCCAGCACAGCGTCTTCTGGCCGTTCGGCAGGGGCTTCTGAACGACGTCCAAAGTGCCGTCGGTACGCACCTTGTAGGTGCTGACCGTGGAGTCCTTGGCCTCGGCCACGAGCATGCGGCCGGCCCGGTCGAAGGTGATGGCGAACGGCACGCCTCCGGCCGAGTGGTTGACCACCGCACGGCGCGAGGGGCGCCCGTCCTGCCGTACCGGGAAGACCTCGATGGTGTTCGCGGACTTGGTGGTGACGACCAACTGCCCACCACCCGGCGTGAACGCGAGCTGGCCCGGCGAACTGGAGAACAGCGGCACCTTCCTGTTGTCCAGCCCGAGTGAGCGGTGCGAACCACGCAGCGGCGCAAGGCCCTCGGCCGTGATCCGGAACCCCTGAACGCTGCCCGCGCCCCCGGCGTTCATGACGTAGGCGAGCCGGCCCGACACCGCGATCGAGGAGGGGAAGTCCCCGCCCGAGCGCACCACCTGGCGGTCGGTCAGCCTCTGGCCGCGCACCCGGAACGACGTCACGGTGCCGCTTCCCGCGTTGACCGCCAGGAGCCTCCCCGACCGGTCGTCGTAGACGAGCGAACCCTGGGAGGCGAGAGAGTCGGTGGGAGCATCGAGCTGGTCGCCTCCCCTGCCCCCGGTCGCGTAGCGGCCCACGGCCGTCAACTCGCCGCCCCCGCCTCGCTTGAAGACGTGGATGGTGTTGCCGTCGAGTTCGTCGCCCTGGACGAACACGGCATGGTCGGCCTTGGCCGTGTCCCCCCGTGGATGGGTCTCCCGCGCCGAGGCGACGGTCACCGACGTGGCGGCCGCCGCGGCGGCGAGGACTCCGGCTGCGCCGATCGTCAGCCGACGCCTCCGCGACGACCTGCGCCTGTTGTGCCTGCTCATGTGCTGCTCCTCGGACTCGCCGCCACCACCGTCGGAAGCGGGCAGAGCCAGAGTTGCCCATGCGAAGGGTGGGACAGGAGAGGTTCAGCTTCCGCGTCAGCCTCTCGTAAGAACTCCGGACCGGCGTTCTCCGCACAGCGGTCACCCGCCAACTGTCCCGCTCTCGCCGGACCGTGGAGAACGTATCCGGCGCCCACACGAAACTCGCGTTCACTCGGGCACGCGCAGGACGACGGCGGTGCCTTTCCCAGGAACGCTGCGGATCGTGAGCTGCGCGTCGATGAGGTCCGCGCGCTCGTGCATGGCGGAGAGGCCCACTCCCCGCACGGTGGAGGCCGGGCGCGCGGCCGCACGCAGACCCGGCCAGCGCCTCGAGTCCGCGGCCTGGGGCATTCCGGTCCCGTCGTCGGTGACGGTCAGCGTCATCACATGGCCGTCGGACTCCACACCGACCGTGATCCGAGTGGGCTGGGCGTGTTTCACCGCGTTGGTCAACGCCTCCTGCGCGATGCGGTACACATGGGCCTGCACTTTTGAGGCCAGCCGGTCGCTGATGTCGGCATGCTGCGGATCGATCCGGAGATCGACGCGGATACCGAAGGTCTCCGAGGTGCGACGGCACAGCGCCTCCAGGGCCGCGCGCAGTCCCAGCTCGTCCAGGACCAGGGGACGCAGATCCGTGATCAGGTGGCGCAGCGAAGTGATCTGGTTGCCGACCAGGGCGCGTGCCTGCTCGATCGCGCCGCGCATGGCCTCGGGCCGGCCGTCGGCGGCGGCGGAGGAGAGCACCACCTGCACGGCGCCGAGTTCCTGGAGGGTGTCGTCGTGCAGTTCACGGGCCCAGCGGCGGCGTTCGCGCTCCGCTCCGTCGTGGCGGGACCGGACACGTTCACGCTGGAGGCCCCGGTCGCGGTGGGTGGCGCTGCGCATGGTGGAAGCCGTGTACACGACCAGGAGAAGCGGCAGCACGTGCAGGGCGTTCAACAGGGGCTGCTCGGTGATCCGGACCAGGCTGGCGACGGCGAGCATGAGCGCGATGGCGCCGGCCACCACCATCCAGGTACGGCGTCCGGCGGTGTAGAGCGGCGCTGCCCCGAGAAACGGGGTCGCCGCGGCAAGGGAGAGGGCCAGCTCGGAGGGCAGCGGCTGGTCGGTGACCTCCAGGACCACCGCAGCCGCGAGCAGACAGGTTCCCACCGCCTGCAGGACAAGGCCCCATCGGGCCGGACGCGGTCCGCTCATGCCACCAGGCCGCGCTCGCGGGCCGCGGCGATCAGCTCGGCCCGGGAGTCCTTGCCGAGCTTGTCCCGGATGCGGGCACGATGGGTCTCCACTGTGCGGACCGAGACGTAGAGGCGCTGCGCGATCTCCTGGTTGGTGTGGCCCAGCGCCAGCAGCGACAGAACCTCGGCCTCACGTGCGGTCAACGACTCCTGATCGGCGGGTCCCGGCATCTCGACGGCAAGCCTGGCGCCCAGCACCGGCTGGACGTACGTCGCGCCTTCGGCGACCTGGTGCGCGGCAGCCCGCAGCTCCTCGGCGGCGGCCTCCTTGAGCAGGTATCCGGCCGCGCCGGTGCGCAGCGCCTCCCGGGCGAACGCCGGATCCTCCTGCATCGTGAGGACCAGGATCCGCGTGCCGGGCGAAGCGGTGAGCAGCGCGGGAATCACGGGCAGACTCGACTTGCCGGCCATGGTCAGGTCCAGGACCAGCACCCGCGGACGGGTCCGGCGCACCGCATCGAGGGTATCGGGGACGGTGGCGCTCTCGGCGACGATCCGGAATGCCGGATCCTGGGCCAGCAGAAGCCGCATTCCGGCCCGGACCACCAGATGATCGTCGGCCAGTACGACGGTCACCTCCCGGGTCGCCTGCCGGGACGGGAGAGAGCTGGGGTCGTCCATAGCTGCAACGGTAGATCCCCCGTGGCCGTCAGGCAGCCGCTGCCGGCGCGTGTGCGGGAAACCCGCAGGAGGCGCGCGGGGAGGGTGCAGCCGGGGGCCGTAAGACCTCCGCCGAGGCGCTGGGACTTACGGATGCGCGGTACGGACCCGCACCGATGTGCCCGCCGGCGTGCGGGCGGATGCTCGAAGTGATCGGACGTATCACCCCTCTCCTGAGGCGGCCCCCCATGACCCGTTCCTCGCTCCCCTTCCCCCGAGTCGGCGCGGGCAGGCCGAGGCGCCCGGTCGCCGAGCGGGGTGTCCGCGGCGGCCGCGCGCGGAATCCATGGCACATCTTCCTCAAGCGCGGTGGCCCGCGGGTGGGCGGCGGCGTCCTCACCCTGTCGGCGGTCCCGGTCGCGCTGATCACCGTCATCACGCTGGCCGCGACCTTCGCTCCCATGGCTGTCCACCTGTCTCCGCTCCTGGTCGCCGCCCCCACTTCCACGGCGGCGTTCGCCAGCTCCCGATTCACCGCGGGCACCGCCCTGGCGGCCAGCGCGGCCGTGTTCGTCATCGACCGCCATGACGGCCTGCTGCATTCGCCGGTCCTGCCGATCCACATCGCGGCCCTGCTGGTGGTGTCGGTCTTCGTCGTCACCGCCCGGACCCTGCACGATCGCGACCTGCGGGAGCTGACCCAGGTACGCGCGGTGGCCGAGGTGGCCCAGCGGGTCGTGCTGCGCCCCCTGCCCCGGCGGCTCGGTCCGCTGCGGGTCGCCTGTACCTACCGGGCGGCCGCGGCGCACGCCCTGGTGGGTGGCGACCTGTACGCCGCCGCCCGGACCGAGCGCGCGACCCGTTTCCTCATCGGCGACGTCCGCGGCAAGGGCCTGCCCGCCGTCGAGGACGCCTCCGCCCTTCTCGGCGCCTTCCGAGAGGCCGCTCACCAGCACGCCGCCCTTCCCGAACTGGCCGCCGCCCTGGAGAGCAGTGTCCGCAGGCATCTGGCGCAGCTCACCGACAGCGACCCCGAGCGCAGCGAACGCTTCATCACCGCACTGCTGGTCGAAATCCCCGACGAGGCGGCTCTCGTCCAGGTCATCAGCTGCGGGCACCCCTCTCCCCTGCGGGGCCGCCGCGGCGAGGTGGCCGCCCTGCCGATACCCCGGCCCGCACCGCCCCTCGGGCTGGCCGGCATCTCTCCCGACACCTACCACGTCGACACCTTCGCGTTCGGGCCCGCGGACACCCTGTTGCTCTACACCGACGGCGTCGTCGAGGCCCGCAACACCACCGGCGGTTTCTATCCGATCCTCGAACGGGCCTCCAGCTGGCCGTGGAACTGCCCGCACCGCCTGCTGAGTCGCGTCAACGACGACGTGGACATCCATGCCGGCGGACATCTGGAGGACGACCTCGCCCTGGTGGCCATCCAGCGCACGCCCGCTCCGGGCGACGGTCAGGTTCCAGGCCCGTCCCGGCCACCCCATCCGACGGAGGTCGACCCGTGACTTGTCCGGTGCTCCCGTACCGACGCACCCTCAACGGAAAGGCGATGACGACGATGACTGCCGCGCGAGTGAACAGGTGGCTCTGTGTGCTGCTCATCGCCTACATCGCCGGGTCCTGCGCCGTGCAGCTCGAGAATTCCACAGGCGGCCTCGTCCGCTGGTCGGGATTCTCCGTGCTCGTCCCCGTCACCGCCGCCGCGCTCCTGCCCATGCGGCGCTCCCTGCTCATCGGCGCGGCCACGCTGGCTGCCACCGTCGTCACCTACGGCTTCGCCATCCACGGCGTGTCGGCCGGCGGCCGGACGGTCGTCATCACCGCGGTCGCCCTGTCCTTCGCTCTGAGCATCGTCGTCTCCCGGGTGCGGTCGCATCGGCTGAACGCGCCCGCCACAGCCACCCGGAACCGGTCCTGCCCGCCCGATCCAGCCGACAGCGATCCCTGTAACACCCCCGAGGCACCGCACCCCGTTGCGGTCTCACCCCCCGGCATCCTGCCCGCCGCGCTGCCGCAACCCGCGGTGGTGGAGTTGGCCGGCCACTGCCGAACCGGGTCCGGCCGGCTCGGTGTCCGCGCCCAGTGGCTCGACGCCATCCCGCTGTCCGGCGCCCGGGTCGGACTCGTCGCCGGCGCGGTGACCGGACCGAACGCCGACGCCACCGCCTCCGAACTCCGCGCCGCGGTACGCACATTGGCCGACGTCGACCTGCAGCCGGAGGAACTGCTTGCCCATCTCGCGGACGTCCTCGCCCGGCTACGGCCCGACGTCCGCGCCGGTCACGACACCCAGACCACCACCAGCAGCGTCAGCGCCCAGTGCCTGTACGCGGTCTACGATCCCGCGTCCTGCCGCTGCACGATCGCCTGCGCCGGGAGCCCTCCACCCGCCGTCATCGCACCCGACGGCACGGTCGCATCCCTCGACCTGCCCGAAGGCCCGCCGCTGGGACAGACGGACCTGCCCTTCGGAGCCACGGAGATCGACCTCCCTGAAGGCAGCACGCTCCTGCTGTACACCCATGGTGACGCAGACGCGCGGGACTCCGGCAGGGACGAGCTGCTCAGCGCTCTCGCCCGGCCCCAGCGCTGCCTGGACGCCACCTGCCTCTCCGCCGTCAAGGCCCTGCTCCAGGCGCCCCACACCCAGGTCGCCGTCCTGGCCGTCCGCACTCACGCGCTGGACACCCGTACCGTCGCCACCTGGGACCTGCCGGCCGACCCGGCCGCCGTCTCCTACGCCCGCTCCCACATCGCGGAGAAACTGGCTGCCTGGGGTCTCACCGACGCCATCCCCACCACCGAACTCATCGTCAGCGAACTCGTCACCAACGCCATCCGCCACGCCCAACCACCCATCCAGCTACGCCTGATCCATCACGCCGGCAGCCTGGTCTGCGAGGTCGCCGACGGCAGTAGCACCTCGCCGCATCTGCGCCGGGCCCGCACCTTCGACGAGAACGGGCGCGGACTGTTCATCGTCGCTCAACTCGCCGAACGCTGGGGAACCCGCCACAGCCACTACGGCAAGATCATCTGGGCCGAACACACACACGCCCCCGACCGAGCCGTTACCACGGTATGAACCCGTCCGTTTCATAAATTAGGATGGCCTGAAGACATTTCCGACCAAAGATGCCGATCTTTCGAAGGGCCGGACCATTCCGAAGGCCACGCGGCCGGGGAGAACGGCCGTACGGGTACGGAAGCCTCGGCCTCGGCCGGGTACGTGGTCCAGCCGGTCCTCTGTCGGAGCATCGGCGCCTCTTCCTGCGGAGGTGCACAGCGGCTCCCGCGAGCGCTCGCCGACGTGCTCACCGACTGCGGGGGCGAGGTCCGCACCGGCTTCGAGGTGGACCGCGTGGTCTGCCGGAACGGACGGGCCGTGGGCGTGCGCGGCACCGACGGGAGCACCCTGAAAGCGCGCCGCGCGGTGATCGCGAACGTAGGACCTGCCCTCCTGTACCGACGGCTCCTGGAGTCCGAGCAGGTACCCGCGCAGGTGCGCGGCAAGGCGTCCCGCTACCAGTACGGACCGGGCACCCTGATGCTGCATCTCGCCCTCGACGGGCCGCTGCCCTGGGCGGCAGGAGACGAGCTGGCGCGTTTCGCGTACGTTCATGTGGCCCCGTACGTCGACGACCTCGCTCGCACGTACGCGGAGTCGCAGGCCGGGCTCCTGCCCGTGGAACCCCTCCTGATCGTGGGACAGACCTCCGCGGTGGACCCGACTCGGGCTCCTGCGGGCCGCCACGTCGTATGGATCCAGGTCCGCACGCTGCCTTCGGTCGTACGGGGCGACGCGGCGGGAACGATTCGAGGCACCGCGTGGCCCGACGTCGTCGACGCCATGACCGACCGGGTCCTCACCAAGCTGGAGCGGTACGCACCCGGCAGCCGGACACGGATCGCCCGCGTCACCGCGTACTCCCCGGAGGACCTCGAAGCGGCTGACCCGAACCTCGTCGGCGGCGACAGCATCGCGGGGAGCCACCACCTGGCCCAGAACTTCGTCTTCCGGCCCATGTGCGGGCACAGCGGGTACCGCACGGCGATACCCGGCCTGTACCTGACCGGTGCGTCGACCTGGCCCGGCGCGGGCAACAACGCCACGTCGGGCCGGCTCGCGGCCCGGCGCGTACTGAGGGATGCTCGTCGGCGAGTCACCCGCTGAACGGTCGGCAGCCGCTCAACCGGCCGCATGACAACGACCCGGGCCTCCCCCGTCGGGACGAACCGAGCGCCTTCACCCGGGCCTCGCTTCAGCGGGTTGACGGTCTGCCCGAGTTCTGGACGACACCCTGCGCCCCGCGCCCTCACACCCTCTCACCAGACGCGCCCCTGTGTGTCCCGGCCAAGTGGTCGGGACACACAGGGGCGTTGCGCTGGAATTGCCTGGAGGTGCCGGAGGCTGTCGGTTCCGTTGGCTCAGGTCGGCAGCTTCCAGTTCTGCGCGCTCGAGGCGTTGCAGCTGTAGAGCTGGAGCTGGGTGCCGGCGGTGGTGGTGGAGTTGGGGTCGTCCAGGCACAGCTTGGACTGGGGGTTGATCAGTGATCCGTTGGCCCCCGCGGTCCATTGCTGGGCCCCACTGCCGTTGCACGTCCACAGCTGGACCAGTGTGCCGTTGGTGGTTCCGCTGTGGTCGGCGTCCAGGCATTTGCCGAGGGTCCGGATCGTTCCGTCGCCGGCGACGATCCAGTCCTGGGCGTAGGTGTTGTTGCAGGCCCAGATCTGGACGTGGGTGCCGTCGGTGGTGGAGGAACTCGCGTCGTCCACGCACAGGTTCGCCGCCACCGCGGAGGCGATGGGGCCGATGCGGGGCGAGGCCGGGGCCGCGGTGTCACCGGCGTAGGAGGGCGGGGCGGCGGAGGCGGCCGTCGCCCAGGAGGTGTTGGCGCTGGTGCCGAGCGTGTAGTTCAGCGTGCCGCCGGCGGTGATGGCCGTGGTGGGGGCGAAGGCGTTGTTCCAGGCCGTTCCGTTCCATGTCGCGGACTGCACGTACGGGGCGTTGTCGGCGGCGCCGTTGCCGTTGACCGTCAGTGTCCCGCCCGACGGGAGGGTGACCACGGCTTGCGTGAACAGGGGGGAGCCCAGGGCGAGATCGGAGGTGCCCGGTGTCTCGGGGTACATGCCGAGCGCCGACCACACGTACCAGGCGCTCATCGCGCCGAGGTCGTCGTTGCCGTCGGCCAGGCCACCGGGGGTGTTCGCCCAGATCTGGTCCTGGATCGCCCGGACGGTGCCCTGGGTCTTGTAGGGCTGTCCCGTGTAGTCGTACTCCCACGGCAGTTCGATGCTGGGTTCGTTGCCGACCCATGCGTAGCCCTTGTCGCCGGTGTAGCTGCGCAGCACGGTGTCCAGGTAGTGGTTCATCGCCGTGTTGCCGCCCTTGGCGCGGGCCAGGCCGCCGATGTTGAACGGGACCATCCCGGTGTAGATCCAGGAGTCGGCCTCGACCATGTCGGTGCCGCTGGTGGGGTCGAAGCCGCCGGTCCAGGAACCGCCGGCGTTGCGGGGTTCGACGAAACCGGAGGCGGGGTTGAGCACGTTGCGCCAGCCCTGGGCGCGGTTGGCGTACGTCTTCTGGTTGCCGGTGTCGCCGAGTGCCCCGGCCATCGCGGAGATCGCGAAGTCGGCGGTGTTGTACTCCAGCGTGGTGGCCACCGGGCCGTAGAAGTTGCAGCAGCCGTAGCTGCCGTCGTGCGGCATGTACCCGGGTGCGTTCAGGTAGTTCAGACCCGGCCGGTCATTGTTGGCCGTGCTCGCCTGCTTGACCATGTCGGCCAGGGCGGTCGTGGTGTCGAAGTCCCTGGCGCCGAAGGCGTAGTAGTCGGCGAGGATCGCGTCCGCCGGGTCGCCCACCATGACGTAGGACTCGCCGTTGTTCTCCGACCACTTGGGGAAGACTCCGGTCTGGGCGTAGTCGTCGACCATCGACTGCGCGGTGTCCGAGGCGACCTGGGGAGCGACCAGGGCTTCGAGTTGGGCCTGCGAGCGGTAGATGTCCCAGCCGGAGTAGTTGGCGTACGCCGCTCGGTGGCCGGTGTCCACGGTGTGCGTTCTGCCGTCGAAGCCGTAGTACTGGCCGTTGGTGTCGCTGATGACGTTCGGGTGCAGCAGTGAGTGGTAGAGCGCGGTGTAGAAGCTCTGTTGCTGTGCGGCGGTCCCGCCGGCGATCTGTATCTTGCCGAGTGCGCTGTTCCAGGCGTTCTGCGCGGCGGTGCGGGTCGCGTTGAAGTCCCACCCGGTGTTCTCCGCGGTCCGGTTGGCCGTCGCGTTGGCGACCGAGACGTAGGAGATGCCGACCTTGGCCTGCACCACCGGGTTGGTGGTGGTGTTGAAGGTGACGTAGCCGTTGGAGGCGGCAGCGTTCGGGGAGGCGCTGCCCTTGGCCGTCTTCGGAGCCGTCGCGGTGGGGGTCTTGCCGTGGAGTACCGGCTTGTCGGGCTTCTCGGCGGCGTTCTTGGACGCGGTGCCCGGCTTCCCCGGGGTGGCGGCCGACGTCTTCGCGACGGAGGCGCCTTGCGAGGTGAACGGCTGGTCGAAGACCATGTCGAAGTACACGCTGTATGTGTTCCCCGCGCCGCAGAAGTGGCCGCTGGTGACCTGGCCGCTCACCTCGGTGTTCGAGACCTTGGTGAACTGCGTCGAGCTGGCGCCGTTCTGGCTTCCGGTGAGCTTGAAGATCAGGTTGGCCTGGCTGCTCGAGGGGAAGGTGAAGCGCGCCATGCCGCTGCGTGTCGTGGTGGTCAGCTCCGTGGTCACCTGGTTGTTGAGGGCGACCTTGTAGGAGCCGGCCGACGCCGACTCGTTGGCGTGGGAGAACGCGTCCGTGGCGCCGGTGTTCACGGTGCCGACCGTGGGCAGCACCGGTATGTCGCCGGCCGCACCGCAGCCGGGCCCGGCGATGTGGGTGAGGCTGAAGCCGGTGATGGACGAGTCGTTGTACTCGTATCCGCCCCCGGAGGGACGCGACGGCGTGTCCGGGCTCCACTGCACCATGCCGAAGGGCATGTCGGCCCCGGGGAAGTCGTCGGCCTGGTTCGACGTCCCGATGAACGGGTTGACCACGGTGGCGGGCGACGTGACGAGCGCGGCCTTCTCGGCCGCTGACGCGGGTGCGCACAAACCGGCGGCGGCCAGCGCGGCAGCCGCGAACAAGCCGATCGCGACGGTTCCGGGAGGTCTCGGCAGTCGTTTCATCACGTGTTTCTCCTCTACTCGGAAGCAGGAAGCGGCACTTGACAACGTTGCCTTCCGGTCGAAAGCGCGACGCCCGAGCCATGGCCGGGGTTGACAACGTTGTCTCATCACCGGGACGGGGCGCCTGGCGATGCGAACGCGATGGCGGAGCCCCGGGGCCACGAGCACCTCGGGGCGCAGACGGGAACTCTTCGTGAAGTTAGCCACGCGGCAGGGGCATGTCAACGACTCGCACAGAACGGAACTGACGTCCTTTCAGATCACCCGAAGGCCTCCGGCCGCCCAAGGCCCCGACGGCCGTGTGCGCCGACCTGGCTGCCGACCCAAGGGTCCGGCACGGCTGCAACCCCGCCGTCGTCTGCCGGACCGACCTCCGGTATCGAACGGGCCGCACGCCTCGCCGCAGCCCAGCTCGACACCACCCGAGTCCCCCTGGAGGCACGGAGCGGACCCGCCCGCCGACTCGCCCGCGCGGAAGCCGATATGTCGACACCGATGGAGGAATCCAGCACTGAGACGCTCGCGGCCGACGGGGTGCGGCAGGGACCAGGGGGTCTCCGCCGGCCCCGTCAGGGTGTCAACTGATGCCTACGGCGCGGACGATGGTCTGTGTGACGCCGTTGCCACGGTCATCCGGGGCGTGGACTCGCCGCGTCAGGCAGGACGCGCCGGCCGGGGCGTGCAGCCGGGCGGTGGCCCCTGCCGTCGAGTGACCGAGTGCGGCACGGTGCCGCGTCTTCCCGTCGTAGGACAGGTCGACCGAGTCCGTACGATCGCCTGCGACCGACACGCCCGGGATGTGCGAGGCCGTGGCCTTCCTGCCCTGCGGGTCGGCAGGTTCACCGGCCGGCGGCGGCCTCACCGCCGGCCGTGGCGAGGCGCACCAGAGCGACCGATGGATGGATGTCTACTCAGGCCACGAGCCGAACTCGGTGACGACGGGGCTCCCTTGGCGGCCGCCCTCGCCGGCACTCCCCGTGGCCGTCGCGGCCCGGCGGCGCACCGCGACCATGGCCACGTCGTCCTCCACCTCCCCGCCCGCATGGACGGTCAGGTCACTCATGAGGCGTTCGATCAGGCAATGCGGTTCGTCCTCGGCGAGGAGCGCGAATCGGTCCAGCGCCGGGTAGAACGCACCCGCGCCGTCGCGGGTCTCCAGGAGGCCGTCGGTGTGCAGGAGCAGCGTGTCCTCCGGCTCGAACCGGAAGGTGTTCACCTGATAGGCCGCCCGGTCGCCGCCCAGGCCGAGCGGTGGTGCCGGCTGCGGCACTTCGAGGAAGTCCACATCCGCGCTGTGGGAGCGCATCGAGTCGGGGTGGCCACAGCTGATCACGCGGACCACGGGCAAGTCGTCGGGTATCTCCAGGACGAGAGCGGTGATGAACCGCTCCACCGCATCGCTGTCCGTCTCGCCGACCTGGTCGACACGGCGGCGCACGCCGGCGTCCAAGGAGAGGGCGACATGCTCCAGTTGCACATCGCGGTGCGCGGCTTCACGGAAAGCACCGATGACCGCTGCGGCGTCGTCGACTGCCGCCAGGCCGTTGCCCCGTACGTCGCCGATCAACATGCGGACCGTACGGCCGACGCGTTCGGCGGCGTACACGTCACCGCCGATGTGTGCGTGGGCCGCTGCCGAGCGGTAGGCCGTGGCGATCTCCAGCCCCGCCATACGACAGGGCAACGGCGGGAGCAGCGCCTTCTGCGCTGTCTCCGAGACGGAGCGCACCGCACAGAGCGTTCGATGGTCCACGTCGCGCATGCGCCGGACCACGAGGACCAGGACGCAGACGACCAGCAGGCCCAGGACGTCGATCGGGAGGATCGGTGAGCTGGGCAGACCGTCGTCGGCGTCGACCGCCACCACGCCGAGACAGGCGAGGGCGGTCATGCTGACGGTGGTGCGGGTGTTGTCCGCCGCGGCGGTGAGCGCCGGCACCGCCACCAACAACACTTCCAGGTGGACGTCCGCGGGGACGATCACGCCCCACAGGGTGACTCCGAGCAGTACGGCCGAGGCGACCACGACCGCGATGAGTGTTCGTGGCCGTACCGCCGGGAAGCCG
The DNA here is from genome assembly GCF_045039825.1 of Streptomyces sp. NBC_01176. Taxonomy (NCBI): domain Bacteria; kingdom Bacillati; phylum Actinomycetota; class Actinomycetes; order Kitasatosporales; family Streptomycetaceae; genus Streptomyces; species Streptomyces sp. NBC_01176. The sequence goes on along the minus strand of NZ_CP108600.1, from coordinate 9,269,758 downwards.
ACGGCAAGTCCCCCGGCGGTCGCGACGCGATGCGTGCCTGTCACGATGTGTGTCTGCTTCGTCATGAGAACCTCCTGCCACGTACGACATCTGGCTGGTCCGGCCGGCATGACAGGTGTCCGCCGGCGCCGGTGGGAAGCCTCGGCCGTGCGTCGTGTCATGCGCGTCGCCGCACCGTGGCTGATCGGGCAACGCGAGTGCGGACCGGTCCGGTTGGCCCGCTGGTCGACAGGCACGTCCGTGGACCGCGAGCCCACGGTCGGGCCGAGAGTCGGCTGCTCTCCGCCGTGTGACGGCACTGGCCGGAGGCCTCGGGGTGCCGGCGGGAGGTCGCGCCGCGCCGGAGCCGCGGTCGTCGGCGCGTCATCGCGGAACGCCGTCCTGGAGTTGTGCGAAGAGTTCCGCGTCGTGCGTGCAGTCGACCGGGACGTCGATGACCGTGATGCCGGGGTCGCAGAGCCCGACCGGGTCGAGAGACCCGCGCAGTTCGGTCTCGAAGTCGTCCATCGTCTCGGTCCGAATCCCTCTGGCGCCGAACGCGCAGGCGTACAGGGTGATGTCGCAGGCGCCGGACCGGACGCCGGAGGCTCTGCCGTATCTCCGATGCTCCTGGAAGGCCACAGAGTCGTAGGCGTTGTCCCGCATGATCACATGCGTGGCGTGGAGGCCCAGACGGGTGGCGGTCTCCATTTCCGGCGCGCCGGCCAGAAACCCGCCGTCCCCGGAGACCGACACCACCTGTGTCCCCGGCCGCAGCAGCGCGGCGGTCATCGCCCTTGGCAGGCCGACTCCCGGTGTCTGCGGGCCGTTGGAGAGGAGGACGCGGCGCGGCTGGTGTCCACGGAAGTGACGGGCCAGGTAGATGTGCGAGCCGGTGTCCGACACCACGGTGGCATCGTCGTCCACGACCTCGGAGATCTTCTGGATCACCGCGGCCGGATCGAGGCCGGCAGCTGTGGCCGGTGCCGCTCTGGCCTCCTCCTCGATGCGGGCCAGAACGGTGTGCTGTTCGGCCAGGGCGGCTCGGGTACGGTCGCTGATCGACAGCCCGGAGAGCTCCCCCGACAGCTCATCGACGGTCGCGGCCACATCGCCCCGCAGTTCCAGAGCGGGCTGGTAGTGGCTGCCGATCTCGGCGGGCAGCGTGTCGATGTGGACGATCGTTCGGGCCGGGTCGGTGTTCCAGAGGCCCGGGTCGTACTCCACGGGATCGTAGCCGACGGTGATCAGCGCGTCGGCGTGCGTCACCATGGCGTCCCCCGGCTGGTCACGGAAGAGGCCGACCCGGCCGGCGTACTGCTCCTCCAGTGCGCGCGGGACGATGCCCACGGCCTGGAAGGTCTCCACCACGGGCAGGCCGGTGACACGGATCAGTTCACGCAGCGCGGTGCAGGCCTCGGTGTCCGCGCCCCGCGACCCGACGAGGAGGACGGGCTGCCGCGCGGCGCGGACGATCTGTGCGGCGCGGTGGATGTACTCGGCGGGAGCGGGACCGTGAGAGGGGTGCCTGTGCGGCTGGACGACGCTTGCGGCGGTGGGGGCTCCCGCGACGTCTTCCGGTATCACCACCGCGGCCGCGCCGCGGGGTGGGGTGACCGCTGCGCGCAGGGCGTTGGCGATGGCTTCGGGGACATGGTCGGGGTCGCGGACCTCGCAGGTGTAGGTGGTGACCAGTCTCAGTGCGGCGAGGGCGTCCATCGACCGCTGGGTTCGCCTGAACCGGTTCCGGCCGGTCAGCGCCGCGCACACCGCAATCACGGGGTGCTGCTCACTCGTCGCCAGGAGCAGGCCGGTCATCAGATTGGCGGTGCCGGCTCCTGAGGTGGCCAGGACCGCTCCGGGGGTGCCGGTCAGCAGCCCGACTGCGGAGGCCATCACGGCCGCGTTCTGTTCGTGGTGGCACATCACAAGTTCGGGGCCCGCGAGGGCCAGGGCATCGTGAACGGCGTCGCTCGCGCTTCCCGGGACACCGAAGACGTACGGCACGCCGTACTGGGAAAGGGTCTCGACCATGCGCCGGGCCGCGCCGATGGGTGGGGTGGGCATGCGCCCGCCGCCTTTCTTGGTCCTTGTGTTTGCGCAACGGTGGTGGCCATCGCCGCACAGGGGGGGGTGCTGTCGCAGGACCGGCTTCGCGCTGTCGAGGCGTCTGAAGGCGTCCGAGCCGAAGTCGCCGCCGTTTCCAGGGAGTTCGCGCACCGTCACCTCGCCGCCTCATGCCGTCGGGCGATGTGGCGATCGTGTGGGAGGGGCGCTGGGTCGGAGTCAACTCGGGGCGATGTCCGGGCGGTGCGCGGGCAAGCGGCGGGCCTGCGCATGGGCTCAATGCGCCGTGCCGGGACAAAGGGGAATCAGATGTGGTCATGGGCGTGATCATGGCGGTCCGCTCGCATTCCGCGGTGCGGCACGCGGGGCGCGCCCGACGGTGTACCGCCGGCGCGCTCCGGTGCCGCATCACTGGTAGCCGCGTCACTGGCAACGGTAGGCGCACGCCCCCGCCCGGGGGCATCACGTGAATGCGTAGTCGTGTCCGGTAGTGGCGTCAGGGACGCTCTGTGACTCCGGGAACCAGCCGGCCGTCTCGCAGCAACCCGGCCAGCTGTGTACGCGTGGTGACCTTGAGCTTGCGGAAGACCTTGCGCAGATGGTAGTCGACCGTGCTGGCGCTGATGAACAGCCGCGACGCGATCTCGGGGTTGGTGGCTCCCTCGGCCGCCAGCATCGCGACGCGTCTCTCCTGGGGGGTGAGCTGGTCACCGAACCGGGACCGGCGCTTGAGGGTGGGCTCGCCGGCCGCCGACAGTTCGCTGCGGGCCCGTTCGGCGAAACCGTCCATGCCGAACCGCACGAACATCTCGTGTGCCCGCCGTAGTTGGTCCCGTGCCTCCAGATGGCGGCGCTCGCGCCGCAGCCACTCCCCGTAGAGAAGATGGACACGGGCCACCACGGCCCGCAGGCCGGTGCGCTCGAGCCGTCCCAAGGCCGTGCGGTACAGGTCCTCGGCGTCCGGACCGACGGCGAGCAGAGCCCGGCAGTGTGCCTCGACGCCCGCCGCCCAGTGGCTGGAGCAGGGCCCGGTCGTCCGGCACAGCTCCCCCAGGGCCTCGTCGGCCAGGTCCTGGCGTCCGGTACGTACGGCCGCCTCGACGAGCTCGGCCAGCGCCCAGTTGCGGATGCGCTGGACGCTGGAATCGGCGCCGGCCAGGCGCGCGGATTCCAGCGCCTGCTCGTACCGGCATGCGCCGTTGTGGAGGACGGCGCCGGCCCACTGGAGGTAGGTCAGCGCCATGCCTTCGCCCCGCGCCATCGAGTCCCGGGTCGCGGTGCGGATCGCGGCAAGGGCCTCGTCGTCGCGTCCGCGGAAGACGGCGAGCCCCACCTCGGCGTAGGCGACGGGGCCGGCCCCGGTCATGAAGGTGACGTCGGCAGCCGTCTCGGCCAACGAAGCGGCCTGCAGGAGTTCCCCGGCCAGCAAGTGCAGTCCCGCACGGGTGGCCGCGGCGACGGGGAGGATGCTGATCGCCCCTCGTACCTCGCACGATCGCAGCAGCCGCGTGGCCAGCAGTCCCCAGGCCTCGTCGTCCCACAACAGCCCGGCGCCATGGCCGGCCAGCCACAGCCAGTACAGCTCCTCCTCCGGGGCCAGTTGCTCGGTGGTGAACGCCGATACCGCCCTGCGCAATACCGGAACGGCGGCACCGCGGCCTTCGACGATCAGGAGCGTCAGTCCGTCCAGCAGGAGATCCGAGGCGCGTGGCACCGACGCCGCGGGCAGTCGGCGAGCGCTGTGGGCGATCTCCGCGATCCGGCACTCGTCGCCGAGCCGTCCGGCGAGCAGCGCCGCGGCCAGCGCCTGCAGATAGACATCCCTCGCACGGGAGACGTCGATGGACTCGAATCGGCGGGCCGCGCGCAGCAGCACGGGGGCGGCGCCACCGCCGAAACTGCGGGCGAAGGCGATCTGCCCTCGCAGCAGCTCACTGTTGGCGGCGCGCAGCTCGTTCTCGGGCCCCCGGTCGGCCAGCGTGAGGAGGCCCAGAGCGCTGTCGTACGCGCCGGCCTGCTGTTTGGCGCGTGCCGCACGCAGCGCCCGCTCCGCTCTGGCGGTGGGGTCGGCGGTGAGCGCGACCGACCGCTCCAGGAATGCCCCGGCGGCAGCGATACCACCACGTGCCAGGGCTCGTCGTGCCGACCCCTCGAGCTCCGCTGCGGCTTCCTCGTCGAAGCCGACGGCCGCGTGTGCGCGGTGCCAGGCACGCCGGTCCGGTTCCGAGGGGCCGGTGACGTCCGCCAGAGCACGGTGCGCGGCCCGGCGCTGCGACGGCGGCACCGCCTGATAGACAGCCGACCGCACCAGGGGATGGCGGAAGACCACCCGCGTGCCGATGGAGAGCAGCCCGTCGGCCTCGGCCGCCGCCGCGGCCGAGACCCCGATTCCCAGAAGGGCGGCCGCGCGCCACAGCAGTGCGGAGTCGCCCGTCGGTTCCGCGGCGGCCACCAGGAGCAGCATGCGGGTGGCCGCCGGAAGGCGGAGGACCCTGCTACGGAAACTGTCCTCGATGCGCCCCGGCACGGCCGCGGTGTCGGTCGGACCGAAGCCGCCCGCGAACCCCGCGGCCGTCATGGTCCGGGGCAGTTCGAGCAGGGCCAGCGGACTGCCCCGGGCCTCCGCGGCGATCCGCTCCACGACCACCTCGTCCAACGGCACGTGCAGGGCCGAGTGCAGCAGGGCGCGGGCGTCCCCGGGGCCGAGACCGGTCAGCACCACCTCCTGCAACCCGCGTAGACCGCCACCGGCGCGGCGAGTGGCGAACACGAGACCGAGGGGCTCCGCACCGACGCGGTGCGCCACGAACGTGAGTGCCTGTGCCGAACCGGGATCGAGCCACTGGGCGTCGTCGATCACACAGATCAGCGGTTGGCGGGCCGCCGCCTCGGACAACAACCCCAGTACGGCCAGGCTCAGCATGAGGCGGTCCGGCGCGGCTCCGGTCCGCAGCCCGAAGGCCGCGGCCAGCGCGTCCTGCTGCGGTCCGGGCAGGTGCTCCAGCGTGGCCAGGAACGGCGCGCAGACCTGATGCAACACCCCGAAGGGCAGTTCCGCCTCCGCTTCCACACCGGCGGCGCGCACCACGTGGAAGCCGTCCGCGGTCGAGGCCATGTGGTCGAGCAGCGCGGACTTGCCGATACCGGGCTCACCGACGACCACGAGAGCGCCACCCCGTCCGGCCTTGACAGCGTCCTGCCAGCGGTCGAACAGCGCGCGTTCGGCACGCCGGCCCAGCAGATCCGTGGGACACCCCGGCACCACCATGCTCCCAATCTACCCGCGGCATCCAGTCCGCTCCCCTCCTACCTGGGCTCATGCCCGTCCGACAGCGTCGAAGAGGTCGGCTCCGTCAACCCGATCACCTCGTGATCCGCACCCAGGCGTCCACCACGGAGGGCGACAGCGCCAGGGGTGCGCGACGGCATCGCGGAGGCAACGGGACCGCGGTCACGAACGGGCCGCGGGCCGTTGAGCTCGTGCGTGAACCCCGCCGCCGGGAGCACCGGCACGAGACGGAACCTCATCCGTCACACCGAACCGGTGGCTCCCCGCGCCGACCGTGAAGCGGGCGTATCCGTCCCCGCGTTCGCCGGCCGTCGCGCCCGCGGGTGCGTGGACCTTCTGGCGGCCGCCGACCGGCACGAGGACATCGGCGGTCGACCCCACCGGCACGTCGACGCGCAGTGTGAAGTGGCCCGGCGTCCGCGTCCACGACGAGGTGATCCGGCCGAGCGGTGACTCGACATGGGCGGAGGCGTGGGTCAGATCGCCGACTGCACGGGGCTGGATCGTCACCCTCGTGTAGCCGGGTGCGGCGGCCTCGATGCCGGCGACATCCTGGTAGAGCCAGTCGTCCACCGTTCCCAGGAACGCGTGGTCGTGCGAGCGCGAGTTCGCGTTCCACTCCTCCCACATGGTCGTGGCTCCGAGGCCCTCGAACCAGTAACCCCAGCCGGGGTAGGTCGGGTTGGTGGCCACCGTGTAGGCCAGATCGGCGTGCCCGGCGTCGGTGAGGACCGGAAGGAGCACTTTGGTGCCGAGCGCGCCGGTGTCCAGGTGGTCGGCGCGGGCCCGGATGTCGGCGACGAGGTTGTCGATCACGGCCTGGCGGTGCTCCTTCGGCACCAGGCCGAAGCTCAGCGGGAGCAGGTTGGACGTCTGCCGGTAGCCGGCGGCCTGGTCGTCGTAGTAGGCCTCCTTGTCCCGGCTGTAGAAGGTGGCGTTGAAGGTGTCCTTGACCTTGGTGGCGAACGCGTCGAAGTGCCGCGCGTCGGCGTCGTGGCCCAGCGCCCTCGCCATGGTGGCGAGCCGTGTCGCGGTGAGGTAGATGTATGCGGTTCCCGAGAGCCGGGTGCCCTCCGGCGCGTTGGCGCCTTCCGGGGAGAGCCAGTCGCCGTAGCTGAAGCCGGTGTAGATGCCCCCGGTGCCGGCGATGTCGTGCTCGTAGTACGCCAGCCAGGCCTTCATCCCGTCGTAGTTCTCGGCCACCGCCCGGGTGTCGCCGTAGTACCAGTACAGGTCCCAGGTGCCGAGGACGAAGCTGGCCGACCAGACCGGGTCCTTGACCTGTTTGCCCGACTCGGTGGTGGGCACGGTGGGGCCGATCGATCCGTCGTCGTTCTGGTCGTCGCGGTGCGAGCGCATCCAGCTCTCGTAGAAGTTCCGCATGTCGAAGTTCGCGATCGCCGAGTCCGCGTACAGGAAGCCGTCCGCCGTGTAGGGGCGCTTCTCGTACATGGGTGTGTCGGTCGGGATCGAGTGCAGGTTGTTGAGGATCGTGTCGGCCTGCGCGTCCTGGTAGCGGTTCAGCAGGTCGCTCGAGCTGGTGAAGTCGCCGGTGGACGCCACCGCCGTGTGGACCCTCGCCCCGTCGACCGACCGGAGGGTGACCCCCTGGGGTACGACGACCTGGGCATAGCGGAAACCGGCGTAGCTGTAGCTCGGCCGGTATCGCTCCACACCGTCGCCCTTGAGGGTGTACGAGTAGGTCTGCAGACCCATACCGAAGGCTCCGGTGTTGTCGACGGTGCCGTCCGCGCGCAGCTTCTCGCCGTAGGTGACGGTGACCGTCGCCCCGGCGGGTCCCTGGACCCCGATGCTCGCCCAGCCGGCCGTGGGGCTGCCGTAGTCGTAGACGTGCGTGCCCTCGGCCGGAGTGGTGTGCTCGGCCTTCAGATGATCGGTCACCTTGACGGGCGGGAAGCTTTCCGAGCGGAGCGTGCCCTTCGGTCCGTCGACGCCCAGCGCGGGGCGCCAGGTGCCGTCGTCGAAGCCGGGGCGGTTCCAGCCGGACTGCTCCGCGCGGGCGTCGTAGGTCTCCCCGAACCAGAGCGACTGCGTGGTGGTCGGCCCGTCGGACACCTTCCACCCGCTGTCGCTGACCACTTGACGGTGCGTGCCGTCGGTGTACGTGATGTCGAGTTCCAGCTTGAGCTTGGGCTCGCCCCACCAGGACGACGCCTTCCACTCGTCCGGGTCGGTCATCGCGTAGAACCCGCGGCCCAGGCTGACCCCGATGGCGTTGCCGCCGGTGCGCAGCGCGTCGGTGACGTCGTACGTCGAGTACAGGACGGTCTTGTCGTACACCGTGAATCCGGGTTCGAGTTCGCGGTCGCCGATGCGTCGCCCGTTCAGGTAGAGCTTGTTGTAGCCGAGGCCCGCGACATGGGCCCGTGCCGAGGCTATGGGCTTGCCTGCGGTGAACTCGTCCCGCAGCAGCGTCTCCGGGGGAGGCGGAGCCGACACCGACCGGCCCCAGGGGCCCGAGCCGTAGGGAGCGGTCTCGAGGGCGTTCGGCCACGCCGCGTCGTCGTACCCGGGTTGTTCCCAGCCGTCGTCCGGGGAGTTCGAGGTCTTCCAACTGCGGTCGGTGACGAGGTCGGGCGGTGCTCCCGCCCCCTCGAAGCGCAGGCTCCCGAGCACACCGGCCGGCCCCTGACCGGTGTTCGTCGCCTCCACAGCGAGCACGTTGGTGCCCGTGTGCAGGTACGGGGCGATGTCGATGACGCTCGCGGTCCGCCAGGAGTCCGCGACGCGCGCGGAGCTCGTCACCTCGGCGCCGTTGACGAACAGCGTGAAGCGGTCGTCAGCGGTCAACTGCGTCTCTGCCGTGCTGAGCCGCGCCCCGGCGGGCAGATCGAAGCTCCGGCGCAGACAGCGCGTCCCGGCGGGGGCGGAGTCGGACGGGTTGCCTTCGGGGTACCAGATCCAGTGCGCGTCGTCGAGCCGCAGTGCGGGCGCCTTCGCGTGCGCTCCGATCCACGCCCCGTGGAAGTCGCCGGGGTCGACGAAAGCCGTCTCGAACCGCGCCTCGCCACTCCACGGCGACGCCTTCCCGGCGCGGTCCCAGGACCGTACGCGCCAGTAGTAGCGCGTACGGGACCTGAGAGCGGGACCGCCGTACGTCACGTCGAAGGACCGGGAGGAGCGCACGCGCCCGCTGTCCCACACCTCTCCCCGGCCGCCGTGCGACGTCGACACCTCGACCTCGTAGGCCACTTGCCCGACCGCGGTGCGACCGGCCGTGCCGAGGCCCGAGGTCACCTGCCAGCTCAGCCTCGGCCGGGGGACGTCGACACCCAGCGGCTGGACCTGATGCTCGACTTCGAGCCCGCTCACCACGAGCGCCGACGCGCCTGCCGCCAGGCCCCGTTGGAGATCCGGGTCGGACACCGCCGCCGCACCCGGCGTGGACCCGAGCCCTGACGCGGCCGCCACGAACGCCAGCATCAGCCCGACAGCCAACCTGCGCTTCCTCACGCTTGCCTCCATCGACGGCGGACGGTTCGGCGGGCGCGTGAACGCCGTCCCCCCGAGCGAGTGAAACGTTTCAATCCTCTGGTATGTCACTCAACCACAGGCGTCACGACGGAGACAAGACGTCGTCGGCGGACCTGTCCGTCCGGCGGCCGAACCACGTCTCGGACGGGACCGACTCCGGCACCACGCACCGCTTCCCGGCCACCTGCGCCGGCGCTGTCTCCGTCGTCCTCGCCCACCGCGAACAGTTCCTTCAGCGGCCGCCGACCGAACCGGTCTCCGTCTCGCCCTCGCGTTCGGACCGACCGCTCGACGCGCGCTCTCGCCTCAGCCCCCGGCGCGGTCGCCCTCCCCATGTCCTGTGCCGGACGGGACGTGGTGCAGGCCACATCGCACGTTCGGGGCGCCCTGTAAGAAAGGGGCTGCCGCGCGCATTGCTTGGTGAGACAACCAATACGAGGGGACGGCGCGTGACAGCGCAACATTTCCGGGACGTCTACGAGGAGTGCTGTCCGCGCGTCCTCGCCTACGCCACGAGCCTGGTGGGACGGCAGGTCGGGGAGGACATCACCAGCGAGACCTTCACCATCGCCTGGAGACGGGTACGCGACCTTCCGGACCCCGCGCTGCCCTGGCTCCTGGGTGTGGCCCGCAATTTGGTGCGCGAGCTCCGACGCCGGGACAGCCGTCAGTACGCCCTCGCCGCCGCGGAGGCCCAGCGCATCATCAGCGGAGCCCGGGCGGACGTCGGCGACGACGTGGCCGCGGTCGTGACCGAACGGGAAGCCGCGCTGCAGGCCCTGGCGAGTCTGTCCGACGCCGACCGGGAACTGCTGACACTGATCGCCTGGCACGGGCTGAGCGCCAGACAAGCCGCGCAGGTCCTGGGCTGCACCACCGCGACGCTGACCGTCCGGCTGTACCGGGCGCGCCGTCGTCTGGAGAACTCCCTTGAGCCGTCCGCCGTCCTGGGCGGGGCACCCGTACCGGTCGCGGTGTCCCGACCGGAGCCGCCGTCCGCGCACAGGACGGCGGTTTCCACGCCGACCGTCCAGCCCCGCACCCCATTGATCGCGAAGGAGCACTGACGTGAAGAACGGCAACGAACGGTCCGGGCGGCCCGACGTCATGCAGGTGCTCGCGGGGGCCCGGCCCGACGAACTGGATCCGGCCCGCCTCGCCGACTCCCCGCGTCAACGCGAAGACCTGGACCGCATCCTGGCCGGAGTGGCGGAGAGCGGCGCGTCACGCTCTCGGGTACCGGGACCGGTGCGTCTGCGCGGCAGGATCAGGCCGCTCGCTGCCGCCACGGCTCTCGCGGCCGTCGCGGCGTCCGTCGTGGTCGTGAGCACGGTCGACCAGCGCGAGCCGTCCGGACCTCCGGACGCACATCCGCAGTCCTCCACCGCCACGGCAGGGTCGAGTGCGTCAGCGCCGGACCTCCACGTCGACGGCCGCCTGGAACTGCTCAGCGCGGCGAGGAAGGCCGAGACGTCCGCCACCGGGGGAACGTACTGGCAGACCACCACGCGGTCGGAGAACGTCGAGGTCGCCGGTGAGAAGGGAGGATTCTTCGCCGTGCGCACCACGTCGACCGAACAGTGGTCCGTGGGGGTGCGCGCGGGGGCCCAGAGCCTCATGGTCTCCGGTCTCGACTCGGTGACCGAGCCGCTCACCCGGGCGGACGAGGCGCGCTGGCGTGCCGCGGGCTCACCTCACACGGTGAGGTTCGAGGTCGAGAACTCGGTCGGAACGAACACGCTGGGCCTCACGATGGGCACCAGGCCGCCGATGGTCATGCGGACGAACCTCGACGACAGGATCTACGCACTGGGCCCACGCAACGTCTCGTATCAGGACCTCGGTGAACTGCCCTCCAAGAGCGGAGAGTTGCTTCATTACCTGGAGCGGCTCCACGCCGCGGACAGCGGCGCCGAGACCGCCGGGCGCACTGCCTGGATACTGCGCCAGACGGCCGACCTGATCACGATGCCGGTGAAGCCCGCTGTCCGGGCGGCCGCGTATCGGGTGATGGCGGATCTGCCCGGCGTCCGACTGCGCGGACGCGTGTCCGATCCGCTGGGTCGTGAAGGCGTCGGTGTGGTGTTCCCCGGGACGGACCGGACCCCCCTGGGGATCACGGAACAGCGGCTGGTCGTGGACCCCGCCACCGGCGCGATGCTCAGCGAGCAGCAGGTGCTGGTCGAACCGTCCGCCCGGGCCCGGGAAGCAGGTCTCAAGGCGGGCGCGACGCTGAACTACCAGGCGACGACCCGAATGAGCTGGGGCGAGCACCAGATCACGGTGCCGAAGAACGCCCACCACTGAGCCGCGAGCCTGACGGCGGCCTGTCTCCGCAGGGGTCCCCTCCGGAGGCAGGCTCAGAGCGACAACCCCACAACAGCCCTTCGGGGCAGCCCTGGCAGGACTCCTGATGCACGGCTGCCGATGCGTGTCGGTGCCGCTGAAGGACGACCCGGCCGAGGGCGGCCTCCCGCGCGGCCACGTCGCTACGACCTCGCGGCCGGGCCGGCGGGGTGCGCTCCCGCGCCAGAAGATCCGCGCGGGTCTCTCGCCAAGTCCTGATGGACAGCAACCACGTTGGGAACCATGACTACAGAAGAGCGCCGCACGTTCTCGGCGGCCGAGCGTCCGAAGCCGCACCCTGGAGGAGGTCACGGAGCCTCACTCCGCCCGAAGCGGATCGTGGCCGCAACCGTTGTCCTCGCCGCCCTGGTGAGCGGGTGTGCGGGGTTCGACGCACGAACCGACCGCGGTGAGCGGATGTCGGTACGGGAGGACGGCGCGAACGCCGGACAGACGACCCGTACGCAGGTGCCGTCCGCGTCCACCACCACCGGTCCACCGGCGACGCCGGTCCCGAGGAGGCTCCCCGGCGTGGGGCCCGGCACGCTGGCCCGCATACCCCCTCGGACCCGCCAGGTCCTGCTGGTCACGGGCGCGGGCAGGAACTCCTCGAAGTCCGGTGTGGTGCTGTACCGCCGCACCGACGCGGGCTGGGAGCCCGGTCCTGTCTGGCCGGCTCACAACGCCCTCAAGGGCTGGACGCACGATCACCACGCCGGCGATCTCCGCTCTCCCGTGGGCGTTTTCACGCTCACGGACGCGGGCGGCCGACTCGCCGACCCGGGGAGCAGGCTGCCCTACGACCGCTCCGCGGGTTTCACCGTGCACGGCACGGGATTCGAGGGCGAGCCACTCGCGGGATCCTTCGACTACGTCATTGCGATCGGCTACAACCACGAGCCCGGTACCTCCCCCCTGGACTGGACCCGCCCGATGGGTGCCGGCAAGGGGGGCGGCATCTGGCTGCACGTCGACCACGGTGGCCCCACGCACGGATGCGTCAGCCTCGCCGAGGGCCACATGAGAGAACTGCTGCGCACCCTCGACCCTGCCCAGCACCCGTTGATCGTCATGGGGGACGCGGCCTCGCTCACTGCCTGAAGGAAGGGGCGAGTTCGTGTCCCTGTAGGTGACGCTCATCGACGAAGGCGCGCCGCCTGTGGGCCGTGACCTCTCGGTCAGACGGTGCTGACCACCTGCTCGTACGCCAGACGTGGGGAGCGAGTGAACCACGCGTTCTCGCCCGGCCTGCCGATGTTGACGACGGCGAGAACCGAGTGTTCGCCGTCGCTGAAGAACTCCTTGTCGATGCCGTCGGCGTCGAAGCCCGTCATCGGTCCCGCGGCCAGGCCGGCGGCGCGGACGCCGATGATGAAGTAACCGACCTGCAGGGACGCGTTGAGCCTCGCGGACCGCTCGCGTACCGCGCGCTCGGCGAAGAGACTCTTGGCCTGTGGGAAGTGCGGGAACTGGCTGGGCAGTTCCTCGTGGAACTCCAGGTCCGCGGCGAGTACGGCGACGAGCGGGGCGGCCGCGGTCTTCTTGCGGTTCCCCTCGGACATGTGCTCGCCCAGACGCTCGCGCGCCTCGGCGGAACGGACCAGCACGATACGCAGCGGCTGCTGGTTCATCGAGGTGGGGCCGTACTTGACCAGGTCGTAGACGGCCTCGACCTGGTCGTCCGTCACCGGCTCGTCGGTGAAGGTGTTGGCGGTCCGTGCCTCCCGGAACAGAAGGTCCTGGGCAGCGGGATCGAGCGCGAGGGACATGATGGACCCCTTACGGTTGAGTGTCTGTGGTTTCTCGGTGCCGGCGTACCCGTGCGGGGCCGCGCTCGCGGTCACGGTGTCCCTGAGGTGGCGGCGGTATCCGTACTGCCGGCCCGTTCGGGCACCGGGCCCGAACGCCCTGGGCCGCGGCCGGCTGTCCGCCCGTCCGTCCGTGACGTGGATGACGGCCCTGACGCGCGGGCGCTCCTTCGGGCCTCGGCGCCGGTGGGCGCGTACCGCGCGCGTGGTGTTCACGGAGCACGTCGTCTTCATGAGGCGGTCACCTCCTGATGAGTGACGGTGCCGTCCTGGAGGCCACGCCGTTCCTGCCAGCATCACGGGTGGTGCCACGGTCGGGCGTCACCCATTCAAGGGATCCTTGCCGTCGTGTCCGACGGCCGGCGCACCGCTCAGTCGGCTCCGTCGGCGCCGATGGCCCGCTCGATCGCCAGTCGGGTCAGCTCGACCCGCGAGTTGATGCCGAGCTTGGTGAAGATGTGCTTCATATGCGTGTTGACGGTGTGCACCGACACGTAGAGCTGGTCGGCCATCGCCCGGTTGGTGAGTCCCTCGACGACGAGCGGGATCAGTTTCCGCTCGGACTCGGTCAGGCGTCCCGGCCCCGAGGTGCCCGCTGTGTGGTTCCGCACGGGGGCGGTGCGCACACCGAGCCGGCGCAGGCGGCGCCTGATGCGTTCCTGGTCCCGCCCCGCTCCCGAGGCGGATGCCAGCCGGCCGGCTTCCTCGAAGTACGGGATCGCCGGGGTCGTGTCGGCCGATTCCGCCATGAGCTCGCCGAGGTCCTCGCAGGCCGCTGCCAGGGCCAGTGGCCTGCCGGTGCTCCGGTAGCCGGTGACGGCGGACTCCAGGGCACGGGGGTCACGGTCGACCAGACCGTCCACATGGGCGCGGACCGCCCCGACGATCTGCCGGCACCCGTCCTCCGCGGCCAGGCCCCGCAGCGCGCCGGACACGGCCCGCGCGAGCGACGGGTCCTCGTCGCGGAGCGCGATGCGCACGATCCCGGGCCAGTGGGACGGAGGCACCGCCAGCAGTCGCGCCGGCTCACGGCTCTGGAACCCTGCCGTGAGTGCCGCCGCCGCTTCGCCGTCCTCGCCCTCCGCGTCCGCCAGTGCGGCCCGCGCGAGGGACACCCAAGGGCCGTACCGCTGCGTCATGTTCGTGCCGGATCCGGTTTCGGCCGCGCGGAGGTGGTCTCTGGCCTTGGCGAGGTCACCGCGTCTGATCTCCACCAACGCCAGCACGGAGCGGGCCTGCGGGTTCTGCAGGGTGATCTCGAGCTCGCCCGCCACCATCAGGCTGGCCTCGGCCTCCACGGCCGCGTCGTCCAGCGCCCCCTGTTCGAGGAGCGCGCAGGCACGGGCGGCATGCCAGTGGGGTAGGGACCAGCCCAGGCCCAACGCCTCCGCTTCGCGCTGTCCCTCCCGCAGTACGCGCTCCGTGTCCGCGAGCCGGTCGCTGGTGGTCAGCACGGTGGCCAGCCACAACGCCGGGATCCGCGGGGGCCGCAGGTAGCGCGCGGCGGACTGGGTGCCGGCGCGTCGGGTGGCTCCCTCGGCGAGCTCGAGGGAGCGGGCCAGGCGCCCCCGGTAGAAGGACGTCTGCGACTGGAACACCATGGCGCTGACGATGACGGCCGGGTCATGGCTGCGGTAGGAGGCCTCGACCAGCCAGGGTCCGGTCTGCTCGGCGGCGGTGATGTCTCCGAGGTACACATGGCCCGTCGCCTTGGTCTTCAGCAGCCGGACGCGCAGGTCGGACGGCAGCGCGGGAAGGTCCAGGGCCTGCTGGAGGTGTGTCATCGCGGCGGCGTCGTCGCCGGCGGCCTGGTGGATCTCGGCGGCCACCAGGCGCAGGTTCGCCTCCTGGAGCGGCTCGAGACCTTCCGGCAGAGTGGCGTCGACCAGGTCGAGCGCCTCGTGCACCCGCCGGGTCCGGCCCAGGTACTCGGCGGCGTCCGTCAGGAGCGTGATGCGACGGCCGTCGTGCGGGGGCAGCAGTCCGGCGACCCGCTGGGCCAGGTCCGCGGCCGCGTCGGGGGCCGACGACGACAGCTCGCGTACGGCGGTGGTCAGCGTGGTCACGGCATCGTCGTCGACGGGGCCGCCCGACATGACGACGTGCCAGGCCACCTCGGCCGATCGCGCTCCGCGCAGACTGTCGGCCGCCTCCCGGTGCAGAGCCATGCGTACGGCCGGCGGCAGGTTCTCGTGAACGGCCTGCCGGATGAGGTCGTGGCGGAAGGCGAGTCGCGGACCGTCGGCCGAGAGCAGACCGGCGTGCAGGGCCGCCTCGATGCCCGACAGCAGGCTTCCGACCTGCCTGCCGAGCATGCGGGCGGCCGTGCCGAGGTCGAATTCGCGGCCGAGGACGGACCCGATCTGGAGCAGGCGTACGGCATCCTCCGGGAGCCGGTCCAGGCGCGCGGCGATACTCCGCCGGAAACTGACGGGTATGCCGTCGTGCAGGAGGCTCGCCTCGCCCGCCTCCATTTTGGCGGCATCCGTGTCGGCGAACGCGCGTACCAGTTCAATGGCCAGGAAGGGATTGCCCGCGACGGCGCGCAGCAGCCTGGCCAGACCGGGTGACGGCCTCACTCCGAGGACGTCCGCCGCGATGTCCTGCAGTTCCTGCTGGGGCAGGGGGCCGAGGGTCAGCCACCGGGCTCCGAGGCGTTCGAGGTCGTCCCGCACCCTGGCCACGGTCGGTCGCTCGGTGTCCGACCGCACAGCCAGAACCCAGAGGATCCGGGAAGCGGCCAGGCGTCCGGGCAGGGTGCGAAGGACGAAGAGCGTGGCCGGGTCCGCCCATTGCGCGTCGTCCACGAGGACGGCCACCGGGGCGTGCTGTGCCCGGTCCTCCAGCGCGTCCGTGATGCTGTCCAGCAGCCAGAGCCGCTGGTCGTCGGTGGCCGCGGCGGCTCGGTCGGAACCGTGGGCGGACTGCAGGGCGGACTGCAGGGCGGCTCCCGCCGCGTACTGGTCGAGTTCGTCGGCCCGTACCGACACCACGTCGAACCCGGACCGCCGCCCCATCTCGTCCAGTTCCCCGAGCAGCCGGCTCTTGCCGACGCCGGGCGCGCCTTCCACGACGACGCAGGCACCCCGTCCGCCACGCACCGTGTCCAGGGCCTCGCGGACAGCCGTGATCTCGCGGTCCCGTCCTCGCAGGCGCAGACCGGTCGCGGCCTGGTCCCCACGCCCGCCTGCCGGGTCGCCGGCGGCGTCTGTGCTGCTCATGGGGCAAGCATCGCTCACGGCCGTGTCCGTACTCAACGCCGGTTTCGCGGTGATCGCCGGTTTCACCCGGGTGATGTTCGGCTGCGCGCCGTCCCGTCACCCCGGCGCGACGCATGCTCCGTGCCATCCGGATCTCTTGCCCCTGGAAAGGAGCACGACGTGCGTACAGGCAAGGAATACCTGGCAGCGCTGAACGACGGCCGCAAGGTGTGGGTGGGTGACGAACTCGTCGACAACGTGGCCACGCACCCGAAGACCAGGGCGTACGCCCAGAGCCTCGCCGCCTTCTACGACCTGCACCACCGCCCGGACCTCCAGGACGCCATGACGTTCGTCGACGAAGGTGGCGTCCGGCGGTCCATGACGTGGTTCGAGCACCGTTCCAAGGAGGACCTGCGGCGTAAGCGGCACTACCTGGAGACGGTGCAGCGGGAGCTCGGCGGCGGGGCGATCCCGCGTACACCGGACGTCAACAACTACGTCCTGCTGACCTACGTCGACGACCCGGAGCCCTGGAGCAGCCAGTCCGTCGGGACCGGCGGGAGGGACCTCACCGAGGGGATCCTCGACTTCTGGAACGTGGTGCGGGACGGCGATCTCAACGCGACACCGGCCTTCGTCGACCCGCAGGCGGACCGCTCGCGCGATTCCGCCCAGGCCGAGTCGCCCGCCCTGCGGGTGGTCGCCACCTCGGACGAGGGCATCACCGTACGGGGTGTGAAGGCGATCAGCACCGGCGCGGCCTTCGGCGACTGGATCCACATCGGCGTCTTCTACCGCCCCGGGATCGTCGCGGAACAGATCATCTACGGGGCGGTGAAGCCCGACACCCCCGGCGTCACCATCGTCTGCCGGGAGAGCAACGTCCACGACGGCGAGGAGGTCGAGCACCCGCTCGCCTCGCAGGGTGACGAGCTGGACAGCGTCATCGTGTTCGAGGACGTGCTCATCCCCTGGAACCGCGTCTTCCACATCGGTAACCCCCAGCACGCGTCGCTGTACCCGCAGCGTGTCTTCGACTGGCTGCACTACCACTCGCTGGTGCGCGCGATGGTGAAGGCGGAGCTGATGCTCGGCCTGGCCCTGCTGATCACCGAGCACATCGGCACGTACCAGCTGCCGCCGGTCCAGGCCCGGGTCGCCCGGTTCGCCGGCTTCCACCAGACGCTCAAGGCGCATACGGTCGGCTCGGAGGACGAGGGGTTCTTCACTCCTGGCGGCATCTTCAAGCCGAACGTCCTGATGTTCGACTTCGGGCGGGCGTACTACATCGAGCACATCACCGACCTGGTCCACGAGCTCCTCGACCTGGCCGGCCGCTCCGCGCTCATCTATCCGACCGAGGGGCAGTGGCAGCAGCCTGAACTGCGGCCGTGGCTGGAGGCGTTGCAGACCGGGCCGGTCGGCAGGCCCTATGACCGGCTGAAGATCAGCCGGGTGATCCGCGACATGTTCCTGTCCGACTGGGGCGGCCGCATCAGCACCTTCGAGAACTTCAACGGCACGCCTCTGCTCGCCATCCGCAGTCTCACCATGAAGCGCGCCGAGATGTCCCCGAGCGGCAGCATGGCGGACCTCGCGCGCAAGGTCTGCGGCATCGAGAGCGTGAACGACGAGCAGGAGACCGTGTACACGGCTCAGGCGAACTACGCCCGCCGCCAGGACGCCTCACGTCAGGACGCCTCCTAGGCGTGTTGCGAACGTCCCGCCGTCCGCCCGGAGGGCGGGCCTCACGGGACTTTCGCCACACGCCCCGACGGAAGGCCAGGGCCCGGATCAGAGCACGCCACTCTCCCGGGCCCTGGCGACCGCTCCGCCTCGGTCGTGCGCGTCGAGTTTGCGGAAGATCGCGCGTACCTGTGTCTTGACGGTGTTGTGGGACACGTAGAGCTCGGACGCGATCTCACGCAGCGTCAGCGGGCCGCACAGGGCACGGAGCACCCGCCGCTCCCCCACCGACAGGTCCTGGGGGCGGGGGGCGGTGGGGGCCACCGCCGTCTCCCGGCCCGCCCGGCCGAGCAGAACCGTCAGTACCCCGGGTGCCTCGCACCGGGCCGCCGCCCGCTCGGCCGCCTCCCGGGCCTCTCGCGCCGCGTCGGTGTTGCGCCGCGCGCTCTCGAGCCGCGACCGCGTGAAGTGGCACAGGGCGCGCACGTGGGGTTCGCCTCCCGTCCCGGGCGATCCCGCCAGTACCGCTTCCGCGCCGGCCAGAGCCACCTCGGCCTCCTCGGTCCGTCCCTCCTCCAGGAGCAGGGCCGCTCGGCCGATGTAGGCGGCCACGGAGACGAAGTGCCGGCTCAGGCCGACCGCCTCGACCGCCTCGAGGGCCTCGTCGCTGAGCACGCGCGCCAGTTCGTGCCGTCCGGCCAGGAGCGCGCACAGCGTCCGCAGCCCCAGCGCGCGGACGAGCGCCAGCCCGTGCCCGGCGGCATGCGCGTCACGGGTCGCCTCGCCGAGCAGTGTCTCCGCCTCCTCGTACCGGCAGGTCCACAGCAGGGCGGCGCCGCGGGCCGTGCAGGCCAGGGCACGCCACGCGGTCAGCGGCAGGGTGCCGGCGACGGCGGCCTCGCCGAGACGGCCGGCGGTCAGCACCTCCCCCTTCAGACAGCAGGCCACGATCTGAGCGACGGCTGCGGCGTCGGACACCGTGCCGCCTTCGCCGACCGTCTCCGATCCCGTCTGCCTCAGCCGGGCCACGTCGAGCCAGCGCCGGGCCGTTTCCGGGGCGCCTCCTGAGAGAGCCGCCATCGCCGCCACGACGCACAGTCTCGCGTCGGCGGCGACCGTGCGGGGCGGCAGGAGGTCAAGCCACTGCGAGACCCGCGCACCACGGCCTGCCGCGATCGCCTTCTCCCAGCCGTCGAGGACCGACGCGACGGCCGCGGTCTCCTCGCCGCCCAGCGTCCAGTGCCGTACGGCCGCGGTCGTCTCGCCCTGCCGGGAGTACCACTGGGCCGCCGACCGGTGCAGGGACACGAGGGCGTCGGACGCCTCGGATCCGAGGACGTCGGACAGCAGCGAGGACAGGGCTCGGTGATGCCGGTACGCCGACGGTCCGGCGGCGACCGGCACAAGCAGTTGCACGGTCCGCGCGAGCTCGCGCAGCAGTACGCCCGCCCGGTCCCCGGCGAGGGCCCGGCACGGTCCGGTGCTCAACTCGTCGAGCACACTGGTGCGCAGCAGGAACCGGCGCTCTTCGGCGGTGAGCCGATCGAGCACCTCGGTGGCCAGATATTCGGTGACGGCCTGGCCGCCGCGGACCAGATTCCCTTCCGTGTCGGCCTCGTTCGCCGAGCGGGCGAGGGTGCGCCCCATGATGCACAGTCCAGCCGCCCACCCCTCGGTGGCTCGATACAGCGCGCGCGAAGCGTCCTCGGTGGGGGCGGACCCGAGCAGACCGGTGAGCACGGCCTGTGCTTCCTCGGGGGTGAAGGCCAGGTCGTGCAGGGCGAGTTCGGCGATCAGCCCCCTGGCGCGCAGGGTCGGCAGGGGGCTTCCGGGCATGTGCCGGGTCGACAGAACCACGCGGAAGCCGGGGGGAAGCCTCGTCAGGAAGTCCGCCAGGCTGCGCACCGCGTCGGCGTCCGTGATGGATTCGAGTCCGTCGAGGATCAGGGTGAGCGGTGCCTCCCCGCCCAGTCCGGTCACCAGGCCCGGCAGGATCTCCTCGAGCCACGCGTCGAGCGTCCACCCGTCGCCGTCGAGGCGGCCGGGCAGGTTCGGGCGTGCGTGGTGCACCGCTCGCAGGATGCAGGACCACAGCCGGCCCGGGGCGTTGTCGTACGCGTCCAGGCTGAGCCAGGCGCACTCTCCCCGGGCCGCCAGGCCCTGCGCCCATTCGGTCAGGAGCACCGTTTTCCCCGCACCGGCCGGCGCGGAGAGCACCACGACGGGCTCGGTCGCCGCGTCAAGTCGGCGCAGCAGGCGCGGGCGTGTCAGCAGATGCGGGGGCTGGGCCGGGGGCTGCAGCTTGAATGTCGCGACGGAGCTGGTCATGGCACTTTCCGTGGAGTCGTCGGGACGGGCGAGCCCCCGATGTCCATGGCTCGCCTCGCAGGAGCCGGACGTCGGGGGCGGTGGTACCGGCGGGCCGGTCATGGGCCCGGCAGCGGCCCCCTTCGAACCGCTGCCGGCACTAGTGCGCGGCAGGCGGGACGCCTTAACGCGGAGCCCCGAGCGTGCCGAAGCCGCCTGCGAAGTGGAGCAGCGGTCGGCAGTCCACCTTGTGCACCCCATGGCGGACGTTGCCCACGAAGATGGTGTGGTCGCCGCCGGGGAGCGCCTCGGCGACGTCGCACACGACAGCCGCGATGGCGTCCTTCAACACCGGGACGCCGTGGTCGTCGAAGGTCTCGACGCCCGCGAACTTGTCCGCTTTGGAAGCGGCGAAGTTCCGTGCCAGGTGCTCGCTGTCCTCGCCGAGCACATTGACGGCGAAGCGGCCGTGCGCCGCGATCGCGGTCCGCGTGTACAGGTGGTTACCAATGCATACGAGCAGTTGGAGCGGGTCCAGGGAGAGGGCGGACACGGCGCTGGCCGTCATACCGATGGGCGTGCTTCCGGAGCATGTGGTGATCACGCTGACACCCGTGGCGAGCCGGCTCATCGTGGCTCGGAATTCGACTGTCATGTCGAGGGTTTCGGACATCGGAGGACCTCCGTGAAAGTCGGGGAGAGCGTCGGCCTGCTGCACAGGTCGGTGGGTGAACTCGCCACCCCACCGGGTGGGTTGGCGGGCATGTCGGAAGGGCGGAGCAGGAACGTGGGCGACTGCCCCGCGGCGTGCGCGGGATCGTCGCGCGCGGGGTGGACGGATCGCGCTTCGCCGATCTCCGGGCGGAGTCGCGGGCCGGGCCGGCAGGTGCCGGGGCCCGCGGTCCACCGGCTCATCGGCGCAGCCGGTCCGCCAGGCGTCGGAAGCCGGCGGGCGGCGGGCGGCGGGCGGCGGCACTCCGAGCTTGCTCGGTCCTCAGCGCGCGGCGCGGGGTTCGAGGACGAAGGTGTGGCGCAGCAGGGTGTAGGGCACGTCGGTCAGTCCGCGGCACGGGCCCGCGTCGGCCGCGTACGTGTCGTAGGACTCGAGCAGTGACTCCTTGACCCCGAACACCGGATCGGTGTCGAGGTACGGGTCGTCCGTGGGGAACAGCATGCTGGTCACGCGCTGGAATCCCGGAGCGTCGATCAGCAGGTGCACGTGGGCGGGACGCATGGGCGACCTGCTGGTCGCGCGCAGGAGTTCGCCGACCGGGCCGTCGGCGGGGATCGGGTAGCTGGACGGGCGGATGGAACGGAAGCCGAAGTGCCCCCGCTCGTCGGTCCGGAACAGCGCGCGCATGGCCGTGTCGACCTGCCCGGGCACATCCACGTCGTAGTGGCCGTCGGAGTCGCTGTGCCAGACATCCACCGCGGCGCCGGTGACCGGCGCTCCCTCCCGGTTCACGACCCGTCCCTCGAAGAACAGCGGGGTGCCCGGCAGGCCCGCGGAGATGTCGGCGGCGTCGGCGAGCTGCGGCCTGTCTTCCCTGAAGAAGGGGCCCAGGACGCTGTTCTGGGTGGCCTCGGCGGGGCGTCGGTTGCTCAGGGCGTCGACCAGCATGGTGACGCCCAACACGTCGGACAGCAGGATGAATTCCTGGCGCGTCGGTGTGCACATCTGCCCGGTGCGCGTCAGGAAGTCGACTCCCCGGGCCCACTCCTCCTCCGTCGGCTCGACGTCCCGGACGAAGTCGTGGAGGTGCCGTACCAGTGATTCCAGGATCTCCGCGAGACGGCTGTCCTTGGTGTCCCGCATGGTCGCGATGACCGCATCGGTGATGGTGTCGCTGGTCAGATCACGCATGGCGCGCTCCCGTGGTGATGGAGGGTTCGATGACGGAGTCGGGCCGGGGATGTTCGTCGCCCGCTGGAGTCGATGGCCTCTCCCCGGCCCAGGCGCGGGTCAGGAGGGCGCGGACGGCCGTCCGGTCCACCGGGCGCGGATTCCAGTAGCCGTCCCGCACGATGAGTTCGGTCGCCTGCTCGATCCCTGGTTCGGGCATGCCGAGGTCTCGCAGCGCCCTGGGGGCGCCGAGCCTTCCGGCGAAGTCGAAGAGGCCGCTCGCGGCGTCCTCCGCCGGGAGTGTCCGCGTGATGCGTGCCATGGCTTCGGGGGCCATGGGCCCGTTGTAGGCGACCACATGGGGCAGGACGACCGTGTGGGTTTCGGCGTGCGGGAGACCGAAGGCGCCGCCCAGCACATGGCACACCTTGTGGTGCAGGGCCATGCCCACCGGGCCGAGGCATGTGCCCGCAAGCCACGCCCCGTACAGCGCATCCGCCCGTGCCTCACGGTCGTCAGGACGGCGCGCGATGACCGGAAGGGATCGGCTGAGGGAGTCGAGCGCTTCACCGGCCATCAGGAAGGCGACCGGGTCCCGGTCCTGGGCGTAGAGGGCCTCCACCGCGTGCGCCATCGCGTTGACGCCGCTCACCACCGACGTCGCCGCCGGAAGGGTGAGCGTCACGTCGACGTCGTAGACGACCGTCTTCGGCAGCGCTTCCGCCAGCCGCCGCGTCGTCTTCCTGCGACCTTCGGTCTCTCCGACGATCGGCGACATCTCCGAGCCGGCGTAGGTGGTGGGCAGCGCCAGCTGCGGAAGGCCGGTCCGGACGGCGATCGCCTTGCCGAGGCCGATGGTCGATCCACCACCGATGGAAAGGACGCAGTCCGCTTCCACGGATCCGGCGTGAGCGACCGCCTTCCGCGTGACCTCGACAGGGGTGTGCGGGGCCGCTTCGGTGAAGGTTCCCACGGCTGCCGTACCCAGCAGGTCACGCATCTCCGCCGCCTGGTCCACTCGACCAGGTGTGCACAGGATGAGCACCCGACGGCATTCGAGCGCCTCGGCCTCTTCGGGGATACGGCTGCGCGTACCGCTGCCGAAGACCACCTTGGTGATCTGCCCCCGATGCACGAACGTCTTCATGTGAATTTCCTCGGTCCCGACGGTCCCGTCTTCATGGGGAAAGCGTCGGCAGTCGCATGATGCGCGTCAACGGAATCCGTGAGTGATAGCGGGAATCGGTGGGGGAATACCTTGTTCGCGCAACGTTCACCGGCCGGGCGGCCCGGGGATCACGGGCGATATCACTCATCTGCGGGATGCCGGCGGAGGCGAGGGCGCTGGACCTCGGGCGGGTGTGCCGGTCAGGTGAGATGCGACGGAGACGGACATGTACACGACGGATCCGATCCGCCGCTCCCGCGATGTCCGCGGGGCCCTCGGAAACTATTACAGATCCCGACCGAATTCCTGACATTGCGCGGAGACAGCGTCCGATGGCTCGACCTGGGCGGGGGCGGACGAGAAAGAATGGGGAATGCAGGGTTCGCCACGGCCTCGGAGCCGGTGTCGGACGTGCCGGAGGGTGCGTCGTCGGCGATGGACGGGTTCGGGGTGAACGGTGTGCCGAGCGGCGTGATCCAGCTGCTGCACGAGCAGCGGGTGTTGGGGCCGGCGACCGTCGCCGACCCGTGCGGGCGATGGAGTCGGGTCGGGCCTCGCTGCGCTGCCTGCCGGGGAGTTGGAGGCGGGGCTCACCCCGAGGGCACGCCCGCCGACTGGCGGCGGCACGCACGCCTCGTGAACTCCTCGCCCGTACACACCTGTTGGACCCATCGCGGATCTATGCCGCATGCCCTTGCAACGGCATGCGCAGGGGGCGTCAGCCGGATCGCGGGTGAGCAGGGGAAAGCCACGCCGAAGCCGGGACCGCCCCCCCCTGGTGCGGGGCGGGGCGGGGCGGAGCCGGTGAAAGGGATCACGAGCCCGGCGGCGGCCTCCCGGGCCACGCGGCCGCGTCTCCCGCGCGGGGCCGGCCGGTGCGGACGTAGGGTTCTGGTATGTGCGCCATACGGGAGGACGGCGCCGCGCACCCCTACGGGTCCCGCCCCCCTTCGCTCACCGAGTCGGAGCGCCGGTCGGAGCTGGACCGGCTGCTGGAACTCGCCATGCGCGACACGGGCGTGCACGCGGGAGCGGTCTTCCTGCTGACCTCCGACCGGCGGGCGCTGCGCCTGGAGGCGATCGCGGGCATCCCGGCGGAGTACCTCGCCCCCTGGTTCGGGATGGCGCTGTCCAGTCCCGTACCGGCGGCCGACGCGGTGCGCGAACGGAGGTTGGTCTGGCTCGGCGACCCCCAGGAGATCGCCCGTCGGTACCCGCGCGCGGCGATCGCCCTGCCGTACCACCATGCGGTGGCTGCGGCGCCGATCCTCACCGGGACCACGGCCTGGGGCGCGCTGCTGCTGTTCTGGCCCGGGTCGGACACCGACGGGCCCGCCGGTCCGAGCCACGAACGGGTCCGTGCCACCCGTCCGAGCCCCGAACGGGTCCGTGCCACCGGTCCGAGCCCCGAACGGGTACGGGCCGCCGCTCGGAGCCTGGGGCGGTTCCTGCGTGACGCCGCCGACACGGGCCACGCCGTCCTTCCCGGACCGGCGCCACGCACTCTGCCGCCGCCGCCCGCCCGCAGACGGGGGCCGGGCGAGGCGCTGGCCGCGGTGGACTTCGTCGAACGGCTGCCGGAGGGCAGCTGCTCCCTCGACCTCGAGGGCAGGTTCACCTATGTCAGCGCCACCGCCGCCGCCCTGCTCGGCAGCAGCGTCCCCGATCTGATCGGCAGGCGCCCCTGGCAGTCGTTGGCCTGGTGCGCCGACCCGGTCTTCGAGGACCACTACCGCGCCGCCGTGATCAGCCGGGAGCCCGGCTACTACACCGCCATGGCCCCACCGGACCGGTGGCTCGCGTTCGAGCTCTATCCCGACGGATCCGGGGTGAGCGTCCGCATCTCGCCGGCGGATCCGGACGGGGCCTCGCAGGGTGCGCCCGCCAGGACGGAGACGCCCCAGGGCGAGCCGATCCGGCTGGGCGAGGTCTACCGGGTACTGCACCTGGCCGCCGCCCTCTCCGAAGCCGTGGGCGTGTGCGACGTGGTCGATCTGATCACCGAAGAGATGCTGCCGGCCTTCGGGGCCCGGACCGTGGCCCTGCTCGCGGCCGAGGACGGCCGCATGCGGGTCATCGGCTGCCGCGGATACCAGACCCGGCTCCTCAAACAGTTCGACGGAGTGCCGCTGACCTTCCCGGCGCCCGCCGTCCGGGTCCTCGCCACCGGCGTGCCCAGTTTCTTCCCGACCTTCGAGGAGCTGTCCCGCGCCTACCCGGCCTTCCTCCCCCAGGACGGTCTGCACGCCTGGGCCTTCCTGCCGCTGATCGCCTCCGGGCGCCCGGTGGGTTCGTGCGTGTTCGCCTTCGACAGTCCCCGCTCGTTCCCCGCCCGGCAGCGGGTCGTGTTCACCGCACTCGCCGGTCTGATCGCGCAGGCGCTGGAAAGGGCCCGCCTGTACGACACCAGCATGGAGCTCGCGCAGACCCTGCAGGCGGCCCTGCTTCCCGACTCCCTGCCCGACCTGCCCGGACTGGACGCGGCCGCCCGCTATCTGCCCAGCGTCCGCGGCATGGACATAGGCGGCGACTTCTACGACCTGGTCCGGGTGGACGACACCACCGCGGCCGCGGTCATCGGTGACGTCCAGGGCCACAACGCCACGGCCGCCGCACTCGTGGGCCGCGTCCGCCCCGCCATCCGTTCCCAGGCCCTCGCCGGGGCCACCCCGGCCCATGCCCTCACGCAGGCCAACCGCCTGCTGGTCGACATGGACCCGGGCCGGTTCGTCAGCTGCCTGTACGCCCATCTCGACCTCGCACGCCACCGGGCCGTCCTGGCCACCGCCGGGCATCCCCCGCCGGTGGTGCGGCACCCGGACGGACACGCCGAGGTCCTCGACCTGCCGCCCGGACTGCTGCTCGGCATCGACCCCGACGCGGACTTTCCCTCCACCGAGATCCCGCTGCCGCCCGGCACCGTCCTCGCGCTGTACACCGACGGACTCGTCGAGACCGCCGGAGTCGACCTGGACGACGCCATGAGCGGGCTCGCCGCTCAACTCGCCCAGGCCGCACGGCCCCAGCCCATGGACCGACTCGCCACGGCCCTGATCGACCAGGCGCGACAGACCGCCACCCGGACGGACGACATCGCCCTGCTGCTCATCGGGCTCGCCACCGCCGCATAGGACTCCCGCGGGTCCGGCAGGCCCGCCGGCGATGTACGGAGGCCGGCACGTGCGGAGGGCACGCATCCCCGCCGCCCGCGTCCTTCTCCTCCGCCGTGGCCACGCGGGGCCGCAGATCCGGCATGCCTTGACACCGCAAGAACATGAAGCCAGCATGGAAACTATGGAAACTGAATCAGTTTCGCAATTCTCCAACGAACGTGGACAGCGTGCTGATGTGATCGTGGACGCGGCCGGCCGGCTGTTCCTCGCAGCGGGTTTCGCCGGGGTGAGCATGGACGATCTCGCCCGCGAACTGGGAATGAGCAAGAAGACGATCTACCGTCACTTCCCGGACAAACGCAGCCTGCTGACCGCGGTGCTGGACCGGCAGTTCGCGGCGGTGGAGGCCACGCTGGTGGCGGCTGCCGAGGAGGCGCGAGGCCAGCCGTTCGGTGTGCGGGTACAGCGCTTCCTGATCGCGGCGGGCAGTGAGCTCGGACGCATCGGCGCGGCCCAACTCGCCTCAGGACGAGGCGATGTGATGCTCCGTCAGTACGTGGAGCAGCGTGTGGACGCGGTGGTCTACGGGCGACTCGACGAACTGTTCCGGGAAGGGCACCGGCAAGGACTGCTGCCCGCGCCGCCCGAGTTGCTCAGCGAGATCACCCGCGGCGCGGTGGAGCGGCTGCTCGGCTCGGAGTTGCCGCGTGAACTCGACTGGACCGCGGCCGATCTGCTGCGGGCGACGGTCGACACCGTGCTCCACGGGGCGATACGCCCGGCACACCCCGACGACGAACGACGCGAGGCGGTCATTCCGACGGTCCGCGATGACGAGCAGGAGGTGAGCTCATGACCGGGGCGACCGGCAGGGTGGCATTGGTGACAGGAGCCGGCAGCGGAATCGGCGCGGCCACCGCGAGCCTTCTGGCCGCGCGAGGGATGCGCGTGGTGGTCAACTACCTCCGCAACACCGCGGCGGCCGAGGAGGTCGTGGCCGGTATCGAGGCCGCAGGCGGCCAGGCCATGGCCGTGCGGGCCGACGTGCGCGAGGCGGCGGCGATCGAGAGCATGGTCGAGCAGGTCCGGGCGGCATGGGGCGGCGTCGACGTGCTCGTGCACAACGCGCTGATCCCGTATGCGGTCAAGTCGTTCCAGGAGATGACGTGGGACGAACTGGGTGACAAGCTCGACGGGGAGATGCGGGCGGCGTTCGCGGTCACGAAAGCGGTCCTGCCCGCCATGGCCGAACAGAGCTGGGGACGCATCGTCTACATCAGTACCGGCCTCAGTCGTCGGCCGCGCGAGAACATGATCGCCCTGGGCACGGCCAAGGCCGCCCTGGAGCAGTTCGCCCGGTACCTCGCCCAGGAACTGGGCCCGCAGGGCATCACGGTCAACATCGTCGCGGCAGGCCCGGTGGAGGACACCCGCATGGCCCGTATGACCGATGTGTTCGACGACGCGCACAAGCAGCGGCAGATCGCGGCCACTCCCCTGGGCCGCCTGGCCCACCCGGACGACGTCGCCCAGGCGATCGCCTTCTACGCCACCGAGGACAACTCCTTCATGACCGGCACCACGGCCGCGGTCAACGGCGGGATGGCCATGTACTGACGGCCGGCCGTCCTGCGCGCACGGGACCATACCGTCCCCGTCCTTCGCGCACGAGGCCGTACGTCCGGATCCGTCATCCGGCCGCACCGCTTCCAGCACACCGTCACTCCAGCGCCATGGGCCACAGGGCCCTCCGCCTGCGGCACGCGCGGGCACAGGGCGGCTACACGATCAAGGAAAGGCGTTCATGCACACGATCGATCTCGCCTACGTCGGGCGGGGCCTGCACGAGGAACTGGCCGCCTACATCGCCGACCAGCAGGACTTCTACGCCGACGAGGGCGTCCACGTCGCACTGCGCGACGGCTGCACCTGGGACGACGAGCGGCTGCGCCGCGGCGCCACCATCGGGCTCGGCCGGGCCCTGCTGTCCCGCCTGACCGACGGCACCCCCTGGGTCGCGCTCAACGTCAACACCACCCGCCCGCTGTTCTGGTTCCTCGCCCGCCCCGGCCTGACCTCCCTGGCCGACCTGGCCGGCCGCAGACTGGCGGTCCACGCCCCGCACACCGCGCCCGGCTGCTTCACCCGGATCGTGCTGCGCCGGGCCGGTCTCGACCCGGACCGCGACATCCACACGGTCGTCCGGTCACCCGGGGACTACGGCATGGACCTGCGCCTGCTGCACGAGGGAAAGATCGACGCCGCCCTGGTCGGCAGCACCATGGCACCGGAGGCCGTGGCCGCCGAACACGGCTGGAACGTACTGGCGTGGGTCGGCGACCACTTCCGGATCCCCACCGTGGGCCTGGCCGTCGACCCCACCTACACGGACCCGGACGACCCCGCGGTCCAAGCCGTCCTACGGGCCCATCGGCGCGCCCTGCAAGTGATCCAGAAGGATCCCGACACCACGGTCCGGCACATGCAGACGTTCCTCGGCGGACACTCCGCGGACGAAGTCCGGGCCCACTACGACACGTTCATCGCCCCGCATTTCACCACCGACGGGCAGGCCGACCTCACCGTCGGCGACGCCGCGATCACCGCGGTCGCGGCCGAACTCGGCGTCCCCGCCTCCGTCACCGCGGCCGAGTTCTACCGCACGGCGGCCACCACACCCTAGAGGTTGTCCAGGTGGGAGCGGGCTCGGCCGGCACCGGATCCGGGGCCACACGGGCATCCCGAACCAGCGGATGCCGACATCGGCCCCTCCTCCTGTTCCCAGCCCGCGACCGACGACCGAACCCTCCGGGACCGGCGATCCGGGCGTGAACGGTGGTGTGGTCGACGACAACGGCCCCTCCGGACGAACCTCTGTGGTTCATCCGGAGGGGCCGGCCGCTGACGGCTGTGGCTCCCAAGGCCCGGCAGGAATCCGCCGAGGCCCGCGACTCACGGCTCGTCAGGCGGTCACGTCGTGCCCTTCGCCCCACGGATGTCCATGGGCCGCGCCCACTCCGCTGCCGGCGACCAGAGTCCGGTGCCGCCGATCAAGCCTGACCCGATGCCTCCCTGGTCCGACAGTCGGGAGAGGGACCACAGGCTCGGCCCTCCGGCGTCGCGGTACCCGCCGGTGCCACCGGCCGCGACCGGCCGGTCGTCACGGTCCGTGGGCTGGAACCCGACCGTGTAGGTCCGGGTGAACGAACCGTTGGCCGAGGTCACCTTGATGGTGCGGGTGGTGAACCGGTGGTCGGTCGACGAGAGGACCGTACTGCCGTCGGTGACCTTCACCCGTGCGCCGGACTGGGCCGGTACGGCGGAGACGGCCGGGATCCTCTTGCCCTTCGGCCAGTCGACGACGTACGTCGACCCGTTCGGATCGAACCCGTCGACCGCGACACCTCCGACGGTGATCGCCTTGGCGTCGGCGACACTGGCCTTGGTGGCGTCCGAGAAGTTCTTCACCGTGACCGAGCCGTCGGCGTTGACGACCACGTGCGCCGCCATCGCCGCCGCCAGGTTGATCCGCTCCCAGCTCGCGCCGCCGTCCGCGGTGAGGTCGAGCGGGTAGCCGGAGTCCGTCGCGGTCTGCTCCAGGATCTGCGTGCGCTGCTCGGTGGTGAGGTCCGGGAAGGCCGTGATGAGCAGGGCTGCCGCGTCGGACGGCGTCCTGAGAGCCTGCCCGGCCTTGCCCACCTGGGAGAACCCGTAGGTCAGGCGCCGCGTGTACAGGTCGACGTGCTGCGACGTGCTCAGCCCGCCGTAGGAGTCGCCCCCGCAGGCCGCGAGCGTGTCGCCGTACCCCTCCTTCTCGCACTGCGCGAGCAGCACGTTCTCCATCTCGGTGTGCGCCTGCATCAGCAGCTTCTCGAAGTCGGGGTCCGCCCACCGGTGCGCGACGGTGGCCTGTCCTGTGATGCGGCCGCCCATGACGTCGATCGGGTAGTGGAACCCGAGGACGATGCGGTTGTTCCCGTACTCCGAGGTGCGCGCGAGGATCGACGGTGCCAGCTCCGGCAGGAGCGTGGCGAGGACGGTCCCGGCCTCGTAGCCGCCGTAGGTGTGACCGCTCGGGTACGAGCCGCTGGTGGTGAGGCTGCCGTAGGAGCCGTCCTGCGACTCGTAGATGTCGCCGCCGTCACCGACGAACCCGAGCCGCACGTACGGGCGCAGGTAGCCGTAGTGGTTCTTCGCCGCGTCGACCTCGTCGAGGCCCTTCGTGACGCGGGAGAACAGGGCGCTGGTCTTCGGCAGTTGGCCGCCGTTCAGGGCGTCGGTGTAGATCCGGCCGAGCCGCGACCCGAGGCCGTCCGCCATCGTGACCGTGGCGCTGTTCGTCGCGTCGACCTCGGCCCGGTCCACCTCCTTCTGCGTCGCGGCGTTGTTGATGCTCACGGCGATCTTGTCGTTCTGAGCGGTGAGCGGGGTGCCGTTGGGCACCTTGGTGTTGGCTCCGAGGATGTCGGAGTGGAGGTCGTGGACACCGTCGAGCAGGTCCTCGAAGTAGTCGGTCCCGTCGCCGGTGCCGGGCCACTTGTCCGACGCGTAGGTCGCGTTCAGCGTGTCGTCCGGGAAGGGCGACGGCACGTACGTCGGATCGGAGGCGTCCGCCGCGGCGGACGCCGAGGTGGTCGCGGAGGAGTCGTCCGAGGTTCCGGCCAGGGTGACCGCGGTCACGGTGGCCGTGTGCGCCTTCGCCCTGCTCGCGGTCGTGAGCAGCGTCGTGCCCGTGGTGGCGGGAACGTGCGCGGTGGTTCCGTCGTCGAGGGCCACGGTGTAGCCGATGATCGGGAACCCGCCGTCGCCGGCCGCCCGCCAGGTCACGCGGACCTGCTTGCCGTCGGTGATCACTCCCGTCACGCCCGGCGTCTGCGGCTTGCCGCCGCCGGTCACCACGGGTGCTGTGGCGGCGCTCGGGTGCGAGGCGCCGAACGTGTTCACCGCCTGGACGCGCGCCGTGTACGACCTTCCGGCCCGCAGCCAGGTGAACGTCGTGCTCCGGCTGTTCTGATCGTCGATCTCGACCTGGTGGCCGTCGCTGAGGGTGACCTTGTAACCGGTGACCGGTGAGCCGCCGGTGTCCTTGGGGGCGGACCAGGCGACGGTCACGCTCGTGCCGGACGAGGTCGCCGACACGGCGTCAGGAGCGGCCGGCGCCGTCCTGGGCTTCGTGGTGAGCGCGGACTGCGCATGGCGAAGGGCGTCGTAGCGGGAGGTGAGGGACGCGTCCGACGACGTGTCGCTCGCGAGCGCGGTCCTCGCCGCCGCGAGTGCGTCGGTGAACGCCTTCCACGACGCGTCCGTGTAGCGGGTGTTGTCGAGGGCCGAGGCGGTCGCGACCAGGTCCTCCAGCCTCAGTCTCGGGAGCGGGATCAGCTGGCCCGCGGCGAGGGTGAGACTGCGGGTCTGGGTGTCGACCTCGAGCTGGGTCGCGCCGTCGGCGTCGACGAGGGTGCGTGCGGAGGCGAGTTCACGCCGGTACACACCGAAGTCGATCGTGTCGTAGCGTGCCGCGTCGGCGGAGAGCCCCTCGTACTGCTCGATCGCCTTCCGCAGGGCGGACTTGTCGGTGACGGCCGGCGTGTCGACGTGGGTGAAGGTGATCCGGCCCAGGTTCGCCACGTACGGGTGCGAGGAGTCCGGGTTCGTCGTCAGCCGCAGGTGGACGGTGTGCGTGCCGGTGATCGCCTTGGGCAGCGTCAGGCTCGTCGTGCCTCCGGACGACCACGCGGCTCCGGTGACCGGGAGCGGCACCGTCGCGTACGGCGTGCCGGGGTTGGCCGCGTCGAAGGAGTCCAGGTAGAGCTGGGCGGCGGAACCGGTGCCACAGCGAGCGGAGTTGTTGACGTAGGTGATCGTGACGGTGCTCTTGGACGAGCTGCCGAAGTCGATGTCCCCGTAGTCGAGCCAGGCTCCGTTGTAGGTGCCGCCGAGGTCGGTGGCGGAACCCGCGCCGGTCCAGCCGACCGGCTCGCTCTTGAGCCCGCCGCCGCTGTTCGAGCGGAACGCGGTGGCGTCGAAGCCGACGGGGGCGTCGGTGTCCTGCGTCAGGGTCAGCGAGTACACGTTGCCCACGTAGGGCTGGGACGCGGACTGCGTGCTGGAGACGAAGTCGGCGTACACGTCCTGGACGCCGGTGAAGACGCTCGGGTCGAGGTGCACGCTCGTGGTGGCGATGGTTCCCCAGCCCGATCCGCTGTAGTCGAGGGGGATGTCCACGGTCTTCGGGCCGTCCGTCGAACCGAGGTGCAGTTCGATGTGCGAGTCCGAGGCGGCCCGCGACTGGGGCTTGTCATAGCGGACGGTGACGGTGTCGGCGCCGTCGCGGAGGTTCGTGTCCTTCCATTCGGCCCACGCGCCGTTCGTCACGTTCTCGAAGATGCCGTTCGAGACGTTGAGCGGGGCCGAGCCGCCGCCGGTCGTGGTGCTGTTCACCGCGGTCAGCGTGGCGAGCGTGGTCGAGGGGGACGAGGACACCTCGTACGGCGAGAACTGGTACCGGTCGAAGTTCGACACCCACTGCTGGCCGGACGGGGCGTGGAACACGAACGTCGCGCTCTTCGCGCCCAGCAGGGCGTCCGGGTCGGTGACGGCCGCCTGCACCGTGTTGTAGTACTGCCAGCCGCCGGTTCCGGGAAGCGGGACGGTGGCGACGACCGGGCCGTCCGCGGCGCCGGCGTGGATGTCGACACTGCTCGGCTTCGCGTTCGTCGCCTGCGAGTTGGCGTAGCGGACCGAGATGCTCCGCGGGGCGACCCCGCCGAAGTCCAGCTTGGCGTACCGCTCCCACGCACCCTCGGTGACGCCGCCGAGGTCGCCGTCCGAGTAGTACGCCTCCTTCACGAGGCTGGGACCCTCCATCTGGTCGGGGGCCTCGGCCTGCAGGACGGCGTAGCCGCCCTCGTCGATGGTGAGCGCGTCGACGGCGGTCTGCAGCGCGTCCTGCGCGGCCATGATCGTGCCCGTCGCCGAGGTGGCGTCCGCGAGGACGGTCCGCGCGCGTTCGAGCGCCGACCGGAACAGACTCCAGGAGCCTTCGGAGTAGTTGCCGGTGCGCACCAGGGACGCCTGGTCGACGAGTGCGCCGAGGGCCTTGCGATGCACCGCCGCGGCCGAGATGACGAGCGGGTCGGTCGCGGATATCCCGGTGCCGCTCACGGTCGAGGCCCGCACGCCGTGGGCGAAGGCCGCGTCACGGAACGTGATGCCGAAGCGTGCGTCGACCTTCGTGGTGCCGGTGAGCGACAGCGTCGCCGTGCGCGAGCCGCTGACGCGGAGGTCCGCCGTGACACCGCCCGGCAGGCCGGTCACGCTCGCCGCCCCCGTCTTGGTGAGGCTGGTTCCCTTGCGGGCGGCGAAGGACGCCGGTCCGGACAGGGTGAGCTTCACACTGTCGTCGACGGTGCCGTCCGCGGTGGTGTTCACGGTGCCCGGCTGGGCGGAGACGACGGTGTCGCCCTTGCCCGTTCCCGGGCCGCCGTCACCCCCGCTGCCCTTGTCGGTGTTCAGCGAGTACGCGGGCTTCGTGTGGGCGCCCCACTGGGAGGGCTTGGAACCCATGGTGAAGTCCAGGGTGCCGCCGGAGATGATCTGCGAGTAGTCGAGCCATGTGTTGTCGAAACGCTTGCCGTCGAGGGTCGCGCTCTGCACGTAGTAGTTGCTCGGCGAGACGCCGTCGGCCTTCACCGTGAACCGGGAGCCGTTGGCGTAGCTGATCGTCGTGGAGTCGAAGAACGGGCTGCCGATCTGGAACTGGCTGGAGCCGGCGGTCACCGGGAACAGGCCCAGGGCGGCACCGACGAACATGGTCGACATGGTGCCGGCGTCGTTGTCCATGGTCGGCAGGAAGCCGTTCGGCGACAGCTTGTAGACCTGGGTCTTCACCGGCGGGGTGAACTGGCCGCCCGAGCTGGGGGCTTCGTTGGTGGAGCCCGTCGCGATGTAGCGGTTCCAGGTCGTGCCGGTGTAGATGGCGCGCACCCACTTCTGCGTCAGGCTCGGCTCACCGACGTAGTTGAAGAGGTACGGGGCCTGAAGGTCGATCTCGTTCGCGTTGGAGTGCAGCATGGTCGAGCCGTCGTCGACGCTGGAGTCCTCGCCGAACATGTGCTTGACCGCGGCCTCGCCGGCCTTGTCTCCGCCCATGGCCTTGATGAGGCCGCCCATGTCGTAGGCGTCGTACCAGTGGTACTGCCAGAGGGTGCCCTGGTAGAGGCCGGCCGCCTCGAACTTCTCGTAGTCCGCGCTCTGCCAGTCGCCGCCGGACGCGCGCGGGGTGAGCAGACCGACCTTGGTGCCGTCGGAGGCGGTCCAGGCGTCGGACTTCACGAGGTTGTCGATCGCCATGGTCGACTGGGTACGCAGCTTCTTCGCGTCCGCGTCCTTGCCGAGCGCGTCGGCGATGATGGACAGCGCCCACTGGTCGTAGCCGCGCTGGACGGTCGTACCGGGATCCCCGGTGACGTAGCCCTGTCGCAGCTGCGCCCCCGTGTAGTACCCGGAGTACGACAGCAGCGCCGGGTAGGCCTCGTCGAGCCGGTCGAAGTTCTTGAAGCCCTTCGACAGCGCGTCGGCGACCAGCACGGCCGAACGCTCCCAGCGCACGGTCGGAACCGAGTGGGTGAGGCTGCTGAGGCTCTTGCCCGAGGCGCGCGCGTCGGCGAAGAGTTCGATGAGCGACTGCACCATGTCCCGGTAGGTCGCCGGGTCGATGTACGCCTCGACGGAGTACTTGCGGAAGTCGTCCCAGGTGGACCAACCATCGTAGTACGTGAAGCCGTTCGTCTTGTGCACCGCTCCGTCGACACCGCGGTACGTTCCGCTGGTGCTGGTGGCGTTCACCGGCAGCGCGTACATGCGGTACAGGTGCGTGTAGAACTCCTTGGTCAGCGTCGACCCGGGGTCGGACTTCGCGGAGGCGCGCACGTCGACGGCCCCGAGCGCGTGGTTCCAGTCCGCCTTCGCCTGTGCGCGCGCCTGGTCGAAGGTGAGGTGGCCCACCTCGTTGCGCTGGTCGGTCGCGGCCTGTTCGGCGCTGATCGGCGACAGCGTGACGCGCAGTTCGATGTCCTGACCTGCGGACTTGTCGAACCCGAGGACGGCGCCGGTGTCGGCGCCGTCCTGCGAGTTCGCGTCGCTCAGCTTGCCGTCGCTGCCCCAGCTCTTCAGGGAGGTCACGGGTACGTTCGTGGTGGCGTCGTAATACAGCTGGTACGAGGCGCCGTTGAACGACCCCGCGATGAGCCCCGTGATCGAGGTGGTCCCGTCCGGGAGCGTCGTCGCCTTCATGGTCGAGCGGGTGCGGCTCGTGTAGTTGTTCGCCAGGTCGAGGACCAGCTCGGGATCCGACCCGGAGGGGAAGCTGTACCGTTCGAGCGCCGTGCGCGTCGTCGCGGTCATCTCGGCCTTGATGCTGCCGGAGTCCTGCGTCACCGACCCCGCGGTGCCGGAGACGGACCCGAGCCCCACCTGGTAGTAGCCGGGCGTCGCGGTCTCGTCGTCGTGGCTGTACGTGTGTGCGTACGTGCTCGGGGCGGGGCGCTTGTCGTACCGCACGGACGTCGGGACGACCAGCAGGTCGCCGCCGCCTCCCGAGCCGCCGACGCCGTCGAGGTTCGTCGCGGTGAACCCGGCGATCTGGTCCTCGTTGTAGTCGTACCCGGTGTGATTGCGGTTCGGCGTGGTCATCGGGTTGACCTTGGCCAGGCTGTGGGGCGCCTGGGCGCCGGGCAGGTCGTTGCCGTCGTCGCCGGCGGTCGACACGAAGGGGTCGACGAGTTTCGTGTAGTCCGTGCCGCCGGAACTCCCCGCGGACGGGGTCGCGGCGGGCAGTGCCGCGGCCGCGCCGCCACCCGCCAGCGCGGCGACGCCGAGCGCCCCGGTGAGCAGCGCGGCGACCGCCGCGCGCAGTGGCCGGCGATGCCGGCCGGGTCTCGGAAGGACGGTGCGGGGCAAGGGTGGTTGGGATCTGATGGGCACGTAACCTCTCCAGCGTCGTCATACGCACGCACGGCTCGGGCCCACTCGAAGACAACGTTGTCAGCCCGGGACACCGGGCGCGCAACCCAGGGTGAGACGGAAGTGGACACATAGGATCGCACCCTCACACCGGATTGCGCCCCACCGCGTTCACGACCGTCCGCCATGACACACGGAGAAGGCGTACAGCGGGCGAACAATATTCGTACAGCATGCGCGTACCGGACGCCGTGCTGACGACGCGCAGGGGGCGCGGCCACAGAACGGCAAGGATGAAGCACCGTCAGCGGGCGCTTCTCCTGCGCGTCGTACGTCCGGGTACCTCGGCACAGGACAGGTCCGGCGTCGGGAACCGGCCGACCTGGTGGGACTGCACACGGCCGCAGGATCGACCGGCAACTCGGCCCGCACTCCGGCTTCCTCCGACAGTCCCCGGTCAGGGTAGGGATCACTCCGCCCAGCAGCGCTTCGCCAGAGTGAGCCGAGGAACGAGACCACTGCACTCGACATCAGGTCTCTGACAGGAGGAGCGAGCGCCGCCGGCGTCCAGAGAACTGACGGCCATCTTGGTCAGTTGGGGTGCTGAGCAACTGTCCGGAGGAATTCGAGGAGGAAGGGGTCGTCGAGACGTGCGTCGGTGACGCGGTCGCGTACATCACTGAGAAGCCAGCCCAGCAGCTCGGCGGTGGCACGGTACTCACCGTAGAAGCCCATGCGCAGGTCGGTGATCTCGAACTCGAACATCACGTCGTCGACCAGGTCCGCCAGGTGCGTGTCGGCGGCCGGGGTACGAGTCGTGGTCCATCCGTCCAGCCAAGGACGGAGGCTGTTGGTGGCGACGGCGATGAAGCTGAGGGCTTCCCTGACGGGCACGGGGCTGGGGTAAGTGTGCAGGGTGCACTGCCACCAGGCGGACCAGACGTCGCGAAGAGCCTCGCTCAGAGATGCGTCCCAGGTGGTCCAGCACGCCTGAACCAGGCGCGAGGCGATGAGTTCCTCGTCGACGTGAAGCCGACCGGTGACGAGGGGGCGGACGATGCGCGGGACGAGACGACGATAGAGACGCGGGAAGTCGTCCCAATGATCGGGTACTTTAGCGGCGACCGAGAACACCAGATCCTCGGGTATGAGGTGCAGTGGCCCGGAGAGCTCGGCGAGGTCCTGCTCGCCGTAGCAGTACGTGCACCCCGTGACGAGAAAGGGCTCTTCTGAGGCGAAAGCCCGGTCCAGGGCGTCGAGAACTGTCATGAGCTGCTCGGAACAAGACATGACGACCTGTCGAGGGACTCCGTCCGGGCCACCGGCGAAGAGCGCAGGCTATCAGGCCACGCCCTCTCGCACGTCGAGGTCCTGATGGTCCGAGCCGAGCACCCGAGCGGCCGGTTCAGTGCTCAGCCTCAGACAGTTGACCGGGGCGACGGCATGGAGGGAGCGCTGGACCTGACGGCCGGCCACCAACCATGCACGGCAGGTGATTTGATGGGCGCGTGAAAGAGGCGCGGTCCTCAGGTGCGGGATTGCTCACCTTCAGCACACGGGGTCACTGTCCAGGATGTCCTCGACAGCCAGCGCGCCTTCGGTGGTTGCGTTCAGCCACTGTGCCAAGTTGATGCCCTGGGGCCAGCGTCGGCCATCATGCGTGCACCACATCGGGCCGGCGGAGTCCCGGCCTCTGCCTCCCCGACCGCCTCCGGTGTCGCCGGCGCAGACAGACCGGCCGGTCCAGCGCCAGCGCGGACAGCCTCGGCGATCGCTCCAATCGTCACGTCGGCAGCCTCGCAGGCCCGGCCGTGGCCGGTAGCTCCGGGGCGTTGAAACGGTGTGCCGGTCAGACGCTAGGGTGGCGAATCCGGCGTACCACGCACTGCGCACACCGGCAGCGTCTAAGAGACAGGCCCCAGAGGGATGTCCAGTCGGCCGGCCACGGTCGTGAGGGCTGTTCCCAGGGGGACCGCGACCCGGGTGAGGGCGTGCTGGTCGCCCCGGGTCGGGTCCCGGTTGACGATCAGCACCGGCTTCCCGGCCTGAGCCGCCTCGCGGACGAATCGGAACCCGGACATCACCGTCAGCGACGAGCCCAGTACCAGAAGTGAAGTCGCCTCGCGGACGAGCTGGCGACAGTGCTCGACCCGCGTTGGCGGAACGGTCTCACCGAAGAACACCACGTCCGGCTTGAGGATGCCGCCGCACACCGTGCAGGGCACCACCTGGAAGTCTCCGACCTGTGCGTCGGCGAGGTCGGCGTCACCGTCCGGGTTGATCGCGGCGGCCACCGGCTCGAAGCCCGGATTGGCGCTCTCCAGCCGCAGGGCGAGTTCACGGCGCGAGCTCGAGTCGCGGCAGGAGAGGCAGACCACCCGGTCCAGGCTTCCGTGGAGCTCCACGACGCCGTCGCTGCCGGCGAACTGGTGCAGTCCGTCGACGTTCTGTGTGATCACTCCCGTGAGCAGGCCGTGCCTCCCGAACGCGGCGACGGCTCGGTGCCCGTCGTTGGGGCGGGCACGGCCGAAGGTCCGCCAACCGAGGTGACTGCGTGCCCAGTACCGCCGCCGCGCCTGGGCACTGGCGGTGAAGTCCTGGTAGGTCATCGGGGTGTGCCGACTCAGGCTGCCGTTCTCGCCCCGGTAGTCGGGGATGCCCGACTCCGTGGAGATGCCGGCCCCGCTGAGCACCAGCACACCCCCCGTGGACAGCATGTCCGTGATCGGCTCCAGATCCGTGGTGCCGGGTGGCAGGTCCTCCGTAGGGGTCCAGCTCAGAGTGGGGCGCATGCGCATGCTGCAAGGGTACGGGTCCGAGGAAACGGTGCACGGGCCGGCACGATCGTCTCCCCCGTTGGGGCTCCTCGCGGGTGCCGGCCCGTCATTGCGTGCCGCCGGGTCCTAGATCACTCCGCAGGCTTCTCCCGGCGGGCACCGTGTCAGTCGGACGCGACCCTGTCGGGGTCGTCGGCCGGGGTACCGACCCGCAGCCACCGGTACCCGTAGGCGGGCAGTTCGACGCGGAGCAGGCCGTCGTCGGGCACCGTGAGCCCGGCATGTCCTTCGTCGAGCAGATCCGTCAGCCTTCCGCCGGGTCCGGCCTCGGGCAGTCGCAGCCGTGCGGTGACCGGCCGGTCCGCGAAGTTGTGGACGGCCAGGATCTTCCCGTCGGCGGTGCAGCCGATGTGTGCCAGCACGGCACGCTCCCCCGCCTCGACCACGCGGTACTCGCCCCAGGCCAGCTCCGGAGCCTCTCGGTAGCGCTCGACGAACAACCGGACGCGGCTCAGCAGCGAGCCGGGGTCGCGGCTCTGCTCGTACACGTTGACCTTCTGGGGTGCGAACGCACCGTCCACCAGCGGGTTGGGGAAGGTTTCCGGTTCGGCGGTGGAGAAGCCGGCCCCCGCCTCC
The DNA here is from genome assembly GCF_045039825.1 of Streptomyces sp. NBC_01176. Lineage (NCBI taxonomy): Bacteria > Bacillati > Actinomycetota > Actinomycetes > Kitasatosporales > Streptomycetaceae > Streptomyces > Streptomyces sp. NBC_01176. Next base: position 9,230,081 of record NZ_CP108600.1, on the reverse strand, counting down.
GGCGTCCACTGCATGGGGGTGCGTACGGCCTGACGGCCCTCGGCGGCCAGGTTCTCTCCCATGCCGATCTCCTCACCGTAGAAGAGGACGGGGGTGCCGGGCAGGGTGAAGAGGAGGCTGTAGGCGAGTTCGACGCGGCGTCGGTCTCCGTCGACCATGGGGGGCAGCCTGCGGCGCAGCCCTCGGTCGTACAGCTGCATGTCCTTGTCCGGGCCGAAGGCCGCGAAGACCTCGGCGCGTTCGTCGTCGCTCAGTTTGTCGAGGGTGAGCTCGTCGTGGTTGCGTACGAACGTCGCCCAGTGGGCGTCGCGCGGGGCGGCCGGTCGGTCCCTCAGCGCGGCGGCCAGCGGCCCCGCGTCCTCGCGCGCCATCGACAGGTACATCTGCTGCATGCCGATGAAGTCGAAGCACATGGTGAGTTCGTCGCCGCGGTCCGAGTCGGGGTCTCCGAAGAACCGGGCGAGGCCGTCGTAGGGCAGGTTGACCTCGCCGAGCAGCATCGACTCGCCGTTGCGGCGGCCGAGGAAGGCACGCAGGTCGGCAAGGTACTCGTGCGGGTCCGGCAGTGCGCCGGCGTCGTCCTGCCCGGCCGTCTCCAGCAGGAAGGGCACGGCGTCGACCCGGAAACCGGACAGCCCGAGCTGCGTCCAGAAGCCCATGACGCGGGCTATCTCGTCCCGTACTTCGGGGTTGGCGACGTTGAGGTCGGGCTGCTGCTTGTAGAAGCGGTGCAGGTAGTACTGGCCACTGCCCTCGTCGTACTCCCACAGACTGTCCTCCGCGTCGGGGAAGACCACTCCCTCGGGGCCGTCCTCGGGGGGTTCGTCCTGCCAGACGTACCAGTCGCGGTGGGCGGAGTCCCGGCCGGAGCGGGCGTCCTGGAACCACGGGTGGTCCTCGGAGGTGTGGTTGACGACGAGGTCGGCGATCACGCGGATGCCGCGGTCCTTGGCGGTGCGGACGAACTCGGTGAAGTCGCCGAGGGTGCCCAGGCGGGGGTCGACGCCGTAGAAGTCCGTGATGTCGTATCCGTCGTCGCGTTCGCGTGTCGGGTAGAAGGGCATCAGCCACAGACAGGTCACGCCGAGGCGCACCAGATGGTCGATGCGCTGCGTGAGGCCCGCGAAGTCGCCGATCCCGTCGCCGTTGCCGTCCTGGTACGTCTCGACGTCCAGGCAGTACACCACCGCGTTCTTCCACCACAGGTCGGACGTGCGGGTCAGACGCATCGGTACTCCTTGGCCGTGGCGGGAAGCGGGCGGGTGACGTCGAGGCGGGGCAGTACCTCGGCCCCGAACGCCTCGATGAACGGGCCCTGTTCACGGCCCACGTGGTGCAGCATCACCGCGTCGAAGCCGAGCGCCGCGTACTCCTGGAGCCAGGCGGTGTGCCGGCCGAGGTCGGACGAGACGTTGACCGTCCCGGCCACGTGCTCGGGAGTGACGTGTTCGCTGACGAGGTCGAACAGTTCCGCGGTGTCCAGGTCCCAACTGGCCGGGGGCGAGTGCACGTTGGTGCGCCACTGGTCGTGCGCCAGCGCCAGGGCCTCGTTCTCGTCGGGTGCCCAGCTCAGGTGCACCTGAAGATGCAGGGGGCCCTGGCCGCCCGCGTCCCGGTACGCGTCGGCGATCTCGCGCAGCCGTTCGCGCGGGGCGTTGACCGTGATGAGGCCGTCCGCCCACTCGGCACACCAGGCGGCCGTGGCCGTACTGCACGCGGCTCCGATGAGTGGCGGCACGGCGGTCGGCAGCGTCCACAGCCTGGCCCGGTCCACGGTCACCAGTCCGTCGTGGCTGACCTCCTCCCCTTGCAGCAGCGCACGGATGACGTCGACGCACTCCCGCAGCCGCGCGTTGCGCAGGTCCTTGCGGGGCCAACGGGCCCCGGTGATGTGCTCGTTGGAGGCCTCGCCGCTGCCGAGCGCGACCCAGAACCTGCCGGGGTACATGGACGCGAGGCTGGCGACCGCCTGGGCGATGATCGCGGGATGGTAGCGCTGGCCCGGTGCGTTCACCACGCCGAACGGCATCTGGTCCGTGGCCTGGAGCGCGGCGCCGAGCCACGACCAGGCGAATCCGGACTCCCCCTGGCGGACGCTCCACGGGGAGAAGTGGTCCGAGCACATGGCGGCGGCGAATCCCGCGCGTTCCGCCTGCACCACGGCGTCGAGCAGATCGGCGGGCGGGATCTGCTCGTGCGAGGCATGTAATCCGTAGACAGTCATGCCGGGGCGGGTACCCTCCCGGCCGCTCCTCAGCGGAGACCTTGCCGGAAAAATCCCGAAACCCGTTGCACTCCGGCGGAGTTGCCGCGCCGACGGGCGCTCCGGCCGGCGGACCGGCGCACACCTCCGAGAGGCCGGTCGCAGGAACCGCGCGGCGACACACAGACCGACGAGGAGTGAAGTTCTCCGAGCGCGGGGGTACTTCACCGCACCGCGGCACCGAACGGGAAACGGGCCGACGCGTCAGCAGTCCGCTTCTTCGGGAGCGATCGCCTCCCGCTGAGCGGTCCGCGCGACTCGGGAGAGCAGGGTGCGCAACTGCTCGGCGTCCTGGTCGTCGAGGTCGGTGAGGAGGCGTGCCTCGGCGGCGGCGAGGCTGCGCCGTACCTGGTTGAGCCGGGTGCGTCCGGTGTCGGTGATGAGGACCTGGCGTGCGCGCCGGTCACGCGGGTCGGGCCTGCGGGCGACCAGCTCGTGCGCTTCGAGGTCGTCGAGCAGGTAGGTCAACACGGTGCGGTCCAGGCTGACCTCTTTGGCCAGGGCGAGCTGCGAGGGCGGCTCGCCGCCGGCGAGGGCTACCAGGACGAGGTAGCCGCGCGCACCTCCGGGCAGGTCGGCGACGGATTCGGTGGCCACGCGGCGGAACGCGGTGGAGACCATGCGGATCGCCCAGCCCAGGTCGGTGTCCAGCGCCAGGTCCTCGGCCTCACCGCGCGGCTTCTTGTTCTCGGACGTGGATGCGCTCACCGTCGCACTCTAGCATTATGCGCTCCCCGGCAGATGTTCTTGCGAACAGAACATCTGCGCCGCATAGTGGATTGGGCAAGGACGTCGTGCGTGTGATCCACGCCGCGCGACATGACCACCACCAGCAGGGAGGGCGGACGATGAGCGCCAGCACCGCTTTGCGGGGCCGCACCGCACTCGTGACCGGGGCGACGTCGGGTATCGGCAAGGCCGTCGCGCGGAGCCTGGCCGGGCAGGGAGCCACGATCGTGCTGCACGGACGGGACCGGGATCGGGGCGGGACCCTGGTGAAGGAGATGGCGGCCGAGGGCGGCACCGCCCGTTTCCTTTCCGCTGATCTCACCGACGCCGAGGACACGCTGCGCCTGGCCGCCGAGGCCGGCGACGTGGACATCCTGGTGAGCAGCGCGGGTCTGTACGAGTTCGCCCCGACGTCCGCCACCGACGCCGCGGGCTTCGACAGGCAGGTCGCAGTCAACACCCGCGCCCCGTTCCTCCTGGTCGGCGCACTGGCGCCGGGCATGGTCCGGCGCGGACACGGGTCGATCGTGCTGATCGGGTCCAGCGCGGCGCGCCGTCCCGCTCCGGTCGGAGCGGCCTACGGGGCCTCCAAGGCCGGGGCGGAGATCCTCACCCGCTACTGGGCGACCGAGTTCGGCCCGTCCGGCGTGCGGGTCAACACCGTCTCACCGGGCCCCGTACACACCGAGGGCACAGCGGCGATGCTCGGCGAGCACACCGCGCTCCTGGAAAGGACCAACGCACGCGGCCGGGCGGGCGACCCCACCGAGATCGCCGACATCGTCTCGTTCCTGGTCAGTCCGGCCAGCAGCTACGTGAACGGCAGCATTCTGTTCGCCGACGGCGGCGAGCTCAGCACGCTGCCCGCCTGAGGAGACCCGCCCGCCACAGCTCAAGTCCGCCGCTGTGCCACCGTCGTGTCGGCCGCCGTGGCGAAGCCGCCGGCCCGGGGGCTCGGTTCCGTCGCCCAGGTGGGTCCACCGGTCCGCCGTCGCCAACGGGACCCGTCTCCCGGTGGCCGTCGCGGCAGCGGACCGGCCCTGGTCCCACTCGGGTGGCCGCGGACCTCGTGTGCAGGGGCCCATGGCATGCGGGGCAGAGGTCGAAGGTCTCCCGTCCGTCGACACGGCGCACGGTCCGTGACCGACGTCGGCCCGCCCCGGACATCGGTTCCGGGGCGGGCCGTGGAATGACATCGGTTGCGGGGCGGGCCGTGGCATCGCGGCCGGTGTCCGCCGCCTGACGGCGGCGTGGTCCTCGGTGGGGATCAGGCCTCGGTGCCGTCCTCCGGAGCCAGCAGGACGGCGGTACGGCTCGCGTGCGCGACGGCGTCGCTGATCCGGGGGTTGAACAACGCCTCGACGGATCCGCGATGGTGGGGGCTCACCACGATGAGGTCGGCGTCGAACTCCGCCGCCGCCTCGGAGATGGCCGTGGCGATCTGGGTGGTGAGGCCGTGGAACAGGGTCGCGTCGGCCTTGACGCCCTTGTCGCGCAGGGCGGCCAGGGCCTCGTCGACGACTGCCTTCGCCTGGGCGTCGTCCTCGAGCGGGACGACGGCCGCGAGGGTCGCGGAGGAGGCGACGACGTGCACGACCCGGACCTGGGCGTCCGTCAGCCGGGCCAGGTCCCCGGCCAGGCGTACTGCGGAGAGCCGGGTGGGGCTGGGGTCGACGGCGACCAGGATGCGCTGGAACATGGAATCTTCTTTCCCGTTCTGGAAGATACGGAGGATCTTCGCGGTGCTCAGTGACGCCGGAGGACCGGCGCCACTGGGATCAACGTCCGGCGCGGCGCGAGCCTTCCCGATTTCGGTCCCTTGATCGTCCCGTGTTGTGATCATCCGATGGGTGTCAGGGACTGCGGTGCTGTCCCGCACGGTGAGGCGGTCTCGGGTCTCGCACCGATCGAACGCCCGCACCGGCACGAAGCGCATCACGACGTCGTGACGGACCGTGCCGGTCGGGCGTCGGGCTCGGGGCTTCGGGCGTCGGGGCTCGGGGCTTCGGACGTCGGGTGGCGGGCGGCGGGCGTCAGCCGCCGGAGGCGGTGATCCGGTCGATCGTCACGCCGCGGTCCTTTCGACCGGCGACAGAACGCGAGCCAGCCAGTCGTTGCGTGTCCGGCGGGCGCCGGCCGAGAGGCGAGCCCGCGGGTACAGCGCGTCGAATCCATGGAACCCGCCCGCCCAGATGTGCAGTTCCGCCTGGCCGCCGGCCGCCCAGATCCGGGTGGCGTAGGCGACGTCCTCGTCGCGGAAGACCTCGGCCGAGCCGGCGTCGATGTACGTGGTCGGCAGCCCGGAGAGGTCCTCGGCCACCGCGGGTGAGACATGGCCGGGCACCTGATCGTCGCGGAGGTCGCCGAGAACCGAGCGCCAGCCGAACTCGTTCATCTCCCGGGTCCAGACACCGGGACCGCCGGAGTACTGCCGACTCGACGTGGTGACGTTGCGATGGTCGAGCATGGGACAGACGAGCATCTGCGCCGCGATCGTCGGGGTGCCCCGGTCGCGTGCCATCAGCGTGACTCCCGCGGCGAGGCCACCGCCCGCGCTGACTCCCGCCACGACGATACGGGCGGGATCGACGCCCAGTTCGTCGGCGTGCTCCTCGACCCAGAGGAGACTGCGGTAACAGTCGTCGACCGGTGTCGTGCCGCCTGCTTCCGGCGCCAGCCGGTAGTCCACAGAGATGATCACGGCACCGAACAGGTCGAGCCACTCCAGCGGTATGTCGATCTGGGAGAAGCGATCCCCCATGACCATCCCACCGCCGTGCATCCACAGGACGCACGGCGCCCCGGTGACGCGGGTGGCACCGGACGGACTGAAGACCGACAGCGGAATCCGCGCACCGTCCTCACCGGGCACGCCGACCTCGCGATGGTCGACCTTGCGGCCTTCGAGGAGGGAGTCGACGGGCACCGACGGCAACCGGCGCAGCTGGGCGAGTACTTCGGGGTCGAGCCGCGTCATGAGCGGCATGTCGGCGAGCAGAAGACGCAGTTCGGGGTCCAAGGCGGGTCGTACGGTCGTCACCGGGGGTGCCTTTCGTCGGGTTGTGCCGGATGGTCGGGAGCAACGGGCAGGGGGGTCGGACCGGGGCGAATGCGGGCCGGCCCGAGGATCGTGCGGCGGGCTCTCAGAAGGCGGCCTTGCCGCGGACCGGTACGTAGTCGGTGTACTCGGGCTCCTTCGCCAGCATCCCGTCGATCTGCCGCACGATGGCCTGCGCGGCGTCACCGGCGAAGATCCGGTGGTGGTCGTCCTCGCTGGTCCAGCCCTCGGTGACATGAACGACGTCGGGGTCGGACGCCGAACGGCAGACCAGGTAGACGACGCAGTACTCGCTCGCGCCGGGGTTGCCGTCGCTCAGGCCGGTCAGCAGGAGGTCCGTCAGCCGCGCACCGTTTCCGGGCTTTGCGGTCAGGGTGGCGTTGAATCCGTAGGGGGCGGTCATGACTGCCTTCTTCCGTGGGCGAGGGTTGGCGGGCTGTTGTCCCGGACTGGTGGGAGTCCGCCTTCGCCGGGATTCCAGTGATTCCATTGAAGCCGCTTGAGCTGGGAAAACGGTAGAACGATGCTGGCCGATGCTTGCACGATCCTCTCTCGCACGGGAACGAGGAGAACGGCGTGTGGTGCAATGAGGGCATGTACCTCGAAGAGCTCCGAACCCTGCTGGACCGGCATGTGCGGCCCGACTGGACCACGGCCATCGACGGTGTCCTCATCTCGAAGGTCGAGCGGTCCGACCCGCCGGCACCCTCGATGTCCGGCACGGTGCTGGCGGTCATCGCCCAGGGCGCCAAACGCCTCGCGCTGGGCGACCGGATGTTCGAGTACCGGGCCGGGCAGTACCTCGTCGCGTCGGTCGACCTTCCGGTGACCGGCCAGTTCGTCGGAGCCTGCCCGGAGCGTCCGGCGCTGGGTTTCGGTCTGACGCTGGAACCGTCCGCCGTCGCCGAACTGCTGCTGCAGGCAGGGTCCGCGGACGCTCCCCGCACCGGCGGGAGCGCCCTGCCGGGCATCGCCGTCAGCGACGCTCCGGACCAGCTGCTCGACGCCGTGGTCCGGCTGCTGCGTCTGCTCGACGAACCGCGTGACCGGACGGTGCTCGCTCCGTTGGTCAAACGCGAGATCCTGTGGCGGCTGATCACCGGTGAGCAGGGCGGCATCGTGCGCCAACTCGGCCTCGCCGACAGCAGTCTCAGCCACGTCGCGCGGGCCGTGCGCTGGATCCGCGAGCACTACGCGCAGCCGTTCCGGGTCGAGGACGTCGCACAGCTGTCGGGCATGAGCGTCTCCGCCTTCTACCGCAACTTCCAGGCGGTGACCGCGATGAGCCCCATCCGGTTCCAGAAGCAGATCCGGCTGCAGGAGGCCCGGCTGCTGCTCGCCGTCCATCCCCATGACGTCACCGGGGTCGGCCATCGCGTCGGGTACGACAGCCCGTCCCAGTTCAGCCGGGAGTACCGCCGCCAGTTCGGCGCGCCTCCCAGCCAGGACGCCGCCCGCCTGCGTCACACCGCGGGGTCCACCGCGGGTGTTCTTCCCTGACTGCCGCCACCGCCCGGTCTCTTCACGGTGCCCGCGGCGCCCGCCGTCCGGATGACTACGCTGTCCCCGTGACGATCGGAGAGACGCACCGGTGAGCCAGTACTACGCCCTGGGCGGTCAGACGCTGTGGAATCCGTCCAACGGCGCGTCGCGACTGTTTCTGCGCCAAGTGGCCCTCTTCGAAGCCGAATTGGGACTGCCGTCAGGCATCGGGCCCATGGAGTCCGACGAGTGCCGGATCGCACCCGTCGCGTTCAAGGCGTTCGCCGACGCGCTGCTGGCGCGGCACCGCCGAACCACTCATGCCGTCATGATCGCCCTGTCCGAGGGGTTCGTCTCCACGGTGCTGGTTCTCGCGCGGAGGGCGGACATCGAGCTCGCCTGGAACGCGACCGGGAGCGCCGCGGGCGATCAGCTCACGGACCTCCAGGTCCCGGCGCCTCCGGCTCCTGATCAGGAGACATGGGCAGCCGCCCTGCGCCAGAGGTCGCTGGATCTCGGCCGCTTCATGGCCCGCTGAGCCACAAGCTCCCGCCGACAGGGCCCAGGACACGCGCTGCCGCACGAGGCCGCACACGCAATACGAGGACGACCCTCCGCCTTGCGATGCACCGCATCTGACGCCGCACGCTGATCACCGGGGATCACGGGACGGCCCTCAGCTCACCGCGGCATCGAGAAGAGGGCCGAGTTCCTGGCACACGGTCGTCAGAGCGCGGACGTCCCGTTCGGCTCGGGCCATGAGGATCGCCCCCTCGAGGGCGCTGATCATGAGCGTGGCGAGAGCGTCGGCCCGCTCCTCGGGCACGCCCATGTCCGCCAGGGCCCGGGACACCGCGCCGGTCCACGTGGCGAAGGCGCCGGACGCGGCCTCCCGGGTGGAGGCGGTGGACTGCGCGCGGTCCACCGTGGCGGCGGCCACCGGGCAGCCCCCCGCGAAGCCGGCGGTCCGGTACTCCTCGGTCCACTGGCGGACCATCTCGGCGAAGAGACCGCTGGGCGTCGGCTCGGGCAGCGCGGCGAGGAAGCGGGCGACTCGGTTGCCCGCGTATCGGCCGGCCCAGCCCACGGCCTCGTTGACGAGCTGTTCCTTGCCACCGGGGAAGTAGTGCTGGAGCGAACCGCGCGGCGCCCGGGCGTGCGCGGCGACCTCGCGCATCCCCGCCGCGGCAACCCCGTCGCGCCGGATGAGCTGGGCCGCACTGAAGACCATCCGCTCCCGTGGCCCTCGTTCGGACACCGCCATCGTCGACCTCCACCTCCCGTTCCGCGAGCTGTCCGGAGTCCACCCTATGACCGCCGTCATAGAACCGACTACTATGACCGCTGTCATAGTCGCTGATGACGACGGCCCGCCTACGCCCTCACCGGAGGACACCGGCGACGGCTCGGTGTCCTCGGCGACCTCGGCGTGGAACAGGAACGGTGGTGCGGGGTGTACGTGGGTTTCGTCGGTCTCGGGGTCATGGGACAGCCCATGGCGCTCAACTCGCTCGCGCGGGAACCCCCCTCGTCGTCTGGAACCGCACCCCGGCCAGGTGCGATCCCCTGCGCTCCGCCGGAGCCGACGTCGCGGCGAACCCGGCTGAGGTGTTCGACCGGGCGGAGACCGTCATCCTCATGCCGGCTGACGAGACCGCCGTCGACACCGTCCTGGGGCGGGGGACGCCGGACTTCGCCGCCCGCGTCGCCGGACACACCGTCGTCCACATGGGCACGGTCTCGCCGGAGTATTCCGTCGGCCTGCGGGACGACATCGGTTCCGTGGGCGGAAGCTACGTCGAGGCGCCGGTCTCCGGTTCCCGAGTCCAGGCGGAGCAGGGGCAGTTGGTGGCGATGCTGGCCGGTGACGCCGAGGCCGTGAAGGCCGTACGCCCGCTGCTCGCTCCGCTGTGCCGTGCGGAGTTCGACTGCGGTCCCGTCCCTCGCGCGCTGCTGATGAAGTTCTCGGTGAACCTGTTCCTGATCACGCTGGTCACCGGTCTGACCGAGGCTTTCCACTTCGCCGAGCGGCACGGGCTGGACCAGCGCCTGCTCCAGAACGTCCTGGACGCGGGTCCGATGGCCAGTGCCGTGTCCCGCGTGAAGGCGCCGAAACTGCTCGCGCGCGACTTCGCCGTCCAGGCGGCGACCACGGACGTCCTCAAGAACAACCGGCTGATCGCGGAAGCCGCCCGAAAGGCCGGCCTGGCCTCCCCGCTCCTCGACATCTGCCACACGCTCTTCGACGAGACGGTGGCCCAGGGGCACGGCGGCGAGGACATGGTGGCCGTCCTGCACGCACTGGAGGCCCGGACCGGCGGTGCGCGCCGCGTCGGCTCGCCGGACACCTGACGCGGACGGGATGCCGCACCCCGGGCGACGCGAGCGGCGCGGACGAACCGGGCGCCGGGCAGGGTTCCTTGCCCGGCACGGTCGCCCTCGGCTACCAGGTCACCGGCAAGGCGCGAAGGCCGTAGACGATGGCGTCCTGGTTGTAGACGAGGTGGTCCGGCGGTGTCGCCAGGCGCAGTCCGGGCAGGCGTCGCAGCAGGGTGGCGAGGATGATCTGAAGCTCGACCCTGGCCAGGGTCTGGCCCAGGCACTGGTGGGTTCCGTAGCCGAAGGCCACATGGCGCCGCGCGTCCCGGGTGACGTCGAGTTCGGAGGGGCAGGTGCCGCCCTCCGTCGCGAACACCGCCGGGTCACGGTTGGCGGTGGACAGCATGCAGATCACGCCGTCGCCCGCCGGGATGGTGACCCCGCCGACCTCGACGGAGCGCGTCGCCGCACGGCCCAGGCCGAGGTGGATGATGGTGAGGTGGCGCAGGAGCTCCTCGACGGCTCCGCGGACGAGCCCGGGATCGTCGCGCAGGAGTGCCGTCCGACCGGGGTCGCGCAGCAGCGCGAGCACGCTGATGGCCGCCATGTTCGCGGTGCTCTCGTGACCGGTGACCAGCAGCAGGAATCCGAGGGACGCCGTCTCCTGGGGAGTGAGGTCGTCGCGTGCCACCAGACGGCTGAGGATGTCGTCCGCCGGGTGCTGACGCTTGTGGTCGGCCAACTCGGCGAGATAGTCCATGAGTTGAGCATGCGCTTGCTCGGCCCGCTTACGGGTCGTCCGGTTGTCGAGCAGGGTGCGGCTGAGCGACTCGAACAGGTCGTGGTCCTCGTAGGGCACTCCTAGCATCAGACAGATGACCAGCGACGGGATGGGCAGGGCGAAGTCGGCCACGAGGTCGGCCGAGGTGCGTCCGTCCGTCATACGGTCCACGGCCCCGTCGACGATGTCCTGGATGCCGGGGCGCAGTTCCTCGATGCGCTTGACCAGGAAGTCCTTGGTGACCATGCGGCGCAGACGGGCGTGTTCGGGGTCGTCCATGCGGATGAAGCTGGGCTTCGCGGTCGCCAGTTCCCGCTGCCCCGCGGAGAGGAACGGGAAGCCGGGGGTGCGGGCGTCGGCGCTGAAGCGGGGGTCGGCCAGTACGGCGCGTACCTCCTCGTAGCCGGTGACGAGCCAGCACGCGGTGCCGTCCGGCAGCGCGGCACGGGTGACGGCGGCGTCATGAGCGGCGGCCGTGTAGGCGGGGGGCGGGTCGAAGGGACGACTGCCGTAGGGGGCGGGGAGGTCGAGCGGGGGAGCGGGCGCGGTCGCGGTCATCAGCCGGGCTGTCTCCTGGTGGGGGGTCATGTGGCGTCCATGAGGGTGATGGCTCCGCTGGGGCACAGGTCCGTGGCCACGCGCACATCGTCGGTGTACTTCGGATCGGGCTCCGGTACGAGCAGGGTGACGCGTCCGTCCGTGTCGCTCTGCTCGAACACCTGCGGCGCGGCGCCGGCGCACTGCCCCGTGCCGCAGCAGCGTTCCCTGTCCAGGCGCACGGTGAGGTGCGGGCGTCCGGCCCCCGCGTCGTCGGAGGGGGTGCGCAGGACGCCGAGGGTGGTGGCCATGGCGGCGGTCTGGCCGGCCAGGACCAGCAGTTCGATCAGTTGCTCCGAGCTCAGGAAGCGCGCGAGGTGGTGCCAAAGTACGTCCGGCACCGTGGAGTTGTCGGCGAGCAGGTCGCAGGTCGCCAGAAGGGCGCGCTCCTCGTCCGTCCAGGGGTGGGCGTCCGGGGCCGCTGCCGTGGCCAGGATCTCCTCCGGTGTCAGTCCGGCCTCGGTCGCCGGCGTGCGGTGGCGCTCGTGGACGAAGGTCCCGCCGAGCCGGTGGGCGGTGCGCAGGACGACCAGTTCGCGTCGGCGGTCACCGAGCGTTCCTTCGTGGGTGAGCACACGGGCGAGGGAGAGCCAGGCGTGGGCCAGGGCGGGGTGATGCGCGAGGGTGCCGAAGAGGTTGACCCGGCCGGCACCGTCCTTCTGGGAGTCCGCCAGGAGGGACCGCAGCGACGCGGGCCACTCGGACGGCGGGAGGGGCGGAATGCGGGGAGGGCCGGACACCCGGACGGTCGCGGGTGAGGAGGTCATGAGGGTGCCTTTCGGATGCGTACGGATGCGGACGAGGCAGCGCGTCCCGGGGTGTCGGGGGCTCACCACCTGCAGACGACGACTCCCGCGCTGGCCCCGCTCGCGAAGCCGAACATGCCCACCAGGTCCCCGCGTCGCAGGCGGCCGCTCTCCAGGGCGGTGGCCAGCTGGAGCGGGATGGTGTTGGTCGCCACGTTGCCGTGGGCCGGGAAGGTGGCCAGGATCCGTCCAGGGTCCACACCCACCCAGTCGCAGACGACCCGGGTGAACGGCACCGACGGCTGGTGCACGCAGACGAGGTCCAGGTCGTCGCTCTCGACGCCGAACTCCTTCAGCGCTCCACGCACCTTGCCGGGCAGCCCCTCGAACGAGTCCACCAACCGCGCCGAGTCGATGCGGAGATGGCCGAGCCTTCGGTGCTGCGCGTAGGGGTTCGGCAGCGTCGCCGCCCGCCAGCCCCACGAGTTGGCGAAGAAGCGCGAGCCGACGATGCCGATCCGTCCGCTCGCCTCCACCAGCAGGGCGGAGCCCATGTCGCCGGTGCTGAGGCTGGGCAGCGCGGTCAGGATGTCCGCCGGGTCCTCCACCTCCCAGCGGCTTTCGCGGGTGCTGACCTCGGCGGTGGTCACCAGCACCCTGCGGTACCGGCCGCCCCGGATGAACGCGTCGGCGACCTCCAGGGCGTTGAGGACGCCGTTGCAGGCGTTCTTCAGGTCGAGCACGGGACACCCGAGGCCCAGTTTGTCGGCGACGACATGGGCCGTGGCGGGCTCCTCCATGTCGGCGAGGATGCCCGCGTAGAGAAGCAGGTCGACGCCGGCCGGATCGGTGTCCGTGTCCGCGAACAGGCGTCGAGCCGCGTGAACGGCCAGGTCGGAGGGCTGATCGTGGTCGGCGGCCACGGTGCGCTCGGCCAGCCCGTACATGCGCTGGAGCACCCCGCGGGACAACCGCGCGGCGGGGCTGCCCGCGCGGAAGCGGTCTTCCACCGCGGCCACGCTCTGTCGCCCCTCGGGGATGTGGACCGTGGCGTGAACGATGCTGCTGTGAAGGGTCATTGACTCAGTCCTCGGATCGGTCCTCGGTGAAGAGCGGCACGTCAGTCCTCGGTGAGGAGCAGCACGACGTTGTGCCCGCCGAACCCGAAGGAGTGGCTCACGGCGGCACGGACGCGCTGGGTGCGCGGCAGGTCCGTCACACAGTCCAGGTCGAACGGGAGGTCGTCGGCCGTGAGGTTGGCGATCGGAGGCACGGTGGACCGATGGATGGTCAGGGCCGTGAGCGCCGCCTCGATCGCGCCCGCGGCACCGAGGCTGTGCCCGAGCACGCCCTTGGGTGCGGTCACGCTGGGCCGGTGCGGGAGCACGCGGCCGATCAGTTCGGCCTCGGTCAGGTCGTTGAGCGGCGTGGAGGTGCCGTGCGCGTTGACGTGATCGACGTCGGCCGCGTGCAGGCCGGCTTCGGCGAGCGCCGCCCGCAGTGCCACCTCGGCGTGAACTCCGCCGGGAGCCGGGGCGGTTGGATGGTGGGCGTCGGAGGAGAGGCCGACCCCCGCGAGCCGCGCGTAGGCGCGCCTGCCGCGGGCCCTCGCGTCCGCCTCCCGTTCCAGTACGAGTACGGCTGCGCCCTCGGCGATCACGAAGCCGTCCCGGTCCGCCGCGAAGGGCCGCGAAGCCGCTCCGGGGTTGCCGGTACGGGCCGACAGCGCACCCATCCGCTGGAAGCCCGACGTGACCACGGGAGTGACCGCCGCCTCCGCGCCACCCGCCACCGCGATGTCGCACAGGCCGGCCAGAAGCAGCTGGCGCGCCGTGGCCAGCGCGCTGGCGCCGGACGCGCACGCCGTCTCCGTGGCCAGGGAGGGCCCGTGGGCACCGAGGTCCAACAGCACTTCCCCGGCAGCCATGTTGGGGATCAGCATGGGCACCAGCGCGGGAGAGACCAGCTCGGGACCGCCTTGGTGGTGGCGGAGGGTCTGTTCCTCCAGATGCGCCGCTCCGGCGAGTCCGGAACCGATCACGACGGCGACGCGGGCACCGTCCCACCGCGCGGGGTCGAGGCCGGCGTCGGCGACCGCCTCGCGCGCGGCGAGCACGGCGAGCCGGCTGAAGTGGCCCATGCGCCAGGCCTTGCCGCCGCCGATGCGGGCCTGCTCAGGCGTCATGGCCGGGATGCGGCAGGAGAAGTCGACTGGGCAGCCCTTGAGTTCGGGGTCCGTCACAGCGGCGGAACGACCGCGCAGGATGCCTTCCCAGGTCGGCTCCCGGCCGACACCGGCCGGGGTGATCAACCCCAGGCCGGTGATCGACACGATGGTCTGACGGGATGTCACGAGGACCCCCGCTGGGCCCGCTTGGCGTTCAGCGCGGCGACGAGCCCGCCCACGGTGCTGTGCTTGGCCGCCTCGTCCTCCGCCACGGGGACACCCAGTTGCTCCTGGAGCGCCAGGGCGAGTTCGGCGAGCGCGAGCGAGTCGAGGTCGAGGCTCTCCAGGGTGGCTTCGGGACGGATGCTCTCGGGGCTGACCTCGAACTTCTCGGTCAGTACGGTGGTGACGGCGGACTGGACGGGGGACATGGACGTTCCTTTCGACACAACGGACGGCAGCGACAGGGAAGTGACGCGGGGGACTGTGGACGGAGGACCTCGGGGAGGGCCGAGGGTCAGGCGGTCGGAGCGGCGGGGACCGCCACGGGCGGCACGAAACCGTCGAGCGGCGGCACGGGCGGGAGATCCGGCCACAGCAGCGCGGCCGAGCCCCAGGTCAGTCCGGCTCCGAAGGCGGTCAGCAACACGCGCTGCCCGCTGTGTAGTTCACCCCGGGCCGCGGCGTCGGCCAGGGCCAGCGGAAGGGAAGCGGCGCCCGTGTTGCCGACCCGCTCGATGTTGGTGACCTGCCGATGACTCGGTACGGGGATGCGGGCTCCGACGGCGGACAGGATGCGGGCGTTGGCCTGATGGGCGCAGAACCGGTCCACGTCCTCGGCCGACCAGCCCGCGTGTTTGAGCACGGTCTGGGCGGACTGTGTCATCCGGGTCACCGCGTGCTGGAACACCTCACGTCCGCGCATGCGGAAGTAACGGTCGTCCGGCCGGTAGGCGTCGGGGCGGGCACGCTCCAGCGCTCCGCCGCCGGGCACCTGGATCAGGGTGTCCTGCGAGCCGTCGCTGCCGAGGTCGAACGCCACGACGCTGCCCGGCTCGCCCCTGCCGCCCTTCCGCAGGACGGCCGCCGCGGCACCGTCCGCGAACACGATTCCGGCGGAGCGGTCCTGCGGGTCGATCAGGGTCGAGTACACGTCGGCAGCCACCAGGAGCACCCGGTCGGCGCACCCGGACGCCAGGACACCGGAGGCCGTCGCGAGACCGTAGACGAATCCGCTGCACGCGGCGGACACGTCCCACGCGGCCGCCCCGCCCAGCCCGAGCCGGGTGGCCAGCCGGGGCGCCATGGCCGGCAGGGGCCGGTCCGGGGTCGACGTGGCGACGATGACGGTGTCGACCAGCGGATGGCCCGCTACGGTCAGCGCCTTGCGGGCGGCCTCCAGGGCGAGATGGCCCGTGGCGACACCGGGCGCGACCCAACGTCGCTCACCGACGCCACTGCGCCGGCGCACCCAGGCGTCGTCGACACACCACGCGACGGGCAGCTCGCCGTTGGCCACCGCACGCGGTGGAACGAACCCGGCGATGCCCTCGAGGACGGCCGTCGTCACCGGGCGGCCTCGCGGTGTCGGGCCGACAGCGGGATCGCCAAAGGGGCTTCACTACAAGGAGATTGGTGAGTCACACACGCCTCGATGGGGAGTGATCTTGAACGAGCGGCATGACTGTAGATCGGATCAAGATCACCTCGCCACGCGACATGATGCGAACAAAAGAGCCATTGATCCCGGATGGCCATAAAAGTCCAGCTCAGCGCCTGGAGCGCAGAATCGTTACGGCCGTTGAGCCAGTCGCGCGCCACCCGAAAGGCGGCAAAAGGGGACGGCCGTTCGAGAGCACATATGAACAGCGTGCAGGCGCTCCCACCGCACCCCGCCGGACCCGCTCGCCGGTGTCCCGCCCCTCCGTGCGAGCGCCCGACCCGCCACCGGCGCGCGCTGCCGGCCCCCCTGCCTCCGTGGTCACGGCTTCCCGGACGAAGGGTCAGGAGGGCAAGGCGTCACTTCCAGCTCCGAACACATGGACGATCGACTGACGTTCGGAAACATGACCCCATAGGGGCACCGCGCAGCCGGGGCATCGCCTCCTCGCCACCGCCACCCGGCCGCGTCACGTTCAACTCCTTGTGCGTTGAGCCCAATTCACAGACTCCCTTGCTTCATCTCTTGACGACTTTGGTTCAGACCTTTAAGTTCCCGATCACCACGGCTCCATGAATGCACCCATCGTTCATGAACGTGAACACTCCCCCACCATCAGCCTCCCATGAAGGGCTGTGATCCCCCCTGATGACCAGCCAATCCCTGACGCGCTCAACGGTGTTGCGCGCCGCGCTCACCACCTCGCTGCTCGCGCTCTCGGCCGGTGCCCTGACGGCGGCGCCCGCCTCCGCCGCCACCGGTACGATCACGGGCCTCGCGGGCAAGTGCCTCGACGTGGCCGGCGCGAGCTCCGCGAACGGCACGGCCGTACAGCTCTACGACTGCAACGGGACCTCCGCCCAGCAGTGGACGGTCGGCTCCGACGGGACGATACGGGCCCTCGGCAAGTGTCTTGACGTCACCGGCAACGCGACCGCGGACGGTGCCAAGCTCCAGCTGTGGGACTGCTCGGGCGGCGCGAACCAGAGGTGGACGGTCTCCGCGGCCCACGACATCGTCAATCCGCAGGCCAACAAGTGCGCCGACGTCACGGGCAACACCTCGGCGAACGGCGCCCCGATACAGATCTGGACCTGCACGGGCGGCGCCAACCAGAAGTGGACCGCGCCGGCCGCGGGCGGCGGCGGCACGAATCCCTCCGCGCCGATGGCCGTCGCCCCGTACCTCTACAACGGCTGGGGCAGCCCGCCGAACCCCACCACGGTCATGAACGCCACCGGCGTCAAATGGTTCACGCTGGCCTTCGTGCTCAGCAACGGCTACTGCAACCCGCAGTGGGACGGCAGCCGCGCACTGACCGGCGGCGTCGACCAGCAGACGGTCAACACCGTGCGGGCAGGCGGCGGTGACGTCATCCCGTCGTTCGGCGGCTACAGCGGCAACAAGCTGGAGAGCTCCTGCTCGAGTGCCGGAGAGCTCGCGGGCGCGTACCAGAAGGTCATCAACGCCTACGGGCTCAAGGCCATCGACATCGACATCGAGGCCGACGCCTACAGCAACACGACGGTCCAACAGCGCACCGTGGACGCGCTCAAGACCATCAAGGCCAACAACCCGGGCATCAAGGTGTACGTCACCATCGGAACCGGGCAGAGCGGCCCCGACACGGGACTCATCAACCGCGCCGCGTCCTCCGGCCTGACCGTGGACAGCTGGACGATCATGCCGTTCGACTTCGGCGGCGCCGGCCAGAACATGGGCACGCTCACCCAGCGGGCCGCCGAGGGCCTCAAGACGGCGCTCAAGAACGCCTACGGCTACAGCGACGACCAGGCGTACCGGGACCTGGGCATCTCCTCCATGAACGGGATCACCGACCAGAACGAGACGGTCACCGTCGCCGACTTCCAGGCCATCCTCGGCTACGCCCAGCAGCACCACCTGGCGCGACTGACCTTCTGGTCGGTCAACCGCGACCGCCCCTGCACGAGCGGCGTCGCCGACAGCTGCTCCGGAGTGGGCCAGCAGGACTGGGACTACACGCGCGTCCTCGCGAAGTACACCGGCTGACCTTCCCCACCCCCCACCAGCGCAGGAGAGCCCCGTGTTCAGATCAACAAGTCATTCCGGCCGCCGCCGGATACCGCAAACGCTCACCGCGGTCGCCCTCGTGGCGACCACGATCTCGGGCCTGTCGGTCGCCACACAGGACAAGGCGACAGCCGCGGCCGCCGCGGTGCCCACCGGCTGGGCCACGGTCGTCAACGCCGCCAGCGGCAAGTGCGTCGACGCGCGCGCCGCCGCGACGGCGAACGGCACCGCGGTCCAGCAGTACGCGTGCAACAGCAGCCAGGCCCAGCAGTGGCAGTTCGCGGCCACGTCCGGCGGTTACTCCCAGGTCGACAACCGAGCCGACGCCACCAAGGCGTGGGACGTCACCGATGTCTCGACGGCGGACAACGCGCTGGTGCAGCTGTGGACGTACAGCGGCGGCAACAACCAGCAGTGGCAGGCCGTTGCGGACTCCGGCGGCTCCTACCACTTCGTCAACCGCAACAGCGGCAAGTGCCTGGACGTGCCCAGCGCGTCCACCGCGGACAGCGTGCAGCTCCAGCAGTACACGTGCAACGGCACCGCGGCCCAGTCGTTCTTCGTCAATCCCGTCGACACGACGCCGCCGCCCGGGACCCCGGACCTCGGCCCGAACGTCACCGTCTTCGATCCGTCGACGCCCGCCGCGACGATCCAGAGCAGCCTCAACTCGGCCTTCTCGCAGCAGGAGACCAACCAGTTCGGCACCGCCCGCAAGGCCTTCCTCTTCAAGCCGGGCACCTACGACGCCAACGCCAACGTCGGCTTCTACACACAGGTCGCCGGCCTCGGTCTCTCCCCCGACGACGTCAACATCCGCGGCTCGGTGCACGCCGAGGCCGACTGGTTCCAGGGCAACGCCACCCAGAACTTCTGGCGGTCGGCGGAGAACCTGTCGGTGACCCCGACCAACGGCTCGGACCGCTGGGCGGTGTCGCAGGCGGCTCCGTACCGGCGGATGCATCTGCGCGGCAACCTCGCCCTGGACGACGGCGGTTGGTCCAGTGGCGGCTACATGGCCGACACGAAGATCGACGGCCAGGTCAACTCAGGTTCGCAGCAGCAGTGGCTCTCGCGGAACACCGAATGGGGCAGCTGGACCGGCTCCAACTGGAACATGGTCTTCGTCGGCTCCAGGAACGCCCCCGCCAACAGCTTCCCCAACCCGCCGTACACCACGGTCGCCCAGGCACCGGTCACCCGTGAGAAGCCCTTCCTCTACGTCGACTCCGCGGGCGCCTGGAAGGTGTTCGTGCCCTCCGCACGCACCAACACCAGCGGCACCACGTGGAGTGCGGGTACCCCGGCGGGCGCGTCCCTGCCCCTCTCCGACTTCTTCATCGTGAAGCCGGGCGCGACGGCCGCCCAGATGAACGACGCGCTCGCCCAGGGCAAGAACCTGCTGGTGACGCCCGGGGTCTACCACCTCGACCAGACGCTGAAGGTGACCCGGCCCGACACCGTCGTCCTGGGCCTCGGCCTGGCCACGCTCATCCCCGACAACGGCATCACGGCGATGCAGGTCGCGGACGTGGACGGGATCCAGCTCGCCGGCCTGCTGATCGACGCCGGGACCACCAACTCCGCCCAGCTCGTGGAGATGGGACCGAGCGGCTCCTCCGCCGACCACAGCGCCGACCCCAGTTCCCTGCACGACGTCTTCTTCCGCATCGGCGGCGCGGGCGTCGGAAAGGCCACCACCAGCCTGACCATCAACAGTGACGACGTCATCGGTGACCACCTGTGGCTGTGGCGCGCCGACCACGGCAGCGGGGTGGGCTGGACGAGCAACACCGCCGACACCGGCCTCGTCGTCAACGGCGACGACGTGACGATGTACGGCCTGTTCGTCGAGCACTACCAGAAGTACCAGACCATCTGGAACGGCAACGGTGGCCGCACGTACTTCTACCAGAACGAGATGCCGTACGACCCGCCCAACCAGGGCGCCTGGATGAACGGCTCCACACAGGGCTACGCCGCCTACAAGGTGGCGAACTCGGTGACGAGTCACCAGGTGTACGGATTCGGCAGCTACTGCTACTTCAACGTCAACTCGTCCGTCGCGGCCGAGCACGCCATCGAGGCGCCGAACAACGCGAACGTGAAGTTCAAGGACATGGTGACGGTCTCCCTGGGCGGTACGGGCACGATCCGGCATGTCATCAACGACCGTGGCGGGCCGTCCAACTCCGGCACGAACGTCGCCAACCTCGTCAGCTACCCGTGACCCGCTCAGAGGGGACTGATCAGCCGATGCACACCACCGGATCCGGACCGACGCGCGTGGTCCTGCGGGTACTTCTGCTGCTGGCGACCCTGCTCGCCGTGGCGGCTCCGCCCGCCGCGCAGGCGAGCACGACGGCGACCCCGTTCAAGGTCCTGGCGCTCTACAGCGGCACCTGGGACGCGGCCCACATCGACTTCGAGAAGGAGGCGAACGACTGGTTCCCGAAGCAGGCCGCGGCCAACGGCTTCACCTACACGTCCAGCACCAACTGGGACCTGCTCAGCAACGGCGGCGTCAACGCGTATCAGGTCGTCTTGTTCCTCGACGACCTGCCGCAGACGGCGGCCCAACGGAGCGGCTTCGAGCAGTACATGCGCAACGGCGGCGCCTGGATGGGCTTCCATGTCTCGGCTTTCACGACCAGTGCCTCGGACTGGCCGTGGTACCACAACCAGTTCCTCGGCAGCGGGAACTTCCAGTCGAACACCTGGGGCCCGACCACAGCGGTCCTGAAGGTCGAGGACCGTACGCACCCGGCCACCAAGAACCTGCCCGCCACGTTCACCTCGGCGGTCAGCGAGTGGTACAGCTGGTCCAACGACCTGCGGCAGAACCCGGACATCAAGATCCTCGCGTCCGTCGACCCCAGCAGCTTCCCGCTGGGCACGGATCCCAACCAGAGCTGGTACAGCGGCTACTACCCGATTCTGTGGACCAACACCAAGTACAAGATGCTGTACGCGAACTTCGGTCACAACGCGATGGACTACTCGACCAACACCCGTCTGTCGTCGACGTTCGCGAGTGAGACACAGAACCGGTTCGTGCTGGACGGCCTGAAGTGGCTGGGCGGAGCCGACAACACGACTCCGCCGGCGGACTCGATCTCCGAGACCGCCTGGTACTCGCTGACCAACGCCGGGAACGGCACGTGTGTGGACGCACGCGCGGCCGCCACGGCGAACGGGACCGCAATCCAGCAGTACGCCTGCAACGGCACGCAGGCACAGCAGTTCCAGTTCCGCTCGACCGACGGCGGCTACCGGCAGGCCGGCATCCGCGGCAACCCGCAGCAGGTCATCGACGTGACCGGCGTCTCGACCGCCGACAACGCGCCACTGCAGCTGTGGAGTTACGGGGGCGGGCAGAACCAACAATGGCTGCCCGTCAAGGAGAGCACCGGGCGCTACCACTTCAGCGCCCGGCACAGCGGCAAGTGCCTGACGGCGGCGAGCGCGGCGACGAACAGCGTGCAACTCACCCAGCGCACCTGCGACGGCTCGTCCGCGCAGAGCTTCACGCTCACCTCGCAACCCTGACCGACCGGCACAAGGGTGCCCCTGTTCCACCGCGCGCGGCGGCGGGACAGGGGCACCGCCATGTGCGTCGGGGGGGGCGGCCCCGCGGAATGGACGGCGAGTGCCGGGGCACACGGCCAGAGGAGCCTCGTCGCCCCCATCCCCGTGGCGGCGAGGTTCCGCACCGAGGACGCGGCGACCGGGGAAGCGTGGTACGCATCGGCGAAGCCCCGGACCCCGCGGGCCACCGAACCGCTCGCGCGGCGCCGGTTTGCGTCACCCGCCCAGCGGCCACACGGTGAAGAAAGGTGCGTCGCCCCTACGGCAACGCACTCGTCGGCGATTCGGGAAGAAGGCGGTCGTGATGTTCAAGGGAAACGCCAGGACGCAACAGATCACGGGCAGGATGCGGGAGACCCTGGGAAAGGCCCTGGGAGACAAATCCATGCAGCGCAAGGGCCGCAACGAACAGTTGCGGGGCAAGGCCCATGAACTGACCGGAAAGGCCGCGGACCGCATGCGCAAGCGGACCAAGCACTGAATGGAAGCCGAGCCGGCGGCCGGTGAAGCCACCGCCTCGTCCGGCGGGCGTCAGGGCGTCGTCCGGGACCGCGCACGACGCCCCGCCCCCGCCGAGGACATGACGCGCCGCCCTGAGGGGGTCGGTCGCCGGGGGGACCCGGGGCGGATCCCGGACGGATCGAAACCCCGCGACGGAGAGCACAGAGGGATGATGACCATCGAGCACCCCGCGGACCGCGGCGGCGACGAACGCGGAAGATTCGAACGGTTCGCCGAGTCCGCGTCGAAGTTCACCAGCTCACCGGTCTTCTTCGTGTTCTGCCTCGCGCTGGTCTCCCTCACCGTCGCGCTCCACGTCGCCGGTGTCGAGGTGACATGGCTCCTCTTCGCCGGCGAATCCATGACGGCGGTGACCCTCATGCTCCTCGCCCTGCTGAAGAACTCGGAACTCCGGGCGGACCGAGCGATCCAGCGCAAGCTGGACGCCATCGCCGCCGCCCTGCTCGAGGCGCAGGAGGGCACCCCCGGCAAGGCCCACGAAAAGCTCAAGGACGTCATTCGGCTGGAGGACGAGATCTGAGAGGCGCGCCCGCGCCTCTCAGACCTCTCATCGCTCTCTCCGTTCTCACCAGGGGCGTCGAGCCGCTTGGTGACACGCCGCGCAGGTGCGCGACGTCACCAGTAGTGCCGTCGGCCGCCGACCGCGTGTCCGATGCCTCCCAGAATCCACAGAACGACTCCGATGATCACCAGGATGACCCCGATGGTCCAGAGAATGCTGATGCCTGCCACGAGGCCGATGACGAGCAGAATAACTCCGAGGATGATCATCTTTTCCTCCGGTCGGGGAGCTTGACCCCCTAAGCGCCGAGTCCCCGCAAATATTCGGCCGCAAACACGCACGGGATCCGGTCGGCACGAGCCGCCGGACACCTGCGGTCCGTCACGGCCGGCGGTCCTCGGCCGGGAGCTCGAGGCGCAGTTCGTAGCCGCCGTCCGCGGTGGGGCCGGCGGTGACGGTGCCGCCCAGGAGTGCCGCGCGCTGACGCAGGCCGACCAGTCCGTGGTGCGCGCTGGGAAGCGGGAGCGGGGGGTGGGTCGGTGCGGTGTTGGTGACCGTGGCCCGTACGGCGCCGTCGTGGTGGCGGATGTGAACCGTCGCGGTGGTTCCGGGTGCGTGCTTGCGTGCGTTGGTCAGCGCTTCCTGGACGGTGCGGTAGATGGCCCGCTGCACGGTGGGCGGCAGGTCGTCGGGCACGTCGGTCCGCAGCTCGGCCTCGATACCGCTGTTGTCGACCAGCCGCTCGAGGTCTGCCAGGGACGGCTGAGGTGTCAGCTCCGTGGGACGCCCTCCGGAGGCACGCAGAACGCTGACCATGTGCCGCAGCTCGTCCAGTGTCTGGACGCTCAGCCGCCGGATCGTGGCGGCGGCCTCCTTGACCTCGGCGTCCTGGGTACCGACCTGGAGTGCTCCCGCCCGCACCGCGATCAGGCTGACCTGGTGGGAGACCACGTCGTGCATCTCCCGCGCGAGCTGTGCGCGTTCCTTGGCCAGCACGCTCTGCGCGGTCAGCAGCCGCTTGTGGTCGCGCGCCTCGGAGATCTCGGCGAGTTGCCGCGACAGGTCGCGCCGGGCCTGGACGAGTTGGCCGAGGAAGACGGGAGCGGCTGCCGTCGCCGCGGTGTAACCCAGAGTGATCACGGTGGCCGTCTTCGCGAAGTCGTAGCTCAGTGACGGCCATTTGGTCATGTCACAGATCGTGAACGCCGTGACACAGAAGGCGAGCATGGTGCGGTGACGGGTGAACGAGGCGAGTGTGTAGAGCGCGGCCAGCGCGGCGAAGACGGCGTCGGAGACCAGGACCGCGGGCAGGGTGAGCAGAAAGGTGAGCAGCGGCCGGCGACGTCTCAGGAAGAGGGAGAAGGCGGCGACCAGGGCGCAGGACAGCCGGAGCGGCTCGTCGATGTGGACCTTGACCCAGACGTCGAGGAGCGAGGCGGCGACGAGGGCGGCGTCCAACAGCGGTGCGCGCAGCCGGCCGAGGTTCATCCCCGCTCCTCGCCCCGCGGCTCCTTGAGGAGGCCGGCCCGCTCGGCGAGCAGGGCGGCCTGGACACGGCCGTCCACCTCGAGCTTGCCGAGGATCGCGCTCACGTGGTCCTTGACCGTGCCGGTACTGAGGTGCATGCGCGTGCCGATGTCGGCGTTGGACAGCCCCTCGGCGATGAGGACGAGCACGTCCCGTTCGCGGTCGGTCAGCCGGGCGAGGCTGTGGGCCGCGGTTTCCCGGGGGCCCGCGTTCAGGTAGCCGTCCACGACCGTCCGGGTGACCTTGGACGACAGGACGGTGCCGCCGTCGGCCAGTGTCCGCACCAGGAAGGGGAGCTCCTCGGGGTCGGTGTCCTTGAGCAGGAAACCGGCCGCGCCCGAGCGGAGCGCCGTCGCCACGTATTCGTCCATGTCGAACGTGGTGAGCATGGCCACCACCGGGGGGTGGGGCAGCCGACGGAGGCCGGCGAGGACGGTGAGGCCGTCGACGTCGGGCATCCGGATGTCGAGAAGCACCACGTCAGGGCGTATGTCCTGGGCCGTCTGCAGGGCCTGTCCGCCGGGGACCGCGGCCGCGACCTCGATGTCCTGTGCCGCGTCGAGGATGTGCTGAAAACCCGTTCGGATCATGGCCTCGTCGTCGACCACCAATACCCGGATCACAGGTGCTCCACTCGCCGTCGGACCACTGTCCGATTCGTACCACGCCGCGCACGCGCTGCGGCTGTCCGACACCGGCTCCGGCCGGGCGGCGGGGAGTGCGCCAGCCAGTCGGCGGGGCGGTTCCGGACACCTGCCGGATGTCCGCCGCGGGCAGCGTCTTCGACTCTGGAGCGTATGACGCACGACGTGGCGGAGGTCGCACCGCCCGGGGCGGCGCCCGCTGCGTGGGCATCCGCCTCTCCCTCTCGTGCGTCGTCGCCGTACCCCTTCGGCCCACCGTCGCCGTATCCGCTCGGCCCGCCTTCGCCGTCCCGCCGCGGGCCGCCGTCGCCGTCCCCCGTTCGGTCGGTCCTGGACAGTCGGCCAGTCCTGGACAGGGGGACGGCTGATCGGCCTGGCCCCGGCCCGCGGCCTGGCGGTGTCTTCGGACGGGGGCCACTGGAACGCCCGCCGCGCACCGCCACGACGCCCGCCCGCCGGATCGGCCGGCCGCCCGTGGACGGCCGGAACCCCGCCGACGCGGCACGACCTCCCGACGGCACCCGCGGTGTTCGACGAACTCACACCATCCGGCGCCCACGCCGGGCCAGTTAGGAGGTACGCCGATGTCGGTCCGCCTGACCTTCATGTGCGCGACAGCAGGGGACACCACCAGGAGCGCGGTCTTCGGTGACGGCCCCCTGAGCGAGCACGGCCTGTGTGAGGCGCGTGCCGTCGGCGCGAAGCTCCCTCCGTACTCCCCCGTCGTCCGGGCGCCGTCGGTCCGCTGCGCGCTGACGGCCGAGGCGCTCGGACTCGACGCCACGCCCGAGCCCGCGCTGCGCGACTTCGACTACGGCAGCTGGCGCGGCCGCACCGTCCGTGAGGTCGTCGAGGTCGACCCGTACGGCTACGCGAGCCGGCTCACGGACCCGGACGCGACGCCGCACGGGGGCGAGTCCGTACGAGAGCTCTGCCGCCGTGTCGCGCACTGGCTGAGCAGCGTGCCGTCGTTCATGGACCAGGCTCTGGTCATCACCGAGCCGGCCGTCGTCCGGGCCTCGCTCGTCCACGCGCTGTCCGCACCGGCGACCGCTTTCTGGCACTTCGAGGTGCCACCGCTGTCCACGGTGTCCCTGACCCTGCGCGAGGGCCGCTGGAACGTCCGGCCCGGTCGGCTCGGTCCCGAACGGGCCGGGACCAGTCGCACCGTGCCCATGCCGTGCGACACCCCGCACGAGCGCACGGCCCCGCTGTGGGGCGACGCGGTGAGCGACGAGTGGTACGACCTCGTCGCTCGGGTGACGCCCTCCGAACGCATCGGTGGCACCATGAGGCCGAGCAGGCCGCATGTCGCGGAGAACAGGGCCGGCGTGGGGCCGGTGGGCCGGGCCATGGCCGCTCGGGGGCGGGAGCCGCTGAGCACGGGTGCCCACCGGGTGTGCGGGCGATGCCGGGTCCGCCTGCACCCGCGTACCGAACCGGAGCGATGAGGCTCCGGCTCGCTCTCTCTCAGCCCGGGAACCCGCCCTGGTCCCGTCGGCCCTGTCGCGGCTGCGGGCGACCGCGGCCGCCCGAGCGGCGACGCGACGGAGCGGGCGGAGCGTCCGCGCTGTTGAAGCCCGGTCCGGTGGGGGCGCTGAACCCTCCGGGCACCGCTGGTGCCGTCGCCGGCGCCGCGTGCGCCGGCGCGGCGGCCGGCTCGGACGCCTCGCGTGTGCGCGGCAGTGCGCGGCCGACGACGCGGGAGTGCGTCATCAGCGGGGCGCACGCGGTGCAGACCTCGAGCAGGGTCCAGACCTGGCCGACCGCGGGGTCGTGACGCAGCACCAGGACCACGCCCCCCGCGCAGTGCGTCTGAGTGCCCTCGTGGGCCGCGCACTGTGTCTGGCGGCAGGCGCAGGCGGCGTCGGGATGCACGGTGGCGGCGCGGGCGTGTGCCGCCGCGTGGGCTTCGGCGAAACGGCGAAGCGCCGTCAGGTCGCGGGAGCGGGGCGGCATGCCGCACGACGACGAGCACGACACGGAGGCGGTACGGTCGCTGTGGCCGGAGACCCGGATGATCCACGTCCGTCCCGGGCGGCGTGCAGCGGGTGTTTCGGGGTACGCGAGGTCCAAGACCGGCAGTCCTTCGGTAGGGGAGGCGGGGTGCACGTCGGTGCTGGGCACCACGTATACCTGTACCCCGTTCTCCGGCTGGTCATTTACCAGTTGCGCCCAGGTCCTCGGGAGACGACTCCCCGCACAGCGCATCGACTTCTGGCAAAAGCGACTGTGATCATGCCATGGGTGCACACGGACGACGAAGACGCGGCACCCGTGCCGGACGTCCGCGGCGGTCACCGGCGCCCCGCGCGGTGCGCGGGACGCCCGGGCAACCTCCTTGGCCCTCGGAGGAGATGGGGGTGGGACGCGGTGCGGTGAACGCGACCGGCGGTGCCCGGTGACCGCCCTCCCGGGCACCCGTTCCTCAGAGTTCGCGGTCGATACCGGTGTCGATGCCGGTCACGACCGCCGGCCCCAGCATCGCGTCGTCCTCGGCGAGCCCGCTGTCGCGCAGCGCCCCGGACACCAGCCGTACGGCCTCGTGCTCGGCGCTGGACCGGTCCGCGGCCTCGACCTCGACCCGGGCGGCGAACCTCCCGTCCTCCTCCACCGTGAGCAGGCTCAACTCCTCGTTCTCGCCCAGATCGGTGTTCTTCGGGTCCTGGGGCCGAAGCCTGCGCTCGATGTCGGAGCGGGCGCCGTCGGACATGCCGTGGACGAAGGTGCCGGGGACAGTGATGACGTATGTGGTCACGGGAACTCCTTACGAGAACGACCGGGGCGACCCTCGCCCGCCGAATCACCGGCATCATGGGGCTTCCCGAGTTGCATGCGGTGCGTCTTCCCCGCCCTGGCCCGAGAACACCGGTCACCGCACGACCGGCCCCCGTGAGCTCACCCGTCCGGCTTACCGGCACCGTGGGGCCGAGTTGACGACGTACGCCCCGGCACCTTGGGCACCCACGGTCCGTCCTGGCCCACGGATGGCGCGCGGCGAAAGACTTCGGCCGGATTCGTGGCCGGATCCCGCCCTCGGTACGACCGGCCCGTCCCAGCTGGGTAGCCATACCGCCGGCACATCGGTGCACGCGGGGTGGGAGGAGCCGACCCGGGTGGCATGGAGGGGACCAGGGCCCGAGAAGATTCCGTCACGCCGTACGCGGCGGCGACTCGCGATCCGTGCACTGCGCGACGAGGGGCGCTACGGGCCCGGCCTCGGTGAGGTGCTGCCCGCCTTCGTGGTGGTCGTGCTGGTCGTGTGCGGGGTGGTGGCGGGCGTCGCCGTGGCCTTCCGCGCCCTCGGTGCCGGGGTGCTCGTCGGGACGCTGGCGCTCCTCGCCGTCGCGACCCCGGTCGCGGTCCGGCATCACCGTCCGCTGGCCCGTCGGCGTCTGGGGCACTACACGCCCGAGGAACTCGCCGAACTGGACACGGAGGGGCTCGCCCTGGCCGTGTCCAGGATGCTGCGCCGGGACGGCTGGTTCGTACTCCCGCCGTCCGAGGTGCAGGACCGGCCTCGCGTGCGCGCGCGCAACGGTGAGGGACACCGCATCGAGGTG
Source organism: Streptomyces sp. NBC_01176 (assembly GCF_045039825.1). NCBI lineage: Bacteria > Bacillati > Actinomycetota > Actinomycetes > Kitasatosporales > Streptomycetaceae > Streptomyces > Streptomyces sp. NBC_01176. Next base: position 9,201,881 of record NZ_CP108600.1, on the reverse strand, counting down.
GCGTTCCGTCCCGTGGCCGAGCCCCTGCCCGACGAGGACGCGCCCGCGCGGTTCGGGCGCCGGGCGAGCACCCCCCTGCGACTCGTGGTGCACCGCGGGACCTTCAGCCACCGTGACGTCCAATGGGCGCGGCGGCAGGGCGACATCCACCTCATCGACGGCCCGCGCCTCAGGAGCTGGGCGCACGGCACACCGCTGCACCGGCTGACCGATGCCTCCTGAGCGGCCGATGCCTCACGAGACCGCGCGACGGGTCGCGCCGACCGGTACCGCGCGTGCCACGACCTGCCCCTTCCGTACCGCCAAAACCGCCGGAACCGCCGAGCGCCGTCCCGTACTGGACACCGCAGCGACCGGTACGACCGACCGTTCCACGGACCGGAAATCCGTCGAACACATGTGCCTCACACGAAGCCCCCGCCCCGCCCGTCACAGCCATGTCAGCAGCAACACAGGAGGTCAGAGACCTGGACGGGGTCCGACCAGGTACTTGAGGAAAAACCCTTTGCACTGCCCGGCCTGCCGAATAGCGTGCGAGGACCCGAGCAACTCCCCCCACCTCTTCGCGCGGTCCATGTCCGTCGGTACCGAACCCGCCAGGAGACCCGGAATGTCCTACGACAGCTCCGCTTCGAACTCCGCCCGACCCCACCACGGACAGCACTCCTCCCCCGCCCCCGCGCTCCCGGCTCCCTCCGGGGAACCGTTACGCGGCGGGACCCCGCCACGCCCCTGGACCGGACACCACCGCGACCTACGGATCCTCCGCCGCGCCTACCGCCGGCAGCGATGGCTCACCACACTGGCGGCGCTCGGCTACTTCTCCCTCTTCCTCGCTCTCTCCGTCGGCCGCCCCGACATCATGGCGAGGCCCGTGACAGGCGGTCTGTCGACGGGCCTGGTCCTCGCCCTCAGCCAACTCCCCGTCACCTGGCTGGCCGTGGCGCTGTACGAGCGCACCGCCCGCCGCCACGTGGACCCGCTGGCGCGCCGGGTGAACCGGCAGGCGCCCTGGGCCGGCGGCGAACAGGAGCGGGAGCGATGACGGCCTTCAGCGACTCCGCACGGTCCTGGTCCCTCGTCGCCTTCTGCATCGCCGTCTCCGTGACCCTCCTGCTGTGCGTACTGACCGGCCCCGACAGTGACGACCTCGAGGAGTTCTACACCGGGTACCGATCGCTGTCCCCCGTCCGCAACGGCCTCGCCATCGCCGGCGACTACATCTCGGCCGCGACCGTGTTCACCATCGGCGGGGTCATCGCACTGTGCGGATACGACGGCGTCGTCCTGGCCCTCAGCACCCTGCTCTCGCTCCTGTTGTTGATGTTCCTGCTGGCCGAACCCCTGCGGAACACGGGCAAGTTCACGATGGGCGACGCCCTCGCCCGGCGTATGCCCGGGCGCGCGGTGCGCATCACGGCGTGCGCGGTCACCATCGTGGCGCTGGTACCGATGATGCTCGTGCAACTCGCCAGCACCGGGCAGCTCCTGGCCTTCATCCTCGGCTTCTCCGACAGCACCATGAAGACCGGCTGCATCGTCGGGGTGGGCGCTCTGATGATCACCTACGCGGCCATCGGCGGGATGCGGGGAACCGCGTTGATCCAGACCCTGAAGATGGTCGTGCTGCTCGGTTCCGGAGTCACCGTCGCGGTACTGATCCTCAGGACCTTTCACTGGAACCCGGGGACACTGTTCGGCGCGGCCGCCGACCACAGTGGTGCGCGGGACCAGTTCCTGCACGGCGGGCTGGAGTTCGCCGGCGGCCCGCATCCGCACCTCGACATGCTCAGCACCCAGTTGGCCATCGTGCTGGGCGGCGCCTGCCTCCCTCACGTGACGATGCGCATGTACACCGCGAAGAGCGCACGTCAGGTGCGGCGTTCGATGTCGTGGGCGGTGTCGTCGGTGGCCCTGTTCGTCGCGGTGGCGACGGTGATCGGTATCGGCGCGACGGCGCTGATCGGCCGGGCGGGCATCGCGAAAGCCGATCCGTGGGGACACACCGCCTACCTGCTCAGCTCCCGGGCGGCGTTCGGTACGGACATGTCGCGGGCGGAGACCCTCATCTTCACCACGGTCACCACGGCGATCTTCCTGACGCTGCTCGCCTCGGTGGCCGGTATGACACTGGCCTGCGCCAACTCCCTCGCCCACGACGTGTTCGCCACCCGGGGCTCCGGCATGGCGCCGCACCACGAGACGATGCTGGCCCGCGTCTGCGCCGTGGTCGTCGGGACGCCGATCGTCGTACTCGCCGCCCTGGTCCAGCACCGCAGCCTCCAGCCGCTCGCGACCCTCTCCTTCTGTCTGGGCGCCTCGGCGATCGCACCGGCCCTGATCTACGGCCTCTTCTGGCGCAACTTCACGCGCGCCGGCCTGTTGAGCACGCTCATCGGGGGCACCCTCTCGGTCCTCGTGCTGATGCCGGGCACCAGACTCGTGTCCGGCTCACCGACGTCCGCGTTTCCCCACGCGGACTTCAACTGGTTCCCGTTCACCACCACGGGGCTGGTGTCCGTCCCCCTGGGATTCGCCTTCGGATGGCTCGGCAGCGTGCTCTCCGGACGCCGCAGAGCAGCCCGCGAACGCAGTCGTTACGAGGCCATCGAAAGTCTGATCCTGGCGGGGCCGAGACCAAAACGGTGACGGTGACAGGTGGGGGCGCGCGGAGAGCCGCCGGTCCCCTGGGCGCCGCCCGCGTGCGAGCGGCCCCCCGTTGTCAGTAGCCGAGGCTCGTCATGTAGGCGCACTCGGTGTAGAGGTAGCCGGGCCTCAGTTTGGCGGTGTCCGACGCGGGGGACTTCCCCGTGCCGGTCTGGGACTTGTGGACGAAGTACGTGGTGCCGACCGGCAGTCGGATGGTCCGCTGCGGGTAGTTCTTTCCGCTGTCGTGGCAGGGCGTGAACCCTGCCAGCAGCGTGCTGGTGAGGGAGTAGGTGGTGCAACTCCCGCAGGCCTTGAGGGAGAAGCTGCCGGTCACGGGCCCCGTGTACATCACCGTGATGTCGTCGGGACTGTCGTTCTTGACGGTGACGGCGATGCTGCCGCCGGACGCCGTCGTAGGCAGCCGCGCGCCCGCCGCGGGCACGGTCCCGGCGATCTCCGCGGCGATGGCGATCTTCTGTGCGCGGGCCCGGTACTTGGCGTGCCGGTTGTTCTTGACGAACTCGTTCATGGTGGTGACGGCCTCGTCGAACCGCTTGTCCTTGTACTGGCTCACACCGCAGGCGTACATCCCCGAGTCCGCGTTGGTCTCCGCTCGGTCGGCGTCCTTGCCGAGGGCCGCGGCCACACCCGCCCGCTCACCCGGGAGTGCGGTGACCTGGGTGCCGAGGCTCCTGAGGTGTTCGACGGCCGTACAGGGGTCGCTTCCGCCCACATGCCGCACGGCCCTGTCGACCTCCGCGCTCACCGCGGGCTCCACCTTCCCGGCCGGCGCGGACCGCGGGAAGGTCGACAGGAGGTCGCCGAAGTGCGTCGTCCAGTCCGCGTCCCCGTGGCCGAGTGCCTGTGACGCGCACTCGTAGAGCGAGGTGGCCAGCCGGTCGTCGGGCCAGGTGGACAGCGCCCCGAGTTCCTTCCTGCCCATGGTTCCCGGGACCGTACGGAGGTACTTCAAGGGCGCTATGGCATCGCAGTAGTTCTTCTGGGCGTAGGGCGAACCGACCGTGGCGTAGAAGGTCTTGAGCCGGTCGGGCACACGGTCGGCGGCCTTCGAGCCGGGATGGTCGCCGCGCAGAGCCCGGTAGGCGGCCAGTGCCCTGCGGTAGTCGGACTCCGCCGTGGTGAACGACTGCTTCCCGGAGGCCCGGACGAGCTTGTCCGCCCGCTCCAGCCGGTCCATGAGCATCGCCTCGGTCGCCCTGTCCCGCGCGTTTCCGTACAGGGCGACGCCTCCCGCCGGTACGGCCAGGAGGACGACCCCGAGCACGATCGCGAGCCACGCGCGCGGCGGCCACACGAGACGGGTGCGCAGGCCCAGGACCGCTCCGTGGACACCCGCGAGGCCGAGCAGCACCAGGTAGAGGACGACGGCGCCGCCGGGGACGCCGTCCGGGTCCGCGGGCAGGGCCACCACGAGCAGGATCGCGGTCGCGACCCAGCACACGGCCATCAGGCCCCAGCGGCGCAACAGCGCGTAACCCAGGCCCAGCCCGCACAGGTTCAGCAGCGCGACCGCGACCGCTCGCGAGGCGTCCGCCGGAGCGGGTGGCGGTGCGGTGGGCATCGGCGGCACGACGAACGTGCCAGGCATGTCGTTGTGATCCCAGGACATGACGGCTCCCCCGGTCAATCACGCCCGAAGTTCTATGACTTGTCAGTGTACGTTCAGTCACACAGGGGCGACAGGGGGTGAGGCCCGGTACTTGATGGATCGTCGAGCGTGGCTCGATCGTCGGGCTCCGCGGCCGGCCGCGGGGTCAGTGCGTGCGGCGTCCCAGCCGTCGGCTCAGGAACACGGCGGCCGTACCGGAGATCAGCGACGCGCCGGCGATCCCGCCGAGGCCGGTCAACTCCCGGTCGTGCCCGGCGGAACCGGAGCTCGCCAGTGCGGGGCGGCCCGGCTGGGCGGCGGTGGCGGCGGCGGCGCCGGCCGCCTGGACGATCAGGTCGGCCACCGCGTCGGGGTGCGCGATCAGGGACACGTGACAGGAGTTGATCTCCACGGTGTGGGAGTGGGCACGCTCGGCCTCGAAGCGTTCCTGTTCCGGGTTGATCGTCATGTCCTGCCGCCCGACGAGGGCCCAGGACGGAATGGTCTTCCAGGCGGCCACCTTGGCCGTCTCCGAGAACGCGGTGGTGGCCGCGGGTCGCTGGGTGACGCCCAGCAGGTTCGCCTGGCTCTCCGGCAGGCAGGCGGCGAACACCGGGTGCACCTTGTCGCGCTTGAGGTACAGGTCGGTCCCGCTGCCGCCGTCGCCGGCCGAGTACGGCACGGACTCGGTGGCGCTCCCCAGGGCGCTGGGGAACCGGGCGCCCAGCGACATGCCGCTCTCCCCCACGTCCGGCATCAGCGCCGAGATGTACACCAGGGACTTGACCTGGGAGTTGCCCTCCGCGGCAGTACTGATCACGGCACCGCCGTAGGAGTGTCCGGCCAGCACGATCGGGCCCTTGATGCTCTTCAGTACGGAGGCGATGTAGGTGGAGTCGCTGTACAGCCCGCGCAGGGGGTTGGCCGGAGCCATGACGGTGTACCCACGGCTCTCGAGCCGTTCGATCACTCCGTTCCAGCTGGAGCCGTCCGCGAAGGCACCGTGCACCAGCACGATGGTGGGCTTCGCGCCGCCGTCCGCGACGGCCGGGGCCACCCCGGCCGTGCACAGGGCGGCGACGGCGCACCCGGCCGCCGCTGTGCGGGAGCGCCGTATTCGGCGTCGCGAGCCAGATACCGCAGATGTCCGCATGCCGTTCTCGCTTTCTCTTGATGCCTACGGCACCAGATCGTTCACGCGTCCGTTCCGCCGAGCCCGGCCACGCGGTCCAACCGGGTGAGATGTGCGCGGCATCGGGGTGACAACGGGCTCATGGCCGTGGTCGGGGACGATCGCGGCGAACAGGAAACCGGCGGACACGGCCATTCGTGTCCGTACGCGGGATATCGGCCGTGGATCCTCGGGAGCGCTTCCGGACTCCCGGGCTCCCGCGTGCGCGGACCGGTGCGAGGTCAGGGCCTGCCGAGGCCGTTGAGGAACAGGTCCACGACCAGGTCCGCCGCCTGCGGAGGCTCGACGTCGGGGAATCGGTGAGCGGCGCTGTCCACCAGGTCGTCGAGGACGCCCCTCGCCCACGCCCCCGGGATGTCGGTGCGCAGAAAGCCCTCGTCGGCCGCGCGCTGGAGGAAGGCGTCCAGTCGCCGGCTCTGTTCCTCACGCGGGCCGCGGGCCTTCGGGTCCGCCTGCATCATGCGGCGCGTGTCGACGGGCCACTCCCGGCTGACCGGGATGATCCCCTCGACGTAGCGGTGCAGGGCGACGGCCACCGGCGCCTCCATCAGCCGGGCCTCGTCGAGAACCCGTGCGGCGGAGTCGAGCTTCGCCTGGAACACGGCGTCGAGCAGGGCCTCACGGGTGGCGAAGCGGCGGTGGACGGTGGTGCGGTCCACGCCCGCCGCGGCGGCGATGGCCGAGATCGAGGTGCTCGGGTCGTCGGCGAGAAGTCGGGCCCCGGTGCGCAGGACCGCGGCCAGGTTGCGTGCGGCGTCGGCTCTCATGACTCGCGAGCATATCAACCAGTCGTAATTAGCCCGCGTTCATCTACATCCATAAGGCAACAGTCTCCTCTGGTGCCATACGGCTGCTGCACTTAGGTCGCCCCCGTGAAGTCGCCTCTCGTCACTGTCGATACGGCGTGGCGTCACCCCGCTCGGCCTGGAGTTCGTCCGTCTCCGGTCCGGAAGAGCCGGCGGCGTCACTCGGTTCGGACGCCACGACGACCACCTGGTCCTCGGCGCTCCACGCGCGCCGCTCCCCCTTGTGGGGGTTGAGCCGGACCCCGAGGTCCGGAAGCGTGGCGCGCCGGTCGTGACGGCGGTATCCGATGGCGCACTCACCGCGGTCGCGCGCCGCGGCCACCACGGTGGCGAAGCTCGCCTCGCTGCCCGGGCGGACGTAGTGCACGGCGGGCCGCAGGCAGATGGTGCTGCCGTCGGCGGAGAACAACTCGTCGAACACGGCCGCGAGATGGCGGTTCTGTGCGATCTGCGCCATGAGCAGTCCGGTCAGCTCGCCGCTGACGATGACGTCGGAACCCGGGTTGAGGGGTGCCAGCGGCCGGTTGCGGTCGTCGATGAGTTCGGTGACGACCCGCATCTCCCGTCCGGTCCGGTCCTCCAGCAGCCGCACGGCCAGCAGGGTGACCAGGGTCCGGTCGTCGGGGCGGTCGGGCCCGTCCCCCGGATCCGGGCCGAGGACGACCATCCCGTCGTACGGGGCGAGGTCGAGCCCGAGCAGGGTCTCGGGCCGCGACAGGTCGGCGGACTGGAACCGCACCGTCAGCCGGGCGGCGGCCGCGGTCTCCGGTTCCCGCGCCGGTCCCGGTACGGCCCGGTCCGTGATCACGTGCAGCACCGAACCCGGGCGGGCCGTGCGCCGTAACTGGTCCACGACGAGAGGCGCCCGCCGGTTCCAGCCGAGCAGCAGCAAGTGGGCGGCGTCCTCCGGGGGTGGCGGATCGGTGACGATCGCCGCCCGGTCGACGAGGTGCCGGCAGTCCTCGGGCCGTGTCGTGTCGTCGTCTCGAGTGAGGACGATCAGGCGGCTTCCCGGCGCGACGACGGTGCCGGCGGACGGATTCAGCAGCGTACGTCCCTCGGGGGTGAGCAGCCCGACCACGCAGGAGGTGGCGTGGCCCAGCAGGACCGTACCGAAGGGGCTCCCGTGGAACGCGGAGCTGTCGGCGAGGTGGAACTCGTCGCCGGCGAAGTCCAGCAGGTCACGCAGGACCACGGAGAGCCCGGGGCGGCCGACGCACTGCGCGATCAGCCTCGCCGTGACGGTGTCGGTCTCCAGGACCGTGCCCCGTGCGCCGGCGGCCAGTCGGGCCGGTGCGCGGTAGCGGTCGTCCCGCACGGCGGCCAGCACCGGCGGCCCTCCCGTCCCGTCGCCCAGGACCGCTCGCAGGGCCAGCAGGACGCGCAGGACCTCGGCGTCGGCCGCCGGCTCCCCGGACGGCAGGACCAGCACGGTGCTCGCCGTGCGCGGGCTGACCAGCGCGAGTACGTCGGGGTCGCTCGCCGGGCCGCTGCGGCAGATGATCCGGACACGGCCCGGCGTCCCGGTCCGGAGGGCCAGCGCACGCTCCATCTCGGTCTTGTCCCGGTCGGCGAGCAGGACGATGGCCCGTGGCCGGTGCGCGGCCTGGGCGGCGACCAGTTCGCCGACCACCGTGGCCACCTGGTCCGACCAGCCGAGGACGACGGCGTGGCCCTCCTCGATCACCGTCGACCTGCCGCGGCTCAGCTCCGCCAGCCGGTCGGCCAGACCCGTGGTGATGACCCCGACGAGAGTCGACACGCACAGCAGCGCGACCAGCCCGAGCAGGGCCGCGAGCAGCATCCGCAACGGGGTGCCCGTCACCGCGCCGAGGCGCAGCGTCTCCGCGCTGGTCCGCCACACCGCCGTCAGCCGCCCCGGCAGCGAGCGCGGGGAACCGGGGTCCGTCCACACCAGCAGCGCGCTCACCGGGACCACGACGGCCAGGCAAGTGATCACCAGCCAGCCCATCAGGGTGCCCGTACTGCGGGCCAGCGTACGGTCGAACCGGTAGCGCGCCCGCTCCTGCAACGTGACCGGCCGCGGCTCCTCCAGCCGTTCCAATCCCACCCCACCCCTAGTCCTCGTACCGTGTCACCGCGGCGACGGCCCGTGCCGGACGCACGTCCGCCGTGCCGCGCCGGCGGCACGGCGCTGCCGGGCCGCCGCCTCACAGTGAGGTCTCCGGCTCCGGGACACGCGGGAATCGGGAGGCGATTCATTCTTTCGGGCAGACGCCGCGTCGAGGCGGCGGACCTGGTGGCGGGTGCCTCGGAGTGCGCCCTCGCCCGGTGATCGTCCGGATCCGCACCGGGCCGCGATCCGCGGCCGGTCAGGTGGCGGCCGTCCAGCGTGGTGCCGTGCCGGCCCAGGCCGTGTCCCACGCGGCCAGGTTGTGTCGCCGCAGTACGAGGTCGGTGATGCCGTACGCGACGCCCCCGAGGAAGGTGACGGCCAGGGCGGCGGTGATCGCCCAGCCCATGCAGCGGCTGCGGATCTGGTCGGTGGTCAGCGGCGGCCCGGTGAGCCGTCCTTGGGTGTCGGACCAGATCCGGACGGTGCTGCCCTCGGTCAGACCTGGCCGCACCCCGGTCTTCGCGGTGCGTGTGTGCCCGGTGGGGTCGGTGAAGCGGACGCGGACCGGGTAGCGGCTCTCCTTCTCCTCCGTCGACCCCGGCTCGGGGTGGCGTGGGGCGTCTTGGACGAGGACCGCGCGGGCCGGCTGTCTCACCTGCTGCTGGTGCTCGGCGGTGCGCTTGTAGTGGCGGTAGGCGGTGTCGCCGACGAGGAACATGGCGGCGGGGGCCGCCGCCAGTACGGCCAGCAGCAGTCCGATGCCGATCCACCCCTGCAGCAGGTCGGTGCGGCGCCGCAGCGGACTGCGGCGCAGTCTCCACAGCATGACGCGCGGAAGGTCTTCGGGAGGGGGATCCTCAGCGGGCGACTGTGCCTCGGGGGTGCCGCCTGCCATGGTGTCCTCCTTTCCCCGGCTGGACAGCCGGATCGGGGCGCGGCGGTGCGGCCCGCGCTTGGTGACGCGGAGGCGGGGCCTGGCACGACGGGAAGTGGGGACGGGGCGCGGGTCACGGCCGGTCCGCCGCCGAGGCGACGGATCCGGTCACGGAGGGATGGGCATGGGCGGCTTGCAGGAGCGCCGCCGCCCCGCGGACGGCAGCGGTGTGCGGGGCCGCGACGGTGCGCAGGGGCGTGCGGAGCCCGCGGGTGAGGCGATAAGTGATCTCGGGGCGCAGCGCACCTCCGCCGGCCAGCAGTGCGCCCCTGGCCAGGGCGTCGAGGGTGAGTGACGTACGGTCCTGGCGCAGCATCGTGGTCACCATGGCGGCCACCGCCTCACTGATGCGCGACGCCGGGACGGTGTCGAGGTCGCCGGTGCCCAGGGCGGTGCGGTGCGCGTCGACGACGGCGCCGTCCGCCAGGAGCACCACTTCGGTGAGGTGGGCGCCGATGTCCAGGACGAGCAGCGGCCGGGACAGGTCGGCGCCCGCGCCCAGCGCGATGGCGCGGGCGCCGGGGACGGTGATCACGCCGCGCGGCCGCAGTACCTCGACGGCCGCGCGAGCCGCTGTCCGGTAGGCGACGCCGTCCAGTACGGGTGCGGTCACGACGATCAGCGGGCGGGTGCCGCCGGGCAGCCGGTGGCCGAGCAGCCGGTCCAGCATCCGGGCCGCTCCAGCGGTGTCGACGATGGCGCCGCGCTGGATCGGGTACACGACGCCGGCACCCGGAAAGGTGACCGTGGGGACGTCGAGGACCAGGCCCCGGCCCGCGATCCAGGCGCGGGTGCGGGTACTGCCCATGTCGAGAGCAATCCCGCAGCACTTCCGGCAGAGGGGCCACGGCCGGTGCCGGGCGGGACGGGCTCCGCCACGGAGGCGGCGTGTCGTGGTCACCGGCCGGCCTCCCTGACCTGCTGGCAGCGGGTGCAGTGGCGGGCCTGCGGCACGATCGCGAGCCGCTCGCTCCCGATCGGACGCCGGCACAGCGCGCAGGCGCCGTACCCGCCCTCGTCCATGCGGACGAGGGCGGCGTCGACGTCGGCGAGGACCATGCGGGCGCAGAAGGCGAGTTGGACGCGGACCTCGGCCTGCGGGACGGCCCGCTGTCCGGGCGGCGCGTCCGCGGAGGACGTGGCGGCTATCTGCCGCAGCTGCTCCTGGCGGAACAGGCGCTGCTCGAGCAGGTTCTCGCGGAGCGCCACGAGGTCGAGGTCCTCGGGCGCGAGATGTGGGTCGCGGGCGCCGATGATCTGGTTGTTCACCACTTCACCCCTTGGGCAGGGCAGTTGACGGGAGTCGCAGGACGGGTGTCGGAGAAGGGGACGGGATTGGGAGGAAGGGGACGGGAGCGGGACGGACGGCGGTCAGGTGGCGCGGCGCCGGCAGGCGACGCAGTGGCCTGCGTACGGGAGGATCTCCAGGCGCTCCGCCGGGACGGACTTGGCGCAGCCCAGGCAGGTTCCGTACGTGCCGTCCTCGATACGGGCGAAGGCCGCGTCGATCTCTTTGAGCACGCGTTCGATGGAGTGCTTCTGTGCGGACGTCAGATGGTCCTCGACCGTCAGGCCGGTGTCGGTGAGCGCCCGCAGCTGCGTCAGCCTGGTCCCCCGGGCGTGCTCGAGACGCCTGCGGGTCTCCTGAGCCGTCGGACGGTCGCGGCTCGGTTCGGTTCGGGGGACGTCGAGCGACATGGTGCGTTCCTTTCGCGGGGCCTGCTGAGCAGGGGGTGCGGCATGCCTTCAGCCTGGTCCTCCGGACCGCGGAACCCCATAGGGCGCAGGCTCCATTCGCGCGGGGTCGGGGCATCCACGCCGTACGGGCATGGGTGGTCCGGGCCTCGGGAAATGGGCGCTGGACCCCATGGACCCGGCCGCCCGGGACACGCAGGCTGGCGGCAGGCCGGATCGGGAACCGGGGCCGCACGTCGTCCGGGGTGCGCGATGCCCTCCGTGCAGGCCGCGTCACAGAAGGAGGCTCAACCCGCGATGTCCCTGTTCTGGCGGATCTTCGGGCTCAACGCGGTGGTGCTGGGTACGGCCACCGCGCTGCTGCTCTGGGCTCCGGTGACCGTCTCCGTGCCGGTCGTGCTGACGGAGGCCGTCATCCTGGTGGGCGGCCTGGTGGTCATGCTGGTCGCCAACGCCGCGCTGCTGCGCTGGGGTCTTGCTCCACTGGTCCGGCTGACCGGGCTGATGACCACCGTGGACCTGCTGCGCCCCGGTCAACGGCTGCCCGCGAAGGGCGGTGGTGAGGTCGCCGAGCTGATCCGCACGTTCAACGCCATGCTCGACCGCCTCGAACAGGAACGGGCCACCAGCAGCGCCCGCGTCCTGCTCGCCCAGGAGGCCGAGCGGCGCCGTATCGCGCATGAGCTCCATGACGAGGTGGGCCAGAGCATGACCGCGATCCTGCTGGCCCTCAAGCGCGCTGCGGACGACGCGGACGGGCCGCTGCGCGACGAGCTGCTCCAGGCCCAGGAGATCACCCGGGGAAGCCTGGACGAGGTCCGCCGTCTGGTGCGGCGGCTGCGCCCCGGCGTTCTGGACGACCTCGGTCTGGTCAGTGCCATGACCTCCCTCACCCACGACTTCGCCACCCATACCGGGCTGCGCGTACTGCGTCACTTCGACGCCGACCTGCCCGCCCTGGAGCCGGAGACGGAACTGGTTCTCTACCGGGTCGCGCAGGAGAGCCTGACGAACGTGGCCCGCCACGCCGACGCCGAACGGGCCGAGGTCAGCCTGCGTCACACCGACGGCGCCGTGGTGCTGGCCGTCGCCGACGACGGCCGCGGTATCGAGGCCGTCCGCGAGGGCGCCGGAATCCGCGGCATGCGCGAACGTGCCCTGCTCATCGGGGCCGCCCTCGACATCAGTCCCGCGGCCCGCACCGGTACCCGGATCCGACTGACCGCGCCGGTCCCCGGGAAGCGGCCGTGACCATGACCGGACCCACCAGGATCCGTATCCTGCTCGCCGACGACCATGCGCTGGTACGGCGCGGGGTGCGGCTGATCCTGGACCGGGAACCGGACCTGGAGGTGGTCGCCGAGGCCGGGGACGGCGCGGAGGCGATCGGGATGGCTCGCACCCACGACATCGACCTAGCCGTCCTGGACATCGCGATGCCCCGCCTGACCGGGCTGCAGGCCACCCGCGAACTGGCGTCGCTGAAGCCGGACCTGCGCATCCTGATGCTCACGATGCACGACAACGAGCAGTACCTCTTCCAGGCCCTCAAGGCCGGGGCCTGCGGCTACGTGCTGAAGTCGGTCGCGGACCGGGACCTGGTCGCCGCCTGCCGGACCGCGATGCGCGACGAGCCGTTTCTCTACCCCGGCGCCGTCGCCGCCCTCATCCGCAACTACCTCGACCGCGTCCGTCACGGCGAGGATCTCTCCGGCCAGACGGTGACGCCCCGTGAGGAGGAGGTCCTCAAACTCGTCGCGGAAGGGCACTCGTCCAAGGAGATCGCCGACCTCCTCTTCATCAGTGTCAAGACCGTCCAGCGGCACCGCGCCAACCTGCTGCACAAGCTCGGCCTGCGCGACCGTCTGGAGCTCACCCGTTACGCCATCCGGGCCGGTCTCGTCGAACCCTGACCGGCCTCGGCCGCACCGCCGGACGCCACCACGGAACCCGGCCGCCATCACGAAATGAGGACGGTGCATGCACGACGCCTCGCGCACCGGTCGTCGCGTGACCGGTGACCGGCGCCCCATGGCCCGCACCGTACTGGTGGCCGTCCTGCTGGCGCTGTTCACCACGTTCGCCGTGGGCGCTCCACCGGCAGGGCGGGCGGACCGGGCGGGAGGCGACGCCGCCTCGGCCGGCCTCCACGCCCTCATGACCGCGCCCGACCACCGCCCCGGCCCGAACGCGGCCGACCACCCTCCAGGTCCGGACGCCGCCGACCACCCTCCCGGCACGACCGTGGCCACCCCCGCTCACTTCCCGGACACCACCGACCACCGTCCCGGCGTCGTCCCCCCTGCCCACGAGGAGTGCGCGGCCGTCTGCTCCACCCGGGCCGGTGGTCGCCACGCGCTCGACGGTGAGCGGCCGGCGCCGCCCGTTCACCTCGCCACCACCGCCGACGCGACGGCTGTCCGCCCGGTCGCGTTCGTGCGAACACCCCGCCTCTCCGGCCCCGCGCCCCATTCCGCCGCTCCCGCGGTTCACGACCGTGGGCGGGCACCTCCCGCGTCTTCCGGCACCTGACGACCCGTCCCGTTCCCCGTTCGTTCGCCGCGACCGCGCCGACCGCGGTCGCGGTGTGCCCGCCGGAGGCCACCGTTGATCCGCTCCGCCCGGGTGAGGGCGCTGCTCGCCCTCGCCCTGATCGCCGTATCGCTGTACATCGCCCGCACCGTGCCGGTCCGTCTCGGACTCGATCTGCGCGGCGGCACCCAGATCGTGCTGGAAACCCGCTCCACGCCGACGACCCACGCCGGCCGCGAGGCCACCGACCGCACGCTGGAGGTGCTGCGGGGACGCGTCGACGCGCTCGGCGTCGCCGAACCCACCCTCGTCCGCTCCGGCAGCAACCGGATCATCGTCGAGCTGCCGGGCGTCCGGGATCCCAAGGAGGCGGCCGATGTGCTGGGCCGCACCGCTCAGCTCACCTTCCACCCGGTGCTCGGCACGGTGGGCGGACCCGCGGACCGGCGCGAGGACGCCCGGGACCTCGTCCTGCCCGACGAGTCGGGTCACCCTCTCCGCCTCGCCGGGAACAGTGCCCTGACCGGAAAGGACGTCAAGGGCGCCGCGGCGCGCTTCGACCAGGAGACGGGGGCCGGCTGGCACGTGACCCTCGACTTCGACGGCGCGGGCCGTCACCGGTGGGCCCGGCTGACCGGAAAGGCCGCCTGCCGGCCGGCGGGCGACCCCGCGCGCCGCGTCGCCATCGTCCTCGACGACAGGATCATCTCCGCTCCTCAGATCGACCCGTCGGTGTCCTGCGGGACGGGCATCCCCGGCGGCTCCACGCGGATCACCGGCTCCTTCGACGACACCGAGGCCCGGGAACTGGCCCTGCTCATCAACGGCGGCGCCCTGCCGGTACCGGTCGAGACCGTCGAACAGCACACCGTCGGGCCCACCCTGGGCGCACGCGCCGTCACCGCAAGCGCCTGGGCGGCGGCCATCGGCACCGCCCTGACCTCACTGTTCATCGTCGCCGTCTACCGGCTGATGGGCTTCCTGGCCGCCGTGGCCCTGCTCTGCCACGGCCTGATCTCCTACGCCGCCCTGGCTCTCCTCGGCGCCACGCTGACCCTGCCGGGTCTGGCCGGCTTCGTGCTGGCGATCGGTATGGCCGTGGACGCCAACGTGCTCGTCTTCGAACGCGCCCGCGAGGAGTACACCTCCCGGAACCGTCCCAGTCCGCGCTCGGCCCTCACCGCCGGATTCCGCAACGCCTTCAGCGCGATCGCCGACTCCAATGTCACCACGCTGATCGCGGCCGTACTGCTGTTCTTCCTCGCCTCCGGGCCCGTGCGCGGATTCGGTGTCACCCTCGGCATCGGCGTCGTCGCCTCCATGGTCAGCGCGTTGGTGGTCACGCGGGTGCTCGCCGACCACGCCGCGTCCCGCACGTGGGTGCGCCGTCGTCCTCGTATCACCGGAATCGCGACAGCCGGCCGGGTCCGCGACCGTCTCGTGCGCCGCGGGCCGGATCTGATGCGCCGGCCGCGCCGCTGGCTGGCCGCCTCCGCCGCCGTCCTCGTCCTCGCCTCGTCGGGGATCGCGGTGCGCGGCCTTCAGTTCGGCATCGACTTCACCGGAGGCCGTCTGGTGGAGTACGCCACCGGCGTCCCCGTGGACCCGGAACGCGCCCGCGCCGACCTCGCGGACGCGGGCGTCGCCCGAGCCGTCGTCCAGTCCTCCGGCGACACCGGACTCACGGTACGCACCGAGGAGTTGACCGACACCGAGGCGGCCACGGTGACACGGACCATCGGCTCGCTCGGCGGGGGTGCGGACAAGGTCCGCGACGAGCTGATCGGCCCCAGCCTGGGCGATGAGCTGCGCCGCAACGCGCTCATCGCGCTCGCGGTGGCGCTCGGCGCCCAGCTGCTCTATCTCGCGGCCCGGTTCCGCTGGCTGTTCGGCACCGCCGCGGTCGTGGCGCTCGCCCACGACGTTCTCATCCTCGTGGGCGTCTTCGCCTGGCTCGGCAAGCCCGTCGACGGCGTCTTCCTCGCCGCCCTGCTCACCGTCGTCGGCTACTCGGTCAACGACTCGGTCGTCGTCTTCGACCGGATCAGGGAGCTGCTCCGGCGCGACACCGGGAGCCCGCTGCCGGACCTGGCCAATCACGCGATCCTGCAGACGCTGCCCCGTACCGTCAACACGGGCATGGGCGCGGCGCTCATCCTCACCGCGCTGGCCGTCCTCGGCGGGGATTCGCTCACCGACTTCGCGCTCGCCCTGCTCATCGGTCTCGCGGTCGGCACGTACTCCTCCGTCTTCACGGCCGTCCCCGTGGCGATCGAACTGCACCGGCGTGGCCGGCCCCGGCGTCCCGCACGCCGTGCGCGCAAGGTCGCCCCCGGCGGAATCCCCTGACCAACACACGGCGGGCGGCGGCGAGTTCACGGAACGTGCCGATGAGGTCGGGTCCGTCGGCGCCCACCGCCGGTGCGCCCGGCTCCCTCCGCTGCGGGGCACGCTGCCTCGTCGTGACACGACGCGCCGGCCAGGCCTTCCGCGTCGCGACGGTGACCTCGCCGAAGGGGACCGCCCGCCGGAGGGGTGATCGGCCGCCGGAGCGGGTTTGGCCCGGGAGCGGGACGGGAAACCGTCAACGTTCCCCCAGGCGGCTGGGCCGGACCTCCGGCCCCGCTGTCCGTGGGTGCCGGCTCAGGGAAGGAGCGCCAGATGCCGGGAGCCTTTCGGCGCGCGGGAGGCAGCCAAGGGCCTCGGAAGCGCCGGGAAGCGAGGTGCACATGACGGGCTCCTCCGACGCGCCAGGCAACGGACGACGCCGGCGCCGGACCCCGCGAGCCGTCTGGCACGACTCGGCCCTCGGACGTCTCTGGCAGCACGGCAGCGAACTGGAGCTGCTGCACCGGGCCATGGGGTTCGCGGCACTGAGTCTGGTCACCCTGACGCCGCTGCTGATCGTCGTCGCGGCGGCGGCCCCCTTCGAACACCGGGGATTCGCCCTGTGGGTGATCGACGGCATGAGCCTGTCGGGGCATCCGGCGGACGCCGTGGAGAAGTTGTTCTCGGCGCCGCGGAGGGTGCTGAGCTCGACCAGCGTCTTCAGTGTGCTCGCCGTCGTGCTGTTCGGTGTCAGTTTCGCCGCGAGCGTGCAGAACGGCTACGAGAGGATCTGGGAGATTCCCGCGGGCCCGTGGCACCACGCGTGGCGCCGCGTGGTGTGGCTCGCCGCTCTGACGGCGTACCTGTTCAGCGAGGCGGAGAGCGGCGCGGTGCTGGTCGGCGGGCTCACGGAGACCATCGTGCGCGTCGCTCTCACCGTGTTCTTCGGTGTCCTCTTCTTCTGGTGGGGGCAGCACTTCCTGCTCGGCGAGCGAGTGGCGTGGTCGGCGCTGTTGCCGGGCGCGGTGGCCACGATGGCGGGGCTGGTCGGTCTGCGCGGGTTCTCGTACGTCGTGTTCTCGCCGCTGATCGTGAACAACGCGATCAGCTACGGGACCGTCGGCACCGTTCTCGTCGTGCAGTCGTGGCTCATCGGCGTCGGTTTCGTCGTCTTCGGCGGAGCCCTGGTGGGCCGCCACATCCACGACGCCCTGGAGCGGCGCTCCCTGTGAAGGCCGCGCGTCGGCGGTGGTCTCACGCCCGGTCGCGGTCGTAGCCCCTGTTCCGCGGCCGCGCCGTCATCGTGGCCGCGGCGACCGCGGTCGCCGCCAGGACGGCCCCGGCCGTGCCGAGCGCCGCCTGCGCGGCGCCGCGCGGGGTGCCGTCCGCGGCCAGGTACACACCGCCGACCACCGCGACGCCGAGCGTGCCGCCCAGCTGCTGGACGGCGTTGAGGAGCCCGGCCGCCGAACCGGTCTCCTGCGCACCGACACCGCTGAGCGCGGTGGCGAAGAACGGCGGGGTGAACAGACCGGTGCCCAGGCCCGCGACGACGAGCGCGTAAGGGAGTGCCGCCGGGTACGTGTCGAGCGGGGCGGACCGGTAGGCGAGAACCGCGCCGGCGAGCCCGACGGCGAGGGTGGCGACCCCCGCGTGCATGACTCGGGTCCCGTACCGCGGGACCAGGTACGCGCCCGCGGCCCACGACGCGACGGCCAGCCCGGCGGACCACGGCAGCAGGGTCAGGCCCGCCGTGAGCGGGCCGCGGTGCAGACCCAGTTCCAGGTGGAGCACCACGGTGATCATGACGCCGTTCATGACGGCGAAGAAGAGCGTGGAGGTGGCCAGTGCGGCGGGAAACGCGCGACCGCGCAGCAGAGCCGGTTCGATCAGCGGAGCCCGACCGGTGCGCGCGGTGCGGCGCTGGTGGGCGACGAACAGCACCAGGACGGCCGCGCCCACGGACGCCGCCGTCCATCCGGCCGGTCCCGGTGTGCCGGTCGTCAGCGGACACACCACCAGCGCGATGCCGGCCATCGCCAGCACCGTCCCCACCGGGTCCAGTCGCGGCCGGACCGGCGCGTGGTCCTCACGCAGTCGCCGCGCGACGAACAGCACCACGACGGCGAGGGGGAGGTTGACCAACAGGCAGGCGCGCCATGACATGCCGAACAGGTCGGCGTGGGTCAGGACCCCTCCGAGTACCGGACCCAGGACCGCCGACAGACCCATGACCGGGCCTATCGTGCCCAGCGCCCTGGGCAGTTCGTCGCCGTCGAACATCGCCCGGATCAGGCCGAACGTCTGCGGGATGACCAGTGCCGCGGCACCGCCCTGCAGCGCGCGCAGCCCGATCAGCACCTCGGCGTTCGGCGCCAGCGCGCACGCCAGGGACATGGCGGCGAACGCCGCGACGCCGACGCGGAAGACACGACGGCGGCCCGCGATGTCGCCGAGTCTGGCGCCGGTGAGCAGTCCGAGCGCGAACACGAGGGTGTAGGAGGCGCTGAACCACGGAACGGCGGCCTCCGCGCCGCCCAGCTCGGTGTGGATGACCGGGCCCGCGACCTGGACGATCGTGGTGTCCAGCAGGTTCATCGCCTCGGCGACCAGCACCGCGGCCAGCGCGGGCCACCGCCACCGGTACGCGCTCGGGGCAGGCGGGCCGCCCTTCTCCCCACCCTTCGGGCCGGTGTCGATCGGCGTGCCATGACCGGTGCTGCGGGACATGTGTCTCCCCCCTGGGTGTGCGATACGCGGCTTGTCGTGCGCCGTGTGTCTTTTGCGGTCCGTCGTGCGCGGTACGGCCGGTTGGCGGGCCACCGAGTGCGCGATCCGCTTCCGACCACCGACGACCGACGACCGACGACCACCGTCCCGCCGATCGGGCACGTGGTTCCATTTCCGGGGAAGACCTCGTCGATTACTTCCACGAAGAGGGTCCGGACGGATGGATATGCTCACACTCGATGATCTGGACCGCGGCCTGATCCATGCCCTGCAGGTGGACGGGCGGGCGCCGTTCACGCTCGTCGCCGAGATCCTCGGCTGCTCCACCCAGACCGTCGTACGCCGCTACCGCCGCCTGTACGCGCAGGCGGGCCTTCGCGTGGTCGCTCTGCCGTCGCCGCGCAGCTCCGGCACCCATCAGTGGTTCGTGCGACTGACCGCCGCGACGCGCACCGCGCACGACATCGCGATCGCGCTCGCGCGCCGCCCCGACACCTCCTGGGTGCGGTTGACCTCCGGCGGTACCGAGATCGTCGCGATCATCCACACCACACCCTCGGGCCCGGACGCGCACGCACTGCTGCTGCGTGACATCCCGCGCACCGCCGGGATCACCGCGGTCTCCGCGCATTACCTCCTGCACACCTACCTCGGCGGGCCGACCGCGTGGCGCGGACGCGTCGACGCACTCGACGCCGCCCAACAGGCACGGCTGCGCGCGGAAAGCACGTCAGGCCCGGCGCCGGGAAAGGACACCGGCACGGACTCCAACCCGGGCACGGGCACAGACGCAGACACAAGCACAGAGGCAGGCACAGGCACAGGCACAGGCACAGGCACGACGAAAGCCGACCCGCCCGGCTCCGCATACCTGCTCACCGACGCCGACCGGCTCCTGCTGAACGCGTTGCGCGACGACGCTCGGCTCAGCTACGCCGAGCTCGCCGCCGCGACCGGTTCGACCGCGTCCACCGTGGCCCGCAGACTCACCGAACTGCGGGCGCGCGACGCGCTGTTCTTCGACGTGGACATCGAGCCGTCCATGCTGGGCGTGACCGTGTCGGCGCTGCTGTGGATGCAGGTCGCGCCCGCGCATCTGGACGCGGTCGCCACCGAGTTGGCCGGTCACCAGGAGCTTGCGGTGGTCGCGGCGACGACCGGACCGACGAACCTGGTCGCGCACGTGCTGTGCCGGGACGCCGAGGCGCTGCACCACTACCTGACCCGCAAAGTGGCGCTGGAGGCGGTCGCGCGGATCGAGACCGCGCCGGTCCTGCGCACCTACAAGGCCGCCGCGACGCTGCGCACGGGCTGAGGGCCGGACCGAGCCCCCGGCAGCCCGTGCACATCACGTCCGGACAGCACCGAAAGCCTCCCCAACTGCCCGTCCCCGGTCAGCGGCCGACCACGGCGGCGGGGAGCGCGGTCGCCTCCCGGCGCGCGGCGACACGGTCCAGGAGGTACTGGAGCGCCAGGCAGCCCACGACCCAGGCGACCAGGGCGAGCAGCGATCCGGTGAGGTGCGCGTTGTCGAAGTAGGCGGCGTCGCGCAGAGCCTGTATCGCGGCCGCCGGCGCCAGGAGCTCGGCCAGTGGGGAGAGCCAGCCGGGCAGGAAGGTGGCGGGCAGGATGCCGCCGGAGGTGGCGTTGCCCAGGATCAGCAGCAGCACGGAGGCGACCGGCATGCCGATCGGGCCGAACAGCCGCAGCAGCACTCCGGTCGCGGCGGCGGTCGCCCACGCGAGCAGCCCCACCACGACGGCGACGGTGAGGAAGGACGCGGGGAGCGCGCCGAATCCGGTGTGCGCGATGAGCGCCACCGTCACGCCGGAGGCGGCGGCGAAGACCAGCATCGAGACCGCCCGGGCCGTCAGCGCCAGGCGCGGGGCGATCTGGTAGGAGGACACCGCGAAGAGGAACCCGGCGAGCACCACGCCGAACGCGGCGTAGAACGCCGACAGACCGCGGGCGTCCCCGGCCGCCAACGGCCGCACATCCCGTACGGGTACGGGGTGGCCGACCGCTTGGGTCGCGGCCGTGGCGAGGCTGGAGACGACGGAGGGCCCCTGCGCGCCGGCGGCCAGCAGACGCATGCCGCGGGCGTCACCGACCAGTGCCGCCGGAACCTCGTCGTGGACGATGGCCCGGCGGGCCGCGTCCGCGTTCGCGTAACGGTGGAAGGAGTAGGCGTCCGGTGCCGCGCTGTTGAGAGCGAGTTCCGTGCGGGCGGCCACCGTGTCGGACGCGGCGATGCCGAGCGGCTGGTGACGCGCGGCGGGGGCGTGGAAGGCCGCCAGATAGACGGCGACGAATATCGTCCCGATCGCCAGCGCGGTGACGACCGGCACGAGCATCGCCTTGCGGACTCCGGCGGCGGCCGCGAGCACCGGGGCCGGAATGCCCGGCTCGGTGTCGGCCAGCGCGTGGCGGCCGTGAGCGGGTCGATGGTCCGCCGGATACGCGTGCGGGTCGTACGGGGTGCCGTCGGGTGAGGCGATGGCGGGGAGTTCCGAGCTGGGCTGCATGGAGGAAGGGCTCTCTGGGAGTCCGCGACGTGCCGCGGAAGGTGTTCTCGGTCCAGGACGCGACCGGTGGTCAGGAGGTGGGTGCGGGGTGGTGGCGGGGCTTACGTGACGGGAGTGGGCCGCGGTGCGCCGCCGCTCCGGTGGGCGATGCGGTGGGGCCCGGTCGGGAGCGGGCGATGCGGTGGGGCCCGGTCGTGAGGCTCCGTGTCCGGCCGCACGCGTACGCCTCGGCCGGCCGGCGGTTCGATCGGCGCCGGTGTCAGCTCCGGAGCGACGGCACCGGCCCGCACGGCGACCGCCCCGTGCTCCGACGCGCGCACTCGACGACCAGCCGGTCAGCCACCTCCGTGGCACCCCGGTGGCAGGTCGCCACCGCTCCGCCCTTGCAACGTGCCAACTGCACGGTCGTCACCGCTTCTCTTCTCTCGCGACAGGTGAGGAGTGCCGCGAGAGACACCGTCGGCGCCCGCGACGAACGCCGGCCCGCGCAGCGGGGGCACCCCGCGCCAAGAGGCGCACTCATGGCGTGCCGCTCGAGCCGACCTCGTCGACGGTACACTAAACGCAGAAAATCCTGCACTTGTTGTCCTGTGGGGACCGCCACTGCCGTAACCTCGACGCATCCGCCAGTACAGACCGCACAGACCAGAAGGCGACGGGCCCACGGTGACTCCCAGCGCATCGCGAGAAGACGGCAGACCGCGGTTGCGGGCGGACGCCGCACGCAACCGCGACCAGATCCTGGCCGCCGCGCGAGCCGCCTTCCGGGAGCTGGGCACCGCGGCCCCCCTGGACGAGATCGCCCGCCGCGCCGGGGTCAACATCGCCACGCTCTACCGGCGTTTCCCGGACCGTGACGCTCTCATCCGGCAAGTCGTCGTCGACGGTTTCACCCTGGTGCACCGCACCGTGCGCCGTGCGCTCGAGGCCGCGCCCCGCGACCCGCTGGCCGCCATCAGGGAGTTCCTGCTCACCCTGGTGGACGAGCGGGAGATGCTCGTCCTGCCCCTGATCGGTGGTCCCGTCACCGACGATCCCGAGGCCGCGGCCCTGCAGCGTGAGATCGTGACCGCCCTGGAGGAGCTCCTGGCCACGGCCCGGGCCCAGGGCGTGGTCCGTCCGGACGCGACGGCGGTGGACCTGATCGCCACCGGAGCGCTCTCCTGCCGCCCGCTCCCGTACCTTCCCGCCGACCAGGCCAGCGCGCTCGCCACCCGTCACGTGCGCATCTTCCTCGACGGCCTGCGCCCGGACGGTGCCCGGCCGCTCCCCCCGCCGCCCACGAACGAGGACCTCACCGTCC
Organism: Streptomyces sp. NBC_01176; assembly: GCF_045039825.1. Taxonomy (NCBI): domain Bacteria; kingdom Bacillati; phylum Actinomycetota; class Actinomycetes; order Kitasatosporales; family Streptomycetaceae; genus Streptomyces; species Streptomyces sp. NBC_01176. The sequence goes on along the minus strand of NZ_CP108600.1, from coordinate 9,179,501 downwards.
ACCTGCACCCCGTCAAGGGCACCGACCGCGGGAGGGGCCCCGCCGCGAGGTGACCGGGGCCGGCCCACTCCCCGTTCGGGGGGCGAGACCGGCCCACTCCCCGTCCGGGGGGCGAGACCGGCCCGCTCCTCGTACGGCGACGGCCCGGGAACCCTCAGTCCCTCCCCCGCAGTTCTTCGTAGGGGATGCGCGAAAGGTGGAGGACCTCGCCGAGCGTCCCCCACTCGTCACCGCCCAGCTTGGTCAACGGGCGCAGCCGTGTGGAGCTCGGCCGACGCCCGGCCATGAACTGCTCGTGGACCGCCATGTGCAGCACGCGTCCGAAGACCACCGTGGAATTCCCCAGCCGCACCGTCGTGTGCGACCGGCATTCCAGGACGACCGGCGAGGCGGCCACCCTGGCCGGTCGCACATGCAGGCTGGGTTCCCGTTCGATGCCCGCGTGGCTGAACTCGCTCACGCTCCGCGGGAAGTCCGTGGCGGTGGCGTTGACCTGATGGAGCAGGGATTCGGAGGCGAAGTTGACGACGAACTCGCCCGTGTCCTCGACGTTGCGCAGCGAGTCCTTGCGGCCGATCGAGGTGAACTGCACGATCGCCGGATCGGTGCTGGCGATGGTGAAGAAGGAGTGGGGTGCGAGGTTCTCCGTGGCCCCGTCCGGGGTGACGGTGGAGATCCACGCGATCGGACGGGGCACCACGACGGAGGTCATGAGCCCGTAGAAGGACGTGCTGTCCATGGCCTCTGGATCGAAGTCGACGCGCATGGCCTCACCTTCCACGGACGGCGCGCCGGTCGAGGCGTTCGACACGCGCGGGCCCGGCGCGGCACGCCGGCGTCCGGCGGCAGCCGTCCGGGCGCGCCCGTCGCCCCCGTGTTCCCGTGGCGCCGGAGCTGTGCGTGGTCCGGCGCCACGCCGGCGGATGCCCTACGCGGTCAGAGCGACGTCATGACGTGCTTGACGCGGGTGTAGTCCTCGAAGCCGTAGGCGGACAGGTCCTTGCCGTAGCCGGACTTCTTGAAGCCGCCGTGCGGCATCTCGGCGACGAGGGCCATGTGGGTGTTGATCCACACGCAGCCGAAGTCGAGGTTCTTCGACATCCGCATCGCCCGCGCGTGGTCCCTGGTCCACACCGAGGAGGCCAGCGCGTAGTCGACGCCGTTGGCGTACCGCACGGCCTGCGCCTCGTCCTCGAACGACTGGACGGTCATGACGGGGCCGAAGACCTCGTTCTGGACGATCTCGTCGTCCTGCCGGAGGCCGGAGACCACCGTCGGGGCGTAGAAGTAGCCCTTGTCGCCGACGCGGTGTCCGCCCGCCTCGACCGTGGCGTGCTCGGGGAGGCGCTCGATGAAGCCGCTGACCTGGGCGAGCTGGCCCGCGTTGTTGAGCGGTCCGTACAGGACGTCCTCGTCGTCCGGCTGCCCGGTCCTGGTGTCGGCCGCGGCCTTGGCGAGGGCGGCGACGAACTCGTCGTGGACCGACTCGTGGACCAGGACGCGGGTCGCGGCCGTGCAGTCCTGACCGGCGTTGAAGAAGCCGCCGACCACCAGGTCCTCGACCGCCTTCGCCAGGTCGGCGTCCTCGAAGACCACGGCGGGGGCCTTGCCGCCGAGTTCCAGGTGGACCCGCTTGACGTCCTTGGCCGCGCTCTGGGCGACCTGGATGCCGGCGCGTACCGAGCCGGTGATGGAGGCCATCGCCGGAGTCGGGTGCTCCACCATCAGACGGCCGGTGTCCCGGTCGCCGCAGACCACGTTGAAGATCCCGCGAGGCAGGTCCAGCTCCTCCAGGACGCCGCCGATGATCCCGGCGAGCAGCACCGTGGAGGCCGGGGTGGTGTCCGAGGGCTTGAGGACGACCGCGTTGCCCGCCGCGAGCGCCGGCGCGAACTTCCACACCGCCATCAGCAGGGGGTAGTTCCACGGTGCGACCTGCGCGCAGACACCGACCGGCTCGCGACGGATCACGGAGGTCATGCCCTCCATGTACTCGCCCGCCGAGCGACCTTCGAGCATGCGCGCCGCACCCGCGAAGAAGCGGACCTGGTCGATGGCGGGGACGAGTTCCTCGCTGCGGGTCAGGTGGAGCGGCTTGCCGGTGTCGCGGCTCTCGGCGGCGACCAGTTCGTCCGTCCGCGCCTCCATCGCGTCGGCGATCTTCAGCAGCACGCGCTGCCGCACGGACGGTGTCGTGTCGCGCCAGACCGGGAACGCCGCGGCCGCGGCCGCCATCGCCGCGTCGACGTCCGCGGCTCCCGACAGCGGGGAGGTCGCGTAGACGTCTCCGGTGGTGGGGTCCACCACTTCGAGCGTGCGGCCGTCCGAGGCGTCGGCGAACTCACCGTCGATGTAGTTGCGGAACGTGGTGCTCATGGAACGTCTCTCCCGGTCAGGCGGTGGTACGGGCGGACAGGTGCTCGTGGACGGCGGTCCAGCCGCCGGTGTCGGCGCGGGTGAAGACGATGGTCTCCCGCTCGTGGACCGTCTCCTCCCCCGCGTGCGTGGCGACCCGCGTCTCCACGTCGTGGCTGAAGACAGCCGTGTCCCCGAAGTGCTGGATCAGCTGGGCGCTCGAGACGCAGCCGAGGACACGGAAGCCGTCCTGCTCCACCCAGCGCCGCCAGAGCGCTCGGTACTCGGCCGTCGAGCCGAGCCGCTCGGGGGTGGTGTGGAAGACGAAGGTCGCGTCCGGGGCGAACGCCCCGAAGTAGTCGTCGAGCCGGCCCTCGGCGAAGGCGCCGACGAGCGCGTCCGCGGCGGCCCGGACTTCCTGGACGGTGGTGGTGATCATGCTCAGCTCCTGGTCACGGGCGTACGGCGGGGAGGCCGCGCCGCCCGGTGGTGGCGCCCCCGAAGGCGAGCCGGAACAGGCCGATCGAGCGGGCCGCACGGTCCTCGCCCGGGATCCGCTCGACACCGTAGGTCCCGATCTCGGTGACCGAGGCCGTCACGGACATTCCGCCCTCCGTTCATGGGCGGGGGCGGTCCCAGCAGTCTGTGGCCCCGGATGATCACCGACAATTGTGTCCGTCACGGAGATGTACGGTTGATTTTGTGGCTGCCGACAAACTCACCGTCGAGGATCTGCTGTCCTACCCGGCTCTCCAGCTCTCGGTGAAGGCCGGCCGCGGCGGCCTGGGCCGGTCCGTGTCCTGGGCGCACGCGAGCGAGCTCGCCGATCCGACACCCTGGCTCCTGGGCGCCGAGGTGATCATGACGGCGGGCCTGGCGGTGCCCCGTACCGCGGCCGGGCAGCGCGCCTATCTGGAGCGGCTGGACGACGCCGGGGTGTCCGCCCTCGCCCTCTCCGCGCAGCTGCACATGCCCCCGCTCCACGACGCCTTCTTCCAGGCGGCGGAGGAGCGCGGCTTCCCGGTTCTCGAGGTACCGCTCGCCGTTCCGTTCATCGCGGTCTCCCAGGAGGTGGCCGCCTCGGTCCAGGAGGACGCCCGGCACCGGCTGGGGGCCCAGCTCCAGGTCTTCGGCTCGCTGCGCTGGCTGGTCGCCGAGGATCTGGACACACCGGCACTGCTCCGCCGTCTCGAAGGTCTGTCGGGATACGACGTCTACCTCTGTACGCCGCAGGGCCGCCCGCTGCTGCCCGGCGTTCCCACGCCGGATCCCGGCGTGCTGCCCGCGTCCGTCGACGCCCCGCCGACGATCCCCGGCGGGTTCGTGCTGCCGGTGCCCGCGCCCGGCGGACCGGCGGGCTTCCTCGTCGCGTACGAGCGTCAGGGCGCCCAGCCCGCGGGGCTCGCGGTCGTCCAGCACATCGCCACCGTGGCCGCGCTGCGACTGGCGATGGTGCGCAACGAACGCGAGACGCTGCGCCGTGAGGGCGCGGAGACGCTGGCGGAGCTGCTGCAGGAGGTGCTCGACCCCGACGCGGCCCGGCGCCGGCTCGCCCGGCACGCGATCGAGGGCGATGCCGTGCTGCTCGTGGTGCGCCACACCACCGACGAAGCACTGCTGCGCTGCCTGGAGAACCATCCCCATCTGCTGCTCACCTGGGGCGAGGACCACTATCTGCTGGGGGCGCCGGAGCTGGCGGAGGCGGTCGCCGAGCTGCCGGACGTGGCAGCCGGGATGAGCCGCCCCTTCCTGCCCGGCGCCGCGCTGAAGGTCGCCCAGCGCGAGGCGCTCTGGGCGGTCTCGAAGGCCGTGGAGTCCGGCCGCCCCGTCGTCCGGTACGGCGACGACTCGACGGGCCGGTGGCTGCCCGACGACCCCGCCGTCCTGACCGCGCTGGTCGAGCACGTGCTCGGTGAGGTGCTGCGCTACGACGCGGCCCACGACTCGCAGTTGCTGGTCTCCGCCCGTACCTGGATGGAGCGCGACCGCCGCACCGAGACGGCTGCGGCGGCGCTGCACATCCACCCCAACACGCTCTCCTACCGGTTGCGCCGCTTCGGCACGCTCGCCGACCGCGATCTGACCTCGACGGGTGCGTTGGCGGAGGTCTGGCTGGCGATCCAGGCAGCGGGGGCCCTGGGCCTCACCGACTGACCGGCCCCACGGCGCACCGGATCGTGAAGACGGCCGGCCGAGCCTGTTCCGAGATCCTTGGTCAACAGGCTGGCATCCCCAAATGCCCTTTGCCTAGGATGTATTGTCTGTCAAGCCAAGCCACCTGAAGCAGCTTGGAGCTGGGGGAACGATGCAGGCTGGAAAGCAGTTGTCCACGAAGATCGACGCCACGGTACCCACCGCCGCTCGCATGTACGACCACTATCTGGGCGGCAAGGACAACTACGCTGCGGACCGGACGGCCTGCGCCGAGCTGGACAAGGTGGTGCCGAGCACCCGCGCGCTGGCGCTGAACAACCGGCGCTTCCTGCAGCGGGTCGTCAGGACGCTGGCAACCGACTTCGGCATTCGGCAGTTCCTCGACCACGGGTCAGGCCTGCCCACCCAGGACAACGTCCACCAGGTCGCCCAGCGCGTCGACCCCGAGTCGCGGGTCGTGTACGTCGACAACGACCCGATGGTGCTGGTGCACGGCCGGGCGCTGCTGGACCAGAACGACCGCACCACGGTCATCCACGCGGACCTGCGCGAGACGGAGAAGATCTTCTCCCACCCGGACACCCAGCGCCTGATCGACTTCTCGCAGCCGGTGGCCGTGCTGTTCAACTCGGTCTTCCACTGCATTCCGGACAGCGAGACCGACGGCCCTCTCGCCGTGTCCCGCCGGGTGGCCGAACGGCTGGTGCCCGGCAGCTGCATGGTGATGTGTCAGCTGGTCAGCGAGGACGCTAAGGTCCGCGAGTTCGTCACCGATTTCATGGACCAGGCGACCCAGGGGCATTGGGGCCGGGTCCGTGAGGAGAAGGACGTGGCCGAGTGGTTCGAGGACCTCGACGTCCTGGATCCCGGCCTCGTGGAGGTGTCCACCTGGCGGCCCGACAATGAGGTGGCGCCTCGTCAACTGACCCAGGAGTGGATCGAGTTCGGCGGCGTCGGACGGCTCAGGTAAGAGCAGACAGGGCGTACGCGCTTCGGCTCCACCGGCTTCCCGGCCGGTGGAGCCGAAGTGCTTTCACGAGGCGGAATACCGCTCGTCGGCCGTCTTCTGAAGCAGCGTCAGCGTTTCCCGCGGGGTGAGGGCCTCGTCTCCCAGCCGGTCCAGGGCCAGGCGGTACTCCTCGGTCTCGTCCCGGTCCTCCAGGAAGTTCGCGCTCCTGATGTGCTCCAGGTACACGATGTCGGGCAGGTCAAGACCGCCGAAGCGCAGGTAGGTGATGGGGATGGCGGGCGCGGACGCGTTCGTCACGTCCAGGGGAACGATCTGGAGCGTCACGTGGGGGCGCTGCGCCATCTCGACGAGGTACTGCAGTTGCTCGCGCATCACCTCGCGGCTGCCCAGCACACGCCACAGGACCGACTCGTCGATGACCGCCCACAGTTGGGGGGCGTCCTCACGGCGCAGCAGTTCACGGCGGCGGGTGCGCAGCTCCACCCGCCGCTGCACCTCACCGGCCGGTGCCGTGGGCAGACCTCGTTCCACAACGGCCTTGGTGTAGGCCGGAGTCTGGAGCAGCCCGGGGACGTACTGGATCTCGAAGGTACGGATGGCGGCAGCGGCCTCCTGCAGCCCCACGAGCCGGTCGAACCACTCGGGCATCAACCGCTTGTCGTAGCGCTGCCACCATCCCTGCTCGCCGGCCCGCTGCAACAACTGGAGCAGGACCGAAGCCTCGTGGCCGTCGGTGTCATAGAGGTCCAGCAGTGCGCGGACGTCCCCCTCCGTCGGAGGCCTACGGCCCTTGCCCGCCTCGATGCGCGACAGCTTCGCCGGACTGAATCCGATGGCCCGGGCGGCCTGGTCCTGCGAGAGGCCGACATCCTCGCGGATGCCCGCGAGTTGGACGCCGACCAGCATCTTCAGCAGGGTCGGAGCCGGCTCGGTCCGCTTCAGATACGGTTCGAGGCGGGAGATACGAGGTGACTCGGCGGACATCCTTACTCCCTGTGGACCGGCAGACGAGAAGACCTATCCTCGCATCCTCAGGGCCTCTGTCGCATACTCCGGCAGAAGTGGAACCCTATGGCTCCGCTTCACACCAGGTGATCGAACTCCCCGTCCTTCGCTCCGGCCAGGAAGGCGGCCAGTTCGGCGGCCGTGTAGATGAGGGCCGGTCCGTCCGGGTCGCGCGAGTTGCGCAGCGCCACCCCTCCTTCGTCGAGAGGTGCCACCTCGACGCAGTTGCCCTCGGCGTTGCTGTGCCGGCTCTTCACCCAGCGGACCCCCAGCGAACTGGCCCGCGTTCCGTTTCGCACTGATGGCACCGGACTCTCCTTGCTCACGTTCCACCACGGTGTACACGTCGGCCGCCCCCGGGTCGGACCCATCCCGCGCGGTCCTGTTCCAGCCACACCTGTGCAATTTCCCGTGAAATTGCACGACGGGCGTCGACAGGATGGATAATAGCTCGGGCGTCAACCGCACCGTTGGCGCACCGGACCTGACGTCAGATCAGGGAGATGTCGTGTCGTTAACCGCACGCCAAGCACCAAGTCCCGCAGCCGGAAAGGCCGCTCCGTGGGCCAGTCGGACAACTCCGTCCGGTTCGCCCGCTGACGGGGCGCCCGCCCGCGTCCAGGGACAGGAGCAGCCCGGGAGGAGCGATCCCGCGGGCAACGTGCCCAGATCCGCGAGCCTGCGCATCAGCGAATCCCCCCAGGGGTTCGCCCAGGCGCGCGACTTCACCCGCCGCACGCTCGGCCGCTGGGCGCTCGGCGACCGCAGTGACGACGCCATCCTCGTCATCACCGAGCTAGCCACCAACGCGGTGCTGCACGCGGCTCCGCGGGCCGGTGCCGGACAGACGGGAGTGTGGCTGAAGCTGACGCTTCGCCGCGCCCACCTCGTGTGCGCCGTCACCGATCAGAGCGACAGTCCGCCCCTGTGTCCCCGCACGGACGGCGCTCTGGAGGTCCACGGTCGCGGACTGCGGATCGTCGAAGCACTGTCCGAGCACTGGGGCTGGACCCGCTCGCCCGCGGGCAAGACCGTCTGGGCCATGCTGCCGACACCTCCCCGGCCGACATCGCCTGCCTGGCAGGGCCCGGCATGACACACGTCGCGGCGGAGCGTCCCGCCGCACCTCATCACGGAACTCCTCGCGCGGGAGCGGACATGGAGACAGCTCTGAAGGACCTCGAACACGTTCCCTGGCGCGAGCTCCAGGACTCCACCGGAGCGGCCACGGCGATCCCCTCCCTGCTCACCGCCATCACGTCGGGCGACGAGGCCACCGCCGTCGACGCACTCGCGCGTCTGAGGCAGCGCATCTGCCAGTACGGCTTCGTCGTGGACCAGGCGACCGCCGCGACGGTCCCCTTCCTGTGGGAGCTCGCGCAGCTTCCCCAGGTCGCGTGCCGCGTGCAGATCCTCCGGCTGTTGAAGAACATCGCCGACGCCCGGCAGTGGGAGAGCACGGCCATGGCCTACCCCAAGCTGCTCAACCGGCGTGAGAACTACGTGGGTTGGGAGCGCGAGGCGCGCCGGGCCGTACGGGACCATCGCGGGACCATCCAGCGCCTGCTCGCGGAGCCGGACAAGGAAGTCGTGCAGGCGACGAGGGAACTCGCCTCCGCCCTCGCCGACTGACACGCCGTTGGCGAACGCCCCCACTGATCACTTCACGGCCCGGCCTCAGCGGACCCCGTCGCCCGGCGCCGCCCGGTACGTCTCCAGTGCCGAAGCGGCCGGCAGCCACGCGATCAGCACCGGGGAGCCACCGTCGCAGGTGCTCACCGGATCCGCGTCCCGTCCCCGGCATCAGGCATCAGGCACGGTCCCGCGGCCACCACAGGTCCGGCGGCTCGGCGGACTCACGCTCGTCCCGGACCCCGGGAAGACCGTACTGGGCTGCGTCGTGATGGTCGCCGTCAGCCCCGGTCAGCTCGTGCCGGTCGGTGCCGGCGCCCTGCGGCGAAAGCCGTCCCCGCAGCGCTTCCGCCTGGTCGCAGCCCGGTGCGCCCTGGCACACCGGGCGTTCCCGCTCCGCGTCACGGACCCGCGGTCGCTCGATGCCTCAGCGCACGACGATGGGGGCGATGTCGATCGTCCCGTCGTGGTTGTCATAGAGACAGAAGGTCGTCTTCGTCGGGATGTCGAACACGACGCCTCCTGTCGCCGCGCACTCGGCCTTGGTGACCGCGGGCCGGGAGGCGGCGTCGGCGGCCGCCCCCGTGGCGAGGACGAGCCCGGCAGCCCCGAGAGTCGCGGCCGTGGCCAGGGCGGCAAAGCGAGAGCGCATATCTGTCTCCTTCTCCTGATGATCCGCAGTTCGGCAGGAGACAGCCTGCGGCACTCGTCACGAGGAATTCCCTAGTGTGGGAGCACGCGGGGCGGCCGGGCACGTCGTGCCCGGGAGCGACCGCTTCCGCCCGTGCCCGGCCGAGGGCCGTCGGCAAGCGGGCCGCCGACAGCCGGTGCGGGCCGGGCCTGTGGCGCGTGTCCGGCGACGCGGACACCGGCCGGTTGCCGACAAGGCATCGTCGTCCGCACCCGGGCCGGCACCACCCGCACGATCCTCGACGGCGCCGACAGACCCGGCTCGGGCCGGCCGAGCCGGGGACTCGCGCCCGGGGTCGGCGTGGTGCACCGGGTCGTCGGTACCCGGTGCACCACGTCATGGCCGGCGGCGCGCCCCGCCGCCGACGCGGGTCAGTGTCCGGACGCCGAGGTGAGGGCTGCCCGAGCGGCTCTCTCCACCAGCGCGACACCGTCCTTCATCGAGGTGCTGCCGTCCGAGAGGACCGCGACGAGGTAGTGGTGTCCGTCCACCACGATCCGTCCCACGCTGTTGACGTCCCACAGCCCGGAGGTGCTGCGCTGCAGCCAGCCGTTCTTCAGAGCCGCACCGGAGCCCCCGGCCGCCGAGACACCCCATGCCTGCTCGGTCGCGACGCCGGCCATCAGGGTCCGGACATAGGTCCGGGACTCCTGGTTCAGCGCGGTGGCGCCCCCGTCCGACTTCCCGCCCGTGCCGAACACCGCGCGCAGCAGGCGGATCTGGTCACTCACCGTCGTCCGGGTCAGTCCCCAGCGCGTGCCGGATCCGCCCTTGGTCTCGGTCAGGCCCAGGCGCTTGTTCGCCGCCTCCAGACCCGGTGCCCGGCCGATCTCGCGCCACAGCGCGTTCGCCGCCGCGTTGTCGCTGTGCCGGATCATCGGTTCGGCACGTGCGCGTTCCTGCGCGGTGAGTCGCCTGCCCTCGTCCTGCGCCTGAAGCAGCAGTGTCGCGAGGATGTCGACCTTGATGATGCTCGCGGTGTCGTACGTGACGTCGTCGCCGTAGACCGTGGGCACCCGGCCCGTGCCGTCGAGGTCGAGCACCGCCGCCGTCACGCGTGTCGTGTGGCGAGGTTCGGCCATTGCCGGAGGTCCGGTCTCGGCTCCGGTCTGTTCGGAAGGCCTTGCGACCGCGGCGGCCGCGGGTGCCGCGTGCGCCGTGCCGCCCGCGAGAAGTGCCGTCGACAGAGCCAGGAGGACACCGGCGCCGGCGAAGGCGCGCCTGCCTCGGTGTCCCGCCGGGGACTCCGCGTGCTGCGGGGGGCGCGGTTGGTTGGGCATCTTCAAGCGAGCCTCGACAAGTGGTGTGGAAGGGTCACTGAAGAGCGAACATAAACAAATCGCGCACCACGCGGGGTGACCGGGGTCACGACGGCCCTCTTCCCGGCCGGAATGTGAAAAGAGCCATAAGGAGCGCCATCGCCTCGGGCGATCATCAGGCGCGAGTGCCCCGCCCTTGATCCTGACCGACCGGCGCCCGTGCGGACCGCCGTGGTCCGCTCACGCCACCCGCCCACCCGGGGAAGGCGACGCGGCGCCCGCCCCTCTCAGCCTGACGCCGACGCGTTCCGCGCCCGGGCCGGCAGTGCCTGCTCCCCGGTGCGGCGGATGGCGATGAGGGCGGCGTCGTCGCCGAAGCCGCCGCCCGCGTGGGCGAGCAGATCGCGCTGCACGTGCTGGAGGAGGACATCGGGCGGACGGCCGACCCACTGGGCGACACGTTCCATGAGCGGATAGAAGACACCGTGGCGGTCCCGCGCTTCGACGACACCGTCGGTGAACAGGAGCAGGGTGTCGTCCACGGCGAACGGCAGCACGGCGACCGTGACCTCGCCGGGATCGGTGAGACCGACGCCGAGCGGAGGCGCGGGAGCCAGCTCCGGTGCGCTCACCGCGCGGCCCGGACGCAGCAGCAGCGGCGCGAGGTGGCCACAGCTGACCATCCGGACCACGGGATCGTCGTCCGGGATCTCCAGCAGGAGCGCGGTGACGAAGCGTTCCCCCTGCTCGTCCGTGGGCTCGAAGTCGTCGAGGTATCTGCTGAGGCTCCGCTCCAGGGAACCGGCCAGCGCGGGCAGCCCGGCGTTCTGGTGCACGGCCTCACGGAAGGCGCCGAGCAGGAAGGCCGCCTCGCCGATGGCCGGCAGGCCCTTGCCGCGCACGTCCCCGATCACGACCCGGGTGCCTTGCGGGCTGCGGGCGGCCGCGTAGAGGTCACCGCCGATCTCGGCCTCCTCTTCGGCGGCCAGGTAGACACAGGACAGCCGCAGGCTGCCGAGTCGGCTCGGCAGCGGCCAGAGCAGTACCCGCTGTGCGGCCTCGGCGACCGACCGTACCCGGGCGAGCTCGCGGCTGTGCCGGTCGCGCACCACGGACAGGATGACGATCAGCGCGGAGAGCGCGGCCAGGGCGAACAGCTGCACCAGGACGTTCCGCGAGAGCAGCAGGCCCGAGCGCCAGCCGATGAACGCCTGAGCCGCCATCGCCGCGGCCCCGACGCCGCCTGTGACCAGGGGGCCGGCGCCCCATGCGGTGATCGCGGGTGCGATGACCAGCAGGGGCCCCAGCACGATGTCGGAGGGGGCGACGATATCGGCGACGGTGATGAGGACGATGAGCGCCACGGGAATCAGCAGCAACAGACGGCTTGTCCGGCCCGCCTGCGCAAAGCCCCGATTCCACGCCGTCATGGTTTCCACAGTGCACCGACGCGGGCGGGGTCGCGAACCCGAGGGTCACTTGAAGCCGACGATGTCTTCCTGACTTCTTACCTGACGTGACCGCCGGCCTCACCTGGTGTGACCGCTCGTCGCCCGGCACGACCGCTCGCGGTCGTCGCCACGCGCTCCACACCAGGAACACGGTGCTCACCCAGGGCGGACGGCTCTGATCCTGTCCATCCGGACCGGAAGGTAAAATTCGGGTGAGGGACGATGCCGACAGCCGGGCCGGACCGGACCTCTCGCCGCCGCCCGGGGGCCCTGCTCCGCTCGGACCCGCGGGATCACCGGTCCCGATTCGTACGCGGCCGTGCCGGCCTCGTCGACGTCGGTAGTGGCGCACGGCCGCGCGCGTCGAATTCCGGCCGGCCCCCGGGACACCGGCTGCCCGCCGGCCGGACGGCTCCCGGACCACCACGAGCGCGATCAGCGTGCAGGCGACAGGCGGCGGGGGCGTACGCGCTCCTCGGCGCGGCATGAGCGCCGGCCTTCTTGCGGCGGCGTCAACCCACCGCTCCAGCAGGGGTGTTGCAGACGGCGCGGCCGCGGGAGCCGGACCGGCCGGGCAGTAGCCGCCCGCGCTGGGGCGCGGACTCCGGCCGGTGTACGACGGGGCAGCCGCGCCGCCGGCCCCGTCGTCGTGGCACAGCGGCGCCGCCTGCCGTGCGGAGCCGTACGGCCCGTCCCGCTCCGGCCTCTGTCGGGATGCCCGTCCGGGATGGCCCGCGCCCGGCGACGAGCTGCGGGCCGTCGACGTACGACTTCGCGTGGGCGCGCCCTGTCGTCACTGGTGCCTACGCGCCCCGTTGACGACCGTCCTGATGCCCGGTCCCGGCTCCGGCCGGCCGCGCGGAGAGCGGGTACGCGCGATGGGGATCCGGCTCAGCCGCCGCTCTTGCGGCGGAACGACCGCTGGCTGGACGCCGGTCCGTGGGCTCCGCGGATCTTCGACGCGTCCGGTTTGCCGTTGCCCCCGGTGCCGTCCGTCTGCATCCCGCGCTTGCGCGCCAGGGCCTCCCGGAACTTGCGCTTCAGGTCGTACTGGCCGTCTTCGTCGGGCGTCAGGGCGGGGCTCTCGGCCTCGGTGGGCTCCGAACCTTCTTGTGGCTGTGACTCGGCAGTCATGCTGACCTCCTGGGTTCGGGCGCTTGAAGGTACAGCTTGTCATGCCGGCACCGCGCGGACCGCCGCCGCCGGTACACGAGCCCGGCCGGCCGGGCGTGCGCCCGCTCTCCGGGCTAGCACGTCGGGTCCCGGCGCGTCACCCGGGGAGGTGTGTGCCATCGGAGAACGAAGAGATGTGAGGATGTCTTCATGAGCGACAACGTCTACTTCGACATCACCATCAACGACGAGCCCGCGGGCCGGATCGTCTTCAAGCTGTTCGACGAAGAGGTCCCCAAGACCGCGAGGAACTTCCGCGAGCTGGCCACGGGCGAGCACGGCTTCGGCTACGAGGGTTCGAGCTTCCACCGGGTCATCCCGGACTTCATGCTGCAGGGCGGCGACTTCACCCGGGGCGACGGCACCGGCGGCAAGAGCATCTACGGCGAGAAGTTCGCCGACGAGAACTTCCAGCTCAAGCACACCAAGCCCGGCCAGCTGTCGATGGCGAACGCGGGGCCGAACACCAACGGCTCGCAGTTCTTCATCACCACCATCGTGACCGACTGGCTGGACAACAAGCACGTCGTCTTCGGCGAGGTCGTCGAAGGCATGGACATCGTCAAGCAGGTCGAGTCCCTCGGCTCCCGCAACGGTTCCACCAAGGCGAAGATCACTATCGCGAAGTCCGGCGTCGTCGGCGCCTGACGACCGCCGTTCGTCGTCTCCCCCGAACCCGGCCCCGGACAGGCCGTCTGTCCCACGCGGCGCCGGGTTCGGGGCGGCCGAACATCAACCGATCGCGCGGCCACCCGACTTCGCCGGCCCGGCCGAGGACGACGTCCGCGCCCGGGAGGGCTCGCGGGAGCCGGACTGCGTGTTTCAGGACTCGATGGGATGACCGCCGTCGCCGTCGACGACGATACGGTCCTCGCCCGGCTCGTCGGCTCGTTCGACCATCGTGACGTCCACCTCCCCGTCGCCCGTCGTGTCGAACTGGTAGAGGTCGGCCTTGCCGTCTCCCGTGGTGTCGGTCATCCACACATCGGGCTTCCCGTCACCATTGGTGTCGGCACTGAGGACGACATGGTGTTCGTCCCCCCGGGTTTCGATCGCTTCCGCCTGATCTTCGCCGTTGTTCATAGCGGCCGGTTGCCCGCACCCGCGCATCCGAAACAGCCCGCGCCGGAACGTGGACCGTGGCCCACGGCGGACACCGACGACGGCGAAGGCACGTGCGCTACCCGCGGCCGGGGACCCAGGGATTGAAACCGTTCAATCGGTCGCCTCGCGAGCCCCTCGGGAACCTCCCGAAGCCCGTTCCTTGGTGATGGCCCGTCAAGAAATACCCTGCACACTCATTGACCCTCACACCGCGCGCCCCTACGTTCACCTCAGTCCACCGGTGTGAATCGATTCATCATTCCTGCGTGAGGGGCCGTAGTGATCAGTAGGAGGAACATCCTGGCGGGCGCGGCGGCCACGGTCGGTGCCGTGGTCGCCGGAGCCGGACCGTCCGTGGCCGCACCGTCCGCATCCGCTGCGACGGGGGCCCGGCACGGCGCCCCGCGCGTCACGGTGCCGACCGTCGAGTACGTCCAGCACCCGTTGGGCCTCGACGTGCAACACCCCAGGCTGAGCTGGCCGGTGGCCTCGGACGAACCGGGCATGCGCCAGAGGGCGTATCAGATCCACGTCGCCTCCAGCGCCTCGCGTCTGTCGCACCCGGACGTCTGGGACAGCGGGAAGGTCGTCTCCGGCGACTCCGTCCTCATCCCCTACGCGGGCCCCCGACTCGAGCCGCGGACACGCTACTTCTGGAGTGTGCGCGTGTGGGACGCCGATGGCGGGGCCTCCGGCTGGAGCGAGCCGTCGTGGTGGGAGACCGGTCTCATGGACGCCGCGCAGTGGTCCGCGGAATGGATCTCCGCGCCCCCGGTCCTCACCGACGCTCCGTCCCTCGAAGGCAGCGACTGGATCTGGTTCCCCGAGGGTGAACCGGCCAACAGCGCCCCGGCGGCGACCCGTTGGTTCCGTCGTACCGTCGATCTGCCGGCCGGGATCACGGCGGCGACACTGGCCATCACCGCGGACAACGTGTACGCCGTCTCGGTGAACGGCACCGAGGTGGCCCGCACCGACCTGGAGACGGACAACGAGGGCTGGCGCCGTCCGGCCGTCGTCGACGTGCTCGCCCAGCTGCGTTCCGGTCAGAACGTCCTCGCGATCGCGGCGACCAACGCGAGCGAGGGACCCGCCGGTCTCGTGGCCGTCCTCGCGCTCCACACCGCGTCCGGCGAGCAGCGGATCCTGACCGACGCCTCCTGGAAGTCGACGGACCAGGAGCCCGCAGGCGCCTGGCGCGAGGCCGGTTTCGACGACAGCGCCTGGCCGGCGGCGAAGGAGGCCGCCGCGTGGGGGGCCGGGCCGTGGGGCAGGGTCGTCCCCGCGTCGTACGCCGCCAACCAGCTGCGGCACGAGTTCAGGCTGCCCCGCAAGAAGGTCGCCCGCGCGCGCCTGTACGCCACGGCTCTCGGCCTGTACGAGGCCCACCTGAACGGCCGCCGCGTGGGTCGTGACCACCTCGCTCCCGGCTGGACCGACTACCGCGAACGCGTCCAGTACCAGGCGTACGATGTCACCACGCTGCTGCGGTCGGGCGGAAACGCCCTCGGCGTGTACGTGGCGCCTGGCTGGTACGCCGGCAACGTCGGCATGTTCGGGCCCCACCAGTACGGTGAACGTCCCGCGCTTCTGGCCCAGTTGGAGGTCGAGTACGCCGACGGGACGAGCGAGCGGATCACCTCGGGGGCGGACTGGCGGGCCGCCTCCGGGCCGATCCTCGCCGCCGACCTGCTGGGCGGCGAGACGTACGACGCGCGCAAGGAGACCGCCGGCTGGACCTCCGCCGGCTTCGACGACCGGACCTGGCTCGCCGTCCGCGGCGCGGGCGACGCCGCTCCCGCCCGGATCGTCGCGCAGGTGGACGGGCCGGTGCGGGTCGCCGAGGAACTCGCGGTCAAGAAGGTGACCGAACCCGAGCCGGGCGTCTTCGTCCTCGACCTGGGCCAGAACATGGTCGGCTCCGTGCGGCTGCGGGTCTCCGGCAAGGCGGGAACGACCGTACGTCTGCGGCACGCCGAGGTCCTCAACCCGGACGGCACCCTCTACACCGCGAACCTGCGAACCGCCGCGGCGACCGACTCGTACACCCTCAAGGGCGGCGGCGAGGAGACGTACGAGCCCCGCTTCACCTTCCACGGGTTCCGCTACGTCGAGCTGACCGGATTCCCCGGCACTCCCTCGGCGAAGGCCGTGACCGGCCGCGTCATGCACACGTCCGCCCCCTTCACCTTCGAGTTCGAGACGAACGTCCCGATGCTCAACCAGCTGCACAGCAACATCACCTGGGGTCAGCGCGGCAACTTCCTCTCCGTGCCGACGGACACACCCGCGCGCGACGAGCGGCTGGGCTGGACCGGCGACATCAACGTCTTCGCCCCGACCGCCGCGTACACGATGGAGTCGGCCCGGTTCCTCAGCAAGTGGCTCGTCGACCTGCGCGACGGGCAGACCTCGGACGGCGCGTTCACGGACGTGGCGCCCATGGTCGGCACGGTCGGCAACGGCGTCGCGGGCTGGGGCGACGCGGGCGTCACGGTTCCCTGGTCCCTGTACCAGGCGTACGGGGACCGGCAGGTGCTGGAGGATGCCTGGCCGTCCGTCCGGTCCTGGCTGAAGTACCTCGAGAGGAACAGCGACAACCTGTTGCGGCCGGCCAGTGGATACGGCGACTGGCTGAACGTCGACGACGAGACGCCGAAGGACGTCATCGCCACCGCGTACTTCGCGCACAGCGCCGATCTCGCGTCCCGGATCGCCCGGGAGATCGGCGAGGACGCCACCTCCTGGCTCGATCTCTTCGGCCGGATACGCGAGGCGTTCCGGAACGCCTATGTCGCCGCCGACGGCAGGGTGAAGGGCGACACGCAGACGGCCTATGTGCTCGCCCTGTCGATGAACCTGCTGCCGGACGCGCTGAGAAAGGCCGCGGCCGACCGTCTCGTCGCCCTGATCGAGGCCAAGGACTGGCATCTGTCGACGGGCTTCCTCGGTACGCCCCGGCTGCTTCCCGTCCTCACCGACACCGGGCACACCGACGTCGCCTACCGGCTGCTGCAGCAGCGCTCCTTCCCCAGTTGGGGCTATCAGATCGACAAGGGCTCGACCACGATGTGGGAACGCTGGGACTCCATCAAGCCCGACGGGAGCTTCCAGACCCCGGACATGAACTCCTTCAACCACTACGCCTACGGCTCGGTCGGCGAGTGGATGTACACGAACATCGCCGGCATCGCGGCCGGCCGGCCCGGGTACCGCGAGATCGTCGTACGGCCCCGCCCGGGCGGCGACGTCACCTCCGCCCGCGCCACGTTCACCTCGGTCTACGGCCCGGTCTCCACACAATGGCGCACACGGTCCGGCCACTTCGCCCTGACCTGCAGCGTGCCTCCCAACACGACCGCGGAGGTGTGGATCCCCGCTGCCGACCGGCGGGCGGTCACCCATGACCACGGCACCTTCCTGCGCGAGGAGGACGGCTGCGCGGTGTACCGGGTCGGTTCCGGCACCCACCGCTTCAGCGCGTAGCGCGCGGGACCGGCCGCGCCGCGAACAAGCGGGCTCCGGCCCTTCACTCCCCGGTTCGAGCGACCGGGGGGTGAAGGGGTACGGGGAGGGCTCGGGGTCGTCGCGGACAGGAACTGAACGCCGCCACCGAACGCCTGGTATGTGCGGCTGAACCACAGGTCGTTGCTGGTTTCACGCGTGCCCGCGACGCGGTCGGACTCGATCAGGGTTCCGTCGAAAATGACCTGGGTCCCCTAGCTGCGGTCACGTTGGGCGACGGTGGTCGTCCAACCCTGGTCGAGCAGGAGACAGGCCTGGTCGACGGCCGCGACGGGATCGGGACGGGAGTCGGCGAACGCGAGGATTTCGAGGGTGAACCGGGCGTAGGCGGCGCAGACGAGGTCGCCGTGCGGCAGGCCGGTCTCGTCGGCGAGAGCGTGGGCCAGAGCGCTTTCATGGCGCAACCACATCGTGCGGGAGTACTCGCGCAGGGCCGGGGTCTCCTGGATGAGCCGCTGGAAGTCGGCGAAGCGGGGGTCCCTGGTGTGGGCCGAGTCGACGAAGCCGGTGAGGTGGGCGCGCAGAGCCTGGGGGACGGTCCGACCTGGCGGTCGGTCGGTGACCGCGCGGACCAGGGCGGCCTCGTTGCGGGCGTCCTCATCGAAGACCAGGGCCTCTTTGCCTCGGGGGAAGTAGTTGAACAGGGTCGACACTGACACGTCGGCTCCCTCGGCGATCTCGCGGACGCCCACCTGCTCGTAACCGCGTTCCAGGAACAGTCGCAGCGCCGTGTCGGCGATCGCCTGGCGGGTGGCGGCCTTCTTGCGTTCGCGCCGCCCGCCCGTTCCTGCGCGGTCGATCGTCTCTGCCATGTCTTCAACCCTACCCGGCGTCGAACAAACTTGGAATGGTTGTATGTTTGTATCTGTTGCAAAAAATGGCGGTGCCCGACGGGTCCGCGGCACAGGGCCGCGCCCATGATCCGGCGCCGGCGAAAGGAACGACATGAACCACGCAGCACCTGCCCAGGCCAGGATCAGCATCATCGGCGCCGGACCCGGCGGGCTGACCTGCGCCCGCATCCTCCAGCGACACGGCATCGCGGTCACCGTCCACGACCGCGCACCGGGCCCCGACTCCCGCGATCAGGGCGGCACCCTGGACCTGCACGCGGACAACGGCCAGATCGCCCTGCGCGAGGCCGGCCTGCTTGACGAGTTCTTCGAGCTGGCCCGCCCCGAAGGGCAGGAGATGCGGCAGATGGACCCGACCGGCACGATCACGTCCCACAAGGTCCCGGAGGCCGACGAGCTCTTCAAGCCGGAAATCGACCGCGGCCAGCTGCGCGACCTGCTGCTCGACTCCCTGCGGCCGCGAACCGTGCGCTGGGGACAAGCCCTTGACACGATCAGCGGCCCCGCCGACGGGCCCCGACGCCTGCACTTCGCCGACGGCACGACCATCGAGACCGATCTGGTCATCGGCGCCGACGGCGCCTTCTCCCGGGTACGCCCGGCCGTGTCCCCCGCCGTCCCCGAGTACACAGGGGTGAGCTTTCTGGAGGCGTGGTTCTCCGACGTCGAGAACCGCCACCCCGACATCGCCGAGCTGGTCGGCCGGGGCGGCGCCCATGCCGCTGACGGCGATCGTGGCCTGTTCGCCCAGCGCAACAGCGGAGAACACATCCGCGTCTACCTCATCCAGCGAGTCCCGGTCGACTGGATCAGCCGGAGCGGCCTGACCACCGACGACACCGACGGCATCCGCACCCTGCTCCTCGACAGGTACGCCAACTGGTCGCCCCGGATGCGCCAGATGATCACCGACAACGACGGCCTCTACGTCGACCGCCCGATCTTCGCCCTCCCCGTCCCGCACACCTGGGAGCACGACCCGACCGTGACCCTGCTCGGCGACGCCGCCCACCTCATGCCCCCGCTCGGCGTCGGCGTCAACCTCGCCATGCTCGACGCCTGCGAACTCGCCCTCGCCCTCGCCGGCTCCGCCACCGTCGAGGACGCCGTCCGGACCTACGAGAAGACCATGCTCCCCCGTTCCACCGGAACGGCAGGGATCCTCGAAGGCGGCGCCGAGCACCTGCTGTCCGCCGACCTCCCCGACTTCGGCGACGACCACGACGCCCAGCCCTGAGCCCCTGTCCGCGAGAACGAGCGCACCCCGGAGAAACCATCGGGCAGCCAGGCCGTGGGACCGAGTGGTTGGTCCGGACCGGCGACATCGCCCGCGCCTCCGTCGCCCTCAACGGCCAGGGGAAGTGACAGTCAGCCCTTCGGCACTCGGCGCCCCGCGCGGGATTCCGAGTTCTCCACCGCGGGCCGTGTTTCATCGGGGCGGCGACGCACACCGCCCGTCGGCGACGGGGCCGACGGAAGCCGGCGGTTCCAACCGGCTCGGTCGAATCGGTGGAAGCCGGTGCGGGCGTCGCCGGAGACCATTCGCAGGAAGGAACTCGGCGACAGCGGGGGCCTCTTGAGCGGGGGCCTCTTGATCCCCAGAGTCTCGCCGAGACCGCTCGTCCCGGCGGACACGCCGAACCCGCTCCCCCGGGACCACGCGGAGGTCGAGTAGCCGTCCACCCCGCACACAAATAGCCTGGTACCAGACGATCCGACCGGTCTGGGCGCCACGCGCACCACAGGGGGATGCCTTCTCGTCAGGAGTCCAACGTGATGTCCACGCTCCGCTCTCGCACGGCCCGCGCGCTCGCCGCGGGTGTCCTGTCCGCCGCTCTGCTGTCGGCCGGCACCGCCGGCGCCTTCGCCGCCGGACAGGCCGCCGTCTCGAACCCCGCTCTCACCAGGACCAGTACCACGAAGGCCACACCGTCCGGCAAGAGCTCGATCACCATCAAGGCCGACAAGTCAGAGGTGAAGGCGGGAGAGTCGGTCACCTTCACCGGCCACTCCAAGGGCCTGAAGATCCACACCAAGGTGACGCTCCAGCACAAGAAGGACGGCAAGTGGAACTCGCTGAAGGCGAGCACCACGGTCAAGAACGGCAGCGGGTACACCCTGAAAGCCAAACTCAACACCAAGGGCAAGGAACAGCTGCGCGTCAAGGCGGACAAGACTGTCTCACCGACCGTCACCGTCACGGTGAAGTAGCCCGGTCCGACAGCACCGTTCACGCTGCTGACCTATGATCCGAGGCGCCGATTCCCCCGCCGCGCTGCCGCAGTGCGCGCCGCCCGCGAAAAGTAGGTCTCCCCGTGACCAGGCTCGCCAGTACGCCGCCATGGCTCCTTGCCCGCTTCGCACAGGGCGCGATAGCCGTCGCGGGTGTCGCGGAGGTGTTCCGGGCAGTGGCTGTCCGGGCCCACCACCTGCATCCCTCGGACGCTCCGTCGAGGGACTCGGGACTCGGGTCGATGGTGTTCGTCTATGTCATGACGGGGACGTTCGCCGTCTTCCTGACGTGGTTCAGCCGGTGCTGGGCGAACGCGCGGGCACTCTCGTCCGAAACCGAAACCGAAACCGGAACCGGAACCGGAACGGGCACCGGCACCGGCACCGGCATGGACGCCGTCACCGGGTCCGGCACCTGGGCCGTGGTCGCCTGGCTCGTCCCGGTGGTCAACCTCTGGGCCCCGCGCCGACTCGTTCTCGCCGTGGACCACGCGAATGCCGCGCGCGGAGCCGATCAGGGACGAGGCGATCTCCTGGTGAACGTCTGGTGGTCGGCCTGGACCGGGTACGCGGTGGTCACCGTGGTCTCGCAGACCGGTCAGGGAACCTCGATGCCCCTCCTCGTCGCCTCGGGAGCGCTCGACATCGCCGCGGCGGTCCTCGCGATCCTCGTCATCCAGCGCATCACCGCGGGACAGGGCGCCGCGCTCCGGGCCGACCCGGCCGTCGAACCACTCACTCCCGCCTGACCACACCGGCGACGGTCGCGCGGGTGGGTCACAGGGGGCCGCGAGGTGCCGGCCGGCGGACCGTGCCGAAGTCCTGGGTCCAGTAGCTGCCGGGCTGCGCGAAGCCGACGCCGATCTCCCTGAACTCGCACGTCAGGATGGTGTGCCGGTGGCCGGGGCTGGACATCCAGGCCGCCATGACCGCCGCGGAGGTCGGGTAGCCGTACGCGACGTTCTCGCCGTACGCACTCCAGTCGTAGCCGGCCCGCGCGATCCGCCGGCCGGGACCCGAACCGTCGGATCCCCAGTGCGACATGTTCCGATGGCGCGCCATGTCCACGCTGTGGTGTCGAGCGGCCTTCGAGAGCTTCGCGTTCAGGATCACCGGGTAGCAACCGGCCCTGTGACGGGCTCTGTTGACCAGGGCCACGAGGTGAGTCACGGCCACGTGAGCCGGGGCCGCCGCGCCAGGGGCGCTCAGGGGCGCTCCGCCCCCGGCCCCCCGTCCCTCCGGGCACGCGACGGCGGCGGACGGTATCACCAACGCGCCCAGCGCGATCGCGACGACGGCCGCCTTCCGGTGGCGCGTCTTCCTGCGGTACTTCCTCAAACGGACCTCGCTGGGTCACGGGGCGTCTCCGGTGAGGGCGGCGCCGCACGGACGCCGTGTCCGAGCCGCGGGGACACCTGGTGGGACGTGCTGGTCGGAACCTGTGTGAGTGGGGGCGACGAGCATCAGTCCTACCCGCCCCCGTGGCGCACGACGACGCCGGCATCGGGTGCTCGGGGGCGCGGGCCCGGCTCACGGGAGCGTGACGCCAACGGCGGCATCCTCAGGGCGCCCTGTACACGCGAGGAACAGCGTGATCCGGTACAACCGGCCAACCGGGGCGGAACACGGACCCGTTGGGCCAGCACGGCGCCAGGGGGCTACCGCGGCGTCGCAGATCTTCATCGAGAAGGACGCGCGGTCACCGCGTCCCCGACGGCATGGGGTGGAGCGTGGCCGGGGTGAAGTCCGGTCGGCCCGCCGGTCGGAGGCGGGACGCGTGGGAGGGGTGGTCCCCCGGCGGGCTCGCCGGCGTCGGGGGTGAGGACCCGGGCACTGCCCTCACCCCCGACCCCGGGGCGCGGTTCGTCAGACGTTGACGCCGAAGTCGGCGGCGATCCCGGCCAGACCGGAGGCGTACCCCTGACCCACCGCCCGGAACTTCCACTCGGCGCCGTTGCGGTACAGCTCTCCGAAGACCATCGCGGTCTCCGTCGAGGCGTCCTCGGACAGGTCGTAGCGGGCGAGTTCGGTCCCGCCGGCCTGGTTGACCACTCGGATGAAGGCGTTACGGATCTGTCCGAAGCTCTGTCCGCGGGACTCGGCGTCGTGGATCGACACCGGGAAGACGATCCTGTCGACGTCGGCGGGTACGGCGGCGAGGTTCACCTTGACGCTCTCGTCGTCGCCCTCGCCCTCACCGGTCAGGTTGTCGCCGGTGTGCTCGACGGAACCGTCCGGGCTCTTCAGGTTGTTGTAGAAGACGAAGTGCTGGTCCGAGACGACCTTGCCCGACGCGTTCAACAGGAGCGCGGAGGCGTCCAGGTCGAAGTCGGCGCCGGTGGTGGTCCGAACGTCCCAGCCCAGCCCCACCAGCACCGCGGTCAGACCCGGCGCCTCCTTGCTCAGCGAGACGTTGCCGCCCTTGCCCAGGGAAACACCCATGGCTGATCCCTCCACGTAGTCGGTCGGTTCGGGTCCGCAGAACGGACCCGGTCAGAATCTACAACACTGTAGAAATCGCAGCTGGGGCGGCGTGTGCCACCGCGACGAGGGAGCGGTGTCGACAGACCCGAGGTGGCGGTCGGCTGTTGAACGCCGCGCCGCCCGGGAGCGTAACTCCCTCGACAACTGCGTAGAGTTCAAGGCTCACGTGGCCGGACGGTCGTGAACAGTGTGGCAGCGGAGCGGGCGATCGGGCCGGAGGTGGTCGGGGTGGGGCAGCGGGGCGTACAGCGATCGGGGGGTACGCGCGCGGGGCGGCGCCGAACGCTGCTGTGGGTCGCGGGAGTTCTGTCCGCGACACTCCTCGTCGTCGCCGGCATAGGTGCGTGGGTCTACAAGGATCTCAACGACAACATCCAGGCCGCGGACCTCGACAACAAGCTCGGTGAGGGCAGGCCGGTCAACCTCAGCCCGGGTTCCAAGAACATCCTCCTCGTCGGTTCGGACACCCGCGCGGGCGGCAACGCCAAGTACGGCAAGGGGCTGACGACCATGCAGTCGGACACCCTGATGGTGCTGCACATCGCCGCCAACCGGAAATGGGCCACCGCCGTGTCCTTCCCCCGCGACTCCTGGGTGCGGATCCCGGCCTGCGACAAGGGCGACGGCAGCACGTCCACCGTCCACCGCTTCAAGATCAATGAGGCGTTCGCGATCGGCGGGAGCAACGGTAAGGTCGCCGACGCCGCCGCCTGCACCATCAAGACGGTCGAGCGGAACACCGGGCTGCGCATCGATCACTTCATGTCCATCGACTTCCAGGGCTTCAAGGGCATGGTCAACGCGCTGGAGGGAATCGAGGTCTGCCCCGAGCAGGCCATCCACGACACCAAGGCCCATCTTGACCTGAAGGCCGGCTGCCAGACCATCAAGGACGAGAAGGCACTCGGTTACGTCCGCGCCCGCTACAGCGTCGGCGACGGCTCCGACCTCGGACGCATCGGCCGCCAGCAGGAGTTCATGCAGGCCCTCGCCGAGAAGGCGCAGTCGAAGCTGACCAGTCCCGGTTCCCTGTACGGCTTCCTGCAGTCGGCGACCAAGTCGCTCACCACGGACAAGGACCTGGCCGGCATCAAGCCGCTCTACGGCCTGGCGTCCCAGGTCAAGGGAATCCCGAGCGACCGCCTCGCCTTCCTGACCGTGCCGAACTACCCCCGCGAGGCCGACGCGCCCACCGACCAGGCCAACGTCGTGTGGCAGTACCCGCAGGCCGCCGACCTGTTCACCGCGCTGGCCAGGGACCACGAAGTCCGCAAGAAGCAACTCCAGGCGGAAACCAAGGACTTGGTGTACGCGTCGTCCGTGCGCGTCCAGGTCCTCAACGGCACGGGGGTCGGCGGGCGAGCCGCGGCCGTCGCCGAGCAGCTCCGCGAGGTGGGCTTCACGGTCGTCGCCACCGGCAACGCGCCCTCTCCCGTCCGCACGACGACGGTCAGCCACCCGCGGGGACTCGACCGGCAGGCCGCCGTGCTCGTCTCCCGGCTCCCCGGGGTCTCCGCGGAGCAGGACACCGCGGCGACGGGCGGCGCGGTGACCCTGGTGGTCGGCCCGGACTTCAAGCTCGACGCCGTCCGATAGCGGCCCCGGGCCGTGTGGGGCAAGGCGGATCAGTCGCGCGGGACGAGCCGGATCAGCCGCGCGGGACGAGCCGGATCGAACGAGACAGCTCGTCCGGCCGGGCCGGTAGGTCGCGCGTCCGGGGCCTCGGTCAGCCGCCGACGTAGGCCGCGAGGTGCTCGCCCGTGAGCGTGGAACGGGCGGCGACCAGATCGGCGGGGGTGCCCTCGAAGACGATGCGGCCGCCGTCGTGACCGGCGCCGGGACCGAGGTCGATGATCCAGTCGGCGTGTGCCATGACCGCCTGGTGGTGCTCGACGACGATGACCGACTTGCCGGAGTCGACGAGTCGGTCGAGCAGGCCGAGCAGCTGCTCGACGTCGGCGAGGTGAAGGCCGGCGGTCGGCTCGTCGAGGACGTACACACCGCCCTTGTCGGCCATGTGCGTGGCCAGCTTGAGCCGCTGCCGTTCACCGCCGGACAGGGTCGTGAGGGGCTGACCCAGGCTGAGATAACCGAGCCCCACGTCGGCGAGGCGGCCGAGGACGCGGTGCGCGGCCGGCGTGCTCGCCTCGCCGGCGCCGAAGAACTCCAGGGCCTCGGTCACCGACATCGCGAGGACCTCGCTGATGTCGCGGCCCCCGAGGTGGTACTCCAGCACCGACGCGTCGAACCGCTTGCCCTCGCACTCCTCGCAGGTGGAGGTGACGCCGGCCATCATCGCCAGGTCGGTGTAGATGACGCCGGCTCCGTTGCAGGCGGGGCAGGCGCCTTCGGAGTTGGCGCTGAACAGGGCCGGTTTCACGCCGTTGGCCTTGGCGAACGCCTTGCGGATCGGTTCGAGCAGTCCGGTGTACGTCGCCGGGTTGCTCCGTCGCGAGCCGCGGATCGCTCCCTGGTCGACCGACACCACGCCCTCACCGGCGGGGATCGACCCGTGCACGAGCGAGCTCTTGCCGGAGCCCGCGACGCCCGTGACGACGGCGAGCACCCCGAGCGGGATGTCGACGTCGACGTCCCGCAGGTTGTGCGTCGTGGCGCCGCGGATCTCCAGCGTTCCGGTGGGTTTGCGCACCGTCTCCTTGACGAGGGCCCGGTCGTCGAAATGGCGGCCGGTGATGGTGCCGCCCGTCCGCAGACCCTCGACGGTGCCTTCGAAGCACAGGGTGCCGCCCGCCGTACCTGCGCCGGGGCCGAGGTCCACGACGTGGTCGGCGATCGCGATCACCTCCGGCTTGTGCTCCACGACGAGCACCGTGTTGCCCTTGTCCCGCAGGCGCAGCAGCAGGCCGTTCATGCGCTGGATGTCATGCGGATGCAGGCCTGTGGTGGGCTCGTCGAAGACATAGGTGACGTCGGTGAGTGAGGAGCCGAGGTGCCGGATCATCTTGACGCGCTGTGCCTCGCCGCCGGACAGGGTGCCCGAGGGACGGTCGAGCGACAGGTAGCCGAGGCCGATCTCGGCGAACGAGTCGAGGGTGTGTCCCAGCGCGGCCAGCAGCGGCGCGACGGACGGTTCGTCCAGACCTCGTACCCACTCCGCCAGGTCGCTGATCTGCATCGCGCAGGCGTCGGCGATGCTGATCCCGGCGATCTTCGACGAGCGGGCCGCCTCGCTCAGCCGCGTGCCGTCGCACTCGGGGCAGACGGTGAACGTCATCGCGCGCTCCACGAAGGCGCGGACGTGCGGCTGCAGGGCGTCGACGTCCTTGGACAGCATCGACTTCTGGATCTTCGGGATCAGTCCCTCGTAGGTCAGGTTGACGCCGTCGACCTTGATCTTGGTCGGCTCCTTGTGGAGGAGGTCGTGGAGCTCCTTCTTGGTGTACTTGCGGATCGGCTTGTCCGGGTCGAAGAAGCCGCAGCCCTTGAAGATGCGCCCGTACCAGCCGTCCATGCTGTAGCCGGGGATCGTGAGGGCGCCCTCGTCGAGGGACTTGCTGTCGTCGTACAGCTGGGACAGGTCGATGTCGGTGACCGTGCCCCGGCCCTCGCAGCGTGGGCACATGCCGCCGAGGCGGTTGAAGGTCGCCTTCACCGCCTTCTTGGCACCCCGCTCGACCGTGATCGCTCCGCTCGCCCGGACCGAGGGCACGTTGAAGGCGAACGCGCCCGGCGAGCCGATGTGCGGCTGCCCGAGCCGGCTGAAGAGGATGCGCAGCATGGCGTTGGCGTCGGTGGCGGTGCCGACCGTGGAGCGCGGGTCGGTGCCCATGCGCTGCTGGTCCACGATGATCGCGGTGGTCAGGCCTTCGAGCACGTCGACCTCGGGCCGCGCCAGCGTCGGCATGAAGCCCTGCACGAAGGAGCTGTAGGTCTCGTTGATCAGGCGCTGCGACTCCGCGGCGATCGTGCCGAACACCAGAGAGCTCTTGCCCGAGCCGGAGACGCCGGTGAACACGGTCAGGCGCCGCTTCGGGATCTCGACGCTGACGTCCTTGAGGTTGTTCACGCGCGCGCCGAGCACGCGGATCAGGTCGTGGCTGTCGGCACCGTGCGGCGCAGGCGACTGCGTGCCCGTCCTCGTGACCTTGCTCATCGTGTCTCCATCTGTTGCGCGGGGCCGCGCTCACGGTCCCGGGCGGCGTCGCCCGGCTCGATCTAACCACCTTCGACCACTGCGTCCGGGTCGCTCGCGCTCCGGCCCGTGGGCCCTGGATCCCGGCCGCACGCAGTGCCGCCGTGGTGTCCGGGCCGCCCTCGGCCGACGCGTCGTACCGGAGGAAGCCCGCGCGAGGGGTGCCGTCCAGGACCGTCACGCTAGCCGCGGCTCACCGGTCCTGGCTTCTCGATTCCTGATCGATCCGGCCGCGCGGGGCCGGCGGGGCCAGGGCCGCCGGCGCGGATCGCGTACGAGCGCCTCGACGTCCCGCGGCGCGGGTCCCCGGCGACCGGCCGGCGATCGGCGGGCGAGGAGTCGCGACGGCGGGGTGGACGCGGCAGCGCGTGGCAGGGACGCGCCGCCCGGCGGACCCGCGGACGGATCGTGCGGGAGGCCGGCCGGACGACCGGTCACCGGGTCCGGCGGTCAGCTCCGCGGACCGCCGCCGGTGATGCGGTTCCACAGGGAGCGGGTGGCGCCGAAGCCGCTCTCGTGCACCCAGACATGCGTGCACGACGGGCACTGCAGGTGGAGCAGGCTGCCGGTGTTGGTCAGCAGGTAGCGCCAGTGCTCGGAGCACGTGCGCCGCTGCTCGCACGGCTCGCATCCGCGGCTGTCGTCGCAGTTCGGGCAGGCCACCCAGGCGCGGCGCCCGAGGTCCGCCTGCGGGTCAAGCGGCAGCATGGCCGTCGCCTCGCCGGGGCAGCACACCCGCCGCGACGAGTTCGTCGTACACGCGCTGCTGCTCCTCGTCGAGACCGGAGTACAGCAGGTCGTACGCCGCCTCCTCGCCGTGCAGCGCCTCCACCGGGCTCCAGTCGGCGCCGAGCGCGTCCAGGACGTGGGCCTGCCGGAGCACCTCCTGTGAGGTGAGGTCGACGATGAAGTCCACCAGCTCGGGGTTCTGCGATCGTCCGGCTTCGGGCGTGGGCCGGCCGGCGGCCTCGTCCGGGCCGTGCGGATGCGGGGGGTCATGTGAAGCCATGACAAAGAACTTAGGGTTGCCTTTTTTCATGGGGCAAGAGGGGGTGGGGGAAGTCACAGCAGGTCAGCGACGCGGGCGGTACTCCTCGTCACGCACGGCGACGGCCCGTCCGAGGCCGCGCGGCGCCCGCGACATCGACGGCCGATCGGCCTCCCGCGCCGCCATGGACCGGGGTCAGGCTGCTCGGCACCCTGCTGCCGCCTGCCCTCGACGACGGACCGGGACGCTGACCGGCCGTCAGGAAGCCACGCCGCACGGCCTCTTCCGGTTCCGGGGCAGGCGCGACCGTGCACCGGGGGCGCGCCCTGCCGTGGCCGGCGCCCTCCTGGTGCCGGGGCAACCGGCATTGTCCGACGCGGACGTGCTCTCGTGACAGGGAACCGGCCGAACGACCAAAAGATATGAGAAGAGTGCTAGGTCACAGCCGCGCCCTCTGCTGCCCGTTTGTGGGTCTGCCCTAGCATCCGAGCATGACGGTCCTGCCTGACGACGAGTTTTCGCTGGCCGCCGAGTTTCCTGACGCGACTCATGAGCAGTGGCAGCGCCTCGTGGCAGGCGTACTGCGCAAGTCGGGGAAGGAAGTCTCGGGCTCAGCGGCCGAAGACGCCCTGTCCACCACGGTGGAGGACGGGCTCACGACCCGCCCCCTGTACACCGCGCTCGACTCCGCGCCCGATCCCGGTTTCCCCGGCTTCGCTCCCTTCGTACGCGGAGGCCGGGCCGAGGGGAACACCGTCGGCGGCTGGGACGTACGCCAGCGGCACGGGGCGGTCTCGGACGGCGCGGTGCTCGCGGATCTGGAGAACGGCGTCACCTCGCTCTGGCTGCTCGTCGGTGAGAGCGGCGTTCCGGTGTCGTCGCTCCCGCGTGTGCTGGACGGCGTCTACCTCGACCTGGCGCCCGTCGTCCTGGACGCGGGGCCCGAAACCGAGTCCGCGGCACGGGAGTTGCTGGCGCTGTACGAGAAGCGCGGCGTCGCGGCCGGGGACGTGCGCGGCAATCTCGGCGCCGACCCGTTGGGCCACGAGGCCCGTACGGGCAAGGCGTCCGGCTTCACGCCGGTGGCCGAGCTCGCGCGGCGGTGCGCCGCGGAGCACCCGGGACTGCGGGCGCTCACCGTGGACGCGCTGCCGTACCACGAGGCGGGCGGCTCCGCCGCGCAGGAACTGGGCTGCTCACTCGCCACCGGCGTCGCCTATCTGCGGGAGCTGACCGCGGCGGGGGTACCCGTCGAACTCGCCTCCGCTCAGCTGGAGTTCCGCTACGCGGCCACCGCCGACCAGTTCCTGACCATCGCCAAGCTGCGGGCCGCGCGCAGGCTCTGGGCGCGGGTCGCCGAGGTCTGCGGGGCGCCCGGGGCCCAGCTCCAGCACGCCGTGACCTCACCGGTGATGATGTCGCGCCGCGACCCGTGGGTGAACATGCTGCGCACGACGGTCGCCACGCTGGCCGCCGGAGTCGGCGGCGCCGACGCGGTCACCGTGCTCCCCTTCGACGACGCGCTCGGTGTGCCGGACGCGTTCGCGCGGCGCATCGCCCGGAACACCTCGACGATCCTGGTCGAGGAGTCGCATCTGGCCCGGGTGATCGACCCGGCGGGCGGGTCCTGGTACGTGGAGCGTCTCACCGACGAACTGGCCCACGCGGGCTGGGAGTTCTTCCAGCAGATCGAGCGTTCGGGCGGCCAGGCGGCCGCTCTGCGCTCGGGCCAGGTCGGCGAGGACCTGGCGCGGACCTGGGCCGCGCGCAGCGCGAAGCTCGCCAAGCGGCGCGAACCCATCACCGGTGTCAGCGAGTTCCCGCACCTCGCGGAGCGACTCGTCGAACGCGCACCCGCGCCCGCGCCACCGTCCGGCGGCCTCCCGCGTGTGCGGCGCGACGAGGCGTACGAGACGTTGCGTGCCCGCTCCGACGCCCATCTCGCGGCCACCGGCACCCGGCCGCGGATCTTCCTGGCCACCCTGGGCCCCGCCGCCGCCCACACCGCTCGGGCGACCTTCGCCTCGAACCTCTTCCAGGCGGGCGGCATCGAGCCGGTCACCGGGGAGCCCACCGCCGAGGCGTTCCGCGCCGCCGGTGCCACCGAGGTCTGCCTGTGTTCCAGCGACGCGCTGTACGAGGAGCAGGCCGAAGCGGCGGCCGGGGCGCTCAGGTCGGCGGGCGCACGGCATGTGTTCCTCGCCGGGCGCCCCGGGCAGTACACCGATGTCGACGCGTACGTGTTCGCGGGCTGTGACGCCGTGGACGTGCTCTCCACCACCCTCGACCGCATGGGAGTGTCCTGATGGGAATCCCCGACTTCTCCGGGATCGAACTGGGGACGCCCACCGTCGAGGGCGGCTCCGACGAATGGCGCGCCGCCGTCAAGGGCGCGTCCGGAGGCGACGACCTGCTCTGGGAGACGCCCGAGGCCATCGCGGTCAAGCCGTTGTACACCGGCCGTGACCTCGAGGGCCTGGACTTCCTGGGCACCTACCCGGGCATCGCGCCGTATCTGCGGGGCCCGTACCCGACGATGTACGTCAACCAGCCCTGGACGATCCGCCAGTACGCGGGCTTCTCCACCGCCGAGGAGTCCAACGCGTTCTACCGGCGCAATCTGGCGGCCGGTCAGAAGGGCCTGTCCGTCGCCTTCGACCTGCCGACCCACCGCGGCTACGACAGCGACCACCCCCGGGTGACCGGTGACGTCGGCATGGCGGGCGTCGCCATCGACTCGATCTACGACATGCGCCAGCTCTTCGACGGCATCCCGCTGGACAGGATGACGGTGTCGATGACGATGAACGGCGCGGTGCTGCCCGTGCTCGCGCTGTACATCGTGGCCGCCGAGGAGCAGGGTGTCCCGCCCGAGAAGCTGGCCGGGACCATCCAGAACGACATCCTCAAGGAGTTCATGGTCCGCAACACCTACATCTATCCGCCGAAGCCGTCGATGCGGATCATCTCCGACATCTTCGCCTTCACCTCCCAGCGGATGCCGCGCTACAACTCCATCTCCATCTCCGGGTACCACATCCAGGAGGCGGGCGCGACGGCCGATCTGGAGCTGGCCTACACGCTCGCGGACGGCGTGGAGTACCTGCGGGCCGGACAGGAGGCAGGGCTGGACGTGGACGCGTTCGCTCCCCGGCTCTCGTTCTTCTGGGCGATCGGCATGAACTTCTTCATGGAGATCGCCAAGATGCGGGCCGCCCGGCTGCTGTGGGCCAGGCTGGTCAAGCAGTTCGACCCGAAGAACGCCAAGTCGCTTTCCCTGCGCACACATTCCCAGACGTCGGGGTGGTCCCTCACCGCGCAGGACGTGTTCAACAACGTGACGCGCACGTGTGTGGAGGCCATGGCCGCCACCCAGGGCCACACGCAGTCGCTGCACACCAACGCCCTCGACGAGGCGCTCGCCCTGCCCACCGACTTCTCGGCGCGCATCGCCCGCAACACCCAGCTGCTGATCCAGCAGGAGTCGGGCACGACGCGGGTGATCGACCCGTGGGGCGGCAGCGCGTACGTGGAGAAGCTGACGTACGACCTGGCGCGCCGGGCCTGGCAGCACATCGAGGAGGTCGAGGCGGCCGGCGGCATGGCGCAGGCCATCGACGCGGGCATCCCGAAGCTGCGTGTGGAGGAGGCCGCGGCCCGCACCCAGGCCCGGATCGACTCGGGCCGTCAGCCGGTCATCGGCGTCAACAAGTACCGGGTCGACAGCGACGAACAGATCGACGTCCTCAAGGTCGACAACTCCTCCGTACGGACTCAGCAGATCGAGAAGCTGCGGCGGCTGCGCGCGGAGCGCGACGAGTCCGCGTGCCAGCACTCGCTGCGCGCGCTGACGGCGGCCGCCGGGGGCACCGGCAACCTGCTGGAGCTGGCGGTGAACGCGGCCCGTGCCAAGGCCACCGTCGGTGAGATCTCCGACGCTCTGGAGAAGGTGTACGGGCGGCACGCGAGCCAGATCCGTACGATCTCGGGTGTGTACCGCAACGAAGCAGGCGAGTCGCCGTCCGTGGAACGCACCCGCACCCGGGTGGACGCCTTCGAGGAGTCCGAGGGCCGCCGGCCGCGCATCCTGGTGGCCAAGATGGGCCAGGACGGCCACGACCGCGGGCAGAAGGTCATCGCCACCGCCTTCGCCGACCTCGGCTTCGACGTGGACGTCGGCCCGCTGTTCCAGACCCCGGCCGAGGTGGCACGGCAGGCCGTCGAGGCCGACGTGCACATCGTCGGGGTGTCCTCGCTGGCCGCCGGGCACCTCACCCTGGTCCCGGCGCTGCGGGAGCAACTGGCCGAGGAGGGGCGCGAGGACATCATGATCGTGGTGGGCGGGGTGATCCCGCCGCAGGACGTGCCGACCCTGCTGGAGATGGGCGCGGCGGCCGTCTTCCCGCCCGGAACGGTGATCCCGGACGCGGCGTACGACCTGGTGGAACGGCTGGCCACCGGTCTTGGACACGGCTGAGGCCCATGGCGATCGACCTCGACTCCTATGTGAAGGGCGTGCTCGACGGGAAGCGTGCGTACATCGCACGGGCCATCACCCTCGTCGAGTCGACCCGGGCCGACCACCGGTCCCTGGCGCAGGCCCTGCTGACCGAGTTGCTGCCGCACGGCGGCAACGCCCGGCGCATCGGCATCACCGGGGTGCCCGGTGTGGGCAAGTCGACCTTCATCGACGCGCTCGGCACGATGCTCACCTCGCTCGGGCACCGGGTCGCGGTGCTCGCCGTCGACCCCTCGTCGACCCGTACGGGCGGTTCGATCCTGGGTGACAAGACCCGGATGGAGCGCCTGGCGGTGGACCCCGCCGCTTTCGTACGCCCCTCCCCCACCGCCGGCACCCTCGGCGGCGTGGCGAAGGCGACACGGGAGTCGATGGTGGTGATGGAGGCGGCGGGCTACGACGTGATCCTGGTGGAGACGGTGGGCGTCGGCCAGTCGGAGACCGCGGTGGCGAACATGGTCGACTCCTTCCTGCTGCTCACGCTGGCCCGCACCGGCGACCAGTTGCAGGGCATCAAGAAGGGGGTCCTGGAGCTCGCGGACGTGATCACCGTCAACAAGGCGGACGGCCCGCACGAGCGCGACGCACGTTCCGCGGCACGGGAGTTGGCGGGCGCCCTGCGTCTGATGCACCCGGTGGACGCGGCCTGGACTCCCCCCGTGCTGAGTTGCAGCGCCCGGGAGTCGACCGGCCTGGACACCGTCTGGGAACGTCTCGAACAGCATCGCGTCCTGCTCGACTCGACCGGCCGCCTCGCCGCCAAGCGCCGCGACCAGCAGGTCGACTGGACCTGGACGATGGTCCGCGACGAGCTCCTCGGCCGGCTGCACGCGGATCCGGCGGTACGAGCCCTCACGCCTTCCCTCGAACGGCAGGTCCGGGACGGGGAGTTGACGGCCACGCTGGCGGCGGAACGCATCCTGGGCGTGTTCGGCGGCGCCGCCGACTGACTCGTCGCGCCACTCCGCCCGTCCACGACGGGGCCCGGCACCGTGTCCCTCGGGCGGACACGGTGCCCACCCGTGCCTCCTCGGACGGATCCTGCCGAGCCGTGGGCGACCGCGGCCAGTGTCCCATGTCACCGTCCGCGATGTGAGCCGCTCCCCGCACAAGGCCGCGTCGCCCTCTAGGGTGGCCGGTGCAGCTGGTTCGCCCCGTCCGCCAGGCGGGATGCGTCGTAAGAGGGAACCCGGTGGGAATCCGGGACTGCCCCGCAGCGGTGAGTGGGAACGAACGCCGTCATACGCACTGGGCCCGACCGGGTCTGGGAAGCGACGGCCAGTAGGTGGTGGCCCTTCGGGGAGACCGCGCCCGCGAGTCCGAAGACCTGCCCGTTGCCCGCGCGTGACCGTTCGCGCGCGGACATCCCGGTGACCTCGTGGGCGGGTCGGCGTACATACCGGCGGACGGCCGCGCCTCCTGGCGCGGGTCGACTCCGCCCGGTTCGTCACCCCTTCGCGCTCACGTCCCGCCGCCGGGATCTCAGGGAGACATCTCGCGAAGGAGATTTCCGTGACAGCCAAGCCCGCAGCCGCGGCAGCACGGTCCACCGTGTACGGCTACCCCCGTCAAGGCCCGGACCGTGAGCTGAAGAAGGCGATCGAGGGCTACTGGAAGGGCCGGACCACCGCCGCCGCCCTCCGGGAGACCGCCTCAGGTCTGCGCCGTTCGAACTGGCGCCACCTGGCGGAATCCGGCATCCACGAGGTGCCCACCGGCGACTTCTCGTACTACGACCACGTCCTCGACACCACTGTCATGGTCGGTGCCGTCCCCGAGCGGCACCGCAAGGCCGTCGAAGCCGACCCGCTCGACGGGTACTTCGCGATGGCGCGCGGCACCCAGGACGTGGCGCCGCTGGAGATGACCAAGTGGTTCGACACCAACTATCACTACCTGGTGCCGGAGTTGGGGCCGGACACGGTGTTCAGGACGGACTCCGCCCAGCAGGTCGGGCAACTCGGGGAGGCGATCGCCCTCGGTCTCGCCGCCCGGCCCGTCCTCGTCGGTCCGGTCACCTATCTCCTGCTGGCCAAGCCGGCGCCCGGTGTCGCCGCGGACTTCGAACCGCTGACTCTGCTGGACCGGCTGCTGCCCGTCTACGCCGAGGTGCTCGCCGACCTCCGCGCGGCGGGAGCCGAGTGGGTGCAGCTCGACGAGCCCGCCCTGGTCCAGGACCGTACCCCCGCCGAACTCAGCGCCGCCGCACGCGCCTACCGCGGCCTCGGCAGGCTGACCGACCGGCCGAAGCTGCTGCTCGCCTCCTACTTCGACCGCCTCGGCGACGCCCTGCCCGTACTGGCCAAGGCCCCGGTGGACGGCCTCGCGCTGGACTTCACCGGCGCGGCCGCCGCCAACCTCGACGGCCTGGCCGCCGTCGGCGGACTGCCCGGAAAGCGTCTGGTGGCCGGTGTGGTCGACGGCCGCAACATCTGGGTCAACGACCTGGAGAAGTCCCTCGGCACACTCGGCACCCTGCTCGGGCTCGCCGACCGGGTGGACGTCTCCGCCTCCTGCTCGCTCCTGCACGTACCGCTCGACGCGTCCGCCGAACGGGACATCGACCCGCAGATCCTGCGCTGGCTCGCCTTCGCCCGCCAGAAGACGGCGGAGATCGCCGTCCTCGCCAAGGGCCTCGCCCGGGGCACCGGCGCCATCGCCGCCGAACTGGCCGCGAACCGGGCCGACCTCGCCTCCCGGGAGTCCTCCGTGATCACCCGTGACAGCGCGGTACGGGCCAGGGTCGCCGCGGTCACCGCCGCCGACGGCCACCGCTCCCAGCCGTACGCCGAGCGGGCCACCGCCCAGCGCGCCGGCCTCGGGCTGCCGCTGCTGCCGACCACCACGATCGGCTCGTTCCCGCAGACCGCGCGACTGCGCACGGCCCGCGCCGACCTGCGGGGCCGCCGGATCGACATCGACGGGTACGAGGAGCGGGTCAGGAACGAGATCCGCGAGGTGATCTCCTTCCAGGAGGAGGCCGGTCTCGACGTACTGGTGCACGGCGAGCCGGAACGCAACGACATGGTGCAGTACTTCGCCGAACAGCTCACGGGTTACCTCGCCACGCAGCACGGCTGGGTCCAGTCGTACGGCACCCGCTACGTCCGTCCGCCGATCCTGGCCGGCGACATCTCGCGGCCCGAACCGATGACGGTGCGCTGGACGACGTACGCCCGGTCGCTCACCACCAAGCCGGTCAAGGGCATGCTCACCGGACCGGTCACCATGCTCGCCTGGTCCTTCGTCCGCGACGACCAGCCCCTCGGCGAGACCGCCCGCCAGGTCGCACTCGCCCTGCGCGACGAGGTCGACGACCTCGAGGCGGCCGGCACCCCGGTCATCCAGGTCGACGAACCCGCGCTCCGCGAGACGCTGCCCCTGCGCGCCGCCGACCGCGCCGCCTACCTGGAGTGGGCCACCGAGGCGTTCCGTCTCACCACCGGCGGTGTACGGCCGGAGACCCAGATCCACACCCACATGTGCTACGCCGAGTTCGGTGACATCGTCCAGGCCATCGACGACCTCGACGCCGACGTCATCAGCCTGGAGGCCGCCCGCTCCCACATGCAGGTCGCCCGGGAACTCGCCGCCCACGGCTACCCGCGCGAGGCCGGACCCGGGGTGTACGACATCCACTCACCGCGCGTGCCCAGTGCCCACGAAGCCGCTGAACTGCTGCGTACCGGACTCAGGGCCATCCCCGCCGAACGGCTGTGGGTCAACCCCGACTGCGGCCTGAAGACCCGCGCCTGGCCGGAGGTGCGGGCCGCGCTGGAGAACCTGGTGGCGGCGGCCCGCGAAGTCCGCGGCGACCTGGCGCCGACGGTTTCCTGACACAGGTGTGGCCGGGGCGGACCATCTCGGTCCGCCCCGGCCGTGCGCCGTTCCCGCAGGACGTTCGCCGGGCTCACCGGCCCGTTCACGAAGCGGCGTTGAGGCTGTCGGCCCACTCCTCGACGGTGGTGACCTCGCCGCGCCGGCTGAGGACGTCGTTCACGAGCGTGTGGTGCAGTGCGGTGTCGGGGTCGGCGCAGGCGTCGGACAGGACCGTGACCCTGTACTCGAGGTCGGCTGCCTGAAGGGCCGTGGACAGGACGATGCCGCCCGTGGCGATGCCGGCCAGGACGAGGTGGTCGATGTCCTGGACGGCCAGGATCTGCTGGAGGTTGTTGCCCGAGAAGGCGCTCACGCGGTTCTTGTGGACGACGATCTCGCCCTTTGCGGGCGCGACATCGGGGTGGATGGCGGCACCAGGATCGTCGGCGGTGAAGAGGTGCGACGGAAGGGAGCCGAAGATCTTGTTGCGGGGGTGGGCGTCGAGGTGGCCGGGACGCAGTCGCAGTGCCACGTGGATGACGGGGACGCCCGCGGCGCGCGCCGTGCCGAGTGCCCGTACGGCGTGCGGCAGGTAGTCGTCGGGTGTGTGGGCGACGTGGTTGAGCTGGAGATCCATCAGGAGGAGGGCGGTGCGGGGCATGGGTCTGCGCTCTCGTTCAGGTGTGGTGGGAGCCACCGGGTGGACTACGACGTCCGCGGCGCGTCGGCCGAGGTGTCCCGGCCGTCGCGCGGCCGAGCGTGCGGTCGAAGGCGGTCAGGAGGAGGTAGAGCACGCCCGCGCCGAGCATGACCCAGGCGAGGTGGTGCATGCCGCCGGTGTCCGCGCGCCGCCCGAAGGAGGCGGCCGTCGTGGAGGAGGCGACCATCGAGCCGACGTAGGCGAAGGTGCGCAGCAGGCCGGCCGAGGAGGCGGTCCGCTCGGGATCGGCCTGGAAGTAGACCGAGTTCTGCAGGGCCAGGCTGTTCAGTCCCTGCGGGACGCCGAAGATCAGGGCGACGAGAACCAGCGTCCACACGGGGCTGTCCCCGGTGAGTGTCAGCATCACCACACAGGCGACGACCTGCCCCAGCCCGCCGACGAGCAGCTTGCCGCGCACGCCCTCGCGGCGCCCGGAGACGATCGAGACACCGATCGCCACCAGGAACATGGGGATCTGCGCCAGCCCGGCGTGGAAGGGCGAGAGCCCGAAGCCCTCCTCCGTCCACTGGGTGAACCCGTACAGGAAGGCGTAGGAGACGACGTAGGCGACCAGGGCACGCCCGTAGGTGGCCAGCAGTGGTGTGTTGCCGCCCAGCACCCGCAGGTCGATGAACGGGGTGGTGGCCCGTAGCTCCCGCGCCACGAACACGGCGAACGCGGCGACGGCGGTCACCGGCAGGTACCAGTCGCGCAGGTGCGGGTTCATCAGGAACAGCAGCAACGAGACGAGCGTGACGGCGAACAGTGCCATGCCGGGCAGGTCGAGCCGGGCCGTGAGGCGCCCGCGCCGCGGGGACTCCCCCGTAGCAGCCTCCTTGGGCAGCCGGAGCAGCCCCAGCAGCACGGCCGCGGCGGCCAGTGGCACGTTCAGGGCGAAGGTGGCGCGCCAGCCGCCCAGAGCGATCAGGAGGCCGCCCAGCAGCGGGCCGATCACGGCGATGGTCTGGTTGGTGACCGCGAGGGCGGTCAGCACCCCGCCGGGGCTGTCCCGCCCGGTGCGCCGGGCCTCGCTGCGCAGCAGCGCCATCGCGGCGGGATACCCGGCGCAGGTGCCGAAGCCGAGCAGGACCCGGGAGGCGATCAGCACGCCCAGGTTCGGCGCCAGGGTGCCGACGACGCCGGCGACCCCGACGAGACTCGTGCTGACGAGGAAGAGCCTGCGCGGCCCGAAGACGTCGATGAGCCGACCGACGACGGGCTGCCCGAGGGCGGTGGCCAGGTAGAGGGCGGACACCAGCCACGCGGTCTGCGAGGGCGGCGCGCCCAGCGCGTCGCCGATGGGTATCAGCGAGACGGCGATGATCGTCGAGTTGACCGGGTTGAGGACGGAGCCCAGCATCATCGGCGGCAGCAGCCGCCGGTCGAAGCCCGCCGTCGCCGCCGTGCCCCGTTCCTCCGTCTTCGGTTCAGTCATGGGTGAGGCGCTCCAGTACCGTCATGGCGGCCATCACGGTCCGTAGTTCCTCTTCCGTGCACTTCTCCCGCAGCTGACCGGCGAGCCATTCCTGCCGGACCTGTCGCCCCTCCTCCACGCGCCTGTGCCCCTCCTCGGTCAGCGCGATCAGCAGACGGCGCCGGTCGTCGGGGTCGGGATGCCGTTCCACCAGTCCCAGGGCGGTCAGCGACGCGATCGTCGTGGTCATCGACTGGTGGCGCACCCCCTCGGCGGCGGCGAGTTCACTGGCCGTGACGCCCGGCTTGCCGGACAGGTGAGTGAGTACGGACGCCTGCCCGAAGGTGATGTCCTCGGCCTCTGCGGCGTTCAGGATGCGGCGCCGCAGGCGGCCGATGACCGTTCGGACCTGTCGCGAGGCCTGAACCGCCGAGGGCGACGGGCGCGGGGTCTCCTTCATGCGTTCCACAGTAGAACCCGCAGCTTGAGTTGTACAGTTTCAGCTGTACAGCTGAGGCTGCCTGAAAGGCTCCACCCTCGCGAGGCCGTTCGGGCCACGCCGTTCGGGCCTTCCGGGCCCGGCCTCCTGAGATGCGGCGGCGTCCCTGGAGGTGGAGAGTTGAAACATGTCACAGCCATTGGTGCCACCGGGCGAAACCCCTCCGGTCGAGGGTTCGATCGCCGAGGCACATCAGGAACGGCCGGACGGCGGGATCTGGGAGCACCCCCTGTGGTGGCTCGGACTGATTGTCATCGGGGCGATCATCGTGGCGGCCTATTTCGCCGCTCGCATCATCGGCTACTGAGGTCACCGGGACCCGCCCCGCGTGGAGCTCGCTCCGTGCGGTGCGGGCGCTCCAGGTCCCGGGAACGCTCGTGTCCGACGCGTGGCGCACGCGGCGTCCTCACTCCCGCTCCACTCCCCACCCCCCTCGCCCGGGCCGGCCTCGGACGTGGGCCCCTTCGCGCGGCTCGACCGCACGTGGGTGACGCCACTCCCTGAGGCATCCGCTCCTCCCTTGGCGCGAAGAACCGCTGGAGGCCCACAAGGGATGCGCATCATGACATCTGAACCAGATGGTTTCGTCTGCGACCCGACCCTCGGCACGAGCGCCGCACGCCGGAACGTGCGCAGCTGCCTCAGTCAGTGGCATGTCGAAGGGCTCGCCGACGACGCGGCGCTCGTACTCAGCGAACTGCTGTCGAACGCCCTGCGGCACGGAGCACCGCCCGTCCGGGTCTCCGTGACCCTTCGACGTACGCGCCATGACGGCCCCACCGTGCACATCGAGGTCGCCGATGCGGGCCACACCCTCAACTGCGGTGTCACGGGCTCCCGTTGGGGGCACCCCACCTGCACGTTGGACGAGAACGGCAGGGGTCTGTGCCTCGTCGACGCGCTCTCCAGCCGCTGGGGCGACGAACCGACACCACAGGGGCACACGGTCTGGGCCGATCTCGCCTGCGACGCCGGGAGAGCCACCTGAATCCCGTGGAGGACGGCCGACACCGGCCCCGGCGGCGTCGTCCACTGCCCCATGGTCGCCAGCGACGTGAAGGACGGCGGCGGTGCCTTCGAGGTCGTCATCGGGCACCGGGACGACCTGCCAGTCGGTGACAAGGGTGCACCGCTCGCGCGTGGACGCGTCGTCGGCACGGGCTGACCTCGGTCACACCCGCCACCGACCTCACTCAGGTACGAGGTCGCGCGCTCGGACCGGGCAGGACCGTGACCTCCGCCGGGGTGAGCGCGACGTGTTCGTCGGCGCACTCGACCACGACCCGGACCGGTGCCGCGCACTCACTGTGCCGAATGTCGAGAACCGGGCCCTCCGGATCCGCCACGTACGCCTCGCCCCACTGTCTGAGCGCCACCAGGACAGGCCACAGGTCCCGACCCTTGCGGGTCAGGCGGTACTCGTGCCGCGTACGGCTGCCCGCTTCCCGGTACGGCTCGGTCCGCAGGATCCCGGACGCCACCAGCTTGCGGAGCCGGCCGGCCAACACCGCCTCCGAAAGCCCCACATGACGGCGGAAGTCGTCGAATCGGCGGACGCCGTTGAAGGCGTCGCGCAGGATCAGCAGCGTCCACTTCTCGCCCACCAGGTCGAGCGTGCGCTGGACCGTGCAGTTCTCCGTGCTCACTTCGAGCCACTCCATACCCGCATCATAGGCGAGCTGGCTTCGTCATTGACAGTCAGCTGCGGCCCCGGCTAGCTTCGATTTACGCAGTCAGATGAGGAGCACGGGCATGGGCAGGTCACGTACGTACGAGTGGGAAGACCCCTCGGTCTCGGCCTCGGAGGTCGGACGGACCAGTGGTCTCGACTTCCTGCGCGCGATGATCGATGGCCGGCTGCCCGGCCCGCCCATCGGCGCCACGCTCGGGTTGGTGCTCGAAGAGGTCGATCACGGGCACGCGGTGTTCTCCCTGGAGCCCGGCGAGGAGCACTACAACCCCATCGGCAGCGTCCACGGCGGGATCTACGCGACCCTGCTCGACTCCGCGGCGGGGTGCGCCGTACAGACGA
Source organism: Streptomyces sp. NBC_01176 (assembly GCF_045039825.1). Taxonomy (NCBI): domain Bacteria; kingdom Bacillati; phylum Actinomycetota; class Actinomycetes; order Kitasatosporales; family Streptomycetaceae; genus Streptomyces; species Streptomyces sp. NBC_01176. The sequence goes on along the minus strand of NZ_CP108600.1, from coordinate 9,138,488 downwards.
CGCTTCCGCAGGGCATGGCCTACACCTCGCTCGACCTGACCGTGAAGTTCCTGCGCCCGATCACGGTGGACACCGGCAAGGTCCGCGCCGTGGGCACCGTCCTGAACGGCGGCCGTCGCACCGCGCTGGCCCAGGCCGAGCTGTTCGACTCCACCGACCGGCTGCTCGCCCACGCCACCAGCAGCTGCCTGCTGTTCCCGGCGCCGACGGCCTGAACCGCGTACGGCACGTCGGGACTGTCGTCGCCGCAAGGCCCCTTGAGAGGCGAAGTCGTCGTCCTGAGGTCTGGTGAGCCGACTCGGCATCCGCGCGGCCGTGGGGCTCCGCTCGGGGCGCGAGATGCGCTCTGGCGGGACCCGGGGGCGCCCAGGCGCTCCGCCCCAGGGTGGCCGCGGGACGCGCAATCACGGCGCGCGAGTCGTTCACGGCTTCGGTGCGGTGGCTTCCCTCAGCACACAGACGGGTTCTCCGCTGCTCGAAGGCCGGTTCGCCGCGGCCGGGAAGTCGACTCGGATCGACGGCCGGTTCGCCCCGCCAGGAGGTCGCTCTCGCCTCGGTGAGGGAGTCGGCTCACCGCGGGCCGGAAATCGGAACTCGGTCCGGAAGCTGCGGGTCGGGCGCCGGGCGGCCCGGGCGCGTGTCGCGCCCCCGCACCTGCTGCCGGGGCGTATGTCGCGCCCCCGCGGCTGCTGTCGCCCCTGAACCTGCCTCCGGGACCGGGACCGCCCGTGCCCGCGGAGTCTGCGCTCCGCAGGCACGGGCAGGCTGCCCTGCCGTAGGTCAGGCGGGGGTGATGTTCTCGGCCTGCGGGCCCTTCTGGCCCTGGGTCACGTCGAACGTGACGGCCTGGCCCTCCTGGAGCTCACGGAAGCCACTCGAGTTGATGTTCGAGTAGTGCGCGAAGACGTCGGGGCCGCCGCCGTCCTGCGCGATGAAGCCGAAGCCCTTTTCCGAGTTGAACCACTTCACGGTTCCGGTGGCCATGTCAATGCCTCTCAGTCGATTTCGGATCCGCACCGCGCGGATCCGGAGGTGATCGCCCTGGTCCTCAGGCACTGCACAGCAAAAAGCCCGCACCGGAGCGCGGGCAGGTACTGCGAACCACGACATCTGCGAGCGACGCTACACGGCGAATCCGCGTACCACCAGAGAGCAACGGCCATCAGGAGACGGAGCCGCCCCGGCCCGGGCGCGGCAAAGGCCCGCAGTTCGGGCCGTTTCACACCAGGGGGTGACGGCCGAACGATGGGCGGCACCGGCCTCCACAACGGACGGCACGGGCGTCCACCACCCTTTCCGCACCCCCGGCCGGGTGAGCGGGCCGCGCGGAACCACACGCGGGCTCGCTCTCCCGGGGACTCCACGGTGGGTCGACCGGGCTCCGAGTGGTTCAGGAGGGCGCGCCGGTCAGGACTTCCACCTTGCCGGTGTCGAGCGAGTAGTAGGCGCCGACCACGGCGAGGGCGCCCTTCTTCACGAGCGGCGCGAGGTCCTTGTTGGAGCGCAGGTCGTCCGCGGTCAGCTTCACCTGGACGCGGGCCATGGTCTCGACGGGGTCGGAGCCGCCTTCCCGGGCCGCCCGGTCGTATGCCGGACGCAGGGCCTCGACGATCGCCTGCAGATGGCCGGGCAATGGTTTGCTGTCGCGAATCGACTTGTACGCCGCCTCGACCGCGCCGCACCGCTGGTGTCCGAGGACCACGATGAGCGGAGTGCCGCTCGTCATGGGCCCGTATTCGACCGAACCGGTGACGACCGGGCCGATCGCCTCCCCGCCCGTGCGCATCACGTAGAGGTCGCCCAGTCCGGTGTCGAAGAGCAGTTCGGGCGGCACCCGGGAGTCGATGCACGAGAGGACCGACCCGAAGGGCACCTGCTCCTGGGCGACGAGTTCCCGGCGGTCGGGATCCCGGTCGGGGTGCTCGAGGTCTCCGCTCACCCAGCGCTTGTTCCCGTCCATGAGTCTCGCGAAGGCCGCGGCGGGCGTCGTCGGACGTGCCGCCGGCGACGTGCCGGTCGCCGGCGAGGTCCCGGGCGCCGACACCACGGCCTTCGTGGCGGAGGAGCACCCGGCGATCGCGGCCGCCGCCACCGCGAATCCACCGGCAAGAAGCACTCTGCGTGCCGGGCGTTCCGGACGTCCGGTTGTGTCCATCGTCTTTCCCCTCGCCGCCACTCGGACACGTCTCCGCGTCTTGACCAGGGCGATTGTTCAGCGCGGCGCGAGGATCCAGGCGACAGGCGCAAGCAGGCGCGGACCGCATTGCCACCAACGGCCCACACATCCGGGTCGGACCACCGCCCGGGGCACCCTGCCGGCGCCGCGCCCCGCCGCGCCCCGCGCAGAACGGCAGGTCACTGCCGCGCCGACGCCATCCGACCGTTCGCAAGGGTTCGCATGACATCGGTCGGCGAACGCCGGTCTCCGCCGGGCCCGGTCACCGGTCGGGCCCGGTCACCGGCCGGGCGACCCGTCGTCCGGCGCGGCCGGGTCACCAGGGGGTCGGTGCACGCCGACGGGACCTGTCCGGGCCAGCAGCAACGTGGTGTCGTCGGACGGCGAGGGGGTGCGTCGGGCGGCGAAGGCCCGCTCGCACAGTTCCTCCAGGGGCAGCCTCGGGTGGGCCAGCGCGGCGGCCAGGCGACGTATCCCGAACTCGATGTCCTCGGTAGGGAATTCGACCAGTCCGTCGGTGTACAGGGCGATCAGACTGCCGTCGGGGATCTCGATCCGGACGGATTCGAAATGCCCCAGACCCAGGCCGATCGGGACTCCGGGGGGAATCTCCGTGACGGTCGCCTCGCCGGCGGGACTGACCAGGACGGGCGGAAGGTGTCCGGCTCCGGCGATGTCGACGTGCCGTTCGGCCGGGTCGTAGACGACGTACAGACAGGTCGCGCCCACACCGGAGACGGTGGCGCCCGGGGAGTCCGCGTCCTCCTGCGTCAGGCGGCCGACCGTGCGGTCCAGGCTCGTCAGAAGCTCGACGGGCGGCAGATCCAGGTCCGCGAGCGTACGCAGCGCGGTACGGAGCCTGCCCATCGCGGCCGCCGCCTGGATACCGTGCCCCACCACGTCGCCGACGACCAGGGCCACCCGGTCACGGGGCAGCGCTATCACGTCGTACCAGTCGCCTCCCACACCGTGGTCCAGGTCGGCGGGGACATACCGTGAGCCCACCTCCAGGGAGGGTCCGCCGGACAGGCGGGACGGGAGGAGGTTGCGCTGCAGTGCCAGGGCCGCGGTGTGTTCGCGGGTGTAACGATGGGCGTTGTCGAGGCTCAGCGCGGCACGGTCGACGAGTTCCTCCGCGAGGACCAGATCGTCCTGCTCGAACGGGGCGGGATTGTCCGTCCGCACGAAGACGGCGATACCGAGTGCGACGCCCCTCGCCTGGATCGGCACCATCATCACGGTGTGCATGTCGGTCCTGCGGATGACCCGGGACCGTTGCGGATCGCACCGCAGCCAGGTGCCGAGGGATTTCCGCAGCATCGGCTCGATGTAGGACTTCCCCGTGGTCAGAACCTGGGTGAACGGCGAGGCGGGCGGGACGAAGACGGGGTCGCCACGGTGCCACAACGCCTCCGGGATGCCTTCGTGGATCGACGCCACCCCCGCCCGGCGGAAGACGGGGATGCGTCCGGCGTCGGGTCCCAGCCGCGCCAGGGGCTCCTCACCGAGGGGCACCGAATCCGCCAGATCCACGGTGACGTAGTCGGCCAACCGCGGGACGGCGAAGTCGGCCAGTTCCTGCCCGGTCTGCATGACGTCGAGGGTGGTGCCGATCCGGGTACTGGCCTCGCTCAGCAGGGCGAGGCGCTCGCTCGCGAGCCGTCGGCGGGCGTCGGGATGAGGGTCGAACGTGACCAGCCACCGGGGCGCGCCGTCCCGGGCGGCCAGTCGGGACACGCGCAGTTCCACCTCCAGCCGGTGCCCGCGGCGGTGACGCAGCCGAGCGGTGCCCGTGGGGGCCAGCAAGTCCCCGAACGGCCGGCCGATGACCTCCTCGGCCGGGTAGCCCAGGAGTCGCTGTGCCCCCAGAGTCCAGCCCGCGACGCTCCCGTCCGCGTCGATGACCGCCGCCGCCATGCCCTCCGTCTCGACGGGCGCGCCCCACAGTCCGTCCCGGCGGTCGGCGGCGGCTCCCTCGTCGGTGGTCATGGCTGTCTCCCGGTGAGCGGACCGGTCACTGCCCCGACGGTGCGGAACCAGCGTCTGCCGTGGTCACCGGAGTGCGGGGACCGTGAAGCCGAACTCGGCGCCGTGGACGTGTCCCTGAGGCAGCCGCGCTCATGGAGGGCCCGCGGTGATCACGGGGTGAGACCGAGCTGGCGCAGCATGCCGAGCTCATCGCTGCTGCCCCAGCGCTCGACCATCTTCCCGTCGGCGAACCGGCTGATCTGCATGCCCCGGTAACTCACCGTCCGGCCGGTCGCGCCGTGCCCCATCAGTTCACCGAGATGTGTGCCCGTGATCGTGTACGCGAAGGCGATCTCGTCGTCGGTGGCCATGACGTGCTCGACCTCGACGTGCAGATCGGGGAAGGCCCGTCTCATCGTGGCGAACATCTCCTCATAACCCTCGGGTCCGGGCACCTGGCCCGGGGCCGGGTCGTGGTCCACGGAGCCCGGTGCGACGTATTCGTCCAGCTCGCCGAGGTGGTCACCGTTCACCGCTGAACCGAAGCTCTCCAGGACGGCGATGTTGCTGCTGCGCGACATGACGCGCTCCCTGAGGTCGGGGGGGGTCGGTCTCGGGCGCACACACTCCCAGGATGTGCGGTCGCCTGTTCCTCCCCTCCACGATAGGTCTGGCGGACTGGGGTGGCCTGCTGGAACCGGCGGCGCCGGCCCCTTCACGCGTCAGGTGCGTCCGGCGGCCCGGACGCGGAGGACGACGAGCCGGGCCACTCCGCCGGGCGGACACCGCGGCACCCGGTTCATCCCCGGGTGCCCTGCGCCGCCGTGCTCCGGAATCGGGCGCGGTAGACCGTGGGCGCGATACCGATGATGTGCTGGAAGCTGCGTCGCATGGATTCGGCGGAGCCGAAGCCGGACCGCTCGGCGACGGCGTCCACCGAGTCGTTGCCGCTCGTGAGGAGCGCCTGCGCGGCTTCGACGCGCACCAACTCCACGTACCGCCCGGGTGTCATGCCGACCTCCGTGCGGAAGAGCCGGCTCAAGTGCCGGGTGCTGACGCCCGCCTGCAGCGCGAGCGCGTCCATGTGGTGGGCCTCCGCCGGGTCGGCCACGATGGCGTCCATGACTCCGCGCAGCACGGGATGTCCGGAGCCGCGCGGGGTCATCCGGGCGCTGAACTGGGACTGCCCGGCCGGCCGGGCCATGAAGACCACGAGCTGCTGGGCGACGGCGCGTGCCAGGTCCGCCCCGTGATCCGCCTCGACGAGCGCGAGCGCCAGATCGATGCCGGTCGTGACACCGGCCGAGGTCAGGACAGGACCGTCCTGGACGAACACGGGATCGGCCTCGACGCGCACGCGGGGGTAGCGCGCGGCGAGTTCACCCGCGAGCCGCCAGTGCGTCGCGGCGCGGCGGCCCTCCAGGATCCCGGCCTCGGCCAGCAGAAAGGCGCCCGCGCAGACGGACGCCGTGCGGGACGAACGCGTGGAGAGCGCCGTGACGAGGTCCACCAGGTCACGGTCGCCGACCGCCTGCCGCCAGTCCGGGCGGCCGGGCACCACGAGGGTCCCGAGCCGCTCGGGCAGTTCGGCGGCCGACGTGTCCGCGCTGAGCCGCACCCCGGAGGAGGTACGGATGCCCGCGCCGGTCTCCGACACGATGTGTACGTCGTAGTCGGCACCGTCCTCGTTCGCGGTGGTGAACACCTCGGCGGGACCGGCGACATCGAGCAGTTGGACTCCGTCGAAGGCGAGCACCGCCACCGTGTGAGGCGAACTCGGGCCGCCCGTGCGGGGATCGGCCCTCACTCGGGCCATGGCGAGTCCAGGATGGTGCTGACGAAGTCTCCGCGTTCGAACCCGGGGACGTAGTGGGCGAGGACGTCGGCCTTGACGTTGCCGAAGGTGGTCTCCGGCTTGTTCCGGACGCCTTCGGTGAAGGAGTCGAGGATGCGGCGCTTGAAGTCGGGCCGGGGATGCAGGGCGGTGATCGCCGCGCGGTCCTCGTCGGAGACGTCGGCGTAGCCGATGCCGAGCACGTCGTACTCGACCCCCGCGGTCACCAGGGCGACCTCGGGTTCCATGAACTGCGGTACGCCCGGGGTGGTGTGCAGGGCGATGGCCGTCCAGACCCTGCGGATGCTGTCCTCGGGCACGTCGTGCGTGCGCAGGAACCGGCGGGCCTCGTCGGCGCTGTCCACCTCGAACCGGCGGCCGCTGTGGTGGAAGCGCTCGCCGAGTCCGAGGTCGTGGAACATGGCCCCGATGTACAGCAGCTCGGGATCGAAGCTCAGGTCCCGGTTGCGCCCCTGCAGACTGCCGAACCAGAACACCCGGCGCGAGTGGTGGAAGAGGAGTTCGGTCGAGGTGTCGCGCACCAGCTCGGTGGCTTCGCGCGCCAACCGCGTGTCGGGCACCGTCACCCCTGCCGCTGTGTCTGTACGACTCGACATCACATCCGCCTCCTTGTCGCCGTCCACCGGTCGGGGCCGGGGGATCTTCCGTGTTCCTCCTCAAGGTTCCGCTCGGATCGCGGGAGCCGCCATGGCGCTGGAGCCATATGCCCCACAGATCCGGACACCGGAGTACGGGCCGCAGGACGAACGCCGGGACACCACGGACGATCCGACACCGAGGACTTTGCATGATCATGCGTTTCAATGCATACTCTTTCTATGTCTAAGGTCCTCACCTCCCTTCCCGCCGACGAGCGCGTCGGCATCGCCTTCTCGGGCGGTCTCGACACCTCGGTCGCGGTCGCGTGGATGCGCGACAAGGGAGCCATCCCGTGCACCTACACCGCCGACATCGGCCAGTACGACGAACCCGACATCGCCTCGGTGCCCGGCCGCGCGAAGACCTACGGCGCCGAGATCGCGCGCCTGGTCGACTGCCGCGCGGCACTGGTCGAGGAGGGCCTGGCGGCGCTCACCTGCGGGGCGTTCCACATCCGCTCGGGCGGCCGCGCCTACTTCAACACCACCCCGCTCGGGCGTGCCGTCACCGGCACCCTGCTGGTCCGGGCGATGCTCGAGGACGACGTACAGATCTGGGGCGACGGCTCGACGTTCAAGGGCAACGACATCGAGCGTTTCTACCGGTACGGCCTGCTCGCCAACCCGCACCTGCGGATCTACAAGCCCTGGCTGGACGCGGACTTCGTGACCGAGCTCGGCGGCCGCAAGGAAATGTCGGAGTGGCTCCTCGCCCACGACCTGCCCTACCGCGACAGCACGGAGAAGGCGTACTCCACCGACGCCAACATCTGGGGTGCCACCCACGAGGCCAAGACGCTGGAACACCTCGACACGGGCGTGGAGAGCGTGGAGCCGATCATGGGCGTCCGGTTCTGGGACCCCTCGGTCGAGATCGCCGCCGAGGACGTCACGATCGGGTTCGACCAGGGCCGTCCGGTGACGATCAACGGTGAGAAGTTCGACTCCGCCGTGGACCTGGTGATGGCGGCCAACGCCGTCGGCGGCCGGCACGGCATGGGCATGTCGGACCAGATCGAGAACCGGATCATCGAGGCCAAGAGCCGCGGCATCTACGAGGCGCCCGGCATGGCCCTGCTGCACGCCGCGTACGAGCGCCTGGTCAACGCGATCCACAACGAGGACACCGTCGCCCAGTACCACAACGAGGGTCGACGCCTCGGCCGGCTGATGTACGAGGGCCGCTGGCTGGACCCGCAGGCACTGATGGTGCGTGAGTCGCTGCAGCGCTGGGTCGGCGCGGCCGTCACCGGCGAGGTGACCCTGCGGCTGCGGCGCGGCGAGGACTACTCGATCCTCGACACCACGGGCCCCGCGTTCAGCTACCACCCGGACAAGCTGTCCATGGAGCGCACCGAGGACTCGGCCTTCGGCCCCGTGGACCGGATCGGCCAGCTCACCATGCGCAACCTCGACATCGCCGACTCGCGCGCCAAACTGGAGCAGTACGCCGGGCTCGGCCTGATCGGCACCTCACCCGCCATCGGTGCCGCGCAGGCGGCCGCCACCGGACTGATCGGCACCATGCCGGAAGGCGGCGCCGAGGCCATCGCCTCCCGGGGCGAGGTCTCCGAGGACGAGGAGATGCTGGACCGCGCCGCGATGGAGTTCGGCACCGACTGACCCGCCCGGTCGAACGCGGCGTCAGCATCCCCTGGGACGCCGCTCGTCGGGAGGGACGGGCCGCGCCCGCCCCTCCCGACGAGTACTGCGGGACGGCACAACGACGGGGCGCACCGGGCGGGTTGGCGCTCCGATCGAAAACTCCTGGCGCATCGCCGACGGGGAACGCTACGATCCCGGCGATGACGACTCACTCTGTTCACAGATTGGGGGCCCCGTCCGCGCAAGGTGAGTGCTGATGCTCACTCGAACCGCGAACCGGGATTCCCGCCTTTCCCTCTGGCTGCGCGTGCGCGAGTTCGCCGTGCCGCCCTCCATGATCGAGACGTCGACCGCCCGCCGCCGTGCCGGCGACTGGGCGGGGGCCTGTGCCGCCGCGCGGATCGACATCGACTTCGGTCCCCGTTCGGTGGCACGCACCCATGGCCGGGAGCTCGCCGCCCGGATCCGATCGGACCTGCGCCATCTCGCTCCCGACCTGCTGCGCTGGCACATGCCGAGGATCGCCCCCGACGGCCTGTTGCGGCCGGGTCTGACCATCGCTCTGGCGCGGTACGACGAGGCGGGGCCGGACGGTACGGGCCCGGTGCACCTGGTCGCACGGACACCGCCGGCCTGGGCGGACGCCGGTCAGCGGATCAGCCTCGCGCTCTGGGACGGCTCCCGCTCCGACGTCGGCACCCGTCGCCACCCCCACCCCCATCCCGACCGGCGGTTCCGTCTCGACCTCCACCGCCATCTGTGGGACGCGCGAAGGACGGATGAGCTGGGGATCCGTTCGGGTGCCGAGCAACTGCCCACGGACGCCCGCCCTGTGGTGGATCCGGACCCGCCGACGCGGGCGCCGCTGGGACACCGGTGCGCCGTCGACCGGTGGGCGGCCGAGGCGGCGATCGTGCTCCGCGCCGAGGGGCGACCCGACGATGCCGTCGTCGCCGTGCGGATCGGAGCCCGGCACCGAGTGGTCCTGAACCTGGTCGGGGACGGCGTAGGGCCGCCCGTATTGCGGATCACGTCGGTGCCCGCCCAGGCTGACACCTCCACGCTGCCGGTCCTGCCCGACGCGGCGACCTGGGTGCTGCCCGACCTGGACCTGATCCGCGCCGGCGCGATCGAGCTGGACCGGCTGCACCCGCTGGTCGCCTCGGCACTGGCACCGGGGGGACCGGGCCGTCACGAGGTCCGCCCGGCGCCGACCGTGGACCGCCCAGGACAACCGCACCTCGTCGAGTGCCGGGGAGCCCGGCACCGGATCGGCCTGGTCGACGGAGCCCTGGCCCCACTGGACCACGACCCGGACGAGATCCGCCGCGAGGAACTCCTGGCCGCGCTGACCGGGACCCCACTCCCCTGCCTGCGCGCCATCGATGTGGCGCACCGTCATCCGGACTGCCTCGCCGGCGTCCGCGAGCGACTGGACCACGGGGACACCGCCGGTGCGCTGACCGTCGTCGAAGATCTGCTCGGCCCCGACGCGCTGCTGCGCAAAGGCGCCCTGCGGGACGAACTGGAGGCGGCGGCGCGGCGGCGGATCACGTACGGGCTCTACAGAGCGGGCCTGATCGGCCCCGGACCGGACACCGACACCGGACCCGGCACCGGACCCGGTGGTATCCGCCGCGACCGTCGTCACACCCACCCCGGCCGCCCGCACCCGCGCCACGCGACCTTCCGCTGACCCGGGGCGTTCCTCCCTCGCACCTCCCCGCCGCCCCGGTCTCCGTCCCCCGCGCCCCCTTCGGGCCGCCGCACATCCCAAAGGTGATCACACACATGTCCATGTCCACACACACCCGTTCCCGGCCGACCGGCATCCGCACGGCTCCGCCCCGTCCCGCCCAGCTCGACGTCGCCGGCGCGTTGCTGACCCTGCTGCGCGACACGTCCACCGAACCGCGCCCGGACATCCAACTGGAGGCCCTGACACTGGCCGTGGCCGCCGACCTGCCCGTCCTGCTGTGGGGTGAACCGGGGATCGGCAAGACCGCGGCGCTGACCCAGCTCGCGGACTCCCTCGACCTGCCGTTGACCACGGTGATCGCCAGCGTGCACGAGCCGTCCGACTTCTCGGGGCTGCCCGTCATCGGCGACGATCCGGCGGAACAAGGGGTGCCCATGGCCCCGCCGGACTGGGCGGTGCGGCTGGTCCGGGCCGGCCGGGGACTGCTGTTCCTGGACGAACTGTCCACCGCGCCGCCCGCCGTGCAGGCCGCCCTGCTCCGCCTCGTCCTCGAACGGCGGATCGGCGCCCTGCGACTGCCGCCCGATGTCCGGATCGTGGCCGCCGCCAACCCACGGGCCTCGGCGGCCGACGGCTGGGAACTGAGCCCGCCGCTGGCCAACCGGTTCGTCCACCTTCAGTGGACCCACGACCACGAGGTCGTGGTCCGCGGGCTCGGTGGGACCTGGCCCCGGGCCACACTGCCGCGGCTCGACCCCGAGCGGTTGCCGGCAGCGGTGGACTTCGCCCGCCGCGCGGTGTGCGGACTCCTCGCCGCCCGCCCCGGGCTCGTACACCGGCTGCCCAGCAACGAGACGCGCAGGGGCGGCGCCTGGCCGTCTCCCCGGAGCTGGGAGATGACACTGTGTCTGATCGCTTTCGCGACCGCGGCCAGCTCTTCCCGCGAGGTGCTTTCCCTGCTGGTCAGGGGCACCGTGGGGGACGGTCCGGGGCTGGAGTTGCTGGCCGGTCTGGACCGGATGGACCTCCCGGACCCCGAGGTGCTGCTCGCCGACCCGGCCGGTGCCGCCCTGCCGGAACGGGGGGATCTGCGTCAGGCCGTGCTCGACGGCGTGGTGGAGGCGGTCCGCAAGCGCCCGGAGAGGTCCCGCTGGGAAGCGGCCTGGGCGCTCCTGGTCCGGGCGGTGGAGACCGGGGCACCGGACCTGGTCGTCGTGCCCGCGAACACACTCGCCTCGCTGCGCCACGAGGACTGGGACGTTCCGGCGTCGATCGAGAAGCTCGCCGGAGCGGTCTCCCTGTCCCGCCGGGCCGACCTCGCGGCGGCCCGGACCGCGGTCGCCCCATCGGCCGGCCGATGAACGCGGCCGCGCCAAGGACGCCGCCACTGACCGTACCGGGGCCCCCGGACACGCCCGCTGTCCCGGACACGCCCGCGGCAGCGGACGCACCCGGGGCGCTGGACCGCGACAAGCTCTTCGCCGCCCGGCTGCACGCCGCCCGGGTCCGGCCCTACCTGGCGACGGCACTCTTCGCCCTGCACACCGTGGAGTCGCGGCGGGTGCCGACGATGGCCGTCGACCGGTACTGGCGGTGCTATGTGTCACCGCCGTTCGTGGACCGGATGTCGGTGGAGGAGCTGGCCGGAGTGTGGGTGCACGAGGTGTCGCACCTGCTGCGCGACCATCACGGGCGCAGTGACCGGGTCGCGCGTGAGCGCGGGCTGACCGGCCCGGGTGAACGGCTGCGGATGAACATCGCGGCGGACTGCGAGATCAACGACGACGCGTTCGGCGAAGGGCTCCTCCAGCCCGAAGGCGCTGTCACGCCGGGGGCTCTGGCGCTGCCCGAAGGTGAGCTCATGGAGGACTATCTGCGCCGGTTCCGGCTCGGGCCGCGCACGCAGGGTCTCGTGTGGCTGGACTGCGGCAGTGGCGCCGACGGACTGGACCGGGAATGGGAGCGGGGACCGGACGGAGCGTACGGCCTCAGCGACCAGGAACGGGACGCCGTCCGGTTCCGCGTGGCGCAGGGCATCACCGCACGTCCGGGAGACACCCCCAAGGGGTGGCGGCGATGGGCACAGGAGGCGTTCCAGCCGCCGCAGCCGTGGCGGGACCTGCTGGGAGCGGCCGTCCGTTCGGCGGCCTCCGGCTCCGGAGCGGGTGAGGACTACACCTACGGCCGGCCGTCGCGGCGCTCGGCCGGGGTACCCGGCGCCGTACTGCCGAGCCTGAGACGCAGACCGCCTCGGGTCTCGGTGGTCATCGACACCTCCGGGTCGGTCAGCGACGCCGAACTGGGCAGTGCGCTGCGCGAGGTTGCCGCGATCTCCCGTGCCGTGGGTGGCCGTCGCGACCTCGTCACCGTACTGCCGTGCGACGCGTCCGCCCGGATCGTGCACTCGCTCTGCCGAGCCGAGGGGATACCGCTGGTGGGCGGCGGGGGCACCGACCTGCGTACGGGCTTCGCCCGAGCCCTTCGAAAGGGACCCCGACCGGATGTCGTCGTGGTCCTGACCGACGGTCAGACGCCCTGGCCGAGCAGCCGGCCACCGTGCCGGACGGTGGTCGGCCTGTTCCCCCGACACCTCTCGTCCGCCTCGTGGGACGAGGACGATCCCGACTACGTCCCTGACTCACCGCCCGAGTGGGCGCGGGTGGTCGTCATCGAATCGGATGCCGCCGCTCGGTGAGTTCTTCGAAGCCTCTCGGGACGGGAGGAGGCCGGAAGGGCGTGCCGGAGCGACCTGACGGGGCGGCCGGCGTGGGTTCGAGGGGCATCAGGGGTCAGCGGGACCTGATCTCGTCGGCGTCCAGGCCGCGGTCGACGCCGTGGGGGACGACGTGCTGGCCCGGCTCGATCTCCAGCCGCCGGCCGTCGAGACGGACCTCGACCCGGTCCGGCTCGAAGGAGACCATGTCGTCTATGCGGCCGACCTCGCCGTAGGCGTCGCGGTACGACCAGGCGGCGCGGTGCGCGGTACCGATGTCGTAGTAGTCGCACAGCCCCTTGTACGGGCAGAAGGTCTGCCCTTCGACGGGGCTCAGGCGGCTCTCGTCGATGTCCGCGCGCGGGACGTACCAGCGCGGGGCGAAGCCGGACTCGTAGAGCACGACCGGGTGCTCGGAGCGGGCCACCACGGCGTCGTCCAGGCGCACTTCGAGCGTGCGGGAGGTGTCGCGGATGTCGATACGGTGGTAGGCGTCCGCCGCGTGTCCCAGGATGCGTTCGTCCTCCTCGTAGAAGGCGTCCATCGCCCGCCAGGCGAAGGCGACACGGTCCTCGAACGCGGCGGCGTGCCCGGGCGGATCGATGAATTCCCAGGCGGCGCGTTCGGTGGTGCGGTCGCCCACGTGCGCGGCGTACCAGGCGGTTTCGCCGAGATCCTGATGCCGGGTGACCTTGTCGCTCCTGACCAGGACCTGCGGATCCACGTCGGCGCGGGGGTAGTAGGCGACCGGGTAGCGGCCCGGCTCGTGCAGCAGGAGTACGTTCTCGCTGTCGGCGATCCAGCTCCCGTTGAACCGCACGCGCATCCGGCGACGCAGCGGCTCGGCGAACCGCAGGCGCTGCGGCAGGGGTTCGGGAGTGAGGAAGTGTCCGATCGCGGTCTCCGCGAGGGGCCCTTGTTGCCAGGACAGTCCCATGGCTCGTTCCTTCCGGGTGCGGGGTGGCAGGGTGCCGGACGCGGCGGACGCCTGCGCCCCGAGGGGGTGTTGTCGCGGTCCGCTCCGGGTGTGCTGGAGCAGCGCATGCCCGCGGAGTTGCCCCCGGGAGCAGGGGCCGGTCGGGGCCCGCGCGGCCCTCGGCCGCTCCGGTCACCCCGGCCCTGGCGCGTCAGGCGACGACGCGGCCGAGGAAGTCGCGGATGTACTGGGTGATGTTCTCCAGGTGGCTCTCCAGCGCGAAGTGCCCCGATTCGAGCAGATGGACCTCGGCCTGGGGCAGGTCCTGGCGGAACGCCTCCGCGCCCGCGGGCCCGAAGATCTCGTCGTTGGCGCCCCAGACCGCGAGCACCGGCACCTGGGAGTCGCGGAAGTACTGGTGGACCTTCGGGTAGAGGTCCACGTTGGTGGGGTAGTCGCGGAAGAGCTCGAGCTGGATCTCGTCGTTGCCGGGCCGGTCCAGCAGGGCCTGGTCGTGGACCCAGTTGTCGGGGCTGACGAGACTGGGGTCGGCGACGCCGTTGACGTACTGCCAGCGGGTGATCTCGGGGGTCAGGGCACCGCGCATCGGGGCTTCGGTCTCCGGTCCGGGCGCCTCGGCGTAGGCGAACACGCCGTCCCAGAAGGGTTTGACGAAGCCCTCGACGTACGCGTTGCCGTTCTGGGTGACGATCGCGGTGACGCGGTCCGGCGCCTGCAGCGCGAGCCGCCAGCCGATGGGAGCACCGTAGTCCTGCACGTACATCGCGAAGCGGTCGACACCCAGTTGTTCGAGCAGGTCGGAGGTGACCTGGGTGAGGGCCTCGAAGGTGTAGGGGAAGTCGCTCGGCGCGGGCATCGCCGACTGACCGAAGCCGATGTGGTCGGGGGCGATGACGTGATAGCGGTCGGCGAGCGCCGGGATCAGGTGACGGAACATGTGCGAGCTGGTCGGGAAGCCGTGCAAGAGGACCAGGGCCGGCGCCTGCGGGTCGCCGGCCTCCCGGTAGAAGACCTCGAGGCCATTGACGGTGGCGGTGCGGTGATGGACTACGGAAGTCATCTCTCTAACCTCTCACTTCACCTTTAAGGGTTACGCGATCAGTCGACCACGCCTCGCTCTAACCTGTCAATGCATTTTTACTGGTTAGCTTGACGCGGGTCCCTCCTCCGGGGCTGGAGCCGCCCGGGCCCTCACCTCCAGCGTCCGCCCGCGAGCGCCCCCGGGCCACCGAGCCGGTACGACAGCGGACGAAGAACTAAAATCGACCGTGGCGCAACAAGAGCCACAGGGGAGTTGCTCCCGGCCGGCCACCCACGCAGGAGTACCGCAATGGCGACGCTGCTGTCCGTGAACGTAGGGGAACCCAAGGACGTCCCGTGGCAGGGAAGGACCGTCCACACGGGCGCGTGGAAGGCACCCGTGCACGGCCGCCGGATGGTGCGGCACCTGAACATCGACGGGGACGGCCAGGGAGATCTGGCAGGGCACGGGGGCGAGAACCGGGCGGTCCTCGTCTACCAGCTGCAGTCCTACCAGTACTGGGAGAACGAGCTGAGCCGCCGGGACCTCACGCCCGGCAGCTTCGGAGAGAACTTCACCGTCGACGGGCTCCCCGACGACGAGGTGTGCATCGGCGACCGCTACCGGATCGGCGAAGCGGAGTTCGAGGTCACCCAGCCCCGCGTCACCTGCTACCGCGTCGGAATGCGCCTGGGCGAACCCGCCATGGCCTCCCTCCTGGTCGCCCACCACCGCCCCGGCTTCTACCTGCGCGTCATCACCGAGGGACATGTGCAGGCCGGCGACGACATCACCCGCACCCGGCGGGGCCCGGAAGCACTCAGCGTCGCCGACATCGACGCGCTGCTCTACCTCCCCGACCGTGATCCCGCGAAGCTGCGCAGAGCGCTGAGCATCCCTGCCCTCAGCCCCGGATGGCAGCAGTCGTTCCGTGAACTCGCGCAGGGCGAGTCACCGCAACAGGAAACGGGATGGCCCGGCTTCAGGACCTTGCGCGTGGCCCGCGTCGTCCCGGAAACACCCAGCGTCACGTCGTTCCACCTCGACGCCACCGACGGCACTCCGCTGCCCGGGGCCCGGCCCGGTCAGTACTTGTCCATCCGGCTCACCACGGGGAAGGACGCCCCCGCGGTACGGAGCTACTCCCTGTCCTCCGCGCCGGACGCCGGCACCTACCGCATCAGCGTGAAACGCGAGCCCCACGGCCGGGTCAGCGGCTACCTCCACGCATGCCTCCACCCCGGGGACCTGATGGACATCGCGAGCCCCCGCGGGACGTTCGTGCTCGACGAGGGCACCGGCCCGGTCGTCCTCGTCTCCGCGGGGATCGGCGCCACCCCCGTGCTGGCGATGCTCCACCGGCTCGCCGCGGCCCGGGACCCCCGCCCGGTGTGGTGGATCCACACGGCCCGGGACCACACGCAGCATGTCTTCGCGGCCGAGACCCGGGCGCTGCTGGCCCGGCTCCCCCAGGGCCGCGCGTACATCTCCTACACCGCGGCCGGCGAAGTCCCCCGGAGCGACGGTGCGGCCCACATCCGCCAAGGACGTCTGACCGCCCAGGCCCTGGCGGACATGGCCATTCCCGCCGACGCGGACGCCTACCTCTGCGGCCCGGCCGCCTTCATGGACACCGTCGGAGGTCATCTGCGCGCCCAGGGGCTGACGCCCGAGCGGATCCACACCGAGGTGTTCAGCGCCCTGCCCGCCATCAACCCGGGCATCACGGCCACGCCGGCGGTCCGGCCGCACCAGCCGGCCGATCCCGTGGCCACCGGTTCCGTGGCGACCGGGCCGCTCGTCACCTTCGCCCGCAGCGGCATCGCCACGCCCTGGTCACCGGAGCGCGCGTCCCTCCTCGACCTCGCCGAGGCCTGCGACGTCCCCACCCGCTGGTCCTGCCGCACCGGCGTGTGCCACACCTGTGTCACCCCCGTCGTCTCGGGCGACATCGCCTACACGGCCCAGCCCCTCGAACCTCCCGAGGCCGGCACCGTCCTGATCTGCTGCAGCCGGCCGGCCACCGACGTCGTCCTCGACCTCTAGGACTCGGACACGTCCGGTCCGCGAGAGGTACGGCAAGCAGCCCGTCCCGGGCGAGGCGTCCGCTCGGAGAGGGGCCCTGAACAGGTCACTCTCGGTCACCGGCCACGACATGCGTGCTACGCCATACGGGCCCATACTCGAATAGCGGCACCACGGCGGCCCACAGCTTGACTACCCCCTGGGGAGGTCCTGTGATCATGCTTGCTTTGCTAGCGCCGGGTCTCATGATGGCGTTCCTCTTCGGGATGGACGCCCTCGAAGATCGACTCATCCCGCGACCAGTCCCGCTCCCGAGCGACGACGGCGAGGGCACTCCGGTCCCGGACGACGTGCCACCGCCCTCGCCCTGACGGCATCCCCCGAGGTACGGGCCGGCGACCGCGGAGACTCCGTGAGAAGGGGCCCCACCGCACCGGTCCGCCGCACCTCCGTCCCAGGCAGTTGCGCGACGCGCTGCCCGCGCCCGTGCCGGGCAGAGACGAGGAGGCAGTCCCACCATGGCGAAACTTCTGTTCGTGATGACCGGAGCGACGTACTGGACGCTCAAGGACGGCACCCGGCACGCAACCGGTTACTGGGCCGAGGAGTTCGCGGCCCCGTACAAGGCGCTCACCGAAGCCGGACATCAGATCGTCGTCGCCACCCCCGGCGCGGTGGTGCCGAACGTGGACATGATGAGCCTGCGCCCCGAGATGGCGGGCAGTGCGCAGACCGCTCTCGATCTGGAAGCGATCATCCGCTCCGCGGAGGAGATGCGGCGGCCCATCCAGCTGGCCGACGCCCGCCTGGAGGACTACGACGCCGTCTACTTCCCCGGCGGTCACGGTCCGATGGAGGACCTGTGTGTCGACGCCGACGCCGGCCGGCTGCTGACCGCGGCGCTCGCCTCCGGTAAACCCCTCGCCGTGGTGTGCCACGCCCCGGCCGCCATGCTGGCCACCAGGATCCGCGGCGTCTCGCCGTTCGCCGGTTACCGGGTCTCGGGCTTCACCAACGACGAGGAGAACGCCGTCGGTCTCGGCTCCCGCGCCAGATGGCTGTTGGAGGACGAACTCAACGACCTGGGCGTCGAGTTCACCCGCGGCGAGATGTGGAAGCCGTACACGGTGGTGGACCGCAACCTGTTCACCGGGCAGAACCCCGCTTCGGCCGCCGTCCTGGCGGAGAAACTGGTCAAGGTCCTCTGACGGAGCGTCGGCCGTGGCGCCGCACGTGGCGCACCGACCGGGACGGCGGACTGGCGGGGCGGCAGGCTGCGGCCGGGTGCGTCAGCGGCGCAGGACCCCCTCGGCCGCGAACGGTGCGAGGGTCGGACGACTGACCGGTACGTCGCCGAGCGCCGCGTCGACGGCGGCCAGTACGTCGTCCGTGAGGTGCACACCCGCGGCCGCGGCGTTGGCGCGCACCTGCTCGGGCCGCGAGGCTCCGGTGATCGCCGACGCCACCTCACCGCGGCGCAGCACCCAGGCCAGCGCCAGGGTCGGCAGGCTCACACCCGCGCCCTCGGCCACGGGAACGAGCCGCTGAACGGCCTCCAGGCCGGCGTCGTTGAGGACGAGGTCCTTGGAGCCGCTCATCGCGTCGTTGGCGAAACGGCTGTCGGCG
The DNA here is from genome assembly GCF_045039825.1 of Streptomyces sp. NBC_01176. Classification (NCBI taxonomy): domain Bacteria; kingdom Bacillati; phylum Actinomycetota; class Actinomycetes; order Kitasatosporales; family Streptomycetaceae; genus Streptomyces; species Streptomyces sp. NBC_01176. The sequence continues at coordinate 9,120,225 of NZ_CP108600.1, read as the reverse complement.
GGGAGCGGCTGTCCCGGCTTGTACTTGCCCGTGAGCACACCCTGCGCCAACGGGGACCAGACGATGTGCGAGATGCCGTTGGCCGCGCACACGGGGAACACCTCCGCCTCGGGCGCCTGCCAGAGCATCGAGTACTGCGGCTGCGAGGAGACGAAGAGCTCCGGCCCCGCGAGGTCGACGGCCGCCTGGATCTGCTCGGGAGTCCACTCGCTGAAACCGAGGTAGCGGGCCTTGCCCTGTCGCACGACCTTCTGGAGTGCCTCGACCGTCTCCTCGATCGGCACGGTCACGTCGAATCGGTGGGCCTGGTACAGGTCGACATGGTCGGTCCGCAGCCGCTTCAGCGAGGCGTCGATCTGCTTGCCGATCTGGTCGGCGGACAGGCCCTGGTCGGTGTCCGACATCTGCCCCCAGACCTTGGTCGCCAGGATGTACGAGTCTCGGGGGTGCGCGGAGAGGATCTCGCCCCAGGCCGACTCGGCCGCGCCCCGGCCGTAGACATTGGCCGTGTCGAAGAAGTTGATGCCCGCGTCGAACGCGGCCTCGGTGCAGGCGCGCGTCTGCTCGGCCTGGATGCCTCCGGAGTAGGTGAGCCAGGAGCCCAGGGAGATCTCCGAGACCTCCAGGTCCGAGCTGCCGAGTTTCCGAAAACGCATGACGGTTCCCTTCCGTGGTTCCTTCGACGAAGCGGACGATCACCATGTAACCCGCAAACGCTCTGGCGTGGAAACCGGGCCCGGCACCGGGAAGGGCGGCCGGCGGGGCTCTCCTGTCCACGCGCCCCGGTCCGGGCTTCCGTCGTTCACTCGGCGGCGTCGTACCAGGAGTTGCCCGCTGCCCAGTGTCCGACCCAGCCCGCGAAGCCCGGATCGGCGGTCGTGTGACCGAACGGTGCGCCGAAGGGGTTCGCGCCCTCGCCCGTGATGTTCCAGATGTGCCCCCGGTGCGGACCGGTGACGACCAGGTGCCAGTTCATGCCGCAGCCGTCGGTTCCCAGCACGATCGAGCCGTGTCTGAAGACCTGGTCGAGGGTCGGTTCGAGCTCTTCGGCGGGCCGGGGGTCGTCCTCCCACAGCCACGCCTCGGTCAGCGGGAACGGCCGGCTGAGGACCTGTCCGCGCTCCTCGTCGGTCGCTTCGCCGTCGGGGTGGTCGGCGAGCCCCACCAGTCCGTGGTCCGGTGGACCGGCGTAGGACCCGTCGGTCACCTCGGCGACGAACGTCCGGTAGGGCTCCGGCAGCACGATGCCGTGTTCGTTCTCGAAGGCGTGCACCGCCGGCCAGCCGAGCGCCGACGCGCCGTCGTCATCGACGTCGAAGGCCGCGCGAAGCGCCTCGATCTCCGCAGGGGCGGCATGATCCGTGTTCATGTCGCCCATGGATATCACTCGCCTGCGACAGCGGGATTCCTCGGTGGCGGTGTGGAATGAGGAGTGGTTCTCGGCGGCGGTGGCGGCTGTGCGGAATCAGGCGTACTTCTCGGCGGCGGCGCGGCGCTGCCGCTTGCCCAGGGGTGCCAGGGAGAGGTCCTCGGCGGTGGACCTGAGGTTCTTGTAGGGATAGCCGCGCTGGGTCAGCCACGCCTTCGCCGCCTCTTCGGCGCGTTCGGTCGCCTCCAGGATGTCCTCCTCCTCTTCGCCCGAGTCCAGGAAGCGGAAGGTGAAGGCGGACCGTGCGGCCAGGTCGTAGCTGAGGTGCCCCTCCGCGGTGAACGCCGCGCGCAGCACGTCGTGCTCCGCCGCCCGGGCCAGGAGCTCGGATCGCTGGTCGGCGCCGAGGCCGTCGAAGACACCGCGCACGGTGACACGGAAGGTACGAGTACTCATTCCGCGACCCTAGCCAGTGACGCCCCCGGGGCTCCAGCGCATTTGCGTCCGCGGCGTCCCACGGGCCGGGCGCCGTCGCACGGTGTCGGGGCGGGGCACCGGCCGAGTGCGTCCCGGGTGTCGTGGACGCCCGTGCGCCGCCGCGGCGAACTGCCGCGGGCTGCGCCGGGACGGGCGCGCCCCTGCCTCGGCGTCACCATGAGTGAACGCTTACCCTGCACAGGTGGAGAGGCGGCCGCAGGAGAGGGGAGCCGGAGCATGACAGGCGACCGACCGGGCGCGATCGGCGGCGCACCGAGTGCACCCCACCCCATCCCTCCGGGTCAGCGCCGAGTGCAGGGCTGGCCCGTCTCGCACTACGGCCCGGTACCCAGGTTCCGCCCGGAGCGCTGGGACCTGCGGGTCTTCGGGGCCACCGCCGCGGGCGAGGAGCGTGCGTGGTCCTTCGACGACCTCACCGCGCTCCCGCACATCACGGTCGTCGCCGATCTGCACTGCGCGACGGGCCCCACGTCGACGGACCACGAGTGGTTCGGCATCGCCGCCGCGACCCTGCTGGACCTGGCGCGTCCGGCCCCTGAGGTCACCCATGTGATGGCCTGGGCCGAATACGGCTACGGGGCCAACCTCCGCCTGGCGGACTTCACTGCCGAGCGGACCCTGTTGGCCACCCACCACAACGGTGAGCCACTCACCGCCGAGCACGGCTTCCCGCTGCGTCTTGTCGTGCCGCACCTCTACGGCTACAAGAGCGCCAAGTGGCTGCGCGGCATCGAGTACATGACCGAGGACCGGCGCGGTTTCTGGGAGGAGCGCGGTTACCACAACCTCGCGGACCCCTGGAAGGAGCAGCGGTACTCCCACCAGGAGCAGGAGGGCGACGGCCCGGCCGGGTGACCGGCCCGGCGGCGTCCGCGACGCACGGCCGGCGGAACTCCCCGGACCTCGCGGACGGGGCTCACGGTGGGGGACACCGTCGGCGGGAGGTCATCATCATGGGGAGATGATCCGCGGCGTCGGGAGAGCACATGGATCTGCGGCAGATGGAGGTCGTGGTCGCGGTGGCGGAGGAAGGCGGCTTCACCGCGGCGGCGCAGCGGCTGCATGTCGTGCAGTCCGCCGTGTCGAGCACGGTGCGCGCGCTGGAGCGTGAGCTGGGAACGGCGCTGTTCGACCGCACCACGCACCGGGTGTCGCTGACCACGGCCGGCGAGGCCTTCGTACCGGCGGCGAGGGCGACCCTGCGGGCCGCCGAGCAGGCCCGGTCGGCGGTCGACGTGGTCCAGGGACGGCTACGGGGACGGGTGACGGTCGGCACGATGCAGGGGGTGTGGGCCGATCTTCACCTCCCGCTTGCCGCGCTGCGGGCGGAGCATCCGGAGGTCTCGGTCCGGCTGCGGCAGGCGGCGGTGACCGACATCCGCCAGGCGCTGCGCGAGGGCACGGTGGATCTGGCCGTGGTCGCCCTCGACCGCCAGCAGCAGCGCGGGCTGGTCACCCGGCTGCTGTCCCGCGAGGAGATGGTGCTGGTGTCCGCGCCGGAGCGGGCGCTCGCCGGGTCCGGCACGGAGGGGACGGTCACGCTCGCGGACGCCGCGCGGCTGCCGCTGGTGGACTTCACGCCCGGCTGGGCGATCCGGCTCTCCGTCGACCGGGCGTTCCGTGCGGCCGCCGTCGAGCGCGAGCCGACCTTCGAGGTCAACGACATCGTGGCGGCGTCCGAGCTGGTCCGCAACGACCTGGGCGTCTGTGTCATGCCCGGCTCGATCGCCGCCCGGTTCCCCGACCTGCGGACGCACCGGTTCGACCGGCACGCGCCGAGCTGGAAGGTGATGGTGGTCCGGCCGCGGGGCGAGGCGCCGCCGGCCGTCGCCGCACTGCTGCGGCACATGACCTGAGTGGAGCCGGCGCCGCTCGTCACGCCGTGCGCGCCCGTCCCTCGACGCACCCTGGGCACACTCATCTCTCTTCGAGATGACAGACATCTTCGATCATCGTCAGGACGGGGGAAGCAATGCGGCCGCCGCAACGCTGAGGCAACCATGCGAACGACATGGAAGCCGTTCCGCCGCCACCCGGTCCGTCCCCGAACCGTCCACCCGGTTCCCCTTTCCGAGAAGGTGCCCGTGTCCGTATCCCCCGAACTCAAGCGCTCGGACCCGACCGCCACCGGCACGACCGCGCAGGGCGTGCCGGGATGGCTGGTCGCCCTCTTCGCCGTCGCCTCCGGCATGACGGTGGCCAACCTGTACTACGCCCAGCCCCTGCTGTCCTCGCTGCGCGACGTCTTCCACGTCGGCACGGCGGCCGCCGGCGGGCTCATCACCCTCACCCAGGTCGGCTATGTCCTGGGCATGCTGTTCCTGGTGCCGCTCGGCGACCGGCTGGAGAAGCGCAAGCTGATCACCGTGCTGCTGACGGTCACCACGCTCGCCCTGGTCGCGGCCGGTCTCGCCACGAACTTCCCGATGCTGCTGATCGCGTCCCTGATCAGCGGCGGCACCTCGGTCGTCGCCCAGATCCTGATCCCCTTCGCGGCGAGCCTCGCCCCGGATCACGCCCGCGGCCGGATCGTCGGCCGGGTGATGAGCGGCCTGCTCACCGGCATACTGCTCTCCCGCACCCTGAGCAGTCTGGTCTCCGACGTCGCCGGCTGGCGCGTCGTCTACCTCGGCTCCGCCGTCCTGATGGCACTGCTGGCCGTCGCCCTGCGCGCCGCACTGCCGCGGCACGCGCCGACCACGACGATCCCGTACACCCATGTGCTGCGCTCGACGCTGCAACTGGTGCGCACCCACCCCGTGTTGCTGCGCCGCGGTCTCTACCAGGCGGCGATGTTCGGTGCGTTCAGCGCGTTCTGGACGACCGTGTCATACGTCCTGACGGGCCCCCACTTCCACTACTCCCCCGTCGGAGTGGGCCTGTTCGCCCTGGTGGGTGCCGCCGGTGCGGCCGTCGCCCCGCTCGCCGGGCACTGGGCGGACCGGGGTCACGTACGTCCCGTGACCGGCATCGCGTTCGTCGTCGCGGCCCTGGCCTTCGCGGTCGCGGGCTTCGGTCAGGGGTACGTGGCCCTCCTCGCGGTGGCCGCGGTCCTGCTCGACATGGCCGTCCAGACCACACTGATCCTCGGCCAGCACACCATCTACCAGCTCGACGCCAACGCCCGCGCCCGGCTCAACAGCGCCTTCATCGCCACGTTCTTCGTCGGAGGCGCGCTCGGGTCCCAGTTCGGGTCGATCGCGTACCACGCGGCGGGCTGGACCGCCGTCAGCATCCTGGGCACCGCGCTGCCCGTCCTGGCCCTCCTCTACTGGACGACGGAGCGCCGTGCCGCCACCGCCGCGGCCTGACCGGCACGCTCAGGACGACCGGACGGACCGGCCGGCCGGACACAGGTCCCGACGCGGCTCGCACCGCCTGTCAGGAACCGGCTTCCTTCCTGAGGAAGTTGCTCACCTGGCAGGCGAGGCTGTCCCCGCCGAGGTCGGCGCGGGTGTCGGCGTCGGCCGAGCCCTCGGACAGATCGATACCGCCCGCCCAGAGGTACCGGTCGGTCCACTCGTCGTCGACCTTCAGCTGGATCTGGATGTCCACCCGGGGCAGTGACGCGTCCGGACCCGCGGCGTAGAGGACCGCGGTGGCCCGGCGCAGCGGGTAGACGTCATACCCCTCGATGAACTGGGAGTTGCGCCAGTCCAGGAGGGCGCTCTCGCCGTCGGGGCCGATACGGATGTCGATCTGGCCGTCTTCGAGGTGGATGCCGAAGTGTTCGCCGGCGCGGTTCTCGACGGTCACACGGCAGCGGAAGTAGGTCAGTCCTTCGGCGGCGTCGTCGCGTCCCCGCGGCGGCTCCGCCGTCTCCACGCCGTGGACGCGGACGCGCAGGCCGGCATGCTCGTCGTACTCCTGCCAGTCCCCGACCACGTTCGGCTCGTGCACAGTCCACCTCTCCACCTCAGAGAGCTGTTTCCTATCTGTGCCCTCAAGTGGGTGTCAAATGAGCCGAACATGCCGTGGCCAGCGTTTTTGCCCTCGTTGATCGGCGATCAAGCCGTGCCCAGCCAGAACCTGGGCCCGTGCCGTCGAGGGACATTTCCGCGCGTGCTGCACATCACGTTTCTCAGGCGTCGCGGCGCACCGCCCGGGTCCGCTCGTCGAGCGGACCCCGACCGGCGTCGCGACGCCGCTCTGAGGCGGTCTTCCATGATCGAAGATCATCACCCGTGGCGGTCAGCGGGACGCGGGGAAGCCCAGGTCCGGGCCGGCCGCGGTCTCGGCCGGGTCCGGCCAGCGGCTCGTGATGACCTTGCCGCGCGTGTAGAAGTGCACGGCTTCGCTGCCGTACATGCGGTGGTCGCCGAAGGCCGAGTCCTTCCAGCCGCCGAAGGAGTGGTAGCCCACCGGCACGGGCATCGGCACGTTCACCCCGACCATGCCGGTCTCGACCTCCAGCTGGAACCGGCGGGCCGCGCCGCCGTCGCGGGTGAAGACGGAGCCGGCGTTGCCGAACGGGGAGCCGTTGATGATGTCCATGGCCTCCTCGTAGGTCTCCGCGCGGACCACGCACAGGACGGGACCGAAGATCTCGTTCCGGTAGGCGTCCGAGTTGGTGCTCACCTTGTCGAGGAGCGAGATGCCCATCCAGTGTCCGTTCTCCAGGCCCGGGACCGTGAAGTCCCTGCCGTCGAGCACCACGTCGGCTCCCTGGGCGGCCGCGCCCGCGACGTAGGCGGCGACCTCGTCGCGGTGTGCCTTGGTGACGAGCGGGCCCATCTCGGACGTCGGGTCGTTGCCCGGACCGATCCTGACCTTCGTGGCCCGCTCGGCGATCCGGGGCACCAGCGCGTCGCCCGCCGAGCCGACCGCGACCACCACGGAGACCGCCATGCAGCGCTGGCCCGCGGAGCCGAAGGCCGCGGTCGCGGCGGCGTCGGCGGCCGCGTCGAGGTCGGCGTCGGGCAGTACCAGCATGTGGTTCTTCGCCCCGCCGAGGGCCTGGACGCGCTTGCCGGCGGCGGACGCCCTGCTGTAGACGTGGCGGGCGACCGGCGTGGAACCCACGAACGACACGGCCGCCACGTCCGGGTGGTCCAGCAGCGCGTTCACCGCGATCTCGTCGCCGTGCACGATGTTGAGCACACCGGCGGGCACCCCGGCCTCGGCCGCGAGTTCCGCGAGGAGCATGGATGCGGAAGGGGCTTTGCTGCTCGGCTTGTGGACGAAGGTGTTCCCGCAGGCGATCGCCATGGGGAACATCCACATGCTGATCATCGCCGGGAAGTTGAACGGTGAGATCCCGACGATCACACCGAGCGGCTGACGGACGGACGCCACGTCGATGCGGCCGGACACCTCCGTGGACGTGTCGCCCTTGAGCGCCGTGCCGAGCCCGCAGGCCAGTTCGACGATCTCCAGGCCCCGGGCCACCTCGCCCAGCGCGTCCGCGTGGACCTTGCCCTGCTCGGCGGTGATCAGCGCGGCGAGGTCGTCGCGGCGCGCGTTCAGCAGCTCGCGGTAGCGGAAGAGGATCGCGGTCCGCTGCGCGAGCGAGGACGTGCGCCAGGCGGCGTACGCCTCCTTCGCCGCTGCGACCGCTGCGTCGACCTCGTCGGCGCCCGCCGTCGCGACCAACGTGGTGACCTCTCCACTCGCCGGATCGGTCACCGGGCTCCAGGTGCCGGAGGCCGTTGAACCATCCCCGTAGTGCTTGCCACCGATCCAGTGGGTGACGGTCTTCATCGGCGGAACTCCTTCGCTGAGGGTGGGGGCGGGGCCGCGAGGTCGTCGTCGGTGGACCTCGGGGGCCTCGACTACGGCCGGTCGGTCTCGGCCACGGGCACGTCCCACCAGGTCTGCGGGCGGGACCGCCGGTTCAGCATCCCTCCGCGCAGAGGCCGACAACGGCTTCGGAGCCCCTCGCGGCCCGAAGTGCCTCACCCAGGTCCCGTTCCGTCGTGGCGCGGATCACTCGTACGCCGGGGCAGCCCCGTATCCCCATCAGCCCGCGCGGCACGGGGCGGCGGGCGCCCTCGTGAGGGAGAGGCCGGTGTGCCCGGCAGGGTGCACGTGCAGCGGGCCGGGCCGATACGGGCTTGGAACGGGCGGGGGCGCCGTGCGGCTCGACCACAATGGACAAAAGAGGACTTTCTTGCGCAAGTCTTCCCTCGGTCTTACCCTTGGCCGAAATGAGGCTCCCCTCATCAGGGCATGCCGAGTCGCCGACACTCCGGCGGCCCGGACAGCGCAGGCCCTCCCTGCGGGCCCCTGGTGCTCGCGTGCCTCGTAAGGGCGCTCGCCCCCACACCGGCTACCGATGGCTGTTTCGTGAGTCGTCGGTCGTGCGGGACGAACGCAGCGGCCGCGGTGGAGCAGCGCGCGGGAAACGCTGCCGCTCCTCCGGTCGCCCAGACGCACGGCCATGTGCGCGCGATGGACCGCGCAGGCCAGTCGTCCCAAGGATCGCCGTAGCGGAGATACAGATGGTGGACCATGCCGGGCGTCGTCGTACCAGAGCCCTCAAGAGCCGCTCTGAGCACCGCCAGAGCCGCGCCGGGACCGCTCGCTTCGACGAGACCCCACGGTTTCTCACACGCACCGCCCGGCTCCTGCGCCTCGTGTACACGGAGCGCCGCTCGGCCCCGCCCCGCACGGCGCGATCGGCTCGCATCCGGGCTGCGGGGCACGCCGTGACAGCCAGCCGTTACGGCCCGTTCCTCTTCGCGATCGCCATGATCGCCGCGATTCTGGGCTTCGGCTTCATGCTGCCCACGTCCGAACACCTCGGCTCACTCATGGCCACGGTTCCCGCGGCAACGGCCGCGCTCGCCGGAGCACGGGTCACCGCGACCATCGCCGGCCTCTCCTGTGCGGCGTCCGTCGTGCTCGACGCGCACGACGGGCTCTACGGCACCTCCACGTTCGTCGTGCACCTCGTGTCGATCGCTCTCGTCTCGCTGTGCGTCATCACCTTTCGCGCCCTGCGGGAACGGTCCACCCGTGAACTGCTCGGAGTACGGGCCGTCGCCGAGGCGGTTCAGCGCGTCCTGATACGTCCGATGCCACCGTCCATCGGTTCGCTGCGCATTCGGGCGGAGTACCGGGCCTCCCACCCCCAGGCGCGCGTGGGGGGCGATCTGTACGCCGTCGCTTCCGCCGACGGCGCGGTCCGCTTCCTCATCGGAGACGTCAAGGGAAAGGGCCTGGCGGCTGTGGACGACGCGGCCGCCCTTCTCGGGGCGTTCCGCAGTTCATCGCGCCGGACACCGTCTCTGGCCGAGCTCATGGCCCTCCTCGAGGAAGCTGTGCAGGCCCACTTCGAGGAGGTGGCCGCCACCGACCCCGATGTCGCGGAGCGATTCATCACCGCGCTCCTCCTCGAGATACCCGCGGACGGTTCGTGCGTGAGAATGATCAACTGCGGCCACCCTCCGCCCTTCCTCGTCGAGGGCGGCGCGGTCCGGTCCGTTCCGGCCCAGCGGCCCGCGCCGCCCCTCGGTCTGAACAGCAGTGGCACACAGGAATACGCCACGACCGTGTTGCCGCTGGCCGAGGAAGCGCTGTTGCTCCTCTACACCGACGGCGTCATCGAGGCCCGTGACCCGAAAGGCAACTTCTTCGACCTCGAGGACCGGCTCACCGCATGGCAGGGCAGCGACCCGGATGAGCTGCTCCCGTACATCCTCGACGGTCTGACCGCTCACGTGGGCGGGAACATGCGCCTGAACGACGACGCCGCCATGGTCACGGTCAGGCGCCTGGGCGGCGGCACCGTCCGGCGGCAGCACGACGGCAGGGAGATCGGCCTGGCCACCCTGGAGAACCCGGCCCGGGTGGGATGCGGCTGACCGGCCGCGGCAGACGGGCCCCTTGACCGGCCGCGGCCCGGACGGACGGTGACGGCGAGGCCCCGTACCCCCGTGGAGGGCTGCTGCCCAGATGGTGTCCGCGCCGCGTGCAACGGTGATCGGCGCGGCGTGGGACCTGCGATGCTGAGATCATGCTGAGAGTTCAACTGCAGCCCTTGAGCACCGCGGTGGGGCAGGTCGTCGTGTGCGAGGTCGACGGACCGGGCAGCGCTCCGCACACGCACGTCTACGTGGCCGTGGTGACCAGGCCCGAGCCTCACTACGGGGGCAGTCCTCTCGCGATGATCCTCACGATCCATCATCCGAACGAGGCCCCGGGCTGGCTTCGTGAGGACCCTCCGCCGGGTGTGACCTGGCTGCGTGATCCACCGGACCCCACCGTCGCGAACGTCTATGCCCGCCCCTCCTTCCGGGTGCCAGGAGTCCCACAGGACAGGCCCGCCGTGCAGGTTGGGCGCCAACTCGTCGGGGAGGGACTGCTCGGACGGCATTCGACGTCCCGGTCGGTCCGGGGAAGTCAGTGGGCCGAGGCGGTCGGCGGAAGGGTCCCGCCTGTCGAGGACGAGGCCGTCGCCGCGGGGTTCGACTCCTGGGCGGAACGCGAACTGGACAGGCTGGAGCGGCAGTCGTGGTGGCACGACCTGTAGGACGGAGGTGTCGTCCGGTCTCCTCTCCACAGAGACCGGCTCCCTCTTCCCGAGGGGCCGGCGTCGAGCCGGGCGCGGGCACCCGCGGTGTCTTGGCGGCACCGCGACCCAGGTTCTCGTGCCCGCACGCGCACAATGAGGACGTGGTCGACGGACGCCGTATCCGCCGCCGTGCGGCCCCTGATCCCCATCGACGCCTTCGGGCAGCAAGGAGAAGGGAATGACCAGCGACACTCGTGACTGGCTGTTCTTCACCGGATGGCTCCTGACCGGGTCCTGCTACGGGCTCGCCCTGCTGACCGTGTTGTCGATCGGGGTGTTCATCCTGCCGATCCCTCTGATCGCCACCGTGGTGCTGGCGACGCGACGGGGGGCCCTTCGATGCCTGCCCGGTCTGGTGTCCAGCGCGAGCCTGCCGCTGTTCCTTCTCGCCTACCTCAATCGACATGGCCCCGGTACCTACTGCACCGCCTCCGCCGACGGCGGGAGCTGCACCGAGGATCTGCTCGACCCGTGGATCCTGCTGGCCGCCGGCCTGCTCGTCCTCGCCGCTGGAATCGCACTGTTCCTCAGGATTCGGCGCCGGCCGGTCACCACCCACGTGCCGGGTAACCCTGCGTAGCGTGGCGAGCAGGACGGGTAAGGGTGTGTCGTTCTTTCCCCGGGTCGGTGTGCGCGTCGGGTCTGTCAGCGACTCCGCCGGCGCCCTGGTGGTGCAGGACGCTGTGTCGCCGAGGGGAACGGGCCCGAGGACGATGCGGTTCTACCATCGCGGTTCATGGCGACTCCCGACTGCTACGCGTGCGGCATGGAAGCAGAGTTCGACGACCTCCCGCCACGCGAGTGCGTGGCACACGACCGACTCTGGCGGGTGGCCCACGTCTTCGACACCACGGTGCGTGGCTGGCTGGTGCTGCTGCCCCGACGCCACGTCACCGCGGTTCACGACCTCACCGACGCGGAGGCATCCGCCCTGGGGGTGTGGCAGGTCAGGCTCTCCCGGGCTCTGCGGAGCGTGACCGGTTGCGCCAAGACGTACGTGGTCCAGTTCGCCGAAGCGGAGGGATTCGCGCACGTGCACTTCCACATCGTGCCGCGCATGGCGGATCTGCGACCAGAACATCGCGGGCCGGGGATTTTCGAGCTGCTTCGTGGACCGGAGCAGGAGCGGGTGACGGCTGAAGAGGCGGACCGCGTAGCCCACTCACTGCGAGCTCGCCTTCATGAGCACCAGAACACTCGTCAGCCCGATCAGATGAGTTGAGCCGGAGCCCGCGAGCGGAGATGAATCGCAGGTCGGCTGGTTAGGGTCGGAGGCATGACCACATCCCTTGCCGGCAGTTCCTTCGACTCGCTCCGCCTCGACGCCGTGCCGGACCAGGAGGCGTTGCGCCGGGTCTACGAACTCCCCGGCGCCGCGGCCGTCCGCAAGCAGATGACCGAACTCACCGAGCAGACACGGCGGTTGATCAGCTGCTCATCGCTGGTCCTGGTCGCCAGCGCGGACACCGAGGGCAACTGTGACGTCTCCCCGCGTGGCGGCCCCGCCGGGTTCGTCGCCGTCCTCGACGCACGGACCGTGGCGATACCCGACGCGACCGGCAACAAGCGTCTGGACACCCTGCAGAACGTCGTCGCCACCGGACGGGCCGGTCTGCTGTTCCTCGTCCCGGGGCGCACCACGACGCTCAGGGTGAACGGCCGGGCCTGCGTCTCCACCCGCCCTGACCTGCTGTCGCAGCTGACCGCCGTGGGAAAGCCGCCGGCCAGTGCGCTGGTGGTGGGGATCGAGGAGGTCTACCCGCACTGCCCCAAGTCGCTGATGCGCAGCGGGGCATGGAAGCCGGAGCAGTGGCTTTCGGCGGACGCCCAGCCGACCTCCGCCGAGGTGACGCTGGCCCAACTGCGGATGCCGGAGCTGACGATCGCCGACATCGAGCGGACGGAGGCGGACTCGCTGAAGTACCGGTACGAGTAACGGGCCGAACGGCGCCCACCGGACCACCAGCCGGCCGGACCCCAGGTCGAGTGTGCGGCCGGCGAGCGGGCTGTTCTCACCCCTGTACGCGGACTCTCGCCATCCGAATCGACCGGGACGCCGCGGCCCCCACCACCCGCCCAGGGGCCATGGCACCTGAGCCCACAGGAGTCACGTGTCCGGGAGTCGTCGAGGCTCCGCGTCAGGGCCGGGGGGCGAGGACGCAGAGTTCGTGGCCCTCCGGGTCGGCCAGGCACGTCCACGGGACGTCGCCCTGGCCGAGGTCGAGGTCGGTGGCACCGAGGGCCCGCAGCCGGGCCACCTCCGCCGCCTTGTCGTCGCCGGGGTACGGCAGCAGGTCGAGGTGGACGCGGTCCGGCACGGTCTTCCCGCCGGGCGCGCGGAGGAACTCGAGATACGGGCCGACGCCCTTGGCGGAGCGCCACACCGCATGATCGTCGGTCACCTCGTGCAGGGTCCAGTCCATCGCCTCGTCCCAGAACCGGGCCATGGCCCGCGGATCCACGCAGTCGACCACCACCGCGGCGATCGGCCCGGTGTCCCGGTAGATCTCCCGCGGCTCCAGCACGCAGAACTCGTTGCCCTCCGGGTCGGCGAGGACCGTCCACGGCACCTCTCCCTGACCCACGTCGACGGGCGTCGCTCCGAGAGCCTGGAGGCGCGCGACCAACTCCGCCTGATGGGCCGCGGAGGTGGTGGCGAGATCGAGGTGCACCCGGTTCTTCGTCGCCGTCTTGGGTTCGGGGACGGTCACGACGTCGACGCAGACGGCAACCGGGTCCGGCCAGACGAAGCCGCCACCCGGTTCGACGTTGGTCACACCGGGTTCCTCGCTGGAAACACTCCAGCCGAGCGCCTCCGCCCAGAACCGGCCGACCGCCGAGTCGTCAAGAGCCTTCATGTTCACCTGCACAGGTCGCAGCGCCATGCCCGCGATCCTATGTTCATGGCGGGACCGCACGGCGTCCCGGGACTCCCCGCGGCCGGAGGACCATCGTCTGTCGGTTGGCGCTCCGTACGGTCACCGGGAATCGACGCCCGTTACGACCCGCCAGCACTCCACGGGACCATGGCTCGTCCCTGTTGTCTCCATCATCGAACGACAGTTGTCACAACGCTACTTGCTCTGATCACGACCAGGTCACTAGAGTTCACATCCGAACCTTTGCTCGGGTGTTCGCTCGTTGGGAGTGACGGCGGAGGGGCACCGCCCGTCGGCGTTTCGGCAGGCGGGTGGAGGAAGAAGGAGCTCGCCTTCGTGGCGTCCCACCGTCGACCCAAGCAGCCGAGCCGCACCCGTGTGACCGTGCTCACCACCGTCGCGGCGGCCGCTGTGGCCCTCAGTGCCAACGCCGCCAACGCCGCGCCCAGCGAGAAGCCGAGCAAGGACGCGGTCAAGGCGAAGGTCGACGCCCTCTACGAGCAGGCGGAGCAGGCCACCGAGAAGCTCGACGGGGCCAAGGAGAAGCAGGACAAGCTGGAGAAGCAGATCAGCACCCTGCAGGACAACGTCGCCCGCGGTCAGGAAGACCTCAACGAGCTGCGGGACGCTCTCGGTTCGATGGCCAGCGCCCAGTACCGCACCGGCGGCATCGACCCCTCCGTGGCGCTGTTCCTCTCCTCGAACCCGGACGACTACCTGGACAAGGCGTCCGCGATGGACCAGCTGAGCGGTCAGCAGGTCGAGGCGCTGAAGAAGGTCCAGGAGAAGCAGCGCGAGCTCGCCCAGCAGCGCCAGGAAGCGTCCGAGAAGCTCAAGGACCTCTCCGACACCCGCGCCGAGCTCAAGAAGAAGAAGCAGGAGGTCCAGGGCAAGCTCGCCTCCGCACAGAAGCTCCTCAACACCCTGACCGCCAAGGAGAAGGCGGCTCTCGCCGCCCAGGACCAGGAGCGCGCCACCCGCGCCAGTGAGCGCGTCGATCTCGGCAACTCCAAGGCTGCCTCCGGGCGCGCGGCCGCCGCGTTCGCCGCGGCCCAGAGCGTGATCGGCTCCCCGTACGACTACGGCCACGCCGGCCCCAGCACCTTCGACTGCTCAGGCCTCACCTCCTGGGCCTACGCCCGGGCCGGCGTCTCCATCCCGCGCACCTCGGAGGTCCAGGCCAACGCGGGCACCCGCATCTACTCGCAGAGCGATCTGCAGGTCGGCGACCTGGTCATCTTCTACGGGGACCATCACCACGTCGGGCTGTACGCGGGTGGCGGGCAGGTGCTGCACGCCCCGCACAGCGGCGCGCTCGTCCGCTACGAGTCGATCGGCAACATGCCGTTCCAGTTCGGAGTCCGCATCTGAGCCGTACCGCTCGAGCGGATGCCACCGACGACCCTCCCTTCGCACGGCGAACCATCCGGCGTCGATGACGCAGGAGAGCGGCCGGGGCGTGCTCGCCAGGAACCGGCCGCCGGTCGGCCGGCCCGGCCCGGGAGGTTCAGCCGCTCAGGTCTGGCATTGCTTCGTGGACGCGTGAGACCAGTTGCTCCAGGCGGCACCGTCGGCCCGAGCGTGTACCCGGATCTCCACCTTCACGGGGCCGCAGACCCGGGTGGTACTTCCCACCTCGGCGGGACCGATGGCTTCGCCTGCCCTCACGTAGGCGCGTCCGCTGCCCAGTTTCACCCAGTGGCCGCCGTCGACAACACGGAAGAACGCCTCGTACGAGACGTTCAGCCCTTTGGTTCCCGTGTTACGTGCCTTGATGTGTGCCGTGATCTCTCGGGTGGGGACTCTGCCGACAGATCCCCGCTGGGCGCCCCAATGAGCAGCGGTGGCCTTTGATATGACAGGCGTTTCCGCGCTCGACGAATGGCATTCCGCCCACCGCCGGGGAGGGGCCGGACCCACCACCGTGACGCGGTCGGCGATCCCCTCGCGTCACGGTCGCCTGCGGTGACCCGCCCCAGCTGTCGGCGGGTCAATTCCACTATGGCAGCGCGCAGTTGCGATCATTGCCGGAGTCCGTGCGGCACGTCACTCGATCACCATGGTCTCCGCCGGGCTCGGCACGCAACCGGCGCTCCTATGCGTTCCCCGCCCGGCCCGCGCGGCCGTGGGCGTCCGCCTCCGTGCCCCCCCTGTGTGCCGGACCTGTTGCAGACGTACCGGTACGTCACCGCGCATAGACGCGGCCACCGGGGCCGCACCACTACGCCCCCACAACCGGACAGCCCGCCAGCACACTCCCGCCGTGCGGGCTGTCCGGCGACACTGGGGGAATCGGTCCTCCTGGAGGGAGCGGCATGCGCACCGGCCCTTGTTCCGAGGTGCGGGGATGACCCTCCACCTGCCTTCGCACCACCCCCTCCACCAAGCTCTCCGACAGGCCCTCGCCCAGTGCCGGACCCTTGTCGTCGAGGGCCCCGACGGCATCGGGCGTGGCGCCCTGATCGCCGAGCTGGCCAGCCGGGGATTCCTGGTCCGGCGCGCGAGCGGACCGCTCCACCATGCGGACCCCACCCAGCCGTACCGCGAACTCCTCGCCGCGCCCGGTCGGTTGGCCGTCGACGGCAGCCTCGTCCACGAACTGGTATACGGACCGCTGCGCCGCGGGCGCTCCCGGGTGACCTGGATCCAGGCCCTCGATTTCGCCGAGGCGGTGGCGGAACGCGACGGGGCCCTTCTTCATGTGACGGGCGAGACGGACGGCACCGAGGCCGTGGAGGGATTCGGACGCGCTCTGCGAACCCTCGGCCAGCACGTCCTCGTCATCACCCTCGACGCCCGGGGCATCGGCGACCCGGTCCGCGAACCCGCCCGTGCACCCACCGGCAACCAGGCGCACCCGCAAGGGAATTGACGGTCGGGGGACGACCGGTCGCGTGGCGAGAGGAAGGAGACACCGCGTGGCGGGCAGCAGGCCGGGCTCCGATCAGGAGTACGGCCCCCGAGTCGGGCGTCAAGCCCCCTGCACCGGCTGGATGTTCTGGTTGACCCGGAAGAGGTTGGCCGGGTCGTAGGCGGCCTTGGTCCGGGCGAGGCGTGGGTGGTTCCCGCGGTAGCCGGCCCGTACCCTCTCCTGGCCTTCGTCCATCATCATGTTCACGTAGGCCCCGCCCGCGGAGTACGGGTGCAGGGCGTCGGAGTACTCGACGCTCCACCGCTTCACGAGTTCCGCGTTGGCCGGGTCGGAGTCGACGCCCGCGAAGACGGAGGCCCAGCCCGTGTCGCGATAGCCCCAGGCGGTGTCCGTCGGCGCGACGTCGTGGACGGCGCCGTCGATCGGGTACAGGTGCATCCCCGATTTCCAGGTCGGCGGCTCGGCACCGAACCTGGCGTGCAGCGCGACGGCCTCGTCGGGGATCTCGTCGACGAAGTCCGCGCGCCAGTACCACTGGTCACCGGGGGGATAGACCGCGTCGAAGGCGGACTGCAGCACGGGGTGGGGCATCGGCGCCGGTGCGTGCAGCAGCGGCGCGGGCAGCGCGGAGAGGAGGGGCGCCATCTCCGTGGCCGCGAGCTCCGTGTCGTCCCCGACGCGGCACCACATCACGCCGCAGATCCTGCGCAGATGGGTCTCCTCGGGGAACGGCGGGCCGGGCGGGACGGATCCGAACATGAAGAAGCCGTTCAGCTCGCGGGGGGCGTGCGGGATGAAGTCGCGGTAGGCGGCCAGGACGTCGGCGCCGAGTTCGGCGGGCCAGAAGGTGGGGCCGGCGACGACCGTGCTCACCTCGTGCAGCCGGAACAGGAACGAGGTGACGACGCCGAAGTTGCCGCCGCCCCCGCGGATCGCCCAGTACAGGTCGGGGTTCTCGGCGGCGCTCGCCCGCACCTGCTCGCCGCTCGCCAGGACGAGGTCGGCCTCCAGGAGGTTGTCGACGGTCAGGCCGTGGGCGCGGGTGAGATGGCCGAGGCCACCGCCCAGCGTGAGGCCGCCGACGCCCGTCGTGGAGACGATGCCGGCGGGTGTGGCCAGGCCGTGCTCGTGGGTGGCGCGGTCGACCTCGCTCCACACACAGCCGCCGCCGACGCGTGCCGTGCGGGCCTTCGGGTCGACCTCGACGTCCTTCAGCGGTGCGAGGTCGAGCACCACGCCGTCGTCGCAGACTCCCAGCCCCGCGCCGTGGTGGCCCCCGCCGCGCACGGCGAGGGGCAACCCGTGGTCGCGGGCGAAGCCGACGACCGAGGAGACGTCGTCGGGGTCGGCGCACCGCGCCACGAGTGCGGGCCGCCGGTCGATCATCCCGTTGTAGACGGTGCGCGCCCGGTCGTACCCGGCGTCGTCGGGTCCGATCAACCGACCCTCGAAACCGGTCAGCTCCTGTCGCGCTGCCTGTGCCGGTGCGATGGACATGTGCATCCCCCGGGTCCGGGGACGGGTGCGGGGCCCCCGGTGAGCGGGGGCCTCGTTCCAGTGTCCCTCCGCTGGGCGCGCCGCGCCCGTTCTGCGCGGGGGCCGCGCCCTCAGCTGCCGGCGGCGGCCCGGGGGGACCTGGACAGCAGCAGCAGGCTGCGGGCTTCGAGCCGGACGTCGGTGTCGGCCTTGCGCTCCCGCTCGTCGGGGAGGACCGCCGGATCTGCCGTGTCGATCCGTGCCGTCCATCGCTCGCCGTAGTCGGGACCCGGAAGGCGGAAGACGACCGGCTCCCAGTAGCTGTTCAGGAGCAGCAGAAAGGAGTCGTCGACGACCGGGCCGCCGTACGGGTCGGGCTCGGCGATCGCGTCACCGTTGAGGAAGACGGCGACGGCGTGTGCGTCGGCGCGCTGCCAGTCCGCGTCCGTCATCTCGTGCGCGTCCGGCCGCAGCCACACCAGGTCGGGCAGCGGCTGACGCTCGTGCGTGGCCGTGTCGCCGAGGAAGAAACGGCGGCGGCGCAGAACGGGGTGGGCGGCGCGCAGCGCGACGGCACGCCGGGTGAACTCGATGAGTTCGCGCTGCTCGTCGTCCAACCGCCAGTCGATCCAGGAGAGTTCGTTGTCCTGGCAGTAGGCGTTGTTGTTGCCCCGCTGGGTGCGGCCCAGTTCGTCGCCGTGCGCGAGCATCGGGATGCCCTGGGAGAGCAGCAGGGTGGCGAGCAGGTTGCGCTGCTGGCGGGCGCGCAGTTCGAGGATTCCCTCGTCGTCGGTGGGGCCCTCGGCACCGCAGTTCCAGGAACGGTTGACGCTCTCGCCGTCCCGGTTGCCCTCGCCGTTGGCCTCGTTGTGCTTGTCGTCGTACGAGACGAGGTCGCGCAGGGTGAATCCGTCGTGCGCGGTGACGAAGTTGATTCCCGCGCGCGGCCTGCGCCGGTCGTGCTGGTAGAGGTCGGCGGAACCGGTCAGGCGGGAGGCGAACTCACCGAGCGTGTGTTCGCCGGAGCGCCAGAAGTCCCTTACCGCGTCCCGGTACTTGCCGTTCCACTCCGACCACAGGGGCGGGAAGTTGCCGACCTGGTAGCCGCCGTCGCCGAGGTCCCAGGGCTCGGCGATCAGCTTCACCCGTCCGACGACCGGATCCTGCTGGATCAGGTCGAAGAACGCCGAGAGCCGGTCCACGTCGTGGAACTGCCGGGCGAGCGTGGCCGCCAGATCGAACCGGAATCCGTCGACGTGCATCTCCGTCACCCAGTACCGCAGCGAGTCCATGATCAGCTGCAGTACGTTCGGGTGCCGCGTCAGCAGGCTGTTCCCGGTGCCCGTGGTGTCGTAGTAGTGCGCCGGGTCCCCCTCCACCAAACGGTAGTAGGAGGCGTTGTCGATGCCGCGGAAGGAGAGCGTGGGGCCGTTCTCGTTGCCCTCGGCGGTGTGGTTGTAGACGACGTCGAGGATCACTTCCAGGCCCGCCGCGTGCAGCGCCTTGACCATCGACTTGAACTCGGTGACCTGTTCTCCGCGGGTGCCGTGCGCCGCGTAGGCGTGGTGCGGGGCGAAGAAGCCGATCGTGTTGTAACCCCAGTAGTTGGACAGTCCCCTGTCCCGCAGGAAGCCGTCCTGGGTGAACTGGTGGACCGGCATCAGTTCGACCGCGGTCACACCGAGCGAGGTCAGATGCCCGACGACCGCCGGATGGGCCAGGCCCGCGTAGGTGCCGCGCAGTTCGGCGGGGACGTCCGGGTGGGTGCGGGTCAGCCCGCGCACATGGGCCTCGTAGATCACCGTCTCGGCGTACGGCCGCAGCGGTGGCCGGTCCTCACCCCAGTCGAAGGCCGGATCGGTCACCACGCCGAGCATGGTGTGCCCGGCGCTGTCCGCGGGATCGGGCCCGTCGGCCGCCCGCTCGTAGAGCGAGGCGTCGTTGTCGATCTGCCCGTCGACCGCTTTCGCGTACGGGTCGAGGAGCAGTTTCGCCGGATTGCAGCGGTGTCCGGCCGCCGGGTCCCACGGTCCGTGGACCCGGTAGCCGTAGCGCCGTCCCGGCCCGACGTCGGGCAGTCGGCAGTGCCACACGTATCCGTCGACCTCGGTCATCGTGACGGTGCGCGAGGCACCGTCGTCATCGACGAGAACGAGGTCGACCCGTTCGGCGGCTTCGGTGAACAGGGCGAAGTTGGTGCCTTCGCCGTCGTATGACGCCCCCAGCGGGTACGGGCGTCCGGTCCAGGTGCGCACGTGATCACCGTACGGCGGTCACGGCCTCGGTGTCCTCCCGTGCCGCCGCGAAGGCGGGTACGGGCAACGACAGCGCCCGGGGCATCCGGCACGCCTCCCGCAGGCTCGGCACGGGGCCGGCCGGGACCAGTGGAGCGCGTTCGGCGGAGCGGGCCCGCCAGGAGAACCAGATGATCTTGCCGCCGGCGCCCGTGGCACAGCAGCCCCAGTTGTCACTCAGGGCGGCGATTCGTGCGAGACAGCCCTGGGGTGCGTTGTGCGGGCGGATGTCCTGGTCGTTGTCCGAGACGGCGGTGATGAGGTGCTTGCCGTTCCACCACATCTCGACGGTCGTGTTCTTGTCGGCCGAGTGCTGGGCGATGGTGTCCAGCAGCGATTCGGCGCAGTGGCAGACGGACTCGACGAGGAACTCGAGGTTCCAGTACCGGAGATGGGCGGCCAGAATGCGTCTGACCTGTCCCACTCGGTCCGGGCTTACCTCGACGTCGAGGTGGTAGTAGCAGGGAACTGCAGGTTTCATCTTCGTTGGCTCCTCACCGGCGAAGCTCCCGCTCCCTCTCCCGCCCTTTCCGGACGAGCCCCGAATACGAAGCGTGAGTGTTGGTCGCTCCTGAGTAAGTCCAAGAATGCGAGTGCTACTCCGTTCGTGCAACACGAGAGCACTCCTGACCACTCCTGGTGTAGTTGAAGAGCCAACAAGACGCTTTGTGGTGACACAGGCACCATGGGTGAGGGCGCCGGCCTCGATGACAGGTCGGTGCCCCTCTGTACACGCCCGCCCCGCAGCAGCCGGACGGGCCCGTGCGCAGTCCTGGAGAGTGGAAAGGTGACCAGCGCCATGCTGCTGCCTGCCAAAACCGAGGTCGCCAGGCATCTGGAGCAATACCGGGCCTGGGAACGTCTGCTGCTCGTGGCTCCCATGGACCACGCGGTGCGGGGGAACTTCGAGAACTCGGGGTACACCCTGTGCGTACTGATGGGGAAGCGCTGCGCGCGGGAGGCCGTGGACGCGGCCGAGCAGTATCTGCGCGGCGGTGCGCGGGCTTCGGGTGCTTCGAAGGCGTCGCCCGCCCCCTCGGCGGCGTCGGCCTCGGCCACCACGTCCGTGGCGGGTGCGCACCGTCCGCGAACTCCCGGGGCGGTCAGGGCCTTCCGGCCCGCTGAGCGGGCCGTAGGGCCCGGGGGTGTCCCTGAGACGGGACAGTGATCAGGGGATTCCAGAACAAGTCGGAATGGCAGGCGCGATCGAGAACGGCGGAGGCGAAGGACATGGACGCACACCCGGCCGACGGCCGTGACCCGATCGACCCCACTCCGGTCGACCGGATCCCGGTCGTCGACGTCCGCCCGGTGGTCGAGTGCGGGCGTCGCCCCGCCAAGGCCGTCTGCGGGGAGAGCTTCCAGGTCACCGCGACCGTCTTCGGTGAGGGCCACGACGTGGTCGGCGCCAATGTCGTCCTGCGCGGTCCGACGGGGCTGGCCGGTCCCTGGACCCCGATGCGCGAACTCGCCCCCGGGACCGACCGCTGGGGCGCCGAGGTCACGCCGGATTCCGTCGGCCACTGGACGTACCTGGTCGAGTCCTGGAGCGACCCCGTGGCCGCCTGGCGCCTGGCCGCCGGCATCAAGGTCCCGGCCGGCATCGACACGGAGCTGATCCTGGAGGAAGGCGCCGCGCTGTTCGAGCGCGCCGCGGCCGGCGTACCGGACGCGGACGGACGGACGGCGGTACGGGCCGCGGCCGAAGGGCTGCGCGACGCGTCGCAACCACCGGCCGCCCGTCTCGCGGCCGCCCTGACCCCGGACGTGACCTCCGTCCTGTCCGCGCACCCGCTGCGCGAACGGGTCTCGCACTCGCTGCCGCTGCCGCTGCTCGTGGAGCGCGAGCGGGCGCTGTACGGCTCCTGGTACGAGTTCTTCCCGCGCTCGGAGAGCGGACAGCTGGACCCGTCCGCCCACGGCACGTTCCGTACCGCCGCCGAACGCCTGCCCGCCATCGCGGAGATGGGCTTCGACGTCGTCTACCTCCCGCCGGTCCACCCCATCGGCACGACCTTCCGCAAGGGCCCCAACAACAGTCTGTCGGCGAGCCGTCGGGACGTCGGTGTGCCGTGGGCGATCGGCTCGCCGGAGGGCGGGCACGACGCGATCCACCCCGCTCTCGGCACCATCGACGACTTCGACGCGTTCGTACGCCGGGCGACGGACCTGCGTCTCGAAGTCGCTCTCGACTTCGCGCTCCAGTGCTCTCCCGACCACCCGTGGGTGGAGAAGCACCCGGAGTGGTTCCACCATCGTGCCGACGGCACGATCGCGTACGCGGAGAACCCGCCGAAGAAGTACCAGGACATCTACCCGATCGCCTTCGACGAGGACATGCCGGGGCTGATCGCCGAGTGCGTGCGCCTGCTCCGTTTCTGGATGGACCACGGCGTCCGCATCTTCCGCGTGGACAACCCGCACACCAAACCGGTGGTCTTCTGGGAACGGGTCATCGCCGAGATCAACCGCAGGGATCCGGACGTGATCTTCCTGGCCGAGGCGTTCACCCGGCCGGCGATCATGGAGAGGCTGGCGACGGTCGGCTTCCAGCAGTCGTACACGTACTTCACCTGGCGCAACACCAAGGAAGAACTGACCGACTACCTCACCGGGCTGTCGGGCGAGACGGCCGCCTTCATGCGGCCCAACTTCTTCGTCAACACCCCGGACATCCTGCCCGGCTACCTCCAGCACGGCGGCCGGCCCGCCTTCGAGGCACGGGCCGTACTGGCCGCCACCCTGTCGCCCGCCTGGGGCGTCTACGCCGGATACGAACTGTGCGAGAACACCGCGGCCGCGCCGGACAGCGAGGATTACCTCGACTCGGAGAAGTACCAACTGCGCCCGCGGGACTGGGAGTCCGCCGCCCGTGCGGGCACGACCATCGCCCCGCTGATCACGAGCCTGAACCGGATCCGCAGGCGCCACACCGCCCTGCACGCACTGCGCAACCTTCACTTCCACCAAGCCGACAACGATGCCCTGATCGCGTACAGCAAGCGCACAGGCTCGGACACGGTGGTGGTGGTGGTCAACCTCGACCCCCACCACACCCAGGAGGCCACGGTCTCGTTGGACATGCCGCAACTCGGCCTGGACCGGGACGAGTGCGTGCCGATGCATGACGAGCTCACCGGCGAGACGTACTACTGGGGCAGGACCAACTTCGTCCGACTGGAGCCGGGCAGTGCACATGTGCTCGCCGTCGGACCGGCACCGCAGATCGGAGGGTCACCCACCATATGATCGTCAACGAGCCCGTACCGGACACCTTCGAGGACACTCCGGCCAAGGACCGCGACCCCGAATGGTTCAAACGCGCCGTCTTCTACGAGGTCCTGGTCCGCTCCTTCCAGGACAGCAACGGCGACGGCGTCGGTGACCTCAAGGGCCTCACCGCGAAACTCGACTACCTCCAATGGCTCGGCATCGACTGCCTCTGGCTGCCCCCGTTCTTCAAGTCCCCCCTGCGGGACGGCGGCTACGACGTCTCCGACTACACCGCCGTACTCCCCGAGTTCGGCGACCTCGCCGACTTCGTCGAGTTCGTCGACGCCGCCCACCAGCGCGGCATGCGCATCGTCATCGACTTCGTCATGAACCACACCAGCGACCAGCACCCGTGGTTCCAGGAGTCCCGCTCGAACCCCGACGGCCCCTACGGCGACTACTACGTCTGGGCCGACGACGACAAGCAGTACCAGGACGCCCGCATCATCTTCGTCGACACCGAGGCCTCCAACTGGACCTTCGACCCGGTCCGCAAGCAGTACTACTGGCACCGCTTCTTCTCCCACCAGCCCGACCTCAACTACGAGAACCCGGCCGTCCAGGAGGAGATTCTCGCGGCCCTCCGCTTCTGGCTGGATCTCGGCATCGACGGGTTCCGTCTCGACGCCGTGCCCTACCTCTACCAGGTGGAAGGCACCAACTGCGAGAACCTTCCGGCAACGCACGAGTTCCTGAAGCGGGTGCGCAAGGAGATCGACACGCACTACCCGGACACGGTCCTGCTGGCGGAGGCGAACCAGTGGCCCGAGGACGTCGTCGACTACTTCGGAGACTTCCCCTCCGGCGGCGACGAGTGCCACATGGCCTTCCACTTCCCGGTCATGCCCCGCATCTTCATGGCCGTGCGCCGCGAGTCCCGCTACCCCGTCTCCGAAATCCTCGCGAAGACCCCCGCGATCCCGAACAACTGCCAGTGGGGCATCTTCCTGCGCAACCACGACGAGCTCACCCTCGAAATGGTCACCGACGAGGAACGCGACTACATGTACGCGGAATACGCCAAGGACCCGCGCATGCGCGCCAACATCGGCATCCGCCGCCGGCTCGCCCCCCTGCTCGACAACGACCGCAACCAGATCGAGCTGTTCACCGCCCTGCTGCTGTCCTTGCCGGGCAGCCCGATCCTCTACTACGGGGACGAGATCGGCATGGGCGACAACATCTGGCTCGGCGACCGCGACGCCGTGCGCACCCCCATGCAGTGGACCCCCGACCGCAACGCCGGATTCTCCTCCAGCGACCCCGGCCGCCTCTTCCTGCCCACCATCATGGACCCCGTCTACGGCTACCAGGTCACCAACGTCGAAGCCTCCATGTCCTCCCCCTCGTCACTGCTGCACTGGACCCGCCGCATGATCGAGATCCGCAAACAGAACAAGGCCTTCGGCCTGGGCACCTACACCGAACTCCCCTCCTCCAACCCCGCCGTCCTCGCCTTCCTGCGGGAGTACAAGGACGACCTGGTGCTGTGTGTGCACAACTTCTCCCGCTTCGCCCAGCCCACCGAACTCGACCTGCGGACCTTCGACGGCCGCCACCCCGTCGAGCTCATCGGCGGAGTCCGCTTCCCCGCCATCGGTGAACTCCCCTACCTGCTCACCCTCGCAGGCCACGGCTTCTACTGGTTCCGGCTCCGCCGCGCGGTCGCCCCGAGCGCCGTCAAACGGTCCTGAGCCATCGCCCGGCAAAGATCGCCTGCCTCTGAAAGGACGTGTCGCCATGCCGAAGACCGCGTTGCACCGTCCGGGCCGCCACGCCCCCGCCGCGCTGCTCACCTCACTCGGTGATCTGCTGCGGGAGTGGCTGCCGCGGCAACGCTGGTTCGCGGGCAAGGGACGCCCCGTCACCGGCCTGAGCGTGGCGTCGTCGACCGAGCTGTACCCGGGCTGCCTGCATCTCCTGGTACACACCGAACACCTGGGCCGGACCACCCACAGTGGATCCGGCACTCCCCCGCCCGACGACTGCTACCAGCTCCTCCTCGGCGCGCGGAAGGTTCTGCCGCCCCGGCTCGCCCATGCCTTCATCGGCCGCGCGAGCGCGGGACCCCTGGCCGACATGAGTGTCTACGACGCGCTCCACGACCCGCGGGCCACGGGGCTGCTCCTGGAGCGGCTGCGTACTCCGGGGTCAGCGGGGCCGCTGCTCTTCGAACGCGACGCACGCGTGACGGTCCCGGCCGGCCTCGCTCCCCGACTGCTCGACGCCGAGCAGTCGAACTCCTCGCTCGTGTACGGGGATTCCTTCATCCTGAAGTTCTTCCGCCGCGTCCAGCCGGGCATCAACCCGGACCTGGAGCTGCCGTGGGCGCTGGCCCGGCAGGGCTGCACCCGGGTGCCCGCCCCCGCGGCGTGGTTCGGCACCTCGCAGCCTCGGGAGGCGACGCTGGGAGTGCTCCAGCCGTTCCTGCCGGACGCGGCCGACGGCTGGACCCTGGCATTGCAGTCACTCGCCTCGGAACGGGAGTTCACCGAGGAGGCCTACGAACTGGGACGGGCCACCGCCGAGGTGCATCTGGCACTGGCGACGGCCTTCCCCGTCCACGCGCCGAGTCCGCTGCAGCACGAACAGCTCGCCGCCGCGATGAGCGAGCGCCTCGACGCCACCGCCGGCGCGGTACCCGAACTCGAACCGTACGTACCGGGGTTGCGCTCCGCCTTCGACGCCCTCGCGTCACTCGACGTCGCGGCGCGGCCGTCTCAGCGGATTCACGGCGACCTCCACCTCGGCCAGGTGCTGCGGGCGGGGCGCCAGTGGTCCGTCATCGACTTCGAGGGCGAGCCGGCTCGTCCGGTCCTCGAGCGGCGGCGTCTGCAGTCACCCGTCCGCGATGTCGCGGGCATGCTGCGCTCCTTCGACTACGCCGCGCGTTCCCGCCGCCCCTGGCGCCCGGAGTGGGCGCACCGCTGCAGGGAGGCGTACGGCGCCGGCTACGCCGCCGCGGCCGCCTGGGATCCGCACGAGGAGCCCGAGTTGCTGCGCGCGTACGAGACGGACCGGGCCGTGTACGAAGTGCTGTACGAGGCCCGGCACCGGCCCGACTGGCTGCCTGTTCCGATGGCGGCGGTCGCCCGTCTCGCCGAAGGTCTCTGAGAACCCGCCCTGTTCCGTGTTCGCTCTTGAGGAGGATGAAGCCGTGGCCGTTTCCACCACTGCTGTCGGCGCGGGGCCGGTGGCCCCGATGGACGCGGCGGACCGCGCACGCCTGTTGTCGGGCGCCCACCACGATCCGCACGCCCTGCTCGGCGCCCACGAGGTGCCGGGTGGTGTCGTGTTCCGGGCGCTGCGTCCGTACGCCGAGGCCGTGGCCGTGGTGGTCGACGGGCGGCGTACCGCGCTGACGGACATCGGCGACGGCCTGTTCGCCGCCGTGCTGCCGCTCGACACGATCCCCGCGTACGTGGTGTCGGTGACGTACGCGGGCCGTGCGTTCGAGGTGCAGGACCCCTACCGATTCCTGCCCGCGTTGGGCGAGACGGATCTGCATCTGATCGGCGAGGGCCGCCACGAGGAACTCTGGCGAGCGTTGGGCGCTCACCCCATGGACCATCAGGGCGTGACCGGCACCCGTTTCACGGTGTGGGCTCCGAACGCCCGGGGGGTCAGGGTCTGCGGACCGTTCTCGCACTGGGACGGCACGGCGTATCCGATGCGCTCGCTCGGCTCCACGGGCGTCTGGGAGCTGTTCGTGCCCGGCATCGGCGAGGGCGAGCTCTACAAGTTCGAGATCACCCGCCCCGACGGCTCCCGCAACCTGCGCGCCGACCCGATGGCCCGCCGCACCGAGGTCCCGCCGGCGACGGCCTCGATCGTGACGCGGTCGTCCCACGTCTGGGGGGACGACGCGTGGATGGCGAGCCGCGGAGAACGGCCCGTGCACGAGGCGCCGTTCTCCGTCTACGAGGTGCACCTTCCGTCCTGGCGACCCGGCCTGACCTACCGTCAGCTCGCCCAGCAGCTCCCCGCCTACGTCGCCGACCTCGGCTTCACCCACGTCGAACTCATGCCCGTCGCCGAACACCCCTTCGGCGGCTCCTGGGGATACCAGGTCACCGGCTTCTACGCCCCCACCGCCCGCCTCGGCACCCCCGACGACTTCAAACACCTCGTCGACGCCCTCCACCAGGCCGGCATCGGCGTCCTCATGGACTGGGTCCCCGCCCACTTCCCCCGCGACGAATGGGCCCTCGCCGCATTCGACGGACGCCCCCTCTACGAACACGCCGACCCCCGCCGCGCCGCCCACCCCGACTGGGGCACCCTCGAATTCGACTTCGGACGCCGCGAAGTCCGCAACTTCCTCGTCGCCAACGCCGTCTACTGGTGCCAGGAATTCCACATCGACGGACTCCGCGTCGACGCCGTCGCCTCCATGCTCTACCTCGACTACTCCCGCCAGCCCGGGCAGTGGACACCCAACGAACACGGCGGCCGCGAAGACCTCGACGCCGTCGCCTTCCTCCAGGAGATGAACGCCACCGTCTACCGCCGCAACCCCGGCGTCGTCACCATCGCCGAGGAATCCACCGCCTGGGACGGCGTCACCCGGGCGACCTCGGACGGGGGGCTGGGGTTCGGGCTGAAGTGGAACATGGGATGGATGCACGACTCACTGGAGTATCTCCAGCACGAGCCGGTGCACCGCAAGTACCACCACCACGAGATGACGTTCTCCATGGTCTACGCCTACAGCGAGAACTACGTCCTGCCCATCTCCCACGACGAGGTCGTCCACGGCAAAAGAGCACTGGCCTCCAAGGCACCCGGCGACTGGTGGCAGCAACGCGCCACCACCCGCGCCTACCTCGGCTACATGTGGGCCCACCCCGGCAAACAACTCCTCTTCATGGGCCAGGAGTTCGCCCAGGGAGCCGAATGGTCCGAAGCGCAGGGGCCCGACTGGTGGCTCCTCGACCCCGCCTATCCGGCCGAAGCCGACCACCGGGGGATCAGGGACCTGGTCCGTGACCTCAACACGGTCTACCGCCGGGAACCCGCTCTCTGGCAGCGCGACACGGACCCCGCCGGCTTCGCCTGGATCACCGGTGACGCCGCGGACGACAACGTCTTCGCGTTCCTGCGTCACGACGGCGACGGCAACCCGCTCCTCGCCGTCAGCAACTTCTCCCCGGTCGTCCGCCACGCCTACCGCCTCGGCGTCCCCGACTCCGTCCCCGCCTGGCAGGAGACCCTCAACACCGACAGCGCACGGTACGGCGGAAGCGACGTCACCGACCCGGACGTCGTCAAGGCCGAATCCCGCCCCGCCCACGGCCGTTCGGCGAGCATCCGGCTCACGCTCCCCCCGCTCAGCACCCTCTGGCTCCGCCCCGCCTGACCCCGGCCGCGCCCCCGCCCACGGGAAGGCTCGCCGCCCGACGCCGGGCGGGACAGGAGCCTTCAGGGGGCGGGGGAAGGCAGGTTCAGGGAGAGGACGGCTTGCCCGCCGTACCGATCCAGGTGTGGAACAGCGCGTGAAGGTCCTTGCCGGACAACCGCTCGGAGAGCCGGACGAACTCGGCGGTGGTGCCGTGCCCGGCACGGTGCTCGGTGGCCCAGGTGCGCAGGATACGAAGGAACGTCCTGTCACCGACGGCCGTCCGCAGCTTCTGCAGGGCCATGGCACCACGCGAGTAGACGGGCGTCTCGAAGATGTGCTCGCCGCTGCCGGGATCGGCCGGCGCGAACGCCCACAGGTCGTTCCCGGCCGGCTTGGCGTACAGGGCGTCGAAGGCCTGCTGCGCGGTCCTGCCGCCGTGCTGCTCGGTGTAGAGCCACTCCGCGTACGTCGCGAAGCCCTCGTTGAGCCAGATGTCCTTCCAGGTGGTGAGGGCGACGGAGTCCCCGAACCACTGGTGCGCGCTTTCGTGGACGAGCGTGCTCAGGTCCGGCGCCGAGTCGTACAGGGGCCGCGTCTGGGTCTCCAGCGCGTACCCGACCTGCGGAGCCCGGTCGACGATGGCCCCGGCGGCGCGGAACGGGTAGGGGCCGAAGACGGAGCTCTCCCAGGCGAGCACGGAAGGCAGCTTCTTCAGCACGGGCGCCGCGGCGCTCGCCTCACGGGGGTCGACGGCGTTGAAGACCTTGAGGCCGTCGGCGGTGGTGTACTGCTCGACCTTGAACTTCCCGACCGTCGCCGTCGCGAGGTAGGCGGCCATCGGCTCGGACTGCCGCCAGCGGAAGGTGGTACGGCCGTGGCTCGTCGTCCGCCCGCGCAGAACGCCGTTGGCCACGGCGGTCGTTCCGTCGGGAACGGTGATCGTGAAGTCGTAGGAGGCCTTGTCCTTGGGGTGGTTGTCGGCGGGGAACCAGGTCATCGCGCCCTGCGGCTCACCGGCCACGAACGCCCCGTCGTCGGTGGGGATCCAGCCGTCCGGGGAGCCGTCCGGATCGGTGACCGGCTTGGGGGTGCCCGAGTAGGTGACGGTGACCCGGAACTCCTGGTTCCTGCGCAGGGCGTGGCGCGGGGTGATCACCAGTTCCTGTCCGGCACGACGGTAGGACGCCTTGACGTGGTCGACGGTGACACCGGTGACCTTCAACCCCGAGAGGTCGAGGTCGAAGCGGGTCAGCCGTTCGGTGGCCCGGGCGGTGACGACCGCGGTGCCGTCGAGGTGGCGGCTGTGGGGGTCGTATCCGAGGGTCAGGCCGTAGTGCCCGACGTCGTAACCGCCGTTGCCCGCCAGCGGGAAGTACGGATCCCCCGCGCCGGAGGTGCCCACCGGACCGGCCGCCGCCGGACCGGCCGCTACGAGCAGGGCCGCGACGGCGGCCGGGACCACGGCGACGACGGCCTCCCGGCGAAGGACGCTGCTGCGTCTGCTGACCTGCTGCGGGCGTGACGTCACGTTGACTCCTCCTGGGCGACAGTGATCACTGGCGCACAGCCTATGAGTCCGCCCGGCCGTAAACCCTCTCCTTCTGGTCAAGTTACCCGGCGTGGCCGCCCGGCAGAGGCCCCGGTGTCCGGGCGGTCAGCGGGCCAGGCGGCCCAGCAGTGACGAGGCGGACAGGATGCCGAGGGCCGCGGCCACGACGAGAACGCCGTAGTCGAGGGCCAGGTGCGCATGGGTGCCGAGCAGCAGGCCCCGCAACGCGTCCACCTGGTAGCTCAGGGGGTTCACCTTGCTGATGGCCTGTAGCCAGCCGGGCATGACGGCCACCGGGTAGAG
Organism: Streptomyces sp. NBC_01176; assembly: GCF_045039825.1. NCBI lineage: Bacteria > Bacillati > Actinomycetota > Actinomycetes > Kitasatosporales > Streptomycetaceae > Streptomyces > Streptomyces sp. NBC_01176. The sequence continues at coordinate 9,089,856 of NZ_CP108600.1, read as the reverse complement.
GGCGTTGGAGCCGAAGAACAGCGGCATCGTGATCGCCTGGCCGATCCCCATCAACCGGTCCCGGGTGAGCACGATGCCCGCGATGGTCATCGAGAGGCAGGAGAAGAAGGCGGAGCCGAGGACGACGGCCACCCCGACGCCGAGCAGCCGCAGCGGGTTCCAGGTCATCGCGACGCCGAGCAGCGCGGCGATGACGACGACCACAAGCGCCTGGATCAGCGCCTTCACCCCGGCGGCGAAGGCCTTGCCCGTGATGAGCGCCGAACGCGGGGTCGGTGTGACGAGGAGTTTGGTGAGGATCCCGGCGTCCCGTTCCCAGATGATCATGATGCCGTAGAAGATGGCGATGAACATCGCGGACTGGGCGATGATGCCGGGTGCCAGGTAGTCGAGGTAGGGGATGCCGCCGGTGGGTATCGCCTTGATCCGGGTGAAGGTCTCGCCGAAGATCAGCAGCCACAGCGCGGGTTGCACCGCCCGGGTGTACAACTCGGTGCGGTCGTGCCGGAGTTTCTGCAGCTCGACCGCGCACATCGCGCCGACCCGGGCGGGCAGTACCCGCCATCCGGTACGGGCCCGGGGCGGGACCACGAGCAGGTCGAGACCGCCCGGGTGAGCCAGGTCAGCCGACACGGGACGCGGTACGGCGGGTGCTTCGGACATCGCTGAAGTCTCCTGACTTGTCGTCGAGGCCGCTGCCGGCGATGTCACGGAAGACGTCCTCCAGCGTGGGCTGTTCACCGCTCCCGGCGCCGCGCCGTTCGGCGAGGCCCGTCCTCAGTTCGTCGGGGGTGCCGAGGGCACGGACGCGGCCGCGGTGCATCAGCGCGACCCGGTCGCAGTACTGGTCGGCCTCGTCCATGTAGTGGGTCGTCACGAGGACGGTCATCCCGGTGGCGGCGCGTACGGCGTTGATGTGCTCCCACACGCTCGTCCGGGCGATCGGGTCGAGGCCGATGGTCGGCTCGTCGAGGATCAGCAGCCGGGGCGCGCTGACCAGTGCCTGGGCGAGTTCGAGACGGCGGACCATGCCTCCCGAGTACGTCTTGGCCAGCCGGTCGGCCGCGTCGACGAGGTCGACCGCCGCGAGCGCCTGGCCGACGCGTGCCGCCCGCTCCCGGCGGGAGACGTCGAAGACGCGGGCGAACAGCTCCACGTTCTCCCGGCCGGTGAGTCCGGAGTCGGCGGAGAGCTGCTGCGGTACGTAGCCCAACAGGCGGCGTACCGCCATGCGTTCGCCGGCGGCGTCGTGTCCGAAGACACGGACCGTGCCGGCCGGGACCGGCAGCAGGGTGGTGATGCAGCGGATCGCCGTGGTCTTGCCAGCGCCGTTGGGCCCGAGCAGTCCGAACACCTCGCCGTCGCGGACGGAGAGTTCGAGTCCGTCGACCGCGGTCGTGTCACCGAAGGCGTAGGCGAGCCCCGTGCAGGTCACGGCGTCCGGCCGGGACGCCTCCGCGGTGTCCGTGACGGTGTCCGCCACAGCGGTCTGCGTGCCGGGCCCGTCCGGCACGGCCGGGGTGCGCCCGGCGTCCGGTCCCCCGGCGGGCGCGTCCCCGCCGTGCCCGGGGTCCTCGCCACCGGTCGTGTAGCGCGTCATGTCTCCTCGGCCTCCTCGTGCAGGTTCGCCGCCAGCTTGCGCAGGGCCGGAAGAGCGGCCTCCAGGGCCGCGCGGTCGGCTTCGTCGAGACGGGCGACCTGGTTCCGTACGAGGGCCGCGCGCCGCTGTCGCCAGTCGCGCAGCCGTGCGTCCGCCGCCGGTGTGGGCACGAGCCGCGCGGCGCGCCGGTCGGCCGGGTCCGTCTCCCGGATCAGATAACCGTCCCGCGCCAGCTGGTTGACCAGCGTCGAGACCGAATTGCCCGCCAGGTAGAGCTCCTTGGCGGCCTCGGACACGCCGATGCCCGGGCGTGCCATGACCAGGCGCAACAGGTCGACCTCGGCGCCGCGCAGCCGCGGGGCGGTCATGCCGCCGCGCAGCCGTCGGCGGATCAGCCGCTGCACCCCGGCCAGGGTGTCGGCGAGTGCCTCGGGAAAGCTCTCCGGTTCCACATCACGAGAATAGCTCTGTGTCAGAGGTAATTCGCAAAAGGGCGGGTCAAGAAGAGGCGGACGGGGGTGCACCGCGTTCCGATTTCCGCGCGCGGCCGCCCCGCGGCCGACCCGGCGACCGTTCCCCCCTGGTCGAGACGGCGGGCCTCGTGATGGAGTTTCCCCACCCGACGCCGGGCACCAGCCGAAGGAGAACCACAGTGACCGCGACAGCAACCGGCACCTCGCTTCCCTGGCCCCATGAACCGGTCAGGGTCGGTCTGGTCGGCGCCGGCCCCTGGGCGCGGGCCGTGCACGCCCGCGTCCTCGCCGCCGGCCCCGAGACGCGACTGACGGCCGTGTGGGCGCGGCGCGTCGAAGCCGCCCGCGAGACGGCGTCGCCCTACGGAGCCGACACGGTCGCCCGTTTCGAAGAGCTGCTCGACGGCTGCGAGGCGGTCGCGTTCGCCGTTCCGCCCGCGGTCCAGGCGGAACTCGCGCCCCTGGCCGCGAAGGCGGGCAAGGCGCTGCTGCTGGAGAAGCCGCTCGGGGTGGATCTGGCGTCGGCGCGGCGGGTCGCCGACGCCGTCGCCGAGGCGGGCGTCGTCTCCCAGCTCGTCCTGAGCAACCGCTACCACCCGGCCACCCGGGAGTTCCTGAGCGCGGCGCAGGCGATCGAGGTCACCGGAGCGCGTTCGTGTCTTCTGCACGGGGCCTTCCTGGGCGGCGAGTTCGCCACGTCCTGGCGGCTGGAGCACGGCGCCCTGCTCGACCTGGGTCCCCACCTGCTGGATCTGCTGGACGCGGCCGTCGGGACGATCGTCCGGGTCCGCGGTACCGGCGACCCCCGCCGGTGGATCGAGCTGACCTGCGAGCACGCCAGTGGGGCCGTCAGTCAGGCGTCGCTGTCGGGGTCGGTCGACATCGAGCGCGGCAGCACCCGGATCGAGCTCTTCGGGCCGCAACCGCCGCTGGTGTTCGACGCCGCCGGACTCGACGGCGAGGAGATCTGGCCGGTGCTGCGCCGGGAGTTCGCGACGGCCGTGCGTACCGGGGTGTCGGGAGCGCTCGACGCCCGCCGGGGGCTGCACCTGCAGACCCTGATGGACCAGGCCACGCCGCGCTGACGTCGCTCCGCCTCCCCGCACCGGCGACGCGGACCGACCGGGGTGCCGGGCCGAAGGGTGGGCCCGGGCACCCCGGCGCCCTCTCGGTCAGGCCGTGTACCGCCGCAGCGCCGGCGTCGCGGCGGCCAGGCCCAGGGTGGCGACGATCACCAGCAGACCGCCGCCGGCGACGGCCGCGCGGGCCCCCAGGAGGGAACCGGCCGTTCCGTGCAGGACGTCGGCGAGGCGCGGCCCGCCCGCGACCACCACGGTGAACACTCCCTGCATCCGGCCGCGCATCTCGTCGGTGGCGGCCGACAGCAGGATCGCCCCGCGGAAGACCATGGAGACCATGTCGGCGACTCCGGCGACGGCGAGGAAGGCCACGGCCACCCACAGGCTGCCGCTGAGACCGAACCCGGTGATGGCGGCCCCCCAGGCCAGCACCGCGACGATCACCATGAGGCCGTGCCGGCGCGCGCGGGAGAAGGTGCCCGACATCAGTCCGCCGATCACCGCGCCGATGGGGATCGCCGCGAACAGCAGTCCGAGCGCGAGGCCCTCGCCGTAGGGCGCGTACGTCTCGGCGGCGAGCTGCGGGAAGAGCGCCCGGGGCATGCCGAAGACCATGGCGATGATGTCGGCGAGGAAGGACAGCAGCAGCACCTTGTGCAGGGCGATGTAGCGGAACCCCGCGACGACCTCGCGCCAGCCCGCGCGACGGCCCGTCGCTCCCGTCAGAGGCGGCAGCGAGGGCAGCCGTACGACCGCCCACACGGTGACGCACAGCGCCAGGGCGTCGATCAGATACAGCTCGCTCAGACCGATCACCGGAATCAGGGCGCCGGCGAGCAGGGGTCCGGCCACCAGGCCCGTCTGCATGACGGTCGAGCCGAGCGCGTTCGCCGCGGGAAGCTCGTCCGCGGGGACCAGCCGGGCGATGGACGCGGTGCGGGCCGGTGCGTTCAGGCCGAAGAAGGCCTGCTGGAGGGCGAGCAGGACCATCAGGACCAGTACGGAGTCGAGTCCGGTGACGGCCTGTATCCAGAAGAGCAGCGAGGTGACGGCTATCCCGGTGTTGGTGATGAGGAGCAGCTTGCGCCGGTCCATGCTGTCGGCGATGGCGCCGCCCCACAGGGCGAAGACCACGAGCGGCAGCAGACCGGCGAGGCTCGCGTAGCCGACCCAGGCCGAGGACCCGGTGATGTCGTAGATCTGCTTGGGGACGGCGACGGCGGTGAGCTGGCTGCCCACCGACGTGACGATGGTGGAGGACCAGAGCCTCCGGTACGCCGGACGCCGCAACGGGCGGGTGTCCATCGTCCAGCGGCGCCAACCGGTGCGGTCCGGCTGTCCGGGGTCCGCCGCCCCGACCGCCCCGTCCCGCGGTGCCGGTGCGCCGTCCGTACTGCTCTTGCTCGTGTCCACGACCGTCCTGGCTGCTCGATACATCTTTCGGTGTCAGGGTTCACTATCGCGGAACGGGAGCGTGCGGAGTCCCCGTGGGTCCCGCGCGGTCGGTCACACCGGTTCCCCACGGTCCGTCCCGGCGCATGACGTACGTCGCTCAGGCACCGGCGATCAGCAGGGTCCCCATGACGATCATCGTCGCGGCGACCAGGGCGTCCAGCACCCGCCACGAGGAGGGACGGGCCAGGAAGCGGCCGAGCAGCCCGGCGCCGAAGCCCAGAGCGGCGAACCAGCACAGGCTCGCCAGCGCCGCCCCGAGTCCGAAGGTCCAGCGCAGCGACCCGCGGTCGGCCGCGAGGGAGCCGAGCAGGAAGACGGTGTCGAGGTAGACGTGCGGGTTGAGCCAGGTCAGCGCCAGACAGGTGAGCACGGTCCGCCGCCGCGAGCCGGTGGCACCGCCCGCCGCCTCCAGCGCCGAGGGACGGAGCACCCGCCGGGCGGCGAGGACGCCGTACACCAGGAGAAATCCACCGCCGATCAGTCCGACGACGGTGAGCGCCTCCGGTCGGGCCACCACCAGCGCGCCGACGCCGCCCACCCCGAGCGCGATGAGCGCCGCGTCGGACACCGCGCAGATGCCCACCACCGCGAACACCGCGTCGCGGCGGATGCCCTGGCGCAGCACGAAGGCGTTCTGGGCGCCGATGGCGACGATGAGCGAGAGGCCGGTGCCGAACCCGGCGGCCGCGGCGGTGAGGGCGTTGGTCATGACGAAGACGTTAGGAAGACCACTGTCAAGAGTACAGCTAAAGATTCTTACGTATCATTAGCGCTCGTGATGGCAGAACTCCCTCTCGACCAGGTGCGCACCCTGCTCGCGGTGGTCGACGAGGGCACCTTCGACGCGGCGGCCGCCGCCCTGCATGTGACGCCCTCGGCCGTCAGCCAACGCGTCAAGGCGCTCGAACAGCGCACCGGACGGGTCCTGCTGACGCGGACGAAACCGGTGCGCCCGACCGAGTCCGGCGGGATCGTCGTGCGGTTCGCGCGTCGGCTGGCCCGGCTGGAGCGCGATGCCCGGGCCGAGCTCGGCATGAGCGACTCCGGAGAGCCGACCCAGCTGTCGATCGCGGTGAACGCCGACTCGCTCGCCACCTGGTTCCTGCCCGCGCTCACCCGCGTGCCGCGCGAGCTGCGGCTCTGCTTCGAACTGCGCCGCGAGGACGAGGACCACACGGCCGCCCTGCTGCGCGAGGGGGCGGTGATGGCGGCGGTGACCTCGTCCCCCGACCCGGTGGCGGGCTGCTCCGTCCGGTCCCTGGGCCGGATGCGGTACCTGGCGACGGCGAGTCCCGGCTTCGCCGGGCGGTGGCTCGGCGCCGGGACGGACACGGCCCTGCACGACCTGCTCGCCCACGCTCCGGTGGTGGTCTTCGACCGGAACGACGACTTCCAGGACGACTTCGCCGCGCGTCTGCTCGGCGGCCGCGGCGCGAGCCCGCTGCGGCACTCCGTGCCCACGTCGGAGGGGTTCGTGGACGCCGTCGTCGCCGGGCTCGGCTGGGGCATGGTGCCTCAGGCCCAGGCCGGGCCGCTGCTGCGCGCCGGGCGGCTGGTCGGCCTCGCCCCGGACCGCGCCGTGGACGTGCCGCTGTACTGGCAGCAGTGGAAGCTCGACTTCCCGGCGCTCGCCGTGGTGGCCGAGGCCGTGGCGTCCGCCGCCGCGGACGCGTTGGAGCCCGCGCCGCGCTCCTGACCCCGCCCGGCCACCTCACCGCCCGGCCACCTCACCGCCTGACCGCTGCTCCGCTTGGCCGCCACCACATTGCCGACCGACCGAGCGCGTGCCCACCCGACCCGCCTCACGGAGGACCACCTCGCCACCAGGGACCGGAAAACCGCCGCTCCTGACCGAGGACGCGGGGCCCGTCGTCCAGGACCGGGCCGACGACATCGTCCCGGGACTCCTCGCCGGGGCGCGGGCGCGGTATCTTTCGCGCTGAGTGAAGCCGATACGCTGAGTGAAACCGAGGCCGACGAAAGGCGACCGGCGCGCGGGAGGCGTCGACGTACGGGCGGGTGCCGGTGAGGCGCATTCTTGCCGTGGTCACCTGACGGCAGGCGGACGAGGACAGACCGATGACTGGGAGCGCCGAGCAAGCGGACCGGGCGCCGGACGGCCTGGCAGTCCTGCTCAGCGGGGCTGTGGCGGACGCGATCCGCGCGGCCCGCGGCTTCGCGGGAGGTGTGTATCTGCGCACGTCCACGCCCGGACTGCTGAGACTGGCCGTTCTCGCGGGCCTGCCCGACCAGTTGTTCCGTTCCTGGTGGCGCCTGCCCCTGGACCGGCCCTTCCCCGCCGCCGACTGCTACCGGCAGGGCATGGAGGTGCTGCTCGCCGACGCCACCGAGACGATGCGCCGCTATCCGCAGCTCGCGGCCGGTCTGCCGTTCCAGTTCGGCTCGCTGTACGTGCCCGTGACCGGCTCCTCGGCCTCCTACGGCGTCCTGACGGTGCTGCGCCCCTCGGCCTCGGACGCCACCGACGTACTGCCGGACCGTGACCGCATGACGGCGGTCGCGGAGAGTCTCGGCACCGCCCTGGCCGCCTGGGAGAAGGACGGATCCGCGGTCACGTGGGACAGCGAGCCGTGGTGCGTGCGGCCGCCCGCCGACGGTCCTCCCCCGCGGTGCGCCGGACGGTTCACCTGGGATCCGGTCCGCGGCACGGTCACCGCGGACGACGCGTTGCGGTCCCTGCTCGGTACCGGTGCCGGGGCGTTCCCCGGGACCCCGGAGGCGCTCGCCCGAGGGCTGTCCCCGGGCGATCCGCACGCCCTGCTGGCCGCGCTGCACGAGACGGCCGCCGGCCACCCGCCCGCCCATTCGCTGCCCCTGCACACGTCGGGCGGCGGCCTGTGCCTGCTGCACCTGTCACCCGGACACGACGCGCCCGACCCGCCGTTCCCGGTCCGCGGGACGATCGTCGACCCCGGCCCGGGACCGACCGCGGCCGGTGCCGCGGACCTCCTCCCGGAGGGCGTGTTCGCGCTGGACCGGCTCGGGCTGATCACCTACGTCAATCCGCGCGCCGCCGAACTCCTCGGCCGGCCGCACGGGGAACTGCTCGGGCGACCGCTGTGGCAGGCCGTCCCCTGGCTGGACCAGCCGTCCTACGAGGATCACCTGCGCGGCGCGCTGCTGTCGCCGGAGCCGGTGCACTTCCAGGTCGCCCGCCCGCGCGAGGGACGCCGGACCTCCCTGGCGGGCCGCGGGGACACCTGGCTGACGCTGTCGGTGTATCCCGGCCCCCGCGGGTTGACGTGCAAGCTGATACCGATGGGGCGCCTCGCCGACACCGCCAGCGCCGCGGAGGCCGCGCCACCCGGCGCGGGTCGGCCGTCGGAGGCGGCGCCCCGTCTCGAAACATCCGTGTCGAGCGTCACCACGGCGGGGCTGTACCACCCCATCGTCCTCGCCATCGCGCTGTCCGAGGCCGTGACCGCCCGTCAGGTGTCCGAGGTGGTGATGCGGGAGCTGCTGCCCGCGTTCGGCGGACGGCGGCTCGCCATCTACCTGTTGCAGGAGCGGCGGCTGTACCTGGCGTGGGAGACCGGCTTCCCCCAGGGATTCCTCGCCCCCTTCGACGGGGTGGGGCTGGACGCCGAGCTGCCCGGGGTGGAGACCCTCACCTCCGGACGAGCCCTCTTCTTCGAGTCGATGCCCCGGCTCGAGTCCGCCTATCCCGGTATCGCCCTGGACGCCAAGGTGGGCGCGCGGGTCTTCCTGCCGCTGATCGCCTCGGGCCGGCCGGTCGGTTCCTGCATCCTGGGCTTCGACCGTCCGCGTGACTTCAGCACCGAGGAGCGTACGGTGCTGACAGCGCTCGCCGGACTCGTCGCGCAGGCCCTGGAGCGAGCGCGGCGCTACGACTCCGAGGCCGCCCTCGCCCGTGGCCTGCAGGAGGCACTGCTCCCGCACCGGCTGTCGGCACACCCCCAGGTGGAGACGGCCGGGCGCTATCTGCCCGGCACCGAGGGCATGGACGTGGGGGGCGACTGGTACGACGTGGTGGAGGCGGGCGACGGACTGGCCCTGGTCATCGGCGACGTCCAGGGACACGGTGTCCAGGCGGCCGCCACCATGGGTCAACTGCGCAGCGCTGTACGGGCGTTCGCTCTCGGCGACCACGCTCCGGACGAGGTGATGAGCGGCACCAACCGGCTGCTCATCGACCTCGATCCCGGCCAGTTCGCCAGTTGCTGCTACATCCGGCTCGACCCGGTGACCGGCGTCGCCCGTGCCGCGCGCGCCGGACATCCGCAGCCCCTGTTGCGCCACCCCGACGGCCGCGCCGAGGTCCTGAACCTGCCCGGCGGTGTGGTGCTCGGCGTGGACCCGCACGCCCGTTACCCGGTGACGGACCTGCGCCTGGAGCCCGGCGCCGTCCTGGCCCTCTACACGGACGGCCTTGTCGAGAAGCCCGGCACCGACATAGACGACGGTATCGAGAGGGTGCGCGCCAAGCTGTCCGGGGCGGGCACCCCGCACGCCCGCCCCGGCGCCTCCTCGCTGTCCCGCGCGGCCGACCTGCTGACCGAGGAGGCCCGGCAGGCCGCCGAACGCCCCGACGACATCGCGCTGCTGCTCACCACCCGCCGCCGCGGTCCCCGTCCCTGACGCGACCGGGGGCGGTGGCCGCTCCTCCGCCCCCGCCCCGGCCGGGGCGGCGGGGCACCTCAGTGCGCCGTGTCGAGTCGTTGCCGCTGATCCGGCGTCAGTTCCAGGTCCACGGCCGCCAGGTTCTCCTCCAGCTGTGCCACGGACGACATCCCGACCAACGGGATCACCGGGAAGTCGGCGCCCAGCTGCCAGGCGAGCACCACCTGGTTCGGACTCGCTCCGGTCTCCCGCGCGACCGCCCGCAGCGCGGCGAGCCGGGGCGGTGTTCCCGGGTGGTCGTAGTCCGCGGGCAGCGGCTTGTCCGCGCGGCCGTAGGCGCCGCGCAGCAGCGGCGAGTAGGCGACCAGGGTGACGGCGGGCTCGGCGCGCAGATAGCCGAGGAGTTCCCCGGTCGCGCCGCCGAGGCTGCCGTCCCGGAAGAGCGCGTCGGGTATGTCGGTACGGGGCCGCAGCAGGCTGTGCTGGTACTGCAGCACCTCGTAGCCGGGCAGCCCCGCGGCAGCGGCGACGGCGCGGGCCCGCTCGACCCGCCAGACGGCGTGGTTGCTCGCGCCGAGCAGGCCCACGGTCCCCTCCGCCACCAGCGCGCCGAACCCTTCGACGGTCTCCCGTATGTCGACGGTCCGGTCCTCGATGTGCGCGTACAGCAGATCGATCCGCTCCAGGCCGAGCCGTTCCCGGCTGCGCTCGGAGGCCTCGCGGATCGTCTTGGCCGACAGCCCCTCCGGGTTGTCGGTGTACCCGGTGCCAGGAGCCAGCGGCCTGGCACCGAGCTTGGTCGCGAAGACGATCTCGTCGCCGACGCCTCGGCTGCGGCGCCAGCGTCCGAGCAGTTCCTCGCTCTGGCCGCCCTGGCCGCCGTCGACCCAGAAGGCGTAGTTGTCCGAGGTGTCGATGAAGTTGCCGCCGGCCTCGACGTAGCGGTCGAGTACGGCGAAGGAGGTCTTCTCGTCCGTCACCGAGCCGAACAGCATCGCGCCGAGCGCGAGCACACTCACCTCACGGCGGTTGTCCGGATCGGCGCCGATGGAACGGTACTTCATGCTGGTTCCTCCCGTCCGGGCCCGGCGTGCGCGGGGCCCGGAGGGGAGTCTGGAACTTGAAGAGCACTTCAGGTCAAGGGCGCGCGAACGGTCCCTCCGGAGCGGCCCACTGCAACAACATGATCGTCTTGGCGTCGGCGATCCCCCCGCCGCGGATCACGGCCAGGGCGTCGCGGAAGGGCAGTTCGACGATCTCGATGTCCTCGCCCTCCTCCTCCAGCCCGCCTCCCTCGTCCTGACCCGGGGGTTGCCGCTCAGGCCGAGGCCCGTCCGGTCGAGCCCGGTACGGCCACGGCGGTCCGGGGTGTCGATGCCCGCGGTGATCGTGCGCGGTCCGCGTCGGAGAGGTCGTTCATGGCCACTGTCCATCACTGCGGCACGAACATCGAGGCCACAGCGGGGCTTCGCCCGTCTAGGCTCACGGCATGGAACAGACGGAGATCATCCTGCGCGCCATCGGCGTGCTCACCGAGACCAACGCGATGGTCCGCAGGATCGCCCAGGACGAGGACGCCGAGGCCGAATCGACCGAGACACAGCTCGGCGCGCTCGTCACCGAGGTCTTCCCCCGCGTCGAGGTGCCCGCGGACGCCGGACCCGCCGAGGCCGGACAGGCCGTCGCGGACGCCTATCTGCCCGCCACGATCTCCCTCGTGGGTGCCTTCGCCTTCCTCTTCTCGGAACTCGCCGACGTCCACGACTCCGGACAGACCGACATCAAGACGGCCGATCTGCTCCAGGATCTCGCCCTGCGGATGTCCAGGGCCGACAACGAGTAGCCGCCGGCGGCCTCGCCGTGGCGCCGACCGGCGGCACGGCGAGGCGGCAGCCGGTCCTCGGGCCTCCGGCGTTCAGGAGTGCGGAACCACCGCCACCGGACACGGAGCGTGGTGGATCACCGCGTGCGCGACCGAGCCGATCCGTGAGCCCAGCGCGGAGCGGTGCGCGCGGCGTCCGACCACGATCAGCTGGGCGCGGGCGGTCTGCGCGAGGAGGACCTGGCCGGCGCTCCCCATCTCGACGTGCGGGGTGACGGGCACGTCGGGAAACCGCTCGCGCCACGGCTGCAACGCCTCGGCGAGCGCCTTCGTCTCGTACGGTTCGAGACCGCCGGCCTCGTCCAGGAGTCTCAGCGAACCCGGACTGTAGGCGAACACCGGCGGCAGACTCCAGGCCCGTACCGCGCGTACCCCGGCGCCTCGGGCCGCCGCCGTCTCGAACGCGAACTCCAGGGCCGCCGCGCTGTCGTCGGGCTCACCCTGCTGACCCACGACGATCTCCCGGCCCGTCGCCTCGGACGCCGCCCGGTCGTCGGCACGCACCAGCACGACGGGGCAGCCGGCCTCGGCGATCACCTGCTGTCCGACCGAACCGAGCAGGAAGCCGACGACCGCGCCGTGGCCGCGCGAACCGAGTACCAGCGCGCGGGCACCGGCCGCCTCGGCGACCAGGGCGTCCACGGCCGTGACGTCCACCACCTCGTCCGAGACAGCCAGGTCCGGGTGCGTGTCGGCGACCGTGCGGGCTACGTCGCGGACCATCTCCCCGGCCCAGCGGGCCTGCTCGTCCCGGTCGCCGGCGGCCGCCGTGCCGTGGGGCGGCCAGTGCCACGCGTACATCACGCGCAGGGGCACGCCGCGGCGGACGGCTTCCCTGCCCGCCCAGGCCGCCGCGGCCCTGCTCTCGGGTGATCCGTCCACGCCCACGGTGATCGGGTGGGTCATTCGCCTGCCTTCCCGCCGCCGGCTGGTCGTCCTGCCGGCTCGCTCCGCAACCTGACCGCTCCAGTGTCCGTCATCGACGCGGGAGGGGGCCCTACGCGGACTCTCTCACCACGAGTTCCGGATCGAAGATCACCGAGGTGGGGTCGGTGCGCAGGCCCTGGATGTGCTCGTCGAGGAGACCGGCCATCGTCGAGGCCATCTCCTCGACCGGCTGGCGCACGGTGGTCAGCGCGGGCCTGCAGGTCGCCGCCACGCTGGAGTCGTCGAAGCCGACGACCGCGACGTCGTCCGGCACCCGTCGGCCCTGCTCCCGCAGCACCTGGCAGGCGCCCTGGGCCATCAGGTCGTTGGCCGCGAACACCCCGTCCACGTCCGGGTGTTCGGCCAGCAGTCCGGACATGGCGGCCATTCCGCTGTCCAGGGTGAACCCGCCCTCGGCGACCGGCACGTACGGATGCCCGCTGCGTGCCATGGTGTCGCGGAACCCGGCGAGCCGGTCCTGGCTCGCCCCCACCCCCAGGGGTCCCGTGACGGTGACGATCCGTCGGCAGCCCCGCTTCAGCAGATGCTCGGCGGCCTGCCGCGCGCCGTCCCGGTGCGCGAGGTCGACGTAGCTCAGCGGGACGGGCCGCGACGGCCGGGCGAAGAGGACGGCGGGCACGCCGGCGTCGGCGAGCAGCGCGGGCATCGGGTCGTCGGCGTGGGTGGAGACGACGAGGGCGCCGTCCGCGCTGCCCTGCCGCAGATCCGACAGCACCTGCTGTCTGGCTTCGGGGGATTCGGCGAACATCAGCAGCGGGTGCATCGAGCGTGGTCGCAGATAGCCCACCACACCGGCGACGACCCGTCCGAAGAACGGGTCCGCGAACACCCGTGCCGTGAAGGCGCTCTGTTCGCCGTCCGAGGTGTCGCCCGCGCCGGAGACGATCAGTGCGACCGTCTGGGTCCGCCGGGTCACCAGCGATCTGGCGGCCCTGTTGGGGGCGTACCCGGTCCGCTCGACCGCCTGGCGCACCACTTCCTGAATGCCGGGATCGACGTTGCGGACGCCGTTGATGACCCGGGAAACCGTCGCGCGGGAGACACCGGCCTCCCGCGCGACATCCTCCAGCGTGGGGGCCTGTCTGCTCATGCCCCGCACCTTAACCGCCGCGTACTGCGCCGGGATAGAGCGCTCTCCCATCGAGCTCCGAATCAGCGGTAGACACCGAACTCGTAGAGCGAGTAGCCCCATCCGGTCCCGCGGGCGGTGCCGTTGACGCGCACGTAGCGGCCGGTGCCCGAGACGTCGAGGTCGTCGACGCCGCCGTTGCCGTCGGTGACCGAGCGGACGGTCGTCCAGTTCTGTCCGTCGTCCGAGGTCTGCACGGTGTAGGCCTTGGCGTACGAGGTCTCCCACACCAGTTGTACGTGCCGGAACGAGGTGCGGGTGCCGAGGTCGACGCGGAGCCACTGGGGGTCGCTCCAGTCGCTGGCCCAGCGGGTGGTGGGGTTGCCGTCGACGGCGCCCGCGGCGGTGCAGGGGCAGTCCCCGCCGCCGGCCTGGGACGAGGACGCGGTGGCCGGCCTGCCGAGGGCGACGTTCGTTCCGCTCGGGACGGGCGGCACCACCCGCACGGAGCGGGTCTCGACACCGACGTTGCCCTTGCCGTCCTTGGCCTTGACGTAGATCTTCCAGACGCCGGGCCGGTCCGGTGCGGTCACCCTGAGCCGGCCGCCGCCGAGATCGGTGGAGGGAAGGGAGATCAGCTGCTTGCTCTGGTCGATGTAGTTGCTGTTGTCCAGGACCTCGTACGTGATCGGATCGCCGTCGGGGTCCGTGGCCTTGACCGAGAGCGTGAGGTCACCCCCGGCGGGCACCTTCGCCGCGTCGCCCTCGACGGTCAGGTCGGAGATGACGGGCGGGGTGTCGTCGTGGGAGGTGTCCGCGCCGTACGCCCTCTTCACGGCGTAGTACGACAGCCGCTTCTCGCCCGCGGGCAGCAGATTGAACCAGATGCCGCCGAAGTCGTACTCGGTGCCGTAGTGGAACATCGTGGCGCCGAGCGCGACACCCGGGTGCCCGGTGACGCAGTTCCACGCCCGGGTGTATCCGTCGGCCTTGGCCCGGTCGGTGGGTTCCGCGGGGACGCCGTTGGCGTCGTCCGGCACCTCCCACTCGCCCGCCGGTCCGGTCTCGGTGATGATGTAGGGCTTCGTGTAACCGCCTTGCTGCCACGCCGACTTCACGTCGCAGACGGCGTTGTAGGCGTTCACCGCGTACAGGTCCAGGTCGGGCGCGTTCTTCTTGTAGTAGGGCCAGGCCCCGGTCCACGCGTCGGTGGAGGTGACCGGGTGGTTGGGGTCGACGGCGTGGATCTTCTTGGTGATGTCGTTGACGAGCGTGGTGTAGGCGTCGCGCTGGCGCTCCAGCTCGTCGCCGCTGTAGCAGTTCTGCAGTCCGAGCACGGACTCGTTGCCGACGTTCCACATCAGGACACCGGGGTTGTCCTTGTAGGTGGCGGCCCACTGGGGGAACTCGGTGAGCACCTGGTTCTTGTAGGTGGTGTCCGTCAGGTAGTTCACGCAGCCGCCGCTGCCCGGGCCGCCGCCGGGTTGCAGCCAGAAACCGGCGATCACCTTGATGCCCTGGGCGGCCGCCGCGTCGAAGAGCGGCTTGCTGGAGGCGTCGGTGCCCCAGGTGCGGACGGTGTTGACGCCCATCGACCTCAGGTCGGGCAGGTAGCGCCCGGCGTCGGCGGTGGACGGCCCCCAGGTGAGGCCTTTGATCTGGTACGGGCTTCCGTCGACGGTCAGTTGCCAGTTGCCCTGCGAGCCGGTGACCTTGACGACGCTGCCGGCCGCCTGCGCGGGGTGGGACGGCAGGGCGAGGGCCCCCGCGGCGAGCAGGCCCGCGGTGACGGGCGCCGCGATACGGCGCCGGGTGGTTCGGGATCCGGTCATGGGTGTCCGTCCGGTGTGCGGGTGAGGGGGAGTCGAAGGGGGCGAGGCGAGGGACGGGGGCGTCCCGCCGGCCGAGGTGTTGCGGACCGGCGGGACGCGACCGCGTCAGGGGAGCCGGTAGTTCGCGTCCAGTGCCGCGCCCGCCTCGGGGTGCGTCTGGTCGTAGCCGCGGGCGTCGCACTGGAGCCCGCCGACGACGCAGTGGTCGACGAGCGCCTTGAGGGTCGGTGCGTCCCACGCGTTGAAGAAGTCGTAGTGGAACGAGTAGCCGGCGCCGCTCGCCAGCCTGACCTGCGACATGTCACCGTTGACCGGGAAGGCCATCTTGAACTCGATCATCGGCAGGGCGACGGGGTGGTCGTCCGGGCAGATGTTGTTGTTGGTGCCGGGATTGACGACGGGATACGCCATGTGACTCTGGTGGTTGGGCGTGTCCAGGTACTTGCCGTCCCAGCAACTGGGGGCCTGGAAACGGATGTTGAGCTGGACGTCGGCCCTGTTCGGGCATTGTTGCGGGAAGTCGACGTTGAAGAAGCTGTCGCCGCACTCCCACCCCTCCACGAACCCGTGGTGGTTGCGGAAGTCGGCCGCCGACTGCATGGGACTGCCGACGACGAAGCGCAGTCCCTTCGGGAAGGGCCGCACGCTGGTGTAGTCGGTGACCCCGGCCTTGTAGTAGATGACCTGGGGGCCCACCGGAAGCACCGGAGTGTCACCCTTGAGCAGGGTCGGCATCCAGTAGGCCGACTTGTCGCCGGGCGCCTTGCAGGTGGTGCCACCGGCGTCGAGCGAGGCGGTGGTGCTGGCCGCGTTCGTCGTGGTGTTGCCCATGAAGGTGTGGTCGTGCGACTTGCCGGGCTGGCCCGGATAGACGATCGGGTCGTCGGGCCGGGTGTGGGACACCGAACAGTTCGCCTGGAACTCGTGGAAGTAGCGGTGCGTAGGCTCCGCCTTGGAGGGGACGACCCCGGTCACCTGCGGGTTCGCCGGGATGTAGCCGTCGCCGTCCGGGTCCTCGGGCGAGGCGAGCGTCGAGGCCGGCATCGCATGACCCGTGTGCACGGTCGTCGACGCGGCCACGGAGGATGCCGGGCCGGCCGCCGGATCGGCGCTCATCGCCACTCCGGCCAGGCCGAGCGAGGTCAGAACCAGCGCGCTGGACATCAGGATTCCTGAGACGATCTTCGATCTCCGTGCCATGGAGACCCTCCTGCCACATCGGTGGGGGCGGTGGGGTCGGGCGGCCGTGAGCGGCGTGGGGTGCACGGTGCTGCCGCGGTCGCCCGCGTGACGGACCATCACATGTGCCGGAATGCATGGGAGAGCGCTCTCCCAGCCAGGAGTGTTGTGGCGGTGACACAGGAGTGTCAAGGGAAACGGACGGAGGATCACTCCCCGCCCTTCGCGCACCTCTTGAACGCAAGCACGCCCCGGAGCGCATACCAGAGGGGGTTCAAATGAGCCTGAACCACCCGATAAACAGGACGAGTTGACGGTTCACTCCGCAACAACATCCGGGACTACGGTCACAACTCTTGACGCGTCGTTCACCTGGATGAAGCATGCATCGGCAAGAGAGCGCTCCCCCATACCTCCCACCGTTCACTTCCTGAACCAGGAGAGTCGCCCCCATGCCTTCAACCCCCACAGAGGCCCAGGACTCGGGCCGGTCGCCGGTGGCACGGCGTTCCGTACTCGGCGCGATGGCCGCCGCCGCGGCCGCTCCCGGGCTGCTCGGACTGTCGTCGCCGGCGTCCGCCGCCCCCGCCGCGCCCGTGAAACAGCCGCAGGCCCTGCCGGGCGGCGGCGACCTCGGCCCGAACGTGATCGTCTTCGACCCCTCCACCGCGGGTATCCAGTCCAGGCTGGACCAGGTCTTCGGGCAGCAGGAGTCGGCCCAGTTCGGCACCGGACGCTACGCGCTGCTGTTCAAACCGGGCACCTACAACGGGCTCAACGCCCAACTCGGCTTCTACACCTCGATCGCGGGCCTCGGGCTGTCCCCGGACGACACCACCATCAACGGCGACGTGACCGTCGACGCGGGATGGTTCAACGGCAACGCGACCCAGAACTTCTGGCGCTCGGCGGAGAACCTGGCTCTCAATCCGGTCAACGGCACCAACCGGTGGGCGGTCGCGCAGGCCGCTCCCTTCCGTCGGATGCACGTCAAGGGCGGTCTCAATCTGGCGCCCAGCGGCTACGGCTGGGCCAGCGGCGGCTACATCGCCGACAGCCGGGTCGACGGCTCGGTCGGACCGTACTCCCAGCAGCAGTGGTACACCCGCGACAGTTCGGTGGGCGGCTGGGCCAACGCCGTCTGGAACATGGTGTTCTCCGGTGTCCAGGGCGCGCCCGCGCAGTCCTTCCCGAACCCGCCCTACACCACGCTCGACACCACACCCGTCTCCCGGGAGAAGCCGTTCCTCTACCTGAACGGCAGTGAGTACCGCGTCTTCCTGCCGGAGAAGCGCACCAACGCGCGCGGCACCACCTGGGGCAGCGGAACCCCGCGCGGCACGTCGCTGCCGCTCAGCCAGTTCTACGTGGCCAAACCCGGTGTCTCCGCCGCCACCCTGAACGCCGCGCTCACCCAGGGACTCCATCTGCTGCTGACGCCGGGGATCTACCACCTCGACCAGCCGATCCAGGTCAACCGCGCGGGCACCGTGGTCCTGGGCCTCGGTTACGCCACCCTGATCCCGGACAACGGCGTCACCGCGCTCAGGACGGCCGACGTCGACGGGGTGCGGCTGGCCGGTTTCCTGATCGACGCCGGGCCGGTCAACTCCTCCACACTCCTGGAGGTCGGGCCTGCCGGGGCCTCGGCGGACCACTCCGCCAACCCGACCACCGTGCAGGACGTCTTCGTCCGGATCGGTGGCGCGGGCGCGGGCAAGGCCACCACCAGCGTGGTCATCAACAGCCGTCACACGATCATCGACCACACCTGGGTCTGGCGCGCCGACCACGGCACGGGCGTCGGCTGGGAGACCAACCGGGCCGACTACGGCATCCGCGTCAACGGCGCCGACGTCCTGGCCACCGGCCTGTTCGTCGAGCACTTCAACAAGTACGACGTCCAGTGGTTCGGCGAGCGCGGGCGCACCATCTTCTTCCAGAACGAGAAGGCGTACGACGCGCCGAACCAGGCCGCCATCCAGAACGGCGGGATCAAGGGGTACGCGGCCTACAAGGTCGACGACTCCGTGACCACGCACGAGGGATGGGGCCTGGGCAGCTACTGCTACTACAACGTCGATCCGACGATCGTCCAGCACCACGGGTTCGCGGCACCGAACAAGCCGGGGGTCAAGTTCCACGACCTGCTGGTCGTCTCGCTGGGCGGCAACGGGCAGTACGAGCGGGTCGTCAACGACACCGGGTCGCCCACCTCGGGGACCTCCACCGTGCCGTCCACGGTGGTCTCCTACCCCTGACCGTGCCCCCGGGAGCCCGCTCTCAGCAGGAGGTGAGGCTCCCGAGGGCGACCGCGTCGGCCATCGCCTGCATCCCCTTGTCGTTGGGGTGCAGGTGATCGCCGCCGTCGAAGAACGGCAGGATGCGCTGCGGGTCGTAGGGACTGCGGGTGATCCTGTCGAAGTCCGTCACACCGTCGAGCGCGCCGCTGGTCCTGATCCACTCGTTGACGCCCTGGCGCACCGCCTCGGATGCGGCGTCGTACTCGGACCAGTCCTTGAACGGCATGACGGTCGCTCCGACGACGCACTTGCCGGCGGCGTGCGCCCGGTCGATGATCTGCCGGTAGCCGGTGATCATGTCGTCCACCGTGACGCCGGTGTGGGCCTTGATGTCGTTGATCCCTTCGAACAGGAACACCGTCCGCACCCCGGGCTGGGAGAGCACATCACGGTCCAGCCGGTTCAGCGCGGCCTGTCCGGCGCCGTCCGCGAGCACCTTGTTGCCCGAGATTCCCTCGTTCGCCACTCCCTTCACGGGGATGCCGGGCGCTGCCTGCAGCCGCTGGGCGAGATAGTCGGGCCAACGGCGGTTGCCGTCCGTGGTCGAGGCCCACCCGTCGGTGATGGAGTCGCCGAGGGCCACCACCGAGCCGACCGTCGTGGGCGTCTCCACGTCGACGGCGTCCAGCCAGTACCAGGAGCCCATCGGATCGGTCCAGTTGGCCGCGCCCTCCTCGGCGGCGTGGTCGCCCGCGGTCGCGTAGTTGGTCTGCATGGCCATGCCGTGACCGGTCGTCGGTCCCTCGGCGCCCGTCACGTACAGACTGATCACCAGATCGCTCCGGGCGGCCAGCTTGCCGGGCAGCGGATCGCTCAGCACCACCTGTCCGGCCGGGACGGTCACGGACGGGGCTCCGCCGTTGAAGGAGAGCCGCCGGTTGGAGCCGTGGACCAGTTCCGCACCCTGCTTGCGCAGCCCGGCGTACGCGCTCGCGAAGGTCACCGGGTGCTCGCCGAAGGCGTTGGACAGCCGGATCCGCAGGTCGGTGCCTCCGACGCTGGTGCGCACGATCAGGCGGTAGCTGCGGTCGGCGGGCCCGGCGCCCTGCCGGTCGGCGCTGGCACCCCAGGTGACGACGGAGTGCCTGCCCTTGGCGGCGGCCGGGTTCGCCACCGCCGCCGGGACCTGTGCCTGCGGCAGGGCCGCCTGCTGCGCCTGCGCCGTCGACGAAGCGGTCAGGGGCCCGCACAGGGCCAGGACCAGGGCCGAGAGGACGCCCACCGCGCGGCGGCGGTACGAGCCGGCGCTCATCCGAGGTTCCGCAGCGTGACGGACTCACCGGGCTTGAGCGTGATCTTCCGTGCGGTGCCGCCCGCGACGACCGTGGTGGCACGGCCGCCGACGCTCTTCAGTGTCACCCGGGTGACCTTGCCGTTCTTCCAGCTGAGGTCGGCGACGAAGCCTCCGCGGACGCCCACGCCGGTCACCGAGCCGGATGCCGACCACGCGGCGGGCAGCGCGGGCAGCAGTTCGACGTGGCCGGGGCGCGAGTAGACCAGCATCTCCACCATCGCGGCCGGGGTGCCGAAGTTCGCCTCGATCTGGAAGATGCCGCGGCCCTGCTCGACCTCGTAGATGTCGAAGAGGTTCATCGCGCTGCCGTTGCTGCCGTCCGACGACGGCTTGAGGTTGTTGACGACGAGCTGGTACGCCTTCTCCGCGTCCTTGAGTCGCGCCCAGCAGAGGCTGCGCCAGGCGTTGGCCCAGCCGAAGCTGTTCATCCCGCGCGCGGTGAGGAGGGCGGTGGCGCCGGCGACGATGTCCTTCGGCGTGGAGTCGTCCGGACGGATCCGGTCGCCGGGGAAGAGCCCGATGAGCGGGGAGAGGTGCCGGTGCGTGGTCTCGCCGAGGTTGTCGGGCGACATCCACTCCTCCAGCCAGCCGGTCTTGGGACTGACCACGGGCAGGTACAGGCGCTTGCGGAGGCCGTCGACGGTCCTGCTGTAGGCGGCGTCCCTGGCGAGTACCCCGGTCGCGGTGCGGAAGTTGCCGAAGAGGTTCCACACGAGTTCCTGGGCGTAGGTGATGCCCTTGGCGTCCAGCGGACCCTGCTCGGGCGACCAGTCGCTGTCGGCGACCAGGACCTCACGCGAAGCACCTGACGCGTCGGTGACGGTCGTGGTGACGAGACGGGCCTCCCAGAACTCCACGGCGCCCTTGAGGAGCGGGTAGATCTTCTTCAGGTAGGTACGGTCCTGAGTATACTCGTAGTGCTCGAACAGGCTCTGGCAGAGCCAGGCGTTGCCCGCCGGGTGCCACCACCAGCCGCCCCCGCCGTACGGGTTGGTGGAGATCGCCACGGTCCAGCCGGCGATCTTCCCGCTGGAGTTCCGGTAGCGGTTGGACGGGTCGTTGAACAGCCGTTGGGTGACGTCCGTCCAGGAGGACAGCTGCGCGAGGCAGTAGTCCGTGAGGGCGTCGAAACAGTCGGAGAGTCCCGCCCGGTCGGCCATCCAGTAGTTCATCTGGATGTTGATGTCGGTGTGGTAGTCGGCCATCCAGTCCGGGTCGTTGCCGTCCAGCCAGGGGCCCTGAAGGCCCATCGGCAGGCTGCCCCGCGACCCGGAGATCATCAGATAGCGGCCGAACTGCAGGTAGGCGGCCTCCAGTTCCGGGTCCGGGACGTCGTCGCGGTGACGTGCCTGTATCCGGCCCCAGGTGTCCAGTTCGCGCTGCGCGGCGGACGACGTACCCAGGTCGATGTCCAGCTGTCCGAACACGCCCCGGAAGTCGGCGACATGGGTGTGCAGCAGGGTGCTCGCCGAGTGGCCCGCCGCGTTCAGGACCTTGGTCCTGGCGAGACGTTCCGGGGCGAGGGACGGGTCGCGGAACTTCTTCGCCGCGTCGGGCGCGTAGTTGGTGCCGCCGCTGACGACGACTGTGAGGTCCTTGCAGCCGTTGAAGGCGATCGACGTACCGTCGACGCGGACCCGGCCCGTGCTGCTGTACGCGGTGACGGCGGCGCCGTACTTGAGGCCGTTGGCGAGGGAGGCGCCGAACGACGCGTAACGTCCGGCGCTGTTGGCGGTGGTGGACTCGCCATGGGTGCCGGCGAGGGTGACGGTGCCGGTGTAGGACCCGCCGCCCCGCTGGGAGAAGTACAGGACGACGGCGTCGTCGGGCCGGCTGGCGAAGATCTCCCGCCGGTAGGTCACGCCCGAGACGTCGTACGAGGTGGTGACCAGGCCCTGGGCCAGGTCGAGGGTGCGGCGGTAGTTGTCGACGCCGCCCAGGTCGTGGTCCGGGATGACGACGTCGAGCTTGGCCAGCAGGGTGAGGGAGCCGAAGTCGTCGCGCCCGTAGGGGAACTGGCCGTCGCTCTGCAGCTTGTCGTTGAGATGCCCGGTCCACAGAGTGGCGTCGGTGATCATCACGAGTTCGTCGGCGGGGTCGTTGCTCACGAGCGCCCCGAGGCGTCCGTTCCCCACCGGCAGCCCCTGCTCGATCATCGAGTGGGCGGAGCCGGGAGCCTGCCACCACAGCTGGTTGCGCGCGGCGCCGGCCGGGGACAGCAGAGGTGACTCGGTGGGACGCCCGGGAGCCGCCGAGGCGGTGAAGGCGGGCAGAGCCCCGAGGGCGGTGACCGCGCCGGCAGCGGCGGCGAGGGCGAGAAAGCCCCTGCGACTGGGCGTGTTGTCGCGAGGTTCGGTGTGCTGGATGTCCACGGTGGTGCACTCCAAATCCGAGAACGGCTCGTGCGGGAACGGCTCGTGCGGGAACGGCTCGTGGGGGGAAGACGGCTGCGGACCGTCGGCGAAGGGGCTGGTCCCCGCGGGGCCCGGGGCGTGTCACCGGGCCCCGCGGGAAGCCGGTCAGACGGACTGCGGTACGACGATCCTGTCGATGTCGGGTGCGTATCCGCTGCCGCTGTCGAAGGTGATGGAGTTGGACCCCGCCTTGAGCGCCAGCTGCACGCTGACGGTCTCGGCCGTACCCCAGTCACCCGTGGACGGGAACTTCAGACTGGTGCCGTTGCCGTTGTTGGAGAGGACGGTCACCGAGCGGGGGTCGCCGCTCACGTAGGCCACCTTGACGGTGTAGATCCCGTCCTTCCTCACCGTGACGTCGTTGATCCGCACCTTGCCGCCGGTGTACAGGTTGCCGACCTTCTTGCCGCCGGAGCAGGCGTCGCACCCGGCGACGGAGGCGTTGCCCGACAGGGTGTTGGCGGTCGCCTCGGCCTCGTAGCTCGTGGTCGTGAGCGCGCTGCCGCCGGGCTTGACGGTGAACAGCCGCGAGCCGTGTGCCGGAAGCGCCTCGGTGATCCTGTTCTTGTGCGTCCCGAGGTTCGCCTTGTTCCACAGGTCGCGCACGGAGGCGTTGCCGGTGAATCCGAAGGACGCCCAGTCGGCGGTGACGGAGGCCGGCGAGTCGCCGAGGTTGAACAGGGCGACGGTGTAGCTGCCGTCGGAGTTCTTGGTGCCCCAGACCTGCTGGTCGCCGACCGGGGTGACCGGACGCGCGACGGGCGAGTCGTTCTGGTCGACGCCGATGACCTCCTCGTTGGTCAGCAGGGAGACGCCGTAGCTGTCCAGCTTGGTGATGTCGTCACCCGTGAACAGCGGCGACTTGTTGATGGCCCACAGCGTCATGTAGCTCTGCCGCTCGGCCTTGGTGAGGCCGTCCATCTCGCCGTTGCCGACGTCGATGGCGTCCAGGTCGTTCCAGCCGCCCGGGGCCGCCTTGCGGCTCCACGCCGGTGCGTCGTCCCACCGGTCGTTGACCGAGTTCTCCCAGGTGACCAGGGTGTTGCAGTAGCACTCGACGTCGGTGTCGATGCGCCAGCCGTTGGAGTACTGCTTCCAGTCGGCGGCGTGGCCTATGTCGAGCGACCAGGACAGTTCGAGGTGGATCGGGCGGCCGGCGGTGGCGATGGCCTTCTGCCAGGCCGCGACGTCGGCGACGTTGTTGTAGTTGTCACCGGACTTGAACGAGCCCGGGCCCACACCGTCCAGCTTGAGGAAGTCGTAGCCCCAGTCGGCGAACTGCTGCGCCTGCGAGTCGATGTACTTCTGCGCACACGGGTTGTCGAAGTCCAGCTTGTAGGCGTTGTCCCAGCCGTTGGTGGTGCGCAGGTCCGAGTAGACCACGTCGGCGGTGGTGCAGCCCGGGGCGTTCCAGACCGGCACCTTGCCGTCGCCGTAGGCCCCCTTCTCCAGGCCGACGGGCAGGTAGATGCCGGCCTTGAGGCCCTTGGAGTGGATGTGGTCGGCGACCGACTTCATGCCGTGCGGGAAACGGACGGGGTCGGGGGTCTGCCGGCCGTACTGGTCGAAGCCGGTCTTCCAGCTCTTGTCCATCCACCAGCCGGCGTCGATGTTGACGTGGTCGTAGCCGTACTTCTTGAGCTTGGCGGCGAGGGCGTCCGTCTGCTTCAGGACGTTCGCCTCGGTGAGGTAGCTGTAGTCGCCGTCCGGGTTGAGACCGGGGTACTTCGACGACTGCATGCTCCAACTCGACCAGCCCATGTAGGGCTTGGCGGCCACCGCGGGGGCGGCCTTGGCCGGGGCGGCCTTGGCGGAAGCGGCCTCGGCGGCTGCCGGGCCGGCGTGCGCGGCCGGGGCGGTGGTCGCGATGCCCGCGGTGAGGGCGAGGACGACCATGGCTCTCAGGGCGCGGGTGGGCAGGACGGGGTACGAGGGTGACCGCATGGGTCGTGCCTCCTGGGAGTGGGTTCAGGGCGGGGCGGCTCAGCCCTTGCCCGAGCCGATGGTGAGTCCGCTGATGAACTGGCGCTGGAGCGCGAAGTACACCAGCAGCGTGGGGATCGCGGTCATCAGGGCGCCGGCCGCGATGAGGTTGGGATTGGTGAAGTACTGGCCCTGCAGGTTGGCCAGGGCCGAGGTGACGGGGCGCTTGTCGCCGGTCTCGATCAGCGCGAGCGGCCAGAAGAAGTCGTTGTAGATCCAGATCGATTCGAGGGTCGCCAGGGCCGCGAACGCGGGGCGGCACAACGGCAGGACGATCTGGAAGAACTGTCGCCAGACCGGGGCGCCGTCCACGAGCGCCGCCTCGGAGATCTCCTTGGGGATCGTCTTCATGTAGTTGCTGAGGACGAAGGTGCAGAACCCCGACTGGTAGGCGATGTGGATGGCGATGATGCCCCACACCGAGTTGTAGAGCAGCAGTGAGTCGCTCATCCACTGCGGCAGTGGGACCAGGAGGTAGAGGCGGTACAGGGGGGTGATGAGGACCTGCGCCGGGAGCAGGTTGCCCGCCGTGAACAGCATCAGCAGGACGATGTTCCAGCGGAAGTCGAAGCGGGAGACGAAGAAGGCGACCGCCGCCGAGAACAGCAGCGTGCCCAGGACCGCGGGGACGGTGATGAGGACGGAGTTCCAGAAGAAGTGCGGCATCCCGGACTGCTGCCAGGCGTCCGTGAAGTTGCCGAGGCTCAGGCTGCGCGGCCAGGACAGATAGCCGTGCTTCGCGGTGTCCGAGTAGGGCCGCAGCGAGGTGTAGACGGCCCAGAGCAGCGGGACGAGCCAGAGCACGGCGATGCCGGCGAGCATCACGTGGCGGCCGGTCTGACGGCGGGGCCCCTTGCCGGTCCCCGGCGGCTCGTGCCGGGCCGTGGTCCCAGCGCCCGGCCGCGTCATGGTCGTGGTCACCGGTCCTCCTTGCGGAAGGTCTGGACGAGGAAGGTCCCGATGGCGGCGAGGGAGACCAGGAGCAGCACGACCGCGAGGGCGGAGCCGTAACCGATGTGGCTGGACTCACCGATGATGTTGTCGGTGATGAGCAGGGAGAGCAGTTCCATGCCGGGTTTGCTGCCGACGCCGCCGCCGAGGACGTAGACGATGTCGAAGGCCCGCAGGGACTCCATGACCGTGACGACCAGGATGATGATGTTGACCGGTTTCATGGCGGGGAACACCACCCGCAGGAAGGTCTGACGGCCGTTGGCACCGTCGAGTGCGGCGGCCTCCTTGAGCGCCGGGTCGAAGCCCTTCAGGCCGGCCAGGTAGAGGATCATGATGTAGCCGGTGTGCCGCCAGCCCGAGGCGACGAGGACGGCCCACAGGTTGAGGTCCGCGTTGCCGAGCCAGTCGATGTGGTGACTCGAACCGGCCGCGTTCAGAAGGCCGTTGAGGAGTCCGGTGTCGGGGTTGTAAATGATCTCCCAGATGAAGCCGACGACGGCCAGGGAGAGGACCATCGGCAGGAAGATCGCGGTCTGGTAGATCCTGGTGAAACGGATCTTCCGGTCGAGCTGGTAGGCGAGGAAGATGCCGAACGGTGTGGGCAGCAGGGCCGTGAACAGCAGCCAGATGACGTTGTGCCGCACCGCGGGCCAGAACGGCGGGTAGTTGGTGAAGATCTGCTGGTAGTTGTCCAGGCCGATCCAGTGGATGTCGGCCAGGTCGATGCCGTCCCAGGTGGTGAAGGACAGCCCCAGGGAGGCCAGCGCGGGCAGCCAGACGAAGAAGAGCAGGGCGGCGAGCGGGATGCCGATGGCGACGGTCAGGAAGAGCCGGTCGCCGGGGCCGAGACGGCGGGGACGCGTGGGGCGACGCGTGCGGGGACGGTCCGGCACGTCGGGCGTGACGGGTGCGGCGGGCGTGACAGGGGTGGAGGACACGGTGCGGGAGACCTTTCCGGTCCTGGTCAGACCGTGAAGAATCGCGAGCGCTGGGATTCGATCTTCTTCAGCGTTCCCGAGCCGTCGTCGGGGTGGCCGAGCCACTGGGTCAGGCCGGGGAGCACGACGGTGGAGATGAAACCGGGGTCGCTGTCGCGGTCCGCGAACTGGCTGATGTGCTTGGCGGACGCGATGAGTTCCGCGGACTTCTTCTGGAGCGCGTTGTACGAGCCGGTGTTCGCCTGCTCGTTGACGGCGAGGTTGCTCGGGTCGACCCCCATGTACAACTCCTCGGCGTGGGCGCCCCCGAGGAACTCCAGGAACTTCTTGGCGCCGTCCGCGTTCTTGGGCCTGCGGCTGAGCATGAAGCCGTCGGTGGGGGCCTCGACGGCGTCCTGTCCGTGGGCGGAGTCGATCTCGGGGAAGGGGAAGAAGTCGATGTCGGCGCGGATCGCCTCGTCGCTGATCTGCTGGCCGAGGAAGAGCCCGATGACGGCCATGCCCGACTTCTTGTCCAGCAGCGACTGCGCGGCGTCCTGCCAGGAGCGGCCGCCCGCGCCCTGCTGGTAGTAGGGCGTGAGTTCGCGCCAGTGGTCGAGGGTGGCGACGGCGCGCGGGTCGGTCCAGGAGACCTTGCCGCGCATCAGCGACATGTGGAAGTCGTAGCCGTTGGTGCGCAGGTTCAGGTAGTCGAAGGCGCCGAGGATGCTCCAGCTGTCGCCGCCGCCGTACCCGGAGGCGATCGGGGACAGGCCGTCCCGCTTCATGCGCTTGGCGAGCGCAACGAACTCGCTCCACTTCTGCGGGACTTGGTAGCCGCGTTCCTTGAAGAGGCTCTTGCGGTAGAAGACCGCCCACGGGTAGTTGTACAGCGGAACGAAGTAGTACTTTCCGTCCTCGCCGCGGGAGAGCTGCTTGGTGGCGTCGCTGAAGCCGGCGCCTATCTTGTCCCACACGTCGTCGAGCGGCGTGCAGAGCTTCTTCTTGGCGAAGTACTGCATGCGGTATCCGGCGAACCACGTGAAGACGTCGTCCGGAGTGCCCTGCAGATAGGTGGAGATGCTCTTCTGGAAGGTGTCGTGGTCGACGGTGTTCGTCTTCACCGTCAGACCGCTGTCCTTGCCGAACGCCTTGGTCAGGGCGGCGTAGGCGGACTTGGGGGTGGCGTCGGCGCCGTTGGAGCCGAAGGTGACCGTCTTCGGGTCGGCCCCCGCTCCCCCGCCGCACGCGGTCAGTACGGGCGCGGCCAGTGCGGCGGCGCCGAGTCCGAACAGCCCGCCGACCACTCTGCGCCGGCCGGGGTCACGCGCAGCCAGGGGATTGCGGCTCTGCTGCGTCATCGTCGCTCCTCATGCGTGTCATTACGTGGTTGGTCTTCGGTGCGTGTCTGCGGTCGAAAGGTCGGGGCCCGATGCGAGTTCGCGGCCGATGCGGGTGCGTGGTCGGTGCGGGTGCGTGACCGATGCGGGGGACGACCCGTACGTGGCTGGTCCTCGGTGCGCGCTCCGTCCTCAGTGCGCTTCCGATGTGATGAAGGACTGGATCGCGGTGGCCGCGGCCCCGCGCGCCCACTCCTCGAAGGGCAGCGGGCGGGTCTGTACGTCGCACATCGCGGCCGACCCGAAGGCGGCCGCACCGAACGCGTCGCGGATCTGTTCGGCGAACAGGTCGTAGGCGGCGAGTCCTTCGCCGGAGATGATCACACGCTCGGGGCCGAGGAGGTTGGCCACCGTCGCGATGCCGCGGCCGATCGCCTCGCCCGCGCGGGCGTACACCTCGCGCGCTCCGGGGTCGCCGTCGTGGGCCAGGTCCAGCGCCGCGGCGGCGTCGGCCACCCGCACGCCCGTCACCTCCCGCACCCGGGCGACGATCGCCGAGTCCGAGGCGATCGCCTCGACACAGCCGCGGTTGCCGCAGTGGCACAGCGGACCGGCCGGGTCGATGGCGACATGCCCGATCTCACCGGCCACGCCGTGGGCTCCCGCCACCACCTGACCGTGCACGACCAGGCCGCAGCCGATGCCCGCGCCGACGGTCACCACCGCGAAGTCGGACAGACCCACGCCGGCGCCGAACCACTGCTCGGCCACGGTCAGGGCCCGTACGTCGTTGTCCACGGTGACGGGAAGTCCGGTGGTCATGCCGGCCAGTTCGGCCAGCGGCACGTCGCGCCATTCCAGGAACGGCGAGTAGCGCACCACTCCGGCCGAGCGGTCCACGTCGCCGGAGACGGCGATGCCGATGCCCTGGACCCGCACCCCGAAGCCGTCCGCCTCCGTCAGCAGCTCCTGGACGAGCGCCGCGGCCGAGGCCAGCACCGACCCGGGCGCCCGGGACGTGAGCGGGACGTGCCGGGCGACCCTGATACGGCAGCACAGGTCGGTGAGGACGGCGATGAGTTCGTCGCCCGTGACCTTGATCCCGATGAACAGGGCCCTTCCTCCGTCGACCCGCACCGGGTTGGCGGGCCGTCCGAGGGCGGGCTGCCGCGCGTCCTCGGCGACGTCCTCGAGGAGATAGCCCGCCTCGATGAGGGGACGGACCGCCTTGGTGACCGCCGCGGCCGACAGCCGGGTCCGCCCCGCTATCTCCGACCGCGTGAGCGGGCCGTGGGACAGCACGGTGGTGAAGATCTGGGAGGCGGCCGGCGTATGGGCCGGGAACGCCTCGGGGGGAGAGGTCGAGCGCATGGCCGGAACCTAGGGTCATTATTTTCTGCTGTCAATGAAAGAAACAGGATTCGCCTGAGGATGCTTGATGAGGTGCCTGTGACCTGCGAATGCAAAACCTGGATGGGGCATTGACACGTGATCCATGGTCGGGGTTGGCTTTCGCTCGTCTCGTACGTGGCACCGTCTGAACGTGAGGACCCATGTCGCCGATCTCCTTCGCCCCGGACACCGGGGTCTGGCTGCTGTCCACCCCGCGCACCTCGTACGCGCTGCGGGTCGACGAGACCGGGGCGCCGTGCCACGTCGCGTGGGGGCCGCGGCTGACCCTCGAAGAGGCCGAGCGGATCGCCGCCGTCCCCCCGGCCGTCGCGGCCAGCAGCTTCGAGGGCAGACCCGGGGTCGGGGAGGAGCTCCCCGTCGACGGCGGGACGCGTTACGGACCGCCGTCCCTGCAGGTCCATTTCGAGGACGGGTCCCGTGCCTTCGAGTGGCAGCCGGCGGGCCACGACGTGCGCGAGGGCGAGGGCGAGGGCGAGCTGACCCTGTCGTTCCGGGACCGTCGCTACCCCCTGCGGGTGGAGCTCCACTACCGGGTGCGCGACGACACGGACGTCATCGAGCGCTGGACGGTCGTGCGCAACCTGGGCGACGAGCCGGTCACCCTGCTGCGGGCCGACTCGGCCGCGTGGGCCCTGCCGCTGCTGCGGGACTACCGGCTCGCCCACGTCACGGGCCAGTGGTCCGCCGAGAGCCGGCTCCACCGGGACCGACTGGCCCACGGTGAAACGGTGTTGACCAGTCGCCGCGGGATCACCAGCCATCACGCGAACCCCTGGGTGATGCTCGACTCGGGCGAGGCGACGGAGGACCACGGCCGGGTGTGGAGCGCCGCCCTCGCGTGGAGCGGGAGTTGGCGCATCACCGTGCAGCGAACCCCCGACGGACGGGCCGGATTCACCGGCGGCCTCGGCCAGGACGGCACGACCGTGCCGCTCGCGCCGGGCGAGGAGTTCACCGCTCCCCCGTTCGCGGGCCTGTGCACCGACGGCGGCTTCGGCGCGGCCAGCCGTGCCTGGCACGCATACGTCCTGTCGCATGTGCTGCCGCACGCGCGGGAGGACGCGCCGGTGCTCTACAACTCCTGGGAGGCGACCGGCTTCGACGTCGACGAGGTCGGACAGAAGGCACTGGCCGAGCGGGCCGCGGCGCTCGGGGTGGAGCTGTACGTCGTCGACGACGGGTGGTTCGGGGCGCGCCGCAGCGACCACGCGGGACTGGGCGACTGGACGCCGGCGACCGACCGGTTCCCGGACGGGCTCGCGCCCCTGGTCCGCGCGGTGCACGGTCTCGGGATGCGCTTCGGCCTCTGGGTGGAGCCCGAGATGGTGAACCCGGACAGTGACCTGTACCGCCGGCACCCCGACTGGGTCCTGCACTTCCCCGGCCGGCCCCGCTCCGAGCTGCGCAACCAGTTGGTCCTCAACTTCGCCCGCCGCGAGGTCGCCGACTGGGCCTACGCGTGGCTGACCCGGCTGGTCGGCGACCACGGCATCGACTTCCTCAAGTGGGACATGAACCGCGCGTTCAGCGAGGCGGGCTGGCCCGGGCAGCAGGACGGCACGGACCGCCTCGGACCGCAGTACGTGCGCAACCTCTACGGTGTTCTCGACCGGCTGCGCGCGGATCATCCGGCGCTGCGGATCGAGTCGTGCAGCGGCGGGGGCGGCCGGGTCGACCTGGGCATTCTCGCCCGTACGGACCAGGCGTGGGCCTCGGACAACACCGACGCAGCCGACCGGATGTGGATCCAGCACGGATACGGCCAGGTCTACCCCGCGCGCACCATGGGCGCGTGGGTGACGGACGTGCCCAACCAGCTCACCGGCCGTACGGTCCCGCTGCGTTTCCGCTTCCATGTGGCGATGGCCGGGGCGCTGGGCATCGGCGGTGACCTCACCCGCTGGTCCGAGGACGAACTGCGCGAAGGCGCCGCGCTGGTGGCCGAGTACAAGAAGGCGCGCCACCTCGTGCAGCACGGCGTGCTG
The DNA here is from genome assembly GCF_045039825.1 of Streptomyces sp. NBC_01176. Taxonomy (NCBI): domain Bacteria; kingdom Bacillati; phylum Actinomycetota; class Actinomycetes; order Kitasatosporales; family Streptomycetaceae; genus Streptomyces; species Streptomyces sp. NBC_01176. The sequence continues at coordinate 9,059,134 of NZ_CP108600.1, read as the reverse complement.
GACCGGCTCGCGCCGCCCGCGGAGGACTCCGTCGCCGTGCTGCAGTACACCGCCGCGGACGCCTCGGAGACGCTGCTGCTGGCGTATCGCCGGGTGGCCCGGCACGGCAGCCCGTGTCCGCCGGTCCGGCTGCGTGGCCTGACCCCCTCGGCCCGCTACCGCGACGCGCGCACCGGCGCCGTGCACCACTCCACCGTGCTCGGGGAGTACGGACTCCTTCTGGATCTGCCGGAGGGCGACTGGTCGAGCACGACGGTGCACCTGGTCCGGGAGGCCTGAGCCGGCGGCTCCGAGCCGGTGATCCCGCCCCGTCCGGAAACGGACCCGGGCCCGATCACCGGCGGAGCCGGCGAGCGCAAAACCGACGGGCGGCGGCTCGTGCGACCGGTCAGTACCGCTGGGCCTTCGTCAGGCGCGGGGTCAGCTGGGGCGTGGTGGGCTGCCTGCTGATGGCGACGGGCTGGGCGCGCTTGCCCGGTTCGAGGTTCTCCGCGCCCACGAACCGGGTCTCGACGACCTTGCCCTTCGCGTCCTCGAAGTCGACCCGCACGGCGTACGACGCCTTCTTGTCCGTCTTGTTGGTGATACTCACGAGCACCGCGAGCAGCCCGCCGGTCTGATCCCGGGGCAGGCCGGTCATCGCGACCTCGGACCGCGCGTTCCCGCCGCCCTTCACCTTCTTCAGCTCGGCCTCCGCCGCCGCGCTCGCGCGGGCCGTGTCGGCCGAGACGGACGCCGCGAACTCCGAGGCCGCGGCGGACAGGGACGAGGCCGCGGCCGAGGCCGAGGACTGGGCGGACGCCACCGCCGAGGAGGCTGCCGACGCCATGGCGGACGGCGCGCTGCCGGAGAACGAGGACGTGACCGGCGCCGTGGGGCGGGCGCTCGCGGAGGCGGCACCGCTGCCGTTGCCGTTGTCCGAGCCGCACGAGACGAGCGCGGCGCCGCAGGTCAAAGTGGCCAGGAGGGCCGCGGCCGGACGGGTTCGGCCGGTCCGTCGGGGGTCACCGTAGGTGCGTCTGCTCATGAAGCTCGTCCTCTTCCTACTGGTCCGGAACCCGGTCCACGGGCCTGTTCCATGCTCGGCGGCCGCCTCCGCGTCCGCGATCGGTGCTGACCCGTTGGGGTGCTCCGCCCGCCGGAGGTCCGGATCAGGTCCACCCGCGGCTGGACCAGACCAGTTCTGCGTGAATCGTTGACATGTACTCCACCCGACGCAATTCTGAGAGCGCTCTCAGAGAATCCGGACGACTTCCGTCCGCAGCGATCCACCTCGTTGGAACCCCCACGTCAAGGAGGAAGAGAGTGCCCAGAAAGCGCACATGGCGGGCCCTGGCGGTGGCCGCGGCCACCCTCACCGCGGCGCTGTTGACATTCGGAGCGCCGTCCGGGGCCGAAGCGGCCGTCCCGGAGACGATCCCGCTGAAGGTCACCAACAACTCGGGGCGCGGCGACGCCGTCTACCTCTACGATCTCGGCACCCTGCTGTCGACGGGACAGCAGGGCTGGGCCGACGCGAACGGCACCTTCCACGCGTGGCCCGCCGGGGGCAATCCGCCGACGCCCGCTCCGGACGCGTCGATCCCCGGGCCGGCGAACGGCCAGTCGAAGACGATCCGCATCCCCAAGTTCTCCGGCCGGATCTACTTCTCCTACGGCCAGAAGCTCGACTTCCGGCTGACCACGGGCGGTCTGGTCCAGCCGGCCGTGCAGAACCCGAGCGACCCCAACCGCAACATCCTCTTCAACTGGTCGGAGTACACGCTCAACGACTCGGGGCTGTGGATCAACAGCACCCAGGTCGACATGTTCTCGTCCCCCTACGCCGTGGGGGTCCAGCTCGCCGACGGGAGCACGAAGACCACCGGTCACCTCAAGGCCGGCGGCTACACCGGGTTCCTCAACGCCCTTCGGGGGCAGCCGGGCGGCTGGGCGAACCTGATCCAGACCCGGTCCGACGGCACCGTCCTGCGGGCTCTCGCCCCGGGCCACGGCATCGAGTCGGGCGCGCTCCCCGCGACCGTCATGGACGACTACGTCAACCGCGTGTGGCAGAAGTACAGTTCATCGACGCTGACGGTGACTCCGTTCGGCGACCAGCCGAACACGAAGTACTTCGGGCGCGTCTCCGGCGACGTCATGAACTTCACCAACAGTGCCGGAGCGGTCGTCACCAGCTTCCAGAAGCCCGACTCCGACAGCATCTTCGGCTGCTACAAGCGGCTCGACGCCCCCAACGACCAGGTGCGCGGGCCGATCTCACGCACCCTCTGCGCGGGCTTCAACCGCTCCACGCTGCTGACCAATCCCAACCAGCCGGACACCGGTTCGTCCGGCTTCTACCAGGACACGGTGACCAACCAGTACGCCCGCAAGATCCACGCGCAGATGGCCGACGGCAAGGCCTACGCGTTCGCCTTCGACGACGTCGGCAACTACGAGTCGCTCGTCCACGACGGCAACCCCCAACAGGGGTACCTCACGCTGGATCCGTTCAACTGACCGTGTTACGGGCGGCCGGTGGCCCACGAGCCCCCGGCCGCCCGGGAGTTCACTCCTGCCCCACGCACAGGACGGGCACGTCCTGGACGAGGTTGTTGGCGAACCCGCCGCGGTTCCAAGGCTGCCGCAGTGGCTGCGTGTTGCCCTCCGCGTCGGTGGCCCGCGCGCTCAGCGTGTGCCGGCCCGGCGTGGCCGCCCAGGCGAACCACCAGCGCCGCCAGGCCCAGCGGTGGCCGCCGGCCGGTTCCAGCTCCGCCTCCCGCCACTCCCGGCCCCCGTCCGTACTCACCTCCACGCCGGTCACCGGCGCCCACCCCGACCAGGCCCGCCCCTCCAGCGGCACGGCCCCCTCCCGGACCACCCGGGCCCGGGACATGAAGTCGGGAAAGCCGGGCGGGACCAGCAGGGCCCGCGGGGCGATCCGGGTGAGCGGCTCCCCCACCTCCCCGGCGTCCTGGCGCAGCCGATGGGCCGCCATCTGCTGGAAGCCCTCGAACGGTATGTCGATCACCGTGATCCCGCGCAGCCACTTCACCTGCGCCATCCCGTACCAGCCGGGTACGACCAGCCGCAGCGGAAACCCGTGCTGCGGCGGCAGCGGGGCGCCGTTCATGCGGTACGCCACCAGCACCTCGGGGTCGTCCCCCAGGGCCGCGGCCACGGGCAGCGCCCGCTGGTAGTCCTGCTCCACCCCGCACTCGACCCCGTGGTCGGCGCCGGTGAACACCACGTCCACGGCCCCGGCTCCGACCCCGGCCTCGGTCAGCAGCACCCGCAGCGGCACACCCGTCCACTCGGCCGTGCCCACCGCCTCGACCAGCCACGGCTGGCTCACCGGCCGGGGGGTCAGCAGCGCCCGCCCGTTGCCCTCGCACTCCATGGTCACTCGCTGGGTGACGGCGGGATACGAGGTCAGTTCGGCCGTCCCGAGCACTCGTGGCCTCCGTACCCGGCCGCCGACCGAGAGCCGCCAGGGGGAGCCCTCGGCGTACGGGATGTCGTAGTGGGTCAGTACGTAGTGCAGGCCGGGCGGGGTGACGTCGTAGCGCAGGGCCTCCAGGGGCAGCCCGTGGTTCCGGGCGGCGAGAGCCAGCTCCTGCCGGCTGATGTCCTCGCCGGGGCCGGCCACCCTCGCGGGTCCGCTCACCTCGTCAAGGTGATGTCCCATGCCCGTATTCTCCGCCCGGACGCCGGGTGGGGCCAGATCATGCCCGGCCCGTCGCCTCCGGCGGACGCGAAGGACCGGACGCGGCCCGCGACGGCACCGGGCGGGTGCTCCGCTCCACCAGGTCGTGCCAGCCCGACTCCAGTCGCTCCACCGTCATCCCGCGCTGCCGGGTCAGATGGAGGATCAGCGCGGGTTCGAGATAGCCCATCAGCGTCTGCGCGAGCAGTTCGCTGTCCGCGGCCGGGACGGCCTCGCGCACCAGCATGGCGACGTGGGTGAAGCGGACGCGGTACGGAGCGGAGTTGAAGCGGCGGGAGGCGTCCGGTTCGGCGGCGATGTAGAGATCAAGCCGGTCGCAGGTCTGGCGGAGCGCACCGCAGCCGTACGCGTGGAGTCGGTCCGCCGGTGAGGCTCCGGGGCCCAGCGGCGGGGGGCCCGCGAGGAAGGCGGCCTGGAACTGCTGCTCGGTGTGGTCGAGCAGGGCCATCAGGAGGCCGGTGCGGTCGCCGAAGCGCCGGAAGACGGTCCCCTTGCCCACGGACGCGGCAGCGGCGACGGCCTCCATCGTGACATTGGTGACCCCGCGCTCCTCCACCAGGCGGGCCGCCGCCTCCAGCAGCCGGGCGCGGTTGCGCGCCGCGTCGGCGCGCAGCTGCGGGCCCTCGGGTCCGGACGACAGCTCCAGCAGCACAGGCTCGATGGCGGGTTCCGGTCCCTTCGGGAAGGGCGGCAGCGGGGTGGACATGAACACAGCGTAACGGCAACCGGGGACAACTGGACCCTGGTCCGCTTGAGTGATACAACCTTGAACAGACCAACAAACGGACCTCGGTCCGGTTTATTACGGCATTGTTTCGTCCCCGGGAGTCACCCATGTCCGTACGTATCCTCGCGCTCGTCGGCAGCCTGCGCGCCGGCTCGCACAACCGTCAGCTCGCGGAGGCGGCCGTCAAGCTCGCCCCCGAGGGCACGGAGATCGAGCTGTTCGAGGGCCTCGCCGAGGTCCCCTTCTACAACGAGGACCTCGACGTCGAAGGCGGTGTCCCGGCCGCCGCCGTGACGCTGCGCGAGGCCGCGGGCCGCGCCGACGCCTTCCTGCTCTTCTCCCCGGAGTACAACGGCACGATCACGGCCGTGCTGAAGAACGCCATCGACTGGCTGTCCCGCCCCTACGGCGCCAGCGCCTTCACCGGCAAGCCGGTCGCCGTGATCGGCACCGCTTACGGCCAGTTCGGCGGCGTGTGGGCGCAGGACGAGGCCCGCAAGGCCCTGGGCATCGCCGGAGCCACCGTCCTGGAGGACGTCAAGCTCTCGGTTCCCGGCTCCGTGATCCGCTTCGCCGAGACCCACCCGGTCGACGACGCCGAGGTCGCCGGCCAGCTCGCCGAGGTCATCAACCACGTCACCACCGCGGTCAACACCGCCGACGCCGCCTGACGCCCCGCCCGAGAGGCCGGTCCGGCACTGCCGGGCCGGCCCTTCGCGCGTCCCCGGCCGGCGGGCCTGTCCACGATCTTGGCGGAACGGAACCTTCCGGGCCAAGATGCCCGCATGAAGGGTGATCTTTTCTCCAGTGACCACATGGTGCAGCCCGCCGTCGCGCCGGGCATGACCGTCCAGAACGCCAAGTCGATCAAGTACGCCGTCAACGGCGACATGCTCGCGCGCCAGGGGGCGATGATCGCCTACCGGGGCAACCTGCAGTTCGAGCGCAAGGGCCAGGGCGTGGGCGGCATGCTCAAGCGCGCGGTCACCGGCGAGGGTCTCCCGCTGATGACGGTGCGCGGGCAGGGCGAGGCCTGGTTCGCGCACGAGGCGCAGAACTGCTTCATCGTCGACATCGAGCCGGGCGACGTCTTCACCGTCAACGGGCGCAACGTCCTGTGCTTCGACTCCACGCTGTCGTACGAGATAAAGACCGTGAAGGGTGCGGGCATCACCGGTGGCGGCCTGTTCAACAGCGTGTTCACCGGGCACGGCCGACTGGGACTGATCTGCGACGGGAACCCGCTGGTCATTCCCGTCTCCGCGCAGCAGCCGGTGTTCGTCGACACGGACGCGGTCGTCGGCTGGACCGCTCATCTGAACACCTCGCTGCACCGGTCGCAGTCCATCGGCTCGATGATCCGGGGCGGCTCCGGCGAGGCCGTCCAGCTGAAGCTGGAGGGCGAGGGCGTGGTCGTCGTACGCCCCAGCGAGGTGACACCGCAGAAGGCGCAGCAGCACTGAGACCAGTACGGGAAGGGGGCTTCGCCGGGCGGCGGAGCCCCCTTCCCGTGCTCCGTCAGTGCCTGGCGGCGGGGGTGTTGGCGGTCGTCACGTTGACGGCGGCCCACGCCCTGTCCACCGCCCGATGCTCCGCGCCGGTCGCGCCGTACAGGTCGGCGGCGGCCTTGAGCGTGGCGGTCCGCGCGTCGTGGAAGTCGGTCGTGGACACCATGTAACGGGTCAGCGCGCGATAGAAGATCGCGGTGGCCTTGGCCCGGCCGATTCCGGTCACCGACGAACCGTCGTACGTCGGCGACTCGTACTTCACGGTGCCGATCGTCTTGCGGCCGCTGCCCTCGGCGAGCAGGTAGTAGGCGTGCGAGGAGACGCCGGAGCCCGCGTGGACCTCGGCGTCGTAGGCCGCCGGCGACCAGTAGTCGATCGTGCCCTCCAGCTTGTCCAGGGAGGGGTGGTCGAGACGGCGCAGGAACTTCTGGGCGAGACCCAGTTTCTCGCCCATGAGGTAGTTCGGCGGGTTCTTCGGGTTGTTCGCGGTGAACTCGACGTTCGAACCGAAGATGTCGGCGAGCGACTCGTTGAGGGCGCCCGGTTCGCCGTACTGGTTGCCGTCGCGGTCCACCCGGGTGGGTTCGAGGGCGGCGGTGGCGTCGACGACGCCGTGGGTCAGTTCGTGTCCGGTGACGTCGAGGACGACCAGCGGCTTCTTGAACATGGCGCCGTCACCGTCGCCGTACAGCATGCATCCGCACGTCGAGTCCCAGAAGGCGTTGCCGACCTTCTTGCCGAAGTGAACCATCGCGCGGGCGCCGGTGCCGTTGTTCTTGATGCCCTTGCGACCGAAGGTCTTCTTGTAGAAGTCCAGTGTCTTGGTCACGCCGTACTGCGCGTCGACCGCGACGGTGGCCCGGTTGGCGGTCGTGCCGGTGCCCCACTTGTCGGTGGTGCTGGTGAACTTCTTGCCCCGCGCGAAGGATTCCAGCTCCCGGCCGCCGGCGTCGCGGGTCTCGGTGTTCCACCGAGTGGGGTCCTTGAGGAGGTAACTGGTGCGCGCGGTACGGGTGGTGGTCAGCGCCACCTTTCCGACGAAGAGGGACGCGCCGCTGCCGGTGGCGGTGACCGGGTAGTGGACCGCCCCTGCCGCCGTCGCCGCGAAGAGGCTGGTCGGCTGCGCGGCCGCACCCGTCGCGGGGTTCGCCGTCTCGCCCCGCTCGCGCAGCTTCTCCCGCAGGGACGGCGAGATGAACTCGTCGCTGTCGGGGTTGTTGCTGCGGATCCGGCCGGTCGCGGCGTCCACGACGACCGTGCGGGAACCGGCGTCCGACGCGGTGCCGGCGTCCGACACCCGCACCTGGTAGGCGAGGGCGGCGGCGCCGTCCCGGGCGTCCACGACCAGTTGAGCGGTGCCCGCGTCGCCCCCGGCGGCCGCGGCGGCCTTCTGCTCGGCCTGCCCGGCGGTGAGCTTCGCCTCCGTGGTGGACGGCTCGACGCTGTGGTCGGCGGCCCGGGTCACGCCGAGATAGGCGGACTGCCCGCCGAGATGGATCACGAGGTCGCCGCCGAGCACCGGGAGTCCCTGATGGCTGCGGACGAAACGGACGTGCCGCTTGCCGTCCGGGTCCGTCATGACGTCCGTGGCCCGCAGGGTGTCACCGGGGCCGACCCCGGTGGCCGACGCGTGGGCGAAGGCGGCGGCCCGGGCCACGTCGACCGGCGAGGAGGCAGGAGTCGCCGGGCGGGCGGCTGAGTCGGGGACCGCCGCGAAGGCGGGGCCCACCGGGAGCGTGACGGCCGTCGTCACCACGACGGCGATCGCCATGCGGCGTATGTGGGGTCTACGCACTGAGTTCCTTCGAACAGGGGCGGCAGGCATCGCCAACCGCCCTGGCACACGGCGGAGTTGAACGCCGTGGGGACTGTCGGGCCCCGAGGCCACACCCTCACCGATTCACCATGTCCATGTAAAGGAAGAAGATCCCTTTCGGGAGCTTCGAGGTGATCTCTTTACGAATGTTCACTTCTCGGTGACCGGAGTGTGACCAACCGTGCGTCTCTCGAACAGATGAGTGGGCGCGGCGAACGGTTGCCTCGCGAGAGGCGCCGACCGGCACATGTGACCGACGTCGCAGCGCCTCCGGCGCCGCCGCGGCGGGCGGCGCCGGAGGCGACCAGGTGTCAGATCGTGCGGTGGGCGAGCGAGGAGAGCACGGTGCGCAGGTCTCCGACGGGGCGCGGAGCCAACGACGCGCCCGCCAGGAGGGTGTCCGCCGCGGCGAGGTGCCGGCGCGCCTCGCGCAGCGCCGTCGAACGGCCGCCGGCCCGTTCGACGAGGGCCGCCGCCCGGCGCAGGGCGGTGTCGTCCAGGAGGTCCGGGGCGGCGAGGAGTTCGGCGAGCGCGCCCCGCCCCGGGGCGGCGAGGGCGGCGAGGACCGGCAGGGTCTTCTTGCCCTGCCGCAGATCGCCGTGGACCGGCTTGCCGGTGACGGCCGGGTCGCCCCAGATCCCCAGCAGGTCGTCGGCGATCTGGAAGGCCACCCCGAGATGGCGTCCGGCGCGGTCGAGCGCGGCGGCCGTCTCCCCCCGCGCCCCGGCGAGCTGGGCCCCGACGGCCAGCGCGCACCCGAGCAGGGCACCGGTCTTGTGCTCGGCCATCACCTCGTACTCCCGTACCCCTACCGCGTCGGGCCCCGTCCACGGACGCCGGGCGAACAGCAGGTCGTCCGCCTGTCCCCGGACCAGGTCACGCAGTGCGGTGGTCAACTGCCGTACGGCCGCACCGGAACGCGAGGTCGAGGGTGCCGCCGTGAGGGTGTCCACGGCCAGCGCGAACAGCGCGTCTCCCGCGAGGACGGCGGGACCGGTGCCGTACGCCTTCCACACCGCGGGGCGCCCGCGGCGCAGCGCGTCGCCGTCCATGATGTCGTCGTGCACCAGCGAGAAGGTGTGGACCAGTTCCACCGCGACCGCCCCCGGCACGCCCGTCTCGGCGGAGCCCCCGACCGCCTCCGCCCCGAGGACGGCGAGCGCCTGTCGTACGCCCTTGCCCTGGCGGTGGGCCGCCGGGGCGCCACCGACCTCGCAGCGCCCCAGTGCGTAACCGGCCATCTCGCCCACCCAGGGGTGCAGTCCGCCGATCGACTCCGCGAGGGCCGGGGCGACCAGTTCCCGGCAGCGGTCGAGGATCTCGGGGGTGGCGGGCGGCGACTGCAGGGTCGTGGAGTGCGTCATTCGGCGGCCGCCTGGTCCGTGCCGCCCGCGCCCGCGCCCGGCACGGGTCCGGGCGTACAGCCCAGTTCCGTCCGCGCCCGCTCGACCATCTCCCTGGCGTGCCGCAGCCCGATGCTCTCCAACACCCGCGCGACTTCGGTGAGTTCCACCTCCGTCTCGGCGCGGTCACGGCCGAGGCGGGCCAGCGACTTGACCAGTCCGAGCCGGGAAAGGGCCTGCCCCCGCAGCTCGCTCATCGCCTCGAACTCCGCCAGCGCCTGTGCGTAGACGTCCCGGGCCTCCTCGTGACGTCCCGCCCGGTAGAGCACGTTGCCGCGCATCTTGTGGTTGTAGGCGAGAGCGCCGGACAGGTTCATCGCGCGGCAGGAGACCTCCGCCTCGCTCAGCAGCTCCAGCGCGCGGTCCGGGTCGCGGTCGCGTACGGAGACGATGTCCGCGAGGCCGCGCAGGGCCCAGGCATGGCCGCGCCTGTCCTCGGCGCCGGCGGCGATCCCGGCCGCCTCCTCGAACAGCGCGTACGCGGTGTCGTAGGCACCGGTGTTGCGGTGTATCTGCGCGATGCCCTCCAGCGCCCACACGGTGTGGCGGGCCTCGCCGCGCAACCGGGCCTCGGCCAGGAGCTGTTCGTGCAGGGTGGTCACGGCGGCGTAGTCGCCCTGGATGCGACCCGTCTCGGCCAGCCCCGCAAGGGAGTAGCCGCGCACGACCACATCCCCTGCCCGGCCGCCGAGTTCGGCGGCCCTCCGCAGCAGCCGCCACGCCAGCGGGAAGGCGCCGCGCTGCCGGGCCAGTGTGCCGCCGCTCCACAGCGCCCACGCCATGGCGCCGGTGTCCCCGGCCTCGCGGGCGGTGCGATAGCTCGCCTTCCACGCCCGGTCGGCGTCCGCGACCTGCCCGAGCCGGCGGTGCGCCTCGGCGACCGCGAGGCCCGAGCGGGCCGCTTCGGCGCGGGATCCCGCGCGCTCCGCCGCACGCAACTGCTCGGTACCCGCGGCCAGTACATCGGTCAGCGAGGAGTTCACGGACAGGGTGGTCAGAGCGCCCTGGTACTCGGGGGCGAAGGCCTTGCCGTACATGAATGCCTTTCGGTCTGCCGCCGGTGGGCCCGGTATCCGCCCGGCCGCCCGGCGGGACGGAGTGTGGGGGGCGGCGGCGCGCGGTGCCTTGCTGCATCCGTTACGTATACACACGATGTATACACCGAGCGTATAGTTGACCGGTTCTCCACCCGTGAATCCCCGGCCCACCACGGTCGGCGCGCCGCCTACCCGTCGTCGATCAAGACGGCGTCGGCACGCGCGAGGTTGCCTGCCGCCACGAAGAAGAGCGGACCGGACGCGGGCGAGCCTCGTCCCGGACGGCGCAGGGGCAAGGAACGCGCCACCCACGGGACCCTGCACAGGCCTGGGCCGAGGCCCGAGCGACGTCATGAAACCACACAATGGAACGTACATTCGATTACGGAGTACGCTGGACGCATGTCCACGCATCTCCAGGGGTCGCTCTTCGACCAGACCGACGAGCTCCACCTCGCTCCGCTGAACGGAACGCGCCGGACCGCACTGGGCGCCGGGGCCTGGATCGACCTGCTGCCCGGGTGGCTCGGCGGGGCCGACGCGCTCTTCGAGCGGCTCGTCGCCGAAGTGCCGTGGCGGGCGGAGCGCAGGCAGATGTACGAGCACGTGGTCGACGTACCGCGGCTGCTCTCGTACTACGGGGCGGGCGACGCCCTGCCCCACCCGATCCTCGACGAGGCCCGGGCCGCGCTGTCGGCCCACTACGGCGACGAGCTCGGCGAACCCTTCACCACCGCGGGCCTGTGCTACTACCGGGACGGCCGGGACAGCGTGGCCTGGCACGGGGACCGGATCGGCCGGGGCGCGCGGGAGGACACCATGGTCGCGATCCTCTCCGTGGGCGCCCCGCGCGACCTGCTGCTGCGCCCGCGCCACGGCGGGGACACCGTGCGCCGCCCCCTCGGCCACGGTGACCTCATCGTGATGGGCGGCTCCTGCCAGCGGACCTGGGAGCACGCCGTACCCAAGACGGCACGGGCGGCCGGACCACGGATCAGCGTCCAGTTCCGCCCGCACGGGGTGAACTGAGACCCCGCCCGTTCCCGTGCGGGGGCCGGGCGCGGCCCTACGGTGTCAGCAGCGCCTGCACCGTCGGGCCGTACCGTTCGACGATGTCCTCGACCGCGGTCGCCCGCAGCCGGGAGCCGCGCGCGATGCCGTACATCACGCCGAGGCCCAACAGGGTGCCGACGGCGAGTTCGGCGCGCAGGCCGGCGTCGGGGCCGTCGAGGCGCACGGCCAGGTGATCGCTGACCTGCGTACGGAAGTTGGCGCGCAGTATGTCGCCCTGCTCGCCCTGGAGCGGGGCGAAGACGATCCGCAGGATGGGGTCGGCGCCGCGCTCCGTCTGGCCGACCAGCAGATGACGGACCATGTGCCGACCGAGGTCCTCCAGCGGCGCGTCCAGCAGGGCGGCGGCGTCCGTCTCGAACGACATCACCCGCGCGAACAGCGCGTCCTTGTTCCCGAAGTACTTGAGGATCAACGGCGCGCTCACACCGGCCCGGTCGGCGACCGTCTTGAGGGTGATGTCCGTGTGCGCGTGCCGTGCCATGAGGTGACGGGCCGCGCGCAGGATCGCCGCCTTCGTGGCCTCGGCGTCACGGCGCTGGACGGCACCCGGGGCCCCCGCGGGTCCGGGAGTCGGGACGGACACGGTGCTCACGCTCCTTCCAGTGCCCCGTCCCGGGACGCCTCCGTACTGGCCGAGGTCCGCCGGGTGCCGTGGGACGGGGGGTCGGCGGGGATGGCGAGGGAGGCGGCGCAGGCCACCAGGGCGACCGTACCCGCCATGGCGAAGGCCAGCAGATAGCCGTGCAGGGTCGGGATGGGGGCGCCGCCGATCAGGCTCGTGTGGTGGACGAGGATCGCGGCCACCGCGGCGCTGCTCACGGCCTGCCCGATGGTGCGCATGAGCACGTTGACACCGTTGGCGGAGGCGGTCTGCCCGGCGGGGACGGCCCGCAGGATCAGGGTGGGCAGTGCGGAGTAGGCGAAGGTCGTGCCCGTCGCGCAGACCGCGGAGCCCAGGACGACCACCCACAGATCGCGGCTGTCGAGGATGCGGATGCCGTAGCCGAAGGCGATGATCACGGTCCCTATCGCCAGCGTCACCCGGGCGCCGCGGGCCGCCGAGACGCGGGCCGACACCGGGGAGAGCAGCAGCATGGTCACCCCGCCCGGCAGCAGGCACACGCCCGTCGCGACGATGGACAGGCCGAGTCCGTAGCCGGTCGCCTTGGGCGCCTGCACCAGCTGCGCGGTCACCAGGGAGTTGGCGTAGAAGGCGAATCCGGTGAGGAGCGCGGCTATGTGCGGCAGGGCGACCTTGGGGCTGGTGGCCAGCTTCAGGTCGACCAGCGGCCGTTCGGCGCGCAGTTGCTGCGTCCACCAGAGGGCGAGGACACCGACGCCGCCGGCGAACAGGCCCAGGATCGTGGGGCTGGTCCAGCCCCACTGTCCGCCCTGCGACACGCCCATCAGCAGGCAGGTGAGGCCGACGGCCAGACCCAGCGCGCCGACACTGTCGAAGCGGCCCGGTTCACGCACGGGCGACTCGCGCACCGCCCACCAGGCCAGCACGGTCCCGAGGGCGCCGAGGGCGGTCGTCCCCCAGAACATGACGTGCCAGTTGGCGTACTGGACCACCATCGCCGCGAGCGGCAGCCCGAGCGCGGCGCCGATCCCCACGGTGGAGCTCATCAGCGCCACCGCGGACCCCGTGCGCTCGGGCGGCAGTTCGTCCCTCAGGAGGCTGATCGACAACGGCACGACGGCGGCCGCCGCACCCTGCAGGGCGCGCGCCACGATGAGCACGCGGATGTCGGACGTGAGCGCGCACATCAGCGACCCGACCGTCATCATCCCGAGGGCGATCAGCAGGACGCGCTTCTTGCCGTACATGTCGCCGGCGCGCCCCAGTACGGGGTTCAGGACGGCTCCGGTCAGCAGCGTCGCCGTCACCATCCAGGACACCGCGCCCGCCGACGCGCCCGTCAGCCGCGGCAGGTCGGGGAGCAGCGGCACCACCACCACCTGCATGACGGCCATGAGGCTCCCGCCGAGCGCGAGGACCGGCACGGTCAGCCGGTCACGCAGTGCCGCCATGAACACTCCAGGGGTAGGGGCGCCAAAAAGGAGGTGAATAGGAATTCACCATAATGGGTGAATCACTATTCACTCAACGCGCGCCCGTCTCCCGGCGGGCGGCTACCGGCGCGAGCGGGCCTGCACCGTGCGCGCCACGCGCGGTCCCAGCCAGCGTTTGAAACGGCGCAGCGCCTCCAGCCGCCCGGCCGCGCGGTCGATCCGGTAGTACAGCTGAGGCGGGACGTACGGGAGCAGCGGAGAGTGCCGCTGGCCGAGCAGGGCGAACATCTGCGCCGCCGGCAGGCGGACGTACCGCGGCAGGTTCTCGTACCACTGGGCGCTGTGCCGGGCGGCGCTCTGGACCGACAGGAGCGCGGACCTCCGCTCCTGTTCGTACCGGCTCAGGGCGACGGACAGGTCCCGTTGCTCGCCCAGGGCTCCGGCCAGGGAGATGGCGTCCTCCAGCGCGAGCGTGGTGCCGGCGCCGATCGAATAGTGCGTGGTGTGGGCGGCGTCGCCGAGCAGGACGAGGTTGCCGCGATGCCAGGTGCGGTTGGTCAGGGTGCGGAAGTGCAGCCACTGGGCACTGCCGTCGGCGTGCTCCCGCCCGATCAGGCCGTGCCCGTCGAGGAGGTCGGCGAAGATCTTCTCCAGCAGGGCCAGACCGTCGGCCTCCCCGGTCCGGTCGAGACCGAGGCCGGTCCAGGTCTCCGGTGAGCACTCGACGACGCAGGTGCTGAGGTCCTCGCCGAACCGGTAGGCGTAGCACCAGATCCAGCCGTGCTCCGTCTCCACGAAGGCGAAGGTGAAGGAGTCGAAGACCTTGGTGGTGCCGAGCCAGATGTACGTGTTGCGGCCGAGGGTGACGTCGCTGCCGAAGTGGTCGGCATGGGCCTCGCGCAGCGCGCTGTTGACCCCGTCGCAGGCGACGACGAGATCGGCCTCGGGCATCCGGTCGGCGGTGATCTCGTGCTCGTACTCGATGCGCACCCCCAGGGACCGCGCACGCTCCGCGAGCAGGTCCAGCATCAGTCGGCGGCCGATCCCGAACCCCTCGTCGCCGTGGTGCACCGTCGTCTCGCCGCCGATGTGGGCGACCCCGTCGCTCCAGCGGACCGAGTTCGCCCGGACGGCGCGCGCGGACTCGGGGTCACCCTCGTGGAGCTTGTCGAGCAGGGCCGCCCAGTACGTCACCCCCCAGCCGTAGGTCGATCCGGCCGGGTTGCGTTCGTGGACGGTGATGTCGTGGGACGGGTCCTGGCGTTTCATCAGGATCGAGAAGTAGAGGCCGGCCGGTCCGCCGCCGACGCACGCGATCTTCACGCGCACTCCCATATGTCACACAGAGCGGTCAATTGAACACGAAGAGTAGCAGGGGCCGCCGAGGGCGCCCGTCTCACGGTTCACGCCAGCTTGAGGGGGTGAGCCGCGCCACTCGACCCGCGTCAACCCGGGAAGATCGTCGACGGCGCACGGGCCAACAGGAGGAATTCCGGCTTCCGGTCGATCACAGGAGCCTCGACCGCAAGATCATCTTCGTTCAACCGTGGACGACATCTCAGCAATTGTCCGGATCGCAGCCAACCGACATTCGGCGATTTCTCCGCCTCTCCTACGAACCGATAGGCATGTCGGGTCATCAACGGAGCTGATCCCAGGAGGAATCCGCATGCCGGAACTCACTCGTCGCCGTGCGCTCGGGGCCGCGGCCGCCCTCGCCGCCGTGGCCGGTGGCCAGGCACTCACCGCCACCTCGGCCACGGCCTCGGCCTCGGCGTCCACCGCCGGACACCACGACGGGCCCGAACCCTTCGACGAGGTCTACCGGGGCCGCCGGATCGAAGGCCGTGCCGGTGGCGGCGGCCACCATCACGGCGCCGGGTACGGCGTGTTCATCGACGGGATGGAACTGCACGTGATGCAGAACGCGGACGGCAGCTGGATCAGCGTCGTCAGCCACTACGACCCGGTGGCCACCCCGCGTGCCGCGGCCCGCGCCGCGGTCGTGGAGTTGCAAGGGGCGCCTCTCGTCCCCCTCGCCTGACCGCATCCGCACCGCACCCGCGAACAGCGACGCCAACAGCACGTCAGCACCGCACAGCAGACCGTGGAGTCCCGCACATGACCGTACGCAAGAACCAGGCGAACCTCTCCGCCGACGAGAAGCGGCGTTTCGTCGACGCGCTCCTCCAGCTCAAGCGCAGTGGCCGGTACGACGCCTTCGTCACCACGCACAACGCCTTCATCATGGGCGACACGGACAACGGTGAACGGACAGGTCACCGTTCACCGTCGTTCCTTCCCTGGCACCGCAGATTCCTGCTGGAGTTCGAACGGGCCCTGCAGTCCGTGGACGCCTCGGTCGCCCTGCCGTACTGGGACTGGAGCACCGACCGTTCGCCCCGCTCCTCCCTGTGGGCCCCGGACTTCCTCGGCGGCACCGGCCGCAGCCTGGACGGCCGGGTGATGGACGGTCCCTTCGCGGCCTCCGCCGGCAACTGGACGATCGGTGTGCGCGTCGACAGCCGTACGTACCTGAGGCGTTCGCTCGGCAGCGGCGTCCGGGAGCTGCCGACCCGTGCGGAGGTGGAGTCCGTCCTCGGGATGGCCACGTACGACATGGCGCCGTGGAACAGTGCCTCGGACGGCTTCCGCAACCACCTCGAGGGCTGGCGCGGCGTCAACCTCCACAACCGGGTGCACGTCTGGGTCGGCGGCCAGATGGCCACCGGCGTCTCCCCCAACGACCCGGTGTTCTGGCTCCACCACGCCTACATAGACAAGCTCTGGGCCGACTGGCAGCACCGCCACCCCGACTCCGGTTACCTGCCGCTCTCCGGGACGCCCGACGTGGTCGACCTCGGCGAGACGATGAAGCCCTGGAACGACGTACGGCCCTCGGACCTGCTGGATCACACCGCGTTCTACACGTTCGACGTCGCCTGACCCGAGACACCGGCGCTCCCGGCCGAGGCACTCCCCTGCCGACGCCGGGCACGGTGCGGTGGCCCCTGGCACGACGGGGCCACCGCATCGCCCGTCCCGCGCGTCACCCGTCGTGCGCAACGCCCGTCTCGCGCGCCGCGCAAACGCCGCTCGCTCCGGTCCGGTCCGGTCCGATTCGGTTCCGTCCGGTCCCCTACGACGGTCAGCGTGTCACCGTACGCCCAGAAGCCCTGACGCCGTGGAGTCGTGGAGCCCTGGCGGCGTACCAGACGTCGCTCTAGACGTCGCTCGTCTCGGGCGTACGGCACTCGGGGTGCCCCCAGCCCTGGCCGTTCTTGGCGATGGACTCACCCGCCGCGTACGAGCGGCCGCAGACGCAGCGTCCGGGGAACTTGGCCTTGATCGTGCGGGCCGACGCGCCCTGCCGCGCGGCCGACGCGCCCTGCCGGGGCGTCTTGGCGGGAGCGCGGCGACGGACGGCGCCCGAGGCGGGGGTGTCGGGAGACGCCGGCGGCTCCGGAGACCCGAGGTCGCTGCCCGCGGGCTGCTGGACGACGGCGGCCTGGCTCGCGGCCCGGTCGGCGAAGTCGTTCAGCCGGTCACCGTCGACCTGGTGGGCGGGCACGTAGCGGAACTCCACGGTCCGGCCGTCGAGGAGTTCGTCGATGCGCGCGACGAGTTCCTGGTTGGCGACCGGCTTGCCGGAGGCCGTCTTCCATCCCTTGCGCTTCCAGCCGGGCAGCCACGTCGTGACGGCCTTCATCGCGTACTGCGAGTCCATCCGGATCTCGAGCGGGACCTCCGGCGCCATCGCCGTCAACAGACGCTCCAGTGCGGTGAGTTCGGCGACGTTGTTCGTCGCCTTGCCCAGCGGACCGGCCTCCCAGCGGGTCGGCGTCTCCTCGTGGTCGGCGACGACCCACGCCCATCCGGCCGGTCCCGGGTTTCCCTTCGAAGCCCCGTCACAGGCGGCCACAACGCGTTCAAGCATGGCCCCGATCATGCCACGCCCCGGCGACCGCTCACCGCACGGGGCGCAGCTCCCTCGGCCGGATCCGCGGGCTGTTGCCGAGCAGCCGCAGGCCCATCAGGGTGGCCGTGTGCAGGACGTACTTGCCGTCGCGGTGGCTGGCCACGAGACCCCCGTCGCGCAGTACGCCGATCTGGTAGCTGGCGCTGGGCAGCGCGATCCCCACGGCCTCGGCGACCTCGGAGGTGGTGCGGGCGCTCTGTCCGGCGACCTCGGTCAGGACGGCGGCGCGGGTGCGGCCCAGCAGGCGTTCCACCCCTTCGTCCGTGCCGTCCGCGAGGGCGAGGGGTGTCTTCGCCACCGGGTAGACGAGGACGGGATCGAGACCGGGGTCCGCCAGGGCGGTGGGCCGGCGCCAGCAGAAGTAGGACGGGACGAGAAGCAGTCCGCGGCCCTCCAGATACAGGTCGCGTTCGATCGGGTAGTTCACCTCGAGCACGGGCGCGTTCCAGCGCGCCATCGGACGCAGACCCTCGAGCAGCGCCTGGGTGCCGCCGTCGAGCAGGGCGCGGGAGCGCACCCCGACATCGTTTCCCACCGCCGAGCGGATGTGCGGCCAGTGCGGTTCGAGCAGGCCACGGAAGTAGATGCCCAGGGCGTTCGCGAGCGACTTGAGGGCGTCGCCGCCCGGGCGGCCCAGCGAGGCGGCCCAGGTCGGCAGGGGGCGGGACTCGGCCAGCCGGGTCATCTCACGGACCAGTTGCACGCGCGGGGTGCGCAGCAGTTGGTCGAGGCCGGCGGACAGTCCGCCACCGGTGACCGGAGGGGTGAGGAAGTCCGGAATGTAGCCGGTCGAGGGAATCAGGGCCCGTAACGGGCGGAGTGCGCGGCCGACGGTCGAGTCACCCGCGAACCGCTGGGAGACGGAGCGGCGCCAGTGTCCGAATTCCAGCGGTCCCTGGCCGGCCTCCAGCCGGCACACGCTGCACATCAGTTCCCACAGGGGATCGGGTTGACGGGCCACTCGGATGTTCTGGAGGTCGTACGACGTGAAGTGAATACGGAGCATGCGGTCTCTTTCGCTCGCCATGCCTGTGGGGGGTTCGGCCGCCCGGACGTGCACAGCCACAAGGGGGGACGAATACCGCATGCGCATGGTTGCCCCCGGGCGAAGGGGACCGGCCCGCCCCCGGAAAGAACGCGTCATTCTCTCCGCGGCGGGCCGGGGGCTCGCGACGCCGGGCGTGCAGCCCGCCAGGTGTGAACGAGCGTCACGGCCGCGCGAGGGCGAGGGGGACCACGAAACCGCTCGGGCAGCGCGGCGCCCGGGGTGACACCGGTCGCTGACCTGCGGTGTCACCCCGCAACGCCGAGGGCCGGCCGCGCCCGCGACGACGAGGTCAACGAGGGCGGCCGGCCGGACCCGGGGGTGTCGGTCAGCAGTACAGGTTGGCGCCCGCCGAGGTGCCCAGGATCTGTACGAACCGCTGGTAGGCGTCCACACGGCTCTGCACCTGCGCGGGGTTCCTGCCGTCGCACTCCAGGGAACCGTTGATGCTCCGGATGGTCTGGCCGAATCCAGCACTGTTGACCATCGCGTTGTGCGGCGTCATCGTGCCGGGGCCCGACTGCGTGTTCCAGTACCAGAGTCCCGTCTTCCAGGCGACGGAGGAGTCGGTCTGGACGAGATTGGGATTGTTGAGCAGATCGATCCCCAACGCGTCGCCCGCGGCCTTGTAGTTGAAGTTCCAGCTGAGCTGGATCGGGCCGCGGCCGTAGTAGGCGGACTGACCGGCCGGGCAGCCGTAGGGCTGGCTCCAGTCGCAGTAGTGGGGGTAGTTGGCGGTGTTCTGTTCCACCACGTAGACCAGCCCGCCGGTCTCGTGGTTGACGTTGGCGAGGAAGGCCGCGGCCTCCTGCTTCTTGACGGTGTCGCTCCCGGTGTTGGCGAAGCCCGGGTAGGCACTCAGGGCGGCCTTGAGGCCGTTGTAGGTGTAGAAGGAGTTCCGGTTCGGGAACATCTGGTTGAACTGCGCCTCGCTCACGACGAAGCCGGAGGGGTTCGTGGAGCCGCCGTCACAGGCGTACGGCTCCCAGTACCAGGTGCTGATGACGGGGTCGTAGCCCGGGTTGTCGTGCTCGGCGATGTAGGCCTTGCCGTCGGTGTAGCGGACGATGTTGCCGGTGACGTACGACGTGCCGGCCACCCAGTTCGGATAGCTCGAACAGGACGCGGCGGACGCACCGGCTGCCGGGATCAGTACCGGTGCGGCGGTTCCGACCACGATCGCGGCCAGCAGGGCGGAGAGGCGGCGCTTCGACAAGGGATCAGTTCCTTTGCGGTGCCAGGCCGCACCGGAGACAAGGCCGGAGCCTTGTGCGCACGCGCCGAGGGGGTCGGTCACGGCATCCGGGACGGCCACGGTGGGGGGTGTGGTGGGGCCACACTCAACCGCTTTGGTCTGTACCAGTCAAGGGTGTAGACCAGTCGGATCTGACAACGTTGGCGCGGAAGTGCCGTGAGCTGCGGGGAAGTTGGCGGCCGCGTCCGCCGCCCGGGACGCGGGGTCGTCGACACCGGCGCCGCGCTCGGCCCGAACGCCGATGCCGCGCTCGGCCCGAACGCCGATGCCGCGCTCGGCCGGAACACCGGCGCCGGGGCGCGGCCGGAACATCTGCGCCGGCCTCTTCAGCCACCCGAGAAGCCGCGGCCCGACCGTCCCCACGGCCGGGCCGCGCACGGTTCAGACCAGGACGCCACCGCCGTCCACGACCACGACGGATCCCGTGCTGTAGCCGCCGCGCATCAGGTACAGGTACGCCTCCGCGACGTCCTCCGGAGTGCCCACCCGGCCCACCGGAAGAGACTCGGCGGAGGACCGGAACAGTCCGTCCCGTTCCTCTTCGGCCAGGTCACGCCAGAGCTCGGTGCGGACCACGCCGGGCGAGACCGCGTTCACCCGGACCGGTGCCAGCTCCAGGGCGAGAGCCCGCGTCAGCGATTCCATCGCGCCGCACAGACTCGCCGCCACGCTCGTGCCCGGCAGGGGGCGCCGCCCCGCGGTCCCCGTGGTCAGCACCACCGAACCACCCGGCCGCACGGAGGCGGCGCCGTACTTCACCGCCGCGTAGGCGCCCCAAAAACGCGTGTCCAGAAAGCGCCGGGCCCGCCCGAGGTCGGCCTCCGCGAGACTCCCCATCAGCAGGGACTCGCCGGCCGTGTAGACGAGGTGGTCGAATGCCCCGACCCCCTCGAAGTAGGCACGCAGCGCGTCCTCGTCGGTGGCGTCGAGGGTGTGCCCCTCGGCACCCTCCGGCAGCCGCTCCAGTGCCGCGTCCACGCTCTCCTGCCGCCGCGAGGCGACGACCACCGCGGCGCCTTCCCGCGCGCTCGCCGCGGCGACCGAGAACCCGATGCCGGCGGTACCGCCGATGACGACGACGCGCTGTCCTCGCAGGTCCATGACGTGTCCCTTCACGTTGATCCGATGTGATCCAGCCTGCGCCCACCTCCCCACGGCCGTCCAAGACCTCTTTCGGTGTCGGCGATACCCTGGAGGCATCGCCGTCGGCGGGCTCGTACGACGAAAGGGGCGGCCATGGACCTCGACCTGCGCAAGGTCCGGTACTTCGTGACGGTCGCGGAGCTGCTGCACTTCGGACGCGCCGCTGAGCGGCTGCACATCTCCCAGCCGGTGCTCAGCCGTCAGATCCGGGCGCTGGAGAAGGACGTGGACGCCAAGCTGTTCGTCCGGGACAGCCACACGGTGACGTTGACCCGGGCGGGAGTCCAACTCCTCGACGACGCACGCCTGTTGCTCGCGTCCGCCGATGCCGCCCGGCGGCGGGCGCACCTGGCGTCCCGCGGCCCCAGCCGCCTGGTCGTCGGTTTCCGCGCCGGGATCGTCGTCACCCGGGCACTGCGTGCCTTCGGTGCCCGGCACCCGGAGGTCGAGGTCAAGGCGCGCCGTGTGGAATGGGACGACCAGGAGCGGCTGATCCTGGACGGTTCGGTCGACCTCGCCTATGTCCGCCGGCCGATCCGGGAGGAGGGCCTGACGCTGCTGCCGCTGTACACCGAGCCCAGGGTGGCGATGCTGCCGGAGGGCCACCGGCTCGCCGGCAAGCAGGAACTCTCCCTCGCCGACCTCGACCACGAGACCTGGCTGCGCTACTCCGACCCGCGGCCCGGGGACGTACCCATCCGCACCATCGAGGAGAAGTTCGAGTCCGTCGCCGCCGGGACCGGTATCACGCTGGTCCCGCACTCGGTCGCCGAGCAGTACTCACGGCCGGACATCACCTACGTACCCGTACCGGACGCCGAGCCCGATCAGGTGCTGCTGGCCTGGGAGTCCGGCCGTCGCTCACCCCTGATCGCGGCGTTCGCCGAGGTCGCGGCGGCCTCTCCACTCGGTGGCTGAGCGTTCCGACGCCGGTGCGCCGAGGGGCACGACGAACTGCTCCGCCGCAGGCGTACGGCGGCGGCGCACTCCCCCGAGGACTCCTGTCACCAGGGCGGCCACGAACAGGATGATCCCCAGGAAGATCACGGGATTCACCCAGCCCGGCACCAGTTCGGTCCCCACGCCGCCCGACGTCACGCACTGCGCGCTGACCGGCAGCGCCTCCCGCGTCACGATGTGATCGCCCGGTACGCCCTTCGCCGCGCACATCTGGTCCGGGTCCAGGATGTAGAAGCCCGACATCACGCCCCACGCGTACGCGCCGCACGCCGCCGCGCCGGCCATGACCGCGACCAGCGCGCACGTCGAGACGCTCGGCAGGTGCCACCCGCTGCCCGGTAGCCGCTGGTGGGCCCGTCGGGCGAGCGCCACGGCGGCGGCCAGGAACACACAGGGCGCCAGCATCGGCGCGAAGGCCAGGAACAGGAACAGAAGACTCGCCATGCCTGCCCAGACAGTGCCGGCGGAAGATCGGTTCCGCCGGGTGACGGCGAGGCCGGCCCCTCGCGCGTCCCGGCTCCCCCGCCCGTCCGGCCTCAGGACACCTCGGTCGCCCCCGGCATCGAACCCTCGGTCGTCTTGACGTCGATCACGGAGAAGGCCGCGCCCTGTGGGTCGCTCAGCGCGGCGAACCGGCCGAACGGGCTGCTCATCGGCCCGAAGCGGAGGATCGCGCCGCGCCCGGTCGCCTTCGCGACGGCCGCGTCGCAGTCGTCGACGGTGAAGTAGACGTTCACGTACGACGGCACCTCGGGCGGGAAGTCGTCCGTCATCCTCATCCTGCCCAGGACCGGGTCCTGGCCGAGGTCGTAGAGCCTGAAGTCGATCGCGGAGTCGTCCAGTTGCTTCGCGTGGTAGCCGAAGACGGCCGGGAAGAAGGCGTCCGTCCTCTCCGGCTCGCGGGTGAAGATCTCGGCCCAGCAGTAGGCGCCGGGCACGGCGCGCGCCTCGAAGCCCTCGTGGCGGCCGCCCTGCCACACTCCGAAGACCGCGCCGGCCGGGTCACGGGCGATCAGCATCGAACCGAAGTCGCCGACCTTCATCGGGTCCATCAGGACCTCGCCCCCGTGCGAGCGGATCTTCGCGGCGGTGGCGTCCACGTCCGGCGAGGCGAGGTAGAGGCACCAGGCGGACTGCCCCTCCTGGCCGGGCATCGGCGGGACGACGGCGGCCACCGCCTTGCCGTTCGCGTAGGCCTGCGTGTAGTTGCCGTACTCCGAGGACGACTCGCCGAACGTCCAGCCGAGCACGTCACCGTAGAAACTCTTCGCTCCCTCGACATCACTGAACATCGCGTCCGCCCAACAGGGCGTTCCCTCGGGCTGTACGGCCATGGCGTTCCACTCTTCCTGGTGCGGCGGGTTCCGGGGGCACGTCTCCCACGCTCTGCACCCCCCTGCCACGCTAGCCAGGCTCCTCGCCCGCCGCGCGCCGGGCGAGGCCGCGTGGACCACACTGGAGAGGGCACTCGGGTGGTCGTCGAGGGGACGGAACACGTGATGATGCACGCGTGGGAAGTGGCCCGCCCCGGGCCGATCGAGCGGGAACCGCTGCGCTTCGTGGAACGGCCGGTGCCGGTGCCCCGGTCCGACGAGCTCCTCGTGCACGTCCGGGCCTGCGGGGTGTGCCGCACCGACCTGCACGTCAGCGAGGGCGACCTGCCGGTGCGCCGGCCCCGCGTGACACCCGGCCACGAGGTGGTCGGCGTGGTGGCGACGACGGGCGAGGACGTGCGCGGTTTCACGACCGGCGACCGGGTGGGCGTCGCCTGGCTGCGCCGTACGGACGGCACCTGCGGGTACTGCGCGCGAGGGGCCGAGAACCTCTGCCCGGCCTCGGAGTACACCGGCTGGGACGCCGACGGCGGCTACGCGGAGTACACGACCGTGCCGGCGGCCTTCGCGTACCGGCTGCCCGACGGCACGGACGACGTCGCGTCGGCACCGCTGCTGTGCGCCGGCATCATCGGCCACCGCGCTCTGCTGCGGACCGCGCTGCCGCCGGGCGGGCGGCTCGGACTGTACGGCTTCGGCGGCAGCGCCCACCTGTGCGCTCAGGTGGCCCTCGCGCAGGGCGCCACCGTGCACGTACTGACCCGTGACCCCGCCGCCCGGCGGCTCGCGCTCGAACTCGGGGCCGCCTCCGCCCGCGGCGGGTACGACGAGCCGCCCGAGCCGCTGGACGGCGCGATCCTGTTCGCGCCCGTCGGCGACCTGGTCCCGGTCGCCCTGCGCGCGCTCGACCGGGGCGGGATCCTGGCGGTCGCCGGGATCCATCTGAGCGACACCCCGCCGCTGCACTACGAGAGCGAGCTGTTCTACGAGAAGGAACTGCGCAGCGTCACCTCCAACACCCGCGAGGACGGGCGCGGCTTTCTGGAGATCGCGGCCCGACACGGGGTCCGTGCCACGACGCACACCTACCCGCTGTCCGAGGCGCAGCGGGCCCTGCGGGACCTCAAGGCGGGCCGCTTCGACGGGGCGGCCGTCCTGGTGAACGACCTGCCGGCGCGCCACTGAGCATCCGGGCCGGTTCGCCACGGAGCATCCGGGCCGGCCTCGTTCCGCCACAGCATGCGGTCCGGCCGCGTTCCGGCGTCCTCCTCCGACGAGGTCCACCGGCCTCAACCGGCAGGCAGGTCCACCGGCTTCAACCGGTGACGTCGACCCGTACCGTCATCAGTCCCGCGCCCATCGCGCGCACCGCCGCGCTGTTGAACCGGGGCAGACTCCTGAGGCGCGCACGGGCGTCGTCCTCGGGCATCAGGTGGGCGACGCCGGAGTACCACCGGCCCCTGACCCGGATCCGCACCCGTGGATCCGCCTTGATGTTCCGTACGTACTGCGACCGCTCGCCGTACTCGCTGACGAACCAGAACTCCCGCCCCGTCAGGCGCCCGCCGACCGGTGTCCGGCGCGGCAGCCCCGAGGTGCGCCCCGTGGTCTCCAGCAGGGTCTGGACCGGCAGCCGTCGCAGCAGCGGATTGCCGATCCACCGCTGGAACGTGGTGACCGTCCGGTACTTCAGCTCGGGATTGCGGGACATGTGTGGCCTCTCCTGTGCGGTGCCGGTCACGGTTCCGGGTGGTCCGGCAACCGTCTCACGGCTGTCGTCCGCATTCCGTGCCGACCAGGCCGTTGAGGTGGCGGTGCCTCGAACTCGCCCTTCGTCGGGCCCCGTTCGGCGCGTCCGCGGACCTCGCCGTGCCCCGTCGTACCGCCCCGGGCGAAGACCTGGACCGGGTGTACTCCGGTACGGGACGGGAAGAAAGCGCTCGCCCTGTATCCGGCCACTGGGGAGGACCACCGCCGATGGCGTCGTCCGAGAAGCCGCTCGACCACCGCTACCAGGACGAGCACCCGATCCGCACCCTCGCCTATCTGTTCCGCGCCGACCGCCGGCACCTCGCCGTGGCGTTCCTGGTCTTCACGGTCAAGCACAGTCCCGTCTGGCTGCTGCCGCTGATCACGGCGTCCGTCATCGACACCGTCGTCCAGCACCGGCCGGTCGGCGGGATCTGGCTCAGCGCCGGCGCCATCCTGGTCATCCTGCTGGTCAACATCCCCCTGCACCTGCTCTACGTACGCCTCCTCCACGGCAGCGTGCGCCGCATGGGCACCGACCTGCGCTCCGCGCTGTGCACCCGGATGCAGCAGCTGTCCATCGGCTATCACTCGCGCGTCAGCGCGGGCGTGCTGCAGGCCAAGGTCATCCGTGACGTGGAGACCGTCGAGCAGATGGTGCAGCAGACCGCCGAGACCGGGCTCGGGGCACTCACCGTGCTCACGGGCGGCATGGTCGTCATCGCCGTCCGCACACCCGAGTTCGTGCCGGTCTTCCTGTGCGTGGTACCGGTCGCGGCGCTGCTCGTGACCAGGCTGCGGACCCGGCTGCGCTCGCACAACGAGCACTTCCGGCTCGAGGTCGAGCAACTGTCGTCCCGGGTGACCGAGATGACCCGGCTCATCCCGGTCACCCGGGCACACGGACTGGAGGGCAAGGCGCTGCGCCGGATGGACGGCACCCTGCGCCAGGTGCTCAGGTCCGGGCTCCGCCTCGACCTCCTCAACGGCCGGTTCGCCTCCCTGGCCTGGGTGTTCCTCAATGTGGTCGGCGTGCTTCTGCTGACCGGCGCCGCCCTGGTGTCGTACTACGGCTACTGGGGGGTCACCGCCGGTGACGTCGTCATGCTCAGCGCCTTCCTGACCACGCTCACCAACTCCACCACGACGCTGGCGAGCCTCGCGCCGGTCATCACCCGCGGTCTGGAGTCCGTGCGCTCGGTCGGAGAGGTGCTCCAGGCTCCCGAACTGGAGGACAACGAGGGCAGGACGGAGGTCACCTCGGTGCGCGGGGCCGTCACCTTCGAGGGTGTGGGCCACGCGTACGACGGGGGCCGGGCGGCCGTGCGGGACTTCACCCTGACCGTCTCCCCCGGCGAGACGATCGCACTCGTCGGCGCGTCGGGTGCCGGGAAGTCCACCGTGCTCAACCTCGTCATCGGCTTCATCCGCCCCACGTCGGGCCGGCTGCTGCTCGACGGGGCCGACATGAACACCCTGGACCTGCGCACCTACCGGCGTTTCGTCTCGGTCGTACCGCAGGAGTCGATCCTGTTCGACGGCACGGTGCGGGAGAACGTGGCGTACGGCATGGACGACGCCGGGGACGCCGCGGTGCGCCGGGCGCTGCGGGACGCCAACGCCCTGGAGTTCGTGGACCGGCTGCCGCAGGGCCTCGACACGGTGGTCGGCGAGCACGGGGCACGGCTGTCCGGAGGGCAGCGGCAGCGGCTCGCCATCGCGCGGGCGCTGATCCGCGACCCCCGGGTGCTCATCCTCGACGAAGCCACCTCGGCGCTGGACACACGGTCGGAAGCCCTGGTCCAGGAGGCGCTGGGCCGACTGTTGCGCGGCCGCACCACGTTCGTCGTGGCGCACCGGCTCTCCACCATCCGGGGTGCCGACCGCATCGTGGTGATGGACGACGGTCTCGTCCGGGAGGTCGGCTCGCACGAGGAACTGCTGCGCCGGGAGGGCGCGTACACGGCCCTGCACAGCGGTCGGCCCGCCTGATCCCCGGGGGAGGAGCGGGCCGCCCGTGGCACTTGTGGGCTACTCCCCCGCGTACGCCTTCTCCAGGGCGGCGATGTCCAGCTTGGACATCCGCAGCATCGCCTGGGTCGTGCGGGCGGCCTTCTCGGGGTCCGGGTCGCCCATCAGGTCGATGAGCCGGGAGGGGACGACCTGCCAGGACAGGCCGTACTTGTCCTTGACCCAGCCGCAGGGTCCGGCCTCGCCGCCGTCGTCGATGAACCTGTTCCAGTAGTGGTCCACCTCTTCCTGGTCGTCGCAGTGGATCTGGAACGAGATCGCCTCGTCGAACGTGAACTGCGGGCCTCCGTTCAGTGCGACGAACCGCTGGCCGTTGGCCACGAACTCGGCCACCAGCACGGAACCGGCCGGCCCCGGGCCGGCCTCGGTGTAGCGGCCGATCCTGCCGAGCCGGGAGTTCTTGAAGATCGATACGTAGTAGTGGGCGGCCTCTTCGGCCTGGCCGTCGAACCACAGACACGTGGTGAATCCCTCGGCGGACATCCGTACCTCCTCGAACGGGGAACATCGGTCGTCTGTGCAGACCGATCGTCGCCGCAAAACTCATCGGCGGCACGCACCGACCGGCCGGCGTACGGAGAACCGTCGGGCGCGCGCCGACGCGTCCCCCGTACGGCGGTGGCGCGGTCGTCCGCGGCCCCGGGAGCGGCGGCGCGCCGGGCGAAATCCAACGGCGTGCTCGGGCGGCCCGGCGTTAGCATGCGCGGACATGACCTCTTCAGACGCCCCCCATATCGAACCGTTCACCGTCGACTTCCCGCAGAGCGACCTCGACGACCTGCATCAGCGCCTCGACCGCATCCGCTGGCCCGACGAACTGCCCGGGGTCGGCTGGGCGTACGGCGTGCCCGGGGAGTATCTGCGGGAGCTCGTACGGTACTGGCGGCACACCTACGACTGGTGGGCGGCGCAGAACCGGCTGAACGCGTGGCCGCAGTTCACGACGGAGATCGACGGCGCGCGGATCCACTTCGCGCACATCCGCTCGCCGGAACCGTCGGCGACCCCCCTGATCATGACGCACGGCTGGCCCGGCTCGATCGTCGAGTTCACCGACGTCGTCGGCCCGTTGACCGATCCGCGCGCGCACGGCGGGGATCCGGCCGACGCGTTCCATCTGGTCGTGCCGAGCATTCCCGGATTCGGACTCTCGGGGCCGACCCGGGAGACCGGCTGGGAGTTCCAGCGGGTGGCCGCCGCGTTCGCGGAGCTGATGACGCGGCTCGGCTACCCGCGGTTCGGCGCCCAGGGCGGCGACTGGGGCGGCGCCATCTCCCGTGAGCTGGGCCGGGCCTTCCCCGAGCGGCTCACCGGCGTCCATCTGAATCTGCTGCCCGGCTCGTCCGCGCACACCGAACCGACCGACGGGGAACTGGCAGCGCTGAGTCCCGAGGAGCGCGAGCGCACCCTGACCTCGTGGCGGCGGACCCAGGAATGGCGCCGGGACGAAGTCGGGTACGCCGAGATCCAGTCGACCCGCCCGCAGACCCTCGGCTACGCGCTCACGGATTCACCGGTCGGCCAACTCGCCTGGATCGTCGAGAAGTTCAGGCAGTGGACGGATGCCGAGGACCGCCCGGAGGAGGCCGTCGACCGGGACCTGATGCTGACGAACGTGATGCTGTACTGGCTCACCGGCACGGCCGGCTCCTCGGCCCGCATCTACTACGAGCGAGCGCACGCGGACTACCAGGGCGCCCAGCCCGGCATCTCGACCGTGCCGACCGCGCTGGCGGTCTTCCCGCACGAGTCCTTCGTACCGCTGCGGCACCTCGCGGAGCGCACGAACAACATCGTGCGGTGGACGGAGTTCGACCGGGGCGGCCATTTCGCCGCGGCCGAGGAACCGGGGCTCCTGGTCGACGACGTCCGGGCCTTCTTCAGGTCGCTGCGCGCCTCTGCCCACAGCGAATCTGCCGGGGGCCGAGAAAGCTGACCCGGGCGGGCCTCCGGTCCGATGGTGGAGAGCGCGGCACCACCTGCCGCACCACCACGAGGAGGAACCGATGACCGCATTCGTCAACGGCCTGCACCCGTCGCGCGCACCGCGCGCCGAGGAGGGCGACACCCCGCCGACGCGCTTCGACGACCATCTGTCGGCGCAGCTGCTCGCGCAGCGGATCGTCCTGCTCGGCACCCAGGTCGACGAGGTCTCCGCGAACCGGGTCTGCGCCCAGCTGCTCGTCCTGTCCGCCGAGGACCCGCGTACCGACATCAGCCTGTACATCAACAGTCCGGGCGGATCGGTGACCGCGGGCCTCGCGATCTACGACACCATGCGGCTGGTCCCGAACGACGTGTCGACGCTCGCCATGGGGTTCGCCGCGAGCATGGGGCAGTTCCTGCTCAGCGTGGGCACGCGCGGCAAGCGCTACGCGCTCCCCAACGCGCGGATCATGATGCACCAGCCGTCGGCGGGCATCGGCGGCACCACCGCCGACATCGAGATCCAGGCACAGAACCTGGAGTTCACGAAGAGCGCGATCGAGCGGATCACCGCGGAGCACACCGGCCAGAGCGTGGAGACGATCTCCCGGGACGGCGACCGCGACCGCTGGTTCACGGCCGAACAGGCCCGGGAGTACGGCATGGTGGACCGGGTGGTGGAGTCGCTCGACGACGTCCGCCCGGCCGCGTCGCGGCGACGGATGGGGCTCTGACATGGGTACGTACACGATTCCGAACGTCGTCGAGCGCACCCCGCAGGGTGAGCGGTCCTACGACGTCTTCAGCCGGCTGCTCTCGGAGCGGATCATCTTCCTCGGCACCGAGATCGACGACGGGGTCGCCAATGTCGTCATCGCCCAACTCCTCCATCTGGAGTCGTCGAGCCCGGAGAGCGAGATCGCGCTCTACATCAACTCGCCCGGTGGTTCGTTCACTTCACTGATGGCGATCTACGACACGATGACGTTCGTCCAGGCGCCCATCTCGACCTTCTGCGTCGGGCAGGCGGCCTCCACCGCCGCGGTGCTGCTGGCCGCGGGCGATCCGGGGCGGCGGTTCGTGCTGGAGCACGCGCGGGTGCTGCTCGGCCAGCCCGCGAGCGGCGGCCGCCAGGGCACCGTCTCGGACCTCGCGCTCCAGGCCAAGGAGATGCTCCGGATCCGCTCCCAGGTCGAGGAGGTCCTGTCCCGGCACACGCACCACGACGTCGCGGCGCTGCGCGCGGACATGGACCGCGACAAGGTCTTCACGGCGCGGGAGGCGGTGGCGTACGGCATGGCCGACGAGGTGCTGAGCCGGCGGCTCGCGGCGGTCTGAGCCGGCCCGCCGCGAGCGTCGTCGCGCGTCAGGCGGCCAGGCACAGGCCGTCGTGGCGCGAGGACGACGGGGTGTGGCGGCGGCCCGGGCGCACCTGGGCCGGACGGGTGAGCTCCTCCTGCGCCCGCGAGAGCAGGTCGGTGAGACCGAGGCCGAGGGCGCGGGCGGCGGCCGCGAGGACTTCGGACGAAGCCTCCTTGCGGCCCCGCTCCAGCTCGGAGAGGTACGGCATCGAGATCCGGGCCGCGTCGGCCACGTCCTTGAGTGTGCGCTCCTGCGCCAGCCGCTCCCGGCGCAGGACGTCACCCACGAGGTCGCGCCACAGCGGCTCCCTGCGTCCGGAGGCGGGAGGCGTCGGCCGGGGCGTGAGGGCCGGAAGGGTCCGCCGCGGCGTGTGGTCCGCGGGGGCGCCGGCCCCCGGCGGCCGACGGGTGGCCTGATCCGGTGCGGTGGCCGGGCGCAGCGGGATGACACGGGCTTCGTTCGACGCGTGGTTGCTCACCCTCCCAGCCTAGGAGTCCCAGGCCGCACGGGAAGGGATCGGCATTCCGCTCTCGGGGGAATCGGACCGTGAGCCCTTAGGGTGGGCGCCTGACCGGTGGAGGTGTGCGACGGTGCTGCGGGACAGGTTCGACGAGGCGGCGGAGCTGTACGACCGGGCCCGCCCCCGCTATCCCGCCGCGCTGGTGGACGAGCTGGCCGGGCGGGTGGGCCTCGGGCCCGGTGTGCGGGTCCTGGAGATCGGGCCGGGCACGGGGCAGCTCACCGTGCCGCTGGCGCGGCTGGGATGCGACGTGACGGCCGTGGAGCTGGGGCCCGCGCTCGCGGCGGTGGCCCGGCGCAACCTCCGCGGCTTCCCCCGGGCGCGGGTGGAGGTGGCGGAGTTCGAGCGGTGGCCACTGCCGCGCGAGCCCTTCGACCTCGTGGTGTGCGCCACGGCGTTCCACTGGCTCGACCCCGCGGTACGGGTGGCCAGGGCTGGGGACGCGCTCGGCCCGGACGGAGTCCTCGCGCTGGTCACCACGCACCATGTCGCGGGCGGCAGCACCGACTTCTTCGCCCAGGCCCAGGCGTGCTACGAGCGCTGGGACCCGGCCACCCCGCCCGGACTGCGGGCGTCGGACGAGGCGGACGTCGCCACGGACACGGCTGAGCTGGAGCGGTGGGGCCGGGTCACCTCGTACCGCTTCGCGCAGGAGATCACCTACTCGACGCGGGAGTACCTCGACGTACTGCTGACCTACTCGGGGCACCGCGCGCTGGACGCGCCCGCGCGCCGGGGTCTGCTGCGGTGCGTGGCGGAACTGGTCGAGACGCGCCACGCGGGGTCGGTCACCAAGCGCTACCTGCACGAACTCCTGCTGACGCGGCGGGAGTCGGACGGGGACGACTGACGGACGCTCACTGGCCGACCTTGCCGTCGATCCGTTCGCGCAGGAAGTCCGCGTGGCCGCTGTGCCGGGCGTACTCCTCGATCATGTGCACCAGGACCTCGCGGAGCCAGATCGGTTCGTCGCCGTTCGCCTCGGTGACGTCGAAGTCGCGGGCCTCGTCGACGAATTGTTCGGCGAAGGCCACCTCGGAGCGCCAGGGGCCCAGGCCTCGGCCACCACGTCGGCATCGGGCACCGCGCCGTCGAAGTCGCCGTTCGGGTCGTCCTCCGACCGGTGGTGCCGGGGCACGTCCTGACCGGCCATCACCCGCCGGAACCACGTCTGTTCGACCCCGGCGTGGTGGCGCACGAGGCCGAGCAGGGAGAGGTTCGACGGCCCGACCGAGCGCCGGGCCATCGCCGCGGCGTCCAGACCGGCGCACTTCATCTCCAACGTCAGCCGCTGGTCGCGGAGATACCCGACGAGGGTGTCCCGCTCCCCGACGAATCCGCCGTCGGTGCGTGGATCGTCGTCGGGGTGGACGAACATGTCCCACCAGCCGAAGCTCCGATCGGGTCGGGTGCTCCCGGACTGTGCAGCGGCGGTATCGGCCATGCCCAAGAGCATCGCCCCGCCGGCCCGGCATCCGTCACCGGATTTCCGGTCCTCGGACTCGGGTCGACTACGCCCGGGGGGAGGGGGTAGCCGACGACGGAAACTCACCGACATTTCGGCCCACCCGTCCGGAGGACACCGTGCTGATGGCCCACCCCGTGGTTCTGCGCAATCTCGTCGAGCAGTACGTCACCCTGCGCACACTCCACGCCGAGAACGGCGGCGCGGAGGTCCGCCGACGCATGGACGACCTGGCCTACACGCTCTGTGTCTCGACCGGTACGAAGGACGTCGACGCCGCACTGGTCGCGGCCCGCCACCGGCTGCCGGGAGCCCGGACCGCCGACGACTCCGTACTGACCGGCTGACCACGGCTCCCCCCGGCGACGCGAACGCGAGGGGGAAGGAGTCGACGCCCTGCGTCCCGAGGGCGTCGACTCCTCCTCGTCCCGGCCGCTCGCGCGAGCGGACCCGTACCCTGAGCACGCGTCAGCGCAGCCACTGGTCCTTCTCCGCGGGCCGGTACAGCGTCACGGCCCGGGTCAGCTTGTCCAGTACCAGTCGGCCGGCCGCGACGCGGGTGACCTCGCCGTCGTACGAGAACTGCGGGTCGCCGTGCAGTGCTTCGAGGCGCAGGCTGCGTACCTGCGCGGTGGTGAGGACCCGGCTGTTGTGCAGGGTGCCGGTCAGCACCGCCAGCAGCAGACGTGTCCTGGCCAGCGGGGTGCCGGCGTCGACGGCGCGGACGTCCAGCAGCCCGTCGTCGAGCTGGGTCCGGTAGGTGGGCGCGAACCCGGCGGGGTGATAGATGCCGTTGCCCGCGAAGAGCAGCCACAGGCGCTTGGGGCGGCCGTTGACGGAGACGTTCACGGGGTTGCCCTTGGCGAGGACACCCGCGAGGCCGACCACGAGCGCCGGCCACTTCCCGATCCGTTCCTCGAGCTTCGCGCGGGCGCCGACCAGCTCGGAGTAGACACCGAGGCTGAAGGTGTTGAGGAACACGTGCTCCGCTCCGCCCGGCGCGCGGGCCCGCCCGAGGTCCGCGACCACCGCCTCACCGGCCTGCACGGCGCCCACCACGTCCTCCAGGGACTGGTTGCCGA
Source organism: Streptomyces sp. NBC_01176 (assembly GCF_045039825.1). Lineage (NCBI taxonomy): Bacteria > Bacillati > Actinomycetota > Actinomycetes > Kitasatosporales > Streptomycetaceae > Streptomyces > Streptomyces sp. NBC_01176. The sequence goes on along the minus strand of NZ_CP108600.1, from coordinate 9,025,993 downwards.
GGTCCACGGCGAAGTGGTTGAAGGTGCCGCCGGGGAACACCGCGAGGGGCACGCCGAGCCGGGCGGCGACCTCCGTCGCGGCGTTGATCGTCCCGTCACCGCCGCAGGCGCCGAGCGCGCCGCCCTGCTCCTTCGCGCGGCGGCCGGCCTCCTCCAGGAGTTCCGCGAGGTCCTGTCCCTGGAGGGCCACCGTGATGTCGGCCTTGGGCAGCGCCGCGCGCAGATACTCGCTCGCGTCGGGACTGTCCGCGCTCCACGACAGGCCCGAGGCCGCGTTGACCACGATGTGCAGCCCGGCGCCGCCGGGCAGTGCGGGCGCGGGGCGGCGCGGCGGCGCCGCGGCGGCGGCGGCCTCCGGCTTGACCGGCCACCAGCGGGCGGTCAGGGCGGCGGCACCGGCGCCTATCGCGACCCCCACGGCCACGTCGCCCGGGTGACGGACCTCGGCGCGCATCCGTGCCGCGGTCAGCGCGGCGGCGCCGGGCACCACGAAGAGGCCGTACCGGGGTGCTTCGAGCAGTACTCCCGCCGCGAAGGCGGCCGCGGAGGCGATCCGGCCGGCCGCGTCCAGCGGCTGCGCCTTGCGCACCGCGGGGCGGGCGACGGCGCGGGTCACGGCCGAGGCGATCGCGACGGTGCCGATGCCCCGCAGGGCCGCCCGGCGCGCGGTCCGGTCCCCGGACGCGCCGAGGGCCGCGGCGGCGCCGCCCCACAGAAGGCCGCCCGCCACGGTCCGCCGCCACCCGGAGGGCCCGGCCCGCAGCAGGGACTCCACGTTCGGCAGGCGGGCCGTCCCGGCGCCCGTTCGTCGCCCTGTCCTGCGCCTTCTCATGGGAAGCCCACCCTCGCGTCTCGGCAACTGATCTGCTGGTCGGCAAGGTTGGTGCCGCCCCTGTCCCTGTTCCCCGACTTCGCCCGTTCATGGACGCGCGGGTACGGCGGTGGTCAGGAGCTCTTCGGCAGCTTCACCACGGACACGAAGAAGTCGTCGATCTGCCGGACGGCGGCGATGAACTGGTCGAGGTCGACCGGCTTGGTGACATAGGCGTTGGCGTGCAGTTTGTAGCTGCGCAGGATGTCCTCCTCGGCGGAGGAGGTGGTGAGGACCACGACGGGAATGTGCGCCAGCTCACTGTCCGACTTGATGCGCTCCAGCACCTGGCGCCCGTCGTACTTGGGCAGGTTGAGGTCGAGCAGGATCAGGTCGGGCCGCGGCGCGTCCACGTACTGGTTGACGCGGTACAGGAAGTCGAGGGCCTCCTCGCCGTCCCGTACGACGTGCAGGGCGTTGCGGATCTTGTTGTCCTCGAACGCCTCACGGGTCATGAGCTCGTCGCCGGGATCGTCCTCGACGAGCAGGACCTGGATGGGTTCGACGCGGGTGGTCACGTGCGTACTCCTTCGGGTGGGCGCGCTGGTTCGTCGACCCGAGGATCGGGTTCGGGCCGCGCCATGGGCAGGGTGAAGGACACGTCCGTACCCTCGCCCGCGGCGCCGTCCAGGGTGATGGTGCCACCGTGATGCTCGACGATCTTCCGGCAGACGGCAAGCCCGATCCCCGTGCCGTCGTACTCGTCACGGCCGTGCAGCCGCTGGAAGATGACGAAGACCTTCTCCCTGAACTCGGAGTCGATGCCTATCCCGTTGTCGCGCACCCCCAGCCGCCACTCCCCGTCCGCCGCGTCGCAGTGGACGACGATCTCGGGTACCCGCCCGGGTTCGCGGAACTTCACGGCGTTGCCGATCAGGTTCTGCCAGAGCATCGTCAGGGTGGTCGCGTCGCCCGTCACGGTGGGCAGCGGTCCCTCGCGCACGACACGGGCGTCGGTCTCGTCCAGGGCCACGCTGAGGTTGGCCAGTGCCCGGTCCAGTACGTCGTCGAGCGCGACCGGCACCAGCTTCTCGCCCACGCGGCCGACCCGGGAGAAGGTCAGCAGGTCGTTGATGAGGGTCTGCATGCGCTTGGCCCCGTCGACGGCGAAGTCGATGTACTGCTTGGCGCGGTCGTCCAGTTGGTCGCCGTAGCGCTTCTCCAGGAGCTGGCAGAAGGACGCGACCTTGCGCAGGGGTTCCTGCAGGTCGTGGGAGGCGACGTAGGCGAACTGCTCCAGTTCCGCGTTGGAGCGCTTCAGCTCCAGCGCCTGGGCGTCGAGTTCCGCGGTCCGCTGTTCCAGGAGCGTCTCGCGGGCCATGGAGGCGGAGAGCTCCTCGACGATGCGGCGGCGCATCTCCTCGACGGCCCGTGCCACCGCCTCCAGGTCCCGTGGCCCGTCGAGCCGGATCGTACGCTCGAACGCTCCGCCGCTGACGTCGACCGAGGCCGCTTCCAGGGTCCTCAGCGGCCGTCCGACGATGCGGTGCAGCAGCAGGGTCAGTGCCAGTCCGCTCGCCAGGAAGGCGGCGAGCGTGCCGCCGAAGAAGAGGTTGCGGGACTGCCGGCTTTCCTCCGCCGACGCGCGGGTCCGGTCGCGCAGCTGCCCGAGGTGCGTCTCCATGGTGGAGAGCAGCTTCCGGGTCTCGTCGAACTGGGCCTTGCTGGCCTCCAGTCCGGGCGCGCCGCGACCGCCCGTACGGACCGACTCGATCAGGGGCCTGGCGTAGTCGCGGCGCCAGGTGTCGCCCGCCCGCTGCACCGCGCGCAGGTCAGCCGCGATCCGGGGCTGGCCGGTGAGCAGCGTGCCCAGACGGACGCGCAGTGTGGCCTCGTCGCGCACCCCGGACTCGTAGGGCTCCAGGAAGCTGGTGTCCTTGCTCAGCACGTAGCCGCGTACGCCCGTCTCCTGGTCCACCAGCGAGGTCTCCAGCTGGAAAGCGGTGGAACGGGCGGGCTGGATGAGGTCGGTGAGCAGGTCGGTGCGGTCGTCGGCACGGGCCTGGAGAATTCCACCGGAGACCGCGAAGACGATCACCAGCAGCACGTTGACGGCCAGTACGACGTGGATCCAGCCCTGCACGGTCAGCCGGGCGACTCCGCTGGTCCGGCCCGTCGCGGAGTCGTCGGCGGGCCCGGGGGTCCCTGGGGTACGGGTCACGAGCCGCCGTCCGTCGCCAGGTGCAGGACCGCCACGTCGTCGGCGAGTCCTCCGTGGAACGTGCTCTGCGCCGCGACGTCCTCGACCACCGCGTCGACGAACGGACGGCCGTGCAGGTCCATGTGTTTCCTCGCCACCTCGAGCAGTCCTTCCTCACCCAGCCGCCGGTCCGGTCCCACGACGCCCTCGAAGAGTCCGTCGGTGAACAGCGTCACCGCGCTGATGTCGTGCGCGGGCAGCTCGGTCTCCGGCCAGTACGCCCCGCCCGGGACCAGCCCCAGCGCGGGTCCCACCGGCGGTTCGAACAGTTCGATGCCCTGCGCGGTGCGGACGAGCAGCCCCGGGTGACCGGCACGGATCACGGTCAGCCGGCTGTGGTCCCTGGACAGTCTGAGGATGGTGAGGGTGGCGAAGATGTAGTCCTCGGCGCGCTCGGCCTCGAGGATCTCCTCCAGGAGGCGGACCTGGGGCGGCCCGACGCATCCGGAGAGCACGGCGGCCCGCCAGGCCACGCGCAGACAGACGCCGAGGGCCGCTTCGGCGGCGCCGTGGCCGGAGACGTCCCCGATCACCGCGTGCACCGTGCCGTCCTCGCTCTCCACGACGTCGAAGAAGTCGCCGCCCAGCAGCGCGTGGTCGCGTCCCGGGCTGTAGCGGGAGGCGACCTGGCACCGATCGCCGCGCAGCAGGGGCGTGGGCAGCAGCCCTCGCTCCAGCCGGGCGTTCTCCTGTGCCAGCAGCCTGCTCGCCTGGAGTTCGGCGCTCGACCGCTCCACCTGCTTGCGCTGGAGGGCGTACCGGACCGCCCGGCTCAGCTCCTCCGGGTTCAGGCCGTCCTTGGAGAGGAAGTCCTGGGCGCCTTCCGCCACCGCGGCGAGACCCGCCTCGTTCTCGGCGAGGCCGGTCAGTACCACCACGGCCGCGTCCGGTGAGGCGTCGCGCACCAGCCGCACCGCGCTCAGTCCATGGGTGTCGGGCAGGTGCAGGTCCAGCAGCACGCACACCGCGTGCTTCGATGCCTGCAGAAACGCCCGCGCCTCGGCCAGGGACTTGCACCAGGTGACGTCCATCGGCAGACCGCTGTCGGCCAGTACTTCCCGTACCAGCAGGGCGTCACCGGCATCGTCCTCGACGAGCAGCAGCGCCGCGGTGGCATCCAGGCCCCAGCGGGGGTCGGAGCTCACCTGGCGCGGTACCGCGGTACGTTCATTGATCCGCGGCGTGCGCTCCGCCACGTTCGTCCCCCTTGAGTGACCGACGCCGACCATCGACTGTGGCGAGCCTACTGGCATTCCGCCCCGGTCCATGCCCGGGGCGGTCGACTCGACGGCCCCGCCGCCCCCTGCCGTGCCGTCGGCCCGGGTCCGTCCCCGCTGCGCGGGCGGCCGGGTCAACGGCGCAGGTCGAGCTGTGCCTTGACGCACTTGCCGACCGGAACGCGCCCGACGGTCACCTCCGTCGCCAGCGCGTGAACGATCTCCAGTCCGTGCCGCCCGATGCGCTGCGGATCACGCGGATAGCGCCGGGGCAGGGTGGCGCTGCTGTCGTAGACCGTGACCGTCACGGAGACGTCGGTCCCCTCCAGCTCCAGGATGTAGGGCCCGTGGCTGTGCCGGTCCGCGTTGGTGACCAGCTCGCTCACGACCAGCAGGAGGTCGCCGTCGGCCCGCGCGTCGATCTCGGCACACCACTCCGACCGGAGCTGTTCGAGGAACAGTTCCGCGAAGGCGCGTGCGTCGGCGATGCACCCCGGTTCGCCGGTGTAGTGCGCCGCTCGCCGAAGCGGGTCCACGGGCACGTCGAAGCCAGGCGGTATCACTGCTCCGTCCAAGTGCTCGATCATGTGGTTCTCTCTCGGATGCCGATACGTCCGCGGACCGCGTGTCCGGACGCCGCTGCACAAGAGCGCATACCCAGTGGCGCCCTCCACATTCACCCCGATGTCCACTCGGCTCGCACCGGGCCCGGAGCCGGCGCCGCGAGCCGCCCTCACCCCCTTCGGCACACGATCCCCACACGGTACCGGTGTCATCCGGGCACGGACGGGCAGGGCCACCAGTCGGGGGGCCTGACGGGTCACCGAATCTCCGGTACGAGCAAAGGGTGCGGACGGATGGATGGACAGACCCCCGAAGGCCGGGACGGCGCACCGCCGAGGGGACCGGACGACGCTCCCCCCGGGGAGACGGACGAGCACGGGGGCTTCCGCCGCGGACCGGACACGGACGGGGACGGTGGCGGGGACTCCGTCGAGGAACACCACGAGGCCCGCGAAGGGGTGACTCCCCGGGGACCGGACGAGGGTTTCCTCCCGGGGCCGGACGACCGGCCCCCGCGACTGTCGGCAGCGGACGCCGCGCCTCCTCGGGTACGGGACGACGTGCTGCTCCGCTCGGCCGATCAGCTGGCGGACGTGGCCGAGGTGCTGGTCTCCGTGTCCGCCCGTACGGCGCTCGCCGTCGACAGCCGGCTGTCGCCACCGTTGCTGCGGGCGCTGACCCTGGTCGGCACGTCTCCCGGTCTGAGTCTCGCCGCGCTCGCCGACCGGGCACGGATCAGCCGCTCCCGGGCGAGCCGCGTGTGCGACACCCTGGAGGGGGCGGGACTGCTGACCCGGGCGCCTCTCGCCGCGGACCGCAGGGGCGTCGGCCTGAGCCTGACGCGGCACGGCCGTGCCGTGCTCGACCGTGTGCGCGAGCACCGCAGCGAGTGGATCAGGGACGCCCTGCTGCGGATGCCGGATGCCGACCTGAACGGTCTGCTGGCCGCGTTGCGCTCGCTCGGTCCGTCGCTCGCCCACGGACATCGGGCTCTTCGCCCGCCGCCCGGTCCGTCCCGGTGAGCCGCTCTCAGACCGCATCGTTCTCCAGCGCCTCCGCCACGGTCCGGAAGACCGGCACGACCTCCGAGACCCCGGTCACGCCCAGCACCCGTTCCAGGAACGGGGTGAGCGCGGCGAGTCTGAGCCGGGGACCGAGAACCCCGTAGGCGCGCAGGACGACGTTGATCGTGGTCGAGTCCGCGAAGGTCAGCTCGGCCAGGTCGAGGACCACCGGCCCCTCGGGTGTCCGCGCCGCCGCGTCGAGGGCGGCGCCGAGGCTTCCCACGTTGTCGAGATCGGCCTCCCCGGCGACCGCGATCACGGTTGCCGGGCCGACCTCGCGCGTGGACAGCGAAAGGGCCGCCTGACCTGGACTCCGGCCTGAATGCACAGCGATCCTTCGGGATGTCGTCGGAACGTGCGTGTATAGAGGAATACGCGCACGGGGCAGTACACCGCAGCGCCGCGAGGGAGCTGCGCCAGGTCCCACCGTATCCGATCGTTGTCATTTGACAACAATTGCTGTCAGGCAACAATCTGGTCCCCCTGTGACCCCGAGTCAGGCGTCCCTGGGGGCTGGTCGTCGCGGTGGAGGGACCTCTGATGGAGCTAACCGGTACGCAAAGGAACCTAACCGGTACCGGTCGCGCGCCCCGGCTCCCGGCCGGAGCCGCCGCCCCGCTCGTCGAGCTGGTCCAGCGCGGTCACCCGGAACGCTTCGAGCCCCTCGGTGAGCCGGGCGACGTCCGCCGACGACATCTGCTCCAGGACGGCCCGCACCTCGCGCGCGCGGTGGTCACGGAGTTCGCGCAGCACCTGCTCCCCGAGCGGACTCAGCACGACCTCGACCTCGCGCCTGCTCGTCGTGCTCGGCGCCCTGCGGATCAGCCCGACGGCCTCCATCCGGTCACACAGACGGCTGACCGAGGAGGGGCGCGAGGCCAGTGCGTCGCCGAGCGAGCGAAGATTCATCGAACCGCCCTGCTCGATCACGATCAGGGCCCGTAGCTGTGAGGGCGGCACCGGGCCGGACGGCGCGGCCTCCTGCCCTCGGCCCCACAGAAGTTCGAGAAGTTCCGCGACGGCGTCCAGCGTCTGCGCGGCATCGTCTCGGGACACGGGTGGACGGATCGAGCGCGGCACCGAACCACCTTGTCATCTCCTGAGGGGCTTCGCCAGCCATGACGGCCCACCCGGCCGGTCTCCCCGCCCGGCCCTCCGCACCCACCACACGACCCGCACGAGAACCGCACGAGAAAGCCACCACGACCGTGACCTCTGTGAACGACGTCGACCGAGCCCTGCGCGCGACCCCTCCGCACGCGCTGCTCGACACTCTGCGCACTCTCCTGACGGACGTCTGGGGAGCGACCGGCGCCGATCTGCTCATGGCGGACTACGGACTGACCGTGCTCCAGCCGGTCGAGGCACCCGGCGACCCCTCGCGCGCCGTCTCCCTGCACAACAGCGCCGAGGGCCGGGCGTTCGGGAGCCAGGCACCGCACGAGGAACACCCCCGGCACGGGGAGTACCTGCGGCTCCACCTGCCCGTCACCGCCCGCGGCGAGCGCCTCGGTGTGCTCACGGTGCGGCTGCCGCCGGGGTCCGTGGGCGTCGAGGTGACCGACGAGCTCGCTCAGGTGGCCGAGCTGCTGGGCCACGAGATCGTCGTGGCCGAACGCGACACCGACGTCTACCGGCAGGCGCGCCGGGTCGGCCGGCTGACCCTGGCCGCCGAGATGCAGTGGGAGCTGCTCCCCGGCCGGGCCAGCGCCCGCGAGGAGTTCTCCATCGGCGCGCAGCTGGAGCCCGCGTACGCGGTGCGCGGGGACAACTTCGACTGGTCCTCGGACGCGGACCGGCTCTCCCTCTCCATCCTCAACGGCATGGGGGACGGCATCCACGCCTCCCTGCTGACCCAGCTGGCCGTCGGCTCCCTGCGCAACGCCCGCCGCGCCGACCTCCCGGTGGCCGATCAGGCCAGGCTCGCCGACCAGGCGATCTACGCACAGCACCACGGCGACCAGCACGTCTCGGCGCTGCTCCTGTCGTTCGACCTCGCCACCGGCAGGGTGCTCGCCGTGGACGCCGGCTCGCCCCGGCTGTGGCGCAGACGGGGGACGGCCGTCGAACGGATCGAACTCGAGGCACAGCTGCCGCTCGGCATGTTCGAGGAGTCCGACTATCTGCCGCAGGAGTTCGCCGTCCTGCCCGGCGACCGGCTGCTGGTGGTCAGTGACGGTGTCTACGACGCCCTGTCCCCGCTCGGAGAGGCCTTCGGGGAACGGGCGCTGGCCCGGGCGGTGACCGCCACGGCCCTGCTGCCCGCGGCCGACGTACCGCGTGCCGTCCTCGACGAGCTGGCCGGCTACCGCGTCACCGAGCCGCTGGACGACGCGTTGATCGTCTGTCTCGACTGGTTCGGCAGGCAGCGCCGCGAAGGGAGCGGGCCGCAGACCGGCTGAGCGGGGTCGTCCCCCGCGGCCGGTGGTACGCCTGTCGTCCGGGAGGGAATCCCCGCACGGGGCATTGTCCGGTCCTGCCGGGGCACCCGGTCGGAGCCGAATCCGGTCGACCACGGCCGGCCCGGAAGTCCGGAGGTGGACGATGGTCTGGTGGATGTGGCCGGTCGTCGTGGTCGCGGCCTTGGCGCTGCTGGGCGCGACGGTGGTCTGGGTGCAGAGGAGCAGGCGGTCGGGGACCGTCATCGCCGTGCAGCGTGGGCGTCGGTTCGGGAAGCGGGACGTGCGATGAGCGAGCTGACCGCCGCGCGCAGCCTGGGCGGACGACCGGTGGTCACCCTGGGGGGTGATGTGGTCGCGCAGATCAAGGACACCGTCTTCGACGGGCCGGCGGGGCGCGTCACCGGATTCACGCTCAGCGGCCGGGGTCTGCTGGCGGGACCGCTGAAGCTGAGCCTGCCCTGGAGCGCGGTGCACTCGGTCGGCCACGACGCCGTCATGATCCGCGGCCGCGAGGTCCTCGCCGAACCGGCCACGGTGGTCGCGCGGGGCGAGGCCGCGCACGGCCGGGTGGTGGGCGCCAAGGTGCTCACGGACGCGGGCACCGAGGTCGGCACCGTACTGGACCTCGTCGTGGAGGCGGGCACCAGCGGACGTGTGGTGGGCTTCCGGATCGCCGCCCGCGAGACGCCGAAGTCCGGTTCGGGACGCCGTCGCCGCAAGGTGTTCGTCCCCCGGGGCGAGACCCTCGCCGTGTCCGGGCAGGCGCTCGTCATTCCCGCGGACGCGACCCGTTTCGTCGCCGACGACCTGGCCGGTTTCGCCGCCCAGGTCGACGCGTTCCACGCGACGGGGGAGACACCGTGACGCTGTTCTCCGAGATCAACGGACTGCCGGTCGTCACCCTCGGGGAGGCGACCGAGATCGGTGTCGTCAAGTCGCTCACGATCGACGCCGAGGCCGGGCTGGTCAGCCGGCTGCGGATCGCGCGGGCCCGCGGCCGCAAGGCGACCTCGCTCGCCTGGGACGTGTTGCACGCGGTCGGTCCCGACGCCGTCCTGGTGCGTTCGGAGACCGTGCTGGACACCCCGCCGCCGACGGCTCCGCCGCATCGCGAAGCCCTCGGCGCGCGGGTCCTGACCGAGAGCGGCGACGAACGCGGGACCGTGCGGGACATCGCCTTCGACCCCGCCACCGGGCGGATCGAGGGGATCCACACGACGTCCGGCGAGTTTCCCGGTGAGCTTCTGATCGGGCTCGGGGACTACGCCCTCGTCGTGCGCACGGGCTGAGACCTCTCGACGCACCGGAGATCCGGCGAGGTCGGTGCCGGTGACGGTCCTCGGTGCGGCGCGAACCGGGCGCCGGACGGTCAGGCGGCGGAGGTGCCGAGTACGGCGGCGGTCCGCTGCATGCGCAGCGCGTCCACGGATTCGGCGAGCAGTTCGTACTCCGTGGTGTCGTCGCTCGTGGCGATGCGGACGAGCTTCCCGGCGGCCAGCTCCTCGGCGACAAGCTCCTGTTGACCACTGTCCCCGCACCAGGCGCGCAGCATGCTGGGCACGTCCGGGACGGTGTCCGAGACCGGGGCGATCGAGTTCGGCGGGAAGGTCGGGTCCTCGGGCTGCGGGTCGAGCCGTTCGGCCATCCACGAGGCGCGGTCCCGCATCCACCACAGGGCAAGCGCCAGGGTGGGCGCGCGGTATGTTCCCAGGGGGACGCCGACGCGTCTCCCCCCGCACACTCCGTATGCGGTGACATGGCACAGGAATTCGTCGTGCACGATCGCTCCCCCATTGCAACGCTCGCTGCCGGGCCGTCCTCACTTTCCCTGCGGCTCGTTCACTGCACGCGGCTCGTCCGTGGTCGACGGTCGTACCGGGCATCCGTGGTACACAGTGGTGCTGCACTCGGGCGTGGCTGAATCGCCCTCCTTATCGAGTATCGCCACTCCTGACACTCTGTCACCATGCCATTCCAGCCAGTCTCTTGGCATATTCACCTACCCCTTTGGCCGAAACGCGACCGGGCGCCCTTACCCGGGAGGTAATCGACGCCTTCAGGGGCCGCCGGGCATGGTTCCGGTACCGGATGACGGCGCGCCACCGCACCTCCGCATCCGGCCCTCGACCAGTCCGTATCCCCTTCGCCGGAGGCCGATCAGCCATGTCCGAGAGCACCGACCGTTACGAATCCGCCGTCGTCCGCTACCTGGAGGCCTGGAACGCGGCCGAGCCGGACGCGCTCACCAAGGCGGTCGCCGCCGCCTGGAGCGCCGACGGCCGCTACACCGATCCGCTGGCCGACGTGCGCGGGCACGAGGGGATCGCCGCCGTGATCTCGGCGGCGCACGAACAGTTCCCGGGGTTCACCTTCCGGCTCGCGGGGACGATCGACGGGCACCACGACATCGCCCGGTTCGGCTGGGAACTGGTCGACGAGAGGGACGGTTCGGCTCCCGTCGCCGGATTCGACGTGATCACCCTGAACGACGACGGCCGGATCCGCGACGTGCACGGATTCCTGGACCGCGTGCCCGCGTAGGCCGGCGATTCCTTCCTCGGACCGCGCGGGCGGGTGTCCTCCTTCGGACCGCACGGGCCGCGACGAGCTCCGCCGCTTCCGGTGGCCTCCTGAACAGGGCACTCACCGGGAGCGGCGGACCACATGAGCACGGGAGGCGGGACGGGCGGGATGAACCGGCACTTCACCGAGGTACCGCGCGGGAGCCCGGGCACGGGCGGCTGGACCTGCGCGGTCCGCGGTCCGCCCGGAGGAGCGCCTCAGCCCGTGAGGGCCGCCCGCGCGACATCCCGGTAGCGCCTCGGAGCGACGCCGGTCGTCCGCTTGAAGGCGTTGCTGAACGCACTCTCGGAGGTGTAGCCCACCTTCTGCGCGAGGGCCGACACGGACGTCTCACCGTCCCGCAGCGCACGTCTGGCCAGGCTCATGCGCCAGTCCAGCAGGTAGGTCAGGGGCGGGACACCGGCCACCGTCCGGAACCGCTGGGCGAAGCTGGTGCGGGACATGGCCGCCGCCCTGGCCAGTTCCTCCAGCTGCCAGGGACGCGCCGGGTCCGCGTGCATGAGGCGCAGCGCCGGGGAGATGCGCTCGTCGGCGAGGGCCCGCAGCCTGCCGGCGGGCAGGGCGTCGGCGTCCGCGAGATAGGCGCGCAGCACCTGGACGAACATCAGCTGGGCGAGCTGGTCGGCCGCGAAGTCGGCACCTGCCCGGCCGCCCGTGAGTTCACCCAGCAACTGGTCGAGCAGCCAGCGCAGCACGGGGGCCTCCTCCGCGGCGGCCCGCACATGCAGCAGCGGCGGCAGGGCGTGCAGCAGCAACTCCTCGCCAGCCCGGCCCAGTTCGACATGGCCGCCGATGAAGACGACGTCCTCGCCACCGCCGTAGCGGATCATCGGCCCGGGTGTGTCGGCGAAGAGCCTCGTCGCGTCCACCGGGGCCGGCGTGGGATCGCTCGCGACCACGAACGCCCGGCTGCCGTCGAACACGGCGACGTCGCCGCGCTCCAGCCGGACGGCGTCCGGCATGCCCTCGACGGCCACCCACATGCTCCCCTTCACCACCGCGGTGATCTTGAGCCGGTCGGGCCGGGGGAAGCGCAGCGCCCAGTCACCACCGGCGGTGAAGCCGCCGGAGACGATGCAGCGGGCATCCATCAGGCCGAGGGTGTCGGAGAGCGGGTCGACAGGCATATCCGTACTATCGCGCAAGTTATGCGGACTCTCAAGCATTCATCGTACGGACGGCCGGTCCTACGGTGGTCGGGAAGGCACAGACAAGGAGACACGAGCCACATGACCACCGCCCAAGTACCCCTGTACTCCGGCTTCGACGCCGCCTCCACCGCCGAGGACGTCATCAAGGGAATCGATCTGACCGGCAAGGTCGCCGTCGTCACCGGAGGCTATTCCGGCATCGGTCTGGAGACCGCGCGCGTCCTGCGTGCCGCGGGCGCCGAGGTCGTCGTCCCGGCGCGGGACACCGAGAGGGCCGAAGCCGCGCTGAAGGGGATCGACGGCGTCGAGATCGCGACCATGGATCTGCTGGACCCCGCCTCGATCGACGACTTCGCCGAGCGTTTCCTCGCCTCCGGCCGTCCCCTGCACATCCTCGTGAACAGCGCGGGCGTCATGGCGACCCCGCTGACCCGGGACGCCCGGGGCTACGAGGTGCAGTTCGCCACGAACCACCTCGGCCACTTCCAGCTGGTGGCACGTCTGCGGCCGGCGCTGCGCCGGGCGCACGGGGCCCGGGTCGTGTCGGTGTCCTCCTGGGGCCACCGGTTCTCGCCCGTCCTCTTCGACGACCCGCACTTCGAGCACCGCGCGTACGACCGCTGGGTCGCCTACGGACAGTCGAAGACGGCGAACATCCTCTTCGCGCTCGCGCTCGACGAGCGGGGCAGCGCGGACGGGATCCACGCCTACTCGCTGCACCCGGGCAGCATCGTCGACACCAACCTGAAGAAGTACCTCGCCGAGGAGGACCTGAGGGCGGCCGGTGTCCTCGACGCGGACGGCCGGACGGTCCTGGACCCGGAGCGGCAGCTCAAGACCGTCGAGCAGGGGGCGGCCACCAGCGTGTGGTGCGCGACCAGCCCCCTGCTGGAGGGGAGGGGCGGGGTCTACTGCGAGAACAGTGACATCGCGCCCCCGATGTCACTGGAGGAGGGCCGCGCGTGGACGCTCAGGAACAGGACGCCGAAGCCCGGCGTCGTGCCCTACGCCGTCGACCCGGTCGCGGCCGACCGCCTCTGGGACCTCAGCGAGCGCCTCACGGCCTGACCGGCCGGACCCGGGGCCCGGCCGGCACGCGCGTCACGCCTTGATGATCGCGTCGATCCGGGCCAGTTCCTCGTCGTCGAAGTCCAGCGCGCGGGTGGCCGTCACGCTGTCCTCCAACTGCTGGGTGCTGCTCGCGCCGATGAGGGCGGAGGTCACCCGACCGCCGCGCAGCACCCAGGCCAGGGCCATCTGCGCCAGGGACTGACCGCGGGCCTCGGCGATCTCGGCGAGGGCGCGCAGCTGCCCCACGAGGTCCTCGGTGACCGTGTCGGCGCTCAGGAAGGGGCTGTCGCTCGCGGCGCGCGAACCCTCCGGGATGCCGTCGAGGTAACGGCTGGTGAGCAGGCCCTGCTCCAGCGGGGAGTAGGCGATGGAACCGACCTGGAGCTCGTCCAGCGTGTCCAGGAGCCCGTCCTCGGGACGGCGGTCGAGCATCGAGTAGCGCGGCTGGTGGATGAGGAGCGGGGTGCCCAGCTCGCCGAGGATGCGGGCGGCCTCCCGGGTCTCCTCCGGCGAGTAGTTGGACACGCCGACGTAGAGGGCCTTGCCCTGCTGGACCGCCGAGTGCAGGGCCCCCATCGTCTCCTCGAAGGGGGTCTGCGGGTCGGGGCGGTGCGAGTAGAAGATGTCCACGTAGTCCAGGCCCATCCGGGCCAGGCTCTGGTCGAGCGAGGACAGCAGGTACTTGCGCGAGCCCCATTCGCCGTACGGGCCGGGCCACATCAGGTATCCGGCCTTCGTCGAGATGACCAGTTCGTCGCGGTAGGGCGCGAAGTCGGCCTTCAGGGCGTCACCGAGGGCCGACTCGGCGGCGCCGGGCGGCGGACCGTAGTTGTTGGCCAGGTCGAAGTGGGTGACACCGAGGTCGAACGCGCGGCGCAGGATCGCGCGCTGGGTCTCCACCGGCCGGTCGGGGCCGAAGTTGTGCCACAGACCGAGGGACAGCGCGGGAAGTTTCAGGCCGCTGCGTCCGGTGCGCCGGTAGGGCATGTCCGCGTAGCGGTCGGGGTGTGCGGTGTACAACGCGTGCTCCTGGAAGGCCGGGAAAACAGATCCCCACTCTCGCGCGCGCACGGTGCAGAGGTCCAACGGGAGAATCGGATCGGATTCAGCGACCGGGACTCTCAATCGGCCAGTACGCTTGTGCCCCATGGAACTGCGCCACCTCCAGCACTTCGTCGCCGTCGCGGAGGACCAGCACTTCACCCGAGCGGCCGAGCGCCTGATGGTGTCGCAGTCGGGGCTGTCGTCCTCGATCCGTGCCCTGGAGCGCGAGCTCCAGGCCCCGTTGTTCGTACGCACCACCCGGCGGGTCACGCTCACGGAGGCCGGTCGTGCCCTGCTCGGCGAGGCGGAGCGGGTGCTGGCCCAGGTCCGCGCGGCCCACGACGCCGTGGCGGCCGTCCAGGGCCTGCTGCGGGGCACGCTCTCGCTCGGCACCGAGCAGTGCATCGCCGGAGTGCACGTGGCCCGGCTCCTCACCGCGTTCCGGCGGCGCCATCCCGATGTCGAGATCCGGTTGCGGCAGGCGGGCTCCGGCGCGCTCGCCGAGGAGGTCGCGGCCGGGCGGCTCGACCTGGCCTTCGCGGTGAGGACGCAGCCGGACAGCGACCAGCTGCGTTCCGTCCCACTGACGAGCGAGCCGATGACGGTGCTCTGTCATCCGACGCACCACCTCGCGACCGCCGCGGTGGTCACGCCGGAGGAACTGGGCGGCGAGGCGTTCGTCGACTTCCATCCCGACTGGGGGCCGCGCCGCATCACCGACGCGGCCTTCGCCGCGGCGGGTGTCCAGCGGACCGTGACACTCGAGGTCAGCGACGTGCACAGTCTCCTGGAGCTCGTCGACGCGGGCCTCGGTATCGCCGTGGTACCACGGCACTTCGGTCTCAAGCGTGAGGCCGGCGGCCTCACCTCGCTCCCGTTGAAGGGCGCGGGCGACGTGCCGTACGAGACCGTCGCCATGCTTCCGCCGCCCGATGCCACCAGCCCGGCGGCCCGCGCCCTGATGGTCCTGCTCGACTCGTCCGAGGCCGACCGCTGACGGACACTGACGCACACGGGCGGACGCCGACGGACGCCGGCGGACCGGCACCGGCGGACGGCCGCTGACGGACCGGCGCCGACCGGGCACGAACCCGCGCGCTCTGTCAGGCATCTCGACATCTGCACTTCGACCCCGGTCACGCCGTCGGCGTGCGTGTGGCATCCCGGAGCGGGGGCAACCGGACTCCGGGAGGTCTACATGAACGCGAGTACGACGACACGGACCGGACGGATCGAGGCCCGGCGCGCGGCGCGGGGCCCGGTGACGGAGTACGCCGCCAGGGCCGGACTGACCGCGCGGGGCGTGATCTATCTGCTGGTCGGCGCGCTGGCGTTGCAGATCGCCTTCGGTGACAGCGGCAAACAGGCGGACCGCGGCGGCGCGCTCGCCGAGATCGCGCAGAAGCCCTTCGGTGCCGTGCTGCTGTGGGCGCTGGGCATCGGGCTGGTGGGCATGGCGCTGTGGCGCCTGTCCGAGGCGGTCTTCGGTTCCGTGGGGCAGGACGGCGGCAAGGCCAAGAAGCGGTTGCTGGCGGCCGGCCGGTGCGTCTTCTACTCCTTCACCGCCTACTCCGTGCTGTCGTTCGCGGCGGGCTCGCGGGGCAGCGGGAGCGGATCCAGCGACCGGCAGTCCCAGGACGTGACGGCGAAGGTCCTCGGCCTGCCCGCGGGGCAGTGGATCGTGGGCGCGGCCGGGGCCGGCATCGTGGTGGCGGGCGTGTGGATCGGCACCCGGGCCGTCCTGCGCAAGTTCCACAAGAAGATGAAGCTCGGCGAGATGTCGGCGCGGACCCGAAAGCTGGTGGACGTCACCGGAGTGGGCGGCGGCGCGGCGCGCGGGCTGGTGTTCGCCGTGGCGGGTGGCTTCGCCATCCGCGCGGCGGTCGAGTTCGAGCCCGACAAGGCCAAGGGGCTGGACAACACGATCCGGTCGTTCGCCGACACCCCGGCGGGACCGTGGCTGCTGGTGTGCGTCGCGGTCGGGCTCGTCCTCTTCGGCCTGTTCTCCTTCGCCATGGCCCGCTGGCGCAGGGTCTGAGAGCGACGTCTGGCGGTACGGGTGGGTGCGCGGGCTCCGCGCACCCACCCTTTCTGCGTCAGGGGCCCGGGTGTCGCGGGATCACCCGGGAACCTGTTTCCGGGCGCAGGGGACGGCGGGATGCGCCATGGTGGACGCATGCATGCAAAGGACATCCTCGTCGACGCGTTCGGCCGTATCCAGGAAGACGTCCACGCCGCCGTCGAGGGACTCCCCCCGGAGACCCTCAACGCGCGTCCCGCACAGGACACCAACTCCGTGTCATGGCTGGTGTGGCATCTCACCCGGGTCCAGGACGACCACATCGCCGATGCCTCCGGGCTCGACCAGGTCTGGCTGACGCAGGGCTGGGAGAAGCGGTTCGGGCTCGATCTGCCCCGCGAGGACACGGGGTACGGTCACACCCCCCGGAAGGTGGCCGAGGTCCGGGTGGAGTCGGGCGAGCTGCTGCTCGGGTACTACGACGCCGTACATGACCAGACCCTGGCCTTCCTGCGCGGGCTGACCGCCGCGGATCTCGACCGTGTCGTGGACGAGCGCTGGACTCCGGCGGTCACCCTCGGGGTACGGCTGGTGAGCGTCCTGGCCGACGATCTGCAGCATGTCGGCCAGGCCGCCTACGTCCGCGGACTCCTTCAGAGCGCGGCTTCGTAACCGGGCAGGACGACGTCCCGGATGAGCGCCGTACGCTCGTCGAACGGGAGGAACGCGCTCTTGAGGGCGTTCACCGTGACCGTGCGCAGATCCTCGACGGTCCAGCCCGCCTCCTCGACCAGCAGCGCCATCTCGCGGGTCATGGTCGTGCCCGAGACCAGCCGGTTGTCGGTGTTGAGGGTGACACGGAAGCCGAGGTCCCGCAGCGCGGTGATGGGGTGGTCGGCGATCGAGGTGGCCGCACCCGTCTGGAGGTTGGAGGTGGGGCACATCTCCAGGGCGATGCGACGGTCGCGGACCCAGCCCGCGAGGCGGCCGAGCTTGCCGTCGACGATGTCCTCGGTGATGCGTACGCCGTGGCCGACGCGCTGGGCACCGCAGACCTGGAGTGCCTGGTGGATGCTGGGCAGTCCGTGGGCCTCGCCCGCGTGGATGGTGAAGGGCACGCTCTCACGGCGCAGATGCTCGAACGCGGCCAGGTGGTCGGCGGGCGGGAAGCCGTCCTCGGCGCCGGCGATGTCGAAACCGACGACCCCGCTGTCGCGGAACGCCACCGCGAGGTCGGCGATCTCGCGGGTGCGGTCGAACATGCGCATCCCGCACAGCAGCGTGCCGACCCGGACCGGGGTGCCCGCGGCGGCGGCCTTGGCCATACCGGCGGCGAGGCCCTCCTGCACGGTCTCGACGACCTCGGGCAGGGTCAGCCCACCGTTCACCATCAGCTCGGGCGCGTACCTGACCTCGCCGTAGACGACGCCGTCCTCGGCCAGGTCGAGCACGTACTCCTCGGCGGTGCGCAGCAGGCCCTCGCGGGTCTGCATCACGGCGAGGGTGTGCTCGAAGGTGGCTATGTAGCGCACCAGGTCACCGGAGTTGGCGGCCTCGTAGTACCAGGCGGCGAGCGCGCGCGGGTCGGTGGTGGGCAGCGTGTGACCGACGGTCGCGGCGAGTTCCACGAGGGTGTCAGGGCGCAGACCGCCGTCGAGATGGTCGTGCAGCACCGCCTTGGGAAGACGGCGGATGGTGTCGATGTCGATGCGGGGCGCGGTCATGCGTGTCTGTTTCCTCGGCAGGTCGGTTCTGGGCGATGGGGCGGTACGGCGGTACGGGGGGGGGAAGCCGGGCCACTACCCGGCGGGCTGGAGAAGGTCCCAGCGGTTTCCGTACAGGTCCTGGAAGACGACGACCGAGCCGTACGCCTCGTGGCGCGGCTCCTCCAGGAAGGTCACTCCGGCGGCACGCATGCGCGCGTGGTCGCGGGCGAAGTCGTCGGTGTGGAGGAAGAAGCCCACGCGGCCCCCGGTCTGGTCGCCGACCCGGGCGCCCTGTGACTCGTTCTTGGCCCGGGCCAGGAGCAGTCCGCTGCCGGCGCCCTCCGTGCCCGGCTCGACGACGACCCAACGGGAGCCGTCGGGCCGGGACTCGTCCTCGGCCAACCGGAACCCGAGTGCTTCGGTGTAGAAGCGGATCGCCTCGTCGTAGTCGTCGACGACGAGGGTGACCAGGGCGATGCGTCTCATCAGGGCCTCTCCGGGGATGCGTGGGTTATACGTAACACGTAGGGTACGACATCCCGCCCCGCCCTCGTCCCGCCCGACCGCGCGGACCACCGTCGGCGCGCGTCCGGAAGGGCGCGCCGGCTCATTCGGCCCCGCCGGGAACGATCCCCGCCCCTCTTGCGTCTACAGTTATGTAGACCGTCCACGGGTTCACCGTCGGCGCGGGCAGCCGGCACGGACGGCCTCCTCCCGCGTCTCCGCGCCCCACCAAGGAAGGGACCTCGCACCATGTCCGCAGCGCCGCGCACCGTGCCCGCGTGGGCGGTCGGCGTTCCCGGGGCGCCCTCGTGAAGCGCGCGGACACGGCCGACCTCGCGGGATCGACCGCGGTGGGGAGCCTGGTCGCCTTCGTGCTGCTCACCCTGGTCGTCACCGGC
Source organism: Streptomyces sp. NBC_01176 (assembly GCF_045039825.1). Classification (NCBI taxonomy): domain Bacteria; kingdom Bacillati; phylum Actinomycetota; class Actinomycetes; order Kitasatosporales; family Streptomycetaceae; genus Streptomyces; species Streptomyces sp. NBC_01176. The sequence continues at coordinate 9,007,198 of NZ_CP108600.1, read as the reverse complement.
CGGGACGGCGGCACGCTGTTCGGCGACGACGCCCTCGGCACCTGGTCGGCCGGCCACCGCCCGGCCGTCGCCCTGGCCCTGGCCCGCGCGGTCACGTACACCGGGACGGGTCTCGTGCCGTACGCCCTGGTCGTACTGGCCGGTGTCGTCGTGGGGCGCACGGCGCGGGAGCGGATCCTCCGCGCCCTCGCCTGTCTCGGCTGCCTCGCCGCCGCCCAGGCCGTGCGGTACGCCGTGATGACCCTGGTCGCCCGTCCCCGTCCCGCGGTCGCGGAGTGGGCCACGCACGCCTCCGGCTGGTCCTTCCCCTCGGGTCACACCACCACGTCCGCCGTCAGCGGCGGGCTGCTGATCCTCGCGCTGCTGTCGCGGGCCCCGCGCGGCGGACGGCCGCTCGCCCTGGTCGTCGGCTGCTGGTCCGTGCTCGTCGGGCTGACCCGGGTCTATCTGGGCGTCCACTGGTTCTCCGACGTCCTGGGCGGCTGGCTGTTCAGCCTGTGCTGGCTGAGCCTCACCGTCTACGTCCTCGCCCGCTTCGTCCCGCCCAGGCACTTCGACATATCGGCGCTCCGTCCCCGCCCCGATGCCCTGACGACGGAAGAGCGCCGCGATGAGCCCCACCCTCGCCGTGAGATCCCCCCTCGGCCTCCTCCGTAGCCACCTCGGCTGGGCCGTCGGGGCCGCCTACCTCGCCGCCGCGACCGTGTCGGCGCCGGGTCTGTGGCTGCGCCGCCCGCACACGCTCGGCGACGGCGGAATCCTCGAGGTCGCCTTACGGGCCCCGCACTTCCTGCTGTCCCTGGTGCTGTTCACCGCCGGCCTCCAGGTACCGGTCCACGAACTGCGGGCCCTGCTCACCCGGCCCACCGCGCTGCTGACCGGCCTCGTCCTCCACCTGGTCGCACCCCTGCTGATCATCCCGGGAGTGGCCTACGCGCTGCACCGGACCCCGGACAGCGACGGCGGCAGCGGACTGATCGCGGCGATGATCATGATCGTCTCGATGCCCGTGGCGGCCGGCGCCACCGTGTGGACGAGCAGAGGCGAGGCCGACCAGCCGACCACCGTCGGCCTCGTGCTGGCGTCCACGATCGCCGGCCCGCTCACGATCCCGGTCACCATGACGGCCCTGTGTCCCCTGCTGCGCGGCGGCTACGCGGAAGCGCTGGCGGGCGCCGCCCGGACCGCCGGGCACGGCTTCGCGCTGACCGGGGTCCTGCTCCCGTGCGGTGCCGGGATCCTGTCCCGCCTCGTGCTGCCCGATCGCCTCCTGCGCCTGCTGCTCGGCGCGGCACCTCCCGCCTCCCTGCTCGGCTCGCTGCTGCTGACGTACATCAACGCCAGCGGCGTCCTCGGCCCCTTCGTCGCCCGTCCGGAGCCGGTGCTGATGGCGGCCGCACTGGTCGTCGCCGCCCTCGTGTGCGGGCTGTCGTTCGGCCTGGGCCGGATCACCGCCCGGCTGCTGCGCCTGGACACTTCGGCGAGTGCCTCGGTGACGCTGGCCTGCGGGATGAACAACAGCAGCGCGAGCGCGGTCCTCATCACCACGGCGCTGCCCGACCGGCCCCACGTCCTGCTGCCGGTGCTGGCCTACGGCCTGCTGCAGAAGGTGGCCGCGGGCCGCGTCGTGCGGGCCGGGGCCGGGAAGCGCGCCCGCCCATGACATCGTTGGCAGTGATCCGGGACCGGTTCCGCCGGCCCCTTGACGAGCGCTGTCCTTACAGGAGTTGAGTGCCATGTCCGAGCTGCCGAAGCCGACCGGAGCCCCGGCCCGTCAGAACGTGACCTTCCCCAGCGCCGGAACGACCGCCCACGGCTATCTGGCGTTGCCGCCGTCCGGTCAGGGGCCGGGTGTGATCGTCATCCAGGAGTGGTGGGGCCTGACCGATCACATCGCCCAGGTCGCCGACCGGCTGGCCGCGGAGGGCTTCGTCGCCCTCGCACCCGACCTGTACGGCGGCAATGTCGCCCACGACAGCGGGGAGGCCTTCCGGATGATGCAGGAACTGCCCGTGGCGCGAGGTGTCGAACTGCTCTCCGGCGCGGTCGACCATCTGCTCGGCCTGCCCGAGGTCACCTCGGACACGGTGGGCGCGGTCGGCTTCTGCATGGGCGGCGGCTTCGTCCTGTACCTGGCCGCGGCGGACCCGCGGGTCAGCGCGGCGGTGCCGTTCTACGGCGTCATCCAGGGTGACATGCCCGACTTCTCGGGCCTCAAGGCGGAGATCCTCGGCCACTACGGCGAGCTCGACACCAGCATCCCCAAGGAGAACCTGGAGCAGTTGAGCGAGGTGGTCCAGCGGCAGTCCGGCATCACCCCGGACCTCCGTCTCTACCCCGCCAACCACGCCTTCTTCAACGACGGCCGCCCCGAGACGTACGACGCCGAGTCGGCCGAGCGCGCGTGGGAGAGCACGCTGTCCTTCCTGCACGCGCGGCTGGGCTGAGCCCTCCGGTCGCGACGGCACGGGCCGGGGAGACCTGGACCTGGACCGGGGCCGGCCGCCTCGGTCCAGCCGGCCCCGCCGCCCGTACCGCGAGTGGCTCGGCACGACGGCGGGCGGGCCGCCGGTCTCACTCCCCCGACCGGTGGACCCCGTCCAGCCGGGCCATCTCGTCGTCGGTGAGCCGGAGCGCGCCCGCGGCGACGTTCTCGGTGAGGTGGTCCGGGTTGCCGGTGCCGGGGATGGCCAGTACGTGCGGTCCCTGCCGCAGCGTCCACGCCAGACGCACCTGCGCGGCGGTGGCGCCATGGGCTCGCGCGACGTCGAGCACCTCGGCGCCGGCCCTGTCGTGCGAACCGTCCGCACCGCCGGGGCCCCGCGCACCGCCCTTGCCGGCGATCGCGAAGAACGGCACGAACGCGACGCCCAGTTCCCCGCAGATCCGCAGCACCTCGTCGGTCCCGGGTTGTGCGGAGCCGAGGCCGTACCGGTTCTGCACGCACACCACGGGCGCGATGGCCCGTGCCTCCGCCAGGTGCCGCCCTTCGACGTCGGAGACACCGAGATGCCGGATCAGGCCCGCGTCGCGCAGTTCGGCGAGCGCACCGAAGTGCTCGGCGATCGAGTCCTGCCCCATCCGGCGCAGGTTCACCACGTCGAGGTGGTCGCGCCCGAGCTGGCGCAGGTTCTCCTCGACATGGGACCGCAGTTGGTCCGGCCGGGCGGCGGTCCCCCACTCCCCCGCGTAGTCGCGGTACGGGCCCACCTTCGTGACGATCACCAGATCGTCGGCGTACGGGGACAACGCACTGTTGATCAGCTCGTTCGCGGAGCGCAGAGACGAGAAGTAGAAGGCGGCGGTGTCGATGTGGTTGACACCTAGCTCGATCGCCCGCCGCAACACGGCGATCGAGCGCTCACGGTCGCTCGGCGTACCCAGATGGAAGGCCGCGCTGCCCGTGAGCCGCATGGCACCGAACCCGATGCGGTTGACGTCGAGATCTCCGAGTCTCCAGGCACCCGCGGCCGCCGCGCTGATCATCTCTGAGGTCATCGTGGCAGTTTCGCATACGGTCGTACGAGGCCACGTCGGCGAACCGTGAGACGACCGGGCCCGCGAGAACGTCCCGCCGCGGGAACCCGTACCGGTGCCCCGGCGACCGCCGGGTCCGGCCCGACTCCCCACGCCACGGCGGTCAGGGGTGGTCGTACCAGGCGAAGGCCGAGATGCGCCAACCGGCGGAGGTACGGACGAACTGGATGGTCTTGACCCCGCCGCCCTCGAACGGCTCGCCGTCCAGGATCCCGGACTTGCGGTACTCGCCGAACCGCGAGGCGACATCGCCGGCGATGTCGGTCCGTTCGGAGGTCTCCCACTCGGAGAACTCGACCAGCCGGCCGTCGCCCAGCAACGTCCGGCGAGGCGCGATGAACTCCTCCACCGTCTGGACGGTGAAGTCCGGGCCCGTCTTGACGATCACCCCGCCGGGGAGGACCAGTCGACGGAGACGATCCAGGTCGGCGGTCCTGCCGCCCCGGTTGTCGAAGGCGCCGAAGAATTCGGCGGTCACCAAGTCGATCTCGCTCTGGGACACGGCGCGACGGTAACACGGGCCCGCGTGACTCCGTATGGTCACGCGGGAACCGCTGCCCGGTGCGGAGTCGGCGCGGCCCGGCCGGGGTCGACAGGGCCGCCGATCGGCGGGAACCGTGCCCGCCTCAGCTCAGCGGCTTCTCGAGTACCGCCTTGCGGTGGCTGAAGGTCTCGATGGAGTAGCGGCCGTGGTAGCTGCCCATGCCGCTCTCGCCGACCCCGCCGAACGGCAGGTCGGAGACGGTCAGATGGGCGAGCGGCAGTCCGAGGCCGAGGCCTCCGGACGAGGTCTCGGCGGCCAGCCGCTCCCGGGTGGTGTCCGACTCGGTGAAGGCGTACAGGGCCAGCGGCTTGTCGCGGTCGTTGATGAAGTCGACGGCCTCGTCCAGTCCCGACACCGTGACGATCGGCAGGATCGGGCCGAAGATCTCCTCGCGCATGACAGGTGCCTCGGGGTCGACGTCCGCCAGCACGGTCGGCGCGAGGTACTTGGTGGCACGGTCGCCGGTGCCGCCCGTGACGGTGCGGCCGGAGTCGAGCAGGGAGCTGAGCCGGTCGAAGTGGCGCTCGTTGACGATCCGCCCGTACTCGGTGGACTGCCGCGGTTCGGTGCCGAAGAGTTCCTCGACGGCACGGACGAGTTCGGGCTCCAGCGCGCGGGCGGTCTCCGGGTCGGTGAGGACGTAGTCGGGCGCGACGCAGGTCTGACCGGCGTTCAGGAACTTGCCGCGGGCGAGCCGGTCGGCGACGACGCCCAGGTCGGTGCCGCGGTCGACGAAGGCCGGGGATTTTCCGCCCAGTTCGAGCGCGACCGGGGTGAGGTGCTCGGCGGCGGCCCGCATCACGATGCGGCCGACGGTGCCGTTGCCGGTGTAGAAGATGTGGTCGAAACGCTCTGCCAGCAGCGCGGTGGTCTCCTCGACGGCGCCCTCGACGACCGCGACGGCATCGGTGTCGAGGTACCGGGGCAGCAGCCGTGCGAGGACCGCCGAGGTGGCGGGGGCGAGCTCGCTGGGCTTGACGACGACCGTGTTGCCCGCGGCCAGCGCGCCGAGCATCGGCGTCAGCAGGAGCTGGACGGGGTAGTTCCAGGGAGCGATGACCAGGACGACGCCCAGCGGGTCGAACCGCGTCCACGCGGTCGCGTCCGCGCCGAGGTGCGCCGGGACCGGAGCGGCCTGGGGGCGCAGCCACGCGTCGAGGTGTTCCAGGGTGTGGTCGATCTCCCGGACGGTGAAGTCGATCTCGGTGCGGTGGGCCTCCGTGGAGCTCTTGCCGAGATCGGCGTGGAGCGCTCGCGCGAGGTCGTCGCCGTGCGCGGTGAGCATCTCGCGCAGTCCGCGCAGCTGCGCCGTGCGCCACTCGACGGGCTTGGTACGGCCGGAGCGGAAGGTGGCGCGCAGACGGGCCACGAGGTCGGCGGGCTGCTCGGAGGTGGGGTGGGTCACGGTGCCCTCGCTGGTCGGAGCGGACCGGGTGATCCGCGTACTGGGGTCGCACGGCCTCTTGGCGCGCGCACTGGCCTTCATCGAGACTAGGGGCTCGATGTAATTGGCAACCTTTCAGGTACCCAAGTACATTCCGACTACACGGGAGTCGCCTTCCGTCACCGGCCGGTGGCTCCGAGTGGAAGCGGGGCCCTTCGCGGGCAGGGCCGACGTGAGGCAGACCCGAGGCGGACGTCCACCCGCCCCTCGCCCCGCCTCGTCCGCCTCAACTCCCCTGCGGGATCCGTCTCACCCCCGCCGCGTGGCGCTGTCGCGCAACTGCTGGATACCCAGATCGAGTGCGGCCTCCAGATGGGTCGTCCGCCCGGTGGAGAGCAGCACCACGACCCCGCCCTGAATGCCTGCCAGCAGCGCGGCCGCCGAACGGTCGGCGTCCACGCCCGGACCGATCTCCCCCTGACGCTGCATCGCCCGGACGCCCTCGGCGATCTCGCCCTGCCACTTCCCCAGCAGCTCGGCGACGACCGCCCGGGCACCCGGAGTGCTGCGCCCCAGCTGCGACATCAGCATGTTGAGCGGACACTGCTGCCCCTGTCCCCGATAGCGGGCGATCACCGTGTCGCGCCAGGCCAGCCAGGCACCCCACGACGTGAGGTCGCCCAGTTCGGGCCGCTGGTCCGCCAGCACCTGGTCGGCCTCGAAGCGCGCCACCGCGAGCAGCAACTCCTCCTTGCCGCCGGGGAAGTAGTGGAACAGCTGGCTCTTGCTGGTGCCGGTCCGGGCCCGCACGTCGTCCAGTGTCGTGACGGCGACGCCCCGCTCGCGCATCTCGGCGGCCGCTCCCTCGATGATCCGCCCGCGCGTGGCCGCCCCCTTGGCGGTGAGCTTCACGATCCCTCCCTCTTCCGAACCTGCCCGTTCCCGAACCTGCCGGATTTCAGCGACCGCCGGTTTTCGGAACCTGCCGGTTTTCTGAACCTGCCGGCTTTCTGAACCTGCCGGTCCATTTCCACAGTGCCACCTTCGCACGCCGTGCGGCCGCCCATCCCTCACTCCCTCGCGATGGCCGCCCGGCTCCGTTCGAGGTGGGCGCGCTCCGCCGGGCTCGCGGTCAGCGCGATGGCCGCCTCGTACGCCCGTACGGCCTCGGCGGTCCGGCCGAGGCGGCGCAGCAGATCGGCCCGTACGGCGTGGAACGCGTGATAGCCGTCGAGGTCGAGTACGTCGACCAGGGCGAGCGCCGCCTCGGGGCCTTCGACCTCGCCGACGGCGACGGCCCGGTTGAGGGCGACCACGGGGCTCGGGGTGAGCTCCGTCAGCTGGTCGTAGAGCCGGAGGATCTGACCCCAGTCGGTGTCGGCCGCGGTCGGGGCGTCGCTGTGCACGGCGTGGACAGCGGCCTGGATCTGGTACGGGCCCGGCCGACCGCGGCGCAGACAACGGCGCACCAGGTCCTGCCCCTCGGCGATCAGGTCACGGTCCCACAGGGAGCGGTCCTGGTCCGAGAGCAGGACGAGGGCGCCGTCCGGTGCGGTGCGGGCGGGCCGGCGCGACTCGACGAGGAGCATCAGCGCGAGCAGCCCGAGGGTCTCGGGCTCGTCCGGCATCAGCTCGGCCAGCAGACGACCGAGGCGGACGGCCTCGGCGCAGAGGTCCTCCCGGCCGCCGTACCCCTCGTTGAAGATGAGGTAGACGACGGCCAGCACGCCCCTGACGCGGTCCGGGAGGTCGGCGTCGCGCGGGATGCGGTACGGGATACGGGCGTCGCGGATCTTGGCCTTCGCGCGGACGATCCGCTGAGCCATGGTCGGCTCGGGCACGAGGAAGGCACGGGCGATCTGCGGTGTGGTCAGACCGCCGAGGAGCCGCAGGGTGAGGGCGACCTGGGCGTGCGCGGCGAGCGCCGGGTGGCAGCAGGTGAAGATCAGACGGAGCCGGTCGTCGCGCACGGGGCCCTCCTCGTCCGGTTCGTCCCGCGCGTGGAGCCGTTCGGCCTCGGCGTGCCGGGCCTCGCGCGTCGATTCGCGGCGCAGCCGGCCGACGGCGCGGTTGCGGGCGGTGGTGATGATCCAGCCGGCCGGGCTCGGGGGTATGCCCGACTGCGGCCACTTCCGCAGGGCGGTCGCGAAGGCGTCCTGGACCGCTTCCTCGGCGAGGTCGATGTCGCCGAGGAAGCGGACGAGGACGGCGACCGCGCGGCCGTATTCGGCGCGGAAGACTCCCTCGACGTCCAGAGGCATCAGGCCTCGCCCATGAAGGGCCGCACCTCGATGGGGAGCGTCGTCGCCAGCGTCGCCCTGCGGCCCCACTCCAGCGCCGCGTCCAGGTCGGGAGCCTTGATCAGACAGATCCCGCCCAGGTACTCCTTGCTCTCGGTGTAGGGGCCGTCCGTGACCAGGACGTCTCCGGCCTCGGCCCGCACCACCGTGGCCGTCTCGGGCCCGTGCAGTCCCCCGGCGAACACCCAGGCCCCGGCCTCCCGCAGATCCGCGTGGAAGACCTCGAGATTGTGCATGATCTCTTCGAGCACCTCGGGCGCGGGCGGTTCTCCCTGCGGCTGCATCACGCTCAGCAGGTAGTACTTCATGGTGTGCTCCTTGTTCGTGGGGGGCTCTCGCTCCCGGCGGTCTTCACTGACTACACGAACGGGAGAGCCCCGGATCGACACACGCCACGACGACCGAGGGAGTTTCCTTCGATGACCGCCCCACCGCACCCTCTCGTCTCCCGGGCCCGACGGCTGGCGGCCGAGGTCCTCGCGCCGCGCGCGGAGCGCGTCGACCAGGAGGGCGTGCCCGCGAGCAGCATCGAGGCGGTCAGGAGGTCGGGGCTGCTCGGGGTGAGCGCGCCGGTCGCGTACGGCGGATCGGCCGCGCCCGCCGCGGTGGTCCGCGAGACGGCCGAGATCCTCGCCGGGGCCTGCTGCTCGACCTGGTTCGTACAGGCCCAGCACCACACGCCGGTCCTGACCCTGGCCCTGGCCGAGGCCGGCCTCCCGGTGCGGGAGCGGCTGCTGGGTCCGCTGGCGCGCGGCGAACTGCTGTCGGGGGTCGCCTACGCCCAACTGCGCGCGTATCCCCGCGTCCCGGTGCGGGTGTCGCGCGAGCGGGGCGGCCGGCGCTTCGACGGGACGGTGCCCTGGTACACCGGCTGGGGGCTCAACGACGTGATGCTGCTGGCGGGCGTGACGGACGACGGGGAGGCGCTGTTCGCCTTCACCGAGGCGCGCGAGCAACCCGGTCTGCGGGCGTCGTCCCCGCTGCGGCTCGCCGCGCTGACCGCCTCCCGGACGGTCTCGCTGGAGCTCGACGGTCTGTGGCTGCCCGAGGACGCGGTGGCCCTGTGTACGCCGTACGAGACCTGGGCGGCGGCCGACCGGCCGAAGAACACCAACGCCTCTCCCGCGGTGTTCGGGGTCACAGCGGCGGCCCTCGACCTGCTGGACACCGATCCGCCGGCGAAGGAGACCGCGCGGGTGCTGCGCGCCCGCCTCGACGCGGTGCGGCGGCGGGCGTACGAGCTGGCCGACCATCCCGTGCCCGGCGAGCGGATCGAGGAGCGGCTGGCGGCCAAGACGCTGGCCTACGACCTGATGCGGGCGGCCACGACCGCGGCGGTCGTGGCCGGCGGCGGCCGGGCGATGGACCTGGGCAGCCCGGCGCAACGACTGGCCCGGGAGGGGATGTTCCTGCTGGTCCAGGGACAGACCGCGGCGGTGCGCACGGCGCACCTCGGTGCGCTCGGTGCGACGGACCCGGCCGGCGCGACGGGGTGACCCGGGGGGCTGGGATCAGCCCGGTGCACCGGGCCTGGTGCGAGGGGTCCGGTCAGTTCTACGAGTGCGCCGGATCCGACCGGTGCCGCCGGTCCGCTCGGTGCGAGGGGACCGGGTCCGTGCGGGGGGGCCGGTCGGCGCTACGGGTGCGCCGGGTCCGGCCGGAGTGCCCGGCACGACGGATGACCAGGGCGACGCCGGAGCGCCCGGCACGCCGATGACCAGGGCAACACCCGTGCGCCCGGCACGCCGATGACCAGGGCAACACCCGTGCGCCCGACACGACCGACGACCAGGGCAACACCCGTGCGCCCGACACGACCGACGACCAGGGCGACGCCGGAGCGCCCGGCGGCGTCCGCTTCGTCGGTGCGGCCGGCACGCCAGGTCCACCAGGTACACCAGGTCCACCAGGTCCACCAGGTCCGTCCGGCCTGTCACGCGCCCGGCGCCAGGCCCGCCGGAAGAGCCCGCCCACCAGAACCGCGAAGCCCTCCCGGGCGGTCCCGGCGGTCCCGGCGGTCCCGGCCGCTCAGCTCGTGAAGGGCACCTGCGCCGCGGGCACGGGTGCCGTCGCGAACGGGTGCTGCCACAGGCCCTGCGCGGCGAGGCGCGGCAGGACGCCTTCGCCGAACCAGTAGGCCTCCTCCAGGTGCGGGTAGCCGGAGAGGACGAACTCGTCGATGCCGAGGGCGTGGTACTCGGCGACGCGCTCGGCGACCTCGTCGTGGCTGCCGACCAGGGCGGTGCCCGCGCCGCCGCGGACCAGGCCGATCCCGGCCCACAGGTTGGGGTGGATCTCCAGGCTCTCGCGGCTGCCGCCGTGGAGGGCGCGCATGCGCCGCTGCCCCTCGGACTCGCTGCGGGCGAGCCCGGCCTGCACGGACTTCACGGTCTCCGGGTCGAAGCCGTCGAGGAGCCGGTGGGCCTCGGCCCAGGCCTGTTCGGAGGTGTCGCGGGTGATGACGTGCAGGCGGATGCCGAACCGGAGAGCGCGTCCTTCGCGCTCCGCGAGCCGCCGTGCCCACGCGATCTTCTCGGCGACCTGGGCCGGCGGTTCCCCCCAGGTCAGATACACGTCGGCATGCCGGGCGGCGACCTCGCCCGCGATCGGCGAGGACCCGCCGAAGTAGATCTCGGGCACCGGGTCGGGGAGATGGGCCAGCCTGGCCTCCTCGACCCGCAGGTGCTCGCCCGACAGGTCGACGGTCTTGCCGTCCCACAGGTCCCGGACGATCTGCAGGAATTCGCCGGTACGGCGGTAGCGGGCGTCCTTGTCGAGGAAGTCGCCGTAGGCGCGCTGTTCGTGGCTCTCGCCACCGGTGACCACGTTGAGCAGGAGCCGGCCGCCGGTCTGCCGCTGATAGGTGGACGCCATCTGCGCGGCGAGTGTCGGCGAGACGAAGCCCGGCCGGAAGGCGACCAGGAACTTCAGGCGCTCGGTGTTCTGGCTGACCATCGCGGTGGTCAGCCAGGCGTCCTCGCACCAGGCGCCCGTCGGGGTGAGCGCGCCGACGAAGCCCAGGTCCTCGGCGGCGCGGGCGATCTGGCTCAGATACCCGACCGTCGGCGGCCGGTCGCGGCCGGAGCTGGTGGCCGGGGTGCCGTGGCCACCGCCGACGACATGCCGGCTGTCTCCGTTGGTGGGCAGGAACCAGTGGAAGGTGAGGGACACGTGGGGTCTCCGTTCAGAGCAGGCCGTGGCGGGGAGGCTTGGTGCCGTTGAGCGCGTGGCGGCCGATGTGCTGGATCTTCCAGCGGGCCGGGTCGTGCAGGGTGTGGGTGCGGGCGTCCCGCCAATGGCGGTGCAGATTCAGGGAGTCGAGTGCCGAGCGGGTTCCGGCCAGTTCGAAGAGGGCGCCCGCCACCTCCACGGCGGTGGCGGAGGTGTGCACCTTCGCGGCGGCCACGGCGATGGACGCCTCGGCCGCCGAGTCCTCGGTGAGGTCGTCGCGGGCCGCGTCGACCGCGCGGGCCGCGGCGCCGAGCAACGCCTCGGACGCCCTCACCTGGACGGCGAGTTCACCGAAGCGCTGGATGAGGAGAGGGTCCTCGGCCGCGCTGTCCGCGCCGCTCTCGAACCACGGCCGGCTCTTGGTACGGACGAACTCGGCGGCCTCGGCGAACGCGCCGGCCGCGATCCCCGCGTCGATGGCGGCGTGCAGCAACTGGGCCACCGCGCCGTGGAGCTGGGGTCCGCGGAAGGTGAGGTGGTGCGGGACGACCCGGTCGGCGGGGACGGGTACGGCGTCCAGACGGACGGTGCCGCTCGCGGTCGTACGCTGCCCCATGCCGTCCCAGTCGTCGACGACCGAGACCCCCTCCGCGTCCCGGGGGACGTAGGCGACGTGCAGGTTGTCGTCCTCGGTCCGGGCCAGGACGGGGATCCAGTCGGCGAAGAGCGCGCCGGTGGAGTAGTGCTTGACGCCGGTGAGGAGGTACGAGCCGTCGGGCCGCGGGTCCAGACGGGTGCGGATGTCCTGGACGTGCCGGGTGCCCGCCTCCGACTGGGCGTTGCCGAAACGCCGTCCCGCCAGGACCTCGCCGAAGAAGAACGCCCGCTGCTCCGCGGTGCCCTGACGGCGGATCACGTTGACGTACACGAAGTGGTTCTGCGGGATCTGGGCGAGGCTGGCGTCGGCGGAGGCCAGCAGCCGGAAGATCTCGGCGAGGGTCTCCTGCCGGACATCCGCTCCGCCGTACTCCGCGGGAACGGTGACGGCGAGCAGCCCGGAGGCCGAGAGGCGCTCCAACTCGGCGCGCGGCAGCCGCCGTTCGGAGTCCCGCGTGGAGGCTCCGGTGCGGAACTCCGAGGCGAGCGCGGCGGCGACGGCCAGGGCCTCGGCGTCGTCGGCGATGACTTCGGCGGACGTGTGGCCTGGCGTGTTGTCACCCTGTCCGTCGAGGTCACACTGCCCATCGAGGGGTGCCGCCCCGCGGGGCACGTGGCCGGGTGTCGTCAGGGCGGACACGTTTTCGGGCGTCGTCTGCGCGGCCATGGGTCAGCCCGCCGCGGCCAGCAGCGGTGTGCGGCCCAGTGCCGCCGAGAACTGGTCGACCACCTGGGCCAGGGCTTCGGCCGTGCCCGGGGCCAGGGTGACGCCCCCGTCCTCCCCGGTGGTGATGTCCTTGTCCAGGGTGAACCAGCCCTGGACGATGTGCGCGGCGCCCATGGAGTTGAGCACCGGCCGCAGGGCGTAGTCGAGGGCGAGGACGTGCGCGGTGCTGCCCCCGGTGACGAGCGGCAGGACGGTCTTCCCGGTGAGCGCGTACTGCGGGAGCAGGTCGAGGAGTGCCTTGAGGACGCCGGAGTAGGCCGCCTTGTAGACGGGGGTCCCGATGACCACACCGTCGGCGCGAGCGAAGAGTTCGGTCGCCTCGACGATGGCGGGATGCTTGAAGTCCGCGCCGAGCAGCGCCTCCGCGGGGATCGTACGGACGTCGAGCGGGATCACCCGGTGCCCCTGCGCGACCAGGCGGCCGTCCAGGTGGCGCAGGAGTTTCGCGGTACGGGACGAGACGGAGGGACTGCCGGAGACGGACAGGACGGTGGCCATGGGCCCTCTTTCGTGAGCGGCGTACGGGATGGGTGTCAGACGTGCGCGGGGACGTACTCGGGCTCGTCGTCCGGCAGCCCGGCCTCCAACTCGCGTACGAGGGGCAGCACACGGCGGCCGAAGTACTCGACCTCCTCGTGGTAGTGCAGGAAGCCGAGCAGGAGGAGGTCGACACCGAGGCGCTTGTAGGCGACGATCCGCTCGGCGATCTGCTCCGGGGTGCCGATCAGCCCCGTACGGAAGCCGTCGTTGTACTGGATCAGGTCCTCGAAGCGGGAGTCCTGCCACATGCCCTTGCCGTCGGCGCTGGACTGTCCGGCCTGCTTCACCGCGGCTCCGAAGCCCTCGACGGCCTCCGTGTCGGCCCGGGCGACGATCTCGCGCAGGGTGTCGCGGGCCTCGGCCTCGGTGTCCCGGGCGATCAGGAACCCGTTGAGACCGAACCGGGGTGGCGTGCGGCCGGCCGCTTCCGCCGACGCCCGTACGTCCGCGATCTGTTCGACGACCCCGTCGAAGTCCTTGCCGTTGGAGAGGTACCAGTCGGAGACCCGGCCCGCCATGGCGCGGGCGGCGGTGGAGTTGCCGCCCTGGAAGATCTCGGGGTGCGGCCGCTCAGGGGTGTGGAGAGGCTTGGGCTTCAGCGTGAAGTCGCGCAACCGGTAGAAGTCACCGGCGAGTTCGGTGTGGTCCTCGGTCCAGATCTGGCGCAGGGCGCGGATGAACTCCTCCGAGCGGCGGTAGCGCTCGTCGTGCTCCAGCCACGGTTCACCGAGCGCGGTGAACTCCCCCTTGAACCAGCCGCTGACCACGTTGACGGCGAAGCGGCCGTTCGACAGGTGGTCGGCGGTGGCGCCGAGTTTGGCCAGGACGCCCGGGTGCCACAGACCCGGGTGGACGGCGGCGATGACCTTCAGCCGCTGGGTGGCCAGAAGCAGGGCGAGACTGAAGCTGGTCGACTCGTGCTGGAACTCGGCGCCGTAACTGGCCATGTAGCGGACCTGGCTGAGCGCGTAGTCGAAGCCGTTGTTCTCGGCGAGGACGGCCAGTTCGCGGTTGTAGTCGTATCCCCAGTCGGTGCGCTGCTCGATCGTGCTGGTGACCAGGCCGCCGCTGACGTTGGGCACCCAGTAGGCGAAGCGGACGGGTTCGTTTGCGGACACGGAGGACTCCCGGTGTGCGGAGAGAGGGCATGACGAACGGAGGCCCGGCGGGTCACGGGGACCGCGGGCGGACAACGGCATGCGGCAGGGAGCGGAGAAGGCAGCGGAGTGCCCCGCGGGGAGAGTTCACCTGCGGGCGGGCGGCCTGTGCGAAGGGGACCCTACCGTCGGGATCGTCAGGCTTCGCGACAACAGAAGGCGCTGGAGACACGCGCGAGGTCGACGTGGCGTCGTCGCGTGAGGTCCGGCTGCTTCTTCATGTGGCCGATCGTGGCAGCCGCCGGTCCGGACCGTCAAGGAACGGCGGGCCGGTCTCGCATCCCGGACCGGCGAATTTCACGAAGGCGTGACAGGGCATCCCTTGAACCGCCCGCGGCGCCGGCCGCATTCTGCTGGGATGCGCACGGAGCAGCTGGAATACATCGCGGCGGTCACCCGGCTCGGCTCGCTGCGCCGGGCCGCCGAGGAACTCCACCTCTCGCAGCCCGCGCTGAGCGAGACCGTACGGAATCTCGAGCGGGAACTCGGTGTCGACCTGCTGGAGCGCAAGCGGTCCGGCGCCCGGATGAGCGCCGAGGGGCGCGAACTGCTGCCGCACATCATCAACGTGCTCGACGCGGTCGACCGGCTGCGCGGTGCGGCGGGCGAGCAGCACCGCATCAGCAGGATGGTCCGGGTCGGCACCGTGAACGCGGCGACGGTGCCGCTGCTCATCCCGGTCGTCCGAGGGTTTCGCGCGACGCACCCGCAGACGCAGGTCGAAGTGGTCGGCGCCCAGCAGTCGGACATCCACCGGGGCCTCTCGGAGGGCGGTTTCGACCTGGGGCTGGTGAACCATCTGGACGGCGACGACATGCCCGCCGACTTCGAGACCACCGAACTCCTGCGCGGACGGCCGGTGGTGTGCGTACGCCCGGACAGTCCGCTGGCCGCGTCGGCCGCCGTGTCCGCAGCCGACCTCCTCGACGGGCGCGAGCCCCTGATCGCGATGCGCTCCGGCTATGTCATGCACCGCTACCTGCACCGGTTCCTGGAGGGCCGGGGGCCGTCCCTGTCGTACTCGACCGACGGCGCCGAAATGGGAAAGCTCATGGTCGCCGAAGGCCTGGGCGCCACCGTGCTGCCCGACTTCAGCGTCATCGGCGATCCCCTGGAGCGGTGCGGCGCCCTCACTTACCGGCCGCTCACCGACGGCACGACACGGGTCCTGCTGATGCTCCGGCGCCGCAGGACGGACTCCGTCCCACGCGCCGCGGGCGACCTGCACGACGCGTTCGTGCGCAGGTCCGCGGAGCTCGGCGGCGGTCTCGCACCACCGGCCTGAGCCGAGCCCGCCCGACCACGCCCGCCCGGGGGCGCTCGGAAGCGCTCGGGAGCGCTCGGGGCGCCGTGCTGTGACCATCCGAGGGGTCCCTCGTTTGACGGATCGGCGTGACAGGACGCCGGCTCCTTCGGAAGGCATTCGTTCCATGCCCCTCCCCCCGTTCACCCGGGCCGTCCGCCGCGGCAGGACCGGACTCGACCGGGCCGAGGCAGCCCTGATCGAGGAGTACGGCGACCTGGTGCGGCTGGCGTATCTGACGCTGCCGTCGTCGCTGAGCAGGCACCGTCGCATTCTCCTGGCGCACTCCCTGGTGCAGCGGTCGCTGCCGGGCACCCGGAGCGGGCGGCCGGGTCCCCTGGTGCCGGCCCCGCGGGGGACGGCGCGGCGGCCCGTCCCCGAGAAGGACCGCCTGCGCGGTCAGGTCGTGCGCTCCGCCCTGGCGCACGGCCGCTCCCCGCGCGGCTGGCCCCGCGGACTGCCGCCGCCCCGCACCGTCCTGCCCACGCTGCCCGTCGTCTGGGGGCTGCGGCTCTTCCCGCGCGCGGGCGGGGCGGAGGAGATCGCCCTGAGCCAGGCCCTGGCGGGTACGACGCCCGCGGGGCGCGCGGCGTTCGTGCTGCGCCGGGCGGACGGGCTCGCCGACACGGCGGTCGAGGCGTTGCTGCGCGCGGCGGGCGTCGCCGACCCCGAGGGCGCCCTGCGGTCGGCGAACCGTCTCGACGAGTCGGCGGGCGCGGCGGCGCGGACCCTGCTCACGTCGAGGGAGTTCGACGCCTGCTCGGTGCGGACCCGGCCCACGGATCTGCTGCGCCGCAGACGCCGTGTGCGGTTCCTGTGGGCCGCGCTGACCGCCGCCGCGATCACCGGGTTGATGCTCTCGGTCGCCCGCCAGGAGGCCGCGCCGCCCCGGCCGGCCACCGGCTCCCGTCCCGGCGCGGGAGTTCCCGGACCCGAGGACCTGGTACGCACCGCCGGGGACGTCTGGGCCGACACCTCCCGGGTCGACCTCACCGCGTGGCCCGCACGGGGCGCCCGCGCGAACGACCGCGCACTGCTGGCCAGGGCGCTGTCCACATGGAGCCGGCCCGCGCCCGCGCTGCGGGTCACCACGACGCCGGGCACCCCGACGGACCCTCCGCCGCGCTCGCCCCAGCTGCTCTACGCCGGGAACGTCGACGGCGACGCCGTGGTGCTCCTGTACGACGGCCGGCGGGTGGTGCGCTACAGCGAGCCGCTCGGTGCACCCGGGCGCGGTGCCCTCGCCCTGGCGCGGGCCGACGACGCGGACGTGACGACCGCCGCCGCTCTGGTCGTCCACCGCGGAGCCCGCGGCGCGCGATATCTCCTCGCTCCCTGGATCGCCGAGGCGCGCAGCCGTGACCTGTTGCGCCCCGACTCCCCCGCGCGGCCGGTCGGCGTCGCCCGGGACGGCGTCACCGTGCCCGTTGCCGCTCCCACCAGGAGAGCGGCCTGCGACAGCCGGCCCGTGCTGCAACTGCGTTCCTCCGCCCGCGTCGTGGAGAAGCACGCGTTCCTGTTGACCGACCTCGGCGAGCTGTCCCCGGTGCACCTCACGTACACCCCGCTGCCGGGACACGGGAGCCCTCCGGCACGCCTGCCTCGCGAGGCGACCGGCGGTCCGGCGCTGCTCGCCTAGGCCCACCTGGCGTGTGGACTGGAGGAGTTGCGGGGCACGGGCGTCCGGGCGGTCAACGCCTGGGACTTCGCCGAGCAGGAGCTGCCGGAGCGGGGCGGACACGTGGTGTGGGCGTGTACGCGGGTCTCGACCTGGCGCGGGCCCGGTGACGTGGAGCTGGTGCTGCGTGCCCCGGCCCCCTCGGCGTCCGCTCCCGCCGAGGTGGTCGGCCGGGCCCGGTCCACCGCGGCCTGCGGCAGATTCGGCCGGAACGTGGTGGCCGACGTCCACTGGCGTGCGCGCTCCGGTCACTGGTACCTGCTGGCGGCCGGCAGCCGGGCGGTCACCCGTATCGACGTGACCGGCGAGGTGACGGCCCGGCAGCAGGGCCGGACGCTCGCCGTCCGCGCGCCGCGGGACTCCCGTCTCCGGGTGTCGGCCCGCCTGGGCGACGGCACCTCACTGGAACCGGTCGCTGACCCAGGCCGGTGAGGGGGCGACATCGTGAACGCGACGTGGCCCGCCGGCCGGGCGTGGCGGGTCGCTCAGTCCTCGTCCCCGGCCGGCACGACCACCAGGAAGGCGTCCGACTTCAGGTCCATCACCACGGTGGCCGGCTGACCCTCGGTACGGCGTCGGGCGGCGTACTCCTCCGCCGTCCAGGAGCCACGCGGGGACCCTGCGGGAAATCGTTCCAGCACCTTCGCGCCCATAACGGCGGACACCTCCAGCTCCGGCTTTCGACTCGGACCGCCGAGTCGCCTGGAATTCACTTGCCCGTGATTCCCGTGGACATGTCCAGAAGGGCCGGGGCGACCTCAGCGGGTGCGGGCGGGCCGGTCGCAGGTGGCCGCCTCGCACGATGACGCGCTCCTCGACCGGGGGCAGTGGCGCGGGCCCGCGGCCGAGCCGTCCCGGCCACCGGGCGCGCCGCGCGGTGACCTCGGCGAGCGACCGGACATGGGCGCGCGCCGCCGTCCTGGCCTCGGCGACGTGGTGGAGGTGGACCACCCCGCGGTAGGGGCCCTCCCCGACCCGTCGGACGTCCCTCAGGAGCCGGGTCACCCGCTCGGTCGTCACCGTCGTCCCGTCCGGCCACGCGATCAGCCTAGAGAAGTCCGCCGTCCGCCCCCTCGGGGATCCCCGGTCGCCGGAAAGACCCCTTCCGCGCATCCGCCGTCACCGCCCGCGTGGAAGGCATGACGAGGGGAGTACGGAAAGGGGGCCACGCGGCGAACGACGGAGGGACCCATGAGCGAGGACGACACCGGCCTGAGATGTCTGGTGACCGGTGCCACGGGCTACATCGGTGGACGGCTGGTCCCCGAGCTGCTGGCGGAGGGACACCGGGTGCGCTGTCTAGCCCGCTCCCCCGCCAAGCTGCGCGACTACCCGTGGGCGGGCGAGGCGGACGTCGTGCGGGGCGATGTCCTGGACGCCGACTCGGTGGCCGAGGCGATGCGTGACACGGATGTCGCGTACTACCTCGTCCATGCCCTCGGCGCGGGCCACGACTTCGAGGCGACCGACCGCGAGGCGGCGCGGATCTTCGGTGAGCGGGCCCGCGCGGCGGGCGTCCGGCGGATCGTCTACCTGGGCGGGCTCACACCGCCGGGCGTACCGGAGACGGAACTGTCGCCGCACCTCAGGTCCCGCACCGAGGTCGGCCGCATCCTGCTGCACTCCGGCGTGCCGACCACCGTGCTGCGGGCAGCGGTGATCATCGGCTCCGGATCGGCCTCCTTCGAGATGCTGCGCTATCTCACGGAGCGGCTGCCGGTGATGGTGACGCCGAGCTGGGTGCACACCCGCATCCAGCCGATGGGGGTACGGGACGTGCTGCGCACCCTCGTCGGCAGCGCCCGGATGCCCGCGGACGTCAACCGCACCTTCGACATCGGCGGCCCCGAGATCCTGACGTATCTGGAGATGATGCGGCGGTACGCGACCATCGCCGGGCTGCCCCGCAGGCTCATTTTCCCTGTCCCGGTGCTCACCCCCCGGCTGTCCAGTCACTGGGTCGGCCTGGTCACTCCGGTGCCCGCGTCCATCGCGCGCCCGCTCACCGAGTCGCTGCGGCACGAGGTCGTGTGCCACGAGCACGACATCGTCCGGTACGTGCCCGATCCGCCGGGGCGTCCGATCGGCTTCGACGAGGCGGTGTCGCTGGCGCTGCAACGGGTGCGGGACGCGCAGGTCACCACGAGGTGGTCGTCGGCCTCGGTGCCCGGCGCGCCCAGCGATCCGCTCCCCACCGACCCCGACTGGGCGGGCGGCAGCCTCTACACCGACTGTCGCGAGCTGGTCGTGGACGCGCCGCGCGAGGCGTTGTGGAGGGTGGTCGAGGGCATCGGCGGCGACAACGGCTGGTACTCCTTCCCGCTCGCCTGGGCCGTTCGCGGCTGGCTGGACCGTCTGGTGGGCGGTGTCGGTCTGCGGCGCGGGCGGCGCGACGCGACCCGGTTGCGGGCGGGCGACTCGCTCGACTTCTGGCGGGTCGAGGAGATCGAGCCCGGTCATCTGCTGCGGCTGCGCGCGGAGATGCGGCTGCCGGGGCTCGCCTGGCTGGAGATGTACGCCGAGACGGGCGACAACGGCGGGTCCCGCTACCGGCAGCGGGCCGTGTTCCATCCGCACGGGCTACTGGGGCACGCCTACTGGTGGAGCGTGTCGCCGTTCCACGCCGCCGTGTTCGGCGGCATGGCCCGCAACATCGCGAAGGCCGCCGTCAAGCGGGCGGCCGAGAGCACCCCGACGACGGAACCGGAGTCCGCGTCCACTCCCTGACCGCCGACCCCGCGTCCGCTTCCTGACCCCCCGCTCCCGCCGTGTCCGGTTCCCGTCGCTCCGCGCTCCGCGCATCCGTAGGAGCCCCTCGGGCCGAAGCGGGAAGCGCCGTACCCCTCGCGGCGGTGGTCCTCGTACCCGCACCGCCGGTCCAGCCGAATCCCGGAGCCCCGCCATGAACGTCTCGGTCGTCCTGTTCACCTCGGACCTGCGTCTGCACGATCATCCGGCGCTGCGGGCCGCCCACGACGGCTCGGCCGCGCTGGTCCCCCTCTTCGTACGCGACGACGCCGTCGCCGCGGCCGGATTCACGGCGCCCAACCGGATGGCGTTCCTCGCGGACTGTCTGGCGGACCTCGACGCCGGACTGCGCGAGCGGGGCGGGCGGCTGGTGGTGCGCTCCGGCGACGTGACCGCCCAGGTGTGCAAGGTGGTCGCCGAGGCGGAGGCCGACGAGGTGCACATGGCCGCGGGCGTCAGTGCCTTCGCGCGCCGCCGTGAGGACCGGCTGCGCACGGCGCTGGAGGCCGAGGGGTGCCGGCTCCACGTCCACGACACGGTGATCACCGCGCTCGCGCCGGGCGCCGTCACCCCGGCCTCCTCGGACCACTTCGCGGTCTTCACCCCGTACTTCCGGCACTGGTCGCGGCAGTCGCTGCGCGGCGCGGTCTCCCCGCCGCGGGCGATCCGGGTGCCGGACGGTGTCGTCTCGGAGCCGGTTCCCTCCCGTGCGGGCCTGTCCGGGGTGTCCGAAGGACTCGCGCGGGGCGGCGAGACGGAGGCCCGGAGGAGACTCGTCTCCTGGCTGCGGAGCGGGATCGCGACGTACGAGGACCGGCACGACGACCTGCCCGGCGACGCCACCTCCCGGTTCTCCCCGTATCTGCACTTCGGCTCGCTCTCCCCGGTCGAGCTGGTGCACCGGGCCCGTGGCGCGGGCGGTGCGGGCGCCGAGGCCTTCGTACGGCAGCTCGCCTGGCGGGACTTCCACCACCAGGTGCTCGCCGCGCGGCCGGACGCGGCCGTGGCCGACTACCGGACCCGCCACGACCGCTGGCGCTCGGAGACCGAGGCGCGGGAGGACATCGCCGCGTGGAAGGAGGGGCGCACCGGCTATCCGGTGATCGACGCGGCGATGCGCCAACTGCGCCACGAGGGCTGGATGCACAACCGGGGACGCCTGCTGACGGCGAGCTTCCTCACCAAGACGCTGTACGTGGACTGGCGGGTCGGGGCCCGGCACTTCCTGGACCTGCTGGTGGACGGCGATGTCGCCAACAACCAGCTCAACTGGCAGTGGATGGCCGGGACCGGCACGGACACGCGGCCCAACCGGGTCCTCAACCCGGTGATCCAGGCCAGGCGTTACGACCCGGACGGGGTGTACGTCCGGCGGTGGGTGCCCGAACTGGAGGGGATCGCGGGCGCCGCCGTGCACGAGCCGTGGAAGCTGCGGGGCCTGGACCGGGCCGCCTACGATTACCCGGACCCCGTGGTCGAACTGCCGGACGCGCTGGCCCGCTTCAAGAACGCCAGGGGCCGGGGCTGAAGGAAGTCACCAGGGATTTTACTATTCGTAGAGATTTTTTCGTCGAACGCGTGCGTACTGGTGGGCGTCAGAATCATTTCGTCACCGGATCCACTCGCACCGGATTCACATGCGGCACGACGGGGCTCCCGCTCCGCGCTGCCGCCCCGCCAGGAGGCTCGATGCGCATTGCACGGAACGCAGGAACGCTCTTCGTGGCAGGTGCGTTGACCATGACACTCGCCGCGCTCGCGTACCCTGCCGTGATCGGTGTGCAGACCACGTCCAGCGCCCCGAACCGCGTGATCGCCAACACTCCGACGGGCCCGTTGACCGAGGCCGACCGTGACTTCGTCGTCAAGGTGCGGGCGGCGGGACTCTGGGAGTACCCGGTCGGTCAGCTGGCGCTGCAGAAGGGCACCATCCCGGCGGTGAGAACCGCCGGCGACCACCTGATCAAGGGCCACGCCGCGCTGGACGACACCGACCGCAAGGTCGCCGCCACGCTCGGCATCACCATCCCCAACAAGCCGTCCCCGCAGCAGCAGGGCTTCGTCTCGACCCTGAGCGCGGACAGCGGCAAGCAGTTCGACACGGACTTCGCCAACATCCTGCGGCTGACCCATGGAACGATCTTCCTCACCGTCGCGAAGATCAGGTCCACCACCGAGAACTCGTTGGTGCGTCAGCTGGCCGACCAGGCCAACGACACGGTGCTGGACCACATCACGGTGATGGAGAAGACCGGACTGGTCAACTTCGATCAGGTGTTGTTCCAGGAGACCACCCCGCCGAAGCTGCCCGCCGGAAACGTCACGCCGCCCGCACCCGCGCCGGGCGAGCCGACCGTCGTCCTCACCCCGCCCGCCGGGAGCTCCGCGTCCCCCTCACCGACGGTGCGGTGAACCGGGAACGTCGCCCCGGCCCGGGATCAGCTTCCCGGGGCCGGGGCGACGTTGTCGTAGAGGCCCATGAGGGACCCGAGGGCGTCCCGCAGCCCCGGCGGGCGGAGCATCCCGCGCAACGGGCGCCCGGCCCAGCCGGGGCCGCCCAGCACGACGGCGGGATGGTTGCGGGCTCCCTTGACACCCCAGTGGGTGGAGGCCACGTGCCGGGCGAGTGGGACGTCGGCCGTCGAACGGGTCTGGGCCCACAGGACGACGGCCGTCGGGCCCAGCCGCCGTACCGCCGCGGTCAGCGCCTCGGTGGGCACGGCCGCGCCGAACATCCTTGCGGGCAGCCCGAGTTCGGCGAGCCCGGCGTGCAGTGCCTGCAACGGCAGGCTGTGCTCCTCGCCGGGGACGCACGCCAGCACCACGGGCCCCGGACCGGTGGCCGAGGCGTCGGGCCGGGCCGGCTCGGTGGCCCGGTGGAGCGTCCGGGAGATGTGCCAGGACAACAGGTGCTCCACCTCCACGTAACGGTCGCCGGAGGACTCCCACTTGCGGCCCACCGCGTGCAGGGTGGGCACCATCACCTCGTCCCAGGCGACGACCAGGCCGTGCCGTTCGACGAGCGAGGCCAGCTGGTCGTCCATCGCGGGCGCGTCGAGGCGCACGGCGGCGCGCGCGAGGCCCCTGCACTCCTGACGGACGTCACCGAGCGGCAGCGCGCCGGCCGCCTGTGAACGCCGCCGGCCCGGCCGGCCGGCCTCCTCGGACAGGTCGGGGCCGGGAGGGATCCGCTCGACGCCCTTCCGCGCGGTCCTGGCCGCCTCGGCGGGCGGCACCCCCGCGGAGGTCAGACGGCACATCTCCTCGAGCATCGCCACGTCCTGCGGCGTCCAGCGGCGGTGCCGCCCGTCGGAGCGGACCGCGGGACCCACTCCGTACCGCCGGTCCCAGGAGCGCAGGGTGGTGGGCGACACCCCGAGCCGGCGGGCCAGCGCACCCGTGGTGACGCCCGTCCCGGCGGGCCGTGCGGCCGCTTCTGACGGCCCTGTCGGCCGGTCCTCGCCCATGCGGCGACTATACGACGCAGAAACGATGCAAGTTGTCCCGGATGTCCTGCGGTTCACACGATGGGGCCTCGCAGCGCGCCGCACGGAAGGCGCCCCGTGGGGCCCGTCCGCACCGAGGAGTCGTGGTCATGACCGCAGATCCGACCATCACGGGGCGCGCGCATTACGTACGCACCCGCCGCACCGAGTGGGTCGCGGCACCCGGAGCCGGCCCGGCCCGCCCCGGCGACGACGCCGGCTGCCCACGCGGGTCCACGGGTGAGGACCGGCGGAGCCCGCCCGGCTCCGGGACCGGCTCGCCCCCGTCCGCGCACGCGCCCGTCCGCCGCACCGGGGATTCTCCCGCCGTGGGCCAATCCGCGGCCGGACCCGCTCCGGATCAGTCCCGTACCGTTCGCCCAGCTTGGAGGACCACCCTGTGAAGGAAGCCGTGGAAATCGGGAGAAACCCGGCGGCGGAACCTGGTCTGCCGGACCTGATGGCCGACGTCGCCCAAGGCGACCAGGAGGCTTTCGCCGCGGTCTACGACGTCGTGGCGGGGCCGGTGCTCGGCATCGTCCGCAGGGTGCTGCGCGACCTGGCCCAGTCGGAGGAAGTGGCCCAGGAGGTACTGGTCGAGGTCTGGCGGACCGCCGCCCGATACCGGCCCGAGCGCGGATCGGTGATGAACTGGGTGCTCACCCTCGCCCACCAGCGGGCCGTCGACCGGGTGCGCTCGGCCGAGGCCTCGGCGGCCCGTGAGCACAAGGCGGCCCTCCTCGACCGGACGCCCGAGTTCGACGAGGTGACCGAGCAGGTCGAGGCGCGGCTGGAACGGGAACAGGTGCGGCGCTGTCTGCGGACGCTGACGGAACTCCAGCGCCAGTCCGTGACCCTCGCGTACTACCGCGGCCTGACCTACCGGGAGGTGGCGGAGCTGCTGACGCTTCCGCTCGGCACGGTCAAGACCCGGCTGCGCGACGGTCTCATCCGCCTCCGTGACTGCCTGGGGGTCACCGCATGACCACGTCCGACCTCCACACCCTGACGGGCGCGTACGCGCTCCACGCCCTCGACGAGGACGAGCGCGGCCGGTTCGAGCGGCACGCAGCCGACTGCGAGGCCTGCGCCCAGGAGGTCCGTGAGCTGACCGCCACGGCCGCGCGGCTGGGCCTCGCCGAGACGACCGTCGCGGCCCCCGAGTTCAAGGACCGGGTCATGCGGCACATCACCACGGTCCGGCAGGAAGCGCCCCGCACGGCGCCTTCCACGCCCGCCACGCCCCCCGCGCCGGATCTCCGCCGCGCACGCCGTGCCCGCGGCCTGTCGCGCTGGGCCCTGGCCGCGTGTGCGGCCGCCGCGGCGGCGTTCGGCGGCACGGCGGTGTGGCAGCACGAACGGGCACAGGAAGCACAGAATCAGGCGCGGGACGCCGAGCGCCGGACCGCCGACCTGACCGCGGTGCTGGCCGCCCCGGACGCGAAGAGCCGTACCGCGAGACTGGCGGGCGGGGCCGGCGGGACGGTGGTCGTCTCCGCGAGCCGGGACAAGGCCGTCTTCATCTCCTCGGGGATGGCGAAGCCGCCGAGCGGCAAGGTCTACCAGCTGTGGTTCGACGACGCGGGCAGCATGCGCTCCGCCGGTCTGATGGACCCGCAGCGGACCAGCGAGGCGGTCCTGCTGGACGGGAACCTGGCCAAGGCCTCGGGCATGGGCATCACCGTGGAACCGGCCGGCGGCTCGGCCCGGCCGACCTCGGCGCCTCTCGCGCTGCTGAACTTCCCCTCCTGACCGCGACCGGCCGCGCCGTGCCCCCTCCTCAGGACCGGACCGGCCGGGCCGCTTCCCGCGCCGGGCCCCGCGGGAGCGGCCGGGCCGCTCCCTCCGGACCGGACCGGCCCGTCCCTCTCCGGGGACGAGCCGGTCCTCCCGGCGTCGCCACCGGTCCTCCCCCGGCGGACGACGCCGGCACGCGGTCCCGTCAGTCGCGCGACTTCGGCGGCAACGGAAAGAAGCCGCTGGTCCTCGCGGAGTACTCGGCGAACCCCGCTCGCCCCGCCAAGTGCTTCTCCAGCAACGCCTTACCGCTGC
This sequence comes from Streptomyces sp. NBC_01176, assembly GCF_045039825.1. Lineage (NCBI taxonomy): Bacteria > Bacillati > Actinomycetota > Actinomycetes > Kitasatosporales > Streptomycetaceae > Streptomyces > Streptomyces sp. NBC_01176. The sequence continues at coordinate 8,981,915 of NZ_CP108600.1, read as the reverse complement.
CGTTGATCAGCAGATGACTCATCAGCAGCGGCGAGATCACCGACACCGCGGCCGCCGCGCCCGAGTCGCAGGCGAGCAGGAACAGGCCCCACCACACGCAGAAGTCGCCGAAGTAGTTGGGGTGCCGGGTCCAGCTCCACAGACCCCGGTCCATGACCCGGCCGCGGTTGGCGGGATCGGCCTTGAACCGGGCCAGTTGGGCGTCGCCCACCGCCTCGAAGAAGAGTCCGACCGCCCACAGCGCGGCGCCGGCGAGGGTGAGTCCCGTCAGGCCGGCGGGAACGTACTGCGCCGCCTGGACGGGCAGCGACACCAGCCAGACCAGGGCCCCCTGCAGGAGGTAGACCATGCGCAGGGCGTACAGGTGGCGATTGCCGGGCGCCTTGGCGAGCATCGCCTCGTACCTCGGATCCTCGCCGTGGCCACGGCCCCGCCGCGCGATGTGCAGGGCCAGCCGCAACCCCCACACCGAGGTCAGTACGGTCACCAGGATCCGTCGCCCCTCGTCGCCCTCGCCCGCGGAGGCCAGGAAGGACACCACGGCCACCGCGGTGAACCCGATCCCCCACGCGACGTCCACGATCCGGTGGACGCCCTTGCGTACGGCGACCGCGAAGGTGACGAGCATGACGGCGAACCCCGCGGCCGCCGCGAGACCGAGGTTCTGGACGAACCCCGCCCAGGGGAAGCCGCTCATCGCTCGTCCGCCCCCGCGTACCAGTCCCCCGGCACGGCGGGCATACCGCCGCCGCCTCCGGGAGCGGGCCGCACGCTCAGGATCTGGTCGACGCCCATCCGTCCTTCCCGGAAGGCGAGCGCCCCGCCCACCAGGTACAGCCGCCACACCCTGGCCGTCTCCGCTCCCACGAGCCGTACGAAGTCGTCCCAGCGCTCCTCCAGCGTGCGGTGCCAGGCGCCGACCGTACGGACGTAGTGCTCCCGCAGCGACTCCACGGATCGCACCTCCAGCCCCCCGGCCTCCAGCAGGCCGACGGTGTCACCCAGCGGTCTCATGTGCATGTCCGGTGCGATGTACGCCTCGATGAACGCGCCGCCGCCCGGCGCCACCGAGCCCCGCGACATCTGCTGGACGAGGACGCGCCCCCGCGGGCGGACGAACCGGTGGAGGGCGGCGGCGAACGCCGGGTACTCGGCGTCCCCCACGTGTTCGCCCATCTCGATCGCGGCGACGGCCTCGTACGCGCCGCCCGCGATGTCCCGGTAGTCCTGGCAGACCACGTCGACCTGGTGTTCGAGTCCTCGCTCGCGCACCTGATCCCGTACGTACACGGCCTGTTCCCGGGCCAGGGTGACCGCGGTGACCTGGGCCTTGTACCGCTCCGCCGCGTACAGCGTGAGGGAGCCCCAGCCGCAGCCGATGTCCAGCAGCCGGGCGCCCGGGACGAGGCCGAGCTTGCGGCAGATCAGCTCCAGCTTGGCACGCTGGGCGTCGGCGGGACCGAAGTCCGGTTCCTCGCTGGTCCAGTAGCCGCACGAGTAGGCCATGGTCTCGTCGAGGAGCAGGCGGTAGAACCCGTTCGACAGGTCGTAGTGGTGGCTGATGGCGGCGCGGTCCCTGGACCTGCTGTGCAGGCCGCCGCGCAGTCGTGCCTGGGAGGCGGGGGTCGGAGGCCGCGGGCCCACGGCTCCCAGCCGCAACGCGGTGCCGGCGGCGCGGACCCGGTCGGCGGGGGTGAGCCGGGGCGCGTGCAGACTGCGTTCCCGTACGGCACTCCACATGGCGCTCAGGCCCGCCGCGAGGTCGCCCTCGACATCGATCTCCCCGGTGACGTAGGCCTGGGCCAGGCCCAGTTCGCCGGGCTGCCAGAGCAGCCGTCGCAGGGCGCGGCGCGTGCGGACGACGACCACGGGGGCGTCCCGGGGGCCGGTCTCGCTGCCGTCCCACGCGCGCACCCGCAGCGGCAGGGGGCCACCGAGGGCGTCCTCGGTCAGCGCGGCGAGTCGGTGGGCGGCACCGGGGCGGGCGGTGGTCACGGTGATCACGGGGTGGGGTCCTCCTTCGTGAACAGGTACTGCTGGACGTCGAGGTAGCCGGCGCGGAATCCCGCTTCGGAGTAGGCCAGGTAGAAGGTCCACATCCGGCGGAAGGTCGCGTCGAAGCCGAGCCCTTCGACCTCGTCGGCACGCGCGGTGAAGCGTTCGCGCCACAGCCGCAGGGTCTCCGCGTAGTGCGCGCCGAAGGGGTCCCTGCGGGTGGTGCGCAGCCGGGTGTGCTCACGGGTCGCCTGCTCCACGGCCTCCACCGAGGGCAGCAGCCCGCCGGGGAAGACGTACTTCTGGATCCAGGTGAAGGTGTCGCGGCTCGCCAGCATCCGGTCGTGCGGCATGGTGATCGCCTGCAGCGCGACGCGACCGCCGGGGGCGAGCCGCGCGTCGAGCGCCGCGAAGTAGACCGGCCAGAACTCCGCCCCCACCGCCTCCACCATCTCGACGCTCACCACGGCGTCGTACGTGCCCTCGGCCTCGCGGTAGTCGCACAGTCGGATGGAGACCCGGTCGGCCAGACCCGCCTCGCGCACCCGCCGGCGGGCCAGGTCCCGCTGCTCGCGGGAGAGGGTCAGCGAGGTGACACGGGCGCCGCGAGCGGCGGCGCGTATCGCCAACTCGCCCCATCCGGTGCCGATTTCGAGCAGCCGGGTGCCGGCACCGACCTGGGCGAGGTCCAGCAGCCGGTCGATCTTGCGGTGCTGGGCGGCGGCCAGCAGGGGCCATGAGGCGGGGAAGCCGCGGAAGAGGGCCGCCGAGTAGCTGAGGGTCTCGTCGAGGAAGAGGGCGAACAGGTCGTTGGAGAGGTCGTAGTGCCGGCTGATGTTGTCGCGGGCGCCGGTGGGCGTGTTGCGCTGCGCGTCCGGGCGGCGGGGCGCCCACAGGCCGCGCAGCCGCTGGAGCGGTTCCGGGATCAGCCGCGCCGCGTGGTCGGCGAGCACGGTGAGCGCGGCGACCAGGTCCGGCGCGTCCCATTCCCCCGCCATGTAGGACTCGCCGAAGCCGACCAGTCCGTGGGTGCCGATACGGCGGTGGAAGGCCTCCGGATCGTGGATCTCGATCACCGGGCCGCCGGTACCGAGGCGGCTTCCGTCGGCGAACCGTGCCTGCAGGGGCAGGCGTCGCAGTGCCCTGCTCAGCACGGCGCGGGTGATGGCGGTCCGGGCGCGCGAGGCCTCCGGCGGCGTCACCACGTCCGGCCAGCGGGCGGGATCCACGTCCCGGCGCTGCGCGGTGGCGGAGCGGGGCTCGGCTGTCCTCATGTGTCACTCTCCTGGCTTCGGTGGTGTGGGCGGGGCTGGACGGGCAGTCCCCGCAGGTAGAGGCGGATGCCGTGGACGCGGATGGCCGCCGAGACGGCGGCGGTTGACCACGGGTGGCGCAGCGCGGCACGCAGCAGCGTCCCGGCGGTCGCCGCACGGCGGGTCCCGCGCACGGTCGCGGTGAAGGGCCGGTTGCCCGCGCGCTCCAGGCGCACCATGAGGTCGAGGCGGTCGTCCGGGAGGGGGAGCCGCATGCGGTACTCGCCGTCGACGGGGAAGAAGGGCGAGACGTAGAACCGCTTCTCCGTGCGGTGGAGCCGCTTCCCGAACCGGTGGGGCTCCCGCTCGGGCCGTCGGTCCTCGCGCACGGGCGCCTCCGCCCGGCGGCTCGGCGGCTCCGACGACCGGGCGGGCTCCGCGGGCTCGTCGGCCGCGACGGCGCGGTGGTCGTCCCGCTGTTCCCGCGCTGTCCCGCCGTCGTCCGGGAGCAGCAGATAGCAGTGCCGTTCGCCGTACGTGTTGTGCACCTCGGCGACCACGCAGCGCGGTGCGCCGCCGGGGTCGTGGCACCAGTAGAGGGTGAGCGGGTTGAAGACGTGACCGAGGACCCTCGCGTGGGTGAGCATCGTGACCGGGCCGCCGCGCAGATCGATGCCGTGTCCGGCGAGGAAGCGGTCGAGCCCGGCGCGGATGGTCGGCAGGTCCCCGTCGAAGTGGTCACGGGGGTCGAAGCCCGCCAACGGGCGCAGCGGGAGGGGCAGTCGGGGCGGGTGGTCGGGATCCGTCAGCCACATGTACGTGCGGTGGCGCAGCGCGTACCGGGTCGGCGCGGTCCGTACGTGCGAGACCGTGCAGGGATAGAGCGCGGGGGTACCGGTCACCACGTCACCCCGAGGGCCGCGGCGGCCGCCACGCCGGAGCGGCAGCCGTCCTCGTGGAATCCCCAGCCGTGGTAGGCGCCGGCGTACGCGGTCACGGGGCTGTTCAGTTCCGGGAGCCGGGTCTGCGCGGCGACGGACTGCGGTGTGTAGACGGGGTGTTCGTACACCATGCGGGCCAGGACACGGTCCGGGTCGACGCGGTCCTCGCCGCCGAGAGTGACCACGTAGTTCTCGGGTGCGTCGAGGCGCTGGAGCCGGTTCATGTCGTAGCTGACGCGGACCCGGTCCGCGCCGGCGTCGCACGAGGGCAGAAGGTAGTTCCAGGAGGCCCTCGCCGCCCGGGCGCGCGGCAACAGCGCGGTGTCGGTGTGCAGGAGGGTGGTGTTGCGGGAGTAGCGGAAGGCGCCGAGCACCTCCCGCTCCCGCTCGGTGGGGTCGGCCAGCAGCCTCAGTGCCTGGTCGGGATGGACCGCGATCACCACGGAGTCGTACGACGCGGTGGTGCCGTCCGCCGTGGTGACGTCCACGGCGTCGGGATACCGCCGCACGGCGCGGACGGGGGCGGAGGTGTGCACGGCGTCGAGGTGTTTGGCGATCCGGTCGACGTAGGAGCGGGAGCCCCCGCTCACCGTGCGCCAGAGCGGGGAGCCGCCCACGGAGAGCATGCCGTGGTGTTCCAGGAAGCGGAACAGGTGGGCGGCCGGGTAGCGGCCGGCCGTGACGGCGTCGCAGGACCACACCGCCGAGACCAGCGGGGTCGCGAAGTGCCGCACGAAGTACGGCGAGAAGTGCTCCCGGGTCAGGAACTCGCCCAGCGTCAGGCTCCCTTCGCCGCCCGCGGCGAGCAGTCGCCGGGCCGCGCGGTGGAAGGCCGGCACTTCGGTGAGCATCCGGAGGTAGGAGCCGCGCAGGGCGCTTCGCGGGCGGGCGAACAGGCCTGCCGGACCGCGTGCGCCCGCGTACTCGAGGCCGCAGCCCTCGCACCGCACCGACATGCTCATCTCCGACTCCTGGGTGGCGACGCCGAGTTCGTCGAACAGCCTCAGGAGGTTCGGGTAGGTACGGCGGTTGTGCACGATGAAGCCGGAGTCGACGCGGTGCAGTCTTCCGTCGGACGAGGCGAGGTCGTGGGTGTGCGCGTGGCCGCCGAGGCGGTCGTCCGCCTCGTACAGGGCCACCGGTCGTGCGCGGCCCAGCACGTGGGCGGCGGTGAGTCCCGCCACGCCCCCGCCGATGACGGCGGTACGCCGCGCCGGACCGTGCCCTCCGCGCTGCCCGCGCTGTCCGCGCTGTCCGCGGTTCGCCATCTCCTGGTCCGTACCCGAGGCGTCCTCTGACGCTTGCCGCACCATGTCTCCTCCCACCCGGCTCGCCGGTTTCGGCTTCAGAGCTCTCGGCCCTATTCCGAAGCTGCGGCCGTGATGGATTGGCCGGAACGCAGCCTTCCTCCGATCGGGTGAGAGGCCGGTGCCCACAAGGGCGACATGCCTGTTCGGTGAGCAGGGGGGCGAGCGCGCGACGGCCGTACGGAGCGCGTCCGTACGGCTACCGTCGGCCATGGACGGGCGGACTCGCCCTTCGGAACCCTCCCTGCGCGGCATGGAGATCTCGCGGGCCGGCGAGACGGAACCGGCCCGCGTATCGCGAGGCGCGGACCGAGGGGGCGGCGGAGCGGGACCGGACCGCGGGGCGGCGGGGCGACACCGGACCGCGGCGGCGACGGAGCGGGACCGGGCCGCGGGGGCGGCGGAGCGGGACCGGACCGCGGCGGCGACGGAGCGGGACCGGGCCGCGGCGCGGCGGGGCGACACCGGGCCGCGGGGGCGGCGGAGCGCGTCCGGGCCGCGAGGTGGTCGGCGGGCCGGGTTCGGTCCGTCATCCGCCCCCGGGACGCGGCCGCTTGAAGCCGAGCAGCGTGCTGTAGCGCTCGCGCCTCGCGAACTCCCGCAGCGGCCAGATCGCCGGCCGTCCCACCTCGGCGCAGAGATGAAGGACCCGGCCCTCCCCCACGACGACCCCGACATGGGCGCCCCACGCCTCGTCGCCGGGGTTGAAGAGGGCGAGGTCCAGCGGCCGCGACTCCCGTACCCGCTCGGTGAGTACGGTGTCGTCCCACAGGTCGCTCGAGCGCCAGTCGGGCAGACGCGGGCCGAAGTGACGCAGCACTTCGTAGGCGAAGAACTGGCAGTTGGCGCCGTGGGCGAGGCCCGGCCTCTCGGCGACGGACCGGGAACCGGGAAAGCGCCGGCCCACGTACGGAGTGGACCAGATCCGCTCGGGCAGCCGCGCTGTCAGCTCACTCCCACTCTGTTCCCGCACCCGTGACTCCGTCCGTGTACTGGGCCGGCTCCCAGGGCCCCTGCGCGCCGAGGACGTCCGCCATGTCGCCGTGCGGGCGTGCCGATTCCCTCGGCCGCGCATGGTCGCCGAGCCGCAGCGGCTTGTCCACTTCCACGAAAACCACCTCTACACATAAAGAGAAAATAAGCGCACAATAGGTGCAAACGGCGCTTACCGCACACCGCATCAGAAGCGGTCAGGCCTGCCGAGAGCGAAGGAGTGGACTCATGGCCGACGTCTCGCACCCCAGAAACGACATCACGACCCACCCGGACGTGTCCGAAATGCGGGACCGGTATGCCCGCGTGGCGGGTGGCCGCGACGTGGCGCTCGTCGACGCACCCGTGTTCCTGCTCGGTCTGTACTGCGCCGTGTCCCCTTGGATACTCCACTACACGACGAGTCAGCCCGCCCTGATGACCCACAACCTCGTTCTGGGCATCGCGATTGCCGTGCTGGCACTCGGATTCACCGTCACACCGGAGAGGATGTACGGCCTGAGCTGGGCCATCTGCGCGATGGGTGTGTGGATGATCATCTCGCCGTGGGTGGTCGGCACCGGCCCGGACACCGGCGTGGTGCTCAACAACATCATCATCGGCGCGCTGGCCGTGGTGCTGGGGGCGCTGTGCGCGTTCACGGCGGCGAAGAGCACTTCCCGGGCGTAGGCCCGACCTTCACTCCCGGATGCCGGCCCGTCGAAGGGAAGGGACGGGGACGACAGCCGCAGGCCGGTCCGCCCGTGCGGGCCGGCCTCGCCGCGCGCCACCGCGACCGCCCGCGACCCCAGCGCGGCTCGGGGTCAGAGCCCCGCGCCGAGCGACCATCTCGGGGCACTTCCCGCGAGACGGCAGGTGAGGAAGTACAGCGGTATCGGCGGTGTGTACGGCGACTCGCCCTCGGGGCGGTGGATCAGACGCGGACGGTCGGAGCGCGGGCGTCGCAGGGCCCGCGTCCAGGACGGTTCGGCCAGCCGGGCTCCGATCGCGTAGCGCGTGGACGACGGCCAGGTGACACCTATGTGGGATCCGGACGGGACGATCCACCACCACCGCTCCTCGTCGGCGAAGACGCAGCCGACGCGGGGCAGGCAGTCCATGATCCGTTCACCGTGTTCCCGTGAGGTGCCCACGGCGTCGTAACCGAGGCTCGGGGACAACTCGGCGGGTATCGCCAGCCGCGAGAGGTGTTCGGGCGACGGCGTCACGGGCAGTCGCGTGCACGGTTCGGGGACGGCGGCGTGCTTGCGCGGGTCGGCGGGCGAGGCGTGCGCACGGGGGCCCGGAGCGGTGCCGTACTCGCGTGGATCGAGGGTGGCGCCGAACTCCCGTGGGTCGAGGGCGGTGCCGTGGTCGCGCGGGTCGTGGGCCGAGGTGTGTTCACACAGGTCGGGAGTGCGCTGTCGTTCCATCAGACGGGGATCCTTCGGCCGAGTGGGGGATGGGCCGGGCGGTATTCGTGGTGGGCGGACGGCTGATCGAGGCAGGACTGCCGCTCCGCGACGGCAGGACGGCCCAGACGATGCGGCCGGACCCGTCGGCGGTGTCCCTGACGCCCCAGTCGCTGCTCAGCGCGCCGACCAGCAGGAGCCCGCGACCGCACTGGTCCTCGGGTCCCGGCTGACGCTGCGCCGGGAGGCTCCAGCCACGATGCTGGTCCTCGACCTCGATGTGGAGCGGGCCCAGGGCGATGTGGAGTCTGCACACGATCCACTCACTCGCCGTGTGTGTCAGAGCGTTGGTGACGAGCTCGGAGGTGAGCAGGACAGCGTTGTCACGCGTCTCACGATCCGTGCCCCATTCACTCAGGAGGTCGCGCACATGTCTTCGGGCCACACCTACTGAAGCGGGGGCCGCGCGCAGCGCGAACACTCCGGCCCGGTGGGGATGTTCGTCCCCCGGCAGTCGGTCCAAAGGCTGGGGGAGGGAGGGCGGGGTCATCGCCGTTCGCCTTTCGTCTGCCTGCACCGCAGGCGGTGCCAGTGCCGTCCCGGAGTTCCGGTACCGCCACGAGATGCGTCCATCTCGTCGCGCAAGCCGTCGCACCACAGCTCCGTCTCCCCCAACTGGGCTGTGCGGCCTGCCTCTTCACCGTTCCAGGGACGATAGGACCACTGTGGCAGCTGCCAACAGCACCTCGCAACCGACAAGTTGAAATTTGCAGAGTGCCAGGTGCATGCTTCCCTGGTCGGCGGATGATCGTGACAGACTGCGACCTCGAAACCCGCTCCGAGGGGGTACGGCGTGTCCACGGATTCCGACTGGGGTGGGGCGCCTTCGGTCCTGCGCATGATCCTCGGCAGACAGCTGGAGGAGCTCCGAACCGCGGCCGGTCTGACGTACGAGCAGGCCGGGGAGGCGATCGGTGTCAGCCACTCCACCATCCGCCGGATGGAAGCGGCGAAGGTGGCCCGGCTGCGGCTCGCGGACGCCGAAAAGCTCCTGCAGACCTACGGCGTGACCGACCAGCAGGAGATCGACACCTTCCTGAAGTCGGTCCGCGAGGCCAACAAACGAGGCTGGTGGCACACGTACCGCGATGTGCTGCCGGACTGGTTCGCCGCGTATCTGAGCCTGGAGCAGGCCGCGCTCCAGATCCGCGCGTACGAGGCGGAGTTCGTGCACGGACTGCTGCAGACGGAGGCGTACGCGCGCGCTCTGCTCGGCGCGGGCAATCCGCACGCCCCGGCCGAGGCGACGGAGCGACGGGTCGCGCTGCGCATGCGGCGCCAGGAACTGCTGACCCGGCCGGCGCCGCCACGCGTCTGGGTCGTGATGGACGAGACGGTGCTGCGGTGGCCGGTCGGCGGCCCCGAGGTGATGCGCGCCCAGATCGACCATCTCATCGCGGTGAACACGCTCCCCCATGTCACCCTGCAGATCATGCCGTTCGGGAACGGCCCGCATCCGGCCATGCGCGCCGGCGCGTTCCACCTCTTCCGGTTCAGGGCACGTGAGTTGCCGGACATCGTGTATTCGAGTGGTCTGGTCGGCGCCGTATATCTCGACAAGGTGGACGACGTCCTGGTCTACCGCGAGGCACTGGACCGGCTGGGCGCCCAGTCGACACCCGCCACGAAGACCGAGGCCCTTCTCGGCTCGATTCGCAAGGAGCTATGAGTGCACCACCACGTGAGCAAGCCCCCGATGAGGCGACACCCCACGGGAGACACGTCGATACGCAATGGCATGCCCGCTCGGGAACTCGGCGCGCAGGGCTGGTCCAAGCCATGGAGCGACGACGCGGGCGGTGCCTGCGTCGAGGCGAAGAGGCTGGTCGACGGGCGGATCGCGCTGCGCCAGTCCACCGATCCCGACGGGCCCGCGCTGGTCTTCACCCCGCATGAGATGACGAGCTTCCTGGCGGGCGTCAAGGCGGGGGCGGCCGACTTCCTTCTCTGACAACCTTGTCCTCTTGCTATGCCCTGTGTGTCCTGCTCACTCACCGCACTCAACACCCACTGTGAACCGACGACTTGATGGGAGGGGCGGCGTTGCCCGACAACGGATGGCCGGCCGACCGTATCGACACCGAGAGCGCACACTCCGCGCGCATCTACGACTACATCCTGGGCGGTAAGGACTTCTACCCAGCCGACCAGGAGGCGGGCGACGCCATGGCGCGGGAGTGGCCCGCGCTGCCGGTCCACATGAAGGCCAACCGCGACTGGATGAACCGCGCGGTGGCCTATCTCGCCAAGGAGGCGGGGGTGCGCCAGTTCCTGGACGTCGGCACCGGCATCCCCACCTCGCCCAACCTCCACGAGATCGCCCAGTCGGTGGCCCCCGACTCCCGGGTCGTCTACGTGGACAACGATCCCATCGTCCTGACCCTCTCGCAGGGTCTGCTGTCCAGCACCCCCGAGGGCAGGACGGCGTACGTCGAGGCCGACATGCTCGATCCGGCGACGATCCTGAGCGCGCCGGAACTGCGTGACACCCTCGACCTCGGCGAACCCGTCGCCCTCACCGTGATCGCGATCGTCCACTTCGTGCTCGACGAGGCCGACGCGGTCGGCATCGTCCGGCGTCTGCTGGACCCGCTGCCCTCGGGCAGTTATCTGGCGATGTCCATAGGCACCGCCGAGTTCGCCCCGCAGGAGGTGGCCCGCGTCGCCCGCGAGTACGCCGCGCGCAACATGCCGATGCGCCTGCGGACCCACGCGGAGGCGGAGGAGTTCTTCGAGGGCCTCGAACTCGTCGAACCCGGCATCGTCCAGGTCCACAAGTGGCACCCGGACGGCACGGACACCGAGCCGATCCGCGACGAGGACATCGCCATGTACGGGGCGGTGGCCCGCAAGCCGTAGGGCCACGGCACAGGTCGCTGCCCCCGCCCGCCGGCCCCACGTCCGTGGCTCCCGGCGGGCGGGGGCAGCGGCAGCGGACCTCACGCGTCGGCCGTGGAGTCCAGCAGGGTCGCGCACTCCGCCGCGAGGGCCACCATCCCGTAGGCCTGTGCCACGCGCAGCGCTTCCCGCAGGAGCCGCGAGGCATGGGCTGCGGTGCCGGGGCGACCCGTCCTGCGCAGCGCGCGGGCGCGGGCCAGTCGCAGGCGGGCCAGTTGGGGCTGGGAGGAGCGGACCGGCTCGGCCGCGACATGGAAGTCGGCGAGCGCGGTGTCCGGTTCCCCCGCGGCCAGCGCGAGCAGGCCACGGGCCCGAGCGGTCGGGCCGACCAGCACGGTGGGCCAGCCCGCGAGGGCGATCTCCTCTCCGTCGTGGGCGGCCAGGCGGTCGCGCAGTCCCGGTACGACCTCGCGCAGTTCGCTCTCGAAGCCGCCCCGCGCGTCGAGTGCGGCGCTCACCTCGGCCAGCAGGACCAGCGTGGGCACCGCCCATCCGGAGGGCGGGAACCGGGTGAAGTCGGCGGTGTCGTGCGCGAAGCCCACGAGCCGGTCCGCCCCTTCGGCGTACTGGCCCGTCTCGCACAGCGCGAGCGCCAGACCGGCCCGCCAGACCGGGAAGTAGCCGTGCCGCTCGACGGTGTCGGCCAGACCGGAGGTGAACAGGTCGGCCATCCGGCCCTGTTCCCGCAGCAGCCAGTAGGCCTGTCCGAGGCGGGTCTGCTCGAGGTTGTCGGCGGGGGCGGCCAGATCGGCGGATAATCGCTCGACGAACGTCAGCGACTCGCCGAAGATCCAGCCCGCCGCCCGGTCGAACCGGCCGTGCCACAGGTCGAGCAGGGCGTCCAGGGTCCGCTGCTGCCAGACGGCGAGGGTGCTGCGGGTGTCGGCGGCGTGCTTGCGGTACTGGTTCGCCGTGGCCAGCGCGCTGTAGACCTTGCCGACGCGCAACTGGTCGAGGGCGAGGGCCATCAGCGCCTCACCGCGGAAGTACGCGGAGTCGTGCCCCGCGGCCGCGTCGCGCAGCCGTTCGGACAGCGACAGGGATTCGGCGGTGGAGACGAAGTCGTACAGGCCCCACCGGCATTCGGTGAGCACCTCGCAGCGCACCTCGTCGTCCTTGCCGTCCACGGCGAGCCGGCGCAGCGTGCCGCGAGCGAGCCGCGCTCCCTGCTCAGGGCCCGCCCGGCCCACCGCGGTGTCCTCACTGACGGCCATGGACAGCTTCTTCGCCAGGTGCGCGTTGAGCCGCAGGCGCAGTCCGGCGGCCTCCACTCCCCCGTCCTGCGCCAGCGCGGCCAGGCTCTCCCTGATCCGTTGCAGCAGTTCGTGGTCGACCTGTCCGGGATCCGACCAGCGGCGGGCCATCCTGATCACGGCCTCCGCCTGGGCCGACGGATCGCCTTCGGCGCTCGCGTACGCCGCCCGGTAGAGACGCTCCGCCTCCCGCATGTTCCCGGTGGCGTGGCTGAGGTCGCCGCGCCTGAGCAGCCGGTCGAACTCGTCCCGCCGCCGCGCCACGACCCAGTCTCCCTGCCTCGGCGGCGACTTGACCACCTTTCCGGTCCGCTCCCGCGGACCGGCGCCGACCGTCTTCGAGATGCGCTCGAAGGAGGGATCGGGAACCAGGGCGAGCAACGCGCCCTTGGCGTCCAGCCGCTCGTCGCAGAGCTGCGCGAGTTCGCGTGTCACGCGGCGCTGGCCCGTCTCGATCCGGCTCAGGAAACTGCGACTGCAGTGCACCTCCTCGGCCAGCTCGCTCAACGACTTCCCGGCCGCCGTACGCCGCCGGCGCAGTTCCGCGCCGAACGCGTTCTCTTCGATCGTGATCCCTCCAACGGCTCGCGCCCTGGCTTCTGTTGCCAGAAATCGTTGGCAACAGCCGACCGCTCCGCGTTGGCGCGGAAACCATCCAGTCTGTGTGTGAGCGAGCTTACAGGGAGCAAGCGCGCGGACACTGGCAGACAGGAGCCTCGGTCATGGGTGCGGACGGTCCCAAAGTGGTGGCGGCGGTCGACTTCGGCACCCATGGCACCGGCTTCGCCTGGGCGGTGAGGACTCCGCCGAACGACGATCCGCGCACCAGGAGGGTGCAGTTCTTCACGCGGTTCCCCGGCCGCCAGCTGGACTACCCGAAGAACCTGACCGCGATCCTGCTGGCCACCGGGGGCGAGACGGTCGCCTGGGGCCACCGGGCCCACGGTCTGTGGGCCGACGCCCTCGCCAAGGGGGAGTCCGACGGGCTCGGCTACGCCTATGCCTTCAAGACGGCGTGGAAGAGTGGCGGCACGATGTCGGACATGCCGACGGTGGGCGGCTTCGTCGACCTCGACGACCGGGACCGGGTTCGCGAACTGACCACCGCCTACCTCAAGGAGATCCGCGAGCTGGCGTTGGCGGAGATCAGGGGGATGACGTACACGGACCGCGAGGTCCGTTGGTGCATCACGGTGCCCGCGATCTGGGACGACGAGGGCAGGGCGGTGATGCGGCGGGCGGCGGTCGACGCGGGGTTCCCCGACGATCCGGAGCGCCTGCTGCTGGCCATCGAACCCGAGGCCGCCGCGCTGTACTGCTACTTGCGGATGACGGACACGGACGCGGCTCCGTCCGAACCCGCCCGGCTGCCCCTGCATCGCGACGGGTTCCGGTTCGTGGTGGTCGACTGTGGTGGCGGCACCGTCGACATCACGGCCTACGAGGCGGACAGCGGAGCCGGACCGTCGATCGCGCTGCGCGAGATCGGCCTCGCCACCGGTGGACACCTCGGCTCCGAGTACGTCAACCAGGCGTTCCGGGACACGACACTCGGTGAGCGGTTCGGGCCGGCGGTCCTGAAGCGCATCGAACGCGACCACCCGGGTGAGTTGTTGCGGATGTCCCGGCAGTGGGAGCACGCCAAGCGCACGGTGGAGGTCGAGCGGGACGCCTCCTCGGTCGCGCACGTGCTGGATCCGGTGCGCATCGAGGTTCCGGCCGTCGTGTGGACCCTCCTCGACGAGCCGGTGCGGGCGCGGCTGACCCGGGACGCCGGCGGCCTGCCCCGGCAGATCGTCCTCCCGCCCGATGAGGTGGAGGGACTGCTCGACGAGACGGTGGAGGGCATCCTGGACAAGGTCGCGGAGCAGCTGGCCACCATCGCGCGGACCGGCGGCACGGGCCCCGAGCCCGAGACCCTGCTCCTGGTGGGCGGGTTCGCCCGGTCCGAGTGGCTGCGCGAACGGATGCGCGCCCGGTTCGGCGGGCGGCACCGCATCCTGGTGCCGCCCGATCCGGCCCTCGCGGTCCTGGAGGGCGCCGTCCACTTCGCCTACCGGCCCGACGTGTTCGTCTCCCGGCAAGCCAGGTACACCTATGGGTTCGAGACGGCCAAGCCCTTCGAGGAGGGTGTGGACTCCACGATGCGCATGTACCGCGACGACGAGGGCGATGTGCTGTGCGTCGGCCGTTTCGGCATCGCCGTGCGCCGTACGGACGGCGTACGGGTGAAGGACGCGTATCCCTTCCGCATCGTGCCGGTCCGTGAGGAGCAGCTCGAGTTGGACGTGCACCTGTACCGCACGGCCGAGCCCGATCCCCGGTACGTCGACGAGGACGGGTGCGAGGAGATCGGCCGGCTGACCGTCGACCTGAGCAGCACCGTGGGCAGGCCGCTGCGGGAGCGTGCCGTGATGCTGCTGTTCTACTTCGGTGCCAGTGAACTCCGGGTCGAGGTGTTCGACCCCGCCACCGAGGAGACCAGCCGGGTCTCCGTCGACTTCGACCGGATGTAGCCATGGCCGGACACCCCGAGGGAGGAACCGTGTTCTTCAACCGCCACAAGGCCGAAGCCCCGCAGGACGACCGGGGCGGGTCCGGCGACCGTCCCGCCGTCGGCGGGCCGCGCCCGGTGGAGGAGGAGACGGCTTTCCTGATCCCGCAGTCCGACTGGAAGCAACTGGCCGTCAGGCTGGACGGCCTGGAGGCGCTGGAGGCCCGGGTCCGGAAGCTGGAGGCGGACGCGCACGCGGAGCGAGCCGCGCTGCGTTCACGGGCCCGGTCCGAGATGGGCGAGTGGGCCGAGCGGGTGGAGCGCCGGATGCGGGGCTTCGACAGCCGGCTGCGGGACACCCTCGCCGGGTTCGGTCCGCTCGGCGACCGGCTCACAAAACTGACCATGCGTCATGAGGAGGTCGACGAGCGGGCCCTGGCGCTGGAGAGCACCGTCGCCGACACCCGTCGTCTCCTCGACGAGTTGGGCGAGGTGCTGGACCTGGTGCGCGTCGCCCAGGTGGAGGAACGCACCGACCTCACCCGGGAGGACTTCCTCGTCCACTACGAACTCGCGGGTCGGCTCAAGGCGTTGTACACGCAGCGCATGCCCGATCTGATCCAGCCCCGGCTGGCGGCGGAGCGGCCCCGTGATGTCGTGCGTCGTCAGGCCGAGTTGATCCGCGGGTTGTGCCTGGCGCTCTTCGGCCCGGACGGACATGACGGGGGCGCGGATCCGGATCTCGACGAGCTGACCCGGATCACCACCGACAATGGGCGGGTCGGGCTCGACCAGCAGCACCAGCGGCTGTTGGAACGGGTCGGCGCGGAGGCCGCGAACCTGTCCCGGGCCATGAACGAGAGCGGCTACGCCAGCCGCTTCGACTTCACGGTGGGGCCCGGCACGGTGGCGGACCCTCGGGAGCACGCCCTCTGGCTCTCCTGCGAGGCGGGCAGCCCCGTCGCCTTCGTGGTGTGTCCGGGTTACCGGGCGGCGGACCGGCGGCTCCTGGAGCCGTTCGTCTTCACCGAGTCCGGCGGGGAGGGCTGAGGAGCGTGCCGCTCGAGTCGGCGGAACAACGGCCAGGCGCCCACGTGTTGGGGTCCGGCAGCCGCTCCCCCGCGGGGATCGGCACAACGATGACGTCCTGTGCGACCTGGGTTCGGAGGCGGCACAGGAAGGTTTCGGTCCGGGGCGCGCGGGGGGCGCTCCGGCCCGGAAGTCCGTACGCGCGCGGGTGGGCCGGCTCGTCGGCTACGCGCCGGCCCTCGGCCGGGACCCGCTCGCGCGGCGGCGGGTGACGAACGGCCTCCGGGCGCGTGCGGCCGCGGACACCATCGACGGCGAGCCGCGCAGGAGGCCGGCGAAGACCACCGGGCGCAGGGGGGACGGGGGAAGGAGGGGGAGCGAAGTGCCCGATGTACGTCCGACGGGGGAAGGTCGGACCTGCGGTGACGGGCCGCGGCCATCGGCTCCGCTCCCCCTCCTGCGTGCGCGCCCGGCCCGATATTCGCTCGCCGGAGCCGCCGGGCTCGCCCACACTGTCGCCGTGACGAGAACGGTGAGTGCGTGGGTCAGTGCGGGTGACGAGGTGCTCGGGGTCGTCGGGCCGTTCGCGGTGGACATCCCATGGTGGTCCGAGGCGGCACCGGTCGTCGACCGGTTGGAGAAGCTGCTCGGCGTGCCCGTGCTGGTGCTGCGCCTGCTGGACGTGGACGGGGGTGAAGGTGGTCGGGACGGTCATGTGACGTATCACGTCGAGGCGTTGGGGCGCCCGGCACCGGGCCTCCTGGAACAACGGGCCGTCGACCCCGACGTGTTGGGCGGCGACGAGGCCTTCCGGTCGCCCTGGGCGCGGGCGGACGGGCTGCGCGAGCTGCTCGGCTGGGCCGAGGACACGCTGGCGTCGGCGGGGCGGCCGGTGACCGGTCCGGTGGAGCAGCGTCGTACGTGGAACCTGGCCGGTCTCTTCCGGCTGCCCACCGCGCGGGGGCCGGTCTGGCTCAAGGCGACGCCGCGTTTCGCTGCCGACGAGGCCGCCGCCATCGCCGCGTTCGCGCGGGTCGACACCGGCCTGGTCCCGGTGCTTCTCGGTTCCGGCGAGCGGCGCATCCTGATGGAACACATCCCCGGTGTGGACTGCTGGCAGCCCACGGCGGAGACGGTCGGCGCGGCCATGGAGCGCATCGTGGCCGCGCAGGCGGCACTCGCGGAACAGGGTCCCGCGTGTTTTGGGGACGGCTCTTCGCCGCAGGACCGCGCGGACGGCTCGGCCCTGCCCGGTTCGAGGGACGGGCTGTCCTCCTCCGGTGCCGGGGACGACCGGTCGTCTCCGTCCGGCGTCCCGGACCGGCGCATACGGGGGCTGGTCAGCGCGGTCCACGCCCTGCTCGACGGGCCGGTCGCCGGGGAGCTGACCGGACAGGAGCTGATCGCGGCGAGGGAGTTGACGCGGCGCTGGGACCTGCTCGCCGAGTGCGGTCTGCCCGACACCCTTGTGCACGGCGACTTCCACCCGGGCAACTGGCGCAGCGACGGCGGTCCGCCGGTCGTCGTGGACTTCGCCGACGCGCACTGGGGTCATCCCGTCCTGGACGGTCTGCGCGTCCACCATTTCCTCCCCGAGTCCAGCCGTGCGGCGGCTGCCCGCGCCTGGGCCGGCGCCTGGAAGGCTCGGGTGCCCTCGAGTGATCCGGCGCGCGCCCTCGCCGTCGCCGAACCGCTCGCCCTGCTCACGTACGCCGTCCGGTACCAGGAGTTCCTGGACGGCATCGAGCCGTCGGAACGGGCCTACCACGAGGGGGATCCGGTCGACGCGATCCGCGCGGCGCTGCGGTCCGCACGGAACCCGAGCCCGTACCTGGCGTGTTCCCCGACGGGCTCCGTCGCCGGCTCAGGCTCGCCCAGCCGGGCAAGCTGATCCTGGGTGTCGACTGCGAGGAGGGCCATGAACGATTCCCGGGCTGCCGTCGCGCCACCCGGCCGGACGCGGCCGAGGTGACCGCCTCACCAGGTGTGGGCGACATCGACCACCAAACGGTTGGAGAGCTGCGACACCCGGAACGGCAGGCGGGCCCGCACACCGAGGCCCACTTGCGTGACCCCTTCGAAGCTGGCCCCGAACTTCGCGTCGCGGAAGGTGCGGTAGCCGGTCAGGACGACGCCCGGAAGCGCTTGGCCGCCGCGGCCCGGGTAGGTCGCCGCGTGAGTCTCCGGGTCGTAGGCGGGGGCGGACACCCTGATCTCGATGATCGCCCCGCCGGAGATCGGAATGCGCGTGCCGGACGGGTCCTGGTAGAAGGCGTCGACGTACCGCACGGTGTACCCGATCGGCTCGCTGCCCGCCGTGGGTACGTCGAAGACCATGCGGTCGTAGCACTCGTGACCGCCGGTCCTGATGTCGGTAAGCGATCCGACATCGGTGTCCGCCGCGGTCTTCGCGAGACTGCCCCAGCCGGTCGGGCACACGACAGCTGTCGTGGCCGCGCCCGCCGTCGCCGGCGCGGCCGCTCCCACGCCCACACCGGCCATCGTCAGGGCGGCCAGCATCGCCGCGTATCGTCCTGTGCGCATCGTTCCCCCTTGTGTGCTCCGGCATTTGGTTTCCTGCCATGTACGACATGCCGGTCACGGGATTGGTTGTACGGGCTGCCTCAAAAGGGGTGATCCGGCAGCCCGCCGACCGGGCCTGGCGGCACCTTCCGCGGCATGCCTACGGGTAGCAGTTGCCGCTGCACAGCGGGGAGACGGTGCCGCTCTCAGCGGAAACCGCCGCACCGGCCGGGATCCTGTGCGAGTACCACGGCGTCGGCGCGGCCATGGCCGGCGCCCCTAGGGCGTGTTGCGAACGTCCCGTCGTCCGCCCGGAGGGCGGGCCTCGCGGCGTCCGGTGCGTGCTCTCGGCGTGCCGGGCGGAAGCCCGCGTACTGGACTCCGCAGAAATCGAGCAGTCATGACCTCAGGCGGCACGGGCCCCTGCCGAGAATTCGGCAGGGGCCCGAGGTCCAGCAGGCTGCGGAAGGCCGGGAGTTGTCCTCGATGGGCGGCATGCCGGCCGATGTCCGCTACCGTCCGCCGCCGGCCCGACGGCCCCGCCTCACTTCAGGTGTCGGGTGAAGAACCGGGCCGCGGCGTCCCCCGCGTACTGCGGGACGCCGGTGTGCCCGCCGAGATGGGCGTGCAGGGACTTCTCCTTGGAGCCGAAGGCGTCGAACAGGTCCAGGGCCGCCTGCCGGTCGTTCCCTTCGTCGTCCCACTGCAGCAGGACGTGCAGGGGAATGGTGACCTGCCGGGCCTCCTCGAACATGGCGCGAGGCACGAAACTCCCGGCGAACAAGCCGGCGGCCACGATGCGTGGCTCGACCACCGCCAGCCGGACGCCGATGGAGATCACTCCCCCCGAGTACCCGACCGGGCCGCCCATCTCGGGCAGCGCGAGGAGGGTGTCAAGGGCGGCCTGCCATTCCGGGACCGCCGTGTCGACCAGCGGGAGGATGAGGGCGTCGACGATCTCGTCGCTGACCGGACCGCCGGCCTCGATCGCCCGGCGCAGGTCGGCGCGGGCCTGTTCGGCGGCTGGCCAACGGGGCCGGTCGCCGCTACCGGGGAGCTCGATGGTGGCCGTGGCGAAGCCCGCCGCCGCGGAGTGCCGGGCCCGGTCTACCAGTCGGGGGTACATCCTGCGCAGCCCGAGGGGAGGGTGGCCGAGCAGGATCAGCGGTGCCGGTGCGGATGCGGATGCGGATGCGGGTGTCCACAGGATGCCGGGGATCTCGCCGAGGGTGAATTCGCGTTCGAGGACGCCGTCGTCGAGGCGCTGCTCGGAAGTGAGATGCATGGTCGTGCCTTTCGGGAGTGCACTGAACGGCGCTCCCGGGCGACCTGACTAGCGCCCGACCGTGACCCCGGAGGGGAGCACCCATGTCGATACTGCGTTCACGGGTACCACCTCCTCGATCTCTCGCACGGCCTCCGGAAATGTAGCAGTGGTCGCCCTCGTCCGCCCAACGGTTTTTGCCGGTTCTCGTGGAAGAGGCCGGCCGTGCCGACTTCGTGACCGGGGTGCCTCGACACCTGGGCGGCCAGCCCTTCGCCGGGCCGACCCGTGTGCCGGCGTCCGACCTCCGGCGGCCCGGCCGTCCCGGCGGTCCCGGCGCGGCGGACAACCCAGCCGGTCGCCCTCCGAGGACGGCCGCATCACGCACGCCGGGCGGGGCTCAGGAGAGTGGCCAGTTGCGCAGGGCGGCGTCGGCCATCTCCTGGAGTTCGTCGCGGCCGACACCGGTCGCGGCCTGTACGGCGATGCCGTAGGCGAAGGTGGTGAGGAAGCGGGCCAGCAGCCCCGGATCGGTCTGCGGAGGCAGGTCGCCTTCGTCGACGGCGCGCTGGAACCGCTCTCGGACGCGGGAGTAGCCGTTGTTGCGCCAGGCGACCAGGAGGTCACGGACTTCCTGTCCGGAGTCGCTGGTGGTCAGGGCGCCCTGGACGCCCAGGCATCCGTGGGGGTGGGCCGGGCGAGTGGTGGTGCGAACGGTGCCGGCCAGGATCGCGGTGGCGACACCGAGGGCGGTCGGCTCCTCCATGGCTCGCGCCAGGTATGCGCTCGGGCCCTCGGTGTAGCGCTCCAGAGCCTTGCGGAACAGCTTCTCCTTGTTGCCGAAGGCCGCGTACATGCTGGTGGTGGAGATGCCCATCGCGTTCGTCAGGCCGGCCGTACTGGCCCCCTCGTAGCCGTGCTTCCAGAAGACCAGCATGGCGCGCTCGAGAGCCTCGTCGGCGTCGAATCCTCGCGGTCGGCCGATGGGGCCGTTCTGTTTCGTCTCCACCCCCACAGCCTACCTCTTCTGCAGCGATCGCTACGGAAGTGCTAACGTCGACTTCCGTAGCGATCGCTACACAAGTCGAAGGGGCCCTTCACGTGGGACTGCTCGAGGGAAAGACCGCTCTCGTCACCGGGGGCAGCGCCGGAATCGGCCTGGCCAGCGCCGTCCGGCTGGCGGCCGAGGGGGCACACGTGTTCATCACCGGCCGACGCGGGACCGAACTCGACGCGGCTGTCGAAGTGATCGGTTCAGCGGCTACCGCGGTGACCGGCGACATCTCCGACCTGGCCGACCTGGACCGGCTCCACGAGGCGATCCGCAGCCGGGGACGGGGCCTGGACGTACTGTTCGCGAACGCCTCCGTCGCCGCGCTCGCGCCGCTGGAGCAGGTCACCGAGGAGCACTTCGACACACTCTTCGGTATCAACGTCCGGGGCATGCTGTTCACCGTCCAGAAGGCGCTCCCCCTGCTCAACGACGGCGCCTCGGTCATCCTGAACGGCTCCACCAACGTGGACGTCGGCGATGAGGCGCTCGGCGTGTACGCGGCGACCAAGGCCGCCACCCGGTCGTTCTCCCGGACCTGGGCCAACGAGCTCAGGACACGCGGCATCCGGGTCAACACCGTCACGCCCGGCCCGACCGACACCCCCGCGCTGGCGGGGCTCACCCCCACGCCCGAGCGGTTCAAGCAACAACTGGCGACGCGTGTGCCGTTGGGCCGGCTCGGGCGCCCGGAGGAGATCGCCGCCGCCGTGGTCTTCCTCGCCTCCGAGCAGAGCAGCTTCATCACCGGTTCGAGCCTGTACGTCGACGGCGGCCTGAACCAGATCTGAGAGGCATGACCATCCATGACACCAATAGGGATCATCGGCTTCGTGTCCGACAGTGATCTGCGCGCGTTCTACCTGCGCTACCTCGAGGCGCTCAACGCCCACAAGTTCGACGGTATGGACGAGTTCATCGACGACCGGACCACCCTGAACGGTGAGCCGGCCACCCGGGACGACCTCATCGCCGTTCAGAAACATGACGTGGACGCGGTTCCGGACCTCCACTGGGAGCTCGAGGAACTGCTCTTCGACGGCGACCGTCTGGCCGCGCGTCTGGTCAACACCGGTACCCCGGTGAAGAAATGGCTCGGCGTGGCTCCCACCGGTGCCTCGTTCGAGATCGTCGAGTACGCCATCTACCAGGTCCGCGACGGACGGTTCGTGCACATGACCGCCCTGCACGACGCCGGTGAACTTCGCCGGCAGCTGACCGGTTGACCTCCCGGATCAGAGCCGGCAACCCGAAGACCGGTCCGGACATCCCCAACGGCCCGCCCGGGCCACAGAACTCGTGAGGACTCGCATGACCATCACACTGATCACCGGCGCCAACAAGGGCATCGGCTTCGAGACGGCCAGACAGCTCCTGGCGTTGGGCCACGTCGTCTACATCGGCGCTCGTGACGTCGAGCGAGGCGAGAAGGCGGCGGCGACGCTCGGCGCGCGATTCGTGCAACTCGACGTGACCGACGACGCGTCGGTGAGCAGCGCGCTGGCGACGATCGACTCGGCCGAGGGCAGGCTCGACGTCCTGGTGAACAACGCGGGCATCTTGGGGGACGGTGCCATCGACGGTCCCGCGGCACTCCGGGCCTTCGACACCAACGCGGTGGGAGTCGTGCGGGTCACGGAGGCGGCGCTCCCCCTGTTGCGCAAGTCCTCGAACCCGACCGTGGTCACCGTATCCAGCAGTGCCGGGTCCTTCTGGGCGGTGACCCATCCGGACCGGCCGGAGTTCAACCTGCCGTTGGCGCTCTACTCCGCGTCCAAGGCCGCGGCCACCATGCTCACGGTCCAGTACGCCAAGTCCCAGCCGGGCATCAAGTTCAACGCGGTCGAGCCCGGCACCACCGCGACCGATCTGACCGCGGCATTCGGAATCGGAAGGACGCCGGAGGAGAGTGCCGGGGTCGTCGTGCGGCTCGCGACCCTGGACCCGGACGGTCCGACCGGAACGTTCCAGGACGAGCACGGGGACGTGCCCTGGTAGCCGTGGGGAAACGGTCGGGGGCAGCACGGTTGTGCTGCCCCCGACCGCTCGCACAAGCCGCCGCTGCACCCTATCAATGCTATGTAAAAATATCATAACAGTGATAAATTGGACAGATGCAAGAGAGGGCCGTACGTACCCGGCAGCGGGTTCTGCGCGCCGCCGCGGAGCTCCTGAGCTCCCAGGGACGTGCGGGCATCTCGACGCGCGCCGTGAGCGCGGCGGCCGGCGTGCAGCCGCCGACTCTGTACCGGCTGTTCGGAGACAAGGACGGACTGCTCGACGCCCTCGCGGCGTACGGCTTCCAGCAGTATCTCCGCGAGAAGCAGGCCCTCGAAGAGACCGACGACCCCGTCGCCGATCTGCGCCGGTCCTGGGACCTGCACGTCGGGTTCGGTCTCTCCCAGCCGGGGTTCTACGTTCTGATGTACGGCGAAGGCCGTTATCGCGGCGGCATACCGGGGGGACTCGAGACCATCGCGATCCTCCGGCGGACTCTTACCCGGGTGGCCGCGGCCGGCCGGCTCCGCATGAGTGTGGAGCGGGCCACGCAGCTCGTCCATGCGATGGGCCTGGGTGTCGTGCTGTCACTCATCGCGACGCCCCCCTCCGAGCGGGACCAGTACCTGCCGGCGACGGCCCGTGAACACGCACTGCGCATGATCACGACCACGAGCACCGCCGAGGAGCAGAGCGCGGACCTGGCACGCCGAGCCGCGACCCTGCGTGAGGCGTTGTCCCGGGCCGACACCACCGCGCTGACACCGTCCGAGCGCGCACTCCTGGCGGATTGGCTCGACCGCCTCGCCGACGCGAGTCCCACCGCCCGATCGACACCCTGAAGGAGGGACAGCGCCCATGGCCAGAGTTGGGGACACGATGCCCGACGCCGGGCACGGAGCCGGGCACATGGTCGACACGGCCATGGCGGCGGTGGACGCACACGGAGTGGTGGTCGCGTGGGGCCGGGAGGCCGAGCGGCTCAGCGGCCTTGCGGCCGCTGACGCGATCGGCCGACACGTCGCGCGGCTGCTGGTGAACCCGGAGGTGATCCTGAGGGCACCCGCCTTCACGGATCGGAGCCGCCGGGGCGACGGTTGGTCCGGGATCGCCGGGCTCCGCCGCGGCGACGGCACCCCGCTGGATGTGTACCTTCGGGTCTGCCCCCTCACGGAGCGGGACGGAGAAGTGCGCTGGCTGGTCACCGCCACCGAGATGACGGCTGTTCCCTCGTGGCCGATGAACGGGGCCGGGGTGCATGCGCTTCTCACCGGGGCGCCGATCGGCATCGCCGTGCGCGACACCGACCTGCGGTGCACCTGGGTCAACGACGCGCTGGCACTCCAGGACGGCATCCCCCGCGAGAAAAGGCTCGGGCGCCGGCTGACGGAGGTGCTGCCGGGATCCGAGGCCGAGTCGGTCGAGGCGGTGATGCGGCTGGTCCTGCGGAGCGGCGAGCCGCAGGTCGATCACGAATACCGCGCGTGGATGCCGACGAAACCACAGCAGGAACACTCCTTCTCGACCTCGTTCTTCCGTCTCGACGACGCCGACGGGCGCACCCTGGGGGTGTGCGCCATGAGCGTCGATGTGACGGACCGGCAGCGGGCCCGCGAGCGCCTGGCCGTGCTCAGCGAGGCCAGCACCCGGGTCGGCACCACGCTGGAGGTGATGAGGACCGGGCAGGAACTCGCCGACCTGGCCGTGGCCCGTATCGCGGACTACGTCAGCGTGGACCTGGCGGAGTCCGTCGCGCTGGGCGAGGACTCCCTGGCCCGGCTGGGCTCGACGAACGGCCACGTGCCCGCCTTCCGCCGCGCGGGCGTGGCATCGATTCACGAGGGCATACCCGAGTCGCTCTGGTCGCGCGGCGAGACCGTGTCCGTACCGGCCCCTTCCCCCTTCACGGAGGTCCTCGCCTCGGGCGCATCACATCTCGAACCGGCACTGAACGCCTCCCGGGGCACCTGGCTCGACCGGGACCGGAGACGGTCGGACAAGATTCGCAGGTACGCGATGCACTCGCTGATGATCGTGCCCATCCACGCGCGCGGTGCGGTGCTGGGCGTGGCGGTCTTCTTCCGCATGGGCGACTCCGTGCCCTTCGAGGCGGACGATCTGCGGCTGGCCGAGGAACTCGTCGCTCGCGCCGCCTTGTCCCTGGACAACGCCCGCCGCTATGTGCGCGAGCGGGCCGCGGCCCTCGCCCTTCAGCGCAACCTGCTGCCGGGGCGGCTCGTCGGCGGGGTGGCCGTGGAAGTGGCGTCTCGCTACGTTCCCGCCGACACGCAGCACGGCGTGGGCGGCGACTGGTTCGACGTCATCCCGCTGTCCGGCGCCCGGGTGGCCCTGGTCGTGGGCGACGTGGTCGGCCACGGCATCAACGCCGCGGCGACCATGGGCCGGCTGCGGGCCGCGGTGCACACGCTCGCCAACATGGACCTGTGCCCGGACGAGTTGCTGGCACACCTCGACGACACCATCTCGCGCCTCGACGTGGAGGACGGCCGCAGCCCGGGACGCGACAGCGCGGAAGTCGGCGCCACCTGCCTGTATGCCGTTTACGACCCGGCCACCCGGCACTGCACGATGGCCCGGGCGGGCCACCCGCCGCCCGTGGTGATCTCGCCGCAGGGCCGGGTGTCGATCCCCGACCTTCCGGCAGGTCTGCCGCTCGGTGTCGGGCCGGCCTCCTTCGAGGCAGTGGATCTGGAACTTCCCGAGGGCAGTGTGATCGCCTTCTACACCGACGGGCTCGTGGAGACCCGGGATCAGGACATCGACGCCGGGATACGTCGGCTGGGTGCCGCCCTGGCACGACCGGACCGTCCTCTGGACGACCTCTGCACGGCCGCGTTCGACACCCTGCCCGCCAGAGCGCTGGAGGACGACGCCACTCTGCTCCTGGCGCGGACGCATTCGCTCGTGCCGTCACAGATCGCCACCTGGGACCTGCCGAACGATCCGATCGTCGTCGCGCACGCACGGGCCCTGGCCACGGCCCAGTTGACCGGATGGGGACTGGAGGGCCTGGTCGCCACCACCGAACTCATCGTCAGCGAGCTGGTCACCAACGCCGTACGACACGGTGCCGGCGCCATCACCCTTCGCCTCATCCGCCACGAGGTGCTGGTCTGCGAGGTGACCGACACCAGTGACTCCGTCCCCCGTCTGCGCCACGCCCGTCCGACGGACGAGGGCGGGCGCGGCCTCTTTCTCGTCGCGCAACTGTCCAGTCGACGAGGCAGCCGCCACTCCTCCGCGGGCAAGACCGTCTGGGCCGAGCAGGAAATCAACGTCCCCGGGCCTCTGCGGCCGCCGAAGGCATAGCCGCACGTGTCCGGGTCGAGCCGCACCCTGTCCCCCCGGCTTCGGTCCGCGTGGGCGGGAGCCGCGGCGGGGGCGGGGCGCGTCATGCGTAGGTGCGCAGTTCGGGCCACATCTCGCCCCACGGGCGGCGGGGGCCTGAACAGACGTAGACGTGCCCGCCCCATTCGATGTTGTGCACACCGTCGGGGTTGGAGAGCGTGGCGGCCACGCGGACGTGCCGGAAGTACCGGCGCAGATGGGTGGCGTACGCGGGGGCGTGCTCGGGGCCGGGGACGACGGCCACCACGGTCGTGGCGTGCGGGTTGCCGGGACCCCACCACCAGTCGGTGTTGTGGGCGCTCACGGCGGTGGGCAGTCCGGTACCGCGGCCGAGCTCGTTGATGGCGCCGGCTTCGCCGTAGTCCGCCGCGAAGACCACCGCGTTCGCGCGCTGCCCGGGCGGGAGCCCGGTCCACACCTCCCGTACCGTGCCGACCAGTTGGGGCCAGCCCAGGGATTCCCCCGAATTCGTGCTGACGTCGTACGTCCAGGCCGCGTCGGCGGGCGGCAGCACCGGCAGCACGATCACGGCGAGCAGCGCGGTCGAGGCGGCGGTTGCGATCAGCAGGCCGCGCGGCCGGTCCGGGCGGGAGTGCAGCCATCCGTCGAGTCCCACCGCCCCGGCCGCCAGCAGGCACACGTACAGTCCGCCCAGGTAGTACACCTGCGCTCCGGTCGTCACGGCGAACAGCACGAACAGCACGGCGTACACGGTCACCAGGCACCGCCACAGCGGCCGTCCGGACCGCCACAGGAACCGCAGGCCCGCCACCCACAGCACCGCCATCGCCAGACAGGACATGCCGAACTGCCCCACGACCCAGGTGAGGATGTTCCCCGGGCCTCCGTTCTCCCCGTTCAGTGCCCGCGTCATCGCGAACATGACCCAGCCGTGCCGCGCCTGCCACCACAGATCGGGCAGCACGAGCAGCACGGCTGTCGCGGCGCCGACGAGCAGCCGGCGGTCGGCCGCGGTCCGGCGGGCCGGGCCGAGCACCACGGCAGCCAGCAGGACGATCCCAAAGATCGCCGCGAGGTGGTTGAACTCCGCGCCGATGCCGACCAGTACTCCCGCGACGAGCCACCACCGGGTGTCGCCGGTGCGGCCGATCCGTACGACCACGAGCGCGATCGCCGCCCACGCCAGCAGTTCGTACGACGTGGTGTTGGCGATGTGCGCGCCGCCCAGCAGCACGGGCATGGTGCCGGTCGCGACCGCCGCGAGCAACTGGGCCCGCCGCGCGCCGCCGAACTCCCGCGCGGTCATCCCGCCCACGACCACCGTGCCCGCGGCGGCCAGCGCGGGCCACAGCCGCAGGCCCGCCTCGGAGACCCCGAACAACGACAGCGACACCCTGGCCAGCAGCGGCGCCAGCGCCGGCTGGTCCACGTAGCTCGCCTGGAGGTGCCGGGCGCAGTCGAGGAAGTACAGCTCGTCGATGTGGAAGCCGTAGCGCGGGGACAGCCCCATGAGCACGGCCAGGACCACCCCCGCGACGGCGAACACCCGCCGGTCCAGCGGTGCGATCCGCCCGCCGGCCTCCCCGGCCTCGTCCGCACGCCGCCCCACGTCCGCCGCGTCTGTCGCGTCTGTCTCATCCGTCGCGTCCGCCACCCCGCCACCCCCGCTTCCCAGCCCCTCGGTCGCGTCGCCCCCGCGGCCCCGCTCCCGGGCCGCTCGTACCTTACGCAGCCGGTCCGTTCGCGGCGAGAGGACATCTGCCTGGCCTTGCCGCGCGGTCGGTGTCGCACGACTGTTCTGGAGTCGCCGAGGCGGCTCCGCCGGGTTCGGGCACCGCTCCGGCACGAGTCGGCCGACCGGAACGGCGGGCAGACGAGGAGACAGGAAGAGGGCGACCCGAGCGGCTACCAGCGCGGGCGACGGACACAGCACAAACGGTTGCGTTACGTTAGCAGATAAGCACTCAACGTGACTTTCTGCTGAATCGGGGCCCCTGTGAACGAGCTGATCAAGTACCTCCAGGACAACATGCTCATCGACTTCCGGGGCGAGATCACCCTGGACACAGTGTGCGGATTCCTCCGCGAGGACGACGGGAGGGAAGCCCAGGACCTCCTCAGAAAGGTGGACGAACAGGAGGGAGTCCACGAAATGCTGGTCACCCTGGCCGACAACCTGAAGGAGCACCTCGAGGGAGGCGTCAACGCGAGCGTGCTCAGGGAGCAGCTGTCGCACTACTCGGAGTCGTGAGCCCGGTGTCGCTCCTGGTCTCGCCGGGCAGGACGTCCGGCGAGACCGGGGCGACGCCCGGCGGGTTCACGCCCGGCGCCCGTCCGCCGCGCACGGATGGCCGGTGACACCCGAGCGCTTCCCGGCGGGCGCTCAGACAGTTCCCCTTCCGTCCCGCTGCCCCACGCCGCCGGCCTGGAGCTGGTGACGCAGGGCCGCCCACCCGGTGGACGGGCTGCCCGCGCGGAGCGACCAGTACGGGTGATGCAGCAGTCGGGCGTGGAGCCGGACCAGGTCGCGTCGCAGCCGCGCGCCCTGCCCGGGGGACGCGTCCGCCAGGGCCCGGTAGGTGCGGGCGTAGGCCAGGTGCAGGTCGATCAGGTCGGGAGGGAAGGAGTCACGCGTCATGCATTCCATTAGATCACTTGTTCGATTTCTTGCGCACGTGACACCCCTACGCCCCAGCCCAGGGACCACGCACGACGACCTGACTCCCGCCCTCCCCTCCCCGCGGCGTCGGACCTCGGCATGGCCAGAGACGCCGGCCCGCACCGGGGGCACAGGGGAGAGTGCTCCCACGCGCGTACGAAAAAACTCCTGTGCGCCGGCTCGCACACCTCTGCGATCATCCCCGAATGGCGCACAGTCTCGAATCGCTGGTCATCCGGCACACCCGCCGCGTTCCGTCCCCCGAGGGCTCCGCCGGTGAAGGAGCCACCGCGGCACGGCAGTTCGACGCGGCGCTGACATCCGTGGGCTACAAGCTCTCGGCGGAGCTGCTGGAGCGGCTGTCGGGGCTGTCCGAAGCCGCGGTCGTGCACACCGCCGAGCGGACGCTGGCCACCGTGAGCGAGATGGTGGGCGACCACGTCCGGCACAACTCGTACTTCATCGACTTTCCGGAGAACGTGCCGGACACCGAAGAGTTCTGGATGCGCTGTGTGACGAAGGCGCTCCGCGACGACACGTCGCGCGAGAACGTGCTGACGCAGCTGACGCACGGCGTGCTCGACCTGCTCAGCCTCCCCGCGTACGGCCGCTACCAGCACACCTACGAGGAGATGCTCGCGGCGCAGGACGAGCTGATCGCCTCGGCGGGCGACCGGGTGACCGTCCTGCACCTCGGACGGGACCTGGACGACGAACTCACGGACCTCTACCTGGCCCTGGCGGGCAGCACGACGCCCCTGGGCGAGGACCACCTGCGCGACCTCGAGACCCTCGCGGGACGGTGCGCACTCGGCCCCCAGCCGGAGTCGATCCCGGTCCGGGAGAACCGGGCGGTCGTCAACGAGGCCCGTCTCGCTGTCGGCGCGGACCTCCTCGTGGACACCGTCACCGATGTGCTGCGGCTGGCCTGCGCACTGTCGGGCGGTGACGTGACGCTGCGGGAGCCGACCCGGTTTCGGGCACTCTCGCGGCCGGCCCGCCGTGCGCTGCTCGCGGGCCTCGACGCCGTGGTCGCGGCGAACCCCGCCAAGCTGGCCGATGTGCACGCGCACCGCGAGCCTTTCAAACGGCTCGGCGAGCGTCTGCACCCGCACGAGTACCCGCGCTGGCCGCACGCCGCCGATGTGTTCGCCGTGGCGCGGGGCGAGAAGGAGGCGCGGTCCTTCGACAGCCGTGTGGAGAAGCTGCTCGACGAGTTCGACGTCCTCGGCGCGGTGCGGCTGCTGAGGTCCGCTCCCGGCAAGCTGTTCCGCGCCTTGGACCTCCTGCTGCGTATCGGCGCCGACCAGGAGGAGCGGGACGCGGTGGTGGCCGCCGCGGTGGAGGCCGCCCCCGCGGTCTCCGGCCGGGTGGTGCTCTCGGTCCGCGAGCACTTCCACAACCGGGAACGGGAGACCGGCGAACCCCGTATCTTCGTCAACCGCCGGGGCCGCGCGTGGACGACCCCCGACCACCGGCCGACCGTCCCGGCCGCCGACCGCGATCGTCTGATCGCCGCGCTCGACGCCGAACTGCGCCGCAGGCTCCCGGCGCCGGGCCGGCTGTTGCTCGACCCCGACGTCCTCGACGTGGCGCTCCCGCTCAGCGGCAGGGCGAGTGCGGCCGGGCTCGGCGTACTGCCGCGGGGTTCGGTCTCGGCGGTCGACGGCGAACAGCTGCGCTTCTTCGTGTACTGGAAGGAGGCCGAGGAACGGACCGACTACGACTTCTCCGCGCTGCTTCTCCACACCGACTACAGCACCGACGCGTGGCTCTCCTACACCTCCCTCAGGGCTGTCGGGGGCGAGCACTCGGGCGATGTCACCGAGGCACCCGACGGGGCCTCGGAATTCATCAGCCTCTCCCTGGACCGGGTACGCAGCGCATTCATCGTTCCGCAGGTGAACATCTACGCCGGCGAGAGCTTCGAAGAGGTCGAGGAGTCGTTCTTCGGCTTCATGCTGCGCGACGGCGAGCAGAAGGGCCGCCCGTTCGAACCGCGCACGGTGCGGATGAAGTCGGAGCTTCGCGGGGTGGGGCGTGTGGCGCTGCCGCTGGTGTTCCGGCGCGAGGACGACGGCCGGTGGCGCGCCAAGTGGCTGCACCTGTATCTGAAGGGCATCTCGTCGGCCAACCGGGTCGAGGAGAACCGGGTGTCGGTGTCCAAGGTGGTGCGCGCCGTCGTGGAGCGCGAGCATCTGACGGTGCGCTACCTGACCGACCTGATGTCCGGCGACGCGACGGCCGTGGATCTGTGGGACGGCGGTGTCCCGGACGAACCCGTGACGTACATCGGTCTCGAACGCCCCGAGGGGCTGCACCCGGACTCCCGGGTCATCACCCTCGAAAACCTGCGCGACTTGATCCCGGGCTGAGTGCTAGCGTTGCCCGCGGCGAGGCCATGAAGGGGCTTCCTTCTCCATTTCCTTTCCTGAAAACGAGTTCCTTCGCTTTCCTCGCCGCCGACTTCGACCGGGAGGCGCCCGCGCGGGCGCCTCCCGGTTTTCGTACGGCGGTGGACGGGCCATGGAACCGCGGCGGACCGGGGCACCGGCTCAGGTGGTGGCCGGCTCCACGTCCGGTGCCGGTCCGGTCAGGTACTCCTCCGAGATCTCCTTCGGCCCGAAGGGCCACACCTTCTCCAGCCGTGCCCAGACCACGAAGGCGACGCAGCCGAGGGCGAGCCACGCCAGGGACCATTCGATGGGGTGGCGGCCCGGGGAGTTCTTGTCCGCGTAGCCGTAGATGGTGAGCCAGCCGATGAGCGCGATGAGACTCGGGAGCGGGTAGAGCCACATCCTGTACGGGCGCCGCAGCGCCGGTTGGCGTCGGCGCAGCACCGAGAGGGCGACGATCTGGGCCAGCGCCTGGACGATCACCATGACCGTGGTGAGGAGCTGGATCAGGGTCGCCAGGTCGGTGTGGCGGCCGATGAGGAAGCCGACGGCGGTGATGACGCCCATGGTCGCCAGGCCCAGCATCGGGAAGCGGTGCCTGGGATGCAGTTTCGCGTACGGGCGGAAGAAGACGCGTTCGCGGGCGGCGTCGTACGGGACGCGCGAGCCGCCCAGCAGCCCGGTGAAGACCGAGGCGAAGGCGGTGATGAGGATGAGGACGGTGACCGTGTCGGCGGCGCCCTTGCCCCAGGTCTCCTCCAGGACGGCCGAGGCCACGGAGGTGGAGGCGATGTCGCCGGGATCGGTCATCCGGTGCCAGTCGACGACGCCGAGTGTGCCGATCTGCAGCAGGAGGTAGATCGCCATGATGCCGAGGATGGAGAAGATGATGGAACGGGGCAGGGTGCGGCCCGGGTCCTTGATCTCGGCGCCCATGTACGCGGTGGTGTTGTAGCCCAGGTAGTCGTAGATGCCGATGGTCAGCCCCGCGGCGAACCCGACCCAGAAGTGACCGCTGGTCAGCTCGAAGGCATGCGCCGGGTAGGTGAAGGCCAGATGGGCGCTGAAGTCGGTGGCCGCGGCGACGATCACCAGGAGCACCGAAGCGATCATGACGGCCCACATGACGGCCGTGATGCGCGCGATGTGCTCGACGCCGCGCCACAGGAGCACGACGACCAGGACGATCACACCGAGGCCGATCAGGTCCCCGGTGGTCCTGCCCATGTCGGGGGCCAGATATCCCAGGTACTGGACGAAACCGACCACGCCGGTGGACATGATCAGCGGGATGAAGAGCATGGCCGTCCAGACGAACAGGAACGGCATCAGGCGTCCGGAGCGGTACTGGAAGGCCTGGCGGAGATACACGTAACTGCCGCCGGAACCGGGCATGGAGGCGCCGAGTTCGGCCCAGATCAGGCCGTCCGCGAGGGCCAGTACCGCGCCCGCGACGAAGCCCATGATCGCCTGGGGGCCGCCGAACGCGGCGACCATCAGCGGGATCGTCACGAACGGACCGATCCCGCACATCTGGCTCATGTTGATGGCGGTGGCCTGGAACAGGCCGACGCGGCGGACGAAACCGCCGGTGGGTGGCGGACTGCCGGACATGGGGCCTCCTGTGATCGGGACGAGGGGAGAGAGGGACGGCGTACGGGAACGGCCCGGATGGCGGCCGACGGATCAGGGGCGGCGGGTGACCGGCCGGCGCTGGGCTCCCCTCGTGGCTCGCCCGGCGGGGCTGACTGGGCGATAAAGTTAAGGAGCCTTACTAGATGCGTCAAGGGGGTGTCATGAATGCGTGAGAATGGAGCGATGCCCGCCCGCGACGCCAACGAGCAGCCCGGACAGCCCTGGAACCGCCGCCGCCTGCGCAGCACCAACGAGCGGCTGCTCCTCGACCGGTTGCGCGCGGACGGTCCCGCGTCACGAGCCCAACTCGCCCGCGAGACGGGGCTGTCGAAGCCGACGGTCTCCAGCGCGCTCGCCGCGCTGGAGGAGGCCGGACTCGTCCACGAGGTCGGCACGCACGCTCCGGAACGCGGCCGGGTGGCGGTCCTCTACGCTCCGGACCCCGCGGCCGGCCACGCGCTCGGCATCGACATCGGCCGCGGCTGGCTGCGGGTGGCGGTCGCGGATCTGGACGGCGCGGTGGTCGCACGCGCCGATGTACGCAACCGGGCACGCAGTTCGGGGGCGATGGCCGACCTGGTGGTCGACACCGCCCGCCAGGTCGTCGCCAACTCCGGCCTCGGCACCGACGAGGTGGCCCACGCGGTGGTGGGCACACCGGGCGTGTACGACGAGAAGCAGCGCCGGGTGCGGTACGCGATGCATCTTCCGGGCTGGGGCCGGGCGGGCCTGTTCGACCGGATGCGCGAAATGCTGGGCATCCCGCTGGAGGTGCACAACGACGCGAATCTCGCGGCGCTCGGCGAGTACACGTACGGCGTCGGCGCGGGCAGCCGGCTCTTCGCGTACATCATGATCGGCACCGGGCTCGGCATGGGTGTGGTCAGCGAGGGGCGGCTGTTCACCGGGGCGCACGGCGGGGCCGGGGAGATCGGGTTCCTGCCGTGGCCTGGGCAGCAGAAGCCGGAGACGCTGGAGGACGCGGTGTCCGGCGTGGCCGTCGTCGAGGCGGCGCGGCACTTCGGCATGACGGGACAACTCACCGCGAAGGCCGTCTTCGACGCGGCGCGCGAGGGCCACCCCGCGGCCGTGCGGGCCGTCCGGCTGGAGGGCGAGCGGATCGCGCACACGGTGGCGGCAGCGGCGGCGGTGCTCGATCCCGATCTCGTGGTGCTGGGCGGTGGGGTGGGCCACAGCATCGACCTGCTGCTGCGGCCCGTGCGCGAGACCCTGCGCACGCTCACACCGCTGCGGCCGAAGATCGTGCCCAGCCGACTGGGCGAGGACGCGGTGCTGCTCGGCGCGGTGGCCACCGCGCTGGGGACGGCCCGGGACGTGGTGTTCGACCGGCGGTCGGCCTCCTGAGGGTGGGCTCGCGGCCACCGGCGATTGACACCACCGACTCGGCGACCTAGCTTGTGGGCCCAGTTAGTAAAGTTTCCTAACTTGCAGTCCCGTAGCGCGGATGATCCCCAACCCCCAGAGGAGACCACCGTGTTGGACCGCTGTGCCGCACGTCGGCGCCTGGCCACCGCCGCCGTCGCCCTGAGCCTTCTGGGCACCCTCTCGACGAGCGCGTGGGCGGGGCCCCGTGACGCCGGACCGGCCGCCACCGCGCCCGCCCGTGCCACGCCGGTGCCGTCCGTGGCGGGCAGCGCCACCGCGCTCTCCGGCTACGCGATCCAGTCGACGGCAAAGGTCGCGGACTCGGCGGCCGCCGTCTCCAGCCCGGGCTATCCGGCGGCCGGATGGTATCCGGCGGGCTCGCGGTCCACGGTCCTCGCGGCGCTGCTCGCGGACGGCGTGTACGCGGATCCGTTCTACTCGACCAACCAACAGCGGATCCCCGAGGCCGACTTCGCCGTGCCCTGGTGGTACCGCTCGGACTTCACGGTCGGCGACACCGCCGAGCGCAGTTATCTGGACTTCAGCGGGGTGGTCTCGGCCGCCGACGTCTACGTGAACGGCGAGCGCGTCGCGGCCGCCACGGAGGTGGCGGGCGCCTACGCCCGCCACGAACTCGACATCACCTCGCTGGTACGGGCGGGCACGAACACGGTCGCGTTCCGCGTCCGGCCCAACCAGCCCGACCAGAACCTCACGATGGGCTGGATCGACTGGATCCAGCCACCGCCCGACGAGAACATGGGCATCGTGCGTGACGTCCTCGTCCGTCGCGGGGGCCCGGTCACGCTCCGTGACGCGCACGTCGTGAGCAGGCTCGCCGTCCCCTCGCTCGCCTCCGCGGACCTGACCGTGAAGGCGCGGGTGCGCAACGACTCGGACACCGCGGTCACCACGACGGTCTCCGGCTCCATCGGCTCGACGGCGACCTTCGGCACCGCCGTCCCGCTGCGCCCGCACGAGACGAAATCGGTGACGTTCACCCCCGCGGACTCCCCCGGGCTGCACCTGGACGCTCCGAAGGTGTGGTGGCCCGCGGGCATGGGCGGACAGCCGCTGTACGGCCTCGGTCTGACCGCCACCGTCGCCGGCACCGTCTCCGACACGGCGCACGAGGACTTCGGTATCCGCGATGCGAAGGCCCCGCTCGACGCCGACGGCGCACGGCAGTACAGCATCAACGGCCGCAAGCTGCTGATCAAGGGCGGCGGTTGGTCCCCGGACGAGTTCCTGCGCTGGGACCGGACGTACGTGGCGGACCGGCTGAAGTACGCGCTCGACCTCGGGCTCAACACCATCCGCCTCGAAGGGCACCTCGAACCCGACGAGTTCTTCGACCTCGCCGACCGGTACGGCATCCTCACGCTGCCCGGGTGGGAGTGCTGCGACAAGTGGGAGGGGAACGTCAACGGCAGTGAGTCCGGCGACCCGTGGACCCCTGCCGACCACCCGGTCGCCAAGGCCTCGATGGCCGCGGAGGCCGCCCGGCTGCGCGACCACCCGAGCGTCGTCTCGTTCCTCATCGGCAGCGACTTCGCACCGGACGCCACGATCGAGAAGGACTACCTCGACGCCTTGAGGGCCGCCGACTGGGCGACCCCCGTGGTCGCGGCCGCCTCCGACAACTCCGCTCCCGTCAGCGGCCGTTCAGGCATGAAGATGACCGGTCCCTACGACTGGGTCCCGCCGGACTACTGGTACGCCAAGCGCGAGGGCGGCGCCACCGGCTTCAACTCCGAGACCAGCGCGGGCCCCGACATCCCCACCCTCGACACCCTGCGCCGCATGATGTCCCCCGCCGAGCTCGACACCCTCTGGAAGAACCCCGGGGCCCCGCAGTACCACCGCTCACCGTCGGCGACCTTCGGCACCCTCGCGATCTACGATGCCGCCCTGGCCGGACGCTACGGCCCGCCGACGGGTCTCGCGGACTACGTGCGCAAGGCCCAGCTCGCCCAGTACGAGAACGTACGTGCCCAGTTCGAGGCCTACGGACGCAACGCCACCGACTCCTCGAAGCCCTCGACCGGCGTCGTCTACTGGATGTTCAACAGTGGATGGACGTCGCTGCACTGGCAGTTGCTGGACCGCTACCTCGACCAGGGCGGTGCCTACTTCGGCGCGAAGAAGGCGAACGAGCCGCTGCACGTCCAGTACTCCTACGACAACCGCTCGGTCGTGGTCGTGAACAACCGGCACACGGCCGCCTCCGGGCTCACCGCCCGGGTCACGCTCTTCGACACCGACGGCACCCAGAGGTACGACCGGACGGCGACCGGGGTGAAGGTCGACGGGGACGGCGCGCACAGCACCGCGCTCACCGTGCCGGCCTCGGTCGGCGGACTGTCGACGACGTACCTCGCACGGCTGGTCCTCACCGACTCCCGGGGCAGGACGGTCAGCCGCAACGTGTACTGGCTCTCGACCCGGGCCGGCACCCTCGACTGGGCCGACACGGACTGGTACCACACGCCGACGACGAGCTACGCCGACCTCAAGGGGCTCGGCTCCATGGCGCGGGTGCCGGTCCCGGCGACGGCTTCGACCACCGCCGGACCCGACGGCACCTCCACGACGACGGTCACGGTCCGCGGCCCCGCGGCCGGGAAGACGCCGTCGCTGTTCACCGACGCGCATCTGGTGGATTCGAGGGGCCGGCCGGTGCTGCCGGTCCAGTGGTCCGACAACGAGGTCAGCCTGTGGCCCGGCGAGTCGGCGACACTGACCGCGACCTACCGGACCGCGGACCTGCACGGTTCCGCCCCCAGGATCCGGATCTCGGGGTGGAACACACCGGAGGCGACCGTTCCGGCGGCGTAGTGACCGCCTCCGGAAACCCTCCCGAGGTTGACGTGAGGTCGGTCGGTGAGCAGGGGTGGATCGCGGGTTCGGTTCGGTGAGGTGGCGGCACCGGGCCGGACCGCCGCACGCCCCCAGCGCCGTCACCCCTCCGCGGGCGGGACGCCGACCAGTTTCGTCAGGAAGCGGTCCACCTGTTCCTCCAGCGGGGGCCAGGGCATCTCGGGCTGGTTGACGCGCAGCGAGACCGCGCCGTGGACGGCCGTGCGCAGATCCAGGGAGACGGTCTCCGCGTCGCCGCGTGGCGCCAGCCCGGCGTCCATGCAGCGGCGGATCGCCGCGGTCGTGCGCCCTGCCATCTCCTCCTTGAAGGACATGTCCGTGCGCCGGTTGAGCGTGCTCTCGTGCAGCACCTTGTACAGCCCCGGGTGCTCTCGGGACCACGCGCCGAGCAGCGCCGTGCGGGCGCGCAACGCGGCCACCGGGTCGGCGGCGCCCGACTCCGCGTCGTCCACCGCGCGCAGCAGGCCCGCATGGCAGTGCTCCAGCGCGGCCAGCACCAGCGCGTCGCGGTCGGCGAAGTGGATGTAGACGGAGGTCGCGGCGATGCCCACCTCGCGGGCGACCGCGCGCAGCGACAGCGCCTGGTCGTCGCCGAGTTCGTCCAGCAGTCGCAGCGCCGCGTCGACGATCTCGGCGCGCAGCCGCTCGCCCTGGCCACGCGGATTGCGGCCACGCCGCGCGGGGCGGGCGGTCTCTCGGGCCGGGGTGGTGGCATCCATGATCCGGCATTGTAGGGGACGGACTGTAGGGCTACAGTCGTAGCCCTACAGCCGTTCACTCAAGGGGAGTCACATGATGCTGCCGACCCGGACCACGGTCGAGGAACTGGACCCGGTGTTCGCCGAAATGGCCTCGGCCACCTTCCGACTCGCCGGGGCGGGGCCGGAGCTGACGCCACGTGAGCGGGCCCTGCTCGGCCTCGTCGCCGACGTCTGCGAACAGGTCCTCGGGATGCCGTACGAACTGCACGTGCGGGCCGCCCTGGACAACGGCCTCGACGCCGACGACCTGCGCGAGCTGCTCCGTTTCATCTCCTACGACAGCGGCTACCCCGCGGCACTGGCCGCTCTGGAGCGGCTGGCCGAGATCGAGCGCGAGCACGGCCTGCCCGGGCCGACCGGCCAGGGCCACCGGGTGAACGCGGACGGCACCGGTAGCCCCCTCCCCGCGACGATGCGCGCCGAGGTGCGCGCCCTCGATCCGGGCTTCGCCGACTACATGGACCTTCAGTCGCGGATGCGCGCCGACATGTCCCGGATCAGTGTCCGTGAGCGGGCGTTCGCCACGATGACGGTGGACGTCCTCTTCCAGACCCTCGAGGAGAGCTTCCGCGCCCACGTCGGCCGCGCGCTGGGCGCGGGGGCGACGCCCGACGAGATCCGCGCCACCGTCCGGGCCACCGCGCCGTTCGGGATGACCCGGACCTGGCGCGCCTTGAACGTCCTCGACGCGCTGCTGAACGAGCGGAAGGAACGGGAGGGAAAGGAGACGCCCGAGTCCGCCTGACCGCCCGCCGCCTGCACCCTGCACCCCCCCCCGGCGCGGGCCGCGTGGCCGCGCCCGGGGGGTGCAGGCCGCGGTGGAGGTTCAGGGCGGTTCAGGGGGCTTGGGGCGGGTCGGCGAGGTCACCGCGGCGCGGCAGGCTGTGCAACCGTCGGTGACGGGTCGCGCATCCGAATGGAGCCCCCGTCGGACAGGGATGTCCGATCACCTGACGGCCCGACCCGGCGGACACGCCCTGGAACCTGCGAAGGGGCGGTCCCGTACCCGGGGCCGCCCCTTCGCTCGCCCGGCTCGTGGTCAGCTCACGTTGAGCGCCGTGTCGTCGAGGACGAACGACGTCTGCAGCATGGAGCCCTCGGTGCCGGTGAACTTGACCGTGACCGTCTGCCCCGCGTAGGCGGACAGGTTGAAACTGCGCAGCGTGTACCCGGACGCGGCGTTCAGGTTCGAGTACGTGGCGAGCGTCGACAGGACCGTGCCACCGCTGTTCAGGACCTGGGCCTTGAGGGTGTCGTACACGGTGGTGGTGGTCGTCTCGGCCGTGTCCACATGGAGAAAGAAGTTCAGCGTGGCCGCGCAGCCGGACGGAACGGTGACCGTCTGGGCGAGCGTGTCGGTGCGGGCCGTGCCGTAGCCGTCCATCCAGGCCTTGTACAAGCCGGTGCGGGCGGCCTCGCTGCTGCTGTTGGTGATCACACCGCTGGTGGCGGTCCAGGAGCTGTTGCCGGACTCGAAGCCCGGGTTGGCGAGCAGTTGGGCGGCGGTGCAGGTGCCGCCGCCACCTCCTCCGCCTCCGCCGCTGCCACCTGCGCCCGCGAGCCACTCGGTGGCGTTCAGGGCGAGGGCGGCGTTCGTGGCACCGGTGTCGTTCCATCCGTCGTACAGCGTGTTGCCGGACTGGCCGGTGCCGTCGTCGATCGGCGAACTGTCGCCCCAGAAGGCGACCTTGCCGCTACCGAAGGTACTGGTCGCGAAGAACGCGCCGGTGTTGCCGGAGTAACCGCTGCGGTAGACCAGTCCCTTGACGGCGGAGTTGTCGGACGGCTTGAGGGTGGCCGTGGTGCCGTCGGCGATCAGGCTCTTCGTGACGGTGCCGAACGAACCGTGCAGGACCGGGTTGGTGCTGTCGCTGACGGCCGCCGGGTATCCGGAGCCGACGTCGAGCGTGTCGATCGAGAAGCCGAACGGGTCCGTGGAGTCGACGCTGTTGTTGGTCATCAGGTCGTTGAAGATCTCGACCGCGTCGTAGCCGTCGTTGTTGCGGTCGGCGCCGGTGTGATCGGAGACCATGAAGAGGCCGCCGCCGTTCTTCACGAACGTCATGATCGCGGTCTTCTCGGCGGTGGTGAAGAGCGTGTTGGGCTCCGGAAGCACCAGTTCGTCGAAGTTCGACAGGTCGTTGGCGGCCGAACCGCCGTAGGTGAGGCTGGAGCCCGAGGGCAGTGTCCTGAGGCTGTAGTCGCCGGTCTTCTGGAGGGCGACACCCCAGGAGGAGAGGGCCCCGGTCCAGTCCGTCTCGGACGACGGAGAGGAGTCCTGGCCCAACGGGTCGGGCTGGCTGGTGGAGATGACCCAGTCGGCGTTGCCCGCCGTCTCGGCATGGCCGTTGTCGAACAGGACGCGGTGCTGGGTCGCCGCGGCGGCCGGCGCGGACGCCTGGACGGCCGCACCCGTGACGACCAGTCCGAACACGGCCAGAGCCGAGGCGAGTCTGTGGCGGGACTTTCTGAATCCAAGCATCCGGCGAACCTCCATGGGGGTGGGGAGAGGCGGAGCAGGCGCTCAAGTCTCCGCGCGTAGAACGATGATCAGCCGTCTTCCGCGCGACAAGTTATTGAACGGTACATGGCAATGCCGCGACTGGACAGGCGCCCGTCGGGCCCGATCGAGGACGCCCGAAAAGTCGAACGGACTGTCTCCGCCCGCAGCGGGAACACCCCTAGATGCACGGGTCCAGACTTGAAGGGGCGGACATGGAGATCTCAGGCATCATCAGTGCCATCGTCATCGGCATCATCATCGGCATACTGGGTCGGCTCGTCGTGCCGGGACGCCAGCACATCGGCATCCTGTGGACGATCGTCGTCGGCATCGTCGCCGCGTTCATCGGCGCGGGGATCGCCTCCGCGTTCGGCGTGGCCGACACCAAGGGCCCGGACTGGATCGAGTGGTTCATACAGATCGCCGTCGCGGCGGTGGGCGTCGCGGCGCTCGACCGGGTGAAGGTACGCCGCTGACGCGCGGGGCGGCCACCCACCCGCGCACTGCCCCGGTTCCGTAGGCCGATCAATTCCCTTGCGGGGCCGGGAGCGTGGCACATAGGTTCTGCGGGCTCCCCTCCCGTACCGCGGACGCCACGGAGAGACCTTGTCCCTGCTCATCACGGCGCTGTCCGACCCCGAGCCCACACCGTCGAGTCGACGCCTGGCCTGGCTGGCCGCCGACTCGACGGGCGTGCCCGTGGGCTCCGCGTTTCTGCGGCTGTTCACCAAGGAGGGACAGGAGCACCTCGCCGAGCTGGAGGTGGCGGTCCATCCTGCCGAACGGCGTCGGGGGGCGGGCGACCGCCTCCTGGACGCGGCCGTCTCGGTGGCGCGTGCCGAGGGGCGGCGCTCGCTCGTCGCACAGGCCGCGTACGGCTCACCCGGCGACCTGTTCCTGGCGGCCCGCGGCTTCCGCCGGGTGCTGGCACTGACGTACGCACGGCTGCCGCTCGTCGGCCCGGACCTCGTACGGATCGACGGAATCGCTGAACGGCCGCACCCGGGTTACGCGTTGACGCGCTGGGACGGCACCGTACCGCCCCACCTGGCGCGGACCTACGCCGACTCGCGGCGGGCCATGGACGACATGCCGATGGAGGAGACGGACTACGGGAACGTCGTCTGGGACGTGGCGAGGGTCGTCGCTGCCGCCGAAGCCGTCGCGAAGCGGGGGGAGTTGCTCCACACGGTCGCCGCGGTGGACCGCGCGGACGGCTCGATCGTCGGCTTCAGCGAGCTCGTCGTGCCCGGCGACGGCCGGGGTGACGCCCAGCACTATGGCACCGGGGTGGTGCCCGAGCACCGGGGCCACGGGCTGGGACTCTGGATGAAGGCCGAGTCGATCCGCACCGCTCGCCGGAGGCACCCAGGGCTCGAAGGCCTGCTCACCGACACCGCCGACAGCAACGCGCCGATGCGCCGCATCAACGACGCGCTCGGCTATCTGCCGACGCACCGGGCGGTGGAGTACCAGCTCGATCTGTGACGGCGGGTGTGGCCGGATACACGTGCCGGTACGGCGGGGTACGGCGGGGTACGGCCGGATTCGGCTGGGTATGGGGTGCGGTCCCTCAGCCGGTCGTTCCGAGCGCCGCGAGCCCGTCGTGGGTGGACGGGTACGCCGGGGTCCAGCCGAGTTCACGCTCCGCCTTCGCCGAGGACACCCGCATCGTCGTCGCCATCACGACGTGCGCGTACGCCATGGGGCTCATGGTCCACAGCGGTACGGTCACCGGCTTCGGCAGCCCGAACCGCTCGGCCACGGCCCGGACATGGGCGCCGAAGCCCATCGGGGTGCTGTCGGCGATGTTGTACGCCTGCCCTGGGCGTCCGCGCTCGACGGCGGCGACCACGGCGGCCGCCGCGTCGACGAGGTTGGTCCAGGGCAGCACCCGGCCGTGGTCGGCGGCGACGGGGAGCTGCCGCCTGCGCAGCATGGGCAGGAGCGCGTCGGTGCCGCCGGGGCCGTAGAAGAGGCCGAAGCGCAGCGCGATGCCGTCCAGTCCCGCCGCGTCGAAGGTGAGCCGTTCCTTCGTGCGCATGGCCGCGATGTGCCGTTCTAGCCGTGGTGTGGTGCCCCGCGGTCCGAAGGGGTCGTCCTCGGTCAGGAGATGGTCGCCGTGGTCCCCGTAGCCGTATCCGAAGACCATCGACTCGGCGATGAAGCGGCGGGCGCCGGTGGCCTGGGCGGCCTCGATCAGGTGGGCGGTGCCCTCGGTGCGCAGCGCGTCGGTCGCGTACATGTCCCGGTGGCGCAGGGGTGCCCTGCGCAGGGCCGTGGCCGCGTGCACGACGGAGTCGAAGTGCCGGCCGTCCACGGCGCGCAGCAACGCGTCGCGGTCCATCAGATCCGCCCGGACACCGCCCGCCGCGCTCCGGCCGAGGCCGGTGACCTGGTGGCCCGCCGCGGTCAGGGCCCGGGTGAGGTGCCGGCCGAGGACGCCGCTCGCGCCTGCCAGGAGGATGCTCTGTCGTGTCGTCATACCCGTGCGACGAAACGAACGCGCCGGGACGTGACATCGCCTCCCGGCGCGAACCGCGACACGTGCGGGCGGACCGCGACACGTGCGGGCCACCGCGGCGCGTACGGACGGACGCAGCACGTGCGGGCCCCGTATGAAAGCTCCGCCGGCCGGACCGGCGGCGCTACTCGTAGACGTACGGCGTGGTCGTGGTCAGTGGCTGGAAGCCCAGGCGGGCGAGGACGGGGCGGCTCTGGGTGGAGGCGTCGACCTGGACGTAGCGGTAGCCGCGGTCGGCGGCCACCCGGGCACGGTGGGCGACGAGGGCGCGGTAGATGCCCCGGCCGCGCCAGGACTCGACGGTGCCGCCGCCCCACAGCCCGGCGAACCGGGCACCGGGCACCATTTCCATGCGGGCCGCGCTGACCGGCTCGTCGCCGGCGAGGGCGACGACCGCCACGACGTTGTCCTCGTCACCCGTGAGTTGGGCCAGCAGTTGGTGGCGCATACGGGTGCTGTCGGTGCCGAAGGCCTGTTCGTGGACGTCCGCGACGAGGTCCACGCCCGCGCGGTCGGTGACGGGCAGGAGCCTTACGCCCTCGGGCGGTTGGGCGTCGAGCGCCAGATCGCCCAGCTCGGCGATCATCAGCGTCTCCTCGGGCTGCGCGACGAACCCCGCGTCCCGCAGGCGCTGTCCGAGGTTCTCCGGCTTGTCGTGGCCGTACAGCTTCCACTCGAACTCCCGGCCGAGCTTGCCGAAGTACCGCACCTGGCCGGCGATGGCCGCGTCGGCGCCCGGGCCGTCCAGATCCGACCAGATCACCCCGTTCCAGCCGTGCTCCGCACCGACCTGGCGCACCACCTTGTCGACGCGCTCGACCCGGGCCCCCGGGCCGTCGGGCCGCGCGTCCTCCCGCATGTCCCGGTCGAACAGGGCCAGTACCGCAACGTGATCCATGGGCTCACTCCAGCACCCTGCGGCGCATACGGCAATGGCATTCCTCGGAGGGTGCCGGTCGTCCGCCCCCGCCCGGAGGCATCACCCCACGTCAAAGCTGGTGCGGCGACGCCCGCTTGGGAGGCC
Source organism: Streptomyces sp. NBC_01176 (assembly GCF_045039825.1). Lineage (NCBI taxonomy): Bacteria > Bacillati > Actinomycetota > Actinomycetes > Kitasatosporales > Streptomycetaceae > Streptomyces > Streptomyces sp. NBC_01176. The sequence continues at coordinate 8,938,367 of NZ_CP108600.1, read as the reverse complement.
GCCGGTGGTCGGATCCACCGCGGCACGACCGGAGGTCGATCGGACAGGTCCGCGCGCCTCCCGGAGCCGGCGCCGATGATCGCCGTGCCCATGGCCCCCGGCTCGTCGCACACGGTCACGGTGTCGTTGCCGTGCGCGATCTCGGACACCACGCGGGCCAGGGCGTCGAGCCGTTCGCCGGAGAGGCGAGGCCGCAGACGGTCCGGCAGGGGCCCGCCGACCCCGTGGGCGAACCGGCGGCGCCCGCGTGTGACGTACGACGGCCGAGGACACCGAGGACACCGAGGGCGCCGGTCGCACTCCGGCGCACGCGCGATACCTTCGCCCTGACACGGTCCCGTCCGGCGCAGCCCGGCCGGGACAGGATCTCAAGCATCGGGATGGTCATGCGCGAGGACGCGATCGTCGAGGTGGCGGCCGGAGTTCACCTGGTTCACGGCAGCAACACCAACTGGGTGATCCTGAGCGAGGGGGACGCCGTCACCCTGATCGACACGGGGTACCCCGGCGACCGTCCGGACGTCCTCGCCTCCCTGGACGCGCTCGGCCACTCCCCCAAGGCGATCGGCGCCGTCCTCATCACGCACGCGCACAACGACCACCTCGGATCGGCCGAGTACCTGAGCAGTGCCTTCGGGGTCCCGGTCCATCTGCACGAGGAGGAACTTCCGCACGCGCGGCGTGAGTTCATCCAGCAGGTCAGCGTGGGGTCGGTGATGCGCCAGGCCTGGCGCCCCGGCGTACTGCCGTGGGCCGTGCACGCCATCCGGTCCGGGGGAACGGCGGACGTCCGGATGACCCGGCCCGAGTCGTTCCCCGCTGAGGGGCCGCTGGACCTGCCCGGCCGCCCGGTACCGGTGCACACGCCCGGGCACACCGCCGGGCACTGCGTCTACCACCTGCCGGACGCCGGTGTCGTGATCTCCGGCGACGCGCTGGTCAGCGGTCATCCCACCTCGCGGACACGCGGCCCGCAGCTGCTGCCGAACATGTTCCACGCCGAGCGTGCGATGGCCATCGCGTCACTCGCCCGCATCGAGACCCTCGCGGCGGACGTCCTGCTGCCCGGCCACGGTCCCGTCCACCACGGCTCCGTGGGCGACGCGGCGCGGCGCGCGCTGGAGCTCGCCAACTGACGCCGGTGGTGCCACCGCCTCCGGCTGCACGGCCGCGAGATAGGCCCGCAGCGCGTCCCGGTTGCGGGCCAGGCAGTCGATACGGCTCTGGATGCGGTCGATCTCGCCGCGCAGGAGCGCGGCGGTCTCCGGCGTGAGGCACTCGGGGTGGAGGTGGATCTCGCCGGGGTCGGACAGGAAGGGCAGAAGGGCGCGGATGATCTCGGTGGTGAGCCCGGAGTCGAGCAGCCCGCGGATCTGCCGGACGCAGGGGACGGCCGCCTCGCCGTACGCGCGATAGCCGTTGGCGGCCCGCTCGGGACGCAACAGCCCCTGCTCCTCGTAGTAGCGCAGCATCCGGGTGGGGACCCCGGTACGGCGCGACAGCTCACCGATCCGCACGATTTCCGCTCCCTGACCGGCGTACCCGCCTTCGACCGGCGCTCTCTCCCGTGGCCTTCGTCCGGCACACCTGCCCCGGCCGACGGACCCGCCCCGGGCCGACTCGTACGCCTTCCCGCCCTTGCCTTCACACTGATGTGAGGGTTTCAGCATGGTCGCATGTCCCTCGCACCGCCCGCCAAGGGCACCGTCACGCCTGCCTCGAAACTGCCCCTCCGCGCGCTGCTCGCCCTGTCCACGGCCGCCTTCACCGCCGTCGTGACCGAGCTGCTGCCCGCGGGCCTGCTGCCGCGGATGGCCCCGGACCTGGGCGTCCAGGAGAGCCGCGTCGGCTTCCTGGTGACCGGTTACGCACTCGCCTCCTTCCTCGCCGCGGTGCCCCTGACGGCGGCGCTGCGGGGTCTGCCGCGCCGCCGGGTGCTGACCGCCACCCTGGTGGGCTTCGCCTTCTGCAACGCCGTCACGGCGCTGTCGCCCTGGTACGGACTCACCTTCGCGGCCCGGCTCGGAGCCGGGGTGATGGGCGGCACGATGTGGGCGATGCTCGCCGGCTACGCCGCCCGCCTGGTGCCCGCCGGGCGGCGCGGCCGGGCCCTCGCGATCGTCCTCGGCGGGATCACGCTCGCCCTGTCCCTGGGCGTACCCGCCGGCACCGCGCTCGCGGACGCGCTCGGCTGGCGCGCCGCCTTCGGCACACTGTCCGCGCTCGCCGCGCTGCTCGTGCTCTGCGTGCGGTGGCAGGTCCCCGCGCTTCCGGGCGAGAGACCGACCGCGCGCACGCCGCTCCCCCGCGTCGCCGCCCAGCCCGGGATGGCGGCCGTCCTGGCGGTCACCCTGTTGCTGCTCCTGGGGCATCAGGTGATGTACACGTACATCGCCCCCTTCGCGGACCACATGGGGTTCGGCCACACGGGACTCATCCTGCTGGTGTTCGGGGTATCCACCATGGTCGGGATCTGGCTCGTCGGCGTCCTGGGCGACACGCAGCTGCGCCGGACCCTGCTCGCGGCGCTGGCCCTGATCGCCTGCGCCATGCTCGCGCCGGCGCTGCGCGCGGGCAGCCCCGCCGTCCTCCTCGTCTCGGTCGCCTTGTGGGGCGCCGCGTTCGGAGGGGCGCCCACCCTGATCCAGACCGCGCTGGTCGACATCTCCGGCCCGGCCCGCGCGGACCTGGCCACCTCCCTGCAGACCACCGTGTACAACGCGGGCATCGCGGCCGGTTCCCTCGTCGGAGGGCTCGTCCTGGAGGGTGCGGGCGCGGCTGCCCTGCCCTGGACCTCGCTCCCGCTGATCGTGGCCGCGCTGGGGGTCGTGGCGGCGGGGCACCGGAGTTCGTTCCCACCGCGCCGCGCCGACGCCGGACGCGGTGCCGCCCCGTCGGCCCGGCGTGTGCCGTCAGCCGAGCTCGAGCGTGGTGATGCCGTAGACGCGCTCCCGGGCGAACGGCCTGACCGGTCCGGTGTACATGCGAGCGGTCTCGAAGGAGGGGGTGAGGCCGAACTCCTCGGCCAGGGCCACGCCCGCCGTGTTCGACCGCGGGACGTCGACGGTGATCCCGCGCCCGGGGGTCTCCGCGGCCAGCGCAAGTAGCAGGGCCCGTGCGTCCTGCGCGGTGTCGGCGAACAGCGGGCCGACGCGCGGACCGTCGAGGGCGGGACGGACGACCGCGTAGCCGGTGAGCCGCCCGTCCACGACACGGACGAACGTGCGATGACCGGGTCCGGCCAGCCACCGTGCGAGGAACCGGGGGCGGTCGGCCGGACAGCAGGCGCTGTCGTAGGCCGCGATGTCCGCGAGGTCGGCCGCCCCGGCGGGCCGCACTCCCGCCGGCGCGGGCGCCGCGGGTACGGCTCCGGTGAACCGGACGGTACGGTGGGCGAGTTCGAACCCGGACCGTCGGTAGTTGTCCTGCTGCGCGACCACTCCGTCGAGCCCGACGGTCCGGCCGCCCGCGTGCGCCAGGGCCGTCTTCCACGTGGTGAGACCGTAGCCGCGGCCGCGCACGTCCGGTCGTACGAGATAGAAACCCAGGAAGGCGTAATCGGCGTCGTAGGTGACGACCGAGACGGCCGAGACCGGTTCCTTCCCGATCCTGCCGAGGAAGAAGCCCCCGGGATCCTGGGCGAAGAAGCTCGCGGCGTCGGACAGCCCCGGATTCCATCCCTCGTCCGCCGCCCACCCGGTGACCACCGACCAGTCGTCGAGCGAGGCCTGGGTGACGACGAGGTCCTCGGAACCCGGGAAGGTCATCTGCGCGCTCCATTCGCTGGGTGGTGCCGGGTGCCGGCTGCGGAGTGCCGGGGGCCGGGGTGCTCGGGGGCGCTCCGGGTCGGCCACGCCCGTACCGACATCCTTCCGGATCTCCGCGGGGATTTCAGCGGCCGCCGAACGGCGGACGCCCGGAGCGGCCCGGCTCACCGGCGACCGAACGGACCGGACGGCAAAGGACCGCACACGTCCGGACCGGACCGGGTACGGCAATCGGACCGCACACGAGCGACCGGACCGGGACGGCAATCGGACCGCACACGACCGGACCGGGACGGCGACGGGACCGGACGCGATCGGGACACGGAGACAGGACCGGACACGGAGACAGGACCGGACACGGCCGGACATGTACGAGGCCCCACCGGCCCTGAGCCCGGTGGGGCCTTCCGTCGCCGCAGGACCGCCGGGTCAGCGGAGCGCGGCGGGCCTGAACCGCCGGTAGAGCACCGCGCCGCCCAGCAGCAGGGCCGCGCTCGCGGCGATCGCGGGCACCGTCTGGTCCGCGCCGGTGTGCGCGAGGGACGCCATGGGCTGTTCAGCCGCGTGGTCCGGCGCCTTCTCCGGCACGATCGCCCTCGTCGGGGGCTTCGGCGCCGGGACGGGCGCCGCGGGCACACCGCCCGAGGTGTTCGTGGACGTGTTGCCCACCGAGGCGTTGCCGAGGCCCACCACGTTCACGGAGTTGCCGCTGACGTTCACCGGGAGGTCGACCGGCAGCTGCAGGCCGTTGCCGGAGAGCAGACCGGGAGAATCCTTTCCGCCTCCCTGTGCGAGCGCCCCGCCCCCCGCGGTGCCCGAGGCCCTGCCGGTGTGCGCGCCGACGTTGCCGGAGTGTGTGCCGCCCGCACCGGGGCCGCGTCCACCGGCACGACTGCCACCGCCCACCCCGCGGACGGCGCCGCCGTCGCTCACGTTGGCGCAAGTGTTGCCCGCCGCGGGGTTGAGGAGGCCGGCCACGTTCACGGTGTTCCCGCACGCGTTCACGGGGACGTGCACCGGGAGCTGGATGGTGTCCCCGGAGATCAGTCCGGGTGAACCCGCCGTACCGCCCTGCGCCGCGGAGTCGGCGTACGCCGGCATCGTCACGGCCAGCGCGCCCGATGCGGCGGCCGCGGCGATCAATCCATTCCGGGTAACCCGTTTCATAGGTTCCCTCACCTTCCAGACATGGTCGCGGGCACTCACCCGCACCGCGTAAAACGCGAGAGCACCATCCGAGTTATGGCTTATCGGGCTTTCACTCCATCGAGCGTCACGTTTATCGAACTGATCCGGGCGCGCTCCGGACGGGGCGTCGCCCCCTGAGCGTCGGGGTCCCCGATCACCGGGACTCCTTCGCGGTGTCCGGAGGGTGCGTCAGGCGGGACGGTGCGGACCGGTCGCCCGGAGGCGCGCTCCCGTACCCCCGCCTATCGTGATTTCTGTCGCGACCGGGAGGGCATCCCGATCCGGCTCCCGCTGTCTCTGGAGGCCCGCATGCTGTCCGTGCACCAACGCTGGACGTGCGTCGGAGCCGGCGCGGCGACACTGGCCCTGCTGACGGCGGGACTGCCCTCGTCGGCCGTGGCCGCCGACGCCCCCGATCTGTCCCGCTTCTACCACCAGAGGATCACGTGGGGCGCCTGCGCGGGCGACGGGATGCCCGCCGACCTCCAGTGCGGGAAGGTGACCGTCCCGCTGGACTACGCGCACCCGCAGAACGCGACCCTGGACATCGCGCTGGCGCGGTACCGCGCGACGGGCGCCTCGAGGGGGTCCGTGCTGCTGAACTTCGGCGGTCCCGGTGGCGCGGGAGTCCCCGAGCTCGCGGTGGACGACGGCAAGGACTTCATGGACCTCACCAACGGCTACGACGTGGTGACCTTCGACCCGCGGGGCGTCGGCCGGTCCTCGCCCGTCAGCTGCGGCGAGGGCGCCGGCCAGACATCCGGCGCGGCGGGACCAGCCGCCGACGGCAGCGATCCGCAGGCCGTCCTCAAGGAGCTGCGGAAGGTCGCCACCGCGTGCGCCGCGCACTCCGGCCCGGTGCTGGCCCACATGGGTACGGTGAACGCCGCCCGGGACCTCGACGTGATGCGGCAGGCGCTCGGCGACAAGAAGCTCAACTACCTCGGTTTCTCGTACGGAACCCGCCTGGGCGCGGTGTACGCGGCCCAGTTCCCGAAGAAGACGGGCCGGATGGTGCTCGACGGCGTGGACACGCTCACCGAGTCGATGGCCGAGCAGGGGCTGGTGGGGGCCGAGGGACAGCAGACCGCCCTGGACGACTTCCTCACCTGGTGCACCGAGGACGTGTCCTGCCCGTTCGGTGACGATCCGCGCGAGGCCCGGGAGCAGGTCGTCCGGCTCGTCGCCTCGCTGGACCGGGATCCGGTGCCGACCGGCCTCGGGCCGATGTTCACGGGTCAGGATCTCGCGGGGGCCGTCGGCCAGGCGCTGTACAGCCGGCGGATGTGGCCGACGCTGGAGCAGGCTCTCGCCTCGCTCGTCCAGGACGGCGACACGCAGGGGCTCATGCAGTTGTCGGGCGGCGGCGCCTCCCTGCCCAGCCCGCGTGCGGCGGCTGCCCCGCACGCCGGGCTCGTCGACCCCGCGGACATCCCCGTCGACAACCTCCCCGCCGCCTTCATGGCGATCAACTGCGCGGACGACCCGGACCGGCCCAGCGCCGAGCGGGCCGCCAAGGACGTCGCATCGCTGCGCGCCGCCTACGACCAGGCCTCGCCGGTCTTCGGCCGGTACCGGCTCACCCAGGTACTGCTGTGCCACGGGCGCCCCAAGGGCACCGACTACATCCGTGACGACGTACGCAACGTGCGGACCCCGAAGATGCTGCTCGTGGGCACCCGCGGGGACCCCGCGACGCCGTACCGCTGGACCGAGGAGACCGCCGCCCGGCTCGGCTCCTCCGCCGTCGTGCTCGACAACAGGGGCGAGGGCCACACCGGGTACACCTCCTCCAAGTGCGTGCACCAGAAGGTCGACGACTTCCTGCTGTACGGCTCCCTGCCGGACAACGGCAGTTCCTGCGGCCCGGAGAGCGGACGGGACAACCCCTGACGCACGTCGCGGAAGCGGCGCGACCCGGTAACACCGACAAGTCGGATACAACCCCTTGTGCTCCCCGGTCGTCACACTGGGCAGGCGTCGGTGCGGCGCGCGCCGCACCGTACGTGACCGACCGTCGTGACCGAAACAGGGGAACCCACCGATGCGCATCCGCTCCGTTCTCGCCCTCCCGGCCGCCGCCGCGGCACTGCTCCTCGCCGTGCCGCAGAGCGGTTCGGCCGCCGCCGGGTCCGCCCGGCCGGCCGCCGCGACCCAGCCCGCCAAGTGCGCCGACAGGTCCGCCGTCGTGCGCGCCCACCAGGCCACCGACCCGAGGGTGGTGCACATCAGCGTCACCAACCTGTCCGCGCGGACCTGCACCGTCGACCGCATCCCCACGATCGTCTTCGGAGATCTCGACGGCGCGGCCCTGCCAGTGCCCGCCGGCGAGAGCGGGCCGTACGCGCTCGGCGCGGGCAGGACGGCGTACGCGGCCGTGCGGACCATCGCCGACCCGGCCGACCCCGAGGCCCGCCGGGTGGACTCGATCAGCGTCTCGGCCGACCCCGCGCGGTTCGGGCGTTCCTTCACGGCCCGGGAGCTGGGCGCGGGGGACGCCGTCCTCGTGTGGGAGCCGGTCACCACGTGGTGGCAGCCCTCGCAGGCCGCCGCCGACCGGCAGCTCAGCTGAAGGACACCTCCGGGGCATAGAGGTCCATCCACACCGCGAGGTCCAGGGTCCGCTCCAGCCCCCGCCGCGACGCCTGCGTGATCTGCGGGGTGTCGCGGAGGGCGGCCCGGCGGAGCTTGTCCGGGTCGACGAGGTCGAAGACCGGGTGCGTCGGCCGGGCCAGCAGGTCCTTGGCGTGGTCCTGGAGGGCGATCGCGTACTTGGGGTCCTGGGTGGACGGATAGGGACTCTTGACCCGGTCGTACACGGACTTCGGGATCACGTCCGCGGTCGCCTCCCGCAGCAGGCTCTTCTCGCGGCCGTCGAAGGACTTCAGGGACCACGGCGTGTTGTACACGTACTCGACGAGCCGGTGGTCGCAGTACGGCACCCGCACCTCGAGGCCGACCGCCATGCTCGTACGGTCCTTGCGGTCGAGCAGCACGCGTACGAACCGGGTGAGGTGGAGGTAGCAGATCCGCCGCATCCGGTACTCGAAGTCGCTCTCGCCGTCCAGGCGCCGGATTCCGGCGACGGCCGTGCGGTAGCCGTCGGCGACGTACGCCTCCAGGTCCATCGCCTCGGTGAGGTCGGGGCGCAGGACGTCGGCGTCGTCGCCGAAGTCGCGCTGGAACCGGACGAGCCACGGGAAGGTGTCGGCGCTGCGCGCCTCCTCGTCGAAGAACTGCAGGTAGCCACCGAAGACCTCGTCGGCGGACTCCCCGGAGAGCGCGACGGTGGAGTGCTCGCGGACGGCCTGGAACAGCAGATACAGCGAGGCGTCCATGTCGCCGAAGCCCATCGGGAGGTCCCTGGCCCTGATCACCTTGGCGCGGACGTCCGGGTCGGCCAGGGCCTGTGCGTCCAGGACGATGTCGCGGTGGTCGGTGCCGGAGGCGCGTGCCACGTCGTGCACGAAGGGGGTGTCCGGGGTGGCGCGGAGTTCGTCGGCGACGAAGTGGTCGGTCTGGCCGACGAAGTCGACGGCGAAACTGCGGACCTGCTCACCGTGTTCGGCCAGCTGGCGGGCGGCGAGCGCGGTCATGGCGGAGGAGTCGAGGCCGCCGGAGAGCAGGGTGCAGCGCGGCACGTCCGCGACGAGCTGACGGCGCACGATGTCGTCGAGGAGCGTGCGCACGGTGGCGATGGAGGTGTCGCGGTCGTCGGTCTGCGGCCGGGTCTCCAGCTGCCAGTAGACGTGCCGGCGCAGGCCGGAGCGGTCGACGGTGACGACGGTGCCGGGCTCGACCTCGTGCATGCCGTCCCAGATCGCGTGCCCGGGTGTCTTGACGAAGGTGAAGAGCTCCCGCAGACCGTCGAGGCGGACCCTCGCCCTGGCGAGCGGGTTGGCCAGGATGGCCTTGGGTTCGGAGCCGAACAGGACGCCGTCGGAGGTCGGGTAGTAGTAGAAGGGCTTGATGCCCATGCGGTCGCGGATCATCACGAGCTTGTCGTGGCGGCCGTCCCAGACGGCGAACGCGTACATGCCGTTGAGCCGTCCGGCGAGCTCCGCGCCCCATTCCAGGTAGCCGCGCAGCACGACCTCCGTGTCGGAGTCGGTCGAGAAGCGGTGACCGCGGCCGGACAGCTCACAGCGCAGTTCGGTGAAGTTGTAGGCCTCGCCCGAGTAGACCAGCGCGACCGTGCCCTCCGGGGTCTCCGCGGTCATGGGCTGCCGGCCACCGGGCAGGTCGATGATCGCGAGCCTGCGGTGGCCCAGGGCCGCTGGGCCCTCGGCCCAGGTGCCGCGGTCGTCGGGGCCGCGGCAGGACATCGTCTCCGTCATTGCATCCAATGTTTCGCCCTCGGCACGCAGCTCGCGATCGAAGGAGACCCATCCGGTGATGCCGCACATGCGTTACCTCCTGCGTCCGGTTCGCAGCGAGCGCTCCGCGCTCACCTGCACTTACAGGGTCCCGCGATCGCTTCCACAAAACCAGTTGTATCCAGCAGCTATACAAGGAGGCTCTTCCCTCCGGGAAAGGACCGTCAACACGGCCGTAACCCGGCCGGCGCAGCGGGCCCGTCGATTCCGGCCGCGTTTTGCCCGCCGCGGACCCGTCGACCCGCTCGACGCCGGGCCGGCCTCGGCCGGAATCGGCCAAGGGTAAAGAATTGACCAACAAGCGGAGAGACCCCGGGGCGCTTGCTCCCTTTCGCCCCTTTCCGTCCCGTGCGCTTCACTCATGGTGTGCGCCGGATGCTCCCGCTGCTGTTCGTGGTCCTCGGCCTGGCCGGGGCCCTGACCCTGGCGTGCGCCGTCTCGGCGTGGTGGTGGGGCCCGGCGGGCTTCCTGCTGGCGCTGACGGCGGTCGGGGCGCGGGACCTGGCGCAGACCCGCCACTCGGAGCTGCGGAACCTCCCCCTCCTGGGCCATCTGCGCTTCTTCGCGGAAGCCGTGCGGCCACACGTGCAGCGCCATGTCGTCGAGCGCGGCCACGACGGACGTCCGTACGACCGTGCGGTGCGCGGCATCGTGTACGCGCGGGCCGGCGGTGCCGAGGCGGAGGAGCCGTTCGGCACCGAGCGCGACGTGTACGGCGAGGGGTACGAGTTCCTGGTGCCGTCGATGAGCCCGGTCGAGGTGCCGGAGGAACCGCCCGTGATCCGCGTCGGGGGTCCGGACTGCACCCAGCCGTACGACATGGCGCTGCTGAACGTCTCGGCGATGAGCTTCGGAGCGCTGTCCGCGAACGCGGTCCTGGCCCTCAACAGGGCGGCGGCGCTGGGTGGTTTCGCGCACGACACCGGCGAGGGCGGTCTGTCGGACCATCACCTGCGCGGCGGCGGCGATCTGGTCTGGGAGATCGGCACCGGGTACTTCGGCTGCCGGACGGCCGAAGGGGGCTTCGAGGAACGGGAGTTCGCGGACAAGGCGGCGCTGCCGGAGGTCCGGTGCGTGTCGCTCAAGCTGTCCCAGGGCGCGCACCCGGGCGTCGGCGGGGTACTGCCCGGGGCGAAGGTGAGCGCCGAGATCGCCCGGGTCCCGGGCGTCACGGCAGGACGCACCGTGCTCTCGCCGCCGTACCACCAGGTCTTCTCGACCCCCCGCGAACTGGTGGGTTTCATCGCCCGGTTGCGATGCTCGGCGGGAGGCAAGCCCGTCGGTCTCAAGCTCTGTGTCGGTTCGCGCCGCCAGTTCCTCGCCGTGTGCAAGGCGATGCTCGCGGAGGGGGTCGCACCCGACTTCATCGTGGTCGACGGTTCGGAGGGCGGCAGCGGGGCCGCGCCGCCGGAGTTCTCCGGCCGGCTCGGAACGCCGCTCACCGAGGGTCTGATCACGGTGCACAACGCCCTCGTCGGCACCGGCCTGCGCGACCGCGTGCGCGTCGGGGCGAGCGGGAAGGTCGCGACCGGCGCGGACCTCGTCACCCGGCTGCTCCAGGGCGCCGACTACACGAACGCGGCCCGCGCGATGCTGTTCGCCCTCGGCTGCCGCCAGGCACAGCGCTGTCACACCAACACCTGCCCGGCCGGCATCACGACCCAGGACCCGCGCCGCGTCCGCGTTCTGGACGTGGCCGACAAGTCCGTACGAGTGCACCGGTATCAACGGGCCACGGTCCGCAGTGCCAGCCGGATCATGGCCGCGATGGGAGCACGGGATCCCGGCGGGCTCGCACCGACCCAGCTGCTGCGGCGCACGGACCCGGCGACCGTACGGTCCTACGCGGAGCTCTACGAGTGGCTGGAACCCGGTGTCCTGCTCGCCGAGGCGCCGGCGTCCTGGGAGCGGGACTGGGCGGCGGCGGACCCCGACGCGTTCTGACATCAGAAACTCCACCGGTTCCCGCGTGAGCCGGCGGTGCGCCGGACCCGGCGCGCGGACCAGCACCCCGCGCAGTCGGGCGACCTCGAAGGGGACGCCGTACGCCGGCCGGTCCACGGTGTCCTGACGGGTCACGGGGCGCCTTTCTCCGGATCGGAAGGACGACGGTCCAGGGGACGACGGTCCAGGGGGTGAGGTACAGGGGGTGACGCGGACACGGCCGCCCGGCACGGAGACGATCAGGCCGACGCTGCCGACGACCTCGCCCCAGGGTGCCCACGGCACGCTGCGGGACCCCGGCCAGAGGCCTGCCGCAGCCGCGCGGTCCTCCGTGCCGCCCTTGCGCACGGGCGGCGCCAGCCGCGCCATGGGGAGGCCTACGGCGATGCCGGGAGCATGATGGGCGACCCGAGCGACACTAGCAATCAATTACCCCAAATGCCCGATACGGGAATCAGTCCTATGGTGCTGATATGGAGCATGCGCTGAGTCCCGCAACCCTCTCCGAACTGCGTCGGCCGCGGCCCTACCCCGCGGTGTCCGTGCTGACACCGACGCACCGCCGCGAACCGGACAACGCCCAGGATCCGGTCCGGCTGCGCAATGTCGTGGCCGAGGCCAAGAAGCAGATCGAGTCCGACCCGGCCGTCACCCGTGAGCGGCGCGCCGAACTGGTCCAGCAGCTCGACCAGGCCATGGCGGAGGTCGACCTGGCCCACGCCGAGGACGGTCTGGCGATTTTCGCGGCGCCCGGCGAGCACCAGGTGTGGTCGCTGGCCCGGCGGGTCCCCGAGCGCGTGGTGCTCTCGGACACCTTCCTGACCCGCAACCTGGTCGCCGCCCAGTCCGCCGAGCGGCCGTTCTGGGTGCTCTCGGTCTCGGCCGACCGGGTGACACTGTGGAACGGCGGCGGCGACCGGGTCGCCGAGGAGCACGCCGACGGCTTCCCGCTGACCCGCAGCCTGGAGGACCCGGACGCCGAGCGCCAGGAGCGCGTCGGTGACCTGGCCAGCACCTTCCGCGCCGAGCGGACCCGGAACTTCCTGCGCGAGGCCGACATGGCGATGAGCTCCGTCCTCCGTGAGCGGAGCCGCCCGTTGTACGTCACCGGTGACACCCCCGCGCTCTCCCTCCTGGACGAGGTCGGCACGGTCACGCGGGACGCCTGGCACCTTCAGCACGGCGGCCTCGCGCACGCCACGCCCGAGGCCGTGTGGCAGGCGGTCCGCCCGCTGGTCGGCGCGGAGGAGCGGAGGAACGCCGACGCGGTGGCCCGTGAGCTCGAGTCGGCCCGCGGCCGCAAGGAGTTCGCCGCCGGGGTCGACGAGGTGTGGCAGAACGCGTCGCAGGGCCGGGTCCGGCTGCTCGCCGTGGAGGAGAACTACCGCGAGACGGTCCGTGACGGCGGCGACCACCTCGTGCCGGCCGAGAGCGGTGACCTGGACGCCCGCGACGACATCGTCGACGAGATCGTCGAACAGTGCCTGGAGACCGGCGCCGAGGTCCGTTTCGTCCCCGACGGCAGTCTGGGTGACGCGAAAGGCATCGCCGGGGTGCTGCGCTACTGATCGCTCCGGCCGACAATCTCCTGGAGAACTGTCGGTCCGAGAGGTGAGCACGTGAGCGAGTTGTTGGGTGTGGCGGTCCTTGGGGCGGGCCACATGGGAGCCGACCACATACGACGAATCGACCGAGTGGTGAACGGTGCTCGGGTCGCGGCAGTGGCCGATCCCGACACCGGGCGGGCGAAGGACGCCGTCGCCGGGATCGACGGCGTCTCGGTGCACACCGAGGTGTCCGCCGCCCTGGACGCGCCCGGTGTGCAGGCCGTGCTGGTCGCCTCCCCCGGGCCCGCCCACGAGGAAGCACTGCTGGCGGCCTTCGAGCGCGGACTGCCGGTCCTGTGCGAGAAGCCGATGGTGCCGGAGTCGGCCGGGGCGCTGCGGGTGGTGGAGGCCGAGGCGCGGCTCGGGCGGCGGCTTGCGCAGGTCGGCTTCATGCGCCGGTACGACGCCGAGTACGTGCGGCTGAAGTCCCTGCTGGACAGCGGGCGCCTGGGCCGTCCGCTGATGCTCCACTGCACGCACCGCAATGTCTCCTCCCCGCCCGGTTTCACCTCGGCGATGCTGGTGAACAGCTCCGTCTCGCACGAGATCGACGCGGCACGCTGGCTGCTCGGCCAGGAGCTCACGGCCGTGACGGTGCTGCGTCCGCGACCGTCGTCGCACGCGCCCGCGGACCTCCTCGACCCCCAGCTCGTGCTGTTCGAGACCGCGGAGGGCGCACTCGTCGACGTGGAGGTCTTCGTGAACTCCGGCTTCGGCTACCAGGTGCGCTGCGAGGCGGTGTGCGAGTCCGGGAGCGCGCGGATCGGGGACGAGAACGCGATGCTGGTGACGACGGCGGACGGTGCCCGTCAGGAGGTGCCGCAGGACTACCTCGTACGCTTCGCCGACGCCTACGACCGCGAGGTGCAGGCCTGGGTGGACGCCACCCGGGAGGGACGGGTCACCGGGCCCAGCGTCTGGGACGGGTACGCCGCGTCGGCGGTGGCCGAGGCGGGTGTCCGGGCGCTGGAGAGCGGCGGCCGGGTGGCCGTCGACCTCGCCGTGCGCCCGGACCTCTACGCGTGATCAGCCGCTGACGCTCGCGGCGCCCGTCTCGATGTGTCCGGTGAACCGGCGTGACCAGCTCGCGTCCGAGTCGACGGTGATCGTGAAGTCGTACCAGCCGTCCTGGTACGCGACGGCGTTGAAGTAGTCCTCGGCCCAGCCACCCGCGGCGACGGTGTACGTCCACGGCCCGTCGCCGCGGTACTGGTTCGCGGTGATGGTGAACTTCACGGTCGCGGCGGAGGAGTTGGCCATCCTGAAGTAGACCGCCGTCTTCCCGGTCCCGGGCTCGGTGGCGTAACGGGTGCTCACCTCGGCCGACTTGCCCGCCTGTGTCGCGTCGCCCCTGAACCGGCGCAGGAAGCGGTTGGGCCCGGTCATGGTGAGGTCGTACTTCCCGTCGCCGTACCCCGAGCCGATGTTGAAGTAGTCGGAGGCGGTGCCGCCCGCGTCGACCGTGTACTGCCAGGGCGTGGTGTCGCGGTAGGCGTTCGGGTGGATCGAGAAGTGGGCGGCGCTCCTGGCCGGGGTGCCCTGGTTGGCCATGGCGAACCAGGCGAGGATCTTGCCGCTCGCACCGAACTCCAGGTGGTCCAGGTAGCCGTTCGGCTGGTAGGGCAGGGCGCGGGCGGGCCGGGTGCCGGGCTCCTGGACGGGCAGGGCGTTGGTGGTGGGGACCGGGTTGGGCAGGGGGCCGCAGGTGGATATGCCGATGACGCTCGTGGCGGGCAGGGCGACGGCGCCGTACACGGGGTGGGCGAAGTCGAAGACGCCGGTCAGGTCGCCGGTGACCTTGCGGCGCCAGGCGCTGATGTTCGGGCAGGCGGCGGGTCTGCCCAGCGAGGTCGTCCAGGTCTCCAGGAAGCGCAGCACGGACGTGTGGTCGAAGACCTCCGACGAGACCCAGCCGCCGCGCGTCCAGGGCGAGACGACCAGCATCGGAACACGGAATCCGAGACCGTACGGAGCGCCCCCGAGGAACTCCCCGGCCGTGTTCGCGGGCGGGACGGGCGGCGGCACGTGGTCGAAGAAGCCGTCGTTCTCGTCGTAGTTGAGGAACAGGACGGTGGAGTCGAAGACGTCCTGATCGGCGGCGAGGGCCTTGTACACCAGGTCGACGAAGTGGGCGCCGTCCCCGGGCGGGGCGTACGGGTGCTCGGAGAAGGCCTGGTTGGCGACCACCCAGGACACCTGGGGCAGGGTGCCCGCGAGGACG
Organism: Streptomyces sp. NBC_01176; assembly: GCF_045039825.1. Classification (NCBI taxonomy): domain Bacteria; kingdom Bacillati; phylum Actinomycetota; class Actinomycetes; order Kitasatosporales; family Streptomycetaceae; genus Streptomyces; species Streptomyces sp. NBC_01176. The sequence goes on along the minus strand of NZ_CP108600.1, from coordinate 8,923,264 downwards.
TCGGCCCTGATGGCGGCGGCGATGTCGTCGGGGGTGGAGCCGCTGACCCGCGGCACGGAGCCCATGCCCCGGTCGTACAGCGGGTCGCCGGCTTTGGCGGAGGCGAACTTCTTGAAGTAGGCGCAGGCGTTGTCGCCGTAGTTGTCCTGCGCGTTCTGGTAGACCTTCCAGGTCACGCCGGCCGTCTGGAGCGCCTCCGCGTAGTTCTGCCAGGTCAGGCCCGACTCGTCGCCGCCGTCGTAGCTGGAGCCGTCGACCTTGCCGGACCAGAGGTAGGTGCGGTTGGGCCCGGTGGCGCTGAGCGTGGAGCAGAAGTAGGCGTCGCAGATCGTGTAGGCGTCGGCGAGCGCGTAGTGGAAGGGGATGTCGGAGCGGTCCAGGTAGCCGAGCGAGCGGACGTTCCCGACCCCCGAGACCCAGTTGTCGAGGCGCCCCTTGTTCCAGGCGGAGTGCTGCGAGGACCAGGAGTGCGGGAGGTCACCGTTGCACTGCGCGAGGGTCTCACCGTCCTTGCCGCCCGCGGCCGGTGTGGAGCTCAGTTTCCACGGGTACTGCCGGCCGCCGCCGTTGGGCTGGTTGAAGACGGGATACCCGCCGGACAGCGTGATGCCGCTGCGGTCGCCGAATCCGCGGACGCCCTTGAGCCGCCCGAAGTAGTGGTCGAAACTGCGGTTCTCCTGCATGAGGATGACGACGTGCCGTACGTCCGTGATGGTGCCGCTCGGCGCGCCGGCGGCCGCCGCCGGACGTGAGCCGAGGCCCAGCGCGGTGCCCGCCGCCACGGATGCCCCGAGCCCCACGAAACCTCTTCGGCTGATCGGTGTCATTCGCCCGCCCTCGTCACTGGCGTGCCCCTGCGGCACACCGCGCGCAAGCGTGCACGCGGTGATCGCCGAGATCCATACCCGCGCGGTGAGTTGCGGGTGAACAGCGGTCGAACCGTGACGGGCGGTGTCGCCCTCCCGGTGCCCCTCGCGGACGCCGCGTCGCCGGCCGAACAGCGGGCCGTCCTCTCCTCACGCCTCCGGGTGGGCGTGCGGGTCCGGGACGAGGACGACCTTGCCGGTGACGGTGCCGGACTCCGCCAGGCGGACGGCCTCCGCGGCCCGGCCGAGCGGGATACGCGCCGCGACCTGCGCGGTGATGGCGCCCTCGGCGAGCAGTGCGAACACCTGCCCGAGGTCGGTGCGCAACCGGTCGTGGAAGGCCGCGGCACGGCGCTTGCCCGCCCAGATGTTGTAGAAGTGCGTGCGCCGGCCGTTGGGCAGCAGCTTCCAGAGGAGGAGCCGGCCGACGAGCTTGAGCACCGGCAGTCTGGAGGATCCGGCGACGTCCCGTGTCGAGGCCGTGCCGTACGACACGAGCGTGCCGCCGCGGGCCAGCAGCCGGAAGGAGTCGACGATGCCGTCACCGCCGACGTGGTCGAAGACCGCGTCGACGCCACCGGGCGCCAACTCCCGCACACGGGCGGGCAGATCGTCGGCCCGGTAGTCGAGCGGAGTGGCGCCGAGCGCGCGGACCGCGTCGTGGTGGCGGGGCGAGGCGGTGCCGATGACGCGGATTCCGGCGTGGACGGCGAGCTGGACGAGGGTGGAGCCCACTCCGCCGTTCGCCCCGTGCACGAGCACGGTCTCGCCGGCCCGGACGCCGGCGACGCGGTGCAGCATCTGCCAGGCGGTGATGCCGTTGACGACGACCGTCTCGGCGTCGGCGGGGTCGAGGCCGCCGGGCACCTCGACCAGGTCGGTGACGGGCAGCACGACCCGGCTGGCCCAGCCGCCCACCTTGGTCAGCGCCGCGAAGCGGCGGCCGACCAGCGACGCGTCGACGCCCGCGCCGGCCCTGAGCACGACACCGACGAGGTCGTAACCGGGCACGAAGGGGAAGGAAGGCTGGTCGTAGTACTTGCCGCGGCGCATCTGCTGCTCGGCGAACGAGACCCCGGAGGCCTCCAGCGCGAGGAGGACCTCACCGGCCGCCGGCTCCGGCGCGGGGCGCGTCCGGATCTGCAGGCCGGCGGGCTCCACGACCCCTGGCAGGACGACTTCGGTCACCAGGTTCGCGGTGGTGTGGGTGTCCATGACGGTCGGCTCCTCTGCTGGCAGAATTTTCGTTAGAGAGTCACGCTTGCGTTATAGGCTCTAACTAAAGCTTGCCCCTCTACAATGGGTACGTCAAGTCCCGTTCCCACGAGCGACAGAAGAGGCGATGACGTGACCACGGAGAGCCGGACCGGACCGGGCCCGCGCGATCGGTTCCGCGCACAGGTGCGGGAGGAGGTGAAGGCGGCGGCACTGCGCCAGCTGGCCGACGGCGGCCCGGAGGCACTGTCGCTCAACGCGGTCGCCAAACAGCTGGGCATGACCGGCCCGGCGCTCTACCGCTACTTCGCCAACCGGGACAGCCTGCTCACCGAGCTGGTCGTCGACGCCTACGAGACACTGGCGGCCACCCTCGCCCGCGCCGCCGGCACCCCCGCAGGGGACGGGGCCGAACGCCTGGCCGCGGTCGTGCGGGCCTACCGCGACTGGGCGCGGACCGAACCGCACCGCTACCGGCTGCTGTTCCGGGCCCCCTTCAAGGGGTACGACGCCCACTCCACCCGCCTGGTCGACGCGGCCCAGCGGGCGATGAACGTCGTACTGAACGTGGCGAACGCGCTGACGTCGCCGGACGCGGCCGTGCCGGAGGATTCACGGGACCAGGTCCAGGAGTGGATGAAGCGCCGCGGAGTCGAGGACGTCCCGCCGGCGGTCGCCTCGCGCACCGTGCTGCTCTGGGCGCATCTGCACGGTCTGGCGAGCCTGGAGATCGAGGACAACTTCGCCTCCATGGGCATCGATCCGGGGCCCCTCTACGAGGCGGCGGCAGGAGAGTTCACCCACGGCGTCTGAATCCGAACATGCCCTGGACATGACCCGCACACATGACCCTCGAACACACGAGTGAGGAAGGACCACCACCACCCCCGTAGGCCGTCAAGTCACGTACGCTGTCTACGACTTGGGCTAGCACCACGTGTACCTCATCGGTCCTGGTCGACCCCTCCGAATGGACTGCGGCATATGCCAGAAGCACCACCGGATCGTGTGTTGCCAAATCCCTTACAGGGCGTCGCGGGCTGTGCAACAGTCGTAACGGTCCTTCCGCCCAGCTCTGGTCGTACCGTCCCCTCATCGGAGTGCGTCATGTCGCCCCATCTCTCCGCGGACCGCCCCGCCGCGCAGCCGCCCCCGCGCGGCGCGGTGGAGGCGCTGATCTCGCAGACGCGGCAACTGCGCGGCGAGGTGGACGCCGTACGACGTGACGCACCCGTCGACGGCGCGGACGCCCAGGGACGCTGGCAGCGCGCCCTGTGCGATCTGGCGATGCATCAGCTCAACGATCTGGACCAGCACCTGGCGCAGCTGCGGGACGGCCCCCCGCCGGTTCCCGTGGAACCCGCCGCCGCGCCCGCCGCACCCGGAGAGGGCTCCCTGCTCAGCAGGGTCGGAAGCGCCGAGTGGAACCTGCTGACGGACGAGGCCAGTTGGTCCGGGGAGCTCTACCAGATCCTGGGCCGCGACCCCGGCGCTCCGCCGCTCACCCTCGACGAGCTCCCGTCACTGGTGTTCGACGAGGACCGGCCGATGCTGACGGCGATGGTCACGGACTGCCTCATCGACGCGAAGCCGATCGACGGGGAGTTCCGCGTCGTGCGCCCGGACGGCGGGGTGCGGACCGTGCACATCATGGGTGAGCCCGTGCTCGACACCGACGGCAGTACCGCCGCGATGTGGGCGGTACTGCGCGATGTCAGCGAACTGCGGCGCAGCCAACGGACGGTGAGCGAGACCCGTGACTCGCTGCGGCACGACCGGCGCTTCGCGCAGGACGAGCACCGGCTCGCGGTCGAGCTGCAGGAGGCCGTCCTGCCGCCACGGCAGGGCAGCCTGCGGTTCACCCGGCGGGGCCCGGAGGCACTGGACCTGGCCGCCCACTACCTCCCCTCGTCGGCCACCGCGCTGATCGGCGGCGACTGGTACGACGCGCTGGAACTTCCCGACGGCGAAACCCTGTTGAGCGTCGGCGACCTGACCGGACACGGCGTCACCGTCGCCTCCGGCATGGCGATGCTGCTGGGCGCCCTGCGCGGCATGGCCATGGCGGGCACCCAGCCCGGTCAACTCCTCTCCTGGCTCAACCGATTGGTGGACGCCTCGGTACAGCCGACACTCGGCAGCACGGTCTGCTGCCGCTACCGGCCCGGGACCCGCACCCTCACCTGGGCGCAGGCGGGACACCCCGCCCCCTTGCTGTTCCGCAACGGGACGGGGCGCATCCTGACACCACCGCACGGCGTGCTGCTCGGCGCGACCTCGGATGCCGCGTACGGGCAGGCCGAGGAGACCCTGGAGGACGGCGACCTGCTGCTCCTGCACACCGACGGACTGGTCCCTCGGTGCCACGGAGCGGCGGCCGTCCAGAGGCTGCTCGACCTGGCCCCGCGCTTCGGCGGAGCCCGCACGGCCCAGGACTGCGTACGGACGGTCGTCGAGGAGTTCGGCGAGACCCACCGCGAGGACGACGCCTGCGTGCTCGTCGCCAGGGTCGGCGGCTGAGCGGCCGGCTGAACCGCCGATCGATCACACCGGACACCGGAGCCGGCCCACGGGGCCCACCCCACCGGAACTCCTCGCACAGGCGGCTTCAGACCTGTGCGTCTCCCCCCCGCCTCGGCTTCGTCACCGGCTTGGGAAGGGCGAGCTGGATCTCCTCACGCAGTTCGTGGATCTTCGGGTAACTGGAGTACTGCGCGGTGAGCCGGTACATCTCGCGCAGCCGGTCCCAGGTGCGGTGGGAGGAATTGGCCCCCATCGACACCAGCGCCAGCCGGGCGTAGCGGTCCGCCTGTTCGGGATCGTCGGCGATGAAGCACGCCGAGGCCAGTGACAGCCAGTCGAAGATCTGCGACCGCTGCCGCCCGTTCTCCCGCAGGTGCAGTGCCTCCTTGGCGTGGCGCTGGGCCGTGGCCGCCGCGGCCGCGTCGTGCTCCGCGAGCGTCCGGTAGGCCAGGGCCTGCATGCCGTGCATGTCCGCCTCGTCGAACAACTGCATCCAGCTCGGCGGCGGCACGTCACCCTTGTCGGAGACGAAGAGGTCCTCCGCCTCGCCCAGGGTGCGCCGCATGGCCTGCCCCTTGCCCATCGACGCCTGCGCCCAGGCCTCGATGGTGTAGAGCATGGCCCGGGTGCGCGGCAGCGTCTCGGAGCCCGAGCCCGACTTGGCGAGCTTCATCAGGTCCAGGGCGTCGTCCGGCCGGCCCAGGTGCACCATCTGGCGCGCGGCGCGCGAGAGCGCTTCCCCGGCACGGGGCCGGTCACCGCCTTCCCGGGCCGCGTGGGCGGCGATGACGAAGTACTTCTGTGCCGTGGGCTCCAGGCCGACGTCGTGCGACATCCAGCCCGCGAGGACGGCGAGGTTGGCGGCGACTCCCCAGAGGCGCCGCTGCAGATGGTCGGGATGCCGGTAGGAGAGGATGCCTCCCACCTCGTTGAGCTGGCCCACCACGGCCTTGCGTTGCAGCCCGCCGCCGCGGGCCGCGTCCCAGGCCCGGAACACCTCGACCGAGCGCTCCAGTTCCTCGATCTCCTGCGACCCGATGGGGGCGGCCTCGTAGCGGTCGAACCCGGCGGGGTCGGCGTGCAGGGGATTGTCGAGGTCAGGGGCGTCGGCCACCAGGGCCGGATCGGTGTGCAGCCAATCGTGCATGGCACTGCTGAGTGCTGATCCCGCGGCGAGCGCGGCACCCGCGCCCACCAAGCCGCGTCGGTTGAGCATGAGGTCCATTCCCGTGAATTCGGTGAGGACCGCAGCAGTCCGCTCGGGCGCCCACGGCACTCCGTCGGGATGTTCCACATTCCCGCCGCCCGGCCGTTTCCCCGCACGCCCGTGCCGGACCAGACCGAGGTCCTCGATGGTCACGACACGGCCGAGACGCTCGGTGAACAGAGCCGCCAGCACTCGCGGAACCGGATCACGCGGGATCTCTCCCACGTCGATCCAGCGCCGCACCCGTGAGGTGTCGGTCGCCAGCTGGGGGTGGCCCATGGCCGCCGCCTGCCTGTTGACCAGCCTCGCGAGTTCGCCCTTGGACCAGCCGGCCAGGCCGAACAGGTCCGACAGACGAGCGTTGGGTTGTCCGTTCACATCAAGCCCCCAGGTTCTCGGCTGAGTTGACAGTAACCCTCTGTCAGTTGCTGAGCGACTATTCGCCAGGGTTCGCCAGGGTGCGCCAGATGGTGTGCCACTGGGCACCCGGTGTCAGGTAGGAATGCGCCACCCCGACCCGGTTACCGGGGACATTCCCCCAGGGTGTTCCCCGACGGCCGGGACGGGCGGCGCGGCAACTTGCAGGCACACGAAGGGATCTGTTTCGCCCATGTACACAGCATCGTCCTCCGTGTCCGCCCCGCCCCGGCCGCTGCATCCCCGTCCGGCGGGCAGCGGCCCCTACCTCGACCCCGCGCGACCGGCGGCCCCCGTGCTCGGAGCCGCCAGGACACGGCGCGTTCCGGGGATCGGCACCCAACCGCTCAGCGGGAGACTCGACTTGTCCGGCCCTCAGGGCGCACAGCTGCGCACGGCGATCGCGTCGGTGCACCGGATCTGTCCCGAGTTCGCCCCCGTCCAGGTACTGCGCCGCAGCGGGCGCTCCGTGCTCCTGGTCGGCACGACCGGGCGCAGTACGGCCGTCGCCAAGTGTTTACTGGACCACTCTCCGATCTGGGCCGAGCGGATCAGGCACGAAATAGCGGCATACCGGTCGTTCGTGCGGCACCGGCCACCCGTCCGGGTGCCCCGGCTGATCGCGGCGGACCCGGACAACTGCACCCTGGTGATCGAGCGGATGCCGGGCAGGGTGGCCGCGCTCCAGCGGCACCCGGCCGAGGCGCCCCCCCGCGCGGACATCCGCGCGGCGCTGGGCGCGGTCTGCCGGCTGAACGCGTGGCGGCCACCGGCCGGGACGTTCGACGCCCCGCTGGACTACGCGGAGCGGATCTCCCGCTTCCACGAACTCGGTCTGCTCACGGACCGGGACATGGGCGATCTGCAGAAGCTGCTGCACGGCATCGCCCACTCGGCGGGCCGTCAGGGCATGGGCCAGTTCTGTCACGGGGACGCGCTGCTGTCGAACATCCTGCTCTCACCGGCCGGTCCAGTGCTGGTGGACTGGGAGCACGCGGGCTGGTACCTGCCGGGCTACGACCTGGCGACGCTGTGGGCGGTCCTCGGTGACGCTCCCGTGGCACGCCGTCAGATCAGTCAGCTCGCGCAGTCCGCGGGACCGGCGGCACGTGACGCCTTCCTGGTGAACCTGATGCTCGTACTGACCCGTGAGATCCGTACGTACGAGACAGCCGTGCAGCGCTCGATGCACGACGCGACCCCGGCGGCGCCGGGACCCGCCCACCCGGGCGCCTTGCCGTCCGGCGAGGAACAACGTCTGCTGCTGCGGCGGCTGCACGACGACTGCCAGATGGCCCGCCGGGCCGTACGGGCGGCGGTCGGCACTCGCTGAGGGGCGGCGGTCGGCACTCGCCAGGGAGCTGAGACGAGGACCCGAGGGGGGACGAAGGCCCGCGGTGCGCCCGGATCATCGGCGCACCGCGGGCCTTCGCCGTGGATACCGCAACCCCTGCTGGGCCGCCGGTCCGCGCCCAGCAGGGACCCCTACGCGCCGACGGTACGGACGCCGCGACGTACGCGCCCGGACCGGCCCACTCGTTCGCGTCGAGAACTTCACCCGATCGAGCCACAGGTCCACTCCACTGACGCCTCGCAGGCCGCCGCGCCGCCGCCACGAAAACCCTTTGATCCCGGGCTGACATGGGAAATCAGCTGCCCCTGGGCATGATTGACGGATCGTCGGAGACCCGATACGACTGACCTCGTTCGGCCCCGCACGCCCCACCGCGCCCGACCGTCCCAGGAGGCTGCATTGCGAGGATCTCTCATCGACCCCGAGGCCACCGCCGGGCACAGACGCGCGCGCAGAGCCGCGGGCGCCCTCGTCTCGGCCGCCCTGATGTTCCCGATGCTCGGCGCGGCCCCGGCGGCCGGTGTCGACCAGGCCTCGCCCGCGCAGTTGCAACGGGCCTTCGCCGGCGCGGCCGCCGAGTACCACGTGCCGTTGAGCGTCCTTCTGGGCGTCTCCTATCTGGAGTCCCGCTGGGACGCGCACGCCGGTGCGCCCAGCGTCAGCGGCGGCTACGGCCCCATGCACCTCACCGACGCCCGGACGGCGATCGCCGGGGCACCGCACCACAGCGAGGGCACCGAGGACGCCCGCGGCGACAGCTCCCGCGCGCCCCTCGTCCCCACGACGAAGGTCCCGGAGAACTCCCAACTGCCCGCCCGGCTCAAGACGTTGACGAAAGCGGCCGAACTCACCGGGCTCCCGGCCGAGCGCCTGCGCACGGACGCGGCCGCGAACGTCGAGGGCGGCGCCGCGCTGCTGGCCGCCGCGCAGAAGGACCTCGACGAGCCGCTGAGCGAGAACGCGGCCGACTGGTACGCCGCGGTGGCGCGCTTCTCCGGCGCGGACGACAGCGGGACCGCGGCGGCGTACGCCAACGACGTCTACGGAGTGATCCGTACGGGCGCCGAGCGCACCACGGACTCCGGACAGAAGATCACACTCGCTGCCCAGCCGGCCATCGGCCCCGACACGTCGCAACTGCGGCGGGCCGGACTGCGGAAGGTCTCCGCCGCCGGCACGGAGTGCCCCACGACCGTGTCCTGCGAGTGGATCCCGGCCCCCTACGCGGAGTTCGGCGACGGCGACTACGGAAACCACGACCTCGGGAACCGGCCCACGTCGCAGGGCATCAAGTACATCGTCATCCACGACACCGAGGGCGCCTGGGACGGTGTGATCAACCTCGTCCAGGACCCGACCTATGTGTCGTGGAACTACACCCTGCGCTCGACCGACGGGCACATCGCCCAGCACGTGAAGGCCAAGGACGTGGCCTGGCACGCGGGCAACTGGTACGTCAACGCCAAGTCGATCGGCCTGGAGCACGAGGGCTTCCTCGCCTCGCCGGACGCCTGGTACACGGAGGAGATGTACCGGGCCTCGGCGCGCCTGGTGACGTACCTCGCCAAGAAGTACGGCGTGCCCCTGGACCGGCAGCACATCCTGGGGCACGACAACGTTCCCGGTCCGACGACGTCCACGATCCCCGGGATGCACACGGACCCGGGTCCCTACTGGGACTGGGAGCACTACTTCGCCCTGCTGGACCACCCCTTGTACCACCGGACGAAGGCGGGCGGCGGCCTGGTCATGGTGCTGCCGGACTTCGCGGCGAACAAGCCGCAGTACACCGGGTGCGTCACCAGCGGCCAGGCCTGCGCCGCCCACGGCTCCAGCGAGGTACGCCTCCACAGCCTGCCGTCCGACAGCTCACCGCTGATCAAGGACATCGGGCTCCGGCCGAACGGCGCCGACTCGACCATCGACGTGAACGACGTCGGCTCGCGTGTCTCCACCGGCCAGCAGTACGCGGTCGCCGACCGTGACGGGGACTGGACCGCGATCTGGTACCTGGGTCAGAAGGCCTGGTTCAAGAACCCCAAGGCTCACCCGACGGCGGTGAGCACGTCGGGACAGGTCATCACGCCCAAGGCGGGTCTCGCGGACATCCCCGTGTACGGACGTGCCTACCCGGAGAAGGAGGCGTACCCGGCGGGCGTCCCGGCACAGGCGGTGTCCCCGCTGTCGTACAAGCTCCTCGCGGGTCAGAAGTACGTGGTCGGTGACAAGGTTCCGGGCGAGTACTTCTACTCGCCGACCTTCGACACGACGTCGCACAAGGTCGTGACCGGCAAGGACATGTACTACGAGATCCAGTTCGGACACCGCGTCGAGTTCGTGCGCGCGGCGGATGTGGACGTGACGCGCTCGCACTCCTAGCAGCGGCACGCCTGAGCCCCCTGGGGGCCGGATCCGCTTACGGCGGATCCGGCCCCCGTGCCGTCTCCGCGTCCGGCAGGCGGAATTCCTCGCCATGACCGCCGTGTTGCTCTGATGATCGCCGACCGTTCCCCGCAGCGAACTGGCGTTCGACAGAGATGCCGTCAACGATGGAGGAGCCCCGTGCCACTGACCTCGACCCCCCTGCGGAAGCTGGGCTTCCTGACCATCGGGTTGTTCGACGAGGCCGACCCCCGGCGGGGCCACGAGTCGACGCTGGAGATCATCGAGCTCGGTGAGCGGCTGGGCTTCGACAGCGCGTGGGTGCGTCACCGGCATCTGCAGTACGGCATCTCCTCCCCCGTCGCCGTCCTGGCCGCGGCCTCGCAGCGCACCAGCCGGATCGAGCTCGGCACCGCGGTCATCCCGGTGGGCTGGGAGAACCCCCTGCGGCTCGCCGAGGACCTCGCGACCATCGACCTGCTGTCCGGGGGCCGCCTCAATCCGGGTGTCAGCGTCGGCCCGCCGATGCACTTCGACCAGGTCAAGCACGCGCTCTACCCGGACACCGCCGAGGTGGAGGACTTCGGCTACGGCCGTGTGGAGCGGCTGCTGGACTTCGTGCGCGGCACACCGGCCACCGACTTCAGCGGCGTCGAGGGCTTCGAGGTGTTCTCCGACCGCGTCCAGCCGCAGGCGCCCGGCCTCGGCCGCCGCATGTGGTACGGCGGCGGCAGCCTACGGTCGGCGCGGTGGGCGGGAGAGCACGGGATGAACCTCCTGACCAGCAGTGTCGTCAAGGCGGAGGAGTCGGAGGACTTCGCCGAGGTGCAGCTGTCGCACATCCGGACCTTCCGTGCCCACCATCCCGACGGCGACCGGGCCCGGGTCTCCCAGGGCCTCGTCGTGATCCCCACGGACAGCGCCACGCTCGAGCAGCGCAAGAAGTACGAGGAGTACGCGCGGGGGCGCACACCGCGTACCGCGGCCCCGCAGGGTCCGGCCCGGATGATGTTCGCGCCCGACCTGGTCGGCACCTCCGCCGAGATCGCCGAACGTCTCTACGCCCACGCCGCGTTCCAGGAGGTCGACGAGGTCGCGTTCGCGCTGCCCTTCACCTTCGCGCACGAGGACTACGTCCAGATCCTCACGGACATCGCCCGCGGGCTCGGCCCCGCGCTGGGCTGGCGGCCGGCCGGCTGAGCGCGGCGGCTCAGCCCTGCTGGAAGAGCTCCGGGGGCAGCGGCTTGAGCAGCGCGTACAGGTCGTCGGTGATGGGACGGTCCCAGGCGGCGATGGTCACGAGCACGTTGTCGCTGCGGTCGAACTGCACGCAGGAGATCCGGGTCTCGGAGAGCTTGAGACGGCGCACGATGAGGAGGTTGTCACCCTGCATCACCGGCATGTCCTCGACCCCGGTGACGGTGACCTCCTCGTCGTTCTCCAGCGCCAGGAGCAGCTGGGCCACCTCGAACGGGATCTCTCCCTCCTCGACCTCCCGGGCCGGCGAACCCTCGGGCAGATTGCCGATGATCATCGCCGGGCCGCGCCCGCCGAAGAGGTCGTAGCGCAGGAAGACGCCCTGGCAGCTGCCGTCGGGGGCAGGCAGCAGGCCCGCGCCGAGATTGCCCGGCCAGTCGCCCGGATCCATGGCCAGAACGTCGAAGTCGGGACCGGCGGGCGTGGCGCTGCGGCGGCGGAGGAAGGACATGCCGCAATGGTACGTGTCCGGCCGCCGGCCGGGGCCCGGGGGCGTCTCCCGTGCGGGGCTACGCGGGTGGCTGTTCGCCCAGCGCCGCCGCCAGTCCCGTACGTTCCGTGCCCACCTTCCGGTAGACCGCCGAGAGCAGCCGGACGACGGACGGCTCGTCGATGCGCAGTTCCTCGGCGACCTGGTCCGCGCTGCGGCCCCGGGCGGTGAGGGCGGCCGCCGCGCGTTCCCGGGCGGTGAGCGTGTCCGTCTCGGTGCTGTGCAGTCTGCGCGGGCGCAGCCCGGCGGCCGCCAGCTCGTCACGGGCCTCTTCGACGAGCCCGTCGGCGCCGCACTGCACGGCCGCGTCGAGCCCCCGGTAGAGGTGTTCGGCGGATTCCTTGGGGCGGCCCGAGCGGCGCAGCTCGGTACCCAGGGCGACCAGGGCGCACGCGAGTTCGTACGCGGCCGGGGAGCGCTCCAGGTGGGTCACGGACTCTTCGAGGAGTTTGACGCGGGCCGAGCCCGAGGAGACCTCGGCGGCGGCCCGCAGCGCCTGGCCGACGGCCGAGGGGGCGCCGTACTGGCGGGCGCGCTGCACCGCCTCGAGGGCGGTGGCGACGGCGCGGTCCGGTGCGTCGTGGCTCTCGGCGCGGGCCAGGTGGAGCTGCCACGGGCACCAGGAGGGGTTGCGGATGCCGCGCGGGTCGAGGCGGCGGCCGGCCGCCGCCAACTCTGCTGCGGCGTCTTTGGTGAGGCCGCGGGCGAGCAGCAGTTGGCCGTACACGATCTGGGCGTCGGGGAAGGTCACGGCGGCGGGGAAGGGCGCCCCGAACGCGTACTCCTCGGCGGTCCGGGCGGCCTCGGCGACCCGGCCGCGGGCCAGCAGGATCTCGACGAGGGTGGCGACGGCGTACCAGTGGACGGGGGTGCCGGGCCCGACGCGCTCGGCGAGCCGGAGGCCGGCGCGGACGAAGTCCTCGGCCTCGGCGAGCCGGCCGCGGCGGTAGCGGACGTACGCGAGGATCGTGTAGCCGAAGGAGAGGTGGGCGCCGTGCCAGCCCTGGCTCTCGAAGTCGGCGATGCCGGCGGCGAACAGTTCCTCGGTGCGTCCCGGTCGGTCCGCGTACATGAAGGTGAGGGCGACCAGGATGGGCACTTCGAAGCCGCGGTCGGCCTCGGCCCAGCGCAGGCCACCGGCGAGGGCGCGCTCGGCGTGTTCCAGTGCGACGTGGGCGGGTTCGCCGCGCAGTGTGGCGTCCCAGGCGCGCAGGCCGATGACATAGCGCTCGGTGAGGTCGCGGCCGGTCAGTCGGTCGGCGAGTCGGGTCAGCCGGCGCGAGCGGGCGGGCGAGTCGGGCTCGTCGGCGCGGAAGGCGTCCCACATGAACTGCTCGGACTGCATGCGCAGCCGTACCCGGGCGTCCGCGGTCCGCCGGCTCTCCCGGGCGAGCGTCTCGGAGGCCTCGGCGAGCCGGTCGCTGTGGGCGAGGACCTGGGAGAGCCGGTAGACGACGTTGTGGCGCAGCTCGGGGTCGGTGATGGGTTCCTCGAGGGCGGCCCTGAGGTGGTTGACGGTGGTCGCCGGTTCGGTGAGCAGGGAGGCGCAGCCCAGTTCGTACAGGACGGCCGCGCGTTCTTCGAAGGGCGGGGGTTCGCGCAGGGCGCGGGCGAGGTAGCGGCGGGCCGCGTCGGGGGCGCCGGCACGCTGGGTCTCCCGGGCGGCGGCGCGCAGTTGCTGGACGACCCAGACGTCGCCGTCGGGATGGCTCTCCATGAGGTGGCGGGCGGCTGCGGAGGGGCCGAGGCCCTCGTTGATCACGCACCACGCGGCCTGGCCGTGCAGGGCCACGCGGACAGCGCCGGGGATGGCGCGGTAGACGGCGGTGGCGACCAGCGGGTGCACGAACTCCAGGGTGTCGGCGCCGGTGAGGATGCGGGCGCCGCGCAGGGCGTCCGCCGCGTCGGCGGCCTCCTCGGAGCCGAGTCCGGCGACGGCCGCGGCCAGGGGCGGGGCGATCTCCGTGCCGAGCACCGCACAGGCCCAGGCGAAGCGGACGGTGGAGGTGCCCAGGCGTTCGAGGCGGGCGATCAGGCCACTGCCCTTGACGGCGGCGGCGAGGTCGCGCAGCAGGTGTGCGCCGGCCTCCGTCGGGACCAGCCCGCGGTCGCGCACCTTCGCGGTCAGTTCCACCGCCTCGAAGGGGTTGCCCGCCGTGACCGCCCAGCACTCCCGGCAGAACGCGTCGTCGGCCTGGGCGCCGAGGTCCTCGCGCACCAGCCGTGCGACGGCGGCGGCGCTGAGTGGTTCGAGGTCGACGGGGCGCTGGCCCGCGCGCCCCGGCAGGACCCTGAACGACTCCGCGTGGTCGGGGAGTTCGTCGGGCCGGTAGCCGACGACGAGCAGCAGCGGGAGTTCCTCGGCGCGGGGTGCGAAGGCGGCGAGCCAGCTCAGCGATTCGGGGTCGGCCCAGTGCGCGTCGTCGAGGACGAGCACCATCGGGGCGCGCTGCACGGCGAGGTGGGTGAGGACCCAGTCGAGGCCGGCGCGCAGGCCCTGCTGGTCGGGCGGTGCTCCCTCGGCGGCGGCGCACAGGCCGAGCGCGGGTCCGACGATGGCGTACCAACTGCCGAGCGAGGCGCGGAGTTCGGCCTCCGAGAATCCGGCGAGGTGTGGTTGCAGGAGTTGACGGGCGACGTGGAAGGCGACGCGCTGTTCCTGCTCGCCGCCGCGTGCGGACAGGATGGTGCAGCCCTTGGCCGCGGCGCGCCGCCGGACCTCGGCGAGGAGGGTCGTCTTGCCGATCCCGGCGCGTCCGGCGAAGGCGAGGAGCGCGCCGCGGGGCCGCTCGGGTGCTTCGGACCCGTCCTTGCGCAGACCGGTGAGCTCGCCCAACGCCTCCTCGACAGCGGCGAGTTCACTCTCACGTTCGAAGAGAGTCCTTCTGCTGCGTACGCTGCGCTGTCCCATCCTCCACCCCCTGGCCACGGTGGTGCGTCCTGCGCGGGGAGCGGGTGCGCACCGTGACCTCCAGGCACCTCAGCGTACGCCGATGGCGCCTTCCAGGAAGCCCTTACGGCCGCTGACAAGCGGATCTTTCGTCAATCCCGTGCGATGGACGCGGACTTCCCTTCCCGTGAGGGTGACGGACCCCGCGTACGCCGTTCCGGCGGGCCGGCGAACACTTCGGCGAGCACCGTGTTCACGCGGGCCTGTCCCTCGCGGGCGGCGCCTCCCAGGCGCACCAGGGCCAGGCGGAACGGGGTCCGGGCGATCCGAATATCCGGGACGCATCACGATTCGTGATCGGTGCCAGATCGGATTGCGTCTTGGACAGCTCCCGGCCCGGTGTTGGACTGGATCCGCGGCGGTTCCCCGGCTCTGCGGCCCGAAACCGTACGGCATCAGTTCCACCTCGATCCAGCGGAGAACACCATGCCTCTCATCCACGTGCAGCAGACCCCCGGCAAGACCGCCGAACAGAAGGCCCAGTTGGTCCGTGACCTGACCGACGCGTATGTGCGGGCCACCGGCAGCAAGCCGGAGAGCGTGTGGGTGACGGTGCAGGAGATCGGTACCGACAGCTGGTCGATCGCCGGCGAGACGCTCGCGGCCCGAGCCGCCAAGCGCTGACCCCACGGACCCGTCGGCCCACCGGGAGCCGTCGGTCCCACCAGCCCCACACACAACCGCTGTTTCCGGGGCGGCGCTTCCTGGACGAGGGGTCGGACACTCCGGCGCCGCCTACGAGGGAGCTTCCCGCCGGATCCGGTGGGAGACCCGGCGGTCCGCGTATCCGGTCGGCGACGCCATGCCGGTGCGGATCGAGGGGCATCAGCGGTCGCCGCTGACGGACAAGGAGCCGATCACCGCCGCGGCCACCGATGATCCGGGCCGCCCGCCGGACGTCCTCGGCAGGACGGCGCCCGGACTCCCCCGTCGGGCCGGACGGCGGGGACGGAGATCGAGATCGCCCGGACGCCGGCCCCCTCCGGGTGGGTCCGCCCCCGGCCCACTTTTGACCAAGGAAGTCGTCCGTCATGAAGACCGCATCGACACGCGCGCCCTACGCGCTGCTGCTCGCCGTGCTGTGCTCGCTGAACGCCGGTGGACTGTTCGCCTCCGACATCAATCTGCCGGGTGTGCCGGCCACCGCGCACGCCTTTCACACCCCCGTCGCGTCCGTGCAATGGACGTTCAGCGCGTTCATGATCGGCATCGCGGTCTCCCAGGCGGTCTACGGGCCGGTCTCGGACGCGTACGGCCGCAAGGGCGTCATCGTCTCCGGGCTCGGCCTGTTCGTCGTGGCCTCGCTGGTGTGCGCGGTGGCGCCCACGGTCGAGGTGTTCGGCGCCGGCCGGCTCCTCCAGGCGCTGGGCGCCGGGTCGGGCATGGTGCTGGGCCGGGCCGTGATCAGCGACCTGTACGAGGAGAGGGACGCGGCCCGGATGTTCGCGACGGTCATGCCGATCGTGGGTGTCTCCCCGTCCGTCGCTCCCCTGGTGGGCGGCTATCTGACCACGTACGTCTCCTGGCGCGCGGCGTTCGTGGTGACCGCCCTGCTCGGCCTGGTGACGCTGGTCGTGATGATCACCTCGATCCCCGAGAGCCTGCCGCCGGAGCGGCGCAGCAAGCACCTCGGCACCACGCTGAAGGCCTACCCCAAGCTGCTCACCCGTCCGCTGTTCTGGGCGTACACGATCAACCTGGCGGTGGCGTACGGCGGTTACTTCGGCTACCTGGCCGCCTCCCCGCTCGTCTTCGAGAAGATGGGCCTGGCCACCCAGACCACCAGTTACTGCTACATCACCGTCTCGATCGCGTACGTCGCGGGCAACCTGACCTCGCGCACCCTGGTCCGCGCGCGGCCTGTCGACCGACTGCTGTGGACGGGCCACGGATTCTTTCTCGCCGGTGCGCTGATGATGCTCGGCCTGGGGCTGAGCGGGGCCGGCCGGCCCTGGGGTCTGCTGGTCCTGGTGTTCATGCCGGTGATGACCTTCGGCAACGGCTTCCTGCTGCCGTTGTCGATGAGTGCGGGGGTGACGGCTTTCCGCTCGACGGCGGGATCGGCGTCCGGCCTGATGGGCGCACTCCAGTTGCTGGCCGCCTCACTGGGAATCTTCCTCTCCAGCCGGCTGCCGGCGGGCGATCTCTCCGCCCTGGGCTGGTTCGTCATGGCGGCCGCGGTTCTGGGAGCGGCAGCCTTCGCTTTGTTCCTTTCGCTGGCGGCGCGGCAGCCCTCCGCTGCACAAAGGTATGACGGCGAATTCCGCGGCGCCGGAACCAAGGCCGGTGATCTGCAGGGAGTTACCGCCGACTGAAGGGAATCCGGGCAGTGAATAAATACCTGCCCCAGTGAATGAAACCGCAGGGCCTCGAGAGCGAACCCGCCCGGTGGCGGGTGCCGTCGATCGGTGTGCGAGGATTCTCTCGCGGCGATCCCGCGAGCAAGAATGTTTCAGCGTTCAATTATAGGGATCGCCCTGATGGATGGGGGGATCCTGTGGAACTGCGTCAGATTCAGTACTTCGTCACCGTTGCCGAGGAGCTGCATTTCGGCAGGGCGGCCGAGCGGCTGCACATAGGCCAGCCGGCGGTCAGCCAGCAGGTGCGCCGACTGGAGCGGGAGCTGGGCACCCAGCTCTTCGACCGTTCCGGCCGCACCGTGACCCTCACCCCGGTCGGCCACGCCCTGCTGCCCGAGGGCCGCGCACTGCTGAAGGCGCGGGACTCCTTCGCCGCCACGGCGCAACGGCTCACCACACGGAACGCCGCCGCCTTCCGCGTCGGCATCAGCTCCGCCCTGGGGCCCCGGCTGGACGACTTCCTGGACGCGCTGCCCGACCGCGGTGCCGGCACCCGCTTCGAGTTCCAGACCCTCGACGCCCGCACGCGCCTGGCAGAGGTAGGTGCCGGACGGCTGGACGCGGCCTTCGTCCGCGGCCTCGAGCACGCTCCTGGCCTGCGACTTCTCGGACTCTGGCACGATCCGTTGCTGGTCGCGCTGCCCGCCTCGCACGCGCTGGCCGCACACGACCGCCTGGATCTGGCCGATCTGGCCGGGCTGCCCTTGCGCATCGCCTCCCGCGGGGAGAACGCAGTGCTCTTCGACGCCGTCGTCGCCGCCTGCCGCGCAGCGGGTTTCGAGCCGACCTTCGGCCCACCCTCCACCCGGCTCCAGGACACCCTCGCCGAGATCGGCGCGGGCGCGACCGGCTGGACCCTGATGTACCCCACAGCGGCCAACACGGTGTCCTCCCGCCGGATCTCCCTGCTTCCGCTCATCGGAGATCCCCTCACCATCCGCATGTCGCTCGCCGTGCGGGAAAACGCCGACCCGGCACGCCTGGAGTTGCTGACGGCAGCAAGTGCACGGGTTCGGCGGAAAGTCGCGGGGGAGAACTGAGTGATCGGGGCATGGCGAACTCTTTACCCTCCCGTTGATCTTCACTTGAAGACATGCGATACGTTATGAGTAGACGAACTTCCGGCTTACGCCTTCGCCGATGCGCTTTCCGGCTGAAAAGTATGGGCAGTTGAACCGTGAAGTTCGCCAACGGGGTGATGTGATGGAGGATGCCGCTCGCGGAAAATCCTCCGAAATAACAGCGTGTTGAATCCCAGGCAATCCGTCGCGTCATGTCGCGACGGATTCACACGCGGCTGTCACCCCGCCAACTGCATGCGCCATACATGGAGGGGTAATGATCGTCAATCTTGATGTGACGCTGCGCGACGGGGGCTACCGCAACAACTTCGACTTCCCGCTGGACTACGCACTGCACCACGCGCGTGAGAGCGTCGCCGCCGGCATGGAGTGGGTCGAGATCGGCTACCGCAACGGCTCGTTCAAACCCAAGGCCGGGATCGGCCGTACCGGCGTGGGCGCCGACGACTACATACGCAGGGTCGCCGAGGTCGTCTCCCCCGACCGTCTCTGCATGATCCTGCACCCGAAGAACATCACCGAGGACGACCTGCCGCGCATGTACGACGCCGGTGTCCGCCTCCTCCGGTTCTGCCTGCCCTCCGGCGCGCCGGAGCACGGGCTCGCCCTGCTCTCCCAGGCCGACGGACTGGGCTTCACCACCACCGTCAACATCACCCGCGTCAGTCAGCTGGACCGGCGCCGACTGGTCGAACTCGCCGCGCTGTCCGGCGACGCCGGCGCCGACGTGGTCTATCTGGCCGACTCCAACGGCAGCATGCTGCCCCGCGAGGTGACCCAACTGGTCACCCTGGTCCGCTCGGTGACCGACGCGGCCATCGGTCTGCACGCACACAACAACCTCGGCCTAGCGCTGGCCAACGCCATCGCGGCCGTCGACGCGGGAGCCACCTGGATCGACTCCTCCATCCTGGGCATGGGCAAGGGCCCGGGCAACCTGGTGACCGAGCAGTGGCTGGCCTACCTCGGCCGGCGCGCCGACACCGACGCGTACGACCTCGGCCGGATCCTCAGCCTCGCCCACCGCATGGAGTCCCGGATCGCGGAAGCCGCGCCCTCGCTGCCCCTGCCCGACCTGGTCCTGGGGCACTTCGACCTCTCCGTCGAGGAACGCGCCAAGCTCCCCGTGGACCGGATCGGCGACGCGTTCTCGGCGGCCCGCGAACTGACCGCGGCAGGCGCCCGGTGACTTCGCGTCCCCCGGGGCCGGCGCTCACTGCCGCGCCGGCCCCGGCCCTCGCCGTGCTGGGCGACGCCGACGCACCGCGCCACGCGGTCGTTCTCGCGCCCGTCATGCCGCGCTGGGACCACGGCTCGTTCTTCCACCAGGTCGCCGAACCGCTGCTCACCTCAGGACACCGGATCACGGTCTACGACACCCTGTCCTTACTGTGCGACGGTGACGACCTGAAGGCCCTCGTGGACCGCTGGGGGCGCCACCTCGCACCGCACGCGGACGGTGCGTACGGCCCGTCCCCGGCCGTGGCCCCCGACCTGCTGGTCGGCAATGCCCTGGGCGGCGCCGTCGTCCAGGCCCTGCTCACGCACGAGTGGACCCATCACGCCAAAGTGCTGCTGCTTTCCGGCCCGTCCGTCGCCGACGACGAGCTGGACACGAAACTGGAGCGGATCGCCGCCGCCGTCCAAGCCCAGGGCCTTCCCTCGGCGCTGCGACTCCTCGAAGAGGCCGTCCGCGGCCCCGGCCGGCAACCCGGCGCCACCACCCTCCCGCGCACCGAGCCCGACGCCGGCCAACCCACCGATTCCGAAAAGGAGTTGGCGGGCCGACGACTGTCCGCCGGCCTGCGGCTGCTGCACGCGGCCGATGTCCGCGACGCTGTACGGGACTTCCCGGGCGCCCTCCTGCACGTGTACGGCGAACGGTCCCTGCTCGTCCAGCGCAAGCACCTGGCCACCGGACCCGGCCCGCGGCACCACCTGACGGGCGTACCGCAGGCCGGAATGCGCCCACACGCCGACCGGCCCGCCCTCACCCGCGACACCCTCACCCGCTTCCTGGGAGCTGAACACTCATGAACCGCAAGACCGTCGCAGTCCTGCCCGGCGACGGAATCGGACCGGAGGTCCTGGACGCCGCGCTGCCGGTGATCGAGGCACTCGGCCTGCCCGTCGACCTCGCATTCGGTGACATCGGCTGGGAGTACTGGCGGACCGAGGGCACCCCCGTCCCCGACCGCACCTGGGACCTGATCGGCCGCAGCGACGCCGTGCTGCTCGGCGCCACCACCAGCAAGCCGCGCCGCGAGGCACTCGCGGAGCTGGCTCCCGAACTGCGTGCGTCTGCCCCGCAGTACATCTCGCCCATCATCCAACTCCGGCAGCGTCTCGACCTGTTCGCCAATCTGCGACCGGTGGAGAACTACCTCGGCGGCGGCACCCCGTACCGCTTCTGCGTGGTCCGGGAGAACACCGAGGGCCTGTACGCGGGCCTGGACTGGAACCACGTACCGGACGAGATGTGGCCGCTGGTCGCCGACCACCCCAACGTCCGCCGCAGCGGCCGCCCGGGCGCAACGGCCAGCGTCCGGCTGCAGACCTCGCACGGCCTGGACCGCATCCTGCGCTTCGCCTTCGAGACCGCCCGCGGCCACGGCTACGAACGGGTCACCCTCGCCGACAAACCCAACGTCCTGCGGCACAGCAGCGCGTACGTCCTGGAACGGCTGGAGGCGATCGCCGCCGACTACCCGGAGATCCCCTTCGAAGTCCTCAACGTGGACGCGGTCGCCCTGTGGATGGCGCGCCGCCCGGAGCGCTTCGGCGTGATCGTCGCCGAGAACATGTTCGGCGACATCCTCTCCGACCTCGGCGGCGGCGTGATGGGCGGACTCGGCCTGGCGCCCAGCGCCAACATCGGTGAGGCCGGAAACTACTTCGAGCCGGTGCACGGCAGCGCCCCGGCGATGGCCGGACACGGGCGCGCCAATCCCGTCGCGGCGTTCCTCACCATCGGCCTGTTGCTGGAGCACCTCGGCTTCGAGGGCGAGGCGCGTGCTGTCCGGGACGCCGTACGCCACGTCACCCGCCGGCGCGACCGGGTCACTTACGACCTGGGTGGTGGCGCCACCACCACCGAGGCGGCCCAGGCGGTCATGGACGCCTGCCGCGAGGTCCCGCACGCCCCGACCTCAGCCGTCGTCACCATCGGGGACGAGCTGCTCCGCGGTGATCTGGAGGACTCCAACGCCCATGTCGTTTCGCGGATGCTCGCCGAGCGCGGCATCCCGGTCCGCGTCCGCCACACCATCGGCGACGACGAGGCCGGCATCGCCGACGCCATCCGTCCCTCCCTCGGCCGCGACGACGTGATCGTGGTGATGGGCGGGCTCGGCCCCACCTCGGACGACGTGACCCGCGGTGCCGTCGCCCGCGCGCTCGGGCGCCCGCTCGAACACCGCGAGGAGGCGTGGCAGGGGGTCGTGGACCGCCTCACCCGATTCGGCGTCGCCATCCACGACGACAACCGCCGTCAGGCGCTGTTCACCGAGGGCGCCGACCTGCTGCCCAACCTCAACGGTACTGCCTGGGGCTGCCGGACCCAGGTCCAGGAGAGCACCGTGATCATGCTCCCCGGGCCGCCGCGCGAATGCCTTCCGATGCTGGAGTCCGTGCTGCGCGACGGCCTGTCGCACCTCCCCGACCCCCCCGAGGTGACCGCCGTCTTCCGCCGCACGCTCGGCCTCATCGAAGCGGACGCGGCGGCCCTCGTCGATGAACTCGTACGGGACAGCGGTGTACCGGTCAAACCCGCGTACCGCTGGCACTACCCGTACGTCGACATCCGGCTCGGCTGCCCGCCCGAATCCGCCGACGTCATGGCCAAGCCCCTGGACGCGGCGCTCGCCGACCACGTCGTCACCGACCGGGACCGCACCGCCGTCCAGGAACTGGCGCTTCTGCTCGACGAGCGCGGCCTCGTCCTGGACATCGACGACCAGCTCACCGGGGGCGTCCTCGCGGCCGAAGTGACCCGCGCGCGCCGGAGCGGCGAAGTCTCGGGCTCACTCGGCGTCTCCCTCTCCGGCGTCTGGCAGGGCGGGGACCCTACGACCTACACCGGAACGGTCGCCGTCACCTGCGTCGTCCGCGACGAGACCGGCGAGCGCGCCCACACGTCGACCGTCCCCCATCGCGGGGCCGAAGTCACCACCTACTTCACCGAGTTCGCGGCATGGTCCCTCACCCGGCACCTCACCGGCCGCGCCCACCCGCTCACGGAGGAATCCGCATGACCACCGCCGCTCCCGTGGAAACCGAAGCGCTGCGCGCACGCATGGCCGGGCTGGACACGGCCGCCCTCTCGGACGCCATGGACAGCCTGCGCACCCCGCCCGGCGTGCTGCCCGGCATCGCGGCGCGCACCCCCGGCAGCATCGCCTGCGGACCCGCCTTCACCGTCCGCTACCGCGCCGTCGACGACGACACCGGCTTTCGCAACGCCGCCGACTACATCGACGACGTGCCGTCCGGTTCGGTCGTCGTCGTGGACAACGGCGGCAGCCGCATGTGCACCAACTGGGGCTCCCTCCTCAGTTCCGTCGCGCTGCACCGCGGCGTCCGCGGAACGGTCGTGCACGGCTCGGTACGCGATGTGAAGGAGAGCCGCACCGCCGGGTACCCGCTGTTCAGCACCGGTGTGACGATGGTCAGCGGCAAGAACCGGGTGGTGCTGGACCGTACCGGCGCCGAGGTCGACATCGCGGGTACCTCCGTCCGCCCGGGCGACTGGATCTTCGCCGACGACAACGGCGCGCTGCGCATCCCGGCCGACCTCGTCGAGGAGGTCGTCCGCCGCGCCGAGGCCGTGGAGCGTACGGAGTCCCGTATCCGGGCGGCGGCGCTCGGCGGCGACAGGCTGGACGAGGCACGCGCCCGCTTCGGATACGCCCGTCCCTGGGAGGACAAGGGCGACCATGGCGACCACTGAAGCCACCGGGCGGCCCGGTCCCCCGCCCGCACAGGACGCCGGCTTCATCGACGTCCACTACCACGTAGGTCCGGACGCGTATCTGCGCCGCCACACCGCCGCCACCGCCGGTGCGATCTACGCCGGGCACGGGGGATGGGTCGTCCTCAAGAACCACCTGGGCTCGACCGCGGCCCAGGCATGGGAGGCCCGCCAACAGGGGTTGCCCGTCTCCGGCTCGATCGTCCTCAACGCCCTGGCGGGAGGATTCGACGCGCGGGCCGTGGAACAGGCCGTCATCCAGCACGGCGAGGACAGCGGACTGCGCCTGATCGTCCATCTGCCCACGGTCACCGGCCGCGCTCACCGCAGCCGGCTGACCCGCACCCCCTCCCATCCGCTCCTGGCCGGGGGCCTGCGTCCGCTCACCGTCGCCGACGACAGCCGGGTGCTGCGCACGGAGGTCCGTGAGGTCCTGCGCGCCGCACGGGATCTGCCGGTGGTCATCTCCACCGGCCACGCCGACGCCCACGAGGTGCGACTCCTGGTCGACGAGGCCGTACGGCTGGACCTGCCACGCCTGATGCTCAACCAGCCCGCCAATCCGATGACCGGGCTGACCTGCAAGGAACTCGTGGAGGTGGCCGCCGCGGAGCAGGTATGGACGGAGCAGACCGCGCTCACCCGGCTTCTCGAATACCAGGACCTGACCGATTTCGCCGACGTCCTGTCCCTCCTGCCGAGGGTCGTCTACAGCTCCGACCTCGGCCAGCCGTCCCAGATGGACATCGAGCCATGGCTGGAGTGGAGCCGGTCGTCCTTCCACCAGGCCGGGTTGACTCCTGAACGGATCGCGGAGATCACCCGCACCGAGCCCCTGAAGATGCTGAGCCTGTGACCGCACCCCCGGTCCTGCCGGACGTACAGGCGGGAGGCCGCCGCCCCCACCACCTGCCAGTGCTGAATGCGACCACGACCTGAGAACGCAAGAGTGGCCGGACGGCCGGTGGCGGGGGCGATACGCCGGAGCGCGTCGCCCCGGGTGCGGGCGCGCCTCGCCGAAGTGACCCGCGGGCGACGGCCCTTCGCGGGCGGCAGCCGTGCGCGGCCGGGCGCGGGAGGTGCCGGCCGTCAGCCGTACGCGGCCGGGCGCGGGAGGTGCCGGCCGTCTCCCGGGTCCGGTACGGCTCGGCACCGGCCGGGGGACGGGGTCACCGCTCGCGCGTTCGTTCTCCTCGTGCGAGGCGCCGGCTCAGGTCAGATCGAACTCGCCCTCGCGGGCCCCCGACACGAACGCGCCCCACTCGGCGGGCGTGAAGATCAAGGAAGGGCTCTCGGCGCGGCCGCTGTTGCGCATCGCGATGAAGCCCTCGACAAAGGCGATCTGGACGTCACCTCGCCCTCGGCTGCTGGACTGCCATTCGGCCTTGCTCAGGTCCAGCTCAGGCTTGTCCCAGCCCGCGAGCGGGTGTTGCTCGATGGTGCTCTCGGCCACGTCCGTGCTCCTCCCGGTTCGTCGTCCGCCGCCAGCCTAGCGATCGGTTCCGGTGGCGGACAGGCCACGTGAGGGGGACGGTTTCAGGAGTTGGGCGGCTCGGCCCCGACCAGCCACATCGAGAAGAACTGGGAGCCGCCTCCGTAGGCGTGTCCCAGGACCCTGCGAGCCCCTTCCACCTGGTGTTCTCCCGCCTGCCCGCGTACCTGGAGGGCCGCTTCCGCGAAGCGGATCATCCCGGAGGCGCCGATCGGATTGGTGGAGAGTACGCCGCCCGACATGTTGACGGGCAGGTCCCCGTCGAGCTCCGTCACCCCGGATTCCGTGAGTTTCCAGCCCTCGCCCTCGTCGGCGAAGCCGAGGTTCTCCAGCCACATGGGTTCGTACCAGGAGAAGGGTACGTACATTTCCACGGCGTCGATGTCCCGGCGCGGGTCCGCGATGCCCGCCTGCCGGTAGACGTCGGCCGCGCAGTCCTTGCCCGCCCGCGGGGACACGCAGTCCTTGCCGGCGAACAGGGTGGGCTCGCTGCGCATCGCGCCGCCGTGCAGCCACGCGGGCGGACGGGGTGAACGGGCCGCGCCCGCACGGTCGGTGAGGATCATGGCGCAGGCACCGTCCGAGGACGGGCAGGTCTCCGAGTAGCGGATCGGGTCCCAGAGCATCGGGGAGGCCTGGACCTTCTCCAGGGTGATGTCGTGCTCGTGGAGGTGCGCGTAGGGGTTCTTGAGCGCGTTGCGGCGGTCCTTGTAGGCGACCAGGGAGCCGACGGTGTCGGGCGCACCCGTACGCCGCATGTACGCGCGTACGTGCGGCGCGAAGAAACCGCCCGCCCCCGCCAGCAGCGGCTGCTGGAAGGGGATGGGCAGGGACAGGCCCCACATGGCGTTCGACTCGGACTGCTTCTCGTAGGCCAGGGTCAGGACGGTGCCGTGGACGCGGCCCGCGACGAGGTTGGTGGCGACCAGCGCGGTCGAGCCGCCGACGGAGCCCGCCGTGTGCACGCGCAGCATCGGCTTGCCGACGGCGCCGAGCGCGTCGGCGAGGTACAGCTCCGGCATCATGACGCCCTCGAAGAAGTCGGGTGCCTTGCCGATGACGACGGCGTCGACGTCGGACCAGGTCAGCTCCGCGTCCTCCAGGGCCCGGTGGGCCGCCTCGCGGACCAGGCCGGCGATCGACACGTCCCGCCGGGCCGCCACGTGCTTGGTCTGGCCGACGCCTACGACGGCCACGGGCTCCTTGCTCATCGCGGATCCCCTTCGAGTACGGCGACCAGGTTCTGTTGGAGGCAGGGCCCCGAGGTGGCGTGGGCGAGCGCCCGGTCTGATGTGCCCCAGTGGATGCGCGCGGCGGCCTCTCCGATGCGGACGAGTCCGGCCACCATGACCGGATTGGCCGCGAGCGCTCCGCCGGAGGGGTTGACGTCCACGTCGTCCGCGAGCCGCAGCGCCTTGCGCAGGACGATCTCCTGCGAGGTGAAGGGCGCGTGCAACTCCGCCGTGTCGACCGGTCGTTCGAAGGCCCCGGCCCGCTCGGCGGCGAGGCGGGCGGACGGGGAGTCGGTCAGGTCGCGCACGCCGAGGCTGTGGGCCTCGATGCGGTGGTCGATGCCGCGGATCCAGGCGGGCCGCTCGCACAGCTCGCGGGCCCGCTCGCCGGCCGCGAGGATCACCGCGGCGGCGCCGTCCCCGACCGGCGGGCAGTCACCGGTCCGCAACGGACGTACGACGTAGTCGCCCTGGGCCACCGAACCGCGCAGCTGCGCGTGGGAGTTGGCGGCCGCCGAGGTCCGGCTGCGGGACGCGACACCGGCGAGCGCGGGCTCGTCGGTGTCCCCCGCGTCGATGAGCGCCCGGGCCTGGAGTGCGGCGAGCGCGACCGAGTCGGGCCACAGGGGCGCGACGTAGTACGGGTCGAGCTGCCGGGTCAGGACGTCCCGTACGGAACCGGGCGACGACTTCCCGTACGCGTACACGAGCGCGGTGTCGGCGTCACCGGTGAGGAGCTTCGTCCAGGCCTCGTACAGCGCCCACGCCCCGTCCATCTCCACGTGCGACTCGGAGATCGGCGGCCAGGCGCCCACCCCGTCGAGGGCCATGGTGAAGGAGAAGGCGCGGCCCGCGAGGTAGTCCGTGGAACCGGAGCAGGTGAAGTCGATGTCGCTGGTCTTCAGGCCGGTCCGGTCCAGGACCTCGTGCAGGACCGGCATGAGCATCTCCACCTCGGAGAGTTCGTCGCTGGTGCGCCGGTGGTCGGTCTGCCCGAAGGCGACCACGGCGACGTCCCTGATGGGCCGCATCTACAACAGCTCCTTGTACGTCTCGTAGTCCGCGTCGGGTTCGCCGGCCGGCCGGTAGTGGTCGGGGTGGCGGCCGTCCCGCGTCCACACCGGCTCCACCCTGAGCCCCATCCGCACCTGGTCGTAGGGGATGCCGCCGATCCGGCCGTGCAGCGCGAGGTCGGCGCCGTCGAGGGCGATGTGGGCGTAGACGTAGGGCACCTCGATGTCGAGGTTCCTGGCCTTGATGTTGACGATGCAGTACGTGGTGACCGTGCCGCGCGGCCCCACCTCGACCTGTTCCGCGGTGGCGACCCCGCAGGTGGGGCACGCGCCCCGGGGCGGGACGTACACCTTGCGGCACAACGGGCAGCGCTCCCCCACGGTGCGCCGCTCGGAGAGGGCCTCGATGTACGCGCTCTGGGCGCGGCCGGGTGAGTACACGTAGTCGAGGCGGGCGGGGGTGACGATGCCGGTCACCAGGTCGGCGAACCTGCCGTCGTGACCGCCGGTTTCGCCCGGATCGCCGTCGTACGGTTCGAAGCAGGCGATGTCCGTGATGGCCCCGGAGCGTTCCCCGGCCCAGCGGACGCGCACCCGCATGCCGGTGCGCACGGCGTCGGGGCCGGGAGCGTCGAGGGCGTGCAGCAGGGCGGTGTCGGCGCCGTCGAGCCTGACCAGGACCCAGGCGAAGGGGGTGTCGAGGGGCTGGCCGCGGCGCGGGGCGTGGTTCCAGGCCCAGGTGGTGACGGTGCCGGTGGGGGCGACCTCGACCAGGTCGCGCAGTTCGGCGGCGGTGACGGGGTCGTACTCGACGGGCGGGACGAGCGTCCTGCCGTCGGCGGTCCGCACGCCGAGGACCACCCGCTCGCGCAGTCCGGTGAGGAACGCGCTCTGGACGGGGCCGAGCGAGCGGGTGAAGGGGAACTCGACGACGAGGGGGGCTTTGAGGACTTCGGGCATCCCGGATGTCTCCTTCGGAGGTCAGGCGCGCCCGGGCGGGAGCTCGGGGGTCAGACGCGCCGGTAGACGGGTGGGCGCTTCTCGGCGAAGGCGCGGGAGCCCTCCTTGGCGTCCGCGGTGTCGAAGATCGGCCAGCCGCGCGCGAGCTCGGCGGCGAGGCCGTCGGTCTCGGTCATCTCGGCGGTCTCGTACACGGACGCCTTGACGGCCTCGACGGCGAGCGGGCCGCAGGCGTTGACCCGTTCGGCGATCTCGAGCGCCTTGGCGAGCGCCGTTCCGTCCGGTACGACCTGGCCGACGAGACCGATGCCGGCGGCCTCCGCGGCCGAGTAGGAGCGCCCCGTCAGCAGCATTTCGAGGGCGTGCGTGCGCGGGATCTGGCGTGGCAGACGGACCGTGGAGCCACCGATCGGGAACAGTCCGCGTCTGACCTCGAAGAGGCCGAAGAGCGCCGACTCGCCCGCGACACGGATGTCGGTGCCCTGGAGGATCTCGGTACCGCCCGCGACACAGGGTCCCTCGACGGCGGCGATCACCGGTTTACGGGGGCGGTGGTGGCGCAGCATCGCCTTCCAGTGCAGATCGGGGTCGGCTTTCAGCCGGTCCCGGTACTGCTCGCCCTCCATGCCCTTTCCGGCCAGCGCCTTGAGGTCCATGCCGGCGCAGAAGGCGCCGCCCGCGCCGGTGAGCACGATCGAGCGGACCGCGTCGTCCGCGTCGGCCTCGGTCCAGCCGTCGTACAGGCCGACCAGCATCGGCAGCGAAAGCGCGTTCTTGGCCTCGGGCCTGTTGAGCGTGAGCACCAGCGTGGCGCCTTCGCGCCGCACGGTGAGGTGTTCCGTCCCACCCATTGCCGTCCTCCCGTCGCAGGAACGAGAACAGGTTGCAGGAGGTGTGGAGTCAGTACAAGGGTTTTCTGACAGACAGTCAGATTTCTTCTGCGCGGGCCCTTCCCAGTTGCGGCGGGCTTTGCTCTGATGACCGTCGAGCCGAGGGGCGGCCCCGGACGTTCGGCGTCAGGAGGAGCGGTGGAGTACAACCTTGCCGACCTGTTCGAGTCGGTCGTCGACGCGGTCCCCGACCGCGAGGCGCTGGTCTACCTCGACCACCCCGGCACGGGCGCGGAACGCCGGCTGACGTACGCGCAACTGGACTCGGCGGCGAACCGCATCGCCCACCACCTGATCGACAGTGGCATCCGCCCCGGCGAACACCTGGGGCTGCACCTGTACAACGGGATCGAGTACGTGCAGACCGTCCTGGCCTGCCTGAAGGCGCGGATCGTGCCGGTCAACGTCAACTACCGCTACGTCGAGGAGGAGTTGGTCTACCTCTACCAGGACGCCGATCTGGTGGCCCTGGTCTTCGACGCGGAGTTCGCCGACCGGGTGACGGCGGCGCTCCCGCGGACCCGCGCCCTGCGCCACCTCGTGCGGGTGGGAACGCCCGCGTCCGGCGCCGGGACGGCCGGCGCGCGGACCGCCCCCGACGCCTCCGCCCCCGCCTCCGCCCCCGCTCCGACCCTCGTGGACTTCGCGGACGCCGAGGCCGCCGGGTCTCCCGGGCGGGGCTTCCCGGCGCGCTCGGCGGACGACCAGTTCATCATCTACACCGGCGGCACGACCGGTATGCCCAAGGGCGTCATGTGGCGGCAGGAGGACCTCTTCTTCGCGGGCCTGGGCGGCGGCGCCCCGACGGGTGAGCCGGTCGCGAAGCCGGAGGAGCTCGCCGAGCGGGTCGCGGCGGGCGGTGAGGGCATCACGTTCTTCCCCACTCCCCCGCTGATGCACGGCACCTCGACACTGACGGCCTTCATCGGGTTCAACTTCGGGCAACGGGTGGTGATCCACCGCAAGTTCGTGCCCGAGGAGGTCCTGCGGACGATCGAGCGGGAGCGGGTCACCAGCGTGTCACTGGTCGGCGACGCGATGCTGCGACCTCTGATCGACGCGCTGAAGGGGTCCATGAAGGGCACGGACTGCTCCTCCATGTTCAGCCTGTCGTCGTCCGGCGCCATCATGTCGGAGACGGTCCGCGCGCAGTTCCAGGCGCTGGTCCCGAACGTGATGCTGCTCAACAACTTCGGCTCCTCGGAGTCCGGCTTCAACGGCACCGCCACTGCCGACTCGGGCCCCGGCAGAGGCTTCCGGGTGCGCGTCAACTCCCGCACCCAGGTGGTGGATCCGGCGACCCACGAACCGGTCGCCGCAGGTGAGATCGGACGCATCGCGCAGCGTGGCCATGTACCCCTCGGCTACTACAACGACCCGAGGAAGACCGCTGAGACCTTCTTCCGGAGGGACGGCGAGCGGTGGGTCCTGCTCGGCGACATGGCCACCATCGACGAGGAGGGCATCGTCACCGTCCTCGGCCGCGGCTCCCAGTGCATCAACACCGGCGGCGAGAAGGTCTACCCGGAGGAGGTCGAGCAGGCCCTCAAGTCCCATCCGGACGTGTACGACGCCCTGGTCGCCGGCGTGCCGGACGAGAGGTGGGGCAACCACGTGGCGGCGGTCGTGCAACTGCGCGAGGGGGCGCGCCGGCCGTCCCTGGAGGACATCCAGGAGCACGTCCGGGACCACCTCGCCGGCTACAAGATCCCCCGCCAGCTGGTCATCACGGACGCCATCCAGCGATCACCCAGCGGCAAGGCCGACTACCGCTGGGCACGCTCGGTGGCCGCGGAGGCCGCCGGCTGAGCCCCGCGCCGCCCTCGCCTGCCGCACCTCGGGCACGGGCTCGCGAAGAAACTGGACGCCGACCCCTTGCACGAGACGGACCGGCCTGAATTACTGATCCCGAACAGCTCGACCGAATGATCGGTCGCCCGGATTGGTACGGTTGGTGAGGGAGGAGTCCCCATGGCGGATTCCACGGTGTCGAAGGACCTGCTGGACGCGGGAGAGCGGCTGGACGCCGACGCGCTGCGGGCGTTGCAGGAGGAACGGCTGCGGGCGTCGTTGCGGCACGCGTACGAGAACGTGCCCTTCTACCGGGAGTCCTTCGACAAGGCGGGCGTACGGCCGGAGGACTGTCGCACCCTGTCCGACCTGGCACGTTTCCCGTTCACGACGAAGTCGGACCTGCGCGAGAACTATCCGTACGGGATGTTCGCCGTGCCCCAGGAACGGATCCGCCGCCTGCACGCGTCGAGCGGGACCACCGGGCGCCCCACGGTCGTCGGCTACACGGACAACGACCTTTCCATGTGGTCCGACATGGTGGCCCGTTCGATCCGGGCGGCGGGCGGGCGGCCGGGCGACAAGGTTCATGTGGCCTACGGCTACGGGCTGTTCACGGGAGGTCTCGGCGCCCACTACGGCGCCGAACGGCTCGGCTGCACGGTGATCCCCGCGTCCGGCGGCATGACGGCACGGCAGGTCCAGCTGATCCAGGACCTGCGCCCCGAGGTCATCATGGTGACCCCCTCGTACATGCTCACGCTGCTCGACGAGTTCGAGCGGCAGGGTGTCGACCCGCGCGGCACCTCGCTGCGGGTGGGTGTCTTCGGCGCGGAGCCGTGGACGGAGGAGATGCGGCGCGAGATCGAGGAGCGGTTCGCCATCGACGCCGTGGACATCTACGGCCTGTCGGAGGTGGTCGGCCCGGGCGTCGCCCAGGAGTGCGTGGAGACCAAGGACGGGCTGCACATCTGGGAGGACCACTTCTATCCGGAGGTCGTCGACCCGATCACCGGCGAGGTGCTGCCGGACGGCGCCGAGGGCGAGCTGGTGTTCACCTCGCTCACCAAGGAGGCCATGCCCGTGATCCGCTACCGGACGCGGGACCTCACCCGGCTGCTGCCCGGCAGCGCCCGCGTCTTCCGGCGGATGGAGAAGATCACCGGGCGCAGCGACGACATGGTGATCCTGCGGGGGGTCAATCTCTTCCCGACGCAGATCGAGGAGATCGTGCTGCGCACGCCGGGCGTCGCGCCGCACTTCCAGCTCCGGCTGACCCGTGAGGGCCGTCTCGACGCGCTCACCGTACGGGCCGAGGCACGGCCCGGCGCCACACCGGAACTCCGCGCCGCGGCCGTGCACTCCATCACGGCGGCCGTGAAGGACGGGATCGGCGTGTCGGTCACCGTCGAGGTCGTCGAGCCGGAGTCGCTGGAGCGGTCCGTGGGGAAGATCAGGCGGATCGTCGACCTGCGGGAGCGCTGAATCGCGTCCGCCGCCGGACGGCGGGGTCCGGCGCGGCCTACGACTCCGCCGCGAACCGGTCCCTCAGTTCCCGCTTGAGGATCTTCCCGCTCGCGTTGCGCGGCAGCTCGTCCACGAACAGCACCCGCTTGGGCGCTTTGAAGTGGGCGAGCTTCTCGCGTGCGTGCGCGACGAGTTCGTCCCCGCTGACCTCAGCGCGCGCGACGACGACCGCCGTGACCGCCTCGATCCACCGTTCGTCGGGCAGGCCGATCACCGCCACCTCGGCGACCGACTCGTGCGTGTAGAGCGCGTCCTCCACCTGCCGCGAAGCGACCAGGACGCCGCCGGAGTTGATGACGTCCTTCACCCGGTCCACGACGGTGAAGAACCCGTCCTCGTCGTGGACCGCGAGGTCCCCGGAGTGGAACCAGCCGTCGCGGAAGGCCTCGGCCGTCTCCTCCGGCTTGTCCCAGTAGCCCTCGCACAACTGCGGTGAGCGGTAGACGATCTCGCCCCGCTCCCCGTCGGCCACGTCCTTGCCGGACTCGTCGACGACCCGGGCCTCCACGAACAGCACCGGCCGCCCGCAGGAGTCCATCCGGCCCTTGTGCTCGTGGGGGCCGAGGACCATGGCCAGGGGGCCGATCTCGCTCTGGCCGAAGCAGTTGTAGAACGCCAGCTTCGGCAGCTGTTCCCGCAGTCGCTCCAGGACGGGTACCGGCATGATCGACGCCCCGTAGTACGCCTTGCGCAGCCCGCTCAGGTCGCGGGTCGCGAAGTCGGGCCGGTTGGCCAGGCCGATCCACACGGTGGGCGGGGCGAACAGGCTGTCCGCGCGTCCCGCCTCGACCAGGTCGAGGATCGTGTCGGCGTCGGGCGCGTCGAGGATCACGTTCACGGCGCCGACGGCGAGATACGGCAGCAGGAACACATGCATCTGGGCCGAGTGGTAGAGCGGCAGCGCGTGCACGGGCAGGTCGCCGGCCTGCAGGTCGAGGGCGGTGATCGCGCTCAGGTACTCGTGCACCAGCGCGCGGTGCGTCATCATCGCGCCCTTGGGCAGCGCGGTGGTGCCCGATGTGTACAGGAGTTGCGTCAGATCCTCACCGCGCGGCTCCGGGCCGTCGTACGGCGGGGTCTCGGCCAGTCGCGCGAGCAGTGAGTCGCCGGCGTCGCGCAGGGGCAGGGTGCGCGTGCCCTCGGGCAGGTTCCCGGCCAGGTCCGGATCGGTCAGGACGAGTCCGCAGCCGGCCTGGCCGACGATGTACGCCAGGTCGTCACCGGTCAGGTTCTGGTTGACCGGCACGTGCACCAGTCCGCCGCGGGCGCAGGCGAGGAAGCCGATCAGGTAGGCGTCCGAGTTGTGGCCGTAGGCGCCGACGCGGTCGCCGGGCGCCAGTCCCGCGGAGCGCAGGGCCTGGGCCGCGCGGGAGACGGCCTCGTCGAGTTCGGCGTAGGTCCATGAGCGGTCGCGGTAGTGGACCGCGACGCGCTCCGGGGTCCGCCGGGCGCTGCGGCGCAGCACCCCGTCGACCGTGACACTTCGTCCCGCCGTCATGACCTGCTCCTTCGTCCGCCGCTCTGGCGTGATCCTCGTTCCGGTCCGTGAGCGCGGTCAAGCGTTCGGCGCGTTCGACGCGAAGACGCTCCGCCTGTCGCGACGCCGGTGGCGAAGGCGGCGGTACGGCTGTGGGCAGCGACGGCGGATCCGTCGACGTGCGCGGGGCGGGTCGCGCACGCGGGGCGTGGGACCGCACGATCACGCCCGACACGCGGTCCGCAGGGTCGCTGCGGCCCCTCGCCGACACGGTGACGGAGCCGCGCCGGCGGGCGGCGCGCTCAACCCCATCCGGGCGCCGACTAGTTCGACGCGCGGGCGGCAAGAGCGTCCCGGTGCCGGTCGGCACGGAGTCGCTGGAAGTGTGGAGCGAGGTCGAGCCGGTGTGGGATCGCGCCCGCCGGCGGACACATCGAGGTGGCCACCGGGTCCTCGTGCGTCCGGGCGGGCCCTTCAGGGACGCGTCTCACACGGCTCGGGTGCGGCCCTCCCAGTACGGGTCCCGCAGCCGCCGTTTGTAGAGCTTCCCGTTCGGGTCGCGCGGCATCGACTCGATGAAGTCGACGCTCTTGGGGCACTTGTACCCGGCGAGACGTTCCGCGCAGTGGCGCAGGACGTCCGCGGCGAGGGCCGCTCCCGGTGTGTGTCCGGGTGCGGGCTCGACGACGGCCTTGACCTCCTCGCCCCAGTCGTCGTGCGGGATGCCGAAGGCCGCCGCGTCGGCGACGGCGGGGTGGGAGAGCAGCGCGGCCTCGATCTCGGCCGGGTAGATGTTGACGCCGCCGGAGATGATCATGTCGATCTTGCGGTCGCGGAGGAAGAGATAGCCGTCCTCGTCGAGAAAGCCGAGGTCGCCGACGGTGAAGAAGTCACCGATGCGGTTCTTCTTCGTCTTGCTCTCGTCCTTGTGGTACGAGAATCCGCCGGTGCTCATCTTCATGTAGACGGTGCCGAGTTCACCGGGTGGCAGCCGCTTGCCGTCGTCGTCGAAGACGGCGAGTTCGCTGATGGGCCAGGCCTTGCCGACGGTGCCGGGTTTCTTCAGCCAGTCCTCGGCCGTCGCGAAAGCGCCGCCGCCCTCGCTGGCCGCGTAGTACTCCTCGACGCTGTGGCCCCACCACTCGATCATGGCCCGTTTCACGTGGTCGGGGCAGGGGGCGGCGCCGTGGATGGCGTGCCTCATCGACGACACGTCGTAGCGGGCGCGGACCTCGTCGGGGAGCGCCAGCAGCCGGTGGAACTGGGTCGGGACCATGTGGGTGTGGGTGCACCGGTGGGTGTCGACGACCCGGAGCATCTCCTCGGGTGTCCACTTGTCCATCAGCACCAGACGGTGGCCGATGTGCAGGGAGGCGCCCGCGAACTGGAGTACGGCCGTGTGGTAGAGCGGCGAGCAGACGAGGTGGACGTTGTCGTCGAAGGGCCTGATGCCGAAGATGCCGAGGAAGCCGCCGAGGTAGGTCTCCTCGGGGAGCTTGCCGGGCAGCGGTCGGCGGATGCCGCGGGGGCGGCCCGTGGTGCCCGAGGTGTAGTTCATGACCCAGCCGAGGGTGCGGTCGGCGGGCGCCGATCCGTCCTGTCCGGCGAGGAGTTCGGTGTACGGCCGGAAGCCGTCGACCCGGCCGACGGCGTAGCGGCTCGTGGGCGGCAGTCCCGCCTCGTCGGCGGCGTGGCGGGCGGCGTCGGCGAACCGTTCGTGGGCGATGAGGACCTTGGCGCCAGAGTCCGAGACGATCCAGGCGATCTCGGGGCCGACGAGGTGGTGGTTGACGGGGACGAGGTAGAGGCCCGCCTGCGAGGCGGCGAGGTAGGCGACGAGGAACTCGACGCCGTTGGGCAGGACGACGGCGAAGGCGTCACCGCGTTCCAGCCCGGCGGCGCTCAGCCCGTGCACCAGTTGGTTGGCCGCGGTGTGCAGTCGGCCGGCGCTCCACTCGTCGCCGTCCGGGGTGACGAGGACCGTCCGCCCGGGGTCGGCGGTGGCCTGGGCCCAGAAGCCGTTCGGTGAGGTCGAGGTGGTCACGGTCGGGCGCTCCTTCCGGCGATCCTGTTGATGCGGTCGACGGCGTGCTCGAAACCGCGGGTCAGGTCGTCGAAGACGGCCTGCACGCTGCGTTCGCTGTTCATCCGGCCGACGATCTGCCCGACGGGCGTCCCGAGCAGTGGCTCCACCTCGTACTTCTGGATGCGGGAGACGGCCTCGGCCACCAGCAGCCCCTGCAGGGGCATGGGCAGGGTGCCGGGACCGTGCGGATCGTCCCAGGCGTCGGTCCACTCGGTGCGCAACTGGCGGGCCGGCTTCCCGGTCAGCGCGCGCGAGCGGACGGTGTCGCCGGACCCGGCGGCCAGCAGCTTGCGCGTCACGGCCGGCGAGTGCAAGTCGGCCTCGGTGACGGTCAGCCACAGGGAACCGAGCCATACGCCCTGGGCGCCGAGGCTGAGCGCGGCGGCCACCTGCTGCCCGCTGCCGATGCCGCCTGCCGCGAGGACGGGCAGCGGGTCGACGGCGTCGACGACCTCCGGCGTGAGCACCATCGAGGCGATCTCCCCGGTGTGGCCGCCCGCCTCGTAGCCCTGCGCGACGACGACGTCGATGCCCGCCTCGGCGTGCTTGCGGGCGTGCCGGGCGCTGCCCGCGAGGGCGGCGACGAGCACCCCTTGGTCGTGAGCACGCCGCACGACGTCGGCGGGCGGTGAGCCCAGCGCGTTGGCCAGCAGCCTGATGGGATGGTCGAAGGCGACGTCGAGCTGGGTGCGCGCGACCTGTTCCATCCAGCCCGTGATGCGCCAGCCGGGGGCCTCCCCCTCGGCGAGGCCGGGCACGCCGTACTTGGCGAGGGTGTCCGCGACGAACTGCCGGTGGCCTTCGGGGATCATCGCCTCGACGTCCGCCTCGGAGACCCCCTCGACCTTCTTGGCCGGCATCACCACGTCCAGACCGTAGGGCCTGCCGTCGACGTTCGCCTCGATCCAGTCGAGGTCGCGCTTGAGGTCGTCGGGGGCGGTGTAGCGGACCGCGCCGAGCACGCCGAGACCGCCCGCGCGACTGATGGCCGCGGCGACGGCGGGAAACGGCGTGAAGCCGAAGATGGCGTGCTCGATCCCCAGTTGCTTGCTCAGCTCCGTCTGCATGGCCGCAGGATGCCGCAGTCGCCCGGCCGAGGGAAGGCCTTTTCTGATACTCCGTCAGATCTGGATCCGTTTTCCGGGTCGCCACCGGGAACCATCTCGCGCGAGCCGTCGCGGTGCGTCCGGCGAACGGTCGTACATCGCGGTTCTCCGGAACGGCGAGCCCGACGGCGACCCTGACACGGCCCGCCGCCGGGCCTCATCGCCCGGACCAGGCTCGACCTCGAACCTCCCTGACCCAGCCGTTAAAGATCTTCTACAAGGCGCCAGGGGGCAGCAGGTGTGGGGCGCGGTCGCCGAGGACGGCGAAGACCTCGTTCTTCGCCTGACCCCGCAGCTCCGTCATGAAGGCGAGGTCCACGCGGCCGGTTCGGGCCCAGATCCCGCCGAGGGACTCCGCACACTGCTGGGCCAGCACGCTGGTGAAGTCCTCGGCGCGGATGATCCGGATCAGGCCCGATTCGACGAGCGGGCCGGTGAAAAACTCCAGGTCCATAGCCGCGTCGGACTTTTCGTCCTCGCGCGCCGTGGGGTCGTCAAGGATTCCGACAAGCAGAACCGCCCGCTCCTCGGGCGTGATCTCCGCCCGGCTCTCCGGCACGGTCCCCTCCGTGGTGCGGCGGCGTCCCTTTGTGAACAGCCCCGCCAGCCAGGTCCTCATCTGCAACACATCCTCGATCCCGTCCACAAGGTGCCCTCGCCGATGCCGCTGCCGCTGCCGCTGCCGAGCACGTCACCGAGGCCACCGCCACCACGCCGACCGGCCCGCCCACGAAGCCCACTTCCGCCGGTCTCGGCGCCATTGCCCGCGCCGGCGAGGCCGCCCGCCGGGCTGGCGCTGCAGTGGATGGCCGTCTGGGTCCGCTCGGTGCGGACGCCACATCGTAGACGTCGTAGGCAACGGGTGGCAGCGATTAGGAGCCTGCCGCCGACCTCCCAGATCGGTGGCTCCGCGCGGCACCCACGGCTTGTCCAAGGTGAGGTGCTCAAGGTTCGCAACCCTGCTGTGCTCGACTGCGGCAGCAGGTCGATCTCGGCTTCATGCCCTCGTCATCAAGACCGGAATCGCCCAACCTTCGTCACCCAAGCCGTTAAAGATCTCTAGACGCCGGCGGAGGCGTCACGGTCGAACGGCGGTTGAACCGGGTCCGTGCCACCGGCCGTCCCGGTCCGGGCCACGATCAGAACTCGGGCCGTACCGCGCATGTTCCCCACGCCGAACCAGACCGCCGGCATCGACACCCGGAACAGCGGGGCGAGTCGGCGCAGAATCCCATGGGCCCGCCGGTCGGCGACCGGCGGGACCCGGTCCCGCAGTGGCAGGCTCCCGGGCCGGCCCCTGCGGACGGGGCCGCACCCTCGAGTCCCAACGCAGCGACCGACGCGCCGAACTGACGCAACCTCAGCGCTGTGAACAGGGACGGCGGAGACGGCCCGACGCCGCGATCGCACCAGCCCACACCAAGATCATCTCACCACGACCAGCAGTCGCGGGACACGTCTCAACCTCCCTGGCCCAGCGACTCCAGCACCGCCTGCGCCGCGTTGTGCCCGGGCACCCCGCTCACCCCGCCCCCGCGGACCGCGCCCGCCCCGCACAGCAGGACGTTGGCGTGCGCCGTCTCGACGCCCCAACGGCCCGTGCCCTCCTGGGCGTACGGGAAGGCGAGGTCGCGGTGGAAGATGTTGCCGCCGGGCAGCCGCAGATCGCGCTCCAGGTCGAGCGGCGTCTTCGCCTCGATGCACGGGCGGCCCTCCGCGTCGGTGGCCAGGCAGTCCGCGAGCGGTTCGGCGAGCTGTGCGTCCAGCTGCGCCAGGGTGGACTTCAACAGCTCGGCACGCACGGCGTCGTTGTCGTGCGCGAAGAGCCGGGCAGGCGTGTGCAGGCCGAAGAGCGTGAGCGTCTGGTAGCCCTGCTCGACCAGCTCCGGGCCCAGGATGCTGGGGTCGGTGAGTGAGTGGCAGTAGATCTCGGAGGGCGGGGCGTCGGGCAGTCGGCCGGCGGCGGCCTGCGCGTGAGCGGTCGCCAACTGCTCGTATCCCTCGGCCACATGGAAGGTCCCGGAGAAGGCCTCGCGCGGGTCGACGGAGCTGTCGCGCAGCTTCGGCAGCCGCTTGAGCAGCATGTTCACCTTGAGCTGTGCGCCTTCGGCCGGGGTCGGCGCCGCCTCGCCCGTGAGGGTCGCGAGCTCCTGCGGCGAGGCGTTCACCAGGACGTGCCGGGCCGCGACGACGCCCTCGCCGTCCGCGGTCCGGTAGGTGACCTCCGCACTCCGCCCGTCGGTCTCCACGCGGATCGCCTCGTGGCCGGTGGCGATCACGGCGCCGGCGCCGCGCGCGGCGCCGGCGATCGCGTCCGTGAGGGCGCCCATGCCGCCGACCGGTACGTCCCAGGCACCGGTGCCGCCGCCGATCACGTGGTACAGGAAGCAGCGGTTCTGCCGCAGCGAGGGGTCGTGGGCATCGGCGAAGGTGCCGATGAGGGCGTCGGTGAGGACGACGCCTCGCACCAGGTCGTCGCTGAAGTTCTCCTCGACGGCGACGCCCACCGGCTCCTCGAACAGCACCCGCCAGGCCTCCTCGTCGTCGATCCGGCCACGCAGCTCGTCGCGGGTGGGCAGCGGTTCGGTGAGGGTCGGGAACACCCGCTGGGCGACTCGGCCGGTCATGCCGTAGAAGCGCTGCCAGGCCTCGTACTCGCGGTCCGACCCGGTCAGCCGCCGGAACGCCTCGCGGGTGCGCCGCTCGCCGCCACCGACGAGCAGTCCGGTCGGCCGGCCGTCGCGTTCGACGGGCGTGTACGAGGACACGGTGCGTCCGCGGACCCGGAAGTCGAGGCTCAGGTCGCGCACGATCTTCCGGGGCAGCAGGCTGACCAGGTACGAGTAGCGCGACAGCCGCGCGTCGATCCCGGCGAACGGCCGGGTGGACACCGCGGCGCCGCCGGTGTTCCCCAGGCGCTCCAGCACCAGGACGGAGCGTCCGGCACGGGCCAGGTAGGCGGCGGCGACGAGTCCGTTGTGGCCCCCGCCGACGATCACGGCGTCATATCCCTCGTGTACAGGCATGGTTCTTGGTAGCACGCGATGATCTAGGTCTGCCAGAGGTACGCGGCAGCCGGCGGGCGCCCGGATGGCCGCTCGGGACGGCCCGGGAGGCTCAGTGCCCCTCGGCCGCCCGCTGCTGCCGCATCGCCGCGACCCGTCGGTACAGCTCGACCGCCTCCTGGGCGCGCCCCAGCTGCTCCAGACAGTGCGCCTCGTCGTTGCGGCTGGCCAGGGCGTCGGGGTGGTTCTCGCCGAGGACGCGCTCGCGGGCGACGGCGACGGCACGGTACTCGGTGAGCGCGTCGGCCCAGCGGCCGAGCCAGCCGAGGCCGACGGCGACCTCGCGGCGGCTGACGAGGGTGTCGGGATGGCCGGGGCCGAGGACCCGTTCACGGATCGCGCACACGTCGCGGGATTCGGCGAGCGCCTCCTCCCAGCGCCCCATCCGGCCGAGGTTGACGCCGAGTCCGTGCCGGGCGCGAAGGGTCTCGGGGTGGGCGGGGCCGTGCACCCTGGTGCGGTCGTCGATCAGGTCGCGGTACACCTCCAGTGCCTGTTCGCTGCGACCGAGCCGGCCGAGACTGACGGCGACCTCGTAACGGGCGGAGAGCGTGTCCGGGTGGTCGGGGCCGAGGGCACGTGCCCGCGCCCCTGCCACCTCCCGGTAGGTGCTCAGCGCCTCCGGCCACCTTCCCAACTGGCCCAGTGCGTAGGCGACTTCGTAGCGGGTGAGAAGAGTGTCGGGGTGGGCCGGACCGAGCACCCGCGCGCGGGCGTCAGCGACCCCGCTCGCCATCCGGTAGGAGTCCTCCAGGCGGCCCAGCCTGCTCAGGTTGAAGGCGAGGTTGTGCCGGCAGCGCAGGGTGTCCGGATGGTCGGGCCCCATGGCGTGTTCCCGGGCGGCGAGCACGGACGTGTAGGCCTGGTGCGCCTCGAAATGACGGCCCAACTGGCCCAGGACGTAAGCCGTTTCCTGTCGGGCGGCCAGGGTGTCGGGGTGGTCGGGGCCCAGCACCCGCTCCCTGACCCGGGCCACGTGCGCGTAGGCGTGCAGCGCGTCGGCGGCCCGGCCGGTGCGGCTGAGCGTGAAGCCGACCTCGTACCGGCTGGCGAGCGTGTCGGGGTGGTCGGGGCCCAGCAGGTGCTCCCGTTCGGCGGCGACCGCGCGGTGCACCTCGCCCGCCTCGGTCCACCGGCCGAGCCGGCCCAGACTGAGTCCCGCGTTGTGCCGCCCCGCCAGGGCGGTGAGCAACTCCGGTGACGGCGTGGGCCGTTCGGTGCGGTCCGGCGGCGCGAACTCCGTCGTCGACGGGCGTACGGTCCACTCGCCGGTCAGTCCGGCCGACGCGTCCGGCGGCGTGGCGCGCAGCCCGGCGCCGGTCGCCTTGTGGCCGGTGGTCATGCCCCGCGTCCAGGAGGGCAGCACCGGGTCGCGGGTGGGTGGCGGCTCGGCCGCGGACGCCAGGATCCGCTGGTCTGGGGCCGGCCGGCGGAGTACCGGCGACAGTACGGTCTGCGCGTGCACCGGCGTCGTACGGCCCTCGCTGATCCGGCGGCCGAGCTCGCCGGCGTCCCGCGGCCGCCGATCCGGCTCCTTGGCCAGCAGGTCCAGGATGATCCGCTCGACGTACTCGGGCAGCTCGGCCCGGCGCCTGCGCGGTGGCTCGGGAAAGGTGTCGCGGTGGCTGATGAGGACCGCCCACGCGTCGTCGAGGTCGAACGGCGGTGCCCCGGTGGCGATCTCATAGAGCACACATCCGAAGGAGTACAGGTCGCTGCGCCGGTCGACCTCGGCACCGCTGATCTGCTCCGGCGACATGTAGTGCGGCGTGCCCATCGCGATACCGGTGCCGGTCAGCCGGGCCGTGAAGTCGATGTCGTGGCCGAGCCGGGCGATGCCGAAGTCGCAGATCTTCACGGTGCCGTCGGCGAGCCGCATGATGTTCGCCGGCTTCAGGTCCCGGTGCACGATGCCCTGTTGATGGGTGTAGGCGAGCGCGGCCGACACCTGGTCGGCGATGTCGACGACGTCGGCGACCGGCAGCGGATGCCGCTCGTTGTCCTCCAGCAACTGACCGAGGTTGTGTCCCGCCAGCAGCTCCATGACCAGGTACAGCACGCCGTCGGACTCGCCGAAGTCGTGCACCACGGTCACCCCGCGGTGCTGCAGCGCGGCGGCCACCCGGGCCTCGCGCCGGAATCTCTCCCGCAGGACACCGGTGAAGGACGGGTCGTGGTGCGGGCTGAGGGGCTTGAGGCACTTCACGGCGACCTGTCGCCCCAGCGACTCGTCGCGGGCGCGCCACACCTCGCCCATGCCTCCCCGCCCGATCAGATCGAGCAGTCGGTACCGGCTCTGGAGCAGCCTGGTCTCCGCCATCTCGTGCGATCGCCCCCGTCGCTGCTCGCCGCGCCCTCCCCTGGCCCGTCCAGTATGGCGAGTTATCTGCCGACTTTGTACGGCACCCGGCGCGAGCGGGGGCGGCGCCGCGCCAGGGCGTGCAGCACGTGCGGGGACGGGTGGTGCCGGCGACGACGTACGGGGACGCAGCGCAGTACGGTGCCCGGGAAGCGCACCGCACGGGACGCTCGAACGGGCCGAGAAGGGCGGGACCGCCGCGGCATCGGGGCGTGCGCTCAGGGCGTTCAGACCGGTCACCCCCGAAACCTGACCCGGCTGGTGCCCGTCGAGTGCCCCGGACGTACCGGCAGGGCTGTCGGTCGTGGGTGCCAGAATCGGTGGCATGACGCTGTGCGACTACTTCTCCGCCGCTGACGATCAAACCGCCGTCGCCGTGGGGGAATCGCCCGGGGGTCCGGGCCCGGCCGCGCTGGACGTGGTCTCCCTGAAGGGCGTCGACCCGGTGGTCGCCCTCGCCCGGCTCGAGGCGATCGCGACGGACTGCGGCTATGAGGAGGCCGGTCGGCGCCCTCGGTCCGGGCAGCTGTTGTCCGAGCCGGACGGCGACGGCCCGCTCGTGTTCAGCCTGTCGGACACCCTGGTGGCGGCCCTCGCCACCGCGGCTCGAGGCGACCTCCGGCGCTTCGCGGAGTCGTGGTCCACGACCGACGAACTGCGGCAGAACCAGGTCGACGCCGAGACGGCGGCCGTCGCCCTGGAAGCCCTGGCCGGCCTGGCTCGACGCGCTCAGCCGGCCGGCCTGCGCCTGTACTGCTGGTGGGCGCTGTGAAAGGCCGGGCTTCCGCAGAGGCAGCTCAACGCCGTACCCGTGGCATCCCCAGCCCGATCCACGAGATGATCTCCCGCTGGATCTCGTTGTTGCCGCCACCGAAGGTGAAGATCACCGCCGACCGGTAGCCGCGTTCCAGTTCGCCGTGCAGGACGGCGCCCGCCGAGCCCTCCTTCAGGACACCCGGCACCGCGACGATCTCCATGAGCCAGGCGTACGCGTCCCGGCGCGCCTCGGAGCCGTACACCTTGACCGCGGAGGCGTCCTGCGGGGTGAGGGTG
This sequence comes from Streptomyces sp. NBC_01176, assembly GCF_045039825.1. Classification (NCBI taxonomy): domain Bacteria; kingdom Bacillati; phylum Actinomycetota; class Actinomycetes; order Kitasatosporales; family Streptomycetaceae; genus Streptomyces; species Streptomyces sp. NBC_01176. The sequence continues at coordinate 8,880,141 of NZ_CP108600.1, read as the reverse complement.
CCCTGCTGGACGGCGTTCACCATCTGCCAGTTCAGGAGCTTCATGGCGTCGAGCCGGGTGTGGGTCTGCGCGAGCCGGCGGCGCACCCAGGGGAGGTCGACGACCCGGCGGCCGTCGGCGAGCTTGGTCTCCATGGCCCAGCGCTGGACGTCGTGCAGGGCGCGGATCGCCATGGTGCCGTGGGCGGCGAGGGTGACGCGTTCGTGGTTGAGCTGGTTGGTGATCAGCCGCCAGCCCTTGTTCTCCTCACCGACCCGGCGGGAGACGGGGACGCGGATGTTCTCGTAGTAGCTGGCGGTGGTGTCGTGCGAGGCGAGGGTGTTGATGAGGGTGCAGGAGTAACCGGGGTCGGAGGTCGGTACGAGGAGCATGGTGATGCCCTTGTGGGGCGGGGCGTCCGGGTCGGTGCGGACGGCGAGCCACACCCAGTCGGCGGTGTCGCCGTTCGTCGTCCAGATCTTCTGCCCGTTGACCGTGTAGTGGCCGGTGGTCTCGTCGCCCTCGCGTACGGCCCGGGTCTTCAGCGCGGCCAGATCGGTGCCCGCGTCGGGCTCGCTGTAGCCGATCGCGAAGTCGATCTCGCCGGAGAGGATCCTGGGCAGGAAGTACCCCTTCTGCTCCTCGGTACCGAACTGCATGATCGTCGGGCCGACGGTGTTCAGCGCCATCAGGGGCAGCGGTACGCCCGCCTGGGCGGCCTCGTCGAAGAAGATGAACTGCTCCATGGGCGTGAGGCCGCTGCCGCCGTACTCCTTGGGCCAGCCCACACCGAGCCGGCCGTCCGCGCCGAGGCGGCGGATCGTCTCGCGGTAGAACCGCTTCTGCGCCGCCGGGTCGCCGTACCGGGCATAGGCGTTGTCGGGCACCAGCTCGGCGAAGTAGTCGCGCAGTTCGGTCCGCAACCGCTGCTGCTCCGGCGTGTATTCGAGATGCACGGCGCCTCCTGGCTCCCCAAGGCGGGACCTGACGGCGCACACCGTAGAACGTGTTCCAGAAATAGGGAATGGCGGTGACATGCGAGAGGGGGCGCCCAGCCGGGCGCCCCCTTCTGCCCGAGCCGTCAGTGGCAGGGGAACCCGAGGAGATGGCGGGCGTCGTGCACCCACTCGTGGACGTTCTCACCGGACACGAGGGAGGTGGCGCCCTGTTCGGCGCCGACGAAGTAGAGCAGGACCAGCATCAGGACACCGAAGAAGACCGCCCAGGGGACGATCGCACCGATCGGCAGCTTGGCGGGAACGGCGGTGGGGGTGGCGGTCGGCTGGGCGACGGACTGCGCCATGGGGCAGTACCTCCTGGGGAACTCGCGTCCCGTCTCGGTGGTGCACAGGACGACGGCCGCGGGTCTGACTTGCTCGACCTCCGCCGCCCCGGGGAGGGGTGGCGTGCGCTGGGCATACAGTGGCGCGACCGTGCCGGACTCCCACCGGACTTCCGCCGAACCGTCGTCAATATCATCCAGACCGTACCGCGAAGCCCGGGCCCGGCCAAGGGCGCGTGGCAGGAGCGCAGTTGCGCGCCGGGGCCGGTCAGCGGGGGCGGATTCCCGGTTCCGGCAGGGGACTTGGGCACGGGTGAACACGACAGCGCACGAGAGTGAACGTATGACGAGCCGAGTGATCTTGATCTCAGCCGCGATCGGCGCGGCGCTGCGGGAGGCCCGCTTCGACGAAGGGGGCCGGGTGGAGGCCGCGGGGCTGCGGCTCGCGCGGGCCGCCGCGGGCGCGGTACCCGGCGCGGAGCGGCTGTGGGTCTCCCCCAGCGTGCGGTGCCGCGAGACCGCTGACGCGCTGGGCCTGGACGCGGTGCTGGACGTACCGGAGCTGGCCGGTCTCGACGTGGGCCGATGGCGGGGCGCGACGCTGGAGGAGGTCAGCTCGAAGGAACCGGAGGCGGTGGCCCGGTGGCTGGCCGATCCTCGTGCGGCACCGCACGGCGGGGAGTCGGTGCGGGCGTTCTGCGACCGGGTGGCGGGCTGCCTCGACACGGCCGCGCAGGTGACGGGCCGGACCGTCGCCGTGGTGGAGCCGGAGGTGGTACGGGCCCTGGTGGTACGGGTGTTGGGCGCGCCGGAGTCGGCGTTCTGGCGGGTCGACGTACCGCCCCTGACCGCGACCGAGTTCAGCGGTCGCTCCGGACGCTGGAACGTACGCGTCGGACGGCCGCTCGCCCCGTCGACGGAAGCGGCCGGCTCAGACGGGTAGCAGGGTCGCGAGGAAGTCCGTGCAGGCCTGGGCGCACGCGCGACAGGCCCGTGCGCCGGCCTGCGCGCCGGGACACCGGTCGAAGACGTCCGCGCACTCACGGCAGACGGACCGGCACCACTCGACCTGGACACGGATGCCGGCCTCGCCCCGGGGGTGCTGCCCGTCCAGGACGAGGCAGGTCGCGTCGCACACCTCGGCGCACATGAGGCCCATACGCCGCGCGAGTTGCCGCACCTTGGGTCCGTCGGGATCCATGCAGCTCGCCCGCAGCGCGCAGGCGCGGGCGCACTCGACGCAGGCCTGTGCGCAGTCGAAGCGGTCTTCCAGGAAGCGGATCGGTTCCTGGAGGCGGGTCGGTTCCTGGAGGCGGCTCGGTTCCGGGAGGCTGACCGGTTCCGAGGAGCGGACCGGTCCCCGCTCGGGTGCCGGCGCGGTCGTCTGTTTCGCCTTCGTCTTCGTCGAGGTCACCCGGCGCGGGTAGCCCCCGGGAGTCGCGTCAAACCCCGCGTGGACGGCCGGCGCCGGGGCGCGGCTCACCGGCCCGCGGCGTCCGCCGCCTCCCGCGAGATCCGCTCGAACTGCGCGCCCATCGCCTCGGAGAGCGCATGGGCCGCCGAGAGCGGGCGGACCATGACCATCAGGTCGTCGATCCTGCCGTCCTCGTCGAAGTGCAGGAAGTCGCAGCCGTTGATCTCCTTGTCGCCCACCTTCGCCGTGAAGACCAGCGCGTGGTCACGGCCGTCGGCACCCGCGATCTCCCGTACGTAGCGGAAGTCGGTGAAGACGCGGGTGACCCCGCGCAGGATGGCCGCGGTGATCGCCTTGCCCGGGTACGGCTTGAAGGCGACGGGGCTGGTGAACACGACGTCGTCGGCCAGCAGCTCCTCGACCGCGGCGAGGTCTCCGGCCTCCACGGCCTTGCGGAAGGGGTGCATCGGGATCCCTGCTCTCATAGTCAACTAATTGAATAGGTGCGTAAGAGATTAGTCGCGGGGGTGTATGCCGTCTAGCCTTGGCCCATGGCATTGCGCAACGCGGTCCTCGCCGCGCTCCTGGAGGGTGAGGCGTCGGGATACGACCTGGCCAAGGAGTTCGACGCCTCGGTGGCCAACTTCTGGATGGCGACCCCGCAGCAGCTCTACCGGGAACTCGAGCGGATGACGTCCGAGGGGCTCATCGAGGCCCGGCTGGTGCGGCAGGAGCGACGCCCGAACAAGCGGGTCTTCTCCCTCACCGCGGCGGGACGCGTCGCCCTGCGCGAATTCACCGCCGACCCTCCGAAACCCACCGCCATCCGCGACGAACTGCTGGTCAAGGTCCAGTCCGTCGACGCGGGCGACGACGCGGCCGTACGGGCGGCGATCGCCGAGCGCCTGGAGTGGGCGCGCGCCAAGCTGGCCCGCTACGAGCGGCTGCGCGCGCGACTGCTGGACGGGCGCACCGAGGACGAGTTCCTGGCCCGCGCGGAGCGTGTGGGCCCCTATCTCACCCTGATGCGGGGGCGCTCCTTCGAGGAGGAGAACATCCGGTGGGCGGAACGGGCCCTGGACATCCTGGAGCGGCGGGCCGCGGTGCGCCCCTAAAAGAGCGCCTTGTCCCGTCGGGTGCGTTCGGCAGACGTTTGGTCAGCGGAATGGGCTGGGACCGCCGAGGCCAGAGTCGTGGTGCGGAATCCGCGTGAACCAGGTGGTCGACGCGCTGGTGATGCGATGTTCTTCCGCCGCGCCCGTGACCAACAGCCGGATGCGCTACATCACAGGCTGAAACCCAGTGGCTTGCGAATGCACCGGGGAGCGGATGAGGTTCGCGCCGTGGGCGTGCGGGGAGGAGGAGTGGCGTCGGCTCGGGTGTCGGAGAGCTAGGGTCGCTTCGGTGACCTGCTTGGCGAGTTGAGGGGTTGTCCGTGGCAGAGCTTGTCCGTCGGCAGCACGTGGATGCCTACGTGGGGTACCACGCTTTCGGGCTCCAGGAGAGCGACGACGCAGACCTGCCGGTTCCCTTCCCGGACGACTTCGACTTCGACGTCTTTCTCAGCGCCCGTCCCGGGCGGCTGGACATCACCAGCGGCGGCCACACGCACACCGCCGCAGTCAGCGTGGAAGTGTGGGACGGCCCCCCGCCCGAGCAGGACCTGTCTGACTGGGACGAGCAGGCCGAGGCCGATTTCGAGTCCATCAGCGGTGAGGTCGCCGTGTGGTCCATGCACACAGGCCGCAGCGACGAGCTCATTACGCTGGCGGACTCCGGCGGTTCGTGGCGGGTGCGCGTCAGCTGCGTCGGCCGGGCCGCCGCAGCCGCTCTGTCGGAGGGCGAGGGCACCGGGCTGGGTGTCGAACGCTACCTGGTGCGGTTCTGGCCCGCCCAGCCGTGAACGGACCCCGCCGACAGCGGGCGCCGGTCGGGGATCGCCGGAGATCCGTCCCGCAGGTCCCAGGACCGGGGGCGGGTGAGCTCCTGCCACTCGTCCCGGAGCAGGGCCAGCACCGCTACGTCGTGCCGGCGGCCCCGGTGCAGGCAGGCGGAGCGGCGCACCCCCTCCTGGACGAACCCCGCCCTGGCCAGGGCGCCGAGGGCCCCGGTATTGGTGGTGTGGGTGACCGCCTGGACGCGGTGCATGGGCAGTTCACCGAAGGCGAGGTCGACCAGCGCGTCGACGGCGTCCGCGCCATGGCCCCGGCCCCGGTGGCCGGGGTCCAGGAGCAGCATGATCTCGGCTGTGCCGTCGACCATGTCCTGGTCCGTCAGGGCGATGTGGCCGATCGGTGTGCCGTCGGGGAGCAGGACGAGGAAGTCGTCGCGGTCGTGCTCGTCGCGGTCGCGCTCGATGCGCTCGCGCACGGCGGAGAGGGAACGCGGCCAGAAGCCGATTTCGTGGGCGGCCACGGGGTCGGAGCGCCAGACATGGATCAGCTCCGCGTCGTCGACGTCGAGCGGCGCGAAGGCGACGCCCCTGCCCCGCCAGCAGACCTCCCGAGGCGATTCCGCCTGCTCGTCGTCCAGTTGCACCCCGGTACGGCGCCCGTCCACGATCCCCGCCCCGTCTTCGATCACGGACGGAGGCTACCGACCACCGGGACCGGTGGACCAGTCATTTCTGCCTCCGGCCGACCTGCTGCGGGCGGGACCCGGGTGACCCTGGTCAGAAGGTGATCGCCGGATCGGGGGTCGTCCGCCGCTAAAGGAGGCCGTCCTGCGGCGGCGGGTGGCGCGACGGCCCGGGGTTCCCCTGCCGGGATCCGGCCCCGCGAAGGTGAGCGGTTACGCTGAGGCCATGCCGTCCACACGTCGAACAGCGCGCCAGACAGACCTCCTCGAACGGCTCGTCGCCTTGCTGGCGGCGGAGGGGTTCGCGTCGTTCACGCTCGACGAGCTGACCGAGCGGCTGCGCTGCTCGAAGACGACGTTGTACCAACTCGCGGGCAGTAAGCAGGAGTTGGTCCGGGAGGCGGTGAAGCACTACTTCCGGGAGGCGGCCGGCGCCATCGAGAAGCAGGTGGCGGACACCTCCGCGCCGGCCGACCGCGTGGTGGTCTACCTGAACGCGGTCGCGGAGCGGCTGCGACCGCTGTCCCGGCGATTCCTCGACGACATGGCCCAGTTCGAACCGGCCCGTGAGGTGTACGAGGCCAACACGCGCCTCGCGGCTGCCCGGATCAGGCAGTTGATCGCGGACGGTGTCGCCGCGGGCGCGTTCCGTGACGTCCATGCCGCGTTCGTGGGCGAGGTGGTGGCCGCCACCATGCAGGAGATCCAGCGTGGCGAGGTGGCCGCGCGCACCGGGCTGAGCGACGCGGAGGCCTACGCGGAGCTGGCCTCGCTCATCGTGCACGCCGTCTCACCCTGACCGGACCGCCGGCGGCGAGGACTCGACGCCCCAGTCACGGAGCACCGACTCGGTGTCCGCGCCCGCCGCACGGGGCGCCGAGGGCTGTCTGCTGGGGGTGCGCGAGAAACGCGGCGCGGGGGCTGCCTGCAGGATGCCGTCGACCTCGACCAGGGTGCGCCGGGCCACCATGTGCGGGTGCGCGCCCGCCTCGGCGAAGGTGAGCACGGGCGTCACGCACGCGTCCGTTCCGGCGAAGTGCTCCGCCCACTCGTCGCGTGTGCGGGAGGCGAACCTGCCCGCGAACCGGGACCGCAGCACCGGCCAGCCGTCACGGTCGCCCTGCGCGGGCTGCTCGGCGGGGTCCAGCCCCAGCCCGTCGAGCAGGGCCGCGAAGAACTGCGGCTCGAGTGCGGCCACGGCCACGTACTTGCCGTCGCCGCACGCGTAGGTGTCGTAGAAGGGCGCGGCCCCGTCGAGAAGGTTCGAGCTCCGTTCGTCCGACCACTCCCCCATGCCGCGCAGCGCGTACGCCATCTGGCCCAGCAGTGCGGTCCCGTCGACCATGGCGGCGTCGACGACCTGCCCGGCGCCCGATCGGGTGCGTTCCCAGAGCGCGGCCAGGACACCCACGACCAGCAGCATGGATCCGCCGCCGAAGTCCCCCACGAGGTTCAGCGGCGGGGCCGGCGGCCCGTCGCCCCTGCCCATCGCGTGCAGGACACCGGTGAGCCCGATGTAGTTCAGGTCGTGCCCGGGATCCCGGGCGAGCGGCCCGTCCTGACCCCAGCCGGTGATTCGGGCGTAGACGAGCCGCGGGTTCGCGTCGCGGCAGTCGTCCGGGCCGATGCCGAGCCGCTCGGCGACACCCGGCCGCAGGCCCTCGATGAGCACGTCGGCCCGCGCCGCCAGGCCTCGCACCAGCGCCCGTCCCGCGGGATTCTTGAGGTCGGCGAAGACCGACCGGCGGCCACGCTGCACGGCGTCGGTCGCGCCGGCGGGGCCCAGGCTGAGCGCCCGGCCGGACGGCCGCTCGACCCGCACCACGTCGGCGCCGAGGTCGGCCAGCACCATGGCCGCGTGCGGAGCCGGCCCGAGTCCCGCGAGTTCCAGGACGCGCAGGCCCGCGAGCGGGCCGGCGGATCCATCTCTGGACTGCATGGCCATACGGTACCAAAAACGATACTGTTGTATCGATCGCCGTATCATTAATTCCCCGAGCGACCGAGGAATCACCATGCCAGCCACCCGAACGCTGCCCGCCCAGGAAGCCGTCGATCTGATCGGCCTCACCCGCGAGCTCGCCGAGAAGGAGCTCGCCCCTCGCGTCGCCGAGGCCGAAGCCGAGGAGAAGTTCCCCCGCGAGGTCTTCCGCACCCTCGGCCGGGCCGGCCTGCTGAGCCTGCCGTACGCCGAGGAGTACGGCGGTGGCGGCCAGCCGTACGAGGTCTACCTCCAGGTCGTGGAGGAGATCGCCGCCGTGTGGGCCAGCGTCGCGGTCGGCGTCTCGGTGCACGCGCTGTCCTGCTTCGCCCTGGCCGCGTTCGGCACCGAGGAGCAGAAGCACAAGTGGCTGCCCGGCATGCTCGGCGGCGAGCTGCTCGGCGCGTACTGCCTGTCCGAGGCCCATGCGGGATCCGACCCCGCGGCGATGCGCACGCGGGCCGTCAGGGACGGCGACCACTACGTGCTCGACGGTGCCAAGGCGTGGACCACGCACGGCGGGCACGCGGACTTCTACACGGTCATGGCGCGGACGTCCGACGCCGGCTCGCGGGCCATTTCCTGCTTCCTCGTCCCGGCCGACACCCCCGGCGTCATCGCCGATCCGCCCGAGCACAAGATGGGCCTGACCGGGTCGGCCACCGCCACCGTGCGCCTGGAGAACGCCCGCGTTCCCGTGGAGTACCGGATCGGCGAGGAGGGACAGGGCCTCGCGATCGCGTTCGCCGGGCTGGACTGCGGCCGGCTGGGCATCGCGGCGGTGGCCACGGGCCTGGCCCAGGGAGCACTGGACCACGCGCTGCGCTACTCCCGCGAGCGGGAGACCTTCGGCCGCCCCATCATCGAACACCAGGGGCTGGCCTTCGTCCTCGCGGACATGGCCGCGGCCGTGCAGGCCTCCCGCGCCACCACGCTCGCCGCCGCGCGGCTCAAGGACCAGGGCCTCCCGTTCAGCTGCGAGGCGTCCATCGCCAAGCTGATCGCCACCGACAACGCCATGAAGGTCACCACGGACGCCGTCCAGGTACTGGGGGGCGCCGGCTACACCCGCGACTTCCCGGTCGAGCGCTACATGCGCGAGGCCAAGGTCATGCAGATCTTCGAGGGCACCAACCAGATCCAGCGTCTGATCATCGGCCGGGCGCTGCGGGAGAGCGACCGGGGCACCCTCCGGGTCCACGACCAGGAGACGCACCGGCCCTGACACCGCGCCCCGCGGGTCAGCGCACGGGGAAACCGAAGGAGTACCCCTGCTGCTTCAGCCACGGCAGGATCTCGCGCAGCCCGTCGACGGTCTCGGAGCGGTCACCGCCCGCGTCGTGGAAGAGGACGGTCGGGCCGTTCGGGATCTCCTGCTTGACGGTGGCGACCAGGACGTCGGTGCCGGGCCGCTCGAAGTCCTTGGAGTCGACGTTCCAGCCGAGCGGCCGCATCCCGCGGGAGGCGGCCAGCTTGCGGCTGTACGGCGTGAAGGCGCCGCCCGGGGCCCGGTAGTACTGCGGCCGGACGCCACCCGACGCCTTGGTGATCATGCGTTCGGCGTCCAGGATCTGCCGCGACTGGTACGACTCGGACTTCTTGTCCATGGTGGTGTCGTGCGACACCGTGTGGTCGCACAGCCGGTGCCCGGCCGCCACCACCGCCCTGACCAGGTCCGGGTGCGCCTGAGCCTGGGTGCCCACCATGCAGAACGTGGCCTTCACGCCGTACTCCCGCAGCACCTCGAGCACCCGCGGTGTCCAGACCGGGTCCGGTCCGTCGTCGACGGTGATGTTGACGCCCCGGGCGCCACGGTCCGAGGCATGGGCGATGTCCACCGACACCGGCGCTCTCGCGGGCCCCTGGGCGCGCGGCCCGGCAGGGTGGGCCGGGGCCACCGCTCGTCCTGGTCCGCTCTCGACGGGGCCGGCCTGCGCGCTCCACACCGAAGTGGTGACGGCTACCGCCGTCATGCCGACCGCCGCCGCGAGTACCCGGCCGTACCGTCCCCGCCCGCCACGCCACGCCATGTCCGTCCCGCCCCTTGCCGTCTCCGTCGTTCCCGCGCACCCGTCAGCACGAGCGAAATCAACTGCGGATCCTCAGGGGGGACCGCGCCCCCGACGGCGAGGGCGGGCGCGGACCGTCCCCGCCGGCCGGTACGCGACCCGAACCGACCCGAGCGTGTCGGTACACGTGACCATCGCCCTTCCAAGACCGATACTTCGCAGTGACGAGCCCTCAGCACCGACGACCGCCGGAACCGAACGCCCTCCATGCCCAACGAACAGGCGCGAATGCAGGTCACGGGCTCCACTCTTACGCTCACCAGGAGGTACCCATGAAGATGCTGATCAACGTGGCGGAGACGGTGGTCGCGGACGCGCTGCGGGGGATGGCGGCCGCACACCCGGACCTCACGGTGGATGTCGAGAACCGCGTGATCGTACGGCGTGACGCCCCGGTGGCCGGAAAGGTGGGCCTCGTCTCCGGCGGCGGATCGGGCCACGAGCCCCTGCACGGCGGTTTCGTCGGTCCCGGCATGCTGTCGGCGGCCTGTCCGGGCGAGGTCTTCACCTCTCCCGTGCCGGACCAGATGCTGCGGGCCGCTGCCGCCGTGAACAGCGGCGCGGGTGTGCTGTTCATCGTGAAGAACTACACCGGTGACGTGCTGAACTTCGACATGGCGGCCGAACTCGCCGAGGACGAGGGCATCCAGATCGCCAAGGTGCTGGTCAACGACGACGTCGCCGTCACCGACAGTCTCTACACGGCCGGCCGGCGCGGCACGGGCGCGACGCTGTTCGTGGAGAAGATCGCGGGCGCCGCGGCCGAGGAGGGCGCCCCGCTGGAGCGGGTGGAGTCGCTCGCCCGGCAGGTCAATGAGAACTCCCGGAGTTTCGGTGTCGCGCTCAGCGCCTGCACCACTCCGGCCAAGGGCAGCCCCACCTTCGACCTGCCGCCCGGGGAACTGGAGTTGGGCGTCGGCATCCACGGCGAGCCCGGCCGGGAGCGGCGCGCGATGATGACCTCGCGTGAGATCGCCGACTTCTCGGTGCACGCGATCCTGGAGGACATGAACCCGCGCAATCCCGTTCTCGTCCTGGTCAACGGCATGGGCGCGACCCCGCTCCTGGAGCTGTACGGGTTCAACGCGGAGGTGCAGCGGGTGCTCGGCGAGCGCGGGATCCCCGTCGCGCGCACGCTGGTCGGGAACTACGTCACCTCGCTGGACATGGCCGGTGCGTCGGTGACGCTGTGCCAGGTCGACGAGGAACTGCTGCGACTGTGGGACGCGCCGGTGAGGACACCGGGGCTGCGCTGGGGCGTGTGAACCGGCCCGCCGCCCGGCAGGCGGTGCTCACGGCCACAGCCACGGCCACGGCCACGGCCACGGCCACAGCCACAGCCACAGCCACAGCCACAGCCACAGCCACAGCCACAGCCATGGTCGCCACCACGACCGCGGTCAGGACCACGACTCATCTCATCGGCCCAACGTAGGTACCACGCAAGGAGATTCTGTGCTCGACGCCGATTTCTTCCGCCGTTGGATGACGGCGACCGCCGCGTCGGTGGACCGTGAGGCGCAGCGGCTCACGGCTCTGGACTCGCCGATCGGAGACGCCGACCACGGCAGCAATCTGCAGCGCGGGTTCACCGCCGTGGTGAACGTGCTGGAGAAGGACGCGCCGGACACCCCGGGCGCCGTCCTCACGCTCGCCGGACGTCAGCTGATCTCCACGGTCGGGGGCGCGTCGGGGCCCTTGTACGGCACCCTGCTGCGCCGTACGGGGAAGGCCCTCGGGGACACCGCCGAGGTCTCCGAGGAACAGTTCGCCGACGCGCTGCGGGCGGGGGTCGACGCCGTCATGGCGCTGGGCGGGGCAGCACCCGGCGACAAGACGATGATCGACGCCCTGGTCCCGGCGGTGGACGCGCTCTCCGACTCCTTCGCGGCCGCGGCCACGGCCGCGGAGGAGGGCGCCGCCGCCACGATCCCGTTGCAGGCCCGCAAGGGCAGGGCGAGTTATCTGGGCGAGCGCAGCATCGGGCACCAGGATCCCGGTGCCACCTCGTCGTCCTTGCTGATCGGGGCACTGGTGGAGGCGTCCGGTGAGTGACTCCGACAACACCGCGGACAACACCGCGGACAGGACCGCGGACAGGACCGCGGACAAGCTCGTCGGCATCGTGCTCGTCTCGCACAGCGCCGCCGTCGCCGCCTCGGTCGCCGAACTGGCGACGGGGCTCGCGGGCGGCGGCACGACCGTGCCCGTCGCCCCGGCCGGCGGCACGTTGGACGGCGGCCTGGGCACCAGCGCCGAACTGATCTCGGCGGCGGCCGCCTCCGTCGACCGTGGCGCCGGGGTCGCCGTCCTCATGGATCTGGGCAGCGCGGTGCTCACGGTGAAGGCCCTCCTCGCGGAGGGCGACGAACTGCCCGGCAACACCCGCCTGGTGGACGCGCCCTTCGTCGAAGGCGCGGTGGCCGCGGTCGTCACGGCCTCCACGGGAGCCGACCTCGCGGCCGTCGAGGCGGCGGCCGCGGAGGCGTACACGTACCGGAAGGCATGATCCGGATGACGTGTGGAGGGGACGCGGGCGAGGGGCCCACGGGCAATGAGCCGAGGCCCGCTGTTCCGTGACCGGAGACGGGGGCGAGGCCGACTGTTCCGTGACCGGAGACGGGGGCGCCGCGAGGCCAAAGCCGAGGCCGAAGTCCCGGATTCGGAGCCCCCGGGTTCGCGCCCGGGGGCTCCGAATCCGGCGCCCGCTCCGGGGGACCGGCCTCCTTCCGCCGCGCCGGCGACGGCACCTTCGGGCAGCCCAGGAGGGTCGAGGAGAGGGCCGCCGCTCATCCGTCCCGCAGGAACAGCCTGGCCAGCCGCTCACCCTCCGCCAGGGCGGCCGCGTGGTCCTCGATGGGCTCCACCCGGGAGTTCTTGAACGCGATGTAGGTGACCCCTGAGTCCGTCCCGCCGTGACGCGGGTCGCCGCCGATGCCGAGCGCCTTGGCGGTGGCGTACGAGGCCTCGCCGATGATGCGGCGCGGGCCGATGTCTCCGACGACCGCGTACTGGACCCGGTCCTGGTAGATCACGGCGACCACCGACCCGCCACGGATCCCGTGGTCGCTGTGGTTCCAGAGGGGGCTGGGGGCGGGCACGACGACGTACGGAAGGGTCTCGGCACTGAGGTAGCGCCCGTCCGTCTGCCGGTAGGCGGTGGCCGCGGAGAAGAGCGGGTCGGTCCGACGGTTGCACAGGGCGCCGGGTCGCCCGTCGCAGTCGATGTCCATGTCGGCCTTCCAGAAGACGACGCCCCGCCCCCCGCAGACGGGGATCTCGGCGCGAGTTCCTTCGTCCGTGCGATAGCGCCCCTTCGACACGGGAACGCAGTCCCGCACCTTCGCGAGGAGGTCGGCGGCCGGTACGGTCCCCTCCCCCGACGCGGGCGCGGTGGGGTCCGGGTCGGCTGCTGCGCACATCGCGGGTACGAGCACGGTGGCGCCGACCGCGAGCAGCGCGAGCGACCGGACACGTAAGGCACGCAGGGCACGCACGATGAAGGACCCTCTCCTGGGACACGCCGACGGGCTCTCACCCAATCTCGTGCGCGTCCGACGGCGCGGCCACCCGAGAGGGCCGGAAGGAGCACCGTGGACCGGGCGGCGCGTGCCGCGGTCGAGCGGCCCGAGCCTCGATCGGCTCGGGCCGCTCGACCGCCCTCGCCGGCGCGGGAACAGCGACGACAGCGGTCCGCGCCGTGGGCGCGAACTTCCGTGAGTGGTAGGTGAGTTCGCGCCGCGTCAGGCATCAGCATACGGAGCCGACGGCGGTCCGACGAACGCCCGCTCGTCCTCTTGATGTGGACGCGTCAGCCGTGTCTTATAGGTACAGACCAATCCCGTCGAGGGAGGCAGACCCGTGCGACGCGTATTCCCCGTGGTGGTGTGCGGCTCACTGTTCGTCCTGACCTCGTGCGCCGGGGGTGCGGACACCCCCGGCCGGCCAGTGCCACCGGCACCGATGGGGGTCACCGCGGCGGCCGGCAGTTCGACCAGCGTGCACGTGATGTGGAACCGGGTCTCCGGAAAGCCGGAGGTCACCGCCTACGAGGTGTATCGCGGCACTACCAAGGTCGACCGGGTGCCTGGCGCGGAGCACATGGTGGACGTCACCAGGCTCGCTCCGTCCACGACCTACGTCTTCACCGTCCGGGCCCTGGACTCGGACGGGAACCCCGGACCGCCCAGCACCGAGGTCCGCGCCACCACACCGGCCGCGGTCGCCGCCGACCGCACCGCGCCGAGCCGCCCCGGGCAGCCGCGCGGCAGGACGGTCGGAAGCCGGGCGGCGCAGTTGGAGTGGTCGCCGTCCACGGACGCCCGGGGCGTGGCCTCGTACGACATCTACCAGGGCGGTTCGAAGATCCACAGCGTCGGCGGCGCACAGACCGCGACGGTGGTCACCGGGCTGCGCCCCGGCACCGAGTACTCCTTCACCGTCAGGGCACGCGACGCGGCCGACAACGTCTCCCCCGCGAGCGCCGCCGTACGGCTGGCCACGGAACCGGGCGCGGGCGACGGCCGGGGCACCGCGCCGACCGACTTCCGCGTCAGCGCCCACCGGACGGACGGCGCCTACTACTTGGACCTGTCCTGGATGCCGCCCCGCACGGACGGCGTGATCACGGAGTACCGGATCGACCTGGACGGCCATCAGGCGACCTCGCTCGTCTGGGGCGGCACACCTCCCCGCGGCAGGTCCACGTACAGCTTCTACGTCGGCCGGAACGCCGGGGTCGCGTACCGGGTGCGGCTGCGGGCGAAGCTGCCGGACGGGACCTGGGGCGGGTTCTCGACGGAACGGTCCGTGACGACGGGCGGGGGGTGACGGGCGGCACCCCGCTGTGCCGTGGGCCGGCCCCTGGGCGGGACACCCTCCGCCGGACGAAGGAATTCGTCACCTGCCCGGTCCCGTCCGCATGCGGGCCCGACCCGGGGCACGTTGGCTCGTCCCCAGGCAGCACGGGCCTTTCCCACCCTTGGCGGCGCACCGGACGTCCCGCCAACCGTGCCGCTGGAGGACGGTCCAATGCGCACTGCTCGGGATTTCCGCCGCTCGGGGCCGGCCATGGCCGTCGCCGCGCTTCCGCTGACCCTGGCCACGGTGACCGCCGCAGCGGCCGCTTCGGGCATCTCCGTGAGCGCCAGCGGTTCCAAGGTCACGGTCACCACCAGTGCCTGCCGGAACGTGGACGGCGGTTTCGGCAGCGCCTCCCTGCTCTCCGGTGGGCAGTCGAACTTCTCCCAGGGACGACAGGTGTCGCTGTCCGGGACGAGCGCGGGTCAGTCGGCGGTGTGGTCGGACGTCGGCGCCGGCACGTACACGGTCATCGTGCTCTGCCAGGACGGGCGGACCGCGGGCACCCAGGCCGTGAAGGTCTCCGCGCCGTCCGCGCCGTCGGCGCCGTCCGCGCCCTCCGCGCCCTCGGCAACTTCGACGTTCTCGGCGTCCTCGGCGTCCTCCGCGTCCTCCGCGTCCTCGGTACCCACCGTCTCGGCGACGGCCGCGCCGACGCGCGGGGTGCAGGGCGGTCTCGGCGGGGCGGCCACGGACCACAGCACGGCCACCACCATGGCCGGCGGGGCCCTGGTGACCACCGGTGTCGTGGCGACGGCCTGGTTCCTGCGCCGCAGGTCCAAGCCCCACCGGCTCTGACCCGCCGGCCCGTCGCTCCGACGGCCGCCCGTCCGGCACGGACCGGTCCTCCTCACGTCAGCCCGACGCGGACCGGTCCTCCCCGGGCGCGTCCGATGCGGGCCCGGAGCTCGTCTCCTCCCGCTCGGGCGGCCGGTCCCCCAGGTGCTCGAACTCCTCCAGCGCATGGCTCAGCCACCGGGTCCAGAAGGTCTCCAGGTCGATACCGGCCCGCAGCACCAGGTGCCGCAGCCGGTCCTGGGGAGCGTTCCTGACGGGTGGGAAGTCCCGCTCCTCGATCTCCTCGTACTCCGCCAACTGCCGCTGGTGAAGGGCGAGATGACGACGCAGATCGGTCTCGATGCCCGCGGTGCCGACGACGGCCGAGGCCCGCAGCCGCAGCAGCATCGTGTCACGCAGGGGCTTGGGGTCCTGGCTCACGGCGGTCCAGCGGGCCAGTTCGTCCCGGCCCGCCGGCAGCACCTCGTAGCTCTTCTTCTGTCCCCGGGCCGGCTGCGCGGACGGCAGGGCGCGGATGTATCCCTCGGACTCCAGCCTTCCCAGCTCGCGATAGATCTGCTGGTGCGTCGCCGACCAGAAGTAGCCGATCGACTTGTCGAACCGCCTGGTGAGTTCGAGTCCCGACGAGGGCCTTTCGAGCAGAGCGGTGAGGATCGCGTGCGGGAGTGACATGGGTTCATCCTAGGGAGGGCCGTCCCCGGCACGGCCCTCGCTGTCGTGTGCGCCCGGGGCCTACAGGGCCGCCGCGAGCTCCGTGCCCTGCTTGATGGCCCGCTTGGCGTCCAGCTCGGCGGCCACGTCGGCACCGCCGATCAGATGCACGCTGTGCCCCGCGGCGGACAGTTCCTCGTACAGGTCGCGACGGGGCTCCTGCCCGGTGCACAGCACGATGGTGTCGACCTCCAGCACCTGACCCGCGCCGTCGACGGTGACGTGCAGTCCGGCGTCGTCGATACGGTCGTACCGGACGCCCGGAACCATGGTGACGCCCCGGTGCTTGAGCTCGGTGCGGTGGATCCAGCCCGTGGTCTTGCCCAGTCCGGCGCCGACCTTGGAGGCCTTGCGCTGCAGGAGGTGGACGGTGCGCGGCGGTGCGGACCGCTCGGGCGTGCCGAGGCCGCCGGGGGCGCGGTAGTCCATGTCGACGCCCCAGTTGCGGAAGTACGTCGCCGGGTCCTCGCTCGCCTTGTCGCCGCCGTCGGTGAGGTACTCGGCGACGTCGAAGCCGATGCCGCCCGCGCCGAGGATCGCGACCCGGTCGCCGACCGGGGCCTCGCCCCGCAGGACGTCGAGGTAGCCGACGACACTGGGGTGGTCGACACCGGGTATCTCGGGGGTGCGCGGAAGCACGCCGGTGGCGACCACGACCTCGTCGTAGCCGGACACGTCACCGGCGGCGACGCGGGTGTTCAACCGCACGTCCACGCCGTGCCGTTCGAGCTGGGTCCGGAAGTACCGGATCGTCTCGTCGAACTCCTGCTTGCCGGGGACCTTGCGGGCCACGTTCAGCTGGCCGCCGATCTCGCCCGCGGCGTCGTAGAGCGTGACGTCGTGGCCGCGCTCGGCCGCGGAGACCGCGCAGGCCAGTCCCGCGGGGCCCGCGCCCACCACGGCCACGCGCTTGCGCAGCCGGGTCGGGGCGAGGACCAGCTCGGTCTCGTGGCAGGCCCGCGGGTTGACCAGGCACGAGGTGATCCGGCCACTGAAGGTGTGATCGAGGCAGGCCTGGTTGCAGCCGATGCAGGTGTTGATGGCCTCCGGCTGCCCGGCCGCCGCCTTGGCGACGAAGTCGGGATCGGCGAGCATCGGCCGGGCGAGCGACACCATGTCGGCGTGGCCGTCCGCGAGCAACTGCTCCGCGATCTCGGGGGTGTTGATGCGATTGGTGGTCACGAGGGGGACGGAGACGGCGCCCATCACCTTCTTGGTCACCCAGGCGTACGCGCCGCGCGGCACGGAGGTGGCGATGGTGGGGATACGGGCCTCGTGCCAGCCGATGCCGGTGTTGATGATCGTGGCTCCGGCGGCCTCCACGGCCCGGGCGAGTGTGATCACCTCGTCCAGGGAGGAGCCGCCCGGCACCAGGTCCAGCATCGAAAGGCGGTAGATGATGATGAAGTTCTCGCCGACGGCCTCGCGCACCCGGCGGACGATCTCGACGGGGAAGCGCGACCGGTTCTCGTAGGAGCCGCCCCAGCGGTCCTCGCGCCGGTTGGTCTGGAGGGCGATGAACTCGTTGATCAGGTAGCCCTCGGAGCCCATGATCTCGACGCCGTCGTAGCCGGCCCGCTGAGCGAGCCGGGCGGCGCGCGCGTAGTCGTCGATCGTCTGCTCGACCTCGGCGTCGGTGAGCGCGTGCGGGGTGAAGGGACTGATCGGTGCCTGCAGGGCGCTGGGCGCGACCAGGTCCTGGTGGTAGGCGTACCGCCCGAAGTGCAGGATCTGCATCGCGATCTTCCCGCCCTCGCGGTGCACCGCGGCGGTGACCCCGGCGTGCTGCTCGGCCTCGGCCTCGGTGGTCAGCTTCGCGCCGCCCTCGTAGGGCCGTCCCGCCTCGTTGGGCGCGATGCCGCCGGTGACCATGAGGCCGACACCGCCGCGGGCCCGGGTGGCGTAGAACTCCGCCATCCGCTCGAAGCCTCGCTCGGCCTCCTCCAGTCCCACGTGCATGGAGCCCATGAGGACCCGGTTGGGGAGCGTGGTGAATCCCAGGTCGAGCGGGTTCAGCAGGTGCGGGTAACGGCTCATCGGGCCCTCCGTGCGCGGCAGACGTACGTCTGTTGTAGACGACGGGACACGCCTTGTGCAACTAGTTGCACAATGAGGAGGGTCACTCCGGGCCGCTCCGGATCACTCCG
The DNA here is from genome assembly GCF_045039825.1 of Streptomyces sp. NBC_01176. Taxonomy (NCBI): domain Bacteria; kingdom Bacillati; phylum Actinomycetota; class Actinomycetes; order Kitasatosporales; family Streptomycetaceae; genus Streptomyces; species Streptomyces sp. NBC_01176. Next base: position 8,862,323 of record NZ_CP108600.1, on the reverse strand, counting down.
GGCCGCTCCGGGCCGCTCAGCCGAGGGCCACCCTGGCGACGAGTTCGGCCACCGGCGCGGGCTGGTCGACCATGACCAGGTGCCCGGCGTCGGGGACGGTGACCATCGTGACGTTCGGGCCGGCCTCGAGCCCGGCCCGCTCCTCGGCGGTCAGCCCGATCTCGTCCCGGTCGCCGCGTACGACCCAGGCCGGGGCGCCCGACGCGCGGAGCCGCGCCACCAGGGAGCCATGGCGGTCGAGGTAGGCGAAGTAGTGACGGATCTCCCGGCGGCAGAACGCCGGGTCGTTCTTCCCGAACTCCGCGACCAGCGCCGCGCGCCGCCCCGGGGGCAGGCTGCCGGCCATGACGCGCGGTACCAGCCGCACCAGGGCCCACCAGGTCAGAGCCCCGATGCCCGGGAGCCTCCCGAGCCGGTCCGCGACGGCCAGCGACCTGGGTTCGTCGGGGCGCGAGAAGGTCGGGGACAACAGCACCACCGGGCCGGAGAAGTGGCCGCCCGCCACCATCTCCAGGGCGATGTTGGCACCGAGACTGTGGCCCACGACGACATCGCACCCGTGCTCCGCGGCGAGCGCCCCGGCGAGCGCCGCGTAGTTCTCCAGGGCGAGGTCCCTGGGCGCCGGGGTCCCGGCGTGGCCCGGGACCGTCGCGGCCACCAGTCGCACCGGCGCGCGCAGGAGCGCCGGCGCGCGGACCATGTCGTCGTAGAACGCCTTGCTGCACATGCCTCCCGGCAGGAGCAGCACGCTCCTCGGCGCGTCGGCGGGACCGGACTCCTGGACGTCCCACAAGGGGTACTCCTGGGCGCTGCTCACGGTCGGGCCTCCGTCTCCTGCCTCCGGTCAGCCACAGTGTGGCGGGGTGACCGGGGCGGGGTGACGATCCAGGGCCGGACGCGGCATGTCGGGCGGCCGGGCCCGGCCTCCCGAGACCCGGCCGCTCCGGGTCCGACCGCTCAAGCCGCTCAGGGTCCGAGCGCTCAAGGGCCCGGTCGCTCAGGGCCTGGTGCCGATCACGACGTTGGCGTACAGCTCGTCGGAGACGGCCAGTCCGGCGATCAGGCCGCTGCGCGCGAAGGCCTCCACGGCCAGGGGCGCCTGGGGTTCGCTCGTCTCGACCAGGAGGCTGCCGCCGGGGGCCAGCCAGCGGGGGGCCTCCTCGGCCACCCGGCGCAGGATGTCGAGACCGTCCGCGCCTCCGTCGAGGGCGGTGAGCGGCTCGTGGTCGCGGGCCTCAGGCGGCAGCAGCCCGACCTCGTCCGTGGGGACGTACGGCACGTTGGCGGCGAGGACGTCGACGCGACCGCGCAGGGTGTCGGGCAGAGCCGCGTACAGGTCGCCCTGGTGGACCCGGCCCCCGAAGGGCGCGACGTTGCGGCGGGCACAGCGGACCGCGGCCGGGTCGATGTCGGCGGCGTGCAGTTCGGGTCCGTCGAGGGACGCCGCGAGCGCGGCGCCGACCGCGCCCGAGCCACAGCACAGATCCACGACCAGGGAGACGTTCCGGGCGAGGGCGACGGCCTGGTCGACGAGGAACTCGGTACGGCGGCGCGGTACGAACACACCCGGTTCCACGGAGATGCGCAGACCGTGGAACCCGGCCCAGCCGACGACGTGTTCGAGGGGCAGTCCCGAGACGCGTCGGTCCACCATGGCGGTGACCTCGTCCGGGGTGCGGGCGGTGGAGAGTATCAACTCCGCCTCGTCCTCGGCGAAGACACAGCCTGCGGCACGGAGAGCGGCGACAACGGAATCGGATGGGGAGGGCATGGAAGCCGAGAGCCTTTCGGTGAACCGAAGGGCGCTCTCGCGGTCGCCTACTGGCAGTGAGCCACGTCGACCCGAGATGAGAGCACCCGACCTGAACTGACGGTAATGGGTCCCACCTCCTCGGCAACTCCCGGGCTGGGGCGTTCCGCAGCCGGAACGGTCACCTTACAGGACCGGTCAGACGACGACCGACTCCTCCAGTTCCTCCGCCGCCTCCCGTTCCTCCGCCGTTTCCCGCTCCCCCGCGATACCGCGCTGTCGCGACTCCTCCGGCGGGACGAGCGCCGGCTCCTCCCGTACGGCTCCCCGCGCGCGCCCGCGCTCGACGGCACCGGCGACGGCCGTGACCAGCAGACCGACGACCAGCCAGACGACCAACGTCCCCACGTCGCCGCTCAGTCCGTCACGGTCGAAGTACAGGAGGCTGCGGATGCCCTCGACGAAGCCGGCGCCGTTCCAGAAGGAGTGCAGCGCACCGAAGAAGCCGTTCTGCAGTTCGGGCCGGAACAGACCCCCGGAACTGGTGAAGTTGAGCATCACGAAGAGCACCATCATGGCGAGCGTGGTCCACCGCTTGAGGAACGTGTGGAGGCCGACGCCGACGAAGAGGATGCCCGCCGAGTAGAGCCAGGCCATGCCCCACACACCCGCGAGGTCGTGGTGCGCGAGACGGAACACGGGTCCGGCGAGCAGCGCGCCGATACCACTCACCACCGCCGAGACCCCGACGGCCAGCAGGCCCCGTATCCGCAGCGGCAGCTCCGCGCCGGCGGCGCCGAGCGCGGCGACGGACGCGTAGGAGCCGATGCTCAACGCGATCAGCAGGAAGAACAGCCCCTGGCCCGTGGGGTCGTCGGCGACCGGCGGGGCGACGTCGGTGACCTTCAGCACCGCCCCCTGCCGGGCGGCGACCGGCGTGAAGACCTTCTCGACCGCCGTGGCGCCCATGTCGGACGCGGCGGTGGCGACGACGAGTTCGGGTGAATGGGCGCCCGGGACATAGGCGCCGGTGATGTCACGGGACCTGAGCAGGCCGACCGCCTCGGTGCGGGTCGCCACGGTCCGTACGTCGAGCTTGCTCCCCGCCGCGTCCTTCACGGTCTGGGCGAACACCTTCGTCTCGGCGCCGGAGCCCACGACGGCCACCGGGAGATGGTGCGGCTCGGGCGTGACGAACGCGCCCATATAGGCCAGCCCCATACCGAGACACATCAGCAGCGGGGTGACCAGGTGCGTGAGCACATGGCGCAGGGCTGGTGAGCGCAGTCCGGTGACCACGGAACCTCCTTTTGATTGGCATATACAACCATCGATCAAGTTGTACTATACAACCAGGAGAGTGAGGGGAGGCCCCATGAAGGCAGGCGAAGGGCCCGATGAGACCGTCGTCACCACCGGCGGGTCGGCCGGGGCGGCCGTCGAGACCATCCAGCGCGAGATGACGGCCTTCGCCCGGCGCGCCAGGGCCTCGGCCGGGCGCATGCACCCGGAGCTGTCGCTCGTCTCGTACACCCTGCTCGGCCACCTGGAGGAGAGCGGCGGCTGCCGTGCCACCGACCTGGCCGCGCACTACGCTCTGGACAAGTCCACGGTGAGCCGTCAGGTGGCGGTGCTGGAGCGGGCCGGGCTCATCGGGCGCCGGCTCGACCCCGACGACCACCGGGTACAGGTGCTGCATCTGACCGAGGCGGGCACCCGGATCCTGGCCCAGGTCACCGAGAGCCGCCGGATCGCCTTCCGCGAGCGGCTCGCGGACTGGCCGGCGGAGGATCTGGAGCGGTTCGCCACGTATCTGGTGCGGTACAACACGGCTTCCGGGGCGTCCACGGCGTCCGTCCGGCAGGTGCCGGAGAGCTGACGGATCCTCCTGCGTGAGGCGCCCGCACCGGGCACCTCACGCCGCCGGTCATGGACGTCGGGCGACCCCCGAGCGCCGCCCGACGTCCATGACCCGCTCCCGTCAGCGGGCTCCGACGGTCTGCCCGTCCGCCAGGTGTTCGGGTACCCGCGCGGCCAGGAAGCGGGTCGTGCGGCGCAGCTCGAAGCCCAGGGACTCGTAGAGACGGATCGCGCCGGTGTTCCCCGCGGCGGTGTGCAGGAACGGTGTCTCGCCCCGCTCCCGGATCCCGTGCGCGACGGCGAGGATGAGCCGGGACGCCAGTCCCTGACCGCGGAAGTCCGGGTCGGTGCAGACCGCGCTGATCTCGGTCCAGCCCGGCGGATGCAACCGCTCCCCCGCCATGGCGATCAGCGCGCCGTCCCGGCGGATCCCGAGGTAGGTGCCGAGTTCGACGGTGCGCGCCAGGAACGGGCCGGGCCTGGTGCGCTCCACCAGGTCGAGCATCTCCGGTACGTCGGCGGCGCCGAGCCGTACCGCTTCGGCGTCCGGCGCCGCGGCGAGTCCGGCGTCGACGAGCTGGACGCCGTCGATGCTGAAGGTCAGCTCCCAGCCGTCCGGGGTCCGCCCGTTGAACCCGGCCAGCGGAGCCTCGCCACCCGGACCCACGAGGGCCGCGAGGTCCGCCCAGTCGTCCGCGTCCGGCGCGTCGGGCAGGGCCAGCCACGGGGATACGTCGACGGGGTAGCGCAGGACGCGGCCGCGGCGTTCGGCGAAGTGGGCGTGCGGGCCGGTCAGCGAACCGAGGGCGGGGTTGTCCAGCGGGTGCGCCGCTGCGGTACGGGCGTCGCTCATCGGGCGACCTCGATCACGATCTTGCCGCGCGCATGGCCGCCCTCGACGGCACGCAGCGCCTCGGCGGCCCGGTCCAGCGGGAACGTCCCGGTCACGAAGGGCCGGAGCCGGCCGTCGACCACGAGCCGCGCCACCTCGTCGAGGACGGCGGACGTGCGGGCCCGCTCGACGCCCGCTCCGCCGAGCCGCGCGACCGTCTCCCGGTCGGCGCCGGTGATCAGCTTCGTCCGGTCGGCCAGCAGGGTCGCCGCGGCCTCCAGCACCTCACCCCCGACGAGGTCGAGGACACCGTCCACACCGTCCGGCGCCGCCGCCCGCACCCGCTCGGCCGGACCGGGGCCGGCCGGGACGTGCACGGCGCCGAGCGACTCGACGAAGTCCTTCTTGCCGTCGCTCGCGAGCCCCACCACGCGCAGCCCGAGTACCCGCGCGATCTGCGTGGCCGCGACGCCCACACCGCCGCCCGCGCCGGTGATCAGCACGGTCGCGCCCGAGGGCAGGCCGAGCTGGTGGATCGCGTCGTACGCCGTCGCGGCCGCGACGGGCAGTGTCGCCGCGTCCGTGAACGAGAGCGCGGCGGGCTTGTGGGCGGTCACCGTCGTGGGCAGCAGGGCGTAGTCGGCGTATCCGCCGGCCACCGGGTTGCCGAAGACCTCGTCCCCCACCGCGAACCCGGTCACGTCGGGGCCGGTCTCCTCGACCACTCCCGCGACCTCGTTCCCGAACACGGCCGGCAGCTCGCGGGCCGCGGCGCCGGGGCGGCGGTAGCCCGTCCGCTGCTTCCAGTCGACGGGGTTCACACCCGCCGCACGCACGGCGACGAGCACCTGGCCGGCTCCCGGGCTCGGCCGGTCCTGTTCCACCAGGGCCTCGGCCTCGGGGCCGCCGTACCGGGTGAAGACGTACGCCTTGGGCATCCTGCTCCCTCGCTCTCCCTCGCTGTCACCGGTGGCAGGGGCGCACCGGGGCCGGCATGGGGGCAAGGACGATCACGCCTCGGCTATTCCCCGGCCCCGGCAACGTTCATACGTCCGCAATGATCGGAGCCCGCTCGGGGACGGAGCACGGCTCCGGGCCACGTACGGTGGAACGCGCACGCGCCGGGAAACGCGTGCGCACCGATCACGCTCGATCTGCGGGCCGTGCACCCGACGGCCTTGAGGTACCAGTCCCATGAACGTCACCCGAGGTTTCACCGGACGCCCGCGCGTCCGCAACACCGGACTGCCGCCCGGCCAGTACGACGCGGGCGACGACTGGCCCGTGCTGTCCGCCGAGGTCACGCCCGCTCTCGCGGCCGCCGACTGGACCTTCCGGATCGACGGACTGGTGGCCGAGCCGCGCACCTGGGACTGGGAGCAGGCACACGCGTTGCCCGCCTCGGCGTACGAGGGCGACATCCACTGTGTGACGAGCTGGTCGAAGTTCGGGGTGCGCTTCGGCGGCGTCTCGCTCGACGCGTTCCTGGCTGTGGTGCGCCCCCACGGAGACGCCACCCATGTGATCGCCTACTCGCACACCGGGTACACCACGAACCTCCCGCTCACCGACCTCACCGGCGGCCGTGCCTGGATCGCCTGGGAGTACGAGGGAGAGCCGCTGCCCTCCGAGCACGGTGGGCCGGCGCGACTGATCGTGCCGCACCTGTACTTCTGGAAGAGCGCCAAGTGGATCGCGGGCCTGCGGCTCCTGGACCACGACGAGCCGGGCTTCTGGGAGCAGAACGGCTACCACGCACGCGGCAATCCCTGGGAGGAGCAGCGGTACTCCGGTGACTGACACGACCGCGTCCCCGAGCGCCTTCGTACCGGCGACGCCCCTCGCGCCCCCGGCCACGGGCGCCTTCGTCCCCGTCACGAGCTTCGCCGTGCCGGGGCGGATCGCCGTGAGCGGCCAGACCGCCGCCACCTGGCGCGAGGCCACGCTCACCGGCGTCCGCCGGGAGACACCGCGCGCCGCCACCTTCCGGTTGGCGGTACCGGGCTGGCCGGGGCACCTGCCCGGCCAGCACCTGATGCTGCGGCTGACCGCCGCGGACGGCTATGTGGCGCAGCGCCACTACTCCATCGCGTCACCGCCCGACGACACCGGGCACATCGAACTCACCCTCGACCACGTCGAGGGTGGTGAGGTCTCCGGCTGGTTCCACACGGTGGCCGCGCCCGGGGACACGGTCGAGGTCCGGGGTCCGCTCAGCGGGTTCTTCGCCTGGCCCGGCGACCGGCCGGCGCTGCTCGTCGGCGCCGGCTCCGGTGTCGTACCGCTGATGTCGATGGTGCGCCACCATCGGGTGCGGGGGCTGGACGTGCCGTTGCGCCTGGTGGTCTCCACGCGCAGCCCCGAGGAGCTGATCTACGCGCGGGAGTACGGCGCGGAGACCACGACCGTCTTCACCCGTGGCGCCCCGGAGGGTGTGGCCGTCGGACGTCTGACGGCCGCACATGTGGCTCCGCTCCTGGCAGAGCAGCCTCCTGGTGGGTGGGAGGCCTATGTGTGCGGCTCCAACGGCTTCGCCGAACACGCCTCGCGGCTGCTGGTGGAGGCGGGGCAGCCCGTGGACCGCATCCGCATCGAGCGCTTCGGCTGAACCGGGCGCATGCGCGACCGGGTCCAGCGGTGCCGCGGTCCGGGCGCCGGTCCGACGCCCGGGGACACGGTCAGCCGTGCGGAACCACCGCCACCGCGCACGGGGCGTGCCGGATCAGCGAGCGCACGGCGCGGCCCGGCCCGGCGCCCGTCTCGCGCCCCACGACCAGCAGGCCGGCCCGTGCCGACGCCCTCAGGAGGTGCGGCCCGGGGTGGCCCTGGACCACGTGCTCGCGGACCGTCGTGCCGGGGAACCTGCGGCGCCAGGGCTGGAGGGCGCCGGCCAGCGCCCGGCCCTCGCCGTCGCCGTCGCCGCGCTCGGCCGTGTTCTCCGGCCCGGGCGCGCGGGCGCCGCGGGCGTACGCCTCGGACCGGGTCCACGCGTGCACCACGTGCAGCGGCGCCGAACGGAAGGCTGCCGTGTCGAAGGCGTAGCGGATCAGGTCGTCGGCCGGACGGTCCGCGTCGAGTCCGAGGACCACCGGCAGGTAGGGGGCCGACTCGGGCGGCGAACCGTCGGTGACGGGCGTCCGTTCGTCCTCGGGGAGTTCACCCGCGCGCACCACCACGACCGGGCGTGCGGCACGGGCCGTGACGGCGAGGGCGACCGCACCGACCTGGAAGCCCGCGAAGCCGGTGGCGCCGCGTGAACCGACGACCAGGGTCTCCGTGTCCGCGGCGGCGGCCAGCAGGGCCTGCACCGCGGGTGTCCCGGTGCGGCGGGCGATGATGTCCAACGCCGGGTGGGCGTAGGAGAGTTGGATGGCCGCCCGGTCGAGTGCCGTGCGGGTGCGGCCCGCGGGGACGTCGACGTCGGGGACCCGGCCGGAGACGGCCGGCCCGGTCCCCGCGTGCAGCAGCCGCAGGGGGAGCCGGCGGCGCCTGGCCTCCCGGGCGGCCCAGTCGGCGGCGTCCAGACTGGTCGGCGAGCCGTCGATGCCGACGGTGATGGACCGTGTGCCGGTGTTCATCGCCTCCATCGCCTCCTCCCTTTCCCCGGAACGGAGTTGGTCACGTGCCAGTGGGCGTCGAGTGCTGCTGGACGGGAATGCGTCATGGTGGCTCCAGTTCCGCCGCGAAGTGGTTCGCGGGTTCCACAGGGGGCGCGGATCATTCGTACGGCGGCAGAATCTCCGTACGGGTCTCCGTGGAGGCTCACGGCCGTACGCGGCACGCCGTGGGAGGGGACGGAGCGGGGCAGGGAGGTGACGATGCGTACCCGGGTACGCGGCTGGCGCTGGCGCCGCAGTCCGTTGCGCCGCCGTTGTGATGTCGTGGAGGCGTGGGCACTGCTGTCCGTCGTCGTGCTGCTGGTCGTCGGCGCGCCGCTGGCCGGGGTGGCCGTGGGGTGGCGGGTGTACGACGACGCTCGGGCGCGGGCCGCCGCACAGCGGGCCGAACGGCACCGGGTGGCCGCCGTGCTCGTCGAGGACGCGCCCGCCGCGGTGGCCTCGCCGACCGGAAGGCAGCCCTCGTACTCGGTGAGGGTGCGCTGGACCGAGCCGGGCGGGGGGTCGCGCACCGGCATGGCCCAGGTCCTCGCGGGCGCCGAGCGGGGTGAGCACACCCACGTCTGGCTGGACTCCGGCGGCCGGCGGGTCCGTCCCCCGGAGAACGCGTCCGCCGTCTGGCAACACACGCTGATGGCGGGCCTGTTCACCACCGGGGCCGCCGTGGCCGCCGTCGTCGGCGTCCACATCGCCGGGCGGCGGGTCTCGGCACGTCGCCGCCTCGCCGAGTGGGAGCGGGGCTGGGAGCGTACCGGGCCGGAGTGGCGGCGCCACACGCCCTGACGTGCGCGACCTCTCCGCGGCATGAGCGGCGGGGGGGGGTGGGACAGAAGGCCCGGTGGCCGGCACCACCAGGCGCGGGCGGGCGCGGAACCAAGCATGGCGGCCCTCCGGCGGCCCACGTACGGTGTGATCATCCACAGCCGTGACGTCTTCAAAGGTGGTCCTTCATGGCCCTGTTCGACCTCCCCTTCGACGAGCTCCGCGTGTACCGCAGTGCCTCCGCCGAGCCCGAGGACTTCGACGCCTTCTGGGCCAGGACCCTCGAAGAGACACGTGAACACGGCCTGGACGCCCGCTTCGAACCCGTCGAGACCCACCTCAGGACCGTCGAGGTGTACGACGTCACGTACGCCGGGTTCGGCGGCCACCCGGTCAAGGGCTGGCTCACCCTGCCGGCCGGGGCCGACGCGCCGCTGCCCGCGGTCGTCGAGTTCGTCGGGTACGGCGGCGGCCGCGGCCTCCCGCACACGCATCTGCTGTGGGCCTCGGCGGGCTTCGCGCACTTCGTGATGGACACGCGTGGCCAGGGCAGCGCCTGGGGCGGTGGCGAGACCCCGGACCCGGTGGGCAGCGCGCCCGCGTACCCGGGCTACATGACCCGCGGCATCGACGCGCCCGAGAACTACTACTACCGCCGGGTGTTCACCGACGGAGTGCGTGCGGTGGAGGCGGTCCGCTCGCACCCGCTGGTCGACCCGGCGCGTACCGCGGCCCTCGGCGCGAGTCAGGGCGGCGGCATCACGATCGCGGTGGGCGGTCTCGTCCCCGACCTGGCCGCGATCGCTCCCGATGTCCCGTTCCTGTGCGACTTCCCGCGCGCTATGACGCTGACCGACCGGCATCCGTACCGGGAGATCGGCAGCTACCTCAAGACCCACCGCGGGCGCGCCGACGACGTCCGGCGCACCCTCTCCTACTTCGACGGGGTCCACTTCGCGGCACGCGGCACCGCGCCGGCGCTCTTCTCGGCCGGCCTGGAGGACCAGACCTGCCCGCCGTCCACGGTCTTCGCCGCGTTCAACGCCTGGGCGCACGAGGAGAAGACGATCGAGGTCTACGACTTCAACGACCACGAGGGCGGGGGCCCCTACCAGGAGGCGGCCCGGCTCCAGTGGCTCCCCTCGTACCTTTAGACCCGGTTCAGCCCGCCGTTCCGCGCGGTACGACCGTCGCGAGCACGGCGGGCAGGGGGTACCAGTCCGCCGACACCACGCTGGCGTGCCGCGCGGCGAGGAGGGCGACGCGTTCCTGTGCCTGGGCCTGAGTGGGGTTGGTGCCGTCGATGGCGGGGGGCACGTTCTGGGCGTCGGTCATGACGACGAGGTAGTGGCGCTCGTCGTACCAAGCGGTGTCGATCGTGCCGCCCGCGTAGGCGGCGGCGTCGCCGTCGTACATCACGAACCAGGGGCGGATGGTCGTGTCGGTGTAACGGGTGCGCGGGTCGCCCGCGGTCGCGCCGTGCACGGCGGGGAAGGCGGATGCCTCGCGCAGTCGGCCGGCGGCCGCGAGGTCGCGGAGGTGGGTGGCGTACTCGCGGTCCGTCCACAGCGAGTCGAGGGGGTTGCTCTCCTCGACGGTGCCGGGAATGAGCTCGACGACGAACTTGCCCGCGAGCGCCGAACGGGCCGGCCAGCCGTCCGCCTGGACGGCGGAGTCCAGGTCGGGGTGGGAGCCCACGACATCGGCCGGGCGCAGCAGGGCGTCACCCAGCTTCGCTGTCAGCAGGGCGTCCAACTGGGTGGGTCCGCGGCCGATGTTGGCCGCGAAGCCGTCCTTCATCTCGATCTTCAGCTGGATCGGCCGGTGGCCCGGGTGCGCGTCGTGCCACGCCCGGATGTCGGCGAGGCAGCCGCCGAGATCGCGGTTGACGGACTTGGTGCGCAGCTCGGAGGCGTTCGCCGCGTTCTCGCAGTTGTTGTCGTTGCCGACCGGGTTGCTGTGCGAGACGCGCCAGGATGCCCCGAACACGTTGGTCCACACGTCGAGTTCCAGCATCCCGGCGCCGGAGTCCAACGCGTCGGCGAAGTAGGGGTACTTCGCCTTGTCGTAGGAGTTGTGGACACCGACGGAGGTGCTGGAGGAGTACGAGAGGTCCGCGGCGCTCGCCCCGGGCGAGGTGGTCAGGGCCACGGCTCCCGCCGTCGCCACCGCGATCCCCGTACGTGCCAACACCCTCACATGTCTGCGCATGTTCCCCCTGCCTCTCCCGCATCGGTGGTCAACCGACGTGCAGCGTAGGGGTGTTGGGTGACATCCGGAAGAGCCCGTGATGACGGGAGGACGGACACCGCACCACGTGGCGGGAGGTGCTCCACCGCCCGGCGGAGGACGGATGCCGCGCGGCCACTTCCACCCGGTCCGACCAGTCGGTATGTTCGGGTCCGCTGTCCCTACGGATGACGGAGGTCTCCATGTCCCAGCCCGCGCCCGATGTCCGGGGCCACTGCGACGCACGCTTCACGGCGGTGCGTACGGCGTTCGAGGAGAACTTCCGGGACCGTGGCGAACTGGGCGCGGCGGTGACCGTCGTCCTCGACGGCGAGACGGTCGTGGACCTCTGGGGCGGCTGGGCCGACGCGGGACGAACCCGCCCCTGGGAGCGCGAGACGCTCGTCAACGTGTGGTCGACGTCGAAGGGTCCGACCGCGCTGTGCGCGCACATCCTGGCCGACCGCGGGCTGCTCGACCTCGACGCGCCGGTGGCCGCGTACTGGCCGGAGTTCGCGGCGGCGGGCAAGGAGGCCGTCCTCGTACGACACCTGCTGTCGCATCGCGCGGGGCTGGCGGGGTTGCGCGAACCGCACACGTTCGAGCAGCTCTGCGACTGGGAGCTGACCGTCGGCCGGCTCGCGGCCCAGGAGCCCTGGTGGGAGCCGGGGACGCGGTCCGGCTATCACGCGCTCACGTTCGGCCATCTGGTCGGCGAGGTGGTGCGGCGGGTGTCCGGGCTGCTGCCGGGCGCGTTCCTGGAGCGGGAGGTGACCGGCCCGCTCGGGATCGACTTCACCATCGGACTGCCCGAGAAGGAGGTCGGGCGCGTGGCCGAGCTGGTCCATCCGCCGGCCGCGTCGAGCAGCGAACAGGCCGCGGTTTTCGCGCAGTTGGCGCCCGCGGCGGTCGCCGCACTGACCAATCCGCTGGTCGGCGCCAGCGAGGCGGGCACCGCACGCTGGCGGGCGGCCGAGATCCCGGCCGCGAACGGCCACGGCACGGCTCGGGCGATCGCGGCGCTGTACGGGATCTTCGCCGGGCGCGGGTCGCACGGCTCCCGCCAGGTGCTGTCGCCGGAGGCCGCGGAGCGGGTGCGTGAGGGGCAGGGCAGCTGCCGGGACCTGGTCCTGGGCGCCGGGTTCGCGCACGAGACGGAGGCCGGGCTCGGGCTGTGGCTGAGCGGGCCCAACGCCTCGTACGGACCGAACCCGAGGGCTTTCGGACATGACGGCTTCGGTGGGTCCTGCGGTCTCGCCGACCCCGAGGCGGCGGTCTCCCTGGGGTACGTCATGAACCGGATGGGGCCGCACATCGCCGACGACCCAAGGAAGATGGCGCTCGTGGACGCCCTCTACGGCTCCCTCTGAGCGCGCCGCCACCGCCGGGAGCACGCGGTCTGAAATCGGCCGAACCTCCCGGCCGCCCTTCCCTCGTGGTTTAGACCAATGCTAGATCTGGTCGCGCAATGAGCCCGCACGGCTACGTCTAGTCACCACGCAGGAGGCGCGGACATGGCCCGCACCAGCCACCCGTCCGACATCCGTCCGTCCGACCCGCCCGCGCAGGACGTCCACCCCTCCGACCAGGAACCCCGGTACTCGCGGATCGCCACCCAGCTCCTCGGCGAACTCCGCGACGGCACCGTTCCGCCCGGCGAACGGCTGCCGGGCGAACGGGAGTTGGCGACCAGGTTCGGGGTCAGCCGGGAGACCGTGCGCCAGGCACTGCAGCAGTTGCGACTGGCCGGGCTGGTCTCCACCGACCGGCGCGGCAGCCACGCGACACTCCCCGGCACCCACGCCGAGCACATCCCGTCGCTCGACTTCCCGGTCGGCGCGCACACCCGGGAACCGTGCGGTGTCCGGCACGCGAGTGTGACCTGGGAGGCGCCCCCGCCCGAGCACGCCCTGGCACTCGGGCTCGCGCCGCGCCGCCCGACCCTCGTGCACCGCTACGAGTCGGCCGCGGCGGACGGCAGCGGACTGCGTACGGCCGTCACCTCCTTCTCCGCGGTCGCCGTGACGGAGGTGGAGGAACTCGCCCGCTACCGCGACCGCGCGGACGGCACCGCCTCGGCGCAACTGCGGCGGGCCTACGACTGGATGCGCAGGGCCGGGCTGACCCTGCACCACCGGGACGCGATCACCCGGCTCCCCCAGTCCGTGCTGGTCACCCGGCGCGTGCACGACCAGTACGACCGGCCCCTGGAGATCACCGACCTTGTCGTGGAGGCCCAACAGGACGCACTCGTCTATGAGTTCACCCTTCCGGCGGCCGGTTGAACCAGCCGGACGGCCACAGGTCCCGCGCGGGGCGCCCTCCCGAGGCGGGAGGCGCGGCCGGGCGAGGCGAGTGGCACGCCGGGCGCCGACAGCCGGACGTCCGCGTCCCTGCCCGCACGGGGTGACCGCCCCGGCGTGCCGAACGGCCACCCCGAAGGGCGCCGGTGTGCCGGTCGGCCACCCCGAAGGGTGCCGGTGTGCCGGTCGGCCACCCCGTGCGGGCCGGCGTGCGCGGTGGCTCAGCCGGCGCGGCTCAGTGTGGTGGGACCGTCCGACCTGAGGCGGACGTGGATGCCGTCCTCCTCCACCCGCGCCGAGGTGGCGCGCAGCCCCAGCGGGTAGGCCTCGGGGTCGGCCCGCTGTGCGACGGCGTCACGGATCCGTCGCGCCACGGCGTCGGGGGCGGTCCTGCCCATGATCTCGACCGACGTCACCGTCATCCCGACACGCCCGCCCGCGGTCTCGGGCCGGAGGGTCACGCTTCCGAGGCCGCCCTGCCCGAACAGCAGCGTCAGGGTGTCCCGGTGGGGGTCGGTACGCACTCCGGTGACCGGCAGGCCGCCGGAGCCCGCGGTCAGGGCGGCCACGGCGCTCGGCGGGATCAGTACCGTCACCCGCGCCGAGGCCACCTCGGCGCGTCTGTCACCGCCCCCGGTCAGCCGTACGTCCTCCAGCCGGGCGTGGAACGAGGCGTCGGGAATCCGGCCGATCCGCGCGTGCGCTCCGTCCACCTCGACGAACGGCAGGCGTCTGTCGGCGAGTTGGAGGAGCGCCGGGCGGGACGAGAGCCCTATCCGGAGATCTCCGTCCGGTACCCGGGACGCCGTCGCGGTACGGACGCGGTGCTGCAGCTCGGCGCGGGCGAGCAGTTCGCCGCCCACCGGAAGGGCGACCAGTACGCCCACGCAGACCAGGACGGTCACGGTGCGGCGCCTCACGCGGTCGCCTCCGGCTCACGGGCTGCGGCGGGTTCCGGCAGCCGGGCCTCGGTGGTCCCCTCGGGGTCCAGGCGCGGCAGGATCCGGTCGAGCCGGCGCGGGAGCCACCAAGTGGCCCTGCCGAACAGGTACAGGGTGGCGGGGACCAGCAGCAGCCGCACGATCGTGGCGTCGATGACCACGCTCGCACCGAGCCCGAGCGCCATCATCTTGATCACCACGTTGGTGGAGAGCAGGAAGGCGAGGAACACGCTGGTCATGACGATCGCCGCACAGCTGATGACCCGCGCGGTGGCGGCCAGTCCGCCGGCCACACTCGCGTCGTTGTCGCCGGTCTCCAGCCACGCCTCACGGATCCGTGAGAGCAGGAAGATCTCGTAGTCCATCGAGAGCCCGAAGACGATGGCGAACATCATCATCGGGACGAACGACTCGACGGGGACGGGCTCGGTCACACCGAACAGGGCGCCGCCCCAGCCCCATTGGAAGACGGCGACCACGACACCGTAGGCCGCGCCGATCGACAACAGGTTGAGCACGGCCGCCTTGAGGGCCACGAGCAGACTCCGGAAGACGCAGAGCAGCAGGACGCAGGCCGCGCCGACGACCACCCCCACGACCCACGGCAGCCGCTCGACCAGGGTGTCGCGGAAGGCGATCTGGACGGCGGTGGTGCCGGTGACGTGGGCGTGCACCCCGGTGCCGTCGAGCGCCCGCGGCAGTACCTGGTCCTCCAGTCGGTGCACCAGGGCGGTGGTGGACGCGTCCTCCGGGCCCCGGCGGGGCACGACGGTGGCGGTGAGCAGGCCGCCGTCCGACGTGGCGACCGGTCCGGTGACGGCGACGACGTCGGGGGTGCCGGAGAGCGCGGTGCGCACACCGGCGGTGACCGCGTCCCGGTCCGCGCCGGTCCCGTCCAGCGCGACGACCACCGTGAGCGGGCCGTTGGCGCCCGCGCCGAACCCGTCCGAGATCAGGTCGTACGCGCGGCGCTCGGTGTAGTCCGTCGGACTGGCGCCCGCGTCGATGTGACCGAGCCGCAGGGTGGCGACGGGAAGCGCGAGGACTCCGAGAACCAGCAGGCCCGCGCCGAGGAAGAGCCAGGGCCTGCGTCCCACGGTCGCGGCCCAGCGGCGCCAGGTGTCGTCGTCGCCCGCGGACTCGGCCACCGGCCGGCGCACGCTCCAGCGGTCGACGCGCCCGCCCGACAGCCCGAGCAGCGCCGGTGTCAGGGTGAGCGAGGCGAGCGCTGCGACCAGCACGGTGATCCCGGCGGCGGCGCCCAGGCTGCCGATGAACGACACACCGGAGGCATACAGGCCGGCCAGCGCCATGGCGACCGTTGCCGCCGCGACCAGGACGGCGCGTCCGCTGGTGGCGAGGGCGCGCCCCGCCGCCTCCTCCGGGACCGCCCCGGACGCGAGCAGTCCGCGGTGGCGCGTGGTGAGGAACAGCGCGTAGTCGAGACCGACGCCCAGCCCCATCATCGTGGCGAGGGTGGGCGCGGTGGCGCCGAAGGTCACGGCCGCGGCCACGAGTCCGAGGACGGCCACCCCGCCGGCGAGTCCGGCGACCGCCGTGACCAGGGGCAGGCCGGCCGCCGCGACACTGCCGAAGCCGAACAGCAGCACGACCACGGCGGTCAGCAGACCGATCGCCTCCGACAGTCCGTCGGCGGCCCTGGGCCGGGCCAGCTGACCGAGCGGCCCGCCGTAGTCCACGCTCACGTGCTCGGCACGCAGACCGGCGACGGCCCGGTCGACCCCGTCCAGGTACGAACGGTCGAAGGTCGCGGGGTTGTCGGCGAAGCGGACCGTGGCGTAGCCGGTCGTGCCGTCCGCGGAGACCGTGCCCGGCGTGGTCAGCGGATCGGCGGCCGTGAGCACCTCGGGCAACCGGCCGATCCCCGCCATCGCGGCGTCGAGGGACGTCCGGTGGGCGGCGAGTCCGTCGTCCGCCCTCAGGACGATCTGCGCGCCGACGCCCTTCAGATCGCTGCCGTGCTCCTCCAGCAGATCGGCGCCCCGCTGCGCGCTGGTGCCCGGCAGCGAGAACTCGTCCTCATAGGTGCCGCCCCAGGCCCGGTCGGCGGCGAAGGCCGCGACCAGGACGAGCAGCCAGGCGGCGACCACCCGGCGGGCGTTGCGGGCGCACCACCGGCCCAGGCGGTGCAGTGCGCCGGGCGGCGTGCCCGGGGGCGGGCCGGGGGGTGCGGTGTCGGCAGGTGCGGAGGCAGTCATGACGGGATCGTGGAAGGCGCAGGTGAGCGCTGGATCAGCGGAATGTTCGAGGAATGTCAGGGCGCGCGGCCACGGTCCTTCGTACCGGCGCCGCCGGGCTAGCATCGAATCCCCGTACGACCCCTCGTACGTCGGGTCCCGGACGACCCCACGGTCATGACGCCCGTCCCGTACGCCCCCGCGTACGGCCCCCGTACGCATCCCCCCGCACGAATCCTCCACGGATCCCGGTGCGCGGGGGACGAGGAGCACCGCATGCCGGACAGCAAGGGCCTCGTGCTGGTCGTCGAGGACGAGCGGCACATCGCCGACCTCCAGCGGCTCTATCTGACCCGGGAGGGATTCGGGGTGCACGTCGAGACGGACGGCCGGGCGGGGCTGGCGGCGGCGCGGCGGCTGCGGCCCGTGGCGATCGTCCTCGACATCGCGCTGCCGGGGCTGGACGGGATCGAGGTGTGCCGCGGGCTGCGCGAGGACGGCGACTGGACGCCGGTGCTGCTGGTCACGGCACGCGACGACGAAGCCGACCGGGTGCTCGGTCTGGAACTCGGCGCGGACGACTACGTCACCAAACCCTTCTCGCCCCGGGAACTGGTCGCCCGGGTCAAGACGGTGCTGCGCCGCGCGGCCGGACCGCCCGAGGCCGCGGCCCGGCGCGTGGGACGGGTCGCGGTCGACCCGGTGCGCCGTACGGCCGAGGCCGACGGTCGGCCCGTGGAACTGACGGCGACCGAGTTCGACCTGCTCGCCCATCTGCTGCGCCATCCCGGCCGGGTCTTCCCCCGCGAGCAGCTGCTCGCGCAGGTGTGGGGCCAGGCCGACTACCGGGGCAGCCGGACCGTGGACGTCCATGTCGCGCAACTGCGCGCCAAGCTCGGTGACGCCAGCCCGATCCGGACCGTGCGGGGCGTCGGCTACAGCGCGGCGGACCCGGCGCGGTGAGGGTCCCCCGGTACGGCGGCGGGCGCCCGTGGCGGCGGCCCGGTCCGATCACCCGCGGCATCACCCTGGTCACGACGGCGGTCGCGCTGGTCGCCGTGGTGCTCACGGGAGTCACCGCCTGGTATCTCGTCCGCACCGGCGCGGAGGCCCAGCAGCGCGACCAACTGGGCCGCCAGGCCGAGGTGCTGAGCCGGACGCCCGTCCTCTCGGAGCTCCTGCTCGACCGTGAACAACGGCTCGCGGGCTCCAACGGCCAGCAGGTCGCGGTCGTCACCCCCGGCGGAGAGACAGTGGGTCCGGCGACCGCGGCCGTGGACGACCGGATCCGGACGAGACTGCTCGGCGGCGACGCGGTGTCCACGGAGGCGTCCCTGAACGGCACCCACGTCCTGGTCGAGGGCCGCCCCACGCCCGGCGGCGGTGCCGTCGTCCTGACCCAGCCGTACGTCGTCGTCCACGACAGTGTGGCCCGGATGCGCAGGGCGCTCCCGCTCCCGCTCGTGGTCGGTCTGGTGGGCGGTGGCCTCGCCGGGCTGCTGCTGGCCCGACGCCTGTCCCGCCCGCTCACCGCGGCCGCGACCACGGCCCGGCGGCTGGCCGAAGGCGAACGCGGGCTGCGGGCCGCGCCGGGCGGGCCCCGTGAACTGACGGACCTCACCGGCGCGTTGAACGTCCTCGACGAGGCACTGGCGCACAGCGAGAACCGGCAGCGGGAGTTCCTGCTCTCCGTCTCGCACGAGCTGCGCACCCCGCTCACCGCGACCCTGGGCTACGCGGAGGCCCTCGCCGACGGCGTGGTCGGGCCCGAGGAACTCCCCATGGTGGGCGAGACGTTGCTCAGCGAGACCCGGCGGCTCGAGCGCTTCGTGCAGGACCTGCTGGACCTCGCCCATCTGGAGACCGACGACTTCCGGGTCGAGACCCGGCCGGTGGATCTGGACGCGCTGGCCGAGAAGGCGGGCACGGTCTGGGCGGGTCGCTGCGCGCGGCACGGCGTGGTCTTCCGGGTCGAGCGGCCGGGCCGTCCCCTGACCGTCGAGACGGACGGCGTACGGGTGCGCCAGATGATCGACGGCCTCGCGGAGAACGCGCTGCGGGTGACCCCGGCGGGCGCGCCCCTGGTCCTGGCCCTCGCCCCGGACGGCGACGGTGCCCGGATCCAGGTCCGCGACGGCGGTCCCGGGCTGACACCCGAGGACGCCGCGGTCGCCTTCGAACGCGGCACCCTGCACGCCCGCTACCAGGGCGTCCGCCCGGTCGGCACCGGCCTCGGCCTGGCCATCGTGCACCGGCTCGCCCAGCGCCTGGGCGGTTCGGTGACGGCGCGGGGGCACGGGCCGGAGGGCGGCGCGTGTTTCACCGTACGGGTGCCGGGACGGCCGGGGCCGAGCGGCTGACCCGCGAACGGAGGTCAGCGCCGGCAGTCGGTCAGTAGTGTCGAGACAACTCCCGCCCTCCAACAGCCCCTTCGGAGTGTCCTGATCCCTGCTCAACCCACCGACGCGGTGGTCAACCGACTCGGTAGGCTCCCCGCATGGTCGAGGACACGGGGCTGCCGCACGTCACTTCCGATTCGGACGATCAAGGCTGGGCGGCCACGCGTGCGTGGGTCGAGAAGCAGTTGCACGAAGGGGAGCGGGTCGAGGCTGCCGTGAGACTGCGCGGTGGCTGGACCTCGGAGATGCGTCGCCTCCACATCTCCGGCACCGGCGGCAGACGTCAGTTGGTGCTCCGGTCCTTCGTCGAACCCTTCTACCTGCGAGCCGCGCACGGCCTCCTCACGCGCGAAGCGCACGTCCTCACGCTGCTGAGGACCACCGACGTGCCCGCGGCCACCGTTTGGGCCGTCGACGCGACCGGAGAGCACTGCGACCACCCGTCGCTGCTGATGTCGATGCTGCCCGGCAGTGTCCGGCTGGAACAGGAACGGGCCGAGACACGTGCCGCACTCCTGGCCCGGCAATTGCTGAAGATCCACCGGGTACGGACCACCGGGCAGACGCGCCCCCGTTCCTACCAGGCATGGACCTCCCCCGAACGCGTCCGTCCGCCGACCGCCCCGGACCGTCCGGAGCTGTGGGAACGCGCGGTCGACGTGATTCGGCAAGCCCCGCCGGACTACGAGGGGTGCTTCCTGCACCGGGACTTTCACCCCGGCAACGTGCTGTTCAGCGGGCACGGTGAGGACCTGCGCGTCAGCGGCGTCGTGGACTGGGTCGAGACGTCCTGGGGGCCGGCCGATCTGGATGTCGCCCACTGCTCCACCGCGCTCGCCCTCCTTCACGGCCCCGACCTCGGCATGACGTTCGCCGACCTCTACGTCGCCGCGGGCGGCCGGTTGAGCAACGAGCCGGCCGCTCACCTGTACTGGAGACTGCTGGACGCCCTGGCCTTCGCGCCGGACGCCGAGAAGGTCGCCGGTCCCTGGAACGAGTTGGGGCGCACCGACCTGACTCCCCCGACTCTCACCGGACGTCTGGAGGATTACCTCGAGGCGCTGTTCCGACGGTACGGCTGAGTACCTCGTGATGGGAGGAGTCACCGACGAGGGAGGTGAACGGCGCCGACGCCGAGTGCTGTGGAGCTGTCCCGGTCCGTCCACCGTTTTCGCGGCGGACGGGTGACCGGTCCTCGTCGTCATCGGTCCTCGTCGTCATCGGTCCTCGTCGTCCTCACTCCTCGGCGACCCGGATGACGCTCCGGCCGGGAACGTGCCTCCCGGGGGCGAAGACGTCGGCTGCCTCGGCCAGTGGGCGCACCTCACCGATCCGTACGTCGAGTCTTCCGTCGCGGAGCCGCTGCGCGAGGTCGGTGAGGCGCGTGCGGTCGGGTTCCACGACGAAGAAGATCGCCCGTCCGTTCTCGGGCCGGACGGAAGGAGGCTGGGCGATCGTGACGAGGGTCCCGCCGTCGCGTACGAGTGCGGCCGAGCGGTCGAGGATGTCACCGCCGATCACGTCGAACACCACGTCGACCTGGCCGGCGTCCTCCAGTCGGTCGCTCTCGAGGTCCAGGAACGCGTGCGCGCCCAGCGTGAGGACGGTCTCCCGGGCGGCGGACCGGCCGGTACCGATGACGCGGGCGCCCGCTTCGTGTGCGAGCTGCACCGCGATCGAACCGACGCCGCCCGCCGCACCGTGGATCAGGACGGTCTGGCCGGTCGTGAGGCGAGCGTGGTCGAACAGACCCTGCCAGGCGGTCAGTCCGGAGATCGGCAGCGCGGCCGCCGACGTGTGCTCGACGTCGGCGGGCAGGGGGGCGAGATTGCGGGCCTCGACGGCGACGTACTCGGCCAGCGAGCCGTTGCGGGTCCAGTCGGTCAGTCCGAAGGCCCGCTGGCCGACGGTGAGGCCGGTGGTTCCGTATCCGAGCTCTGCCACGACGCCCGAGACCTCGTGTCCGGGCACGCTCGGGGTGCGGTCGCGGCCGGCGCGGTCGGTCCAGGTCGCGGGCCAGTCGAGCTCTCCGCGGGTGAATCCCGCGGCATGCACCCGCAGGATGACGTCGTTCTCGGCGGCGTGGGGATAGGGCAGGTCCGTCAAGGTCAGCCCACCGGCGGCGGCGTCGCGGTCTCGAACGGCGATGGCTTTCATCCATGTTCCCTTCTGGCTTCGGCGCCGGCTTCGGCGTCGGCTGCTGCGCTGGTTTCGACCCTGGTTCCGGTGAGCAGGCGTGTGTCGGTCACGTCGGCGGATCCTTCCCCGTACGCCGGTGTCATCGGTCTGCTCCAGGCTTCTTCGCATTCACTTCGGCCAGGGCGCGTCCATGATCCGCTCGACCATGGTCGAGCGCCGGAAGCCGGGTACGAAGTGTTCCAGCACGTCCGCGTTGATGGTCCCGTAGGTGGTGTCGGGACGATTCCTGAGCCCGTCGACGAATGCCTGCAGGAATTCCTTCTTGAATTCTCCGCGCGGATGGGCGGCGACGATCTCCTCCACCTGGCCGCCGTCCAGACCGTCCAGCCCCCAGCCGAGAGCGTCGGTGAGAACGCCGTAGTTCATGGCAGCCGTCTCCGGGCCCATACGGCCGGGAATTCCCGGCGTCGTGTGCAGCGCGATCGTCGTCCAGACGACCTCGGCCGCGCCGGCGGGGAATCCTCGGTCGAGCAGGAACTTACGCGCGTGGTCGGCTCCGTCGAGTTCGAAACGCTGCTCCTCGCCCGAGAACGGGGTCAAAAGGCCCGTGTCGTGAAACATCGCGGAGATGTAGAGCAGTTCCGGATCAGGATTGAGGCCGAGCTTCCGCGCGTGCAGGGAACCGAAGAGGAATACCCGCCGGGAGTGATGGAAGAGGAGTGGTCCTGTCGTCTCCCGGAGGAAATCGGTGGCTTCCGCCACTGCCGCGGTCTCGGGAATTTCCACCTCTGCGATGATGTCGTTCATGATGTCCACGCCTTCCGATGTGGTGGGTGACGAGTAGACGGTGCTTCCGCCTTCCACGATGCCGACCACCTGACCGCGGCCGCCGCATCGGGACGGCCATGAACCACTCGAATCCAGACACCTGAGGAACGGGACCGTGAGCCTCGCCCCGCACCGAGTCGTGATCCTCGTCTACGACGGGGTCAAACTGCTGGACGTCGCCGGCCCCGCGGAAGTGTTCGCGGAAGCGAATCGGCTGGGTACCGACTACCGCATCGCCCTGCTGTCGACGACCGGTGCCGACGTCGCCTCGTCGATCGGCATCCGTGTCGCCGTCGACGGCAGCCCCACCTCCGAGCCTGCCCCCGACACGTTCGTGATGCCAGGCGGGGACATCTATCCGAGAACACCCGTCACCCCCGATCTGGTCGAGGCCGCGGCGGATCTGGCGGTCCGGTCCGGTCGGGTGGCGTCCGTCTGCTCGGGGGCGTTCGTCCTCGGTGCCGCCGGCCTCCTGGACGGCAAGCGTGCGACCACCCACTGGAAGGTCGCGGGGGAACTCGCCGCCCGGTGCCCGAAGACCCGCGTCGAACCCGACTCCATCTACGTCCGCGACGGCACCACGTACACCTCCGCGGGCGTCAGCGCCGGCATCGACCTGGCGCTGGCCCTCGTCGAGGAGGACCACGGCCCCGACCTGAGCCGGGACGTCGCTCGCGCCCTGGTGGTCTATCTGCAACGGGCCGGTGGCCAGTCACAGTTCTCCGCTCCCCTTCAGGGCCCGCCGCCCCGGTCCCCGGCCCTTCGCAG
Organism: Streptomyces sp. NBC_01176; assembly: GCF_045039825.1. Taxonomy (NCBI): domain Bacteria; kingdom Bacillati; phylum Actinomycetota; class Actinomycetes; order Kitasatosporales; family Streptomycetaceae; genus Streptomyces; species Streptomyces sp. NBC_01176. The sequence goes on along the minus strand of NZ_CP108600.1, from coordinate 8,839,697 downwards.
CGTTGTCGACCTGGTGATGAGGGATCCCGGCGGGAACCACTCCCTCGACGAACTCGCCAGGCACCTCCATCTCAGCGCCCGCCATCTGACGCGGCTGTTCCGGGAGGAGATGTCCACGACACCGGCCCGGTACGTCGAGTCGATCCGGTTCGACATCGCGAAGGCTCTGCTCGACCAGGGACACACCGCGACACAGGCGGCGGCTCGGGCCGGATTTCCCAGTTACGAAAGTCTCCGGCGGGTCTTCGCCCGGGAGTTGTCCATCAGCCCGGCGGCCTACCAGCGCCGCTTCGGCACCGCCCGCCGCACATAGGACTCCCCACGAAACGGTCCCTCCGAGCCGGTCGGACCCGGGCCGCACCCGGTGGGCCGGTCCGGAGCGCGTTCCGGGTGCTCCGGGCGGTGCGCCACCTCGGTGGGTTCGGGTGAGGGCGAGGAGATGACGGCCGAACAGCCGGCGGCCCAGGGGCAGCGCTCGCCCGGTGCGCTGACCTAAGGTCCCCTTCATGACTTCGTTCCGTCCCGCCCCCGGCTGGCTGGCCGACGCCGTCTTCTACCAGATCTACCCGCAGTCCTTCGCCGATTCGAACGGCGACGGCATCGGTGACTTCGACGGGATCACCGAGCGCCTCGACCACCTCGCGTGGCTGGGCGTCAACACCGTGTGGCTCAACCCCTGCTTCGTGTCGCCGTTCCGCGACGCCGGATACGACGTCTCCGACTACCTGGCCGTGGCCCCTCGCTACGGTTCCGCCGACGACCTCGGCGCGCTGGTGGACGAGGCGGGCCGGCGCGGCATCCGGGTCCTGCTGGACCTGGTGGCCGGTCACACCTCCGACGAGCACCCGTGGTTCACGGCCGCCGCCGACGACCCGGCCGACGACCGCTACATCTGGGCGCCCGAGGGCCGCCCGGACGGCTTCGTCCCCTCCCCCGGCAGCCGCCCCGGCGCGTATCTCCCCAACTTCTTCGCCTTCCAGCCCGCCCTCAACTTCGGTTACGCGCGCGGGAATCCGGCGGAGCCCTGGCGCGGTCCGGTGGACGCCGAGGGCCCGCGCGCGAACCGGGCCGCCCTGCGCACGATCATGGACCACTGGCTGGGCCTCGGCCTGTCCGGCTTCCGTGTCGACATGGCCGCGTCGCTCGTCAAGGACGACCCCGGAAGACGCGAGACCGCCGCCGTCTGGGGCGAGTTGCGCCATTGGCTGGACGGCGCGCATCCGGACGCGGTGCTGCTCTCCGAGTGGGGCGAGCCGGAGGTGTCCGTCCCCGCGGGCTTCCACGCCGACTTCTTCCTGCAGTTCGGCGGCGACACCGACGGTCTCGCACTGCGGTCGCTGTGGAGCAACGGCGCGGGGACGGTCAACGAGGCCTGGGACCCGCTCGACTGCTTCTTCGACCCGAGTGGCCTGGGCTCGCCCGAGCCCTTCGTCGAAGCCTGGCGCCGGGCCTCCGGCACGCTCGGCGCGAGCGGCTTCATCTCGCTGCCCACCGCCAACCACGACTTCTCCCGCCTCAACTGCGGTCCCCGCACGGCCGAACAGCTCCCGGTCGCCTTCGCGTTCCAGCTCACCTGGCCGACGCTCCCGGCGATCTACTACGGCGACGAGATCGGCATGCGCTACGTCCCCGATCTGCCCGACAAGGAGGGCAGTGTGCTCGGCCCGCGCTACAACCGCGCGGGCTCGCGCACCCCCATGCAGTGGGACGACGGCCCGAACGCCGGCTTCTCCACCGCTCCGGCGGACCGGCTCTACCTCCCCCTCGACCCGTCACCGACCCGTCCCACCGTCGCCGCGCAGCGCGCCGACGAGACCTCGCTCCTGCACCTCGTACGCCGCCTCGTCGCCTTGCGCTCGGCCGCACCGGAGCTCGGCCCGGACGGCTCGGTGGAGGTGCTGCACGCCGGATACCCGTTCGTCTACCTGCGCGGCGGCCGCTATCTCGTGGTCGTCAATCCGGCCCGCGGCGGCGGGAGTTGCACGGTCGACGGTGTCGGTGCCGCCCGGCCGCTGGAGACCGCCGGAGTCCGCCTGGACGGCTCGTCCGTCACCGCCGACGGTTTCGCGTACGGGATCTTCGAGCTCGACGGGTGAGCCGTGGGCGGCCCGACCGGGCCCCGGCCGCACGGGGACCCGGTCGGGGGCGGAGCGCCGGCGCAGCGCGTCTACGCCGATCGGCACTCCGCGAGGCGCCTTTCCAGGAAGCGCCGCTCGGCCGCGTTCTCGACCAGTTCCAGTGCCCTGGCGTACGCCTCGGCCGCCTCCGCCGTACGCCCCGTCCTGCGCAGCAGGTCCGCCCGGGTGGCGGCCAGCAGGTGGTATCCGTCCAGCTCGCCCGTCCGCTCCAGCTCCGCCACCAGCGCCAGCCCGGCCGCGGGGCCCTCGGCCATGCCCACCGCCACCGCACGGTTGAGCCGTACCACCGCGGAGGGCACGAGACGCGCCAGCTCCCCGTACAGCGCGGCGATGTCGGCCCAGTCCGTCTCCTCGGCCGTCGCGGCGGTGGTGTGGCAGGCGGCGATGGCGGCCTGGATCTGGTAGGGCCCCGGACGCCCTCGGCGCAGGGCGGTCTCCAGCAGGGCGGCGCCCTCGTCGATCGCGGCCCGGTCCCATGCCGTTCGGTCCTGGTCCTCCAGCGTCACCAGTTCACCGGCCGCGTCCACCCGGGTGGCCCGGCGGGAGTCGTGCAGCAGCAACAGGGCCAGCAGGCCGAGCACTTCGGGTTCGTCGGGCATGAGCCGGGCCAGCACACGGGCCAGACGGATCGCCTCCGCGCAGAGGCTCGTGCGCACCAGATCCGCGCCGGACGTGGCGGCGTACCCCTCGTTGAAGAGCAGGTAGACCACGCCGAGGACGCCGGTGGTGCGCTCGGGCAGCAGATGCGCGGGCGGAACGCGGTACGGGATCCCGGCGTTGCGGATCTTCCGCTTGGCCCGCACCAGCCGCTGCGCCATCGTCGCCTCGGGAACGAGGAAGGCCCGGGCGATCTCGGGCGTGGTCAGCCCGGCCAGCGTCCGCAGGGTGAGGGCCACCCGGGCCTCGATGGGCAGCGCGGGGTGACAGCAGGTGAAGATCAGCCGCAGCCGGTCGTCCACCACACCGCCGTCCTCTTCGTGTTCCGGGTCGTACGGTCCCTCGTGCCGCGCCAGCACCGCCACCTCCCGCAGTCTCTCCGCGCCCACCGCCTCCCGGCGCAGCACGTCCAGGGCCCGATGGCGCGCGGTCGTGGTCAGCCAGGCGCCGGGGCGGCGCGGGACTCCGTCGCGCCGCCACCGGTCCAGGGCCTGGGCGAAGGCGTCCTGCGCGCACTCCTCGGCGAGGTCCCAGTCACCGGTCACCCTGATCAGGGTGGCGACGACCTGGCCCCATTCCTCGCGGAAGGCCGAGGCGACCGCCCTCTCGACGTCCCCCGCTCCAGGGTTCTCGTTCACTCCCAGACCGGCCGTACCTCCACCGATCCGCCGGCCAGTGCCGCCGGATGCCGGGACGCGAGGGCGATGGCCTCGTCGAGGTCGGCCACCTCGATGATGTCGATGCCCGCGACGTACTCCTTGGACTCCATGAACGGCCCGTCACTGAGCAGGACCTCGTCGCCCGAGACGCGGACGGTGGTGGCGTCGGTGGACGGCCGCAGGCGTGCGCCGCCCTTGACCAGGTCGCGGCTGCGCACCTCCTCGATGTAGGAGGTGAAGCGGGGGTCGTCGGCGATCTCCTCGGGGCTCAGCTCCTCGCCGCCGACGGGGGTGCAGATGAAAAGGACGTACTTCATGACCGGTCCTCCTCGTTCCTGGTGACGGCGGATGCGTCGCACGGGAGCGATGTGTGCTGGTGGACGATCCGCCAGCGGTCGCCGGCCAGGCGGTAGCCGGTGGTCACCCGCTCCGTGGTGTCCAGTTTCCCGCCGTCGGCGAGCGCGGCGCGTGTCCGTACGAGCGCGTGGCCGAACGCGATGCTCTCGTCGACCCGGATCCGGAGGTCGAGCACCTCGCGCCCGACCGGCCCGGCCACCGTCGAGAACCAGAGCTCCACCGCCTTGCGCAGGGCCCCGACCCCGCGCCCTTCCATACCGCTGACGGGATGGAAGACCTCGACGTCCGGCGCGTAGCAGGCCATCGCCCGGTCGACGTCGTGGTCGCGGACGGCGGCGGTCAGTTCCGCGTCGAGCCGGCGGATCTCCCCCTCGGCGTCCTCGTCCTCCCAGAACGCGCGGACCTCCATGGCCCCGACGGACGCGACGGGGTGCTTGGCGGCCGCCTCGACGGCCTCCTCCAGGGTGGCGCACTCCAGGATGTCGTATCCGGCGACGTACTCCTTCGTCTCCGCGAACGGTCCGTCGGTGCGCAGCACCTCTCCGTCACGCACCCGTACGGTGACCGCGTCGGCGGGCAGGCGCAGGCGGTGTCCGTGCAGCCGTACGCCGCGTTCGGCGCTCAGCTCCTCGACCCAGGGTTCTACGGGGGCCATGCCGGAGGCGTCGGCGGTGTCGTCACCGCAGACCAGCAGCATGTACTTCATGGTTCCTCCCGGTGCTCAAGAGCTTCCTACACCCCACCGACGAACGGGAGCGCGCCGAATCGACAGGCCTCGCACATCTTTCGTGGACGGCGGGCGGCACACGTCGTCCGGCGGGGAGGCCCCGATCAGCCGTGGCAGGTCGCCCGATCAGCCGCGAGCGGCTCCGAGCCGCACCGGAAGCGCCCGCACGCTGTTGCCGACGAAGCTGGAGTGGCGGACGAGCGCGCTCTCGGGCAGGGCGGGTTCGAGATCGGGGAAGCGGGCGAACAGCCGCTCCAGCGCGATCGTCGCCTCCATCCGCGCGAGCGGGGCGCCCAGACAGTAGTGGGCGCCGTGTCCGAGGGAGAGATGGCGGACGGCGTCGGGCCGGGCCGGCCGGGTGACGTCGAAGCGGTCGGCGTCCGGACCGTGCGCCGCCGGGTCCCGTCCCGCCGCCGAGTACCCGGCGAGCACCGGAGTACCCCGGGGGATCACCGTCCCGTCGACCGTGAGGTCCCGGACCGGATAGCGGAAGGGGAAGTAGCTGACGGGCGCGTCCCAGCGCAGTGTCTCCTCGACCACGTCCGCCCAGCTCGCCTCGCCCTCGAGGACCATCCGCAGCTGATCCCGGTGACCGCACAGCGCCCGTACGGCGTTGGTGAGGAGGTTGAGCGTGGTCTCGTGCCCGGCGATGATCATCAGCACCAGGGTGCCGATGAGTTCCTCCTGGCTGAGCCGGCCGCCGTCCTCGTCGTGGGCCGCGATCAGCGCGCTGGTGAGGTCGTCGCCCGGCCGCTCGCCCCGGGCGGCGGCCACGGCCGTCAGCACGGCCACCAGTTCACGGTTGGCCGCGAGGGCCTTCTCGGGGCCGATGTCCGTGGCGACGACCTGGTTCGACAGCTGGTGCAGCCGTTCGCGGTGCTCGGCGTCGACCCCGAGCAGTTCGCCGATGACTCCCATCGGCAGCGGCATCGCGAAGTGCCGCCGCAGATCGGCGACGCCGCCGTCCCGACCGGCCGCCCGGTCCAGGTCGTCCAGCAGCTCGGCCGTCAACTCCTCGACCCGGGGCCGTAGTTCTTCCACCCGTCGTGCGGTGAACGCCTTGCTCACCAGTGACCGCAGCCGCCGGTGGTCGTCGCCGTCCGCGGTCGTCATCCCCCGCACGGTGGCGAAGGTCGCCAGCGGCCAGCCCGGCGCGATCCGGCCCTCCCGCAGCGCGGTGAAGTGCGCGGCGCCCTTGGCGACTTCGGAGTGCGCGAGGAAGTCCCTCAGGGCCTCGTGGCCGAGCACCGCCACGCCTTCCACTTCGCCGGGCAGCACGACCGCCGCGACGGCGCCCCGTTCCAGGAGCCGCGCGTTGTCGGCGTGCGGGCAGCCGCCGGCCGGGTCCAAACGGTGCGGTGTGCGGGGCGAGGTGTCCACCGGTTCTCCTGACCACGACGGGGGGACGGATGCCGCACGACGTGCGGTTCCGCGCAGATCGTACGGTCAACGGGAGTCATCCGAGGGCCTGTTGGGCCGCCTCTTCCGGCCATCATGCTGCGCCTCGGCCGGGGTGTCGGACCATTCCCGCCATACGGCCGGCGTCCGGCCGAGGCCCGCGTCCTCACCCACGGACGGTTCCGGCGACGCGGCGTTCCTCCCACCGTCCGCCGTCCGCGCACGGTTGGATGGGTCCATGACCGACGAGCCCATGCCCGACGAGCACACCCGGATGATGCGGGCCAACCAGGCGAACTGGGACGCAAGGACCCCCGTCCACGTCGCCAGCCGCTTCTACGGGCTGCACGAGAGGCTCGACCCCGCCCGCTGGTTCGCCGCCTTCGAGTGGGAGGACCTCGGCGAGCTGTCCGGCCGCGATCTGCTCCATCTCCAGTGCCACCTGGGCACCGAGACGATCGCCTTCGCCGAGCGGGGCGCACGCGCCGTGGGGCTCGACATCTCCGAGGCCTCCGTGACGGCCGCGGCCGGCATCGCCGCCCGGGCGGGCGCGGACGTCGCCTACGTACGGGCCAACGTGTACGACGCCGTCGAGGCCCTGGAGGGGCGGCGGTTCGACGTGATCTACACCGGCAAGGGCGCTCTGTGCTACCTGCCCGACCTGGACCGCTGGGCCGCGGTGATCTCCCGACTGCTGCGCCCGGAGGGGCGGTTGTACATCGCCGAGTTCCACCCGCTGCTCAACTCGCTGGGGCCCAAGCCGGCGCCGGGCGACGACGGCCGACTGCTGCTGCGCCACGACTACCTGAGCGGCCGCGACGCCGTGCACCGGGACGCCACCTACACCTACACCGACGGACCCGCCGTGCAGGGGTCGACCGACAGCTACGAGTGGATGCACGGCCTGGGCGACGTCGTCAACGCGCTGATCGGGGCGGGGTTCGGTATCCGGCGGCTGCGGGAGAGCGACGAGCTGCCCTGGCCGCGCTGGCCGCAGATGACCCGTACGCCGTCCGGCTGGTGGCGGCTGCCGGAGAGCGAGCCACGCATCCCGCTGCTCTACGGCCTGCTCGCCGGACACCGGAACGCGGACTGAGGTGCGCCGAAGCGCCCTGAGGCAGAGCTCACAGCGACATCCGGCCGCCAGGTGGTACAGTGCGTACAGCACTTGTGTACGCCCCGTCCCGGGCGCCGGTGCCGATCTTCCTTCTCCTCGCTGACCCGCCCGTCGCATCCGACCGGCCGTCAGCTTCCTCGTATCACCTTCCGAGCGCGCACAGGCGTGGCTCCTCGGGTGGTCTCCCCCGCCGTACGGAGGCGTGAGCACGCCGCCTCCCCCGGCACCTCCCTCCCTTCCTCATGACCTCATGAACCCGTCCTCGAAAGGACCCCCTCTCATGACCACCACCCTCGAACACCCTCCCGTACGGCAGCAACTCCCGGCCCGCACCGCCGGTGTCCTCGACATCGCCCCGGGCGGCCAGGGATACCTGCGCGGCGCCGGGACCTGCCTGCCCACCTCGGCCGACGTCCAGGTGTCCGCCGCGCTGATCCGCCGTCACGGCCTGCGCAAGGGCGACACCGTCGAAGGCGTACGCGGCGGCCCCCGCGCCCTCACCGAGATCGAACGGATCAACGGCCGGGCACCCGAGGAGCTGCGGCGCCGCCCCCACTTCCGCGACCTCACCCCGCTGCACCCCCGCGACCGGCTCCGCCTGGAACACCCGGCCAGCGGTATGGCCGGACGCGTCATGGACCTCGTCTCGCCCGTCGGCAAGGGCCAGCGCGGCCTGATCGTCGCCCCGCCCAAGACGGGCAAGACGGTGCTGCTCCAGCAGATCGCCGCCGCCGTCGCGGGCAACCATCCCGAATGCCGTCTGATGGTCGTCCTGCTCGACGAGCGGCCCGAAGAGGTGACCGACATGCGGCGCTCCGTCCGGGGCGAGGTCTACGCCTCGACCTTCGACCAGACGCCGAAGCAGCACATCGCCCTCGCGGAGCTCGTCGTCGAACGGGCCAAGCGGCTCGTCGAACAGGGCGAGGACGTCGTCATCCTGATGGACTCCCTCACCCGGCTGTGCCGGGCCCACAACAACGCGGCCGCCGCCGGTGGCCGCACCCTCAGCGGCGGCGTCGACGCGGCCGCGCTGCACGGCCCCAAGAAGCTCTTCGGCGCCGCGCGACTCGCCGAGGAGGGCGGCTCGCTCACCATCCTGGCCACCGCCCTCGTCGAGACGGGCTCCCGCGCCGACGACTTCTTCTTCGAGGAGCTCAAGGGCACCGGCAACATGGAGCTCCGCCTGGACCGCCTCACGGCGTCCCGGCGGATCTTCCCGGCCGTCGACGTCACCCCGTCCGGCACCCGCCGCGAGGAACTCCTGCTGGCCTCGAACGAGTTGTCGGCCGTGCGAGGCCTGCGACGCGCCCTGCAGACCCGGGACCCCCAGGCCGCCCTGGAGACCCTCCTGGAGCGGATGCGCGCCACCCCGGACAACGCGGCCTTCCTGCGTCAGGTCCAGCCCACGCTTCCCACGGCCTGACCCCCTCCCGGCCCCGTCCGCGTGCGGCATCCGGGTGCTCGATCCGCGCGCTCGGGCCCGGCGTCCCCGCGCAGGGCGACTCCGTTCCTACGTTTGCGGTATGACTATCGGATCCGCACCCTGGGCTGCCGTCTCTCGCGCCGCCGTCTCCTGCTCCGTCGTCTGCGTGGTCGGCGCGCTGGCCCTCGCCCCGAGCCCGGCCCTGGCACGCTCGGGCTCCGGCCAGAGCCCCGCTCCGGGCCACTCCAGCCCCAAACCCTCGGGAGCGCCGTCACTCCAGGGACCCGGAACCCGGGTACTGCCACGGGCCGGGGCGCCCGCGGTCCCCGACGTCTCCGCGCTTTCGTGGCTGGTGGCCGACGCCCGGACCGGTGACGTGCTCGCGGGGCACAACGCGCATCGCGAACTCGCGCCCGCCAGCACCCTCAAGACCCTGTTCGCGCTCACCGTGCTCCCGACGCTGCCCGGCACCACCCGGCACACCGTCAAAGGCGCGGAGCTGGCGGGCATCGGTGAAGGCAGCAGCCTGGTGGGCGTCACCGCCGGGCACACCTACCGGGTCGCCGACCTGTGGCGCGGTGTCTTCCTCCACTCCGGCAACGACGCCGTGCACGTGCTGGCGGCGATGAACGGCGGCTGGGCGAAGACCGCCGCACAGATGCAGGCCAAGGCCCGCGAGCTGGGCGCCCGCGACACGTACGTCGTCTCGCCCGACGGCTACGACACGCCCGGTCAGGTCTCGTCGGCGTACGACCTCGCGGTCTTCGGACGGGCCGGGCTGCTCAACCGGGAGTTCGCGCAGTACTGCTCGACCGCCGAGGCCACCTTCCCCGGAAACGACTTCCCGTACCGGATCGAGAACACCAACCGGCTGCTGACCGGTGCCGACGGGGTGGAGCCGTACCCGGGACTGCTCGGGGTCAAGAACGGCTACACCACCAAGGCGGGCAACACGCTCGTCGCCGCCGCGCGGCACGGCGACCGCACCCTCGTGGTCACGGTGATGAACCCTCAGGCGGGCGGCGGCTTGACGGTGTACGAGGAGGCGCGCGCACTGCTGGACTGGGGCTTCGCGTCCGCCGGGCACGTCGATCCCGTCGGGTCGATCCTCGCGGCCCGGACCCCCGCGCTGCCGAGGCCGGCCGCGCCCAATCCACCCACGCTCCCGGACAACGACGGCGCCGACGTCGGCTGGCCGGAGACGGCCGGGATCATGGGCGCTGCCGGCCTCGGCGCGGGTGGAGTGGCCTTCGCCCTGCGGCTCAGGAACGGGCGGACCGGCCGCGGCTGACCCACCGGCAGCCACAGCAGCAGGCCCAGCGTGATCCACGTATAGGCGTTGCTGCCGAGGAATCCGTCGAGTCCGGAGGCGTCGTCGAACCACAGCCACACCACGCTGCTGCACAGGACCGCGTACAGCACGGCCGCGACCCGCGTACGGTGCCGGTGCAGCAGCACCGCGAAGGACGGCAGCAGCCAGACGAGGTGGTGCACCCAGGTGATCGGACTGACCAGGCAGGCGGCGAGTCCGGTGAGGGCGAACGCGCCCGCCCAGTCCTCGGCCGCCACGGCCCGCGACGCCCGCCACGCCCACACGCTCAGGGTCAGCAGGACCGCCGTCGCCCAGGCGGCCCTGCTCGGTTCGCCCGGCACCGCGAGCCGGGCCAGGACGCCCTGGAGCGACTGGTTGGAGACGTAGTCGAGACGTCCGATGCGGCCGGTGTCCCACAGCGCCTCGGTCCAGTAGACGCGCGAGGGGCCCGGCGCCGCCCACGCCGCCAGGACGGTGGCGCCCGCGGTGACGGCCGTCGCGACCCCCGCCGCCCGCCAGCGCCGCGCGAGCAGCAGCAGACCGATGAAGATCGCGGGGGTGAGCTTGACGGCCGCGGCCAGTCCGATGCCGACGCCCGCCCGGCGGCCCCGGCCGGTGGACAGCAGCCACGCGTCGCTCAGTACGAGGGCGAGCAGCAGCAGGTTCACCTGCCCGAAGCTGAAGGTGTCACGGACGGGCTCGAACAGGGCGAGCGCGCAGCCGGCGAGGGCGAAGCCGAACCAGCCGTGGCGGCGCAGCGCCGGCCCGACGAGGATCCACACCACGGCGGCCAGCGCCACGAGGTTGAGCAGCAGCGCGAGCGCGATCGCCGTGCGCTCTCCCACCAGTGCCATCGGCAGCATGGTGAGGGCCGCGAACGGTGGATAGGTGAAACCGTACGTCGTCCCGGGCAGCAGGTAGTCGTAGATGCCGCCGCCGTGATGGGTCCAGTCGTCGACGGTGCCGTAGTACACGCGCAGGTCGAACCAGTCGCGCAGCAGCGGCACGGTGGCGGTGAACACGGCCACGGCGGTGGCGAGTACGCAGACGAGCAGCAGTCGCCGGCCGCCGCTCTCCGGCAGCCTCACGCGGTCCCTCCCAGCATCGGGGGCCGTGACTCCGAGAGAGCCGCCTGCCGGGCCTGCCAGAGGACGACGAGGGCGAGCGCTCCGCCGGAGACGGCCAGCACCACCTGGCCGACGTCCGCGGGCGCTCCGCTCGGCAGCACGGCGAGGGCGAGCACTCCGCTGACCGCCGCGACGCGGTGGCGTACCGAACCGCTCGGTGCCGCCGCGGCGATCAGGAACAGTCCCCACAGGGCGTACCAGGGGCGGATCGCCGGGCCGAACACGGCGACCGCGCCCAGGCTGAGCCCCAGCGCGTAGATGGGGCCCGGCCGCAGGCGCAGCCAGATGAACAGCACGACGAACACGGTCACGACCAGTCCGGTCGCGTGCCAGACGGGCATGGCGAGCGGTGCGAGGCCGCTGCCGAGGTCCCCCAGCACGGCGGCGGTGCCCCGGCCGAGCAGGCTGGTGAGCGACCAGTTGTGCGGGGAGACCGGGGTCTTCAGGGCCGCTATCCAGCCGTATCCGGTACCCGCCGCCGCGGTGGCCGCAACAGTGGTGGCGAGCGCGACGCCCGCGGTGGTCAGGACGGTCCGCACCGCGCCGCGCCGCCCGCGCAGTGCCACGACCGCCAGCAGGCCGAGCGCGGCGGGCGCCTTGACCAGGGCGGCGAGAGTGATGAGGACGACGCCCACGACGTGCCATCGGCCGCGTGCGGCGACCAGGCCGACCCCGAGCAGCCCGAGCATGATGGCGTCGTTGTGCGCGCCGGCCACCAGGTGCAGCAGGACGAGCGGGTTGAGCGCGCCGAGCCACAGCGCCGCGGCCGGATCGGCACCGCTGTGCCGGGCCAGCCGGGGCAGAGCCGCCGCCATCAGCGCGACGCCGAGCAGGGCGACCAGGCGCATGCCGAGCAGTCCGGCCGGTATCTCGCCGCGGGTCAGGCCGGACAGCGCGGAGGCGACGGCGAGGAAGACGGGGCCGTACGGGGTGGTGGTCTGCTGCCACACCGGTGCCACCTCGTCGGCGAGGGGGCCGCCGAGTTGGGCGGGCCCGTGGGCGTAGACGTCGATGTGCGCGTCGACCATGGCGCCTTGCGCGAGGTAGCTGTACACGTCTCTGCTGAACAGCGGCGGGGCGAGCAGCAGCGGAGCCGCCCACGCGGCCAGCACCAGCAACAGGGCGCGCGGAGTGGGCGGTTCGGGGCCGCGTACGACGGTGCCGAGCAGTGCCCACGCGGCTATCAGCAGGACGACGCCGAAATACACGCCGACCAGCCCGAGCACCGCACGGCTGGAGCCGGGGGCGAGGAGATCGTGCGCGGGCAGGGCGCCGGCCGTCTCACCGCCCAGCGCGAGGAAGGCGGTGCCGGCCAGGCCGAGAGCCTGGCAGCGGCGGAGATCGACGGGATAAGCCTTGGCCAACACTTGGAAAGCGTGTCAAGGGCGGGTGGCCGGAAAGCGACGTGGTGACCTCCGGGCGGGGGCAGTCGAGTTACCTCCGCGTGGCGTGCCGGGGCGGCGCGGTTCGTCGCGGGGGTTCCCGTGCCTTGCGGAGGTGCGGGTCGCTCCTCGCGGGGCCGTCCACGGACTCAGAACACCGACAGTCCGGTCAGTGTGGTGAAGCGGTCCAGGGCCGCCACCCCGGCGACCGAGTTGCCCCGCTCGTCGAGGCCAGGGCTCCAGACGCACAGGGTGCAGCGGCCGGGGACGACCGCGATGATGCCGCCGCCGACGCCGCTCTTGCCGGGCAGGCCGACCCGGTAGGCGAATTCGCCGGCCGCGTCGTACGTGCCGCAGGTGAGCATCACCGCGTTGACCTGTTTGGCCTGACTGCGGGTGAGCAGCCGGGAACCGTCCGCCCGGATGCCGTGCCGGGCCAGGAAGCCGGTGGCGAGCGCGAGATCGGCGCAGGACGCCTCGATCGAGCACTGCCGGAAGTACTGGTCGAGGAGGACCGGCACCGGGTTGTCGATGTTGCCGTACGACGCCATGAAGTGGCCGAGGGCCGCGTTGCGGTCGCCGTGCCGGGCCTCCGAGGCGGCCACTTCCTTGTCGAAGGTGAGGGCGGCGTTGCCGCTCTCGGCGCGCAGGAACCCGAGCAGGGTGCCCGCCGCGTCGCCGGTCCGGGTCTGCAGCCGGTCGGTGACGACGAGGGCACCGGCGTTGATGAACGGATTGCGCGGGATGCCGTTCTCGTATTCGAGCTGCACGAGCGAGTTGAAGGGGTTGCCCGAGGGTTCGCGGCCCACGTGCTCCCACAGCGCGTCGCCCTCGCGGGCCAGGTCGAGGGCGAGGGTGAAGACCTTGGTGATGGACTGGGTGGAGAACGGCCGGCGCCAGTCCCCGACCCCGTACACCGTGCCGTCGAGCTCCGCCACGGCCATGCCGAAGCGCCGGGGGTCGCAGGCGGCCAGCGCCGGAATGTAGTCGGCGGACCGTCCGTGGCCGGGTGTCTGTTCGATCTCGGTGGCGATGCGTTCCAGGACCGGCAGGAACGTCGGGGACGACAGCGACGCGGACATGATCACCATTGTGCCGCCCGCGCGGTGCGGTTGCCCATCGGCTCGGACCGGCCGCGCGGTGCCGCCGCCCGCGACCGCTTCGGGCCGGAGCGCCGCGGCCGGCCCGCTCGGCGGTCAACGGCGCCTTCCCCGGGCCGAGTCCGGCAACGCCGTGCCCGGCGGCTTGGAACCTCGGCGGTACCTTCGCGGGAATGAGGTCACGAACACGACGGCGTGACCTCACGCCCCGCGGTGGTCAGCTGCTGAGGGTGCCCGTCGCGAGCAGTCCGAGCAGCGCCACCCCGATCACGATCCGGTAGATCACGAAGGCGTTGAAGGAGTGCTTGGCCACGAACTTCAGCAGCCAGGCGATCGAGCCGTAGGCGACCACGAAGGACACGATCGTGCCGACGGCCAGCGGCGCGGCACCCACACCGGTGCCCAGGGCGTCCTTCAGCTCGTAGAGACCGGCGCCGGTCAGGGCCGGGATGCCGAGGAAGAAGGAGAGCCGGGTCGCGGCCACCCGGTCCAGGTCGAGAATGAGCGCGGTCGACATCGTGGCGCCGGAGCGCGAGAAGCCGGGAAAGAGCAGCGCGAGGATCTGCGAACTGCCCACCAGCATCGCGTCCTTGAACGAGGTGTCGTCCTCGCCGCGCTTGTGCCGGCCCATCTGGTCGGCCACCCACATCACGCCGCTGCCGACGATCAGGGAGGCCGCGACCACCCACAGTGAGGCCAGCGGCCCCTCGATGAGCGGCTTCGCGGCCAGGCCGACGACGACGATCGGGATCGTCGCGTAGATCACCCACCAGGCGAACTTGTAGTCGTGGTGCTGGCGCTCCTCCTTGTCGCGCAGTCCACGTCCCCAGGCGGAGACGATCCGCACGATGTCCTTGAAGAAGTACACGAGCACGGCGGCGATGGCGCCGACCTGGATGACCGCCGAGAACCCGACGACGGCGTCGTCGTCGACGGGGATGTTCATCAGCCCCTCGGTGATCTTGAGATGGCCGGTGGAGGAGACGGGGAGGAATTCGGTCACTCCCTCGACGACTCCGAGGACGACGGCCTGACCGACGTTGATGACGCTCATGGAATCCAGTTCTGAGGAGTTGGTCGACAGTGCTGTAGACAGTCTTACTATGCCCGGGTCGCACGCAAGGGCTAGGCCCACACGGCTTGCGCGAACGAAACCCCCGCGAATGCCGCGCCGAGCCCGGCCGCCACGCTCACGATCACGTTCGCCGCAGCGTAGAACCCCGCTCCGGTCTCGGTCAGCCGTAGTGTCTCGTACGAGAACGTGGAGTACGTGGTCAGTGCCCCGCACAGACCGGTACCGAGGAACAACTGAAGGTGTTGGCCGGCGGCGCCCGCGGCGACCGCGCCGGTCAGCAGGCCGAGGACCAGGCAGCCGACCACGTTGACCGCGAAGGTGCCCCAGGGGAAGACGGTGTCGTGCCGGGTCTGCACCGCACGGTCGGTCAGGTAGCGCAGTGGCGCGCCGAGCATCCCGCCGACGATCACCAGCAGCCAGTTCACAACTACTTCTTACCTTCCCTGCCCGTTTTGTCGGACTCGGCGTCGCGGCCCACGTACCGGACGACCTCGCAGTCGTCGAGGATCACCAGCCCTTCCACGACGAGTTCGTCGAGCTGGGGGAGGAAGGCGCGGACGCGTTCCTCGTCGTCCACGAGGAAGATCGCCACCGGGAGGTCCTCGCTCAGCGACAGCAGCCGTGAGGTGTGGATCAGCGAGGAGGCGCCGAAGCCCTCGATACCGCGGAAGACACTGGCGCCGGCCAGGCCCGCCGCGCGGGCCCGGTGCACGATCTCCGCGTAGAGCGGCTTGTGGTGCCAGGTGTCGTTCTCGCCGATGAAGATCGTCACGCGTAGGGCGCTGCCTGTCAGCCGGGTCATCGTCGCCTCCCTGCCAGCGCGCGGCGGGTCACCGTGACCGCGAGCCATACCGCCGTCAGCGCCGCGGACAAGGTCGCCGCGAGATAGCCGAACGCGGTCGCGGGGTGCCCCCCGTCGAGAAGTCTCTGGATGTCGACGGCGTAGGTCGAGAAGGTGGTGAACCCGCCGAGCACCCCGGTGCCGAAGAACGGCCGCACCAGCCGGTGGGCCGCCCACACGTCGGTGATGACGACCATGAAGACGCCGATCACGGCGCAGCCGACGACGTTCACCCAGAACGTGGTCCAGGGGAAGCCGCCGGTCTCCACCGGCCACAGCCGGGCCGCCCCGTACCGGGCGGTGGCGCCGAGGGCGCCGCCGAGCGCGACCATCGCCACCACCGGCCCCTGGCCGTCCCAGGAGGACGCGCGGCGGGCGGACGGGCGTACGGGGGCGTCGGGTGTGCCGACTCGCTCGGGGTGCGGGACTGTCATGGTCGTACTTCTCCTACTCGCCGGGCCCAGGGGGCACACGTCATCGCAAGTAGGGACCGTTGGCGGCGGCCGCGCCGCGGTTCGGGTACGGCGGGCCCCACCGCCGCGCCGCGACACAAGATCGCGGCCGGTGAACAGCGTACCGCCGGTGACGGTGGCCCCGCACACCCGGACGGGTCACGTGCGGGCGGCTCCGGGCGGCAGGTCGCACACCGCGATCCCCCGTTCCCAGATGCTTCCCAGCACCAGCCGGCCGTCGGCCACGCACACGCTGGTGACCATGCGGAACCGTGCGTGGCGGCGTTCCAGACGGTGGACGACGTGGCCCTCGTCGTCGAGCGCGACCACCCCGGTGGTGCCCGGCGGCCGGAACGGCGCGCGCACCACGACGCCGGCCGCCGCGTGTCGAAGCGCGGGACCGCGGCGGTGCAGGAACTCCAGGGCGGGGACGCGGGGACCGGCCAGCGCCACCCAGATCGGGCCGCCGGGTTCGCGCCAGAGGTTGTCCGGCTGTCCCGGCAGATCCTCGGCGAAGGTGTCGGCGCGACCCGCGGCCGGGCCGGTGAGCCGGACCCGGGTGAGACGCCGGTCGCCGGTCTCCGCGACGACCAGGAAGGACTCGTCGGCGGCCGGTGCGAGACCGTTGGCGAACTGCAGCCCCTCCAGCACCACGTCGGGTTCCTTGGCGCCGGGTGCGAGGCGCAGCAGCATGCCCGTACCGGTGTGTTCGACCAGGTCCCCGATCCACTGGTCCAGCGGATACCGGCGGCTGGAGACCGTGAAGTAGACGGTGCCGTCCGAGAGCGCGATGGCGTTGCTGCAGAAGCGCAGCGGTGCGCCGGCCACGGTGTCCGCCAGGACGCGGACGGTGCCGTCGCGGACGCCGACCCCGAGCAGTCCGCGACGGGCGTCGCAGACCAACAGGTCGCCGTCCGGGAGGAGTTCGAGCCCGAGAGGTCGGCCACCGGTCCGCGCGATCACCTGGACCCGGACGTGGGCGGGGTCCGCGATTCCCTCGACGCGCAGGACGCGGCCGTCCTCGACGCCGGTCAGGATCCCGCCGTGCGGGTCGGCCACCACGTCCTCGGGACCGTGACCGCCGAGGGACACGCAGTGGCGCGGCACGAGTGCCGTGGGGCGGCCGGACTTCTGAGTGTGCGTCATAGGGGCCTCCGTACCCCTGCCGGCCCTTCTCGAACAGGAGCCGGGCCTCGGCCGGACGTCGATCGGACCTCGGCGGTGCGGTGCACGTCGGGCGGCGGGTGGGGCCGCGGGGACCTCCGCCGGTCCTGGACGGCGCCGGGGATCGGCGGGGATCCGGGTATGAGGCCACGCTGGGCGGACCTCGTGCTGGTGGTCATCCACGCGTACGGCGCGAACACCGGGATGCCTCCAACGGTGCGAACAGCGTGATCACTTACGGCGAGGGCCGCGAGATCGCCTCGAACCGGCGTGACGAACAGGGGGTGTTCGTGTTGCGCCTACGGATCCCAAGCGGACGCGGGACCGTGCCGAACCCTGCTGCCTGTGCCGGTCGGCGAGTTCCAACAGGGCGCGGGGAACTGGTGGTTGCGCAGAGACGTCCTGTGGTACCAGTGAAGTTCATCCAATGCTGCTGAGGGCGCGCGTTCGTCGGCTGCGGGGAGGGGGCGGGTGAGTGTGTCGCGGAGCAGGAAGACCGCGGTCATGGTGGTCGCGGTCGTGTTGACCGTGTCGACGCCGTTCTTCTGGCTGCTGGACAACCCGGACACCGGCCAGCTGGTTGCCGCCTCGGTCCAGGGCGCCACAGGCATTGCCGCCCTGGTCTGGGCGCTGTTGCAGTCCGCGGTCGACCCACGCGCCGGGGTTGCGGTGGTCGACACCGGGAAGGCCGAGGCCTCGGGTGGAGGCCGGGCGTCCACCGGCGTGCGACGCCCGCAGGACGCCGGGAGCGGGCCTGTCCGTGCGGAACGTACCGGGGACGCCAGTGCGGACGGGCCCGACAGCAGCGCGAGTACGGGTATCGACTTCAGCTGACCGGGCACGAGCCCGGTCACCGGCACGCGGGAGGCTTTCCGTCCGATGGTGAGATGGCCCGGCCGTCGCCCCGATCCGGACGGAGACCCCAGCGCCCGGCCCCGGTCGGCAGACACCAAGCGCGCACCGTCGGTGACCGTCACCGAGACCGGTGATGCCACCGCCCGCGACGGTGCCACGGCGGTATCCGGCTCCACCGGACCGCTCCGAGAACCCGTCGGCCCGGTACACGTGAGTCATACGGGAGCCGCCACCGCCAGCGCGGGCGGCCTGGCCAACACCGGGCACCTGGCGATCGACGGCTTCACCCTCGTACAGCAGGCCGCCCCGCGCACACCGGCCGCCTGGCCGCACCAGGTCGGCGTGCTCCCGCCCCGCGCCCTGTCCTTCCAGCACCGTGCGGAGGCCGACCAGTTGCGTGCCGCGGTCGACAGCGGGGGCACCGCGGTGCTCGGCCAGGTGCTGACCGGAACGGGTGGGGTGGGCAAGACCCAGCTGGCCGCCGACTACGCCCGCACCGCCTGGGACAACGGCGCGATCGACGTACTGGTGTGGATCAGCGCGAGCAGCCGCTCGGCGATCACGGCCGGGTACGCGCAGGCTGCCGTGGAATTCCTCGCCGTCGACCCCGGTGACCCGGAGCAGGCCGCACGGACGTTCCTGGCCTGGCTGGAACCCAAAGCCGGCCAGAAGCCGTGCCGGTGGCTGGTCGTACTGGACGACGTCGCGGATCCTGCCGACATGCGCGGCTGGTGGCCGCCTGCCAGTCCGCACGGCCGTGTCCTGGTCACCTCGCGCCGTCGCGAGGCGGCCCTGACCGGAGCAGGCCGGCGCCTGGTGACCGTGGGTCTGTTCCGGCCGACGGAAGCCGCCGCCTACTTCACCGCCGTACTCGCCGCGCACGCCCGCCACGAGCCGATCGACCAGATCGACGGCCTTGCCGCCGACCTGGGATACCTGCCCCTCGCCTTGGCCCAGGCCGCCGCGTACATCATCGACGCGACCCTGACCTGTGCCTCCTACCGAGACCTGCTGGCCTCCCGGATCGAGAGGCTGGGCGACCTGCTGCCGGAACCTGGCGCGTTACCCGACGACCAGACCGACACCGTGGCGGCCACGTGGGCCCTGTCCGTCGAGCGGGCCGGTCGCCTGTCCCCCGCAGGCCTCGCCCGCCCGATGCTCCGGCTGGCCGCGATGCTCAGCCCCAACGGCATCCCCTCAGCCGTACTCGGCAGCGAACCCGCCCTCGCGTACCTGACCGCCTGCCGCACGCTACGAGCGGAGACGGGGCGGCGACGGCGACGGCTGTGGGGCAGGCGGCAAGGACAGGCGCGCGTCACCGCCACGGAAGCAGGCGCGGTGTTGGGGGTGCTCCACCGCCTGAGCCTGATCGACCACACCCCGGCTGACCCCCACCAAGCCGTCCGCGTGCACCAGCTCGTCCAACGGGTCGTCCGTGACTCCCTCACCCCCCATCAGTACAACCGGCTCGCTCGTGCCGCCGCCGACGCGCTCACCGCCGTCTGGCCCGAAATCGAGCGGGACACCACCCTGGCGCAAGTCCTGCGGGCCAACGCAACGGCGCTCGCCCACTACGGCGAAGACGCTCTTTACCAGAAGAACGGGGTGCACCCTGTTCTTCACCGTCTTGGCCGTAGCTTCGGAAACACCGGCCAGGTCGCAGCAGCCGTCGGCTACTTCGAACGCCTGGCCGACACCGCGGACCACCGCCTCGGCCCGCGCCACCGTATGACCCTGGGTATACGGAGCGACCTCGCCCACTGGCGTGGAGAAGCAGGGGACGCCGCAGGCGCCGCCACCGCGTACGCCGCGCTCCTGGCGGATCGGGAGCGGGTACTGGGCTCCCGTCACCCCGACACCTTGGCCACCCGCAACAACCTCGCCGCCTGGCGTGGGGCTGCGGGGGACGCCGCAGGCGCAGCCACCGCCTACGCCGAGCTGCTGCCCGACTGGGAGCGGGTGAGGGGACCGAGCCACCCCACAACACTCACGGTCCGGCACAACCTCGCCTCCTGGCGCGGAGAGGCAGGGGACGCCGTAGGCGCCGCCACCGCGTACGCCGCGCTGCTGGAGCAAACGTTACGGATCCTGGGCCCTGACCACCCCACGACGCTCATCATGCGCAACAGCCTGGCCAGGTGGCGCGGGGAGGCGGGGGACGCCGTCAGCAGCGCGGCGGCCTACGCGGACCTGGTAACGGACTTCGAGCGCCTGCTAGGGCCGGACCACCCCGCCACCCTGGCCATACGGAACAACCTCGCCCTTTGGCAGGGGAAGGCGGGGGACGCCGCGGGCGCGGCCGCCGCGCTCGCCGAACTCCTGGCCGATCAGGAGCGGGTGCTGGGCCCCGACCACCCCGACACCCTCACCACCCACAACAACCTCGCCGCCTGGCGTGGAACGGCAGGGGACGCCGCGGGCGCGGCCACCGCGCTCGCCGAACTCCTGGCCGATCAGGAGCGGGTGCTCGGCCCCGACCACCCCGACACCCTCACCACCCACAGCAACCTCGCCGCCTGGCGTGGAACGGCAGGGGACGCGGCCGGCGCAGCCACCGCGCTCGCCGAACTCCTGGAGCAAACGTTGCGGGTCCTGGGCCCAGACCACCCCACAACCCTCACCACCCGGCACAACCTCACGCTCTGGCGAGGGGAGGCGGGCGACGCCGCGTACGCCGCCGCCGCGTACGCCGAACTGCTGGCCGATCGAGAGCGGGTGCTGGGCCCCCATCACCCCGACACCCTCACCACCCACAACAACCTCGCCCTGTGGCGGGGAAGAGCGGGAGACGCCCTCGGCGCCGCCACCACGTTCGCCAGGCTGCTGGCCGACTTCGAGCGGATCCTGGGCCCTGACCACCCCACGACCCTCACCACCCGGCACAACCTCGCCTCCTGGCGCGGAGAGACAGGGGACGCGGCAGGCGCCGCCACCGCGCTGGCCGATCTGCTGGTGGATCGGGAGCGGGTGCTGGGCTCCCTTCACCCCGACACCTTGGCCACCCGCAACAACCTCGCCACCTGCCGGGGGAAGGCAGGGGACGCCGCCGGCGCGGCTGCCGCGTTCGCCGAGCTGCTGGCCGACTTCAAGCGGGTACTCGGGCCGGACCACCCCACGACCCTCACCGTCGAGGGCAGTCTCGCTCGATGGCGGCGAGAGGCAGTGGACACCGCTGATCAACCGACCGATTGACGAGCACGATCGGTCAGCGAGGACTCGCGACGGGATCGACACCGGAACCGAGCCGGTGCGGCGCGACTCGACCTGAGCCACCGCCCGCGTCGGAACGGCGCGGGCGTGACGCCGGTGGGTGTCGGCGTGCCGGGCCCCTCCGTGGCGACCGGTCAGGATTCGAGAAGCCATCGGGCACTCCCCCGTCCTAGCGTGGAGGAGCCGGCGCAGCCCGTCGGCCGAACAGCCAACGACACGCATCATCAGGGAGTCGCCATGACCGCCGGTCTGAAAACCATCATCTACCCCGTCAAGGACCTCGCACGGGCGAAGGCCATGTTCGCCGGACTGCTGGGGGCGGAACCGTACGCGGACACCGCGTACTACGTCGGGTTCAAGGACGCCGGGCAGGACGTGGGGCTCGATCCCAACGGGCACGCCAAGGGAATGACCGGGCCTGTTCCGTTCTGGCACGTCGACGACATCCGGGCCGCGCTCGCCGGGCTGCTGGAGGCCGGGGCCGAGACGCTGCAGGAGGTCCAGGACGTGGGCGGCGGCAGGCTGATCGCCTCGGTCAAGGACCCGGACGGCAACCTCGTCGGGCTCCTCCAGGACGCCCCCGGCGCATAGCCGCGGAGGGCCCGGCCGTATTGATGCAACTGCACTGGTTGCACGCTCAACGAACGGCGGTGTTACCGTGCAGACATGGCAGCGAACACGGCGGATGAGGTCCGGCTCGAGGACCGGTGGCGAGACATCCTGTCCGTGCACGCGCGCACCATGTGCGAGATCGACCGTGCACTGCATCCGCACGGTCTGGGAGCCAGCGACTTCGAGGTGCTGGACATCCTCGCCTCCGGCGAACTCTCGCACGCGGGCGAGCACTGCCGGGTGCAGAACATCGCCGACCGGGTCCATCTCAGCCAGAGCGCGCTGTCCCGCCTGATCGGGCGGCTGGAGAAGGACGGTCTGGTGCAACGCACGGTGTGTGCGGAGGACCGGCGCGGAGTGTGGGTCTCGCTCACCCGCAAGGGCCGTGACCTGCACGGCGAGGTGCGCCCGCTGCAGCGCGCCGTCCTCGCCCGCACCCTGGCCGGCTGAGGCGGTCCTTCGCGGACTCCCCCGGCACGGCCCGGACTAGGGGGCGGCCGGGGGCAGTGCCACGTCGCCGTCGCCCGGGCGGCGGTCGACCGGCCGGGCCGGCGGTATGGGCGTGGTGGCGAAGTCCCGGGTCCCGGTCCACAGCGCGGGGACCGCGTCGCCGCGGCGGCACAACTCGTAGGCGATCGCCTCGTAGTTGACCCGCCAGCCGCGGAAGTGCGGCCACGCCTCCCGCGCCGTCCGCTCGGCGGGGAAGCCCGCTGCCCGCACCATGGACACGGCCGCGTCGAACTCCGCGAAGGACAGCCGGATCGGGGCGTCCGGGGCGGGGTCGGCGTCGTACGCGAAACGCAGGGAACGCGCGATGTCGCGCAGTGCCGTGAAGCCCGCGCGCAGGACCAGGCGGGCCTCGGGCGGGGCGCTGCCCGGGGTGAGGGCGAGGTGCAGGGCGGCCGCGTCCATGACGGAGACCAGACCGACGATCCAGCTGCGGTACGGCCGCGGGGAGCGGAACGCCAGCAGGACCGGATACGTGGAGTGGCTCTCGCCGATGTCCGAGGCGAGCCGCTCCCAGGAGCGGTACAGCTCGGGCAGCGCGGTCTCGGTGTCGACCAGCCACTGCCGGGCCAGGATCTCGGGCCCCCAGGCGGGTTCGCCCGCGCGCGACTGGAGCAGGGTCACCTCGAGTTCGCGGCGGTTGTAGGCGGCGTACAGGGTGGGCAGGTACGCGATCTGGAGAGCGATCACGACCGGTCCGGTGGCCGCCGCGAGGAAGTCCACGACGGACAGGTGCAGTCGGTCACCGCTGGCGAAACCGAGCGTGAACAGGCTCGAGCCGGCCTCCCGTACGGACTGGGTCCAGGTGAGCGCGGAGAGGGCGTGCAGCAGCAGTCCGAAGCCGAGCAGGGCACCGCCGAGCCAGCTCGCGAGCATGCCGACCAGCATGAGCGGGGCCAGCCAGGTCTGTGCGCGGTCGATGGCGTCGTAGCCGCCGCCGGGGGCCGCCAGGCGCAGGAGCAGACGCAGCCCGCGCCACCAGCGGGTCACCAGCGAGGAGTAGAGCCCTCGCGGCACCACGAGGGTGCGCAGGATGCTGGCGAGCACCAGGACGAGAATCAGTCCGCCGGTGACGCCCGAGATCCAGTTCATGCGGCCATTGTCACGCCCGGTACGGGCCGGTCGGCGCGACGGACCCGGTGTCCGCGGACGTCCGGGACGTCCGCGCGGGCCGGCGCCGCTGATGGCGACGGCGGCCGGGCCCTCCGCCCGTATCGCGTCGAGGGCCCTCGGCCGCGTCGCTCCGGGTCAGGCGCCCGGGCGCGCCAGGAGGGTGCGGACGCCCTCGGAGGTGAGGGTCAGACCGTGCGGCGAGCTCGCGTCGATGGTGAGCGCCAGATCGCCGGACGGCCACTGGGAGGCCAGCGCGCCCAGGGGAACCATCCGGTAGCGGGAGACGAAGGGCAGCAGACCGGCCATCTCCAGCTCCGAGGTGAAGACCGGTACCACCTGCTCCCCGTCCGGCTGGTCGAGTACCGGCAGCGCCACGGCCGCGGGATCGGTGGCGTCCTGCTCGCTCACGTCGTCCGGCACCGGAACCAGCACCTCGCTGCCGGCCAGCGTGTCCAGTGCCACCGCGTCGCGGGTGTTCTCCGCGAGGGTGTCCAGGGCTCGCTGGGCCGGGGTCGCGGGCGTGGGCCGGTGGTGGTCGTTCGAGGGTGTGTCCATGGCAGATCCCCATGAGTAGCGGACGGACCGCCCGGAACGTGATCCGTCCCGGGCGCGGTTCCCGTCGCGCGTACCCGTCCACGGCCGGGACATTCCTCCGCGACCGGTCGTTCGTGGTGCTCAGCGGATCAGCGGGACGTGGTCCGGGGGCAGGCCGAGGTGGTCGCGTCGGCGGTGCGGAGCGCGCCGAGCGCCTCTCCGGCCACCACGTCACCCACGTCGTCGGCGGCCTCGACACCGTGGCGGGCGTGACCTGGTGCGACGTACCCGCCGCGGCCGATCTCGGCCCGTACGCCACCGTGCTCGCCGTCGGGCCGGAGGGCGGAACGGACCTGTGTCAGCGCACCGGGCGCGACTGACGCCGGGCGTCCGAGGACGGAATCATGATCGCCCTACTGGCCAGGAACGTGAACGGCACGGCCACCGCCGAGGCGAGCAGCGCCGCGGTCCGGGACCCGCAGTGGCCCACCTCGACCAGGAAGTGCAGGGCGAGCGTGGAGACGACGAGGTTGGTGACCGTGGCCAGCGGGAAGCGCACGAACTTCCGCAGCGTGGGACGCGTCCGGTAGGTGAAGCGCGCGTTGAGGAAGAACGAGACGACGGTGGCCCCGGCGAACGCCACGAGATGGGCGGCCAGGTAGGGAAGGACCGTCAGCAGCGTGAGGTAGAAGCCGTAGTACGCCGCGGTGTTGGCCACGCCGACCACGGCGAACCTGAGGAACTGGCCGCCCATCAGCCGCTGCCGGAAGCACGCCGGGGCGGCGCGGACGGCGGCCGTCGGTCGAGACGTCGAGAGAAAAGTCCGATCATGTCCTCATCATTGAAGCAGAGCCGGGGAGCGTCCCCGTGCATCCCCTGCCCCCGCCGTGCGGCACGGCCCGGAAAACCGCGGGCCCTTGGGGGGCCCGGCGATTACAGTCGGCGCTCTCATTGCCGGACCCGTGCCGTGACCGGGGCCGCGCCGTTTTTCACCGGGGGACAGAACACCATGGGGTCCGAACGTTCAGGCCTGCGCGTCGCAGGTACGCGCGTGCACTATCCGCGCACCCCGCATCTGCCCTGGTCACCGGGGGCGACCTCGGACGACGTACGGGTGACGGACCTGGCGGGCCTGCGAGACCTGGAGGTGGTGGTCACCGAGAAGCTCGACGGGGAGAACACCACCCTGTACGCCGACGGGCTGCACGCCCGGTCGCTCGACTCCGCGCACCACCCGTCGCGGGCGTGGGTGAAGGCTCTGCAGGGACGGATCGGCGCGGCCCTCCCGCCGGGGTGGCGGGTGTGCGGCGAGAACCTGTACGCGCGGCACTCGATCGCGTACACCGAGCTCGACAGCTGGTTCTACGGGTTCTCCGTCTGGGACGGCGAGCGGTGCCTGGGCTGGGACCGGACGGTGCGGTTCCTGCGGCGGCTGGGCGTTCCGGTGCCGCGGGTGCTGTGGCGGGGTGTCCTCGACGAGCGGGCCGTACGAGCCCTGCGCGCCCTGCGGCTGGACCCCGCCCGGCAGGAGGGGTACGTCGTACGGACGGTCGAGGGCTTCGGACACGAGGAGTTCGGCCGCCGGGTGGCCAAGTGGGTGCGGCCCGGGCATGTGCGGACCGACACGCACTGGATGCACGCCGAAGTGGTGGTCAACGGGCGGGGCCCGGCCGCCGCGCTGTGGGACGTACGGTCGGGCGCGGCCCCCGACGTCCGGGCGCTCACGACGGCGACGGGAACAGGTTCGGGATCGGGGACGGCAACGGGCTCGAGCTCGGAAACGGGAGCGGGAGCGGGAGCGGCGACAGGCTCGGGCTCGGAAACGGGAGCGGCGACAGGCTCGGGTTCGGCGACGGGCTCGGGGACGGCCGAGGAGGCATCCGCCGGCGAAGCCGTCGTCGCGGAGGTGTCCGCCAGGCTCGATGTGCTGGGGCGGACCGGGGACGCCCGGCTGACGGGGGTGCTCGCTGCCCTGCTGCACGGGCGCCGCCGTGCCCGGCTCGCTCCCCGGCTGGCCGGACCGCTCGGCATGCCGTCGGCGCGGCGGGTCGCGGACCTGGTCGGACTGCAGTCCCTGCTGCGCCGTCCCTACCCCGACGAGGAACGGCGTGCCGGACTGGGACGTATGGCCGTCGCGGCCGACCTGGGCGTGCTGCACGCGGTCGCCGCGGCCGTCGCCGTCACCGAGGGTGCCGCGGCGCGCGAACAGGTCGACTGGTCCGCGCTGCACGCGGAGGAGGCGGGGCTCCTCGGGGAGGAACCGTTCGAGCCTCTCCGCGCGAGCCTGCACGGTGCCCTCGCCGGCCTCGGTGACGCCGACGCGGCCGACCGCTGCTGGGCGCAGGCACGGGCGTCGTACGCCGCGGGCCACGTGGCCACCGCCGAGGCGGCCGTGGCGGCGACCTGGCGGCTGCGGAACGGCGCGTTCCCCCGGCTGATCCACTTGGTGGGCCCGTCGGGCAGCGGCAAGAGCACGTTCGCCGCCGGCCTGCCCGGGATCGACAGTCGTGTCTCCCTGGACGACCTGCGCTCGGCGCGCGGCTCGCGCTCCGACCAGCGGGCCAACGCGGACGTCCTCCGCGAGGGCCTGCGACGCCTGGACTCCGCGCTCGCGGCCGGTCCCGCGACCGTGGTCTGGGACGCCACCTCGCTCGGCCGGCACCAGCGTTCCCTGGTGGACGCCGTGGCGCACCGCCGTGACGCGCTGATCACCCAGGTGGTCGTGCTGGCCACGGACGACGAGTTGACCGGGCGCAACGCCGAACGGTCGCACCCGGTGCCGCCCGAGGTGCTCGAAGCACAGCTGCGCCGGTTCGACCCGCCCTACCCGGGCCAGGCGCACCGGACGTGGTACGTCGGCGCGGGCGGAACCGTGGACGACGTCGACGGCGCACTGGACGGGGGCGAGCGGTGATGCGTACCAGCGACGAGATCTACCACCGGGTCCGCTGGGACCCGCGCTTCGACCCGGCCCGTTTCGTGCTGGGAGTCAACCAGCGCGGGGCCGCCCCCAAGCGCGTCCCGCTGCCCGCCTTCGTGCCCGGGGGCGACATCCCCTGGCACCGGGTGCTGTTCGTCGAGGCGGACGGCGAGGTGGTGTGGGACCGGGCCACGGGCGTCGACCGGATCGACGTGTCGTCCGCCGGCCGGGCGCGGGCCCCACGCCTTCTGCGGGCCCCGTTCTTCACGGCCGACACGCCGTACGTGTGGGACGACGCGGTGGCACGGTGGCGAGCCCCCGAGGGACCTCCGGTCGCGTCCGACGGTTCGCGGGTGCCGCCCGCCCGTGTGCGGGTTCCGCCCGCCCGTGTACGGGTTCCGCCCGCCCGTGTACGGGTGCTGACCTGGAACACGCTGTGGGACCGCTACGACAGCGACCGCATCGCCACCGACCGCCGCCGGCCCCTGCTGCTCGCGGCCCTCGAGGAGGCCGACGCCGACGTCATCGCGCTCCAGGAGGTCGAGACCGGGCTGCTCGACCTGCTGCTGCGCGCACCCTGGATCCGCGCCGCCTACACGGTGGGCTACGACCCCCGTGGGAAACGGGTCGACGACACCGGGCTGCTGCTGCTCAGCCGGTTGCCCGTGCGGGAGGCCGGCCACCATGCGCTCGGGCCGCACAAGGCCGTCACCGCCCTGACGCTGGAGACGGCGTCCGGGCCGCTCGTGGTCGCCGCCACCCACCTCAGCAGCGACCACTCCGACAACGGCCCGGGCCGCCGTAAGTCCGAACTCGCGCGCATCGCCGAGGGACTTGCCGACCTGGACGCTCCACTGATGCTGCTCGGCGACTTCAACGACGGCGGCGACGGTCCGGCCGGACCCGCCGCCGTCCTCGGTCTGCGGGACGCCTGGACCGAGGTGCGCGGGTCCGCCGACCAGAGTCCCACCTTCGACCCCGCCGTCAATCCGCTGGCCGCGATCTCCTCGCTGTCCGGCCGTTCCTCCCGGCTCGACCGCATCCTGCTGCGGGGCCGCGCGCTTCACCCGACGGCCGCGGCCTTGCGGGGCGACTCCCCCGGTCCCGGCGGGCTGTACGTCTCCGACCACTTCGGCGTGGAGGCCGTGGTGAGCCTGGAGGGGGCGGGCACCGTCGATGCCCGCGACAGCGTCGGATCCGCGGCGGATCCCGGCTCCGCGTACGACCCCGGGCACATCGCCGCCGAACAGGCCGTCGGCACCCTCGACGCCCTCGATCTCGCTCCCACCGCCCGGACGGCGCTGGCGTGGCTGCCGCCGGAGGAACTCTGGCCGGCGATCCAGGAACTCCGGCGGACGTACGACCCGCAGGCTCGGCGCTGGCCGCCGCATGTCAACCTGCTCTTCGGTTTCGTCCCTGAATCCGCGTTCGAGCGCGCCGTCCCGCTGCTGTCCCGGGCCGCGGCCACGACACCGCCGTTCGACATCCGGCTCGACGGCGTGCACACCTTCGGACACCGGGACGACGCCACGGTGTGGCTCGACCCGGCGGGAGCCGACCCGGAGCCGTGGGCGCGGCTGCGGGCCGCGCTGGAACGGCGGTTCCCGCGGTGCGGGGGCCGTGCCGAGGGATTCACCCCGCATCTGACGCTGGGCCGCGTCCAGGACCCGCGGCCGGTCGCCGCCGACTGCGCCGCGCGGCTCGGCTCCGCCGTGCCGGCCCGGGTCGGGCACCTCGTCCTGCTCTCCCGCCGGGGCGACGAACCGATGCGTCCGCGGGCGACGGTCGCGCTGGGCACCGGTGAGGTGCGGTGGCTGCCCGACCCGGGCGCCACGTCCACCACGGCCACGACGGCCGGCACGGTCGGCGCTGCTGCCCCGGACGACCGTGGCGCGGAGCGCACCGCGCGGTGCCTCTCCGACGCCCTCGGCGAAGGAACCGTGCACGTCGTTGGGTCCCGGCGGATGGGCGGCGCGCTGCCCGGAGCGGATCTGGACCTGGTCGCGGCCCTGCCCGGCGTCGTCGACCTGGCGGACGTCCGGGCACGGGTGGTCAGGGCTCTTCCGGACGCCACCCGGGTACGGCAGGTGACCGGCGCCCGCGTGCCGGGGCTGCGGCTGAGCATCGCCGGACTCGGTGTCGACCTGAGCGTGGTCGCCACCGGTCCTCTCCCTCCCGCCGAAGCGGTGCACCACCGCGCCGAGCTGGGCGCGCCGGCCGCGACCGCCCTGAGCGCCGTCAGCGACGCGGACGCCGTACGGAGCGCCGTCGACGGCCGGCACGCCGCGTTCGCCGGGCTGGCCGCGGAGGTCAAGGCCTGGGCGAAGGCGCGCGGTCTCGACTCGGCGCCGTTCGGCGGGCTGCCGGGCCTCGCCTGGGCCGTCCTGGCGGCCCGCACGACCCGCGAGGCGGACGTCCCGTCGCCGGCCGGACTCCTCCGGGACTTCTTCGGGACGTGGGCCGCATGGGACTGGCGCGAACCGGTCGTCCTCGATCCAGCCGGGCTCGGCCCGGCAGGGCTCGATCCGACCGGGCTCGGTCCGACCGGGCTCGATCAGGCAGGGCTCGATCAGGCAGGGCGCGATCAGGCCGGCCCCGAACCCGTCGGCCGCGCGGGTGACGCGTACGCACAGCCGCCTTCCGCGGTGTCGGTCATGACCCCGACCGACCCGGTCCGCCTCTGCACGGCACAGGTCGGCCCCGGCTTCCGCGACCTCCTGACGGACGAGCTGTACCGCGCCTGGGACATCCTGGAGACGGCCGCGCGGACCGGCGCCGATCCGCTGCCCGAACTGCTGTCTCCCCCGCCTCTGCACCGTCGGCACGCCGCGTGGCTGGTGGTGAGCGTACGTGCGGGCGGGACGGAGGAGTTCGAGGAGACCCGGGGTCGCGTGCGGGGGCGCGTACGGGCCCTGCTCACCGCTCTGGAGGATGCCGGGACGCCCGACGCGCACGCCTGGCCCCACCCGTTCGAGGAAGGCACGGCGTCGGCGACGTACGCCATCGGGCTCGGCCGGAACCCGCTGGACGCGGCCTCGCTCACCGGGATCGCCCGGAGATGGGGCAAGGGGCTGCCCGGGGTCGTGGCCGAGCGGGCGGAAGGCGGTGACGTGCCCACCCTCCGCTCCCCGGGACACGTTCTTCCCGCACACCGGGAATGAGTCGGCTCTTCGAGGGAAACCCCGTTCATTTCTCGTCGGGCGGGTTTGGGACGGCCCACTCAGGTCAGCCGTAACAGTGGATCGCACAGTCAATGCGGTAAGGACGTGATCTGCAGTGACCAAGAACCAGAAGGCACAGGCGAAGACGGAGCAGGCCAAGGGCAAGGCCAAGGAAACCGTCGGCCGCACCGTGGGCAACGAGCGTATGACCGCCGAAGGCAGGGCGGAGAAGGCCAAGGGCGACACCCGCCAGGCCAAGGAGAAGATGAAGGACATTTTCCGGCACTGAGGGTCACGCGCTGTACCGGGCCCGCCGCACGCTGATGCGGCGGGCCCGCTTCTTTTCCAAGAAGGAGTGAAGAAAATGTGCGGAGAACACCGGGCGCACTCCACCGACACGGCGGCCGACCCGCCCGCATCGCGCTCCCCCGGACCGCGCAGCCCGGCCGAGGTGCGTGAGGCCGTACGGCAGGCGCTCGACGGCGCGCGACGATCCCGCGGACCCGAGGCGACGGCCGACGCGACAGCCGTCGGTGACGTCCTGCTCGTCGCCTCCGAGCTCACCACCAACGCGATGCTGCACGGCGGCGGGGTCACGGCGTTCGAGGTGATACCGGGCGACCGTGAGGTGCGCCTGTCGGTGAGCGACCGCAGCGAGGAAATGCCGACGCCCGTACGGCGCGCCGGCACTCCGGGGTCCGTGCAGATCGGCGGTCACGGCTGGCCGATCATCTGCCTGCTGGCCCGCGACATCATGATCTCGATTCTCCAGGCGGGCGGAAAGCGCATCACGGCCGTGGTACCGCTCTCTCCCGGGTAAAGACATTTCTCCGCGGCCCGGCTACGCCAGATACGTACGAAGGCCCGCACCATTCTTTTCTCGAGGTATTCCGAGGGCATTGGACCCACCGAAACCATCACCCGGTCGTCCGGGGTCAGCCGGGAGGAAGATTTGTCGGAGTCGGCACATGACGAAGCCCGCCGCGACGCGGAGCGCACACGGGGTGACACGGGGCGTGAGGAGACCGAGGAGGAGAGGGCCGACCGCAAATGGGGTGACCTCCTCCAGGAGATCCGGGTCGCGCAGACGGGCGTCCAGATTCTGTTCGGCTTTCTGCTGACGGTCGTCTTCACGCCCCGGTACACGCAATTGGAACAGCTGGACAGAACGATCTACATCGTCACGGTCGTCCTCGGGGCCTCCGCCACCGGGGCGCTGATCGGCCCGGTGTCCCTGCACCGGATCCTCGCCGGCAGACGGGTGAAGGAGCGGGCCGTCGTGTGGGCGTCACGGCTGACGTTCACGGGGCTCGTGCTCCTGCTCGCGACGATGACGGCGTCGCTCCTGCTGATCCTGCGGGTCGCCACCCATGACGCCTACGTGCCCTGGATCGTCGCGGGGATCGTCGCCTGGTACCTGTTCTGCTGGTTCGCCGTACCGATGTGGATCCGCAGCCGCCACACGACTCCGTGACCCGCACGGCAGGCCCTCAGGCGGTGAGGGCCTGCCGTGGCACACCGGGCAAGGCGGACGACGTGCCCCGCGCGGCGGGGCGCACCGGATACGTGGTCTTTCCCGGGTCCACCACCGGGTCCCCCAGCACGATCCGGCCCGCCGCGTGCAGCGCGTCGCACTCGTCGGTGGGCAGGGCGACGTAGCACCCTCCACGGCCGGCGCCGGCGTCCATGGGCTGCCAGTAGCCGTACCGGCGTCGCCCGCTGGCCTGCACGGTGAGGCAGACGGGAGCACGCTGCACGGTGATGAGACGCAGCACTTCGGCACCCTCGGGGCCAAGAGGGGCGGAGGGGCGCGGGAGGGCTCGGAGCATCGTCAGCGGTCTCCGTTCAGGGCTCGCGGCACGGCGCGGGCGGTGGGGGGTGGACGTCATGTGCGGGCGGCCTCTCGACGGACGGGTCCGGTCGCGTGCCCCGGGAAGCGGTAACGATCTTCGTTGCTGCTCGGCATTGTCGCGGACGGCACTGACAACGCGGTCGTGGTCCTCACGGCGCCGATTCGTCGAGCCGGTTCGTGGTCCCGTTCGCCGGGCCGGTTCGTGGTCCCGTTGGCCGGGCCGGTTCACCGAGGACGGGTCGCCGTCTCGGTCCGATGCGCGCGAGCGGCGAGTTCGCCCTGGACGAAGGGGTCGTGGTCGGGGTCGTACGTCCCCGCGTGGTCCGCGAGCGCCTCGGTGATCCGCTCCCACTCCTCGACCTCGGCGCGCACGACCAGCGCCTCCTGATCGGTGAGCGCGTCGCTCCGAGCCGCCTCCCGGACGTCCTCCAGCGCGGCCTTCGCCTCGTGGTGCCGCATTCCGGTGGCCGTACGGCACACGCGCGCCCAGGCGGCACGTTCCTCCTCGGAGGGCTCACGCACCTCGTCGTCGGTCACGTCGACGCGGGCTGACGTTCGGTCCTGCTCCAGGCTCACTGCTCCACCCCGTTCAGGTGCACGGAACTGATGGGTCCTACAGCAGTCTCGTGTGCCCCCACCTGGAGAACCGACACCTGCCGAGAGCGACGAGACGGTACGGGAAGCGGTCCGCGGTACACCCGGAGGCGGCCGCTCGGTCTCCCCCGAGCGGCCGCGGGGGCCGGCAGGTCACCAGGGCAGAAGGGCGTGCACGTCCTTCCCGTCGGGGCGTACCACGACGCTCACCCGATGACAGAGCGCGTGGATGAGGTGCCAGCCGATGCCGCCGGCGCCCCGGGACGGGTTCATGCGGCGGGGCGTGGGCGGCGTGGTGCTGCTGTCGCGCAGTGTCACCTGGAGGCCGTCGCCGGTGGGGCGTACCCGCAGCTGGAAGGGGCCGGGCGCGTACTGGATCGTGTTGGCGGCCAGTTCCGTCACCACCAGCAGGACGTCGTCCCAGTACTCGGGCGACGAGGGCGGTGACGCCCGTGCGAGGACCCGCAGATAACTCTCCGCCGAGAGGCGGGCGTCGGTCACGTCGCACAACTGACCGGGGAAGACGACGTCGAGGCTCTCGAACGCCTCGTCCGACGGCCGCTTGTCCCCGCTCGGTTCACTTTCCATCACGCCTGCCCCGGACTCGTCGGCGGGATCTCTCCTGTTGCTCCACACCACGCGGAGGCCACCTTTCGCGCGCTCCTGCCCGCCTGCCGGCCCCATTCGCCTAGGTTCCGGCATCCCTGGAGGCGCGGCCGACCGTGCGCCGCCTCAGCGCGCGCCGTTCGTTCTCGCTCGTCCCGCCCCAGACGCCGATGGTCTGGCCCGTGTCGAGCGCCCAGCGCAGGCACTCGTCACGGACGGGGCACCGCCGGCAGACGGCCTTCGCCTCCTCGACCTGCGGGAGCGCGGGGCCCGTGTTGCCGATGGGGAAGAAGAGATCGGGGTCGACGGTGCGGCATGCCGCCGATTCGCGCCAGTTGTCCATGGGAGCCTCCTGCGATCACGGTGATGTCGTGCGTCGGACTTCGGTCTCCCTTCGGGTCACCGTTGATCCACGGGTGAAACACAGGGTCTTGTCGGGACAGCTTTGCTTGAACGTGAAATGACACCGTCGGTGGTACGCGGGCACCCCCCGGGATCGCCCGTGGGGCGCGACGGGGAAGCGCGGGTGGCAAGATGGGGAGCCCTGGTGGGCGACGACGCGGCTTCAACAGCAGAGCAGGTGGCACATGTCACATGAGCCCGGCGAGATCTGGGAACAGTTCGCCGTCGCCCTGGCGGAGATGGCGCGTGACCTGCTGGCCCAGGACTCGGTCCAGGACACCTTGGACCGCATCGTGGAGCACGCGACGCTGCTGATCAACGGCTGCGACGACGCGGGCATCCTCACCGTGCGACGAGGCGAGGTGCATGCTCTGGCGGCGACGAGCGAGGTGGTGCGCCGCGCGGACCGGATCCAGCAGGACCTGCGGGAGGGCCCGTGCTTCGATGCCGTGACCGACCGTCAACAGGTCTATGTCATCGAGGACTTGAACCAGCCGAACGAACGCTGGTCCCGCTTCGCCCCCGAGCTGAGGAAGCTGGGCATGGGGAGCGTGATGGGATTCCTCCTCTTCACCGAGGACGACGAACTCGGCGCCCTCAACCTGTACTCCCACCGGCCACGCGCCTTCGACGAGACCGCCCGGCGGGCCGGCTGGATCCTCGCCTCGCACGCCGCCGTGGCCTTCTCGGCGGCGCGGACACACCAGCAGCTCGGCGACGCCCTGGAGACCCGTCACGAGATCGGCGAGGCGATGGGCATCCTCATGGAGCGCTACGGGCTGCCCGAGAACGCGGCCTTCAAGGTGCTCAAGAAGGCATCGCAGGACCGCAACACCAAACTGCGTGAGATCGCCCGCCAGGTCTGCGAGACCGGCGAGAAGCCCGGCTGACCGCCGCGGAACCGGTGCGGGGTGCGCCCGTCACATGTCCGGACCGCCGCGCGGTGCGCCGGCACGGGCGGTGGCCGCGCATGCCGGGGCACCGCCCCGTTGGACGACCGGGCCCGGCCGCTCCCGGCGGGCGGCGGTGCCCGGCCCGTACCCGCGTCGGATCACGCGGGCGTGGACCGGGGACGCGGTGTCAGCGGCTTCGGCGTCGGGGCGGCGGGCCCGGGGTGTCGGGAGGGTCCGGGATGTCGGGAGGGTCCGAGGTGAGCCCCGCCCTGCGCTGGCCGACGGCCACCTGTTCGGGGTCGAGAAGGTTCTCGCCGAAGAGATCCTGCAGCCAGTTCGTCTGGTAGATGGTGTCGAGGTAGCGCTCGCCGAGGTCGGGGGCGATGGCCACCGCGGTGACGCCGGGCCCGTCCTGCCGGTTCAGCCAGTCCATGGCGCCACTGACCACCGTCCCGGTGGAGCCGCCGAACAGGAAGCCGCGGCGGGCCAGCCGGTGGCACGTGCGGATGGTGTCCGCCTCCTCGACCCGGATCACCTCGTCCACGAAGGACTCGTCGAGCAGCGGCGGACGCATGCTCATGCCCAGGCCCGGGATCATCCGGCGGCCCGGTTTGCCGCCGAAGGCCACCGAGCCGACGCTGTCGACGGCGACGATCCGCACCGGCCGGTGCCAGTTCCGGAAGTAACGCGCGCAGCCCATCAGGGTCCCGGTGGTGCCCGCCCCGACGAACAGGACGTCCAGGCCCGGGAAGTGGCTGGCGATCTCGGGCGCCGTCGTGCGGTAGTGCGCCTGCCAGTTGCCCGGGTTGGTGTACTGGCTGAGCCACACGTAGCGGTCGTCGGACGCGCACAGCGCGCGGACGTAGTCGATCCGCGCGCCGAGGAAACCCGCGTTGGCGTCCAGTTCGGAGATGACGTGCACCTCGCTGCCGAGCGCCTCCATCAGCAGTCGGGTCGAGAGGTTGCACCGGGAGTCCGTGACGCACAGGAACTGGTAGCCCTTGCTCGCGGCGATCATGCTCAGCGCCACGCCCAGGTTCCCGGACGACGACTCCACCAGGATCGAGTCCGGCTTCAGGACCCCTTCACGCTCGGCGCTCTCCACCATCTCGTTCGCGGCTTTCAACTTGATGGAGCCGGCGAAGTTGAAGCCCTCGCACTTCAGATACAGCGAGCGCCCGAAGATCGACTGGAGGTCGACGTAGAGCTGGCTTTCGTTGAAGGCGTGAGGAACGGAGATGACGGGCACGGTGGGCCTCCTGATGCCAGAGCTGAGGTGGTTCCGCTTCAGCCGTACCGACGCAGGTCGTGGAAGAAGTCGTCGACGAGACGGAGGTCCCCCCTTCCGGCCACTTCGTCATAGACGTACTTGCCGACGGCGAGGTCGAGAACGCCGAGCCCGAAGGGCGAGAAGATCACGGTGCGGTCGGCCGGCGGGGTCACCCGTCCGGTCAGCACGTCGTCGAGGGTGCCGTCCAGGAAGTCCCGGCCGCCGGTGAGCTGTTCGGCCAGGTGGGGTGAGGTGTCGGCCTTCAGGCAGTGCTCGACGTCGTCGACGATGTTGGCGGCGGCGAGCAGGACCTCGGGGGCGAGGTCGCGCAGCGACACGTTCAGCACCAGGGGGTGGTGGGAGAACCAGTCCGGGTCCGTGACGTGGGGTTCACCCGCGACGGTCGCGAAGACCACCAGGTCGCTGGCGCGGATCAGCTCCTCGGCGCTGTCGTGGACCGTGATCCGAGGAACGTGCCCGGTCGTCCCGGCCCCGGCCTCCCGCAGGTATCCGGAGAAGCCCGCGGCGCTGTCGGCCGACAGGTCGTGCACACCCACGGTGTCGAACGCCCAGCCGGTGCCGGCCAGAAAGGTGTGGATGTAGCGGGCGATGAGACCGGTGCCGACGAATCCGACCCGGGTGGGGCGGGGGCGGCCGCGGCTGAGCCGGTCGGCCGCCAGCGCGGCGGACGCCGCGGTCCTGGTGGCGCTGATGACGGAGCTCTCCAGGCAGGCGAAGGGGTAGCCGGTGTCGTGGTCGTTGAGGACGAGGACCGCGGAGGCCCGGGGGATGCCCGCCTGGACGTTGCCCGGGAAGCTGGAGATCCACTTCATCCCGTCCACCCGGATCGGGCCGCCGATGGAGGCGGGCAGCGCGATGATCCGGTCCGCCGGGCGGTCGGGGAAGCGCAGGAAGTACGAGGGCGGGTTGACCGAGTCCCCCGCGCCGTGCAGCCGGTAGGCGGCCTCGACCAGGTCCACGATCTGTCGCTCGCGTCCGCCGAGCGCTTGCTGCACCTGCGCGCCGGAGATCACCGCGAAGGTGGGCGCCGGGGCGGTGCGGGGAGTGGTGGCCTCGGTGAGAGCAGAGGGCAGGACGGTCATCGCCGGCCCCCCTCGGGGGTGGGGCGGCGGTCGGCGGACCGCTGGGGCTCGGCCATGCCGACCAGCACCTCGCGTTCGCCGGTGTACGCCTCCCGGCTGTGCGCGGTGCGTACGTTGTCGACCAGCAGCAGGTCGCCGGCCTGCCACGGCTCGCGTCGGGTGTGGTCCTCGTAGGTGGCGTTGATGAGCTGGACGACGTCCTCGCCGATCGGGGAGCCGTCTCCGAAGCGGGTGTTGAACGGCAGTCCGTCCTCGCCGTAGACGTCCACCAGGTACTCGCGCACCTCGGGGGCCAGCGTCCACTCGTTGAGGAAGGCGATCTGGTTGAACCAGCAGCGCCTGCCGGTGACCGGGTGGCGCACCACGGCGTCGCGGTGCTGCCGCGTGCGCAGGGACCCGTCGGGCTCCCAGGTGAAGTCGATGGCGTGGTCGTGGCAGTAGCGCTCGATGGCGGCGTGGTCGTCGGTGCCGAACGACTCGGTCAGGGAGGCCCCGATCTCGTCGTTGTAGCTGCGGGTGAGCAGCCAGCCCTCGCGCTCGAACCGCTCGCCCAGTGCGGCGGGCAGTGCCTCGAGCACCCGCTCGGCGTCGGCCACCGCGGTCGCTCCGCCCTGGCCCGGCGCGCTCAGGCAGGCGAACAGCATCAGGCCGGGGTACTCCAGCCGGTAGCTCAGCTCGTGGTGCATGCACATCGGCTGGTTGGCGGGCCAGGTGGAGGAGGAGTAGAGCCCGGGTCCGTGGACCTGCCGGGGGGCGAACGCCTCCCTGTCCTCCATCGGTTCGCCGCCCAGTCCCCTGAAGACGGCACCGACCTGATCCGCCGCCCGCAACCCCAGACCCCGGACGAGCAGTGCGCCGTGCTGCGCGACCTGGCCGCGCAGCGCCTCGCGGTTCTCGGCCGCCCAGGCGGGCGCGTCACCGGGGGCGTCGACATGCAGGATCGGGGGCTTGCCGGGGTGCAGTTCCGCCTCGGGCAGGGCTGCCAGGAACGAGGACGACATCGGGGATTCCTTTCGGTTGCCGCTCACGAGGGTGAGGCCGCTCGGGGGTGAGTTCCGCTCAGGTGGGTGAGGGGGAGGCGAGCAGTTCGGCGGCGTCCAGGACCGCCTGCGCGGCCGCGTCCGGCCGGGTGCGCGGGAAGTAGTGGCCGCCGTCGGCGAGTTCGTGCAGTTCCACCTGTTCGGCCAGGAGCCGCCAGTCGCGGTACCGGTCGGCGAACCCCGCCGTGTGGGGGTCGTCGGCGGCGACGACCACGGTGACCGGCACGGAGAGCCTGGCCGCCGGGGAGCTCTCCATGGCGTCGGTGAGATAGCGGTGCGCGGCCACGCAGTCGTTCCGGTAGGCGGCACCGATCTGTTCGGCGTGGAGCGCGTTCAGCTCACCGAGTTCGGTGTACCCGCTGTCCGAACTCAGCCCGGCGGCGATCTCGGCGTTGCTTCGGCCCGCCAGCTCGGTGACGGCCGCGCGCCGGTCGTCGGCGGTGCCGAGGAGTTGGGCGCCCAGGAACA
The DNA here is from genome assembly GCF_045039825.1 of Streptomyces sp. NBC_01176. Taxonomy (NCBI): domain Bacteria; kingdom Bacillati; phylum Actinomycetota; class Actinomycetes; order Kitasatosporales; family Streptomycetaceae; genus Streptomyces; species Streptomyces sp. NBC_01176. The sequence goes on along the minus strand of NZ_CP108600.1, from coordinate 8,801,628 downwards.
CCCGGGGCACGTCCACTCCACGTTCCCGCAGCAGCCTCGCCGTCTCCAGGGCCGGAGCGGCGCCCGAGGAATGCCCCCAGAGCACGACCCGGGTCACACCGCGTCCGACGATCTCGGTGACGACCTGCCGCGCCACCTGTGCCAGCGGCGCGAACGGCTCCTCGTGGGCGGCCAGGTCGTGACCGGGCAGATCGACGGCGTAGACCGAGGGTCCGTGGCCCGTGGCCGCCAGGGCGTCGGCCATCGGCCGGAAGTTGACCGCGTTGCCGCCCGCGTAGGGGAAGCACACCAGGGCGCACTCCGAGGAGCCGTCCGGTTCCGTGAGCGGCTGTAGCAGTTCATGGCGCCGGCCGGCGGCACCGTCGAGGAGCGCGGCGAGGTCGGCGAGCACGGGGTGGGAGGTGATGTCCTTGAGGGACACCGCGCGGTCCAGGGCGACGGTGAGCTTCACGGCCGTCAGCGAGGTGCCGCCGGAGTCGAAGAAGTGGTCCCGCCGTCCGACGCTGTGCTCGGGCACGCCCAGCAACTCGGCCCACATACCCGCGAGTTTGCGCTCGGCAGGGGTGTGCGGAGCACTCCGGGACTCTTCGGCGAGGTCGTCGTCGGTACCCGTCGAGGTCTGTTCGGCCAGCGCGGTCAGGGCCTTGGTGTCGATCTTCCCGTTGGCGGTCAGGGGCAGACTCTCCCGCCAGTGGAAGGCGGAGGGGATCATGTAGGCGGGCAGTACGGCGCCCAGCGCCTCGCGCAGCGCCTCCGTGGGCAGGGACCGGCCGCAGTAGTAGGCGATCAGGTGCGTGCCACCGGGCGACTCGGCGACCACCACCGCGCCGTCCCGGACGCCGGGCACCCGCAGCAGGGTGTTCTCGATCTCACCGATCTCGATGCGGAAGCCCCGGATCTTGACCTGGTTGTCCCGGCGGCCGAGGAACTCCAGCGAGCCGCCCGGATGCCAGCGCCCCCGGTCGCCGCCCAGATAGAGCCGCTCCCCCGACCGGTACGGATCGTTCCGGTACGCCTCGCGGGTCCGCTCGGGGTCGTTGACGTACCCCCGGCCCACGCAGACCCCGGAGAACGCGATCAGGCCCGGGGCGCCGAGCGGCACCAGTGAGAGGTGTTCGTCGACGACGTAGACGTGCACGTTGTTGACCGCGCGCCCGAGCAGCACACGGTCCGGGACGCCGTCCATGATCTCGTGGTTGGTGTCGTCCGAGGTCTCGGTCAGCCCGTAGGCGTTGACCAGCCCGATCCCCGGCTGGATCGCGAACCAGCGCTGGACCAGCTCGCGCTTCAGCGCCTCTCCGGTCACCGACACCCTGGTCAGGTCGGGCAGTTCACGGGGGTGCTGTTCCAGGTACGACACCACCACCTCCAGGTAGGAGGGCACGACCTGCGCCACCCCCACCCGGCCCTGGACCAGCGTGTCGACGAACCGCTCCACGTCGACGATCACCTGCTGTCCGACGAGCAGCGTCCGGCCGCCCACCAGCAGCGCGGCCAGCAGCTGCCACAGCGAGATGTCGAAGCACTGGGGGGCCGTCTGCGCCACCACCCGGTCCTCGTCGATCCCCAGGTCGTCGATCTTGGCGTAGAGGTGGTTGAGCATGCCCGCGTGCTCGCACATCGCGCCCTTCGGCTCGCCGGTGGAGCCGGAGGTGAAGTAGATGTAGGCCAGTTGACCGGCCGTCACCTTCACCCCGACGTCGCCGTCGTCGTGCCGTTCCGCGTACGCCGTCTCGACCAGCAGTCTCTCGACGCCCGACAGCGTGCCCAGCGCCCGGTCGAGCGTGTCGGTGCTGCCGGACTCGGTCAGCACGAGCCGGCACCCGGCACGCGACAGGGTCGCCTCGATGCGTCCCGCGGGGAAGTGCGGCTCGATCGGCAGATAGACGCCGCCGGCCTTGAACACCGCCAGCACCGCGGCCAGCCAGTCGAGGTTGCGTTCGGTCACGACGGCGACCGTCTCCTCACGGCCCAGTCCGCGCGCCAGCAGGGCGCGCGCGAGCCGGTTCGCGCGCGCGTTGAGCTCCCCGTACGTCCACGCGCGCTCGCCGTGGACCGCCGCCACCGTCTCCGGGTGCATGCGCACCCGCTGCTCGAACAGTTCGTGCACCCGTCCTTCGGGCAGCGGCCGGCGGGGTCCGGCCAGTGCCTGGAGCTGGTACCGCACCTCCTCGGCCGACAGCAGACTCCGCGCCGCGTGGTCGGCGTCCGCGTCGTCCGCCATCAGCGTGAGCGCGGCGAGGTGGTAACCGGCGATCCGGGCCGCGCATTCGGCGTCCAGCACCTCCGTGCGGTACCGCAGCCGCAGCACCGGGTCCGCGCCGCGTTCGCACCAGCCCACGTCGAGCACCACGTCCTCGGCCAGTGCGCCCGCGGTCCCGGCGGGGTCGAACGTGATCTCGTACGACGGGCCGGTCGTCCCCGACTCCCGGCGCAGCGCGTCCACGGAGAAGTCCCGGTGCGCCAGCAGGTCGGCCTCGGCCCCGCGGACACTGACCACGAGCCGGCGCCACGACTGCGGGGCGACGGTCAGCCGGCAGGGCAGCGGCCCGGCGTCCGTCCCCGCGGCGGCGTATCCCGTCACCACGTCCCGCTCACCGGACAGCGCGGCCAGTACCTTCGCGTGCGCGGCCAGCAGCACCGAACTGACCGGAGCGCCCACGTCGCGCGCCAGGCCGCGCACCGCCTCCAGCACGTCGCCCGGCACCACCGCCTCGTGCTCGGCCACACCGGCGACCGGCTCCCGCGACCACCGTGGGGCCGGGGTGAATCCCCCGGCGGCCAGTACACGGCCCCAGTACTCCCGGTCCGCCTCCACGTTCGCTCCCATCGAATGGCCTTCCTCAACTCGCCCTGGCCGCGTTGCCGCCGGCCGGGTACGTTCCCGCCACCGCTGCCGCGCCGACGCCGTCGGGGGGCGCCGGGGCGGTCGCGGTCTCCACGGCGGGGTTTCCTCCCCAGTGCGCGGACGAGGGGACCTCCTCGCCCTTCATGAGGAACGAGTCGGGTGCCAGCACGGCGCCGTCGCCCATCGTCACGCCGTAGTGCACATGGGCGCCGACCCCGAGGGTGCAGCCGGCACCGAGGGTGGTGCGGTCGGACTTGAACGTGCCGTCCTCCTGCGAGTGGCACTGGAGCTTGCTTCCGGCGCTGAGCGTGCAGTCGTCCCCGATCGCGGCGAGCGTCCGCTCCGTCAGGTAGCAGCCGTCGTCGAAGACCCTGCGGCCGATCCGCACACCCAGCAGCCGCCAGATCACGTTCTTGAAGGGGGTGCCGTTGAAGATGTCGAGGTAGTGGTCCGGCACCTTCCACAGGCGCTCGTGCCACCAGAAGTACGGGTCGTAGATGGAGCACAGCCGCGGGCTCAGCCGCCGGAACCAGGCGATGCAACGTTCCACCAGGACGAAGTACAGGGCGGTGAACGTCAGGGTGATCGCCACGTACGCGCCGATCACGATGTGCCCGAGGACTCCGTACAGGCTGACGGAGGCGAGAGCGAACGCCGTGAGCGCGAAGGTGTGCAGCCAGCGCAGGAACAGGAAGAGCGCCATCGTGCGGAGGTTGTAGCGGTTCTTCGCGGCGAGATTGCGGCGCAGTTCCCCACCGGTCCGCAGATGGTCGAACCGGGAGTCGCGCTCCACCGACCGGGGGATCTCGAAGCACGGTGAGCCGAGCAGCCCGACACCCGTGCGGACCTCGCCGTCCAGGGGAACCATCACCTTCGTCGCGAGCAGGCAGTTCTCCCCCGTCCGGCCGCCGGCGGGATAGGCGATGTTGTTGCCGAGGAAGTTGCGCGGCCCGATGGTCGCCCGGGACACCCGGAACGACGTGCTCGAGAAGTCCGCGTTGATGAGCGAGAGGCCGTCCGCGATCATCGTCCCGCTGCCGACGGTCGCCAGGAGCGGGGTCTCGTGCTGCATCTCCGAGCCGAAGTTCGACCCGGTCTGCTCGACCTCCGACAGGTCGTACCCGAGGCCGCGCAGGTAGGGGACGACGTACGAACTGTCGCCGAAGAGCCAGGCGTAGAACCTGATGTTCGTCATCATCGTCGTCGCCCGGTGCAGCGCGTAGTGGAAGCCGTACAGCGGATAGACCCTGTCGGGCTCGATGACCAGACTCAGCAGGCGCGGCACGGTGAACAGGGCCACGAGACCCAGGACCACGAAGCCGAAGAACAGCGCGAGGGACAGGACCAGGGCGTCGACGAGGAAGCCCGACGACGTGATCGCGGGCGTGGCCGCGTCCAGGCGGCTGCCGAGCGCCGGGATCTGGGCGAACAGCATGTACACCCCGCCGACGGCCAGCGGAAGGTACAGGAAGAACAGCTGGAGCAGGCTGGCGATCCCGAACCAGGCCCGGCGCGGGGTGCCGCAGGCCGCCGGCGCGACCCGCACGTGGTCGATCCGCGTGGGTTCCGCCGGGGAACCGTGCCGGCGCTCGCCGTCCGGGACGACCTGGCCGCGGTACAGGGCGGACGAGTGGCCGAGCTGGGCTCCGTCGCCCATCGCCGTGTCGATGTCGAGGACGGTCTTCTCGCCGACGAACGCGTCCCGGCCGAGTGTGACCCGGCCGGTCTCGATCCGCCCCGAGTGCGCCCGGTAGCAGAGGAAGAACGAGTCCTTGCGGATCACCGTCCCGGAGCCGATCGTGAGCAGGTCGGTGCAGACGGGGACCGAGCGGGAGAGGATCGTTACTCCACTGCCGATGCGCGCGCCGAGCGCACGCAGATACAGCACGTACAGCGGATTGCCGACAAAGAAGATCATCGGGTTGGCGTGGAGCAGTACCTTGACGAGCCAGAAACGCAGATAGGCCAGACTCCAGACGGGGAAATCACGGGGTTTCCAGCGGCCGATGAGAATCCATTTGGCAGCGATCGGGAATCCGCACAGCGCGATGAATCCGAGGCCGCCGAACAGGAACGACCGCACGTAGACCTCGGCCACGCCCGATCCGGCGGCGATCCATTCGTAGCCGCGGGCGGCGACCAGGCCGGTGAAGAAGGAGTACCCGAGGAAAATCAGCAATTGGGCGGTTCCGCACAGGACGTAGCGTGACGTGCTCGGCCGGGGCACGGGGGTCGGCGACGGTGCCGGTACGGACGGCGTCGCGGGAAGCGACGCGTCGACCGGGGCCGCGACGACCTCCGCGAGAGCCGTCGCCAGGCTTCGGATCGTGGGGTACCGGTAGATGTCCTTCATCGACGCGGACGGCAGATCCGACCGCTTCCTGACCCGTGCGCAGAACTGGGCCATGACCAGCGAGTTCGCGCCGAGGTCGTCGAAGAAGTGGCTGTCGACCGGAACGTGTTCCGCGGACACGACGCCTGCCAGTACCTCCGCGAGTTTCCTCTCGGTCTCCGCCGTCGTCGGGTCGGCACCGCTCGGCCTGGCGGCGGCTGCTTCGTCCGGTCCGATTATGAAGACTTCGGAGGACTGCTCCACCATTCGACCTCCTGAGAAGACATTTCGGCTCCCGATTGCCGCGGGTGGCCGGTCCGGTGTCCTCACGCTTCGGCGAATGGCCCGACCGAGCCGTTTCCGAGCCACGAGACCGCACTCTCTTACGTGATCACGAAATCGTGGACCTCAGTGTTGTTCTCCCACCCCCAGGCTGCCACTCCGAATCAGCCGCGCGGAAACCACGGCACCGCGTGCCGGGCCTCTGCCAGTTGGCCCCTTACACAAGTGGAGTAACGCGCGGCTTCACCCGAATGGCTGCCGATTTGTGACAAGGCCCGAAGAAAGGCCGCCGACAACGGGCGCCGGCACCGTCGGCCGCGGGCGAGGGCGTGGTGCCGGCCCACCCGATCGGCGGTCCTGGCAGGATGACGGCATGGAACGTGTGCTGGGAATCGGTGGGTACTTCATGCGGGCCGCGGATCCGGCGGCCCTGAGTGCCTGGTATCGCGACTGCCTGGGGCTGGACGCGGACGAGCACGGCCTGTGGCGCCAGGGAGCCGGGCCGACGGTGTTCGCGACGTTCGAGTCCGACACCGACTACTTCGGCTCCCGCGCCCAGCGGACCATGCTCAACTTCCGGGTCGGCGACCTGGACGCCATGCTCGCGCAGTTGCGGGCCAAGGGAGCGGACGTGGCCGACGAGACGCAGGACATGGAAGGTGTCGGCCGATTCGGCTGGGTCACCGACCCCGAGGGCAATCGGGTCGAGCTGTGGGAGCCAGCCTGACCGCGCCTTCGCGCGCGCGGTGACGTGCTGGTCGCCCACCGGCCGCCGCGTGCGCAGTCGGCCCGGCCCGCGTCGGCCGGTTACTGCTAATCTAGAAGTAACCGGCTCGCGGAGCGGACCCGCTCTGCATCAGGAACTCCTCGCGAGCTGCCCCCCGAGTTCCGCGCACGCGGAGAGAAGGAGCGTCACGTGCCGCTGGCCGAGGAACTGCTGGGATCGGCGGCGGTGGCCGGTCTCGCCGACTGCCTCGACAGGGCCGGCCGGCCGCGCGACGCGGAGGCCGTACGCGCGTGCGGGAAGAAGCTCGACGGACTGGCCCTGCGGGAACGAAGCGACCTGGTGCGGGATGCCCTGACGGCGCACCTCCCCGAAGGATACGCCGCGACACAGGCCGTGGTCCGTACGGCGCTCGCCGATCCCGGATTCACCGGATGGATGATCTGGCCGGTGACGGAGGCCGTCGTCACGCGCGCCCTCGAGGACGACGATCCGGACTCCTTCGAGGCGGCACTGCACCTGCTGGCGGACCTGACTCCCCGGCTGACCGCGGAGTTCGCGATCCGGCGGATGCTCAGGGCCGATCTCGAGCGGAGTCTGCGCGTCGTCCAGCGCTGGACCGACCACCCGGACGAGCACGTGCGGCGCCTGGCGAGCGAGGGAACACGGCCCCGGCTGCCGTGGGCGATCCGGGTGCCCGGACTTCTCGACAGCCCCGAACTCACCCGCCCCGTCCTCGACGCGCTCTACCGCGATCCGTCCGAGTACGTGCGGCGCTCCGTGGCCAACCACGTGAACGACATCAGTCACGCCGTCCCCGACCTGGCCGTCGAGGTCGCGGCCGGGTGGAGCGCGGCGCCGGACGAACACACACCCCGAGTCGTACGACACGCGCTGCGCACCGCCGTGAAGAAGGGGCACCCTGGGGCGCTGGCCCTGATGGGCTTCGAACCGGCGACGGAGGTCGCCGTCCTCGGCCCCCGGCTGGGCGGGGACCGGGTGGCGGTGGGCGACGAGATCACCTTCGCGTTCGACGTCGCCAACGAGGGGGCGGCCCCGGCCAAGCTGGTGATCGACTACGTGATCCACTACCAGAAGGCGAACGGCAGCACCGCGCCCAAGGTCTTCAAGCTCACCACCAGAACACTGGACGCGGGCGAACGCGTCTCCATCAGCCGCCGGCACTCGTTCAGGAAAATCACCACCCGGGTCTTCCATCCGGGTGCGCACGCCCTGGAGCTCCAGGTCAACGGTGAAGTCCGGGGCCGTGCGGAGTTCACCCTGCTCGCACCGTCCTGACCGGGGGTTCACCGGAGAGGTGAAGGTGACCGACGGGGACGGTCAGGCGCCGTTCACCGTGTCCGCGTACCGGGTCCGCATGGCCTCACTCGCGGCCGGGCCGGCCGTGAACACGAACTCGTCCGTGTCGACGCGCCGGCCCGTCGTCCGGTCGACGACCACGGGATCGGCCTCCGCGCCCGTCCGCGCGTCGACCAGGATCATGGCCCGCTCGTCCGCGTCGAGCCGGGAATTGCCCCAGGCGGCGAGGGCGACGATGACCGAGCGCAGCGAGCGGCCGTACTCCGTGAGGACGTACTCGTAGCGGTCCGGGTGGGTCTGGTACTGGCGACGCTCGAAGAGTCCTTCGGCCACCAGGGACTTGAGCCTGCTCGTCAGCATGCTGGACGAGATGCCGAGGTTCTCCTGGAACTGATCGAACCTGGTGAAGCCGTCGAACGCGTCGTGCAGGATCAGCAGCGTCCACCACTCGCCCACATGCTGGACGGTCTGGGACAGCGGGCACTCGCGGTCTTCCAGGCGTATACGGGCCGGCATGCGCGCCCCCTTCCGTTCCGTCACCTACAGGGTTCTACGTTAGCAGGAGTCACTGCTACAGTCGAAGCGAGTCACTTTGGATTTAGCAGTGACTCGATGCGCGCGATGCGCCCTGCCCACACGGCAGCCATGCCCACCGAGCTCCGAGGAACTTCCCATGTCTCCCGTCACCCTCGACACCCTCCCCCGAGCCATCACCCGCTATCTGGCCGCCCACCGTCTGCACGACACCGCGGCAGAGCTCGCGAACTTCACCCGGGACGCCACGGTGACCGACGACGGGGCGACCCACGACGGCATCGACGCCGTCGAGCGGTGGATGAACCGCACGGCCGGCGAGTACAGCTACACGATCGAGCCCACGGCGGTCCACGAGACCTCCGACCGGGAGTACACGGTCACCCAGCGGCTCGAAGGCGACTTCCCCGGCGGGGTCGTCGACCTGCACTTCCGGTTCACCCTGCGCGACGGACTCATCGAGCGGCTCGTCATCGAGGCCTGAGTCCCCACCTCCGCCGCCGAGACGCGCGCGAGGACGTGCTCGCCGCGCGGACCGAAGCAGCGGACGGAGCAGCAGACGGAGCAGCGGGAACAAGCAGGAAGCGGAAGGAAGCAGTCCATGAAGACCTGGTTCATCACCGGGGGAACCCCCGGCGGATTCGGCATGACCTACGCGGACGCGGCCCTGGAAAGGGGCGACAACGTCGTCCTGACGGCACGCAGGCCCGAGCTGCTCAAGGAGTGGGCCCTGCGCCACGGCGACCGGGTGCTGGTCCTGCCGCTGGACGTCACCGACGCCCGGCAGATCGAGGACGCCGTCACGGCGGCGGAGGCACGCTTCGGCGGCATCGACGTCCTGGTCAACAACGCCGGACGGGGCTGGTACGGCTCTGTCGAGGGCATGGCCGACGACACCGTCCGGCGCACCTTCGAACTGAACTTCTTCGCCGTCGTGGCCGTCCTGCGCGCCGTTCTGCCCGGCATGCGCGCCCGGCGCAGCGGATGGATCGTCAACATGTCCTCCGTGGCGGGCCTGAGGGGAGTCACCGGCTTCGGGTACTACACCGCCTCCAAGTTCGCGCTCGAGGGGCTCACCCAGGTGCTGCGCGAGGAAGTGGCGCCGCTGGGCATCCGGGTCCTCGCCGTGGAGCCGGGCGCCTTCCGCACCCGGGCGTACGCCGGCTTCGCGGACGAGCCGGTGGCCGAGACCGTGGACGCCTACCGGCCGATGGTGGAATCCGTACGGGACTTCATGATCACGCAGGACGGCAACCAGCCCGGCGATCCCGTCCGCGCCGTCCGCGCCGTCGTCGAGGCCCTCGACGAGGAGGAGCCTCCGCGCCACCTCGTCCTGGGCGGCGACGGATACGACGCCGTGGTCGAACAACTCGACGCCTTGCTCGCGGACATCCGCGCACGCGAGGCAGTCTCCCGCGGCGCGGACTTCCCGGCTTCCGGCTGAGCCGAGGACCGTCCGGGTCGGAGCGGCGCACAGCGCCCCGGGGCCGCCGCCGGTTCACGTCCGGCGACGGCCCCGGGGCGGGACCGCGGGTGGCTACTGCTCGCGCTGCTCGGTGCGATTGAGGCCCCGGGCGATCTCCTGGAGGATCTCCAGCTCCTGCTTCCCCGTCATCTCCGCCAGCTGCCGCAGAAGCAGAGCGCACAGTCCCGTCACACCGTCCGCGACCTGGTCGAGGTTCCCGTCCGACTCCGCGCGCTCCATCATGTACTTCGTCATGAGGTTGTCGCCGGAGACATAGGCGGTCATGGCCTCGATACCGAGGCGTACGCGGTCGTAGTCGTTCGTCGTCATCGCGCCACCGTCGCATGCCGCGCGCGATCATGCCACCGTCCGTCGGGGATCGGCGCTTTCCTGGCGCCCCGTTCCCGTCCTCCGCGACGGGACGAAGCCCGCCGGGGCGGGACGCGGGTCCGGTGACGCCATCCGCGTACACCGTTCCGGGGCCGTCGGCGACCGGAACGAACTGGTTCAGGGTGCGGCGCCGTTGAGGCTCGGGTGGCGCGTACGGCGGCGCGGCGTGAGAATCCTGCGAGGCACGGTTTCGGGCGAAACGTGGACGATAGGGTTTCCACCATGAACGCACGGCTGGCTCTGCTGCGTACAGTGGCCCCCGGAGTCACGGAGAGTGACATCTTCCGGTTGGCGCTCCAGCACGCGTTGGGAGAGCTGGGCGCCCTGGGCGGGACGATCCATCTGCGTGGCCCCATGTCGATGCTGCGCATGGTGTCGTCAGCCGGTCTCCCGCCCGCTCTCACCCAGGCCTGGGAGATCGTCGACCAGGAGGGCCCGCTCGCCCCGGCCCGTGCCCTGCAACGGGGCAACGGCGTGTGGGTGCCCCTGCCCACCACCACGCCACCCACCGGTCCGGCCGGGCCCGGCCGCACCGCGACGGAGCCCGCCGAGGCCGTCTGGCCCGGCACCGGCCTGGCCGCCCTGCCGCTGTTCGGCAGGGACCGCGGCATCGGCGCGCTGACCGTGCTGATGGGCGACGCCGGGGAGCCCAGCCCCGAGCAGTGGGACTTCCTCCGGGCCGTCGTCACCTGGGCCGAGGAACGCATGGTCCAGGCACCGCCGCCGTCCGGGCCCTCGCACACGGAGCTGAACAGGGAGCATCTGCGGGAGGCGCTGAAGGAGGTCAGCGTCGGATCGTGGGACTGGGACATCCGGACCGGCGAGCTGATCTGGGACGCGGCGGCCCTGGAGCTGTACGGCACCCTGCCGGCGGACTTCACCGGCAGGATCGAGAACTGGATGCGGATCGTCCACCCCGACGACCTGGCACCGACCCTCGCGGCGGCGGAGCGGGCGATCCGGGACCACGGTGTCTTCGAGGCCGAGTACCGGGTGCGCAAACGGGACGGCAGCTGGGGCTGGACCCAGACGCGCGCCGGAGCCACGTACGACGAGAACGGCGAACCGGTCCGGATGGGCGGCCTGGGATGGACCAGCGACGAGTCCCGCTCCGCCCGTGACGCGCTCAGCCGGGCCCTGCGCCACATGAGCGACGGGTTCCTGGCGGTGGACGACGAGTGGCGGATCACCTTCGCGAACCTGGAAGCCGAACGCACGCTGGGTTTCTCCGAGGAGGAGCTGTTCGGGCGTGTCCTGTGGGACCTGCCCGCGGCACAGCAGGTTCCCGGACTGGAGAGCCAGTGCCGGAAGGCGGCGGCCCAGGAGAAACCCGCCAGCTTCGACGTGCACATGCGGGACAGCGGGCGCCGCTACCAGGTGCGCCTCGTCCCGGGGCCCGACGGCCGCACCCTCTACTTCACCGACGTCACCGAGAAGCGGCGCATGGAGGAGGAACGCCTGGCCGCCGAGCTCGCCGCGTCCACGCGATCGGCCCGGATCAGCGAGCTGACCACCGCGCTCGCCAAGGCGACGACCTCACGCGACGTGGTGGACGCCGTCGCCCGCCGGGTGCTGCCCCCGTTCGCGGCCGCCGGACTCCTGGTCCAGGCCGTCGAGGACGACCTGCTTCGCAACGTCGGAGCCGTCGGGTACCCGGCCGACTTCCTCGCCCTCCTCGACAACCGTCCCCGAGCCCCCGGAGACCCGTCCTGGGACGCGATCGCGTCGGGCCGGCCGCTGTTCCTGGCCTCGGTGCAGGAGCTGACCGAGCACGCGCCCTCGCTGGCCCGCCGGACCGACCGCACCGACAAGCAGGCGTGGGCGTTCCTGCCGCTGACGGCTTCCGGTCACACGTTCGGAGTGTGTGTCCTGTCCTTCGACCGGCCACGGCGCCTCACCGACGAGGAACGCACCCTCCTGGCGACCATCAGCGCGCTCGTCGCCCAGGCCCTGGAGCGGGCCCGGCTCTACGACGCCGAGCACATCCGCTCCCGCGAGCTCCAGCGCAGCCTCCTCCCCCAGGACCTGCCCAGCCTGCCCGCGTGCACGGCCGCCGCCCGCTATCTTCCCGCCGGACAGGGCATGGACGTGGGCGGCGACTGGTACGACGTCATCCCGCTCTCCGGGGGCCAGGTCGCCCTCGTCGTCGGCGACGTGATGGGCCACGGCCTTCCCGAGGCGGCCACCATGGGGCGGCTGCGCACCGCCGTGCACACCCTGGCCGACCTCGAACTGCCCCCCGACGAGATCATGAGCCGCCTCAACGACATCGTCGGCGCCATGGGCGAGGGGTCGTACGTCACCTGCCTGTACGCGCTCTACGACTCCACCACGCAGATCTGCTCCATCGCGCGGGCCGGGCACCCGCCGCCCGCGTTGGTCCACCCCGACGGCACCGTGCACTTCCCGGAGCTCGCCACCGACCCGCCACTGGGCGCGGCGGAACCGCCGTTCGAGACCGTCGAGCTGCCGGTGCCCGAGGGGAGCCTGCTCGTGCTCTACACCGACGGTCTGGTCGAGTCGGCGAAGCGCGACATCGACGAGGGCATGGCGGAGCTCGCCGAGCTGCTCCGCACGGTCCGCAAGAACGGCACCGACACGGACCTCGAACAGCTCTGCGACATCCTGACGGCCGGTCTGCTGCCTCCCGAGCACCAGGCGGCCGACGACGCGGCGGTGCTCGTGGCCCGCCTGCACGCCCTGACCAGCGACCGGATGGCCTCCTGGCCCCTCCCCGAGGACCCGCGGGCGGCCGGCCAGGCCCGCCGGCACGTCCGGGAGCAGCTCACCCGCTGGGGGCTGGACAGCCTGACACCCACCACGGAGCTCCTCGCCAGCGAGCTGGTGGGCAACGTCGTACGCCACGCCAAGGGGCCGCTCCGTCTGCGGCTGCTCCGCAGCGCCGGGCTGATCTGTGAGGTCTTCGACGGCAGCCTGACGATGCCCCGCATCCGTCGCGCGACCGACACCGACGAAGGAGGGCGCGGCCTGCAACTGATCACCGCCCTCTCCCAGCGCTGGGGCACGCGCTACACGCCGACGGGTAAGTGCATCTGGACCGAACAGCCGCTGCTCGGCTCGGACGGTCAGAAGGACGTGCCGCCCGAGGCCCTGGACCGGATGTTCCCGAGCGCCGAGGGATTCGACGCGGACCTGGACACGCTCCTGCTGGAGGAACCCGACGACTAGGGCGTGTTGCGAAAGCCCCGCCTGCCTCGCGACGCCTGACACGCCCCAAGGGCTGTCCCGGGCCGCTTCCGGCGCTCCGACGTTCTGTCGGTCCCGTCGTGACATGGGCCGGCGTCGCGCCGCTCCTTGTGCGCGTCGGTCGCTGTTCGCGTCGGTCACCGGCCGGTCGGCGGCTGGGCGGCGCCGGGGGAACCGTTCGTCGCGGCGGCGGCACAGCGGCGGCCCAGGAGCGCGAAGGCGTCCCTGAGCTCGTCCGGCCCGATGACCTGGATGTCGGCGTCGAACCTGCCGAGGGTGGCGGCCAGTCCGGGCCATGACCACGCGCCCAGGACGAGCCGGCAGCGGTCGGGGCCGAGTTCCTCGACGACTCCGTCACGGGTGTAGGTGGACACGACGGACGCGGGCAGGTCGAGGACCACCTCGCCGGTGCAGGGCCGGCGGCCGGAGCCGTCGGAGCCGTCGGAGCCCTGGAAGCGGCCGGCGACGAAGGCGCCCACCTCCCCTCCGGGCAGTTCACGCGGGGTGAACCGGGGCCCCGTGGGTGTGCGCGGGCTGATCCGGTCGACGCGGAAGGTACGCCAGTCGTCGCGGTCGAGGTCCCAGGCGACGAGGTACCAGCGTCCGCCCCAGGTGACGAGGTGGTGGGGCTCCGCCCGGCGCGGCCCGGCCGCACCGGAGTCGGCCCCGGCAGCTCCCGGTGCAAAAGCGCGGGTGTAGTCGAAGCGCAGCACCTCGCAGCCCTGGACGGCCGCGCCGAGCGTCCCGAGCACCCGGGCGTCGACCCCTGTGTCCGGCCCGGAGCCGGCAGGCTCGACGGCGGTGACCCGGAGGGCGTCGACGCGATGCCGCAGCCGTGCGGGCATGACCTGCCGGACGGTGTTCAGAGCGCGCGCCGCGGCCTCCTCGACACCGGCACCGGTCGTGCCGACGGTCTGGAGCGCGACGGCGAGGGCGACGGCCTGGTCGTCGTCGAACAGCAGCGGCGGCAGCTCCGTACCGGCGTCGAGGCGGTAGCCCCCGTCCGGGCCTTTCGCGGCCGCCACAGGGTAACCGAGCTCGCGCAGGCGGTCGACGTCGCGACGCACGGTGCGCGCACTGACCTCCAGCCGCTCGGCCAGCAACCGCCCCGGCCAGTCGCGGCGTGCCTGAAGCAGGGACAGCAGGGTCAGCAGGCGCGCTGAGGTCGTCGGCATGACGTTCATGCTGCCGCGAGTAGAGGACACGACCTGACCGCTTCCCCTGCGACTGTGGTCCTGTGCCAGACAACGAGAACGACCGGAAGGACCAGATCACCGTGACCGTCACGACCGCCCCCTCCTCAACCCTCGACGGCGAGCGGGCCGACCTGCTCGCCGAACTCGCGACCGTGCGCGCCGCCTTGACGAACACGACGCGTGGTCTCGACGACGGGCAGGCAGGCGAGCGGCCGACGGTCAGCGCGCTGTGCCTGGGCGGCCTGATCAAGCACGTCGCGTCCATCGAGGACGCGTGGATGCGGTTCGCGGTCGAGGGCCCCTCGGCGATGCGTCACGACCTGCCCGAGGGTGTCACTTGGGCCGATCTCGCGGCCGGAACCGCTCGTGAGTTCCCGCAGTGGGCGATCGACCACCAGAACAACTTCCTGATGCTGCCCGGCGAGACGCTGGCCGGGATCGTCCGGGGCTACGAGCAGGTCGCCGCCCGGACCGAGCGCACCGTCGCCGCCGTGCCCGACCTGTCGGCGGCACACCCGCTGCCGGAGGCGCCCTGGCACGAGCCGGGAGCGGTGCGGAGTGTGCGCCGCGTACTGATGCACGTCATCGCGGAGACCGCCCAGCACGCCGGGCACGCGGACATCCTGCGCGAGACCCTCGACGGACAGAAGTCGACCTGACCAGCGCGGGATTCCCGCCGGACGGGCCGTCGCCCTGACCGGCGCCGCGGATCGCACGACCCGGTGACAGGGCCCGCGGCCGCGCCGGTGACAACCGTCACCGGCGCGGTTCCGGTGGCCTCGCCGCGGGCCGGACCCGCACGTACGGTGTCCGGCCGGCCCACCACCCGGACGGACCGCCCGCGTCCGGGCCGACCGGCGAAGTCCGAGCCGACCGCCCGTGTCCGGCACCCCCCGACGCACGAAACACCCACGGAACCGAAGGAGCGCCGATGACCGTGCTCGACAGCCGGGCGCTCAACCGGGCAGCACTCGCCCGGCAGTTGCTGCTGGATCGCGCCGACGTGCCGGTCCTCGACGCCGTCGCGCATCTCTGCGGACTTCAGGCGCAGGAACCGCAGGAGCCCTTCGTCGGACTCTGGTCCCGGCTACGGGCGTTCGACCCGGCGGTGCTCTCGGACCTGTTGGTCCGGCGGAGTGTGGTGCGGACCCACCTCATGCGCCGTACCGTCCACCTCGTCACCGCCGACGACGTCCTGGCCTGGCGGGGCCGCCACGACGCCATGCTGCGGCAGCGGGTCCTAGGGAACTACCGCCGCGAACTCGGCGGCACGGACCTCGACGAACTCGCCGCCGCGGGGCGGGCGGTGATGGCCGACGGCGAGCCCCGGTCGATGACCGAACTCGCGCGGACGCTCGCCGGACGCTGGCCGGAACCGGGGCCGCGGGCGCTGGGCGAAATGCTGGTCGCCGCGCTCGTCCCGATGGCTCAGTTGCCGCCGCGCGGGCTGTGGCGGATTAAGGCGGGCGTGCGCAACCTCCCGCTCTCCTCCTGGCTGGGCCGGGAGATCGACCCGCCCGCCGACGACGGCGCCGATCCGGTCGGCCAGACACTGGTACGCCGTTATCTGGCCGCCTTCGGTCCCGCGGCCTCGGCCGATCTGCGCGCCTGGTGCGGTCTGGCCGGGCTGCCCGCCGCGGTGGCCGCGATCCGCGAGGAACTGGTCGCCTTCCGCGACGAGCGCGGCCGGGAACTGCTGGATCTCCCCGGTGCTCCCCGCCCCGACCCCGGCACACCCGCCCCGGTGCGGTTCCTGCCGGCGTTCGACAACGCGATCCTCGGCTACCACGACCGCGGCCGGATCATCGACGACGCCCACCGCGGTCTGTCGGTCGCCGGTGAGCGTGTCGTGCTGGTCGACGGGCGAGTCGCCGCGACCTGGACCCTCGGCGCCGGCACCGTGGTCGTCACCCCGCTGCGCCGTCTCTCCCGCGCCGACCGTGCCGACGTCGCCGAGGAGGGACGCGAGCTGGCTCTGTTCCTCTCCGAGAACGACAGCGATCGCGTACGGGTCGCCGCGTCGCCGGACTGAGCGGGGGAGCGACCGAGGGAACAGTTCAGGGAAATGGACAATCAACTTCGGTATTCGACTTCGGATTCAGCCTCGGCTTTCGCTTCGGCTTTCACTCGGGCTTTCGCTTCGGCTTCCCTTCGGCTTCACTTCGGCTTCTCTTCGACCACGGGGAGCCCGTCGCCCTCACCCGCGCCATTCGGCGAGAGCGCTCCCCTTGCGGGTTGTCGCCGTCCACGACCTGCCGGGACGACCCGGTCGCAGTAGCATGGGCTCAATCAACGCGAAGTCGCAGCCACGCCACTTTCTCCGGTCGTGCACCCAATTCGTAGCCACCGACGAGCCGGGCAGGAAAGAAGGTGTTCGCATGTCTCACGCCGCAGGCGATCTGAGCAGGGATCCCACACCGGATCCGGCGGAGGAAAACGCGTTCTTCCCTTCACCTTATTCACTGAGCAAGTACACCTCACCGAAGACCGATTTCGATGGAGTGCAGCACAAGGGCGCCTACACCGGGGGAAAGTGGAAGGTGCTCGTGATTGCGGCCGAGGAACGCTACGTACTGGTGGAGAACGGGAGGATGTTCTCCACCGGAAACCACCCGGTCGAGATGCTGCTCCCCCTTCACCACCTGATGGAAGCAGGCTTCGGCGTCGATGTCGCCACGGTGGAGGGCTACCCCGCGAAGCTCGAACTGTGGGCCATGCCGCGTCGGGACGAAGCCGTCATGGCCACGTACGAGGCTCTGAAACCGCAGCTCAAGCAGCCCAGGCGGCTCTCCGAGGTCATCGCCCACGGTCTCGGGGACGACTCGGACTACCTCGCGGTGTTCATCCCGGGCGGGCACGGGGCGGTGGTCGGCCTGCCGACGAGCGAGCCGGTGGGGCGCACGCTCGACTGGGCCCTGGCCAACGACAGGTTCGTGATCACCTTGTGCCACGGCCCGGCCGCCCTGCTCGCCGCCTCACTGGGCAAGGACGAGTCGCCGTTCAAGGGGTATTCGGTCTGCGTCTTCCCCGACGCGCTCGACGAGGGGCCGAATGTCGAGATCGGCTATCTTCCCGGCCGCCTGCCGTGGCTCGTCGCCGATCTCCTGAGCGTGCAGGGCCTGAAGATCGTCAACGACGACATGACCGGCCGGACCCACCGGGACCGGAAGCTCCTCACGGGCGACAGCCCGCTCGCCGCCCACCGCCTCGGTCTTCTCGCGGCGGACGCCCTGGTCGGAGCGGCCCGGTCCGCCGCCTGACACCTCGGCCGCGGATCACCGGACCCGGGGACGTCGAACAAGGCGTTCACATACCGGACCGCGGCCGGAACGGCACTCGACATGGCATGAAATCGCTTCTTACAAAGGGAAGTTATGGGAAACATGAGTTTATGAGCGTTCATTTCATTACCGGCGCCAATTCGGGGATCGGGGCGGCGGTGGCTCGGCTGCTGGCCGCGCGGGGGGAGGATCTGTGGCTGCTGGCCAGGGACCCGGACCGGGCGGCGGCCCTGCGTGCCGCCTTCCCCGGCAGCCGCAACCTGGTGGCCGATCTCGCCGTGCCGGGAGAACTCGCGGCCGCACTCGAACTCCAGGGAATGCCCGAGCAATTGGACTCGCTGCTGCACGTCGCCGGTGTCCTGGAGCCCGGCACGGTGGGCCAGTTGGGAGCCGGACCGTGGCAGGAGATCTGCGCGGTGAACCTGCTGGCACCCGCCGAGCTGACCCGGCTGTTGCTCCCGGCGCTGCGCACCCGGCGAGGACACGTGGTGTTCCTCAACTCCGGTGCGGGCCTGCACGCTCCACCGGGACTGGCCGCGTACGCGGCGTCGAAGTTCGCCCTCAAGGCACTCGCCGAGTCGCTCCGCGCGGAGGAGTACCAGCACGGTGTGCGCGTGACATCCGTCTACCCCGGCGAGGTCGACACACCGATGCAGGCCGAACTGCACGCCCGGCTCGGCATCGCCTACGACCCCGCCACCTGTCTCACCGTGGATTCCGTCGCCCGGGTGGTGGCAGGCGCGTTGGACCTGTCGCGGGACGGGACGGTGAGCGATCTGATGCTCCGTCCCGGCTGAGCGCACGGAGGCGGGCGGGCGGCCCGGGTACCGGGTCCGCCCGCGCGGCCGCACTCATTGCCCCCGTCGCGCCCGTCGCGCCCGTCGCGCCTGCCGCGCCTGTGGCGCCTGTGGCGCCTGCCGGGCGCCTGCCGTGCCGGGCGGCTGTCGGCGGGTGCGGTCAGTCCGTGGAGTCGTGGTCCGCTCCGTGGCCGCCGACCAGTGCCCGGTATCCGGGCGCGGTGGACAGCAGCTCCCTGTGGGTCCCCACCAGGGCCCGGTCTCCGTCGAGGAACAGGACACGGTCGGCGCGACGTGCCGGACCGGGCCGGTGGGTGATGGTGACGACCGTGCCGGGACGGATGCGAAAGGCCTCTTCCACGTGCAGCTCCGCCTGGGCGTCCAGGTGGCGGGTGGCCTCGTCGAGGATGACCAGCCGGGCCCGCGAGAGGTGAGCGCGGACCAGGGCGATGATCTGACGCTCCCCCGCGGACAGCGCGGCCGGATCGACCGTGGCCTCCAGACCGCCGAGGCGCTCCACCAAAGATGCCGCGCCGACGGCCCGTACGGCGGACACGACGTCCCGCTCCCCCGCGCACGGACGCAGCCATCGCAGGTTCTCCCGAAGCTCGCCCGCGAACACATAGGCGTCCTGCGGCAACAGGACGCGGACGCGCGCCAGTTCCCGGGGGGTGAGCCGGCCCGCTGCCGTGCCGCCGAGCAGGACGTGCCCCCGGTCCGGCGGAACGTCGCCCGCCAGTACGTCGGCGAGGGTGGACTTGCCGACCCCGGAAGGGCCGACCACGGCAAGGTGCTCCCCGTCGTGCAGGGTGAGGTCCAGGGCGTCGAAGACGGGGTCGGCGGCGGCTCCGTAGGAGTAGGAGATGCCGCGGAGGAGGACGGACCCGTCGGCGGGACGGTGACCGTGCTCGCCGTCCGACGCGGGAGCGGGGTCCCTCCGCCGTTTGGGGGGGAGCACGGCGTCCGGGGGCTCCACGCCTTCGTCGTGTGCGCATGCGTCGTGCGCGCCCTCTCGGTGTGCGGCGTCGTCGTGAACGGGCGGCGCGGCGTCGTCGTGAACGGGCCGCCCGCCGTTCGCCTCCCCGTGCTCCGCGCCGGCCGCCGGGTTCCATGGAACAGCCGCGTCCACGGAGGCGGGCGGCTGGGACGCGGCGTCGAGGCGCTCGGCGGCGACGGCGAGGCGCAGCCAGGACGATCCCACGCCCTGGACGAGCAGCCGCAGGGCCGGTTCCAGCGTCCCGGCGAGGTAGGCCAGCACGCCCATGACCTCCCCGGGGGTCAGCCCTCGGCGGACCAGGGCAGGGGCCGCCAGGACGACGAGCAGGAGTGGCAGGTGTGCCCCCAGGGCGACGAGGAGCCGTCGCAGGGCCGCGGTGACCGCCAGTGCGCGGTTCGCGCGGACGGCGGCGTCGACGGCGGCGAGCAGGTCCTGTTCGGCGGGCCCGCGGGCTCCGCAGGTGACGATGTCGCGCAGCGCGGTCAGGGTGTCGGCGCACAGGCGCGCCAGGTTCTCCTCGGCGGCGAACGCCTCACGCTGGCGCCGCATCGTGACCGGAGTGGACGCCGCGAACCCCGTCAGCGCGAGCAGCAGCGGTACGGCGATCAGCGGGGTGGCCGCCGGGGCGAGCATCGCTGTGCCGCCCAGCACGGCCACCGCCGTGAGGGCGAAGTGGGAGACGACGAGCAGTTGTCCGGCGGTGGCGTCACGAACTGCTTCCACCTGGCGGGTCAGTTGGGCCACGGCCGCCGCGGCGGACGCGTCCGGGCGACCTCGGGCCGCGACGCCCCGGTGCAGCAGGCCGGACACCAGTCGGCGTACCAGCCGGTCGCGCATCGGCTCGACGACGTGCGCGAGTTGAGGGTAGGTCTGCCGGGTCGCCCACGCGCCGATCAGCGCGGCCGCCGCGAACACGGTGAGCCAGCACGCGGCCTGGCCCGGCCGGTGGTCGAGGAAACCGCGGTCGACGGCCAGGGCCATCGCCTTGCCGGACACCAGGGCCGGCAGGGCCGACAGCAGGGTCCACGCGAGCAGCCGGAGAACCGCTGGGCGACTGTCGGTGAAGGCCGAGCGCAGCACCTCGGCGGCGGCGCGGGCGGGCCGCCGCGGCCGGCCTTCGGGAGCCGGGACGGCGACTTCGCGGGCCACTGGGGCTGCGAGGGTGACGGGGTCGGCGGGGGCGGGCGTCGGTGCGGTTCCCGGTGACGAGCGAGGGACGGGCGGGGTCGTGGCACGGACGGCCGGTGTCGTGTCGTCAGTCACCGGCGGAGGCCTTCACGGGAGCCGGCCGGGGGCCGGGCGTTCCGCCGTCGAGCACGTCGCGGTACGCGGCCAGGGGCCAGAGTTCGTCGTGGGCGGCGACGGTGTGGACGCGGCCCTCGTGGAGCCAGGCGACCCTGTCGGCCGCGGCGGCCACCGTGGCGCGCCGGGTGATGTGCAGGACGGTGCGTCCGGCCGTCTCCTCGCGCAGGGCGTGCAGCGCCGCGGCTTCGGTGGCGCCGTCCAGGCCGCAGGTCGCGTCGTCCAGGACGATCAGGCGGCTGTCGCGGGCGAGCGCTCTGGCCAGGCCGAGGCGTTGTCGTTCTCCGCCGGACAGGACGAGGGAGGCCATCGGCGTGCGGTAGCCGTCCGGCAGCCGGCGGACGAAGGTGTCGGCCTGCGCGGCCCGTGCGGCTCCGCGCAGCCGCGCCGGCGGCAGCGGCATCGGGCCGAGGCCGAGCGCGTCCTGGACCGTGGCGCCGGTCAGCACCGGGTCGGCGAAGGCGCAGGAGATCGCGGTGGGCAGTTCGTCGGGGTGGATCGCCGTCAGGGGGACGCCGTCGAGGGTGACGGTGCCCTCGTCGGGTTCGGTCAGGCCCACGGCGAGCGCGGCCACCAGCGAGGTCGCCGAGTCGGGGGTGCCCACGAGGGCGGTCCAGGAGCCGTCGGGCACCGTCAGGTCCAGCCCGTCCAGGGCGACGACACCCTGACGGCGTACGACGACGCCTCGCAGTTCCAGACGGCCCGGACCGGCGGGCAGCGGACGGGCGGTGACCCTGCGGACCGGCAGGGTGAGTACGTCGGTGAGCCGGGCGGCGCCCGCTCGGGCCTGGGCCACGTCGAGGAGGCTCTGTGCGGTACCGAGGCCGCTGAGGCCGATGCCGGTGTATCCGAGGGCCGCCAGCAGATCACCGACCTCGAGCCGGCCCGCTGCGACCTGTGTCCCCGCGACGGCCAGGACCGTGAGCTGGGTGGCCGGGGCGAGCAGGCCGGTGCACCACGCGGTACGGCGCTGGGTGTCCCACAGTTCGTGTCCCAGTCTCGACAGGTGCGGCAGGGGACGCAGCACGCGCTCGATCTCCCGGGTGACGGTGGCCGAGGCGGCGATGCTGCGACTGCCGCTCAGCGCGTCGAGCAGTCCGGACGCCAGTTGCGCCTGGGTCCGCTGGTATCCGTCGCCCGCGTGGGTGGTGCGGCGCAGTTGGCGGCGGATCACCGCGTAGCCGGTGGGCGCGGTGGCCAGGAACGCCAGGGACAGCAGCGGGGAGAGCAGGGTCAGGGCGACGACGGCGACGACGGCCATGAGCAGTTGCGCGGCCGAATAGACCAGGGCGGGCGCGGCCAGTGCGGCCTGCGGTGCGCTGGCGGTCAGCCGGGCGACGAGGTCGCCGACCGGCATTCGGGCGACGGCGGCGGGGCCCGCGGCCAGCATGCGGCGGATCGCCCTGGTGCGGATGCGGGCCGCCGCGTCGGCGCTGGAGCGCGGGGCGGCGTACTGGGCCGCGGCCTCGGCGGCTGTCAACAGGACGAGCAGGGCGATGAGTTGGCGGCCGTCGGCTGTTCCGGCCCCGGCCAGCGCCTGGTTGACGGTGCGGGCCAGCAGGGCGGGCAGCAGCAGGGTCGCGGTGGTACTCGCGGCCACGGCCAGGGCCAGGACCACTGCCCAGCGTCCGCCCGCGGCCGGCAGCAACAGGCGTGGAGGCCGGGTCACTTCGGGCCGGTCACCGTCACCTGGCCCGGTGTCGTCGCCGGTGGGGGGAACCGGTCGTGCGGGGGGCCGGTCCGGCGAGCCGGTCGGGGCGGGCTGCGGCGGAGCGGCGTCGGTTCGGTCGCTGTGCATGAAGCCCTCCGGGGGAAAGTGGCCGGTCCGGGCGGCCGAAGCCGCCCGGACCGGTTCGTCGGGGGGTGCCGGCCGCGCCGACGTGGCGCGGCCGGCGGGTGGATCAGAGGCAGAGCAGCGTGCTCACGGTGCTGTTGGTGCAGTTGACGGCGCTCAGGGAGCTGAGAACGGAGCGGTACTCGAGGATTTCCTCGGGGGTCTCCAGGGCCTGCAGGCTGAGGATGGACATGATGGTCCCCTTCCGGGTGGTGGTGGGTGCTTCCGGCGGTCTGCCGGAACTCTGTGGGCGGCCTGTTTCCCGGGCCGCGGGCGGGATGCGCCGGCGCGCTGTCGGTGCCGTGTCCGCCGGTGCCGTGTCAGTCGTCGGGTGCCAGTCGGTCGAAGTCGGCCGTCCGGTACCAGTCGGTCGGTATCGGCCGGTCGAAGTCGGCCGATCGACACCGTCCGGCCGGAGTCACCCGGTCGGTGTCGGGAGCGCGCCGGCCGGTGGGTGCCGGCGGGCGGAGTCGGCCTCGGGAGCGACGAGTTCGGCCGGCTGGGTGGGAACGGTCAGGAAGGGCAGCGTCGGGGTCCCCGCGTACACCGCGCCGAGGGCGGTCATCACACCCGCGTTCCCCGTGGCCAGGTCCATGGACAGACGCAGCAACTGCTCCCCGGGAAAAGCCGGATGGCCCTCGTACGGAACGACGTGCCACAGCAGTCGGCGTACGTGCCGCCGGATCACCTCGGCGCGCTCCGCGGTGTCGGGGTCCAGCAGCGCCTGCAGCGCGATCAGTCCGGCGCGACCGTTGAACAGTCCGGGCTGGACGATGAACTCCGGTACGGCGGCACGGGCGATGCGTTCCAGTTGATCCGCGAGCCGGGCGTCGGGCCGGTGTTTCAGATGGGCCTGCAGCACCGCGGCGATGCCCGCGCTGCCGGACTCCAGATAGGGCAGGACGCGGATGCCGTCGTCGACCTGGAGGGTGCCGTCCTCGGCCACCACGCACCGGGCGAGATCGTGCTCCAAGGCGCGGCCCGCCAGATCGAGCAGGTTGCTGTCGGCCGAGACCTGGTGCAGGTGCAGCAACAGCAGCGCGGTTCCGCTGGCACCGTGGACGAGGCCGGTCCTCGATCCGTCCGGGGGCGCCGCCCGGTCGAGGCGCAGTCCGGCGGCGGCCCGCTCGGCGGCCTCGACCGCGGCGCCGTACAGGGTCCGGTCCCCGGTGGTCCGGGCGAAGGAGAGCAGACACAGCCCGATGCCGGCCAGGCCGCCCAGCAGATCCGGGCCGTATCCCTCGGAATCGTCCTTCATCAGACGGTCGAGCAGGTCCATGGCCTGTTGCCGGTGTCCGAGCAGGTCGAGCACGTAGGCCACGCCATGTCCTCCGACCAGCAGACCGGGCCGCAGCGGCTGGCGGTCGACCGCCTTGAGCAGCCAGCCCACATGTGCGGGATCCACCCGGGCACCGGTCGCATGACAGGCCCACAGCACACCCGCCGCGCCGTATGCCAGTCCCAGGCCGTCGTGGGTGAACTGGCTCGGGTCGCCGGGGAAGAGTCTGTCGGTGCGGTGCGGGGTGGCGCTGGCCGATATCGCCGCGGCCAGTTCGTCGCGCAGGCGGGGCCACGCGGCCGGCTCGCCGCTGAACAGCTCACCGAACTCCTCGGGCGGAACCGAACGGTGCGGGGTCGCGGGGCGGCCGGCGGGCTCCGGCGGTTCCGCCGAGGGCAGTGCGAACCTCTCCCGCGCGGCGGCCCGGAGCGTGTCGCCCTTGTGCGGACTCAGTACCGTCAGAGGCAGCAGCGGCATGAAGATCCACAGCCGCAGGGCGGCCAGGGCGTGCTCGTCGACGGCGAACCCGGTCAGCTCGGGCGGCGCGGCGAAACCCGCTGCGCCCAGTGCGGGCCGGACGAACGCGTCGGCGGGCGAGGAGAGTTCGAAGTCCACGAACACCACCCGGCCGTCCGGCCGCACGATCAGGTTCCGGGGGTGCAGATCACCGAAGACGATGCCGCGCTCGTGGATCGAGCGCAGGCCCTCCTCGATGCTGTCGAGGATGCGCAGGGCCTTCACGCGGTACTCGGCTGTGTCCGCGTCGGTCACCTCGGGGTGGACCAAGGGGTAGTTGCGGCCGAACCAGCGGTGCAACGGCTCGCCCTCGACGTACTCCTGCACCAGGAAGTGGTGTTCCCAGGCGGTGAGTCGGCCCAGCACCGCCGGCACGGTGTCCAGGCCGGCCAGCCGGCTGAGCGTCTCGTGCTCCAGGTCCAGGCGGGTGACCGCGTCATCGCCCCGCTGGTCGAGGCCGGCGTGCGGTCTGGCCTCCTTCAGCACCACCTGCCGACCGTCCGCCGTCCGACGGGCCAAGTAGATGCCGCCGCCGTTGGAGAAGTGCAGGGCGCTTTCGACCGTGTAGGGAAAGTCGTCGACGCTCGCCTGGGCCGCGGCGGCGAGCGTCTCGGCGAGTACCGCCGGAACCGGCGCCCAGGACGGGACCTCGAAGACGGCGGCGCGGACGTCCGGGCGCAGCTTCCCCGACGGCTCACGGAAGGCGAGAACGAGCTCACCGGTCTCGGAACGGCAGAACCGCTCGACGAAACCGCCGTAGCGTAAGTACAGAGGTCCCTTGCGCCAGCGCAGGTCGCTCAGAATGTAGGGTCCGGGCGCGCCGTCGAGCGCGGCGTCCAGGGTGCTCAGACAGTGCTCGAGTGCCGCGTCGTCGCGTGGGTAGAGCGTGAGGAATTTCCCGCTGGAGGCGCGGGCCGCGTACTTGGCGTTCTGCGCCTGCACGAGTCCGGGACTGCGCAGGAACTTGAAGGCGACGCCGTTGTCGAAGCAGTACCGCCGGACCACTTCGAGGACGTGCGGGGCGTTGTCGAGGCGGGCCGCGACATGAATCTTCCAGCCCTGTTCGGGCAGTTCGGGCGTCACGGGCTGGAAGCCCACCCACACTTCCCGGGTGCTGCGCACCCAACCGGTGGGCGCGGCCTCGGTGGCGGCCGGGAATTCCTCCCGCGCCGCCCACTGCACGGGTGAGTCGTAGAACAGTCGGTCGGCGTAGGAATACGCCTCGTAACGCATGTCCATTCGAACCCTCCCATGATCACGGCCGAATACAGCAGCAACACGTGCCCCGGCGAAACCGGCACGCGACGACGGACGACCGCACAGGAAGGCCGATCCCCCGACAGGCCACAATCCCCTCAACAACCTTGGGGAATAAGGCCCTTGCGCTTGTCGGGGATGTCATGACCCCGACGCCATCAAGGTAGGGTCCGGCCGTCACCTCGCATCAGAGCGCGTTCACGGCGCATCCACGTACAGAACGCCGTGTACTGCCGAACAGCGCACGCCCGGCCGGCCGACACGCGCCCTCCACCTGTTCCGCAAAAAGAAACACACCCACACGTCATACCCACGCTCTTCACAGCACGCCCATGGCAGCTCATAATTCCAGCCGACTTTCCGATTCTTCGGTACGCGCGTCGCGGAGTGTTCGACGACCGCGGACACGAATGGAGTAACCGCTCGGCGGATGACGCCCCTGGAAACGGACGCCCGGCAAGAACGCGGCCATTGCCGCTCTCGCGGGGCACCGGCGGCTCTGACCTCCACTGTCAGCGGCGCTCCTGTGTCCGCACGGGAATCCGACCCCCGGCGGATTCGCCTCGTCGGGTGTCACGCCCTTCATGGCCGCGCACCGTCCCGGTTCGAACGCCGTCCCGTACCCGCGCGCTTCACATCCGTCGTCGGGCTTGACCCGGACCCGATCGCGCCATCCGCCCTCACGGCTCAGCCATGGCGGTCACGGGCGGACGTGGAAAGTCCGCCCGTCCCGGACAGCAGCGCCCTCCCGCACACAACTGCGCCCCCACGCCGGGCCGGTCGGCGGTGAGGCACGACAACTCCCCCGCGGTACCCAGTCCTCAACGGCCACCCGGGTGCGACGCGAGACGGAAAGTCAGCCACTGGACCCACAGATTTAACGACACACCCCTTGATACGCCCATTTCTACGCGCGTAACCTCAGCCGATCGCAAGGTCCGAGCCTGTCCGACCGCACCTCACGCGCCGTTCGTCCGGCGGACGTTGAAGGAGTCACCCCCGTGCCGATGCACAGACCCAGCGCAGTGCGCGTAGCCGGCGCCGCGTTCGTGGCCGCGACCGCCACGGCGGCCGTCGTCATGGCGCCGCTGCCCGCCGCCTTTGCCACGCCGTCCACGAGTGTCGTGATCTCGGAGGCGTACGGCGGCGGCGGCAACTCCGGCGCCACGCTCACGAACGACTTCGTCGAGCTGGCCAACCGCTCGACGACCGCGTACCCGCTCGACGGGTACAGCGTCCAGTACCTCCCGGCCTCCCCGTCCGCCGGCTCCCTCTGGCAGGTCACTCCCCTCACCGGCGCGCTCGCCCCCGGCGGCGACTACCTGGTCACCGAGGGCGCGGGCAGCGGTGGCAGCACCGCGCTGCCGACCGCCGACGCCGGCGGCAACATCGCGATGGCCGCGGCCAGTGGCACGGTCGCCCTGGTCAGGTCGACCACGGCACTGACCTGCAAGACGGCCGCCGACTGTGCCGGCGACCCCGCCGTCGTGGACCTCCTCGGCTACGGCACCGCCGTCGTCCGCGAGGGCACCGCCGCGCCGGTCGCGAGCAACACCACCTCCGTGTCCCGCACGGCCTCTCTCGCGGACACCGACGACAACTCCGCCGACTTCACCGCCGGTACACCCACCGCCACCAACAGCGCGGGCGAGACCGCGAACGGCGGCGGCACCGGTGGCGGTCCCGGCGGGCCCACCACTCCGGGGGCCTTCCGGATCCACGACATCCAGGGCACCACCCGCCTCTCGCCGCTCAAGGGCCAGAGTGTGGTGGGCGTCCCCGGCATCGTCACCGCCGTCCGCACCACGGGCAGCAAGGGCTACTGGATCCAGGACCCGACCCCGGACACCGACCCCGCCACCAGCGAGGGCCTGTTCGTCTACACCGGCTCCACCGCGCCCACCGTCTCCGTGGGCGACGCGGTCCTGGTCAGCGGCAAGGTCACGGAGTACTACCCGGGCACCGGCACCCAGTCGGTCACCGAGCTCGGCAGCCCGGTCTCCACCACCGTCTCCACCGGCAACGCCCTCCCGGACGCGGTCGCCCTGAACGACTCGACCGTCCCGGGCGCGTACACCCCCACCGCGAACGGTGGCAGCATCGAGGGCCTCCCCCTCCAACCGAGCGTCTACTCCCAGGACTTCTACGAGTCCATCGAAGGAATGCGCGCCTCGGTCCGCGACGCCCGGGTGACCGGCGCGACCAACTCGTACGGCGAGATGTTCGTGACCGCCAAGCCCCACGAGCGACCCACCAAGCGTGGCGGCACCCTCTACGGCGCCTACGACCAGCAGAACACCGGCCGCATCGAGATCGTCGCGGCCGACGGTTCCACCCCGACCCTCAACGTCGGCGACGAGCTGTCCGGCACCACCACCGGCCCGGTCGACTACGCCTCCTTCGGCGGCTATCTGCTCGCCCCCTCCGCCGCCACCACCGGCAGGGCCGTGGACAACGGTCTCAAGCAGGAGGTGACACGCAGGCAGAAGGGCAAGGAACTCGCCCTCGCCACCTACAACGTCGAGAACCTCGACCCGACGGACGGCGCCGACAAGTTCGCCCGCCTCGCCAAGGGCATCGTCACCAACCTCTCCTCCCCCGACATCGTCACCCTGGAGGAGATCCAGGACGACAACGGCGCCACCGACGACGGCACCGTCTCCGCCGAGGCCACGCTGACCAGGTTCACCGCCGCCATCACCGCGGCGGGCGGCCCGAAATACTCCTGGCGCTACGTCAACCCGGTCAACGACCAGGACGGCGGCGAGCCCGGCGGCAACATCCGCCAGGTGTTCCTCTTCAACCCCAAGCGGGTCTCCTTCGTCGACCGCCCGTCCGCCGGTGACGCCTCCACCACCGCCGTCTCCGTGGTCAGGGACAGGAGGAAGCACGAGGTCCGTCTCTCCGCCTCACCGGGCCGCATCGACCCCACGAGTGACGCGTGGGCCAACAGCCGCAAGCCTCTCGTCGGCGAGTTCAGGTTCCAGGGCGACACGGTGTTCGTCATCGCGAACCACTTCAACTCCAAGGGCGGCGACGACCCGATGCACGGCCGGTTCCAGGAGCCGACCCGCTCCTCGGAGACCCAGCGGAGGCTCCAGGCCGCGGAGGAGAACGCCTTCGTCGACTCCGTCCTCGCCGCCGACCCCAAGGCGCGGATCGTGGCCCTCGGCGACCTCAACGACTACGAGTTCTCCGACGCGGTCAAGACCCTCACCGACAACGGCGACGTCCTCACGGACCTCATCAACACCCTTCCGGTGAAGGAGCGTTACAGCTACGTCTTCGACGGCAACAGCCAGACCCTCGACCACATCCTGACCAGCCCCTCCATCACCCACTACGACTACGACGTC
Source organism: Streptomyces sp. NBC_01176 (assembly GCF_045039825.1). Classification (NCBI taxonomy): domain Bacteria; kingdom Bacillati; phylum Actinomycetota; class Actinomycetes; order Kitasatosporales; family Streptomycetaceae; genus Streptomyces; species Streptomyces sp. NBC_01176. Next base: position 8,772,711 of record NZ_CP108600.1, on the reverse strand, counting down.
GTCCACATCAACGCGGAGTTCGCCGATCAGGCGAGCGACCACGACCCCCAGGTCGTCCGGATCGACGTGAACAACTGCGGCCGGACGGCCTATCACCCCAAGCCGGGCCGGGGGAAGTAACCGCGCGGCACCCTCGGGCCCTCCGTCCGGCGCGATCGCGCCGGACGGAGGGCCCGATCCGCCGCGGGTCGCGTGCGACCCGCGGCGGACCGTCAGCTCACCCCGGCGACCGGAGGACGAGCAGACTGATCTCGCTCGGTGCGAAGATCCGGAACGGCGGACCCCAGTAGCCCGCACCACGGCTGGTGTAGAGCTGGGTCCGTTCACCGTGCCGGCTGAGGCCCTGCACCACGGGCTGGTCCAGTCGCACCAGATAGTGGAACGGCCAGATCTGCCCGCCGTGGGTGTGGCCCGAGACCTGGAGGTCGACCCCGGCCGCCACCGCCTGGGCCACCTGCTTGGGCTGGTGGGCGACCAGGAGAACCGGCAGTTCGGTCGTGACGTCCGCGAGGGCGCGGGGGAGGTCGGCGCGGTGCCCGGCCAAGCCGGACGAGGCGGCCGTACGGTCGTCCACACCCGCGAGGACGAGTCGGTCGCCGCCGCGCTCGACGACGACATGACGGTTGTGCAGCGACTCCCAGCCGAGCCGGGCCATCTCGTCGAGCCAGCCCTGGGCCTCCCCGAGGTACTCGTGGTTGCCCGTGACATAGACCCTGGCCAGGCGCGAACGGACCCTCCCCAGGGGCGCGGCCTGCTCCCGGCGCTTGGCGATCGAGCCGTCGGCGATGTCGCCCGCGTGGCAGACGACGTCGGGTTCGAGGGCGTTGACCGCGTCCACGACCCGCGCCGACCAGCGGGCCCGGTCGATGGGCCCGTAGTGGGTGTCGGCCAGGACGACCACACGGGTCCCGTCCAGCCCCGGGCCCAGCCGCGGGAGGGTGACGTCGACCTGCCGGACCCGGGGCAGCCGCATGGCCTCGGTGTAGCCCCAGGCCAGCAGCACCGCCGCGACGACCGCGACGGCAACCGCCACGCTTCTGGCCACGCTCTGCCCGCCGACACCGGCGGCGCTCAGGCCGAGCCGCAGCACGCCTCCGAGGGCCGACCACGCGAAGAACACCCAGATCACACCGAGGATCGTGTCGCCCGTACGGGCCGCCGGGTCCGACTGCCGGCGGCCGTGGCCCAGGGCCATCATCACCGGGAACGCGACCAGCGCGGCCCCGAACAGGACGCCGCCGCCCAGCACGACCGGGAACGGCCACCCCGTGCCCGAGGCCAGCAGCACCCACCACGGCAGGAAGAACAGGGACACCAGCACGGCGAGGACGACGAGCCCGCCGAACAGCCGGCGCCAGGTCGCGGCGGAACGCCTGCCGGCGGATTCGCTCCCCGCGGGCTCCTTCCCGGCGGAGTCCTTTCCGGCGGAGTCCTTTCCGGTGGCTTCCACGGGTGGTGCCGAGGTGCCGAGGACCCCGCCCTCCTGTCCTGCCGCGGCCTCTGCCGACTGATCGTCCAGCACGGTCCCTACCCCCACATCCGCTGACGCCAAGGTGAACCGTTCCATCCTCGCACCGCGGCCGCCGGGGCCGCCGGGCCGGAGCGGGCCGGAGGCGTGGTTCCCCCTGCCGCGGAACCACGCCTCCTCACACCTCGACCCTCCGCGCGGTCAGCGGCTCAGCGCCGTCACGCCCGCGGCGGCGAACCTCTCGTCCAGGTCACCGGTGGGAGCGCCCGCGACGCCGATCCCGGCCACCGGGGCTCCCTTGACGTCGACGGGCACGCCGCCCGCGAGGAACAGCGTGCCCGGGATGTCCTTCAGGTGCGGTACCTGGGCCAGTCGCCCGGCGAGCTCGGAGGTGGGCGCGTTCCAGGAGACGGCCGTGTACGCCTTGCGCTGCGCGGACTCGTACGACTGCGGGCCCGCGCCGTCGCCGCGGAGGGTGACGACGGTGTTGCCGGCACGGTCGACGACCGCCACGGTGACCCGCTGGCCCTCCCGCTCGGCCGCGTCGAGGGCGGCCCGCGCGGCCTTGACGGCGGCGTCGACCGTGAGGTGGCTGGACGTGGTGACGGCGGTGCTCCTCACGTCCGCCGAGCGAGCCGCCCCGGCGGAGGCGGGCGCCGAGGCGTTCGCGGACACGGCACCGAACGTGCCGCCGGCGACGGCGACGACCGCGGCGCCACAGGTGGCCATGCGGGCACGGCGGGAGAGCTTCTTCATGAGGTCGACTCCTGATCGGGGAGGGCGGTTCGCTTCTTCCGCTCTCCAGCCTGGTGTCGCGCGGGGGCCGCCACGGTCGGCGTTCCGGCTGGTCACGGGCCGCCGACCGGCCGACGACGGGGTCAACCGATCGGATGACCCCGGGCGCTGCGGGACTGGCGACAATGGGAGAGGTCCGGGCGGACCGGCAGCGGTGGCGGAGGTGAACGCGATGGACACGGGCACGGACCGCCCGTACGACGGGGACGCCTCGGAGGTGCACCGGCGGCGCGGCACGAACACGGGCGAGGTGCGCGGCACGGACGTGAACGAGGTGCGCCGCACGGACGTGGACGAGGTGCGTGGCACGGACGTGAACCGGAGCGGCGGCACGGGCCCCCGTACGGTCCCCCCGCACGCCGCGGACAGGCGTCTGCTCGGCGCCGTGCTGCACACGGCGTTCTTCCTCCTGCTCGGCGGCGCCCTGGCGCGCTTCCTGCTGCACCATCCCGGCGAGGCCCGCACGCCGTGGATCATCACGCTCTCCGTGCTCCTGGCGCTCCTGCACGCCGTCCCACCCCGGAAAGCGGCGCCTGCCGACGGGCGCGGACGGCCCACCGGGCCGGGACTGGGCCGGCTCGCCGTGGTCGTCGTGGTGTGGATGGTCCTGGTGCTGCTCGCGCCCAGCTTCGCCTGGTGCGCCGTGCCGCTCTTCTACACGGGACTGCGCATCCTGCCGACCCGCGCCGCACTCGTCCTGGTCATGGTCCTGACGGTGTTCGTCGTGGCCGCGCAGCTCCGCCTCGCCGGCGGTTTCGACCCCAACCTGCTGCTCGCCCCACCCGCCGTCGCCGCGATCGCCACGGCCGTCTTCCTCCAGACGGAACGGCAGGCCGCACGCCAGCGGGCCCTCATCGACGACCTGGTCCGCACCCGCCGTGAACTGGCCGCGTCGGAACGCCGCGAAGGCACCCTCGCCGAGCGGCAGCGTCTGTCGATGGAGATCCACGACACGCTCGCCCAGGGACTGTCGAGCCAACAGATGCTGCTCCAGGCCGCCGACCGCGTCTGGGTGTCCGACCCGGCCAAGGCGCGCGCCCATGTGCGGACCGCCGAGTCCGTCACCGAGCACAGTCTCGACGAGGCCCGCCGCTTCGTGCGCGACCTGGCTCCGGCCGACCTGGCCCGCGGGGACGGCCTCGACGAGGCGCTGCGCACCCTGGCCGCGCGTGAGTCCGGCGAGCGGCTCACCGTACGTGTCCACGTCGACGACGAGGGCGGCCGCGCGCCCCGGCTGCCGGCGCGGGTCCGTTCCGCCCTGCTGCGTATCGCCCAGGGCGCGCTGGCCAACGTACGGGAGCCCTCCGGAGCCCGTACGGTCACGCTCACCCTCACGCTCCTGGACGACCAGGTCGTCCTCGACGTCGCCGACGACGGCCGCGGCTTCGCACCCGAGGGCCTGCCCGCGTCCCCGTCCGGTCTCCGTGGCCACGGCGTGCCCGCGATGCGGGCGCGAACGCGCGGACTCGGCGGCACCCTGGCCATCGAGTCCGCGCCGGGAGAAGGCGCCGTCCTGTCCGCCACGATCCCTCTGGAGCCGCCCCGATGAACGGTGCGACCGATGCGACCGGTGCCGTCCGCATCCTGCTGTGCGACGACCACGCCGTCGTACGGGCAGGCCTGCTCGCCCTGCTCGACAGCGCCTCCGGCATCGAGGTCGTCGGCGAGGCCGGTACGGGGGAGGAGGCGCTCGCCCTGAGCGCGAGACTCGGGCCGGACGTGGTCCTGATGGACCTTCAGCTGGGTGGCGGGATCGACGGCGTGGAGACCACCCGCCGTCTCACCGCCGCTCCCGGCGGGGGCCCGCGCGTGCTCGTCCTCACGACGTACGACACCGACGCCGACGTCACCCGCGCCATCGGGGCCGGGGCGACGGGCTATCTGCTGAAGGCCGAACGTCCGGAGGAACTGTTCGCCGCGATCCACGCCGCCGCCCAGGGCCGTACGACGCTCTCGGCGCCCGTCGCCAGCCGGGTGATGGCCAACCTGCGCAGCCCGCGCCCCACGCTCACCGACCGTGAGCGCGACATCCTCGCGCAGCTCGCCCAGGGCCTCGGCAACCGGGAGATCGCCAGGGCGCTGCACATCAGCGAGGCGACGGTGAAGACCCACCTGGGCCGGATCTACGACAAGCTGGGTGTCGACACGCGGGCCGGCGCGGTGGCGGTGGCGAAGGAACAACGCCTGCTGCCGTGAGGCGGGCGCGGTGTCCTTCGCACCCGACGTGACCCCCCTCGGCCTCAGCGCCGCAAGTACTCCCGGTCTCCCATCACCACGACGGGACGACGCAGGGGATCGAGGGTGCGCAGCAGGGTCCTCATCCCGGACTCGGGGAGGGTGACGCAGCCCGACGTGCCGTCACCGTGGTCCAGGTGCAGCCAGATGCCGCCGCCCTTGTCCTCGCCCAGCGGCCGGCTCCAGTCGTACGGCGGGGTGCCCCGGAGCCGGTTGTAGTCGATGGCGATGACGTAGTCGAAGTCGTGCTGGTGGGATTCGTCCGCGTCCGTCGGGGACGCGAAGGCGTGGGCGTCCTGCCGGTAACGCAGCAGGCTCCCCGGGTCGTCGAGCGTCCCGCCCGCGTCGGAGAGGGTGAAGACGCCGACCGGGCTGCGCTCGTCGTCCATGTGGTGGTCGGTCGTCCAGCCCAGCCTGCCGTTGTGCGCGCGCCAGTCGGCGGTCCGTTCCCAGTTCGCGCCGCGCCGCTCGTAGAGCACGACGAGGGCGTCGGGCGAGTCCTCGTGATCGCCGTAGACGGCCACCACCTGACGGGTGGCGGCGGGTACCTGCTCCCACATCATGTCCCCGATGCCGGGGACGCGGGAGACGGACGCCGGGCGGGGGGCGGGTGCCGGGCGGGGCCGCGCGGACGCCGGTGGGCCGTCGGTCTCCGCCGCCCCGCCGGAGCTCGTCCCCTTGGTGATGGCACCGCAGGCCGTCATGGCAGTCAGGAGGACACCGCAGGCGACGGTCGCGGCCATGGCCCGCCGTGAACCGCCGGGTTGCCGCGAACCGCGACGTCGCACGGCTCGGTGGGAGTGCCGGGAGTGCCGGGTCCCAGAGGATCTCCACATGATCAGGATTCTGTGGCGGTCCGGACGACGGCCGCATCCGGACCGGGCATCCGGCCTAGCAGGGGCTTCGCCGGCCGCCGTGCCGTCCCGACGTCCCGCCGTCCCGACGTCCCGCCGTCCCGCCGTCCGAAGCCGATCCTGCGAGAACGCCCGCTCCGAGACCGCCCGATCCGAGGAGGCTCCGGACGTTCCGGAGACTCCGGAGGGCGGGACGAGGCTGGGGTGCGGACCGTCGGTCGCCGCAATGGCGCGCGTACCGACGGTCCTTACGGCTCCAAAGGTCCTCAGACCTGGGCGACCGGCTCCAGGGCCTCGACGGCGGCGGCGGCCGCGGCGGAGTCCTGACCGTAGAAGATGTCGATGTCGACCTCCTCGCCGCCCATCGTGAGCGTGTCCCAGGCACCGCTGAGCACCAGCATGCGCAGCGTGCTGCTCTGCAAGGTCCCCAACCGCTCCAGGATCGCCTCGTCGTCCGGCATACCGGACATGCGTACCGCCAGCCGGGAACGGATCCCCCGCATCCGCTCCAGCAGCGTCGCGGTGTCCGCCTCGCGGTCCGGCTCGTCGGCGATCCCGTCGATGCCGTGCGCGATGATGTCCTTGATCGCCCAGGTGGCCCCCTGGTCGTCGGTGGTCACCATCGCCTTCCACGCACGGCTCTTGTGGCGGTACTGGAGCATCGACATGGCGGCCTCGTGGCGCAGGAAGTCCGCGTCCCGGAAGGGCTTCCCGTTCCAGGCTCCGTTGAGGGATCGTGCGAGCGAGATCGCGGACGCGAGGCCGCTGTTGAGCCCCCGTCCCGGCCAGAAGTGGATGGCATTGGCGGCGTCACCCAGCAGGAAGCCGTACGTGCCGGTGGAGTTGGCCGTGGGCGGCAGCAACTCGGCGGTGAAACGCGGTCGTTGCACCATGTCCAGGCGGAAGGAGGTGACCGCGCTCAGGTCGTCCGCCTCGACGCCGAACAGGCGCAGCCCCTCGTGCACCCGCTTCCACAGCGCCGAGCCCCTGATCAGGGCCGGCAGGAACAGGGTGCTGTGCGTGGAGCACTGGAAGTCGCCGTGCTCGTCGCGCCCCATCAGGCACGGGCGGGAGGCGATGCACTCCTCGAAGACGCGGCGCACGGGGTCGATGCCGACCACCTCCGCCGTCTCCGCGTCCGTCAGGCGCATGTTGAGGAAGCCCTCGCCGCGCAGGGAGTTGAGCAGGAACCGGTTCTGCGCGACGGTCAGCAGCACCGCCATGGGATCGGTCAGGCCCGACTTCACGCGCAGGCCGAGTACCACGTCCTGCAGATGACGGCCGTCCAGTGAGTAGATGGACTCGTCCGCCTTGCCGAACTTGGCGGCGAAGTGCTCACGGGTGCGCGACCGCCCGCCGTCGCAGATCGCGAGGACGTGCTGTGTGGCCAGAGCGTCCTGCTGCTCCTCGATGCTGAACCGTGCCGGAACGAGTTGGATCCGGCCCTTCTTCTCGTTGGCCACCTCCAGCAGGCGGTCCTCGATGTAGGCGATGCGCATGTTGCGCGGGTGGTGATCGCCGACCGAGTCGGGTCCTGAGGGCCACATCTCGGTGTAGTTGTCCGCGTCGAAGAGCCGGTCGCGCACTTCCTGGGGCAGGCCGAGGTACTGGCGGCTCTGCACGGTCACCACCTGCTGGCGCCGAATGTTGCCCTGGCTCGCGTCCTTCCAGACGATCTTGCGGCCCTGTTTGCGCCACCGGCCGTCGTACACGGTGATCTGCGCCTGGGCGCCGAGGAAGTGCTCCAGCAGCAGGGCGAGCGAGAGGCCGACGGGGCCGCCGCCCGCGACGGTGACCCGCAGCACCGGCCCACGCGCGAGCTCCTCACCGCCGAGCGTCAGGGACCTGGGCAGCGAGAGCGCCATGATCGTCTCCATGGCGTCCGGAACCTCGAACCGGAACTCCTGGTCGCCGATGGTGATGTCGTCCCCGGGTTTGAGCAGTTGGGACTCGATCTCCTCGCCGTTCACCAGCGTTCCGTTGCTGCTGCCGCAGTCACGCAGCACGTAGCCCTGGGTCTCGTCGAGGACGATTTCCGCGTGGAAGCGTGAGACGCTCAGGCTGGAGATGACGACGGTGTTATCGGGGTTGCGTCCGAAGGTGACCCGGGTGCCGATGACCGGTATCCGTTCTCCGGCCAACAAGCCTTCGTGTCCAACAAGCACCGGCGCCACGGCACTTCCTTCCAGGGTTGACGACATGCCGCTGCCGCGGTGCCACCGGAACGCACCACTGCGCGGATGTGACCGGACAGCGAGTGACGGGTAGGACGGAGCGACATCCGCTCTACGTATTTGAACGGTAAATGATTCACTTTTGACGACAGCATAGCGTCGCCTGACCGGTACCGATGACCCATCATGCCCCCTTCCGGAGCCGCACGGGAGTCCCCCCGACGACGCCGGGACGGACCGCGCCGACGACGTCACGGTCCCGCTGCGCCCAAGCCGTCACCCGCTGCCCCGACGTCACTGGAGCGACCGTCCGCGGGGACGGCCGAACGCGAACTCCCCCTCGTACGCTCCGCGGAGACGACCTGCGGCACACCGCGACAGCCGTCGCGACCCGCCACCCGCCGCCGGCCTCGAGCGCGCCCCCGCAGGGATGCCGGAGGTGTTGTGGATCAGCGGGAGGTGCCGTGGATCAGCCGGCGTCCGGGGTCCGGGAGGCGTCCGCGCCCCCACGGGCCGCCGGGTCGGGCAGGTAGCTCGCCAAGCCGCGCAGGATGATCTCCAGTCCGATGTCGAAGCGCTCGTCGGAGGAGTCCGTCACCATCATCCCGGCCAGGGCGCGCAGATGAGGGAAGTCCGCCGCCGGCAGGGAGGCGAAGTAGTCCTGCATCTCGTCGGCCATCTCGCGCCAGTCGGGGCGGGCCGGCGAGGAACCCTCGCCGCTCTGCTGAGCGGCCCGGTCCCGCCACATGCCCTCCTCCAGGGCGAACCCGTCGATGTAGGTGGAGATGAGGTCACCGGCCTCCGCCGCGATGCGGTCGGGCAGTCCGGCGGTGCGGAAGACGGCGAGCAACGCCTCGACGTGCGGCAGCAGTTCGGCGGTGAAGGGCACGTGGGCCATGGAGATCCTGGCCATGTCCCGGTGGGACAGCAGGCGCCGACGCCCGGAGCGGGCATAGTCCCGCACCGCCTCCTGCCACCGCGCCGGGTCGGCCGCGGGCGGTTCGAAGCCGTCGAAGAGCCGGGTGTACATGAGCTCCAGGAGGTCGTCCTTGGAGCTGACGTAGGCGTAGAGCGCGGAGACCGTGACACCCAGTTCCGCCGCCACCTGACGCATCGACAGACGGTCGAGCCCCTGGCGGTCCAGCACGGTGAAGGCGGCCTCCACGATGCGTTCGCGCGACAGCGGCGTGCGTGTGGGGGCGACGCGGGCGCGGGCGGGCCGCTCGCGCTCCCAGGGGGACGGCGGAGGAGGTGCGGGGGTGCCGGGGGCCGCGTCGGTCATGACGTCAGTCTAGGCACGGGAGAGCAGCGTTCTCCTGCGGTGAGCGGCGTTCACCTCGATCAAACGCGATATATCTTGTCTGCTCCGCGAAGTTGCGCTATATCTTAATGAACGCCGTTCTCTCGGTGAGCGCTGTTCTGTTAGAGTGAACACCGTTCTCCGAGTCCGGTCGTCCGTCTCTCCGGGCCCTACCGGCAAGTCGGGCAGTCGCATCCGTCCGCGCCACCGCGCCCGCGAGTCGTCACCGTGGCGCGACCCTTCCGTGAGGAGTTCCGATGTCCACCACCGGTGTCGCGTCCACCGAGACGCCCATCGACTCACCAGCGCCCTACCGGTGGCGCTGGGCCGCTCTCTTCGTGATCCTCGCGGCCGAGGTGATGGATCTTCTCGACGCCGTCGTCACGAACATCGCCGGCCCCTCCATGCGCGCCGACCTCGGCGGCGGCGCCTCCACCCTGCAGTGGCTCGCCGCCGCGTACACCCTCTCGATGGCCGTCGGGCTCGTCACCGGAGGGCGGCTCGGGGACATCCACGGGCGCCGCCGGATGTTCCTCGTGGGGGCCGCCGGCTTCACCCTGGGTTCGTTGCTGTGTGCCGTGTCCGTGTCGCCCGAGATGCTGATAGGCGCACGCGTCGTACAGGGGCTGTTCGGCGCGGTGATGCTGCCGCAGGGCCTCGGCATGATCAAGGAGATGTTCCCGCCGAAGGAGTCGCAGAAGGCCTTCGGCATGTTCGGCCCGGTCATGGGCCTGTCCGCGGTGTGCGGTCCGATCCTGGCGGGCTGGCTCGTGGACGCCGACTACTTCGGCACCGGCTGGCGGATGATCTTCCTGATCAACCTGCCGCTGGGCGGCGCGGCCATCCTCGGCGCCGTGCGCTACCTGCCGAGGGGCCGGTCCGGCAGCAAGCCGCGCCTCGACGTCCCCGGCATGCTCCTGGTCTCGCTGGCCGCCCTGCTCATCATCTTCCCGCTCGTGCAGGGCCGCGAGTACGACTGGCCCGTATGGGCGTTCCTGATGATGGGCGCCTCGGTGGTCGTCTTCATCGCCTTCGGCACGTACGAGTCCCGCCGCAGCAAGGCCGGCCAGGACCCGTTGGTCGTCCCCAGCCTCTTCCGCAAGCGTGGGTTCAGCGGCGGCATGGTCCTCGGGCTGGTGTTCTTCTCGACCATGCAGGGGTTCATGCTGGTCTTCAACCTCTACACCCAGATCGGCCTCGGCTATTCGCCGCTCAAGGCGGGACTGGTGATGGTGCCGTGGTCGGCCGGCATGATCGTCGGCTTCGGGCTCGCCCAGGGTGTCGCGCGGTTCGGGCGGACCGTGCTCCAGGCGGGCGCGCTGGTCATGGCGGTCGGCGTGTTCGGCGTATGGCTGACCCTCGACCAGGTGGGGGCCGGCGTCGGCCCCTGGCAGCTCCTGCCGTCGCTGCTCGTCACCGGTATCGGGATGGGCCTGCTCATGGCACCGTTCTTCGACATCGTGCTCGCCAGCGTCGAGCAGCACGAGACGGGTTCGGCGTCCGGCACGATGACCGCGGTCCAGCAGCTCGGCGGCGCCTTCGGCGTGGCCATCCTCGGCACCGTCTTCTTCGGTCTGCTGGGCGGCGGGATCGCCACCGCCGTCGACCACCGCTCGGAGGGTCTGCGGGGGCAGTTGGCCGCCGCGTACGTCGCACCCGCGGCTCAGGACCGTGTCGTGGCGGACCTGCGTGAGTGTGCCTCGGACCGAGCCGTGGCCAAGGACCCCGCCGCGACTCCGGCGTCCTGCGCACGCCTGGAGAAGGACACCCGCTCCGCCCTGACCTCGCCCCAGGCCGGCGCCCGGATACCCGCCGTGCTGGAGGCGACCGCGTCGTCGGCCTTCCGGAGCGGATTCGGCTCCGTCATGAAGACGTTGCTCTGGATCGTCGACGGCATGCTCGCCCTGACCTTCCTGCTCGCGTTCCTCCTGCCGCGCCACGCGCGCCCCGAGGAATCCGCCGGGCACTGACCCGCGGCCGCACCGGAATCGGCGGACGGAACGGGCGGGCACCCCTGGGGAGGTGCCCGCCCGCCCTGTCTCCGTCCGCGTCGAGCGCGGTCCGCCCACCGCGAGGCGGGCAGAGCGGGTCGGGGCCCGCGCTGTTGCGGACACGGTCCACTCGATCGGCCGCGAGCCCGAGGGGGGAGACACGGTGGCACGCGCCGACGAAGGGGACCGGCACCCCGGACCGGTCCGCGCGGCGCGAAACACGTACCGTTCGGGCAGGTGGGACGGGCCCGCGGCGGTGGACGGCGGGACGCCGGTCCACCAGACGCGCACGGCACCCCTCACGCGGCGCGCCACACGGCACTCCCCACCCGACGCACCTGACGCACCCCACCGCACCACCCGCACCACCCGCACCACAGCCTCCGGGAAGGACGAGCCCCGTGCTCACGTCGTACGCAGCCCATTTCGACACGCCCGCCGGGTACCTCGACTTCGCGCGGTTCGGTCCGCCGTCGCGGGACGCGGTGGCCGCCACCGCGCGAGCCATGGAGGAGTCCGCCCGCGCCGACCACACCACCGTGGACGGCCTGATGCGCGCGGAGACGACCGCACGGGACACGGCCGCCCGCCTCGCCGGCACCGACAGCGGCCACACGGTGCTGCTGCCGAACGCGTCCACCGGCATGTTCCATGCCGCTCTCGGCATCCCGGAGGGCGTGGTCCTCGCGCCGCGCACCGACTTCCCCGCCAACCACTATCCGTGGCGCCGCGCCGCGGATCTGGGCCGGGCCGTACCGCGCTGGCTCACACCGGCGCCCGGTGGCGGGGTCACGCCCGACCTGGTCCGCGCCGCGCTGACCGACGACGTCGTCGCCGTGTCCGTCAGCGCCGTGGACTTCCGCACCGGCTTCCGTACCGACCTGGCGGCGCTGCGCGAGGCGATCGGACCGGACCGACTGCTGATCGTGGACGCCATCCAGGCGTTCGGCGTGGCCCGGATGGCCTGGGACGCCGCCGACGTGGTGGTCGCGGGCGGTCAGAAATGGCTGCGCGCGGGATGGGCCACCGGCTTCGCCGCGCTCTCCGATCGCGCGCTGGAATCCCTGGAGCCGGTCCTCACCGGCTGGACGGGCGTCGAGGACGTCGGCCTCTTCGACGGAACGGAGCACCCGCCCGCCCCGGACGCGCAGCGATGGTCGATCACCAATCTCAGCCCGGTGACGGCCGCCGCGCTCGCGGCCGCACTGGACCTCGTCGAGCGGCACACCGTCGCGGCGATCGAGGCCGCCATCGCCGTCCGCATCGACGAACTCACCGAGGTCGTCAAGGAGCGTGGCGGCCGCATCCTCTCCCCCACCGACCCGGCGCGGCGCGCGGGCATCCTCTCCTTCACGATGCCGGACCACGACCCCTCCGTCGTCGCGAAGTCGCTGCACGCCGAGGGGGTCACTCCGACGGTGCGCGTCGACTCGCTCAGGCTCTCCCCACACGCCTCGACGCCGCCGGAGGCATCCGCACGAGTGGGCGCCGCGCTGTCCTCGCTGCGCAGCTGAACCCGGGCGACGGCGGCGGCCCGGGGGGCCCGGCCTCCGGGTCCGGGTCAGTGCGGCACGCTCCGGCGCCGGGGTGAAAACAAGCCATGGCAACTCCGTCCCCCGCCGACCGAGCGTCCCCGCGACCGTCAGTGACGCGTCATGGGTACGCCGCTTCCCGTCAAGCATCCGTCAGCGCCGGGCCCCGGCCCAGGTCGGCGGGGCATAGCTTCGTCGAAGCGTCCGGCCGATCCGACCGGACGACGCACGTCGCCTTCTTCGAGGAGCAGCACCATGTCTCCAGTCGAGCATGCCGAGGACCCCGAACCCTCCGAACGCTTCCCGGCCGGACTTCTCATCGTTCCTGTCCGGCCGGGGTCCGCGGGCTGCACGGCCCGGTTCTTCCGCACCCCCCTGGGCGGCCGTACGGCCGTCGGTTTCACCTCGGCCGCGAAGCTCACCGCCACGCTGGGCGCCGACCACCCCCACATCAAGCTCTCCGAACCCGCGCTGCGCGCGCTCGCCGCGCCCCTGGGCGTCACGGCCCTCGTCGTCGACCCGTCGTTCTCCGCCCCCGCGGTCGACCGCGCCGCGGCCACGGTCCGCGAGCGGGAGAACTCCTGGCGTCGCTGGCATCCCGAACACGTCGGCGCCCTGCGGGTGACCGGCGCGGCCGCCGTCGTCGCGTGCCTGAACCTGCTGATCGGCTGAGGAGACACCATGTCCATCCAGGACGCCCCCCTTCAGGACTTGGCCTTTCAGGCATCGCCCCGCGTCCTCGGCACCGCCGGCACCTCCGCCGACACCGGCGCCGACGCCAGGGATGCCGACGGCCTGTCCGTGTGGCCCCGCTCCGCCCGCTCCGCCGCCGAAGGCGACGTCCGTGTCGGCGGCGTTTCCCTCACGGAGACCGCCGACCGCTTCGGCACCCCCGTCTACGTCCTCGACGAGCAGGAGGTCCGCGAACGCTGCCGCACCTACCGCACGGCGTTCCCCGAGGCCGACGTCGTCTACGCGGCCAAGGCGTTCCTGTCCCGCGCCGTGGTGCGCTGGGTGCGGGAGGAGGGCCTCGGCCTCGACGTCTGCTCCGCCGGGGAACTCGAACTCGCCGTGAGCACCGGCTTCCCGCCGGAGAAGATCGTGATGCACGGCAACGCCAAGAGCCCCGAGGACCTGCGCACGGCGCTCGGGCTCGGCGTCGGCCGCATCGTCGTGGACAGCGACTCCGAGATCGCCCGGTTGGCCGCGGTCACTCCCCCCGACAGCCGTCAGAAGGTCATGGTGCGGGTGGTGCCCGGCATCGCGGCGGGCGGACACGCCAAGATACGCACCGGCACCGACGATCAGAAGTTCGGCCTCTCGATCACCGACGGGTCCGCGGAGCACGCCGTCGCCCGGATACTCGACCAGCCTCAGCTCGAACTCGTCGGCCTGCACTGCCACATCGGCTCGCAGATCACCTCCGTCCAGCCGTACGTCAGCGCGGTGCGCCGCGTGGTCGGGCTGATGGCCCGGATCCGCGACCAGCACGGCGTCGCTCTCCCCCAGTTGGACATCGGCGGCGGTCACGCCATCGCCTACCGACCCGGCGAGGAGAACCTGAACGTCGGAGTCCTGGCCGGTCGGGTCCGCGCCGAACTCGAGGACGCCTGCGCCCGAGCCGGACTTTCCGTGCCCAGGCTCACCCTCGAACCCGGCCGGGCGATCATCGGTCCCGCGGGAGTCGCCGTCTACCGGGTCCTCTCGGTCAAGCGCACCGGGGAGCACACCTTCGTGGCCGTGGACGGCGGCATGAGCGACAACCCGAGGCCCGCGCTCTACGGGGTGCGGTACGCGCCCCGGCTCGTCGGCCGGCCCTCGGCGGTGCCGCCCCGTCTCGTCACCGTCGTGGGCCGGCACTGCGAGGCGGGTGACGTCCTCGCGGAGGACGTGGCGCTCCCGGGCGACGTGCACCCCGGCGACCTCCTCGCCGTCCCCGCGGCCGGTGCGTACCACCTCTCCATGGCCTCCGGCTACAACCTGGTCGGCCGGCCCCCGGTGGTGGCGGTGTCCGACGGTGCCGCCCGTGTCCTGGTGCGCCGCGAGTCACTGGACGACATGAGCCGCCGGGACATCGGGATGTAGTCCCGGGGCCGCTCCGGTCCTGCGCCGGCGGCTCCCGCCCCGCGACGGCCCGCGGTGGCAACCACTCGTGCCGTAACAGGCACGGGGGGCCGCCGCCGCGTGCCCGCATGTCATGAAGATCCCCCGCGTCACCCCCGCGTCACCCCCGTCTCACTCCCCAACCACCCCCTGCCCATGGGAACGAGGTCTCGATGACCGTGGAGAACACCGTCGGCCTGATCGTGGCCGTCGCCCTGCTCGCCTACCTGATCATCGCGCTGATCAAGCCGGAGAAGTTCTGATGTCCGCCCCCGCCCCGACCCTGCCCGCACCGGTGCCGGACTCCCCTCCGCCCGGAACCGAGAAGCCGCCGCGACGGGTCGGCGCCGGAATGCTCGATCCGACGCAGCTGTGGCGCGCCCTCCCGCAGGCGTTCACCAAACTGAATCCGGTGACCCTGTTCCGTAATCCGGTCATGTTCGTGACCGAGGTCGGTGCCGCGCTGACCACGGGCATCGCAGTGGTCCACCCCGGTCTCTTCGCCTGGCTGATCACCGGCTGGTTGTGGCTGACGGTGATCTTCGCCAACCTCGCCGAGGCCGTGGCCGAGAGCCGTGGCAAGGCGCAGGCCGACTCGCTGCGCCGGACCCGGCAGCAGACCACCGCGTGGCGGCTCGCGGGCTGGGAGCCCGGGGCCGCCAAGGACGCCTACCTCGAAGAGGCCGTCGCCGCCTCGGAGTTGAGGCGCGGCGACATCGTGTCCGTACCGGCCGGGGAGTTCATCCCCGGAGACGGCGATGTCATCGAGGGCGCGGCGAGCGTCGACGAGTCGGCGATCACCGGTGAGTCGGCGCCCGTCATCCGTGAGTCGGGCGGCGACCGCAGCGCGGTCACCGGAGGCACCCGGGTGCTCTCCGACCACCTCGTCGTACGCGTCACCCAGGAGCCCGGGGCGAGCTTCCTGGACCGGATGATCAGCCTGGTCGAGGGGGCCGACCGGCAGAAGACACCCAACGAGCTGGCGCTCAACCTGCTGCTGGTCATGCTGACCTTCGTCTTCCTGGTCGCGGTCGTGACCCTCCAGCCGATGGCGATCTTCTCCAAAGACGCGATGGCCGCCGCGCACGACACCGCGGCGCTGAACGCGAACGGTGTCACCGCCATCGTCCTCGTCTCGCTGCTCGTCTGTCTGATCCCGACCACGATCGGCGCGCTGCTCTCGGCGATCGGTATCGCGGGCATGGACCGGCTGGTGCAGCGGAACGTACTGGCCATGTCCGGAAGGGCCGTCGAGGCCGCCGGTGACGTCAACACCCTGCTGCTCGACAAGACGGGCACGATCACCTTCGGCAACCGGCGGGCGAGCGCGTTCCTCCCGGTCGGGGACGTCCCGATGGAGCGGCTGGCGCGGGCCGCCCTTCTTTCCAGCCTGGCGGACGAGACGCCTGAGGGCCGTTCCATCGTCGAGTTCGCCCACCAGAAGCACGAGTTGACCCAGCAGGTCGCGAACGGCGCCGAGTGGGTGCCGTTCACCGCCGCCACCCGCATGTCCGGAGTCGACCTTCCCGACGGGCAGCGGTTGCGCAAGGGCGCCGCGGCTTCCGTCTCGGCCTGGGTGCGCGAGCGGGGCGGCGAGGTCCCGCTCGCGCTGGGGGCGATCGTGGACCAGGTCTCCGCGTCGGGCGGTACACCCCTGGCCGTGGCGCGGTCCACGAGCGACGGCCGGGCCGAGGTGCTCGGCGTCGTCCACCTCAAGGACGTCGTCAAGCCGGGTCTGCGGGAACGCTTCGACGAGCTGCGCCGGATGGGCATCCGTACGGTGATGATCACCGGCGACAACCCGGTGACCGCGAAGGCGATCGCCGAGGAGGCGGGCGTCGACGACTTCCTGGCCGAGGCCACGCCGGAGGACAAGCTGGAACTCATCAAACGGGAGCAGGCCGGCGGTCACCTCATCGCGATGACGGGCGACGGTACGAACGACGCCCCGGCTCTCGCGCAGGCGGACGTGGGCGTGGCGATGAACACGGGTACGTCGGCCGCCAAGGAGGCCGGCAACATGGTCGACCTCGACTCGGACCCCACGAAGATCATCGAGATCGTCGAGATCGGCAAGCAACTCCTCATCACCCGGGGTGCGCTGACGACGTTCTCGATCGCCAACGACATCGCCAAGTACTTCGCGATCCTGCCCGCGATGTTCGCCGCCGTGTATCCGGGGCTCGACCGGCTCAACATCATGGCCCTGCACTCACCGCTGTCCGCGATCCTCTCCGCGGTCGTCTTCAACGCGGTGGTCATCGTGGCGCTCATCCCGCTCGCCCTGCGCGGTGTGCGCTACCGGCCGTCGTCCGCCTCCGCGCTGCTCACCCGCAACCTGTGGATCTACGGGCTCGGCGGCGTCGTCGCGCCCTTCCTCGCCATCAAGTTCATCGACTTCGCCCTCGTCCAGTTCATCCCGGGGATCTGACCATGACACGCATCCCGCACTGGCTCGCCCAGCACCTCGCGGCGCTCCGGGTGGTCCTCGTACTGACCCTCCTGACCGGACTGGCCTATCCACTGGCCATGACGGCCTTCGCCCAAGTCCCCGGCCTGGACGGCAGGTCCGAGGTCACCGCCGCCGACGGCACGGACGCCGGATCCTCCCTGATCGGCCAGTCGTTCACGGACGCCAAGGGCAACCCGCTGAAGCGGTACTTCCAGTCCCGGCCGTCCAACGCCGGTACGGGGTACGACGCCACCGCGTCCGGAGCCGGGAACCAGGGTCCCGAGTCCGTCGTCGACACGGCGGACAAGCCGAGCCTGCTCACCCTGGTATGCGGGCGCAGCAAGGCGGTCGGCGAGCTCGAAGGCGTCGACGGCTCCCGCCCGTTCTGCACACCGGACGGCGTGGGAGCGGTCCTCGGCGTCTTCCACGAGGGCGGTACGCACGGCCGGGTCACCAGGGTCGTCAGTCTCGACCAGGCGTGTCCGGCCAGGCCGTTCCTCAGCTCCTACAAGGGAGTCGACGTCGTCTGCGCCGAGCCCGGCGCGGACTACAGCCGCGCCGTGACCGTCCCCGTACGCGGCGACGCGCCGGCCGACCCGGTCGTCCCCGCCGACGCGGTGACCGCGAGCGGCAGCGGGCTCGACCCGCACATCAGCCCCGCGTACGCGAAGCTCCAGGCGCCCCGCGTCGCCCGCGAGCGCGGCGCGGACGTGGCCGACGTACGCGAGTTGATCGAGAAGTACACCACCGGCCGCACGCTCGGCGTGCTCGGCGAGCCCGGCGTCGATGTCGTCGAGCTGAACGTCGCGCTCGACCGTGCCTACCCCCAGCAGGGAGCCTGATCATGGCGGCCTGGATCCAGGCATCGCTCGTCCTCGCCGTGGTGGTGGGGCTGCATGTTCCGCTCGGCGACTACATGGCCCGAGCCCTCGACGGCGGCCGGCACCGGCGCGGGGAGAGAGCCCTCTACCGCGCGTGCGGCATCGACCCGGACAGGGAACAGACCTGGCGGCACTACCTCACCGCCCTGCTCGCCTTCTCGGTGATGAGCATCGCGGCGCTCTTCGCCCTCTTCACCCTCCAGGGCAAGCTGCCCTGGTCGACGGGCCACGAGGGCATGCCGTGGCGGCTCGCGCTGCACACCGCCGTCTCCTTCACGACCAACACCAGCTGGCAGAACTACGCCGGCGAGTCCACCACCGGGCACCTCGCCGTCATGGCGGGTCTGGGCGTCCAGGCGTTCGCGTCGGCGGCGGTCGGCATCTGCGTGGCGCTCGTCCTGGTGCGGGGGCTGGTCCGGCGCAGCACCGCCGACCTCGGCAACTTCTGGGTGGACCTCCTTCGCACGATCTTCCGCGTGCTGCTTCCGATGGCGGTGGTCGGCGGCCTGATCCTGATGGCGGGCGGGGTGATCCAGGGTCTCGGCGCCGGCCACACCGTCACCACGGTCGCGGGCGGCAAGCAGACGATCCTCGACGGACCGGTCGGCTCCTGGGAGCCGATCAAGCTCTTCACCGGTGACGGCGGCGGTGTCTTCAACGCCAACAGCGCCCACCCCTTCGAGAACCCGAACGCCTGGACCAACGCCTTCGAGATCGTGCTGATGCTGCTGATCCCGACGGCCTGCATCCGCATGTTCGGCCGGATGATCGGCAGCCTGAAGCAGAGCTGGACCCTGCTGACGGTCGTCGGCATTCTCTTCGGCCTGCTCCTCGCGGCCGGCACGCTGGCCCAGTCCGCGCACACCGGCACGGTCACCCAGGCGGTCGGCGGACCGTACGAGGGCACCGAGACCCGCTTCGGCGTCCCCGGCTCGACGCTGTTCGGCGTGGGGGCCACGGGCTCGGCGGACGGCGCGGCCAACTCCTCGTACGACAGCTTCTCCAGTCTCGGCGGCGGGGTGCTGCTGTCCGCGATGATGCTCGGCGAGATCGCGCCCGGTGGCACGGGCAGCGGACTGTACGGCCTGATCATGGTGGTGCTGGTGGCCGTCTTCATCGGCGGTCTGATGGTCGGCCGCACGCCCGAATACCTGCGCAAGCGGATCGGGTTCGGGGAGATGCGCTGGGTCGTGGTGTACGCGCTGATCCCGCCGACGGTCATCCTGGCCTGCACGGGCGTCGCGCTCGCCTTCGGCGACGGGCAGACCTCGATGGGCAACCCGGGGGCGCACGGTCTCACCGAGCTGATCTACGCCTACACGAGCAACACCAACAGCAACGGCAGCGCGATGGCGGGCTTCAACGGCGCCACGGACTTCCACAATCTCCTGATGGTGTTCGCGATGCTCGTGGGGCGGTATCTCCCGATGGTGGCCGTACTGGCCCTGGCCGGACGGCTCGCGAAGCAGCAGCCGGGCGTCGTCACCGTCGGCACGCTGCGCGCCCAGGGTGTCAACTTCGTCGTCCTCGCCACGGCCGCGGCGGTCATCCTGGCGTTGCTCAACTTCCTGCCGGCACTGTCCCTCGGCACCATCGCCGACGGTCTCCTGTAACCCCGTACCGGCTGAGCTCCCGGCCCGTCACAGGCTCAGCCGGTACGGCACCCCGCGCACGACGGTCACGACGGCGTCGGTGCGTGCCCGGCGCGGCCGCCACCAGGCAGGCCGCGCCGACGAACTTCCGGGCTGCGGACCGGGGCCGGCGCGCGGGGAGTCCGCCGGCCGTCGCGCCGCCCTCGCGTCACCTCGGCCGCCCGGAGGGGTCCCGGAGCCGGCGGGACCGCGCGTTCCCCCGATCACATGAGACCGCCTTCCTGTAGCGCGGGTCAGGGCGGCGGTCATGGTCTGGCCTCGGCTCTGCCAGTCGTTGCGGACCACGTACGGGATCTTGAGACCACGAGCAGCCCATGGCAGGCTCATGCCGCATGATCGACGAGTTCGCGAAAGACAGCCTGCACGGGAGGCTGCGGCGGGACCGCAAGGCGCTGCTCTGGAAACTCGACGGCTTGTCCGAATACGACGCCCGCCGACCTCTGACCGCGACCGGGACCAACCTCCTCGGCCTGGTCAAACACGTGGCCACCGTCGAGGCAAGGTACTTCGGCGAGGTCTTCGACCGCCCTTCCCCGGAATCGCTGCCCCGGTGGCAGGACTCCAACGGCAGCGATCTGTGGGCGGCCGAGGACGAGACTCGCGATCAGATCATCGGGTTCTACCGGCGCACGTGGGAACACTCGGACGCGACGATCAACGAGCTTCCCCTCGACGCCCCCGGCCACGTTCCGTGGTGGCCAGAGCCTTATACCAACACGAACCTGTTCGCCGTCGTGGTCCATGTCCTCGGCGAGACCATCCGGCATGCCGGGCACGCCGATATCCTGCGCGAGGGCCTCGACGGCCGGACCGGGATGCGCGCCGAGAACGAGCAGCAGATCGATGAAGAAGCCCGCGCGGCCTACTGCGCGAAGATCGAGCGGGCCGCCAGGTCGGCCGCATCAATCAAGGCTCAGAGGTAACCCGGTCGATCACGGCAGGAAGGGCAGCAAGCTGCACGTGCTGGCCGATGCCCAGGGCATCCCGCTCGCCGTCGCCGTGTCCGGCGCGAACATCCCGGAATTTCCGGAGGCCCCTACAACTGTCGGTCAATGAAACAGACCGCTCAATTCACGTTCCGCGGATAATACAAAAATACCAACAGCTCTTCATTTATGCACCGTTAATGCTCCGCATTTCACCCCTGAGCGCTCAGCCAAATGGCTCGCATCCCGTCAGTAACCTTGCGGCCAGGGCCACTCGAATGGGTTACTCGCCATGTCCATTTCGACGGATGTGCGAATTCTCGAATGGCGTCCGAGCGAACCGCTCATCCAGCGTCGGCCGGCGTTGGACAACGGTGTTCCTCGATGGCCCCGCGTATCAGGCGGGCGGCTGATTCCGCCAAGCCCGAGCGTCACGGCAGGGCCACCGAATTACCACTTGGCCAGTGGACACGAGAGCCGACTCGCCACCACTCGAGACGTACGCGAATCCGAACGTCCCCATCACCTCTCGCAATGTACCGCATTGCGGGCGAGGAGGAATCTCTCATGCCTATCAGTCCGAACCAGGGATCAAGTGGCGGCGGCACACTCGTCACCATCACCGGCACCGGCCTCAGCGGCACCACCGCGGTGCGTTTCGGCACCCGGTCCGCGACCGCCGTCACCAACGTCTCGCCCACCCAGGTCACCGCCGTCTCCCCCTCCGGCAACGGAGCGGTCGGCGTCACCGTGACCACGCCCGGCGGGACGAGCAACCCCATCCCCTTCTACTACGTCGGGGCGCCGTTCAAGCAGTCCCTCAGCCCGACCTCCGGGTCGACGGCGGGCGGCGGGACCGTCACCATCAACGGCACCGGCCTGTCCACCGCCACCAGCGTCGCCTTCGGCGCCAACTCCGCGGTCCCGACGGTCGTGTCCGACGGCCAGATCACGGTCGCCGCGCCGGCCGGCGCCGCGGGCGCCGTGGGAGTCAGTGTCACCACGGCGGGCGGCACCAACAACGGGCTCTCGTACACCTACGTCGCCGCCCCGACGGTGACGGCGGTCACCCCCGCGGAGGGGCCGACGACCGGCGGCACGACCGTGACCGTGTCCGGCACCGGCCTCACCAGCACCACCGCCGTCACCTTCGACGGGAACCCGGCACCCTTCACCGTGATCTCCGACACCGCGGTGTCGGCCGTCACGCCTCCCGGAACGGCCGGCGCGGTCGACGTCGTCGTGACCAACGACGCGGGCAGCGCGACCGGCGCGGACGCGTTCACCTACGTTGCCGGGCCCGGCATCTGACCCCTCGTCAAGGATGCGGCTGCCCGTCGGCGACAGATGTCCTGCTCTGAGCGGATGAGCTGACCCGCAGGGCGCCGCATCCACCCCCAAGCCCCCGGTCCGGACCACTCCGGACCGGGGGCCCCACCCGCCTGACCGGTCACCACGCCCCGACCCGACTGCGAGCGTTCCTCTCGACCCGGTCGGAGCCCGCGTGATCGATGGTGGCCCCGATCCGACCAGTAATCCCCCGCCCTGTTCCAGGGGGAGCCACACCATACGGAGACACCGTGAAAGACAGTGATCTCGCGGCGCAGGCGGTAAGGCCGAGCGTCGCCGCCGCCGCACCCGTCCTGAGTTCGGTCGTCCCCAACACAGGGCCCTCGGCCGGCAGCAGCACCGTCACGTTGAACGGCGGCAGCTTCACCGGAGCCACTGCGGTCAACTTCGGTACCACCGCAGCCCTCAGCTACACGGTCGACACCGCGGCGAAGATCACCGCGGTGACACCGCCCGGCACCGGCGCCGTCCCGGTCACCGTGAGGTCCCCCGGCGGGACGAGCAATTCGCTCACCTACACCTACGCGGCCACTCCGGGCCTCACCAGCGTCGCTCCCAACCAGGGCCCCTCCTCGGGCGGCACCACCGTCACCCTCACCGGGACCGGCCTGACCGGAGCCACCGCGGTCACCTTCGGCAGCAACCCGGCCACCACCTACACCGTCAACTCCGCCACACAGATCACCGCCGTCGCGCCCGCCGGGACAGGAGCGGTACCCGTCACCGTCACCACCGTCGGCGGCACCACAGGCCCCGTCTACTTCTTCTACCTGAACGCCCCCTCCCTCATCGCCGTCGTACCCAACCAGGGCCCCTCCTCGGGCGGCACCACCGTCACCCTCACCGGGACCGGCCTGACCGGAGCCACCGCGGTCACCTTCGGCACCCACCCGGCCACCACCTACACCGTCAACTCCGCCACACAGATCACCGCCGTCACGCCCGCCGGGACAGGAGCGGTACCCGTCACCGTCAGCGCACCGGGCGGCACCAGCAACACCGTGATCTACACCTACGTGGCGGCACCTGTGCTCACCGCCCTCTCCCCGGCCCAGGGACCGACGGACGCGGGCGCCGGCATCACGCTCACCGGGACCGCTCTGACCACCACCAGCACCGTCTCCTTCGGCGCCACACCCGCCGCCTTCACCGTGCTGTCCGACACCACCGTCGTGGCACTCGCACCGCCGGGACCGGCAGGGCCCGTCTCCGTCAACGTCACCACCATCGGCGGCGTCAGCAACTCCCGCACGTACACGCGTGTGCCGCCCCCGGACATCTAGCCACTCCGGACGGGCGGCCGGGCCCATCCGAGGGAACCTCCTTGACCACATCAACCGATCGCGAAGATTTGTCACATAATGCGGAACTTCGCACCCTACTGTGACACTCCCCGAGCAGCGTGCAAGCCTCGGACAGCGATCGATCAAGGAGTCGAAACAGTGACACGTCGGAAAAACCGGGCCGCTTCGAATCTGTTCACGATCGCCGCGGTGACTGCCGTGATGGCCCTTGCCTCACCGGCAGAAGCGGCAGTGTCGTCGACAACCGCGGTCCAGGCATCGCCTTCGGCCGCGTCGATCGGGCAACCGGTGAATCTGACCGCGACGGTGACCTGCACAGGCGACCCCAGCGGCGGACTCGGTATGACGTTCTTCGACGGTGGCGACATTCTGGACACCGTGCCCGTCACCGCCACCGGGACAGCCGTCTACTCGGCCCATCTGTCCACCGTCGGCTCGCACACGATCACCGCCGCCTACAACGGCAACGACAACTGCAGCGCTTCGAACGCGGAGGCCACGGTAGTGATCTCCGCCGCGCCGGTGCCTCCGCCTGCCAATGGGTTCTGCCTCCTCGCCTGCGGCGGCCTGATCGACTTCAACGTCGGCAACATCCACAACGAGATCAACATCCGTCACTAGAGCTATGCCGTGGGGGAACGTCACTCGGCGAGGAGTTCGGTGAGCTGCTCGGCGGCGGTGGCGTCGCCCTTGTCGGCAAGACGTCGCAGTTCGCCCAATTCGTCGTGCTCGGTGGCGAGTTCGATCAGTTGGTCGGTCGCGGTGGGGTTCCCGGCGTCGGAAAGACGCCGCAACTCCGCCACATCACCGCGCTCGGCGGCGAGTTCGATCAGCTGGTCCGTCGCGGTGGGGTTCCCGGCGTCGGAAAGACGCCGCAACTCCGCCACATCACCGCGCTCGACGGCGAGTTCGATCAGCTGGTCCGTCGCGGTGGAGTTCCCGGCGTCGGAAAGACGCCGCAACTCCGCCACATCACCGCGCTCGACGGCGAGTTCGATCAGTTCGTCGACGGCGTCCTCGTCGCCCCTCTCGGCCCGGTCCCTCAGAGCGGTCAGGTCGGAGTCATTCATGAGGGAAAGCCTTTCGCGTGTCGCCCCGGGCCCGGCCGGCCGAGGGTCGTGTACGTCCCTGCCGAGCGTCTCCACCGTGGGCCGCCCGGCCCGGACGGCGGGTCCCGGCCGGTGAGGCCGTGACCACGCGCAGGAGACGCGGCCGCGCGGGCGCGGTGGCCCGGGAGCGGCGACGCGGAGCGGCCCACGCGGCCACGGCCTCACGACGGAGGGGACGCCCACGGGCGCCCGGTCCGCGGCCCCCTTCCTGGCCGCGGACCGGGCGAACCCCCCGGGCGGGGCGACCGTCCGCGCTATGGCTGGACGACAGTCCCGGCCCCCGCTCAGGACTGCGCGTGGTGACGGTCGTGGAAATCCCCCTGTTCGAGGCAAGCCGAGAACTCGGGGGAGGTCACGAACCCTCCAGCGTCACGCCACGGATGGTCGCCCGTGTCCCCCCGCCACCCAGTCTGTGACCGCTTTCGGCCTCCGAAGCCCTCCGTTGATGTTCTCCTGACGCTTTCCCCGCCTGCCATGACGGAGCCTTGACGTCTGCCTCCGACGCGCCGTAAGGGAAGCGCAAATTCCCTGGTGGGAGGGGCAGTTCGAGGGCACGGCCCGGCTAGATTTCCCGTCGGCCGCCGGAAAGGCCATGGACGTCAGTGGCCTGACGACGCTCCTCCTGGAGCGGTCTCGGATGCCTTTCTCGCCCGAAGGCATTCGCATGGCCTCCCGGCGGCCGAGCACGCGGCGGCGTTCTCGTCGTCATCCCGTCGCCGACGTCCGTGCACAGCTCCGCGGTGCCGGGGCCCCGGCACCGCGGAGCCCGGCGGCCACCCCTACCCGTGTCAGCTCGACCGGCCGTCGGCGTGCGCAGCGCACCGGCCCGGTTCCCACCGAGGCTCGAAGGTCCCGATGATTCCCGCCGCTCCCCCGCAAGCCCCGCCGTCCCGCGTCCCCGAATCGGAGGGAGGGATGAGACGCCGGGCGCCGAGCGGACTGTTCGAACCCGCCCAGCTCGTGCGGTCCCTGCCCGAGGCACTGCGCAAACTGCACCCGCGGGCCCTGGTGAAGAACCCGGTGCTGTTCGTCGTGTCCGTGGGAGCCGTCCTCACGACCCTGTCCGCGGTACTCCACCCCACCCTCTTCACCTGGGTCATCAGCGGCTGGCTGTGGCTGACGGTGATCTTCGCGAACCTCGCGGAGGCCGTCGCCGAGGGCCGCGGCAGGGCGCAGGCCGAATCGCTCCGCAAAGCCCGTACGGACACGGTCGCGCTGCGCCTCCGGCACTGGAACTACGGCACCGACCCGCACCACGCCGACACCGAGGCCGTGGCCGCCACCGGCCTCAGACCGCTCGACGTCGTCCTGGTCGAGGCCGGCGAGGTCATCCCTGCCGACGGCGACGTCATCGACGGCGTCGCGGCCGTCGACGAATCCGCCGTCACGGGGGAGTCCGCGCCCGTCATCCGCGAGTCGGGCGGCGACCGCAGTGGGGTCACGGGCGGTACCACGGTCCTCTCGGACCGGATCGTCGTCCGCGTCAGCGCCCGCCCCGGACACTCCTTCCTGGACCGGATGATCGCTCTCGTCGAAGGCGCCTCCCGGCAGAAGACCCCGAACGAGATCGCGCTGAACATCCTGCTCGCCGCGCTCACGATCATCTTCGTCCTGGTGGTCGTCACCCTCCAGCCGATGGCCGAGTACGCCGGCGCCGCCCAGTCCACCACCGTTCTTGTCGCGCTCCTGGTCACCCTCATCCCGACGACGATCGGCGCGCTGCTGTCCGCGATCGGCATCGCGGGCATGGACCGGCTCGTCCAGCGCAACGTGCTCGCCATGTCCGGCCGCGCGGTCGAGGCCGCGGGCGACGTGGGCACCCTCCTCCTCGACAAGACCGGCACCATCACCCTGGGCAACCGCGAGGCAGCCGCCTTCGTCCCGCTGCCCGGCGTCGAGGAGGGCCGACTCGCCGCCGCCGCCCAGCTGTCGTCCCTGGCCGACGAGACACCGGAGGGCCGCTCCGTCGTCGTACTGGCGAAGGAGCGGTACGGGCTGCGGGCGCCCGCCGAGGGGGAGCTGCACCATGCCCGGTGGGTGAGGTTCAGCGCGCAGACCCGGATGAGCGGCGTCGACCTGCGCTGGGACAACGGTGCGGTGTGCGCGATCCGCAAGGGCGCCGCCCAGCAGGTGATCGAGTGGATGGAGATGTACGGGGCCCAAGTACCGCCCGAGGCGCGGTCGTTCGCGAATGCGGTGGCCGGTTCGGGCGGCACCCCGCTGCTGGTGGCGGTGTACGACTGGGAAGGCCCCCGGGTGTTGGGCCTGATCCATCTCAAGGACGTGGTCAAGGACGGGATCCGTGAGCGCTTCGCCGAGCTGCGCCGCATGGGCATCCGTACGGTGATGATCACCGGCGACAACCCGCTCACCGCCCGCGCCATCGCCGAGGAGGCGGGTGTGGACGACTACTTGGCCGAGGCGACCCCGGAGGACAAGCTCGCGCTGATCAAACGCGAGCAGGAGGGCGGCAAGCTCGTCGCGATGACCGGGGACGGCACGAACGACGCGCCGGCGCTGGCCCAGGCCGACGTGGGCGTGGCCATGAACACCGGCACCTCGGCGGCCAAGGAAGCCGGGAACATGGTCGACCTGGACTCCAACCCCACCAAGCTCATCGAGATCGTCCAGATCGGCAAGCAGTTGCTCATCACGCGGGGCGCGTTGACGACCTTCTCCATCACCAACGACGTGGCGAAGTACTTCGCGATCATCCCGGCGATGTTCGCGGGTGCCTACCCGGGCCTGAGGTCGCTCAACGTCATGGGCCTGCACAGCCCGACGTCCGCGATCACCTCGGCGATCATCTTCAACGCGCTGATCATCGTCGCGCTGATCCCGCTCGCGCTGCGGGGGGTGCGCTACACGCCGTCGTCGGCGCACGACCTGCTGCGGCGCAACCTCATGCTGTACGGCCTCGGCGGACTCGTCCTGCCCTTCGTCGGCATCAAGCTGATCGACCTGCTGATCTCCCGAGTGCCCGGGCTGGGATGAGGGGGCTCCTCGTCCGCGGCCCTGGGCGTCGTCGGGGAAGACTCGTCAGTGGTGGTGGCCGTGGCGGCCGAGGGTCTCCACGGGGGTCGCGCCGGGGCGGCTCCACTGCGGCACGGGGCGGCTGGTCGGGCCCCAGGTGGCGACGCCGTCGGCGTCCGAGCGCCAGTACCAGCAGGCCTGGCGGCCCACGGCCGGGTGCCCCTCGCGGACGTCGCCGAGCACGGTCCGGCCGTCGGGGTTGTCCTCCCACGCCTCGCCGCGACCGTAGGACGTCATGTCGAGCAGGGCGAGGGACCCGTTGACCGCCTCGTTGCCACGGCCCGTCGTGGAGTACGTCAGGAACACGCGGTCGCCGTCGCGCAGGAAGCAGGCGATGTGCCCCATTCCGCCGCCGACCGGCGCCTCCACGTCGCGCACCGAGTACCAGGGCTGGGTGTAGCCCATGAACTCGACGTAGGAGGCCACCTCGTCCCAACGGCCCGTGGTCAGGATGGCCAGCGAGACGCCGCGGGCGTTGAGATAGACGGCGTCCTTCAGGTGCCAGGCCGTGGTGGTGCAACCCTCGCACTGCCCCTGGTGCGGCGCGCCGTCGTGCCACATGTGCTGGTAGACCACGAGCTCGTCGCGGCCCTGGAACAGGTCCAGGAACGGGACCGGGCCGTCGGGTCCGACGACCTCGACCGTCCCGTCGAGCTCGACCATCGGCAGCCGGCGGCGGGCCGCGGCGAGGGCGTCGCCCTCGCGGGTGTGGGCCTTCTCGCGGACGAGCAGCTCCTCGCGGGCCGCCTGCCAGGTGGCCAGGTCGACGACCGGCGGCTTGCCGGTGAGGGCGCTGCTCGCGTGGCCGGGCGTGGTCGTCATGGTGTCCTCCGCGGTGTGTCGTGCCGGGCGGCGTCGTCCGACATCCCACGACGCTCACCGGAACAGACTCGATCCCCGCCCAAAACTCATCGCTGCACTTCACTCCCCAATAGTCATCTGTGAGGCGCACCACTCGGAGCTACCGCAACAGAGATGTTGTAGTTATTGTCGAAGAATCCACATTGGAGTCGCGACCTGGAGCGAGCAGTGAACAGATCCCACGAAATGAGGAGTACGCGATGTCACGGACTTGGCTGATCACCGGTGGTTCGCAGGGCCTGGGCAGGGCTCTGGCCCTCGCCGCTCTGGAGGCCGGCGACCAGGTCGTGGTCACCTCCCGCAAGCCGGAGGCGCTGGCCTCCCTGAGAGCGGACCACCGGGAACGACTGGAGACCGTCGCGCTGGACGTCACCTCCGCGTCCCAGTGCCGGGACGTGGTCGCCGCGACGGTGGAACGGTTCGGGTCGGTCGACGTGGTGGTCAACAACGCCGGTTACGCCACCAGCGGTTCGATCGAGCACTTTCCCGAGGACGAGTTCCGCGCGCAGGTCGAGGCGAACCTGTACGGCGTGGTGAACGTGACCCGGGCGGTGCTGCCGGTGATGCGCCGCCGGCGGTCCGGGCACGTCGTACAGATCTCCTCCATCGGCGGACGCGTGGGCGGCACGCCCGGTCTGAGCGCCTACCAGACGGCCAAGTTCGCCGTGGAGGGCTTCTCCGAGGTCCTCGCGGGCGAGGTGGCCCCGTTCGGTGTCAAGGTCACCATCGTCGAGCCGGGTGGCATCCGCACCGGCTGGGCCGCGGGCGCGGCGGAGCCGTCCGGGCCGGTGACCCCCGACTACGAGCAGACGGTGGGCGCGTGGCTGGCCATGTTCGCGAAGTACGCCGGGAACGAGCCCGGCGACCCGGACCGTATGGCCCGCGCGATCCTCGGCGCGGTGGACGCCGAGGAGCCCCCGCGCCGGCTTCTGCTCGGCAGCGACGCGCTGGGGATCGCCATCCGCTCGGAAGAGGCCCGTCTCGCCGAGGCGAAGGAGTGGGCCGAGGTCAGCCACTCCACGGACTACCCCACGAACCCCTCCGCCGCCGCCTGACACCAGCACGTCTCACTTGAAGGAGCCGAGAAAGACATGAACCGAAAAGACATGGCTGTGCGCGACAAGCTGTACATCGGCGGCTCCTGGGCCGACCCCAGTGACCCGGACCTGCGGCTCGACATCCGCTCCCCGCACGACCAGTCCGTGCTGGGCACCGTGGCGCAGGCCGCGCCCGCCGACGTGGACGCGGCCGTCGCCGCGGCCCGCGAGGCCTTCGACCACGGTCCCTGGCCGCGCACCACGCCCGAGGAGCGCCAGGAGATCGTCCGCCGCTACGACGCCCTGCGCGCGGCGCGCGCCGACGAGGTCGCCGAGGCCATCTCGGTGGAGAACGGTTCGGCCGGCTGGTTCACCAGGGCCGGCCAGCCGTTCCTGACCCGTCAGGTCCACGCGTACCTCAGGGCGGCCGAGGAGTTCGGGTGGGAGGAGGTCGTCGAGCCCTCGGACGCGTCGGTGGAATTCGACACCATCGTGCGGCGGGAGGCGATCGGGGTGGTCGCCGCGGTCATCCCGTGGAACTCGCCGTTCTCGGCGGCCACCGCCAAGCTGATCCCGGCCCTGCTGGCCGGCAACACCGTGGTCCTCAAGGTCTCCCCCGAGAACTCCCTGAGCATGATGCTGCTGGCGGACCTCTGGCACCGGTCCGGGCTTCCCGAGGGCGTCCTCAGCATTCTTCCGGCGGACCGTGGGACCAGTGAGTACCTCGTCTCCCACCCCGGCGTGGACAAGATCTCCTTCACCGGTTCGACGCGGGCCGGCCGGCGTATCGCCTCGATAGCCGGTGAGCACCTCAAGCGGGTCGGTCTGGAGCTGGGCGGCAAGTCCGCGGCACTGATCATGGAGGACGCGGACCTGGGTGCGGCCGTGCAGGGCCTGCGTTTCGGTTCGCTCGGCAACAACGGCGAGGCCTGCATTCTGCAGACCCGCATCCTCGCCCCCCGCAGCCGGTACGAGGAGGTCGTCGCCGCGCTGAAGGAGATGGTCGAGTCCCTGAAGGTCGGCGACCCCTCCGCCCCGGACACGTTCATCGGTCCGATGATCCGCCGGGACCAGCAGCAGCGCGTGATCGACTACATCACCGTCGGAATCGAGGAGGGTGCCCGCCTGGTGACCGGCGGCCCGCAGGTCCCCGAGGGCCTGGAGAAGGGCAACTACGTCACCCCGACCGTCTTCGCCGACGTCGACAACTCCATGCGCATCGCCCAGGAGGAGATCTTCGGCCCGGTCCTGGCGGTCATCGCCTACGACGACGAGGACGACGCCGTACGGATCGCGAACGACTCCGAGTACGGCCTGTCCGGCGGCGTCTGGACCGCGGACCCGGAGCGTGCCCTGGCCGTCGCGCGCCGGCTGCGCACCGGCACGGTCACCGTGAACGGCTCACCGATGAGCTTCGACGGCCCGTTCGGCGGCTACAAGGCGAGCGGTCTCGGCCGCGAGTACGGCGAGGTCGGCCTCACCGGCTACGTCGAGCACAAGACCATCACCCGCAACCGCTAAGGGCTGTCCCGTACTCCCCGACCGCGGACGGAGCCGTGCGCCCCGCCGAGCCCCGCCCGCGACGATGTCGACGCCTTCAGTACCCCCGCGGCGCCGGACGCTCCCACCCCTCCGCCGACAGGGCGAAGGCCGTTCAAGCGCGTGTGCGCGTCGCCTCAGGCGCCGACATAGCGCGCGAGGTGCTCGCCCGTGAGGGTGGAGCGGGCGGCGACCAGTTCGGCCGGAGTGCCCTCGAAGACGACCTCGCCGCCGTCATGACCCGCGCCGGGGCCGAGGTCGACGATCCAGTCGGCGTGGGCCATGACCGCCTGGTGGTGCTCGACGACGATGACCGACCTGCCGGCGTCCACGAGGCGGTCGAGCAGGGCGAGCAGCCGCTCGACGTCGGCCAGGTGCAGGCCGCTGGTCGGCTCGTCGAGGATGTAGACGCTGCTCGTCCCGGCCATGTGGCCCGCCAACTTGAGGCGTTGCCGCTCGCCGCCGGAGAGGGTGGTGAGCGGCTGGCCGAGGCCGAGATAGCCCAGGCCGACGTCGGCGAGCCGGTCGAGGACGGCGGTCGCGGCCGGCGTACGCGCGGGACCACGGCGGAAGAACTCCGCCGCCTCGGTCACCGGCATCGCGAACACCTCGCTGATGTCCCGGCCGCCGAGCCGGTACCGGAGCACCGACGCCTGGAACCGCTTGCCCTCGCACTCCTCGCAGACGGTGGCGACACCGGCCATGATCGCCAGGTCGGTGTAGATGACGCCGGCGCCCTTGCAAGTGGGGCAGGCTCCCTCGGAGTTGGGGCTGAACAGCGCGGGCCTGACACCGTTGGCCCTGGCGAACGCCTTGCGGATCGGTTCGAGCACGCCGGTGCAGGTGGCCGGGTTGCTGCGACGGGAGCCCTTGAGGGGCGACTGGTCCACCGTGACCACGCCGTCCCGGCCGGCCACCGAGCCGTGGATCAGGGAGGTCTTGCCGGAGCCCGCGACCCCGGTGACCACGGTGAGTACGCCGAGCGGGAGGTCCACGTCGACGTCGCGCAGGTTGTGGGCGTTCGCGCCGCGCACCTCCAGCACACCGGACCGCTCGCGCACCGACGGCTTCACCGAGGCCCGGTCGTCCAGGTGCCGTCCGGTGAGGGTGCCGCCGGCCCGCAGCCCCTCGACGGTGCCCTCGAAGACCACCTCGCCGCCGCGCGGGCCGGCCTGCGGTCCGAGGTCGACGACGTGGTCGGCGATCAGGATCGTCTGCGGCTTGTGCTCCACGACCAGCACGGTGTTGCCCTTGTCGCGCAGTCGCAGGAGCAGCTCGTTCATGCGCTGGATGTCGTGCGGGTGCAGGCCGACGGTGGGCTCGTCGAAGACATAGGTGACGTCGGTGAGCGCGGAGCCGAGGTGGCGGACCATCTTGGTGCGCTGTGCCTCACCGCCCGACAGCGAGCTCGACGACCGGTCGAGCGAGAGGTAGCCGAGGCCGATCTCGACGAACGAGTCGAGGTTCTCGGCGAGCACCGTGACCAGCGACGCGACCGACGGGTCGGTCAACCCACGGACCCACGCGGCGAGGTCGCTGATCTGCGTCGCGCAGGCGTCGGCGATGCTGACGCCGTCGATCTTCGCGGACCGGGCCGTCTCGCTGAGCCGGGTGCCATCGCACCCGGGGCAGACCGAGAACGTCACCGCCCGCTCCACGAAGGCGCGGATGTGCGGCTGGAGCGTCTCCTTGTCCTTGGTCAGGAAGGATCTCCGCACCCGCGCGAGGAGGCCTTCGTAGGTGGTGTTGATCCCCCTCACCTCGACCTTGACCGGGTCCCGGTGCAGGAAGTCGTACCGCTCCTGCTCGGTGTACTCGCGGATCGGCTTGGCGGGGTCGAGGAAGCCGGACTCGGTGAACGACCGCACCACCCAGCCGTCGGCCTTCCATCCGGGGACGGTGATCGCGCCGCCGGCCAGGGACCTGGAGTCGTCGAGGAGTTGGGCGGGGTCGATGTCCGAGACGCTGCCCAGGCCCTCGCAGCGCAGGCACATGCCGCCGACGACACTGAACTCCTTCTCGGTCTTCTTGCCGTTCACCACCAGCACGCCCGACCCGTCGGCCGAGGCGACGTTGAAGGCGAACGCCTTCTGCGTGCCGATGTACGGCTCGACGAGCCGGCTGAAGAGAATGCGCAGCAGCGCGCCGACGTCGGTGGCGGTGCCGACCGTCGAGCGCACGTGGGCGCCCATCGGCTGCTGGTCGACCAGGATCGCGGTGGTCAGTCCGTCGAGCACGTCGACTTCGGGCCGCGCCAGGGTGGGCATGAAGCCTTGGACGAAGGCGCTGTACGTCTCGTTGATCAGCCGTCGCGACTCCGCGGCGATCGTGTCGAACACCAGGGAACTCTTGCCCGATCCGGAGACTCCGGTGAACACCGTCAGCCGCCGCTTCGGGATCTCGACGTGGACGTTCTTGAGGTTGTTCTCCCGTGCCCCGTGGACACGGATCAGATCGTGGCTGTCGGCGGCACGCTGCGCGGGCGGCCGAGTGTCCGTCCCCGTGCCGGCCGTCGCGGTGTCCCTCCCGTGTGCCGGACGCGGCACGCCTTCGTCGTACGACGTGGTGGCGAATTCCTGAACTTCCGGGTTCATGGGTCTCAAGCGTATCCCTGCAAGGCTGGTTGAGACTTTTCGGAAGGTATCCCAGGAGCGGTCGTCTAAAGTCTCAAACCATGAAGTACCTGCGCCCGTTCGATCTGGCCCGCGAGCACGGCATCTCGACCCAGGCGGTGCGCAACTACGAGCGGGACGGGTTCCTCCCGCTCGCCGAGCGCACCCCGTCCGGCTACCGGACCTACACCGAGACCCACGCGGTGGCCCTGCGCACCTACTTGGCGCTCGTCCAGGCCCACGGTCATGCCGAGGGCGGGCAGATCATGCGGTCGCTCAACGCGGGCGAACTGGACGCCGCGCTGACGGCCGTCGACCGAGGCCACGCCCAACTGCTGCGCGACCGGGGGACGCTGGACGCGGTCGGACAGGCCGTCGAGCATCTGATCTCCGGCCCCGGTCCCGCCGGGCACGCTCCCCCCGGCCGCGAGCCGCTCAGTATCGGCGAACTCGCGCGCCGCCTGGGCGTCACCGCGGCCACCCTCCGCAACTGGGAGTCGGCGGGCATCCTCACACCCGTCCGGGAGCCGGTCACCGGACATCGCTCGTACGGCGCCCCCGACGTCCGCGACGCGGAACTGGCCCACCTCCTCAGGCGCGGCGGCCATCCGCTGGAACACATCCGCACGGTGGTGCGGCAGATCCGCACGGCCGGCGGCACCGAGGCGCTGTCCGCCGCCCTCGACGACTGGCGGCGACGGCTCACCGCCCGCGGGGTGGCGATGCTCGACGCGGCGGCCCGGCTCGCCGGGTACGTGTCCCTCCGGGGCATCACCCCGGCGACGCCCGCGGCCCGGCCCGCGGCCACCGCGGAACCGGCTCCACCGCCGGCGGACCGGCCGACGCGTTGAGACGTCGTGGGGCGGCCGGCGGGCGTGCGCGGGCGGCCCGAGTGCCGGTTCCCTCAAGGGTCCCGTGCTCGAGGAGGTGACGTACCGGGTGGCCGCGGAGCGGGTGGCCGCCTTCACGGAGGCGATGTCGTCGCTGGCCGTGTCCCGGCGTCGCACCGGCGCCTCGCACTGGTCGCTGTACCGGGACGCGGAGGACGAGGGTTCCTGGGTCGAGGTCTTCGAGGTGCCCTCCTGGGAGGAGCACCTCCGTCAGCACGAGGGCCGGATCACCGGGTACGACGCGGACCTGATCCAGCAGGCACGGGAGCTGTCGGAGCAGGCACCCGCCGTGCGGCATCTCGTGCCGCCGCCGGTCTGACGCCCGCGCGTACGACCGACGACCGGCGTTCTCCACGCCGTGTCGCCGCCGGACGTGCTTCCCGCACGGGACGGCATCCGAAGAAGCGGGGACGGGATCTCGTCACCGCTGCTGACCTGCTGGTCAGCTCCCCCTGCCCAGCAGGGGGAGCCCCATGGAGGAATTGACCGGAGGACGGCGGGGCGAATCAGGGGCGGGGCGGTTTCCGGGTGCTCGAACCGCTCTTGCCCTCAACACGCCCTGGGGGCGGGGGGTCTTGGCGCTGCCGATGGCGCGACGTGTGCTGGCGGGGTGGTCGGGTCAGGGTGATCTGACGGACCAGTTGTTGGAAGCAGGTCAGGGACGCCAGGGCCGGTACGACCGCCGCGGCCACACCGGTGATGGTCTTGTGGGCGTCGGCCACGCAGAACATCATGGCGACGGAGGAGAACAGCAGAACGACGTACCACGAGTGCACGGCACGGCGTTGGTGCAGGGCGGCTCGCAGGACGGAGAGCGAGGCCACCATCCAGGGGCCGTACACGAGAAGGGGCCACCAGGGCCCCGAGCCGCTCTGGGTGGTGGACGCGATGTGCCGCAGAGGCGCGTACGCCACCATTCCACCGAAGACACTGACCATCGACACGATGACCGCGGCGACCGCGGCGATCACGAAGCTCACGGTCTGCAGCCAGGTGAAGCGGGGTTTACGGACCCGCACCTTCCGATGCCCGGCCGAGGAGCGTCGGATGGGCGGCAACTCGGCAGTGATCTGCGCCAGGTTGTCCATCGGTTCACTGATGAATTCGTCGCCGTACGACGGCTCGCTGCGGGGTGGCGGCACGGTGGCCTCCTGCTCCGCCGCCGCGGCGTCCTGCAGGAGGTAGGTGAGCTCCTCGACCGGGTCCCAGCCCTGTTCGTACAGGGCGTCGGCGGGACCGCCGTGCCGGCCGGTACCCGTCCCACCGGGGTATACGGGAGGTTGTTCATATCGAGCGAAGGAGAGATCCGGATAGTCGTCATTCACAGAAAATTCCGCCCTGTCGGATCAGGGCCGGGTGACAGCCGGAACGTCCCCATCGGGCGACGAGGACGCGGCAGCGGGCATGTAGGTGTATCGCCCGAACGTCACAGCTCGGGCCGCGGACGGGCTCTCCACCGCCGCTCCGGAGAGCGACGGGTCAAAAAGACTTGCTTGGGTCATATTCCATTAACGCTGGTCAGCTCCCGCGGATGTGCGGCAAACGAGTGACCGCAAGCCTGCGGAAAAATTCACGAAAGCGTCTTTATTGATCCACAGCCGATGGTTCTTCCGAGCACTCCCGCGGGAGCCCTGGAGGCCGCGTGGCCCCAGCACCCGCCGGGCCGCCAAGATGCGTCCCGCACCCCGTGCGGTGACACTTTTCTGGTGGCCTCGCGCGCCGCACAGGGTCTCCGGGGCGTTGCGACCGGTCTCGTAGCCGTCCCGTCCTCCCTGGAGATTCCGTGAGCCAGCTCTTCCAGCCGCTGACCCTGCGTGGCGTGACGATCCCCAACCGGGTCTGGATGTCGCCGATGATGCAGTACTCCGCACCTGCCCAGGGCCCGGAGACCGGCACACCCACCGACTGGCATCTCCAGCACCTGGTCTCGCGCGCGGTGGGCGGAGCCGGCCTGGTCATGGTGGAGGCCACCTCCGTCAGCGCGGAAGGCCGCAGCAGCGCCTACGACCTCGGACTGTGGAACGACGGGCAACCGCCGGCCTTCGCCCGCGTGGTCCGCGCACTGAGCGATTCCGGTGCGGTACCGGCGATCCAGCTCAACCACCCCGGCCGCAAGGCGGGTATCGGACGCCCCTGGTCCGACGCCCATCCGCCGCGCCCCGGCCTGCGGCGGGTGGGCCCGAGTCCGATCGCGTTCGGAACGGTCCCCGCGCCCCACGAACTCACCACCCACGCCATCACCACGGTCGTCGACGAGTTCGCGCAGGCCGCCCGGCGCGCGCACCTGGCCGGGTTCCGCGCCCTGGAGATCCACGGCGCGCACGGCTACCTCGTCCACTCCTTCCTCTCCCCCCAGACCAACCACCGCACCGACGCCTACGGCGGCGACCTGGAACGGCGCATGCGCTTCGCACTGGAGGTGGTGGACGCCGTCCGCGCCCAATGGCCGCAGGAACTCCCGCTGTTCTTCCGCACGTCGGCGACCGACTGGCTCGCCGGGCACGGCACCGAGACCCGGCCCGGCTGGACCGTCGACGACACCACGCACCTCGCCCGGGAACTCATGGCCCACGGAGTGGATCTGCTGGACGTCTCCACCGGCGGCATCGTGCCCGACGCCACCATCCCCGTCAGCCCCGGCTATCAGGTGACCTTCTCGGCGCAGGTGCGCGCACGGACCGGCATCCCCACCGCGGCCGTGGGCCTCATCACCCGGCCCGAACAGGCCGAGAAGATCATCGCCCTCGGTGAGGCCGACGCCGTCTTCCTCGGGCGAGAACTGCTGCGCGACCCGTACTGGCCCCGCAACGCCGCTCACTCCCTGGGCGCCACCGTGCCCGCACCACCGCAGTACGCCCGCGCGTTCCCCGGCCGCTGACGACTGCCCCGCGGGCACCGTGAACCGCCCGCGATCCGCCCGGACCCGGGCTAAAAGTGGCGGGGCGTGACGCACGGGCGTGGAATGGAGGGGGTGGGGGCGCAACCGTGGAGGTGCCATGGGTGTGACACCGCTGCCGGAGATTCTCTCCGCGCCATTCGACGAGCGCTATGCCGTACCCGCCATCAACGTGTTCAACGACCTCACGCTGGAGGCCGTACTGGCCGCTGCCGTGGAGAACGCGTCGCCGCTGATCGTGCAGACGTCCGTGAAGACGGTCAAGTCCATCGGCAGCGACGTGCTTTACGCCATGTGGACCGCGATGACCGCGGGCATCGAGGTTCCTGTCGCCCTGCACCTGGATCACTGTCCGGAACGCGAGGTCATCACCGAGTGCCTGCGGCGGGGGTGGAACTCGGTGCTCTTCGACGCCTCCACGCTGCCGGTCGAGGAGAACATGCGGCAGACCGTCGAGGTCGTCGCGGAGGCTCGTGCGTACGGGGCGGCGGTCGAGGGCGAAATCGAGTCGATCACCGGTGTGGAGGACGGCGTCGGCAGCGACACGGCCGCCCGGCAGCAGGATCTCTCGGTCGCGCTGGAGTTCCTGCGGACCACGCAGGTCGACGTCTTCGCACCGGCGATCGGGAACGCCCACGGGTCGTACAGACAGGCACCGGTGCTCGATGCGCAGCGCGTGTCCGATCTCGTGGCCGCCCATCCGGTACCGATCGCGCTGCACGGCGGCAGCGGACTGTCCGACGAGCAGTTCCGTGACCTGATCTCCCGGGGGTGCGCGAAGGTCAACATCTCGACCGCGCTCAAGGAGACGTTCATGAAGTCCGGTCTGGCCTTCCTCGAGACGGCGGCGGAGCGGCAGAAATGGGATCCGCCGTCGCTCTTCCGGGCCGTCCGCCAGGATGTCATCGAGTTGGCCGGTTCCCTGATGAGGCTCTTCGGCAGCGCCGGGCGGGTGGGCTGAGGCCATGCCCGCGCTCGTCTTCGACTGCGACGGAGTCCTCGCCGACACCGAACGCCACGGACATCTGCCCGCGTTCAACGAGACCTTCGCGGAATTCGGGCTGCCCGTGCGGTGGAGCAACCAGGAGTACGCGGAGAAGGTGAAGGTCGGCGGCGGCAAGGAGAGGATGCGGACACTCCTGACACCCGACTTCGTCGCTGCCGCCGGTCTGCCCGCCGACCCGGCCGCACTCGAGGAGCGGGTCCAGGGCTGGCACCGGCGCAAGACCGAGATCTACACCGGCATCATCCGCAGCGGACGCATTCCGCCCAGGCCCGGCGTACGGCGGGTCGCCGCGGAGGCACACGAGGCCGGGTGGACGCTCGCTGTCGCCTCCACCTCCGCGGAGGCGTCCGTCCGCAGCGTGCTCGAACTCGCCATGGGTTCCGAACTGGCCTCCCACTTCAGCGTGTTCGCGGGGGACGTGGTCCAGCGGAAGAAGCCCGCACCGGACATCTACGCCTTCGCCGTGCAGCGGCTCGGCCTCGCTCCCGAGTCGGCCGTCGCCATCGAGGACAGCCGCAACGGAATGCTGTCCGCACTCGGTGCCGGACTGGTCTGCGCCGTCACGACCAGCGCCTACACCGGGGAGGAGGACTTCACAGGGGCCTCCCTGGTGGTCACTTCGCTCGGCGATCCGTCGCCGGAGGAGACCGTCACCCGGGTGCTGAGCGATCCGCTGGGCGTCCGCCCGGGGCCATGGGTGGCGCTCGCCGACCTGGCCGCCCTGCTCACCGCCGGCGGCGACGAGGGCTCCACCACATCGGGTCCGACCGGGCCGCCCGGCGCCGCGCCGCCCGGTCCGCATCCTCGTTCGCAATGACGTCGCGGCAGTCAGGAGAATCATGCCATCGCCATCGCCACCCGTCGGCGACCTCGCCTTCGTCGTCCGGACCATGGCCCGGACGGCCGTCGACAACGAGAAGGCATTCGGTGACCTCGACGCCGTCGCGGGCGACGGGGACTTCGGGTACTCACTCGCCCGCGGCTTCGAGATCGTGCTCGCCGACTGGAACGCCCTCGCGGCGGATTCACCGGCCGACTTCCTGAAGAAGGTCGCTCTGGTGATCTCCAAACGAGTCGGCGGCACGTCGGGGCCGCTCTGGGGCACAGCCTTTCTGAGGGCGTCCGGGGCGGTGAAGGACCGGCCGGAGCCGACGGCCGCGGACGCGGTGGCCATGCTGCGGGCCGCGGCCGAGGGGATCAAGGCGCGGGGCAGGTCCGACCTCGGCGACAAGACGCTGCTGGACGCGTTGATACCGATGACCGACGCGCTGGAACAGCGGCTGGCCGGCGACGGACCGGCGGCCGGCGCGGCGGAACTCGCCCGGCTGGCCGCCACGACGGCACGTACCGCGGCGGACGCGACGACACCGATGCGGGCCCGACGCGGCCGGCAGAGCTACACCGGTGAGCGCAGCATCGGCTCGCCGGACCCGGGCGCGGTGGCGGTCGCGGTCATGGCGGAGCGCGTCGCGGCCGAGTGGGACGCGCGCGACTGACGGCGGACGACGGGCCCGGCTTTCGGACGGCCCCGCCAGGATCCGGGACCGGCACCACGAAGGAGTGGCGGGATGAAGAAGTTCGTCAACGACCCCAAGGACTACGTGGCGCAGATGCTGGAGGGGCTGGCTCTGGCCAACCCCGGGACACTGAAGTACGTCCCCGAGTACAACCTGATCATGCGCGCCGACGCCCCGCGGGAGAACAAGGTCTCCATCGTGCAGGGTTCCGGGTCCGGTCACGAGCCGGCGCACGTGATGACCGTCGGCAGGGGAATGCTCGACGCGGCCTGTCCGGGCGACGTGTTCGCCGCGCCGCCGGCCGACTCCGTCTACGAGACGGTCAAGCTGGTCGCCTCTGCGAAGGGTGTGCTGCTGCTCGTCAACAACTACACCGGGGACCGGATGGCCTTCGAGATGGCGGAGGAGCTGTCCCAGGCCGACGGGGTGACCGTCCGTACTCTCTTCATCGACGACGACGTGGCCGTGCAGGACTCGACGTACACCGTCGGCCGGCGCGGGGTGGCCGGCAACTTCTTCGTGATGAAGGCCGTCGGCGCGGCCGCGGAGCGGGGTGCGGACCTCGACGAGGTGCACCGGATCGGAGAGAAGGTCAACTCCGTCACCCGTTCCATTGGCATGGCGCTCACCGCCTGCACGCCGCCGGCGAAGGGGTCGCCGCTGTTCGAACTGCCCGAGGACGCGGTCGAGATGGGCGTGGGCATCCACGGCGAGCCCGGTCGCAGGCGCGAGAAGCTCCGGTCCGCGGACGCGATGGTGAGCGAACTCGTCGACGCGGTGGTCGACGACCTGCCGTACGTCTCCGGTGACCGCGTCGCCCTGATGGTCAACGGCCTCGG
The DNA here is from genome assembly GCF_045039825.1 of Streptomyces sp. NBC_01176. Lineage (NCBI taxonomy): Bacteria > Bacillati > Actinomycetota > Actinomycetes > Kitasatosporales > Streptomycetaceae > Streptomyces > Streptomyces sp. NBC_01176. Next base: position 8,732,355 of record NZ_CP108600.1, on the reverse strand, counting down.
CGGCACACCGATCGGCGAGCTCTACCTGGTGTACGGGCGGGCTCACCGGCAACTGGCCGGGCGGGGCATCGAGATCGGGCGCAGCTACGTGGGCGAGTACTGCACCTCGCTCGACATGGCCGGAGCCTCCGTCACGCTGGTCCGGCTGGACGACGAGATCTCCGGTCTGCTCGCCGACCCCGCCGAGATCCCGATGCGTGTGTTCTGAGGGCCGACGCCCGCGCTTCCCGCTCCGACGTCCCGGTCCGCTGTGCGGCGCGGCGGTGCGCACGGTCGTCGGCTGCGGCGACCGTGCGCACCGTGACGCTCAGGGACGGACGCCGGTCACCAGGGCGCCGGGGCCGGTGGCGGGACCACCGGGGGCCGGTCGTCGCAGGTGATGGTGTTCGGCAGTTCCCAGGACGCCATCCAGGCGCCCGTCGTGCCGCCTCCGTCGTTGCCCCCGAGGTCCTGCGCCGCGAACTCGGAGCCCGTGGACGGGAAGTTGAACGATCCGCAGTTGTTGATGCCGACCGCGCCGACATTGCGGGCGTCCACGTTCTCGAAGGTCGCCGAGCCGGCGGAGCGGGCGCTGAGTACGGACGTGCCGGTTCCGTCCACGCGGATGTCCTTGAAGTGGACGCCCCGGATCGCGTACTTGTCCTTCACGGGGAAGTCGGAGACCAGCATGACCGCGTTGTAGGTGCTGTCGAGGAAGTGGTCGCCGGTGACCTCGATGTCGGCGTCGATGTCCCGTTCCAGGGCGTAGAACCAGATGGCGCCGAGCCCGATCTTCCAGTTGAGCTCGAACGGGCCGGAGCGGGCCGTGGTGTTGTCCGTGATCCACAGGTGTCCGGTGAACGGCTCGGCGCCGAAGCGGGAGCCGACCTGGATGGCGCTGCCCTCCCTGATGGGGTCGGCGACGAGGTTTCCGGTGACCGTGTTGTCGGTACCGCCGTAGAGAGCGATGCCGTTGGCGAGGACGGGCGTCTGCACGGTGTTGTGGGCGAAGACGTTGCGCGCGTTGCCGGTCTTCTCCGACCACATGGCCAGGCCGTCGTCACCGCTGTTGCGGACGAAGGTGTCCGAGACGGTGGAATCGGTGACCCCGGTATGGAAGTTGAGGCCGTCGGCGATCTGGTCGACGATCACGTTGCGCGTGATGCGCAGGCGCTTCATCGGGCCGTCGAACCACATGCCGACCTTGGTGTGGTGCAGATAGAGGCCGTCGATCGTCGAGTCGCTGAGGGCGCCACCGACGGCGTTGACCTGGTCGGTGTCGATGCGTTCACGGACGTCGCCCTCGACGGCGAAGCCGGACAGGTGGACGTCGTGACTGCCGCCGTCCGCCGCGTCCTTGCCGTAGAAGCCGACGCCGGTGTGGACGGAGCCGTCGGGGGCCGGGGTGTCCAGGGTGACCTGGTGGCCCTTGACGATCGTGTACCAGCTGCCCGCTCCGACGATCGTCACGTCGTCCACGACGATGTGCCGGTTCACCTGGTAGGTGCCTGGCGGCAGGTAGACGTCGAGGTGCCGCTTCTTGGCGTACGCGATGGCCCGGTCGAAGGCGTCGCCCGCGTCGCGCCGGCCGGTGGGGTCGGCACCGAACGCGAGAACGTTCGCCGCACGCACCTCGACGTGCGGCGCGGCCACGAGTTGCGTGTCGAGCACGTCGATCACGGTCCAGGCCGCGGCGCTGCCCTTGGGCGCCGTGAGGCGGACGGTGTCGCCCGCCCCGTACCGCTTGCCGAGCAGCAGCCGCTGCTCGTCGTAGAAGTGGCTGGGCCTGAACGGCTTGTCGACGGTGGGCGTCGGGGTGGTGGCGGCGGGGACGCATCCGCACTCGGTGATCCACCAGTCCGGGTGCAGCAGGTCGGCCCGGGGGTCGTTGGTGAACGGGTACTGGTTGTAGAGCCACGAGTACCGCGAGGTGAGCGTCATCGTGGAGCGGTGTCTGCCGTCGACGGCGACGTCGAGCGGTGCCGTGATGCCACCGCCTTCGGGCGCGTCGGGGATGCTGTAGCGCACGGTGAGGGCGTTGGCGGCGCGCGGCAGCGTGAACTCGACGTACTGGCCCGGCTTCAGGCGTACCGCGGTCCGGCCCGACGCCTCGGAGGGCAGGGTGTAGGCGGTGCGGTCGGGGCCTATGACGGTGCCGTCGGTCGACGCGTTCTCCGCCTCCTGCTCGGCGAAGTCCACCGCGGCTCCGCGCCCCGCGACCAGGGCGGGATCGAGCGCGGCCCGGGTCACCGCCGGGGTGCCCACGCCGGTGCCGTGCCCGGGGGACGCCGGGGCCGCGAGGGCTGCCGGGGCCGGAGCACCGAGCAGGAGAACGAGTCCGGCGGCCGCCGCCGTCACCACCGTGGCGATTCTGGCCGGTTTCCGCGCGTGGCCGCGGACCCGCTCCGCCGCCGCGCGCGTGCTGTACCGCGACATCAGATTCTCGTTTCTCTCGGAACGGACGAACGAGGACGGACGTGGGAGGAGCACGGTCGAACAGCGCCGGCTGAAGCCGGTGGACGCGCATGCGGAGACACTGGGGCCGCTCTGCATGCGGACGTGTGGAGGGACGGGCCGTGCCGGTGCGGTGACAGTAGGGCGTCGCCGGGCGCCCTCACAAGACGCCGGACGCCTCTTTCCAGCTTTCAGTACGAATTCTGCGTTGAATCATCGATTTCTTGCAAGGGCTCGACGGAGGTCGCGGAGGGGTCGGCCCGGCCGTCGGCTCAGCACTGCTGCACGCACTGGAGGTTCTCCCACCGCCCGGCGGCGATGTCCTCGCGGGTGGCCACCAACAGGTTCAGTGTGAACAGGTTGTAGTCGACGCCGTTTCCGGATATCTGGGCCAGGAGCACCAGCCCGTCCTGGTCGGGCGCCTCCTGCCACTGGTCGGAGAACCCGCCGATCTGCGCGACGGCGTGGGGCGCCGGCCCGCCGTGGACACTGTTGACGACCGCTTCCACGAAGCAGTCCAACACCTCGTCGTCCTCCTCTCTCCCGTCCTCGAAGGCCTCCGCCGCCGGAGAGCCGTACCAGTCGTGGTCGATGGTCAGACCCGGCAGGGCGTACAGCGGGCGGGGCTCGTACTTCGCGGCCTCGTGATCGTCCAGACCTTCGGGCGGTGGGCGCTCCGCGGTCGGGACACCGGCGGGAACGTGGAGAACGGCCGAGTCGTCCGGCTCGTACTTGAAGGTGGTGAAGAACAACAGTTCCCCGTCCGCGGGGAGTTCGATGTCGAGGCAGTCACGGGGCAGGGCCGCGCAGTCGACGCTCAGCACGAAGGGTCCGGCCCCGTCGGGCCATTCCACACCTTCGGGCAGCGAGGGAAGCCCGCCCGTGCGGCCGGCCGGCCGGAGGTCCGCCCGGCCGTGCTCCGGCAGGTCCTCGTACTTCACCAGGAGGACACAGGGCCGCAGCAGCCCCGCCAACTCCCTTGCCACGGTTGCCGGAACGCCGTGCTCCGCGGCCAGCTCGGTAAGGATGTGCTCGTTGATGAATGCCATGCCGGTGATCGTGTCAGGAGCCACCGACAACGGACCGGGCGGTTCTCGGGAGAGGACCGCCCGGGGACCCGAAATGAGGAGTTCGTACTCGCTGCCGCCCTTGTGGCGGGAGTTCAGGCGTGGGCGTTGTGCGATGCGGCGTGGTGGGCGGGCCGGCCCGTCTTGGGCGGCTCAAGGCGTCGCAGGGACAGGGCGGCGGTGAGGAGCAGGCCGCTGAAGACGGTGAGGAGGAGGGCGGAGACCCACATCTGCCGGCTTCCGGGCGACTGCCAGGCCGTCCAGAGGGTGGCTGCGCTCCACAGCAGGATGCCCACCATGTAGAAGGTGCGGACGCGGTGCAGTTGTCGCACGGCCCGCAGGAACATGACGCGTTCGGTCTTCGGTGCCATGGCGGGCCGTGTACCCCTATTCGACGGGACCACCGGCCGGGGCGGACTTTCCGCACCCGCGTCCCGCAACTTTCCAGGTGGCAGGCCGGAAAGCCGACTCGCCGGCTGCGGAGGCCTTCTCCGTCCTGGCTGGCTGTGGTGGCGCGGGGCGGATGACTGGTCCGCGGGTTCCAGGGAACCGGGCAAGGCACGCGTGCGTTCGAGCACGGGTGGATCACGTGGGGCCGGGGCGAGGGGTTCGAGCGATGAACGAGGCTCAGAGGTCGTTGCTGGACGGGCTGACCGTGGACGAGACCAGTCCCGAACAGCCGGTACTGCTGGACGGGGCAGGCGGCCCGATAGCGACATGGCGGGAGAACCATCCCTACGACCGCAAGGTCCGGCGCAGGGAATACGAACGGCAAAAGCGCGTCCTGCAGATCGAGATGCTCAAGCTGCAGCGCTGGGCCAGGGACACCGGCGCCCGCCTGATCGTCGTCTGCGAAGGGCGGGACGCCGCGGGCAAGGGCGGCACCATCCACCGGTTCACCGAACGGCTCAACCCCCGCAGCGCCCGCATCGTCGCCCTGGACAAGCCCACCGAACGAGAAACGGGACAGTGGTACTTCCAGCGGTACACCGCGCACCTGCCCGCACCGGGCGAGCTCGTCTTCTTCGACCGCTCCTGGTACAACCGGGCCGGTGTGGAGCGCGTCATGGGCTACTGCACCGGACCCCAGTACGAGCTCTTCCTCCGGCAGTGCCCCCGCTTCGAGGAGATGCTCATCGAAGACGGCATGACGCTGGTGAAGTTCTGGTTCTCCGTCTCCCGCGGTGAGCAGCGGACCCGTTTCGCCATCCGCCAGGTCGACCCCGTGCGGCAGTGGAAGCTCTCGCCCACCGACCTCGACTCCCTGGACCACTGGGACGACTACACCGTCGCCAAGATCGAGATGTTCCGTGCCACCGACACCGAACACGCCCCGTGGACCGTCGTGAAGAGCAACGACAAGCGCCGTGCCCGCCTCGAAGCCATGCGCAGCCTCCTCGCCCGCGTCGACTACGCCAGCAAGGACCCCGAGGCGGTCGGAACACCGGACCCGCTCATCGTCGGCCCGGCCGACACCCTCCTCGAGCCCGGCGAGGAGGAGTCCGCCCTCTCCCCCACGCCTCTCGCCCGCCACACCGAGGGACCCGGAAAGCACCCGACGGCCGGCTGACCGAGGCGACCCGGTCTCCGCTCGGGGCATGTCATGGATGCGGCCGAGGAGCGGGACTCTCGATCGTGCCGGCGAAGACGCTGAGCATCTGCCTGAGCTCCGTGAGGGCTTCGGTGTCATCGCCCGGGTGGGGTTGGCACGGAGACGGGGCCCCGCGCGGGACCCGCGGAACCCGCGTCGACGCCCGAGCCCGGCTGCGCCCCGCCCTGGACCGGCTGCGGGAGCAGTCGCACCCCGAGTGGCGGCCCGGTCCGGCCCTCAAGGCGGCGGCCGACCAGTACGCGCTGTTCACCCCCTACGCTCCTGATCTGACGCGCGCCGTGACGGCCTTCGACGAATGGATCAGCGGTCCCCTCCCACCGGACGCAGGGTGGCTGGTGGGTGTGGCGGGGCCCGGACCGCGCCGCCGGTCGAGGGACGTCTCGGCCCGAAGTGCGATCGGCCGGTACCTCAGGGCCTCGTCGGCGATCTCCTCCGCCGACGAGGCCCTGGAGGCGCCTGCCGTCCTGTCTCGACACAGCGTCCCTGTCGGCATCCACCAGTCGGACTCCGCCTGGGTCATGAGGACGGGCGGCCGCCCACCACCCTGTGAACAGGCTCAGTAGGCGTAGATCGATGTCGCCTTGATCCGCCTGTACGCGCCCCATGTCGTGCACAAGGTGGTGCTGGACTTGTTGTACTGGGTGCCGTGTGCGGCGATCCGCCAGCCCGGGTAGGCGACGAAGCCGCCGCCCTTCTTGTACAGACCGCCGTTGCCACCCATGGTGTAACCCTCCAGCAGGTAGTGGTACCCGGCCGCGGAGCGCAGGTACACACACCCGTCGGCGTGCTGGTAGGTGCCGTAGAACGTCCCCGTCCGTGAGGCGGCCGCTGCCGGCGTGGCCGCCTCACGGACCGGGGCGGCCGCGGCCGGCACCGCGGCACCCAGCATGAGGGTCAACGTGCCCGCGGCCAGGGCCGCTGTCTTCCTCCTGGTCATGATCCCTGCCTTCTCCGGTGCTCCGCGTAGAGGGGCTCCGGCGTTGGGGTGAGGTGACGCCAGTGGCATCACGAGGCGAAGGCGCGGTCGGCGCTCCGCCGTTGCGGGACACGGGTCAGCCGGTGCTGTCCCACTTCCAGCCGCTGCAGTTGTCCCGCTCCAGAGGAATGCTCACGCAGACGCGGTACTTGATGGTCTGGCCACCGGTGAAGCCGCGGTTGAAGTCTGCGTAGGTGTGGCAGCCCTTGGAGTTGCGCAGCGTCTGCTTGCTCGCGCCGGCCCGCTGATACTGGGCGTAGGACGAGAAGCCGTCGCAGAGGGTGTCGGACACCCTGAAGTCGTCTGTGCTGCTCCAGTAGTTGACGCGGGCGGCCTCCGTGCCCAGGTGGTACGCCGAGGTCTTGCCGGTCGCGGACGCCGAGCCGATCTGGAGGAACGACAGGACGCCGATCGATGCCACGGCGATTGCCCCGCGAGTGAGCTGCCGGACGGACATGGTGGTGCTCCTCTGGTCTGAACGCGTGTGTGTGCCGGACCCCCACCGCACCCCCCGTGGCTGCGGTGAGGGTCCGGCCGGCGACGATCCGTCAGCCGGTGGGGATGAGGTAGTAGCAGTAGTGGCCGGCCCCGCCGTAGTAGGTGCCCCCGGTGAGTTGTGTGTCCTCGATCAGGTGGTTTCCCGTGGCGGGTCCGACGATCCCGTCGGCGTAGCCGCCCATCCAGGCGTCCTGCGCGCGCCGGACCCAGTAGTCGGTCCAGTTGCCGAAGACGCCGTCTTCCGCCATCGGGCGCGAGTGATAGCCGTCGACGTGCCACTTCACGGCCCAGTCGTTGATCAGGTGCTGGACGCACCACACGGCGTGTGGGTTGTTGTCGTAACCCATCGCGATGTTGGGTGCCTTGGCGGAGGCGGTGGGCGCGAGGGCCAGCGTGCCGGCGGCTACGGCCGCGCTCACGGCGCCGGCCATGACGAGCCGGGACTTGGTCAGTGCGCTGGGCATGTTCACCTTCCTGTGGGGAACCGTGCGGCCTGCCGAAAGGGCCGCCTGGTCCAGGAGACGTCGGGGGCGGTACGGGCTGGGCATCGCCGCGCTGTTTGCGCCACCGAGCTTGCGCCGTCGGCGCAACCTCGTGCCACAGCTGGTCGGCAAGTGCCGAAATGGCGGGACGGTGCGTCCGTGACCTGCGCTGATGCGGGGCGGGACGGGATATTGCGGGACGCTGGCCGGATCAAGTCGGTGCGGGCCCGGGAAGGAGCGGTGGCAGGCCTTTTCTCAGTACTGTGGTGGGGCAGCACGGCACGTGTGAGGAATGGAAGCGGATCATGCGGCGATGGAAGGCGCTCCCGGCGGCTTTGGATCCATCGGCGCGCGAACTCGTCCTTCAGCTACGTCAGTTGAAGGACGCGCGGGAGCTGAGCCTTGCTCAGGTGGCTGCCAAGACCGGGTACAGCGCCTCCTCCTGGGAGCGGTATCTCGCGGGCCGCAACCTGCCGCCGCGCCAGGCCGTCGAAGCCTTCGCCCGCGCGTACGGCGCGGATCCGGACCGTCTGCTGGCGCTCCACGAGGTGGCCACCGTCACCTGGGCCGGCGCCGCCGTGCCGGAGCGGCGGGCCGCCGCGCCACCGGACACACCCGCCGACCCGCCCGCTCCGCAGCCGGCACCGGAGCGTCCCCGGCGCGGTCGGAGGATTCGGATCGCCGTGGTCGCGGGCGTGCTGGTCATGTCCGCCACGGCGGTGCTGCTGGCGGTACGGCCGTGGCACGACAGCGGTTCCGCCGCCCCACCGAGCTACGTCTGCCGCATCACCCGTACCGACGGTCTCTGGTACGCGGGCCTCAGCCGCACCCGGACCGACCTCGTCCAGCAGGGCATGGCCGGGGCGGAGGTCGCCGAGGTCCAATGCCTGCTCAAGCGCGCCGGCTTCCCCCCTGGAGACGTCGACGGGATCTACGGGGACCTCACCCAGCGGGCCGTCAGGAGGTTGCAGACGAAGCACCACCTGGCCGTCGACGGCGTGGTCGGGCCGCATACCTGGAAAGCCCTGCGCGGATGACGGCGACCGGCGGGACCGGAAACCGGGCGGCGAAGGGAACCGGGGATCTGCCCCCGGAGACCGCCCGCCTCGTCCAGGGTCTGCGCGGCCTCAGGGACCGCACCGGTCTCAGCCTGGCCCGCCTGGCCGCGGAGACCGGCTACAGCAAGTCCTCCTGGGAGCGGTACCTCAACGGTCGGACCCTGCCACCGCGCCGTGCGGTCCTCGCGCTGTGCTCGCTGGCCGACGAACCGCCCGCGCGTCTCGTGGCGCTGTGGGAGCTCGCCGCCCGGGCCGGCAGCACGCCGCCCGCCCCGGCCCCGCCCGCCCCGGCCCCGCCCGCCCCGGCCGCGAGCGCCCCGGCCGCGGCAGAACCGCCGCCGACGGCTCACCGGCTCCCGCGCACGCCGGTGATGGCCGGGGTCGCCCTCGGCTGCGCCGTCGTGGCCGGACTCGTCGTCGCCCTGTGGCCCGGTCCGGGCGGGTCCTCCGCGCCTGCCCCGCGGTGCCACGGCGCCGCCTGCGACGGCAGGAGCCCGGCCAGCACCTTCTGCGGACTGCAACTGACCACGCTCGCGACGGTCCACGCCACAGGCGGAGCAGAGCTCGACGTCCGTTACAGTCCGCGGTGCGAGACCGTCTGGGCACGCGTCACCCAGTCCCAGGTGGGCGACCGGATCGACATCACTGTGCCCGGCGGTCACGTGCGCGCCGCCCAGGTGACCGACAAACTCGACGCGCAGGCCTACGTCTACACCCCCATGGTGGCCGTCGGCTCAGCACACGACGTACGCACGTGCCTCACCCTCGCGCGCGGTGGCGTTCGCCAGTGCTTCACGGAGCACCCCCCGCGCTGACGCCGACCCCGGCTCCCGGCCTCGGGGGGTCGACTGCGGCCTCCTCGACCGTGATCGGCCCCGGGCCGGGCCCGCCGTACAACGGAGCCGCTGCGACGACGGCCTCCGCCGGCCCGGGGCGGAGCCGGTCGGCACGCCGGGCCCTCGAGCCGGTCGCCGTGACCGGCCGGCGTGCCCCCTCGACGGGGTTCGGATTCGGGCGTTCGGGGCGCCGCGAACCGTACGGGCACCCGGAACCCGGCACGGCGGGCGGCACTCGCCGGAAGGCCGTCAGCACGGCTGGTCCGGCGGTGACGACGGGCGCCGATATCGAGTGCGAGTCGATCGCCGCGCTCGAGCCGGATCTGATCGTCGGTGTCGACGTGCCCTACCTCGCCAAGACGTACCGGAAGCTCTCGGCCGTCGCGCCGACCGCCGTCACGTCCTTCAGCGACGGTGCCTCCTGGTCCACGTACCCCGGCGCCACGGCCCAGTTCGTGAGCCGCACCGGCCAACTGGCCCGGTTGGGGTAGACATACGACGACCGTGGCGCGGCGGTCCGGGGTGGTTCGCCAACACATGGCGATCACGAACACGCTGCGAGAGGATGGGAATCCGCATACTCCCCGGGGACGCCACTTCGTCGCCACGTTTCGTGCTCGATCCAGTCCGCATCCGAACTGCGAGGCCGTCTCGGCAGACGGAGAGCCCGAGGACTTCGTTCGGCGCGTCTGTATAGTGGGCGGCTGCGAAGGGGAGTAGCCCTGTAATACCGGTCGTCGACACACTGGAACCCTCGGGTTCCCGGTGGCCGGGCTCGTTTCCGGTGAGGACGCGGGTGGGCGAGACCTTCGGCCCTTTGTCGACGACGTGTACTGCGTGTCGGCGGGGTCGAAGCTTCCGCCGTCTCCCTTCGCGGTTGTTCTCGATGCCCCCGCCGGTGCGGGAAGGCTGAGCGAGACCCGTGATCCATTTCGTACTGCTGATCGTCTGCGCGGTGGCGATCTATCTCTCCTGTGAGTGGTTCGTCAACGCCGTGGAGTGGCTGGGCCGGCGCCTCAATGTCGGGAAGATGGCGGTCGGCACGATCCTCGCCGCCTTCGGCACCGCTCTGCCCGAGTCGGTGGTGACGCTGGTCGCGGTGACCACCGGCGCCACCGATGAGGCCAAGAACATCGGCGTGGGCGCCGCGATGGGCGGTCCGCTGGCGCTGGCCACCGTCGCCTACGGGGTGACCGGTGCGATGCTGCTGCTCAAGCGCCGCAAGGAGCGCAATGCCGTCTTCGCCGAGACGGGCATGGCTCCCACCGATCCGGCCGACTACCCGGAGGCCGAGGAGGCCCTCGGAAGCGTCGCGGACATGAAGCGGCTGGCGAAGGACCAGAAGTGGTTCCTGCCGATCTTCGTCGTGAAGGTGGCGCTCGGCCTGGTGGCGTTCGCGTTCAAGCCCGCGCTTGGCCTGCTGTTCTTCGCCGCGTACGCCGTCTACTTCTGGCGGGAGATCCGCGGCGGTGACGACGGGGACGGCGAGGAGGACGAGCTGGAGCCCCTGAAGTTCCAGCCGAGGGCCGCATCCCCCGCCACGTGGGCCGTTGCCGCCCAGACCCTGCTCACCCTCGTGGTGATCTTCTTCGCCTCGCAGCTGTTCGTGAAACAGCTGGACGCGATCGGTCCGATGCTCGGCCTGTCCGCCGCGGTCACCGCGCTGTTGCTGTCGCCGATCGCCACGGAGCTGCCGGAGATCATGAACGCGGTGATCTGGGTACGCCAGGGCAAGACCAAGCTCGCGCTGGCGAACATATCCGGCGCCATGATGATCCAGGCCACCGTCCCCTCGGGCCTGGGCCTGCTGTTCACGAAGTGGCACTTCGACACCGCCCTGTTGTGGTCCGGGCTGATCACCATGGCCGCGATCGTCTATCTCCTGCTGACCATGCGCGCTCGCAGGCTCACCCCCGCCCGCCTCGCTACCGCGGCCGGTTTCTACGTGGTCTTCGCCCTCGGCCTCATCCCGATCCTCAGCTGACCGAGTCCCTGCCGCCCTGTTCCGGGCGGCGGCCCCTCCTGCCGACGACGCGGCTCTTCCGTCGGCGACCGGGCCCTTCCTGTTCACACCTGACTCGGTACTCGGCCAGCGAAGGAACGTGTTTCCACCATGACAGGACACGCACGCACCACCCCCAAGGACGACCAGAGCATCTCCCCGCGAGGACGTCGTCGTCGGGGCCGTCCGCGCCGCCGGATCGGACGCTGGATCGCGCTCGCCGCCGCCGTCCTGGTCCTGGGCGCGGCCGCTGCCGGCGGTTGGGCCTACACCCACCTCAACGGGAACATCAAGGGCGCCGACGTGGGCGACGCGCTGGGTGACAACCGGCCCGAGGCCGCGAAGGGCGGCCAGAACATCCTCGTCATCGGCTCGGACAGCCGCAAAGGGCTCGGCGACACCTACGGCAAGAACCTCACGACCATGCAGTCCGACACCCTGATGCTGCTGCACACCGGCGGGAACGGCAAATGGGCCACCGTCGTGTCCTTCCCCCGCGACTCATGGGTTCAGATCCCCGCCTGCGACCGCGGGAACGGCACCCGCTCCAGCACCCACCACTTCAAGATCAACGAGGCGTTCGCGATCGGTGGTTCCACCGGCGACACCGCCAAGGCCGCCGCCTGCACCATCAAGACCGTCGAGGCCAACACCCATGTCCGGATAGACCACTTCATGATCGTCGACTTCCGCGGGTTCACCGGCATGGTCGATGCCCTCGGCGGCGTCGAGGTCTGTCCCGAGCAGCCCATCCACGACAAGAAGGCGCACCTCGATCTGAAGGCCGGCTGCCAGCTCGTCAGGGACGACAAAGCCCTCGGCTACGTCCGCGCCCGCTACAGCGTCGGCGACGGCAGCGACATCGGACGCATAGGACGCCAGCAGGAGTTCATGCAGTCCCTCGCCACCCGCGCCAGGTCCAAGCTGTACAACCCGGGCGCGCTGTACGGGTTCCTCAACTCGGCCACCAAGTCCCTCACCACCGACCCGGCGTTGGCGGGCATCAAACCCCTCTACAGCCTCGCCGGCAGCGTCAAGGGCATCCCCACCAGCCGGATCGCCTTCCTGACCGTGCCGAACTATCCCCGCGAGCGCGACGTTCCCACCGACAAGGCGAACGTCACCTGGCAATACCCCGCCGCACAGCGGCTGTTCACCGCACTCACCCAGGACCACGAAACCACCCAGGCGGACCTGAAGAAGGCCACCGCACAGCTGCCACCCGCTGCCTACACCATCAACATCACGGTCCTGAACGGCACCGGCACCCCCGGCGCGGCCCAGACCACCGCCGACCGGCTGACCGCCCTCGGCTACCGGATCATCGCCACCGGCAACGCCCCCGCCCGCGTGGAGAACAGCACGCTCACCTACCCGCAGGGTCTCGCCGAACAAGCCCGGGCGCTGGCCGCTCGCCTGCCCGGACTCACACCGGCACGCTCCGACCAGGCCGCCCCCGGCACCCTCACCCTCACCGTCGGCCCCGACCTGTCCGGGCCTCAGGGCTGACACCCGCGCTCCCGGGCGGGACCGATGTGCCGACGCGGCTGCGTACGCCGGCACGGGAAACAGGCTCTGCCCGGGTGCCGTACCGACGTGTCCTGGCCCGCAGCCGCTGACACGAGCCACCACCCGCACGCCTTTCCCCGTCCACGAAATGTGACTGGTATGCCCAACGATCCAGATGCCCGCGAAGAAGCGGATCCGCCTCCGTCGAACGGCTTCGTGCCCGTGCCACGGTGCTGGATCTGCGGAGTGCTGGCGACCGTCGCCCAGGCGGCATGGCACGGCGAAGAGGGCCTCACCCAGCGGGACTGGCTGTCCGTGACGGGCAGCGGGATGCGTCACCGCATGCACGACCACGGTCTCCCGCCGATCGCATGAGCCACGCACCCGATTCCGCGCCGGTCCAGCTCACCGATCGGCTCGCGGCCTCATCCGCTCACCGCGGCCGGCGCGTAGCGACTGGGCGTCAACGGCGGCCCGCAGCGTCACGTGATGATGAAGATGCTTCCACAGCCCCCAGGGCCCCCGCCACCTCCGCCGCCTCCGCCCGGGCCTCCCGGTCCGCCCGGTCCGCCCGGTCCGCCTGGCCCGCCACCGCTGCCGTTGTCGGGTGAACCGCCCTGAACGCAGTCACCGCCTGGACCACCGCCGCCCCCTCCCCCGCCACTCCCTCCCCCGCCGCCCCCGTCGTCACCGCCGCCGCCGCCGGAGATGCTCACAGCCTGGCCGACGTCGCCGCGCGGGGGGAGGCCGCCCGCGAACGCGCAGTTGATGCCGGCGACAGCGGCCGTGGTCGACAGTGCGGCTGCGGCTGCGAGCGCCGCGCAGCGTTGCGGGAAAGTCATCGCTTCTTCGCCTCTTCACTGTGTTGGCGGCCGGCCCGGGCGGATCGGTCGCCACACGCGGCCGCCGGCTGCTCACCCTCGCGGGAACCCGTGGAGCGCGGCGGCCATCGCACTCCCTTTCCGGATTAACACGGAGGCGACGACCCGGCAACTCGAGCAAAGCCGGCTCCGCCGCGGCGCGGCTCCGTCAGCGGTGCGGTCCCTTGATCGCGAAGCGGGGCGACTCCCCCTCCCAGGGTTCGGGCTCGTGACAGCGCATGACCGGCTTGAACGCGGAACGCCGCCGGTGGTCCTCCAAGAGCGAGACGGCCAGGCAGTGGTGACCGGTGGTGCGTCCGGCCGTGACGGCGACGGCCTCGTCCTCGTCCTCGTCCTCGTCCTCGTCCTCGAGGTGTCCCGAAACAGACCTTCGGTATGAGGGGGTTGGGCGGGGCCTGGGTCTGACCGGGGTCATGACCGCACGAGACAGCGGCGGCCGACAGTGGGCAGTCCTCCCGGCAACATGCTTATCCGGACCGGGAGATGAGCGACAGCTCCCCCTGCTATGGTGCGCCGATGTCATCGATCAAGCAGGTCCAGATCACCTTCGACTGTGCGGAACCCGAGCGCGTCGCGCGCTTCTGGTGCGAGGTGTTGGGGTACGTCGGACCGCCGCTACCGGAGGGGTTCGCCACTTGGGACGACTTCGACCGCTCCCTCCCTCCTGGGCATCAGGGCCCGGCGTCCGCATCATGCGCTGATCCCTCAGGCGTGGGCCCGCGACTGTACTTTCAGCGTGTTCCCGAAGGGAAGGTCGTCAAGAATCGGGTGCATCTTGACGTGCGGGTCGGCACCGGACTCGTGGGTGAGGAGCGCGTGGCCACGCTGGAGGCCGAATGCGCACGGCTGGTCGCGCTCGGCGCGGTACGCGTACGACTGCTGCTCGCCGACGAGGACAACGAGTCGTGCCTAGTGATGCAGGACGTCGAGGGCAACGAGTTCTGTCTCGACTGAGCATCGTCCGAGACGGCGAGGCGCGGAGCCGTCTCCCTCGGGCCTCCGTCGAAGTGGTCCACATGGGCCGGGAGTTGCCCGGTAAGGGCGTCCCAGCGCCGCGCGGCGGTCGTCCGGGACCGCTCCCGGTGGCCGGGCCCGATCCCGGTGACGGCATCGGTACCCCTCAGGCGAGGTGCTCGCGGAACCACGCGACGGCGGCGCTGCTCGCCTTGTCGAACTGGGTGGTGTACGGGTCGAAGTGGCCGCCCGGGATCGTCCGCAGTCGCTTGGGTTCCAGCGCGCGCTCGTAGGCCGCGAGGGCCAGGTCGGTCACGGTGACGGTGTCGTCGAGTGCGACCACCATGAGCAGCGGGGTGGGCGAGACCCTGTCGACCCAGATTCCGGGCTCGTACATGCGCGCGGCCCGGGTGGATCGGACCGTGACCTCGTTCTCCCACACACCGTCGGGCTTGGGCTGGAGGTAGAAGTCGATGGCCTCCCGCGCTCGGTAGGACACGGGCACCGCCGGGTCGCTGCCGACGACGGCCAGGGTGCGGGGGGCCTCGCCGCGCAACTGGGCGCGCTCGTCCTCGGAGAATCCCTCCTCCAGGGCGGCGACGGCCTCGGGGACGACACGGCGCCTGCCCTGCTCGAAGCCACTGATGGTCGGCACCTGGGAGACCACGGCCCGCAGTCGGCGGTCGGTCGCCCCCAGGACCAGGGCGTGGCCGCCGGCGTAGCTGGTTCCCCACAGGCCGATCCGCTCCGGATCGACCTCGGGGAGACTCTCCAGGAAGGAGATGGCCCGACGCCAGTCGGCGATCTGCCGCCATGGGTCGACGTCCTGGCGCGGTCGGCCGTCGCTCGCCCCGAAGCCGCGGTGGTCATGGACCAGGACGACGAAGCCGTTCTCGGCGAAGGCCCGCGCGAACGGTTCGAGTCCGTGCTCCTTGACCGCGGCGTAGCCGTGCGCCATGGTGATCGCCGGATGCGGGCCCGGGCCGTCCGGCAGGAAGAGCCATCCCCGCAGCTGTACCGCGCCGTCGGCCTTGAACTGGACATCCTTGCGCTGGATCATGGAACAACCTTCTCAGTGGGGAGGGCCTTCAGCCCTGGTGGAAGTGCCCTGGGCCTCGGCAAGGAGGCGGTCGAGGTGGGTGGCGACGTGGGCCGCCTGCTCGATGTGGGCCCAGTGGCCGGCCTCGGACACCGCCAGCGCGGTCACGGCGGTGAAGCGGGGCGCGATCGCGTCGTCGACCATGTTTTTGGTGACGAACCCGTCGCCCTCGCCGCGCAGGATGAGCACCGGGCCGGTGTAGCCGCTCGGCCGTTCGCCGCGGGGGTGGCCGGTGTTCCAGCAGTCGGCGAGGGCGCGGACGACCTCCGGACGCAGATGCAGGCCGGTCGCCACCAGCCGGTCGCGTTCGGCCTCCGGGAACGCGGCGGACAGCTGTTCGCGTACGCCCCGCTGCCCGTCGGCGTCGCCGCCCAGCGAGCGGAACTGTTCGATCGTCTCGTCGGGCAGGTGTACGCCCGCGAGGGGGACCGGGGTCACCAGCACGAGTCCGCGGGCCCGGTCGGGTCGCTGCACCGCGACCAGTTCGGCCACGGCAGCGCCCATGCTGTGACCGACGATCACGAAGGGCTTGCCGAGGGCGTCGACGACCCGGCCCGCCTCGTCGGCGAACCGGTCGTAGTCGTAGGGGCCGCCCACCGCGTCACGGTCGCCGCAGCCGGCCAGGTCGAGAGTGACGCACTCGATGCCGGGGGTGGCGAGCCGGGAGATCAGGCGGTCCCAGGCGTACTGGTCGTCGAGGAAGCCGTGCACGAACACCACGGCGAGGTCTCCGTCACCGGTGCGCCGATACCGTATGCCGGTGTCGGCGACGCGTTCCGTCTTCATGGAGGTCCTCACTGTCCGGGAGTGGACGTCGCCCCGGAAGGGGACCGGTCCTGGCTTTCGATGGGGCGGTCGGTCGGACGTGCGTCCAGGCGCCGCGTCCGGTGGATCGCGTCGATCCCGGCCGACGGCCAGGTCGCCGGGTTCACCAGCGCGGAGTTCCTTCGGCCAGCTGCAGTTCGCCCCTCCCGAACGAGAAGCTCTCGTTCGGGACCGGGACCAGGGCGATGAAGATGTCGTCGGGCGAGACTCCGAGCGCCTCGACGACCAGCCTGTTGATGGCCGCGGACACCGCCCGCTTGTCCTCCAGGGGCCGGTGGGCTCCGAGGAGAACCGTGATGATCATGGCGTCCGAGCTGCGCTGCATGCCCATGAACGTCGGGTCGAGGAACAGTTCGTCCGCGCCGTGTTCGCTGATCGCGATGAAGCGGTCACCCTCGGGGATGCCGAGCCCCTGGACCAGCGACTGGTTGAGCGCGTCGGCGAGCGCACGCTTCTGCTGCGACGAGAAGCGGTCGGCGGGGATGTGGGCGTTGAAGACCGGCATGGGGGACTCCTTCGGGGGGTGCGGTGTCGGGTTGCCCGACTTGTTCGGGGGGCCTGGTCGAGGCCCCGGTCGTGGTGCTGCCGCCCCGGCCGTCCACGGCGCACGGCACGAGCCTGCGGGGCGCGGATGCGGTCGGGGTGGGGCGTCGGTGACGTCAGGCCCTGGTGGCTCCGGAGGGGGACCATTCGGCGGTGTCCACCGGCGACCATCCGTCCGGGCGCTCGTCGAGGCGGTGGCTGCGCACGCCCAGACGCTCGCTCAGGATGTCCGCGGGCAAGGGAGGGACGAACGCGTTGTCGGCCAGGGTGTACTCGGCGGCGAGGCGGCCGACCGCCGGAATCGCCGCGGTGTCGATGCGTCCGTTCCGGGCGTAGACGTCGTCCCGGATGTGGAAGCGCACGACCTTGCCCCAGACGACCTGGTCGTTGACGTCGCCGACCTGGATGATCCGGTCGAGCGTGCACTCCATGGCGATCGGGGAGCCTTTCACCCGCGGCACCTTGACCACTTCACAGGCCTCTTTGGCCAGGCCGACCTCATCGAACTCGTCCTGTGAGCCGTCGAACTCGATCGCGCTGCGATGCATCTCGTGGGCCTGTGGAAGCGTGACCAGGTTGGTGACGAACTCACCGCTGTCCCGAATGTTGACGAACGTGTCCTTGAGCGTTCCGTCCGACCGCGGCTGCAGGGTCAGGGACACCATCGGGGGGACCCTGCTCACCACGGTGAAGAACGAGATCGGCGCCAGATTGGCGACACCGGACGACGACAGGGTGCTCACCCAGCCGATCGCACGCGGTGTGACCGCCCCGATGAGGAGCTTGTACGCGGACCTCGCGTCCAAGTCGTCGCTGTTGATGATCACGTCGATAGCCTCTCTGGCGTGCACGGCGGCCCAGCGCTGGTGAGCCGCCCGTCTTCTCGGAGTCGCCCGGGGTCCGCTCCGCGATCGGCGTCAGTGTGGACGGGGGTTCCCTCGGGGGTGGGTGCGCCGCGCCGTCGCGGTCGCGGGATCAGTTGGCCGCGGACGCGAAGAACTCGAGGCCCTCGAGCACGTCGCGCCCCTTGGCGGTGTCGGCGTACAGCCGCGCCTGCGTGATCAGTCCGTCGGTCACGGCGAACAGCAGGAGGTGCTCGTTCTCCATCGTGCGGCCGTTCTTCGCCTTCGCCCGGGCCCGGACGGGGACCACCACGTGCGATCCGGCGTCGAGCACCGTGTGCAGGTCGTAGTCGAAGTACTCGTAGTAGTGGTCGAAGAGATCCTTGTAGAAGGCCACGAAGCCCTCGCGCCCGTGGAACGTCCCGCCGTAGGGCAGTGAGGTGGGGAAGTTGAAGACCACGTCCGGCGACATCAGCGCCACCAGGTCGGACGAGTCGTTCTTCTCGAATCCGGTGTAGGCGCGGTGGCAGGCATCGACGATCGCCTGGTTGCTCGACATGCTTCCTCCATGCTCGTGGCTGTGCGCGGTGCCGGGTGGACATGTGTCCACGCACCCCGGTTTCCGTCCGGTCGTACACGGAGGGACCGGAGGCCAGGGGGTGGCCCGGTCGGCTCGTGGGACACGCGGCGGGCCGGGGGCCCGACGGGGCTCGGGCGGTCACCGAGCGGCTTCGCGGACCGACGGAGCGGTGGTGCCGGCCGACGGCCCGATGTCAGCTAAGTTCCCATTCGGAACTCAGGAAGTCAAGGCTGAGTTCCAAATGGGGACTCTGGGGTTATCCTGACTCCATGGAGTGGCGTGAGATGGATCTGGGCAATTGCAGCGTCGCCGCGGCCCTGGGGCTGATCGGCGAGCGGTGGACCCTGCTCGTCCTGCGCGAGGTCTTCGCCGGGCTGCACCGCTTCGACGAGATCGCGGAGCACCTCGGGATCTCCCGTCGCGTCCTGACCGAACGCCTGGGGCAACTCGTCGGCGCCGGCCTGCTGGAGCGCCGGAGCTACCAGGAGGCCGGACAGCGAGCGCGCCACGAGTACCACCTCACGTCGTCCGCCCACGACCTGCAGTGGGTGCTGGCCGCCCTCCTGCAGTACGGAGACACCCATCTCGGCGGCCCGGAGGGTCCGCCGACCCTGCTGAACCACGCGGGGTGCGGCGGCCAGGTGCACGTCGAGCTGCGCTGTTCCTGCGGGCAGGAGGTCTCCGGCTCCGAGGTGGTGCCGATCACCGGCCCCGGCGCGGTCAGCACGTCCCCGTGACGGCAACCGGAGTCGCGCGAGCCGCTTGCCGCCCCTGAAGGAGGCATCACCATGACCGCATCCGCATCCGCATCCACTCCCCTGGCGTACGAGGTTCTGGTCCAGGAGGGGACACCCCGGGCCGGCGGCGAACGGCTGCCCAACGGTGAAGAGCTCGTCTCCTCTCCCCTGACGTCGACGCTGATCTTCGGGGACGAGGACGCCGTGCTGGTCGACCCGCCTCTCACCATCGAGCAGACCCAGCGGGTGGGCGACTGGATCGAACGCTCCGGCAAGCGCCTGGCCCACATCTACGCCACCCACGGGCATGGCGACCACTGGTTCGGCACCGCCGATCTCGTCAAGCGGTTCCCCGGCGCCACCGTCTACGCGACCCCCGGAACCATCGAGGTCATGCACCAGCAGGCCACCGAGGGCCGCGAGGAACTGTGGGACAGACGCTTCCCCGGCCTGATCCCCGACACCCCGGTCCTGGCCCGGCCCGTACCCCCCGAGGGCTTCCTGCTGGAGGGCGAGCTCGTCGAGGCCGTCGAGGTCGGTCACACCGACACCGACAGGACCACGGTCCTGCACGTGCCGTCGATCGGTCTCGTGGTGGCCGGCGACGTCGTCTACAACGGCGTGCACCAGTACATCCTCGAAGGCGGAAACGGCGGCCTGGAGGAATGGCTCGTGGCCCTCGACCGCGTGGCCGCGCTTCAGCCGCGTTCCGTCGTGGCCGGTCACAAGAACAAGGACCTGCCCGACGACCCGGCCACCATCGACGAGACCCGCCAGTACCTGCTCGACGCCATCCGGCTGCTCGGCCAGAACCCCACCCCCCGCGAGTACTTCGACCGGATGACGGCCCTCTACCCGGACCGGCTCAACCCGGGCCCGGTGTGGTACGGAGCGGTGGGCCTGCTCGGAGCCTGAAAGAGTGTTCGACGGTGGTCGACGGCTCGTGCGGGCGAGGACGTGCAGGACATACCGCTCGGCCGTGGAGGCCGGACTACCGGGATCCGTCCTCGGGCGCCTCGGCGACGGCGTCGAGGTCCGCCCACGCGGCGTCGGTCAGGTCGGTGGCGGCCCACGCGGCGGCGGAGGTGACCTCGTCGGAGGAACGGAAGCCCGCGACCACCCCGGCCACGACGGGGTCGCGGAGCGGGAAGCGGACGGCGGCGTGCGGGAGGACGGTGCCGTGCCGGGCGCAGACGTCGGCGAGGCGCCGGGCGCGGCGCAGCACCGCGTCGGGGGCGGGACCGTAGTCGAAGGTGGCGTTGCCGGGAGGGCGGGACCGGCTGAGCAGACCGGAGTTGAACGGCGCCGCGGCGACCACCGAGACGCCCCTTCCCGCGCACGCGTCCAGCAGCGGGCGGGCGGTGCGGTCGAGCAGGGTCCACCGGCCGGCCATCATCACGGTGTCCACGTCCGCCTCGGCGACGACCCGCAGCAGTGGGGCGACGGCGTTCGTGCCGACGCCGACGGCGCCGATGACACCTTGGTCGCGGAGGGCCACCAGCGCGGGCAGTGCCTGGTCGACGGCGGCGTCCAGGTGGTCGTCCGGGTCGTGGACGTAGACGATGTCCACGCGGTCCAGGCCCAGGCGGGTCAGGCTGCCCTCCAGGCTCCGCAGGACGCCGTCACGCGAGTAGTCGGGGCGGCGGATCAGCGTGTCAGGTACGGCGAAGCCCCCGGCGGCCAGGTCCGATCCGGTGGGTGCGGGGTGCGGTTCCAGCATGCGGCCGACCTTGGTGGAGACGGTGAACTCCGCTCGTGGCCGGTGGGCGAGGGCCTCGCCGAGCCGTCGTTCGGAGAGTCCGAGGCCGTAGTGCGGGGCCGTGTCGTAGTACCGCACGCCGACGTCCCAGGCGGTCTCGACCGCGGCCCGCGCCCGGTCGTCGTCGAGGGGGGTGTAGAGGTTGCCGATGGGGGCGGCGCCGAACCCCAGGGGGCTGACGCGGACGTGCGTACGGCCGAGCCGGCGGCCGGTCACGGGGCGATCCCGTACCAGCGCGCGGCCGTCGTGCCGAAGACCGCCTCGCGCTCGTCGGCGCTCAGCTGGTCGGTGAGCGTCTCGACCACGGCGAGGACGTCGTCGTACTCGGCCGCGAGCAGGCAGACCGGCCAGTCCGAGCCGTACATGAGGCGATCGGAGCCCACCGTCGCGAGCAGTACGTCGACGTACGGGCGCAGAGCACGGGCAGGGGCGGCTCCGGTCCGGGTGACCAGGCCGGACAGCTTCACGGCGACGTTGGGGCAGTCGGCCAGCTCGGTCAGCAACGAGGTCCACGGCGTGAGGCCGTCGGCGCCGATGACCGGATTACCGGCGTGGTCGAGGACGAAGCGCACGTCGGGCAGTTCGCGTACGGTCCGGACGGCGGCGGGGAGTTGGTCGGGGCGGACGAGCAGGTCGTAGGCGAGGCCCGCGGCTCCGACCGCCGCGATGCCGCGGCGGACCTCGGGGCGCGCCGGCCAGTCCGGGTCGGTCTCGTCCTGGATGCCGTGCCGGATGCCGACGAGCGCGGACGCCCCGGGCAGTTCACGCAGTTGTGCGAGGCGGTCGGCGATACCGGGGTCGGTCAGGCTCGTCCAGCCGACGACCGCTCGGACGTGGCTGTCCTCGGCCGCCAGGGAGAGCAGTTCGGGGGTCTCCTCCGGCACGGCGATGGTCTGTACGAGGACGGTGGCGTCGATCGTGTTCCGGCGGAGGGCCGGCCGCAGTTCGGTGGCGGTGAAGGTTCGTCGCAGGACGGGGAGGTCGCGGGTCCACGGCTGGTCGCGCACTGCGAGGTCCCACAGGTGGTGATGAGCGTCGATGCGCACTGTTGGGTCCTTCGGGTCGGTGGACGGATGTCGGAAGGGCACGCGCGCCGTCCGGATGAGAGGCAGGACGGACCTGCGCGGGGGCTGCGTGAGGGCGGCGTGGGGCAGGTGGGGCACACGCCCCGTGCCGTCAGTCGAGGTGGAAGATCTCCTCGGCCGGGGCCCACCGCTGTCCCTCGGCCACGCCGGCCAGCGGCTGCTGGCACGGGTCGGTCACCGCCCACCAGTCGCGGGAGACCGGGTCGGCGGCGATCGCCGCGGTGTCGGTGGCGTAGTCGGTCCCGGTGTACTCCAGGTAGCTGAACAGCAGTCCGTCCCTGAGGAAGATGGAGTAGTTGCCGATGTTGGCCCGCTTGAGGGCCGCCAGTACACCGGGCCACGCGGCGGTGTGCAGTGCGCGGTACTCCGATTCCTTCTCGGGCCGCAATCGGATCACGGCGGCGAAGCGCTGCATCCCGCTCAGCCCTCTCGCCGCAGCCGCAGTCCGTCCATGCCGCCGTCCACGGCCAGAGAGGTGCCCGTCGTGGAGCCCGCGGCCGGGGAGGCCAGATGGACGACGGCGGCGGCGACCTCGTCGGCGCTCACCAGGCGGCCGTGCGGCTGCCGGGCGGCCAGTGCCGCGTGTTCGGCCGCCGGGTCGTCCGCCCGGTCCAGCAGCCGACCGACCCACGGTGTGTCGGCGGTGCCGGGGTTGACGGCGTTGACCCGGATGCCCTCGGGCAGAAGGTCCGCGGCCATGGCCCGGGTCAGCGACAGGACCGCGCCTTTGCTGGCCGAGTACAGCGCGCGTCGGGGCAGGCCGGCCGTCGCGGCGATCGAGCCGATGTTGACGACCGCCGCGTGGGTGGAGGCGCGCAGTGCGGGCAGCGCGGCGCGGGTGACCCGCACCAGACCGAGGACGTTGATGTCCAGCACGCGGTGCCACTCCTCGTCGGCGTTGTCCTCGATGCCGCCCTGCGCACCGATCCCGGCGTTGTTGACCAGGATGTCCAGGCCGCCGAGAGCGGAGACGGCCTCGCCGACGCCGCTCACGACAGAGGTGTCGTCGCCGATGTCGGCCCGGACGTGGAGGGCGAAGCCCTCGGGCGCCGCCTCGGCCAGGTCGAGCACGGCCACCCGCGCCCCCTCGGCGGCGAGCAACCGGGCGGTGGCCAGGCCGATGCCGGAGGCACCGCCGGTGACCAGAGCCCTGAGTCCGTCGAGAGCACCCATGGTCCTCACTCCGTCGGCCCCGGATATCAGGGGGCTTTCGGTTCCTGACGTGCCGTGCCGTGCCTGTCTCATAGCGGTCTCTCCCACGGGTGCGCGCTCGGGATTCCGCCGCCCGGGGCACCCTCGGGCCGCACGGCCCCGCGCTCCGGTCGCGGCTCGAGCCGGACGGCGGGTCCCGGTGGCAGCCGCGTCGGACGCCCGTCGCGGCGCCGCCGTGCTCCATCGAAGGATCTGCTTCATCCGACACGATGGACCATAAGGATCTGACTCTTCCTGTGCAATAACTCCAGGCGGGATATCCCTTTTTTCATGATAGATAGGGGTTCTGACGAGGCGTGAACAAAAATTTCCTCGGACTCTTTCCAGCCACGTAACGCGAATGCCATAGTTGCCTCCACCGATGAACCTGATTAATCCAAGCAAGAGGGGGGTTACGCATGGCAGGCCCGTCACAGGCCACCGGCGAAGGGGATGACGAAGAGTCGTCCCGCTACCGGCCGGGCTACGAGCTGGTAGCCGAGCAGCTGCTGAACTACATCGACGAGCAGAACCTGGGGGCGGGCGACCGGCTGCCCACGGAGCAGGGCCTGGCCGAGATCCTGGGCGCCTCCCGCAACGTCACCCGCGAGGCGGTGAAGGTCCTGGCCGCCATCGGCCGGCTGAGTGTGCGGCGCGGCGCGGGCATCTTCGTCGCCCAGTCGACCGGTGGGCTGGTGGACGACCAGCTCTCACGCTTCCGGCCGACGAGCATGGAACACGTCCTGATGCTGCTGGACTACCGGACAGTGATCGAGTCGGAGACGGCGCGCCGTGCGGCCTCCCTCGCCACGCCGCTCGAGGTCCGGGAGATCAGGGAGTGCGCCGAGTCGTCGCTGGAGGCGGCCCGGGCGGCCGACGGCCATGGCTTCGCCGAGGCCGACACGGCGTTCCACGACGCGGTGGGTGCCGCCGCGCACAACGTGTTCCTGCGATCGAGCGTCGCCAACGTGCGGCGCTTCGCGTCACAGTCCGACGTGCTGCTCTTCCACGGTGACGTACCGGGGTCGCTGGAAGTGGCCGCGGGACAGCACCTCGCCATTGCCGAGGCGGTCGCCGCGGGGGAGGCCGATCTCGCAGTAGAGCTGATGGTGAAGCACATCGCCACCACTCAGAGCCAGTTCGAACGCAAGATCCGTGACCGGTTGTTCAGTCTCGACGGCCGGGGAGCCCCCGGGGCGCAGCCGCAGCCGCCGAGGAACACCGGTGCCGCGGGGGAGCCACCGTCCTCGGAGACTTCCGCCTCGTAGTCCGGTATCGCACCGGTGTCACGGGCTCGCGGACCGAGCCGCCCCACGCCGGAGGAACCCGAAGGACGATCGGGTTCCCGGTCGTCACCTCATTCAGGCGATTGGATTTCTGTGTCTGCACCGTCTGTTCACACACGAATACCCGTTCCGCTCCGAAGAGTCTTCGTGGCCGCGCTCTCCCTCGCCGCGATCACGTCGCCGCTGGCCGCCGTGCCGGCCCAGGCGTCGCCGTCCGCGTCGGGCCTGGACGTCTACGTCTCGCCGGCCGGCCGGGACGCGGGCTCCGGTACCGCCGGGCATCCGTTCAGGACGCTGGAACACGCACGGGACTACGTGCGTGACGTCAAGGGCAGGGTCCACGGCGATGTTCGCGTGCTGCTGATGTCCGGTACCTACCAGCTGAGCCGCACCTTCGCCCTCACCGCGCGGGACTCGGGCAGCAACGGGCACCGGGTCGTCTACGGGGCCGCCCCCGGCGCGCAGCCGGTCATCAGCGGTGGCACGCGGGTCACCGGCTGGACCCGGGCCGACTCGGCGGGGAAGGTCTACAAGGCCGAGGTGGGCGACCTCGACACCCGCCAGCTGTACGTGAACGGTGAGCTGGAGACCCGGGCGCGCAGCGGCAAGAACCCTCCCGGCTTCAGCAAGACGTCCACCGGCTACACCTTCACCGACACGGGCATCAGCGGCTACAAGCGTCCCTCGGACCTGGAGGTCGTCAGCAGTTGGGGCTGGAAGCTCCAGCGCTGTCCGGTGCAGTCGATCTCCGGCA
The DNA here is from genome assembly GCF_045039825.1 of Streptomyces sp. NBC_01176. Classification (NCBI taxonomy): domain Bacteria; kingdom Bacillati; phylum Actinomycetota; class Actinomycetes; order Kitasatosporales; family Streptomycetaceae; genus Streptomyces; species Streptomyces sp. NBC_01176. Next base: position 8,707,346 of record NZ_CP108600.1, on the reverse strand, counting down.
ACACGATGACGATGCGGCAGCCCTGCTGGCACAACGCCAACCTCCAACAGGGCCAGGAGATCCAGAACCCGACCTGGCTGGAGAACGCCCGGGAGCTGCTGGACACTCCCGGCGAGTGGTACCTGGACAAGGGCGAGGGCGAGCTCTACTACATGCCCGAGGCCGGTCAGGACCTGTCGACCGCGACCGTCACGGTGCCGCGCGTGCAGGACCTGGTCGACCTGAACGGCACCAAGTCCGCCCCGGTGAGCAACGTGTCCTTCGAGGGCATCACCTTCTCCTACTCCACCTGGCTCGCCCCCAGTTCGTCCGACGGCCTCATCGAGGGCCAGGCGGGCTTCCGGATGGTCGGCGACGACAACCCCGACTTCGACTCCACCCGGCTGAAGTGGCGGAAGACCCCCGGCGCGGTCAACGTGAGCCACGGCCACGAGGTCGGCTTCCAGGGCAACACGTTCACCCACCTCGGCGCGGTCGGTCTCAACCTCGACACCGGCACCCAGGGCACCGACATCACGGGGAACACCTTCCGCCAGATTGCCGCCACCGGCATCCAGATCGGCGGCACCGACGTGATCGACGCCCACCCGGACGACCCACGTGACATCACCAAGGACACCACGGTCGACAACAACGTGGTCACCGAGGTCGCCGACCAGTACAACGGCTCGGTCGGCATCCTGGCCGGCTACACCGACCACACGGTGATCAGCCACAACAAGATCCACGACCTGCCCTACAGCGGCATCTCCGTCGGCTGGGGCTGGGGTCTGACCGACAAGGGCGGCGACACCAACTACCCGGGAAACTCCGGCGTACCGGTCTGGGACACCCCGACCACCAGCCGGGAGAACAAGGTCACTGACAACGATATCTCCGACATCATGAAGTCCCAGGCCGACGGCGGCGCCATCTACACCCTCAGCACCAACCCCGGCGGCGTGGTCGCCGGCAACTACATCCACGGCGTTCCGGAGCCGGCCTACGGTGCCATCTACCACGACGAGGGCAGCCGCTACTGGCGGAACACGGGCAACGCCCTGTGCGACGTGGCGTACCAGTGGCTGCTGATGAACCACGGCATGGACATCACCGCGACCGGCAACTTCACGACCCAGCCCAAGTTCAGCACCCAGGCCAACAGCACGGACGACACCGTGGGCGGCAACGTCACCGTCGACTCCTGCGCCCAGCTCCCGGCCTCGATCGTGAACAACGCCGGCCTCCAGCCGCGCTACCGTCACCTCGACCCGGGCCCGGCCGTCACCGACCACCGGGCGCCCACCGCGCCCGGCGCCCCGACCGCGGTCACCGACTTCCCGACCGTCGCCGAGCTCGACTGGCCGGCGTCCACCGACGACCAGGGCGTCACGGGCTACTCCGTCTACCGTGACGGCACGCTCGTCAGCGCCTCCGGAAAGACCTCGGTCCGCCTGTCCGGTCTGACGGCCGGCCGGACCTACCACTTCAGGGTCACCGCCCGTGACGCGGCGGGCAACGAGTCACGGCCGGGCCCGGCGCTGGAGGTCATCATGCCCTCCGGCTCCGACCTGGCGCTGAAGAGGCCGGTCACCTACTCGTCGTACTCCGAGGACAACACCCCTCAGAAGGCGGTGGACGGCGACCTCTCGACCCGCTGGGCGCAGGGCCTGGGGCTGCCCGACCCGTCCTGGATCCAGGTCGACCTCGGTGCCCCGTACGACGTGAACGGCGCGATCACCACCTTCGAGAAGAGCAGCGGCTACAAGTACCGCATCCAGGTGTCACCGGACGAAGTCCACTGGCGGACGCTGGCGGACCACACCTCCGCGAACACCACGGAGATGACCGACTACCAGCACACCGCCGATCCGGTCGCCGGCCGCTTCGTGCGACTGACGATCACCGGATCCAGCGGCAACGGCGGCAGCATCTACGACTTCCAGGTCTACGGCAGTCCGAGCGCACCCAGTTCGGACCACACGGCCCCCGCCGCCCCCGGGCGGCCCACCGTCAAGCCACTGCTGCCGAGCCTGGTGGACGTCAGCTGGCCGGCCGCGACCGATGACACCGGCGTGACCAGCTACGTCGTCTACCAGGACGGCCGGCGGATCGCCGTCACCGACACCACGAGCCTGCGCGTCTCCGGCCTCACCCCGCAGAAGCAGTACTCCTTCACCGTCGTCGCCCGCGACGCCGCGCTGAACGCCTCCGACCCCGGCCAGGCGGCCGTCATCACCATGCCGGCCGACCACGACCTGGCACTGGACAAGCCCGTCACCGCTTCGTCGTACTCGGAGGACAACACCCCTCAGAAGGCGGTGGACGGCGACCTGTCCACTCGTTGGGCGCAGGGCCTGGGTCTGCCGGACCCGTCGTGGATCCAGGTGGACCTGGGCCAGGACACCGAGGTCTCCGGCGTCGTGACCACCTTCGAGAAGCCCAGCGGCTACCGATACCTGCTCGAGTACTCCGCCGACGGAGTCACGTGGTCCACGCTCGATGACCACACCTCCGAGAACACCGTCTCAGCGGCCAACCACTCATTCGCCGAGACGCCCGTCACCGCCCGCTACCTGCGGCTGACCGTCACCGGGTCCAGCTGGAACGGCGGCAGCGTCTACGAGCTCCAGGCGTACGGCGACTTCTGACCCGTACACGCCCCTGGGGCCGACCCGCTCACAGAGAAATGACACCAGGATGAAGATCACCCATGTCGAAGTACACCGGATCGAGGTTCCGGCGGCCAGCCCGCCCTTCCGCTGGCGCGACGGACTGAGCGGAAGCGCTCCGGTGGGCGACGGCGCGGTACTGCGCATAGGCACCGACGAGGGAGCCGAGGGGGTGGCGCTGTTCGCCCGGCCGGGAGCGTTCGCCACCTTGCGGGACCTGGTGGAGCGGGTGTTCCGCGACGAGTTGGTCGAAGCCGACCCGTTCCAGCGGGAATGGCTGTGGCACCGGGTGTGGGAGCTGGACCGTATCCACGAACTCCCGCTCCCCACCCTGGGCCTGATCGACACCGCCCTGTGGGATCTGGCCGGCCGGTACCACGGTCAGCCGGTCTGGCGCCTGCTCGGCGGCTTCCGGGAGTCGATCCCCGCCTACGCGTCCACCTCGACGTTCTCCAGCGTCGCGGAGTTCCTCGACGTGGCGGACCAGTGCCTGGAACTGGGCTACCGCGGTATCAAGCTGCACGCCTGGGGCGACGCCCGCCGTGACGCCGAGCTGTGTCTGGCTCTGCGCGAGCACGTCGGTCCGTCGGTCCCCCTCATGTACGACGGGTCGGCCGGCTTCGACCTGCCCGACGCGATCCGTCTGGGCCGGGCGCTCTCGGAGGCCGACTACCTCTGGTACGAGGAGCCGATGCGCGAGTTCAGCATCTCCGCGTACCAGAGGCTGGCAGCGGCCGTGGACGTACCGCTGCTGGTGGCCGAGACCTCCGACGGAGCGCACATGAACTCGGCGGACTTCATCCGGGCCGGCGCCGCCACCTTCGGGGTACGGGCCGGCACCACCCTCCGAGGCGGAATCACCGGCGCCATGCGCACCGCACACCTCGCCGACGCCTACCGGCTGCGCGCCGAGGTGCACGGCTCGGACATCCCGAACCACCACCTGTGCATGGCCATCTCCAACACCACCTACTACGAGTCCCTGGTGACCGCGGCGAAGGTCGTCCGCGAGCGCCATGTGGACGCCCAGGGCCTGGTGCACGCCCCCACGGGGCCAGGCATAGCCCTCCCGCTCGACCTCGGCTACGGCAGGGAACTCCTGCCCTTCGTCGAGCAACCGCGCTGACCGGCGGTGGCCGTCCGCCCGGACGGCCACCGCACCCGGCCCCCCATCAGCTGCGTCACCTGTCCCACGCAAGAAACAAGAGAGGCAAGACGATGAGGTCTTCCGGATCTCCGAGAGCCGACCGGCGCCGCACCGTACCGCGCGCCGCGGCGGCCGCGCTCTCCCTGGCCGCCATGGCCGTACTGGCCGGCTGTGCCAGCGCCACCACCAGCCCCGACGCCTCCTCCTCGGGGGCGGCGTTCAAGCCGGTCACGCAGAAGGACGGCTCGCAGATCACGGTGTGGGCCGACTCGACCCGGCTGCCGTCCGTGCAGGCGTACCAGAAGTCGCACCCGGACGTGAAGATGAAGATCGTCACGTACGACGGTGGTGCCGACGGTTCGACGTATCTCCAGTCGAAGGTGCAGCTGTTCGACCGGACCGGCAGCGGCTGGCCCGACGTGGTGTTCGGCTCGCCCACCGACGTGACCTGGGCGTCGGAGGCCACCAAGCCCGGCGCGCGGCCGTTCGCCGCGCCCCTGGACGACAAGCTCGTCCCGCGGAGCACGCTCGACGGCTTCGCCAAGGGCTCCCTCACGCCCTGCGAGTTCAACGGCCACACCTACTGCCTGCGCAACGACATCGCGCAGGTCGTCCTCTGGTACAACCAGAAGCTCATGGACAAGTGGGGATACAAGGTCCCCACCACCTGGGAGGACTACGCGGCCCTCGGGAAGAAGGTCGCCAAGGAGCACCCCGGCTACCTCGTCGGCTCGGTCGGCGACACCAACTCCCACGAGTCGTACTTCTGGTCCGGTCAGTGCCCGGCGTTCAGCCTGACGAAGCCGGACACCCTGCGCAGCGACCTGCAGGACCCGAACTGCACCAGGACGGCGAAGCTGCTGGACGGGCTGATCTCCGCCAAGGCCGTCACCACCAAGGGCTTCTTCAGCCAGGGTTTCGCCAAGGAGAGCGGCAGCAAGGTCCTGATGGCGTACGGCCCGTCCTGGTACGGCCAGTACCTGTTCAAGGCCGCCTTCAAGACCCCGTCCAAGCAGATCGCCGCGGCAGCCCCGCTGACCTGGCAGGGTGAGACGACCGCCGCCACGGGCAACGTCGGCGGCGGCGTGTGGATGGTGTCCTCGCACAGCGCCAACCTCAAGGCGTCCACCGACCTCGCCACCTGGCTGACCACCTCCGACGAGAACCAGGCCTCCGCGCCCACCTACCCGGCCTACACCAAGGCCGCGCAGGCCTGGCTGGCCAACCCGGCCAACAGCGACTACTTCGCGAACGACGTGAGCAAGCCCTTCCAGGAGGCCGCGAACGAGGTGTGGACCGGCTGGTCGAACACCAGGTTCCCGGACGCCACCGCCTGGTCCAGCGTCGTCCTGCCGGCCCTGACCTCCGGCAAGAGCCTGACCTCGACCCTGCCCGCCTGGCAGCAGGAGATCAGCAACGAGGCGAAGGCCCAGGGATACAAGGTGGTCGACCAATGACCTTGCTGGAGGCCGAGCGCACCGCCGTCTCCCCCCGCCGCCGCGGCAGCACGCCGCGGCGGCGGGGCCGCGGTCTCGCGGGCTACTTCTTCGTCGCCGGATACGCGGTGCTGCTGCTGGCGTTCGGCGTCTTCCCCACCGGCTATTCGTTCTACCTGGCGCTCACCAACGAGCGGGGCCAGTTCACCGGCCTCAACCAGTTCGTCAAGGTCGCCCAGGACTACCGGTTCGTGCCGGCCTTCACCCACATGCTGATCTACCTGGTGATGTGGCTGGTCGCCCTGGTGGTCCTGGTCGTTCTGGTCGCCGTGGTCCTGCGCGGCAGGGTGCGCCCGGGCACGTCGGCGCTCTTCCGCTTCCTCTACTACATCCCCGGCGCCCTCGCCGGAGTGGCCAGCGTCCTGGTCTGGCTGTTCATGCTGGACCCGGACGTCAGCCCGGTGTCCTGGGTGCTCAAGAGCATGGGCATGGAGACGTTCGCGGCCGTGCTCGCGCCCGGCAACCTGCCGCTGATCCTCATGCTGATCGCCTTCTGGACCGGCGCCGGCGGCTGGATGGTCGTGATGTACGGGGCGCTGAACAACATCCCCGACGAGGTGCTGGAAGCCGCCCGGATGGACGGCGCGGGGCCGTGGCGGACCGCCTGGCACATTCAGATCCCGATGATCCGGCAGTGGATCGTCTACATGACGATCATGGCCTTCGCGACGGGAACCCAGCTGTTCGTCGAACCCCAACTGCTCCAGACCGCCAGCCTCGGCCGGGTGAGCCCCACCTGGTCACCCAACCAGCTGGCCTACGTCTACGCCTTCCAGCAGGGCGACTTCAACGGTGCCGCCGCCATCTCCGTCTTCCTGCTGGCCCTGGGACTCCTGGCCGCCGGACTGCTGGTCGCCCGATCGAACCTGTTCACGTTGGACGAGAAATGACACAGACCACGCTCCCCTCCCCTGCGGCGGGCCGGCGCGTCCGGCCGTCCCGGGCCCTCTCCTTCCTGGTGGTCGGCGTCCTGCTGGCCGCGCTGCTGGTGTTCTTCGTGCTGCCGGTGATCTGGCTGCTGCTCGCGCCGTCGAAGACCGCCGGCGAGGTGGTGCGGGACAACCCGTTCTCCTTCGGCTCGTTCCAGCAGATCGGCGCGGCCTGGCGACACCTGTTCGCCTTCCAGGACGGCGCCATGGTCACCTGGTTGCGCAACTCGGCCATCTACTCCGGCGGCTCACTGGTCCTGACCCTGGCCGTCAGCGTGCCGGCCGGCTACGCGCTCGCCCTGACGAAGTTCCGGGGACGCAAGACGCTCCTGATCATCACCCTGGTCACGATGATCATGCCGCAGGCCACCCTGGTGCTGCCGGTCTTCCTGGAGCTCAACCGCTTCCATCTGATCGGCACCATCTGGTCGGTGATCCTGCCCTTCTCCTTCTACCCGTTCGGCGTGTACCTCGTGTACATCTACTTCGGCAGCAGCCTGCCCAGGGATCTGCTGTCGGCCGCGCGGATCGACGGCTGTACGGAATGGCAGTTGTTCTCGCGCATCGCGCTACCGCTGGCGAAGCCGGTGGTCGGGCTGGTCGCCTTCTTCAGTTTCGTGGGCAACTGGAACAACTTCTTCCTGCCGTACCTCGTCCTGCCGAACAGCGAGCAGTTCCCCGTCCAGGTGGGCCTGAACCAACTGCTGACCTCCACTCCGTCCTTCAACCCGGTCGCGGGCGCCGGCCTGAACATCACCATTCCGGAACTGGCCCTGGCGATCATCGTCGCCATCCTGCCCGTGCTGGTGCTCTTCGTGTTCTCGCAGCGCACGCTGGTGTCCGGGATGCTCGCCGGAGCGACCAAGGAATGAACGCCCTCCGCCCTCCGCGTCACCCTCTTCCCGACCTGCGATCGCCACGGTCACCGTCCTCGAACAGCTCGGCGCCCGGGGTGGACTCCCCCGTCGGGCAGACCTGTCGGGGGCCTGTCACCTGGCCGCCGCCCGAGCTCGCCACACCGCCGGTACAGCTCCCTCCGACCGCACCCACCACCGGCGCCGACGGCGTCCGGCGTCACGACGGGCTGAGCTACGCCACCGGCTCCGGCTACCGGCCGCGGCTGCTGGATCTCTCCGTGCCCGCCACGGCCGAGCCTCCCGCCGTAGTGGTCTGGATCCACGGCGGCGCCTGGATGGAGGGCGACCGGCGCCACCCGCCGCCGACCGTGAGCGCGGACCTTCTGTTCGGCTCCCTGCTGCGGGCCGGACTCGCTGTCGCCACCATCGACTACCGCCACGCCGGCGAAGCCCCGTTCCCCGCCCAACTGCACGACGTCAAGGCGGCCATCCGCTACCTGCGCCACTACGCCGACCCCCTCGGTATCGAGGGGACGCGGGTCGGCCTGTGGGGCGAGTCGGCCGGCGGGCACCTCGCCGCGATGGCCGGGCTGACCGGCGCGAGCGACCCCGCGCTGGAGGGAACGGAGGGGATCGCGGCGGGTGACACGACGGTCGCGGCCGTCGTCGACTGGTACGGAATCAGCGACGTGGGAGCGCTGCTGCCGGACACACCCGGCCCCCACGACCCCTTCGTCACCTTCCTGGGCGGCGACCCGGACGACCGGCCGCGTCGCGCGGCGGCCGCCAGCCCGGTCAGCCATGCGCGGTCCCCGGCGCCACCCTTCCTTCTGGCGCACGGGACCCGTGACACGCTTGTCCCCTTCGAGCACAGCGAACGCCTGGCCGGACTCCTGCGGGCCGCCGGAAACCACGCGGAACTCCTCGCCGTACCGGATGCCGAGCACATCTTCCTCAACGCCGATGTCGCGCCGGTCGTCGCCCACTGCGTCGCCTTCCTCGCCCACCACCTGCGCCGTACCGCGACCGACTGAGCCCCGGGATTCCGGCCGGCTGCCGAGCGCCCCACGCCGTCGTCACCGCCCATGGCAGAACCGCCGCGGTCACCGGCAGCCCCTCACCAGCGGCCACCGGACACGGCGGGCAGCACCTGGCGCCGGGTGATGAACTGGCGCTCGGAGGCGAGGTAGCGGTCCGGCCTCGCGGTCCGGTTACCGCGGTCCAGCCGAGTACGAGGCCCGCCCGGCGGCCCGACCAGCCCGCTGCTGGTGCCCGTCGAAGCGGAACTGGCATCAGAGAGGAGACGCTCGTGGCACGGCGCCGGTACGAGGAGGTTCCGCGTTCGGACACAGGGCGCGCCGAAGCCTTCAGTGACGGCGTCCTGGCGATCGTCATCACGCTTCTGGTGCTCCATCTGAAGCCTCCCCCGATCGATGCGGGTCACCTGCTGGCCCAGCTGCTCCACCAGTGGCCGACCTATCTGGCCTATGTCGCCTCGTACCTCTACATCGCCGTCGTCTGGCTCAATCACAAGGCGGCATTTCAGCGCATCAAGGCCATGACCCGTGGCCTGCACTGGGCCAACCTCGGTGTGCTGTTCTCCACCGCGCTGCTGCCCTGGCCCACCGCGCTCGTCTCCGAAGCCGTCGCTGAGGCCAACCCCCCGGACGACCGGGTCGCCGTCGGGCTCTACGCGATCATCGGCGCGATGCTGTGGGTAAGCTGGATGATCTTCTTCCATGTGCTCTTCCGCCACCCCGAGCTCCTCGAGGACAGCGTGGAGGAGACCTTCTTCCTCGGCGAACGCCTTCGCGCCTTCGTCGGGGCCCTGCTCTACGCGGCCGCCGGCCTGGTCGGCGTACTGACCATCCCCGCCCTCGCACTCGCGATTTTCGTGCTCCTACCGCTCTTCTACGGCATCACGAGCCATGGCTACACCCAGCTGCAGGTCTTCGGGCGGCGTCTTCCGCCCAGACGATGAGCGGCATCACGGAGCCGGCGCCGGGCGCTCCGGATGGATGCGTCCGACCGGGCGACCGTGCCGCGGTCCGCAGCACTCGGTGGGTGCGGCCGATCGGCGTGACCGCGCCGCCAGACGCATCAACCCCACGCCGCAGAAAGCTCGGCCGCTGTACACCTGGGCCATGGCACCTCTGTTCCGCTACACCGCTGAGGTGGGCGTGGGGTGCGCCGCCGGGTGGGCCAGGTCGGCGAGGCGTTGCTGTTCGGCGAGGGCGTGCGCCTGTTCCCGCGTCGCGCGGTACAGGTCTCGGTAGACCGTGTAGAGGTCCTCGTACACGTCGCGGGTCCCGGCACGTGGTTCCACGCTGCGGCCGATGGTCGCCCAGCTGGTCGTCCGGTCGGCCAGGTCGACCGCACGGGCGGCGAGCAGGGCGTCGCCGTAGCTGGCGCCGATCCGCTGATCGGGCAGTTCCTGGGTGCGGCCGGTGACATCGGAGACGATCTGCGTCCACAGGTCCGCCGTGGTGCCGCCCCCGACGGCGATCAGCCTGGTGGGGCGTGCTCCGAGTTCGTCCATGACCTCCAGGTGGTGCCGCACCGCGTACGCGGTTGCTTCCAGTGCCGCGCGGTAGAGGTGGGCGCGGTTGTGCCGGAGGGTCAGCCCGAGGACGGCCCCGCGGGCATCGGGGTCGAACAGGGGGGTTCGTTCGCCGGCGAAGTACGGGAGCATGACGAGGCCGTGCGACCCGGCGGCGACCTGTTCCGCTTCGGCGGTCAGGTCCTCGAAGCGGGCACCGGTCAGCTCGCGCAGCCAGTCGGTGACGGCGCCGGAGGTCGCCGTTCCGCCGGCCAGGCTGCAGGAGCCCGGGTCGATCCCGCGGGTGGCCCACAGACGGGCGTCGGTAAGGGGCTGGTCCAGGATCTCGACGAGGAACATGGTCGTGCCGTACATGAGCATGCAGTCGCCGGTCTTCTCCACTCCGGCGCTGAGGGCCTCCGCCCAGGCGTCGACGGTGCCGGCGGTGACCGGTGTCCCGACGGGGACACCGGTGACCTTCGCGGCGTGCGCGTCGACGCGTCCGGCGATCTCGCCCGGCCACAGCAGGGACGGCAGGCGGATGCCGGGGGCGATGTCGGCGGCGATCTCGGGGATCCACGCGGCGGCGTGTAGGTCGTACAACGGGTCGCACTGGCTGGCCGAGTGATGGTCGAGGACGTACGCGCCGGTGAGCCGTTCCACCACGTAGGACGACGCCATGAGAAAACGGTCCGTACGGGCGTAGACGTCGGGCTCGTGGCGCCGGAGCCACGCCAGCTTCGGACCGATGGCCTGGCTGGTGAGAACGGAGCCGCCGCGGCGAAGGAGTTCCTCCGCCCCGTAGCGTTCCGTCAGTTCGTCGATCTCGCGGGTGGCACGGGTGTCGATACCGTAGAGGATCGCGGGCCGAAGAGGGCGGCCGTCGGCGTCGACGGGCAGGAGGCAGGGACCGAGGCCGCTGACACTGACGGCCGCCACGGTACCGTCCGCGGTGGGCAGCAGTTGCCGGCACAGGGCCACGACGTCGGCCCACCACACTTGTTCGGCGTCATGCTCGGCCCAGCCGGGCCGCGGCATCGACACGGCATGCGGCACCCGCGCCTGAGCGACGACGGTGCCGTCCGGTCGTGCGAGCACCGCCTTGGAGCTGGAGGTGCCGATGTCGATGCCGAGAAGCAAGGCGCTCATTGGATCCTCCTGAGGTGGGCGGACGTGCGGCCCGCGGGCTGCCGCGTCCTCCGCCGCCTCCGAGAAGCCGGCGGGCGGCGGAGTCGAGCGCCACGGCGAGCAACAGGACGAGGCCGAGAGCGCACGACCAGCCGGATCGTGGGGAAGTCCACGACAGTGGGGGCGTTGTCGACCATCGTGACGGCGAAGACGGCCGGAACCACTCCGGACACGCGTCCCGCGCCGCCCTACCGGTCGTTTCGGAATGAGCCGGGAAGGCCGATCGCGCCGGGAAGGCCGATCGCCCTCCCGTCCGCCCCCGTCCGGTTCACAGCCGCTTCGCGCTGCGGAACAGTTCGGCGTAGAAGCCGTTGCCGTCGATGCGGGACACACCGCCCGAGTCGCCGATCGTGGGTCCGTTCTGCTCCTTGCGGCTGGAGATGAAGACCTTGTGCCCCTCGGTGTCCAGCCCCAGGTAGAGGGCGACGTGGTCGATGTGGTCGGCGGTGCGGTGGTCCATCTTGAAGAACAGCAGGTCCCCCGGCTGCAGCATGTCGGTGTTCTTCGGCCGGGTGTACCAGGGGCCGGGGCCCTGGAGCTTGATGATGTCGACGCCGACCTTGGAGCGGGCCATGCCGTTGGCCGAACGCGGCAGGCCGTCGCCGAGGGTGTCGCTGGCCATCAGCGGGTAGCGGGACCGGTAGCCCCACACCATCCGCATGAAGCCGGAGCAGTCCAGCGCGCGGTAGCGCTCCTGGCGCGGGCTCATCGTGGTCCCGTTGCGGAAGGTGTACGGAATGCCGAGGTAGTCGTAGAAGTCGTTCTGCTCCAGGCGATCCACACCGTCCGCCTTGTACGGCCCGAACACCGCGTCGCCGGCGTACGGTACGCCCGCGGAGTCCTTCTTCACCGGCACGCCCTGCACGTACTGGAAGGCGATCGCGAAGATGTCGTCCTCCTGACTGCCGTAGTACTGCTTGAACCAGTCCTTGAACCACTGCTGGTTCTGGGCGCCCTTGGTCCAGGGCTCCGACATGAGACGGACCCAGTCGTCCGTGATCACCTTGGTGCTGGTGTTGGCCGGCTCGGTGAAGGTGCGGGACGGGCCCTTGAGGGTGGCGGTGCGGGCGCCGTCGGTGAAGGTGGCGATGATCGCGCCCTTGGCGTCGCGCAGCACGGATCGCGCAGGGTCGTTCAGCCGCTCCCAGGTCTGCTTGCCGGTCGCCTTGCCGGAGTTCTGCAGAGCGTTGTCGGTGACTGTCTGGGCGGCCGGGACCTTCGCCTGTTCGTCCGTGCGCAGTTCGTAGGTGAAGTACGCGCTGCCCGCGAGCAGCGCCAGCACTGTCGCCGTGTGGACGACGGGGTGGCCTTTGCGCTTCGGCATGGTGAGGGCTCCAGGATTGCGTCGGGGAACAGGCGGACTCAGGCGGAGGGCAGCGCGCCCAGCAGAATGCCGGCGGTCAGCACCACATAGGTGGCGAGGGTGACCGATCCGGTGGACAGCAGCGTCGCGCCCTTGGGCTGACGGACCAGCTGGTAGCCGATCAGGCCCGGGACGATGAACCCGAGCGTCTGGTTGGCGTACAGCAGGGGGAACTCCATCTGCAGCACGATGATCACGGTGGCCTGGATGAGCACGCCGCTGAGCACCACGGCCGCGAACAGCCGCTTGCCGTACAGGATCACGAAGCGCTGCATCAACAGCGTGGCGAGGTACGTCAGGACGGTCACGCCGACCACCAGCGCGGCCCGCTGCAGGTCCTCGATGAGGGTGAGCGCGAGCCAGCCGGGTGTGATCATGCCGCCCGGCGACAGGTTGGTGGCCAGGTAGCACATCAACGAGAACATCAGACCGAGGCCGATGCCGATCGCGGCGATCTCGGGGGTGAGGACGGAGGGGATCAACGCTGTTCTCCTGGGCTGTGCCACTGCTGGCTCTCGTCGGCGGAAGGCTGGGGGGGAATGCGGGGCTCGAACAGCCCGCGGTGCGGGACCTGTCCGGGTGAGGTGCCGCCTTCCGGGCGCGACTGCCGCGCGGCGGGGGCGGGATGGGCACCGTGGTGCTGCTGCGTCCGGGCGTCGTCCTGGTACGGTCGGCCGTCCCCTGTCCGGTTCGCCCGTTCCTGGTCCGGGTACGGGTTTCCGGCGTCGCGCTGCACGGGGAGCTGGGGGGCGTACGGCTGCTGTGCGTAGCGCGACTCGTACGCCTCCGAGTAACCCTGGTAGGGGTCGATGCGGGGCACGTACAGCTGCATGGTCTCGACGTGCTCGACCACGGCGGGCGCCGACCCCGCGCCGCCGGCCGGGGCGGCCTCCACGAGCTCGTCGGCGCTGTCGTCCGGCGGGAGTTCGGCGAGGTGCTCCAGCAGGATCTCGCCCTGGCCGTGGATGTTGCCGATCGCGACCAGCGAGGAGTCCGGACCGAGCTGCTCGAGCAGCCGGGCCATGAACTCCTCCGGGTCGCGCTTGTCGCCGCCGAGGTCGACGGCGCGCGAGCGGAACTCGGCGGGGATGGCGTCGATGGCGGACTTGGCGGGGTGGCCGATGACGAAGACGCGCTCGGGGTCGAGGTCGGGGATGATCTCGCCCATCTGCCCGTTTCGTTCGACGCGGTCGGGACGGCAGTTGATGACGACGTTGAGCGGCCGGTGGATGGCACCGAGGTCGAGCAGCTGGCTGATGTTCATCAGCGTCGACTCGGGGTCGTTCGCCGCGAAGACGTTGGCGAAGCGCAGCTTCTTCCCCTCGGGCGTCACATAGCGCTCGACGGAGAGGACACCGGGGTCCGGCGGGGCCTCGTACATGCCCGTCAGGGCCGTCTCCCGGTCGACGCCGAGGAGTTCGGCGACGGTCAGCGCGATGGCCACGTTCTCCTTGAAGGTGAACCAGCTGAAGCCGCGCAGCTCCTCGTCGCTGACGATCTCCGGATCCGCGTAGATGAGCTGGCAGTTCCGGGCGTCGGCCTCCTCCTGGAGGATGTGGAAGCGGTCCTTCTCCGCGGTGACGCAGATGCCGTCCTCCGGCATGGACCGGCACAGCGAACGGGCCACGTCGTCCAGGGTGGGGCCCATTTCGGCGAGGTGGTCCTCGCGGACGTTGCACAGCACGCCGATCGTGGAGCGGATCAGCTTGGACTGGTTGATCTCCTGCAGGGCCGGCATGACGGCCATGCACTCGATGACGAGCGCGTCCGGCTGGTACGCGGCGGCGCGCCGCACGATGCCGATCTGCTCGACCACGTTGGCGATGCCGAACTTGCGGTAGACCGGTTCCTCGGTGGCGTCCGGGTGGATGAACCGGGCCGCGGTGCCGGTCGTCTTGGCGACGGTGGTCAGACCACCGCCGCGCAGGGCGCCCGCGCAGAGCCGGGTGATGGACGACTTGCCGCGGATGCCGTTGATCAGGACCCGGGTGGGTATGTGGTCCAGGTTGGTGAAGTGCCGCCGCTGCTCCACGATGCCCGCGACGAGCAGGATCGTGCAGCACACCAGCAGTACGGTGTAGAGGAAGAGCACGGGCGATCAGTTCCTTGTGTACTGCTGCGGCGCGGACGCCTGCGGCGGGGTGCGGCGGGGTTGCTGCCGGCTCTGGTCCTGCAGTTGCTGGCGGATGAGTTCCAGGGAGCGGGTGACCGCGCCGACCTCGTCGTGATGCTGCGGGAACAGCACGGTCTTGCGGTCGCCGCCGGCCAGCGACTCGGCGCGCTCGGCCAGCGAGCGCAGCGGCCGGGCCACCACGATGTGCAGCCAGCCCAGGCAGGCGGCGGCCGCGGCGGCGCCGAGCAGTCCGGCGAGCACGGTGCGGTTCTGGCTGTCGTACTCGGGGATGGCGAGCCGGCTGGCGGCCTGCCAGCTGACGACGCTCCAGCCGAGAGACTCGGCGGGGCCGCTGCCGGCGAACGGGGCGGCGGCGGCGATCTGTACGCCGTGTTCGCGGTAGAGCACCCCGTTGGCGCGGGCCTTCTTGCCGAGCCGCTGGGCGCTGGCCGCGGCCAGGTCCGCGAGGTGGTCGTCGGGCAGCCGCTGGAAGGCGAGGAAGCCGGTGTTGCCGGCGATGACCTTGCTGTGGTCGTCGACGAGGCGGACCACGCCCAGGCCCGGTCGGGTCAGCAGTGCGTTGAGGAACTCGACGCGGAACTCACCGACGAGCCGGGCACCGCTCCGTCCGGGGATCTCGGCGTCGGCGACGACGACGGGCTCCTTGCCGCCTTGGCCCAGCAGCCGGATCGGGGTGTCCGAGACCCGGTGGGAGCGGATCACCTTGGGGCTCTTGCCCTTGCGGGCCAGGATCTGGCCGGAGGAGTCGACGACGTAGAGCGAGCGGTAGCGCTGGTTCTCGTCGAGGGTGCGCTCCAATACCTTCCCCATGGCGTCGGGTCCGGTGCGGTTGCCGATGAGGGAGGCGACCGATTCCAGGTCGGCACTGCCCTCGTTGAGCGCGCGGCGCACCCGGTCGCTGAGGGTGTCGGTGCGTTCGCGCTGGTCGCTGACGAGCTGCTGCGGTACGACGGCCTTGCTGTCGGCGCGGTTGACCAGCAACATCAGCGGCGCCGACCAGGCCAGCAGCAGTACCGCGCAGGCAGCCAGCAGGGCCCGGGTGCCCACCCGGCGCAGTCCGCGCGGGCGCGGTGCCGTGTCGGTTGCGTCGGCGCTCTCGCCGAGCAGTTGGCGGCGCAGCCGTTCCAGGGCGTGGCCGACGCGTCGTGCCTCGCCGTAGCCGGGGACGTTGACGGGCCGGGTCAGGTCGCCGCGGGTGAGCCGGCGGGACTCCAGGAACAGCCGGATCAGCGGGCGCTGCACCGTGCCCAGCAGTACGGCCACGGCGACGGCGCCGACGACGAGGAGCGCGCCGCCCGCCAGCAGGCCGAACACCAGGGACTGGGTGCGGGTGGGGTCCTCGCCCACCTTGACCATGGCCACCACGGACAGGCCGAGCCCGGAGGCGGTGGTGGTCTCCCCGGGGCCGGGCGCGGCCAAGGTGGCGTAGCCGGCGACGGTCCGGTTGCTGAGCACGTGCCCGCCGACCAGGCTGCCGCTGACGCCCTGGTAGCCGCCCATGCCGGGTTCTTTGCTGCTGCGCGGGTCCTGCCGGGCCTTGCGGGCGGCGAGCTGGGCGAAGTCCTTCAGCTGCTTGCCGGACGCCTTGATCTCCTCGCGGTCGGTGCCGGTGCGCACCTGCTCGGGCTCACGGATGCCGTCGCTGCTGAGGATCGCGCCGCCCTGGTCGGCCACGGCGATGGATCGGAACTGGCCGAGGCTGATGCCGGGGAACGTCAGGTTGCTGGACGCCACCAACAACAGCTGCGGTTTGTCCGGCCAGGACAGCAGCGCGAAGGACAGCAGTCGCGTCTCGCCGTTCTTCAGCCGGACCATGCGCGGCGCGAGGCCGCCCTCGTCGCCGAGGGCGCCGGTGTTCACCGAGGTCAGCGGCACGGTCTCGCCTCGGGCCGCGACCAGCTTGCCGGAGCGGATCTCGACGACCGCGGTTCCCGTCCACTTCTGGTAGGTGCTGCCGAGTTTGTCGAGTGCGGCGTCACCGGAGACCGGTTCGCCGGCGCTGAACAGCGCGGCGGACCGGGTGAGGTCGGTGACGGACTCGTCGATGGAGGCGCGCAGCGCGATGGCGCCGTCCTCCGCGAAGTGCTGCTGAGAGGTCAGCACCGCTTTCGGCACCACGGCGTTGTCGACACGGCCCAGCACGACCGCGGTGATGCCGGCGAGGGACAGCAGGAGCACCGACAGAACCGCGATCGGCGGGCGGATGCCTCCGATCAGCGACATGTCGGCTCGGCGGCGGGCTCGGTGCTGCCGTGCCGGGGGCGGTGACGCCAAGGGAGGGTCCTCTCAGGGTGTACAGGTGATCAGTCCGCGCGGGAAGCGGGGACGGTGTTTCGGTTGTGTGTGCGCTGCGGGAACATCCGTTGCGCGAGTGTGTCCGCAGCACTCAGACCGTCAAGAAACTCATGAAGTTGCACACGTTCTGCTGTGATCTACACAACATCCGCGTTTAGGCGGTCAGATTCGGGCACCCGGCCAGGTTGTCCGCGTGGTGCCGGCCGACCTCAGGGCATCTCATTCAGCGGCTTCAGGCCGTCCTCGGCCGCGCCGCGGTTGTACAGCGTGCCCTCGGTGCGCTCGAAGGCGAGCCGCAGCCGGGCCCGCTGCCGGTCGGTGAGGTCCTTGTCGTCCCGGAGCGCGGACGGCACGTCCAGCAGGCGGTAGTCCCGTGCGTCGTCCTCCGTGTAGGCGGTCTTGCCGCCGTCCGTGGCGTTCTCGGCGTCCGGCGGGATCTCCAGCAGCGTCGGCTCGAACCGCGGCTGGACGTCCCAGTGGCCCTTCCCGTGCTCGGTGAACGTGAACCAGGCGATCACGCCCTCCTCCGTGAGTCCGGTCGGCACCTCGTGCCGGGCGATCTGGTTGCCCATGCCGTAGGCGACCCAGGTCCCGTCGACCTTCTCCATCGGCTGCACGACGTGCGCGTGACAGCCGACGACCAGGTTGATACCGGTCTGCCGGGCGATCTTCCGGGCGAAGGAGAGCTGCTGGGCCGAGGGGTCCGGGTGGTGCTCCAGGCCCCAGTGGATGGAGAGGATCACCACCTCGGCCCCGGCCTTGCGGGCCCGCTGTTCAGCCGCCTTGATCGCCTTCAGGCTCATCTCGTTGGCGAGCCACGGCTTGCCCTTGGGGAACGTGTGCGGCTCGTTGAAGCCGTAGGCGAACGATATCTGCGCGACCTTGACGCCCTTCACGTCCATGACCAGCGGAGTGAGCGCGTCCTTCTGTGTCCGGAAGGAGCCGGTGTGCTTCAGGCCGGCGTCGTCCAGGGCGTCCAGGGTGCGCCGGACGCCCTCGTACCCGTGGTCGAGCGTGTGGTTCGAGGCGGTGGAGCAGGTGTCGTAGCCGAGGTCCTTGATCGTCTTGGCGGTCTGCGGGGGCACCTGGAAGTCCGGGAAGCCCTCGAAGGGGCCGTTCACGGCGCCCACCACCGGTTCGAAGTGGCAGATCCCCAGATCCGCCTTGCTGATCAGCGGCTTGATGCCGGCCATCATCGGCCCGAAGTCCAGCCCGGCAACGCCTTTGCCGGTGCGCTTGGCGTCCTTGCGGGCCTGGTCCACCAGCGCGGGATGCATCAGGATGTCCCCGGCCGCCGCGACCGTGAAGGAACGACCGGCGTCCTGGCGGCCTGCGTCGTCCGAGATTAGGCCGCAACCGGCGACGGTGGCGACGAGGGAGAGCGGGGCCAGCAGGCTCAGCGGGATGCGGCTAAGGCGTATGTTCACCGGTATATCTTGATACGACCATGAGTGCCACTCGCTCCCGCATCATAACGATCACAACAATTCTGCTGGCCATCGCTGGTCTGGCGGGTGCTGTGACCGCCGTGCTCCACGCCACCCGCGGGGGCGGCACGGACACCGCCGACTCCCGTCCCGACCGGGACGCCCAGCGGGGCGACCTCGCCCAGGAGGTGGCGGACTACACCAGCCGCTTCGGTCCGGACCACGGCTACCGGCAGCCCGGCCGGGGGGACCGCACGGCCATCGCCCAGGGGGTCGGCCTGCTCGTCGACGGGCACCGCGCACAAGCCGAGCGGTTGCTCTCCGAACGGGACTTCACGGTCCGCACGGTCCTCGACCGGGTCTCCGGACGCCGCTACGCGGAAGTGGCCGACCGCACCGACGACGCCGTGACGCCGCGGGGCTGGGGTCGCGTCTACATCGACCTGGAGCACACGCCGCGCTTCTCGATCCAGGTCCCGCACCCGGTCTTCGACGAGGGCACCGAGCAGCTCGGCGTGCGGGTCCTGCGCGACTCCCCCGGCGGCATCCTGGTGATGGCGGGAGCACATCGCAAGGCCGGAGTCGGGAACTCCGCGGACGTGGCGCATCGCCGGGACACCGTCTTCTACGCCATCTGCGCCGAGTTGGTCCGCCGCGGGATGCCCGGGGTCCAGTTGCACGGCTTCGCCGCCTCCACCGCCCCCGGCTACGACGCGGTCGCCTCCACCGGCGCCGGATCGGCCGGCCGCTCGGACGCCCGCAGGCTGGCCCGCGCCCTGGGCACCCATGGCTTCCATGTGTGCTCGGCCTGGGTGCGAACGTGCCCGGTGGAGGGCTCCACGAACATGGAGGGCCGGGCCGCCGACGCCGCGGACGTGCCGTTCCTGCACGTCGAGTTGGCCCCCGAGGTGCGCCTGAACGGAACGGCCGCCGAGCGCGCGGCCGGCGCCCTCAGCGAGATCACACGCCGCTGGGCGACCGCCCCTGTTGCAAGCTGAGGTCCTTGGAACGCAGGCCCATCACGTCAGGGTTCGACGTTCTTCCCGAGCCCGAACCCGACCGTGAGCCTGCTGGCTGCCTTCGGCCTCTTCCGCCTGACCTTCTCCGTGCGCCCACTGGGCACGCCCTGGCCGCGACTCACGGCGCGAGCAGCCCCAGGCGATCCGCCGAGGCCGAGAGGATCAGGCACTCGCGTGCCGTGTGTGGACGTGGCCATCGCGGGGGAAAGTGGGCGGCGCCGCGGGCAGGATGCTGTCCAGGTCGTACCGGCTCTTCTGCGCGACCCGGCACGATGCCGGATTGTCCACCTGGTGCACGAGTTCGAGACGCTCCAGCCCGTCGGCTGCGAAGGTGTCGAAGGCCCACCTGGTGAGTGCTTCCAGAGCGCGGGGGGCCACTCCCCGCCCGCGGGCGTGTGCCGCGGTCCAGTAGCCCACCTCGGCCGCCGGTTTGCCGGAGGTGACTTCCTTCAGGACCACGTTGCCCACCAACTGTGGGTGGGCTGGGCCCGGTTGTGCTTCGAGGACGGCGAAGCCGAACCGGTCCCCCGCTGCCCAGCTCCGTTGCTGGGCCTGCACCCACCGTGCCCCGTCCGCGGCATTGTCCACGACAGAACTCGTCCACCGGCGCAACGCGGGGTCCCGGCTCACCTCGACCAGTGCGGCGACGTCCTCCGGCCGCCAGGGGCGAAGAACAAGAGGGGGTAGGACCGGCGTCGCGGCCACCTGAAGTACGACGGGGGTACTCATCAACCGATCCTATGCGGCGGCGTTTTCACCCGACACCGGCTGCGCCGGGCCCGTACCGCCTTGCGACCGCCCCGTCATCGCGGTGTCCGAACGCGCAGAGCCCGGACGGACCAGTCGAACACTGGAACAGGACTCTCCGGGGCCGGCCAACCGTTGATCACTGCGAGCAGCTGGAGGTATCGCTCCCTGCGGGGATCGTTCACGCTCTCCAGCCGAGCGGCCAGCCGGCGGCGAAGCTCCACGTCGTCGGGGCGGCCGAGGAGGTACGCGTAGTACGCGGTGAACCCCGCGACGACCGGATCGGCCTGGGGTGAGGCGGGGTCGATGCCGGCGATCAGGGCCGGGCCGGCCTGGTCACGAACGGCTGCGGCGATGTCGCGGCGCGGGCCCGTCGTGTCGCTTCGGACCTGCTCGGCCGCCTGGTCCTCGGCCATCCGCCGCACGGCGGCACGAAAATCCGGTTCCAGGGACATTTCAGCCAATTCCACCCACGCCTGGACCTGCTCCGCCTCCGGGTCGTCGGGCAGTTCAGGGGTCATCGAGCGGATGACCCCCGCGAATGCGGGGTCGGCGTCAACACCGCCGAAGACGGCGTCGAGGAAATCGCCGATCAGCTGTCGCCGTTCGTCCTCGGAGAGCTGGGCCAGCCGGTGCATGAGTTCTGTCTCCTCGGGTGTGGACCCGCGCTCGGCCACCGCCGTCAGCACCGCGCGCCGCAGACGCAGGACGCGGATCTGCACTGCCAGTGCTTCGGCGTGCGCCGCGGCGACCTCGGGTAGGGAGAGCTCGCGGTCCACGACCTTGCGGATCACGGGAAGCCCCAGTCCCAGCTCGCGCAGGGTCCGCACGAGGTCGAGGCGTGCGACGGCGTCGATGTTGTAGAGGCGGTAGCCGGCCGGGCTGCGGTCCGTCGGCGCCACGATTCCGCGATCGGAGTAGAACCGCACGGTCTTGACCGTGAGACCGGTCCGCCGAGCGAGCTCGCCGATCGAGTAGTACGTGTCGCCGTCCATGCCCCCACCTTCGCGTCTCCCCCTACGGGAGACTCAAGCCCCTTCGCCTGCCGGCGGGCAACCACTCCTCACCCACACGTCTTGACACCCTCGCGGTCGAGATCTCCGCGTCGCCATGTCCCTGTGGCCGCTTCCGCTCCGTGCGCGGCGGGTAGCTGCGAGGCGAGAACGGACCAATGAGGGGGCCGGCGCCTGACAGCCTCGTGCCGTGGCGGGGCCCATGGCGGGTCTCTGCGCCCTCTGCAAGTAGGCGATATAGCGTCAGCGTCGGCCGTGACATGAGAGGAAGTACGCGATGCCCAGGGCAGTGAAGTTCTCTCGCTACGGCGGCACCGAGGTACTGGAGATCGCCGAAGTGGAACGGCCCTCCCCCGGAAAGGGAGAGATCCTGGTCCGCACCGTGGTGGCGCCGATCAATCCAGGCGAGATCGGTATCCGCGAAGGAGTCTTCGCCGACTTCTGGCCTGCGGCGTTTCCCGAAGGACAGGGCAACGATTTCGCCGGCTGGGTCGCCGAGACCGGTGACGGCGTCAGCGGGTTCGCCGTGGGAGACGAAGTGATCGGCTACGCCCCCAGGGCCGCGCAGGCGGACTATGTCGTGCTTCCGGCAACGGTGGCGGCGCGCAAGCCTGCCGGGATCGCCTGGGAGCAGGCCGCACCACTGTCCGCTGTCGGCGTCACGGCGTGGGCCGCGGTGAACGCGGTCGCACCTGCCGCGGGTGAGACGGTCGTGGTGTCCGCGGCCGCAGGCGGCGTGGGAGTGCTCGCCGCCCAGCTCGCCGTTCTGCGAGGAGCCCGCGTGATCGGCACCGCGGGGCGGCAGAACTCGGACTTCCTTCGCTCCATCGGCGTTGTCCCGGTGCTCCACGGTGAGGGGTTGTCCAACCGTATCCGCGAGGTGGCGCCAAACGGCGTGGACGCCTTCATTGACACCTTCGGCAGCGGAAACGTCGACGTCGCCATCGCGTTGGGGGTGCAGCCGCGGCGCATCAACACCATCGCGGACGGCCGTGCGGTTGCTCGCCACGACGTCCGACACCAGGCCCAGGAACAGGCTTTCACACCCGAACTGGTGGAGGAGCTGGCCTCGTTGGTCGAGCAGGGACTGCTCTCCGTGCCGATCGCCCGGGTCTATCCCCTTGAGGAGGTGCGGGCTGCCTACGACGAGCTGGGCAAGAGGCACACGCGAGGCAAGATCGTCCTCAGTCTTGTCGCAGCCTCCGAGCGCCACACGCCCCTGCGCTGAAGCACGTCGCACAGGGCCGCGATCAGGGCATCTCCCTTGTGTGACCGGGAAGTTGAAGGCCGAACGGGGCTCGGTGCCGAGAACACCGCATCGAAGATCTCTAGGACTTCAGCCAGGCGGTCAAGACCACCAGAGCCGCGCCGATCACAGCGCCGACGACTTCCAGGGACGCACGGACGGCCAGGTCGGAGCGGTCGGCCACAGCCCAATCCGCGCCCGCGAAAAGGGATATGCCCGTCACCCGCTCCTCATCGTCCTCGAAGGTCAGACCGTCGATCTCACCCCGACCCAGCTGCCCGCCGGGCAGCCGCCACGCGCCTTGGCACCGGCCGTCCCAGTCGCAGTGCACATACCCTTCCGTCAACGTGTGGTGACCGTCGATGAACCGGTAGGTGTTCTTCGCGGCGAACCACAACGGCAGCGTGAGTGCACACAGGCACACGATCAACACCACCCGTTGCCACACCTTGAGCCCGCTCATCACCTCGGCGCTCCACGACAATGGGTTCACCCCCCGCACCTCACTTCGTCTGATCCCTCGACCGTCCTGCCGGTCTCCTCGATCACCGCACGGAAGTCGGCGGCCCGAGCAGGCAATCCAGCTCGCCCCGCGTTCCAACTCGCCCACCGCCGACATGTGATCGGCCCCGCGCGACCGATCGTCCGGCCCAGGTCAGCCGAGGTTCGGGGAGCCGCGGAACGCCCCGGCCAACACGGGGACCAACCACCGCTCGATCTGCTCGGGGGGCTCGGCGGCCAGTTCGGCGCCGATGGGCGCCAGCGCGAGCCAGTTCAGCAGGCCGGCGGCGCACCGGATACGGAAGTCCAACTCCTGTTCACCGACTCCTGGAAGGTTCGCCGAGAGCTTGCTGACGACGTCCCGCCGGGACTGCAGGAACTTCGCACCCAGCCGGTCCCAGCCCTCGGGGGGGTCGATCCCGACTCGCGCCACGGTCCGCATGACCGCCAGGTCCCGTCCGCCGGTCATCAGTGCGTGCATCATCGGCCTGGTGAACGCCGCGGCCAGGTCCTCGATGCTCGACGTGGCGCCGAGCGAGGCGACCGCGCTGATCTGCGCGTCGAGATACTGTTCCAGCGCATGTTCTATCGCCGCATCGCACAGCGTCTTCAGCGATCCGAAGTGGTAGCTCACTGCGGCGACGTTGGCTCCGGCGTGGTGGGTGATCTCACGGAGGGTCACCCCCTCCGGGCCGCGTTGCGCGAGCAGCTCCACCGCGGCGGCCAGCAGGCCGTCCCGCGTCCGCTGGCCGGCCTCGCGGCGCTGATCCGTGCGTTCCGTCGCCATGGGCAGTATTCAAACAGCTGATTGATTTTACTGTCAAGCAGCGACTCGCATGGCGGAGGCGAGCCGCCGAAGGTGAACCGCGACGACGGAACCTTCCTGACCGCCTACTGATGACCCGTCAGTCGACGCGCCGGGCCGACGCGCCCCAGAGGCACGGCACCTCGACACATAAATCAAACATTCGCTTGACAGGCTCGAGTCGGCGCGCATAATGTCAAGCGATCGTTTGATTTGAAAGCGCCGCCCATGGTGCTCAACCGTTTCGACGGATCACCCGATCCCGAGAACCGACCAGGAGGAACACGACGTGAAGTCGCTCGGATGGAAGACGATCGTCACCACCGCCGCGGTCGCGAGCCTGAGTGGTCTCGCCCTTGCCGCCGCGCCGACACAGGCCGCGAGCCCAGTCGCCGACAGGGCGCGGGTCCACGCCGTCGGCAACTCGAAGGCGCACGCGGGCCTGACTCCTCGCGAGCTGTCGAAGCTGCCGCTCACGAACCGCCACCTGAGCAGGCACGAGATAGCCAATCTCGCCGTCGTCCTGAACGCGTACCACGTGGCGGAGGGCGACAGCCTTGACGTCGACGCGTTCACCGACAGCTTCGCCAAGGACGGCGTCTTCAACGACGAGGTCGCCGGCCAGGCCTATCGGGGCAAGGCGCTCGGTGACGTCCTGCCCTACATGGCCAACCTCTTCCCCGATGTCCACCGCAACCTCAAGCGCATCACCGTGAACGGCGACGAAGTCAGCATCGAGCTGTCGATCCAGGGCACGTTCGAGGGACCCCTGCAGTCACCGGCAGGCACCGTCGAGCCGAACGGCGCGAAGATCGACGCGCCGACTGCCGACTTCTGGTACCTGCGCGACGGCAAGGTCGAGAAGTTCAACTGCTACGTCGGCTACACGGCCATGTACGCCCAGATGGGTGTGAACCTCGACTGGGCCTCGGCGGTCGACAAGCACTGAGTCGTTCACCCGGCTGGTGATGCCCGGCACTTCCAGCCGCCCATCAATGCGGGAGTTCCTGAGGACGCGACCGCGGCCGGTCATCGGCCCGTCCCGGCCGGGGAGCACCGGCAGACAGCTCTTCACTTTCACCGGCCACAACGCGCGTTGGCGGCGCGCTGTGGCCGACTGAGCCACTGCGCGCCGCCAGGCGCTCATCGGATTCGGGGGTGACCGGCTGCGCGGTCACCGGGGGACGGGGTCAGCGGCGGTGGCCGTGGTCGCCCCGGTGGTCGCCGTCGTGGCCACGGTGGTGACGGCCGCCCCAGGAGGCGTCGTCGACGAAGCGGCCGTGGTCGTTGCGGAGGGTGGCGGTGTCCGAGCGCCAGTCCCACACGGACGTGCGACGGTCCTGGTAGACGTCGCGGTAGGTGTCCCGGCCGACGCCGGTGTGGACGCGGACCGTGGCACGGCCGTCAAGGCGGTAGTGGTGGAAGGTGTAGGTGTGGCCGTCCCTGTCCGACAGGGTCCAGCCGTCGAGGTTCACGCTGCGGCGGGAGGTGTTGGTGACATCGATCCACTCCCGGTTCAGGGAGCGGTTGCTGCGGTCGTTGAAGCCCGGGGAGTCGTGCTGCACGCTGCCGATGACCACACCCGAGCGGTACGCGGCGGCCTGGACGGGACTGGACTGGGCGGAGGCCGGGAGTGCGGCCGCGCCGAGGGCGGCGCCGGCCGCGAGCGTGGCGGCGGCGATACGGCGGATCGAACGAGAAGACATGAGAGCTCCCCTGAGTACGAGCCCACAGGCCGACCGGTGAGGGACGGCTGGAGCGGGCGGTGTGCGGATCCCGGCTGGTGCCGAGAACCCACAGCCTGGACGCTCGCCGGACTCAAGGGGAGTTGCGCCGTTTCATGTTGCTGTATGCGGACATTTCCGTGACGGTCACCTGCAACGTTCAACTACTCCCGCGGGCCGTGGCGCCCGGTTCGCGGGAGAGGGCACCCATCCGTTGACCGTCGCCATGGAAGCGGTTTCCAGCTCCCCGCACGCCCGGACCGCGCCACCCTCCCGCTTCCCACCAGAGCGCCCTTCGGTGCGTAACAGATGAAAACGGGACACTGGCGAACAAAGACCTGGTAATTGACGGTGTGTGCGATTCCGCAGGCCGCATCAAGAGCCCCGTCCGCGTTGCCGCGCGACCGATGACACCGGCCCGTCCCGCCGACCCAGGCCCCCACGCGCACCTCGGCTCGCCGGACTGGGGGAGGACGACCGAGGTCGTCCGGCCTCCCGACCGCCAGGCGTCGCGCCCGTCGCTCACCCCGGCAAAATGCGCGCTATGGCACATAAGTGCGCCATTCTTGCCATGACGGTAGAGCGAACACCACCGACAGGTGGACGGGATGGAGTCGAGATGAGCCCTGCGGCCGGCGAGAAGCGGCGCATTGATGTGGGGGGCACCGGGATCGCGTTCGTCGAAGCGGGGCAAGGCGACCCGATCGTCTTCCTCCACGGCAACCCGACCTCGTCCTACCTGTGGCGCAACGTGATGCCCCACCTCACCCGGCTCGGGCGCTGCCTGGCACCCGACCTTGCCGGAATGGGCGACTCCGACCCCCTTCCCGGGCAGGGCATGCGCCTGGCCGACCACGCCGCTTTCCTGGAACGCCTGCTGGAGCGGCTCGACGTCCGCGAGCGCGTGGTGCTCGTGGTGCACGACTGGGGCTCGGTCCTCGGCTTCGACTGGGCGCGCCGTCATCCGGACGCCGTGCGCGGCATCGCCTACATGGAAGCGATCGTGGCGCCACTGACACCGGCGCACTTCGCTGACGGCGGCGAGTTCATCGGACGCATCCGCGGCCCCGAAGGTGAACGGCTCGTCCTCGACGAGAATGTGTTCATCGAGGAATTCCTTCCCGGCGGCGTGCTGCGCGAGCTCACCTCGGAGGAACTCGACGCCTACCGCCGCCCATGGTGCGAGCCCGGCGAAGCGCGCCGCCAGCTGCTGGTCTGGCCGCGCGAGCTGCCCCTTGACGGCGAGCCCGCCGATGTCACCGCTGTCGTCGAGGCCAACGCCGCGTGGCTGGGCACCACACGGGTGCCGAAGCTGTTCGTCAACGCGGAGCCGGGCATGTTCCTCACCGGCGAGGCCCGCGAGCTGTGCCGCACCTGGCCCGACCAGCGCGAGCTCACCGTTCCCGGAATGCACTTCGTCCAGGAGGACGCCCCCGACGAGATCGGCACCGCCCTCGCGGCATGGCTGCGCGACCTGCCCCTTGAACCCGCCGGTCACTGAACACCGTCCGCTTCACCTCCCGGAACAAGCCGCTCCCGGACCGGGCTCGGAGCGCCCCATCAGCGCAAGATAGAGGCCAATGAGCATCTAAATGGAAACTAGAATGGACGGGAAATGGCGTCCTCCGAGGGGAGTGATTCCGTGGGCCGCGTGTCCAGGGCGCATGCGGAGGAGAAGCCGCAACGCGCCGTAGCCCCCGTCTCCCGGACGTTCCGTGGGACAAAGACCTCCGGACTCCCCCACCGGCCGGTCAACAGCTTCGTCATCCTGCTTCTCAGCGTCGTCCTGGTCTCGGGTGCGCAACTGGCGCTCGCTGCCGCTGACCTGCACATCATGGGCATAGCGGAGTACGCCGTCCTGATCCCCGTCGTGGCCAGTGCTCTCCTGTCGGTGCGACAGACCTTGATCGTCGGGTTGTTCAACCTGGCCGCGGCCATCACGGTCTACGGAGTTCTCCTCCCGGACGTGGGCCACACCAACCAGATCACGATGATCACGGCACTGGCCGTCGCGCTGGGCATCAGTGTGGCCGTCTGCCGCCTCCGCATCGCGGGAGAGAGACGATTCAGGCGACTCATGGTCGCTCGCGAGCGGCTGATGGTGCTCGGTGAGGCCAGCTGTCGCGTCGGAAGGACCCTCGACGCCACGAGGACCGCCGAGGAGCTGACCGAGGTCGTGGTGAACGGTTTCGCGGACCACGCCACGGTGGACCTCTTCGAGAGTGTCCTGGAGGGCGAGGAACCCGTCCTGGAACCTGGCATCGGCGACGTCGTCCTGCGCCGGAGCGCCGAATCGGGCTCATCCGCAGCTCTGCGGGGTGTGCGTCCGGGGGAGGCCGTCGTCTACCGGGAGGGGGCGGAGGCAACCCTCGGTCTGGGCACGGGCAAACCCGTGCTGCTGGAGATCACCGGGACCGTCTCGTCCGCTTCCGGGCCCGCCGATCCCGGCCACGTCGGCACGAACGCGCCCCACTCCGCGCTGGCGATCCCCCTCCGCGCGCGCGGCGTGACCCTCGGCAGCACGCTGTTCGCCCGCTCCCCGGCCCGGGAGCGCTTCGACGCCGACGACCTCCTCCTGGCTCAGGAGATCGTGGCACGAGCCGCGGTGTGCGTGGACAACGCCCGCCACTACACCCGCGAGCGCAACACCTCCCTGGCGCTTCAACGCAGCCTGCTCCCACCGATGGCGCCGAAACATCCGGCACTGGAAGCGGCCACGCGTTACCTGCCCGCGGGCCCGTACTCGGGCGTGGGCGGCGACTGGTACGACATCATCCCGCTCTCGGGAGCCCGGGTCGCCCTGGTGGTCGGCGATGTCGTCGGCCACGGCGTCAACGCGTCGGCGACGATGGGGCGGCTGCGTGCCGCCGTACGCACCCTTGCCGACATCGACCTGCCGCCCGACGAACTGCTCACCCACCTCGACGACGTCGTCACCCGCACCCGGGACCGCCTCGAGACGAGTGAGGTCCGCGAGGGCAGCCGTGATCCCGGACCGGATACCGGCGAGACCGTGGCGACCTGCCTGTACATGATCTACGACCCGGTCTCACGCCGCTGCTCGGCCGCCCGGGCCGGCCATCCGCCACCCGCTGTCATACGTCCGGGATCGAACGTCGAATACCTCGACATCCCCGCCGGTCCTCCGCTGGGTGTGGGCGGGCTCCCCTTCGAGACGGCCGAACTGGAACTGCCCGTGGGCACCCGGCTCGCCCTGTACACCGACGGTCTCATCGACGTTCCCGGACACAACCTGGACGAAGGCCTCGAGCACCTTCAGAAGGCCCTGTCCCAGCCGATCCCCGCGCTGGAGGACATGTGCGACCACGTACTGAACACGGTGGTCGGTGACGGCTCCCGAGACGACGTCGCCCTCGTCATCGCCCGCACCCGGGAACTCGACGGCACGCACACCGCCGCGTGGAACCTGACCGACGATCTCGCCGACGTCGCCCGCGCCCGCGACCTCGTCTCGTCCCGGCTGGCCGGCTGGGATCTGGAGGAAATGGCGTTCACCACGGAACTCGTCATCAGCGAGCTGGTCACCAATGCGATCCGCTACGGGTCCGAGCCGGTACAGCTGCGGCTCATCCGTGAGGACACCCTGATCTGCGAGGTGTCCGACGGCAGCAACACCGCGCCCCACCTGCGCCGAGCCCGGATGCTCGACGAGGGAGGGCGCGGGCTCTTCATCGTCGCGCAGATCGCCGAGCACTGGGGGACCAGGCAACGGTCCGACGGCAAGACGATCTGGGCCGAGCTCGCCCTTCCCGACGTACGCACCAAGAGGACCGAAGACCGCTGCGCCCGGTAGGTCGCTCGACGACGGACTGCCGCGACTGACAGCAGCTCCGGCCGCGGACGGGCATCGGGCGGCCGAAAGGCATCTCGTGGGCCGGCTCGCGTGTGCACGCGCACACCGAGATGACCGTCAAGGACAGCCCACCAGCGAAGATCCCCCGCCGCCGAGCGTCGCCCGCAGCCGATCGGTCACCGAGTGCGTTCGCGGTCGGGGCGCGTGGCGGGGAGCGTGAACGCTCGTCCGGCGGATCGTGCGGGTGTCCGCCGGCAGCCGTTCATCAGGACATCCATGCTCAGGGGCGGTTCAGACCCCACGTCTGCAGGGCGTAGGGGCGCCCCTTCTCCTCCCCCGTGACCAGCGGCACGTCGAGCAGTTCGAAGCCCGCCTTGGCAGCCACGGCGACACTGGCGGCGTTCTCGGCCTCCAGTTCCAGGATCACCTGCTCCGTGCGCAGCTGCTCGAAGGCGTAGGAGGCCATCACCCGCACCGCCCGCGACGCCAGACTCCGGCCACGGTGCGCCGGGCCGACCGCGTAACCGATCTCCGTGCCCTCGGGGGCACGCCGCAGCATCACCTCGCCGAGAGGTGCGCCGCCGTCGACGGTGATGGCGAGCAGGATGGCCGTGCCCTCCGCCCGCAACTGCCGGTCCCGGTCCAGCCGTGTTCGGGCGGCCGCTTCGTCGAAGGGGGAGACGATCGGTGTCCAGTACGCGATGTCGGGGTGGTCGAACAGGTCCGGCATCGCGGCCAGGTCCGCCTCCGTCCAGTCACGGAGGACGAGGCCCTCCCCCGAGAGCTCGATCCGCTCGGGAAAGGGCGACAAGGTACTGCTCACGGTGCGGACCTCCCTGGCCTGTTCAGGACAGAACAAGATAGCCGGGGAGCCGGGCGAGACGAGAGGCGCCCTCGGCAATGCGGCCCCCGAGTGTCCCTGGGGGCCGCATGACTCACTCCGCCGGGCCGCGCACGACCAGGTCCTGAAGGCGGGCGGACGTCCCGTCGCGCCGCGCACGCCACAGCCCGTACTTGGCCAGTAGCCCGTTCGAGACGGTCAGCAGGTTCTTGAACGGAGGTGCGGCCAACCCCTTTGATGTGTGAGGTGCGTAGACGGTGCCCTCCTCCGTGACGGTGACCCAGCCGGTGAGCGTCCGCATTCCCAGGCCGACACATTGCGGCTCGAAGGCGTGGGCGAGGAAGCCGGCTCGACGGCCGCCCGGCGGGAGCAGTCCACGTGGTACGTCGAGGTGCAGTCCCGCGCCGTCGTGGCCCGTGACTCTCACCGGGACGATGACCGGAAATCCGTCCGCCCCTCGGTAGGCCAGCAGTCGATGCGGCAGCCGGCGGATCCGCCGCGCGACCGCGGTGACGTCGAGGCGTGGGCCGGTACCGTTTTTCGGTGCCGTCTGTTCCCTTGGTGGTTGCGGCCAGGTGGTGCCCGTGACCGCTCTTGCACCTCGGGCTGCCAAGTCCTCCCACACGGCGACACGTTCGAGCTCGACGTCGACGAAGACGCGCTCTTGGTGGTATTCGCGCAGTAGCCAGTCCCACAGCGGCCCGTGCCTGGTTTCTCCGAGGAAGGGCACCGAGGCCCGCATCAGCTCGGCCAGACGTTCCCGCGAGGGGCGCAGGTCGACCGACGCGGTTCCCTGGGCCAGCACGTACGAGCTGCTCGCGGCAAAGCCGTGCTCACGGGTGTGATAGGCCAGGGAGACCTGCGGGTTGTGCAGGATCCGTTCCAGTTTCTTCGGCTCTTCGTGTGCCAGGCAGTCGGACACAGTGCCGCGTACCGTCACGGCCGCGGCGTGCAACGCGGTACGCACTGTTGCGTCACTGGCCCCGTCATGGTCGGTGCGGGGTCTGGCCGTCCCGCTCGGATCGCCGTCGGTGCCGCCGCCGTTCAGGGCGACGGCGGCCAACTGGTCGAGTGCCGCGTCGAGTCGCTCATGCTCTTCGCTGAGCGACTGGAGCTCGTGCGCGGCGGCTGGCCGGTCGCGACGATCCGAGGCCACAGGTCGTCGTCCTCGCTCTCGTGGTGATGGCGCAGGTTCTTCACCCCGCAGGCGCACCGCCTCATCAGCGTCATGCCCGCCTCGGCACCCATGCTCACCGGCCTCAACTCGGCCACCCTGTACGTCGGCGTCTCCCTCGCACCGTTGGTTGGACAGGCCGGGATCGCATGGACCGGCGCTCACCGGCTCGGCCCCATAGGCGCCGTGCTCATCCTCGCCTCCCTCGCCACCGCGGAGCGGGCCCACACCGTCATCCGCCGCCACACCCCGCATCCCGCGCCCACCTCCCGGACGGCACGGTCCACATCGCCCGAGGCCACCAGGGCCACCTGACCGACAGTCAGGAGGCCTGGACACACAAGCCACGTCTCGGCGGCACCGCCTGACCAGCGGGCATCAGCGATCGCACTTCGGTTGAGAGACTGCTTCTCAGTTCGTCTTTTGTCCTCTGCCCGCGTCGTACGGCGGTGACGGTTGGTTCCAGACGTCATCACACCTGCTGACGATCTGACGGAGTTCGCGGGCAGTTCGAGGCGACAGGGCCTGCGTCACGGCGTCGAGAAGAGCACGCGCTTCAAGGGGATTGCCGCAGCAGTACCAGTGCACGTTGCCCCACTCGTGGTCGTGCCACAGCTCGCGCTCGGGACGACGGACGTAGTCCTTCCACAAGCGCACGGCCGCGCTGACGTCGCCTGGCTGCAGATAATTCCGGGTGCGCTCGAGACGGTAGACCTCGGACAGTGCACGCGAGGACAGGCCGTCGATGACGGGGTTTGCGTCGGGTCTCCGGTGGCGGCGGGAGCTGCCGGCCCGGATGTGTCCTGGCCGTCTACGCGGCATGGACCTTTCGGTTCGTCGTCATGTCGAACATGGTGCCATGACTCCGAACGGCATCTCGAACGGGTTCGCTCGTCCGGGGATTCGCCCGGCATGCGCACGTCCCTCGCACAATCCTGCGTTCCGCCACGGCATCAGTTTCATACGAAGGCCACAGAGGTGAGAGTGCTGGACCGCCTGGCCGGCGGGACGCGTTCGCCCTGACGCTGCCGGCCGAGCACCGCCGTGGGCACGGTGCGTCGTACGGCGCCCTGATCTGCGGCCATCGCCGCGGTCGCGCGCCTACACGGTGATCTCGTCCAGGAGTTGTGGGCCGTTGTTGCGGACGCTGTTGACGGTGGTGGAGACCGGCCGGGTGTCGAGATGACCGTCGGCGGGCTGGGTGAGCAGCGCGCGCAGGTCGGCGGGGTCCTGGTGGTGGGGGTCGAGCCAGGCGTCGTAGTGGCCGGGTGTGAGGGCGAGGGGCATGCGGGGATGTACGCGGCCGGCCGCGTCGGTCGCTTCGGTGGTGAGGATGGTGCAGGTCGTCAGCCAGGCGTCCGGGTCGTCGTCCTGCTTGATCTCGGGGTTGCGCCAGTACTCGTACAGGCCGGCCAGTGCCATCACCTGGTCGTCCTCGGGGTGGATGAAGTACGGCTGCTTGTGGGCCTTGCCGGTGGTCTCGTCCTTGACCTGCTCCCATTCGTAGAAGCCGTCGGCCGGCAGCAGGCAGCGGCGTTTGAGGAACGCCCGGCGAAAGGCGGGCTTCTCGTGCACGGTCTCCACCCGCGCGTTGATCATCCGTGCGCCGATCTTCACGTCCTTCGCCCAGGACGGGACGAGGCCCCAGCGCAGTGTGCGCAGCTCCCGCCGCGCCGGCGCGGCGTCCTCCTGCTCGCGGGGCGCGCGTTCGAGGACGGCCCACACGGTGTCCGTCGGGGCGACGTTCCAGTTCGGTGCCAGCGCTTCTTCGGGACGCCGGTCGGCGACCTGGAAGAGCTGGACCAGGTCCGCCGGGCTGCGAGTGGAGACGTAGCGGCCGCACATGCAGCCACTGTGCCACCACCGCTTCCGGACCGCCGGTCATGCCGTCCACGGGCCGATGGGTGTCGGAACCCGGGCTCGTAGCGCGTCATGCGGTGACGGTCCCAGGGCCACGGCGGCGATACGACCCGCGACACGACCTGCGTGGAGGAGCGCGTGAGCACGCCGAGAAGACCGACAGCGGGAGCACGCGGGGGCGGCCCCCGTCACCAGGACCGGGCCGCCGTGAGGAGTTGCTCCCGGACGGCGGTGACCGGCGCGCGGGAGGGTGCGCCTGCCCGCTCCACCAGGAACCCCGTGTTGATGGGCGGGTCGTCCGGCGTGAGCAGTGGCACCAGTGCGCCGGACGCCAGCTCGGTCTCGCACAGGTAGCGGGGCAGGACCGTGACCCCCGCTCCCGCGGTCACGGCGGCCAGGACTCCGCGCAGGTCCGGTACGACGAAGGCGGGCCGAGCGGTCAGGCGGGTCCGGAAGACATGGCGCCAGTAGCGGCGCAGGATCGGCAGGTCCTCGGCGTACGCCACCAGGGGGACGCCGCGCAGGGGGCCCGGGTCGTCGCAGTCGACCGGTCCGATCCGCCGGGCCCACGCCGGAGACGTGACCAGGACGAATTCCTCGTCCATCAGCGGGACGGACACCAGCGTGCGGCCGCGCGGCCGCACTGCGGACAGGACCAGGTCGAAACGTCCGGTGTGCAGCCCCTCGAGCAGGTCCTCGGCGAGTCCGTGGGTGACGCGCAGCAGTACGCCGCGGTCCGCGAGCGGCGCCAGGGCGGGCACCGCCCGGGCCGACAGCATCTCGGCGGGGCCGCCCAGATGCACCGGCTCCGGCGGTGCGTCCAGCCCCGTACGGCCGCGGTCGGCGACTTCGGCGAGGGCATCCAGCGGCCCGGCGATCTGCCCGGCCAGTTCGTCGGCCACCGTGGTGGGGGCCACTCCGCGGGGAAGCCGCTCGAAGAGCTGACGGCCCAGTTGCTGCTCCAGAGCGCGCACTTGCGCGGTCACGGTGGGCTGGGAGATTCCCAGCACGCGGGCGGCGGTGGTCAGCGAGCGGCCCCGGTGAACGGCGAGGAAGGTCCTCAGCAATCCGATGTCGAGGGGCCCGCCGGCAGTCGGAGCGATCGAGCGGGCCCCCTGTGCCTCGTCCTGGCCGACTTCGGCCACGGCCCGGCGTCGGCCGGTACCGGACCGGGCGGCATTTTCATCGGATTCCTGATGACCCATGTCAAGGATCCTATTGGTTTCCTGATGGAAGGGCGATCTAGGGTCGTCGACGTTCCGCCGCCGTGCACCGGCGGCCACGACCCCGCGCCCCCTGAAGAGCAGGGGCCATGGGCCAACCAGGGAGTACCCCGAGATGTCAGAGATCCTTCTCGTGCTGACCGGCACCGACCACGTCACGCTGACCGACGGCACCGAGCACCCCACGGGCTTCTGGGCCGAGGAGTTCACCGCCCCGTACCGGGCCTTCACCGAGGCCGGCCACCGGGTGGCCGTCGCCACCCCGGGCGGCGTCGTCCCCACGGCCGACCCCGTCAGCCTCACCCCCGAGGTCAACGGAGGCCCGGCCGGCGCCGCCGCTGTCGCGGCCGCCGTGGAAGCCGCCGCCGAACTCCGCACTCCACTGACCCTGGCGGATGTCGACCCCGGCCGGTACGCCGCCGTTTTCTACGTCGGCGGTCACGGGCCGCTGCAGGATCTGGCCCAGGACGCCGACTCCGCCGGACTGCTGCGCGCCGTTCACGCGGCCGGTACACCGTTGGCCGTGGTCTGCCACGGAGTGGCCGCGCTGCTCGCCACGGAGGACGCGGACGGTCTCTCGCCGTTCACCGGCTACCGGCTCACCGGCTTCAGCGCGGCGGAGGAGCGGCAGACCGGACTGGCCGACCGACTGCCGTGGCTGCTGGAGGAGCGGCTGGTCGCCCTCGGCGGCATCTACTCGGCGGGCGAACCGTGGGCGCCGCACGTCGTCGTCGACCGCACCCTGCACACCGGGCAGAACCCCGCCTCCTCCGCGCCGCTGGCCGCCGCCCTGCTGAAGACCCTCGGCTGACCCGGGCGGGCAGCCCGGCACGTTCCACTCATCCATGGAAGTCCCCCTGTCACTCCCGCTGGCGCGCGGCACCGTATGGGGTTGGACCTCGGGCCGCACACTCGGCTGCTTCTCCGCCGCCGCGATCGCGGCAGCGGTCTGGGTACGAGTGGAGCGGCTCCATCGCCCGCCCGGTGGGCGGTTCGGTGGCCGGCGCCCCGCTCGCCCCCGCTCGTCCCGGCCGCCGGCTCCTCGGGCCACCATCCGGCCGCCGAGAGCCGCTTCACGTTGGGCTTCGCGCTCGCCGGTGGAGCGTTCGCTCCGGTCGCGGCGCTCCCCCGCTTCGGTGTGAGCGGATCCCTCAGTGACTCCGCCTCGTACCGGCCGTCGGACGCCGCGGGCAGCCCCGCGCCGGAACCGGTCCGCCGGCCCTGAGGCCGTCCCCCGGACGCACATCCCTTCACGCAACCCCTGTCGGGCGGCACCCGCGTGCCGCCCGACCCGAAAGGTGTACGACATGGCAACGATCCTCATCACCGGAGCCTCCGACGGCCTCGGCCGCGCTCTCGCCGAGGACCTGGCCGCCGACGGCCGGCACACCCTGCTGCTGCACGGCCGCGACCAGGGCCGTCTGTCGGAGGTCGCCGCGGCCACGGGCGCCGAGACCTACCGGGCCGACCTGTCCTCGCTCGCCGAGGTCCGGCGGCTCGCCGCCGACGTCGCCGACGCGCACGACCGGCTCGACGTGCTCGTCAACAACGCCGGAGTCGGCTTCCACGCCGCCGGCACCAGCCGGCTGACGTCCCCGGACGGACACGAACTGCGCCTGGCCGTGAACTACCTGGCGCCCGTCCTCCTGACCCGGGAACTCCTTCCGCTCCTGCGCCGGGCGAGGCCCTCCCGCGTCGTCAACGTGGCCTCGGTCGGGCAGCAGCCGATCGACTTCGACGATCCGCAACTCACCCGCGCCTACACCGATGTCGCCGCCTACTGCCGGTCCAAGCTGGCCCTGATCAGTCACGGCCTGGACCTCGCCGAGGAGTTGTCCGGCAGCGGCATCACCGTCAACAGCCTCCACCCCGCGTCCTACAGGAGACGGGAGTGGCGGCCACCCGGCGTCTGGTCGACGCTCCCGAACTGGGCGGCGTCACCGGGCGGTACTTCGACGGCCGGAAGGAGGCGCGGGCAGCGTCCGAGGCGTACGACCCGGAGTACCGCAAGCACCTAGCCGCACTCACTGAGTCGCTGCTCTGAATCCCCGACGCCGAACACCACCCCGGCGCGTCCCGGCAAGATCCGGCCACGGCCTCGGACGGACCTCCCGCGTGACCGCCGTGACCGCGCTGGACGGCGCCGACGGCGACGCCGGACCGCAGCGGTCGTACCGCGGGACACCGCCGGCCGGACCGTCGAGGAACTCTCCGACCCGCGCGCCGCCTTCACCGGCCTCCTGGGCGGTCGGCGGCGTTCGCCGCGGCGGCGCGTACCGGCCCGGTCAGGGTCTGGGCGCCGCGTTCCAGCTGGCCAGGATCGGCAGGACGCGGGCCGTGGGAGAGTCGGGCTCGGTCGTGTAGACGACCAGCCGCTGGTCGGGCTCGTGCGGTGCGCAGACGATCTCGATGTCGAAGGACAACGGGCCGGCGGCGGGATGCTCGACGCGTTTGGTCACCGACGCGTAGTCGCGGACGGTGTGGTCGTCCCACCACCGGGCGAAATCGCCGTCGGTGATCCGCAACTCGTCCACCAGCACCGTGAGGAGGTTGTCGTACGGGCGTCGGGCGATCTCCCTGCGCATCGTGGCGACGGTGGCCGAGGCGAAGTCGGCCCAGTTCATGATCCGCTCGCGTGCGACCAGGTCCTGGAACATGAAGCGGACGAACGACGCCCCGGGCTCCAGCGGGCGGCCCAGTACCGCTGTCAGCAGGTTGTTGCGGGCCAGGACCTCTCCGCGGTGGCCGAGCAGCAGCACCGGGACATGGTCCAGCGTGCGCATCAGCCGCAGCAGCCCGGGATCGGGGCGCTGGGCCGCCTGCGGGCTCGCGGTGCGGTGCCGCGCGGTGGGTGCGGCGAGGTCGTGGAGATGCGCGTGTTCGACCTCGTCGAGGCGTAGCGCGCGGGCCAGTGCGTCGAGCACCTCGGTGGAGATGTTGGCCTGGCGCCCCTGTTCGAGGCGGCTGTAGTAGTCGGGGCTCAGGCCGGCCAGCACGGCGAGTTCCTCCCGCCGCAGCCCGGGCACCCGCCGGGCACCGGGAAACGCTTCGATGCCCGCCTGGGACGGGGTGAGGCGGTCCCGGCGGGAGCGCAGGAACGCCCCGAGCGCGGAGCGGTCGCGTGACATTCCTCCAGGGTAGGCGGGCCGCCGGCGCCCCGGGTGGTCCTGCCGTGCCCAGGTTCGTCCTGTCCTGGCCCGGCTCCCGGGGCCGCCCTAGAAAGGGACCCATGACTTCTTCACTTCACACGAACGACAGCACCCCTACCGTCCCCGGCTCCCGGCTCACCGGCCGCACCGCCGTTGTCACCGGCTCGACCAGCGGGATCGGCGAGGCGATCGCCCGCGTCCTGGCGGCCGAGGGCGCACACGTCGTGGTCAGCGGCCGGCAGCGGAGCAGCGGCGAGCGGGTCGTCAAGGAGATCCGCGGTGCCGGCGGCCGCGCCGACTTCGTCGCGGCGGACCTGGCAGGCAGCTACGAGCAGCTGCGGGCCTTCGCCGCACAGGCCGCGGAGGCACTCGGCGGCCGAGTCGACATTCTGGTCAACAACGCCGGCATCTACCCGGCGACGCTGACCGAGGACCTGCCGGACACCGACCTCGACGCCATGCTCGCGGTCAACATCCGTGCCCCGCACGTCCTGGTCGCCGCGATGGCTCCGGCCATGGCCGAGCGGGGCAGCGGTGTCATCGTCACCATCGGCTCCTGGATGGCGCGTCTCGGCACTCCTTACGGAGCGATGTACAGCGCGACCAAGGCCGCCGACGAGCAGCTCACCCGGAGCTGGGCCGCGGAGTACGGGCCGCGCGGCGTGCGGGTGAACACGGTCGCGCCCGGAGCGACCCTCACGCCCGGCAACGAGCAGGCCCGCGCCGCGCTCGACGCCATGACCGCCACCACTCCGGCAGGCGTCGTCGTCCGGCCGGACGACATCGCCAAGGGCGTCCTGTACCTCGCCGGCGACGACGCGACCATGGTCCACGGCATCACGCTCTACGTCGACGGCGGCATCTCCGCCACCCGCCCGGCCTGATCCGGGGGCGGCCGGGATCAGGCCGGCAGGATCAGGCGCGTGCCGACCGGCTCACCGCCGAGGTTGCACCTGGCCGGGCGGCGGTGGGGCGTGGAAGGACCTGACAGGCGCGGCATCAAGCCGGATGGGCGTCCGTCCTGTCGTGTCGGGAGCCGGGGCCACTCCTCTACCCGCGCCTGTCCACGCACCGTTCGACGGTGTTCCGCTGCCGGGGGGATCACGGCCGAAGGTCCGGCGGCCTGCCGCCGGACCTTCGGCCGCGCCGACTACGGGCGCCAGGCGGTCCGGCTGATCGACCGAAGAGGCAATGCTGCGTGGACGCGCCGCGCGGTGGGGCCGAGGCGGATCGATTCGCCACGGGACGGTGCTCCTAGGGTCGGGCCCGCAACACCGTCGCCACCGCCCTCGGCGCCCTCACCCTGGTCCTGGCGCTGCCGGGGTCGGCCTTGGCGGCCACCGGCGACTTCACGTACAAGTACGTCACCGACCTCGGACACGAGGAGCAGGTGACCCTGCACAATCCGCACAGCGGCAAGTGCATCGACCTCTACGCGGTCGGCGACGACGAGGTGCCCGCGGGCTACGGCCCCCACAACCGGACCGACACCCCCGTGACCGTCTACCGCGGCTCGAACTGCACGGGTGCCCAGTGGCGGCTTCGAGCGCACGGCAACCCGGCCACCGATCAGCTCGAAGTGCGCTCGGTGCGCTTCGACGCCCCGAACAGCTAGGCCGTTTCGTTCGGTTCATCGTGCTGACCGGATGAGTACGCCGGCGAGGCGGATGGCGACGGTCTTGTCGTACCGGGCGGCGGGACCGCGCCGTTGCTTCGACGCGCCGCTCAACGGCGTCGCGCCGCTCAACGGCGTCGCGCCGCTCGACGGCGTCGCGCCGCTCGTATGCCTCGTGGTCGAAGGACGGTGGCCTGCCGCCGCGCCGGCCCCCGCGACGTGGGCGAGCGCGTTGGCCCGCCGGGACACGGGGACGACGCCCGGATGCTGCGGCCGCGCGGGCGGTCGCGGATGGCGCGAGAGAAGTACGACGGTGCCGCCCGCTGCGGCAGGC
Organism: Streptomyces sp. NBC_01176; assembly: GCF_045039825.1. Lineage (NCBI taxonomy): Bacteria > Bacillati > Actinomycetota > Actinomycetes > Kitasatosporales > Streptomycetaceae > Streptomyces > Streptomyces sp. NBC_01176. The sequence goes on along the minus strand of NZ_CP108600.1, from coordinate 8,668,255 downwards.
GGCGGTGCACGGCGTGCGGGCAGGTGATCAGCCCCTGGCCCCCCGTGGGCACCGCAGTCCGCCGACATTCCCTGGTGCGGCCCGCCTTGACAGTTGCCGACGCGCTCGGACATCACCACTCCAGGACGAGCACGGCCGGGTCCTCTGCGGCCTGCGCCACCCCAACTCGGCCTACGGACAGCCCAGTGACACTTCATGGGCGGCCGCGGCGAGCGGGAGGGCTCAGAACGGCTGCCTGGTACGGGAAGTCCGGACGGAAGCGGGCCCGCTCATCGAGGCGCCGGTGAGCAGAACGCCGATCGTCATGTCCGGCTCCCCGGCACTGCCTCCGGCGTCGCACCGTCCTCCACCGTGGCGGAACGCAGGGGAAGTTCAGCGATCACGGTGAATCCGCCCTCGGGCCGCGGTTGCGCGGTGAGGTTCCCACCCACGCTGGCCGTCCGCTCTCGCATGCCGATCAGTCCATGGCCGGTTCCCTGCTGCGGCCCGTGCGGGATCGCGCAACCGTCGTCCTCGACAGTGACCGTCAAGCAGTATCGTCCGAAGCTCAGGTGCAGCCGCGCCTTGTCCGCGCTGCCGTGCTTGCGCACATTGGTCAGAGCCTCCTGGACGATGCGGTAGGCGGCCAGATCGACCGCGGGCGCCAGCGGATGGGCATCTCCACTCCGGGTGCACAGGACGTAGAGACCGACGCGTTCGAACGAGGCCAGGAGATCCGGGAGCTGCGCCAGGCCCGGAATCGGATCCCGCGGTGCATCGCCGTCGTCGCACTGGCGTAGCAGGCTCACGGTCGCGCGCAACTCGTCCAGCGCGGACCGGCTCGCTTTCTGGATGTCCACGAGAGCGGCCAGGATCTGCTCGGGCCGCTCCTTCCCCACATGGACCGCGACGCCGGCCTGAGCGTTGATCAGGGCGATGTTGTGGGCGACGATGTCGTGCAGCTCACGGGCGATCCGGACGCGCTCGGCCGCCACCCGCTGCCGTGCCTCCTGTTCACGGGTCCGCTCCGCGTGTTCCGCGCGTTCCTCCACGGCCGCGATATAGGCACGGCGCGAGCGCACCCCGTCCCCGACCGCCGCCGGCAGCGCCGTCCACGCCAGCATCGCGGCGCTGCCCGGATGCAGCCACGAACCCGGCTCGTACACCACCTCCGCCCCGACGAGTACGGCAGCCGAAGCCGCCGCCACGCCCCAGGCGGCACGGCGGTCGGTCAACGCGGCCACCGAGTAGACCGACACGATGACCGGGCTTGTCACCAGCGGACTCTCGCGGAACCCGAGCACTTGGAACGCCGCCCCACAGCTGACCGCCAAAGCCGCTACGGCAAAGGGGTACCGGCGGCGCCACGGCAGCGCGAGGCAGCCCACGGCTGCGAGCAGGACGGCAGGCCATCTCAGGTCGAAGCGGTGCTCGCGCGGAATGATGGAGGCGGCCACGACGGACAGCACGAACAGCCCCAATGCCACTGCCACGTCAGAGGGCCTGCCGCGGAGGCCACGCCCTGGCCTGCTACCGATGCTCACCGCCATGGCACCACCGTAGGGACACCGCCCGCGTGCTGCTTGCCGGCGAAGGCGGCCGGCGGCTTGATTTCCCAGCCCCGAGGGCCCAGCACCACCCCGGCGGGAGTTGATCTCTTTGAGTGATGAGCGGCTACGAGACTGCTTCGCCGGATCGATCGTCGGTTCACATGGCGCTGGACGCGTGGACGCTCCGGTGCCGTCCTCGGCCGCCAGGCCCGGATCGATCCAGCCGGGCCCGGTCCAGACGGCCGGAGCGGCCATCAGGCGGCCGGAAAAACCACCAGCATGGGACACGCACTGACGGCGCTCGCCGGCGGCGGTGGGCACGGGGATGTCCTCGGAGAGCGTTTCACCCGGCGAGGCCGAGCATCCCGACTCGGTGCGCGTCTTGGAGACGTGACGGAACCCGCCGCCACGGATGATCGTCCGTGGCGGCGGGTTGGATGCGGAGCGGTCGTGCGGCGGTCGCGATCAGCGCGGCGTCGTCGAGGCGTCCGCCGGTGTGGGTGAGGAGATCGCACCGGATGTGCTGCGGACTCGGGCCCGACCGGGTCAAGCCCAGGCAAGCGCCGGTATCAGGCGCAGCGCGTTGTCCCGGTTGATGCCGCGGAGCTGGTGGCCGGCGATGGCCGGGTCGCTGTCCAGGGCCGGTGCCGCGATGTCCGAGACGATGTGGGCGGGGGTGGGCGGCCAGTCGGTGCCGAAGAGGATCCGGTCGGGGTCGACCGTGGCCATGAGGGTGGGGGTCGAGGACGGGGACATGGGGCCCGCCGTGTCGTAGTAGAAGCGGTGCAGGTAATCGCGTATCCGGGACGGTTCGATCTCGGGGGTGAGGTGGTTCCCGAAGAGCTCCAGGCGGGTCGCCAGGTGCGGGAGGAAGCCGCCGCCGTGCGGGAGGACGAAGGTGAGGTCGGGGTAACGGTCCAGGGTGCCGTTGAGGATGAGGTTGATCGCCGCGCGAGTCGTGTCCATGAGGAAGTCGCACATGAACGGCGGCAGGCCCGGGACACCCACCCCGTCGGCGTTGCCACCGGGTACGTCCATCGGGTGCGTGCTGATGATCGCGGAGCGGTCGTTCAGCTCGGCGAGGAGACGGTCGTGGGAGGGGTCGCCGAGATAGACGCCGCCCGCGCTGGTGCGGGTGCTCACCCCGACGGCGCCGAGGTCGTCGAGGCCGTACTTCAGCGACCAGCTCGACAGGTCGAGGTCGTCGAGGAAGACCGGCGTGAAGAAGGCGAAACGGGTGGGGTGGTCCGCGGCGATCTTCGCCGCCGCCTGCAGCGCGACCCGTGCGCTCTCCTCGCGCTTGCCGCGCTCCTGGATGCGGCCGAGCATCGCCACGGTCATGACGGTGGTGCGGATTCCCGTACGGTCCATGAGGGCGAGCGCGGAGTCGAGGTCCCAGCGGGTCCACCAGGGCAGCTTGTCGCGCCTGACCAGGCCCTCCGCCTCGGCCCAGTCGAGCCAGTCGGGTGCGGTGAAGTGGTGGTGGACGTCCACGCGGGAGGTCCGGGCGTCGTCGTCGGCCGCGGCGGACGCCGAGGAGTGGGGAGATATCATCGTGGGCTCTTTCTCCGTTCGTAAGCGGCGTTCAGATGGGGGTCCCTCAGACACGCCCGTCGGACACCGTCGCCAGCGGCTGCTCCGCCGCGGCTTCGGTCACGGCGTTCGGTGGCGTCTCGCGGCGAAGCACCGTCATCAGCGTGTCCGTGAGAGCCCGTTCCGGGTCCGGCACGAGCCTGGGCGACCGCCATGCCACGAAGCCGTCGGGGCGGACGAGGACGGCACCGGTCTCCGCCGTGCCGTGCACCGCCGCCCAGTCGGCCCCGTCCTCGGGGACCAGGTCATGGTTCGCGCCGACGACGTAGGTTTCCACCGGGATGCCCAGGCGGGCGGTGACATCGCGGGCCGCGGTGCGCCAGGCCTCGCCTCCGGGGCCGGTGAGGACGACGAAGGACCCTTCGTAGACGTCCAGAGTGGAGATCCGCCGGCCGTCCCGGGTGGTCACCCACATGTGCGGGGCGCGGCTCCCGGGAGCGCCGCCCAACTGGAACTGGTCGGGCACGATCGCGGCGTCGGGGTCGGCGCCGACGACGGCGCCCGACGGGTAGCGGTAGCACAGGGCCACCGTCAACGCGTCGGCCGGACCGTCCTTGCGCTTCTTCTCCGGGGTGTAGCCCGGGTGCTGTTCCTCGTTCGCCTGGAACAGGGCGCGGGCGGTCGTCGCGAGCGCGACCGGCCGACGTTCCGTCTGGTAGGTGTCGAGCAGCCCCGGTCCGGCCCAGCCGCGCAGGGCGGCCGCGATCTTCCAGGCGAGATTGTGGGCGTCCTGGATACCGGTGTTGGAGCCGAAGGCCCCGGTGGGGGGCATCTCGTGCGCCGAGTCACCGGCCAGGAAGACCCGGCCCTGGCCATAGCTGTCGGCCACACGGTCCGCCGCGTGCCAGGGGGCCTTGCCGGTGACCTCGACGTCGAGATCGGGGACACCCGCCGCGGCTCGGATGTGGGCGACGATGCGCGCGTCGGTGAAGTCGTCCAGCGTCTCGCCCCGGTCCGGGGCCCAGGGGGTGTGGAAGACCCACTGCTCGCCGTTGTCCACCGGCAGCAGGGCGCCCTCTCCCGCGGAATCGGTGATGTAGCAGACGACGAAGCGCCTGTCACCGACGACGTCCTGCAGCTTCTTGCTGCGGAACGTGACGCTCACGTTGTGGAACAGCGCGCCCGGTCCCGACTGGGTGATGCCCAGCCGCTCGCGCACCGGACTGCGGGGCCCGTCGGCGGCCACGAGGTATCGGGCGTGCACGATGCGCGTCTCGCCGCTGTCCCGGTCCCGTACCTCCGCGTGCACCCCTTCGGCATCCTGCGTGAAGGACACCAGCTCGGTGCCGAAGCGGATGTCGCCGCCGAGGGAGCGGGCGTAGCGCAGAAGGACCGGCTCGAGGTCGTTCTGGCTGCACAGGCACCAGCCGGACGAGGTGATCTGCGACAGGGAAGGACCCGTGTCGATGGCCTTGACGATCCACCGGCCGTCACCGCCGGAGAGCGTGCTCACCTGGAGGACGCCGTCGTTTCCGGACAGGGCGCTCGCCGCGGCGTGGATGTCCTTCTCGACGCCCGCGGTCCGGAACAGCTCCATGGTGCGCAGGTTGTTCCCACGGCCGCGGGGGTGGGTGGACGTCGCGGCGCGACGCTCGACGAGAAGGTGCTCGACGCCGAGGCGACCGAGAAAGACTGACGTGGACAGGCCCACCAGGGAGCCGCCCACCACCAGAACCGGTACGGATTCCACGGCTCGTCTGCTCATCGACTGATCCCCAATCGTCTGTCGTCATCGTCTGTCGTCCGAAGCCGAACGCTCCAACCGTGGGAGACGGCGCTCGGGGCCTTTCCATTCGGCATCAACTCTTCGCGCGCTTCACGGGCTCCGCACCTCCTGTTGCTCCGATTGCGACGCCGCGTCCCGACGCCGCACCGGATGGGCTAAGGACGTTTGCTGACGGCTGCCTGCCGGGAACCGTCGAGGCCATGACGCGAACCCCCATGCAGACCGAACCCGGATCCGCGGACCCCGTGGCCGCCGCCTCCCGATGCACCGCCGACTTCCGCGCCAATCCGCACCCCGTGTACGCGGAGTTGAGGAAGACCGCCCCGGTGTGCCCGCTGCAGCCGCCGCACGGCGTGGAGACCTATCTGATCACCCGTTACGACGACGCGCGCGCCGCGCTGGCCGACCCCCGGCTGAGCAAGGACATGTACGGCGCCCTCGACGCGTACCACAGCATCTTCGGCGACTCCTCCATCGCGCTCGACGACAACATGCTGTTCTCCGACCCGCCCAAGCACACCCGGCTGCGGAGGATCGTGCAGGGTGCCTTCACCCCGCGCCGCGTGGAGATGCTGCGCCCGCGTATCCAACAGGTCACCGAGGAACTGCTGGAGCGCTGCCCGACCGACGCGTCCATCGACCTGCTCCGGAACTTCGCGTTCCCGCTGCCGCTCCAGGTCATCTGCGAACTCCTCGGCGTACCGGAGGACGAACGCGAGCGCGCCCACCAGTGGGCCGGGACCGTCGCGAAGACCGGATTCGGCCCGGAGGCCAAGAAGGCTCTCGAGGAGGCCGAGGGGAAACTGCGCGACCTCCTGGTCGACCTCGTGGCGCGCAAGCGCAGCACGCCCGGCGACGACCTGATGAGCGCGCTCATCGCGGCTCAGGACCAGGACGGCGCTCTGACGGACCATGAGCTGGTGTCAACGGCGTGGGTGCTGTTCTTCGCGGGTCACAAGACCTCCGCGTACCTCATCGGCAACGCCGTCTTCCATCTGCTCTCGAAGCCGGACCAGCACCGCGCGGCCCTCGCGAGCCCCGAGGCCCTGAAGCAGGCCGTCGAGGAACTGCTGCGGTACGAGGGGTCGGTGGAGAGCTCCACCTTCCGTCACGCCACCGAGGACATCCCGATGCGCGGTGTGGTGATCCCCAAGGGCGCCCTCGTCCAGATCGCCATCACCTCCGCGAACCGCGACCCGGAGGCGTACGCCGAACCCGACCGGCTCGACGTGTCGCGCACGGGAGGCCAGCCCCACCTGGCCTTCGGGCACGGACCCCACTACTGCGTCGGGGCGCCGCTGGCCCGCCTGGAGATGCACATCGCGCTCACCACGCTGTTCCGCCGGTACCCAGAGATCACGCTGGCCGTGCCCCCGCACGAGGCGCGCTGGCTGACCGTGCCCTTCCCTGCGTTCCGCGGACTCGTCGAGCTGCCCGTGGTGCTCGATCCGGAGCGGATCGCCGACTGAACGGCTGAACGCGGCGCCGAACGGTGCGCCCACTGCCGTGGTCCGGCTCGTGCTCGGGTGCGATCACCAGGCCGGCCGACCACGCATCACACGCGGCGCTGGGCGACGGCGGACAACTCGGACAGCACCCATCGTGAGCGCGGCCACCGCGCCACTCGATCGACCGGTCGTCGTCCAGGATGCTGTCGGGCTCCTGGACGCCGAGGCCGAACCGCTGCCCGGATACGTTCGGTCCACCAGGAATCCGACCGCACTCACGGCGTCCTCAGGGTCGAGGTCGTCCCGTGCTTCCGGCCCGAAACTCGTCGAGGGCCCGCGACCCGGCCTCACGGGCCCGGTCGGCGGAGACGAGGCGCGCGCCCGCCTCACCTCGCCTCGCCTCGCCTCGCCTCGCCTCGCTGGAGCACACCGCGCGCATCCCGTCGACTCGCGCCTCCGCCGAACGGAGGCCGGCGGAGGCGCGGGTCGGGTCGGGTCGGGTCGGGTCGGCGAAGCGCGCACGGCCACTGGCTCTACTGGATTGCCGCATCCGCCGGCGCCGAGCCGGCGTCATGGAGACGCCGGGCCCGACGCGGCACGCCGCGCTCAGTACTGGGTGCTGAGCGGTCAGCGCTGATAGATGGTGTGCACGCCCTTGGCCATCTTCGTGCAACGGCCTCCCGTGCCGAGGCCCTCGCGGACCCAGATCGTCCGCACACTCGACGCGAAGGTGTAGCCGCCCCCGGGGCCGATCCTTTTCCCGTTCTTACTGCTCGTGTACACCCACTCGTCGCGAGTGCCGCCGTCCGCGTACTTGGCGTGGATCTGGACGCAGGCCGCCTTGTGGTCGTACTTGGTGTCATCGAGTCTTCCGTCCACCATGATCCGGCCATGGTCGAGGGGACCCCTGTCCCCGTGCGCCCCTGCCCCCGCGATGTCCCAGTGCGTGGTCCTAGCTCGAACTGGCTGGGGAACGATCAGGCAGAAGTGCGTGACGTGCCGAGCGGGCAATCCAATCCTGCGCCCGCTCGAACGGCCATCCACGCTCGCCGACGAGCGTGATCCAGGCGTGCGGCCCCAGATAGAACCAGAGCAGGTCGATGGCCTCAGCACGGTCCACCCCGGCGCGGAGCGCATCGAGCTCGGCCAGGCGATCAGCGACCAGGGTCAGAGCATGGACGTAGCCGTCGGCTCCCTTGTCGAGGACGGCCTTGACGGCGGGCTCGCCGGGCGGGTTCCGGTAGAAGACTTCGTACACCAGGTCCCAGTGACGCTCATGCGTGAGCCGGGTGCCCGCGGCCGTCAGGTCGATCACGGCGCGCGGATCGTCGGCGGCCTCGACTGCCGCGAGGGTCGTGGCGATGGCGGGGTCGGTGAGTGCCGGCTCCAGAAGAGCCGTCAGGATCCCGGGCTTGTTGCCCACGCTGCTGTACACGGTCGGTACGGCGACCTTTGCCGCGTCCGCGATCTCCGCGACGGTCACGCCGGCGTACCCACGCGCGAGGAAGAGCGCATGCGCGCTGCTCAGGATGGCTTCGCGGGTGGCGGCCGCCGAGCTGACGCGTCGGGTCGAGGTGTACTTCCGGGTCGTCGTCACAGACGCAGTGTACCGCGTGCACGATAGGTGACTATATTGACAATAGGCTCCTATAATGAATATGTTGCGCTACATGACACTGACACCCCCCACGGACGTACCGGCGGTCGTCGAGACCCGGCTGGCCCACGACGTCCACCGAGTGGCCACCACGCTGCTGGCCGAAGCAGCCCTCGACGCCTCGGTCCCCCTCGACGCGACCGTGCAGCTGCGCGACTTCCTCGTCGCCAACCTCCGGCACCACCACCAGACCGAGGACGACGACCTGTGGCCCCTGATCACCGCGAAAGCGCCGACAGCCGCACAGGCGCTGGGCTCGCTGACCGACGAGCACGACCAGCTGGACGCGGCGCTCGACCGGCTGGCCGGCGTCGCCGTCCACGACGGTGCGGCCTCCACAGGTGAGGCGGCGGTTCGCGCCGAGCTCTACGACGCCGCGGTGACGGTCCGAGACGTCGTGCACGACCACCTGACCCATGAAGAGCCCCTCCTCTTCCCAGCGCTCCGCGAGCACGTCAGCCCTGCGGAGTGGCAGGACTTCGCACAGCGCGTGATCGCGACCACTCCCCCCGTCGCAGGGCACCTCATGGTCGGCTTCCTCGACGAGGTGGGCACCCCCGCGGAGGTCGAGTCGGTGCTCGCGGGCCTGCCGGAACCGGTGCGCCCTCTGGTCCCCGCGATGCGCCTCCAGGCCGCGGCCGATCTCGGCGTCCTCCGCGGGACCGACGCATGACGTTCGCACCGCTCAGGTGGCCCGACGCCGCGGACCCTGTGATCAGGGGCGACCTCACCGTGGCGGTCGCCTATGTCACTCCGGCCGGCGGCGCCGTGGTCACCAGCGTCTCCCCGCTGGGCCTCGGGAACCGTGAGGCCGGGCGGGTCGGGTTCACCACCTCGCTCGGCTTCCCGAAGAAGCTCGAACGGATCCTGCGCGACCCTAACGTCGCCGTCGCCTATCACACCCGTGAACACGGCTTTGCAGCCAGTGACGCGTACGTGCTGGCCCAGGGCGCCGCGTCGGTGGACATGCACCCGTCGCCGGAGCGCCTGGCAGAGCTGATGCGTGCCTCCGAGCCGTTCCTCGGAGAAGTGAGGCGTGGGCCGTTGTGGGACTGGCTCCTGCGTGAGTACCACCAGGAACGCGTCTTCGTGGACATCGAGTTGCAGCGTGTCGCGGTGTGGGAGAGCCTCTCGGCCCGAGGGGCGAGAGCGGTCACAGGCGTCGCTTGGCCTCAGTTCCCGGCGGAGCAGGACGCACCGAAGAACGGCACGGGCCCGCGCGTCGACGTCGCCGTGGTCGCCCGTCAGGTCCAGCGACTGCCGCACCGGCTTCTGGCCTATCGCGGCGCGGACGGTCTGCCCGTCATCGTCCCCGTGAGAGTCACCGGCCACGACGAGGCCGGACTGCACCTGGAGGTCCCCGCAGGGCTGCTTCCGCCCGGCGGCCGCAGGGCGGGCTTCCTTGCCCACGCCTTCCAACCGCAGTGTGTCGGGCTGGGAATGCGCTCGCTCACCGGCTGGCTCACGGTCACTGAGAAAGAGGCCGTCTACGCACCGCACACGTCCAAGGGACTGGCCGCTCCCCCGTACAGGACGCTGCTGACCGTCTCCAACGGACTACTGGCAAAATACGGGCTGTGGCGTGCGCAGCGTGACGGTACCTCCGCCCGCCTGCACGCCCTCGCTGCCCAACGCCTGACGGACTGACACTCCCTTCTGTCCGCGGTCTGTCGGAAGAACCAGCCGCCCCTGTACGCAAGGCCCAGCGTCAGCGCCTGTCACTGCGGATCACTCAGCAGCCGGGCGGACCCATTACCTGGCGGGATCCATTTCGCGAGACTCGCTGAATCGCGATAGGCCTAGCAGAGTCCAGCACGATCGTGTCCCCTTCGCCTGCGCTGCCTCTTTGGACGTCGAGGCGTTCGCCAATGAGCGCGGTATGCGGCCGGGGTCGCGTGCGCTCCCGGCCGTGGGGTTCGACAGGGAGGACCGAATCCCCCGCCCCATCCGTACTTGCGAGTCAGGATCGGCTTCTCCCCCAGGGCCACTCGATCGACACGTGGTTCAGGGGCGCGGGAGGTTCGCCATCGCGGAGCGGCCGATCTGGACGAGGGCCGAGGCGTCCATGTTGGTCTTGGCGAGGAACTCGATGCCCTGCAGGACTGCGAGCAGCAGGCCGCCCACGTCCTCCGGGCTGGCGTCCGCCGATAGGTCTCCTTCTCGCTGCGCGTCCTTCACGCAGGCGGTCAGGAGGTCTTGGATCTCCTGGTACGTCGTGCGAGCGCGCGCGGTGACGTCCGGCTCCTGAGCGTGCAGTTCGGAGGTGCTGCCGGCCAGGAAGCAACCGCGCCGCTGGATGTCGTTCGCGTAACCGCGGGAAGCGCCGTCAAGGAGGTTCCCGAGTCGCTCAAGTCCCGTGCCCGGCCCGGTCAGCGTCCGCCGGACGCCGTCGAGCTGCTCGTCGCGGTAGTCGTCCAGTGCGCGCAGGAAGAGCTGGCGCTTGTCACCGAACGCCCCGTACAGGCTTCCCTTGCCCAGCCCGGTGGCGGCCATGAGGTCGTCCATGGATGTGGCGGTGTATCCCCGGTTCCAGAACTGCTCGCGCGCGTTCTGTAGAACCTGGCTCTCGTCGAAGCGTCGTGGGCGACCCATCAGGCCAATGTAACAGTTGTTGACCCATCGGTCCATTAGGGTGCGTTGCCAGCCACCCCCAGCATCTCCGAGGACAGGGATGCGACCTTCCTGCACCTGACGCATCGCCGCTCCCGATCCACTTCCACTTCGCACCAACAGTCAGCAGTTGTCGCCGAGAGCACATGCGTCGATACATCCCGCATCGAAGAGGGAGGTATCTGTCCGTCGCAGGAGGACAGGCATTTCCACGGTGCGGCGATCGAGTCAACCACCCCCACACGGCAAGGCCCGCTTGATCGACAGACAGGGGTCGCCCGGGGCGGCCCCGTGCGATATCGCCACAAAGGCGGCCACGGGCTCGGCTGCACAGAGTGACCTCCGCGACAACGCCTCTTCTTGACCGTTCAGTCCATATGTGTTTGACTCGACCGCGAGACTGCAGCTCATATGCCCCGGTATGCCCTTCGGATGAACACCTCCTCCCCGCCGCGCCGCAGGAGCCGCGAAGCGCCGGCGGGCTGCAGCTACCCCCCTCCACGGAAGAAGGATGCGCAAACATGACCACACGCGAGGTCGTCGAAAAGTTCCTCGGTCTGCTCGGCGCCGGAGACCCGGATGCCGTGGCGAAGGTCTTCGCCGAAGTGATCGACTGGTACGTCCCCGGATCTGACCAGCTTCCCTGGACGGGACGGCGCACGACGCCGGCCGAGGTCGCCGACTACCTCAGGGTCCTGGGCGAGAACATCGTGCCGGAAGAGAACGTCGACAAGGTCGAAGCCCTGATCGTGGAAGGCGAACACGCCGTGCTCCTGGGCGAGTTCACCCGCACCGCAAGAAGCACGGGCCGCGTCTACGAGATGCCCATCGCCATGCACTTCCAGGTCGTCGATGACAAGATCAGCAAGCTGTACCTGTACGAAGACACTGCCAAGGTCGCACAGGCATACGCGCAGTAAGAGATCCGAGGCGTGGTCTCCACCCGCCCCTTCGGCGAGCCCCGCCGGGGGTGACTCAGCACCCCTCACGAGTGGACGCAGCGGCCACCGCTGCCTCCACATACGCCCCCGGACGACCGGCCGCAACGGGATCATCCATCCCTGGCCCAGCGGCTGACGGTCGGCTCCGGGATCCTGCACAGCGAGAAGAGGGCTCCGGCTCCCTCGCCCAAGGGGATGCGGCACGCATCACCGGCTCCGAAGGCCAACGCATCAGGGCAGGCGGCCCGGCGCGGAGGTACTGATGCGGGAAATGGACACAACCATCAGCTCTCGGTGAGCCCACTCCGTGACGCGGCCGTGTGCGGTCGACAGCCGGTTCACAACAAAACCCGCCCCGCACGAGTCATGCCGGTCAGGACAGGTGCCCGGTCGAGCGCCCGCAGTGGGTCCGCCGCACCTGACGTACGCAAGACATGAGATTCTCAAAGGAGTCAGAATGAACGAGAAGCAGAGCGCCCTCCAGGCAGCACGCGAAGAGGCAGCAGTCAGGTACTTCCGTATGGTGGACTCCGCCGACCCGAAAATCCTCGACCTCTTCACGGACGACGCCCAGATGTTCTTCCCGAAGTTCGGTATTGCCACCGGGAAGGATCAGATAGCAGCCTTCGCCCAGGGATTCGCCGGACAGATATCCTCGATCCAGCACGACATCCCGGGATTCACCGTCATATCCTCCGGACATTACGTGGTCACCGAGGGTTCAGTACGGGGCACCACCACGTCCGGCGCCGCGTTCCCTGACGGAACGGCGTCCTAGGGGTTGTTCTGCAATGTCTTCGAGTTCGAGGGTGAACGCATCAAGAGGCTCCACATCTACGAAGACCCGGACTTCGCCGGTACGCACGCCGACGGGATCATCTGGGGCCAATCAGTGCGCGGCAACATCTAGCCCCTGCCGTCAATCTTCTGCACTCCCGCACTCTCTCCAGGAAGGAGGGCGGGGCGGGGCAAGAAGCCATAGTTTCGGTGGTCGCACGCACCAACTGCTGTGACTGATATTGGCGCCTAGCCAGTCGATTCGTACAGGACAAAATCACGACCTCAGTCGTAACAATTGTCGTTACCTTCAATCCACTGGCGGGTGAACCCCCATGTGACAGCGCGAGGAGAAGACGGCTGTCGTGACGGGCGCCAACCAGCGGTGCGGCCCGGGAATCCATCGGTCCGGGCGCTCGTCTCGTTCCTCAGGTCACGTCGGTGTGACCGATGCCGCTCCCGTCCCAGGGCGGCGCAGCCTCCGCGCACAACGCGGCACGGGCCCCCGCGGCCCCCGTCCTTTCCAGGAGAGAAAGCATGAGTGAGCATTCCAGCGCGGCATCGGTCGTCCGCCGTCCGGAGCCGATACAAGTGAGCGCCCACGGCAAACCTTCACCGCTGAGCGACTGGCCGGCCGTCGTCTCGGTGGCCTTGGTGTCCTTCGTGCTGGTGCTCTCGGAATTTCTGCCGATCGGGCTCCTGCCTGTCATCGGATCCAGCCTCCACGTCACCGTCGGCACCGTGGGACTGGTCGTCGTCGTGCCCGGTCTCATGGCTGCGGTCACAGCGCCTCTGCTCACCATCGCCTCAGGAAGGCTCGACCGGCGCAAGGTTCTGATCGCGCTCGCACTGTTCATCGCGGCCTCCAACGTCCTGGCAGCACTGGCCCCCAACATGGCGGTGATGGCAGCGGCCAGGATCCTGCTCGGTGTCGGCGTCGGCGGATTCTGGGCGATGGGTGCCGGCGTCGCCGCCCGACTGGTGCCCGCCGACGCCGTTCACCGGGCCACGTCGCTGATCACCGCAGGCATCTCGGCCGGCACCGTAGTCAGCCTGCCGCTGGGCGCATTGGTCGGCCATGTAGCGGGGTGGCGAACCGCGTTCGTGGTTGCCGCCGGTGCTGCCCTGCTCGCCCTTGCGGCTCTGGCGCTGCGACTGCCCTCGCTGCCGCCCACCGGAGCCATCCGGATGGCCACGCTCACGTCGTCCCTGCGCAGTCCCGCTGCCCGCATCGCCCTGCTGGCCACCGCTCTGATCTTTTTCGGGCACTTCGCGGCCTACACGTACATCACCCCCTACCTTGAAGAGCAGGCGCATTTCGGCTCGTCCGCCGTGACACTGGTCCTGCTCGGATACGGCGTGGCGGGACTGGCCGGCAACTTTGCCGCCGGCGCGGTCATCGGCCGGAGCCTGCGTACGGTCTACGTCACCGCCGCTGTCCTGGTCGCCGCCGCGGTCGGTCTGCTCAACACGCTGACAGGCGTGGCACCCGCAGTCGTCCTGCTCGTCATGATCTGGGGTGCGGCCTTCGGTGCGGTGCCGTTGGCGCTGCAGACATGGATCCTGCGCGCGACCCCCGAGGCTCCGGAGAGCGGCATGGCGCTCCTGGTCAGCGCATGCCAGATCGCGCTCGCCGCAGGGTCACTCATCGGGGGCATGGTCGTCGACGGATACGGCACCTCGGCCGGCTTCGCCCTCGGCGGCGCGCTCGCCCTGCTCAGCGCGGCCACCCACATCCGCCCGCGCCTGCCCCGCGCATGAACCTGGCCGCGAGCGTGAAGTCCGGCCGGCAGGAGGGAACGAGTGAGCGCGAACAGCACAATGACCACTGCGGTCCATGTGCTGACCTTGATGTCCCTCAACCATCAGGCCAATGAGGTCACCACCTCGCAGCGCATCGCGGAGAGCGTCAACACGCATGCCGTGGTGATCCGCCGATGCCTGGGCGATCTCCGCAGAGCCGGCCTGGTTCGATCCAGGAGGGGAGCCGGAGCAGGCTGGGCCCTGGCCCGGGAGCCCGAGCACATCACGCTGCTCGAGGTGTGCTCGGCCGTGGACGCCGGGAGCCCGTTCGGGCTGCACCGCACGCCGCCGAACTCCGCTTGTCCAGTCGGCTTCCGAATCCGGCCGGCCCTGTGCGTGGTGTACGGCAGCCTGGAGGAGCAGCTGCGGAAGGAACTGGCTCGCACCACGATCGCCGATGTGCTGCGAGAGGCTCTCGTTCAGCAGCGACAGAGGATCCGAGGGCTCCTGGGCCCGGCTCCGGAACGCACGAGCACGACATCACTTGCTTCGAGCTGAGCTGTTCGGGCAAGGACCCGAAAACAGAGGGATGCGGCGACCCCTGGACCTCCGCCCTCACCAAGGTCCAAGGCGTCTACGTCGAGTCGCGCTACAGCGACTCCCACAAGTCCGCCTGGACACACATCAGTTCATCACGGCCAAGCTGCCGGCGCTGCTCACCTCAGGACATTGTGGTGCCTGCCACAGCGAACTGTGGCAGGCACCAGGGCGTTGCCCGAGGCGTCAACTAACGTGAGGTGACCTTGTAGCTTCCGTGCTGCTTCACCTTCAGGTAGACGTAGCCGGATTCGAAGTGGCCGCCGGTCACTCCAGGCGCCGCGGTGAACGCCCCGTGGCGCCACACCACCTTGCCGTTGACGGCGACGCTCCGGGCCCGCCCGGAGACCGGGATGGCAAGGGTGCCGCTGGTGCCCTTGGGGGAATCGACGGTCAGAGTGAACCGATCTGCGCCGGGCTTTGCGGTCCAGTGGACGTCGATGTCTCCGTGCGGAGTAGGCACACCTCCTCGCGCCCAGGTGAGGTCTCCAGGGTGGGGTTGAACCGTCCAGCTGGTGTATCCCGCTGTATCCGGTCGAACGCCCAGGACGTAGCTGGACAGTGCGGAGGTCGGGGCTGTGGACCATCCGTGGGACAGGCTCGCCCCCGCCCCCAGGCCGGGCGTGCCGTCGCGGCCGGAGATGTTCTCCCACATGGTCCCGGTCTGGTTCGGTCCGGGAGCGATCATGTGGCCCCACACATTGTGCAGGAGCTCCTGTGCGTTCGCGGTGTCGCCGGCCGCCAGACGTGCCTGGAGTTCGAACCCGCTGACGAAAGGGCTGACCAGATCTCTGTTGCCGGCGTCGGAGGAGAAGGGAAGCGGTCCGTAAGGGGTGGTCCACAGGGCCGACTTGAGCTTGGCCAGGATCTCCGCCTGCTTCGAGGTCGGCGCGACTCCGTACAGGACTGCCAGGGCGTTGGCGTCCTGGGCGACTCCGGACTGCGTGTCGCTGATTTTGTAGAGGCCACTCTTCGGGTCGTATAGACGTTCGTTGATCCGCGTCCTCAACGCCTCCGCGTCGGCCTTGTAGGCCGCGGCTTGTGAGGCGTCTCCCGCGGCGGTCGCCAGTGCCGCACCGTCCAGCAGCGCCTTGTAGTAGAGGATGTTGTAGGCGGATACCTCGCCGCCCTTGTCGCTGTCGTAGAAGTCCCAGTCTGCGCCGTCGACTCCGGCTCTGGTCGAGAACAGGCCGTTCGCGTCCAACCGCGTCGCGTTCCAGGCGAGTTCACGCTTGACGGTGGGCCACTCCTTGGCGACGAAATCCTTGTCACCGGTGTGGAGGTAGTAACTTGCCAGGCCTGAGACGAAGTACATGGAGTACGTGGCCGAGTAGGTCGTCGTGTCGCCCGGGGTGAGCGGTCCGAGGTGCGGCACGCTTGCCGGGTGGAGGGCGCCGGGAACGAATCCGCTGGAAAGCTGCCGGCTGCCCAGCAGGTTCAGGGACTGCTTGATGTACTCCGGATTGTTCACGGAGTAGTAGTCGGTGAGGCCCTCCACCAGGATGTCGCCACTCCAGATGGCACGGTCACGCCTGGCACCGTCGAGGACCGACGCCAGCGCGTTGGACCCCGGAGGAGTGAAGTCGGCGAGCGTGGCAGGCGTGGTCAGAGGATTGCTGTAGAGCGTCTTGCCTGTACCGCTGACGACGGTGAGGTCCTTGAAGGCCGCCTCCTCGTCGCCGAACTCACGAAAGCCTATGGTGCCGGTCGGACAGGCAACGGCGCCGGAGGGCAGAGCCGACGTGTCGGCACGGTCGACCTGCGTGCCGTCCAGCGAGATCGTCATGCTGGTTCCGGACACCGTGGTGGCCACTGTGTGCCAGGTGCCCTCGTCCACGGGAGACGGCAGAGCCACAGAGCCGAGGCTCGTGTAGGCCCCGTCATGGACATTGAACTTCTGCAGCGTGTTCGGGGCACCGCCGGTGTCGGTGCTGTCGTCGAGGATGAAGAGGTAGCCGTTCTGCGTGTTCTGCGCGCGTACCATCCATCCGGCCTGGTTGTGAAGGATCTTGGTCCGGAAGGTCGTCGTGTAGTCGCTCCAGTCGGATCCGCGGTTCAGGACCCCGGCACCGTCATTGATCTTCGACCCGCCGGCATCCATGGCACCGTCCTGGACGGACCAGGTCCCGGGAAGGGAGTTGGTCGGAACGAGATTGGTCTGCAAGGTGTAGGCACCGGCGTACCAGATCTTGTTCAACTCGTCCGAACTCGAGAGGAAGTGGCCCCCGTATCCGCTTGCTTGGGTGCGGTCGGCGATGTACTTGATGCCCACCTTGCTCAAGGTGAGGCGACCCGGCGTGGAAAGCGTGATCTGCTCGTACCGCTCACCTCCCTGCGCGGAGCGGTTGGTGATCGTGCCCGGCCCGGACACCGGATAGGTGTCGAACCGGGAACTGTCCCCGTCGGCCCAGGGCGGCGACCCGTCACCGGACGGGGTCATGTACTGCAGGCCCTCGCTGTACGCCGCCTTCAGGGTCGGGGACCCGGACTTGGCGGAGACGGTGAAGTAGGGCAGACCGCCTACCTCTTGGCCGTAGTCGAGAAGGACGGTAGGTGCTTCTCCGCTGCCGTCGTAGGTCAGCGTCGCTCCGCCGGAAGCGCCGCACAGGAGGTTTCGGGCGCCTTCGACCGCGCCCGTTGTGCTGACCACGGAAACCGGGCAGACGTCGGATCGCTTCGGAGTCCGGACGTACTCCCGCCAGTCGCTCGTGGCCCGGGGCGCCTTGGACTGGGCCGCGTGTTCTGCGGGGACGGGAGCAACCGTCGCCGCTGCGGCGGAGATTGCCATCGGCTGGGCGATCAGGGCGACGATGAGGGCAAGGCCCAGCGAGAACGCCGCACCAGCCACACCACGTCTGCGGGGCAGACGCCTTCTACCAGAAATGATCATGCGGACTCCGAGGTTGCGATGCTGCCTTGAGGGCCCAGCCGCGACGACGTTCACGAAAGAACGGGCAGGCCAGAGTGGGTTCGTGACGGCTCAAAAGTTTATTGAAACGATTCATTCCGATTCTGCAAGACGCAACGTATGCAGAAGCTGTAGGTGCGTCAACCCATAACGCAGGACTCGTCGCGTCGACCCGGCCCGTTCCGTGCCGTGTCCCAGGGGATGCTCGCGATGTAGCTGCCGATCACAGTGATTTCGGCGAAGGTTCCACCCCGCAATCACGGGCGTTGGCGGTCTCCACGTGGTCCGCGCGCTTGCGAGGAGGCTTGGACGTGGCCTCCCGATCCCCCGCACGAAGTACGCGTCGCCCCCCGCCAGCGGGGGCAGTTCCCCAGCGTCGGCTGCCGCGAGGCCCCGGCGCCTTGTCCAACAGTCACCGCGAGAAGGGGCACGACCTATGACCGCATCCGCGTCAGCATCCGCATCCTTGCCCTCACTACTCGGCGTGTTCGCTCACCCCGATGACGAAAGCCTCCTCGCAGGAGGCGTCCTCGCCCAACATGCCGCCGGAGGCGCACGCACCAGGGTCATCACCGCTACATGGGCTCCCGACAGCCACAGGGCGGCCGAGCTCGCTGAGGCACTGACAGTCATCGGCGCCGGCCCTCCACGCATGCTCGGATACCGCGACGCCCGCAACGACGCATCGGCGCCTGAGAGCCCTCGATTCTGCGATGCTCCCGTTGACGAGGTCATCCTCCAATTGGTCGCTCAGCTCCGGGAGTTGCGTCCCGACATCGTGGTCACTCATGACGCCGTCGGTCAGCTGACCGGCCACCCGGACCATCGCCACACCCACCGGGTGACCCTGCTCGCCGTCCAGGCGGCTGGGCTCGCCCACCTCTACCCCGACGCCGGCGAGCCCTGGCAGATCCGCTCACTCTACGCAGCCACCCACCCGCACTCGGGCGTCGGTGCCCTGGGACCCCTGCTGACCGACGTCGGCAAGACCGTACTCTCCGTCCCGGACGAGTACGTCACCACAACCGTCGACGTGACGACCTGGGCCGACCAGAAGTGGCGCGCAATCACCGCACACCGCGGCGAAGTCGCGCGCGCACGCTCCCTGCCCGGCATCCTCACCCGCCTGCCCGAGGACAGCCGCCGCACGATCATCTCCACCGAGCACTTCACGCGCCTCTCGGCTCTGCCTGTCCCGGGAAATCCACATCAGCTGACGACCTGAGATTCAGAGCTACCCGTTACTCGCAAAGGCCGCCAACCGGTGGCCGCACCCGATTCGATCTGCGGAATTTCACAGCCTCCCAGTTTCGCGAATTACCCACCTCCTTGTTCAGGGATTCGAGCAGGAGCGGACCGGCATATGCGACCCCCGGCCGCCGAAGTCGCTTCGCCGCTGTCCGGCGCATGGACGAAGTCCGGCCTCGGAGTTCGCGGATCGCCTAAACGGCGGCGTCGAGAGCATCCGGACCGAGCACGGCGCCGCTCGCCTGGACAGACAGCGGCCCCTGGCCCGTCACCTCGGCAACCGCGGACGGATGAGCGACACCGTCCAGGCCATCGGCGACCTGCTGTCTGATCAGCAAAGCGTGCACCGGCCCCGACACGGCAGGGCTGAACTGCGCTCCACGTCGCCCCACCGCCTGCCGTGTACGGGCTTGTTGGACTCATTTTTGCGCCGGCCCAAGGACGTACCGCATCAGTTCCGCGTCCTTTTTCGGAATCGCCAGGTCGTACGTCCCATCAGCCGTGACCACTTCATACTGCTCGAACTTCGGCGCCATAGGCACTCTTTCGCCAGTGGGTTTGATACCGAAGGGTGGCCTCAAGGTCGCACTCCTGCTTCCCCGCCGATCGCTCCACACCGGCTCCTCCCCCACGACCAGGCGCAAGGACCCCGACCTGAGCCGCGCGATCTGCTTGCCGCGGCCGACCGACACCATCGCCGCCCCACCGATACTCCTCGTGAAACCCACAACCTGAAGCGGCCGCCCGTTCCTGAAGTCCTCGATGTCCTGCGCGGGCGTACGCCGCCGGACCCACGTCCAGCGCAACAGCACGTCCAACCCGGTCTCCGTTCCTGCGGAGCGCCGTGCTGTCGTCATTCCCTGCCCCATCAAATCCCCACTCCCACAATTGCCGGCCACCGCACCAGGACAGTGCGCCGCGCGCGATCGAACTTGCTCTGAGGACACGAAGTCTGCCGCTTGGTCCTCTCGTCCAGGACAGAAGTCGCCGGACTCTCCGATCATCCGCGGCGACGCCGCCGCATACCTGGCCAAGGGCTGTCCCGTAACTGCACGTCGCCGCAGACCCTGGGCCGTTCCTGTCCTGAGTGCCCATCGGCCGCCGTAGGCGTTGTCAGTGGGCGCGGGCACACTGACGCCATGAGCGTTTCTTCGTCTACCGAAGCCCACGCGTCCCACACCTCTCCTGTGTGGGTGGAGTCGATGGGCGGTCCTTTGATCGTCATCCCCGTCTCCGCGTTGCCTGCATGGCGTGGGTGTACGGAGACCGGGGTCATGGCGGGGGACGCCACCGCCCCGGACGACTACGACCGAGCCTGCGCGGTGGACGATCTGGCCGGTGTGATCACCGTTGGCGAGCACGGTGCGCAGGCACTGGTGCTGGCGGACGAGCCGGCCACCAGCTGTTACCTACCCGAGCATCGGGCCTTCCTGCGGTGGCTTGCCGCCGACTCCGAGGCCGAGCTGACGGCGGCGGCCAGGGCTGTCCTGGCAGACCCCGCCACCGCGTGGGAGGAGTGCGGCACGTGGTCGTCGGACGGTCCAGCCACACTCATGGACTCCGCCGAAGCAGGCTCCGCGCTGGACATCGAGTATCCCGGCGGCGGGATGCCCTCCCAGGCATGGGTTTCGCTGCCCGCCGGCCGCTGGAGGGTCCGAGCCACCCGTACCAAGGCGGACGAAGAGAACTGGGTCGGCCTGGTCCAGATCCTGCCCATCGAATCTTGAACGGTCAGGTGCTTCGGTCGAGTGCGGTCACGCGTTGCGCGAAAGGTTGTACAGAGGGGCGATGCCGAGCACCGCGTGGTGCACGCCTTCGCCTTTCGACCGGCAGTCGCGGAGGATCTCCCAGGTCTTCATCCGCGCGAAGGCGTGCTCAATGCGGGCGTGGACCTGCTGGTGTGAGCGGTTGCGGTGGTACTCCTGCTCCCACGTGGGCAGTTCCTTGCCCGGCCACCGATGGTGGGGCGGATACGCGACCTCAACCCTGGCCGCGGTCGCGGCGCCCGACCGGCAAGCGGGACGCCGCGACCGCTCAGGTCAGGCCGACGCGGTGACCCCTCCGCCGAGGTGCCGGGCGAAGAACCGGACCGCGCTGTCGACCTCGAACCGGGGCAGCTCCTTGTGCTTGCCCGAGTTCACGTGCAACGACTTCTCCTTCGAGGCGAAGGCGTCGAACAGCGCGAGACCCTCCTCGCGCGAGATGTGCTCGTCGTCCCACTGCATGTCGAACTCGACCGGGATGGTGATCTGCTTCGCCCTGTCGGCCAGGGCATCGGGCCAGTGCTGACCGAAGACCGCGGCGGTGACCCTGGGTTCGATCGCCACGAACGGTACGCCGATCGCGGTTCCCATGTTGATGCCCCAGAAGCCGACCAGCCCGTCGGTGCCGATCTCCGGGAGTTCCTGGAGGGCATCCAGGGTCGCCTGGTACTCGGGCACGGCGAGCTCCGCCAAGTGGTGGTTGTAGCGCACGACGATCGGGCCTTCCGGCTCGCCCGCCGCCCTCGCCCGGAACAACTCGGCGATTTCCGCCTCGTCGTGCGCCGTACGCGGCCGGTCGCCGTGACCGGGCGCGTCGATGACGGCGACGTGGAAACCGCAGCCGGTCACGAGGCGCTGGGCGCGGCCGGACATCGCCGGGTGCTTCTTGTGGTTGCCGCCGCCGTGGGCCATCAGAACCAGGGGCGCGCGATCGGCCGCGTTGGAGGCCGGTGACCAGAGGACGCCGGGGATACCGCCCACGGTGAAGTCACGTTCGAGGATGCCGTTCGACGACGACCCGGCGGTGAACTGCAGAGAGCGCATAGGTGTTGCCTTTCGGGAGTGCCTTGTTGTCGAGGCGCTCCCGGCGACACCTACGTCAATCGCCGGCCGTGACGGCAAGGGGGAGCACCCACATGGATACGGCGTTCATGGGTCTCACCTCCTCAGACGGTGTCACGGTCGACCGAAAGTTATCAGAACGACCATCACCCCTCCAGCCCTTTTCCCCGCCATGTGATCACAGCCCCGGGCAGGCCCTACCTGCCGACCGGGTGACAACTCGTCGTCCCATTCAGAGCTGGGCGAACGTTGCCCGACGCGGCACTGGTAATTCATTGCCACCACGACGTGAACGCACGCGACAACCACGCCCACACGGGCAACGGCCAACGCGATCAACGCACGGCCGCGCATTCCAGTGATCCCGGCAATGGGCGCCCGACCGGACCGTGTTGCTTGTTCGGCCGGCAGGACCGCGTCGGGGTACTCACCGTCGTCGTCCCAGCCGTCGCTACCGGCGGGCGACGACGCTGCTGGCCTCGCCGGAGGGAACCGGGTGCCGGTGGTCGCCACTTGGTGCAGGCTGACGAGCACACCGTCGGGGATGTGATCCATCCATTCAAATGAAACGGGCTTGGCCTGCCTGGTCCCTCGGTGGGCGGAATGCCGTCTCCGCCAACTGACCGATGGTGACGCAGACTTGGTCATCGCAACGGCCACCGCCCGCCTCGTCGAGCTCGGCCAGCCGTTCACCCGCTGGTCGCTGCGCAAGCTGATCGCCTACCTGTGCAAAGTGCACGGACCGGGTGATCCGCATCGGCCGTGAGACGTTACGGTGCCTGCTCGCCCACCGCGGCGTCGACTTCCAGCGCCGGCATCCGTCGCTGAGCGAAGAACCACAAGGTCGAGCTGTGGTTCACCCCGGCCTACGCCTCGCGGGCGAACCCGATCGAAGGGCGCTTCGGACCCCTGCGGCAGTTCACCATCGCCATCTCCCACCACCTCAACCACACTGTGCAGACCCGGGTCCTGCATGCCTACCTCCGCCGGCGCAACGCCAACGCCCGCCACCGCGACGCCCTGGCCGGCGAACGTAAGGAACGCGCCGGCATCCGCAGCGAGAAAGGCATCCACTGGGCGGTCGGCCCGCCCTCGCCGCATGCTCAGGCAACATGGCGAACGATCCAGGTCACAGCACCACCTTCGCGATGGTTTGTCTGGGTTATTTGACCAGCCGGAAGGCGGGGTGCCCCACCCAGGCCCGCAGGAACTCCACCGTTCCGAGCGCCATCCAGTCGTCGTCCGCGATCCCCGACACCCCCGGAAGGCCGGCGACGACCGACGCCTGTCCGTCCAGCAGCTCGGCTTTGGCCACGCCCCCGATGACGTCCATGACAGCGGCGGTCAGCAGGGCCGTGGCCACGTGGTCGATCTCGCGATTGCAGCCGGCGCTGACGTTGACGGCGTGGGTCGGCCTGAAGCCGAGGATGGCCTGTACCTCGGGCTCGTCCGCGTGCTCAGCCTCGAAGAGGCTCTCGTCGCCGACACCCGGCCCCATCAAGTAGACCAGGAAGGGGCGACGCCAGTCCTCTCGCCGCGGATTGAATCCCACCAGGGCCGTGAGCTCCTCGTCCGCGGAGGTGTTGCCGAGGAGTGGCAGCGGGAACGGCTTTCTCCAGTCCTCCTCTCGCCTGTCCTCGACACCCAGTCGCTCCGCGGGCACGTTGACGTCGAAGAACCCGGGCCGCTTCTCAGCGAAGTGGGAAGAGAGCCCCACCATCAACGCGCGGAACTCCCGCAGCGCATCCGGGGAGAGCGGATCCGCCAACTCGATGACCAATGTCGGACCAGACATGCTGGAAGCCTAGTTTGATCGGTTCCGCGACCGCTCAAAATTGTTCCCACACCGGAGCCAGCCGGTCCGAGCACCAACACCGCCAGTCCGGCGAACCAATGCGGCCAGAGCACTAGCCGACGCGGAGTGCGCACGCGTGGATCACGATGTCGCCCTGCACGGTACTTGTGGCCAGGAGAGCCGTCCCGTCCGGCTGCGCAAGGGCACTCACGACAGAGCTTCTCAGAAGGAGGTCGATGGCCTCACCGGTGTCCGCGTCCCAGGCGCGGACGACCTCGTCGGACCCTGCAGCAAACATCACCGCTGTCCCTCCGACACGCGCCGTTGCGAGGGCATACACCTCGGCCCTGATCTCGATCGGTGGGCCGGCCTGCGCTCCGGTCGCCGCATTCCATCTCTTCAGTACACCGTCTTGATCGCCGGAGACGAACAAGAGCCCCTCGGCAGAGGGCAGCGCCCGGATGAGGGAGACCCCGGAATCATGTCCCTCGACAGGTTCACCCAGCTGGTGTCCGCTGGCCGCATTCCACCGCCAGATCCGGCCGTCATCGTCGCCGGAGACCAGTACACCCCAACCGTCAGGAGAAGGTACGAAGCCTACGGCCGTCATGATTCCCCGGCCCTTCGATGGTGTGTCCCCCAGCGGCTCACCCGTGACCGGGTCCCACCGGTACACCACGCCGTCGTGGCCCGCACCCAGGAGAATGGGGCGGCCGTCCGGCAACACCCCGTCGGCGACGGCCCAGATGGTCCACCCCTCCCAGGTCATCTCCGGCAGGCGACGCCCCGTCAGGGCGTCCCACCACTCGATGCCGTCTTCCGTGGCGATGGCAAGCCGGAGACCGCCGCCGGAAATCCGCACCAGGGCCTTGTCATTGCAGCCGGACATGCCCTCGCGGTCACACCAAACCTTGCCACCAGTTCGGATGTCCCAACGGCTGACCTCCCACCCGTCCGCCACGGAAGAGAAAAGGAGAGGGTTCCCGTCCTGCCCCGTCCCAAGCAGAGGCCCCGCCATGTGGCCGGATCCGGACGAGAACCTGGCGATCTCCTGCACCATCAAATGCCGCATCCGCATCCCTCTCCCCCATCCGCCTCTCCTGCCCCTGTGATGGTGAAGCGCACACTCGCGTGCGGGCAAGCTCCGCCATTCGAGAATCTGCGGTGCGACGCCTTTGACAACAGCAGAGCGGATACCGCCGGGTATCACTCGAAGTCGAGCCGGCGACCCCATTCGTCGCCCCAGCCACCGCGCCAGACGGCCAGTCCCGCGTAGGTGAAGAGGCAACCGACGCCGATGCCCCATTCATCGCCTTCGTAGCGGATAGCGGGGTCCGCGAGGGCAGTGCGGAGATCCTCAAGAGGAATGACGGTGAAGGCATCGCTGCCCTCGTCCGGACAGTGCTGGACCTCGATCCAGCCTTCGCGGACGAAGGGCAACAACGGGGCAAGTTGCCGATCCACCCAGGCCAGGCGCTCAGCGGTGCCCAGGGCGGCCGGCGGATCCTCCCAGATCCCGAACGCCCCGGTGAGCATGCCGCTGAATTCGGCCGCGCAGACCAGGATTTCGCGTTCCTCGACACTCAACTCGTCCCAGGTGGGAAGCGCACTGGTGTCGGCGGTCGGATGCGCGCCGTCGAACCAGCGCTCACCCACTGCCTGCGGGGCCGTGAGACTGAAGTGGCGACGCGGTCCGGGGCTCCACAGCCAACTGATCGGATCGGTGAGGACCTCTACGAGTTCCTGCCCGACCACCAGGACAGGGGGGACGGCGCGGTAGCTCTCGCCCTCGTGGACGGTCAGCAGCCCGCGTTCGGCGAGATCGAGGGCCACGGTGGCGAGTCGCGGGACCAGAGCGCGTTGCTCGTCCTCGGTGTAGCTGCGCGGGGGCGGCGCATCCGCGACACCGGCCCAGCGCAGTGCCACGCCATAGTTCTGGACCGTCCCGGCCAGGGAGTATCCCGAAATGGCACGACGCATGAGCGTCTGTTCAGCGATCGTCAGCGATTCCCAGGAGTCCACGACGTGCATGATCGCACTGCGAACGGGGTGGAGCCGTAGTCCAGTCCTGCCAGGTCTGCCGGCTGACCTGGCGAGTGCCCTGCGCTCGTTACTGAGCTTGAACGGTTGTTGCCGGCTGCCACGCGTGACTGCCGCCGACACGGCGACTCACCGCGGCCATGGACCTCAACGCGCAGCGTCCATCAGTGGACGACGGACACGATCTGGCAGGCGGCTTCGGCGATCTGGCGTGCTCCGCTGATGCGGGCCCGGGCGAGGGCAGTGCCAGGATCGATGCCGCGGGTGCAGAGTCGCCAGGCGGTCTCCGCGTCCAGCATCACTGACGCGGTGGGCCGGCCGCGGGGTTCTTCGGCCAGTGACCAGCGGTCCGCGGTGGCGGTCACGGTCCAGGTGCCGACGGGTGGCTCAACGATGACCATCTGGAGTTGTGTCCCGGCGGGTGCGGCCGTGTGGCGCAGTGTGTGGGGCAAGGCCCTCATGAAGGTGTCCAGGACCGTGGAGAGAGCGTGGAACTCCAGGTCGGTGTCCTGGCCGGTGGCATGGCGGATCTGCTGGCGGTGGGTCCAGTACTCGGTGAACTCCCGGGCGATGTCCAGCCACTTGGGCGCCGGATCGGCCCCGGCCCACGACACTGTCAGGCCCGTGGCGTCGAGGTCGTCGCCCTCGAATTGTCGGGCGACCTGGGTCCCGGCCAGTTCCAGGGCCTCGATGAGCTCGGTGGGACGGTGATCGGCGTGGAGATCGATCCATTCCTGGTTGACCCGGTGGATGAACGCCTCCAGCGTCTCTCCGACCCCTTTGGCCCGCTGATGGCTCTCTGTGCTCCGGCCGAGGCGGCCGTGGTAGTCGCCGAGGATGTGGGTGGCAAGATCGCGCACGGTCCAGCCCGGCACCGCAGCCCGGCTCCACTCCTCGCGCCGCAGACCGCGCAGCAGGTCGAGGAGTGACACCGACTCCGGCCCGAACAGTGGGCGAGCGTCGATCGGCTTGCCCAGCCAGGACGGGTGGGATACGTCGTCGGACCGGAGACTCATGGTCAAACCCTGTCAGTCGAGAGGCTCGGTTTTCCATCGAATACCCCTCACCTCACGAGGCGCCGGACGGGCACGATCGACCCACCGAGCCGCATACGAGCTCTCCATCCAACTCGTCTTCCAGTCAGGCTACTTGGGCGTCGTCGGGCCGCAGCGTCCGGGTGATCCCGGGAGTACCGGTAGCGCCTCGGCTGCTCGGCGACCTGGTGACCGTCGAACGGTGAGCGTCCACCTCCCGCGTCGTCCGCGGACGACGTCGCAGCGGAGGCTTCGGTCCGAGCGGGCACGGGCGCCTGGGTCGGCTCCCTGCTTCACGTGCCGTCGACGGACGTCACCGGCGCTTCGGCTCGAGGGCCGGGCGCAGCGCGTCGACGATCAGGTCGAGGAGTTGTTCGGCCCTGTCCTGCGCGTCGATCGCCGCGGTCGAGAGGAACACGCCGAGGAGCATCATCGTGACGTCCTCCGGATCGACGTCCGAGCGCAGCGAACCGGCCTCCGCCCCGCTCCGCAGCATCATGGTGATGACGGCCGTGATGCGTTCCCGCGTCGCGGGCGTGGCGATGCTGCCCGACGCCCAGCCCGCGCGCAGCGTGTCGGACATGCCCCGCTTGATCTTGAAGAACGCCGCGTACCGAGTCATCCAGGCACGCAGTGCGGCTGCGGGTTCAAGCTCGCCCAGAAGCACCGTCGCACTGGACACCACCTCGTCGAGCTCCGCGGCGTAGACGGCCTCCACGAGTGCCTCACGCGTGGGGAAGTGCCGGTAGAGCGTGCCGATCCCGACGCCGGCCGTGCGGGCGATCGCGTCCAGCGGCACGGTTTCCGTCGTCGCCGCGAAGGCGTCCCGGGCGGTGGCGAGGAGTCTGTCGCGGTTTCGGCGTGCGTCGGCGCGTGCCGGGCGGTCCGGGGCGGCCGCACTGCGGTCGGTGGGCGTGGGCTCACTCTCAGACAAAACGGAGGACCTCCGGTTAGTGCTACGGTGGACGAAACGGAGTTACTCCGCTTCTTCCATGGTCCCACCGAAGGAGAACGCAGATGGCCGTCCCCGCCCGAATTCCTGAGGTCACCGCATCCGGCGCGCCGCGCGCCGGTGGCACCGGACGGCTCGCGGGCCGCACCGTGTCGCGGATCGGCTTCGGCGCGATGCAGCTGGAGCGTCTGCGGACCGACCGCGGGGCAGCGGTCGCGATGGTGCGACGTTGCGTCGAGCTGGGAGTCGACCACATCGACACCGCCCAGTTCTACGGCCACGGCTTCGCCAACGAAGCGATCCGCGAAGCCGTCCGCCCCGAGGACGACGTCATGGTGGTCAGCAAAGTGGGCGCCGAGCCCGACTCCGAGGGTCCGCTCCCTCTCCGCCTCGCACAGCGCCCCGAACAGTTGCGCGCCAGCGTCGAGGACAACCTGACGACCCTTGGAATGGACCAGATCCCGCTGGTCAACCTCCGCCGTACGGACACCGGCCCCGGCCTGCGCGCCACGGGGGATCAGCTGGTCGCCCTCGACGACCAGCTCGAGGTGATGACCGCCCTGCGCGACGAGGGCAAGATCGGTGCGATCGGCCTCAGCAGTGTCTCCCTCGACGTTCTGCGCAGCGCCCTGCCCGCGGGCATCGCGTGTGTGCAGAACGCGTACAACCTCCTGGCCCGCGACGACGAGGACATGCTCCGACTGTGCCTGGACGAGGGCATCGCCTGGGTTCCCTACTTCCCCCTCGGCAGCGCCTTCGACCGGATGCCGAAGGTGACCGACGAACCGGCCGTCATCGCCGCCGCGCGTGAGTCGAACGCCTCACCCGCACAGGTCGGACTGGCCTGGCTGCTGCACCATGCCCCGAACGTGTTGCTGATCCCCGGCACGGCCGACCCGGAACACCTGGAGGCGAACGTGAGGGCCGGAGCGGTCACGCTCGACGAGGCGACGCTCGCCACCCTGGACGCGGTCCGGGGCCGATCCGGAGACATCGCACTGAACCAGTGACCGACCCGTTCCGGATCGAGGCTCCCGCCCCGCCGATGAACCCTCACTGACGCGCAGTGGGCACGGATCGAGCCGTTGCTGCCGGACGGACGTCGTGATGTGGCGGTCGGTGGCGGGGGGCGGGATCGGTCGGGGCGGGATCGGTCGGGGGCGGGATCGTCGGCAGGTGAGACGCGATCGCGTCCAAGTACCGCGCGGTGAAGCCGACTTGCGACCCGCCGTCGGAGTTCGGCGCACGGAAGGGCGTTCACTTCACACAAGATCCACCTCGCCGCCGACAGCCGCTGCCGGCCTACTGCCCCTCGCTGTCACCCCAGACGGGCCGGCGACGCACCCGCGCCCCCGCAGGAGGCCAACCCGCCGCCGATGCCGAACGGCGCGACGCGGGTGTGCGGTTCGGGCCTCAACAAGTCCCCTGGCGTGTTGGAGAGTTGCGGCCCGCACCCGCCGCCCTTCCGGCCGCGGCCGTCGCAAAGCTCCATCGCCGAGCTCGACTTCACCGATGGCGGCGAGCCGAGTGTGCCTCGATGAAGCGGGGTGCCGGGCCGGGACATGTGGTTCGCCCTGGCGACCGACAGGTGGGCGAGGGGGAGATGAGGTCCGCCCTTACCACATGATCGGCCAGTAGGAGAACAGGCCTGTTCGGCTTCGCCCGGCATTTTTGGAACGTTCCATTGTTTCCCCTACCACCTGTCTGCCGAGGTATCCAGCCTGCGGCTGTGGAGGCCAGAATTCCCGTTGTCCGGAGGCGGTGCCTCCGGGTGGTGTGACACACGAGCCCGAAGTGTCGCGTGTCCCGAGAAACGGTTCGATGCGCAGAGAGGCGGTCATGATGAAGCCGGTACGGCTCCAGCTCAGTGCCCGGGGGATTCCTGAGACACGGCACGACATCGCCACCGGACCGGCCGCCCGCCTCCCACTCCCCCACCGGAGGATTCGAAGACTCGGGTGCATCGAACTTCGATCGACGGGGAGTCATGTCGGGATCGGCGGCGGCGGACGTCGCAGTGCATGCGAAGCAGAGCCCGGACGATCCGGCGCTGTTGCTCGGCGGCGCACGGCACGAGGTCATCACGTACGCCCAACGGTTCGGGGCGGCGCGCTGGACGGAATCGGCGCACAGGACCCCGCGCGGCTCCGCCGTGGAGGCCCCGGCGGATCCGGTCCTCGGATCGCGGGCCGCCCGGCGTCCTCGACCCGGGCCACGGCCGGCCGCCGCCGCTCATGAGCGGCGGCTCACGCGAACACCCCGGCCAGACGACGGCGACGACGACCACGACGTTCACAGGAAGTGCAGGTGCTATGAAATTCGAGGTCCTGGGCGGACTGAATGTGACCCGTGCGGACGAACCAGTGCCGTTGGGTGGCTTCGTCAAGCGCGGTCTGTTGAGTCTGCTGCTCCTGCACTCCAACCGGGTCGTCCCGACGAGCCATCTGCTGAATGCCCTGTGGCCCTCGGGCACCCCCGCGACCGCGCGCAAGATGCTCCAGAACGCCGTATCCGACTTACGCCGCATCATGAACGAGGAACAGGCGCAGGCCGATGCGCCGATCCTGTTGACCCATCCGCCGGGCTACCTTCTGCGGGTCTCGGCCAAGGACGTCGACCTTTCGCGTTTCCAGCAACTCGCCGCGGCCGGCCGGGCGTCACTCGCCGAAGGTGACCACGAGTCGGCACGAAAAACACTGCGGGCCGCACTCGGCCTGCAGAGAGGACCGATTCTGTCGGAGCTGGCGGAGGAGGGCGTCGTATGGCCCGAGATCGAAGCTCTTGAGAACTTCGTTCTGAACGTCCGCGAGGACTGTTTCGAGACGGAACTGGCGCTGGGGCGCCACCGGGCGGTTCTCGAGGAGATGGAGAACCTGCATATGAGCCACCCGTCGCGCGAGAGGCTGTCGGGACAGCTCATGGTCGGCCTCTACCGATGTGGCCGGCAACTCGACGCGCTCGCGCTGTACCAGCGCATCCGGTCGCTGCTCGACGACGAGTTCGGCCTGGAACCCGGCCACGACCTGAAGGCCCTCCAGACCGCCATCATCACCCAGGATCCGGCACTCTCCCTGCCGCCCACCGTCCCCCCGGCCAGACAGGCCTCGTCCCGCGATGTGCTCCTGCACCCTTCCGTAGGCGGCACCCCCGCCGCTCCCCGGCAGCAGCGCCACGATGGAGTCATTCCGCTGCCCCTCCTCGCGGCAGATCGCAAGCCGGAGCTGATCAGCGTCGTCATGGTCAAGATCCAGGTCAGTTCCTGGGACGGTGATCCGACACCTGAGGAAACCGTCGAGATCGTCCACAACGCCTCGGTGGGCATTCACCGTGAATTCGAGAAGAACAACGGGACGATCCGCATGGGGATGGGAGAAATCTCCTTCAGCTTCTTCCGCGGTACCGACGTACCCAGGGACCACGCGAACCGTGCGATGCGTGCGGCGACAGCGATTCACCGGCATTTCGGCGCCGGGACCCTGTCGGGTGTGGCCGGCCACAGATACACCGTGAGTTCCAGGATCGCGGTGGCCACCGGAGAGGCAGTCCTGCAGTGTGGAACCGGCGGCGGGAACGACCTGGGGATGACAGTGATCGGCGGCGTGATGGACCGGTGCACGCAGCTTCTGCGCTTCACGTCCCCCGGCGAGATCCGGGTCTGCAAGGCGACACACCAGGCCACCCGGTCCGAGTACGCCGTGGCCCATGAGCCCGTCGGCGGCTGGAAGGTGCTTGCGCCGCTCTCGTCCCGCGGTGAGGCGCGCGTCAGCGACGGGCTCCACGAGGTGGGGTGAAGCGCAGGCACCATCTGCGACCGCTTCTGACGCCTGACATGCTCAAACAGCACGCGGACCGGCCCTGGGCGACCGGTCCGCGTGCCACTCCCTCGCCCCACATGCCGACACCTCCGCCGAGGTGTCGGCCGCCGGTCGAGCGGAAACCCGCTACCAGCACGGAGTTTTGACGGGCTGTTATTGATCGGGCCCGGTCAGGTTCGAGCGGGCTCGTCGACGGCCGGGCCGGTGCGGAACGGCGTGCGCCCCAGGCGCTGCGCCGTACGGCAGGCGAGCAGCCCGGCGAAGACGTGGTAGAGCAGGGGTGAGAACTCCTCCCTGGAGCGCACCGCGACGGGCAGCACGGCACCGGCGTGGCGGGCCACCTCCACATCGTCCCGGTGGGTCACCGCGACGACCCGCCTGCCGAGTTCCTCGGCCTTGGCCGCGATCTCGACCGCCCGCCAGTAGGAACGGCCCGGCGGCGCGATGACGAACACGGGCATGTCGTGCGGAGCGGCGAACCGTTCCACGTGGTGCCACTCCTCCAGGTCCTGGCCGCGGGCGAAGACGCCTGACCCTTCGATGAGTTTGGCGGCGGAGAACAACGCGGTGCCGAACCCGGGCCCACTGCCCGCCATGACCGCCACGGGGGCATCACTGACCAGGGCCGCGACTTCCCGGCACCGGTCCCCCGACAGGTCGACGGTGGCAGCCAGGCCCTCGTGCAACGAGGTCAGTTCCCGCTCCAAGTCCCGTGTCTCGTCGGCGGAGTGACGGCCCCGGGCCTGCCCAAGTCGTATCGCCAGGAGCAGCAGACCCAGCAGGCTGGCCTGATACGTACGGATCCCGGGTGATCGCTCGGGCCGTGCCAGAGGCAGCGAGAGCGTGTGTTCGGCCGTCTGTGTCAACGGGCTGCCAGGTACACCGGTCAGCGCGAGGGTCAGCGCGCCATGCCGACGGGCCCGGGCGACCGCCTGAACGACCCGCGGTGTGGAACCCGACGACGAGATCCCGACGACCAGGGGCCTCCCGGGGCCGAGCAGATGCGACCACGGCGCCTCGTACTCCAGGAATCCCAGTGCCGCCGTGGCGACACAACTGGTCTGCGCGAGCGACCGGAACGCCAGCTCGACCGCGTGACCGGCGTAGTACGAGTCGCCGTCACCGACGAGGTGGACGGATCCCACCGATGCCCAGTCCGCGGAGGCGAACAAGGCATCCCTTTCCCGGCTCACCGGGCCGACCAGTTCCCTCAGATCGGCGGCGAGGCTCTCGACCTGCCGCACCATCACCTCGGGTTCAAGCGTCTCCACGAGTATGTCCCCCTCCCCTGTTCTCCGACGCCGCCACGGTCATGGTGTTTCACCGCTCCAAGCCTCGGACGATCTCCATGTAGGCCTTCACCCGGTCGACGTCGATGGGGCCTCCCCAGCCGTCGAGTTCCAGACAGGTGCCCACGAACGCTCCGTCCGCGACCGCCAGCAGCCGTGCCGCGTTGTCGTGCTTGGTGTTGCCGGCGAGCAGGACGGGCAGGGCCGGAGCGGACCGGCGTGCGGAAGCGACCATGTCGAGCATCTGCTGCTCGTCGGCGTGGGAGACGCAGATCGCGTCGGCGCCTGCCTGCTGTGCGTCCTTGGCCACCCGGCCGGTGGGCCTGCCGCCGCCCAGCCAGCTGAAGTGCATGGAGTCGGCGTCCGCGATGATCCTCACATCCTGTGCGTTGATCTTCTGGCGGTACTCCATGACCTCCAGCGGGTTGGCCTGCACGAGGCCCTGCGCGGTGAGCGTGGCCCCCACGAGGGTGCCGACACGTACGAAGCCGGCTTCGGCCACCTTGGCCACCGCCAGGGATGCCTTCACGGCGTTGCGCATCAGTTGGACGCCGACCTGGAAGCCGTTCCCGCCCGTGGCCTCGACAACCGCCCGCACGACAAGGGCCATGGCGGCGACGCGGGCCGGGTCGGCCTCGTCCTCGGTGCTGTAGACCCGGTCCACTGTCTGGATCAGGCAGCCGTCCGCGCCTCCGTCCCGCAGCGCGACCGCCGAGCGGACGGCGTCATCGAGAATCGTCCCGAGGCTGCCCTCGGAGTGGTACGGGGTGCCGGGCAGAGGCCTGAGGTGGACCATCCCCAGGATGGTCTTGCGGCCGTTGGCGTGGAAGAGCTCCGTCATGTGTGCTTCCTTCCTTGGTCATCCCACAGGCACCGACAGATACGAACCGATACGGGTGATCGCTTCGGACAACTGGTCCCAGGGGCGCGCGGTGGTGACGCGGACGGCTCCGCCGGACAGGCCGAACGTCAGGATGGTGGGGAACACCGAGACGCCCGTCTCGCGAAGGATGTCGCGGAAGCACAGGTAGGAGTCCGTCCAACCGGTGAACTCGACGGTCGTGTTGATGGAGCAGCGCGGCACGATCACCGCCCCCGAGGCCTCACGGAGCCGGGTGGTGGTTGCCTCGCGCAGGGTGGTCAGGGACTCCTGCCTGAACAGCCGTTCGCTGCGGTACGTCTGGTAGGCGGCCTGCAACTGGTCCAGATCCACCTGGTAGGCCTTTTCGAACTCGGCGGCCTGGCCTGCTCCTGGAGTGCCCACCCCTTCGAGCAGCCAGCGTTCCATCCGGGCCACGACCTCGACCAGGGTGTAGAAGAAGGACGGCGGCCCGCCGAAGGCCGTTGACGCGTACTCGTAGTACTCGGCGACGAAGTCCTGGTCCGCGAGGAACCAGCCGATCTTCAGCCCGGGTGCGGACCAGGTCTTGGACAGACTCGACACGCGGATGACGTTCGGTGCGGCCCGCGCGGCCGATCGCGACTCCGGCGGGCCGAGCCACTCGTGACATTCGTCCAGAATGATCATTGTTGTGGGTGCCGCGGCGCGGATCAGCTGCGTGAGTTCCTGCTCCGAAACGACAGCGCCGGTCGGGTTCGCCGCGGTCTGGAGCATCACCATGGGGGTGTTGGGAGTCAGCGCCGCGATGAGCGGGCCCAGCGACATCTGGCCGTCCTGGCAGGGAAGCGGCACGAGCCGTACCCCTCGCCGCCGTGCGATGGACTCCACCAGCGGCGGGTAGTTGGGGGTTCCGCAGAGCACGGGCTCCCCGAGATCCGGGGCGTTGTGCAGGACGAAGTCCGCCAGCGAGCTGATGGCGAATGTTCCGCCCATCGTCATCGCGACATTGTCGACGGTGTACCGGGCCCCGGCGATGCGGGCGGTTTCGTATGCCGCTATCGCCTCGCGGGCGGGGACCCGCCCTCGCGAGTCGGAGTACCCGTACCAGTCGCGGTCCAGGGCGAATTGGATGGCGCGTTTCAACGCGGAGGGCAGTCCCCAGCGTTCTTCGTCGACCGACCCGCTGGACAGGATGAGATGGCTGTCCGAGTGGAGGTCCCCGTACAGATCGTCGCGAAAGTACCAGTTGAACATCTCCTTGACGAAGCGCACCGTGGCACGGGAGGAGAGAACCTCGGCCGGGTCGACCACGCGGTGCGGCCGGGCGGTCCGCCACCCCTCCGCGAGCCAGGGCCGGTGGGAACGGTGCCCCAGCTCGTGCTCGATCCGCCCCAGCCACAGGTCCCGCAGCTCCAGGGGATCACGAGGGTCACGGGCCCGCGCGAACACCTCGAGCACCCGGTCGTCCACACCGGGATCGAACGTGCGACGACTGCCACCCGCTGTGTGTGAGAGGGCGGCGGCGTGGCGGGCCTCCTCGGGGACGACGCTGAGCCGGGGTCTGGGGACAGCGGCGAAAAGCTGCATGCCTTCTCCTTGGGACACGGGCGCTACTTGATCCGGAGGCGCTTGAGGTGCCGGCGCCGGGCGGGGACGGAGGATGTGCCGGCTCTCCTGCCGTGGAAGTAGAAGGTGTTGTCGATGGCCAGCAGCAGACCGCGCTCCCACCGCACACCGGTGTGGCCGCCCGGTGCGTACATGGCCGTCAGCAGGCCGCGCAGCACGGTGTTGACCGTGTCGGATGTGATGTCGGGGGTGGTGTCGGTCCCGCTGTACGTCCACTCCAACGGCTCCGCGAGAAAGTCCCGGAAGGAGAAGACCTGGCGTCCGTCGACGTCCCTGAGGATCGGGGGCCCCTGGGCATTGCGCCGGTACCTCGTGCGGGACAGGGTTTCCCGTTCACGGGGTGTGAGCCGGCTCCCGATCGCGTCCATGGGAGCCAGCACGGTCTGGGCCGCGCTCGTGACGTCCCCCGGTTCACAGCACATCAGCACGATGTAGCGAGGCTGCTCCGCCACCGGGCGGCCGCTGCCCTCCGTGTGCAGAGACAGGGGGTTGGCGGCGAACGGCTGCAGAGCGACGTTCTCGGTCCGCGACCGTTCGCCGACGAGATTGAGCACGACGTCCAGCGAGACCCTGGGAAGCACCGCGGGGTCGGTTTCCGGCAGCGGGGTGCCCAACACCTCTCCGAACGCGCGGAAGCGCTCGTCCGACAGCGGCCGGTCAAGCAGAGCCCCGGCCAGGCCGTCCTTCTCCAGCCGGCCGACGAAGTCGTCGAGCGCCCGGCCGGGGAAGTCCTCCGCGGAGACCTCGGGGACGGTCAGCAGCGGAGGTGCGAGCTCGGAGCCGAGCCGCTCCAGGAGGTCCGCCCTCGGAGCGATATGCGCATCTGTGGTCCCGCTCACAAATATTCCATGCATCATCTGCTGCGCTCCGAATTCCTTGACCGGTGAACGGCGCTCCGGCGCACGGCGATGGACCGGGCCACCACGCCCGTGGGGCTCGCAAAACGCCGTCGACTTATTCAAGGTATGCGGAGCGGTCGCCCAGACAATCCCCCTGCCTCATTCTCCGGTAACCGGCGGGTAATGAGTTGAGCAGCCGTGGGCGGCCAACGACCTGTCAGTGGAAGGAGGAATTCCCGGCCCCTTGCACCGGTGGCAGGCAATCGTCCTATCGTGGCAGCAGCAAGAAGCGCAAACCTTGCCTTCCCGAGGAGCAGGGGCTGTTGGCGGCCCCGCTTTCCCTTTGCCGACGAACCTGTATCAGAAATTCCGGCATGCTGGAAAGGGCTGACGTGAGCAATACAGTAGAAAAAACCCTAACAACGACGCTGCTACAGCGACTGGAAGCGGCACTCCAGGATCCGGATCCGGCGAGCCGGCAGCGCAAGGCCGAGCGGATCACCGCGGTCCTCGACAGCGAGACGGCCCGGAAACCGGACACCGGCACCACCCCGCTGCTGATCTGCGACTGGGCCGACGACCTGGGAGCCGAGGGAAAGGTGCAGAGCCTCGGCATCGAGTCGGTTCCGGGCCCGACGAAGGTGGCCAAGACCAGCGCCGCCACCGGACGTTCGCTGCTGTCCAACGGGCACCTCGGAGCGGACATCCTGCATGTTCCCGCTGGTGAGGGCTTTGCCCCGCACACCCACCCCGGGGACCACCTGCTGTTCGTCCTGGCGGGCGAGGGCACCATCTCGGTCAACGGCCAGATCGTGCCGACCGGTCCGGGGCGGGCGTACATGGTCGACGGTTCCGTCGTCCACGCGGTCGGCGCGATCACCGACCACACGATCCTTTCGATCGGTACACCGCACCGGGCTCTGGACAGCGAGGACCGGCAGTCGCTGACCGCCTACGCCGCCCTGCTCAACCCGTTCGGCTCCATCCACTGCCTGATCTGCGACGTCGCGGCCGACAGCGGCGAGGAACTGGAGTCCCTGGGCTGCACGCACTCCCCGCACCGGTTCGGCTGACCGATGACTGTCGTCACGGCACCCGAAGGCGTCGGGCGGGAGGACTTCGAGCGCGTCCACACCTACGGCGGCATCCCCTTCGGCCCCTCCGGGAAGGCCGGGGCCACCATGCCCGCCCGGCTCTCCGCGCGCGCCCGCACCCGGGGCGACGACCCGTTCCTCACCACCTTCACCGAGAAGGGAGAGGAACACACCCTCTCCTACCGCGAATTCGAGCAGCTCAGCCGTCAGGTGGGCGCGTGGCTCGACCAGAAGGTGGGTGTCGTCGCCGGCGACGTGGCAGGGCTGCTGCCGGCGAACGACGCCGTCTCGCTCGCGGCTCTCTTCGCCCTTCAGCGCTCCGGGTGCGCGGTGCTGTTGCTCAACCCCGGTGACCCGCCGGACCGCCTGCGACAGCAGACCGGCCGACTCTCGGCGAAGGCGGTCCTCCGGTCCCCTTCCGTTCCGGACGGCGTTCTCACGGAGGCTGTCGAACTGCCGGCGGCCCCGCGTCCGCATCCTGACGCGACAGCGGGACACCCGCCCGACGCCCCACTCGATCCATGGTCGGACGCTCTGTACTTCGGCACGTC
Source organism: Streptomyces sp. NBC_01176 (assembly GCF_045039825.1). Lineage (NCBI taxonomy): Bacteria > Bacillati > Actinomycetota > Actinomycetes > Kitasatosporales > Streptomycetaceae > Streptomyces > Streptomyces sp. NBC_01176. The sequence continues at coordinate 8,630,777 of NZ_CP108600.1, read as the reverse complement.
GGGTTCGACCGCTGCCTCCAAGCTGGTCGCCCAGTCGCACTACAACGCGGCCGCGAACGCAGACGCCCTGGTCCGCCACCACACGTTGGTGCCCGGTGACCGGTTGCTGGGCTGCCTGCCGATCCACCATGTCAACGGACTGCACTTCACCGTCTTCGGAGCGCTGACGGCCGGGGCGCATCTGGTCCTTGCCCGTGAGTTCGATCCGTTCGGATATCCCGACCTCGTCGAACGGTTCAAGCCTCGTATAGCCAGTGTGGTCCCGAGCATCCTCGAAACGATCCTTGCCGTCCGGCAGCCGGTCCTGCCGTCCACCTTCGACTACTTCGTCACCGCGGCCGCACCGCTGACCACGGCGACCGCGCGAGCCGTGGCGCACCGGGTGGGAGCGCGCGTCCTGCAGGGCTACGGACTCACCGAGACGACCAACTTCTCCACGACGATGCCGGCGGACCTGCATGAGGACACCTACCGCCGGATGCTGCTGGACACCGACATCCCGTCGATCGGCACCGCCTTCCACGGCAACGACGTCGCCGTGCTGACCGACAGCGGGGATCGCGCCGCGCCCGGGGAGACCGGTGAGATCTGCATGCGCGGACTCAATGTCATGACGCGGTACGTCGACAACCCGGAGGCGACCTCGCAGGCATTCGCCGGCGGCTGGTTCCACTCCGGCGACCTCGGTCGTCACCACGTGGACGCGCAGAGCGGCCGGACCTTCTTCGTCATCACCGGCAGGCGGAAGAACATCGCCAAGGTGCGCGGAGAATCGGTCTCCCTCGAGGAGATGGACCGCGTCCTGCGGTCGGTTCCCCAGGTGGTGGACGCGGCGACGGTCGCCCTGCCGCACCGGTTCCTCGGCGAGGAGGTCGTGGCCGCCGTGGTGCTGGCGCCCGGCGCGTCGGACGTCGACCTCCGCCCGGCGCTCTCGGCCGTGTTCTCTCCCGCGGTGCACCCCAGCCGGGTGGCGAGACTCGAAGCGATCCCGAGGACACGCACCGGCAAGATCCTGCGGCCCGAGCTCACCCGGCAGCTGTCCCGCTCCGAACCCGAAAGAAACCCGTGACCGCCTTCGGACAGCCCCGGCGGTCGTGAGAAGCAGACGCGACAGCGGGGCCGGCGTACGTCGACACCCACCGCACTCCAGGACAGGAGTCCCCATGTCCTTGCAACAGGACACGACCCAACTCACCGACCCCCGCACCGGACTCGTACGACAGGAGATACCGGTCAGCGGCGCACGCACGGTGGTCGGCGCGGTGGCCCGCGCCCGGCAGGCACAACCGGCCTGGGCGGCACTGACCCCGGCACGGCGCTCCCGGCTGCTGCTGCGGCTCGCGGAAGCGATCGAGGACCACGCGGACGAGTTCGTGGCCGCCGAGCGGGCCGGTACCGGCAAACCCGAGGCAGAGGCCCGGGGCGAGGTCGAGCAGAGCGCCGATGTCCTGCGCTTCTTCGCGGGAGCCCTGCGGACCGGGACCAGCCCGGCCGCGGGCCACCTGCTCCCAGAACGCGAAAGCTGGGTCCGATGGGAACCGCTGGGCGTGGTCGCCGCCATCGTCCCCTGGAACTATCCGCTCCTGATGACCGCGTGGCGGGCCGCGCCGGCTCTCGCGGCCGGTAACACCGTGGTGGTCAAGCCGGCGGAGACCACACCCGACTCCGCCGTGACACTCGGCCGGTACTGCGACGAGATCCTCGGGCCGGGAGTCCTGACCGTGGTGCCCGGGGACCGGGAGACCGGGCGTCTGCTGGTGGGCACCCGCGTCGACGCGGTGGCGTTCACGGGAAGCACCGCGGGAGGCCTCGATGTGGTGCGGAGAGCGGGTCTGCGCCGGGTGAGCCTCGAACTGGGCGGCAACGGCCCCGCGGTGGTCCTCCCTGACGCGGGCGAGGACACCTATGGGGCACTCGTCCAGGCCTGCACCTACAATGCCGGCCAGAGCTGTGCCTCCCCCGCCCGGGTCATCACACTGCGCGAGAACTACACGGAGGTCGTCGAGGGCCTGGCGAAGGCGATGGCGGTCAAGTCCGCCGGAACGGACTTCGGACCGCTCAACAATCCGGACCAAGTGGCCCGTTACGACCGCATCCTGAAGAGCAGTGCCGCCGGAATCCGGCACGTCGCCGACATCGCCCCGCAGTCCGGCGAGACGCGGGGCTACTGGCGTCCCGGCCAGATCCTGGCGGACCTGCCGTCCCAGGACCCCGCCGTGCACGAGGAGATCTTCGGACCGGTGCTGACCGTCCAGGCAGCGGCCGGCTACGACGAAGCGGTCAGGATGGCCAACGGCGTCCCGCAGGCCCTGGGCGCCAGTGTCTGGAGCGACTCGATGGACACGGCCCTGGCCCTGGCCGGTTCGCTCGACGCGGGGGAAGTCTGGGTGAACTGCCACCTGGAGCAGACCCCCGAACTTCCGCACGGCGGGCGCCGAGGCTCAGGACACGGCACCGATCTGAGCGTGCTCGCGCTCTCCGACTACCAGCGGCCCAAGACCGTCACGGTCCGCCGCCTCGGGCCGGGGCGATGACCGGGAGCACGGCGGTGGACTGGACCTGGGAAACGGCCGGAGACCCGGACGAAGTGCACGCCCTGCTCTGCGCCTGCGACGGCTACCAGGCGCGGAAGTACGGGTCGGCGGCCCCCGTACGGGACACCGGAACGACCGCACGGCGCGTGCACGCGGGCGACGTCCACCTGCTGCGTCATGACGGCCAGGCCGCCGGAATGTTCACGCTGTCCTGGGATCCGCCGTTCGCCCTGGCCCCGGACGACTTTCCACCGGCCGTCAGGCCGGCCTACCTGGGACGCCTCGCCGTCGCCCCGCGGTGGCTGGCCGACAGCACGCCCACCGGGGCGACCTGCGTGCGCCGCGCCCTGGAACTGGCGTCGGCCCGAGGAGCGGACGCCCTCCGTTCGGAGGCCAACCCGGACCTGGCCGACACCGTGAAACTGCTGGAAATACTCGGCTTCCGCCGCCACGGCGGCGTTCGCACGGACAGTGGGGGACGCCGATCCGTACGCCTCCAGAGGAGCTTCGCCCCCGGCCCCGTCGCCGGACCGGAGGGAAACGGATGAACATCCGCAAGGAGGCGGTGGGCAGCACGCGCGGACACTCCGGCCAGGGCCCGACCACGGTCGACTCCTACACGCTGGACACCGGCAACGGCCTCAGCGTGGTGATCTGGACCTACGGCGCCTCCACGGTCGAGGTCCTGACACCGGACCGGTCCGGCCGGGTGGACAACACCGTGGTCCGCCTCCCGGACCTGGACAGCTACCAGGACAGGCGACGCAACCCCTACGTCGGGGCGACGCTCGGACGCTACTGCCGGATGGTCGGGGACGGGAGGATCCGGCTGGACGGCGTCGAGCACCGGCTCGACCGGAACGAGGGCACGCACCACGTCCACGGTGGCAGCATCGGATTCGACCGCTACGTGTGGGAAGCCGACGCCGAGCACCGGGACGACGAACTCGTCCTCCGCCTCGGGCTGGTGACCCCTGACGGCGACCAGGGCTACCCGGGGACGCTGTCCGCCGAGGTCGTCTACCGAGTGGACCGCGACCGTCGGCTCACGTTCGAGTACCGGGCCACCTCGACGGCGCCCACCGTGGTCGGACTGACCAACCACGCCTTCTGGAATCTGGCCGGGTCGGGCACCGTCGACCACCACCGACTCGCCGTCAACGCCGACCGGGTCATGGTGTTCGACAGTGAGCTGCTGCCGCTCCCCCAGCCGCCCGCTCCCGTCGCCGGCACCGCACTCGACTACCGCGAACCGCGGCCGATCGCCGGTGCCCTGATCGACAACTGCTTCGTCCTGGACGACCCGGCCTGGGCCGCAGAACTGTACGACCCGGCCGGCGGGCGCGCCATGCGGGTGTTCACGGACCAGCCAGGCCTGGGCGTGTACTCGGCGGACAAGTTCACCGACCGCCCTCGCGGCGGCCTGTGCCTGGAGGCCGGCGCCCTCCCCGACCCGCCCGGCCGGGACGTCTCCCCCTTCTCCCGGCTCGATCCGGGTGAGGTCTACCGCCACCGGACAACGCACGAGTTCCTGATCCGCTGAGGAGGCCAGGTATGGACCCGACTCTCGCTACCGTGACGCAGGTCGTCCGGGGTGTACTGCCCGAAGACCAGGCCGCGGCGCTGTCAAGTCCCGACAGCCGGCTCCACTCGCTCCGGCTCGGGTCGCTGGAACTGGTGAGCCTGCTGGTCGCACTCGAGGAGACCTTCTCCGTGCTGCTGCCCGCGGACGTGATGCACCGCAGCACCTTCGAAAGCGTTCGTACCATCACCGAAGCGCTCCAGGCGGCGCTCCGCAAGGAGGGCCCCGATGCCGGTTCACGGTGAAGCCGTCCGGTTCGGTGTCCACTCGGGCCAGCAGAACCAGACGTTCGAGGAATCCCTGGTGCTGTGGCAGCGCGCCGAGGCGCTGGGCTACCAGTGGGCGTCCGTCTTCGACCACTTCAGGCCGCCGCTCGGCGGCCCCGGCGGACCCTGCTTCGACGGGATGACACTGCTGGCCGCGCTGGCGGCGCGGACCAGCCGGATCCGGTGCGCCCTCCTGGTCTCCGCCCCTACCTGGCGGCACCCCGCTGTCGCCGCCGTCATGGCCGCGACCATCGACCACATCTCCGGCGGGCGTCTGGAGTTCGGCCTGGGCGCGGCGGGCCCCGACCTCGGCTACACGCAGTACGGCATTCCCTTTCCTCCGGCCGGGGCGCGCATGGACCTGCTGGACGAGGCATGCCGGGTGACGCGGGCACTCTGGACGGAGGAGGTCTCCGACTTCTCCGGGCAGTATGTCCAGTTGAACTCCGCCCATTTGGCGCCCAAGCCCCTCCAGTCGAGGGTTCCGCTGGTGATCGGCGGCGACGGCGAACGGCGGCTGTTGCGGATCGCGGCCGAGCACGCCGACATCTGGAACACGCTCGCCGGCACTGCCGAGTCCTACCGCCGCAAGTGCGAGGCGCTGGCGCGGCATTGCGCGGATGTCGGGCGAGTTCCGGAGGACATCCGCAGGTCCGTCACCTTCCGGGCGGTGCTGGCCGAGGACGAACGGGAGGCCAGGGCCCGCAAAGCCGAACTGCTGCGGCGTCTTCCCGCGGATTCCCCGTTGTTGGACGAGTACGTGACGTTCGGGACGCCCGAACAGTGTGTGGCCGACCTGCTCCGCTTCCGTGAACTGGGCGTCACGGACTTTGTGCTCGGGGTCCGGCCGCCGATCGATTGGCAGACGGTCGAACTGGTGGCCCGGCAGGTGATGCCCGCCGTGGCCTCCGCTCAGCCACCGGACCACGACGCCTTCGGAGTTGGAGCGGTTACCGCCCAATGAGCACGAGATGGATTCTGGCCATTCGCGTGCCTCAATGCCAAGCGTAATCTCGGGTACGGAGTACCTCGTAGTCGGCATCCCGGAAAATATCGGTTCTCCCCGGTGCGTGAACAGGCTGAGGAACCAGAGCAGGAGGCATTGGATCAATGGTCACCGTACTCGAGACCTGGCGGCTCACGGACGAATTCGCCGACCAGGCCCTGGAATTGATGCAGGAGATGGACGAACTGGTGGGACCGCCGGCCCACGTGGACCCCGGGTGGTGTGAGCACGGTCGTTTCTTCCAGCGTCAGAGCAAGCCGGGCGAGATCTGGATGATGTACACCTGGCGCAGCCGGGCCGAACACGAGGAATTCATCAGGAACGAGGAACTTCTCCTCGCTGATTTCTACGCCAAGTACTGTGCCGGACCTCGTGAGATCACGTACTTCACTGAGCTCCCGGTGGACGTCGATGCCGTCGACAGCAGCGCCTGAGAACGGGGGGGAAGAAGATGCCTGAGGAAGTAGGGGATTGGGATCCGGCTGTATTCGAGGAGCACGGCCGTGAAGTGATCTCCTTGATCCGCGAGCACTTCGAGACCATCCGGGACGTACCTGTGGCCGTCCCGCAGCATCCTCAGGAGCTGAAGGACGCGTTGCGGGCGGACCTGCCCGAGACGGGTGAACACTTCTCACGCATCCTGGCCGATACGCGCGAGAAGGTGATTCCCGGTCTCGTGCAGTGGAACCATCCGTCGTTCCACGGCTATTTTCCCACCTCCGCGAGCCTGCCCGGCGTCCTGGCTGAGACCGTGACGGCGGCACTGAACGTCAACTCCATGCTGTGGCAGACCAGTCCAGCCGCCTCCGCCCTCGAACAAGTGGTGCTGCGCTGGGTCGCACGCATGGCTGACTACCCGGAGGACGCGGACGGCCTCCTGGTCACCGGTGCCTCACTGGCCAATCTCTACGCCTTGACGGCGGCGCGGGACCAGGCCCTCGACTTCGACGTCAGGGAACAGGGCATCGCCGGCCCCGACGTGCCGACGCTGCGCATCTATACATCGGACCAGGCCCACAGCTCGATCGAGAAGGCCGCGATCACCCTGGGGACGGGACTCGCCAATGTCATCCGGGTGCCCTCCGACGAGCTGTACCGCATGCGGCCGGATCTGCTGGACGAAGCGATCCGGCGCGACCTGGCCGCGGGCTTCAGGCCGTTGGCCGTGGTCGCGACAGTGGGGACCACGGCCGTGGGCGCGGCGGACCCCCTCGGCCCCATCGCGGACGTCTGCGCCAGGCACGGCGTCTGGCTGCATGTCGACGCCGCGTACGGCGGCCTCTATCGCATCGCGCCGTCGCTGGCCGGCGCCCTCGAGAGCCCTGCGGTCGGGGACTCACTGGTGGTCAACCCACAGAAGTCCCTGTTCGTGCCGCTGGACGCGACCGCGCTCTACTGCCGTCGCCGGGGCGCGCTGGCGAACACCTTCCGGCTTGTCCCCGAATACCTGAGGTCCACGCACGAAGGCGACACCTACGACTTCATGGATCTGTCACCTCAGCTCGGCCGTGGATTCCGGGCCCTGAAGCTGTGGTGGGTGATCAGGTCATTCGGACGTTCCGGGCTGGCCTCTCGGCTCGACCACTCTCTCGAAAACGCGGACTGGCTGCGCAGGTCCGCATCGCGGCACCCCGACTGGAGCTGCCCGGTCTCGTCGGACTATCCCTTGGTGTGCCTGCGCTACGAACCCGAGGTGATGTGTTCGGACGACCGGCTCTCCAAGGTCAGGATTCAAGAGGCAGTTGATGAACTGAATGCCCGGATCCTCAGAGCGGTCAACGCTTCCGGCACCATCTTCCTGTCGCACGCCGTAATCCGTGACGGCTACGTGCTGCGGTTCTCGATCGGCAACATCCGTACGTCCCTCGGCGATGTGGAGCGGGCCTGGGACGAGCTCAACCGGATCGCCAAGAGGGAGCTGGCGGAGTTCCTGTCGGAAAAAACCTGGACGGAAACAGCATGAGGGCAACCACAAGAGAATTCACCCTGACCGAGGCCGAGATCGAACTCCTCCCCTCCGACAGTGATGTCGAGTTCTACGCAGAACACGGTTGGTACCTGTCGAAGAAACTCTTCAGCGACGAAGAGGTGGAGCAGCTGGAGACGGCGAGCGAAAGGTTCTACGCCGGCCACGTGGACCGGCCGCTCCCACACCGTCCCCCACGGCTGGCCTACTGGAAGCCGCAGGACGGGCCGGTTCAGCGGCACAACGACTACATCCACTACGAGAGTTCCGACATCGGCGCCATTCTGCGCAAGCCGCTCCTGGGAGCGGTGGCGGCACGGCTCTCCGGAGCGGCGGAGATCCGGGTGTTCCAGTCCACCCTCATCTACAAGCCGCCGCGCCCGGACGAGCCGAGCAATGTCGTCCCCTGGCACTTCGACGGCGACTACTGGGCCACGTCGGTGTCCGAGCGCATGCTCACCGCGTTCATCCCTTTTCACGACTGCGGCGAGGACATGGGAACCATCACCATGATCGACCGCAGCAGCAGGTGGCAGGAGGCGAACGAGGAGAGCGTCACGTCGATGCACTTCGCCGACCGTGACCGGAACGACCTCGAATCCATCCTGGAGAGGAACGCCAGGTTCAATGGGACCGAGGTGAAGAAGGTGCCCATGATCATCCCCAAGGGGCACGCAAGTTTTCACCACAGCCACACTTACCACGGTAGCGGAGAAAATCGTTCCACACTGCCGCGACGTGCCATTTCGCTGCATCTGCAGGACGGCGAGAACGCCTATCAGGAATTCCGCCTCCGCAACGGTGAGAAGGCCTCGTACAACCATGACTTCCTGGTCCGCCGGACACCGCAGGGAACACCTGATTACGCCGATCCGGAGTTCTGCCCGGTGATGTGGAGGGGCACTGCGTGAAGGTTCGCCGCGAGGCAGAGCACACGACCCGACCGAGCCTCCGGTGCACGCCCCGGATCATCGGTCACTGAATTTTAGGAGTTCCCCAATGGTCCGCGCTTCCCAACCCGCCGCGCTCCCCGAGCTGACGGTCAATCACGTCGAGTTCTACGTAGCCGACGCCCTGCAGCAGGCTGCCCAGTTCGCAGCGGAGTACGGCTTCGACCCCTTCGCCACGTCGGGTGAGCTGGGTGGACACAGCGATCACTTCTCCATCGCCCTGCGCCAAGGGGGCATCGTCCTGGTGGTCACCGAGCCTCGCTCCGCAGACCATCCCGCCCATTCCTATGTCTCGGCGCACGGCGACGGCGTCGCCGACATCGCGCTGCGCACCACCGACGCGCGCGCCGCGTTCGGCCGGGCGGTGGAAGGCGGTGCCCGGCCCTTGACTCCGCCCGCACAGCCGGACGGCTCCCCCGGCGGTCTCACGGCCGCGATCCACGGCTTCGGTGACGTGCGGCACACGTTCGTCCAGGCTCCGGACCGGGTCGGCGACAAGATCTTCCTCCCCGGCTTCCCCGACACCGCGGAGCTCGCCCCGCACGCCGGCGCCGCGCTGCTCGACATCGACCACTTCGCGGTCTGCCTGCATCCGGGGACCATAGACGCGGCGGTGACGTTCTACGAGTCGGCACTCGGTTTCCGCCTGGTCTTCGAGGAACAGATCGGCGTAGGCACCCAGGCCATGCGATCCCGAGTGGTGCAGAACGAGTCACGCACCGTCACCCTGACCCTGATCGAGCCCGACCCCACCTCGGATCCCGGCCAGATCGACGCCTTCCTCGACAGCCATCGCGGCGAAGGGGTCCAGCACATCGCGTTCCGCACCGATGACGTGGTGGGCACTGTTTCGACGCTGGGCGAGCGAGGCGTGCGGTTCCTGCGGACTCCGGACTCCTACTACGACCTGCTCGGCAAGCGGCTCACACCCACCGGACACACCACCGAGGATCTGCGGCGGCTCCATGTGCTGGCGGACGAGGACCACGGCGGGCAACTGTTCCAGATCTTCACGCAGTCCACTCACCCACGCCGCACGTTCTTCCTGGAGATCATCGAGCGGCTCGGCGCGAACACCTTCGGCAGCAGCAACATCAAGGCTCTGTACGAGGCCGTCGAAGCCGAACGGGTCAAGACCGGGATTCTGTCGTGATCTCCTCGGCCTCGGACTCCCGAGCGCTGTTCGACATCGGTGATGCCGAGCAAGCGGCATTCCGGGCGCTCCCGAGGCACGTATGGGACTTCATCGACGGAGGCAGCGGCAGCGAGTCGACTCTCGTGGCCAACCGCACCGCCCTCGACCGGATAGGCCTGACACCACGGGTACTGACGGGTGTCACGCGGGGCGACAGCACCGGGGAGTTGCTCGGCAGCCCGGTGTCCATGCCGCTCGCCGTCGCTCCCATGGCGTATCAGCAACTCGTGCACCCGGACGGCGAACTCGCGCTGGCGCGCGCGGCCCGGTCCGCCGGAGTGGTCTTCATCGCGAGCATGCTCAGCAGTCACACCGTCGAAGCGATCGCCGGCGTCGGCGCCGAGACCTGGTTCCAGCTCTACTGGCTGCGCGACCGGGACCGGACCGAAGAGCTCATCGAGCGCGCCGAGGCATCGGGCTGTCGTGCGCTCGTCCTGACGGTGGACGTCCCACGGATGGGACGACGACTGCGTGACATGCGCAACGCCTTCACCCTGCCGAGCACCGTGACCGCCGCCAACCTGGATGCTTCACCGGCCGCCGGGCGTGGATCCACCGCCCACACTGAGCAGCCGGGCAGTTCAGCAGTGATGGTGCATACGGCCGAGGCCCTGGATCCGGCCTTGAGCTGGGCGGACCTGGAGTGGGTTCGCGACCGCACCGGTCTCCCGTTGGTACTCAAGGGAGTGATGGACCCCGCCGACGCGGCCAGAGCGGTCGACGCGGGGGTGGACGCGATGGTGGTCTCCAACCACGGCGGGCGCCAACTGGACGGGGCGCTGCCCAGTATCACCGCCCTGTCGACGGTGGTGCGGGAGGTGTCCGGCCGTTGCCCCGTCCTGGTGGACAGCGGGATCCGCAGCGGCACGGACGTGCTCAGGGCGCTGGCGCTGGGCGCCTCGGGAGCGCTGATCGGCAGGCCCGCGCTGTGGGGTCTCGCCGCGGGCGGGCAGGACGGCGCCTCGAGGGTGCTGCGCCTGCTGCACACCGAGCTGGAGCACGCGATGACACTCGCCGGATGCGCGGATCTGTCATCGGCCCGCCGGCTCACCACGACGGCGCCGGCCGATGCCCTCGCGGCACACGGCGGGACAACGTCATGACCACCACGGTGCGGCAGGACTCAGGCATCCATGCCGCCGGGCCGGCGACGTTGCGGATCGAGTCGCTGCACGGCTCCCTCGACGACCCGTCGCTGGACTCCATGAACCTCCTCAACGAGGTGGCGCAGCGGTTCCCGGACGCGGTCTCCTTCGCGGCGGGCCGGCCCTACGAGGGCTTCTTCGACGTCGAGGAGGTCCATCGTCACCTGCGGACCTTCTGCGAGCATCTGAGCGTGGTCCGTGGGTGGTCCGAGGAGGAGGTCCGCCGGCTCCTCTTCCAGTACGGCCGGACCAAGGGCGTCATCCACGACCTGGTGGCCAAGAACCTGGCGGTCGACGAGGGCTTCGAGCCCGACCCGGAATCCGTCGTGATCACCGTGGGCTGCCAGGAAGCGATGTTCCTGGTGCTGCGCGCGCTGCGGACCGACGACCGCGACGTGGTGCTCGCTGTGTCGCCCACCTACGTCGGGCTCACCGGTGCCGCTCAGCTGGCCGATCTGCCGGTGCTGCCGGTGCGCGCCGGGGATCACGGCGTGGACCTTGAAGATCTTGCGCGTACGGTGCGGCAGGCGAGAGCCGAGGGCCTGCGTCCCCGGGCCTGCTATGTGATCCCCGACTTCTCCAATCCGCTGGGCGTCAGCCTTGATCTGGACACCCGGCGGCGACTGCTCGACCTGGCCGAAGAGCTTGATCTGCTGCTGCTGGAGGACAATCCGTACGGCCTGTTCCCTGCGGGCTCCGCCAGGTTGCCCACCCTCAAGGCTCTCGACACCCGCCGGCGCGTGGTCTACTTCGGGTCGTTCGCCAAGTCGGCGCTGCCCGGTGCCCGGGTCGGCTACGTCGTCGCCGACCAGCTGGTCACCGACGACACCGGCCGACGACTTGGGCTGCTGGCCGACCAACTGGCCAAGGTCAAGAGCATGTTGACGGTGAACACCTCCCCGCTGGCCCAGGCCGTTGTCGCGGGCAAGCTGCTGGAGAGCGACTACAGCCTCGCCCGGGCCAACACGCGTCAGGCGGAGCTGTACCGCAGCAATCTCCAGCTGATGCTGCGAGGCCTGGCCGAGCGGTTTCCACCTGGCTCCGGAGTCACCTGGAACACACCCGGCGGCGGGTTCTTCCTCGTCCTGACGGTGCCGTACCGCACCGACGACGCGCTGCTGGAGCATTCGGCGCGGCAGCACCGGGTGATCTGGACCCCCATGCACCACTTCTACGCCGGACGCCGGCACACCCACCAGATACGTCTGTCGTTCAGCCTCCTTCAGCCCCAGCAGATCAGGGCGGGCCTGGACGGCCTCGCCGCTCTCGTCCGCGAACAGCGGTCCGGGCGCTGAGGGTGCGGAATCCGCACACGCTTACCTGACAATGTGCGGCGAATGGAATGAGACCGCTGTGGTAGCACGCGGAATTCCCCTACATTCGATTTGACGACGAAGATCGACGCACTGCGCGGACTCGAACAGGTAATCAACCCGAACGGCGGTAGGAACAATGCGCCGGATACGCATTTTTGACGCCACGCTTCGTGACGGGGAACAGGCCCCGGGCAATGCGATGTCCCCCCAGCAGAAGCTGGCGCTCGCCCTGAAACTTGAGGAACTCGGAGTCGACACGGTCGAGACCGGCTATCCCGGTTCCTCACCGTCCGACTTCGAAGCCACCCAGTTGATCGCGAAGTCCCTCACCACAGCCGGTTTTTCCACGTTCAACCGCTGCTCGCGTGAGGACATCCGCCTGTCGATGGAGGCGGCCGGGGGCAACCCGCGCCACCAGGTGCAGGTCTGCTGCACCGGCAGCGACATCCATCTGCGCCACAAGCGCGGCATCACGAGGGCGGAGGCCCTCAGTGAGGTCAGCGACTCCGTCCGGTACGCCCGGTCGCTGGGCGCCCTCGACATCAACCTCGCCGTCGAGGACGCGAGCCGCGGAGAGCACGAGTGGATCCGCGCATTGGTCGGTACCGCGGTGGAGGCCGGGGCCACCGCTGTGACCCTCGCCGACACCACCGGCTTCGCGACCCCCCAGGAGTTCGCCGCACTCATCGCCGCGGTGCGTGCCTGCGTATCGGACGACATCGTGCTCGCGACCCACTGTCATGACGATCTCGGACTCTCCCTGGCCAACGCTCTGGCCGGCCTCGCCGCCGGAGCCGACGAGGTCCAGGCGACACTCGCGGGCATCGGTGAGCGCTCCGGGAACACCGCGCTCGAGGAACTCGCGGCGGTGTTGTCGTACAAGGGCGCCGAACTCGGCATGGAGACCGGCATTCGCACCGAACTGCTCGACGAGGCGTTCGAGTTGCTCTCCGGTGCCATCTCGCTGGAGCGCCCGCGCAACAAGGCGATCTTCGGAACGAACTCCTTCGCCACGCAGGCCGGAATTCACCAGGCGGCCATGCTGCAGAATCCCGTCACCTACGAATTCATCAGGCCCGAGAGCTTCGGACGTCAGCGTGCTCTGCTCGTCGGACGGCATTCCGGCAGGTCGATACTGCGGCACCTCCTGGGACAGCTCGCGGTACCCGCCGACGACGACCTGGTGAGCGAGTTGTACCAGGAGTACATCGCGAACCGGCCGAACGGTGACTGCGACGAACTGGACGTCCTGCGTGCCAAGCTGGCCGACAGACTCGGCGTGCCGCGGAGCGTGGGAGCCACGGCGTGAACGCGGCTGCGACGACACTCATCGACAAGCTCTGGCGGAACGCGGTCGTGTGCACGGAACCCGACGGCCCCGATCTGCTCTACGTCGACCTGCACCTGGTGCACGAGGCGACCTCACCGCAGGCGTTCGACGGGCTGCGGCTGGCCGGCCGCCCGGTGCGAAGGCCCGATCTGACACTGGCGGTCGAGGATCACAACGTGCCGACCGACTCGCTGACCGTCTCCGACGCGCTCAGCCGGGAACAACTGCACGCGCTGCGCCGCAACTGCGCCGAACACGGTGTCGGCCTGTTCCCGCACGGCCACCGCCGGCAGGGCGTGGTCCATGTCGTCGGTCCCGAACTCGGCCTCGTCCAGCCCGGCATGACCGTGGTGTGCGGAGACAGCCACACCTCCACCCACGGAGCCTTCGGTGCGCTCGCCTTCGGCGTGGGAACAAGCGATGTCGAGCACGTGCTCGCCACGCAGACCGTGGCGATCCAACAGCCGAAGACGATGGCGGTGGAGTTCACCGGCACTCCGGCCGACGGTGTCACCGCCAAGGACCTGATGCTCGCCCTGATCACGGAGATCGGCGCCAACGGCGCGCACGGCCACATCGTGGAGTACCACGGCGAGGCGGTACGCGCCCTCTCCATGGAGAGCCGGATGACGATGTGCAACCTCAGTGTGGAGGCAGGCGCCAGGGCCGGACTGATAGCACCGGACGAGACGACCTTCGCCTACCTCGCGAACCGGCCCGGCAGTCCGTCCGGGCCGGCCTGGGAGGACGCGCTCGCCCACTGGCGCACCTTGACGACGGACCCGGCAGCCGTCTTCGACCGCACCGTCACCGTCGACGTCTCCGGACTGACCCCCTGGGTGACCTGGGGAACCAACCCCGGCCAGTCCGTGCCGCTCGGCGGAGCGGTTCCCGATCCCGACAGCTTCGCCGACCCGGAGCAACGAGCCTCGGCACAACGGGCACTTGCCTACATGGACCTCGTACCGGGCACACCGATGCGGGAGATCGGCATCGACACCGTCTTCATCGGCTCGTGCACCAACGGCCGTATCGAGGACCTCAGAGCCGCCGCGGACGTACTCCGCGGCCGCCGGGTCGCCGACGGCGTACGCGTGCTGGTGGTCCCCGGCTCCATGGAGGTCCGCACCCAGGCGGAACAGGAAGGCCTGCACGAGGCCTTCACCGGGGCGGGAGCCGAATGGCGCCTGCCGGGCTGCTCCATGTGCCTGGGCATGAACAGCGACCGGCTCCCCGGCAGGCAGCGCTGCGCGTCCACCAGCAATCGGAACTACGAGGGACGACAGGGACCACAGGCGAGGACGCACCTGGTCTCCCCCGCCATCGCCGCGGCGACCGCGGTCGCCGGCCGCCTCGCCCTCCCCGCAGACCTGGCCTGAGGAGATCCTCGTGGAACCGCTGAGCACCCACACCGGGAGATGTCTGCCGCTGCGCCGCAGCAATGTGGACACCGATCAGATCATCCCCAGCGAACACTGCCGGAGCCTGTACCGGACCGGATACGCCGACGCGTTGTTCGCCCGCTGGCGATCGGACCCCGGCTTCGTGCTGGGACAGCCCGAACGCGCGGGCGCGACCGTCCTGTTGGCCGGCCCGCACTTCGCCACCGGCAGTTCGCGTGAGCACGCCGTCTGGGCGCTACGGGACTGGGGCATCGCCGCCGTCATCGCGCCGAGCTTCGGCGACATCTTCGGCCGCAACGCGCTCAAGAACGGCCTGCTGGCCGTGGTGCTGCCGGAGCCGGACGTCGCCTGGCTTCTCCAACAGGCGGAGGACGACAGCGACTTCGAGGCCACCATCGATCTGCGGGACTGCCGGGTCTCGGCCGGCGGACGGAGCTGGACCTTCGACATCGACGGGCGCGCACGGCGGATGCTGCTCGCGGGACACGACGACATCACCGCCACCCTGACGAGGGAGGCCGCCATAGCCGCCCACGAGAAGGCACGCCGGCCCTGGCTGCCCGTGCTGACACCCGGCATCGCACCGGTTCCCACGGAAACCCGCTGAGGACCGGACATGTCAGTCATCGCTGTCATTCCCGGCGACGGTATCGGGCCCGAGGTGGTCGAGCAGGCCCTGCTGACCCTGGACCAGCTCCGGCTCGGCCTCGACTTCGACGTTCTCGACCACGTCAACGCCGACACGTTCCTCCGTACCGGAGTGGCGCTGTCCGACGAGGATTTCGAGCGGGTGAGCTCCAGCCGTTCGGTGCTGCTCGGGGCGATCGGAGACCCTCGGGTCGGCTCGCCGGCGTACGGCCGGGGCGTCCTGCTCCGCCTGCGCTTCGAGTTGGACCTGTACGTCAACCACCGCCCGGCGAAACTGCTGCACGACCGGCTGAGCCCCCTGAGGGCGGACAGTGCGCGGGCCGTGGACTGCGTTGTCGTCAGGGAGAACACCGAAGGCCTCTACACCGGCGCGGGCGGTTCGGTGCACGCCGGTTCGGAGCACGAGGTCGCACTGGACGTGGAACTCAGCACGTATCACGGGACGGCTCGTATCGTCGACTACGCGTTCTCCATCGCCCGCCGTGAGGTGTGCATGGTGGACAAGGCGAACGCCGTGGAATCCGGCGGGAGTCTGTGGCAGCGATGCTGGCGGGCAGCCGCGTCACGCCATCCCGACAAGGCCTCCAGGCACCTTTACGTCGATGCCGCCGCGATGCAGATGGTCACCGATCCCACCGGATTCGACGTGATCGTGACCAACAACTCCTACGGCGACATCCTCAGTGACATCGCGTCCGCGGTGGCCGGCGGGATCGGCACGGCGGCGTCGGCCAATCTCAACCCGGAACGTGGCTTCGGCCTCTACGAGCCCGTCCACGGCAGCGCGCCGGACATCGCGGGCAGACAGATCGCCAATCCGGTCGGCGCCATCCTCAGTGCCGGGCTGCTCATCGACGACCTGGGCCACCACGAGGCGGCCGCCGCCCTGCGAGCCGCGCTCTCCCAGGCCGTGGCAGCCGGAGAGACCACCCCCGATCTCGGTGGCTCGCTGGACACCCGTCGTGCCGGCGAGGCGATACGAGCCCGGTTGTGAAACAGGCGGACGCCCCGCGCGGCGCCAGACATCCATCAGGACACCCAATGACAGGAGTGACCATGTCCAGCAGGGCCGAGTCGGTCGAGGTGCTCGACGCGTCGGTGCAGGAGGAGTGGAAGGCGGTCGCCGGGACCGGCGCCGCCGGACTCGCGTCGTCATACGTGCTGTGCAACGCGGTCCTGGGACTGGCACAGACCGGGGTCGCGGCCCGGCTGTCGCGCGAGTGGAAGCCCCTCGCGGACCTGATCCCGCCGGGCGCCTACACCGAGCTGGCACGCAACGTGCTGCGCTTCGTGGGAGTGCGCGGCCTGGTCGAGTCGCGGGGGGACTCCTGGCGCCTGACCCCGGACGGCGCCGCCCTGTTCGGTGAGGTGCCCGAGGCGGTGATGGGCTACTACACCGAAGCCTACGGGCCGGTGCTCAGGAACATCGAGGGACTCCTCACCGGACGCCTCCGGTACGGTGCCGACGTGGCGCGCAACACCGAGGCGCTCGGCCGCCGCTGTGAGGTGCTGTTCCGCAGCGTCGGCATGAACGTGGTCCGCGACCTGGTCGGGAAGTACCAGGCCAAGCGTGTCCTGGACCTCGGCTGCGGAACCGGCGGCCTGGTACTCGATCTGTGCCGGGAGGACCCCCAACTGCGGGCGGTGGGCCTGGACATCGCCGAGGACGCCGTGGCGCTCGGCTCGAAGCGGGCGGCGGAGGAAGGCCTCGACGACCGTGCGTCGTTCGTCGTCGGCGACGCGTTCGCGCCGCAGGACTGGCCCGAGGCCGCCCGGGAATGCGATCTCTTCATCGCTGTCGGCGCCGTGCACGAGCACTTCCGGGACGGAGAGGCGGCGGTCGTCGAACTGCTGCGCGCCTACTCGGATCTGCTCGCGAGCAAGCCGGGCAGCGTACTGGTGCTCGCCGAGCCCGAACTGTTCACGGACGCCGAGGACGCGGACTTCTTCCTGGTCCACGCGCTCACCGAACAGGGTTTCCCGCAGCCCCGGGAGCCGTGGCTGAAGGTCATCGAGGCGGCCGGGCTCACCTGCCGACGGGTCCTTTCGGTGCCCAACACCATGTTCCGTTTCGCGTACTACGAGATCACGGCCGGAGCGGCAGCCCGGTGAAGCCGTCTCTGCGGGCGCAGGCGGTCGCCCCCATGGAACTGGCCGGGCTGCAGCGTCTGGCCGGGTCCGGCGCGCTGGACATCGCGTTGGGCATACCCCCGGGCGACCCGCCTGCCGCCGTCGTGGAGGCCGCGGTGTCGGCCCTGCGCCAGGGCCGGCACCAGTATGCCGATGCGGCGGGGCTGCCCGAGTTGCGTGCCGTGATCGCGGAGGACGCTCTGCGCACCCACGGGGTGGTCGTGGACCCCGACACCGAGATCACGGTGACGGTGGGCGCCACGGAGGCGTTGCTGACCGCCCTGCTGACCGTCACCGATCCCGGTGACGAGGTCCTGCTGCTCGAACCGTACTTCGAGCTCTACCCCGGGGTCGTCGAGCTGAGCGGAGCGGTGCCGCGCTTCGTCCGGCTGGAGGCGCCGGACTGGCGTCTCACCGAGGAAGCGGTGACGCGCGTGCTCTCGCCGCGGACCCAGGCCGTGGTGCTGAACACGCCGCACAATCCGACCGGTCGGGTTTTCGACGCCCAGGAGCTCGACCTCCTGATGAACGTGTGCCAGGAGCACGGCATCGTCTGCATCACCGACGAGGTCTACGACTGCACGGTCTTCGACGGGCGCCGGCATCTGTCCCCACTCGCGATGCCGAGCGCGCGGTCGAACAGCGTGATCGTCGGCAGCCTGTCCAAGAAGCTGCAGATGACGGGGTGGCGCATCGGGTACTGCATCGCCGACCCGGAGACGACGGCGGTGCTGCGCAGGATCCACCAGCACACCACCGTGGGCACCAACCATCCCCTGCAGTCCGGTGCCTCCGCACTGAAGGCATCCGATGTCCTGGACGGCCAACTGCTGTTCCAGGAACGGCGGGACGAACTGGTGGCCGGCCTGTCCTCACTGGGATTCACGGTGCGTCCTCCCGAAGGTGGCTGGTTCGTCTTCGCGGGCACCGAAGCCCTCGGCTGGCCCGCACGGGCGCTCTCCCGCCGCCTGGCGGAATCAGCGGGCGTCCTGGTCGCACCGGGCTCTCCGTTCTTCCGGCGGCCGGAGGACAGCGACCGATGGATAAGAACGACATTCGTCCGCGGCGCCGAACCCATGCGAGAGGCGCTCGACCGGATGGCGGAGTTCCTCTCGGCCGAACCTCCGCCGTCCACGTGATCTCGGCGGGTGGGTCATCGTCGGCCGGCCCACCTCCGTGAACCTCCCCGCGGCGGGGCCCACCTCCGCCAACTCCCCTGCGGCGGGCAGGACTTCACGCGGACGTTGCTGCCCTGCACGTCGGTGACACCCGCGGCCTGCTGCGAGTCCCTCGGTGCGAAGCCGGTCTTCACCCTCTGGGCGTCCGGCCGTCCGCAGGCCGGACCGCAACGGCCTGACTCCCGGGACGGCCCGGCAGCCCTGAGCCCTGCCGTCCTGAGCCCTGCCGACCTGAGCCCTCAGGCACCGACGGGGAAGGAGGCCTGGAACGCCAGGCGACCGTCGGCCCCCTCGCCGATACGGGCGAGAACCCCGTCGAGCGCGATGAACTCCTCCCACACCGCCCGGCCGGTCACTTCTGCCAGCCGAGCCACGAGGAGATCCTCCAGGTCGGGAACACGCTTGTTCTTCCAGATCTTGTCGGCCAGGCTCACCAGGAGGTCGTCCAGACCGACACGGGACTCCGCCCACGACGCATGGGTCGCGGCGAAGCGGGCCAGCCTCGGGCTGACGCCGTGCTGGAGCAGAAGAGTCCGCCCCGCCTCCTCGTGCTCCGCCCCGGGTCCGGAGAGCTCGGAGACGTGCACCGTCTTTCCGACGTCGTGCGTCGCCGCTCCGAACAACACGGCCTCGCGGTCGAAGAGCACAGCGGGGTGGGTCAGGCCCACCCAGTCGGCCAGCTGATGCGCCACATCATGGACAGCTCGCAGGTGAGCCGCCAACCGCGGCGGACTTCCCAGCTCCGCGAGCAACTCCGCGACACGATCCGGCAGAGGGAGCAGAGGCGGGTCGGCGGTGCCGCCCATGGCCCGCGCCAGGAGGGTGTTGGTCATCACCACATGAGGGTACTGACCTCAACCGCCCTGAGGGCGAACGTCGAACGTCACCAGGCGACGGGGAGTTCGACGGGCCCGAAGGTGCCCATGTGGGCGAAGGAGATCTGCTCGACGGGCACGGCGAGCCGGAGATCCGGGAGCCGCCGCAGCAGCGTGGGCAGCGCCGTCTGGAGGTCCGCCCGCACCAGACTCTGCCCCAGGCACTGGTGACTGCCGTGCCCGAACGCGAGGTGGCGGGGAGCGGTGCGGCCGATGTCCAAGGTGTCCGCGGAGTCGAACACCGAGCCGTCCCGGTTGGCCGCGGACAGGCTGACGAACACCCCGTCACCAGCGCGCAGCAGTTGGCCGCCGATCTCGATGTCCTCGGTCACGACCCGGGCGAAGCCGGCGTCGGCCGCGGAGAGGTAGCGCAGCAGTTCCTCCACGGCCCCCGCCAGGAACGCGGGGTCGTCCGTGTCCCGCACCCTGGCTCGCTGATCGGGAGCACCGAGCAGGGCGAGGACACCGAGCCCGATCATGTTCGTGGTCGCCTCGTGCCCTGAGATCAGCAGCAGCAGGGCAAGGTCGGCCAGTTCGTCCCGGGTGATGCTGCCGACGGCCAGCTGCTCGGTGACCAGCCGGCTGATGATGTCGTCGCCGGGCCGGCGCTCCTTCACCGCCGTCAGCTCACGCAGGAACTCCCGCATCTCCGTCCCGGCCTGTTCCACCTCCTCGGCCGAGGAATGTGTGTCGAGCAGCGAGATGCTGTGCTTCTGGAAGAAGTCGTGCTCCTCGTACGGGATCCCGAGCATCAGTGAGATCACCAGGGAGGGGAAGGGAAGCGCGAACTCCGCCACCAGGTCGGCGGGAGACCCGTGGAGCATCATCGTGTCGATGAGGTCGTCGGCCAGTTCCTGGATCCGGGGCCGTAGTTCGGCGGTCCGCCGGGCCGAGAAGTCACGGGCCACCATGCTCCGCAGGCGGGTGTGGTCCGGGTCGTCCATCCGGTTGAAGGAAGCCCGCAGGGGTGTCATGACCTGCGAGGCCGGCGACACCGTAGGCATGTCCTCGCGAGCTCCGTCGCTGCTGATGCGCGGGTCGGAGAGGACGGCGCGGACGTCCTCGTAGCGAGTTGCCACCCAGGCCTCGCGCCCGTTCCACAGTCTTACGCGGCGCAGGCCCCCGGCCCTGTTCCACGCGACGTAGGCGGCCGGCGGGTCGTACGGGCAACCGGTGCGGGTGGCCGGGTAGTTCGGAAGGTCGGCGTCGATGTTCACGAGACACCCTTCATGGGACTCGAGGGCAAGGAGGAGGAGTCGAAGTACTGCGCGCGGGTCTCCGCCGCCCAGCGGACGGCCGGGCCCATGGCCAGTGCGGACAGCAGGAACGCTCCGCCGAGGACGAACCAGCCGGGGGTCCCGTACCGGATGAGCAGGGACGTCAGAAGGACCGGCGCGATCATGACGGAAGCCGCGTAGCCGGTGAAGAAGAAGCCCTGGTACTGGCCCTGTTTCTCCGGTGGTGCCAGTTCGAAGCTCACCACCCACGCCGCCGCGGACAGCACCATCTCGCCGTAGACGTGGACAGCGCCGCCGAGGACGAGCAGCAGGCTCGCGGTGAGGGCCGTTCCCATGGACGAGAGCGCGAACAGCACGCAGCACAGCAGAAGCGCCACTCCGGAGCGCCGGAACGCCGCGACGGCCAGGGGCAGGTCGTCCACCTTCTTGGCTATGCCGACCTGGAACGACACCACGCTCGCGGTGTTGACCAGGAACAGCAGGGTCACAAGCCATCGGGGGGCGGTCGTGTGACTGACGATCCACAGCGGAAGCACGATCTCCAGCAGCACCGCGTACAGGGACAGCACCACGCTGATGAGCGTGATCACCGCGAACGGGCGGTCGCGCAGCACCGCCAGCCGGGGCTCACCCGGGGCGGCCGCGGGCGCGGGAGCCGTCTGGGGCAGCGTCCTGAGCAGCAGCGCGGAGACCAGGAAACTCAGCGCGTCGAGGACCAGGACGACGCGAAAGGCGTTGTCGGTCCCTGCCTGTATCGCGAACCCGGCGAGCAGCGCGCCCGCCGCGACTCCGGCGTTGTTGACCGAGCGCAGGTAGGCGCGGGTGCGGACGAGATCCGTGCCTTGCAGGACGGCGGCGAGGGTCGCTTGGAGGGCCGCTCGGCCGCCTCTCTCCAGTACGACGAACGCGCAGGCCACGAGCACGAATTGGGCGAACGAGCCGACGAAGAGGTAGCCGGCGGCGGCGATCCCGTTGAGGGCCACCAGCGCGGCGGCAGTATCCCGGGGGCCTCTGCGGTCCGCGAGGTGGCCGAGCGGCACCCCGGCCAGCAGGCCGACCAGGCCCGCGATACTCAGCCCGAGTCCGAGTCGCGCCGGGGTGAACCCGATGACTTTAGTGAAATACAGGGCCGAACAGGTCATGAAGGCGCCGTTGCCCATCGTCATGAACAACGTCGCCGACGTGAGGCTGCGAGCGGGCCCGCGGGCGGGGAATATTAGTTTGGCCACGAAGCCGGATCCTAGACGGAGCCAGGTAATTCGGCAGCCATTGTTCCAGCGGGCAGGAATGACCGCACAATTACTCGGAATCCCTAGACTGAAGGCCTTCTGGCCTGCGCGGCCACGACAGGGTCTGCGACGCGAGTACCCGACCGCAAGGAGTGTCTGGTCATGGCGTATCCGAAAACAAAGCCGAGCGAAGGCGTGCCGGCGCGTCCATTCCTTCCCGGCATCGAACAAGAGGTCCTGGAATACTGGGAGACTGATCAGACCTTCCGGGCGAGCGTCGAGGCGCGCTCGACGGAGACGAACACCGGAAATGAATTCGTCCTCCTCGACGGACCCCCGTTCGCGGACGGCCTGCCGCACTACGGCCATCTGCTGGCCGGCTATGCCAAGGACGCGGCCTCGCGCTACCAGACGATGCGCGGACACCGCGTCGAACGTCGTTTTGGTTGGACCTGCCACGGTTTGCCGTCCGAGATGGAAGCCGAGAAGCAGCTGGGCATCTCCTCCAAGCGCGACATCGAGGCGCTGGGAGTGGCCGAGTTCAACGAGGTCTGCCGTACCTCGGTGATGCGTCACACCAAGGAGTGGCGCGACTACGTCACTCGCCAGGCCCGGTGGGTGGACTTCGACAACGACTGCAAGACGATGGACCTGGACTACATGGAAAGTGTCATGTGGGCCTTCAAGAGCCTGTGGGACAAGGGCTTGATCTACCAGGGTCACTCGATGTCCTGGTATTGCGGATCCTGTGAGACGACGCTCTCCGATTCCGAGAGCGAAGGCACCATGGACCACCGGGACACCGGCCGGGAGCGGTCGGATCCGGAGCTGACGCTGGGGCTGCGGCTGGAGACGGGCGAGTTGGCGCTCGTCTGGACACGGATGCCGTGGACGCTGCCGTCCGCCCTCGCGATCGCGGTACATCCCCAGGCCGAGTACGTCACCGTCGAGCACGGCGGAGAACGTTATCTGCTGGCCGCGGAACGCCTGTCGGATTACGCTCACGAACTGGGCGAGAGCCTCACCGACCGAGTGGTGGCCACGGTCCTGGGCTCGGAGTTGGCAGGCCTCCGGTACACCCCCGCGTTCGGCTTCTTCGCCGACCACGACGGCGCGCACCAGGTGCTCGCGGCGACCCATGTGAGCACTGCCGAGGGAACCGGTGTCGTGCCGGTCGCCCCCGCCTTCGGCGAGGACGACAGGGCTGTCGCCGAAGCGGCCGGGATCGCCCTGGTACTGCCCGTCGACGAGGGGTGCCGGTTCACCGACGAGGTGCCGCCCTACGCCGGGCGGTCGGTCCTCGACGCGAACCCCGCCATCCTGCGCGATCTCGAGGCCTCCGGTGTCGTGCTGCGCCAGAAGACGCATCGTCACACCTGCCCGCACTGCTGGCGGTGCGGGACGCAACTGATCGAGCGGGCCGTTCCGTCCTGGTTCCTGGCCCTCGGCGGTATACGCCGCAGGATGCTCGAGCTCAACCAGCAGATCACCTGGGCGCCGGAACGCGTCCGCGACGGGCAGTTCGGCAAGTGGCTGGAGAACGTCCACGACTGGAACATCTCCCGGAACCGGTACTGGGGCGCTCCCATGCCGATCTGGGTCTCGGACGACCCCGCGTACCCGAGGACCGATGTCTACGGTTCGCTGGACGACCTCCGGCGGGACTTCGGAGTGCACCTGACCGACCTGCACCGTCCTGCCATCGACGAGCTGACCCGGCCGAATCCCGACGATCCGACCGGACGTTCGACGATGCGCAGGATCCCCGAAGTCCTGGACTGCTGGTTCGAAACAGGATCGATGCCCTTCGCCCAGGTCCACTACCCGTTCGAGAACGCGGAGTGGTTCGAACGCCACAGCCCCTGCGACCTGGTTGTCGAGTACCACGCCCAGACCCGCGGCTGGTTCTACTACATGCACATCCTGGCCACGGCACTGTTCGACCGCCCGGCGTTCCGCAGCTGCTCGGTTCTCGGGGTGGTGCTGGGCACCGACGGTCATGCCATGTCCAAATCCCGGAACAACTACCTGGACATCGCCGGGATATTCGACCGCGACGGCTCGGACGCGATGCGCTGGTCACTGATCAGCTCGCCGCTGGTGCGGGGCGGTGACCTCGTCGTCACCGACCGCGGCAGCCAGGACGCCGTGCGCCAGGCGGTCCTGCCGTTGTGGAACGCCTGGGCATTTCTCGCGCTGTACGCCGGGACTTCGAACGTCGAGAGCCGGTGGCACACGGGAAGCCGGCAGGTGCTGGACCGGTATCTGCTCGCCAGAACACATCTTCTGGTGGCCACCGCCACCGAAGCCATGGACGCCCACGACCTTTCGGCGACGTGCGCGGCGGTCCGGGACTTCCTGGACGTGCTCACCAACTGGTACATCCGGTGTTCGCGCTCCCGGTTCGCGTCCGGAGACGCCGACGCGATCGACACCCTGCACACGGTGCTCGAAGTCCTCTGCCGTCTGATGGCACCACTGCTGCCGATGATCACCGAACAGATCTGGAGAGGGCTGACCGGCAACCGCTCGGTCCACCTGAGCGACTGGCCGGACGCGTCGGACCTCCCGGCGGACGACGCGCTGGTCACCGCGATGGAGCGGACGCGACAGATCGTCTCGACCACCCTGTCCCTCCGCCGGGCGGACGGCCTGCGGGTCCGGCTGCCGCTCGCCACCCTGACGGTCGTCGCCGACGACAACGCCGCCCTCGAACCGCTCGCCGGGCTGATCCGTGAACAGGCCAACGTCAAGAACGTCGTGTTCGCCACCGACATCACCCCCTACGGGAAGTTCCAGCTCTCGGTGAACCCACGGGCGTGCGGCCGCCGTCTCGGCAGCCGCACCCAGGAGGTCATCGACGCCGTCGCGGCCGGCTCCTGGACCAGGGAACAGGATGGCGGCATCACCATCGCCGGGATCCCCATGCGGCCCGAGGAGATCGAGCAGCACCTGGTCGCCGACGCTCCGGGGGCCGCGGTACTGCCCGGCGACGCCGGCCTCGTCGTGCTCGACACCCGGGTCACCGAGGAACTGGCCGCCGAGGGGATGGCCCGCGATCTGGTGAGGGTCGCGCAGCAGGCCCGCCGGGCGGCGGGACTCCAACTGCTCGACCGGATCAAGCTGACGTTCGAAGTACCGGACGACGTGGCCACCGCCGTCAGGCCCTATCAGGCGTTCATCGCGCGGGAGACGGTGGCCGACACCGTTCACTACGGTCCCGCGGGCCGGGAGGTCTTCACCGGATCTGTCGGAGACGGTGCGCAGGCCAGGGCATCGGTGAGCGCCGTACTCTCCGGAAGGAGCGCCCCGTGACAGAGGTCGGGCAACGCCTCGAACGGCTGGTGTCCGCCCGGGCCCAACACCGCCCCGGGGACTGCGCGGTGGTGGACGAGGCCGAGCGGCTCAGCTTCGGCGATCTCGAGCACCGCAGCAATCGTGTGGCCAACGCTCTCGTCGCCGGCGGTCTGCGGCCGGGGGACCGGGTCTGCCTGCTGGTTCCGAAATCGGCCACGGCCATCGCCGCCGTCCTCGGAGTTCTGAAGGCAGGAGGCGTCTGTGTTCCCCTCGACGCGGCGAGCCCGATGCTCCGGCTGGCGTCGGTGGTGCAGCAGTGCGCGCCCTGCCGGCTGATGGTCGCTCCCGAGTGCGCCGCCGTCGCCGAACGGCTCGTGGAAGAGGTCGATCCGCACGCGCTCAGCGGCGTCTTCCGGCTCGGGGAGGAACAGTCCGCTCCCGACACCGCCCCGGCGCCGGTCCCTGCCGGTGACTGCGCCTACATCCTGTTCACCTCCGGTTCCGCGGGCCGGCCGAAAGGCGTGGCCATCACCCACGGCAACGTGGCTCACTTCGTCGCGTGGGCCAACCGGCATTTCGGACTGCGGCCCGGCGACCGGATCTCGTGCCAGCTGCCGCTGCACTTCGACGGCTCTCTCTGGGACGTGTTCGGAGCGCTGTCCGCCGGAGCGGAACTGCACCTGGTCTCCGGGCGGAGGAACCTGTTTCCGAGCACGGTCGCGGAGTTCATCAGGGAATCGCGGTTGACCCAATGGCTCACCGTGCCCTCGGTGATGACGTCGATGGCCGGTCTGGACGTGGTGGCCCACGGAGACTTCCCGGAGCTGCGAAGGGTGTTCTGGGGCGGGGACGTGCTCTCGCTCCCCGTCCTGAGGTACTGGATGGCACGCCTGCCCCACGTGCGGTTCACGAACATGTACGGCCCGACGGAGACGACCATCGTGTCCAGCTGCCACACCCTGTCGGCGATTCCCGACGGGGACGCGGCGGCCGTACCGATCGGCCGACCGGTACCCGGCAAGTATTTCCGGGTACTGGACGGCGACATGCGTCCCGCGCAGCCGGGCACAGTCGGTGATCTGCACATCTCCGGCGCCGGGCTCACACCCGGTTACTGGGGTGACCCCGCGCTGACGGCGAAGGCCTTCGTCGAGTGGCCCTCCGGGTCGGGCACGCGCTGGTACCGGACCGGCGACCAGGCGAGGGAGGACAGCCAGGGAGTGTTCCACTTCCACGGGCGTGCGGACCGTCAGATCAAGTCGAGCGGTCACCGCATCGAGTTGGACGAAGTCGCCGCCGCGCTGCGGGACCTGCCCGGACTGAAGGACATCGCCGTAGTCAGCGTCCCGGCCCCCGGCGCCGAGGGCAACCGGATCTGTGCGGCCTATGTCCCCCTGCCCGGCCCCGGACCCAGCCCCGCACGGCTACGAACCGCCCTCGCGGCGAAACTGCCGCAGTACATGCTTCCTTCACAGTGGCGTGCATATGAATCCCTGCCGTTGAACGCCAACGGAAAGATCGACCATTTGGCACTGCGGCAGGATTTTCTCGACGAGAGGATTGGGTGAGGAATGAACGGACATCCCGAGCAGGAAGAGGTCAGCCGGATCATTCTGGAAAACCTGCGGGACAAACTGTTCCTGGAGGGGGTGACAGAGGATACGAACCTCGTCGATTCCGGTAAGATCGATTCCGCCGGATTCATTCGGCTGTTCGTTGTCCTGGAGGAAGAGTTCGATATCGAGGTCACGGCCCGTGACCTGTCCTTGGACCGGTTCCAGTCAGTCCGCAGCATCAGCGAGTTCGTGATCGAGAAGCGGCGCCGGAGCAGCGCGAGCGGAAGCTCCGTGGAAGCGGGTCGGGCATGAGCGACTACCGGATCACGGGATACACGCCGCATGACCGGCAGGCCGTCGTCGGGTTCCAGCAAATGCTCTGGCAGGGCGGCCCCCAGGGCAACTCCTCGTATCTCGACTGGAAGTTCGCCGACAACCCGTACCTGGACGACCGTTACGTCACCCTGGCATGGGAAGGGGACGAACTCGTCGGCATGCTCGGAGTCTTCGGATCGTCCTGGGAGGTCGACGGCCACGGCAAGGTGATGTTGCCGTGTCTCGCCGACACGGTGGTGGCCCCCGCCCACCGGGGTGGACCGCTGTTCGGGCTCATGCTGGACTGGGTCATCGACCGCCTGCACGCCGACGGGGTGCCGTGGCTGCTCGACTTCGGCGACCAGCCCGCCGGACCGGCGATGCTGATGAACGGCTGGACGGCGGTCGGGCCCTGGCCGGTCGCGGGCGTCGAGCGCGAGGTGCCGCTGATTCCCCAGGGGGCGTGGGAAGACCTGGAGGCCGTTCAGGGTTCCCGGTCGGGAGCGGTGATCAGGCCCCTCGTGACCAGCTCTCCCGACATGCCGATGCTGGCTTCCAAGCTTGCCTCCCACGGCAGTGTTCGGGTGGTCCGTGACGAGGAGTACTTCCGCTGGCGGGCCGCGAACCCGCTGGCACGTTACTTCCACCTCGTCGCGGAGTCGAACGGGACGGTCGGATACCTGATCGCTCATCGCACTTCGGTGGACACCGACGACGGCCCCACCCCGACCACGATCGTGGAGTGCGAGGCCGTGGACGACGACATCTGGTACGACCTGATCGAGACGGCTCTGGCCACGGTGCCGGGCAAGGTGGTGACCATGTGGGTGCGCGATCTGCCCCCTCCCCGCATCCAGGGGATCGAGTCACTCGGCCTGTCGCTGACGGAACCGAGCGGGCGGTTGAGCCAGGACATCCACCTGCCCAAGCTCGTGATGCGCTCCACCGGTGTGCTGGACGGCCAGTCGTCGGAGCTCACCACCCTGAGCTCCCCCTCGGTATGGGACATGCGCGGTGTCTCCGGACGCGGCTGGCGTTGAGTCCGGCAGCGGGCGCCCGGAGCCGGGACGTCGGGAGGTGTGACGTGTCGGATCCGTCGACCAACTGGCCGACAGGGTAGTTGAGTTCCCGGAGCAGGCACTGCCCCTTCGGCAACGAGAGGGCGAGCGCGTCCGTGCTCGCGACGCAGGGGGCCAGGACAAGCCGACCACCGCCTACGCAGTCCTGGCCACCACGCTCCACCCCGCGGCCTCCGCACACCCAGGGCCTGCTCCACTCATCGGACCAGCGCCGACACCCTCACCGGGGACAACCGCCGGGCCCAGCCCCTGACGGCCGAACACCCGCTGCACCGTTCCACCCTCAACAGCCAAGTCCTGCACGGCCGCAAACCGTCGAGTTCCTCACGAACAACAACCCCCACGGACCGTCAGATCAACATGTCGATTCTCCGCGAGACCCTAGAATGGCCGGCGTGACCGACGAAATTCATCGCCCCGGAAGCGGGCCGAACAGCGCACCCGAACTGCCGACCCAATACGCGCCGGCCGAGGTAGAGGTACCGCTGTACGAGCGCTGGGTGGAGCGCGGTTACTTCGAGGCCGACGCGAAGAGCGGGAAACCGGCCTACGCCGTCGTCATCCCGCCGCCGAACGTCACCGGGTCGCTTCACCTCGGCCACGCTTTCGAACACACGCTGATCGACGCGCTCACGCGACGCAAGCGGATGCAGGGCTTCGAGACTCTGTGGCAACCGGGCATGGACCATGCCGGCATCGCCACACAGAACGTCGTGGAGCGAGAGCTCGCCAAGGAGGGCAAGTCGCGCCACGATCTCGGGCGGGAGGCGTTCGTCGAGCGGGTGTGGCAGTGGAAGGCCGAGTCCGGTGGGCAGATCGCCGGGCAGATGCGCCGCCTCGGCGACGGCGTCGCCTGGAGCCGTGACCGGTTCACCATGGACGAGGGACTCTCCCGAGCCGTCCAGCAGATCTTCAAAAGGCTGTACGACGACGGCCTGATCTACCGCGCCGAGCGCATCATCAACTGGTGCCCGCGCTGCCTGACCGCCATCTCGGACATCGAAGTGGATTATCAGGACGACGACGGCGAGCTGGTCTCGCTGAAGTACGGCGAGGGTGAGGAGACACTGGTCGTCGCGACCACCCGCGCCGAAACCATGCTCGGCGACACCGCCGTCGCCGTCCACCCGGACGACGAGCGCTACGCACACCTCGTCGGCAGGCACATCAGGCTGCCCCTGACGGACCGCACCGTCCCGGTCGTCGCCGACGCGCACGTCGACCCGCAGTTCGGCACCGGCGCGGTAAAGGTGACGCCGGCACACGACCCGAACGACTTCGCCATCGGCCAACGCCACGGCCTGGAGTCGATCAGCGTCATGGACGAGCGCGGCATCATCACCGTCCACGGCCCCTTCCTCGGCCTGGACCGGCTCGAGGCGCGCTCGGCGATCGTGGCGGCGCTGCGGGCCGAGGGCCGGATCGTCGCGGAGAAGCGCCCGTACACGCACTCCGTCGGGCACTGCTCGCGCTGCAGGACGACGCTGGAGCCGCGACTGTCGTTGCAGTGGTGGGTCAGGGTCGAGCCTCTGGCCAAGGCGGCGGGCGACGCGGTACGCGACGGCCGGGTGGACATCCACCCGACGGATCTGTCACAGCGGTACTTCGACTGGGTCGACCACCTCAACGACTGGTGCATCTCACGTCAGTTGTGGTGGGGCCACCGCATCCCCGTCTGGCACGGACCCCACGGCGAGACCGTCTGCGTCGGCCCCGATGAGCAACCCCCGACCGGCGAAGGATGGACCCAGGACCCCGACGTACTGGACACCTGGTTCTCGTCCGGTCTGTGGCCCTTCTCCACACTGGGGTGGCCGGAAAAGACACCGGACCTGGAGAAGTTCTCTCCGAACTCTGTCCTGGTCACCGGCTATGACCTGCTGTTCTTCTGGATCGCACGGATGATGATGTTCGGGTTGTACGCACTGGACGGACAGGTCCCCTTCCGTACCATCGCGCTGCACGGCATGGTGCGCGACGAACACGGCAAGAAGATGTCGAAATCGTTCGGCAACGTGGTCGACCCGCTGGACTGGATGGACAAGTACGGATCGGACGCGGTCCGCTTCACCCTGGCCAAGGGCGCCAACCCCGGCACCGATGTGCCGATCGGCGAGGACTGGGTCCAGGCATCCCGAAACTTCGCCAACAAGATCTGGAACGCGACCCGCTTCGCGCTCATGAACGGTGCGACGGTCGACGGTGAGCTCCCGCCGAGCGACGAGCTCTCGGCGACCGACCGCTGGATCCTGTCCCGGCTCAACACCATGGTCGCCGAGGCGGACGCGTACTACGACGACTACCAGTTCGCGAAGCTCGCCGACGCCCTCTACCACTTCGCGTGGGACGAGATCTTCGACTGGTACGTCGAACTGTCCAAGCCGTCATTCATCGCGGGCGGCGACCGGGCCAAGGTCTCCGGTCGGGTCCTGGGCGAGGTCCTGGACGTCACCCTGCGCCTGCTGCACCCGATCGTCCCGTTCGTCACCGAGACGCTGTGGACGACGCTGACCGGCGGGGAATCACTCGTCGTCGCCGACTGGCCCAAGGACAGCGGATTCCGCGACGCCACCGCGGAAGCGGACATCGGGAACCTCCAGCAGGTGATCACCGAAGTCCGTCGCTTCCGCACCGACCAAGGACTGCAGCCGGGCCAGAAGGTCCCCGCCCGGCTGGAGTTCTCCAGCACGCGGCTCGCGGCCCACGAGGCGGCCATCCGGCACGTGCTGCGTCTCCAGCCGGAGGGCGACGCGTTCGACGCGACAGCCGTCCTGCCGGTCGCCGGCGCCACCGTCGCACTCGACCTGTCGGGAACGATCGACGTCACCGCCGAACGCAGGCGTCTGAGCAAGGACCGGGACGCGGCGCAGAAGGAGATCGTCCAGGCGAGCGCCAAGCTCGGCAACGAGGCCTTCCTGGCGAAGGCGCCGGACCACGTGGTCGACAAGATCCGCGGGCGGCTGACCAAGGCCGAGGCGGACGTCGCCCGCCTCACCGCGCAGTTGGACGCACTCACGGGGTCGTAGCGGGGCGGGAGCCGAGGTGGGGCCCGCACCGGCAGTTCACGGCAGGAGACCTCGCCCACTTCGGCGCCCACCGCTTCCGCGAGGCGCACGCTGTCGCCTTCGCTGCTCCCGCCCTCCAGAGCGCCTTACTGAAGGCCCGCTGTCCGGCGTTCCTGCGCGCCGGCCGCTTCCTCCTCGATCGGGCCGGCCCCATCGACCGTGTCGGACATCATGCTGTAAACAACGACAAAAGCTGTCACCCTCGAGGCCATGCAGGATTCCATCGTCTTGCCGGGGTACCCCCTGGCCAAGAGGGCGAGGTCGGCACGTCACCTCACCGACCGGTTGCGCGGTAAGCGAAGCAGCCAGGCGGTGTACGGCGTCAAGACCCTGGCCGCGACCATGCTCACCTGGGGTGCGGTAGCCCCGTGGTCCCCCGGGGGGCACCCCTACCTGGCCGTCACGACCGCTCTGCTCGCGGTGAACGCCTCCACGGTGTACCGATCCGTGACGCAGGCCGCGCAGAACATGGTCGCGAGGGTGGCCGGGCTCGTCCTCGCCGTGGTGACCGCCCGGCTGCTGGGACCGACCGCGGGCGGCGTCGTGGCCATCGTGGTCGTCGCCGTCCTGGCGGGCCCTCGCCGTTCCACGGACGACCGTGTGCAGATCGCCTCCACCGCGCTCATCGCACTGGCCGCCAGTGCGGCCGACCCCGTGGGCAGCCTGGTGTCCCCCGTGCTCCAAACCCTCGTCGGCGCGGCTGTAGGCGTCGCGGTGAACGCCCTGGTCCTGCCTCCGCTCTACCTGGACGAATCCGACGCCGCCGTGCGCGGCCTGGCCCACGACATGGGAACCCTGCTGCGTGACATGGGTTCCGGTCTGGCCCAGCGACACCTCACCGTCAAGGCCCACACCTGGCTGCACCAGGCGCGCCACCTGGAAGAACGCTTCACCAGCGCGCAGGAGGACGTGCAACGGGCCGACGAGAGTCTGCGCTGGAACACTCGGTGCGTCGCGCATGCCCGCTGCGAGGACCTGACGTACGCCGAGGCGTACGGCGCCCTGCGCGGAGTCTCGCTCCAGGTCCGGGGGATCGCGCGGACCCTGGCGGACAACGCCCACAACGATCACGCCGACCACCACCTGGGGCAGCAGTTCCTCGACCGGTACGCGGAGACCCTGCGGCTGGCCGGAGACGCCGTCCAGGGATTCGCCGGACCACGTGCGGCCACCGGCCCGTCGGAGGCGGCTCCCCGCGGGCAGCTCCGCGAAGCGATCGACGAGGCGCAGGCCTGGCACGACGCCATGACCGACCTGATCGGCGGGGGCACCCTCGTCAAGCCGGGTGCGTGGTACGTCTACGGCTCGCTCATGACCGACGTGGAGCGGCTGCTCGCCGACCTGGACCACGTCGGCGCGCACTGAACTCCGGACTCCCCCGCGAGGGCTCCCCGTGGAGCCGCGCCGACGTCGACGAGGGCGTCGAAATCGGTGAGCCACCGGAGACCGCGGACCGTCGTCGCCCTACCACCGAAGGCACGCGTCCGTCAGGGACGCAGGACCTTCCGTAGCGCCTGCGGGAAGCAGCGAGGGCGCGGGGTTCCCCGGCCGCGTCGGCGGGTTGTCCGTGCCGGGGAGTCGGGTCGAGTGGTGCGGGCTGTCGAATCGGCCGAGAAATGCTTGGACCGGGCGGTCGCCCGCGCGGGACACTGCGGTCCGTGGCGGAACGTGTGAGTGCGATCACCCGCGGTCATCGAGTGCGCTCAGCCGCCCGTCGCGGGTGCCTGGCGCGCCAGGGGCGACGTGACCCTGCGCACCGAAGCTCCGTACGACCGTCCGACGACGCGACAGTGCCCCGCCGCCGTGGCCGCGGCGGTCGGAGGGGATGTCGTACATACGACACCACGGGGGTGGAATGGGATCGCAGGCACCACCACGCACGTCCCCGCCGGGCAAGGGCTCGGTGGTTCTCGCACTGCGCTACTACACCCGCGAACTGACCCGGCGGCGCCGGCTGACGGCACCCGCGCTGCTGCTCCCCGCCGTCGGCAACATCGGTATCAGCTACGTCGCTCCCCTCATCGTCGCCAAACTCGTCGGCCGGATCGCCGACCACCCCGCGACCACCGTCGACTCCACGCTGCCGTACGTCCTCGCCTTCGCCGGCGTCCTGCTGCTCTCGGAGGCGCTCTGGCGCATCGGGCTGCACTGTCTCAACCGGCTCGACGCGCGCGGCATCGAGCACCTGTACGTGATCGGCCTGGACGAACTGTTCGCCAAGGACGCCGCTTTCTTCCACGACAACTTCGCCGGATCGCTGACCAAGCGGGCCCTGAGCTTCGCCTCGCGCTTCGAGGAGTTCGTCGACACCCTGACCTTCTCGGTCGTGGGACGGTTCGTCCCGCTCGCCTTCGGCGCCGTGGTGCTCTGGCGCTACGCACCCCTTCTCGTCGTCGGGCTCCTCACGATGATCGTCCTGACCGCGGTGTGCGTCGTCCCCTTGATCCGTCGCCGTCAATCGCTCGTCCGCCAGCGCGAGGAGGCGATCGCCCGGGTGTCGGGCCACGTCTCCGACAGTCTGATGAACATGGACACGGTCAGGGCGTTCGCCGCCGAGGAGCGGGAGGCCGCCGAACACCGGTCGCGCGTCGCGGAGTCACGGCGCCTCACCCTGAGATCGTGGGACTACGGCAACCTGCGCATCGACACCCTGGTCGCACCGATGTCCGTGCTGACCAACGTCCTGGGCCTGCTGCTGGCCGTGGCGCTGGGCGGAGGTGACCTCGGTGTGGAGGCGGTCGTGGTCGCCTTCACCTACTACAGCAACGCCACGCGGATCATGTTCGAGTTCAACCAGATCTACCGGCGCCTGGAGAGTTCGATGACCGAGGCCGCGCAGTTCACCGAGCTGCTGCTCACCTCGCCGACCGTGCTCGACCCGCCCTCGCCGGAACCCCTCGGCTCCCATGCCGCTGACGTCCGCTTCGAACGGGTCTGCTTCGCCCACGCGGGCGCGCGCCCCCTCTTCGAGGGACTCGATCTGGCGGTGGCCCATGGATCGAAGATCGGACTCGTCGGCCGGTCCGGCGGCGGCAAGACCACGCTCACCCGCCTGCTGCTGCGGATGACGGACGTCGACGCCGGCCGCATCCTCATCGGCGGGCAGGACATCAGCAGACTCCGCCAGGCCGACCTGCGCGGCGCCATCGCCTACGTGCCGCAGGATCCGGCCATGTTCCACCGCACACTGCGGGACAACATCGCCTTCGCCCGGCCGGACGCCACCGACACCGAGATCCGGCGCGCGGCCGAGGCGGCACACGTCACCGAGTTCAGCGACGCGCTCCCGGACGGCTTCGACACCATCGTCGGCGAGCGCGGCGTCAAGCTGTCCGGCGGACAGCGCCAGCGGGTCGCCCTCGCCCGCGCGATCCTGCGTGACGCGCCGATCCTGCTGCTCGACGAGGCGACCAGCGCCCTGGACTCGGAGAGCGAGCACCTCGTCCAAGAGGCCCTGTGGCGGCTGATGGACGGCAGGACGGCGCTCGTGGTGGCGCACCGGCTGAGTACGGTCGCCAAGATGGACAGGCTCGTCGTCATCGACCGTGGACGGATCGTCGAACAGGGCACCCACCAGGAACTGCTCGCCACGAACGGCGCCTACGCGAAGCTGTGGCAGCACCAGTCCGGCGGCTTCCTCGACGACAGCCCGGCCCGGAGTGGCGGGTGGTCCGGTTGACCGGAGGCGCCCTCCGCGCTGTCGCGCACGAGCTCAACCGGACGGCGTGACCGCGGACCACACGCCCAACCACTGCTCGGCGCCCCACTCCTCGAACCGTTGCAATTCGGTGAATCCCAGCTTCGCCGCCAGGCGCATCGAACGGTCGTTGGCGGTCCGGGGGCGGAGCACGACCGGCTCGCCGGGAAGTGCGCCGGCGAACCAGCCGAGTGCCGCCGCGCACGCCTCGGCGGCGTACCCGCGACCCCATGCCTCCGGCAGCACAGCGGGCCAGACGACGGATCCGAGCTCAGTCATGGAGGGCATCTTGTCCCGACCGTGAGGCCGAGGCGCTCTCGTCATCAGGCGCCGAAGACCTGGAACTCCGAGACCTGCCCGGCCGGCCAGCCGCTGTTGGCGGTGAAGGTGAGTCGTACGTGGCGGGTGGTGACGGTGGAGGGGAGCGTGAGGGTCGCGGTGTTGCCGGTCGCCGGGTCGAAGGTACGGGCCGCCGAGGCGAGCAGCTGGGCGAAGGTGCCGCCGTCCGTGCTGCCCTGGACGGAGATGGTCTGGGTGCGGGTGCTCCAGGCGGTCGCCGGGGGGAGCTTGAGGACGATCCGCCTGACGCCCGTGGAGGCGCCCAGGTCGACCTGGACCCACTGCGGGAAGGCGTTGTTGACGGACTCCCAGTAGGTGTTGGCGTCGCCGTCGTTCGCGTTGCCCGAGCCGTACGTCTGGGTGTGACCGCTCTCCGTGGTGGGTCGGTGGAGGGCAAGGTCGACATCGCCGGAGGGGGCGTCGGTGGTGGCGGTGACCTGGTTGGAGGGCTGCGACACGTTCCCCGCCGCGTCGAGGGCGACGACGTCGAAGGTGTACGCGGTGGCCGCGCCGAGTCCGGTCACCGTGAACGAGGTGGCGCCGGTGGTGCCCACCTGGGTGCTGGTCGAACCGGACACCTGAAGGATCCGGTAGCCGGTGACACCGACGTTGTCGCTCGAGGCGTTCCAGGCCAGCGAGACGGAGTTGCCGGTGTGCCCGCTGACGGTCAGCCCACCCGGCGCGGCGGGCGGTGTGGTGTCACCGCCGGTGGGGACGGTCGGCTGGGTGGGACGGGTGGCGGTCAGCGCAATCTGGCCCTTGAGCATGCGGCCGCCGTCGCCGGTCAGGCGCAGGTAGTAGTCGGCGGAGCAGGCGGTGCCGTCCTCGTCGAGGGCGAGGAACCCGGAGTTGGTGGGCACCCAGGCCTGGGTCTCGGCGGTCTTGGCGATCTGGTTGCCCTCGTTGTACTCGTCGAACATCGAGATGTAGACGCCCTGCGCCCCGGCCCGGACCACGTTGTAGAACTGCCGCCACATGAAGTCGCCGTGCGCGCGCTGGCGTCCGGACAGGTCGCCGGGCAGGACGCACGGCTGGTAGTCGATGCCGTTGGCGTTGCAGTCGGCCTGGTCGCCGACGGTGTAGGTGTTGTAGGCGTTGTCGGCCTCGGTCACATTGCCGATCGCGCCGACCATCCACGGCGAGATCATGTGGAAGGCGTGGTAGACACCCAGGTAGCCGGCCCGTGAGCCCCCGGTGCCCGTCCGCCATTCACGCGGGACGCCGCCGATGACGTAACACCCCTGGCCCTTGAACCAGTTGATGACGTCGAGGCATGCGTCGGCGGTGAAGGGGTGGTTGTTGTCGTCGAAGCCGAAGCCCCAGATGCACACGACCGGCTTGCCGTTCTGCTTCGCGTACGCCGAGGACGCGGTGTGCGCGGACATCTTGTTCGTCCAGTCCGTCTTGATCTCGGACTGCATGTTCGTCCAGTCGGTGACGTCGTACATGATGTAGAACTTCCGCCCGTACGACTCGGCGGCGCTGCGCACCTTGGTCGCCATGGCGTCGCGGGTGGGGCCCTCGCCGCCGGTGGGGTTGAAGCGCTGCAGGGCCGCGGTGTCGATGCCGTTCTGCTGCATCCACAGGAAGTGCGTGTTCACCGTCTGCTGGTCGTACGAGGAGAACAGCGTGGCGGGCCGGCCGTTGCCGAAGGCGGCGTACGACGTCTGGTACGTCCTGGTGTAGTCGCGCATGTCGGGCCAGCACTTGATGCCTGTGTTGGACGGGGACGGCGGCTGGCCCCAGTTCTGGGTCCAGTGCCACCAGCCGTTGATGGGTGCGCCGTCGCCGACGCACGCGAACCAGCCCTGGTAGCCGACGCTGATCTTGCCGACCACGTCGCCCGGCGAACCGGCCGCCGAGGCGGGTTCGGCGAGTACGGTCTCGGCGACTCCCATCGTTCCCACCGCGGTGGCCGCGATCGCGGCCTGCAGGAAGACCCTGCGTGTGACACCCATCTGGACTCCTCAGGTCGGCTGTCGACTTCCGTCGACCACGGGCGTGCGGACTCGGGTGACCGGCACCGGCCGTGACCCTGTGGGGGCCCGGCCCGCCGGATCGGGTGGGTGCCGCCGGGCACGAGCGCGCCCGGCGGCACCCACGGGTCGGATCAGGTGTCCCAGACCTGGAACTCGGAGATCTGGCCGGCCGGCCAGCCGGTGTTCGCCGTCAGGTTCACCCGGAAGTAGCGTTGGGTGGTCGCCGCGAACGTGATGGTGACCGTGTTGTTGGTGGCGGGGTCGAAGGTGTACGTGGCCGACGACTTGACGGTGGTGAAGGCGGAGCCGTCGGTGCTGCCCGACAGGGACAGCGTCTGGTTGCGGGCGCCCCAGCCGGCCGGGAGCTGGAGGACGACTCGGCCGGCGCTCTGCGCGGAACCGAGATCCACCTGCACCCACTGCGGGAAGGCGTTGTTGGTGCTCTCCCAGTAGCTGCCCTGGTTGCCGTCCGTCACGTTCGACGACGCGTACACGTCGCTGTGGCCGGACTCGGTGGTGGGCTTCCCGGCCGCCAGGTTCTGGTGTGCGGCGCCGGCCCCGGTGCCGGTCAGCGCGACCGTGGTCGTGCCGTTCGACGCGTTGCTGGCGATGCCGAGGTCGCCGGTGCGGGTGCCGGACGCGGTGGGCCTGAACGTGACGGCCACCGTGCAGGAGGCGCCCGCCGCGATCGAGGCCCCGCAGGTGTTCGTCTGCGAGAAGTCGCCCGTCACGGTGATGCCGGAGACGGCCGCGGCCGCGGTACCGGTGTTGGTCACCGTCACCGTCCGGGCGCTGCTCGCGGTGT
Organism: Streptomyces sp. NBC_01176; assembly: GCF_045039825.1. Lineage (NCBI taxonomy): Bacteria > Bacillati > Actinomycetota > Actinomycetes > Kitasatosporales > Streptomycetaceae > Streptomyces > Streptomyces sp. NBC_01176. The sequence goes on along the minus strand of NZ_CP108600.1, from coordinate 8,592,654 downwards.
TGAGCGCCTGGGTGGGGAAGGACAGCGACGTCGGGTCGGCCGACAGGGTCGCGGGCGAGGAGCCGCCACTGCTGGGGAACACCTGGAAGCCCGACAACTGGGCCGCGTTCCAGCCCGTGTTGGCGCTGATGTTCACCCGCACGTACCGCGCGGTGGTGGAGTTGAACGTGATCGTCGCCGTGTTGTTGTTGGCGTTCGGGTCGAAGGTGTACCCGGCCGAGGCCTTGATCGTCGAGAAGCTGGATCCGTCCGTGGACCCCTGCACCGACAGGGTCTGTGTGCGAGCCGACCATGCCGTCGCCGGCGGGAGCTTGAGCACGACCTTGCCGATGCTGAAGTTCTGGCCGAGGTCGACCTGGGCCCATTGCGGGAACGAGCCGTTCGCGCCCTCCCAGTACGTCGACGCGTCCGGGTCGGTGAGGTTCGAGGGGACGTACGGGTTGCTGCTCGAACTCGCGGTCGCGGGCCGTCCGGCGGCGATGTCGGTGCCGCTGTCGATGCCGCTGCCGGACAGGGAGACGGTGGTCGGGCTGTTGTTGGCGTTGCTGGTGACGGTGAGGTTGCCGGTACGCGGTCCGCCCGTGGTGGGCTTGAACCCGACGTTCACCGTGCAGGACGCGCCGACCGCGAGGGTGGCGCAGTTGTTGGTCTGGCTGAAGTCACCGCTCGCCGCGACGCCCGAGATGTTCGCCGACGCGGTGCCCGAGTTGGTCACCGTCACCTTCTGCGCGGCGGCCGACGAGCCGACCACCGTGCCGTCGAAGGACAGGCTCGCCGGGTCGGTGTTCAGGACCGGGCCCGGCGCGGTGCCGGTACCGGACAGGCTGACCGTGTTGGTGGTCCCGCCCGCGTTGACGGTCAGGGATCCGTTACGGCTGCCGGTCGCCGTCGGCGCGAACTTCACACTGACGGTGCACGAGCCGTTCGCCGCGATCGACGAGCCGCAGGTGTTGGTCTGGGAGTAGTCGCCGCCGGCGGAGATCGACGAGACGGATGCGGCGGTGCCGGTCGGGTTGGAGACCGTCACGGTCTGCGCGGCGCTCGTCGAACCCGTCGCGACCGAACCGAAGTTCAGCGCGCCCGGGGTGGCCGTCACGCCTTCGGACGGGTAGGGCGGGTAGACCGGAGCCGGCCAGCCACCGCAGTACGGCGTGCCGCTGATGCCGGAGTTGCCGCCGCCGTCGGTGACGGCGAAGTTCCCGCCCGAGCAGTTGTACACCGGGGACGAGTAACCGACTCCGGTTGCCGTGACGTTGGTGAACTTGGCGGCGCCGCCGGTCTGCTCCTGGAGCGCGAAGGTGCCGGTTCCGGCGATGGTCACGTTGTTGAGGTTGACCCCGCTGATGGTGCCCTCGACCCACTGGACGGCTTCGTACGGGCTCTGCTGGATCAGCGCGTTGGTCACGTTGACCGGACCGGTGATCGCGCCCTGGCTGCCGTCGAACCACAGTGCGCCCACACCGAACTGCCAGTTCGGGTCGAGACTGCCGGCGCGGATCATGGTGTTGTCGGAGATCGTGGTGGTGCCGACCGGCGTCGAGGTGAAGCGCTGCCCCACATGGATGCCGCCGCCCTGGGCGAGGCCGGTGTCCACCACCCGGTTGCCGCTGACGGTGTTGTCGTGGCCGCCGTAGATCGCGATGGCGTTGGCGAGGATCTGCAGGGATACGGTGTTGTTGGAGATCGTGTCGTGGGCGTCGGCACCGATACCGGAGTCCGCCCAGGTCGCGATGCCGTCGTCACCGGTGTTGCGGATGTCGCTGTTGGTCACCTTCGAGTTGGTGACGGCGCCGTGGAAGTTGATGCCGTCCGCGGTGGTGTCACGGATGCGCATGCCGGTGAACGTCAGCCCGTCCATCGGCCCGTCCATCCAGGCGCCGACCTTCATGTGGTCGATCCACACGCTGGAGACGGTCGAGTCGCTCATCGCGCCGCCGATGCCGTTGACCTGGGCGCTGTCGTCGCGTTCCTGCACATTGCCGAAGATCGCGAAGTTCTGCAGGCGCACGCCGGTGCTCGCGGAGGGCGCGGAGTTGCCGTAGAAGCCGGGCGCCGTGCCGGTGACCGTCGAGTACCACATGCCGGCGCCGGCGATCGTGACGTTGTTGACGCTGATGTGGCCGGGGATGTTGTAGGTGCCCGGCGGGATCCACACCGTGCCGCCGGGTCCGGCGGCGCTGATCGCGGCGTTGAAGGCGCTGGTCGCGTCGTTCGCACCGGTCGCGTCGGCGCCCTTGCTGGTCACCGACACCGACCCCGAGGGTGCGGTCAGGGCGGCGCCGACCTGCTCGAAGTCGGCGAAGTCGATCGTGTACGAGGAGGCGGTGTCACCGGAATCGACCTGCAGCTTGAAGGTCGTTCCCGCCGGATAGGTGGTGGAGAACAGGCGGTGGGCCTCGTCGTAGAAGTGGTGCGGGTTGTTGCCCGGCGAGTTGGTGAAGGGGTAGCTGCCGTAGTACCAGCTGTAAGCGTTGGTCAGGGTGAAGTCGGGCTGCTTGACGCCGTTGACGTACAGGGACAGCGGGGCGGTGTAGACCGAGCCGTTCGAGGTGTCGGGGATGCTGTACCGGAAGTTGATCGAGTTGGTCGCCACCGGCGTGGTGAACGTGACGTACTTGCCGGTGCCCTGGAGCGTCGTCGCCTTGCGGTACGACGCCTCGTCGGCCAGCTGGCCCTGGGTGTAACTCGGGCCGATGGGTGTGCCGTTGGTGGCGGAGTTCTCCGCCTGCACCTCGACGTACGGCAGGCTCGCGCCGCTGCCGCCCGTGGCGGCGGCCGCCGCCGCCAGAGCGGGTTGGACAGTCAGAGCCAGGACGCCGACGGCGGCCACCATCGCGGTGGTGACCGCCCAGACGAGGGCTCGTCTCAGATCTCGGATGGAATGGAACACTGGACCACTCCTTTCATCACGAAATGCCGGAACTGTTCGACTGGCGCCGCCGGGGAGGGAGGGACGGGAAACAAGTGAGAACTCAAGCAATCGGCGCAGACCGGCGCGGAGCCGGCACACCTCGCCGGACCCATGGACCGTGATCGGCGAAGCGACTCGAGGGGAGGTGGGGGACGGGGGGAGGTGAGAGGGGGCGGTGACGACGCAAGGGGGACCGTAATATCCGTGACATGAACGCGCAATAACTGAACAGGACTTTGCAATATAAAAAATGTAGCCCGCAAGATCTAATGTGAGGCTTCGGGGCTGCGGCCGGTACCCGGCTGCCCAGGGGGTGGCGGGACGAGGGAACGGGCGCGCTCCGTGGCCCGCTCCGACAAGCCGTGCGGGACACCCCGGTTCGCCCGGTCCGTTCCAGTGGATCGGCGCCGGAACGCGCGGTGCGCGGTGGCTCGCGCGCGAACGCCGGCGGTGCTGTCGCGCGGCCGACGTCACCCGGCAGGACGGGCGGTCGCGCTGCTCTCCGGTGGCCCGAGCGGGTCGACGGTGCCGCCGGACGGGGTGGCCGGCGGCACCGTCGAAGGGCGGGGTCAGGAGTTCCAGATCTGGAACTCGGACACCTGGCCGGCCGGCCAGCCGCTGTTGGCGGTGACGGTGACGCGGAAGTAGCGCTGGGTGGCGGCGGGGAAGGTGAGCGTGACGGTGTTGCCGTTGCTCGGGTCGAAGGTGTAGGCGGCCGAGGACTTCAGGGGCGTGAAGGTAGTGCCGTCGGTGCTGCCGCCGAGGGTCAGGGTCTGGGTGCGGGCGCCCCAGGTGGCGGGCAGCCGCAGGACCACGCGGGAGGCGCTCCGGGCCGAGCCCAGGTCGACCTGGACCCACTGCGGAAACGCGTTGTTGGCGCTCTCCCAGTAGGAGCCCTGATTGCCGTCCGTCACGTTCGACGACGCGTACACGTCGGTGTGGCTGGACGCGCTGGTGGGCTTGCCGGCGGCGAGGTCGGTCTGGGTGCCGCCGGTGCCCGACAGGGCCACCGTGGTGGGGTTGCCGGTCTGGTTTCCGGTCAGGGTGAGGGTGCCGGTGCGGGTGCCGGACGCGGTGGGTTTGAAGGTGACGGAGACCGTGCAGTTCGCTCCGGCGGCCAGGGAGGTGCCGCAGGTGTTGCTCTGGGCGAAGTCACCGCCGGCGGTGACCCCCGTGATCGAGGCGGTGCCGGAGCCGGAGTTGGTGACCGTGACGGTCTGCGCGGCGCTGGTCGTGTTCACCGTCTGGTCGGCGAAGGTCAGTGAGCCGGGAGACGTGGTCAGCTTGGCCGACGGCGAGCCGCTCCCCGCGGCGAGGACGAGGTGGTTGATGTTCCAGCCGCCGCTGTCCTGGTGGAGAGTCAGAGTCTGCCGGCCGGCGGGCAGGACCACGTGTGTGGTCACGGTGGCCCACGTCTGCCAGTCGCCGGTGGCCGGCAGGTCGACGGCTCCGGTGAGGTCGGTGCCTGCCGTGTCCGACAGGTGCAGCGCGCCGGCCACCGCGGACGGAGCCGCCACCCGGAGACCGAGGGTGTAGGTGCCGGCCGTGGCGACGTCCACGGTGTAGCGGAACCACTGTCCGCCGCTGGTCCAGCCCAGGTTGTAACCACCGCCGGTGTCCGCGGTGTTGTCCAGGTCCACCCCGTCGGCACGGTAGGCGTTCGCGTTGCCGTTGACGGAGGTGACGTTGTAGGCCAGCCCCTGGCCGCCCGTGTCGTAGTCCTCCGCCTGCACCGTGCCGGGCACGGCGGCCGGGGTGCCTCCGTAGGGTCCCTCGGGGGCGGCCGGCGGCCAGTCGTTGTCGCTCAGCGTCGCGACGAATCCGCTGGAGTTGTTGACGAAGGCCGAGGCGCCGGACCCCAGCCCGGTGACCCGGTTGCCGGTTATCGTCGCGGAACCGGTGGGCGCGGGGTAGAACGGCGGCGAGATCGCGATGCCGTTGCGGCCGGGATTGCTGACCGTGTTGTCCCGCAGCAGGGTGTTGGTCGAGGTGGAGAAGCCGATCCCGTCGTAGAGGGAGCCGGTCACGGTGTTCCCGGTCACCGTGACCTTGTCGACGATCCCGGCGTTCTGTCCGTCGCCGCCGTTGCCGATGTGCAGGGCGGGCTGGCCCTGGCTGTAGGCGTTGCCGCCGGAGCGGACCACGGTGTTGCCCGTCACGGTCGCGGACAGCAGGTCGCTGCCGTTGACACCGAAGCGCCCCGCTCCGAGACCGATGTAGCGGGCCGTGTCGCTGATGTAGTTGTCCTTGACCTGGTGACCGCTGCCCCCGTAGATCCCGACGCCCTTGCCGCCCCACGGGGCGATCGAGGTGTTGTCGCTGACGGTGACATTGGTCATCGGGTTGTAGTAGGTCTTGGAACCGTCGCTGTTGGTGTTGTAGTTCACCGAGTTGATGGCGATCGCGTCGTCCCCGGTCCCGCGGACGAAGTTGTCGGTGACCGTCAGGTTGTTCCCGGTGTCCGCCCCCAGCGACACGTTGTTGACGTTGATCCCGTCCGCCCAGATCGACGTCAGGCGGCTGTTCTGCACCTTCCCGCCGGTGCCGGAGGCCCAGAAGCCCGACATGGTGTGCTGGGTCCAGATGCCGTCGGCCAGCCAGTCGGTGCCGGTGGTGTCCATCGCGCCGCCGTCCCCGCCGATGGTGCTCCGGCTGACGGCGTTGGCGTCGATGTGGAAGTCCCGCACGGTGCAGGAGGTCAGATTGAACAGTGCGGGCAGCGGTGTGCTGTTGGGGACCGGGACGTCACGGTAGATCGTGCTGTACCACATGCCCGCACCCGCGAGGGTGATCCCCTGTGCGTTCAGTCCTGCGGTGCCCTTCACATAGAAGGTGCCCTGCGGGATCCACAGGGTTTTGCCCTGCGACCGGGCCTGGTCGATGCAGTTCTGGATGGCGGCCCGGCTGTCCACCGACTGGCTGTCGGCCGCGCCGTTGGTCGGATGGTCGTCCGCCACCGCACCGCAACTCGTGATCGAGATCGAGTTCGCCGGCTGTGTCAGCGGCGCCGGCGGGTTCTCCACGTCGAGGGAGTCCACGTCGTAGAAGGACGCGCTGTTGTCGGAGTCCTTCCGCAGCGAGAGCGTGGCGCCCGCCGGGATCGGGGACCCGGTGACGAAGGTGTGCGACTCGTCCCAGAAGACCCTCGGGTCGCCGTCGGCGGGGTTCTGGTTGTCGCTCGTGTTGTAGTTGCCGTTGCCCTCGTACACCCAGGTCTGCCGCGAGTTGAGATTCAGCGCCTGCCGGAACACCCCGTTGACGTACAGGTTCAGTGTTCCCGTCGCACCACCGCCGGCTGCCGAATCCGGCATGCTGGCGCGGACGTTGAGGAAGGAGATCGGCCGCCCGGTGGTGTTCGTCCACTGCACCGACTGGCCCGTGCCACCCAGGTGGACATAGGAATGGCCCGAGGCCTCCAAGGCGGCGCTCGAGTACTGCGTCGTCGGCGCCGAGGTCAGCGACCGTACGGCCGCGCCTCCGCCCGGCGTTCCCTCCTCGGCCTCGTAGACCGAGAACGGAGTCGTCGCACCCACCGCCGCCGCGCTCGCTGCCGTCTGTGTCTGTGTCTGTGTCTGTGTCTGTGTCTGCCGGGGAGTGTGGGCCGTCGGGCCGGCCCGGAGCGCCTTGGACGGTGGCGCCTCCTGTGTGGCGGCGGCCGGTAAGACGGACACGCACATCGCGCCGACCGCGGCGACGGCGGTCACCGCCAGTCGGCCCCCGGCGCGGCGGATGCCGCGCCGGGGTCTCGGGATTGTCAGCATGTGATGCTCCTTCAGGAGTGCGGGAAACCGGCGCCCCGACCGTACAGAGCCCGCATCCACCCCGCTAGATTCCGACGAAGCAAAGAATGAACTCTGCAAGCACATGCAAGTGGCTTGCGAAGAGCTGCAAAATATCGATGTCGCATGACACGGGCTCGGCATCCTTCCGGAACGGAGATTCCCGTCGCGGTGCGCACCTGCAGAGGGTCACGAACGGTCGGTGCTCGCGGGGTCGGCCTGTCAGGCCGACGGATCGTGCTGCTGCGGTTGCCCTGCCCCGCCCACGTCGCGGGTGTTCGCCTTCATACGGCTGCTACCGCTGATCGACCGCTGTGAACAGCCCGGGTCGCGGCCTTCATCGCCGTGTCTCGGACCGTCCACCACTCACCCCGCCGTCTGCACCTGGACAGGGCCGTGATGTCGCTGGTTACGGTCGACGGCGGCGGCCTTCAGCTCCCCTGCTTCGTCGTGATCTACGCGGCCGCGGCGTTGTCCCGCTCCAGTGCCGCGCACAGCCAGTCGTCCGCGGAGCCCGGGGTCGGTTCCGGCCTGCCGCCCGGCGGCGTGAGCACCACCGCCGTCAACTCCCAGTACCGGTCCAGGCGCGGCTCGGCGGCGAGCCGGACGGCCAGCAGGCGGCGGAACTCTCGGCTGTCGCGGCTGCCGTACGCGCTCGCGTAGGCAGCCACGTAGGCGTCCAGCGCCTCACCCGGGTACGGATCCCGTGCCCGCCGCAACGGGGGGCCCGCGAGCTCGTACGCCTCGGCGAGGCCCGCGTACAGCGCGGCCGCCCCATTGGCCCCTGCCACGCGGTGCACCTCCGGCTGGGGCTGTCGGCCGCCCGGGCAGGGAGCCGTCGTCATCGCATACAGCTCGGCGAAGGCGAGCACCTGCGCCGGGTCCGGCTCGTCGGGCGGCTGCGGAACGGCCACCTCCAGGAACGCCGACGTCGCCCGGGCCGGCATCCGCGGCGGCAGCCAGGCACGCCAGAAGCGGGCCAGTGGCGCCGTGCTCGGCGGGACTTTCACCGCGCCGACCAGTCGCAGCCGGTCCGCCCGCTCGACGGGCGGGCACTCCCGCACCAGCCGCAGCGCCGCCTCCCGCCAGCGCAACGCCCTCACCTCACTGCCCAGTTCGCGCAGACGACCCGCGACGGCGTCCTCCAGCACCCGGCCCGCCGCACCCTCGTCCTCGACGACCCGGCGCACGTCCGGCAGGGGCAGGCCGAGGGTCCGCAGGGAGCGGATCAGCCGCAGCCGTTCCAGCGCCTCAGGGCCGTAGCGGCGGTGCCCGCCGCCGCTGCGGGGGGCCTCGGGCAGCAGACCACGGTCGGAGTAGAAGCGGACGGTCTTCACCGTGACACCCGCACGCTCGGCGAGCTCACCGATGCTCCAGACAACCTCGTGCGACGACAGTTGAACCTCCCTCTGGGGGAGTTCCTACGGTACCGGCGTGCGCGGCCCGGGCCCACGTCCGGGTTCGCGGACCTCGGCGTACGCGAACGGCGTGACGTCAGGTGTCGGACTCGAGGAGACAGTCATGGCCGTGTTCATCATGGTGGCGGGCGTGTTCACCGGCGCAGGTGTGTGGCAGGAGACAGCCGCGCGGTTGGCGGCTGCGGGCAGCGAGGTGCACGCGGTCCCGCTCACCGGAGTCGACGCGGGCCGGCCCGCCGCGTCGGACCGCGTCGGTCTGGAGACGCACATCGCGGACGTGATCGCGGTGATCGACGCGGTGGGCGCGGCGCCCGGACGGGAGATCGTGCTCGTCGGCCACGACTACGGGATCCATCCGGTGCTCGGTGCCGCCGACCGGCGGCCGCAGCATGTCGCCCGCGTCGTGTACCTGGACTGCGGAATGCCGCAGAACCGCGTCCCGGCCCTGGCCGCCGTACCGGACCGGATCCTCCGGGCACAGCTGGCTGACCGGGCTCAACACAGCGGCATCGAGGGTGAGTTGGCGCCGCCCTCCGGTGACGAGTGGGAACGCTGGGGAAGTACGGACGGCCTCTCGGCCGCGGCACTGGAGCGGCTCACCGCCCTTGCCGTGCCGCAGCCGCTGGGCACCCTGCTCCAGCCGCTGCGACTGACGGGAGCGGTGGCCGCGCTGCCCACCACCGGAGTGCTGTGCACCCGAAACGGCGTCGGTGTCGACGTGGTGCAACAGCGCGTCGATCTCGGCGACCCGGCGATGGCGGCCCTCACCGAACCCCAGGTCACCTTCTTCGAACTGCCCACCGGTCACTGGCCGATGCTGTCCTGCCCCTCCGCACTGGCGGACGTCCTGCTGCGGGCCGCGGCCGGAGAGGGGCGCCGCCTGCGACCGGTCGACGCCTCCGCAACTCCCGTCCACCTCCGCCCGTTCCCGCTGGAGGTACCCGAACTTCCCCGTGACCGCAGGGGACATGTCGACCTGTACATCCCGGACGCCAAGGGCCCTCGACCGGCCGTGGTCTTCGTGCACGGCGGCCCGGTGCCCGCCGGAGCCCGGCCGACCCCGCGCGACTGGCCGACCCTGGTGGGATACGCCCGCCTGGCGGCCGCCGAGGGCGTGATCGGCGTGACCCTCGACCACCGGCTGCACGATGTCGGCGACTTCGAACGCGCCGCCGCGGATGTCACCGCCGCCCTGGACCTGGTGCGGGCCGATCCCCGGGTGGACGCCGACCGGATCGCCCTGTGGTTCTTCTCCGGCGGCGGCCCGCTCACCGCGGACTGGCTGAGGCACCCCCCTGCCTGGCTGCGCTGCCTGGCCGCCTCGTACCCGATCCTGGCGCCGCCGCCCAACTGGGGTTTGACCGGCAGCCGGTTCCACCCGGTCCGGGCGGTCACGCAAGCGGGCGCCCTGCCCCTCGTCCTGCTGCGCGCGGGGCGGGAGACACCCGAGATCGCGGCCACCGTGGAGGCGTTCGTTTCCGCAGCCAAGGACTGCGGGGCACATCTGGAACTGGTCGACGTACCGAACGGCCACCACGGCTTCGAGACCCTCGACGCCACCGAGGAGACGCGCCTCGCCCTGCGCCACGCGATGCGCTCGGTGGTGACCCGTCTGACCTCCTGACACCGCACTGTCGGCAGCCGCTGAATCGTCCCTCACAGTGCGGCGGGCCCCTCCGGTCGCGGTGCGACGGCCGGGCCCGGTCAGTCGCCGCACCGACCCCTCCCGGCGTCCGGCCTTCACCCCAACTGTTCGCGGAGTGAGGGAGCTTGGTGACGACAGTCAGGCATGACCTGTCGATGTCGGGTAACCCGAAAGAGACTGAAAGGGCCACACGTAACGTACGGCGACATTTCGGGAGAAGAGTTATGACGAGCTACAGCGGAAGCGGTGCGCAGCGGACGAGCCGGACCAGCGGTCTGGCGATCGCGGGACTGGTCTGCGGCATCGTCGGCCTGTTCATCCTGCCGATCATCCTGGGACCGCTGGCGATCGTTTTCGGTGCCGTCGCACTGCGTCAGACCGCGAGCGCGATGCCCAAGTGGGACATCGGCCTGGGTGTGGCCGACCTCGTGCTCATGGTCGTGATGTTCGTCGTCGCCGCGAACAACGGCGGCAGTGTCTTCTGGCACGTCGGCTGACCAGCCGGCACGTCAGGTATGCACAGCTCCACGGCTCCAGGTGTCACCGCGCCCGCGCCGCCCCGCCCCAGGGGTCGCGTGGGCGCGGTGCCGAGATCCGGCCGAGTGCAGCGGTCGTCCGTGTGGAGGACGACCGGTCGGCGCGATCGGAGCGCCTGCCCGCACGAGGCCGGGGTACCCGGCTCCTGCACGGACCTGGGCGGACAACGGCAAGGAAGTGAAGACACAGTGGCAGTCAAAGCCATGGGCTGGGCGCACTCGTTCGCGGTGTCGGGAGGCGTGCGGGCCGGACGACAGTGGACACGGAACCATCTCAGGTCCCTGCCATGGGCCGCCGAGGAACCCGACACCGCTGACGCGGTCGTCCTCTGCGTGTCCGAACTGCTCACCAATGCCCACGTTCACGCCCACAGCGACGCCCACCTCGTCCTCACCTGGGACGGCGACTGCCTGCACGTGAGCGTCCACGACGAGGACCCCACCCTGCCCCGGCAGCGCGACCCGGAGCCCGGCGCGACGTCCGGACGGGGAATGGGCATCGTACGCACCCTCGCTGACGACTGGAGCATGAAGTGCCAGCGGCACGGCAAGACGGTGACCGCGTGCTTCCGCCCGGCCGCCGCCCATCGGGAGACGGAGGGCCCGGCGCGCGCGCCGGCCTGCCCGGCCGAATAGGGAAACACATGCGGGGCGCATACCGGTTGCGCCCGGTGCGGGAGCCAGGCGGTGCGACGGCTGATGCCGACTCAGAAGCTGCGGCCAGGACCAAGATCAAGACCGCGACGCCCCTCGTACGCCTTCAAGCTGCCGTGGGCCGGCAACCAGTGCTTCGTCGTGGGCGCACCTGAGCACCCGGACCAGGACACCACCCGCCGCGCCGAGATCGCACCGGCCCGGCAGCCCTTCACCGTGCCGACTCCCCCGGCCGGCGGGGACCCCCCTCGGAGGGAGCCCCCGCCGGCCTCGGGTCAGGGCAGGGTCCATTTCTGGTTGGCGTTGGCATGGCAGGTCCACAGGTGGACGGGCGTGCCGTCGTTCCAGGTACCGCCTGACGCGTCAAGACACTTGCCGGACTGCGGGTTGCGGACCGTACCGTCGGACTGGGCGGCCCAGGTCTGCGCACCCGAACCGTTGCAGGTCCACAACTGGATCCTCGTCCCGTCGGCGGCGGCACCACCGGAGACGTCGAGACACTTGCCCAACGCCCGCAATGTGCCGTCGCCGGAGACCGTCCACTTCTGGGCCAGCGATCCGTTGCACGTCCAGATCTGCACCTTGGTGCCATCGGCGGTCTGAGCGTTGTCGACGTCCAGGCACTTGCCGTTCACCCCCCTCACCTCACCCGAACGGGTTCCCGGATCCTGCCCGCCGCCCCCCTTGACGCGGATGTTGCGGAACGAGACGTCGTCCCCGTCCCCGTGGTTCTGGAGACCGATGTATCCCTGGCGAAGGCTCCGTACGGGATCGGTGTTGGTGAAGTCGTTGATCTTCCGCCCGTTGAGGAAGATCTCCAACCGCTCCCCGGTGACCCGGAGTTCGTACGTGTTCCACTCCCCCGGTGGGTTCAACGCGGAATCCCGCGCGGCCAGGTCGGCGGACTGGAAGCCGTACACGGCGCCCGTGGTGCGGTCGGCGGTGTCGGTGGAGTCGATCTGGATCTCGTAGCCGTTGTTCACCGCCGACCACGGGTCGTCGGAGGACGGGAAGCCGATGAAGACACCGGAGTTGTCGTCCCCGGCCATCCTCCAGTCGAGCTTGAGGGAGTAATCGCCGGTGAACTCCTGGGCGTTGTACCAGAGCAACCCCATCCCGCCCACGGAGCTGAGCGTGCCGTCCGCGAGGCTGAACCGCCCCGGGCCGGCCTGCTTCCAGCCGCTGGTGGACGAGCCGTCGAACAGCGGCGTGTAACCGGTCTCCGGGCGGCAGTCCGCGTCGGTCATGCCGGCCGCCCAGCGGATGCCGCCGAGGAGGTGCCGCCGGAAGGCCGGATCGGTGTACGACTCGTCGGTGTGGCCGCCGCCGGTGTAGAAGGCCCGCCCGCCTTGGTAGTCCTTGCACCAGGCGATCGGGTGGTCGCCGGACATGTTCCCGCCCGAGTAGCTGGACTCGTCGAGCGAGGCCAGGACGTGAGCGGTGGTGCGCGGGTTGGTGCGGTAGTTGTACCACTCGTCCGTGCGCTGCCAGGAGGAGCCCAGGTGCGCGGTGGCGTCGTGCGCCCGGTCCTCCACCTTCACCGTCGCGGACTGGATGGCCGGGTGCGAGTGGAACAGCGCCCCGGCCAGATCTTCGTAGAAGGGCCAGTCGTACTCGGTGTCGGCGGCGGCGTGGATGCCGACGTATCCGCCGCCACCCTTGACGTACTGCTCGAAGGCCGTCTGCTGGGCGGTGTTCAGCACGTCGCCCGTCGTCGACAGGAAGACGACGCTCTTGTACTGGGCGAGGTTGCCCGTCGTGAAGGCCTGCGCGTCCTCGGTCGCGTCCAGGGTGAAGTTGTTCGCGGTGCCCAGGGCGCGCAGGGCGGCGATGCCGTCGTCGATCGAGTCGTGGCGGAAGCCCGCCGTCTTGGAGAAGACGAGGATCTTGTACGCCGGGTCGGCCGCCGCGAGCGGCCGTGCTCCAGCGGTCACGGAATCGGTGGCCGACCGGCTCACCGCGCCGGGCAGCGCCGTGGCCTGCGATGACAGGCACAGCGTGGCGCCGACGAACAGGCCGAGGGCCGCCTTCAGGTACGTACGCATGGTCGGTCTCCTCCCTCCTACGGCAGGGTCCATTTCTGGTTGGCGTTGGCATGGCAGGTCCACAGGTGGACGGGCGTGCCGTCGTTCCAGGTACCGCCGGACGCGTCGAGGCACTTGCCGGACTGCGGGTTGCGGACCGTGCCGTCGGGCTGGGCGGCCCAGGTCTGCGCACCCGAACCGTTGCAGGTCCACAACTGGATCCTCGTCCCGTCGGCGGCGGCACCACCGGAGACGTCGAGACACTTGCCCAGCGCGCGCAGCACGCCGTCGCCGGAGACCGTCCACTTCTGGGCGACGGACCCGTTGCACGTCCAGATCTGCACCTTGGTGCCATCGGCGGTCTGAGCGTTGTCGACGTCCAGGCACTTGCCGTTCACCCCCTTCACCTCACCCGAACCGGCGCTGCCGCCCGAGGTGGTGAAGGAGAACTCGTCCAGGTCGAAGAGCGCACCGCCGCCGCCCTTGAAGACGAGGTACAGGGAAGTGGAGCCGCTGGGCTGGTTGCTCAGGCCGGCCGTCACGTCCTGGAAGGTCTCCCATCCGCCGGTCACCGGCACGGTCGCCGTGCCGAGCAGGGTGCCGGTCGTGGAGCCGGAGCGGACCTCGATGGTGCCGCCCGCACCCCCGGAGGAGACCCGGGCAGAGAACCGCGTCGCGTTGCCGAGGGCGTACGGCCGGAACGAGATCCAGTCGCCGTTCTCGATGTTGCCGACGGTCTTCCCGCCGTGTGCGGGACCGTGCGAGATGACGTCGACGCCCGCGGAGGCGCCGTAGTGCTCGCCCTGCCGGTGGCCGGGCTGAAGGACGTGCTGGTCGTGCGAGGTCAGCGCGGGCTGGCCGCCGGCACCCTTGTCGGTGTACTCGGCGTCGATCACGCCGAAGATGTTGGCGTTGGGGTCGTGCTCGCCGTCCGCCAGGGTCTGCAGTGTGCCGCTGCATCCGGTGGTCGAGGTCTGCGGGTGGCCGTGGCTGTCGTGTCCGACGATGAAGGTGACCTTCACCTTGGTGCAGTCGACGGTGCCGTCCTCGGGGTCGGTCACCGTCACCTTGAACGGGATGGCGGCGCCGAAGTCGTAGATGCTTCCGTCCAGGGGCAGGTCCAGCTTCACCGTGGGTGCGGTGTTCCCCACCGTGATCTGCACGGAGGCCGTGGCGGACTTGCCGGTGGTGTCCGTGACCTTCAGCGTGGCGGTGTACTGGCCGTTGGTCGCGTAGGTGTGGGAGGGGTTGGCGGCGGTGGAGGTGGCGCCGTCGCCGAAGTTCCAGGCATGGCTGAGGGCGTCACCGTCCGGGTCGGTGCTGCCGGCGGAGGAGAACGCGACGGCCAGGGGCGTCTTGCCCGAGGTGACGTCGGCCTTCGCCTGCGCGGTCGGGGCGAGCCCGTCGGTGACGTGCTCGATGCGGTACAGGGCGGAGTTCTCGTCGCCGCTGAAGTAGCCGGTGCCGTAGTCGAGGACGTACAGGGCTCCGTCGGGGCCGAAGGCCATGTCCATCACCTGGGTGCCGGCCCAGGGGAAGGGATTGATGGACTGCACGGCACCGTCGGTACCGGCCTCGATGCGCTTGATCCAGCGGCGGCCGAACTCCCCGGCGAAGAAGTCACCGTCGAACTCCTGCGGGAACTTGACCTCGGAGGTGGAGGCGGCGTCGTACCGGTAGACCGGGCCGCCCATCGGGGACTCCGAGCCGTTGCCGAACTCCGGGACGGACGCGCCGTCGTAGGGGATCCAGGCGGGCTGGACGGGAGGCAGGTCGGTCAGGCCGGTATTGCGCGGCGAACTGTTCTTGGGCGCCGCGCAGTTGAAGGCGGACCCGGAGGCACCGGTGGCGAAGTCGTAGTCGATGTAGGCGTCGTTGTCACCGGTGCAGTACGGCCAGCCGAAGTTGCCGGCCTTGGTGATCCGGTTGAACTCCACCTGCCCGCCGGGTCCGCGCGTGGGGCTGGCGGTGCCGGCGTCGGGACCGTAGTCGCCGAGGTAGACGGTGCCCGTGGGCTTGTCGACGCTCATGCGGAAGGGGTTGCGGAAGCCCATCGCGTAGATCTCGGGGCGGGTCTTCGCGGTGCCGGGCGCGAAGAGGTTGCCGCTCGGGATCGCGTACGACCCGTCGGCGTTCACCTTGATCCGCAGAACCTTGCCCCGCAGGTCGTTGGTGTTGCCCGCCGAACGCTGGGCGTCGAAGGCGGGATTGCGGGTGGCGCGCTCGTCGATCGGGGTGTAGCTGTCCGAGGCGAACGGGTTGGTGTCGTCGCCCGTGGACAGGTACAGGTTCCCGGCCGCGTCGAAGTCGATGTCGCCCCCGACATGGCAGCAGATGCCGCGGGAGGCAGGCACGTCGAGGATCTTCTTCTCGCCGGCGAGGTCCAGGGTGCCGTCGGTCCTCAGAACGAACCGCGACAGCCGATTGACCCCGTCGAACGGGGTGAAGTCGGCGGCCGTGCCGTCCGCGGGGGCATCACCGGCCGGGGTGCTGAGCTTGGGCGCGTAGTAGAGGTAGAGGTACCGGTTGGACGCGAAGCCGGGGTCCACGGCGACGCCCTGCAGACCTTCCTCGTCATGGTTGTAGACGTCCAGCTTGCCCGCGACGGAGGTGGTCCCCGCGGCGTTCGTCAGCCGGATCGTGCCGTCCCGGGCGGTGTGCACGACCGAGCGGTCCGGCAGTACCGCGAGGGTCATCGGCTCACCCGTCTCGGCCACGCCCTTCGCCAGCGTGACCTGCTGGTACTCGACGGCGGCCGCCTTCGGTGCGTCGACCGGATCCGCCTGTTGTGCGGCGGCCGGTGCGATCGGGAGCAGACAGCCGACGGCGCAGGCCATGGCGGTCACCAGGTGACGGACACGTCTGTGTCCGAGCGGTTTTTTGCGCACAGAGGTCTCCCATAGTGGGGTGGGATGACGACAGCCCTCGCCGGACTGCCAAGCGGTGCACAGGCGCGCGCCGTCGCGCCGGCCATCCCGGCCACAGCAGCGCTATGACCGGTTCATTTCAAGAAGTTAGCGACCTTTGTAAATCTCCGTAACCCACTGAGCACAACTTCCCAAGACTTTTTCCCCACCAAGGACAAAGTCGGGTTCCCGCGGACGAGGGAGGCATCCCGAAGGGGTGCGTCCGGTGCGGGCGCGCGGCCCGTGGTCGAGGGTGCAGGTCCAGCATCGATCCGAGGTCGTTTACTATTCAAACAAACACAGAGGGGTAGTCACCGCGGTCGGCAGCCACAGCTCGCGCCGCGCCCCGTCGAGGGACGATCGGCCCATCGAGGGCACGCAACAGTGGGGTGCCGAAATCCTGCCGCGCCTCACCTGGCTGTGACCCACCTCACGGGAACTGGCCCGGTACGACCGACAGGTACCTGCGTGAAGCAATCCTTGCGAGCTCGTCTGCGAGCCGGCGATCCAGAAGCCTTCCGCCAGCTGTTCCAGGAACTGGGCCAGGCGATCTACGCGCATGCCTACAGGGCTACGGGTGACTGGTCGGCGGCCGAGGACGCGGTGTCGCTGACGTTTTTGGAAGTGTGGCGTCTGCGGGAGCGGCTGGAGGAGGGTGACGAGAGCGTCCGCCCGTGGGTGTACGGCATCGCCACCAACGTCCTGCGCAACCGCGGACGGGCGGCGCGTAAACATCAGCGGATCCTGGCCCGTTTCCCGGTACCGGAGACGGTGCCGGACTTCTCCGACGAGGTCACTGAGCGCATCGACGACGGTGAAAGACTCGCAGCCGCCAGAGCGGCGGTGGCCAGGCTGCGCCGCGGGGACCGCGACGTCTTCATGCTGTGCGTCTGGTCCGACCTCAGCTACGCCGCGGCGGCCGAAGCCCTGGGCATCCCGGTCGGCACCGTGCGCTCCCGGCTGTCCCGGGCACGTGCCCGTCTGCTCAAGCTGACGGAACAAGAACTGGGACGCGCGAGAAAAAGAGTGGAACCCCCTGCGGACATCCGACAGATACAGGGCGACCGCACACCCGCGGTCCGGTCGATACAGGAGAAAGCCCGATGAACGCTCCGAAGCACGGTGACGAGGTCGAGCGCCAGGAGCTGTCCCACCTGCTGCCGCGCCCCGGCACGCCTGGTCTCTCTCCCGCCCGGTCTCAACGTCTCGAGGAATATCTGATGCAGGAAGTCACCCAGGTCGGCGCGCAGGCCCAGCCGTCTCCCGCCGCGAAGCGCGGTATACCCCGCTGGAGCCTGATCGCCGCGCCGGTCGCGGCACTGGCCGTCGCCGCCGCCGTCGCCGTCAGCGTCACCGGGTCCGGCACGGGGCCCGCTGATGACAGTGTGGCGATGGCATCGGTCATCACCGTGCAGCCTGCCTCGGCTCACGGCGCCACCGCCTTTCTCAGCCAGGTCGCTGCTGCGGCCGGCAAGCAGAAGTCCCCGGTCGTCGGTGCCCACCAGTTCATCTACGTCAAGAGCAAGGTCGGCTTCACCCACCAGGTCAAGCAGCGCACCATCGGCGGCCCGGCCAAGCTCGACGCCGTCCACCAGCGCGAGGTGTGGCTGGCTGCCGACCCCTCCAAGGACGGCCTCATCCACGAGGGCGGCCAGAACATCACGATCCACAACAGCGGCGCGGGCGTGGTCAACCCCGACGCAGCGTCGCAGCCCCCGAGGCCGGGCACCGTTCCGCAGATCGCCTCGCTGTCCACGGACCCCGACGCACTGCTGAAGCAGATCTACTCCGCCACCCGCGGCGAGGCTCCGGGCAAGGACGCGGCCGCGTTCAACTGGGTCGGCGACACCGTGTCCGAGTCGATCGTCCCCGGAGACGTGGCCTCCGCGATCTGGCGGGCCGCCGCGAAGATCCCCGGCGTCGTCCTCGTCAAGGACGCCACCGACGCGGCCGGCCGGCACGGCGAAGCCATCGCCCACGTCTCGAACGGGGAGCGCACGGAATACATCTTCGACCGCGACACCCACCTGTTCCTCGGAGAGCGCAGCTACCTCGTCAAGGACACCCCGGAGGGCAAGGCCGGCATGCTCACCGGCACCAGCGCCATACTCTCCCGCGCCGTCGTGAACAAGATGGGTGACCTGCCCGCGGGCGCCCGCGCCTGACCCCCACACACCCCAACCGCCCGGCTGCTGACCACCACTCAGCAGCCGGGCGGTCTCGTTCCCCCAACCGGCGCCAACACGGCCGGGCTTGAGGAGAGACACCGTCGTCCGACTCGCTCACAGGGCAGTGGCGGCGCGGACCAGCCCCGCGACCGCCGTGGAGCGACTGTGCGGGGGCCAGGCGATGACCGTGGTGACGCGGGGGGCGTCGGGAACCGGCACGGCGGTGAGGTCCTCGCGCAGGCCGGTGCGGCCCGACTCCGGCACGACCGCGCAGGCGCGGCCGAGGGCGATGAGCTGGGTGAGCTGCGTGTGGTCGCGCACCTGCGGTCCGGGGCCGTCCGGGAAGGTGCCGTCAGGGCGGGGCCAGCGGGGCAGGGGCAGGTCGGGAAGGTCGGTGACCTCGGCGAGCCGCACGTGGGGGCGGGCGCTGAGAGGGTGGCCCGCCGGGAGGATCGCGAGCTGCCCCTCGGAGTGCAGGTCCTCGGTGTCGAAGCCGCCCGTGTCGTCGAATGGCCGATGCAGCAGGGCTACGTCGGCCCGGCCGTCGTGCAGCAACCGTGCCTGCTCGCCCGGCCCGCACAGCACGACGTCCACGGCGACCGCGTCGGGCTCGGCGGCGTAGGCGTCGAGGAGTTTCGCCAGCAGTTCACCGGAGGCGCCCGCCTTCGCGGCCAGGACCACGGCGGGGCGGCCGGTCGCCGCGAGAGCGGCCCGGCGGGTGCGCCGTTCGGCGGCCTCGACGGCGTCCAGCGCCGCCCGCGCCTCCCGCAGCAGCACCGCCCCCGGTCCGGTCAGGGCGACACCCCGGCTGCCGCGCTCCAGCAGGAGGGTGCCCAGGCGCCGTTCGAGCCCGCCGATCGCCCGCGACAGCGGGGGCTGGGCGATCCCGAGCCGCTGCGCGGCCCGGCCGAAATGCAGCTCTTCGGCGACCGCGACGAAGTACCGCAGCTCACGTGTCTCCACCCCGCCAGCCTAACCGCGACGGCCAGGAGCGATACCCGGGCGGTATCGCCGTCCACCCAGTCGGTCTTGGACGCCCTGCCCGGCGGGGGAGAAGTATCGCTGTCATGAGTGAGACGAACACCGTGAACCACCACAAGGTCGCGCTGGTGACCGGAGCCAACAAGGGCATCGGGTACGAGATCGCCGCCGGGCTCGGCGCCCTCGGCTGGTCCGTCGGAATCGGCGCGCGGAACGAGGAGCGGCGCGAGGCCGCTGTGGACAAGCTGCGCGCGGCCGGAGCCGACGCGTTCGGCGTGCCGCTGGACGTGACCGACGACGCCAGCGTGACAGCGGCGGCCCGGCTGATGCAGGAGCGGGCCGGGCGGCTCGACGCGCTCGTCAACAATGCGGGGATCACCGGCGGCGGACCGCAGGAGCCCACCACGGTCGACGTGAACCGGGTGCGGGCGGCCGTGGAGACCAACGTGATCGGCGTCATCCGCGTCACCAACGCCCTGCTCCCTCTGCTGCGCCGCTCGCCGTCGCCGCGGATCGTGAACGTCTCCAGCAGCGTCGGCTCCCTCGCACTCCAGACCACGCCTGGCGCCGAGACGGGCCCCATCTCCATCGCCTACGCTCCGTCGAAGACGTTCCTCAACGCCGTCACCGTGCAGTACGCCAAGAAACTGGCCGACACCCACATCCTGATCAACGCCGTCTGCCCCGGCTTCACGGCGACCGACCTCAACGACTTCCGGGGAGTGCGCACCCCCCAACAGGGCGCAGCCGCCGCGATCCGGCTCGCCACCGTGTCGGCCGACGGGCCGACGGGCCGCTTCTTCGACGACGAGGGAGAGGTGCCCTGGTGACGCGCTACGACTCCGGGCCGATCAGAGAACCGCCCGTCCGCGAACCGGCATGGTGGCCGCACGCATAGCCACCCTCCGAACTATGTTGCCCCACCACATGTGCCCCTGACCTGCGTCTTCCTACGGTGTGCCCACACGTACCCGTCCCCACGGCACACAAGGAAGTGGCGCACATGGCCTCCGCGGCAACCGCTCCCCCACCACCCGCCAACCTCAAGCGCATCGTCGCCGCCAGCCTCATCGGCACGACCATCGAGTGGTACGACTTCTTCCTGTACGGCTCGGCGGCCGCGCTCGTCTTCAACAAGCTCTTCTTTCCCGGCTCCGACCCGCTCGTCGGCACGCTGCTGTCGTTCCTCACGTACGCGGTCGGTTTCGCGGCCCGGCCCCTCGGCGCGCTGGTCTTCGGACACTACGGGGACCGGCTCGGCCGTAAGAAACTGCTCGTACTCAGCCTGTTGCTGATGGGCGGGGCGACGTTCGCGATCGGTCTGCTGCCGACGCACGCGACGGTCGGCGCGGCGGCCCCCGTGCTGCTGACGGCCCTGCGCCTCGTCCAGGGCTTCGCTCTGGGCGGCGAGTGGGGCGGTGCCGTCCTGTTGGTGTCCGAACACGGGGACGCGAAACGGCGCGGGTTCTGGGCCTCCTGGCCGCAGACCGGCGCACCCGCGGGGCAGCTCCTGGCGACCGGCGTGCTCTCGCTGCTGACCGCCACCCTGTCGGACGACTCCTTCGTCGCCTGGGGCTGGCGGATCCCGTTCCTGCTGTCCGGCGTGCTGGTCGTCGTCGGTTTGTGGATACGTCTGTCTGTCGACGAATCGCCTGTGTTCAAGGAGGCGTTGGCGCGGGCCGAGGTGCGGGGGCGGACGCGGGGGTCCGCCGCGGAGAGGCTGCCGCTGGTGTCCGTGCTGCGTCACCACTGGCGCGACGTCCTGGTCGCGATGGGCGCTCGTATGGCGGAGAACATCAGCTACTACGTGATCACCGCCTTCATCCTCGTGTACGCCACCACGTCGGCCGGCGTCTCCCGGCAGACCGCGCTCAACGCGGTACTGGTCGCCTCCGCCGTGCACTTCGCCGTCATCCCCGCGTGGGGCGCGCTGTCGGACCGGATCGGCCGCAGGCCCGTCTATCTGCTGGGCGCCGCCGGAGTGGGCCTGTGGATGTTCCCCTTCTTCTCACTCATCGACACGGGCGGCTTCGGCAACCTGGTCCTCGCCGTCACCGTCGGGCTCGTCCTGCACGGCGCGATGTACGCGCCCCAGGCCGCCTTCTTCTCCGAGATGTTCGCGACGCGAATGCGCTACTCCGGCGCCTCGATCGGCGCCCAGTTCGCCTCGGTCGCCGCGGGCGCCCCCGCTCCGCTGATCGCGACCGCGCTGCTGTCCGACTACGGCAGCTCCACGCCGATCTCCCTGTACGTCATCGCGGCGGCCGTGCTGACCCTGATCGCGGTGGGTGTCGCCGAGGAGACCCGGCACCGCGACCTGGCCGGCGTGGCGGACCACGACGGGACAGAGGTGGCCGAGCAGGCGACGGATGCGCGATCCACGGCCTGACCGCTCCGCACGTCCTCATCTCCCGGCCCCCGTACTCGTGTACGGGGGTCAGTGCCGTGCGGCCGTGGACAACCGGTGCAGCCGCAGGGCGAGTTGGATCTCCAGCACCCGGGCCGGGCTCTGCCAGTCCTCCCCCAGCAGCCGGCCCACCCGCTCCAACCGCTGGGCCACCGTGTTCACATGGACGTGCAGGTCGTCCTTGGTGCGCGCCGGGCTCATCCCGCACGCGAAGTAGGCGTCGAGAGTGCGCAGCAGATCGGTTCCGCGCTGCTGGTCGTAGGCGACGACCCGGCCGATGGTCCGCCCGACGAAACCGGAGATGTCGCGGTCCCCGGCGAGCAACAGCCCCAGGAACCCGAAGTCCTCGGCGGCGGCGCCGTCCCCGGTGCGCCCGAGCAGGCGCAGCGCTTCGAGACAGCGCTGTCCCTCCGCGTACGCCGCCGCCACCGCTTCGGGGTGCGCGGCGAGGGCTTCGAGGGGTGCCGAGGCGCCGACCGTGACGGCCTCGTGGACCGCGGTGCCGAGCTGTCCGGCCGTGCGGCGGGCCAGGTCGGTGGCGGTCTCGTCCTCGCCGAGCGGGAGCAGCAGCACCGTACCGCCGTCCCTTGCCGCGGCCAGTCCGTGTCCGGTCGCGGCCAGATGGGACGCGGCGGACCACAGCCGTCGACGGGCGTCCGCCTCGCGTTCGGCATCGGCGGTGGATGTGTCCAGGCGCGCGGCAAGGACCACATGGACGGCGTCCAGGTCGGCGTGCAGGCGGGTGGCGCGCTCGCGCAGCAGGCGTGGGTCGCGGTCGCGGGCGTCCAGCAGATCGTCCAGCAGTTCGCCGCGGACGCGCTGTTCGGCCTCGGCGGCCGAGCGTCGGGCGAGCAGGAGCAGTGAGGTGACCATCGCGGCGCGCTCAAGGGTGCGCTGGTCGACGGGGTCGAGGTCCGGCTGTCCGCCCAGCACCAGCGCGCCGAGCAGCTCTCCCCCGGCCGCCACGGCCGCGACCCAGTCCCGACCGTGTCGCACCGCGTGGCCCTCGGCGCGGGAGGCCTGGAGGGCGGCGTCGGGTGCGGTGTCCGTCCCGGTGAACTCGACCGGCCCGTCGAGTACTTCGGAGACCGCGGCGGCCACGTCATGGACCCCGCCGCCGCGCAGCACCAGCTCGGCGAGGCGGTCGTGGACGTCCGTGGCGCGCTCGATGACTCCGCTGCGGTCCCGGATGATCTCGTTGGCGCGGCCCAGACGGTCGAGGGCCGAGCGGGTCTCCGTCAGTCGGTTCGCCGTGTCGATGGCCGCCGCGGCCAGCGCCGCGAACGAGCCCAGGAGGGCGATCTGCTCACGCTCGAAGATCCGTGCCCGGCGGTCCGCGGCGAACAGCACTCCGATGACGTGCCGCCCGATCATGAGGGGTACGCCGAGGATGGCCACCAGGCCCTCGTCCCGTACGCCCGCGTCGATGGCCCGGGTGTGCTGGAACCGGTCGTCCTTGAAGTAGTCGTCGGTGACATAGGGGCGGGCGGTCTGGGCGACGAGCCCACCGAGCCCCTCCCCCATGCCGAGCCGCAGCTGCTGGAAGCGCGCCGCGACCGAGCCCTCGGTGACCCGCATATAGGTGTCTCCCTCGGCCTCGTCGTGCAGGCTGAGGTAGGCGACGTCCGTGCCCAGCAGGGACCGGGCCCGCTGCACGATCGCGCGCAGGACGGCGTCGAGGTCGCGCAGGCCGGCCAGGTCGTGGGCGGTCTCGAAGAGCGCGGACAGTTCGGCCTCGCGACGGCGCCGGCCCTCCATCTCGGAGCGCACCCGCAGGGCGAGCAGCTTGGCCTCTTCGAGCGCGGCGACGCGGGTGGCGGAACAGCTCTCCGCGCGGGCGAGCAGGACCGGCTGTTCGTACGCCTCGGCGGGGGCGCCTCTGGCCAGCAGTTGGAGGAAGGGCGTCTCGGCGTTGTCGGAGCGTTCGGCGGACTGGACGTGATCGCGGGACATGCTCAAAGGATGACCTGTCGTGAGGCCGGCCCGACCGGCCCTGTGGATAACCCGGCCGGCTCGGCGGCGCCGGACCGGCTAGTGCGCCGTCCAGCCGCCGTCCATGACCAGCGACGTGCCGGTGACGAATGAGGCCTGGGGCCCGCACAGATAGGCCACCGCCTCGGCGACCTCCTCGGGTTCGACGAGCCGTTTGACCGCGCTGTCCCGCAGCAGCACCTCGGACAGCACACGCTCCTCGGGAACGGCGTGGGCCCGCGCCTGGTCCGCGAGCTGCTTCTCGACCAGTGGGGTGCGCACGTAGGCGGGGTTCACACAGTTCGAGGTCACTCCATGGGGGGCGCCTTCCAGGGCCGCCGTTTTCGACAGTCCTTCCAGCCCATGTTTCGCGGCCACATACGCCGACTTGAAGGCTGACGCGCGCAACCCATGGACCGAGGACACGTTGACGATCCGACCCCAGCCCTGCCCGTACATGTGGGGGAGCGCGCCGCGGATCAGCCGGAACGGGGCCTCCAGCATCACCGTGAGCATGGTGTGGAAGACCTCGGGCGGAAACTCCTCGATGGGCCGCACCGTCTGCAGTCCGGCGTTGTTGACGAGGACGTCCGTCCCCGCGGCGGCGAGTTCCGCCGCGTCGAGGTCGGTGAGGTCGAGCGGCTGCGGCTCCACGGTGCCCGGCAGGCCCCGGGCCAGTTCGGCGAGTACGTCCAGCCCCGCGGTGTCCAGGTCGACCGCCCGTACCTTGGCCCCGTCGGCGGCCAGCCGCAGCACACAGGCTCGGCCGATGCCGCCGGCGGCGCCGGTGACCAGGGCGGTACGGCCGTCGAGGCCGGACGCGGGGGCGTGGGGGCCCGGGAGGGCGCTGGGCGCGGTCATGGCTCGACCCTAGGCAGCCCGACCGCCCTCCCACATGTGCTCATCCCACACAGTTCCACTTCAAGTCGTGGTGTCGAACCATGCGGGTGCGTGAGACAGGGCCTGCTTGATCCGGAACATCGCGAACTCGTTCAGTTCCGGCAGCGCGTCGACCGAGAACCAGCCGACCTCCAGCGACTCGTCGTCATTGACCCGCGCGTCGCCGCCGACGGCGCGGCAGCGGAACGTGACGTCCATGAACTGGCAGGTGTCATCGTTCTCGTAGGTGACCGGATCCAGGGCCTGGACGAGCACGACACGCTCGACGACGCAGCGCACCGCCGTCTCCTCGAAGACCTCCCGCACGGCGCAGGCCGCGGGCTGCTCGCCCGGATCCGGGATGCCACCGATGACCGACCACTTACCGGTGTCCGAACGCCGGCCCAGCAGCACTCGGCCCTCGTCGTCGAAGACGATGGCGGTGACTCCGGGGAGCCAGAGCAGCTGATGCCCCGCGGACGCCCGGATCGTACGGATGAAGTCAGGAGTAGCCATGGCCCGACCCTAACGGTCCGCTTCCGCCACCCGGCCGCGCGACCCTGCCCGCTCCGCGCCGCAGTACAAGGGCGTGCGTGTTGCGAAGGTCCCGCCTGCCTCGCGACGCCCGGCACGCCCTAGAGCACACCGTCCCGGCGCCCGCGGACCGCCCTGGCCCCGGCCCAGCCGAGCCCGCCCGCCGCGATCAGCACCAGGAGCATCTCGGGGAGGATCCCCATCCGCGTGGCAGGGGTCTGAGACGAACGGAGCGGCACCTTCTGGACCAGTGAGTCCGCCACGAACATCCCGGTCTTCTGGGTGATCTTCCCGTCCGGCATGATGATGGCGCTGACGCCGCTGGTCACCGGCACCGTGACGGTACGGCTGTGCTCCACCGCACGGACCCGGGACATGGCGAGCTGCTGGTAGGTCATCTCGCTGCGGTCGAAGGTCGCGTTGTTGCTCGGCACCGAGATGATCTGCGCCCCGTCCGTCACGGTGCTGCGCACGGCCCAGTCGAAGGCGGCCTCGTAGCAGGTGACGAGGCCGACCCCGGTGCCGTCCATGGTGAAGACGCCGGGCTTGTGACCCCGGCTGAAGTCCTGGCGCACCATCGACGTCCAGTTCTTGTTGATCGCGCCGAGCAGCGAGCGCAGCGGAAGGTACTCGCCGAACGGCTGGACCTGTCGCTTGTCGTACGTGTCCAGGGGGCCCTTCACCGGGTCCCACAGGATCTGCTCGTTGTAGAGCTTGCCGTCCCGCTCGACGACGCCGCCGACCGAGATGGGCACGCCGATGGCCTTGGCCGCGGAGTCGATGACGGCGCGGGCGTCGGCGTTGGTGAACGGGTCGACGTCGGAGGAGTTCTCCGGCCACAGCACGAAGTCGGGCCGCGCGACCTTGCCCGCCTTCACCTCGGCGGCCAGCCGCTCGGTCTCCCGCGCGTGGTGGTCGAGGACGGCGCGCCGCTGGGCGTTGAACTCGAGTCCCGCGCGCGGCACGTTGCCCTGGATCACCGCGACGGTCGCCGTGCCGTCCTCGGCCTTGTCGCTCACCAGTGAACGCGCGGCGAGCGCCCCCGCCACGGGGACCGCCACACCGAGCAGCGCCACCACGGCGGCACCCCGTCGTACGACACCGGTGCGACGGCCCTCGGCGACCTGGCGCACGATCTCGTACAGGCCGAAACCGCAGAGCACCACTCCGAAGCCGAGGACCGGAGTCCCGCCCAGAGCGGCGAGCGGCAGGAAGATGCCGTCCGCCTGCCCGAAAGCGATCTTCCCCCAGGGGAAGCCGCCGAACGGCGCACGCGCGCGGGCGGCCTCTCCCGCGATCCACACGGCGGCGGCCCACAGGGGCCAGCCGGGCAGCCGGGACACCAACGTGATGCCCGCGCCGACGAGCGCGATGTACACCGCTTCCACGGCGACGAGCGCGAGCCACGGCCCGGGGCCGACCTCCACGCCGGTCCACACGAGCAGCGGCAGCAGGAAGCCGAGGCCGAACAGATAGCCGAGCCCGAGCCCCGCCTTCCAGGAGCGACCGCGCAGGACCCAGGCGAAGACCGCGAAGGCGGGCAGCGCCAGCCACGACACCGTGCGCGGCGGGAAACTGACGTAGAGCAGTACGCCGGAGAGCGCCGCGGCGGCGGCCGGAGCGTATCGCCGTGCCAGTCTGGCCCCGCGCGATGCGGTCACGGCGCGGGGTTCGAGCTGTTCCGGCTCGTCTACGGAGGTTGCGGTGGCGGTCACCCGGGGAGTGTACGGCGCGTGACCTGGGCTCCGACAGCACGGTCCGTCCCCGCGACCCTGCTGGAAGCTCCCGCCGCTCCCGATCGGCCGCGGCCCTGGGTTCCGCGCCGCCCGGAGACGGATCACGCGTCCCGGGCGCCGCTCACCGCCCGTCCGATGCATCGTTTTTCTGCGCAAGTCATCCACAAACCGGCGCATCAGCCGTTACGGTGTGCCCGAGCTTCTGACGTGGCCGGATACTGCCATGACGGTCGGGGCTCGTCACGGGTCGGGGGGCGACGGGGTGGGTTCGACGGGGATGACGTCCGCGGCCGGTGCGACGGGCGCAGACGAGAGACAAAACGTTTCGGACGCGGCGGGCGTGATCGTGCTCGGGGCCTGCGCGGTCTGGTCACTGATCACCGCGGCCGTCCACGACGGACGCCCCGAGGGCGTCCTGCTGGCGGTGCTGGCGATGGCCGCCGGCTACGCCTCGGGCCGGATCCTGGGTGCGGTCGTGCCGGTCGCCGCCCCCTGCGCCGGGGCCCTCGCCGGACTCGGCCTGGCCCTCACCGCGCGGTACACCACTCCGGGCCCACAGATCACGGCGCCGCTCGGGCACACCGGCGCCACGGCCGCGCTGCTGACCCTGTCCACCGCGGCGGCGTGCTGCGCGGCCTGGGCGGCGCGCCCGCCGGCGCTGCGGCTCGCGCTGCGCCTGCTGGCCCTCGGGATCACGGTGACCGCCGCGGTCCTCGGCTCGGCCGCGGGGTGCGCCCTCGGCGCCGCGGTGCTGCTGTGCTCGCTCGCCGCCGACCGCGTGCGGCGCCGCGCCCTCGGCCTCGGGGCCCTCGCGCTCACCGCGGCCCTGGTCACGTCGACGACCTGGGCCGTCGCCGAGGACGCGCTCCCGGGCGGGCTGACCGCCTCCCTCGAAGATCAGCTCACCGAGCACCGCGTGCTGCTCTGGCAGGACGCGGTGCATCTGGTCGGCCGGAATCCGGCGCTGGGTGTGGGACCGGGCCGCTACGGAGAACTCAGTCCGACGGTCGCGCTGGCGCCACTGCCCGACGGCAAACCCCACTCCGCCGCACTGCAGCAGGTGGCCGAGCAGGGCGTGGTCGGCGCCGTGCTGCTCGCCGTGCTCTTCTGCTGGGTCCTCTACTCACTCTGGCGGTCTCCGCGGTCCACGCCGATCGCATTGACGGCGGGGGCGGCCCTGACCGCCCTGGCCGCGATCGCGTCGGTGGGCAACGCGCTGAGTTTCACCACGGTGACGGCGGGCGCGGGACTGCTCGCGGGGCTCGCGACGGCTCGGCCGTTGGCGGACGGGAGCCCGGAGGGCGTCATGAGGGAGGACGAGCGTCTCTGGGCACACCGGCTCGAACCGTGAACCCGTGAGTCGGCACCGCGGCCCCATGGCCCTTCAGGCGTACGGGATCAGATCACGGCGCCGGGAGTGGCCGGCCGGAGCCTGTCGCGGATCACCCGTACGGCCGCCTCGGCGTTGTCCACCGTGATGGTGAACGTGTGGCCGTCCCCGAGCCGGAGCACCATGCCCTCGCCGCGCCGGACGATGACGGCGGTGCCCTTCTCGGGACGCCAGCGGTAACCCCAGCCGCCCCACTGCCACGGAGTGACGCTGGGCGCGAAGTCGGCACCGACCACGTCCGAGAGAGGAATGCGGCGCCGGGGCAGCCCGACGTGCCCGCAGCGCACTTCGAGGCAGTCCTTGTCGACCTTCACGGCGACGTGCACGAAGGCGAGCGTGCCGAAGAGGACGAGCAGTCCCGCGGCGATGCAGCCGACGACGGACATGGCGAGCGCGGCCACGCCCGAGGTCCATGTGGACTCGACGGCCAGCTCGATGCCGAGCGCGATACAGGCGGCACCGGCGAGCGCCGGAAGCCACTGGACGCGATTGGTCGCACGCCCGGTCCAGACATCGGAGTGCGGGATGTATTCGCCGTGGGGGTGGTCCCTCATGCCTAAGAGACTACTCATGTTCCGCAGCGCGGGCACCGGCTCGCAGAGCGTCACTGCTCCGCCGGGGCGGTCCGCGGACAGCGGGCGTCCGAGCGGTGACCGACGGTCAGCGGGCGGGGCTGACCGCCTGCAGGAGGCGGCCCTCCTCGTACTCCAGGGCGGGCTCGGGGAGGGCTCCCGCCCGGCCGCTGAGAAGCACGGTGACGGTGCCGTCGGCGGCCGCACCCGGGTCCGGGAACGCGCCGATCCTGCGTAGCGCCTGCGCGGCGACCGCACCGGCGGAGGCGTGCAGGACGAGCGGCGGGCGGCCGGGCCGCTGCACGGCCGCGCGGATCCGTTCGGCGACCAGTTCGTAATGGGTGCAGCCCAGGACGACGGCCCTTACATCGTCGGGGGTCCGGGCGGCGGCCGCGGCGATCGCGGCGTCGATACCCGCCTGGTCGCCGTGCTCCACGGCATCGGCGAGCCCGGGGCACGGCACCTCGGTGACGGCCACTCCCGCGGCGAAGTCACGGATGAGTCCCCGCTGGTACGGGCTGCCGGTGGTGGCGGGTGTGGCCCAGATCGCGACGGGACCGCCGCCGGCCGCGGCCGGCTTGATCGCCGGGACCGTGCCGATCACGGGCACCTCCGGCTCCAGGCGGGCGCGCAGGGCGGGCAGCGCGTGCACGGAGGCGGTGTTGCAGGCGACGATCAGCGCGTCGGGACGGTGTTCCGCCGCCGCCTCTGCGACCGCGAGCGCGCGCTCGGTCACGTCCTGGGGCGTACGGGGTCCCCAGGGCATGGTGTCGGGCGCCGAGGAGAGGACGAGATCGGCGTCGGGCCGCAGTCGACGTACCGCGGCGGCAGCAGCGAGCAGTCCGATTCCGGAGTCCATGAGCGCGATCTTCACCCGGTCACCATAGACGATCCGCCCCGACGGGCCCCCGGGGTGGGGCAGACTGCCGC
Source organism: Streptomyces sp. NBC_01176 (assembly GCF_045039825.1). NCBI lineage: Bacteria > Bacillati > Actinomycetota > Actinomycetes > Kitasatosporales > Streptomycetaceae > Streptomyces > Streptomyces sp. NBC_01176. The sequence goes on along the minus strand of NZ_CP108600.1, from coordinate 8,563,213 downwards.
GCGTGAGTGCCGTCGTGTGGACCGCCGTGGGATCACTGGTCGCCTGGCTGTGGCTGCTGCTCGGCCAGGGCTTCTTCTGGCGTACGGATCTGCGGTTGCCGCCGCGCCGCGAGCCGGACGACTGGCCGTCCGTCTGTGTCGTGGTCCCCGCACGCGACGAGGCCGGGGTCCTGCCCGCGAGCCTGCCGACCCTGCTCGCGCAGGACTATCCGGGACCGGCCGAGGTCTTCCTCGTCGACGACGGCAGCTCGGACGGCACCGGGGAGCTGGCCCGTGAACTGGCCGGCGCGCACGGTGGGCTCCCGCTCACCGTCGACTCGCCCGGGGAGCCGCCCGCGGGCTGGACCGGCAAGCTCTGGGCCGTACGCCACGGCATCGCCCTGGCCCGCACGCGCGAGCCCGTGTACCTGCTGCTGACGGACGCGGACATCGCCCACGCGCCCGACAGCCTGCGCACGCTGGTCGCCGCGGCGCACACCGGCGGTTTCGACCTCGTCTCCCAGATGGCCCGGCTGCGGGTGGAGAGCGTGTGGGAGCGGCTCGTCGTGCCCGCGTTCGTCTACTTCTTCGCCCAGCTCTATCCCTTCCGGTGGATCGCGATGAGGGGGTCACGCACCGCGGCCGCGGCCGGTGGCTGTGTCCTGCTGCGCGCGGACACCGCCGAGCGGGCGCGGATTCCGGACGCCGTCCGGCACGCCGTCATCGACGACGTGGCGCTCGCTCGGGCCGTCAAGGGCGTCGGTGGTCACATCTGGCTGGGGCTGGCCGAGCGGGTGGACAGTGTGCGGCCCTACCCGCGGCTGCACGACCTGTGGCGCATGGTCTCGCGCAGCGCGTACGCCCAGCTGCGGCACAACCCGCTGCTGCTCCTGGGCACGGTCCTCGGCCTCGCCGTCGTCTACCTGGTGCCGCCGGTCGCGCTCGTCACCGGCCTGGTCGTGGGCAGTACGGGGGGCGCGGCGGCCGGCGGGCTCGCGTGGCTGCTGATGACGGCAACGTATCTGCCGATGCTGCGCTACTACCGGCAGCCCTGGTGGCTCGCTCCGCTGCTGCCGGTCACCGCGTTCCTGTACCTCCTCATGACGGTCGATTCCGCGGTCCAGCACTACAGGGGGCGCGGCGCGGCATGGAAGGGCCGCACCTACGCGCGCCCCGACACCGCCCTCGACGAGCGCTGACCGCTCACTTCCTGCCGGGCGTCCAGTTCATGCCCCACCCGTAGACCTGGTCGACGGTGCGCTGCGGGCTCACGCCCCGTTTGGGCACCAGGTAGCGGGCCTCGCGCTGGACGATCAGGTCACCGCCGTTGTTGGTGATCAGGGCGAGGGCGCAGACGGTCGAGGGCACGGTGCACTCGTCGAGCGAGAAGTCGACCGGTGCGCCGTTCGCCGGCTGCAGGGTGACCGTGGCATGCAGGTCGGCGAAGGAGCGCGCTCCTTCGTAGATGGTCACGAAGATGAGGATGCGCCGGAAGCTCTGCCGGCGGTCGAGGTTGACGGTGAGGTTCTCGCCGCTCTCGACGGCACCGGTGCGGTCGTCGCCGTCGAGATGGATGTACGGCGGCTGGTGGAGTGCCCCGAAGGCGTTGCCGAGCGCCTGGACGACTCCCTTGCGGCCGTCGGACAGTTCGTACAGGGCGCACAGGTCGAGGTCGAGGTCCGCGTGCATCGCGACGGCCCGGCCCCGTTTGCTGCCCCACGCCGAGAACTGTTTGCGTGTCTGCCAGTTGAGGTTCACGCGCAGGGAACCGGATGTTCCGCCCTGTTTGGTCAGCGACACCGAGGGCGATTCTTTGGTGAGGGTCACCTTGGACAGGCGCACCGCGGTCCGGGGCGGCGCGGGCGGCGGAGGCTGCGTGGGCGGTGTCGTGGTGGCGGGCGGGGCGACCGGTGGGGGCGGGCCGACCACGCGCGTGCCGGGCGCGGGCGGCGGGGAGGCGGCGGGCGGCGGGGAGGCCGGACGAGGGGAGGAGGGCAGGGCGGCGGGCGGCGCCGTGTGCTGGGGCTCGTCCACCGTGATCCCGTAGTCCGTGGCCAGACCTTCCAGACCGCTGCCGTACCCCTGTCCGACGGCGCGGAACTTCCAGGCGCCCTGGCGCCGGTAGAACTCCCCGAGCACGAAGGCCGTTTCGACCGTCGCGTCCCTGCTGTCGAAGCGGGCGACCTCCGTGCCCCGGCCCGCGTCGAGCACCCGGACGTACAGGCCGGGTACCTGCCCGAAGGTGCCGCCGTCGGCGGAGGCGGCCAGCACCACGGTCTCGATCACGGGCTCCACGCGCGCGAGGTCGACGAGCAGCGTGTCGGTCACCTGACCGCCCGCGTCACGCTTTCCTTCGTGCCGCACGGCGCCGGAGGAGTGCGCGGGCTGGTTGTAGAACACGAAGTCGCTGTCGGAGCGCACCTTCCCGGACACCAGCAGCAGCGCCGACGCGTCCGCGTCGGGCACCCCGGGGCCCGAACTCCAGCCCATTTCGACGCGCAGCGCACTCGTCGGCACCGGAACGTTCGATCCCTTAGACATTGTCATGTCCGCCCCCATCACGTGTCACCGCGCCAGGCCGCGCCCCCGGGCCGCCTCTCCGACCCGTTGCAGACCAACCTATTCCCCGGGGGCCGGGAAGCGCCCGGACAGCCCGGGAAGATCAATGGTCAACCCCCGGTAACCCCTTGGGAACTAGGCCTTTACACGATCTGAACCCGGTTTGGCGCCCTTTTTTGCCGAGTTCGCTCGCATTGGGGATCCCGAGGTGTCGCCGACACGGAAAACAACCCTCTTATCGGTCTCCCCAACCAGCACATCGTGGGCTTAACTTATGTCCCATGACCTCCCCCCGCTCCACCTATGGCGGCGGTTACTACTCCGCGCCGTCCTTCCCGGACACCCCGATCTACGACTCGCTCGTCGCCGAGCGGGGCACCCCTCAGATCGCCCCGATCCGGGTTCCCGCCGCCTACGACACGAGCAGCAGCTACCTGCCCGCGCTCCCGTCGGCACTCCCGGCCCTCCCGGCCGGACCGTCCCACCAGGTCCCCGCCTACGGCGGCTACCCGCAGGCCCAGCAGCCGTCCCCGCTGCAGCAGGCCCCCGCGCCCTACATCCCGCAGCAGGCAGGCGCCCCGCGCGGCTACCCGGGCCCCCAGCAACAGCAGCCGCAGCGCCCGATGGCGACCGGCACCGGCTACGAGGCGATGCGCCCCGCCGCCCCCCGCCCCGCCCCGGCTCCGTACCAGGACCCGTACAACAACCAGCAGTACCGCGGCTACTGAGGCCTTAGGACGGAATTGTCGGCGCCGACTGGCACGATGGCGCCATGGGGAACGCGGAGCTGCACTCGATCCACGTCCATCCGGTCAAGTCGTTCCGTGGTCAGTCGCCACGGGACGCGCTGGTGGAGCCCTGGGGACTGGCCGGGGACCGGCGCTGGGCACTGATCGACGACGGGGGAAAGGTCGTCACCCAGCGCCAGCAGCCACGCCTGGCGCGAGCCGCCGCCGAGCCGGTGCCCGGCGGCGTACGGCTGTCCGCGCCCGGCCGTGCGCCGCTCCACGTCCCGGTGCCGGAGCCGAAGGCCGAGCGCAGGGCCACACTGGACGTCTTCGGCGACAAGGTGGAGGCGGTCCTCGCCGGCCCCGCGGCCCATGTCTGGTGCAGCGAGTACCTGGGGTCCGAGACACGCCTCGTCCACCTGGACGACCCCGCCACCCGCAGGCCCGTGGACCCGGAGTACGGACGACCGGGAGAGACCGTCGCCTTCGCGGACGGCTATCCGCTGCTGCTCACCACCCTGGCCTCACTGGACGCGCTCAACTCCCTGATCGCCCGGGGCGACCATGCCCACGAGGGTCCGCTTCCGATGAACCGCTTCCGGCCGAACGTGGTGGTGTCGGGCACCACGGCCTGGGCCGAGGACGACTGGACCCGCGTCACCATCGGCGAGGTCGCCTTCCGGGTCGCCAAGATGTGCGGCCGCTGTGTCGTGACCACCACCGACCAGGACACCGCCGAACGCGGCAGGGAACCCCTGCGCACGCTCGGGCGCCATCGCCGCTTCGGGTCCCGGCTGATCTTCGGACAGAACCTGGTGCCGGAGTCCACCGGCATCGTGCGGGTCGGAGATCCGGTCACGGTCGTCGCCTGAGCGGCGCGATCGGTTTCCGGTCACCCTTCCGATCCCGTACCGCCCGAGCCCCGCACACGGGAACCGGATGTCCGGGCACGGTCGTTGAGGCTGTGTGAGAAGTTCATGAGAGGACCGCGGGAGGGGTGATTTCGCTCTCTCCTTCCCCGGTCCACGGGTGAACGGCTCCGCCGGGGGTTATCACGGACGCGGAAGGCGGAAGGGGGTGCGCGGTCATGCGCGCAATCGGTGGGCTCTGGCGCTGGCGGCACAATCCGCTGCGCCGCGGGACCGATCTGGCCGAGGCCTGGCTGGCGCTGCTGGTCCTCCTGCTGATCGCCGTCGCCGCTCCCCTGACCGGCGTCGCCGCCGGAGCCGCCGCCGAGCACGCCCTCCAGCAGTCCGTCCGGGAGCAGCACAGGGCCCGGCACGAGGTGGTGGCCACCGTGGTCAGGAAGCTGACGCGCGCACCGCTGGAGCCCGACCCCGAGGCCTCGTCGGCGCAGGACCCGCGCAGCCGTGTGCTCGCCGACTGGACCGCCCCGGACGGCTCCGCGCACCACGGCAGGGTGATCACGGTGCTCAGGTCCCCGCACCGGGGCGACCGCTTCACGCTCTGGACCGACCGGCAGGGCCGGCTGGTCGGCCACCCCCTGGACCCGGCCACCGCGACGACGCACGCGGTGCTGGCGGGGGTCGGCGCGGCCCTCATGACCGTGGTGCTGCTGGAGGCCGCACGACGGCTGATCGTCTGGCGCATGATTCTTGGCCGGTACGCGCGTTGGGATCAGGCATGGGACCGGGCGGGCCCGGACTGGGGCAGGACGGGTACCGGCAGCTGACCGCCTTCCCGCTCCGGTCAACCCTCCGTCTCCGCGCACGCTACGGTGGGACGGCCGGACTGTTCGGCATCGTCGTGAGAAGCTGTTCTTGATCGCGACGGCGTTTCAGCACGGCCTCGCAGGACCCGCGTACGACGAGGTGGGGGCAGAACAGCGCCATGGCACAGGGCACGGTCCAGGTGACGCACACCGGCACCTCGCGGTGGCGGCGCCGCACGGGAGAGTACGCATCGCTGGCCGCCGCCCTGGAGGCGGCCGCCGAGGGCGACGTACTCACCGTCGCCCCCGGTACGTACCGGGAGAACCTCGTCGTCCAGCGCGCGGTGACGCTGCGCGGTCCCGAGGGCTCGCCCGGCTCGGTGCGCATCGCGCCGGTGGACGGAGTGCCGTTGACCGTCCGCGCCTCCGCCGTGGTCCAGGACCTGCACGTGGAGGGCCAGGACTCGGCCGCGCCCGCGCTGCTCGTCGAGGAGGGCACCCCGGAGCTGCTGGACATGCGGATCGTCACCCGGTCCTCGGCCGGCATCGAGGTGCGCGGCGGCGCACGCCCGACCGTGCGCCGCTGCACGGTCGACAATCCGGCCGGCGTCGGCATCGCCGTACTCGACGGCGGCGGTGGGGTGTTCGAGGAGTGCGAGGTCGTCGCGGCCGGGCAGTCGGGCATCGCGGTCCGCGGGGGCGGCCGTCCCCGCCTGGAGCGCTGCCGGGTGCACCACACCTCCGGCGCGGGCCTGTCGGCGACCGGCGAGAACTCCTCACTGGAGGCGGTGGGTTGCGAGGTCTACGAGGTCAAGGGCTCCGGGGTGCAGATCACCGGGCGGGCCGCCGCCCACCTCACCGACTGCGATGTGCACCGTACGACCTCGGACGGCGTCACGCTGGACACGGACGCGGTGCTCACGCTCGCCGACTGCCGCATCCACGACATCCCGGAGAACGCGGTCGATCTGCGCTCCCGCTCGGTCCTCACCCTCACCCGCACCACCGTCCGGAAGTTCGGGCGCAACGGCCTGTCGGTGTGGGACCCGGGCACCCGTGTGGACGCCAACCAGTGCGAGATCTTCGACAGCACGGGCGACTACCCCGCGGTCTGGGTCAGCGACGGCGCCACCGCCGTACTGGAGTCGTGCCGGGTGCACGACGTGCCGGACGCCCTGTTCGTGCTCGATCGCGGCTCGCGCGTGGACGTCGTCGACAGCGACCTCTCCCAAGTACGCAACACGGCCGTCTCGGTGAGCGACGGCGCGACCGCGCAGCTCGACGACTGCCGAATCCGGGACGCCGCGACGGGCGCCTGGTTCCGTGACCACGGAAGCGGCGGAACACTGTCCGGCTGCACCGTCGACGGCACCCAGACCGGTGTCATCGTCACCAAGGGCGCCGACCCCACCATCGAGCGGTGCACGGTCGACTCCCCCGCGGAGGCGGGCTTCTACGTGTCGGCGGGCGGCCGCGGCAGCTTCCACCACTGCCGGGTGACGGGCAGCGGAGGCTACGGCTTCCACGTCATCGACGGCTGCCGCGCGACGCTGAAGAAGTGCCGTACGGAACGGTGCGCACGCGGGGGCTACGAGTTCGCCGACGGCGGCAACGCGGCGGGCGGCGGCCCGGTCGTCGAGGACTGCACGAGCGACGAGAGCGCCGGAGCGCGTTCCCCCGCCCCCGAGACGGCCGTACAGACGTCCGGTCCGTCCACCGGCCTGCTGGGCGCGATCCCGGGCCAGCGCACCACCGAGCAGGAGTCGCCCGCGGGCTCCCCGGAGCCCGAGCAGCCCGCCCGCTCCTCCAAGGCCGTCCTCGGCGAACTCGACGCGCTGGTGGGCCTGGAGAGCGTCAAGCGCGAGGTACGCGCCCTCACCGACATGATCGAGGTGGGCCGCCGGCGTCAGGAGGCGGGCCTCAAGGCGGCCTCGGCGCGGCGCCATCTGGTCTTCACGGGCTCCCCCGGCACCGGCAAGACGACGGTCGCCCGGCTGTACGGCGAGATCCTCGCCTCGCTCGGCGTCCTGGAGAAGGGACACCTGGTCGAGGTGTCCCGCGTGGACCTGGTCGGCGAACACATCGGCTCCACGGCGATCCGCACCCAGGAGGCCTTCGACCGGGCGCGCGGTGGTGTGCTCTTCATCGACGAGGCCTACGCGCTGTCGCCGGAGGACTCGGGGCGCGACTTCGGCCGCGAGGCCATCGACACGCTCGTCAAGCTGATGGAGGACCACCGGGACGCGGTCGTCGTGATCGTCGCGGGCTACACGGCCGAGATGGAGCGCTTCCTCACGGTCAACCCCGGTGTGGCGTCCCGCTTCTCGCGGACCATCACCTTCAGCGACTACCTCCCCGAGGAACTCCTGCGGATCGTGGAGCAGCAGGCCGAGGAGCACGAGTACAGCCTCGGGGCCGGCGCGTCCGAGGCACTGCTGAAGTACTTCACGGCTATCCCCAAGGGCCCCGCCTTCGGCAACGGCCGCACCGCGCGGCAGACCTTCGAGGCGATGGTGGAGCGGCACGCGGGCCGGGTCGCCCAGCTCGACGAACCGAGCACCGACGACCTGACCCTGCTCTACGCGGAGGATCTTCCGGAGCTGCCCTGAGCGTCGCCGTCGGGACGCGGGCCCGGCACCTCGTGCCGCAACCGCGCCAACAGCCGCTCCCGTTCCTCCGCGAAGGCCGGATCCGACTGGTAGTCGGAGTGCCCGAGGATCGGGGCCGGCAGGGGGTTCTCCAGGGTGCGTCCGTAGACCAGCGGGTCCTTGAGGGGCGCGCGGTCGACCTGCGGCCCGCACTCCCCGGGCAGGCGCACGGGGCCGCCGATGGGGTCGGTGAGCCGGTACAGGTTGCGCCAGCAGTCGACCTCGCGGTGCAGCGAGGCGAGGGCCGCCGGCCCGAAGTGGGCGGGGAACCAGCGCCCGTAGAGCCGTTCCAGTGGTGAGCCGTAGGTGAGCAGGGCGACCCGTCTGCGGACCGAGGGCTGCAACTGCCAGGCCGCGGCGGCCGCCAGCACACTGCCCTGGGAGTGCCCGGACAGCACGAGGCGGCCGCCGGTGGCACGGGTCCAGGTGACCATGCGCCAGGTCAGGTCGGGCACGGCGCGCTCGGCGTAGCAGGGCGGCGCGAAGGGGTGCGCGGCGCGCGGCCAGAAGGTGCCGACGTCCCAGAGGATGCCGATCGTGCGGCGGGCCGCCGGGTCCTTGTAGGCGCGCCGGCCCGAGGTGACGAGCAGTATGAAGCCGAGGCCGATCAGCCAGGATCCGAGGGACTGCGCGGTTTCGGCGGCGCCGTGGACGAAGGCGTACGAGCCCTGCGCCGCCCGGGCCGGCGTGTCGCCGGTCGTCAGCGCGCCCACCAGGGCTCCGGAGCCCAGGAGCAACGTCACGAGGGAGATGGTCCCGACGACGAGGGGTGCCTGGTCGGTGAGGGTGGCCACGGCGCGGGTGCCGGCGATGCTGCGGGTGCGGGCGTTGTCCTCGTGTTCTCCCCGGTAGTCGAGTTCCACCGCGCGCGTCTCGCGGGCACGCAGACGCCAGGTGCGCACGGCCAGTCGGCCACAGAGTCCGAGGAGCACGAGCATCGCCGGCGGGATCACGGAGGCCTGCCAGGTCAGCAGGACGGGCGGACCCGGCAGCGAGCCCTGGGTGCCGTCCAGCCAGTCGGCGACGCGTTGGGCCACTCCGCCGGACATCACGCCGCCCAGCGCGCAGGCCAGCATCGCGACGGCGGGTCCGGCCAGACCGCGCATCGCCGTGCGCGCGTCGACGGGGGTGTCCTCTGTTCGCGCGGGACCGGCGCCTCGCGGGAGGGCGCGGTGCAGGACGCCGGCCACCACGGCGAGCGCGACGACGAGCAGCCCCTGGGCGAGGGCGAGGCCGCCGAAGGCCGGGTCGCCGGGCAGCCGGCCCGTCGACTGCCAGCCGGGCCGTGACCAGCCGGCGTACAGCACGGTGACGGTGAGCAGGACGATCGCGCCCACGGGCAGCGCGCGTACCAGGGTCGCGTCGAGTTCCCGGTCGAGCCGGTGCTCGCTGCGTCCGCGGCGGCAGACCACCCACAGCACGACGAACGCGCCGACGGCGAGGGCCGCCTGCAGCAACTGGCCGAGGAGTCCCAGCAGGGCGGGCCCTCCGACCCCGCTGTCGAAGCGGGCCGCGGGGCCGCCGACCGCGGCGGTGACCGTCAGCAGACCCGCGGCGGTGTGCGCCGCGCGCAGCCGGGCCACCAGGCGGCGCCCGTACCAGAAGCCGGGGCGGCCGAGGGCGGTGCGGTCGGTCTCCTCCTCGGGTTCGGCCGCGCGGGACACCGGCTGCTGGGACTCGTACGCGCTCCAGGTGCGGTGGGACAGGTACCACAGCAGGCAGATCAGGGCCGTGGGCACCAGGCAGGCCAGGGCGAGGCGGCGGCCGGGCCGGCTCCACCAGCCGTCGTGGGAGAGGGCCGGGGAGAGGAAGGCGAGCCAGGAGTGTTCCTCGGCGCACGCGCGGGTGCCCGCGCACTGCCAGGCGGCGAGGTCGAGGGCGACCTCGCAGGCGGCGGCGACCAGCAGCACGGTCAGGGTGAGCCCGGTCAGCCGGACGAGCAGACCGTAGAGACGGACCGTGCCGCGGCGGCCGCGGCCGGCGGGGCGCATCCAGTGCGCGAGGTTGACGACCATGAAGGGCAGCAGCAACAGCCACAGGGCACGGGTGCCGTTGCCGGAGGTGAGGTTGCACCACACGTAGGCCTCGGGGACCGGTCTGCCGCGGTAGTCGTCGGGCCGCCGTTCCGCGTCGGCGTCTTCGCGGCGACGGTGGACGGCCGCGACGTCGTCGCCGCTGATCCGCACCGTGCGCGGGTCGTCCAGCATCTCCTCGGGTGTGGTGCCGCCGACTCCGTGGACCAGGAGTTCGAGGGCGGTGTCGGCCGCTTCGGGCCGTTGTGCGGGGCCGGTGAGCTCTCCCGCCGAGGTCTGTTCCCGTGCGCGCTCCATGGTTTCCGTGCTTCCCCCGTGCCGTGTGCGTCGCCTGTGTCATGGGCAGGCACAAGGATCTCCGCCGGGGGCCGGGCCCGCACCGATGGTCACGGAATCTCCCCGAAATGTGTGACAGCACGGCGAAGGGAGAGGAACGGGGACCTCACAGGGAGTGGCGCGACTGTCGGGGCCGCGTGCGAGGATGGGTCGTCCTGCAGGCCTCGGAGAGGGAGAATGGCCACGTGGGAGTGGGTTCGGACGGAGTGTCGGGCAGGGCGGGCGAAAGGACCGGAGCGGACGTGAGTGAGAATCAGAACCTCCTCGCGGAGCAGCGTCGCGCCCTGATCCTCGACGAGGTGCGGCGCCGGGGCGGCGTCAGGGTGAACGAACTGACGCGCAAGCTCGGGGTCTCCGACATGACGGTCCGCCGCGACCTCGACGCTCTCGCGCGCCAGGGTGTGGTGGAGAAGGTCCACGGCGGTGCGGTGCCGGTGGCCGAGGCGAGTACGCACGAGCCGGGTTTCGAGGCCAAGTCGGGTCTGGAGCTGACCGCCAAGGAGGACATCGCGCGGGCCGCCGCCGAGCTGGTCGCACCGGGCACGGCGATCGCGCTCTCGGGCGGTACGACGACCTACGCGCTGGCCCATCGGCTCCTGGACGTGCCGGACCTGACCGTGGTCACCAACTCGGTGCGGGTGGCCGACGTGTTCCATGCCGCGCAGCGCGTCTCCGGTCAGCGGCAGGGTGCGGCCACGGTCGTGCTGACCGGTGGGGTGCGCACGCCGTCCGACTCGCTCGTCGGCCCGGTGGCCGACCAGGCCATCGCCGCGCTCCACTTCGACGTGCTGTTCCTGGGGGTGCACGGGATATCCGTGGAGGCGGGGCTGTCCACACCGAACCTGGCGGAGGCCGAGACCAACCGGCGCCTGGTGCAGTCCGCGCGGCGTGTCGTGGTGGTCGCCGACCACACCAAGTGGGGCACGGTGGGGCTGAGTTCGTTCGCCGCGCTGGAGCAGGTCGACACGCTGGTGACGGACGCCGGGCTGTCGGCCGAGGCGCGTGCGGAGATCGCCGAACACCCGACGCATCTCGTGGTGGCCGGTGAACCGGCGGACGCTACAGACATCTGACGGGCTGTCAGCTAGGGTGACGCTGCTCGTGCGGCGGTCCGCGGTACGGGTGCGCTCCGGTCCTCGTCCGCCCGCGCCCGGGACTCCGTTCCCATCAGGGGGTTTCGCCCATGGCACGCCGTCTGCGCCCGGTCGGTCCCGACTTCGCCGGGACCGCTCCCCTGCGTCTGGTGTTCGCCCGCGAGATGACCGCTCCTCCCGGGGCCGTCTTCCGGGCGCTGGCCGAGGACGTGTCCGGCTGGAGCGAGTGGTTCTCGGCCGTGACGCTCGCCCGGCCGAGCGGGGACGGCACCGGGCGTGAGGTCCGGCTCCGTGGCGGCGCGCGTTTCCAGGAGACCGTGCTGGTGTCCAGGGCCCCCGAGGTGTACGCGTACCGGGTGGACGTCACGAACGCGCCCGGCGCCCGTGCCCTGGTCGAGGAGTGGCGGCTGACGCCGGCCGGGAGGGGCACGCGGGTGCAGTGGACGTTCGCCGCCGACGGGACGGCTCCCTTCCGGGTGGGCCTGAGGGTGGGCCGGGCGGGTCTCGGCCGCGCCTTCCGGGACGCCGTCACGGCGCTGGACCGGCGGCTGGCCTCGGCACACGCGTAGAACCGGCGCGTACGTCGCCTGTCGCGGCGGTTCGCCCTGCGCGCGTGCGCGACGCGGGTTCAGTCGGGCCAGACGCCCGTCTCCAGGAGCGACGCGATGGCGGCCGTGAAGGGCGCGATGTCCAGGCCCTGGTCGGCCAGCCACGTGTCCGAGTAGTACTTGTCCAGATACCGGTCCCCCGGGTCGCACAGCAGGGTCACGACGCTGCCGTTGCGTCCCTCGGTCACCATCTCGGCGACGATCTTCAGCGCGCTCCACAGTCCGGTACCGGTCGAACCGCCCGCCCTGCGGCCGATGGCCTGTTCCAGTGCCCGCACGGCCGCCACGGTCGCGGCGTCGGGCACCTTCATCATCCGGTCGATGGCGCCGGGTACGAAACTCGGTTCCATCCGGGGTCTGCCGATGCCCTCGATCCGCGAGCCGCAGTCGTAGGTGACGTCCGGATCGCCGGTGGTCCAGCCCTCGAAGAAGCACGAGTTCTCCGGGTCGGCGACGCAGATGCGGGTGTCGAACTGCATGTAGTGGACGTAGCGCGCGAGGGTCGCCGAGGTGCCGCCGGTGCCGGCCGTGGCGACGATCCACGCGGGCTCCGGGAAACGCTCCAACTCCAGTTGCCGGAAGATGGATTCGGCGATGTTGTTGTTCCCGCGCCAGTCCGTGGCACGTTCCGCGTAGGTGAACTGGTCCATGTAGTGACCGCCGGTCTCGACCGCGAGGGCGGCGGACTCCTCGTACATCCTGCGGGAGTCGTCCACGAAGTGGCACTGGCCGCCGTGGAACTCGATCAGGCGGCACTTCTCGGCGCTCGTCGTGCGCGGCATCACCGCGATGAAGGGCACTCCGACGAGCTTCGCGAAGTACGCCTCGGAGACGGCCGTCGAGCCGCTGGACGCCTCGATCACGGGACGGCCCGGACGGATCCAGCCGTTGCACAGGCCGTAGAGGAACAGCGATCGGGCGAGCCGGTGCTTGAGGCTCCCGGTGGGGTGGGTCGACTCGTCCTTCAGATACAGGTCGATGCCCCACGCCTCGGGCAGCGGGAAACGCAGCAGATGCGTGTCGGCCGAGCGGTTCGCGTCCGCGTGCACCTTGCGCACGGCCTCTTTGAGCCAGGTCCGGTACCGCGCGTCGCTGTGGTCGACGTCGAGGGTTTCGCCGGTCCGGAACTGCTGGGGGCTGCTCACGGCGGGGCTCCTTACGCATCACGCCGACGCCGGTTCAGATGGTCGGACGCCCCGATCATAAACACCTTGCGCACGCTTCTCACCTGCATAAACACGTCTTTGAGCGACCCAAAGGCACCCCTGGGGCAGGATGTCCGAAGCGATGGGGGCGCACCCGTGCGAGTGCTCCCTTCCCCGCTGTCACCTCGTCCTGCGCACTGGTGCTCGCCGCTGCCTGCGGGCAGACTGCACCGGACGGGACGCTGCCCGCGTCCGACCGCACCGCACGGGACGACGCTCCCGCGGCGGGTGCGCACACCGGACCGCCGCCCGCGCGGCATCCGGGACAGGGCACAGCCGAGGCGCACAAGGGGGCGGGGCATCATGGCGGAGCCGGAGTTCACGGCCACGGGCGTGCGGATCGGGAAGAGGCTGCGCTCGCTCACCCGGGCCGGACAGGTCCGGATCAGCGACGGCAGGCTGGAGCTGCTCACGAGCTACGGCAGCGAGATCGACAGTGCCCCGGTGCAGGCGGTGCGGGCCTCAAGGCCCTGGTTCGCGCCCGAGGACCGGGCGTTGGCGGACGTCAACGGCACGCGCTACTCGCTCACGCTCGGCGAGCACGATCCCGCGCCCGGCAAACCGGGACCGCCCTCGGCACGCCGGTTCATCGAGGCGGTTCGCAGGGCGGCGGGGAGCAGCGGCTGACGTGGTGGCCTCGACGGCCGCGACGGGAGCCCCTTCGCTGCGGCCCCGCGACGGCCCGGAGCGCGAGCCGTGTCCGCCGAACGTGCCGCGAGTTGCAGGACGGCACCCTCTGAGTCACGCTGTTCTCACATCACTCTGGGTTTACCGGCGATAACGCTGCGAACCAGCCGCCGGTCACCACAGCAGGCGGCTGTCCCACTCAGCCACTCTGCTGGATCCGATCTCCGCCTTCTTCCGGACCTCAATTCGGGGAGTCGCAGCCGTGATCAGCCAGCCGAACAGGCATTGCACGGTGGAGCTCCAAGCCCTGCCGTCGCGGATCGGCCAGGTCCGCAGAATCGTTTCTGCGCAATTGCGCTACTGGCATCTGGACCCCTTGATCGACCGGGCCGCGCTCGGCGTGACCGAACTGCTGACCAACGTTCACCTGCACGCCCAGCCGGACAAGGTGTGCACCGTGGAGATCGAGCTGCTGCTCGACCGGCTCACGGTCTCGGTGCACGACCACGACCCCCGCCTGCCCGAGTTGCAGGACGCCGGTCCCACCGCCACCTGCGGGCGGGGCCTGGCGATGGTCGCCGCCGTCAGCGAGAGCTGGGGCGTACGACCGGACGGGGAGTCGGGCAAGGTCGTGTGGTTCACCCTTCCGGCGCCCTCGCCCGCGGTGGCGGCGCCCGTCCTCGCGCCGTACGACACGATCCGCGAGCCCACCCTCCGGCACACCGTCGACACCCTCGACGGGCGCAGGCCCGAACACGCTCCCGCCCGGTCGGCCGTTGCCGGCTGACCGGGCGGTGACCCTCTTCCCGTACGCCACGGGCTGGAGCGGGGGGCCGCACGGCCCCCGACGGCTCACTCCGTGCCGATGGCCCGCAGCACGTCCAGACGTGCCGCCCGTCGCGCCGGACGCAGGCCCGCCAGGGCTCCCGCCGCGAGGCCCACCAGCGCCACCACGACTAGTCGCGCGGGCGGGACCGCGAAGGCGAAGGCACTGTCCGACGTGCCGTCGGAGGCCTTCACCAGGACCCAGCCGAGGAAGGCACCGAGGGCGAGCCCGCCCGCCGTGCCGAAGGCGGCGACGAGGACCGACTCCCAGCGGACCATGGCCCGCAGTTGCGCGCGGGTCTGTCCGACCGCTCGCAACAGACCGAGTTCGCGGGTGCGTTCGTGGATCGCGAGGGTGAGGGTGTTGGCGATACCGAGCAGGGCGATGAGCACCGCGAGCGCGAGCAGCGCGTAGACCAGGGTCAGCATCATGTCGACGCCCCCGGCCGAGGACTGCGCGTACTCGTCGCGGGTCTGCACCTCGGGGTCGCCGTACCGAGCGGCCACCTGCTTCACCGCGGCCTTGCCCTCGGCCGTGCCCACCCCGTCCTCGAAGGTGACGGCGACGAGCGTGTCGGCGTCCTGGGTGCGATGCGGAGCCCAGGCGGCGCGGGTGATGACGTAGTCGCCCGCGAGTTCCGAGCGTCCGTAGACGGCGCGGACGGTGAAGTTCACCTGCCGGCCGTCGGTGAAGGCGAGCCGGGCGGTGTCACCGGTCGTGAGGTGCTGCCTGACGGCCTCGCTCCTGGTGACGGCGATCCCGTCGGCACCCAGGTGGTCGAGCGAGCCCTGTACGGCGCCGAGATCGAAGACCCTGCCGAGCACCGCCGGATCGGTGACGGTCAGGGCACGGCCCTTACCGTCGACCTCGGCGACGCCACGGCCCAGCCCGACGGCGTACTTCACCACGGGCTGCCGTGCGATCGCGGGCGCCAGCCCCGGGCTCAGCCCGCTGCCACCCGCGCCGAACGACGGGGTGCTCACGGCCACGTCCCCCGCGAAGGACCTGGAGACCGTGCGGTCCATGGTGGCCTTCAACGAGGCGCCGAAGACCGTGAAGAGCGAGACGACGGCGACGCCGACCATCAGGGCGCTCGCGGTGGCCGCGGTCCGTTTGGGGCTGCGCAGCGCGTTGCGCCGGGCGAGTGAACCCGTGACGCCCCGCAACCGGTCGAGGGGGACGCCGATGACGCGTACGGCCGTCGAGGACGCGACCGGGCCGAGGACCACGAAGGCGGCGAGAGCCAGTACGGCGCCGAGACCCGCGAGCCACAGGGAGGGAGTGGCCAGGACGCCGGTCAGGGTGGCCCCCGCCGCGAGCACGGCCAGCGCGGCACCCACGCCGGCCCGCGCCCGTGAGGCCCCCGACCGGTCGACGGCCGTCTCGCGCAGCGCCGCCAGAGGTGCGGTGCGTCCGGCGCGTACGGCGGGCAGCAGCGCGGAGCCGAGACAGACCACCACCCCGACCGCGAGCGGCAGCAGCAGGGACAGCCCGCCGATCACCAGATCGCCTGACGGGAAGGGGAATCCGACGGCGGGGAAGAGCGCCCGCAGTCCGGCCGCGATGCCGATGCCGCCCCCGAGGCCGGCGGCCGAGGCGGTCACGGCGACGACGCTCGCCTCCACCAGGGTCGAGACGGTCACCTGGCGGCGGGAGGCGCCGAGGGCCCGCAACAGGGCGTTCTCGCGGGTGCGTTGGGCGACGACGATCGCGAAGGTGTTGTGGATGGAGAAGGTCGCGACGAGCAGGGCGACACCGGAGAAGACGAGCAGGAAGGTGGTGAAGACGGTCAGGAACTGGCTGGAGATCATGTCGGTGTTCTCCTGCGCCGACGCCTGACCGGTGATCGCCTCGACGCCGGCGGGCAGGAGCGGGGTCAGTCCGGCGACGAGCTTCTCCTGGCCGACTCCGGGGGCCGCCCGCACCCGGATGCCCGCGGCCTCGCCGGGCTTCGCGGTGAGGTACTTCTCGGCGTCGGCCTGTGTCATGCCGGTGAAGGTCACCTGCGCCATGCCGTCCTCACCGCCGAACGTCGCGAGGCCCACGATCGTCACCCGGACGGGGTCGGGGGTGCGCAGCGTCGTCGTGTCGCCGATCCTCAGGCCGCCCTTCTTCGCGGCACCCCGGTTGACGACGACCTCGCCGGACTTCGCGGGGGCGCGGCCTTCGGCGATCCGGTACGCGTTGAGCCGGGGGTCCGCGATCCAGTTGCCCGCGAGGGTGGGCGGGCCCTGGCCGCCGATGGGCCTGCCGTGCGCGTCGACGAGCTGGCCCGCGCCCTCGATGTCGGGCACGGCGGCGGCCACTCCGGGGGCCTTCTCGATCGTCCTCACCAGGCCGACGTCCACGGGCCGCCGGACGCCCTGGCTCTCGCCGGGCGTGGTGATGGTGTCGGCGCCGCGGACGACCGCGTCGGTGTTCTTGGCCGCGTTGCCGAACATGGTGTCGAAACTGGCCCGCAGGGTGTCGCCCATGACCAGCGTTCCGGTCAGGAAGGCGACCCCCAGGAACACCGCCACGAACGTACCGGCGAAGCGCCGTTTGTGAGCGCGCAGGGAGGCGACGCTGATGCGGAGCGAGGCGTTCACGAGGGCGCCCCCTTGGTGTCGAGGGCCTTCATGCGGTCCAGCACCTTGTCGGCGGTCGGGGCTTCCATCCGGTCCACGAGGCGGCCGTCGGCGAGGAAGACGACCTCGTCGGCGTGGGCCGCGGCCACCGGGTCGTGGGTGACCATGACGACCGTGCGGTTCATCCGGCGGACCGCGGCGCCCAGCAGGTCGAGGACCTCACCGCCGGCCCGCGAGTCCAGGTTCCCGGTGGGTTCGTCGGCGAAGACGACGTCGGGACGTCCGGCGAACGCCCGCGCCACGGCGACGCGTTGCTGCTGTCCGCCGGAGAGTTCGGAGGGGCGGTGGTGGAGCCGGTCGCGCAGGCCCACGACGTCGACGAGCGCGTCGATCCACTCGGGGGACCCCTTGGCCCCGGCGAGGTCCAGGGGCAGCGTGATGTTCTCCGCGACGGTGAGCGTCGGGACCAGATTGAACGCCTGGAAGACGAAGCCGACGTGATCGCGGCGCAGCAGGGTGAGACGCCGGTCGTCGAGCGTGCCCAACTCGGTGTCCCCGATGAAGGCGGTGCCCGAGGAGAGCGTGTCCAGGCCCGCCGCGCAGTGCATCAGGGTGGACTTGCCGGAGCCCGAGGGCCCCATGATCGCGGTGAAGCGCCCGGCCGGAAAGCCGACGCTCACCCCGTCGAGGGCCCGTACGGCGGTGTCGCCGCTGCCGTACACCTTCACGGCGTCGGTGACGCCCGCGGCCGGACGTGTCGCGGTCACCGTGGTCATGCCGCTCCGCCCTTGCCCGTGAGTCCGAACTGCTCGTCGAGTACGGACAGCCGGCGCCAGTACTCGTCCTCGTCGATCTCGCCGGACGCGAAGCGGCGGCCGAGCACGGCGATCGGCGAGTCGCCCGTCGCCCGGAGGGCCCCGGCCGGACCGAGGTCGCCCCGGGCGCGCCACGGTCCGCGGCCACCGCGCCAGACCGTGCGGCGCAGGACGGTCACGACACCGATCACGGCGGCCGCCCAGACCAGCGGGAAGAAGAGGATCCACGGCCCGGGGCCGCCGTCCCAGTTCGCCAGGGTCTGCATTTCGGGTCATCTCCTCATCGGGTCTGCTGTGTTGCCTCGAGAGTCGCTCCCGCGGGGCCCCCGGGTCGTCGTACGGCCAGCGGCAGTGCGCGTACCTCCGCGGGAGTACGCGGGGCGACCTCGACTGCTTCCCCCGGTCCGGGCGGGGGCTTCCTCCTCGCGCGACCGGGCCCTGTGCCTACTGGTATGTACTTCTGTACCTACTGGTATGTACAGTGACGTCATGGGCACTCAGGAGCGGCTGATCGAGGCGACACGCGAACTGTTGTGGGAGCGGGGTTACGTGGGCACCAGCCCGAAGGCGATCCAGCAGCACGCGGGCGCCGGGCAGGGCAGCATGTACCACCACTTCACCGGCAAGCCCGACCTCGCCCTGGCCGCGATCCGCCGCACCGCCGAGGAGTTGTGGGCGGCCGCCGAGGAAGTGCTCTGCGCACCCGGCTCCCCGTACGAGCGCATCGAGGCGTATCTGCGCCGCGAACGCGACGTCCTGCGCGGCTGTCCGGTCGGACGGCTGACGATGGACCCGGACGTGATCGCCAGCGACGAGCTGCGCGCTCCCGTCGACGAGACCCTCGACCGGCTGCGCGAGTGCCTGGCCGGCATCGTCGAAGAGGGCAAGGAGCAGGGGCAGTTCGCGCCCTCGCTGGACGGCGAGGAGATCGCCGCGACGATCCTCGCCACCGTCCAGGGCGGATACGTGCTGGCGCGCGCCGCCGGCTCTCCCGCGGCCTTCGACTCGGGCGTCCGCGGACTGCTCGCCCTGCTGGCCCCGGACTCCTCCGGCCGGTGAACCACCCGGGCCAGGACGCACCGTGGACCTCACGCACGGCGATCCCTTCACCGGCCCACGGACACATGGCCCGCGCAGAACCCGCAAGCCCCGACGAGCCCGACGAGCCATTCCGGAGTCGCCAGATGCATGCCATGCAGTACGAGCTCACCCTCCCCGCCGACTACGACATGGGGATCATCCGCGCCCGCGTCTCCCGGATCGGGCACCTGCTCGACGGCTGGGAGGGACTGGGCTTCAAGGCGTATCTGATGCGCGAACGCGGCGTGCACGGGTCGCCGGTCGACCAGTACGCGCCGTTCTACCTGTGGAACACCGTCGAGGGCATGAACTCCTTCCTGTGGGGCGGCGCCTTCCAGGGGCTCGTCGACGACTTCGGGAGGCCGGTGGTGCAGCACTGGACGGGCCTCGCGTACGAGGAGGGCGCCGCCGCCGGTGCCCCGGCTCGCGTCGCGGTGCGGAGCCGGCGGCCCGTGCCGGAGGGGGTGGAGCTGTCCGAGGTGATGGCGGACGCGGCGGCCGGGGCCAGGCGGCTGGCCGGTCTCGACGGGGCGGTGTGCGCGGCCGCCGCCGTCGACCCGCGCCACTGGGAGGTGGTGCACTTCTCGCTCTGGGACCACGACGCGCCCGAGACGTCGGGCGAGGTGTTCCAGGTGCTGCACGTGTCGGCGCCGGAGCGCGACCTGCTCCCCCGGGGACCCCGGTGGTGAACACGGTCCGTACGGTCCTCGGTGACGTGCCGCCCGGGGAACTCGGTGTGTGCGACGCGCACGACCACCTCTTCTTCGGCAGCCCCCTGCTCCCCGGTCAGGAACTGCGCGACGCGTCCGCCGCACGGGCCGAGCTGGCCGCGTTCCGCGCGTGGGGCGGCCGCAGCCTGGTGCAGTGGACGCCGTACGGGCTGGGCCGGCGCGCCGCCGATCTGCCGGCGCTCTCCCGTGACACCGGCGTCCACGTGGTCGCCGCGACGGGACTGCACCAAGCCGCCCACTACGCACCGGAGTTGCCGGCGGAACTGCGAGGCAGGCTGGCCGAGGTGTTCGTGACCGAGCTGACGGAGGGCATCGGCGCGTCCGGGGTCCGGGCCGGGATCATCAAGGTCGCGGGCGGCTTCCACGGCCTGGACGCGCACGCCCGCTGGACGATGACCGCCGCGGCCGAGGCCCACCGGGCCACGGGGGCGCCGATCGCCGTACACCTGGAGCTGGGCACGGCCGGCCTCGACGTACTCGACCTGCTGTGCGGTGAGTTGGGCGTTCCACCGCACCGGGTGATCCTGGGCCACCTGAACCGTTCGCCGGACTTCGTGGTGCACCGCCAGGCCGCCGAGGCCGGCGCGTACCTGGCCTTCGACGGCCCCTCCCGGGCCAACCACGCCACCGACTGGCGCATGCCCGACGCCCTGCGGGCGCTCGCCGACGCCGGTTTCGGCCACCGCCTGCTGCTGGGAGGCGACACGACCACCGCGGCGGCGCGCTCGGTCGACGGTGGTCCGGGACTGCCGTATCTGCTGCGCCGGGTCCGGCCGAGGCTCGAACTCGCCCTGGGTGAGGAGCTGGTGGCACAGATCCTCACCGAGAACCCCGGACGCGCGTTCGGCGTGGAGTGGCGTCGGCCCTTCCCCGCCGTCGGACCCACTGAGAGGTGATCGGCGCCGGCTTCGGACGCTCACCCCTGTGCCCTGGCGCCGCGGCGGATCGGGTCGGGGGTGAGCCGACGACGCCGCGGGGCGTCTCAGGAGTGGGCCGGCCTCGCCTCGGCTCGTCTCAGGAATGGGCCGGCCTCGCCTCGGCTCGTCTCAGGAATGGGCCGGCCTCGCCTCGGGTCGTCTCAGGCGTGGGCCAGCGCCGCCGGCGGATCGTCCAGCACCGGCTGCCACGCCAACTCGGCTGCCCCCACCAGGCTGTTGTGGTCCAGCGTGCAGGCGAGGATCGGGACGCCGCCGCTCTGCCCCCACAGGCTGCGGTCGGCGACGACGGCGCGCAGTCGGTCCGGGTCGGCGTCGAGGAGGGTGCGGTGCAGCCCGCCGAGGATGATCCGGTCGGGATTGAGGATGTTGACCAGTCCCGCGAGTCCGAGGCCCAGCCGGTCGATCAGGGCCTCGGTGGCCGTGCGTACGGACGGGTCGGTGTAGTGGTTGCGGATGAGTTCGTTGGACTCCTCGAGCAGGGACACCTCGGGGCCCGGGTCGCGGGCCGCCGCCGTGAGAAAGGCCAGGGGGTCGGCCTCGACGTCCAGGCAGCCGCGGCTGCCGCAGTGGCAGGGGCGGCCCTCGGGGTTGACGGTGAGGTGGCCGACTTCGAGGGCGAGGCCCGAACTGCCGGTGTGCAGGCGGCCGTCGAGCACCAGCGCGCCGCCGACGCCCCGGTGCCCGGTGGCGACGCAGAGCAGGTCACGTGAGCCGCGGCCCGCTCCGTGCCGGTGCTCGGCGAGGGCGGCGAGGTTGACGTCGTTGGCCGCGAAGGCCGGTCCCTGGATGCCCGCCGCGCGCACCCGCTCGGCGAAGATCTGACGTACCGGGGCCCCCGCGGGCCAGGCCAGGTGCAACGGGTTGAGGGCGAGTCCCTCCGGTTCGGCGACGGCGGACGGCACGGCGAGTCCGGCGCCCACGCAGCGCCGTCCGGTCGCGCGGAGCAGTTCGGCGCCCGCCTCGACGACGGAGCCGAGCACCTTCGCCGGATCGGCGTCGACGGTCTCGCAGCCGGGCGCGGTCGCGACGATCCGCCCGCCGAGACCGACCAGCGCGGCGCGGAAGCCGTCGGCGTGCACCTGCGCGGCGAGCGCGACCGGCCCGTCCTCGGCGACTTCGAGACGGTGCGAGGGCCGCCCCTGCGAACCGGCCGCCGCCCCGGGACGCGCGTCGACCCGGATCAGCCCCAGCGCCTCCAGCTCCGCGGCCACCGCGCCCGCGGTTGCCCGGGTCACCCCCAGCTCGGCGGTGAGCACGGCACGCGTCGGCGCACGTCCGGTGTGCACGAGCTCTAGCGCCGGACCGAGCGCACCGCGCCCCCGGTCCAGCCGCGTCCGCGTGTTCCCTTCCCCCGCCACCCGGGGGCCCGCCTTGCCGTTCATGAGGGCGAGTCTCCCATGATCCGCTCGAACGGTGACCCGCCCGGCCGTCCGGAAGCCCTCACCGCCGGCGTGACGTTCCGCTCACCGTTCCGTCACCCGCGGTGCCCGGGCCGGCCGGGAAGCCGCTCACCCGCAGGGTGATGTTCAGGCGCCCGCTCAGCCCGAGTTCGGGCGGCGCCGTGCCCGCGTACACCCGGGGCACCCCGTGGTAGGCCAGTCGGGACGCCCCGCCGAACACGAACAGGTCCCCGCTGCGCAGTTCCACGTCCGTGTAGGGCTTCGTCCGCGTCTCGGCGTTCCCGAACCGGAAGACGCAGGTGTCGCCGAGGCTCAGCGACACGACCGGCGCGTCCGACCGCTCGTCGCCGTCGCGGTGCATGCCCATGCGGGCGTCCGCGTCGTAGAAGTTGATCAGCGCGATGTCGTACGCCGCCGACACCGCGTCGGCGCCGAGCGCGTCCGTCACCGCGCGCCGCCCCAGTTCGTCCAGCCAGGCCGGGAAGGGCTTCACGGGGGCGCCGTCGCCGTCAACGACCGTGCGCGCGTACCGGTAGGGGTACCAGTGCCAGCCGAGGCACACCTGCCGCGAGGTCATCGTGCCGCCGCCGGGGGTGTGGACCGTGCGCAGTCCCGCCGGCGGGCGGGCCCAGGCCCGGCAGGCCTCCAGCAGCTCCCGCCGGAGGCCGGCGTCGAGCCAGTCGGGCAGGTGCACCGCGCCCGGCGCGACCTCCCTGCGGGTACGGGGAAACAGCTCGCCGTCCATGGAACCCATCATCACGCACCGTCCGGGACTCCCCCGTCTCCCCCGTCTCCCGGCCCGGTCTCCGGCGGCCCGTGACGCTCCCCGGCCGGGAGCAGGGCCGTGCTCGGCTAGCCTGGAGCCACGATGAACGACCGTATGACGACACCCTGGGCCGAGTACGCGCTGACCCGATTCCCGGAGGACCCCCGCGACCAGATGCGTGCCTGGGACGCCGCCGACACGTATGTGCTGCGACACCTCGCGGAGAGCGGCACCGCGCTGTCCGGGACGGTCGTGGTGGCCGGCGACCGCTGGGGCGCGCTCACCACGGCGCTGTCGGAACACCGGCCGACGCAGATCACCGACTCCTTCCTCACCCAGGAGGCGACCCGGGCGAACCTGGCCCGCAACGGAGCCGCCGCGGACGCGGTACGCCTCCTCACCACCCAGGACGCGCCGCCGGACCGCATCGACGTGCTCCTCGTCCGGGTGCCGAAGAGCCTCGCCCTGCTGGAGGACCAGCTGCACCGGCTGGCACCCGGCGTGCACGAGGGGACCGTCGTCGTCGGCACGGGCATGGTCAAGGAGATCCACACCTCGACGCTGCGCCTCTTCGAGCGTGTCCTCGGCCCGACCCGCACCTCGCTCGCCGAGAAGAAGGCCCGGCTGATCTTCTGCACCCCGCTCCGGGGACTGGCGCGGGAACCCAACCCGTGGCCGTACCGCTACCAGCTGCCCGACGGCGTCGGCCCGGTCTCCGGCCGCACCGTCACCAACCACGCCGGTGTGTTCTGTGCCGACCGTCTCGACATCGGCACCCGGTTCCTCCTCCAGCACCTGCCGCGCAGCCGCGGCGCCGAGCGTGTCGTGGACCTGGGCTGCGGCAACGGGGTCGTCGGTACGGCGATCGCGCTGGCCAATCCGGAGGCCGAGGTGCTGTTCGTGGACGAGTCGTACCAGGCCGTCGCCTCGGCGCGGGAGACCTACCGGGCGAATGCCGGGGACGGCGACGGCGCGGAGTTCCGGGTCGGCGACGGGCTGACCGGGAGCCCGGCGGAGAGCGTGGACCTCGTCGTGAACAATCCGCCGTTCCACTCGCACCAGGCGACGACGGACGCCACGGCCTGGCGGATGTTCGCGCAGGCGCGCCGCGCGCTGCGGCCGGGGGGCGAGCTGTGGGTGATCGGGAACCGGCACCTCGGTTATCACCTGAAGCTGCGCCGACTGTTCGGCAACAGTGAACTCGTGGCCAGTGACGCGAAGTTCGTGGTGCTGCGGGCCGTGCGGAAGTAACTCCGGGCAGTGCACGGGACGCCGCTCCGCGTTCGTGACGACACGTGACGACACGTGACGGGGCGCGGCGGGACGCGGCGGGACGCGGCGGCACGCGGCCGGACGGCGGTACACCGGCGCCCCTCCCGCCGCGTGGTCATCCGTTTCGGAGTGGAGGTGCGCCGACGACGCCGATGAGACGCGTCACCGCCCGCGCCATCGACTCACGCCCCACACTGAGGTAGGCGCGGGAGTCGACCGCCTCGGGGCGGCCCGCGAGGTACGCGCGGATGGCGCCGGTCATGGCGATGTTCAGGGCCGTTCCTATGTTGACCTTGGCGATGCCGCCCGCTACCGCGGCCGTGAGTTCCTCGTCCGGTACCCCGGAGGAGCCGTGCAGGACGAGCGGTACGTCGAGTGCCGCGGCCAGCCGTTCGAGCCGGTCGTGGTCGAGGGTCGCGGTGCGTGTGGTCATCGCGTGCGAGCTGCCGATCGCGACGGCCAGCGCGTCCACGCCGGAGTCGGCGACGAAGGCGCGGGCCTCGGCCGGATCGGTGCGTGCGCCGGCAGCGTGGGCGTCGAGCGCCGGCTCACCGTTCTTTCCGCCCACCTGGCCCAACTCGGCCTCGATCCATATCCCCCGGGCGTGCGCCCAGTCTGCGGCGGCCCGGGTGGCGTCCAGGTTCTCCTCGTACGGGAGCCGCGCGGCGTCGTACATCACGGAACTGAATCCGGCGCCGGGCGCCTGCCGGAGCAGGTCGTCGCTCTGGACGTGGTCCAGGTGCAACGCCACGGGCACCGAGGCGCGTTCGGCCGCCGCGGCGGCGGCGCGGGCCAGCGGCAGCAGCCGTCCGTAGCGGAACTTCACCGCGTTCTCGCTGACCTGGAGGACGACCGGGGCGTGCGCGGACTCCGCGCCCGCGATGACGGCCTCGACGTGCTCCAGGGTGATGACGTTGAAGGCGGCGACGGCGGTCCGCGCCCCGACCGCGGCGGCGACCAGGTCACCGGTGGCTGCGAGTGGCACAACTCCTCCTTGTCGAGACGCGGTTGAGCGGGCTCAGCGGACCGGGGCGTCGAGGACGACCGAGCGGGTGAGGTGGCGCGGCCGGTCAGGGTCGAGCCCGCGGGCCGCGGCCACCGCGACCGCCAGCCGCTGGGCACGGACGAGTTCGGCGAGCGGGTCGAGTCCGCCGGCCACCCACTGCCCGCCGGTGGCGTGCACCTGTTCGGCCAGACCTTCGGGCGCCTCGCCCAGCATCCAGGTGGCGGTGCCGCGGGTGGTGATGCTGATGGGCCCGTGCCGGTACTCCATCGCCGGGTAGGCCTCGGTCCAGGCGAGCGAGGCCTCGCGCATCTTCAGACCGGCCTCGTTCGCCAGGCCGACCGTCCAGCCGCGGCCCAGGAAGGTGAACTGCCCGCAGTCGACGAGCCCTTCGGGCAGCGGGGTCTCCAGCGCGGTGCGCGCGTCCGCGACCGCGGCGTCGGTGTGCCGTCCGAGGTGGGCGCGGAGCAGGGTGAGAGCGCTGGTCGCGAACCGGGTCTGCACGACGGAGCGCTCGTCCGCGAAGTCGAGCACGACGACGTCGTCCGCGGAGTCCATGACGGGGGTCCGGGGGTCGGCAGTGACGGCGGTCGTACGGGTCCGTCCGCGCAGCCGCCCGAGGAGTTCGAGCACCTCGGTCGTGGTGCCGGACCGGGTCAGGGCGACCACCCGGTCGTACGCGCGGGTGTGCGGGAACTCGGACGCGGCGAAGGCGTCCGTCTCCCCCTGCCCGGAGCCCTCGCGCAGCACGGCGGCGGACTGCGCCATGAAATAGCTGGTCCCGCACCCCACGATCGCGACCCGTTCCCCGGCCGCGGGCAGCGCGTCGCCGTGCGTCGAGGCCAGCTCGGCGGCCCGGATCCAGCACTCGGGCTGACTGGTCAGCTCGTTCTCGACATGGGTCATGTCCTGTCCCTCCCCCAGGGCCCACTTCGGGCACCGATGCTCGTTCGTGCAAGATATAGCGAGCTTTCAAGCACAATCAAGCATTCGATGCCAGAATTGCGGTGCGCTAGGGTCGCGGAGGACCGAAGAACGGAGAGTGCGGATGTCGCGCGACGCCCGCTGGAAGGCGCTGCTCGAACTGCTCGTGGAGCGGGGCCGGCTGGAGGTCGAGCAGGCGGCGGTGGAGCTGGACGTGTCGGCGGCGACGATCCGGCGCGACTTCGACCAGCTCGCCGAGCAGCAGATGCTCGTCCGCACCCGGGGCGGCGCGGTCGTGCACGGGGTGTCGTACGAACTGCCGCTGCGCTACAAGACCGCCCGCCGGGCCTCGGAGAAGCAGCGCATCGCGAGGGCGGTGGCCGGCCTGGTCGCCCCCGGCGAGGCGGTGGGCCTGACCGGGGGCACGACCACCACCGAGGTGGCCCGCGCACTGGCCGTACATCCCGATCTCGCCTCCGGGACGCCCGCCCTGACCGTGGTGACGAACGCGCTCAACATCGCCAACGAGCTGGCCGTGCGTCCTCAGTTCAAGATCGTGACGACGGGCGGGGTGGCCCGTCCGCAGTCGTACGAGCTGGTCGGCCCCCTCGCGAACGGCGTGCTCGGTCAGATCACCATGGATGTCGCCGTCCTCGGCGTGGTCGCCTTCGATGCCGTGCACGGGGCGGCCGCCCACGACGAGGCCGAGGCCGCCGTCAACCGGCTGCTGTGCGAGCGCGCCGAGCGGGTGATCGTCGCGGCCGACTCCAGCAAGCTGGGGCAGCGCGCCTTCTCCCTGATCTGCCCGACCGACCTGGTGGACACGCTGGTCACGGACACGGCGGTCGATCAGGAGACCGTGCGCCGGTTCGAGGAGGCGGGGGTGCGGGTCCTCACCGTCTGACGATGCCGGTCGCCCGGCCCCTCACAGGCCCTTGCGCGCGTCCGCCGTGCGGGTGAGCGTGCTCAGGTCGATGCTGGTGGCCGAGGCCTCGGGAGCGGTGATCTCGATCCCGGGGCGGCCCGGGCGGTGCAGGGTGACGGTGGGGAAGAGGGGCTCCGCGAGGGCCAGTTGTCCGGTGCCGGGTGTCTGCGGATACATGCCCAGAGCGGCCCAGACCGCCCAGGAGGACATCGCGCCGAGGTCGTCGTTGCCGACGAGACCGTCCGGACGGTCGGCGAACAGGGTGGCCAGCGCGCGGCGGACGGTCTCCCGCGCGCGGTCGGGACGGCCCGCGTAGTCGTACGCCCAAGGGGTGTCGAAGGAGGGCTCGTTGCCCAGGTAGGCGTACGGCTCGCTGCCGCCCGCGTTGAGCCGGCTGAAGAAGGTGTCGAGACGGCCGGTGACCGCGGCGCTCCCGCCCATCAGGCGGAAGAGACCGGGGAGGTCGTGCGGGACCATCCAGGTGTACTGGGCGGCGTTGCCCTCCACGTAGTCGGTGGTCTGCGCGGGGTCGAAGGCCGGCCAGCTGCCGTCGGCCGCACGCGGCTGGAGGTAGCCGGTGGCCGGGTTGAAGAGGTTGCGCCAGTTCCCGGCGGCCTTCGCCAGGGTGCGGTACGCGGCGGTGTCGCCGAGTCGGTCGGCGAGCTGGGCCAACGCGTGGTCGCAGACCGCGTATTCGAGCGTGGTGGCCGCCGGACCCCACACGCCCTTGGCGCCCGAGGGGACGTAGCCGAGGGTGTCGTACTGCCGGTGTCCCGGCCGCTGGCGCTCGTCCTCACGGCCCGCCATGGCGGCGCGCAGCAGGCCGCGGGCGTCGAAGTCGGTGGCGCCGAAGGCGTGCACGGCGGAGGCGATCACCGGCAGCGGATCGCCGACCATGACGCCGGTGCCGCCGTTCGCGACGGTCCAGCGGTCGAAGTACCCGGCCTGGAGGCCCTGGTCGAGGACGGACTGCGCGATGTCGGAGGCCTCGGCCGGGGCCAGCAGGGCGATCAGCTGGACCTGGGAGCGGTAGACGTCCCAGCCGGAGAAGTCGGCGTACTGGACATGTCCCGGGCGGGTGCGGTGCACGGCGCCGTCCATGCCGGGGTAGCGGCCGTCGGTGTCGCTGAACGCGCTGGGGTGCAGGAGCGCGTGGTAGAGGGCGGTGTAGAAGACACGGCGCTGGACCTCGGTGCCGCCGCCGACGGCGATACGTCCGAGCCAGTCGTTCCAGCGGGCGCGAGCGGCCCGCCGGACCTCGTCGTACGGACGCCCCTGCTGCTCGGCCGTGACGTTGCGGACCGCGCCCTCGGCGTCGACGAACGAGACGCCGACCCGGACGGTCACCGTGCGGACCTCGGGGGCGAAGGAGACCAGGGCCGCGCCGGGCCTGCCGCCCGGGTGGACGGCGTGGGCGAAGGGGTGGTCGAACGTGGCGTGGAAGTGGAGCCGGTAGCGGTTGTGCGACTTGCAGAAGCCGCCGCTGTCCGTGTATCCGGACAGGGTGTTGGTGCCGATGTCGACCGCTCCGGTGGCCGCGTTGAAGGCCTTGCCCGCGTCGACGCTCAGCGCGGCGGCCCGGCCCGCGGTGGCCGGGTAGGTGAAGCGGGCCGCGCCGGAGCGCTGGGTGGCGGCGAGTTCGGTGCGGATGCCGTTGTCGAACGTGACCCGGTAACTGCCGGGCGACGCCAGCTCGTGGGCGTGCGAGAAGGTGGCCTGCCCGGTCGTGTCGCCGTCGAGCAGGGGCATGAAGGGCACGTTGCCGTAGTCCTTGCACCCGGCTCCGGACAGGTGGGTGAGACTGAACCCTCCGATCCGGTTGTCCCCGTACGCGTAGCCGCCGTGCTGGTAGGTCACCGTGTCCGGGCTCCACTGCACTCCGCCGAGCGGTGCCGTCGCTCCGGGGAAGGTGTTCCCGGCGCCCCCGCCATGGCCGAAATCGGCCCCTCCGGGCGCGGTACCGACGAAGGGGTTCACATAGCGTGCCGGATCGGCGACCGTGTCGTCCGCGACGGCGGGCGCGGTCGGGGCGGTCGTCGACACGACGAGGACGGCGGCGCCGGCCAGCGCGGCCCGGTGGAAGGGGAATCGCACGAGGTCTCTCCGGGCTGTGGCAGGGACTGCGTCCCCGGGCGGCGGGCGTGGGGGACAGTCTCACCGGGCACCGACGACCGCGTCGCACCGCCACGCCCGGAGGTCACCCGCCCGGTGGAGAGCGCGCCGACCGCGGCGGCTCCCGTCGCAACGCACGCTCCACCTGGGCATCACGCGACAGGGAACCCCCTGGGGTGACCGAACGTACGCGCCAACTGGCTAGACTACGCACCCTCGTGCACGTGATCCGGTCACGTCCGAACACAGCCGTTCCCGAAGGGTTTCGACGCTTGATAGCCATCGAAGATGTCAGCAAGCGATATGCCGACGGCACGGTGGCCGTCGATCGCCTGTCCCTAGAGATACCGAACCACTCCATCACCGTGCTCGTCGGACCGTCGGGGTGCGGCAAGACCACCACGCTGCGCATGATCAACCGCATGGTCGAGCCCAGCAGCGGCACGATCCGGGTCGACGGCGAGGACATCACGCGCCGTCCGGTCAACGCCCTGCGCCAGTCGATGGGTTACGTCATCCAGAACGCCGGGCTCTTCCAGCACCGGACGATCCTCGACAACATCGCCACGGTGCCGCGGCTGCTCGGCTGGTCCAAGCAGCGTGCCCGCGCCCGTGCGGCGGAGCTGATGGAACGGGTCGGGCTCGACCCGGGCATGGCCCGCCGCTACCCGTACCAGCTCTCCGGTGGTCAGCAGCAGCGCGTCGGCGTCGCCCGCGCGCTGGCGGCGGACCCGCCGATCCTGCTGATGGACGAGCCCTTCTCCGCGGTCGACCCGGTGGTCCGCCGTGGCCTGCAGGAGGAGTTGCTGCGTATTCAGGGCGAACTGGGCAAGGCCATCGTGTTCGTCACCCACGACATGGACGAGGCCATCACCGTCGGCGACCGGGTGGCCGTGCTGCGCACCGGCGGCAAACTCGCCCAGTTCGCCGCCCCCGACGAGCTGTTGTCGGCGCCCGCCGACGCGTTCGTGGAGGAGTTCCTCGGCGGCGACCGGGGCATCCGCGGTCTGTCGTTCCTGTCCACGCGCGACCTCGCCCTCGACCGCTCCCAGGTCTTCCCGGTCGGCACCGACTGGCAGCAGCTCGCCGGGCAGCAGACCGCTCAGGCACCGGTCCTGGTCACCGACGCCGACGGAAGGCCCCTGGGCTGGGCCGACTTGACGGTGTGGGCGGGCGAGGTGCAGCGACTGGAGCCGTACGGTCAGGGCTTCGAGGTCGGACGGGACTCGCTGCGGGTCGCGCTGGACCGGGCGGTGCTGTCCCCCACGGGTCAGGCGGTCGGCGTGGACGCGTCCGGACGGGTGCTGGGACTCGCCGGCCAGGAGACGGTCGCCGCGGCGATCCGCGCGGCCCGTCAGCGGCGCGCCGCTGACGCCCCCCAGGAGTCCGCCCCCGCGAAGGTCGTTCGATGAACGGCTTCTTCGACATCCCGAGCGACCTCCAGAGCAGCTATGCCGGCCTGATCGGCGGGCACATGCTGGAGGCGCTGGTCCCCGTGCTCGTCGGTCTCCTGCTGGCGTTGCCGATCGGACTGCTCTGCGTCCGCTTCGGCTGGATCTATCCACCGGTGCTGTGGACCACCACGGTGCTGTACGCGATCCCGTCGATCGCCTTCTTCGTGGTGCTCATCGACTACACGGGACTGAGCCGGACCACCGTCATGATCCCGTTGTGTCTGTACAGCCTCGTGGTGATCGTCCCGGCGGTCGTCGACGGCGTCCGCTCGGTCCCCGAGGAGACGAACGCGGCCGCGGCCGCGATGGGCATCGGCACCGTGCGCCGCTACCTCCAGGTCCAACTGCCCATCGCGGTACCGGCGATCATGGCCGGACTGCGGGTGGCGACCGCCTCCAGCATCAGTCTGGTCAGCGTCGGGTCGCTGATCGGCAACCAGGGGGCGCTCGGCAACCTGCTGACCACCGCGATGCTCTACCACCGGCCGCTGCTCGCCGTGAACTCGGTGGTCACCACCGCCGTCCTCGCGGTGCTGGTCGACGCCCTGCTCGTGCTGCTCCAGCGGGTCCTCACCCCCTGGCAGCCGCCCTCGTCCCGCAGGGCCGGGCGCGGTACGTCCACCACGATCCCGGGCCCCACCCGCACACCGGAGAGCGTCTCGTGAACGTACTGAACTTCATGCAGTCCTTCTTCACCGACGGGTCCCACTGGCACGGCTACGACGGCATCCCGCAGCGCGTGTGGGAGCACGTCCAGTACACGGCCGGGGCGCTCGCCATCGCCGCGGCCGTCGGTCTGCCGATCGGCCTGGCCACCGGACACACCGGCCGCGGCGGCAACGCGCTCGCGTTCGTGTCGGCGGGCGCCCGCGCGCTGCCCACCTTCGGACTGCTGGTGCTGATGTTCGTCTGGCTGGGCCTCGGCATCGTGCCCGTGATGATCCCGCTCGTGGTGCTGGCGATCCCCCCCATCCTCATCACGACGTACGAGGCGATCCGCACCGTGGACCCGTCCCCCGTCGACGCGGCCCGGGGCATGGGCATGGCGGAGCGGAAGATCCTGTTCCAGGTCGAGGTGCCCGCGGCGCTGCCGCTGATCCTCAGCGGCCTGCGCTCGGCTGCGATCCAGATCGTCTCGACGGCGACGATCGCGGCCTATGTGAGTCTGGGCGGGGTCGGCCGTTACATCCTGGACGGCCTGTACCAGCGCAACTACGAGAAGGTGGCGGGCGGCGCGGCGCTCACCGCGGTCCTGGCGCTGCTCGTGCTCGTGCTGTTCTGGGCCATCACCCGGGTGGCGGTTTCGCCCGGGGTGCGCAGGCGCCGTACGGCCTGACGCGGAGGGAGCAGCGAGAACAGGAGGAGGGGGACGGGCCGGGCCCGTCCCCCCTTCTCGTGCCGTCACTCCCGGACCGTCACTTCTCCGCGGTGGCCAGGGCGTGTTCGAGGACGACGAGGAGCGCGTCCCGCACCGATCCGCGCTCGCGGGCGTCGAACACGGTGAGCGGCACGTGCTCGCCGACGTCGAGCGCCCACCGTACGTCGTTCAGGTCGTGCTCGACCTTGCCGTCGAAGGCGTTGACCGCCACCGCGAAGGGGATCTCGCGGTGCTCGAAGTAGTCGACGGCCGCGTAGCAGTCGTCGAGCCGGCGGGTGTCGACGATGACGAGCCCGCCGAGGGCGCCCTCGACCAGGTCGTCCCACATGAACCCGAAGCGTTCCTGTCCGGGCGTGCCGAACAGGTAGAGCTTCAGGGTCGGATCCAGCGTGACGCACCCGAAGTCCATGGCGACGGTGGTCGTCATCTTCTCCGGGGTGTGGGAGAGGTCGTCGATGCCCGCGGCGACCGAGGTGATGGACGCCTCGGTGGTGAGCGGTTCTATTTCGGAGATGGCGCCCACCGTGGTGGTCTTGCCGACGCCGAAGCCGCCCGCGATGACCATCTTGACCGGCATCGGCGGCCGGGACGCCTCGGTGTCAGCGCTCACGGATCGCGCCCCGGGAGTCGGGGATAGCTCGGAGACCATCGATAACCCTTCGCAATACGGTGGCGTCGCGGGCGGATTCGGCCTGCGGTGCGTACAAGGCCAGTTGACCGTCGGCGCGCAGATCGTCGGCGAGCACCCTGATCACATTCAAATGCATCCGCAGCTTCGCCGCGATCTCCGCCAGTGACTGCGGCTGGCGGCAGACCGTGATGATGTCGCGGTGCTGGTCGAAGACGAAGGCCTCCAGCGTGGCCAGACCGAGTTCGGTCGCGACGACCTGTGTCTCGATCGGGATCGGCGGCACCAGGCTGTCACCTCCGGCGATCCGTCCCGCGGTCAGCAGGAATGGCCGGACGACCGACGCGGGGGGTTCCACACCCCACGCGCCGTCGTCGGCGGCTGTTGGCTCGCCGGCCGTCATCACGTCCTCACCCTTCACCTCGCGGGTCGTCGCGGCCTTCGCGACGCCCCCGCCGACCGTCAACGGGTCGGCGCGATCCCCACGGTGTTCTTGAGCTCCATGACCAGCTGCGGACTCAGGGCGGCGCCGGCGCGGTTGGCGAAGAGGGTCATCTCGTACGCGATGTTGCCGAGCTTCGCCTCCTTCGAGGCGACCACACCGAGCACCGCGCCCGCGCCCAGCGCGGACACCAGGACGTGGCCTTCCTCCAGGTCGATGATGACCTTGTTGAGCCCGCCGAGACCGTAGTTGCCCGACGCGCCCATGGCGAGGCTGGTGATCCCGGAGACGATGGCCGCGAGCCGCTCCGAGTCCGCCTTGCCGCGCAGTTGGGACACCGCGATCAGCAGACCGTCGGAGGACACGCCGATCACGTCGACGACCCCGGCCGTCTCGGTGGCGAATCGATTGAGCAGCCAATTGAAGTCGGCAGCGGCGGTCTTCACGTCCGTCGCCGGTTCCACGGCCGCGGAGTCCGGTCCACCTGTCCACATGGTCACTTGCTCATGCCTTCCGGGAATGAGGATCTGTTGTTCTCTGTGCTGTGTTCGGTCGAGCTGTCGGGCCGTCCCCCTGAACGGGCCGGTCCGCCGCCGCCCCGGTACCCGGCCGCGCTCTCACGCTCGGCCCGCAGGACGGCTTCCTCGAACTCGTCGATCTCGGAGCGCGCCGCTTCCGCTTCGGCGGTCTGCCAGGCGGGCGGGCGCGGATTGGGGTTGGTGACGGCTTGCCTGGGCAGCCGGGTCGAGGCGGTCGTGGCCTGCAGGGTCGCACCGCGCACGCGGCGCCGCAGCGGACTGGCGCCGCCCTCGGCCGGTCGCGCCGGGGCGCTGCCGGACGCCGCCGGGTCCGGGCCCGAGCCGCGTCCCGAACTCCCCCCACGGGGCGGCCTTCCGAGGTCACCCTCCGTCGTCGCGCGAGGTGACTGGCCGAGGCCGCCGCCCGCGGTACGGGGTGGCAGTCCGAGGCCGCCGACCGCGCCGGTGCCACGCTGCCGTACCGGACCCGCGGCAGCGGTGCCCGGTGTGCCGTGTCCCGCTGCCTCGCGGGCCGCGGCTCCCGGGCGGGTCGGTGCCTCGGGGGCCGTGGCGCCGCCCGGCCGGGGCCGGGCCGTGCCGGGGCCGCCGTAGCCCATGCCGCCCTCGGGCGACGGTTCCTGGCGGCCCGCGTGTCCGGGGGACTCCGCGGCGCGGCTGCGGGCGGGAATCCTGCGGGGCAGGTCCGCGGGGCCCGGCTCAGGGTCGACGGCGGCGGGGCGCGGTTCGGCGAGGCCCGAACGGCGGGGCGGCGGCAGGATGTGCGGGGCCCTGGTCGCGGCACCGGTGGGGTCGGCGAGCAGCAGATGGGACGCGGGCACCGCGACGGTGGCCGTGACACCGCCGCCCGGGGTGCGGGTGAGGACGACCTCGATGCCCCAGCGCCGGGAGAGACCGCCGACCACGAAGAGGCCGAGGACCTCGGTCGGGGCGAGGTCCAGCCGTTCTCGGCGGATCAGGCGGGCGTTCTCCTCCTCCAGCCGCTCGGCGCTCATCCCGAGCCCGTGGTCGATGATCTCGATCAGGGCGCCGCCGCCGGAGCCGTGCCGGGGTCGCAGGACCACCTCGACGCTGCTGGAAGCCGGGGAGAACGTCACGGCGTTCTCCAGGAGTTCGGCGAGCATCAGCGTCAGGTCGCCGACGATGTCGGGAGCGACGGTGACATCGCCCTCGGCGTGCGGGGTGACGCGCTGATAGCCCTCGATCTGGCCGAGCGCGGCGCGCACGATGTTGCTGAGCCGCATGGGACCGGAGTTGAGGCCCGTCTCGCGGATGCCGGCGAGCAGCATCAGGCTGTCGGCGTTGCGCTGGAGACGTACGGCGATGTGGTCGATGCGGTAGAGCCGGTCCAGTACCTCGGGGTCGGTCTCACCGCGTTCCACGGAGTCGATCAGCGCGAGTTGCCGTGCCGTCAGGTTGCTGACGCGGTGGCCGACGTTGCCGAACATCTCGGCGATGTTGCGGCGGCTGACGACCTGGCGCTCCAGCAGGGCACTCGCGGTGACCTGAACCTGGTTGAAGGCTTCGGCGAGTTCACCGATCTCGTCGCGGACCGGCACGGGAACGGCCTCGAGTCGCGGCGGCCCCGCGTCGTCGGCGTCGTCGTCGGCGACCCGGGCGAGTTCGGTCTCGGCGGCGGCGGCCACGTGCTGGGCCGCCTGGGTGAGGCTGCGCACGGTCCGCACCACGGAGCGGCGCACCAGTACCGAGAACAGGATCCAGGCCGCGAAGGCGGCCAGGTTGGCGGCCACCAGCCAGGCCACCTGCCACCAGGCGTCGTTGGACGCCGACTGGGTCTCCGCGGCGATCTCGTTGATGAGCGACTCGGTGATCTTCAGCCGGTTCTGGGCCTGGCGCTCATAGGTCGGGTCGGCGGTCAGCGCGGCCTGGAGCGCGGCGCGCAACTGCGCCGGACTCCCGGCGACCAGACCGCTGGGGTCGACCTGGAGCGCCGCGTAGTGCTGGGCGATGACGCTCTGGTACGCGCTGTGCTCGATCGAGGCGAGTTCGGCACCCTGCTCCTGGCTCGCGAACCGGGTGAAGCGCTCGGCCTGGTAGGTGTACTGCTCGTAGTCGCCGACGGCTCCGGTGTACTCGATGAGCGCGTTGGCGTCGCGGGTGCGGGCCGCGAAGACGCTGGTCTCGAAGGACGCGTGGGCGGTGTCGGCACGCAGCAGCGCGTCGAGCAGGTTGCCGGCGGACTCCGAGGACTCACCGCCCGACTGGCCCAGTCCGAGGCCGTTGATGAGGCCTTCGATCACCGATCCGTACGCCGGGTCGATGTTGTCCGCGGGGATCGGGCCCTGCTCGATGGTCTTGCGGAGACTGTCGAGGCCCTCCAGCTCCTTGAGCGCCTGGGCCTCGGCCTCGGGCAGCCGTTCGCCGTAGGTGGCCCGCACGGCCTCCGCCTGGGTGGTGACCTTCCGCTGCGCCTGGAGGAACGCGGAGGTGTCGGACGCCTTGTCGCCGGGGCGGGCGGCCTCGTGGCGCAGGGAGACCAGGAGCGCCTGCCGGTGCTCGGTCTGCACGCCGTCGATGAGTTTGGTGACCTGTGCGCTGTCCCGTACGAGACGGGCCGTCGCGGCCGCGGAACGGGCCGAGTCCATCTCGGAGTAGACGATGTACGCGATCATCGCGGAAACAACGGCCAACGGAACAATGACCAGGACGTTGAGTTTCCGTCGGAAAGGCCAACGGTCGAGGAGGGAGGGTGTCCGGCCTATTCGGGGAGCCGTGGTCTGCGGCCCCCGGGCGGCTTTCCTGTGCGCGGGCACCAAACCTCCTTGACTTCATTCCCAATTGGAAGCCCGCAGCCCGGGCTGCGTGGACGGGTCGTGTCAGCGCGCTCGGGCCGAGCAAGTGGAACCATGTCCCCCGACTCGGCCAACATTAGCGGTTGCCGCAAGAGTACGGCCATGATCAACCAAAAAGTGACACGGCGATACGTCCGATTCGCCGACTTTTCGAGCGAGTTGCGCACACGCGGTGAAGCCGCCTGGTCTCCATCGGTGATCTATTCGTGTCTTGACGGTGCGTTACTGCGCTCGATTGGATCGACTACACGCCATGCCTTCCGACCGTCGACCCCCATGCACAAGTCTGGATGACCAACGTGACCCACGCCAGAAGCACCCGAACGACCGCAACGTATGCTGTGTCCCTGCTGGTTGTGGCCGCGGCCGCCCTCACGGGCTGCGGTTCCTCCGACGACAACTCCGACGGCAAGGACCCGCTGAAGGGTGACACCGCCAAGGGCGGCACGGTCGTGGTCGGTTCCAACAACTTCCCCGAGAGCATCCTGATCGCCGACATCTACGGCGAGGCCCTGAAGGCCAAGGGCATCAAGGTCAGTTACAAGCTCAACATCGGGAGCCGTGAGACGACCTACGGCCTGATCAAGAACGGCACGATCACCGTTCTGCCCGAGTACAACGGCGCTCTGCTGGCCTACCTGGACGCCAAGGCGGCCCCGACGACGGTCGAGGACACCTCGAAGGCCATCACCGCCGGTCTCGACGCGAAGCTGACCCTGCTGGACCCCTCCGAGGCCCAGGACAAGGACGCGGTCGCGGTGAACGAGGCCACGGCCAAGAAGTACAGCCTCACCGAGAAGTCGACCATCGCCGACCTCGCCGACGCGGCCAAGGACATGGTCATCGGCGGTTCCCCGGAGTTCCAGACCCGCAAGCAGGGACTGGTCGGCCTGAAGTCCGAATACGGCCTCAATTTCAAGTCGTTCAAGGCTCTGGACGCGGGTGGCCCGCTGACCGTCGCGGCTCTCAAGGGCAACAACATCCAGGCCGCGGATATTTTCTCGACCGACCCCGGAATCAGCAAGAACAAGTTCGTCGTTCTCCAGGACCCGAAGAATCTCTTCGGTTTTGAGAACGTCACTCCGCTCGCCTACAAGAGCGGTCTCACCTCCGAGGGGGTTTCCGCCCTCAACGCCGTGTCGGCGAAGCTCGACACGGACGCCCTGGTCGACCTCAACGCCCAGGTGCAGAACGACAACAAGGACCCGCTGGACGTGGCCAAGACGTGGCTGTCGTCCGCCGGACTGTCCTGACGGACGCGCGCCGGCCGGAGCGGAGGTCCGCTCCGGCCCGCTGTCCGTCACCTCGGGGGTGGGGGCGCCCGGGGCCGTGTGGTTGAGGAGAACGTCCGTCATGCTCGAGCACACCGCCGAAACGCCCCCCGGTGACCCGCGCACCGGTCGTCCGCGCGTGGCCGCCCCGCCCGCCGTACCCGGCGAGGTGGCGCTGACGGGCCAGGGTCTCGACGCGCGCGCGGTCGCCCGGATCGCCGGCGGAGCCCCGCCCGCCACCGTGCGTCCGGCGACTCTGGCGGGGATGGAGCGTTCGCACCGGGCCGCCCGGGCACTGGCGGCGGAGGGCACCCGGGCCTACGGACGCACCACCGGTGTCGGAGCGCACCGCGGCGTCACCGTCGAGGAGCACGACGGCGACGGCCATGACCTGCGACTGCTGCTCAGCCACGCGGGCGGCATCGGAGAGCGGCTGCCGGTCCGACAGGTCCGCGCGATGATGGCGGTCAGGGCCAACCAACTGCTGGCCGGGGGCTCGGGGTTGCGCCCCGCGATCGCCACGGCCGTGCTGGGCGCCCTGCGGGCGGGTGCGCACCCACCGGTCAGCGAGTACGGGGCCGTGGGCACCGGGGATCTGACGGCGCTGGCCGAACTCGGACTGGCGCTGTTCGGACACGGCCCGTGGGAACACGACCGGGCGGACGGCGGGGGAACGCCCCCCGAGCCGCTGCGGATCGAACGCGGGGACGTCCTCGCCCTGTTGAGCAGCAACGCCCTCACCCTCGGGCAGTCGGCGCTCGCCTGTCACGACCTCGACGCGCTGTTGCGCGCCGCCCACGTGGTGACGGCCCTGTCCCTGTACGCGATCGACGCGTCCCTGGAGGCGTACGCGCCCGAGGTCCACCTGGCGCACCCGCATCCGCCCACGCAGCACGCCGCCGCGCGCGTACGACGGCTGCTCGGCGCTTCGGGGGCGCCGTGGCCGCCGTCCCCGCGCGTTCAGGATCCCTTCGGATTCCGCTGCTTCCCGCAGGCGCACGGCCCGGCGACGGAGGCGTGGAGCACCCTGGACGAGGTGCTCACCGTCGACCTCAACTCCGCCGTGGAGAACCCTCTGATCGGCTGGGACGAGGCCGGTGGTACCCCGGTCGCGCACCACCACGGCGGTTTCTTCGCCGCCCCGCTCACCCTGGCGCTCGACGGGGTGTGCCTCGCCGTGCTGGGCACGGCCAGGCTCTCCGCCGCCCGGCTCTCCGGGCTCGGCCGCCCCGAACTCACCGGGCTCCGTTCCTATTTGGCCGACGGGGCGTCGGCGGGGTCGGGAATGATGATCCT
Source organism: Streptomyces sp. NBC_01176 (assembly GCF_045039825.1). Classification (NCBI taxonomy): domain Bacteria; kingdom Bacillati; phylum Actinomycetota; class Actinomycetes; order Kitasatosporales; family Streptomycetaceae; genus Streptomyces; species Streptomyces sp. NBC_01176. Next base: position 8,524,547 of record NZ_CP108600.1, on the reverse strand, counting down.
CGAGTACAGTGCGGCGGCGGCGGTCGCCGAGGTCCAGGCGTGTGCCGCGCCGTCCGCTCTCGGACACGTGGTGCTGTCACAGGGCACGGAGGAGGCCGCGAGCTTCGCCACCCAGGCGGCCCGCAAGACCCTCCGGCTCACCGACGCGTACCGCCTGGTCCTGGGCTGCGAACTGGTGGCCGCGGTACGGGCCCTGCGCCAGCGCGGTACGGTTCCCGACCCGCTGACCCCCGCGGGGCGCGCCTACGCGCGGGCCGCCGCGGTGTTGAATCCGGCGATGGAGGACCGCTCCCTGACGAGCGACGTGGCGAGCGCCGCGGCGCTGCTCACGGAGTTCGCGGCGGCGGAGGGGCACACCGTCGGCACGCCGCCCTCCACATTGCTGTAGAGGCTTCCGGAGCGTGATCGCCCGACCTGGCCGCCGCCTGTTCCTGGCGGCGGGGGAACGGGGACCATGGAGCGCCTCGGTACGTTCGCGGCCCGCCGATGCCGGCCCGTACCGAACCGATCGCGGGGGCGACGGCCCCGACTGCCCTTCCGGACGGCGTGGACGTCGTACCGTCGACCGGTCGACCCACCGCAGTCACCGCAGTCACCGCAGTCACCGAGGAGAACGTTCCATGAACGCGTTGCCCGCCGTCGTCGGCCGGGACGAATTCGATGCGCTGGTCGTCAGGACGGACTACCACGACGAGGTGTCCTGGCGGGCCGTGACGGCCGCCCTGGTGGAGCCCCGGGGCGGCGGGGGCGGCGGGCGGTACGCGGCGGGTCTCCATATCGTGGACGACCCGGCCTGGGCGGAGGCCGGCGTCGACGACGTGGTCGCCGCGGTCCGCGCCGACGAGAACCTGTCGGTCGTCTTCCTCGCCGACGCGACCACCATGCGCGCCGCGCACCACGCGCTGCTGGCGGTCACCACGCTGACGCGGGAGGAGTGCGAGGACGACGAGGACCACCGGCGGCTCACCGAGTTCGGGCGCTCCTTCCGCACCGTCCCCGCGGGGATCCACGACATCCACGCGAACCTGAGCATCGGCAACCTCGGTTTCGAGGAGTACGCCGCGCTGGCGCATGACGAGCCCGAGGGGATCTACCGGGCCTCCTGAACGGCCCTCGGCCCACGGAGTCCGGCGGAAATCCGCCGGCTCACGGCCGGTCGGTCACGAAACCGTCGAGCGCGGCGGTGAGTTCCGTCGGCTTCTCCACGGGCAGTTCGTGGCCGGCGTCCAGGATCCGCACGACGGCGTCCGGATAGGCCTTCGCCATCCGGAGCATCTGCCCGACGGGCAGTTGGATGTCGTAGTAGCCGTGGACCAGGAGGGTCGGGGTGCGGATCTCGCCGAGCCGGTCGAGGACGTCGAAGGACCGCATGGCGCCGTACAGCGTCATGACCACCTCGCGCGGGGTGCCCGCCGAGGTCCGGACGTACTCCCGGATCTCCTCGCGCGGATAGCCCGGGGCGAAGGCGCGCTGGATGTTGGTGGCGACGAACAGCTTGAACGGCACCAGCGTCGACGCGGCCATGAGCAGGCCCCGCCCCCGGCTGTAGGTCATCCGGCTGATCGAACTGACCAGGACCATGCGTTCGACCCGCTCGGGGTGGGCGAGGGCGATGGTCTGGGAGATCATCCCGCCCATGGAGTGACCGACCAGGACGAAGCGCTCGATCTTCAGGTGGTCGAGGACGGCGAGGACGTCCGTCGCCAGCTCCGCGATCGTACGCACCCCCGCCCCGCCGCTCTCGCCGTGCCCGCGCAGGTCCAGCCGGACCACCCGCCGTCTCTCGGCGAAATGCGCCATCTGGTGGTCCCAGCGGTGCCGGTTGGCCGTCCACCCGTGCAGGAACACCAGGGGGACGCCGCCGCCGTCGCGGGGGCCCTCGTCGTCGTACGTCAGCGCGGCGCCGTCGACATCGAGCTGCGGCATGGGGCCTCCTGGGTGCGGTCCGGTTACTGACGGGTACGGTATCCGGCCGCACGGGCCGCCGTCACCGTCGTTCGCCGAGGAATTCGAGGATGTGCCCGAACACGTCGAGGGCGGCGCCCCGGCCCAGGAACGTGTCGAGGTGACCGTAGCCGGGGATCTCGGCGTACGAGACGTCCAGCTGCGGCTGCCGGTGTGTCAGTACCTCGTGGCAGAGCCGCTGCGAGTCGAGCCACAGTCCGTTCTCGCTGCCCGCGAGCAGCAGTACCGGGGTGTCGATGCGGGCCGCCGCGTCCAGCGCGTTGGGCGGCAGCGCCCGGTAACGGTGGTCGGTGTCGTGCCAGCGGACGACCGTGCGGGCCAGTTCGATGCGGCGCAGGTGGGGCAGGATCCACAGGGGCGCGGGCCCGAGGAGTTCCGCGAGCCGGTCGTGGGTGGCGTCGGACAGGTTCTCGTGCACGAAGAGCGAGGCACCCGAGCCCCAGGCGGAGTTGTGGAGGATCTGGCAGGTGGGGTCCGGGCAGGCCGACCCGCGCGACGCGAGGGCGAACAGGGGCGTGTACTTCGACCGCAGGCCCACCTTGCGGAAGTCGACCGGGATGTGGTCGATCCGGTTGCGGAGCAGTTCACCCGCCACCGTCATGCGCAGCGAGGTGCGTCCCGCGAGCTTCGGCGTCAGGAACACACCCTGGGAGACGACGCCCGCGAGCCCGGGCACCAGTCCCGCCGTCATGCTCAGCGACAGGGTGAGGGAGCCGACGCAGTGGGCGACCACGAACAGGGGCCGGTCGCCGAGGCGTTCACGGACGCGGGAGACGGCTTCGGGGATGTCGTACAGGGCGACGTCGTCGTACGTGTACCGCCGGCCGGTCTCGTTGTAGGGGAAGCGGCGGCTGCCCCGCCAGTCGAGCAGCCAGGGCTCGTAGCCGTCGTCGAGCAGCACGTCGACGAGGTTGCGGGTCTCCGGGAGCAGGAACATGTCGGCGGACGCGGTGTGCCCGTGCAGGAGCAGCACGGCGGGCCGGTCCTGCTCGCCGCTGTCGACGCGGGTGAGCGCGAGGCGTACGCCGTCCCGGGTCGTGAAGGGGATCTCCTCGACCCCCGCCGGGTCGAGGCGGTGGCGGAGGGGGTGCGGGGCCGTGGCCGTGCGGACCTTGCGGACCGGCTGCCGGGTGCGGGAGGCGGCGGTTCTGAGGATCATCGGTGGTGCTCCGAGGGGGTCGGGGTGCGGCGCAGGTCGAGGAGGTCCGCGGCGGCCCGGGCGAAGGGGCCGAGCAGCCCGCGGCCCATCTCCAGGCCGAACCACGCGAGCCAGGTCAGCTTGGCGGCCCGTTGTTCCCGGGCGGTCAGGCGCGGATCGACCTTGATGCCGTCGATCTGGTCGCGTAGGTAGGTGTCCGCGGGCACGACCAACTCGCCCGCGAAAGCGGCCGGTTCTCCCTCCCGGCCGATCTCGACGCGCAGTGCGCGGGTCTGCCGCCACACGTCACGGCGGGCGCGGGCGTGCTTGTGGCCCTCCAGCCACCAGCGGCCGCCGTCGGCGTCCCGCAACAGCAGTCGGTAGCGCAGGAGTCGGTGGTGCTGTCCGTGCTGCCGCGGAATGCCCTCCTCGGGGCGGATCCAGACGTCCCCGTCTGCCACGACCAGCGGTTCGGCGTGCACGGCGGGGCACATGAGCTCGCCGCCGACGTCCACCCGCCGCTCCCCCGCCAGTTGGTACATGCTCGCGATGGAGAGGGTCAGTGCCATCGAGCAGGGGGTGTCGGCGGCGGAGCCGACAGGCCCCACGAGGCCCTCGGTCGTCTCGGAGAACCACAGATACGGCTGGTCGTCCTTGTGCGGGAGCCTGGCCAGGCCGTCCTCGGCGAGGCGCTCGAACGTCCTCAGCTGCGCCTGGGAGTCGTAGCGGGCCGGGGGCCGGAGGCCGAGCGCCTCGACGAGTGCGGCGGTGCGTTCACCGGTGGCCGCCGGCCCCTTCAGCGTGGCCTCGCACAGCCTGAGCGCGGTGGGGCTGCGCAACACCCGGGTCAGGAAGTCCAGTTCGGGCACGGGGTCGGCCTCGAGGCGGGCCAGGACGTCGGTGCGCCACTCGTCCCAGTCCTGTACACGTACGTGCATGCCGCCGAACGCCATGTCCTGTACGACGTCGTCGAGGGTGTTGGGCATGCCGGTCAGGTTGTAGTCGTGGCCCCAGGCGTCCGGTTCGCAGACGACGGCGGCCGCGACCCGGCTCACCCAGTCCACCGGCGCCGAGTTCAGGTAACGGAAGGCGGGTACGGTGCGGAAGCGGGCGAAGGCCGAGATGAGCCCGCTGCTGAGGTCCTGCGGGTTGTAGGCACCGGTCCTCGTGTGACCGCCGATGCCTCCGGGGCGCATCGCGGTGACGACCAGGCCGTGGTCGCGTGCCCTGCGCAGCGCGACCTCGGCGGCCCACTTCGTCTGGTCGTAGCCCGCCACGAGACGGTCGGCATGGGCGAGTTGGTCGTCCTCCCCCATGGAGGCGATGCCGACCTCGTTGAAGACCGCGATCGAGGAGATGTGGTGCAGCGGCTTCGGCGGCCCGGTCGCCGCGAGTTCGGCCAGGGTCAGCGCGCCGATGACGTTGCTCTGCCGCAGCGACTGGTAGCCGCGCAGGAAGTCCACGGCCGCCGCCACCCCGACCACGCTGTCCAGCTCGTGGGCGAGCGTGTTCCAGACGTCGTCCGACAGGCTCAGGCGCGGGCGCCGGATGTCGCCCGGGAGCACCGTCACCCGGCGGCGGATCTCCGACGACCAGGGCAGCCGGTGGGTCTTCAGCGCCGCGCCGAGGCGGGCCGAGGCCGCCTCCTCGTCTGCGGCGCGGACGAGGCAGTACACGTGGGCGTCACTGTGCCTGAGCAGGTCGAGGAGCAGGTGGCCGCCGAGGAAGCCGGTGGCACCGGTGAGCAGGATCCGGCGGGGCGGCATCGGCTCGGGCGGGCCGGTCCAGGGCAGACGGTCGGCGAGCGCGAGGTCGGCCAGGATCTGGTCCAGGTCTTGGGGTCGGGCCGAGGCGTACGGGGAGGAGGGGGAGTCGTCGGCGGCCGTCCAGGAGGCGGTCGTCGTCCCCGGCGGTGGGGTACGGGGTGCCGTCCCCGGCGGTGGGGTACGGGATGCCGTCCCGGGCGGTGGGGTACGGGATGGCGTCCCGGTCGACGGAGTGCGGGGTGCCGTCCCGGGCGGGGACGTGCGCGGTATCGGATCCGGCGGGGCCGAACTCCCCACGGGCGCGGGGGTTTCCGACGCATTCGGCGCCGCGGGGGTCGCCGCGGCGCCGACGGCAGCCAGCCAGCGCCGGGCGAGGCTGCGCGGCCGGGCGTCGGCGAACACCTCGTCGAGGTCCATCTCCACGCCCAGTGTGTCCTCCAGCGCCGCGACGAGTTCCACGGCACCGACGGAGGTGCCTCCGGCGTCGAAGAAGTCGGTGTCGGGCGACAGCCGTCCGTCGGGGACGAAGGGGCCGGCCGCCTCGGCGATCGCGGAGGCCAGACCGTCCACGTCGGGTGCGGCGGGGGCGGGCACGGCGTCGCCCCGGCTGTCGGCACCACATCCGGTGCCGTCACCCTCACCTGAACCCGCACCCACACCCGCACCCGGCCCCGCACCCAGGCTCGTACTCGCACCGGCATCGAACGGCGTCACCCCCGCGCCGGCGTCCGTGTCCACGTCCGCACGGCGCGAAACGGCACGCGCACCCGATGCCCCGCCGGGTCGGGCACCGGTCGCGGTCGCTTCGGGCGCCGACGTCAGCCCGGCCCTGGACATCAGGGCCTCCACGCTCAGCCCCCCGTCACCGCGCTCGATCGCCTCACCCGCCGCCCGCTGTCCGGCGTACGACGACGTGTCCTCGTTCACTTCACGCATGAGAGCCCTTCACCCTGTGCACAGTCCTTTCCGTACCGCCGTCACCGACCGGGCCACGCGCCGTGGCCGTCCCGCTCACCGTCGCCGCCAGGAGCGGAAGGCCCGCAGCTGATCGGGCGTGACCACGCTCTCCAGGCGCTCGTCGTCCTGGTCGCCGCCGCCGAGCCCGGCCAGCAGACGCCGGGCCGGCAGGTTGCGCGCGGTGCGCTCCGCCGTCAGGCGGACCTTCGCGCAGCCCAGCTGGTCGGCGCGGTCCGCCAGCCATCGCAGCATCCGTTCCTCGACGCCTCGGCCGAGCGCACGGCAGCTCATCGCCCAGGCGAGGACGTCGAGTCGGCCGCCTTCCGCGCGCAGGGCGAACAGTCCGATCTGCCCGTAGTCGCCGAACCGGTCGCGGGCCGCGGCCGTCCACACCTCGCCGTGCTCCCGCCACCGCGCCAGATCGCCGCCATCGGCCGACCGGGGGTGCAGCACGAACTGATTGGTCCGGCGGACGAGTTGTCCGGCCCGCTCGACGTCGTCCTCGAACAGGGCCCGGATGTCGACCTGAAGCTCCAGCCGGGCGAGGAACTCCTCGAAACCGGCCTGTTCACGGGCCGCGTCCCGTTCCCGTTCCTGCGCGTAGAACCGTGCCCGCAGACCGTCCTCGACCGTCGCCGCCACCGGGACCGCCGGCCACAACCGGTCGAGGAAGTCGCCGAGTTCGGCCGCCGGTGGGCAGGTCAGGGACAGCACCTGCGGCAGCGCCGACCGCATGGCCTCGATCTCGACCGGGTTGTCGTCCAGGTAGAGGAAGCTGTCGAGCCCCAGGCCGAGCGTGCGCGCCGCCCGGGAGAGGCGATCCGGCTTCGGCCCCCAGGTGGCGGAGAACGCGCTGAAGTGCTCGGCCTTCAACAGGCTGTCCGGGCGGTCCAGGACGGCTCGTACGGTGTCCTCGTCGTTGTTGCTGACCAGTGCCAGCAGCACACCCGCGGCCCGCCATTCCAGCAGCCTGCGCGCGAGAAGGGCGCGCGGACCGGTCAGGTCCACCGCTTCCGGGCCGATCTCCCCGGCCACCCCGCCCCACAGGGTCTGGTCGCCGTCCACCGCGATCACCTTCGGCGAGGGACGCCGCACCGCTCGTACGACCTCGGCCACCCGCAGGGCCACCGCCGCCTGGAAGGGTGGTGTGAAGGGAAGGTGGGCCAGCCGATCGGTTCGTTCGTCGAAGCGTTCCGCGACGGCGTGGTGGCGTGTCCAGTCGTCCGCGCGGAGCACCGCGATGCCGGGGGAGCCGGTGAGTTCGGCGGCCAGGTCGTCCTCCCACCGCGTGAAACGGCCCTCCTCCCGTGCGGTGGGCAGGAAGCCCACGATCAGCGGCTTGCGGGTGCGCTCGGACAGGGCCTTCAGCGCCGCCGGGTACGCGGTGCGCAGCTCGTCGAGCATCTCGTCGGTCACCGGGCCGAACCGTTCCAGGTCCGCCGCCCGCAGCAGCACCACACCCATCGCCGACGCGGGGTCGGCGAAGACGCCCGACGGGTCGCGCAGGGCGGCGAGCACCTGGTGGTACGGGGCTTCCGCGATCGTCGTGCCCGTGTCCCGCACGCGGTCGGGCGCTCCGTCCGGTACCCCGTCCGGTGTTCCCTCCTCGCCCGTCGCCTCCTCGATCGCCGCCGCGCACAGCAGGGGCAGGTGGCCGAGCGCGAACGTGGCCGCGAGAGCGAGGGAGCGGCGCGGGCGGGCGGCGGGCTCGCCCCCGACCGGGGCACCCTTCACCGCACCGCCGTTCTCCGCCGCCGCACCGCCGTTCTCCGCCGCCGCACCGCACGTCTCCGCCGCCGCACGGCCCGTGTCCTTCACCGCGCCGATCGTCTCCGCGCCGGTCGTCTCCGCCGCCGCACGGACCGCCGTCGTCGGATCTGCGGCCGCGTCGGCGAGCAGCCGCAGGAACCGCGCCGCCAGGTCGGTGGAGGTCGCCGCGTCCAGGATGTCGAGGTTGTGGTCGAGGCGGACGCGGCCCGCGTCCGGGGTCATGGTGATCATGAGGTCGAGGTCGGAGTAGCCCGTTCCGGCGGGGAGCACCTCCAGCCGTTCGAAGCGGCCGGCGGAGGAACGTACGTAGTTGAAGTACACCTCCACCAGGGGCGCGTTCGCCCGGTGCAGCCCCTGTCCCGCGAGGGTCGGCAATACGTCCGAGAACATGGCGCCCTTGGCGAGGACCCGGTCCAGGCGCGCGTCCGTGCGGCGCAGCACGTCCTCGATCCGCTCCCCCGCCCCGGCCTGGGCGGGGAACGGGACGGGCACCCCGAAGAAGCCCACCGCGTCGTACGCGTCGGCGTGCATCCGGGTGTCGACGGGCACGGCGAGCACGAAACGCTCCCGTTCCCGCGCCCTGGCCAGCAGCACGGTCAGGGTGCCCAGGCAGAAGGCGGCGGGTGTCACGGCGAGCCGGCTCGCGGCCACCGTCACCCGTTCCATGAGCCCGTCGGGTATCTCCACGGTCACGCTCCCGGCCCGGTACGAACGGGTCGCCGGGCGGGGCCCGGCGAGGGTCAGGTCGAGGCGCGCGGCGCCGTGGAAGGCCTCGCGCCAGTCGGCCGTGTCCGCGCCCGCACCGGGGGTGTCGTCGGTGCGCTGGGCCTCGATCAGCAGGTCGAGGTCGCGATTGGTGACGGTGTCGCCGAGCGAGGTGCCGGACAGTTCGGCGTCGATCTCCCCCGCGACGAGCAGCAGCGACTGCAGATCGCTCACCGCGTGGTGCGCGCCGAACACGAGGACCCGATCGTCCTCACCCGCGTCCAGCAACTCGAAGCGCCACAGCGGCGCGTCCGCCAGGGCGAACGGTGGCTCCAGCAGTCGGCGCAGCCGGTCGGCGGCGTCGAGTCCGGCGTCGCGGCTCACTTCGGTCCAGCGCAGGAGTGGTGAGGTCAACTCCCCCTCCACGCGCAACCGCCGGGCCTGTCCGCCGCCACCCGGCATCGCCGTGCGCAGGGCGGCGTGCCGTCCCGCGAGCCGGGTGAGGATGCCGGCAAGCGCCTCGCGGGTGGTCGGCGCGGTGAGCCGTACGGCCAGGCCGATGGTGTGCGCCGCGTCCGGCATGTCCGGCCGGGCGCTGCGCAGCAGCCGTACCATGTCGCGGGTCGCGGGCCGCAGTTCACTCTCGGGTACGCCGGGTGCGCGCTCGGGTCGCCGTTCCCCTGCTCGCGCCCCGGAGCCGCCTTCGGGCAGCACCTCGCCCAGCACCCGTGCCAGGCCTCGGATGTCGGACGCCGAGAACACGGCGGTGGCCGGGAGTTCGGCGCCCAGCTCGCGTGCGAAGGCGTTGCGCAGCCGCACGAGCATCAGGGAGTCCAGGCCGAGTTCCTTCAGGGGCGTGGTCGCGGACATGTCGCCCGCACCGCCGGAGACCTGGCCGACCTTGGCCCGTACGTACGCTTCGAGCCGTGCCGCCCGGTCCCGGTCCGTGGTCGCCGCGAACACCCGCGTGACGAGGCCGTCCGTGTCCCCGGAGGCCGCCGTGGCGGTGATCAGGTCGCCCAGGATCGGGCGGGTGCGGGCGACGTCCGGGTCGAGCGCCAGCATCTCCCGGTCCAGGGCGAGAGGCGCGAGTTGGCGGCGGGAGGTGGCGAGGACCCGCTCGAACAGGTCGCCGCCCTCCTGCGGGGTGAAGGCGATGAGACCCGACCGGCCGGTCTCCGCGGCCCGGGTCCCGGACCCGGCGACCATGCCGACTCCGGCCCAGGCGCCCCAGTCCAGACTCAGTGCCCGGCGGTCGGTGCGGGACAGGTGGTGCGCCCAGGCGTCGAGGAAGGCGTTCGCCGCCGCGTACGGGCTCTGCCCGGCCGAGCCGAGCAGGCCGGCCGCCGAGGCGAAGAGAACGAACTGCTTCGCCTCCGGGACGAGTTCGGTGAGCAGGGCGGTGCCCAGGACCTTGGGTGCGAGCACGCTCAGGACGCGGTCGTCGGTCAGGGTGGCCACCGTGGCGTCGTCGAGGACGCCGGCCGCGTGGACGACTCCGGCGATCGGTCCGGCCGCCTGCCGTACGGCGTCCAGCGCGGCCGTCAGGCCGTCACGGTCGGCCACGTCCGCGCGGGCCGGGCACACGGTGACACCGCGGGCTTCGAGCCCCGTGATCCAGGTCGCCGTGTCCGCGTCGGGCTCGCCGCGGCTCATCAGGGCCAGCCGGCGGGCACCCAGGCGGACCAGCCGCTCGGCGACCACCCGGCCGAGGCCGCCGAGGCCGCCCGTGATCAGGTACACGCCGTCCGCGGTGATCCCGTCGTGGCCGCCGTCGTCGGGGCGGGTGCGGGCCAGTCTCGGTACCAGGCGGCCCGACTCCCGCAGCGCGACGAGCCGTTCGTCGTCCGCGTGCCGCAGCTGCGTCCACAGGGCGTCGCCGCCGTCCGTGGCCGGAAGGTCGATCAGCGTGGTCGACAGTTCCGGGTGTTCCTGGGCCACCGCGAGGCCGAAGCCCCAGGCGAGTGCCTGCTGGGGGTGCGTCACCTGCGTGCTGTCGCCCGCGGCCTGGCTGCCCCGCACGACCACGAACAGGCGCGGGGCACGGCCCCGCGGGCGGTCGGCGAGCGCCCGCACCAGGTGCAGGGTGCTGAGGCAGCAGCGTCGCGCGGCCTCCTCCGCCGTGGCCGCGTTCTCGATGGGGGGTGCGTCGAGCGCGGACAACTGCACCACCCGTTCGGGCGGACCGTCGGCGAAGGCCTCGTCGAGCAGCCGGGCCACCTGCCCCGGGTCCGCAGGATCGAGGACGTATCGGCCGGGGCCCTCGGTATCGAACGTCTCGCCGGTGCGGGCGATCACGTGCGGGGTCGAGGCGGCGCCGAGGCGCTCCGCGAGCGCGGCACCCACCCCGGTCCCGTCGGCGAGGACGAGCCACCTGCCCTGGCCGGCCGGCTCCTGTGCGTCGGGGCGCGGCTGCCAGCGCGTCTCGAAGAGCGCGCCGTCCGCGTGCGTGAGCGCGGTCAGTGCGAACCCCGTCGCCTCCAGGACCAGTTGGTCGTGCTCGTCCCAGAGCCGCAGATCCAGCAGCGCGGAGTCGCCCTCCACGGAGCGCAGTCGACAGGTCGCCCACGCGGGAGTGCCGCCGCGGCCGGTGAAGCGCAGCCGACCGACACCGGCGGGCACGAACGCCCGGCCCTCGGGGGCGTTCGCGGGCAGCGCCGCCGTGTGGAAGGCGGCGTCGAGCACCGCGGGGTGCACGAGATGCCCGGCGGCGGGACGCCGGGCGAGCCGGCCCAGCGCTTCGGAATCCGTGCGATGCCCGTGTTCCAGGCCCCGGAAGGCGGGGCCGTAGTCGATGCCGAGGGCGGTCAGCCCCGCGTAGACGGCCGACAGGTCGGCCTCCTCCCCGCACCGCTCGCGCAGCGCGGCGGGCCCCTCGTCCGCGTCGGGCACGGATTCGGCGGCGCCGGTCAGGACGCGCCCGGTGACATGCCGCTCCCACCGGGCCGGCCGCTCACCGGCGGGAGCGGAAGAGATGGTGAAGTCCCGCGAGCCGTCCTCGGCGGGCTGCAGGACCAGTTGGACCCGTACGGGCCGCTCCGCGTCGAGCGCCAGGGGCCGCTCGAACCGCACGTCGGCGAGTCGCACCTCACCGCCGTCCCCCGCCTCACCACCGGTCTGCACCGAGGCGGCCTCCAGGGCCAGTTCGAGGAAGGCGGCCCCAGGCAGCCAGACCTCACCGGCGACCCGGTGGTCGCGGAGGTAGGCGAAGCGGCTGTCGCGCAGGTCGATCTCGCTCTGGAAGAGGTGCCGGTCGGGTGTGTCGCTGGCCTCGACGTGCGTGCCGAGGAGCGGTGAGCCACCGGCCGTCGCGGCGCCCGGGGCGGGTGCGAGCCAGTGGGGTTCGCGGGCGAAGGCGTACGTGGGCAGATCGACCCGGCGGCCCCGCGGGAACAGCACCGGCCAGTCGGGCGTGTACCCGGCCTCGTACAACTCCCCGAGCCCGCCCAGCAGTACGTCGTGTCCGTCCCGCTGCCGGCTCAGCGAGCCGACGGCCACCGCGTCGATCCCGGCCTCGGCCGCCACCGCCTCGACCGACGCGGTGAGCGTCGGGTGCGGGCTCAGTTCGACGAAGTAGCGGTAGCCGTCGTCGAGCATCCGCCGGATCGTGTCGGCGAAACGGACCGGGCGGCCGAGGTTCGCGTACCAGTGGTCGGCGTCCAGCCGGTCACCGGGCACCGGGGCTGCCAGCACCGTCGAGTAGAGCGGGGTCGGTGTGCGGGTGCCCCTGATGCCGGTGAGCCGGCCGAGCAGGTCCTCGCGGACCGGGTCCATCAGGGGGGTGTGGGAGGCGAACGGGGTCGACAGCCGTCGTACGGGGACGCCCTGCGCGTCGAGCTGCCGGCGCAGACCTTCCAGCGCGTCGGTGTCGCCGGACACGGCCGTGGAGTTCGCGCTGTTGACGGCCGCGACGAACAGCCGGCCCCGGTGGGGTGCGAGCAGGTCCTCGACCTCCGCGGGCGGGAGTTCCAGGGACAGCATGCCGCCCTGTCCGACCAGCGGGGCGACCGCGCCGGCGCGACCGGTCACCACGGCCGCGGCGTCGTCCAGGGTGAGGGCGCCCGCGGTGTACGCGGCGGCGATCTCGCCGAGGCTGTGGCCGACCACGGCGTCCGGCCGGACGCCGAGCGCCCGCCAGGCGGCGGCCAGGGCCGCGTTGAGCGCGAACAGCACCGGTTGCAGGAACTCCGTCCGGTCGAGCGGGGCGAACTCCTCGGGGGCTCGCAGCACGTTGAGGACCGACCAGCCGACGTGACGGTGCACCGCTTCGTCGATCCGGGACAGCTCCTCCTGGAAGGCCTCCGACTCGTCCGTCAACTCCGTCCCCATGCCCGCCCATTGGCCGCCGTGCCCGGCGAAGACGAAGGCCACCTTGCCCGTGCGCCCCTCGTGGGACCGGGCGGGCGGTGTCCGTCCGCTCGCCAGCGCGTCGAGCCGGGCGCGCAGTCCGTCGCGGTCGCCCGCCACGATCCCCACCCGCCGTTCGAAGTGGCCGCGGTGTCGCGCCAGGGTGTGGGCCACGTCCGGCAGAGCGACGTCCGGTGTGAGGTACCGGGACAGCCGCTCGGCCTGCCCGCGTACGGCGAACTCACTGCGCCCGGACAGCACGAACAGCCGCTTGCCGGTGCCGGCTTCGGCCGGGGGCCGCTCCCCTGCCCGCGGGGCCTCCTCCACGACCAGGTGCGCGTTGGTTCCGCTGATCCCGAAGGCGCTCACACCGGCCCGTCGTACGCGCTCCTCCGTGGACGGCCAGGGAGTCGTCTCCCGCAGCAGTCGCAACCCGCTGCCGTCCCAGTCGACATGGCGACTCGGTGTGTCGGCGTGCAGGGTGCGCGGCAGCGCGTGGTGGCGCAGGGACTGGACGACCTTGATCAGCCCGAGCACGCCCGAAGCGGCCTGCGCGTGACCGATGTTGGACTTGAGCGAGCCGAGACGCAGGGGGCGGTGCCGCGGGCGCGAGGCGCCGAAGACCTCCGCCAGGGCGTTCGCCTCGATCGGGTCGCCGAGCGTCGTTCCGGTCCCGTGCGCCTCGACGTGGTCGATGTCGGCGGGTTGCAGCCCGGACAGCTCCAGCGCCCGCCGGACCACCTGCTCCTGGGCCGGACCGTTGGGCGCGGACAGTCCTTGGCTGCGGCCGTCCTGGTTGACGGCGGTGCCACGCAGTACGGCGAGCACCTCGTCGCCGTCGCGGCGCGCGTCGCCGAGCCGCTTCAGTACGACCATGCCCGCGCCCTCGGCCCAGACGGCTCCGTCGGCGTCGTCGGAGAAGGAGCGGCAGCGGCCGGTCGGGGACAGCCCCCGCAGACGGCTGAACTCGACGAACGTCCCCGGTGTCACCATCAGGGTCACGCCGCCGGCGAGCGCGAGGTCGCACTCGCCCGACCGCAGCGCCTGCGCCGCCAGGTGCAGCGCCACCAGCGACGAGGAGCAGGCCGTGTCCACGGTCAGCGCCGGTCCGTTCAGACCGAGCGTGTACGCGAGCCGTCCCGAGGCCACGCTCAGCGCCGACCCGGTGCCGACGTACCCGTCGAGTTGGTCGAGCCGGGAGCCCGCGAGATAGTCGCTGCCGAACATGCCGACGTACACCCCGGTGGGGCTGCCCGCCAGGTCGGCGGGGACGATCCCGGCGCGCTCCAGTGCCTCCCACGCCGTCTCCAGCAGCACGCGCTGCTGCGGGTCCATGGCCGCCGCCTCCTTCGGGGTGATGCCGAAGAAGCCCGCGTCGAAGCGGTCCAGGTCATCGAGGAATCCGCCCTCCCGGGCGTACGACTTGCCGAGGGCCTCCGGGTCGGGGTCGTACAGCGACGTCACGTCCCAGCGTGCCTGGGGGAACGGGCCGACCGCGTCGCGGCCCTCGGCGACGAGGTGCCACAGGCCCTCGGGGTCGTGCACGCCGCCGGGTACACGGCACGCCATGCCCACCAGGGCCAGCGGCTCGTCCGCGGCGGGCGTGGTGGTACGGGCGTGCCGCGGACCGGGCGCGCTCCGCGGGGCCGTGGGGGCGCCCGCGGCGAGTGCGGTGGCCAGCAGGTGCGTGGTGAGCCGGGCCGCGGTGGGGTGGTCGAAGAGCAGGGTGGCGGGGAGCCCGGCGCCGATCCGGGTGCCGATGCGGTTGCGCAGCTCCACCGCCGTCACCGAGTCCATACCGAGGTCGCGCAACGGCCGGTCGGGCCCGACGGATTCGGCCGAGCGCAGGCCGAGTGCCCTGGCGGCCTCCTCGCGGACCAGGGCCAGGACGCGTGCGGCGCGCTCGGCCTCCGGCAGCCGGGCCAGCCGGTCCGTCAGGCCTTCGCTCCCGTCCCGGTCGCCGCGCGGCGCGGGCAGCAGCGAGCGCCACAGCGCCGTCGAGCGGTCGTCCGCGGACGCCGTGTTCTCGCGCAGCCGGGGCAGGTCCAGGGACCATGCGACCAGGTGCGGTGCGCCCCGCAGAAGGGCGAGTTCGACGAGTTCGCGGCCCTGGTCCGGGGTGAGGGCGCGGTGGCCGACCCGGGCCATCCGGTCCAGATCGGCGTGTTCGGCGGCGAGGCCCTCGCCCGCCCAGGCACCGAAGGAGACCGAGACGCCGGGCAGGCCCAGGGCGGCCCGGTGGTGGGCGAGTTGGTCGAGGAAGACGTTGGCCGCGGCGTAGTTGGCCTGGCCCGCGGTGCCGACGACGCCGGCCGCCGAGGAGACCAGCAGGAACAGGTCGAGGGGCACGTCGGCGGTGAGCCGGTGCAGATGGGCGGCGCCGTCGACCTTGGGGCGCAGCACCCGGGTGAGGCGTTCGGGCGTCAGGTCGGCGATCACACCGTCGGCCAGGACTCCGGCGCAGTGGACGACACCGCGCAGTGGCAACTCCGCTGTCACCCCGGCGAGTACGCCGGTCAGGGCTTCGGCGTCCGCGACGTCGCACGCGGCGATCTCCACTTCGGCGCCGAGCGCGGTCAGTTCGGCGGTGACCTCGTCGGCGCGTGCGTCGTCCGGACCCCGACGGGAGGTCAGAAGCAGCCGTGGAACTCCGTGTTCGGCGAGGAGTCGGGCGAGGTGGCGGCCGACGGCGCCGAGACCTCCGGTGATCAGCACCGTGCCGTCCGTGGGCACCGGGCCGGGACGCCCGACCAGGTCGAGGACGACGGGCTCGCCGGACGCGGTCCGCCGTAGTGCCTCGCGCGTGCCGGTGACGGGCAGGACCCGGGCTCGGACGGGAGGTGTCGGCCTGGTGAGGGCGGTGTGCAGCGCCGCCGCCGGTTCTCCGGGGCCGCCTGCGCCACCGGCCGCGAGGGCCAGGGCTGCCGCGGTGGTGAACGGCATGTCATCCGCAAGTACCGCGAGCCCCCGTGCGTCGGCGATCGCCTCGGAGCCGGGTGGCGTCTCGGCGAGGGCGCAGACCCGCAGACCGGCAGCGAGGTCCCCGGTCTCGGCGCCGGCCTCGGTCAGCACACCGGCGCACGCGGTACGGGGCCGCGTGCCGCCGGGTTCGGGGACGGCGACGGCGTGCACCTGGATCCTGACCTGGCCGGGTGCCAGGGCGTGGGGCGCGACCGCGTGCAGGGCGGGGTCCGTCGGGAGTCCGGTCAGTTCGTAGTGGTCCCCGGCCGGAATCCGCAAGGTGTCCGTGGCGCGGGCGCGCACGAGCCGCGGGACGAGCAAGGTGCCCGCCCGGAGGGCGAGTTCGGGCTCGTCGGTGTGCGCCAGGGCAGCGGGGAGGACGTCGCCGGCGGGGAGGACCCCGGAGGTGTCGGAACCGTCGAGGTCGAGCAGCGTCGGTCCGAGGTGCGGGTGTTCGGTCCGGGCGCTGCGGGCCATGCCCCACAGCACGGACTGGGCCAGCCCGGGCACGGTGTCTCCGGCACCGGTCGCGATCGCGCCGCGGGTCACCCACACGGTCCGGGCGGGCAGCCGGTCCGCCGCGCGCGCCGAGAGGTCACGCAGTTCGGCCAGCGCTTCGGCGGCCAACTCCTGTGCGACGGCGGCCGGTTCCGCGTCGGCCGCCGGACGCGGCCAGAACCGTACGAGGATGTCGGCGTCCGTCTCCCGGACCTGGAGGCCCGCCGCCTCCAGGCCGCGTACGGCGGCCTGGACGTCCGGGTCCGAGCGGTCGCCCTGGACGGCCCACACGGCGCCCGGCGCGCCGGCGGGTTCCTCGGGCGCGGCCGTCCACGCCACTTCGTACAGGTGACGGCCGTGCTCCGAGGCGCCGTTCAGGTCCGCCGGGTCGGCGGCCCGCAGCCGTACGCCCTCCAGCCGCCCCGCCAGAAGGCCGTCCGCGTCCCACAGTGTCACGTCGAGGGTGAGGTCCGTCCCGGAGCCGCCCGACCTCCGGACCAGCGCCGTGAGGTCGCCGGAGCCGCCGGGCGGCAGGACACACCGGCCCACCGCGACCGGCAGCAGCGCCCGGCCGTCCGGCGCACCGCCCGTTTCCGGCGCGCCGTCCGTATCCAGCGCGGCGGCCACATGCAGCGCCGCGTCCAGCAGCGCCGGGTGGACGGGGTAGGCGTCGCTCTTCTCCCGGGCCACGGTGGGCAGGGAGAGCCGGGCCAGCAGCTCGCCCTCGACGGTGGTCGGGACCGCCGACCGGACCCCCTGGAACGCCGGGCCGTAGCCGAGGCCGAGGGCGCTCAGCCGCTCGTACGTCCGCGTGCTCCAGACGGACGCGACGGCCTCCGGCCACACCGGCAGCGGGGCGGGCGGCGCCGGGACGGGCCCGGCCGCCGAAGCGGTCGCGTGCAGGGTCCAGTCCGGGTCCTGCCGGCCGCGCGGGCGGCCGTGCACGGTGATCTCCGGTGCGGGGCCGGCGGTGACCACCTCGACGGACACCTCGACCGTGCCGGACTCCGGCAGGACGAGGGGCGAGAGCAGGAGCAGGTCGGTCACGTCGCCGGGAACGTCCGGGCGGGCCACCGCGAGGGCGGCGCGGCACAGCTCCATCAGAGTGGTGCCCGACACCACGGTCCGTCCGAACACGCTGTGGTCGGGCAGCCAGTCGGCGGTGGCCGGGGACCACTCGTTGCGGAAGGTCCAGCGGGTCTCGTCCGCGGACTGCAGCTGAATGCCGAGCAGCGGGTGCGCGGCGCGGTCGAGGAGTCCGGGGGCCGCGGCCGAGGGCTCGGGCTCGATCCAGTAGGACTCTGTGTCCCAGGCGTAGGTGGGAAGTTCGACCGTCTCCGCGTCGGGCACCAGCCGGTGCCAGTCGATCCGCCCTCCGTGGACGTGGAGTTCCGCGGCGGCCCGGTCCAGACAGGCCGGTCCGTCCTCCTCACGGCGCAGCGATCCGACGGTGACGAGGTCCTCGTGGCCTGAGTCCTCGGCGACCGTGCGCACGGCGGTGAGGAGGGAGGGGTGGGGGCTGAGCTCGACGAAACAGCGGTAGCCGTCGGCCACCATGCGCTCCACGGTGGACGCGAAGCGGACGGGTTCACGCAGGTTCGTGTACCAGTAGTCGGCTTCGAGTTCCTCCGTGACCGGCTCCCCGGTGACCGTCGAGTACCAGGCGACGGGGGTGGGGCAGGCGGTGACGCCGTCGAGTTCGCCGAGGATCGTCGCGCGGAGCGGCTCGACCCCGGCGCTGTGGGAGGCGTAGTCGACGTCGAGGCGGCGGACGAACACCTGCCGCCGGTCGAGGTCGGCGAGCAGGGATTCGAGCGGTTCCGCGTCGCCGGCGATCACCGTCGAACGGCCGCTGTTCACGGCGGCGACGGAGACCCGGCCGCCGAGCCCGGCCAGGTGTGCCTCGACCTCGGTGTGCGGCAGGGCGACGACGGCCATGGTGCCGGTGCCGGACAGCGCGGTCAGGGCCTGGCTGCGCAGGGCGACCACCGCGGCCGCGTCGTTGAGGCTGAGCGCGCCGGCCGCACAGGCCGCGGCGACCTCGCCCTGACTGTGCCCGATGACCGCGTCCGGTCGTACGCCACGGGCCCGCCACACCGCGGCCAGGGAGACCATCACGGCGAACAGGACCGGCTGGACGACGTCCACCCGCTCCAGGGACGGGGCGCCCACGTCGCCGCGCAGGACGGCCGCCACCGACCAGACGGTGAACGGGCGCAGTGCGGCGTCGCACCGGTCGAGTTCGTCCGCGAACACCGCGGAGGTGTCGAGCAGTTCGCGGGCCATGCCGGTCCACTGGGCGCCCTGGCCGGGGAAGACGAATGCCACCTTGCCCGGCGGACACGTCTGCCGGGGGCCCACGAGGAGCTCGGTGTCGGGCCGCCCCGCGGCGAGTGCGCGCACAGCGCCGAGCAGTTCGTCGCGGTCGGCCGCCCGGACGACGGCGCGGTGTTCGAAGTGCGTGCGGTGGTGGGCCAGGGTCGCGGCCACGGCGGGCAGCGTCGCGCCCGGCCGTGCGGCGAGCGCGTCAAGCAGGCGGGCGGCTTGTCTCCGGAGGGCCGGCACGGTGCGGGCGGACAGGGGGAAGAGCGCCGCGGCGCGTCCCGTGCCGGGCTCTTCGGCGTCCTGTCGCCGCGCGGGCATGGCGGACGCGAGCGTGGCGGACGCGGGCATGGCGGACGCGGGCATGCCGGGCGCGGGCATGGCGGACGCGGGCATGCCGGGCGCGGGCGCGACCGGTCGCGCCGCGTTCCGCGGTGCCTCCTCCAGGATCACGTGGGCGTTGGTTCCGCTGATGCCGAACGCGCTCACCCCGGCCCGCCGCACCCGGTCGTCGTCCCGCGGCCACGCACTGGCGCCGCTGTGCACGCGCAGGCCGCCGCCGGCCCAGTCGACGTGCTCGGTCGGGGTCTCGGCGTGCAAGGACGCGGGGAGCAGTTCGTGGCCGAGGGAGAGGACCGTCTTGATGACGCCGGCGATACCCGCCGCGGCCTGGGTGTGGCCGATGTTGGACTTCAGGGAGCCGACACCGAGGGGCCGGTCCGCCGGGCGTCCCGGTCCGAACACCGAGGCCAGCGCCCGCCCTTCGATGGGGTCGCCCAGCCGCGTACCGGTGCCGTGCGCCTCGACGTGGTCCAGGTCCTCCGGGCGGAGTCCGGCGTCGTCGAGCGCCGCGCGCAACACCCGTTCCTGAGCGAGGCCGTTGGGAGCGCTCAGGCCCTGGCTGCGGCCGTCCTGGTTGACCGCCGAGCCCTTGACGACCGCGAGGATCCGGTCGCCGTCCCGTCGCGCGTCGGCAAGTCGCTTGAGCAGCACCAGACCACAGCCCTCGGCCCACACGACGCCGTCGGCCGCGGTGGAGAACGGGCTGCACCGTCCGGTCGGCGAGAGTCCGCGCAGTCTGCTGAACTCGACGTGCCCGCGCGGCGTCACGAGGAGCGTGGCGCCACCCGCCAGGGCGAGGTCGCACTCACCGCTCGCCAGCGCTCGCGCCGCCAGGTGCAGGGCGACGAGGGAGGAGGAGCAGGCGGTGTCGACGGTCACGGCCGGACCCTGCAGGCCGAGGGTGTACGCGATACGCCCGGACGCCACGCTGGACGCGGAACCGGTGCCCACGTGTCCGTCGAGCTGCTCCAGGCGGGCCGAGGCGAGGTATCCGCTGTCGTACAGGCCGATGTAGACGCCCGTGGAACTGCCGTTCAGCGTCTCCGGGACGATCCCGGCGCGTTCGATCGCCTCCCAGCCGGTCCGCAACAGAAGCCGCTGCTGGGGGTCCATGGCCGCGGCCTCGCGCGCCGAGATGCCGAAGAAGGGCGCGTCGAAGCGGTCGATGCCGGTCAGGAATCCGCCGCGCAGGGTGTACGCCTTGCCGGCTGCCTCCGGGTCGGGGTCCAGAAGCGCACGGGTGTCCCAACGGCCCGCGGGTACCTCGCCGACGGCGTCCTCGCCCTCGGCCAGCAGCCGCCACAGGGCCTCGGGGTCATCGGCGCCACCGGGGAATCGGCAGGCCATGGAAATGATCGCGATGTCGCCGTCCGCCCGCACGGGTGCGCCGGCCCGAGCCGGAGCGGGAGCCGGGACCGGATCGGCCGTCAGGGCGGGTCCTTCGCCGAGGACCGTCTCGGCGATCGCCGCGATAGTGGGGTGGTTGAAGACGAGGGAGGCCTCCAGGGGTCGGCCGAGCCGCTCCGCCAGCTCCGCCGCCAGCGTCACCAACTGCCTCGATCCCAGGCCGAATTCGGCGATCGGACGATCCGGGGCGACGGCCGACGGGGCGAGTCCGGCCGCCTGGGCGACGGCCGACGTCAGCCAGGCCCGTACGTCCTCGGAGGTCGTCGCGGGCATCTCGGGGGACTGCTTCGGGGACTCGTTCGCAGGCATCTGGGCAGGTGTCCTCGTGAACTGGGGCTCAGGTGGATGCCGTACGGCCGCCACGGCGGAGCGCACGGGTACGGCTGATGCCGCCGGCAGACGGCAGACGGCAGACGGCAGACGGCAGACGGCAGACGGCAGACGGCAGACGGCGAACTCGGCTGGTTCTCGGCGGGTTTCGGGGCGCCCGGGTGAAGAACGGCGCCACGTACGGTCAGCCCCTGCGGACGGCCGGTGCACGCCTGGATGCGGGGACCGCGCACGGCGGAGCGACCCGGCGCACCTCACATGACGATCCGGGACCCGCCGACGGCGCGTGCGGGTGCGCCTACGGCGGCCGCCGTTATCCCGGGACGGGCGCGCCGACCGGGGAGAGAGTGCCGTCGAGGTACGCCGTCCGGGTGGCGCGGCGCTGGATCTTCCCGCTGGACGTCTTCGGAATGGTGCCGGGGTGGACCAGCACCACATCACGCACCGGCAGGCCGTGGGCCTCCCCGATCGCGCTGCGGATCAGACCGACGATCTTCTCGGACTCGCCCAGCGCCTCCGGGGCCGTCTCCGCGACGACGACCGGCTGCTCGCCGTCCTCCTCCCCGGCGTCCACGGAGAAGGCGGCGGTGCACCCTGGCCTCAGCGCCCAGTGGGACATCTCGGCGGACAGTTCCAGGTCCTGGGGGTAGTGGTTGCGGCCGTCGATGACCAGCAGGTCCTTGAGGCGTCCGGTGACGAAGAGTTCACCGTCGCGCAGGAAGCCGAGGTCGCCGGTGCGCAGGAAGTGCCCTTCGCGGTCCTTCAGGGTGGCCCGGAACGTCTGCCGGGTGGCCAGGGCGTTGCGCCAGTAGCCCTTGGCGACGCTCGCGCCGGCGACCCAGATCTCGCCGACCTCGCCCTCGGGCCGTTCCTCCTGCCGTTCGGGGTCGGCGACGACCACGGTGATGCCGGAGCCGGGCCGGCCGGAACCGACCGCCGCCGCGTCCGCCGCTCCGGCATGCGGCCCGGCCCCCGTGGACTCGACCAGGGTGGGCGGGGCCTGTACCGAGCCGCCGGTGACGATGAGCGTGGCCTCCGCCAGGCCGTAGCACGGGTACAGGGCCTCCCGGCGGAAGCCCGCGGCGGCGAAGGTCTCGGTGAACCGGCGCAGGGTGGCGGCCCGAACGGGCTCCGCGCCGTTGAAAGCGACCCTCCAACGGCTCAGGTCGAGCCGGTCGAGGAGTGCGGGCGTCGCGTGCTTCAGGCACAGCTCGTAGGCGAAGTTGGGGCCGCCGCTGGTGTGCGCGCCGTAGTGACTGACGGCGTTCAGCCAGCGCTCGGGGCGGTGCAGGAAGTGCAGCGGCGAGAAGAACGTGGCGGTCACACCGAGGTGCACCGCGTTCAGGACCGGGCCGATGAGTCCCATGTCGTGGTAGACGGGAAGCCAGCTGACGAAGAGTTCGTGGTCGTACTCCTCGATCACGTCGGGGGTGTGGCCCATCCGTTCCGTGATGACCCGTTCGTTGTCCAGCAGGTTCCCGTGGGTCACCATCACCCCGCGCGGGGCGGAGGTGGATCCGGAGGTGTACTGGAGGAAGGCGACGGTGTCCGCGGTGAGATCGGGTTCGCGCCAGGAGCCGGCCGCCTCGTCGGGAATGTCCTCGGTCGCGACGCAGGTGATCCCGGCCAGTTCCGGCAGGTGCTCCGCCATGCCGGCCAGGGCGGCCATCTCGTCACGGCCGCCCAGGATCACCTTGGCGTCCGCGTCGGCGATCAGGCGCTTCGTCCGGAGCAGGGCGCGGTGGTTCTGCGACCGCCCCTGCGGAGGCACGCCCGGCACGGCGACGACTCCGGCCGAGAGACAGCCCAGATAGCCGGACATGAACTCGAGCCCGGGTGGATAGAGCAGCATCGCGCGGGAACCGGCCAGTCCGCGTTCCTGCAGCCAGGCGGCGACGGCCCGGGACCGCTCGGCCAGCCGTCCGTAGGAGATGTCCTGGATCTCTCCGTCGCAGTCACCCGTGACGAGAAACCGGTAGGCGGTCCGGTCAGGCTGTCGGGAGGCGTGCGCGGTCAGTAAATCGACCAGGGAACGAGCCATATGAGGTGTCTCACCTGTTCGGATGAGTGAGCGAGAAAACTGGAGTTCGAAGGCCGCGTCACAGATACGCGCAGATGCCGTGTCCGCCTGGCCCCCTTGCCAGAGCGTCCGTTTCGACCAACCCGCCCGAGGAGCAACGGAACTGCTTCCGCCCGCTCCCCGCGACCCCCGTGCGACTTGCTACCAACGAGTAGGACGATAGCAAGACTTGACGCTCCGACCGATGTAACCCCGGGTAGAAATCGCGGAATTGCACGGTCCGCCCGCCGAACACCGTTCCCGGTCCCCTGAATTGGCTGGTGCACGCCGGGAAGGAAGTGAATATGTGTGTCGCGTCACCCACTTCGAACAATGTCCCGCTCATCGACAACGCGGGAATGCGGCCGATCCGCCACCCGCACACCGCCCGGCCCGTCGTCACGCCCGTGGCCGCACGCTCCGTTCCGGGACAAGAGTGAGGCGGACCGCGCGATGCGCGGTCCGCCGAATACCCTCGCCGTCGTGGAATTACTGGCTGACGTTGATGGCCTGGCCGGCCCCCGAGTCCGCCACCGACCACGAGGAGTGGTCGTTGAGCGCGGCCGACTCGTTGTGCGCGGAGATGTTGGCGACGTGCTTGGTGACGTTCACCGTCTTGCCGATGCTGAACTTCAGCCGCCCGAGAGCCTCACGGCCCGGCAGCAGCTCCGCCGACTCGGCGTCCAGTTCACGAGGATCCATCATGATCAATTCCCCCTAAGGAATCGGTGCACTGTGCTCGTCGGGCGCGGTCAGGTTCCCCCCGGGCCGTGCCCAACTACGTCGGACGAACTGTCCAACGAGATTGGACACTAGGGGACGGAGCACCCCCACCGCAAGGGATTCAGGGGAGACGGCAGGGACTGAATGGACGTTCGAATAGACCACTCGCCCCCGACCCGTCACCCCGATCCCCCACCACCCCGCTCCCCCGCCCCGCAATTGCCCCGCGAACGACCTTGCCGCAGCTCAAGCACGCGCTTACCGTGACTTTGTGCCGAACATAAACAAAACCCGAACGCGCAACGTAGCGCCGGACAACGGCAAGGACCTCACCCGCCTCCGGATCGCCCTCACCGCCTTCTTCGCCCTCGACGGGTTCGTCTTCGCCGGGTGGGTCGTCCGTATCCCCGCCATCAAGGAGCAGACCGGCGCCTCGGCGAGCACGCTCGGGCTCGCGCTGCTCGGAGTCTCGGCCGGCGCGGTGATCACGATGACGCTCACCGGAAGGCTGTGCCGGCGGTTCGGCAACCACCCGGTCACCGTCGTCTGTGCGGTCATCCTCTCGTTGAGCGTGGCACTGCCGCCGCTCACGCACTCCGCGGCGGCCCTGGGCGCCGTGCTCCTGGTGTTCGGCTCCGCCTACGGCGGGATCAACGTCGCGTTCAACAGCGCCGCCGTCGACCTGGTCGCCGCGCTGCGACGGCCGATCATGCCCAGCTTCCACGCGGCGTTCAGTCTGGGCGGCATGATCGGCGCGGGGCTCGGCGGACTGGTCGCGGGATCACTGTCCCCCACCCGCCATCTACTGGGGCTGACCTTCATCGGCCTGCTGGTCACCGCCGTCGCGGGACGGGTCCTGATGCGTGAGGAGGCTCCGGCGGCACCGGACCGTCCGCACCACGGCGACGCACCCGGCACTCCGGACCGTACGCACCACGGCGACGCACCCGGCACTCCGGACCGTCAGGACCACGACGATGCTCCCAGGGCATCGGACCGTCCGCGCGCCACCGAGGAGCGGGAACCCCGCCGCACGGACTCCCGTACCCGGGTGCTGGTCCTCGTCTTCGGCGTGATCGCCCTGTGCACGGCGTACGGCGAGGGAGCCCTGGCCGACTGGGGGGCGCTGCACCTCGAACAGGACCTCGAGGCCCATCCCGGCGTCGCGGCCGCAGGCTACTCCTGCTTCGCGCTCACCATGACGATCGGACGGCTCAGCGGGACGGCGCTGCTGGAGCGGCTCGGGCGGACCCGGATCCTGGTGGTGGGCGGTGCGACGGCCGCGGCCGGCATGCTGCTCGGGTCGCTCGCCCCCTCCGCGTGGGCCGCGCTCCTCGGATTCGCCGTCACCGGGTTCGGCCTCGCCAACATCTTCCCCGTCGCCATCGAACGCGCCGGCACCCTGGCCGGACCCGGCGGGGTCGCCGCCGCGTCCACACTCGGTTACGGCGGCATGCTCCTCGGGCCGCCCGCCATCGGGTTCATGGCCGACTGGTTCTCCCTGCCCACGGCGCTCACCAGCGTGGCCGCCCTGGCCGCCGTGGCCGCCGTCATCGGCTTCACGACCCGACGGGTCGCGGTGGCCTGATGCCGACCGGTGGGGGTGGCCGAGGACACCGGCCGCCCGGCGAAGGCCACCGCCCGTGAGCCGGGGACCGGGTCACACGGTGGTGCCCGGTCGCGCGGTGGCAGGGTGGGTCGGCGTTCCACGAGAGCCGTGTGGGAGGTGTGCCGACGGTCGCCCCGGTCGCCGAGACGGACGGTGTCGGGGTCGGGGTCGACGACTTCGTCGGCGGACAGGGCGACTCCGGTCGCGCCGGCGTTCTCGTCCAGCCGCTCGCAGCGCCGGGTGCCGGGGATCGGAGATCGGCACGATCCACGGGTGCCGGGCCGGCAGGCGGCGCGAGCGCCGTCTGCCCGAGGGCCGACCTTGTAGGGCCGACTCGCGGGCGAGGTCGACGAGCGCCTTTGTCCACGCCGCGCCGCTCCTCGGTGAACCGCCGGACGCCAGCACGCGGTTCGTCCGGCAGACTCACCGCATGGACGTTCCGGAATTCGTGGAGGCCCTCGACGCGGAGGGCCGTTCGCTGGCGGCGGCGGCCGAGGAGGCGGGACCTGAGGCCGAGGTCGCGACCTGTCCGGGCTGGCAGGTGCGGGATCTCGTACGGCACACGGGCATGGTGCACCGCTGGGCGACGACGTTCGTCACCGAGGGGCACACCGCGTACTACGGGGCGGCGGGCTGCCCGCACTCGACGGCGCCGAACTCCTGGCCTGGTTCCGCGACGGCCACCGCCGGCTCGTCGACAGCCTCGCCCGCGCCCCGCGGGATGTGGAGTGCTGGAGCTTTCTGCCCGCGCCGTCGCCGCTCGCCTTCTGGGCTCGGCGGCAGGCGCACGAGACGGCCGTGCACCGCGTCGACGCGCAGTCCGCGCTCGGCGGAACGCCGGGTACCGTCGCCCCGGCCCTCGCGGTGGACGGGATCGACGAGTTGCTGCGCGGCTTCCACGGGCGGGCGCGGAGCAAGGTGCGCGCACAATCACCCTGCGTGCTGCGCGTGCGGGCAACGGACGCCGACGCGGTGTGGACCCTGCGGCTGTCACCCGAACCGCCCGTGAGCGAGCGGCATCCGGCTCAGGGTGCGCCGCAGGGCGGCGACGCCGACGTCGACTGCGAGGTGTCCGGTCCCGCCGCGCGGCTCTATCTGGCGCTGTGGAACCGGCTGCCGTTCCCGACGGTGACCGGCGACGGCTCACTCGCCACGCTGTGGCGGGAGACGTCCGCGGTCACCTGGCGCTGAAACGGGCGGCGTGATCGCGGGCGCCGTGGTCGGGGGCGCCGTGGTCGGGCGTGGTCGGGTCGCCCGCCAGCATCCGCGCGAGCACCGCGCGTTGCAGCGGCAGCACCTCACGGTGCAGGTCGAGCCCCTTGGGCGTGAGGGACACCCGCACACCCCGGCGGTCCTCCTGACACATGCCGCGTGTCACGAGACCGTCCTTCTCCAGTCGGGCCACCAGCCGGGACAGCGCGCTCTGGCTCAGATGCACGCGTTCGGAGATCTCCTGCACACGGTACGAGCAGGCGCCGTCCGCCCCGGTGTCCCCGGCCAGCACGTCGAGCACCTCGAAGTCGCTTGCGCCCAGGCCGTGTCGGTGCAGCACACGGTCGACCTCGCACAGGGTGCGCGCATGCACCGCGAGGATGTCGCGCCATTGGTCCACGAGCACCTGCTCGGCCTTCTCCGCCGCCATGGGCGCACGGTAGCAAAGAATCCCCTTTGTTGCATCGGAATTAAATGCATTTGCATTGAATGCATGTGCATGTACTCTCTCCGTCATGACCTCCCCGCTCACCACTCCCGTGTCCCTGGGACGCTGGACCCCCCGACTGTGGGGCACCCTGCTGGTGCTCTGCGCCGCGATGTTCCTGGACGCGCTGGACGTGTCGATGGTCGGCGTCGCGCTGCCCTCCATCGGCTCCGAACTCGATCTCTCCACCTCGACGCTGCAATGGATCGTCAGCGGCTACATCCTGGGATACGGCGGACTGCTCCTGCTGGGCGGACGCACCGCCGACCTGCTGGGCCGCCGTCAGGTCTTCCTCGTGGCCCTGGGCGTCTTCGCGCTCGCCTCACTGCTCGGTGGACTCGTCGACTCGGGCCCGCTGCTGATCGCCAGCCGCTTCATCAAGGGCCTGAGCGCGGCGTTCACCGCGCCGGCGGGCCTGTCGATCATCACCACGACCTTCCCCGAGGGCCCGCTGCGCAACCGCGCCCTGTCGATCTACACCACCTGCGCGGCCACCGGCTTCTCGATGGGTCTCGTCCTGTCCGGCCTGCTCACCGAGGCGAGCTGGCGCCTGACCATGCTGCTGCCGGCGCCCATCGCGCTCCTCGCGCTCCTCGTCGGCATGAAGCTCCTGCCGCGCAGTGAACGGGAGAAGGACCACAACGGCTACGACATCCCGGGCGCCGTTCTCGGCACGGCATCGATGCTGCTGCTCGTGTTCACCGTCGTCCAGGCCCCGCAAGCCGGCTGGGCCTCGGCCCGCACCCTGCTGTCCTTCCTCGCGGTCGCCGTCCTGCTCACGGCCTTCGTCCGGGTCGAGCGCCGCTCACCCGGGCCCCTGATCCGGCTCGGGGTGCTGCGCTCCGGCAGCCAGATCCGGGCCCAGCTCGGCGCGATGGCGTTCTTCGGCTCGTACGTCGGGTTCCAGTTCCTGGTCACGCTCTACATGCAGTCGCTGCTCGGATGGTCGGCGCTGCACACCGCGCTCGCCTTCCTGCCCGCCGGCGCGCTGGTCGCACTCTCCTCGACCAAGGTCGGCTCCGTGGTGGACCGTTTCGGTACCCCGCGACTGATCGCCGTGGGTTTCGCACTGATGGTCGTCGGCTACGCGCTGTTCCTGCGCGTCAGCCTCGACCCGGTGTACGCGGCGGTGATCCTGCCGACGATGCTGCTGATCGGCGCGGCCTGCGCGCTGGTCTTCCCGTCGCTCAACATCCAGGCCACCAACGGCGTAGACGACCACGAACAGGGCATGGTCTCGGGCCTGCTCAACACCTCGGTCCAGGTGGGCGGCGCCATCTTCCTGGCCGTCGTGACGGCTGTCGTGACCGCGAACTCCTCCGAGGGTTCCTCCCCGCAGGCCGTCCTCGACAGCTACCGGGCCGGCCTGCTGGTGGTCACGGGCATCGCCGTGGCGGGGCTGCTGATCACCCTGCCGGGCCTGCGGACGCGGCGCCCGCGGGGGTCCGTCGTGGTCGCCAGGTCCGTACAGGAGACGTCACAGGAGCGGGTGCCGGTCCGCGACTGACCCGATCCGCCCGGCCGCTCGGGCCACCGGGCCACCGGGCCACCGGGCCACCGGGCCACCGGGCCACCGGGCCCATCATCGCCCGGCCCCACCGTCCCACGCGTTCCACGGACCGCCCCGATCCATCCCGTTTCGTTCCCAACTCGGCGCGCCCGGCCGGGCATTCCTTGCCCGCCGGGCGCGCCGCACGGACACTTGCCGGATGAGACCGACACGTACGCAGGACCAGCGGGACGCGATCACCGTGGAGATCGGTTACGCGTTGTTCAGCGCGGCGTTCGCGGCGGCGCTCGCGCTGGGGGCGGTGTCCGGCCCCGCGCTGCTGTTCCATCTCCCCCTCGCGGTCGAGAAGATACTGATCACCTCGGGGGTAATGCTGGCCGTGGCGCTCTTCGCCGTACGTGTCGTCACGGTGCTGATCCGTTTCGGCCGCGCGGCCGGCGCTCAGCCCAGCCACCCCGGCCGGACCAATCCCGACTCGTAGGCCATCACGACCAGTTGGGCCCGATCGCGGGCTCCGAGCTTCACCATGGTCCGGCTGACATGGGTCTTGGCGGTGAGTGGGCTGACGACAAGTCGCCTCGCGATCTCGTCGTTGGACAGACCGATACCGACCAGCGCCATCACCTCCCGCTCCCGTTCCGTGAGTTGGACGAGGAGACCAGCCGCCGCCGGCTCCTTCGACCGGGCCGCGAACTCGGAGATGAGCCGCCGCGTCACCCCCGGCGACAACAGCGCGTCGCCCTCGACCACCGCCCGTACCGCGCGCAGGAGTTCGTCCGGCTCGGTGTCCTTGACGAGGAAACCGGAGGCACCGGAGCGGATCGCCTCGAAGACGTACTCGTCCAGCTCGAAGGTGGTGAGCATGACCACCTTGACGTCCTTCAGGTCCGGGTCGTCGGTGATGCGACGGGTCGCGGCCAGCCCGTCCAGCACCGGCATGCGGATGTCCATCAGAACGACGTCGGGCCGCAGTGCGCGTACCTCGCGCAGCGCCTCGTCGCCGTCGGCCGCCTCACCGGCCACCTCCAGGTCCGCCTGTGCGTCGAGCAGCGCCTTGAAGCCTGCCCTGACCAGTGACTGGTCGTCGGCGAGCAGTACGCGGATCACCGGTCCTCCTTGATCTGAAGGGGAAGTACGGCCAGTACCCGGAATCCGCCGTCGGCGCGCGGGCCCGCCTCGATCGTGCCACCGAGAGCGGCGGCCCGCTCCCGCATGCCGGCCAGCCCGTGCCCGCTGCCGCCCGCGTCGGCGCCGGTCCCGGGTCCGTCGTCGTCGATGCGCAGCCGCAGCGCGTCCCCCGACGACTCGACCCGCACACGCGCGTGCCGCGATCCCGAGTGCCGTACGACGTTGGTGAGGGCCTCCTGGACGATCCGGAACGCGGCGAGGTCGATGCCCGGCGGCAGCTTCGGGGGCGTGCCCCGGACCTCGACGGTCAGGCCCGCGGCCGCCGCCTGCTCGACGAGCTCGGGAAGCCGGTCGAGTCCGGGCGCCGGAGCCCGCGGCGCGTCACCGGGCGCACGCAGGGTGGCGAGTACCTGCCGGACCTCGCCGAGCGCCTCCTTGCTCGCCTCCTTGATGGTGGTGAGCGCCGAACGCGCCTGTTCCGGGTCGGAGTCGAGGAGCGCGAGGCCGACGCCCGCCTGGACGTTGATCACCGAGATGCTGTGCGCCAGCACGTCGTGCAGTTCGCGGGCGATCCGCAGCCGCTCCTCGTCGGCGCGCCGCGCTGCGGCCTGCGCGCGCTCGGCGCGGTCGCGGGCCCACTGCTCTCGACGGACGCGGACCAGTTCCGAGACGGCCACGATCGCCACGCCCCAGGTGGCGACGCCGATCTCCCGGGTCCAGGAGACCGCCCGGTCCCCCGTCGGCGGCAGCCAGTGATAGAGCCAGTGCGCCATGAGCAGATGGCCGAGCCAGAGCATGCCGATGGCCGCCCAGGCGGCTCGGCGGTGTCCCGCCACGACCGCGCCGAAGCAGCCGACGGCGGCCGTGACGAAGACGGGCCCGTACGGGTATCCGGCGCCCAGGTAGACCAGGGCCACCGCTGCCGTGCCGAAGGCGACGAGCACCGGACGACGCTGCCGCCACAGCAGCAGACCGCACCCCACGAGCAACAGCGCACGGGCGAAGGGGTCGAGCGCCGTGCGGTCCCCCTCCTGGGCATGCGCGGCGAACTGCGAGCCGACCAGCACGAGGACGGTGAGCAGCAGGGTGGAACGCCAGGGCAGGCGGCCGGCACGCCCCTCGGCGTTCCCCGGATCCCCACCGGTCCACCCGGGCGCCCGGCTCCGCCCCGGGGGCCCGTGCCGCCACCACGGCGGTCCACCGCCCCACGCCGGAGACCTGGGGGTTCGCTGCTCTTCCATGACGGCCACGCTAGACGCCACGGTCCGCCGACGGCGTCAGCCGGACGAGGTGATCACACGTACTCCCGACGGAGTAGCGCCGCCGGCCGCACACCACCGGGCCGCACCCCACGCCACCACCCGCCACCACCCGGCTTCCCCCGCGGCTCCGCCACCCGCCACCACCGGGCTCCCCCCGCGGCTCCGGTCCGTCGCCCCGGGTACTCCCTCAGGAGCCGGCCCGGCCGCCGTCTCCGCCCGCCGCCCCCGCGGACTCCGGGTACACCAGTCCCACGCCGTGGGCGAGCTGGTCCGCCGCGTGCCGGAAGAACTCCTCCCGGTCCTCGACGACCCTGTTGAACTGCCCGAAGACCTCGAAGCCGATCAGGCCGTAGAGCTGCGCCCAGGCGGCCACGAGTGCCACGACGGCCTCGGGCGGGAGGTCGGGGGCGAGATCGGCGGCCAGCCGCCGCGCCTCCGCCCGCAGACCGGCGGGCAGCGGGGTGCGGGCCACGCCCTTGCCCCGGTGGGCGTCGCGGACGATCCCGATCAGGAGCAGCCCCACACGGGACGCGGCCGGGACGGTGGTCTGCGGCGCGGTGTATCCGGGCACGGGCGAACCGTAGATGAGCGCGTACTCGTGCGGGTGTTGCAAGGCCCAGGCGCGCGCCGCGACACAGACCGCGACCCAGCGTTCGCGCGGGCCGCCCGCCGCGGCCTCGGCGTGCGCCGCCTCCGCGCTCTCGCCGAGCGAGTCGTAGGCGTCGATGATGAGCGCGGTCAACAGGTCGTCGCGGCTGGGGAAATAGCGGTAGAGCGCGGAGGAGGCCATACCGAGCTCGCGGGCGACGGCGCGCAGCGAGAGCTTGGCGGCCCCTTCGGCGGCGAGCTGTCTGCGTGCCTCTTCCTTGATGGCCGCGGTGACCTCGATCCTGGCTCGGGCGCGTACTCCTCGTGCGGTCGTCATGGGAGGCAGTCTGCCACGTTTCCAGAGCACTGCACACAAACGAGAGCACTGCTCTTGCTTTGGATCACCGCTCTCGTGCAGACTGCTCTCAAGCGAGAGCAGTGCTCACAAAAGCGAGCGGCGCTCTCTCATTCGATAGGGGTCATCATGTCCACGCATGTCCAGAAGCCCGGCTGGTTCACGGTCAACGTCTTCAACCGCGCCGTGGCCTGGATGACCCGTCGCGGCCTCAGTGTCTGGGGATCCCGGGTCCTGGCCGTCCGCGGCCGCAAGAGCGGCGAGTGGCGTACCACTCCGGTCAACCTGCTCACCGTGGACGGGCGGCACTACCTGGTCGCGGCGCGTGGCCACGTCCAGTGGACGCACAACATGCGGGCCGCGGGCGGTGGCGAGCTGCGCCTCGGCAAGCAGGTCGACGTCTTCACGGCGACCGAGGTCACCGACGACGACAAGGTCCCGCTGCTGCGCGCCTACCTCAAGCGCTGGAAGGCCGAGGTCGGCGTCTTCTTCAAGGGGGTCGGTCCCGACTCCTCCGACGAGGAGCTGCGCCGCATCGCCCCCGACCACCCCGTCTTCCGAGTCGTGGTCGGGAACTGACCGCTGCCGGCCGGGGAACTGACCGCCGCTGCCCGGGAATCGGCCGGCCTCCGCGTCGCCCGCGGAGGGCTCGGCGCGAACCCCCGGCTGCCGAACCCCCGGCTGCCGAACCCGGGGCCGCCGGCCCCACGCGCCCGGCCCGGCCGGCCGACGCCCGCGGATCATCGATCCGACGCCCGCCGTCCGTCACGAGGCCGTCGCGCGGGAGCCGTCCGCACCCGGATCAGTCGAGCCGCGACGCGCCTGGACCGCCGGGCCGGCTCACTTGTCGAGTGCGGTGAGGGCACGCCCGGCCAGCGGGTGCGAGCGCACGAGTTCACCCAGCGTGGTGGAGCCGCGCGTGATCCGGGCGAACGCGTTCCAGGCGGGCCGGAAGCCGGTCAGGACCGCGTGCAGCGTGCCCGGCCGCCGCTCGAACGCCGTGAGCATGCGCTTGCCGACGCTCATCTCGACGCCGAGCCCGGCCTTGATGGCGAAGGCGTAGTTGAGCGCCTGGCGGCGGGCGTCCACCGCGTCGTGCGCCTCGGCGATCCGTACCGCCCACTCCCCCGCCAGCCGGCCGGAGCGCAGCGCGAAGGAGATGCCTTCGCGCGTCCACGGTTCCAGGAGACCCGCCGCGTCCCCGCACACCAGCACCCGCCCGCGCGACAGCGGCGAGTCGTCGGCACGGCAGCGCGTCAGGTGTCCCGAGGAGATGCTCGGCTCGAAGCCGGCGAGCCCGAGCCGGGCGATGAAGTCCTCCAAGTACCGCTTGGTGGCGGCGCCTTCACCGCGGGCGGAGATCACGCCGACGGTGAGGGTGTCTCCCTTGGGGAACACCCAGCCGTAACTGCCCGGCATGGGACCCCAGTCGATCAGGACCCGACCCTGCCAGTCCTCGGCGACGGTCTCCGGCACCGGGATCTCCGCCTCTAGGCCGAGGTCGACCTGGTCGACCTTCACCCCGACGTGCGCCCCTATGCGGCTGGCGCTGCCGTCCGCGCCGACCACCGCCCGCGCCAGCACCGTCTCGCCGCCCTGCAGCACGACGGCGACGGTGCGCCGGTCCGGTACGGCCGATCCGTGCTGCTCGACCCGCGAGACCGTGACGCCCGTACGCAGCTCGGCGCCCGCCTTCTGCGCGTGCTCGACGAGCTGCTGGTCGAACTCGGGCCGGTTGATCAGCCCGAACAGCATCTGCTTGGAGCGCCGGGTGCGGGTGAACTTGCCGTCCAGCGAGAACGTGACCGCGTGCACCCGGTCTCTCAGCGGCAGCTCGAAGCCGGGTGGCAGCGCGTCGCGCGAGGGGCCGATGATTCCGCCGCCGCACGTTTTGTAGCGCGGCAGGTCCGCCTTCTCCAGCAACAGGACACTGCGTCCCGCGACCGCTGCCGCATAGGCGGCGGAGGCGCCCGCCGGCCCCGCGCCGACCACGACGACGTCCCACACCGTCTGTCCGTCGTCCGCCGAAGTGTTCTCGCTGCTCACGATGGTCTACTGCTCCCAGTCCAGCCGTCTGCCGCACCTGTCTCCCGCATCCTACGGGGGCGTCGCCGCAGGCCACTGTGGGAGGATCGGCAGCGTATGCGCCCTGCACACCAGTGCGCGCGTGCGCACCACCCGGTCACCCGTACACAGAAGTACAACGTCGCACCCACAAGGAGCGTGCCCATGTCGTCGAATCCGGTCGCCGAGACCGTCGCCTCGCTGATGCCCGCGGCAAAGGCGGAGCTCACCGAACTGGTGGCCTTCAAATCGGTGGCGGACTTCGACCAGTATCCGCGCGTCGAGAGCGAGGGCGCGGCCAACTGGATCGCCGACGCCCTGCGTGCCGAGGGCTTCCAGGACGTGGCGCTGCTCGACACCCCGGACGGGACGCAGTCGGTGTACGGGTTCCTGCCCGGCCCCGAGGGCGCGCGGACGGTTCTGCTGTACGCGCACTACGACGTGCAGCCGCCGCTGGACGAGGCGGCCTGGACCACCCCGCCGTTCGAGCTGACGGAGCGGGACGGCCGTTGGTACGGGCGCGGGACCGCCGACTGCAAGGGCGGCCTGGTCATGCATCTCCTCGCGCTGCGCGCCCTGAAGGCGAACGGTGGCGTCCCGGTGAGCGTCAAGGTCATCGTCGAGGGTTCGGAGGAACAGGGCACGGGTGGTCTCGAGCGCTACGCCGAGGAGCACCCGGACCTGCTGACCGCGGACACCATCGTCATCGGTGACGTCGGCAACTTCCGGCTCGGTCTGCCCACGGTCACCTCGACACTGCGGGGAATGACCCTCGTACGTGTCCGGATCGACACCCTGGAAGGCAACCTGCACTCGGGGCAGTTCGGCGGCGCGGCACCGGACGCGCTCGGGGCGCTGATCCGGGTGCTGGACTCGCTGCGCGCGAAGGACGGTTCGACGACGGTCGACGGACTGACCGGTGACGCGCGGTGGGAGGGGCTGCAGTACGACGAGGAGGCGTTCCGCCAGGACGCCAAGGTGCTCGACGGGGTCGAGCTGATCGGCTCCGGTTCGGTCGCCGACCGCATCTGGGCCCGTCCGGCCGTCACGGTCCTCGGCATCGACTGCCCGCCCGTCGTCGGCGCCACTCCGTCCGTGCAGGCGGGCGCCCGTGCGCTGGTCAGCCTCCGGGTGCCGCCGGGCACGGACGCGGTCGAGGCGACCAAGCTGCTGCAGGCCCACCTCGAGGCGCACACGCCGTGGGGCGCGCGGGTGAGCACCGAGCGGATCGGGCAGGGCCAGCCCTTCCGCGCCGACACCACCAGCCCCGCGTACACGGCGATGGCGGAGGCGATGGCGGTCGCGTACCCGGGTGAGGAGATGCAGTCGGCGGGCCAGGGCGGTTCCATCCCGCTGTGCAACACGCTGGCGTCGCTCTACCCGCGGGCGGAGATCCTCCTCATCGGGCTGAGCGAGCCGGAGGCACAGATCCACGCGGTGAACGAGAGTGTCTCGCCGGACGAGTTGGAGCGTCTGTCGGTCGCGGAGGCGCTGTTCCTGCAGAAGTACGCGGCGAGCTGAGCACTCCCGGGAGAGGGCCGCGCCTCACGACGAGGCGCGGCCCTCCACCGCACGCCGGGCGAAGTTGCGGCGCCGTGCGCGATGCGAGGGTCGCGGGCATGTCCGCCGCACGCGGCGGCGGGAGCCCGTACCTCTGACTGATTTGCCGTCAACTCGCTGGTGGTGCACCGGAATCGAGTGGCTCAGCCGACCGGGACGCCGGCCTCCAGATAGAGCGCGGCGCCACGCTCCCGCGCTCTGAGCGCCCACCGCAGCCGCTCGTAGCGCACGGGGGGCAACAGGTCGGCCGCCTCCTGTTCGGTGACGAAACGCCAGGCACGCAACTCCGGTCCTGGCAGCAGCAGTCGGTGGGCTTCGTCGGAGCCGAGCAGGCCGCCGTCGTAGAGGAGGCGCAGACCGCCGTAACCGGGCGGCGCGGGCGGTTCCCAGTCCACGACGAGCAGGCCGGGTACGTCGTCGAGTTGTATGCCGGTCTCCTCGGCGACCTCACGCATGCCCGCACGGGCGGGGGCCTCGCCGGACTCGACGACACCGCCGGGAAACTCCCAGCCGGCCTTGTACGTCGGGTCGACGAGCAGCACCCGGTCCTGCTCGTCGAAGAGGAGTACGCCCGCGGCGAGGGTCTCGGAGGTGGGTTCGGGGGTCTGCACGATGTCACAGGCGGGCACACCACCGGTGCGGACCGCCTCGGCGATGCGCAGTGCGGTGTCGTACGGGGTCAGTGCGCTGGTGTCGACGAGGTGGGCGTCGGTGGTGAGCCAGGAGGCGAGCGCCGTGCGGTAGGGCTCGATGTGGTCGTAGCACCACTGGCGCATCCGTATCTCGCCGTCCGGCAGGTCCTCGGGTATCTCCCGGTCGGCGATGCGCTCGCGCAGGATCGTTTCCGCCGGAGCGAGGAGGACATGGCGCACCTCGATCCGGCGCGAGGCGAGGCCGCCGAAGATCTCGTCGCGGTACTCCTGACGCAGTAGGGTCATGGGGACCACGAGGACGCCGCCGAGCTCCGCGAGCATGGCGGCCGCGGTGTCGACCACCAGGCGCCGCCAGATCGGCAGGTCCTGGAAGTCGCCGACCTCGGCGAGGTGTTTGGGCGGCAGCAGTTTCGTGAGTCCGCCACCGATGACCTCGGGGTCGAAGAGCGTGCTGTTCGGGATCAGGTCGATCAGTTCCCGTGCGGTGGCTGTCTTCCCCGCACCGAACGCACCGTTGATCCAGACGATCACGGTTCCCCCTCTTCTGTTGGCCCCCTGTGGCTTGCCCGCTCCACCCTGCCACGGAAACCAGCCCCTGATGAGGGAGCCGAACAGCGCGGCGCCGTCACCCGCCGCGGGGGCACCGGCGCCGCGCGCGGGCTGCTCGGCTCAGCCGTTCCGGTCCGGCGTGGAGTCGTCCGTGTCCAGGCTGTCGCTGCTGAGCGTGTGATCGACGGAGCTGAGCGTGTCGTCGACGTGCAGGTCGCCGAGGGCGCTGCTGTCGAGGGCGTGGGACGGGGTGATCGCCGCGACGACGAACCCGGTGGCGAGGGAGGCGATGGCCAGCATGCTGCGCTTCTTCATGCCCGGTTCAACTCCGAAACCGGCGACGGGTCACGGCCCGGTGACGACAAGTCACGACTCGGTCACGCAGAGCCCGCTCGCCCCTTCTGGGCACATTCACGCCCCTACCGTCATCCCACTCGAAACATCCCAGGGGGGACGACATGACCAATCCGTACAACCCGGGCCCCACCGGTGCGCCCCCGGCCGCCGACGTCCGCACCGCGCCGGGCTGGGCGCGCAAACGCTACGTCGTGCCCGCCCTCGCAGTGGCCCTTCTCGTCGGGGTCGGTATCGGCGACAGCGGTGGGGACTCCACCGAGTCGGCCGCGGCCCGGACCCGGCCGACACCCGCCGTCACCGCCACCGCGACCGCCACGGAGACGGCGACCGAGACGGTCACCGCGACACCCTCCGCCACCGTGACCGTACGGGCGACGAGGACCGTACGTGCGACGGTCACCGCGCGGCCGGCCGCCGCGGGCGACGGCAGCGACGACAGCGACGACAGCGGTGGAAGCGGCGGCGGAAGCGCCGAGTACTACGAGAACTGCACCGCCGCGCGTGCGGCGGGTGCCGCTCCCGTGCACGTCGGGGACCCCGGCTACGGCCGCCATCTCGACCGTGACGGGGACGGGGTGGGCTGCGAGTGAGGCGCCACGGCCTCGCCTGGCACCCGGAACCGCCCGTCCGTCACGGGTCGATGACGGTCGGCCCGGCAACTCGCCGTGTGCCGTTTCGATGCTGTTCAGTGTATTCCGTCTGCACCAGCACCACTTGGGGGAATACGTGCGCACCCGGATCATCAGTGCCATCCTGCTCACGGTCGGCGTCGGCGGTGTCGTCGCCTGTCAGCCGACCGACGACGGCAAAGCGACCGGCACTTCGGCCCCGACCACCACGGCCTCGACGCCGAAGGACGGCAGGCCGACCGCGGCCGAGCGGAGAACGGTGCCCGACTTCGTCGGTATGGGCCTTCAGTCCGCTCAGGACAAGGCGCAGAAGCAGGGCTTCCGCTCGCTGAAGTCGCACGACTCGCTCGGCCGGGACCGCCACCAGATCCTCGACCGGGACTGGAAGGTCTGCACACAGAACATGAGGGCCGGCACGACGGCCGGCACCGACACGACACTGGACTTCGGCGCGGTGAAGCTCGCCGAGACCTGCCCGGCGAAGGATGTGCCGGCCCCGTCCACGGCGGGCGGGAAGCTTCCGGACTTCACGGGGAAGTCGGTGAAGGCGGCGCGGGCGGCACTCGACTCCGGCACGTCGTTCACGGTCAAGGACGCGTCCGGCTCGCACCGTTGGATCCTGGTCGAGAGCAACTGGAAGGTGTGCACCCAGTCTCCGGCCGCCGGCGCCGCACTCCGCGGCCAACCCGTGGAGCTCACAGCGGTGAAGTTCGACGAGCCCTGCTAGCGAGCACATCGCGCACAGCACACCGCAGCCCACCACGGCACGGTGCCGTGCCGTGCCGTGCGGTGCGGTGCGGTGCGTCGCGTGGGGCGCCCCCAGTTGAGCGCAGGGCAGCGCAGGACAACCGTGCACGCACCACAGTTGAACGTGTTCAAATCCTCTGTCACGATACTTCTCGTCACCCGGAGGGTGCCGGACGAGAGGACCACGGTCATGACGAGCTCGCTTCTCACGCCCCGAGGCCGTACCCGCACCGGCACGACCGGCGGCGGAACCGTGGCGGGGAGCACGGCCCCGACACGGATCCTCGACTGGCGGCATCCTCAGGTCACCTCGTTGCTCCGGCGCACCGACGCACCGGCGGCCTCGGTGGGCGTCTCGGGTCCCGCCCATCGGACGGAGGTCCTGCGTCGGGCCCACCGCCGGATCGTCGCGGACGTGCAGCCCGTGTACTCGGTGCAGGACGAGCGGCCCGTGTCGGAGGTGCTTCGCCGTGGCCGCGGATCGTGCAGCCAGCGGCTGGCCGTGCTCGAGGCCGTCGCGCGGGCGTCCGGGGTGGCCACGCGGGTGCGCGGCCTGCTGGTGGACGGGACGTTCTGGTACCCGCGCTTTCCTCGGTTGCACCGGATCGTCCCGGACCAGGTTCTGCTGGCGTGGCCGGAATTCCACCTCGCGGGCCCGTCGTCGGACGACCGCTCCGCCGCGCCCTGGTTGGCTGTCTCGGAACTCTTCGGCGGCCTGGACGAGTTGAGCGAAGGACAGGGCGGCGGCTTCACCAACACCGGTGCGGAGACGCTCTTCGAGGCGTTGTCCAGGACGGCGATCGACTGGGACGGCGCGACGGCCTGCCCCGCCACCGGTCCCACCTGCGATCTCTCGGCCTATGTCCTGGCGGATCTCGGTCACTTCGACTCGCGCGACGAACTCTTCGCCCGGCACGGCCAGACCCTCTGCCCGATGGCGCGACTCCTGGCCGAGCCCGTCCTGGGCCGCCGCCCGGCAGGCGTCTAGGGGCGACCGGGAAGCGTCACCGACCCAGGTCGATACCCGGCGGGCATCGGGGCGCTGCGGCGAACAAGGCAACAGGGCAACAGGGGACCGTGCTCGCGCCGCTCTGTCGGCCGGGCCGGACCGCACGTCGGCGAAGGGCGCCGTCGCGTCGGGTTCAAGTCCCCGGCACCGACGGAGTTTCACCAGGACCTCCGATGTCCCGCCGTGCCTTCGCGCACGGCCATGCCCTCCGGCGACGACTGCGCCGCACACCCCCTCAGGGCGCCAACCAACACAACCGAACGCGAGATTCGGATCCCATCGCCACACTGTGGCGCCGTCAAGGGTTCTGACGGGATATCAGACAGTCCTCGCCCTCCCCTTCCAACAGACTCCGACACGTCCTACCGTAAACGCGCACGCTTGTCGCGGACATGCAGACATCTCGTCTTTCGCGAGCTCGGAGGAACGTAACGATGCGTCACCTTCACACCCGCACAACCCGCAGCAGATTGGTCGGAGCGCTCGTCGCGGGACTGTTGTGTACGACCGGTCTCGCCGCACCGGCCCTGGCCTCTCCCGCCCCGGACCCGGCCGCCCCCACCCCGGCGCCGGCGCCGGCGGACGGTCTCGCTCTCACCCCGCCGATGGGCTTCAACAACTGGAACTCCACGCACTGCCGGGAGGAGTTCAACGAGACCATGGTCAAGGGGATCGCCGACCTCTTCGTCGAGAAGGGCCTCAAGGACGCCGGGTACGAGTACGTCAACCTGGACGACTGCTGGGCCCTGCCCTCCCGGGACGCGGACGGAAAGCTGGTCGCGGATCCGGCCCGGTTCCCCGACGGGATCAAGGCGGTCGCCGACTACGTGCACGCCAAGGGGCTCAAGCTCGGCGTCTACACCAGCGCGGGGACGAAGACGTGCGACAGCGCGGGCTTCCCCGGCGCCCTGGGCCACGAGTACAGCGACGCCCGGCAGTTCGCCGACTGGGGCGTCGACTACCTCAAGTACGACAACTGCAACAACCAGGGCGTGGACGCCAAGCAGCGTTACACGACCATGCGGGACGCGCTGCGGGCCGCCTCCGGGGAAACCGGGCGCCCCATCGTCTACAGCATCTGCGAGTGGGGGGAGAACAAACCCTGGGAGTGGGCGTCGGACGTCGGCCAGCTGTGGCGCACGACCGGGGACATCAGCGACAACTGGGGCTCGATGCTGTCGATCCTCAAGCAGAACCTGCCCCTCGCCCCGTACGCCGGTCCCGGGCACTGGAACGACCCGGACATGCTGGAGGTCGGCAACGGCGGGATGACCGACACCGAGTACCGCTCGCACTTCTCGCTGTGGTCGATCATGGCCGCACCGCTGCTCATCGGCTCCGACCTGCGCAAGGCGACCCCCGCCACCTTCGACATCCTCGCCAACAAGGACGTCGTGGCGGTCGACCAGGACCCGCTCGGCAAACAGGGCACCGTGCTCTCCTCCGAGGGCGGACGCTGGGTGGTCGCCAAGGAGATGAAGGACGGCAGCCGGGCGGTGGCGCTGTTCAACGAGACCGGCAGCGCACAGCGCATCGCCACCACGGCGGCGGCCGTGGGACTGCCGGCCGCACCCGCCTACACGCTGCGCGACCTGTGGCAGCACCGGAGCTACAACACCGCGGGCGGCATCTCCGCGACCGTCCCCGCGCACGGGACGGTACTCGTCCGCGTCTCGGCCGGACACGGTTGGGCCGAACAGCCACCCGCCGTCGAACTCGGCCTGGACGGTGCCCCGTTGGTGGAAGCGGGCAGGCCGGCGACCCTGACGACGACGGTCACCGACCTCGGCCGCACGACGGCGCGACACGCCGCCGTGACGCTCAGCGGACCCGCGGACTGGACGATCAGGGCGGCGTCACGGACCACCGCGCCGGCGGTGCCGACGGGCCGTTCGCTGCGCACGAAGTGGCGGCTCACCGTGCCCGCGGGCACCGCCACCGGATCGTACGACCTGACGCTGCGGGCGACGTACCGCTCCCCGCGCGGTGCGCGCGTCGAGACCGTGCTGCCCGTGACGGCCTCCGTGGTCGTGCCTCCTCCCTCCGGCAGCTCCTCCCTCGCCGACCTGCCATGGATGTCGGCGGCCAACGGGTACGGACCCGTCGAACGCAACACCAGCAACGGCGAGAGCGCCGCGGGCGACGGTCATCCGATCACCGTCGGCGGCGTCGTCCATGCCAAGGGTCTCGGTGTGCACGCCGCGAGCGCCGTCGAGTACTACACCGGCAAGGAGTGCGAGACCGTGACCGCGGACGTCGGAGTCGACGACGAGAAGGGCGACAAGGGCAGCGTCGCCTTCGAGATCTGGGCGGACGGCACCGAGGTCGCCTCGACCGGGGTGCTCACCAACACGATGCCCGCGCAGCCGCTCTCGGCCGACGTGAGCGGCGCCCAGGTGGTCCGCCTGGTCGTCACCGACGGCGGCGACGGGATCGACTCGGACCACGCCGACTGGGCCGACGCGCAACTGACCTGCTGAGCCGCCCGACGACCCGCTGAGCGGCCCGACCGGGACGACGGGAGGGCCGGTCGGCCACCCGCGGTCGGCCGAGTGGGTGAGCGGCTCTCCCGGAGGGGTGAGCCGCTCACCGGCCTCGCGACCGCGTGCACGACGTGACGACCGACACACCGAACCGACAAGCTGATCGGCCGACCCACCGGCCGGAGAACCGACTGCCCGGATGCCGCGTTGCCACGGGCCCCGACCGGTCACCCGGTTCCGATCGCCCCGACCGGTCACCCGGCCCGCAGCCCTCAGCCGCCGACCGGCGCGGCCGTCTGGTTCGGCTGCTGCTTGCGGAGCGCGGCCGCCGCCGCGCCGACCAGACCGGCGTCCGTGCCCATCAGCGCGGGCGCCACGGTCAGCCGCCGCACGAAGGACAGCGTCGCGTAGTCGCCCAACGCCCTGCGCAGCGGGTCGAGGAGCACGTCTCCCGCCTTGCCCACACCGCCGCCGATGACGGCGATGTCGATCTCGACGAGGGTCGCGGTGGCCGCGATGCCCGCCGCGAGCGCCCTGGCCGCCCGCTCGAAGGAGGCCACCGCCACCGGATCGCCCGCGCGGGCGGAGTCGGCCACCGCGGCGGCCGAGGTGTCGCCGTCGGGTCCCGGCCGCCAGCCGCCCTCCAGGGCGCGCCGGGCGATGTTCGGACCGCTCGCGATGCGCTCCACGCAGCCCCGGGAGCCGCACGGGCAGAGGTCGCCGTCGAGGTCCACGCTGATGTGCCCGATGTGGCCCGCGTTGCCGGTGGGGCCCGCGTGCAGCTGTCCGTTCAGGACGAGGCCGCCGCCGACGCCCGTCGACACCACCATGCACAGCGCGTTGTCGTGACCGCGGGCGGCGCCCTGCCAGTGCTCGGCCGCGGTGATGGCGACGCCGTCGCCGATCAGCTCGACGGGCAGACCCCCCGTGGCCTTGCGGACCCGCTCGACCAGCGGGTAGTCACGCCAGCCCGGTACGTTCACGGGGCTCACGGTGCCCGCCGAGGCGTCCACCGGGCCCGCGCTGCCGATGCCGACGGCCGCGGCCCTGCTCCACAGCGGGGAGAGAGTGAGCTCACCGACCACGGCCTCCACGGCCCCCATGACGGTGTCGCCGTCCTCCTGCGCGGGCGTCGCGCGCTGCGCGCGCAGCAGGATCCCGCCGCGGCCGTCCACGAGCGCTCCGGCGATCTTGGTGCCGCCGATGTCGAGCGCGGCCACGAGGTCGGTGTGCATCAGTGTCAGTTCTCCTGGTGAACCTTGCGAAACAGGGCAGACCGGTCTCGCGATGGGGAGCGCAGGCCGGAGAATGCGGTGAACAGTGTCTCCCGCATCTGACAACGTTGTCCAGGCTCTATGCTCGACGCCACATCCTCATACATCCCCATGGACCGTCGCATCACCGGGGACGACAGGAATGGCCGCATCCCCGTGGACGACAGGACAGGACAGCACATCGTGGCAGAGACCGCCCGCCGATCCGAGAACCGTTACGGCAACCGCCCGACCATGAAGGACGTGGCGGCGCGTGCCGGCGTGGGTCTCAAGACGGTCTCACGCGTGGTCAACGGCGAGCCGGGCGTGACCCCGGACACCGAGCGCCGGGTCCAGGAGGCCATCGACGCGCTGGGCTTCCGGCGCAACGACAGCGCGCGGGTGCTCCGCAAGGGCCGCACCGCGAGCATCGGCCTCGTCCTGGAGGACCTCGCGGACCCGTTCTACGGTCCGCTCAGCCGCGCGGTGGAGGAGGTGGCCCGTGCCCACGGCGCGCTGCTCATCAACGGCTCCAGCGCCGAGGACCCGGAGCGTGAGCAGGAGCTGGTCCTCGCCCTGTGCGCGCGCCGGGTGGACGGCCTGGTCGTCATTCCCGCCGGGGACGACCACCGCTACCTCGAACCCGAGATCAAGGCGGGCGTGGCCACGGTGTTCGTGGACCGCCCGGCGGGACAGATCGACGCCGACGTGGTCCTCTCGGACAGTTTCGGCGGGGCCCGGGACGGCGTGACCCATCTGATCGACCACGGTCACCGCCGGATCGGCTTCATCGGTGACATGCCCCGCATCCACACCGCCGCCGAGCGGCTGCGCGGCTATCGCGCGGCCATGGAGGACGCGGGCATAGCGGTCGAGCCCGCCTGGATGTCCCTGGGCGTCACGGACCCGGAGCGGGTCCGTGACGCCGCGGAGGAGATGCTCTCGGGCGACTCCCCGGTCACCGCGATCTTCGCGGGCAACAACCGTGTGACGGTCACCGTGGTCCGGGTCCTCGCCGAGCACGGACGTCCCGTCGCCCTGGTCGGCTTCGACGACATCGAGCTCGCGGACCTCCTCCAGCCGGGTGTCACCGTCGTCGCCCAGGACGCCGCCGCCCTCGGCCGCACCGCCGCCGACCGACTCTTCCGCCAGCTCGACGGCACCCTCCTCACCCCGGAACGCATCGAGCTGCCGACCCGTCTGATCACCCGCGGCTCGGGTGAACTGCCGCCCTCGGCCTGAGTCGTGGCCGTCCGGACCCGCGCGTCCTCGAAGCGCTCGGTCCCGCCGCGACACCTCTCGCGTACCCGCCGGGTCACCCGGGTGCGTGACCCGAGGGGTACCGACTCCTCGACGGTGAGCGGCTGTTGCCGCTGACGCGCCGGATGTACGAGCGTCGCGTGCCGGTCGTCGCGGCCGGGGTCCCGTACCGGTCCGCCCAACTCCGGTTCAGGACGGCCCGGTACGGGGTGGGCGGCACGGTCAACGTGGTGCGGGCACGCGTCGGGAACGCCGTGGTCGGCGTTCGGGCCGGGTGAGCCGGGCTGGGCAGGTGTCGGTGTCGCCCGTCCACGCGCCGGGCGTGGCGGGCGAGTTGTGCCCTTTCGGCGGCCGCTCACCGGGAGGCGCGGGGCACGCCTGGCCGTCGTGCGGGACACCGTGGCGGTCGACGCGGACGGCCGGGTGTTTCGCCGAGGTGAGGCTCACCACCGCGTCCGGGACCGATGAGGTACACGCCGACGGGTCGGGCCGCCCTCGGCGCCGGCCGCGGGACGGCTCGTCGACGGTTCCCCGCGTTCCCCCCGTTCCCCGAGCCCGCGCAGCCCTCGTAGCCCGCGCAGCCCGCGAGCCCGCGCAGCC
This sequence comes from Streptomyces sp. NBC_01176, assembly GCF_045039825.1. Taxonomy (NCBI): domain Bacteria; kingdom Bacillati; phylum Actinomycetota; class Actinomycetes; order Kitasatosporales; family Streptomycetaceae; genus Streptomyces; species Streptomyces sp. NBC_01176. The sequence continues at coordinate 8,479,942 of NZ_CP108600.1, read as the reverse complement.
CTCGGGACGCTCTACTTCGCCGAAGCGGTCAGGTCTCCGCGCCTCGGCGCGGCGAAACCCTCCAGGTCCGCCCGCGTCAGACCCGCCAGCCGGGCCACCTCCGCGATGTCCAGGGCGCCGCAGTCCAGACCGCGCAGAAGGTAGCCGCTGAGCGCCTTGGCGGTGGCGGGTTCGTCCATGACGTCGCCGTCGGTGCGGTTGACATAGCGGGCCAGGCGTCCGGCGGCCTGCTCGTAGCCCTCGCGATAGAAGGCGAACACGGCCGCGTAACGGGTCGGGATGTGGCCGGGGTGCATGTCCCAGCCCTGGTAGTAGGCGCGGGCCAGGGCGCGACGGGTGAGGCCGTAGTGCAGTCGCCAGGCGTCGTGCACCTTCGCCGTCGGGCCGACCGGCAGCACGTTGGTGGAGCCGTCCGAGACGCGTACGCCGGTGCCGGCGGCGGCGACCTGCATGATCGCCTTGGCGTGGTCGGCGGCCGGGTGGTCACTGGCCTGGTGGGCGGCGCTGACGCCGAGGCAGGCGCTGTAGTCGAAGGTGCCGTAGTGCAGGCCCGTGGCGCGGCCCTCGGCGGCCTGGATCAGCCGGGCGACGGTCGCGGTGCCGTCGGTCGCCAGGATCGACTGGCTCGTCTCGATCTGGATCTCGAAGCCGATCCGCCCGGGCGTGAGACCGCGCGCCTTCTCGAACTCCTCCAGCAGCCGCACCATCGCCGTGACCTGCTCCGCGTACGTCACCTTGGGGAGGGTGAGGACCAGCCCGTCGGGCAGGCCGCCCGCGTCCATCAGACCGGTGAGGAAGACGTCGAGCGTACGGATCCCCCGTCGGCGGACCGATGCCTCCATGCACTTCACGCGGATGCCCATGTACGGAGCCGCCGTACCGTCGGCGTACGCCTGTGCGATCAGCCGGGCCGCGCGAGCCGCCGCCTCGTCCTCCTCGGCGTCCGGACGCCGGCCGTAGCCGTCCTCGAAGTCGACACGCAGGTCCTCGATGGGCTCCCGCTCCAGTTTGGCCCGTACCCGGTCGTAGACGGGCCCGGCGAGGTCGTCGGCGAGGCCGAGGACCGCGGCGAAGGAGGCGGCGTCGGGGGCGTGCTCGTCGAGGGCCGCGAGCGCCCGGTCGCCCCAGGAGCGGACGGTGTCGGCGGCGAACGCGTCCGCGGGGACGTACACGGTGTGGACGGGCTGCCGAGTGCCGGGGTCTCCGGGGTAGCGGCGCTCCAGTTCGGCGTCGACCGGGGCGAGAGAGGCGCTGATCTCCTCGCTGACGGCGCCCGCGAGGCTTGTCGCCACGTTCTCCTGCTGGCCCTTGCCCATCCCACACCCTCCTGTTTTCCGCTTCACGGAATCAACAATCCGTAGAGCGAAGTTATCCATGGCGCTTCTCGTGGTCAACACCTGTCCGCACCCTGGTCCGTCGCCTTCTCTCCTGCCCCGTGCCTTCTTCCGCGCACCGCCCGCACCCCTCATGCTGGCCGTGCGGGGAGGGGATCACATGTCGAACATCCGCCGGGTGACCCGGCGCCTGGGCCTGCGGACCGCGGTGGCCGCCGCGCTGACCGTGCCCCTGCTCGGGTCGGCGTCCGCGTCCGCCGGCCGCGGTGGTGGCGGTGGCGGCCCGCGACTGGGCGTCATGACATTCAATCTGCGCTTCGCGAGCACCGCCGAGCCGCACAGCTGGGCCACGCGCCGTCCGGTGATGCGCGAGCTGCTGCGCCGGGCGGCTCCGGACGTCATCGGCACCCAGGAAGGCCTCTTCCCGCAGTTGCGCGACATCGCGTCCGATCTCGGACGGCGTTACGACTGGATCGGCACCGGCCGCGCGGGAGGCAGCCGTGACGAGTTCGCGGCGGTCTTCTACGACACCGAACGCCTCGCCCCGGCCGCATACGACCACTTCTGGCTCTCCGACACACCCGAAGTGATCGCTTCGAACACCTGGGGCGGTTCCCACATCCGCATGGTCACCTGGGTCCGCTTCCGTGATCTGCACGCCGGCGGGCGGGAGTTCTACGTCCTCAACACCCATCTGGACAGCGGGAGCCAGTACGCACGCGTGCGTGCCGCGGCGCTGATCGGGCAGCGGATCGCCGGTCTCGACCGCGCCCTGCCGCTCGTGGTGACCGGCGACTTCAACAGCGCCGCCCACAAGAACCCGGTCTACGACGCGCTGCTGGACGCCGGTCTTGTCGACACCTGGGACACCGCCACCGAGCGCGGCGCCCCGTACGGCACCTTCCACGGCTACGGACCACTGCGGCCGGGCGGCGACCGCATCGACTGGATCCTCGCCACGCCCGGCGTGCGCGCGGACCGGACGGAGGTCGACACCTTCTCCCTGGACGGGCGGTACCCGAGCGACCACCTGCCCGTGCGGGCGACACTGCGCCTGGGATGAACGAGGCCCCCGTGACCGCGCGGGCGGTCACGGGGGCCTCGTACGGCCGGACTCGGTCAGCCCTTGCGGGTCTTGATCTCGTCGGTGAGCTGGGGGACGACTTCGAAGAGGTCGCCGACGACGCCGTAGTCGACGAGGTCGAAGATCGGGGCCTCGGCGTCCTTGTTGATCGCGACGATGGTCTTCGACGTCTGCATGCCGGCGCGGTGCTGGATGGCGCCGGAGATGCCGGAGGCGATGTACAGCTGCGGGGAGACGGACTTGCCGGTCTGGCCGACCTGGTTGGAGTGCGGGTACCAGCCGGCGTCCACCGCGGCACGCGAGGCGCCCACGGCCGCGCCGAGGGAGTCGGCGAGGTTCTCGATGACCGAGAAGTTCTCGGCACCGTTGACACCACGGCCGCCGGAGACCACGATCGCGGCCTCGGTCAGCTCGGGGCGGCCGGTCGCCTCGCGCGGGGTACGCGCGGTGACCTTGGTGCCGGTTGCCTTCTCCGAGAAGGACACGGTGAGGGCCTCGACCGCGCCGGCGGCCGGGGCGGCCTCCACGGCGGCGCTGTTGGGCTTGACCGTGATGACCGGGGTGCCCTTGGAGACACGGGACTTGGTGGTGAAGGAGGCGGCGAACGCGGACTGCGTCGCGACCGGGCCCTCCGCGCCGGCCTCCAGGTCGACCGCGTCGGTGATGATGCCGGAGCCGATACGGACCGCGAGGCGGGCCGCGATCTCCTTGCCCTCGGCGGAGGACGGGACGAGCACGGCGGACGGGGACACGGCCTCGTACGCGGCCTGCAGCGCGTCCACCTTCGGCACGACCAGGTAGTCGGCGTACTCGGCGGCATCGTGGGTGAGGACCTTCACCGCACCGTGCTCGGCGAGCACCGCGGCGGTGTCCCCGGCACCGGGGCCGAGGGCGACGGCGACGGGCTCGCCGATACGGCGGGCCAGCGTCAGCAGCTCCAGGGTGGGCTTGCGGACGGCGCCGTCCACGTGGTCGACGTAGACGAGAACTTCAGCCATGGGACTTCTTCTCTCCTGCTAACAAAGATGAGGGACGGTCGGCGTGTCGGGGTTCAGCGAGCCTCGAACGGGCCTCAGATGAACTTCTGGCCCGCGAGGAACTCGGCGAGCTGCTTGCCGCCCTCGCCCTCGTCCTTGACGATCGTGCCGGCGGTGCGCGCCGGACGCTCCGCGGCGGAATCGACCTTGGTCCAGGAGCCCTCGAGACCGACCTCGTCCGCCTCGATCTCCAGGTCCTCCAGGTCCCAGGACTCCACCGGCTTCTTCTTCGCGGCCATGATGCCCTTGAAGGAGGGGTAGCGCGCCTCGCCGGACTGGTCGGTCACCGACACGACGGCCGGCAGCGCGGCCTCCAGCTGCTCGGAGGCGGTGTCGCCGTCCCGGCGGCCCTTGACGACACCGTCCGCGACGGACACCTCGGACAGCAGCGTGACCTGCGGGACACCCAGACGCTCCGCGAGCAGCGCCGGGACGATGCCGGCGGTGCCGTCGGTGGACGCCATGCCGGAGATGACCAGGTCGTAGCCGGCCTTCTCGATGGCCTTGGCGAGCACCAGCGAGGTGCCGATGGCGTCGGTGCCGTGCAGATCGTCGTCCTCGACGTGGATCGCCTTGTCCGCGCCCATCGACAGCGCCTTGCGCAGCGCGTCCTTCGCGTCCTCGGGACCCACGGTCAGCACCGTGACCTCCGCGTCGTCCGCCTCGGCCGCGATCTGGAGCGCCTGCTCCACCGCGTACTCGTCGAGCTCCGAGAGCAGACCGTCCACATCGTCACGGTCGACGGTCAGGTCATCGGCGAAGTGCCGGTCGCCAGTGGCGTCGGGCACGTACTTCACAGTGACAACGATCCTCAAGCTCACGCCGGCTCTCCTACTGCATCGTCATTTCTGGGCTGCCTTCTTTCAGGCAGCATAGGCGCCTGAAGCGGCCGATCCCGGTCGGGGCGGCCCGCGCTCCGAACGAAATATTACTCGCCAGTACATCCAGTTCCTGCCCACTGAGCAAGCGCTTTGCACTGTGACCTTGGCAACGCTGTGTAACCGACGAGTAGGTTCGAAAACGGCCGGGTCAGTCGCGCAGGCCGTTGAAGCCGCCCTCGTGGTACAGGAGCGGGCGCCCGGCGCCCGAGGGGTCACCGAGGACGACCTCGGCCAGCACGATGCGGTGGTCCCCGGCCGGGACCCGAGCGACGATCCGGCACACGAGCCAGGCCAGCACGTCGTCGAGGACGGGAACGCGTTCGGGTCCCGCGCGCCACCGGGTGGGCGCGCCGAAGCGGTCCGCGCCGCTCCTGGCGAAGGTGGCGGCCAACTCCCGCTGGTGCTCGCCGAGTATGTGCACGCCGACGTGGTCGGACTCGGAGATCGCGGGCCAGCTCGACGCGCCGGAGCCGACGCCGAAGGAGACGATCGGGGGTTCCGCCGAGACCGACGTGAGCGAGGTGGCGGTGAAACCGACCGGCCCCCCGTCGCCCTGGGCCGTGATCACGGCGACACCGGCGGCGTGCCGCCGGAAGACGGAGCGCAGCAGTTCGGGCGAGGCGAGCTGGTAGGTGCCGAGGCCGGGCGTGGCCGTCATGGAGTTGTCCTCACTGCGAGAGGTGTCGTGGGTGTCCCCCGCTCGGACGGCGCCGGGGGCGGGAGAGGGTCCGCGGGTGCTCAACGGACCGGACAGCACGCACTGGCGGTGCGGGCCAGGTCCACGTGGACACGCTCGAAGAGAAGGAGTTCCGGGGGCATACGGTCAGGCTGACGATAGCTGGCCCGTGCAGTCAAGTGCGGTCGGGCCTTTGGGAGCTGTCTCACCGTCGCCTCACAGGTGGAGGGAGTCGGTCCGGGGCGGCCGGGTCACGGCGGTCCGCCGGGTCACACGGCCTCACCGAGCGCCGCGATCACATCCGCCTTGCGCGGCTGGCCGGTCGCGCGGCGCACGATCCGTCCTTCGGCGTCCAGTACGAGCACGGTCGGCGTCTTGAGGATGTCCAGTTCGCGGACGAGGTCGAGGTGGTCCTCGGCGTCGATCTCGACATGGGACACGCCGGGCACCAGCCCGGCGACCTCGGTGAGCACCCTCCGGGTGGCCCGGCAGGGGGCACAGAAGGCGCTGGAGAACTGGACGAGCGTGGCCCGTTCACCGAGCCTCTCCCCCAACTCCGCCGCGCCGAGACGTTTTCCGCCGTCGCGTCCGCGCACCCTCACCCTCCCGCTCCGCCGCCGGTGCAGCAGTCCGTATCCGCTCGCCGCGGCGAGCACCGCCAGGCACACCACGAGTCCGCTCATCATGTGCACAAGCATTCATGAGACCGCAAAGATTCCCGGGGCCGCGGATCGCCCCCGCTGCGGAATGCTTGATTCATGGACATCGATGTGAGGGGGCCGCGGTTCGGCGCGGCCGTGACGGCCGTCGTCCTGGCGGTCGTGCTGATCACCGGCAGCGCCTGGCTACTGGCCTGGCAGACACTGGCGTTCGCGCTGGGCGCGGCGGGAGGCGTGGCGCGCTCGCCGTACGGCCTGCTGTTCAGGACCGCCGTACGTCCCCGGATCGGGCCGCCGACCGAGTTCGAGGCGCCGGAGCCGCCGCGGTTCGCCCAGGCGGTCGGGCTGGCGTTCGCGGCGGTGGGGCTGGTCGGTTACACGGTGGGGCCCGACTGGCTGGGGCTCGCGGCGGCCGGTTGCGCGCTGGCGGCCGCGTTTCTGAATGCGGCGTTCGGGTACTGCCTGGGATGCGAGATGTACCTGCTCGTACGCCGGGTTTCCGTACGCGTGCAGTAAAGGCGAGTTAAAAGACCGAGGTGGATCACGGGGAAGACGTGACGAGGATCTCGCCGCCGCGAGGCACCAGGACTGGCCACTCGTCCGTTCTTCGGGCACGATCTGCGCAATGCCGTAAACCTACGGCTGCGTAACTTTCCCGCCGGGGGGACCCCTTCCCAGGCAGAGAGAAGGGTCCACCCCGTCCATGGCAGAGCTTGTCTACCGTCCCGTCGTCGGTCTCGCCCACACGTTGTTCAGGGCCTGGGACCTCAAGATCGACTGCAAGGGATCGGAGAACATTCCGCGCTCGGGCGGCGCCGTGCTGGTCAGCAACCACATCAGCTACCTGGACTTCATCTTCGACGGCCTGGCCGCCCTGCCGCAGAAGCGCCTGGTGCGTTTCATGGCGAAGGAGTCGGTGTTCCGGCACCGGATCTCCGGTCCGCTGATGCGGGGCATGAAGCACATCCCGGTGGACCGGAAGCAGGGGGAGACGGCCTATCAGCACGCGCTGGACTCGCTGCGTTCGGGCGAGATCGTCGGCGTCTTCCCCGAGGCGACCATCTCGCAGTCCTTCACACTGAAGAGCTTCAAGTCCGGTGCCGCGCGCATGGCTCAGGAGGCCGGTGTCCCGCTGATCCCGATGTCCCTGTGGGGCACCCAGCGACTGTGGACGAAGGGCCACCCGCGCAACTTCAGGCGCAGCCACACCCCGATCACGATCCGGGTGGGCGAGCCGGTGGAGGCCCCGCAGGACCAGTACGCGGGCGCCATCACCCGGCGACTGCGCGAGCGTGTCCAGGAGCTCCTGGAGGCGGCGCAGCGCGCCTACCCCGTCCGCCCCAAGGGACCGGACGACACCTGGTGGATGCCCGCACACCTCGGCGGCACGGCACCCACGCCCGAAGAGGTCAAGGCGGCCGAGGCACGCTGAATCGTCACTCCGGGGCGTGCACCGTGATGCGTGCCCCGGGGCTGAACTTCTCCAGCAGCTCCGCGAGTTCGGCGGCCGCCGCCTCGATCCCGGCCACCATCATCGGCGCGAGGCCTTCCAGCAGGAAGATCGCGGAGGTGGACTCCTCCGTGAGGCGGGTACGCGGCCCCTGGCGCCAGTTCCAGCGCCGGCAGGTCACACCGGCCCCGTCGCGCCACACCACTTCGCCCGCGTCCGGGTGCTCGACGGTCCCTGCGCCGCCCGCGACGGTCACGAACTCCTCGTCGCCCGTGGCCCGTACGAGCCGCATCCCGCCGCTGACGTGGTCGATGTCCTCACCGCCGACCGGGATCAGGTGGGCGACGCTGATCGCGTTGTAGAGGTCGACCAGCAGGTTGATCCGGGGCAGTCCGGCGTCCGACAGGGCACGTCTGGCCAGCGCCTCCGCCGAGTTGCGGGTGCGCGAGGGCTTGGAGCCGAAGGCCGTGTAGACCTCCCGCCAGGCCGTCATGTGCGGGTCCTCGTGCGGGGCGCGGCCGTCCAGTCGGCCGGCCAGCCGACGGGCCGCGTCGTCGAGCAGCGCCGAAGTCCCCTCGGTGCTCGGCCCGTTGGCGAGTCCGTACGCCTCGACGGCGACGTGCGTGAAGCCGGGCGCCAGGGCGCGCACCTCGTCGGACACGGTGAGCGTGAGAGTCATGATCCGCGGTGCCTGCCTTGCCTCAGAGTGCGGTGGGGAGCGTCTTCCAGAGATGCGGCCGGTCGGGGGCGGCCCTGAGGGCGCTCAGCACGACCGGATGCGGTTCAGCGTACAGGACTGGATAGTCCAGCTCATTGGACTCCGGGTCGGGCGTGAAGGCGAGCCGTTCGCCGTCCAGGGAGAACTGCGCGTCCACCCCCGGCTTGTTGCCGCGGGGGTCCTGCCGGTGCCAGGCCCCGTGGAAGCGGACGGCCACCAGCCCGTGCACCTCGTCGAACTTCTGGTAGCAGAACGCCGTCGGGATGTCCTCGGCGCGCAGCAGCGCGGCCAGCGCGTGCGCCTTCGCGTAGCAGATGCCGGTGCGCCGCTCCAGGACGTCGGAGGCGCGCCAGGTGACCCGCGGATCACCGGAGTCGTGCGAGTGCGGGATGGTGTCGCGTACGAATTCGAAGGCCGCCTTCGCATAGCCATACGAGTCCACGGCCTCCCTCGCGAGCCGGGCAGCCGTCTCCCGTACCAGCGGATGACGGTGGTCGATCACCTCGTCTTCGGCCAGATAGGCGGAGAGGTCGGGATTTTCCTGGATGAGCTCCATACCCGCAGAGCATAGGAATACGGCCGACCGCGAGTCAATGACTTTTCGGTCGACCGTATATCTATGCAGTGCACCTCACTGGAGGGACACGATGCGCCCTAGTGGTGGGCCATCTCTTCCTTGAGCGCGGCCAGGAACCCGTCGACGTCGTCCTCGGTCGTGTCGAAGGAGCACATCCAGCGGACGTCGCCCGCGGCCTCGTCCCAGAAGTAGAAGCGGTACCGCTTCTGCAGCCGCTCGCTCACGTCGTGCGGGAGGCGGGCGAAGACCGCGTTGGCCTGGACCGGGTGGAGGATCTCCACTCCGTGCACCGAGCGCACGCCCTCGGCCAGCCGCTGGGCCATCCCGTTGGAGTGGCGGGCGTTGCGCAGCCACAGGTCCTTGGCGAGCAGCGCCTCCAACTGCACGGAGACGAAACGCATCTTGGAGGCCAGCTGCATCGAGAGCTTGCGCAGGTGCTTCATCTGCCGGACGGCGTCCTGGTCGAGGACGACGACCGCCTCCCCGTACAGTGCGCCGTTCTTCGTCCCGCCCAGGCTCAGGATGTCGACGCCGACCGCGTTGGTGAACGTCCGCATCGGGACGTCGAGGGAGGCGGCCGCGTTGGCTATCCGGGACCCGTCCAGGTGCACCTTCATGCCGTGCGCGTGGGCGTGGTCGCAGATCTCACGGATCTCGTCGGGCGTGTAGAGCGTGCCCAGCTCGGTGCTCTGGGTGATCGAGACGACCTGCGGCATGGCGCGGTGCTCGTCGTCCCAGCCGTACGCCTGCCGGTCGATCAGGTCGGGGGTGAGCTTGCCGTCGGGCGTGGGGACGGTGAGCAGCTTGAGGCCGCCCATGCGTTCGGGCGCCCCGCCCTCGTCGACGTTGATGTGCGCGCTCTCGGCGCAGATCACCGCGCCCCAGCGGTCGGTGACCGCTTGGAGCGCGACGACGTTGGCTCCAGTGCCGTTGAAGACCGGAAAGGCCTCCGCCGTGGCCCCGAAGTGGCTGCGGATGATCCTCTGGAGGTTCGCCGTGTAGTCGTCCTCGCCGTACGCGACCTGGTGGCCGCCGTTGGCCAGCGCCACGGCCGCGAGGACCTCGGGATGGGCACCCGCGTAGTTGTCGCTGGCGAAGCCGCGGACGGCCGGGTCGTGGTGACGCCGGGCGTCGGTCTTCGGGGGGTTCACGGCTTCTCGGTCAGCCACAGACGTTTTCCGTTCACTTCACCGGCGGGCAGGTCCCAGACGCCCGCGATGGACTCGGCCAGCGCGGCGACGTCGGTGAAGCCCGCGAACTTCGCGTTCGGGCGCTCGGCGCGCATCGCGTCGTGCACCAGTGCCTTGACGACCAGGATGGCAGCCGCGGAGGTGGGGCCCTCCTCGCCCCCCGCCTTGCGGAAGAAGTCGGCCATGGCCAGCGTCCACGCCTCGGCGGCGGCCTTGCCCGCGGCGTAGGCGGCGTTGCCCGCGGTCGGCTTGCTCGCGGCCGCGGCGCTGATCAGGACGTACCGGCCGCGGTCGCTGCGCTGGAGCGCCTCGTGGAAGGCGAGCGAGGTGTGCTGCACGGTGCGGACGAGCAGCAGCTCCAGGAAGTCCCAGTCGTCCAGACTCGTCTTGGTGAAGGTCTCGCTGCCGCGCCAGCCGCCGACGAGGTGGACCAGACCGTCGACACGGCCGAAGTCCTTCTCGATGCGGGTGGCCCACTCGCGCGTCGACTCCAGGTCGAGCAGGTCGACCGTGTCCCCGACGACGGTGGCGCCGCCGTGCCCGTAGCGGGCCGCGTCCACGGCCTCCGCGAGCCGCTCGGGGTCGTTGTCCGAGCCGACGACGGTCGCGCCCGCGTCGGCGAGCCGGGCCAGCGTCGCGCGTCCGGCGGGTCCACCCGCGCCGGCCACCGCGATCACCGCACCGCTGAGAGCTCCGTTCGCCATCTTCTTCGCCTCCTGAGCGTCCTCGGCGCGGGCGCTCACGCGGCGACCCGCTCGGCGCCGGCCGCGGTGATGCCCTTGGTGGAGGCGATCACGTTCTTCAGCTTCTTGGAGAGCGCCTCATAGAACATGCTCAGCGGAAACTCGTCCGGAAGCACGTCGTCCACGAGCTTACGCGGGGGAAGGTCAAGATCGAGGGCGTCCGGGCCCTTGGCCCAGCGCGATCCCGGGTGCGGGGCGAGGTAGGCGGAGACCAGCTCGTACGCCTTGAACCAGTGGACGAGCTTGGGGCGGTCGATGCCGGCCCGGTAGAGGTCCTCGATCTCGGCGCACAGCTGGTTGGTGACCTGCGGGGCGCGCTGCCAGTCGATGTGCAGCTTGTTGTCGGTCCAGCGGACGACATCGTGCTTGTGCAGGTAGGCGAAGAGCAGCTGACCGCCGAGGCCGTCGTAGTTGCGGACGCGGTCGCCCGTGACCGGGAAGCGGAACATCCGGTCGAAGAGCACCGCGTACTGCACGTCACGGCCGTGCTGGTGGCCCTCGGCCTCCAGCTTCACGGCCTCCTTGAAGGCGGTGAGGTCGCAGCGCAGCTCTTCGAGGCCGTACATCCAGAACGGCTGCCGCTGCTTGATCATGAACGGGTCGAAGGGCAGGTCGCCATGGCTGTGGGTGCGGTCGTGGACCATGTCCCACAGCACGAAGGCCTGCTCGCAGCGCTCCTGGTCGTCCACCATCGCCGCGATGTCCTCGGGCAGCTGGAGGCCCAGGACGTCCACGGCGGCCTCGGTGACGGCGCGGAAGCGGGCGGCCTCGCGGTCGCAGAAGATGCCGCCCCAGCTGAAGCGCGCCGGTGCCTCGCGCACGGCGATGGTCTCCGGGAACAGGACGGCCGAGTTGGTGTCGTAGCCCGCCGTGAAGTCCTCGAAGGTGATCCCGCAGAACAGCGGATTGTCGTAGCGGGTGCGCTCCAGCTCGGCCAGCCAGTCCGGCCAGACCATGCGCAGCACGACCGCCTCGAAGTTCCGGTCCGGGTTGCCGTTCTGCGTGTACATCGGGAAGACCACCAGGTGCTGGAGGCCGTCCTCACGGTTCGCGGCGGGCTGGAAGGCGAGCAGCGAGTCCAGGAAGTCGGGAACCTGGAAGCCCCCGTCGGCCCAGCCGCGCAGATCCTTCACGAGCGCCTCGTGGTACGCCGCGTCGTGCGGCAGCAGCGGGGCGAGCCGCTCGACGGCGTCTATCGCCCGGCGCACGACGAGATCGACGTCGGCGGCATCCGGGGCGCCCTCCGCCTCGAAGTCGATCGAGCCGTCCTTGGACTGCCATGGCCGGATCTCCTCCACGGCATCCTTGAGCACGGGCCAAGCCGGGTGCTCCACCACCCTGCCCACGGGAGGAATCTGCTCCTCCATACCCACCTGCACAAGAATTTCCGTCATGTCTCATCCTCCACGGGAGAACCTCGCGTATGCACACCGTATGTAAATGAGGTTCCTTCTCGCAAGGGGAGTCTCGATAGATTATCCTGCGCTACCCCCACCTTCACCGCTCTTTTTCCTGCCATACACCACCTGGGCAACCACTTCCGCCAAGCGGCGTCGAGCGTTCCGGGGATCCGCGAGAAGCCGCGACAGCGGTCCGGGGCCACCGTGCGGGCCGGAGGACCGGATGCGTCAATCCGCACGGGACTCGCCCACCCCCGGGTGATCCGAACCGGCCAGGCAGGGCGTGTCCCGCCCGGCCGGGACACGCCCTGCCTGGCGTACGAGCGGGTACATCGCGGGGCCGGGCCACTAGGCTGCGGCCTTGCCGCGTGGGCGCCGCCGGGACCACGCGTGCGCAGAGCCGCCGTCGACGGAAGCGAGTCGCGTCTTGAACTTCCTCACCATCGGTCATCGCGGAGTGATGGGTGTCGAGCCCGAGAACACCCTCCGTTCCTTCATCGCCGCCCAGAACGCGGGCCTCGACCTGATCGAACTCGATCTGCATCTGAGCAAGGACGGCGCGCTCGTCGTCATGCACGACGCGGACGTGGACCGTACGACCGACGGTTCGGGGCCGATCTCCGAGATGACGCTCGCGGAGCTGCGGGCCCTGGACGCCGGGTGCGGTGAGCGCGTACCCGTCTTCGAAGAGGTCCTGGACGCCGTCAGGGCGCCGTTGCAGGCCGAGATCAAGGACACGGCCGCGGCGCGGGCGCTGGCCGACGTGATGCACCGGCGCGATCTGGTGGGGCGCGTCGAGGTGTCGTCGTTCCACGACGAGGCGATCGCCGAGGTCACCCGGCTCGTGCCGGGCGTCCGCACCGCGCTCATCGCGAGCCGCTACGGCGTCGACGTCGTGGACCGCGCCGTAGAGGTCGGTGCCGCGACCGTCTGTCTGAACATCCGCCGCCTGACCCTGGAGGTCGTCGAGCACGCCCGCAAGTCCGGTCTGAGGATCATCGGGTGGGTGGTGAACACCCAGGACCAGCTGCGGCTGGTGCGCGCGCTGGAGCTGGACGGCGCGACCACCGACTACCCCCAGATCAAGCGCACCGGCCGTTTCACGGCGTGACGTCCGCGCCGGCAGCCGGACGACCAGGGCACACGACGCCTGCGCACACGACGCGTGCGTTCGCGCCCATGGCCTCGCCGGCCGTCAGGCCAGCGGCTTGACCAGCAGCTCGAACCGCAGGTCGTCGCGCTGCGGGACACCGAAGCGCTCGTCGCCGTACGGGAACGGGGTCATCCGTCCCGTACGGCGGTAGCCGCGCCGCTCGTACCAGGCGATGAGGTCGTCGCGTACGGAGATCACGGTCATGTGCATCTCCGCGACCGCCCAGGTCTCGCGCGCGTACCGCTCCGCCTCGGCGAGGATCACCTTGCCGAGGCCGCCGCCCTGGAGTGCCGGACTGACCGCGAACATGCCGAAGTAGGCGTGGTCGCCACGGTGCTCCAACTGACAGCAGGCGACGACGGCGCCGTCCCGCTCGACGGTCAGCAGCCGGCTCTCGGGCGCCTTGATGACGGCGAGCACGCCTTCCGGGTCGGTCCGCTGCCCCTCGAGGATGTCCGCCTCCGTGGTCCAGCCGGCCCTGCTGGAGTCACCGCGGTACGCGGACTCGATCAGCGCGACGAGAACGTCCACGTCCGCGTCGGTGGCGTCGCGGAAGGTCAGTCCGTGGGAGGGGGCGGTGTTCATGGAGCGATTCCTCGAATCTCTGCATCTCTGCATCTCTGCATCTCTGCATCACTGGCGCGGCTCGGGCACCGCCGAGCGTAACGCCCCGGCCAAGGGCCGTTCCATGATGCCCGGCGGGCGGACGACGCCGGCCGGGGCACCCCGCCGGATCGCCCTTCGTCGCCCCGGACGAGGAGGCCCCTCGGACCCCCTCGCCGTGCGACGCACCGCGGCCGACGCCGCGCGCTGATCCACCGGGGATCACGGGACAGCCCCTAGGCTCCGGGGACATGGTGCATGTACTGAGCAGCCGGACCCTTCTGCGCCCTGCCGACCCGGAGCGCTCCCGCGCCTTCTACGGCGGGCAGCTGGGCCTCGCCGTCCACCGGGAGTTCGGCACGGGGCCGGAGCGCGGCACGGTCTACTTCCTCGGCGGCGGTTTCCTGGAGGTCACCGGCCGCGGTGAGGTGCCGCCCTCCCCCGCCCTCAGGCTGTGGCTCCAGGTGGCCGACGCGGCCGCGGCGCACAAGGAGCTGACCGCCGCCGGCGTCGAGGTCCTGCGTCCGCCGGTGAAGGAACCCTGGGGGTTGATCGAGATGTGGATCGCGGATCCGGACGGCACCGAGATCGTGCTGGTGGAGATCCCGGCGGATCACCCCCTGCGCCACCGGCCCGGGATCTGAGGGCACCCGGCGGACGGGGAGCGGACCATCGGTGCCGCCGCCACCCGGTCGAGGGGCGGCGTGAGGGGCGACCAAGGGCCCGCGGAGCACGGCACGCCGGCACCGACGCCGAGCACACCGGGCGGGGTCCGCGGCCGCCCCGCGGGCTCGCTCAGCCGCGCGCGGCCCCCAGACGACCCTCCAGCTGACCGAGCAACTCCCCCAGCAGCGAGGCGAGTTCACGCTGACGGGCGAGGTCGATGCCGGACAGGGCCGTCGTCTCGTAGGCGAGTTGCTGGGGCAGGATGCCGTCGACGAGCTCGCGTCCCGCGTCGGTGAGCCGGACGTGCGCGACCCGGCGGTCACGGGTGTCGCCGCGGCGTTCGACCAGGCCGCGCTCGGTCAGCTGCTTGAGTCGCTTGGTGACCGCCGCGCCGGAGGAGAACGTCTCGCGGGCGATCTCACTGGGGGTCAGCTCGTGCCCGGTACGGCGCAGCGTCCCGAGGACGTCGAACTCGGGGCGGGTCAGCCCGGCCCGGCGCAGCGGGGCGTCCTCGGCCTGCTGGAGGAGCGCCGCCGAGCGGTTGATCCGGCCGATGATCTCCATCGGTCCGGTGTCGATGTCGGGATGCACCGCCCGCCATTGCTGCACGACCGCGGCCATCGTGTCGCCGGGCACCGCCGCCCGTCCGGCACCGGTGTCCCCGCCCGCCGCCCGCCCGTTCGCTGCCGTCATGCCTGTGCGCCCTCCACGGAGTGCAGTCCCTGCCGTCGTACCGTCGCGGCGAGCGTACGGTGTCCGGACCGTTCCACCCGCATCACCCGCTCCTCCGGCAGGGCGCGTTGCCACCATTCGCCGGCCGCGGCGTCGGCGGTGGCACGCAGTTCGACGACGGCGCCGGCCAGCTCGCGGCGGGCGGACTCCAGAGCACCGGGCGCGGGACACTCGGAATCGAGGAGCCGCACGGCGCGTTCGTCGGCGCGCTCGACCGCCTCGAGTGCGTCCTCGACGCGGTGGCCGGCCCGCCGGTTGGTGACGGCGACCGCCGCGGCGAAGCCGACCAGCGCGCCCACCAGGGTGTCCACGACCCGGTCGGTCATCAGCTCGCCGGGCCGCTGGATGTGGGCGAACTCGGTGATGAGCAGGGCCATGGGGGTGACACAGACACTGCCGAGCCAGTAGTTGCGGCCGATCAGGACCTCGGCTCCGAAGTTGAGGGCGAGGCAGCACAGCACGAGGGCCGTCTGACCGAGGTGGGCGAGGGGGGCCAGGGCCGCGAAGACGAGTACGCCGACGAGGTTGCCGACCACACGCTGCACACCCCGGCTCCAGGTCAGGGTGACATTGGTCTGGTAGAGCGAGGCGGCGGTGACGAGGGCCCAGTAGGGACGGCCGACACCGAGGGCGAGCGACGCGTAGCCGGCCAGCGCGCAGCCGAGCGCGACGCGCAGCGCCATCGGGGCGAGTGGGCCGAGCCGTCGAAGCAACGGCCGCTCTCCCACGGCGAGTTCGGCCTCCACGCCCAGGAGTTCACCGGCGGCCTCCCCGAGGTCGTCCGGGTGCGGCACGGGACCGGTGCCGCGCAGGTCGCGAGCCCAGCCGCGCAACCGCTCGGGCTCCGTGTCGGCCGGCGCGGCGATCGCGACCTCGGCCCGTACGACGAGCCGTTCGAGGGCGCGCCGGGGCGCGGAGCGGGCGCCGGTGGAGAGCAGCGACTGCCAGGCCCCGTGCACGGCGGCGGCCGCGGCGGCGCGGGCCGGGGCGGATCCGGCACCGGCGCCGCGCGTCCCGGCGTACGCCGCGGCGGCGTTGAGCGCGTGCGCGGTGGCCCGCCGCTCCGGTCCGTGCGGGCGGAGGAGTCCCGGGGCCATACCGACGATCCAGGCCCAGCCGCCCGCGACGGCGCCCAGCGCGAGATGGCCGGGGACCTCGCCGAGCGTCTGCGGCACGAAGAGGGACGCGGAGCTGATGAAGCAGAGGACCACATGGCCGGGCGGTCCGACCCGGGTGGCGTCGCACAGCACCTTCTGCACGGCGGCCAGCAGGGCGCCGACCGTGACCAGCAGGACGGGGCTCGTGGTGACGGAGGCCGCGGTCAGGGCCACGGCGAGTCCGGTGAGCATGCCCAGCACCACCCGGGCGAGGGTACGGGCCCGGGCGGCGTAGGGGCGGTTGTGGGCGTAGAGCGCGCAGAGCGACCCGGCCATGGTGTACATCGCCAGGTCCAGCCGGCCGAGCGCCAGGAGGGTCAGGTTCGGCGGCGCCACCGAGACGACCACGCTCAGGGCGGGCTTGAACCAGATGTCGGAGGGCCGGCCGAGGCGGAGCACCCCGGCCAGCGGGAGGCGACGCGCGCCCGAAGGGGGGCGGGGGCGGCGCACCCGGGGAGTCTGGGGGGTCGCGGTGCTCATACGGTGAAGAGTAGCAGATATTTTACGAGTAAAACACTCGCGCAGCATATATCGGCGCCGGCACACCTCCCCTCCCGCCTGCGGCGCTCCCCGTACGCTCCCCCCGAATGCACCCTTGCGCCCGGCCTTCACCGGCTTGCGCACCGCCGCGCGCGGGCATGCCCGGTCCGACGTCCGACAGCGTCGAGCGGGGGAGGTACGCGGTGCACGGACCGGCTTCGCCCGGCTGGCTGCTCGTCGCGCTGTGCGCGGCGACCGGGGCCTACTGTCTGCTGCGGATGCGCAGCGCGGTCGAGGAACAGCGCCGCACGGCAGGCGGTGAGGCGGTCATGGGGTTCGGCATGGCGGCGATGGCCGTGCCCGCGGCCGTGGCCGCTCCCCCGCACTGGGCCTGGCTCGGGTACGTCGCGGTGTTCGGTGCGGCCGCCGTGCGCGCACTGTGGGCGGCCCGCGGCGGCCGGCATCATCTGCACCATCTGGTCGGGGCCTGCGCGATGGTCTACATGGCGGCCGTGATGGCCGCCTCCCCCGGGCACCACCACGCGCACGGCGGTTCCGGGGTGCCGCTGGTGACCGGGGCGCTCCTTGTCTACTTCACCGCGTATGTGCTGCTGTCCGGGTTCCGGCTGCTGCCGGTCGCCGCCGTGGCCGCCGGCACCGGGAGCACCGGGAGCACCGGGACGACGCTGCCCGGGCCCGCCCGGCCCCCCGGGTGGGGCGATCGTCCCGAGCTGTCGCGGGCGTGCCGGCTGTCGATGGGGATCGCGATGCTCGCCATGCTGGTCACGCTCTGACACGTCCGCGCACCCGGGAGGCGCTCACGCCGTGCCCCACGAAACCGTGGTGTACGTCACTTTGCCGTCGCGGCCCGTATCCCCGGGCGACGCTCCGCTCATAGGCTTCAGCCATGATGGTCCCCGCGGCACTGTTGCTGCTCGGCGCCCTGGCGGCCGTGGTCGCTCCACGGCTGCTCGCCCGGGCGGACTGGCCGGAGCGCGAACCCGTGGTCGCCCTGTGGGTGTGGCAGTGCGTGGTGGCGGCCGTTCTGCTGTGCTGTGCGCTGTCCATGACGCTGAGTGCGGCCGCCGCGTGGATGGCGGTGCGCGGCCATGTGTTCGCCCCCGCGCCCCACTCGGTCGTGAACGCCTACGCGTTGAGCACCGGTGACACCTGGGCCGCGACGACCGCGGTGGCACTCGCGTGCGGCGGCGCCTGGACCGCGGCCATGCTGGTGCGCGAGGTGCTGGGCGCACGGGCGCGCCATCGCCACAGTCGAGCCGAACTGCGGCTGCGCGCACCGCTGTTGCCCGGTGAAGAGCCCGGCAGCGATCGGCTGGTGGTGCTGGAGGGCGAGCGTCCTGACGCCTGGTTCCTGCCCGGACCCGCACCCCAACTCGTCATCACCACGGCCGCGTTGCGCCGTCTCAAGGGACGCCGCCTGGATGCCGTGCTCGCCCATGAGCAGGGGCACGCGCGGGCCCGGCACGACTGGCTGCTGCACTGCTCGGCCGCCCTCGCCGTCGGCTTCCCGCAGGTCCCGGTCTTCGCCGCGTTCCGTGACGAGATGCACCGGCTGGTCGAACTGGCCGCGGACGACGTGGCGTCCCGCCGTTTCGGCCGTCTCACCATCGCCCTCGCGCTGGTGGAACTCAACGAGGACCGGGGCGTGTTCGGCCCCTGCCCGACCCCGCAGGCCCATCTCCCGGCGCGGGTGCGCCGCCTCCTCACCCCCCAGGACCGGCTGACGCCGTCGCGGCGACTGCGTCTGACCGCGGCGGCCACTCTGGTGCCGGTCATCCCGCTGCTGGTGACGTTCGTACCGGCGCTACGGGTACTCGGCTGAGGCGTCCCCAGCGGCCCCACGCCCGCACCGCTCCGGACCGCTCCGGACCGCTGCGAACCGCTGCGAACCGCTCCGGACCGCTCCGGACCGCTCGCAACGAGCCCCCACCCGCCGACCGACACCGACTAACCGCCCGGCCGCGTGCGGCTCGGGGCGCGCCGACTCCTCGGACGTCCTCGGCGGCCGGGGCGTCGGCGCTCCGGCGGTCGCGCGGGCGGTGACCCGGCACGGACGCCCGCGCGGCTCGGTGCGCCCTTGACCCGTGCGGGCCGCGCCACGAAGGATCGCCCTCATGACGATCAAGTGCGTGCTCTTCGACTTCTCCGGAACCCTGTTCCGTGTCGAGTCCACCGGGTCCTGGCTGCGTGCCGTACTGGCGGAGGCCGAAGTCGCCCTTCCCGAGGAGGAGTTGACACGGAAGGCGGCCGATCTGGAGGCCGTCGGCGCGCTCGCCGGCGGCGCCGCCCCCGCACGGGCGCTGCCGACGGAACTCGCCGAGCTGTGGCGGCGGCGCGACGAGAGCGCCGCGTCGCACCGAGCCGCGTACACCGGCGCGTCCCGGCAGGTGCCTCTGCCCGATCCCGCGCTGCACGAGGCGCTGTACGACCGCCACATGAGGCCGGCAGCCTGGCGGCCCTATCCCGACGCGGCGGAGGTGCTCGCCGCACTGCGCGGGCGCGGGGTCGCGGTGGGCGTGGTCAGCAACATCGGCTGGGACCTGCGGCCCGTCTTCCGCGAGCACGGCCTCGACGCGTACGTCGGCGCCTACGTCCTGTCGTACGAGCACGGCATCCAGAAACCGGACGCCCGGCTGTTCGCGGCCGCCTGCGAGGCGCTGGGGGTGGCACCCGAGGACACGCTGATGGTCGGGGACGACCGCCGTGCCGACGGAGGCGCCGCGGCGCTGGGCTGCGCGGTGCACTTCGTGGACCACCTGCCCGCGGCGGCCCGGCCCGACGGGCTGCGGCCGGTGCTGGACCTGGTCGACTGACCGCCGCCCCAGCCCCCGCCTCTCAGCTCTGGTAGCCCTCGACCTGCGAGGACGGCCGTACGTGGGCCTCGTCCGGGTTCTCCCCGAACTCGGTCTTCGCGCGCCGCTGACGCAGCAGGTCCCAGCACTGGTCGAGCTCGCGCTCCAGCTGCCCGAGCCGCTGATGTTCGGTGTCGGAGTCGATCTGCCCCGACGACAGGGCGTCGCGGAGCTGTCGCTCGTCGTCCACCATCGCCGTGATCTTCGCAAGGATCTGCTCTTGGTTCATGTCCGTAAGCCTCCTCGGGACTCGTGCCCACTGTAAGGAGATCCTCCCCCGCACCGCACGTCCGCCTGAGACGTTCCCCCGCGACGCCCCAGGCGGACGGCAGCCCGAAGCCGACCCCTGAGGGGGTCGTGACCCGGACGGCCTGAGTATAGTTGGCTGGCAGCCAGTCAACACAGGAGTTACAGGATGTCTCCGCG
This sequence comes from Streptomyces sp. NBC_01176, assembly GCF_045039825.1. Lineage (NCBI taxonomy): Bacteria > Bacillati > Actinomycetota > Actinomycetes > Kitasatosporales > Streptomycetaceae > Streptomyces > Streptomyces sp. NBC_01176. The sequence goes on along the minus strand of NZ_CP108600.1, from coordinate 8,460,103 downwards.
CAGCCCGTCGGTCAATGAAGAGCTGCGGCGGCGTTCCCGGGAGCGACTCCTTCAGGCCGCGCTGGAGCTGGTGAGCGAGCGCGGGTACGACGCGACGACGCTCGGGGACATAGCGGATCGCGCGGGATCCGCACGCGGGCTGGTGTCGTACTACTTCCCCGGCAAGCGCCAGCTCGTGCAGTCCGCGGTGCACCGGCTGATGCATCGCACGCTGGAAGAGGGGCTGGAGCGCGAGCCGCGCACCGCGGACGGCCGGGAACGGATGGCGCGGGCCATCGACGCGGTCCTCGGCCTGGCCCGGGACAGACCGGTCCTCATGCGTCAGCACATGGCCGGGATCCTGCAGGACGAGGGGTTCGTGCAGTGCCCCGAGCAGCAGCGGCTGGCGCAGCTCCTGCGGGAGACCGTCGCCGGCCACGGCTCGCCGGACGCGGCCACCGACTACCCGATGCTGCGCGCGCTGCTCATGGGCGCGGTGTACGCGGCTCTGGTGCCGGGTGCGCCGATGGCGGTACCGACGCTGCGGGCGGAGCTGTTCGAGCGCTACGACCTCGACTGGGAGATGGGTGTCCCGCCGGACACCGAGGTGCCCGGCGGGACGAACGGGGCGGACCTGTCACGGTTCTTCACGACCGGCCGCCTGCCGGACGATCAGTCGAAGTAGTCCGGCTGGGTCTGGACGTTGAGCTCGCGCAGGTGGACGCGCTTGGCCGGGTCGGTGCGCCGGTCGCTGAGCTTCAGGACGTCGAAGCCCTTGGCGATGTCGTTCGAGTAGATGTAGCCGTTGTAGTAGTACGCCGACCAGGAGCCGCCGACCTGGAGCGTGTCGGTGCTCAGCGGGCCGCGCTCGAAGTAGGCGATCTCCTTCGGGTGGACGGAGTCGGTGAAGTCCCAGACGGAGACGCCGCCCTGGTACCAGGCCTGGACCATGAGGTCCTTGCCCTTGACCGGGATCAGCGAGCCGTTGTGGGCCACGCAGTTCTCGGTGTCCGCCTGGTGGCGGGGGATCTTGTAGTAGCTCCGGAAGACCAGCTTGCGCCGGTCGCCCTTGCCGACGATGTCGTAGATGCCGTCGGCACCGCGGTTCGGACCGATGGCCGCGTTGCAGGTGGCCGCGCCGCCGCCGCCCAGCTCATCGGTGAACACGACCTTGTCGGCCTTCTGGTTGAAGGTCGCCGAGTGCCAGAACGCGAAGTTGACGTTGTCCTCGACCTGGTCGATGACCTTGGGGTGTTCGGGGTCCTTGATGGAGAACAGGATGCCGTCGCCCATGCAGGCGCCCGCCGCGAGGTCCTTGGAGGGCAGCACGGTGATGTCGTGGCAGCCGGTCGTCTTGGAGACGCCCGGGTTGGTGGGCGAGCCCGGATTGCCGCCACCGTCGGATCCCTCACCGGGGAAGAGCACCGGGAAGTTCACCACCGCGGCCTTCTCGGGGGCGTGGCGCGGCACCTTGATGACCGAGATGCCGTCGTGCGGGGGCTGGCAGTCGGGGAACGTGGCGCTCGGCGAATACGAGGACACGTAGATGTAGACGTTCTTGCGCTCCGGCACCAGTGAGTGGGTGTGCGAGCCGCACGCGGTCTCGACGGCGGCGACGTACTTCGGGTTCGCCTTGTCGGTGATGTCGAAGACCTTCATGCCCTCCCACGAGGACTTCTCGGTCGCGGGCTGCGTGGTGCTGTTGCAGGAGTCGTCGCTGCGCGAGGAGTCGGTGGACAGGAAGAGCAGGTTGCCGGAGACGGAGATGTCGTTCTGCGATCCCGGGCACAGCACCTGGGAGACCGTCTTCGGGGCCTTCGGGTTGCTGATGTCGAGGATGCGGAAGCCGTCGTAGTTGCCGGCAAACGCGTACTTGCCCTGGAAGGCCAGATCCGAGTTGATCCCGGGCAGGGCGTCCTTGGGGATGTTGGTGAGGTGCTGGACGTTGTCGGAGTGGACGATCTCGTCCTGTCCGGGTATCTCGCCGCTCGCCACCGCCGCCTTCACCTCGGCGGCGTCGCTCCGGGAGACCTTCTCCCGCGCGGCGGGACCGTCCCCGGGATCGGGGGTCGCGGCCGCCGGGCCGGCTGTGAGCAGCGCGGCCAGGAGCCCGGCCGCGACAGCGGCAACTCCCAGGCGTCTGTGCCGCGTTCGGGGATCGTTCAACAGGGTCACTGCGTCCTCCCTTGTAGCCGTTCGCAGAGGAACGGTTCACGGACCCCAGAAGTATCGTCCGTCCCATGCGCTGATCAACAGATGGCAACGTACTCGTAATGAGAGTTTTTGATCAGACACGTTCGGAAGCGTGCTAGGACGGTCATGAACACCCGTGAGGTGTAAGCCGATCCGTGTGTCCCAGGAGGTCGCCGTGCTCTTCCGCCGTTCACCCCGTGCTTCCCTGGTCACGGCTTCGCTGGTCGTCGCCGTCCTCGCACTCGGGGCCTGCGACGGCTCGGACGCCCCGGCCAAGTCCGGTAAGACGGGCGGGCCTTCGGTGATCGCGCCCGGTAAACCCGGTGAGGCGGCCGAAACGCTCTCCGCCGACGACGCCGCGAAACAGCGCACCGAGGACGACTCCCCCAACTCGGCGGACTTCGCCTACGCCCGGATGATGATCGAACACCACACCCAGGCACTGGAGATGACCCGGCTCGCCCCGCGGCAGGCCGAGTCCGGCCGGGTGAAGGCACTCGCGGCACGCATCGCGGCCTCCCAGGGACCCGAGATCAGCACGATGAAGGGCTGGCTCGACGCGCACGACGGGGACGGGCACGCCACGCGACACCGGCACGAGGCGATGCCCGGCATGGCGACCGAGGCCCAGCTCAAGGCGTTGCGCGTGGCCCGGGGGAAGGTCTTCGACCGGCTCTTCCTGAAGCTGATGATCACGCACCACGACGGGGCGGTCTCGATGGCCACGGACGTGAAGGCGCAGGGCAACAACATCCAGATCGAGGAGATGGCCGACGACGTGATCGCCCAGCAGACCAGCGAGATCAGCAGGATGCGCGCGATGTCGTGACGGTCGCCGGCCTTCGGAGGCACCGCCGTCGACCTGTTCAGCGGCGGACGTGACGGGGGGTCAGGAATCCTTCGTCGCGTGCCCCGGCGATCAGCCGCAGTGACCTGCGCCGGCTGTGACCGGTGGCGCACATGACCGCCAGGACGGGATCCGCCCCGTCCTGCTGCGCGGCCCGGTACTCCTCGGCGACCAGCCGCCGCCCCTCGACGCCGCTCGGCCACGCGCGGCGGGCACGGCCGGACAGCGGCCCCGCGGCGGCCCCGGCCCGCGCCGCGGCGTCACCGCCGCACGCCTCGACGAGGGGCTCCTCGATCCAGTCCGCGAGCGCCGTGAGGTCGTCCAGGGACAGCGGAGGCTGGGCCCGGACGTCCTCGATGCAGACCCCCTCACCGGCCGTCACCGCGAGCACGTCGACCCGGGCGCCGTCCGCGAAGTCGATCCGTACGGAGAACCACCGCGTGACGTTCTCGTGCTCCCGCACCTCCCACGCGGGCCACACGGACACCGAGCCCTCCGGCCGATCACGATCAGAAAGACTGAGAAAGGATGCTTCCAGCACGTGCAGAACGTAACCGCGTGATCACACTCCATACGAACGGACACGCACACGTGTGCCGCGCGCCGCACCCTGTCAGCGGGCCATGAGTGGTGCGATGCTGGAGCCATCAGCGATCTCCTCGGGATGTCCGGGTTTCGGGTTGGGAGTTCCGCCGTGCTGCATGTCGCCGTTGTCGGCTCGGGGCCCAGCGGGGTCTACACCGCGCAGAGCCTCGTACAGAGCGGTCTGCCCGACATCCGGGTGGACGTCCTCGACCGGCTGCCGTGCCCGTACGGCCTGGTCCGCTACGGCGTGGCCCCCGACCACGAGAAGATCAAGTCGCTCCAGAACAATCTGCGCGCCGTGCTGGAGGACGAGCGGGTGCGGTTCCTCGGCGGTGTCCAGGTGGGCCCCGGCGGCGTGCCGGCCGCGCGACTGCGCGAGCTGTACCACGCGGTGGTGTACTGCGTGGGAGCCGCCACCGACCGCCACCTCGCGGTCCCCGGCGAGGAGCTGTCCGGCAGCTGGTCCGCGACCGAGTTCGTGTCCTGGTACAGCGCGCACCCGGACTCCGTGACCGACGGAGCCGCCGGATTCGTGGACGGCACCCGCTCGGCCGTGGTCATCGGCGTCGGCAACGTCGCGGTCGACGTGACCCGGATCCTGGCGCGTGGCGCGGCCGAGCTGAGCCCCACCGACATGCCGCAGGCGGCGCTCACCGCGCTGGCCGCCAGCAGGGTGACGGAGATCAGCATGGTCGGGCGGCGCGGTCCGTCGCAGGCCCGCTTCACCACCAAGGAACTGCGCGAGCTGGGCGGGCTGCCGGACACCGACGTCGTGGTGGACCCCGAGGAGTTGGCCCTCGATCCGCAGTATGTCGACCCGTCGGCGCTGCCGGCCGCCCAGCGCCGCAACGTGGAGGTGCTGCGCGGGTGGGCCGCCGCCCCGGCGCGGGGCCGTCCGCGCCGGATCCGGCTCCGTTTCTTCCTGCGCCCCGTCGCGCTGCTCCCCCGCGTCGGCGAGCCGGACGGCGCCGGCGGCCGGGTGGGCGCGGTGCGCTTCGAACGGACGGTGCCCGACGGGCAGGGCGGGGTGACGGGCACGGGTCGCCACGAGGACATCGCGGCGGAGCTGGTGCTGCGCTCGGTGGGCTATCGCGGGGTTCCGCTCGAAGGGCTGCCGTTCGACGCGGAGCACGGCACGGTGCCGCATCTCGCGGGGCGGGTGCTGCGCGACGGCGCGGTCGCTCCGGGCGAGTACGTGGCGGGCTGGATCAAGCGCGGCCCGACGGGCGTCATCGGCACCAACCGGCCGTGCGCGAAGGAGACGGTGACCTCGCTCCTGGAGGACGCGCCCGATCTCGTACGACGCGAGGTGCCCGACGACCCGCTCGCGGCGTTGCGGGCGGACGGCCTCGCGCCGGTCGAATGGGCCGGCTGGGAGGCGATCGAGCGGGCGGAGGCGGAGCTCGGGGCCTCCCTCGGGCGGCGTGTCGTGAAGCTGCCCGACTGGACGTCCCTGATGACGGCGGCGGCGCGGACGGCGACCTCCTGAGGGTTCTCCGGTAAGGGTCCGCCGGCACCCTCCGTCCGCCCCTTCGCGCGAGGGTCCGGCGGAGTCGCTCGGGGTGGTTCCGTGGGCATGACACACACCGGCAACAGACCGGAAATCAACAAACTGTTCAAGCCCCCTACGGTCTCGTGCTGTTCGGAGGTTCCCCACACCGTCCGGCCGCCCCGATCCGCCGCCGCCCCAGGAGCGCCCATGGCAACCACCGCACCCGTGCATCCCGTCGACGAGGTCCCGCCGGTACGCAGTCTGGCCGCCTTCGGGCTGCAGCACGTGCTCGCGATGTACGCGGGAGCCGTGGCCGTTCCGCTGATCGTGGGCGGCGCGATGAAGCTGTCGTCGGCCGATCTGGCGTATCTGATCACCGCCGACCTGCTGGTCTGCGGCATCGCGACCCTCATCCAGTGCGTGGGTTTCTGGCGCTTCGGCGTCCGTCTGCCGATCATGCAGGGCTGCACCTTCGCGGCGGTCTCACCGATGGTGCTCATCGGTACGACCGGGGGCGGACTGCCCGCGATCTACGGGTCGGTGATCGTCGCGGGCCTCGCGATCATGCTGCTGGCGCCGGTCTTCGGCAGGCTGCTGCGCTTCTTCCCGCCGCTCGTCACCGGCACCGTCATCCTGATCATCGGGGTCTCCCTGCTGCCGGTCGCGGGCAACTGGGCCGCCGGCGGCGTGGGCGCCAAGGACTTCGGCGAGCCGAAGAACCTCGCGCTCGCGGCCTTCGTCCTGGCCGTCGTCGTGGGGGTGCAGCGGTTCGCGCCGCCCTTCCTGAGCCGGATCGCGGTGCTGATCGGCATCGCGGTGGGCCTCGCCGTGGCGGTGCCCTTCGGATTCACGGACTTCGGCGGCGTCGACGACGCCGACTGGCTGGGGGTCAGCACGCCCTTCCACTTCGGGGCGCCCGCCTTCCACGCCTCCGCGATCGTCTCGATGCTGGTCGTGGCGCTGGTGACGATGACGGAGACGACGGGCGACCTCATCGCGGTGGGCGAGATGACCGACCGCAGGGTCGAGCCGCGCACGCTGGCCGACGGGCTGCGCGCCGACGGGCTCTCCACGGTCCTCGGCGGCGTCTTCAACACCTTCCCGTACACGGCGTTCGCGCAGAACGTGGGTCTGGTCGGCATGACCCGGGTACGCAGCCGCTGGGTGGTCGCCGCCGCGGGCGGCATCCTCGTACTGCTCGGCCTGCTGCCCAAGCTGGGTGCGGTGGTCGCGGCGGTACCGGCGCCGGTGCTGGGCGGCGCGGGGCTGGTGATGTTCGGGACGGTCGCCGCGAGCGGGCTGCGCACCCTGGCCGAGGTGAACTTCAAGGGCAACGACAACCTCACCGTCGTGGCCGTGTCGGTCGCCGTGGGCGTCCTGCCGGTCGGGGTGCCGGCGGTCTACGAGAAGTTCCCCGACTGGTTCCAGACGGTGATGAACAGCGGGATCAGCGCCGGTTGCCTGACGGCGATCGTCCTGAACCTGCTCTTCAACCATCTGCCGGGCAGGCCGGGTGCGCAGGACGGCGCCGCCGCTCCGGAGGCACCCACGGTCAGCGCGTAGCAGCTCGGGAGGCACGCGCGGTCGTCGGCCGGCCAGAAAGGGACCTCAGCGGTCGCCCCGCTCCGACTCCTGGCGGGCCGCCGCGGCGAGGATGCAGCCGATGAGTCCCGGGAACAGCGTGTCGAGGTCGTCCGCGCGCAGCCCGTTCATCTTGGCCGTGCCGCGGTAGACCTGCCGGATCACCCCGCTCTCCCGGAGCACCCGGAAGTGGTGCGTGGTGGTGGACTTGGTGACCGGCAGGTCGAAGTGCGAACAGGACAGCTCGTCGCCGTCGGCGGCGAGCTCCCGCACGATCCGCAGCCGCATCGGATCGGACAGCGCGTGCAGCACGCCCTCCAGGCGGATCTCCGCACACGCGGGGTGCGCGAGATCCCGGCTGCTGCCGGCGGGGGCGGCGGTGGTCACGGCGGCTCCAGTCCTCGGGGCGGGCCCTCTTCCGGCAGCGTGTCCGGCAGGCTGGGCTCCACCGCTTCCCATTGTACGAGACCTCTCGTAGTTTGACACTTACCGTACTACGATGTTTATCGTAATAGCCACAGCCCGGTCCCGCGACGAATGGAGTCCTCCGTGAGCGCGCTCTTCGAGCCCATCACCCTGCGCGATCTGACCATCCCCAACCGGGTGTGGATGCCCCCGATGTGCCAGTACTCGGCCGCGCCGGAGGGACCTGCGACGGGCGCTCCGAACGACTGGCACCTCGCCCACTACGCCGCCCGCGCCACCGGCGGCACGGGCCTGATCGTCGTCGAGGCCACCGCCGTCTCCCCCGAGGGCCGGATCAGCCCCTACGACCTCGGCATCTGGAACGACACCCAGGTGCAGGCGTTCCGCCGCATCACGGGTTTCCTGCGTGGCCAGGGCACCGTGCCCGGGATCCAGCTCGCGCACGCCGGGCGCAAGGCGTCGACCGACCGCCCCTGGACGGGCGGCGCGCCGGTCGGTGAGGACGCGTACGGATGGCAGCCGCTTGCCCCGAGCGCGCTGGCCTTCGACGAGCGCCATCCGGTACCGGCCGAACTCACCGTGGACCGGATACGGGAGATCGTCGGCCAGTTCGCGGACGCGGCCCGGCGCACCCTGGACGCCGGCTTCGAGATCGTGGAGATCCACGGCGCCCACGGCTACCTCGTCAACGAGTTCCTCTCCCCGCACTCCAACCGGCGCACCGACGAGTACGGCGGCTCCTACGAGAACCGCGTCCGCTTCGCCCTCGAAGTCGTCGACGCCGTCCGCGAGGTCTGGCCCGAGGACAAGCCCCTCTTCTTCCGCATTTCCGCCACCGACTGGCTGGACGAGGGCGGCTGGAGCGCCGACGACACCGTCCGTCTGGCCGCCCGGCTCCAGGAGCACGGCGTGGACCTGCTGGACGTCTCGACGGGCGGCAACGCCTCGGGCGTGCACATCCCGGTCGGGCCCGGTTACCAGGTCCCCTTCGCCGCACGGGTGAAGGCGGAGACCGGGCTGCCCGTCGCCGCCGTCGGCCTGATCACCGACGCCGAGCAGGCCGAGAAGATCGTCGCCAACGACGAGGCCGACGCGGTGCTGCTGGGCCGCGAACTGCTGCGCAACCCGTCGTTCGCCCGCCTGGCGGGACGTGAGCTCGGCTCGGACGTGCACGTGCCCGAGCAGTACCACCGCTCCGTCTAGCTCATGTGGGTGTGCGGCCGTCCACGGAGCGGGTGGATTCCCTGTCCGGTCAGTTCCCCAGCAGCCGGCGCAGCCACCGCAGGCGGGCCGCCTTGGTGTCCTGGGACAGGGCGGCCCGTGGCGCCAGCTGGTCGTACCCGTGGAAGCCGCCCGGCCAGACGTGCAGTTCGGCGCGACCGCCCGCCTGCCACATCCGCGTCGCGTACGCGACGGCCTCGTCGCGGAAGGTCTCGGCCGAACCGACGTCGATGAACGCCGGGGGCAGTCCGGCGAGGTCCCCGGCGCGCGCCGGGGCGGCGTAGGGGGAGACGTCCGGGCCGCCGCGCGCGTCGCCGAGCAGGGCCGTCCAACCGGTGTCGTTCGCCGTGCGGTCCCACATGCCCACCCCGGCCATCTGGTGGCTGGACGGGGTGTCGTTGCGGTCGTCGAGCATCGGGCAGAGCAGTACCTGCCCCAGCAGCGCCGGGCCGCCGCGGTCCCGGGCGAGCAGGGCGAGGGCCGCGGTCAGGCCGCCTCCGGCACTGCCGCCTGCGACGATGATCCGGCCCGCGTCGAAACCCAGTTCCGTGGCGTGCTCGGCCGTCCACACCAGTCCCGCGTAGCAGTCCTCGACGGGCGCCGGGTGCGGATTCTCGGGCGCGAGACGGTACTCCACGGACACCACCGCCGTGCCCAGTTCCCGCGCCCAGTCGAGGATCTCCTCGACCCCGGTGCGGCGGTCGCCGACCACCATCCCGCCACCGTGCGCGTGGTAGATGACCGGCACCGCGGCATCGGTCCCCGTGGGCCGGCAGACGAGCAGCGAGACGTCCGGGGCGCCCCGCGGCCCGGGAACCGTGCGGTCCTCGACCTCGAAGGCACCGTCCCCGGTCAGGTCCGGCTCCGCTTCCTCGAACGCCGCCATGCTCTCGCGCAGGGCCGGGATCATCTCGGGGTGCAGGGCGGGCGGCATCTCGTCGGCGACGGCGTCGAGGGCGACGGCGAGTTCCGGGTCGAACGGCGGGGGCGGACCCACCCGGAAGCGCTCGTCCCCGGCGGAGGGTGCGGAAGGTACGGCGGTCATCGGCTCTCCCTGCGTCACGGTCACGCCCCTGTGACCACTGTCGTCATGGTGCCCCGGGCCGGCGGTACGACCGGAGCGACATACGGCGGGGAACTCCCGCCGCACGGTGGGAACGCTCCGCGGACACGACGGCGGTGCCCGCGCCCCCGGGCGTTCGTGGTTCGCGGTGCCGGAAGACAGTGGTGCGCGACCCACCGGGGTGGCACGAGATCCAGGTCACCCCGGCCCCCTGTCACACATCGCCCCGCCACCCCGGTCATAGGTGTGTACCCCCAAACGTCGTCGATCGTCAGGAGATCACCGTGGAATCGCGTCTCAACTACTTCGGCCACCCGCTCGCCGGCAAGGTGCTGAAGCACATCAACACGGCCGGCAAGGCGGTTTCGGACACGACGCTCCCGCACGCGGTCCAGGAACTCGTGAAGATCCGCGCGAGCCAGATCAACGGCTGCGGCTTCTGCACCGACATGCACACCAAGGACGCCGCCGCGGCGGGTGAGACCGCGCAGCGGCTCCACCTGGTCGCGGCCTGGCGTGAGGCCACGGTCTTCACCGACGCCGAGCGCGCCGCACTCGAACTGGCCGAGCAGGGCACCCGCATCGCCGACGCCGCCGGCGGTGTGACCGACGAGGCGTGGGCCGCCGCGGCCAAGCACTTCGACGAGGAACAGCTCGTCGCCCTGATCTCCCTCATCGCCATCATCAACGCCTACAACCGCATCAACGTCATCAACCAGCAGCCGGCCGGTAGCTACCAGCCCGGCCAGTTCGGCTGATCGACGCGCGCCCGCCGGGGCACGACCGGTCCGTCTCCACGCCGCCCCGACCCACGGCGAGGAGGCGGGCCACCGGCGTTGGGCGGTTGCCCGGCCGGGGGGGGGGACTTCACCACGACGACAACGTCCGGTGCGCGAACCGGCCTTCTCACCCGACGGCTCACGCGCCCGCGGACACCTGCTTCTCCGTCCCACCCACATCGAAAAGGGGAAACCCATGCCCAGCTCAACCACCCCCCGTTTCACCGACCGAGTCGCCATCGTCACGGGGGCGGGGTCGGGCATCGGCCGCGCCACCGCGATCGCCCTCGCCGAGTCGGGGGCGCATGTCCTCGGTGTGGGACGCCGGAAGGACGCCCTGGAGGAGACGGCTCTCGCCCACTCCCGCATCGCGGTCCTGCCGCTCGACATCCGAGAGGAGAACGCCGCGGACACGGTGGTGGCCACGGCGGTGGAGCGATGGGGCCGGATCGACGTGCTGGTGAACAACGCCGGCGCCACGGCCGTGATGCCTCTCGCCCAGAGCGACCGGTCGGTCATCACCAGCCTGTTCGACCTCAACGTGACAGCGCCGAGCATGCTCGCCCACGCCGCCCTGCCGCATCTGCGCGACTCCTCGGGTTCCATCGTCAACGTCTCCAGCACCTACGGGCACCGCCCCCTGGCCGGCGGAGCCCACTACGCCGCCACCAAGAGCGCCCTGGAGCAACTGACCCGGAGCTGGGCGCTCGAGCTCGCGTCGGACGGGGTACGGGTCAACGCGATCGCCCCCGGACCCACCACGACGGACGTTCTGGTCGCGGCGGGCCTCTCCCAGGACACCATCGACGAGCTGCGTGCCCACGAACGCGACCGCATCCCGACCGGCCGTCTCGGCGACGCGGAGGACGTCGCGGACTGGATCCTGCGCGTCGCCGATCCCATGAGCACGCACCTGACCGGTCAAGTGCTCACCATCGACGGGGGACTTGAGCTCGTCTGACCGGCGATGCGACCACTACGGGCGGCTCACCTTCCACGGCCGGGCGAAACGCGCCCGGCCGTCTCCCCGGCCTGGCGCGGGCCGGACCCCGCCCGGTCCGTCACCCACGACCGGAACGGGGCCGCGCCGATCACCCGGCACCGGACCACCGGACGAGCTGTGCGGTCCGACGCCCGGTCCGAGGTGCGGGAGGGTGACCGGACTCAGCGGGTCTGGTCGGTGGGCCGGATCAGGATCTCGTTGACGGCGACGTGCTCCGGCTGGGAAAGCGCGTACAGAACGGCGCCGGCGATGTCCTCCGCCTGGAGCGTCCGCATGGACTCGGCCATGTTCTTCGCCATGGTCCGTATGGCCGGGTCGGTGATGTGGGTGGCCAGCTCGGTGGCCACGAAACCGGGCTCCACGACGACGACCCGCACGCCCTGCTCGGTGACCTCCTGGCGCAATGCCTCGGAGAAGGCGGTGATGCCGAACTTGGTGGCCGAGTACACCCCGCTCGCGGCCGATGACGCCCGCCCCGAGGTCGAGGAGATCTGCACCACGGCCCCCTTGCTGCGGAGCAGGTGCGGCAGGGCGGAGTGGACCGCGTACATCGATCCGAGCAGGTTGGTCTCGACCATGCGCGTCCACTCCGTGGTGTCCGCGCCCAGGATCTGCCCGCTGAGCATCACGCCCGCGTTGTTCACCAGCACGTCGAGGGCTCCGAAGCGCTCGACGGTCGCCTCGACCGCGTCACGCACCGACTGCGGGTCGGTGACGTCCAGTTCGAGGGCCAGCATCTCGCCGGGGGCGTCCGCCGCGAGGGACCGCACCCGGTCGGCCCGCCGGGCGCCGGCCGCGACCCGGGCTCCTGCCTTCGACAGGGCGATCGCGATGGCCCGTCCGATGCCCGAGGACGCACCGGTGACGAGGACGACTCTGCCTTCCAGGGTGTTGCTCACAGGGTTCTCCAAGAAGTTCGTGGTTCGAAGTACCGGACCCGCCGGGGGCCCTCAGGCCGGCCGGGAACAGACGGCCCAGAAGGTGACCGTCGGGTCATGTTTGAAACCGTAGCAGCTAAAATGACCCTGCGGTCATGTTGGTGGTAGTCTTCTCACCGTGAGGAGGCACACATGACCGGGACGACGGCCGCCACCGGCCAGCGGGCGGACATGGTGCGCAATCGACGCCTGCTGCTGGAGGCCGCGACGGCCGCGTTCGCGGAGCGCGGGGTCGAGGTGTCGATCGGCGAGATCGCCCAACGCGCGGGCCTCGCCAAGGGCACCGTGTTCCGGCACTTCGCCTCCAAGGAGGAGCTGCTCGCGGCGATCACGCTCCAGATGCTCGACCAGCTCATCCGCGCGGCGAAGCGGCTGCTGACAGCCGACGACGCGGCAGCGGCGCTCCGGGAGTTCATGACCGACGGGGTCGAACTGCTCGCCGCCGACCGCGCGTTCTGCGAGGTGATCGGACGCCCTTCGCTCCAGCATTCCGGGGTGCGGGACACGATCGGCGACCTCTGCGAGGCGGCCGAGGCGCTCACCGCTCGGGCCCGCGAGCAGGGCGCCGTCCGCAGCGACGTCACGGGAACGGACGTCGTGCTGCTCCTCGGCGGCATCCACCAGACCGCGGCGCCCCTGCTGGCCACGCAGCCACAGGCGTGGCGCCGCTACCTCGAACTCGCTCTCGACGGCCTGCGTGCCACCGACGCCGGCCCCCTGCCGCAACCGCCGCCCGGACGCCCACGGCTCACCTGACCCGCGGCGCCAGGTCCTGATCCGGGGTCGGGGACGTGTCACACACACCGGTGGTGTCCGGTCTCTCCTGTGGGACCTAGCGCAACCAACGTGGGAAAGGGATGGTCGGCATGTCGTACCCGAAGCAGGTGTACGTGGGAGATGACGGCGAGATCAACGCGGACTTCCGGCCGGCGACGACTCCACCGAACGTCGGCACGGCCGGCGGTGACGCCATCCACTACCTGGCGACCACGACCACCACGCACGGCGAATTCGGGCTGTACCGAGTCGAGATGCGCCCGCACGCGGGTGGGCCCAGGACCCACTTCCACAAGACCATCTCGGAGTCCTTCTTCATCCTCAACGGCACGGTTCGGCTCTTCGACGGCGCGCAGTGGACCGACGCCCGGCAGGGCGACTTCCTCCATGTGCCGCAGGGCGGACTGCACGCGTTCCGCAACGACTCCGACTCACCGGCCGACATGCTCCTGCTCTTCACCCCCGGAGCACCGCGCGAGGAGTACTTCGAAAAGCTCTCGCAGCTGGCGGACGCCACGGACGAGGAGCGCGCCGAGTTCCTCGTCAAGCACGACTCGTACTTCGTGGAACAACCGTAAGAGCACTCCCCCGGCCCTCGCCGCCCCGCCGCGGATCAGCCCCCGGGGCGCGGAGCACGCAGGTGAGCCCGCAGCGCCAGTTCCTCCTCGTCGACCAGCGTGAGCATCGGCGTGCCCGGCGCGCAGAGCATGGTCACGACGAACCGGCACGGCGCGTCCGTACGGGCGTTTCCGTCCTGGTAGTGGATGACGTCTCCGCCCGGCTCCCAGAACGTCTCGCCGGCCTTGACGACCCGTTCCGGTTCGCCTTCGAGCTCGAAACGCACCTCGCCCTCGACCACGTAGCCGAAGGCCGGTCCCGAGTGGCGGTGCGGAGGGGTGCCGGGGTCACCGGGTGGCCACTGGACGAGGATCGTCATCCCCGAGGCACCCTCGGGGATGTGGGGCGGTTCGACGTCCTGCAGGACCGTCACCGCCGTCTTCCACGCCTCGGAACGCGGCCTGTCCGGCGTCTCGCCCGACGAGTCGTTGTTCGACACTGCGACTCCCTCCGTGCTGGTCCGCGGTGACGGTGACCGTCGCTGATCAAGCGTGCACGGGTCCGACAGGGAGCACAACACGGGGCGTACCCGGCAGGTCAGGCCGCGTGGCTCCACCACGCGCCCTGCGATGCCGGCCGGTAAAATGGGTGACCCGAACCTGAAGGAGATCCATGTCAGCCGGGGATGACGCAGACTCCCTCGACCGGGCGACGAGGGATTTCGTCGCGGCCCGTCCCCAGCTCTTCGGCATCGCGTACCGCGTGCTCGGCAGCGCCGTGGAGGCCGAGGACATCGTGCAGGAGGCATGGCTGCGGTGGCAGAGCACCGACCGCACCGACATCCGCGAGCCGGCGGCGTTCCTGGCCACCGTCACCGCCCGCCTGGCCATCAACCTCGCGCAGTCCGCCCGGGTACGGCGTGAGACGTACATCGGGCCCTGGCTCCCGGAACCGGTCGACACCAGCCTCGACCCCCAGCTCGGCGCGGAACGGGCCGAGGCACTCGACCTGGCCGTCCTCTTCCTCCTGGAGAAACTGAACCCGGTGGAACGGGCCGCCTACGTCCTGCGCGAAGCCTTCGACTACCCGTACGGACAGATCGCCGACATCCTCGAGACCAGCGAGGCCAACACACGTCAACTGGTCAGCCGCGCCCGCAAACACCTCTCCGCGGAACGCAAGGAACCCGTCAGCCCCGACGCCCACCGCAGACTCCTGGAGGTCTTCCTCGTCGCCGCACAGACCGGCAGCCTGTCCGCGCTCGAGGACGTACTCAGCGCCGACGTGGTCAGCTACACCGACGGCGGAGGCATCCGCGGGGCCTCCCGGATCCCCGTCGTCGGCCGCCCGCACGTCAGCAAGTACCTCGTCGCCTTCGCCCCGCGGTTCTGGCCCGGGACGGACATCCGCTGGGTCGAGAGCAACGGCGGCCCGGCCGTCCTCGTCTCCTCCCACGGCAACCCGAAGGTTCTCCTCTCCGTGGACGTGTCGGAACACGGCATCGAACGCATCATGTGGGTCATGAACCCCGAGAAACTGAACCCCTACGTGGCTTCGTTGAGTGCCTGAAGACGTTCTGTCACAAGCCTCCCCACAGCTGTCACAAGCGGGGTGGCCCGTCGGTCAACCAGCTGTCCGAGACCCGGGGCTTGCCCATGACACAAAGGCGCGGGACACATGGCAGTTGGCGCATCCGGCTCGCTGGGCTCCGGCCGGGGCCGACCCCCTCGCATGGGCTGTCGGCATGAAGTGACCCCGCCGTACCCCCGTACTCCCGCGACGGTGCCGACTCCGCGGCCGGCGGCGTACGGCGGGGCCGACGGAGTCATGCGGTGACCGACGGGTTCCGGTTGCCCCCGCCGTCCACCGCCCAGGACTTCGACGCGGAGTCCTTCGCCCCCCTCTACACCACGACGGTGACCGTGAGTGGAGGAACAGCCCGTCACGGGCGGGCCTCGGGAAGGGCCCGCTCGGCCGACGGGGTCCTGGATCTCGACCTCGGCATGCCCGCCGAGCTGGGAGGAGACGGCCGGGGAACGAACCCCGAGCAGTTGTTCGCCGCAGGCTTCGCCGCCTGCTTCCACGGCACGCTCAGCCTGGTGGCACGCCATGCGGCGTTCGACCCCGCCGCGATCTCCGTGGAGGTGACCGTCGCGCTCGGGCGGGACCCGGGGGACATCGGTTACCTGCTGCGCGTCGACCTCGTGGTGCGGTGGCCCGGCGTCGACCCCGAGACGGCGGCTCCGCTGCTGGCGAAGGCCGATTCGCTGTGCCCCTACGCGAAGATGGTCCGGCGGGGGACGCCGACGACCCTCACGCTCTCGTCCTGAGGGCTGAGCGAAAGGAGGTGTCACAAACTCCGGGACGGCCTGGTCGTAGTGATGACAACCCAGGCGATCGGAGCAAAAACCGTGGTCATCACCGAACGACGTCTCTCCACCATGGTGCTGGTGATCGGCACCGGAGGAGCCGGACTGCGAGCGGCCATCGAACTGGCCGAGGCCGGCGTCGACGTGCTCGCGGTCGGCAAGCGTCCCAAGGAGGACGCCCACACGGCACTCGCCGCCGGGGGGATCAACGCGGCGCTGTCCACGATGGATCCCGAGGACAGCTGGCAGCAGCACGCGGCGGACACCCTCAAGGAGAGTTATCTTCTCGCCGACCCTCGGACGACCCGGATCGTCACCCAGGGCGCCGCCCGAGGAATCGACGATCTGGAACGCTATGGCATGGCCTTCGCCAGGGAAGAGGACGGCCGGATCAGCCAACGCTTCTTCGGCGCCCACAAGTTCCGGCGGACCGCCTTCGCGGGCGACTACACCGGTCTGGAGATCCAGCGCACCCTCATCAGACGCGCCGACCAGCTCGGCATCCCCGTACTCGACGGCGTGTACATCACCCGGCTCCTGGTCCACGACGGTGCCGTCTTCGGTGCCTACGGCTTCGATCTCACCGACGGAACGCGCTACCTGATCCACGCCGACGCCGTCATCCTCGCCGCGGGTGGTCACACCCGCATCTGGCGTCGTACGTCGTCACGGCGCGACGAGAACACGGGCGACTCCTTCCGTCTGGCGGTGGAGGCAGGGGCGCGTCTGCGCGACCCCGAGCTGGTGCAGTTCCATCCGTCCGGGATCATCGAGCCGGAGAACGCGGCCGGCACCCTGGTCAGCGAGGCCGCTCGGGGCGAGGGCGGAATACTGCGCAACGCGCTCGGAGAGCGGTTCATGTCCCGCTACGACCCCGCCCGTATGGAGCTGTCCACCCGTGACCGTGTCGCCCTGGCCTCCTACACGGAGATCAAGGAAGGGCGGGGGACGCCCAACGGAGGGGTGTGGCTCGACGTCTCCCATCTGCCCCGGCAGACGATCATGACGCGGCTTCCCCGTGTCTACCAGACCCTGCTGGATCTGCAGATGCTGGACATCACCCGTGAGCCCATCGAGATCGCGCCCACGGCGCACTACTCGATGGGCGGGGTGTGGGTGCGCCCCGAGGACCACAGCACCGACGTCCGCGGCCTGTACGCCATCGGCGAGGCGTCGAGCGGGCTGCACGGCGCCAACCGCCTGGGCGGCAACAGCCTCATCGAACTGCTGGTCTTCGGCCGCATCACGGGCCAGGCGGCCGCCGCCTACTCACGCTCGCTCACCGCGCACACGCGGTCGGCGTCGGCCACCGCGCACGCCCGCGCGGAGATCGACGACCTCCTCGCCGCCGACGGGCCGGAGAACGTCCGCGCCCTGCAGCGCGCCGTCCGCAACACCATGACCGAGCACGCGGGAGTCGTACGCGACGAAGAAGGCCTGCGGGCCGGGCTGGCGGAGCTCACGGCGATCGAGGAGAGGATGGAGAAGGTCGGCGTGCACCCGGACATCGCCGGCTATCAGGACCTCGCGCACGCCTTCGACCTCATGTCCGCCGCCCTGGCGGCCCGTGCCACCCTCGAGGCGGCACTGGAGCGTCGTGAGACACGTGGTTGTCACAACCGCAGTGACTATCCCGACCTCGATCCCGCTCTGCAGGTCAATCTCGTGTGGTCGCCGACGACCGGCATCACCCACGAGAGCATTCCGGCCATCCCCGAGGAGATCTCCTCTCTGATGGAGGAGGTCTCGACCGAGGGAAAGCTTGCCGAATGACGGCAGGCCGTACCGTGCGGTACGGCCGGTCCCGTCAGCGGTGATTCCCGCGGGCCCCTGTCGACGCGGCAGGGGCCCCGCCATTGCGGCGGCAGCCTCGCCCCACGCAGACAAGGGCCGTGTGCGGGCCCTCCTTTTCCGAATCGCCCCCCTACGAGATCCCCGCGCGGAAGAATCGGCACGACATGTTCCACCCCAAGGAAGCCACCGTTTCCCATCCCGCTCCCCATGAGGAGTCGACCGGCGTCTACCTCATCGACCCGGTCCGCAGTGCGATCGGCTTCTCCGCCCGACGTGCCATGATCACCGACGTACGCGGGCAGTTCACCGCGTTCGAGGGGCTCCTCAAGCTCGACGGAGCCCGTCCCACCCGCTCCGAGGCCTACCTCAGTGTCCAGACGGGCAGTGTGGACACGGGCTCCCGGGAGCGCGACGCGCACGTCACCGGACCGGAGTTCCTGGACTCCGCCACGTTTCCCCTCATGAGCTTCCGTTCCACCGGAGTCCTCGACGCCGGGGACGACCGGCTCCGTCTGGCGGGGTACCTCCGGATCAAGGACGGCGAGCTCCCCGTCCGCCTCGACCTCGCGTTCCGTGCGGCGAGCCGGGACGCGTACGGACGCGACCGAGTCGGCTGCGAGGGTACGGTCACCCCGCGGCGCCCCGCCCCTGGCCCCGACGGCGATCCGGCTCCGGGACCAGGTGGACTCCTGATCAGCGACAGGGTGCGGCTGATCCTCGACATCTCCGCCGTGCGGACACAGCCGCATCAGCCTCTGTGATCACCGGTGAGCGCCTTGTACTCGCGCGCCGTCGGCTTGGTGATCTGCGCGCCTTCGCCGTAGAAACGCCGGCTGAGCCGTGCACGCAGTCGCTGGGCGGGGCGCGATCCGGCAGTCGGCTCTCCCCCGTCGCCCGTGCCGCCGGGACCGATCGGCCGGTACTGCTCGTGCTGGGTGAGAACGTGCAGTCGCTCTTGGCTGAGCGGCTCGTGCACCTCGACGAACTCACCGTGCGGCAGACGCCTGATCGTGCCGGTCTCGCGTCCGTGCAGGACCTCGTCGCGGTCCGCGCGCTGGAGACCCAGCGCCCAGCGACGCGCTACGGCGTAGGCGGCGGGCGGCACGACGAACAGGGCGACGCGCACCGCCCACGTCACTGATTCGACCCCGACGTGCAGGCGAACGGCGATGATGTCGTTCGCGGCTCCGACGAGGGCCACCAGATAGAAACTGATCCATGCCACACCGAGGCCCGCTCGCACCGGCCGGTTGCGTGGTCTGTCGAGGACGTGCTGGTCACGATCGTCGCCCGTCACCCATGCCTCGAGGAACGGGTACGCGCCCATGGCGAGGAAGAGTCCGGCTCCCACCAACAGGGGGATCAGGTTGTCGAGAGCCAGTGTGTGACCCCACAAGTCGACTTCCCAGCCCGGCATGACGCGCAGCAGTCCGTCCGCCACGCCCATGTACCAGTCGGGTTGGGACCCCGCCGAGACCTGGTCGGCGCGATGGGGTCCGTACTGCCAGACGGGGTTGATCTGCGCGGACGCGGCGACGAGGAGGATGCCGCCGGCGACCAGGAGGAAGAATCCCGCGGACTTCACGGCACGCGCCTTGAGCGGAAGACCCACGACGTTCCGGTTGTTGCGCCCCGCACCCGGATACTGGGTGTGCCTGTGGCGGAGGGCCAGAACCACATGCGCGACGACCAGCCCCACCATGAGGGCAGGGATGATCAGCACGTGAAGGGTGTTGAAACGCGCTACCAGGTCGTCGCCCGGGAACTCGCCCCCGAAAAGGAACATCGAGAGATAGGTTCCGACGATCGGTAGGGAGAGGATGGTTCCGTTCACGACCGCGAGCCCCGTCCCGGACAGCAGGTCGTCCGGAAGGTCGTACCCGGTCAGGCCCGCGAACATTCCCAGGACCAACAGCAGGAAACCGAGAACCCAGTTGAGCTCACGGGGCTTTCGGAACGCTCCGGTGAAGAACACGCGCATCATGTGGACCAGCATCGCGGCGACGAAGACCAGCGCCGCCCAGTGGTGGACCTGCCGGATGAGCAGGCCACCGCGCACGTCGAAGGAGATGCGCAGGGTCGAGTCGAACGCCTCCGACACCGTCTGCCCGCGCAACGGGGCGTAACTGCCCTGATACGTCACTTCCTTCATCGACGGATGGAAGTACAGCGTGAGATACACGCCTGTGACGACGATGACGAGAAAGCTGTAGAGGCATATCTCGCCGAGCAGGAACGACCAGTGGTCCGGGAACGCTCTCCGCGCCCTCTCCTTGAGCCGACCGTGCACACCCAGGCGCCCGGAGACCCAGTCGGCGATCCTTTCTCCTGCGGGATCTCGCCGCACGGGCTGATCCCGGCTCCCGTCGCTCATGCCTCTACCACCGTTCACAGATCGTTCAGGGGAATCGCGTTCGGCCCGGCGCGTCTCCCCGTCTCTCGGGCAGCCGAGAACCTCTGCGAGGAGGGCCGGGGAAGGTGGCGCGACCTGGCGCGAGATCGGGTCTCGTCACCGCGCTTCCGGGATCGGCGGACACCCGCCCGCTCCCACCCGTATGACCGGGCAGGAAGCGTGCATGTGACACACAGAGGCTCGTGTCACAAGATCCGTGCCTGCCCGGTCACATGGTTGAGCCGAGAAATGAGAAATGGCGTGTCATTCACCAGGACTCCGCTGCCGGCCACCGAAATCACCGTCCGGGCACAGGCGTGTACGTGCCGGCCCCCAACCATCGGGCCGGGAATACCGCTCAAGGCCTCCGGAACCGCGAGGAGTAATTCTGTGCGGCCGTGTGACACGGCCGTCCGTGAGGGAGAATGCCGTATGGATCGTGTCGCTGCGGTGCCGCTCGCGGAGTTGCTGGACGAGCGTCGGTATCTGCTGGACGTGGCCTGCTGGATGCTGGGCAGCACCGGTGCGGCGGAGGGCGTGGTCGACGAGACGTACCGCCGGTGGTACGGGCTGCCGGACGCGACGCGTGGCCGTATCGAGGTGCCCCGGTCCTGGCTGGCGAAGACCGCGGGCGGTATCTGTCTCGGCCGCCTCACCGGTCCCGGCCGGGTCGACGACACCGACGGCACCGCGGGATCGGCGGACCGGCTCCGGACTGCCGAACGCTCCACCGCCACGCTACTCGTCGACCGGGCACGGCACGGCGTTCGCGTGGCCCGCCCGCAGCCCGTCACGGCGTACCAGCACGATGTCCTCGCCCGAGCCGTCCGCGAGGCCTGTGCGGCTCAGGACGGCGAACTGCTCGCCTCCCTCCTCGCCCCGGACGCCACGGCGCTCTTCGACGGCGGCGGCAAGGTCCGGGCCCTGGCCAGCCCCGTGCACGGCTGCCGGCAGGTCGCGGCCAGCCTGTTGACGCTCCTGGCGCTCCGTCCGCGCACCACACTGACCGCCCACTCGGTCAACGGCCGCACCGGTCTCGTGGCCCGCTACGACCACCAGGTCGCCGCCGTCATCAGCCTCGCCGTCACCGACCAGCGCATCACGCGGATCTCGATCGTCCTCAACCCCGACAAACTCCGCCTCTGGAACCGCCCGCCCAGCTCCCGCGGCGCACCGGAGCGTCCGTCGCCGCGGAGTGACGGCCGGCTCTGATCACCTGCTGTCCCGCCGGGTCTCAGGCCGACGCTCCGACGACCAACGCGACGCTGACCACGACCATCACCGCGGTGATGAGAGCCATCGCGGCCAGCGTTCCCCGGAGCCATCGCCCGAAGCGCACGTGGTGCTGCTTCTCCACCACGCTGATGCTGTCGGCGATGTGCTCGGTCACCATTCGAGCGACGTGTCTCTGCTCCTCGACATACCACTCCTCGATATCGATCCTCTGCTGCCGGGTCAGGCCGGGCACACGTGCGGTGAAATCCGCCGCACGCCGGTGGGCCGCTCCCAGATGCGACTCCCGGTACAGGAAGTTCTCGATGTCGGTCAGGCCGCGTGCGGCCTCCTCACTCGCGTCCAAGGTGCCCTCCAGAGGGGTAACCGCTTCCCCGCCACCCGGCACCGGCACCGGCACCGGCACCGGCACCGGCACCGGCCGAATGCTCCGGCCCGCCCGCGTGGCCCTGTCCCCCGTCGCTCACCCGGCTCCCCCGCCGGAGCGTCGCGGCTCGCCGCTCGCGAGGAACGCGTCCCGTGGGTGCTGGACGGAGGCCAGGGAGACGAGATCGCGGCCGAACAGCGCGGCGGTGAGCCAGACGGCGAGCACGCGGACCTTCCGCTCCCAGGTGGGGACGGCCAGAACGTGGTAACCGCGGTGCATCAGCCAGGCGGTAAGACCCTTGACGACGATGCGCTTGTACTGGAAGACGCCTCGTCCCAGGCCCAGTGTCGCCACCACTCCCAGACTGCTGTGGCGGTAGTCCCGGATCCTGCCTCCGTGCAGGTCGGCGGCGATGTTCTTCGCGAGGAGCCTGCCCTGCCGCACGGCGTGCTGGGCGTTCGGCACCGTGTGCGCCCCCGGTACCGGAGAGGCCAGGTCCGGAACGGCCGCGTCGTCCCCGGCCGCCCACACGTCCGGCACGGGCTCGTCGGCGGTACCCACGCGAAGGTCGGGGCGGACGATGACCAGTCCCCGCTCGTCGACCGGCAGATCCGTGTGGTTGTGCACGACCGGGTTCGAGGCGTTGCCGGCGGTCCAGACGATCAGCGTCGAATCGAACTCCTCCCCGCTGGACAGCACGACGTGCCCGTCCTCGGCGGAGACCAGCTGGGTGTTCAGATGGACGTGCGCGCCACGGCGTTCCAGGTCGCGCACGACCCAGGCGCCGGGCTTGTCACCCACCTCGGGCAGGATGCGCCCCCGGGCCTCGACCAGGTGGAAGGAGAGGTCCTCGAAGCTCAGTTCCGGATACGACGCGAGCATCGCGGTCGCCAGCGACAGCAGCTCGCCGAAGCCCTCGACCCCGGAGAAGCCGCCCCCCACGAACGTGACGGTGAGCAGTTTCCGCCGCTCGGCCCCGGGCGGCGTGGACGCCGCCTGGTCGAACGCGGTCATCAGCCGGTCGCGAATCGCGACGGCCTCCTCGACGTGCTTCAGGCCGATCGCCTGCTGCGCCAGGCCCGGTATGGGGAAGGTGCGGGTCACGGCGCCGGCGGTGACCACGAGGGTGTCGTAACGGAGTTCGTGGTCCGTTCCGTCGGCGGACCGGACGGTGACGGCCCGGTCCGCGTGGCTTATCCCGGTCACGCTCCCCGCGATCAGCCGGGTGCCGCGCAGATGCCGCCGCAAGGACACGGCGGCGTGCCGCGCCTCCACCGAGCCGGCCGTCACCTCCGGAAGGAACGGCTGGTACGTCATATAGGGACGCGGATCGACGACCGTCACCCGTGCCTCACCCGTACGCAGTGCCTTCTCGAGGCCCCACGCGGTGTAGAAGCCCGCGTAGCCGCCACCGACGATCACCATCTCGCGCATGATTCCCTCTGTCCGTTGTTCGACACCGGAATAGACCGGGTGAGCCCGGGTGGTGTGACAGACACGGCGGCGGAAACGAGGCAAGGGGTACGTCGTGGTCCGGGGTCCATGGGCCCCCGGCGGGCGCAAACCCTACATACTGTAGGGTTTGCGTCATCATGAGTTCGTCATGAGCCTCTTACGTCTCGGGGGATCCCTGTGAAGGAACGTGACGCGGATCGGACGGCGCCGGGCGACGGCACCTTCGAGCGGGTCCTGGACCGGGCCCTGCACTCCCCCGAGATCATGGCAGCGATGGAGCGCTCCGACGCCGCGGACACGCGCGAGCGCCTGCGCGGCGAGGCACTGAAGGCGCGCGCCGCCCTCTCCCGGACCGCTGCCGCCGAGTACGCCCGCTACCTCGGACTGCGGGCCCCCGCCGGCGACCTCCCGCACCCGGGCCGACATGACGGCCCATCAGAATCCGTCGTGTGTACGGAGGAGAGCTCCGTCTCCGTGTCCGCGTTGCTTCTGCCCAGCCTCGGTGTCGTCGCGGCCGGCGTCTACGTGCTGAGCGGGTTCGACCTGCGCGCCCTGGACGTACGCCCGCACCTGAACGACGGCCTGATCATGGTCGTGGTGATCCTGGCCGCCGTGACGGCGGGCGCGGCGCTGGGTGATCTGGTCTGGTCGCTGGCGACCCGCCGCCGCCTTGCCCCGGAAGAGCGTGAGCCCGGCGGCGCCGAGCTGAGACAGGCCCATCTGGACTGGCAACTGGCCCTCCTGGAGCGGGGCTTGATCCCGTTCCTGCTCGAGAGCCTCGACGGGCCTGAGCCGGTTCGGCCCGCGAGCGAGCGGCCGAACCGGTCCGAGCGGTCCTTCACACCGGGCAGCGCGAAGAAGTAGTCGCCCCGGTCGGGCCGAGGCGGCAGGTGGGAGGCGCGTCGACCGCCCTTGAATTCTCACCACTCCCTTACCCCGTGACACCGCGCGGACCAGGCACCCTTGCCGTACGAGGCCCCCGGCAGCCGTTCGCCGAGATCTCCGAAGCCCGTCCTCACCGTGGACACAACTCACCTTTCCTTACAGGATGTAGGGTTTCCCCGCTCTGCGGTTCCCAGGAACCGCACAGGTTCACCCGGCCCGTCCCCACGGCTTTCTTCCACTCCCTCTCCCCAAGGTGATGCTGCACCGTGTCTGCACAACAGCCTGCGCTCGTCCCCGAACAGCGGAACTCGACATCACGGCGGACCGCTCCCGCCGAAGGGTCCGCCGGCGGCGCAGGGTCACGACTGCGGCTGCGGGCCGCCGCGGCCACCGTCTGGTACCTGCGGCTGCTCGCGCTGCTCAACCTCGTGGCGGTCGTCTCGCTGCCGTTCCGCGAGGAGGTCCACGAGCACAACGCGGGTCAGTTCTTCACCCCGTACCTGGCCACCGCCGGGTTGATCTCGGCGGCCCTGGCACTGTTCCTGGCCCTGGTGATGAGGCGCCGCAAGCGGGCCGCGTGGATCTTCAACATGCTGCTGGCGGGGCCGCTCTTCGGGCTGTACGTACTCGCCCTGACCCAGGCCCCGTACCGACGCCACGGTTTCAACTGGTTCTCGACCCTGTTCACCGGACTGTTCGTGCTCGCGCTGCTGCTGGGGCGCTCGGAGTTCCGGGCCGTCGGGGACCGCTCGAACCCGCGGCTGGCACTCGCCGTCGGAGCCGGCGGCGTCCTCGTGAGCGGGACCCTCGGAATCCTGCTGGTGAGCGCCACCAACAAGGTGTCCGGGGCGCCGCTGAGGGACCGGATCGCCTACACCCTGCTGCGCGGGGTCAGCGTCGGCCCGCTCGCCGACCGCCTCGACTCCGTCGTCGCGCCCCGTTGGGTGGACGTCCTCATCAACGTTCTGATCGCCGCAACCTTCCTGCTCGTTCTCTACGCGTGCTTCCGCGCCCCGCGCGGCAGTGAACTCCTCGGCGAGGACGACGAGAAGCGCCTGCGCGTGCTCCTGGCCAAACACGGCGAGCGGGATTCGCTGGGCTACTTCTCACTGCGCCGCGACAAGGCCGTCATGTGGTCGCCGAGCGGCAAGGCGGCGATCGCCTACCGTGTGGTCGGCGGGGTGACCCTGGCCTCGGGAGACCCGATCGGTGACCCGGAGGCGTGGCCCGGCGCGATCGAGGAGTGGCTGCGCGAGGCGCGCCGGCACGCGTGGACACCGGCCGTGATGGGCGCCGGCGAGGAGGCCGGCACCATCTACGCCCGGCACGGCCTCGACGCGCTCGAACTCGGCGACGAAGCCATCGTCGAGCGGGCGGACTTCACCCTCGAAGGACGTGCGATGCGTGGAGTGCGCCAGGCGCACAAGCGGATCCGCCGGGCCGGGTACACCGTCCGTATCCGCCGCCACGCCGACATTCCCGAGGCCGAGATGGCCACCCTGATCGACAAGGCGGACCACTGGAGGGACGGCGAGACCGAACGCGGCTTCTCCATGGCGCTGGGACGGCTCGGCGACCCGGGCGACGGCCGTTGCGTCATGCTGGAATGCCACGACAGCCGGGCCGAGCCGCGGGCGGTGCTGAGCTTCGTGCCCTGGGGAGGGAAAGGGCTGTCGCTCGACCTGATGCGCCGTGACCGGAACTCCGAGAACGGGCTGATGGAGTTCATGGTCATCGAACTTCTGCTGCGCGCACAGGAGTTCGGGGTACAGCGGCTGTCGCTGAACTTCGCCATGTTCCGGTCGGTCTTCGACCGGGGTTCCCGGCTCGGCGCCGGGCCCGTGCTCAGGCTCTGGTGCACCGTGCTGACCTTCCTCTCCCGCTGGTGGCAGCTCGAGTCCCTCTACCGGGCCAACGCCAAGTACCGGCCGGTGTGGGAGCCCCGCTACCTGCTGTTCGAGAAGAGCAGCGACCTGCCCCGCATCGGGATCGCCACGGCCCGCGCGGAGGGCTTCCTCACCCGGCCCGCGCTGCCCGCCCTCGGCCGTCGCGGGCGCCCGCGGACACCGGAGGGAACGACCCGACCGCCGCACGGCGGTGCGCCGTCGGCCTCGACGCCGGGTTCGTCTTCCGGTTCGTCGTCCAGTTCGCCGTCCGCCGGGTGACGCGACGTGCCCGGCAGGCACCGGACCACCTCTCGGCTGCCGTGCCTGCCGGGCACCCGTCGCCCCGCCATTCCCCGGTCACCAGGCGTTCACGTCCTCCGGCGACGATGCGGCCGATCACCCGAGCCCGCTCCGGAGGAATCGACCACCCCATGAAACGCATCGCGGCCGTCCCCGCCCTGGTCCTCGCGCTCTCCGCCCTCCTGACCTCCGCCTTCCCGGCAGGAGCGACGGCAGGACCGGCCGGCTCCTACGGGACGAAGACCCCGTACGCCCCGCAGCAGGACGCCCGTTCGTATCAGCGGGCGCCGAAGGGGTTCGTCCCGGTGTTCACGGAGAACGTGTCCCGGCACGGCTCCCGCGCGGCGACGAGCGGTGAGGACGCGGAGTTGATCCTCCAGCTGTGGGACAGGGCCGCGGACGAGGGTGAACTCACGCGCGCAGGGGCGGCGTTCGGTCCCCAGGTACGGTCACTGACCGCCGCGATGGAGAAGGTCGGGTACGGCAGTCTCAGCGGCCGGGGGCAACGGGAGATCCAGGGGGCCGCGGTCCGTATGGAGCGGCGGCTGCCCGGGCTGTTCGCGCGGATCGCCCGGGACGGCGAACCGATCGACGTCGTCAGTTCGGGTCAGGGCCGCGCCGTCGACAGCGGCCGGCTCTTCGCCTCCGCGCTCGCCGACGCCGAACCCGCCCTCGGCCCCCTCATCGGCCCCGCGCGGGCCGACGCCGACCTCCTCTATTTCCACAAGTCCGCGGGGGGCGCCGCCTATCGCGACTACATAGCCAACGACCGGCGGCTGGCGACCACGCTCAAGAACATCACCGAGCAGCCCGCCACCCGGCGCGCGGCCCGCGGCATCCTGGAGAAGATCTTCACCCCGGCCTTCGTCCGGCGGATCTCGGCGGGCGAGTTCGCCTCGACCGGCTCCGAAGTGGACGCGGCACAGGCGGTCTACAACCTGTACAGCATCGCCCCGGCCATGAGCGACGAGGGCGACTGGCACCTGGAGCGCTACCTCGCCCCGCGCGACGCCGCCTGGTTCGCCTATCTCAGCGACACCGAGGACTTCTACGAGAAGGGACCCGGCTTCGCGGACAGCGACATCACGTACAAGATGGCGGATGTCCTGCTCGACGACTTCTTCAAGAAGGTCGAGGCCAAGCGCGCGGGGACCAGCGACCTGGGCGCGGAACTGCGCTTCACCCACGCGGAGGAGATCATCCCGCTCGCCGCGCTGATGCGGCTGCCGGGCAGCACCCAGCCGGTGACGGAGAGCCGGCCCTACACCTACGCGGACAACTCCTGGCGGGGCGGTTCGGTGGCTCCGATGGCCGCGAACATCCAGTGGGACGTGTTCCGCAAGGGGAACTCCTATCTGGTGCGGATGCTCTACAACGAGAAGGAGACCGCGTTCAAGCGGGGCTGTGAGCCCGTGCGGAAGGGCAGCTCGTTCTACGACCTGGACGAACTGGAGCGCTGCTTCGGCCGTGAGGGGTCGTGAGCGCCGCCTTTGACCGGGTGACCTGGGAACTTCTTCGCCCACACCGTCAGTTCCGACGAGACCGGCCCGGCGCGCGAGCGTCGGGCCGGTTCGGAACGACGAGTGCGATCAGTGAAGGAGCCACAGCGGCATGGTGTTCAAGAGGCTGCTCGGGGCGATGGGCGCAGGCGGCCCCTCGGTGGACACGGTTCTCGACGGCGGCGCGGTGGCGCCCGGCGGAATCCTGTCGGGACAGGTCCATCTCGAGGGCGGCGACACGGACGTGGAGATCGAGCACATCGGGCTCGATCTGATCGCCCGGGTCGAGGCGGAGCACGAGGACGGGGAGAGCGAAGGCGCCGTCGTCTTCGAGCGGTTCACCGTCGGCGGCGGTTTCCGCCTCGCCGAGGAGGAGCGGCGCAGCATCCCGTTCAGCGTGCCGCTGCCGTGGGAGACGCCGGTCAGCGAGTTGTACGGGCAGCCGCTGGGCATCGTGCTCGGGGTGCGGACCGAACTCGCCGTGGCCGGCGCGAGGGACAAGGGAGACCTCGATCCGCTCACCGTGCGGCCGCTGCCGGTCCAGGAAGCGGTTCTGGAGGCGCTGGGCCAGTTGGGCTTCGGCTTCCGGTCGGCCGACCTCGAGTACGGCCACATCGGGGGCACGGGGCAGCGGTTGCCCTTCTACCAGGAGATCGAGCTGACCCCTGCGCCGCAGTACGCGCACGCGGTGAACGAGATCGAGCTGACCTTCCTCGCCACCCCCGCCGGCATGGAGGTGGTGCTGGAGGCCGACAAGCGCGGCGGCCTGTTCGAGTCGGGGCATGACGCCCTCACCCGTTTCACGGTGAGCCATCAGGACGCGCACACGCTCGACTGGAACAGCGAAGTCGACGGCTGGATGAGGGAGTTGGTGGAGCACCGGGCTTCGTACGGCTCGCACGCCTCGTACGGCCACGACGATCCGTACGCCGCCGGGAGCGCGTACGGGCACGCGCCGGGCCATGGCGGCCACGAGGGCCGTCACTCCGGTCCCGGCGTGGGGACCGCGATCGCGGCCGGTGCGGCGGGACTCGCGGTGGGTGTGGTGGGCGGCCTGGTCGCGGCCGAAGTCGTCGACGAGGTGGGCGACTTCTTCGAGGGCGACGACGAGGAGGACTGAGCCCCGCGCGGTGTCCGTACCGGGCGGCCCGGTGCGCCGACCCGGTGGGGACACCGGGAGCGTCAGTGCGCGGTGCCCGGAACGTCGGCCGTCGTGCGCGGGGCGGCCTGCCCGGCGGCGTTCCGGACGGCGTCCGCGGCCGTGCCCGGGTGGGTGCCCGGCTCGGTGGTGGCCGCGGGATTCCCGTCCTTCATCGCCTTGGCCTCGCTCTTGGGGATGCGCAGGGACCTGCCGAGCGCGCGGGCGGTGTCCGGCAGAGGTCCTGGACGGCGCGCTGGACGTGCGGGGCGTGCTGGACGGTCGCGCCGCCTTCAGGCGCCGAAGCCGCGCAACCGCCGCCCTGCCGCCTGGGCGGGCAGCCCGGACCGGTCGGCCCGGTCCGTCAGTTGTCCGACCATGAGGCGTACGACGGTCACCACGTCCGGGTCGTCGACGAAGTAGACCTGTCGCCGGCCCTCGCGCCGGGACCGTACGAGGCCGGCGAGCTTCAGCTTGGTGAGGTGCTGGCTCACCGCGGGCAACGCACCGCCGACCCGCTCGGAAAGGCCGGTGACGTCGCTCTCGCCCTGCGCCAGCGCCCACACGATGTGCAGCCGTGCCGACGACGCGAGCAGCCCGAAGGCCGCGGCCGCCTCCGCCAGCACCTCGGCGGACGGATCGTCGAAGCCGCCGACCTCTGTCGCCACCGTGTTTCCTCCCCCTCGCCGGGATCGTCTCGCGCGAACCGCCCCGGCCGCCGTGTGGACCGTCCCAGTCTAGGGAGCCCCGTCGGCCCAGGAGACGGGACGGGGCCCGACCGGGCCGGGACGGACGGAACCGGGATCCTCGCGGCCGGACGTCGGCTGTCAGTGCCGTGGTGCACACTCGCGCTCAGTTGACGTATGTCCGGGGAGGACGCCGTGTTCACGGGGATCGACGAGGTCGCCTGGGCCTCGATGAAGCATGCCTACGGAAGCGCGGAGGAAGTTCCGCGACTGCTGCGGGGGCTGGCCTCGCCCAGCCCCCAGGAGCGGGAGAGAGCGCTCGACGGCATGTACGGGGCCGTACACCACCAGGGCGATGTGTACGACTCGACACTCGCGTGCATCCCGTTCCTCTTCGCACTCGTCGCGCGGCCGGAACTCCCCGACCGGAGCGGCGTCGTGGAGCTGCTCGTCAGCATCGGCGGCGGCGCGCCCACCGACGAACAGCCGATCGAGGACGCGGATCCCGCCGGGGAGCGACCGCTCGAAGGTGCGGATCCCACCGTCGACAACCACGCGATGGCCCGGACCGCGGTGCGGGCGGGTGCCGCGGTCTTCGCCGAGCTGGTCGGGGACCGGGACCCGGAGGTGCGCCGGGCGGCGGCGACGGCGCTGACGCGCTTCCTCGACGAACCGGAGCGGGTGCTCGGGCTGTTGGCGGAGCGGCTCGACGAGGAACAGGAGGAGCGCGTCCGCCCGGCGCTCGCCGAGGCCCTCGGCCTCTTCGCGCGCCTGCGTCCGGCGGTCGGCGCCGCGGCGGTGGACCGTCTGGTCGCGCTCTGTCGCGCACCGCACGACCCGGGGCTGCGGCTCGCCGCGCTCGGCCGGCTCGCCGGCTGCGCCCCCGACCGCCTGCCCGTCGACCTCGTGTCCACCGTCGTCGAGCTCCTCAGGGCCAGATCCCGGTGGCCCCGGGTCGAGGACCTGCCCGAAAGGCCCGACACGGACACACTCATCGGTCAGCTGCGACGCCTGCGCCCGGCCGACGAGGAGGGCGCTCAGCTCCTGCGGACGCTGCACACCGCGCTCGGTGGGCGGACGGCCGAACGGATCGCCCTGCTCAACGGGCAGTTGACGAGTGAATCGGCCACCGACCGGTGCAACGCCGTGTGGATGTCGGCGGGGCTGTTCCGCGAATGGCGCGGATCGTACGAGGAGCCGGTCGCTTTGATCGGCGAGCAACTCCTCTTGGGGG
The DNA here is from genome assembly GCF_045039825.1 of Streptomyces sp. NBC_01176. NCBI lineage: Bacteria > Bacillati > Actinomycetota > Actinomycetes > Kitasatosporales > Streptomycetaceae > Streptomyces > Streptomyces sp. NBC_01176. The sequence goes on along the minus strand of NZ_CP108600.1, from coordinate 8,429,423 downwards.
ACGAGCGGTTGCGTGACGCGGCCGTCTCGGTCCTGGAGGATCTCTTCGCCCTGGCCCGACCGGCCGCCGACCGCCTCGCCGACCTGGTGGCCACCGGTCCGGAGCACTCGATACACCGGTGGGAGCGCGGGGCGGCGGCGCTGGGCCGAGCGCTCAAGGCGCTGGCCAGGGCCGGGGACCGGCGAGCGGTACCCGCGCTCGCCGAAGTGCTGAGCGGCCCGGTCGTGCCGCACGACACCGGATACACCATCAAGTTCCTGGGTGCCGCGGCCGAACCGCTCGGCCCGCTGCTGCGCGCACGGCTCGGCGAGGTGCCCCTCGACTCGCCCGACGCGTACGACCGCGCCGCGCCGCTGCTGTTCGCACTCGGCGGGCTGCGGCACGCCGACGCGCTGCCGGAGGTGCTGCGGCTGTTGCGCGGCATGCCGGTCGAACTGCGCGGCCGGGAATGGCTGGTGAAGGCGGCCACGCAGACCGTCGGCGCGTTCGGACCGGCGGCGCGGGATGCGCTACCGGCCCTGCGCGAGCTGCTGGACGGCGAGTTCGCGGTGGCGGCGGCGTCCGCGCTCTGGTCGGTGGAGGGGGACGCGGATGCCGTACTGCCGGTGCTGCGGCGGGAGTTGGCACGAGGGGAACACGCCCGCGCGAGTGCCGAAGCACTGGGGTGGTTGGGTCCCGCGGCGGGGGCCGCGCTGCCCGACCTGCGCCGCATGGCCGTGTCGGAGGACGTCTGGAAACAGGCGGCGGCCGCAGGGGCCCTGTGGGACGTCGCCGGGGATCCGGATCCGGTCCTCACGGCGCTCCGTTCGGCCTGGGAACGGAACGTGTACACGCGTGGCGCGCTGGCCGTGCGCCTGGGCCGGATGGGTCCGGCGGGTACACCCGCACACGATCTGCTCCGGACGGAACTCGCCGCACCGCGACGGCACCAGGCGCGGTCCGCCGGGCACAGCAGCCACGACATCGTCGAGGACGAACAACTGCTGCGTGCCTGCCGGACCGCCCTGGAGAGCGCCCGGCCGGCGCCGCGGCAGGCGACGTTCGCCCCGTCGCGACGCACGGCGCGCACTCGCGCCGCATCGGAAGGGAGTGACGAGCCGCGCTGAGTGGCGCGTCGAGGACATCGTCCTCAGCCGGTCTTCCGTCCCCACAGTGGCCCGATCCGCTGCCACTCCTCGTCCCACTGCTCCATACGGCGCCGTTCCATGTGTCCGCGCAGGAGCCGCCCGCCCATGAACGGCACGCCCGCGGCGCTCACCCCCATCAGGATCCCGACCAGCGAGGCGCGCAACCGGGCCTGGGAAGGTGAGGCGGGCTTGGTGACGAGCCGGCCGTCGTCGTCCGTCCACACGGTGACCGGGGTGCCCGCGTGGCTGCCGACGGAGACCCGCGCCTGGCCGGCACGCGGTGAGCCGTCCGCCGCGGTCCAGCGGACCTTCGCCCACACCATGTCCGCGCCGGTCGCCGACGCGGTCGTCCTCGGCACGTCGTCGGCGAGCAGCGCGAGGACGGAGTGCCACTCGGCGCGCTGCCGGGCGAGGCCGTGCTCCACGGACTGCGTCGCCAGCAGGCCGGCGAGCACCCCGCCGAACACGGTGAGTGTTCCGGCGACGAGCACGATCCAGGCCTCCAGGGCGTCACTGCGCCGCCGCAGCGGGTTGCGCCGCCATCTCCACAGCCACACGTTCAAAACCTTCGGACCACGGAATGCCGCCATCAACGGCGTCCTCCTCACGACCGCACGGACATGTCATGTCGCCCTCCCATACGGTCCCGGTCCCTCCGCTGCTCACAAGGCGCCCGGCGACGCGTCCGTTCCAGCGCTGCCTTCGCTCTCCGCCCGATGCCCGATGCCCGATGCCTTCCGTCCTCCGCCCTCCGCGGACGGACCGTCGACAGACGTCGTCAACAGGCGCCCCCGACCGACACGTGCCGTCGTTCAGCCCTGCGATGTCGCCGGGGTGTGCTCGGTGATGGCCTCGAAGAGGAGGAGGCCCTGATCCACCAGCTCCGCCCTGGAGACGTCCAGGACTCCGCTGGACCAGCTCAGCAGCATCTCGCTGACGGCGCCCACGACGGCCACGGACATCGTGGCCGTGTCGATACGGGGGTCGAGAAGCCGCTCCCTCAGGAGAGCGTCCACGAGCCCGCTCATCCGTTGCAGGCCCAGGCGCCGTTCGCGCGCCGTGAGGGGACCGGCACCCAGGGATTCCGTGAGTTTGACGCGGCCTTTCCTCGGGTCCTCCAGAGGAAGTACGACGACGACGTCGATCATGTTTCGAGCCCGGTCGCGCAACGGCTGGTCCGTGCTGACCGCCTCGGTGCACCGGTCGATCTGCTCCTCGTAGATCTCTCTCATGAGCGCCGCCATGAGGTCGTCGAGGGACGAGAAGCTCTCCGCGAAGTACCTGTCCTTCAGTCCGGCGTGGCGCAGCACCGCGCTGATGGAGGTGTGGGCGTATCCCCGGCTGGAGAAGAGCTCGAGGCCGCTGTCCAGCAGGCGCCGACGGCGGAGCGAAACGCGCTGTTCCGCCGTCGCTCCGCCATATGTCCGCACGATGTGCCACCTCTCCTGAGGTGCGGTGCTCGGGATGCGGTGCCGCGCACCGGACCCGGCCTGCCCACACCGCCCTCCCTGGGGCGGTGCCAAAGTTTTCCATCCCCGTTCTACCCATCTGGTGACGCGTTACCCCAGATGGGTGTAATGTCGCATTTATTCAGGAATGAACCATACGAAGCGCTCCTCACGAGGTGCGTTCTCCCGCCGCAAGGGGCGTCACGGATGTGGCCCGCCAGGGAAGAGTTCACCATGGATCCCCACCATCTGTTCATCGACGGACACTGGGTGCACGCGTCCGGCGCCCGCGTCATCGACGCCGTGTCCGCCAGTACCGGCGATCACCTCGGCACCGTCCCGGACGGCTCCCCGGCCGACATCGACCGAGCGGTCGCAGCCGCGCGTGCCGCATTCGACGCACCGACCGGCTGGGCCTCCTGGACCACCGCACGTCGCGCCGCCGCCATGATCCGTCTGGCGGACGCGCTCGATGCCAGGAGCGGGGCGACGTCCACCGCTGTCAGCGCGCAGAACGGCATGCCGATCACGGTCGCCCGGTCCTTCGAAGGCGTGGTGCCATCAGCCCTGTTGCGCTATTACGCGGGACTTGCCGACGGGATGGCGTCCGAAGAACTGCGTGCCGGGCTGCCCCGTGGCACCACCCTGGTCCGCCGGGAACCCACAGGCGTCGTGGCTGCCGTCATGACCTGGAACTTCCCCCAGACCATCGCCTTCTTCAAGATTGCCCCGGCGCTGGCGGCCGGGTGCGTGCTCGTCCTCAAGCCGGCACCGGAGACGGTCCTCGACTCGGTGCTGCTGGCGCAGGCGGTCGAGGAGGCGGACCTCCCCGCCGGCGTGATCAACATCGTTCCTGGCGGGCGCGACACCGGCGCGTATCTGGTCTCCCACCCCGGCGTCGACCAGGTGTCGTTCACCGGCTCCACCCGAGCGGGCCGCCAAGTGGCCGCCGCGTGCGCCGGGTTGCTACGACCAGTGACCCTGGAACTGGGAGGCAAGTCCGCCGCCGTCGTCCTCGACGACGCCGACCTCGCCGCGGACCCCGAGCAGTTCTTCATGGCCGGTCTGCTCAACAACGGTCAGACCTGCTACGCGAGTACGAGGGTCCTGGCCCCGAGCAGCAGGTACGGCGAAGTGGTCGAGTTCTGCACGACGATGGCCCGTGACGCCGTCGTCGGTGACGCGCTCGACCCCGGCACCCAGATCGGCCCGCTGGTCAGCCCGCGCCAGCGAGAACGTGTACTCGGTTACGTCAGGACCGGCCTCGACGAGGGAGCCCGGCTCACCACCGGCGGAGGCCGGCCGGCCGGCCTCGACCGGGGCTGGTTCGTCGAACCGACCGTGTTCGCCGACGTCGAGAACTCGTCGACCATCGCGCAGGAGGAGATCTTCGGCCCGGTCCTCACCGTCACGCCCTACGACGGCGAGGACGAGGCGGTGCGCCTGGCGAACGAGTCGGCGTACGGCCTGGCCGGAACCGTCTGGACCACGGACGTGGACCATGGTGCCCAGGTGGCCCGCCGAATCCGGACGGGCACCGTCGGACTCAACGGCTATCTCCCCGACCTCACTTCGCCCTACGGCGGCAGGAAGGCGAGCGGCCTCGGCAGCGAGCTGGGGCCCGAGGGGCTTCAGGCCTACCAGCAACTCCAGTCGATCTACCACCCCTGATCCGACGGCGGGCCCACGTCGCCCGTCCCGGGCGAGTCCGGGCGACGGCGTCCGCCGGGTGAGGGAGCCATCATGAACTCCACCGGAACCGAAGGCTTCGACTACGTCATCGTGGGCGCCGGCAGCGCCGGTTGCGTGCTCGCGAACCGTCTGAGCCGCGACGACCGGGTCCGCGTGCTGCTCCTCGAAGCGGGCGGCCCCGACAGCGACGAACTCATACACACCCCGGCCGCCCTCGGAATGCTCTTCGGATCGCAGGCCGACTGGAGCTACCGGACGGTCGGGCAGGCCAGGCAGGGCCGCACCTTCTCCTGGCCCCGCGGCAAGGTGCTGGGCGGCTCGTCCTCCACCAACGTGATGATCTACATCCGGGGCAACCGGCACGACTACGACGGCTGGCGCGACGAGTACGGAGCGACGGGCTGGGGCTACGACGACGTCCTGCCGTACTTCGTGAAGTCCGAGTCGCACCGGCGCCTCGGCCCGCCGTACCACGGGTCGGACGGCCCCCTGCACGTCGAGGACCGCGTCTACACCCACGAACTGTCACGGAGCTGGCTGGACGCCGCCGCGGCATGGGGACTGGATCCCAACGACGACTTCGCGGGTGCGTCCCCCGTCGGTGTCGGCCCGTACCAGGTGACCTGCCATCACGGACGGCGGTGGTCCGCGGCCGACGCCTATCTGCGCCCGGCCCTCGGCCGGCCCAATCTCACGGTACGCATCGATGCCCTGGCAACGGGGATCGTCTTCGACGGATCACGCGCGGCCGGCGTCACCTATCTCCTGGACGGTCAGGAGCGGGTGGCCCACGCCGACATGGAGACCCTGTTGTGTGGCGGATCCGTCAACTCCCCCCAGCTGCTCATGCTGTCGGGCATGGGCGATCCCGACGAGCTGCATGACGTGGGGATAGACGTCCGCGTCGCCCTGCCCGGGGTCGGGCGCAACCTGCAGGACCATCTGATGGCTCCCCTCGTGTGGGAGACCCGGAACACCACCGATGTCGTCCGCGACCTGCTCACCCCGGACAACCTCGAACGATGGCGCGCCCAGGGCGACGGACCCTTCGCCTCCAACTACGGCGAGGTCGGCGCGTTCCTCGACGTGACGGACGGCGGCAGCCGTCCTGACGTCCAACTGATCGGCGGGGCCACGGCACTCATTCTCAGCGGCGAGGAAGTACCGGACCGGCCGGTGTTCACGATGAACTGCGTCGGCCTGAACCCTCGGACTCGCGGCACCATCCGCCTCGCGTCCGCCGATCCGCAGGCCCCACCGCTGATCGATCCCCGGTACTTCGAGGTGCCCGCGGATATGAAGGTCATGGTCGCCGGACTCAGATCGGTCATGGGCATCGCCCACTGCGCACCCTTCGCCGCCTACCTGGCGCGGTCGTATCTGCCGGCCGCCGACGACCCGGACTCCCTGGACTCCCTGGACGACGCGGCCCTCGAAGAACATGTCCGCGGGTGGAGTGCCACGTCGTACCACCCGGTGGGCACCTGCGCCATGGGAACCGGAGAACGCTCCGTCGTCGGCCCGGATCTGGAGGTCCACGGGGTCGAGCGCCTCCGTGTCGTCGACGCCTCGGTCATGCCCACCGTCACCAGCGGAAACACCAACGCGCCCACGATCATGATCGCCGAGAAGGCCGCTGACCGGATCCGGGAGCAGTCGCGCCGACCTCTCAGCTGACATCGAAGAGGCAGAGCCCCTCAGGGCCCCTCAGGGCCCCTCCGGCAGCGCCCCTGTCGCGCGGCACGTGCCTGCCTCGCGACACGTGCCTGTGCGACATGCGCGTCCACCTGTGCGACGAGCGCGTGCACCCGTGCGGCCCCGTGGTCTCCGCGAGGGCCGCGGCCTACGGCAGTTGCCAGTCCACCGGTTGGGCGCCCTGCCGCAGCAGCAGGTCGTTGGCCCGGCTGAAGGGCCGCGAACCGAAGAAGCCCCGGTCCGCCGACATCGGAGACGGGTGCGCGGACTCGATCGCCGGAAGGTCCCCCAGCAACGGGCGCAGATTTCGCGCGTCACGCCCCCACAGGATCGACACCAGTGGTTTGCCGCGCGCGGCCAACGCCCGGATGGCCTGCTCCGTGACCTCCTCCCAGCCCTTGCCGCGGTGCGCGGCGGGCTTGCGCGGGGCCGTCGTCAGTGCCCTGTTGAGCAGCAGCACGCCCTGCCGCGTCCACGGCGTCAGATCGCCGTTCGACGGCCTGGGCAGCCCGAGGTCGGAGTGCATCTCCCGGAAGATGTTCTCCAGACTGCCCGGCAGCGAACGCACCTCGGGCGAGACCGCGAAACTCAGCCCGACCGCCATACCCGGTGTGGGGTAGGGGTCCTGACCCACGATCAGGACCCGCACGTCGTCGAAGGGCTGCTGGAAGGCCCTCAGGACATTCGCCCCGGACGGCAGGTAGGTCCGGCCCGCCGCTATCTCGGCCCGAAGGAAGTCGCCCATGGCGGCGATGCGCTCGGCCGCGGGCTCGAGGGCCTTCGCCCAGCCCGCTTCAACAAGTTCGTACAAAGGTCGTGGTGCCACGGTCCGTCACTCTACTGGCACACACGGACGCCCCGCATACGCACCGAAGCCTGCCCGGACCAGCGCAGTTGACGCTCGCCGCGGCCCCGACGGCCCCTCACAGCGCAGGCATGTCCGGCATTACTGATCATTTATGATCCACGCGTAACTCATCCGACAAAACCGGACGGATACCGCTCACCTGCACCCTCCCCGAACAGGGGAGCCCAGGAAACCAGTAACATGCGGCGCCATGAGCTCCCCCACTGGGCCCGCGTCCGGCCTGCCAGTACGAATGCCGCGACCCCGCCAGCCCGGGCGGCACCGCCGTCCGGAGCCCCTGGCGGCTCCCGAGGGCGCGCCCGCGCTCGTCCTCGCGGTGCCGGGCACCTCCAGCGCGGCCACGCGCAGCCTCGCCGAGGAGGTCGTGAGCATCGCGCGCTCCGAGCTGCCCGGCCTCGACGCCCGCATCGGGTACCTCGACGGGGACGACTCCGAGTTCCCCACGCTGCAGTCCGTGCTCGCGCGCGCGGCCGAGGAGCGCACCGCCCGCTTCGAGCAGGCCCGTGCCGCCGGTGCCGACGTGTCCGAGCCCGACGGCCCCGTCGCCGTCGTGGTGCCGCTGCTCGCCGGCCCTGACAACGCGCTGCTGCGCCGCATCCGCCAGGCCGTCATGGACAGCCGTGTCGCGGCCGACCTGACCGATTCCCTCGGTCCCCACCCGCTGCTCGCCGAGGCGCTGCACGTACGCCTGTCCGAGGCGGGTCTGGCGCGCGCCGACCGCGCCCGGCTGTTCACCGTGGCCACGGCCGCCGACGGCATCATCCTCGCCTCCGTGGGCGGCGAGGACGCCGTACAGGCGGCCGGTATCACCGGCATGCTGCTCGCCGCGCGCCTCGCCGTGCCGGTGATGGCGGCGGCGCTCGACGAGGAGGGCGCGATCGCGGCCACCGCCGAGCAGCTGCGCGGTTCCGGTTCGCAGCAGCTGGCGCTCGCGCCGTACCTGATCGGCCCGGAGATCGACGCCGGCCTGCTGGAGGAGGCCGCCAAGGAGGCGGGCTGCTCCGCCGCCGAGGCGCTCGGCCCGTACCCGGCGATCGGCAAGCTCGCGCTGGCCAAGTACACGGCGGCGCTGGGCATCGCCCCGCAGCAGCCGCAGGGCGCGCCGGTCCGCTGACCGGCCCCCGTACCCCTCTCGCACTCCGAAGGGCCCGCTCCTGATCCCAGGAACGGGCCCTTCCGCCTTCGCGCTCGCAGGCTGCCGCGCGTCCCGGCACCGGGCCACGCGAGCCCTCGCACACCCCTGAGCGATCTTCCCGCGCACCCCTGCGCGTGCGCGATCCCCAGCGCACTTCCGCGCGCGTCCTCGCGCATCCCTGCGCGGGTCCTCGTGCAACCCTGCGCGGGTCCTCGTGCAACCCTGCGCGGGTCCTCGTGCTCCCTCGCGCGAGTCCTCGCGCCCGGCCACACGGCTGGTGGCGGGATCAGCCGAAGACCACGCAGGACGCCGCCGGAACCGGCATCGAGCCGCCCCGCCGCGGCACCCCCGTGTCCGGGTCGACGGCGAACCAGGTCACGTCCCCCGAGCGCTCGTTGGCGACGTAGAGGAAGCGTCCGGAGGGGCCGACGGCCAGCGCCCGCGGCCAGGCGCCTCCACAGGGCACCGTGGCGACCAGCCGCAGGCCCTCACCCGTCGCGTCGGGCGTCAGGACGGAGACGACGTCCTGGCCCCGCGTGGCGGTCCACACGAAGCGGCCGTCGGGCGACACCACGATGCCCGAGGGGTACGCGTCGCCGTCCGGGGCACCCGAGAGCACCGACGTCTCGCCGACGGGCCGCAGCGAGCCCTCCAGGGCGTTCCAGCGGCACACGGTGACGGTGGGCGCGAGCTCATTGAGTACGTACGCGTGTTCGCCCCGGGGATGGAAGGCGAGGTGGCGCGGTCCGGAGCCGGGGCGCAGCGCGATCTCGCGGTGCAGCGCGAGCCTCCCGCCCTCCAGCGTGCACACCCGCACCGAGTCCGTACCGAGGTCGACGCTCACCGCCCAGCGCCCGCTCGGGTCGGACTGCACCTGATGGGCGTGCGGGTTCTTCTGGCGCCGGGTGTGCGGCCCGGAACCCGTGTGCTGGAGCACGCTCGTGGCGGCGCCGGCCAGCGTGCCGTCGGCGCGGACGGGCACGGCGGTGACGCTGCCGGAGCCGTAGTTGGCGGTGAGGACGTGTCCGGCGAAGACACTGAGATGTGTGGGGCCGCTGCCGCCGACCGGCACCGGGGGCCCGGCCGGCTCGGGCTTGTCGCCGCCCACGCGGTACGCGGCCACCGCGCCGTCGGACGTCTCGCTGACCGCGTAGAGCATGTCGCGGGCGGGTGACAGCGCGAGGTACGAGGGGTCGGGCACCCCGCCCACCGTGCTCAGGAGGGTCAGCGCACCGCTGTCGCGGTCCACGGCAGCGGTGAGGACTCCCGGGCCCCCCGCCGCCGTGAACGAGCCGATGAACGCCCGCTGTTCCCGCCTGCCACCGTCTGCCACTGCCGACCCCTCTCGGTCCCCGCGTTGCTCGGGGCCGACGGTAGCAGCCATCGGCCTGCGGTCTAGACCAAGACCTCCCCACTGCCGCCGCGCGCCCGTTCGTGCGCCTCGGGGTGGTGCACGTACGCGGGTCGCTGCTCCAGCGTTTCGTAGGTGCGGTGGAAGACGGGCGTGGCGCTGCCGGAGATGGGCGGCACGATCCACGACCAGTCGGCGCCGACGCGGCGGCCCTTGCGCTCCTCGCGGCCGAGATGGGTGAGGAAGTGCCGGGACTCGGTGTGGTGGTCGGTGACGGTGACGCCCGCGCGGTCGAACGAGTACAGGACCGAGCGGTTGAGTTCGACGAGCGTCCGGTCCTTCCACAGGGAGCGGTCGGTGCGGGTGTCCAGGCCGAGGCGCTCGGCGAGGAACGGCAGGAGGTCGTAACGGTCGGCGTCGGCGAGGTTGCGGGCGCCGATCTCGGTGCCCATGTACCAGCCGTTGAAGGGCGCCGTCGGGTAGCAGATGCCGCCGATCTCCAGGCACATGTTGGCCAGCGCGGGCACGGCGTGCCAGCGAAGTCCGAGCGAACGCCACCACGTGTACTCGGGGTGGTCCAGCCGCACTTCGAGCACCGCGTCGTCCGGCAGCGTGAACCAGCGGGGCCCCTCACCGGCGCCCTGGACCACCAGGGGCAGGACGTCGAAGGGGGTGCCCGGGCCGCCGGGCCAGCCCAGCCGCCGGGCGAGCGCGGTGAGGCCGACGTTGCGCGGGTCACCGGTCACGCTCCCGTCGGGGCGCGCGTAACCGGCGTACCGGATGAGCTGTTCGTTCCAGATCCGCGGGCCGGGGCGGCCCGGCTCGTCCGGCGCGAAGACCGTGATGAGGGCCCGGATGCGGCCGTCGCGGGTGGCCTCCCGCAGGTGGTCCGCGGAGGCGTCGGCGACCTCCCGTGCCGTCCGCACCTCCCTGCGGTCGCGGACCCGCAGCGAGTGCCAGTACAGGCGCCCGATGCACCGGTTGGCGTTGCGCCAGGCGACACGGGCGCCGAAGACCAGTTCCTCGGTGGTGTGGCGGTACGTGCCCGTCTCCGTTATCTCCGCCCGTGCGGCGGCGATGCGCCGCGACGGGTCGCCGAGACGCTGTTCGGTGTGATGGAGGGTGAGGAACTCGGCGGCGGCGCGGAGCAGTTCGTACGCCGTCCGCCGCGGACCCCTGAGGGCCGGTTCCGTCCCGCCGGGTGTCCCGGGGCCGGTCCACGGCACGGCGCCGGGCACCTCGGGGCCGGTCCAGGACACGGTTCGGTCCGGGCGGGGTGCCTGCACGGGGCAGGAGCGCGCCTCGACCGCCGGACCTCCGTCCGGCAGCCGGCCCTGGAGGTCCGGCACCGGCACCGGGGCAGGGGCCGGGACCGGGGCCGGGGCCTGAAGCGTGACGGCCGGGTCCGGGCGGGTGCGAGGCTCCGCGCCCGCCCGCGCGCGCGGCGGACGGGACTCCGCACGTTCCGTCCGGTGACCGCCCGCGAGCTGCTCCCGGGGGCCGGTCACGAGCTGCTCCCGGTGGCCGCCGGAGAACCGGTCAGGGCAGCCGCCCGAGGGCTGGTCCCGGTGGGCGTCCCCGTGCTGGTCCCCGCGGCCGTCCCGACGCCGGTCCTGACGGTCCTCCCCACGCCGGTCCTGACGGTCCTCCCGCCGCGGGTCCCCGTGGTCGTCCCGCCGCGGGTCCCCGTGGTCGTCGGTAAGTCGGCCTCGGTGGTCGTCGGGGTCGTCGGGGTCGTCGTCGTCCCGCCGGGGTCCGACCTTGAGCCGGTCGAGCCATCCGCCCGGCCCGCCGGGCCACGGCGCGCTCCCCTCGTCCGTGAAGCGCTCACCGTGTCCGGTTCCGCGCGACATGTTCCGCATGGCGCCACCCCCAGCGGCTCCGTCCGCGGGCCGCTCCCGCACGGTCCCGCGGCTTCCGTGCGTCTGATAGCCGCGGGGTTACCCCGCCCGCACGGTGATCCACCCTCCCCATGGCCCGTACATCCGTCACGCCGGCGGAGCCGAATTGCCGCTGGCCCATGCCGGACGCACACGCCGGTTGTCAGACACGCACGAGCCGGGAGCCGCCCAGCGGCGCGGCCAGCGCGACCAGCGCTCGTTCCAGGCCGTGCAGGTGGGCGAGCGCCTGCTCGGCGCCCGGGTGCCGGCCCGGCGCCCCCGGGTCGGCCGCCAGGGCACCCTCCGGCACCGCTCCGACCAGGGACTCCACCGCTGCTTCGACGCGCCGGCAGGCAGCCGTCAGCCGGGCGTCGTGGGAGGCGTCCGGGTCCTCCGCGACGGCCACGAGACCGTGCGCCTCCCGGGCGCAGTCGTCCAGCAGCGCGAGCACCTGACGAGCCCGCGCCTTGCGCGCCCGCAACGGGTTGAGGGGATGCACCAGGGGCGCGAGCGCCATCCGTACGCGCCCCAGAAGTGCTTCGAGCTCCCCCGCACGGGGCGCGGGGTCCGCTGCCTCGTCCCCCGCGAGCCGTGCGGCAGCCGCCGCGGTGCAGCCGTGCACCGCGTGCAGGGCCCGCTCGACCCAGCGGTCGGTGACCGTGTGCGTGGTGAGGGGCAGGACCATCGCCACGGCGAGCGCCGCGCCGAGCGCGCCGACGCCGGTCTCCGCGAGCCGCAGCACGATCAGACCGGGGTCCAGCACACCGAGCAGACCGTAGAGCGACTCGGCCATCAGCGTCACCGCGAGCATCATCCAGGTGTACGAGACGGCGGCCGCGTAGAAGATCCCGAAGACGCACACCGCGACGAGAACGGCGCTGGGGACCGGCGCGCCGTGCAGGGGCACCGCGACGACGAGGCCCAGGGCCATGCCGAGCACCGTGCCGAGAACCCGGCGGAACCCGCGCACCAGCGTCTCGCCGCGCGAGGCGGTGTTCACGAAGATCCACCAGGTGGCGCCCACGGCCCAGTACCAGCGGTCCTCGGACAGCCACTGGCCCGCCACCAGTGCGAAGGCCGAGCCCGCGGTCGCCTGGAGCGCCTGGCGGGTGCTCGGCCTGGCCCAGCCCCTTCCGTGCGGTGCGGGGGGCGTCGCGCCGGGCGGCAGCCGCCTCTCGAAGCACCACAGGGCGAAGCGCACCAGCGAGGACGCCAGCAGCGAGAGCAGCACCGCGACGTACAGCCCGGGCAACTGCCGGGGGACGGCGTGCAGGAACTGCGTCATGAAGAAGGTCATGAACGCGAACACACCCAGGGAATGGCCCCGCGGCCCCCAGCGCCGCGCGTACACACCGGCGCCGACGACCGCCAGGAAGGCCAGGTCCCTCGCGACCGGGTGGTCGTGCAGTCCGGCGGCGAGGGCCAGCACGGGCAGGCCCACGGCGGGGAGCAGGGCCGTGGTGACGGCCTGCCCGCGGACGGTCGCATCGGTCACGGTGAAGAGGGCGAGCAGCGCGGCGAGGCCGCCGGCCACGGCGCCCACGAGTCCCCGGCCGGCGAGGCCGCACAGGGCCACCGCCAGACCGATGCCGAGGACGGCCCGGGAGGCGTTGCGCAGCCGCAGCCGCCCCGGATCCGGCGCCATGAACACCCTCTTGAGCACTGCCCCGCCCTCTCACCACCGCCCGGCCGAACCGGCATGAAAAAGGCGCCGCGGGATTCCGCAGCGCCGTCGATGGGGACATCACACCATCCGCGGCCCACCTGGCTCAACAGAGGTCGCATCCGGTGAGCCATTGGCCCACCTCAACCGGCCCCCGCTGTACCACGGATGAACCAACGGACCACTCCTGGGCACCGCCGGTCCGCAACACCCGCCGCTGCTGCGGTGCGCTCCCGGTGGACGACGCGTCACTCGACGGGCAGGTCCGGCCGCACGAGCGTGCCCGACCTGCCGTGGACGATCTCGTACGCCGCGTCCAGGGCGCCGATCGCGGCCGGTCCGCCGGTGCGCTCGACGAAGCGCGCGGCGGCCTCGGCCTTGGGCCCCATGGAGCCTTCGGTGAAGCGGCCCCGGCGCAGCTCGGCGGGTGTGACGCCGAGGAGGGGCCGCTGCCCGGAGGTGCGGTAGCCGGCGTAGACGCAGGGCACGTCGGTGAGGATGAGCAGGAAGTCGGCCTCCAGGTCCTCGGCGAGCAGCGCCGCGGTGAGGTCCTTGTCGACGACGGCCTCCACGCCGGTCAGCGCGCCGGTGTCGCGGTCGGCGGTGACGGGGACGCCTCCGCCGCCGGCGCAGATGACGAGGGTGCCGCCCGTCAGCAGCTCGTGGACGGTGTCGGTCTCCCACACCCGCTCGGGTTCCGGGGAGGGCACGACGCGGCGTCGGCCCGTGCCCTCCGCGACGAAGCGCCAGCCGCGCCCGGCGGCGAGGGACGACGCCACGTCCGGTGGGTACACCTGGCCGACGCGCTTCGTGGGGTGGTCGAAGGCCGGGTCGTCGGCGCGCACGAGGGTGTGGGTGACCAGGGCGACGATCCGGAGACCGGGCAGGGCGTCGTGCAGGCTGCGGGCCAGCAGGGACCCGATCAGGCCCTGGGTCTGGGCACCGAGGAGGTCCAGCGGGTAGGGGGCGCTCAGGGCCGGGTCGGCCGCGCTCTCGCCGGCGAGCAGGCCGAGCTGTGGCCCGTTGCCGTGCGTGATGACGATCTCGTGCTCGTGTGCGAGGGCGGCGAGCGCGGTGGTGACCCGGTCGACGTTGGCTTCCTGAACGGCCGCGTCGGGGCGTTCGCCCCGGTGCAGCAGGGCGTTGCCACCGAGCGCCACGACGATGCGCATGGGTCGGTCCTTCTCGGGGTCGGTCGTTCGCGGGGTCCGTCCTTCTCGGGGACGGTCCTTCTCGGGGTCGGTCGTTCGCGGGATCGGTCGTTCGCGGGGTCCGTCCTTCTCGGGGTCGGTCCTTCTAGGGGGTCGATGTTCCTCCCGGGGCGCGCAGTCCACGCAGGATCAGAGGGAGAGGTCGACTCCGTACGCCGTGCGTCCGGCGACCAGCTCACGGCCGGTCACCAGTTCGGGTTCGATGCGGATGAAGACGTCGCGGGGCGAGGTGACCCAGGAGCGGGGGCCGGTGCGGGACAGCCTGCCGTGCTCGGCGGGGTCGGTGACCACCGTCGCGCGGCCGGTGACGACGACGCTCCAGCCGGAGTGCGCGCGGGCGTCGACCTCGTCCGCCTCGAACGCCACGACCACGCCGTCGACCGAACGGGCCAGATCCGAGTCCGCCGCCGTCCGCAGCAGTACGGCGGAGTCGGCGTCCAGACAGAAGTTGAGCGGCAGCACCGCGGGCAGGGCGTGACGCGTGTGCACGATTCGGCCGACGGGCGCCCTGACCAGCAGGACGAGACACTCCTGCCGGTCGAGTTCGCGGAAGCCGTCGTCGGGATACATCACCGGTCGACTTTGATCCGGCGCCCGGAGATCTCGGCGGTGTCGATGGACAGCCACATCAGGCCCTCGCCGCCCACCCAGGGAGCGCTGTACGAGAGCTCCTCCAGCCGTCGTACGGCGGCCGGGTCCGTCACGGCGCGGGCCCGGCCGCGTACGAGCACGCTCCAGCCCTGGCTCAGCGCCTCGTCGATGTGGTCGACCTCGAAGGCGACCCGGGCTCCGTCGGCGGCGGCCGGTGTCGAGCCAGGTGCCGTCCTGCAGACCACCGCGCCGTCCACGACGGTGTAGTTCAGCGGACCGATGTACGGACCGCTGGGCGTGTCCATGGCCAGCCGTCCGACACCGTGCGTCGACAGCCGCGCCCGGCACTCGTCGGTGTCGAGCACCAGCAGTTCGGGGTGGCGGGCGGCCCGGCCGACGCCGGGCGGCAGGTCGGTGTCACCGCCGCGCAGGGCCGCCACGCTGGTCTCCAGGACGTCGGCGAGCCTGATGAGCACACCGACGCCCGGGGTGGCCGTGGGCTGCTCCTCGATGTACCGGATGTAGCCGGGAGCCGTGCCCGCCCGGTCCGCCGTCTCCTCCCTGGTCAGGCCCAGTGCCTCACGTCGTTGGGCGATACGGCGCCCGATGTCGCCCTGCGCGCGGTCCACCGCCGGGGACACCGTGTTCGGCGGGATCTGTCGGGACATGGCCTTCACCTCTTCCTGTCGGGAGGCCCGGGTCGTCTTCCTGTCGGGAGCCGCCGGTCGTCGTGTGCTGCCGGGATTCCCCGGTCGTCGTCCTGTCCGGGGGCGCGATCGTCGTGACCGGCCGGGCGGGGCAGTCGTAAGAAGCGGCCCGGTACGTCCAGCGTGACCGCGGTGGACGCGGTCCGCTTGGGCCGGTCGGGCCCCTTCGCCGGACCGGACGGGGCAGGACGGCCCGCGGTACGGGGTGCGCGGACGAACCCGTGGTGGCCGTCCCGGCCGATGCCATGCGGCCCGGTCCTCGGGGCCGGGTGGCCCCTGGCCCCATCCGCCGGACGGGGAGAGTGTGGATGCGGCAGGGCCCCGCGTCAGGAAGAGACAGGGACATGAACGCTTCCCCCACATTCACCAGGCTGCGGGCACTGCCCGTCGAACACCGCGAGCGCCTGATGCGTCTCGCTCGCGAGGTGTCGTTCCCGCAGGCAACCCGTCTGTTCGAGGAGGGCAGGCGCGCCGACCGGTTCTGGATCATCCGGACCGGCACGATCACGCTCGACCTGCGTGTACCGGGTCGGCGCCCGGCCGTCATCGAGACCCTCGGGCACAACGAACTCATCGGCTGGTCCTGGCTGTTCGAGCCCCACATCTGGCATCTCGGCGCCGAGACGACGAGCCCTGTGCGCGCGTTCGAGTTCGACGCCGGGGAAGTGAGGATCATGTGCCAGGACGACCCGGTCCTGGGAATGGCCGTGGCCGAGTGGGTGGGGGACACCGTCGCCCGACGGCTGCGGTCGGCACGGACGCGGCTGCTGGACCTGTACGCGCCCTACGGCAGCGGCCCGCTCGGCTGACGCCGGTGCCCCTCGTCGGCCGCACCGCCCGGGTTGGACCGGTCGGCCCTGGCGCGCCCGCTCCCGGAAGGCGATGATCGTCGTCACAGCGGGCTCGTGATCCGGGTCGTGGGTCCACCCGGAACGATCCGCGGTCCACCAGGGAACAGCAGTCCGCCAGGGAACAGCAGTCCGCCAGGGAACAAGGGAACAAGGGGTCGCCATGGCCGAGGCGCGTGCCTTCTCGGAACAGAACCCGATCCGGGTCTTTCTGCTGGACGACCACGAGGTCGTACGCCGTGGCCTGACCGATCTCCTGGACGCCGAGCCGGACATCTCGGTGGTCGGCGACGCGGGCAGCGTCGAACAGGCGCTGGTGCGCGGCCCGGCACTGCGTCCGCACGTGGCCGTGCTCGACGTCCGCCTGCCGGACGGCGACGGGATCGGCGTCTGCCGCGAGCTGCGCGGTCAGATGCCGGAGCTGGCCTGCCTGATGCTGACGTCCTTCGACGACGAGGAAGCACTGCTCGACGCGATCATGGCCGGGGCCGCAGGCTATGTACTCAAGCAGATCAAGGGCTCCGACCTGGTCTCGGCGGTGCGTACGGTCGCTTCGGGCCAGTCGATGCTGGATCCGACCACGACGGCCCGGCTGATGCGGTCGCTGCGCGCCGACCCGGCCGGGGAGCCGACCCTCGCTCCCGAGCTCGCCGGCCTCTCGCCCCGCGAGCGGGACATCCTCGCGCTCATCGGGGACGGGCTCACCAACCGGGAGATCGGCAAGAAGCTGTACCTGTCCGAGAAGACGGTGAAGAACCACATCTCCCGGCTGCTGGCCAAACTCGGTGTCCAGCGCCGTGTCCAGGCGGCGGTCCTGGCCAGCCACCTGGAGAATCCGGACACCACGGGCCGCTCCCCGCGCTGACCCCGTGCCCAGGCGGCGGTGCGGGGCCCACCGGCACCGCCCTTCCCGGACGGCCACCGGCCCCCTCCGGGCCACCCGACAGCACCCTTCCCGGACGCCGACGACCCTCGCCCGCCGACAGCACCCTTCCCGGACGCCGACGATCCCCGCCCGCCGACCACCCGGACTCACCCGTCTCAGCCGCCCCCGGCCCTCCGGCGTCCGCGAGTCGGTCGGAGCCCGCGTCGGGGCCACAGGCCGCCCGCCCGACACCACGCGCCACCCGCACCACCCGCACCACCCGCCTCAGCCGCCCCCCGGCCCCCCGGCCGTCCGCGCATCGGTCGGAGCCCGCGTCGGGGCCTCGGCCGGGACCACCGGCACCCTCCACACCAGCCGCGTACCGCCGCCCTCCGGCCTCTCGCCGAGTGTCAGGGCTCCGCCCAGGGCGACGGCCCGCTCCTCCAGGTTCCGCAGCCCGCTGCGCGCGGCCCCCGGGGGCACCCCGCACCCGTCGTCGGTCACGGTCAGCGTCAACTCGCCCTCACCGCACCGAAGCCGGACGTCCACGGCCCGTGCCCCGGAGTGCCGGGCCACGTTGCTCAGCGCCTCGCCGAGCACCGCGACGGCGTGGTCGGCGATCTCGCCGGGGACATCGGTCTCCACTAGCCCCTCGATCCGCAGCGCGGGCGAGAACCCGAACGAGGTGGCCGAGGCCGTCACCGCCTGCGAGACCCGGCCACGCAGACCGCTGTCCTCCCCGGTACCCGCGCCGTGTGCGCGCAGACCGAAGATCGTGGACCGAATGATCTTGATGGTGTCGTCCAGGTCGTCGACGGTCCGCGTCAGTCGCTCCCTGCCCTCGGGATGCTCCATGAAGCGCTGCGCGCTCTGCAGGGTCATCCCCGCCGCGAAGAGCCGCTGGATGGCCAGGTCATGGAGGTCGCGGGCGATGCGGTCGCGGTCCTGGAGCAGCGCGATCTGTTCGGCGTCCCGGCGGCGTTCGGCCAGTTCCAGGGCAAGGGCGGCCTGGTCGGCGAACCCGAGCAGCGGGCCGGTGTCCGCGTCACCGAACGGCACGCCGCCCGGCTCCCGCCCCAGCAGCAGCACTCCGCGCGCCTTTCCACTGGTCCCCAGCGGCACCGCCACCACGGGGCCGAGCCCGGCCCAGGGGGCCGCGCCCGCGCCCGGCCGGGTGTCGTGCGCGATGTCGGCGCTGACCACCGGCTCGGCCGTGGCCAGCGCGGCTCCCACGAGGCCGTCCCGGGAGGACAGCACCAGGCCGCCGCGCTCGCGCGCCCCGAGGCCGACCGCCAGTGCCGGGCGCAGGGCCTCCTCGCCCGGCACCCGTTCCGCGATCATCCCCATGTCCGCGCAGACGATCTTCCGCGCCTCGTCGATGATCAGTTCCAGCACCTCCTCGCCGGGCGCGCCGGTCAGCAGGACGCTGGTGACCTTGCCGCTGGCCCGCTGCCACCGCTCGCGCAGGCGCGTCTCCTCGTACAGCCGCGCGTTCTCGATGGCGACCCCGGCCGCGACCGCGAGCGTCGACAGGACCGACTCGTCCTCGGCGTCGAACTGCGTGCCGCTGCGCTTCTCGGTGAGGTAGAGGTTCCCGAACACCTCGTCGCGCACTCTGATCGGGACCCCGAGGAACGAGTGCATCGGCGGATGGTGGGCCGGGAACCCGTACGACTCCGGGTGCCGTGAGAGCTCCGGCAGCCGCAGCGGCACCGGGTGCCGGATCAGCTCGCCGAGCAGCCCGTGGCCGCTGGGCAGCGCCCCGATCCGCGCGCGCCGTTCCTCGTCGATCCCGACGGTCAGGAACTCGGACAGCTTCCGGTCCCCGCCGATCACGCCGAGCGCCCCGTACTCGGCGTCCACGAGCACCACCGCGGCCTCCACGATGCTGCGCAGCACCTGCGGCAGGTCCAGCTCCCGTCCGACCGAGAGGACGGCCTCCAGCAGGCCGTGCAGGCGGTCCCTGGTACCGCGCACCGCGTCGATGCGTACCTGGAGCTCGCCCAGCAGCTCGTCGAGCCGCAGTCCGGGCAGGTGCTGCCCGGACCCCTGGCTCTTGTCCCCGCTCATCGCTTCCTCCGACCGACAGGGCAGACAGGGCAGCTCGGACAAGCTCTCGTGTCTTCACCGTACTGTCCGGGGGGCCCGGTCTCATCACCAGGACGGCGACGGGGCCCCCGGACCGGACTCGCTCCGGAACCGCGCATCGCCCCGTCGGTGTCGAGGAGAACGGCCGCCGTACCCCGCGGCGCACGGGGTACGGCGGCGACGCTCGGCCCGGTGCTCATCGGGCGTCGGGCGCCTGCTCGGGGTGTGCGGTCACGACGGGGGAACTCCTTCACGACCCGCACGGGGCGCCGGTCGTCAGCCGGTCCAGCTCCAGTCGGCGACCTCGGGCAGATCGGTGCCGTGTTCGCGGATCCAGGCGTGGTGGCGGGTGCGGACGTCGGCCATCCGCTGGCGCACGGCGGCGGCGCGGACAGCGAGGCCGGGGACCCGGTCGATGACGTCCATGACGAGTCGGTAGCGGTCCAGGTCGTTGCGGACGACCATGTCGAAGGGCGTCGTGGTGGTGCCCATCTCCTTGTAGCCGCGGACGTGCAGCTGGGGGTGGCCGGTACGGCGGTAGGCGAGACGGTGGATGAGCCAGGGGTAGCCGTGGTAGGCGAAGATCACCGGCTTGTCGGTGGTGAACAGTCCGTCGTACTCGCGGTCGCTCATCCCGTGCGGATGGTCCTCGCGCGGCATCAGCCGGGTCATGTCGACGACGTTGACGACGCGTACGGCTAGTTCGGGCAGCTGCCGGCGCAGCAACTGGGCCGCGGCCAGGACCTCCTGGGTGGGGACGTCACCGGCGCAGGCGAGGACGACATCCGGTTCGCCGCCGTTCTCCGTGCCCGCCCACTCCCAGACTCCGGCACCGCGGGCGCAGTGGGCGCGGGCCTCGTCCATGGAGAGCCAGTCGAAGCAGGGCTGCTTGCCGGCGACGACGACATTGACGTAGTCGCGGCTGCGCAGCACGTGATCGGCCACGGACAGCAGGGTGTTGGCGTCCGGCGGCAGGTAGACCCGTACGACCTCCGGACTCTTGCTGAGGACGTGGTCGACGAAGCCGGGGTCCTGGTGGGAGAAGCCGTTGTGGTCCTGGCGCCAGACGTGCGAGGTGAGCAGGTAGTTCAGGGAGGCGATCGGGGCACGCCACGACAACTCCCGCGACGTCCTGAGCCACTTGATGTGCTGGTTGACCATCGAGTCGACGATGTGGACGAAGGCCTCGTAGCAGGAGAACAGACCGTGCCGCCCGGTGAGGAGATAGCCCTCCAGCCAGCCCTGGCAGGTGTGTTCGGAGAGGATCTCCATGACCCGGCCGTGCCGGTCCAGGTGTTCGTCCACCTGGAGGGTCTGGGCCTGCCAGGCCTTGCCGCTCGCGGCGTAGACGGCCTCGAGCCGGTTGGACGCGGTCTCGTCGGGGCCCACCAGCCGGAAGTCGCGGCGGTGCGCGCTGTCCTTCATGACCTGTTCGAGGAGGTCACCGAGGACGCGGGTGGGCTCGTGCAGGGTCGTGCCCGGCTTGTCGACGGGGACGGCGAAGTCGTCGAGCGGCGCGATGGGCAGGTCGCGGACGAGCAGACCGCCGTTGGCGTGCGGGGTGGCGCCCAGCCGGCGCGCTCCCTCCGGGACACAGGTGAGGACCTCGGCGACGGGCCGGCCCTCGGCGTCGAAGAGCTCCTCGGGGCGGTACGAGCGCAGCCAGCCCTCCAACTGGCGCAGATGCTGCGGGTTTTCCCGCACCCCGGCCAGCGGGACCTGGTGAGCGCGCCACGTTCCCGCGACGGGCAGGCCGTCGACCTCCGCGGGTCCGGTCCAGCCCTTCGGCGTGCGCAGCACGATCATGGGCCAGTGCACGCGCTCGGTCACGCCGTCCTCGCGGGCGGTGCGCTGCATCAGCGCGATGCGGTCCAGGGCCCGGTCGAAGGCGTCGGCCATGGCCCGGTGCACCTGGTGCGGGTCGTCACTGGTGACGTGGATGGGGTCGTGGCCGTAGCCGCGCAGCAGTTCGTCGAGTTCGGGTTCGGGGATGCGGGCCAGCACGGTCGGGTTGGCGATCTTGTAGCCGTTGAGGTGCAGGATCGGCAGGACGGCCCCGTCGTGGACCGGGTCGAGGAACTTGTTGGAGTGCCAGGACGCGGCCAGCGGGCCGGTCTCCGCCTCGCCGTCCCCGATGACGCAGGCGACGAGCAGGTCCGGGTTGTCGAAGGCGGCGCCGTAGGCGTGCGCGAGGGAGTAGCCGAGCTCGCCGCCCTCGTGGATCGAGCCCGGTGTCTCGGGGGCGACGTGGCTGGGCACGCCGCCGGGGAAGGAGAACTGTTTGAACAGGCGCTCCATGCCGGCCGCGTCCCGCGACACGTCCGGATAGGTCTCGCTGTAGCTGCCCTCCAGCCAGGAGTTGGCGAGCACGGCGGGCCCACCGTGACCCGGGCCCCAGACGCACAGCGCGTCGAGACCGCGGGCCCTGATCACCCGGTTGAGGTGGGTGTGGACGAGGTTGAGTCCGGGCGAGGTGCCCCAGTGGCCCAGCAGCCGCGGCTTGATGTGGGCGGGGGTCAGGGGCTCGGTCAGCAGCGGGTTGGCCAGCAGGTAGATCTGGCCCACGGCAAGGTAGTTGGCGGCCCGCCAGTGGGCGTCCAGGGTGCGCAGTTCCTCGTCGCTCAGTACGGTGGCGTCCTGTTGTTCCACCTTGGACGGTTGGACCTTGGGCATGGTGACTCCGAAGTCATCGGGGCAAGTCAGCGGGCGGAGGAGGCGGCATGGCCGGCAAGAGGACGGCGTCGTTGCCGGGCGCGGTGTACGAGCGGGAGCTGCTGCGTCTCCAGACGGAACTGGTGAAGCTGCAGGAGTGGGTGCGCGCCGAGGGCGCCCGGCTCGTGGTGGTCTTCGAGGGGCGTGACGCGGCGGGCAAGGGCGGCACGATCAAAAGGGTCTCGGAGCACCTCAACCCGCGGGTCGCACGGACCGTGGCGCTGCCCAGGCCGACCGAGCGCGAGCGCACCCAGTGGTATTTCCAGCGGTACGTCGAGCATCTGCCGGCCGCCGGGGAGATCGTTCTGTTCGACCGGAGCTGGTACAACCGGGCCGGTGTCGAGCGCGTCATGGGTTTCTGCACCAAGGAGGAGTACCAACTCTTCCTGCGTCAATGCCCGATCTTCGAGCGCATGCTCGTGGAGGAGGGGATCGTGCTGCGCAAGTACTGGTTCTCGGTGAGCGACGCGGTGCAGCAGGACCGGTTCCGGCGCCGGCTGAAGGATCCGACGCGGCGCTGGAAGCTCTCCCCGATGGACCTGGAGTCGATCACCCGCTGGGAGGCGTACTCCCGGGCGAAGGACGAGATGCTGGTGCACACCGACATCTCGGAGGCGCCCTGGTTCGTGGTCGAGAGCGACAACAAGCGCCGCGCCCGGCTGAACATGATCGCCCATCTGCTCGACTCGGTGCCCTACTACGAGGTGCCCCCGCCGGTGCTCGAACTCCCGCCCCGGCCGCCGTCGACCGGTTACGAGCGCCCGCCACGCGATCTTCAGACGTACGTCCCCGACCACGCGGCGAGCCTCTGAGCCGGTCACGGTGTCTCCGCCCGGCCGGGGACGACGGCGACCGGGCAGTCGGACCGGTGCAGGACGGCGCGCGCGATCCGGCCGACCGGCAGCCCCACGTGTCCGCGGTGCCGCTCGGCGCCGACGACCAGCAGGTCCGCTTCGGCCGCGGCGGCCAGCAGTACGCCGCGGGCGGGCCCCTCGGTGGCCCGCAGGCGGAGGTCCACCGACGGGTGGTCCGCCGCGGGTCCGCCGAGCGCCGCCTCGAGGATCTCCACCGCCTGCCGCTCGTGCAGTCGGGCGGGTTCTCCCTCGACGGGTGGCTGGTCCGTCGGTTCCCGGCCGGGCCACCGCCAGGCCCGTACCGCGTCCAGGGCGGCCCCGCGGGCCTGTGCCTCCTGGAGGGCGAAGCGCGCGGGTGCGGAGTTGTGCGGGCCGGCGCCGACGCCGAGGACGATCCGGCGGTGCTTTCCGGTCGCGGCCCGGCTCTCCCGGCCGCCGCGCAGGACGATCACGGGGCAGTCGGCACGGGCGGCCACCGCGAGGCTCACCGAGCCGAGCAGTAGTTCGACGAGCCCGTTGCGCCCGCGCGAGCCGATGACCAGCGCGCAGGCACCGTGCCCCTCGTGCAGCAGGACGCTCACCGGGTCGTCGGGCAGGACGTCGGCGGACACCTCCAGGCCGGGCCGCCGGTCACGGGCACGCCGTGTGGCGGTGTCGACGACGTCCTCGACCAGCACCTGCTCCGAGGGCCGGTCCGCTCCCCCGGCGGGCGAGACTCCTTCGTAGCGTTCCCACAGTGAGGCGTTCACCAGCCGCAGCGGGGCCCCGCGCAGCGCCGCCTCGTCCGCCGCCCAGTCCACGGCGCGGAGGCTCGGTGCGGAGCCGTCGACGCCCACGACGAGGGGAAGCTCCAAGATCCTCACCTTCCCGTGCCGGGATCGAGGACGATCCCGGTCCTGTCCCGACCGCGCGGCACCTCGTCGGTGGGCTGGTCGACGGACGCGAGCGGACGGGTCCCGTGGCCGGATCCGGTCGGGCCCGGGGCGTGCGGCCGAAGGACCTCGGCGAGGTCCTGCCGCGTCCCGAGGCCGGAGCCCGTCACCGGGATGCCGCCGCGGATCGTGCCGTGGACCGGGGCCCGGACCGTGCCGTCGGCCAGGGCCCGGATCGTGCCGCACACCGGCACGGCCACCCTCACGAGTTTCCCGTCGTGCCGCAACCCGGGCCGGGACACCGCGAACGCGGCTTCGTCCACCATGGTGGTGATTCCCTCCTCACACGAGATCACCCCGCCGCACGGCCTCCGTTCGCTCCACCCGCGTGCCCTGCCCGGCCGGGGCACGGCCGTCCGCCACCGGGCCCTCCTCCGCCGCGGAGCCGGACGGGTGACGCCCCGGCCCTGGACCGGAAGCAAACCGAACGCACGTACGATTACAGATTTCATGCTCCGGTCCCCTCGAAGGTCGGTCGTGCGGGACGACAGCGACCGGGGCACCCGGTGAGCGGAACGGGTTCCGGCTCCCGGGCGTGGACCGGCCTCGGCGGCAGCCGGGCGGAGCCCCGCCTCGCGGTCCGCCCGCGCGGCGCCGGCCCGGTGCTCGGGCGAGCCGTCGGGCCCCACGGTGACACTGCGGAGCATGGTCCCCTTCTCCCGGGCCGGGCGGACGATGTGTTTCCAGCCTCTGGTCCCGGAGGGCAACGGTGCAGGGGCCGCAGGTCCCCGGCGGGGGCCGAACGGCCCTATGGACGGACGCGGCGGGAGGGCGGCGGGTGCGGACACAGGGCCTCGACGTCCGGCCGCGCGGCCGGACGTCACCGCCTCCAGGCCCGCCGCGCAACCGTTCATGAACCGACCCATGAACCGACCCACGACCCGACCCACGACCCGGCAACGCCCCGGCCTCGGCCCCGCCCCGGTCGCCGCCGACCCGTATCCCGAAGACCCGGGACCCGCCCCCGGAGACCGCCCGCCGAAAGGAAGACACCGCAGGTGGGCCCGATGCCCCGCGCCCGGGGCCGGCGACCTGTGGTGGCCGCCCCCTCATGCGTCCACGCTGGAAGGAGCACCCTCGACCCGGTGCCCCTCGCCGGTGAGCGACCGGACGGTCCTCGTACCGGTACGTACGCCCCTACGGCAGCGGAGGCCGGCCATGGACGACGTTCCCCTCCCCTATCAGGTGACCCAGGCGCGCGACGAGACGGCCGACACGGTCACCCTCACCCTCGCGCCGACCGGCACCGGGCTGCTCGCGCCGTTCACGCCCGGCCGCTACGCCCTGGTGCACGCCCTCGGGGTGGGCGAGATCCCGGTACCGGTGTCCCGCATCGACCGCCACGAACTCGCCCTGACGATACGGTCGCTGGAGGCGGTCTCGGCCGCGCTGTGCGCCCTCCGGCCGGGCGGCCGGGTCGGTCTGCGCGGCCCGTTCGGCACCGGCTGGGAGCTCGACAGGGCCGCCGGGCAGGATCTGCTGGTCGTCGCGGACGGACTCGGCCCGGCGCCACTGCGCCCGCTCGTCCTCGACGCGCTCGCCGCACCGCAGCTGTACGGACACCTGAACGTCCTGGTCGGCGCCCGCACCCCGGACGACATCCTCTACGCCCAGCAGACACACGCCTGGTCGGCGGCGCACGGCCCACCGCACTGCGCGGTCACCGTCGACCGCCCCGGCCCCGCCTGGGAGGGTCCCGTCGGCGCCGTCACGACTCTCCTGGACGGGGCCCGGTTCGAGCCCCGGAACACCGCGGCCTACGTCTGCGGTCCCGCGGGGACGATCCGGGCGGCCGCCCATGCGCTGCTCCGGCGCGGCCTGCCCGCGGAGCGGATCCGGGTCGCCCTCGACGGCTTCCCCGACGGCGACGCCGGTCACCGCGACGGTGCACCGCCAGGGGATGCCCCGCTGTCCCGGGACGGCGGCCCGGTGGTCGGCTGGGACCAGGTCGAGTCCCCGTCCGCCGCCGCGGACCCCGACACCTGACCCGGGGCCCTTCGTCGCTCCATGACCGGCCTGCCGCCCGGCCATGGCCCACCGGCCTCGGCAGCCGGGTACCGCGGAACCACGGCCTTACGGTCAGGACCGGTCAGGATCGGTCAGGACCGGAGGAGGCCGTCGGTACAGTCGGTGAAGATCACTTCAGGCGGCAGGAAGGCCGGCGCACCATGGCCGTGGACGAGCTCGACACCCGGATCCTGCGGCTGCTCCTGGAGCAGCCGCGTACCAGCGTGCGTGAGTACGCCCGCATGCTCGGTGTCGCCCGCGGCACGCTGCAGGCCCGCCTGGACCGGCTGGAACGGGACGGGGTGATCACCGGCATGGGGCCCTCGCTGTCCCCCGCGGCGCTCGGCCACCCCGTGCTGGCCTTCGTGCACATCGAGGTCACGCAGGGCCATCTCGACGAGGTGGGGGACGCGCTCGCCGCGGTACCGGAGATCATCGAGGCGTTCTCGATCACGGGCGGCGGCGATCTGCTCACCCGGGTGGTGGCGCGCGACAACGCCCACCTGGAGGATGTGATCCAGTCGCTCATCAGCATGCCCGGCGTCGTACGCACCCGCACCGAGGTGGCGCTGCGCGAACGTGTTCCGCACCGGGTGCTGCCGTTGGTGGAGTCGATCGGCCGGATACCGAACGGCTGACGGGGGCGGGGACGGGGCGATCGACTCCACCAGCGGCAGCACCTCGCCCCTCACCGGCCGGCCCTTGGCATCCTGGACCCCATGAGCACTTTCGGCCGCACCTCGGTCATCTTCGATCTCGACGGAACTCTCGTGGACAGCGAGCCGAACTACTTCGAAGCCGGCCGGCAGACGCTCGCCGAGCAGGGCATCACCGACTTCACCTGGGCCGACCACGAACGGTACGTCGGCATCAGCACCCGGGAGACGCTCGCCCTCTGGAAGGAGCGCTACGGTCTGCGGGCTCCGCTGGAGGTGCTGCTCGCCGACAAGAACCGCCGCTATCTGGAGCTCGCCCGTGCCTCCACGCACGTCTATCCCGAGATGCGGAAGTTCGTCGGGCTGCTGGCCGACGAGGGCGTCCCGATGGCCGTGGCCTCGGGCTCCTCGGCCGCCGCCATCGAGGCGATCCTGACAGGGACCGGCCTGGCGGCCCGTCTGACGACCGTCGTCTCGGCCGACGAGGTGGCACACGGCAAGCCCGCACCCGACGTCTTCCTGGAGGCGGCCGCCCGCCTGGGGGCCGCGCCGGCGGACTGTGTGGTCCTGGAGGACGCCGCCCCGGGGGCCGCGGCCGCGCACGCGGCCGGGATGCGCTGCCTCGCGATCCCGTACGTCACCGCGCAGGCCGACGACCCTGCGTTCGGCACGGCGGGGCTGCTGCTGCGCGGCGGCCAGGCCGAGTTCACGGCGCGGGCCGCGTACGACTGGCTCGGACGCTCGGCCGCGTCCTCCCGTACCTCCGGCACGCCCTGAGCCCGCCGGTACGTCCCGAACCCCGGGAACCCGCGCCCGGCCGGCCACCACCGGTCAGGCGGCCTCCCGGGTCCCGGTCGCACCGTCGGCCGGGCCGCCACCCCCGTCGCGGTGGATCGGCGTCCGCGAGCCGGTCAGCGGAGCGCCGGTGCCGCCCTCCCGGGCCGCGACGATCTCCGCCGCGATGGACAGCGCGGTCTCCTCCGGCGTACGGGCCCCGAGGTCGAGCCCGATCGGGGACCTCAGCCGGGACAGCTCCCGCTCGCCCAGCCCGGCCTCGCGCAGCCGCCGCTCACGGTCCTCGTGGGTGCGGCGCGAGCCCATGGCCCCGACGAAGGCCGCCGGCATCCGCAGGGCCGCCTCCAACAGCGGTACGTCGAACTTGGCGTCGTGGGTGAGCACGCACAGGACCGTCCGCTCGTCGGTCCCGGTACGCCGCAGGTAGCGGTGCGGCCAGTCGACGACGATGTCGTCCGCCTCGGGAAAGCGGACCCGGGTGGCGAAGACGGGGCGGGCGTCGCACACGGTCACGTGGTAGCCGAGGAACTTGCCGACCCGTACCAGCGCCGTGGCGAAGTCGACGGCACCGAAGACGATCAGACGCGGTGGCGGCACACTGGACTCCACGAACAGCGTCACGCCCCCGGGGCACCGGGAACCGTCCTCGGAGACCTCGACGGTGCCGGTACGCCCCGCCGTGAGCATGCCGCGGGCCTCCCCCGCCGCCGTGCCGTCCAGCGCCGGGGAACCGCTGAGACCTCCCTCGACCGGTGGCCCGTACGCCTCGTCGAGGCGGACGAGCAGCGCCCTGCCCAGCAGTGCGGCGGGTCCCCGGGCCACCCGGGCGACGGCGGCCGGCTCGCCACGGGCCGCGGCCGCCAGCGCCGCCTCGAACACCTTCCGGTCCGGTGCGTCCGCGCGCACCGGCGTGACCAGGACATCGACGACACCGCCACAGGTCAGTCCCACCGCGAAGGCGTCCGCGTCGCTGTATCCGAACCGTTCGAGCACCGTCCGGCCGTCCTGGAGCGCCTGGACGCACAGGTCGTACACGGCGCCTTCGACGCATCCCCCGGAGACCGAGCCGACGGCCGTGCCGTGGCCGTCCACGGCGAGGGCGGCCCCGGGACCGCGCGGCGCGCTGCCGCCGACGCGCACGACGGTGGCGACGGCGAAGTCCCGGCCCTCCTCGGCCCAGCGGTGCAGCTCGTCGGCGAGGTCAAGCACCCAGATCCCCTTCCGCCGCGGTCCCCGCGAGCAGGACCCGGTCGGGTCGGATCGGCAGGTTCCGGTGGCGTACGCCGGTCGCGTGCCAGACCGCGTTGGCGATCGCCGCCGCGGCTCCGACGACCCCGATCTCACCGATGCCCTTGATGCCGACCGGGTCGTCCGGATCCGGGTCGTCCACCCAGTCCGCCTCGATGTGCGGTACGTCGGCGTGCGCGGCGAAGTGGTAACCGGCCAGGTCCGCGCCGACGTGGCCGCCCGTGGCCCGGTCCCGGACCGCCTCCTCGTGCAGCGCCATGGACAGGCCCCAGACCATGCCGCCGACGAACTGCCCGCGCGCCGTCAGCGGATTGACGATGCGGCCCGCGGCGAAGATGCCGAGCATCCGCCGCACCCGCACCTCCCCCGTGGTGACGTCGACGGCGACCTCGGCGAACTGCGCCCCGAAGGTGTGCCGTTCCATCGGCGGCAGCGCGCCGACGGCCTGGGAGGTGTCCGAGCGCGCCGTGATCCCCTCCGGTGGGATGCCGCCGCCGAGGCCCAGCCGCTCGCGCAGCTCGGCCGCGGCGACCCGGATCGCCCAGGCCCAGGAGCGGGTGCCCATCGAACCGCCGGCGATCATCGCCGGGCCGAAGTCGCTGTCCGCGATCCGCATCCGGATGCGCTCCGGCTCCGTCTCCAGCGCGTCCGCGGCGACCAGGGTGAGCGCGGTCCGCGCACCGGTCCCGATGTCCGAGGCGGTGATCCGTACGGTGAAGGTGCCGTCGGGCTCCGCCGTCACGGCCGCCGTGGACGGGGCGGACAGCATGGGGAAGGTGGCCGCGGCCGTGCCGGTGCCGAGCAGTCGGCGCCCTTCGCGGCGGACTCCGGGGCGCGGGTCACGGCCCGCCCAGCCGAACCTGCGGGCCCCTTCCTCGAAGCAGCCGGCCAGATTGCGGCTGCTGTACGGCAACCCGGAGACCGGGCCCACGTCCGGCTCGTTGCGAAGACGCAGCTCGATCGGGTCGAGGCCGCACTTCTCCGCGAGTTCGTCGATCGCGGACTCCAGCGCGAAGGAACCCGGCGCCTCCCCGGGGGCCCGCATCCAGCTCGGCGTCGGCACGTCGAGCCGTACGACGCGGCTGGCGGAGTGGTGCGCGTCGGAGCCGTACATCGCCCGCCCGAACTCGGCGCTGCGCTCGACGAACTCGTGGACGGTCGAGGTGAGGCTCTCGGCCCGGTGCTCGACCGCGCGCAGCCGTCCGTCCGCGTCGGCGCCGAGCCTGACCCGCTGCGCCGTCGGGCTGCGATAGCCGACGAGGGAGAACATCTGACGCCGGGTCATGACGACCCTGACCGGGCGGTGCAGCACGGTCGCGGCCATCGCGGCGGCGACGGAGTGGGGGCGGGTCCCCTTGGAGCCGAAGCCGCCTCCCACGTGTTCGGACCGCACCCGGACCGACTCGGGGTCGAGCGAGAACAGCTTCGCCAGTTCGTCCGCCACGAACCTGCTGCCCTGGTTGGAGTCGATCACCTCGAGCCGGCCGCCGTCCCAGCGGGCGACCGCCGCGTGCGGTTCCATGGGGCTGTGGTGCTCCTCCGGGGTGCTGTACTCGGCGTCCACGACGACGGCGGACGCGGCGAGTTCGGCCTCCAGGTCGCCCTTGGTCGCGGCGGGGGCGCTCTCCGGCGTGTACACACCGGGAAGTCCGGCGGCGAACACGACGTCGTGCGGCTCCTCGTCGTACTCGACGACGAGCGCCTCGGCGGCCTCCCTCGCCTGCTCGGGTGTCTCGGCGACGACGAGGGCCACCGGCCAGCCGGCGTACGGGACCCGGTCCCGCTGGAAGATCTGGGCGATGGGGTCGGGCACGCCGAGGGCGTTCGTGTAATCGCCGTTGAGGCGCGGGGCGTTCTCGTGGTGCAGGACGGCGAGGACACCCGGCATCGCGAGGACGGGCGCGGACCGCACGGAGCGGACACGGCCGCGGGCCACGGTGGACAGCACCAGCCAGCCGTGGGCGAGTTCGGGATACGGCACCTCGCCCGCGTAGCGAGCCGCTCCGGTCACCTTGGCCACGCCCTCCACACGGGTGCGCGCGGTGCCGACGGCCGCGACCGCCGGGGTCGTGGTGGTCGTGGTGGTCGTGGTCATCGGGCGGCCTCCTCGGTGAGCTCGGTCAGCGTCGCCACGACGAGATTGCGTGTCAGCGGCACCTTGTATCCGTTGTGGGGCAGCGGTTCGGCCTGCGCCAGTTCGGCGTCCGCGGCGGCGGCGAAGGCCTCGGCGTCCGCCGGTCCCCCCAGCAGCGCCCGCTCGGCCTCCCGAGCACGCCACGGCCGGGACGCCACCGCACCGAAGGCGAGGCGTACTTCGCGCACCACACCCTCGCGGACGTCGAGCGCGGCGGCGATCGAGC
Source organism: Streptomyces sp. NBC_01176 (assembly GCF_045039825.1). Classification (NCBI taxonomy): domain Bacteria; kingdom Bacillati; phylum Actinomycetota; class Actinomycetes; order Kitasatosporales; family Streptomycetaceae; genus Streptomyces; species Streptomyces sp. NBC_01176. Next base: position 8,398,690 of record NZ_CP108600.1, on the reverse strand, counting down.
CGATCGCGAAGGCGTACGAGGCGCGCTCGCGCACCTTGCGGTAGCGGGAGCGGGCGGCGACCGGGGCGGCGGGCACGGTGACGCCGGTGATCAGCGCGCCGGACGGCAGGGCGGTCTCCCGGTGCGGAGTGTCGCCCACCGGGAGATAGAACTCCGCGAGCGGCAACTCACCCGGTCCGTCGAGCGTTTCGTACGTGACGACGGCGTCGAAGGCGGTCAGTGCCACCGCCATGTCGGAGGGGTGCGTGGCGACGCAGTGCGCGGAGGCGCCGAGGACGGCGTGGTTGTGGTGCTCGCCCTCGACGGCGGGACAACCACTGCCGGGAACACGCTTGTTGCAGGGTTTCGCCAGGTCGGTGAAGTAGCCGCAGCGGGTGCGCTGGAGCAGGTTCCCGCCGACCGTGGCCATGTTGCGCAGCTGCCCCGAGGCGCCGGCCAGGACAGCCTGCGTCAACGCCGGGTAGCGGCGCCGCACTTCGGGGTGGGCGGCGAGGTCGCTGTTGGTGACGGTCGCGCCGATGCGCAGCCCCTCACCCTGGGTGAACTCGATCCGGTCCAGGGGCAGTTCACGCACGTCGACGAGGCGCGCCGGTCGTTCCACCCCGCTCTTCATCAGGTCGACGAGGTTGGTGCCGCCGCCGAGACACCGCGCCTCGGGGTCGGCGCCCAGCAGGGCGACCGCGCCGGCCACGTCGAAGACGCGCTCATAGCCGAACTCCTTCATGCCACAGCCTCCTTGGCATCCGCTCCGGTGGTGCCGGACTCCTCGTCCGCTTCCGTCTCCACGGCACCGGATTCGATGAGGTCGGACCGCGCGGCGGGGACTTCCCCCGCCCGGACCGCGCCGCCCCCTGCCGCCCGGGCGACGGCCTGCACGATCGACACGTAGGCGCCGCAGCGGCACAGGTTGCCGCTCATCCGCTCCCGGATCTCCTCGGCGGTGAGCGGCGGGACGCCCGCTTCGGGCCGTACGTCGGCGGTCACGGCGCTCGGCCAGCCCGCCGCGTGCTCCTCGATCACGCCGAGCGCCGAGCAGATCTGGCCCGGTGTGCAGTAGCCGCACTGATAACCGTCGAGGTCCAGGAAGGCCTGCTGCACCGGATGCAGCCGTTCCCCGTCCGCCACGCCTTCGATGGTGGTGATGTCGCGACCCTCCGCGGCCACGGCGAGTTGCAGACAGGAGACGGCCCGGCGTCCGTCGAGCAGCACCGTGCAGGCGCCGCACTGGCCCTGATCACAGCCCTTCTTGGTACCCGTCAGATCGAGATGCTCGCGCAGGGCGTCGAGCAGGGTGGTGCGATGGTCGACGGGCAGCGTGTACTTCTCGCCATTGATGTTCAGGGTGATGGCGCTGGACGACGTCGATGGGGCCATGATCAGCCTTCTTTCGCCGAGTCGCGGGTCGCGGGGTCGCGGGGGAAGGTATGGCGCTGTGCGGTGGGGGATGGGGGTGGATGGGGCCGAAGGCCTCCGCGGAAGGCGCGGGGCACGCCGGCTTCGGGGGGCACCGACAGTCCACGGTGGCCGGATCTCGCGCTATGGTGAACCTAAGTGGACAGCTGTCCACTAACCCTGAACTTAGCGGACAGCTGTCCACTTAGCAAGGCCCGGGCTCCGCCACGAGTGCCGTGCCTTCCGGAAGGGGGACGAGTGGAGCAGAAAAAGGACGCCCCGCTGCGTTCGGACGCGCAGCGCAACCGCGAGCGGATCCTCGAAGTGGCCCTGGCGGAACTGACCCGCTCCTCCGACACCCCGCTCAGTGCGATCGCCAAGAAGGCGGGCGTGGGACAGGGCACGTTCTACCGGAACTTCCCCAACCGCGAGGCGCTGGTCCTGGAGGTCTACCGCTACGAGGTGCAGCAGCTCGCCGACGCCGCGGCCCAGCTGCTGGAGACCCGCGCTCCGGACCAGGCCCTGCGGGAGTGGATGGACCGGCTGGCGCAGTACGCCATGGCCAAGGCCGGGCTGGCCGAGGCGTTGCGCGCGTCCACCGTGACCCGGGGCACCCTGACCAGGCTGGGACACGGCGCGGTCTCCTCGGCCGTCTCCCTCCTTCTCGACGCCAACGAGCGGGCGGGCACCATCCGCCCGGGGGTGACCCCCGACGACTTCGTCCTCGCGATCGCCGGCCTCTGGCAGATGGACGCGCACGGGGACTGGCAGCCGCGCGCCGCACGTCTGCTGGACCTGGTGATGGACGGTCTGCGGGTGGGCGCGCCAGGTCCGCGTCCGTCGGCGTCCGGCACGGCCTCCGCCGACGCGGGGTGAGGCGCGCGCCGGACGACTCGCATGCACCGGACTCGGACGCGGCGGACTCGGACACGCCGGACCCCGACGCACCGGACTCGGACGCGGCGGACCCGGACGCGCCGGACCCAACACGGCGGACCCGGACGCGCCGGACTCGGACGCGTCGGGTGAGGCGCGCGCCGAGGCCGGACCCGCCGGGGTGAAACGGGCGCCGAGCTCAGCCGTGCCGGAAGGAGACGCGCGCCGCACACCCGCCGATGCCGGTATTGGGCATGCCGACGCCGGGCGGCGCACCCTCCGGCGCACCACCTGACGTCATGCTGACCTCATGCCCGCCGCACGGGGATCACGTCACCGGCGCAGCAGCCGGGCATGGGTGACGGCCGGCGAGCTCACCAGCTCGGCGACGCGGTAGCCGTCGACCCCGTCCCCGAGGTGGTCGAACAGACGCTCACCCCGCCCGAGGAGCCGGGGAACGATGGCCAGGTGCAGTTCGTCGATGAGCCCGGCGCGCAGATACTGCTGAACGGTGGCCGATCCGCCACCGACGCGCACGTCCCGGCCCGCGGCCGCCTCGAAGGCCCGCTCCAGGACCGTGGTGACGGGCTCGTCCGTGAAGTGGAAGGTGGTTCCGCCCTCCATCGCCAGCGACGGCCGCGGGTGGTGCGTGTGCACGAACACGTCATTGTGGTAAGGCGGGTTGTCGCCCCACCAGCCCTGCCACGACTCGTCCGGCCACGGCCCGCGCTGGGGCCCGAACATGTTGCGGCCCATGATCGTGGCGCCGATGTTCTCCTCGCTGCGCTCGACGTACTCGACGTCGGTACCGCCCTTGCCGTCCGCGAGGTCCCGCATCGCGGCGAACATCCACGTGTGCATGTCCTCGAAGCCCTCGCCGAGCGGGTACTCCAGGCGCTGGTTCGGGCCGGCGGCGAAGCCGTCCAGCGAAACGGTCAGGTTGTGCACGCGCAGCCTTGGCATGGCCGTACTCCTCGGGTTCGTTCTTCCTGTTCTCACCCGTGCGTCGAACGGGACACCGCCGGATCGACAGGTGTCCCGACATCGGTCACCGGAGAGCTCAGGACCCACCCGGTCCGAGCGGCGTCCAGCGCGGACGCGGCCGACGACCGTGGGAGGTGCGGTCACCTCCCACGGCGGCGTGCCCTAGGCTCCGCTGGCGTCGAGCATGTCCTCGCGCTCGACGAGCTTCACCCGCTCGCGGCCCTGCGGTTCGCCGAGCGCCTTCTCCGCGGCGTCCAGCCGGTACCAGCCCTGCCACGTGGTGAAGCGGACGTCGCGCTCCTCCAGGAACGCGTCCACGGCCTCCGGCTCGGGTGCGGCGGGCGTGTGCAGACGGCCGCTCGCGTGGTCGTCGAGCAGACTGGCGACGGTCTCGTTGGCGTCGCCCTTGGTGTGGCCGATGAGGCCCACCGGCCCACGCCGGATCCAGCCGGTGACGTACGTCGACCGGAGGTGCTCGCCGGTCTCCTCGATCACCCGGCCCGCCGCGTCGGGGACCGTGCCGGACTCGACGTCCCAGGGCAGCTTGGGGAGCTTGTCGGACAGGTAGCCCACGGCGCGGTAGACGGCCGTCACGTCCCAGTCCTTGAAGGTGCCGGTGCCCTTGACGTTGCCGGTGCCGTCCAGGACGGTGCGCTCGGTGCGCAGGCCGGTGACCTCGCCGTCCTCACCGAGGATCTCGGTCGGCGACTCGAAGAAGTGCAGGAACAGCTTGTGCGGCCGGTCGCCGACGTCGCGGATGGCCCAGTTCTCCAGGGTCTTGGCGACCATGTCGGCCTGCTTGTTGCCGCGCCGGGTGGCGATCGAGCCGTCGTCGTAGTCGATGTCCTCGGGGTCGACGATGACCTCGATGTTCGGGGAGTGGTCCAGCTCCCGCAGCTCCATCGGGCTGAACTTGGCCTGCGCCGGGCCGCGGCGGCCGAAGACGTGGACCTCCAGTGCCTTGTTGGCCTTGAGTCCCTCGTGGACGTTCGGCGGGATCTCGGTCGGCAGCAGCTCGTCGGCGGTCTTGGCCAGGATGCGCGCGACGTCGAGCGCGACGTTGCCGACGCCGAGGACGGCGACCTTCTCCGCTTCGAGGGGCCAGGTCCGCGGCACGTCGGGGTGCCCGTCGTACCAGGAGACGAAGTCCGCCGCGCCGTACGAGCCGTCGAGGCCGATGCCGGGTATGTCCAGGGCCCGGTCCGCCGTCGCGCCCGTGGAGAAGATCACCGCGTCGTAGAAGGCACGCAGGTCGTCCAGGTTGATGTCCCCCGGGTAGTCGACATTGCCGAAGAGACGTATCTGCGGCTTGTCGAGCACCTGGTGCAGGGCCGTGATGATGCCCTTGATCCGCGGATGGTCCGGGGCGACGCCGTAGCGGATCAGGCCGAAGGGCGCCGGCATCCGCTCGAAGAGGTCGATGGAAACACCGGGCTCGACGGCCACTGCGGACTTCAGCAGCGCGTCGGCGGCGTAGATGCCGGCGGGACCGGCTCCGACAATGGCTACCCGCAGGGGGCGAGGCATGATCAGATTCCCTTCGAAGGGGGCAGGGTGACTCGCCGGGAAGCCTAAGCTAAGGCATGCCTTAGTCAGTACTCGGGTCGGATCTATGACCACATAAGGGCGACTTATGACCCCTTGTTTCTGGGAACACCCCTAGAGTCGGGGCGGCCCCTTCGGGACTCTTCCCACGGGTTGCGGGGCCGGGCGCCGGGGAGCAGGCGCTCCGGGTCCGGGGGAAAATGGGGAGGTGAGCGTCCGGCGCGTGTCAGTGGACCGCCTCGTGGAGCAGCCGTCAGGCCGCGGACTGGTGGCGATCCCTGTCGCGCTGATCGTAGTGATCACGGTAGTGGACATCCACTCACCGGCCGACATCCATCTCGGTCCGCTGCTGGTCATCGCACCCGCGCTGACCGCCTCGCTGGCAGGACCACGGATGACCGCCCTGGTCGGCGTGCTGGCCGTGACCGCCCAGGTGGTCATAGCGGTGCTGCACGGCGGCCTCGGCACGGCCAACCACGTCTCGCAGATCATCGCCCTGTCCGTGCTCTCCGCCCTGGTGGTCTTCGTGTGCCACGTACGCGAGCGGAGAGCACGCGAGCTGAGCCGGTCACGTTCGGTGGCCGAGACGGCGCAGCGTGTTCTGCTGCGGCCACCGCCCCGCAGGATCGGCCCACTGCGGGTGGCCTGGCTGTATCTGGCCGCCGAGGACGAGGCCCGGATCGGGGGCGACCTCTTCGCGGTGGCCCGCTCCGCCCACGCTTCCACGCGGTTGGTCATCGGGGACGTGCGCGGCAAGGGCATGTCCTCGATCGGCGAGGCCTCGGTGGCGCTCGGCGCGTTCCGGGAGGGCGCCCAGCGGTACGCCACGCTGCCCGAACTGACGGCGGCGCTGGAGGCGAGCGTGTGCCGGGACCTCGACGAGGTGGCGGACACCCAGCACGACCCCGGCGAGCACTTCATCACCGCGCTCGTCCTCGACATCCCCGACCACGGCAACCAGGTCGACATGATCAACTGCGGCCATCCCCCGCCCCTGCTGCTGCACGACCACGGGATCGAGATCCTGCACGCCAAGCACCCGGTGCCCCCGCTGGGTCTGTGCGAGATGCCCGCCGCGCGCCACCGCACCGATCCGTTCTCCTTCGAGGTGGGCGACATCCTGCTGCTCTACACCGACGGCGTCATCGAGGCCCGGTCACCGACGGGCGCCTTCTACCCGCTCGCCGAGCGGGTCGCCACGTTCCGGGGCGCCGGACCCGACGCCCTGCTGCGCCACATCCACGACGACCTCCTCGCCCACGTCGGCGACCGGCCCTCCGACGACGCCGCCCTTCTGATCGTCGAACGCGTCGCCTCCGAGCATCCGCACCGACCGCATCTCCCGACCCACCCCGTCGACGGCCGCCATCGGATCCGTCCCGGCGATCCGCCGCCCACCCCCGGGACACCGCCCTGATCCGGCCGCGGACGATGCCCCTCGGCGCGCGGCCGAGGCGGCCGGAGGGGGCGGTGCCCGTCCCGTGAGCCGTACCGCCCTCGGGTCCGCCGGTACGAGGCGCCCCACGGTCCGGCGTCCCGCCGCGGCCGCCCCGCTCCTGGAGCCGGGACACCGGCGGACCGCCCCGTGCCACAGCCCCCTGCCACGACCGGTGCCGACACGCCGAGGCCGGCCGGGACGCGGGGCGGCCGTGGCCGGTCCCGGACCCTGCCGGGGGCTCCGCCCGGACCCCCTGCGGTGCTCCGCCCCCAGACCCCCGCCAGGGGTGCTGCGCCGCCTGGACCCCCGCATCGCCGGAAGGGCTCGTCCTCGGACGCCGGACGGGCTGAGGGTACGGGCCCGCGCTGGAGGGTTCCGGCCGCCGCCCGCCCAGGTCACTCCCGGGCCATGTCCGACTCCGCCCTGCTCGCCGTCGAATCGGCGTCGTCGACCAGTTTCTGCAGGTGGCCGAGGTCCGTGGAGGACGAGGAAGCGGGTGCCGGCTGCCCGGCGTCCTCGCCGTGACCGCAGCCGGCCAGCAGCAGGACGGCCACGACGGCCAGTCCGGCCGGCGCGACGCGGCGCGCGCCCCTCACTTCGCGCTCCCGTTGTCGTTGGCGCCGCACCACTTCTCGACCTCGGACAGGTCCTTCCGGCGTGCCTCCAGGGTGGGGATCAGGGAGCGCCGGAAGGTGAGCCGGTCGTTGAGGTAATTCTCGATCTCCTTGTGTCCCGCCGACCTGGCATGGGCCACGCGCTGTTCGAGGCGGGCGACGGAACCGCGCCGGGACGCGTCCGCGTGCAGCCGGTCGAGGATCCGGTCGATCCGCTGGTCGACCTTCGGCGCGCGCCGGCACAGCGCCGCGGCGCCGTCGCCCGTGGGCGTGCCGGACGGCGCGGGAGACGCGGTGTCCGCCGCGGCGACGCCCGCGGCGCCGAGCAGCGTACCCACGGCGAGAAACGAGACCACGGTCTTCCTGGTGCTTGGCATGACGAACTCCTCCGTGTTCACGGGCGGTTGCCCGCACACCGCGGAAACTAGGAGTCGTCCTTGTGGAATTCTTGTGGGCGGTGGGCGGCCGCGATCATCCAGTTGCGAGGGAGCGGCAGCGTGTTCCCTTCGTCCGCCGTGCCATCGGCGAGCGGCAGCGTGACCTCGATCCGGGTACCGGGTCCCGCCGGCCGGTCCAGGATCCGGATGCGGCCCCGGTGCAGGGCGATCTGCTGGGCGACCAGGGTGAGTCCGAGGCCGGAGCCCGGACTGTCGGGCCGGCGCCTGAAGCGTTCGAAGACCTGCGCGCGCAGTTCGGGCGGGATGCCGGGGCCCTGGTCGTCGACGACGAGGAGTACGTCGGTGCCACTCGCGCGCAGGCTCACCTCCACCTGCGCGGGACGCGCGCCCCGGTGCCCATCCCCATCCCCGTGCCCGTGCCCGTGCACCAAGGCGTTGACGAGGAGGTTGTCCACCACGCTCCGCAGTCCCGGTTCCCAGCCGTGCACCCGCAGGCCCGGCGCGCAGCGGCCGGACAGCCGTGCGCGCGGATGGCGCCGCCGCTGTTCCGCCGTGCTCGCCTCGACGACGTCCGCCAGGTCCACCGGCCCGAAGGCATCGGCCTCGACGAGGTCCCCGCGGCCGAGGTCGCGCAGCATGACCAGGAGGCCCAGCAGCCGGGCGTGCTCGCGACGCAGGTCGAGCAGCACCTCGTCACGGTCGGCTCCGGCGAGTTCGGGGTGCCCGGCGAGGATCTCCAGGTTGGTCTGCATGCTCATCAGCGGAGTGCGCAGTTCGTGCGAGGCGGCGGAGGCGAAGGAGCGGGCGGTGGCCAGTGCCTCGGCGGTTCTGGCGGCCTGTTCGTCGTAGCGGGCCAGGACGGTCCCCAGGGTGTGCGCGAGATCGTCGACCTCGGCGATACGCGTCGGGGTGTGATCCAGGCGGGCCGGGCTGGAACGCGGGTCCAGGCCGCTCGCGCGGCGTTGCAGTCGGCGCAGCGGCCGGCTCGCCCGCGCGGCGACACCCCAGGCGAGCAGTCCGGACAGCGGCGCGGCGAGCAGTGCGACGGACACCGCGCGCCGCCGGACCAGCCGCAGTTGGGTGTCGGCGGCGGTGTCCGACGCGAACAGCCACAGGGTGCCGCGCGCTCCGGGCCGGCCGCCCGTCACCCGGGTCGACAGGATCCGCCAGCTGTGACCGTCGGCCCGGAGCGTGACCGGGACCGGCGCGCTCGCGGGCAGCGGTGCTCCGGCGTCCGGCTGCGGGCCGCCGGTGAAGGTCTCGTCCGGGCCGATCAGCCGGACGCCGACGTCCAGGGCGGAGGTGAACAGCCTTCGCTGCCGCGCCTGCTCCACGGCGGCCGACCGGTCGGCGGCGCTCGCGCGCAGCAGTCCCCGGGCGTCCTTGGCCACGGTCGCCGCGCGCTCGCGCAGATGGGCGTCCTGCTGGTCGTGCAGGTCCGCCGCGACCAGCCGCAGCAGCAACCAGCCGGTGGCCAGGACCAGTACGGGCACGGTGGCGCCGACGGCCAGTGCGATCCGCGTGGACAGCCTCACCGTTGCTCCCCCGCCCGGTCGTCCCGCAGGACGAAGCCCACGCCCCGTACGGTGTGGATGATCCGTGCGCGGTCCGGGGTCTCCAGTTTGCGGCGCAGATAGCTGACGAAGGTGTCCACCGCGTCGGTGCGCACGTCGAAGTCGTATCCCCATACGCGGTCCAGGAGTTGGTCCCGGCTGAGGACGAGGCCGGCGTTGCGCGCGAGGACGTGCAGGAGCTCGAACTCGCGCCGGGTCAGGTCCACCGGTCGTCCGTCGAGGGTGACCCTGCGGGCGGCGGGGTCCATCAGCAGGCCACCGACCCGTACGGTGTCGGTGTCGCGCGGCGGTCTGCGGCGCAACAGCGCCTCCAGGCGCAGCACCAGTTCCTGCAGGGCGAAGGGTTTGACCAGATAGTCGTCGCCGCCGGCCTGGAGACCCGCGATCCGGTCGGCGGTCTCGTCGAGCGCGGAGAGCATCAGCACGGGTACGTCGTTGTCGTCGCCCCGCAGTGTCCTGCACACCTCGATGCCGTTGAGGTCCGGCATCGAGATGTCCAGCACGATCACGTCCGGTGGTCTCGTCCGGGCCACGGCCAGCGCCGGGCGGCCTCCGTCGGCCAGGTCCACGGTGAATCCGCCGAGCCGCAGTCCGCGCTCCAGCGAGCGGCGTATCGCCGCGTCGTCGTCGACGACCAGGACCCGGCCCCGGTCTGCGCTCATCACCACTGTCCCTCCGCGCCGCTGTCCCACCACGCCACGCATCCGGCCGTGTCGCCGGCATCCGCCGCCGCCCATCGTGCATCAGTCGCGCCGTTCCCGTTCCCGAGGGGTGCCGACGACTCCTCCCCGGCCGCCGCCCGGCCGGCGCGCCCGGATCCCCTTCCCGGGTGATGCCCCGCTCCCGCACCGGGTCCTTGATCCCTCCGCGCGCCGACTGTGGTGGAGTGGGCCGCACCGGCCCGGGCACCGTTGATCGGTGCTTCCGTGCTTCCGCGTGTCTGTGCACCGGCACATGCCTGCGTCGGCGCGACCGTGCATTTCTGGAGGAGCCATGACCGAGGAGACGAACGGCGCGGCCCGTGGCGGACAACGATGGGCCGCCAGAGCCGCGCTGGCCGCGGCGGTACTGGCGGTGCTGCTGCCGCTGGCCAAGGGCGGCCTGAGCGGCGTACTGCTGCTCGCGATCGCGCTCGTCGGCGTGGTCGTCACGGCGGCCGCGGCCTGGTGGACGCTGACCCGCCGCGGTCCGCTGCGCTGGGTGGCGGCGCTGCTGGCGGTGGCCGCACCCGCCGCCGTCGTCACCCTGTTCGCGGTCTCCCTGCTGTGGGCGGTCCCGGTGTCCCTGCTGCTGTGGGCCATGGCCGTCTGGAGCGGACGGTACGCGCTGCGCGGCGACCGCCCCCGCTCCCGGCCTGCCAGGGAACGCAGGACGGCACCTCCGCGCCGCCCCTTCCTCATCATGAACCCGCGTTCCGGGGGTGGGAAGGTGGCGAGGTTCGGCCTGGTGGAGAAGGCCGAACGGCTCGGCGCGCGGGTCGTCCTCCTCGACCCCGACGAACAGCAGGACGTCACCGCGCTGGCGCGCGCGGCCGTCGCCGACGGTGCCGATCTGCTGGGCGTCGCGGGCGGCGACGGGACCCAGGCGCTCGTCGCGGCCGTCGCCGCCGAGCACGGTCTGCCGTTCCTGGTCGTCTGCGCGGGTACCCGCAACCACTTCGCGATGGATCTCGGCCTCGACCGGGACGACCCCGCGCGCTGCCTCGACGCGCTCACCGACGGCGTCGAGCTCCGGGTGGACCTCGGCTTCGCCGGAGGCCATCCGTTCGTCAACAACGCCTCCTTCGGCGCCTACGCGGCGGTGGTGCAGAGTCCCGCGTACCGCGACGACAAGGTCGGCACCATCCTGGAGCTCCTGCCCGACCTGCTCACCCGCCGCCGAGGGCCGCGGCTGACCGTCCGCACCGAAGGCGCGACGCTCGACGCCCCGCAGGCCGTACTCGTGAGCAACAACCCCTACCGCACGAACGATCCGGCCGGGATCGGCCGCCGCGAGCGGCTCGACTCCGGGCTGCTCGGCGTCCTCGGGATCAAGGTCGACAGCGCGGTCGAGGCCGCGGCCCTGGTGCTGGACAGCACCGCGGACGGACTCTCGGTCCTCACCACCCGCGAGGTGGTCGTCGACGCGGACCAACCGGAGATCGAGGCCGGTGTCGACGGCGAGGCCCTGATGCTGTCCGCCCCGGTGCACTGCCGTGTCGAACCGGGCGCGCTGCGCGTCCGGGTCCCCCGGAAACGTCCTGGTGTGCCCGATCCCCAACCGACGCTGAACTGGCGCCGGTTGCGGGAACTCGCGACGACCGCGGGCCGGACTCCCGCCACCCGTCGGACCGTTCACGCCGAGGAGCCGGCCCGGCGCCCCTGAATCCGGCGCCCCTGAACACCCCCGCGCGTCCGGGAGGCCGGGCTCCCCGGTCGCACGCCCGCTTGCCGGGCGAGCCGACATCGCGGGGCCGGACTGCCGGCTCCGCGAGCGCCCTCGGGCCTCCCCCGGTAACCGGTCCCCTCTCCGGCAACCGGTCCCCTTTGCGGTGAGCGCTCCCGCCCGGTGTGCGCCGAGGAGCCGGTGACGCGGAGTGCGGTGCTGCTGCGGACCCGGCGAGGACCGGCTGCGGACCGGGAGCGGAACGAGTTCAGGCCCAGTAGGGACCGGCTGCGGACCCGGTGCGGAATCAGTGCGGACCGGGAGCGAACCTGGTGCGAGGACACGGCCGAAGGCCGCGGTCCTCACGGACCACGGCCTTCGTCATCGCCCCGGACGCCCGGGAAGCGGGCGGGAGCTGCTGTCGCGCGCCCCCGCCCCGCCCCGTACCACCGGTGTCAGGGGGTGCAGTTCAGAGTGCCGGCGCGCAGCGCGTGGCCCCCGTCGTTGGAGTCGTCGGACCACAGGACCGGCTTGTGGCCGCCGACGCAGGCGGACTGGGGGGCGATGGCGAAGCCCTCGTTGTTGTAGTTGGCCATGCCGGTGGGTCGGTCGTAGGTGTGGGTGACGGCGAACGTGCCCTGGGCGTTGATGTCGAGGGTCGAGGTCCGGCCCTGGCAGGTGTCGTCGCAGGCCGCCCACAGGTGCCCGGTGGCGGGCTCGAACTCCAGGTCCATCACGCCGGGAAAGCCGCTGGTGATGGTGGCGACGCGGGTGTATCCGCCGCCGGACTGGTTGAGGGCGTAGGCGTAGACGGTGCCGTTGTCCTCGACGCCGGCGAGGAAGAGGCCGCTTCCGTGTCCCGGGTAGCCGGCCGGGTTGTAGGCGGCGCCGGTGTGCTCGTCGCGGAACCCGTGCGCGGTCAGGAAGGTGTCGGGGATCCACGAGATGCCCTCGGGCCCCGCGTTGGCCGGCAGGGAGGGGAGGTCGGAGGTGAGGTTCCACTCCGCGGTCGCGTTCAGCGACGAGGCGGTGGAGGAGGCGTCGAAGCGCAGGATCTTCGGCAGACTGGTGGAGCTCTTGCCGTTGTCGCGCTCGGTGACGACGAACATGCCGTCGGGGGTGACGACCACGCCCTCGGCGTCGGGGTCGCCGGTGCCGCCCGCGTAGTGCAGGGCCTTGCCCGATCCCCAGCCGCTCGCCGGGTCGGGGCGCCATGTCGTGCCGTTGGGCACGAGCCGGTACAGCTTGCCGGGGCCGTTGTTCACCGCCCAGAGCACGCCCTCGCTCTCGAACGACAGCCCGCTGAGGTTCTCCCCGAACACGTTCGAACCGTCCGCGACGGTGACCGCCGTGCCGCCCGGCCACGTGGTGTCGCCCCCGCCGCCGGTGGTACCGCAGGCGTTCGCCGCGCCCTTGGTCGGCGCGGTCGTGGTCGTGAACGCGCCGGTGCCGTCCGCGCACCGCCCGTACGTGGTACTGGCGTGGTCGGTCCAGGTGTAGGAGTCCACCAGGGTGGAACCGTCCGTCTGGAACAGCCGCGCGGAGTCCGAACTCCCCAGCCCGTACGACGACTCGACATCCAACGCCAGGAACGCACCCGGAGCGATCGACGTCTTCTTGCCGATCTTGTAGGAGTGGGAGTTGTCGTTGTCCTTGACGATCCATCCGGACACGTCGACCGCGGCGGACCCGGTGTTGACGAGTTCGATCCAGTCGCCGGGGCTGCCACCGCTCGACTCGACCTCGTTGATCCGTACCGTGGACGGGTCCTGCGCCGAAGCCGGCGCACCCGACAGGCCGAGGGCGAGGAGGATCAGGGCGACGGCGGTGATGGGGGCTTGTCTACGCCAGTGCGTACGCAAGGTGGCCGGTCCTCTTTTCAGGGGGTCGGGCAGACAAGGAGCGCGCTCACGCTCCCGGCGAAGCTTCGGGCACACCGACGACCAAGGACTGAACTCGCCGCGAACAGTGCGGGTACGCGCCGAACGGACTTGATCAACCGGTACCCCCCGCCGCCTCGGCCGCGCCAAGGCGAGCCCCCTGGCGATGAGTTGGGTACCCGCGTCGACGTAGGAGCCTCCACCGGCATGCCGCCGCGTACGCCGGGGACAAGCGGACGGCGAACGACCGGCGCAGGAACCGTGCGCTCCCCGGACGAGTCGCCCGAGGCAGCGCCACCGGTCACTTTCCGAGGCCGGCTGGCGGTGGAGGAGAGTACGTCCGACCACATGCCGGTGGTCACCAACGCGACCGCGACGTGCACGACCGTCTCGGGCAAGTAGCCGTCCGCGTAGGCCCGTTCGACGACTCGATGCGTGAGCCGGCGCGCCGTCCGAGGGGGTGCCCGAGGCGGGGCCCGACGCCCGCGCCAGGTCGGCGCGGGCGTCCGGCAGGTCGTGCCGGACCAGCCGCTTCGACAGCCCCCTTCAGGCTGCGGGACGGCAGTCGCGCGCGAGCCCTCCCGGCCTCTTACGCGGGCCGCGCGGCACTGTGGATCGCCGCCTGTCCGGCGTAGAAGATCGACTCCTCGCGTATGTACGCCCCCGGGCTCGGCGCGTGGATCATCATGCTGTTGCCGATGTAGAGGCCGACATGGCTGACGTCGCCGTAGAAGAAGATCAGGTCGCCGACGCGGAGGTCGGTGAGCGGGATCGCCGTGGTGGCCGTCGCCTGGTCGCGCGCGGTGCGCGGGAGCGCGACCCCGGCCACCATCCACGCGGCCCGGGTGAGGCCCGCGCAGTCGTAGGAACCCGGCCCGGCCGCGCCCCAGACGCACGGCCTGCCGATCTGGGCACGGGCGAAGGCCAGTGCCTTGGCTGCCTTCATGTCGTACCCCGATCCGGACGTGTCGCCGCCGGCCATGACCGTGCCCACGGTGGTGGGTACTCCCGCGGTGACAGGCGCGGCCTGGACGAAGGACGCGTCGGGAGCGACGGACGGGGCGAACGGAGCGGACACGACCGACGGGGCAGGGGCAATGGTCATGGCCGGGCTGTAGGCCGTCTCCGAGGCGACGGGCGCCTCCGGGACGAAAAGCAAATCCGGGGCACGGAGTGGCTCCGGACCTTGGAACTGGTCGGGGGCGTAGGGCATGTCCTGCGCGTAGGACAGCTCCGGAGCGTAGGGCGTACCCGGGGCGAACGCCGTGTCCGAGGTGAACGTCATACCCGGGGGGAACGCCGTGTCCGAAGCGAACGTCATGCCAGAGGCCGACGCAGTGTCCGAGCCGAACGTCACGCCTGGGGCGAACGCGGTATCCGAGCTGAACGTCATGCCCGAGGCCGACGCAGTGTCCGAGCTGAACGTCACGCCTGGGGCGAACGCGGTATCCGAGCTGAACGTCATGCCCGAGGCCAACGCAGTGTCCGAGCCGAACGTCACGCCTGGGGCGAACGCGGCATCCGAGCTGAACGTCATGCCCGAGGCCAACGCAGTGTCCGAGCTGAACGTCATGCCCGGGGTGAACGCCGTGTCCGAGGTGAACGTCATGTCCGCGGTGAGGGGCATGCCCGTACCGAGGGACGCGTCCGTACCGGCCGGTGCGGCCATGCCCGCACGTGCGGCCGTGTCCACGGCTGCGCCCATGGCCAGGCCGGCCGACTGCTGTCGCCGCCACTGCTCCTCGGCCTCGCGGCGGGTCCGTTCCTCCGGGGTGGGCCAGATCTCCTGAGCGGGCGGCGCCTCGATCGCCGCGATCGGGGCGATCCGCTGCTGGACGACGTGCCGGGACAGCAGTTCACGGGCGAGTGCGAGCTTGCGCCGGTTCTGCTCCTTGCGGTTCTTCAGCGAGGAGTGGCCGGACTCCGTGGCCGGCGCGGGCAGGGCCTTGACCGCCTCCTGTCGCGCTCCGGTCCCGGCCGGCAGCGCCGCGACGGCCCTCCCGGAGGCCGGCTCAGTCCCGGCCGCCGGTCCGGCGGTCAACTCGGCCACGGGGCCCGCTCCCGGTCCGGCGGTCAGCTCCGGAACGGGGCGACCCGCGGTTCGGGCGGAGGGTCCGCCCTCCAGGCGCTTCGCGGCAGGCGCGGGGCGCGCCTCGGCCGCACGCTTCGGCGTTCTGTCGGCCGGCAGCCTCGCCGGCACGGTCGGGCCCAACTGGGCACGGCCCACGTCGAACCAGGGCCGGGACACGTCGTCGAGGGCGGCGTCGGTGCTCCTGCGCCCGTTGTCCCGGGCGGGGTTGACGCGCTTACGCGAACCGGAGGTCATCGCGCGGGTCGCGTTGTAGTTCCCGGTGGCCGTCTCGGCCCGGTCGTACAAGGAGCTGATCCGCTGCTGGACCTCTTCGCGGCTCGGACCGTCGTCTCCGCCGAGGGACGCGGAGTTGGGGCTCTGCGGGAGGTCCGCCGAGGAGCGGGCCACCGTCGCGGGTGCGGAGCGGGGCATGCCGGGGAGGCTGTTGCCTCCAGGGCCCGGGGTGCGTTCCGGCGCCATGGCAGACGTACTCCTTCCGTGCTCCGCCTACCGAGTTAGCTGTCGGGTTCGGGCGGACGGATCCGGAAGGTATGCCCTACGGCCTCTGCCCGGTAGGGCAGTTGGGCCGATTCACCCCAGGGTTCGGTTGGGTCCCCGGCTCCGGTGGCCAGGAGGCCGCACCGGATTAGGCGGAGGCCAAGCGACCCGGCGAGGTTCGCCGGAGGAAGTCGTGTGGCCTGTCGCCAACTTAGCCAACTTGTGTGCCTCACGTGAAGATTGAAGTGCGATGTGTCCGATATGTAATTGTGACCTTCGTCGTACTCCCGATCTCGGGTGAGTTTGCGCACCACGGCGCCGGTGTCAGCGCAGGTGCGCCCGTGGCTCGTCGGCGCGACGCGCGGGACCCGACGGGTCCGCCAGGGCCGGTGACACCGCAGCGGCCGGTGTTCCCGCCACGGCCGCCGGGACCGCCGGTCTCGACAGGTCCGGGCCGCCGGTCGGCCGATCGTCCGCTCGGCGCGAGCCGAGCAGGACCGACAGGGCCCGCACGGGTCTTCGCCAGCGCCCGTGCAGCAGCCCCAGGACGATCGCGGCGGCCACGGCGATCAGGTGCTCCCGACCCGCCAGATTGGGTTTGACGATCGACTCCCACACCATCGAGCCGCCGGTGAGCGCGAACACCACGGGCGCCCGTCGGACGACCGCGAGATAGGTGAACAGGCCCACCACGGCGGCGGACGGGCCGGTGTCCAGCACCTGCCCGATCTCGGGGGGCAGCCCCAGGCCCCACCAGCCCGGGCCCATCGCGATCATCACGCGGACGGTGAGGGTGCCCGCCAGCGTGGTGACGTACGCGATGACCAGCGTCCGGGCCCGGCCGAGGGCGAGTTCGGCGAGGGCGAACGCGAGGAACAGCTGGGTGATGCCCGCCCACACCGGAAGGTCGAGGGCGGGCACGTACAGCGACACGGGAGTACGCAGCAGGGCCAGCGGCAGGGGCAGGGACGCCTTGACACCGCCGGTCAGCCGCACCACCGTGGCCCCGGCCGGATGCTGGGCGATCGCGTGGAAGAAGATGACCCCGAAGGCGGCCACGAACGCCAGCACGAGTCCGGACAGTCCACGGCGCAGGAGTTGCCGGAACGGTTCGACGACCATGCCGTGCCACTCGCCGCGCAGGGTGCGTCCGACGAACGACACGAACCGGTACGGGGATCCACCCGGTCGCCCGTGCGCGTCGTCGCCCGCGGCGGACGGCGGTGGACCGTCGCCGGGTCCCGCCGTCCGTCCATGACCGTTGCCGACATCGCCGCGACGCTCTTCCACCGCCCTAAGCAATGCCCTCTCCCCCCACCACCCGCAGGACGTCTCCTCGTATAGAGGGACGTGATCGTCATTAGGTTGACTCCGGCCGTGCCCTGTCCCTGTCGCGGGCCCGGCCCCCACCGCCCGTGCGCCTCAGGGTGAGCCGAGCGGGCCGTCCGTCGGCCTGCCCAGGTAGGTCAAGGGGCCCGGTTCCGGTACGGGGATCTCGTGGAAGCCGAGACGGTCGTAGAAGGCGCGGGCGGACGTGTTGGCGGTGACCATGCCGAGGTGGACGGCCGGGACACCGCGATCGGCGAGCGCGGCGAGGAAGGTGTGCATCAGCGCCCGGCCATGGCCCCTGCGCTGCCAGTCCGGGAGCAGGTCGATGTGCAGATGCGCGGGATAGGCGGCGAGTTCGGGCAGGATCATGCGTTCGGGGCGGTGCAGCAGGTCGATCATCGTGTCGCCCGGGGTGTGCGGTGGCCTCGTGCTCCGGGGGTACCGCTCGGCGACACCCGGTATCCAGACGTCGCGGAGGTCGCCGACGAAACGCGCGGTGTCGGCGGTGCCCAGGACGTAGCCGACCGCCCGGCCGGTCCCGTCGTCGAGCACGAAGGCGAGCTCCGGTTCGAGGTGACAGTAGGGGTACGCGAACAGGGTCGGCATCAGCTCCTGGTCGGGATAGAGGGCCCGTGAGTCCCCTCCGTCGTGAGCCGTCATCACGCACACGTGCGCCACCGCTGCACGGTCTTCGGCCTTGTACGGCCGGATCGTCGGCTGGTGAGTCATGAGCCGTATCCTCCCCGCATGGGAGCGCTCCCGCCAGCGCCTGGACGCTCCGACCGCCCCGTCCGTCCGACCCGTTCCATCCGCCCCTCCGTCCGGCTCGCCCGGCCCGCTCGAGCCGCCGCCTCCCTACCCCTTGCCCCCGGGCAGGGACCGTACCCGCACGGCACCGCCCGGCGCCGGCCGACCGCCGTCACCGGCAGCGCAGCGTCTCCCACTGCGCCGCGGCGCTGTCCAGCAGCATCTCCAGGGCCGTGGGATAGGCGCTGTCGACCATGCGGGTGGCCAGGAGGGGCGCCGCCTCCGCGATCCGCGGATGGGTGGCGCGCGGCAGCCGGGCGTACGTCGAACGCCACATGTCCTCGTCGGCGCTGCGGCTCTCGCGCGGCAGCGCCAGCGAGGCGGCGTCGAGCGCGGCGAAGGCCAGCGTCTGGTCGATGAAGGCCTGGTAGATCCGTACGGTGTCCGGCAGCGGGAACCCCGCGGTGCGCAGGACGTCGAGGATGGCCTCGTCGGCCGCCAGTTCGTGGGCCCGGCCGGTGACCCGGTTCGCGGTCAGCAGCGCCGCCTGCGGATGCCCGACGTACACGGCGTGGATACGCAGCCCGAGGCCGCGCAGGTCCGCCCGCCACTCCCCCGTGGGCTGCCAGCCGTCCAGGGCCTGCCCGATCAGGGCGTCGCCGATCGCGAGCGTCAGGTCGTCCATACCGCGGAAGTACCGGTAGAGGGTGCTGGGATCGGCGTCCAGGGCCAGGCCGAGACGGCGGGCGGTGAGTCCCGCGCTGCCGTGCTCCCGCAGCATCCGCAGGGCGGTCTCGACGATGAGCCGCTCGGACAGCACGGTGCCGCCCCTGGTGGGACGACGCCGCCGCCGCTTCTCCTCGGGCACCACCGCTTTCGGCACCGCCACCTCCCCGACCCTTATGCCAACACCATTGACCTTATCCGAGCACCCGGCGTTGGATCTCCCGCCAGGGGCGCCGCGTCTCCGGTCCGTGCGGGCACGTCCCTTCTCCGCAGAGAGGAAGTCCGTGTCATGCGTGTTCTGCTTGTGGGAGCCGGCGGTGTGGGCACCGCCATCACCCGGATCGCGGCCCGTCGTCCGTTCTTCGACGAGATGGTCGTGGCCGACTACGACCTGAGCCGCGCCGAGGCCGCGGTCGCCGCCCTCCCGGACGCCGCGGGCCGCTTCCGTGCCGAGCGCGTCGACGCCTCCGACCAGGGCGCGGTGACCGCGCTGCTGAGCCGGCACGGGTGCGACGTCCTGCTCAACGCCACCGATCCCCGGTTCGTGATGCCCCTCTTCCAGGCGGCGCGAGCGGCCGGCGCCACCTACCTCGACATGGCGATGTCCCTGTCGCGCCCGCATCCCGACAGGCCGTACGACGAGTGCGGGGTCATGCTCGGGGACGCGCAGTTCGCGCAGGCCGCCGACTGGGAGAAGGCGGGCGCGCTGGCCCTCGTCGGCATGGGTGTGGAGCCGGGGCTCTCCGATGTCTTCGCGCGGTACGCGGCCGACGAACTCTTCGACGAGATCGAGGAGATCGGCATCCGCGACGGCGCGAACCTCACCGTCGACGGCTATGACTTCGCCCCGTCCTTCAGCATCTGGACCACCATCGAGGAGTGCCTCAACCCGCCGGTCGTCTACGAGGCGGACCGCGGCTGGTTCACGACCGCGCCGTTCAGCGAGCCGGAGGTCTTCGACTTCCCCGAGGGCATCGGTCCGGTGGAGTGCGTGAACGTGGAGCACGAGGAGGTGCTGCTCGTCCCCCGCTGGATCGACGCGCGGCGCGTGACCTTCAAGTACGGCCTGGGCGAGGAGTTCATCCAGACTCTCAGGACGCTGCACCTGCTGGGCCTCGACCGCACGGACCCGGTGACCGTGCCGAGTGCCGCGGGCCCGGTGGGCGTGTCGCCCCGGGACGTCGTGGCCGCCTGTCTGCCGGACCCGGCGACGCTCGGCGAGCGCATGCACGGCAAGACCTGCGCGGGCACCTGGGTGCGCGGCACCAAGAACGGCGCGCCGCGCGAGGTCTACCTCTACCACGTGGTCGACAACCAGTGGTCGATGGCCGAGTACGGTTCCCAGGCGGTGGTGTGGCAGACGGCCGTCAACCCGGTCGTGGCCCTCGAACTCCTGGCCACGGGTGCGTGGACCGGCTCGGGAGTCCTCGGCCCGGAGGCGTTCCCCGCCCGTCCCTTCCTCGACCTGCTCACCGCGTACGGCTCGCCGTGGGGCATACGGGAGCAGTGACCGGCCCCGGCCGCCCGGCGACTCCGTGCCTGCGGGCGAGCGTGCGGGCGAGCGTCGGGCAACGGGCAACGGGCAGCCGACGGTTTCGCCGCTCGGCTGCCCGGCCGCTTGCCACGCGCCCCCGACGTCCCGGAGCCCCGAAGTCCCCGCGTCCCGAAGCCGGCCGGGTGACGCACGGCTCCGGGACCCGGGTGATCGCCCTCGCGGTGTCCACGGTGCCCGGCGGGCTCCGGCCGGCTCCGGCGGTTTCTAGGCGATCACCATCAGGAGATCGCCCGCCTCGACCTGCTGCACGGAGTTGATGGCCAGTCGTCCCACCGTGCCGGCGACCGGGGCGGTGATGGCGGCCTCCATCTTCATCGCCTCGATCGTCGCGATGGTCGCGCCCGCCTCGACGGCGTCCCCGGCCGCGACCGACAGTGTCACCACTCCGGCGAACGGCGCGGCGACGTGCTTCGGGTCGGACTTGTCGGCCTTCTCCGCCGCCGGCAGGTCCGAAGCCACCGAGCGGTCACGCACCTGGATCGGCCGGAGCTGGCCGTTGAGCGTGGCCATCACGGTGCGCATGCCGCGCTCGTCCGCTTCGCCGATCGCCTCCAGGACGATGAGGAGCCGCACCCCGGGGTCGAGGTCCACCTCGTGCTCCTCCCCCGGCCGCAGACCGTAGAAGAAGTCCTTGCTCGGCAGGACGCCGGTGTCGCCGTAGGCGTCGCGGTGTGCCTCGAACTCCTTCGCCGGCCCGGGGAACAGCAGCCGGTTGAGGGTCGCCCGCCGGTCCTTCTCCAGTCCGTCGCGGTCCTCGCCGGACAGTTCGACGACCGGCCTGGGCGCGGCGCGGCCCTTGAGCGCCTTGCTGCGGAATGGCTCCGGCCAGCCGCCGGGCGGGTCGCCCAACTCGCCGCGCAGGAACCCGATCACGGAGTCCGGGATGTCGTACGCGCCGGGATCGGCCGCGAACCGCTCGTGCGGGACACCCGCGCCGACGAGGTGCAGGGCGAGATCGCCGACCACCTTGGACGACGGCGTGACCTTGACCAGGCGGCCGAGCATCCGGTCGGCGGCGGCGTACATCGCCTCGATGTCCTCGAAGCGGTCGCCGAGGCCCAGTTCCCGTGCCTGGACACGCAGGTTGGACAGCTGACCGCCGGGGATCTCGTGGTCGTAGACGCGTCCGGTGGGCGAGGCCAGGCCGGCCTCGAACGGCGCGTAGATCCTGCGGACGATCTCCCAGTACGGTTCGAGGTCGCCGACCGCCCGCAGGCTCAGTCCGGTCGGCCGCGCCGAGTGGTCGGTGGCCGCGACGATCGCGGACAGCGACGGCTGCGAGGTGGTGCCCGCCATGGAGGCCACCGCTCCGTCCACGGCGTCCGCGCCCGCGTCGATCGCGGCGAGGTAGGTGGCCAGTTGGCCGCCGGCCGTGTCGTGGGTGTGCAGGTGGACGGGCAGGTCGAACTCCCTGCGCAGCGCGGTCACCAGCTTCGCGGCGGCCGGTGCCCGGAGCAGTCCGGCCATGTCCTTGATCGCCAGGACGTGTGCGCCGGCGTCGACGATCTGCTCGGCCAGCCGGAGGTAGTAGTCGAGGGTGTAGAGCTTCTCGGCCGGGTCCGACAGATCCGAGGTGTAGCACAGGGCCACCTCGGCGACGGCCGATCCGGTCTCGCGCACGGCGTCGATCGCGGGTCGCATCTGTCCGACGTCGTTGAGCGCGTCGAAGATGCGGAAGATGTCGATGCCCGTGCGGGTGGCCTCCTCGACGAAGGCGGTCGTGACCTCCGTGGGGTAGGGGGTGTAGCCGACCGTGTTGCGGCCGCGCAGCAGCATCTGCAGGCAGAGGTTGGGCACCGCCTCGCGCAGCCGGGCGAGACGGTCCCACGGGTCCTCGGAGAGGAAGCGCAGGGCGACGTCGTAGGTGGCGCCGCCCCAGCACTCCAGCGAGAGCAGCTGCGGCAGCGTCTGGGCCACGGCGGGGGCGACGGCCAGCAGGTCCTTCGTCCGCACCCGGGTGGCCAGCAGCGACTGGTGGGCGTCCCGGAAGGTGGTGTCGGTGACGGCCACCGAGGTCGACTCCCGCAGCCACCGCGCGAAGCCCTCCGGCCCGAGCTCGGTCAGCCGCTGCTTCGACCCGGCGGGCGGCGGCCCGGTGGCGATGTCCGGCAGTTTGGTGATGGGGTCGATCAGGTGCGGGCGCTCGCCGTGCGGCTTGTTGACCGTGACGTCGGCGAGGTAGGTGAGCATGCGGGTGCCGCGGTCGGCGGAGTGGCGCGCCGTCAGGAGATGGGGGCGTTCCTCGATGAACGAGGTGGTGACCCTCCCCTCCTGGAAGTCAGGGTCGTCGAGGACCGCCTGCAGGAACGGAATGTTCGTGGCCACGCCGCGGATGCGGAACTCGGCCACCGCACGCCGGGCACGCCGCACCGCGGTGGCGAAGTCGCGTCCCCGGCAGGTCAGTTTCACCAACATGGAGTCGAAGTGGGCGCTGATCTCCGAGCCGACGAAGGCGGTGCCGCCGTCCAGCCGGATTCCGGAACCGCCCGGTGAGCGGTACGCGCTGATGGTGCCGGTGTCGGGCCGGAACCCGTTGGCCGGGTCCTCGCTGGTGATCCGGCACTGCAGTGCGGCACCCCGCAGCTGGATCCGGTCCTGCGCGAGGCCGAGGTCGGCCAGGGTCTCGCCGGAGGCGATGCGCAGTTGCGCCTGGACCAGGTCGACGTCGGTGACCTCCTCGGTCACCGTGTGCTCGACCTGGATGCGCGGGTTCATCTCGATGAAGACGTGGTTGCCGTCCCGGTCGAGGAGGAACTCGACGGTGCCGGCGTTGCGGTAGCCGATGCTCTGCGCGAAGGCGACCGCGTCGGCGCAGATGCGGTCCCGGAGCGCGGGGTCGAGGTTGGGTGCCGGGGCCAGTTCGACGACCTTCTGATGGCGCCGCTGCACCGAGCAGTCCCGCTCGAAGAGGTGGATGACGTTACCGTCGCCGTCCGCGAGGATCTGCACCTCGATGTGGCGGGGGTCGACGACGGCCTTCTCCAGGAACACCGTCGCGTCGCCGAAGGCGGACTCGGCCTCGCGGGACGCAGCCTCGATCGCCTCACGCAGGTGCGCCGGTTCGTCCACGCGCCGCATGCCGCGTCCGCCGCCGCCGGCGACCGCCTTGACGAACAGCGGGAAGCCGACGTCCCGCGCGGCGGCCGTCAGCTCGTCCATGTCGGTCGACGGCTGCGACGATCCCAGGACCGGGACGCCCGCCGCGCGGGCCGCGGCGACCGCGCGCGCCTTGTTCCCGGTCAGCTCCAGTACGTCGGCGCTGGGGCCGATGAAGGTGATCCCGGCGTCTTCGCAGGCCTGGGCCAGCTCCGGATTCTCGGACAGGAATCCGTACCCGGGGTAGACGGCGTCCGCCCCGGCCCTGCGCGCCGCCCCCACGATCTCCTCGACCGACAGATAGGCACGCACCGGGTGCCCTCTCCGGCCGATCTCGTAGGCCTCGTCGGCCTTGAGGCGATGCAGCGAGCCGCGGTCCTCGTAGGGGAACACCGCCGCAGTTCCCGCGCCCAGTTCATAGGCGGCGCGGAACGCGCGGACGGCGATCTCACCACGGTTCGCGACAAGTACCTTCCGGAACATGCACAGTCCCTTCCTGACGTTCGCGACGGGCGCGCCCGACGGGCGCCCTCGTGACTGTTGCCCTGTCTACACCCGCTCAAGAACAGCCTGGGCGGAATCACCACCGGCCGGTCGCTCATCCGCGGCATCGTGAAGATCATCTTCGTGCGGCGGGCCGGGCCCCGGCCCGCCGCTGCCGGACGTCGTGTCCGGCGGTCCTCCCGGGACGCTCCCGATCAGCCCAGAAAGCTCAACCGCACCTGGCGTCGGGTGTTGGAGACGTTCGTGTCCACCAGACACACCGACTGCCAGGTTCCCAGCTCCAGTCGGCCGCCGAGCACCGGCAGCGTCGCGTGGGGCGGTACGAAGGCGGGGAGCACATGGTCGCGGCCGTGACCCGGGCTGCCGTGGCGGTGCTGCCAGCGGTCGTCGGAGGGAAGCAGGGTGTGCAGGGCGGCGAGCAGGTCGTCGTCGCTTCCGGCGCCGGTCTCGATGATCGCGATCCCGGCCGTGGCGTGCGGCACGAAGACGTTCAGCAGGCCGTCGCGCCCGGCCGCCGCCTCCCGCAGGAAGGCCTCGCAGTCACGGGTGAGGTCGACGACCGTCTCCGTGGAACCGGTGGTGATGTTCAGGACTCGGGTGGTGAAGGCATCGGACATGCCCCGATTCTCACCCGCGCGCCGGGCCGCGCCTACGACCGGTCGGCCGGCCCGTGGTACGAGAGGTCCATTCCGCGAGACACCATTGACCGGGCGACGACGACCTGACTACTTTCTGCCGCATGTTGCGTTCAGCCCTGCTCACCACGCGCGGTCACATCGACCTGCTACGGGTGGCCTCCGCCGCGTGTCGCCGCGGCTGCTGACGCCCTTTCACCCCTCGCCCGTACGGGTTTCCCCCTTCCCGGTGCGCCCGCGCTCCGTCCCACCCGCACGTCACGAGCCCGTACCTGGTTCCTGACGCGGCGGAGCTCAGGCGTCCCCCTCTCCGGCCGCTCTCCTCCCCGTGGAGCATCCATGACCATCAGCCATGCCCCGCCCGGCCCTTCCGAGTCCGATATTCCTGGAATATCCGCAACGGCCGAACACACCGCGCGTCCACCGGCGACGCCCGATCTCGTCCCGATCGACCCGAGTTCCACGCGCCGTGCCCGCGTCCCCCGCTGGCTGCGCCGCACCTCCGGCCCGCTTCTGCTCCTCGCCCTCTGGCAACTCCTCAGCGGCACAGGTGTACTGGCCTCCGGCATCCTCGCCCCGCCGGGCACCATCGCGCGGGTCGGCACCGATCTGATCGCGGACGGCTCGCTGACGAACGCGATGGGCGTCTCCTTGCAACGCGTGGCCGTCGGGCTCCTGTTGGGAACCGTCATCGGCACCGGTCTCGCCCTCGTGTCCGGCCTCTTCCGCATCGGCGAGGACCTGGTGGACGCGAGCGTGCAGATGCTGCGGACCGTGCCGTTCGTCGGACTGATCCCGCTGTTCATCATCTGGTTCGGGATCGGCGAGGCCCCGAAGATCGCCATCATCACACTGGGCGTCTCCTTCCCGCTCTACCTGAACGTGTACGCCGGTATCCGCGGCGTCGACTCCCAGCTGATCGAGGCCGGCGAGTCGCTCGGGCTCTCCCGCTGGGGGCTCGTCCGGCACGTCGTGCTGCCGGGCGCGCTGCCCGGAGCCATGACCGGGCTTCGCTACTCCCTCGGCATCGCCTGGCTCGCGCTGGTCTTCGCCGAACAGATCAACGCGGACGCCGGGATCGGCTTCCTCATGGTGCAGGCCCGCGACTTCCTGCGGACCGACGTGATCGTGGTCTGCCTGATCGTCTACGCCTTCCTCGGCCTGCTCGCCGACTTCATCGTCCGCTCCCTCGAAAGGCTGCTGCTGCAATGGCGACCGACGTTCACGGGCCGGTGACCGCGGAGAATGCCGCGGCGGCGGCACACATACCCGCGGAGACGCAGACGCCCGCACCGACCCCCGAACAGACAGCGACACCGACGACGACACGGGCGGCGACACCGACACAGCCGCCGGCACAGCCGCGGACACAGAAGCCGGAACCGGGGGAGGTCCAGTCCCGGTCCCAGGTACCGGCGCAGGCGCCGCTCGCGGCCGTACGTGTCCAGGGCCTGACCCGCGTCTTCGACGGCCGCGCCGTCATCGACGACCTGCATCTCGACGTCCGGCCGGGCGAGTTCGTGGCGCTGCTCGGCCGCAGCGGCTGCGGCAAGTCCACGCTGCTGCGCATCCTCGCGGGACTCGACCGCGACATCGAGGGCTCCGTCCTCGTCCCGCGCCGCAGGGCCGTCGCCTTCCAGGCGCCGCGGCTGATGCCCTGGAAGAAGGTGTGGCGCAACGTCCTGCTCGGACTGCCCGGCAAACCCGAACGCTCCGTCGCCGAGGACGCGTTGGCCGAGGTCGGCCTCACCCACCGCTCCGAAGCGTGGCCCAAGACGCTCTCCGGGGGCGAGGCCCAACGCGCCTCACTGGCCCGCGCGTTGGTGCGCGAACCCGACCTGTTGCTGCTCGACGAGCCGTTCGGCGCGCTCGACGCCCTCACCCGGATCACGGCGCAGCGACTGGTAGGCGAGCTGTGGCGGCGGCGCGGCTGCGCGGTCCTGCTGGTGACGCACGACGTGGAGGAGGCCGTGCTCCTCGCCGACCGTGTCCTGGTCATGGACGAGGGCGCGATCGCGTACGAGACCCAGGTCGAGCTGGACCGCCCGCGCGACATCACCGACCCCCGTTTCGCCGCTCTGCGTGCCGAGCTCCTGGAGCGCCTGGGCGTCGACAGCACGTCCTGAACGCCCCACACCCCCAACCCCGCCGACCGCGCGACGCCCACGCGCACCCCCACACCCGGACCGACCGAACGGAAATCGCCATGCGACGACGCCTCGCCCCCGCCGCTCTCCTCCCCCTGGCCCTGCTGCTCACTGCCTGCGGCGGCACCTCGGCCGCCGACACCGCCGCGGGCGCCGGAACCGACGGCAAGGGCTCCCTCACGCTCGACGTCGGTGACCAGAAGGGCGGTTCGGAGGCGGTGCTGCGGGCCGCCGGGGAGTTGAAGAACCTCCACTACAAGATCAAGTGGTCGACCTTCACCTCCGGCCCGCCCCTTCTGGAGGCCGTCAACGCCAAGGCCGTCGACATCGGCGGCGTCGGCAACACCCCGCCCGTCTTCGCGGCCGGCGCCGACTCGAAGATCTCGGTGGTGGCCGCCTGGCGCGGCACGTCCAAGGGCGAGGCCGTCCTCGTACCGAAGAACTCGTCACTGAAGCGTCCCGAGGAGCTGAAGGGCAAGTCCATAGCCGTGGCGCAGGGTTCGTCCGCGCACTATCAGCTGATCGCCTCGCTCAAGAAGGCAGGCCTGAAGCTGAGCGACGTGAAGGTCAAGTACCTGCAGCCCGCCGACGCGCTGGCCGCGTTCACCGGCGGCAGGGTGGACGCGTGGGCGGTGTGGGACCCGTACACCTCGCAGGTGGTCGAGGCGGGGCGGGGCCGGATCCTGACGGACGGCGAGGGGGTGGTCAACGGGCTCAACTTCCAGGTGGCCGCGCCCGGTGCGCTCAGGGACGGCCGGAAGGCGGCGGCCGTCAAGGACTACCTGGGGCGGCTGCGGCGCGCCCAGGACTGGGTCTACGACCACCCGGACGCCTGGGCGAAGGTGTGGGCGAAGGACACCGGACTGCCGTACGAGGTGGCGCTCGCCTCGGTGAAGCGGACCAACGCGAGCCGTATCGCGGTCGCCGTGGACAAGCCGCTCATCGCCTCCGAGCAGCGGATCGCGGACACCTTCACCGGCCTCGGGCTCATCCCGCGCAAGGTCGACTTCTCCGCGTTCGTCGACACCCGCTTCAACGGCGGCCTGCCGCCGTCCACCACCACGCCCCGCGTCTACAAGGAGTCCTGACATGACCGTCCATCTCCACTGGTTCCTGCCGACCGGCGGCGACGGCCGCACCCTGGTGGACCGGCACGCGTACGCGGCCAACCCCGTCGGCCGCGCGCGGCGGGCCGACGGGGTCCGGGCCCCCGACATCGAGTACCTGGCCCAGATCGCCAAGGCCGCGGAGCAGTTGGGTTTCGAGGCCGTGCTCACGCCCACGGGCACGTGGTGCGAGGACGCCTGGCTGACAACGGTGGCGCTGGCCCAGCACACCGAGCGGCTGAAGTTCCTGGTGGCGTTCCGGCCCGGTGTCGTGTCGCCGACCCTCGCGGCGCAGATGGCGGCGACCTACCAGCGGATCACGCGGGGCCGGCTGCTCCTCAATGTCGTCACCGGTGGCGACTCCGCCGAGCAGCGGCGCTTCGGCGATCATCTCGGCCACGATCAGCGGTACGCGCGTACGGACGAGTTCCTGTCCGTGGTGCGCGGAGTGTGGAGCGGGCAGCCGTACGACTTCGACGGGAGCCACTACCGGATCGAGGGTGGGCTGACGGCGCTGCCGCCCGACCCGCTGCCGGAGATCTTCTTCGGCGGTTCGTCGGCCGCCGCGGGGCCGGTCGCGGCCCGGCACGCGGACGTCTATCTCACCTGGGGGGAGCCTCCGGCCCAGGTGCGGGAGAAGATCGACTGGATTCGCTCGCTGGCCGAGCGCGAGGGGCGTACGGTCCGCTTCGGCATCCGGCTGCACTCGGTCTCGCGCGACTCGTCGGCCGCGGCCTGGTCGACCGCGAACCGGTTGCTCGACGACCTCGACGCGGACACCGTCGCGGCCGCGCAGTCCGCGCTGGGACGCAGTGAGTCGGTGGGTCAGCAGCGCATGCTGGCGCTGCACGGCGGTTCCCGCGACGAACTGGAGATCTCCCCGAATCTGTGGGCGGGCGTGGGTCTCGTACGCGGCGGCGCGGGCACCGCTCTCGTCGGCAGCCACGCCGAGGTCGCCGACCGGATCGAGGAGTACCACGCGCTGGGCATCGAGCACTTCGTGCTCTCCGGGTATCCGCACCTGGAGGAGGCGTACTGGTTCGGGGAGGGCGTGATCCCGGTTCTGGCCGCCCGGGGACTGCTGCCTCGGACCGCGGAGTCGCTGCCGCGTACGGCGGCCGGGGGTGGTGCGCCGCTGCTGGTCGCGGGCGGCCGCTGAGGGGCTCCCGTCGGGTGGATCACACCTGGTCCACCCGGGGGAAGATCTCCGGCTCCGGCCGAGTTGGTAGAAGCGTGAACAACACTGGGACGCAGGCGCGCGCGGTCGATGTCGTGGTCGTGGGCGCCGGTCAGGCCGGACTGTCCAGCGCCTATCACCTGCGGCGCACCGGTTTCGAGCCGGAGCGCGACTTCGTGGTCCTGGACCACGCGCCGCGTCCCGGCGGCGCGTGGCAGTTCCGGTGGCCGTCGCTGACCTACGGCAAGGTGCACGGAATGCACTCGCTGCCCGGCATGGAGCTGGAGGGCGCGGACCCGGCCCGTCCGTCCTCCGAGGTCATCGCCGAGTACTTCGACGCTTACGAGCGCACCTTCGATCTGCGGGTGCGGCGGCCCGTCGAGGTGACGGCCGTCCGGGAGGGCGCCGGGGGGCGACTGCTCGTCGAGACCTCCGACGGCATGTGGTCGGCGCGGGCGCTGATCAACGCGACGGGCACCTGGGACCGGCCGTTCTGGCCGCGCTATCCGGGTCAGGAGACCTTCCGCGGGCGACAGTTGCACACGGCGCAGTACCCCGGGCCCGAGGAGTTCGCCGGGCAGCGGGTGGTCGTCGTGGGCGGTGGCGCGTCCGGCACCCAGCATCTGATGGAGATCGCTCCGTACGCGGCCGCTACCACCTGGGTGACCCGGAAGCCGCCGGTCTTCCGCGAGGGGCCGTTCACCGAGGACTTCGGCCGGGCGGCCGTCGCGCTCGTCGAGGAACGGGTGCGGCAGGGGCTGCCCCCCAAGAGCGTCGTCTCGGTGACGGGGCTGCCGCTGAACGACGCGATCCGCCAGGCCCTCGCCGACGGTGTCCTGGACCGGCAGCCGATGTTCGACCGCATCACCGCGGACGGCGTGGAGTGGGCCGACGGACACCGTGTGACCGCCGACGTCATCCTGTGGGCGACCGGCTTCCGCGCCGCCATCGACCATCTCGCGCCGCTGCGGCTGCGCGAGCCGGGCGGCGGTATCCGTGTCGAGGGCACCCGCGCGGTCGCCGATCCGCGGATCCATCTGGTCGGCTACGGGCCGTCGGCCAGCACCATCGGCGCCAACCGGGCCGGGCGCGCGGCGGTACGGGACGTCAGACGGCTGCTGGCCGGAGTGCCGGCCGACGCCTGACGTCCCGCACGGCCGCCGTTCAGCTGGACGACGACGAGGCCGAGGACCCGCTCACCCGGTTGATCCGGTTGAACTCCGCGACGTTCCTCTGATGCTCCTCGTAACTGGCCGTGAAGCGGGTGTCGCCCGGCTTGACGGTGACGAAGTACAGCCAGTCGCCCGGGGTCGGATTGATCGCGGCGCGCATCGCGTCCTCGCCGGGGTTGGCAATCGGTGTGGGCGGCAGACCCATGCGCTCGTAGGAGTTGTAGGGGCTGTTGAGCTTCGTGTCGCTCGCGGTCGTGTTCAGCGTGGACCGGTTCAGCGCGTAGTTGAGCGTGGAGTCCATCTGCAGCGGCATGCCCTGCTGAAGCCGGTTGAAGATCACCCGGGCGACCTTGGCCATGTCGGCCTTGGTCGCGGCCTCCGCCTGGACGATGCTCGCGATGGTGACCACCTGATAGACGTCCATCGCGTTGCGCTGGGCTCCCGCGGTGATCGGGCTGCCGCGGAATCTCTTGTCGGCCGTGTCGACCATGAAGCGCAGCAGCGACTCGGGCGTCGCCTCCTCGTCGACCGGGTACGTCGCCGGGAACAAGTACCCCTCGGGGTTGCCCGCCGCGACGTCGGGCAGTTTCAGATGAGCCTTGGCCAGGGACTTCTTGGTGGCGCCCGAAGGCAGGGCGAGCGCCTTGTCGACGGCCCGGTAGACCTGGCCCGAGCGCCAGCCCTCCGGGATCACGAGGGACGCGCGGGGCGCCTTCTCGCCCCCGACGATCAGCAGCGGCACCGCCACGGCGGTGACCGCCACGACGGCTCCGGTCGCGACGAGGGCGACCCGGCCCCGGCGCGTCAGTCGAATCGTGCTCCGTGGCGGAGTGTTCATCTGCATGCGGGCACGGTAACCCGCTAATAGCCATAAATCCGGCATATCGTCATCTTGTCGGCGCCAGTTGGGCGTCCCGGCGGACGAGGGCCGCATAGCGCCCCTCCCGCTCCAACAACTCCTCGTGCGTGCCTCGTTCGACGGCGCGGCCGGAATCCAGGACCACGATCTGGTCCGCCCCCCGGATGGTGGACAGTCTGTGCGCGATGGTGAGCGTGGTCCGGTTGGCCGACAGCGCGTCGATCGCCTCCTGGACGGCGCGTTCCGTGCGGGTGTCCAGGGCGCTGGTCGCCTCGTCGAGGATGAGGACCGGCGGGTCGCGCAGGATGGTGCGCGCGATGGCCAGGCGCTGCTTCTCCCCGCCGGAGAAGCGGTGGCCGCGCTCGCCCACGACCGTGTCGTACCCGTCGGGCAACGACGCGATGTGGTCGTGGATCTGGGCCGCCCGCGCCGCCGCCCGCAGCTCCTCGTCGGTGGCGTCCGGCCTGGCGAAGCGCAGGTTGTCCGCGACCGAGGCGTGGAAGAGGTACGTCTCCTGGGAGACGACGCCGATTCCCCGCGCGAGCGTGTCGAAGTCGAGGTCGCGCACGTCGATCCCGTCGAGCGTGACACGGCCGCCCGTGACGTCGTACAGCCTGGGCACCAGATAGCTGAGCGTGGACTTGCCGGAACCGGTCGGGCCGACGACGGCGAGGCTGCCACCGGCGGGCACCGTGATGTCGATGCCGTCGAGGATCGGACCGCTCTTGTCGTCGTAGCGGAACTCGACGTCCTCGAAGCGGATCTCGCCCTTGACCTCGTCGAGGTGGACCGGGCGCTCCGGCTCGGTGATGTCGATGGGCAGGTCCAGGTACTCGAAGATGCGCTGGAAGAGCGCGAGCGAGGTCTGGATCTGCACACCGGTGGACAGCAGGCTCACCGTCGGGCGGAACAGGCCCTGTTGCAGCGAGACGAAGGCGACGAGCGTACCCAGCGAGACGGACGGTCCGCCGAACTGGATGGCCATGCCCGCGGCCCAGTAGATGACGGCGGGCATGGCGGCCATCACGATGCCGATGACGGACATCCGCCAGCGCCCCGCCATGTTCGACTTCACCTCGAGGTCGACCAGGCTGTCCGACTCCGCCTCGAAGGCCTTGGTGAGCGAGTCGCCGCGGCCCATCGTGCGGCCGAGCAGGATGCCGCTGACGGACAGCGACTCGGTGACGGTGGCGGCCATCGCGGCCATCTGCTTCTGCCGCTCGGTCGCGATCTTCTTGCGTTCGTTGCCCACACGCCGGCTGATCCACACGAAGACCGGCAGCAGGAGCAGCGAGACGACGGTGAGCCGCCAGTCGAGGACGACCATCGCGACGATCGTGGCGACGACGCTCGTGAGGTTCGAGACCAGCGAGGTGGCGGTGGAGGTCACGGTCGCCTGCATGCCGCCGATGTCGTTGGCGATGCGGGACTGGACCTCTCCCGTGCGGGTGCGGGTGAAGAAGGCGAGCGACATGCGCTGCAGCCGGCCGTAGACGGCGGTGCGCAGGTCGTGCATGACGCGCTGGCCGACCGTCGTGGAGATGAGGGTCTGCAGTACGCCGAAGATGCTGGTGACGACCGCGCTGAGGATCATGCCGAGCGCGAGCAGGCTCAGCAGACCGGTACGACCCTGGGGGATGGCGACGTCCAGGGTCTCCTTCAGCAGGAAGGGCGTCGCGACCGTGACGAGGGACGCGGCGCCGACCAGCAGGCCGACGATCGCGAGGCGGCCGCGGTAGGGCCGGAAGAGCTTCAGGATGCGGCGCACCTGCCGCGGCTGTTCGCTCTCGGCGGGTGACGGGGTCCAGGTGGATTGCTCGGGGCGCATGGGCTCCTACGGAAGGTGAGGGAACGATTACGGAAACGTGAGGAACGATGCCTCACGGAGCCTAGCTCATTGTTACCTATACTCACAATGAACCGCATCCTGTTATTGTTCCCGTATGACCACCCCCGACGCCGACGGCCTCCTCGCCGAGCAGTTGCTGCGGCTCACCCGCCGCGTGCACCGCATCCAGAAGCGTCATCTGGAGCAGCGCGGGCTGGGCATCACCCCGGCCCAGTCCCGGCTGCTGCGCACGCTCGCGCACTACGGCTCACCGCCGCGCATGGCCGATCTCGCCGAGCGGCTCGAGGTGGTCCCGCGGGCCGTGACCACGCTGGTCGACGGCCTGGAGGCGAGCGGAAAGGTGCGCCGGGTCCCCGATCCCAGCAATCGGCGGGTGATCCGGATCGAGGTCACCGACCAGGGGCGCGCGGCACTGCAGGAGCTGCGGGGCGCACGCCGGTCGGCCGCGGAGGAGATCCTGGCTCCGCTGTCGGACGAGCAACGTGAGGTGCTGGGCGGGCTGCTGGACACACTGGTGGACGGGATGCCCCGGCTGGAACGGCGCTGCTGAGGGGCCGCTGACAGGGCTCGGCGCACACGACGGGTCCCACGCTCCGGCACCGCGATGCCGGAGCAGGTGCGCGCCATCCCCTCGGACTCCCTCGGTGAACTCCTCGAGCCGTGCCTTCGGCCTCGACTGTTCCGGTCGACGTCAGCGGCCCCGAGTGACTTCAGCAGTACCGGTGATCCACCGTCAGCACTCCCTGCTCAGTGACGAGAACGCGGTCATGGCAACCGCCGGACCCGCGCAGGGAGTAGTGCTCGCTCGTCGTCCCGACCGCGTGCCGCTGATCGCGCGGCACGTCGGCCGTGTACGTCGCGTCGCCGTCATAGCTGTCGTCGAGCCGTGACCACGCGGTCCGGCGCCCGCCACGCACCTCGTCCACCGCCGCCCGGTCACCGAGCCGCAGCACGGTCCGCAGCCGGTCGTCCGGGCCGAGCGTCGTCGTACCGTCCATCGTGTACGTCCGGTGGGTGCGCGTCGCCCTGGCCGGCCCGCGTCCGTCGACGGTGACCGTCTGGTCGTCGCTCCAGGTGGCCTTCAGTCCGTCCGTGGCCTCACCGTCGGTCCACCGGTGCACGGAGGTGTTCGCGAGCACGCGACGGACGGCGGTCGTCACCCGGCCGTGCGAGGTGTCGACGTAGCCGGAGACCGTGAGCCGGTGGCCCCCTACCGTGTCGAGGCGCTCCGGAGAACCGGGCGTGTACGAGGAGCTGTTGGCGAGGGAGTCCGCCGCGACCTCGGTGAGCGCGCCGCTCAGGTGGGCGCGCCGCGCGTCCTGCCAGACGAGGACGTTGACAGGGGCGCTCCAGCCGCTCTGCCCCTCCGCAACACCCACGACGGACACGTCGACCTGGTGCGGACGGCCGTCGTCCAGAAGCCCGGCGAAGGGCGAGAGGTCGTATTCGATCGGCTTGACGTCGAAGGCGCGCGGTCCCGGGATCACGTACCAGAGGAAGGGGTTGGACCAGCCGCCGGTCCACACGTGCGGGAACGGCTCGGCGATGCCGGCGAGTAGGCCGTCGACCTTGATCTGCACCTCACGGTAGGGACCACCCGCCGCCTTGCAGGAGTACGGGGCCGCGTCGGGCACCGTCAGGTACCAGAACTCCTCGCAGCCGCCGCCGGACCCGGTCGCGTACACCTCGGCGACGATGCGCTCACTGTTGCGCGGAGTGGTGAGGGTGCCGTTCTGGAGGGTGAGGACACGGCTGGGGGTGTCGGGGGTCGCGGCCGGCCGCGTGGCCCTCCCCCGCGCGGAGAAGGTCAGCGTGACCTTCACGTCGAGGACGCCGGTGTACGTGTCGTCGACGACGTTCCCGATGAGCATCTCGACCTCGCCACCGCGCCGGAACGTGTCGCTGTAGCGCGTCACGTCCTTCTCGACGGACCACTCGATGCCGTCCGGCGAGGGCTCGGGAGTGGACGTGCGGAAGATCTCCACGCCACCGACGTGCAGATAGCCCAGCCGGTCGTACTGGCGGCCCTTGACCTTCCCGTCGAGCCGCAGGACGACCTTGCTCCAGCGGTCGCCGCAGCCGTCGGGCGGTGCGTACGTCCCGCGGTACGGCGTGAAGTCACTGAACCGTGCCTCGGCGAGCGTCACTTCGCAGGACTTGGTGACGGGCCTCGACATCGCCGGGGCGGCGGTCAGGGGGTCGTGCCAGTCGGTGCCGAACTCCGCGGGGGCGGGGGCGTGAACCCAGGTGGCGGGAGTGCCGGGGGCTGTGACGGGGGCGTGAGGCGCGGCGCTCGGTAAGGGAGCCGCCGAGACCGGGCCCGTCGCGAGGCAGGTGCTCGCCGCGAGGAACACTCCGGCGAGCATGGACATGACGATCCGTCTTCTCATGTGCGGTGTTCTACGGGGAGTCGGGACACCCCGCAACGGGCCCTCATGGCCGCCGGCCGCGGCACGCCGAGGGCGGCCGGGGTGCCTACGCCGCCAGATCCGCCCTGTCCCCCATCACCACGACCGGGTGCTGGCGCGGGTCGAGCGTGCGCAGCAGACGCTCCATGGCCGGCTTGGGCAGGCTCACACAGGCCGACGTACCACTGCCGTGGTCCAGGTGCAGCCAGATGCCGCCGCCCTTCGACTGGCCCTGGGGACGGCTCGGGTCGTCGGGCGGCGTGCCTGGGCGGCGGTTGTAGTCGATGGCGATGACATAGTCGAAGTCGTGCCAGTAGGACTTGGGCCAGCCGCGGGGGGCCTGGTACGACGACGAGCGGTCGTACGGGAGATGGGCGCCCGGGTCGTGGAGCACTCCGCCGGCGTCGGTGAGGGTGAACACCCCGACGGGACTGCGCTTGTCGTCCTCGTGGTGGTCGGTGGTCCAGCCCTTCACCCCGTTGTGCGCCTTCCCCATGCGCTGTGTGTCCCACGTGGATCCGGACTTCGTGTAGAGAACGACCGTCGCGTCGGCGGAGTCCCTGCCCGCGCCGTAGACGGCCACGACCTGACGGGCGTCGGACGGGATGCGCGCCCGCAACCGGTCGCCGACCCCCGGGATCCGCGTGCCGTCGACGTTGCCCGCGAGGGCACGTTCGGACCTGCCGCCCGCCCCGCCCTGCCCCTTGGCCGCACCGCCCCCTCCGGCCGGAGCGCCGCATGCCGAAAGGATCATCGCGAGGACTCCGCACACCGCCGCGCCGAGTCCCGTACGCATCCCACCCTCGTTTCGCATGCGTTCCATCGTCGCACCACTTATCGGACGAACAGCCCTTTCCCTCCGTCCCCTTGGACACATGACGGCCTTCCGGGCCCGGGCCCGGAAGCCCGGAACGCGGGCGCGACCGGGTGCGCGACCGGGGGCATCGTCCCGCTCGGGGCGAATCGCGGCGGGGACGTGCCGGACGGGCCGAAACCTTGTCCCAACAGAAAAAACCGCTTGCTTCGGACTGCTCCCTGCCGCGAACCTTTCACGGTTTGCTGCCGGCCTCCGCGACCGGCCTGGTCGCCGAAACGTTGCGGCTTCCCCTCACCCCCGAACCCACCCCCTACACGAGCCACTGGGACGTCATGCAGATTCAAGACCTTCCCTATCCAGACCCGGGTGTGCCGGATGCCCGCTCCGGCCCCCGATTCCTGCGGTGGCTCGGCCGGAATCAGCTGGGCGGCCAGTTCAAGGCCCTGGCCTGGGGGCTGCTGCACTTCGCCGCCGTCGCCGGGCTCCCGTTCTGTGTGGGCCTGGCCGTGCAGGCCGTCGTCGACGGATCCGGCACGCGACTCGCTCTGGCCGGTGGACTGATGGGGCTGTGCGGTGCGGGCATCGCGCTGGGCGAAACCATGCTGCACCGGGCCGCGGTCACCAACTGGATCACCGCCGCCGCACGCGTCCAGCAGTTGCTGGCGCACAAGACCGCCCAGCTCGGCTCGGCGCTGACGCAGCGCGTCGCGGCGGGCGAGGTCGTCGCCGTCTCCACCGGCGACGTCGAGAAGATCGGCTGGTTCGTGGAGGCCCTGTCGCGGTTCGCGGCGGCCGCGCTGACCGTCGTCCTCGTCTGCGTCGGCCTGGTCGTCTACCAGCCGGCGCTCGGCGTGATCGTCGCCGTCGGCGTGCCCGTCCTGGCGCTCGCCGTGCTGCCGCTGCTGCCCCGCGCCACCCGGCGCGCCGACTTCCAGCGTGAGAAAGCCGGACGCGCCACCGAACTGGCCTCGGACACCGTCGCGGGTCTGCGCGTGCTGCGCGGCATCGGTGGCGAGGAACTGTTCCTCGACCGCTACCGCCGCGCGTCCCAGGAGGTCCGCCGGGCAGCCGTGCGCAGTGCCCGGATGTGGTCGCTGATCTCGGCCGTCCAGGTGCTGCTGCCCGGCCTGCTCATGATCGCCGTCATCTGGCACGGCGTGCACCTGGCCCGCGACGGCCGCATCACGGTCGGCGAGCTGGTCACCGTGTACAGCACGGTCATGCTGCTCACCTACCCGCTGCGGCACTTCGAGGAGATCGCCATGGCGTACTCCTTCTCGCGTCCGTCCGCCAAGCGCGCCGCCCGGGTGCTGTCCCTCGAGCGCGCCACGGACAGTGGCGGGTCCCGCGCGGCGGAGGTGCCGGGCGGCGATCTGTACGACCCCGTCACCGGGCTTCTCGCGCCCGCGGGGCGGCTCACCGCCGTGGTCTGCGGCGACCCGGACGCGGCGGGCGTGCTCGCCGAGCGCCTGGGGGGCCACCCTTCCGTGGAGGGCACCTCCGTGCTCCTGGGAGGCGTACCGCTCGACGACCTGCCGCTCGGCTCGGCCCGCACGGCCGTCCTCGTCCAGGACAAGGACCCGGTGCTGCTGTCCGGCTCGCTGCGCGAGCTGCTCGACGTGCCGTCCTCGGGTGAGGTGAGCGCGGCCGAGGCGCTGGCCGCCGCGCAGTGCGGCGACGTCCTGGACGCGTTGGCGCAGGGCTCGGTCGACGCCGAGGACCCGATGGACGCCCGCATCACCGAGCGCGGACGCTCCCTGTCGGGCGGCCAGCGCCAGCGTCTGGCCCTGGCCCGGTCGCTGGTCACCGACCCCGGCGTGCTGGTCCTGGACGAGCCGACCTCGGCGGTCGACTCGCACACCGAGGCGCGGATCGCCGACGGTGTCCGCGCCCTGCGTGCCGGACGCACGACGGTCGTCTTCACCTCCTCACCACTGCTCCTGGACCACGCGGACCGGGTCGTACTCGTCCACGAGGGCGAGGTCGCGGCCGTCGGAGTGCACCGTGAGCTCGTGCTCGGCGAACCGCGGTACCGGGCGGTGGTCACCCGGGAGACGGACGAGGAAGCCGCCGCCGACGGTGGAGACGCGGGCGTCGCAACCTCCGACACCTCCGACGCCACGGACGGGCTCGACAGGATCGACGAGCTCGACAAGCTCGACGAGCTCGGCAGGACCAGCAAGATCGACGAACTGGAAGAAATCGAGGAAACCGCATGATCGGCCTGGCGCCACCGGCGTACGACCCGGCGGCCCCGACGACGGCGAACACCCTGCCCGTCGGCGCCGCCTCGACCGTACGCGCCTACGTCACCGAACTCTTCCAACGGCACCGCCGGGCCTTCCTGCTGCTCGTCACCGTCAACACGGTGGCCGTGGTCGCCTCGATGGCCGGGCCCTATCTGCTGGGCGCGGTCGTCGAGCGGGTCTCGGACCACGCCCGGGATCTCCACCTGGAACGCACCGCCGCGCTGTTCCTCGCCGCGCTCGTCATCCAGGCCGTTTTCGTGCGCGAGGTGCGGCTGCGCGGCGCCATGCTCGGCGAACGCATGCTCGCCGACCTGCGCGAGGACTTCCTCATCCGGTCGGTCGGGCTGCCGCCGGGCGTGCTGGAACGGGCCGGCACGGGCGACCTGCTGTCCCGCATCACCACCGACATCGACCGCCTCGCCAACGCGATGCGCGAAGCCGTGCCCCAGCTCGCCATCGGCGTGGTGTGGGTCGTACTGCTGCTCGGCGGGCTGGCCGTCACCGCACCACCCCTCGCCCCCGCGGTCCTGGTCGCCGTCCCCCTGCTGGTCGTCGGCTGCCGCTGGTACTTCAAGCGTGCCCCGGCCGCCTACCGCTCGGAGGCCGCCGGCTACGCCGCCGTCGCCGCCGCCCTCGCCGAGACCGTGGACGCCGGACGCACCGTCGAGGCGCACCGCCTGGGCGAGCGCCGCATCGACCTGTCCGAACGCCGCATCAAGGAGTGGACGGCCTGGGAGCGCTACACCCTGTGGCTGCGCTCGGTCCTCTTCCCGGTCGTCAACCTCACCCATGTCACGGTCCTCTGCTCGGTCCTCATGATCGGCGGGGTCTTCGTCCTGCAGGGCTGGATCGATGTGGGTCAGCTGACGACGGGCGCGCTCATCGCCCAGATGCTGGTCGACCCGGTGGGCCTGATCCTGCGCTGGTACGACGAGCTGCAGGTCGCCCAGGTCTCGCTCGCGCGGCTGGTCGGCGTCCGGGACATCGAACCGGCCGCCGGCGATCCGGAGGTGATGCCGGACGGGCGCGACGTGCACGCGGACGAGGTGCGGTTCGGCTACCGCGCCGGCGTGGACGTGCTGCGGAAGGTCTCCCTGGAGGTCGCGCCGGGCACCCGGCTCGCGCTGGTCGGCCCGTCCGGTGCGGGCAAGTCCACGCTGGGAAGGCTGCTCGCCGGGATCTACGCCCCCAGGGACGGCCGCATCACGCTCGGCGGCGCCGAACTCTCGCGGATGCCCGCGGAGGCGGTCCGTACCCACGTGGCCCTGGTCAACCAGGAGCACCACGTCTTCGTGGGCTCCCTGCGCGACAACCTGCTGCTCGCCCGGACGGGAGCGGCCGACGCCGAACTGTGGGCGGCCCTGGGTGCGGTCGACGCCGACGGCTGGGCAGGGGCTCTGGGTGACGGCCTGGACACCGAGGTCGGTTCGGGCGGGCTGGCGCTCACCCCGGCGCAGGCCCAGCAGATCGCGCTGGCCCGGCTGGTCCTCGCCGATCCGCACACGCTGGTGCTGGACGAGGCGACCTCGCTCCTCGACCCGCGCGCGGCCCGTCATCTGGAACGCTCGCTGGCGCGCGTCCTCGACGGGCGCACCGTCGTCGCCATCGCCCACCGGCTGCACACCGCCCACGACGCGGATGTCATCGCCGTCGTGGAGAACGGCCGGATCAGTGAGCTGGGCAGTCACGACGAGCTGGTCGCTGCGGACGGCGCCTACGCGGCTCTG
The DNA here is from genome assembly GCF_045039825.1 of Streptomyces sp. NBC_01176. Lineage (NCBI taxonomy): Bacteria > Bacillati > Actinomycetota > Actinomycetes > Kitasatosporales > Streptomycetaceae > Streptomyces > Streptomyces sp. NBC_01176. Next base: position 8,358,953 of record NZ_CP108600.1, on the reverse strand, counting down.
TGGAGGTCCTGGCACGGATGAGGTGGTCCTGCCCGAGCGACGCGGCGCGGATGCGCGGGTCGCGCCGGTGCGGTCAGGAGCGCCTGCGGGGAACCCGGTGGAGCGGCCGGCGCCGTTCCGGCGGGGCCGTCGCGCCGGTGTCCGCGGCCTCGCTCCGTGGACGGGTCCGTCCCGCGGCGGAGCCTGTGGCGTTGCGCGGTGCCGAACCGGAGTGGAAGGCTGGATGTCGGCACCGATTCGGGGAGCGTCCGGGAACCACCCGGTTCGTGCGGGGCGGGGCCGGTGTCCAGTGGCCGTGCCCGCCGTCGAGGGTGGTGGGACCGGGCTCACCCGCATCACCTGGAGGTACCCGTGGAGAGCGCCGACGGATGGGGAGACGACGTCTACCAGCCCGACGGATCCGAGGTGCAGGACGACGCGGGGCTGCTCGACGTCGAGGACACCCTGGACGCCGACGGTGTGGGTGACCCGCTCGACCGGGGCTGGTCCCCGCCGGAGCGGCCGTGGGCGGTGGAGCACTCGGGGGTGACCGCCTCCGAGCGCAGGCACGGCGAGACCTTGGACCAGCGCCTCGCGGAAGAGCTGCCCGACGTCGTGGAGCCCGACGGCGACGGCATCGGCGACTACCAGGACGGGGACGGCGAGCCCCTGGACAACGAGGTGGGAGACGTGCGCTCCGGCCGTCTCGTCGCCCCGGCCGAAGGAGCGCACGAGGACGACGAGAGCGGGCTGATCGCCACCGACGTCGGCATCGACGGCGCCGCGGCCTCCGCCGAGGAAGCCGCGATGCACATCGTCGACGAGGACACCCTGTCCGGCTGACCGGGCCCTCCCCGGCCTGCCCTTCCCACGCGAGGAGCACCCATGCAGCAGGAGAAGCAGCCCGACTACCACTCTGTCGTCTTCCGGGACCGGGCCGCCGGATTCGCCTTCCTCACCCGGTCCACGGCGACGAGCGAGCGGACCATCGAGTGGGACGACGGCGAGACCTACCCGGTCGTCGATGTCGAGATCTCCTCGGAGAGCCACCCGTTCTACACCGGCAAGGCCCGGACGGTGGACACCGAGGGCCGCATCGCGCAGTTCGAGAAGCGCTACGGGAGCTCCGGACCGGGTGGGGACAAGGAAGACAGGGCGTGAGGCCCTGAGACCGTCACCGCCGGGAGCGCGGACGTCGCATCCACCGGGTGCGGGAGCGTCGAATCCACCGGGTGCGGGAGCGCCACGTCCACCGAGTGCGGGAGCTCCGTCGTCGCCGGACGCGGTGCTCCCCCGGTCGTCGGTCAGATGAAGTTCAGCGCCGCCGCACAGCCCAGCCCGCCCAACAGCATGAACACCGGCATCAGCACCTTGAGCTCGACCCAGCTGCCGGCCCGGAAGCGCATCACCTTGGGCGGGCCGATCGGGTACCAGCGCTTGCGGCCGAGCGGGATCGGCCACAGGATCGGGCAGCCGGACACCGTCAGCGCGTCCCCGATGTCGTGCACCAGCGCGCCCAGGACGATCGGCAGGCCGAGCCACAGGTACTCCTGGCCGGGAGCGGTGAACAGCCAGTCCGAGCCGTTGCCCGGCTTGTCCAGGGTCCCGGCGAGGATCCAGGCGCTGGTCGCGGCCAGCAGCCAGACCAGGACGTCGCTGCTGGACCCGCGCGCGGCCCGCCACAGCAGCCCCTCGATCGCGAGCACCATGTGCACGAACAGGATCGCCAGGACCGCCCAGCGCCCACCGGTGATGGCTATCACCGAGGACCCGGCGCCGATCACCACCGCCCACAGCCAGGTGTGCGTCAGCGTGCGATGGCCACCGGAGCGCCGCGGGTCGCCGGCCTTGCGTGTCGACTTGTAGACCGCGTACGAGAGCTTGTCGACGATCTCGCACACCCCACGGGAGATGGGCCCGAAGGCCCGCGAGATGGTCGCCGCCTTGTGGTCCAGGTCGGGGGCGAGCGCGGCCCCCGCGCAGATCAGAGCCCCGACGAGGAGCACCGGCCAGGGCATGGTGTGACCGGTGGCGGCGGCCGCCGCCCCGACACCGAGCCAGGCCGCGGCCCCCGACAGTGAGTGTGCTGGTCCCATCATGGCCGTTCCCCGCCCCATTCCACTTGTGCCGCTGTCCAGTTGCCCGCGTACCGTGACGCTTCGCCGGTGCCACAGCGTAACGTTCGTGATCTTCAGCCGGACATCCGATTCCCCCATCGAGCGGGTCGACAGGCAAGATGGGGGCGTGACCCTTATCGATCAGCTGCCGCAGACCGCAGATCCCGACGCCCTCTACGAAGCCTTCGAGTCGTGGGCCGGGGAACGTGGTCTCACCCTCTATCCCCACCAGGAGGAGGCGCTGATCGAGGTGGTCTCGGGGGCGAACGTGATCGTCTCGACCCCCACCGGCTCGGGGAAGAGCATGATCGCCGCGGGCGCGCACTTCGCCGCGCTCGCCCGGGACGAGGTCACTTTCTACACGGCACCGATCAAGGCGCTCGTCTCGGAGAAGTTCTTCGAGCTGTGCAAGATCTTCGGCACCGAGAACGTGGGCATGCTCACCGGCGACGCCTCCGTCAACGCCGACGCGCCCGTCATCTGCTGTACCGCCGAGGTGCTGGCCTCCATCGCGCTGCGGGACGGCAAGCACGCCGATGTCGGCCAGGTCGTGATGGACGAGTTCCACTTCTACGCGGAGGCCGACCGCGGCTGGGCGTGGCAGATCCCGATCCTGGAACTGCCCCAGGCGCAGTTCATCCTGATGTCGGCGACGCTCGGCGACATGTCGATGTTCGAGAAGGACCTCACCCGGCGTACCGGCCGCCCCACCTCGGTGGTCCGCTCGGCGACCCGGCCCGTGCCTCTCTCCTACGAGTACGAGCTGACCCCGATGACGGAGACGCTCACCGAACTGCTCGCGACCAGGCAGGCCCCGGTCTATATCGTGCACTTCACCCAGGCGCAGGCCGTGGAGCGGGCGCAGGCACTGATGAGCATCAACATGTGCACCCGGGAGGAGAAGGACCAGATCGCCGAGCTGATCGGCAACTTCCGGTTCACCACCAAGTTCGGCCAGAACCTCTCCCGCTACGTACGCCACGGAATCGGTGTCCATCACGCCGGCATGCTCCCCAAGTACCGGCGACTGGTCGAGAAGCTGGCCCAGGCCGGCCTGCTGAAGGTCATCTGCGGCACGGACACCCTTGGCGTCGGCGTCAACGTCCCCATCCGCACCGTGCTGTTCACCGCGCTGACGAAGTACGACGGCAATCGCGTACGTACGCTGCGTGCGCGCGAGTTCCACCAGATCGCGGGACGCGCCGGACGGGCGGGCTTCGACACGGCGGGCTACGTCGTCGCGCAGGCGCCCGAGCACGTGATCGAGAACGAGAAGGCTCTCGCCAAGGCCGGCGACGACCCGAAGAAGCGTCGCAAGGTGGTGCGCAAGAAGGCTCCCGAGGGCTTCGTCGGGTGGACCGAAAACACCTTCGAAAAGCTCATCACCTCCGAACCGGAGCCGCTCACCTCCCGCTTCCGGGTGACCCACACCATGCTTCTGTCGGTCATCGCACGGCCCGGGAACGCCTTCGAGGCGATGCGGCATCTGCTGGAGGACAACCACGAGCCGCGCAAGCAGCAGCTGCGGCACATCCGGCGGGCGATCGCGATCTACCGCTCGCTCCTCGACGGCGGCATCGTCGAGAAGCTGGACACCCCGGACGCCGAGGGCCGCATCGTGCGTCTCACCGTCGACCTGCAGCAGGACTTCGCGCTCAACCAGCCGCTGTCGACGTTCGCGCTCGCCGCGTTCGACCTCCTGGACCCCGAGTCCCCGTCCTACGCCCTGGACATGGTGTCCGTCGTGGAGTCCACGCTGGACGACCCGCGGCAGATCCTCGCGGCCCAGCAGAACAAGGCCCGGGGCGAGGCCGTGGCCGCGATGAAGGCGGACGGCGTCGAGTACGAGGAGCGCATGGAGCGGCTCCAGGACGTGTCGTACCCCAAGCCGATGGAGGAGTTGCTCTTCCACGCCTACAACACCTACCGCAAGAGCCACCCGTGGGTCGGCGACCATCCGCTGTCGCCGAAGTCCGTGATCCGTGACATGTACGAACGCGCCATGTCCTTCACCGAGTTCGTCTCCTTCTACGAGCTCGCCCGCACCGAGGGCATTGTCCTGCGCTACCTGGCCAGCGCCTACAAGGCCCTGGAACACACCGTCCCGGACGACCTCAAGTCCGAGGACCTGGAGGATCTGATCGCCTGGCTGGGCGAGTTGGTGCGCCAGGTCGACTCCAGCCTGCTGGACGAGTGGGAGCAGCTCGCCAACCCGGAGGAGATGACGGCCGAGGAGGCCCAGGAGAAGGCCGACCAGGTCAAACCGGTCACGGCGAACGCCCGCGCCTTCCGTGTCCTCGTCCGCAACGCGATGTTCCGCCGCGTCGAACTCGCCGCGCTCGACAACGTCGACGAGCTGGGCGCCCTGGACGCCGACTCCGGCTGGGACGCCGATGCGTGGGGTGAGGCGATGGACAAGTACTGGGACGAGTACGAGGACCTCGGCACCGGCCCGGACGCCCGCGGCCCCAAGCTGCTGTCCATCGTGGAGGAGCCGCAGAACAGCCTGTGGCGCGTCCGTCAGACCTTCGCCGACCCGAACGGTGACCACGACTGGGGCATCAGCGCGGAGGTCGACCTCACGGCGTCCGACGCGGAGGGCCGTGCCGTCGTCAAGGTCACCGACGTCGGCCAGTTGTGAGCACAGGAGAATCCCACACATGACAAACCCTGCCGAGAGACTCGTCGACCTGCTCGACCTGGAGAAGATAGAGGTCAACATCTTCCGCGGCCGCAGCCCGGACGAGTCGCTGCAGCGTGTCTTCGGCGGCCAGGTGGCGGGCCAGGCGCTGGTCGCCGCCGGGCGCACCACGGACGGCGACCGCCCGGTGCACTCGCTGCACGCGTACTTCCTGCGTCCGGGCAGACCCGGTGTGCCGATCGTGTACCAGGTCGAACGGGTCCGGGACGGGCGCTCTTTCACCACGCGGCGTGTCACCGCCGTGCAGCAGGGACGCACGATCTTCAATCTCACCGCCTCCTTTCACAAGCCTGAGGAAGGGACCTTCGAGCACCAACTGCCGCCGGCTCGCGAAGTCCCCGACCCCGAGTCGCTGCCGACGCTGCCGCAGGAGATCACCAAGCATCTGGGCACGCTTCCGGAGGCGTTGGAACGCATGGCGCGCCGCCAGCCGTTCGACATCCGGTACGTGGACCGGCTGCGCTGGACGCCGAACGAGATCAAGGACGCGGAACCGCGCAGCGCTGTGTGGATGCGGGCCGTGGGACCGCTGGGCGACGACCCGCTCGTGCACACGTGCGCTCTGACGTACGCGAGTGACATGACGCTCCTGGACGCCGTCCGCATCCCGGTGGAGCCGCTGTGGGGGCCGCGTGGCTTCGACATGGCCTCCCTCGACCACGCCATGTGGTTCCACCGGCCGTTCCGGGCGGACGAGTGGTTCCTCTACGACCAGGAGTCGCCCATCGCGACCGGCGGGCGAGGGCTGGCCCGCGGACGCATCTACGACCTCAAGGGACGCCTGCTCGTCTCCGTCGTCCAGGAGGGTCTGTTCCGGGCGCTGTAGCGATGTGACGATGACGGTCCGTCAGATCGTCAGGTGCTTCTGCGGCGCAACCAGCCGAGCAGCCCGCCCGGCCGCCCGCGCTCCTCGGACGACGGCGGAGCTTCGGGAGTGGCTGTCTGCGGCCACGAGGCCACCGTCGGAGCGCCGGCCGGTGCGGCGTCGGCCGACGCCTGGACAGCGGGAGCGAAGGCAGCCGCAGCTGGAACGGTCGGCCGAGACGCCACCGGGGATGAAGGGGCCGGGGACGATCCGGCCGGTTCCAGGACGACGCCGGGCTCGGCCCTCGGCGTCGGACGCGGTGCGGGGTGCGTCTCTCGGGCCTCGGCGACGGCCTGCCCCAGGTCGGCGCGGAGCCAGCTGATCTCGTCGGGATCCTCGGCTGTCATGATCCGGGAGAAGAGGTGCGCGGCAGGCGAGTCCGGCGCGCCGTGGGAGGGGCGTTCGGGGCGGAAGCGGTTCAGGCAGGCGCGCTCGTACGGATCTCTGACGACCTCCGCCACCTGGGCAGGGTCGAGCAGGGAGGCCACGACCGCTGCCCTCGCCCAAGGACCGTCGGCCTGGCGCAGCAGGAATCCCATGTGCCGCCCCCGCCAGTTGCGGGGCCGGAGGTCCAGGCCGGCCTGCAGCTGGTCACGGAGTCCCTCGGGCGTACGGCCCCTGAGCAGGGGAGCGTTCTGCCGGTCGGCCGGGAACCGGCGCAGTTCCTCGGCCAGATAGAGCCAGACCACGGCCCTGTAGCGGTTGAGGTAGAGCTTGACCGGCACCACGAGACCCAGACGTGCGAGGCGTGTGAACCTGGCGGTGGAAATGTCCAGGAGGGCGGCGCCCTCTGTCGTACCTACAGCCTTGACGCGCTCTCGCAGCGCCTCGGGAAAGTCCTCTTGGGAACGCACGCGGTCGATCTCCGCGTGGGCGACCCGGCGTCCCCCTCCCCCTTCGTCGGGAACGGTGCGTACGTATCCGAGGTGCACGGCCAGGTCGAACTCGCCGCGCCTGAGTTCCAGCTCCCGGGCGGCGCGGGCGAGCGACCAACTGGCGGACTGCGTGACGGTGTTACCGGACATGACGGTCTCCCCCGTGGAGTACGTGCTCGCGCCGGTGTGCGCTTGCTTCGAGAAAAACCGTAGCCGGTCCGGACGATCTCGTGGGGCGCCTGTGGATAACTCCGCGGCGACACATCTCCGCAGGTCAGGAGTCCCATGAGGGGGATCGCTCCGGCTGGCGCGTGTCCACCCGCAGGTGTTCGCCGACACGGTTCACCAGCAGCGTCATCTCGTAGGCGACCTGGCCGATGTCGGCCTCGGCGGCGCTGAGAACGCACAGGCAACTGCCGTCTCCGGCCGCGGTGACGAAGAGGACCGCCTCGTCGAACTCGATCATCGTCTGCCGCACTTGACCGGCGCCGAAGTGACGGCCGGACCCCTTGGCCAGACTGTGCAGACCCGACGAGACCGCCGCCAGGTGTTCGGCGTCCTCGCGTCGAAGTCCCGTACTCGCCCCCGTCACCAGCCCGTCGTTGGAGAGCACCAACGCGTGCCGGACGTGCTCGACGCGCGCGGTCAGATCGTCCAGCAGCCAGCCGAGTCGCGTGTTCTGCTCCATGTCCGTCTCCCCGTGTCGTGTCTCCCCCTGACCGGAGGATTCGACCAGCCAGCCTTCCCCACGGCCGCCCTCCGGGCAAGGAGGATGGGGGCATGGCACAGAAGATGACCGACGAGCAATGGCGGGCCTTCGTCTCGCACGGCACCCGCACCGGAAAGCTGTCGACCGTCCGGGCGGACGGGAGTCCGCACGTGGCGCCGATCTGGTTCCTGCTGGACGGCGACGACCTGATCTTCAACACCTCGAAGGAGACCGTGAAGGGGCGGAACCTGGCCCGTGACGGCCGGGTCGCCCTCTGCGTGGACGACGACCGGCCGCCGTTCGACTTCGTGGTGCTGGAAGGCCGGGCCGAACTGTCCGAGGACCCGGACGAGTTGCGCCGCTGGGCCGCCCGCATCGGTGGTCGTTACATGGGGGCGGAGCGGGCGGAGGAGTTCGGGAAACGCAATGGAGTCCCGGGCGAACTCCTCGTACGGGTGCGGATCGACAAGATCCTCGCCTACTCCGCGGTGGCGGAGTAGGCCAGGCGGCACGGCCGTGTACGGCAGGTCGACGCGGATCTCGTCGTTCGGATCAGGCTGACTGCGAGAGGCGGTGTCCTGTGGCCGACCGCCCCGCGAATGCCTGCCTGTTCCGAACGACACCCCCTGGATCCCTTCGTCCGTGGGTCTCCGGCGACTCGGCGGTCTCATCCGACGGAGTCGAGCAGCCGGGCGGTGTGCACCCGCCCGGCGTACTCCACCAACCGGATCAGCACCTCCTTGCCGGAGTCCCGGTCACGGGCGTCACAGAGCACCACCGGCGTGCCCCGGTCGAGGTCGAGGGCGCGGGACACGTCCTGGGCTCCGTAGGCCCGGGCGCCCGCGAAGCAGTTGACGGCCACCACGAACGGGATGTGCCGGTGCTCGAAGTAGTCCACCGCGGGGAAGCAGTCCTCGAGTCGCCGGGTGTCCGCGAGGACGACGGCGCCGAGCGCGCCCAGCGACAGTTCGTCCCACAGGAACCAGAACCGGTCCTGGCCCGGGGTGCCGAAGAGGTAGAGGGAGAGACCGGACCGGATGGTGATGCGGCCGAAGTCCATGGCGACGGTCGTCGTGGACTTGCGGTCCACACCCTCGGTGTCGTCCACCGACTGGCCCGCCTCGCTCAGCAGTTCCTCGGTGCGCAACGGCCGGATCTCGCTGACCGCGCCCACCAGGGTGGTCTTCCCCACGCCGAACCCACCGGCGACCAGTATCTTCAATGCCAGCGCGGACGACTCGGCGGCCGAGGCGTCGGAGTTCTCGGAGACCATCGATCACTTCCCTCGGGAGTGCCGACAAGGGTCGGCATGGCCCGTCCGCACGCGGTGTGGTGAAACCCAGGTGCGTGGCGGGCGCTTCGGTGCATTCGATACATGTCTGCGGGTGCGCGAAGTCAGCATCATGGCAACTGCGCCTCCCCCACGAGGGAACGGACCGCTAATGGACCGTTGCGACCGTCTCGCGGGCTGTTCGGCGTCCGGAAGCGGGCAAAAGCGGGTACTGGCCGGGCCGACATCGTTCATCTAGAGCGCCCTCAACCCTTCGATCACCTCGTGGAGGATCCGCTCGTCGGGCAGTTGTGCGGGCGGCACCGGGCGGCTGACCGTGACGCGGCCGCGTTCCAGAAGGTCGCCCAACAGCACTCTGACCACGCCTACCGGCAGGTCGGTGTCCGCGGCGAGCTCGGCCACGGACTGGGTCTCGACACGGCACAGGTCGATGAGATGGCGGTGCTCCGGCCCGAGAAGCGAGTCGTCGTCGGCCCCGGGTGCGCCCGTTTCGAGGGTGACCAGAGCGATCAGGTCGAAGCGCACCCCGGTGGGGCCGGGTTGGGTGCGTCCACCCGTCATCGCGTACGGGCGGACGAGGGGCCCCGCCTCGTTGTCGTACCACTGGCTGCCCGCCACGCCCTCGCTCATCCGTATCGCCCTTCCTCGGCCGATCCGGCGGCGGGCGGCTGCCCGGCGGCGCGCGGAGGTGCGTGGAGGTGCTCGCCGACGCGCTTGACCAGCCGTGCCATCTCGTACGCCACCAGCCCGATGTCGGCCGTCGCGGCGGTGAGGACGGAGAGACACGAGCCGTCGCCCGCTGCCGCCACGAGCAGGAAGCCGTCGTCCATCTCGACCAGCGTCTGGCGTACGCCTCCGGCACCGAAATGACGGCCTGCGCCTTTCGCCAGACTGTGGAAGCCGGAGGCGACAGCGGCCAGGTGTTCGGCGTCCGCGCGGCCGAGGTCGGTGGAGGCGCCCACCGCCAGCCCGTCGTTCGACAGCACCACCGCGTGCCGTACTTCGGCCACACGGAGCACCAGGTCGTCCAGCAGCCAGTCGAGCTCGCCGGATCTCTGGGCAGCCCGCAGGCTCGGGTCCTGAATCACGCGGGGTCTCCTTCGCCGCTGTCGCCACCCGCGTCGGGGGCTGAGGTGCCGCCGGGACCGGATGTCCGGCCGCTGCCGCGCGCCCACCCGTCGCGGTAGGCCGTCATACGGTCCCGTACGAGTTCGGGGGTACGGGTGTCCCCGCTCCGGGGACCGGGCGCATGGGCCGGCTCCTCAGGGCGCTCTTCGCGCAGTTGGGGTGCGAGGCTGGCCTGCCGCACGCGTTTGGGGAGGCCGTCGTCACCGTCGGTGGCTTCCGGAGTGCGGTGCAGCCGCAAGGTGGTGACTCCAGGTGGCGGTGTTTCGGGGGTGGTGTCCACGGGTGCTTCGACGGCGGCCTGTACGGGGGCCACGAGGACGGGCCGCTCGGCGGGCGCCTGGACGGCGTCCCTTTCGGGGGCGGCCGACACGCGCGCGTACTCGCGTTCCGCGGGCCCTTCGGTGTCCGCCCTGCGAGGGGACCGCTCCGCCGAACCTGGCTGCAGCAGCGCCGTGGGAAGCAGGACGACCGCGGTGGTGCCTCCGTAGGGCGAGGTCCGCAGGTGCACCTTGATGTCGTGCCGGGCGGCGAGCCTGCTGACCACGAAGAGACCGAGACGGTCACTGTCGGACAGGTCGAGCGTCTCGGTCTCCTCGATGCGCCGATTGGCCTTGTCGAGCGTCTCCTTGCCCATCCCGAGCCCCCGGTCCTCGACCTCCAGTGCGTAGCCGTTGCCGACCGGCTCACCGGTGATACGGACATGGGTGTGCGGCGGTGAGAACTGCGCGGCGTTCTCGACGACTTCCGCGAGGAGGTGCGTGAGGTCCGCGACAGCGGCGCCGATGACGGACGTCTCGGGGAACTGCCGCACGTCCACGCGCGCGTAGTCCTCGACCTCGGACACGGCCGCGCGGACCACGTTCGTCAGGGAGACCGGCATGCGCCAGGCCCGGCCGGGAGCCGCACCCGAGAGGATGATGAGGTTCTCCGCGTGGCGCCGCATACGGGTGGTGAGGTGGTCGAGCCTGAAGAGGTCGCCCAGTTCGTCCGGATCCTCGGACCTGCGCTCCATGCTGTCCAGGAGGCTCAGTTGGCGATGCACGAGGACTTGGCTGCGACGGGCAAGATTGACGAAGATTCCGGAGATTCCGCTCGCGAGTTCCGCGCGTTCGACCGCGGCGCGCAGGGCGGCCCGGTGGACGGTGCTCAGGGCCTCCGCGACCTGACCGGTCTCGTCCTCGGAGGGCGGCCCCGACGGGGCCTCGGCCCGGACGTCGATCTCCTCCCCCGCGCGCAGTTTGCGCATGGCGTCGGGGAGTTTGCGCCGGGCGATCTCGAGGGCACTGTTGCGCAGGGCCACCAGTTCGACGACCAGGCCGCGGCCGATGCGTACGGAGATGACGAGTGACGCGGCGACGGCGGCGAGACCGAACATGACGGCGGCGCCGGCGGGCGTCCGCAGACCGCGGCTCAGCGGGTAGGCCCGGCCCTCGACACCTCGGCCCGCGCCGGCCTCGATCGTGCGCATGGCGTCACGCACGCGCGCGTGAGCCGCGTTCCAGTCGTCTTCCGGCGCGGCGGCCATGGCGGTGGTGCCCGGCCGGGACGCGAGCGCCCTGTCCTCGACGGCGCCCACGGCGGCGTACGCACCACCGCCCATGAGGTCGCGCCAGGACGCCTGGTCGGCCCCCCGCAGATCCGTGACGGACGCGTCGGTCAGCGCACGGCGGGTGGCCACGGCTCCGGTGAACAGCCGCAGTCGTTCGCCGTCCAGGGTGCCCGCGAGCCGCGCGCCGGACAGCACTGTGTCCTCCTGCGCGAGCGCCTCCCCCGCCCGCGTGAACTCGAGGAGCACGCGCGCCTCGGATCCAGGACCCGGGTCCTGGACGCTGGTGAGTGAGCCGGTCACCGCGAAGGCCGTCGAAATGGCCTTGGTGTACTGCCCGTAGGCCTCGTCCCAGCCGGTACGGCGCTCTCGTACGGCGCTGCGCAGCGTTCGCAGGTCCTCCGCTCCGGTGACGAAGGAGTCGAGGCGCCCGGCCGCCCCGGCGGGCAGGTCGGCGCCGTCGGCGACGGTGTTGCGGTCGCCGAGCCGCAGTTTCGCCACCGCGCGGTCGGTGCGTTCCGCGAGCGCCCTGAGGTCGCTCTGCCGCTCGGAGTCCGGATCGGTCGCGTAGCGGACGGACGCCGCCCGCTCGGCCTGCAACGCGGTGACGGCGTCGTCGATCGGAACACGGATCATGGAGTCCACGCGTTGCAGCTGTCGCAGTCGCGCGATGTCCTGAGCCGTGCTCACCGTGGCATACGCCCACAGCGCGAACAGCGAGACGACCGGCACCATCAACAGACAGATGATCTTGGCCCGCACGGTGCGGGGGCGTGGACTCCAACGACCCGCGCGACGTGGGATCGCCTCGGGGCGCGGACTCGCCTCGGGTCCCTTCCCGCCGGCGTCCTCGTCGGGGCGGCCGTGTTCCTCGGCGGGCGGGCCGGCATGGGCACGACGGCCACGCGCCGGAGCCTGGGACGGCGACTCGGCGCCGGGTGCGGGGGTTGTACGGGGTGTACGCATGGCCTCCTCACTCAATGATTCGGGGGCGTTCCGGGCGGTCGGCTCGTCCGGGACCGTGGTCAGCGCGCGGCGCTCTCGACCGGCCGCTGGGCCGCCGCGGATGCCTCGCGCTCGTGGGCCGTGGGTGACAGCGCGACGAACGCCGATGTCAGGAAGAGGTAGGACCCGAGGCCGACGGCGAGGGGGAAGACGAACTGCATCACCGTGGCCCCGGGAAGAGCCTGGCCGGAGGGGTTGACGCGGACGCTCACCGCCAGCATTCCGGTGTAGTGCATGCTGCTCACGGCGCCTCCCATGACGAGTGAGGCCCCGACGACCGCGACAGGCGATTTGATGTTGAGCCCCGCCCACAGGGCCACGGTCGCCGCGACCACGGCGATCACCACCGAGAGTCCGACGAGCAACGGGTCGTAGCGCACGGAGCCGTGCAGCCGCAGCGCGGCCATCCCGAGGTAGTGCATGCTCGCGACCCCGAGCCCTGTGGTGAGTCCGCCCAGGGCGAGCGCACGCCCCCGGTCGCGGCCGTACCCGACGGCGAAGACGCCCGCGCCCACGACGACCAGGGCGACGAGCAGACTCAGGATGGTCAGCGGGACGTCGTAGCGGATCTCCGTGCCGCTGACGCCGAACCCGAGCATCGCCACGAAGTGCATCGTCCAGATGCCGGTGGCAATGGCCGAGGCCGCGGCGAGGAGCCAGTTGCGGCGCGATCGTCCGGTGGCGCCGAGCGCGCGGACCGTGCAGCGCAGCCCGAGAGCGGCGCCGGTACAGGCCATCGCGTACGACAGCACGGGGGTCAGCCAGCCGAAGGCGGCGTGGTCCAGGTGTCCCATGGCCCACGGACGTTAGCCCGGGTAGAGGCGCACAAAGTGGGCGCATTTCGAAAGGTGTTGCAATATGACGCAGAGAGGCAGGCGAGCGATCGTGTCACGCTCGAACGTGTGCGCAGTGTCGTCCTTCGTGTCGGTGCGGGATCATGCGGAACATGAGCGACGACCACACACACGTCCGGGAGTTCTTCACGGCGCGAGCCGCCGACTGGGACGTCAGGTTTCCCGACGACGGGCCCGCGTACGCGGCGGCGGCGGCCGAACTCGGCCTGCGCGAGGGCGACCGGGTACTCGACGCGGGTTGTGGCACCGGGCGCGCCCTGCCACCGCTGCGAGCGGCCGTGGGACCGTCCGGAGTGGTCATCGGGGCCGATCTGACGCCGGCGATGCTGGCAGCCGCCGTACGGGCCGGGCGGGACCGCGAGGGGCAGTTGCTGCTCACCGACGTCGCCGCGCTGCCGCTGCGCACCGGATCGCTCGACGCCGTGTTCGGCGCGGGACTCGTCGCCCATCTCCCGAACCCGGAGTCGAATCTGCGGGAGTTGGCGCGGGTGGTGCGTCCCGGCGGCATGCTGGCGCTGTTCCATCCGATCGGCCGGGCGGCGCTCGCGGCCCGCCAGAGTCGCCGAATCACGCCGGACGATCTGCGCGCGGAGGCGAATCTGCGGCCTCTACTGGCGGGTTCCGGATGGGAGATGACGTCGTACGTCGACGAGGACGCCCGCTTCCTGGCGCTCGCCGTACAACGGGGCTGAGACCTCAGGCCGTCGCGGCGACCTCGGCCACGAAGGCGTCGGGGTTGTCGAACATGATGTTGTGCCCCGCTCCGGGTACGGTCACCACGCGCACACCTGCGGCCTCCAGCCCTTTCCTGTCGTCCAGTTCGCCGCTCAGTTCCCCCTGGAGGTAGACCCGGGCCGCCGTCGACCTCTCCAGGAGACGACGCATCGTGGGCGTGGTGCCGCGCGCGAGTCCGGTCGCGGTCCGGTGGAGGGCGAGCGGGTCGGCGAGTCGCATCGTGGCGGCCCAGGTGGGGCCGATCTTGTCGAGCACGCGCGCGTGGCCGCCGTTCTCGACGTACTCCCGCTCCGAGTACGAGGTGATGCCGCTGCCGCCCACCACGCCCGGAGGGTACGGGTCGAGATTCGCTTCCACGAGGACGAGCCTGGACACGAGGTCGGGTCGGCGGTCCGCGAGCACGATGGCCACGGCGCCGCCCATGCTGTGGGCGACGAGCTCCGCCGCCGTGACACGGGCCTCGTCCAGAGCGGCGGCCAGCGCGTCGGCGTGATCCTCCAGGGTGTAGGCGAAGTCCGCGGGCCGGTCACTGATGCCATGACCCGGCAGGTCCACGAACAGGGACCGACGTCCCGCCAGTTCGGGCCGGGCGGCGATGTGGGCGTTGTAGACCGTCGAGGCCGATCCCAGGCCGTGCACATACACCCGGGCCGGATCCGCGCCCGCGGCTTCCGTCCAGCGGATCCGACTTCCCTTGCCGTCGAACTCTGCCTGCTTCATCGCTTCTCCTCCTGGAGCCGCTTCGTCGTTCTCGACATCCCGAAGAGGATACATCGACTCCGAGGTATTCCGGTTCCGATGCATCACTTTCTCTCGACAGCGACGGAGTGGGACATGGCGGCGCCGAGGTACTGACGGGCCGACGTACAGCGCCCGTGCGACACAATGCGGGACATGCTGGAACTGGCCATCCTCGGCTTTCTGTACGACTCCCCCTTGCACGGCTACGAACTCCGCAAGCGCATCACCGCGCTGACCGGGCACGTGAAACCCGTCGCCGAGAGCACGCTGTATCCCGCGATCAAGCGGCTGGAGAAGGCGGGCATGCTGGCGCGGACGACGGAGCCGGGCGCCGTGGCCGCCCCCCGCCATGTCCTGACCCTCACCGAGGAGGGCAAAGGCACACTGCGCCGCCGACTCGCGGAACCCGCGCGCAGCGACATCACCGACGAGAACCGCTGGTTCACGGTGCTCGCATTCCTGAGGCATCTCGAGGACCCCGCGGCGCAGGCCTCGGTGTTGCGGCGCAGGCTCACCTTCCTGGAAGAGCCGGCGAGCTTCTTCTACGAAGGCGACCGGCCGCTGCGCGCCGAGGAGCTGGACGACCCCTTCAGGCGCGGCATCCTCACCATCTCGCGGGCCACGAGCGTGGCCGAACTGTCCTGGCTGCGGGCCACGATCGACTCACTCGACGCGAGTGACGGGTGAGGCGGGGCAGCCGCGCACGCCCGGCACCGGACACGTGCCCAGCTCGGCTACGCGGTAGCCGTTCGGGTAGCTCTTGATCTCCCAGTTCTGTCGTGCGTGGTGCGGGGCCCTGCGGGGCGGCAGCAGCCGGACCAGACGGCCGCGCGCCCGTACCGCGCGGCGGACCAGCGTGCGGGTGGCAGCACCCGGCGGCTCGTACCGGAACGCCCGCAGCAGTGGCTCGTCGAGCAGCGCGAGCGTCGAGGCGCGGAGCAGGGGCGCCAGGGGGCGCGGGTACCAGGAGGCCATCAGGCCGAGGGTCGCGTCGGAGACGCGACGCGCGCCCTCGTCCCACCCGAAATGGGCCTCTTCGTAGGCGTCGAGGCACGCCTCGAACTCCTCGTACGTCTCCGGGATGCCCTCGATGCCCATGTGCCGCCCCAGAGTGCGGTAGTGGACGGCGGACGCGACGATCTCGTGCCGCGACATCCTGCGCCACCCGTAGGCGTCGATCCACCGTTTGGGCACGACCACGAAGGTGCAGAGCACGTACCGCATGTCCGCGTTGCTGATGTCGTAGCTGCGGTGCATCTGGTTGATGCGCCGGATCGCGGTACGCCCCTCGTCGGAGTCGAAGCCGTGCTCGACGACGGTGTCCAGAAGCAGCGCGGTGTCGTCGTACCGCTTCTGCGTGTGGTCGGTGAGCTCCGCCGTCTCGGCGAGCAGCCGGCCGATGCCGGGGACTGCGTACGTGCGGTAGAGGGCCAGTTCCAGGGCGCGGGTGAAGTCCCAGGGGAATTCGTAGACGGAGCTGAGCCGGTAGATCTCCGACGCCTCTTCGCGTGGGTCCATCCGCCGGATCCGCTCGAGTCGCTCGTAGCGCTTCACCGAGCCGTCCCCCTTCTGCCTCCGAGGCTTCAACTCTACGTTGAGTAGCAGCAGAGGAACGGTCAGCGATGACGAGTCCGCAGGGGAAGGCGGTCCGATGTCCGGCATGTTCGCCAGATTCCGCATGTTGTGGGGCCCCAGGACGGCTGAGGAGGCCGGAGGGCGGCGGCCCGCGAAGCAGCGACCCGAGAGGCGTGCGCACAACCTGTTCGAAGCCGCCGCGGCCTATGTGGCGGCGTGCGCGGAGGACGACCAGGAGCGGATCGACGAGGCCGCTGCCTGGGTGTCGCCCGAGGCCCTGTCGTTCGGGGTGAACGAACTGGCCTGCCGCGCGGTCATCGCCCTGGCCCGCGAGCGTGACGAGTCACCCCGTACCGTGGCGCGGACGCTGCTCGGTCTGCCGACAGGCTGACGGTCAGGGGCCGCGACGGTCGTTTCGCCCCTGTCCAGCCGGATAACTGCAGCTCCGCGTGGGCTTCGGGCCCGTGACAAGCACCTTCCGGTCGCACTAGGGTGCGCCGACGAACGTTGCGATGGGGAGGTTGGGATGGCCGGGACGGATGGTGACACCGTCGCCACCGGGGACGACGACGCGCTGTATGTGCTGACGGCGGTGCTGTTGACGCCCTCGAAGTTCCCCAGCGTGCTGGGGGACGACTATCCGGAGGCCTGCGCGGCCCTCGACCTGGCGCCTCTGGCCGACGGGTACGGAATCGTGCTCGGTCAGGACGGCGACGGCGCGCGGTGGACGGTCGTCATCGACGATGTCTCGTTGGTCGCCGTCGCGATCGCGTCCTGGGACTGCGGCATGGAGCACGAACTGTCCCCCGACGAGCGGACGGTCGTCTGCGCGCTGCCGGGCTGGCCCCTCGCGGTCGCTGTCGCGGCGCCGGGGGTTCCTGCCCCGCACGACCCCGCTCCCGAGCTCACGGAGCGGGCGCCGCTCAGCCCCCCGGACACCACCGACTGGGGACCGGCGCAACGCCGTCTCGGCGCCGACGAGATCGCCCTGCAGTGGTCGACGTGGCGGGAGCAGATCGACGACGACGAGTTCGTCACGGCGGAGAGCAAGGCTCAGGCGGAGGACAAGGCAGAGGACGAGGGCACGCCTCAGGACGAGTCCGCGAGCGACGGCAGGGGCCGCAGCGATATCCGCCGGGTGCTCGCGGAGGCGCGGTCCTACGTGGACACGCCGCCGCCACTCGGCCGGGTCCGGTCTTCGTTCGCCACCGGCGACGCCCGGACCCTGCGGGCGGACGGCCCGGGCTGGTCGATGGTCGCCCGGACCGACGACATCGCGTTCGTCCTCCTGGACGACGAACCCGGTGAGGTCCTTCCCGTCGGACGCGGCCCCGAACTGCCCGGCCTTCTGGAAGCCCTCGACAAGATGGCCGTTCGCCCCAGCTGAGCACCGCGCCGCGCGACCACCGCGGACGGTGCGTGCTGCCGCTCGCGGGCCGTACGCCCGTCAGGCCCGCGAGCGGCGGTGTGTCCGTCGTCTCTCCTCTACGCCGGGCGGGGCCACGCCGCGCCGGCGGTGCTCAGCGTCCGAGCTCCTTGCGGGTGACGCGGCGCAGCCGGCGCCGTTGCGAGGGGTCCAGCGTCAGGTACGCGGCCGCCGGAACCCCCACCATGATCAGGAAGGCGGCCCACCAGGGCAGCCAGATCAGCAGGATGAGGCCGACCGCCACACCTCCTGCGGCGATCTTCGCGTTCTTCGACATGTGTCGCCTCCTTCGCGGCTGCTGCCGCTCTCTGTCCTGAAAACGGGTTCGCGCCGTCCTCGGTTCCAGTGCGCGACCCTGAGAGATCCCTGAGGCGCTCCCCTACTCACCCCTGAGTCCCTCCGAACGCGTCCCCGATTTCCTTCCGCGACTACTCGGCCCTGAGCGGCTCACCGACCTCGTACATGTGGCGCAGGGCCTGACGGTAGGAGTCGACGAGCCCGGTTTCCGCATAGGGGATACCCAGTTCCCGACAGTGTGCCCGTACCAGCGGCTGGGCGCGCCTCAGGTGGGGCCGGGGCATGCTCGGGAACAGGTGGTGCTCGATCTGGTAGTTGAGGCCGCCGAGGAACCAGTCGGTCAGGACGGCGCCGCGAATGTTGCGCGAGGTCAGCACCTGGCGCTGCAGATGGCCCCAGCGTTCACCGTCCGGGTCGGGCATCTCCATGCCCTTGTGGTTCGGCGCGAAGGCCATGCCCAGGTGCAGACCGAACAGCGCCTGGTGCAGCGCGGCGAAGGCCAGCGCCTTGCCCAGGGACATGGAGGTGAGCAGCAGCGTCGCGTACGCCACGACGTGCGTCACCAGCAGGAGTGCCTCCACCGCCCGCTCGCGCGGTGTCTGCCTCCGCAGGTCCCGGAAGCCGTGGACCTTCAGAGCGACACCCTCCAGGAGGGTGAGCGGGAAGAAGAGCCAGGCCTGGTTGCGCGTGAGCCACCGCCGGAACCCGGCCCGCTCCTTGGCCTGCTCACCGGTGAAGACCAGGACGTCGGCGACGACGTCGGGGTCCTTGTCGATGTGGTTGGGGTTGGCGTGGTGCCGGTTGTGCTTGTCGTTCCACCAGCCGTAGCTCATCCCCAGGAGCAGATTGCCGTGGATCAGACCGATCACGCGGCCGGTCCTCTTGTCGGCGGTGATCTGTGAGTGGCCCGCGTCGTGGCCTATGAAGGCCGTCCGTGCCGAGAACACGGCTAGGGGCGGGGCGAGGAGCGTCGTCCACCAGGTGTCGCCGAGCAGGATGACGCCGGTCACGATCGCCGCCAGGAAGAGCGCGTTCACGGTGATCGTGAGCGCGTACCAGCCGAGGCGCCGCTCCAGGAGACCCTGCTTCCTGACGACGCGCAGGAGAGGTGCGAACCCGCTTCCTGGTGACTGCCCGACGTCTACCGCTGGAGGATGTTCCGCGACGGCTGCGGCGGTGTCGGGCATGGTGGGTCTCCGGTTCTCTCAGGCACGGGCTGACCTGATGAAACGTACGAATCGGAGCCCGTCGGCAGCCATGGCACCATCACCCGGATGCGTACGGGGGCTTCCCCCGCGCGCACAGGGGGGTTACCTGCACCCCCGATGCGGGGTGTGCCGTTTCAGTGCGGCGGCGTGCCTCCCCGGGCTGGGGAAGTGCTGTACCCTCGGCCACCCCGACCCCGAGTAGTCAAATTTGAGGAATACGTCTCGCCGTGCAGAGAATTCCTGCGGCCACACCCGCCGAGATCTCCGAACTGGCCCACTGTTGTGCCGTGTTCATGCCCACCGAACCCGCCCGCACCGGGAGCGTCGCCTTCTGGCGCCCCGAGGGTGACACCCCTCCGGCGGTGGCGTCGGGCACCGCGCGGGACCTGACCGTCGTCCTGCCCGGACACGCGGGTGTCGATCTGGTGACCGTGGCCGCCGTCGAACTCCCCGTCCGGGCCGCGCTGCCGGTCCTCACACGCGCGCGTGCCGCCGAGCGGGCGCACCGGGCCACGGCGTTCTGGGGAGCCGCCTCCGTGCTCGCGCTCCAGTTCGCCGCCCGGGGGCTGCTGCTGCCGGGGCTGACCGGCGACGGCCACGACGCGTGGCGCGCGGGGCCGCTGCGCGCCGACGACCTGGAACGGATGCGCGAGCTCGCCGCCGCGATGCCGCCCGAGGCACACGCCGTGCCGGTGGGCGACGTCGAGCCGCCGCGACTGCCCGATCCGGCGCGGTTGCTGCGCGACTTCCTCGACGCGGTGGCCGACGCACTTCCCCGCTCCCCCGCCGCGTCGCTCGCCGCGGGCGGTCCTGCCTTCGCCGCACAGGAACCGCAGCACGTACCTCAGCAGCGCGCCTGGGCGGCCGACGTGGCCGCAGGACACGACGCGGGCGTGCGCGTATCGCTGCGCGTCGAGATCCCGGGCCTGGCGTCGGTCGAGGCGGACGAGACACGGGTGCCGTTCCGCGGGGTGCTCCAGGTGCACAGCGTGAGCGATCCCGGTGTCGTCGCGGACGCCCCCGCGGTCTGGGCCGGCGCGCCGGGTTTCGGCCCGCGCGCACGGATGGACGTCCTGCTCGCCCTGCGCCGCGCGGCGCACGCCTGGGCCCCGCTCACGCCGCTGCTCTCGGCGACGGTTCCGGATGCCGTGGACCTCGCGGACGAAGAGGTGACCGAGCTCCTCGGCGAGGGCGCCCGTCTGCTGGCGTTCGCCGGCGTCGACGTGCACTGGCCCAAGGAGCCGGCCCGCAAGCTGACCACCCGCGCGGTCGTCGGTCCGTCCGACGAGGGACGGGGGCCGGAGAAGGTGTCGTCGGACACGCCGTCCTTTCTGTTTGCGGACGCGCTGCTCACCTTCAACTGGCGGTTCGCGCTGGGCGATCAGCCGCTCACCCGGCAGGAGTTGGACGTGCTCGCCGAGGCGAACCGTCCGATGGTGCGACTGCGCGACCAGTGGGTCCTCGTGGACCCTCACGAGGTGCGCCGCGCCCGGGCACAGCAGGACCGAAAGGTCACACCCATCGACGCGCTGAGCGCCGCTCTGACGGGCTCGACGGAGGTCGACGGCCACCGGGTCGACGTACAACCCTCGGGTTGGCTGGCGACGCTGCGGGAGCGGCTGGCGGACCCCGAGTCGCAGGAGCCGGTCGGCCAGCCCGTCGCACTCAGCGCGACACTGCGGGACTACCAGCTGCGCGGTCTCAACTGGCTGGCCCGGATGACCTCCATGGGACTGGGCGGCTGTCTCGCCGACGACATGGGTCTGGGCAAGACGATCACTCTGATCGCACTGCATCTGCACCGGCAGACCGACCGGTCGGCCACGGGCCCCACGCTCGTGGTGTGCCCGGCCTCCTTGATGGGCAACTGGCAGCGCGAGATCGAGAGGTTCGCACCGGGTACGCCGGTGCGCCGCTTCCACGGCTCGCGGCGCAACCTGGAAGGCCTGCCGGCCGGGGAGTTCGTACTCACCACGTACGGCACGATGCGGCTCGACGCGGTGCGGCTCGGCGAGGTGCCCTGGGGCATGGTCGTCGCCGACGAGGCCCAGCACGTGAAGAACCCCTACTCGGCGACGGCCCGGGCGCTGCGCACCATCGGCGCACGCGCGCGCGTGGCGCTGACCGGCACCCCGGTGGAGAACAGCCTCTCGGAACTGTGGGCGATCCTGGACTGGACGACTCCGGGTCTGCTCGGGAGTCTCGGCTCCTTCCGGACGCGGTACGCGCAGGCCGTCGAGGGCGGTCAGGATCCGGCGGCTTCCGAGCGGCTCGCCCGGCTGGTCCGGCCCTTCCTGCTGCGACGCCGCAAGTCGGATCCCGGCATCGCACCCGAGCTGCCGCCCAAGACGGAGACCGACCATGCCGTCTCCCTCACGACCGAGCAGACGGGTCTGTACGAGGCGGTGGTGCGCGAGACACTCGCGGAGATCTCGGGCGCGGACAGCATGGCGCGGCGGGGCCTGATCGTGAAGCTGCTCACCGGTCTGAAGCAGATCTGCAACCACCCCGCGCAGTACCTCAAGGAGGACCTGCCGAGGATCCCCGGCAGGTCCGGGAAGCTGGAGCTGCTGGACGAACTGCTCGACACCATCCTCTCCGAGGACGCGAGCGTTCTGGTCTTCACCCAGTACGTGCGCATGGCACGCCTCATCGAGCGCCACCTCGCGACACGCGGGGTACCGACCCAGTTCTTGCACGGAGGGACGCCCGTCAACGAGCGCGAGGCGATGGTGCGGCGCTTCCAGGAGGGCGAGGTCCCCGTCTTCCTGCTGTCGTTGAAGGCCGCGGGAACGGGCCTCAACCTGACCCGGGCCGAGCACGTCGTGCACTACGACCGCTGGTGGAACCCGGCGGTGGAGGCACAGGCCACCGACCGCGCGTACCGCATCGGCCAGAGCCGGCCCATGCAGGTGCACCGGCTGATCGCCGAGGGAACCATCGAGGACCGCATCGCCGAAATGCTGCGGCGCAAGCAGCGGTTGGCGGACGCGGTCCTGGGTGCCGGGGAGGCGGCACTCACGGAACTGACCGACTCCGAACTGGCCGAACTGGTGGAGCTGCGCGGGGGCACACGATGACAGAAGGTGACAAGGAACGCACGTTTGCGGCTCTTCCTCCCTTGCGCGGGCGGGGCTTCGCGCACACGTGGTGGGGTCGCGCCTGGGTGAAGGCGCTGGAGGACGCGTCGCTGGACTCCGAACAGCTCAAGGCGGGCCGCAGGCTCGCGCGCGCGGGGGCGGTGGGTTCCGTTTCGGTGCGTCCGGGACGCATCACGGCCGTCGTCCGGGATCGCGATCACACCACGCATCGGGCCGACGTACTGGTTCAGGAACTGGCCGATGCACGGTGGGAGCGCTTCCTGGACATGGCCGTCAAACGGGCCGGACACGTCGCGGCGCTCCTCGACCGTGAGATGCCGCCGCACCTGGTCGAGGAGGCGGCGGACGCGGGCGTCGAACTGCTCCCCGGGCTCGGTGACCTGGAAGCCGACTGCGACTGCGGGGCCTGGGACCACTGCGCGCACACCTCGGCGCTCTGTTATCAGATGGCGCGCCTGCTGGACCACGACCCGTTCACCCTGCTGCTCCTGCGCGGGCGCGCCGAACGGACGCTGCTCGATGAACTCCAACAGCGCGGCAGCGCCGCCGACGGCACGATGGCGCAGACCCGGCATCCCCAGGCAGTCCCGGAATCCCCTCGACATGGTGTGGCCGCGGCCGAGGCATACGCCGCCGGTGGCATCCTGCCTCCCCTGCCCGCCCTTCCCGTACTGCCCGAAAGGCCTGGACGACCGCCTTCCCTGGACACCGGGACCGCGCCCGCGCCCGGCGTCGACCCGCCCGCCCTGGAGTTCCTGGCCATGGCGACGGCGGCCGAGGCGTACCGGCTGCTGGCCCTGGCGGTCGGACCGGGCCATGGGTCGCAGCCACCGGAGGGGCAGTTGACGGTCGAGCAGGACGCGGCCCGTCTCGCGGCGGCCGGCCCGGACACGCCGATCGCCGAGCGACTCGCCCATGGCTCGGGACGCGACCGCCAGGAACTCACACTCGCGGCGCGTGCCTGGCAGTTCGGCGGTGCGGTGGCACTGTCCGTGCTCGAGGACGAGTGGACCCTGGGGCCCGAAGCACACGCACGCGCGCGGGCCGCGCTGGCGTCCGCCTGGGACGAGGACGAGCGGCCGTCGCTGATCGCCTCCCGCAACCGCTGGACCGTGGTCGGCGCGCCGGTCCAGCTGCGCCTCGGGCAGGACGGCCGGTGGTGGCCGTATCGCAAGGAGGGTGGCCTTTGGACTCCTGTGGGACAGGCGGTCCGGGATCCGGCCACGGCCCTCGCGACGGCAGGGGGAGATCCGCGCGGTGTCCCGATCAACGAATGACGCCGCGCGCTCGACCAGGTCGGGCGTACGTGCGACCGCCGTACCGGATCCTGACCTCGGGTCGGTTTTCGTACGGCACGCGTGTGTGAGGCGCGAACAACGGCCACGCGTGCGCGCCGGTCACGTCAGTGGCGCGGTGAGCCTGTGCGTGCCGTCACCGATGTCCGCGGCCAGGCTGCAGGCCACCTTGTCGATACCTGTCCGGTAGGTGCCGGAGTCCGGGTACTGCACGAGGGAGCCGCGGACGGTGCCCGCGGGCTGCTGTGCCGCCTTGTGTTCCAGGGGTGGTTCGCAGAGGGCCGAGGCGGCCTTCTGCAGAGCGGTGTCGGTGGCGTAGGTGCCGTTGAGCTCACCCACCTTGACGACTTCCGCGTCGTGCGGAGCGCCGCACGGGCGCTTTGCCGCCTGCCCGGGCCGGGCCGCGCTGGTGTCGAAACAGTCGCCTGTTCCCAACATGTAGTACGGCACTTCGTCGTCGGCCAGATTCGGGACGAGGGACTCGAGACCGCTCGGCAGATCGCTGAGCAGGCCGCTCGGCAGTTCCGACGGAAACTCCGAGGGCAGCCCTGAAGGCAGTGCGCTGGGCAGTGCGCTGGGCAGTGCGCTGGGCAGTGCGCTGGGCAGCTCGGACGGGATGCTCGGCGAGGGCGAGGGAGAGCTCTTCGTGCCGCCACTGCTCTCGGTGGGCCCCTTCTTGTCGGGCTTGTCGCTGCCACCGCCGGCCCACAGGACCACGGCGACGACGGCTCCGAGGGCCACGACCGCGACGAGCAGCAGGAGCAGAGGGCTGCGGCGCCGCCCTCCACGATGTCCTCCAGGACCACCGGGCGGCGCTGGTGGCGGGGGCGGGGGGTACCAGCCACCGCCACCGTCCTGCGACGGGGAGCCGTAACCTCCCGAAGGAGAGCCATGGCCGTCGGACGAGGGCACGTAGCCTTCGGGCGGCGGACCGAAGCCACCACCTCCTCGAGGTGGTGGGTTTCCCGGCGGCCGAGGGGGCTGGGGCGGTAAGGGCGGCGTGGCCATACCGTCCAGAGTCACCTCGAACCGGTCACATGGCGACCCCCGCGCGGAAGTTGATACGGACTCATGCCATGGACCGCACGATTCCGAAGAATTCCGGCAGAGATCCCCGCCGGGAGGCGCGGGCCCGCAACAACAGGAAGCGGGCCTCACGCCTCACCGGCGCGTCATCAGCCCCGTGCGCCGAGCAGGTGGTCCATGGCGAGCTGGTCGAGCCGCTCGAAGGCCATGCCGCGCGCGGCAGCCGCCTCCACGTCGAACTCCTCGAAGGTCGCACGGTCGGCGAGCAGCGCCTGCAGACCGTCCGCCGCGGTGGGCTGCGTCAGCTCGTCCAGGCGTGAGGCGCGCAGCGCCTCCTGGACCTCGGGGTCGGCACGGAAGGCGGCCGAACGCTCCCGCAGGATCAGGTAGTTGCGCATGCAGCCCGCCGCGGAGGCCCACACCCCGTCGAGGTCCTCGGTGCGCGGCGGCTTGAAGTCGAAGTGCTTGGGTCCCGCGTATCCGGCGCTCTCCAGAAGGTCGACCAGCCAGAACGCGGAGCGCAGGTCGCCCGCCCCGAAGCGCAGGTCCTGGTCGTACTTGATGCCGGTCTGGCCGTTGAGGTCGATGTGGAAGAGCTTGCCGGCCCACAGTGCCTGCGCGATGCCGTGCGGGAAGTTGAGCCCGGCCATCTGCTCGTGGCCGACCTCGGGGTTCACGCCGTACATCTCCGGGCGCTCCAGGCGCTCGATGAACGCGAGCGCGTGACCGACGGTGGGCAGCAGGATGTCACCGCGGGGCTCGTTCGGCTTCGGTTCGATCGCGAACTTCAGGTCGTAACCCTGGGCGATCACGTACTCGCCGAGGAGGTCGAAGGCCTCCTTCATGCGGTCGAGGGCGACGCGTACGTCCTTGGCGGCGCCTGACTCGGCGCCCTCACGGCCGCCCCAGGCGACGTACGTCTGGGCGCCCAGTTCGACCGCGAGGTCGATGTTGCGGATCGTCTTGCGCAGCGCGTAGCGGCGCACGTCCCGGTCGTTCGCGGTGAACGCTCCGTCCTTGAAGACGGGGTGCGTGAAGAGGTTGGTGGTGGCCATCGGCACCCGCATGCCGGTCGCGTCCAGGGCCTGGCGGAACCGCTTGATGTGCGACTCGCGCTCGCTGTCCGAGGACCCGAAGGGGATGAGGTCGTCGTCGTGGAAGGTCACACCGTAGGCCCCCAGCTCGGCCAGACGCTGCACCGACTCGACCGGGTCGAGGGCGCGCCGGGTGGCGTCGCCGAACGGGTCCCTTCCCTGCCAGCCGACGGTCCACAGGCCGAAGGTGAACCTGTCCTCGGGGGTGGGCTGGTAGTTCATGCCGCGGCTCCTTGTTAGCTCCGACTATTTCGTCATGGCGGTTAACAAATTAGTATGCGAAGGCGTCCCTGGGAAGAGACGAAGTGTGAAACCTGGGCCGCGCCGGCCCAAAAGCCCACCATCAGGACAGATCCCGCGGAGCCGCGGAAGAGGGAGAACCCGATGTCAGCAGCCGAGGGTCCGCTCGTCGTCGGGGTGGACACATCCACCCAGTCCACCAAGGCCCTGGTCGTCGACGCATCCACCGGTCGGGTGGTGGCGAGCGGGCAGGCGCCGCACACGGTCTCCACCGGAGCGGGCCGCGAGAGCGATCCGCGGCAGTGGTGGGACGCCCTCCGCGAGGCGCTCCACCAGTGCGGCGACGCGGCCCACGAGGCCGCGGCGGTCTCGATCGGCGGCCAGCAGCACGGGCTCGTCACCCTGGATGCCCAGGGCGATCCGGTACGCCCGGCGCTGCTGTGGAACGACGTGCGCTCGGCGCCCCAGGCCCGTCGGCTGATCGACGAGCTGGGCGGCCCGAAGGCCTGGGCCGAGCGCACCGGCACCGTGCCCGGCCCCTCCATCACGGTCACGAAGTGGGCCTGGCTGGCCGAGAACGAGCCGGACGCCGTCCGCGCCACCGCCGCCGTACGGCTGCCGCACGACTACCTCACGGAACGCCTGACCGGAGAGGCCACGACCGACCGTGGCGACGCCTCCGGTACGGGCTGGTGGGCGTCCGGGTCCGAGGCGTACGACGAGGAGGTCCTCGCGCACATCGGCCTCGACCCCGCCCTGCTCCCCCGCGTCGTCCGGCCGGGAGAGGTGGCGGGAACCGCGCACGCCCGCGACGAGCTGCCCTTTTCCAGGGGCACGCTGGTCGCCGCCGGCACCGGTGACAACGCGGCCGCCGCGCTCGGCCTCGGGCTGCGCCCCGGCACCGCGGTGCTGAGTCTCGGCACCTCGGGCACGGTGTACGCCGTCTCGACGCGGCGCCCCGCCGATCCGACCGGTACCGTCGCGGGCTTCGCCGACGCGCGCGGCGACTGGCTTCCGCTGGCCTGCACCCTGAACTGCACCCTCGCCGTCGACCGTGTCGCGGCCCTGCTGGGGCTCGACCGCGAGGCCGTGGAACCCGGCGCGGGCGTGACCCTGCTCCCCTACCTGGACGGCGAGCGCACCCCCGACCTGCCGCACGCCTCGGGGCTGCTGCACGGGCTGCGGCACGACACGACGGGCGGGCAGCTCCTCCAGGCGGCGTACGACGGCGCGGTCCACTCGCTCCTCGGCGCCCTCGACCTGGTGCTCGACGCGGACGCCGACCGTTCCGCGCCGCTGCTTCTCATCGGCGGGGGTGCCCGGGGCACGGCCTGGCAGCAGACCGTACGCCGGCTGTCGGGACGCCCGGTCCAGGTGCCCGACGCCAGGGAACTGGTCGCGCTGGGCGCCGCCGCGCAGGCCGCGGGTCTGCTGACCGGCGAGGACCCGGCCGCGGTCGCCCGGCGCTGGGGCACGGCCCACGGCCCGGTGCTCGACGCCGTGGAACGGGACGAGGAGACGCTCGCGAGGATCGCCGGGGTACTCTCCGACGCGGCCCCGCTGCTGGAACGGGAGTCGAACAGGAACTGACCACGCACAGACCAGGGCAGCCCCACGGGGACCGGCCGGACGAGGACTGACGGAGGCATGACCGCACCGCTGCACGAGGCCCACCCGACCGGTCCCGGCCGTCGGCTGCCCAACACCCAGCAGGGCATGCGCCGTCGCAACCTCTCCCGGGTCATGCACACCGTCAAGGCCGAGGGGCCGCTGTCGCGTGCCGCCGTCGCCTCGCGGATCGGTCTGACCCGGGCGGCCGTCTCCACGCTGGTCGACGAGCTGATCCGGTCCGGACTCCTCGACGAGCTCGGCCCCGAACGTCCCGGCCGGGTGGGGCGCCCCGGCTCGGCACTCGCGGTCAGCGGGCACGGGCCCGCGGGGATCGGCGCGGAGGTGGGCGTTGATCATCTGGCGGCGTGCGCGGTCGACCTGCGCGGAGACGTACGGGCCCGCGCGGTCCGGCACGGCACGAACCGCGGTCGGCGGCCCGGCCCCGTGATCAGGGAACTGACCGCGCTGGTCCGTCAGGTCATCGCCGAGGCCGAGCGCGAGGGACTGTGGCCGGCGGGCCTCGCGGTCGCCGTGCCCGGCCTGGTGGCACGTGACGCCCGGACCGTGGTCCGCGCCCCCAACCTCGACTGGCACGACACGGATCTCGGGGCGCTGCTGCCTCCGGAACTGCCGCTGACCGTGGACAACGAGGCCAACTTCGGGGGCCTCGCCGAGCTCTGGCTCGGCGAGGCGACCGCCCGCGACTTCCTGCACGTGTCGGCGGAGATCGGCATCGGCGCGGCGGTGCTCGTGGACGGGCACCTGCTGCGCGGAACAAGGGGGTTCGCGGGCGAGCTGGGGCATGTGCCGGTGCGTCCGGACGGGCCGGAGTGCCCGTGCGGCGGACGCGGATGCCTTGAGCAGTACGCGGGTGAGGAGGCCGTCCTGCGCGCCGCCGGTCTGGAACCGGGCGGCGACCGCGTCGGGGTACTGGCCGAGCGCGCCGCCCGAGGTGACGAGGAAGTACGACGCGCCCTGCACGACGCCGGGACCGCGCTCGGCATCGCGCTGACCGGGGCGGTCAACCTGCTCGACCCGGAGACCGTCGTGCTGGGCGGAGCACTGTCCGGCCTCGCGCCGTGGCTGCTGCCGTCGCTGGAGGGCGAGTTGGCGCGACGGACGGCGGGTCCCGCCTGTGCCGTGGCCGTCTCGCGGTTGGGTCCGCAGGGACCACTGCTGGGAGCCGCCCACTCGGTCGTGCGGGCCGTGCTCGACGATCCGTCGTCGGTCGCGGGACGGCCGTAGCGCACGGTCGTGGCCGTCGCGGCACGCGGCGCGGGGCTCCCGTTCCTCCCTTCGGGTGGCCGGGTTGTCCACAGCCCGGGACTTGTCCACCGACTCACGCCTCGCTCTTCCAGCCCAACCGGCAAGCGCCGTAACGTGATTCACGCGAGGCGCAGCCATCGGGCCGGTGGCTCGGTGTCCAGGCGGATCGGGGGATCACATGTCGGGGGAATCGGTTCCGGGACTGCGGCGCGACGCCATCGGGCTGCGCGAGGTCCTGTTCCAGAGTGTCACGGCCATGGCGCCGGCCGCCGCGGTCGCCGCGTCCATTCCGTCGGGCGCCGCGTTCGCGGGCGGCAGTCTGCCGCTGTCCGTACTGATCGCCCTCGTCGCGTGCCTGTTCACCGCGTCGTCTGTGGCCGAGCTCGCGCGGCAACTGCCCTCCGCGGGCTCGGTGGCCACCTACGCGGCGCAAGGGCTGCACCCGGCAGTGGGGTTCCTGGTCGGCTGGGGCTATGTGTTCGTCGAAGCCCTGGTGCCCCCGCTGCTGCTTCTGCAGCTCGGGTTCACCACGGCGGGCACGCTGCACCAGGAGTGGTCCTCGTACCCGGGCGACCTGTGGTGGCCGTGGTCGCTCGCCGGCGCCGGGATCATCGCGGTGGCGGGCTACTTCGGAGTGCGTGCCTCGGCCCGCTTCGGCACCGTCCTCGGCGTCTTCGAGGTGCTGGTCTTCGTCGTCTTCGCCCTATGGCTGATCGTCAAGGCGGGCGGTGACAACACCCTGTCGGTTTTCGGGACGTCGCACACCGCCGAGGGATACGAAGGCGTCAGCGGCGTGTTCGCGGGATCGGTCTACACCGTGCTGGCCTTCGCGGGGTTCGAGGCGGCGGCCCCGCTCGCCGAGGAGACGAAGGACCCGCGCCGGACGATGCACCGTGCGGTCCTCGGTGCGGCACTGGCGATCGGTCTTGTCTACGTCCTGACCACCTACGCCATGACCGTGTACGTCGGCCCGGACCGCTTCGCGGGTTTCTCAGCCTCCGGAGCCGCGTCCTGGGAGGGGGTGGCCCGCGCCTCGTTCGGGCTGTTCTGGGTGCTCGTGTTCCTGGCCGTGGTCAACTCCACCATCGCCAACGCCAACGCCTGCGCGACCGTCTCCACCCGGACGGCCTTCGCCCTTGGCCGGATCAGGGTCTTCCCGGAGCTGTTCGCACGCTTGCACCCTCGGCACCGCTCCCCCGTCGCCGGGGTCGCCATACAGTGCGCCGTGGCGATCGCGGCCATGCTCGGGCTCGGTTTCGCCTATGACCCGGTGACGGCGTTCCTGCTGCTCGCCACGGTGATCGTCACAGTCGTGATCGGTGTGTACATCGTGGTGAACCTCGCCTGTGCGGGCTACTTCCTGCGCCGTGCACGCGAGTTGTTCCATCCGGGACGACATCTGCTGTTCCCGCTACTGGGCATCGTCGCCTTCGTGCCCGCCCTGTTGACCGCCGCGGGACTGCCCGTCTTCGACTTCGTCTCCGAGCTCACCGCGCCCGTGTCGTACGCGGGACCGGTCGTCGGGGTCTGGATGACGGCCGGGGTCGTGGTACTGATCGTCGTCTCGCGCCGCCATCCCGGGCGCATAGCCGAGACCGCCCGTGTCCACCTCGACGAGACCCCCTCCCCCGATCCTCGACAGAGCGGAGCAGCACAGCCATGAGCGACCCTCACATCCTGACGGTACGGCCCGAACCCGGCGAGTACGCGTGGACGTTCGGCGGGGCGCCGCCCGTGGCGC
The DNA here is from genome assembly GCF_045039825.1 of Streptomyces sp. NBC_01176. NCBI lineage: Bacteria > Bacillati > Actinomycetota > Actinomycetes > Kitasatosporales > Streptomycetaceae > Streptomyces > Streptomyces sp. NBC_01176. The sequence goes on along the minus strand of NZ_CP108600.1, from coordinate 8,328,527 downwards.
GCATCGCGCCTGGCACGATCCTCGATCTGTACACGGAGGACTGCTTCGCCGGGCGGGTCCGTTCCGAGAAGGACCTGGTGTCCGAGGTGTGCGAGTTCCCGTTCCTCAATCCGCAGACCGGCCCCTTCCACGTGGAGGGCGCGGAGCCGGGCGACACCGTCGCGGTGCACTTCGTGTCGATCGAGCCGGCCCGCGACTGGGCGGCCTCCACGACGGTCCCGCTGTTCGGCGCGCTCACGTCCACCCACACCACGGCGACGCTCCAGCCGCCGCTGCCCGAGACGGTGTGGATCTGGCAGCTCGACCGGGAGCGGCGCACCGCCCTGTTCCGCGCACGGGACAGCGACATCCGGATCGAGCTGCCCATGGACCCGATGCACGGCACGGTCGGGGTGGCGCCGGCGAATCTGGAGGTGCGCTCGGCACTGGTGCCGGACGCCCACGGCGGGAACATGGACACGCCGGAGATGCGGGCCGGCGTCACCTGCTTTCTCGGAGTGAACGTCGAGGGGGCCCTCCTGAGTCTCGGTGACGGGCACGCGCGCCAGGGCGAGGGCGAGACGTGTGGCGTGGCGGTCGAGTGCGCGATGAACACGGTGGTGATCGTCGAGCTGCTCAAGGGAGTCGCCACCCCCTGGCCGCGCATCGAGTCCGACACGCACATCATCTCGACCGGCTCGGCCCGCCCGCTGGAGGACGCCTTCCGTATTTCCCAACTCGACCTGGTGCAATGGCTGGTGCGTGACTACGGGTTCAGCGACCTGGACGCGTACCAGTTCGCCACACAGGCGGTCGAGTCGCCACTCGCCAACGTCTGCGACACCAACTACACCTGCGTCGCGAAGCTGCGCAAGGAGTGGTTGCCGGCGCGCGAGACACATCGTGGTCTGCACGCGCGCTTGCGCGAGACCGCCACGGCGCTGCGCCTCTGAGCGACGGGGCCGACGCCCCTTTGCGTCTCCGTCCCCAACGCGATGGCGGCCGACCCGCCTGATCCGACAGCCGCCGCATCGTCACAGAGCTTGTCCGGACCCTCGCTGGACGTGACGATGGTCCCAGCCCCATCGCCGTTCCGGGAGGCCGAATGACCGATCCATGGGTTGCCCTGGAACCGGGTGCCGATCCCGTCGAACGAGTGCGCACCCTACGCCGCGCGCACGAGGCGTTCACCGAGGCGGGCACGGTGCCACGTCCGGTGCGTTCCGTGGTGGCCGAGTCGTGGCGGCGCTCGGCGCGGGCGGGTGTCGTACCCGACGGGACCGCGACGGTGGAGCTGACGGACGGCGATCTGGGTTCCTATCGGGCGGAGCATCCGCTGGCCGCGGTGATGCCGCTCTTCCGCGAGCTCATGGGGACGTTCGCGGCGGACGGCAAGCATCTCCTCGCCGTGTGCGACGCGCAGGGCAGGCTGCTGTGGGTCGAAGGCCATCCGTCGACCCGGCGCCAGGCGGGACGGATGAACTTCGTGCCGGGCGCCCGATGGTCGGAGACAGCGGTCGGTACGAACGCGCCGGGGACCGCGGTCGCTGTCGACCGTCCGGTACAGGTCTTCGCGGCGGAGCACTTCATACGGCGCGTCCAGCCGTGGACGTGTGCGGCGGCTCCGGTGCACGACCCACGCACCGGCCGGGTGCTCGGCGCGATCGACATCACCGGCGGGGACGGACTCGCGCATCCGCACAGTCTCGGTTTCGTGCAGGCGGTGGCACGGGCGGCGGAGTCCCAGCTGGCGCTGCTCGCACCACCGAAAACGGCAGCGGACACGGTGGAGTTGACCGCGCTGGGCCGTGACGAGGCGCAACTGGTCGCGGGAGGGCGCAAGGTCGGGCTCAGTCGCAGGCACAGCGAGATCCTGGTGCTGCTCTCCAGGCACCCGGAAGGCCTGACGGGCGACGAGTTGCTGTGCGCGCTGTACGAGGACGAGTCGGTGACGCCGGTGACACTGCGAGCCGAGCTGACCCGCTTGCGCCGTCTGCTGGACTCCGGCCTGCTGGCCTCGCGCCCCTACCGGCTCACGGCGCCGGTCGAGTCGGACGTCGCGGTCGTGGAACGTCGGCTCGGCTCGGGCGCGATCACGGGGGCCATGACGGCGTACGCCGGTCCGCTGCTTCCTGGTTCGGTGGCTCCGGCAGTCGTGCGCCTGCGGCGCCGGCTCGCGGACGGACTGCGTACGGCGCTCATCGCGCGCCGCGACCCCGACCTGCTGGCGGACTGGGCACGCGCCCCGTGGGGCGAGGACGATCTCGACGTCTGGCGGGCGCTGGCCGCCGTACGCCCGACGGCCGCGGTACGGGCGCGGCTCGACGAGGTGGAGTCCGAACAGGCCGCACCCGCCGGATGGTTGCCCCCAAGGCCCGGCGGACGAGGCCACGTGCACACGTCCGCAACGTCGTCGCAACGTCCGCGTTTCTAGCCTCGGGGCGAGAGCTGCCCAACGGCGGGCGGCGCTTCTCCGGGAGGCAGACCAGCATGACCCGTTACGCGGCGCCCGGCACCGAGGGCGCGATCGTCTCCTACCAGGCGCGTTACGACCACTTCATCGGCGGCGAGTACGTGCCGCCGGCTCGCGGTCAGTACTTCGAGAACCCGAGTCCGGTGAACGGGCAGCCGTTCACGGAGGTGGCGCGGGGTACCGCCGAGGACGTGGAGCGCGCCCTGGACGCCGCGCACGCCGCGGCGCCCGGCTGGGGCCGGACCTCCGTCGCCGCGCGCGGCGACATCCTGCTCAAGATCGCCGACCGGATGGAAGCGAACCTGGAGAAGCTCGCGGTCGCCGAGAGCTGGGAGAACGGCAAGCCGGTCCGCGAGACCCTGGCCGCCGACATCCCGCTCGCCATTGACCACTTCCGGTACTTCGCGGGGTCGATCCGCGCCCAGGAGGGCTCGCTCGGCGAGGTCGACGACGACACCGTCGCCTACCACTTCCACGAGCCGCTCGGTGTCGTCGCGCAGATCATCCCGTGGAACTTCCCCATCCTGATGGCGGTCTGGAAGCTCGCGCCGGCGCTGGCGGCGGGCAACGCGGTCGTCATCAAGCCCGCCGAACAGACCCCGGCGTCCATCCACTACTGGATGAGTCTGATCGCGGATCTGCTGCCGCCGGGCGTCGTCAACATCGTCAACGGCTTCGGTGTGGAGGCGGGCAAGCCCCTCGCTTCCAGTCCGCGGGTGGCGAAGGTGGCGTTCACCGGCGAGACCACGACGGGGCGGCTGATCATGCAGTACGCCTCCGAGAACATCAAGCCGGTCACATTGGAGCTGGGCGGCAAGTCGCCGAACATCTTCTTCGACGACGTCTGGTCACAGAACGACGACTTCCGGGACAAGGCGCTCGAGGGCTTCACGATGTTCGCGCTCAACCAGGGCGAGGTGTGCACCTGTCCGTCGCGTGCGCTCGTCCAGCGCGGGAACTACGGCGAGTTCATGGAGGCGGCGGTCGCCCGCACCGAGCTGATCAAGCCGGGGCACCCGCTCGACACCGACACGATGATCGGCGCGCAGGCGTCCAACGACCAGCTGGAGAAGATCCTCTCCTACCTGGACATCGGCCGCCAGGAGGGTGCCACGATCCGCACCGGTGGCGAACGCATCGAGTTCGACGGTGAGTTGAAGGGCGGCTACTACGTACAGCCGACCATCTTCGAAGGCGACAACCGTATGCGGATCTTCCAGGAGGAGATCTTCGGCCCCGTCGTCTCGGTCACGTCGTTCGACGACTTCGACGACGCCATCAAGATCGCCAACGACACGCTGTACGGCCTCGGGGCCGGTGTGTGGACGCGCGACATCAACACCGCCTATCGCGCGGGCCGCGCGATCCAGGCGGGCCGGGTCTGGACGAACTGCTACCACGCCTACCCCGCGCACGCGGCGTTCGGCGGCTACAAGCAGTCCGGCATCGGCCGGGAGACGCACAAGATGATGCTGGAGCACTACCAGCAGACCAAGAATCTTCTCGTGTCGTACTCGGCGAAGAAGCTCGGGTTCTTCTAGGGGCATGAGAAAAGGTGCCTGACCTGGGCTTTCACCGGTCAGGCACCTGTCGCTCGGTTCAGAAACAGCCGAGAGTGATTCACGTGGAAACTCCCAGTTCCTCCCATAGCTATCCCGCTCCGGACCAGCTGTTCCGGTCTATTTCCGGTCCAGGACGGCTCACTCGACTGCAGCTTCGCCTCGACTGACGCGGTCCCACTCCTTCATCGACTGTTCGATGAGGCGGTTGGCGTGCTCCTGGAGGCCGTCGAGGAACTTGGCGTAGAAGCGGAACAGAACCTCGATGCTCTGGCCCGCTCGACGAGCACACTCCGCAGGATCCACACCCGAATACAACCAGAAGGAGATTCCAGCGTGTCGCAGGTCGTAAGGACGCTTGGCCAGGCCGGAGGCCAGTTCGACCCGGGTGAAGACGTATTTCCTGGCCCGCGACCACGTCACACCGTACGCAGCTGCGTCCACGTAGTTCCCTGCCTCATTCCGGAACAACCGACCGTCCGTTGCCACCCCAAAGCGCTCGATGTGCGCGCGTAGCATGCGGACGAACTGCGGAGGGATAGGTACTGCTCGCGTGGCGGTAGCCGCTCGTCGCTTGAGTGAATGCACCTCGTGGACTGCGCCGTCGTCGCTCCACTCCTTGCCCGCCACAACGACGCCACCGGACAGATTGAGCATCCCCCATCCTGCCTCGGGCAAGTGGCATTGCGGCCTGCGGAGGTGGATAACCTCCGCCGGTCGCATCGCCGCGTAGTACATGCAGCCGAAGAACGCCTCCAGGTGAGGACCGCGACCCGGTTGTGCAGCCACCGAGGCAAGAAGCCGGGCAACCTGCGCCGGGTTGGGGACCGCTACCGGGTCTATCACGTCGTTGACAGCTGGGGCGTTCCACCTGATCCCATTGAGAGGGTTCTCCGCAAAGTATCCTCTCTCAACTGCCATATTGAGCACTTCATTGAAAGCAGCCCGCTTCCGCCGCGCAGTCTTTGCCGCGGCGGCATTACCGTCCAACTTGAGGCAGAGTGCATCGAGCGCCCGTAGCAGCACGTCCGCTTCCCCCAGTGAACTCACGGGCAGGGAGTTTCTTGCTATCCAATCCAGAGCCCGCTGCCACTCTTCGACCGGTTGATGGTCCCATGCGTTCTTGTTGAAAGCCCAGGAGTACAGAGCACGACGAAGCACCCGCGGCTCCGGGTATGAAGCGCCGCGTTGGACCAACGCGGGCGTAATCGTGGCAAAGGCATCGGCCAGAGTGCGGCGCGTGGTGCCTGGGGTTCGATCCCATCGCTGTTCTAGGTATTCATGGGCAAGTGCGTACCATGTTTTCCGCTGCCTGATGGCCCGTAGCTCCGAGGCAGGCAGACCTGTGCGTTCATCGAATGGTTCACCCTCGCGCGCCGCCGTCACAAGCTTTGCACGCCTGCTCTCTGCGAGCCCGAAAGTGCTGAAGGATTCGGACCTCTCCCGCCCGTTGACGGTCCATCGCACCTGGAAACGGCTCTGCCGACCAGGGCGCTCACGCGTGTCCCAAAATCGGACGTTGTAGCTCATCGCCATTCAGGCGTATCCCTTTCACACGCTTCCCACCACGCATCTAGATCGACACGGCGGCAGCGGAGCTCACCATTCGGAAGTTTGATCATTCGGGGCGCATGACCGCGAGCGCGCAGTCGGTAGAATGCTGACGGACTCATTCGGATTTCCGTCAGGACCTCGGCGAGTTTGAGCGCAGGAGGGCGAGCCATTTTTCTCCAGGAGAGTTGAACGAGTCGCCAGACGCTGGGCAGCACCAAAGAGCTAACCCAGTTGAGCGTCGGCATGGAAGATCACAGCGTCCGCACAGCTCCACCGCCAAGTGAACCGATGCGAACTTCTCAATGGTCGCGACGATCGCCGGTTTGGCTAACCGGCGATCGTGGTCTATGTTGCGCGCCGCATCAGATGAATCCGACAGCTTCTCGGGCTGGCCGCAGTCAGGATGCCAGCCGGTATGAACGCAGAGCTGGGGGCCCACCGTCCGCGACGAGCCGCAGCAGACCGTCGTCGGTTAGGCGGTCAAGATTCCCCACCACGACACGCTCAGGAACCCCGATGGCACGGGCCGTGTGCCGAGTTGCAGCTCCGGGGCGCGCCGCAACATGTGCGAGGACGGCCCTATTGCGGCGATAGCCACGTTGCAGCAGGTCCTCGCCGAAGGGGCCAGCAGCGCAGACGCATACGCACAGCCCGGTGGAAACGGCGCCGTAGTCCCCGCCGCTTGGCCGAACCAGTGCGCCGAGCGCAAAGAAAACAAGGGAAGTGAAGCGGGTGAATCGAACAGCGGAATCCGACAGCCGGGCCTCCTAAGTAGGGCCATGCCAGCGAGGCAGCTCGGTGCGATGCGGGGTTCCGAATCAATCGCAACCCGGCCGCACCGGAGAAATTGCACCCTCCTGACCTGGTGTTTTCCGGGACGTTGTACGTTGACATGCTCCCGCCGGAGGTTCCAGTCATTTGGAGTTCTTTCTTGTCTGCCGTGGGCGAATGCATGCCGGCAGCTGCGTGGAGCCCTTCCGTCACGGAGCCGTTGAGGCGCAAGGCATGCGCCGGCACCTGCGTCATGAAGCCGTTACACGACCTCGTCGATGAGAGGGCCTTCACCGTGCTGTCGAAGCGACGCGCCACCCTGGAAGACGGGCTGCCGTCTGACTGATCCAGGTCGGTGGGTGAGTCCCACCCACCTTGACCGGTAGCGACCGGCTGTCGGCGTGCGCCGGACGGCTGGGTAGGGTCGCGGTACCCGAGCTGGAGAGGTAGTTGCATGTCCCACGAGATTGTGATCGCGCAGACGACCAGTGACGACGAGGATCAGGCGAAGGCGCTGGCCCGGGGCGCGGTCGAGAGCAAGCTGGCAGCGGGCGTTCACATCGATGCGCCGATCACAGCCTTCTACTGGTGGAAGGGGAAGGTCGAGACGGCGCAGGAGTGGCGGATCTCGTACATGACTACGACGGACCGTCTCCCGGCGCTGGAGGCGTGGCTGCACGAGAAGCATCCGTATGACGTCCCCCAGTGGATCACGCTGCCCGTGACCGGTGGGTCGGAGGCGTACCTGTCCTGGGTTGTCGAGGAGACGGCACAAGACTGAGGAGCGACGGGGCTTACGACGGCCTTCGCAGCTTGCCCGCGTACCGCGCGATGGGGTTCAGGATGCGAACTGCCGCAGGTGAACAGCGAGTTCCTGCTCGCTTTCGGGGAGCGAGGCTGCGATACTCGCTGCGCGCTCCTTGCCCATCGTGTTGGGCTTGCCCTGTGCCGCCGACGCGAACTGGCGTGACACGTAGACGCCTTGGTCGACGTCACCTCCACGCAGTAGGGCCGAAGCGAGATCTCCGAGGACCACGACGCCTCCGTCCGGGAGTTCGTCTCCGAGGCGCTCGACTGCAGTGTCGGCTGTAGCGGTGAGTTCGGGGCGCCGCAACTGCCCGTATACGGAGAGGGCCAACGAGTCCATGCGGTACGGGGTCACGAACCGGACCCACGCCTGCTCGCTGGTGTGATCCGCGAAGTCGTAGGCGAACCGCGCTCGGTCCAACGCCCGGAGCGCCACCGTCTCGTCGCCAGCCGCCGCAGCTTCCTCCGCGTGCCTGCCGAGCACCCAGGCGGCAGCAGTAGCGTTACCGTGGCCTCGCACGTCGTTGGCCGCTTGGGAAAGGAACTCCAACTTCGCCTTGGGCGTCGAAGCGCCGTAGCTGGTGTAGGTCAGGGCCAGGGCTCGGAGTGGAGGGTGCCCGGCGGTCGCCGCACACTGCGACGTGACCTTGTAGTAGGCATCGGCTTTGTCAAGCTCGCCCAAGTCCCAGGCCACCCAACCGGCCAGGGCAGCCGTTTCTCCGGCGGCGATGGTGAGAGCCCGTTCATGCTCGCCGGCACGAGGCAGAGCCGCGGTGATCGCGTCAAGATGCGACTCGACCGTGCTTTGTAGTCGCCGGGCGCTGAGGTTGAGTTCCTGGACGTGCAGTTCAGCGGCCCGGTCGATGAGCGCGACGGCGGAGGGCGAATCGATCTTGGACCCCTTACCGAGGGCGAAGGCGAGTCGCCCCCAGGGCTCGGCAGCCGCGCTCACGCCGATAGCAGCGCCACCCAGCAGCGTGCGACGCTTCACGGCGTCCTGGTCCTCCCCTGCATTGACATGCCCCTTTCTCTTCCGAGCGCGGGCAGCCTTAGCCTCCCGCTGTAGTTCCTCGAAGGGGACACCGCAGGCCGCCGCGATGTGGCCGATTGTGTGATTGGTAGGGATGTTCTCAAAGTTCTCATAGCGGCTGATCTCTCGGCGGGTCATGGTGTCCCGGCCGGAGACAGCGTTGATCGCCTCTGCCTGCTCCTCCTGCGTCCGGCCCGCATCCTGCCGAAGCCGGAGGAGCAGGTCGGCGAACGGATCTGGCATGAGTGTGACCTCTGTTGGTGGACGGAATCCAATCATGGCCTCAATTCCCCCTCCGGTTTCCCCCCTTGACAGACTTTTCCCCCTGTGGATTCCCCTGGTCGACGGCGTCGCCGCACGGTGCGATAGCCCCCATGACCAGTCTCCAAGAGGCACCCCCGCCAGGCGGGGGCATCCGTAGCTTTGCGGCCACAGCAGGCGCGTCACGCGTGAGGTCGGTTCAGGAGGACCGACGCAGCACATCGGCACGGGCAGACATACCGGCGGCGTCCCATACCTGTTGGGCGGCCTTTCTCCCTGATCTCAAGGAAGTTGGGGAGATGCGACAGACAACCAGGGCATTCCTGCGGCGGTGCCGTGTTTCGAAGCCGGTGGCAGAGTTCGTCGTACTGGCCGTCTCGGAGCTGGTCACCAACGCCGTGGTTCACGGTGAGGGCGAAGTCGTCCTCCGGATCACGGTGGCCGTCGACGTGGTGCGGGTCTCGGTAACCGACCACGACCCGGCCCCGGCTGTACTCAAGGAAGCCGGACGCGACGGTGAATCCGGTCGCGGGATCCGGCTTGTCGACGCGCTCTCAGACGCGTGGGAGAGCAACGGCGAGGAGACGTGGTGTGAGTTCCGGGACGCGAGGGCTGCGGCTTGAGTCAGACCTCCGGCTGGTCCCCGACCATGCGACTGTCGAGCAGCGCAGCTCAATCACTCCCGCTACACAGGGCGCTCCGAAGGCCGTTCGCTTGCCTTCGCCCAGTAGTCCGGTTCAAGCATCTCGCCAGGCCATGCCGGCTGACGGATCGGGCCTCGAGGCCCCATCTGCTCGAAGTACGGCGCCAGGTCGATCACGGGTGTCCCTTCAACGGCGTCGAGATCGGTGACCAAGAGGTCTCGACCTTCGACCTTGAGCAACCGCGGGTAACTGATCGCCAGTTGGTTGGGGCGCCGGTGGTTGCGGTGGACGAACGTACCTGTCGCGGGCCAGTTCTGGTTTCCCCGAGGACTGCGTGCATGGAGCTGGACGTCTTCGGGTCGCGCCAGGTGGAAGCGCCAGGTCACGGTCAGGTGGGAGAACTCCTCAATTCCTTGCAGCGTTTCGAGGGGGTACGCGTCGTCGAGCCTGATGATCGATTCGACCCCGCCTTGGTAGTCGTCCTGAACGCGGATGTGGCCCCCGACGACCGTTGCAATCGATTCGACCTCGTACGTCACCATCGGCGCTCGTTCCTCTCCCTGGGCGTAGCGCGTGCGGCGGCCTCCGGTCGGCGCCGCGGATCTGCTCGTCGGTCAGCCTATGGTGCGCAGCATGTCTCGCGCGCGCCGGTCCAGTTCGGCGACGTGGCGACCGCCGCGTTGCCGGACGGGCGAGAGGTCGCTCTGTATGCGGACGATGACGTCGCGGGCGCGGCCGGACTGGACGCCAGCCATGGCGTCGAGGGCTCGGTTCCAGGTGGCGCATGCCTCGTCGAGGCGTCCCTGCTGGACCTGGACGGCGCCGAGGTAGCCGAGGGTCACGCTGTGGGTGCGGGCGTATTGCTGGCGGCGGCGGGTGGCGACGCTGCGTTGGAAGTGGATCTCCGCGTCCAGCGGCTGGCCCATGTCGCGCAGGGCGCAGGCGGTCTCGTGGGCCAGGGAGGCTTCTTGGAAGAAACCCACGCGGCTTGGGGCGTCGTTGTTGTCGGCGCGGGAGAGGTCCCGCTCTGCGCGGCTGATGGCCGCGAGGGTGCCGACGCGGTCGCCGTCTGCCGCGAGCGCTCGGGAGTGAACGATCGCGAGCAGGGCCTTCTCGCGGTGGCTGGCCTGGCCGTAGCGGTCGCGGGACATGGATGCGTCGGCCAGGGCGAGCGCTCGGCGGGGGTGCCCGAGGTCCACGGCTTGGTGCGCGAGGGCGCGCAGGATGTGGCCGCCGAGCGGCCCGTCGCCCGCTTCGGCCGCGATGCGGGCGGCCAGGGTGAGGTAGCGCTGGGCGGTGCGGTGCTCGGAGGCGTCGAAAGCCATCCACCCCGCCAGGTAGGTCATCTCCGCAACGGCCGAGTACATGTCGCGGCGGAGCTGCTCCGTGTGGAACCTGCTGCCAAGCAGGGGCACCGCTTCGTCGCGAAGGTGGCCGGCGAGGGCCGAGCGCCCCGAGGCTCCACCGCGCTGCTGGTCCCGAGCGGAGTAGAAGGTCGTCAGGTCGCGGACATCATCGATGTCGGCCTGGGCCACCAGCCGGGGGGAGACTGCTGGGCGCTTCGCCGCCGCGGCGGGGGCGGCTGCCCACCACGAAGCGGTGGGCAATGCGAGGCCGGCGGCCGAGTACGCGGCGGTCGCCAGCAGCTTACGTCGGTGCATATCGAGGTCGTCGCTTCCCAACTCGGCCAGCACGGTCAGAGGGTCGACGCTCCAGTCGGAACCGCTGTCGGTCGTACCTGTCGGCTCTCCTTCCAGCCCGAGGTCAGCCAGAGTGAGGCGGCGGCCGAGCCTGCGGGACAGCGTCTCGCGAAGGATATGGGGCGCTCTTCCACTCGGCCGCGTGCCCTGCACCCACATGGCGATGTGCGAGCGGGAGATGGCCTCCAGCTCGCGGGCTCCGCTCTCCGCGGCTACTCGGGCGACCGCGGCGGCTGCTTGTGGCTGGGACCAGCCTGCTTCGCGCAGGAGTGCGGCGAGGGCGACGTTTCGCGCACGGGCCATGGGCTGCCCCTCGGTTCCGAAATGATCTTTGACGCCTTTGACGGCCTCGGGGGCCGCGCAGGCATACCCCTCGGCGGGGATTCACGGTTCGCTCAACGTAGCCGCCGGATCACTCACTTTGCACGCCAGCCGTCGACACCGTACGACGATCTCCACTCAACTTGGCTTGATTTGAATAGGAGTTGTGTCATGCGTCTCTCGCTGGCTCCCCGCCGGGAAGCCTGTCAGCGCGTTGGCCGGGGCAGGCGGGATCGCGTCCCCGTCACGCTGGGTCCGCAGCAAAATCAGGCGGTGGCCGCAGCGGAGACGGTGGCGCTTGTGGTGAACGAGGACTCGCCGCTGCCGGAGAGCGCTGCTGATGTGGAGGAACTCGCGCGGCGCCTGCGTGGCCATATCAGCCAACTCGGAGTCATGGCGTCACCGGGAGAGCTGCGCATCGACCTCGGCCTGGTCGCCGAGGAGTACGACCACGCCACCGGGCGGCAACTCGGCAACTTCCCGCAGGTGTACAGCCACATCGGGGTGATCGGGTCCGCGCTCCAACTGCAGCAGCTCGGCTCGGGGGCGCCCGCAGCCAAGGCCGACGTGCTCCTGGCGGCGGGTGTCTGATGAACGCGACAGCCACCACCATGGTCATCCTGCTCGCCGCTGCGGCCATAGTCGCCGTGGCAGCGGCCTGGGTCGCCCAGCGCCGCTGGCAGAAGGCGCGGCAGCGGGCCCACCTCCTGGCCCGCGAACAAGAGGCGACCGAGCGTGCCCTGCAGAAACTGGTCCACGAGACGCTGCCCCAGATCCACCAGGCGGGCGGTCGGATCTCCGTGCCGTCCGCTGCACCGGAACTGGCCGGCACCCTGGTCGGTGAGCAGTTGACCGCGGCGGTCAAGGCCACCGCCGGCGTCGTCCAGGCTGTGGTGCGCGACATCCAGTACGCGGCGCACCAGGAGATCGAACAGACGAAGACGCTCGGAGCGGAGGAGTTGCGGCGTTCGCACACCGCCGCGCAGGAAGAGATCGCGCGTGTACGTGCCACGGCCTTGCGGTCGACCGAGGCTGCGGTGCGCAGTGTGTCGTCGGCGCTCGTGGGCATGGCGGCCAAGACCAGCCGCAAGGTCAGCGAAGGCGTGCGCGAGCACGAGGACGACGCCGCGTTCGAGACACTGACCGGTATCGACCACACGGTCCAGCAGATGCTGCTGGTCGCCCAGGGCTGGACCATCCTGGCCGGCGGCAAGCTGACCCGACATTGGCCCACGACGACGCTGACCGATGTGGTGCGGGCCGCGATGGGCTACGTCGAGGACTACCAGCGCGTACAGCCTCAGGAACTCAACGTCGCGGTGAGGACCCGCGTGGTCGGGCCCGTGGTGCACACCCTCGCGCTCCTGCTGGACAACGCACTGCGTTTCTCGCCACCACAGTCGAAAGTGCACGTGTCCTTCGAGCAGGGCCACCACGGAGTCACCGTCTTCGTGGACGACAGCGGCCTGCGGATGACGCCTGAGCAGCTCGACGCTGCCCGGGACATCCTCACCGGGCACCGCACGGACGACATCACGCAGCTCGGCGCCCGCCCGCAGACCGGATTCAGGGTCGCCGCCGCCCTCGCGAGCACCTACGGATTCCGGGTCGACGTCCAGGCACCCAACTCCCTGCTGGGCACCCGCGCGCTCCTCACCCTCCCCCAGGACCTCCTCACCACGGCACCGCAGGCGCCGCCGGCACTCACGAAACCGGCACAGGACGCTCCGCCGCCGCTCGCGCTCGCCCCCGCCCCAGCCGGCCAGCCGCCCGCGCTCGCCCCGTTCTTGGTGGACCCGCAGCCCGCGCTCACCCCCGCCCCGGCGGCCGGGGAGTCTGGCCAGGCACGCCCCGCTGCCCGTACGACCGCCAGTGGGCTGACGGTGCGCGACCGCCGAACCGCACCTGCCCCCGCTCACGTTCCACGCCCGGCCAACGCCGAGCCGGGACGAGCGAGCGTGATTGCCGCCTGGGCCCGTGGCACCCAGCGCGCCCGCACTGAGCGAAACACCCAACTCCCCATCGCCGACACCGACCAAGGACATGACGCATGAGTGACAAGAACATCGGCTGGCTCCTCGAAAGCCTGGAGGACACCGCCGGCGTGGAGTACGCCGTCCTGGTCGCCGCGGACGGCATGAGTCCGGCCCACACCGACCGGCTGCAGCGCGAACGCGCCGAGAAGATCTCGGCGATCGCCTCCACGCTGTGGGGTGCATCACGGGCCTACGACCGGGAGACGAACGGCGGTGGTGTCCGCCAGTTCGTCATGGAGTCGGTCGACCACATCCACCTGCTCATCCCGGCCGGCAAGAACACGATGCTCGCCGTCCGAACCGACAGCCCCCACGCGGACATCGGTGTGATCAGTGAGGCCGCCCTGCGCCTGGCCTCGAGCGTGGGCGACCGGCTGAGTGTCAAGACGCGCGTCGCCGACGGCACGGAAGCACCGCTGGCATGAGCAGGCCGCGGCAGGACCCGGATCTGGTCAGGCCCTACGTCCGCACGGGCGGACGCACCCGTCCCACCAAGGACGTGCGCCTGGAGAGCCTGGTCTTCGCCGCGACCGGCACACGCCCCGGCCTGAACCCGGACGCACGTCGGGTGCTCGCCCTGTTCGCGCCCTCGCAAGGCGGAGGACTGTCCGTCGCCGAGATCGCCTCCGCCTTGGCCCTCCCACCCTCGACCACTCGGATTCTCGTTGCCGACCTCATCGGACACGGACTGATGACCCTTGCCCAGGGCCAGGACGACGGCCGGCCACCGGCCTCACTCATTGAAAGGGTTCTCAATGGACTCCGCGCTCACGCCTGACCGGTTCGTCGCGCGCACGGTGACGGCTACCGCGAAGATCGTGGTCGCCGGAGCCTTCGGCGTGGGCAAGACCACCTTCGTCAGCAGCGTCTCCGAGGTGCCTCCGGTCCACATGGAGGAGACCATCACCCGCGCGAGCGCACTGGTCGACGACCTCGCCCGCACGCCGGCCAAGTCCACCACCACCGTCGGTGTGGACTTCGGGCGCAAGCACCTCAGCGACGACCTCGTGCTCTACCTGTTCGGAACACCAGGCCAGGCCCGATTCAGCTTCCTGTGGCAGGAGTTGATTATCGGCGCCCTCGGTGCCTTGGTCCTCGTCGACCCGCGTGACCTGGACGCCTCCCACGAAATCCTCGGCCTCCTCGAAGAGAACGGCGTCCCGTACGCGGTCGCGGTCAATCAGTTCGACGGCGCACCCCACTATCCGCTCGACGAGGTCCACGAGGCCCTCGCCCTGGAGGGACATACGCCGCTGACCGTGTGCGACGCCCGCGAGCGAGCGTCCTGCATGCAGGCCCTGATCCAGCTCACCCAATACCTCGCCCGTCTCGCGCACCGTCTGGAGCCCCGACCGTGAGCAACGCGATCCACCGAATTCCCCTGTACGAACCGGACTTCGCCCAGCATCCGCACGCCGCCTACCAGCGCATGCGCGAGCAGTTCGGCCCCCTGGTCCCCGTGGACCTGGCCCCCGGCGTGCCCGCCACGCTGGTCGTCGGCTACGAGGAGGCGCGCCGCATTCTCGGCGACCCGCAGCGCTTTCCCGCCGACCCGCGCCGGTGGCAGCAGTCTGTCCCCGACGCCTGCCCCATCCGGCCGATGATGGAGTGGCGCCCCAACGCCCTGCGGTCGGCCGGCGCCGAACACGCCCGCTACCGAGCCGCGAACACCTCGGCCCTGGGAGCCGTCGACCAGCACGCGCTGCACGCTCATGTCGAACTGGTCGCCGAACAGACCATCAAAGCCTTCAAGGCCGGCGGCAAAGCGGACCTGCTGTCGCAGTACGGCTGGCCTCTGGCGTTTCGGACGCTCAGCCACCTGCTCGGCTGCCCCGCCGAGGTCGGCCACCGGATCGCGGACGGGATGGCGAAGATCTTCGACGGGGTCAACGCCTCCATTGGTAACCAGATCCTCACCCAGGCCGTGGCGGACCTCGTCGCCTTGCGCCGCCGGCAGCCCGGCGACGATGTGACCAGCAGGCTCCTCGCCCACGTCGCCCGGCTGAATGACACCGAGATGGGGCACCAGCTCATCACGCTCTATGGAGCGGGCATCGAGCCCCTGACCAACCTGATCACGAACACGCTCCTGGAGATGCTCACCAACAGTGAGTTCTCCGGAGACCTGCACGCCGGCGACGCCTCCGTCCGCGAGGCCCTGGACAGCGTCCTCTACCGCGACCCCCCGCTGGCGAACTTCGCGATGACCTACCCGACCCGGCCGGTCGACATCGGCGGCTTCCTGCTTCCGGCCGACCAGCCGGTGGTCATCAGTTACGCCGCCTGCAATAACGACCCCGCCCTGGGATCCCACCGGCCTCTGGGCAATCGGGCCCACCTCGCCTGGGGAGCCGGCCCGCACAGCTGCCCGGCCAGCTCGCACGCGTACCTCATCGCCGAAGCCGCCATCCTCCACATCCTCGACGCCCTGCCCGAGATGGACCTCGACGGCCACCGCGACGACCTCGTCTGGCGCCCCGGCCCATTCCACCGCTCGCTGGTCGCCCTGCCCGTCACCTTCCCCACAAGCTGAAAGAGACCTCAACATGCCCGAACAGCAGATACTCGTCCTCGACCCGACCGGATCCGACCCGGACGCCGAACACCAGGCCCTGCGCGAGCGCGGCTCCGCCACACTGGTGGACATCCTCGGCGTGCGCGCCTGGTCCGTCTCCGACCCGGCGCTCCTCAAGCAGCTCCTCACCAGCAAGGACGTCTCCAAGGACGGCCGCGCCCACTGGCCGGCCTTCGCCGAGACCGTGCCCACCTGGCCACTGGCCCTGTGGGTGGCGGTGGAGAACATGTTCACCGCCTACGGCGACAACCACAGCCGCCTGCGCCGCATGGTCGCCCCCGCCCTCTCGGCCCGCCGCACCGCCGCCCTCCAGGCGGACATCGAGGCCCTCATGGCCAGCATGCTCGACGATCTCGACGCCCTCCCGGCCGGCGAGGTGGCCGACCTGCGCGAGCACCTCGCATACCCGCTCCCGATCGCCGTCATCGGCAAGCTCATGGGCGTCCCTGCCGACCGGCGCACCGAGTTCCGCACCGTGGTGGACAACGTGTTCGCCACCCACCTCTCCGCCGAGGAACAGGCCGCGAACACCGCCGCCCTGTATGGCCTGCTGGACGCCCTGATCGAGATCAAGCGCACCGAGCCTGGCGAGGACATGACATCACTGCTGATCGCCGCCCGCGACGAGGAAGACGGCTCCGCCCTCAGCCACGCCGAGCTGCGCGACACGCTCCTGTTGATGATCAGCGCCGGGTACGAGACCACCGTCAACGTCATCGACCAGGCCATCACCACCCTGCTGTCCGACCCGCAGCAGCTCGCCCACGTCCGGGACGGCCGCTGCACCTGGCAGGACGTGGTCGAGGAGACCCTGCGCCACCAGCCCGCGGTCAAGCACCTTCCCCTGCGCTACGCCCGCACCGACATCCCTCTCCCGGACGGGCAGACGATCAAGACCGGTGAGGCGATCCTCGCCTCCTACGCCGCCGCCAACCGCCACCCCGACTGGCACAAGGACGCCGACCGCTTCGACGCTACCCGCCCCAGCAAGGAACACCTGGCCTTCGGACACGGCGTCCATTTCTGCCTCGGCGCCCCGCTGGCCCGCCTCGAAGTCGCCACCGCGCTGCGCCTGCTCTTCGAGCGCTTCCCCGACGCCCAACTCGCCACGGAGCGAGCCGCGCTGGAGGCGCTGCCCAGCCTGATCAGCAACGGACACACCTCCGTCCCCGTGCGTCTGCGCCCGACGTCGAGCCGCTGACCGATACCGACGAGGAAGACCACCATGACCGCCCCCGCCCCGATCACGCCGCTCACCCCGGCCGAGCGGCGCATCGCCCAGCATGCGGTGAACGGCCTGCCGGCACGCCAGATCGCCGTCACCGAGACGCTGTCGCACCACACGGTCCGCGCGCACATGCTCTCCCTGCGCAGGAAGCTGCACTGCCCCGCACGCTGCTCCCTCGCCGTCGTCACCCACCGACTGCTCAGTGCCAACGAGGCCACGGTCCCGGTGCCGGACACGCCCGCCCCTGACCTGAGCCCCGAGCAGACGAACCTGCTGAAGGCCGTCACCGAGCACAGCAAGCCGCTCGACATCGCGCGCGGCGCCAACATCGCCCCCGCGGACCTGCGCGCGGCGCTCGACCAGCTGCTCGCCGACGCCGGGGCGTCGGACACCACCCGGCTGGTCGCCTGGGCTCACGGCTGGAACCTGCTGACCGCCGAGCAGACCAGCACGGTGCGGAGCGGAGCGAGCCAGTGAACACGTCCCCCGTTCCCACGGCCGCCGGGCAGTCCCCCGCGCCCCTGCTCCAGCGCCCGGCACCGTTACCTCCCGTGTACGAGATGCGCTCGCTGCGCACGGACGCTGAACGGGCCGAAGCCGCCGCCCTCGTCCAGGACCGTCAGCGCTGGCTCGCCCTCCGCGGTCTGCCCGTACCCGCCCGCGCCGATATCCCGGCTCTCTTCCGCGACCCGCAGGCGGAGCCGGCCGGCCTGTTCGAGGACGGACTCCTGCTCGCTTGCATGATCCTGCAGCGCGAGCCCGACCTCGGCTGGGGCGAGGGCCCGTGCCTCTTCCTCGGCCATGTCCACACCCTCCCCGACCGCTCCGACGACATGATCCGGCTGATCACCCTCTGGGCCTCCGACTTCGCCGCCCGCCTCGACCTGCCGCGCGTGCGGGCCGACGCTCTCGCCCGCCATCCCCTCGACGCCGATCCCATCGCCCGTTTCCTGAACCGCCTCACCGACATGGGCTGGGACCTGCGCGGCTCTGGAACGGGACAGACCGGCGAGCGAGTCGCCCGCCTCGAACTCGCCGCGGAGCACCGGCCAGGGCTGGACGCCCTCGTCGGTTGCAGTGTTCACCAGTCGCGGTCCGCCGCGGACGAGCGGAGTGTTGCGTGACGACCGCCGAACCGCTGCGGCCGGAACTCGCCCGCGAGCTGATCACCCTCGCGGAACGGTCGGCTGCACGCCGGGCACAACGCCTCCGTAACCAGCTCGACGCCGTCCAACTCGGGCGGGGCCGTCACGCCGACCATGCCAGCGCCAAGGTGCTACGGCGCATCCTGGCCGACCACGACTGCTGGCCCGGCCATCGCCTCGTCGGCCCCGACGCCGCACGCGCCGCCTGGAGTATCGCCCTCCACTCCAACGACGAACCCGACTTCCAGCGGGCAGCCGCCGTCCTGCTGCGCCGCGCCGTCCAAGCCGACGACGCACCGATCCAGCACTGGGTGCACCTTCACGACCGTGCCCTGATCAACAACAGGCACGACCAGGAGTTGGGTACCCAATTTTTCCTCGGCGCCAACGGGATTGAACTATGCCCCACGCGTGAGCCGAGCACCCTGGACCAGCGAAGGGCCGGCGTGGGGCTCCCGCCGGTCGCCGTCGCCTTGGAGAAGGTGCGTCACCGTTTCGCATCGATGCGCGGTGACGGCGGCTCTCCGACGGTCGTGCTTGCGGGGGCCGCATGACGGAAGACGAAGCCCCGCTCCTGGTCGCCGAGGCCGGCGGGCCAAGCCCTGCCGTAGGGGTCATCGAGATGGCCCTCCAGACGCGGGCCTCACCGGCCTCGCGGCCGGGCGACCTTCCTCGTGCACCCCATAACCCGTTCTACGAAAGGACCGTTGACGCTCGTCCCACCCAGGGGCCTCCGGCAGATGCGGGACCCACCGCCTGCCGGATCTCGAACCCGATTGCCAACCCCTGTGTGAATCCCTCCGGCGACCGAAGCCGACCCGTCCCCAACTCCTCAAGGAAACCAATGGACTTCAGTGCGGTTCCACTGCCTCCCGGCGCCTTCACCATCGGTAAGAAGTTCGGCTTCGAGGCCGGCCACCGGCTTCCCGGGCTGCCGTCCGAGCACAAGTGCTCCCGCCAGCACGGGCACAGCTACGAGGTCGAGGTCATTCTCACCGCTCCCTCGCTGGAGGAGCCCGGCTTCGTCACGGACTTCGGGGCGCTCGCTCCGTTCAAAGAGTTCCTGAACACCGAACTCGACCATCACAACCTGCACGAGGCTCTTCCCTTCGAGCCGACCTCCGAGCGCCTGGCCCAGTTCCTGGCCGGCTGGTTCATCCAGAACCTTCAGCCCGCCATCCCCGGCCGCCTGTTCGCCGTCCTGGTCCGCGAGACCCAGAGCAGCTGGGCCCGCTTCGATGTGGAGGGACAGTGACCACATCCGAGCCGATCAACCTCGAACCGACGGCTGACGAAGGCGAATCCCGCCTGATCGTCACGGAGTGCTTCGGCGTCGAGGTGCCGACCTTCCAGGGCGAGGGACCGAGCTGCGGACACCCGGCGCTGTTCATCCGCCTGTCCCGGTGCAACCTCACCTGCGCGAAATGCGACACGAAGTACACCTGGGACTGGTCCCAGTTCGATCCGCGCAAGGAGTCGACGAAGCGGTCCGTGGCGGACCTGGTGGCCTGGGCCGCGTCCTCGCCGGTCGAGCTGGTCGTGATCACCGGCGGCGAGCCGTTCATCCAGCAGGCGCGGCTGGTGCCTCTCGTCCGGGGCCTGATAGCAGCCGGCAAGCGGGTCGAGTTCGAGACGAACGGCACCATCGCGCCCGCTCCCGAGCTGGCGGCCGACGGGGTCCGGTTCAACGTCTCGCCCAAGCTCGCCAGCTTCGGCGTGAAGGAGACCACGAGCATCGTGCCCGCCGCGCTGGAGGCGTTCGTGGCCTCCGAGCAGGCGGCGTTCAAGTTCGTCGCTTCCACGGTGGCCGACCTCAACCGGATCGCCGAGCTGGCCGACACCCACCGGCTCGCGCCGGTGTGGGTGATGCCGCAGGGCACCACCCCCGAGGTGATCACCGCAACCACCCGGGTCCTCGCCGACGCGGTCGCGGCCCGGCACTGGCACTTCACCACGCGCCTTCACGTGTTGGCCTTCGAGGACGCCAGAGGCCGCTGACCGCACGCGCCACCACGCCCCATCCGTCCCCCCAGTCCCCCCAGTCCCCGGAAACGAGAGACGCCCATGACGACCTCTATCGCCAGCCCGGCAGCGGCGCCGACCGTCGCCTTCCCCGGGCCCGCTCCGGCCATCGACACCAGCCGGGTCGCCGGCCTGATCCACCAGCTCTTGGTCGAGCTGGGCGAGGACCCTGCCCGCGAGGGGCTGACCGGCACCCCGGACCGCGTCGCGGCCTGGTGGAACGCCTTCCTGTCCCCGGACGGCGCCGCAACGGCCACCTGCTTCACCGAGGCCCAGCTGGGCGGACAGCTGGTCATCGTGGGCGGCATGAGCGTGTGGTCGCTCTGCGAACACCACATGCTGCCCATGAACTTGCAGGTCACGGCCGGATACGTGCCGGACGGCGAGGTGGTGGGCCTATCGAAGTTCGGGCGGATCGCCCAGCACTTCGCCGGCCGACTGCAGGTCCAGGAACGCTTCACCCGCCAGGTCGCCGAATACCTCAACGGCGTGATCGGACACGAGGACGTCGCCGTCGCCGTGCGCGGCGTGCACCTGTGCATGAGCATGCGGGGCGTACGGATGGAGGAGGCCCGCACCACCACGGTGCACTCGGGCGGGCGCTTCGGCACCGACCCCGTACTTTCCCAGCAGTTCCTCACCCTCACCACTGGGCTGTGGGGGGCGCCGTGATCACCACCACGGGCATCGGCTTCTCCGTCATCGCTCCGCCTGTCTACCTGGAGCACTTCGTCGCCCAGGAGCCGGCCCGCGTCCACCACGTGGCCGCCCAGCACGTGCTGTCCGACGAGATCTACCGGGCCTTCTTCGCTCGCGAGGCCGAGCGAGGCGCCGAGATCGTCGTCGACAACGGGCTCTTCGACCTCGGCTACGCCCTGCCGGCAGAAAGCCTCGTCGAAGCCGCGCTCGCGGTGTCCGCGAGGGAGATCATCCTGCCGGACGTCATGCGGGACGGGGCCGCGACCTTGAAGGCGAGCGAGAAGGCCGCGCGCGAGATCCGGGAGCTGTCCGGCGATGCATTCCGGCTATGCGCGGTGCTGCACGCCGCGGACGATGACGAGTGGCTGCGCACCTACGACGCCTTCGTGACCAGCGACTGGGCCGGGGCCATCGCCCTGCCGGCCTCGCGTCGACCGGATCCCGGCGAGCAGCTGTGCCGCACCCGCTGGTTGGCAACTGCCTACCTGCAGGACCACGGCCTGGTCGACGATCTGCTCGTCTACCGGCTGCTCGGTCTGGGCCGGACCGGGCACCTGGAGCTGATCGAGCAGCGCGAGCACGAGTGGATCTCCTCCGTGGACGGCGCGGCCCCGGTCATCCTCGGCGCGATGGGCGTCGCCCTGCTGCCCGAAGGGCCGTACGAGAAGCCCTCCACGCCCCGCATCGAGAAGCTCGGCCCGATCCCCGAAGACCGGTTCGACCTCATCCGGGAGAACATCTGCGTCGTCCGCGCGGCGGCCGGCAGCACCGTGACGATCGCCGAGGAGCACCGATGACCCCCTTACTCGCCGACCCCGCCCCCGGACTCCTGCGCGCCGCCCCGATCGAGCCAGCCGGGCACACCATGACCCACGCGAGGCTGCTGCGCTACCTGGAGATCAAGGTCCACCACCTCATCCAGGACCAGGACTGGAACAGCATCCGCGTCGTCGGCGGTTACGACCGCACGGCGGTGGTTTCCCGGTACGAGAAGACCGGGAAGCTGTTCAACGTCGAGCGGCCCACCGCAGAGGTCCACGGCCCTGACCTCGTCGTCAAGGCGTTCCCCGGCGCCGACTACGTCCAGCACTACGCCCTGATCATCGCCACGTACCTGGCCATGACCGACCGCCCGGCAGACACCGTCACCTATCAGCCGCCCGAGCAGGAGGAGTGCCGAACGGCGCTCAACGCGCTTGACCTGGAACTGGACGGCGACCTGGTGATCGTCGGTTGGGGCCTTCAGTACCTCGCGCCCGAGAACGGAGCGTGGACCCGCGGGCCCGGCTACGCGTGGCAGCGCACCGAGGTCGCCGGCC
This sequence comes from Streptomyces sp. NBC_01176, assembly GCF_045039825.1. Lineage (NCBI taxonomy): Bacteria > Bacillati > Actinomycetota > Actinomycetes > Kitasatosporales > Streptomycetaceae > Streptomyces > Streptomyces sp. NBC_01176. Next base: position 8,306,404 of record NZ_CP108600.1, on the reverse strand, counting down.
GTCGCGTGGTCTACCTCGGGTTCCTCCACAGCATCTGGGGGGACGTGGCCGGACGGGTCGTCGCGCGCCTTGCCGAACTCGGCGCAGGCGACGTCGTCTACGTCGGCAAGGTCGGCTCGCTGACCCCCGGCGTCGAACCGAACGCCTGGCTGGCGACCGGCAACAGCAGCCTGGTACGCGGGGCGATGGTGAGCTGGGACGACTTCTTCGGCGACTACGCCGCCGCCCACGACGGGGTGCGCAGCGGCCTGCACGTCTCCTCCCCGTCGATCCTGCTGGAGAACCGCGACTGGCTTCTCCAGCACACCGCCTCGTACGCCTTCGTCGACCCGGAGATCGGCCCCATGGGGGCGGCGGCGCGCCAGGCGGGGATCAGATTCGGCTACCTCCACGTCATTTCCAACAACCTCGCCACCCACTATCCCGCCGACCTGTCCAATGAGCGGCACGGCGACGTCCTGCGCCAGCGGGCCGTCCTGGTGGACCGCATCCGCACCATCATCACCGGCCGCCTGACCTCCAGCCCGACGCACACCCTGGGAGAGTCCCGATGACGGCGAACGCGCCGACCACCCCCGCAGCCGGGAAGCTGATCACCTTCGTCGGCGGTGACGGGGCCGGCAAGTCGACCCTCGCCGCCCGCCTCCACCAGGCCCTGAACGACATCGGCCACACGGCAGTCCTCATCGGCAAGCACAGCACCGACGTCCCCCAGGACCCGGAGCTGTCCGCCTACCTCGACTGCCTCAACGAGCTGGTCTACCGGCGCGACGCCCGCGTCGCCCAGGCATGCGGCGACCACTACTGGCTGCTTGCCCTGGCCTCCTGGTACACCCTGCAGGACCGGCTCGTTATTCAGCCGGCCCTCGCCGCGGGCACCCACGTGATCCTCGACAACGCGCACCACAAGATCCTCGCCCGGTACGCGGTCAACCCCGAGGTCTCCCCCCGCCTGTGCGAGCAGGTCTTCGCGCATCTGACAAAGCCGGACCTGGTGTTCTTCCTGAACATCGGTGCCCGCGAGGCTCTCGTCCGCAAGGGTTCGTTCACTTCCTTGGAGGCCGGCCACGCCGGCGGCGGTGACGAGGACTTCATCCGCTACCAGGACACCGTCCTGGAGCAGATGCGCGAACAGGCGGAGCGCGGCGCCTGGCTGACGCTGGACGTCGCCCAGTTGGACCGCGACCAGGTTTTCAAGGCCGCCTCCGCTGCCCTGGCCGACCGTCTGCACCTGACCGTCTGACCCAGCCCCGATCCCGATCGACAAGGAACGCACCATGGACCAGGCCCTGCCCGCCAGCGGGACATTCGTCTGCCACGGCATCACCTGGGCGAGCGGAGACCCCCGTCTTCTGCTTGCCCCCGTGACCGGCGGACCACTCGTCTACGCCCCGGTCACGGGCAGGCGCCTGGGTTACCAGGTGAGCGGTACCGGCCGGTGGTGCACCGGCCGGTACCGGTTCGCCGACCGCGTCCGCGTCGAGGCGGTCGCCTGCCCTGACCGGGCCCCGGCCGAGGCCGGCGGCCAGTGCGCGGCCTGCACCGGGCGGGATGACTTCCGCTTCGCCCACCGGTTCCACTCCGGCGGGCACGTTCCCGACGCCCTGGCGGCGTACATGGCCCAGCCGCACTGGCTGTACCTGGCGACGTTCGCCGACGGCACCACCAAGATCGGCACCGCGGCCGAACCCCGTAAGCGCTCCCGCCTCGACGAACAGGGTGCCCTGATCGCTAGCTACCTCGCCCGGACTGCTGACGGCCGCGCCGTGCGGTTCCTGGAGGATGCCCTCACCCGCCACCTCGGCCTGACGCAGACCGTGCGAGCCGCGGCCAAGCTGACGGCCCTGGCCGAGCTGCGCGACCTCGCCCCGGCCGGCGCCGCTCACCAGCAGCACCTCGACCGCGCCACCGAGGCCCTGAGCGACCTGAACGTCCCGGCCACGCCCGAGCCGTGGACGCCGCCCGGCGATGGCGACCTGCTGCGGACGCCGGGGGCCGGGAGGCCCTTGTACCCGCACGATCCACGCTCCGGTGAGCACGGGCTGACGGTGCTCTCCTGCCTCGGCTCTCAGGTCCTCGCCACCCTCGATGGCGGTGATGAACAACTGCCCTACATGCTCGACCTCGGCGCCCTCAAGGGCCGGTGCATCGTCCTCGGCGCGCAGTTCTCCTCACCGCCCGCCGCCGTACAGTCCGCGCTCTTTTGACCCTGTCCGAACGCACGGCCTGGACTGCCGGGCCGCCCTGAGAAGCGAGGCCACAGCAACATGGCACCCCAGGACGCCATCCTCGGCTGGGACGAGGACAGCAACGCCGAGGCGTACAACGCCTTCACCCGCGCCCACCCCATGTACGACGCGACCAGCCGCGACCTTGCCCGCCGAGGCCAGCTGGCCAACGCCAGCCTGGTGGTCGACCTGTGCGGCGGCGCCGGCGCGACCGCCCGCGCGATCCTCGACCTCATCCCGGCCCGAGCCCGGGTCGTCTCCGTCGACAACGCCGCCGCGATGCAGCGTGTCGGCCGCCGCACCCTGACCGACGCCCGCCTGGCCTGGATCACCTCCCCGGCCGAGCAGCTCGCCGACCACCTCCACGCTGACAGCGCCGATGCCGTGGTGTGCAACTCCGCGATCTGGAAGACCGATACCGCCGCAGTGTTCACGGCCGTCGCCCACATCCTGCGCCCAGGCGGGCACTTCGTCTTCAACATCGGCGGCGGCTTCGCTGGCGTACGGCACCCCGACGAACAGTCCGTCCGCACCGGGCCCTCACTGAACGCCCTCATCGGCCAAGTCGCCGCTGACGACCACGGATACACCCCGCCGACGGCCGCAGACGCGCCGCCGAAGCTGCCGCTGGAGACGGTCGCCGAGCAGCTGACCGCAGCCGGACTCAATGTCCTCGATACCGACGTCACCGCCCAGCACAGCACCATGGCCGAGAAGAAGGCGTGGCTGTCCATACCCGTCTTCGCGCGGCCCGAAGGCGACTTCACCCACGCCCAGCGGATGCAGATCCTCCACACCGCCTATGCCATGACCACCCCCGACGCCCCGACCGTGACGAGCTGGCTCGTGGTCGTCGCCCAGCGGCCGGAGGCCACCGCATGAACCCGGCCGCCCCGGTGCCCGGCAGCAAGGACCGCCTCTGTGACCACACAAGCGTCGGGATCCTGGTCTCCTCTCCGAACGGCCTCCTGGTGTTCGAGCGGGCGACCCCTCCGGCGGGAATCGCCCCGGTCGCCGGCCACGTCGACCAGCACGGCGGCCCCAAGCAGGCCGCCCGCGACGAGGTCACCGAAGAGGTCGGCCTCACCGTCACCCACCTGCAGCCGCTGCTGGACCAGTGGCGGCCCAACCGCTGCCGCCGCACGCCCACCGGTCCGGTCGGCCACCACTGGTGGATCTACCAGGCTGAGGTTTCCGGATCACTGTGCCCCTCTCCCCGCGAGGTCCGCGCCCCTCGGTGGATCCACCCCGATGAGCTGCAGCAGCACGCGCTGCGGACCGCCGCGTACACCGACGGACACTTGAGTCAGGAGCAGTTCGAGCGGGAGCCCGGCCTGGAGCCGGTGTGGTGCCGCTTCCTGCACGACCTTGGGCTAGTCACCCTGCCCTCGGTCGACCTCGACCGGATTGACGCGGTCCTGTGAACGGTGACCAGAGGCGTCGCTCAGCAGGAGCCGACCGCTCGGCTGGCCGCAAGGCGCCAAGCGTGCGCACGGATCCGCTCGCGGTCCTCGGGGAAGACGCTGTCCCAGTCGGTGTCCAGACGGAACCATGCCGCCGGCTGGTTCTGCTCCCCGGCGAGCGGCACGTCGCGTCCGACGATCGCGGCATAGGACAGGCCCAGCGTCGGAGACCAGTCGGCCCGGTAGGAACGCACCGCCACGGCTGCGGGCTCGGGCAGCAGCTCGGTGGCCAAGCCGGTCTCCTCCAGCAGCTCTCGTGCCGCCGCCGCACGCGGCGCTTCGCTCGGCTCCACCTTGCCGCCTGGCGGCACCCATCCGCGCACGCGGTGCTTGACCAGCAGGACGTGCTCGAAGGCAGGGTCGGTGACCCACACCTCGGCCGCCAGCGGCTCCATCGGATGCCGACGGGCTTCTTCCAGCCAGGCCCGTGCACCGTCGAACTCCCATGCGGCGAGGCGGGCATCCGCAACAGCCTCGTCCAAGATCACCTGACCGACTTCACCATGACTCACCCGGCCCACCCTAGGCCGACGGGCCGGCCGGACGTCGCAGCAAGAAGCGGGCAGCCATCCGGCCGTGTCCGGCCGACCCGGTTGCCCCCTTGGGTTGTAGGGCGATCACCCGTGGTGCCTGCTTCACACGAAGGAGTCCAGCGTGCACGATGAGCAGACCTCGGACCGAGGAGCCTGGGTCGTCCTCGGCGGCGTCCACCTCCTCAACCGCACCGCGCCACGGCGGCCCAACGAGCCGATCGTGCTCGTACGGGTGCCACCGCAGGAGGTGTGTCAGCCAGCCACCACCGTGATCGTCCGCTGGGACGCGCTTGGGCCCTGCCCGACCGAAGCGCTGCACCCCGGCGGCACCCGGCTCGGGTCAGCCCGGATCGACGGCGGCGAACTGTTCCCCGACGCCATCGCCGGCCTCGCCCTGCGTGGCTTGGTCGGCGCCGAGGCCGCCCGGGGCCTAGTGCCGCTGTGCTATCTGGCCGAACACCCCGGCGGCGGCTACCACGCGTACGCGCAGATCCGTTTCCACCCCGAGGACGCCTGCTTCGTCCGCACCACCCGAGAACCAGTCGGCCACGGCCCGGTCGAGGAACTGCGCTGGCTCGACCCCGCGCTGACGGCTCACGCTGAGTCGAGCACGGCGCTCAACAACCACCTCCGGTACTTCCGCAAGCACTTCTCCGGTACCGAGCTGGAGTTCAAGTACACCCTCGACCCGGCACCGGACATCTGGGCCGCGTCCATGGAACTGCTCAAGGCACTGCGCGACGGCGAACTGGAAGGCTGCCGTCCGGAGTACCGGGAAGAGTTCCAGATCCACCACACCGAGAACCATCTGTTCGACGTCACCGGCCCCGAGTCCGAGATCGGCTACGCCTCCTTCATTCCCACCGTCACCGCCGGGCACGTGGTCAAGCGGAAGTGGTTCACGGAGGACGCCTTCGCCCGCCGCGAGGAACTGACTCCCGGTCTCGACATCACCCCCGACCGCTTCGAGGCGTACCTGGGCGAAGATTTGGGCCTCCAGGTCCGGGCTATGCCGCCCTTCCAACGCGTCCGCTACGACATCCAGTGCGAGTCGATGCGCACCGGACACGTCTACGGCATCTTCCTCGACCGCTGCGCCCTCCTGGCGGCACCCGAAGTAGTGCTCTCCCAGTGCGAGCTGGAGTACCTCCGCTCGCGCAGCATCCTCGAACACGACCAGGACGAGGTCCTCACCGAGATGAAGCGGATCGACAGCTGGCTCTGCGAGTACCTCGCCAGTCACGGCTGGGCGGCCGAGCACACCTTCTACTCCAAGCGCAGCTTCCTTCGCGACACGATCGCCCTCCGCCCAGACCTCGCCACGCCATGACCGACCAGGCGGCCCCCGGCAATCCCCCGCAGGAGGTACCGCAACCCACATGAGTGATCGAACACAGCATCACAACCCGCCCCACCCGACCACAGAAGGAGAGGGCCCGCTATTCGAAATCAGGTTCTAGATTTCGCCCGCCTCCACCCGTTACGGCGACAGCAGACTCGCCGTTACCCGATCACCTGTCCGCATCTCGCCCCGAGGAGCCCCCATGCATCCCGTACGCCGCCCTGCGCTCGTTCATCCTGCGTTCGAAAACACCACTGCCTCCTCGGGCGCCAGCCTTCACCTCGCCTCCGACCGCGCCGCGCTGCTCTCCGGCGGAGCACGACCGGATACGAGGTACCTCGCATGACGGACTCCGCTCGTCTTCCCTCCCCTCTCCACGCCCTGGTGGAGAGCGTGCTGGGCCCCCTGGACGATGTGCGGGACTCCTCGCACGACCGCGACAACTCCCAGGTATGGAGGGTGACTGGACCCACTGGCTACCACTACGTGAAAGTGGCGCCCAAACCGATCCTGTATACGCGCGAGACCCGTGCCTACCGGGTGGCCGTTCCTCACCTCGGTCACGGCAATGCCCCGCTGCTGCGCGACAGTTCCGCGGAGCTGCTCGCCCTGATCCTGACCGCCGTGGACGGCGAGCCGTTGAAGGAGGAAGAGTCACCCGCGCGCCGCCGCACGGCCCACCGGCAAGCCGGGCAGCTCCTGCGCCGCTTCCACGACGCCATGACCGGCCCCCTGGTCCAGCCGGAAGCCGACACAGTCGTCGAGAACACAGTGGCCGGCCTGGACAAGCACCTCGCCAAGGCCGGCGACCACCTGTCCACCACGGAAGCCGAGCTGCTGCGGCACCTCGTGGGCGCGCTGCCCGGCTGCGGACCGCTACCGGCCGGGTGGCTGCACGGGGACTTCTGGGAGCGCAACCTGCTCTGGAACGGTCAGCGCTGCACTCTGATCGACTTCGAACGCAGTGAACCGGGCCCCCGTGTCGCCGACTTCGTCAAACTCGCCACCTCGCTGTGGCTAGACCATCCCGAACTGCGGACCGCCCTGTTCGAGGGGTACGGCCGGCCTCTGTCCGAGGCAGAGGAATACGCGCTGACAGCGTTCGCAGCAGCTGACGCCGCCAGCGCTCTCGCCTACGGCCCCCGGCACGGCGATCCGCTCGTGACCGCGCGCGGCCGGCGCACCGTCGCACACCTGCTACAGGAGGGCCGTCTGTGAGTGACGCGCGTCACCTGCTGATCGCTGACGCGGCCCAAGTCCTGCTCCGCTCGAACGGCGCAGCCCTGTGCGTACGTCGCAAACCGGAGGCGGCCCTCGCACCGGGACAACTCACCGTCGTTGGTGGCCATCTGAAAGCCGGCGAACCGCTCGACCACGCCGCGCGGCGCGAAGCGGAAGAAGAGACGGGGGTCCGCATCAGCGCCGAGCAACAGGAGTTCTGCGGCCTCATTCACCACCACGAATCCGGCGACGGCCCGGACCGGGTCACCGCCGTCTTCGTCGCCCAGTCCTGGGCGGGCGAGCCGCACAACGCCGAGCCGGACAAGCACGAGGGCTTGTTCTGGGTATCGATGGAGATGCCCCCGCCGGACTGCCACCCGCACACCACCGCCATCTTCCACATGATCACCCACGGCCCGTCCTACCGGGCTCTGAACTGGCCGACGCAGGGAGGCAGCGAGTGAAGCGATTCTTCGGCAAGGTCCGCATGGCGGAGCCCCAGGTCTCCGAGGCAGAACGCGAGCTCTTCGGCGGGCCGTTGCGCTACGACATGGGCTGGTCCCAACACGAGCACGCGGGCCTGGACTTGACCATGCGATCAGCGCTGCGACAGATGCCCAGACTCGTCGGCGCTGCCCTGCGGATGGCCTGGAGCGCGGATCGCCGCGCGCTCGTGGCGGTCGCGATCAGCGAACTCGGCCAGGGCATCGCCGCCGCGGTCGGCCTGCTTGCCATCAACGCGGTCATGCACGCGCTATTAGGGGGCGGAGACGCTGTCGAGCGGCTGCACGCCTTGCTGCCGGGCCTGCTCGCCGCCGCAGGCGTCGCCGTCGTCAACTCCGCCCTGGCCGGCTGGTCGACCTCTCGGGCCGGACGCCTGGAGCCAAAGGTCGAGCGGATCGCCACCACCCAGTACCTGGCCGCGGCCACCGCCGTGGAACTCGAAGCCATCGACGACCCGGACTTCCGTCGTCTGATCGACATCGCCCAGTACGGGCCCGCCTCCGCGCGCCGCATGATCGGCGCCTGTGTCTCCGCGCTGAACAGCAGTATCTCGCTGATCGCCACGGCCGGTGTGCTCACCGTCCTGCATCCGGCCCTGCTGCCCATGCTGCTGGTCATCGCTGCGCCCCGGGGTTGGGGCGCCATGCAGGTGGCACAGGAACGCTACGTGTCGATGATGAGCTGGATCGAGCACGTGCGGGCCAGCCGCCTTATTGGCAACCTCCTCACCGAGCGAACGGCCGCCCAAGAAGTACGTATCCACGCCGTGGGTCCCTTCCTCCTCGACCGGTATCGGCGCATGGCCGCGAGCGCAGAGGCGGAGCAGGAGCGTCTGGCCTCCAGCAAGGCCGTCACCGAATGGGTCGCCTCCGCGCTGTCCGGGCTGGCGATGGCCGCCACCTACGGAACGATGATCTGGCTGGTCATGGCCGGTCATATGAGCCTCGCCGTCGCCGGCACTGCCGTGATCGCGGTGCGGACCGGGTCGGCGAGCCTGGGCGCACTGGTGATGAACACCAACCAGCTGCACGAGGAGTCCCTCTACGTGCGGGACCACGGTCAATTCCTGGTCGAGGCTGCCCAACGCGCTATCCCTGAGACCGGCAGTCTTGTCCCTGACCAGGTCAAGCAGGTCTCCCTGGAGCACGTCACCTACCGGTATCCCGACCGCGACGCACCGGCCTTGGACGACGTCACGCTCACCTTCCCCATGGGGTCGGTCACCGCCGTCGTGGGCGAGAACGGCTCCGGTAAAAGCACCTTGATGAAGATCCTGTCCGGTCTGCTGCTGCCTCACGACGGCACGGTGAAGTGGGGCGAGGCCGACATCTCCGGGCTGGAACGGGCTCAGGTCTTCCACCGCGTCTCCCTGCTCACCCAGGACTTCCAGCGCTGGCCTGTCACGGCCGCGATGAACATCCGCATCGGTCGTCCCGACCACGTCGCCTCGACGCGCGACCTGCAGACGTCCGTCGACTACGCCGGAGCCGGGCCCGTCACCGCCAAACTCCCCAACGGGCTGGACAGCATGCTCGGCCGCATGTTCCGCGGAGCCATCGAACTTTCCGGCGGGGAGTGGCAGAAAGTGGGTCTGGCCCGCACCCACTGGCGTAGCTCAACATCGCAATCGGACAGCGTCCTGATTGTCGACGAGCCGACTTCCGCCCTCGACCCGGAAGCGGAGATCGCTGCCTTCGACCGTATCCGGCGCCTGGCCGCACCGCACCGGGCCGTCGTCCTGGTCACCCACCGCATGTCCGGTGTCCGCCACGCCGACCGCATCTACGTCCTCAACCAAGGGCGCCTCGTCGAGCACGGCACCCACGACGACCTCATGGCCGCAGGCGGGCGGTACGCCGCCATGTTCGACACCCAGGCCGCCCAGTACGCCCCGACCCCGAATGTCCCGAAGCCTGCTTCGCCCAGCGTCTTGGACAAGGCATGACCCGCTCCACCGAAAGGCAGAGCATGTCCTCCTCCCTCCCTTCGTCAGCACGCGTTGCATCGCAGTCCGTTCTGTCAGCAGCGCAGTACGCCGCAACCCGGCACGCGGTGTGGCTCGGGGCCGCCGCGATCATCACCGACCAGGTCGGCCGCGTTCTGCTGGTCCACCCGACCTACCGCGAGGACGACCGGTGGCTGCTGCCCGGCGGAGTCGTCGAACCCGGCGAACACCCGCACGCCGCCTGCCAGCGCGAGATCACCGAGGAACTGGGCCTGGCGGACCTGACCCTGTCGGGCGTGCTTGCCGTCCACTCCCTCTCACAGCACCACCCAGACATCAGGCCCGCCGCGCCCTTCCCTGGAGAGATCCGATATGTCTTCGACGGCGGAACCCTCACCCCCGACCAAGCGAAGGTGATCCGCCTGCCTCGCGAGGAGCTGTCCGAGTACGCCTTCCTCGAAACCCGGGACGCGGTGCAGCGGCTGCGTCCCGTGGACGGGCAGATCATGCTCGCCGCCTACCGTGCCCGGCTCGGGAACACCGCCACGGCTCACCTCGCCGACGGCCGGCACATCCTCGACGTCCCGGCGCTGGATCGCCATGACGTCCACGTCCGCTACCGGCCCTTGTGGGACAGTCCCCTCAACCGTGGCCCTGTGTCCGAGCGGCTCCCCGTGCAGCAAGCCTGGGGGTGGTGCTTCGTTCCCGACGGCCGGGTCGTCCTTGTGGCCGACCCCGGCCCCCGGGGCGCCCTGCCCATGCTGCCCGGCGGCACCGTGGAGAAGGCCGACACGATGCCCGAGGCAACCCTCCACCGCGAAGCCGCCGAGGAAGCCCAGCTCATCCTGACCGACCCGGTGCGACTGGGCTGGGAGCTCGATGAGACGGGCGAGGTCTACGGCGGGGTGGGGCCCAATGCCAGGCTCCGACTGGCCGCCCGTGTCACCGGCATCGGGCCGGCAGCCGTCGACCCCGCCACCGGCCGCCCCTTCGCACGCCTGCTCGCCACCCCCGCCCAGGCAGCCGCCCTGCTCGGATGGGGCCCGCCAGGGGCGCGGCAGGCCCGACTCGCCGCTGAAACGGCCCGGGAGCGCTGGGGCCTGCCCACCGCTGGCCCCACCGGCATCGAGGAAGTCCCGGCGGAGGGGATGCAGCTGAGCTGAAGCGAACGCCCCCGCCTTGACTCGTTCCGCATCGCGCCCCTCTGAGGTACACCCATGCCGCTGTCGCACCACCACATCCGCACCACCGTCGAGACCTACCTCGCTCGCCACCCTCACGAGCGACCACAGCTCGCCGGCCTCCTGGAAGCCCTCCACCGGCCCACCGACATCGCCAGCCGCTCCACCTTCTCCGGACACGTCACCTGCGGCGCCATCGTCGTCGACCCCCTCGGCCGCGTCCTGCACGTGCTGCACCTGGCGAGCGGGAAGGTACTCGCTCCAGGCGGACACGCCGAATCCGACGACGAGTCCCTGGCAGAGGCGGCCCTGCGGGAGCTGCACGAGGAGACCGGGATCCCACCCCAGGCCGTGGCACCGTGGCCCGGCTACGAGGCCGTGCCGTTCGACGTCGACATCCACGACATCGACGCCCACCCAGGCAACGGCGAACCCGGCCACCAGCACTTCGACTTCCGCTTCCTCTTCCGCCTACGCACCGCCACAGAGGTGCCCGTGGTGCTGCAGGAAGAAGAAGTCGGCGGCATCGAGTGGCGGCCCCTGGAGAAGGTGGCCTCCCCCTCCCTGCGCGACAAGCTGCTCAAGCTCACGCCCGCCGTCGAACCGGAGAGCGCCAACGCCTCCGCCCTGATCTACAACGACCGCGGTGAATACCTGCTCCACCTGCGCGACTACTTCCCCGGCCAGATCTGGGAGCCGGGCATGTGGTCGCTCCTCGGCGGCGGCCGAGAACCCCAGGACACCACCCTGGAACACACCGTGCGACGCGAACTCGACGAAGAAGCCGGACTGCACATCCCCGACCTGACCCCGTTCGGCACCGAGGAAGCGGTCGACGCCGCCGGCGCGACCCTGCCCATCGCCATCTACGCCGGCAACTGGAACGGCGACCCACGCGAACTTCGCCTGACGGAAGGGGTGATGCTTGCCTGGTTCACTCCCGATGACCTCCACCGGCTGCGCATCACACCATCCACCAGCGACCTCGTGCGACGCCACGCCGCCACCTCCCCAGCCATCGCGTCCACTCTCACCTCACACGTCGCCCACGCTTCGGAAGCCGAGCGTCGACCGGCCTCTCCCAGCGGCACCGTCCCCAACGTGATCGGCGTCCACCTCTATCTAGAGCGCCCCGACGGAACAGTGCTGCTCGGGCTGCGCCACCCCGACTCCGAGTACGCACCGTCCACCTGGCACACCCTGGCAGGCCACTGCGAGCAGGAAAGCGCCATCACGTGCCTGATCAGGGAGGCACGCGAGGAGGCCGGCCTACTGATCGAGCCGCAGGACGTCGAACTCGTTCACGTCGTCCACCTCGTCGACCGTGTCGGTGACCAGCCTCGCCTGGGGCTCTTCTTCCGCGCGCGGGCCTGGAGGGGCGAGCCAAAACCATGCGAGCCGGACAAGTGCACCGAGTGGAAATTCTGGGACCCGACCGCACTCCCGGAAGCCCTCGTCCCTTACACCCGGGGCGTTATCGAAGCCATCCGCGCCGGTCACCTCTACTCGGAGACGGGATGGGCATGAGCCACCGCCGCAAGCTCGTCGAGGCCCTCCGTCGCTGCATCCTCGCCCTGCGCCCGTGGGAACTGGCCGTCTGAGCCGGCACCCCGCCTGATCTCTAGCCGTGTACCCACCCCTGCCCTCGCCGTAAGGATGCGCCGTTGTTCACCACGCAAGATGAATGGAATCGCGGCTACGCCGAAGGCCGCCGTTACCGGCCCCTCGACGACGACGAGCGATCGTTGCTCGCCCAGCACGTGTCTGCTCCCGACGGCGGCCGAGCACTCGACGTGGGATGCGGGACCGGAGAACTCGCCCTGCACCTGGCCTCCATGGGCTACGCCGTCGATGCCGTGGACTGGGCCAACGCCGCCTTCCCCAGTACCGACGCGCACCTCGACGATCCCTCCTACGGATCCGTCCGCTGGCAGCACCTGGACATCGAGCGTGCCAACCTCTCGAAACTGCAGGCGGACGGCTACGACCTGATCGTCCTGCGGATGGTGTACGCGTTCCTGCGCGACCGCACGCGCCTGACCCGCACTCTGGGCCGGCGGCTGCGCAAAAATGCTGCCCTCGTCGGCATCACACCGCTCGTCGCGACCACCCCCGGCGAGCGACGGGGCATCGCCCTCGACGAGGACGAGGTCGCCCACCTGATGAGCATGTGGGACCAGGCACAACGCTTCGACGCGAACGGCATGGCCGTCCTGGTCCTGCGCGGGCTGAAGAAGCCCGCCGTGCAGATCACGAACACACCGTCCCTGCAGCCGACTTCGGTGGCCGAGGTGCACGCCGTGGTCACCGACGCCCAGGGCCGCGTCCTTCTGGGCCGCTCGCAACAGGGATGGGAACTGCCCGGCGCGTTGGCCCAGCCAGGAGAAGGATTTGAGCACACGGCGGTGCGCGCACTGGCCGAGCAGACCGGCGTGACGGCCGAACCGGCCGACGCGCACGTCCTCGGAGTGCACCTCGATGCCCCGCAGGGCCTGGCGCGGACGAGCGTCGTGGTCCGCATCTCGGCTCACACCGAGCAGGTCCAGCCGCTGAAGCCGGACGATTTCGGGCACGTGGACTGGCGACCGCTGCACACCCTGCGCCGTCTGGACCGCCTGTCCGCCACCTCCGCACGGGCTCTGGACCTCATCTGGCCGGGGGTCCTGCCGTACGTGCCCTCCGCGCACATGTATCCGATCGACAACACCTGCCCGCCCGTGCCCGGCGAATCGCCAGAGGCGGTCGAGCGGCGCGAGCGCATGGCTGACCGGGTCATCGCCGGTGGCTGGGCCCCCTCCCTGCCGGTCCAGCAGGCGTTGCGTGCGGTGCCGCGCCACCGCTACACCCCCGAGAGCCCGCTGCGGACCGCCTACCACAGCGACTTGGCCGTGGTCACCGAGCACAACGACCTCGCCCAGGCGACCAGTTCCGTGTCCGCGGCCTGGCTCCAGGCCGACATGGCCGAGCACCTGCGTCTGACCGAGGGGATGACGGTTTTTGAGGGCGGCTCGGGCGGCTACAACGCCGAGCTGATTGCGCACATTGTCGGCCCGGCCGGGCGCGTAATCACCGTCGACCTCGCCCCGTATGTCGTACGCCGCACGCGGCGGCTGACCGCCGAGGCCGGCAGCGGTCGCGTCACCGCAGTGCTCGGCTCTGCCAGCGACGGCGCAGCCGAGCACATGCCCCGCGGCGGCTTCGACGCCTCGGTGATCACCTACAACTGCTGGGACATCGCCCCCGCTTGGCGCGACCAGCTCGCCGACGGCCGCTATCTCGTGCTCCCGCTGGAAGTCCACGGCTACACCCGCGCCATCGCCTTCCAAAAGCACGGCCGGGTGCTGCGTGCCACGGACTTCCAATTCTGCGGGTTCGTCCGCGACCGCGGGCCCGCTGCCCACACAGTCCCCGCCTTCGACCTCGCCGAGGGCGAACTGCAACTGCGGTTTCCCGACGGCGTACCCGCCGAGACCACCGGTCTGGACGATGCCCTCGCGGGCCCGCGCAACGAAGTGGCCCCGGGCGTGAGCGTGGCCGGCAACGAGTCGTTCGAAACTCTGCAGCTCTTCCTCGCCACCACGCTGCCCGGCTTCTGCCGCCTCGCCCGCAACCGTGAAAGGGACAGCGGCATCACCGCACTGCCCAAGGGCTCAGAGGCAGCCGCGATCACAGCCGACGGCTCCCTCGCCTACCTGACCCACATCCTCGTCCAGGACGGCCCCACACAAGATCAGCGCCGCTCGGAGTTCCTGGCCCACGGCTTCGGTCCATCCGGGCCCGTTCTTGCCGAACAGCTCGCGGCCGCCGTACGCCACTGGGACATCCGAGAACGAGCGCACGGATACCCCGAGTTGGAAGTGCATCCTGCCGGAACCCCGGACGCCGAGCTGCCCGCAGGTCAGGTGCTGGGCAAGACCCACAGCCGGCTCGTGTGGACGTGGCGCTCCGACGCCGCCGACACCCCGGCCCTGCAACCGGAGAAGGTGAGCGCCCATGAGTGATCCTGTACCCGCCCCGGTCGAGCCGCAGCACCGGCTGGGCCTGTACGAGCGTTACTACGCCCAGGTGGAATCCGGCCGTAAGACCATCGAAGTCCGGGTGCGCACGCCCCGGATAACAGGCGTCGCGGTCGGCGACGTGCTTGTGTTCCACGGCGAGGAGTCGGGGCGCGAACTCGACGTGAGGGCTACGCGGATCACGCCGTACGCCTCGTTCGCCGAGCTGCTCGCCGCCGAGGACGTCGCCCGCATCGACCCTGACAGCACTCGCGCGGAGCAGCTCGTCAACCTGCGCCGTATCTACCCGCCGGAGAGGGAGGCGCTGGGGCCGCTCGCGATCGAGTTCGACCACCGGCCGGCACTCGCGGGGCAGCCCATGTCCCGGTCCGCCGAGGCGTACGTCCAGACCGTTCCGCACCACACGGTGTACGGCTGCTTCTACGTACGCGACGACCACGATCGGCCCGTCCAGTTGCGTTCGGTGTACGGCGGTCGACCCTGGCAGTTTCCCGGCGGGAACACGGATGCCGGCGAGGATCCCCTGGAGACCGCGCGCCGCGAGACGGCCGAGGAAACCGGGCTCCACCTCGGCCAGGACCAGCTCCGTCTGCTGCTGACGCACTACCTCCACCCCGGGCCCCGCTGGCCCATGGGCAAGATCGGCTTCATCTTCGACGGCGGCACCCTCACCGCTGAACAGCTGCGGCAGATTCGCCTCGATCCGGCCGAGCACGACCTCTGGGCGATCCACGGCTTCGACGAGTGGCGACGCCTGATGGGCAAGGAGGCGTTCGCCCGCCTGGAGGCCGTCGAACGGGCCCGCGCCGGTAGCGGCCCGCAGTACCTCGTCACCGGTCCCGCCTGACCCCACCCCTCCCCTTTGGAGTTTCCATGTCCGTCGAGGCGTCCCCCAACCCCGAGACCTGGACTGCCTACGGCCAGTTTCAGCTCGACCGGTCCTACATGCCGCCCCTACCCGAACAGCTGCGCTGGGGCTTCTGGGACGGTGTCGGCCCCGGAGACGACGTGCTCGGCCCACTGGCCGGAAAGCGAGTCCTGGACATCGGATCCGGAGCCGGCCACTACGCCGTCCACCTCGCCCAGACCCACGGCGCAGTCGTCGATGCGGTCGAACTCTCGCCCACCCAACATCAACGCGCCACCGGACACTTCGGCGACGTACCCGGCGTCCGGTTCCTGAACGCGGACGTGATCGAGCACCTTCAGCAGGCGCAGCCGTACGACGCGGCGTACGGCATCTGCACGCTCGCCGGAATCGACCCGCACATCGCACTGCCCGCGCTGCGCGACGGATTGCTCCCCGGCGCCCCGCTCGTCTTCTCCACGCTGCACACCAACTGGCACGGCCACGGTCCCTCCGCCACCGTGGCCCCGCGCGAGGAGACGGTCGGCCTCAAGGGAATGGAGCCGCTACCGCTGCACACCTGGGTACTGACCGCACAGGTGTGGGAAGACCTCCTGACGGACTACGGATTCACGGTGGAGGCCATCACTCAGCTCCGTGCGCCCGAGCCGGACAACCCCGTGATCTGCCAGCTCATCCAGGCCCGGCGCAGAACCCTCCTCCCCACGCAGATCACCAGCCGCCCCCGCACGCATCGCCCGCCCGCCCCGCACGCGGTGATCGGCGTGGGCGCCATTGTCCTCGGCGACCGCGGTCTGCTCCTGGGCCGCCACCAACGCGGCACTCTTGAGCTGCCGGGCGGATCCGTTGAGGCCGGCGAATCCCTGGAGGAGACGGTCATGCGTGAGCTGGCCGAGGAGGCCGGCCTGTCCGCGCGTCCCGAGGACGTCACCCTCCTGGGCACCCTCGTCGATCGCGTCGGAGACATCGTACGCGTCACCGTGGGCGCCCTCGTCACCGCCTGGCAGGGTGAACCCGCCACCCAGCCGGACGAGAGCATCGGCGACTGGGCCTGGTGGCCGCTCGACGAACTGCCCGACGGACTGTTCGAGTGCAGCGCCCAGATCCTCGCCGCCTGGCGCCCCGACCTGCCCATCGACCATCCCCCGGCGCACTTCACCCCCTACGTCCGCCATACGACACCCTCGTCCGACTCGGGAAGCGCAGGTACATGAACCCGCCCCCGCGTACGAGCCTGTGGCGGCACCGCGACTTCCGCCTCTACTGGACGGGCCAGGCCAGCGACGTGCTCGGCTCCTCGCTCAGCTCTGTAGCCATCCCGCTGGTCGCGGTCATCACGCTGCACGCCACGACGTGGCAAGCCGCCATCCTCGCAGCCGTACAGAAGACGCCGCCCCTGCTGTTCTCACTGCCGGCCGGAGCCTGGTGCGACCGCGTCCGCAAGCGCCCCCTGATGGTCGCCACCAGCCTGGTCTGCGCAGTGGTGATGGGATCCATTCCCCTGGCAGCCGCCTGCGACAGGCTGACCCTCGCCCAGCTGTGGGGGGCGGCCTTCGTGGTCGGCTCCTGCCATGTGGTGGGCATGTCCGCGAGCCTGTCCTACATCCCCCAGCTCCTGCCGACGGACCGGCTCCTGGAAGCCAACGCCAAACTGGCCAGCGCCAACACTCTGGCCGACATCGGCGGCCCGGCCCTCGCAGGAGCACTGATCGGAGTGATCGGCGCCGCCCGCTCGGTCGTCGCGGACTCCGCCTCGTACCTCGTCACCGCCTGGTGCACCCTGCGCATCCGCACCCCCGAGGCCGCCCCGCACCCGCGCGCAGAAACCCCGTCACTGCGCCGGGAGATCCGGGCCGGCCTCGCCTACACCTGGCGCCACCCCGTGATCGGCCCGCTCGTGACCACGAACGCGATCACCTCCACCGTCCTGGCCGGAACCAGCGCGATCTGGATTGTGTTCCTGGTCCGCCAACTCCACTGGTCACCGCAGGTGTTCGCCCTCGTCATGAGCAGCGGGGCGAGCGGAGGGTTCCTCGCCTCGCTGACCACACCCCGCCTCACGGATCGCTACGGAGCGGGCCCCGTCATGATCAGCGCGCTGACCTTGGCCCCGGTCAGCCAACTGCCGCTCCTGCTGGCCCACCCGGGGGCCGCCGGACAGCTCGCCATCGGTTGCGGACTCTTCGCGCAGCTCTTCGGCGCGGTCACCCACGGACTGACCCAGCGCACCGTGCGCCAACGCGCTTGCTCGCCCGACATGCAAGGCCGCATGCAAGCAACCGGCCAATGGACCGCGTTCGGGCTCCGCCCCTTCGCCGCCCTCCTCGCCGGCTTCGCCGGCACCACCCTGGGCCTGCGCACCACCCTGGCCATCGGCGCATGCCTGCTCCTCCTGCCACCAATACGCCTCGCCCTCACACCAATTCGCGCCCTGCGCCCCGCCCCTACCCCCTGACCAAGCCCACCCGGACCCGGGCCGCACACCACAAGGAGATACTCATGGAACGCGCACGCCTGGCCACCGCGGATGACGCCGCCGAGATAGCCCGCCTGCGCTCCGACCTCATCCTGTCCGAGCCTCTCGACGATCACTGGCTAGCCCCCTCTGCGCCACGATGCTGGCCGAGCGGCTGGCGCTCGGCTGCGATGCCCGCGCCTACGTCATCGACGCCCCGACCAGCGGACTCGCATCCTGCTCGCTCGGCCTCATCCACCCCGTACTGCCCGCCCCGAACTACCCCAAGGGCCGCGCGGCACACATACACGCCGTCGCCACCGAACCGGCCTTCCAACGCCGCGGATGCGCCAAAGCCATCCTCGCCGCCCTCCTCGACCGATTGGAACGAGACGGCGTCACCCTCTGCGAGCTCTATGCCAGTGAAGGCTCCGCACCGCTGTACGCCGGCCTCGGCTTCGCGAGCAACCCCGCACTGATGCGCATGACCCACTTCCCAGCACCGTCCTCACCCGGGACATCCTGACCCGCTCCCCATCCGAGAGCACCTCCGGGCGCGCGACAGCATCGTGCCACCGCTATCCACCGTCCGACACACCCACTCCAGGGAGCAGCAGTTGAGCATCGTCCTGATGTCCGACCCCCGCGTCGCGGCCATCCCCGTCCAGGACTGCGGCGAAGACCTCGTCGATATCCGTGTATCCGGCGCATTCCTCGTCGATGAGCGCAAGCACGACCCGAACGGCCACTACGCGCACCTGCGCCAGGGGGCGCTCGACCGCCTCCAGCACGCCCAGCAGCTCCTGCCGTCAGGGCTTCGGCTGCTGATCGTCGAGGGCTACCGGCCCCCCACGCTCCAGCGCGCCTACTTCCAGGAGTACGCGACCGAGCTGCGTCACGCGAACCCGGGCTGGAGCGACAGTCTCATCCACGAGGCCGCGAGCCGCTACGTCTCTCCGCCGCAGATCGCGCCGCACAGTGCCGGAGCGGCTGTCGACCTCACCCTCGCCGATCAGGACGGCCAGGAAGTGGACATGGGCACGAGGATGAACGCCTCCCCGGAGGAGAGCGGCGGCGCCTGCTACACCCACGCGGAATCGATCAACCCAACGGCTCGCGCTCACCGCGAGACGCTCTGCCGCGCCATGTCGGAAGCCGGTTTCGTGAACTATCCGACGGAATGGTGGCACTTCAGCTACGGAGACCGGTACTGGGCGCTCCACTCCAGTCAGCAGACAGCCCTCTACGGCCCACGCGACCGCGCTTGAGCAGCAGGCGCCACGGTTGCCGGACAGCAACGATCCGGGAAGGAAGCCCGAGATGACGGGTGCCGTATTCACCGCCCCAGCCCAGCGCATCGACCACGAGCGCATGGTGCGCGCCCACGCCGCGGCGGCCCGCGAACTGAACGTCACGGCCTCCGGCTCCTTCGTGTGGGGCTGGCAGGGACGCACACTCGGCAGACGGGCCGACCGGTACTGGCTCCGCCTGCTCTGCTCGCCCCTGGAGAAGGAGGGCGGACATCTGTGGGAGGGGACCGCGACCGCGCAGGCGGCACTGCCCCGCGGCGTCCCCCGCCCAGCCCTGCACCACGTGCTGGACTGGACAGCCGGCGAGCGCGCCTACCGGGCGGAACTCACCGAGTACGTTCCCACCCGGCCCCTGGAGGCGGGCGGCCCCGTGCTGACACGCGAGGTGGACCTTCCGGACGCATGGTGGCGCGACCTCGAGAAGGCGCTCGCCCACACATCGACGACGCCCACCTCACGGATCGCCGTCCGGCAGGGATGGGTCGACAAGACCTTCAGGCGGTACCTCGGGATCCCACCGGTCCAGATCACCGCCACCCAGACCGGGCATGGCGACCTGCACTGGGCGAACATCACCGGGCCACCGCTGGTGCTCCTCGACTGGGAGGGCTGGGGGCGCATGCCGGTCGGCTTCGACGCCGGCCTCCTGCACGCCTACAGCCTCACCTGCCCTGCCACCGCGCGCCGGATCCGCCAGGAGTTCCACAGCACGCTGAACTCGCCCGAGGGCCGGGTCGGCGAACTCGTCGCCGTGGGCCAGCTCCTGCAAGTCGTGCACCGCGGCGGTCACCCGGAACTGGCTACTCCGCTCAGGCTCCATGCCGAATCACTCACCGGCGTGCCCGTTCCCCGGGCGTGAGCCGCCCAGAGTGCCGACTTCTTCGCTCGGTTCGAACCGCCTACCGACGCTGAAGGCGCAGTCACCTACAACGGTGACGCAGAGGTCATCCGCTCCATGGTGCGATGACACCCTCGACCGTCCCTCCGAGCAGGGGCGCCAGGTGCTCGGCCATCACGAGCAAGGTCCGGTCCGAATAGGCCGGTCCTACGAGCTGCACCCCGATCGGGAGGCCGTCGACGCCGTGCGCAATAGGCATGACCAGGCTGGGCAGACCGACGTGGCTGGTGAGGTTGGCCCAGCCGGTCTGCTCGAAGAAGCTCCGTTCGACGCCGTCGACCGTGAGAGAACGGCTCCCGGCCGGGATTGCCGCAGTAGGAGCGGCGGGCGTAATGAGGGCGTCGTACTGACCGTCGGTGAAGAACCGGCGCCACGTCTGCTGGAGCCGGAGGCGCTCCTCGTTGGCGCGGAGCCAGGCGCGGTGTGTCTGCGTGCGGTGGCGGAGGATGGCGGCTCTTGGGCTCGCGTCGTTCGTGTGCAGGTCACGGGCGGCGGCGAGTTCGGCCGCTCCGGCGTCATCGTCGGTGGTGGCCGTCGTGGTGGCGTGGAGGAGCTGCTCGAAGAGGCGGAGGGACTCGGCGAAGCCGACCGGCCCCGCGGTCCGGTGGACACTGACGCCGGAGGAGGCGAGTGTCCCTTCGAGGGCGGCGAGAGCGTCGGCCGTGTTGCGGTCGACGGGGCCGCTTGCGTCGTCGGCCCACACCGCTACACGGAGTTGGCCGAGCGGGCGCTGCGCCGTGGACAGCGTGACGCTCCAGGGGGTGTTCTCGTCGGGTGACGGTGTCGTCAGCGCGGCGAGGAGCAGGTCGAGGTCGCGGGGGTGGCGGGCGAGGGGGCCGGGGGTGACCATGTCGCTGCTGGTGATCCATCCCGGCGGTCGGGGGATGTGGCCGCGGGCTGGGACGAGTCCGTGGGTGGGGCGCAGGCCGTAGACGCCGCAGTAGTGAGCGGGGAGCCGCAGGGAGCCGGCGAGGTCGCTTCCAAGGTCGGCGGGGGTCAGGTATGCGGCGACTGCTGCGGCGGGGCCGCCGGAGGAGCCGCCGGTCGTGCGCTTGGGGTCGTGCGGATTGAGCGTGGGGCCGAACAGGGCGTTGTCGGTGTGAAGGTCCTGGCAGTACGCCGGGGTGTTGGTCTTGCCCATGATGACGGCACCCTGGTAGCGGAGCCGGGCGACCGCGTCGGCGTCGCGTGCGGGAACGTGGTCGGCGAGGTCTTCGGCGCCGCTGGTGGTACGCAGGCCGACCGTCTCGAAGCTGTCCTTGATCGTGAGAGGAAGCCCGTCGAGGATGCCGGTGCTCTCGTTGCGGGCGCGGCGTTCGTCGGCCGCGTGCGCGGCGGCTCGGGACACGCTGTCGTCGCGGGTGACGACGGCGTTGATCTGGCTGGCGTCTATCTGGGCGAGGTGGAGGTCGAGCAGTTCGCGGCTGGAGATCTCGCCGCGGTCCAGGGCCTGGAGCTGGACGTGGGCGGGCTGATGGGTGAGGTCGTTCGTCATGCGGAGACTCGCTCAAGGTGGGGGGCTCGTGCGGGCTGGCGGGGCAGGTGGCGTGCGACGTCGAGGAGAGCGTCGATGTCGTCCATGGGCCTGGTGGTCTGGCGTTCAGAGTCGGCGAACTCGGTGAGCTGGTCAGGCTCTGGGCGGGCGCCTGCGGCCCGGGCGGCGATTCCGGCGAGGATCTGGTCCGCCGTGACGGCAGCGGAAAGCTCCTGTCCGTGAAGCCCCCGGGCTCGGTGACGGGCTTCGCTGGCCTCGCGGACGGAGGCGTCGAGGTACCGGCGGATCACGAAGCGGCCGTCCCGGATCTCGACGGCTCGGCGGTAGAGCCGGATCGAGATGCGCCGGAAGCGGCGTCTCTGGGCCGGGTCGACCCTGTCGATCGGCAGCTCGATCTCCGGGGCCTCGCTGTAGAAGGCCAGCCACAGGGGGCGCAGGCCGTAGTAGCTGCGGTACTGCTTGATCCGGTACCGGACGCTCTGGGCCTGGTCGCTGATCGTGGGCACAAGCCAGCCGATCAGCGTGAGCATGGCGCCGACATCGCCGCAGGTCCAGGCGAAGCCCTCCCATTCCGCGAGGGAGGTATCGAAGGCACCGGCGATCACGTTGCCGATGCGGACGGCGCTGTATCCGAGGGTGACGGTCGCGCCGAGGGCGACGATGCGCAGGCCGACGCGGACGGACCAGCGAGTGCTGCGGCGGGCCAGGCGCCAGCAGGCGCGGGCGAGGAAGACTTCGCCGATGGTGTAGGCCGTGACGTACAGGGTGAGGTACGCGGCGTACCAGTCGTCGTGCGCGTAGTAGAGCGTGAAGTCGATCGGGTGCGGCGCGCTGGGCGTCAGCAGGGCGAACAGCACCAGTAGCCCGGCGATCACCGCGAAGCCTGCCCAGAGCCAGCGGCGACTGCGCCGGCGGGCTGCCTCAGGCGGGGATCCCCAGTAGGTGAGGACCACCTGCTGGCAGGCCAGGAGCGCGACCACGCAGCCCTGCGCGAGGGGCACGGAGATGTTGACGGTGCCGAGCACACGGTCGAGGTAGTTCCACATCGGCGTGATGGAGAACAGGAACGAGAGCCCTGACAGCAGGAAGACGGCGGCCAGCGCGGCCGAGGCGGGGTCACGGCGCCGGGTGGGCACGTCCCGCAGGAGGCAGAGGAAGCCGAGCGTCGCGACGACGAGGCTGATCGGGTGGAGCAGGTCCTTCACGGCCGGGCCTCCCGTCGGCGCAGCAGCGTGTGCGTGACCCGGTCCTGCACTTCGTCCCCGGAGGACTCGTCGCTGCGCAGCCACCGGTCGATGATCTGGCGCTGAAGCAGCGAGGCGAGCTGTTCGGTGTCCCGCTCCTCGTCTTCGTCGTACTTGGTGCGGCCCAGCATCATCTGCACGGTGGCTGAGCCGACGCTGGTGAAGACCGTTGAGGAGAGCGCGGACGCCGGGCGGGTCTCGTGGTGGCCGAGCAGCAGGTGGCTGAACTCGTGGGCGATGATGTGGTCTTGGTGCAGGACGCTGGTTTGTGGGTCGTAGAACACGTGGACGGCACTCTCCGTGACGGCGCACGCCCCGCACACCGAGGGCGCCTGCTCCCGGGGCACTAGGACCACCGTTCTTCCCGTGCGGCGAGAGACCTCGTCGCTGAGATCGCGGATATTGGTGACGTGCGGGAGCTGCAGCTCGGCCAAGAGGTCAGGCCGGCGCAGCCTACGTGCGGACCACATTGATTTTCCTTGATCACTTACTGAACTAAGGTCGTTCTACGCGCCAGTTGAGGGTGGCAACCCCTCGGATTTTCGTACGCTCTCGACGATTCCCAGGACGGCATCCTTTCCATCCGCCGAGACATCGGATAGGCGAAGAAGAACGTTCTTGATCTTTGCGTCGCGAAGCAGTGCGAGCAACTCAAGTTCCTGCACTGTCTTTTCGGCGACGGCCTCATCGAACCAATAGGCGGGATCCACACCGAAAAACCCTGCGAGCGCTTCGAGATGACGCTTCGTCGGGTTATCGCGCTGCCCGGTCCGCAAGAGCCACAGGTACTGCGCCGACAGCTTGCCCAGCCCGCGCTTCTCCATGAGTTCGGCCACTTCAGCGTTGCTGAAGGGGCCGCGGTCGGGCGGGTGCACCGTGTCGAACAGGCGGTTAAGGCGGTCCATGAGCCCCTTGGGGTTCACCTGGCCTTCGGTCGACTCTTTCATGATCCTTTCCTGGGTGGACTTCGTCGTCACTTCAACCACCCTACCTCGCCATAAACATGAGTTGACGGCGTGATCCCGCGTATGGAAAGTTCTTCCCCACCAGCACGTTTCCGTGTGGCGCGTACCGCCCGTTTCAGGTCGACCTGTCCGTTTCTACCGACAGGAGTGCGCCGGGTGACGTGGCGCAAGCCACATTCGTCCAGCGACATACGTCACGTCTGGCAGGCCGTATTTGATCTTCGATCGGAAAGCGCGGAGGCGACCGTGGAAACACCTCACCCGCATCGCATTTCCGCTGCGGAGAATGCCAGACTCCCGCTCCAATTCGGACACAATGGCACGCTCTCGGCGTACGAGGCAACCGCGGCAACGGTGCGCTTCGACGCGAGGAAGCACCCCACCAGGCCCTGTGCGGACGTCTGCGGCACACGATCATTCGGTGACTCTCTGCAACCAGTACAGAGTTTAAGAACCAAGTCTGGATCTTGACACGGGTCCGTGCGTATGTTCGTCGTCCCCGGGCAGCTCGCCTGCGGCGACGGACGTGAGGAGACCGCGAGCACGGACCGGACCGCGAAGGTCCGCAAACAGCGACGGCGCCCGGGAGCGGTAACTCACGGACGCCGAACGCTAAGCGGCATAGCCGCCCCGGCAAGGGCGGAGATTGCCCACCATCACCACGCTGAGTCCTTCCGAGGGGCGCGTCAGCGTGGCAACACTGCAAAGGGGAGTATCGCATGCCTCCTGCCCTGCGCAAAAGGCCCTTCCGCCTGGCCTGCGCGGCAGCCACCTCCGTCTCGGCGCCTCAGCGCCCCGAGCCGGACCGCACCATCCTGGCCCCGGCGAGCCGCCGGACCCGCCAGCTCGTCGGGAGCGGCCGATGAGCAGCGAAGCCCGCGAGTGGGTGTGGGAGCACAGCTCCAGCCGAGGGGCCGCGCGCCTGGTCCTGTTGTCGATCGCCGACCGGGTGGCCGACGAGCAGTGCATCTCCTGGGCCTCGCTGTCCAGCCTGGCCAAGCGCACCCGCGCCTCGGTCTCCACAGTGCGCGAAGCCGTCGAGCGCCTGCTCCTGGCCGGCGAGCTGGAACAGCTCGATGACCTCGTCGGCCCGCAGCGCAGCACGGTCTACCGCATGCCACTCGCCGCCGAAGCCGTCGCCCAGACCCAGCGCGAGCAGGAGGGCAGCGACACGGCGGCGGCAGACGAGCCCGCCGGCCCCGCGAAGCTCCGGCTCTCGGCTCTGCGGCGGTACGGAATCCGCCCGCGTGAGGTGCCGGAATCCCCCGCGAGGGTCCGGAAACCGGCAGTACCGGAAACCGGCAGGCCGAGGCGGAATCCGGCACAGCGGCGTACCGGCCACCGGCACAGCGATGTACCGGCCACCGGCACACAGAACCGTAGTGAACCTGATTTGAACCGGAGGTACAGCAGTGGTGGTGCTGCCGTCCTCTCGGCTGCCGAGTGGCAGGTCGACCCCGCCACCCGCACCTGGGCCCGCCAGCAGGGGCACCTCGACCGCCTCGGCGAGCAGGGTCTGCAGGCAGCCGACGCGAAGTGGCGTGCCCACCGGGCGGGCCACACCCCGAGGCCGACGGAAGCCTGGGCTGCCGACTGGCGCTCCTGGGTCGCCCGGGAGCACGCCCCCAGCCACCCGAACCTCTACGCCGTATCCGGCAAGAACACCGCCGCACCGGGAGGCATGACGCGGACGGAGGCCCACACCGCCGCCCTCCTCGCCGCCCTCGACGAGCCGACCGGAACGGAGGGCTGACCGTGGACCGCCGCGAAATCGCCGCCCTGCTGGCCTACATCGGCCGACTCGACCCCCGCACCATCCGCACCGACCAGGGCGAGGCGCGCGACCAGCTCGCGCAGTGGCACGAGCTGCTCGGCGACGTGCCGATGGCCACCCCGCCCGGCTGGGACGTCCGCGTCGCCGCCCGCCAGCACATCCGCACCTCGCCGTACCAGATCCTGCCCGCGGACCTGGCCCGTCCCTGGGAGAGCTACCGGCGCGACCGCCTGGCCCGGCACTCCGACCCCACGCCGTCCGTCGACCCGGACGACCAGGCCGCCTGGACAGCGGAGCTGGCTGGCACCCGCCGCGCCGTCGCCGCCGGTACCGCACAGCCCGCGCAGGCCCGGGCGATCACCAGCGGTCGCGACGGAGTCGACCCGAAGCTGGAGGCGCGGCTGCGGGAGATCGGCTCCTGCATACCGCCCACCGCCCGAGCGGCCCTCGCGCCGTACCGGCCCGCCCGCGCAGCACGTGAGGCCGCTGTAGCGCAGGGAATGCCCGACGCGCTGAGCGTGCGGTGCGAGTGGTGCCTGGCCCAGCCCGGCGAGCCGTGCCGCCGCCGGAGGATCGGTCCCGACGGCGGGGCTCGTGGAACCGCCCAGCGCGCGACCCCGCACCCCGGCCGCCTCGACCTCGCCGCCGCCCAGCAGGCCCAGCGCACCGAGCAGACCCAGCAGCCCGCCCTGGCCTGACCGGCGCACCCGGCGCGTGCACCCCGTCCGCTGCACCGCCACCCAACCTCACCGTCCCGCACCGGCGGCGGCGCACGCCCACGCGCCGCAGCCGGCCCCCGACGCCGCACCCGCCGAGCACCGCCCTAGCTGGCCGGTGCGGCAGCACATCGGAGACCTCCCTTGCGCCACATCACCACCCACGACGCGCCGGCCACCGGCCTGCGCGGCATCGGAGACACCAGCTGGCACACCCGCGGAGCGTGCCACGGCATGGACGTAGAGGACGCCGACGCCGTGTTCTTCCCCGGGCCCCGGGATCACGAGGAGATCGCGGAGGCGAAGGAGCTGTGCGGCTGGTGCCCCGTACGTCGCGAGTGCCTGGACTTCGCCCTGGAGAACGTCCTCAGGGAGGGCGTCTGGGGCGGCCTCACCGAAGCCGAGCGGCGCCCGCTGCACGACGGACTGCACCAGCGCCTGGACTACCGGCGCGTGACCGCCTTCTTCCAGGGACGCGACGTGCACCTGACCGAGGCCGAGCGGCAGGTCGTCATCGACCACGCCTACGTCCGAGGCTGGCAGTCCGACCGGCTCGCCGCCGCCCTGCAGATCAGCCACAAGCACGCCCGAGACCTGCTTCGGCAAGCCGCCAACAAGGTCCTCGACCGCGACCGTAACTACGGCGTGCCCCGCCCCAAGAAGAAGCGGAAGAAGACCTCCAAGACCAAGGGCACCCCCGCGCCCGCAGCTCCCGGCACGCAGCAGCCGGCAGGCCGCCCGGCAGCGTCGCCCCCGACGCACGCCCCTCTCGGAAAGGCAGCATGACCCACCCCGTCCTCGCCTTCGGTGCTACTTCGGACCTCCCTCTCCTCCTCGTCGCCGTCGTGCCCGCCACCCTCGCGCTCGTACTGACCGCCTGGACCATCCGGCGCCGGGGATCTCGCTCGCAGAAACGTCTCGGCGGCCCAGCAGTCCAGGTCGCCGCCGTCGCCGCCCTCGGCTGCACCGCCTACAGCGCCGACACCTCGTGGCGGTTCGCCGCCGACTACCTCGACATGGCCGGCGCCGCCGAGCGCGCCGGCATGTTCGCCGCCGCCGAACTCGCCCTGTTCGCCACCGCGCTGATGGCACGGCAGAACCTCGCCGTCCAAGGCGCCCCCGGCCTGCCGGGCACGCTGGTCTGGGTGATCACTACGGTGCAGGTGATCCCCGCCTACGCAGAGAGCGGCCCCATCGGCGGCACGGTCCGCGCCTTCGTCGGACCAGTCATGGCGGCGATGCTGTGGCACCTGGCCATGGGCATCGAACTACGCCTGCGCACACCCGGCGCCGCCTCAAAAGGACTGATCGCCGTCCTGGGCCGGGAGGCACGCGAGCGTTTCCTGTCCCGCCTCGGCATCGCCGCGCGAGACCGCGACGCCGCACAGATCACCCGGGACCGGGCCACCGCCCGTGCGGTCACCCTCGCCGCCCGCCTCGCCGAGCGCACACCCGAGCAGCAGCGGAACCGTCGAGGCCGACGGCTGACCCGACGCCTGTCGAAGGCGGTCGGCAGGGCTTCGGTCGGCACCGACCCCCTCCAGCGAACACAGCTGCTCGACCAGCTCGCCGCCCGGCGACACGCGCTCGCGCTCGCCACGGTCCCGCTCCCTTCTCCCTGGTCCCCGGCGCACAGCAGCGCATCGGCGGCCACGGTCCCCGCACAGCCGACATCGAATGTGCCGGTCCCCGTCCCCGGTCCCGACGGTTCCGACGAGCCGGTCCCGGACCGAGGACCGAGGCCTCCTCGGGGACCGGTCCCCGAGGAGGCGGCCCCTGAAGCCAAGGTCGGCGCGGGGACCAAGGGCGACGAAACGGGAACGACCGCGGGGACCAAGCCCCCTGAAGACGGCGCGGTCCCGGGGACCGAACCCGCCGATCCAGAAGCCGCAGCGCGGGACACAGCGGCCACGAGGACCGACCGCAACACGCGAGAAGTAGCAGCTCAGGACCCAAATCCTCATCGGGGACCGGGTATCGCGAAGTCGGGGACCGAGAGCACCGAGGACCGAGGACCGACCGCCACCGAGTCCGGGACCGAGACCACCCAGGACCGAGGACCGACCGCCACCGAGTCCGGGACCACCCAGGACCGAGGACACAAGGTCCCACTCCGTCGGAAGCCGGCCAGGAAGTCCCGGACGAAGAACAAGGACAACCGTGCCCGGTCCCGCTCTCCGCAGACGGAGCGCCCGGCACGCGAGCTGGGCGAGTCCGAGCGTCAGCTTGTCCACGAGGTACGCCCCCATGTTCCCGCCCTGCTCGAACGGGACGGCAACGGAGCGATCACCCGGGTGCAGCTGCGCGAAATCATCCGCCGCCAGGGCCTGACGGGTGTCGGGAACGACCGACTCGGCCTCGTCCTCCAGGAGCTGCGGAACGAGGACATCACGACGACGAGGAGCACCGCCCGATGAAGACCTGCCACCAGTTCGACACCGTCCGCGCGGAGTACGAGCGAGAGATCGGGTTCATGCTCGCTCACTCCGAGCGGCACGCGGGCAGGCCGGCGGCGAAGTCCAGTGCGAAGCAAGCTGCCTCGGCGAAACAGCGGATGGCTCGCGCGCTCAACAGCCACGTCGGGCGCTGCCCCGAGTGTGGCTGAACCGGCAAAGCCCCAGTTCAAAGCCCGTGCCCGCAAAGGTGGCCCGGCTCCGTGCCGGGCCACCGCCCCGCTTAGGAGGTACGCCGTGATTCCGCGTCCCCCTCGTTCTTCCGAGCCCACCGTCGCCGAGGCCGATGCCTGGGCGGACGTCCTGGTCCGCCGGCAACTCCTACACGCCGTCGTCCTCACGCCGACCGGGCAGTGGCTCGTCCAGGACCGCCCCGACGGGCCGGTCCGCGTCCTTGCCAGCCCAGCCGATGTCCTCGCGCTGGCCGCAACCATCCAGCAGCGCACCCGCTCTACGAGGCCCGAATCCTGATGACGAACGCACGCAAGAACGGCACCACCCCGGAACCTGATCCCGACTCCAACTCGGTCTTGGGGCGAGCAAGTTGGGGCGGAAGCGTAGCTTCCGCCGAACCCGCCCCCTCGGGGGCGGGAGAGGACCTGCACCGGGGGGCGCAGGTCCTTGAGGCTTCGACCGGGGGCGGATCGAAGCCAGGGCAGGAGGAGAAGCAGACTGAACCGCGTGTACGCCGACCGCGCGCTCCTCGCGCCCGCCAGCGTCCGCGCCAGTCGCCCGAGAAGAAGCGCCTCCACCAGCCCAACGCACGTTTCAATGATGATGAGTTCGCCGTGATCAAGTCCGCCGCCGCCCAGTGCAATCTGTCCGTCGCCGGGTTCCTCGCCCGCTCCGCGCTCGCCGCCGCCCGCGACCTCAACCGCACCAGCGCCGAGATCGCCGACGAACGCGAAGTCATCACAGCCCTGTTCGACAGCCGACGTCGGCTCGGCTGGGCCGGCAGCAATCTCAACCAGGCAGTCAAGGCGCTCAACTCCGGTGCAGACGTTCCTCAGCTCGAAGCGGCCGTCGCCGCCGTACGACGTGCCGCCGACACCGCCCACGAAGCCGCCACACGGCTGATCGAGCACCACGGCTCATGATCCCCAGCGTCAACCCGTCCGGGTCGGACACCAGAGGTCTCCTCTACTACCTCTACGAGACCGGCAAGTACGAGGATCACACCGACCCCCATCTCGTCGCCTCCTTCGACGGCATGTCCCCCGACCCCGGACGCCACCCGAGCGCCACCCTCACAGACCTCCAGCAGCTCCTCGACCAGCCCGTGATGGCTCTCGCCAAGCACGCCCGCCCGGCCAAGCACGTGTGGCACACCTCCGTACGCGCCGACCCCGGCGACCGGATCCTGTCCGACGAGGAGTGGGCCGACATCGCCCGCCGCATCGTCGCCGCCACCGGCATCGACCCCGGCGAGGGACAGCCCGGCTGCCGCTGGGCCGCTGTACGCCACGCCGACGACCACATCCACATCGTCGCCACCCTCGTCACCGAGGACGGCCATCGCCCCGACGACTACCGCTCCGGCGCCCGCGCCCAGGCCGAAGCCCGGCTCATCGAGAAGGAACTCGGCCTCCACCAGGTCGCACCCGGCGACGGCACCGCAGCCCAACGGCCCACCAGCGCCGAACGCCACAAAGCCGAGCGGCAGGGTCGCGAGCGCACCGCCCGCGAGGAACTGCGCGAAACCGTACGACACGCGGTGGCCGGCGCGAGGAGCGACGAGGAGTTCTTCGACCGGCTCGCCACCGCCGGCCTCTTGATCCGCAAGCGCGCCGCTCCCTCTGGCGACCTCCTCGGGTACAAGGTCGCCCTGCCCGAGGACCTGAACAAGGACGGCGAGCCGGTGTTCTACCCCGGCGCGCGCCTGGCCCCCGACCTGTCGCTGCCCCGCATCCGCGAGCGCTGGGCCGGTGACGCGCAGGACGTTCCGGCTGCCCGGCGGGAGGATGCGATCCGTACGGAGCCGGGCAGTCCGGCCGCCGCACGCCGCGGGACGGCCTCGGCCGTGTGGCAGGCCGTGCTCGTCGTCGAGCACGGCGAGGACGCGGTCGCCGCCGCCCACATCGCAGCGGCCGGCGAGGTCCTGGATGCCCTCGCGAAGACCTCCGCCGCCCACACCCGCCGCGAACTGCGCGACGCTGCAACGGCTTTCGAACGGGCCTCGCGCTCTCACGTCCGCGCCGTGCGCGGGCACGATCGAGCCCTGCGGCAGGCCGCCCGCGACCTCGTCCAAAGCGGCCCGGCCCTCGGCCGCGGCGAGGACGGAGCCACCACGGCCATGGCCATCGACATGCTGTTCTTCCTCATCACCGCCGCCGCGCACTGGCACGCCAGGAAGGGGCACGCCCAGCAGGCTGAGGCCGCTACCCGGGCCGGCGCGCACCTGCGCACCGCCTACCAGGCCGCCGCCACCCAGCCCCTAGGCGTGCTCTACCAGCGCGGCCGACGCCTGAGCCGACCGATGCTCCAGCGGCAGACCGTGCTGCTGCGCGAGGCGCTGCCGGAGCTGGCCGAGCAGATCCTCGCCGAACCCGGCTGGTACGCCCTGGCGGCGACCAATGCGGAAGCCGAAGCCGCCGGACACGACGCGGCCGTCCTTCTGTCCGACGTTGCTGGCCGCCGCGAACTCGGCACCGCGGACTCCGTCAGCGACGTGCTCGTGTGGCGGATGCGGCGGACCGCCGATCTGCCCGCCGACGCCTCCCACCTGCCCGAGACCAGCACCGCAGGGCGCCGGTCCGCAACGCGCGGGACGACCACCAGGCCCTCCGCGCCCGGCAGGCAGCGCAGCGGAGAGGACACATCACGTAAGACCCTGTGAGCCCGCCGGGTGCCTCCACGCGGACTCAGTGCATCACCGAGAGAAGGGACAGCGCCACCGCTTCGCCCGCAATCCAGAGCATGGTCGTGCGCCACATCGAACCTCGGTGGCGACCAGGTCCGATGTGGGGGCTGTCGGCATCCGTGCACCCGCAGGGCGGACGGGCATGGCGCAGGTGGGGCGAGTCGAGCCAGTAGGCGTCGCGAAGTTGAGCGGTCGAGGGAGACGATGGCGTGTGATCGGGCACACCCTGGCATGGCCACCCCGGCGCATGGAGACACGCATCGTGGCCAACTCATCCTCTGGGCAGCCGAGAAGCCGAAAACCTCTGCTGACCTGGCCGGAGGTGACTGTGGACTTTGTGAATTGAAACCGCCGGGGGCGTGGGGCACGATCATGAAACGCGCAGGACGAGGTGCTGAGGTAGAGGAGGACGCCGAGGTGTTTCACCGGATACGCCGCAGGGCCAAGGAGCCGAGCGAAGCTCAGAGACAGTTCGCCGAGCTGTACGTGCAGCTGCAGGGCCAAGTCCCGCCCGGCTTCGGAGTGCCGGCGCCTGAGCCGGAGTCCGCCGAGCCAGCCGCCATCGTGGACGACTTCCTCCCGCCGGAACTGCGGGTGCCGAGCCACGACCAGGTCGAAGGCAAGATGATGCCGTGGAAGCAGCCCCTCGTCCTCGACGGCGAGATGGCCGCCTGCACCGAGTGCGGCGCATACAGGGATTGGCTCATCCTCTCCACCCGCGGTGAGATCTGGCTGCGCTGCAGGGCCGGACACCAGCAGCAGGAGACCCGCATCGACACCGCCTGGTACAACCGGCACTCCGGGCCGGCGGACGCGACGCACGCCACGTTCGAGGACTGCCTGCGCCACCTCGGGCACTGACCACCACTCCTACGACCCCACCGGGCCCGCGGGCCCGCACTGACCACCCGTCGCCTAGCACCAAGGGGTCAGTTCCGTCATGCGCGTTCGCGTCGCCACCACCGCACTCGGCATCACCGCCGCCCTCCTCGCTCTGCCCGCCTGCGCCACCGACACCACCGGGGCCAAGCATCAGACCCCCTCCTCCCGTACGGGAAAGCCGGCCGACGCCGTCCAGAAGCCGGCCGCGCTCTCCTCGGCCGCACTCGAGTCCCGCCTGCTCGACCCGCGCGACCTCGGCAGCGGCTACCTTCCCAAGCCGGAGCGTCCGGCCCAGCACGACGACGTCACCGTCATCGGCTGCCCGGCCCTGAGCGAGCTGGGCGGCGACGCGGCGACTGGCGGCCCGCTCGCCTTCCCGCACAAGGCGAAGGCGGACTTCACCTACGGCGGCAGCTCCTCGGAGATCTCCGAGGAGCTGTACAGCGACAGCGCGAAGAAGCTCTCCGACGCCATCGACCGGATCTTCGACGCCATGACCGGCTGCCCGACCTATCAGGTCGTCGTGGGCGGCACCCCGGTCGACGTGACTCCGCAGAACCTGCCCGCACCCCACGTCGGCGGTGACGAGCAGTGGAGCCAACTCCTGACGTTCATCGCCGGGGGACGGAGCACCGTGGTCAAGCAGACCGCGATCCGCGACGGCAACCTGCTGCTGGTCGTCTCCGGCTCCCCGGCCCTGGTCGACCGCCACCTCGACAAGGCTCTCGCCAAGGCCAAGGCAACGAGCTGACCTGCGTGCACGTCACGCTGCTGCCTCCGACCACCGCAGGTCGGGGGCAGCAGTGCGTTACTGGCTGACGCGTTGAGCGGCGCGAGCCGCTTGGCCTGGTACCCAGGCTCGGACCTGGCCGGGCTGGACGTAGAGCACGTTCGGGTTATGACTGTGCGGCCCATAGCCGCTGGAGGCGTTCACGAGCAGGTACGCGCCTGCGGGAACGTGCCAGTTCCAGAACCAGGCGTCCTGCTGCCGCCCGGTGTCGCACCAGGTCACGACTGCTTTGGAGCCACGGCGGCCGTGCTGGTAGACCCGCGTCACCTGGAGGAGTTGCCCCTGCCCGGAGCTGCGGTGCTGCTGAAATGCCTGCCACTGCGCCGCGAGGGCAGCCGTGCGCTTGCGGCGTGAACGGGCCGTCAACCCGATCGTCACGGCGACGATGAGAGCGATGACCATTAAGGCGCTGGGGCTGGGGTGCATTGCCGCATCCTGCTTCGTTCCATCAACAGGCGGCAATTCTTCCTGGCATCGAAGACCGAACGGCCACTTCACCCGCGAAGCAAGAAGGTCCGGCACCCCCAAGTGGGAGGGTGCCGGACTGCGATCGTCGAGAGTTGTGCGCGGGACGTTAGATGGCCGGCGCGCGCAGGAGGCGCTCCTGGGTGGCCTCGGGCAGTACCCGCCGCAGGACCGGTGCGGTCGAGCTGAGGGAGGCGGCGAAGGCGGCGACGAGATCGTACGGGACGCTGGCGGCGAACGATGCCGCCCACAGACACGGTGCGCCGAGCGCGGGCTCGGCCCACGCCTGCCATCCGGCCGGTCCCGTCTCGTCGTCCTCGGCGGACAGGGCCCGCGGGTCAGCGTCCTGGATGAGGGGCGGGACGTCGCCGAGGCTGATGTGCGAGGTGAACGTCGGGTCCGTCGCCGCCGCCTGAGGTTGGTCGATGTCGCGGAACCATCCGTGGGTGGCGACTGCGTCAAGGACCAGCTCGGATCCGGCGAGCGGCACGGCAGGCTGGTCGCTTGCGTCGAGCGCGATGAGGAAGTCGACCACCGCCTCGCCGGGGACGTCACGGGTGAAGTAGGCCGACCACTGGGCGAGCGGGCTGCTCGCCTCGGCTCGGGCGGAGATCTGCCAGGCGATCGGCAGCTCGCCCAGGTGGAACGGCTCGTCCGCCAGGCTCCACTGGGCCCAGCGCAAGGCGTCGGGGCTGATGTGCAGGACGGTGCTGCGCAGGACCTGGCGGTCCTCCGGCGCCTCGTCCGGCTCGTGTCGTCCGCGGACGATCGTCAGGCTCGTCCAGCCCAGGCCGGCGAGCGCGTCGGCGACGACGTCGTAGAGGCGTCCATCGTCACCGGCCAGGTGCCGGGGGCCGACCCAGAACGCGGGTTGGCCGCCGAGCGGGGTGGACGAGTCGGGCGGGAAGTCGGGGTACAGGGGCGCCTCCAAGGGCTCGGTGCGGGTCTAGTTGCCGCCGGCGCGGCGACGGGGGCGGCGCGGGGGCGCCTGGACGGGGCCCTGCCACGTCAGCTCGATGGCGACCTCCGGCGGAAGGTGGCCGAGCTGTGCGTCCGGGTCCGGGCCTTCGGCGAGGTAGACCACGGTCTGGCCGGTCTCGTCGACCGACTGCAGGACCTGCGCCAAGCGGTGCGCCATCGGGGCGAAGGGGTTCATGGCCTGGCGGACCGGAGCACTCCGGTCGCAGCCGGACAACAGGTCGATGAGATCGCCGACGGTCATCTCCGGGGACGTCACGGACAGCCTCCTGGGGTTCGGGGGAAACGGGGGCAGTTGAACGGGCGGGCCTTCGGTACGGCCAGCGCTCACAGGGCGGCACTACGTGTCGGTGTCCGCGCTGTCAGAGGCGGCGTGAGGTCTCCAGCACACTCGCTACGGTGGCGGCGACGATGTCGGCCGGCGTCTCGGTATCGAACGACAGGTGGTAGCCGCGGACCTTGGCGGTTCCGGTGACAGCGATCTTCCATCCCTCGCCATCCGTGCCGGGGCGGCCGAGCGGAAACCAGCCGAGGTAGAACCGGCCGTCCTTGGAGCTGACGTGCACGTCCGCGCGATCATCGACGATCAGGTGGAAGTCCTCGGCGGAGAACTGGTCCATGACCAGGGTCGGCTGACCGGGGCCGAGCTGCCACTCCCGCGGTCGCAGGGCTTCGACGGTGGTGGAAAAACCGGGGCCCGCAGGGGCTACGGTCACGGGCAATCACCTCTCTGACCTGGGGTTTCTTGCAAGGTCGTCTACGTTGACATGCCCTCGCGCCCGTTGGCCAGTCTTTCCGCGATCTTTCCTGTCTGCCCCCGGCGAACTGTGTCCTTTGTCATCCAATCGAGTCGTTTGACAGCGAACCCAGTCGTTTCGGCTTCTCTGACAGTGGACCTAGTCGGAGGGCTGATGCCGTGGGCAACGAGCTCACACTGTGACTTCCGGTTGTTCCGAGCTGAGGTAGTGCACGCGCGTCTGATCGGCGTGGAGCATCAGCAGGCCGTGCAGTTCCTCGGCGGCGAACTTGAGCAGGTGGCCGTCGCGGGTGGCGTGGAGGGTTTCGAGGACGAAGACGACACGGGCGGAGTCCTCGGTGACGCGGGTGCGGTGGGCGTCGCGGTGGTTCCAGTGGCGGGTCAGGACGCCGGTGGTGTCGTCATAGATGATCTCGCCGGGCTTGGGGTTCTCGATGGTGTCGGGTTCGCCGAGCGGGGTGAAGGTCTCGGTTCCGTTCGCGTATCGGATGTTGACATCGCCGGTGAGGTGGTCGAGGTCGAAGGCGCCGGCGGGCAGGCCGTGGCGGACGGATACGGCGTTGTAGGAGTCGACGGCCGGGTTGATCCGCGGCAGCGTCCCCTTCTTGGCCATGCGACGCCCCAGGGCGTCGACGCTCGGGCGGATGCGACGCGGATTGGTACCGAAGGAGCGGTAGGCGGTGTGCCATGCCTCGATGCGCGGGTCGGTCTCGTCTGCGGGCTGCCAGGCCCCCTCGGAGAGTTCCTGCTCCAGCGTCTCCAGGGCGGCGGCGGTGTCGGGCCAGGGCTCATGGCCTCGCAGGCCGGTGGCGGTGACCACGGCGATGAGGGTGTCGGGGAAGGCGTCCGCGACGGCGGGGGCGATGCGGAAGTCGGCCATGGGAAGTGTTCTCCGTTCCTTCGTGCGTGTGGGGCGGGTGGTCAGGGCTTCCAGGGACCGATGCGGTTCAGGCGTCGGCGCTGCTGGTGTGCGGTGGGAGCGTCGAGGCCCTGGCCGCGTTCGGTGAGGTGGTCAGCGACGGCGGCGCGGTGCTCGACGGGCTTGTGGTCGTCGTACTTGAACTTCGCCCGTACGTCGGTGACCTCCAGGCGCAGGCCGCGGATGCCGGGCAGCATCCGGCCGTACGGGGGCTGGCCGGCGGAGATGGGGGCGTGGTCGCCGTCGGTCTGGAAGTGGGCCATCTGGCGGCGCAGCAGCTCGGCCTTGCCCTCGGGGTCGTCGACAATCCTGGCGTGGCAGGTGAACTGGACGGCCGTGTAGTAGCTGGTGGGGACGCCGTCGGCGGGTGGGGTGTCCGGCTTTGCGCGCCAGGGACCGGGGATGAAGGCGTAGTCGCCGAAGACGGTGAACAGGACGTTCGGGTCGTTGTCGATCGCCGTCCAAACCGGGTTGGGGCGGGCGAGGTGGAGCAGGAGGTGGCCGGTTTCGCTGGTGAAGTGGGTGGGGACGGCGACGGGCGCCTGGCCGGGCAGGCCGTTGACGCCGAGGAGGCCGAAGTCGTGGCCTTCTGCGATCCAGGTCTGCCATTCGGCTTCGTCCAGGCCGGCGTCCCAGGGCTGGATGAACATGCTGGTCTCCTTGCAGGGCGGCGGTGTCGGAGGTCTCAGGTGAGGGCGAGGAGGCTGACGGCGACGGCGGCGACGCCCAGGCCGGCGAGCTGTCCGCGGTGGATGCGTTCGGCGAGGACGCTGCGGGCGAGCAGGACGGTGCCGGCCGGGTAGAGGGCGGTGATCACAGCGACGACGGCGAGGTCCCCGCTGCGGGCGGCGAGCAGGAACAGCAGGTTCGCCACCGAGTCCAGCGCGCCGGCTGCGGCCGAGATCGCGTACGCGGGCTTCTCCGTCCCGAGCCTGCGGTACAACAGTCCGGCCGCAGCCAGGGTGACGGCGGAGGAGACCGCCCTCCCGATGATCAGGGGTGCCACGCCGCTGTCGGACGGGGCCTGGTGCAGGAAGATCAACTGGAGGGCGATGGCGGCGCCGGCCCCGAGGGCCAGCAGCAGAGCGGTACGCGACGGGCGGCCTGATCCGGCGCCGTGGCCTGCGCTGACCATCACCACCGCGGCCAGAGCGAGCGGAAGCCCGATCAGGCCGGCGGTGCCCAGGTGCTCGCCCTGGAGCAGGCCCACGCCGACCGGCAGCATGGCCGAGACGAGGGCGGTGACGGGCGAGAGCACGTTCATCGGACCGATCGCCAGGGTGCGGTAGAGCAGGGCGAACGCGGCGGCCGAGGCCACGCCGGAGGCGGCGCCCCAGCCGAGCGCGGCGGGGCTGAACGAAGCGCCGAGTACGGGCCACAACAGCAGCTCGACCGCCAGGCTGGCCGGCGCGGCGACCATTACAGTGCGGAGCACGTGGGCCTTGCGGGCGCCCAGACCGCCGAGGAAGTCGGCGCATCCGTAGGTCAGTGAGCTGCCCAGGGCCAGCAGTAGAGCTATCACGAGACGATCCCTTACGGTTACAGTGGAACGACTAAACCGTACAACGGAACGACCGCACTCTGTCAACCGAACGACCGAGTGGCACATTCCACTGACCGACCGATGGGGATGGTGATCAGGTGACCGAGACAGAGGCGGCCCTGCGCACGCTCGCGCACAACGTCCGCTCAGCTCGCACACGCGCCGGCCTGTCCCTGGACGAACTCGGCCGCCGGGCCAAGGTCAGCAAGGGGGCTCTGGTCGGGCTGGAGAAGGCGCAGGGAAATCCGAACTTCGCGACCCTGGTCCGGCTGGCCGACACGCTGGGCGTCTCGGTCTCCGCCCTGATGGAAGGTCCGGCCGAAGGGCGCGTCCGCGTGGTGTCGGCCAGCGGCGTGATGCCGCTGTGGGCGGGCGAACGCGGCAGCGAGGCCCGGCTCATGCTGACGACCTCGGGCCCCGCTCCGGTCGAGGTGTGGCGCTGGCGTCTCGAGCCGGGCGACGAGTACCCCAGCCACCCCCACCAGACCGGTGTCGTCGAGACTGTCAGCGTCATTGCAGGGCGCATGGTCCTGGTCGTCGACGGCGCGGAGCACCCCGTCGAAGCCGGACAGACCGCCACGTTCGAAGGCGATGTCACCCACACCTATCGCGGGGAGGGTGACGAGACCTGTCATCTGATCATGACCGTCCATCTGCCGCCTGGGCCCGCATCCGCAGTCTGATCCGTCCGCGGATGGCACTCACTCCGCTCGCCCTGGACGACTGGGTTCGTTGTCAATCGCCTTGATTGGATATCAAAGGACACCTTTGGCATCCAATCGAGGTGTTTGACAGCGAACTCAGTCGTTTCGGCCTTTCTGGCAGTGAATCTAGTCGGAGGGGTGAGCACGTTGGGGGTGTCGAATGTCGGTATCGACAGGGGTGGAGAGCACTGCCCCGTACGTCGAGGTGTCGTGTCGAGTGGACGACAAGCGCGGGACTAAGCGGCGTCGTCCGTTGCTGGACTGCGCGACGGTCAGGTTCGAAGACGCGGTGCCGGTCCGGCCGTTTCGGTGGTCGTGGGGTGGGCGCCATTTCCCCGGGTGGTACTGGGCGGCGACGACAGGACAGCACGTCGGTTTCGAGTCGTGGTTGGAGCGGGACCGGCTGGTGCTCATGGACTTCGATCCTGCGGTGGTGGGCATGGCGTCCCATGCCGTTCTGGCTGCACTGGCACGACGGGGAACGTGAGCGTCGGCATGCCCCGGACTTCTTCGTGCGCCGGGTCGATGGCTCGGCGGCGGTCGTCGATGTCCGCGCCGACGACTGGATCGCTCCGCGGGACGCCGAAGCGTTCGACCTGACGCGCCGGGCCTGCGCGGAAGTTGGGTGGAGATTCGAGCGGGTGGGGACGCCGGAGCCAGTGCTCCTGGCGAATGTCCGGTGGCTGTCGCGCTACCGGCACCCCCGCTGCCGACGGGAGCCGGTCGCAGCTCGGCTGTTGGAGGTCTTCTCGCAGCCGGGGCCGCTGATGGCCGGGGCTGATGCAGCCGGCGACCGGCTCGCGACGTTGCCCGTGTTGTTCCACCTCTTGTGGAAGTACGAGGTGTCGGCCCAGCAGATGGACATCGAACTGCTCGGGCCGCGTACGGTCGTGCGTCGGGCTGGCGGGAGTGCCGGATGACGAGCGAGGAGCGTCGGGTCCCGCCGACGGCGCGGATCGCGGAGTTCCCTAAGAGGGCTGCTGAACAGGCCCGTTGGTGGGAAACACACGTCGTGGAGGTGCTCCACGGATTGCCGCCGGATGCTCCCCACGGGGCAGTGCCGCGACCGGAGTTCGACCCTCGGCAACGTTGCCTGGCTGAGCGGGAGCGGGCCAAGGCCGCCGAGCTGACGGCAGCGGGCCATCGGATGACGGCCAGTGGAATCAAGCAGCGGCGCCAGCGTTATCAGCGCGACGGGCTGGTCGGGCTGGCGGACGGGCGGTCGGCCAAGAAGCTGCCGGACTTCGGCCAGATTTCCCCGTTGGTGGTCGAGGCAATGAGGCAGGCGATCGCCGAGACGACCGATGCCTCCTCGAGGACGGTTCGGTTCACCATCTGGCGGACGAAGGAGATCCTGGCGTCCCGCGACGACGCCGACGGCATCGCATTGCCCACGGAGCGCACGCTTTATCGGCTGTTCGACAAGTTGGCGGTCGGCACGCACGCGACCGGTTCGGCGAGGACACGGCGCTCGTTGCTGGCCCGTCCGGCCGGCCCGTTTGGGGAAGTCCCCGCTATTGCGCCGGGCGAGCTGATGCAGATCGACTCCACTCCGTTGGACGTTTTGGTACGGCTGGATGACGGCATCGCGGAGAAGGTCGAGTTGACGGCGCTGGTCGACATCGCGTCTAGGTCGATCACGGCGGCAGTGCTGCGTCCGACGACGAAGGCGGCCGACGCCTCCGCCCTCCTGGCCCGCAGCATCACACCGGAGGCGATGCGGCCGGGCTGGCCGCAGGCGCTGCGGATGTCCCGGTCGGTCCTGCCGCACCGGCGGCTACTGGCCCTGGACAAGCGGTTGGAGCAGGCGGCGGCGCGGCCGGTGATCGTGCCGGAGACGGTCGTTTGCGATCACGGCAAGGTGTTCATCTCGCACAACTTCCGTGCCTCCTGCCGCTTCTTGGGCGTCTCGCTGCAGCCGACGCACAAGGCGTCGCCCTTCGAGAAGGGCGTGATCGAGAAGACGCTGGGATCGGTGGCAACGCTGTTCGCGCAGTTCGTCGCGGGGTACACCGGCCGCTCGGTGGAGCGCCGTGGCCGGCATGTGGAGGACGGACCGCTGTGGTCCTTGCCCGAGCTGCAGGACCTGCTGGACGAGTGGATCGTCACGATCTGGCAGAACCGGCCACACGATGCGCTGCGCGATCCCAGCGCACCGAAGCGGGCGTTCTCGCCGAACGAGAAGTACGCGATGCTGCTGGAGTCGTGCGGTTACGTTCCGGCCCCGTTGAGCGGTGAGGACTACGTCGAGTTGCTGCCGGAGCGGTGGCACGCGATCAACTCCTACGGCATCCGGATCAAGTACCGCACCTACGACGGCCCGGAGTTGAACCCGCTGCGCCGTCAGCACTCCGGGGTCGCGGAGAGGAAGGGCTTGTGGGAGGTCCACTACGACCCCTACGACATCTCGCGGATCTGGGTACGCGACCGCCGAGGTGAGAGGGACCGGTGGATCACCGTGTTCTGGCGGCACCTTCACCGTGTCGGCGTCCCGTTCGGCGAAATGGCCTGGGACCACGCCCGCCAGCAGAATCCGAACGGCAGCGAAACCCAGATCGCGGAAGCGGCAGCGGACCTGCTCAAGCGCGCCCACAATGGCCCTGTCGGCGAGGAGCGCCCTCCGGCCAAACGGCCAAGGAAGGATCGCCGGGTCGCAGCCCGCACCCGAGCGACCGCCCCGAGCCGGGAGATCCCTGATCCACCGGCCGAGAGCGAGCCCAGGGACGAGGACACGGCGGACTCCGCGCTGGCGGAGGTCATCCCACTGGGCCTGTTTGACCCCCTGGCCGATCCTTGGAGGCGCACGTGACCATCTCCAAACCGGCGGCCCGCCGCACCGTGCTGCAGGAGACCGACGTCGAGGCCGACCGGCAGCTGAACACGTTGACGGGGTGGGGCAAGTTCATCGACGGCCCACCCGCTCCCCCCGTCTTGGCGTCGCGCAGTGCTCGGCAGCAGATGAACCCACCCGAGCGGGATCTCTATGAGGAGTCCCGCCTTGACCATCACGCTCGGATGCTCACCGTCGCCACCTCATTCATCGAGCGGACGGCGATCTGCGGCCGTCGTCTGGTGCTGCTGAACCGGCACGCGATCAGCGCCCGTCGCGGGCTGATCGTCTCCGGCCCGGCGGGAACCGGAAAAACCATCGCCATCACGCAGTTGGGGCGCTCCCATGAACTCCTGGACCGGGCCCGGCACCCCCATGCCACAGACCGGATCCCGGTCGTCTATGTCACCGTCCCGCCCGCCGCGACCGCCCGCATGATCGCGACCGAGTTCGCACGCTTCCTGGGCCTGCCGGTGCGGGCCCGCTCGAACATGACGGACATCATCGAGGCCGTCGTCGGTGTTTGCACCGACACCCGCACCGCTCTGGTGCTGGTCGACGAACTCCATAACATCTCGCTCACCAGCCGCCACGGCGCCGAAGTCGCCGACACCCTCAAGTACTTCTCTGAACGCCTGCCCGCCACCTTTGTCTTTGCCGGCATCGACATCGACGAATCCGGGCTGCTGTCCGGGACACGCGGTGCCCAGATCGCTGGCCGCTTCACCCTGATCCCCTCCCGGCCCTTCCCCTACAACAGTGAATGGAAGGGCCTGGTCGCCACCATGGAAGACACCTTGCGGCTGCACGAACACCGTTCCGGCACACTCACCGACCTGGACCGCTTCCTGCACAACCACACCGGCGGCATGATCGGATCTCTCTCCCACGCCATCCGCGGAGCCGCCCTCGACGCCATTCTCACCGGCACCGAGAAGATCACCAAGAAGAGCCTCCAGGCCATTCCGCTCGACCACACCGCCCACACCACGGCGTCGATGGCCAC
Organism: Streptomyces sp. NBC_01176; assembly: GCF_045039825.1. Lineage (NCBI taxonomy): Bacteria > Bacillati > Actinomycetota > Actinomycetes > Kitasatosporales > Streptomycetaceae > Streptomyces > Streptomyces sp. NBC_01176. The sequence goes on along the minus strand of NZ_CP108600.1, from coordinate 8,264,059 downwards.
GAAGACCGCTACGTCCCGATGAAGAGCGAACTGCCGCCCCGGTACGCGCCGCTGCCGGTCCGACTCCGCCCCTGCCTCGGGGAATCCGCCAACTCTTACATCCGGCGCCTGGCTCGCGCCAACCATCTCCAGCCCAGCTTCCTGCACTGCTACCTCTGCGGCCCACCGCAGTGGTTCGGCAGGCCGCTAAAACCTCGCCACCGCCGCCGGCCGCTCGCCCGAAGCACTCGAACGCGCCCTCGCCGACGCCAACTCCCTGGGCGGCATCAACAGATCACGCCGACGCTTACCGAGGAGAAATCCCTTCGCCTGGCACCAGGACCTGGCCCAACGCATCGCCCTAGACGCCCGCAAAGGCACCCAAATCCGCACGCTCGCCAAGCGCTACAACCTCCGCTCCTGGGACGTTCGCTTCGCCCTGGAGACACCACGCCTGACCACATCAGAGACGGGGCCGCTGACCGAACCCGTCACGGGCGTACTCGCCGACACGGTCGAGAGCATGATCGGCAGAGGTCTCAATGGAAGGCAGATCTGGGCAGAACTCATGGACCACCACGAGTACTCGATAACTTACGGCTCGATCCGCCACTACATCCGTTACGCGCGACCTCGGACGAGGACTGCGCAAGCAGACGAACGGTAGACCAACGGATCGGCCTTCCCGCTGACGTCCAACCCCGTCCGTGGCCTACCCTCTGGCCCCGAGCCGGAAGCAGCCGCCAGCCGAGCCCAGGGCGAGGCAGGCGAGCCTACGCGGTGACTGGGTCCGTGGCCGTGGTGTCGTCGTCGAAGGTCATCTCCGGAGCGGGCCGGCGGAAGCCCTTGGTCAGGACGGCCAGGTAGACGACGCCGATCGCCAGCCAGACGCCGCCGATCTGGAGCGCCACATGACCGAGCTTCGTGAGCAGGTAGAGGGAGACGGCAACGCCGACGGCCGGCATCACCAGGTACGAGAAGAAGTTGAGGGAGCGACCCTGCCTGCGCTCGCGAACCAGGTGGGCGATCACGCAGACGTTCACCAGGGTGAAGCCGAGGAAGGCGCCGAAGTTGATGAATGAGGTGGCTGTGGTCAGGTCGAGTTTCATGGCGAGGACGCCTGCGGCCGCGGTCAGCAGCAGGTTGAAAACGGGCGTGCCGGTCTTCTTCGACAGGTTGCCGAAGACGGCCTTGGGCAGTGCACCGTCGCGTCCCATGACGTACATGAGGCGGGCGGCGGAGGCTTGCAGGGCGATACAGGAGGCGATGGATCCGGCGATGGTGACGAAGTTGATGATCTCGGCGTAGGTCTTCCCTCCGACCTGCACCTTCAGGTGGTAGGCGGCCGCGTCGACGTCGGCGAACTTCGCGCCGGGGTGGACCAGTTGCATCACGAAGGACAGCACGATGAAGATCGCTCCGGCGGCGATGACGCAGCCGATGATGCCGCGGCCGATCGTCTTCGCCCCGCCCCTGGCCTCCTCCCCCAGCGTGGAGACGGCGTCGAAGCCGAGGAAGGAGTACGCGGCGATGGCGGCGGCCGCCGTGACCGCGCTGATCGACGTGCCGGAGTTCCACAGGGCGTCCGTGGCCGGCGCGGAGGAGCCGTGCTTGCCGAGGAAGACGACACACAGGGTCGCGAAGAGGACCAGCGATCCCAGGGCGATGAACATCAGGACCTTGTTGACGCGGTCCGCGAGCTTCATGCCGAAGACATTGACGGCGGTGGTGACACCCACCGAGACGATCAGCCAGACCCACTTGGGCACTTCGGGGAACTGGGCGTGGAAGTAGATCGCCGTGATCAGCCAGCCGACCATCGGGATGAAGAAGTAGTCGAGCAGCATCGCCCAGCCGGACAGGAAGCCGATGCGGCCGTCGAGCATCCTGCGGGCGTACGTGTAGACCGACCCCGCACCGGGCACGGCGCGCGCCATCTTCGCGTAACTCAGCCCCGTGAGCAGCATCGCGACGGTGGCGATGGCGAACGCGGTCGGGGCCGCGCCGCCGCTGGTGGCGGCGACCACGCCGAACATCGTGACGACGATGCCCGGGGAGATGTAGGCCAGGCCGAACAGGACGACGGACAGCAGGCTGAGGTCGCCCTTCAGTCTCATCGTGCTCTCTGTGGTCTCGCTGTTCAACATCGTGGCTCCTCGGTGGAGTGGGCGGGGTTCCAGGTGGCGGGGTCGATGCGACCCCCGTACAGCGGGAGTTCAAGGGCCGGGTCGCCGGGACGGAACTGCTCCCAGACCCGGTTGAGACCGGCGGTGCCGTAGCGGCGGACGTTGCCGACCTCGTCGAGGTCGATCACGTCGGTCAGGGTGGAGTCGCCGGCGTCGACGGTTTCGGCGCGCACCGTGCCCTGCGGATCGATGACGAGGCTGCGGCCGACCCCGGAGGGGGCGGCGGCGTTGACACCGGCGACGAAGACCTGATTGGTGATGGCGTTGGCGCGGCTGAGGACGACTTCCTGAGCGCGGTCGCTCGTCGACGTGCGGACCACATTGACGATCAGCTCGGCGCCCATCCAGGCCAGATGGCGGGAGACCTCCGGGAACCAGGTGTCGTAGCAGATGGACAGTCCGATGCGGCCGACCCCGGCGAGGTCGACGACCTCGAACCGGTTGCCGGGTGTGGTCGTCTCGTACGGGCGCCACGGGAAGACCTTGCGGTAGGCGGCGAGGCGCTCACCCCGGGGTGAATAGACCGGTGCCGTGTTGTGGACGCGGTCGCCGGTGCCTCGCTCGTAGACGGTGCCGGGCACCAGCCAGATACCCAGATCCCCCGCGAGCTCGGCGAAGGCCGCATCGCGTTTGCCGTCGAGCGGCTCGGCGGCCTCCTGTGGGGCGGCCGGGACGCCGGGGGCGCTCTCGCCGAGGTGCAGTTCGGGGTAGACGACGAGGGCGCCGGGCGCGCGCAGTTTCACGCGCCGCTCCACGTCGGCGGCAAAGCCCGCGAGGTCGTCGGCCGGGCGGCCGGGCGCCTGGGCGAGGATCAGGGGCAGGGGGCGGGCCATGCGGGAACACCAGCCAATCGAAGGAACTGTTCGAGGAGAAGTCGACGGAGATTCGGGCGCCGATCACCCGAAATTCCGGTGGGACAAGAATGCGGCGAGTCAGCCATAGCCTCAAATACTTGAAAGGGGTGGCTACCATGCCTCTGAGGCATGAAGGTGTCATGCCTCCTCCATCTCCCGAGGGGCCCCCGCCATGGAACTCCGAGTGCTGCGCTACTTCCTGACCATCGTGGAGACCGGTTCGGTCACCAGGGCCGCCGAGGTGGTCCGCGTCGCCCAGCCCTCGCTGTCGCGCCAACTGCGCGGCCTGGAAGGCACCTTGGGGATGACGCTCTTCGACCGCGGCGGCAAGCAGATGGTCCTGACGGCGGCCGGCCTGCGCTTCCTGCCCCTGGCCCGCGACCTGGTCGCCCGCGCGGACGCCGCCGAGGCCGCGGTCGGTGCGCTGGCCGCCGGTCGTGCCATGCGGATCACCGTGGCGGCGCCGCCCACCACCATCACCGACGTGATCGCGCCGTTCCTGGCCACCTGGGGGCCGGAGGATCCGCTCGTCACTGTGCAGGCGGAGAGTCCGGCACGTGCGTACCAGGCCCTTGCGAGGGGCGCCGACGTCGCCATCTCCTCGTCACCTCCGAGGCGCCGATTCGCCGGGCTCCCGGTGGCCCGCCTGCCGCTGTGGGCCTACGTCCGTGCCGACCACGCCTGGGCGGACCGGGACCGCGTCACCATCGGGGAACTCGCCGCGGAGCCCCTCATCGTCCTCACCCCGGCGCACGGCACGCGCCGCATCCTCGACCACGCCGTGCAGGAGGCGGACGCCTCGTACGACATCGTGCTCGAATGCGACACCCCGCACGTCGCACAGGCCATGACGGCTTCGGGCCACGGCATCGCGGTGGTCTCCGACGACGCCCGCTTCGACCTGCACCCATTGCTGATCCTCGACAGCGAAGGCGACCCGCTGCAGATCCACCTGCACGCGGCATGGGACTCCGGCCACTACGCGCTGCACAGCATCGAGACATTCGCGGCCGGGCTGTCGCGCTTTTGTGTCGAGCGGTACGGGCCACAGGTCGCCGACCGCCTGTGACGGAGAGCTGGAGGTATGCCCGGCAGGCAGCCTGACCAGATCGGGCAAGCATTGGACGGCGGCCCCGGCGCACCTCACGATGCGGCGATATCCCGCACCGGTTGCCAGCCCGAGAGGCTGGCGCAGCTACTCGCGGGCCGCGCGCAGAACGGCAGCCACGGCCTCGGGAACGCAGGCGGGCACGACCAGGTCCTCAACGAGGTGCGCATGGCATTTCTCTCAAGACGTCACAGACAGGCACGTATCGTCCCGGAGCTTGACGACGCTGCCCTCAGCCGGCTGCTGAAGTCCCTCCGGGCGACGACAAGTACGGGCACGATCGCGACGACGGATCTGTACATGGCCCAGACATCCCGCCTCCTGGACCAAAGCCGGGCCGACTGGGACCGTCGCACCCACCAGCTTTCCGTGCTGGCGTACAGCCTGGCCGAATCGCACGGGCCCCGTGCCTGGGCCACTCGTGAGCCGCGCAACGCGAGCGCGCTCGTCCTCTCTGCATGGGCACAGCTCGAACGTGGACGCTCCCACGGACGCCCGCAGGGCGCAGCCGGCATCGCAGACAGCTGTCTGCGCGCCGCCGAACTGGCACCGGAGGACCCCACTCCCTGGGTGGTCCTGCTGGGTCTGTCACGGCTGGAGCGCCGCAGCCAGCCGGAAGTGTTCGGTCTGTGGCACGAGATACTGACCCGCGACCGCTGGAACCGCGAGGCGCACCTGAGCATGCTGCGCTATCTGGGGCCGGAGGAGATGGGATCACGCGTCCAGGTACTGGACTTCGTCGACGCGCTCCGCGCCCTCACGCCCGCGAACGCTCCCTGCGCGGCCACCGAACTCACCGCCCAGGTTCTGCAGTACCAGTCCGTCCTCGCCCGCGGCGGAGTCGAGGCGCTGATGGCCCGCACCCACTGGTCCCACGCGTCCGCCGCCCAGGCCCTCGACCGTGCGGCACACACCTGGGCCCGGCCCGGGTTCTTCCACCACGCGGCAGCCGTCGCCGACCTGAACCTGCTGGCCTACGCGCTCATGGCCGCCGAGCGGCGCGGCCAGGCCCGCCCGGTCTTCGAGGCGATCAACGGTACGGTCGCGGCCTGGCCCTGGAGCGCCGGAGGCGACCCGGTGTCCGAGTTCGAGAAGGCACGGATCAGGAGCGGGACCGGCGCGTGAGTTGCGGGGCCTTGCCCCTCGGCACAGCGGGCGGACAGCCCTTGACGGCAGAGGAACGTGGGAGGAGCCCGGCAGGCGCCGGGCCCCTCCCACGAGTCGCCAGTGGGGGCATCAACCGCGGATGATGTTCCCGGCCTCTTGGTCCTACTGGCCAAGGGCACTGGACACCCGCGCATCACGCAATCGAGCAGAGGGATGCAGAGGCCCAGGCTCCATTATCGGCCGCCGACTCCGATCCCGATGATGGCGAACCGGGTGCCGTGATGCGGCACTTCCCGCGCATTGTTGGACGCGACCTTGTCGCCCGCCGTCTATGGTGACGTCGTCCCGGTCTCGAAGCCGCCGTTGCCGAGCAGCCAGTCGGCTGCCTCAACCGGCTCCGCCTGCGGCGGGCAGCTTGTACGCCTGCGCGGCCGCCGCCGACCAGCCGAATTCGTCGTTGTCGCTGAAGTAGTAGTACGTGGCGCCGTTGGGCAGCATCGCCGCGGTGATGCCGCCGAAGCCGGACATGAACGGCACGTACACCGGGCTGGTGAACACCGGGTCGTCCGCCGAGGTGAACTGCCGCGCCCACAGGCCGTCCTGGTACTGGTAGGTCTTGCCGGTCGCGTCGGCGGTCGTGGTGAGGCCGCGGTTCGCCGGGTTCTGCTGCATCGCGTCGGCGAGCATAGTCGGGTCGAGCTTCTGCACGCCGTCGATCTTCCCGCCGTCGGCGTTCAGAAACCGGCTGACCTTGGCGATGTCGTCCTGCGTGTAGAACAGGCCGTACCCGCCGAACGGCTGCGCGGTGGCGCTGTTGTCGGTGCGCTCGGTGGCCAGCACGTCCGGGCTCAGGTGCAGCGGGACCAACACCTGGTCGCGGATCCAGCGGTAGACGTCGCTGCCGGCGCCGGCCTTGGACACCAGGTAGTTCTGCATCGCCCGAGCCAGCACGAATGTGTCGGAGGAGTGGTAGACCCACTTCGTGCCGGGCGCGGCGGATTGCGGGAAGGCCAGCGCGGCGGTCATCTTCGGCCCGTACGCCTCGGCGTCGAAGAACGCCGTCATGCTGCTGCCGGACTCGTCGGACTCGAAGGCGCTGGAGGAGTAGTTGCCGGTGGCCATGTTCGCGGTGTCCTGGAACGTGACGCCGCTCCAGGCGGAGGTGTCCGCCTCGCCGACCCAGTCGCGGATCAGCTGCGACGGCACGGACGAGCCGTAGACCTGCGTCAGCCGCATCAGCACGATGCCGGCGAACATCGTCTTGGCCAGCGAGTACGACGGCAGCACCATCTGATTGCAGTACGGGTACGCGCCCTGCCGGGTCTGGCACGCACCGACGTAGTTCACCCCGCCGTAGGACACGCCGTACGTGCTCAGCGCCGAGGGGGTGACGCCGCTACCGAACGCGCTGGTGTCGATGCCGGCGTTCGGGTAGTCGGTGCTCAGCGCGCTGATCGGCTTGGTCGGGATGCGGTGGGCGACCTCGGCGGCGTACGCGTTCTTGAGGTCGGCGTCACCGGTCACGGTGTGTCGGGAGTAGGCCGCGCCGACCTGGCCCCACATGTCGAACTGGAAGTACTCGCAAGTCTCGTGCGTGATCTGGTAGCGGACCTGGGAGATCGTGCTGCCGTCGAAGAGGAAGGTCAGTAGGCCGTTGTGCACGCAGTTGGCGTTGCGCTCGACCAGCGCGAAGGGCAGCGAGACGCGAGTGCGGCCACCGTCGCCGTTCTCGTTCCAGGCGCGGCCGCCCCCGACGATCAGGTTCCAGTACGCGCTCCCGGTGATCTGCAGGCCGCGGACGGCAGGGATGACGTGGCTGCCGTTCTGCACGAGATCGATGCTCACCGGCGGCAGGTGCTTGAGCGCGGCGGTGGCCGCGTAGTGGTAGGTATCCTTGACGTTGCGGAAACGGCCAGCGGTAGCCACGCCGTTGAGCGTCAGGGTGCCCTCGAAGGTGTGCGTCGGAGCGGCGCCGGCCGCGGGCAGCGCGAAGGCGTCGTTTGTGACGGTGCCGGTGGCCGCGCCGCTGGTCAGGTCGGCGGCAGTCAGCACGGACCTGGTCACGGCGCCGCTGCCAGTGAGCGGATCACCGGGTACGGCGGTCGCGGCGTACGCAGGTCTCGCCGTCAGCGGTGAGAACGGCACGAGGACCAGGGACAGTAGAAGGAGGGCCAACACGGCACAGCGGCGCCGGGCGTACAGGAGGGACACGGTGAACTCCTCGGGAATGCAAAGGGGTGGTGCCCGCATTCTGGGGACGCGCGGTGCTGCCGTCGAAGACCAATCGGGGTTCGACTACATGCCTCAAAGGCATCGGCGAGGGTCAGAGGTCACGGCGTGCGCAACCGCCGCTGGTGGGCAGGCAGCAGCCGGGCGAGGATCTCAGCGGTGTGGCCGGGACATCGAGCGTGGCAACACAAATGACCAACGTGAAGCCTCTGCTTAAGCCTAAGCAGGCGATCTTGTGGTGAGAACCGCCGTACCAGGGGCCTTAAGCCGCCCCAATCGGCGACGACTCGGACGGCGCGGACACGCCACCCACCTCACCTGCGCCGTACAGGTCACCCGAGCGACCTGCCACGGAAGCGGATCTCCGGTGACCGTCCTTAGCTTGGACTCCATGAGTGCCACGTTCGACGGTGACGCCCCCATACCTATCGCGAAGCAGGCGACGAGCCCTGCCAACTGATCATGACCGTACACCTGCCACCCGGGCCCGCATCCCCGGCCTGACCAGGTCACGGATACGGGCGCGCTGCGCTCGCCCTGACGACTGGGTTCGATGTCAAACGACTAACTTCGCTGTCAAAGGACAAACTGTGTCCGTTGACAGCGAAGTTAGTCTGCTGTCGGTCTGTGACCTGGGCGGACTAGGGACTGTGCCGAGTTGAGATCACGGGTTTGGCTGTTTCGCTGTCCCGGTCCGGCCGGGACGGTAGACAGGCGGGATGACCCGGGGTGATCTCACGGACGACGAGTGGAGTGTGTTCGAACCGCTGCTGCCGCTGGGCGAACGCGGTCCGATCCCTGACCTGCGCAGACTCGTCAACGGCGTGATGTGGCGGTTCCGTACGGGCGGTCCGTGGCGGGACATGCCCGAGCGGTACGGGCCGTGGTCCACCGTCTACGGGCGGTTCCACCTCTGGGCCAGGTCCGGGGTCTTCCAGACGCTGATGGAAGCGGTGATCGCCGAGGCCGCCGCACGCGGTCAGGCGGACCTCGACCTGGTGAGCGTGGACTCCACCGTGGCCCGGGCCCACCATCACGCCGCCGGGATGGCCGTCGATGCGGAGCTGCTCGAAGCCCTGGAGAAGGCCGTCGCCGAGGAAAAGGGGCTCCGCCAAAGGGACAGAACGCCCCGGTAGCCGAGCCGGACGGGCAGGCGGACGCCGTCCGTGAGGAGCGGCGGCGCCTGCGCCGACGCCGCAAGGCCCGGCTCCGGGCCGCCGAACTGGGGCGCTCACGCGGCGGGTTGACCAGCAAGGTGCACCTGTCGGCGGACCGCCGCTGCCGCCCGCTGTCCTTCGTCCTCACCCCCGGCCAGGCCGCCGACAGCCCCCGCTTCACAGCTGTCTTGGAACGCATCAAGGTCCGGGGCGCGGTCGGCCGGCCTCGCACCCGCCCCGCCGCCGTGGCCGCGGACAAGGCGTACTCATCCCGAGCGAACCGCGCCTACCTGCGCAGACGCAGGATCCGGGCGGTGATCCCGGAGAAGAACGACCAGGCGGCCAACCGCGAGAAGAAGGGACGTCGTGGCGGGCGACCCCCTGCCCATGACGCCGTGCTCTACCGCGACCGCAACACGGTGGAACGCTGCATCAACAAGATCAAGGAGTGGCGCGGGCTCGCCACCCGCTACGACTAGACCCCGGTCAGCTACCTCGCAGGACTCCACCTACGCGGCGCGGTCATCTGGCTCCGCAGCCTCACATGAAGATCTCAACTCGGCACAGTCCCTAACTTGGTTGGCAAGAAACTTCCTTGGTCGACCTAGGGCAGGAGGCTTTTCGAGCCGCAGGGGCCGGGTGCCGGTCGAACCCCTACGTCACCCCTTATGGAAACCCAAGGCGCACCTGGGGGCCGCGCTGACAGGATCGGCACATGCTTATCACTCCTCGCCCCGGCGCAGAACGGAAGAACATCCGGCAGGTCCTCAGCGGCGTCCACACCACCGCGATGAACCTGCAGCGGCCGTATCTCACTGCCTTCGAGCTCCCAGATCAGCGACCGGGACCTCGACGTTCTGAACGTCCGCATCCTCGAAATCGCCGGACTAATTGCTCGCTTGCAGGGACCCAGGGAGCTGACAGAGTGGCGCTCCGTTGCTGGCCAGAGCCTTGGAGGGAAGCATGTCGGCGTCCGAAATCGGGTATCGCGTGGTGCGTCATGGAGACAAGGCGCCGAAGGACGGGACGCTATGGCGTACCGAAGCGGAGTCACGCAGCAGGGTAGCGGCGGGCGATCGTCCAGCGCTCCAGGAGGTTCTGTTCTGCCTGCGTGCCGATCTCGTGGATAGCATCCGCGTGTCCAGGTGGGATGACCTGGGCGATCCGATCACCCGGGAGATGGTCCGCGACGAGATCCGGGATCACCGCGCGACACTGACCGTGGCCGGTGATGTCATCGAACCTGATCACACGCTGCGCAACACCGAGCGAGGTGTTCGCAACCAGGTTCAGGCTACCTGCGCTGCGCTTCGGGCTCTTCTTCCTCGCCAACGAGGCAAGCAGGGCCAGTTGGACATCGGCCGCGGCCTGAGCAAGAACGAAGTGGTGCGGCTCGCACACAAGTTGCACTTCGGGTTTCAACTGACGCTGGCGCAGACTGCGGACCTCCTCAACCAAGCGGGCTACATGTGGGATGGCGTGCAGGGTGAGCAGGACTTCAACAAGCAGATCGTTCACCGGCTCCTCCAGGACGCGTGCTGGGACGACGATGCCCCCCGGACGGTCGATGGCGAGCGGATCCGTACCAGCGGGAGGTCACATCAAGTTCTCCAGGAGATCGAGGTGATGGCCGTCTACGGACCAGACGACGAACGAGATCACCTCACACGATCGAGGGACGTCCAGAACATCGCGAAGGCGCACGACCACCTCTTCGCCTTCTCCTTTACCCCGAGCACTCCGGACTTCGGGCTCACAGACCTTCTCCACTTCGTGACCACACCCGCGCCTGTCCGCACCCTCTACGTAGCCGACTCTTCCCTCTTCCCCAGTGAATTGGACCGGCTGGTCGCGTACAGGTGGGTCGAGCACTTCGGCGTCCAGGTTCTGGAGGCGGGCAAGTCGGTGAAGTCGACCGTTGAAGGTTCCAGACAAGAGCGAGTTCTGCGGGAGGTGATCAAGACGTTCGCCGCCCTTCGGATGCACGACAGCCACACCGTGATCGAGACCACCCGGTCCATCGATCACGCGAGGGCCGTCGCGAAGCGCCTGCGGAGCCAGGCGGGGTACTCGTATGAGGAGATCGCTCGTCACCTCAGGCTAGAAGCGATTCCCACGCGGAAGCGCAGCGGCGACTGGGGCAGAAGCGCTGTCATGGATCTAGTGTCCGGTGATGCCGCCTCATGAGCAACGCCCGACGCGATGCTCGTCGAGAGCGCGCGCTGACCCGACTTCGCACGCATGCAGGCGTCACGCTGAGCCGGCACGCCCTGTCCCGGGCGAAGGAGCTCGGTTTCGATGAGAGTGAAGTGCTGCGGTGCGTCATATCTCCCGAGCAGACCTACGGAGGCGACCCGAAATACCCAGGTGCCCGGCGCGTCCACCAGCGTCGAGATTGCGCCTGCGTCATCGACACGGCGACCCGAACGGTGGTGACAGTGCTGCTACGCAATACGGGCCTATGGCAACACGGAACCCATACCCGGTGGGACATGCCTCGTGCTTGCTCAAGTTGAGCGCGGGTCATAGGCTCTCCGCCTCTTTCCAATGCGGAAAAGCGCCCCGGGATCTGACTCGCACTCTGCCCGGGGCGCTGTCACGTCGTTTCCCGCCACCCCTGCCGCTCCAGTGCCCGCAGGTCGAACCGCTCCCGCAGGTCGGCCAACCCTGGTGGCACTTCATCCATGCGGGCACCGGGGAGCGCCGCGTGACCCGTGATGAGAGCGATCCGAGGGTCCGACTCCTCGGCGACCACCTCGTCGTCCGCCTCAAGCGCTTCTTCGATGCGGCCAGGCAGGGACGGAGTCGAAGAGAGGACGTCGTTGCTGTGCAGCCCTTCCATGCCCATCAGCAGCGTCGAGGCGTATGACTCCTGATGATGCCCCGACCGCGCTGTCGGGCAGTGCACCAGGCACGACAGCGGCTTACTTTCGGCCAGTACGTCGCAGTAGCCGTTCTTACCCTTCACGACCAACTCGTCGATCTGCTGGGCGGGGGCGATCGTGATGCCGAGCAGGGGCTGCTGTTGACAGGGCTCAAGTCTCGTACACGGCCATGGCTCAGCCCTTTTACCCTGCAGGCAGTTGTAGAAGGCGTACAACGGGACCGGCGGGACCTCACCGTTCCGGCCTTCCCGTCGCGCGGCCTCGACCAGCAACCGACTCTGCCAGATCCTGCCGTCTGATCCTCTCCGGACTTTGTGTTTGAGCTCCTCGTAGCGTTCACCAGGGTGGTAGAGGCGCTTGGCCTGAATCCAGAGACGCACCCACGATGAGTCGCTCCGCTGGATCCACCACTCCCAGTCGGCGCCGTTCGCTCGTTCCTCGTGCGGCTTGAATCTAACGACCCGCCAGAAACGCGGGTCCACATGCGCAAGCTCCGTCAGAAGCAGGTCGGTGAGGGTCGTCTCGTACGCCTCGAACCCAACGGCACGTGCTCTCGCCATGCGGCGGTGCGTGGCACGAGCCTGTTTGGCCAGAGCCTTCGCCAAGTGGCATGCCTCCGGCCGCCCAGCCATCAAGTTCTCGATCACGTGGTGGATGTGCTTCACGGAACCAATGCGGGATCCCGGTGGTGGAGGAATGGGGGGAAGTGGCGGCGACGTCAATGGATCTCCCTGTTGCGGCTCCGCCTTTGATCCCTGGGCGTTCGCTCGGCGCTGCACTGACTTTGTGCCACCTACCGTACGGTCATGACCTGTTCCACATCGACGAGTTGACGAACGGGAGACCTCCAACTCCGGGGCACTCGGCGCTACGTCCCGATATGCCCAAGGAACCACACTGCGAAGGCAGACCAGGTAGCCATGAAGGCCACGTGCCCAGGACGGGCGTGGACACGGAGCCAGGCTGCGGATGCGTTCCGAGAGGTGTCGCCACTCTCGTCGTTCCCCAGGATGTTGATCTCATACGCGACGCCGATCAGGAGCAGGGTCCCCACGGCTGGTCGGCCGAGGTCATTCCCTTGCCTTTCGCTGTGGTCCGGTGCGGTCAGTTGCCGAGCGCCGACCATGCGGCGAGTCCGAGAGCTGCGAGGCTGGTCAGTACGCCGATGGTCGGCAGGGGCCAGCGGGCGCGTTCGAGGGCGGTGACTTTGCCGTCGAGTTCCCCGACGGCCTTGTCGATCTGGTCAGATCGCTGGGCGATCAGGGCGAGTTGGCCGTCGATGCGCGCCAGCCCGACTTCGAGGGCGCGGCGGAGCTCTGCCAGTTCAAGGGCTACCTCTCCGTCGGGCATGGCGCGGCTCCTGCGGTCAGTTCGTCGTGGACGGGGATGCGGGGTCGGTTCTCGCCGGGAGCCAGGAGGCGGTCCCGGTGCGGCCGAGAAGGGTGCCGACGGCGCCCTTGGCGACGGCCGGGCCAGCGGGGATCGCGGCGATGGCGGCGGACTGGAGGGTGGAGAGGTCGAGGATGTCGGTCGTGGCCGTCGCCAGGAGGAGGCCGAGGAATGCCTCGGCGTAGGTGAGGACGGTGCGCTCGGCGATGCCGGCGAGCAGCTTGGATGTGCCGGTGGTCGGGCCATGGTGGTGGTGTTCCTCTCGCTGACAATTAGGGCTTGGGGACGTGGAGCTTGGCCCAACTGGGGGCTCCCGGGATGCCGTTGGCGTCCGCGCCGGAGTAGCCGAGCTTGCGCTGCCAGGCTGCTTACGAGCGGCGGTCGGCGTCGGTCCAGCGCGGGCCGGGGCCCGTGCCGTACTTGCCGCAGCCCTCGGCGACGAGCCGCTTGCCCATCGCGGTAATGAGGGCCGAGCGGCGTCCGGTACGGAAGTAGCCCGCGCCGGGGAACGGGGCGTATCCCGACGTTTCCTTGTCGGACGTGGAGCCGGACGGCTTGGACGAACCGCTACTGGGCTCCGTGCTCGCGCCGAGGAGCCTCGCCATGGCAGTGCGGAAGTCGGACATCGTGATGCTGGCGGGGTCCGGCTTGCCGGGCTGCCACTCCTTGTGGGCGATTACCGACTTCTCGGACCAGCCATGCGCGCGACAGAGTGCCGCGCTCACCTTGTGCATCGCGTCCAGCTGGGCTTCCGGCCAGTTCTGGTGTTGATGCAATCGAAGCCGTAGAAGTGCGGGTTGCCGTCGGTGTTGGACCCGTTGTCGGTCGTCGTCTCCCGAACCGGCGTGGTTGGCGCGGCCGTAGCCGACGAGGTGGACGGAAACTGTTGTCCGGTGACACTTGTGGGATCTCAGATGGTGTGGCCAAATTGCACGGCCATTGGCCACCTCGTGGCCGATTGGCCACGGATCTGAGATCCCCGAGCCACCTTGCTCGCACTTTTGGGTGCAGCGGCCCCCCGCCCGGCCGCGCTGTCCGACCTGCGGGCTACGGTCGGGCCATGAGCACACGCGCGTACGAAGGAACGTCCTGGCCGGAGCGCTCCGGGCCTTACGGCGCAGTCCTGCGGAGAGGAACACGAGCCCTCGCGCCCCCGTAGCCGCCCCGTCGTCCCCGCTCGATACGAGTGCTCGTCGTACCGGCCATCCTGCTCGTGGCCCTCCTACGGACCCTCGTGAGCACATCCACTGCGCGGCCCTCGTCCGCCACACCCCCTGCCGTCCCTGACTGGTCGACCTGCCCCAGCAGCCGCCCGCCGCCGAACTGGCCTGGACCCGCGCTGGCCCCGTACCGAGGACACCCGGCAGACACATGGCTCCGCACCCCGGCACCAGGTGGCTCCGCCGTCTTGGTGGCGGCCGTCGCCACCGCCGTACTGCTCACGGCGCTCGCACGCGTCTGAAGGGAAACACGACCATGCCGGACCTCCGCGCCGAAGTGCGTGCGAAGACGCTCGACCGCATTACTTCGTACCAGGGGGCCAAAGACCGCTGGAACCTGTTCCGCAGCCTCAAGAACCTCATCGAACAGGCCATCCGCGACTACGAGCACCGCGCCCTGGTGGAGCTCCTGCAGAACGCCCACGACGCTCATGACACGGGCGACTTGGGAGGCCGGGTCCTGATCAGGCTCGACCACGACGAGGGGCCGCACGGCGCGGTGTACGTGGCGAACACCGGGCGGCCCGTCAGCCGCAGCAACTTCGACGCGATCACCGACATCGCCCAGTCGGACAAGCGCCCGGAGGAGGGCATCGGTAACAAGGGGATCGGCTTCAAGAGCGTTCTCCAGCTGACCGGAGCACCTCAGGTCTACTCCGTCTCCGAGGAAGGCGGCCGGGTCTTCGACGGCTACCGCTTCAGCTTCGCCGACGAGACCTCGCTCAAGGACCTCCTGGACGGCGACGCCACTCTCGCGGCGGAGGTGGCCGCCGACGTCTTCCACCTCTGCCTGCCCGTGCCCCTGGACAGCGTTCCCGACACCGTGAACGCCTTCGCAGCTGACGGATACGTGACCGTGCTGCGCCTGCCGCTGAAGAGCGAGGAGGCCCGGGCCGAGGCGGCCGAACAGCTGACCATGCTGTCCGCCGGCCCGCCGGTGCTGCTCTTCCTGCGCCGGATCGGCTCGCTCACTGTCGAGGAGCGGCAGGACGGCATGGTCGACCGGCGCACCCTGGCCCGGACCGAGCGGGCGGACGCCGAACTCGACCAACTCACGGTCAGTACGGTGACCGTCGGCGACGGCGGCGCCTTCGTCCTGCTCGACCGGCAGGTGGCGGCTGAGGCTTTCGGCGACGCGGTCGAACGCAGCGTGCTCGGCGACCACATCAGCGAGGGATGGCGCGACTGGCAGGGAGACGCCCGGGTCACGCTCGCGATTCCCGTCGAGGAAGGGTTGACCAAAGGACGCCTCTACACTCACCTGCCGATGGGCGAGCAGGCCGTTGCCCCCCTTCCGGCCCATGTGAACGCGCCCTTCTTCGCGAAGCTAGCCCGCGTGGACCTCGAGAAGACGGTCCCACTCAACGACTTCCTCCTGGACGAGCTGGCTCTCCTCGGGGCCGAGACGCTCCTCGCCTGCTCCGCCGGGACCCTGGAGCTCCCACCGACCCTCTGTGCGGACCTGCTGAGCTGGGACGCATCTATGTCCGACCGGCTGTCCCGGGCCTTCAAACGCCTCGGACACGAGGTCGGCACCGCCCCGATCATCCCCCTGGCCCTGGGCGCGCGGCCGTGGGCCTCCCTCACGGAGGCCCGGCTCTGGGACGACAAGGACCGGACCCTGTTCACGACCGACCGGCTGAGCCGGGACGCGGACGCCGTACTCGTACACCCGTCCGTCACCGGGCAGCGTGCGGCCCGGCTCGAGAAGGCCGTCGCCACGCTCGTCGGCCGCTCACCCCGGCCGTCGGATGAACTACTGGCGAAGTGGGCCGAAAGCCTGGCGCGCAGCCTCGCCGACGCGCCCTTTCAGCCGGAGTTGTGGGCCCGCTTCTACGACGAGCTCGCCGGCTGCGTCGAGCGGCCCCGCGCACTCCAGGGCCGCCGCATCCTCATGGACGACGACGGAAAGCTCCGGCTGTGCAACGCGGCCGACGGCAGGGTCAGGCGTGCCACGGCCTTCTTCTCGCCCAGAGCGGACGGCGAGGAACAGGCAGGATCCACGGAGCAAGGCCCCCGCCTTCCACGGTCGCTGCGCCACCGGGTCTTCTTCGTGTCGCGGAACATCCCGTGGAAGAACCGGCTCGGCAGCATCACGATCAAGCAGCGAGGCCGCCGGATGCTCGAAGACGGCGGTCTGGTCAACGAGTACCGCGCCGACGAACTGCTGGCACTGGTCGCCCGCTCCCTTCAGGACAAGCCCACGCCGGAGCTCGCGGCGGAGGTCCTCGCCTGGGCCTTCCGGCTCTCCAGGAGCGACACGGCACCGTGGCGGGACATCCAGGCCATGGGGCTGCTCGTCCCCGGCGCCGACGGTGTGTGGATACCCGCCTCGAAGGCCCTGCTCTGTGCCGAGTGGGGCGGAGAACGAGCGAAGCTGCTCGGAGAGCTCATCGACCGCGCGCAGGATGTCTCGGAAGAACTCGCGGTGCTCCGGGGCCGCTTGACCGCACCCCCGGAGCACCAGGCATTCCGGGGCGCGGACCGGGCGGAGTGGCGTGCCTTCCTCGGGCGTCTGGGGGTCGGCGCGGGGCTCTGCCCCGAGCCTGTGCCCCGCTCCACCCTGCGGGCGGACGGCCGTCACTTCACGGACGGCAGGCCCCCGACGATGTCCCTGCCGCAGGCCACCGCGGAAGTCTGGCTGCGCCATGTGGAGAGGGAACCCCCCACGGATCGGCGGCCGTACACCGAGTACGTGGGCCAGACTCCTCTGTATCGGCTGCCCGGCCAGGACGACCACCACCATCTGTCCGACGCCGCGAAGCGGGTGTACGCCCGGCTCGTGGCCGCCGGTTGCTCCGAGTGGGCCGCCGATGCCCTCCACGTCACCGTGCGGCGCTACAACGACCGGTGGGACTCCTTCAGCCTTCCCACGCCGGTGACCGCCTTCCTCGCCGAGGCCGAGTGGATGCCCGTCGCGTCCCCGCGCGAGCGCGCCGACTGGCGCTTCGTACGGCCTGATGCCGCCTGGACGCACGGGGACGAGGCCGCCCCGTCGTTCGTCCCCCTGCTGCCCTCGGCGCTGCGCCGTGCGTTCCAGGCGAACGACCGTGCGGTCCGTCGCGCAAGAGGCTGGGGACTTGAGCGGTGGGACTCCCCGGAGACCGCCGCGCGTCGGGTCCGCGAGCTCACCGAGCTCTTCCGCGACGGCGCCATCCCCGAGACGATGACGGCCGCATTCCGCCGGGCGTACGAGGACGCCTGGGCGGAGTGCGCCCAGACGCGCCAGGACCCCTACCCCCAGGGCTCGGAGGCGGCGGTCGTCGTCAGCCGGGGCGGTCGGCTCGAAGCTGTCACACTCGCCGACGACACGGACTCCCCGAACACCGTGGATCACCTGTACGTGGAGGACACCGACGCACGCCAGCTCGTCCAGCTCCTCGAACAGCGCGGTGCCCCGTTGCTCCGCATGCGCAACATGCACGGGGGCGCGGTGGCCGCGCTCCTCCAACGGTGCTTCGGCTCGCGCGTCCGGAGGATCTCCCGAGCACGAGTCGAAGTCCGGGTGGACGGAGAGGCGTTCCACGCCGGGACCGCGGGCGACCCGCTGATCACGTCCGAGCGCGACTGGCTCCTCACCCTCGTCGCGGCCGTGATCGACCTGCGCGCCAGCCGCTTCCGCCGCCCCACTGCGGAGTCCGTGCGCCGCGGTTGCGCGATCGCCAAGCGCATCCAGATCGTCCACGCCGGCGTCCTGACCTCCGTCGTGGACGAGATCGCCGAGCGGCCCGGCCACGGCGGCAGACGGTGGCTGGCCGTCCCACACCAGGACACCCCGACTCTCCTGCTTGAGGGGCCCAGCCAGGGCGAGGAGGACCTGCTCCAGCGGTCCGCCGCGGGGATCATGGAACTCCTCCACCACCCCGAACTCGCCGACACCCTCCGCATGGCCCTCCTCGACCTGAACACGGCCGGCTGGGGCCCGGGTCAGAGCCCGGACGCCGACGCGATCGCCGACGTCCTGGGCGAGGACCGGGCCCGGGTGCGCGAGATCACCGCAACCCTGCGACAGCCCCTGGACGCCCTCCTGGACATCCTCGTGCCACTGCTCGCGACGCTCGACCTCGAAGCGGCCCACGCCCTCCTGTCCAACGACGAGGCCCTCGCCTCAGAGACCGAACTGGACCGCTGGCTCGCCGCCCGGCTGACGCCGACGGACCACCGGACGCTGCGGGCGGCGGCCCGCCACCCCGACCTGGACACCGCCCGCAGGGCCATGTCGCTGTCGCTGCGCGAGCTCAACGCCGCGATCGCCGCCCTCGGTTCGACCTACCGGCCGCTGCGCAACGCCGAGGGCATCGAGCAGGAGTTCCGGCACTTCGTCGCCAGCCGGCGACGAAGCATCCTGGACGCGCTGCGGGTCGGCTTCCTGGACGCGTTCCGGTCCGGGGCCCCCCTGACCTCGTACGCCGAGAACCGGAATTTGACCGGACTCGTGCCGGACACCGCCTGGGCGGACGAACACCTCCATCTGGAGACCGCCCTAATGCAGGCGCACGTCGACCGCTGGCTCACCGGACTCGGGGCCCCGCCGCTCGGTACGGACGCGGGGCTGACGCCCGTGGACGAACTCCGGCTGACCAACCGGCCCCTCCTCCTGGAACGGCTGAAGCGCGCACGGACCCTGATCCACGCGTGGGAGGCCGCGCACGGCGAGTCCACCTCCGGCCTCCCGGGGGACCCGGAGAACCTCACGACCGAGGCCACCGCCGCCGGGCTACTCGACTTTTTCCCGCTCGACGACGCCACGACGCTGCACTGGCTCCGAACCGGAGACCGCTGGCCCGCCGCCGTCCCGCTCGCCCTGACACCCGGAGACCTCGGCCTGACGACTGGTCAGCTGGACGACGCCGAACGGCAGGAGAAGAGGGAGCGGCGGCTGCGGCAGGAGGAGCGGCGGCACATCGTGGTGGACCGCACGAGGATGTCGGCGGAGGAGGACAACTACCACGCGATCGTGGAGGCCGTACGGGGCGGCCTCACCCCCGAGTTCCTCGGCTCCGCGGGCGACGCCCCGCTCGTCGCACTGGGTCGGCAGACACAGCGGCTCCCCGGCGCCGGGCGCCCCGGATTCTCCGCTGGCCGACGGGGCAAGCTCTCCGACACACAGGCGCTCGCGGTCGGACTCGCGGGGGAGGTCGCCGCCCTCGCCTGGCTCATGAACCGGTACGACGCCGTGGACGAGAGCGCGTGGGTGTCGGGCTACCGCAACAAGGTCCTGGGTGACGGCATGGGCGACGACACGCTCGGCTACGACCTCATCGTCGAGAGGAAACGGTCGAGCCTGCTCTTCGAGGTGAAGTCCTCGGCCGGAGGCGAGGGGGAGTTCGTCCTCTCGCCCACCGAGATTGCCCGGGCGCGCTCCCTGAAGAAGCGAGAGACGTACCACATCCTGTACGTCTCCCACGCCCTCGACGCCGACCTGCGGAAGATCCACCTCCTACCCAACCCGCTCCACCCCCGGTCGGCCCACTTCTTCCGCTCGGTCGGCGAGGGCCTGCGCTACAGGTTCCAGCTGTCACGGACGGGGGAGCGCCGGACGGGGACCTGAGCGAAATAAGTGCTTGGCAACCCAATCCAGTCGGGCCAAGTCAACGCACTGATCGCGACCAACCCAGCTGTCAAATGACAACTGCATGGTCCGGCGTTGTGGCGTGCGCCAGCCTCATGTGGGCAGGGGGGCCAGCCAGTTGTCGCTTGGTCGGTCCATCCAGTCCGAAGTCCCATGTCGAGGATTTGGACACGGCCGTGAGACTGAACGGCTGGCCAAGCCGTGAGACACGACGACAACTACCAGGTCACGGAACCGCCGCTGGCCATGGGCGGCGAGACCCTACAGACGGCTGTGGGATCTCAGATTCCGTGGCCGATCAGCCGCAACCAGAGGCTGGTTGGCTAGACGGGCGCGGCATGGATCAGACGTCACCTTGGGAAAAGACAGTGACGGTGTCAGGGTCTGCTCCTATCTTCAGACCATGACCGTCACCGCACGGCGGGAGCTGGTGAGCCCGGCCACCCGCAACGCCTTCCGCTCTCTGGCCACGGACCTGACCGTCCGGATTGTCGCCGAACTGTGGGAGGACCACGGGTTCGCGCCCAGCCCGCCAGATGAGCTGAAGTACCAGGACTCAGGCCAGCGGCGGACTGAATTCATGCTCTACGCGGAGGGCGTCGACTGGTCGGATCCGAGCCAGGTTCGACGTGTACTCCTGGTCTTCGAGGACTTCATCCGCGCGTACCGGAACCCGGACGATCAGGGAACTCCGAAGTGGCTTGACGACATCAGGGTTCGCTTGGAGCGGGACGGCTTCACTCTCGATAAGGAGGGGAGGATCTCCTGGTCCAACCCGCCAGTGCTGGTCCGCGACCTCAGCACCCTGAGCGACGCCTCCGGCATCACGATCGAGTTGGAGCGCATTCGGAGGGACCTGACCACCGATCCCCATGGGGCCATCGGCGCGGCCAAGCAGCTCATCGAGGCAACGGCGAAGACCGCTCTTGGGGAGCTGAACATCGAGGTCGACCGGAACGCCGCGCTCCCAGCCCTGATCAGCACGGTCCAGAAGGCGCTGAAGCTCGACGCTGGCTCGGCTCCTGATGGGCCGGACGGCAGCAAGGCCGTAAAGAGAATCCTTTCGGGCTCGGTGAACATCGCAGTCGGCGTCGCCGAACTGCGCAACCAGGGTTTCGGTAGCGGTCACGGTCAGGCGAGCGCACCGTCTGGGCTTGGAGTGCGTCATGCCCGCCTGACGGTCAATGCTGCCGTGACCTGGTGCGAGCTGATCCTGGACACGCTCTCGGACCCCGCCGCGCCGTGGCGCAAGACCAAGGTCTGATCACTTCGCGAAGAGGGCCAGGTTTCGGGGGGGGGAGCAGATCGCGCCACCCGCGGGCGTGACTTCAGCTCACCAACTTGGACCTCCCGCCCACCGGTCCCGGCGGGCCGACTACACCCTGAGGAAATGCCCCGGCCATGAGACGGACCGGCTGTGCCATCAACTTGAGACAGCGTAAGAGCTGCTGGTCAGCAAGGACGGCGTACCACGAGCCGCGAGATCCTACAGCACCGAACCTTGAGCGAATCTCGCCGAAGACTGACGGATCGCAGTTCGTCTCACCGAAGGTTAAGTACGCAGGTCAGGGCGTTGCCGCAGTGGTCCGAGAGCCTGTCTGCTCACCGCTCCCGTGTTTGCCGGACGACTGGGATACCTCGCCGGTCTGCCATCGTCACCCCTCTGACCTGCGGCGTAGTCGGTGCTCAGACTTTCAGTAAGACGGCTCAAGGTTCGGTGCGACATGGACAGATGTCTGGGACGCGGGGCCCTTGCGTCCCGTGCTCGGAAGCCGCTGGGGCTCCCTCACGCCCATCGGGAGACTCGTGAAGGTGTTTCATCGCTTCTGCTCCACGAGGCCGAGTCTCAAAAATAGTCCCGAGAGCACGCAGCACCACCTATGATAAACGTGAAATTTGGTCGCCCGCACGGAAAGGCGCAGCTTTGAGTGATCTTGATGGTCTGATCTCACCTGAAGAAGCAAAGAATATTCTGGATTCAGCCGATCCGCGCATAGCGGCGGAGGAGGAATGCCGGAAGCAGAAGGTTGAACACAATTGGCAATTGCAGAACACGGAACCTTACCTTCGAGTTGGCCTCCCGAACGGCCGCGACAAAAAGTGGAGGGTCCTGAACAAGGAGAGATCTGATGCCTTCCTTCGCCACAATTTCGCATCCGTTACACATCTCGGCGATCTCGACGCTTGCTTATTTCGCGATACAGGAGTTATTGAAGCCTCGATTCTTCCACGCACGTCTGGCACTTCATGGCGATACGAACGGGCCATTATCGAATTGCCTGGAATCCGGAGAGTTTCTGGAGAGCAGTCGACTCCAGACGAGGAGCAAGACGCCGATCCAGCGCCGGATGTTGAGCCGAATGAAATAAAGCCCGAGGATGATTGGGTACTTGGATTTGAGCGCCCTGAAGGAACGCCGTTCGGCGTCGAAATTGGGACCGCGAGCGAGCGATTCTCGGAATTCAGTACGCGAGGTAATATGCGCCGAGGGCGCGTACCTGGCACGAGCAGGCCCGACAAGTTTACGACTCTCAGAATTTCAGGGGTGACGGCTACACGCCATGACGAGGCACTGAGGATATTGAAGCGCGTTTCTGATTCCCTCTTCTTTGAGCTAGATTTGCGTTTCGATACTGCACTCAAAGTTGCACCGGCACGTCCGGCCCGTTATGTGCGACGTCGACGCTCTCTTGAGGATCCCGGCGAAGGCGGTGGGAGTGTTACCCGCTCTCCGCGCACTCAATATGCAGAAAAGCCGCTGAGTCTGTACTGGTACGCCAGGTCGGCAGTTGGCCTTCCGCTGCTGGAATTCCTTGCCTATTACCAAGTGCTCGAATATCACTTCCGTAGCTATAGCCGACGCGGCACCTTGGACAAAATTCGGCACGAGCTGCGTGATCCTCGGTTCGATGTGGAAGATGACTCGGATCTCGAACGGATTCTGACGCTGACCTCGCAGTCCGGAGAAGGCTTCGGATCCGAACGCGAGCAGCTGAAAGCAACTGTCAGAGGGTGTGTGGCTGAATCGCACGTGCGTGATTTCATCAAAAATGACCCTTGGCTAACAGAGCACTTCGACGCGGATCCACTTAAGGGGGTTACGGGAATTGATGCCAACAACAAGAAGACCGGTTATGACTTGTTGAGTCAGCTCGCAGACCGCGTGTATGACATCCGATGTCGTATCGTTCACGCAAAGGAGGATGGTAAAGCTCCAGGCGAGAAGACGTCACTCCTACTACCCTTCTCGAAGGAAGTCGAATCGCTAGGGCCTGATATTGCGTTGGTCAAGTTTCTTGCCCAAAAGTGCTTGATTGCAGGAGCGTCAAGGCTGCGGCCCTAATCCCGCTCGGTAGCGGTTCGTGTGGATTGGTGGCTTCTACGCCCCTCTCCTGTCGCCTCACCCAGCGTCCACGGAAGATGATGACAACCACCACGAAGCCTTCGGGGCTTGTGGAGAGCCGGGCGCGGTGCCAAGTCGCATGCCTGGTTCGGGAAGCGGCTCCCGGGAAACGGGCCGGTCGAAAGACCGGAACCGCGCCCCGGCCGGGCCGACTTCACCAGACATCTGTCCTGTCGCACCGAACCTTGAGCCGTCTTACTGAAAGTCTGAGCACCGACTACGCCGCAGGTCAGAGTGACGATGGCAGACCGGCGAGGTATCCCAGTCGTCCGGCAAACACGGGAGCGGTGAGCAGACAGGCTCTCGGACCACTGCGGCAACGCCCTGACCTGCGTACTTAACCTTCGGTGAGACGAACTGCGATCCGTCAGTCTTCGGCAAGATTCGCTGTCCCGTCTCAAGTGATCTGGTCCGAAGCCGCGGCTGTGTTCTCTCGGGGGCGACCAGAACGGTTGAGACACCTGGGCGGACGAAAATCTCAGTTGATCTGGACCCTGGCGTATGAATACTGGCTGTCGTCTCAGTTGGTCTGGTCTGCTTCCGGCGTTTCGAGTCGGACTAGTGGAAGAGCGGGCGAGAGATGACCATGCACGATGACCAAGTGGACGTGACCACCGAAACCGTTGCGACTTTGATCCAGGAACAGTTCCCTCAGTGGAGCGGCAAGGCGATCCGACTCCTGCCGTCGACCGGGACGGTCCACGCCATCTTCCGCATCGGGAACGACCTCTCGGCGCGTTTCCCACTGCGTCTGGCCGATGCCGCCGAGGCGCTGGCGTTTCTGAAACAGGAAG
This sequence comes from Streptomyces sp. NBC_01176, assembly GCF_045039825.1. Classification (NCBI taxonomy): domain Bacteria; kingdom Bacillati; phylum Actinomycetota; class Actinomycetes; order Kitasatosporales; family Streptomycetaceae; genus Streptomyces; species Streptomyces sp. NBC_01176. The sequence goes on along the minus strand of NZ_CP108600.1, from coordinate 8,240,176 downwards.
CCCAGGCGAGCGCGGAGCTGGCGCAGGTGTCTCGGTTCCCCGCCCCGGAACCCGTCGCCTTGGGAAAGCCTGGAGCGGGTTACCCCATGCCGTGGTCGGTCCAGACATGGCTGCCGGGAACGGTCGCCTTTGATGCCGACCCGAGTGGGTCGGACGCTTTTGCCGAGGACCTTGCGGCCTTCATCGCAGCCCTCCGGGAGGCCGAGACGCGGGGGCGGCTTTTCAGCGGCGAGGGTCGTGGTGGCGTTCTCGCTCACCACGACGATTGGATGGCGAAGTGCTTCGAGGAGAGTAAGGGGCTGCTCGACGTGCTCCGGCTGCGCCAGGTGTGGAGCCACTTTCGGGAGTTACCACGCACGGGTGCCGACGTGATGAGCCATGGTGACTTAATTCCCGGCAATGTACTGGTCGCGGGAGACCGGCTCAGCGGCGTACTCGACACCGGCGGCTTCGGCCCGGCCGACCCCGCTCTGGATCTGGTCAGTGCCTGGCACCTGTTGCAGCCGGGTCCGCGGGAAGTGCTCCGGCGGACACTGGTCTGTGACGATCTGGAGTGGGAGCGCGGCAAGGCATGGGCGTTCCAACAGGCGATGGGTGTTGTCTGGTACTACGTCGAGAGTAATCCGACGATGAGCAGAATGGGGCGCCGGACACTCGACCGCATTCTGGGGTCGATGGAGTGATGTCGCCCCGGTTATAGGCCGTGATAAAGACGATCGCTTGCCGCCCCCACCGACAGCAGCACCAATGGGAACAGATCATCTGAGACGACGAGCGAATCGGGCCAGATCATTTGAGACAGAGATCAGATCGGCTGAGACGGAACATTCGCTCAAGGTTCGGTGCGACGGGACAACTGCTGTCCTTTGGAAGTTAGTCGGTGGCAGCGCCATGACCTGGGGCGACTAGACTAGCTTCCCTGTCAAAGGACATCGTCGACTGGGCCGCTCACGATCCCACCTCGGGACGGCGGACTGCTCCCGACCTCCCCGTGCTGCGGATGGTGTCTGATCTACTGGGCCCTGCCGCCTCGCCCCAGCGGAAAACTGTGGGCGCACGCGGGCAGCACGAGGGATCATGAGGCATGCGTCCGGATGGCTGGCACCTCACCGAAGACCTCGACGGCTTTCTTGCCCGAGCCGGAGACTTCCTGCGCTCGCGCCCTGCCCTGCACACCGTCCCGCTGACGGTGACCGAGGCACTGCGTTTACGCGGCGCGGACGCGTGCGGCGCCGAAGCCCCCCTCTTCGGCAGCCTTGAGCGGGCGGGCGAGATCCGCGCGGCCTTCTTCCGCACCCCGCCCCGCCGCCCGTACCTCACCCCGCTCACCCTCGAGGAGGCCGACACCCTCGCCGCCCACCTGGCCCGCCTCGGCCACCGCCTCCCCGGCGTCAACGCGGACCACCACACCGCCACCTCCTTCGCCGATGCCTGGGCGCGGCACAGTGGCGCGACGCCGACGCTGCACGAGCGGGAGCGCCTGTACCGCCTCGGCACGCTCACACCACAGGAGCCACTCCCGGAGGGCCGAAGCCGAGTCGCGGGCGAGCAGGACCGTGAGCAACTCATGCTCTGGCACCGCGAGTTCATCACGGCCATCGGAGGAACCCCCGCTGCGGACAGCAGCTCATGGGCGGATACACGCATCGCCCAAGAACGCGTCACGCTCTGGGAAACCCCCACGGCACCCCCGCCTCCATGGCGGGCGTGACCCCGATGGTCGCCGGCCAGGTCCGGGTTGCCCCCGTCTACACCCCGGCCCACCTACGCGGCCGCGGTTACGCGGGCGCCGCGACGGTCGAGGTGAGTAGGGCCGCGCTGGCCGCAGGCGCGGCGGAGGTCCTACTGTTCGCGGACCTAGCCAACCCCACCAGCAACGGCCTCTACCAGCGGATCGGGTACCGCCCGGTTACCGACTTCGCGGTGTACGACTTCTCGTGTGCCGGACCGGAAATTCGTTGAAGAATCTGAGGGCCCCGTGACATCAGCGCAGCGAACGTCCCTGCCAATCAGGGGACTCGACTTCGCCAGCGACACCTCGCTGTACTTCTTCAACGAACATGCGGCGCAGAACACTGGCCGAAGGGCTCATCCTGCTCGCCAGACGGGCTTGCGAAGCCAACGAACAGCTCTACTGCTGGATGTCGATGTGAGGCGGCCCGACCTGGATATCCGCGTCATCTCCGGCCCGAGCGGACTGCGTTCGCTGTCACACACCATGAATCGACTGCCTTCGTTGTCAACGACTGGCTTCGATGGCAGCGGACAACTGCCAATTTCGCGCTCCCGTTGGCTGCGGCTCGGGCCTCTGCGGCGAGCCGGGCCCGCTAATCTCTGGCTGCTATGGAGATCCCGGACCCCGCCGGACCGCCGTACATCGATCCGGACCGCGAAGACCCGAAGCGGCCCGTCTGCGGGATCTGCCCAGCCGCCCTGTACCCGCGCGAGCAGTTCGTGGTCTACAACAGGCCCTCTTGGGAGTGCCCGTTCCATCCGGAGAACGGGCACCGCTACACCCACGACGAAGGGGTGCCGGCCTGCGTCCACCCGGACAAGATCGGCCTACGGCCCGACAGAATCGCCCCGCCGCCGAAGGCGTCGCCAGACCCGGGTGAGACACCGACCCTCCGCCGCGGCTGGAGCCTTCCTTGGAGCGCACGTCTCTGGCAGCGGCGACGCCCGTCATGATGTCCCGATCCGCCAAGACGCACCGAGTTCCGCAAGGCGCCCTCGAAGCGCGCCACGCTGCTCCTCCAGGTCTTGCGACGCAGGCGAGAGGAGATAGACGTTGTCGCGGTAGAGGCGGAACCCGAGCCTCTGCAACCCTGGTCGATCTTGGCGTTCACGCGGTCCCACTCGGCCTGGCCCGTCAGACGCTGGCTGCTGAGGTCGGCGATACCGGGCGAGCAGGCGATGGCCCGGCAGCCGGCCATGAGCCGGTGGATCACCTCGCAGCTGAGTACGGCCGCCAGGCCGTGCCCACGCCACGCAGGATCCAGCGTCACCCGGTCCATGACGAGCAGCGCGGAGCCGACGTACTCCAGCAACTCGCTGACCTCGCCGGTGAAGAAGCCCGTCTCGGGATCGAGGAGCACCTGGGCGGTCTCGTACAACTCCTCGGATTCCTCTTCCATCGCCCAGTACGCATTCCGGGCACCATCGAGGTGCACGCGGTAGAACGTCATCGACCCCACGGTGGCGTCCTCGACCGTGCACGAGGGGCAATCCGCTGTGACGCAGCTGCTCGTGCCCGCCGGCCCACGGTCTCCGTTGTGCACACGCCGACGGTGGAGGACGGCCACACTCCATCGCTCCAGCGTGTCGGCCTGCGGGGTGTCCCAGAGTTCGTCGTCGTATGAGATGCGCAGGTGCAGGTCGGAGGGATCACCTGGAAGCTGAGGCCGCTTGCTCACCCGGTAGTCCTAGACCTTCAGGTCCTGCACGATGGCTTTAAGGACCGTGCCCGAAGCCTCGATCGGCGTGGGCATCACGGCGCCGATGACCATTCGATGCACGGCACCGCCCGATAGCAGCGACGGCTCGGGCTTCTTGGTCACGATCCGCAACGCGCCGCGTCCGGGAGCCCCCTCGATCCGGTAGCCGGGTTCGAGACGACAGAGCCACCCGTGGTCCACCGCCACCGCGGCGCCCCGTAGCGCGCCGATACACAGGCCGCGGGTTACCCACGCAGACCAGGCGACCTCGCTCCAGTCCGAGCCGTCCGCCGGGTCAGGAATGACGTCTGAGAGGTCGGGGCGCTGCTCAGCCACCCAGCGTGAGGGCTGCGCTTTGCGCAGGACCCACTGTCCGTCCCGGGCGACCTCGCCAGGATCGAGCCCTGGCGTGAGGCGCATATCCAGAGCGACGTGGCCATCGGTGATCCGGTCGCCGTGGACCCAGACCTCGTCCATATTGACGACCCAGTCGCAGAGCCGCTCCATTGACGCTGTCACTCGTTGTGCTCCCAGTAGAGATCGTTGCCCTTCCACAGTAGGGCGGGGAACACGAAGGACCAACGAGAGATGCACCCGAAATCGAACAAGTGCTTGAATAAATTCATGGAGACCGCGCCCTACCCCGACGACCTGCTGCAAGCCCAACGCGAGTGGCACCGCACATACGAGGCACTCTCCGCACTGCCACCCGCCGCGGGGGCCACGGCGCTGCGGCGACGACTCCTCCTGCTGTCGTCACGGATCGCCCGACACCCGCACTGGCCAGCGCAGCGTTGCTCGTCAGCTGCTCACGCGGAGCTGCGCCGCGCGGTCCGGGCACAGGATCGCCCGAATTCACCGTGAATGCCCGCGGGGACGCGCCGATCTCGCAACCGGGGCTCAGCGCAGACCGTCATGTCCGGCGCTGAGGGTCGGGCGCGAGCGTGATGGCCATCCAAGGCGCCGCTTCCTCGCGGTAGCTGTGTCCGACCGGGGCCAGTTCAGCGCTGTGGGAGAGACTGAAGATCGCCACCATGATCATGTCCGAGCCGTCCGCGACGGAGGTGAGCTGGGTGCGGCAGCGCTGGCAGGAGCCTCGATGAAGCGTCGGCCAGGTGGAGAAGTACGTCGGCTCACCTCCCGGGCCCGTCCACTTCAGGGCGTCCCTGTGGAATCCGACCCACGCCATCGCCGGCGCACCGGACAGGCGCGTGCAGTGCTCGCACGAGCACAAGTGGGGGTCGTCCGGAATACCGGACGCCTCGTACGCGTGGTCGCCACACTGGCAGTGCCCGGTCCATAGGTCGGGGACGACGATCGACTCGGCCATGGGTGGCTCCTCTGGTGCGAGAACTCTGATTTCCCGCGGCAGCTTGCCGCACCTCTGCACGCTCGCGCTGGCGTTCGGTATTGTCCGACACCAAAGAGGCGGCAAGTCCACCCCTGGCGGTGAACGCGCGTACGAGTCTTCACGGTTCGGCGATACGCAAGGACCACGTATGGGCGGCGGGTGAATCGACCGCATTGCACACCGCCTCCGCTCGCATCGGATACGCATCCACGACAGAGCCCCCGAAATCGAATGATTCCGGGGGCACTCCGTCATGCTGTGAGTAAGGTCAGCTCTCGCTGGAGCCGTCGTCGGTGGAGTCGTCCGTGCGTCGGCGGCGAGCCGCAATGAGTGCGCCTCCGCCGGCAGCGATCAGAACTCCGGCACTGCCGATCAGCCACGGGGTGGCGTCGGCGCCTGTGTGCGCGAGCGAGCCCGCGGGGGCGGGCGTCGCAGTGCTCGACGCGGCCTTGTCAGCGGTCGGGGTACCCGAGGCGGACGGCACCGAGACGTCCTCGTCCTTGCCGGGCTTGCTCGGGGAGGGCTCGTCGCTCGGCTTGTCGGCGGGCCTATCGGTCGGCTTCTGCGTGGGCGGCGGGGTGGTGGCGGTCTTGGCGTTGGTGACGGTCACGGTCACGGGGGCACCGGGACCCGCGCTGAACGTCTTGGACGGCTTGTAAAGGTCGTAGCCGGCGGGAGCCTTGATCTCTTTGACCCAGAACTGCGTCTTCCGGCTCGACACCGGCAGCTCGCCAGAGGCCGTGCCCTTGGAACCAGTTGTCAGGGTGAGCAGCGTCGAGGTGCCGGTGCCGATGTTCACGGTCGCACCGGGCAGGAGCTTGCCAGTCTTGTCGTCCTTGGCCTGCAGGAGAACCTTGGCAGCCTTGAACGGGTCGGTGATCGTCAGCCGTGTGGTCGCGCCCGGGGTGACGATGACGTCCTGGTCGGCGACGACCTCGTGGAGCGGGCTGCCGGAGGCAGTCTCCTTGAGCCGGTAGACGCCCGGCTCAAGGTCAGGGAAGGCCAGCTTCCCCTGTGCGTCGGTCTTCCCCCGTCCGGCTTCCTGGCCGGCGGAGTCGAGCAGCAGGAACGCAGCGCCGGGGAGCACATCCCCGGCCGTGTCCTTCGCGGTGATCTCGACGCTGCCCGCGTCCGGGGCCGGTGTCTCGGCGGGGGCGGCAGAGGCCGAGGGGGTCAGTTCGGAGGGCTGGGCGCTCGCGGCCGGCGCCCAGGTGAGGGTGCCGGCCGCCGCGACGGCGACGGCGGCGGATCGGACGAGACGTGCGTGCACGAGGTAGAGGACTCCTTGATCAGTAAGGGAAGGTCAGCGAGTGCGGCCGGTCGGCGAGCGGTGCGGGCGGGCAGAGCGGGCGTCGGATAGCTCAGCGGGTGCGGGACCCGGCGGGGGTGGCCGGCGGGACGGGAGTGCTGCGTGGGGTACGGCCAGCCGCGCGTCTGGGCGCGGACGCGGCCCAGGCACCGGGGAACCAGACGGCGGTGTACTGCTCGATGGCATCGCGCAGCCCGGTGGTGACGGCCCCGTCCCACGGGGGTCGGCCGGGGCGGTGGTACTTGTCGAAGGTGCCGTACTGCTTGGTGTTCGGCCGGGTGTTGGTGGCTTCGTCGCGGCGGTAAAAAGTTCCGTGATCCACGAAGCTGAGCGCCACCGCGTCGATCTCGCCGCGGTCCGGGTGGAGGACCGCCACACGCAGCCCGCCGTAGGTGTCCGCGTGGATGGTGCCGGTGAAATCGATCCGCAGCCGCAGCCGTGCGCCGGGGACGGGGGCGGCGAAGTAGGTGTTGCCCACGACGGCGTGGTCGTGGAAGGGGAGGAACAGCTCAGCGAAGAACTCGGGGGCTTGCAGGGACAAGAAGGTGTCTCCGGTCGGGGTCGGGCTGGTCCTACCGGCGTGGGCCGGGCAGGGCCGGTCGGCTGGTGGTGCTCCAGCGCGGGACGCTGGGAACGGGGAGCGCGGCCGGGCGGCGGGATGAGACGGCTCGCTGCACGTCTAGCGGGGTGGGGGCCGGCGGTCCGGGCGGGAGGATTGGGGTGAGCTGGGCCATGCCCTTGATGTAGCTGAAGGTCTCCTGACGCCACCGGGGCAGCGGAGCCGGATCGGCGACGCACTCGGTGACGGCGGTGAGCAGGGCGACGGGGGTGTCGGTGCTGGCCGTGGCGTACCAGACGGGTCGGTCGATGGATTTGCCCGCCCACAGCTGCCAGCGGGCGTCCCGTGTCGTCAGCTCGGCTTCCGGATCGAGGTCGCCGGTGGTGAACTCCATTCCGGCGAGCCCGTCCGGGGCCTGGACGGCGAAGACGCCCCAGCGCGGGCGGTCGATCTCCCAGCCCTGTTTCAGGAGCGGGACGACGGCGAGGAAGGGATCGTGCTGGTCGATCCCGGAGACCGGCCGGGCGAGGTAGGCGTCCGGCCCCTGCTCGTACGCCGTAGCGAGGACGGTGGTGAACGCCTGGACGAACTCGGTGGGGACGCGGTCGTTGAAGCAGACGCCCCACGCCGGCGGGCCGAACGAGTCCTTGTAGGCGTTGATGCGCCAGAGCCCGTCGTCCTCGCCTTCGGGCAGGTAGCCCAGGCGCACGCGCCGGTCGGGAGCGCTCACGTACACGTTGGAGTCTGCGTCGTACCGCAGGTCCCAGCCGAGGTCGAGCAGCGGGGCGAGGGCGGGGTCGCCGGTCCCGGTGGTGGAGGCGAGGTGGCGCGGGGAGACGTAGACGTCGCCGTCGATGTCGCGGTGCGGGTCGGGCTGGTGGCTCATCGGTCCGTCCTCGTGGCGACGGTGATCTCGTCGGCGGCGGTGTCGAGGCGTTCGGTGACCTCGGCGGTGGTGCGGCCGGTGACGATGTAGAACCCGGCCCGGGCGGTGAACAGGTTGCCGTCGGGCGGCAGGAGGAGCTGCTCGCCGATCTCGCGGATCCACTGGATCTGCCGTAGCCACGGGGTGTGGGCGGCGAACGGCTGGTTGATGTGCCGTGCGGTGAGGGTGCCGGAGGCGTCCGGGTAGAGCATGCGGATGCCCGCGGCCCCGCTGCGGGTGGGGGTGAGGTCCGGCGCTCGGCCGCAGGCGAGGTCGGCTGCGGCCTTGGGCAGGTCGATGCCGGTGGCGAGGCGGACCAAGTGGCCGATCATGTCGCCGCCGATGCGCGCGTTGACCTCGATCAGCCGGGGCCGGCCGTCCACCAGACGCAGCTCGACGTGCTGCACGCCGTCGGTGATCCCCAGGGCCCGGACCGCAGCAGCGGCGGCCGGGGCGACCTGAGCCAGGAGCGGATCGGTGGCATCGACGGTGTGTCCGGTCTCGTCGAAGAACGGCTCGGCGCCCAGGTGCTTGCGGGTCACGGCGACCGCGGTGGTCTCGCCGCGGTGGGTGACGCATTCGACCGAGAATTCCGGCCCGTCGAGGTACTCCTCGACCAGGACGCCGGTGTCCTCGCGGCTGCGGCTCGCGCCGGCCGAGGCGAACGCGAACGCGGCGGGCAGCTCTTCGGGACGGTCGACGCGGATCACGCCGATGCTGCCGGCGAACGCGGCGGGCTTGATGACGGCGGGGTAGCCCAGCGTCATCGTCGCAAGGCCGGCCTCGAGCAGGGTTCGCGCCTTCATCGAGGCGGCCGAGGGTACCCCGTGGCGGGCGAACAGCGTGCGAGCGGTGGCCTTGTTGCGGCAGGCCCGCATCACCTCGACGGACGTCGAGGACAGACCCAGCGCTCGGGCGAGGCGGGCGGTGGGGGCGAGGTGCCACTCGTCCCAGGTGACCACGCCGGCGAGGTCGTGGCGCTCGGCCAGGGCCCGGCCGCCGGCGAGCAGTGCTGCGGGATCGGCCAGGTCGATGACGGCGTGGTCGACGATGAACGGCTTCTCCCACGACGGCTCGGTGCCGGTGAGTAGGACGACGTCGTACGCGGCGGCCACCTGCTCAAGGCAGTAGCCGCGATAGGTCTCGTCGCCGGGGGAAACGACGAGCACGAGGGGACGAGCGGACAAGAAGGGGTTCTCCGTATCGGTGGACGGCAGGGCGAGAAGAGAGCATGGGTGTCTCAGGCGGCACGGCGGCGGCGCAGCTCGAACGCCCCGGCCCAGTGGGGGTGGTCGTCGATCAGGCGGCGGGCGTAGAGGGCGGTGTAGTTGTTGTTCAGCCCGGCTACGCCGTACGGGAGTTGGCGGCGCAGGTCTTCGAAGAGGTCCTTGAGGCTGACCCGTGTGGCGCCGGCGGCCAGGCGGCGGGCGGCCATGCGTTCCAGGGCGCGGTAGACGTGCGGGTTGTGTGCGTCGAAGGCGTGGAACTGTTCGGTGATGGTGCGACCGGTCGCGCGGTGCGATCCGAGGACGGCGGTGGGCCTGAGGTCCTCCACAGGCTGGCAGTGGGGCAGGGTCAGGTGCGCAGAGCGGGATCGGTGCGCAGGCGTACGAAGGCGCAGAACAGGCCGAGGCCCTGCAGAGCGGCGCACGCGGTGATGACGTGGCTCAGCGCGTCGGGCGGGGTGAGAGCGGTGAGCACGCCGGCGACGGGGAAGGGCAGCAGGAGGATGAGGATGGTCGCCGACAGGGTGCTGCCGAACTTCTCCGGGGGAATCAGGCGGGAGCGCAGGGTGCGCAGGACGACGGTCATGCCGCCTTCGCCCGCCATGAGGATTGCGACCAGGACCAGGTAGGACAGGTAGTCGGGGGCTTGGGCGGCGGCGAGACAGGCGAGCGAGGCGAGGGCGGCGCAGGCGGCGCCGACTGGCCACAGGCCCAGGCGGTCCAGCGCGAACCGGCAGACGGTGACGGCCAAGAGGGTGGCCGCCGCAGCGGCGGACCAGACCAGGCCGACGGCAGTGGTGGACTGCCCGAAGTGCTGGACGACGATGACGGGGCCGGCCGCTTGGAGAAGCCCGGTGGCCAGGTTGGACAGGGTCAGCCCGGTCACGAGCCAGCCGAGCGCGGGAAGCGAGCGGATGGTGCGCCACCCGGTGAGGAGTCCGGGGCTGGACTGCCCCTTCGGCGCGCGGGCCGGAGCGACGGGCGAGGGGGGTGTGCGCAGGGCGAGCAGCGCGGCGAGAAGCGAGAGCACGGTGATCACCGCGAGCATCGGCGGTGGCCCGGCGAGCAGGAGTACCCCGGCGAGCGCTGGGCCGGCCAGGGTCGCGGTCTGGTCGATGCCGAGCAGGACGGCCTGGACGCGGTGGGCTCCCGCCCCCGCTCGGCGGCCGGCGGCGGCGCCGGCGGTCTCGGCCGCGATGTAGCTGAACTCGGTGAGCACGCCGGTCGTCGCCGCGAGCACCATGACGGTCGCGCTCGCGACGGTGCCGGACGGGCGGAGGTAGAGCAGGACCGCGCCGGCGGCGAGGGCCAGGGCGCGTCCGAGGGAGGCGAGGTGGAAGACGACGGCCGCCCCGCGCCGGTCGACGATGGATCCGGCCCACCCGAACGCCGCCAGCCTCGGTATCCATTCCAGGGCGAACGCGGCTCCCGTCAGCGCGGCGGAGCGAGTGGTCGCCAGGACCAGCAGCGGGATGCCGTAGGTGGACATCGCGGACGCGAGGGCGTCCGCCGTGCGCGGCAGGTAGATGCTGCGCATGAGCCCGGCGGTGTGGCGTGCATGCCGGGGTGTGACCGCTGCGCTCACACGACCGGCTCGGGCTCGGACACCCGGGTGGCCTGGGGGTTGCCGGCCAGCCACTGGATCAGCAGAGCGCGGGGACGGGCAAGGTCCGCCTCGGCGTCGGCGCTGGGCAGGTGCGCGGCGGACCGCGGTGAGAGGCCGTCGGCGCGCTCGGGCGCGAGCGAGGGCGCCAGGAGGTCGAGGACGTGGCGGATGCGGCTGCTGAACTCGCAGACCGGTGCCGGGTAGGCGTGGCGTCGTGCCCAGCGCGCCGCCGCGTCGTACAGGTCGGCCAACTCGGCTCCAGCGTCCGCGAGTTCCAGACCGGAGCCGGGTGCGGTCCGGACGAGACCGTAGGCGCGGGCCGCTTCGGCAGCGCGGCGCAGCTGGTGCGAGGAGAGGTCGGGGAGGGTGCCGGCCAGCCGTCGCGGCGGTATGGCCCCGTTGTCGTCGATCTCGGTGACCAGGCGGATCACGGAGCGCGAGGCCAGCAGCTCGACAGCGCGGCGTACTTCGGCAGAGGTGAAGCGGGTGGTCATCGGCGCGGCCCTCCCGCCGGGATGGCCGCCTTGGGACGGGCGGTCGTGGCGTGCGAGAAGAGATCGCGGTGGTGCCACGCCGGAGAGGGCTCACCCGTCCGGGCCCGCGGGAGGGCTGCGGGCGCCGGCCGGGACTGACTGCTCACCCATGGCCTCGGCGCGGGCTTCGCCTGCGGGTGCCCCCAGACCGGGTGGTGGGCCGCCTGGTTGAGGGGCTGCCCGGCGGACCACGCGGACAGGGCGCCGAGAACGGGGCCCAGGCCGTCGCCCGCCGCGGACAGCCGGTATGGCCGGCCCATGCCCTCGGTGTCGACCAGGCCGTCGTTCACCAGCTGCCGCAGCGGCGGGTACACGTTGGTCCAGTCGCTGTTGGGCATCACGATCCTGGCCAGGGCCCGGCCGCTGGCCTCCTCGCGGGACTTGAGCACCCACAGGATGGCGGCGGCGTGCCGCCGGGCGAGCAGGGTGAGGCTGTCCTCGATCTGCTCGATCGCGGGCAGCGTGCGGTCCGCCGTCTCCAGGTACTCCTCGGCCCAGGTGACGATCATCGGCAGGACCGGCAGCAGGGCTACGCCACGCTCGGTGTGGCCGTAGGTGACGTGCCGTGCGGTGTGTTCGGTGCGCTCGACGAGCCCGGCGTCGCACAGCGCCTTGAGCTTGGGGTGGAGCTGGCCGTTCTGCAGCCAGGACACCTTGGCCGCCAGCTCGCTGTAGCGCAGCGGCGGGCCGGAGAGTGCCAGCAGGATCCGGACGTTCCAGCGCGGGGTGATCATGGCGAGGGCCTCGGTGACCCGGGCTATGTCGGCGTCGGCGTCGGGAGGCAGAGCGGTGATGGCCAAGGGAGGAACTCCTGGGTGAGTAAGGGAAATCGCCTGCGGGTCAGCGGCTGTGGGCCGTGCTCTGGGCCGGAAGGGGCGGAGCCGGAACGGGCGGCGAGGGAGTCGGTGGGGACGGCGTGGGGGCCGGGACGCGGGCGAGGCTCTGCAGAACGGCGGCGGCCGACTTGGCCTGCACGTCGCGCACGGCGACTGCTTCGGCGAGCCGGCGTGCACCGTCGAGGAGGTGGGAGACCTCGTGGCGGCCGATCTGCCGCTCGGGGTGGATGAGCCGGGCGAGGTGGTCGCGGTGGACGTCGATGCTGCGCTCGGCGAGGGCGAGGTCGTCGTGCATGCCGAGCAGGGCGGAGAGCATGCCTGGCGGCTGGTCCTGGGCGTGGGCTTCGAGGTCGGCGAGCGGCGCGCCGTACAGGTCCTCGATCCGTCCGGCTATCTCGGTGGACGTGAGGTGGGACAAGCGGGGGCTTTCACGGTCGGCGGGCCCGGGCCGCCCCGGCACGCTGGGGTGCCGGGGCGGCGGACGGGGGCAGGGTTGCGGTGGCCCTGAGCTGCGTGGTGCGCACGGGCCGGGCCCTCTGGCCGGGTGGAGGCATGGTGCGCAGCAGCTCGCCGAGGGCTGCGCGGTAGCCGTCGCGGGCATCCAACGCCGCCTCCAACCACTGCGCGTCGAAGCGGAGCTTGTCCGCCGACAGCTCGCCCATGTCGCGGTCCGGATCCATGTCCGCGTGAACGCGGTCGCGGACGCGGGCGACCTGCTCCTCGGTCAGAGCCAGGAAGGAGCGCAGTTCCAGGACACGGGCGAGGGCGGGCGAGGCATCGGGGCCGGCAGCCGCCTCGCACAGCGCGGGGAGCAGATTCCCGAAAACCCTCTGCAAGTCGGCGTCCATGCTGCTGGCCTTGATCCGGCTCAACGGACGGGCCTTCCCGCCCGCCACGCCGACGCCGGCGCAGGTGTCCCCGGGGGTCGTTGGGGAGCGCTGGTCTGCACCGCCGGACCGGTTCGCGGGCGGAGGCGGGCGAGCCGTTCGGCGGCGCGATCCTTCTTGCCCGGAGCGTCCGGGTCGAGGAGCCACCGCACGACCATGGCCCGGCCGTCGCGTGCGGTGACGGCCGCGTTCACGCGGTGGGCGAGTCCCATCGTCGGGTCGTCGACCTCGCTGGGCTGGGTTTCCAGCGCGGCGAGGAGGTCGTCCTCCGCATGGTCGAGCACGGACTGCGCCTGGACGAGGAGGCCGTGCCACTTGACGACGTCGGTGGCGTCAGGGTTCGCGGCCGGCGCGGCACCGACTGCGGCCTTCAACTGATCCATGTCCATGGCGAAGCACGCTTCGATCCGTTCGGTGAGCACGCCCACGACATCCTCAGCGTCATCGGATATGCCGTCGGACAAAAGGGAGACTCCTGTTCTGGAAAGGCCGATGCCTGAGGAATGTGAGGGGCGGCCGTACCCGGCAGCTCAGCCGATTACGGGTACCGGCTGAATTCCTGTCAGTCCAGGCACATTCGGACGTCGCGGTAGACGTACGTGCCGGAGACCCAGCCCTTGACGCCGGTCGACTTGTCCGTGATGTAGAGCCAGTTGCCGCTCTTCTTGGCCACGCTGAACTTGTGGCTCTTGTAGAGCACGCCGAGCGCTGTGGACTTCGAGCTGTCCTTGGACCGGATGGTCACGGCCTTGGCGTGGACGGCGTACGGGAGCGGCGGGAGGTTCTGGCAGCTGACCGTGGGAACGGCCGTTGCCGCGGTGGGTACGGTCGCCGCGCTGGCGGTGGTGGCGGACAGCACTGGCAGAGCGAGTGCGCCGAGCATCGCTGCGGAGATGGCAATTCGGGTGGAGCGCATGCGGAAGAAACCTCCGTGAAGGCATAGGGATTGCGTGGAATGGCGCCGCGGAAGTTGTCCCGGCGGCTGTATAAGAGTCCGGAGAATCGCCGGTTTGGCTAACCGGCGATCGTCGGCTATGTTCCGGCGCCCGCGTCGGCCTTGGCGCTCAGCGCGAACGGCCGGGCGGGCGCGGAGCAGGGGCCTTCGCCACACCGGCCGGGCGGCTGGCTGCGGCTGCCGGGCGGACCGGCGGGAGAGGACCGACCTCGCCGGTAAGCCGGTCGTCGCACCACTGCCGGGCTTCGCCCACCGTGTCGAAGCCGCCCTCGCGCAGGGTGTGCGTCCACGCGTCGGTGTCGACCTCCTCGACAATGACGCGGAACGGGCTGGGGGCTCGCTCGTCCAGGGCGCGCAGGGCTACGACGGTGACCATGTCGTCCGGGTCGTCGGCGGTGTAGGAGTAGCCCATGGCGTAGTGGTCGCCGTCGCCCGCGAGGCGTCGCTCCAGCGCGCGAGTCACCTCGTCCGCCGGCGGTGGTCCCAGCTCCGGGTTGAGGCCGATGGCATCGTGCGGGCAGCCGCGGTGGATGAGCCAGGACTGCGCCATCGCGGGCAGTGGCAGCAGGGCCTGCTCGAAGTCGAACGTCTCCTTCTCCTGGTCCCGCTGTAGGTGAACGGCGACGTATTGCGGCATGCCTGGGTGCCCGTAGGTGGCGGTGCGGTCGAAGAGGACGCAGTAGCTGTGCGCGCCGTCGTGGTGATGGGCGAGGGGGACGAGCATGTCCTCGTGGACGCCGACCTTGCGGTAGAAGTCGAGGTATTTCTCCTCGTCGGCGTCGAAGTCGTCCAGCTCGAAGTCGACTTGGGGGATGGACTTCCGAGCCGGCGCCGGTTCGGTGGGAGACAACAAGGGCCTTTCGGAGGAGTTCAGCGCCGATGCGCCGGGGTGGACGGAGATGTGCCGGGTCGGGCCGGGACCTTCGGCGCCCGGGTCGTGGGCGCCCGGCGGGCGGCGAACAGCGCGGCCCGTCCAACGTCGGTGAGGGCGACTGGCTGGCCGGCGTGCACGGGGTGGTCGGTATCCCGGACGACCAGGCCGGCGTCCTCCAGACGCTGCAGCTTGGCGTGAGGGATGCGAGTGCCGGAGGCGACGGTGACGGACATCCGGCCCGTCAGCAGGTGCTCGTGCAGCTTGGCGCCGCCGGCGATGGCGAGCAGCGCCGCCTGGTCGTCCGTCGAGAGCTGCTTCACACCGGGCGCGGAGGCCGCCGCAGCGGCCTCGATGGGCTCCAGGGCACCGAGCACCTTCCGGGCAGCGGCATCCCGTGCGACGGTGGCCTCCTCCAGCTGGTCCACGGCGCGGTCGATACGCGTGAACAGGGCGTCATCGACAGGGAACTCGCCGCTGGACAGGCGGATGAGGAGGCGGAGGTAGAAGGTGACGCCGGTCTGGGTCTTGGCCAACTCGCGATGCTGGTCGACCAGGTGGGCATGTGGCTCGTCGAGGACACCGCGGTCGCGATAGGCCCACAGGGTGTCGATGTCGTGGCCGGTGACGGCTTCGAGGCGGTGGTCGAGCGGGGAGACCGCACGCCGGGCTGGTGTCGGCGCGGGTTCAGGGGACATAGGCGACGCTCCATGCGTTCAGCGGGTGTGATGGTGCGCGGGGTTCTGTGCGGGACGGGGCAGACCCGGCAGCGCGGTGGACGGTGGACCGGGCCGGGGCACGGGACCGCGGGTGGTCAGCTGCGGGGAGCGGGAGCGTGCTGCGTGGGTGCGGGCACTCAGCGGCCGGCGGGTCATCCCCAGGCGGCGGCCGACCTCGTCATAGACGTCGTTGCCCGCACGCGGCCGGACCGCGACGACGTGGATCTCCTTCTGGTACGCGGACTCCGCAGGCGCCGGGCGGACGCCGTAGACGACGCGCCAGTCCTTCCGGGAGTCCACGAACAGCTTCCGGAACCCCTCCAAGTCACCGTCGAGGCGCAGCCCGAAGCGCTGCGCGTTCACGACTTCCTGCAGGTAGGCGAGGGTGAGATCGCGGATATCGCCGGGAGCCTGCAGGAGATCGGTCAGCGCGCGCGGGTCGAAGCTCAAGCCGAAGCCGGGCTGTCCCTGTCCCGCAGTCATGACGTCGGCTCGTCCGGCTCGGCGGCCTCCGCCGTGGCCGCCGTCTCCGTACGCACGGACGGCGGCGGACCGGGCAGAAGACGGTGCGCCGGCCGCTCGGGGGAAGTCATACACGCCGACAGCGGCCCGCCCGGTGCGCGGATCGCCGCAACGGCGTGGGTGAGGAAGTCCCGGTGCCACACGAACAGACCGGAGAGTCCGGCTTCGGGGTCCTTGTGCTGCTGGTAGGCGAGCCACAGGGCGTGGAGCCAGGCCACGACGTCGTCGTGCTCCTGCCACTGCAGGCACCAGGGCGCCGCGGTGGTGACCTCCGCCCCGTACACCGGGAGGAAGAAGTCGTCGACCCAGTCCGACAGGGCGTCGAGTTCGTCTTCGCGTTCTTCCCCGTCGAGTTCCAGGATCGGGCGGGGCTCCGGCGGAGCGGCGGCAGGCGGCCCGCCGAGCCCCGGCATGCCGAACGCGGCGAACGGCGATCCGCCCGGCTCCGGGGCGGACGCGAGATGGTCGAGCTGCTGCGCCTGTTGCGCCGACTGCTCCATGAGCCGTCGGACGCTCGCCTCGATTCCCTCCAGCTGCGGATCGGGAATACGTACCGGCTCCAACTCCCCACCGTCAGACGGTTTTACGGATTCGGGCATGAAAAGTTCGGCCTCCTACGAGACGCGGAATGAGAGGAAGACGGAAACGCCGACGCCGGAGCGGCCAGCGAGTTGCAAGCCCGCTTCGTCGGATTGCCAACTAGGGCGCCGGTCGCCTTGACGGGAAGCGCGCTCGCGGCTCAGACGGTGAGAATCACGTCTTCTTGGGTGAGGGTCTCGCGGATCGTCTCGGTGAGCCGGTCGGCCGCAATCGACGCGTAGTGCTCGGTCTTCTCCACGCCGATGAAGTCCCTGCCTTCCAGCAGGGCGGCGACGCCCGTGGAGCCGGAGCCGGCACAGAAGTCGAGCACCGTGCCGCCCTCGGGGCTGATCTTGACCAACTCCCGCATCACGGAGACGGGCTTCTGGGTGATGTGCTGGCGCTTGGACCCCGACGGCTGCGAGGCGCTGTAGAGGCCGGGGAGATAGACCGGGTTCGCGGCGGCGTCAATCTTGCCCTTGGCTCCCCAGACGATGTACTCGCAGTCCTGGCGGAACTTGCCCTTCTGCGGCCTGGCCTGCGGCTTGTGCCAGGTCAGGATGCCCAGCCACAGCCATCCGGCGGCCTGGAAGGCATCCGTCGTAGCCGGCAGTTGGCGCCAGTCGGTGAACAGCAACGCTGTGCCGCCCGTCTTCGTCATGCGGTGCGCCTCGGTCATGATCTGGGTCAGCCAGAGCGTGTACGAGCGCTGATCCATGTTCTCGCCGGTGAAGTCCGGCAGGGCGTGCTGGGCGTCAGCGGAGGTGTACTTCTGCTTCGCGGAGCGGGTGGTGCGCTCCTTCGCGGTCCTACCGCCCGAGTTGTACGGCGGATCGGTAATGACGGAGTCGACGCAGCCGTCCGGAAGGCCGGCGAGAACACTGAGGGCGTCGCCCTGGTGCAGAGAAAAAGGCAAAGAGGAACCCCTATTCGGGTGCGGAGTCGCAGAGGGAATTAGCCGCCTCGCACAGAAGTCCTCGCGGGCCGGAAGTGGGCATGCAGAAGCCCAGGGCCGCAGACCGAGGAGGGCGAGGGGGAGTCCAAAAACTGTAGAGGCGAATCCGCCGACGACCAAGAAGTGCGTTGCTGAGGTGCCGGATTCCGATACCTCACGCCCACTTTTTGGTCAACCGCCGATCCGCGCCTACTGTTTTTGAACCGCCCGGCGCACACCGCCGCTGGCTACTTCCCGCCACATCTCACGGAGGTACCCCCTGCCCCGGCACACCTAGCTCACGGCCCGGCCACGCGGAGCGAGCGGCAACTCGCCCGCGCTGGCCCGTCCCGATCGCCCACCCCGGCCGCCGCGCCCTTCCAACACGCCTCGCGCACGCGGCATGCCGGACACCGCACCCCGAAGGACACGCTCATGACGTCTCGCCACCCACCCCTGCCCGGAAACGCTGACCGGCGAGCGATCCGCTCCGATTGAAGGCGCTCGCCGCCGGCATCGGCGTCGTCTTCCTCTCCCCAATCCTGATCGCCGGCACCGGCATGATGCTGGCCTCCTCCGCCGACGCCGTGCAGAGCAGCGGCTCCTTCAGCAGCTGCCTGACCGACATCGACACGGACAAGGTCGCCGAGCAGGTCACCAAGATCCTCGACGGCGCGTCCGGCAAGAACGTCCACATCGAGGGCCTTGATCTGCCCGCCGAGCAGGTCCCCAACGCCCAGACGATCGTGGCCGCCGGCCTCTCGCTCGACGTCCCCAAGAAGGGACAGATCGTCGCGCTCGCCACGGCGATGCAGGAGAGCCGGCTGCGCAACCTCAACTACGGCGACAGGGATTCCCTCGGCCTGTTCCAGCAACGTCCCTCTCAGGGATGGGGCAGCGCCCAGCAGATCCGCGACCCGGTCTACGCGAGCGAGCAGTTCTACAAGCACTTGCTCAAGGTCGACGGCTGGCAGCAGATGACCGTCACCCAGGCGGCACAGGCCGTCCAGAAATCCGGCCTCCCGGACGCGTACGCGCAGTGGGAGAACCTGGCCACCGCGCTGCAGGAGGCCATCGCCAAGACCTTCCCGGGCGGCGGCAACGACGGGGACGGCAAGGACGCGGACCAGGGCAAGCAATCGTCGACCAGTACGACCGGCTGCGCGCCGGGCCAGGACGGTTCCGGCTTCGGCCGCATCCCCGAGGGGAGCGTCCCGAAGGGCTACGCGATCCCCAAGGACGCCGACCCGAAGGCGCGCAAGGCCATCGAGTGGGCGATGCACCAGCTCGGCACGCTCTACCAGTGGGGCGGCTCCTGCACGAACTCGCATGGCCCTGACCCCATGGGCCGCTGCGACTGCTCCAGCCTGATGCAGCAGGCGTACGCGCATGTCGGCGTCACACTCACCCGCACCACGTACACGCAGGTCAATGAAGGCAAGGCGGTCTCGCCCGCCCAACTCAAGCCCGGTGACCTGATCTTCAGCCGCGGCAGCGCCGCACGGCCTGAGCACGTCGGCATGTACATGGGCGAGGGCCTCGTGATCGAGGCGCCGCGCACCACCAAGCCGGTCCGGATCACCCCGATCAAGGACTGGACGATTCTCGCCGCCCGCCGCGTCCTCTGACGCCGCCCCGCCCGGCACCGCTCCGGGCGGGCCGCTGCCGCGGCCACTTCCGCGCCCGGGCGCGCCTCCCCCTCCGCTTACCCCTTCCCGCCGGCCTCGCCTGGCCCGCGTATACAAGGAGCCCCGCCACACCTATGTCCGTCCCTCTCGCAGACCGCGTCATCCAGCTCGCCTACGACCCAGGAATCTCGCCCAAGGGTGGCGGATTGCCTGGCCTCGCCGTGCTGAAGAACGTCGTCAACAGCATCAACATGTTCGGGATCATCGCCGTCGTCGGCGCCCTCGCCGTCTCGCTCGGCGTATGGGCCTGGGGTCACCACACCGGTGGTCACCAGGCCGAGGCAAACGGGAAGAAGGGCGCCGTCGTGGCCGCGGGCGCCGCCCTCGGCTTGGGTGCTGCGAACGGCATCGTCGCGTTCTTCTCGGCCCTCGGGTCGCAGGTCCACTGATGCAGAAACGATTCCCCTCCTTTTCGCTGTCCTCGTACGGCGCGGGCTGGTCGGCCAACCGGCGCATCGCGATCGTCGCCTCTGCCGTCGCCGTCCTGCTCGCCATCGCCGGGATCGTCGCCCTGCTGACCGGCGGCGGCAACGGCCACCGGGCCCCGGACACTGCCGCGCCGGCCCCGACTGGCAGCCCGTCCTCCTCCGAGTCCGCCCCCATGCCTTCTTCCGGATCCGGTTCGGTGCCCAAGCCTCCGCAGATCGCCGAGCCGGTCGCCTACGCCAAGGCGGCGGCCCAGATGCTGTGGTCCTACGACACCCGCGACACCAACCGCGACCAGCAACTGGCCGGCATGCGCGCCTGGATGACCACCGAGACCACGTACGCAGACTGGGCCTCGGTCTCCGGCCAGGTGCCCGATCCGGTGCTGTGGTCACGGATGGCCGACCAGGACCAGCACGCCACCGCCAGCGTCACCGAGGGCCACTACCCCTCCGCGTTCAAGGCGGCCCTGGCCGACGACCCGTCCGCGATCACCGAGGCGTACATCTACGTCGTCACCGTCAACGGCAAGCAGACGCTCAGCTGGAAAGAGGGCGGCGGCGGAGCCGAGGAACGGGCCGTAACCCTCGCCGTGCAGTGCCGCCCGAACCACGACTGCACCCTGGCCGCCATCGCACCGATCGTCACGCAGTGACCCGCACCTGAGACAAGAAAGGAGGAGTAACTCCTCGTGGGTTTCTGTGATTTTCCCCTGGCAGACAAGCTGTGCGCCGTCGGCGACGCGGTGGATTTCGCCTCGGACCCCGGCAAGGCCATCGGTGACTGGATGGCGAAGTCCGCCGGTGAACTGGCAGCCGCCGCAGCCGATCTGGCCGCCGAGGCCATCAACACCACCACGAAGGTGGACCTCAACGCGACCTGGTTCGTCGACAACTACGAGATGCTGCTGCCACTGGGCCTGGTTCTGCTGGTCGCCACAATCTGCGCACAGCTGGTGCGGGCCGCCATCCGACGCGACGGACAAGCCCTGACACAAGCGTTCACCGGCACCATGAGCGGCGTCCTGTTCGCCTTCTGCGCCATCGCCTTCACCACGGTCGCCGTCGAAGTGGTCGACGCCGTCAGCGACGGCCTGTTCAAGACCGCGCACCTGAACATCGAGTCGGCCGTACGCCGCATCGTGAAGGTCAACCAGATCGGCGGCCTGGCCGGACTGGGCTGGCTCGTGCCAGTCGTCGCCGGCCTCGGCGCCGCCATCGGCGCCTTCCTCTACTGGTGCGTGATGATGGTCCGCAAGGTCGGCATCCTCGTCATGGTCACGCTGGCCGTCTTCGCCTCCGCCGGCGGCGGCTGGGAGGTCGCCCGGCGCTGGCGCAAGGGCTGGATCGAAGCCACCGCCACCCTCGTCGTCTCCAAGCTCGTGATGACCGTGATCTTCGTGCTCGGCATCGCCGCCATGGGCAAGACCGAGGCCAAGGACGGCATCGCCGCTCTGGCCGACGTCATGTCCGGCATCGTGATCATGATCCTGGTGTTGCTCTGCCCGTACGCCGTCTTCAAATTCGTGCACTGGGCAGCCGATGGCACCGACGGCGAGTCCATCCACCGGGCCGGCGGCGCCGGAGCGCAGATCGCCAAGGCACACGCCGAGAAGGCCGCCCGCAAGGCAGCCTCGGCTGCGGCCACCGCCGGAACCGGTGGCGCTGCCGCCGGAGCGGGGGCCGCGCCACAAGGCCCCGACGCCGGCGGGGGCGGTTTCCCTGGCGACGTCGCCGCCAACCCGACGGGTGGAGGCGGAGAGGGCAAGGAAGGTTCGCAGAGCGGCGGCACGGGCGTCTCGCCCGGTGGCGATGCCGTCAAGTCCGGTCTGGAGAAGGCCGTCCAGCCCGCACCGACGAGCGCGTCCGACGACACCAGCGGCCAGGTGGGCGGCAGCCCGGTGCCGGGCGGATCCGGCGCGAATGCCGCGTCCGGCCAAGGCGGCGGATGGCAGTCCGCTCCGCCGACCACAACCCCGCCGCCTCAGGGCGCACCGCCGTCCTCCGGCTCACAGGACGCCACGTCGAGCGGGTCGGCCTCACCGCCGCCGACCGGCCTCTGATCCCCTGCCCGACTCCCGGGGGCGGGATGTGCACGCCACCTCCCGCCCCCGGGTTCCACCCGCGCCTCCAGGACCCGCCCCTTGACTGATCTCTCCGTCGCCCCGGTCACGGTGAAATTCCCGCACCGGTCCCGCCGCGGCATCCTCCTCGGCCTCTCCCTGCCCCAACTCGTCCTCGTGTCCTGCACGCTGGCGCTGCTGCTAATGACGGTGGTCTCCACCGGACTGCTCGGCGCCGTCGCCCTGGCCCCGCTGTGGGCCACGTCCGGCGCCCTCGTCGCGATCCGCCGACACGGCCGCTCCCTCATCGACTGGGCGCCGATCGTCACCCGCTACGCACACCGCCGCCGAACCGGCCAGACCCTCTGGCTCGCCCGGCCCGTCACCCGCCCCAGGCAGGACGGCGTCCTCCACCTGCCCGGCACCGCCGCCTCTCTGAAAGTAGTCACCCCCGGCGACTCCGCCAACGGCGCAGCGGCCGTGCACGACCCGCACCAGCAGACCCTGACCGCCATCGCCCGCGTCAGCTCACGTGCCTTCGTCCTCCTCGACCCGGCCACCCAGAACCACCACGTGAGCAGCTGGGGACGCGCCCTGGCGGGCATCGCCCGCACCGGGCACGTCGCCACCGTCCAGGTGCTGGAACGCACCGTCCCCGACAGCGGCGACACCCTCACCCGCCACTGGACCCAGCAGGGACAGCCCCAGGCCCCCGTCGCCGGACAGATCTACTCCGAACTGGTCGCCTCGGCTGGCCCCGCCGCCGCACCGCACGAGACCTACCTCGCCATCTCCCTCGACCTCAAGGCCGCCCGACGCCTGATCTCGCAGGCCGGCGGAGGGCTGCCCGGGGCGTTCACCGTCATGGAGCAGACCACGGCCAGCATCGCGCAGGCCGCGCGCAACGCCGGGCTCACGGTCACCGGATGGCTGAGCGCTCGGGAGATCGCCGCCGTCATCCGCACCGCCTACGACCCGAAGGCGCTCGCCGCACTCCAGCAGTGGTCCGAGACCGGCCGCGCCGAAGCCGACCCCGCAGCCGCCGGGCCCGTCGTCCAGTACGAGGAGTACGACCGCCTCGCCACCGACAGCGCACGGCACGCGACGTACTGGGTGGAGAACTGGCCGCGCACCGAAATGGGAGCCGGGTTCCTGCACGGGCTCATGTTCACGGCCGGCGTGCGCCGCAGCCTCTCCCTTATATACGTGCCGCAGGGACTCGAGTCCGCGCTGCGCGACGTCCAGCGGAAGAAGGCCGCGATCATCGCCGACGCCAACGAACGCGCCCGCCGCGGGCAGGTCGATTCCGAAGAGGACTCAGTCGAGTACGCCGACGTCAAAACACGCGAACGCCAGCTGATCGCCGGGCACGCCGACGTGGCCCTGACCGGACTGGTCACCGTCACCGCCGAGACCGACGCCCTCCTGGACGCCGCCTGCGCACAGATCGAGACCCACGCAGTCACCTCCGGCGTCGACCTCCGACGGCTCAACTACCAGCAGTCGGACGCCTTCGCCCTCACCGCGCTCCCGCTCGCCCGAACCGCCCTGTGAGCCGCGCCCGTCCCCGCCGGCCAGCGCCGCCCGCGGCTCTTCGATCACCCGCGACGGACCACCCGTCATCGCCCCTGCCTCCTGGCAGGAAGGACCACAGCCCTTGACCTCTCGCACACCTCCGGACGACGCGCACCCCTACCTTCGCGCCGCCAGCGCCGGAGTACGCCACCACACCCGGGCCCTTGCACCGACGGACGCGCACCCACCCCTCCCGGCGGACCGCCTGCACCTCGACGTGCTGCACGCCCACCTCACCGCCCTGCACCAGCTCCTGGACCGGCTCGCCGACAACACCCGGCCACCTCACCCCGCCGCCGGCCGCCACCTCACCACCGCGCACACCCGCCTCTGGCAGGCCACCAGCGAGGTCCACTCCGCCTTCCACCTGCTGCCCAACAACACAGCAGCAGAAGCCGAGCCGAGCGCATGCCATCCAGAGCGGCTGCCCGAGGGACCGCCCGTACTCACAATCTGCCAGCGCCACCTCGCCGCCGGACACATCATCCGCCGCAAGACCACCCCCACCGACCTCCGCCCGCACACCACGGCCTGCGTGCGATGAGCCGCAGAAACGAGGGCCACCGATGAGCCACCGGCCCGCCCGTCGCGCACGCCGCGCGTCCGCCAGCCCGCTGTTCACCCCCCATGGCACCGACCGCGCCAGCCGCAAGGTCGCCCGTCGCCAGCTCGCCGAGGCCACCGCCAAGGCCCGCGCAGAAGCCAGCGCCCACCAGCCCGAGAGCACATCCGCCGAGCACGAGATGCCCGCCGCGCTCTACCCACCGAGCGGACGTCCCGGACCCGCCTCCGCGCGTAACAACCGGCTGAAGCTGCCCGCCCACCGCATGACGACGGCCGTGGCCGCCGGCGCGTACCCCTTCCTGGCCGAAGGCGGACTCGGCGCCGAGGGCATCTACATCGGGCGCGACGTCCACGCAGAAGCGTCCTTCGTCTTCGACCCGTTCGCCCTGTACGGCAAGGTCGAGGGATTCACCAACCCGAACCTCTTGCTCGCCGGGGTGATCGGCCAGGGCAAGAGCGCGCTCGCCAAGAGCTTCGCCCTGCGTTCGGTGGCCTTCGGATACCGCGTCTACGTGCCGTGCGACCCGAAGGGCGAGTGGACGCCGGTGGCGGAAGCCCTCGGCGGCCGGTCCGTCGCGCTCGGCCCCGGATTGCCCGGACGGCTGAACCCCCTGGACGCGGCCCCGCGCCCGGAGAGCGTCTCCGAGGCCGACTGGGTCGGCGAGATCCGCAAACGGCGCCTGCTCCTGCTCAGTTCCCTGGCCCGGACCGTCCTGGGCCGGGACCTGATGCCCATGGAGCACACCGCCCTGGACGTCGCCCTGGACGCCGTTGTCACCCGCGCCGTCGACACGGGCCGCACCCCGCTGCTCGGCGATGTCGCCGCCACCCTCAACAACCCGAGTGCGCTCGACGAGGCCGCCGGGATGATGTCGGGCCAACTCGGCGACGCCGCGCGCGACCTGGCCCACGCCATGCGACGCCTCGTCCACGGTGACCTGGCCGGCATGTTCGACGCCCCCTCCACCGTCGCCTTCGACCCGAACGCGCCGATGCTCACCATCGACCTCTCCCGGCTCGGCGGCTCCGGCGACGACACCGCCCTCGTCCTGGCGATGACCTGCGCCTCCGCCTGGATGGAATCCGCACTCTCCGATCCGAACGGCGGCCGGCGCTGGATCGTGTACGACGAGGCGTGGCGGTTGATGCGGCACGTCGGCCTGCTGCAGCGCATGCAGGCCCAGTGGAAGCTCTCCCGCGGCCTCGGCATCTCGAACCTCATGGTGATCCACCGGCTGTCCGACTTGCTCACCGCCGGCGACGCCGGATCGCAGGGCCGGGCTCTGGCCGAGGGCCTCCTCGCCGACTGCAGCACCCGGATCATCTACCGCCAGGAGACCGACCAGCTCCACGCCGCGGCCTCCCTGCTCGGCCTGACCTCCGTCGAGATGGATGCCATCGCGCACCTCAACCGAGGGCGTGGCCTGTGGAAAGTCGCCGGACGATCTTTCATCGTGCAGCACCTTCTGCACAGCCACGAGCTGGCGCTCTTCGACACCGACGCCCGCATGCACTGAACAGCAAGAGGCCGGTGAAACCCGACACCCAACGCGAATTGATACCGCGCGACGACGCTGTCCACCTTATCGGCGCGCTCAGCGCGATGAAGGGCAAACTGCTCGATGCCGCCCAGCAGTGGGAACTGCTGGACGAGAGCGGCCACGTCCCGGCCACGCCCTCCTACACCGCGCTGCTCCAGCACGCCGCCGACGCGCAGGACCTCTCCCGCGACGTCCTCCGGCTGACTGCCGACTGCGCCCGGAGCCCGCACAGCACGACCCGCGCCGGCAGTGCCGTCCTGGCCCATCTCGCCACGGCGGCCTCCATGTCGAGCGACGCAGCACCGCACTTCACCGAGACTGCGGAGAGCGCCCTGTCCCTGCCACGGTCCTCCCACCCGACCGACCGGCACTACCTCAAGAACCGCATGGTCATCGATCACGCGTCGGCGCGAGCGTTCTTGCGGCGCACGTCGGAATCTCTCCGCGACGCGGCCAAGGAACTCGACGACCACCTCGGCTTCCACCGCTTCCTCTCGACGCTCACCCCCCGGGAAACCCCGGCGCCCCCGCCGCCCAAGCCGAGCGGTCGCCACCGCTAGCCCACCTCGAAGAACCGTCACCAGTTCAAGGAGTCCCCTGAACCGCCCCGCTCATCTCAGCGAAGCCGACTGGGCCGAGTACCAGCGCTGCCAGGCCGAGCACGATGGCCTCATGGCGCAGGTCGCCGAACGCGAAGCCCAGATGGAACACGACCTGATCGCCTCCTACGACGAGTACGAATTCGACTTCACCCCGGTTCCGGAGCCTTGCCCGGCCCACCGGACACCACCGCCGCACCGCACGCCCGTCTCCCGCAGGAGGAGCCGTGGGCGCTGACGACGAAAACATCCGTGCCGGCGACCGCACGGCTCCACTCGCTCCGCTTCCCGACCATCGCAATGTGGCCACCCCGTGGTGGCAGGAGCTGTGGCGCCGCCACGCGCACATCACCACGCCACTGCGGCAGCGTGGGCTGGAGTGCGACATCGAGTTCGGCCTCAGCGCGTACATCGTGCCCGTATCGCTCCCCGACGAAAGCTACTTGATCATCAGTCCGCCGCAGGAGCCCTCCTCCGACCGCCCATTGGGGCATCCGGAGGGCTGGATCGCGACGCGTGAGCACCCGGACGACCAGGCGCTGTTCGAGGTCGTCTACGACTCGGCTCCCTCTGCTGACCCTGATGCTCCCCAGCGGCCCGAAGCTCGCCACGGCGGCAGCGCCGAGCCTCTGATCGAGGCGATCGACTATCGCCTCAGCCAGCTCGGGCTGCTGCCGAATCCCGCCACATCGACCGGAGACCGGAGCGCGCTCCCTGCTACGCCGATACTCCACGCGCCCGAGGCCCCGGACGTCCCCGACTCCGCCGGCCGCGCCTCCGTCTACGTCTACGGCGACGCGCTCCGCGCTCTGACCGACCGGCTCAACGGAGCCGAGTCGCATGCGGAGGCCGCTGCCTTCCTGCACCAGATCCTGGAGCCCTGCCACGGCCTGCTGGCACAGCTCGGGGAGTTCTTCGAAGCGGCCGGGGAGAAGGCCAAGGAAGCCGAGGAGGACGACGGCTTCGACCTGTCCTACGACCTCGCTGACGCCGCCGCCGTGATCCGCAACCTCGGAGAGGTGCTGCACGTGGCCGAGGACCGGATGCGGGCACTGACCCCGCTCCTGCCGGCCCTGCGGCTCACGTCCGCCCCGGTGCGTCCGCCGTCCCTTCCCCCGCGAGCCCTCCCGCCGGCACAGCCGCGGCACACGCGCTGACGCCGGACCACCTCCTCCTTCCAGGACACATGGCCTCACCCCGTACCGACCTGTCCGCCTTCGCTGCCGGTCTAGCCGACCATCTGCCCGGCACCTGGACCAGCGAGTATCAGCGCCACGCGCAGTACGCGGACCAGTTCCCCCGCACCGAGCAGCTCTGGGACGCCGGCCACGTCGACTACGTCGTCAGCCAGTACATCCTCACCCACGACGCCGTGCTCGACCAGCGGTTGTACGTGGCCGACCGGCCCCTCTACCCGCACCAGTTCGTCGTCGCCCCGCTCGCGCCCGACGGTCCGCACATCAAGCCCCACCACTTCGACGCGGTCGAGGAACCCAACGGCAGCGCCGTTCCCAAGGACCCTGCACGGGCCGCGGCACACGTCGCCCGGCGGGTGCTGCCCCGCTACGAACAGGCCCTGCAAGAGGTCCTCGACAACACGGTGGCCCAGCCCGACCCCCCGCACCGGCCCGGCCCGCCGCAGGTCGACCAGGTCCTCACCCTGACCCTGTACAGCGACGGAGCCCTCGGCGCGCCGTACGAGAGCGTGCCGGTCGATGCCCGCATGACGCTGTACGCCCACGGATTCCAGTACCACCCGCACCAATCGGCGTTCCTCCTGCCCACCGCGTACGGGGACAGCGGTCGTGCCCTTCGCATCCACAGCGTTGTCCAGCAGCTCACGGCCAAGGGCATCGGCGTGAACCTGCGCCACTCGGCGCCCACCACCAGCGCCGCCCTTCCGCCGGCGTCACCGAAGACCGCACCAACGACCAGCCGCACGCGCTGATCCCCTTCCGTAGATTCTTGGAGCCTCCATCCGCAACGCTCGCCCCACCCTGCCGCTGATCGTCGGCACTGCCTGCCTCGCTCTGGCCCTCAACGGCTGCGCCGACGAAGGCGGCACCGCCCACGCCCAGCAGACGCCCCGCGCCAGCACCGCCCCGAAGCCCGCCCCGGGTCTCAGCGCCGCCCAGGCCCGCGACGTCATCACGCACTACTCGGAGATCAACAACGAGGCCAACGCCGACCGTAACCGGCGCCTGCTCGACACGGTCGAGGACGGCCCGCTGTACGCGATGTCCGTCTCGGACTACACCGAGACCGAAGGTCTTCCCGCGGCCGACCGCAAGCCGTACAAGCCGTGGTCCTACGACTCCGCGAACGCCAAGCTGTACATCCCGCGCCTGGCTGCCGGGCAGGACCGCTGGTTCGCCGCCGCGCTCTCGGACCGGAAGGGCAAGGCCCCCTCGCGCCTGGGCGTGTTCGCCGAACGGCCCCAGCACAAGCGCTGGGAGCTGGTGTCCGTCGTCGACCTCGACGGCCAGAACCTGCCCGACATCGCCCTCGACCGGGACGCGTACGCCACGGCCGTCGCCGCGAACGGCGACAAGCAGCTGGCAGCCGGCGCCGACCTGCTGCGCACAGGCGTGATCGACAACTTCGCCACCGGAGGCGCGAACACCGGGACGAAGGTCTTCGCGCCGACCACGGCGAGCAAGCAGCAGATCGAGGTCCACGACAAGACCGGCACCCGCTACGGGAGACAGGGCACCACCGTCTTCGCCGGCACCGCCAACCGCTACAAGGACGCCTACGCCCTCAAGACCACCGACGGCGGCGCGTTGGTCCTCTTCTCCCACACGCACACCCAGACCGACGCCGTCGCGCACTCCGGCCTGCAGATCAACCCCGGCAAGGATGACCGAGCCTGGCTCCACGACGTGCCCCGCACCTCCATCACATACCCGTTCGTGTGCAACGACGCCGCCAGCGTCCCCGCGAAGGCCGAGCCGTCGCGCCTGATCGGCTACACCTGCGCCCGCACCGACGCCTCCGGCCCCCCGGTCGCCTCCTGGTCGGACCGCGCGTAAACGCGTCCCCCTCCCACGCGCCACACACCACCTTGATGGCCGCCGAACGCCCCGATGCGGAGAAGTCCCTGTCCACACGTTCCTTCATCGCCCGCCCCGCCGACGGCACGGGGTACAGCGGCATCCACGTCCAGCTCGACGGCGTGCCCAGCCACCACCTGCCCCTGCTCCTGGCCGCCTACCAGTACAAGTTCGGACGCGACGTGGAGGCCATGTCCCGTCACCTCATCGACGACGTCGCCGTTGGCTGGGACGAGCTGGGCACCGATCTTCTCGACGGTGCCCCGCCCGCGCTCGTCGCAGCGCTGACCGGCGGCGAGCAGTGGCCCAGCCGCACGCTCGACCACCTGGTCACCCCCGACGGCTCCCCGCCGGTACGTATGACGGTCACCGACGAGACCGCCGACGCGCAGGACATGCAGTGGGGATACGTCCTACACCAGCAGGGAATCGAGGTGATCAGCCTCCTCCACGAGGACATCGGACCAGTCGTGGACTGGGCCACCGACCCGCGCACCGCCTTCAGCGACCACCCGGCAGCCTGGTCCTCCCTCGCCCCCGCGCCGGCCATCCGGACATCGCGCAGCACGCCGCCCCAGAGCGCTCCCGCCGTATCCCCGGCGAAGGCCGGCGCTCCGCGCCCCGCCACGCGCCGCTAGTTCCCCTCGCTTCCCGGAGCCTTCCCTGCCCCCGCACACCACCCCCCTGATCACCGTGGTCATCGCCAGCCGCCTGCGCGAAGACCGGCTCGACTACCTGACCGCCATGCACGCCAGCCTCACCCGGCAGTCCGTGGGTTGGGAGGCCATAATCGCGCTCGACGGTGCCTCACCCGATCGTCTGCCTGCCCCGCTCGCGCAGGACCCCCGCGTCCGCACCCTTGCTCTGCCCCGCCCGGTCGGCGCCGCCTGCGCCCGGAATCTGGCCCTCGCGCAGGTTCGAACCCGGTATACGAACTGGGCGGACGACGATGACGAGTTCACCGACGACGCCATGTCCGTACGGCTGAACACCCTGGAATCGACCGGGGTCGGCTGGTGTGCGGGCTGGAGCGAAGACCAGTACCAAGACGGCTCGACCACCTTGTGGCGCTGCCCCACCCCGCCCGGCCGCCACGAGGCCGGAGACGTGTGGACCTACTGGAAGTCCCCGGCGGACACCATCCCCATCGGGCCGACCACGATCCTCGCCCGCACCGACCTCGTGCGCGCCGCACCGATGGGCGGGCTCGTCCAGGGCGAGGACTACTGCGCGGCCCTCGGCGTGACCGCTCTCGCGTCCGGAATCCTGCTGCCGACCCCTGTGTACAAATATCGCAAATGGGGCGGTCAGATGACGGCCCAGATGGCATACGACCAGTTGGAAGCGGCGGCTAGAGAGCATGCCTGGCAGTACGGCCGCAGCCTGCGCTCCGTCCTGCGCAGCGGCGAGGACCTGGTCCATGGCTGAGGCGCAGATCATCCTGTCGCACAGCCGGGATTCGGGCATCGTCGCCATCGCCTCGGGCGAACAGTACCCGTGGGCACACACCGCCCTCGCGGAGAGCGGCTTTCGGCGGGATGACGACGGCGTCTACCACCTGCCCGCGGACGGCAACCAGACCACCGTGGTCGACCTGGTCAAGTGCGCGAAACGGCACCGCACCAGCGTGCACACCAGCAGCCGGCGCTTCATCGGCGACGCCGCCCGCGACCTCGCGCGCCAACTGCCCGGCCAGTGGACCACGTCGGTCGAGATCTACTCCCACCCCGCCTGGCAGGAAGACCTCGTGCCCTGGATCTGGGACAGCGGCGTACTCGGCCGCGCCCTCCAGAGCGAGCGGATTCCCTACGCCGCCACGCTCACCGACACGGTGCACGGCACCACGCTGCTGTTCGTCGAACGCCCCGGCCGTCAACTCGACTACCTGGTAGGCGCCTTCGCCCCGGAAGGGCTCGAAGAGGGCTACGGCGATCCGCACGGGCCGCGCAGCATCGTCCTGCCGCCGTTCGCCGGACGGGCGGCCCAGGCCGTCGCCGACCGGTACCTACCCTCCTACGAGCAGGCCGTCCACGCCCGCCGGACCTCGGCCATCGCCGCCGTGCTCGGGGGTATCCGCTCCGAACACGACACATGGCAGGCCATGGTCGCCTCCGGCCGCTACAGCGACGCCACCCCGCTGAGCGCCGCCGCCCTCGGCGCCGCGACCGAGGAATTCCTCGACCACTCCTGGCGCCGATTCCTCACCGTCGTCGACCACGCCCCGACGCTCATCGACCGATGCCGTCCCGCCAGCAGCCC
Organism: Streptomyces sp. NBC_01176; assembly: GCF_045039825.1. Taxonomy (NCBI): domain Bacteria; kingdom Bacillati; phylum Actinomycetota; class Actinomycetes; order Kitasatosporales; family Streptomycetaceae; genus Streptomyces; species Streptomyces sp. NBC_01176. The sequence continues at coordinate 8,209,163 of NZ_CP108600.1, read as the reverse complement.
GTGGCCCGACGACGCCGCGACGCTCTCCCGCCTGGCCGACGCCGTCACCAATGCCGAGACCCTGCTCGACGAGGTGGTCCACGGTGGTCCTGTGCCGTCGCAGGAGCGCAATGCCCGCGCGTGGCCGGCCATCGAGACCTGGCTCACCGACGGTGAGACCTTCCTGCGCCAGGCCCGCGTGAGCGCACCCCACCGCCGCCCAGCCCTCCCCGTCTCTGCGCCGGCACGCCCCCTTACCGCGGCCCGTCCCACGCACCTCAGCCACTGACCGCTCCACCCCGACAACGTGAGGAGAACCCCACCCCCTTGCTACCCGGCACCCACTTCACCTTTGGCGACCACGAGGAACACGGCTTCGTCGCCTCCTTCACCTCCTCCCTGCCCGCGCACCTCGCCCACTGGTACCTGGAGCGCGAGCAGTTCGAGCCCATCCCCGATCAACCCGGGCTGTACCGGCTCAGCGAGCCCGAGCGGGACGGTCCCCGCCGGACCCGTCAGGCCGTCCACGATCTTCGCCGCCAGGGCTTCACTGTGCAGGCCGACATTCGCCTCGACCCGGCCGTTTCCGCCAGCCCACCACGGCCGGTCCGGGCGAACGGACTGATGAAGCGCCGCAGCCGTCTCGCCGAGGCCGCCGCCGGCCGAACGACTCAGCGTCGCGCGACACCGCCCACCACCTCCGCGCCAGCCGCCCGGCCGATCCCGCCGAAGCCCACCTACGCACCGACCGTCCACCTGACCGCCTCAGGCGGCGGACGGTCCCGATGACCCCCGCAAGCCCCCCGACCCCCGACGGCCCCCGGCCGGTGAAGCCCGAACTCGCCAACGCGGCGCGCGACTTCCGGCTGCGGATGGCGGTCATCGACCGCGAGACCGAAACCGCCCTCGACATGACACGCGACCGCTACGGCCGCACCGTCCACGCAAGCGCCGCAGCAGCCGCACGAGCGCAGCGCGACAAGTCGGCGGTCGAGGCGTACACCACGCACCTCGCCCCGCACGCCGACGCTCTGCTCGATGCCGCCCGCCGTGCCCTCGACGAGCTGCCGCCTGCCCGGCACCTGGCCGGGTGGCGGACCGTGCTGGACGGCCTGGCCGCTTCCGCCACCGAAATCCGCCGGGCCCTCGACCGGCCGGCCGCCCCCGGCTCCCCGGCCGAACGCGCGCAGCACTCGGCCCTGTGGCAGCACCTCACCGCATGGGCGGATCACAGCTTCATCGCCAGCAACCTCGCCGACCAGAGCGATGGCCAGCACCACAAGGCTCCGCTGACCGAAGAGGAACAGCGGATGTGGACCGAGATGGCCCAGGCCGCGCAGAGGCGCGGCAAGCTGGAGCTGACCGAGTCGTGGTACGCCGCCGACGGGCAGCCGATCACCCTCGCCCACCTGGTCGAAGACGACGACTCGACGCTTGTCGCGCTGCGAGGCGACCCGGACGCACCGGGCTGGCAGGTGATCGGGCACTACGCCCACGAATACGAGGCAGGGAAAGTCCTGCCTGCCCCAGTCCCGCCCGGTGTGCTGCGCGCCGATGTCTCCGGGTTCAACCGGCCCGAGCCCACCCCCGAGATCTCGCTGCAGGAACTCACCCGGGACGTCGTCGAGGCCCAGCACGCCGGTGACGCGTCCAACGCGCTCCTCAGCGCCACTCAGCGCGGTTACGACGCAGGGCCGATGGTCCGTCTCCAGGAACTCCTGGAAACAAGCAGTCAGTTCGCCAGTGCGCTGGAGACCGTGCAGGGCCGCCAGGTCGCCGCCCGCCTCTCGGCGCTCGGCCGGCAGATCGAGTTCCTCACCCGCGAAGTCGAAGAAGCGGCCGAGGACCTCGGCGCGACCGTCGCCGTCCTGCCGCCGCACCGCACCCCCGTGCTGCGCGTCCGCCCGCGCCCCGCCGTGGACACAACACCACCCACGCCGCCGCCCCGCGCGAGCACGCCCGTCCGCCACCGCTAAGCCAGAGAAAGCACCCGTTGTCCCTGACCGCACCCCCTGCCCCGGCACCGCGCATCACCTACGGCGCGGTGCTGGGCAGCCCGTACGTCGCCCGCCTCCTCGGCGGCACCCTCACTGGCCGACTCCCCAATGGCATGGCGCCCGTCGCCATCCTGCTGTGGGCCACCGCGAGCGGCAGCAGCATCGCCTTCGGCGGGCTGCTCAGCGCCCTGTACGGGCTGTCGTCCGCGCTGGCCCAGCCGGTCAAGGGACTCCTCATGGACCGCCACGGCCAGAGCGCGGTGTACCTTCCGGCCGCCCTGCTCAACTCGGCCCTCCTGGTGGCCCTGCCCCTGGCCGAACCGTACGGCGGACCGGGCCTCACCTCGGCCATCGTCGTCGGCGGCGGTCTGACCACGCCTCCGCTGGAGGCCGGGCTGCGGGTGCTGTGGCCGAGCGTGCTGCCCGACCCCCGTCTTCGGCACGCCGCGCTCGCGCTCGACACCGGCACGCAGGGCCTGCTGTACATCGTCGGCCCCCTGCTCGTGGCCGCGCTCGCCTCCGCGTACAACCCCGCCGTCGCGCTCACCGTCACCGCCGCCCTCGGCCTGGCCGGCACCGCCGCGGTCGCCCTCGCGCCGCCATCGCGGCGCTGGCGGCCCGAACGGTTCGAGGGCCAGGACGCTGCCCAGGCACAGCAGTTGGCCACTCCCGCCGTGTTGCTGCTGTTCGTCTCCCTCACCGGCATCGGGTTCGCTATCGGAGCCATGAACGTGTGGTCCATCGCCATGGCCGAGCACCACCACCAGGACATGCTCTCGGGCATCATCCCTGCCGCGTTCTCCACCGGCAGCTTCCTCGGCGGCCTCATCTACGGAAGTCGCACCTGGCAGGGCACCACCACCAGGCGACTGATCATCGCCACAGCCTCGTTCCTGGCCGGGTGGCTCCCACTCTTTGCCCTTCCGGGCCCGTATGCGGCCATCGCCGCGGTCACCGTGCCCGGTGCGTTCCTGACCATCGTCGTCGCCTGCGCCTACGTCACCACCGACGCCCTCACTCCGGCGGGCCGCACCAGCGAGGCGTACGCGTGGCTGATCCTCGCGATCGGCGCCGGGCAGTCCGCCGGCACCGCCCTGGCCGGACGCCTCGCAGAGCAGGCTCTCGCCAGCGCTGCGCTCCCCGCCGTCGGCGCGGCCTTCGCTCTCACCGTCCTTCTCGCCGCGCGCCGACGTCTCGGCCCCACCGGTCAGCGGCAGCGCGGCCGGCATCGCCGCCCGCTCCGAGGCCGGCACAAGACGCCCTGATCAGAGCGCAACACCCCTACTTTTCGACCCTTTTGAGGAGATCCATTTATGGCCGTCCGTACGCAGTGGACCGTGGAGCACGCCTGCTCCCACCAGGTGGTTCATGACCTGTCCAACCGTCCTGCCGACAAGCGGGCCGGATTCGCCCGCTGGCTCGCGGCGAAGGACTGCAGCGACTGCTGGAAGGCGGCACGCGACGCCGATACCGAGTCCAAGGAGGAGTGGCTCGCAGCCAAGCGCGCCGCCGAGCAAGAGGCGGCCGTCGCGTGGGCGACGCAGTTCGACATGCCGCAGTTGGAAGGCCCGGAGAGGGCCCTGGACTGGGGCGAGCGCTCCCGCCACCAGCTGGTGGCGGCCGCGCACACCGCGCTGGTCGTGGAGGGGGCCTGGGACGAGTCGGACTGGGCGGAGCTGGAAGAAAAGGCCCGCGCCATCACCCGCGCCGGGTGGTGGATCGACCAGCGCGACGCCGAGGGCACTGACCTGCTCGAACTCCTCGACGCAGCCACCGAGGCGGACCGCGGGACGGAGAACCCGTTCCACTGATCGCGGCGGAACATAGCCGGGAAACGCCGGTTAGCCAAACCGGCGTTCCTCCGGACCATTGTTCCTCCCACCCCGCCACCGATTGCGTGGAAGGAACCGCATGTCCCAGCCCCCGCCCACCTCGGCGTTCGCGCCGACGCCCGACCCGCTCACCCCCGACCGGGACATCACGCACCAGCACTTCCAGGCCGGTGACACCGTCGTCGTCCTGAAGGGGGTGGCCGGCGGTGAACTGTGGGGAGACGCGATGCGCGTCGTCGCCCCGTCCTGGCACACCCCGACCGACGAGGACGGATGGCGGCTGCGGGATACGACCGGCGGAGCCCAGTCCTACGTCACCGGCCACCCCCGCTACCTCGTGCACCTCTCGCGCCGCTGCCCGGACTGCCTGATCTACCTGCGAGCCATGGAGGACGCACTGCTGCCGCGGTACGCCGACCGCAACGAGCTGATCGACTGCGGCTGGTACACCACCACCGCCCTCAACCATCTCGTACACATCGCCGACATCCGGGGCGGCCGGTGATTCCCCGCCTCCATGAACGGACCCATAGGCCGCACGACTCGCTCGCCGAGGTGCTGGGGCGGCCGGTCTCGCCGAACGAGGGACTGACGGAGTACACGGTCGTCGCTCACTGGCCGGGCCTGGATTACTTCACCCTGGACGACGAGCAGAAGATCTGGACGTCCGTCCAGTGGGCTGAGCACCTCGAAGACCCCTATCTGGAGCATCCGTTCGCCGCCAGCCCGGAGGATGACCGGCGGGCGATCCTCCACCTCGACGTCCGGCTTCACCCGGACGACCGGGAGCTGACCGGCCCCGAGTGGGCCGAAACCGCCCACCGGCTCGCGCGGGCCGCCGGTATCGAGATTCCCGGCAAGGAGCACAGCTGCCGGTGGATTGCCGTTCAGGCACAGCCCGGACGCATCGATTTGATCGCCAACCTGATCCACCTCGACGGCGCGTGGCACGCCCCGCCCGCGGACATCCTGCGGCGCCTCTCGGACGAGGCGTGCCGCATCGAGCAGGACCTCCACCTGATCCCCGTCCGCACCGGCCCCACGGCGCGGCCCTCCATCCGCCCGGCGCCCACGGCATCTGCCCAGCTCGCGAGCATCCTCACACAGCTCGCCGACGAGCAGATCGGTCCGCTGGCCACGGTCCGCGGACTGGTCGAGCACACCGCGCACCGACTCGCCCGCCAGCCCGGCGCCGCCGGCACCGACACGGCGCACCGCCTGGAGCTGATCGCCCGACGCCTCCACGCCGTCCAGCAGGACCTGGACACCACCGCAGCCCACCTGGTACAGCCCCGGGTCGCCACCGTGCCGCCCGCCGCCCGGCACACCGCCCACCGATCGCCGTAGGAGAAACGTCTCGTTGCCCCGTACCGACCGCTTCCTGGACATCCGCCGCGACCCGCATTCCGACGAACTCCTCGCCCGCGGCGGTGACTCCGAGGCACACAGCGTCCTGCAGCGCGCAGGCTTCATCGCTGTCGTCCGCGTCCACGAGACTTACCACCGCGCCCCCACCGGCCTCACCGAGGACGACGAGTCCCGTCTCGCCACCGACGCCGTCGCCCGCCTCCGGGTCGCCGGGTATCACGTCGACTGCGACGAGGACTTCGACACCGACGCCCGTCCGGACAGTTACCTGCCGCTGGGCTCCTCCGTCGCCCATATCGCCGAGCGGATCCGCGAGGCCACCACCACGGAGGAGGCGGCCGACGCCCTGACCGACCTGACCGCCGCCCACGACGGCGTCCTCGCCGCGCTGGACGAAGTCCTCACTGCCACCGCTGACTTCCACGACGGGCTCGGCCAGGCAGCCGACCCCTACATCGCACGGCGGTTGCGCTACCTCGCCGACGAGCACCTTCGCGTCATCCGCACCGACCTCGCCGACACCCGCAACACGCTCGCCGACCGGCACGCCCCGCACCCCGGCCGCATCACCTGCAGCGGGGAGGTCCCCGCCACCGAACGCGAGCGCTCCGCCGTGTGTGCCTGCCCGCCCCCGCCACGCACGCTCCCGGCCCCACCGCCCCCGGTGGCCGCCGGACTGCGCCGCTGACTCCCACCTCGCCCAAGGACACCATGCACGACCACGACACCTCCGAGCGCCTCGCCTCGTACGCCGACGTCCTCGCCGGCGAACTCCCCGACAACTGGTCCAGCTCCCACCTCCCGCCGGACGCCAAGGACGATCTCGCTGAACTCGCCGACCGGATCTGGGATCTGGACCTGGTCGCCGCCTCCCTCGCCGAGCACCCGCTCCAGCAGGCCGCCGTCCTGAGCCGCCCGGACGGCGCCCAGCTCGTCGTCCTTAACCGGCATGACGAGCGCGACGGCTTCCTCATCGCCGCCGTCGCCCCGCGTGCCCTGCCCGACGAGGCGTACCGCGCCGTCCCCGAGCCCAACGGCATTGCCCTGGCGGACGACCCGTTCCTGAGCGCCGAGCAGGTCGCCGGCGACCTGCTCGCTCGCTACGACAGCGCGCTCGCCCAGGTCCGGCACAACGCCCTGGGCGGCATCCAGCCCTCCCAGCCGGACCGGGTCGTCCTGACCTGGCAGCCGGACGGCAGCGTCGCCACTGCCCCCGCCGATGACTGTGCCGGCGCCGTCCTCGAAGCGCACGGCTTCATTCAGGACCCGCAGAGCGGCATCTACCGCCTGGGCGGCGACGACACCCAGGCCCAGGCCCGCGCCCTGCGCGAGATCGGCCCGCAGCTCGCCCCGCTCGGCATCGGCACCGCCCTCCAGCACCCCGCGGGCCGGACCGCGCCCACCTCCGCCCCAGCTTCCATGCCGCCGGCCCCGACCGGCACCCGCACGCCGGCCACCCGGGCTCGATGAAACAGACGGAGCCCGGCATCTGGGTGCTGGAGTACGTCACACCATCACCAAGGCCCCCAACGCCGTTGACCCCGAAGAGAGGCCCATGGCCAATTTGGCCGACGAGTACGGCACGGACGTCGAGATCTACATCAAGGCCCTGACGACCACCATCCACGCCGACACCCCCACCGGCGCCCCCGCCAGACTCCACGCCCTGCTGGAACAGCTCGGCCTGGAACGCCACGAATACCCCACGGGCGGGCCGCACTACATCTGGCACACCGTGCCCGAACACGTCGGTGCCGACGAGCAGAAGCGCCTGGCGACACGCGCCATCCCCGCCCTGCTCCTGGCCGGGTACGAGGTCAACGGCACGCCCGACGTCTTCGACGAAGCCACCTACCGGCAGGCCGTGCGCGACCTCCGCACCCGTGCCGCCCGCCCTGCCGCGCAGCAGCCGGCACCGGCCAGCTCCCCCTCACGCCCCGCACCTGCCCGCCGCACCCCGTAAGACGCCCGGGCGGCCCCGGCACGACGCCGGGGCCGCCCACCGCACCGCTCGATCCCCGGAGAAACCCGTAGCAGCCCGCACTCCCCCACCGATCAGCAACCGGCTCAAACCCCGACTCGCGACAGCCCTGTTCCGCCGCTACCTGCGCGCCTGCATCCCGACCAGCCCCGACCACGCCTCCCCGCTGGCCGGCGCCCGCCCGGAGGCCATCCTTACCGAGACGCAGCGCGTCGGCCACCGCCACCACCACTGACCGTCCACCGACCCGGAGGAGCATGTCCCACCCCGCCCCCTACCCGGTGAGACTGGCCGACGAGATCACCCGCCAGCTCGGCCAACTCGCCGACCACCTCTCCCAGCTCCCCCCGCCCCAGGCCGCGCAGGTCATCGCCCGCGTCCTCGACCCGGACACCGGAGTCCTCGGCGGCGTCACCCACCTCGTCGCCACCGGCAGCGTGTTCGCCAAGGACCAAGCAGAGCGAGGCGCCCTCCCCGCAGAGGTGTGGCTCGCTCTGGGCCGCGCCTCGAACGAACTGCACGACATCACCCTCGACCTGGACGAACACCAAGACACCCTGAAGCACGTCGGCACCCAGCCCGCCGCCACTGCGGCGAAGCCCCCGGCACCCGCACCGCTCGTCGTCCGGCGGCGCCGATGAAGAAGAAGCAGTGGCAGGGCTGGGGGCCCGGCGAGCAAGCCGAGCAGCACTACCTCGTCCAGCCCCGTGCCCTGGCCGGCGGCGGCGACGTCCGGCACGTCTCAGAATTCCTGCGCGCCTCGGGATGGCGGGACAAGTCCAAGTCGGGCGGCCCTTTGTTCATGGAGAGCCCGGACCGCACCGTCCGTGTCGCCTACGACCCCTACGTCCTCCCCGGCGGGTGGACCATCCACGGCAAAGCGAACGGCCCCAACGGCGAGTGGTCGGCGCACCTGGGCCGGCAGACCCCGGTGGAGATCGTCGCCGGCCTGACCGACGCCCTCACCCGTCCCCGCGAGGCCCACGCCCCCAACGTCTGGGCGCCGTTGCAGGAGCAGAACTGGCACACGCGTTTCGAGGGCGAGCACTACATGGCGACCAGCCCCGACGGCACCGCGTGGATGCAGTACCACCAGGGCAACGACGGCTCGGCGATGTGGTGGACCGGAGCAAAGGACAAGCAGGGCAACGGCTGGACGGCCAACTTCACGCCGAACACGCCGATGCACCTGGTGCAAGCCTTCTCCACCGAACTCGCCGGCCCCGAACCCGTGATGCGCCCGCGCGGACGCGTTCCGCACAGCGCGCAGATCCGTACCTGGTCGGTCTCCGTCAAGCCCTCCCAACTCAGTGCGTTGCAGCAGGCCCGGATCACGGCCGCCCGCGCCGCCACCTGGGCCCGCAACAGCACCCGAAGCACCCGGCCGCGCACCAGCGTCCGTCCCTACACCCCGGCCGGCGGCGCCCGGACCCGCCGCTGACCCGCCGCCCCGTTCCAAGGAGCCCGATGCCCGCACTCACCCCGGACACCATCCGCACACTGACCGAAACACTGTCGGACCTCACCGACTACCTGCGCGAGAACCCCGACCCCGTGGAGGCCCTCGCCCTCGTCGAGCCCCTTCTCGACGAGTACACGGGCCTGCCTGTCCAGCTCGCCGACACGCTGCGTGCCCTCGCCCGTGCCGTGCAGGACCACCCGGACGTCCCGCGCACCGCCCAGGGCGACCTTCTGATCACCGAGTTGCGCACGGCCGCGTGGGAGCAGGCCGACCAGCACACTCTCCACTACGTCCTGGACGACCTCCGCGACCTGTACGGCAGCGCCGTCGCGAGCGAGCCGGGGTGCTGCTGGTGCCGCTGAGCGAACGGCAGCTCGCCGCGTTCGCCGACAAGTACGCCGGGCAGATCCCGTTCGACACCAGCCCCCGTCACCTCGCCGGGGCCGGAGATGCCCGCCATGTGACCCACGGTCTGGCCGCTGCCGGATGGAGCGCCGTCTCCGACCCGTTGAGCGCCGAGATCGTCCTGCGCAGCCCCGACCACCGGTACTGCCTCCAGTTCGACCCGCAGTCCCGCACCTCGGCGTGGTGGCGGCTGCGGGCGGAGCCCACCGACAACGGGCCTGGCTGGTACGCCGAGTTCGGTGAACTCGTGCCCGCCGAGGTCCTCGCCGGCTTCACGGACGCCCTCATCGTTCCGCCCCCGCAGCCGACGGGCCCGTGGCAGCCGGTGACTTCGGCGGGGTGGCACCGCGACTCAGACGGCACAGCGCGCTCGCCGGACTCCATGTGTCACATCGAACTGCGCCCGTTGAGCGAATTCCGCGACCGGCCGTCCTGGCACGTCGAGACCCGCGAGCCCGGCCACGGAGAGTTTTCCGGCCCGCGCATCTGGCACGCCTACTTCGACGAGCACACCCCCGCCCACCTGGTCGGATCGTTCCTCACCGCACTGGCCGACCGAGGCCCGCTGCAGCGCGGCATGTACGACCGCACCGGCCACTACAGCGCCGTGCAGGAGCCCAGCCCTCTGCGCCCACAGCAGGTGGTCGACGCCCATGCCACGCGCCTCAAGTCCCTCCGCGCGCAGGCACGCTCCGCCCGCCGGCAGCAGACGAAACCCGCGACGACCCCGGCGAACGTCGGCACCGCGCAGCCGGCCGCTCGCCGCTGAACCGACAGGAATCCACCTCATCTCCACCGACCACCGCGCACACCGCGACTTCCTCCGTCACCTCGACGACTATCTGAGCGACAGCAAGAAGGTCCTCGACGCCTGGGACGTCTACTCCGACGAGCACACCGACCTCGACGGCTGGCCCCACGACGACCACGCCTACGGCATGCGCGCGAGCCAGCGCGACGCCGACACCCTCACGGCGTTCGAGCCGCTCCGCTACGGCGCCCGTCACCTGCTGGCCACGGCCGAGACGCAGCTGGCCCAGCTGCCGGAGAACACGGTGCAGAGCCGCTGGGTCTACCAGTTGGGCGTTCTGCACGCCGCCCTCGGCCGGCTCGACGAACTGCACGAGGAGTGGCTGGAGATCCGAGACGCTCTCCCGGCCACCGCCAAGCCCGGCACCGCCGACTTCGACGACGCCCTCGCCGAGCATCACGCCAAATCGTGGAGCTACCTCGACGACTGGGCCACCCACGGCAAGGCGCTCCGGGAAATCAACTCCGCTGCTCGCAAGGCCCGTTCGCCTCTGGCCCCTATACCGGTCCCCGCGCCCGTCCGGCGATCTGCGGCACGGAAGTGAGCATGCCCCCGACTCCCGAGACCGTCGAGGTCGACTTCATCGCCCCGCGTCACCTGGCCGGCGGCGGTGATCCCGCCTGGATCACCGTCCCCCTCCATCGTGCTTGCGGCTGGAGTCACGGCAACGACCCCCTGATGCCGCGCGTCCTGCTCTCCAGTCCCGACCAGAAGGCCCTCCTGCGCCTGGAGCCCGACCCCGATGGACAGTGGTGGACGTTGAGCCACGCTGCGGAGCCGGACCGGCTCGCCTGGTATGCGAGCTTCGGCGCCCGCACGCCCGTCGAACTCATCGCCGCCGCCACCGACGCCCTCACCGACCCAGCCCCGCCGGCGGGCGCGCCCTCCGATCCGTTCGAGCCGCTTCGACAGATCGGCTGGTCGCCCGCCCCCGCGGACAACGGCCTCGTGTCGCCCGACGGCACCGCGTACCTCCAGCGGCTGGGCAGCGCGGAAGAACCGGGCGCCTGGTTCGTCACCGCCACGCTCGGCCCGGACCGGCCGGTGTGGCAGGCCCGCTTCGGCGTGCACACTCCCGCCCGCCTGGTCACCGCGTTCACCGCTGCGCTCGCCGATCCGAAGCCCCTACCGCGCATCGACAGCGGGCGCAGTCTCCCGACCCGCGACCCGAACGTCGTCACCCGTAGGACCACGGACGTGCTCGCCGTGTACGTCGCCGGCGCGCTCGAAGAACGAGTCCACTCCCTCGCTGCCCGGCACGCCGCCCCGCCGACGAGTCCGGTCCCCTCGCGACAGCCGCCGGCCATGAACAACCGCAGCCGCTGATCCACCCCGTCCCCGCCCGGAAGCACGTAGCCCTTGCCCCCTTCCTCCTCCAACAGCAACACCGACGGGTACGACCTCGTCCTGCGCCTCCTCCTCGGCGTGCTCGCCGTCGTCGTCCCCCTGTCCCACCTCGCCTGGCTGTCCGGCAACATCACCGCCTACCTCACCGGCGCCACCTGGGCCCTCTACCAGCCGACCGCCGCCTTGCTCCACCCCGAGCAGGTCTGGCCCGAAGCAGGAGAAACCTCCCTGCTCCTCGGCGCCCGCATCGTCCCCGTTGTCCTGCTCCTGGCCCTCGGTGTGGGGGCGGGCGTCCTGTGGGCCCGGCACAAGAACCGAAGCGGCGGCCGGAAGAAGATCACCGACATGGCCAAGGCCCGGGACATCGAGCCGCTGATGGCCAAGGCGATCACCGACAAAGCCCGCTCTTTGCGCCCAAGCCTGAAGGACACCAAACGCATCGACGCGAAGGACACCGGCATCCTCCTCGGCAACCTGCAGGGCAGCCGCCACGAGGTACGGATGGGGTTCGAGGACGTCGCCGTCGCGATCATGGCGCCCCGGTCCGGCAAGACGACCTCGCTCGCCATCCCCTCCATGCTCAGCGCGCCCGGCCCGGTTCTGCTGACATCGAACAAGGCCGCCGGAGACGCATTCACCACTGCCTACGAGGCCCGGGCGGAGGCGGGGGCGGTGTGGACCATGGACCCGCAGCAGATCGCCCACGCCGCCCGCGAGATGTGGTGGAACCCTCTCGCCAGCGCGACCACCCTGGACGGGGCGAACCGGCTCGCCGGGCATTTCCTCGCCGCCTCGGTGGACGCCTCCCAGCAGGGCGACTTCTGGTCGAAGGCCGGCAGCAACATCCTGTCCCAGTTGCTGCTGGCCGCGGCGCTCGACGAGCGGCCGATCACCGACATCATGCAGTGGCTCGCCTTTCCCGCCGACCGCACTCCGCTCGATATTCTCCGCGACCATGATTTCGCCGCCGTCGCCGCTCAGCTCAAAGGAACCGTCGAGGGGCCACCGGAAACACGCGATGGAATCTACGAAACAGCTCGGCAGTACGCCTCCGCGCTCTTGAATTCAGAAATAGCCGCCTGGGTGACACCGCAGAAGGACGTCCGGGAATTTCGACCGGAGCAATTCGTCACCTCCACTGACACGCTTTTCCTGCTCAGCAAGGACGGTGGCGGCGGCGCCTCGGCGCTGATCGCGGCCTGCGCGGACTCCGTGATGCGTGCCGCAACCGCGCAGGCCGAACGCGCAGGCGGACGCCTTGATCCGCCCATGCTCGCGATCCTCGACGAGGCCGCGAATGTTTGCAAGATTTCAGACCTCCCGGATTTGTATTCGCACCTCGGAAGTCGCGGGATCATCCCCATTACCATTTTGCAGTCCTACCGCCAGGGCCAAAAAGTTTGGGGGGACGCGGGCATGGATGCCATGTGGTCTGCCTCGACGGTAAAGGTCATCGGCAGCGGCATCGACGATCCCGATTTCGCAGACAAGTTGAGCCGGTTGATCGGCGACCACGACGTCGAGACCACGTCCACTTCGCACTCCGAGTCCGGCAAGTCGACCTCGGTATCGATGCGGCAGGAGCGGATCCTGCCCGCCGACGCGATCCGCGCCCTCCCCAAGGGCACCGCGCTCTGCTTCGCCACCGGCATGCGGGCCGCCATGCTCGACCTGCGCCCGTGGTACCTGGAGCCCGGAGCAGAGGAGTTGTCCGCGGCGTCCGCCCGCGCGTCGAAGGCGATCACCGCCCGCGCCGTGGCGAAGCACGCGCCGACGCAGTCCGACTTCGGGAAGGCCGTGTGAGCGACGTCCGGCTGCACCTGGTACCGGTCCGCTCACGTGAGGCCAAGGACTTCGTGCGCACCTGGCACCGCCACCACCCGCCGCCCGCCGCCCGCCAGACAGATCTTCGCCGTCGGAGCCGCCGACGAGACCGGCACACTGCGCGCCGTGTCCATTTGTCGGCCGGCCGACTGCCCGTCACCTCGACGATCGTCAGCTTCAGCGTTCGCCAGCAGGCGGCAGGCGGCAGGCGGCAGGCGGCAGGCGAGTCAACCACCGCTCGCGAGGCGGAACCGGCACGGTCTTCCCCCAAGCACTGCGCGCTCACCTCTTCGGCCTCCCCGCAGACTCAACCCCCCACCGGCCGTACGCCACCACTGATCCCGGCGACAGGACTACCGCCGAGAAAGGCACCACCCTGACCACCCACGACGCCCTCCACACTCTTCTCACCCAACCCGCATGCTCACTAGCTGCGTTCGTCCCCGCAGGCATGCACACGGCAGCCGCAGAACATCGTCACCTCGACGCACTCGCCCGCGCCGGGTGCGCACTGTTCGAGATCGGGCTGGCACACCACACCGCCGTCCTCGACGGCCCCGTCATCCAGAGCGCGTACTGCCGCGCCCTGATGCGCGGCAGCGTCCTCGACCGCACCCTCCGCGCGGTCGAACATGCCGCCGGCCTCCGGCCGACCGTCGTCATGACCTACTGGGAACCCGTCAGCCGCCACGGTCCCGAACACCTGGCACGCCTGTTCGCCGAGGCCGGCGCGACCGGAGTGATGGTCGTCGACCTGCCCACCCACCAGGCGGCCCGCTGGCAGGCCGCCGCGCAGAGCACGGGCCTTCGCACCCCACGCCTCGTCCCGCGTCACACCACCGACACGGACCTCGCCCATGTGGTGGCCGGGGCATCGGGGTGGCTCTACGCGCCCGCCAGCAGCGCTCCCACCGGCTACCAGGGCCCGCTGGACATCCCGGCCCTCTCCGGCTTCACCCACCGTCTGCGCGCCGCGAGCCCGCTGCCCGTGGTCTCCGGGGTGGGGATCTCCACCCCCGCCCTCGCAGCGCGCGTCGCCCCGCTGGTGGACGCCGTCGTCATCGGCACCCCCATCGTTCGCGCCCTGGCCACCGCCCCCGACCAAGCCCCCGTCCTGGCCGCCGAGTTCGCCCAGGCCCTGCGCCCGACCACCCCCACGGAGGACCGTGTCTGATCGTCCCACGCCGGTCGAGACCCTCGACCGGATCACCGCCGACGCGCTGACCCTGCGCACGGCCCTACGCACCAACGCCACCAACCACACGCACGCTCTGACTGAGCGGATCGCCGAGGCCCAAGCCCTCGCAGGCACCGCCCTGCAGCTGTTCCGCGACCTCGCACAGCTCACGCCGCAGACCGCATCGGCTGATCTTCAAATCCTTGACCGAGTCGCGCAGATCACCAAGGCCGCCCAAGACGCGGGCGCCGAACTGACCGCCGCTCTCGCCCGCGCCCTGGAGAACCAGCTCCGCCGAGACGATGTCTCGTCAGGACCGGTCGTACTCATCGGCCCCTCACCCCAGCAGTTCATCGAGTCGGCCACCAACCTCCTCGACCGCATCCCCACCCTCTACCGCCGCATATACCGCGACCAGGTGGCTTTCCCGGATACCCGCATGTGCTGCTCGCCTCGGGCGTGCCACAGGGGTACCGACGCGCTGGCGCAGGACGACCTTGGGCTGGCCACGTGATACTCGATCTCTTCGCGGGGCCGGGCGGCTGGAGCAGGGCACTGGGCGTCCGCGACGTCGGTCTGGAATGGGACGAGTGGGCCTGCAGGACCCGTTCTGCCGCCGGGCAGTTGACGGTACGGACCGACGTGGCGATGTATCCGACGTGGCCCTTCCTCGGTCGTACCCGCGGGCTGATCGCCTCCCCGCCGTGCCAGGCGTGGAGCATGGCCGGCAAGCGCCTCGGCCTGGTGGACCAGCCGCTGGTGCACGCGGCGGTCGAGGATCTGGCCGCCGGACGTGACACCCGCGAGCGCCTCCTCGCCGCGTGCCGGGACGAGCGCTCCCTGCTCGCAGCCGAGCCCATGCGCTACCTGCACGCCCTGAACACGGTCGGCGAGCCCGACTGGGTCGCCATGGAGGAGGTGCCGGACGTCCTGCCTCTGTGGAAGCAGTACGCGGCCGTCCTGCGCGGATGGGGGTTCTCCGTCTGGTACGGGATCGTCAACGCCGCCGACTTCGGCGTTCCGCAGACCAGGAGGCGGGCGATCCTCCTCGCCTCCCGGGTCCGCACGGCACAGCCTCCCACTCCCACGCACTCCCAAGCCGCCGAGCCGGAATCACTGTTCGGGCCGGGCCGCGCCCGCTGGGTCAGCATGGCCGAGGCACTGGGATGGGGCGCGACCGACCGGCCCGTTCCCACCGTCTGTGCCGGCGGCGGACCCGGCGGCGGACCCGAACCGTTTCCGTCGGGCTCCCGCAAGACACTCTCCGACGCCCGGGAGCGCGGCACCTGGATGCCCCGGCCGGACGGCGTTGTCCTGCAGTCCCGCCGCGAAGGAGCTGGCTGGAAGGCACGGCACGGCACACGCGAGAACCGGGCCGCCGACGCTCCAGCTCCGACGTTCACCGCCGAGGCGCACCGCTGGTCCTGGTCCCTGCGCAGTAACAACCAGGCCAACGCCACTGTCCGGCCGCTGTCCGAGCCAGCAGGCACGCTGTTCTTCGGCCACCGGGCGAACGAGTGCACCTGGGTCGCCGAACCGGCCTCGGCTCCGACCAAGGACACGGACGAGAAGGACACGGACGCGCCGGCGGTGCCGGAGCCGATCCGGATCACCGCCCGCGAGGCCGGCCTCCTGCAGACCTTCCCCGCCGACTACCCCTGGGCCGGTAACAAGGGCCAGCAGTTCTCGCAGATCGGCAACGCCGTACCCCCGCTGCTCGCCGGCCACCTCCTCGCCCCGCACCTCGGCGTCACCCTCGACCCCGACGACTTCGCCCTCGCCGCCTGATGCCCCACGCACCCGAACCCGACGAAGACGACCTCGACGCCATCGCACCGCCGCAGCCGGTGTTCCACGTCGAGCAGGCCCTCCTCGGCGCCCTCCTCCTCGACCCGCACCGCCTCGGCGACGTGACCGGCATCGCTGCCGACTCCTTCTCCACCGCCGCGCACGCCGCCCTGTTCGCCGCGATCAGCACCCTGCCGCCGCCCGACCCCACCGAGCACGCGAAGGACACCAAATGGCTCAACCGCGTGCTCGCCACGGGACGTGGGCAGGCGCGCGGGCTGACCGCCTCGTACCTGCACACCCTCGTCCAGGTCTGCCCCTGGCCCCGCCACGCACCGGCCTACGCGCGGATGGTCGAGGCCGAACACGCCCGCCACCGTCTGCAGACGGCCGCCGAACGCCTCGTCCAGACCGTCCACGATGCCTCCCTCCCGCACCCCGTCCAGACGGTGCTCGCCGAGGCCGACACACTCGCCGCGGTCGTGGACGACATCACGAGCCGCTTCCCTCCGCGCGCCGGCGTCCTGCCCCGCACCCCGGCACCGCCGCCAGCCATCGCGCCCGACCACACCGAGGCGGTCGAGGAGGAGCAGCTGCTGCTCGCGACCGCCACCGCCCACCCCGCCGACATCCACTCCATCCGGTGGCTGCTCCCCGACGACCTCACCCTGCCGCTGCACGCCGGCCTGTGGCAGTGCCTGACCACCCTCGCCCACCGCCGCGAGCCCATCGACCCCGTCACCGTCTTGTGGGAGGCCCAGCAACGCGGTCTGCTGGACGACGGAAGCGAACCGCGCGATGTGCTCCGCCTGCTGGCCGAACCGGCTGGCTCCGTAGAGCACTGGGGCGAGCGCGCCCTGCAGCGTTCCCTCCTGGCCACCGCCGACCACACCGGCCGCCGCATCGAGGCGTACGCCGGCGACCCGGCGAACACCCCGTTCCAACTCGTCGTCGGCGCCCGCCGATCTCTCGCCGACATCGGCGCCGTGCGCACCCGCTGGCAGCACGCCACCGGAACGGTCCCGCCGCAGCGACCGCGCCCGGCGCCTACCACCCGCGCTGGCCCCCCGACCACCACGGCCGCGCACACCGCCCGCGCTGCGCGAGCAACCCGATAACACCCTGCATACGCCGGTGGCCGGCCCCGAACGTCCGGCCACCGGCAGAAGAGACGACACCCCAACGTGACTCCCCCCATCGACGCCCACGTCCGCCTCGACACCCACCCCACTCACCCCAGCGCCGTGACCGCCGTCCTGACCGGCACCCAGGCCCGCATCGCTCTCATGGGTCTGGAGGCAGCCGACTGGACCGTCGTCGCCGAGAACGTCCTGGTCCTGGTCCGCATCGACCATGAGGAGCCCTACAGGGCCCAGGACGCAGCCAAACATCTGTCCGCCGAAGGCATCACCGTCGAGATCACCCCTCGACTCCGAGAGGCCATGGACGAGGAATGGACTTGGGCCAACTACCCGATGCCCTGGTGCACCCGCAGCGAAATCCGCGAGGTCTCCAACGAGGCCCAGAAGATTCACGACGACATCCGCCACGGCCAGCTCCTCATCCACGCCCACGCCCACGACGGCCACACCACCGTCGCGGTCGGCACCTACCTCGGCCGCAACGGCAAGTCCGTCTACCTCCACGGCGAAGACCACCTGCGCCAGGTCGCCGACACCTTCGACTCACCCGCCCAGGCCCTACTCGCCTTCGAGAAGGTCCACGCCGCCGACATGCGCCCCGGCGCGGCGCCCCTGACCGACACCGAACGCGCCGCCGCCGAAGCCCGCGCCACCTTCGACCTCACCGCAGCCAAGCCCGAATTGTCCGGCCCGGAGTCGGAGACCGTTCCGGCCTACCTGGCCGATGCCGGCGACCACGACGCCCTGCTCGACGCCTTCCTGGATGCACACGGCGATTGGGAGAAGTGGCGGACCTGGTCGGATGACACGACCCACGCTATTCACGAGTCGCAGACCCTGCGTATCGAGCGCGTCCACGAAACCCTCGCCCACGAGACCGCGTGGACCGTAGCCGCCTACGAGACACCCGTCTCCGACCGCATGTGGGTCCTCACCGCGACCGGCGCCACCCCAGCCCCAGTGCTGCAGGAGCTGCTGACCCACCTCGCCGACGGCGACAGCTGGGACACAGCCATCGGCGCACCCGTGGACGAGAAGACGGTCACCGCAGCCACCCAGCCGCTCTCCGACGCCGGATGGAAGCACACCGTGGACGGGCGATGGATCCGCTGGACATCCCCCGACGGTGACGCAGGCGTCCAGTTCGACGCCTTCACCGCACAGCACCCGAGTCAGAACCCGGCCACCTGGACCGTCTGGGCCGGCCCCGGTCCGGACCGTCCCACCTGGGCCATCACCGCGTCCCCGCACACCCCGAGTTCGCTGCTGGCCGATCTCTCCGAGACCCTCGCCCACGAGACCGGCACGCGCCAGGCCCAGCCGGGCCGCGAGCACAGGACCCGCCTCGCCACCAGTGCGCCAGCCGCTCCGGCGGTCGCGGCCGGCCGAACCGCCAGCCGTTCACGCTGATCATCGGCGCACACGAGCGGGGCGACATAGCGCGGGATCGCCGGTTGGCCAAACTGGCGATCCGCGCACCATAGATAGTCCACCGCCACCCCCCGCCCGCACGTCGAAAGGCACCCACCCACGACCGCACATACGGTACGAAGCGCAGCCCGCCAAGTCGGCGGCAGCGACATCCGATCACGCCGCCGCGTAGCTGGCCCGGAACAGATCCCGCGCCCGCTCCACGTCCCTCGGCGTACGGAGCTGTACCTCCAGATCACCCGTCCCGTGGTGACCGAGACCGGACACGTCACGGGTGAAACCCGGAACGAGGTCGACGTCCTGCGGGTCGACCTTCAGGTAGACCAGCAGCTTGCTCCGCTGCGGCGGACACAGGCAGGCGAAGTTCCGCAGCCGCTGATACGCCCGGTACTGCTTGCGCTCCACACGGTTAACACCGTCCCCGAGCCCGAGCAGCGCCTCGTCGACCGCGCTCGCCAGCTCCACCATCGACGTGCCCTGAACGTCGGCTGCCGCCCGCCGCGCGACCGCTTGTCGACGCGCCCGACGGGCTACCCGCATCCCGCCGCTCACCGACGCCACGGTCTCAAGCCCGAGCAGGTCGCTGCCGAAGAGTCGGTAGCGGACCAGGTCGATCGACCTCCGGTGCTCGCGTACGGCGTGCACGTCGTAGCGTGTGAAGTCGCCGGCGATACAGATCAGGCGCGGTCCGCTCCACAGCACCTGGGACGCGGCCGTAGCCCCGAGCCGGTCGCGGACCAGGTGCTCGAACTCGGCCCGGTGGTCCATCAGCCACGAGAGGTAGAACAAGCCCTGGTGGATGACGCCGGGGTCGACGCCGCGCTTGGTCTCGACGATGACCGGCGACCCGTTCTCGTCCAGCCCGAGCAAGTCGATTCGGCCCCCGTGGACCGGCCCGGTGCTGTACTCGCTCGCCAGGAACCGAACGCCCAGCAGTGTCTCCATGTGTGCCTCGACGAGGCCCTGCACATCTGCCTCGACCTCAGCAAGACGCGGCGTGACCTCGGTCACGCCGCTTTTCGTTGTGTCCGTACGAAACAACTTCAAGCCGACCACCCCCGTTATCGCATCGGAGATCAACAACGTCGGGTGGGTCGAGATTTGTTTCCGCAGCGGCCGTTAAGCCTGTGAAGAGCGTGTGCTGAACGGCCGAGCAACGGGGTCAGTGGACCCCGGTGCACGAACAGACGCCCCTCCGTGCCCGCGCGTTCCGTCGGCATCCAGCACGAATCCAGCACGGTACGGATATGAGGGGTGATGACAGGTGACGAGAGGTCAGAAAATCCAGCACCTATCCAGCACGGTAAAAATCTAGGAGTCTGACCCCGAAGAGTCAGACCCCATTTGACCTGCGTGTTTGCCAGATCAGCGAAGTGGCGTTAAGTCACCGGCTAGACATTGAAGCGGAACTCCATCACCACGACCGAAACGGCCCACCCCCACGAGGAAGCGACTGCGGCCTCGGCGCGACGTCCGAATCATCTGAGAGCTGGGCAACATAGCCCGAGAACGCCGGTTAGCCAAACCGGCCTTCCTGCGCACCATGGATACCTCGACGTCGCTTCGAGCAGCCAACCTGCTTTCTCGTCGACGGAGAGCCCTCGCGTCCATACAGATCGCCCCGTTCGCCGCGTCAGGAACGCGTAACCACCCCAGGAGTCACCGCGTGAGCCCAATGATCACCAATGCGCATGCCGGGAATGCCGCATACAGCCCCATGCGCATCCGTGCCACCTGGAGTGGCACCAGCAGCGTGGCAGATGCCTCCAAAGCCTTCGGGCTCTCCCGCGCGAAAGGCTACGACCTCGTCCGTCAGGGACAGTTCCCGTGCCGCGTGCTCCAGATAGGCCGTGGAACGCGCGTAGTCACCGCCTCGCTGCTCCGCGTGCTCGAAAGCGGAGAGCCTGAGTACAACCGGGCCGACGCCTGATGCTCCCCCGCCCTCACTTGAAGAAGCCCCAGCCCGAGCACGGCGGACCTCCGTCCAGCGCTGACTGGCCACCATCAGCCGGCCCATCGCCTGGCTACGCACCCTCCTAGCACCGTCCTTCGCCCATGCGCCGCAGGAACCCAACCTTGCCGTGCCGACCATGGCACCCGGGGACACACACCACCGCAGCCCCTGGAGGGCACCCGGCAACCCGGCTGATCTCCTCACTCGGGCTGCCCCCGTGTCGTACTCCTTCGGGCGCTGCCGGATCTCAGCGCGAACTCTTCTTAGTCACCTGGAGAAGGCGGATCACCGGTTGACGAAGCCGGCAATCCCCGACCGTCGATAGTCCACCGCCGCGGCCCTTCGACACTGGCCGTATCGCCGACCTCCGTCGACGTCACCGAGGTCGGCGTAGCGGCGCCCCACTCAAGGCGGCAGCGAGAGCCGCCGGCCATCCTCGATGACCAACAGCCGCCAGCTGTACACGTCGTTGATATTCAGCAGAGCGAGCGGCGCAAGATAGCGCGGGATCGCCGGTTGGACAAACCGGCGATCCTGCCCATCGTTGAGCATCCACCCCTCGGCAGCGAGGTCCTGGTCGAAGCCGACCAGGACGGTCAGCTCGGCGGTGATCTGGTCGGTGAGTTCCAGCGCGCGCAGGGTGTGGGGCCCGGGCGAGGCGAAGACCGACGCCAAGGACGCCGCGGTGATCGCGGACGCGGCCCGCACCCTCAAGGAAGCCGCCGTCCGCCGCGAGCTAGGCACCGCCCACAGGCCCGTCCTCGTCCCGATCACCCGCATCCAGCACACCTCGCCCCCCGCCGCTGAGGGCGAATAAAAGGGCGCGAAGCGCGCTGAACTCCCTCCCCGCTCTTATCTCTATTTCAGCCCTGCGCGCGGGCCTTCAGCCAGCGTTCGGCGACAGCCGCGTTCATCGTGTAGAAGAACTCCGACTTGAGCTCCGGCTCGCTGCTGAGCGCGTCCACCCATGTCATCGGCCAGTTGCGGCGCTTGTAGTGCTTGCGCACGGTACGCGTGAAGGCCGCGAGGTTGCCCTGCAGGCTCTTCTTCTCCATGTCTAGGTGTTGTGCAAGCGAGGTGTAGCTCACCCGCGTGTCGGGCTGCTTCGCCAGAATGTCGAGGACACGGGTGATCGTCTGCACCGAACTCAGCGGCTCGATCATCAGTCGGCGAAAGTCCTCCACGGTCCATTCGACCACCGGGAGCGGATCGCCGGCCGACAGACCCATCGGCGGAACCGTGGAGACGGGTGGAGTAGCGGCCGTTGCCCCGGTCAACTCAGCGAGGTAGGCGTACACCTGCGTGACGTACTGGCTCGGTACAGGCACTGAGATGAACTGCGGCTGAGTTTCCTGCGTCATGGGCCCTCCCCGGGTGCGTCCCCCGGTCCCGTCGACTGGTGACAGGGCCGACCCTGACACACCGACAGTCGCCACGTCTAGCGGTTACTGTCATCCACTTCCCTGAAATGTAGAAATGAGTCCAATCTACTGTCAGCTGTCAACTGTAAGCCGCACATGGGGTAGTGGGGCGGTCATCGTTGGAGCGCCGTATCCAGATGCTGCTGGACCGGTCCGAAGAGGCCGTACGGTACGTACTGCGGGATCTCGCCGTGCCTCACCCATGCAAGTTCGGCCAGTTCTTCGACGCTCGCGACAAACGCCTCGCCGCCCATGGGCCGGCACGCGATGTAGTGGATCTCCTGGCCCGTCATGGGGTGAATCCGCTGCCTCAGCACGCTGATCGGCGCCACCAAGAGCCCGGTCTCCTCCCGGGTCTCACGTACTGCGGCTTCTTCAGAGGTCTCGTCGGGCTCGATCTTCCCTGCTGGGAACTGCCATGAGAGGGCTCCTTCCGCGATGCGTCGCCGTACGAGCAGGACGTGCCAGTCCTGGACGACGATGGCGGCTGCGACTGCCCTCTGGGCACTAATCGGCACCGTGATTTCCTTCCGGTCCAAAACGCCATCGGCACCACATCGCGGTGCTGGGTCGAGCCCTGTTCCGGCGTTCGGCTCAGTGTCGGGCTGTTCTGACGGGTGTCTCAGTTCGTGATGGGGAGGTCTCGCGCCGCGTAGTAGGCGTGCAGCGCGGCCTCGCTGCCGGAGCCCAAGGCGGTCATGATCCGCTGGAAGCGTGCGGAGCGCAGGTCTCCGGCCACGATGACACGGGAATGCTGATCGGTCGGTGGGCAGTAGCCGTCGGCGCCTCGGGCAAGGTCGCCGGGTGGGGCAGCGGGCGTGTTCCCGATGCTGAGGTAGGCGGTATCTGCGGTGACCGTGTGCCGTGCGCCGTCCTGACTCACCGCGTCCGCGGTTACCGCGCCCCTTTCGGAGGGGGCCAGGGTCAGGTGCTCGACGGGCAGGAGCGTGACGCGGGCGTCGTCGCGGATCTCCTCGATCTTGTACGCGTCGGCCTCCGGGTAAGCCACAAGCAGGCGGGTGTCGGTGGTCGGGTGTGCGCGGAGGAAGGTGCCGATCGGGCGGTCGCCGCCGAGGATGAGGAGGGTGCGGCCTTCTGCGTCCTCTACATCGGCCTGCCAGAGCGGGGACAGCGTGAGGCCGCTGGGGGCGGTGATCCAGGAGACGTCGCGGGGCTGTATCGGACCGACGCCAGTGGCTACGACCGCGTGCGGGGCGGTCAGGCGAGTACCGGTGTCCAGGGTGACGGTGACGTGGTCGTCGTCGGCGTGGAGTTCGACCACGTGGCTGCCGAGTTCCAGGCGGCACAGCTCCGTGCTCTTCAGCTCTGTGGTGATGGAGTCGGCGAGCGCGGGGCCGCTGGTGTAGCCACCGAGTACGTTGTTCAGGGCCGGAATGCGGTAGAGGTTGCGGCACAGGTCGTCCGGCTCGATCAGGACCGAGCGCATGCCGACGCTGGCGGCCATGCGGGCGGCGGCGCAGCCGGCCGGTCCGCCTCCGATGATGATCAGGTCGGTGTCGTGTGCTGCGGGCGAACCGGTGCGGGGCGGTGTGTCGGCCATGGGGTTATTCCAGCACCGGGGTCCCTGCGTACGCAGTGAGTTGTCCCACCACGTGCTCGGTGGTGACGAGTTGGCTGGTTCCGATCAGGCGTCGGGCGACGACAAGGCCGGCGTCGTGGACGTCCGGGCCGGCGTCGGTAGCGCAGGCGTCGTGGACGATCCAGGGCGCGTAGCCGCGTTCGAAGGCATCGGCGGCGGATTTCAGAACGCAGCTCTCGGTGGCAATCCCGCAGAAGGCCAGGTCGGTCCAGCCTGCTTGGCGGATCAGTTCGGTGGCGTCGGGGGTGAAGAGCGTGTACCCGGTCTTGTCGATGACCGTGCGCGAGTTGTCGGCGGCCTCGGTGAGTTCGGGGACGATGTCGGTCTCGGGTGGTTCCTGGAGCTGGTGCCATTGGAAGAAGCGCTCGTAGGAGCTGCCGGGGTAGTTGAAGTAGCGGGTGAAGATCACGGGTCGGCCTGCGGCGGACCATTGGGCGACCAGGTCGGAGACCGCTGGCACAGCGTGGCGGCTGTGGTGGTTCACGAATCCGTTCTGCATGTCGACCACGACCAGCGCGGCGCTGCCGATATCCATGTGCGTTTCTCCTGCCTACTGTCCTCAGCCGACGCTCTCGCGTAGAGCGTCCTGTGCGGCGCGCAGCCGTTCGGCCAGCCCGCTGGTCTTCATGATGGCCTCTCGCATCAGGAGATGCTGAGCTGTCTCTTGGGCGCGGGCCGCCGTGAGCCGGGAGCACGCGGCGCGCAGGAAACGCCAGCCGTACTGCTCCGGCATGGAGGGGTCCTGCCCGTCCTCGATCATCTGTTGGATCTGTCGGGTGAAGCACCACAGGGCCTGGACAGTGAGTTCGCAGGTGACCAGTTCGTCGACGGTGAGGCTGCGCTCGTGGGAGTGGGACGCATAGGCAACGCCGGACCAGCCCGCGTAGCCCGTGGAGACTCCCCGTACGCCGAAGGAAACGATCTCCGGGTGGTCGACGCCGGTGGCGAGGAGCGACTCCTCGACTGAGCCGTCCAACGGCGCGGGACCGCCAAGGGCGCCGCGGTCGACCAGAACCGAGGGCGTGGACAGGAGGCGCAGGACGGTGTCGTAGGTGCTGCCGGTCCAGGGGCTGGAGGTGAGCCAGTACAGGGAGAGGACGTACTCGGGATTGGGGACGCCAGAATGATCTCCGCCCAGGAGGTCGCGGACTTTGTCCCGCGCCCAGGGGAGGTCAGAGGCGTACGAGCGGTAGCGCCACACGGCAAGTTCGGTGAGCGATGCCGGCTCGTGCGGTTGCACGAGATGGAACACAGCTACGCCGCACGCGAAGACGTACAGAACACACTTCTGCGCGTCGGGGTGCTCCACACGTGCAGCCGAGGACTCCAGCCAATCTGTGCCCGCACTCGGTGTCATGTGTGCGCAGATTCGGCGGGCGCGCTCGACGCCGATGAAGACCGGCAGGAACTTGTGGGAGTGCACTTCGATCACGCCGACGACGGGTGCGGTGCCGCTATTCGATCCGAAGGCTGCGGCGAACCGCGTCTTCGCGTCGTCCGATGCACGGCTGAGTGCCGTGTCGAGGACAGCCTGCGACTCGGCACGAGGCAGGTAACCGGCCCCGCCGCCTTCCCAGTTCGACACGGTCCGGTCGCTGACACCCAAGTACGCGGCGAAATCCCGAAGGCTCATGCGCAGGGCGTCGCGTAACAGCCGCGCCTCGCGCCCGGACCATCGCTGCACCGTGACCACCGTCGTGCCCCCGTCCGCAGTCCGATGAAACGTCGAAACACTCAGCGTAGCCAGGCAAGTGCGGCAGTGGTGCGGCATTGCTGCAGCGCTCCTACCTCACTCCCTGGGCCCGGTCTGCACCATGCTGAGTCCACCGAGCCGGGGAGCACCAAGCGGCGCTCCGCCCGTTCTCTCCTATACCGCGTTCAGAAGGAGCCAACGGAATGACCGACATCGTCAAGCGCAACGCCCGCGCCATCCTCCTCGACGGCGACGAGCTGGTCCTGATCAAGCGCACCAAGCCGGGCAGGGATCCGTACTGGGTCTCGGTAGGTGGCGGGGTCGAGGAGAGCGACGCAACCATCGAGGCGGCCCTGCACCGCGAGGTGTTCGAGGAACTCGGAGGCAAGATGGAGCGCGCCGAGCTCGTCCATCTGATTACCGACCAATTGGAAGACGGCATCGGCGTCCAGCACATCTTCGCCGCCCGTCTGGGGTCGATGGACCTGTCCGCCCGTACGGGCACGGAGTTCGCCAAGCCGGAGCGGGGCGGGTACGAGGTGGTCCAGGTGCCATTCACCGCCGAGGCCGTCCGTGAGCTGAACCTGATGCCCCCGGAGCTGGCCGACTTCATCGCCGCGAACACGCACGCGATCGTCTCCGTCCTCGACACCCCGATCCGCGAGGCGTGAGCGATGACGCGGGCCCCGGACTTCATCAGCCTCAACGGCCCTGACAACGTGGGCAAGACGACCCACCTCGTGCGGCTGGCCGAGCGGTGGGACGGCTGCCAGCCGCTGGGCGCCGTCCACGAACACGACCCCGAGCCGTGGGCGCGGATGGCGGGCGGCGACTACGCCCGATGGTGGTTCGAGACGTCCACGACCGTCGAGCTGACCGAGATGCTGCTGGCCGGCCACGCCAAGCGGGCCGCCGCCCGCCAGGCCGGGCGTACGGGCCTGCTCGACCGGGGCCTACCCATGCTCCTCGCCGTGTCCACCGCGACCTGCGTAGTCAAGGACGGGCTGACGGTGAGTCAAGCACTCAAGACCGTGACGAGCATTGCTGGTTCACGGGCAGGAGCGTCAGAGATCTCCATTCTGCTGGTCCCATCCCTAGACGCCGAGCGCAGCTACGCCATCGCCAGCGCACGCGAGGGCCGTCCCTGGACCGGGATCTACCCGGAGTACCAGAGAACGCTGCACGCGGTCCTCCTTCACCAGGTCGGCCACGGCGCCTACACCGACGTCGTGGACTGTGAGGGCCGCTCCCTGGACGACGTGCACCACGACGTACGCGATCACCTCGGTCTCACCCGAATCACTGACGGGAGTCCCCGATGACCCAGAACTCCCCGCCTCTGGTCCTGCCCGCGGGCCTGGCCCGAACCCTGGCCGCCCTCCAGGACAAGGACCAGCGCCGTTTGGACGACACCATCACTCGGCTCCACACCGTCAACGGACGCCTGTGGGACACCGAGGACCGGGTGCGTGGCACGTTACTGTCCGCCGCTCAGGTCGCTGACTGCAATCGGGAGATCGACCAACTCAACGCTGAACGCAACATGCTCGCCGAGCGGGCCGACGAGGTCCTCGGCACGCTGGCGGACGCGGGCTGCGCCGACGCGCCGCTGCATACCGAGACGCTCGCCTCCGTCGTCGACCGCCTGTCGGTACTGACGCTGCGGATCTGGCACAGCGAGCAGACTGCATCCAGGGATGAGCTGGCCCGCCGTCGCGTGCCGGCCCTCCATGGTCAGCGAGAAGAGCTGCGCGCCGCCCTCGACTCGCTGGTCACCGACGTCGTCGCCGGGCGACGACGACTTCCCGTACCGGCCCGGTTCAAGCTGTACGGCCGAGACGACGTCGCCCCCGCCGAGGTCAAGCCGAGCCGACGCCTGGACCGGGTTCTGGCATTCGGCGGGCTGAGTGAGTGCGGCAAGAGCACAAGCGCCGAGTTCGTCCGACGCATGTGCGGTGCCCAGCGCCTCAAGATCGGCTTCCTGTTGCGTCAGGCAGCCCACCGGGAGGGACTCGCGGACCCATACGCCCTATCAGCCCGGCGTCAGGCCGAACTGCTGCTCGGCGAACTGAACCGCTTCGCAGAGGCGCACGTCGACACGCGGCTGTTCACCATCGAGTCCGTGCACGACGACGCCTCGATCGCCGAACTCAAGCAACTCATGAGCGACAGGCTCCAGATCGTCTACCTGGATGCCTCATTCGCCGTCCGCGTGGAGCGGTCCGGTACGCCGGCCCCGACCGTCGCCGCGAAGGACGAGATCAAGATGAGCCGTGGCGCCCACCAGGTCGCCGCGCTCGCCGACCACGTGATCGACAACTCCGGCAGCATCGCTGCCCTGCGCGCCCGGCTTCGGCGCATCGCCGCCCCACCCGCCTCTGCGACGCTGCGCGTGGCCACCCCGTACGGGCTGGGCCTGCCGGCCGCTGTCGCCTCGGCGACGGCCGACTTCACCGACGCGGTACGGGCGTACGGCGCCGGCGTACGGCTTGCCGCCCTGACCGGCAGCCCTGGCGAGGGCACCTGGATCGCCGGCTGGTCCGACCTGGACCTGCTCGTGGTCGCTGAACACGAGGTCACCGACCGGGTCCACGAGGCCGTGAGCCAGTACCGGAGCGCCCTGAACGGTGCGGCCTCCCTCGGCCCCACCCTCGTCACCCCCGGCGAGCTGACCGCCCGGCGCCTCACTCCCCGCCTGGCCTTCGCCCTGTACCAGCTCCAGCAGGGCCAACCCGCCCTGCACGCCGCGCCCAACACCGAACTGCCGACCATCACACGCGACGAGCTCGCCCTGGCCGCCGTCCGTGAACTCCCCCAGGTCATCCTCACCATGCGCCGCCTGCGTGCCGAGGCTGGGCCGCACACCCTGCGGCAGCTCTACAAGCACCTCGTACTGGCCTGCCGCCTTCTCCTGCGCGAGCACGACCAGTGGGAGTCGGGGCCCAACCGGATCCTCTCCGCAGCCTCCCAGATGCCGGGTCTAACCGCTGCCTCCGTGCCCTCCCTGGCCGAAATCTCCAGCGCCTAGCGCGACCGCGACACCGAGCCCGTCCTCAAGCCCGTCACCGCGGCCGTCGACCAGCTCCTCGCCTGGTACGCCTCCCAGCTCGCCGCCTGAACAACCTCGCCGATTTCTTCTCCGCCATCCGACAGGAGCTTCGTCATGCCCGAAACCGTCGCCGTGCAGCCCTTCTCGGCCCGGATCGTCGAACGCCTGAGCGTCGGTGCGACCAGCCGCCGCGAGCGCGTCATCCACTCCCTGGACGGCCTTGAGGAGCCGGTCCACCCCGACACCCTGGCCACCACCGGAGCCTGCCTGTGGCGACGCCTTCAGCAGCAGGTGCCGGACGGGCTCGAGGCAGTGGACTACCTCCTCGGCCTGGATGCCGGCGGCATCCTGCCGACCGTCTCCCTCGCCGGCGCCGCCCACCTGCCGTACAAGATCGCCTGGAAACTGCACCTCCCTCTCGACGGCGCGGTCCGCTTCAGCGAACCCCACGCGATGCGCACCGACGTATTCGCGTACGGCATCACACCCGGACAGCGGATGGTCCTGGTGGACGACGAGATCACGACCGGCCGGACCCTGGCCGACCTCACCTGCCGGCTCCGCGAGGCCGGCGCGGTCCCGCTGGCTGCGGTCTGTCTGGTGGAGGACACCACGCGCGGGGCCCGCGACCTGCTCACCGGCCTCGATCTGCCACTCGTCTCCCTCACCACGATCGAGGGCACGGCGTGACCGCGGTCGCTTCGGCGAGGATCCGGTTCCACCCCGGCTCACAGGTCATCCCCGCCGGGGCCGTCCACACCACTCCGCTCGGATACGACCGGGACAGCCTCCCCGTGGGCGCCCCGCTTCCATTTCCCGCCTCCGCCGAGCTCGTCGACCGCCTGATCGGGTGCAGCGAGATAGAGGTGGCCTTCGAGGGGAAGCTCGGCGACACCCTCCTCGGCCTCTCGGCGGTCCGCGCCCTCGTCGACTGGCTGCGCGCGCGTTCGGTTCGCGTGGCCGTTCGGGCGGGAGGCCCGTACGCGGGGCTGATCGCCCGCACCGGCCTGATCACCCAATCACCCGTCACCGCGCCCAGCGGCTGGCGTGCCGTGATCGGCGACCGCCCTGGGGTCGAGGCACGCGCTTCGGAGGCTGCGGTGAGCCTGGTCCTCGATCCGGCCGCCCCACCCTGCTGGTCGAGCGACGGCCGCGCCCACCCGAGCCTGCCCGCCCGCCACTACCTGGCGCTTGAACGCCGCCTCGGTATCCGGCTGCCCGGCGCCGCGCCGTTCGCGCCCCTCCTTGCAACCGGACCGAACGAACTCGTGGAAGAACTGGCCTCGGTGGGATGGCTGAACGGCCTCACCATCGCCGCCATCACCGCCACCAGCTGGCCGGAGCGCAAGGACTACACCGCCCAGCGGTACGTCGCCCTCGCCGAGCAAATCGCCGAGGCGCAGCAGTCACAGGCCCGGCTCCTACTCATCGGCGGTGCCCAGGACGGCGGCCTCAAGATCTCTGCGGAGCCACCGAGGCGTCACGTTCAGGTCCTGCACCTCGACGGAGTGCCGGCCGACGACTTGACGGACCTCTTCCCTCGCTGCCATCTGATCGTCGGCAACGACACCGGCCTCACTCACCTCGCCGCTCTGGCACGCGGCAGCGGAGACGACGGCCCGCCGGTCGTCGGCCTGTACGCACGTCACAGTCACAGCAAATGGCGCACCGGCCTGCCTCACCACCACGCCGTCGCCACCGACCAGTCCGACCGCATGCACCAGGGCGACCTCTGCCCCGTCCGCGACGCCATAGCCCCGGACACGGACGTCCACATGGACACCTTCCCGCCCGCCTCCCTGGCCCGAGTCTGCCTCGACCTGCTGAACGAGGTAGGGCGATGACCGTCCAGCCTCGCCTGCGGATCGGTCGCTTACGACGCTTCACCCGCAACCTGCTCTGCCCCATCGACCTCCTCGGCCGCCCCCTGCTCCTGAAGTACACCCGCAACCCGGCCGAAGCCCGCCAGGAGATCCGCGGACACGCCCGCCTGGCCCGGCACTACCGCGTCCCCGCCCTCCACGCCCACCACCGCGTACCCGGCGGACACCTCCTCGCGTACGAACGCCTCCCCGGCGGAACGGATCAAGGACTCCTACTCGACCTCCTCAACACGGACGAGCCGAGCAGCGACCTTCACAACTACATGGACCGGCTCACCACCACGTACCGCGAGGTCATCCTCACGACCGCGCGGCCGACCGATCCGACCCGTGTTGTCCGCAAGCTGTACTGGGACCGCGCAGCGCCCGGCGGGCGGCTCGACACGTACTACGCCGGGAAGGACTTCCTGGTCGCCGACGGCCTCATCGACACCCCCCTGTCGCGCCTCGGCACGTACACCTTGAGCATCAACGGCCGTCGGCACCACATGGACTGGGCCGCCACCCTCCGCTGGCTACGCACCCGCTTCGCCACTCCGGAACCGATCTGGGCGGCCCTCACCCAGGGCGACCCCACCGACGTCAACCTCGCCCACCCACTCGCCTGGTTCGACTACGACACCGCAGGGATGAACAGCATCCTGGGCGAGTTCGCCAACTTCCTCTGG
Organism: Streptomyces sp. NBC_01176; assembly: GCF_045039825.1. NCBI lineage: Bacteria > Bacillati > Actinomycetota > Actinomycetes > Kitasatosporales > Streptomycetaceae > Streptomyces > Streptomyces sp. NBC_01176. The sequence goes on along the minus strand of NZ_CP108600.1, from coordinate 8,178,351 downwards.
TACGCCTCCGCCCTCGGCGGCTGGCTCGTACCGACCTACAACCCGGCCGCCTTCGCCGACCACCCCGCGGCCTTCGATCGCGTACCGGCCAACACACCCGAGGTTCGGCGGGCGGGCGTTGACCGCACCACGAGCACCATTCACATCGATTACACCCCGCGCCTCGCAGCTCCCCGACGAGCCGCCGTGACCGCGTACTTGGACCGGCTCGTACGGCCGGTCGCGGACCGCCTCTGGTCCGGTGCGGACCTGGCGAACCTTCTTCGCCCCTACCTGGCCATGCGCATTCTCGGCGTCTACGACCTGGCCGACCTGGTCCCCGAGGACCGGCTGGTCCTTCTCGTCCGGCTCGCTGAGGCCATGAGCCCCGTCTTCGACCCCGCCGCCTACTTCTGCCCATTGGAGTCGCCATGTCAGGCCCCCTGAACGGCCGCACCGCCCTGGTCACCGGAGCCACTGGCGGTATCGGATCGGCCATCGCCCTCCGCCTCGCCGACGACGGAGCCGCCGTGCTGCTCGCCCACCTCGACGACGACGATCGGGCCGCAGCCGAGCTTGCCGCCCAGATCACCGGAAGGGGCGGTACTGCCATCCTTCTGGAAGCTGACCTCCGGGACTCCGATTCCGTACGCGCTCTCTGCCACCAGGCCCACGACCAGCGCGGCCCCGTCGGCATCCTCGTCAGCGCCGCCGGTGCCTACCCGCGCCGACCGTGGACGGAGACGACGCTCGCCCACTGGGACGACACGCTGGCCACCAACCTGACCAGCCACTACCTCCTCGCCCACGAGCTGACCTCCGCTATGACCACCGTCGGCTGGGGCCGGATCATCACGATCGGATCCGTCCTCGCCACGGCGGGCCGCCACGACCTCGCCGGCTATATCAGTGCGAAGGCTGGCCTCGAAGGACTCACCCGCGCCCTCGCCCGCGAGCTCGGCCCCGTCGGCATCACCGCGAACTGCGTCGCCCCCGGCTCCATCCGCGTCCCCGCCGAGGACACGGTCGTCGACGACCCGGAGGCCATGACCGCCCGGCAGCTCGCCCGCCAATGCGTCCAGCGCCGGGGCCTCCCGGACGACGTCGCCGCAGCCGTCGCCTTCCTCGCCACAGACGACGCCGGCTTCATCACCGGCCAGACCCTGCGCGTCGACGGAGGCTGGATCCTTGGCTGACATCTGGCTCATGCGCCACGGCGCCTACGAAGGCCACCACTCCGGCTACCACGCCCCGCACGAGGCCACCCTCACCGTGGACGGTCGCGACGGAGTACGCCGCTCCCTGCCCCTCGCCGACGGCATCACCGCCATCGTCACCAGCCCAATCCCCCGCGCCCGACAGACCGCGTCCCTCATCTCGCACCTCACGGGCCTGCCGATCGTCGCCACCTCCGGCCTCCTCGCCGAATGGCGCGCCCCGAGCATCGTCCTCGGCCGCACCGCCGAGACCTATCCGCCGGCCTACCGGGCCTGGCGCGCCCGTCGGCTCACCAACCCCTCCCTGCGCTGCGAAGACGGCGAAAGTCTCACCGACCTTCACGCCCGCGCCAGCTATTGCGCCCAGCTTCTACACCGAACCGCCCAGAGGCACGGCCCCCTCCTGGTCGTCTCCCACAAGCTCCTTCTCGGCGTTCTCACTCGCCTCCATGAGGGGCCGACCGTGTTTGCGGCTGCAGCAGCTAGCCCCTGGCCGTTCGCCGAGCGGCGTCTCTTCCCCACCCACGATCAAACCCAGCAACACCCATCAGCCCGCCGGTAGCCCGGCCCTTGGGCACCCGAGGGCCAAGGGCATCACTTGTGACCCGCCATACGCTGGCCCCTGGAAACGGCCTGGCATGTCGCCGACCAGCGGTGCCCCTGCACCTTCCATAAAGGCGAATCCGTCTCCTGGAGGAACCCAGAGGCCCCGACAGAAAAAGAGACACCCACGGACAGCGCTGCGGCAAACAGCTGGGAAACCCAGCCTCTCTCCCGGCCCCAGAGAGATTGTCAGTGCTACCTGCCAGGGTATGGGCAATGCGAGGCGAGATGAGGGCGGCTTTGGTGTTCCAGCGAGATGAGTCGGGAATCTCCGAGTCATTCGATCTTGATTCATTGACGGTGGGCGACCGCCTACGACTGTTCAGCTTCACCCAGCGTGATGACCACTTGGCATATTTGTGGGTGCTGCGGGCAATGAACGTGCTGCGGGCCGTACACCAGCTGCAGGTCCATCCCGACGACGTGGCGAGCGCGCTCAGCGAGCTCGCGAAAGCCCATGACGAGGTGCCGTCCGCCGCGGACTTGAACCTGCGGGCCATGCTCGACAACCTCTCCGGGGACAATGAGCAGGTCCTCTACCGGGTGGAGGACGCGGCGCGGTGCGGCAATTTGGCCGCATACCGAAACCGGCAGTCGGTCTACCAGTTCACGGAGATCGGTTACCGCGTCTACTGCGCCGTGGAGGAGGTCATCGGCTCCCGTGTGCAGGACGCCAACCTGTCACGGCTGGTCTTCGCCGACATCCTGGCGGACTTCAAGGCGCTGGCGGCCGCGAACCGGGAAGGCGACCGGGACGAGGTGTACCGCAAGCTCGCCCGTCTCGACAGCGTGTTGGAGGACATGACGCAGCGGGCGGCGCGTTTCTATCTGACCCTCAACGATGTGGCGCGTACGACGGATATCTCCCCGGAGACGTTCCTGCGCTACAAGCATGCGTTGCTGGCGCACATGAGTGAGTTCACGGCTGAGCTGGAACGCTACGCGCCCCGGCTGGCCGAGGTCGTGTACGAGGTGGAAGACAGTGGGGTGGAGACCCTGTTGGAGCGGGCCGCCGCAGTGGATGAGCGGCCCATGATGCGTCCGGCCGCGCGGCTTGAGGACTGGCGGCGGCGCTGGATGGGGCTGCGCCAGTGGTTCTTGGCGGAAGGTGCTGGGGAGACCAAGGCCGCCCAGCTGCAAGGCGCTACCCGCACCGCCATCTCCGGGGTCATCGCTCTGCTGCGGCAGGTGACGGAGTCGCGTCGAGGCGGGGTGAGCCGGACCACCCAGTTGCGGCATCTCGCCGCCTGGGCGGCCGGGGCGCCTGATGAGCAGGCGGCGAACGCTCTGGTGTCCGCTGCTTTCGACCTGCGCTCGGTGCGGCATCTGTCGGGCGCGCATGACGACGATGACCAGATCTCGCCGCGAACGACGTGGTGGGATGCGCCCGGGGTGGAGGTCAGCATCAGCTTGTTCCGGCATGGCAAGCGGCCGGCGCCGGGCGGCCCGCAGCCGGTCCGTACGAGCCGTGGTGCCCATGCCCGGCTGCGTGAGCAGCAGTTGGCGGATCGGGCGGCGGACCGGGAGGCCGCCACGGATCTTCTGGACCATGGGCCCCACGATCGAGTACTGAACGCGGCGGAGACGCGCGCTGTGCTCAAGCTGCTGACCCGTGCCCTGCAGGCGCGGACGATCGTGGCGGGCCGACTGCGTTCGGGGACCGGCAGCAGCGACGTCCTGACGTTGCGCCTGGTCCCGCGCGAGCGCGGCAGCCAGCTGCGGACCGAGACCGGCACGCTGCACCTGCCTGGCTTCACTCTGGAGATCAAGCCCCATGGTGCGATGCGTCGGCGCCGATCGGAGATGTCCTGATGCCCGCCCATCGCGTAGCCGCAACTGTGGAGCCTGCGGACCTTGGCTCGTACCAGCAAGCGGCCCGGCTCATGCTGCTGCACGGCGTCGTCAACGAGAGCTACCCGCGGGCCAAGGCCCTTGCGCTGGTGCTGCAGTGGGCCGACGAATTGGCCAAAGATTTCCGGGACCTGTTCGGCTACTCCTTGCAGACCAGCGCCCGTCACGCACGGCTGTTGCGGCGGCTGGATGCCTTCGATACCAGCCAGGCGTTCCTGACGGTGAAGAGCAAGAAGCCGTTCGACCGGCGACGGCTGGCCTACCTCTGTCTGATCCTGGCGTGCCTGCACCGGTCTCGGGTCGAGATCAACCTCGCCGATCTCGTCAAACTTCTCGCGCCCTCCGCCAATGCGATCGAGTACCTGGGATTCGATGCGACCGCGCCGGGTCACAAGGACGCGGTCGTTGACGTGGTGGACTGGCTGGTCGACCGCGGTGCGCTGCGGATCTCCGACGGGTCCATGGAGGACTGGGCCCGTGACCACGACCGTGGGGACGCGCTGTTCGACATCGACCACGACACCTGCGCGGCGCTGTTCCGGCCGAACAAGCCCCTGCAGCACCTGGTCAGCGCTGCTGGCCTGCTGGACACGCCGACCGCCGGCACCGGACGGGACCCCCGTCGGCGACTCGCTGCCCAGCGAGCCCGGCGGTTGCTGATCGAGTACCCGGTGGTCTACTTCGGCGACACCGACGCGGAGACGGCTATAGCGCTGCGCCAGCCCACCCTGGCCGAGGACATCGCACGGCTGACCGGGTTGCCTGTCGAACGCCGGGCCGAGGGGATCATGCTCGTCGACACCACTGGGCACTTCACCGACAAGCGGTTCCCCGGCCGTGGCGGAGCGGTCAACCGCACCGCCGGGCTGATGCTCGCGAAGATCGCGGACCTGCGGGAGGACCCGGACCGAGCCAGCAGTCTCCAGTACCTTCTGCCCGCCGATCCGGGAGAGGAACACGCGGACCTGCTGAGCCGTATCGATATGGCCCTGCCGCAGGCCGGCACGCTCGAAGCCCTGGCTCACGCCCCCCACGCGGACACCGTGCAATACGCGGACGAGGCCGATCCCGACGCCACGGAGCATGAGGACCAGACGGGCTTGCCTTTCGTGGAACACGGCACGCTGGAGCAGATGATCAACGAACTCTATGAAGAGTTCGGCCCCTCCTCCTTCACCAACAAATGGCAGGCCGATCCCGGCGGGCTGCTGGCAGAGGCGATCGCGCTCCTGGCGGACCTGTGCCTTGCCCATATCGTCCCCGGCGGAGTCCTGGTGCGGCCTGCAGCAGGCCGCTACCGCAACATCACCGCCGTCCTGCCACGTCCCGCGCTCGACGGCCAGTTCGCACTCGACTTCCCCACAGAGGAAACTTCTCGATGACGCTCATCCCTCACTCCCGCACCGCTGACCAGCCGGAGGTTCGCTTCAAGCCCACGCGCGCCGGGGTGATCGGCCTCTGGGACTACACCGACGAGGAGTTCGTCTTCGCCGACGGCCGCCTGGTCCTGCGCGGGCACAACGGCTCCGGCAAGACCAAGGCCCTCGAAGTGCTGTTCCCCCTCGTACTGGACGGTGTCCTTGACGCGCGGCGTCTTGATCCGTTCAGCGGCGAGGAGCGGACCATGAAGTCGAACCTGCTCTACAAAGAGCAGGAGTCCGCTTACGGCTATGTATGGATGGAGTTCGCCCGCACCGGACCCGATGATGAGGTCCTCGAAGCCGTCACCGTGGGGATCGGCATGCGGGTGACCAAGCCCATGTCCACGCCGGCCCGCTTCTTCTTCGTCACCGAGGGCAGGGTCGGTATCGACTTCGGCCTGCTGGATGCCGCCTCGCGCCCGCTGCGGGAGAACGCCCTGAAGAAGCTGCTGGGCGAAGGGGCCACCTACGCCACGGCGGAGGCATACCGTGAGGCGATCGATGACCGGCTGTTCGGGCTGGGCCGCGAGCGCTACAACCAGCTGGTCAATCTTCTCCTCCAACTGCGGCGCCCGCTGCTGGCCAAGGACCTCGACCCGGTCAAGGTGTCCGACACCCTCACCGCCGGACTGCGCCCCGTCGATGATGCCCTCGTCCTCCAAGCTGCCCGCGACTTCGAGAACCTCGCCGAGATCCAGGCGCTTCTCAACGCCCTTATGGGTGCAGATACCGCAGTCCGGAACTTCCTGCGTGAATACACCAGTTACCTGCGCGCCCATGCCCGTGACCGCATCGACCAGGTCTCCGGACGCATCCAGGACACGGCCACCCAATGCGAGACGATCATGGAAGCGGCGGTCGCCCGCCGCACCGCTGAACAGCAACTGACCGCGGCACAGCAGGAGCGGGATACCGGCGAACGCCGGTGCAACGAGATCGACGCCCGCCTGACCGAGTACAAGAACCACGACGCCATCAAGAAACAGGACGGGCTCAAGGAGCTGCGCGAGCGCGTACGCACCGAGCGCCTGGGTATCGCCGGCAGCGAACGCCACCTCAACCGGGCCCAGGAGAGCTTGGCCACTCTCAAGCGGGAGGCGGACCGCGCCCTCCAACGACACGATGAACTGCGCAAAGCTGCCTCCCGGCACACCCACGGCCTCATGGAAGCGGCGCGCCGTTGCGGCATCCTCCACGACGACGACACGCTGGATCTCGGTGCTGAGCTGGACACGCACATCGCGGGTCGGGTTGCCGCGCGTCGCAGCGAACTGCAGGACGTACAAGACCTGCTCGGCGCCTTCGAGGACGCCGCGAAGGACCAAGAACGCGAGCAGGAACACTGTGACGCGGCGAGCGGCGAGCTGGCTGAGACCGAGCGGCAGTCCGCCGCAACGGCCGAGAAGCTCACGACCGCCCGCGTCGAGACCGGCCGGGAGTTGGACGACTTCATCGGCCGCTGGAGCGGCAGCGACGACACCGCGGTACTGGTCGCCGCCGACGGCAACGTGCTGCGCGCGGCCATCGACGCCGTGGAGGAACCCGAAGCGGCCCCGCTGCCGGAGGTCTTCCATACCCTCGCCGACCGACGCCGCACCAGCGCACTGACCCGCGTCGAAACGTTGAAGCGGCAGCACAGCGACATTGCGGACGCCCTGCGAACCAGGCAGGCCGAGCGCGACACCGTGGCAGCCGAGGGCGACGATGCACCCCCCTCCAGTGACCTGCGCCCTGCCAGCCGCGATGAGCGGCCGGGCGCTCCGCTGTGGCAGCTCGTACGGTTCGCCGATCACATCTCCGACGGCCACGCGGCTGCGGTGGAAGGCGCCCTGTATGCGGCCGGCCTGCTCACCGCATGGCTGCACCCCGACGCTGCACTGACCGACCAGTCACTGCACGACAAGGTCGCCGACGCCTATCTGCGCCCGCTGCCTCCTGCTCAGCGACCCACCGGACGCACCCTGGCCGATGTCCTGCTCGTCGAAGATCAGCAGCACGTCAGCTCTGCTGCCGTCCAGGCTGTCCTGGCCTCCATCGCCGTCATGGACGACGCCCCGGCAGCAGACGATGCGCTGTCTGCCCCCTCGGTGACCACGGGGTCGCACTTCTGCCTCGGCGTCCAGGTCGGTGCGCATCCCAAGGCACAGCCGGAGTACATCGGGGCCACCGCGCGGGCCGCCCGCCGCCGCGAACGGCTGGAACGCCTCGAAGAATCCATCGCCGTCCTGGAAGCTGAGCGCGCCGGCATCGAGGAACAGCAGCGGTACGCGCACGAAGCGTTCGACGACTTCGACCGCGCCAGGCGTGAGCTCCCCCGCACGCAGGCGATCACCGAAGCCGTGCGTGAGGTGGCGGTAGTGGCGGAGAAGGTCGCCGGAGCCCGCCGCCGCCTCACCGAAGCACGCAAGCGACTCGACGGGGCGATCGCCCGGGCCCATGAGAAGAACCGCCAGCTTCGGCATGCCGCCACGGCCGCGCGGCTGCCCACGCATCGGGAGGAACTGGACAACGTCACCCAGGCCGTCGACGATTTCGCCGACGCCGGCAGAGCGCTCTCCTCCTGCCGTGAGCAGACCGGTGCCGCCGAGCGCGACATCGCCGGCCGCAAGGAGATCATCGAAGAGCAGACCGAGTCCTGCACAGAGCAGGCCGAGGCGCTGCAGGCGCGCAAGGACGAGTTCGCCGTTCAGGAGGAGCGTCTGCGGACCCAGGAGGCAACGCTCGAAGCCCCTCTGCAGGAGATTCTCCAGCAGATCGCGGAGTCCGAGGAACAGCTCGCGGAGGCAGAGACGACATACGGCCGTGCGAAGAAGGATGCGGAAGAGCAGCGAGACCGGCTTCTGAAGGCCGACCATGCCCTGGAGTTCGGCCGTGCAGCACTGGCCACGGCCGTGGCCGAGCAGGTGCGCACCACACTCACGCTGGAGCCGTACGCCCGGCCCGACCTTCTCGGCCTGCTCGAAGCAAACGCCGACACCATCTGGCTACCGCACGACATGTGGCCGAGCGCCGAGCAGGCAGTCCAAGCCCTCATGGACAGCCTCACCTCGCCCGAAACCTCCCGCACGGGCACGGAGGCCGCCCAAAGCGTCGTCCCGGCATCCGTCGTCTCACTGATCACCGCGCTCGACGAGGCGACCCGTGGTCGCCCGATCACCGCGAGCCTCCTGAAGACCGTCACGACAAAGATCTCCACCGCCATCACCACGCTGGAGGCGGCCCTGCTGGAATCCGACCAGGGCTACCTCTTCGAGTGGGAACCGGCCGGCGACATCATCCTGGCCCGGGTCACCGACAGCGAAGGACCCGCCCCCGTAGCGGACTTCGGACGCCGTCTGGCCGAACAGCTCGCCGACCAGAGTGTGCTCTTGGAAGACAAGGAACGCACCGTCCTGGAGGACGGGCTCCTGACCGGCCTGGCCCAGCAGATCCACGACCGCACCATCGCCGCCCGCGACCTGGTCAAAAGCATGGACGCCGATACCCGGGCCAAGCCGATGTCCTCCGGCGCGACGGTTGGCATCAACTGGGTTGTCTCCGACGCCCTCACCGACTCCCAGCAGGCCGTCAACAGGCTGCTCGACAAGGACGCCTCCGGCCTGGGCCCCGCCGGGCTGGCCGAACTCCGCTCCCACCTGCGCAGCCAGATCCGCGCCAAGGCCGCTGCCGACAAGAAGCGCAGCTACCAGCAGGTGATCGCCGAGGTCCTGGACTACCGCGCCTGGCGCAGGTTCGAACTCCGCCTGTTCCGGCAGGGCATGAGCCCGGAGGAGAAGAAGAAGGGGGAGGTCCTCACCAAGGCCAAGCACAGCGTGATGTCCGGCGGTGAGAAGTCCGCCTCCATCCACCTGCCGCTCTTCGCAGCCGCCCACGCCCAGTACAGCTCCGCATACCCCACCTGCCCGCGGCTGATCGCGCTGGACGAGGCATTCGCCGGCATCGACGAGAAGTACCGCCCCGACCTTCTCGCCCTCACGGCCAAGTTCGACCTCGACCTCTTCATGACCGGCTACGACCTGTGGATCACCTACCCCGAGGTGCCGCAGATCTCGCACTACGACATGAAGCACGACGAGGCATCCCACACCGTCTCCGCCATGCTGCTCGTCTGGGACGGCGAACAGATCCTCGACGACCTCGAATACCCAGGATCCGACGACCTGGCCGCCGAACTCCTCGGCTTCACGCCCCGTCGCCACGTCCCCGCGCAGGCAGGACTGCTCGGTGACATCCCCGACGACGAGCCGACGAGCGACGACGCCGAGGAATCAGCATGACCAAGGCAGCAGAGACATTCGAGCGATACCGGGGCCCTGAGTTCCGCCGGCTCCTGGCCGCTGCCCGGCGCTCGCTCGAGCGCAACGGCGGCGAGATCGAGGGCTCCATCGGCCTGACCAACCCGAGCACAGCCGAACGCAACGCAGTCATCGGCATCACCGGCACCTACCGCTCGCCCGACATCCGCCGCATCACCATCCCCCTCGCGGCGCTGGAGGAGAGCATCCGCAACGTCGCGGGCATGTCACTCCGCGATGTCCTGGAACGGATCGGCCCAGAGCTGCGCTTCCGCGCCGATGAGCGGACCACACTCGAACAAGCCCGGCAGAGAATCCTGGCCGAGGGCGAGACCAGCCCGCTGCACACCGAGCACCCCTGGTATCAGCAATGGCTGGCCAGCCTCGCATCCGACGGCACGATCACTGGCCTGATCAACAAGGAGGACACTCACCTCCTCAGCCAGGCTGTCCGCGTCCTGGAATTCCTCTACAACCGACCCAGCGGATCGCCCCCGGTCATGCTGCCCTCACTGGCCGACGCCACCACAGGAGACACCAAAGCCCTCAACCCCGGCCGCGGCTCTCTGCCGACCCTGGTCCTGCGGGCCCTGGCCATGGCACGCGGAATCCCGCTCGGATCAGGAGCCGAGGCCCGGCGCGAGCTGTGGGACACCTTCGACGTCATCGTCGACGACCTCGCCAGCCGCGTCCTCGTCCTCAACCTCCCCGCGACCGGACAAGGGCTGGGCCAGTGGCTTACCGACGCCGCCCGCTACGGCACCCCTTTCCACATCACGCTCCACCAGCTCATCACTCTGCCGATCACCGTGAACCTGCCAACGGTGTACGTCTGTGAGAACCCCGCCGTACTGCGCCGCGCCGCTGGCGAACTTGGCGCGAGCAGCCCACCACTGATCTGCGCAGAAGGCCGCCCCTCAACCGCCTTCCACCGCCTTGCCCGGCTCATCGTCGACAACGGCGGTCTACTGCGGTACCACGGCGACTTCGACTGGCCCGGCATCGCGATGACCAATGCATTGCTTACCCGCTACGGCGCCGAGCCATGGCGCATGAGTAGCGCGGACTATCTCAACGGCGTCCGTGCCGACATCGACCATGTCCCGCTCGACGGCAAGCCCCAGGACACGTTGTGGGACCCGAAACTCGCCGAGACCATGGCAAGGGAGAAACTCGCCGTCTACGAGGAAGCCGTCGCCGACAGCCTTCTGAAGGACTGGGCCCCTGCCGCTCACCGCCCTACGGAAGTATCTGGATAGCCGGGCCTGTCCTACCACCTGCATGGCTCCAGAGCTGCAGCAGGCGGATCCGGGTGCCAATCTCATGAAGCCGATCAAGCTCCTGGGCATGAGCATGTAAAACGCCGATTTCAAGCCAACGTCCAGTGCTCGGGGTCACACAGTCCGTGAGAGGCCGGATCATGGTCACCTCTCTCTTCTCATGACCGCTGGGATGGGCTGGTTCCCGAGAGTGCTCGGAGACCAGGCAAACTAGCGGCGTAAGTGACCCAAGCACATGCTGACGTGGAAAGGCGTGGACTGAGCTCATGACCGGGAGCCCCACTCAGATTGGCCGCTATACCGTGGCTCGGGAGCTCGGCTCCGGCGGCATGGGCGAGGTATATCTCGCGTACTCCCCCGCGGGCTCCCCTGTAGCTGTGAAGGTCATTCGCACCGACAAGTTGGACCCGGTCACGCGAGCGCGCTTCGAGAAGGAAGCTCTGATCGCTCGCACAGTGATCGGCACCAACCGGGTGGCGCGGTTCCTGGATGCCGATCCGTTCGCGGATCGTCCGTGGCTGGCGATGGAGTATGTGGCTGGCCGGACCCTGCTGGACTGCGTGGATAGTGACGGCGCGCTGCCGCTGCCGTTGGTGGCCAGCCTCGGAGCGCTCCTTGCCGAAGGGCTGAGTGCCGTACACGATGCGGGACTGCTACACCGGGACCTGAAGCCTCAGAACGTCATGCTGGGCAGCGAAGGCCCCATAATCATCGACTTCGGACTCAGTGCGTTCATGGACGCTGCCAAGGACACGCTGTCGCACAGCGGGATGATCATCGGGACCGTCCGCTGCATGCCCCCGGAGCAGGCGAGCGGGCATCCGCAGGTGACGCCGGCGGCGGATGTGTACGCGCTGGGCACGGTCCTCCTATACGCCGCGGCTCGGCACTATCCGTACGACGGACACCAGTGGGAAGCCGTCGCCATGCAGGTCTCGAACCCGGAGATCGGCCCGGATCTGAGCGGTGTGCCTGAAGGCTTCAAGGAGCTGCTCGCGGCGATGCTCGCACACACGCCGGAAGGCCGGCCCAGTCTGGCCGAGGTGGCGGATGCCTGCGCGGATCTCATGAAGGCAGCGGGCAGGACGCCGGCCGACGCGCGACTCGCCCTCATCGACCGCACGACAGCAGCTGGCGGGAACACTCCCACGCCGGAACCGTCCTCTGCATCGATCGAGAAGCTGATCGATGAGCAGGCCGCGATCGTGGACTCGCACAACCTCGTCGGCCCGCTCGACATTCGGCCTGTGCCTGAGGAGCCGGAAGCCGACGAAGAACTCGTGCCTGAGTTGCCCACGGCACCTGTGAGGCCAAAAGCTCGCACTTCGCGGGAGCGGCCTGTGGCATCCAAGCGGGTGGCGGGCGAACTACGGGAGCAGTACGCGGTGAATTCCACCCTCTGACGGCCCGAGGCCGTAATACCTGGTGGGAAACTTGCTGAAACGGGTCGAGTGGCCGACTGATCTGCTGGCGGCAGACCCGGAAGAAATTCAGCGGCATGAGTGCCGCTGGTGAAGGATCGGAGCAGACGTTGAGCGTCGAGGCGGGAGTCACGGGCGGCCAGAGCGATGCGATATGGGATGCCTGGGAGCCCGACGAGCCCTCGCCCGAGCAACAGCCTCCGTCCACGTCCGGGTACGCCGCCGGAGCGCAGGTAGAGATCCGCGACGAGCTATGGCTGGTGCGCAAGTGCAGGTCCACGGACCGCGACGGGTGGATGGTCGAGGTCACCGGCATCTCTTCGTTCGTCCGTGGGGTCGAGGCCGTGTTCTACGACAAGCTCGATCTTGTAAGCGTGCTCGACCCACGCGAGACGCGACTGGTCGCGGACGACTCTTCGAACCATCGGAGAGCCCGCCTGTTCCTTGAGGCGATCATGCGGAAGACGTTCCTGCCGCAGACCGAGCACGGGCTGGCGCTGGCGGACAACTTCCTCATGGACCAGCAGGTCCACCAGCTGCGGCCTGCCGAGCTCGCGCTGTCGATGAAGAATCCTCGGCCGCGGATCCTAATCGCGGACGTGGTGGGTCTGGGCAAGACCCTGGAGATCGGGGTTCTCCTTGCCGAGCTCATCCGGCGCGGTCGAGGCGAGAAGATCTTGGTCGTGACTCCGCAGCATGTGCTGGAGCAGTTCCAGCGTGAGCTGTGGACCCGGTTCGCGATCCCGCTGGTGCGGCTGGACTCGACGGGGATCCAGCGGGTGCAGCAGGACATCCCCGCCGGCCGCAACCCGTTCGCGTACTTCAAGCGGGCGATCATCTCCGTGGACACGCTGAAGAGCGACGTCTACGCCCACCACCTGGAGCACACCGAGTGGGACGCCGTCGTCATCGACGAATCCCACAACCTCGTCAACCAGGGGACGAAGAACAACGCGCTCGCCCGGCTACTGGCGAAGAAGACCGACGCCCTGGTCCTGGCCTCGGCCACGCCGCACAACGGCGACGCCTCTTCATTCGCCGAGCTGGTCAAGATGCTGGACGAGGCCGCAATCGCCAACCCGAACCGGTATGAGGTCAAGGACCTCGACCACCTCTACATTCGGCGTACGAAGACCACGGCGGAGGTACGCGAATCCCTCAAGGGTGCCTGGGCGGACCGAGGCCCCTCCCAGCCGCTGCGAGCGCCGGCCGGTGAAAAGGAGCTCGCCGTCTTCCGTGAGCTGGCCACGCGCTGGATTCCAGGTGACCCCGACCAGCCTTCGGTCAGCAGGCACCAACTCGTGCCGTATCAGCTGCTGAAGTCGTTTCTGTCCTCGCACCGGGCCCTACGAGAGTCGATCAAGACGCGGATCGCGACGCTGGACAAGCCACCCGTCGAAAAGTCGGCCGACAAGAAGAAGCAGACCCGGCCGGTCGATCCGAAGGTCCGCGAGGCGGAGGTCAAGCGGGAGCGTGCGGCTCTGGTGGAGTTGCAGCAGCTGAACGAGCAGATCGAAGACTCCGACTCGGCGAAACTCACCGCGCTCCTGGCTGAACTGCGCGAGATGGGTGTCGGGCCTGGCTCGGACACCCGGGTCGTGGTGTTCTCCGAGCGCATCCCTACCCTGAAGTGGCTGGCCGAGACCGTACCGGCTGCGCTCGGCTTTCCGAGCGGGACCAGCCCGGATGAGAGCAAGCCGTGGCTGGGCTTCGGCGGCGCGGTGCAGGTCATGCACGGCGAGGCCAACAGCGACGAAGAGCAGCGGGCCATCGTGGAGAAGTTCGGGCTGCGCGACGATCCGGTGCGCATCCTGTTCACCGGCGACGTTGCCTCCGAAGGCGTCAACCTGCACCAGCAGTGCCACCTGCTCGTGCACTACGACCTGCCGTGGTCACTGATCCGTATCGAGCAGCGCAACGGCCGTATCGACCGTTACGGCCAGGCGTACCCGCCACAATTCCGGGCACTGGTCCTGACCAGCGACATCCCATGGCGCACAGATGAGACCAGCGGGCAGCCGCGCACCCTCGACGACCGGCTGGTGGGCGAGAAGCTCCTAGGGCGCGAGGAAGAAGCCCACAAGATCGAGGGCTCAGCCGAGGCCGTCACCGGCCTGTACCGGGCCAAGGAGGAGGAGAACCGCCTCACCCAGGACCTGATCGCCGGCCGTACCGTCGAGGAGTCGATCAAGCAGTCCCAGCAGGGCGGTGCCGCCTTCCTGGCCGGGCTACTCGGTCAGGTCGGTGCGGTCCCCGAACACCCCGAAGTACCGCGCGCGGTGGTACCGACGCTCTTCCGCTCCACCGCCGACTACTTCGACGAGGCACTGCGGCAAGTCTGCCACCCCAACCCCGAGGACCAGCTGTCCCTGCGGCGCGACGATGACGGCACCATCGCCTTCGAGCCCCCGCGCGATCTGCTCTACCGGCTCAAGGCGTTGCCCAAGTCGTACCTGGACGAGCAGCGGATCATGCCCCGTAAGACCGAACCGGGCCGACTGCGCGTCACCTTCTCCAAGGACCTCGCCGATGCGCGTCTGAAAGCGGCCCGGGAGACCTCCAAGTCCCAGTGGCCCAACGTCTCTTACGTCACGGACGTCCACCCGGTCCTTGACTGGCTGACCGACAAGGTCCTCGTCGAGATCGGCCGCCACCAGGCTCCGGTGCTCGCCGCCGCCGTTGACCGTCCCACCTTCCTGGTGCAGGGCATCTACTCCAATGGCCAGGGCCGACCGACCATCGTGGAGTGGATGGCAGTCTCCGGGTTGCCCGAGGAGCCGAACACGGTGGAGCTGACCGAAGAGGCCCTGGAGCGTTACGGAGTCGGCCCGAGCATGCCCGGCCGCGCCACTCCCCGGGATCTGCCTGGTCTGACCGCTCTGGTCCCCGACGCGATCGATGAGGCCAAGAGGCACCTCGGCACGCTTGAGGAGCATTACCGCCAGCGCATCGAGAAGACCCTCGCCCCCTACCGCAAGCGCGTCACCCACTGGAAGCAGGACGCCCTCTCCGCCGGTCTGCGCCCGGACAAGCAGGGAGTCGGTCGGGCCGCGAGTGACCGGATGCGCCTGGTCAAGTCCCTGGAAACGAAGGGCGAGCCGATGCTGCGGCTGCTGGCTGTCCTGGAACCGCACGCCGCCGCCGAAGGAGGCACTGCACGATGAGTACCGAGTTCGACTCCTTCGTCAATCGCGGCGAGTACCTGTCCGCGTACTACTTTGCCGAACAGCTCGGTGCCGACCTCAAGAAGGGGCTGTTCGCCACCTGGACGCTGCGTGAGGGCGACGAGAACGACCCACGCAAGACCCCTCGCGAACAGGTACGCGCCCTGCGCTCCATGTACCTCGCCGAAGACGTACGCGCCTACTTCGCCGATGCGGCCGAACGCGATGCTGGTGACGATGCGCGACTCCATACGCACAACAACCCTGAGTGGGCCAAGCGGCTCGCTGAGTGGCACCAGACCGTGCTGCGCGCCCTCGGATACGACGCCACCCCAAATGAACTCACCGTGCACCGCGCCGGACGCGAGCACACCCTGCCCGTCGCCTACCACGGCTACGGCATCATCGCGCTCGACTGCGGCTGGGCCGCCGACAACGACACCGCCCTGGGTGCCGACGGCTCCGGACGCCTCCTGTCGCCCCTGCGCGTCAGCGCGAGCGAGAGTTACGAGACGGGCGCGGATCTGGCCTCCTGGCTCTTCGAAAGCGAGCTGGACGAGCCCGGCGGCGCTCACCCCCGGTTCGTTCTACTGCTTATCGGCGGTGTGATCCTGCTCGCCGACCGCCAGTCCTGGCGCGAAGGCCGCTACCTCGCAGTGAACCTCGATGCCGCCCTGGAACGCAACGACCGCGCCCAACAGGGTGAACTGGCTACCATTGCAGCCCTGTTCAGTCTGGACATGCTCCGCCCCGGTGACAACGACCAGAGCCGGGCGATCGATGGCCTACTCAAGTCGTCCAGTACCAATGCGGTCGGCGTGTCCAACGAACTGCGCTATGGACTACAGCGCTCGGTTGAAGTCATCGCCAACGAAGTCCTCAGCCGAATGGCCGAGCCGAAGAACAATGTCGCACCGGCCGACATCGAGAACCCGAAGATCCGCTTCGCCCGGGAACTCACCCGCGAATCCCTGCGCTACCTCTATCGGATCCTCTTCCTCCTGTACGCCGAGGCTCGCCCCGAACTCGGCATCCTCCCCGCGGACGACGGCAGCTACGAGGCCGGCTACTCCATGGCCCGCCTGCGCGAACTTGTCGAGCGGGACGAGGAACTCGTCGATGAGGAAGCCAAGAACGGTTTCCACCTCTTCCAGTCCCTGGACGTGCTGTTCAACAAGGTCAACTTCGGCCACCGTCCGTACGGCAGCGAGCCCGACGACGACCAACCCGGGGACGACGAAGAGACTCGCGAGGCCAAGGCCGCACGCCGCAGCGAAGACCGCGGTCTTCGCTTCGAGCCCCTGCGCAGCGAACTCTTCGAGCCCACCGCCATCCGCCTCATCGGCTCCCGCATCCTGGACCCGACCAGCGACGAGGACAACGACCCGCACTGGCTCGACCTGCGCCTGCGAAACTCCGCCCTCCACGAAGTGCTGCGCCTGCTCACCATGAAGAAGGGCAAGCGCGGGGAACGTGGCGGATTCATTTCCTACCGCAACCTGGGCATCAATCAACTCGGCGCCGTATATGAGGGTCTGATGTCGTACACCGGCATCATCGCCGAGGAAGAGCTGTGCGAGGTCGCCAAGGGCGGCGACCCGGAGAAGGGATCCTGGCTCATCCCCTCGCACAAGCAAGACCAGTACCCCGACACGACCCTCATCCACTACAGCGAGGACGACGCCCGCAAGGGGCTGCGCGGCGTCAAGAAGTACGACAAGGGCTCCTTCGTCTACCGGCTCGCCGGCCGCGACCGCGAGACCTCCGCCTCGTACTACACCCCCGAGTCGCTCACCCAGGTCACTGTCGAGCTCACTCTGAAAAACCGGCTCGACCAGGAACGTGACGCCGACGGCAACATCATCAAGACCCGCGCGTCCGAGCTCCTCAAGTACAAGATCTGCGAGCCGGCACTCGGCTCCGGGTCCTTCCTCAACGAGGCCATCAACCAAGTCGCCGACGAATACCTACGCCGCCGCCAGGACGAACTCGGCATTCCCATCCCCACCGCCGACGCGCTCACCGAGAAGCAGAAGGCCAGGGCCTACATCGCCCTACACAACACCTACGGCGTCGACCTCAATGCCACCGGCGTCGAACTCGCTGAGGTGTCCCTGTGGTTGAACACCATGCACCCCGGCATGCGAGCCCCCTGGTTCGGGCTCCACCTGCGCCGAGGCAACTCCCTCATCGGCGCACGTCGAGCCGTCTATACGGGTGAGGAGGTCGCTTCACCAGCCAAAGCATGGCTGAAGAACAAGGGCGCTCTGGCACCGACTCCGCTGGCATTCCTTAAGGACGGCCAACTCCAACCACTGCCCCATGACGCGGTACACCAGTTCTTGCTTCCCAGTCCAGGATGGGCTGCGGTCGCGGGCTCGAAAGAGGCCAAGCAGCTGGCCGAGGAGCACGTCAAGCAGCTGGCCGAGTGGAAGAAGGGCCTTCTCCAACGCCCCAAGCGCAGCACCGCCCACCTCAACAAGGACGGCAGCCCAAAACTTCACCCCACGACCAAGCTACCGAAGGCGGAAGCGCCGTCACAGTTCACACGGTTGCGGGACGCCGCCCGCCGAGCCGAGTTCCTGTGGTCGCTCGTCGTCAAGCGCATGGAACTCTCCGAACAAGAGATCGCGCGCAGGATCGATGTCTGGCAGGCCGACCCGACGGATCCCGAGTACGCCTTCCTCCACCACCCTGATCAGGCCGTCCCCAAGGAGAAGGTTCTGGAAGACCTCTTCAACTCTGCCGACACCCCTTATTGGCGGTTGAAGAAGGTCATGGACGCCTGGTGCGCCCTGTGGTTTTGGCCCGTCGGTAAAGCCGGCCTACTGGATGGCACGGATGGCGACTACGCGGTCCGCACCGTGGTGAGCAGCGACAGCCTGAGCGAGCTACTGGGTCAAGTGCCTCTTACCGGCGAAGAGCTCAAGGAACAGGTGGCTCCCGAACCGTTGGCTGCCCCGACACCGAAGGCCGAGCCACGCTTCGTCGAAGCGACGGCACTTTTCGCGCTTGGCGCCGAGCAGACCTCCTTCGAAGATCTCGTACTGACCGCCGACGACGAAGCGATCATCGAGACCAAAGAGATCGGACCGAAGGCAGCGAAGCAGGTCGGCGCAAAG
Organism: Streptomyces sp. NBC_01176; assembly: GCF_045039825.1. Taxonomy (NCBI): domain Bacteria; kingdom Bacillati; phylum Actinomycetota; class Actinomycetes; order Kitasatosporales; family Streptomycetaceae; genus Streptomyces; species Streptomyces sp. NBC_01176. Next base: position 8,159,998 of record NZ_CP108600.1, on the reverse strand, counting down.
CCAAAGGGACCGATGCGCCGCCCGGTCATCCCACTCAAGGAGCTGGACGACTGGCTGGACTTCTTGGAATCCATGCTTGGAAGAGCCGACGTACCTGACGGAACTTTCCTCGACAACTTCAAAACCCTGGCAGATCTCAAAACGTACGAAGAGGCGCTCCCCGGCTTCATGGGAATGGACACCGGAAACCCGGAGGACGTCTTTCCATGGCTGCGCATTACTCGGGACATTGCCGAGGAGCAGGGATTTCTTCACTGGGAGTTGGAGTTCGCTCTCGTATTCGCTCGCAGCGGCGGCTTCGATCTCCAGGTGGGCAATCCCCCCTGGGTGCGCCCTGACTGGGATGAGGCAAGCGTCCTCGCCGAGCACGAACCTTGGTTTGAGTTGGCGGACAGGCCGTCAGCAATCGAGCAGAGCAAACGGCGATCCATTGCACTGAATCAGCGAAGGACGTTCGATTATTACATTCATGAGCGCGAGAAGGTAAGCGGCTGCTCCTCGTTTTACGGGCATGAGACCACCTATCCCTTGCTCGTAGGAACTCGCCCAGATCTTTATCGGGCATTCATGCTTCAGGTCTGGTCTCATCAGTCTCCGTCAGGTATGGCTGGGCTCGTGCATCCCGATACCCACTTCACCGGCGACAAGGAAGGGGCACTTCGCGAGGCCGCATACCACCGCTTGTGCGTCCACGGAGACTTCGTGAATGCCGGACAGCGCTTCTTCCCTCCGCCCGTCGGACATGCAGCACACTTTGGCGTGCATATTTACGGCAGCCCTTCGGAAATCAATTTTGACCACATGTCATGGTTGGTGTCAGCGGACGCTCTCCGCGATTCAGCCGCACATGATGGCTCCGGGGAAGTTCCGGGCGTGAGATGGCAAAATGGCGAATTCGATGAACGCCCTCACCGGTCACGCGTCATTCACGTGAACCGAGATCTCCTCGCCGAATGGCAGCGCCTACTGGATGAATCACACCTTCCAGTTGAACAATCCCGCCTTCTGTTCCCTGTCAGCACAGCCGAGGCGTCTGCCATCACAGCTCTTTCTCAATACCCATTGCGGCTTGGTAGGTTCAACCCGCCGATCACGCGCGGGCTAATGGAAAGTGACGCAAAGGCTGCTGGGTTGATCGATTACAACCGCCCGAGCAGCCCCACCGGTCATCCCTACCAGCCCGAGAGGTGGCGTAATGTCATCTTGAAGGGAACTCAACTGGGTATCGCCACGCCAGTATTCAAGTGCCATGACGCTAATAGTAACGACCCTTACGGTCGGGACTTGACTACCCTTGCGTCAGACTTCGTCCCGGACACTGCCTATGTGCGTGCCCCCGGGATGGCGCAGTCGTATCTCGCCAAGCAAGATCGTTGGGTAGACGGCCGAGCCCTGGAGCGACTACGTTCTGACGGTAGGGCGGTATCCAAGGCGCGTTCGCAAATTGCATTGACCGACAACGTTCCAGAAAGCGATGTCGATCCCGCCAAGATTGATGCCCTACTCGAAGAACGAGCGCGTCGCCGATACGTGGTCTTCCCTCGGCTTGCCTGGCGTCGCCAGATCGCCCCGGACACTGAGCGTGCACTTTATGCCGCATTGGTGCCGCCAGGTGTAGCGCACGTTCACTTGGTACACAGCCTGGCCATGCCGAATCTTCGGCTAACCGCATTGGTAGCCGGTTTCTGGGCCTCGCTCCCGCTCGACTACTTCCTCCGCGCTACTGGTCGTGGCGACTTGCAAGTGAAGGGTGCTAAAGCGATGCCCTCACCCGCCGGCGATCACCCCCTCGCTTCCTCGCTACTCCTGCGAACATTGCGGTTGAATTTCCTTACCAGTGCTTACTCGGGGCTGTGGTCAGAACTGTACGACCCAACTTGGACCACACGTGAGTCATGGGCGTGCGACTGGACTGGCCTACCGGCGTTGCACGAGGTGTCGCCAGTCTGGCGTCCGGAAACACCGCTACGCACCGAGCGGGCACGACGTTCCGCTCTGGTGGAAATTGATGCTCTAGTCGCAGTGTGGCTCGGAATGGAAGCCGACGCTCTTGTCGCGGCATACAAGGGCCGCTTCCCTGTACTGCAGAAGTACGAGGCAGTGACTTGGTTTGATGCCGAGGGATCGAAGATCGCAGGCAACGCACGCACCTTCGGTCAGCGCCAGACCAAGGAAAGCTGGGGCCAATTTGAGGCGTATCAAGCCGACCCGAAAAACTTGCCCGTGCCTGAGGGCTATGTCGCTCCCTTCTCCAAGGCGGATCGCGAAACGGAGATGCGAGAGGCGCACGCCGTCTTTCAGAAACGACTAGATGCCGCAGTCGCTCGCGGCGAGTGGGACCTGGAGAAGCAGGAGGTGCCGAAGCCGTGAGGCCGACGCTGGAGGCACGGGGGCTCAAGGAGAGCCTGTTGCAGTATCTGTCGACGACGTACGCGTTGACGGATGAGGGTGCACGTGAGGCGCTGCATCGGTTCCTGGGTGATGAGACGTCGGGGATGTTCCGGGGCCCGTATCTGCGGATCCGAACACCGTTCACAGTGGCCGGCGAGGAGTGGCGGCAGCATCTGGAGTGGCAGCGCGAGGGGTACACCCCATACGCACACCAGGCCGTAGCCTTCGAGCGGCTGACGTCCGCGAACGGGCATGTGCCGCAGCCGACTCTGGTGACGACGGGGACGGGCTCGGGTAAGACGGAGGCGTTCCTGTACCCGGTGCTGGATCACTGTCTCCGCGAGCGGGAGGCGGGGAAGACCGGCATCAAGGCGGTGTTCCTGTACCCGATGAACGCGCTGGCGACTGATCAGGCGCAGCGCATCAACGAGCTGCTCTCGGAGAACGATGCGCTGAACAAGTTGTCGGCCGGGCTGTACATCGGTGACAAGGCGGCCATGAAGTACGACAACGTTCGTACGCGCCGCTCAGACATGCAGCTCTCGCCGCCGGACATCTTGATCACGAACTACAAGATGATGGATCTGCTGCTGCAGCGTGCGGATGACGCGCCGCTGTGGCGTGGGTCGGACATCAGGTACGTGGTGGTGGATGAGTTCCACACCTACGACGGTGCGCAGGGCACCGACGTGGCAATGCTGCTGCGGCGGCTCGCGGCTGCCGTGGGGGCGTCCGAGGAGGGGCGTCCGCTGGGTTCGATCTGTCCGGTGGCGACGTCGGCGACGCTCGCGTCTGGGACGGATGCAGACGGAGTGGCCCAGCTGCTCGAGGTAGCGACGCAGGTCTTCGGTACAGAGTTCACGGCGGAGTCCATCGTCGGGGAGAACCGGCTGTCGGTGGAGGAGTTCATCCCACTGGCGGACGTACGGATGCAGGGGCTACCGACGCCGGACGAGCTGCTGGCCCTGCCCGATCCCGCGACGAGCGATGAGGCGATGCTGGACCTCATCGAGTCGGTGACCGGGGTCCGCAACGACCACCCCCTCGTATTGGGCGAGAACCTGAAGCGGCACCTGTTCACCCGGGCGGTGATGCAGGCTCTGGACGGTGAGGTGAAGACCGGCGCCGAAGTGCTGGACATCATGTGGCGTGCAGGCGCGGCCGGTTGGGCGGAGGCGGTGGCCCGCCAGCCGGAGAAGGCCGCCGAGGCGCTCGCCCGATTCGTGGCCCTGTTGTCGTACGCACGTGACCCGAAGTCGCCGGCGGGAGAGCCGCCGCGACCGTTCGTGCATGTCGAGGTGCACCAGTGGGCCCGGTCGGTCTCGCGGCTCCTGCGCGGCGTACTGCCATGGCCCAAGGCGGAGTTCCGCTGGGATGTGGCCGGTGCGGCCGATGCCAGTGCGGGAAGCGGAAACCGTTCGGCACCGGTGACCACGGCCACATCGGGGCAGAGCGCGAACCTGTTTCTGCCAGCGGTCTACTGCCGGGACTGCGGGCGGTCAGGCTGGGCGGTGTTCTCACCGGAGAGCGACGACCACGAGGTCCAGTTCGACACATACAAGATCCGTCGTGCCTCCTTGGGTCAGGACAAGGCCCGGGTACGGAACCTGGTCTCGGCGACCGAGCGCGAAGCGCGCGAGGGTTCTGGGGCTGCGGTGCTGCCGGCCAGCGGTCGGGGCGGCAAGGGGACCACCGCCCTGCAGAGTGCGGGCGGTCTGCTTATGGTGCTGGACGGGGCGCGCAAGCGGCTGCGGCTGCCCGATCCGCTCAACGATTACGACAAGGAGTCCAAGGAGCCGCGGCTGACGGCCCGCGATTCGGCGTTCGTCCTGGTCAACTTCGGGGATACGGCGAATACCGCGGCCAAGGAGGACTGGTGCCCGGCGTGCGGTGAGCGCAACGCGATCCGCTATCTGGGTACTGGAGCGGCTGCGATGACTGCGGCGTCGATCACCCAGTTGTTCACGGGCGGGGAGCTCGACAAAGATCGGCACGAAGACAAGACGCTGATGTTCAACGACTCGGTGCAGGATGCCGCGCACCGGGCCGGGTTCGTCGCGAACCGTTCGTACACCTTCTCGTTGCGCGCCCTGCTTGCGAAGCACCTGCGCAGCGACGTGCCCACCGCGCTGAACGATCTGATCGCGAACGTGGTCGAGGCCACGACCGACAAGGAAACCCTGGCCGCGGTGGTGCCGCCGGATCTGCATGGTTTCAGGGGCGTGGACCGGTTGCTGTCCGGGCAGGGTCGCGGCGGGGATCTGCCGACCTGGCGGCTGATCGGTCAGCGCCTGGCCTTCGAAGCGCTGATGGAGTTCGGGTTCCGCTCCCGCAACGGGCGCACCCTGGAGCTGACCCGGACCGCAGCCGCGCAGGTACGCATCTCGGATCCGGACGGTGTGGTGGCGCTGGTCAAGCGGATCCACGAGGAGTTCGAGCGCGCCGATCTGCCGCTTCAGCCGCAGGACGACGCACGCTATCTGGCGTTCGTGCGGGTGTTCTTGGAGCGCCTTCGCACACGGGGTGCCATCGCGCACCAGTGGCTGGACAAGTACGTCGATGAGGCGGGCACCAGCCGGTACTTCATCTGGGGCAAGCGCGCACCCGGCATGCGCGCTTTCCCCAAGCGGGTCGCGGCTCCGGTGTTCTTGCTCAGCTCGCCCAAGAACGGCAGCGAATTCGACTTCGCGACGGGCCGGCTGTCCTGGTACGAGCGGTGGGCCGGGCGCTGCCTGGGGCTTTCGCGTGAGGCGGCGCCGGAGTTCTGGAGCCGCCTGCTGCCGGAGCTCGCCGCGATCGGACTGCTGTCGTCCCGTACGCCGAACGACACCTCAGTACGGGTCTACGGGCTCAAGCCGGGCAACGTCGAAGCGCTGCTCCTGGACGACGAACAGGTCCGGCACGCGTATGTGCGCTGCCCGGTGTGCTTCTGGGAACAGACGGTCCACCCCTCCCTTCTTGATCAGTGGCACGACCAGCCCTGCCCCTCCTACCGCTGCCGCAGAGGCCGTCTGGTGGCCGGGGACCGGCCCGAGCGGCTTGGTGTGCACCACCGCGACCGTGACTACACCCTCGACTACTACCGGCACCTGTACCGCAAGGCCGGGACGTACCAGGTGGTCACCGCCGAGCACACCGGCATGCTCACGCGCCCGCAGCGCGAGAAGGTGGAGGAGGCGTTCAAGCGCCGCACGGGCTTCAAGGACCCCAATGTCCTCTCCTGCACGCCGACGCTGGAGATGGGCATCGACATCGGTGACCTGTCCGCGGTGGTGCTGGCAGCGCTGCCGCGCCGGCCGGCCAGTTACGCCCAGCAGGTCGGGCGGGCCGGACGCCGGACGGGCAATGCGTTCTTGCTGACGATTCCCGATCGTCGACGGCGCGACCTGTATTTCCTGGAGCGCCCCAAGGATCTGATCGCCGGCACGATCGTGCCCCCGGGATGCCATCTTTCAGCGGTGGAGATCCTGCGCCGCCAGTACCTGGCGCACCTGCTGGACCTCGCTGCTGCCGGCCGCCTCGTCCGCGCTGACGGCATCGTGCTACGCGCCCTGCCGACCAAGGCACCCGCCCTGTTCGGTCCATCCGGCTACCTGATCGATTTGGTGGAAGTGGCCATCGCCCAGGGGGAAGAACTCGCCAAGGGCTTCCTGGAGATGTTCCCCACCGGCGTCAACGACCGGGCCAAGGACGACCTGCGCAAGTACGCGATGCACGAGCTGCGCGGCGCGGTAGAAGAGGCCGAGCGGGAGTGGCGCCGCGGCGATCAGGCGCTGCGCGCCCGGCTGGCTCAGATCGACGAGGCCCACGACGAGCTGCACGACTCCGACCCGGACCAGGCGCGGCAGAAAGCCGAACTGGACGCCGAGCGGCGCGGAGTGGGCCGACGCCTGCTCAATCTGGGCGATACAGCCGCCCAGAGCGCACTGTGCGACCTGGGGCTACTGCCGAACTACGCACTGATCGACTCGGTCACCACGCTGTCCGCGACGCTGTACGGCGAGGACGGCATCGACCCGAAGACGGGGAAGGCGAAGTTCACCTCCACCACCGACTCCTACGACCGGCCGCGCCGCTACGCGCTCTCGGAGCTGGCCCCGGGCAACTCCTTCTACGTCAACGGCTACCGGCACGAGATCACCGGCCTGGAGATCTCCACCGGCGGCCGGCAGGAATGGCGCACCTGGCGGGTGTGCCCGGGCTGCGGATTTGTGCGTACCGAGGACGCTACCGAGGACCGCTCGCCGTGCCCGCGCTGCAAGAGCGCCCATATCGCCGACGACGGTTCCTGCCTTTTTCAGATCGTGGAGCCCGCGACCGTGACCTCGCGGGACAAGCGCGAGGACGCCCGCATCCGCGACGACAAGGACGACCGCGACCGCCGCAACTACTCCGTCGTAGACGCGGTGGACATCCCGGTAGGCGACATCGAGCCCGGCTCGTGGCGTCACACGAAGCAAACGTTCGGCGTCGACTACTGCCGCAGTGCCATGATCCGCCGGATCAATGTAGGGCCGGTCCGTTACGACGCCCCGGCCCGCGACGACTTCGCCGGGCATCTGGTGCGGCTCAACCCGTTCCATGTGTGCACCGCCTGTGGGGCGGCCAGCGCGGACGGCAAGCCGGTCTTCGACCACGACACCGACGCTCTCGACTCCGCAGCCGCCCGCAGCCCGCAGCTCAAGCACCACCGCCCTTGGTGTCCACTGCGCCGCGGCAAGCGAGACGGGGCCACCCAGGAGCCGGTGCTGCTGGCCCATACGTTGAAGACCGAGGCTCTGCGGGTGCTGATCCCGGCCGCAACAGCGGACGTGGACGCCAAGGTTCACTCCTTCCGTGCCGCGCTGCGGCTCGGTGTGGACCTGCACTTCGGCGGCGACCCGCAGCACCTGGACACCACCGTGGCTTCTATGCCGGATGCCGAGAGCGGAGAGCGCCGTTGGTTCCTGGTGCTCTTCGATTCCCTGCCCGGCGGCACCGGCTATCTGGACCGGCTCACCGATCGCGTCGCCTTCCGCGAAACCCTCGCGGCGGCGTACGAGATGCTGAAGGAGTGTCCGTGCGCCGAGGAACAGCGCCGGGCCTGCCACCGGTGTCTGCACCGTTATACGCCCGAGCGCTTCCAGGACATCGTCTCGCGCCAGTCAGCGCTGAACATGCTGGAGTCGCTGCTGTTCACGGCAGAGGGTGCGGACGGTTGGGATATCGCTGACGTTGATCACACCGGGCTGGTCGGTCTGGACGCCCAAGTCGAATCGGACCTGGAGGCGCGCTTCCTGGCCACCCTGCGCGACTGGGTGAAGGTCACCGACGACGCCGCCCTGGACGAGGACGGCCACGCCAGCGGACATCTGCGCTTCACCGCCGGTTCCGACGTCACCCATTGGCGACTGACAGCCCAGCAGCAACTCCAGGGCACCCGGACTGATTTCACCTTCACCCGGGTCGACGGTCCGGCCCAGAGCGTCAAGGTCTATCTCGAAGGATTCCGTTTCCACGCCAGCCGTGAACACAACCGCATCGCCCACGACGCGGCTCAGCGCACCAAGCTGCGTGCCGAGGGAGAGATCGTCTTCCAGGTGACCTGGGCGGACATCGACCTGTTCGAGAAGCGCCCCACGCGGACCAAACCCGTCTGGCCGCCCTATCGAGGCACGGCCCAAGAACAGGCCAAGGCCGCCTACGAGCAGTACGGCGGACAGCGCGCCCACTTCGCGAACGCCGTCTTCGCCAACCCGATCGACACGTTGATCGCCTACCTGCGTGATCCTGACGCCGACCGCTGGGCCCGCCGCTCCCGCGCACTGGTCACCGGCCTGTTGAGTACCGCGGGAACCACTCCCGTCGCCGCGACCGGGCGCCGCAGCGAGCTGGTGGCGGCGCTGCGCAGTGAGCTGGCCACCTTCAGCAGCAGTGCGCGCCACGACAAGCCGGTTGTACCGGATGCCGCCGGGATCGGGCCCGTTCACGTGTTCCGGACCCAGGACGAGAACGGACTACCGATCCTCGTCACCCTGGATGCTGCCGACCCCGAAGCCCCACGGTGGAGCGCACTCACCATCCTGGATGACACCGATTCCGTCCTGGAGAGTGATGAGCACAAGCTGCGCTGGCGGTCGTGGTTGTACTGGAGCAACCTCACCCAGTTCCTGTCCCTGGCCGGAGGCGACGGCGTCCAGCTCGCCGCCAGCCGCGCCGCCGCTTTTGAAGTCGAAGTGCTCGCGGTATGCGGAGGGCTCGGCGAACTCGACTCCCTCATGGGCGCCCCTGTACCGGCGCCCGCCAAACCCGAGGCGCCCGTGCCAGCAGAAAGCGTCAAACCGGTCGATCCGAACCCGGGCCATGACTCGGCCGCCGAAGCTGTCATCGTCCAGATGCTTCGGGACGCCGTCTGGGACGAGGACATCCTGGAAATACTGCGCGAGGAACCCGACGAGGCACCTGACCTCCTACGTCTTGCCGAAACCCTCGCCGACCGAGGCAAGCAGGCTCCCGTCTTCGGCTTCGAACTCGGTGCAAGCCGCTGGCAAGCCGAATTCGCCTGGCAGTCCCCCGGACTCAAGATCGCCGTCATGACCGCCCACCAGGGCGAGGACGACGCCGAGGCCCAGCGCCGCGACGCCGCCTACACCGACGACGGCTGGCAGGTCCACACAGCCGGCGAATGGCTGACCCATCTGGACGAGTTGCTCGACCAGCTCCCCGACACGGAAGGCACCACCCGATGACCGCCCGGCTCAGCCTGTACCGCAAGGCCGAACAGGAGCTGTACAAGCTCGACCGCTCGGTCAAGGCCCAGTTCTACGACTTCTGCCACATCTTCCGGACCAACCCCGACCAGCCGGGGCTAAAGAAGCAGAAGCTCAAGGGCGACTCCCGTATCTGGTCCGCCCGGGTCAACCAGTCCTACCGCGCTCTGCTCACCCCCACCGGGGTCGACGCGGACGGTACGGAAAACTGGCTGGTCATCGCCGTACGCCACCGCAGAGACGTCTACGAAGAACTCCAAGTCGCCGTCAACCGGGTCACCGGCGAGATCGAGTTCGTCGACCTCGCCGTCGTCGGCGACAGTGCACTGCGCCGCGCCGGTATCACCCTCACCCCCTCGGAGCCCGAATCTCCGGCCGAGGCACCCGAGCCCGCCCCGGAACCGGTTCGGCACGTCGCCGGACCCGAGGCCGCGCCTGCGCTGCTCGCCGCCTACGACGCCGGACAGCTGCGCGACCTCGGTGTCGCCGACCAACTCATCGACCTTGCCCTTGCTGTCACCGAGAGCACCGAGCTCGACCAACTCCTCAAGGGCGCCCCGCTGCTGTCCAAGGACGTTCTGTACGGCCTTGCGGCCGGGATGGACATCGACGAGGTCCGTAAGGAGATCACCAAGCCGGTCGAGCTCGGCCAGCAGCCCGACCTTGACGACTTCGCCGCCGCTGTGACCCGCACCAAGGTCACCGCTGTCGACGACGACGTCCAGGCTGTCATCGACGAGGGCGACTTCCGCGCTTGGAAGGTCTTCCTGCACCGCACCCAGGAACGCATCGTCCAGCGCCAGTACAAGGGCCCCGCACGCGTGTCCGGCGGTCCCGGCACCGGCAAGACCATCGTTGCGCTCCACCGGGTCAAGCACCTCGCCGAGCAGCTGCCCCCGGGTCACAACAAGCCGATCCTGCTGACCACGTTCACCAAGAACCTCACCACTGATCTCCGCCTGCGACTGGCCTCCCTCGTCGAACCGGAACTCCTCGCCCGCGTCGAGATCGCCCACATCGACCAGCTCGCCGCCCGCGTCCTGGGCGAGAACACCGCCCCCGGCCGCGGCAAGCAGCGCGTCTACGACCACGTGGCGCTGAACGAGATGCGACAGCTTCTGGCAGAACTCGACGACCGCCGCTGGGAGCCGGAGTTCTTGTTGGAGGAGTGGGAGCAGGTCGTCCTCGGCCAGTCCGTCCCCACCCGATCTGCCTATTTCCAAGCCCGTCGGGCAGGCCGAGGGCGGGCACTGACCCGCCCCGAGCGCAACCACATCTGGAAGCTCATCGAGCAGTTCACCGCCCGCCTCGACAAGCTCGGCGTGGAAACCTGGGGTCAAGCCTCCGAGCGTGCCGCCCGCTTCGAGATCGAACGCGCCGCGAAGATCAAGTCCCGTCGCGCGTACAAGGAAGAGATCGGCGGCAAGGACCTTATCCATCGCGATAACAGCTCCGGCATGCGCTACCTGGGCTACCGCTACCAGCACATCGTGGTCGACGAGGCCCAGGACCTTCGCCCCGCGCACTGGAAGATGCTGCGCGCCATGGCCGACCCTGACCTCGCCAACGACATGTTCATCGCAGGCGATACCCACCAGCGCATCTACGACCACCAGGTCACCCTCGGCGCCCTCGGCATCAACATCCGCGGTCGCTCCTCCCGCCTGACCCTGAGCTACCGCACCACCAAGGAAATCCTCGTCCAGGCCATGCGCGTCGTCGACGACAAGAAGGCCACCTACGACGACCTCGACGACGGCACCGACAACCTCGCCGGTTACCGCTCCGTCCTCCACGGCCCCGCACCTACGTTCGTCCCGTACCGCACCTGGGACGACGAACTCGCCGGCCTCGCCACCACCCTGACCACGTGGCGCGACGAACTGTCCACAAACGAGAACGGTGCCCCCAGCGACCCCAGTGGCCGCATCGCCGTCTGCGTCGCCGACCGCGACATGGTCAGCCAGGCCATGTACTACCTGGTCACCAAGGCCGGCATCACCTGCGCCGAGCTCACCAAGGACGGCCCCAAGGGCGATGGGGAAGTCCATGTCGGCACCATGCACCGCTTCAAGGGACTTGAGTACCAGCGCCTCGCCATCGTCGGCGCCAGTGACGGCATCATTCCCCAGACCAGCAGAATCGAGCGCTACCGCACCGAAGACCCGCCGCGATACGAGCGCGAGCAACGTAAGGCCCGCTCGCTGCTCTTCGTCGCCACCACCCGCGCCCGTGACGCCCTGAGCATCAGCTGGCACAGCAAGCCCAGCCCATACCTGCCGGTCTGAAGTCGTCTCCGGACCCTGGCCAACGCACCAACGCTGGGGTCCGGAACGTCACACCGGAATCAGAAGCGCGACAAGGAACTCGCCTCGTAGCGCAGTTGGTAGGTACGCAGACCCTCGCCGTTCATCCGGTAGATGGTGATCACGGACAGAAACTGCTCCTTGATCTCCATGGTGCGCCGCCGCTCCTTCCCGTCAATGTCGCTGATCCACTGTTCGATGTGCTTCGGGAGCTTGAACGCCAACTCGTAGGAGCCGGGCGCCTCTACCGGAGCCAGTGTCCACTCCGCCACCGTCCCGCTGCCGCGCCTCTTGATGCGCACCGCATGGTCCGGTCGGGCGTCCGCGTACTGCAGGAACCGACTGTGGTCATCCGCAGCCAGCGGAAGGATGAAGGGCGCGGAGGGAAATCCGAGCAGCAGCTCCGTCTCACTGCGCTGGCGGAGAGCCGCAACCAGCTGGTCGAGCGCGGCGCGGGCGGCGTCCTTGAACTTCCCCTCAGCAATGTCAGCCGAGGGCAGGAAGTGCACCGGGGATGTCTCCAACGCTGTCCGCAGCTGTCGTCGCATCCACGTCACGGGGAACCCTGGGGGCTTGGGCAGGTACTTCTCCTGTGCCTGGAACAGGCTCCACGCGGTGCTGCCGATGGCGCCGAGCAGCCAGGTGAACGAGGCGCCGGAGAGATCCACCAATGAGATCTGGTGAGCCAGCGCATATCTCTGCGCATCCGCCGTGAAGCCGCCCGCGGAGAACAACGCGTACGAATACTGATAGCGCTGTCGGGGGCGTGTGCCCGCATGCGTCATGAAGTTCTCGTTGACGTCGTGGACCACACCATGGGCGTTGCGGACAATCTCCAGCCCACAGGGCTTCTGGTAGAACTTGGCCTCCAGAAACATCCGCACCGGCATGGAGAACGCGGGTGTGAAAGCGAACTCGCCGAGCACGTCTACCTGATGCAGGGCACCACGGCCGCGTACACGAAGCGCCCCCTCTTGATCAACCAGTTCCTCGGGGTCCTGGTCCTCGTGAACCAACAGCCGATACCCACTGAACCGCAGCAGCCAAGCTAGCGATTCCTCCAGCAAGTACCCCCGCAAGACGGCGTCCGTGGCCACCGCTCCCCCTCCCACCGATGCGACACCATGACCCTGCCTGTGATCATCTCATCCAGAGACCGAAGCGGGCAGGAAAGCAGCCCTCCACACCCTGAGGGCAGTTCTGGCGGCGACCCGTGCGCACATCGGGCATGGCGCACACCGCTCACCCGAGCGATTGAACAAACCACATGCGTGACGCGCCCTGGATACCGATAGTGGCTGCATGGATCCGGTTGTCGTCGCCCGCGCCGTAGTAGAGGAACGTCATCCTGTCGCTCGCGCGGCTTTTCTGGGGGGCAGCGTGCTGACGGAGCGCCGCACGGCCTTGTCCGACCTGGACATCGTGGTGCTGTTGCATGGTCCGCCGGCTCCATACAGAGAGAGCCTTCAGTACGGCGACTGGCCCGTGGAGCTCTTCGTGCACACCGAAGAATCCTGGCACGCATTCGTGGACCGGGAAATTCGCAAGCGCCGGTCCCCGCTCCTGTGGATGTGTGCGGATGGCGAACTGCTCTTCGACGTGGATGGGCTCGGCGTGAGTGTGGCTGCCGAAGCCAGGAAGCTGGCCCTCGCAGGTCCGCCAGCGGCAACAGTGGAAGAGATCGAGGACTTCCGATATTCGATCACGGATCTCCTGGACGATCTTGCTGGGTGCACCGATGAAGGTGAGCGGCTGTTCATCGCCTCAGAGCTGGCGAGACGGGCAGGCGAACTGGCGCTGGCGCTCGGCGGGGCGTGGGGTGGCGGCGGGAAGTGGCTGGCACGTCGCCTCGACGACGCAGCGCCCGGCCTCAATGTGCGCCTGCACCATTCTGTTCGTGGGGCGTTGAACGGGCAGACCGAAGCCCTTGTTGGCGTCGTTGACGACGTCCTGGCGCGGGCTGGCGGGCGACTGTGGGCCGGGTATCGGCGCAGTGGGACACCGTGACCGATGGGACGGGCTGCGATGACGCCGATCGACACCGTAAGCGGCTCATCGGCTCCACCGTGGAGCGATGGCTGAAGGTCTGGAGGGTCGTGCTCCGTTCCAGGTGTTGGTGCTGCCGTACCGGCGGACTGAGGGAGGACTGTTCTACGCCGTGTTCCGTCGCTTGGACTGCGCCTACTGGCAGGGTCTGGCTGGTGGTGAGGTGAGAGAAGCGCCGCCCCAGGCCGCCAGGCAACCGAAGAGGCTGGCCTGGCTGGCGACTTAGAGTTCATCGAACTGGATGCCCAGTCGGCGATTCCAGTGGTGAGTGTCACTGGCGAGTTCACGTGGGGCCGGAGGTCTTGGTGATTCTTGAGCATGCATTCGGTGTCCGAGCCGACACATCGGCGTTGGTGCTGTCCAGCGAGCACACCGAGTACAGCTAGTAGGGCTTGGTCATGTGCGGTCCGTGACGGCGTGTCTTCTTGATCGGTCGTGTCGTTGATCGGGTGTGCTGAGTGGGGAGCTGGCTGCGGTCCGGTGTGATCTGGAGGACTTCGCGGCGGAGATGTTCGAGCCGTTCGCGCGGGCGGATCAGCGACGGTGGGGCGGGGTCTATCTACGGGGGCTGCTGCTGGACGGCGGGCGCAAGTCGGTGGAGCCGATGGCTGCCCGCTTGGGCGAGGACGGTAACCGGCAGGCCCTGGCCCACTTCGTCACCTCCAGCCCGTGGGATGCGGCGCATGTGCGGGCCCGGTTGGCCTGGCGTATGCAGCCGGTCATCAAGCCCACCGCGCTGGTCATCGATGACACCGGGTTCCTCAAGGACGGGGATGCGTCGGCGTGCGTGACCCGGCAGTACACCGGCACCGCGGGCAAGGTCACCAACTGCCAGGCCGGGGTCTCGCTGCACCTTGCTTCCAACGGAGCCTCGGTGGCGGTGAACTGGCGTCTGTTCCTGCCCGGGAGCTGGGATCCCGCCTCGCCGAAGGCCGATCCGGCCAAGGTGGCCCGCCGTGACAAGTGCGCCATCCCCGCCCAGATCGGCCATGTCGAGAAGTGGCAGCTGGCCCTCGACATGATCGACGAGACGCGGTCCTGGGGCATCGAGGTGCCCCAGGTCATCGCCGACGGCGGCTATGGCGACACCGCCGCCTTCCGGCTCGGCCTGGAAGAACGCGGTCTCGACTACGTGGTGGGCATCTCGACCACGACCACCGCGCAACCCGAGGACGCACAGCCCTGCACCCCGGCCCACACAGGCCGGGGCAGACCGCCGGTTCCTGCCTACCCCGAGCCTGCCCAGAGGGTGAAGAGCCTGGTCATCGCGGCCGGTAAATCATCCGCACGGCCGGTGCAGTGGAGGGAGGGATCACGGCCGGGCAGTGGCCGCAGTGGGCACAAGCGCATGTACTCGCGCTTCGTGGCCCTGCGGATCCGGCCCGCCGGGCGTGAGATCCGCAAGGCCACGGCCGGCACCGGGCTTCCGGTCCGCTGGCTGCTGGCCGAATGGCCCGCCGACCAGGACGAGCCCGTGCAGTTCTGGCTCTCCAACCTGCCCGAGACCACCCCGTTGCCCGTCCTCGTGCGCACCGCGAAGCTCCGCTGGCGCATCGAGAACGACTACCGCGAGATGAAACAGGCCCTGGGCCTGGCCCACTTCGAAGGCCGGACCTGGCCAGGCTGGCACCACCACGTCACCCTCGTCTCGGTCGCCCACGCCTTCTGCACCCTGCAACGACTGAACCGATCCCCAAAAGAGACGGCGCCGGCCTGACCCTCTACCGAGTCGTCCGCGAGCTGCAGATACTCCTCGTGATCTGGACCGGCGCCTGCCCCACCTGTCACCGTGACATGCCAGACCCCGCACCAACATGACCAAGCACTACTAGTGCTCTGACCGGAAATGATCGCTGAAAGAGAACGACGGCTGACGTCCGGTCGGCTGATCGACGGTTGACGAGGGACGACCGACGACGGTGGCGACGCCCAGGTCCCCAGGTACCGTCACCGGCATGTCGGCGTCCCATGTTCCTCGTGGGCCGGCCCGGCCACCGCCATGGGATGATCAGTCCCATGGAGGGCACCGGCCTGCGGAGGACAGCATGAGTGACGGCACCGGGCATCTGTCCAAGCTCGTCTGGTCGGTGGCCGACCTGCTGCGCGGCGACTTCAAGTCTTCCGAGTACGGGCGGGTGATCCTGCCGTTCACGGTGCTGCGCCGGCTGGACTGCCTGCTGGCCCCGAGCCGACAGGCGGTGCTCGACGAGGCCGAGCGGACCGACGGCGAGCAGGAGCGGGAGCAGCGCCTGACGGCCGCCTCGGGTTGGCCCTTCTACAACTCCAGCCGGTTCTCCATGGAGAGCGTGCTCAGCGATCCGGAGAACGCCGACCGGTTACTCCTGGCCCATGTCGACGGGTACTCCCGGAACGTCAGGGAACTGCTGGACGGCTTCGAGTTCGAGCGGACCGTCACCCGCCTGCACCAGGCCCGACTCCTCTACCGCGTCGTCGCGCAGTTCGTCTCGATCGACCTGGGGCAGATGATCACCGACGACCACATGGAGAGCCTCTTCGAGGAGCTCGTCCGGCGGTTCGCGGAGAGCGGCAACGAGTCGAGCGGGGAGCACTACACCCCCCGGGACGTCGCCCACCTGATGGCCGGCTTCCTCGTATCCGCCGACTCGGACCTCCTGACGTCGCCGCATGCCGTCCGCACCATCCTGGATCCGGCCTGCGGGACGGCCGGCCTGCTGACCGAGGCTGCCTCGTACATCGCGTTGATGAACCCCCAGGCGAACGTCACGCTGTACGGCCAGGAGATCAACCGGGAGTCATGGGCGATCTCCCGTGCCACCATGATGACCAGTGGCCGCCGGGCCTCGACGATCGCCTTCGGGAACGTCTTCGCCGAGGATGGGCACCAGGGAACCGCCTTCGACTACCTCCTCGCCAATCCGCCGTTCGGCGTCAACTGGAAGAAGAGCGAGTACGCGGTCCGGTCGGAGCACGAGCAGCTCGGTTTCGCGGGCCGCTTCGGGGCCGGTCTTCCCCGGATTAACGACGGCTCACTGCTCTTCCTGCAGCACATGCTGGCGAAGATGAAGCCGGTGAGCGCCTCGGGCGAGGGCGGCAGCCGAATAGCGGTCATCTTCAACGGCTCCCCGATGTACTTCGGGGGTGCGGGGTCCGGCGAATCGGACATCCGGCGGTGGATCGTGGAGAACGACTGGCTCGAGGCCGTGGTCGCGCTGCCCGACCTCCTCTTCCCCAATACCGGCATCAGCACCTACCTGTGGGTCCTCAGCAACCGCAAGCTGGTACAGCGCAGGGGTCAGGTGCTGCTGCTGAACGCTCAGGACCAGTGGCAGCGGATGCGTCGCTCCATCGGCTCTAAGCGCAAATACATCACGTCGGACCAGATCGCCGAGATCACCGGGCTCTACCTGGACACCTTGTCCGCCGACCCCGCCCAGCAGCCGGACGACCGGGTCCGCGTGGTCTCCACCCACGAACTGATGTACCAGCGCGTCACGATCGATCAACCGCTGCGACTCCGGTACGAGCTATCCGAGGAGGTCCTGACTCGGCTCGCCGAATCGCGCGTGATCCAGAAGACCCGTGATCCCGCTGCCCTGGTGGCCGCCCTGCGTCCTCTGGTCGGCTCGACGTGGACGAGGGGCCAGGAGGCCGTCACGGCGCTGCGCCGGGCGGTCGCCTCGGCCGGCGTGAGCTGGCCGCGCGGGAAGGTTTTCGAGGCGGCGGTCCGCAAGGCCGTCGGTGTGCGCGATGGCGACGGAGAGCCGCAGCGGATCGGCGAGGCGCACGAGCCGGATCCCGAGCTGCGCGAGTTCGTCCACCTGCCGCTGCAGGTGGATCCGAGCGACCACCTCCGACGTGAAGTGCACCCGACCGCTCCGGACGCCTGGATCGACGACAGCAGGACGCGGGTGGGTTGCGAGATCCCATCAGCGCTCTTCTACCGACCGGAACTCGACGGCCAATTCGAACTGCTGCGCAGCATTGTTCGGTTGGAGACCACCCGGGTTCACCCGCCGCAGCGCGGCGAGGAGCAGGAGGACGGCGCAGACCGGCCCAAGCACCTGCGCGCCCAGGACCTCCACGAGGCGGACTCGGCCGTTGAGCTCCCCGACGCGCCGGAGGATGGGGGGGCGCTGACGCTGTGCTCGGGCGGCATGCTCGTCGGACGGCCGGGGAACTGGCGCCTGCTGCCGCAGGGCTTCGGCGAGGCGGCGACCTCGCTCTTCGTACTGCAGCCGCTCCGCGGCAGTGGCCAGGCGCTCTGCGAGTGGTTGAACTCTCGCAAGGACAAAGGTCAGTACCCCAGCGCTCGCGATCTGCTGGACACGCACGTCCCCGTCGACCTGGTGACCGACAGCGAGGTGGAGAGCCTCCTGGAGACCGTGCAGGAGGGACGGCGCGCACTGCGGACCACGATGTCGGGAATCCTGCCCAACGTCTTCGGCAGCGGCGAACGGGACGTCCAGGGGGTTCGCAACGAGATTAGGTTCGCCGCCCACGAGGCCGGCCTGATCGGCGAACTCGTGCGCCCGCTGGACGACCCGATCTCGCGCGCCGAGTGGAGCTTTCCGCACCACGCCGCCGCGCTGTCCCGTCGGTACCGGGTCAGCACGCACCCAGCGGAGCGGAAGGACGGACTGCTCAAGCTGGGCGAGGGCCTGGCCAGGGTGCTGGGCGTGCTGGCGCTCACCGAGCTGGCCGCGTCGAACGGCTTCTCCCGGAACCTGCGCAAGCAGTTCCGGACCGGCGCCACCTTCGGCACCTGGCTCTGGATCCTCGATCGGCTGGAGGCCGAGGGAATCGAGCCCCGCATCCAACAGCTCGCCACCGTGCGCGACCGGGGAAACGCACGCGCCCTACTGGGCCACATCAAGGACTTCAGGAACACCTCGCACCACGCGCACGGCGTCCGCGCCAGCCACCAACTGGCGGAAGACGTCGAGCGGCTGGAACCGCACATCGTGCGGGCGATCAGTGCGGTCAGCTGGCTCTCTGGGACGCACTGGGACTGGGTGGAGCGGTGCGAGTACCTCGACGAGGGCTCGTACCGGATAGTTGGGCTCCGGCTGAGGGGCAGCCATCCGAGCTGGGAGCCGTTCGAGCGGTCGAGTACCCAGCCGCTTCGTCCCGACCGCATCTACGTGGACAGTGCCCCGTACGGGGCTCCGGTCGACCTCTGGCCGTTCGCTGTCGTCAGCCTGTGCGAGGAGTGTCGGACCCGGGAGCTCTTCCTGCTCAATGAGGCCCGGGACGACCAACTGACGCTCCGCAGCCTGGAGGAGCATTCGCTGGAGATGACGTACGGTCCGCCCGAGTAGCAGCGGAGCGAGGCCGAGCGACCTGGCGCGGCTGCGCCAGGTGCGGGACCGGATCGACCGGGAGTACGCGGAGCCGCTTAAACACCTCAAGGATCACAGGAGACGGCGTGTTTCACGTATCGGGGAAGGTCAGCACACCCACACATGCGGCAGGAGAGCCGTAAAGCGAAGGGCAGACATCCACTTCAGTCTTTGGGCATGACCTTGGGCGATGAGCCTGGCCGCTGCTCATGCGCCAAGCACACAACCGCTGGTGTCGGCGTCCCGCACCTGCACTGATTAGGCAGTTTAGGTAGCCCGATCGACCTGACACCCCATCAGGAACACAGATCGCGGATGTAGTCGCGAAGCGTGCGGGTGTCGTTCTCGTCGTCCTAGTCAGAGGAGTCGGAGAAGCTCATGTCCAAGGACGAGCGTAAGGGCAACAGCCCGGACCCGGAACCCCACCCGACGCCGGATGGCGGATCGTCGAGGACTCGGTGGACCAAGCACGCCCGGCGGCCCCGCAACGAGGCCGGCCTGCATCTGCTCCGAGGGGCCGCAACCGCGGTTGGCGGCGCCGTCGTCGCGTACGGCGGCCTATGGATCCAGTCGCGCTGACCGCAGAAAGTGGGAAACGGAGCGTGGCCGACGGTAGCCGGGCGGCTTGTCCCGCCCGGCATCGCGCGAGCAACACCAGCCGCCTTGGTGAGGCGACAGCCCTGGCAACCCTCCAGGAGGCACACACCGGGACCGGGTGCGTGAGAAGATCCTCCGCCAAGGTTCACTTGCCCTGAAGGATTCCCATGGATGAGCAATTTCTCGACGCTGCGTCGAGTCATGAACTCGAGGAGATACCGCAGTCAGTGGATCAGCGCTTGGTCGAACATAACGGGTCCTACTACCAGGTGCGCCAAGCGGAGCTCGCAGGAGATGTGCACTTCCCACCCGTCAGGAATGGTCTGGACTACTTGGTCAGCGTGGCAGAGCACCTAGAGGGTGGAAGGGAACCAAGTGCAAGAGCCATGAAGTACGCCGTGCTGCACCTGGCTGCGGGCGCCGAAGTGCTTCTGAAGGCGCGTCTGCAGATGGTGCACTGGTCTCTGGTGTTCGCCAACCCCGGGGACGCTACGCGAGAAGCGCTCGAGAACGGAACGCTGAACAGTTGCTCTCCGGAAGAGACGCGTAAGCGCCTGACCAATATGGCGGGTATCAAGTTCAGCCAGAGTGAAAAGGATGCCCTCTCCAACCTGGCGAAACGCCGCAACGCTCTGCAGCACTATGGCTTGGTCGGTGAGAACGCCAAAGCTGGCAAGGTGGAGAGCACCACTGCCCAAGTGCTGAACTTCCTCATCAGTTTCGTCGGTGAGCACATTTTGGAGCACATCACGGATGAGGAGGAACGACGCCACGCGGAGATAGACATGGACCGGATCCGCGGAGGGGTCCGTACGATCCAGGGCTATGTAGCAGAGCGCATGAAGGACCTCGCTCCGGTGCTGGGCCCCGTCAGAGCGCGTACCCTCCAGTGCCCGCAGTGCCGTCAGTTCGCCCTCACTCCGACAATGATCAAAGGCGTGCCCGAGTGGTGCCAGTCGGACGCCAGCCTCTCCCCCTTGTACTGCCACCTCTGCGTGGAGGGCTATGGCGCTCTGGGCCTGGCGCTGGGCTACGCCGTCCACGTTCTCGACCGTGCCGCTCCTGATGCCTCGTACGACGGCGACGCCCCGAACCGGTGTCCCGTCTGCGCGATGAGCAGCCTGGTACGAGGGGCCCGAACCGCTGCCGCTCCAGAGACGCCTATCGACTTCTGCTTCCATTGCGCAGACGTGGTCGATGGGCTGCAAGAGTGCCAGCGCTGTGGCTTCATTTACACCACTGAGCAGGGTCATAGGTGCCGACTCGGTAACTGAATGCCTCGCGCATGAGGACGTCGTCCGCCGGGACGAGCAGCGGGGCCAGGCAGGGCAATCCTGTTCGGGCCCCGCTGTCGTCGGGCCAGCCGATAGTGGCTTTCGACCCGCTACACGGTTTCCGACAGAGCAAGGCCCGGACCAGACGTCCGGGCCTTCGTCCTGTCACTGTCCCGCCCGCCATGTCGAACTCACGCCGAAGGCCGTACCGATGACCCCACCCACCAGGCGGCAGGGGCACCGAACATACCGACCACCGCTACGCTGGACACGACACCAACGCCACCCTTGGGCCAGGCTGAAGCCTCACAGGGACGCTCTCACGCAGAGCCGCAGCAGGACCGCCGACCGCGCGGCGCATTCCCCCGCGGACGACACCACGCAGGTGTCCGCTGTCCTCGATCCCTCTGCTCAAGGGAGCAGCACCATGACCCGGGACAACGATCCCGCGCGCGTCCAGCCGCCCAACCTCGCACCCGTCCCGCAGCAGCCCGCTATCGGTGCCGGCCTGCCCGCCGCGATAGCCCAGGGCGCCGCCCAAGGGGCCGCCCGGGCCATCACGGCCCGGCTAGTGGACAAGTTCCTCACCAACCCGCCCGACTGGCTCAGAACCCTGTGGCACGCGCTACCGAGACCCTGGGAGTAGCCACCGCGGCCGGGCAGGACCACCTGCCCGGCCGTTGGGCCGCTCGGACATCAGAAGGCGCTGATCTCGTGGGCGGGTCCGCCGCGCCACTCCACCCACCGCGGGTCGTCCAGGATGGCATCGGAATCGGCGAAGCCGGTGCCCTCGAGGAACACGACCAGGTCGTGGTCGCTGTAGGCGGTCCCGAGGATCTCGTCCCGCCCGCTGCTGTGCACGGTGACTCCCCGGCCGCCCGTACGGGAGGGCCGGTGCACTGCGATCGGTGCCCTGGTCACGCCTCCCAGCGTGCCCCGGCCCGGTTCGGTGAGCGAGTCGGCCCGTAGCCCTGAGCACCGTACGCCAGGAAGGGCACGCGGGTATGTATAGCACCCGGAAGTACGCGTCGGGGACACCGCAAGCGCCTTCAGAACCTCGCCCCCGACTACCTCCGGGAAGACCCCGACGCCTGAGCGCCGCACCGAGATCGTCACCTGCCCGACCCGGGTTGGGGGACGACGTCGGTGCACTTCCTCACGGGATACCCGGTGCCGCACAGTAGTTCCATCCCTGTCCATCCGCGAGCCCCCCACGGAACCGGCCGATGGAACGGGCCGATCTCCTTCCACGACGACGGCACCGTCATGGCCCTCAGCGTCCTCCCCATCCGCAGAAGGCAACCTCACTGAACGCACCGCAGCGTCGCCACCGCCCGCCCCGAGCAGAAGGGACATAGACGCCCCGACCCGACAGGCCACATCGTTCGCCCCCCCAGAGAGACCCGCCGCGACACGCCCGTACCCCCGTCGGCACCTGCCGACGGGGGTACGCATCTCTCACATCGCTCTCACCAACACCGCGGACGCTCCTGGATCACAGCGGCGTGACCTGCACTTACGTGCCTTCCCTAGACCACCCTGGACCGCACAAGACACGATCTACAACCTGTGCCATGTCGTACCACAGGACTCGCACGCCAACACCACAGATCACGGACCAAGATCCGGACCAGGTGCGGACCAACTCGGCGAAGCCGCCAAGACGGCCAGCGACGACAAGCCGACTGCCGACGCGCCCAAGAAGGCGACCGTCCCCGACTTCGTCGGCATGGGCCTGCAGTCAGTCGAGGACAAAGCGCAGGGAGCCGGTCTCCATGGGCTCACATCCCACGACGCACTTGGCCGGGAACGTATACAGGCGTTCGACCGGAACTGGAACGTACGCAGTCAGACCATGGAGGCTGGCGCCTTCAAGCCGACCGACACCGACCTCGACTTCGGGGCGTTGAAGCTCAGGGAGGACTGCCCGGCGAAGAACGAGAAGCCGCCGACCGCTGAAGGCGGCAAGGTGCCGAACTTCGCCGGCGAGTCGGTCAAGGCCGCCCGCTCCGCCCTGGACTCCGGTGTCTCCCTCACGGTGAAGGATGCCCTGCCGGACGACCGCTGGGTACTGGTCGAATCGAATTGGAAGGTGTGCACGCAGGAGCCGGCCGCGGGCACATCGCTCAACGGGCAGCCGGTCACTCTCAAGGCGGTCAAGTTCGAGGAGTCCTGTCCCTGACCGTCAGTCGGGCTGCAGTAGGGCACACGACGCCACGTAAGTCACCGAGTTGATTGGGCAACCCACGCGATGAGTCTCGTCTCTGCTGGCTTGGATATACCCACCGCAAGTGACTACGCCTGCGACTGGGCGCTGATCGATGTAGAAACCTGAGTACTCGTACCCCGACGGGACCGAATGCTGTCCGTCGCTGTGGTGACGATCAGCCCGGAAGGCGAACAGTCCGGAGAGTTCTCGACCCTGCTCAACCCTGGATGCGACCCGGGGCCGGTCGAGGTACACGGGCTCATGGCTGAGCGACTGCGGGGCGCTCCGACCTTCGCCCACCTCCTCCGTGATCTTTGGCGGCCGGGAGCTGCCCGAGGTCGTCATGAGGCGATCGCATCCGGGCGACCAGCAACCCAGGGCATCCCTTGTCGGGGTTGGCCCGGGGATCCGTCCGGCCTGCCTCGTCCCTCATTCGCCACCCACCACCGTATCCCCGTCGAACCGCAGCGACATGATCCGCGACTCGCCGACCCACTCCCGGAGGGTGTCCAGTGCAGCGGGCTCAAGTTTCGTGGTGAAGAGGATGGCCAGATGCTCTCTGGCCCGTGAGCATGCCACGTAGAAGAGGTTGCGTGCCCTGATAAACGCCTCCAGTTCCTTGTCCATCAGTTCGTCGCGCCGGGAGAAGTTAGCCAGCATCTCGGGGATCTGGAAGCGGGAGTGTCCCTTGCTGACCACGGCGAGGACCCGGTTGAACTCCAGTCCTTTGACGCCGTGTTGTGTGGCGAAGGGCGTGCCGCCGCCGAGGTGCTCGTTCAACGCCAGCAACTCCGCGTACGGCACCTGGCGCAGTTGTTGGTACTCCTTCGACCACGCCGCCGCCCGGGCTTCGGCCTTGTCGTCACTCACAGCCTGCGGGTCGGTGCCGGATGGTGACACGGCCTTCCGGTGACGCTCGCGCACCTTCCCCAGGCCGTCGAAGAGCTGCTGCTCAAGACAGAGGTCGAGGACGTCGCCGACCGTGCCCGTCTTGCGGGCCTCCCCCAGTTTCGTCAGGAACGCCATCCATTCCTGCTTGTCGGCCGACGAGTTGATGGGTGGGCGGCCACGGGGGTCGAGTGCGTCGAACATCGCGCCGTAGCGCTTGTTCCGGTGGTGGAGCAGGGCCGGTTCCAGCGTGTCCATGAAGAAGGCCATGGCGTGGTCCTCCTTCCTCACGTAGGAATCGTTGCGCCGAAAGGCCCCGTGGAGCTTCTGATATCCCAGTTCGCCGGCGATCGTCTCGTGCGTGAGCATGAGGATCTTCGTGCTGGGCTCCTCCGCCCGCGCCTGGGCATCGTGACCGGATGCCCCGATGCTCCATAACCGGTCGCGGACGTCGTCCAGTACCCATTTCCGGGCCGCGTGGGCCGCCTCCCAGCCGAGCTGACCCTTCCGGTGGTGGGTGAGCCTCGTCCCGGCCCATTCGTTCGTGTAATAGACGGCGACGGTGCCCTCGCCAACTCCTGACGCCGTCGTCTGCGTCAGTTCGGGACGCATCGTGTTCAGGAGGTTCACGACGGCGCGCTGCGAGCGCCGATTGCGCCGTCTGAAGACCGGTGTCGGGCGGGCGTCCTCGAGTGCCCCGCACGCGTTGTCGTAGATCTGCTGCCAATGGTCCCCGAAGAAGCCGCAGAGGGGGCCGCGCGAGGTGGCCTCATCGCCCGGCGTGCCCAGCATGGCCTCCGCCAGACCGGCGGGGGTGTCCTGGTACTCGTCCACGAAGACGATCGGGAACCGGTCGGCAGCCAGGGCCCGGAACTTGGGAAGGGCGAAAAACGCCCTCGCGAGGACGGGCAAATCGTTGTGACCCAGCTGCACGCGACGGCTGTCGTGGTCCACTTTCTGGAAGCCGGTGCTGTAGTCGACGGTGTAGCCGTCCAGTGAGGTGTGGCCCTCCATCTTCGACAGCATGAGGTCCAGCTCGACGATGTGGCGCAACAGGTGCTTGGGGAAAGGGGAGAGCAGCTGCCACAGGAAACCATGGATGGTTTCGGCGAACACGTACGGGCTGCGGTCGGTACGGCTGATGATCTCGTCGCGGGCCACATTGGTGTAGGTGACGCAGGCGATGCGCTGGTGGGGCCGCGGGAGGTAGCGGGGGCGGTCAGCCAGGATGCTCTGGAGCACCTCGATCAGTGAGCTGGTCTTGCCCGCACCGGCACCGGCCTCCACCTTGAAGTGACGGCCCGCCTGGAGAGCCGTCAGGATCGTGTGCGTGACGTCTTCCGCCTCGGTCGTCACTGGACGTCCGCCTTCGTCGCCGTCCCGTCCTGTGCCATGAGCCACTCGAGGCCGCGCCTGATGTACTTCGGGACCTGCCAGTCGTGGTCTCCGAGGACGTGGTCGAGAGCGAAGTCGACCTTGCTGCACCTGGTCTCCACGCTGCTACGGGCCTGTTGTTCCAGTTCCTCGGCGGGAGCGGCACCCGTGGGGATACCGAACAGGGCCCGGTTGGCCAACGCGAAGGCGTCCTCGAAAGTGCGGCCGCACGGACCGCCGGGCTCCTCCGGCACCTGGTAGGCGAGGCACATGCTGCCGCCGACGATCGGCGGGTCCGTCTCGGCCCGCTGCAGCAGCTCGGCCACCGTGATGTCGGCCATCTCGGGGGACCACGCCCTGATGGACTGGTTGGACGTGCGTCCGGATTCGGACACCAGGCATTTGCGGATCTTGGGCTCCCTGTCGTCGACGGGATCAAGATCCGTGATGATCAGGGCTGGGATCCCGAGAACCTTCAGCAGCGGATAGAACCTGTGGGCATGCGCCCCGCCGACCTCCATCAAGGTCACGTACTGGTGCTGGGGCGTCTCTCCGGGCCTCCTCGCCGCCAGCTTCTCCTCCGCAGCCGGGACGAAGATACGCTCGCTGGCGCCCTCGACGAGGATGGCCTTGTCCGCGAAGTAGAGGTCGGCCCGGGTGAGGGTCAGGTACTTGCGGAGGAACCTCTCGTCGCCGGTCACCTGGGACAGGTCCTTGATGACAGTGCGGGCCGGCCCCGGCTCGCTTCCGCTCTCCACGGTGTCCTCCTCCTTCCGGAAGTACCGGATGTCGGAGAAGTGTCCTCGGTTGGCCACGTGTGCCGAGTGGGTGGTCACCACGAACTGAGCGTTCCACCGGGGGCTGCTGTCGATTGCGGTGCTGCTCTCCTCGACCGCTCCCTTTTGCCCGGGCATCGTCGCTCTCATCTGCGCGTCGATCCGGGGGAACAGATTGACGGAGTACGTGAGTCGCTGGATGAAAGCCTCCTGCATCTGCGGATGCAGATGGGCCTCCGGTTCCTCCAGGAAGACGAGATGGATCCCCGACTCCGGAGAGGTCGCCGTGTGGTCGCGGTAGCAGGTGAAGAGCCTGAGCAGAATCATCACCAAGTTCCGCGTACCGAGGCCGTTGTACGACTCCGGGAACCGCACACCGGCCACTCCCGGATAGTGAATGCGCGCGAAGTTCCTGAGCAGCCTCTTGGAGTCCAGCCGGGCGGCCGTGACGAACTCCTGGTTTGCCAGACCCGGATAGCCGAATGCCTTCAATGTCGGCGCCACCCGTTCGCGGACCTTCTGGAGGCTACTGTCGAGACTGCCGGAGGTGTCCACGAGTGTCCTGTCGATGTTCGCGGCGAGCTCCTCCAGCCACGTCGCGTTCTGGCTCTTCTCCGCCGCGGTCAGCAGTTGCTCGAAGACCGCTCCAATTGGTGCGGCATGCCCGTCGCTCTCGTCGTCCAGCCCTCGCTGCGCCTCGACGAAGTCCACCCTCACCAGGGTGCGCACGTCCGCGAGGTCGACCGGTCGGACGTTCGCCTCATCGGTCGGGTCGACCGCCATCACCGACATCTCGAAGTGCTTCGGGATGCCTCTGCCCAGCTGCTCAAGCGTGGCCGTGGCATCCGGCCCCACCGGCACGCCGCCGAAGAACTCCTTCAGGGCACCATCCCCCAACGCGAAGGCGAACCTGATCACCACCTCGGAGCAGTCGGGGTCGAGATCCACCACGAAGGGGGCCAGGGGTCCGTACTGGCCGCAGTCCTTGTCGTAGGAGATGTGGAGGGTGAGGGTGACTGCCGGAACCGTGTCGCGCGCCTGCTCCGCCTCACCCGAGGCGAAGAGGCGATGGGCGGCGAGGAACTCCTCGTAGCAGTCGGCGGAGAAGTCTTCGATGCGCAGCGCGGCCTTCTTCCTCGCCACGAAGAATTCGAACAGTTTCGCCAGCGAGGTCTTTCCCGTGTTGTTGCGGCCGACGCACAGTGTCACCTTGTCCGTGAAGGAAAGCTCGGTTCTGCGGAGCAGCCGGAAGTTACGGATGACCGCCTTGGTGAGCCGGGGCGGCACCGGGACTACGGTCCCGTGTGGTTCGGCGGAGCCGTCTCGCGGGCCTGGGATGGCACGCGGATCACTGGGCTGGGTCATCGCGGCTCCTTGCTGCGCTCGTACACACCCTGGGACGTCCGGCGGGAACACACAGCAAAGGGAGCCACAAGCCCCATGAGATGCCGTCGCCCCCTCAGGATCTGGGGCCGCATCTTGTCACCATAATTCTCTAAATGCACAGCGGTCGCATTTGATTCAGTTTCGGTCGCCCATCGATCTGAATCAACTCCCAAATGTTCGAGATACGGCGCCCATGCGGCCACCACCTCATAGGCCGACGGACCGTGTGAGGGATGGCCACGTACGAGGCGCACAGCGTGACCGGTGCTCAGTGTGAGCGTTCACGTTTTTCCCCATCTCGGGTGGTTTGAGCTTCATGTAATTCCTCATCCCGACTTCTCCTAATTGGCCATGGGTACGACGGAGTTCAGGAACGAGGGACCTGGTCACCGCGGAGGCGTGTGGGCGGCCCTGGGCCTGTGGTTCGGAAGGCCGATGGTCAGCCCGGATGGCAAGGAGAACGTTCGTCGTGGTCGACATCACCGAGATCTATGTCCACTGGTACGCGGGCCGCTCGAAGAGCGAGCTGGCAGCGTCGCTGGGGGTGGACCGCAAGACGATCAGGAAGTACCTGGAGCCGGCGGAGGCGTCCGGGATCACGCCGGGCGGGCCGCCGATGCGGGAGGCCGACTGGGCCAAGCTGATCAAGAGCTGGTTCCCCGAACTCGTCGACCGGCGGCTGAGGCAGATCACCTGGCCGGACATCGACCAGCACCGTGACTACATCAAGAACCTGCTGGGGACGGTGACGGTCTCCACGATCCACCAGCGCCTCCGGGATGAGCACAAGCTGGACGTGTCGATCTCGTCGTTCCGCCGGTGGGTGCACGCCACGCTCCCCGACGAGACGGCAAGGTCCCAGGTCACGGTCTTGCGCGATGACGTCGAGCCGGGCTCGGAGGCTCAGATCGACTACGGCCACCTGGGTCAGTGGACGAATCCGAAGACCGGTAAGCGACACCGGATCTGGGCCTTCGTGATGGTGCTGCCCTGCTCGCGGCACATGTTCGTCCGCCCGGTCCTCTATCTCCACCAACACGCCTGGACCGAAGCCCACGTCGCCGCCTTCCGCTACTTCGGAGGCGTCCCGCGCCGGCTGGTGCCGGACAACCTGCGGACCGGCGTCGACAAGCCCGATCTCTACGATCCGAAGATCAACAAGGCGTATGCCGAGCTCGCCACCCACTACGGCGCCTTGGTGGATCCGGCCCGCGCCGCCAAGCCCAAGGACAAGCCGCGGGTCGAACGCCCGATGCCCTACATCCGGGACTCGTTCTGGCGGGGGCGGGAGTTCACCTCGATCGACCACATGCAGGCCGAAGCCGTGACCTGGAGCCAGAAGGTGGCCGGCCGGCGGCAGTGCCGGCCGTTGCAGGGAGCCGCCCCGATGGCGGTGTTCGAGGCCGTCGAAGCCGAGACCCTGCTGCCGCTGCCGCCCACTCCGTTCGTGTTGGCCCGCTGGTCGACGGCGCTGGTCGGCCCGGACATCCACATCAAGGTCGGCCGCACCCTCTACTCGGTGCCCTGGAAACTGATCGGCCGCCGGGTTGACGTCCGCTCGACCGCCACGATGGTGCAGGTCTTCCTCGACGGCGACCTGGTCAAGACCCACGTGGCACTTGAGCAGGGAAAACGCACCGACAGGACCGACTACCCGCCGGAGAAGATCGCCTTCCAGATGCGCACGCCGATCTGGTGCCGGACCCAGGCATCCGAGGTCGGGGACGCCTGCCGGACCGTGGTCGACCAGCTGCTGGAGGTCAACGCGCTCTACCGGCTCCGCGCCGCCCAGGGAATCCTCGGCTTGAAGAAGAAGTACGGCGACGCGAGGCTGGAGGCCGCCTGCGCGAGGGCCATCACGGTCGGAGATCCGTCCTACCGGACCATCAAGGGCATCCTGATCGCCGGCACCGAGACCGATCCGGAGCCCGAATCGAGCGGGGACGCGGGAGCCGCGGCCTTCCTCCACGGGCCCAAGCGGCTGTTCGCCTCCGTCGCCCCGTCCGAGACGGCGGATGAACTCCACGACGACCAGGTCCACGGCGAAGCTGAGGGAAGCATCTGATGAGCGTGATGGACTCTGCCCTGCGTGAGTCGCTGAAGTCGCTGCGGCTCTCGGGGATGCTGGAAACCCTCGATGCCCGCCTGGCCCAGGCCCACGGCGGCGAACTCGGGCACCTCGACTTCCTGCAGGTCCTCTGCCAGGACGAGATCACCCGCCGCGAGACCGTCGCCTTCCAACGGCGCCTGACCCGGGCGAAGTTCGAGCAGCAGGTCACCCTGGAGGAGTTCGACTTCACCGCCTCCTCGAAGCTGCCGGCCGCCCAGATCCGCGACCTCGGAGCCCTGCGCTGGCTCCATTCGGGCGAGTCGGTCATCCTCTTCGGGCCGGTCGGGGTCGGAAAGACACACGTCGCCCAGGCCCTCGGCCACCTCGCCGTCCGCCAGGGCGCCCACGTCCGCTTCGCCAAGACCAGCCGGATCCTCGCGGACCTCGCCGGCGGCCACGCGGACCGCACCTGGGACAAGCGGATCCGTGAACTGGTACGGCCCGACGTGCTCATCCTCGACGACTTCGCCATGCGCCAGCTCGGAGCGGCCCAGGCCGACGACCTCTACGAACTGGTCAGCGAACGGCAGGGCCGGTCCCTGATCATCACCAGCAACAGGGCGCCCAGCGACTGGTATCCCCTCTTCCCGAACCCGGTAGTCGCCGAGTCGCTCCTGGACCGACTGATCAACACCAGCCACCAGGTCATCATGAACGGCCCCAGCTACCGCCCGAACAAGCGCCCCAAGAACCCCACCGACAAGCCCGACAAGCCCCCGGTCCGCTAGGACGTGGCCGACGTCTCCTCGGGGCCAAGCGCCCCGAGCTCGACTTCCTCAAAGACGCGTGACCACCAGGAGTCTTCGTCCTCGAACACATCCGGGTCACTCTGACGGGCCTGCCCGATCACGTCTTCAACGAAATCCTCGTAGTCGTCTTCGGCTTCGTTCCTGCCCGAGAAGACGAAACCCTCCCATACATCCAGGATGCGTTGCAGACCCACTACCGAGGAGTTGACCAACCCGTACTGATGGTCCACGTCACCTTCATAGCCGCGGACCATCCAGACTTCACCGCTGTCGATCAGCAGCCAGTAGGTATTGACGCCGTCCTCGAACGCGCCTAGGAACACGGCCCGGCCTTGGGGAAGATCCCGTACCGACAGCTCTCGACCGGAGTCCCTCACGAACATGCGATTGCAGTCGGCTGGCAGCCCGCGCCCGCTCAGGGCACGCGCCACTTCCTCGCCCACACCCAGGCTTGCGAGAGCAATCGAGTCATACGGAAACCACCCCATGCTCGCCAACCTGCAGCCTCCATCCGGCGCGTCTACCCAGCCCGATCCTCTCAGACCGGTAGATCGTCCACCGGGCAGGGCCTGGGGAATTGCGTGAACTTACCCCTGGGGAATAACGCGAACGTTCACACGCCTCCGCCTACAATCTCACCTTCGCCCCCGGCCGGAGCCGGGCGGACTTCTTCGGAGAGTGGACCGTCGGCGGTTATGTCGTCGCGGAAGCCAAGGGCCGCTCAGGCCCGCTGACGAAGGAGCTGCGCGAAGCGATGGAGGAACAGAAGAGGACAGTCAGGACCATCAAGGGCGAAGTGCCGAAGATCGCATACGCGAGCGCGGTGCACTTCTGCTCCCCCCATAGCCCCATGCGTCTGACGGCGATCGACCCGGACATAGCCCACCCTCGCGCCGTAGACCTTCCCGTCGACCCGGACCTACATGTGCTGGCCTACTACACGCCGTTCCTGGACGCCTTCGCCCATCAGGAACCACTCATTCTGGGCGACTACGTCGTGGCTGGCTTCGCGGCGCTCGGCGTGACGCTCGGGGTCTTGGCGCCGGTGCTGCAGCGTGTGGAACGGGCGGCTCGGCGCAACGAAATCGCGGGCCTTCACGACGACATCCTGGGCCTGCTCGCCCGCCACCGGCCTCGCCAGGAGCGCACGCTCTACATCGACGGCACTCTTTTCGCGGCAGACTGGACGGTTCCTGAGGACCGGCGCCGCCCGGGCCGTCGGGACAGCGAGGTGCAGGACTCCACGGTGCTGGCCTATCGGCGGTTGTCGCCAATGAGTTCGAGGTAGCGGGCATAGTAGACGTCAGATTTCTCCCGATTTCGGATCAGGGTGCCCTCCTCCACCCGGTAGGTGCGGTCCGGATCACCCTTGAAGGAGAGCCAGTTGAAGGAGGTGGTCACCCAGGCATCGTCGAAGAGGAGGATCTTGGCATGGTTGCTCTTGAGGCGCGCCACGTGCAGCTTCTCGGGGTATCGCGCAGCGAGGTTGTTCAGCCTTCTGATGGCATTCGGGTCGGTCCTATTCTCGCTGTCGTCATAGCCGTAGGCGATGTCGACCTTCACGCCACGCTGCAGTCGGCGTTCCAGTTTGCCGACGAACGCCGTGGTGACGATCGCGCCGGTGATCCACGGTGAGATGATCAGGATGCGTTTCCGGGCGCTGGTGAGGGCTTCGTCGAGGAGCTCCGGGTGCTCGAAGACACCGATTGCTCGAATCTCCTCTGCCTGCGACTCTAGGGCCTTCGGCTCTGCAGGGAGGGGTGCCGGGGAGTTGAGCTGGACGGCGGCCTGCTCTGCGCGTTTCTGAGTGACCTCCTGCAGGGGGATCCGGGCCTCTTCGAGGTCGGGTTCCAGCAGGGGGCGCTCAGGCTCGGGCTCTACGTTGATACCGAGGCCCTTGGCGCCGCCGAAGCCGATCAGTTCGATCTCATGGCGGTCGCTCAGTTCGCCATCGATGACGACACCGAGCTCGATGTCAGCGCGTTCAGCGTCCGCATAAACGAGGAGCTTGACCGGCAGGACATGACGGGTTCGGGTCTGGACGATGCTTTTGACCTGCAGGACTTCGCGGGTGGTGGTGCCGTTCTCCTGAAGTAGGGAGGTGATCTCCTCGGCGGTCACCTCGCCGTCCTCGACGGGACCGGAACGCGCGGCAGGCAGCATGATCATTCCGGCTTCGGTGGCCACGTCCCGGGCGATGGTGCTGCGGCGGCTGTAAGGGGAGGCCCGCCACAACATCTGGTCGAAGACGAGGGACTGGCTGACCCGGACCGGGACGATGGCAGCCGCCTTCGTCGCGGTGAAGCGGCCCTTCTCGGTCAAGCGCAGCCGCGGAACGGGCGCTGTGCCGGGCACGGGAGCAGTCCATCGCAGGTCGTCGGAGCCGAAAAGGACCGCCACGGTCTGGTTCACCATGGCGACGTCCAGGCCGAGGAGCCCCGCGATGGATTCCGGTGTTCTCTCCCCTTGCTCGACGAGCCGCAGGACGTACTCCTCCAGCAGGGGGATGTCCTTGCTGTCCTGGGCGAGGACCTCGGTGGTGATGCGGGCGACGGGCAGGGCCGCGTCGACGATGCCGACGAGGTCGAAGCCGGTGCGGGCATTTCCGAAGCGGACGGCCAGCAGGCTGTCCTCACTGAACGTTGACATCGCGGATCTCGCAGTCTTCCGGGTGGCTGCTCATATAGTCGAGGACGTTGCGCAGGGCGCCGGGTTTGCTGCGGCAGAAGCCGGCGTCCCCGACGATGATCAGCCCGAACCGGGCGCGGGAGAGAGCGACGTTGATGCGCCGCCAGTAGGGCTGCCCCAGGAACCCGAACCGGCCGTCGGAGTTGCTGCGGGTCACGCAGAAGACCGCGAGGTCGCACTCGCGACCCTGCACGGCATCCACAGAGAGCACCTCGGGCGTGAAGTGCCTCAGCTTCTTCTTGGCTAGCTGCTTCTTGAGTGTTTCGACCTGACGGCCGTAGGGCGCGATGACCAGAACCTCCAATGGCTTGCCGCCGGGCGGCTGGACCACCCCCTTCCCGATCGCATGGTCGATGACCTCCAGACGTTTCTCTGCGATCTGCGCTTCAAGCCGGTTGGAGACGCTGGTCTCGGTGCCTGATCGCTCCGTCTCACGCCGCCCCGGATGAAAGCTGGTGTCCATCCAGAGCACAGGCCGGTTGATGCCCCTGTACCCCGGTAGCTCGTGCGGATTGGGAGAGAGCAGTCCGTTGTCGTAGAAGCAGCTGCTGATCATGTTGCCGATGGCAGGAGTCATCCGGTACTGCTCGCGCAGCAGGTGCTTGACCGGCAGCTGCGTATTGTCCGCCAGGTGCTGGAACAGCGTCGTCTGCACGATCTCCGGGGTCAGCTGGTGGTCTTCCATGGCCTTGCCATTGCGCAGCAGGTCCTCGTCGATCGGCGGGAGCTGCTTGGTGTCCCCCACCAGCACCCACCGCTTCGCCCGGGCCAGCGGGACCAGCGCCTCGGTCGCGGTCGCCTTCGACGCCTCGTCGAAGATGCACAGGTCGAAGTCCAGGGAACGTGCTGCCGGATGCCCCAAGAAGCCCAGGGCCGTGCCACCCACCACATTCCGGGTCCGCAAGAAACTGGCGATCAGGTGCGGGTCGCTGCCGATCCGCTTGAGCCATTCGCCCTGCAAGCGCAGCAGCCGCATGAGGTTCTGTCCGGGACCATCTGCCGGAAACAGAGCCTCGACGGCGTCCCGGCACTCCCGCGCGGTCATGGTCTCGCGCAGGGTGAGGTCACCGTCCAGGGCACTCTGGATCTCGACGACCAGGGCCGCACGCTGTTCGAGGAGTGTCTCCCGGCGGGCGCCGACGGTGACCGCTTCCTCTCCCAGTTCCCGCGCGGAGGTGGTGCGGTCGGGCAAAGGCTGAGCGGTCAGTTCCACGAGGCGGCCCTCAACGTGCGCGAGGTCGGTGGCGACGGCGGCCGCCTCCTCCAGCAGGAGTGCCGCCTTCAGGTGCCGTGCCTCCAGCTTCTGCCGGATCGCGACCGCTTCCAGGTGCCTCTCCGCCCGGGCCCGAACACTCTGCGTCCATCTCTTGACCTGCCGGTCCAACAGCAGCGCTTGCGCGGCGGGATCGATACGCGGATCGTCCGGGCGCCCCAAACGCACCAGGCCGTCGATACCCGCCTCCTCCAGACGGCGCAACGCGTTGTCGATGGCGATGTGGGTCTGGCTGACGATGAGAATTCGTGCGTCCGGCTTGCGGCTGAGGGTCTGCTCAACGATCTCCGCGATCACCGTGGTCTTACCAGTGCCAGGCGGCCCCTCGACCAGGACCAGGTCCTGCGTCCCCAGCGCGCGCACGACGACATCCCGTTTGCTCTGGTCAAGGTCGGCGCGGACCCAGGAGGTGACCTCGACCGGAGGCAGGACCGGCATCTCCTGCGGATTCTCGATGATCTTGCCCAGGTGAGGGTTACTGCTCTGCTCGGCGGCGACCGTGGACAGCGCGTCGCGCTGCCGGTTGATGGCGCTCTGGCTGGGGCCAAGGAAGGGCAGCAAGTAACCGCGGCGTGGCAGCGCCGTCTTGGCACGAGTCATCCGGAGCTGGACGGTGTCCTCGGTCCGACTGGTGACGACACCACGGTCGATGGGCCGACTGTAGGGGTATTCCACGACCGACCACTCGTCGCCGATCTCCATCACCGTTTCTGTGGCACCCAGACGGAAGGACCGCGTGTACGAGGTGCCCTCCGTCCTGTCGTAGGCGACGGGCTGCCGCCCGTTCGCCGCGATCTCCTCGCGGGCCTCCAGGACGTGCCGCCAGCCATCGAAGAGGTCCCCGAGGTTCTGCCGCCGGTCTTCGCGACCCTTCTCCTCGCGGGCCTCGACATGCGTGTTGAGGCCCGCCAGCAGCACGTTCAGCCCGCGGTTGGCCGGGTCCTCGCCCGGATCGTAGAAGGTCCAGCTCAGAATCGGATCAAGCTTGAGTGCAGACTCCCGGCGCTTCGCCAGCCATTCCTCCGGCCGCTCTTCTGCGGACACGATGACGCACCGGTCGGAGTTGTTGTCGTCGCCGGCCATGCGCAGGAACAGCTTCCGGCCGAAGACCCGCACCGTCCCGGTGTCGACCTCTTTCGTGGCCGGGTTCCAGCCGTAGTCGACATGCACCGTGCCCGAGATGTCGGACATCACCTCCGACTTGGCGCGCGCCATGACCTGGTCGAGGCTCAGTCCCTCGCCCTCCGGCACGGTGACGAGCTTCTCCGCGGCGTTCTTGGTCATCTTCAGCCACACCGAGTTGCGCTGCCGCGCGTCACGGTTGCCGCACCGTCGCTCCACCTCCAGCAGTTGGTGCTCCAGCACGATGGCGTTGGCCGGCCTCTTCTGCGGTTCGAGGTCGATGCAGGACTTCAGAATCGCGCGGACATCGGTGTCCATCTCTAGCTCGTCCAGCGCGGACAGCAGTCCGGGGTAGTCGCGGGCCTTGCTGTTGGACAAGATCTGGATGGCCAGGACGGCGTACGCGTAGACATCCCTGACCCAGCCGACGCTGCTCTTCTCCAATGGCTTGTACAGGCTGGAACCGTAGTCAGCGACCGTGTGATCCGTCACGGACGCCCCCGCCGTCTCCACGACCTTAGCGATCCCGAAGTCGGCGAGCTTGACCGTGCCGTCACTGGTCAAGAGGACGTTTCCAGGCTTAATGTCTCGGTGCTCCACCCGCTGCTCGTGAGCGTAGGCGAGAGCAGATGCCAACGGCCGCCCGATCCGAGCGAAGTAGGCCGGCCAGTCCAGCGGACGGCCCCCGCTCATCTCGTCCTTCAGGCTCCTGTCGACCCACTCCAGGACGATGAAGTACTGCTCCAGCTCTTCGTCCCAGCCCGAATCCAGCATCCGCACGATGTTCGGATGGGTCAGCGCCCGCAACGAGGCGGTCTCACGGTCGAGGAAAATCCGCGTGCTCTCCTCGTCGTCGCGCCGCTTGAGCAGCTTCACCGCCGCGTAGGCGCCCTCCGGGCTCAAGACATCCACTGCCTTGCGCACCTCGGACATACCGCCCTGGCGCTTTTCCGCCTGCGGCAGCAGATGAAACCGCCCGTTGATCATGCCGGTCACACGCGGCTCCTCACCCATCAACTGCCGTGCATTTTCGCGTCCTTGACTATCCTTTCAATAGATCATCGCCTCCGGGTCGACTTCGTCCACAAAGCGGCAAGGAAACGCCCCATCGGGTACGAGCCGACACCCCCCATCCGCCACCGCGTGCGGCACTACACGGCCCCGCCGCCGGCCCTGGCTGACATCCAAGAGCACGCGCGAACAGTGTCCACAGGTTCTCCACGGAGCAGGGACATGTAGGCCGTGCACAGCCGGCGGACCAACTGGCCTCTGCCCAGGGCCACCAAGGCCAATATGCGGACCAGGCCCGGACCAACTCGGTTGCGCATTTGAGCGTTCGACCCATTGCCGCAGGTCAGAGGTGGATAGGCCCGTGTACCACCAAGAGACGAAGAACCTCCTGGTGTCGTACTCGCCGAAGAAGCTGGGCTTCTTCTAGACGCACGAAGAAGGCGCCTGACCTGGGTTTTCACCCGTCAGGCGCCTTTCACTCGGCGCGCTCTCGAGCGAGCCCGGCCTGCGCGCCAACTCCCGGTTCCTCCCGCTGCGGTACCCCTCCTGACCGGCGACTCCGGACCGGTCACGGACCAAACCCCCGGTTCAGCCCTCGGGTGCGTCACCTCGGCTGACGGGCCGCCACTCGTTCATGGACTGGGGACGGCGAAGCCGCGGGTTGCCGGCAGCGGACGGATCTCGGATCGCACGGGTGACCGTGGAGCGGTCTACCCGATGGAGCTCCGCCAGGGCCGCGTGCGGGAGTTGGAAGCGCAGCGCCACCCGGGTGACGACGACGCGGTCGACGAACACCAGGCGCGGCTGGAGTCCGGTGAAGATACGTTTGGACAAAGCCGTGCGTCCCAGGTATTGCGTCACGACAACACCCGAGCCGCACGGCCTACTTCATGCCTCGGCAGTGCCTCGATCGTCATCACGCACCACGTCGTAAGGTACGGCCTATGTCTGACAGATCGATGTCTACGGGCCGCATATGGGCAGTCCTGCTCGGGGTCGACGCTGTGGTTGCTGCGTCGGCCATCGTGGTGTGGAGGCAGAGCGGAACACCGTGGACCGAAACCTTGGTCAGTTCGGGTGTGGTTGCTCTTGCGGCCCTGATAGCCGGCCCATGGACGATAAGGCGGACCAGGGCAAGGGTCGAGGAAGCAATGCGGCAGCAGCGTTGATCCGGTTCGGTCGCCTCTGAGAGTGCGGTACGTGACGTCATGCCCGCTTCGGTCCTGGGGTTGGGTAACGGGCCCTGGTGAACTCCGGCTTCTCCGCCAGGCCGGGCGTCACCGACCGGTCCCGGCGGTGAGGTATCTCGTCGCCGAGACCCTGCTTTTGGAGCCGCTGGTTGTTCTTCGGGTCGGTGTTGGGGCGGAGTCGGCCGCCCTC
This sequence comes from Streptomyces sp. NBC_01176, assembly GCF_045039825.1. Classification (NCBI taxonomy): domain Bacteria; kingdom Bacillati; phylum Actinomycetota; class Actinomycetes; order Kitasatosporales; family Streptomycetaceae; genus Streptomyces; species Streptomyces sp. NBC_01176. The sequence continues at coordinate 8,122,348 of NZ_CP108600.1, read as the reverse complement.
GGTCACAGTTCGACCGGCTCGTCCCGCGCCAACCGGCGGGCCACGGCCAGGAGCCAGGGGACGCCGAGGAGGAAGACGAGAACGAGCCCGAGAACCAGCGGTGCGGGACGTACGGCCCCCAGGCCCAAGGCCATCAGTGCGGCGATGGCGCAGGTCCCGGCCAGCGGCCGGTAGAGAGCGCGTTCCTCGCGCCACACACGCAGGGAGGTCGCCAGCACCATGGTTGTAGCAAGGACCGTGGCCGCGCCCCCGCAGAGCGTCCAGGCGACGGCGGCGGGCGTGCGACTGTCGTGGGCGTGCTCGACGAGGACCACGCTCGCGGCGCCCATGGCCGCCATGGTGGCCGCGAGCGGCAGCTGGACCAGGAGCCACTGCACGGTGCTCGCACGGGTGGGACGCGGCAGACGGTGTCCGGCGAAGTCGAAGTAGGTCCACCAGGAACCGAAGCTGACGACGACGGCGACGAGTCCGACGGCGATGGTGAGCGAGTTGGTCGGCTCGTGGGACAGGCCCTCGACGACGCCGACCGCGGTCTCGCCGAGCACGATGATGACGAACAGGCCGAACCGTTCGGCGAGCGGGTCGGTCACGCTCAGCGCGACCACCCGCACCGGGGTGGCCCAGCCCATCATGAACACGAAACCCGCCAGGTAGACGAGGACCAGCAGGCCCCAGGCCGTCGTGCGGTCATCCCCCGGCAGGACGGCGCTCGCGGCGAGGACAACCGCGCACACAGCCGTCCCGCCCACGTACAGCCCGCTGGAACGCCGGAACTCGGGGCTGTCACCGCGTGAGGCGAACAACCACAGCAGCGCGAGGACCGCGAACATCACGCCCGCGTTCACGGCGAACGCTGCACCGTGCTCGCCGCCCGCCTCCGGGATGAACGCGCCCAGTGGCACGAGCACGAGGATCTGCAGCAGGAACATGACCCGGCTGCGCGCGTCGTCGTGGCCGTGCAGTTCGTGGTGGAGGCTGCCGTTGAACCAGGCGATCCACACCAGCGCGAACACCACGGTGAACTCGAACAGGCCGTGCCAGGTGAGGTGTTCGGCGAAGTGGTGGGCCGCCTGGCCGACCAGGACGACCACGACCAGGTCGTAGAAGAGTTCGAGTGGTCCGACGGACCGCTCCGGCGGCTGCTCGCCATGGGGCCGAGGAGGCTGCCACAGGTGGCGCCGCAGCCCGGCCCACTGCTCGTGTCGCGAGCTCATGTGCGCACCTCAGATCGCAGGCGGAGGAAGGTCCCGGGTACGGTACAGGCGTCCGCCGCCGGGTCACCGGACGGCTGTCGGCCGTCAGCCCTCGGCCGTGCCGGGGCCCGTCTGGCGCAGGCAGCGCTCCAGGCGCCGCAGGAAACCGTCGAAGGACTCGTCCGCGGGCCAGGTCTCGTACGCCGTGAGCGTGGCGGCCACCGCGATGTTCAGCTGCAGGGTCGCAGTGAACTCGTCGGACCCTGCCGACCCCGCCGATCCGTCAGGCCCGGTGGTGCGAGACGCCACCCAGCTCCTGAGGTCGGAGAAGAACTGCTCGCCGAAGTTCTGCGCCGACTGGGCGAAGGCGGGCGACTGCGCCTTGAGGCGGCGCAGCAGCGGCATGCCGTCGCGCAGGCTCTCGCAGAACCCCGTGAGGATCGCGGTCAGGGAGTCCCAGAGTGGCTCGTCGGCGGGGCGGTCGCGCATCAACTCCTGCCATGAGAGCCGCTCCTCGGGGTCCTGGTCGAGGAGTACGGCCTCCTTGCCGGCGAAGTAGTTGAAGAAGGTGGCCCGCGAGACGTTCGCCGCGGCCGCGATCTGCTCGACAGTCGTGGCCTCGTAACCCTGCTCCTCCACGAGCCGCAGCGCGGCCGCCCGGATGGCGCGCCAGGTCGCCAGCTTCTTGCGCTCCCGCAGGCTCATGCGCTCTCCCCTTGCACGGTCTCTTCCATGAGGGCATCCTACGGCCCGATTCCTGGATGAGTACATTTTTGGACGCGTCTAAGTTTTGGGCTACGGTGGAGTCCGAGCCGGGAGGCACACCCCCGGCGGCCCCCCATCCCCACCCCCTCCGAAGGAGAAGTCATGAGCAAGGTCTGGTTCATCACCGGTACGTCCCGCGGTCTCGGTCGCGGGTTCGCCGAGTCCGCGCTCGAGCGCGGGGACAAGGTCGCCGCGACCGCCCGGAACACGGCCGCACTGGACGACCTGGTCACCAAGTACGGCGAGGCCGCGGTCCTGCCCCTGGCACTCGATGTCACCGACAAGGCCGCCGTCAGCGCCGCGGTGGCCACCGCGCACGAGAAGTTCGGCCGCCTCGACGTCGTCGTCAACAACGCCGGCTACGGCATGTTCGGCATGATCGAGGAGATCACCGAGCAGCAGCTGCGCGACCAGATGGAGACCAACCTGTTCGGCGCCTTCTGGGTCACCCAGGCCGTCCTGCCGATCCTGCGCGCCCAGGGCAGCGGCCACATCGTGCAGATCTCCTCCGTCGGCGGCGTCGCCGCGTTCCCCTCCCTCGGCGCGTACCACGCCTCCAAGTGGGCCCTCGAAGGCTTCAGCGAAGCCCTCGCCCAGGAGGTCAGCGGCGCCGGGATCAAGGTCACCGTCGTCGAGCCCGGCGGCTTCAGCACCGACTGGGCCGGCTCCTCCGCCGGCCAGGCCGAGCCCAACCCCGCCTACGACCAGGTCCGCACGGCCATCACGGCCCGCCTGGGCGACGCCCGGTACGCCGACCCCGCCGATGCCGCCATCGCCCTGCTGCAGATCGTCGACGCCGAGAACCCGCCGCTGCGCGTGCTCTTCGGCACCGAACCCATCGAGATCATCGAACCCCTCTACGCCCAGCGCCTGCAGACCTGGGCCGACTGGCAGCACGTCTCCCGGACCGCGCAGGGCTGACCGGCCCGATCCGCCGGATCGCTCCACGCGTTCCCGTCACACGTCACACGTCAGGAGTCTTTCTCATGTCCGCATTCAAGAAGTCCCCCGCCTTCGGAGCCACCTCGACCGCCGCCGAGGTGCTCGACGGAGTCGATCTACGGGGCCGCCGAGCCGTGGTCACCGGTGCCGGTTCCGGTGTCGGCGTGGAGACGGTCCGCGCCCTCGCCGCGGCGGGCGCCGACGTCACCCTGGCCGTACGCGACACCGATGCGGGCGCCGCCGTGGCGTCCCGCCTGCGGGACGAGCTCCCGTCCTCCGCCGGGACGCTGTCGGTGGGCCGGATCGAGCTGTCCGACCTGGCGTCGGTCGCGGCGTTCACCGCGGCCTGGAACGGCCCGCTGCACATCCTGGTCAACAACGCCGGCGTCATGTCCCCGCCGCGGATCACCCGTACCCCAGAGGGCCGGGAGTGGCAGTTCGGCGTCAACCACCTGGGCCACTTCGCGCTGGCCACCGGCCTCCGCCCCGCGCTCGCCGCCGCCGACGGCGCTCGCGTGGTCGCGGTCAGCTCCATCGGCCACCTCTTCTCCCCGGTCGTCTTCGACGACCTGGATTACCGCTACCGCCCCTACGACCCCTGGACGTCCTACGGCCAGTCCAAGACCGCCACCGCGCTGTTCGCCGTCGGCGCCGCCGAACGCTGGGCCGACGACGGAATCACCGCCAACGCCGTGATGCCCGGCAACGTCGCCGCCACCGGCCTGGCCCGCAACACCGACATGGACGCCGTGGCCGGGATGCTCGCCACCGGCGAACTCGTCCTGCCCCCGGGCAAGACCGTCGAGCAGGGCGCCGCCACCACCGTCCTGATGGCCGCCTCGCCCACCGTGGCCGCCGTCACCGGCCGCTACTACGAGGACTGCGCCGAGGCCCAGCCCGTCATTGAACGCGCCGGCGCCGTCGCCGGGGTCGCCCCCTACGCCCTCGACCGCGACAACGCGGCACGCCTGTGGACCGCATCGGAGGCGTTCCTCCGCTAGTCCGGCGCACGGGAGGACAGGACACCGCCCGGGAGGCGGTCTGATCTTGTGCCCGCGGCCAGGATCCGGGCCCTTCCGGACCAAGGCTCCTGAACGGGTGCTCTACCTGTCAGGCGCCCTCCCCGGCGCACATCTGGGCCAGGGTGGAGTGCTCTCTGCTCCGGTCCATCCCCCGGTGTCGGCGGAACCCGCACGGGGCGCTCGGCGCCGGGCGGCCCGGCAAGTACCTGTCGGCTCGGTCCCCACCGACTCGGTCCCCACCGACTCGGTACCTGCCGACTCGGTACCTGCCGACTCGGTATCTGCCCGACCCGCTCAGAGCTCCCCGCTCAGAACTCCCCGCTCAGCGCCTGCTCGCAACGGTTGCGCGGGGGGTGCGGCGTGGTGTGATGGATGTGGGGCCGCTGAAGATCGGTTCTCCCTGTTCCCCCCCCCCACGGAAGAGGCACATCATGTCTACGGAAACGTCTGCCAAGCCATTGAGTGGCCGGGTCGCCGTGGTCACCGGTGCGTCGAGCGGCATCGGCGAGGCGTCGGCCGAGCACCTGGCGGAGCTGGGTGCCGCGGTGGCGGTGCTGGCACGGCGTGCGGACCGGCTGGATGACGTGGTCGCCCGGATCCAGAAGGCCGGCGGCACCGCGGTGGCGATCACCGCGGACGTCACGGACGAGGCGGCGGTGCGGACCGCTGCCGACCGGGTGGCGGCCGAGCTGGGCGGCGCGGACCTGCTGTTCAACAACGCGGGCGTGATGCTGCCCGCCCCGGTCGAGGAGCTGGCCACCGACCAGTGGAAGCACCAGATCGACCTCAACGTCACCGGCCTGATGAACGCCATCGGCGCGTTCACCCCGCAGCTGGTCGCGGCAGCCGGCGAACGCGGTGTGGCCGACCTGATCAACACCTCGTCGATCGCGGCGCAGAACATCTTCCCGAACTTCGCCGTCTACTCCGCCACCAAGGCGTACGTCACCCATCTCTCGCGTCACCTGCGGGTCGAGCTGGGCCCGAAGAACGTGCGTGTGTCGGCGATCGAGCCGGGCATCGTCGGCACCGAGCTGCAGAGCCACGTCACGGACGACGGAGCCCTGCAGTGGCTGGACGGTTCCAAGGAGACGATGGAATGGCTCACTCCGCAGGACATCGCGGAGACCATCGGTTTCATCGCCTGTCTGCCGCCGCGGGCGAACCTCCAGCAGGTCACGATCATGCCCACCCGTCAGCCCAGCTGACCTCGGCGTGACGGGGTCCGCCCGTTCCGTGGGCGGGTCCGAACGGGTTGCGCGCCGGTTCGGGACTCTGCGCCCCGGGCGCGGTACGGGGGGGCACCTCGGCGGTCAGCTCTCGACTCTCTCGGATCTCCCGGATCTCCCGGATCTCCCGGACGCTGCCGCCGGTCCCTTCGCCACGGCGCTTTTATTGCGGGTGCCGGTCGTCGCGAAGGGCGAGTAGCGCGGTACCCAACGCAGCAGAGCCGCGGCCGCGAGGATCCCCACGCCCCCCATCGTGGCGATGCCGGCCGCCAGACTGCCCAGAGAAGCCGCGGCCGACACGATCAGGGGACCGCCCGCGCTTCCGGAGTCGGCGCACAACCGCCAGACGCCGAGGAACTGGGAGCGGGTTCGGGGCGGCGCCACATCCGCCCCCAGAGTCATCAGGATCCCACTGCCGATGCCGTTGCCGAAGCCCATGAGCATCGCCACCACGGTCAGCGAGACCAGGCCGTGGGTGAGCGGCAGACAGGCCATGGTCAGCCCCAGGACGAGCATCGAGGGCACGGCGATCCACAGTCGTCCGGCTCGGTCCATGACCTTGCCCGACGGATAGAAGGTCAGGGTGTCGACCAGTCCGGCTATCCCGAAGACGACGCTGGTGGACGACGGGCTCTGGCCCAGATGTTCGGCCCAGAGCGGCAGGACGGCCTGCCGGGTGGCGCGGACGGATCCCACCAGCACGACGGCGACGCCGAGGGTCAGGAAGACCTTGCGCTGAGCGCGTACGACCGTGCGCACCGAGACCGGCGCCGAGCCGGAAGGACGCCACGGCGTCGGTTCTGCGACGTCCGGCACGATCAGCAGGACCACGGCGGTCACGGCCGTGCACAACAGGGCCAGCCAGTACACATTGCGGACCGGGCCGACCGCCAGCACGGCCGCACCGATGAACGGGCCGATGAACGCGCCCACGCGCACCATGCCGCCGAGCGTGGAGAGCGCCCTCGCCCTCAGCTCGACGGGGATGACCTCGGTGAGGTAGGCCTGCCGGGCAAGGTTGAACACCGCGTTGGTCGCTCCGGTGGCCGTCGCCGCGAGCCCCAGTTGCCAGGCGCTCCTGGACAGGGCGCCCCCGGTCAGCGTCACCGCGGCGATCCCGGCGGCGATCAGCATGGCCTTGCGGTCGCCGACCCTCGCCGCCAGAGCTCCGGCCGGGACATCGCCGAGGATCTGTCCCACACCGAGCAGTGCCAGCACGAGGCTGGCGGTGCCCACCGAGGCGCCGAGAGCCCGGGCGCTGAGCGCGAGTACCGGCGCGAGTGCGCCCACGCCGATCTCGAAGATGAGCGTCGGCAGGAAGACGGCCGGTATGAGGCTTCGCAGCGAGACGGGAGAGGAACTCATCGCCTTCTGCCCCTGCCGAGGACCGCGGTGGCTGTCGACGAGGCCGCTCTGTCCGCGGCGGCAGGTACGGCGGTCCGAGGCGGGGCGGTGGTCAGGGTCGGTGCAGATGACATGGAAAACGTACTACCAGGTCGTGCGCTGTGGAGCAGGCGGGGTGGCTGCCGCTCCACCGCGGACCTGGGACGGTTCCGGGCCCGCAACTCCGCGTTCGGCGGGAGGATTTGCCGCCGGGCCCGCGGCTGTGGACGGACAGTTGCATCGCATCGTGATCAAACTCACGAGTGGCTCTGAGAAGCCCCTGTTGCCGCGGTCTGCGGTACCGACACCCCGACGGTGCACTTCCGTTCGCCTTGGAGCGTGACTGTCTGCTTCACCGGTTCGGAAGTGCCGCCGGCAACCCGATGGACGAGCGTCGGCACCCGACCGACAGGGCTCTCCGCATCACAGCTGTTCGCGTACGCCGGGTTCGCCGAGAAGTCCGGGTGGGGCGGCGCTGAGCTTGCCGTTCATCGCGCCCACTGCTTCGCCCCGCCGCAAGAGCGGAAGGACGGCGCGGGGCCACGCGTTTTCGATCAGCAGGGCGAAGCCGAGGTAGGCGGCGGCCAGGGCGGCGGCACATGCCACGCACCCGGCCGCGCGTTGAAGGCCGGAGGATCCTGTCAGGTCGTGGAGCCCGTCCAGTACCGCTCGGGCGGAACACAGGACGAGGACTGCGGCGATCAGGGGCTTGGCGCGTGAGGAGACGACCGCCACGCCCGCGACGACCACCCCGAACGAGAGGGAGAACAGTCCGAGCACGGTGGGAGTGGATCCGGGGCGGCTGACGATGTCGAGGAGGCCGAATGCCAGCCAGCTCGTGGTGAACAGGCCGAGCGTGGTGGCCCCTACGGTGTCGCGGCCCAGGAAGGCCATGACGGTGGCGATGAGCTGGAGCGGGAAGGCGTAGCTGGCCAACAGGACGCCGACCAGTAGCTGTTCGTCCTCCACCCAGCCGAGACTGTCGGCAGCCAGGACGATCATGCCCAGGGCGAAGGCCAGGTATCCCAAGGGAAGGCTGGTGGCGATCGGCCTCAGCATCACGCGGGTCCGGGGAGCGCTTGTTCCGTGGGAGAGCTGGTCCGGTGAGGCGTGATCGGATTCAGTTGGCGGCGCGGTCAATGTCTCCTCCGGGCAGGGGTGTTGCGGGTGGTCAGGAGTGTGTTGCGCGGCGTCCTCGACGGTCGATGGCGGTGATGCCGATCTCGTCGAGGGCGACGTCGGTCGGCGACAGCGACGAGTTCTCCCGCGCGACGAGGTGGGAGGAGGGGTGCGTCACGAGGCCCGGGATACGAGTGCCCGGTACTCCACGTCGGACAGGTCTGTGGCCGGTACGTGGACCTGGACGCCCTCGAGCAGGTTCCGGAGTGAGCTGTAGCCCGAGGAGTGCGCGGTCTTCTCCTCGGCCGTCGTCCGTGCCGGGCACCAGGAGATCAGCACGGTCTTCTCCTGTCGGGCCCCGTCCGACGATGCGAAGAGCAGATCGTGGACAGCGTAACGGGGCTCGTCCGCCGGGAGTGCCTTCAGCAGTTCGTCGTGGGTCAGGTTCCCCTTGGCGTCGAAGATGACGGTCGTCAGGTCGTCGCTGAGCCGGTAGATAACTGTGTTGATGTCCCGCCTGCCCTTCAACTCCTGGAAGGCGCTGATACAGCTTTCGTCCACTGGGATATGTCCGCTCACGACGAGTCCTTCTGATCATGGGGAGAACCGGCCGAGCGGCTCAACGAACCGGCTCCCCGGGAGGTTCTGGGCCGCTTGCCCTGAGCACCCGTTCTGCCGGATGTGCCAGGGCGCCGAATTCGACCGCACGCGCCGTCGATCCGGCAGCCGTGGTCGGACCGACGGAGCACCGTGCGGACCTCTTCGCTCACCTGCTGACCGCTGTGGACGCCCGATGGAGTAGGGGCTCGGCCAGGGGTACCGGATTACGTGCTCAGCAGCGCTCCCCGGTCGAGGGCTCCTCGGCGGCGGCGGGGTTGCCGACGCCGATCCGTACGAACTGCGGCGCCGGAGCGCAGCAGCCTCCGCCGTCGTTCTGTGCGGCTGCCGGGCCGTCGGGCAGTCCGGCGCCGCCGCACACTCCGGTCTCCGGGAGGGTGAGTTCGACGCGGTCGGCGGATTCGAGGTCGCCGGCGATGGCGGCGGTGACGGAGCGGACCTGCTCGTAGCCGGTCATGGCGAGGAAGGTGGGGGCACGGCCGTAGGACTTCATGCCGACCAGGTAGATGTCCTTTTCGGGGTGGGACAGTTCGCGGTGGCCGTGCGGGGGGACGGTGCCGCAGGAGTGCTGGTTGGGGTCGATGAGCGGGGCCAGTGCGAGGGGTGCCTGGAGACGTTCGTCCAGGCCGAGGCGGATCTCGGTGAGAAAGGTCAGGTCGGGGCGGAGGCCGGTCAGCACGACAACCTCGTCGACCGGGTCGAGACGCCGGCCGTCCTCACCGACCAGGATCAGGCGGCCGTCGGTGTGGCGCTCGATGGCTTCGGTACGGAAGCCGGTGGCCGCATCCGCGTACCCGTTGTCCACGGCGGCCTTCGCGGCGAGCCCCAGGGCGCCGCGGGCGGGGAGTTCGTCGGCTTCGCCTCCGCCGAACGTCGAGCCGCTGATGCCGCGGCGCAGGATCCACACGGCATGCGTACCGGGCTCGTCCTCGGCGAGGGCGGCGAGGGCGGCCAGCACGGTGAAGGCGGAGGCGCCGGAGCCGACGACGGCGGTGCGCCTGCCGGCGTAACGGGCCCGCACGGCCGGGTCCTTGAGGTCGGGCACACGGTGGGTGATGCGGTCGGCTGCCGCCCGTTCCCCGAGCGCGGGCAGGCCGCCGGCTCCGGCCGGGCCGGGTGTGGTCCAGGTGCCGGAGGCGTCGATGACGGCGCGGGCGAGGACGCGCCGCTCCGCGCCGTCGGCGGTGGTGAGGTGCAGGACGAAGGGCTGCTTGTCCCGGTCGGCGTCGACGATGCGGTCGCGTCCGGTGCGCGTGACGCCGGTGACCTTGGCGTCGTAGCGCACGCGGTCGCCCAGGACATCGGCCAGCGGCTGGAGGTAGAGCGCGGCCCAGTCGGCGCCTGAGGGGTAGGTGTCCGGGTCGGGCCTGGTCCAGCCGGTCGGCGCGAGAAGCCTTTCCGCGGCCGGGTCGGTGACCTCGCCCCAGGTGGAGAAGAGCCGGACATGGCCCCACTCGCGTACCGCGGCCGCCGCGGCCGGCCCGGCTTCCAGGACCAGGGGCTCGATGCCGCGCTCGACGAGGTGGGCCGCGGCGGCGAGTCCGGCCGGTCCGGCTCCGATGACAACGACGGGAAGCAGGTCACTCATGGCGGAAGGTCTCCTCGGAAACGGGGTGTTGGCAGGTGGTGCGGATGTCGGCAGGTGGTGCGGGAGCATCGGTCAGCGGGCCTGCCGGTAGGCGTGAGGCTTGCCGGGCCGCTGTCGGACGGTGGTACGCAGGTGCCGTCGCGGACGTGGCCGCGGCCGTCCTGGCGGCAGGTTGCGGGGCACGGCATGCCCGACAGATCTCTCGTTCGACGTATATCGATGACTGTCGATATGCGGAGCTTGCCACTCGTATCGATGAGTGTCAACATAGACACATGTCGAATTCCCAGGTGACGGAGCTCCCGGTGCTGCCGGCCGAGCCGGCCGTCCCGCGCTGCCCGCCGATCACGTCGGCGGAGCTGTCCCAGGCCGACGCGGAGATGATGGCCGCCATGTTCAAGGCGCTCTCGGACCCGGTGCGGCTGCGCCTGTTCTCCAAAGTCGCCTCGCACGAGGGCGGCGAGGCGTGCGTGTGCGACATCCAGGACGTCGGTGTCTCGCAGCCGACCGTCTCCCACCATCTGAAGAAGCTGCGCGAGGCCGGGCTGCTGACCTCGGAGCGGCGCGGCACCTGGGTCTACTACCAGGTCGCTCCGTCCGCGGTGGCGGCCATGTCCGCCCTGCTCGACCTGCGCACCTGACCGCCGCGCCTCGGGGGCGTGCGGCGGCCTGATTCACGCCGACCGGGCAGAGGTTACGGTCCCGCGGACGCGGCACACCACTGCCGCCAGGAAGGTCAACGCCGCGGCGCGGAACGGGATCGGACGCCGCGATCTCAGCGAGACCGGGCAGGGTTGTCGGTGACGCGGTTTCGCTAGCCGTTGCGATCCGTCGCGTCGCCTCGCGAGAGCGGAAGCAGGCCCTGAAGGACGAGGCTGGAGAGCGCGTCGGCCATGCCGTTCCTGTCCTGTTCCGCCATGGGCGATGCGGCGGGGTTCAGCCGGTCGGCGATCGGGTCCTGCGCCAGGGCCAGCGCGGGACCCGTGACGGCGAAGTACCAGATGTGCGTCGGCGCATCTGGAATACGGCCGGCCGCGATGAGGCTGCTGATGGTCGGCTCGATGCTGTCCCAGAACGGCTTGATGAACCGCTGGTGGAGATAGTCCAAGCGGCTCGAGTCGCGAGTTGACTCGTCCGACATCAATCGGTTCATCGCCGACGCCTTGGCGGAAAGCCGGTAGAGCTGAACGATCACGTTTCTCAGACGTTCACCATCGTCACGACCCACCGCCATCCGATGGTCGAGCTCGGACTGGACGTCCAGTAGCGCGAAATCCACCACGGCGCGCCAGAACTTCTCCTTCGAACCGTAGCGATCATTGATGAAGTTGTGGCTGACTTCGAGCCGCCGGGCCAGCTCCCGCATGGTGGTCGCGGCGTATCCCAGTTCGGCGAAGGCATCGAGACCGCGCCGAAGGATCTCGCTCTCCTCCAATTGCACGGGAGCGTACTTCCCACGCGGCGGTGATTCCATTGCCTTTTGCGTTCCGCCGGTCACTCAGGCGTCACCCCGTTCGCCACCAGTAGATCCGATCTTGACCGTTCACGCTCATCGCCGCTGTCGAGGACATCCCCTCGGATCCGACGGGCCGCCGAGCGAGTCGACGGCCGCACCCGCCGTGCGGGAGTCAAGTCTTTCATGCCGATTGCGGGCTCGAACACAGCCGCTTGACGCTTGTCAGGCCGAGACGCATGCTTGACACGTCAAGCATATTCGGTTTCATCAGCCACCGACCCACCGGTCAGGAGTGCTCTACGACTCCCAAGAAAGCCCGCGAAGGAGGTCCGGCCCGGGCAGGGCCAGGCCGCCGGACGGATACCGGCACACGGCTGCTCCGCATAGACCCAAAGCGCACATGGCACGGACCAGGAGAAATTCCATGGGAACTCTGGACGAGAAGGTAGTACTCATCACCGGCACCGGAGGAGGTATGGGTCGCGTCGCGTCACTGATTTTCGCGCGCGAAGGCGCCAAGATCGTCGGGTGTGACATCCAGACCGATGCCAACGAGGAGACGGTCGAACTCGTACGACGCGCGGGCGGTGAGATGACAGGCATCGCGCCGGTGGACCTCACCGACCCGGACCAGGTGCGGCAACTGGCCGAAGAGGCCGTCGGCGCCTACGGCGGGCTCGATGTGGTGTACAACAACGCGGCCATGCAGCGCTTCGGTCCCATGCCGGACTTTTCCATCGAGGACTGGCGGGCGACGGAGGCCGGCGAACTTGACATTCCCTTCTTCGTGTCGAAGTTCACGTGGCGGCATTTGGTCCAGCGCGGTGGCGGCGTCATCATCAACGTCGCGTCGGAGGCCGGCCTGATCGCAGGCTCGACTCCCCCGATGGTCGCGCATACCGCAGCCAACGCAGGTGTCATCGGAATGACGCGACAACTCGCCCTGGAAGGCGCCCCCCACGGAATCCGTGCGGTGGCGATCAGTCCCGGCCCGGTCCTGACCCCGGCCAGCGACCGCGACCTCGGCGACAACCAGGCGGCCCGGGATGCGATCATCAGCAAGACTCTCCTCAAGCGCTTCGCTCAGCCCGAAGAGGTCGTCGAGTTGGCCGCGTTCCTCGCTTCCGATCGGGCGGCATACATCACCGGCGCCAACTACGCGGTCGACGGCGGAGCCAGCGCCTGGTAATGCCACACACGAAGAAGTCACCGGTCGCTGCATGTGGCGCTCACCAGGACGGCGCAACACATCACGCCATGGAACTTGATCGGGGATGCGGAGGGTGGCGAGGAGGGGTGTGAGGCGGTGCCGGAAGAGCTGCGCGATCTCGTTTCCGGCACCGCCGGGACTGCTCATGTGCACAACGGGTTCTGGGAGACCTTTGTGCGACACGTGGCGGTCGGGGACCGGGAATTCGGAGCGGCGCGGGGATCCTCTACCGTCTCGCGTCATGACGGTTCTGATCATCGGCGGTAGCGGGTTCCTGGGCACTGAACTGGTCCGCCAGTCGGCAGCGGCCGGACACGCGACGGCCGCGACCTTCGCGACCAGGCCCGGTAGCACTCGGGAAGTCACCTGGCACGCCCTCGACCTGCGGGACCCCGAGCGCATCGAAGCAGTCGTGACCGCGGTCGGCCCCCGCCTCGTCGTCAACGCGACAAGCGGCGGATCCGACTGGGCGGTTACGGCCGAGGGCCCCGTCCGCCTGGCGATGGCCGCGGCGAAGTACGGCTGCCGCTTGGTCCATGTTTCCAGCGATGCGGTGTTCTCCGGCACTCGCGTCCACTACGACGAATCCTGCCTACCAGACCCCGTCACCCCCTACGGCGCGGCCAAGGCCGCGGCGGAGACAGGGATTCGGTTCGTGCACCCGGATGCCGTTGTCGCCCGCACCTCGCTGATCATCGGCGACCGGCAGTCCGTTCACGTACGCGCGGTGCACGACCTCGCGAGCGGTGCCCGAAGCGGTGTCCTGTTCACCGACGACATCCGGTGTCCCGTCCATGTCGTCGATCTGGCCGCGGCCCTGCTGGAAATCGCGGCCTGCGACGCCGCCGGCGTTCACCATCTGGCAGGAGCCGACGCCGTGAGCCGTCACGAACTCGGAACCCTTGTCGCAAGGCGCGACGGGCTCGACGCCTCCCGGCTGCCCGCAGGCCTACGGGCCACCAGCGCGCTTCCCGGGGCACTCGACGTCCGCCTCGACAGCCGCGCCACCCAGCGCAAGCTGCACACCACGTTGCGCGGCGCCCGCCAGTTCCTCGCACTGTGAGGTCGAGCGCCTCCGCAAAGCCGCACCCCTCCCACAGGGCGGAGGCGCGGCTGGTTCCCGTCGCGGAAGAGCGGCGCCCGCCCTCATGGCCGGAGCAGGAAATGGTCGGCGGTCAGTCGGGGGTCCTCTGTCACCGCCGTGCCCAGCACCAGCAGGGGAACGCCGTCGGACAACTCACGATGCCGCAGGCGCACGAGGCTGTTGTACACGCCGCTGCTGACCCGGAGTTCGCTGGGAAAGAGGCCGACTTCCTCGAGCGCGAGCAGCTTGGCGCTGGCGTGGTCGAGTACCGAGCAGATCCACCCGTCCGTGTTCATCCGGCCTCCTCGGTCGTCGGCGTCGAGTACGCGGATCCTCTCGAGGAGGCCGTGGCCGGTGCCGAACGCGCCGCGTGCCGCCCGGGCTTCCCGTGTGGACGGAGCTGGCCCCATTCTTTGGACCACGCCGTTTCGACGCCGTGGTCAGAGGTCGAGGACAAGACGAGTGCCTTTCGTGCCGGAACAACAGATCATCATGGTGTCTCCGGCGGTCCGTTCCTCCGGTGACAGAACCGTGTCGCGGTGGTCGGGTTCGCCCGAGAGCACGGGGGTGCGGCAGGAGCCGCAGATCCCCTCCATGCAGGAGAAGTCGACGGTGACACCGGCGTCGAGCACCGCGTCGAGTATCGTCTCGCCAGGTCCGATTCCCAGGGCCTTCCCGGATCGCGCGAGTTCGACGGTGAAGCCCCCGTCGACGGCGGGCGGCAGGTCTCCACGGAACCGTTCCAGATGCACGCGTTCCGGACCGATTCCGTGGGTCGCCTCCTCGAAGTCGGCCAGCATCGAAGCCGGTCCGCAGCAGTAGAGGTGGGTTTCGCCGGAGGTGTCGGCCACCAGGGAGGCGATCTTGAGCGCGCGTGGCCCGTCCTCGTCCGTGAAGTACCCCCGCAAGCTGCCCGCCCCCGAGTCGGCGAGAGCGGACAACTCCGTGAGGAACGCGGCCGCGTGGCGTGAACGTGCCGCGTAGTGGACCTCCCAGGACGCCCCGAGCTCCGTGAGCCGGCGTGCCATGCTCAGGAGGGGTGTGATGCCGATACCGCCGGCGATCAGGACGCTGTGCGGGGCGGATTCGGTGAGCCGGAAATCGCCGACCGGTTCGCTGATCGCGAGGCGGGAGCCGGTGTGGACGGACTCGTGGACAGCACGTGACCCTCCTCGGCTCTCCGGGTCCAGTGCCACCGCGATCCGATAGGACGACGGTTCCCGTTCGGGGGCGCCGACCAGTGAGTAGCTGCGCGTCAGTCCAGGGCCCAGCGTCACGTCGATGTGGTCGCCGGCGCCGAACCCCGGCAGTGGGAGGCCGTCGACGGGGCCGAGTTCGAGCAGGCGCACCGATTCGGCCGCCTGGATCGTGTTCCGGACGATGGCCTCGATCATGGATGTGCCTTCTCCGTCATGGCGGTTGCGCCCGCAGGCGAGTTGCCCGGCACCAGGTCCTGCCAGCGGTCGTCCTGGGCGATCACGGTGTCCGGCAGCGACCGTACGTCGGCGAGATCGAGGCCGTGGGCGATCGGAGTCCCGCCCTCCTCGTGGCGGCGGACCGATTCGAGCAGGCGGGCGCGCAGGTGGATCACCGCCCGATCGGCGGCCACCATGTGTTCCCTGCTGCGGTCGAGGATCGGGCCCATGCTCATCGCGAGGACGGCGTCCTCCTGCTCGATGCCGTCGAAACCGGTCCAGTCGGTCTTCATCCGGGATCGGTCCTGCCCGAGCCTGTTCGCCCAGTCGGCGCGGAAGTCGCAGTCCTCGTCGTTCCAGAACGGTTCCTTGAGTCCCATGATGCGGATGATCTCCGCTCGGTCGATGGGCTTCGGGCCGTGCGCGATGATGTACGTGCTGGTGACCGTGTCGCTCTGCGGGACTTCGAACACGAAGAACTGAAAGGCCGGCGCGGGGATGATCCGGGTGACCGGCAGGATCGCCGGGGTGACGCGGATGCTGTGGGTCGGGCCGCCGTCCGCGGCGGGCGGCCCCTGCCTCTTGGCGACGTAGTGAAAACCGAACGCGGTGTCTTCGATGTCCAGCGTGGGTGCGTTGTCCCCGCTGGCCAGGGCGCCCGGGTTGAAGTCCTCGTCCTCGCGAGCGGTGAACTCGTCGTCCATCCATGTCGGGTTGGCCTGGTTGCTGTGCAGGATGCCGACGTGTGAGCTGTCGACCCCACCCTCGAAGAGCTGGAGGTAGTTGACGGGCGTGTTCAGCCGGATCACGGCCCGATGCTCGTGCGGCCCGTCCATGAACGCGAAGTGCGGGAACTCCGGCTGCCGGCCCTTGGGGCCGACGTAGGCCCACACCAGTCCGCCGGCCTCTCGCACCGGAAACGCCGGGGCCTTCATGCGCTCCCGGAAGCGCGCGTTGCAGTGGTTCGGGGTGTCCAGGATCGTGCCGTCCGCACCGAATTTCCAGCCGTGGTAGAGGCAGCGGATACCGCCCTTCTCCACCCTGCCCAGTGCGAGCGACACGCCACGGTGCATGCACAGCTCCTCGAGCACGCCGACCTGGCCGTCCGAGTCGCGGAACACCACGAACGACTCGCCCAGCAGGCTCATTCGCAGAGGATCACCGTCGGCTTCCGGTATCTGGGCGGAGGTACAGATCGGAAGCCAGAACCGGCGCATCATCCGCCCCATCGGCGCCTGTTGCCCCACGCGAGTCAGGATCTCGTTTTCCTCGGTAGTCAGCATGCTCGGGCCCTCTCGTCGTTGATCGTCCCGGCTGTGCCGCGCGCACAGCAGCTACTTCCACAGAAGTAAACTTCCATGGAAGCTACAATTGGCGTCCGGCAGGTGTCAACGGCCGGACCGAGCAGGCCTCGTTTCTCGCCAGGCGGAAACCCTTGCTTGCCGAGCCCGGGGGCGGGGACGTTGACTGACGGGCCAAGCGCCGGAAGACCTGAGGGAGGAGGAACGGTGGCTGGTGAGGACGTCGAGTTCACACTCGCGCACGACGCGCGGCACGACGCGCGGCGCCGACACTCGGTGGTCGCCCCACAGGAATCGATCGGGCTCCTCGTCGATCCGCTCGACCGGTCGGGGCGACACGGCCCGGCCGTCGCGTCGGAGGCGGCGCCCGGCGGCCCTTTCCTTTCCCGGCCCTCAGAGTCGGTCGAGATCGACGTGCGGGCCGGGCGTCTGCGAGGACGTCGCGCAGGAGGCGTCGACGAGTTCCTAGGAGTCCCCTACGCGGCGGCGCCCGTCGGGCCGCGGCGGTTTCGCCCACCGGAGCCTGCCCCCGCCTGGGACGGCGTCCGCGACGCCACCCGGTTCGGTGCGGCTGCCCTGCAACCCGGGAGCGCCCGCGCCCGCGTGCTCCAGGGGGATCCCGGAGTCACCGGAGAGGACTGCCTGAGCCTCAATGTGTGGACGCCGGCGGACGCGCCGGCGGATCTTCCGGTACTGGTCTGGGTGCACGGCGGGGCGTTCACGAACGGAGCGGGTTCCGTGCCCGCGTTGGACGGCCGGTTGCTCGCCGGAGCGGCGTCGGCCGTGGTCGTCACCGTCAACTACCGGTTGGGAGCCCTGGGGTTCGCCTGCCACGACGCGCTGGGCGCCGGCTCGGCCAACCTCGGTCTGCGCGATCTCGTGGCCGCGCTGGAGTGGGTGCACGAGAACGCCGCCGTGTTCGGCGGTGACCCGGGCCGCGTCACGCTGGCCGGTGAATCCGCGGGTTCGATGTGCGTCGCCCTGTTGTCCTTGTCGCCCGAGTACCGGCATCTCTTCGCCCAGGTGGTGCTGCACAGCGGCGTTCCCGCCCTGCAGTCACCGGAGGCTTCGGAGCGAGCGGTCGAGGCGTTGGCGACCCGACTCGGCGTGAGAGTCGCCGATCTGGGATCCGTGTCGGGCGCGCGCATCCTCTCCGCGACCCGGGACATCGCCGCGGATCATCGTTTCTGGCCGACCGCGACCGGGTGGCTGGCAGGTCCGCTCGCCGATCTGCAGTCCGCCGCCCCTGCGCGCCCGACGCTGATCTCGACCACGGCCGACGAAGGAACCTTCTTCTTCATCGACGACGAGTGGCCCGAGGATGTCAGCCGCGACAAGGCGGTCTCCGTGCTCACCGGCATGCTGGGACCGGACGCCGCGCAACGGTACGCGCAGGCGGCCCGGCCCGCGAACCCGCTGAGTACCGCGGCCGCGGCGCTCACCGAGCACCTGTACACCCGGCCGGCCGACCGGTGGGCGGGCCGTGCGGCAGCGGCCGGTTCGACGGTGTTCCGCGCCGAGTACGCGCACCGCAGCCCAGCCTGGGACGGCCGGCTCGGCGCGACGCATACCGTCGACATCCCTTTGCTGTTCGGTACTTTCGCCGCGCCGGAATTCGCCGTGCTCTACGAGCCCGACGCCCAGGCTCCGGAACTGTCGCACACGTTGCAGCGAGCGTGGTCCCGCTTCCTCCACACCGGCTCCCCGGCGACTCCCGCACGCACGTGGCGCCCCTGGCTCCCCGGTGACTCCTACCTGAAGCGGTTCCAGTGAGAAGTGGACGGCCGGGCGTACGTGTCACACCCGTGGCCGCGAGGCCGTCACGGCAGCTGACATGGCGGCGGCGACCGCGCGCAGTGGGGACAGCATCCGCGTGAGGTCCCGACGAGGTGCGGGCGTCAGCACCGTCAGTGCCATGGGCGCGCGGTGCGGCCCGGTACGGACCCCGACCGAAATGGACGCCTGACCGACAGCGGCTTCCTCGTGCGCGGTCGCGTACCCGTCCCGGCGGGCACGTTCGACCTGTGTCGTCAGCAGGTGCGGTGCCACGAGGGTGTGGGGGGTCAGGCGCGGCAGTGGTTCGCTCAGCACGGCACCCAGCCGATCCCGTGCCGTGGTCGCCAGGAGCACCTTTCCCGCGCTCGTGGCCGTCACGGGAAGTTCCTCACCGCGATCGGCGAGGGTGAGGCCGGCGCCGGGCGCGGCAATGGTGTCGAGGCATACCAGGCGCTCGCCGCTGAGCGCGGTCAGGGCCACCGCCGAGCCGGTGCGGCGCGCCAAGGCGTGCAGGTGCACCGCCGTCGTTCCGCGCAGCTCCCGCTCCCAGGGTGCGGCGACGCCGAGGCGCCAGAGGCGCTCCCCCAACTCGTAACGATTGCCTGCGGTGCGGACCAGCACGCCGCAGCGAAGCAGCTCGCTCAGCAAGCGGTGCGCCGTGGAGACCGGGAGACCTGCGCCGCGTGCGATCTCGCTCAACGTCAGGGGGCGCGGGGCCGCCCCGACGGTGTCGAGCAAGCTGAAGATGCGTCGTGGCAGCGAACGTGCGTGCATGTCCCCGGTCACGGTCGTCGCGTCACCGGCCTTCCCGGTTCGCCAGGATCTCTCGCGCCGCCGCATGCGCCAGTTCGAAGGCGTCCTTCCCCTGGCGAAGAAAGTGTTCCGGCGGGACGGCCCAGTAGGAGTCCGGGAGCACCGTGCCGTAGGTTCCGTCGTCGGAGAAGATCTCGAGTTCCCACCATCCGCGGTATCCCGCTTCCATGAGGGTGGCCATGATCTCCGGTGCGACTCCTCGCCCCTTTCCCGGAAGCTCACGGTCGAACGCGCAGCGCTCCGGGTCGCGGATGTCGCACACCTGGACGCTGTTGATCCGGGAGGCGTACCGGCGCAGGTCCTCGTGCAGCCCGGGATCGGACCAGCTGTGGAAGACGCTGAACATGATGCCCACGTTGTCCCGGCCCACGGCGTCGACGACCTCGACCATTTCCGGTAGCGACGGCACCGCCGAGCCCCGCCGCCGAGCCAGCAGTTCCAGTCCTATGCGGACGCCGCTGTTCGCTGCGGCGTCGGCGATGGCGGGCAGGACCTCGAGGACGGCGTCCAGCGGACCCGCCGGTTTGTCGGGGTCTCCGGACGCGCCGGGAGCGATCGTGATCACCGCCGGTTCGAACGCGGCGAGCCGCTCGACGCTCGCGCAGATGAGATCGCGTCGGTCAAGGATGTTCCGGGGTGCTCCGGGAGGGTCGATCTGGGAGGGAAGAATGCAGTTCACGGAGGGCACGCAGAAGGTCGCGGCCAGTCCGGCCTCTCGCATCCGCAGGGCGACCTCCGTGTCCGAGACGCCGGTCAGTTTGCGCTCCCACAGGCCGAGGCCCCGCGTGCCGGTCACGGCAGCGTTCTCAATGTCTTCCCAGACGCTCGAATGCGGCAACGAGGTCGCGTTGACCGCGTAGGGAACGGGGGTTGGCATCAGGGACCTCCTGGGTTCACAGCTGTTCGAGAGTGCTCCCCCTGTTCACCGGCACGACCTGCCCGGTGGCGAAACCGGTACGCGTTGTCGCCCGGCCCCCCGTATCCACGGACCAGCCCCGTTCGCGTCGTAGGGATCCACGCCGGGGCTGACGCCGGTTACGCGCGCTCCGCGGTTTCGGCCGCGTCCATCGTCCGCTGCAAGTGACCGAGCACCTCGATCGCACGGCCCGCCTCGGCGGCGCTCAGGTTCTCCAGGCCGCAAAAGGACGTCGAGATCCGCAGCATCGCGTTCTCCGCGATCGTCCGCCCTGCGGGCTTCAGGCTGATCAGCACCCCGCGCAGGATGTCGGGATCCGATACGCGTTCCACCAGCTCGAGTTCAGCGAGGCGGTCGACCTGTTTGCTGACCGCTCCCGAGGTGATCATCAGTCGCTTGAACAGCGCCGTCGGGCTCATCGCGTAGTCCGGCCCGGACCTGCGAAGCGCCAGCAGTACGCGCAGATCACCCGGCCCGATGCCGCTGCTTCTGGCCACCGCGGTGAAGGCGCGCTCGACCTGCTGAGACAGGCGCAGGATTCCACCGCTCACCAGGAAAGGCGTGAGATCCAGACCGGGCAGTTCCCGCGCCCAGGCATCGGCGATCTCGCTCGGTTCCGCCGCCTCGGCCGGGGAATGCCTGTCCGCCTGCAACGCCACGAGAACCACTCTCCATCGACCGGACTCCGCGAGGTTCGACCTTCCCCGGAAGTAGACTTCCATGGAAGTTAACGTGCGGGGTCTTCGCGTGTCAACCGGGCGCCCGTCCCGGTCGGCCGCCCGCCCCGGCCGGCGCGAACACCACCCCTGGCCGAGCCGGCCACCCCGGGCCGGGCGGCCGGCTCACCCTGGCTGCGGAGCGACCTCGGCGAGAACCAGCCGCCGGGTACGCACAGCACGGAGGAGCGAGGGCCGGCCCGCCCCGCCGGAGCCGGCCGCCACGGAGGAGCCGGCCGCCGCAGAGGAGCCGGCCCGACGGATCAAGGCTTGAGGATGAGCTTGCCCGTGGTCCGGCCGGTCTCCAGAAGACGGTGCGCCTCGGCCGCCTCGGCGAGGGACAGTGACTGAGTGGCCGGCGGGCGCACCTCACCCGAGGCGACCCATCCCACCAGGCGACGCAGCGCCTCGCCCGCCTCCGGCAGCCGGTGCTCGAACCAGACGCCCAGGTTGAAGCCGATCAGGGACTGACTGGGCGCCGGGTCGTACAACAGCGGAGTCAGTGCGGCCGGGTCCAGCCCCTCGACGGTTCCCCCGACCGAGCCGAGGACGACCAGACGTCCGAACGGGGCCAGGGCGCGCAGCGTCTGGGCCAGGCGGGCCGGGCCCGACATCTCCAGCGCGCCGTCCACCCCGACACCGCCCGTCAGTTCCCGCACCTCTTCCGGCCAGTCGTCCCGGGTGTAGTCGAGGGCGTGGTCGGCCCCGAGGTCGAGTGCGATCCGACGCTTGGCCTGGGTACTGGCGCCCGCGATGACCGTGTCGGCACCCAGGAGCTTCGCGATCTGCACGGCGTACTGGCCGACACCCCCCGCCGCGGCGGGGATGAACACGCTCTGCCCTTTTCGAAGCCCGATGAGTTCGGTGAGGACGACGGTCGCCGCCAGTCCCGAGACGACGATGCCGGCCGCGGCGTCGGAGTCGAGCCCTTCAGGGATCGGGATCACACTGGGGGCGTAGGCCAGCGCCAGCTCCGCGTATCCGCCGGAGCCGTCGGCACCGACGCTGCCGAACACCTTGGTACCGACCGCCGGGCCGTCCACGCCGGGCCCGAGGGCGACGACGGTGCCCGCCACCTCGGCACCCGGCACGAAGGGCGACGGGGTGGCCACCGGGTAGACGTCACCGCGGCGGCGCATGACGTCGGAGAAATTGACCGCGGCGGACTCCACACGGATCAGCACCTGGCCGGGTCCCGGCTGCGGGTCAGGGAGCTCCACCAGCCGCAGCACCTCGGGGCCGCCCTGTTCGGTCATCTGGATCGCCTTCATCGCCGTACCTCACGTCAGTCTCGGATGATCTTGAACGGGACAGGATCGCGCGACCGTGGTCACGCCGACTCGATCTGGACGGCGACGGCGGCCGGCAGAGCGATGACTTCACTTCGCGTCCCTCCCACCGCACGGGTCGACATCAGGCCGAGTCATTAACTGTTCGAGACAGCATAATGTTCGCCGTCATGGATCTATTCCGGAGACCTGGAAGGAAGTGCAGGAAATCTACGACGGATCCGCGGACATCGAGCCCTCGGAGGTAACTATGTGTCCCGGACAGTAGATGACTGGACACGAGGCCGCAGGTCAGGACACGGCTTCTCTCGGCACCTGCGACAGAACGTGGATGTGGACGCCGCGGGGCGCTGCCGTCGACCGTCGCGGACGGTCCGAAGCCGCGTCACAGTAGGATGATCCATGACTTCACGACGGCCCGGACGGGAAGGCGTCCCCTCCGCCACCGCTGCCGGCAGCGGCCCCATCAGCAACGCTCTGATCCGGGTGACACGGCTGCACGTCATGCGGGCAAGGCAGTTGTTCCGGGCCGTCGGACTGCACCCCGGCCACGAACTGCTGCTGATGCACCTGTGGGATTCGGGACCCCAGCGGCAGGCGGACCTCGCCGTGGTCTTCGACACGGACTCGGCCGCCATGACCCGCACCGTGCAACGCCTCGAGCGCGCCGGATTCGTCCGCCGCCGGCCCGACCCGGACGACGGGCGGGCCACACTGGTGGAGACCACCGCTGCCGGCAATGGGCTGCGACGCTCGGTGGAACGGTTGTGGGCGCAACTGGAGTCGATCACGACCGCCGGGATGACGCCCGCGCGGCAGGAGACTCTGCTGCGAGGACTCGAAGAGCTCGAGCACAACCTGGTCGCCGGTCACGGCTCCCCCGAGCACGAGCCCGTCCGTTCCCAGGACGATGGCGCGGGTGTCGACTGACCATCACAGCACCGCGCGGCACCTGAGCCCGCTCACCACTGCGCAGGACGCGCGGAAGCCGCAGCAGCCGCCGGCGTCCGGCCACGGTCGGGAGGACGTCGTCGGGGCCGACTCCGACCACGCCCGTGAGAGAGGGCCCTGGTCGGACTCCCCCTAGGCAACGTTCGTCCTAGGCAACGTTCGTCAAGGCACCGGCCGCGGGCGGGCGTCACCCGCTTCGACGGGGATCATCCGGTCCGCGCCGCACCGGAGAAGAACCGACGGCTGCGGAGCCCAGGCCGTCGCGCCGACTGCCGGGGAGCATCGTTCGACGCGGGCGGTACGTGCCGTGAAGCGGGCGGTACGTGCCGTGCGGCGAGGGGGCCGACTGCCGCGCAGGCGCCGACGCAAGGCCCACCGCGCGGAGTTCACCGAACTGGTGCCAGTCCATGACGTGTGGCACGGAGTCGTTGCCGTGACGGCCACAACGGCTGGGGTCGTCGGCTGGTCGTACTCGGCGTACGGAAAAGCATCGAGAGCGCGGTGCGAACCGGGCCGCCGATGCCCACTTGGCGAATGACACGAACGGGGAACGAAATGGCACGGATGATGCGTGTGGTGCAGGGTGCGGCAGCGGCGGCCGTGAGCGTCGTCGCCCTCACGGCTCTGGCACCGGCGGCGTCGGCAGCACCCGCCACTGCGACCGCGACCGCCGCCTACAACGGGGCCTGCGGCACCGGCTACAAGACCGTCAACTCCACGCCGGTCGGCGACATCGGCACGGCCTACCTCACCTACAACTCCGCCACCGGCAAGAACTGCGCGGTCGCCGTCCGGAACGTCGCGGGTGACCCGGTCCCCATGGACCTCTTCATCCGGCGCAGCGGCGGCGAGATCTACGACGACCAGGACGGCGGCGCCTTCCGCTCCTACGTCGGCCCGGTCTACGTCGACGCCGCCGGGTCCTGCGTGGACTGGTGGGGAGCGATGGACGGGGCGCACTTCGGAAAGTACGGCACCAACTGCGGCTAGAGCCGCCGCCGCACCCACCCGTCCCGATCCCGCCGCGGACGCGCGCGCCGTCCGCGTCCGCGGCGGGACCCGTCCGGCGGACCAGTCGGCGGCACGCCCGTCCCCGGCCCCGGCGCTCGCCGTCAGCGACCGCCTTCCGGCAGGCGGCCCTGCCCCCACCTGCGTCCCTTTCGCGAGAGGCGACCCTTTGCTACGTTTACGCTAATTCAATTGACATATTGCACTAGTGCAATTATGGCGCATTATCGACCCCCAGAGACAGGACGGCCCGCCCGCCCCGTCCACGAAAGGCTGACCGTGTACGTTCCGCGACATTTCGCCCCCACCGATGAGGACGTCCGGCAGTTGCTGCACCACCACGGCGCCGCCGACCTGATCACTGTGACCGAGGACGGCCTCCAGGCCACCCTGCTGCCCTTCGTCTACGACCCCGAGGCCGGCGCGCACGGCTCCCTGATCGGGCACATGGCCCGCAACAACGAACAGTGGAAGCTGCCCCCGACCGGCCGGGCCATGGTCATCGTGCGCGGTCCCGACGCCTACGTCACACCCACCTGGTATCCGTCCAAGGCCGAGCACCACCGCCAGGTTCCGACCTGGAACTACATCACCGCGCACGTCCACGGGGACCTCGTCGTCCACGACGACCCCGCGTGGGTCGAGGACCAGGTACGCCGGCTGACCGACAAACACGAGGCCGCCGCCGTCACCCCGTGGTCCGTCGACGACGCTCCGGCCCCCTACATCCAGGGCCAACTGCGGGCGATCGTCGGCGTCGAACTCTCCATCACCCGTGTCGAAGCCAAGTTCAAACTCAGCCAGAACCGCTCCCAGACCGACATCAGCGGTGTCGTCCAGGGGCTCCGGACCCGCGGCCAGGGCCTGGACGACGCCGTTGCCGATGCCGTCCAGGCCCACCGTCCCGGCCGTCCGGGCGACGTCGGCGAGGCCCCCGTACAGCCGTGACGTCCCGTCCCCCGCGGGCCCGCGGCCGTCTCCGGTGGGCCCGGTCCCGGTCGACCGCGGGCCGGGAACACGGGAACGGCGCCGTGCTGCGGCAGGGCGCACCCGGACCGCGCGGACCCACAGGTCCCGTGTTCCGCGTGCCGTCGGGTGCCACCGGCGCCGTCTCCTGATCGACGGCCGTGGCCTCCGTCGCGTCCTTTCCCCCCGGGGTCCGGGTCCCGTCCGCGCTGCCCGTCTCGTTCCATCCGGTAACTGCCTTGCCGCAAAAGCGAGTTGGGGACCATTGCCGCGTCCCGGCACCTTTGGTGAAGGGCTGACCGCAGAGCCGGGGCGGCACCACCGCGTCGGGTGAGGCGCGGGTGTCGGCTCCCTCTACTATGTCGGTGTCCGGTCCAGACGTGGAGTCGACGGACTGGTACTCGCACCCACCCCACTGGGCAACGGAGTTGGAGCCCGGCCGAGCCGACCTCACGGCGGATCCGGTGATCGTGGGTCCCACTTCAGGAGGACAGGTCCCGTGCATTCGCTCGATGGCTCCGATCCGTCACACATAGGTCGCTACCGGCTGGTCGGCAGACTCGGTGAGGGCGGCATGGGGAGGGTGTATCTCGCACGTTCGCCGGGCGGCCGTCCGGTCGCCGTCAAGGTGATCAACGACCACCTCCGACACGACGAACACGCCCTCAGCCGGTTTCGGCGCGAGGTGGAGACCCTGGGCACGGTCCGCAGCGCGTACACGGCGTCACTCATCGACGCGGAGCTGGACACACCTCCGTACTGGCTGGCCACCGAGTACGTGCCAGGGCCCACGCTCCACGCCGCGGTCATGACCCATGGACCGCTCCCCGCCGACCTGGCCCGGATCATGCTGGCCGCCCTGGCCGAGGGGCTGGACGCCATCCACGTCCGCGGCGTGTGGCATCGGGACCTCAAGCCGCACAACGTCATCCTCTCCGCCACCGGCCCTCAGCTGATCGACTTCGGCATCGCCCGGAACAGCGGTCCGTCCGACCTGACCCAGGTCGGCAGCGCGATGGGCAGTCCCGGGTACATCGCACCCGAGACGATCACGGGCAGCGAGACCGGTCCGGGAGCGGACGTGTTCGCCCTGGGCGCCACTCTGGCGTTCGCCGTCACCGGCCGACCGCCCTACGGGGACGGGTCGTTCGCAGCGGTGTCCTACCGTTCGGTGCACGGGGAGATCGACCTGCGGGGCGTGGAGTCCGGCGTCGCCCAGCTCATCTCGGCCTGCGTGCACAGTGATCCGGCCCAGCGCCCCGGCCTGCAGCGGATCGTGGAGCTCTGCCAGGCCGAGACCGATCTGGTCCAGCATCCCGCCTACCAGCTGGCACTCGCCGTGGGCCCCGCGACGGACCGGGAACGTGCGGCGACCGTCACCGGCCGGGGAAGCGGCATGGGAAGCGGCATGGGAGGCGGCATGGGAGGCGGTATGTCAGCCGACCTCTTGGGCGCGACGGCGCCGCTCTCCCCACCGACCACGGCCCCTGCGGTCGGCACCCGCGAAGCCGACGCGGCCACCCTCCTCGCGCCGGAATCGGGCCCCGGCCCAGTCGCGCGCCCGCGTGCGGCGGACACACATGACGCCTACCCGGGCAGCACCCACCCGGGAACCGGGCCGACTCCGCGGTCGGCCGGCGAAGGGCGCCGAAACGGCCGGTCCAAAGGGGCGGC
Organism: Streptomyces sp. NBC_01176; assembly: GCF_045039825.1. Classification (NCBI taxonomy): domain Bacteria; kingdom Bacillati; phylum Actinomycetota; class Actinomycetes; order Kitasatosporales; family Streptomycetaceae; genus Streptomyces; species Streptomyces sp. NBC_01176. The sequence continues at coordinate 8,095,914 of NZ_CP108600.1, read as the reverse complement.
CGCCATAGGCGCGGGTGCGCTGGTCGCTGTCGCCGCCTCCGCACTGCTCCTGTTCCACTCCTTCGACGACAAGGGCTCCGGGCCCACGCGTGCCGCGCCGTCCGCCAGTGCCGACCGTGCCGCCGACCGGTCGGCCGAGCCCTCCGAGGCCGGGGCGAAGGCGTCTCCCGCAGCCGCGGGCGCGGGCGCAACCGCCGGCTCGGACGCGGGCACAGGCACAGGTACAGGCACAGGCGACGACGGTTCCGCGGAGGGGGGCAACCCGCCCGATGCCCTGGTGCTGAAGCCTCCCTTCACGTTCGAGGTCGGGAAGCTCGTGCGGACCGTGCGCTCGAAACTGATCATGCAGACGGACGGCAACCTGGTGCTCTACGACGAGTCCGGAAAGGCACGTTGGGCGAGCCGGACCCAGGGCCCGGGCAACACGGCCGTGTTCCAGCAGGACGGCAACCTGGTGGTCTACAGCGCCCAGGCCAAGCCGTTGTGGGCCAGCAACTCCCAAGGCGCCAACGGTGCGACGCTCAAGGTGCTGGAGGACGGGAACATGGTCATCGCGATCGACGACCGGATCGCCTGGCAGACCGGCACCGCCCACTGAGGTGCTGTGCGGCTACGCGGTCAGAGCGTGTCGATCCGCCAGGCGATCATGCCTGTCGAGCCCGGTTTTCCCCGGACATCGAGACGGAGCGAGCCTCGGGCCGTGAACCGCTCGAAGACCACGGAACCGTCGCAGCGGACCGGCTTCTTCGAACCCGCGCCGGCCGGGGTGAACTCGATCTCGGCGTCCCCCTTCCCCGCGCACACCACGGTCAACTCGTAGGCGGCGCCCTCCGCCACATCGGGACGGGTGTGCACTCCGTCGGACACCCGCTCCGTCCCGGACTCGACCATCGGGGCGTCCACCGTCGCGACCGCGTCGAGTGCGGCCCGGACCTGGGCCGTGCGCCTCTTCTCGGCCTGTGCGTCAGCACTCCGGTGAGCGGCAGGTGCCGAGGCCCCGCGCTCAGGTGCGGAATCGTGATCCGGTGCGCAGCCCGTGAGGCAGAGGGCCGTCACCAACAGGGCACAGCCGGGGAACCATCGGGGCCGGCGCCTCATGGGGAGGCCTCCGAGCACGTCCACTTCCACCCGGTCTCCCTGGTGGAAGGCGTCGCCCCATCGCCGTCGACCGAGGTCATGCCGATGCCCACAGTCGTTCCCCCTTGTCATGAGCGCCTGGCCCGGTGGGTCCGGCCCCGCGATCACCCTTCGGGACCCTACGAGCTCGTCATGCGTGCCTCAAGCGAAAGATCCCGTTTCTGAGCGTTACTTGAGCAACGCGAACGGTAGCCGCACGCGCGCGGTCGAGGCCGCGGCCGGAGTTCGTGACGGCGCCGCACGGGGCGCGGGCGCGGCGTCTTCGGTGACGGTGGGACTCGCCTCGCCGGACCTTGTCCAGTAAGCGACAATTGTCACGTTGGTCGGTCCGTCCGACGTCGGCCGTGCCCCGCGTCCACCGAGGTCCGGGGCGCCGACGTGAGTGCGTGGTGCACGACGCTCGTGTCCGGCGCCCCGGAACGGGTGGTCGGCCAGATCCGGAACGTCGCGTATACGCCACATACGCGTCGTTCAGCGACCCGGACGGCATGAGGTGGCTGTCGCAGGAGGCCCAGGTACGCCTTCCCGGACGGTGACGGGATCCCGTACGACGGAGGAGGTTCGTCATGGACGTCACCGCGTTGGCAGCACTCCTCCAGGAGACGGCGGAGCACCACGGCTTCTACGAGGCGACCGCCCCGGAGCACGACTGGTGGGACTGGTACGCCGCGTACCTGACCGCCCGTGAGCACGGCCGGGCTCCCGACGAGGCGGCGTCCGACGCCGCGCTCCACATGGACGCGCTGCGGCGGTAGACCGGCCATGACGCGGCAGTTCCTCCTTCTCGCCCCGACCGGGACGGTGTTCCCCGGCCGAAGGCACGGTGCCGCTTTTCCGGCGCGCTGTTCCCTCCTGGCCTCCGGCCCCGGTCCCGGCCGCCTTCCCGATGCGGCTCGCCGCCGCCGGCTTCGCCGATCCGGACGCCCAAGTCACCGGTGGCAGACGCCCGTTCGTCCGAACGGGCGGGAACCGATGGAGACGGAGGTGCTGTCGAATGTCCAGCGGTGACGTGCTCGTGCTCATCGACGAGGAGGGCCGGATCGTCGAGTGGCGACGCCAGGCCGAGCAGCTGTTCGGGTGGTCCGCCGAGGAGGCCGTCGGCCAGGCGGTGACCGCGCTCGTGCGCGAGGCCACCGCCGAAGGGGGAGGGCGGCGGGAGGGGTTCGCGGCCGGCGCCCCGGTCCTGGTCAAGCCGGTACTGCGGGGCGCTTCCGTGATGTGGCAGGTCCTCGCGGCGCAGGACGGGGTGTCGGGGCAGGACGTGACGATCCTGGAGGCCATGTTCGCCCATTCCCCGGCGCGACTGCACGTCCTCGACCATCAGCTGCGGGTGGCCCGCGTGCCCGGCGCCACCCAGGGTCTGCCCGGAACGCCGGAGGAGGACCTGGCCGGCCAGCATTTCGCCCGTGCCTACGGCCTCGAGGACCCCGAGAAAGAGGCCGCGGTGGCGCAGCAGGTCCTGGACGGGGGCGAGCCGGTGGTCAGCCGGCTCGTACGCGCCGTCGTCGACGCGCCGGGCGGGCTCGGACGACGTATCTACTCCGTCTCCTACGTCCGTCTGGAGAGCTCCCACGGCGATGTGCTCGGACTGGTGGCATCCGCGCTCGACGTCACCGAGCGGGAGAACGCGCATCACCGCCTGGCCCTGCTGGAGTCGGTGCGCACCCATGTGGGTCAGGGGCTGAACGTGGGCGCCGTGTGCGAGGAGCTGGTGGAGGCGGTCGTGCCCCGGTTCGCGGGCATCACCGTGGTCGACGTGATCGAGGACGTCGTCCACGGAGAGGAGCCCCCGCAGGTGCCCGTCGGCGAGGACGTCGTCCTGCGCCGAGCCGCCTTCCGCGGGCCGGTCTCGGCCTACCCGGTCGGAGACGTGCGTCCCCTGCCGAGAGACACCCCGTTCTCGCACGTGCTGTCCGACCTTCGGCCGCGCCTCGTCTCCCTTGGCAAGGACGCCGTCTGGCTCGCCGCCGACCCGGCCCGTGCCGACGCCATCGAGCGATCCGGCGCCCACTCCCTGATCGTGGCCCCGCTGGCGTTGCACGGCCAGGCTCTGGGCCTGGTCAGCTTCTACCGCCACCGGCAGGAGGACCCCTTCACGGAGGAGGACCTCGCGGTGGCCTCCTCCGTGTGCGCGCACGCCGCGCTCTGCGTCGAGACCGCCCGTCGGTACATGCGTGAGTGGATCATCGCCGCCACGGTCCAGCGCCGGCTCCTCCCCCAGCATTCGGGCACACCGAACACCCTGGAGATCTCCCGGTTGTTCCTTCCCGACCCGGACGGCGGCGGGGCCTGGTCCGACACGATCGCGCTGCCCGGCGCACGGACCGCGCTGATCGTCGGTGACGTGGCGAAGCAGGGCATCGGTGCGGCCGTCACGGTGGGAATCCTGCGCACGGCCGTCCACACCCTCGCCGCCCTGGACCTGGAGCCCGACGAGCTGCTGGCTCGGCTGAGCGACACCGCGGGCCGTCTCGCCAGGGCCTGCGCCACGCTGCCGCCCGGGGATCCCCTGTGCCGCGAGTCGCTCACCGCCGGCTGCGCCGTCGCGATCTACGACCCGGTCGAGCTCACCTGCACCCTCGCCCGCGCCGGCCTCCCGCGGCCCGTCGCCGTCCTCCCCGACGGCACCTCCACGGAACTGCCCGTCCCGGCGGGCCCCCTCCTCGCCGAAATGAGCAGCGCCCCCTTCCCCGCGACCACCGTCGACCTCCCCGAGGGCAGCACTCTGGCGATGGCCACGGCCACGGCCGGGGTGAGGGTCCTGGCGCCCTCCGGTCCACTGCGCCCACTGCTCGACTCCGCCGGTGAAAGGCCGCTGCGGGAACTCTGCGGTGACCTCACGGACGCACTCGTGGACGACCGGCCCTCCGGCGACACACTGATACTGCTCGCTCGTACGCATGCGCTGCCCGCGGACCGGGTACTGACGGTCCCCCTGCCGGCCGACGCCGAGGCCGCGCCCATCGCCCGTCGAGCGGCGCGCCGCCAGTTGGAGGTCTGGGCGACGGACGAGGAGACGGCCTTCACCACCGAACTCATCGTCAGCGAGCTGGTCGGCAACGCGATCCGTCACGGTGCCCCGCCCCTGCGCCTACGGCTGATCCTCGACCGGATGCTGACCTGCGAGGTCAGCGACGGCGCAACCAGCGCCCCGCACGTCAAACACGCCCGCGCGGTCGACGAGTCGGGCCGTGGGCTGTTCATCGTCGCCAGCCTCGCCGAGCAGTGGGGCGCCCGGCACCACAAGCACGGCAAGACCGTCTGGGCGGAGCTGCCCCTGCAGGACCCGGGGTCCCCCGGATGACCCGGATCGCCCGGACCACGTCGCCGTGCCCGCGCGACAGGGAGGCGGGGCGGCGCGGACCACTTCCTCACCGCCGGGCCGTGCGCCGCCGGGCTGGACGGTTCGTCGACGGAAGGTGAACGGACGTGCGCCATTACGATCTTGTGGTTCTGGGAGCCGGCAGCGGCAACATGCTGCCCGGCGGAGAGCTCGCTCATCTCCGCACCGCTGTCGTCGAACCCGGCCGCTTCGGCGGCACGTGCCTGAACCGAGGCTGCATTCCGAGCAAGATGTTCGTCGTCGCCGCCGACGCGGTCGAGGACGCGCGGGCGGCGGCCCGTCTCGGTGTCGACGCGACGGTCGAGCACGTCGACTGGAAGGCCATCCGCGACCGGGTGTTCCACCGCATCGATCCGATGCACGAGAGCGCGCTGAACTACCGCAGGGACAACGGCGTCGACGTGTACACCGAGGAGGGGCGGTTCGTCGCGCCGAAGGTGGTGCGGGTGGGGGCCGAGCGCATCACCGCCGACACGTTCGTCGTCGCGGTCGGGTCACGACCCGTGGTGCCGGACATCCCCGGCCTCGACACCGTCGCCTACCACACCTCGGACACCATCATGCGGATCGACGAGGTGCCCGCGTCCATGGTCGTCATCGGTGGCGGTTTCATCGCGGCCGAGTTCGGCCATGTCTTCGGCGCGTTCGGCTCCGACATCACGATCGTGCAGCGGGGGCCGCGCCTGCTGATGGCGGAGGACGAACAGGTGTCGGCACGCTACACCGACCTGGCGTCGCGGCGCCGTCGGGTACTCCTCGACGCCACCGTCACCTCCGTCGAGGGGCGTGAAGACGGCGTCGCGGTCTCCGTGTCCTGCCCGGACGGCGACCATGTCGTCCGGGCCGCGGCGCTGTTGGTGTGCGTCGGTCGCCGGCCCAACACCGACCGGCTGGACGCCACCGCCGGCGGTCTGGACCTCGACGGACACGGCCACATCGTGACCGACGGCGCGTACCGCACGTCGGTGCCGGGGGTCTGGGCCCTGGGCGACACGGCGAACCACTACCAGCTCAAGCACATGGCGAACGCCGAGGTCCGGCTCGTGCGGCACAACCTGCTCCATCCCGAGGACATCCGCACCCTGCCCCACAAGGTCGCGCCGCACGCGGTCTTCACCAGCCCGCAGATCGCGAGCATCGGGCTGACCGAGCAGGAGGCCCGGCGTCGCGGCATCGACCACCTCGTGAGTGTCCGCGACTACGGGGACGCCGCGTACGGATGGGCGTTGGAGGACACCACCAGCTTCGTGAAGATCCTGGCCGATCCCGTCACCCGGACGATCCTCGGCGCGCACATCATCGGCCCACAGGCGGCGACACTCATCCAGCAGTTGATCCAGGCCATGGAACTGGGACTGACGGTGGACCGGATCTCCCGCGACGTGCTGTTCATCCACCCGGCACTGACCGAAGTGGTCGAACAGGCCCTGCTGGCCCTGTAGTGCCCGCCCGGGGGTGGGCAGGCGACGGTAGGCGGGAGTGCCCGACGTACGGTGACTGCGTGCTCCGCCGCAACCGTCCCTCCTCCCCTCCGCCCTCGGCGGTGCGCGTACTACTTGAGCTGGAGATTTCATGAGTGACAAGATCGCCCTGTCGACATGGCCCACCCCGCTGGAGCGGGTGCCGCGTCTGTCGGCGGAGCTGGGCCTGGGCGAGGACGACCTCTGGATCAAGCGGGACGACCTCATCGGGCTCGGAGGCGGCGGCAACAAGGTCCGCAAGCTGGAGTGGACCGTCGGCGCCGCCCTCGCGGCCGGGGCGGACACCCTGGTCACCACCGGCGCCGCGCAGAGCAACCACGCCCGTCTCACCGCGGCCGCCGGCGCCCGCCTCGGGCTCGACGTCGTGCTCGTCTTCCCCGGCACCCGCGACAGCGCCGTGAACGGCTCCGGCAACCTCGTTCTCGACAGCCTCTTCGGAGCCAGGGTGTTCTGGGCCGGCGACAGCGACCCGAGCACGATGGCCGGCGTCACCGACGAGGTCTGCCGTCAGCTGCGCCACGACGGGGCGCGTCCCTTCCCCATCCCCTTCGGCGGCTCAAGTCCCCTCGGGGCACGGGGATATGTGGACGGCGGCGAGGAGCTGCTCGCCCAACTGCCCGACGTGGAAAACGTCGTGGTCGCCCTCGGGTCCGGCGGCACCATGGCGGGGCTGATCGGCGCCCTCGGGGAGCGACGTGTCCTCGGCGTTCACTGCGGGGCGGTGGCGGAGCCGGCCGTCACCGTCGCCGACCTCGCGGGCGCGCTGACCGGCCGCGACATCGCCCCTGAGTCCCTGCGGATCCGTACCGACCAGGTGGGCCCGGGGTACGGGATGCTGCACGAACCGGTCCTGGAGGCGATGCGAACCGCCGCGCTCACCGAGGGTGTCGTCCTGGACCCGGTCTACAGCGGGCGCGCCATGGCCGGGCTGATCGCCGCGGTCCGGGACGGCGACATCCGCCCGGGGCAACGCACCGCCTTGCTGCACACCGGTGGACTGCCGGGCCTGTTCGGGCATGCGGAGACCGTGCACCGCGCCGTCGACGGCCTGCGCGCCTACGAGCCGGAGCGGACGTCACCCCGTACGGAGGCCTGAACCGCGGTACGCCGGGGGCCTCTTCGACCACGTCTCCGATCCGCTGATCGATGACCTCGTCGAAGGGCCGGCCGGCGCCCGCCCGCCGGTGGCCCTCCCACGGGCCCGACGCACAGGATCGCTCCACGCCCCTTCGCCTCCTGGACGACCCAGGGGCGGTCAGCCCGCACAGGGAAATCACCGGTTCGAGCGGTGATGAATCTCTCACGCTCGATCATCACCCGCCCCTGCGGTGAAGCGGCCCGACGTGGGTGCGAGCCCGGCACACACCGGGACTCTCCGACCCCCGCTCCCCCACCCCACCCTTCGAAGCCCATGTGCAAGATGGAGGTACGCGTCGACGTCTGAAGGGAGGTACGCGTTGACGTCTAAGACGACCGGTCATATTGTCGTGGCAGCGCCTCCGCGGATCGCCCGCGGCCCCGGCTCCGCCGCCCGCAACCGCGAGGCCAGGCGGGCCGAAGGCAGTCCCCACGCGGGACTCGGACGGGGCGCCGCACACCCCCAGGAGAAACGTGTCCACGTACCAGGCATACGAAGTCACCGGATCACGGCAGTTCGCACGGACCACCCGTGAACTCGTCCCGCCCCGCCCGGGCCACGTACGGATCACGGTGGAGAGCTGCGGGGTGTGCCACTCCGACGTGCTCGCCGTCGAAGGGCTCAGGGCCGATCCGTCGCAGCCCGTCGTCCCGGGTCACGAGGTCGTCGGGACCATCGACGCCGTGGGCGAGGGAGTGCGGGCGTGGCAGGTCGGCGAGCGGGTGGGCGTCGGGTTCCTGGCCGGTCACTGCGGTGAGTGCGACCCGTGCCGGCGCGGCGACTTCGTCAACTGCGCCGACCAGGAGCAGACGGGGACGACCGTCGACGGCGGCTACGCTGAGGTGCTGTACGCCAGGTCCAACGCGCTGGCCCGGATTCCGGAGGGCATCTCGTCGGCCGAGGCGGCCCCGCTGCTGTGCGCGGGCCTGACGAGCCTCAGCGCCCTGCGACAGCTGGACAACCGGCCCGGTTCGCTCGTGGCCGTGCAGGGCATCGGGGGTCTCGGACATCTCGCGGTGCAGTACGCGGCCAGGCTCGGCCACCGGGTCGTGGCGATCGCCCGCGGGCCCGAGAAGGCGTCGCTGGCGGCCTCACTCGGCGCGGACGACTACATCGACAGCGCCGCCGAGCACCCCGGAGAGGCGCTGGCACGACTGGGCGGCGCCGACGGCATCGTCGCGACGGCGGCCAGCGGCAGTTCGATGACACCCCTGGTCACCGGGCTCGCCCCGCGCGGCCGCATGATCGTGGTGGGGGTCGGCACCGACCCGATAACGGTCTCCACGCCGGACCTCGTGCTCAGCACGCGGACCATCACCGGCAGCCTGACCGGAACCCCGATCGAGAACGAGGACAACCTGGCCTTCAGCGTGCGGCACGGGGTCCTTCCGCTGATCGAGCGGATGCCGCTGGCCGAGGCGCCGAAGGCCTACGAACGCATGATGTCCGGCGAGGCGCGCTTCCGTGTCGTGCTCGACGCCGTACGGGCCTGACCTCACCCCCATCCCGGACGGTCACACCCGGACCCTCCGACCGCAGCGGGAGCCCGGCGGGAAGAGGCGGTCGGGGGGCGCCGACAGGTCGCACGCCCCCCAACCGCCGGAAACCGGACCCCACTTCATGCCCTCGGCGACGACCGCCGCACCACCTGGGGACAGGATTCGCAGCACGCGTCACCTGTTTGACAGGTGACGCGGAGCCGTGCGAGGGTCAGTGCCGCGCGGCGACATGGCAGGGACCCGCGCCCCACGACAGGGGCGGGCGGAGGCCTGCGCGAGCGCGCGTTCCTACCGGATCAGCGGTCAAGAAGGGGGCCTGATGTTCAACAGGCGGAGCTTCGGCAAGATCATGGGTGTGAGTGCGGCCAGTACGTCACTGGCCGCGGTGCCCACCGTCTCGAGGGCGGCCACGCCGACGGCATCGGGCCGCGAGAGCGCGGCGACCACGTCGACGGCCGGGTGGGGGCACACGTCCTTCGGGCCGCTGAAGCAGATCCACGCCGGCGAGCTGAACGTCGGCTACGCGGAGGCCGGCCCCGCCCACGGCCCCGCGGTCGTCCTGCTGCACGGCTGGCCCCACGACATCCACAGCTTCGTCGATGTAGCGCCCTTGTTGGCGGCGCGGGGCTACCGGGTGATCGTGCCGTACCTGCGCGGCCACGGCACCACCCGCTTCCTTTCGGACAGGACGTTCCGCAACGCCCAGCAGTCGGTGGTCGCGCTCGACATCATCGCGCTGATGGACGCGCTCAAGATCGAGAAGGCGATCCTGGCCGGTTTCGACTGGGGATCACGGACGGCCGACATCATCGCCGCGCTCCGGCCCGAGCGGTGCAGGGCCCTGGTCTCCGTGACCGGGTACCTGATCACCAACCGCGAGCGCAACGAGGCGCCGCTGCCGCCGCAGGCCGAGTGGGCGTGGTGGTACCAGTTCTACTTCGCCACGGAGCGGGGTCGGCTCGGCCTCGAGGCGAACGCCCGCGATCTGGCCAGGCTCGTCTGGAGGTTCAACTCCCCCACGTGGGACTTCGACGAGGCGACCTTCGACCGTACGGCGGCGGCCTTCGACAACCCCGACCATGCCGCCATCGTGATCCACAACTACCGCTGGCGGCTCGGCCTGGCCGACGGCGACCCGCGCTACGACCGCATCGAGAACCGACTGGCCGCCGGCCCCGTCATCGGCGTGCCCACGGTCACCCTCGACGGGGAACGGGACCCCTTCACCCCGGCCGGGGACGGCTCGTCCTATCGCGACAAGTTCTCGGGCCCGTACGCCCACCGGACCCTGAAGGACATCGGCCACAACGTGCCGCAGGAAGCACCCGAGGCGTTCGCCGAAGCGGTCGTCGAAGCGGACCGGCTCGCCCGCCGGTAGCCCGGCCTCCCCGCCTGGCGCGGGCAGGCCCCCAGCGCCTCGCACGGTCCGGGCCCCCGCCGCGTCCGGCCCGGGCCGGACCGACCGCCCGGGGCCGTCCGCACCGCGGGCCCGCGCCCCGCACGGGTTGCGAGCGTCCACCCCCGGCCCAACGGTGGACGTGGAGAGAACGGAAGCGCTCAGGACGTGAGCGGCGGCATGGGCGCCGACACGAGCAGTGGCCACCGAAACGGACCGACACCGGTCGACGTCGCTCGTTGTCGACCGACGCCGGCCGGTCGGCACGGGTGATCGACAACGCGTGATCGACAACGCGTGATCGACAACGCGCGACAGCAATGGACCCCTACGGACAGGAGCAAGCCGCCATGGACATGAAACTCGAGGTTGTGGTGGTGCCGGTCTCCGACGCCGACCGTGCCAAGGCCTTCTACGAGAAGCTCGGATGGCGGCTCGACGCCGACTTCAGCGACGGGGCGGACTTCCGGGTGGTGCAGTTCACCCCGCCCGGCTCACCCTGTTCGATCATCTTCGGCACCCGGATCAGCGCGGCCCCGCCCGGCTCGTCGGAGGGCCTGCACCTCGTCGTCGCCGACATCGAGGCGGCCCGCGCCGAGCTCGCCGACCGGGGCGTCGAGGTGAGCGAGGTGTTCCACGACGCGGGCGGAGTGTTCCACCGCGCCGGAACCGAGGGCCGTGTCTCGGGCCCGGACCCGGAACGCCGGAGCTACTCCTCGTTCCTGTCCTTCAGTGATCCGGACGGCAACGGGTGGGTGCTGCAGGAGATCACGACGAGGCTTCCGGGCCGGTGACCGAAGCCCCGGCGGCCCCGGGCCGGACCGCCGGGGCCCAGGGCGGTTACGGAGCCGGGGCCGTACCCCCGTGTGACAAGGAGCCCTCTTGCTTCTCCCCTGAACCTTCCGGCCGAGCGCGACGTACCAGTCACTGCGGGTGGCTCCGGGCTACCCGAAAACACGACGTGAACGCCGAGTCGGTAGGTGGGCGCCCGCCTCGGAACGTCGTGCACGGATCGCCGTGGCGGTGACCACGTACGCGAGCAGGGAACCCGAGGAGAGGGCCGAACGATTACCTCAGGATCGAGTCAACCAGTCCGTAGTGATCTTGACTTGCCCTCCCCCGAGGAGAAAAGAGAGGAGCCGGACGCGGCGTCCGGCCTCACCCATGTGCCGGGGCTCGACGGGCTCCGGGGCTTGGCCGCACTGTACGTTCTCCTTTTCCACTGCTGGCTCCTGACCTTTCCAGGGTTTCCGGACAACTCGGGCCCCTCCTGGCTCGGCTGGTTGATGTACGGGCGCCTTGCCGTCGTCCTCTTTCTCGTGCTGTCCGGTTTCTCTCTGGCCATCTCGGCGGCGCGCAAGAGCTGGCAGTTGGGAAGCCTTGCCGGTTTCCTGCGTCGGCGCGCCTGGCGCATCCTGCCTCCCTATTGGGCGGCGCTGGTGTTCAGTTTGGTGGTTGCCTGGTCGGTGGTGCCGGCATCGCATTTCGGACCACCGAGCGGCAAATCGATTCTGGTGTACGGCCTCGTGGCTCAGGACGTGTACACGGCCCCGACACCGAACGGAGCGTTCTGGTCGATCGGCGTGGAGGCGGAGCTCTATCTCGCCTTTCCGGTTCTCCTGCTGATCCGGAGGCGACTGGGGGCGCTGGTCCTGGTCACGGGCGTGACTCTCATGGTCGTCGCGCGCGGCTTGTTGGCGAGCGACGCACTGCCGGTGGAAGGCGTGAACGGGCTGACGCCGAATCTCGCTCCCGTGTTCGTCGCCGGTCTGGTCGGCGCGGGAGTAGTTGTCGCGCCGGAGAAGGTCCGGCGTCTTCCATGGCATTGGCTGGCCGCCCTGGCCGCTCTACCGGTCCTGTGCCTTGTCGTCATCAAGGGGTCGATCTGGACGGTGGACCACTATTTCTGGATGGACCTCGCGGTGGTCCCCGCCATGACGCTGCTCCTCGTAGCCGTCTCCACGGGGAAGCCGGATTTCCTCACAAAGCTCCTGAGTACGCGCGCCGTGCGCGGCCTCGGCAACTTTTCATACAGTTTGTACCTCATTCATCTGCCGATCATCATGATCGTCGTTCGCAAGGTCGCCCCTCATTACGTATCACCGGGGCTGCCCACGTTCGGGTTCACACTCGTGGTGGGACTGCCCGCCTCGGTGCTGGGAGCGTGGCTTTTCTCGGAGGTCTTCGAGATGCCCTTCAAGCGGAACCGTTCCTGGAAGTTCATGCTTGAGGAAGGACGTTCACGCTGGAACGGAACACGTCCGACGCTCAGTCGACCGATTCACCATGGACAGCCTGAGAAGAACTGAAACGCGACGGGCGCACCGGGCGCACCCGAACCTACGAAGCCGGGCGGGTGCGGGGCCCGTCGGTCGTGTCGTCGGGTATGTGGTGGGGGAATCCGATCCGGAGGACGACCGCGGTGAGGGCGGCGGCGAGGACGACCGCCGAGGCCAGGATGAGGGCCTGGTGGTAGCCGTGGTGGAGCAGCGGTGTGACAGCGAGGGGCCCGACGATCTGGCCGACGGAGTATCCCGCGGTCAGCAGGGCCACCGAGCGGGGGAACCGCAGATGGGCCCCGGTGGCCAGCGCGATGGTGCTGATCCCGAGGAACGTCACGCCGAACAGGAACGCGGAGATCAGAGCTGCCGCCACTCCGCCGACCAGAGCGGGCAGCGCGATGCCGGCGGCCTGGATCACGAGCGCGGCGAAGAGCAGGTCGGGGCGGGACCAGCGGCGCCCCAGCCAGGCCCACAGCGCGGAGGACGGCACGGCCGCGAGGCCGACCAGCACCCAGGCGCCGCTGCCGATCCACCCCGGGGACGCCTGATCGATGGCGGCGACCAGGAAGGTGCCGGCCACGATGTATCCGACGCCCTCCAGGGTGTAGCCGGCGAACAGCGCGTTGAACCAGCGGTGCGTACGCACGGGCCGCGGCGGAGTCACGACCCCGGGGTCCGTGGCCTCGGTGTGCGGCAGTTCGACGCGCAGGTTCCACGACAGCGCGGTGAAGACCACGGCGAGCCCGGCGGAGCCCCACCACGCGGCCTGCCAGTCGGCGACCGAGCGCAGGGCCAGAACCAGCAGACCGGACAGGGCGATCCCCGCCCCGACTCCGCCGAAGGCCCAACCGGGCAGGTGCGCGGGGTGGTCGCGCAGGTGACTGAGCAGAGAGCTGACGGCGATGACGAAGATCAGGGCGCTCGCCGCACCGGCGGTCAGTCTCAGCGCGATCCACACGGCGGTGCTGTGCGTGAAGGGCATCGCCGCCAGCGTGCCGGTCAGCACGGTCAGGGAGCCACGCAGGATCTTGGGTGAACGGACCAGTGCGGGACGCAGGATGCCGACGAGGGCGCCCACCAGGTAGCCGACGTAGTTGGCGGTGGCGAGGTGTGCGCCGCCCCCGGCGGACAGACCCGCCTGAGCGTGCATCAGGGGAAGGATCGGTGTGTAGACGAAGCGTCCGACGCCCATGCCGACCGCCAGGGCCGTGGCCGCCTGAGCGACGTGGAGCCAGGGCGAACCGGGCGGGCCGTCCGATCGGTCCGATCGGTCCGGGGAGCGTCGCAGGATGGTTGCGCTCATGAAGAAGTCCTTGTGGGGTGCGTACGCGGTCCTTGTGAGGTGACGCGTGGGTCACGCGGAGGCGTCGGGGCCGCCCGGGTCATTGGGGTGGGACACGAGGGGGGTGACCCTGGCCGTCATCCAGGCGCGCAGCGGCAGGGTGCCGATCACCTTCTCGTGGAGTTCGTACTCGTCCGCGGCGAGCCAGACACCGATGCTGCGCGGTTCGCCGACCGGACGCCACAGCCGCAACAGGTGCCCGGTGGCCGCCAGTTCAGCGGCGCGTACCGCTTCCGCGGCGCGACGTCGGTCGACCTCGGCGGGGTCGGTGCCCTCGGGGACGGTGGTGGTCAGTTCGACCAGGAACTCTCGCATGGTGTCTTCTCCGTCGGATGGGATCGGGTCGGATGGGATCGGGTCGGGGCGGGGCGGGTGCACGGTGGTGGTCGGCCCGCGCCGGTCAGAGGGTGGTCGGCGTGCCGGGGACCAGCAGGAGCAGTCGGTCCCGAAGACCGTGATGGGCGACCGCCTCGCGCTGGGCGCCGGGGGCCGTCGCGCAGTGCTCCCAGGCTTCGGGGTGGACCGGAACGACCGTGCGCGCACCGAGGATCTCGGCGGCTCGGGCTGTGCGAAGGGCGATGGGCATCGGAAGGCGGTCCGGCAGGACGGGGCAGGCACCCCCCAGCACGGCCAGCTCGACGGGCCCGAAGCGGTCGGCGACTTCGCTCGCGATGTCCAGCGAGGGGGCGGCGTCACCACTGACGTAGATCGTGGGGACGTCCGGGCCGGTCAGTACGAAGCCGATGACAGGTCCGAGGGCGGCGCCGATGCCCTGCTCCTCCTCGTCTCCCTCCCCCTCGTGTCCTTCGCGGCCACCGCTCCGGGACGCGGTCGCGGTGACCTTGAGGCATCCGCCGTCCGGCCGGGCCAGGGTCAGGTGGTACCAGGGCCGCAGGCCGACAGCGGTGCCGCCGAGGCGGTCCGCGGCCCCGGTCGTGGTGAACGTCACCGGGACCGTCGCGAGCAGACGCTCACCGGCGACGCCGAGGCTGTCGGCGTACCGGCCGTGCGACAGGAGTACGGCGTGAAGCGGGCCCATCGCCTCGACGTCCGCCACGGAACAGTGCGGTCCGGCCACCGTGCGCGGGCCGTCGGCGGCCCGACCGGGCGGCTCGAAGGCGGGGTCGGTGAGCAGTCGCAGTCCCCCGATCTCGATGAGCGCCGTCGGTCCGCCGAGCAGCCGCACCGTGACCGGCTGCCGGGCGTCGGCCGTGGCCGCACCGGTGGCGTGCTGTCGGGTGTCCATGTCCTCATCGTGTGGCCGCCGCCGGGGCGGGCGCCACGACCGGCTTCCTCCCCGGTGGAAGGCGCGGCCTTCCACCGACGGTGCGGGCGAGGCTTCACCGCGACCGTGAGGACGTACCCGCAGTCGGCACGGCCACCGGCGCTCCGGGTGCTGCGAGGCCCCACCTACCAGGAGGGAGGAAGCCGGTCGTGGCGTCGACCCCGTTGACGGCCGCACCGTGGAGACGTGGCGGCATCAGGAAGGGGACACAGCACCATGAACAGCCTGCTCGCGGCTCTCGGCGTCACGTCGCCGGTGCTGGCCGCGCCCATGGCGGGCGGTGCCACGACCACCGCACTGGTCGTGGCCGCGGCCCGCAGCGGTGGTCTCGGCTTCGTCCCGGCCGGTTACGCCACCGCCCGGACGCTGGCCGAGCGGGTCGCCGCGGCGCGTGCCGAGCAAATCCCGTTCGGCGTCAATGTGTTCGCGCCCCATCCGCTGCCGGTGGACCGCGCCGACTTCGCCCGCTACGCCGCGCTCGTCCAGGCGACGGCCGACCGCCACCAGGTCGACCTGCGCGGGCACGTCCCGGTCGAGGACGACGACGCGTTCGCCGAGAAGATCAGCCTGCTCGCCGAGGACCCCGTGCCGGTGGTCAGCTTCACGTTCGGGATCCCCGGACGGGCCGTGGTGGCGAGGCTGCGCACCGCGGGAAGCCTGGTGGCCCAGACGGTCACGGGTGTGGACGAGGCCCGCGCCGGGGCCGAAGCGGGCGTCGACGTCCTCGTGGTGCAGGCCGCCGCGGCGGGCGGGCACTCCGGCACGCTGACACCGCGGCAGCCGCCGTCCGACGTACCGGTCGACGATCTGATCGCCATGATCCGCCGGGCTGTCGACCTGCCGTTGATCGCCGCGGGCGGGCTCGCCACACCCGCCGACGTCGCGCACGTCATGGCGGCCGGCGCACAGGCGGCCATGGTCGGCACCGTGCTCCTGCGCACCGGGGAAAGCGGGGCCTCCCCCGTCCACCAGGCCGCTCTCGCCGACCCCGAGGGCCGGGGCACGGTGCTGACCCGGGCCTTCACCGGCCGCCCCGCCCGTGCGCTGCGCAACCGCTTCACCGATCTGTACGACGACCACGCCCCGTACGGGTATCCGGCGCTGCATCACCTGACCGCTCGGCTCCGCAGGCAGGCGGCCGAAGCGGGGGACGCCGACGTCCTGCACCTGTGGGCCGGCACCGGCCACCGCCAGGCACGCCGCGAAGGCGCCGGGCAGACCTTGGCGCGCCTGGCCTCGGCTCTGTGACGCAGTCGCTCAACATGTCGTCGTCCGCTCAGGAGTTGCCCCGCCGTTCTCCCCGCAGCCCATCCCCCTGAATTCCGACCGCCGACCGGACCCCCGGCCGGCCCGCCCCCACCACCACGTTTGGAACCTCTCGTGAACGACTCCCTCCCCCGCACTCCCGTCGACTTCTGGTTCGACCCGGTGTGCCCGTGGACCTGGCTGACCTCCCGCTGGCTGCTGGAGGTCGGCAAGGCCCGGCCCCTCACCATCAGCTGGCACGTCATGAGCCTGGCCGTCCTCAACGAGGGCCGCCTCGACGAACTGCCCGAGCCCCACCGCGTCCTGATGGGCCAGGCATGGGCACCGGTACGGGTCCTGATCGCCGCCTCCCGGGCCCACGGCCCCGCCGTACTGGAGCCCCTCTACACCGCGCTCGGCACTCGCTTCCATCTGCGGGAGGAACCGAGGACACGTCCGACCATCGAGGCCGCGCTGCGCGACGCCGGGCTGCCCGCGAGTCTCGCCGACGCGGGTGAAACCGACGCCTGGGACGCCGAGCTGCGCGCCTCCCACCGCGAGGGCATCAGCCTGGTCGGCTCCGACGTGGGCAGCCCCGTCATCGCGGTCCCCGGACCCGGTACCGGCAAGGTCGCGTTCTTCGGTCCCGTCGTCACCCCGGCTCCTCGGGGCGAGGAGGCCGCCCGGCTGTGGGACGCCACACTCACCGTCGCCTCCACACCCGGCTTCTACGAGATCAAGCGGACCAGGACGGTCGGCCCGCTGTTCGATTAAGCAGCCGGGCCGGAGAGCCGGCCGTGACCGGACCGTCCGGTGGAGCAGCGGAGGTAGCCCGGCGCGCGCGGGCCGACGGGACGGCCGGGCAACCCGTGCCCGAGCAACCGGTGCCCGAGCGGTTCACGCACGTCCAGGGCGCGCGTACGTCAGCGCAGGGCCGCTTCGAAGGCCATGAGGAAGAACGTGTCGAAAGCGGCGGCGGACTTGGTGGCGCGGGCCTCGATCAGGGTTCCCTCCCAGGCGTTGACGAGGAAGCGCGCCGTGACATCCGGGTCGAGGTCCGCCCGTACGGCACCGTCGCGGCGGGCCTCCGCCAGGGCCGCCGCGATCGCGCTGTTCCACGTCCGCAGGCTGTCCGCGACGGCCGTGCGGATCTCCTCGCTGTGGTCGATCACGTCCGTGGCGAAGTTGCCGAACATGCAGCCTCGCGTGAAGTCACGGTCGACGACCTCGTCGCGCAGGAACTCGAAGTGCCGGCGAACCCTCTCCAGCGGGGGCGACGTGGTGTCGGCGAGCATGTCCATTCGACGCTCGGCCCCGTAGAGCCGCAGGGCCTCGATGGCACACTCCTCCTTGCTGGAGAAGTGGTTGTAGAACGACCCCTTCGGCGCTCCGGCGGCGTCGGCGATCTCCTTGATGCCGGTGCCGTGGAAACCGCGCGTGTGGAACGTCTCCAGCGCGGACGCCAGCAGGTCTTCACGCTTGGACGGCTTGGGCACGGCGCGACACCTCCTCTGGCCTGTGGGCTCTCCAGGGACGCCCGGACAGTCAATATGACCGGACAGTTTATCTGGACAGTACACCTCGGGCGAGGATCCGCTCCACGCTGCCGCGACGGCCGTGCCCGTCAGAAGACCTGCGCGAAACACCCGACCGAAATCACGACCACGGCCGCGATCGCCGCCACGCCCTTGAGAATCCTCGATGCCTTCATGAGTTCCCCCTTTCCCTTCCCTCGTCCCGGCCGCCCCGGGTGTGCACCCCGCCCGACCATCACCGGTTCGTCTGGTGATGATGCTTGCCGTTCGCTGCGTCACCTGTCAAGGTGGTGACGAATCACGGTTCAACGAACCACGGTGAGGCCGCGCGACGCGGCCGTGGAGGAGTGACATGAAGAGCAGCAATCCGGTCTTCTCCCGACGGGGGTTCGCACGCGCCGACGGTCGCACCGGGCGAGGCGTCCGGCAGCCGCGGACGCTCGGCACACCGGTCGGCTCGCCGGTCGGAGCCTCGGTCGGCGCCGAGTCGTACGGGCCGCACACGGTGAACCCGTACGCCGATGACGGTTCTCGGAGTCCGCGCCTGTCGAAGGACGCTCCGCCCCGAGGCCGTTCCCACGCCGGGACGGCCGACGGCGCCATGACGATCGACGACGTGGTCGCGCGCTCGGCCCTGACGCTCGGTACGGTCGCACTCACCGCGGTGCTCTCGTGGGTCCTGCTGCCCCTCCACGACGCGGGCGTCGGCCGGTCGTACGGCACAGCCGCGGGCGCCGGCCTGCTCGCGTTCGCCCTCTCGCTCGTCCAGTCCTTCAGGCGCGAGCCGTCACCCGCCCTGATCCTGGCGTACGCGGCGTTCGAGGGCGTGTTCCTCGGCGTGATCTCCCATGCGACCTCGACGTACATCGCGCCTGGCGCGGTCGTCCAGGCGGTCCTCGGCACCCTGACGGTCTTCGCCGGTGTACTGATCGCCTACAGAGTGCGCTGGATCGGCGTCACGCGCCGCTTCCACGGCTTCGTCATGGCCTCGGCCCTGGGCTTCCTGCTCCTGATGGTGGTCGACCTGACGGCGTCCGTGATCGGCGGCGGTGACGGGCTCGGCTTCGACAGCGGCGTTCTCGGCGTCCTCTTCGGGGCCGTCGGCATCGTCCTCGGCGCCTGCTTCCTGGCGCTGGACTTCAGGCAGGTCGAGGACGGCGTCACGTACGGCGCGCCCCGGAAGGAGGCGTGGCTCGCGGCGTTCGGCCTCACGGTGACACTGGTGTGGATCTACCTGGAGGCACTCCGCGTGCTGTCGATCTTGACGCAGCAGGGCGAGGACTGACTCCGCCCTGGCCCCTGCCGCCCCGCCCGCCCCGAAACCTTCCGCTGCCGACGCCCGACGACCGAGCGCCCCGACGACTCGGGTCCCCGGCGAGGGACGGCCACCTGATCGTGCGGGAGCCCCGCACACGCGACCGGAACGCCCACAAGCGTGCGGCGCCCGAGCGACCGGTGGCCCTGGCACGGCTGCGACCAAGCGTGACAGGGTCAGCGGAGATCGTGGACCGACGTCCGACGTCCGAGGGTGAAGGGGAGTCCGTGGAGACCCAGATGTGGAACGCGCTGGCCGACTCGATGAAGGGGGCCTACGCGTCGGGACTGGCCGAAGGCGCCGTGCCGCGGCCCGTCATCATGCCCCTGGTACGCGGCCGGCTGGTCGGGCTGATCTGGGTCCGCCCGCTCAAGTCCGGTGACGACGCGCTCACCGGCATCGCGCAGCTGTCGAACATCGCCGCGGCGGCCGGCGCGGACGAGGTCGTCCTCGCCTGGGAGACCCAGGATGTCGCCACCGTGTGCGAGCTGCCCCTCAGCGGCCCGGCCCCGTGCCTGAACATGGTCCACGCGACGCGGGACGGCCATGTACTGCACCAGTTCCCGTACGAAGAACGGGTCCTGGCCCGCGACGCCGAGGGTGTGGCGTCCATCGATCCCGACTGGCGGGCAGCCCCCGCGCCACAGCCCGGCGGCGAGCTCGCTCCCCCCATCCAGGCCGCGGTCGACTTCTCGTTCGTCCCGATGGACATGGACCACCCCAACCCGTTCGGCGTCACCGCCGTCCTCATGGAGGAGGACGGCTACAAGGTGCGCCTGACCGAGGCGTGATCCGCAGCTCGCCGGCCCGCACCTCACCGGCCCGCACCTCGCCGGCCCCGCGGATCAGGGCCGGGTACGCGCCGCCACCGTCGCGGTGACCGCCCCGGAGCCGGGGCATGCCGGGGCGACCCGGACGCCGGTCACCGGGCGAGCGGGACCGTCCGACACCGGGTGACCCGGACCGTCGGTCACGGTCACGACGGTTGGCCCACGGGGGTGGGCTCGGCCGGAGCGGGTGAGACCGGGATGACGCCCGACGCGGGGGCCGCACCGCGGCCGGCCAGGCGGCACCCGAGGCAGTCCGGGTGGCCGCGGCGGGCGGAGGTGTCACGGACACGCCAGTGCTGTCGCGCCACGGGGCGCGGTCCGGTGGCCTTTCCCCAGCCCGCCAGATGGAGAAGCCAGGTGGCGAGGGCGGCCAGGACGACGGCGGCACCGCCCAGCCAGAGTCCGGTGGACCATCCGGCGGCGAGCGCCACCGCCATCACCGTGCAACCGGTGACGGCTATGGTGGTCCCGGCCCAGCCGGCGACCGTGTGGCCCAGATCGTGGTCTCCGTGCATGCCCACTTCTACTCCTCGGGAAGGCGGGTCGGGTGAACAGCTCGGCGGACACCCGGCGCGAACTATCTTAGCTTGCGAGATAAGTAACTTAGACACTAAGGGGATGTGTGGTGAAGGGCAAGAAGCGCCCGGCGGCGACGGCCGACCAGGCGCTCTACGCGATGGACCGGATGATCGCGACCGCGCAGTTCGGCCAGCAGGACATCGCACGGCGGCTCGGCCTCAACGTCACCGACCTCACCTGCCTGGGCTTCATCATCGAGGCCTCGACCGCGGGCCGGACGCCGGCTGCGGGCGACCTGGCCGAGCAGGCCCGCCTGACCACCGGAGCGATGACCGGCGTCCTCAACCGGCTGGAGAAGGCCGGTTACATCCGCCGCCAGGCCGACCCCCAGGACCGGCGCCGGGTCCATGTGGTCATGGAGGAATCCGCCCAGGCGCGCATCCTCCAGGTCTACGGCCCCTTCTACGAGCGTCTCGGTGCCCTGTTCGCCGACTACACGCCGGACGAGATCGCCGTACTGGCGGACTGGCTCACCCGCGCCAAGGCCCTGCTCGGCGACTCCTTGGACGAGATCGGCCAGGAACCGTCCTCCTTGCCGCCCGCCGGCCACTGAGCGCCGGACCGCACGGGGGACCACCCGCCACGGGAGCCGCCTGGCGGCACCGTCACCGAGCCGGACGCCCACGGCCCGGTGGGCTCGCGCGATCGACTGCGGCACCGACCCCCGTCGAGCACCACCGCGCGACGGCCACCCGCCACGACCACCTCGCCGTCCGCCGCGAAGCGACGGTCCTCGTCGAAGCGGTCAACGAGTGGTTGCGGCCCCTTCGTCCCGTCCGCGTGAGGTGTCGGCGGCGAGCAGTTCCCGCAGCAGTTCGACGACGAGATCGGGCTGCCCTACGAACGGGGAGTGGCCTGTCCGCCACTCGCGCACGTCGGTGCAGCGCGAGGCCATCCTCCGTTGCAGGTCAGGGTCGATGGCCCGGTCCTGTGCGCAGACGACGTAGGTGGAGGGGGTGCGCTTCCAGCTGTGGCGCTCCGGAACTCCTCGGCCGCAGCCAGGGGCTTGGGCACGCAGGAGGCCGACCGCCCGGGTGGCGAGAGGGTCGGGACAGTCGCCATAGAGGGTGGCGGCAGCACGTCCGGGGTGGAGGCTGGTCGAGCCTTCGGGTCCAGGGGTGATCGCGTCCTGGAGTTGAGGGGACGCCCCGCCCAGACCGGCCGCGCTCTCGCCGACGTCCGGCACGAAGGCCGCCAGGTAGACCAGGTGCCCCGCTCCGCGGACCCCGGTGATCACCGACCCGCCGTAGGAGTGACCGAGCACGATCGCAGGCTCCGGCAGTGCGTCGACGGCGGACTGGACCGCGGCCGTGTCAGCGGGCAACGAGCCCCGGTGGAGCCCGGGAACGACTACCTCGACTTCCGCGGTCCGCAAGCGCTCCGCCACGACGGCGAAGTGCTCGGGACGGTGATACAGGCCGTGAACGAGCACCACAGCGGCCAATTCGCCCCTCCTCAGGTCAAAGCCAGGCCGGAGTCAGGCCCGAGTCAGGCCAGTGATCCTAGAAGCCGTTGTCGTCGTTCCGTCGTGTCTGCGGGGATGAACACGTAGGTCGCCGATGGCTTCGGTCGTGGGTTTGCCGGAAGTGTGCGAGACGGTCGCGCGGGTTCGGGTCGGAGAGCTCCGCGAGATGGAGAAGGCGGAGTGGGTGCCCGCCGAGTCGCGGGAGGCCGAGGCGATGCTGGAGCGACGGCCATCCCGCGCGGGGAGTTGATCGCGCCGCCCGTTCGATCCCCAAGGTCCTTGATCGCTACGGCGACGGTCTACGGGGAGTCCGACCGGCGAGGGCCGCGCTGACGGCCCTGAGGGTCGGCCGGTACTTCACGGTGCCGGCCAGACGGCTGAGCTCGGCGTAGGCATCCTCGTCGCCGAGCTGGGTCAGGGCGTGCACGGCGGCGCCGGCCGTCCTGGGTGATCGCCAGCCGATGCCGGGGAGGCGTATCAGAGCGGCTTCCACCAGTTGCCCCAAGGCGGCCGCGGACTGCGGATGAGCCGGGGTGAGGGCCAGGAGCGCCGCGAGACCCTGCAGCGCACGCGCGTTGAACGGGTCGAGCTCGAATTCGGCGGTACCGGTGCGGTGGTGGGAGTTCACCGGCGTGGTTCGGGGCTCACCCGCCGGGGCGAGCCAGGAAGTCATCGCCCCGCGGGCACGATCAGGTCCCACGTTCGCCAACAGTCCGTGTCCGAGGCGTTGCCACTTGCCGGTGGGGCGGGATCCAGTGGCGGTCAGTGCATGGGCGACCAACGCATGCCACGCGGGTGCGGCCCCGGTCAGATCCGTGATCACTCGCTCGGCCCACGGTTCGCCGGGGTTCAGCACAGGCTCCAGGATCGTCGACGCGAGGGGACGCAATCCACCGGGCGTCTCGGAGGTCAACGCGGTCCTGCGGACGGTGGCGACCACCGGATCGGGCAGTGTTCGCCCCGCCGCCTGTTCCACCTCGACCAGGCAGGTCAGTCGCCAGCCCTCCCACAGCGTCATCTCTCCGGCCGCCTCGGCCATCAGAGGCTCGCGCCACGCGGCCAGTTGCTCGGCCGACAGTCCGTGTGCCAGCAGGACGATCAGCGACGCGAGACCCCGGCACCGACCCGGGTCGTGCACGGCCGTCTCCTCCAGCCCATCGGTCATCCGTCGCAGCAGCAGGACCCGGGTGGAGGTGGGCATCGCGCGCAGCGGACCGATCAGTTGGCCGCCCTCGAAATCCCGGTCGCCGTCGATGTCGGCGCACAGGTGATGGAGGCTCCGATCCAGGCCGGTCACATCACCGGCGTCCGCGAGCTGCTGGACCCTCGCGGTCAACGCCGCCTCTTCGTTCTCCCCCAACACCGGCTGCCCCTCCGCAGAACGCACCTCGTCTCGACTGCCCACGAAAATAGACGAGGCCACTGACAACACGGCCTGGGCGCGGCACGGACCGTCGTCGCCGTGATCGACCATCCGTGCGCTCGGCACGACGTGGTCAGACGTCCGCGACCGTCGCGGTGACCGGGGTGCCGATCTCGACCGTGCGACTGACCGTGCAGAGCCGCTCGTGGGAGGACGTGACCGCCCTGGGGAGAATCGCTCGGGCGCGGTCGCCCGGCCCGCCGTCGGGGAAGCGGACGGTGAAGGTGACGGCGAGGTCGGTCATCCGGTTGCCGAGCCCGTCACTGATCTTGTCGCCCGTCACGGTGACGGTGAACTCGGTGGGCTCCGCGTGGCGGGCGGTGGCGACGTCGACGTCGGCCGCGGTGCACCCCCCGATCGCGGCGAGCAGCAACTCGACCGGGGTGAAGCCGGTGCCGCCCTCGGGGTCGGAACTGGTGCCGAAGCTGATCGTCCCGCCGCGCACGTTCGTCGCGGTGAAGTGGCCGGTACGGGTCCGCTCGATGCTGACGGAACGCAGGCTGTTGTCGGTCATGCCGTCGACATTAGTGTCGGCGTCGCCGATTCCCGCCATCGCACGCGGCCTTGACGGATTCGTCGGCCGCTGCGGGACAAGCTGGTCACCGACATCGGCTCCGTCCTTCAGCCGTCCCGCGGTAGGTCGTAGGACGTCTCGGGCCGTGCCACGCACAGCGCCCAGATGATCAGCGCGGAGAAGGCCATCATCACGACCGACCAGACCGGGTAGTACGGCAGGGACAGGAAGTTGGCGACGATGATGAGGCCCGCGATGACCACGCCGAGGACACGGGCCCAGAACGCCGCCTGGAACAGTCCGAGACTGACGACCACGGCGACCGCCCCCAGGACGAGGTGGATCCAGCCCCAGCCGGTGAGGTCGAACCGGAAGACGTAGCTCGGGGTCGAGACGAAGACGTCGTCGTCGGCGATCGCCATGACGCCCCGGAAGAGGTCGAGCAGTCCGGCGATCATGAGCATCACGCCCGCGAAGACCGTCAGGCCACCGGCCCATTGCTGCCTCGTCGAGCGGGTGTGTCCGTGCCCGTGTGTCGTGGCCATCGTGCTCCCTCGTCTCCTGTCGCCGGGGCGTCCGGTGTCGTTCGATGGATGCGGCGCCTGCGTCGGTGTCCCGTCCGCCTCATCGGTCCGACGGGCCGTGACCGCTCAGGACCAGCTCCTTCGCCCTGCGGAACTCCTCGTCCGTGATGTCCCCGCGGGCGCGGATCTCGGACAGCCTGGCGAGTTCGTCGACGCTGCCGGACCGGGGTGCGCCGGCCGCCGTCTCCCGGATGTAGGAGTCGAAGGCCTCCTGCTGCGCGCGTGCCTGCTTCATCTCCCGCTTGCCCATGTTCCGGCCGCGGGCGACGACGTAGACGAGGACGCCCAGGAAGGGCAGCACGATGACGAACACCAGCCAGCCCGCCTTGGCCCAGCCGCCCAGGGTGTCGTCGCGGAAGATGTCCACGATGACGCGGAAGAGCAGGATGAACCACATGACCCACAGGAAGAACCAGAGCATCGTCCAGAAGATGCTCAGCAGCGGATAGTCGTACGCGAGGTACATCGGCTCGCTCATGTCTCTCTCTCCCGGGGCCGTGCCCGGCAGTCGTTGCCGTCCCCAGCATGCGCGCGGCCCGGACCGGGCGGCCTCACCCGAGGCGGGTGAGCGGGGGCGCCGCGGGCGCGGCCACCGTCGGGCACCGGACCGGGGACCGGTGACGTACGGACCGGTGCGCGACGCCCGTGCTCACAACGGCGCTGCGATGCCGCCCTGGTGCGCGGCGACCGCCCTGCGCAGTGCGGCCCTCCAGGCGAACGCGACGCCGAGTTCGACCAGACCGAGCAGCACGAGCCACAGGCCCAGCAGCCGGGTCAGCGCACGGGCCGACTCGGTGGGCAGCGCCAGCACCACGACGCCCGCGACGACGCCGAGCGCGGCGGCGGTGAGGACGACGCCGCGGTGCGGCAGATCGCGGGTGGCGAGGGCCGTGTAGGCGGTCAGCATGCCGGACACCAGCCAGACGACCCCGACGATCAGGGAGAGCGCGGCGATGGTCTGCATCGGGTTCCGCAGACAGAGCACGCCGGCCAGGACGAACAGCAGGGCGAGCAGCAGCCCGGGGAGCCGTTCGCCCTGCTCGCGCCGGGAGAAGGCCGCGACGAACCGGAAGGCGCCGATCACGAGCAGATACAGACCGAGGAGAACCGCCAGGACGTGCAGGCTCTCGTTCGGCCAGACCAGCACCAGTACGCCCGGCACCAGTGTCGCGACCGCCGAACCCAGGATCCAGGCCCACGAGCCGCCCAGTGCCGCCAGCAGCTCCGCGGGGTCGCCCGCCGGAGTGGGGGCCGGTCCGTCGGGCCGGTGTTCCGGTCCGGTGGGCGGCGCCGAACCACGCGGTACGGTCATGGCTCCTCCTCGCACGATCGAGCAGGTCACCGCCGCACCGCCGGCAGGCAGGCGCGGGAACCTCACCCGCCAGCGTGCCCCGCGCAGGCGTCCGCCGGATCACCCGCGGCGGGTGATCCCTTCCGGCCGCCGGGGCGATGAGGTGGGGGCTGACGGGCCGCCCGACCGGCTCCCGGCGAACCGAACGAAGAGACACGCGATGAGCGATCCAGCGGCTGCCCGGGGCGACCGCACCCGGCCGCGGAAGGGCCCGTACCGGCGTGGCCCGTACCGGCGGGGCCGACCGAGGTCCCACACCCGGTGGACGACGATCGTCGTGGTGGGCCGGGCCTTTCTGATCGCGGCCGGACTCGTCACCGCCTACTACGTGCTGCCCCTGGACAGGTACAGCGCCCGCGGCACCTCGGTGCTGCTGTTGGCCGGCCTGCTGGCGGTGGTCCTGGTCTTCGTGTGGGAGGTGCGGACCATCGTCCGCTCGCCCCACCCCCGCCTGAAGGCCGTCGAGGCCCTGGCCGCCACGTTGGTGTTGTTTCTGGTGCTTTTCGCGAGCGCCTACTACCTGCTGGACCGCTCCGCCCCGGGTTCGTTCACCGAGCCGCTGTCCAGGACGGACGCCCTGTACTTCACGCTGACCACGTTCAGCACCGTCGGTTTCGGCGACATCGCCGCCCGCTCCGAGACGGGGCGGGTGATGACGATGCTCCAGATGTCCGGAGGGCTGGTCCTGGTGGGTTTCGCCGCGCGCGTGCTGGCGAGCGCGGTCCAGGCGGGGCTGCAGCGCAGGGGGCCCGTCGAGCCGGAGACCGGGGCGGACGGCGGGGATGCCGGGGACCCCAGGGACTCCGAGGCGCAGCCGGGGCCGGAGACGGAGACGGACCCGGGAACGTAGGCGATTCACCGAGCGGGCGGCCGGACACGAGCGCCCATGCGGCGGCCAGGGTCGGGGCACCGGGCACCGGGCACCGGGCACCGGGCCGGCACGGAGGGTCACAGCCGCCGACCGCGTTCACTCCGGCAGCTGGCGCATCTCCACGACGCGCAGTCCCAGCGACTGGCAGCGCGCCAGCAGACCGTACAGATGGGCCTCGTCGAGGACGGGCCCGAACAGGACGGTCTGACCGGACATCACCACGTGCTCCATGTCCGGGAAGGCCTGGGCCAGCGTTTCCGACATGTGTCCGTCGACACGGATCTCGTAGCGCATCAGTTGCTCTCCCGCGGGCGGCCCGGGGCGGACGGACGACGCCCTACCGGTGATCCTCCGCCCCGGCGCGCCGCGCGCCCTCACCCTCGGCAGGTGACCCGGCGCCCCGCCCACCGTCCACCGGTGTCATCGCATCGACCTCGCACCCGCGTCGCACCGCCCTCGCCGCGGGTCACAGCAGTCGCAGCTCGCGCGCGCGGCGCACCGCTTCGTTGCGCCGGTTCACCGCGAGCTTCCGGTAGACGCTCTTGAGGTGGGTCTTCACCGTGTTCACGGACACGTAGAGGTCGGCCGCGATCTCCTCCGTGGACATCATCTCGGCCAGCCGCCGGAGAACGTCGAGTTCGCGTCCGCTCAGCTCCTCCACGACGAGCGCCGGAGGCAGGGACGGAAGCCGGGACGGTTCGCCGCCGCGGGTCGGTCCGTCCTGGAGCCAGCCCGCGGCCAGTGCCTGGAGCGGCGCCTCGGCCAGCGGTCGCCCGATCCAGGGGCCGGCGTCGAGAAAGGGACGCCGCAGCCGCTCGCGGCGGGCCTCGGCGAGCGCCTGGGCGACGAGCCCGCGGACGGTGACGAGGTCCCCCGCTTCTTCGGCGGCCTGCGCCCGTACCAGCGTGGCCCGCACGGTCAGTGCGGGACCTGCCCGGCCCGGCCGTCCCTCCAGGTCGAGACGGTCGAGCATGCCGATCGCCTCGCCGCGGTGGCCCGCCGCGAGCCGGACGCGCGCGGCCAGCACCGCACAGGCCGTCTGGTCGTCCGGTACCCGGCGCAGCGCCTCGGCGGCACTCTCCGTACGGCCCGCGGCCAGGTGGACGGCGGCGGCGACCAGCGCCGCGTGTCCCTCCGCCCAGGGGGAGACCACGGCGGCGGGGACCGCCGCGGACGCTGTCGCGAGCGCGGCCCCCGCCCTGCCGCGGGCCAGCAGCAGACCGGCGGCCGCGATGGACCGGCCCGCCGCCGTCACCGGGTCCCGCGGTGTGCGCACGGCGTCCGCCGTCTCGTCGAGGAGGGCCTGGGCGCGGTCCAACTCGTCGCGGTCGACGGCCACGGCCGCCAGTACCAGCTGTCCGAGGCCGGAGCCGGACGAGCGGTGCGGACCGGCGCGCTCCGTACCGTTCGTCGCCGCCAGGGCCTTGCTCTCCGCCCGGCCGAGCCATCCGTCCAGGTAGTCCATGAGGGCCAGGTGCGCCAGGGACTCCTGCTGGGGCAGCCCGGCCGAGGCCCCGCCGGGCGAGCCGGCCACCGTGGACAGGGCGGCGCGCGCGTCCTCGAGGCGTCCTGCCCACAGGAGCGCCGAACCCAGATGCGTCAGGAGCAGGGCGGAGAGCTCGGGATGCCGCTCCAGGAGGTGGGCGGGGACCGTCTGCCACAACTCCTCGGCGGCCGCGGCCGCGGTCTCCGCGTCCTCGGGGGAGCCGGCCAGCCGGGCCGCCAGCGTCTCCAGCAGGGCGCAGCTGAGCCGGGCCGGCCCGAGGGCGGACCCGTTCCGGGACGGACCCTCCCGCGCCAGGCCCTCCGGTGCCAGACCCTGCCGGGCGTGACGCAGGTGGACCAGGCCTCGGTCGAGGTCGTGGTGGGAGAGGTCGTGGGCCGCGCGGACGAGGTCCGTCGCGGGGCTCGCGGCCTCGGGCTCCATACGGGAGAACAGCTCGGTCAGGTCGTCGGTGCGCAGGCCGGTGAAGAGGTGTCCGATGGCCAGGTCGTCGACCAGGGCGCCGGCGGTGAACTCCCAGTCGCCCGCCGCGGCGCCGTGCGCGAGTGTCTCCGGGAGGGATCCGGACCGTCGCAGCCAGCGCGCGGCGCGCCGGTGGAGTTCGGGCTCGAGTCCGGGAGAGCGGACCCCGAGGTGGGCGCGGAGGATCTCGCCGAACAGCGGGTGGAGGCGGTACCAGGAATGTCCGAGGCTCTCGACGAACGCGTTCTCGCGGTGCAGTCCGGCCAGGATCGGTTCGGCGTCGGTCCGCTCCGTGAGCGCGTTCGCCAGTTCCGGGCAGAAGCGCTCCAGGACGCTGACGCGCAGCAGGAGGTCCTGGGTGTCGGCCGTGCGCCGCTTCAGCACTTCGGCCAGGAGGTAGTCGGCGACCGTGCTCTGCCCTGCCTCGAACTCCTTCAGGTACGTCTCCGGATCCGGGGTCTCGCGCGCGGCCAGGGCGCACAGGCGCAGGCCGGCCGCCCATCCCCGGGTGCGGTCCACGAGCGCGCGTACCCCTGCGGCGGGCAGGCGCAGACCGTGCGCGGCCAGGAGGGCGGACGCCTCCTCGGGGGTGAAGGCCAGCTCCGCGTCCCGGATCTCCGTCAGGCCCCCGGCCGCGCGGTAGCGGTGCAGCGGCAGCAGCGGTTCCGTTCGTGTGACGAGGATCAGGCGCAGGCCCGGCCCGGCGTGGTGGAGCACGAACTCCAGTTGCTCGGCGATCTCGGGCGCGGTCACCCGGTCGTACTCGTCGAGCACGAGGATCGCGGGCCGGTCGCGGCCGCTGAGTTCGGCGGCCAGGCGGGCCGGCAGTTCGTGGTCGACCCAGTTCGCGTCCGCGGGGCGGCGGAGATCGCGGGGCACCGGTACTCCGGAGGCGTCCAGGGCCTGGAGGAGGTACGCCCAGAACATCCCGGGGCCCTGTCCCGTCGTGTCGGTGGTGAGCCAGGTGACCGGCTGTCCCAGGCCGGCGGCCCAGTCGGCGACCAGCAGGGTCTTGCCGGCCCCGGCCGCTCCGTTGACCATCGTCAGTGGTGTCAGGAGAGCCTCGTCGAGGTGCTCGGTCAGCCGGTCCCGGCGCAGGAAGGTGGCGGGTCTGGTGGGCAGGGCGAACCGCGTGCGCAGAAAGGGATCCCCCAGGGGATCGGCATGCGCCGGGGCCGGACCCGTACCGTTCTCGTCGAGGGCAGCCACGGTGCTCACCACCACTTTCCGTCAGGTCATGGGCGGCGTTCCTTCCCTCACGATCCCAGCTTTCGGGCAGGTGCGCGGATCGGGCGTGGCCCGGCGGCCCCTTCGTGAGCCCCGCTCGAGGACCCTTCCTGAAGCCCATGGCGCCTTCGTGAGACCGGCCCGACGGCCTTTTCGCGGGGCCGAGCAGAGCCGAGCGTTCCGAGCGGGGCCGAGCGTCCCGAGCGGGGCCGACCGGTTCCGAGCGAGGCCGACCCGCCGGTCCCCTCACGGGGCCGCACGCCCCGTCCGTGATCCGTGATCCGTGCAACCCTCTCGCAACCTGCCGGATGGTCAGGTGAACGGTGGCCTGCCCCGCTCTCCGCATCACCGGGCCACCAGCTCCCGCCCCCACCCCGCTCGTCCCCGACCGACGGAGAACCCCGATGGACGTCGTCCCGCGCGTAGCACTCACTCCGGCGGCCGCCGACCTGGTGCGGCGGTTGCGGGCGGTCCACGGCCCGCTGATGTTCCACCAGTCCGGCGGCTGCTGCGACGGCAGTGCGCCCATGTGCTATCCGGCCGGTGAGTTCCGCACCGGCGGCTCCGACGTCCTGCTCGCGGAGCTGGAGGTGGAGGGGGTCGACGAACCGGTGACGTTCTGGATGTCGAAGAGCCAGTACGAGCTGTGGAGTCACACGCGGCTCACCGTCGACGTCGTCCCGGGCCGGGGCAGCGGCTTCTCGCTGGAAGCCCCCGAAGGAGTGCGCTTCCTGATTCGTTCCCGCGTCGTCGGCTGACGGTCACCGCCCCGGGTATCCCCACCCCTCCGATGAACTCCCCCTGAAAGCAGGGTCACGGCATGGAGCGCGCCGGCCGGTGCCGTCCCGGCGGGGGCGGCGTCGGCCGGCGGAGCTCGGGCCACCTGTCCGACCGCATCGGCGTCCTGTCACGAACCTGAGGTCAGGGATGCAGACTGCTCACGATGTCCGCCGTGGCCGTGAGCCCGTTCTGGATCGTCGGCGCCATGCTGCTGCCCGACAGGAAGAAGCCGAGCAGGACGCACACCACCGCGTGCGAGGGCTTCAGCGCGCCGTTGCGCAGGAACACCACCGCGAGGATCAGCAGCAGTACCACCACAGAGATGGAAATGGCCATCGTCAACCTCCTCCGCCACGTCGACACCGCGGCTTTCGGCGGCAAGTGTCGCGTAGCGGAGGGTTCGTCCGGGCGGCTGACGTGTCCTCCGAACGTGTGATGTCTAGGCCCGCTCGTGTGCCTGTTCGCGTGTCCGTTCGTGCGTGTCGAGGAACGTCTCGAGTCCGGCGAGGTCGTCGGTGTTGAAGTAGTCGACGTCGGCGGCCAGCAGCTCGCGCCACAGCGCGTCCCGGGCCGGGCCCGCGAGGTCGGGTGTGGCCCAGAACCGCACCTTCTGCCGGCGCGCGTGCGCGGCCGCGATGATCTCGCGCAGCTTCGCGCGCTCCGCCGCGGGGAACGGGCCGTCCCCGAGCCAGGTGAAGTTGAGTGTCCAGTTGTCGCTGATGAGCGGCACGAAGGACGCGGTCGCCGCGCTGCCGAGGTCGGTGAGCCGGCCGTCGTAGAAGGCGCGTCGCAGGCTCTGCGCCTCCATGGGGGTGCGGGCGGCCCGGTCGCCGGAGATGACGGCCGTGACGGGACCGGGGTGCACCCGGCCGTGCGCGTAGGTCGTGAACAGGTGCGGGTAGCGGCGCAGATGACGGTCGAGTTCGAGGTACGTCGAGGCGCCCTCGGTCTTGATGTCGATCAGGAGCTGCAACGGCCTGCGGTAACCCCGGTACACGGAGCCGTGGTTGGCCCTGACCCGGGAGACGAGCGGGTCGAGGTAGAGCGCTTCGAGGGTGCGGGTCGGGTCGAGATCGACGGGATCGTGGGCGACGAGGAGTTGGTTGCCGACGAGGTAGATGTCGGCCTCGACGCTCCCGAAGCGGTGGGCGAGGGCGTCGAACAGGGGGCGCGGGTGGTCGTAGTCGTTGTGGGCGTGGGCGCGCCACAGCGGGCGCCCGCCGTGTCCCCGCTCGTCGGCTCGCGCGTGCACGGCGGGCAGTGCGACGGCGCCCGCGAGGGCGGCGCCGAGGGTGGTGAGGGCTCTGCGACGGGTGGTGTGGGCCATGCTCTGCCTCCCTGGAAGTCCCGTACCGGATACCGGCGAGTATGAGGCGCGCGACAGCCAAGGAGCGGTGACGTGTGGGGAGTTGGCCGGACTGCCGTCATGGGTTCACTTCGTCGCGGCGGCGCACACCGTAAAGCCCGCCCCAGGTGGGACGGGCTTCACGTGGGCCGGGCGGTCAGGGTGCCTGGAGGTCGACCAGTCGTGCCAGCGCCGCGCGGTGCGCGCCCGCCGTGCCGTACGCGATCGAGTCCGCCTTCGCGCGCTTCAGGTACAGGTGGACCGGGTGCTCCCAGGTCATGCCGATGCCACCGTGCAGTTGGAGTGCCTCCTCGGCGGCGTGGACGGCGACCGGGGCGGCGTACGCCTGGGCGACGGCGACCGCCACGTCGGTGTCCGCGCTGCCTGCCGCGAGCGCGTCGGCGGCGTGGCGGGCGGCGGCACGTGTGTTGACGACCTCCAGCCACAGCTGCGCGAGCCGGTGCTTGAGCGCCTGGAAGCCGCCGACGGGCCGGTTGAACTGCTTGCGTTCCTTCAGGTGGCGGACCGCCTCCGTCAGGCACCAGTCGGCGAGGCCGAGTTGCTCGGAGGCGAGCAGTCCGGCGCCGGCCCGCAGGCCCCGTCGTACGGCGGGACCGGCGTCGCCCAGCCGGCGGCCCCGCACCCCGTCGAGGGCGACCGTGGCGAGCGGCCGGGTGAGGTCGAGCGAGATCTGCGGTGTGACCGTCACGGCGCTCCCGTCCACCGCGTACAGACCGCCGTCCGCCGCCGGGACCAGCAGCACGTCGGCCACCGTCGCGTCCGCGATCCCCGTCAACTCGCCGTACAGCAGGCCGTCTTCGTCACGTACGGTCCGGTGGGTACCGTCCGGTGCCGCGGACAGGGCGACGGCGAGCGCGCCGACGGTCCGCCCGGACGCCAGCTCCGTGAGCAGCGCGGCGGCGTCCTCCCCCGTGCAGGCCAGCAGCGCCTCCGTCGCCACGACAGCGCTGGTGAGATAGGGCACGGGAGCAACGGCCCGGCCCAACTCCTCCAGAACCACGGCGACTTCACGGTGGGTTGCGCCCTGCCCGCCCTGGGCCTCGGGCACCAGCAGACCCGCGAGCCCCATCCCGTCCGAGAGCGCCTTCCACAGCGCGGGGTCGTAGGGCGTGTCCGACTCCGTGCGGGCGATGACACGGGTGGCGTCGCAGTGGTCGGCGAGGAGGTCGCGCACGGCGGCGCGCAGGGCCTCCTCCTCTTCCGAGTACAGCAGATCGGGTTGTGTGCCCTGCGTTGTCATCGGGCGAGGTCCTTCCACGCGACGTCCTTGTCGGTGCGCGGCTCGGACGGCAGTCCCAGCACGCGTTCGGCGACGATGTTCAGCAGGACCTCGCTGGTCCCGCCCTCGATGCTGTTGCCCTTGGAGCGGAGGTAGCGGTAGCCCGCGTCACGGCCGGTGAAGTCGACCAGTTCGGGACGGCGCATCGTCCAGTCCTCGTACAACAGGCCTTCCTCGCCGAGGAGTTCGACCTCCAGACCGCTGATCTCCTGGTTGAGCCGGGCGAAGCCGAGCTTCAGGCCGGAGCCCTCGGGGCCGGGCTGGCCCGCGACGAGCTGCTGGCGCAGCCGCTCGCCGGTGAGCCGGCCCACCTCGGCCTCGACCCAGAGCTTCAGCAGCCGCTGGTGCAGGTCGTGGGTGCGCAGTTCGGGCCGCTCGCGCCAGGTCTTCGCGACCGGGCCGATCATGCCGCCCTCGCGCGGGATGCGCATGCCGCCGATGGACACGCGCTCGTTCATGAGCGTGGTCTGCGCGACCCGCCAGCCGTCGCCGACCTCACCGAGGCGGTGACTGTCGGGGATGCGGACGCCGGTGAGGAAGACCTCGTTGAACTCGGCCTCGCCGGTGATCTGGCGCAGCGGCCGTACCTCGACGCCCGGGTCGGTCATGTCGCAGACGAAGTAGGTGATGCCGCGGTGCTTGGGGACGTCCGGGTCGGTGCGGGCGATGAGGATGGCCCAGCGGGCCAGATGGGCGCTGGACGTCCAGACCTTCTGGCCGTTCACCACCCACTCGTCGCCCTCCCTGACCGCACGCGTTCCGAGCGCGGCCAGGTCCGATCCGGCGCCGGGCTCGCTGAAGAGCTGGCACCAGACCTCCTCACCGACCCACAGGGGCCGCAGGAAGCGCTCCTTCTGTTCCTCCGTGCCGAAACCGAGGATCGTCGGCGCGGCCATGCCGAGGCCGATACCGATGCGGCGGGGGTCGTTGTCGGGTGCGCCCGCGGCCTCCAGCTCGGTGTCCACGACGGCCTGGAGGGTGCGCGGGGCGCCGAGGCCGCCGAGGCCCTCGGGGTAGTGCACCCAGGCGAGTCCGGCGTCGAAGCGGGCCTCCAGGAAGGCGGTCCGTCCGGTCTCCAGGGGCGGGTGCGCGGCCAGCAACTCGCGTGTGCGGCGGCGCAGTTCGGTGGCGTCGGGCGCACCGCCCCGGTGTGCGGCGTCGGTCATGCCGAGGCTCCGTTCTCGAGTGAGGGCAGCACGGCCACCCGGCCCGTGGTGACGCCGTCGGCGACCCGCTGCACGGCCGCGGCGGCACCGGCCAGCGGCACGCGCTCGCTGACGAGCGGCTTGATCGAACCCCGCGCGGCGAGTTCGGTGAGCTGCTCGTGGCAGCGCTGGATCAGCTTGGGGTTCTTGGTGCCGTACAGGCCCCAGTGCAGCCCGAGGATCGAGTAGTTCTTCACGAGGGCGTGGTTCAGCGCCGGGCTGGGGATGGACCCGCTGGCGAAGCCGACGACGACGATCCGGCCCTCGAAGGCGACGACCTTGGTGGACTGGGTGTAGGCCTCGCCGCCGACGGGGTCGTAGATCACGTCGGCGCCCCGGCCGCCGGTGGCCTCCTTCACGGCGGCGATGACGTCCTGGCCGCGCCGGTCGATGACCACGTCGCAGCCCAGCTCCCGTGCGACGGCGACCTTGTCGGCTCCGCCGACGACACCGATGACGGTGGCGCCGGCCGCCTTGCCGAGCTGTACGGCGGCGCTGCCCACCCCGCCGGCGGCCGCGTGCACGAGCAGGGTCTCGCCCGCTTCCAGGCCGGCCCGCCGGTGCAGACCGAACCATCCCGTCTGGTACCCGATGTGCAGGGCGGCCGCCTCGGCGTCGTCCAGGGCGTCGGGGGCGGGCAGCAGGGCGGCGGCGTCCGCGACGGCGTACTCGGCGAATCCGCCGTACGGCAGTGCGGGGTTCGCGAGCACGCGGCGCCCGTCCTCGGTCTCGCCGCAGATCTCCACGCCGGGTGTGAACGGCAGCGGCGGCCTGACCTGGTAGTGCCCGCGGCACATCAGCGCGTCCGGGAAGTTGATGTTCGCCGCGCGCACCTTGAGCAGGACCTGTCCGTCACCGGGGACCGGCCGCTCCACGTCCTGGAGCCGCATCACCTCGCTCGGTTCGCCGAGCTGGTGCACTTGCCATGCCTGCATGCGGGGCCTCCACGGGACTGCTTCGTCTGACCGGGGTCGATCGCATACTAAGCGGTCGCTTGCCGATCAGGGAACAGTCGCGTCCGTCACGCGCGACAACGGGCCCATGTCACCCGCGGGTCGGCCGGGCCCGTACGTGCATCCGCTCCCCCTGCGGCCCGAACAGGCTCAGGAACTCCACCGGCCCCTCCCCCGTCGACCCGAACCAGTGCGGAACCCGCGTGTCGAACTCGGCGGCCTCTCCGGCCCCGAGCACCACGTCGTGCTCGGCCAGCACGAGCCGCAGCCGCCCCGAGAGCACGTACAGCCACTCGTAGCCCTCGTGGGTACGCGGGTCCGGGTCGAGCCTGCGCTGCGGTTCCAGCACCTTGTAGGCCTGCAGGCCGCCGGGCTGCCGCGTCAGGGGCCAGTGCGTGCGGCCGTTGCGGACGATCGGTTCGGCCCGGACGCGCGGGTCGCCGACCGGTGGCGCGCCGACCAGTTCGTCGAGCGGCACCTGGTGGGCTCCGGCGATCGGCAGCAGCAGCTCCAGACTGGGCCTGCGCAGCCCGGACTCCAGGCGGGAGAGGGTGCTGACGGAGATCCCGGTCGCCTCCGACAGCCCGGCCAGGGTGGCACCGCGCTCCTTCCTGATGCGGCGCAGCCGGGGTCCGACGTCGGCGAGAACTTCGTCCGTGGTCATACGGCTATTGCAGTTTCGGCAAAGCCGTTTGTCAATCCGCGGGCGGACGGGCGACGGTCTGCTCGGAGGTGGTCACCATGACCGACACGTATGAGGCCGTCGTGGTCGGAGGCGGCGCGGCCGGGCTGTCCGCGGCTCTGGTACTGGGACGGGCACGGCGCCGGACGCTCGTCGTCGACGCGGGCGAGCCGCGCAACGCGCCCGCCGCGCACCTGCAGGGCTATCTGACCCGGGACGGTGTGCCGCCCGCCGAGTTCCTCGCCCTGGGGCGCGAGGAGGTCGCGCGCTACGGGGTCGAACAGGTCCGGGACCGGGCCGTCGACGTCATCCGGCACGGCTCCGGCGAGTTCCTGGTGACGCTCGCGTCCGGGCGGACGGCGCACGCGCGGCGGCTGGTCCTCGCCACCGGGCTGGTCGACGAGCTGCCGGCGGTGCGGGGGGTCGCCGAACGCTTCGGGAAGGACGTGCTGCACTGCCCGTACTGCCACGGCTGGGAGGTCCGCGACCGGGCCTTCGGGGTGCTGGCCAGTACGCCGATGGGTGTCCACCAGGCGCTGATGGTCTCCCAGTGGTCGAAGGACGTCACCCTCTTCCTGCACGAGGTCGCCGAGGAGGAGCTGACGCCTGACGACCGGCGCCGCCTCGCCGCCGCCGGGGTCGCCGTGGTGCCGGGCGAGGTCGCCGCGCTCGTCGTCGAGGCGGACCGGCTCACCGGGATCCGGCTCGTGGACGGCTCGGTCCACGGCCGCTCGGTGCTGTTCGTGGCTCCGCGCGCCGTCCCCCGCAACGACCTCTTCGAGCGCCTGGGAGCCGAGCTGCGCGAGACCCCGTTCGGCACGTATCCCGTGGTCGACGAGACCGGGCTGACGACCGTGCCCGGTGTCTGGGCGGCGGGCAACGCGGTCGGTTTCGCCGAACAGGTGGTGAACGCCGCCGGCGCCGGTTACCGGGCGGCCGCCACCCTCAACGGCGAACTGCTCCTCGCCGACCTCGACGCGCCGGAAAGGCACTGAACGCCGGGGTGTGGACCGCCCGTCCGCGTTGCACCATGGCTGCATGCTGCTGAGCCGGCTCGCCCATGTGTCCCAGGAGGTCGCCGCCACCTCGGCGCGGTCCCGGAAGATCGCGCTGCTCGCCGAGCTGTTCCGGGACGCCGACGCGGACGACGTGCCGATCGTGATCCCCTATCTCGCGGGACGGCTCCCGCAGGGGCGGCTCGGTATCGGCTGGAAGCTGCTGAGCCGTCCGGTCCCGGCCGCCGCCGAGGCCACGCTCACCGTGCGGGACGTGGACGCCCGGCTGACGGAGATCGGCGCGGTCACGGGCACCGGCTCGCAGGCCGCGCGCGGACGTCTGATGGACGCGTTGCGGGCCGCGGCCACCGAGAGCGAGCAGCACTTCCTGTTCGGGCTGCTCACCGGCGAGGTACGGCAGGGCGCGCTGGACGCGGTCGCGGTCGAGGGGCTCGCCGGGGCGACCGGCGCGCCCGCCGCCGACGTACGCCGGGCGGTGATGCTGGCCGGGTCGCTGCAGACGGTGGCGCGGGCGCTGCTCGCCGACGGTCCCGGGGCGCTGGACGGGTTCCGGCTCATCGTCGGCCGTCCGGTGCTTCCGATGCTCGCGCACAGCGCCCCGTCCGTCTCCGATGCCGTCGACAAGCTGGGATCGTGTGCCGTCGAGGAGAAGCTCGACGGCATCCGCGTGCAGCTCCACCGCGACGGGGACGACGTACGGATCTACACCCGCACACTCGACGACATCACCGACCGGCTACCTGAACTCACCGCTGTCGCACTGGAGTTGAAGGACCTCCGGTTCATCCTGGACGGCGAGGTCATCGCGCTGGACGAGGACGGGCGACCGCGTTCCTTCCAGGAGACCGCGGGGCGGGTGGGCTCACGTGTGGACGTGGCCACGGCCGCGCGGAGCGTGCCCGTCTCGCCCGTCTTCTTCGACGCCCTCTCCGCGGACGGACAGGACCTGCTGGACCTGCCCTTCGCCGAGCGGCACGCGGAGCTCGCGCGGCTGGTGCCCGAGCCGATGCGGGTGCGGCGCGCGCTCGTCGAGGGCCCCGCGGACCTCGCCGCGGCGGAGGAGTTCCTCGCCGACACCCTGCGACGCGGCCACGAGGGAGTCGTCGTCAAGGCCCTGGACGCCCCCTACAGCGCGGGCCGCCGCGGCGCCTCCTGGCTCAAGGTCAAGCCCGTGCACACCCTCGACCTGGTGGTCCTGGCCGCCGAGTGGGGCCATGGGCGGCGCACCGGAAAGCTCTCCAACCTGCACCTCGGCGCGCGCGCCGAGGACGGGTCGTTCGTGATGCTCGGCAAGACCTTCAAGGGCATGACGGACGCGATGCTGGCCTGGCAGACCGGGCGGCTCCAGGAACTGGCCGTCGGGGACGACGGCCATGTCGTCACCGTACGCCCCGAACTCGTCGTCGAGATCGCGTACGACG
Organism: Streptomyces sp. NBC_01176; assembly: GCF_045039825.1. Classification (NCBI taxonomy): domain Bacteria; kingdom Bacillati; phylum Actinomycetota; class Actinomycetes; order Kitasatosporales; family Streptomycetaceae; genus Streptomyces; species Streptomyces sp. NBC_01176. The sequence continues at coordinate 8,057,404 of NZ_CP108600.1, read as the reverse complement.
GTCTCCAGAGGTCGACCCGGTACCCGGCCGGTGTCACCCTCCGCTTCGCGCGCGTGGTGCGCTATCGCGAGGACAAGACCCCCGCCGAGGCGGACACCGTCGGGACACTGCTCGCCGCACATCCGGAGGTGGCCCCGTGACGGGGAGACGCAGCGCGGGACTGCTGTTGTACCGACGCACCGCGGACGGCCTGGAGGTACTGCTCGGCCATATGGGCGGCCCGTTCTTCGCGCGGCGCGACGCCGGCGCGTGGACCGTGCCCAAGGGCGAGTACGAGCCCGACGAGACCGCCTGGGACGCCGCGCGCCGCGAGTTCCGGGAGGAGCTGGGGCTGCCCCCGCCCGACGGGGAGGCGATCCCGCTCGGCGAGGTCGTGCAGGCGGGCGGCAAGGTCGTCACGGCCTGGGCGATCGAGGCGGACCTCGACCCGGCGACCGTGGTCCCGGGCACCTTCGAGATGGAGTGGCCGCCGAGATCGGGGCGCCGCCAGGAGTTCCCCGAGCTGGACCGGGTGGAGTGGTACGGCCTGGACCGGGCGCGGGCGGTCGTCGTTCCGGCACAGGCGGCGTTTGTGGACCGGCTGGCGGAGCACCAGGACTGAGCAGCCCCCTTCGCGTTGCGCCGCGTCCCGGCGCGCGGGAGGGTCGAGGAACAGCCCGCTTCAGGAGGTCGGCCATGCCCATCGCGACGGTGAACCCGGCGAACGGCGAGACGCTCATGACGTACGACGCGCTCGGCGCCGAGGAGATCGAGCGCAGGCTCGAAAAGGCCGAGACCACGTTCCAGACCTATCGCACCACTTCCTTCGCCGAACGGGCCCGGCTGATGCACCGGGCCGCCGACCTCCTCGACGCGGACCAGGACACCATCGGCCGGGTGATGACCACGGAGATGGGCAAGCCGGTCAAGCAGGCCCGCGCGGAGGCCGCCAAGTGCGCGAAGTCGATGCGCTGGTACGCCGACCACGCGGCCGAACTGCTCGCCGACGAGCTGCCCGCCGACTCCGACGTGAAGGACTCCGGCGCCTCCCGCGTCCTGGTGCGCTACCGCCCGCTGGGCCCGGTACTGGCCGTCATGCCGTGGAACTTCCCGCTCTGGCAGGTGATCCGGTTCGCCGCGCCCGCGCTGATGGCGGGCAACGTCGGCCTGCTCAAGCACGCCTCCAACGTGCCGCAGACCGCCCTCTACTTGGAGGACCTGTTCCGCCGGGCGGGCTTCCCCGAGGGCTGCTTCCAGACGCTGCTGATCGGCTCGGGCGCCGTCGAGGACATCCTCCGCGACCCGCGGGTCAGGGCGGCGACGCTCACCGGGAGCGAGCCGGCCGGGCGCGCCGTGGCATCGGTGGCCGGTGACGAGATCAAGAAGACGGTCCTGGAACTCGGCGGCAGCGACCCGTACGTCGTGATGCCGTCCGCCGACGTCGACCTGGCCGCGCGGACCGCCGTGACCGCCCGGGTGCAGAACAACGGGCAGTCGTGCATCGCCGCCAAGCGGTTCATCGTCCACACGGACGTGTTCGACGCCTTCGCCGAGCGCTTCACGGCGGGCATGGCGGCCCTGAAGGTCGGCGACCCGCTGGACGAGGACACGGACATCGGTCCGCTCTCGAGCGAGCAGGGCCGTCGCGACCTGGAGGAACTCGTCGACGACGCGGTGGAGAACGGGGCGAGTGTCCTGTGCGGCGGCGAACGCCCCGAGGGGTTCGACGAGCACGGCTGGTACTACGCGCCGACCGTCCTCGCCGACATCACTCCCGAGATGCGCGTCCACCAGGAGGAGACCTTCGGTCCCGTCGCCACGCTGTACCGCGCCGCCGACCTGGACGAGGCGGTGGCTCTCGCCAACGACACGCCGTTCGGGCTGAGTTCGAACGTATGGACGCGTGACGAGAGCGAGATCGACCGGTTCGTACGGGATCTGGAGGCGGGTGCCGTGTACGTCAACGGGATGACGGCCTCGCACGCGGCGTTCCCGTTCGGCGGGGTCAAGCGGTCCGGCTACGGTCGTGAGCTGGCGGAGCACGGGATCCGCGAGTTCTGCAACATCACCACCGTATGGCACGGAGCGTGAGCGTTCCGCGGCTACGATCGCCTGTGTGAACCGCGAAGTTACCCTGCCTCTGATCGTCGACGACCGCGGCACGTTGCAGGTGGCGGCCGGCGACGTCAGCAAGCTGCTGCGCACGCTGGGCGGCCGGTGGCTGCATCTGGTGGAGGCCGGCGAGGGCGGGCTCGACGAGGACACGGTGGCGGCGCTGACCATCGAACTCGCCAAGCTCGCCGACCGGATCGATGTGGCGTGCATCGCCCACAGCAGCGGGAACGCCTCCGGCTAGGGTCGGGAGGGGTGGTGGGTGGCAGGGGTGTCTTCTTCGGGTGCGGGTCCGTCGTGGCTGGGTGCGCAGTTCCCCGCGCCCCTGAATGCCCTGCCTGACCCCACGTCCCGAAGAGCCGGGGCCCGACCCCGCGTCCCGAAAGAGCTGGGCTGCCCCCGTCACTGAAAGCCGGGGCCGGCTCCGCCCCCCGGAAGCCGCGACTCGACCCCGCACCCCAAAGGCCGGAGCCCCACCCCGCACCCCCAAAGTCCGGGCCCCACCCCTCGTCCCAAAAGCCGGGGCCCGACGCCGCCTCCCGAAATCCCGGCCTGACCCGCGCCCCGAAAACCCGAAGCCCGGCCCCGCACCCCCGGAAAACCCGGCCTGACCCCGCGTCCCCCAAAAGCCGGAGCCTGACCCCGCACCCCGGAAAACCCGGCCTGACCCCGCGTCCCGAAAACCCGAGGCCTGACCCCGCGTCCCCAAAACCCGGAACCTGACCCCGCATCCCCAAAAGCCGAAGCCTGACCCCGCATCCCCAAAAGCCGAAGCCGGACCCCGCACCCCTGAAAACCCAGCCCGACCCCGCGTCCCCAAAACCCGGGGCCCGCCCCACGTCCCTAAAAGCCAGGGCCCGTCGAGCAACGGCTCCCGCACCCGGCGACGCACGCGAGGGGCCGTGCCGGTGCGTCGCAGCCCGTCGCTTACGCCCGGATCGAGCAGCGGCTCCCCTGCCCGGCCCACGCCTGATCCAGCGGCGACGGGCTCGACGTACCGGCACGGCCCCGCCCCCACCACCGCCCGCAACCGCAACCGCAACCGTCCCGCCCCGCCCCGCCCCGCCCGCGTCGCGAAGGAGCGTTGGGCTGCCCCCCTGAAAGCCGGGGGCCCGCTTCGCGGCTCGACCACGGTCCCGGCGTGCGTGGTCGGGAGTCACCGGGATGCCTGGCGCACGGTGCGACCGTGATCCCGGCGGCGGGGGCAGGGGCGGTGTCGGCCCGGAGGGCGTGTCACGGGACGCGTTGGTCCTGCTCCCACAGGGCGTGCCAGAAGGCGGTCTCGTAGGTCTGGAGCAGTCGGCCGTGGCGGTGTGCCCGGTCCTCGTCGACCCGGTCGGCCGCCAGCCCCTCCTGCACGGCGGCCTGCGCCCGCCGCCGCAGCTCCGGCGCGGGCGCGGCGAAGTGGTCGAAGAAACCGCAGGCCTCCTCGTCGAAGCCGTAGTGGCGGCGCAGGGCCTCGGCGATCGTCGCGCAATAGCCACTCCGGGCGGCGAGGTTGGCGGTCAGGGCGAGGACCACGTCGGCGGGCGAAGCGTTCATGGCGAGCCAGGCCACGTAAGCCGGATAGCTCTGACAGCCCGCCAGCGGCTCGTACGCCGCCCCGAGCGCCTCGTCCGCCCCGCAGGCGTCGGCATAGGCGGCCAGCCGGTCCAGGGCGAGCGCCTCACCCTCCGCGAGCGCGGTGAAGAAGGCCGCGCCGTCGGGTCCGGTGTCCGGCCGTTCGGCCAGATGCAGGAACGCCCGGCGGTCCGCGGGAATCACATGGCCCTGTTCCACGGCCAGGGCGGCGAGGGTGGAGCGCTGCGCCGCACCCCGGGCGATCAGCGGCAGCAGCCGGTTGGCATGGGGGTCAGGGGCGAGTTTCCCGGCGGTGCCTTCCAGCAGTTCCCTGGCCGTGCGCGCCATGACGTACTCCTTCGATTCGCCTGTCCGGGGGGCCTTCCATAAGGATCCCATTCCGTCCCGAAATTCCCCGCAATGGAGTAGTTCGACGCGATATCCCCACGCTTCCGGGTGATCATGGGTGGACCACCCTTCGCATCGTGGGTGATCCATCCTTCCGCCGGGGGACGCGAGTTCCCCGGAAGGCGAAAGAAGGCGCGCTCAATGGCGACTTTGTGCAAACCCTCGGTCTCCGTCCCGGAACACGTGATCACGATGGAGGAGACGCTGGAGCTGGCGAGCTCCCGCCACCCGGACCACCCCCAACTGCCGCTGGCACTGCGACTGATCGAGAACACCGGCGTCAAGACCCGGCACATCGTGCAGCCCATCGAAGAGACGCTCAAGCATCCCGGCTTCGAGGACCGCAACAAGATCTACGAGAGTGAGGCGAAGGCCCGCGTCCCCGCGGTCGTGCAGCGCGCGCTGGACGACGCCGAGCTCCTCACCACCGACATCGACATGATCATCTACGTGTCGTGCACCGGGTTCATGATGCCCTCGCTCACGGCCTGGCTGATCAACACGATGGACTTCAGCAGCGACACCCGGCAGATGCCCATAGCGCAGCTGGGCTGTGCCGCCGGCGGCGCCGCGATCAACCGGGCGCACGACTTCTGCACCGCTTATCCGGAGGGCAACGCCCTCATCGTGGCCTGCGAGTTCTGCTCGCTCTGCTACCAGCCGACCGACCTCGGCGTCGGCTCCCTGCTGTCCAACGGACTGTTCGGCGACGGCATCGCCGCGGCCGTCGTCCGGGGCCGCGGCGGCACCGGGATCAAGCTCGAACGCAACGGCTCGTACCTGATCCCCAAGACCGAAGAGTGGATCATGTACGACGTCCGGGCCACCGGTTTCCACTTCCTGCTGGACAAGCGGGTGCCGGGAACGATGGAGCCGCTGGCTCCCGCCCTCCACTCGCTCGCCCGCCAGCACGGCTGGGACGCCTCCGACCTGGACTTCTACATCATCCACGCGGGCGGCCCGCGCATCCTCGACGACCTCAGCAAGTTCCTCGAGGTCCCGCCGGACGCCTTCCGGTTCAGCCGCGCCACGCTCACCGAGTACGGCAACATCGCCAGCGCCGTCGTCCTGGACGCCGCGCGCCGGCTGTTCGACGAGGGCGGCGCCGAGCACGCCTCGCGCGGACTGCTCGCGGGCTTCGGACCCGGCATCACCGCGGAGATGTCGCTGGGCCGCTGGCAGAACGGCGACGGGGAGCCGGCATGAGCGGCACGACCGAAGAGACGATCACCGAGGCGGTGCCGGCCGTCCGCGACTGGCCCGCCCTCGACCTGACCGGCGTGGAGTTCGACCCCGTGCTGGCCGAGCTGATGCGCGAGGGCCCGGTCACCCGGGTCAAGCTGCCCAACGGCGAGGGCTGGGCCTGGCTGGTGACCCGCCACGACGACGTGCGCATGGTCGCCAACGACCCCCGGTTCAGCCGTGAGGCCGTCATGGACCATCCGGTCACCCGGCTCGCCCCGCACTTCATCCCGGCCCGGGGAGCGGTGGGCTTCCTCGACCCGCCCGACCACACCCGGCTGCGCCGCTCGGTGGCCGCCGCCTTCACGGCGCGCGGGGTGGAGCGGGTCCGCGAGAAGTCCCGGCTGATGCTCGACGAGCTGGTCGACGAACTGCTCCAGGAGGGTCCGCCCACCGATCTCACCGAGACGGTCCTCGGCCCCTTCCCCATCGCGGTCATCTGCGAGCTGATGGGTGTGCCGGCCATGGACCGGCAGAACATGCACACCTGGACCCAGTTCATCCTGTCCTCCTCGCACGGCGCCGACGTCAGCGAGAAGGCCAAGAACGAGATGGGGTCCTACTTCGCGAAGCTCATCGGCGACCGCCGGGGCAGTACCGACGAGGACGTCACCTCGCTGCTCGGCGCGGCCGTGGGTCAGGACGAGGTCTCCCTGGAGGAGGCCGTCGGACTCGCCGTCCTCCTCCAGATCGGCGGCGAGGCGGTCACCAACAACTGCGGGCAGTTGTTCTTCCTCCTCCTGACCCGCCCGGACCTGGCCGAACGGCTGCGGGCCGAGCCGGACATCCGCCCCCAGGCCATCGACGAACTGTTGCGCTACATCCCGCACCGCAGCGCGGTGGGCCTCGCCCGCATCGCGACCGAGGACGTGGACATCAAGGGTGTACGGATCCGGGCGGGCGAGGCGGTCTACGTGTCGTACCTGGCGGCGAACCGCGACCCGGAGGTCTTCTCCGACCCGGAGACCATCGACTTCTCCCGCAGTCCCAACCCGCACGTGGCCTTCGGCTTCGGCCCGCACTACTGCCCGGGCGGAATGCTGGCGAGGCTGGAGTCGGAACTCCTCGTCGACGCGTTCATCGACCGGATGCCGGGCCTGCGGCTCGCCGTGGCTCCGGAACGGGTCCCGTTCAGAAAGGGAGCGTTGATCCGCGGCCCCGAGGCCCTGCCCGTCAGGTGGTGAACGGACGATGACCGTGCCCGAAGGGCTCCTCGTACCGCCGGGTCACGGCCGGGTCGTGCGCACGCCCGCCCAGCACGTGACGTTCAAGGTGACCGGCTCGCACTCCCGTATGGCGTCCACCTTCGAGGTGGTGGTGCCGCCCGGGTTCGACGTGGGCGCCCATGTGCACACGCGCAGCGAGGAGCTGTTCTACGTGCTCGAAGGCGAGCTGGACGTGCTCGCCTTCGAGCCCCGGATCCGCACCCCCGACAACTGGCAGAAGTGGGAGTCGAGTTCGGGTACCCGGGTGGTCCGGGCGACACCCGGCACGGTCATAGTCGTCCCGCCGGGCTGCCCGCACGCCTTCTCCAACCCCACCGAGACGCCGGCGAAGATGTTCTTCCAGGCGTCTCCGCCGCCGGACCACGAGCGCTACTTCGAGGAACTGCTGGAGATCCTGGGCAACGGGGGCCCACCGGATCACGCGGCGATCGAGGAACTGCGCTCGCGGTACGACATCGAGCAGCTCACCCCTCTGAAGCACCGGTGAGGCCGGTGCCCTGTCGCTACCGGATCGGCATCCCGGAGAGCGTCCGGGCGATCACCAGCCGCTGGATCTCGCTCGTGCCCTCGAAAATGGTGTAAATGGCGGCATCCCGGTGCATCCGCTCCACCGGGTACTCACGGGTGTAGCCGTTGCCGCCCAGGATCTGGATCGCCTGTCCGGTGACCTTCTTCGCCGTCTCGCTGGCGAACAGCTTGGACATCGATCCCTCGGCCGCCGTGAACGGCCTGCCGTTGACCGCCATCCACGAAGCGCGCCACACCAGCAGACGCGCCGCATCGATGGAGGTACGCATATCGGCGAGCTGGAACGCGACACCCTGGTTGTCGATGATCGGCCGCCCGAACTGCTCACGGGTCGTCGCATAGTCGAGGGCGACCTCGTACGCGGCGCGGGCGGTGCCGACCGCCATCGCGCCGACGGCCGGACGGGACGCCTCGAACGTGGCCATCGCGGCGTTCTTCACGCGCTCACCGCCACCCGCCCTGGCCCGCTCACGGGCGCGGGCGAGACGCTCGTCCAGCTTCTCCTTGCCGCCGAGCAGGCAGGAACCGGGGACACGGACGTCCTCCAGGACGACCTCCGCTGTGTGCGAGGCACGGATACCGTGCTTCTTGAACTTCTGGCCCTGCGAGAGGCCGGGTGTGTTCGGCGGCACGATGAAGGAGGCATGGCCCTTGGAACCGAGGTCCGCGTCGACGACCGCGACGACGACGTGGACGTTGGCGATGCCGCCGTTGGTCGCCCAGGTCTTGGTGCCGTTGAGGACCCATTCGTCCTTGGCCTCGTCGTACACGGCACGGGTGCGCATGGAGGCGACGTCGGAGCCGGCGTCGGGCTCGGAGGAGCAGAAGGCCGCGACCTTGACATCGTTGGCATCCCCGTACATCTGGGGGATCCAGGTACCGATCTGCTCCTCGGTGCCGTTGGCGAGGACGCCCACGGCGGCGAGGCCGGTGCCCACGATGGAGAGGGCTATGCCCGCGTCACCCCAGAACAGTTCCTCCATGGCCATCGGTATGCCGAGGCCGGTGGAGTCGAAGTACTGCTGGGCGTAGAAGTCCAGGGAATAGATGCCGACCTTCGCGGCTTCCTGGATGACCGGCCAGGGAGTCTCCTCGCGCTCGTCCCACTCGGCGGCCGCGGGGCGGATCACATCGGCGGCGAACCCGTGGAGCCAGTCGCGGACCTCCTTCTGTTCGTCGTTGAGCTCCATGGTGAACTCGGCCATGTCCCCTCCAGCGGTGCACTAAAATGTTACTTGCGGTAACTGGAGTCTGTTACTGACGAGTAGAGAAAGTCAACTCCCGAAGCCCGCTCGGCAGCCCGTTCGATGTGCATGGGCTGATGAGTGTTAGTTTGCGCAGGCGTCACCGAATCACCATGGGTGGGGAGAGATCATGGACACCACACAGCGGACCGATCAGCAGAGGTCCGCCGACCGCCGCCGGCGAGAGCTGCTGGAGGCCGCCGACAGAGTGGTGCTCCGCGACGGCCCCGGCGCCTCGATGAACGCCATCGCCGCCGAGGCGGGCATCACCAAGCCGATCCTGTACCGGCACTTCGGTGACAAGGGCGGTCTCTACGCGGCGCTCGCCAAGCGGCACACCGACGCCCTCCTCGGAGCGCTGCGGGCCGCGCTGGACGCGCCCGCCGAGCGCCGGGAACGGGTGGAGTCGACCCTCGACACGTATCTGGCGGCCATCGAGGCACGCCCCCAGGTCTACCGCTTCCTGATGCACCCCTCCGAGGGCGGACAGCCGGGCGACCCGGGCTTCGACGTCGGCAAGCACTCCGCACCGCTGCTGCGCCGCATGGGCGAGGAACTGGCCGAGGTCATCGAGGAACGGGTGGATCTCGGCCCGGGCAGTCAGCAGCTGGCGCGGGTGTGGGGCCACGGGATCGTCGGCATGATGCATGCCGCCGGGGACTGGTGGCTGGGCGAGCGGCCGTGCACGCGCGCCGAGTTGGTGCGGAGCCTCGCCGATCTGCTGTGGGGCCGGCTGGCCGCGGCGGGAGATCGTGTCGGCGGTCCCGGGTTCTGAGGTCGGCGGACCCGGGTTCTCAGGTCGGCTGCCCACTGTCGGCTGCCGGTCGGTTTCGATCGAGCGCGCCCCTACCGGGCATTCAGGTCGGCGACCGTCGGCGACCCTTCGGGGACGCGGGGAACCGCGCGACCGGCCACGGCAGTTCCGCGCCGGCCGGCCGAACTCAGCGCCCCCAGGACGCCCGCGCCGCCTGCCGCATCACCCGGTGCCGGCGCCATCCGCTCAGCCGGTCCACGTACAGGCCGCCCTCCAGGTGGTCGTACTCGTGCTGCAGGCACCTGGCGAACCAGCCCGTGCCATGCACACGCACCGGCTCCCCGTCCGCGGTGAAACCCTCGACGACGGCGTGGTCGTACCGTTCCGTGCCCGCCTCCAGGCCCGGCAGCGAGAGACAGCCCTCCGGACCACGCAGGACGACACCGTCCGCCTCGACGAGGCGTGGGTTCACCACATGTCCCAGATGACGGACCTCGTCGTCGTCCGGGCAGTCGTACACGAACACCCGCAGCGCCACACCGACCTGGTTGGCGGCGAGGCCGACGCCCCGCGCCGCGTACATCGTCGCGAACATGTCCTCGACGAGCCGGGCGAGTTCGGGACCGAAGTCGGTGACCTCCTCGCACGCCGCGTGCAGGACGGGGTCGCCGAGCAGGGTCACCGGGCGGACGTGCCCTCGGGAGCCGGGGATGGAGCCGTGTCGCATGGCGGCAAGGGTACGGTCCTTACTGGCGCGCGAACGTCGCGCGGGCACCGTCGTGGTGCCGCGATTCGGGCACGTGAGTGGATCTCGATAGGCTGAGGCCCACACGGTGCCGGGGGCAGAGGCGCGGCGCGTACGCAAGGAGGATCGAGAAACGATGTCAGGCAACTCGGACCCGCTGACGCCGCGGGCCAAGCTGGCCGTGACGGCGGGCAAGGCGGCGGCGGCCGTCTCGCGGGCCGCCGGACGCGGCAGCGGATCGGTGATCGGCGGCCGGGTGGCACTCAAGCTCGACCCCGACCTGCTGGCCAGGCTCGCCACGCACCTGGACGTGATCCTGGTGTCGGCGACCAACGGCAAGACCACGACCACCCGGCTGATCGCGGAGGCGCTGCGCGCCGCGGGCCCGGTCGTGTCCAACGCGCTCGGCGCCAACATGCCCGCGGGCATCACCTCGGCGCTGGCCGGCGGCTCGGACGCCAAGTTCGCGGTCATCGAGGTCGACGAGAAGTACCTCTCCGGTGTGGCGCGCGACACCGACCCGAAGTGCATCGCGCTGCTCAACCTCTCCCGCGACCAGCTCGACCGGGCCGCCGAGACCCGGATGATGGCCGAGCACTGGCGCGAGGGGCTGGCCGGTTCCAAGGCCGTCGTGGTCGCCAACGCCGACGACCCCCTGGTCGTGTGGGCCGCCTCCTCCTCGCCGAACGTCATGTGGGTGGCGGCCGGTCAGATGTGGAAGGACGACGCCTGGTCCTGCCCGTCCTGCGGCGGTGTGATGCAGCGCCCCGGCGACGACTGGTTCTGCGGCGACTGCGGGTTCCGCCGCCCGACGCCGACCTGGGCGCTCTCCGGCGACCACGTCCTCGACCCGCACGGCTCCGCCTGGCCGATCCACCTCCAGCTGCCCGGCCGCGCCAACAAGGCGAACGCCGCCTCGTCCGCCGCCGTCGCCGCCGTCTTCGGGGTGCCCCCGCAGGTCGCCCTGGAGCGCATGTACCAGGTGCAGGCGGTGGCCGGACGCTACGACGTGGTGCAGTTCATGCAGCGCGACCTGCGTCTGCTGCTCGCCAAGAACCCCGCGGGCTGGCTGGAGACGTTCTCCCTGATCGACCCGCCGCCCACCCCGGTCATCCTGTCCGTGAACGCGCGGGGCGCCGACGGCACCGACACGTCCTGGCTGTGGGACGTCGACTACACCCGGCTGACCGGGCACCCGATCTTCGTCCTCGGTGATCGAAAGCTCGACCTCGCGGTGCGCCTCGAGGTCGCGAACCAGTCCTTCCAGGTCTGCGAGACCCTCGACCAGGCCGTGCAGCTCGCGCCGCCCGGACGCATCGAGGTCATCGCGAACTACACCGCGTTCCAGGATTTGAGGCGTCGTGTCGGCAACTGAGCCACGGAGGACGAAGAGAATGAGTGACAACAGCCTGCGTCTGGTGTGGATCTACCCGGACCTACTGAGCACCTACGGTGACCAGGGCAACGCGCTCGTCGTGGAACGCCGGGCCCGCCAGCGCGGACTCGACGTCGCCCGCCTCGACGTGCGCAGCGACCAGCCGATCCCCACCTCCGGCGACATCTACCTGATCGGCGGCGGCGAGGACCGGCCGCAGCGGCTCGCCGCGGAGCGCCTGCGCCGCGACGGGGGCCTGCACCGCGCGGTCGGCAACGGCGCGATCGTGTTCTCGGTGTGTGCCGGCTACCAGATCCTCGGCCACGAGTTCATCAACGACCTCGGGCAGCGCGAGCCGGGCCTCGGCCTGCTCGACGTGGTCTCGACGCGTGGCGAGGGAGAGCGGTGCGTCGGTGACGTGCTCGGAGACATCGACCCGCGCCTGGGTCTGCCGCAGCTGACCGGTTTCGAGAACCACCAGGGTGTCACCCACCTCGGCCCCACCGCGCGCCCGTTCGCGCAGGTGCGGCTCGGCAAGGGCAACGGCACGGGCGACGGCACCGAGGGCGCGTACAACGACACGGTCTTCGGTACGTACATGCACGGTCCCGTGCTCGCCCGTAACCCGCAGATCGCCGACCTGCTGCTGAAGCTGGCACTCGACGTGAACGCGCTGCCGCCGATCGACGACCGCTGGTACGAGGCGCTTCGGGGCGAGCGCATCGCCGCCGCCCAGCAGCCGGCCTGAGCCGACACGCCACCACCGGGACGCGTCACCGCGCGACCGGTGCACCGGCGGACCGGCGGACCGGGCACGACGTCCACAGGGCGCGCTTGAGGCATACCTCAAGCGCGCCCAAGGTGTTTACGGCACGGTGTGCACAAGAGCCCGCCTGACCGCTTGTCCGCTCACTTGTGCGGCCGAGTCCACCAGGCGGACGCCTGCTACGGCACCACCCCGTCCCGCCGGTAGGGTGATCGGGATTCCAGCCGGACAACGTGGTCCGGTCCCCGGCCCACGTTGAGAAGGTATTTCGGGCTATGCGCATTGGTGTCCTCACGTCCGGCGGCGACTGCCCCGGCCTGAACGCCGTCATCCGGTCCGTCGTGCACCGCGCCGTCGTCGACCACGGCGACGAGGTCATCGGCTTCCGGGACGGCTGGAAGGGGCTTCTGGAGTGCGACTACCTGAAGCTCGACCTCGACGCGGTGAGCGGCATCCTGGCCCGCGGCGGCACGATGCTCGGCTCCTCCCGGGTCCAGCCCGCGCATCTGCGTGACGGCGTGGAGCGGGCCAAGGGGCATGTCGAGGAGCTCGGCCTCGACGCCATCATCCCGATCGGCGGCGAGGGCACCCTGAAGGCGGCCCGGCTGCTCTCGGACAGCGGTCTGCCGATCGTCGGCGTGCCGAAGACCATCGACAACGACATCGCCGTCACGGACGTGACCTTCGGCTTCGACACGGCCGTCGGCGTCGCGACCGAGGCCCTCGACCGGCTGAAGACCACCGCCGAGTCCCACCAGCGGGTGCTGATCGTGGAGGTCATGGGCCGCCACACCGGCTGGATCGCGCTGCACTCCGGCATGGCGGCCGGCGCGCACGCCATCGTCGTACCGGAGCGGCCCTTCGACATCGACGAGCTGGCGGCCAAGGTGGGCGAGCGCTTCGCGGCGGGCAAGCGGTTCGCGATCGTCGTGGCCGCCGAGGGCGCCAAGCCGCGCGCGGGCACGATGCCGTTCGACGAGGGCGTGAAGGACGTCTACGGGCACGAGCGGTTCGCCGGCATCGCCCGGCAGCTCTCGCTCGAACTGGAGGAGCGCCTCGGCAAGGAGGCCCGTCCGGTGATCCTCGGACACGTGCAGCGCGGCGGCACACCGACCGCGTACGACCGGGTGCTCGCGACGCGGTTCGGCTGGCACGCCGTGGAGGCGGCGCACCGGGGTGAGTTCGGCATGATGACCGCGCTGCGCGGGACCGACATCGTGATGGTGTCCCTCGCGGAGGCGGTGGAGACGCTGAAGACCGTGCCCGAGGAGCGGTACGCCGAAGCGGAGTGCGTGCTCTGAGCCCCTGAGGCGGCCGTCCGGCCGCGGGTTCGTGGTGCCTTGTCGGCCGCTTCCCCGCGCCCCCCACCGGGGCGCGGAGGCCGACCCCGGCCACAGCGGGAACCGGGGCCGGTTCTACTCTGGTGCGGACAGACAGCACAACCCGTACTAATCAGGAGCCGGCGGATGGAACACAGCGGGCACGGCATGACCATGGATCTGCCGCCGTTCACGCTGGGGCGGGGGCTCGAATGGTCCGCGGACCCGTTCTTCCTCATCGCCTGTCTGGTGGGGCTCGGGCTGTACGGCTGGGGGGTCGTACGGCTCGTCCGCCGCGGTGACAAGTGGTCCGCGGGACGGACCGTCTCGTTCGTCCTCGGTGTGCTGACCGTGCTGCTGATGATGTGCACGAGACTGAACGACTACGGCATGGTCATGTTCAGCGTGCACATGGTGCAGCACATGGTGATCAGCATGCTGTCACCCATCCTGATCCTGCTCGGGGCACCGGTCACGCTCGCGCTGCGCGCCCTTCCGGTGGCGGCCAGGCGGGGCACCAAGGGGCCGCGTGAACTGCTGCTGATGTTCCTGCACAGCCGCTACATGCGGATCATCACGCACCCCGCGTTCACGATCCCGCTGTTCATCGCGAGCCTCTACGGCCTGTACTTCTCCCCCGTCTTCGACCTCCTGATGGGATCGAAGTCGGGGCACACCCTGATGATGTGCCACTTCCTCGCCGTCGGCCTGGTCTTCTTCTGGCCGATCATGGGCGTGGACCCCGGACCGCACCGGCCGGGCTACCTGATGCGGATGCTGGAACTGTTCGCCGGCATGCCGTTCCACGCGTTCTTCGGTATCGCGCTGATGATGGCGTCCACGCCGATGGTCGACACGTACAAGAACCCGCCCGCCTCGCTCGCCATCGACGCGCTCACCGACCAGAACGCGGCGGGCGGCATCGCCTGGGCGTTCAGCGAGATCCCCTCCGTCCTCGTGCTGCTCGCGCTGCTCTTCCAGTGGTACGGCTCCGAGCAGCGGCAGGCCCGCCGCACGGACCGGGCGGCGGACCGCGACGGCGACAAGGAACTCGAGGCGTACAACGCCTATCTGGCCTCGCTCAACGCCCGCAGTCACTGAATCACCTTCCGACCGCTGAATCAGCCCTGGCGAACCGTCTCCCGCCGGGTGAAAATGGCCGCAGGCCACGGCCCGCACAGCGGACCCGCCGGGAGAAGGGTGTGCCGCGATGCCCGGTTCGACGAAGACCATGGGGGTGCTCACCGTCGGTGGGCTGGTTGTCGTGACGGCCTATACGGTCGCGCTCGGCAGCAACGGCTGGCTGTGGTTCGGCTGGGTGGTGCTCGGCCTGATCATGATCGCGATGGTCGCCGCCCGCGGAGCGTGACACGCGCCGCGCTCACTGCCGGGGCAGCCGTCCCGCCGAGTGCACGCCCGGCTGGTACTTGGGCAGCCGGGCCGTGATCTTCATCCCCGCCCCCACCGCGGTCTCGATGACGAGGCCGTAGTCGTCCCCGTAGACCTGGCGCAGCCGGTCGTCGACGTTGGACAGACCGATGCCGTCCGAGGGGCTGACCTCGCCGGTGAGGATGCGGCGCAGCCGTTCGGGGTCCATTCCGGTGCCGTTGTCCTCGATGACGACCAGCGCCTCGGCGCCCGCGTCCTGCGCGGTGATGCTGATGTGGCTCTTGTTCGACTTGTCGGTCTTGCCCTCCAGGCCGTGTTTGACGGCGTTCTCCACCAGGGGCTGGAGGCAGAGGAAGGGCAGCGCGACCGGCAGCACCTCGGGCGCGATCTGCAGGGTCACCGAGAGCCGGTCCCCGAAGCGGGCCCGCACGAGCGCCAGGTAGTGGTCGATGGCGTGCAGTTCGTCGGCGAGGGTGGTGAAGTCGCCGTGCCTGCGGAACGAGTAGCGGGTGAAATCCGCGAACTCCAGCAGCAGTTCGCGGGCGCGCTCCGGATCGGTGCGGACGAACGAGGCGATCACCGCGAGCGAGTTGAAGATGAAGTGCGGGGAGATCTGGGCGCGCAGGGCCTTGATCTCGGCCTCGATCAGGCGGGTACGGGACCGGTCGAGGTCGGCGAGTTCCAGTTGCACCGAGACCCAGCGGGCGACCTCGCCGGCGGCCCGGACGAGCACGGCGGACTCGCGGGGCGCGCAGGCCACGAGCGCTCCGTGCACCCGGTCGTCGACGGTGAGCGGCGCGACCACGGCCCAGCGCAGCGCGCAGTCCGGCTCGTCGCACCGGAGCCGGAAGGCCTCACCGCGGCCGGTCTCCAGCGGGCCGCCGAGCCGGTCCATGATCTCGGTGCGGTGGTGCTCCCCGGCGCCGTCCCAGGCCAGGACGGAGTCCTGGTCGGTGAGGCAGAGCGCGTCGGTGCCGAGCAGGGTGCGCAGCCGGCGCGCGGACCTGCGGGCGGTCTCGCCGGTGAGGCCCGCGCGCAGCGGGGGTGCGGCGAGCGAGGCGGTGTGCAGGGTCTCGAAGGTGGCGTGCTCGACGGGGGTGCCGAGTCCGCCGAGGTTCTCGGGCCGCGCGGTCCGCCTGCCGAGCCAGAACCCGGCGGCGAGCAGGGGGAGCACGGCCACGCACAACCCGGCCAGGAATCCGCTCACGCGTCGGCCTCCTTCGTGTGCGCGGCCGCGCGCACCTGGCCGTCGGACAGTTCCTCGGGAAGGTGGAACCGGGCCAGGATCGCCGCCGTGCCGCCCGGCACCCGGCCCGGCGTCGCCAGCGACACCAGGATCATGGTGAGGAATCCGAGGGGAACCGACCAGAGCGCGGGCCAGGCGAGCAGCGCGTGCAGCGCGCCGGAGCGCGGGTAGCCCGCCATGGTCGCGGCGACCGCCACGAAGGCCGCGCCGCCGCCGACCAGCATGCCCGCGCCCGCGCCCGGCGGGGTCAGCCGCCGCCACCAGATGCCGAGGACGAGCAGGGGGCAGAAGGAGGAGGCGGACACGGCGAAGGCGAGTCCCACGGCGTCGGCGACCGGCAGTCCGCCCACGATCATGCTGGCGGCGAGCGGCACCACCATGGCGAGCACGGTGCCGAGCCTGAAGTGGCGCACGCCGCGCGAGGGCAGCACGTCCTGCGTGAGGACCCCGGCCACCGCCATGGTCAGTCCGGACGCGGTGGACAGGAACGCCGCGAAGGCACCGCCCGCCACCAGCGCGCCCAGGAGGTCCGCGCCGAGTCCCCCGATCACCCGGTCCGGGAGCAGCAGCACGGCGGCGTCCGCGTTCCCGGTGAGGCTGAGTTCGGGGGCGTACAGCCGGCCCAGCGCCCCGTAGACGGGCGGCAGGAGGTAGAAGGCGCCGATCAGGCCGAGGACGGCGACGGTGGTGCGGCGGGCGGCGACTCCGTGCGGGCTGGTGTAGAAGCGGACGACCACGTGCGGGAGTCCCATGGTGCCGAGGAAGGTGGCGAGGATCAGTCCGTAGGTGGCGTAGAGGGGGCGTTCCTCGCGGCCGGCTGCGAGCGAGGTCGACATGCCGCCGTTGTCGGCGCGGTCGGCGGCGGGTACCGGGTCCCCCTTCCCGAAGGTCAGCCGGGTGCCGCGCGCGATGCGGTGGACGCCGGCCGGGAGCCGGACCCGCTCGCTCCGGTAGCGGTGGCCGTCGACGGTTCCCGTCGCGGTGACGGCCAGTGGGTCCGACAGTCTCAGGTCGAGGGTGCCGTCGATACGGACGACCCGCTGCGCGCGGAAGGTCGCCGGTTCGTCGAAGGCGTCGCGCGGGGCGCCGTCGCTCTGCCAGGCGAGGACCAGGAAGATCGCCGGGACCAGCAGGGCGGTGAGCTTCAGCCAGTACTGGAAGGCCTGGACGAAGGTGATGCTGCGCATGCCGCCGGCCGCGACCGTGGCGACCACGACGACCGCGACGAGCACACCGCCGAACCAGCCGGGCGCGTCGGTCAGTACCGCCAGCGTGAGCCCCGCGCCCTGGAGTTGGGGCAGCAGGTAGAGCCAGCCCACGCCGACGACGAAGGCACCGGCGAGCCGCCGGACCGCCTGCGAGCCGAGCCGCGCCTCGGCGAAGTCGGGCAGCGTGTAGGCGCCGGAGCGGCGCAGCGGGGCCGCGACGAACAGGAGCAGTACCAGGTAGCCCGCCGTGTATCCGACGGGGTACCAGAGCATGTCGGGGCCCTGGACGAGCACCAGGCCCGCGATGCCGAGGAAGGAGGCGGCGGAGAGGTACTCCCCGCTGATCGCGGCGGCGTTCAGCCGTGGGCCCACGGTGCGCGAGGCGACGTAGAAGTCGGAGGTGGTCCGGGATATGCGCAGGCCGAACGCCCCGACCAGGACGGTCGCGACGACGACGAGGGCGACGGCGGGCACGGCGTAGTTCTGGTTCACCGGGCGGGGCCTCTCGCGCCACGACCGCCGGGAGCCCTCGTCGCGCGTCCCGCGCATCCCCTCACGCCGCGCCCCTCGACGGTCCTCGACCGCGTCTCGGCGGCCTTCGTCGGTCCTCGCCGCACTTCGATGACGGTCCTGGGCGGTTCCTCAACGGTCCTCGACCAGACGCACGAAGTCCCTCTCGTTGCGCTCCACGCGGCGCACGTACCAGCGGGCCAGCAGGACCAGGGGCGGGTAGACGCAGAAGCCGAGCACGGCCCATTCCAGGCCCGCGCCGTCCGGGATCGCGGCGAAGACCAGGGGCAGCGGTCCGACCAGGAGGACCAGGACGGCGAACACCACGATGGCGACGCGGAGTTGACTGCGCATGAGTGAGCGGACGTAGGTGTGGCCGAGTGTGGTCTGTTCGTCGATCTCGGTCCTGGGCCGGTAGTAGCCGGACGTCCTGCGGGTGCGCCGGGGCGCTCCGGTGACGACCACCCGGCGTTCGGTCGGATCCTGCGGCACGCCGTTCCCCCTCAGCCGGTGGTCCGGCGCATCAGCAGGTCACGCAGTTCGCGCGTGTGCCGACGGCTGACCTGGAGTTCGACGGAGTCCACGAGAACGCTCACCGTACCCGCGTCCAGCCGGAGTTCGCCTATGTGGCGCAGGGCGACGAGGTGGCGCCGGTGGATGCGGACGAAGCCGCGGGACCGCCAGCGTTCCTCCAGGGTGGACAGCGGTATGCGGACCAGGTGGCTGCCCTGGGCGGTGTGCAGGCGCGCGTAGTCGCCGTGCGCTTCGGCGTGGGTGATGTCCTCCACGGCCACGAAGCGGGTCACCCCGCCGAGTTCGACGGAGATGTGGTCCGGGTCGGGTTCGTGGACGGGTATCAGCGGTGCGGTGCGCCGGAGTTGGTCCGCCCGGCGGACGGCCTCGGCGAGCCGCTCCCTGCGCACCGGCTTCAGTACGTAGTCGACGGCCTTGAGGTCGAAGGCCTGGACGGCGAAGCCCTCGTGCGCCGTGACGAAGACGACGAGCGGCGGATGGGCGAATCCGGTGAGCAGCCGGGCCAGGTCGAGGCCGTCGAGTCCGGGCATGTGGATGTCGAGGAAGACGACGTCGATGGCCTCGGGCCCGTCGGGTCCCGAGGCGAGGGCCCGGTTGATCCGGCGCAGCGCCTCGGTCGCGTCGCTCGCGCCCTCGGCGCCGGCGACCCGGGGATCGGCGTTGAGGAGATAGAGAAGCTCCTCCAGGGAGGGTTGTTCGTCGTCGACGGCGAGCACGCGCAGCATGGAAGTGGAGTGTAAGAGCGAATCGTACGTCTGGACATGTGCGGGGCATGGACGTTCTCGCTGGATACAGTGCCGCCATGAACAGCAAGTCCGGGATGTTCGACGAACTCGACCGCAAGATCATCACAGCCCTGATGGCCAATGCCCGGACGAGCTTCGCCGAGATCGGCGCGGCGATCGGGCTGTCGGCGACCGCCGTCAAGCGGCGAGTGGACCGGCTCCGCGAGACCGGCGTGATCACCGGGTTCACGGCGACGGTGAAGCCCACGGCGCTCGGCTGGCGCACGGAGGCGTACGTCGAGGTGTACTGCGAGGGCGCGGCGCCGCCCCGGCGGCTCGCGGAGGTGGTGCGCAACCATCCGGAGATCACCGCCGCCATGACCGTGACCGGGGGCGCGGACGCGCTGCTGCATGTGCGTGCCACCGACGTGGACCACTTCGAGGAGGTCCTGGAGCGGATCCGCACCGAGCCCTTCATCCGGAAGACGATCAGCTACATGGTGCTGTCCCATCTGCTGCCGGAGGCCCCCGAGGCGGGCGCGACCCATGCCGCCCCGGAGGAGGCCCAGGACGCATCAAACGTGCGCTGACCATCGCGATTGCGCAGCGATACTGCGCACACACGCAGCTCTCGTCGCTTGTCGCCCGTATCCCCCGTTTCCTACCTTTGAGGCACCCCCGTCATCACCGCAGGAAGCGGAGGAACCTCTCTGTGCCTGACAGCCGTGTGCCGCGTCCCCGGCGCTTCCTCGTCTGCGAACCCAGACACTTCGCCGTGCAGTACGCGATCAACCCCTGGATGCACCCCGACACCCGGGTGGACGTCGATCTGGCCCATGGCCAGTGGAAGGCGCTGATCAGCGCCTATCGTGCCCACGGGCACACCGTGGACACCGTGGAGCCGGTGGCGGATCTCCCGGACATGGTGTTCGCGGCGAACTCCGCGCTCGTCCTCGCGGGCCGTGTCTTCGGTTCGCTCTTCCACGCGCCCCAGCGCCGCCCGGAGTCCAGCGCCTACGAGACCTGGTTCAAGGCCGCCGGCTTCGACGTCTACCGTCCCGAATCCGTGTGCGAGGGCGAGGGCGACCTCGTTCCGGTGGGCCGCTACCTCCTGGCGGGCACCGGCTTCCGTACGACCCCGGAGGCGCACCGCGAGGTCCAGGAGTTCTTCGGCGTCCCGGTGATCAGCCTCCAGCTGGTGGACGCGCGCTTCTACCATCTGGACACGGCCCTGTTCGTCCTGGAGGAGGGGCCGCGGGCGAACATCGCCTACTACCCGGAGGCGTTCTCGCCCGGCAGCCGCGAGGTGCTGGCACGGCTCTTCCCGGACGCGGTGGTCGCGACCCGCGAGGACGCGATGACCTTCGGTCTGAACTCCGTCTCCGACGGCCGTCACGTCTTCATCTCGCCGCGTGCCGAGGCCCTCGCCGACCAGCTCGCCCGGCACGGCTACGTCCCCGTCCCCGTCGACCTCTCCGAGTTCCACAAGGCCGGCGGCGGCATCAAGTGCTGCACCCAGGAGATCCGCTCATGACCGCTCCCGCCCGTACGCGTACGTCCGCCGAACTGATCCGCGCCGAGGCCCCGGTCCTCGCGCACAACTACCACCCGCTCCCCGTCGTCGTCGCCCGCGCCGAGGGCACCTGGGTCGAGGACGTCGAGGGCCGCCGCTACCTCGACATGCTGGCGGGCTACTCGGCCCTCAACTTCGGCCATCGCAACCCCGTGCTGGTCGAGGCGGCGCACCGCCAGCTCGACCGGCTCACCCTGACCTCCCGCGCCTTCCACAACGACCAGCTGGCCCACTTCGCCGCGTCCCTGGCCCGGCTGACGGGCCTGGACATGGTCCTGCCGATGAACACCGGCGCCGAGGCGGTGGAGAGCGCCGTCAAGGTGGCCCGCAAGTGGGCGTACGAGGTGAAGGGCGTGGCCCCGGACCAGGCCACGGTCGTCGTGGCCGCGGACAACTTCCACGGCCGTACGACCACGATCGTCAGCTTCTCCACGGACGAGACGGCCCGGAGCGGCTTCGGCCCCTTCACCCCGGGCTTCCGGATCGTTCCGTACAACGATCTCGCGGCGCTCGAAGCGGCCGTCGACGAGACGACCGCGGCCGTGCTGATCGAGCCCATCCAGGGCGAGGCGGGCGTCGTCATCCCCGACGACGGCTATCTGGCCGGTGTGCGCGAGCTGACCAGCAGGGCCGGCTGCCTGTTCGTCGCGGACGAGATCCAGTCGGGTCTGGGGCGGACGGGCACCACCCTCGCCGTCGACCACGAGGGCGTCGTCCCGGACATGCTGCTGCTCGGCAAGGCGCTCGGCGGCGGCATCGTGCCGGTCTCGGCGGTGGTGGCGCGTCGCGACGTGCTCGGCGTACTGCGGCCCGGTGAGCACGGCTCCACGTTCGGCGGCAACCCGCTCGCCGCGGCGGTCGGCTCGGCGGTCGTCGAGCTGCTGGAGACGGGTGAGTTCCAGCGCCGGGCGGCCGAGCTGGGCATGATCCTGGAAGGCGGTCTCAAGGGACTCGTGGGCAGAGGGGTGGAGGGCTTCCGCTCGCGCGGGCTGTGGGCGGGCGTCGACATCGACCCGGCCATCGGCACGGGCCGCGAGATCAGCGAGGGCCTCATGCGCGAGGGGATCCTGGTCAAGGACACCCACGGTTCGACCATCCGGCTGGCTCCGCCGCTGACCATCACCGCCGACGAACTCCACTCCGCACTCGCGGCCCTGGAGAAGGTGGTGACGCAAGGGGTCTGATACCGGCCACGGGGCCGCAGGGAGTGATTCCCGAACGGTTACCCCCGGCGACGGGCACGCCTAAACTGATCGCTCCCCGGGGAGGACCCGGAGGAACAGAGGAGCGCCTCAGGTGTTTTATTACGTGCTCAAACATGTGCTTCTGGGTCCGCTGTTGAGGCTGGTGTTCCGGCCTCGGATCGAGGGCCTTGAGCACGTACCGCCGTCGGGGGGCGCCATCGTGGCGGGCAACCACCTGTCCTTCTCGGACCACTTCCTGATGCCCGCGATCCTCAAGCGGCGGATCACCTTCCTCGCCAAGGCGGAGTACTTCACCGGGCCGGGCATCAAGGGCCGTCTGACAGCCGCGTTCTTCCGCAGCGCCGGGCAGATCCCGGTGGACCGGTCCGGCAAGGAGGCGGGACAGGCCGCGATCCGGGAAGGGCTCGGTGTGCTGCGCCAGGGCCATCTGCTCGGCATCTACCCGGAGGGCACCCGCTCGCACGACGGGCGCCTCTACAAGGGCAAGGTCGGCGTCGCGGCCATGGCCCTCAAGGCCCGGGTACCGGTCGTCCCCTGCGCGATGATCGGCACCTTCGAGGCGCAGCCGCCGGGCCAGAAGATCCCGGACCTGCACCCTGTGGTGATCCGCTTCGGCGAGCCCCTCGACTTCTCGCGCTACGCCGGTATGGAGAACGAGAAGGTCATCCTGCGTGCCGTCACCGACGAGATCATGTACGCCATCCTCGCCCTCTCCGGGCAGGAGTACGTCGACCGGTACGCGGCCGACGTCAAGGCCGAGGCGGCCGCCGAGAGCGCGGACAAGGCGCGCAGGTTCCCGCGGATGCCGCTGAGCTGACGGTCCGGCGGGCCGGCGGGACCAGCGGGACCGGCGGGACCGGGGTGGGAGCGCCACCGACGCGCCACAGACGCGAAAGGGGCGGCCGGAGGACCGGCCGCCCCTTCGTGTGCGGTGTGTTACGGCGCCGGCGTGGCGTGCGGCGTGCACGTCACATCGGCCTTGTCCGTCCTGCCGGTGAGCAGGTAGGTGTCCACCCGCGTGTTGATGCACGGGTTGACCAGGCCGGTCACACCGTGCGAGCCCGCGCCGTTCTCGGTGATGAGACGGGAGCCCTTGAAGCGCTTGTGCAGTTCGACCGCGCCCTGGTAGGGGGTGGCGGCGTCACGCGTGGACTGCACGATCAGGACGGTCGGCAGCCCCTTGCCGGTCCTGACCTCGACCGGGGTCTGCTGCTTGACCGGCCAGGTGGCACACGGCAGGTTCATCCACGCGTTGGCCCACGTCATGAACGGGTAGTCCTTGTTGAGCCGCGTGTTGTCCTTGTCCCACTTGTTCCAGCTGGTGGGCCACTTGGCGTCGGTGCACTCGACCGCGGTGTAGACCGCGTTGCCGTTCTCCGAGCTGATGTTGCCCGCGGTGTCGGAGAGGTCCGGAGCGGCGGCGTCCACCAGCGCCTGGGTGTCACCGGCGACGTACTTGCTGAACACCGACGCGACCGGTACCCACGAGGAGTCGTAGTACGGGGCGCTCTGGAAGAAGGAGATCAGCTCGGCGGGTCCGACGACCCCGCCCAGCGGGCTCTTCTTCGCGGCGGCACGCAGCTTCAGCCACTGGTTCTGCACCTTGGCGCGGGTGTCGCCGAGGTGGAAGGCCGCGTCGTTCTTGGCGACCCAGTCCTCCCAGTCCTTCCAGCGGCCCTCGAAGGCCACGTCCTGGCCCAGGTTGGCCTCGTACCAGATGTTCTCCCGCGCCGGGTTGACGACGCTGTCCACGATCATGCGGCGGACGTGCCCCGGGAAGAGCGTGCCGTAGACGGCGCCGAGGTAGGTGCCGTACGAGACGCCCAGGTAGTTGAGCTTCTTCTCACCGAGTGCGGCGCGGATGACATCCAGGTCGCGGGCGGTGTTGGGCGTGGTCATCTGCTGCAGGACGGCCTTGCCACTGCGCTCGGCGCAGCCGTCCGCGTACTCGGCGGCGAGCTTGCGCTGGGCGCGCTTGTCGGCCTCGGAGCCCGGGACCGGGTCGGCCTTGGGCGCCTTCACGAACTCCTGCGGGTCGATGCAGGAGATGGGTGCCGAGTGGCCGACGCCGCGCGGGTCGAAGCCCACGAAGTCGTAAGCCTTCGCGGTGTTGGTCCAGAGCGGGTTCTTGCCGGTGACCCGGGTCGGGAAGCGCATGCCGGAGCCGCCGGGGCCGCCCGGGTTGTAGACGAGGGCGCCCTGACGCTCGGCCTTCGTCCCGGTGCTCGCGACGCGGTCGACGGCGAGCTTGAGCTTCTTGCCGTTCGGGTGGGCGTAGTCCAGCGGAACGCTGACCCAGCCGCACTGGATGGGCTTCGCGAAGCCCCAGTCCGCCGGGCAGTCCTGCCAGTCGATCCCCGCCTTGGCGGCCCGGTCCGCGGCGACCGCGGCACCGCGCTGCTCGCGGCTCTGCCCATGGCTCCGGCCCTGACGTGAGTCGGCGGTGGCCGACGGGGCCGCGACGGCTCCGGCTATCAGGGTCGCCGTGACGAGCACGCCGGCCGAACCGAGCGCCGTCACCCGCTTCGTCGGTCTCTTGGACCTCAAGTGGGACCTCCCCGTACATCGTTGCGATTGGTACGGGGATCCTTTCGGCTGTGAGGTCCCTGAGAACAGGGGTGACCGGGCTTCTTTACTAATCCGATAAGCGGTGTACTGAGCCCCGTTGAGCGGATTCTCAGCCGAACGACCCCAACGCGCCGTCCAGAACCCGTCTCAGTTCGAGCGCGTCCGGCGCCAGCGCGCTCACCAGAACAGCCGGTCCGGCCAGCGGATTGACGGCCGCGCACTCCCCCAGCAACCGCGCCGACGGCATCCGGTCCTCGAACTCCGGCCGCACGATCAGAAGTTGTCCCAGGGCCCGGTGACCCCCCAGGACCGCCGGCCCGTCCCAGCCGCCCGGCGCACCGGGGCCGCACGCCAACTCCTGGTCCAGCAGCGTCCGTCCGCCGAGCCGCAGGGTAAGTCGGCTGGTGAGACGCCCCGGTTGCTCACCGGCACGACCGAGTACCTGCTCCTCACGGAACACGAGCCGCGCGCCACGCTCGAGGTCGATCTCCGAGGCGACGTGCAGGTCACTCCCGTTCGCCGAGATCAACTGCTCCGGAAGCCACCGCAGTTCACCTCCACCGGCGACGCGCAGCCGTACGGCGTAGCGGGCCTCCCCCTTGGCCTGCCCCGGCAGGGCGATGGTCGCGGCGGCCGAACCGACATGCAGGCACGCCCCTGCGCCGACGGTCGCCTCCACGGCGAAACGGTCGTTGCCGAGCGGGCCGCTCATCGCGCCGACGAGCATCACCCGTGCCTCGTCGCCGTGTGCCCGGGTGCGGCGCGGCGCGATCGGTCCCTCGCCGTCCAGCACGGGCAGCGAGGTGCCGCCCCTGCCGTCGGCGCGTGCCCCGATCCGCGCGGTGGCCCGCACGCCCGTTGTCGTCATGCCGTCCACGCGGCGAGCCGCTCCCGTACCCAGTCCGTGACGGCCGTGACGCCGCTCTCGGTCCTCAACGACTGGAGAACCACAGGGAGTTCGGCTCGTTGCGCCTTGGCGTCGGCGGCCATCCGCGCCAGGTCGGACCCCACGTAGGGCGCGAGGTCGGTCTTGTTGACGACGAGCAGATCGGCGGTGGTGACTCCCGGCCCGCCCTTGCGCGGGATGTCGTCGCCGCCCGCCACGTCGATCACGAAGATCTGGGCGTCGACCAGCCCTCTGGAGAACGTCGCCGTGAGATTGTCGCCCCCGGACTCGACCAGGATCAGGTCCAGCGGCCCGACCTCGTCCTCCAGGTCCTCCACCGCTTCGAGGTTCGCCGAGATGTCGTCCCGGATCGCGGTGTGCGGGCAGGCCCCCGTCTCGACGGCGGTGATCCGCTCGGGCGGCAGCACCGCCTCCCGCAGCAGGAACTCGGCGTCCTCGCGCGTGTAGATGTCGTTCGTCACGACCGCGAGGGACAACTCGTCGCGCAGGGCCCGGCAGAGTGCCGCGACGGTCGCGGTCTTGCCGGATCCCACGGGCCCACCGAGCCCGATCCGCAGGGCCCGACGCGAGCCGTCGGGACGCCGCGCGTCGGCACTCACGGCGGACGCCCCGTCGTGACCGTGACGATGGTCGAGATGCATGATTGCGGCTCCGTTTCCCGGCCGAGACCGAATTCCGACGTTTTCGAACCTTCCGGCGCCCGGACGATCCGGACGCCTCGGGCCCTTTGCTGAGCGTGGGACCCTTTGCCCGCGGGCGCTCCGGCCGGCACACCCAGCCCGTCCGGCGTCTGCGGACGAGCCCTTCGGGCGACCCGGGGGTCCGGGGGCGGAGCCCCCGGCGGACGCGCACAGCGACGTCCACCCCGGGCCCACTACGACGCGAACAACCGCACAGCCCAAGCGGCATGCGCCTCCGCACTGATCTCCAGCAACGGAGCACCCCTGACGGGCAGCGCGTCGACACCGTCGACCACCACGCGCCGCGCCGCCTCGGCCGCCTGGTGAGCCACCCGGTCCAACTCCGGCGCCAGCCGGGCGAGTACCGCCGTGGCGTCGAAGGGATCCAGGCTGAGCAACCGCACGGTCGCCGTCGCCGGCCCGCTGACACTCTCGTACACGGAGCAGTACGCGGCGTCCTCGGGCCCGAGCCCGGCACCCCGAGCCGTCACCCCGAGCACCACGGGCTGGTGCGCTCCCTTGGGGAACTCCCGTGCCAGCGCGTCGAGTTCCGTGGACGGCCAGGCCGCCCGCGCCGCCCGCATCAGCTGCCGTCCGAGCCGCCGCGCGGCCCCGCGCAGGGCGGGTGACGGCGTCCGGGCGTCCGCGGCCGAGTCCAGGGCCACCGGGTCGACGCCCAGCGCCGCCGCGGCGGCGAGGGCGGCGGACACCAGCCCCGTCGTGTGCAACCGCCCCAGGCAGAAGTTCTCCAAACTCGCCGCCCCGCTGATCCGCCCCGCCTTGACCGCCGCCTCGGCCCCGCCGGAGTGGGCATGCCCTCCGGCGGGGAAGCGGCCGTCCGCCAGGACGAGGAGTGCCGCGCGGGACATCAGAAGAGGAAGTAACGCTGGGCCATGGGCAGTTCCGCGGCCGGTGTCGCCTCGACCAGCTCGCCGTCGATGTGCACCGCGAAACTGTCGGGATCGACCTGTACGCGCGGCCGGGCGTCGTTCTCCCGCATGTCGGCCTTGGTCACCCCCCGGGTCGAGTCGATCGCCATGAACCTCTTGCTCAGCGAGAGCCGTTCCGGCAGCCCGTCCTCGATCGCGAGCGGTGCCACGAAGTTGAACGAGTTCGCGGCGGGCGCCCGTCCGATCGCCCCGAACATCGGCCGGGGCAGAATCGGCTGCGGCGTCGGAATGGACGCGTTGGCGTCGCCCATCTGCGCGTACGCGATCTGCCCGCCCTTGATGACGAGCTGCGGCTTGACGCCGAAGAACGCGGGCTCCCACAGCACGAGGTCGGCGAGTTTGCCGGTCTCGACGGAGCCGATCTCGCGTGCGAGGCCCTGCGCCAGCGCCGGGTTGATCGTGTATTTGGCGACATAGCGACGTACACGGTGGTTGTCGGCCCGTCCGTCGCCCGGCAGGGCCCCGCGCCGCCGCTTCATCACATGGGCCGTCTGCCAGGTCCGCAGGACGACCTCGCCGACCCGGCCCATCGCCTGGGAGTCGGAGGAGATGATCGAGATCGCGCCGAGGTCGTGCAGGATGTCCTCGGCCCCGATGGTGGACGGCCGGATACGCGACTCGGCGAAGGCCAGGTCCTCGGGGACGGCCGCGTTGAGGTGGTGGCAGACCATCAGCATGTCGAGGTGTTCCTCGGCGGTGTTGACGGTGTACGGCCGGGTCGGATTGGTGGAGCTCGGCAGCACGTGCGGCTCGGAGACCACCGTCATGATGTCCGGTGCGTGCCCGCCGCCGGCGCCCTCGGTGTGGTACGCGTGGATGCCGCGCCCACCGATCGCGGCGAGCGTGTCGCCGACGAACCCGGCCTCGTTCAGCGTGTCGGTGTGGATGGCGACCTGGATGCCGGTGCGGTCGGCGACGGTCAGCGCGGCGTCGATGACGGCGGGCGTGGAGCCCCAGTCCTCGTGCAGCTTCAGTCCGAGCGCGCCGCCGCGGATCTGCGACAGCATCGCGTCGTGCGAGACGGTGTTGCCCTTGCCGAGCAGTCCGAGGTTGAGCGGATACCCCTCCATCGACTCCAGCATCCGGGCCAGATGCCACGGGCCGGGCGTGACGGTGGTGGCCTTGGAACCCTCGGCGGGACCGGTGCCACCGCCCACCAGGGTCGTGATGCCGGAGGCGAGTGCCTCGTCGGCGATCTGGGGGCAGATCAGGTGGACGTGCGCGTCGATGGCGCCCGCGGTGACGATCCGTCCGTTGCCCGCGATGATCTCGGTCTCCGGGCCGATGACGAGGTCGGGGTGGACACCGTCCATGGTGTCGGGGTTGCCGGCTTTGCCGATGCCGGTGATCCGGCCGTCGCGGATGCCGATGTCGGCCTTGACGATCCCCCAGTGGTCGATGATCACGACGCCCGTGACGACCGTGTCCGGAGTGCCCTCCGCGCGTGTGGCGCGCGACTGGCCCATGGACTCCCGGATGACCTTGCCGCCGCCGAACACGGCCTCGTCACCGGCGCGCCCGGGGCCGCCGGAGCGGTCCTCCTCGATCTCGACGAGCAGGTCGGTGTCGGCGAGCCGGATGCGGTCGCCGGTGGTGGGGCCGAACAGATCGGCGTACGCGCCGCGCGAGAGCTCAGGCATCGAGGGCACCTCCGGTCTCGCCGCGCAGACCGGGTACGACACGGGCGCCGGCGAGCGGTACGAGTTCGACGTCGACGGGGATCCCGGGTTCGAAGCGCACGGCGGTGCCGGCGGCGACGTTGAGCCGCTTGCCGCGGGCGCCGGCGCGGTCGAACTCCAGGCCGGGGTTGGCCTCGGCGAAGTGGTAGTGGGAGCCGACCTGGACGGGTCGGTCGGCGGCGTTGAGGACGGTCAGCCGGGTGACTTCGCGGCCTTCGTTGAAGGTGACGGTTCCCTCGGCGAAGAGGATCTCTCCGGGAATCACGGTGCTCGCTCCCCCGTCAGACGATCGGGTCGTGGACGGTGACGAGCTTGGTGCCGTCCGGGAAGGTCGCCTCGACCTGGACGTCGTGGATCATTTCGGGGATGCCCTCCATGACGTCGTCGCGGGTGAGGATCTTGCGCCCGGAGGACATCAGCTCGGCCACGGTGCGGCCGTCGCGGGCGCCTTCGAGGATGTGCGACGTGATGAGGGCGACGGCCTCGGGGTGGTTCAGTCTCACTCCGCGGGCCCGGCGCTTCTCGGCCACGTCGGCGGCCACGTGGATCAGCAGCCTCTCTTGCTCGTGCGGGGTCAGTTGCACGGCGTCCCACCTCACAGTCCTCGCTCCGGACCGTGCGGGGTCCGGTGGCCGCAGCCACCAAAACCCCTGGTGGCATGGATGCGCACGCTAGTTGGCCGTCGTTTCGTGGACGTTAACCGGCCTGTGGTCCACACATGCCGACCCGATGGGCGCCCCGGGGCCGCCCGGGGGTCCGGTGACCGATGGACCCCGACGATCTTCACTCGAACCGCCCGCACCTCGGCGGAGCGGCGCGCCGGGTCACGGCAGACGCGGGACCGCTCGGCGTTCCGGCCCCTCTCGCGACGAACGGCCGGCCGCCTCAGGCGCGGGCGTGGCCGACCTGGGCGCCCGCGGGAACCGGACCGTATACGGCGCGCCCTCGGTCCGCGCGGGTCGACGCCGTGCACGACATGCCGCGCGGGGGCTTCCCACGCACGGCAGACCCAGATCTTTCGCCGCGCACGGCAGACCCCAGGCCCTTCGCCACGCACGGCAGACCCCAGGCCCTTCACCGCGCACGACAGACCCCAGGCCCTTCACCGCGCACGGCAGACCCCAGGCCCTTTGCCACGCATGGCACACCGCACGGGTCTCTCACCGCGTGCGGCACTCTCCGGGAGTCCGCGGCGCCCGGCCCGTGGCTGTCCGCCGACGTCCCCGATCGCCCTTCCCTTACGAGACGTTGGGCCCCTGGTGCTCCGCGGCGATACCGAAGCGCTGGCGCTCCCGCGGCGCGGACGTGACCTCGCGGACGCTGGAGAGCGAGCTGACCACCTGCTCCTCCGCGGACTCCCGGAGCTCTTCGAGCCGCTCCAGGTCGGCGGCGGAGACGAGGGCGACGAGAGGCTTCCCGTGACGCGTCACGACGACACGCTCGCCCCCGTACACCACCCGGTTGATCAGATCGGCGAGCTCAGCCCTGGCTTGCGTCACCGGAATCTCGTAGGCCATGCCCACCAGCTTAAACCGGACCCCCGGCACTCTCCCGAAACGGACGGCGCCCACCGGATCCACCGAAACCGGCACCCCCACCCCCTACGACACCCGCCCCCCGCGTCCCTTCCGCACGGCCGACGCCGCCCCCGCGGAGCACCTCCCTCCTCTTCTCCGCGTACTCCGCGTACTCCGCCTCCGCGTTCTCCGCGGGGTTTTTCGCTGTCGGCCGATTCCCTCGACATGATCTGTACGTCCTGTACGTTTTTTACAAGGAGCGACACACAGGGGAGTCGCCCGGAGGAGGCGCCAGCCATGTACGAACCGTCCGCCCGCCACGTCCTGCCCGAGTTCACCGAGCGCACGACCACGGGACACCGGACCCTCGACCCGTACTCCAAACTGCTCGACGAGCGCATCGTGTTTCTCGGGACACCGATCGACGACACGTCGGCGAACGACGTGATGGCCCAGTTCATGCACCTCGAACACCTGGCGCCGGAGCGGGACATCTCGCTCTACGTCAACTCCCCGGGCGGCTCGTTCAGCGCGATGACGGCGATCTACGACACGATGCGGTTCGTCACCTGCGACGTGGAGACCGTGTGCCTGGGGCAGGCCGCCTCGGTCGCCGCCGTCCTGCTGGCCGGCGGCACCCCGGGCAAGCGGTTCGCCCTGCCGGGCGCCCGGGTGCTGATCCGTCAGCCCTCGCTCCCCGGACCGATCCAGGGGCAGGCGAGCGATCTGGCCCTCCAGGCCGCGGAGTTGACGCGCACTCGGAAGATGCTGGAGGACATGCTCGTACGGCACACGGGGCAAAATCCCGAACAAGTCGCCGCCGACATCGAGCGGGACACGATTCTGGACGCGCAGGCCGCGCTGGCGTACGGGCTGGTGGACGGGATCATCCCGAGCCGCAAGAACTCGCGCACCGCGCCCGGTGCGAGGAACGCCACACCCGACGCGAGGTGATCCGCCGATGGTGCCCGAACTGCCCCCACTGCCCGCACTGACACACGCCGAGGCCGAGCTGATAGACCGCTACCTCGACGTGGTCGACCTGCTCGGCCGCATCAACCCGGCCCGCCCGGGAGACACCTATCGCGGACTGCGCGCCGCCCAGGCACTCGTCGGCAAGGCGACCGCGCTGCGCGACGCCCTGGCCCTGATGCACCAGCGGGGCGAGAGCGAGGTGCACGCGCCGACCCTGGCGCAAGCCCTGCGAGTTCTGGACGGCGAGCGGCGGGCCGCCCGCGTCACCCTGCCGCCCGACTCCGGCAGTTGAGGCATCCACGCCCGGGCCGCCGCTCACGCGATCCGCGGAGCGACCGGCCCGGGTTTCAAACGGACCAGTCGGCGTACCCCCCAATGGCGTAGACGCGCGTCCTTCCGGGTGGCCCCGGAAGTTGCGCAACACGCGTAGCCAAAAGGCGGAATGAAACGTTCCGGTGCTGGTAAGAGCGTTGCCGACGTCCCCAACACCCCTCGAACAGAGGAGTGTCCACCCGAACGGGTGAGTGGTGAGTAACCCCACAAATCACCGGTTCCGCTCGGATTTTCCGACACGCATGCGTGAAGATCCCTTCCGACGACAAGCCCCCGCCACACCGGCGGGGCGGTCCGGGCGGACGCCGAGTCCTGCCGCCGCCCGGATGACCGGTCGACAGATGTGCATCGGCAGGAGTGGAGGACCCAGCAAGACGGGCCGCCGGAGAGATCCGGGCGGTCCTTGGGGTGAAGCCGCGCACGCGGCCGGGCTACTTCGCCAGCCCGAATCCGACAGGTCATCCTTCACAGGCGGTTGACGAAGGGTTGCGCATGACTGCGCTGAATCGTGTCCCGTCGCTGTTGACCCGGGCCGGTACGGCCTCGGCTCTGACCATCGCCGCCGTGGGCGGCAGCCTCGTGGTCCCGGGCGTCGCAGGCGACGCCGAGGCGGCCACACCGGCGACGAGGGCACTCCAGGTCGCGGCATCCAAGAAGGGTGCCCCGTACATGTACGGGGCCACGGGGCCGCGCCGCTTCGACTGCTCCGGGCTCACGCTGTACTCGTACAAGAAGGCGGGCAAGAAGCTGCCTCGTACGGCCGCGGGGCAGTACAACAAGAGCCACCACATCTCCGCCTCGCACCGCAAGGCCGGTGACCTCGTGTTCTTCCACTCGGGCCGGAACGTGTACCACGTCGGCATCTACGCCGGGAAGGGAAAGATCTGGCACTCCCCGAAGAGCGGGGAGGTCGTGAAGCTCCAGAAGATCTGGACGAAGAGCGTCTGGTACGGCCGGGTCAGCTGACCTGTCCGAGGGGCGGCGGCGCCGGGCCGCCGTCCCTCGGGGCACGAACCCGAGAGGCCCTCAGGCCGTCAGGGGCTCCAGGAGGAGCACCAGGCCGAGCACCGCGAGCGCACTCCCGGTGACCGTCTCCACGGCGCGGGCGGCACGCGGTCCGCGCAGCCACCGGCCGAGCCGGTCGACCAGCAGGGCGACCGCCGGGAACCACACCAGGGCGAGGGCCACCACGATCAGGGCCAGCACCAGGGTGCGGGGCATCGCGGGGCTGCCCGCGGGCACGAACTGCGGCAGCAGGCTCAGGAAGGTGATCGGCGCCTTCGGGTTGAGCGCGTTGGTGACGAAGCCCTGCCGCAGCGGCCGGCTCCCGTCCCCCGGCACGCCGGCCTCGGCCCCTGCCCCTGCCCCTGCCCCGCCGGGCGGCGTGCCGCCGGGCAGCGTCTCGCCGGACACCGCCGAGCGCTCCCGGTCCGGCTCCCGCTCGCGCTGCCGTCGCAGACCGGCCAGCGTCCGCACGCCGAGGTACAGCACGTAGCCGCCGCCGAGGAGCTGCAGCGTCCGGAACAGCGCGGGCACGGCCGCGAGGACGGCGGCGACGCCGGCGACGGCCATCGCCGTGTGCAGGAGCAGGCCGCCCGCGACCCCGAGCGCGCACGCCACCCCGGCCCGGCGGGAGACGAGGGCGTTGCGTACGACGACGGTGAAGTCCGCGCCGGGCATGGCGACCATTCCCGCGGCCACTCCGGTGAAGGCGATGAGCTGTGCGTCCATCGCACCAGAGTGTCCGGCTCGGGCCTTCAGCAGGTATGTCGAATATCCTGGGTCTGCCTTAAGCAACCGTTTAGACCTGGGCTCCTCCGTGGGCCCCCGACCCGGGGAGCCGTTCGATGTACGACCCGACCCGGCTGGCGGCCCTGGTGGCGGTGGCCGAGGCGGGATCCATCACCCGGGCGGCCGAACGCCTCGGCTACAGCCCGCCCGCCCTCTCCCAGCAGCTCGCCAAACTGGAACGGGAGGCGGGCGCGCCCCTGCTGGTGCGGTCCCATCGCGGGGCACGGCTCACGGACGCGGGCGAGCTGCTCGTGGCACGGGCCCGCCGGGTGCTCGACGAGATGGAGCGGGCCCGGCACGAACTGGCCCGTCTGACCGGCCTGTCGGGCGGCACCCTGCGGCTCGGCACCTTCCAGACGGCGGGCATCCATCTGCTGCCGCCGGTGCTCAGCGCCTTTCGGCGGGCCCACCCGGACGTGGAACTCACGGTCGCGAACTACGAGCCCCCGGACGGTGTCTCGGCGGTCGCGGCGGGCGAGGTGGACCTCGCGTTGACGCACACCTACGAGCCCGCGGACCCGGTGTCCCTCCCGTCGTCGGTGCGCGCGGAACCGGTGCTGGTCGAGGAGTTGGTGCTGGTGACCGCTCCGGGACACGTCCTCGCGGACGGCGCGGCCCGGCTGCCGCTGGCCGGACTCGCCGGGCAGCCGCTGATCAGCATGGCTCCGGACCATCCGCCCCGGCAGGGTGTGGAGGCCGCGCTGGCCCGGGTCGGGGCCACTCCGGCCGTGCGGGTCGAGAGCCCCGGGTACGCCCTGGTGTGCGCGCTGGTCAGTGCGGGACTCGGGGTCGCCGTGGTGCCGGAGATGGTGGCCAGGACGGCGGCGACCCCGGTGGGGCTGAGGCTGCTGGAACCAGGAGATCTGCGCCGTACGATCTCCGTCGTCCACCGGACCGACCGGCAGACACCCGCGGCCGAGGCCTTCCGGGCCCTGCTGCGCGGCGTGTTCGGGCGTGCCACGCGGTAGGGACGCGGTGGAGGCGCGGCAACTGATCGTTTCCTCAGGGCTCTTGTGGGCCGCCGGCCACCACCGGCTGGGCGGGCACCGTCCACGGCAACTCGATGGAGACCGTCTTGCCGCCCTCCCGGGTGGGACGCACGAGGACCCTGCCGCCGCACTCGGCGGTCAGCCAACGGATGATCACCATCCCCCGGCCGTTGTCCTGTTGGACGGCGGCGGGCAGACGCTTCGGGAAGCGCGGATGGCTGTCGGTGACGCCGATGCGCAGTTGTTCGTCCCGGTCGAGCCGGACGTCCACCGTGAACGTGGGCGACTGACCGAAGGTGTGCTGGACGGCGTTGGTGGCTAGTTCGGACACGATCAGGCGTACGGTGTCCGCGACTTCGGCGTCGCACGGCAGGCCCCATTCGGCCAGCACGTCGACGACGAACCTCCGGGCCGCGGAGACCGAGGCGGGATCGCTCGGCAGAGTGACGGATGCTTCCTGGTGATCTGCCATGGCGACGTCGTCCCTTTCCCACGGGACCGGAGTCCGACACGGAGCGGATGGTTCGAGTACGGTCCCGGACTGGTGCTTCGCGCCAGACTGCCATCACCGGGCCGGTCACGGGCGCGATCCACCGAGATATGCATATATCTGTCGCTCGAAGCGGTGAACTCTGTGGGGGCAGACCGTATTTGGGCGGCTCGGAAGGAGTAAGGAGTACGGCCATGCAGCACGGTCCCGCGGTACGCCGCCGCAAACTCGGTGCCGAACTGCGCGCGCTGCGCGCCGGTGCGGGCCTGACCAGTGGTGAGGCGGCCCGTCTCGTCGGCTGGCACCAGTCGAAGGTGAGCCGGATCGAGACGGGGATCAGCGGGGTGAAACCGGCCGACGTGGAGCGCCTGCTGGACGCGTACGGCGTCCGGGAAGCCGGGTTACGGGAGCTCCTGCTCGGACTGGCCGGATCCGAGGGCAACGGGCGCCACCACTGGTGGCACGCCTACCGGGGTGTCCTGCCGCCCGCCTACCGGGACTTCATCAGCCTGGAGTCCCAGGCCAGCGGTATGCGCACGCTGGAGACGTCCGTGGTGCCGGGGCTGCTCCAGACCCCCGAGTACGCCCGGGCGGTGACACGGGCGGCCGTGGGCGGACTCGAGGACGACAAGCTGGACGCGCTCGTCGAGGTGCGCCTCGCCCGGCAGGACGTGCTGCGTTCGCATCCGCCGCTGGAACTGACCGCCGTCCTGGACGAGGCCGTGTTGCGTCGTGAGGTCGGCGGACCCGAGGTCATGGCACGGCAGCTGGCCCGGCTGCGGGAGGCCGCCACCCTCCCCCAAGTACGCCTCCAGGTCCTGCCGTTCGCCGCCGGAGCGCACGCCGGAGTGACCGGGCCTTTCGTTATTTTCTCATTTCCGAACACAACTGATCTGGACGTGGTTGTTCTCGACCACTTGACGAGTAGCCTCTACCTCGAGCGGAAAGAAGACCTTCAGGCCTACACCGAGGCCTTCAACACCCTTCGGTTTAACGCCCTTTCACCCGAGGACTCGTTGGACTACATCGCCGCGATAGGTGACGGCGTGTAAGGAGGCACCCCCATGACCGCACTGCCTCGGTACGTACCTTCCAGTACTTCACTCCGTGAGGTGAGCTGGCTGCGCAGCAGCCGCAGTACGGGAATGAACAACTGCGTCGAGACCGCACGACCGGGCCCCGGGCCCTGGGCCGGACTCGTCGCGGTGCGCGATTCCAAGAACAAGGCGGGCCCCGCCCTGTTGTTCACCCCTGCCAGCTGGGAGGGGTTCATCGCCGGACTGAACTGACCGCCGCCTCGTTCACCGGTTCTCGGAGATCACCCGTACGGCCTGCTCGATCTGGGCGTCGGTGAGATCCGCGCGGGCGGTCAGCCGCAGCCGGGAGATGCCGTCGGGCACGGACGGGGGGCGGAAGCAGCCTACGGCGAGCCCCGCCTCCCGGCAGTCCGCCGCCCACCGCACGGCCCGCTCGGGGGACGGCGCCCGCACGGAGACCACGGCGGCGTCCGGCCGTACGGCCTCCAGGCCCTCGGCGGTCAGCCGGGTGTGCAGCGCCGTCGCCACCGCACGGGCCCGGTCGGCGCGCGCCGGCTCGCGGCGCAGCAGCCTGAGCGCCGCGAGGGCCGCGCCCGCCGCCGCCGGTGCCAGACCGGTGTCGAAGATGAAGGTGCGCGCCGCGTTGACCAGGTGGTCGATGACCCGTGCGGGCCCGAGGACGGCGCCGCCCTGGCTGCCGAACGACTTGGAGAGTGTGACGGTCACGACGACGTCCGCAGCGCCGGCGAGCCCCGCGGCGTGCGGAGCGCCCCGGCCCCCCTCGCCCAGCACCCCGAGTCCGTGCGCGTCGTCGACGAGCAGCGCCGCGCCGTGCGCGCGGCAGGCGGTGGCCAGTGCGGCCAGCGGTGCCGCGTCGCCGTCCACCGAGAAGACCGTGTCGGAGACGACGACAGCGGGGCCCTCGTGCGTCCCGAGCGCCTTGCGCACGGCGTCGGGGTCGGCGTGCGCGACGACCTGCGTGGCGCCGCGGGCGAGCCGGCAGCCGTCGATGAGCGAGGCGTGGTTGCCCGCGTCCGAGACGACGAGCGAGCCGTGCGGCGCGAGCGCGGTGACCGCGGCGAGATTGGCGGCGTACCCGGAGGAGAAGACGAGCGCGGCCTCGAAGCCGCAGAAGTCGGCGAGCTCGCGCTCGAGTTCGCCGTGAAGTTCGGTGGTGCCGGACACGAGCCGCGATCCGGTGGCACCCCCTCCCCAGCGGTGGGCGGCGTCCGCGGCGGCGGCCGTGATCTCGGGGTGGCGGGCGAGGCCGAGATAGTCGTTGCCCGCCAGATCGAGCAGGGCCGAGTCGGCGGGGCGCGGGCGCAGGGTGCGGACGAGTCCGGCCTGTCGGCGCTGGTGCGCCTGCTCGTCGATCCATGCGAACGGCGATCCGGCCATGCTGGCGCCTCCGGGCCCTGAGGGTGGTGGTTTTGTAGGCAGTGCACAGACCCTAGCGGGACGGCCCGGCACCCAGGATGTGGCAATACCCACACGTCGAACCGACTCTCTTGTGCGATCTCTCCTTGGCCGCACCCGCCCGGATACGTCAGGATCGGATCTCATGGACCTGCTGAACACGCTGGTGGACAAGGGGCTTCGGCGCGAGCTGCCGACCCGTGACGAGGCGCTGGCCGTGCTGGCCACGTCCGACGACGACGTGCTCGACGTGGTGGCCGCGGCCGGAAAAGTCCGCCGTCACTGGTTCGGCCGTCGAGTGAAGCTCAACTATCTGGTCAACCTGAAGTCCGGGCTGTGCCCCGAGGACTGCTCGTACTGCTCGCAGCGGCTCGGCTCCAAGGCCGAGATCCTCAAGTACAGCTGGCTCAAGCCCGACCAGGCCTCGCAGGCCGCGGCGGCGGGGCTGGCCGGGGGCGCCAAGCGGGTCTGTCTGGTGGCCAGCGGCCGCGGCCCGAGCGACCGCGACGTGGACCGGGTCTCCGACACCATCAAGGCGATCAAGGACCAGCACGAGAACGTCGAGGTGTGCGCCTGCCTCGGCCTGCTCTCCGACGGTCAGGCCGAGCGGCTGCGCGAGGCGGGTGCGGACGCCTACAACCACAACCTCAACACGTCCGAGGGGACGTACGGGGACATCACGACCACGCACACGTACGCCGACCGGGTGGACACCGTGCAGAAGGCGCACGCGGCGGGCCTGTCCGCCTGCTCCGGGCTGATCGCGGGCATGGGCGAGAGCGACGAGGACCTCGTGGACGTCGTCTACGCCCTGCGCGAGCTCGATCCCGACTCCGTTCCGGTGAACTTTCTGATCCCCTTCGAGGGAACCCCGCTCGCCAAGGAGTGGAACCTGACACCTCAGCGGTGTCTGCGCATCCTGGCGATGGTCCGGTTCGTCTGCCCGGACGCCGAGGTCCGCATCGCGGGCGGCCGTGAGGTCCATCTGCGCACGATGCAGCCGCTCGCCCTCAACCTGGCCAACTCGATCTTCCTCGGCGACTACCTGACGAGCGAGGGCCAGGCCGGCAAGGCCGACCTGGAGATGATCGCGGACGCCGGGTTCGAGGTGGAGGGCGCGGGCGAGGTGACGCTGCCGGAGCACCGGGCGACGGCGGGCGCGGGCTGCGGCGCGCACGCGGACGCCGGCTGCGGGTCGCACGAGGGCGGTGGGTGCGGGTCGCACGCGGGGGGCGGCGTGTGCGGTGCGGCTCCGGCCGAGGCGCCCGCCGAGGCGCGTACGGATCTGGTGGCCGTGCGCCGCCGAGGTGCCGGAACGGATCTCGCGCCCAATGCCTGACCTGCCCCTGCGGGAGCTGCTCGACCTGGACCGGCGCCACGTCT
Source organism: Streptomyces sp. NBC_01176 (assembly GCF_045039825.1). Lineage (NCBI taxonomy): Bacteria > Bacillati > Actinomycetota > Actinomycetes > Kitasatosporales > Streptomycetaceae > Streptomyces > Streptomyces sp. NBC_01176. The sequence continues at coordinate 8,019,041 of NZ_CP108600.1, read as the reverse complement.
GGCATCCGTACGGACCGATGCCGGGCCGGCAGGAACCGCTCGTCGTGGAGTCGGCGAGCGGGGTGCGGCTGCGGATGGCGGACGGCTCGGGCGATCTGGTCGACGGGATGTCGTCCTGGTGGTCGGCCATCCACGGCTACAACCACCCGGTACTGAACGACGCGGCGCGCGATCAGTTGGGGCGGATGAGCCATGTGATGTTCGGCGGGCTCACGCACGAGCCCGCCGTGCGGCTGGCGAAGCGCCTGGTCGACATCTCCCCCGAGGGACTGGAGCACGTCTTCCTCGCCGACTCCGGTTCGGTGTCGGTCGAGGTCGCCGTCAAGATGTGCCTCCAGCACTGGCGTTCGCTCGGACGCCCGGCCAAGCAGCGGCTGCTGACCTGGCGGGGCGGCTACCACGGGGACACCTGGCAGCCGATGTCGGTGTGCGACCCCGAGGGCGGGATGCACGAGCTGTGGCAGGGCGTGCTGCACCGCCAGGTGTTCGCCGACGCTCCGCCGGCCGGATACGAGGAGTCGTACGCCGCGCACCTGCGCGAACTGATCGGGCGCCACGCCGACGAACTGGCGGCGGTGATCGTGGAGCCGGTGGTGCAGGGCGCGGGCGGGATGCGCTTCCACTCCCCCGGGTATCTGCGGGTGCTGCGGGAGGCGTGCGACGCGCACGACGTGTTGCTGGTGTTCGACGAGATCGCGACCGGCTTCGGCCGTACCGGCACGCTGTTCGCGGCGGAGCACGCGGGCGTGACGCCGGACGTGATGTGCGTGGGCAAGGCGCTGACCGGCGGGTACCTGACCATGGCGGCGACGCTGTGCACGGCCCGGGTGGCCGAGGGCATCTCGCGCGGCGAGGTCCCGGTGCTCGCGCACGGCCCGACGTTCATGGGCAATCCGCTCGCCGCCGCGGTGGCCTGCGCCTCGATCGACCTGCTGCTCGGTCAGGACTGGCAGACCGAGGTCAAGCGGGTCGAGGCGGGACTGCGGCAGGGGCTGGCGGAGGCCTCCTCGATGCCGGGGGTCCGGGACGTACGCGTGCTGGGCGCGATCGGTGTCGTCCAGCTCGACCACGAGGTGGACATGGCGGCGGCGACGGCGGCCGCCGTGCGCGAGGGCGTGTGGCTGCGGCCGTTCCGCGACCTCGTCTACACGATGCCGCCGTACGTCACCGGCGACGAGGACGTGGCACGGATCGCCCGCGCGGTCCTCGCGGCGGCGCGGGAGGGATGACATGGCTGTCCTGGTGATCACGGGGACGGGCACGGAGGTGGGCAAGACGGTCACCACGGCCGCCGTCGCCGCCGTGGCCGTCGCCGCCGGACGGTCCGTGGCCGTCCTCAAGCCCGCGCAGACGGGGGTGGGTCCGCACGAGCGCGGGGACGCCGACGAGGTGGCCCGGCTCGCGGGGTCCGTGACCACGCGCGAACTCGGTCGCTACCCCGAGCCCCTGGCGCCCGCCACGGCCGCGCGGCGCGCGGGGCTGGCTCCGGTGCGGCCGCGTGAGGTGGCGGAGGCGGCGGCCAAGCTGGCCACCGAGCACGACCTCGTGCTGATCGAGGGGGCGGGCGGTCTGCTCGTCCGCTTCGACGACGAGGGCGGCACGCTGGCGGACGTGGCGACGCTGTTGGACGCTCCGGTGCTGGTCGTCGTGGCGGCGGGACTCGGCACGCTCAACACCACCGAGCTGACCGCGCGTGAGATCCGGCGCCGGGGACTGGACCTGGCCGGGCTCGTCATCGGCAGCTGGCCCGACTCCGCGGACCTGGCGTCCCGTTGCAACCTCGCCGACCTGCCGGTGGTGTCCGAGGCCCCGCTTCTGGGAGCGCTGCCCGCGGGGGCCGGTGCCCGTCCGCCCGCCGAATTCCGCGCCGGGGCGCCGGGTTGGCTGGCACCGGGACTGGACGGCACCTGGGACGCGGACACCTTCGCCGCCACCTGTTGAGAGGCCTCCGAAGGGTGTGACGGGCCTCCACGGGGGACAATCACGGTAGGTTCCGTCCTCCTGGGAGGTCCGTCATGGCGTTCAGGTCGGCCGACTCCGGCAAGGTGTCACGGGATCCGGTGCACCACCCGCTGTTCGCCCGCTACTACGCCCGCGTCAGCGTGGCCGCCGAGACCCGGATGGGCATGGGCGGCGTGCGCGACCGACTGCTCTCCGGGCTCTCCGGGCGGGTCATCGAGATCGGCGCGGGCAACGGCCTGAACTTCGCGCACTATCCGGGTGCCGTCTCGGAGGTCGTCGCGATCGAACCGGAGCGGCGACTGCGGCAGTTGGCGGTTCGGGCGGCGCTGCGCGCGGAGGTCCCGGTCGACGTGGCGCCGGGCGCGGCGGAGGCGCTGCCGGTCAAGAGCGAGGCCTTCGACGCGGCGGTGGTCTCGCTGGTGCTGTGCAGCGTGCGCGATGTGCCGCGGGCCCTGGCGGAGCTCCGGCGCGTGCTGCGGCCCGGTGGCACCCTGCGGTTCTTCGAGCACGGCACCGGCGGTGGTCGCGTGATGGCGGCCGCCCAGCGCGGTCTGGATCGTACGGTGTGGCCGCGGCTCAACGGCGGCTGCCATCTGGCCCGTGACCCGGTCGCCGCGCTGCGCGACGCCGGGTTCGAACTCGGCCCGTACCGGCGCCTGCTGATGCCGGAGAAGGGGCCGCGGCTGCCCACCTCGTACTGCGTGCTGGGCTCCGCGCGCCGGCCCGACGTCCGGGAGACCGGCGCGTCGTAGAGGCCGGCGCGTCACATAGGTCGGCGCGTCACGAGGGGCGGCGCGTCACAGAGCCCGGCGCGTCACAGGCTCCACTGGCGCAGTTCCCGCGCGATGTCGTGCACGGTCGCCTCGCCGCCCTTCACCAGGCGGGCGAGTTCGCGCACCTGCTCGGGCGAGGTGACGACCTTGAGGCCGCTGGCGACGAGATAGGCGTACGCGACGGCCGAGGCGAACATCGCGTTGGAGCGTTCGAGCGCCGGGACGTGCAGGAGGAGCTGGAGCAGTGCGGCGGCGCGGGCGTGCGGACTGTCGTAGACGGGAATGCCGAATATCTCCGCCTCGTGCCGGCTGACGGCGGCGACGAGGGCTCCCCAGTCGGTGACCTGGGGGTCTCCGGGCGTCTTCTGTTCGGCGATCATGAGAAGCCAGGCAAGGTCGACTCTGAGACTGCTCAAGGGATCAACGACGACCTTCGCGGGAGCCTTCGCGGTCCGCGCCGAACTCCTCGGCGAAGACGGACTCGTACTGCTTCATGAAGTCGGAGGCGGCGTCGACGAAGGTGTGGCCCACCTCTCCGGTGTCCTGTCTGACCAGCTCCTCGATGTAGCGGTTCACGCTCATGCCGCGCGCCAGGGCCCGCTCGCGGGCGGCCCGGGCCGTGCCCTCGTCCACCCGCACGTTCAGTTGAGTCTTCGCCATACCTCGAAGCTAGCGCCGAAGTGCTAGCACCCGCAAGGGCCCAAGGACGGCCGACCCAATAACCCGGAGGGATACCCCCTGTGGGCGGGATCACATTACGCTCGGCCGGGACACGGATGCCGGGACACCGACCACCCAGGAGGCGGCCTTGCCCACATCAGCTGCGGAGCACGCCGTCGGTCACGGGGAGGCCGACGGGATCGCGGCCCGCGCCCGCGGCCTGACGAAGGCGTACGGCTCGGGCGAGACGACGGTCCTCGCCCTCGACTCGGTCGACGTGGCCATCGCGCGCGGCCGCTTCACCGCCGTCATGGGCCCTTCGGGCTCCGGCAAGTCCACGTTGATGCACTGCCTGGCGGGGCTGGACACCGTCTCGGCCGGACAGGTGTGGCTCGGCGACACCGAGATCACGGGGCTCAAGGACCGCGAGCTGACCCGGTTGCGCCGGGACCGGATCGGGTTCATGTTCCAGTCGTTCAACCTGATCCCGACGCTCAACGCGGCCGAGAACATCACGCTGCCGATGGACATCGCGGGTCAGAGGCCGGACCAGAAGTGGCTGGACCAGGTCATCGACACGCTCGGGCTGCGCGACCGGCTCAAGCACCGTCCCGCACAGCTCTCCGGTGGTCAGCAGCAGCGCGTCGCCTGCGCGCGGGCGCTCGCCTCGCGCCCCGAGCTGATCTTCGCGGACGAGCCGACCGGCAATCTCGACTCCCGCGCGGGTCTCGAGGTCCTCGGCTTCCTGCGCGAGGCGGTCGACGAGCTCGGCCAGACCGTCGTCATGGTCACACACGACCCCGGCGCGGCCGCCCACTCCGACCTGGTGCTCTTCCTCGGGGACGGGCGGATCGTGGACGAGATGGAACGCCCGACGGCGGAAGCGGTGCTGGAGCGCATGAAACGCTTCGACACCGTCCGGGCGAGCTCCGAGGGCTCCGCATCTCTCGAGGAGGGCTCCCACCCGCGGCAGGGCGGGGCGGGTGCCGTACCTCCCCAGGCGAGCGGCGACCGCGGCACGCCCCCAGGGACGGACTCCGCGGCCGACTCCGCGGCGGGCTCCGGCGGTGTGACGGCCGACGGCGGCGCCGGCCACGTCCCCCACGACAAGGACTGAGGCGGCCGTGCTCAAGGCGACTCTGCGCAGCTTCCTCGCCCACAAGGGGCGGCTGCTCCTCTCCGCGCTGGCTGTCGTGCTGTCCGTCGCGTTCGTCGCCGGCAGCCTGATCTTCTCGGACACGGTCACCCGTACCTTCGACCGGCTCTTCGCCTCCACCTCGGCGGACGTGACCGTGTCGCCCAGGAACGATCTCGACTCCCAGATCCCGACCGGCGCCACCCCGACCCTGCCCGCCTCCCTCGCGGCCCGGCTGGCCGGGGTCGACGGTGTCGCGGCCGCCCATGTCGACGCGGCCGTCGAGAACCTCACCATCGTCGACCGCGCGAACGAGTCGGTCGGGCCGACCTCGGGCGCACCGACCATCGCCACCAACTGGCAGCCCAGTGAGCGCAGTCCGGTGAAGCTGACCTCCGGACACGCTCCGCACGGCGCCGGTGAGGCACTGCTCGACGCGGACACCGCCGACCACAAGCACGTCCGCATCGGCGACACCCTGACGGTGCAGGCTCAGCCCGGCACCTTCAAGGTGCGGATCGTCGGCATCGCCACCTTCACCACCACCAACCCCGGTGCCGCGCTGCTGTTCCTCGACACCCGGACCGCGCAGACCAGGCTGCTGGGCAGCACCGCCGCCGCCACGAGCATCTCGCTGGACGCGGCACCAGGCGTCGACGACGCCCTGCTCAAACAGCGCGTCGCGGCCGAACTCGGCTCCCGGGCGTACGACTTGAAGACGGCCGACGAGCAGGCCAAGGACGCTGCGGCACAGCTCGGCGGCTTCCTGGACGTCATCAAGTACGTGATGCTCGGCTTCGCCGGGATCGCCGTGCTCGTCGGTGTCTTCCTCATCGTCAACACCTTCTCCATGCTGATCGCCCAACGCACGCGCGAGCTGGGCCTGTTGCGTGCGCTGGGCGCCGACCGGCGGCAGGTACGACGGTCCGTGCTGACCGAGGCGCTGCTGCTCGGGCTGGTCGGCTCGACGGTCGGGCTGGCCGCGGGCATCGGGCTCGCGCTCGGGCTGATCAAACTGATGACCGCGTTCGGGATGAACCTGAAGTCGACGGAGATGGTGATCGGTTGGGGAACCCCCGTCGCGTCGTACGTCGTCGGGGTCGGTGTCACCTTCGTCGCGGCGTACCTCCCGGCGCGGCGCGCCGCCGGCGTCTCTCCGATGGCCGCCCTCGCGGACGCCGAGGTCGCGGGGCTGGGACGGCCGTTGCGGGTACGGGCCGTCGCGGGCTCGGTCGTGGGGGTGGCGGGCGTCGCCGCGCTCGGCGGGTGCGTCGCGGCGTCGAAGACCTCGACGGCCGGCTCGCTGCTGGGACTCGGGGTCGTACTGACCCTCGTGGCGACGGTGATCGCGGGCCCGCTCCTGGTCCGGCCGGTGATCAAGGTCCTGGGCGGGGCCTTCCCAGCCCTGTTCGGGTCGGTCGGCCGGATGAGCCAGCGCAACGCGCTGCGCAATCCCCGGCGCACCGGTGCCACCGCCTCCGCCCTGATGGTGGGCCTGGCCCTGGTCGGCGGCATGTCCGTGGCGAGCGCCTCCATGAGCAAGTCCTTCGACCAGCAGATCGACAAGACACTGGGCGCCGACTTCGTCATCCAGAACAGCAACTTCGTGCCGTTCTCCCCGGAGGTCACCGACAAGGTGCGGGGCACGGAAGGCGTCGCTCTCGTCGTCCGGCAGCGGTTCACCCCGGTCGCGGTGCGGCTGCCGGACGGCAAGCGGATCGAGACGACCGCCGCGGGCTACGATCCGCGGCTCGACGACGTCGCCCACCTCACGTACGCCCAGGGGGACACCGCGGCGGCGCTGGGCGCCGGGCATCTCGCCATGGACGCGAAGTTCGCGCGGGAGCACCACGTGCGGGTGGGCAGCACGGTCCCCGTCGAGTTCCCCGCCGGCCGCCACGCCGAGCTGACCGTGGCGGCGCTCACCGACCAGGAGTCCGCCGAGGGGTTCGGCATGCAGGGCGGCCTGTACGTGGGCTTCGGCACCATCGAGAAGTACGTCCCGGGCGGACAGGACTCCACGCTCTACGTGAACGCGGCTTCGGGCACGGGCGCCGACCAGCTGCGTCCGCTGCTGGAGAAGACGCTCGAGCCGTATCCGCAGGTGCAGGTGCGCGATCAGGCCGACTACAAGAAGCTGGTCCACGACCAGATCGCCGTACTGCTCTATCTCGTGTACGCCCTGCTCGGACTCGCGATCGTCATCGCGGTGCTCGGTGTGGTCAACACCCTGGCCCTGTCGGTCGTCGAGCGCACCCGGGAGATCGGACTGCTGCGCGCCATCGGTCTCGGCCGCCGCCAGTTGCGCCGGATGATCCGTCTGGAGTCGGTGGTGATCGCCGTGTTCGGCGCGATCCTCGGACTCGTGCTGGGGCTGGTCTGGGGCGTCTGTGTACAGCAGGTGCTCGCCCTCCAGGGCCTGACGGCGTTCGCGGTCCCCTGGACCACCGTCGTCGCGGTGGTGGTGGGCTCGGCCGTCGTGGGCATAGTCGCGGCGCTGCTGCCGGCGCTGCGGGCGTCGCGCATGAACGTACTGGCGGCGATCGCGCACGAGTGAGGGGCGCGGGTCCGCGCCGCACCCTTGAGACCAAGTCGCCCGTGAGTGAGGAGAGTTCGTGTCATCGTCCGCGCGCCCCTTCCGTTTCGGCGTCAACCTGCTCTCCCCCGCGCCCGCCGACGCGTGGCGCGCGAGGTGCCGTCGGGCCGAGGACCTGGGCTACGACGTGATCCTGGTCCCCGACCATCTGGGGATGCCCGCGCCGTTCCCGTCCCTGGTGGCCGCGGCGGAGGCCACCGAGCGCCCCCGTCTGGGCACTTTCGTGCTCAACACCGGCTTCTGGAACCCCACGCTGCTGGCGCGCGAGGTGGCCGGCACGGACGCCCTCACGGGCGGCCGCCTCGAACTCGGGCTCGGCACCGGGTACATCCGGGCGGAACACGACACGGCGGGCCTCCCGTGGGGCTCCGCGGGAGAGCGCGTCGGCCATCTCCTGCGCACCGTCGAGGAACTCGACCGGCTGCTCGGTTCGGACGACCACCGGCCGCGGGTCGTGCAGAAACCCCGCGTACCCCTGCTGATCGGCGCGAACGGCGACCGGATGCTGCGACTGGCCGCCGAGCACGCGGACATCGTCGCGTTCACCGGAGCGCGCACCACGCCGGGCGGGGCGCTGGAACCGCTCACCGCCGGGGAGCTCGACGAACGAGTCGCCGTGTACCGGGGGCACGCCGCGGGACGCGAGGAGCCCGCCGAGTGCAACCTGCTGATCCAGATCGTCGCCGTCACCGACGATCCCGGCGCCGCGATCCGGCCCTGGCTCTCCCGCCTTCCGGGGCTGACCGAGGACCGGGTCCTGGAGCTGCCGATCGTCCTGGTGGGCACGTTCGAGCAGGTGGTGGAGCGGGTGCGGGCGCTGCGGGAGCGGTACGGGATCTCCTACCTGACGGTGCTGGAGCCGAACATGGAGGTGTTCGCGCCCGTCGTGGAGGCGCTGCGCGGAACGTGACCGGCGATCGGCGCCCGCCGGGGCGCGTCCGCGGCCCCGTCCCGCGGCCCGCCCTCGGGCCGGTCCTGACGAACATGTCCCCGGGCGCGGCTGAGACATGTCCTGACAAGCGCCCTGAGGCAGGTCCTCGACAGGCCGTCCCGATCCCGCATCCCAGATCGTGGAATTCCGGGTCGCCCGGCGGGGCGCGTGATGGGATCGGCGCATGACCGACCTGCTGATCCGGGCCGCGGCGCCCGAGGACCTCGACACCGTGCTGGCCTTCTGGAAGACCGCCGCCGAGGGCACGAGCATCAGTGACGACCGGGACGGTGTGGAGCGGCTCATCGCCCGTGACCCCGAGGCGCTGATCCTGGCCGAGCGCGAAGGGGAGCTCGTGGGGACGGTGATCGCGGGCTTCGACGGCTGGCGCTGTCATCTGTACCGGCTGGCGGTCCATCCCGGGCGGCGGCGCCTCGGCATCGGCTCGGCGCTGCTCACCGCCGCCGAGGAACGGTTCGTACGGCTCGGGGGGCGGCGCGGGGACGCGATGGTGCTGCGACGGAACGAGACCGCGCAGCATGCGTGGCGGGCGGCCGGGTACGCGCCGGAGGAGGCATGGCGTCGGTGGGTGAAACCGCTCACCGGCTAGACCCCGCCCCCACCGGATCGGCACTTTGCTCATCCTTTACCATTGGAGGATCGTCAGATCACCACATCCTCCAACGGCTCAGTCGGCCCGGCCGGCTCAGTCGGTCCAGTGAAAGGTGTGAGCGTCCGCCCATGGGCGAGCCTCCCAGTACCCGGCATCCCCGAGCCCGACATCGCGCGATCCCCCCGCCCCTGGCCGATCATGGGACGGAGGTGACCCGATGACCGAAGTGCTCCTCCTCCTGGTGGCAGTACTGCTCTCCCTGGCCTGCGGTGCCTTCGTCGCGGCGGAATTCTCGCTGACCACGGTCGAGCGCAGCGAGCTTCAGCGTGCCGTCGAACGCGGCGAGCGCGGCGCCTCGGGCGCCCTCAAGGCCGTACGGAACCTCACCTTCCAGCTCTCCGGCGCCCAGCTCGGCATCACGGTCACCAATCTGGTCGTCGGCATGCTCTCCGAGTCGTCGATCGCCAAGCTCATCTCGGGGCCCCTGGAGTCGGCCGGGATCTCCCCCTCCGCGTCGATGTCGGTGGCCCTGGTCATCGGTACGGCGCTGTCGACCCTCTTCCTGATGGTCGTCGGCGAGCTGGTGCCCAAGAACTGGGCGATCTCCGCGCCGCTCGCCATGGCCAGGCGGGTGGCGACGCCGCAGCGCTGGTTCAGCGCCGCGTTCCGCCCGTTCATCACGCATCTCAACAACACCGCGAACCGTGTCGTACGCCGTTTCGGCCTCGAACCCGCCGAGGAGCTGGCCTCCGCGCGCGGGCCCCAGGAGCTGGCGGCCCTCGCCCGGCACTCCGCCAAGCAGGGCGCCCTGGAGGCGGACACCGCGGAGCTGTTCGTGCGCACGCTGAACCTCGCCGACCTGTCCGCGGAGAACGTGATGACCCCGCGCGTCCAGGTCATCGCGCTGGACATCCAGGCGACCTGCGAGGACGTGGCGAACGCGACACGGGCGACCGGCCTGTCCCGCTTCCCGGTCCACCGCGGCAGCCTCGACGCCGTCGTGGGCGTCGCGCACATCAAGGACGTACTGGCGCTGCCCGCCGAGCGCAGGGCCCGCACCGCCGTCTCCCAGATCATGCGCGAGCCCCTGTTCGTACCGGAGTCGCTGACCGTCGACCGGCTGCTCGACCGGCTCTCCGGCAAGCGCACCATGGCCGTGGTCATCGACGAGTACGGCGGCACGGCCGGGGTCGCCACCCTGGAGGACATCGTCGAGGAGGTGGTCGGCGAGGTCCGCGACGAGCACGACCCCCACGAGACCCCCGACCTGGCCCCGGCCGACACCGACAGCGAGGGGCGCAGCCTCTACTCGGCCGACGGGGCGGCCCGCACGGACCAGCTGGCCCGCCTCGGGCTGCGGGTCCCCGACGGCCCGTACGAGACGCTGGCCGGCTTCCTCGCGACCGAACTGGGCCGCATTCCGGCCGTCGGGGACAGCGTGGAGGTCGCCGGGTGGTGGCTCCAGGTGGTGGACGCCTCGGGGCGGCGGGCCGCACGGGTGCTGCTGCACGCGCCGCTCGAACAGCACGAGGAAGGGACGCGATGACCGCCGTACAACTGCTGATCGGCCTGGCGACGCTGGTCGTGAACGCCTTCTTCGTCGGCGCCGAGTTCGCGCTGATCTCGGTGCGCCGCAGCCAGATCGAGCCCCATGCCGAGCGGGGCGACCGCAGGGCACGCAGTGTGCTGTGGGGGCTGGAGCACGTGTCCGCGCTGCTGGCGGCCGCACAGCTGGGCATCACCCTGTGCACGCTGGTCCTCGGCATCGTGGCCGAGCCCGCGATCGCGCATCTGCTGGAGCCGGCGTTCCACGCCGTGGGCGTGTCCCAGGGCGTGGGCCACGTCGTCTCGTTCGTGATCGCGCTCACCCTGGCGACGTATCTGCACATGCTGTTCGGCGAGATGGTCCCGAAGAACATCGCGCTCGCGGAGCCGGTGCGCACCGCGCTGCTGCTCGGTCCGCCGCTGGTCGGGCTCTCCCGGGCCCTGCGCCCGGTGATCTTCACCGTCAACGCCTTCGCCAACGGTCTGCTGAAGCTGCTGCGGGTCGAGACGAAGGACGAGGTCGCCGCGGCCTTCTCCGACGACGAACTGGCCCGGCTGGTCATGGACTCCGGAGCGGCCGGGCTCATCGACGGCCGTGCCCAGGAGCGGCTGCACGACGTCCTGGAGCTCGGACGCCGGCCCGTGCGCGATGTCGTCCTCCCGCTGGAGGGCGTCGTGTACGCGAGCGTGGGCGTCACCCCCGAGGGGCTGGAGCGGCTGTCCGCCGAGTCCGGGTTCTCGCGCTTCCCCGTGGTGGACGAGGGGCGCCGCATCGTCGGCTATCTGCACGTCAAGGACGCGCTGGACGCGACGCCGCGCGACGTGCCGTTCCGGGTGCAGGACATGCGGCCCATCGCGCGTGTCCGGGAGAGCACCCCGCTGGACGACGTGCTCACGGCGATGCGGCGCAGCCGGACGCATCTCGCGGCGGTCATGGGCAGCGACGGACGTCTCGCGGGGCTGGTGACGATGGAGGACGTGCTGCGGGAGCTGTTCGATCAGGCGGTGTGACGCGCCGGGCGGTGCAGGGGCGCCCGAGGCCGGCCCGCACGCCGGGTGCCTCACACCGGGTGCCTCACATCGGGCGCCTCGTACCGGGCGCCTCGTACCGGGCGCCACACGCCGAGCGCCGACCGAGCGCCGAGCGCCATACGCCGGGAGGCCCGACCGACCGACGAGTATGCGTGCGGGTTACCATCTTTTCCGCCATGCAGACGAATGCCACCTACACCAGTCTTGTCGCGGTCGGCGACTCCTTCACCGAGGGCATGTCGGACCTGTTGCCCGACGGCTCGTACCGCGGCTGGGCCGACATCCTGGCCGGCCGGATGGCCGCGCTGACCCCCGGCTTCCGGTATGCCAACCTCGCGGTGCGCGGCAAGCTCATCGGGCAGATCGTGGCCGAGCAGGTGGACGTGGCGGTCGCGATGCGTCCCGACGTGATCACCCTGGTCGGCGGTCTCAACGACACCCTGCGCCCCAAGGTCGACATGGGACGGGTCCGCGGGCTGCTGGAGGAGGCCGTGGAGCGTCTCGCCCCGGCCTGCGAGCAGCTCGTCCTGATGCGCAGCCCGGGCCGCAACGGGCCGGTGCTCGAACGGTTCCGGCCGCGCATGGAGGAGCTCTTCGGCGTCGTCGACGACCTGGCGAAGCGGCACGGCGCGCTGGTGGTCGACCTGTACGGGGCACCGTCGCTCTCCGATCCCCGGATGTGGGACGTGGACCGGCTGCACCTGACGGCCGACGGGCACCGCCGGGTCGCGGAGGCCGTCTGGCAGACCCTCGGCCTCGCGCCGGAGGACCCCCACTGGCATGCGCCGGTGCCGCCCACGGCACCGCCCGGCTGGACGGCCCGCCGCACCGCCGACGTCCGCTTCGCCAAGCAGCACCTGCTGCCGTGGATAGGCCGCCGGCTCACGGGCCGCTCGTCGGGTGACGGACGCCCGGCCAAACGGCCGGAGCTGCTGCCGTACGAGGGCCCGCTGGGCTAGGCACACCGTTGGCGTACGTAGGCCCGCTGGGCTAGGCACACCGTCGCCGTACGAAGGCCCGCTGGGCTAGGCACACCGTTGCCGTACGAAGGCCCGTCGGTGTGGGCATACCGTTGGCGTACGAAGGACCGCCGCCGTAGTCCGTCCCGTAACGAAGGCCCGCGGGCGGGGGTGTATGTGCCGTACGAAGGTCCGCCGGGGCAGAATCCGCTCCGGGCCGGCCGCAGCGACCGCCCTCGGGCCGAAGGGAGTCCCGTGCCGACCACCGTGATCAGTCTCAAGGGCCGCATCCACGAATTCGGCCCCCGGCTCGAACACGCCCCCGCCGACCTCGTCTATGTCGGCCGCCGCTGGACCCTGGGCCACTGGGACCTCCCGCGGCACCCGCTCGCCAACCCTTTCGTCTACGACACCGCCACCCGCAGGCGCGACGGAACCCGCGCCGAGGTCATGGAGAAGTACCGGGCCCATCTGCTCGGACACCCCGAGCTCCTCGACCGGGTGCGCGCCCTGCGCGGCAGGGTCCTGGCCTGCTGGTGCGCGCCCGAACCGTGCCACGGCGACGTCCTCGCGGAGCTGGCCGACACCCGGTAGCACCGCGCGGCCGGCCCGGCCCACGGCGCTTTTGTAGCTTCCGCCGACAAACCCCCCGGCGCTGGCCTGCAGGAATCGCCAGTAGAATCCATCCACGTGACTGCCGCGCCCGCAAAGCCCCGTATCCCCAACGTCCTCGCCGGACGCTACGCCTCCGCCGAGCTCGCCACGCTCTGGTCCCCCGAGCAGAAGGTGAGGCTGGAGCGTCAGCTCTGGCTCGCCGTGCTGCGGGCACAGAAGGACCTCGGGATCGAGGTGCCGGACGCCGCCCTCGCCGACTACGAGCGTGTCCTCGACCAGGTCGACCTGGCCTCGATCGCCGAGCGCGAGAAGGTCACCCGGCACGACGTGAAGGCGCGGATCGAGGAGTTCAACGACCTCGCCGGGCACGAGCAGGTGCACAAGGGCATGACGTCCCGGGACCTCACCGAGAACGTCGAGCAGCTGCAGATCCGGCTCTCGCTCGAGCTGATGCGCGACCGCACGGTGGCCGTGCTGGCGCGGCTCGGCAAGCTCGCGGGCGAGTACGCCGAGCTGGTCATGGCGGGCCGCTCGCACAACGTCGCGGCGCAGGCGACCACCCTCGGCAAGCGTTTCGCCACCGCCGCCGACGAGCTCCTCGTCGCGCACGGCCGGGTCGAGGAACTGCTCGGCCGCTACCCGCTGCGCGGTATCAAGGGCCCGGTCGGCACGGCGCAGGACATGCTGGACCTGCTGGACGGGGACGCGTCGAAGCTCGCGGACCTGGAGCAGCGCGTCGCCGGACACCTCGGTTTCTCGCAGGCCTTCACCTCCGTGGGCCAGGTCTACCCGCGCTCGCTGGACTACGAGGTCGTCACCGCGTTGGTGCAACTGGCGGCCGCCCCGTCGTCGACGGCCAAGACGATCCGGCTGATGGCCGGGCACGAGCTGGTCACCGAGGGCTTCAAGCCGGGCCAGGTCGGCTCGTCCGCCATGCCGCACAAGATGAACACCCGCTCCTGCGAGCGCGTCAACGGTCTGATGGTCATCCTGCGCGGCTACGCCTCGATGACCGGCGAGCTGGCGGGCGACCAGTGGAACGAGGGCGACGTCTCCTGCTCGGTGGTGCGCCGGGTCGCGCTGCCCGACGCGTTCTTCGCGCTGGACGGGTTGCTGGAGACCTTCCTCACCGTCCTCGACGAGTTCGGCGCGTTCCCGGCCGTCGTCGCCCGCGAGCTCGACCGCTACCTGCCGTTCCTCGCCACCACCAAGGTCCTGATGGGCGCGGTGCGCGCGGGCGTCGGCCGCGAGGTCGCGCACGAGGCGATCAAGGAGAACGCGGTCGCCTCCGCCCTCGCCATGCGCGAGCAGGGCGCCGAGCGCAACGAGCTGCTGGACAAGCTCGCCGCGGACGAGCGCATCCCGCTCGACCGCGCGCAGCTCGACGAGCTGATGGCCGACAAGCTGTCCTTCACGGGTGCCGCCGCCGACCAGGTCGCCGCCGTCGTCGCCCGTGTCGAGGAGATCGTGAAGCAGCACCCGGAGGCCGCGGGCTACACGCCGGGGGCGATCCTCTGACGCGGCCGACCCCCGCGGACCTGGAGGCCGCCCGCGACCGGCTCGTGCCGGATGTCGTCACGGACGGCCTCCACGTTCTGTTCTGCGGCATCAACCCCTCTTTGATGACGGCCGCCACGGGCCATCACTTCGCGCGCCCCGGCAACCGGTTCTGGCCGGTGCTCCACCTGTCGGGCTTCACACCCCGCCTGTTGAAGCCCTCCGAGCAGGACGAACTGCTGTCGTACGGGCTCGGCATCACGAACGTGGTGGCGCGGGCGACGGCTCGGGCCGACGAGCTGACCCCGGACGAGTACCGGGAGGGCGGCCGGCTGCTCAGGGCCAAGGTGGAGCGGCTGCGGCCGCGCCGGCTCGCGGTGGTAGGGGTGACCGCGTACCGGTCGGCGTTCGGCGAACGCCGCGCGACGATCGGCCCGCAGGAGCGGATGATCGGGTCCAGCCGGGTGTGGGTGCTGCCGAATCCCAGTGGGCTCAACGCGCACTGGACGGCCGCGACGATGGCGGAGGAGTACGGACGCCTGCGGTCGGCCGCCGCCGAGGACCGGCAGGGTTAGTTCCCGATCTCACGCGTCCCGGCGGCGCACACTCCACGCGCCCGCGAGCAGCGCGCCGGCGGTCCACAGCGCCGTCACCCCCAGCCCGGACCAGGGCCCCGGACCGCCGTCCGGCGATTCGTGCAGCACCGCCTGTCCCGCCTTGTCCGGCAGGAAGTCGGCCACGGTGCCCGAGGCTCCCCCGACGACGAAGGACACGATCAGGAGGAACGGGACGAGGATGCTCAGGGTGGCGACTCCGCTGCGCAGAACGGCCGCGAGTCCCACCGCGAACAGGGCCATCAGCGTCAGATAGACGGCACAGCCGACGACGCCGCGCAGTTCCTCCTTCCCGCTCAGCCCGCTCGCCCTGTCGCCCAGCACCGACGTGCCCACGACCAGGCTCGCGCCGCCCGTGACCAGACCGGTCACCAGCGCGGGTCCCGCGACGGCCACCGCCTTGGCGAGGAACCACCGCACCCGGTCGGGGACCGCGGCGAGCGAGACGCGCAGGGCGCCGCCCTGGAACTCGGCCGAGACCGCCTGCGCACCGAAGGTGATCGCCGCGATCTGCCCGAAGCTGACGCCGAAGAACACCGAGAACAGCGGGTCGAAGTCCTGGTCGCCCGGGTCGTCGAGGCCGGCGAGCGCGGAGAAGGCCGTCGTGGCCAGGAGGACGGCGACCAGTCCCCCGACGAGCGACCGCAGTGTTCGGATCTTGATCCATTCGGCGCGGAGCGCGGGTACGAACGTCATGGTCAGGCCTCCTGAGGCTGCGTCGGGGTCGGCGTGGCGGCGAACTCGGTCTCGTCCGTCGTCAGATCCAGGTAGGCCTGTTCCAACGTCGCCTCCTCCGCCGCGAGTTCGAGGATCGGCAGGTTCGCGGCCGCCGCGAGACGCCCGATGTCCTCCACCCGTGCGTCGAGGGCGGTCCAGCGTCCGTCCTCCCCCTGGACGGCCTCGATGCCGTGCCGGGCGAGCAGGCTGCCCAGCGCGGCCCCCTCCGTGGTGCGCACCCGCACCCGGGGCTGCACGCGCGCGTCGATGAACTCGCGCATGGGGGTGTCGGCGAGGAGCCGGCCCCGGCCGAGCACGACGAGGTGGTCGGCGAAGGACGCGGTCTCGTTCATGAGGTGGCTGGACACGAGGACCGTGCGGCCCTCCCGGGCGAGCCCGCGCATCAACTCCCGGATCCAGATGATCCCTTCGGGGTCGAGCCCGTTCGACGGCTCGTCCAGCAGCACCACGGGCGGGTCGCCGAGGAGCGCGGCGGCGATGCCCAGACGCTGGCGCATGCCCAGGGAGTACGTCTTCACCCGGCGCCGCGCGACGGACGCGAGTCCCGCCTCCTCGAGGAGCTCGTCCACACGGCGTTCGGGGACGCGGTTGCTCGCGGCGAGCGCGCGCAGATGATCGCGGGCGGTCCGCGATCCGTGCGCGGCCCCCGCGTCGAGCAGGGCACCGACGCGGCGCAGCGGCTCGTGGAGGCCGGCGTAGGCGCGGCCCCCGATGCGGGCGCTGCCGGACGTGGGCCGGTCCAGGCCCAGGACGAGCCGCATGGTGGTGGACTTTCCGGCGCCGTTGGGGCCGAGGAATCCGGTGACGCGGCCCGGGAGAACACGGAAGGTGAGGTGGTCCACGGCGCGCCTGCCGCCGTACTCCTTGGTCAGGTCTTGGACGTCGATGCTGGTCATGTGCTCAGCGTGGCCGTCGCCGACCGGTCGTCACCTCCCCCGCGGGTGGAGATCGTCTCCCCCGCCCGGGGGAGGCCGACCGCCGGTGCCGCCTGGCACGATGGCGCGATGGCCCGCCTTCTGCGCCCGCTGTGCCGGGGGACGACGTACACACGCCTGCTGCATCTGTGGGTGCCCATGCTGTTCGTCAGCGTGTGGCTGTTCATCGACATGTCGAAGCCCTGGGTGCCCGCGGCCCTGCTGATCCCGCTGGGGCTGATCCCGGCCGTACGGCGCGGCGAGGGGGTGCAGGCGCGCCACATGCTGGCGCGCGACAGCGAGGACACGGCGCTCTCGGTCACGCCCTCGGCCACGTGGCGGGACAGATGGCGGACCGTGCTCTGGCTTGAGGCGCGGATGGCGATGGGTGCGGCGGCCTGCGTGCTCACCGTCTGGCTGCCGGCGACCGCCTTCGACGTGCTCAGGGCGGCGTGGAGCCCGGTCGACGGCCCGGTCGTGTCGGTGTCCCACCCGCACTGGGCCTACGCGCTCCTCGTCCCGTTCCCGCTGCTCGCCCTCTACGGAGGGGTGGTCGGCCTCGGCGAGCTGACCACGGCCGTCGCGCGCCGTCTTCTCGGTCCGTCCCCCGCCGAGCGGCTCTCCGCCCTGGAGGAGCGCACCGAACAGCTTCTGGAGCGCACGCGCATCGCCCGTGAGCTGCACGACTCGATCGGTCACGCGCTGACGGTTGCGGTGGTGCAGGCGGGTGCCGCGCGGGCGGCCGGCGATCCCGCGTTCACCGAGCGGGCCCTCGGTGCCATCGAGGACACCGGCCGGGCCGCCCTGGAGGACCTGGAACGGGTACTGGGTGTGCTGCGCGAGCCGGGGCGCCCGGCGAGCGGCAGACCGACGCTGGCCGAGGCCGACCGGCTCCTGGACTCGGCGCGCGCCTCGGGGGCGAAGGTCGACGCCGAGGTGACGGGTCCGCTGGAGACCGTGCCGGGGCCGGTGTCCCGCGAGGGGTACCGCATCCTCCAGGAGTCCCTCACCAATGTGCTGCGGCACGCGGGCGGTGTGCCGGTCCGGGTGCGCATCGCGGTCGACGGCGGCAGCCTCGGCCTGGAGGTCCGCAGTCCGCTGAACGGGGAGGTCCCGGGGCCCGGCCGGGGCAGCGGCCTGCGCGGGATTCGGGAGCGGGCGGCGCTGCTCGGCGGACGGGCGCGCACCGGACCCGACGAGGGCGACTGGCAGGTACGCGTGGACCTGCCGCTGCGCTGATCCGTCCGGGCGGGCATCCACGGACCCGTGCCGGTCGACACCGGCTGATCCATGCACAGGGATCGGTATCGGAATCGGAATCAGTATCGGAATCGGCTGCGCACGGCGGTCCGGACCCGCGCCGGGCCGCGCCCCTGACGGCCCGTAGGACGTGATCTACGCTGGGCCGATGCCGGTCACCGTTCTCCTCGTCGACGACGAACCCCTCGTACGGGCCGGGCTGCGCG
The DNA here is from genome assembly GCF_045039825.1 of Streptomyces sp. NBC_01176. Lineage (NCBI taxonomy): Bacteria > Bacillati > Actinomycetota > Actinomycetes > Kitasatosporales > Streptomycetaceae > Streptomyces > Streptomyces sp. NBC_01176. The sequence continues at coordinate 8,000,991 of NZ_CP108600.1, read as the reverse complement.
CCGTCCTGGAGTCGCAGCCGGACATCGAGGTCGTCGGAGAGGCGGCCGACGGCGCCGCGGTGATCCCGCTGGTACGGCAGTTGCGACCGGACGTGGTCGCGATGGACGTCCGCATGCCCCTCATGGACGGCATCGACGCCACCCGCGCGGTGCTGCGGACCATCAGCGATCCACCGAAGATCCTCGTGGTGACGACGTTCGAGAACGACGAGTACGTCTACGAGGCGCTGCGCGCGGGTGCCGACGGATTCCTGCTGAAGCGGGCACGGCCCGCCGAGATCGTGCACGCCGTACGGCTGGTCGCCGCGGGCGAGTCACTGCTCTTCCCCGCTTCCGTACGGCAGTTGGCCGCCGCCTACGGCAACGACGCGGGCAGTCCCGCGGCACGGGCGGCCATGGAGCGGGCCGCGCTGACCGAGCGGGAGGCGGACGTGCTGCGGCTGATGACACGAGGGCTGTCGAACGCCGAGATCGCGGCGCGGCTGGTGGTCGGCACGGAGACGGTGAAGTCGCACGTCAGCGCCGTACTGGCGAAACTGGGCGCCCGGGACCGCACGCAGGCGGTGATCGCGGCGTACGAGTCGGGGTTCGTGACCCCGGGCTGAGAACGACTCGCCGGTGGCCAAGGGGTCCCCGGCCCTCGCCGGAGCGCGCCGCGCCGAGTACGATCCGGCCAACACGCGCGCTAGCTGGGAGGACGGACGTTGGGGCGGTTGACCGGCGGGGACCCTTCTCTGCTGCGACGGATCAATTCAGCGGTGGTGCTGCACGCGCTGCGGGCCACCGAGTGCGCGACCCTCACCGAGGTCACCCGCGTGACCGGGCTGTCGCGGCCGACGGTCGAGGGTGTCGTCGAGGGGCTGATCGAGGCCGGGCTCGTGGTCGAGAAGGCCGCCGAGGAGGGCGCCGCACGGCGCCAGGGCCGCCCGGCACGCCGGTTCAGGTTCCGGGCGGAGGCGGGGCATCTGCTGGGTCTGGAGATCGGTCCGCACCGGGTCGCTGTGCTCCTGGCCGATCTGGACGGGCGCGTACTGGGCGCGATCTCCAAGGAGGTCGACGAGACCGCGCCGGCGGACGAGCGACTCGACCGGCTGCGCACCGCGGTCGCCGAGCTGCTGCGCCGGGCCGGCGTCGCCCGCAGCTCCCTGCGCGCGGTGGGCGTCGGAAGCCCCGGGATCGTCGAGGCGGACGGCACCGTACGGCTGGGCACCGCGCTGCCGGAGTGGACGGGGCTGCGGTTGGGTGAGCGGCTGAGCCGTTCCTTCAAGTGCCCGGTGCTGGTGGAGAACGACGCCAACGCGGCGGCGGTGGCCGAGCACTGGAAGGGCTCGGCCACCGAGTCGGACGACGTGGTGTTCGTGCTGGCCGGACTGAGCCCCGGCGCGGGTTCGCTGATCGGCGGGCGGCTGCACCGGGGATACGGAGGCGCCGCCGGAGAGATCGGGGCACTGCATCTGCTGGGCAGTGAGGCGACCCCCGAGACGCTGCTGTCGACCACGGACGAGCCCCTGCACCCGCTCGACGAGCAGGCCGTCGCCGAGGTCTTCGCGCTCGCCAAGGGCGGCGACCAGCGGGCCCGCGCGGCGGTCGACCGCTTCATCCAGCGGCTCGTGCACGACGTGGCGGCCCTGGCCCTCGCCCTCGATCCCGAACTCGTCGTGATCGGCGGCTGGGCGGCCGGTCTGGACGGCGTACTGGAGCCGCTGCGGCGCGAGTTGGCCCGCTACTGTCTGCGGCCGCCCAAGGTGACGCTCTCCCTCCTGGGCGAGGCCGCCATCGCGACGGGTGCCCTGCGGCTGGCCCTCGACCATGTGGAGGAGCAGCTGTTCGCGGTGGAGGGGACCGTGACGGCGCGCCGCTGATCGACTTTCGAGGCCGGTCCTGCTCGACGCCTGGGACCGCGCGCCCGTGGCCGGGTGCCGAAGCCGCGCGCCGATGACCGCACGCCAAGTGCCGTTCACCGAGGCCCGGTTGGCGAAAAGCCGTCGCGCCCCGGTGTCCGGGGCGCGACGGCTACGGCTCGGCGGCAGCCCGAGCTTCAGGACTTCGGACTTCAGGACTTCGGACTTCAGGGCTTCATGAGGCCCGGCGTTCGGGGTCGTGGTGGATCTCCACGCCGCCGGAGTCCCCGAAGGTCAGCCGGCAGGTGTCGGCGCGGTACGTGGCCACGGAGACCGCCGCGGTGCGCCCCCGGGCGTAGAACCGGGTCGTGACGACGAGGACGGGCGCTCCGGGCAGTCGGTCCAGCTCCTTGGCGTCGTCCGCGCGGGCCGAGCCGAGCTCGACGGCACGGTCCTGGCCGTCCAGGTCGAGGCGCTGCAGTTCGCGCAGCACGGCACGCGCGCGCGCCGCCCCCGCGGGCGCGTCTATCGCCGAGAGGTCGGGCACCGAGGCCGCCGGGACGTACAGCAGCTCGGCGGCGACCGGCTGGCCGTGCGTACCCCGGGAGCGGCGGATGGTGTGCACCGCGACGTCGTGGCCCGTCTCCAGGGCGTCGGCCACCGCGGCGGGCGGAACCGCCGTCACGCAGTCCGTGGGCTGCCAGGCGTCGCCGACGGCGCCCGGCCACACGTGCTGCTCGGATCCGACGGCCACGCCCACGCGCGGCGGGGCCACGGTGGTGCCCACTCCGCGTCGCCTCTGCAGACGCCCCTCCAGCTCGAGCTGTTCGAGTGCCTGGCGCAAGGTGGCCCGGGCGACTCCGAACCTGGCGGCGAGATCGCGCTCGTTGGGCAGGATCTCACCCACCGAGAACTCGGAGTCCAGTGCCTCACTGAGCACCGTCCTGAGATGCCAGTACTTAGGCTCCGGCACCGTTTCCAGCTGCGTGGTCCCCACCCTGTCCTCCGCAATCGCCGTGGCCCGGCGGCGTTTAGCGCCCTTGTTTATTAAAGGTTCCTGCACTATCTCTGCGACCATAAAGCCGCCCTCACCCTTGGTCAAGACCAATCCTCGATCCCTTACGGATTGCATAGGCGGGTGCCGCGGAGCGTTCACAGACCGTTCGCGCTGGGCGATGTTCGTGACATGACGCCGAAAGCCCCCGTCCGCAGAACGGGGGCTTTCGACTGGTAAGGGGACGGTGCGATTACTGGTTGCCCAGGGACACCAGCTTCTCCGGGTTGCGCACGATGTAGACGCACTGGATCCGGCCGTCCACGACGTCGAGCTGGAAGACGCTGTCGGGCTTGTCGCCGGACAGGGCGAGCAGCGCCGCGCCGCCGTTGAGCTCCAGGAGGCGGAACGAGAGGTCGGGGGCGCCCTTCCGGGCTGCGCCGAGCAGGAAGCGTGCCACCTTGTCGGCCGTTTCGATGACCCGCAGCGGCGCCTTGGACAGGCCACCGCTGTCGCCGACCAGCCGGACGTCCGGGGCCAGCAGGGACATGAGGCCCTCCAGGTCCCCCTCCGCCGCCGCGGCGAGGAACCGTTCGGTCAGATCACGGCGTTCGGCCGGGTCGACCTCGTAGCGCGGTCGCCTTTCCCCGACGTGCTTGCGGGCCCGCCCGGCGAGCTGGCGCACCGCCGGCTCGCCGCGGTCCAGGACGGCGGCGATCTCCGCGTACGGGAAGCCGAAGGCCTCCCTGAGCACGAACACCGCGCGTTCCAGGGGGGACAGGGACTCCAGGACGACGAGGACGGCGAGCGAGACGGAGTCGGCGAGCACGGCCCGCTCGGCGGTGTCCTCGACGGTGTTCCCGAAGTCGGTGACGTACGGTTCGGGCAGCCATGGGCCCACGTACGCCTCCTTGCGCGCCTGAACCTGGCGCAGCCGGTCGATGGCGAGACGGGTGGTGACGCGCACCAGGTAGCCGCGCGGTTCACGGACCTCGCTCCGGTCCGCGCCCGACCAGCGGAGCCAGGCCTCCTGGACCACGTCCTCCGCGTCGGCCACCCGCCCCAGCATGCGGTAGGCGACGCCCGTGAGGACGGAGCGGTGTTCTTCGAAGACCTCGGTCGCGGTGTCGGTGGTCACGGCTCCATCCCAGCCGACGCGTCCCGTCCTGTCCAGGCGGCACGGGTTCCGTCCGGAGCGGCGCGACGGAAGGCCGATCCGGATGTGTGCGCGGGGAGTTGACGGCGTACGCGGGGTGGGCGCGGCGGGCACGCGCGCGTGTGTCGTGCGGTTCCCGGCCACCGGGGGCTACCCGTCGGTAGCGGTTGCTGACAAGCTGTCTACGACGTTGGTTCCGGCAGTGTGCCACCAGACGAGGAGCAGCATCATGTCCGCCACGGTCTCCTTCAGCCTCCCCTCCGCGCACGGCCCGAAGACCGTGACCGTGTCCTACGCGCGCGTGGGCACCGGAGAACCGCTGCTCCTGCTGCACGGCATCGGTCACCACCGGCAGGCCTGGGACCCGGTCGTCCACATCCTGGCCGCAGAGCGCGAGGTGATAGCCGTCGACCTGCCCGGATTCGGCGCGTCCCCCGCGCTGCCCGACGGACTCACGCACGACCTCGGCACGGTGGTACCCGTGCTCGGCGCGCTGTGCGAGGCGCTGGAGCTCGACCGTCCGCACGTGGCGGGCAACTCGCTGGGCGGACTCCTGGCCCTGGAACTGGGCCGCGAGAAGCTCGTACGGTCCGTCACCGCGCTGTCGCCCGCCGGTTTCTGGACGACCGCGGAGCGGCGGTACGCCTTCGGAGTGCTGATGGCGATGCGGCTGGGTGCGCGGCGCCTGCCGCTCCCCGCGGTCGAACGCCTCTCGCGCACGGTGGCCGGGCGGGCCGCCCTGACCAGCACCATCTACGCCCGGCCCGGCCGCCGTTCACCCGAGGCCGTCGTCGCCGAGACCCTTGCGCTGGCCCACGCCGAGGGATTCGCCGAGACGCTGCGGGCCGGTATCAGCGTCCAGTTCACGGACGACGTCCCGGGACTGCCCGTCACCGTCGCCTGGGGCACCCGGGACCGGCTGCTGGTGCGCCGTCAGGGGATCCGAGCCAAGCAGATCATTCCGCGGGCCCGGCTGGTGCGGCTGCCCGGCTGCGGGCACGTCCCGATGAACGACGACCCCGCGCTCGTCGCCCGCGTCCTTCTCGACGGCAGCAGCTGAACACGGCGCGGCGGCGGCCGGGGCGCGTCTCCCGGCGCTGAGCCCCCGCGCTCCGGAGCCGAGGGCGACTCCCGTACCGACCAGCACGCTGCCGACGGCCTGCGCGGCGCCGTACGTGCCCGTGCCGACGAGCGGCGCGGTCCAGGCCGCAGCGACGGGGATGAGGCCGGAGAAGAGCGTGGCGCGCTCCGCGCCGATGCGCTGCATGCCCATGTACCAGGCCACGAAGCCGACGACCGTGACCACCACGGCCTGCCACAGCAGCGCGGTGGCCTCGGCGGCGTCCGGCGTCCGCAGCCATCCGCCGCCGCCGGCGAGGATCCCGGCCGCCGCCGACTCGAGCGCGGCGATCCCGCACACGGTGGCCGACAGGAGCCGGGGGCCCAGCGGGCGCAGCACCGGCACGGCGAGGACCGCGAAGCCCACCTCGCCGGCCAGCGCGCACCCGGACCACGCGATGCCGACGCCGTCGGTACGGCCCCAGCCCTGGACGGTGGCGGCGCCCAGCGCGACGAGCGTCGCCCCGTACAGGACCCGGCGCCGCGGACGGCGTCCCTCGGCTAGGGGGACGAACACGGCCACGACGACCGGGGCGCAGCCCACGAAGACCCCGGGGACAGCCGGTTCCGCCGTGCGTTCGGCCGCGAGCACGGCGAGGTTGAAGCCGACCATGCCCACGGCCGCGAGCAGCGCGAGCCGCACCCACTGGCGGGGCGCGAGCCGGCGCAGCGGTGCCGTGCCGTGCCGGCCGGAGAGGGGCAGCAGCAGCGCGCACGCCAGGCCGTAGCGCAGGAACTGGCCGCCCGCGTACGGGTAGTGGCCCAGAACACTGTTGGCGGTGAAGGAGCCTCCGACGAGGACACAGGCGAGGGCGGCGAGCAGCGACCCCTTGGTGGTGGTGTTCATGCCGGTGACGCTACGAAGGGCCGCGGTCCGGTTTAAGGTCCACTTCCATGACGCCATCGGGGACCAGTCACGGCGAGCCGGACGGCGCCGCCCCAGGTGCCCCGGCCCCGCCCGCCCCCGCCCCGGGCGGCCACGGCCCCGCGGGCCCCGCCCGGTGGACCGCCGCCTGGGAACTGCTCCTGCCGGCCGCTTCGGCACCGGCACGCGCGCGTGGCCGTGCTCTTCAGGCCGCGCTGCGGGAGGCGGTCCGTACGGGCCGGCTGGCGCCGGGTACCCGGCTGCCGTCCAGCCGTGAACTGGCCGTCGATCTCGGTGTGTCGCGGGGACTGGTCACCGAGACGTACGAGCAGTTGACCGCTGAGGGGTATCTGCGCAGCGACCGGGGCGCGGGGACCTGGGTCGGCGACGCCGTGCGGGCGGGCCGCCCGGCCGCCCGCGATCTCGCCCCGCGCCCCACCGGGGCCGGCACCGACTTCCTTCCCGGGACACCGGACCTGTCCCTGTTCCCGCGGGCGGCTTGGGCCGCCACCCAGCGCGGGGTGCTCGCCGAACTGCCGCACCACGCCCTGGGCTACCCGGATCCCCGGGGTCTGCCCCGGCTGCGCACCGCCGTGGCGGAACTGCTCGTGCGACGCCGTGGCGTGGTCGCGGACCCGGAGCGCGTCGTCGTGGTGTCCGGGGTCGCGCAGGCGATGACACTGCTCGGATTCGCGCTCCACGCGCGCGGGATGCGGGCCGTCGGCGTCGAGGACCCCGGCAGCCCCGAGCACGGCGCCCTGTACGCCTCGGCCGCGGTCGGCACCGTACCGCTGCCGCTGGACGGGGAGGGGCTGGCCATGGGACCGCTGCGGGAGTCGGGCGTACGGGCGGTGGTGACGACGCCCGCCCATCAGTTCCCTTCGGGGATCGCGTACACCGCGCGGCGCCGCGCCGACCTCCTCGACTGGGCGCGCTCGGTGGAGGGGCTGGTCATCGAGGACGACTACGACGGGGACTTCCGCTACGACCGGGCTCCCGTGGGGGCACTTCAGGGGCTCGATCCCGAACGAGTCGCCTACACCGGGTCGGTCAGCAAGTCGCTCGCGCCCGGTCTGCGGCTCGGCTGGCTGCTCGTACCGGCGTCGCTCGCCGCGGAGGTCGTCGCGCGCAAGCGCACCATGGATCTGGGCAACCCCGTCGTCGACCAGGCGCTCCTGGCGCGTTTCGTGGAACGGGGCGACTACGACCGGCAGTTGCGCCGCTGCCGGCGCGCCTACCGGGAACGGCGGGACGCCCTCGTCGCCGCCCTCGCGGAGTACTTTCCCGGCACGGAGGTGTCCGGGATCGCGGCGGGTCTGCACGTCATCGCCGCGCTGCCCGCACGGTACGGGCCGCTCGACGAGTTCCTGCTGCGGGCCACCGCGGCGGGGGTGGCGGTGCGTCCGCTGACGGACTACGAGCGGGCCGTGAGGGCGGGTGGCGTGCGTCTGGTCCTCGGTTACGCGCACCGGTCCCCCGCGCGGATCCGTGAAGGGGTACGGCTGCTGGCGAAGGCGGTGCGGGCCGGCGCGGCCGGGTGAGCGACGCGGGCGGGTGAGCGACGCGGGCGGGGAGGTCGGACGCGGGTTCACGGGAGACTCCCGGCTCACCTTCCTGTGCGACCGCGGGCCGCTGCACGTGAGACCCGGGAGACCGGCGCCGATTCCGTTGCCCGCAGGGCCCGTTGTTCACTTGCGGTTTCCGTACGCGCTGCGGCACACCAGTAGTTGTGGCCTTGCACACCGGCCGAATCCGTCCCTGGAGGCGCATTCATGTCACACCGTCCGCAAGGCCCCCATCCGCTCCCCGGCCGCCGCAGCGTGCTGCGCGGCACGCTGGCCGCCTCGGCCGCACTGGCGCTGCCCACCGCGCTCGGCGCCGCCCCGGCGCTGGCCCTGTCCGGACGGCCGAGGGCCGGGTGGGGGGTCCAGGCCGGGGACGTGACCGCGGACTCCGGTCTGGTGTGGGTCCGTTCCGACCGTCCCGCCCGGATGATCGTCGAGACGTCCGCCACCGAGTCGCTCCGCAACCCGCGCAGATGGCACGGTCCGCTGCTCGGCGCCGACACGGACTTCACCGGTACGACACGGCTGCGCGGGCTGCCCGCGGGCGAGCAGATCCACTACCGCGTCCTGCTCGCCGACGCTGACGACCCACGGCGTACCGGCGAGCCGGTGACGGGCACCTTCCGCACCGCGCCCGCGAAGCGGCGTCGGGACGTGCGCTTCGTCTGGTCCGGTGACCTGGCCGGACAGGGCTGGGGCATCAACGAGTCGATCGGCGGTTACCGGATCTTCGACGCCATGGCGAAGGTGGACCCGGACTTCTTCCTGTGCAGCGGCGACAACATCTACGCCGACGGCCCGATCGCGGCCAGCGCACCGCTTCCGGACGGCAGCGTCTACCGGAGCGTCACCACCGAGGAGAAGTCGCACGTCGCGGTCACCCTGGCCGACTACCGGGGCAACTTCCGCTACAACCTGCTGGACTCCGCGCTGCGCCGCTTCAACGCCCAGGTGCCGAACATCATCCAGTGGGACGACCACGAGGTCCGCAACAACTGGTACCCCGGAGAGGTCGTCGGGACCGGCACGCCCTACCCGGCCGGTACGGCGCTCGACGACCTGGCGGTCCACTCCCGGCGTGCCTTCTCCGAGTACTTCCCGATCTCCACGATCAGCGGGCGCCCGGACGGCAGGATCTACCGGACCGTCCACCACGGCCCGCTCCTGGACGTGTTCGTGCTGGACATGCGCACCTACCGGAACGCCAACTCGCCCGACGACCAGGCCGCCGACCCGCAGGGCATCCTCGGGCGCGAACAGCTGGAGTGGCTCAAGCGCGAACTGGCCGCGTCGCGCGCGGTGTGGAAGGTGATCGCCAACGACATGCCGCTCGGGCTGGTCGTGCCCGACCCGAACGAGGGCAAGCCGAACTTCGAGGCCGTGGCCCAGGGCGACCCGGGCGCTCCGCTCGGCCGCGAGCTGCAGATCGCGGAGCTGCTCCGGTTCATCAAGCACCGGAGGATCACCGGAACGGTGTGGCTGACGGCCGACGTGCACCACACCTCGGCACAGCACTACCACCCGTCGCGGGCCGCGTTCAAGGACTTCGAGCCCTTCTGGGAGTTCGTCTCCGGACCGCTCAACGCGGGCGCGTTCCCGGCGAGCGCCCTCGACGGCACCTTCGGACCGGACCGGGTCTTCGTCAAGGCGCCGACGGCCTCCAACGTCTCGCCGGCCGATGGCTACCAGTTCTTCGGTGAGGTCGATATCGACGGCGACAGTGGGGAGTTGACGGTGCGTCTGCGCGAACAGGACGGCAGCGTGCTCTTCACCCAGGTGCTCCAGCCGGGACGTGTGGGTCAGTAGCTCCACGGCCCCTCCAGACTCCCGTACCCTCGACATGTCGGGTCGCGCACCGGAGTCATCCCCCGGTGCGCGCCCGCGTGGCCGCACGCGCCGCCCCTGCTTCGCCGGGCACCTCGCGGAGCGCGCCCTCGCCCGCCAGCGAGCGCCAACCGCCGTTGTCCACAGACGTGCTGATCATGCCTCAGATGTCCGCCGCCGGGGTTCCCGCCGCCGCGGAGGTACGGCCGGCCCTCCCGTCGTCGCCGGTCCGCCCGGCAGTTCACCGCGGCGTCCGCCGGCGGTCCGGGGCGCGTGGTGATCTCGTCCAGCTCGCGCAGACGGCTGACCGAGGTGACTCGTCCAAAGGAGTGACACAGGCTCGTCGGCGCCGGACCGCACCGACCCCGCGGCGGGGCGCCTGACCAGGTGCGTAACTCAGGTGCTCCGAAGGAGGCAAAACAACCGCAAAAAGAACTACAAAAGGGATAGAAGGACACTTTACCGATCAGTCACAGACCGTTCGTGATCACGCAACACCAGTCCTTCACAGTGGCTCCATGACTCCAGACATGTCTGATGTGACCCGTGCGAGGCACGGCCGTCCTGTTCACCACTGGCGGCGGGATCTCGTGGAGCTCGCCGCACTGTTCACCGCCGTCGCGGTCGCGGACGCCGTCGCCAACCTGATCGGACACGGCCCCGACGGGCCGGCCCTGCTGGTGATCTCGGCCGCCGCCCTGGTCGCCACGGCCGGATTCCACACATGGTGGGCACGCCGCCACGGTCACGCGCCGCCGCCGGACCATACCGGTGCCCGGACACTCGCCGACGGGCGGCGGTCCGGGCGGCCCGAGAAGGCGGGGGCGACCGAGGAGACCGAGGAGGCCACGCGGTCCGGGGCGGCTCCGGGGGCCGCCGACGGGGCGACCGTGCTGTGGCGGATGCGGACGACGGTCAGGGACGAGCCGGGTTCGCTGGCCGCGCTGTGCACGGCGCTTGCGCACCGGCAGGTCGACATCCTCAGCCTGCAGACACACCCGCTCGCGGAGGGGACCGTGGACGAGTTCCTGCTCCGCGCGCCCGCGGGGCTGCCCGCGTCCGAGATCACCCGCGCGCTCTCACGGGCGGGCGGCACCGGCACCTGGATCGAGCGGGCCGACGCCCACGACCTGGTGGACGCACCCACACGCGTCCTCGGCCTGGCCACGCGAACGGCTTTGGACGCGGCGGAACTTCCACTGGCCCTCCGGCAGTTGCTCGGTCGGTGCACCATTCGTTCGCTGCCCGCCAGGTCTCCTGGGTCGGGCCGGTCGGAAGAGGGCGCGCCGGTCGAAGGAGCGCTGGAGGACACGGTGATGCGGTTGCGCGCACCGGAGGGTGGGGTGATCACGGTGGAGCGGCCGTACCTGCCGTTCACGCCGACCGAGTTCGCGCGGGCGCGGGCGCTGGTCGAGCTGGACGCGCGCCTGGGTCCGCGCATCCCCAGGGGCCAGGACATGCTGACGCTGCCCGAGGGCAACGAGATCACCGTGCGCCGCGCCGACGTGTCCGACCTGGAGGCCGCGAAGGCGATGCACGAGCGCTGCTCGTCACGCACGCTGACCATGCGGTACCACGGGCCGGTCGGGGACGCGGACCGCTATCTGAACCACCTGCTCAGCCCGCGCTTCGGCCGCACTCTCGCCGTCCGGACGCCGTCGGGGCGCATGGTCGGGCTCGGCCATCTCCTCTGGGACGGTGACGAGACCGAGATCGCGCTGCTCGTGGAGGACGACTGGCAGCGGCGCGGTATCGGTGGCGAACTGCTCGGCCGTCTGGTGGCGATGGCGGTCGAGGCGGGGTGCGAGAGCGTGTACGCCGTCACGCAGGCCTCCAACACCGGGATGGTCGCCGCGATGCGCAGCCTGGATCTCCCTCTCGACTACCAGATCGAGGAGGGCACCCTCGTGATCACCGCGCGCCTGGACACGGCACCGGTGACGTCCCCGCTCCCGTACGTCCACGGGCAGGAGCAGGGCCGGCACGGGTCGCCGCGCGGTGAGCGGGTCACCCGGGACTAGGGCGGGTTGCGAGCGTCCCGCCTGCCTCGCGACGCCCGGCACGCCCTCTCGGCGCACCCGGCGGCCTTCCCCACCACCGGTGCACGCACCTCTCGGAGGCCCCGGGCACCTCGCCCGGGGCCTCCCCCCTTCATTCTGTGGCCGAACCCGCGTGTTCCTCCCGCAGGTTCCGGCCCCCTCCCCCCGCCGTACGTACCTCCGTCGCGCGTCCCAGCGCGTCGTCCAGGTCGGCCCACAGGTCCTCGACGTCCTCCAGCCCGACCGACAGGCGCAGCAGGCGGTCGCTCACGCCGGCGCCGCGACGGTCGCCCTCGGCGACGATGCGATGGCTGATGGACGCCGGATGCTGGATCAGGCTGTCGACGCTGCCGAGACTGACCGCGGGGGTGATCAGACGGACTCCGGCGATGACCTCGTGCGGGTCCCCGTGCACCTCGAAGGCGATCATGGCGCCGCCGATCCGCGGGTAGTGGACGCGGGCGACGCGTGGGTCGGCGGCGAGCCGGCCGGCGAGTTCCGCGGCGCTCGCGGAGGCGGCCCGGACCCGTACCGGCAGGGTCGACAGTCCCCGCAGCAGCAGATACCCGGCCAGCGGATGCAGGACGCCACCGGTGGCGAACCGCACCTGGCGCAGCCGTCCGGCGAACTCCTCGTCGCAGGCGACCACTCCGGCCATGACGTCCCCGTGCCCGCCCAGGTACTTGGTGGCGCTGTGCAGGACCAGACGCGCGCCCTGCTCGGCGGGGCGTTGCAGCACCGGCGTGGCGAAGGTGTTGTCGGCGAGGAGCGGTACGGAACCGCAGGCGTGCGCGACGGCGCGCAGGTCGATCTCGGCGAGCGTCGGGTTGGCCGGGGACTCGACCATGACCAGCCCGGTGTCGGGGCGCAGGGCGTCCTCGATGCCCGCCGGGTCGACCCAGGTCACCTCGGAGCCGAGCAACCCGGCGGTGAGCAGGTGGTCGCTGCATCCGTACAGGGGGCGCACCGCGACGACGTGGCGCAGGCCCATCGCGTTGCGTACGAGCAGGACGGCGCTCAGCGCGGCCATACCGCTGGCGAACGCGACCGCGCTCTCGGTTCCTTCGAGCCGGGCGAGGGCGGTCTCGAAGCGCGCGACGGTCGGGTTGCCGAGGCGGCCGTAGACGGGCGGGCCCTCCGGTTCGGCGCCGTCGGCCGCGAACGCGTCGATGCGGGCGGCCTCGCCCCGGCTGTCGTACGAGGGATAGGTGGTCGACAGATCGATCGGTGCGGCGTGCAGCCCCTTCCGGGCGAGGTCCTCCCGCCCCGCGTGCACGGCCTCGGTGGCCAGAGCGCGGGTACGTGTGCGGGATTCACCCCGCGGGCCGGGGATCCCCGTGCCGGTGAGCCCGGTCCCGGTGAGCCCGGTCCCGGTGAGCCCGGTCCCGCTGTCGGAACCGACGCCGGTGTCGCGCGTGCCGCGTATGTCCGCGTCCATGTCATCTCCGCCGAAGTCCATGCACAGCAGCCTGAACACCGACCGGGGTCGTGGCGTCGTAACCCGTGTTACGTTCGGGCCATGGCCGATTCCGTCGTACTCGATCCGGTGGATCTTCATCTGCTGCGACTGCTGCAGAACGACGCCCGGACGACGTACCGCGATCTCGCCGCGCAGGTCGGGGTCGCGCCCTCGACCTGCCTGGACCGGGTGACGCGACTGCGCCGCGCGGGAGTCATTCTCGGCCATCAGCTGCGGCTCGATCCGGCGAAGCTCGGCCGGGGCCTGGAGGCGCTGCTGTCCGTGCAGGTCAGGCCGCACCGCAGAGAGCTGGTGGGTCCGTTCGTGGACCGGATCAGGGCACTGCCGGAGTCGCGGACGGTCTTCCATCTCACCGGTCCCGACGACTACCTCGTGCAGGTCGCGGTCGCGGACATGGCCGACCTGCAGCGGCTGGTTCTCGACGAGTTCACCTCCCGGCGTGAAGTGGCCCGGGTGGAGACCCGGTTGATCTTCCAGCAGTGGGACTGCGGCCCGCTCCTGCCGCCCACCGGGCCCGGAACGACGCCCACAGCGAAATCGGGCTGATGCGGACCAAAAGCCCGCTGTGACGGGCTGACGGGATGCCTGTTCCCGTATGAGGATGTCGGCATGTCAGAGACGAAGAATCCGCTGCCCCGCGAGGTCGCCGACGCGTATGTCGACGACCTCATCGCCCTCGACCCGGTCCTCGGTACGTACCTCGGTGTGAAGGAGAGCGCCGGCAGGCTCCCGGATCCCTCTCCCGCGGGGCAGCAGGCCCTCGCGGAGCTGGCGCGGGCGACTCTCGCCCGCCTCGACGAGGCGGAACGGCAGCCGGGCGCGGACAGCGACTCCGAGCGCCGCTGCGCGCGGCTGCTGCGCGAGCGGCTGACCGCCGAACTGGCCGTGCACGACGCCGAGGAGGGGCTGCGGGCGGTCGGGAACATGCACACCGCCGCGCACGCCGTCCGGCAGGTGTTCAGCATCGCGCCGACCGGGACGGACGAGGACTGGGCGGCGATCGCCGAGCGGCTGCGCGCGGTGCCGGCCGCGCTGGCCGGATACCGCGAGTCCCTCGCCCTCGGTCTGGAACGCAAGCTCTACGCGGGTCCACGCCCCACCGCGACCTTCGTCGACCAGCTCACCGAGTGGTCGGCTCCGGACGCGCACGGCCGTGCCTGGTTCGAGGACTTCGTGTCCGCGGGCCCCGACTCCCGGCGCGACGAGCTGGACACCGCCGCGCGGACGGCCACCCGGGCCCTGGTGGAGCTGCGCGACTGGATGCGCGACGTGTACGCGCCCACCATCCAGGGCGCGCCGAACACGGTGGGCCGGGAGCGGTACGCGCGCTGGGCGCGTTACTTCAACGGTACGGATCTCGACCTCGACGAGGCGTACGCGTACGGCTGGGCCGAGTACCACCGGCTGCTCGCCGAGATGAGGACCGAGGCCGAGAAGATCCTGCCCGGCGCCGAGACGCCCTGGGTGGCGCTCGCGTACCTGGACGAGCACGGCACGCACATCGAGGGTGTCGACGAGGTCCAGACATGGCTGCAGGGCCTGATGGACCAGGCGATCGACGCTCTGGACGGCACGCACTTCGAACTCGCCGAGCCGGTACGGAGGGTGGAGTCCCGGATCGCGCCGCCGGGCAGTGCCGCGGCTCCCTACTACACCGCGCCGTCGTCGGACTTCTCCCGGCCCGGCCAGACCTGGCTGCCCACGATGGGGCAGACCAGGTTCCCCGTGTACGACCTCGTCTCGACCTGGTACCACGAGGGCGTTCCCGGGCACCACCTCCAGCTCGCGCAGTGGGTGCACGTCGTCGAGGACCTCTCCCGCTACCAGGCGACCGTGGGCCTCGTGAGCGCCAACTGCGAGGGCTGGGCGCTGTACGCGGAGCGGCTGATGGACGAGCTGGGCTTCCTCGCGGACGCCGAGCAGCGCCTCGGCTATCTGGACGCGCAGATGATGCGCGCGGCCCGGGTGATCGTCGACATCGGTATGCACCTCGAGCTGGAGATCCCGGCGGACTCGCCCTTCCACCCCGGCGAGCGCTGGACGCCCGAACTGGCGGAGGAGTTCTTCGGCGCGCACAGCAGCCGGCCCGCGGACTTCGTCGAGAGCGAGCTGACCCGCTATCTCTCGATTCCCGGTCAGGCCATCGGCTACAAGCTCGGTGAGCGGGCCTGGTTGCAGGGCCGCGCGAACGCGCAGCGGCGCCACGGGGACGGCTTCGACGCGAAGGCGTGGCACATGGCGGCCCTGTCGCAGGGCTCGCTGGGCCTGGACGACCTGGTGGACGAGCTGTCCCAACTCTGACCGCCACCGACGGCAGCCGGGCCCGGACGCACGGCGGCTCGGCCGTACGGCCCGGGCCTGCCGCCGGGGCCCGGCCGCCGTCGGCGGTCTCGGGCGGGCCGGGCTGATCCGCCCCCGCTCAGCAGCCGCAGTCCTCCGTGCCCACGGGCGCCGTCAACGGGTCCGGCGCGCGCCGCTCACGCCCCTGCCAGGTCTCGAACTCGAAGCCCTCACGCACCCAGTACTCGAACCCGCCGAGCATCTCCTTCACCTGGAAGCCGAGTTCGGCCAGGGCGAGGGCGGCGCGGGTCGCGCCGTTGCAGCCGGGTCCCCAGCAGTAGGTGACGACGGGCACCGACCTGTCGAGGAGTCGCTCGGCCTGCTCGGCGACGAGCGCGGTCGGCAGATGGACCGCGCCGGGTACGTGTCCCTGGTCCCACGACTCGGTGGAGCGGGAGTCGAGGACGACGAAGCCGGGGTCCCCGCCGGCCGCGAGCGCGGAGGCGACGTCGGACACGTCGGCGTGGAAGGCGAGGCTCGCGCCGAAGTGGGCGGCGGCCGCGGCCGGAGCGGCGGGGGCGACGCGCAGGACGGCGTTCGTCGCGAGCGGCGTGCCGCTGGTCATGGATGCCCCACGTGTCACGGATGCCATGGGTGTCGTGGGTGGGGGCGTCACGGGTGTCAGAGGTGTCATGGCCAGAAACCTACGGGCGGTGATCCCGTTCCTGAAGTGGTGATCCACGGCCTCCCTCTTGATCCGCCGGGGATTTCCCTGCTATTCCTCGCTCATGACCTCGTATTCCCCGGACGCCACCGACTGGCGCATCCTCGACGTCCTCCAGCGTGAGGGGAGGGTCAGTTTCGCGGAGCTGGCCCGTGCCGTCTCGATGTCCGCGAGCGCGGTCACCGAGCGGGTGCGGCGGCTGGAGGAGGCAGGCGTCATCCAGGGGTACGCGGCCGTCGTGGCGCCGGAGAACATCGGCCTGCCCATCCTCGCCTTCGTCCGCCTGCGCTACCCGAACGGCAACTACAAGCCGTTCCATGATCTCGTCGACGCGACGCCCCAGATACTGGAGGCCCACCACGTCACCGGCGACGACTGCTTCGTCATCAAGGTCGCGGCCCGCTCGATGAGTCACCTGGAGGAGATCTCGGGCAGGATCGGCACGCTGGGTTCGGTGACGACGAGCGTCGTCTACTCCTCGCCGGTGCCCCGGCGCCCCCTGGGGCACTGACCCGCCGCCCTGCCCCACCGACCAGGCACGGCGGTGACGGCCCGCGGCGCCCACCACGGGCTGGGCGTCTCAGTCGTGGACGCCCCGCTGCCGTACGACCGATCCCGTTCTCCCCTTCACGACCTCCAGCTGAGCGTGGATACGGCGCCGCAGGTCGGCGACATGGCTGACGATGCCGACGCTGCGGTCGCGCTCCCGCAGCGAGTCGAGCACGTCGAGGACCTCGTCGAGGGTCTGGTCGTCGAGGCTGCCGAAGCCCTCGTCGATGAAGAGCGTGTCGAGCCGCACCCCGCCGGCCTCGTCCGTGACGACGTCCGCGAGGCCGAGGGCCAGCGCGAGCGACGCGAAGAACGTCTCGCCCCCCGAGAGCGTCGCCGTGTCCCGCTCCCGGCCGGTCCAGGCGTCCACCACGTGCAGTCCGAGCCCGCTGCGGCCGCGGCCCGCACGGTCGTCCGAGTGGACGAGGGTGTAGCGCCCGGAGGACATGCGCTGGAGCCGTACGGTCGCGGCGGCGGCGACCTGTTCCAGGCGGGCGGCGAGGACGTAGGACTCCAGGCGCATCCTGCGTTCGTTCTCCGCCGAGGTGCCCGCCGCCAGCCCCGCCATGCGCGCCACCCGGTCGTACTCCTCGCGCAGCGGTCCCAGACGGCGTACCGACGTGGTCGCGCGCGCGGACAGCCGGTCCAGTTCGGCGCAGCGCCGGGCGGCCGCGTCCTGGGCGGAGGCGACGTCCCGCAGCCGGCGGGCGGCGGCCTCGGCGGACTGTTCGGCCGCCCGCAGATCGACGGCCGGGCGCCGGGCCGCGGCGGTCGTGTCGGCCTCGGCGAGCACGGCGCGGACCGCGGCCTCCTCCGACTGCCAGGCGTCGAGGCGCCGTTGCAGGTCGCGGTGGGCCTCGTCGTCGAGCAGTGCGGCGGCCGCGGCCTGCGGTGTGGAGAACCCGGCGCGGAAGGCCGCGTCGGCGAGGCGCGCGTCGGCGTCCTTGAGCCGCTGTGCGGCGTCCTCGGCCGCGCGGACGGCGTCCGCGGCCTCGGTGAGCAGGGCGGCCCGCCGCTCCAGCTGCGCGGCCCGCGCGGCGACACTCTCGGCGGCGCCCCGGGCCTGCGTCAACTCCTCCTCCAGCAGGGCCCTTTCGCGGTCGAGGGTGTCGCGGTGGGACACCCGGGCCGCGGCACGCAGTTCGGCCTTCTGCCGGGCGGCGACCCGTCGTTCGTGTTCGAGTTCGGCCTGGGCGAGACGCTCGCGGGCGGCGTGCAGCCCGGAGGCCGCGGCGCGCGCCTCGCCGTGCTCCCGCTCCAGTTCCGCTTCCTGCTCGGCGAGTCGATCGGTCGGTGTGTCGCCCGCCTCGGCGGAGGCGGCGGCGAGCGCCTCGCGTACGACGCCGAGCCGGCGCTCGTCCTCGGACGCCTTCTCGTCGGCGCGCTGATGGACGGCGAGGGCGCGCTCCTCCGTCTCCCGGTCGACGTGTCCGGCGACCTTCCGCGCGGGCGCCGGGTGTTCGGTGGCGCCGCAGACGGCACAGGGATCTCCGTCGACGAGTCCGGCGGCGAGCTCCGCGGCGATGCCCTTGAGCCGCTCCTCCTTCAGGTCGAGCCAGTGGGCGCGCGTCTCCGTCGCGTGGGCGCGGGAAGCGAGAGCGCGCTCGTGGGCGTCGTCCGTGTCGCGGGCGAACTGGTCGCGCTCGCGGGCGGCCCGCAGCCTGGCCCGGGCGGGGTCGCGCCGCACGGCCAGCTGCTCGGCGCGGGTGGCGGCCTCCTGCGCGGTCTCGATACGTGCCTGGAGGCCGGCGCGGGTGGTCTCCCAGGTGGCGAGCCAGCTCTCGGCGTCCTGCAGGACGTCCTCGTCGGCACGCTCCTGGCGGTCCAGGCCGGCGCGCTCCTCGGTGAGTTCGCCGAGCCGGCGCTCGGCCCGACGGGCCGAGGCCAGGCCACCCAGTTCCTCGGCCGCCCTGCGCGCGTCCGCCGCGAGCCCGGGGGCGCCGGCGTCGGCGAAGGATGCCGGGAGAGCGGCACGCGCGTGTGCCTCCGCCATGACAGCGCGCCGGTGCTCGGCCTCGCCCGCGTCGCGCAGGTCGAGAGCGGGGGCCACCGCCTCGGCCTTGCGGCCCCGCTCCATGCGTTCCTGCGCCTCCCGGTGGGAGTCCGAGCGCTCCTCCAGCCGCGCGGCGCGCTCCCGCGCCTCGGTGAACCGGCGCTGCAGGCGGGCCACTTCCCGTACGTCGTCGAGTACGCGGTCGGCGGCGGCCTGCGCGGACTCGGCGGCCGTCACCGCGCTGTGCGCGAGGGTCAGCCGCTCGCGGGCCGTGCCGCGGGCGACGGCGGCCCAGGCCAGGACGGCCTCGGCGAGGCCCGGGTCACCGGGCGCGAGGTCGGGCAGTGCCACCTCCGCGATGTCCCCGGCGGCCTGCTGCATGCGGTGGGCGTCGGCGAGCAGCGCGGCGTCCCCGTCGCGCACCTCGGCCTCGGCGGCACGCCGGCGCTCGGTGAGGCGTTTCTCGACCTCGGCGAAGCGGTGGGTGTCGAAGAGGCGGCCGAGGAGCTTGCCGCGGGCTTCGGCGTCGGCCCGCAGAAAGCGGGCGAAGTCGCCCTGGGGCAGCAGCACGACCTGACAGAACTGCTCACGGCTCATGCCGAGCAGCTGGGTGATCTCCTCGCCGATCTCCTGGTGGGAGCGGCTGAGGTCCTTCCAGGTGCCCGCCGGTCCCTCGTACTCGCGCAGCCAGCTCTGGGCCTTTTCGGTGGTCGTGCCCGTGCCGCGCTTCTTCGGACGGGCCCAGGGGGGCTGCCGGGTGATCTCCATCCGGCGTCCGGCGACGGTGAGTTCGAGACGGATCTCGGTGCGGGTGGCGGGGGCCGCGTGATCGCTGCGCAGGGTGAGTCCCTGACCACTCTGGCGGGCGCCCGGTACCGCTCCGTACAGCGCGTAGCAGACGGCGTCGAGGACGGAGGTCTTGCCCGCGCCCGTCGGTCCGTGCAGCAGGAAGAGTCCGGCGGCCGACAGCTCGTCGAAGTCGACCTTCTGGGTGGTGCCGAAGGGCCCGAAGGCGGTGATGTCCAGACGGTGCAGCCTCATCGGCCCCCCTTGCTGTCGTCGAAGCGGTCCCCGTCGCGGCAGTTCGCGTCGCGGCAGTTCGCGTCGCGGCAATTCGCGTCGCGGCAATTCGCGTCGCGGCAATTCGCGTCGCGGCAGTTCGCGTCGAAGCGGTCGCCGCCGAAGTCGTCCCGGTCGGTTCGGGCGGCGGGGAGGTGGGCGGCGGCGACGCCGGACCCGCGCGGTGGTGGTGTCACCGGGCGACCTCCCGTACGGCCTCGTCGGCGTGGACGGCGTCGAACGCGTCCCGCAGCACGGCCCGTTCCCGGGGGTCGGGAGCCGTGCCGCGCACATGGGCCACGAAGTCCTCGGCGATCTGCTGTTCGCTGCGGCCCGCCAGTCGCCGGGCGTACGACACGTCCGGGTCCTCGGGAGCCCGCTCGGGGTCGAAGACCAGGCTGAGGGTGTGCGGGAAGCGCTCGGCCAGCCGGGCCATCGGCTCGGCCGGGCGCACCGGATCGGTGAGGGTGGCCTCGACCCACGCCTCCTCGTGACGCGTCAGCTCCGGGTCGGCGAGCAGGTCCTCCAGCCTCCCCCGGACGCGGGCGAGCGCCCGGGGTACGGGGCAGTCGACGCGTTCGGCGTCGAGCGAGCCGTCCGGGCCCAGGTCCACCAGCCACATGCTCTTGCGGTGGTCCGCCTCGGAGAAGGAGTACGGCAGCGGGGAGCCGGAGTAGCGGACCCGCTCGGTGATGGTCTGGCTGCCGTGCAGATGGCCCAGCGCCACGTAGTCGACGCCGTCGAAGACTCCGGCGGGGACGGCGGCGACACCGCCGACGGTGATGTCCCGCTCACTGTCGCTGGCCGCTCCTCCGGTGACGAAGGCGTGGGCGAGGACCACGGACCGGGTGCCCGGCGGGCGCGTGGCGAGGTCGGCGCGGACGCGGTCCATGGCGGCGGCGAGGACGGATTCGTGCCCTGCCCTGTCCACCCCGAACTCGTCCTTCACCAGGGCCGGTTCGAGGTACGGCAGGCCGTAGAGGGCGACGTCGCCGTGGGCGTCGGCGAGGACCACGGGTGTGCCGGCCGCCGAGGGCTCGGTCCGCAGGTGGATACCGGCCCGCCCGATCAGCCCGGCCCCGACGCCGAGTCGGCGCGCCGAGTCGTGGTTCCCGGAGATCATCACCGTGGGCACGCCGAGGTCGGCCAGCCGGTGCAGGGCGTCGTCGAAGAGCTCCACGGCCGCCAGCGGCGGGACCGCCCGGTCGTACACGTCCCCGGACACGACCACCGCGTCGACGCCGCGCTCGCGCACGGTCGTGACGAGATGGCCGATGAACTCGGCCTGGGCGCCGAGCAGGGTCACCCGGTGGAATGCCCGGCCGAGGTGCCAGTCGGACGTGTGCAGAAGCCTCATGATCCCCGAGACTAACGGGCGGGTCGGACATCACGGGCGGCTACTCCCGTATCGGCCCGCGCTGCCCGTCTACGCGTCCCCGTACGCCTCTCCGCCCAGTTCGAACCCGGCCGTCCCGGCCGTCGCGTCCGCGAGCCAGGCCCGGAACGCCGTGACGTCGGCGTCCGGCAGTCCGATCTCGATCGTGACGGCCTCGCCGTAGCGCACGTCGCGCACCTCGCGCCCGGTGGCGCGCAGGTCGTTCTGTACCTTGCCCGCGCGCTGGTGGTCCACGGTCACCGTGGCCAGCCGGAAGCGTCTGCGTGTCAGTGTGCCGAGGGCGTCCAGCGCCTCGCCCACCGAGCCGCCGTACGCCCTGATGAGTCCCCCCGCGCCGAGCTTGACCCCGCCGTAGTAGCGGGTGACGACGGCGACGACGTACCGCATGTCGCGGCGCAGCAGCATCTGGAGCATGGGGACGCCCGCGGTGCCGCCGGGTTCGCCGTCGTCGCTCGCCCGCTGGACGGCGGCGTCGGCTCCGATGACGTACGCGAAACAGTTGTGGGTGGCGTCCGCGTGCTGTCTGCGGACGCCCGCGACGAAGTCCTGGGCCTCCTGCTCGGTGGCCGCCGGGGCGAGGGCGCACAGGAAGCGGGAGCGGTTGATCTCGGTCTCGTGCACACCCGCGCGGGCCACTGTGCGGTACTCGTCCTGCATCCGGCCAGCGTATGCGCTGCACGCGCGCGTGCCGGACGGCGGAGCCCGGAGGTGACGTCCTGCGCGCCGTCTTCCGCGCGGTCGCCCCGGCGCGGGCCCTCGCGACGCCGTGGTGGATACTCGCTCCTCGTTGCCCGAAGCCGGACCGCCGGCCCGACCGATCGCAGGGAGATCGCAGCATGACCGGCACCCAGGTGGACAACGCGCACAACCCAGACAACGCCGACAACGCCGACAACGCAGATAACGCAGACCCTGCCGGACCCGCGGATCGTGGGCCCTCGGCCGCCGCGCCCCGCTGGCGGGCGTGGCTCCTGGAGGGGCTCAGTGAGCAGTCGGCCCGGCACCCGGGCCCGCACGCCACCCCGGACACCGAACACCAGGGCCACACTTGGTGGCGGGTGATGTGTCTCACCGGCGTCGACTACTTCTCCACTCTCGGCTACCAGCCGGGCATCGCCGCCCTCGCGGCCGGTCTGCTCTCGCCGCTCGCCACCCTCGTCCTGATCGCGCTGACCCTGCTCGGCGCGCTGCCGGTCTATCGCCGCGTCGCCAAGGAGAGCCCGCACGGCGAGGGTTCGATCGCGATGCTGGAACGGCTGCTTCCCTGGTGGGCGGGGAAGGTCTTCGTCCTGGTGCTGCTCGGCTTCGCGGCCACCGACTTCCTGATCACGATCACCCTGTCCGCGGCGGACGCCTCCGCGCACGTCGTCGAGAACCCCTTCGCGCCGCACTGGACGCACGGCGCGAACATGTGGATCACCCTTCTCCTGGTGGCCGCGCTGGGCGCGGTCTTCCTGAAGGGCTTCAAGGAGGCCATGGGCATCGCCGTGGCGCTCGTGGCGACGTATCTCACGCTCAACGTCGTCGTCCTGGTCACCGCCGCCTGGCAGGTGCTGAGCCACCCGCACAAGGTCGGCGACTGGACGGACGCGATGACGGCGGAGCACTCCTCGCCGCTCGCGATGATCGGTGTGGCGCTCCTGGTCTTCCCCAAGCTGGCGCTCGGCATGTCCG
The DNA here is from genome assembly GCF_045039825.1 of Streptomyces sp. NBC_01176. NCBI lineage: Bacteria > Bacillati > Actinomycetota > Actinomycetes > Kitasatosporales > Streptomycetaceae > Streptomyces > Streptomyces sp. NBC_01176. The sequence continues at coordinate 7,978,433 of NZ_CP108600.1, read as the reverse complement.
GCTTCGAGACCGGTGTGGCGGTGATGCCGCAGGTCAAGGGTGATCCCACGGACACGTACGCGAAGCCGGCGGGCCGGATCCGCGAGACCCGGCGACTGCTCACCACGGCCGCCGTGATCATGAGCTGCTTCCTGCTGCTGTCCAGCCTGGCGACGACGATCCTGATCCCGCAGGGCGAGTTCGAGAGCGGCGGCTCGGCGAACGGCCGCGCGCTCGCCTACCTCGCGCACCAGTACCTGGGCGAGGGATTCGGCACGGTCTACGACATATCGACCATCGCGATCCTGTGGTTCGCCGGAGCCTCCGCGCTCGCCGGCCTCCTCAACCTCGTCCCGCGCTATCTGCCCCGCTACGGCATGGCTCCCGAGTGGACACGCGCCGTCCGTCCCCTGGTGCTGGTCTTCATGGCGGCCGCGGTGCTCATCACCCTGTGGTTCGACGCGAACGTCGACGACCAGAGCGGCGCGTACGCGACCGGTGTGCTGGTCCTGATGCTCTCCGCGTCGTTCGCCTCGGCGGTCGCCGTGCACCAGCGCGGCCACCGCGCCGCGGCGATCGGCTTCGGCGCGATCACCGCGGTGTTCGGCTACACGCTGGTCACCAACGTCATCGAGCGCCCCGACGGCATCAAGATCGCGCTGATCTTCATCCTGGCGATCCTGCTCACCTCGTTCGCGTCCCGCGTCCGCCGCGCCTTCGAACTGCGGGCCGCCGAGGTCACGTTCGACGAGGCGGCGGCCCGGTTCGTCGACGAGGCCGCGGCGAGCGGTCCGCTGCTGCTGATAGCGAACGAGCCGCACGAGCACAGCACCCGGGAGTACCGCGCCAAGGAGTACAGCCAGCGCGAGCAGACACACATACCGGACGGCCGTCCGGTGCTGTTCCTCGAGATATTCGTGACCGACTCCTCGGACTTCACGGCCGACCTCGCCGTGCACGGCGACGAGAAGCACGGGGTGCGCAGGCTGCGCGTCGAGGGCGCCACCGTGCCCAACACCATCGCGGCCGTCATGATGCGGTTGCGCGACCGCACCGGCCAGGTCCCGCACGCCTACTTCAACTGGACCGAGGGCAACCCGCTGAGCCACCTGGTCCGCTTCCTCGTCTTCGGCGACGGCGAGGTCGCCCCCGTCACCCGCGAAGTGCTCCGCCGCGCCGAGCCCGACCCCGAGCGGCGGCCTCGCGTCCACGTGGGCTGATCCTCAGGGCTTCTTCCTGCCCCGCGGCACGATCATGTCCGTCAGCAGGGCCACCCCCGGGGCGAGCGCGCCCCAGGAACTTCCGTGCCAGGCGAGGACGGCGACGGCCGAGGTCGGGAACTTCGTCCGTACGTCGTCCAGCGCGTCGTCGAGACTGTCCCCGGCCAGTTCGAGGACCAGTTCCTGAAGTCCCGGGTTGTGTCCGATCAGGAGCAACGTCATCATCTGGTCGGGGACTTCGTGCACGGCCGCGAGCAACTCGGGTGCGTCGGCGCCGTACAGCCGACGGTCGAACCGCGCGGGCGGCGGCGTACCCCACTGCTGCGCCGCCAACTCCCAGGTCTGGCGGGCGCGTACGGCGGTGGAGCACAGGGCGAGGTCGGGCAGGCAGTCGGCGTCCGCGAGGGCGCGACCGGCCGCCGGGGCGTCGCGACGGCCGCGCGGGGCGAGCGGCCGGTCGTGGTCGCCGATGCCGGTGGGCCAGGCGGACTTGGCGTGTCTGAGGACGACGAGTCTGCGCAGCGGGCCCGCTCCGGCGCGTGTGATCACCACTGCGTCCCGATGTCACGGGTGAGTTCGAGTCCGAGCAGCCGGTCCGCGTAGGCGTACGTCTCGAAGCGGGCTCCGTCCGGCACGTCCTCGGCGTGCTCGACACGTCGCAGCGCCTCCAGCACGGCGGGTACGTCGAGGTCGTCCTCCCACGCGGCGCGCAGCTCCTGGCGTACGTGCTCGGGAACGGGCCTGGACGGCCGGGTGGCCCAGCCGGCGACGGCCTTGCGCCAGCGCCCGAGCGTCTCGCGGGCACCGTCGAGGTCCGCGGCGGCGAGGTCGAGGGCCTGCCGGCGCGGGGTCGCGAGCAGGATCATCCGCAGCAGCGAGTGGTCCGCGGTGCCGCTCACCGGGGCGACCTCGATGCGGGCGCCGTCGAGGCCGGCGTCCGAAGGCCCCGGGATCTCGGGGTCCTGGTCGGCGGGGGCCGGGGCCGTGGACGTCGGGGCCGTGGACGTCGGGTTCATCGGGGCTGTTTCCCCGCGGGCTGAGCGGCCGGCGGCCGACTGTCCGGGGGCCGGGTCCTCAGGGGCGCCGCCCGCGGACACGAGCACGTGCAGGGCGGGGCCCGCGCCGCCCCGCTCGCCCTCGGCCCGGCGGATGCCGAGCGCATCCGCGCGCGCCCGGAGTCCCGGGGGCGGGTCGGCCACCGTGACGACGGGGGTTCCGCCGAGTTCCAGGGCCCTGGCGAGGACGTCGGCGACCAGCAGGACCCGCAGCGCGGACAGATCGTCACGCTCCACGTGCGCCTCGACGCGGGTCAGACCCCGGCGGGCGCGGACGGCTTCGACGGTCTCGCCCGTTCGGGCGTCGGTGATACGCAGCACGAGGTGAGCGTAGGCGGCCGGAGGGCCGGGCGCAGGAAGGCGGCCCCCATTCCAGACAGTCGGCCCGCCGACCACCGGGCGGACCGGGAGGCCGGCGGGCGGGGTGGCGAGGTCACCCGCCTGCCGCCCCTGCACCCCGGCCGACCGGGGTCGTCGGGTCAGGCGTCGAGGTCGTCGGCGAAGTGCCGGTACCCGTGCCGGTCCCGGTGGATGGTCCACAGGGCTTCCGCGAGGGCGTCGGGGTCCTTCCTCGGGTGCCCGGGGATGATCGCGCCGGGGATGACGAACTGCGCGACATGGATGCCGTCGGGGGCGAGCGCCTCGTGCAGCAGATGGCCGTAGGCGCTTTCGGCGGCGAAGGCGATGGAGGTGCCGGCGCGCTCGGTGTGCGGGATCGCGGCGGTGCCGCCGTTCACGAAGAGGACGGTGCCGCGGCCCAGCTCCCGCATGCCGGGCAGCACCTGGCGCACGGCGACGACCGGACCGTACACCGAGAACTCGATCGGGCCGACGAGGTCGGCGGCGTCGGTCTCCAGGACGGGTCGCATGAAGTCCCGGTGCGGGACCGGGCTGTACTGCAGGACCTCGATGGGCCCCAGCGTCGCGGTGGCGGCGTCGAGAGCCGCCTCCAGGGCGGCCGGGTCGCGGACGTCGGCGGCGAAACCACTCGCCGTCAGACCCTCGCCGGCCAGCTCGGCGGCGAACGCACGTGTCCGGTCCGCGTCGCGCGAGATGAGGGCGACGTCGAAGCCCGCGCGGCCGAACCGCCGCGCGACCGCGGCTCCGAGACCGGGTCCGGCTCCGACGATGGCGATGGTGGTCATGGTCTTCCTCGGTGGTCTCGGGGCGGACGGGCGGATCCGGGCGAGCGTACAAGTCCGAGCGGTGAGAGTCGGGGCGCGCCTCGCGTCAGCCCGGGGTCGAGGTGTCGGTCACGAACCGGCAGCGCACGTCCGAGGCCATGACGTGCTCGTACGTCTCGTTGATCTGCTCGGCCGGAATGAACTCGACCTCCGCGCCGAGGCCGTGCTCGGCGCAGAGGTCGAGCATCTCCTGCTTCCCTGAGCTTCCCGCCTGCCGTCCCTGCCCGCATCCCGGCAGACCGCGGGGTGCCGGGGAAGGACGTCCGGGGGTGGGACACGACCCTTCGCTGTCCTGCCGCGCAGGTCACAGGGCTGACACACTGGTGCCCATGGCACGTGAGCGGCAGAACGGCAGCAGCGGCGGCACGGATCTGGGGAGCTTCCTGCGCGCCCGTCGTACCCATGTGTCCCCGGAGGAGGCCGGTCTCCGGATCGGCCCCGCCCTGCGCCGCCCGCCCGGACTGCGCCGTGAGGAACTGGCCATGCTCGCCGGGGTGAGCATCGACTACTACACACGGCTGGAGCGCGGCCGGGAGACCCGTCCCAGCCCCGCGGTCGTGGACGCCCTCGCCGGTGCCCTCCATCTGGACACGCAGGAGCACGAGCACCTGCGCGACCTCGTCGCGCGCGCCGCCCGCGGTGCGCCGCGGGTACCGGCGACACCCAGCCGCTCCGTGCGGCCCGGCGTCAGGCTGCTCCTGGAGAACCTGCGGCCCAACCCCGCGCACGTGGTCAGCCGTACGTCGGACGTGCTCGCCTGCAACCCGGGCGGGATGCGGCTCCTCGCCGGCCTGGACAAGTGGCCGGTGCGCCGGCGCAACGTGGCGCGCTATGTCTTCCTGCACCCGGCCGCGCCCTCGCTGTTCGACGACTGGGACGAACAGATCCGCGCCTGCGTCGGCCGGATGCGCGCCCTCGCCGGCACCGACCCGGACGCCCCCGACCTGGCCGAACTCGTCGACGAACTCCTCCTCAAGAGCCCCGATTTCGCCCGTCTGTGGGACCACTACGACGTACGGCTGCGCTCGCACGGCCACCGGACGTTCCACCATCCGGAGGTGGGCGACCTGACCCTCGGCTACCAGTCCATGCACCTCGAAGGCACCCCCGGCCACCGGCTCGTCGCGTACTACGCCGAGCCCGGCACTCCCGGGTACGACGCGATGGCCCTGCTCGACCGTCCGGGACCTCCTCCAGGCCCACCGTGCGGTTGAGGACACGGCCCGGCTCGATGGTGCCGAGCAGGTCGTCCGGCACGAGCTCCTCGATGCGGGCGCGGGCCGGAGGCGTGCCGCCCTTCCGGGCCATCGGGAATCACCGTGTGCCGTCCGCTGTTTCCCGGCTGAACGCGATGAATTCCACGGCAGGCACCCCAGGAGGACGACCGTGTACGGCGACCAGGCGACGATCCGCAAGATCCTGAACGAACTCGGCGACACCTGGGCGATCGTCGGCCTCTCGTCGAACGAGGGGCGTGCGGCGTACGGAGTCGCCGACGTCCTGCGGCGTCACGGCAAGCGGATCGTCCCCGTGCACCCGAAGGCCGAGACCGTCCACGGCGAGAAGGGCTATCCCTCGCTCGACGCGATCCCGTTCGACGTCGATGTCGTCGACGTCTTCGTCAACAGCGACCTCGCCGGGGCCGTGGCCGATCAGGCCGTCGCGATCGGCGCCAAGGCCGTCTGGTTCCAGCTCGGCGTCGTGGACGAGGCCGCGTACGACCGCACCCGCGCCGCCGGGCTCGACATGGTCATGGACCGCTGCCCCGCCATCGAGATCCCCCGCCTCGGCTGACCGGCCCCGCACCGGCCCGGTCACGTGTCGTCGAACCCGGTTGACGCCGCGCCCCGCGGCCGGGTTTGCTGCGGCGGTGTCCACTCTTCACTTCCGGCGGGCGCACGACGAACCCGCCCTCGATGCCTGGCGTCACGTCCACAACGTGATCGTCCCTCCCGCCGCCCTGTCGCCCGACGAGGTCCGGGAGCGGGCGGGCCGCAACCTCCTGGAGGTCGTCCACCTCGGCGACGTCCTGGTGGGCTGCACGACCGTGCGCCCGCCGAAGGACGACACCTCGACGGCGACGGTGATCGCACGGGTGCTGCCCGAGCACCGCGGGCGGGGGTTCGGCGGGGAGCTGTACAAGCGGGGGCTGGGGCAGGCGCGGGCCCTGGGCGCCGAGGTGATCGAGACGGTCGTCCTCGCCGCGAACGAGGACGGGCTGCGCTTCGCCCTGAAGCACGGATTCACCGAGATCGAGCGCTACGTGCTGCCGGGCGACACCACGGAGTGGATCGATCTGCGGCTGAGCTGATCCGGCGCGTCACCCGACAGGGCCTTCACCCGTCGCCGCGCCCGGCCGAGATACGCCACGACGGTCTCCGCGAAGAACGCGGGGGACCGCCGCCGGACGGACGGAGCACCGGCTCGCCCTCCCAAATGACGCGGGGCGGGCCGGGTTCCGGTCCGTCAGGCGACTCCGAGCCCCTCGATCACCACGGCGTTCGGCAGTTCGCCGAAGGCCTTGCCCGGCACCAGCAGCTTGCCGCGCCGCCGGCCGCTGCCGACCAGGACGTAGGGCAGTTCGACGACCGCCGCGTCCACCAGTACGGGCCAGTCACCGGGCAGCCCGACGGGCGTGATGCCGCCGTACTCCATGCCGGTCTCACCGGTCGCGGTGTCCATCGAGGCGAACGAGGCCTTGCGGGCTCCGAGTTGGCGGCGGACGACACCGTTGACGTCGACCCGGTGGGTGGAGAGGACCAGACACGCGGCCAGCGTGTTCTCCCCGCCACGCCTGCCCGCGACGACCACGCAGTTGGCGGACTGTTCGAGCAGTTCCCTGCCGTAGTGCTCGACGAAGGTCGCGGTGTCGGCCCAGGCGGGGTCCGTGTCGACGTACACGATCTGCTCGGCGGGGACGGTGCCCTGCCAGGCGCGTACGGCGTCGGCGACCGGGCCGACGAGTTCGCCGAGGCACTCGGGAGCGGGCGTGGCGTGGTCGAAGTGTCCGATGGGGGCGCGCATTCCCGCACGGTAACAGCCGTCCGGGGAAGCCCGGGTGGGGGTCTCAGTGCACGAGCGGGACCGAGACCGCCATGACCATCTCCACGGGTACGTCGCCGTCATTGCCGTACCGGTGTGGGGTGTTGGCCTCGAAGGAGGCACTCGCCCCCTCCGGCACGCGGTGGGGCACGCCGTCGACGGTGAGGGTCAGATCGCCGGCCGTGACATGGACGAGCTCCACGGTGCCCGTGGGGTGCGGGTCGGAGGGGCTGCCGTCGCCCGGCATCAGCCGCCAGTCCCACATCTCCAGCGGGCCGGGGGCCTCGGTGCCCGCGAGCAGCCGGTTGTAGCTGCCCGCGTCCGTGTGCCACAGCCGTACGGCCTGCTCGGCCGGGACGATCCGGACCTTGGGACCCTGTTCGTAGTCGAGGAGCGTGGTGATGCTGACGCCGAGCGCGTCGCCGATCTTGACGACGGTGCCGAGGCTGGGGTTGGTCCTGGCCTGCTCGATCTGGATGAGCATGCCGCGACTGACTCCCGCGCGGGCCGCGAGCGCTTCCAGGGTGAAGCCGCGCTCGGTGCGCCAGCGCTTCACGTTGCGCGCCAGGGACTGGGTCAGCAGGTCGAGATCCGACACGTTCCGTCCAATATTCTGAATGACAGAGTTCAATAAAGTGAACTATGGTGTGGTGCACCCGATCGTTCACCGAACTGTACTGCGAGGCGACTCATGACAGCGCTCTTCGCCCTGGCCACCAGCCTCCTGTGGGGCCTGGCCGACTTCGGCGGAGGCCTGCTGACCCGGCGGACGCCCGCCCTCACCGTGGTCGTCGTCTCGCAGGCGGTCGCGGCGGGCGTCCTCGGCGTGATCGTCGTCGCGACCGGCGCCTGGAGCGAGGCAGGACCGAGGCTGTGGTTCGCGGCCGCGGCCGGCCTGGTGGGACCGGTCGCGCTGTTCTCGTTCTACAAGGCCCTCGCCCTGGGCCCGATGGGCGTGGTCTCGCCGCTCGGTTCGCTGGGCGTCGCCGTCCCGCTCACCGTGGGCCTCGCCCTCGGTGAGCGTCCCGGGCCGCTGCAGTTCGCGGGCATCGCGGTCGCCGTCGTCGGCGTGGTGCTCGCGGGCGGTCCGCAGTTCAGGGGCGCCCCCGTCCAGCGGCAGGCGATCCTGCTGACGCTGCTCGCGGCGCTCGGCTTCGGCACGGTGTTCGTCCTGATAGCGGAGGCGTCCTCGTCGGTCACGGGACTGTTCCTCGCCCTGTTCGTGCAGCGGGTGACCAATGTGCTCGCGGGCGGCACGGCGCTATGGGCCTCGGTGCGGCACGGCTCCGCCGGGCTCCCCGACGGCGGCTTCCCGTGGCCCGCGCTCCCGGCGTTCGCCTTCGTCGGCCTCGCCGACGTGGCGGCCAACGGCACCTACTCCGTCGCCGCCCACCACGGCCCGGTGACGGTGGCCGCCGTGCTCGCCTCGCTCTACCCGGTGGTCACGGCCCTGGCCGCGCGCGGCTTCCTCAGCGAACGGCTGCGCGGCGTCCAGGCGGCGGGCGCGGGCCTGGCACTGGTCGGCACGGTCATGCTCGCGACGGGTTGAGCCAGGGACGGCCACGCTCACGACGAGCCGGGTCGGTCGGACCGGGTCGGGTCGGTCGGGTCGGGTCGGTCGGTCGGACCGGGTCGGGGGGCGGATCGAGTGGTCGGGTTCAGCGCGGTCATGCTGGCACGACGGGTCGGGTCAGGACTCGGCGCGTACGTCCGCGGCGGCTTCCCCGGCCGCGAGGTCCAGCTCCGCGAGCCGGGCCACGGCCTCCTCGTCCAGCCCCGACAGAGCGAGCAGCTGTTCCGGCGTGACGCCGTCGGGGATCGGCACGGGCGCCGGCGTCCGCAGCGGCGGCTGCCATCCGACCGCCGGATCCCAGCGCCGTACGACCCGGGCGGGAGCGCCCGCCACGACCGCGTGGTCGGGCACCGCGCCGCGTACCACCGCTCCGGCCGCCACCACCACGTTCCGCCCGATCCGCGCTCCCGGCAGGATCACCGCCCCGGTGCCGATCCAGCAGCCGGGACCGATCTCCACCGGCTCCATCCGGGGCCACTGCTTGCCGATGGGCTCGTGCGGATCGTCGTAGGAGTGGTTGGTGGACGTCACGTACACGTACGGCCCGAAGTAGCAGTCGCTGCCGATGGTGACCGTCGTGTCGGCGATGACATGGCTGCCGCGGCCGAGCACCACGCCGTCGCCGAGGCGCAGGATCGGGTCGGGGCCGAGGTCGAGGTCGGGCATCAGCCCCGCGGTGAGGGTGACCTGCTCGCCGACGATGCAGTGGTCGCCGAGGTGGATCCAGGGCTCTCCGAAGACGGTGCCGAGCGGGAAGGCGAGTCTGGTGCCCGTTCCGATCGCCCCGAAGCGCAGCCGACCCGGGTGTTCGGCCGTGACCGAGGCGGTGCGCTGCATCCACGCCCAGCCCGCGTGGACGGCGCGCTGCACGAGGCGGCGCCGCCATGACGAGAACGCGTTCCTGTTGCTGGGCACTCGCTCACGGTACTCAGGGGGACAACGGGCCAGCAGAGATCACGGCTGTGATCTTCGCCCCACCGGGAGGCGGAGATCATGGCATACGGTGCCGCTGTACCGACGACGAGGAGGCGGCGATGACGCAGCAGGCGCTGATCATGGGGATCGGCGGCAAGGATCCACGGGTGGACCCGGAGGCGTTCACGGCGCGCACGGCGGTGGTCATCGGGGACGTCACCCTGCGGGCGGGCGCGAGCGTCTGGTACGGCGCGGTGCTGCGGGCCGACTGCGGGCCGATCGTCATCGGCGCCGACAGCAACATCCAGGACAACTGCACCCTGCACGTCGATCCCGGCTTCCCCGTCACCGTGGGCGAGCGGGTCTCGGTCGGGCACAACGCCGTGCTGCACGGAGCAACCGTCGAGGACGACTGCCTGATCGGGATGGGGGCCACGGTCCTCAACGGGGCGGTGATCGGCGCCGGTTCGCTGGTCGCGGCCCAGGCCCTGGTCCCGCAGGGGATGCGGGTCCCGCCCGGTTCGTTGGTGGCGGGCGTACCCGCGAAGGTCAAGCGCCCGTTGACGGAGGAGGAGCGCGAGGGCCTCACTCTCAACGGCACCTTCTACGTGGAACTGGCGAAGGCCCACAAGGACGCGACGGAGAACGCCGGGAGCTGAGACGCACCCCTCGGAGGCGCGGGGAACGGCGTGACCGGTCGCGCCGGGCCGCCGGTGCCGCGGCACCGGTCCCGGTGACGGGTCCTACTCGGCGGCGGCGGGCTCCGGCTGTGCCTCGTCCAGCTCGGCGGACACCCGCTTCGCCCGGCGCTTGACGACCAGCATCGAGGCGAGCCCGATGAGCACCGCCATCGCCAGTCCGACCCACGAGAACCGCTTCAGCCAGGATTCGGCGACGACACCGACGTAGTAGATGACCGCGGTGGTGCCTCCGGCCCAGACGACCCCGCCGAGCACGTTGGCGATCAGGAACTTCCAGTACGGCATCTTCAGCACACCGGCGAGCGGCCCCGCGAAGATGCGCAGAAGGGCGATGAAGCGGCCGAAGAAGACGGCCCACATGCCCCATTTCTGGAAGGACCGCTCGGCCGTCGCGATGTGTCCGGGACCGAAGTGCCGGGGGAACTTCCCGCCGAGCCAGGCCAGCAGCGGCCGCCCGCCCTTGCGGCCGATCGCGTAGCCGATGGAGTCGCCGACGACCGCGCCGAGGCTGGCGCACGCGCCGAGGATGACGGGGTTGATCCCCGAGTGCTGGGAGGACAGCAGCGCCGCCGAGACCAGGATGATCTCGCCGGGCAGGGGTATGCCCAGGCTCTCCAGGCCGATGACGAGGGCCACCAACGCGTAGATGCTGACCGCGGGCACCGTCTCGAGCCACTCCTGGACGTGCAACGCCGGTTCCTCCCCGTCACGTGTCTCCCGGCACGCGCTCGTGCGAGCGCATGCCGGGAAGCCTACCGCTCGGCCGAGCGCGACGGAGTCCCGCAGTTGACACCGGCGCTCCCGCTGTACAGCCGCGCTCCCCCGACGGCGGGCTCGCTACCACTGATAGGGCAGGTACTTCCCGTCGAGGGTGATGACGACCCGGTCACCCTCGGGGTCGGGCACCCGCCGCACGTCGAGGCGGAAGTTGATGGCGCTCATGATGCCGTCGCCGCACTGCTCGTGGATCAGCTCCTTGATCGTCGGACCGTAGACCTGCACGACCTCGTAGAGCCGGTAGATCGTGGGGTCCACCGGGACGGCGGTCTCCAGGGCGCCTCGGGTCGGCTGGAGCTGGAAGGCGAGGACGGCGTCGTCGCCGAGTTCGAGGAGCGCCGCGGCGGTCGCCGCCTCCTCCTCGCGCATGGGGTGCTGCCCCAGCAGCGCGGCCGTCGTCCACGCGAGCGGCTTGCCGACCGCTTCGGCCAGTTGGGCCCAGGTGACTCCGGTCTTCACTTTGGCCTGACGGACGGCTTCGGCGGCCTCACGCTTGCTGAGCATGCGGATCTCCGTTCCCGGGCAACGACGTCGACACGTCGGGCCAGACTAGGAGAACGCCCATTCTCTGACAATGGCGCCGGGCGGACACCGACTGCCCGGGATCGCGAGGGAGGCGCCGGGAACGGCAGCACAGCAGAACACGGCAGCAGCGCGGAACGACAGCACCGCGGAAGGGCGGAACGGCGGACGACCCCGGCCGGCTCGGTGCCGGAGGGGCCGTCCGCCGTCGCGGGTGGTCCGCTCAGCCGTTCGGCCGCAGGGTCCAGACGACGGTCATCTCTCCGGTGACAGCGCCGTCCGCGCGCTGGATGGCGATGGCGACAGGGAATTCGGGGCGCTGTCCCGCGTCGAGTTCGGCCACGACGTCGGCGGCCGGACGGCCGAGGGTCGCGGTGGCGGTGACCGGCCCCATGGCCAGCTTCTTGTAGGCGATCTCGGCGCGCACCGCGAGGGGCACGGCACGCGAGAGCTGCTCCCCGAAGGCCGCGAGGACGATCGCCCCGCTCGCCGACTCACCCAGGGTGAACATCGCTCCGGCGTGCGGGCCGCCGACGTGGTTGTGGTAGTCGCTCTGGTCCGGGAGCCTCACCACGGCCTTCTCCGGGGAGGTCTCCACGAACTCGAGATTGAGGGTCCGGGCCATCGGGACCGTGGCGGCGAGCATCTCGCCGATCGTCATCTGGTCTGCGCTCATGCCCGAATGTTACCCGTGAGTAGAAAATCTTGGCCAGCACCTGGGCATGTGAAGAAAACGAAAAAATCCGCTCCCGATTCCTGACCGGTACATGGCTGAAGGCGAGCAGTGACCGAAACGTGGCACAGCCGCTACTAGGGTTACTGCCCATGTGGCCAGGACAGCAGCCGCCCGGGGGCGAGCAGAACCCGCAGAACCAGAATCCGCAGCAGCCCAACCCGTACCAGCAGCCGGGGTACCAGCAGCCGAATCCGTATCAGCAGCCCGGATACCAGCAGCCGAATCCGTACGGGCAGCCGCAGTGGGGGGCCGGGCCGGAATCGCCCGGGGCGCCCACGGTGCCCGGCGGGCCGGGAGGCGGAAACGGGGGCGGCAACCGGACGAAGATCACCGCCATTGTCGCGGCCTCGGCCGTCGTGATCGCGGCGGGCGTCACCGGCTTCCTCGTCCTGGGCGGCAAGGACAAGGACGACAACGCGGGCGGCGATCCGTCCACGTCCTCGTCCCCGAAGACGCCCGCGCCGACGTCCCCGAGCACGGGCGGGAGCGACGACAACCCGCGCGGCGGCGACGACGAGAAGCCGACCGTCGCGGGCTGGAAGGTCGTCGTCAACCCCAAGTGGGGCACCGCGTTCGACGTGCCGGCGGACTGGAACGTCGAAACGCCCGGCACCTTCATCGGCTTCGAGGACAAGAAGAAGGGCGACGGTTCCGCGCTCATCGGCATGTCCGCGCCCGCTTTCCTCAAGGAGAAGTGGTGCACGTCCGACGACGACAAGGACGGTCGTACGGACGACACGGCGCTGGCCGCCGCGGGCACCAAGGGTCAGAGCGGCGCGAAGAACACCGACGACGTCGCGCGCAACGACTCGGCCTGGTGGGTCTTCGGCGGCTACACCGACCAGAAGGACGCGTCGAAGAAGCTACTCAAGATCGGCAAGCCCGCGGCGTACACGACGGCTTCCGGGATCACGGGCAGCGTCGCCACGACCTATTCGGCCGGCGTCCCGAAGAAGGGCAAGTGCGACTCGGACGGAAAGGCGACCACGTTCGCCTTCAAGAACTCGGCGGGCGACTTCGTGTCCTGGACGCTCTACAGCGCGAAGGGGGTCGGCGAGGAGGTCCCCGACGCCACGGTCCGGAAGATATTGAGCACGGTCCGGCTGCACGGTGAGCCGACGGGGTCGTGAGCGTCGCACGGTGAACCGACGGGGTCGTGAGCGGCCCCGGGGAGACCTGAGTCGCCGTTCCGATGCGTGAGCGGTGTCCGGAGGGCGTGCACCGGGTTTGGCAAGTCGGGCACCGGGCGGCGAAAGTGGCCCGGTGACCTCTGCCGCCGACCTCCGTCGACACCCGCGCCGTCCTTCCTGGGCGGGCCGGAACTACACCCTGCTGACCGCCGCCGCGGTCGTCACCAACCTGGGCAGCCAGGGCGCGCTGATCGCCGCGGCGTTCGCGGTGCTCGAAACGGGCGGCGACGGCGGTGACGTCGGCCTGGTGGCGGCGGCGCGGACCCTGCCGCTGGTCCTCTTCCTGCTGATCGGCGGCGCGGTGGCGGACCGGCTGCCGCGCCATCGGGTGATGGTCGCGGCCAACGCCCTCAACTGCGTCTCGCAGGCGGCGTTCGCGCTTCTGGTGCTGTCCGGCGAACCGCGGCTGTGGCAGATGCTGCTGTTGTCCGCGCTCGGCGGCACCGGGCAGGCGTTCTTCAGCCCGGCCGCCGAGGGCATGCTGATGTCCTCGGTCGACGGAGAGCAGGCGAGCCGCGCCTTCGCCATGTTCCGGATGGCGATGCAGGGCGCGGGACTCGGCGGGGCGGCACTCGGCGGGGCGATGGTGGCGGTGATCGGACCCGGCTGGGTACTCGCGGTGGACGCGGTGGCGTTCGCCCTCGCCGGGGCCCTGCGCTCCTTCCTCGACGTGAGTCACATACCGCCGCGCCGGCCCGGCGGCGGGCTGCTCTCCGATCTCCGCGAGGGCTGGCAGGAGTTCGTCGGACGGCCCTGGCTGTGGACGGTCGTCGCGCAGTTCTCCGTGGTGGTCGCCGTGGTGGGCGCCGCCGACGCGGTCTACGGTCCGCTGGTCGCCCGGGACAGCCTCGGCGGGCCGGGGCCCTGGGGGCTGGCCCTCGGCGCGTTCGGTGCGGGCACGGTCGGCGGCGCGCTGCTGATGACCCGTTGGAAGCCGCGTCGGCTGCTGCTCGCGGGCACCCTCTGCGTCTTCCCGCTCGCCGCGCCGGCCGCCGCGCTCGCGGTGCCGGTACCGGTGGTGCCGCTGTGTGCCGTGATGTTCGTCAGCGGGGCGGCGATAGAGGTGTTCGGTGTCTCGTGGATGACCGCGCTGCACCAGGAGATCCCCGAGGACAAGCTCTCCCGCGTCTCGGCGTACGACTGGTTCGGGTCGATCGCCATGGTCCCGCTGGCCACGGCCCTGGCGGGCCCGGCGGAGCAGGCCTTCGGTCGGACGGCCGCCCTGTGGGGCTGCTCGACGCTGGTCGTCGTGGTCACGGCGGCGGTGCTGTTCGTACCGGACGTACGGAATCTGACCCGGCGGACGAGGCCGGTGGCACAGGGATCGCCGCCGGTGGACGTCGGGCGCGTGTCAGCCGATGCCGAAGGCTCCGCCGGGCGGCTCGGGTGAGGGAACCGCGTCCTCGTCGCGGACAGGTGCGGCGCCGCCGATGAACCTCCGCAGCGCGGAGCCGTGTTCCACCCGCGCCGGGAACGCGTCCGAGGCGGTGCGGCGGGCGAGAGCGGCCGTGTCGAGCGGGTGGTGGGAGGCCACCAGCACCGCGTTGCCGAAACGCCGTCCGCGCAGCACACCCGGTTCGGCGATCACCGCCAGCTCCTCGAACACCTCCGAGAACGTGGCGAGTTGGGAGCGCAGGAAGGTGAAGGGGGCGGAGTCGGCGAGGTTGGCCAGGTAGACGCCGTCGGTGCGCAGGACCCGCCCGGCGGCATGCGCGTACGCCGTGGACGTCAGGTGCGCGGGGACGCGCGAGCCGCCGAAGACATCCGCGATCACGATGTCGACGGAGGCGGGCGCGGCGGATTCGAGCCACTCCCGGGCGTCCGCGCCGTGCACGGTGATACCGGCGTCGTCGGCCACGGGCAGGTGCTCGCCGATCAGGGCCAGCAGACCCCGGTCGGCCTCGACCACGTCCTGCCGTGCGCCCGGCCGGGTCGCGGCCACATAGCGGGGCAGTGTCAGCGCGCCCCCGCCGAGGTGCAGCACGTCCGGGCGGTGTCCCGGTGCGACGACGGTGTCCAGCACGTGCCCGAGCCGTCGCGCGTACTCGAACTCCAGATGCGTGGGCTCGTCCAGGTCCACGTACGACTGCGGTGCCCCGTCGACCGTCAACAGCCAGGCCCGCCTCCGGTCGACGTCCGGCATCAGTTTGGCGGTCCCGTGATCCACGGCCCGCATCACGGGTATCGGCTCGTCCACGCGTCCATTGTGCCGCCCCGGCCGCCGCCACGGCCCGGTGCCTCTGTACGGCCGATCTCCCACCACGACACAGCCCCCGGGAACCGGTCCCCCGGTCCGGACCGCGCGGCACGGTCGGCCGGCCGGCCGCCCGACGCTCCCTCGCCCTCCTCGCCCTCCTCGCCCACCTCGCCCTGCTCGCCGCTCGCGCCCACCTCGCCGCTCGCGCCCTCCTCGCCCACCTCGCCGCTCGCGCCCTCCTCGCCCACCTCGCCGCTCGCGCCCTCCTCGCCCACCTCGCCGCTCTCGCCGCCCCGACGACCTACCACGGGCCGACTCCCGGCCCGCTGGTCCATCCGCCGGCCGGCCCCGACCGCGTTACCGACCGGTCCCCGACCGCGTTGCCGACCGGCCCCGACTCGAGCCACCCGCCCGCCCGCACGGCACCCGCAGGACGCCCGGCCCCCGGAGTACGCCTGCTCCCCTCGCGCGCGCCCGCCGCCCCGACGACCGATCCCCCGCCCGGCGCCACGACGGCAGGCGCCCCCGTGTGAGCCTTCCGCCGCCAGGCTCACGCGGGGGCGCCGACACCGGGCGGTACGGGTGCCCGCTCCTTTCGCAGCGGGATCCGTACCGCCCGTACCGCTCCCCGGCCGTCAGCCGACCGAGGTCACCGTCCCCGCGCCGACCGTCCGGCCACCCTCACGGATCGCGAAACCCAGGCCGGGCTCCAGCGGCACGTCGCGTCCCAGCTCGACCGTCATCGTCACGGTGTCGCCGGGCCGGGCGACCGCCCGCTCGCCGAGGTCGACGTCGCCGACCACGTCCGCGGTACGGATGTAGAACTGCGGCCGGTACCCGGTGGCGACCGGCGTCGTCCGTCCGCCCTCGCCCGACGACAGGACGTACACCTGCGCCGAGAAGCGGCGGCCGGGCACGACGCTGCCCGGCGCGGCGACGATGTGCCCGCGCCGTACGGCGTCCCGGGGCACCCCGCGCAGCAGCAGCGCCACGTTGTCCCCGGCCTGCGCCTCCGCCATGGGCTTGCCGAAGGTCTCCAGACCCGTGACCACCGTGTCGACGGCGGCCCCGAGCACTTCGACACGGTCGCCGACCCGGATCGTGCCGCGCTCGACGGCGCCCGTGACGACGGTTCCGCGCCCGGTGATGGTGAGCACGTTCTCGACCGGCAGCAGGAACGGCGCGTCGACGTACCGCTCGGGCATCGGCACGTACGTGTCCACCGCGTCGAGCAGCGCGTCGATCGCCGCGG
Organism: Streptomyces sp. NBC_01176; assembly: GCF_045039825.1. NCBI lineage: Bacteria > Bacillati > Actinomycetota > Actinomycetes > Kitasatosporales > Streptomycetaceae > Streptomyces > Streptomyces sp. NBC_01176. Next base: position 7,962,090 of record NZ_CP108600.1, on the reverse strand, counting down.
TCCAGCGGGGGTCGCCCTCCAGCGCCCTGAGACCGGAGACCCGGACGACGGGGACGGACTCGCCTCCGTAGCCGTGCGCGGAGAGCAGTTCGCGAACCTCCAGCTCCACGAGGTCGGTGAGCTCCTCGTCGCCCGCGTCGGCCTTGTTCAGGGCGACGACGATGTGGTCGACGCCCACCTGCCGGGCGAGCAGCACGTGCTCGGCGGTCTGCGGCATGATCCCGTCGAGCGCGGAGACGACGAGGATCGCCCCGTCGAGCTGCGCCGCGCCGGTGACCATGTTCTTGACGTAGTCGGCGTGGCCCGGCATGTCGACATGCGCGTAGTGCCGGGTGTCGGTCTCGTACTCGACGTGCGCGATGTTGATGGTGATGCCGCGCGCGGCCTCCTCCGGGGCGCGGTCGATGCGGTCGAAGGGCACGAACGTGCCGGAGCCGCGGTCGGCCAGAACCTTGGTGATGGCGGCGGTCAGGGTGGTCTTGCCGTGGTCGACATGACCCATGGTGCCGATGTTCAGGTGCGGCTTGGTGCGCACGTAAGCCGTCTTGGGCATGGCTGTACCTCGAAGCCTCTTGGATGTCAGCGGAGCTGAGTGAGGGCCCCGGCGCTCACGGCCGGGACGGGGACCCCGAGGATCTGCCGACCCTCCCCCTGCGGGGTCCGCCGGACAATCCGGGAAGGGTCAGCTTCGGGCGCCGTCGACGGCTGCCGCGATGATCGGGACGGCAGCCTTCGGCGCATCCGCGACTGCGGATGCTGCGAAGAGGAAGGCGTGCCGGAACATGAGGCGATCATCGCCGACATGTCCGGCCACGTCGAATGGTTTTTCGCGCCACCGGGTCGCGTGCCGGGGTGGGGTGCTGCCGGTGCGTCAGGGGCGCACGGCCCAGGGCCTGATGCGGGGGCGAAGGGCCACCGGCGGGCGCCCGGAGGAGAGTTGCCTCACACGGCGGCGCGCCCGGTCGACAGCGCGGCGGAGGAAGCGATGCCTCGCCGTCGGCCGGCCGCGTGGGCCGCGGAGACGCGGTCCGCGTCCGCCGGGGCCGCGCCGCCGGGAAGGAGCCCGCGGGACCGCGTGCGGCGATCGGGCGTGGTCAGACCGGGGAAGGGGCGACGTGATGCATGGACGGCCGCTTGGCCACGGCCCGTTGCGGATCGTCCGCCGCGACGCCGGCGATCGTGAACCGTGCCGGCACCGTGTCTTCGAGGTGCCGTCCGGCATCTCGAACCCGGCATCCGCTGTTCCCGAAGCTGTGACGCCCGTGAGACGAACCATACGGCGATCACACACACGGGTCGGTTAGTGTCGCCGAATGCTCGATGCCACCACCCGCTCTGGGGGCACCGCCACGGCCGTCCCCGCGGCCCCCGCCACGGAGCTCTCCCTCGCCGCGGAGCTCGCCGTCTCCACTCCCACGGGCCTCGCCGCCCGGTGCACGAGAGTCGTGCTCTCCCCCTGGTCCCGGCTCTCCCTGTTGCTGGTACTGCTCGCGGCGTCCGCGGCGAGCGTGTTGTTCTTCGAACCGCAGCGACTGCTCTCGGACGGCTGGCCACCGCAGCTCAGCGGCGCCGCGGCCGCCATGGTCTTCGGTGTGGCGTACGGGCTGTGCACGGTGGCGTTCGTGCCCCGGCCGCTGCTCAACCTCGCCGCCGGCGCCCTGTTCGGCTCCCAGCTCGGTCTCACCACGGCGCTCGCGGGTACGGTGCTCGGCGCCGGGATCGCCTTCGGGCTCGGCCGGGTCCTCGGGCAGGACGCGCTGCGGCCACTGCTGCGCGCCCGTTGGCTGAAGGCGGCCGACGGACAGCTCAGCCGGCACGGCTTCCGCACGATGATGATGGCCCGTCTCTTCCCCGGGGTGCCCTTCTGGGCGGCGAACTACTGCGCCGCCGTCTCCCGCATGGGCTGGCTGCCGTTCCTCCTGGCCACGGCCCTGGGTTCGGTCCCGAACACCGCCGCGTACGCCGTCGCCGGCGCCCGCGCCTCGGCACCGACCTCGCCCGCCTTCCTGATCGCGATGGGCTTCATCGCGCTGCCCGCGCTGGCCGGCGCCGTCGTTGCCTGGCGCAAGCGCCACCATCTGCGCGGACACTGACACCACGGACCCGGGACGCTCGCGAAGAACGCCGAGCATCCCGGAACCGACGACTGTACGGATGCCCCGAACGCCCGGGAATCCGCGACCTGAACGGACGTCGCCCGAACTCCCGGGAATCCGCGACCCGAACGGACGCCGACCGAACTCCCGAGCATCCGCGACCTGTACGGACGCCGACCGAACGCCCCGGGACCCGGGGCCCGTACGGACATCGCACACCGCCCCGGGACCCGCGACCGGCTCGAGCCGAGCCGGCCCCTCCGCGCTACACCGCCTCCGCGCTACACCGCCTCCAGCACCATCGCGTTGGCGAGCCCGCCCGCCTCGCACATCGTCTGCAGGCCGTAGCGGGCTCCGCGGGCGCGCAGGGCGTGCACGAGGGTGGTCGTCAGCCGGGCGCCGCTCGCGCCGAGCGGGTGGCCGAGCGCGATCGCGCCGCCGTGCACGTTGACCCGGGAGAGGTCGGCACCCGTCTCCTGCTGCCAGGCCAGGACGACGCTCGCGAAGGCCTCGTTGACCTCGAAGAGGTCGATGTCACCGAGTGAGAGCCCAGCCCTGCGGAGCACCTTCTCGGTGGCCGGGATGACGCCCGTCAGCATCAGCAGGGGGTCGGATCCGGTGACGGCGAAGCTGTGCAGGCGCGCCAGGGGGCGCAGACCGAGGCGGGCCGCGGTCTCGCTCGACGTGATGAGCACGGCGGACGCGCCGTCGTTGATGGGGCTCGCGTTGCCCGCCGTGACGGACCAGTCGATCTGCGGGAAGCGCTCGGCGAGGGCCGGGTGGTAGTAGGCGGGCTTGAGCCCGGCGAGTGTCTCCGTGGTGCTGGCGGGGCGGACGCTCTCGTCGCGGGTCACACCCTGAAGGGGGGCGACCTCCGCGTCGAAGAGGCCGTTCTCCCAGGCCGCGGCCGCCTTCTGGTGCGAACCCACCGCGTAGGTGTCCAGCTGCTCGCGCGACATGCCCCACTTCGCGGTGATCAGTTCGGCACTGATGCCCTGCGGCACCAGGCCCTCGGGGTAGCGCTCGGCGATCCCGGGACCGAAGGGGCCTTCGGTCCCGAGGATGTTGGACCCCATCGGCACGCGGCTCATGGACTCCACTCCACAGGCCACCGCGATGTCGTACGCCCCCGACAGAACCCCCTGTGCCGCGAAGTGCACGGCCTGCTGGGAGGAGCCGCACTGCCGGTCCACGGTGGTCGCGGGCACCGACTCCGGGAAGCCGGCCGAGAGCACCGCGTACCGGGTGAGGTTCGCGGCCTGTTCCCCGACCTGGGTGACGGTGCCGCCGATCACGTCGTCGATCAGTGCCGGGTCGATCCCGGAGCGCTCGACGAGGGTGCGCAGCGTGTGGGCGAGGAGCTCCACCGGGTGGACATGGGCGAGAGAACCGTTCGGCTTGCCCTTGCCTACGGGCGTGCGGACGGCTTCGACGATGACGGCATCACGCATGGCTGCTCTCCGGGGTCATGGAGTTTGCTTTCCCAACTCACTAAGTGACTCCAGAGTAACCTAGTCAGTTGGACATTCCAACCCACCCGGTAGACTGACGGCATGAAGGACGCCCGCCCCTGTTCGATCGCCGAGACCCTGGCCCTCGTCGGCGAGAAGTACTCCCTGCTGGTCATGCGGGAGGTGACCCTCGGAGCCACCCGCTTCGACCAGCTCGCCCGCAACATCGGCGCACCGCGCGACGTGCTCACCGCGCGTCTGAAGCGACTCGTCGACATCGGCGTGCTGGAGAAGGCCGAGTACAGCGACCGCCCGAAGCGCTACGAGTACCGGGCCACGCGAGCCGGGCTGGAACTGCAACCGGTGCTGCTGACGCTGATGGCGTGGGGCGACCGTCACCTCCAGGAGGACGGTTTCCGCCCGATGGTGATGGAGCACACGTGCGGCCATGAACTGGTCCCGCTGGTGGTCTGCGGGGAGTGCGGCCAGGAGATCGAGCACGGCGGACTGACGGCCCACCCGCAGTCCCCGGGCTGGACGGTGACGGGGCCCGCGGTGGCGTAGACAAGGGGTCCGGTGGCGGCCCGTCCGCGCGGGCACGGGTTCCCTCGCAGCACGGAAGCCCTCGCCTCCCGCTCCCGGTCCCCCTGTGCTCCCCGTCTCCTTTGTCGCCGGTGCTCCCTGTGCCCTGCTGTCTCCCGCCTAGTCGTTCCCCTTGTAGACATCCAGCCGTCCGCACATGCCGAACCGGCCGTACGCTGCGGGCTGTTCGGCCCGGACGACGGCCTCGCCGAGGTGGGAGGTGTCGCCCCGCTCCAGCCGGGCGAGCTGCTCACCCGTGACCGCGGCGGCGGCCTCGGCACCGCGCCGCCACCGCTCGCGCCACTCGGCGAGCCGGGGCCGCACCAGCGCGGCCGCGGCCCGATGGAACGCGGCGAGCCGCTCGGGGCCTTGCGCGGCGCGGAGCGCGCGGTAGCCCTCGACGGCCAGATCGCGTCGGGCCCGGACGATCCGTTCGCGCTCCTCCTCGGGCGCGTCGTCCGGGACGACCGTCGCGGCGGCGTACGTCCGCGGGTCGGCGAGATACTCCGGGGGGAGGGTGAGCACGGCGTCGCCCGCCTCCGGAAGCCCACCGTTCTGCATCAGGACGGTGATGCGCAGATCGCCTTCGTCGACGAGCCGGTGGATGGTGCCGGGCGTGAACCAGGCGACCGTACCCGGCGTGAGGGGCGTGACCTCGTACCCCGACGCCGTCAGCGTTTGGACGGCACCGCGTCCGCCGGTGACGACGTACGCCTCCGAGCAGGTCAGGTGCAGGTGCGGGGTTCCGCCGGACACTCCGTCGGCGGCGGGCCAGTCGTAGACGCGGAGGTGGGAGACGGCGACGGCACCGGGCAGGCCGGTGAAGCCCGGGATCTCCTGGAAGCCGTTCACCACGGGTGTTCCTCCAGGTACTCGGCGATCTCCTCGCGCTCCCAGGCCCCGTCGGCCACGACCACCCGGTAGCGGCGGGTGAGGGTGTCCCCGGGGGCGAGTTCCAGTTCGTCGAAGAAGGCGAGCGACGGGGCGACGGCGGCGAACGGTTCGTTGCGTACGAACCAGTGGGCCGGGTGGCCGCCAAACTCTCCGGCGTGGTCGTTCTCGGGGGCGTGCGCGAAGACGAGGGTCGCGTGGCCGTCGGTCCCGTCGTGCTCGCCCGAGTACGCGAGCCAGGGTGACTGACGCCCCATCAGTCCGGGCCCTTCACTGTCGGGGCCGACGATCCGCCCGTTGCGGAAGGCGCGCGGTCCGCGCCAGAACAGCCCCGTGTAGCCGGCCATCTCCCGCCCCGCGGTGGTCGGGCTGCCGAAGCGCAGCGGTTCGTCGCGCCGGTTGGTGACCGCCGTGGTCCAGGTGAGCGCCCAGGAGCCCGACACGGGGTCGAGGTCGTGCACCTCGACCCGGCGCTCCTCCTCGGCCCACAGGTCACCGTCGTGCGGATGCCAGGTGAGGCGCTCCGCGATGACCGCACGGTGGCCGTCGGACCCGACCTCGTCGAAACCCGCGTGCGCCATCGATCCGACCCGTTCGGGGAGTTCGAGGTATCCCCGCCCGTGGACATAGGTGTTGCCGCCCCACAGGTTCTGGCCGGAGAGGTGCGAGGCCGTCATCTGCAGGCCCTTGTGCCAGCGGTGGTCGTTGGGCCGGTAGTCGGTGACGACGGCGCCCGCCGGCGTCCTGAGCGGATGCAGATACGGTTTCGGGGCCTCCCACGCCGCCTCGGCACGGTAGACGTAGCTCAGCAGCTCGACCCCGGTGCCGGCGTCGGCGATCGTGACGCGGTCGCCGTGCGCGTGGACGATCCGCAGGCCGTCCCGTACGGACGTGGTCATGCCGTCACCTCCTGGCTCGCGCCGGGCACGGACGGCCCGGTGGACGGCGCGGCCGCCACCGCGGCGGGCGGCGCCCAGCCGGGGGCGCCGCCGTGCAGCGCCGTGTAGTACGGGTCGCCGGGTCCGACCTCTCCCGCGCGGACGGTCGTGTCCGTGAACGCCGACTTGTAGAGCGCGGTGATCAGCTCCAGGCCGGCGCGTCCGTCCGCGCCGCTGCTGCGCGGCCGCTCGGCCGCGCGCATGCTCGCGACCAGGTCCCGCAGCTGGGCGAGATGCGAACTCGGCACGTCCGGACCGAAGTTCCGCCAGACCGCCACGTCGTCCTGCGGTACGTCCGGCGCCGGAGTGATGCGCCAGTCGGCGTTGGCGTGCCCGTACAGATGGGTGAGTTCGACGGTGGCGCGCTCGCAGTCGATGCGGATGCGGCTCACTTCGTCCGGGCTCAGGACGCTGTTGACGACGGTGGCCAGCGCCCCGCTCCCGAAACGGACGAGGGCGGTCGAGACGTCCTCGGTCTCCACGTCGTGCACCAGGCGGCCGGCCATCGCCCGCACCTCGCTCCACGGCCCCATGAGATCGAGCAGCAGGTCCATCTGGTGGATACCGTGCCCCATCGCGGGTCCGCCGCCCTCCGTCTCCCAGCGGCCGCGCCAGGGCACCGCGTAGTAGTCGGCGTCGCGGTACCAGGTGGTCTGGCAGTGCGCGACGAGCGGGCGGCCCATGGCCCGCTCGCCGAGCAGCCGCTTCACGTGCCGGGCGCCGGAGCCGAACCGGTGCTGGAAGACGACGGCCGCGTACGGGCCGCCTTCCCCGCCCTCCTCCGCCTCCACGGCGTCGAAGTCGGCCAGGGTGAGCACCGGCGGCTTCTCGCACCAGACCCAGGCTCCGGAGCGCAGCGCGGCGACGGTCTGGCCGCGGTGCAGGGTGGGCGGGGTACAGACGGTGACCAGGTCGGGCCGCTGCTCGGCGAGCATCCGGTCCGGATCGGTGTACGCGTGCGGGATGCCGGCCTCGGCACAGAACTCGCGGACGGCGTCCTCGGCGATGTCGGCCGCGGCCACGATCTCCGTCTCACCCTCCTCGGCGAGCCGGGCGAGCGCGGGCACATGGCTCCCACGCGCGATGGCGCCCGTACCGATGACGGCGACCCTGATGCGGCGGCCGTCGAACGGGGTCGCGGGGCGGCTCAGGGAGGTCTCGGGGCCGGTCGAGGAGATCTCGGGGCCGGCGGCCGCGTGGCGGGATGTGCCCATGTACCTGCTCAGCGCTCCCTCGGACGTGCCGTCGGACGATGGCCGGCGCGTGGTGTCCCCCGAGGCGGAGCCGGCGGCAGCAAGCGCTTTCTCCTGCAACGAAACGTATGCGGCGGCGCGGCGACCGGTCAACACCCCGGCCCGCCGGGACCACCGAGGTCACCGCCCGCACGGGACGCACCCACGTTCGTACGACCAATCGAACAGTTCCTCTAGTAAAGGCAAACCCCTGTGGCCGGACGGCTCCGGCGGGGCGCTACGCTGCCTCCAACACCCGTGATCACCGCGCACCGCGAACCTCCACACGGCGTGTCCGCCGGCCCGTCCTCGATCAGCGCTTGGACCACCTCACTTCATGTCTTGGTTTGAATCCCTCATCCTCGGACTCGTCCAGGGGCTGACCGAGTTCCTCCCCGTCTCCTCCAGCGCGCATCTGCGCCTGACCGCGGCGTTCTCCGGCTGGCACGACCCCGGAGCGGCCTTCACCGCGATCACGCAGCTCGGCACGGAGGCCGCGGTACTGATCTACTTCCGCAAGGACGTGGGCAGGATCCTCGCGGCGTGGTTCCGCTCGCTCACGAGCAAGGCGATGCGGAAGAACCACGACGCCCAGATGGGCTGGCTCGTCATCGTCGGCTCCATACCGATCGGCGTGCTCGGGGTGACGCTCAAGGACCAGATCGAGGGTCCGTTCCGCGATCTGCGGGTCACCGCGACCATGCTGATCGTGATGGGCGTGGTCATCGGTGTCGCCGACCGGCTCGCGGCACGCGACGAGTCGGGCGGCAAGCACCGGGCCCCCAAGCAGCGCAAGACCATCGAGAACCTGAACACCAAGGACGGCCTGCTCTTCGGCCTCTGCCAGGCGATGGCCCTGGTCCCCGGTGTCTCCCGGTCCGGCGCGACCATCAGCGGCGGCCTCTTCATGGGGTACACCCGCGAGGCGGCGGCCCGTTACTCCTTCCTCCTCGCCATGCCGGCCGTGCTCGCCTCGGGAACCTTCGAGGTGAAGGACGCCACCGCGAACGGTCACGTCTCCTGGGGGCCGACCCTCTTCGCGACGGTCATCGCGTTCGTGGTCGGGTACGCCGTGATCGCGTGGTTCATGAAGTTCATCTCCCACAAGAGCTTCATGCCGTTCGTCTGGTACCGGATCGCGCTCGGCATCGTCATCATCGCCCTGGTGGCGGCCGGCGGACTGAGCCCTCACGCCGCCGAGTCCGCGGGCTGACGATTCGACTTCCCCGCGCTCGTGGCGTGACGGGCGTGACGGGTATCAGGGCGAGCGCCCGGGATTCCCACACGCTCCGCGCCCTGCGGCGGGCGGCGCGGCCGGCGTCACCCGGGAGCGGTCGGACGGGGTCTCGTCCCGGCCTCCCGGCGCGGCGCCCCGCGGGCCGTGACGAAGCGCATACGGCATGAGTAGCCGACCGGTAGCGCAGTGTCAGTCCATGCCCCTAGGCTGGTGCGCATGTCCCCCGACTTCGCGTTCTCTGGTTCCGTGCGGTCCGCTGCCGCGTTAAACGAGCAGATCCGCGCCCTGTGGATGCGCGCCGGTGGCTCCTTGTCCGCCCAGGAGCGCGCGGAGTACGAGCTGTTGGTCGTGAAATGGGCGGAAGCGATCCGCGGTGAGGTCATCGAGGCGGCCTGACCCTCTCCACCCCGCAGGACGTCGTGCCGGTCGGCGCGCACCGTCCGCGGGAGCGACCGGAGCGGCACGAGCGCGGTGACCGCCCGCCGGGCCCCGGCGCGCATCAGCGCCCCACTTCACCCGGGCGAGCAGGTGCTGCATCCCGTCCGGGGCGGCTTCCCCCGGAGGTTCCCCCTGCCGCAACTCGGCGACGGAGCCAGCGATCCACGGCCGGCGTACTAGTCCTGGAACACCGACCTCTTGTACGCAAGAATCTTCATGGCCTCATCCTTCTTCTTTCCCCCCTCGAACTGACTCATGTGGGCCGCCATTGCGGCCGGGTCCTGCACCTTGAGAAGGTACTCGGCCATTTCCTCCTTCTTGACCGCTTCGCGGAATTCACCCTCGGTCAGCGGGGCCACACCTTCCTCCAGTGAATCCTTTCGCTCGATCGCGACGATGTCGTAGGGTGCGCCCTGTTTCGCGATCCAGCCATGCTCGGAGCCGGTGGCACCCTTCGCCAGGTACTTCCTCTTGATCCGGATGGTGAGCACGTACCCGAACCGGGCCTCCGACGCGAATTTGGTCGCTATTTCAGCGTCCGTGGAAAATTCGATCAGACTCGCGGTCTCCTCGTTACGGTGCTGACTCACGTATCCTTCGACGTGCTCACGCTCGGGCTTCGTAGCGTGCTCGTCAGGCTTCTGGACCATCTTCGGGAGGCTGACGAAAGAGCCGCGAATCACCTCCTTCTGGAGATGCTTCCTCTGCGTGGGCGTCACACCGCGCTTCAGATAAACTTCCTGTTCGCTGTCCTCGGGCAGCGCCGCGATGTGGTCTTCGGCGCTGAGTTCCCGAGGCTGATCCTGCAGAGCGATCCGCCTGCCGGCCTCGGCCCCCTCCGACTGCTCGCCCTCTTCCGTCATCCGCTGCACGGGTCCGTGCATCCGCTGCACGGGTTCGTGCGAGCCGTTCGCCGCTTGGCGCGGGGCGGTGACGGAGGGGGCAATCGTCTCCCCCGCGGCGTAGGCGTGGCCGTCCCTCTCCGCTGCTCGTTCGGAGTCCTGCTTCGGGTCGGTGACGGTGACTCCGGCGCCGTTGCTGTGACCCTTCTCGGGCATGCCCTTGAGGTTCTTGTCGACATGGCTGAGCTCGTGACCGATCAACTTCTCGTCGCCTACGGACCCGGCCGAGAGGAAGATGTGGTTACCGACGGTCATGGCCTGGGCCCCCAGCGCCGCGGTGGCACGTTGGGCCACCGCGTCACGGTGGACGCGTGTGGAGGAGAGCCCCTCGTTCTGATAGAACGCCCCGGCCTTGGCCACCACCGACGAAGGCAGCGACTCGCTCGACGAGTTCATGGCCGCGGCCAGCAGGGCGCCCTGCCCTTCCGGGCTGCTGTCCTGCACCCTGCCGCGGACGGGTCCGTCCTCCTCCTCGGCGCGTGCGACGGTGGCGCCGTCCAGGGAACGCTGCACCGGAGGTTCCTGTGCCTGGTGCCCGCATCCCAGACCGTGCTGATGCCGGTCCTGCGCTCCCGGGTGCCCGGCCCGCCGCAGCATCTCGGCGACCGCCTTGTTCCCGGTACGCCCCTGCAGGGCAAGCATCCGCTGCACGGCCGTTCCGGCGAGTGTCGGCGTCGCCCGCGGGCGCCGAGGTGCCGGCCCTTCCCCCGTCGTGGTGTTCTCTTCACGGGCCAGTCCCATACGTCTTCCTCCGGCATCAAAGACGACCAACCGCGTCACGCTCGCACGGAAGCGGCCACGTTCCCAGGGCCGCAGGGGCAGAGTTGCAGCCCTGCCGGCGGTCGTCGCAACGTCCGTACGGACTTCGATCGAACCCCGCCGACGAAGGGGATCTGTGCCGGCACCGTCGTAACCGCCCCGCGAGCCCCCACCGCCGGGGGTCCGCCGGTGATTCACCGGCCTCCGGACACCCGCAGCACCGCCCCCGTGGCGTACGAGGCGTCAGGCGACATCAACCACGCGACGGCGGCGGCGACTTCCTCCGCCCGGCCGACCCGGCGCAGCGGGATCGAGGAGGCGGCGCGCTCGGCGCGGCCCGGGTCCCCCATGGCCGCGTGCATCTCGGTGTCGATCATGCCGGGCGCGACCGCGTTGACCCGGATCCCGTCCGGGCCGAGTTCCTTGGCGAGGCCCACCGTCAGGGCGTCGACGGCGGCCTTCGTGGCCGCGTAGTGGACGAACTCCCCGGGGCTGCCGAGGGTCGCCGCCGCCGAGGACACGTTCACGATGACGCCGCTCCCCCGGGCCGCCATGGACCGGGCGGCCCGCCGCGAACACAGCAGCGTGCCCAGCAGGTTGACGTCCACCACGCGCCGCAGGTCGGCGGGGTCGGTGTCCGCGAGCCGTCCGAGCGGACCAGTCACACCGGCGTTGTTCACCAGCCCGCTGACGGGCCCGAGACGGTCCGCCGCCGTGTCGAAGAGCCGCTCCACGTCGTCCGCGTCGGAGGTGTCCACCCGTACCGTGACACAGCGCGACCCCGCCGCCCGGACCGCTGTCGCGGTCGACTCCGCGGCCGCGCCGTCCCGTACGTAGCCCACCACCAGATCGTGTCCGTCCGCCGCCAGGCGGGCGGCGATCGCGGCGCCGATCCCCCGGCTGCCACCCGTGACCACAGTGACCGGGCGTGTCATGCGTACCTCCTCCTCGCGGGCACTCCCACATTACGCCCGCTCCCGATCATGACTCCGGCCTGCGCACCCCTCCAGACACCGGCTGTACACCCCTCGGATGATCAGAACAACGGACGGGTTACCATATGAGCGCCGCCTAGCTCGAAAGATAGACCTGTGACTGTCAACGACGACTCGTTCACCAACTGGAAGACCCGCGAGGAGATCGCGGAGTCGATGATCCCGATCATCGGGAAGCTGCACCGGGAGCGGGACGTCACGGTCCTCCTCCACAGCCGCTCCTTGGTGAACAAGTCGGTGGTCAGCCTTCTCAAGACCCACCGGTTCGCCCGCCAGATCGCCGGCGCGGAGCTCTCCGTCACCGAGACGCTGCCGTTCCTCCAGGCGCTGACCACGCTCGATCTCGGGCCCTCCCAGATCGACCTCGGCATGCTCGCCGCGACGTACCGGAGCGACGACCTCGGGCTCTCCGTACAGGAGTTCACCGCCAGGGCCGTCGCCGGTGCCACCGGCGCGGGCAAGATCGAGCGCCGCCAGCCGCGCGACGTCGTCCTCTACGGTTTCGGCCGCATCGGCCGGCTCGTCGCCCGCCTGCTGATCGAGAAGGCCGGCTCCGGCAACGGTCTGCGGCTGCGCGCCGTCGTCGTCCGCCAGGGCGGGGACCAGGACATCGTCAAGCGCGCCTCGCTGCTGCGCCGCGACTCCATCCACGGCCAGTTCCAGGGCACGATCACCGTCGACGAGGCGAACAGCACGATCATCGCCAACGGCAACGAGATCAAGGTGATCTACGCCGGCGACCCGAGCGAGGTCGACTACACGGCGTACGGCATCAAGGACGCCATCCTCATCGACAACACCGGCAAGTGGCGTGACCGCGAGGGTCTGTCGAAGCACCTGCGCCCCGGGATCGACAAGGTGGTGCTCACCGCACCCGGCAAGGGCGACGTCCCCAACATCGTGCACGGCGTCAACCACGACACGATCAAGCCGGACGAGCAGATCCTGTCCTGCGCCTCCTGCACCACCAACGCGATCGTCCCGCCGCTGAAGGCGATGGCCGACGAGTACGGCGTCCTGCGCGGTCATGTGGAGACCGTCCACTCGTTCACCAACGACCAGAACCTGCTGGACAATTACCACAGCTCCGACCGCCGGGGCCGCTCCGCGCCGCTCAACATGGTCATCACCGAGACGGGGGCCGCCTCCGCCGTCGCCAAGGCGCTGCCCGACCTCAAGGCCCCGATCACGGGCAGCTCGATCCGTGTCCCGGTGCCGGACGTCTCGATCGCCATCCTCAGCCTGCGGCTGGGGCGCGAGACCACCCGTGAGGAGGTCCTCGACCACCTCCGCGAGGTGTCGCTGACCTCGCCGCTCAAGCGCCAGATCGACTTCACCACCGCGCCCGACGCGGTGTCGAGCGACTTCATCGGCTCACGCCACGCCTCGATCGTCGACGCCGGCGCCACCAAGGTCGACGGCGACAACGCGATCCTCTACCTCTGGTACGACAACGAGTTCGGCTACTCCTGCCAGGTCATCCGGGTCGTCCAGCACGTCTCCGGGGTCGAGTACCCGACCTATCCGGTACCGGCCGTCTGATCCGGCGTCAGGGCCGACCGTCTGATCCGGCGTCAGGGCCGACCGTCTGATTCGGCGTCAGGACCGGGCGTCCGTACCCGACGTCCCGGTCCCGCGCCTCGTCCGGCCCACGGGGCGGCCGCGTACGGAACGCGGTTGCCCCCGGCGCCCGTTCGGCCTTCGCAGGCAGGAGGGTGGACGCCGAACGAGGCGGACCGGGGCCGACGGACGCCCACGGCGGCCGACGGTCGCTTTCTATACTGAGCAGATGATCACTGTGCCGCTCAGCGCGCTGGAAGTAGCCATGGTCCAGACGGGCGCCCCGGCCGCCGACACGCTACGCGACACCACCGAGTTCGCCCGGGGGCTCGAAGACCTCGGATACCAGCGGCTCTGGTACGCCGAACACCACCATTCCCCCGCCATCGGAGCGTTCCCGCCGGTCGTCCTGACCGCCCACGCGGCCGCGTCGACCTCGTCCATCCGTCTCGGCTCCGGCGGCGTCCTCGCCCCGAACCACGCCCCGATCATGCTCGCGGAGCAGTTCGGCACGCTGGCCGCACTGCACGACGGCCGGATCGACCTGGGCATCGGCCGCGGCCCGGGCACCTTCGACGAGTCCACGGCGCGGGCCCTGCGACGCGGGGCCGGACCGACCACCGACGACGAGTACCGCGACGACCTGTCGGAGACTCTGCGGTACCTGGTGGAGGAGGTCGCGCTCGACCCGCTCCCGGAGCCGTGGCTGCTGTCCTCGAGCACCGCCGGTGCCGCGCTCGCCGCGGAACTCGGGCTGCCGATCGCCTTCGCCCATCACATCCGTCCCGACAACACCCTGGCCGCGCTCGACCACTACCGGGAGCGCTTCTCCCCCTCCCGCTGGTGCGACCGGCCCCGCATATTGGTCTGCGTGGAAACGGTGTGCGCCGACACGCGGGAGGAAGCCGCCCGGCTCGCGGGCCCGATGGACGTCGTCAAGGCCGGACTGCTCAAGGGGCAGGGCGACATCCCCTTTCCCACGCCCGAGCAGGCAGCCGCCCACTCCTTCACCGCGCAGGAGGCGCGGGCCCTTGCGGGCTTCCGCTCCCACCAGGCGCACGGCACCCCCGACACCGTCGCGACACACCTGACGGAGCTGGCGGACGCGACCGGTGCGGACGAACTCATGCTGGTGACACCCGTCTACACGCTGGCCGACCGCCTGAAGTCCTACGCACTCGTCCGGCAGCACGTCATGACGCCTCCGCGGCAGCTCCCGCAGTAGATCGCGGGGCCCGCTGCGGACACCCACGGTCCGGGCGGCGAATGTCGCTGCACGCCCCTTGGCTGCGCAGGCCCGGTGGCCAACACTGAGCCGATGACGCAGCGTGTGGAGCTCGCGACCGTGATGGACCGGTTCGCCGTGGACGAACTCGTCACCGAGTACGCGGTGGCCGTCGACGACGGCGACTGGGGGGCGTACCGGCGGCTGTTCGCGCCGGACGGCCGCGCGGACTACCGCTCGGCGGGCGGTATCGAGGGGGACGCCGACCAGGTCGCGGGATGGCTCGCGCGGAGCATGGAGCTGTTCCCCATGCGCCAGCATCTGATCGTCAACCGACGCGTGCGGTTCGGCGTACTGGACCAGGACAACGGCGACACGGCCCGGGTGCAGGCCGACTACGTCAACCCGATGCGCCTCGCGGGCGACGAAGGGGGATCCACCGCACCGGACTTCGTGTGCGGCGGCCGGTACGCCTTCGGGCTGGTGCGTACGGAACTCGGCTGGCGCCTGCGCGAGGTGGTCGTCCAGGAGAAGTGGCGCCGCATGCCGCAGCCGCGCCGGGAACCCGCGGTCACCTGACCGGACGCACCCTGTCGGAGATCGTCCCCGAAGCGCACACTGGAGGCAGCACCGGGGAGGAAGGCGCAAATGACGAGGTTCGACCGCTGGCTCACCTCTCCCTGGCGCCGTGCGGTCGTCGCCGTACTGGCGGGTTCGCTGCCGGTGTTCGCCTTCCCGGCCCCGTCGTGGTGGTGGTTCGCCTACGTCGCCCTCGTGCCCTGGATCCTGCTGGCCCGCACCGCCCCGACGGGGAAACGCGCCGCGTACGACGGCTGGTTCGGCGGCCTGGGTTTCATGCTGGCCGTGCACCACTGGCTGCTGCCCAGCCTGAATGTCTTCACGGTCGTGATCGCGGGACTGCTCGGGACGCTGTGGGCACCGTGGGGCTGGCTCGTACGGCGGTTCCTCGGCGGTGTGCCCTCGGCGGGGCGGGTGGGGGCTGCGCTCGTGGTGCTGCCGTCGAGCTGGCTGGGCGTCGAACTCGTCCGGTCCTGGCAGGGATTGGGCGGACCGTGGGGCCTGCTCGGGTCGAGCCAGTGGCAGGTGGCGCCCGCGCTGCGGCTCGCCTCGGTCGGCGGGGTGTGGCTGCTGAGCTTCCTGGTGGTGGCCGTCAACGTCGCGGTCGCGGTCCTG
Source organism: Streptomyces sp. NBC_01176 (assembly GCF_045039825.1). NCBI lineage: Bacteria > Bacillati > Actinomycetota > Actinomycetes > Kitasatosporales > Streptomycetaceae > Streptomyces > Streptomyces sp. NBC_01176. The sequence goes on along the minus strand of NZ_CP108600.1, from coordinate 7,946,590 downwards.
ATGGCCGTGCGGCCGTCGCGTGTGCCCGTCGTCGCCACCGCCGTCACCGGACTCGTCGCCACCGCCGCCGCCACCTCGGCGGCCTGGGTGTGGTCCCCGCGCCCGGACACCGACGGCCAGGTGCGCGTCGCCGTCGTACAGCCGGGCGTCATGGGCGGCGGCGCCGGAGCGGGCGCGGAGAAGCGCTTCGCACGCGAGGAGGCCCTCACCCGCACACTCGCCGGACGCCACGTCGACCTCGTCGTCTGGGGCGAGAGCAGCGTCGGAGTCGACCTGGCCGGCCGCCCCGACCTGGCCGACCGGATCACCGCGCTGTCCCGCGAGACCGGCGCCGACCTCCTCGTGAACGTCGACGCGCGGCGCTCCGACCGGCCGGGGATATACAAGAGTTCGGTGCTGGTGGGACCGCAGGGACCGACCGGCGCCCGCTACGACAAGATGCGTCTCGTCCCCTTCGGTGAGTACATACCGGCGCGTTCCCTGCTCGGTTGGGCGACGTCGGTCGGCAAGGCGGCGGGCGAGGACCGCAGGCGCGGCACCGAGCAGGTGGTGATGGACGCCGGGCACGGGCTGCGGGTCGGACCGATGATCTGCTTCGAGACGGCGTTCCCGGACATGAGCCGGCATCTCGCGCAGGACGGCGCCGACGTCCTGCTCGCCCAGTCGTCGACCTCGTCGTTCCAGCACAGCTGGGCGCCCGAGCAGCATGCCTCGCTGGCCGCGCTGCGGGCCGCCGAGACCGGCCGCCCGATGGTGCACGCGACCCTGACCGGTGTCTCCGCCGTCTACGGCCCGAGCGGCGAGCGGCTCGGCTCCTGGCTCGGCACGGACGCGAGCGAAGCGGCGGTGTACGAGGTGCCACTGGCGCGGGGGGTCACCCCGTACGTCCGGTACGGGGACTGGCCGGTGCACGGGGCGCTGCTGGTACTGGCGGCGCTGTGCGCCACGGAGGGCGCCCGCGCGCTCAGGCTGCGGCGGACCGCTCCTGGACCGCTCGCACCACCCGCTCGCACAGTTCATGAGTCGCCAGTGCGTCCCGGGCGCTGAGCACCTTGCCCGCGCGTACGGCGTCGAGGAAGACGAGCACACCCTGCTCGATGCCGCGCTGGCGGGCCACCGGCACCCAGTCCCCGCGCCGCCGCACGCTGGGCTGGCCCTTGTGGTCGATCACCTCGGCGAGGTTGAGCACCTGACGCTTGGTGTCCTGGCCGGACACCTCGAGGATCTCCTCGGCCGAGCCGCTGAGCCGGTTCATCACACCGAGCGCCGTGAAGCCGTCGCCCGCGAGCTGGAGGACGACGTGGTGGAGCAGTCCGTCCTCGACGCGGGCCCGCACCGTCACGTCGTCGACCGGCCCCGGCGCCAGGAACCGCAGTGTGTCCACGACGTGGATGAAGTCGTCGAGGATCATCGTGCGCGGCACCTCGGGCAGTCCTATGCGGTTCTTCTGCATCAGGATCAGCTCACGCGGATGCTCCAGGCACTGCGCGTACCCGGGTGCGTGGCGCCGGTTGAAGCCGACGGCGAGGCTGACGTCGCGCTCCTCGGCGAGCCGGACCAGTTCCTCCGACGCGTCGAGTTCGTAGGCGAGCGGCTTGTCGACGAACGTCGGTACGCCCGCCTCCAGGAGCCGCGCGACGATCTCGGGGTGCGCCACGGTGGCCGCGTGCACGAACGCCGCGTCGAGATCCTGGGCCAGCAGCTCCGTCAGGTCGGTGTGCCGCTGCCCCTGCGGAAGGTGGAGGCTGTCGGCGACCCGGGCGAGCGTCTCGGGCGTCCGGGTCTGCAGATGCAGCTCGACCCCCGGCTGGACCCCGAGCACCGGCAGGTACGCCTTCTGCGCGATGTCGCCGAGTCCGATGCAGCCGACCTTCACGAGGTCTCCTTCGTTCGCCGATGCTGACCTGGTCGGAAGCATACGGGCGTCACGGATGCCGCCGGCCGGCGATGCCGGGTCGGCGGCCCGGTCCGCCCGGTCCGCCCGGCTCCCGGAGGGAAACTCCGTGGCGGCCGGCGGCCCCGTCCATGGAAGATGCGCGCATGACAATTCAGCGCACCAAACCCGCCACCGACGCCGGCGAACGAGCCATGCTGGAGGGCTGGCTCGACTTCCACCGGCAGACCCTCGAGGCGAAGTGCGAGGGCCTGGACGACGCGCAGCTCAGGACCGCCCCGGTCAAGCCGTCAGAGCTGTCCCTGCTCGGTCTGGTGCGGCACATGGCGGAGGTGGAGCGAAGCTGGTTCCGCCGGGTTCTGGTGGCCGACGACGCGGGCCCGATCTACTACAGCGACGAGGACCGGGACGGGGAGTTCCACCTCACCGAGGCGGACACCTGGGACGAGGCCTACGCCACCTGGCAGGCCGAGATCGCGGTCGCCCGGGTCAACACGGCCCGCTTCACGCTGGACGACACCTCCGAGGGCCGGACCAGGTTCACCGAGGCCCCGCTCAACCTGCGGTGGATCTACACCCACATGATCGAGGAGTACGCCCGTCACAACGGTCACGCCGATCTGATCCGTGAGCGGATCGACGGCAGCACCGGCGAGTAGGACGTGCCAGGCGCCGCGAGGCAGGCGGGACCTTCGCAACACGCTCGGGTGCCGCCGCGGGTCATCCTGCGGCCTCCGACACCCGCCGGAGGAGCGGAAGGATCACCCGTGCGGGGCATCCTGCGCTTGTCGGCTCCCCAAAGCGGTCCGGACGCAGCAGAGTTGCGCCCGTGCATCGAACGACGACGACCGCGACGCTCCTGGTCACCGTGGCGGTCACCGCCCTCGCCGGCTGTGTGACCGTCCAGCGGCCCTCCACTCCCGGCCCGCCAATCGCTCCCTCCCTGCCGTCGCCGCGTGCGGACGACAGAGCCGGGGAGCAGGTCGTGCAGGCTCCGGCGCGGGAGGCGCTCGAGCTCGTCGGACCGTCGCGGAAGCCCGCGCCGGGACCGTCCCGTGCCGCCGCGCGACAGCACCCCGCCGCGCCCACCGAGGCCGCACCGCAGGTGCCCGCCCCACGTCACGCCCCCGTCGCCCCGCACCTCCGGCCCAAGCCGCACCGACCCGCCCACCACGCCGCCGCACCGGCCCCGGCGGCGAAGCCGCCGAAGGCCCAGGACGTGTGCGCCCTCGGCAGGAAGTACGGGGGCTGGAAGCCGGGCAGTCCCGAGGCGGTCATCTGCAAGGGGACGTACGGGAATTGACCCGTCCGTCGCCCCGCCTCCGGCCTCGGCCCCCGGAGGTCCCGTGCCTCACGTCCGGCAGCCCCCTCCGACGCCACCGCGTCCGGCGCCACCGCGTCCGACGCCACCGCATCCGGCGCCATCACATCCGCCGCCACCACGTCGGGACCATGTCCGAGGGCACTCCGCCCGGTGACGTCACGTCCCGGCAGCCCCAGTCCGGCAATTCGCGTCCGGCAGCTCACGTCCGGCGTCACCGCCCGTGGCGCCGCTCCGGGACGCCGAGGGGTGTCCCATGAGAGGGCCGTTCCGAGATTCCCGCTGGATCAGCGCGTGACGTCGGATGCGGGTGGGCCGCAAGGTGGCGGGAGGGTCGACCTCGTCCCGGGCGTGCCCGGACGATCCGACCGCGCGGCGGCGTGCCCCAGTCGTCGTCACGCGCCCCGCGCGGATCAGGGCCGCCGGCGCGGTGGCCCCAGCGTCTCCCCTCCCGGCCCCCCGAACCGGCCGGGGCCCTCGCCCGGCGTCTCCTCCGACGGTCCTTCGCCTTCGAGCCTCAGCTCCAGCCGGCCGATCGCCGCGCGTACCCCGTCTCCGTAACGGTCGTCACCGAGGAAGCCGACCGCGCCGCGGGCCCGGCGCAGATGGCTGCGGGCCGCGTCGGAGCGGCCGAGTTTCACGTAGTCGGCCGCCAGGTTCAGGTGCAGCGACGGGTAGAACGCCCGTACCGCGGGCGACCTGTGATGCTCCGCGACCCGGTCGTCCCCGAGTTCGTCGGCCGCCGACAGTGCGCGCAGGTCCCACGCCAGCTCGTCCGAGGGGTCGTCCTGGGTGTCCGCCAGGTAGTGCGCCAGGGTGCAGCGGTGCAGCGGGTCGCCGTCCTCACCGATCTCCGACCACAGGTCCAGAAAACGGCCCCGGGCCTCCTCGCGGTCGCCTCCGTGGTGCAGCATGACGGCCTGGCCGATCCGGGTCATCATGGCGTCCGGCGCCGTCTGCTCCTGCTGCTCCGCCACCGCGTCCTCCAGGCTCGTCACTGTCTCTTCCGACGCTAACGGCAGCCACTGCCAAACCGGCTCAGGCGCCCCCGTACGCCGCCGGACCGGGCCGGGGAGGGCCGGACCGACCCCCCGCCCGGCCCAGCCGTCCCCGCCCGCGGGTCAGCCGAGGTCCGGGATCCGCCAGTCGATCGGCTCGTGGCCCTGCCGGGCCACGGCCTCGTTGATCTGTGTGAACGGCCGGGAGCCGAAGAACTTCTTGGCGGAGAGCGGCGAGGGGTGCGCGCCCTTCACCACGATGTGCCGGTTCTCGTCGATGAGGGGGAGCTTCTTCTGGGCGTAGTTCCCCCACAGCACGAAGACCGCCGGGTCGGGCCGGTCGGCCACGGAGCGGATCACCGCGTCCGTGAACCTCTCCCAGCCCTTGCCCTTGTGGGAGTTGGCCTCACCGGAGCGCACGGTCAGCACCGCGTTGAGCAGCAGGACGCCCTGCTCGGCCCACGGCATCAGATAGCCGTTGTCCGGGATCGGGGTGCCGAGCTCCTCCTTCATCTCCTTGTAGATGTTCCGCAGGGAGGGCGGGGTCCGCACTCCGGGGCGCACCGAGAAGCACAGGCCGTGTCCCTGGCCCTCGCCGTGGTACGGGTCCTGGCCGAGGACCAGCACCTTCACCCGCTCGTACGGTGTCGCGTCGAGCGCGGCGAAGACCTCCTCGCGCGGAGGGTAGACGGGACCCTTGGCTCGCTCCTCCTCGACGAACTCGGTGAGTTCCTTGAAGTAGGGCTGCTGCAGTTCGTCGCCCAGGACGCCGCGCCAGGACTCGGGCAGCATGGCGGTGTCGGTCACGTCAACTTCCTCCGATGTACGGTCACTTCCAGGCCTCAGAACCTACAGGCGACCACTGACACCGGAGCCCGCACCCCTTGCCACCAGCGGCTCTCCCCTGTCACCCGACGGGTCCGGTCCCCGCGACCGGCAGCTCCGGCCCTCTCCGGCCACCGTCTCCGACCTCCGTTTCCACCCCGCTGACTGGGGGTCTCCCGGTGCGGCTCGCACGTCGTCATGATCGTCGACGACGACCCGCCGGGCCTCCGGGCCTCCGGGCCTCCGGGCCTCCGGGCCTCCGGGCCTCCAGGCCGCCGGGAACCGCTCGACGGCGGCTCTCCGGCGGTCCCCGAGATGCCCCGGGCGAGCAGGCGCCGCACCCTGGAACTGAGCCCCTACGGCGTCACCGCGCCTCTCCCCCGACGTGTGGCGCGGCGGGTCCGCGTGCCCGCGGCGCGACCGACCGGCCGCGCCGCACGAGCGGTCCGGTCGCGGACTGCCGCCGCCCACGTCGCCCGCACCGTCCACCGTCCGACCGACACCCAGGAGCGACGACGAGCCATGAACGCACACAGACCCGTCCAACGCGTAGCGATCGTCGGCACCGGCACCATCGGTGCGAGCTGGGCGACGCACTATCTCGCCCGGGGCTTCGACGTCACCGCGACCGACCCCGCCCCCGGCGCGGAGGAGGCGCTCAGGGCGTACGTGGCCGGAGCATGGGACGCGGCGGCCGCGCTCGGTGCCGAGCCCGGGACCTCACCCGACCGTCTGCGGTTCACCCCCGACATGCGGGAGGCCGTCGCGGACGCCGATTTCGTCCAGGAGAACGCGCCGGAGCGCCCGGAGCTGAAGGTCGGGCTGTTCGCCGACATCGACGACGCGACGCCGCCGGACGCGATCATCGCGTCGAGCTCGTCGGGCATCACGATGAGCGTCATCCAGGCCGAGTGCCGGAATCCGCAGCGCACCCTCATCGGGCATCCCTTCAACCCCCCGCACATCATCCCCCTCGTCGAAGTCGTCGGCGGAGCGAAGACCTCCCCGGAGACCGTCCGGGACGCCATGTCCTTCTACAGCGCGATCGGCAAGAAGCCGATCCACCTCAAGAAGGAGCTCCCCGGGCACGTCGCCAACCGACTGCAGGCCGCGTTGTACCGCGAGGTCGTCCACCTGATCGATCAGGGGGTGCTGGACGTCGCGGACTCCGACGACGCGGTGTCCTGGGGTCCAGGACTCAGGTGGGGTGTCATGGGCCCCAACCTGCTGTGGCATCTCGGCGGAGGCGCGGGCGGCATCCAGCACTTCATGGAGACCCTCATGCCGGGGATGGCCGGGATGTGGCGGGAACTGGGCAGTCCGGAACTCACGCCCGAGCTCAAGGAGAAGATCGTCGGCGGGGTGCTGGAGGAGGCGGACGGCCACTCCGTCGACGAACTGGCCGCCCGGCGTGACGCGATGCTGCTCAGTCTGCTGGCCGTGCGGGCATCCGGCTCGCCCGCCGACACCCTCGGCGGGCCGGCATGAGACCGCACGCGTCACCCCCGGGGCGGCGGGCCCACGCCCGAGAGGAGGAACCGTGACGGAGCGCCGGCGGAAACTGTTCGTGCTCGAACTCAGCGGTGACGGTCGCGTGTTCTCGGTGAACCCCGACGGCACCGACAAGCGGGTCGTCGTCTCGGGATGCAGGTTCCCCGACGGTGTGGCCGTCGACGCCGAGGCGGGGCACATCTACTGGACGAACATGGGCTGCCCGCCGGTCGACGACGGCTCGATCGAGCGTGTCGACCTGGACGGAGGCAACCGGACGACGATCGTTCCCGACGGCGGCACGCACACCCCGAAACAGCTGCACCTCGAGGCCGTCGGCCGCAAGCTGTACTGGGGTGACCGCGAGGGGATGCGCGTCATGCGCTGCGACCTCGACGGCTCGAACATCGAGACGCTCGTGCAGACGGGCCGGACGGACAGCGACCGGCGCGACGAGACCAGGTGGTGCGTCGGAGTCGCCGTGGATCCTGACGGCGGGCACCTGTACTGGTCGCAGAAGGGACCGAGCGACGCGGGACTGGGGAAGATCCTCCGGGCCGGGATCGACCTGCCCGCCGGCGAGTCCGCGGCCGGCCGGAGCGACATCGAGGTGCTGCTCCAGGGGCTGCCGGAGCCGATCGACCTGCAACTGGACCTGACGGAGCGCACGCTGTACTGGACCGACCGGGGGGACCCGCCGCGAGGCAACTCCGTGAATCGCGCGCCGATGGATCCGCCGGGCGGACAGCGGGAGCCCGAGATTCTGTGGACGCACCTGATGGAAGGCATCGGCATCGCTCTCGATCTGGACGACGGCCGGATGTTCGTGACCGACATGGCCGGAACCGTCTACGCGGCCGATCTCGACGGGTCGAACCGCCGGGAGATCCTCATCGCACAGGGCAACCTCACCGGGATCGCCCATGCCGTGCTTCCCACCGAGGAACCGTAGCCACGGGTCCGCACCCGGCAGTGGGCGGACGACGCCGCCACCGCGGTCCCCGAGGCCGAAGACCGCCACCGCGGTCCCCGAGGGCGAAGGCCGCCACGAACACCCCGAGCCGTCAACGGTCAACAGCCCGGCCCGGGCGGCGAGACAAGGAATGTCCGACATGAACACCGAACCCCCCACCGGCACCCCGACCGGCACTCCCACCGTGCACACCGAAGAGCAGGACGCGGTCTTCGTGATCACGATCGACCGACCGAGGGTACGCAACGCCGTCGACGGCGCCACCGCACGGGCACTGGCTGACGCCTTCGACCGACTCGACGCCCGCGACGACCTGATGGTCGGTGTGCTCACCGGAGCCGGCGGCACCTTCAGCGCGGGCATGGACCTCAAGGCGTACGCCGCCGGAGACACCCCGATCATCCCGGGGCGGGGCTTCGCGGGACTCACCCGGACCCCGCTGCGCAGCCCGCTCATCGCGGCCGTCGAGGGCTGGGCGCTGGGCGGCGGCACCGAGATGGCCCTCGCCTGCGACATGATCGTGGCAGCGCAGGACGCCACCTTCGGTCTCACCGAGGTGACGGTCGGCCTGGTCCCCCCTGAAGGCGGAATCGTGCGCCTGCCCGAACGCATCCCCCGCAACATCGCCGTCGAGGTCCTCCTCACCGGCGATCCCCTGCCCGCCGAACGGGCCCATCAGCTCGGCCTCGTCAACCACCTCACCCCCTCCGGCGAGGCGCTCGCCAAGGCCGTGGAGGTGGCTCACCGCATCGCACGCAACGCACCGCTGTCCCTCGCAGCGGTCAAACGCGCGGTCAACGAGCGGACCGCGTACGGCGACCAGGACGCGTTCCGCCAGCAGGACCGGCTCGTCGCACCGGTCCTCGCGTCCCACGACGCACAGGAAGGGGCTCACGCCTTCGCCGAGAAGCGCTCACCCCACTGGGAAGGCCGCTGACCGCAGCCCCTTTCCCCGAACCTCGGTGCGCCACGACCAGGTGCCGGCAGAGCATACGGCGGTGCCCCGCCGGGCAACCCGTGTTCCCGGCGGGGCACTTGATCAGCGCGTCGGTGACCGCGCGGGCGGGACGGCGGGCGTGCGTGGAGCCCGGACGCGGGCGCCGTCCGGGTCCGTCCGCACCCGCGTCCAGGCGTCCGTCAGCCCACTCCGGCGTTCAGGAAGATGCCGCCGTCGACCACGAGCGTCTGCCCGGTGATCCAGTCCGACTGTGCCGAGGTGAGGAACGCGGCGGCGCCTCCGATGTCGGAGGGCACGCCGAGCCGGCCCAGCGGGTAGGCCGCGGCCGCCTCCTCCTCGCGGCCCTCGTACAGGGCCTGCGCGAACTTGGTCTTGACGACGGCGGGCGCGATCGCGTTGACCCGCACCTTGGGCGCGAACTCGTGCGCCAGCTGCACGGTCAGGTTGATCATGGCGGCCTTGCTCATGCCGTACGCGCCGATGAACGGCGAGGGGGAGATGCCCGCGACGGACGCGATGTTGACGATCGCGCCGCCGTTCTCGCTCTGCCAGGCCTTCCAGGTCAGCTGGGCGAAGCCGAGCGCCGAGACGACGTTCGTCTCGAAGACCTTGCGCGCCACGTTGAGGTCCAGGTCGGCCATGGGGCCGAACACCGGGTTCGTACCGGCGTTGTTGACCAGGTAGTCGACGCGTCCGAAGGCCTCCATGGTCCGCTCGACGGCGACGGCCTGGTGGGCCTCGTCGTGCGCCTTGCCCGCGACACCGATGACGCGGTCGGCACCGAGTGTCTCGACGGCCTCCTTGAGAGCGTCCTCGTTGCGGCCGGTGATGCACACGCGGTCACCGCGGGCGATGAGGGCCTCCGCGACGCCGTAGCCGATGCCGCGGCTCGCGCCGGTGACGAGGGCGACCTTGCCGGAGAGTTCGGGAAGTGCGGTCATTGTCTGTGTCCCCGGCCTTAGTTGAGCGGTCCGCCGGCCACGTACAGCACCTGGCCGGAGACGAATCCGGCGGCCTCGCCGGTGAAGAAGGCGATGGCATTGGCGATGTCGTCGGGGTTGCCGACGCGCTGCACGGGGATCTGGGTGGCGGCGGCGGCCTGGAAGTCCTCGAAGCCCATGCCGACGCGGGCGGCGGTGGCGGCGGTCATGTCGGTGGCGATGAAGCCGGGCGCGACGGCGTTCGCCGTGACGCCGAACTTGCCGAGCTCGATGGCGAGCGTCTTGGTCAGGCCCTGCAGACCGGCCTTGGCGGCGGAGTAGTTGGCCTGGCCGCGGTTGCCGAGAGCGGAGGAGGACGACAGGTTGACGATCCGGCCGAACTTCGCGTCCACCATGTACTTCTGGCAGGCCTTCGACATCAGGAAGGCGCCGCGCAGGTGCACGTTCATGACGGTGTCCCAGTCGGACGCGGCCATCTTGAACAGCAGGTTGTCGCGGAGCACGCCCGCGTTGTTCACCAGGATCGTCGGCGCACCGAGCTCCTCGGCGATCCGCTCGATCGCGGCCTCGACCTGGGCCTCGTCGGAGACGTCGCAACCGACCGCGAGGGCGCGGCCACCGGCGGCGGTGATCTTCTCCACGGTGTCCTTGCACGCGGCCTCGTCGAGATCGATCACCGCGACGGCGCGGCCCTCGGCGGCCAGTCGTACGGCGGTCGCGGCGCCGATGCCGCGCGCGGCACCGGTGACTACGGCGACGCGCTGCTCAGTGGTGGACATTGCTGGTTCTCCTCGCCCTTGAAAAGCCCTGCGGCCTGACATGCCCTGCGGCTCACACGGTACGCCCGTCCGGTGAGCGACCGCTTAGTACCTTCAGCAGACGTGACGCTAGAAGCCCTGGCACCCGGTGTCAACGGCACACGGCGCGGGTGTGATCCATTACCTGACCAGCAGCGCGAGCAACCGCTCCGTCTCCGCCTCCGGATCGGCGGTGAGCCCGGTGTGCACGGGTCCGGGCTGCAGGACCGTCGAGCGCGGCGCGATCAACCAGCGAAAGCGCCGACCGGCATCGTCACCCGCAGCCTGACCTGCCGCTTTCCCGCCCGCGCAGATCCCTTCCACGGCGCGCAGCGCGGCCCGTACGCCCGCCACGTCGGCCTCCGGGTCCAGTGCGCGCAGCTTCGTCTCGTCCAGATGGGTGCGCGCCGCCACGAAGGACTTGGCGCGGCAGTACACCAGTACGCCCGCGTTGAAGTACTCGCCGCGTTCGACGCGCGGCACCACCCGCAGCAGCGCGTACTCGAAGACGTCCCGCTCGCTCACTCGTCCCCCTCGGTGACCCTGGTGCCCTTGACTCCCTTGCCGTCTCCGGGACCCGCCGTGCCTCCGGGAGCCTCGCCGCTCGTGCGGCCCTCCCCGGCTCCGCGGCCCTCGATGCCCCTGACCCGCTCGTGGATGACGGGGGCGCGGGCGAGGAGCGGCTCCGCGTAGGCGCGCCGCAGCGCCTCCGTGGAGTCGAAGCCCGGCTCGTCGGCCAGCCACTCCTCCGGGATCGCGGCGGTCACCTCGGCGAGCAGTTCAGCGGTCACCAGCGGCGCCAGCTCGGCCGCCGCCGAGGCGACGTCCGGGCCGAAGGGCGCGAGCGCGTGGTCGGAGGCGTCGTACGGCTTGGCGGCGGAGGCCCGGGCACCGGGCCAGTGGTGGTGCCAGATCATGGTGGCGCCGTGGTCGATGAGCCACAGGTCGCCGTGCCACATCAGCAGGTTGGGATTGCGCCAGGAGCGGTCCACGTTGTTGACCAGCGCGTCGAACCAGACGATGCGCCCGGCCTCCCGCGCACTCACTTCGAAGGCGAGGGAGTCGAAGCCGACGGCGCGGGAGAGGAAGTCCATGCCGAGGTTCAACCCGCCGCTGGACTTGAGCAGTTCCTGGACCTCCTGGTCCGGTTCACCGAGCCCCATGACCGTGTCGAGGCCGATCGTCACCAGACCGGGCACGCGCAGGCCCAGCCGTCGGGCGAGTTCACCGCAGACGACCTCCGCGACGAGCGTCTTGCGCCCCTGCCCCGCGCCGGTGAACTTCATGACATACGTCCCGAGATCGTCGGCCTCGACGAGCCCCGGCAGCGAGCCACCCTCACGCAGCGGCGTGATGTAGCGGGTCGCGGCGACCTCTTTCAGCACTTTCCCAGGCCACCAATCTCTTCAAGTGTGCAGTCCACGGCCGACTTCACAGGGGCTCAGCAGGGGAATCACTCGTCGACGGACCCGGGGACAATCTGGGGAGTCCCGGCCGGCCTGCCGATCTCCCCGTTCTCCAAGCAGTCCGTCGACGCCGGTGTGCCCCTCGCTGCCCGCCTCCGGCATGAAGTGAGCATAGTAACCGAGGGTGATCGCGGGCGAGGGTGCCCGATCACGAGCCCCGGCCGCCGCCCAGGCCACCACGGGTCAGGTGCGGGCCGATGGACGTCGTGGTCCGCGACTCTGCTGTCGGCAGACCCGCTGGACGGCCCGTCTCGGCCTGTCAGGATGGCCGCATGGGGAAGAATTCGGCGATCCGGCGACTCGACCTGGGGTACTTCATCAGGCCGGCTTCAGAGACAGGCGGCCCGCAACCGCGAGTTGAACCCGTGCTCGCCTATCTGGTGCGACACGACCAGGGACTGATCCTCTTCGACACCGGCATCGGCAACGCCGACTCCGAGACCGAGGCACACTACCGACCCCGACGCCGTGCACTGCGAGAGGCACTGTCGGCGGCCGGAGTCACCCTCGGCGACATCTCTCTGGTCGTGAACTGCCATCTTCATTTCGACCACTGCGGCGGGAATCCCCTGCTGGGCGGCAAGCCGATCCTGGTCCAGGAGGTCGAGCTGGCCACCGCCCGCCGGGGCGACTACACCATCGAGGAGCTCGTCGACTTCCCCGGCGCGTCCTACGAGGAACTCGCCGGTGAGACCGAGGTCCGGCCGGGCCTCTGGATCATCCCGACACCCGGGCACACCCAAGGACATCAGTCGCTGGTCGTCCGGCAGGGCGACGGCACCGTGATCCTCGCCGGCCAGGCACACGACTTCGCATCCCGGTTCGCGTCGGACCAACTGGCCCGCCAGGCCGCACTCCACGGCGTCGAACAGCCGCTTCCCCACTACGAGCCCTGGGTGGAGCGGCTTGCCGACTTCGACCCGCGCCGTGTGCTCTTCGCCCACGACTGCTCGATCTGGGAACCCTCGGACGGCGTCTTCTGGAACTGACCCGGCGACGCCGAACCGCGTCGTTCGGAGGTTGCGGTGTCGGAGTACGCCGTCCTGCGGCGGGACGGTCTGCAGGCTGCGGGCCGCAGCCCCCAGCCTGCTGCCCCCAACCTGCTCCCTGCTGCCCGCTACTTCGGGTCGCGGTTGAACACCGACTTGGACCATACGTAGCCGAGCACGGCCAGTCCCAGGCACCAGCCCACGGCCAGCCACCCGTTGTGGCCGATCCCGGTGCCCAGCAGCAGCCCGCGCAGGGTCTCGATGGCCGGGGTGAACGGCTGGTACTCGGCGATCGGCTGGAACCAGCCCGGCATCGCGTCGACCGGGACGAAGGCGCTGGAGATGAGGGGCAGGAAGATCAGCGGCAGTGCGTTGTTGCTCGCGGCCTCGGCGTTCGGGCTGACCAGGCCCATGCCGACCGCGATCCAGGTGAGCGCCGTGGCGAAGAGCACGAGCAGTCCGAACGCCGCCACCCACTCCAGGACGGTGGCATCGGTGGAGCGGAAGCCGATGGCCACAGCGACGGCGCCGAAGACGACCACGCTGATGACCGACTGCAGGACGCTGCCGATGACGTGTCCGATGATCACGGAGCCGCGGTGGATCGCCATGGTGCGGAAGCGGGCGATGATCCCCTCGGTCATGTCGTTGGAGACGGAGACCGCGGTGCCGATCGTGGTGCTGCCGACCGTCATCAGAAGGAGGCCGGGGACGAGATAGGCGACGTACTCGGAGCGGTCGGCGCCGCCGCCGATGCCCGCGCTCATGGTGTCGCCGAAGACGTAGACGAACAGCAGGAGCAGCATGACCGGCGTGAGCAGCAGATTCAGCGTCATGGACGGATAGCGCCGCGCGTGCAGCAGATTCCGCCGCAACATCGTGGACGAGTCGCGCACGGCGAGGGAGAGGGAGCTCATCGGACGTCCTCCTTGGTCTTGCCGGGTGTGCCGGAGCCGGTCAGTGCGAAGAACACGTCGTCGAGGTCGGGGGTGTGCACGGTCAGCTCGTCCGCCTCGATGCCTGCCGAGTCCAGCCAGTCGAGGATCGAGCGCAGCTCGCGCTGGCTGCCCTCGCTCGGGATTCGCAACGACAGTGCTTCGTCGTCCCGGGTCGCCTCGCGCAGCGTGGAGGCGGCGGTCCGGTACGCGGTCGGGTCGGTGAAGCGGAGGCGGACGTGTCCGCCGGGGATCAGTCGCTTCAGCTCCTCGGCGCTGCCCTCGGCGACGATCTTGCCGTCGTGCAGCAGGGCGATGCGGTCGGCGAGTTCGTCGGCCTCGTCCAGGTACTGGGTGGTGAGGAAGACGGTGACGCCGTCGGAGACGAGTGCGCGGATGATCTGCCACATGTTGTGGCGGGCGCGCGGGTCGAGGCCGGTGGTCGGTTCGTCGAGGAAGATGATCCGCGGGCTGCCGACCAGGGTCATGGCGATGTCGAGGCGGCGTTTCATACCGCCGGAGTAGGTCGAGGCCGGTTTCTTCGCGGCCTCGGTGAGGTCGAAGCGCTCCAGGAGTTCGGCGGCGACGCGCCGGCCTTCGCGCTTGGGCAGGTGGTGCAGGTCCGCCATGAGGAACATGTTCTCCTCGCCGGTGATCAGGCCGTCGACGGCGGAGAACTGGCCGGTGACGCCGATCGCGGCGCGGGCGGCCTGCGGGTCGGCGGCCAGGTCGTGGCCCCCGACGCGGGCCTGGCCGTCGTCGGCGGTGATGAGTGTGGAAAGGATCTTCACGGCGGTGGTCTTGCCGGCGCCGTTCGGGCCGAGCAGTGCGAACACGGTCCCGGCCGGGACGGTCAGGTCGATGCCGTCGAGCACGTTCTTGTCGCCGTAGGCCTTACGCAGCCGGACGGCGGAGACGGCGGCGGGCGGCTGCAGACCATCGCTCTTTCTGGGCGTGGGCATGACAGAAGAAGGCATGGAGCTCTCCCGTTCGAAGGGGCGGTGAAGGGTGAAGCGGCCTGGGCTGTGGAGCGGTCGGGCGGGTCAGGGCCGGGCGCGGCGGATGTCGATGTTGCCGTAGCGGGTGCGGGCCTTGACCTCGACGGTGTCCTCGGACTCGTCCGGGCTGTCGGACGCGGTGAGCGCGTTGCGCACCTGCCCGTTGCCCGAGCTGACGTCGAGCCAGGCGGCCGTCCCCTTGCGGATGCCGACGTCGATGGCGCCGTAGGAGGTCTCCAACTGGACGGTGCCGCGGGCCACGTCACCCACCCGCAGGGTGCCGTGGGCGGTGGTCGCGGTGACCGAGCTCTCGGCGCGCTGGATGTCGATGTCCCCGTTGGCTCCGCTCACCCGCAGCTCGCCGATCGCGGCGCCGACGGTCGTGCTGCCGTGCGAGTTCTTCAGGACGGCCGGGCCGTCCACCACGCCGACCCGCAGGCTGCCCGAACTGGTGGTGATCTCGGCCAGGCCCTCGACCTGGTCCACGGTGATCGAGCCGTGCGACGCGGTCAGCTGCAGCGGGCCCGTCACATCCAGGCGCACGTCACCCGACGACGTCTTCACGCGGACCTCACCGAGCCGGCCCTCGCCGATCACCTGGGTCCAGGAGCCGGTCGTGTCGACGCGTGAACCGGTGGGCAGTTCGACCGTCACGTCGACGCTGCCGGTGGGCCCGACGAGGTAGCGCCCCTTGGGCGTCCTGACGGTCAGCACGCCGCTCGCGTACGTGACCTCGGTCTGCTCGGCGACCCGCACGTCCTTGTCCTTCTTCGGGTCGCGGGGTCGCACCTCGACGACCGTGTCGAGACGGTCGCTCGCGGAGAACTGGATGGAACCGGCGGCCACGTTGGCGGTGACCGAGATCGGCTGGGGAGTGTCGAAAGAAGGCATGGCTGTCCCGTCCTCTTGGGTCTTCGCGGTGTCCCTGCTGGTGGGACGTGGTGTGAGTGGAGTGGAGTAGAGGGGCCTTGGCGCGGCTAGTGCACCCAGCCCGTGAGGCTCTGTCCGACGGTGCGGGTGGTGCGGGTCTTCTCCGGCGTACGCGGCGGGGCGCCGCCGTCGACCGCGGCCGACACGGCTCGTACCAGCCACGCGTTGACCGACAGGCCCTCGCGGCTCGCGGCCTCCTCGGCGCGCGCCTTGAGGTGGGCGGGCAGGCGCAGATTGACGCGGGCGGTGCCGCCGTCGTCGCCCTCCGCGGGCGCCGGGGCCGAGGCCCTGAGCGGCTCGGCGGGCCCGCCCTGGTCCTCGTACACCTCGTCGGCCGCCGGCCGCGTCACCACGAAGTCGGGGTCGAGCCCGCGCAGTCGTACGTCGACCGAGCCGGGGGCGAGTTCACGGGTGATCTCGTCCATCGCGGCGGAGAGCACATTGAGCAGCGTCAGGCGGGTCGCCGACTCCAGGGGAGCGGTGAGCCGCTCGGCCAGCTCACGTGCCTCCTCGCCACCGGCTTCGGCGGCCACCGCGAGTTCGCGGCGGAGGTTGTCGACATACGGCATGAGGTCCATGACGCCATAATGGCACCATTATGGCGCCACCCGCAAGCAGGTAGGGCGAGCGATCCCGGCCCAGTCTCGGCTCCATGGCGCTGAGCTGCGAAAACATTCCCACCATGGAGTTGCATCAACGCGACGCCACCGCATTTTCGCGACCCCTCCGCGCTCCCACACCCTGGGCACCACGCACGCCGCCACCGAGGACCCCGATGACGCCACACACGTGCCACTGTGGCACCACCGAGGTGGCAGTCCCCCGACACATCGACCGCGACGCATTCCTGAAGACGTCCCAAAGACGCCCGGGGGCTCCCTGAAACGGAGTGCCCCGGGCGCTCACCGTTCGTAGGTGCCGTACATGGTCGCCCGCGCGATCGCGTGGGTGAACAGGAGGAAGTCCATGAGGGCGGGGGTCGCCGCCTCCGACACCTCCAGCCGTTCCACGTCGACGGCGTGGACCACGAGGAAGTAGCGGTCCGGGCCGTTGCCCGGCGGTGTCGCCGGGCCGAGATACCTTTTGTGGCCGGCGTCGTTGGCCAACGTCACCGCGGCGCCGGGCAGGTCGCCACCGTCTCCCGCCCCGGCCGGAAGGTCGGTCACAGAGGCGGGCAGGTTGGCGACGGCCCAGTGCCAGAAGCCCGAGGCCGTGGGCACGTCGGGGTCGAACATCGCGACAGTGAAACTCCGCGTCTCCTCGGGAAAGCCGGACCAGCTCAACTGCGGTGAGATGTCCGATCCGCCCGCTCCCAGGACGCCGCTCACCTGCGCACGGGCCAGTGGCCCGCCGTTGACCACGGACTCCGAGGTCAACGAGAAGGTGCTGATCGGCGGCATGAAATCGTACGGACCGTAGGGTTTGATCATGGCGATCCCTCGCATCTGCACGCAGCCGGCGATGGGAGTGGAACGGGAGACGACGGACGTCGCGGTACACCGGGTCGAAGGACGCACACCGGTCAGCGGTCCGCGACAGCCACGACCAACGCTAGGACCAGCGCTACTGGTCGGCAATCCGGTCAGGCTCCGGATGCGCGGGAAGGGCAGGCACAGGAACCTCGGCCCTGGGGCGCGGCGACATCGTCGGGCGGCAGGTCATCGTCTTCGAACGAGTGCCCGTCGCGGCTCGTAGCCGTCCTCGCTCCACAGGTTCGAGCCCGAGCCGCAGGGGCCCGCCGGTGATCTCCAGTGCCTCCTCACCGGTCACAGGACTCGTGGTCGCCATGGCCATACGTGAACCATGTGGCCGCCGTCCGCGTGGTGCAATCCACGCTTTTCCGGCGTTGCCGTAGTCTCCCGAAAGTCTCCCGAAGTCGTCCGTCACCACTCCCCCGGCCCGCGACGAGGGTCGTTCCGAACGCTGCCCGTGGGCGTCCGGCACACTCGGACGCCCTGGGGACCTCAGCTGCCGGCGAGCTCTCGACCGGGGCGGACAAGCTGTCGGCCCGCTGTGGATCAGGTCAAGAAGTCGCCGCCTCCTGAACAGGTCACGACGCCGGGCCGTACTTCTGTACGGATCAACCCATCACACCCATCGGAGGGAAAGTCAGCATGACCAGCGAATCGCTTCACCCCGCCCCGGCTCCGGCACGCCGCACCGTCGTGGCGGCGGTCGGCGCGGCGGGGCTCGCCGTCGCGCTGACCGCGTGCGGGTCGGACGACAAGTCCTCCGGCTCCTCCTCCAGCGCGAGCAGCGGGGGTTCGGGCGGCGGCGACAACGGCGCGGCCAGGAACGCGGGCGGCACGGTCCTCGCCAAGACCGCCGACATCCCGGAGGGCGGCGGCAAGGTCTTCGCCGACCAGGGCGTGGTGGTCACGCAGCCGACGGCGGGCACCTTCAAGGCCTTCTCCTCCAAGTGCACCCACCAGGGCTGCGCCGTGAAGGACATCGCGAACGGCGTGATCACCTGCCCCTGCCACAACAGCCAGTTCTCCGCCACGGACGGCAGCGTGAAGAAGGGGCCCGCGACGCAGGCCCTGGCGGCCGCCGACATCAGCGTGGACGGGGACTCCATCAAGCTCGCGTGACCCCCGCGGGCTTCAGTGGCGCGGTCGCGCGAAACAGGCCAGCACGTCCTCGGTGGCGGTGACGGTGGCGACCAGGGCGAGCGTGTTGCGGACCATCGCGGAGGTGTAGTCGGAGGGCACTCCCGCGATGGCGTCCGCGGGCACCACGACGGTGTAGCCGCGGTTGACGGCATCGAACACGGCATTCGGGACGGCCACGTTGGCGGAGACACCGGTCACCACGAGCGTGCGGCAGCCCAGGTTGCGCAGCAGCGCGTCGACGTCCGTCCCCGCGATCGGGGAAAGACCGTGCAGACGGCGTACGACGAGGTCCTCCTCGGCGACCTCGATCGGGGCGGCGACCCGGACCGCCGCCGTCCCCGACAGCTGGCGTACGGGAAGCCGTCCGGCCGCCCGGAAGAGCCGGGCGTTGCGATTGGCGCCGCGCCCGTCGGGCCGCCGCTCCGCGACCGCGTGGATCACCTGCACCCCGCCCTCGTGCGCCGCGGCCACCAGCCGGGCCACCTGCGCCAACGCCCCCGAGGAGCGGGCCTCATCGGCGAGTTCGGGCAGTGCGCTGCCGGGGCCCACCACACCCTGCTGGCACTCGACGGTGAGCAGCACGGTGGTGGCGGGAGCGAGGAGTTCACGGAGCTGTTCGTACGACGGCACGGTTCCCCCTTGTCGTCGAGGGTCGGGGCGGGGGAGCGTAACGACCATTGCGTGGGGACGGAAGACACCCCATGCTTTTTCTGACGCGACGTCAGAGGATCTCTGTCGACGTACCAGGCCGACGTGGAAGAAGAGGTGACCGTATGACCGTCACTCAGCGCAGGGGTCGGAAGATCATGATGACCCCCGGCGAGCTGGACGAGTTCCTCACCACCCAGCGCACGTGCCGCGTCGCGACGGTGTCGCAGGACGGCGTCCCGCATGTGAGTGCCCTCTGGTTCGCCTGGGACGGCACCTCGCTGTGGCTGTACTCCGTGGTACGCAGCAAGCGATGGGTGCAGTTGCGGCGTGACCCCCGGGTCGCGGTGGTCGTCGACTCCGGGGAGGAGTACGACCAGTTGCGGGGCGTCGAGCTGTCCGGGACGGTGGAGTTCGTGGGCGAGGTCCCCCGCACCGGGGATCTGTGCGCCGAACTCGACGTCCCGGAGACCCTGTTCGCCCGCAAGAACTTCGGCCTGGAGGAGATGCCGCACGACGGCCGTCACGCGTGGGCGCGGCTGACTCCGGCGGCGATCGCCTCCTGGGACTTCCGGAAGCTGCCGCCGCTGTAGACAAACGGGGGGAGGCGCGCACGTCCGACATCACTACAGTCGGTCGGATCGTTCGGGTCGGGTCGGGTCGGGTCGGGTCGGGGGACCAGACGCTACGCCCATGGGCCAGGCCGGTCAGTCAGGTGAGTCAGATCAGCGGACCCCTTCCCCGGCCGCCCGAAGTGCCTCCACCGCCGCCCTGATGGACGGGCGGCGGTCGGCGTCCGCCCGCCAGACGACGTACACATGGCGCCGGACGCGCTGGCGCAGCGGCACCGTGACGACCCCCTCCGCCATCGGACGACGCCCGAGCACCGGCGCGATGCAGACGCCGAGCCCCGCGGCGACCATGCTGAGCTGGGTGTGCGTCTCGGCGGCGCGGTGGCCGACATGCGGCTCGACGCCCTTGGAGCGCAGCGTGAACATCAGCCACTCGTGACAGAACTCGCCCTCGCCCCAGGTGATCCACTCGTCCTCGGCGAACTCGGCCAGGTCGACCTCCGCGCGGTCCGCGAGCCGGTGGCCGACCGGCACCGCCACATCGGCCGGGTCGTCGAGGATCGACGCCTTCACCAGGCCGTCGGGCAACGGCATCGGCTTGTTGTACCAGTCGAGCACCACCGCGAGGTCGAGGTCGCCGCGCACCACGCCCGCGACGCCGGCCTCGGGCTCCAGTTCGCACGAGCGCACGCGCAGCCCGGGGTGGTCGGCGCGCAGTGCGGCGAGCGCGGTGGGGAACAGCCCGCGCGCGGCGGTCGGGAACGCCGAGAGCCGCAGCTCACCGACCACCTGGCCGCGCTGCGCCTCCAGGTCGGACTGGGCGAGTTCGACCTGCGAGAGGATGCGCGCCGCGTGGTCGGCGAGGAGCCGGCCCGCGTCCGT
The DNA here is from genome assembly GCF_045039825.1 of Streptomyces sp. NBC_01176. NCBI lineage: Bacteria > Bacillati > Actinomycetota > Actinomycetes > Kitasatosporales > Streptomycetaceae > Streptomyces > Streptomyces sp. NBC_01176. Next base: position 7,926,360 of record NZ_CP108600.1, on the reverse strand, counting down.
GAGCCTTACCCCCCGCCCGTTCTTGGCGAGCAGCTGCTGCCCCACCTCGCGCTCCAGCTTGGACATCTGCTGGGACACGGCCGACGTCGTCACGTGCAGCCCCTCGGCCGCGCCGCTCACCGAGCCGTGCCGGGCGAGGGCGTCGAGGGTACGCAGGCGCTCCAGATTCAACATGTAAGCAATGCTACGAGATATCGCTCGAGAAATCTCGCTTGTGCTACGAGATCGTTCTGCTGCATCGTTACGCCCATGACCACCGTCGCCACGCCGGGCACCGCCTCCCCCGAACCGAACTCCCTCGAACCGACCTCCCTCCGACCGGCCTCCGCCGAGACGATCTCCGCGCAGCCGATCTCCCCGGAGCAGGCCTCCGCCACCCCGACCTCGACCGGCCGCGCGCCCGCCCGCCGTGCCGCGCTCGACTGGCGGATCCGCTTCGGCGCGCTCTCGCTCATCTGGGGGTTCAGCTTCCTGCTCATCAAGGTCGGCACGGAGAGCTACGCGCCGTTCCAGGTCACCCTCGGGCGACTGGTGTTCGGAACCGCGGTGCTCGCAGCCGCGATGGCGGTGAAGCGGGAGCGCCTGCCGCGCGGCGCGCGCACATGGGGACATCTCGCGGTCGCGGCCCTCCTGCTGAACGCGCTGCCGTTCTCGCTCTTCGCCTACGCGGAGCTGTCGATCCCCTCCACGCTCGCGGGCATCTGCAACGCGACCTCGCCACTGTGGGGCATGGCCCTGTCCATGGTGGCCCTCTCCGAGGACCGGCCGACCCGACGCAGGGTCGCGGGTCTGGGCCTCGGCTTCCTCGGCGTCCTGACGGTCCTCGGCGCGTGGCAGGGTTTCCACGGCCTGGACGCCACGGGTACGGCGATGGCCCTGCTGGCTTCCCTGAGCTACCCGGTCGGCTGGATATACGTCCGCCGCACCCTGGCCGGCTCCGACCACTCGCACCTGTCCATGACCGGCGCCCAGCTGCTCCTGGCCACCGCCCAACTGGCCCTGGTCACCCCGCTGTTCACCACCGTGCCGAGCCACTTCCCGCTGATCCCGCTGCTGGCCACGGCCGCCCTGGGTGCCCTCGGCACAGGCTTCGCCGTCCTCGTCCAGTACGGCCTGGTCGCCGAGGTGGGCCCGACCACCGCGCAGATGGTCACGTACTTCATCCCGGTCATCGCCACCGCGGCGGGGGTCGCCGTCCTGGGCGAGTCGCTGACCTGGTCGACGCCGGTCGGCGCGGTGATCGTCCTGGCCGGCGCGGCGCTCACCCAGACCAGGGCCCGCCGGTGACTCACACGTAACGGCGGGCGGGCGCGGGACCGGCGGCGGAGGCGACGGCGTCCGCCAACGGTCCGATGTCGTCCGGCGTGAGCGTCGAGACGGTGATCCGGATGCCGGGCGGCGCGCTCATCCGGAAGCGTGCCCCCGGTGCGACCGCCCAGCCCGCGTGCAGCAGCCGCGCGACCGCTCCGGTCTCGTCCGGGACGGGAATCCAGACGTTCATCCCGCTGCGCCCGTGGGCCTCGATGCCACGCTCCGCGAGGGCGGCGATCAGCGAGTCCCGGCGCCGCCCGTACGCGGCCGACACCGCCGGCACGTCCACCGCACCGCTCGCCCACAGGTGTGCGACCGCCCGCTGGAGCAGCCGGCTCACCCAGCCGGGGCCGAGCCGCTGCCGCCCGTGCACGCGGTCCATGGTGACGGAGTCCCCGGTGAGCACGGCGAGCCGCAGGTCGGGTCCGTACGCCTTGGCCACGGAGCGCACCAGGGCCCAGTGGTGGGTCACTCCGGCCAGCGGATACAGGGGCAGGTCGACGATCCGGTGTCCGTGGTCGTCCTCGACGAGCAGGGTGCGCGGGTACTGCGCCAGTACGGAACGCAGGGCACGCGCGCGCGTGGAGGTCACGGCGGCGCCGGTCGGGTTCTGCGCCCGGTCCGTGACGATCAGCGCGCGGGCGCCCGCCTCCAGCGCACCTCGGACGTCGTCGGGCAGCGGGCCCTCGTCGTCGACGCGCACCGGGACCGTTCGCAGTCCGAGCGCCGGCGCGAGGTCGAACACGCTGCCCCACCCCGGGTCCTCCACGGCGACCGCGTCACCCGGCTTGAGATGGGCCGCCAGGACGCGCTCGATGCCGTCGAGCGACCCGGACGTGACGACGACGGGGCCCTCCGGCACCCCGTCCGCGTCGAGGTCGGCGCGCGCGAGCCGGCACAGTTCCGGCTCCACGGCGGCGTCCCCGTACAGCACGGGGTCCCGGTCCGACTGGCCCGCCGCCGCTGCGAACGCCTCCGCGAGGCCGGGCAGCAGAGCGCGGTCCGGGTTGCCGTCCACCAGGTTCCGCACACCGTCCGGCACCTCGACCCTGATGTACTCGCGCCCCGTGGTGACGGGCTTGGAGCGAACACGGCTGCCTCGGCGGCCGTCCGTCTCGATCACCCCGCGTTCACGCAGCACGCGGTACGCGGCGGCCACGGTATTGGGGTTCACCCCCAGCTGCGCGGCCAACTCCCGCATCGGTGGCAGCACCTGTCCCGGTTCGAGCGCACCGGCGCCCACCGCACGCTCGACGCTCGCCGAAATCTCGGCTGCGCGACGCCCTTCGATCCGATACTCTCCTAGCACAAACAAGATTATGCACTAGTGCAATGGGGAGCGCAATGCCGGAGACGAGCACACAGCCAGGGACGGCGCGGCCCGCCGCCTACACCCCGACCGACCGCACCGTCCCCACCCGCTCCAAGGAGCGCGCCGCGTACGACCATGAACTGGTCCACGCGATACTCGACGAGGGGTACGTCTGCCACCTCGGCTTCGTCCGGGACGGCGCGCCGGTCGTGCTGCCCACCCTCTACGCGCGAGTCGGCCAACGCCTCTACGTGCACGGCTCGACGGGCTCGCGGCCCCTGCGGATGACCGGCGGGGCCGAGCCCGGTCTGCCGGTCTGTGTGACCGTCACCCATGTCGACGGTCTGGTCCTGGCCCGGTCCGCCTTCCACCACTCGATCAACTACCGCTCCGTGGTGGTGCACGGCGTCGCCCACCAGGTGACGGATCCGGACGAGAAGCGGGAGGCCCTGGACGCGCTGGTCGAACAGGTCGTCCCCGGCCGCTCGTCCGACTCCCGCGCGGCCAACGCCAAGGAGCTGGCCGCCACCGCGGTGATCAGCCTCGACCTGGACGAGGTCTCCGCGAAGCTCCGCACCGGCGATCCGAGCGACGATCCCGAGGACCTGGCCCTCCCCCACTGGACCGGCGTCGTTCCCGTCACCAAGGGATACGGCACCCCGGTCCCCGCCGCCGATCTCTCCCCCGGCATCGAGCTTCCCGACTACCTGACGGGCCGGTAGCGAGGCACGTCGTCCGGAGGCGTCGCTCCCGCCGCCGCGTCCCCGCCACCCGGTGAGCGGGGTCGCCGGCGGGACTCTCCTGGTGTCGGGAGTCCGATCCGTCCATGACGACGTCCGTCAGTTCCGGGCCGGGGCCGTGCCGCCCGGGGCAGCCAACTCCCTTTCGGGACCGTCCGCCCCGACACCGGCCGCGCCGCCCAGGACCGGCCCGTCCGAAGGCTTCACCGGCGCCGACGACTGCGCGATGAAGGCACCGGCCAGCACGACGGCACCGCCGACGATCTGCGGAGCGGACAGGTGCTCACCGAGCAGGACCCAGGCCAGCACCGTCGCGATGACCGCCTCCAGACAGGCCACGACGCCCGCGACCTGCGGGGAGAGCCTGCGCACGGAGAGCACCCCGGTGACGTAGGCGACGACGGTCGCGATCAGCACGATCCAGCCCAGGAGCAGGGCGGCCGGGACGGCCGTCCCGTTCATGTCCGCGTCGCCGCCGAGGACCGACCAGTCCATCGTCCAGGGCCGTGCGACGAGCGTCAGCACGAACGAGCCGACGAGCAGTCCGTACGCGATGACGCCGAGCGGGTCCGGTGCCTCGTCCCCCGCGTCGCTGCCCTGGTCGGACAGCACGAAGTAGCCGACCTGGCAGCATGCGGCGACCAGCGCGAGCAGCAGCCCGAGGGCGTCGAAGCCGAGCCCGGACCACACCTCGACGACACAGGCGAGTCCGCCCACCGCGAGGACGACCCCGAGAGCCGCGGCACGCGTCACGGGCCTGCGCTGCACGAACCGCACCCAGCCGAGCACGAGCGCGGGCGCCAGGTACTCGACGAGCAGGGCGACGCCGACGGGTATCCGGGAGATCGCCGCGAAGTAGCAGGCCTGGACGCCGGCCACGGCGAGCAGACCGAACCCGGCCAGCAGCGCGGGGCGCCGGCGCGGCAGCGCGCGATGCCGTACGGCCAGCGGCAGCATCACCAGGGCGGCGCCCGTGACCCGCAGCCACACCACGTGGAGCGGGTCGAGACCCGCCTCGATCAGCGGTTTCGCCGCGACACCCGATCCACCGAAGGCGACCGCCGACGCGAGGGCGAGGCCCAGGCCGACGCCCTTTCCACGATTGCCCTGACTGCCCTGAGACGTATGCACCGGCACATGATGACAGGCGACGACATGAGCGTCACCCTCGATGACTCCTGTCTCAACGACTGGACTCCGCGCCCCCGAACACGCCCCGGTGGCCGCCCGAACCCGTCGGATCATGCGGTCCCGGTACTCATGGGCTTATTCGTCCGCGCATCCGTCCGCGTACCCGTCCGCGTATTCGTTGCGCAGCGCGCTCTCGATGCGCGGCAGCAGCACCCTGACGTCCGCGCCCGCGCGCCGGAGTACCTCGACGGCCCGTGCCTGCGGATCGGCGACGATCGCGGCGAGCAGGTCGAGGCAGTGGGCCCGTGCCTCACCGCGCAGTCCGGCGCGTGCGCAGGCGCCCTCCATGGCACCGGCCGCCACCGGGGACCAGCCCGCCTCGACCACCACCGGTACGGCGCCGGAGTCCTCCACGGCGCTCTGCCAGCGCAACCCGTATCCGATGCTGCGCTGGACGAGATAGCCGAGCAGCCGGGCCACCTGAGGGGCACCGTCGAAGACGGCGCGCACCCGTGGGTCCGACTCCAACAGCGAGTGCAGCAGATGGGCCGTGTCGATCTGCCGGTCCCCGTCCCGCAACGCCCGCCTGCGCGCGGCGGAGACCACCGAGGCGAGCTCGTCGCTGAGCCCGGCCTCGAGTTCCGTACGGTGGGAGCCGCTCTCGGCGGCCGACTGCGAGGGGATACGGGGTGGCACATACCCCACCCCATCAGCCCCCTGGGTCCGGGTCATCCCCGGAGGGCAGCATTTCCACGTCCCACACAGGGTGGGCAACCGTGAGCGAGTTCTCCTCCTCAAGGATGACTTCGCACGGATTTCTCCCCCGGGCGCGCGCCGCCTTGCGCCGCGCCCCGCACGCGACCGCGCCACGGCGCTCCGCCCCCGGACCGCCGCCGCTCACCGCGCTCTCCCGGCCCCCCTGCTTTCTGACGGTTCATCAGTCTTGAATCTTCCAGGGCCTGCGGCTACCTTCCGCGACACCGTAGTTGCGCCGGGCGCAGCGCCCGACACGAAGGGGTGGTCGCATGGCCGAAGTCAGCGCGGAAGCACGCATCGAGGCGCCGGCCGAGAAGGTGTGGGCGCAGCTCACGGACTTCTCCTCGTACGGCGAGTGGAACTCGACCCACACCAGCTTCCCCAAGGGCGGTCCGGCCTCACTCGAGGTGGGCGGGACCTTTGAGGAGAACATGAAGCTCATGGGGTTCCCGGCCGAGGTCGGCTGGACCATCGAGGAACTGGAGCCCGCCCGTGTCCTGGCCATCCGCGGAAAAGGCCCGATGGCCGTCACCGTCGCCACCCGCTACACCCTGACCCCCGACGGCGACGCCACCTCGTTGCGCATCGACGGGGAGTTCACCGGCGCGGCCGTCTCCCTGATGGCCGGCAAGCTCAAGGACTCGGCGACGGCCGCCCTCAACGAGTCGTTGCGCAAGCTGGGCGGACTGGTGACCTGAGTCCCGCACCTGTTCCGAGGCCCGCCCCGTAGGCGGAAAGGCGCCCCGCGAAAACACTTCCACGGGGCGCCGTCAGGTACCACAGCATGCCCGTCAGTCCTCGTCGGCGAGGATCAGGTACAGCCTCTTGCGGGCTTCGTTGATGACCGCCAGCGCCTTGTCGCGCTGATCCTTGCTGCCGGTCTTCCAGACCTGACCGAAGGCCTCCATGAGACCGAAGCCCGCCTGCCGGATCTCATGCAGCGTCTCCCAGTCCACCCCGCGCCCGGCCTCTTCCCAAGGAGCGTCGGGTCCCTCCTCGGCCGCGCCGCGGCCCTCCTCGGTGAGCGAGAACAGCTTCTTGCCGCCCTCGGCCGCGCTCGTGATGAGACCTTCGTCCTCCAGCAGCTGGAGGGTCGGGTAGACCGAACCCGGGCTGGGCTTCCACGCCCCGCCACTGCGCTCGGCGATCTCCTGGATCATCTCGTAGCCGTGCATGGGCCGGTCCTTGAGCAGGGCCAGGATCGACGCGCGTACGTCACCGCGCCGCGCCCTGCCCCGGGGGCCGCCCCGGCCACCGCGCCCGCCGCCCCAGGGGCCCGGGCCGAAGCCGGGTCCGCCGAAGCCGCCAGGACCACCGGGGCCGCCCGGACCGAAGGGCCCGAAAGCCCCGCGCCGCCCCTCGAAGAGACCCCGGCCCCGCTGACCGTGTCCGCCGTGTCCGCCGTGTCGGCCGTGTCCACGTTCGAATCCGAATTCCTGTTCTCCGGAACGCATCGTCACCACTCCATCCGTTCGTTCGTTGATCGACCCATCCGTTCGTTGATCGGTCGCGATGCGTCAACGATATATCGGAACAGCTCGCTTGACAACCCTCGGCCGCTGAGTGCGCCGGAGACCCGGCGCGGGAGGAAGCCGCCTGCGCGTACGGCCGGGACAAAGGCGCCGGGGACCGCGACACGGGAGCGACAGCCTGGGGGCGAGCGGGCTCGACCCGGGGCGAGGTGGGCAGGAACCCGGATGCGGTGGCCGCGACACAGGCGCGAGGGCTGGAACCAGGGCCAGACGGCTGGGAACCCGCTCGAAGGGCGCCCCGGAACCGGGCCAGATCCCGGGAATTGGCCTTGTTCCCCGGCTCCCCGCGGCGGCTAGCGTCGGGGCATGCGGATTCGAATCGTCGACGCCTTCACCGACCGTCCCTTCACGGGCAACCCGGCCGGGGTCCTCCTCCTCGGCCCCGACGGCTTCCCCGAGGACGACTGGCTGCAGAACGTGGCTCTGGAGGTCAATCACGCGGAGACGGCGTTCGCGCATCCCCTGCCCGAGGGCGGTGACGCCGACTGGGCGCTGCGCTGGTTCACTCCCGCGAGCGAGGTCGCGATGTGCGGGCACGCGACACTGGCCACCGCACACGTCCTGCGCACGACGGGCACCCGCACGGGAGCGGTGCGGTTCGCCACCCGCAGCGGCGTACTCCTCGCCACGCCCCGGGACGACGGCACTCTCACGCTGGACTTCCCGACCGCGCCGCTGACGCCGGTCGACGTACCGGACGGTGTCGCGGAGGCACTCGGCGCCGACCCGCTCACGGCCTTCGACACGGGCCCGAACACCGGAGACCTGCTGATCGAGGTCGCCGACGAGAAGACGGTGCGCGGGCTGGCTCCCGACCTCAGGGCCCTGGCCCGGTACTCGGAGCGCGGCATCATCGCGACGGCCCGCTCAGCGGACCCCGCCCGGGGCTACGACTTCGTCTCGCGGTGTTTCTTCCCGAACGTCGGCATCGACGAGGACCCGGTCACCGGCAGCGCCCACACGGCCCTCGCGCCCTACTGGTCCGAGCGTCTCGGCCGCCCCGACCTGACCGGTCTGCAGGCCTCGCCGCGCTCCGGTCTGGTCCGCACCGGGCTGCGCGGCGACCGTACCCTCCTGACCGGCAGCGCGGTCACGGTCATCGAGGGCGAGCTGCTCGTCTGACGGTGTGCGGACGACAGGGCCACGGCATCCGGACGGCGCACGGACGGCCTGCGGACGGCGTACGGACGAAACCGGCGCAGCACCCATGGCGCGCCGGTCACGCCGTTCGCCGGTCCCGCAGTTCACCGTTCACGCCGCTCACGCCGTGGGCAGCCACCCCACCTTCCCCGCCAGCAGCGCGTACCCGACGAACGCCCCGATGTCGAGCAGCGAGTGCGCGACCACGAGGGGTCCGACCCGGCCCCACCGCCGGTACAGGTAGACGAAGACGACGCCCATCACCATGTTGCCGACGAAGCCGCCGATGCCCTGGTAGAGGTGGTACGAGCCACGCAGCACCGCGCTCGCCACCAGGGCGGTGCCCGGCGTCCAGCCCAACTGGCCCAGCCGGCGCAGCAGATAGCCGACGACGATGACCTCTTCCAGCACGGCGTTCTGCACGGCCGACAGGATCAGCACCGGGTACTTCCACCACACGTCGGGCAGCGCCTCGGGCACGACCGTGAGGTTGGCCCCGAACCCGCGCGCCAGCAGATAGAAGGCGATGCCCGTACTGCCGATCACCGCCGCGACGGCGGCCCCGCGTCCGAGGTCGGGCCAGGGCCGCGTGCGGTCGAACCCGATCACGCGCAGCCCCTGGCCCTCCCGCAGCAGAAGGTGCGCGACCAGCGCGACCGGCACCAGGGCCGACGCGATACCGAACAGCTGCCACGCCAGGTCCAGCCAGGGCCGGCCCGGCGCGGCCGATGCGTTCAGCGTGGCGGCCTGGTCCTTGAGACCGCCCGGTTTGGTGACCGATCCGACAAAGCTGATCAGCGCGGACACTCCGCTCGCACCGAGCGAGAGACCCAGGACGAGCAGAGTCTCGTCCCGGAAGGTCCTTCGCGTCAGCCGCTCTCCAGGAAAAGAACCGGCCGGCGACCCCGCCTCCACCTGCACTCCCGCCTCCAGTTGAGTAATCCCGCCTCATCCCCATCTTCGCCCCGCTAGGGTCTCGAAAGAAGTTGCGAAGATCGTGCGCGACAGGCCGTCGGGGGACGGACGCCGTACGGGCGTGCCTCCCCTTCTCGCCCTCTCCCGGCTTTCATACGGCTGTCTCGCGGCACCGGCTCACCCACGGAGGGCACCACCGTCATGGGACGTCACAGCTTGCCCCACCCTTCCGGGGCGGGCGCGGCCGACCCCCGTCCGCGCCCGCGCCGCCGCACGGTGGCCGTCGCGACGGTACTGGTCCTGACGGTCGTCGCGGGCGCTACGGCCGCGGTCGACGGCGGTCTGTTCTCCATCGGTTCGTCCTGCCAGGACAGCGCCGTGCACATCACGGTCGCCGCGTCGCCCGACGTGGCGCCCGCCCTGAAGGCCCTCGCCGACCACGCCCGTGAGGGCCGCATCACGTCCGACGGGCGCTGCATCGACGTCACCGTGACCGCCCGCGAGTCGTACGAGGTCGCCGACTCGCTGCGGTCGGGCAAGCCCGCCGGCATCCAGGCGTGGGTGCCGGACTCCGACGTGTGGGTGGACGGGGTCACCGCACGAAGCGGGGCGATCCAGGTCACCGAGGCGGGCAACGTCGCGTCCTCACCGGTCGGTGTCGCGATGGTCCCGTCCGCCGCCACGTCACTCGGGTGGCCCACCAAGACGTACACCTGGACCGAACTCGCCGACGCCTCGATGCGCGACGACAAGCTCAGGCTGGGCGCGGCCGATCCGGCGCACAGCGCGACCGGCCTGCTCGCCCTGACCCGGCTCGGCGGCGCCGCGCACGGGAGCGAGGGCGGCGGCATTCGGGCCGCGGCCCTGGCCAAGACGCTCTCGCCGCGCACGTCCGACAGCGACCGCCAGGTACTGGACACCCTCCCCCGCGACTCCTCCGGTGCCGAACAGAGCGACCCGAAGCGCAACCAGGCGCTGTTCCTCTCCGAACAGTCGGCGTTCGTCCACAACTCCTCGTCCGACCACGGACTCGGGCTCGACCTGTTCTATCCCAAGGACGGCTCACCGCGGCTCGACTACCCCTTCGCCCTCGTCGACCGGCCACGGCTGAGCACCGACGAGAGCCGGGCCGCGCTGCGCTTCATGACGCTGTCGGGCGAGTCGGAGGGGCAGCGGATCCTTCAGCGGTCCGGGTTCCGCACGGACGACGACGAGGTGCCCGGCCCGCTGGTCGCCAAGGCCGGCGGCCGTGCCCCGCAGCCCTTCGACCTCGCCGCGGCCGAACCCCTCCCGGAGAAGGCGGTCGAAGAGACGCTCGGCACGTGGACGATCACGGTGCAGAGCGCCCGGATCACCGCCGTCGTCGACGCCTCCGCGTCCATGTCGCAGCAGGTGCCGGGCACCGGCCGGACCCGTATGGACGTCACCAAGGCCGCCCTGCTCCAGGCGCTCGCCACCTTCACGACGGAGGACGAGATCGGGCTGTGGAAGTTCTCCACCCGTCTCGACGGCGACCGCGACTACCGCGTACTCGTGCCGACGGGACGGCTCGGCGACCGCGAGGGCGGCAACGCCCAGCGGGCGAGACTGGCGGCGGCCTTCAACGCCCTGAATCCCGTGCCGAACGGGGCGACGGGCCTGTACGACACCACCCTCGCCGCGTACAAGGCGGCCACCTCCGGCTATGCGAAGGGCAGGTTCAACGCACTGGTCCTGCTGACCGACGGCGTCAACGAGGACCCGGGAAGCATCTCGCGCGCCGCTCTCGTCTCCCGACTGCGGCAGCTCTCCGACCCGCGGCGCCCGGTGCCGCTGATCGCGATCGCGGTGGGCCCGGACGCGGACAAGGCGGAGGTCGAGGAGATCGCCAAGGCGACCGGTGGCTCGGGCCAGGAGGTCAGCGATCCCTCACAGATCCACTCGGTGATCCTCAGAGCCATCGTGCGAGCGGCCGCCCGCAGCCAGGACTGACGGCCCTACCCGCACCCGCGGCCGGGGCTGCCGGCCGTACGCACACCCGCCGCCGAGGCGGCCGGCCGTGCCCATACCCGCCGCCGAGACCGCCGGCCGTGCCCACACCCGCCGCCGAGACCGCCGGCCACCGGCCGCCGTACCCACACCCACCGCCGGCGCCGGCGCCGGGATACTCACATCCTCAGCCGGCGCCGAGCCGGTGCTCACCCGAGAGGTACCGGCTCCGGCAGCCCCACCGGCCAGGTGTGCACCGGCTCCCCGAGGTGCATCAACTCGCCGTAGCGCCGGGTGGTCGCGGCCAGCGCGGCCTCCCGGCCCAGTCCCTTCTCCAGGGCCTGGTGGAAGGTGGCCGCCTGCCAGGTCGCCCCGTTGACGCGCAGCCGGCACCGGTCCTCGATCACTCCGAGGTAGAAGTCCCGGTCGACGGGCTCCACCCCCCAGGCGTCCAGCCCCACGGCGGCGAGCGGCAGCAGTTCGTCACGGACCAGGGTGACGGCGTCGACCTCCGCGATGCCGCCGTACCGACCCCGTCGCGGCCACTCCAGGCGCGCGTCGATGCCGTGGCGGCAGGCGGCGTCGAAGTTCGCGGCGGCGGACGCGAACGGCAGCCGTGTCCACACCGGCCGCGCCTCCTCGGCGAGGGCGCGGACGAGCCCGTAGTAGAAGGCCGCGTTGGCGACGACGTCGGTGACACTGGGCCCCGCGGGCAGCACGCGGTTCTCGACGCGCAGATGCGGGACCCCGTCGGCGATGCCGTACACGGGCCGGTTCCAGCGGTACACCGTGCCGTTGTGCAGGACGAGTTCGGCGAGCTTGGGAACGCCTCCGGCGTCGAGGACCTCGAGGGGGTCCTCGTCGTCGCAGATGGGCAGCAGGGGCGGGAAGAAGCGCAGGTTCTCCTCGAAGAGGTCGTACGCCGAGGAGATCCACCGCTCGCCGAACCAGGTACGCGGCCGCACCCCCTGGGCCTGCAGTTCGGGCGGACGGGTGTCGGTGGACTGCTGGAACAGCGGCGGCCGCGACTCGCGCCACAGCTCACGGCCGAACAGGAAGGGCGAGTTGGCGCCGACCACGACCTGCGCGGCGGCCACCGCCTGCGCCGCGTTCCACACGTCAGCGAAGCGTGCCGGGGTGACCTGGAGGTGCAACTGCACCGAGGTGCAGGCCGCTTCGGGCGCGATGGACTTCGACGTGCACACCAGGCGTTCCACACCGTCGATGTCGAGCGCGAACTCCTCACCGCGGGCGGCCACGATCTGGTCGTTGAGCAGCGTGTAGCGATCACCGTCCGACAGGTTCGACGACACCAGGTCGTCACGGTCGATCGTCGGCAGAATCCCGATCATCACGATTCCGGCATCGACCTCGGCGGCTTTCCGGTGCGCATATGCCAGTGAAGTACCTAGCTCCTCCGCGAGCTGGTCGAATACCCGGCCGCCCAATCGGTGTGGAGCTATGTTGACTTCCAGATTGAACATGGCAAGTTCTGTTTGGAAATCTCGGCTCGCAATCCTCTCGAGTACTTGCGCATTCATCATCCTGGGCATGCCGTCGGGTCCGGCGAGATTCAGTTCGATCTCCAGGCCCATGAGATTCTTCGGGCGATCGAACCGCTTCTCCTCCAGCAGCCGCGCCAGCCCCGCCAGACACTCCCGGAGCTTGCCACGGTAGCGCTGGCGATCGGACAGGTCGAACGACCCTGCCACGACCTTCTCTCCCATCGAAGTGTCCCTCCTCGAAGGGCGGGCCGACCCTCGGACCCCCGCCGTCCCGGTGGATGATGCCCAGGCAGGCCGATCGATAACGCCCTGGAGGGCCCCGTCGGCCGCTACGCTGTGGGCAGGTGTCCAGCGGCACATTCACGAGGCATGGACCACTGCCTGTTTTCAGCCTGACATGATCTCGTGAAAAACGCCGACGAGAATCGGCCGACCGCTCGCGCGAAGTATTCCGAGGTCATCGTCGCACATCGCCGTGGAACCGGGATGAACCCTCTGCTTTCGCCGACCGAATACCGCCTTGCTCTTCATATTCGGACCGACTAGACGAAACACCGTCTGAACACCTGTCGTATAAACTCCGCAAACGAGGCAGAGAGTTGGCGCTCGCGGTCCCAGGTCCTGCCGTCGAGGTGACACGCGGCAGGCGACACCCCCGTCGGCAGATCCAGACCCCCCGCCCCTCCGACCCGAGAGCTGACAGCGCCGTCCGCCCCCGCCCCCTCGCGCCACTGTGCCTGTCGAATGAGAGGCGACCCACCATGCCGCTGCACGTACCTCCGGCTCCCGCGCCCGCCCTGCGCACCGTTCTCACGGCACTCGGTTCCCCCACCGCAGTCCGCGAGGCCCGCACCCCGTCCCTGCGGATGGCCGAGGGGCCGGTCACCCCCGAACTCCCTCTGCCCGTACACGTCCTGGACCGGAGCGATCCGGCGGGTACGTCCACCACACGCCTCGCCGCGTGGCGCTTCCTGATCCGCTGCGGAGAGCGCTCGGTGGCGGCGGCCGACACGATGCTCACCCCCGACGGCTGGGCCTTCTCGCACTTCTTCGAAGGCCCCTACATCACCGCCACCGAACGCGCCCTGCGTCAGGCCGAGAACATGAAGCAGTCGTTCCAGGCGCGCCTGCTGTCGGTGCCCGAGCTCTACATGCTCACCCTCTGGCTGCACGGGGACTGCGCCGCCGACGGCGCCACCGGCCATCCGGCCCCCACCGACCTCCTGGTGCCGCTGGCACCCGCACCGCCCGGCATCGCCGCCCACCGCCCGCATCGCGTCGCCGAGTTCCTGCCGGTCCTCACCCATCGTCTGACCGCCGCACCCCTGCTCAGTTCCCCCGCGTAGCCACGCGCGCCCCTCATTCGCGTCCGTCCGCGTGCCCCGCAGCCGTTCTCCGGCCGCGGGGCACGTCGCCGCGCCGCGCGACGGTCGGCCGGCACACGGGCGGACCGGGTCCGAACCGGCCCGCTCGTTCGGGCCCAACCCTGCTCGTACGAGGGGAAACGCGCCTGTGACCGTGCCTGACTAGCCCCATCCGACCACCGCGAACCCCCCGAAGGGACGGTGCAGTTGCGATGAACCGTCCGCGCGGGTGACGCGTCTCCAACCTGTGAGGAGCGCTGCTGCGAAATCCCTGCGGATTGACGCCCGTAGGGCAACACTGGGTTCCAAACACACACCACGGGGGGCGGCCATGAGCAGTTCGAGCCGCGAATCAGACACCACGACCAGCACACACCTCTCAACCCAGCGAAAGATCCCACCCATGTGCCAGCACCAGCCACCCTGTCCGTCAGCCGAATCAGCCGACCGGGAGTCCGCGCGTCTCGCGGCGCACCACCCGGAGCAGGGATGGAGCCTGCTGTGCAACGGCGTTCTGCTCTTCGAGGACACCGGTGAGCTCCTGCCGGACGGCCAGATCATCGCGCCGCACCGCCCGCTGGGCAGCGAGCACGTGATGACGGCCGCCTGAGCCGCACACACGAAGGGCGACAGCCCGGACAGAACGAGGGGCCGGCCGGAGACACACTCTCCGCACCGGCCCCGACGCATGTCCGGACGCGATCACTCCCCGTGACTCCACGAGGACCCTCCGATCCGGACATGGTCCACGCGGCGCTCCACCCCCACGCCCGCCTACCCGCCTACCTGCCTACTACGGTCTGCCCGAACGGACATCCCCCTCTGCCTCTCCACCTCCTGAAGTGCCGCGGACGAAACGCTAGCGTCCCTTCGTGAGCCTCCGGGCAGCCGGATAACCGTGCCGGACCCGGCCTCGGGCCCCGCCCCGACGACATCCGGTTCACCTCTACGGACCTCCCCAGAAGCGAGCAAGGCGGTCATGGGACTCCTGCACTCCCCCGATCGTGGGCAGCACCACCCGACGTCCGGTGACCGCACCGCCCAGGAGGACCCCGCGGCGCTTCAGGAACCGGTGAACGATTCCGTGCTGGGCGCGGATCGGGCAGGCGTGCCGCCGGTGGGCTTGGGGCCCGTCGGCATGGAACCCGTCGGCATGGGGCCGGTGAACGGGGCGCCGTCGGACGAGCGGCCCGAGCGCACGCGCCGCCGTCGCCGCCCCGGCCCGTTCACCCTGCTGGCCCTGCCGGGGCTGACCGTCGTGCTGGGCTTCGCGGGGTTCATGGCCGCGACGGGCCGTCTGCCCTCGGCCTGGTCGGAGGACTCGGACGGGCACACGGCGACCGCGGGCGACACCGCGACGGACCGAGTCGACGCGTCGTACGTCCCGTGGCTGCGCGAGGCGGCCAGGACCTGCGCCCTCCTGAAACCGTCCGTCCTCGCCGCCCAGATCGACCGGCGTTCCGGCTGGAACACCGACCCGGCCACGCTCTCCGGCACGGTGGGCATCGCGGGCTTCACCGAGAGCCAGTGGCACACCTGGGGCAAGGACGCCGACGGCAACGGAAGGTCCTCACCGCGCGACCCCGTGGACGCCATCATGGCGCTCGCCCGGCAGGACTGCGCTCTCGCCGAGGACGTCACCCGGCTCAGAACCCGTGGCACCGTGTCGGGGGACCTTCTCGACCTCACCCTGGCCGCCTACACGGTGGGCACGGACTCCGTGACGCGGGCGGGACGCGTGCCGGCGACGGCGCGGACGTATCTCACCGAGGTCAAGGACCTGTCCGCGCGGTACAGGACCTTCGACCGCGAGGAGAACGCGAACCCCGGCAGCGGCAAGGCGAGCGGAGTACTGGCCCCGCCGGTGACCACCCTGGTGATCAGCTCCCCCTTCGGATCGCGCAAACACCCCCTCACGGGCGTCACCAAGCTGCACACGGGCGTGGACTTCGCCGCTCCGCGGAACGCGCCGGTGTCCGCCGCACGGCAGGGGCAGGTCGTGTTCGCGGGAATGACCAAGGCGTACGGCAACCGCGTCGTGATCGATCACGGCACGATCGGCGGCAGGCGGCTGGAGACCACGTACAGCCACATGTCGTCCCTGCTGGTCAGGGCCGGTCAGAGCGTCGAGAGCGGGGCCGCGGTCGGGTTCGTCGGCTCCACGGGCCTGTCGACGGGCCCGCACCTGCACTTCGAGGTGCTCGTCGACGGCGCGTACACCGACCCGATGCCGTGGCTCGCCGTCGCCCACTGACCGGCGGGACGACGGACACGGAGAAGGGGACGTGCCCCGGCTTCAAGCCGGGGCACGTCCCCTTCTGATTCCCGAACGACTCCGGTCCCCGAGGGTCCAGCAGCCGTTCCTGGCCCGTGAGGGCCGGTCCTCAGGTCATCGGCCGGCCCTCGTCGGCCTAGTCCTCGTAGGCGTCCAGCGGCGGGCAGGAGCAGACCAGGTTCCGGTCGCCGTACGCCTGGTCGATCCGGCGCACCGGCGGCCAGTACTTGTCCGCGGCCGCGACCCCGGGCGGGAAGACGGCCTGCTCACGCGTGTACGCGTGCTTCCACTCACCGCCGAGCGCGGCGGCGGTGTGGGGCGCGTTCCGCAGCGGGTTGTCGTCCACCGTCCAGTCGCCCGAACCGACCTTCTCGATCTCCGCACGGATGGCGATCATCGCCTCGCAGAACCGGTCGAGCTCGACCAGGTCCTCGGACTCGGTCGGCTCGATCATCAGCGTGCCCGCGACCGGGAAGGACATGGTGGGCGCGTGGAAGCCGTAGTCGATGAGCCGCTTGGCGACGTCGTCGACGCTGACGCCGGTCGCCTTCGTCAGCGGACGCAGATCGATGATGCACTCGTGGGCGACGAGCCCGCCGGGACCGGTGTACAGCACCGGGTAGTGCGGCTCCAGACGCTTGGCGATGTAGTTCGCCGACAGCACGGCGACCTGCGTGGCCCGCTTGAGGCCCTCGCCGCCCATCAGCCGGACGTACGCCCACGAGATGGGCAGGATGCCCGCGGAGCCCCAGGGCGCGGCCGAGATCGGGCCGACACCGGTCTCGGGACCGGCGGCGGGCTGCAGCGGGTGGTTCGGCAGGTACGGCGCCAGGTGCGCGCGCACGCCGACCGGGCCGACGCCCGGACCGCCGCCGCCGTGCGGGATGCAGAACGTCTTGTGCAGGTTGAGGTGCGAGACGTCACCGCCGAAGTGGCCCGGCTTGGCGAGGCCCACCAGCGCGTTGAGGTTGGCGCCGTCGACGTACACCTGGCCGCCCGCCTCGTGCACCTGGGCGCAGATGTCGGCGACATGCTCCTCGAACACACCGTGCGTCGAGGGGTACGTGATCATCAGCACGGCCAGCTCGTCGCGGTGCTGCTCGATCTTGGCACGCAGGTCCGCGATGTCGATCTCGCCGTCCTCGGCGGTCTTCACGACGACGACCTTCATGCCGGCCATCACGGCGCTCGCGGCGTTCGTGCCGTGCGCCGAGGACGGGATCAGGCAGACGGTGCGCTGCTCGTCGCCGTTGGCCCGGTGGTAGCCGCGGACGGCGAGCAGACCGGCCAGCTCGCCCTGCGAACCGGCGTTGGGCTGCAGTGACACCTTGTCGTAGCCGGTGACCTCGGCGAGCCTCGTCTCCAGCTCCTCGATGAGCGTGAGGTAGCCCTGCGCCTGCTCGGCGGGGACGAAGGGGTGCAGCTGGCCGAACTCGGGCCAGGTGACCGGCTCCATCTCGGTGGTCGCGTTGAGCTTCATGGTGCAGGAGCCCAGCGGGATCATGCCGCGGTCCAGCGCGTAGTCACGGTCGGAGAGTTTGCGCAGGTAGCGCAGCATCGCGGTCTCGGACCGGTACTGGTGGAACACCGGGTGCGTGAGGTAGTCGTCGGTGCGCAGCAGCGCCGCGGGCAGGGTGTCCTCGGTGCTCGCGTCCAGCGCCTCGATGTCGCCCTCGACGCCGAACGCGGCCCACACGGAGCCCACTTGCCTGCGGGCGGTGGTCTCGTCACAGGCGATCGACACGTGGTCGGCGTCGACGAGGTGGAGGTTGACACCCTGGTCTCGCGCGCTCGTGACGATGTCGGCGGCGCGGCCCGGCACGCGGACGGTCAGTGTGTCGAAGTACGCGCCGTGCACGACCTCGGCGCCGCCGGCCTTCAGCCCCTCGGCGAGGAGCGTGGCGTAGCGGTGGGTGCGGCGGGCGATCGTCCTCAGTCCGTCCGGCCCGTGGTAGACGGCGTACATGCCGGCCATCACGGCGAGCAGCACCTGCGCGGTGCAGATGTTGCTGGTGGCCTTCTCACGGCGGATGTGCTGCTCGCGCGTCTGCAGGGCGAGCCGGTACGCCTTGTGTCCGTCCGCGTCGACGGAGACGCCGACCAGCCGGCCGGGCAGGCTGCGCGCGAACTGCTCGCGCACCGCCATGTATCCGGCGTGCGGACCGCCGAAGCCCATCGGAACGCCGAACCGCTGGGTGGTGCCGACCGCGATGTCGGCGCCGAGCTCGCCGGGCGAGGTGAGCAGGGTCAGGGCGAGCAGGTCGGCGGCGACGGTGACGACCGCGCCGAGCTCGTGCGCCTGCTCGATGACGGGCTTGAGGTCGCGTACGGCACCGGAGGCGCCCGGGTACTGGATGAGCACGCCGTTGATCTCGCGCTCGGCGATCGCGGCCGGGATGCCCTCGCTCAGGTCGGCGACGACGACCTCGACGCCGGTGGGTTCGGCGCGGGTCTCGATGACGGCGACGGTCTGCGGCAGGGCGTCCGCGTCGATCAGGAAGAGGCCCTTCTTGTTCTTGCCCATGCGCCGGGACAGCGCCATCGCCTCGGCGGCCGCGGTGCCCTCGTCCAGCAGCGAGGCGCCGGAGGTGGGCAGGCCGGTCAGCTCGGCGACCACGGTCTGGAAGTTGAGCAGCGCCTCCAGGCGGCCCTGCGAGATCTCCGGCTGGTAGGGCGTGTAGGCGGTGTACCAGGCCGGGTTCTCCATGACGTTGCGCAGGATCACCGGCGGCGTGAAGGTGCCGTAGTAACCGAGGCCGATCATCGGGTCGAGAACCTGGTTGCGGTCCGCGAGGGAGCGCAGCTCGGCCAGGACCTCGGCCTCGGTGCGCGCGCCCGGGAGCTCGAGCGCCTCGGCGTTCTTGATCACGTCCGGCACGGCGGCGGCCGTCAGTTCGTCCAGCGAGCCGTACCCGACCTGCGCGAGCATCTTGGCCCGGGCTTCCGGGGCGGGCCCGATGTGGCGCTGCTCGAAGGGGATTCCCTGTTCGAGCTCGGAGAGCGGAATGCGATGGGCGGTCATTGCGGAGGCCTCCTGGTCACACACGACCTTCGAGGGGCACCACGGCGCGGGTGCCCCGACGGCCTCCCCCTCTGTCATCTGACCTGAGAGCTTCACCGGTCCGCCCGCTCGCTGCGACCCGGCTTTCACCGTCGGTGAGAGCGGAAGGCGTCAGCCCCGCTCTGCTTTCCAGAGTGACCTCGTCCGTGCGGTACGTGAGCCTGAGAGATTCCGGGGAGGATTTGCTCCTTCGGCGCCTCCGATGGTGTCTGGAGGACTCTCCCGCACGGGATCAGCAGCCGTTTGCCAGGGTACCAGCGTGAACAACGCACGGGCTTTCGAGTGGCCACCGTCACGAATGTGCTCTTTCGTAGTGCCTACGGATGAGTTGCAATCGAGTGGAGGGCCCGTGCAGACCGACATCGATCCGCGCAATCTGATCGGCCGCAAGGCGCTCGACCGCAATGGCGCCAAGATCGGCACGGTCGACGAGGTCTACCTGGACGACGCGACCGGCATACCGGAGTGGGCCGCCATACGTACGGGCCTGTTCAGCAGGGACGCCTTCGTGCCCCTGGAGCCCAGCGAACTCGTCGAGGGCAGCCTGCGCGTCCCCTTCGAACGCGCCCTGATCAAGGACGCCCCCGATTTCGGCGTGGGCCGTCATCTCTCTCCGGAGCAGGAACTCCAGCTGTACCACCACTACGGACTCGACGTGACTCCCCCGGCCCCTCCGCCGGACCGCGACTTCGGCCGCCTGGCGGGAACGGACGATGTCTGAGGCACCCCTTCGGCAGCGCGGGTGACCGCGTCCGGCGTACGGCGGACCTGGCGACCGGCCGCCGACGGCCCGCGCCGCCCGGCCCGTCCCCGGCCGAATGCCGGACGGGCTCATGCCCTCCCGGGCGCAGCGGCGGACACACCGGACGAGTCCTCGGGTCTTCGGGGCACCAACGGCAGCGGGTCCGCCGGCTCCAAGGCCGCGTCGTCCGTACGGAACGTCCGCACCCGCCCCGGTTCCGAGTCGGGCGTCTCGAACCGCACCGTCACCCTTCCCAGCCCGCTGCCCTGCACCCACCCGTGCCCGTACTCGGCGTGGTGCACGTCGTGCCCCGCGGGCCAGCGCCGCTCGGCCGCCGGCACCTGTTCGGCGGCCGGTTCCTCCGGCGCCTCCTCGTCGGGGTGTTCCTGCGCCGCCGTCTCCTCCTGCGCGGCCCTGGCCTGTGCCTGGGCCTGCGCGAAGAGGTCCTCCTGCGTGTAGTCGGCGAGCCCCGAGACGCCGACACCCAGCAGGCGTACGCCCCCCGTCGTATCCACCGCCTCCAGGAGCCGCCCGGCCGCCTCCCGGACGACCGCGGGGTCGTCCGTGGGCCCCCGGAGCGTCTCGGACCGGGTCAGCGTCGAGAAGTCGTATCTGCGCACCTTGAGCACGATGGTCCGTCCCGACAACCCCGCCCGGCGAAGCCGCTGCACACACCGGTCGGCGAGCCGCTGCACCTCGAGCCCGACCCGTACGCGGTCATGGATGTCCACGTCGTAGGTGTCCTCGACCGAGACGGACTTCGTCTCCCGCTCGGCCACCACGGGCCGCTCGTCGCGCGCCAGCGCCATCGCGTACAGCGCGTGCCCGTGGGCCTTGCCCAGCAGCCGTACGAGCTCGTCCTCGCCCGCCTCGGCGATCTCGTCGACCGTGTTGATCCCGCCCCGCCGCAGATGATCCCCGGTGGCGGGCCCCACGCCCGGCAGCGTCCGCACCGGCATCGGTCCGAGCATCGCGCGCTCCGTCCCCGGCTCGATCACCACCAGGCCGTCGGGCTTGGCCTGCTCGGAGGCGATCTTGGCGAGCATCTTGGAGGCCGCGAGCCCCACGGAGCCCGTCAGGCCCGTGACGGCCCGGATGTCCGCGCGCAGCTTCACCCCGGCCAGCCGCGCGGAGGCGTCGTCCCAGGCCGTTCCCCCGGCCTCCAGATCGACGAAGGCCTCGTCCAGGCTCAGCGGCTCCACCAGGGGGGACAGCGTCCGCAGCAGCCCCATCACCTGGTCGCTGATCTCCCGGTAGAGCCCGAAGCGCGGCACGAGATACGCGGCGTTCGGCGCGAGCCTGCGCGCCTGGGCCATGGGCATCGCCGAGTGCACCCCGAAGACACGGGCCTCGTAGGAGGCGGTGGCTACCACGCCGCGCAGTCCGAGGCCGCCCACCACGACGGCCTTCCCCCGCAGGCTCGGCTTGGACGCCTGCTCCGCAGAGGCGAAGAAGGCATCCATGTCGAGATGCAGGATCGTGGGCGCGTTTCTCACACCCCCGATGCTGCCCTACGCCACTGACATCCCCCGGCACTCGGGCGCCCCCGCTCACCGCGCCGCCCGCCGAACCGGGCAACATCGCGACGCCGGAACGCACCGACCCCCGGCCGCGCGGACCGTCGGACCGCCCCGGCCCTCAGACCGCTCGGTTGCGCCGGCGTGCCAGCTCGTCCACGGGGTTGTGTCCGACGAGCGTCTCGCCCGTGTCCACCCGCTCCCCGTGCAACTGGGAGAGGGCGTTCTCGACGTCCCGCCACACCACGCCCACGGCGATCCCGAAAACGCCCTGGCCGCCCTGGAGCAGGGCGTGGACCTCGTCGGGCGAGGAACACTCGTAGACGGTCGCGCCGTCGCTCATCAGCGTCATCCGCTCCAGGTCCCGGAAGCCGCGCTCCCTGAGGTGCTGGACCGTGGTGCGGATGTTCTGCAGCGACACTCCCGTGTCGAGGAACCGCTTCACGATCTTCAGGACCACCACGTCCCGGAAGCTGTACAACCGCTGCGTCCCCGACCCGTAGGCGGGCCGCACACTCGGCTCGACCAGACCCGTCCTGGCCCAGTAGTCGAGCTGCCGGTAGGTGATGCCCGCGGCGGCGCACGCCGTGGGTCCCCGGTAGCCGATCTCCTCGGCAGCCGTCCCGCCCTCGCCCGGCACCGCTGTCGGCCGCTGTGGAACGTGGTCGGCCGTGCTGTCGTGATGGGGGTACCCCCTGCTCGAGCCGAGCCGAGAGCTTGGGGGAGGGTACGGGCCGCTCTCCCCCAGACCGCGTCCGGGGGCACCCCCAGCCGTACCGTCGCCGCTGCTTCTCACGCCGACCTCCGTCCTTGACCTGCCTTCTCGACGGTAGGCAGTCACCAGGGGTGCGTCAACGATCGCCACACTCGGCACGCCGAGTGATAATCACCCTGAGAGTGGTTTCCCGTGTCCCACCGCGGGGAAAGGCTAGCCGAATGCTCTCGGAGTGAGCCGCAGCGCGCCACAGTCGCCACGGGCAATTGCCGACCGGACTACTCCGATCCCGTGACGCGGCACAGCTGCGGGAACGGGTGTCCGGGCGCCCGGCCGCGGCACCCGCCCCGTCACTGGCTGTTGGTCCCGAAGTCCTCGGGCGAGATCTGGTCGAGGAACTCCCGGAACTTCTCCACCTCGTCCTCCTGCTCGTCCGGAATCGCGATTCCCGCGTCGTCGAGCACCCCGTCACTGCCGTAGATCGGCGTTCCGGTGCGCAGCGCCAGCGCTATGGCGTCGGACGGACGGGCGCTGACCTCGACCCCGCTGGCGAACACCAGCTCCGCGTAGAAGACCCCCTCGCGCAGATCGGTGATGCGCACCTCGGTGAGCTCCTGGCCGACGGCTTCCAGCACGTCCTTGAACAGGTCGTGGGTCAGCGGTCGTGCGGGGGCCATGCCCTGCTGGGCGAAGGCGATCGCCGTCGCCTCCCCCGGTCCGATCCAGATGGGGAGGTAGCGATCGCCTCCCACTTCACGCAGGAGCACGATCGGTTGGTTGGAGGGCATTTCGACCCGGACACCTACGACATCGAGCTCGTTCACACAGCAACCCTAGGCCGTGCCCGGGACGTTTGGGTAGTCGAGCACAGAACGGGTGGGCGATCCGGCCGACTGTCAGGCCCCGAGGTCAGGGCAGCCTTACGCCCAGCGCGGTCTGCACCAGTGCGGCGTGCAGCCTCACCGTGAGCCCCGCCAGCTCCTTCGTACGCGCTTCCGCGTGCGCCCTGGTCTGCGGATTGCGGTGGCGCCTCAGCGGGGCCACCACCTGGTCCACCAGCCCCGCGTCCCGTTCGGCGGCGGCCTTCATCGCCCGCAGATGGCGTGGCTCGATACCGAACCGCCCCAGCTCGACGACGAGTGCGGCGACCGTCACCGCCTCGGCGTCGTACGTCCCCTCCGCCAGTGGGGCGATGAGCCCGTACGACTCCCACTCCTGCAGCTCCTGCTCGCCGATCTCGGCGGCGGCCAGCAGCTCCGACCGGCCCACCCGCACCGCCGTGGGCGCGTCGGGCTCCGGCAGCTCCGCGTCGCCCCCGTCGCGCTGACGTCCCAGGGAGGGCAGTCGTACGGGCTCGCCGCGCTCCAGGGCGTCCAGGTGCTCGCGGATGACCTTCAGCGGAAGATAGTGGTCCCGCTGCATCCTCAGGACGTGCCCGAGCCGCTCGACGTCGTCCGCGCTGAACTTGCGATACCCCGAGGGCGTCCGCCGCGGCTCGATGAGCCCCTCCGACTCCAGGAACCGGATCTTGGAGATGGTGACCTCGGGGAACTCGTCACGCAGCGCGTTCAGCACCGCGCCGATGCTCATCAGCCCACTGTCCGCTGCGGCGGTACCGTTGCCGGCACCGCCGCTCGGTGTTCGAAGCATGGACCTTCCTGGGGGTCCCCCCGGACGGAGTCTGGGGAAGGGTCAGATACCTCGCTGGCTCGCGTAGAAGACCAGCCGGTACTTACCGATCTGCACCTCGTCGCCGTTCGACAGCGGAACCGAGTCGATCCGCTCCCGGTTGACGTACGTCCCGTTCAGGCTGCCCACGTCGGCGACCGTGAACGAACCGTCCGCGGCACGACGGAACTCCACATGCCGACGCGACACGGTCACGTCGTCGAGGAAGATGTCGCTCTGCGGATGGCGCCCGGCCGTGGTCAGCTCACCGTCCAGGAGGAAGCGGCTGCCCGAGTTCGGACCGCGGCGGACCACCAGGAGCGCCGAGCCGAGCGGCAGGGCGTCGACGGCGGCCTGCGCCTCCGGAGAGAGCGTGGGCATCTGCGTCTGACCGGTGACCTCGGCATCGTAGGCCTCGAGGCCCGAGATGGAGATCGTCGACGTCGTCTCGGACGCACGCTCCGGGACCGCCCCGGGCCGCAGCGGCGCACCGCAGTTCGAACAGAAACGGCTGTTTTCCGCGTTGCGGTTACCGCACCTCGTACACACCAGGGCCGACATGGGATCCTCCTGCCGCGGCTGCCCCCCAGGGACATGAGACGCGTACGGGTCGGCAGCGAACCCTCCACCCGTACTTGAGGCTGACGGTTCCCCGAAACCTATGCGGCCGGACTGGGCAGGGTCAACAGACGGCGCGCCCTGACCACCGGAAATGTCGCCGCCCGGACCAGCGACCTGGTCCCGGAACAGCGGGCGCTCGCCACCCTGGCCCTCCACGTCTCCATGGCGTGGTGCACGGTGCCGGGCGTTGTCGCCGCCCTCGCGTGCGCTCTTGCCGAACAACTTCGCAAACAACTTCACGGGCGATTCCCCTTGACCGAAACAGACCCGCCCGTGGGGCAGGACGAACCCTGATTGCACACACCGGTCGACCCGGACATCCTCACAACGTCCGTATCCACCAGACAGTTTCCACCACGCACCACCCATTCGGTGCGCCGACCCCCCGCAACCTCATGCCCTCGCCGCACCACCCCCATGCGCCCCCGGCTCACTGGGAGGAGGACCGAGCGTAGTCAGGCAGCTTCGCGGCCCGCAAGGCATCCACAACGATCTTCGTCGCACGCTCCACCGTGACGGTGGCCTGCTCCTTCTCCAGAGTCTGCACCACGCCTCCGGGGATGTTGAGCGCCGGCTCGAGGTCCTGCGGCTTGCCGATGACCTTGAAACGATAGGGCTGGGTGATCTTGTTCCCGTCCACGCTCACGCCCTTGCCGGAATCGCTCAGATAGGTGCTGGCGACAACCCGCACACCGTTCACCTGAATCGCCTCCGCACCGGCCGCGCGCAGCTCCTGGATCGCGTCAAGCAGCATGTCCGCCTTGACCGTCCCCTTCGTATCGTTGATCGTCAGCGTGATGCCGGGTCCCTGCGCCGCCACCGTGCCCGCCAGAATGCCGAGTTGCTTCTCCTTCTCGGCCGTCTGCTTGCGCGCCTCGGCAGCCTGGTTCGAGCTGTTCTCCAGCTCGGTGCGCTGATCTTCGAGACCCTGCTTCTCGTCTTCAAGACGCTGAGTACGGTTGTCGAGTTCATCGAGGATACGTACGAGATCCTCTTGACGTGCGCCACGCAGCGCGCTGCCACTGTCGCTGTTGGACGCCACCTGGACGGCCAGGCCGAAGCCGAGGCCGAACAGCAGCAGCGCGACGATGAGTTGCGCACGGGACACTCTCGGCGGCCACACCCCCTTCACCAGCCGCTGACGGCCGGTCAGCGCCGGGACGCCCTCCGCGTCGTCCGGCGGGGGCGCGCCCTGCTGTCGGGGAGCCGAGTTCTCGGCGGCCGCGGCCGGAACCTCCTCGGGAAGTTCCCTGCGCAGTCGGTTGTCGGGGGTCTCATCCTCGTTGCTCATCGGCCTCACGCCCGGAACACGTGCCGACGGATCGCCGCGGCGTTGGAGAAGATACGGATACCGAGGACGACCACGACACCGGTGGAGAGCTGGGCACCGACGCCCAACTTGTCGCCCAGGAAGACGATCAGCGCCGCGACGACCACGTTCGACAGGAACGAGACCACGAAGACCTTGTCGTCGAAGATGCCGTCGAGCATCGCGCGCAGGCCTCCGAAGACGGCGTCGAGCGCCGCCACGACGGCGATCGGAAGGTAGGGTTCCACGATCACCGGAACCTCGGGCCGGACCAACAATCCAGCCACGACTCCCACGACGAGGCCCAGTACGGCGATCACGATGTGCCCTTCTCTGTGCTCGGCTGTGCTGTACGTACGATCACACTTGGTGCGGCGGACAAACGGACGTCGTCGTCGACGGAGATGCTGGTCCGGATGCCGTAGTTCTCCTGAAGGGCGTGAAGATACAGCCCGTCGGCACTGTTCTGGAACCTGGTGCTGAGCCGCTCGCCGTCCCCCACCGCGAGCACCGTGTAGGGCGGCACCAGCGGCTTGTTGTCGACCAGTATCGCGTCTCCGGCGGCCCGGATCGCCGAGAGCGCCGTCAGCCGCTGTCCGTTGATCGACACGGCCTCCGCGCCGGACTCCCAGAGCCCGTTGACGACCCGCTGCATGTCACGGTCGCGGACCCGGCCGGTGTCCGAGAACCCGTTGGTCTCACGCGGATCACCGTCACCGCCCTGGGTGGCTTCCTTGGCGTCGTTCACGACCAGCTTCACGCCGGGACCGTGCACGGCGACGGCACCCGACAGGACGTCGACCAGGTCGGCCTGGTCGCCGCCCCCCTGCTTCTTCAGTGCCTCGCGCTGCCGGGCGCTCACGTCGTCGCGCAGGGCGTCGACACTGCTCTCGAGCTTGTCCGCGGACGAGGTCTCGCGTTGGATCCGGTCGATGAGCTCCTGGCGCTCCTTGGCCACAACGGGCGCCGCGATCCGCGCGTTGGCCGCTCCCACGGTCACGACCAGGGCGGCGAGCACGAGACCGGCGGCGAGACCGAGCTTCGCCCGTACCGTCTTCGGCATGCCGCCGGCGCCCTCGGTCTTCTTGCGGGCGGCCGCCTCGGCGTATCCGTCGTCGAGGCTGTGGTCCATGACGTTGGTGAGCAGCGACATGGAGGCGTCCGGGCGCGGGGGGCGCGGAGGTGTGCTCCGAATGGGGGGCTGCTGCGGCATGCCGCACATCGTCGCACGTCGTGGGTGCTACCTCCGAATGGCCCCACCCACGTGCCGGGCAGGCCCCCTTGGGGACACCTGTCCGGCATGCGCGTGTGCCGGCTCCGAGGCAGGCGGCGTTCGCTCGACAAGGCGAACGCCGCCTGTTCGCGGCTAGCGGCCGGCGCTGTCCACGACGGCGGCCCACTCATCGAGCAGGGCCTCCGCCGACGCGACGTCGGGGCCCTCGGCCCAGAGATGCGTCACGGCCTCGGCGGGGTCGGGCAGCACCATCACCCAGCGCCCGTCGGCCTCCACGACGCGAACACCGTCGGTGGTGTCCACGAACCGGTCCCCCGCTTCCTCCACGACCCGGCGCATCACGAGGCCCTTGACCGCCCAGGGAGTCGCGAGATCTCGCTTGAGCACGTGCGCCCGCGGAATCCGCGCGTCGATCTGGCTGAGCGTGAGCTGCGTCCGCGCCACCAGTCCGATGAGGCGGACGAAGGCGGCCGCACCGTCGAACACACTGCTGAACTCCGGGATGATGAAGCCGCCGCGTCCGTCACCGCCGAAGATCGTCGACTCGTCCCGTCCGACCCGGGTCAGGTCGTCCGGCGACGTGGTCGTCCACTCCACCTGGGTGCCGTGATAGGCCGCCACCTGCTCGGCGATGCGCGTGGTGGTCACCGGCAGCGCCACTCGCCCGCTGCGGCGTTCCGCGGCCACCAGGTCGAGCATCACGAGGAGAGCCCGGTCGTCCTCGACGATCCGTCCCTTCTCGTCGACCAGCGAGAGCCGCTCGCCCACCGGGTCGAAGCGCACTCCGAACGCGGCGCGCGCGGACGCGACGATCTCGCCGAGCCGTACCAGTCCGGCTCGCCGGGTGTCGGCGGTCTCCGTCGGCCTGGACTCGTCGAGGCCGGGGTTGATGGTCAGGGAGTCGACACCGAGCTTGCCCAACAGGCTGGGAAGCACCAGACCGGCACTGCCGTTCGAGGCGTCCACGACCACCTTCAGCCCCGACTCGGCGACACCCGTCGTGTCCACGTTCCTGAGCAGGGAGCCCGTGTACGAGTCGAAGACGCTGGCCGGGAAGTACAGGTCCCCGATCTCACCGGGGAACGCGCGCCGGTACTCCTGTCGCGCGAACACCCGGTCGAGCTTGCGCTGCCCACCCTGTGACAGGTCGGCGCCTTCCCCGTCGAAGAACATGATGTCGACGGAGTCCGGCACCCCGGGTGTCGTGCGGATCATGATCCCGCCCGCGCTGCCTCGCGCCGTCTGCTGCCTGGCCACGGGCAACGGTACGTTCTCCAGGTCGCGTACGTCGATGGCGCTGGCCTGCAGCGCCGAGATGACCGCCCTCTTCAATGCCCGCGCGCCTCGGGAGTGGTCACGGGCCGTGGTGACCGTGGAGCCCTTCTTGAGCGTCGTCGCATACGCTCCCGCGAGGCGCACCGCCAGCTCCGGAGTGATCTCCACATTGAGGATGCCGGACACACCGCGCGCTCCGAAGAGATGCGCCTGACCGCGCGACTCCCAGATCACCGAGGTGTTGACGAATGCGCCGGCCTCGATGGTCTTGAACGGGTAGACGCGTACGTTTCCCTGAATGATCGATTCTTCGCCGACGAGGCATTCGTCGCCGATGACGGCGCCGTCCTCGATCCGTGCGGCCCGCATGATGTCGGTGTTCTTGCCGATGACACAGCCTCGAAGATTGCTGTGCTGGCCGACGTACACGTTGTCGTGCACGACGGCTCGGTGCAGGAAGGCGCCGCTTTTGACGACGACGTTGGAGCCGATGACCGTGTGTTCACGGATTTCGGCGTCCGCTTCGACCTTCGCGTAGTCCCCGATGTAGAGCGGGCCGCGCAGCACGGCGTCGGGGTGCACTTCGGCGCCCTCGGCGACCCACACGCCCGGGGAGATCTCGAAGCCGTCGATCTCGACGTCGACCTTGCCCTCCAGGACGTCGGCCTGCGCCTTCACGTAGCTCTCGTGGGTGCCCACGTCCTCCCAGTAGCCCTCGGCGATGTATCCGAAGACCGGCTTTCCTTCCTTCATCAGCTGAGGGAAGACATCGCCCGACCAGTCGACGGAGACATCCGCCTCGACGTAGTCGAAGACTTCGGGCTCCATGACGTAGATACCCGTGTTCACCGTGTCCGAGAAGACCTGACCCCAGGTCGGCTTCTCCAGGAAGCGCTCGACCTTGCCCTCTTCGTCGACGATGGTGATGCCGAATTCGAGGGGGTTGGGGACACGCGTCAGGCAGACGGTGACCAGCGCACCCTTTTCCTTGTGGAAATTGATGAGATCCGTGAGATCGAAGTCGGTCAGGGCATCGCCGGAGATCACCAGGAAGGTGTCGTCCTTCAACGCCTCTTCGGCGTTCTTGACGCTACCGGCAGTACCGAGTGGCTTCTCCTCATTGGCATAGGTGAGCTCCATGCCGAGCTCTTCGCCGTCACCGAAGTAGTTCTTGACCAGAGAGGCCAGGAACTGAACAGTCACGACGGTCTCGTTGAGCCCATGCCTTTTGAGCAGCCTGAGCACGTGCTCCATGATCGGGCGGTTGGCCACGGGCAGGAGCGGCTTGGGCATGCTTGAGGTCATGGGACGAAGGCGAGTACCTTCGCCTCCGGCCATCACTACGGCCTTCATGTCGGAAGCGTCCTCCTTTAAGAGACGACGGACTAGCCGACTTCACCCGTCCAGATTGTCCCGCAGTTTTCGAGCGCGGGCCATCGGGGGGCTTCAACTGCCCCTTCGGGCCGAGCTCAATCGGCCATGGTGTCCGTCCGGACAAGCCGGCGGACCTGCACCATGTACAGGACTCCTGCCCACCAGTACAGGGTTGTACCCCACCCGGCGAACGCCCATCCGAAAATCGCACCGAGTGACGCGATCCATCCGTGTCCGTCGCTGAGCAGCAACAACGGGAAGGCGTACATCAGGTTGAAGGTGGCGGCCTTCCCCAGGAAGTTCACCTGCGGCGGCGGATAGCCGTGGCGCCTGAGGATGCCCACCATGACCAGCAGGACCAGTTCGCGCGCGAGAAGTGCGGCGGTCAGCCAGATCGGCAGAATCTCGCGCCAGGTGAGGCCGACGAGAGTGGACAGGATGTAGAGGCGGTCGGCCGCGGGATCCAGCAGCCGGCCGAGGCTGCTGATCTGGTTCCAGCGCCGTGCGAGCTTCCCGTCGAGATAGTCACTGATGCCGCTCAGCATGAGCACGAGCAGGGCCCAGCCGTCGCTCTTGGGGCCTCCGAACTCCGGCCTGAGGATCAGCCACAGGAAGATGGGTACGCCGACCAGGCGTGCCATGCTGAGGATGTTCGGGATGGTGAGGACCCGGTCCGTCTGAACGCGGGTCTCCTGGACCTCCACCCGGGGGCCTCCTGTGGGAAATGTGCCAACGATGCCCCCTGACCTTACCCGCAGCCCTGGCACCGCGACGCGGCGGGTGTGCGCCCCGCCGCGAAACACCCTTGCAGGACGGCTGGGAAAGCCTGGAAAACAAAAAAAGCTCCGGCTCTCGGGCGTATTTGCCCGAGAGCCGGAGCTCTAAAATTTGTTCGGCGGCGTCCTACTCTCCCACAGGGTCCCCCCTGCAGTACCATCGGCGCTGTAAGGCTTAGCTTCCGGGTTCGGAATGTAACCGGGCGTTTCCCTCACGCTATGACCACCGAAACACTATGAAACTGTCAACCGGAGCCGTGGCAAAGCTACGACGGTTGTTCGTGGTTTCAGAACCAACACAGTGGACGCGAGCAACTGAGGACAAGCCCTCGGCCTATTAGTACCGGTCACCTCCAGCGGTTACCCGCCTTCCAGATCCGGCCTATCAACCCAGTCGTCTACTGGGAGCCTTAACCCCTCAAAGGGGGTGGGAATACTCATCTCGAAGCAGGCTTCCCGCTTAGATGCTTTCAGCGGTTATCCCTCCCGAACGTAGCCAACCAGCCATGCCCTTGGCAGGACAACTGGCACACCAGAGGTTCGTCCGTCCCGGTCCTCTCGTACTAGGGACAGCCCTTCTCAATATTCCTACGCGCACAGCGGATAGGGACCGAACTGTCTCACGACGTTCTAAACCCAGCTCGCGTACCGCTTTAATGGGCGAACAGCCCAACCCTTGGGACCGACTCCAGCCCCAGGATGCGACGAGCCGACATCGAGGTGCCAAACCATCCCGTCGATATGGACTCTTGGGGAAGATCAGCCTGTTATCCCCGGGGTACCTTTTATCCGTTGAGCGACGGCGCTTCCACAAGCCACCGCCGGATCACTAGTCCCGACTTTCGTCCCTGCTCGACCCGTCGGTCTCACAGTCAAGCTCCCTTGTGCACTTACACTCAACACCTGATTACCAACCAGGCTGAGGGAACCTTTGGGCGCCTCCGTTACTCTTTAGGAGGCAACCGCCCCAGTTAAACTACCCATCAGACACTGTCCCTGATCCGGATCACGGACCCAGGTTAGACATCCAGCACGACCAGACTGGTATTTCAACGACGACTCCACCATGGCTGGCGCCATGACTTCAAAGTCTCCCAGCTATCCTACACAAGCCGAACCGAACACCAATATCAAACTGTAGTAAAGGTCCCGGGGTCTTTCCGTCCTGCTGCGCGAAACGAGCATCTTTACTCGTAGTGCAATTTCACCGGGCCTATGGTTGAGACAGTCGAGAAGTCGTTACGCCATTCGTGCAGGTCGGAACTTACCCGACAAGGAATTTCGCTACCTTAGGATGGTTATAGTTACCACCGCCGTTTACTGGCGCTTAAGTTCTCAGCTTCGCCAAACCGAAGTTTGACTAACCGGTCCCCTTAACGTTCCAGCACCGGGCAGGCGTCAGTCCGTATACATCGCCTTACGGCTTCGCACGGACCTGTGTTTTTAGTAAACAGTCGCTTCTCGCTGGTCTCTGCGGCCACCCCCAGCTCACCGAGTAAATCGGATCACCAGTGATGGCCCCCCTTCTCCCGAAGTTACGGGGGCATTTTGCCGAGTTCCTTAACCATAGTTCACCCGAACGCCTCGGTATTCTCTACCTGACCACCTGAGTCGGTTTAGGGTACAGGCCGCCATGAAACTCGCTAGAGGCTTTTCTCGACAGCATAGGATCATCCACTTCACCACAATCGGCTCGGCATCAGGTCTCAGCCTTGATGTGCGACGGATTTACCTATCACACGGCCTACACCCTTACCCCGGGACAACCACCGCCCGGGATGGACTACCTTCCTGCGTCACCCCATCACTCACCTACTACAGGTCTGGACCATCGGCTCCACCACTCCCCTTTGCCCGAAGGCTCCAGGGCGGCTTCACGGACTTAGCATCGCCTGGTTCAATGTTTGACGCTTCACAGCGGGTACCGGAATATCAACCGGTTATCCATCGACTACGCCTGTCGGCCTCGCCTTAGGTCCCGACTTACCCTGGGCAGATCAGCTTGACCCAGGAACCCTTAGTCAATCGGCGCACACGTTTCTCACGTGTGTATCGCTACTCATGCCTGCATTCTCACTCGTGAACCGTCCACCACTGCCTTCCGGCGCGGCTTCACCCGGCACACGACGCTCCCCTACCCATCACAGCAGGCGTTGGCCCTATTGCTGCAATGACACGACTTCGGCGGTACGCTTGAGCCCCGCTACATTGTCGGCGCGGAATCACTAGACCAGTGAGCTATTACGCACTCTTTCAAGGGTGGCTGCTTCTAAGCCAACCTCCTGGTTGTCTGTGCGACTCCACATCCTTTCCCACTTAGCGTACGCTTAGGGGCCTTAGTCGATGCTCTGGGCTGTTTCCCTCTCGACCATGGAGCTTATCCCCCACAGTCTCACTGCCGCGCTCTCACTTACCGGCATTCGGAGTTTGGCTAAGGTCAGTAACCCGGTAGGGCCCATCGCCTATCCAGTGCTCTACCTCCGGCAAGAAACACACGACGCTGCACCTAAATGCATTTCGGGGAGAACCAGCTATCACGGAGTTTGATTGGCCTTTCACCCCTAACCACAGGTCATCCCCCAGGTTTTCAACCCTGGTGGGTTCGGTCCTCCACGACCTCTTACAGCCGCTTCAACCTGCCCATGGCTAGATCACTCCGCTTCGGGTCTTGAGCGCGCTACTAAATCGCCCTATTCGGACTCGCTTTCGCTACGGCTTCCCCACACGGGTTAACCTCGCAACACACCGCAAACTCGCAGGCTCATTCTTCAAAAGGCACGCAGTCACGAGATATGTGCAAGCACATATCCGACGCTCCCACGGCTTGTAGGCACACGGTTTCAGGTACTATTTCACTCCGCTCCCGCGGTACTTTTCACCATTCCCTCACGGTACTATCCGCTATCGGTCACCAGGGAATATTTAGGCTTAGCGGGTGGTCCCGCCAGATTCACACGGGATTTCTCGGGCCCCGTGCTACTTGGGTGTTTCTCAAACGAGCCGTTGACGTTTCGACTACGGGGGTCTTACCCTCTACGCCGGACCTTTCGCATGTCCTTCGCCTACATCAACGGTTTCTGACTCGTCTCACGGCCGGCAGACCGTGAAAGAGAAATCCCACAACCCCACATACGCAACCCCTGCCGGGTCTCACACGCATATGGTTTGGCCTCATCCAGTTTCGCTCGCCACTACTCCCGGAATCACGGTTGTTTTCTCTTCCTGCGGGTACTGAGATGTTTCACTTCCCCGCGTTCCCTCCACTTGCCCTATGTGTTCAGGCAAGGGTGACAGCCCATGACGACTGCCGGGTTTCCCCATTCGGAAACCCCCGGATCAAAGCCTGGTTGACGACTCCCCGGGGACTATCGTGGCCTCCCACGTCCTTCATCGGTTCCTGGTGCCAAGGCATCCACCGTGCGCCCTTAAAAACTTGGCCACAGATGCTCGCGTCCACTGTGCAGTTCTCAAACAACGACCAACCACCCATCACCCTGCCCTGAAGGCAAGTTCACTGGGGCCGGCACTGAAGGCAGCCAAAATCGGCCGTACCTTCAGACACCCAACAGCGTGCCCGACACCCTCGCCACTCATGATCAGCTTTCCACGCTCCGAAGAGCAGTACTGGCAGCCCGAGATGACTGAAAGTGCCGAATAATCAACGTTCCACCCATGAGCAACCACCGTCGAACGTTTGCCGACGTAGTGGCCTCTGACCTCACCCCGGAGGGATCGGTAAGAAGTGCTCCTTAGAAAGGAGGTGATCCAGCCGCACCTTCCGGTACGGCTACCTTGTTACGACTTCGTCCCAATCGCCAGTCCCACCTTCGACAGCTCCCTCCCACAAGGGGTTGGGCCACCGGCTTCGGGTGTTACCGACTTTCGTGACGTGACGGGCGGTGTGTACAAGGCCCGGGAACGTATTCACCGCAGCAATGCTGATCTGCGATTACTAGCAACTCCGACTTCATGGGGTCGAGTTGCAGACCCCAATCCGAACTGAGACAGGCTTTTTGAGATTCGCTCCGCCTCACGGCTTCGCAGCTCATTGTACCTGCCATTGTAGCACGTGTGCAGCCCAAGACATAAGGGGCATGATGACTTGACGTCGTCCCCACCTTCCTCCGAGTTGACCCCGGCAGTCTCCTGTGAGTCCCCATCACCCCGAAGGGCATGCTGGCAACACAGAACAAGGGTTGCGCTCGTTGCGGGACTTAACCCAACATCTCACGACACGAGCTGACGACAGCCATGCACCACCTGTACACCGACCACAAGGGGGGCACCATCTCTAATGCTTTCCGGTGTATGTCAAGCCTTGGTAAGGTTCTTCGCGTTGCGTCGAATTAAGCCACATGCTCCGCTGCTTGTGCGGGCCCCCGTCAATTCCTTTGAGTTTTAGCCTTGCGGCCGTACTCCCCAGGCGGGGAACTTAATGCGTTAGCTGCGGCACCGACGACGTGGAATGTCGCCAACACCTAGTTCCCACCGTTTACGGCGTGGACTACCAGGGTATCTAATCCTGTTCGCTCCCCACGCTTTCGCTCCTCAGCGTCAGTAATGGCCCAGAGATCCGCCTTCGCCACCGGTGTTCCTCCTGATATCTGCGCATTTCACCGCTACACCAGGAATTCCGATCTCCCCTACCACACTCTAGCTAGCCCGTATCGAATGCAGACCCGGGGTTAAGCCCCGGGCTTTCACACCCGACGTGACAAGCCGCCTACGAGCTCTTTACGCCCAATAATTCCGGACAACGCTTGCGCCCTACGTATTACCGCGGCTGCTGGCACGTAGTTAGCCGGCGCTTCTTCTGCAGGTACCGTCACTTTCGCTTCTTCCCTGCTGAAAGAGGTTTACAACCCGAAGGCCGTCATCCCTCACGCGGCGTCGCTGCATCAGGCTTTCGCCCATTGTGCAATATTCCCCACTGCTGCCTCCCGTAGGAGTCTGGGCCGTGTCTCAGTCCCAGTGTGGCCGGTCGCCCTCTCAGGCCGGCTACCCGTCGTCGCCTTGGTGAGCCACTACCTCACCAACAAGCTGATAGGCCGCGGGCTCATCCTTCACCGCCGGAGCTTTCAACCCACCCAGATGCCCAGGCAGGTATTATCCGGTATTAGACCCCGTTTCCAGGGCTTGTCCCAGAGTGAAGGGCAGATTGCCCACGTGTTACTCACCCGTTCGCCACTAATCCACCCCGAAGGGCTTCATCGTTCGACTTGCATGTGTTAAGCACGCCGCCAGCGTTCGTCCTGAGCCAGGATCAAACTCTCCGTGAATGTTTTCCCGTAATCGGGACGACACCACGAGAGCGGAACCAGGAAGAGGAATAATCCTCCCGGTTCACAGCGTCCTCGCTGTGCGCCCACCCCAGTCAAGGAGCGGGACTTTTTCAAAGGAACCTCGCCCCGACCGATCGGCCGGAGACGGGGTATCAACATATCTGGCGTTGATTTTTGGCACGCTGTTGAGTTCTCAAGGAACGGACGCTTCCTTTGTACTCACCCTCTCGGGCTTTCCTCCGGGCGCTTCCCTTCGGTCTTGCGTTTCCGACTCTATCAGACCGTTTCCGTATCCGATTTCCTCGGCGCTTTCCAGGTTTCCGCTTTCGCGTTTCCCTTTCCGGCGGTTCCAAACACTATCAGTGTTTTCCTGTCTCTCTGACCACCGTCCTGCAGACATGCAGAAGGAGACCCCGAGATAGGATCTGACAAGTTGGGTGCTGCCAGGCAACGACGCTTGGACGCGCCGCTCAGCCTCAAGCAGGAGTACGACTGTACAGGGGGCCTCGGAGCGGGCGCAAATCGTTTGCGCCGTGCTCTACGTCTGTCAACCGGAACCTCTCGTGCAGAACCGGCACTTCATATGACATACCCTGCTCAAACAGTGCGCCGTCCCGGACAGGCAGTGACGGCCCCTCATGCATCTCCACCCCCGGGAGGCTTCCCATGACCACCGTTACGTCCCCTCTTGCAGGACGCGCCATCGGACTCGCCGCGGTACCCGATCCCGTCTTCTCCGGGGCGATGGTCGGCCCCGGTACGGCGATCGATCCCGTGCGTGAGCCCTCGGAGGCTGTCTCTCCCGTCGACGGGGTAATCGTGTCGCTCCACCCCCACGCCTTCGTCGTCGTCGACGAACAGGGTCACGGGGTGCTCACGCACCTGGGCATCGACACCGTGCAGCTCAATGGCGAGGGCTTCGAGCTGCTCGTCAACAAGGGAGACACCGTGACGCGCGGTCAGGCCGTGTTGCGCTGGAACCCGGCTGCGGTAGAGCAGGCCGGCAAGTCGCCGATCTGCCCGGTCGTGGCACTCGAGGCCACGGCCGACTCCCTCTCCGACGTCCGCGAGGACGGCGACGTGAAATCCGGCGACACCCTCTTCGCCTGGCAGTGACCTCCGTGCCGTCCTCGACGGCACATCGCACAACCACCGCGGCGGCGGGACCCGCCGCACTATCGGAGACGGGTGAGATGGAGACAACGCTGCGAGGCGTCGGCGTGAGCCACGGTGTGGCGATCGGCGAGGTTCGGCACATGGGAACGGCGGTCCTTGAACCGCCTGCCAAGCAGATCCCAGCAGAAGACGCGGAGCGCGAACAGGGGCGCGCCCGCAAGGCCGTCGAGGCGGTGGCGGCCGACCTCATTGCGCGCGGCAATCTGGCGGGCGGCGAGGCCCAGCACGTACTAGAGGCGCAGGCCATGATGGCCCAGGACCCCGAGCTGATGGCGGACGTCGACCGGCGTATCGCCGTCGGCAGCACGGCCGAACGCGCGGTCTACGACGCATTCGCTTCCTACCGGGCTCTGTTGGCCGGTGCCGGCGAGTATCTCGCCGGTCGTGTGGCGGACCTCGACGACGTGCGGAACCGCATCGTCGCCCGGCTGCTCGGCGTACCCATGCCGGGAGTCCCGGACAGTGACGAGCCCTACGTCCTCATCGCCCGGGACCTCGCCCCCGCGGACACGGCACTGCTCGACCCCACCCTCGTGCTCGGCTTCGTCACCGAGGAGGGCGGGCCGACCAGCCACAGCGCGATTCTGGCGCGGGCCCTCGGCGTGCCCGCCGTGGTCGCGCTGCCCGGTGCAGGTGAACTCGCCGAGGGCACCGTGATCGCTGTGGACGGCAGCACCGGTGAGATCTTCGTGGAACCGAGCGCCGAGAAGAGGGCGCAGCTGCAGGCCGCCGCGGAGGAGCGCAGGGCGGCGCTGTCCGTCTCGACCGGTCCCGGCGCCACCTCCGACGGACACAAGGTGCCGCTGCTCGCCAACGTCGGTGGACCGTCCGACGTGCCGGCCGCCGTGGAGGCCGGTGCCGAAGGTGTCGGTCTGTTCCGTACCGAGTTCCTCTTCCTGGACGACAGCAAGCAGGCGCCCTCGGAGGAGAAGCAGGTAGAGGCGTACCGGCAGGTGCTCGAGGCGTTCCCCGAGGGGCGTGTCGTGGTGCGTGTGCTGGACGCGGGCGCGGACAAGCCGCTCGAGTTCCTGACTCCGGCGGACGAGCCCAACCCGGCGCTGGGCGTGCGCGGTCTGCGCACGCTGCTCGACCACCCCGACGTGCTGCGCACGCAGCTGACGGCGCTGGCGAAGGCCGCGGAAGGGCTGCCGGTCTACCTCGAAGTGATGGCTCCGATGGTCGCGGACCGCATCGACGCCAAGGCGTTCGCCGACGCGTGCCGAGCCGCCGGTCTGCGGGCGAAGTTCGGTGCCATGGTGGAGATCCCGTCGGCCGCGCTGCGGGCGCGATCGATTCTGCAAGAGGTCGAGTTCCTGTCCCTGGGCACCAACGACCTCGCGCAGTACACCTTCGCCGCGGACCGGCAGGTGGGCGCGGTGTCGCGGCTGCAGGACCCGTGGCAGCCCGCGTTGCTCGACCTGGTCGCGCTGTCCGCCGAGGCGGCGAAGGCCGAGGGCAAGAGCTGTGGTGTCTGCGGTGAGGCCGCGTCGGACCCGCTGCTCGCGTGTGTCCTGACCGGTCTGGGGATCACCTCCCTGTCGATGGGTGCCGCGTCGATTCCCTACGTCCGGGCGACGCTCGCCAAGTACACGCTCGCGCAGTGCGAGCGTGCCGCCGCGGCCGCACGTGCCGCGGACACGGCCGAGGAGGCGCGCACGGCGGCTCAGGCGGTGCTCTCCGGCGAGTGACGGGCCTCCTCGCCCAGCGAGGTTCGCCTGACGAGGGGCGCTCCACCTGCGGGTGGGGCGCCCCCTTCGCGTTCAGTGGGTGTGGTCCGTCGTCCTGCCTTCGGGGCCGAGGTCGGGCGGTACGCAGTAGTCGACGCCCGACTCCGGTGGGACGAGGTCTCCGGACGCGACGTCGGTGCAGTAGGCGTCGAAGACCTCGCCGGCGGTGAGGGGCTCCAGTCCGTCGGCGCGCAGGCGCCACCCGTAGACGCGGTCGGTCATGCCGGGGGCGGTGGTACGCATGACGAGGCCGCCGGGGCTCCCGGTGGCGATGCCGAGGGCGAGGACCGTGGTGAATTCCAGGGCTTCCGCTTCGTCGAGGCGGGCGGTGCCCTCGGCGTCGTCGTGGGCTCGGAGCGCGGCGACGAGTGCTTCGGGTGCGGTCGAGACGCTGCACACGAGATGGCGCTCGCCGGGACCCGCGGTGTCGAGGACCCGGGCGAGCAGGCGCGAGGCCCGGGCGAAGGACGCGCGTCCGATGTCCTCTCCACAGGAGGCGCAGGTGCCGACGCGGGCCAGGAGCGTCGTCGCGTACTCCCAGGTCGCTTTGCGGACGGCTTCGTCGATCAGGTCCGGAACGAGTTCGGCGAGAGGCTGGCCGCGGTAGGGAACGGTGGAGCCGGTGGCGGCCAGTTCGGCGGTGAACCGGGTGCGGCTGGCGGCGGCGTCGGGTTCCAGGCCGTTGTCGACGCAGAACTCCGCGTACTCCTCGGGGTCGAAGAGTGCCACCGTGGTGTGGCTGCCCTGGGCGGCGAGGGTCCGCAGCAGGGCTTCCACCTGCTGGAGGTAGGCCGTGTGGTCGTCGAAGGTGAAGGTGCGGTAGCGCCGCATCGCCGTGAAGTCGTGCGCGTCGGTCAGGAGACCGATCGTGCCGGCGATTTCGCGGCGCAGGACGCGTCGCATGGTCGGGTGGTCGGTGTGCGCCATTGTTTCCCCCTGTGTGCACAGTCGATCAATGCTCACTCACAGTAACCGGCGGCACTGACAACGGTCCGCGGGCGAGGTGCTCGCGGACCGTTTCGTGAGGGAACAGGCAGGTCACAGGGGTGGATGGGTGGGCCGAAGCTGTGCGGCCGGCGAGCGCGGCTCGACGGGCGCGGTGACAGCGAGTCGACCGGTGCCGCGCCGGGCGGGCTGTGCGAGACCGAGGCCGTCCGAGCAGGTTGGCCGCGCCGGCCGGTCAGCCGCGCTCGCGGGCCAGTTCCTCGTAGAACCTCAGCAGTTCGACGTTGTCCACGGAGCCGACGTTGACCGCCTTGTCCAGGGGAGCGCCCTGCAGCAGGCGCTTGACCGGGACCTCGATGCGTTTGCCGGTGAGCGTGTGCGGGACGCCCGGGACCTCGATGACCTCGTCGGGGACATGGCGCGGGGAGAGCTGTTCGCGGATCGTCTGCTTGATGCGGTTCAGCAGGGCTTCGTCGAGTGCGGCTCCGGGGGCGAGGTGGACGAAGAGGGGCATCCAGTAGCCGCCGTCGGGCTGTTCGATGCCGATGACGAGCGACTCCTTGATCTCGGGGAGGCGTTCGACGGCTTCGTAGATGTCGGCCGACCCCATGCGCACGCCCTGGCGGTTGAGCGTGGAGTCCGAGCGGCCATGGATGATCACGGAGTCCCGCGAGGTGACGGTGATCCAGTCGCCGTGACGCCACACTCCGGGATAGGTGTCGAAGTAACTGTCGTGGTACCGGCTGCCGTCGGGGTCGTTCCAGAAGCGAATGGGCATGGAGGGCATCGGGTTGGTGACCACGAGCTCACCGACTTCGTCGATGAGGGGTTTGCCGCTGGGGTCCCAGGACTGGAGGTCCGTGCCGAGGCCCGCCGCCTGGAGCTCGCCGATGTACACGGGGAGGGTGGGCACGGCGCCCGCGAAGCAGGAGCACACGTCGGTCCCCCCGCTGACGGAGGCGATCCACAGGTCCTCCCCCACTTCGTCGTGCAGCCAGCGGAAACCGTCGGGCGGCAGGGGCGAGCCGGTGGTCGCGACGCATCGCACGCGCGTGAGGTCGACGTCGCGTGAGGGGTGCACCCCCGCCTTGCGGCACGCCATGACGTACGCGGCGGACGTACCGAAGAGGGTCGCTCCCGTACGTTCGGCGATACGCCACTGGGCGCCGGTGTCCGGGTAGCCGGGGCTGCCGTCGTACAGGACGATCGTGGTGCCCGTGAGCAGGCCGGAGACGAGGAAGTTCCACATCATCCAGCCGGTGGACGTGTACCAGAAGAAGCGGTCCTCGGTGCTCAGGTCGCAGTGCAGTCCGAGCTGCTTGAGGTGCTCGACGAGGATGCCGCCCTGGGACTGGACGATCGCCTTGGGCAGGCCGGTCGTTCCCGAGGAATAGAGCACCCACAGTGGGTGGTCGAACGGCACCGGTTCGAAGACCGGTTCCACGTCGGCGGAGGTCAGCGCGGACCAGTCCAGGGCGCCTTCGGGGGCCTCGGTGCCGAGCAGCGGGATGTGTACGACGGCGCGCAGGGTGGGCAGTTCGCCACGCAGCTCGGCGACCACGTCGCGGCGGTCGTGCTCCTTGCCGCCGTAGCGGTAGCCGTCGACCGTGAAGAGCACGACGGGTTCGACCTGCTGGAAGCGGTCGAGGACGCTGCGGGCTCCGAAGTCGGGGGCGCAGGAGGTCCACACGCCTCCGACGGCGGCCGTGGCGAGCAGGGCGACCACGGCCTGCGGAACGTTGGGGAGATAGCCGCTGACGCGGTCGCCCGGGTGTACTCCGAGGGCGCGCAGCTCGGCGGCCAAGGAGCCGACCTGACGGCGCAGCTCGGACCAGCTCACGGGGGTCGGCTCGTGGGTCTCGTCGACGTACAGGAGCGCCGGTTCGTCCGCGCGGGTTCCGGCCGCGCGCAGGGCGTGCTCGGCGTAGTTGAGGGTCGCTCCGGGGAACCATTCGGCGCCGGGCATCGACCGGTCGCCGAGCACGCGCGCGTAGGGGGTCGAGAAACGCACGTCGAACCACTCGGTGACGGCTTTCCAGAACGTGTCCAGTTCGTCCACCGACCAGCGGTGCAGTGCCGCGTAGCCACCGTGGGACGGGGCTCCGTGGTGCTCGGCCGCCCAGGCCTGGAACTTCGTGATCCGTGCCTGGGCGATGCGCTCCGGATCGGGCTCCCAGAGCGGTGAGGGGTTCGCGGTGGACATGGGGCGGCTCCCGGACTGTGCGCGTCGTGTGCGTCGGTCGCGCACGAGCTGGGGTGTGCGCGTCGCGCGGCTGACAGGGACGATGCCATGTGATCGACTTCAGCACCAGGGTGCGCCACACATAGTCGGCGACATGAAGATGTGCCCTCACCACGGGTGAACGGAAGTTGAACGACTCACCCGTTCAGTGGAGGCAATGGCAGGGTGAGCAGCATGGATGGTCGTGACCTGGTGCGTTCGGTGAAGGCGGTCGGTTCGACGGGGGCGGCCCAAGGGGTGCGGACCGTGCGGGCCGCATGGCGCAGGCGGCGTGCCGATGCCGCCGGCCTGCCGCGGCGGGGTGCCGAGCGTGCGCGGGTGCCGGGCCCGGTGCAGGCCGTGGAACCTGGGCCGGGCGGCGGTGTCGTGCGGTTCACCCGATCCGAACTGCGGATCATGGTCGCGGTGAGTGGCGCGGTGTTCTGGGGCTGGGACGGCGCCGGTCCGGAGCCGTCGTACGGGCTCGCCGGCCGTTGTCCGGAGCCGGACCCGCGAGCCGTCCTGGAGCCCGACAAGGACGGCGGGTGGCGGGTGGTGGCCGAACGGGTGACGGTCGCCGTCTCGCGGCACGGCGCCGTCGAGGTGCGCACCCCTGGTGGGGTGATCCTGCGCCGCGATCTGCCGCCCCGCTGGTGGGAGCCGGTCGGCGGGGGCGCGGCGCGCTGGATGCAGCGTTCGGAAGTGGCCGCCGACGCCCGGTTCTTCGGTCTCGGCGGCCGCGCGGGGGGTCCCCGGCTGCGCGACGGCACGTACCGGTTGTGGAACACCGATCCGGGGCGTGCCTTCGCGCCCGGCGAGGACCCGCTATACATCACCATGCCCGTGCAGATGGTGGTGGCCGACGCGGCCACCCATCTCGTGTTCCACGACACCTCGTGGGACGGCACGGTGGCCCTGCGCGAGGGCGAGGAGGGTGCGGGCTCCGGCCATGACCGGGCCGGGACGTGCGAGCTGCGGGTGGACGGCGGGCCACTGCGCTGCTGGGTGATAGTGGGCACCCCCGCGCGCGTGCTGCACGCGTGGGTGTCGCTGGCCGGAGCGCCCGCGCTGCCGCCCGCCTGGGCGCTGGGGCACCATCACGCGCGCTGGGGCTTCGGCAGCGAGCAGGAGGTGCGGCGCATCGTCGCGGGCTACCAGGAGCGTGATCTGCCCCTCGACGCGGTCCATCTGGACATCGACCACTACGACGCGCACCAGGTGTTCACGGTCGACCGGGAACGGTTCCCGAAACTGCCGGCGCTCGCCGGGGATCTGCGTCGTGACGGCATCCGGTTGGTGTCGATCGTCGACGCGGCCGTCAAGGCCGAGCCGGGCAACGCGGTGTACGACAGTGGCGTCGCCGAGAACGCCTTCGTGAGGGATGCCTCGGACCGGCCCGTACGGAGTGTCGTGTGGGCCGGGGACTCGGTCCATCCGGACTTCACGGACGCGCGCGTGCGGCAGTGGTGGGGCGGTCTCTACGAGGAGCGGCTGGCGCAGGGGTTCGCGGGCTTCTGGCACGACATGAACGAGCCGACGTCGTTCACGGCTTTCGGGGAGTCGACGCTGCCTCGGTCGGCGCGGCACTCTCTGGAGGGGCGCGGGGGCGACCATCGTGAGGCGCACAATGTGTACGCCCTGGGGATGGCCCGGGCCGCGTACGAGGGTCTGCGCCAGTTGGCTCCCCAGGAGCGGCCGTTCCTCTTCTCGCGCTCCGGGTGGGCCGGAATGCAGCGCTACGGAGGGACCTGGTCCGGGGACGTGGCCACCAGCTGGCCCGGTTTGCGAGCGTCGCTGTCGTTGGTGCTGGGGCTCGGTCTGTGCGGGGTGCCCTACTCGGGGCCGGACGTGGGCGGCTTCGACGGGAGTCCGTCGCCGGAGCTGTATCTGCGGTGGTTCCAGCTCGGCGCGTATCTGCCGCTGTTCCGTACGCACGCGAGTCTGCGGGCGGGGCGCCGGGAGCCCTGGGAGTTCGGTGCCGACGTTCTGGAGCACGCGCGCGTGGCGCTCGTCGAGCGGCGGCGACTGTTGCCCTA
The DNA here is from genome assembly GCF_045039825.1 of Streptomyces sp. NBC_01176. Taxonomy (NCBI): domain Bacteria; kingdom Bacillati; phylum Actinomycetota; class Actinomycetes; order Kitasatosporales; family Streptomycetaceae; genus Streptomyces; species Streptomyces sp. NBC_01176. The sequence continues at coordinate 7,882,732 of NZ_CP108600.1, read as the reverse complement.
CTTCGTGACGCTCGCGCATCTGGCGGCCCGGACCGGAGCACCGTACGTGCGTCCGGTGTGGTGGGGCGCGCCCGAGGACCGGGCGCTGCGCGACTGCGAGGACACCTTCCTGCTCGGTGACTGTCTCCTCGTGGCACCGGTGCTGGACCACGGGGCGGACCGTCGTGCGGTCCAGCTGCCGCGGGGGCGCTGGTACGACACCGTCACCGAAGAGGCGTACGAGGGGCCGGCCCAGGTGCTGCTCGACGCCCCCTTGTCGCGGATTCCGGTTCTGGCGCGCGCGGGTGCCGTTCTGCCCGTCCGGGGCGATGACGGCGCTCTGGAGCTGGAGGTGTGGGCCCCCGCGCGCGGGAGGACCGGTGGTGGCCTCGTGGTGCCCGACGAGGGCGACGGCTGGGACGAGCCGGAGGTGGAACGCTATGTGACGCGCTGGGAGGGGAAGCGCGTGGTCGTCCGGCGCGAGGGGGACAACGGCACGAGCGAGCCGGGGCGTCCCGTTCGGATGCGGGGTCTCGGGACGCCCTGAAGGGCCCTACGGGGCCGAGGGTCTCCTCAGTACCGTCCCTCGAACCATGCCCTGGCCGCCAGGGTGTGCAGCGGGAAGGCGAGTTCGGCCGGCCTGCGCAGCAGGTGCCAGCCCTCGGTCTCGTCCGTGGCGGCGGAGGCAGGAAGGTCGGCCGCGGGGCGCTCCGGGAGGAGACCGAAGAGCAGCAGGTGGCCGGCGGGAGAGCTCATCGCGTCGGCGAGGCGAACCTCGCGGCTGGCGGCGTCGATGCCCGTCTCTTCCCTGAGCTCCCGGACGACGGCGTGCCGCCAGTCCTCCCGGTCGTCTATGAAGCCGCCGGGCAGGGCGATACCCCCGCGCGCGGGGGTGATGGTCCGGGTGATGACGACCAGGGCGGTGCCCTGGGCGTCGTAGACGGGCTGCAGGGCCACCGCGACCGGCAAGGGGTTGCGGTAGGCGACGGCTCCGCAGGCGGGGCAGGTGCGGGGCCAGCCGGAGATGCCCTCTCCGTAGGGTGCTCCGCAACTCGAACAGTGCGAGTCGGGGGCGAAGTCGGCAGGCGGGTGCGGGGTTTCGGACACGCCGGGACTGTAGCCGATCACCCGGCACCGGCTTCGGGCGCCTCTGTCTTCGGTCCGTCTTCGGCCCGTCCGCGGTCGCGATGCCGTGCGGCGTGCCCGCCCCGTCCTCACGGGGCGGGCTACCGGCTCAGCGGGTCGAGGTCAGCGACCTGTCGGACACGGGGAAGTCGAAGTAGGTGTCCGGATAGGGCTCGGGCTTGTAGGTGTAGTGCCACCATTCCTCGGCGAGGTTGACGAACCCGAGGCCTTCGAGGGTGTCCTTCAGGAGCAGCCGGTTGGTGCGCTGCGCTCCCTGGATGCGCGGGTCCAGGGTGTGGGCGAGCGTGTCGAAGCAGTCGAAGCCGGTGCCCATGTCCAGCGAATTGTCCGGGAACCGCTCGCCCTTGGAGGCGTAGCAGGGTACGAGGGTCTGTCCGGGAACGTACGGCCTGGTGGGCTTCGCCGGCAGTCCTACGATCGTGAGGTCCATCGTCGAACCGCGGCTGTGTCCGGACTTCTCGGCGATGTAACCGTCCTCGAACAGACGGGTCTTGTCGACCTGGGGATAGAACTCGGGCTTCATCGCCTGGTCGTCGAGGTTCTCGGCCCAGCGGACGAAGTGGTCGACGGCTCGTTGCGGCCGGTAGCAGTCGTACACCTTGAGGGTGTAGCCCCGGCGCAGCAGTCGCGTCTGCGCCTTGTGGAGGGCCTCGGCGGCGGGCCGGGTGAGGATGCAGACGGGTTGCCGGTAGCCGTCGACCCGCTCGCCCACGAAGTTGTGCGGGGTGAAGTAGCGCATCTCCTGGACGATCGTCGGGTCCACGGACCTCAGGGCGACGAAGTCGTCGGGGGCCTTCGGCTCGGGCGTCGCACGGGCGGTGGCGGAGGCGGCGGTCACGGCCAGCAGGGCGGCGAGCGCGGTCATGAGGCCGCGCACGGCGCCGGAGAGTCGTGTCATGCCCCCTGCGTCTACCAGGTATGGGCTTCGACGGGGAAGGGGCCGCATACGTCCGGCCGTGTCGGGCGACCGATTCACTGCGGGCCCCTGAGCGTCCCCGCCGCAGGGACGGCCGGAACCACCCCCGTGGGCCCCGGCCGTCCCTCCTGTACTCCGACGCCCCGGGGGCCTGCGTGGTTCTCTTCCGACGCTGCCCATTTTCCGTTGCCCGTGGCACACTTCTGACGTTCCGTCAGATCCACTGCCATGGAGGGGTCTTGTCGCGTACACGCACACCCGTGGTCGCCGGATGGTTCGCCGGAGACGGGGACGGGTTCCATCTGCTCGGCACGCGCTGCTCGGCGTGCGCCTCGGTCTTCTTCCCCCGCGAGGACGCCTTCTGCCGCAATCCCGGCTGCCCGGGCGGTGACCTGACCGAGGTCCCGCTCTCCCGACGCGGTCGCGTCTGGTCCTACACGGACAGCCGGTACCGGCCTCCGTCACCGTATGTGACCGATCCGGAACTCTCGTGGGAACCCTACGCGTTGATCGCTGTGGAGCTGGAGTCCGAGCGGATCGTCGTCCTCGGTCAGACGGTTCCCGGTGTCCGCGCCGTCGATCTGGCGGTGGGCATGGAGGTGGAGGTCGTCCCCGGCGTGCTCAACGAGGACGAGGAGACGACGTGGACGACGTGGCACTGGCGGCCGACGGGGGTGACGGCATGAGCGGAACGCGGCACGGGGGTGACGGCGTGAGCGGCGAGGTGGCGGTGCTCGGCGCGGGCATGCACCCCTGGGGCAAGTGGGGACACGGCTTCGTCGAGTACGGGGTCGCGGCGGCCCGCGCGGCGCTGGCCGACGCGGGAGTCGACTGGCGGGACGTCGACTCGGTCGTGGGCGCGGACACCGTGCGCGGAGGCTATCCCGGACATGTGGCGGGCGCGACCTTCGCGAAGGCGCTCGGCTGGCAGGGTGCGCGGGTGACCAGCGTGTACGCGGCGTGCGCCTCCGGAGCGCAGGCCGTCGGCACCGCGCGGGCGCAGATCCTGTCGGGACTCGCGGACCTGGTGCTCGTGGTGGGCGCGGACGCGGCACCCAAGGGGTTCTTCCGTCCGGCGGGCGGGGACCGGCCGGACGATCCCGACTGGCTGCGGTTCCGTGTCCTCGGGGCGACGAATCCGACGTACTTCGGGCTGTACGCGCGCAGGCGGATGGCCGTCCACGGGGACACGCTGGAGGACTTCGCGCAGGTCAAGGTGAAGAACGCCGCCTTCGGGGCGCTGAACCCGAACGCGCGGTACCGCAAGAGGGTCACCGCCGAGGAGGTGGCCGGCTCCGCGGTCGTCGCCGATCCGCTGCGGCTGCTCGACATCTGCGCGACCTCCGACGGCGGTGCCGCCCTGGTGCTGTCGAGCATGGAGTTCGCACGACGGCACGGGACACCGCACCCCGTGCGGATCCGCGCGGTGTCGACGGTGACACCGCGCTATCCCAACACCGTGCTGGATCTCCCGGACATCGCCACGGACTCCGCCGTCGCGGCGGAGCCCGCGGCGGACACCTTCCGCGCCTCGATCGCGCGGGCGGCCTACGAGGAGGCGGGCATCGGTCCCGAGGACCTGTCGCTGGCCGAGGTGTACGACCTGTCCACGGCGCTGGAGTTGCAGTGGTACGAGGATCTCGGGCTGTGCGCGGAGGGCGAGGCGGCGAAGCTGCTGCGGGAGGGCGCCACGGCACTCGACGGCCGGATACCGGTCAACGCCAGCGGCGGCCTGGCCTCCTTCGGTGAAGCCGTTCCGGCACAGGCCATAGCCCAGGTGTGCGAGCTGACCTGGCAGCTGCGGGGCCACGCGGGCGACCGGCAGATCACGGGAGCACGCGTGGGGATCACCGCGAACCAAGGCCTCTTCGGACACGGGTCGTCGGTGGTCGCCGTCCGCTGAGCCGGCAGACTTTCGCACTCTCTGTGACGACTCGGGAATCCCGCGTGAACAGCTCGTGAATCGAGCCCGGGCGCGCGCGGACGGCGCCAGTATGCTTCCGTGCCCTCCTGGACGGATACTGTCCGCTTCGCCTTCCAGCCGGTCGTCAACCTGACGACCGGAGGGGTTGCGGCGCTGGAGATGCTCGCCCGTCCGGAGGCCGGCGACATCCTCGCGCAGGCCCGTCGCGATCCCGAACTCGACGGCCGGCTGGCCGCGTTGGCGATCCGCGCGGCGGCCCGCCAGGAGACGCTGCTGCCGCTGCACGTCAACGTGTTCGCCGGGACACTGGCCGATCTCGGCGGACTCGCGGCGCTGCGCGAGGCGGTCCGCGCGGCCGGACGGCTGCCGTGGGAGGTGACGGTCGACATCGGTCCGCCGTACACGCATGTCCCGCAGCACGCCCTGCTGGAGGCGGTCGCCACGCTGCGCGGCGACGGCTTCCGGATCTGCGCGGACGGCGTGGGCGACGGCGACGTACCGCTGCGCCTGCTCACGGATCTCGCGCCCGAGCTGGTGAAGCTCGACGTGTCCCTGCTGGCGCGCCCCGCGGCCGTGCGGGCGATGCGGACGCTGTGCGAAGAGCTGGGCGCGCTGTTGTCCGTGGAGGGCGTCGAGACGGAGCTGCAGTGCGCGGCCGCGGTGTCGGCGGGCGCCCAGCTGGCGCAGGGCGACCTGTTCGCGCCGCCCACCCGGCTGCCCGCGGCGGACGTATACGTTCCGGCCCTCTCCCCCGGCGTCGCCCCGACGCCCCCGTCCGGGCCTTCGGTGCTGCAGTTCGTCCGGCCCGCCGCGCTGCTGCCCGCGACGGCGTCCGCGAAACGGGTACGCGCGCTGCTCACCGGGTCGCCCGACGTGTCCGGGGTGCTGCTCGTGGACTCCGCCGGTATCCCGGTCCGCTCGGTGCACCGGTCACGATTCCTGCTGTCCATGTCCGGTCCCTACGGGCACGCGCTGTACGCCGACCGTCCGGCCGCCAAGCTCGGTGATCCGCCGCGCACGGTCGGCGTGGACGCCACCGCGTGGGAGGTCCTCGACGTGGTGGCGGACGGGGAGCGGGACCGTACGTCCGACGATGTGGCGGTCGTCGACCGCTACGGGCGGTGCGTGGGGGTCGTACGCCTGGCCGATCTCGTGCGAGCGCTCTCCGAGAGCCGGGTCGAGGAGGCGGCGGGGCTCAACCCGTTGACGAGGCTGCCCGGTTCGGACGCGATCACCACGGAGGTGGACCGGCGGATCGCCCACGGCCTGGTGTTCGCGCTCAGCTGGCTGGACGTCGACCATTTCAAGCAGGTCAACGACGGGGCGGGGTTCGCTGCGGGCGACGAGCTGATCCGCGCGGTCGGGCGGGCTCTGCAGCTCGCGGCGTCCGAGGCCACCCGAGTGGGGCACATCGGTGGCGACGACTTCCTGGTCCTGGCGGACCCGGACATGCTCGACCCGCTGGCCAAGTCCGTGCTCGACGCGCCCTGGTCGGCGGGCGGACGGCCCGTCACGCTGTCGTTGGCCACGGTCCTGTGCGCGCCGGGAAGCGTGAGCGACCACCGGCAGGCGGCGGCCTGTCTGGCGCCGCTGAAGCAGGCGGCGAAGGCACTGAACGGGGCGAGCTGGGTGCTGGGGCGTGCGGGTCTGCCGGGCTGTGAGATCCGCCGCGGTTCGGGCGCGGCGCAGGCGCAGGCGGGCTGAGCGGCAAGGGGCCGGGAGGAGTGGTTCTCCCGCGGGCCGGTGCGGCGACCGGGTGCCGGGTGACTTGCGGGAACGCGGGAGCCGCCTGGAGCGCGGGGGTACTAGAGCCGCGTGACGGGCTGCGACCCGGGAGCCGCGTGACGGGCGGTGCCCTGGGGGCGGCGGCCCGCAACGAGTGGGCCGGAAGGCCCGTGCGGCGTGCCGATCCTGGCTCGTTCACGGCCCTCAACCGTTCCCGTCACCGACCTTGACGCCCCCTGGGCACCGGTGAACACTTCCGGGTGTCAGTCGGCATCGCCGCGTTCGGGCCTCTCCAGGCACCGCGCCGCTCGGGTTCCCGACCTGTGCCAAGGCCGTACCCCCACAGGCGATTCCGCTGCGACGGCACGCTCGTCACGGACGCCGGGCGGGGCGCGGGATCTCCCTGCCCTCGGCTGAGGTGGCCATGGGAAACGCACCCTGCACGGTGGCCCGGGGCGGTCCGCTCCGGGCGAGGCCTAGGAGCCGCCATGAGCAACGGCGACATATTTGTCGGCGAGTTGATCGGCACTGCGATTCTGATTCTGTTCGGCGCGGGCGTCTGCGCCGCTGTCACACTCGACAAGTCCAAGGCGCAGGGCGCCGGCTGGGTGGTCATCGCCTTCGGGTGGGGATTCGGCGTGCTCGCCGGCGCGTACACCGCCGCGCCGCTGTCCGGGGGCCAGATCAACCCGGCCGTGACCATCGGTTTCGCCATCGAGGGCTCGACCAAGTGGGAGGACGTGCCCTTCTACCTCCTGGGGCAGTTCGCCGGAGCCGCCGTCGGCGCCATCCTCTGCTGGCTGCTCTACCTCGGCCAGTTCAACCTCAACGCGGACGAGGACAACGCCATCGAGACGCTGGGCATCTTCTCGACCCGGCCCGAGATCGACAACCCGGTCCAGAACCTCCTCACCGAGACCATCGCCACCGTCGGCCTGATGCTGCCCATTCTGGCCATGGTCGGCGGCCACAAGCACGTGGCGGGGATCGGCGACGCGGGACTTCCGGTACAGCTCATCGCGTTCCTCGTCGTCGGTATCGGCCTCTCGCTGGGCGGCCCCACCGGGTACGCCATCAACCCGGCCCGCGACCTGGGACCACGCCTCATCCACGCACTGCTGCCGATTCCCAACAAGGGCACCTCGCAGTGGAGCTACTCCTGGATCCCCGTGGTCGGCCCGATCGCGGGTGCCGCCATCGGGGCCGCGATCTACAACGCAGCCTTCTGACGAAGGGGACGTCATGACGGACAACGCCGAGAAGTACGTCGCCGCAATCGACCAGGGCACCACCTCGAGCCGCTGCATCATCTTCGACCGGAGCGGCGCGATCGTCGCCGTCGACCAGCGCGAGCACCGCCAGATCTTCCCCAAGCCGGGGTGGGTGGAACACGACGCCACCGAGATCTGGTCCAAGGTGCAGGCGGTGGTGGCCGGCGCGATCGCCAAGGCCGGCCTGCGCGCCGACCAGCTGAGCGCGCTCGGCATCACCAACCAGCGCGAGACGACGGTCCTGTGGGACCGCGCCACCGGCAAGCCCGTGCACAACGCCATCGTCTGGCAGGACACCCGGACCTCCGCGCTCTGCCACGAACTGGGCGGCACGGACGGCCAGGACCGCTTCCGCGAGCAGACCGGCCTGCCGCTGGCCAGCTACTTCTCCGGGCCCAAGGCCGCCTGGCTGCTGGACAACGTGCCGGGCCTGCGCGCGCGTGCCGAACGCGGCGAGATCGCCTTCGGCACCATCGACTCCTGGCTGATCTGGAACCTGACGGGCGGCACGAACGGCGGACGACACGTCACCGACGTCACCAACGCCGGGCGCACGATGCTGATGAACCTGGAGACCCTCCAGTGGGACCAGTCCATCCTCTCCGCCATGAACGTCCCCGAAGCGGTGCTGCCCGAGATCAGGTCCTCCGCCGAGGTGTACGGCACCGCCGTGGGCCAGCTCGCGGGCGTCCCCGTGGCGTCGGCGCTCGGCGACCAGCAGGCGGCGATCTTCGGGCAGGCCTGCTACGACGTGGGGACGGCCAAGAACACGTACGGAACGGGCAGTTTCCTGCTGCTCAACACCGGCAACCGGCCCGTACCCTCGAAGAACGGGCTGCTCACCACCATGGGGTACAAGATCGGCGGTGAGGCGCCCGTCTACTGCCTCGAGGGGTCGATCGCGATCACCGGCGCCCTGGTGCAGTGGTTCCGCGACCAGCTCGGCATCATCCGTACCGCCGACGAGATCGAGCCGCTGGCCGCGAGCGTCGAGGACAACGGCGGCGCGTACATCGTGCCCGCGTTCTCCGGCCTGTTCGCCCCCTACTGGCGCTCCGACGCCCGCGGTGTCGTCACCGGCCTCACCCGGTACGTCACGAAGGCGCACCTCGCCCGTGCGGTCCTGGAGGCGACGAGCTGGCAGACCCGGGAGGTCGTGGACGCCATGTTCCAGGACTCCGGGGTGCAGATCACCACCTTGAAGGTGGACGGCGGCATGACCAAGAACAATCTGCTGATGCAGCACCAGGCGGATGTCCTCGGCGTGCCGGTGATCCGCCCGAAGGTCTCCGAGACGACGTGTCTGGGAGCGGCCTACGCGGCCGGGCTCGCCACCGGCGTGTGGAACGACCTCGACGAGCTGAAGTCGCACTGGCAGAAGGACGTCGAGTGGACACCGGCCATGGAGGCCTCCGTACGCGACCGCGAGTACCACAACTGGCGCAAGGCGGTGGAGAAGAGCTTCGGCTGGCACACGGACGACGTCGGCTGAGAACGAGGTCCACGCGCGCGTGGCCCGTGTGAGGCGCACGCGCGCGTGCGCAGCTGCGGCCCGTACCCCGGTCGGCGGGGGTACGGGCCGCGTCCGACGTGCCGCGCGTGGGCCCGGGTCAGGTCGTGACCGGTTCGCGTCGGTCGGCCGCGGTGGCCAACGCGTGCTGGACGACCTCGATGAGAACCTCCTTGGCCGACTCCCGGTCCCGTGCGTCGCACAGGACGAGCGGCACGTCCGCGTCGAGGTCGAGAGCCCGACGCACCTCTTCGACCGGGTGGCGGGCCGCTCCTTCGAAGCAGTTGACCCCCATCACGAACGGGATGGAGCGCCGCTCGAAGTAGTCGACGGCGGCGAAGCAGTCCTCCAGGCGGCGGGTGTCGGCCAGCACGATCGCGCCGAGCGAACCGGTCGCCAGTTCGTCCCACAGGAACCAGAAGCGGTCCTGTCCGGGCGTCCCGAAGAGGTACAGCACCAGGTCCTCGCGGAGCGTGATGCGGCCGAAGTCCATGGCGACGGTGGTGGTGTTCTTGCTCTCCACACCGCTGGTGTCGTCCACGGGCCGGCCCGCCTCGGTGAGCACCTCCTCGGTGCGCAGCGGCTTGATCTCACTGACCGCGCCGACCAGGGTCGTCTTGCCCACGCCGAAGCCGCCGGCCACCAGGATCTTGAGCGTGACGGGCTCGACCGGGGGCTTGCCGCGCTCAGAACGCCCGAAGATCATCGATCTCTACTCCTGCTTGATGGGGAATCGTGCGGCGGTGGGCCGTAGCCCCCGCCGCCGGGGGTTTCGATGACGAGTACGTCGCCGGGGCCGACATCCGTCGTAGCACTTCCGCCAAGTTCGGTGACGGTGCCGTCGGCGCGCTCCACCCGGCCCGCGCCGAGTGCTCCCGGCTCGCCGCCCGCCATACCGTAGGGCGCCATCCGGCGGTGCTGGGAGAGCGTGGAGACGGTCATCGGCTCGAGGAACCGGATCCGGCGCACGGCGCCGTCCCCGCCGTTCCAGCGTCCCCGTCCTCCGCTGCCGTGCCGGACCGCGAACTCGTCGAGCCGGACCGGCAGCCGCCACTCCAGCACCTCGGGGTCGGTGAGCCGCGAGTTCGTCATGTGGGTCTGCACGACGGACGCGCCGGGGAAGCCGTCACCGGCCCCCGATCCGGAGGCCACGGTCTCGTAGTACTGGTAGCGCTCGTTGCCGAACGAGACGTTGTTCATCGTGCCGGAGCCCTCGGCCTGTACACCCAGGGCTCCGTACAGCGCTCCGGTGATCGCCTGGGACGTCTCCACATTGCCGGCGACCACGGCGGCCGGGGACTCGGGGGCGAGCATCGAGCCGGGCGGCACCACGATGTCGAGGGGGCGCAGGCAGCCTTCGTTGAGCGGGATGTCGTCGTCGACCAGGGTGCGGAAGACGTAGAGAACCGCGGCGTCGACCACGGAGAAGGGCGCGTTGAAATTGGTGGTGAGCTGCGCGGACGTCCCCGTGAAGTCGATGGTCGCGGAGCGCTCGCGGCGGTCCACCCGCACGCCGACCCGGATGACGGCCCCGGAGTCGGTCTCGTAGGCGAACTCGCCGTCCTCCAGGGCGTCGATGACGCGTCGCACGGCTTCCTCGGCGTTGTCCTGCACGTGGCGCATATACGCCTGGACGACGTCGATGCCGAAGTTCTCGATCATGCGGGCGACTTCGGTGACGCCCTTCTGGTTGGCGGCGATCTGGGCGCGCAGGTCGGCGAGGTTGGTCTCCGGGTCGCGCGAGGGGTAGGGCGCCTCGGTGAGCAGGGCCAGTGTCTCCGCCTCGCGGAACCGGCCGTTCTCGGCGAGCGGCCAGTTGTCGAAGAGGATGCCTTCCTCGTCGATGGTGCGGCTGTTCGCGGGCATGGAACCCGGCGCGATGCCGCCGATCTCGGCGTGGTGGCCGCGCGAGGCGACGTAGAAGAGGATCCGCTCACCCTCCGTGTCGAACACCGGGGTGATCACGGTGACGTCCGGCAGGTGTGTGCCACCGTGGTACGGGTCGTTGACCGCGTAGGCGTCGCCGGGCCGCATGCCGTCGCCGCGCCGTCGGACGACCTCCTGCACGCTGGTGCCCATGGAGCCCAAGTGCACCGGGATGTGCGGTGCGTTGGCCACCAGGCTGCCGTCGGGGTCGAAGAGGGCGCAGGAGAAGTCCAGGCGCTCCTTGATGTTCACCGACTGGGCGGTGGACTCCAGTCGGGCGCCCATCTGCTCGGCGATGGACATGAAGAGGTTGTTGAAGACCTCCAGGAGGACCGGGTCCGCTTCCGTGCCGAGATCGGAACTCTGCGTAACCGCCACGCGTTCCATGACCAGATGCCCGTCGTCGGTCGCCGCGGCCCGCCAGCCGTCGTCGACGACGGTCGTCGCGCTGGCCTCGGTGATGATCGCGGGTCCGGTGACGGTCTGCCCGGGGGGCAGTTCCTCGCGGCGGTGCAGGGGCACGTCGCGCCAGGCGCCCCCCGTGTGGAGGCTGACCGCCTCCGCCGCACCGGGGGCGGACGAAGAGGGGACGAGGGCGGAGAGATCGGGGGGTTCGGTGAGACCGGTGGCCTCCACGGACAGGGCTTCCACGACGACCGGACGATCGAGGGTGAAGGAGTAGGTGGCGCGATGGAGTTCTTCGAAGGCCCGGGTCATGGTGTCGGGCCGCGTCAGCTCGACGGTGAGCGCCGTGTCGGTGCCGTCGTAGCGGAGCTGGGCGCGGCGGGTGACACGGATGCGGTCTCCGGGCACGTCCTCGGCGAGGAGTTCGGCGCGCGCCGCGCCTTCCAGGTCGTCGGCGGTCTTGAGGACACCGGGCATCGCGGAGGCCGCCAGGGGTGCCTCCACGGACTGCTCGCGCATGGCCGTGGTGTCGGCGAGCCCGATGCCGAGGGCGGAGAGGACACCGGCCATGGGCGGGACGAGGACGGTGCGGATGCCGAGCGAGTCGGCCACCATGCACGCGTGCTGACCGCCCGCGCCGCCGAAGGTGGTGAGCGCGTACCGGGTGACGTCGTGGCCCTGCTGCACCGAGATCCGCTTGACTGCGTTGGCGATGTTGGCCACGGCGATCTGCAGGTACCCCTCAGCCACCTGTTCGGGGGTGCGGTCGTCGCCGGTCTTCTCGCGGATCTCGCGCGCGAGAGCGGCGAACCGGCCGCGGACGAGCGTGTCGTCGAGGGCCTGGTCGCCCTCGGGGCCGAACACCTGGGGGAAGTACGCGGACTGGATGCGGCCGAGTGCCACGTTGGCGTCGGTGACCGTGAGCGGGCCACCACCGCGGTAGGAGGCGGGGCCGGGAGCGGCGCCGGCCGAGTCGGGTCCGACGCGGTAGCGGGAGCCGTCGAAGTGAAGCACGGAGCCGCCCCCGGCGGCGACGGTGTGGATGTCCAGCATGGGTGCGCGCAGCCGGACCCCGGCGATCCGCGTGGTGAAGACGCGTTCGTACTCGCCCGCGAAGTGCGAGACGTCCGTGGAGGTGCCGCCCATGTCGAATCCGATGACACGGTCGAAGCCCGCGAGCTGCGACATCCGGGCCATGCCGACGATGCCGCCCGCGGGCCCGGACAGGATGGCGTCCTTGCCGCGGAACTGGCCGGCTTCGGTGAGCCCTCCGTTGGACTGCATGAACATCAGCCGCACGCCGCGGAGTTCGTCGGCGACGTGCTGGACGTATCGGCGCAGCACCGGCGACAGGTAGGCGTCCACGACCGCCGTGTCGCCCCGCGGGACCAGCCTCATCAATGGGCTGACCTCGCTGGAGAGCGAGATCTGCGGGAATCCGACCGTGGCCGCGAGTTCACCGACGGCCTGTTCGTGGGTGGGGTGGAGGTGACTGTGCATGCAGACGACGGCGACGGCGCGGATGCCGGAGTCGTACGCCTCCTGGAGGGGCGCGGCGAGGGCGTCGAGGTCGGGGGCGCGCAGGACGGTGCCGTCGGCGGCGATCCGCTCGTCGACCTCGACCACGCGCTCGTACAGCAGCTCGGGCAGTTCGATGGCGCGGGCGAAGATCCGGGGGCGGTTCTGGTAGGCGATGCGCAGGGCGTCCCGGAAGCCGCGGGTGATGACGAGAAGGGTGCGCTCTCCCTTGCGTTCCAGGAGGGCGTTGGTGGCGACGGTGGTGCCCATGCGGACGGCGTCCACGGGCGTGTCCCGGAGATCCCGGCCGTCGTCGCCGAGGAGTTCGCGTACGCCCGCCACCGCCGCGTCGGTGTACCGGGCGGGGTTGTCGGACAGCAGTTTGTGCGTGAGCAGACGGCCGTCCGGGCGGCGCGCGACGATGTCGGTGAAGGTGCCACCCCGGTCGACCCAGAACTGCCAGCCAGTCACTTATGTTCCCCGCTTCCGCCCAGCTCAGAGCGCTCGGAGGCCGTTGATCACGTCGCGCAGAATACTCTCGTCCGGCAGCTCGGCAGGGGGTACGGGACGTGTCACATGGACCATTTCCTCGTGCACGAGGTCGCCGATCAGGACCCGTACCACTCCGACGGGGAGGTCGAGCTCGGCGGCGAGTTCGGCGACCGACTGGGGCGTGTCGCGGCAGAGTTCCACGATGTCCACGTGTTCCGGGGACAGGCTGTGGTCCGCTTCGGGGTCGTCCGCGTGGGGTTCGGCGACGACCACGGCGATCAGGTCGAGGCGGTGCTGGGCCGGGCTGGTGGTGCGGCCGCGCGTCATCGCATAGGGCCGGACCACCGGTCCGGCGTCGTCGTCGAACCAGTGGCTTGTTCCCTGACCGTCTCCGCTCATGCCATCCCACTACCCGCCGGAGGGCAGATCGGTGCGCGGAGCGGCGGCCAGATGTGCGCCGACCCGCTTCACCAGGAGGGTCATCTCGTAGGCGACCTGCCCTACGTCGGAGTCGGCGTCCGAGAACACGGCGAGGCAGCTGCCGTCGCCGGCTGCCGTGACGAAGAGGAAGGCGTTCTCGAGCTCGACGACGGTCTGCCGTACGCCGCCCGCCTCGAAGTGTCGTCCGACCCCCTTGGCCAGGCTGTGGAAGCCGGAGGCGACCGCGGCCAGGTGCTCGCTGTCCTCGCGGGTCAGGTCCTTGGACGCCCCGGTCGGCAGGCCGTCGCCGGAGAGCACGATCGCCTTGCGGATACTGGCGACGCGGTCCACCAGGTCGTCGAGGAGCCAGTTCAGCTCTCCCGACGCCGTGCCGGTCTCGGTGGGCCCTGTTGTCTTCGGCGCGGTCATCGGCCGTCCCCCTCTGTGGTTCCTGGTGCTGTGCCGTCCTGGGCCTGGTCGCCCGCGGCGTTCTCCTCGCGGCCGCGCCGCCAGCCGCGCTGGAGCGAGGCCATCCGGTTGCGTACCTCTTCGGCGTCACGGTCGGCGGGATCCGGCCCACGGAGGGCGCCGGCCCCCTCGCGCTCCCCGCGCCGCTCGGGTCCGTCCTTCAACTGCGGCGCCAGATGGGCCTGTCGGACGCGACGGGGCAGGGGGCTCGTACCCGGTTCGGACGCTTCGGGCACGGTGTCGGAGCTCGGGACGGTCCCGGGTGTGACCGGTCGAGAGGTGCGACGGGTGCGCCTCGGCAGCGCGGGGGTCTCCTGGCCGGGGCCCGGCGTCTCGGACCGGGGGCCCGGCAGGCCGGAGCGGCGGCCCGCGCCCTGGGCGCGTTCGCCCTGGCGGCGCGCAGAGGTGTCGGTGCGTTCGGTGCGCCGGACGGCCGACGGCTTCGCGCTCCCGCGCTCGGCCACGCCCGCGACACCGGGCAGTTCCGGCTCCGGGCCCTTGGCCGGATCCTCGGCGTCGGCGGTCCGCTCGTCCTTCTCGGCGGTCCGCTCGTCCGTCTCGCCGCGCCGGGGCCGCGTCCGGGTCACGGGACGTCCGTGCGAGCTGACGAGTTGGGGGGACCTGCGCCGCGGCAGCGGCACCGGGGCGGGCGGACGGTCCTCATCGGTGCGGGCCGTCTCGTCCTGCCCGTCAGGGGCCGGCTGCTGGTGCTCGACCGGTCCACCGGCGATGGAGCGGCGCGGCCCGAACAGACCGTCCTGTCCGGTGTCCTCGTCGAGAGCGTCGGGGAATCCGCCGAGGGCGTCCAGCTCCACCGGCGCCTCCAGTTCGACCGGGCCGTCCAGGATCGAGGCGGGCAGGCCTGGCAGGCGCACCGGGACCTCGGACAGCGCCGTCTTGCGGTCCGCCTCGACCTTGCCCTCCTTCGAGGGCAGCGTGCGGTCCAGACGGAAGCCGATGCCGTTGGTGTCCGGGACGTCGTCCGTGAGCAGCGCGTCCGGAAGGAAGACGATGGCGGTCGTTCCGCCGTACGGGGAAGGCTGGAGGGAGACGCGCACGTTCTGCCGCTGGGCGAGCCTGCTGACGACGAAAAGACCGAGCCGGTCGGTGTCGGAGAGCTCGAACTCGGGGGTTTCGGCGAGCCGCAGATTGGCGTCGAGGAGTGCTTCGGCCGCCATGCCGAGGCCGCGGTCGTGGATCTCCAGGGTGAAGCCGTTGGCGACGCGTTCGCCGATGACCTGCACGGCCGTGTGCGGGGGCGAGAACACCGTGGCGTTCTCCAGGAGTTCGGCCACGAGGTGGGTGATGTCGGCCACCCCCGGTCCGGTGACGGCGACGCGGGGCAGCCGGCGCACCTCGATGCGCTCGTAGTCCTCCACCTCGGCGACGGCGGCGCGGACGATGTCCATGAGCTGAACGGGCTTGCGCCACTGCCGGGAGGGGGCGGCGCCGGAGAGGATGACCAGCCCCTCGGCGTGCCGGCGCATACGCGTGGTCAGGTGGTCCAGGCGGAACAGGTCGGCGAGTTCGTCGGTGTCCTCGGTCCTGCGTTCCATGGTGTCGAGGAGGGTGAGTTGTTTGTGGAGCAGCACCTGACTGCGGCGGGCGAGATTGACGAAGACCTCGGAGACGCCGTCGCGCAGTTCGGACTGTTTGACAGCGGCCTCGACAGCGGCGCGCTGGAGGGTGTTGAGGGCCTGGCCGACCTCGCCGATCTCGTTCCTGTCGTACTCCAGGCGCGGTGCTTCGGTCTCGGCGTCGACCTGTTCGCCCGCGGAGAGCCGGCGCATCACGCTGGGCAGGCGGACGCCGGAGGCCTCGTGGGCCTCCAGACGCAGTCGGCCCAGGTCGCGGATGAGGCCCCGGCCGATGCGGACGGACATGATGACCGAGACCAGCAGGGCGACGAGCCCGAGGACGCCGGCGATGGCCGCCTTGACGACAACTCCCGTGGCCACGGGCCGGATCCGGTCGTGGTAGCGGTCGCTCGCCGTGTCGTCGAGGTCGCCGAGTTCGTCGAGCACATGCCCGGCGGCCCGGTCCCAGCTCTTCGCGGTGACGCCGTGGGGCGAACCGGCCGGGGAGGTGACGACGGCCTGCTCGGCCACGCGCAGGGGTGCCGTGTCGGCGTTCTTCCAGTAGCTCTCGTAGCGCTCGCTCTCCGAGTCGGGCAGCAGCGGCAGGCTGACGTCGTAGAGCAGCGTGCGCTGGGCGACGAGATCGGAGATGTCACGGATCTCGTCGCCGGTGACGCGTCCCGCGACCAGTGCGGAACCGAGCAGGGCGTCCTCGCGGGAGAGCAGCTCGCGGGCGTTGTCGATGTCGACGAGGGCGCGGCCCTGCTTGTCCATCTCCACGTTGTCGACGAGATGGAGGTTGGAGACCAGGGTGTAGCAGGGGTCGACGAGACGGTTGTAGAGGTCGAGGGCCTGGGCCCGGTTGACGGTGCCCTCCTCGACGCTGCGGCGCAGCGAGTCGATGCCGTCGAGGGCGTCCAGCATGACGGTGAGGCGCTCGGCGGTGCCCGCGCCCATCTTCTCGTGCATGCCGTCGCTCTTGGCGTTCCTGCGGACCTTCGCCACGGCCCGGTCCGTGACGGTCCGGCTGTGCCGCAGCGCCGCGAGCGCGTCGGACGCGCGGGGATCGGCGAGATAGACGAGTGTCTGGCGGCGCTCCTGCTGGAGGACACCGACGGTGTCCTCGGTGGGGTAGCCGATCTTCTCGACGACATCGGACACGTTGAACAACTGGTTCGCCTCGCGCCCGGTGATGACCGTCGCGAAGGCCCAGATACCCGTCAGGGAGAGGAGCGGCACGAGGAGCAGCGCCACGATCTTCCGGCGGATGGACTTCCCGCGAAAGCGCATGGCCTCCCCCAGCTCGGCCCCCTCCGGCCCGGGGGCACACCTGTGCGTCAACAAACGGCGTGAGCCTACTACTGACTCACAGGTAACTCGAAGGGCTGTCCGGGCGGCCGCCCGCCGCGAAGGTCACGGACCTCCGCGCTTCCGGGAACCGGAGATGGGCAGTTGTCCGTTCATTGGGGGAGATTGCCTCCCTGATTCCAGCACGCGTGAGCGAATCGCATCGGACCGGTGAACTTGGTCAGTTGGCCGGATTTTTTCGCTGGTTGGGAATCTTCGGGGTACTCCGTTCGTCTTTCTTTGTGGGAGATGGGGGCGGAATCGGCCACAGGGGTCGCATGCCGCGTCCAGGCGGCGTAAAGCAGCGCAAGCCGGGCAGCCACTGGGGAGCAGGTGTCGTACGGCACCCGTGCGAGAGGTCTGCTGGGCGGTGGGGAGTGACGAGTTGATGGGCACGGCGGAGCGGCACGGGACGTCCGGGAGCGGTGTTGCGGCACCGGTGGCGGAGCGTGGAACCGCACAGGCACCGGATCGCGACAGCCCGTTGGACGGGCACGATCGAGGGGACGGGCGGCACGCGGGGACGGGCGGACCCGGCGAAGCGGGCGGACGGGGAGTGGCCACGGCCGAGCGCGAGCGGTCGAGCGGGCGGGGCACCTCGCATCAGGAGCAGGATCCCGTGATCGGGCGGCAGCCCGGCGCGCGGGACGGAGGCAACCACACCGGCGTCGGGAGTGGATCCGCACGACGGGGTGGCCCTGCCACGGCGTCCCGTGAGCACGAGCACGCGGGCAGACCGGGCGGTGCGGCCGACGGGTACGGGCAGGTGCAGGAGACGGGAGCGGCCGCCGGGGTGCAGGGGGCGGCGAGCGCGCGCGGCGCGGTCGGCCGGGGCGTCGCCGCGCGCGAAGCGCAGGCGTACTACCGGCCGTTGTGGATCGAGGAGCCGGCGCGCCGTCGGCGGTTGCCCGACCCCGTGAGAACGGCGGCCGTGCGGGCGGTCCTCATCATCGCCGTGACGCTGATCCAGGCCGTGACCGCCTTCCTGTCCACGATGGCGGAGTCCTGGCTGGCCTTCCCCATGGTCCTGAGCAGCGTGGCCAGCACGGTCGTGGCGACCTGGGCCGTCCTCGACGTCTGGGTCACCCGACAGGTGTGGAACCAGCGGAACGGGGTCGTGTCCGAGCCGAGCAGCACCGCCAGGGCCCTGCGGCGCGAGCGTCGTCGGGCGCGACGCCAGGCGCGCTCGTCGGAACGGGCGCAGGAGCGGATACAACGGCGGGGCGGCGCCGGGCGGTTGTCGCACCCCTGAGGCGGAGGCGCTGAGGGCGGCGTCGGCACCTCTGAACCCTCCGAGGTCGGCGCCCCGAGGTCGGCACGGTCGACAGCTCTGATGTCCGTGCCCGAGGCCGGCTCTCGCGACGCGGGACTCCGGGGGCTCGCGCTCCCGGGGTCGCGTCCCGGGCGCCGGGCCGGGGCCGGTCGGTCGGACCGGCCCGCGCCTCGCGCTCATCGGGTCACCGTCGGATCGTCGTCGAGAAGATCGACGTCGAGGCGCCGTCAGAGGTTCGCGGTGGCTTCGACCTGCTCCACCGGGCCCTGTTCGTACGCCAGTTGGCGCCGTGCCCTCATGAAGGGGCGCGGGCGGTCCATGGAGAGCACGGCGGTGGTGCGGCCGTCGCGTTCGTACAGGGCGAGGAAGCCACCCTCGCCCGGTGCGCCGTCCACGACGGTGCCCTCGGCGATCCGGACGGTGTCCGCCTTCCGGCGGCGCCCCGCGAACTGGATGCGCGCGCCGTACTGATCGGACCAGAAGTAGGGCAGGGCAGTTACGGTCCCGACGGTGCGTCCGGCGAGCAGGTTGCCCACGGCGACGCGGGGTTGTTCCGTGGCGGAGGTCCAGTGCTCGGATCGGGTGCCTCCGACGCGGGCGACGTCGCCGACGGCGACCACCTGAGGCAGCCCGGTGACGCAGCCGTCGTCACACAGCACGCCGTCCTGCAGTGCGAGTGTCGAGCCGGCCAGCCAGCCGGTGTTCGGGGTGGCGCCGATACCGACGATCACGACGTCGGCGGGCAGGACCCGTCCGTCGGAGAGCTCCACTCCGGTGACGGTGCGACCGGCCGGGCCGTCCTGGGCGTGCCCCGGACCGGTCGTGCCCAGGTCCCGGCTCGCGCCGCCTCCGCTCCTCCCCCGTAGCGCGGCGACCCCGGTGCCCGTCACCAGCTCGACGCCGCCGCGTCGGTGCAACGCGGCGCACAGCGTGGCCATTTCGGGGCCGAGTGGGGCGACAAGAGGCAGCGGGGCGGCTTCGACGACGGTGACGTCGTGACCGAGTCCGGCACAGGAGGAAGCGGTCTCGGCGCCGATGAAGCCGCCGCCGATGACGACGACGCGGCGCGGTCCGTGGATGAGTTCCTCGCGCAGGGCTCGGGCGTCGTCGAGGGTGCGCAGGGTGTGCACACCGGTGAGATCGTCACCCGGAAGACGGCGGGCCGAGGCGCCGGTGGCGATGACCACGCCGTCCGTGGAGACGGTACGGCCGTCGTCGAGGAGGACGGCGCGGCCGCGGGCGTCGAGGCCACGAGCACGTACGCCGAGCAGCCACTCGGCGTCGAGTCCGGCTCTCTCCTCCGCGTCGGTCAGGGCGAGTCGGGCCTCGTCGGCGCGGCCGGTGAGGAAGTCCTTGGACAGGGGCGGACGGTCGTACGGGGCATGGGCCTCGTCGCCGACGATCACCAGGCGGCCGTCGAAGCCCTGGGCCCGTAGTTCCCGGGCGGCGTACAGACCGGAGAGCGAGGCGCCGACGACGGTCACGGTCCTCATGCGGCGGTGCCCTCCTCCGCGACCAGGTGGACGTGGATGATTCCGTCGTCGACGGTGACGCGATGGGTGCGGACGGGACGCCGTGCCGGAAGACATGTCGGCTGCCCCGTACGGAGATCGAAGGAGGCGGCGTGCAGGGGGCACTCGACCAGACAGCCCTCCAGCCAGCCTTCCGAGAGGGAGGCGTCCTGGTGGGTGCAGGTGTCGTCGATGGCGTAGAGCTCGCCGTCGGCGTTGAACACGGCGATGGGTGGCGTGGTGTCGACACGGACGGATGCGCCCGCGGGGAGGTCGGCAAGGCGGCAGACGGGAATCATGGGCCCCCCTCTCGGTCCGGGACTCGGCGTCCGGGACCTCCTGGTCCAGATGGTCCGGGCACCTTTCCGGTTCCGGACGCTTCGGTAACATGATGTTTCGCATGGCGCACGAGGGAGCGCTATGCGCAACAGAATCCGTGCGGGGGTCCCGTCACGTCAAGGGCTTCCCGCAGATGCGGCCCAAACAGGGCTGCCAGGTGGTGAGAGTTGAGCTATGACCCGCACGCAGAAGCAGGCTGAGCACTCCGAGGGTTTTCCCGAGAAGCGGAACGGCAGGGGCGCGGGCAGTGCCGTCCAGTCGGTGGACCGCGCCGTGAGCGTGCTGGAGATCCTCGCCCGGCTCGGCGAGGCCGGTGTCACCGAGATCGCCGAAGAGCTGGACGTGCACAAGTCCACCGCCTTCCGCCTCCTCGGCGTCCTGGAGAACCGCGGTCTGGTGGCCCAGGCCAAGGACCGCGGGAAGTACTACCTGGGGGCCGCCGTACTGCGCCTGGCCGGAGCGGCGGCGGTGCGTCTGGACATCTCCCAGGAGGGCGTCCCGGTCTGCCGCGAACTCGCCGACGAGCTGGGCGAGACGGTCAACATCGCGGTCCTCGACGACGACGCGGCGGTCAACATCATGCAGGCCCGTGGCACCGCGTCGGTCACCGCGCAGAACTGGCTGGGCAGACGCACCCCGCTGCACGCCACCTCCAGCGGCAAGGTGCTGCTCGCGCACATGCCTCCCACGCTGCGCGAAGGCCTGCTCGCGAGGCCCCTGCCGCGCTTCACGGAGCGGACGATCACGGGCCCCTCCACCCTGCGCGCCGAGTTGGAGGCCGTGATCGAGCAGGGCTACGGCATGACCATCGAGGAACTGGAGCTCGGCCTCGCCGCCGTGGCCGCGCCGGTCCGCGCGCACGACGGCAAGGTGATCGCGGCGATCAGCGTGTCGGGACCGGTCTACCGGCTGAACGCCGACCGCCTGCCGGAGCTGTCCAAGCGGACGGTTGCGGCGGGGGCCGAGTTGTCGCGGCGCATGGGGTACGGCTTCTGAGAGCCGCCCGAGCCGCCGGCGGCGCGCCGCGCCAACGGGGACGGTGGCGACGGGGACGGCGGCAACGGGGACGGCGGCGACGGGGACGGGAACAAGGGCCGGTTCCGGCGCCTGCCCTCGCCCCGGCGAGGCCCGTACGCGACCCCCAAGGGGTGTGCGCCGCGGCGGAATCGTGCGGATCCGCCGCCTCACCACGACGCTGGGCCCGGGACGATCCCGGGCCCCGCTGCGCTGTGTGTCCGTCAGGTTTCGGGCGCCCCGTTCCTTTTGCCAAGGGTTAACTCCCACCTCTTGACGGCTCGCTGACGGCGTTCTCAAGATGTTCCTCATCGCGCAACCCATAGTGCAATGCGCAACAGCAGAGGAGCTTGTCGTGCCACACGAGGTCCGTGCCGTAGTCGCTGTCAAGAAGGGTGCACCGGTGGAGGTGCGGACCGTCGTCGTTCCCGATCCGGGCCCCGGCGAGGTGCTCGTCGACGTCCAGGCCTGCGGGGTGTGCCACACGGATCTGCACTACCGGGAGGGCGCGATCACCGACGACTTCCCCTTCCTCCTCGGCCATGAGGCGGCCGGCACGATCGAGGCGGTCGGTGAGGGCGTCACCGACCTGGTCCCCGGCGACTACGTCGTCCTCGCCTGGCGGGCACCGTGCGGAACCTGTCGCTCCTGTCGCCGTGGCCGCCCCTGGTACTGCTTCGACTCCCGCAACGCCACCCAGCCCATGACGCTCCTCGACGGCACCGCGCTCAGCAACGCCCTCGGCATCGGCGCCTTCGCCGAGAAGACCCTCGTGGCGGCCGGTCAGGCGGTGAAGATCGACCCGGCCGCCCGCCCGGAGGCCGCGGGCCTGATCGGCTGCGGAGTGATGGCCGGATACGGCGCCGCGGTCAACACCGGCAACGTGGGCCGCGGTGACACCGTCGCCGTCATCGGATGCGGCGGTGTAGGCAACGCGGCGATCGCCGGCGCCTGTCTCAACGGCGCCATGAAGGTCATCGCCGTCGACATCGACGACAAGAAGCTCGACCAGGCGGAGAGGTTCGGCGCGACCCACACGGTGAACTCGCGCGGCACGGACCCGGTCGAGGCCGTGCGGGCCCTCACCGGCGGCTTCGGAGTCGACCTCGCCATCGACGCGGTGGGCCGCCCGGAGACGTACAGACAGGCCTTCTACATGCGCGACCACGCCGGTGTGCTCGTCCAGGTCGGTGTCCCCGATCCCGAGATGAGGATCGACCTTCCGCTGATCGACCTGTTCTCGCGCGGCGGCGCGCTGAAGTCGTCCTGGTACGGGGACTGCCTGCCGAGCCGGGACTTCCCGTACCTCATCGACCAGTACCTGTACGGACTGCTGGACCTCAACGCGTTCGTCTCCGAGACCATCGCGCTCGACCAGGTGGAGGAGGCGTTCGCGAAGATGCGGCGGGGTGAGGTGCTGCGCTCGGTGGTGGTCCTGTGACCGCCGTGACCGCCGTGACCGCCGAGCCGTCCGACGCCCGCGCGTCCTAGTACCACGCGCTCCCGCAACCACGCCTGTTCGCGCATCCACACCCGCTCCCGCAACCACGCCTGTTCGCGAATAACACCCGTTCTCGCGCCCACACCCGTTCCCACAACCACACCCGCTCCCGCATCCACGCCCGCTCCGGTCAGCGTCCGCTCCACCGGGGCGCTCTCTGCCCGCACCCCCAGCGCGTTCGCTCCCCACCCCGGCAAGGAGGGGCATGTCCAGCACGCCCGCAACCCGTCCCCGTGTGGTCGTCATCGGCGCCGGCATCGTCGGCTGCTCCCTCGCCGACGAGCTGACCGCCCGCGGCTGGACGGACGTCACCGTTCTCGACCAGGGGCCGCTGCCCGCCCCGGGCGGCTCCACCTCGCACGCACCGGGCCTGGTGTTCCAGACCAGCCCGTCCAGGACCCTCACGGCGTTCGCCCGCTACACCGTGGAGAAGTTCACCTCCCTCCAGGTCGACGGCGTCCCCTGTTTCGACCCGGTCGGTGGTCTGGAGCTCGCCACCACGCCCGAGCGCCTCGCCGACCTGCACCGCAGGGCCGGGTACGCCGCCGCCTGGGGCGTCCGGGGCGAGATCGTCAGCGCGGCGCGCTGCGGGCAACTGTGGCCGCTCCTCGACCGGTCGGTGGTGCTCGGGGGTTTCCACACCCCCGACGACGGCCTGGCCCGCGCGGTGCCCGCGGCCCGCGCCCAGATGGAGCGCGCCACCGCACGGGGCGCCCGCTTCCTGGACCGTCACACGGTCGTCGGTATCGAGCGTGAGGGGGGCAGAGTCACCGCCGTCGTCACCGACCGCGGCGCCTTCCCCGCCGACCACGTCGTCTCGGCGGCCGGATTCTGGGGGCCGGTCATCGGGCGGATGGCCGGGGTCGACGTACCTCTGCAACCGCTCGCGCACCAGTACGCGAAGACCAAGCGGCTCCCCGAGCTGGCCGACGCCACCGCCGAGGCCTCGAAGCCCATCCTCCGCTTCCAGGACCGCGACCTCTACTTCCGCGAGCACACCGACCGCATCGGCATCGGCAGCTACGCCCACAGGCCGCTGCCCGTCGACCCGTTCGGCGTCCTCCCCTACGACGAGGCACGCGCGAACGACATGGCGATGCCGTCCTCGTACCCCTTCACCGAGGAGGACTGGGCGCCGAGTTGGGAGGACTGCCGCTGGCTGCTGCCCGCCCTGCGCGGGACCGAGATCGAGGAGGGCTTCAACGGCGTCTTCTCCTTCACCCCGGACGGCATGCCGGTGCTCGGCGAGTCGCGCGCCCTGCGCGGTTTCTGGCTGGCCGAGGCCGTCTGGGTCACCCACTCCGCGGGGGTGGCGAAGGCCGTCGCCGAGTGGATGGTCGACGGTCGTGCCTCTCTCGACCTGCACGAATGCGACCTCACCCGCTTCGAGGACGCGCAGCGCTCACCGTCGTACGTCCGTGAGCGCGGTGCGCGGCAGTTCGTCGAGGTGTACGACGTCCTGCACCCGCTCCAGCCGATGGAGGACCCCCGTCCGCTGCGCGTCAGCCCCTTCCACACGAGGCAGCAAGAGCTCGGCGCGTACTTCCTGGAGGGCGGCGGCTGGGAGCGCCCGCACTGGTACGAGACGAACGCCCCCCTGGTGGACGGCATCGAACTCCCCGCACGGGACGCCTGGTCGGCGCGCTACTGGTCGCCGATCGCGGCGGCCGAGGCGAAGGCGACCCGCGAGAGGGTCGCGCTGTACGACATGACCCCACTGCGCCGCCTCGAAGTCACCGGCGCCGGTGCCCTCGACTTCCTCCAGCGCATGACCAGCAACAACCTCCGCAAGAAGCCCGGCTCGGTCACCTACACCCTGCTGCTCGACGCCACGGGCGGCATACGCTCCGACCTCACCGTCGCGCGCCTCGCCCCCGACCGGTTCCAGGTGGGCGCCAACTCCCCCGCCGACCTGGACTGGCTGACCCGGCACGCCCCCGGCGACGTGCACATCCGGGACATCACCTCCGGCACCTGCTGCGTCGGCGTCTGGGGGCCGCTCGCCAGGGACCTCGTCCAGCCACTGACGCGCGACGACTTCTCGCACGAGGGCTTCGGCTACTTCCGCGCGAAGGAGACGTACCTGGGGCACGTCCCGGTGACGGCGATGCGGCTGTCGTACGTGGGTGAGCTGGGCTGGGAGCTCTACACCACCGCGGATCTGGGGCTCAGGCTCTGGGACACCCTGTGGGAGGCGGGGCAGCCGCACGGCGTGGTCGCGGCCGGCCGGTCGGCCTTCAACAGTCTGCGGCTGGAGAAGGGGTACCGGGCCTGGGGCACCGACATGACGGACGAGCACAACCCGTTCGAGGCGGGCGTCGGCTTCGCGGTCCGTATGGACAAGGACGGTTTCGTCGGCCAGGAGGCACTGCAGGGCCTCGCGACGGCGGAGCCCGCCCGCAGACTGACCGCGCTGCTCCTGGACGACCCGGCGTCCGTCGTGCTCGGCAAGGAGCCCGTCCACGTCGACGGCGCCCCGGCCGGGTACGTGACCAGCGCCTCGTACGGCTACACGCTGGGCCGCTGTGTCGCCTACGCCTGGCTGCCGGCGCTCCCGGCCGGCACAGCCGTGCACATCGAGTACTTCGGCGCGAAGATACCGGCCACCGTCGCCGACGAGCCGCTCTTCGACCCGAAGATGACCCGCATCCGCCGCTGAGAAGCCCGCACACGCCCCAACACGCCCAGGAGGTCCCCGTGTCCCCCACTTACGACGTGATCGTGATCGGTCTCGGCGGCATGGGCAGCGCCGCCGCCCACCATCTGTCGGCACGCGGTGCCCGCGTGCTCGGCCTGGAGAAGTTCGGCCCGGTCCACAACCGCGGCTCCAGCCACGGCGGTTCGCGCATCACCCGGCAGTCCTACTTCGAGGACCCGGCGTACGTACCCCTGCTGCTTCGCTCCTACGAGCTGTACGAGGAGTTGGAGCGGGCGACGGGCCGGGAGATCGCCACCCTCTGCGGCGGGGTGATGATCGGCTGTCCCGACTCGCGGACGGTCTCCGGCTCGCTGCTCTCCGCCGAGCGGTGGGACCTGCCCCACGAGATGCTGGACGCCCCGGAGATCCGCCGCCGCTTCCCGACCCTGAACCCGGGCGACGACGAGGTCGCGCTGTACGAGGCGCGGGCCGGGCTCGTCCGCCCCGAGAACACCGTCGCCGCGCACCTCCAGCTCGCCACCCGGCAGGGCGCCGACCTGCACTTCGAGGAACCGATGACGCGCTGGGAGCCCTACCGGGACGGGGTGCGCGTCCACACCGCCGAGAACACCTACACCGCGGGCCGGCTGGTGATCTGCCCGGGCGCCTGGGCGCCGCGGCTGCTGACCGACCTCGGGGTGCCGTTCACCATCGAGCGGCAGGTCATGTACTGGTTCCAACCGAGGGGCGGGGTCCGGCCGTTCCTGCCCGAGGAGCATCCCATCTACATCTGGGAGGACGCCGCCGGAGTCCAGGTGTACGGCTTCCCGTCCATCGACGGGCCGGAGCTGGGCGCCAAGGTCGCCTTCTTCCGCAAGGGCGTCGTGACCACCCCGGAGACCATCGACCGGACGGTCCACGAGGACGAGATCCGGGCCATGGCGGATCACATGTCCCGCTGCATCCCCGACCTGCCCGGCACCTTCCTCAAGGCCGCCACCTGCATGTACTCCAACACCCCCGACGAGCACTTCGTCATCGCCCGCCATCCGGCGCACCCGGAGACCGTGACCGTGGCCTGCGGGTTCTCCGGGCACGGCTTCAAGTTCGTGCCGGTCGTCGGCGAGATCCTCGCCGACCTCGCGCTGACCGGCACCACCGATCACCCGATCGGGTTGTTCGACCCCCACCGCCTCGCCGCCGCGCCCGCCTGAGGAGTACGCACGTGAAGACGACCCCCGTCTCCCGGTCCCCGCTCTCCCCCAGCCTGATCGCCACCCTGCCCGGCCATTACTACACCGACCCGGAGATCTTCCGGCGGGAACAGGAATCCCTGTTCGAGTCGATGTGGTTCTGTGCCGTCCGCTCCGCGGACCTCGCGCGGCCCGGCGCCTTCCGTACCGTGCAGGTCGGCCGGGAGAGCGTCCTGGTCACCCGCTCACGCACGGGTGAACTGCGTGCCTTCCTGAACGTCTGCCGGCATCGCGGGGCCCGGCTGTGCACGCAGGAGTCGGGCGAGGTCCGACGCAATCTCCAGTGCCCGTACCACGCCTGGACCTACGGCCTCGACGGGAAGCTGGTCGCCGCGCCGAACCTGGTGCGGATGCCGGACATCGACCGGGTCGCGTACGGCCTGATCGGGGTCGCGCTGCGGGAGTGGCTCGGCTACGCCTGGGTGTGCCTGGCCGACGAGCCGCCCTCCTTCGAGGAGACGGTGCTGGGCGCGGCCGTGGAGCGGCTGGGCGACGCGGCCGCGATCGAGCACTACGGCACGGAGAAGCTGGCGCTCGGCAGGCGCGTCCGGTACGACGTGAAGGCGAACTGGAAGCTGATCGTCGAGAACTTCATGGAGTGCTACCACTGCGCCACGATCCACCCCGAGCTCACCGACGTGCTCCCGGAGTTCGCCGAGGGGTACGCCGCCCAGTACTACGTGGGGCACGGCGCCGAGTTCGGCGAGGACGTCCGGGGGTTCACGGTCGACGGCAGCGAGGGCTTCGGCCGGCTGCCGGACGTGGCGGACGACCAGGACCGCCGCTATTACGCGATCACGGTGAAACCGACGGTCTTCATCAATCTGGTCCCGGACCATGTCATCCTGCACCGCATGTTCCCGCTTGCCGAGGACCGCACGGTCGTCGAGTGCGATTGGCTCTACGCGCCGGAGGTCGTGGAGTCCGGCGCCGATGTGTCCAGGTCGGTCGAGCTCTTCCACCGGGTCAACGAACAGGATTTCGAGGCCTGCGAACGTACCCAGCCGGCCATGGCGTCGCGGGCGTACCGGAACGGTGGTGTCCTGGTGCCCACCGAGCATCACATAGGGATCTTCCACGAGTGGCTGATCCGGCAATTGGGAGGCCCCAGTGCCTGACCTGTTCATCGACGGTACATGGCGGGGCGCTCTCGACGAGCGCACCCGCGAGATCCGCTGCCCCGCCGACGGCTCCCTGGTCGGGGTCGTCGACGAGGCGGGCGGCAAGGACACGGTGGAGGCGATCGCCGCGGCGCGCCGTGCCTTCGACGAGGGGCCGTGGCCCTCGACCCCGGCGACGGACCGCGGCGACCTGCTGCTGCGCGTCGCCGACCTCCTCGTACGGGACAAGGACGCGCTCGCCCGCGCCGAGTCGCTCGACACCGGCAAGCGGCTCGTCGAGAGCGAGTACGACATCGACGACATCGCGAACTGCTTCCGCTACTTCGGCCGGGCCGCCTCCGTCGAGACGGGCCGGATCGTGGACACGGGCACGGCGAGCGTCGACAGCCGGGTCGTGTACGAGCCGGTCGGGGTCTGCGCGCTGATCACGCCCTGGAACTATCCGCTGCTGCAGACGGCCTGGAAGGTCGCTCCGGCGCTCGCGGCGGGCAACACCTTCGTGCTCAAGCCGAGCGAGCTCACCCCGCACACGGCGATCCATCTGATGCGGCTCCTCGAGGAGGCCGGGCTGCCGGCCGGAGCGGCCAATCTCGTGCTGGGCGCGGGACCCGAGGCGGGCGCGCCGCTCGCCGACCACCCGGACGTGGACCTCGTCTCCTTCACCGGCGGCCTGCACACCGGGCGGCGGCTGATGGCCGCGGCGGCCGGGACGGTGAAGAAGGTCGCCCTGGAGCTCGGCGGCAAGAACCCCAACATCGTCTTCGCCGACGCCGACTTCGAGACCGCGGTCGACATGGCGCTGACCGCGGTCTTCCTGCACTCCGGGCAGGTCTGCTCGGCGGGGGCCCGGCTGCTGGTCGAGGACGCGCTGCACGACCGGTTCGTCGACGAGGTCGTCCGCCGGGCCGAGCTGATCCGGCTCGGCGGACCGTTCGACGAGCAGGCGCAGACCGGACCGCTGGTCTCGGCGGCGCACCGCGCCAAGGTCGAGGCGTACGTCGAGCGGGGCATCGCGGAGGGCGCGGTGCTGCGTTGCGGCGGAAGGCGCCCCGAGGGGCTCGACGAGGGGTTCTACTATCTGCCCACCGTGCTGGACGAATGCACGGGCGACATGTCCGTGGTCCAGGACGAGTCCTTCGGTCCGGTGCTGACCGTGGAGCGCTTCCGCGACGAGGCGGACGCCGTGCGGCTCGCCAACGACACGATCTACGGCCTGGCGGGCGCCGTGTTCACCACGGACGAGGCCAAGGCCCAGCGGGTGGCGGCGCGGCTGCGGCTCGGGACGGTCTGGATCAACGACTACCACCCCTATGTCCCGCAGGCCGAATGGGGTGGCTTCAAGCAGTCCGGTTTCGGGCGTGAACTCGGACCGGCCGGCCTCGCCGAGTACCGCGAGGCGAAGCACATCTGGCGCAACACCGATCCGTCTCCGCAGGGCTGGTTCGCGTGATCCACCGGTGATCCCCTGACGGTCGCCCGATCCACCTCCCGGAACCCCTACCCAGCCGCCGCCTCCTCCCGAGTCCCCCTGTCCCCCCTGTCCCCGTTCCCCCGCTGCCCCCCGACTCCCCCGTCCACCCACCCGCAGCCACCCCCCGACTCCACCCGCACGAGCCGCGTCCCTCTCCCCGATCCAGGAGGCCGCTCATGACCACCCGTCCACCGACCACCGACCAGGACGACGACGCCGAACTCTCCGAGTTCGGCTACAAGCCGGAACTGAAGCGCACCCTCGGCAACTTCCACACCTTCGCCGCGGGCATCAGCTACATCTCCATCCTCACCGGCACCTTCCAGCTCTTCTACTTCGGCTACGGCAGCGGCGGTCCCGCCTACTGGTGGTCCTGGCCGATGGTGTTCATCGGCCAGTTCATGGTCGCGCTCTGCTTCGCCGAACTCGCCGCCCGCTACCCGGTGGCCGGTTCCGTCTACAACTGGTCCAAGAAGGTGGGCAATCCGCACATAGGCTGGCTCGCGGGCTGGATGATGCTGCTCGCGTCGATCGTGTCGATCGCGGCCGTCGCGCTCGCCTATCAACTGACGCTTCCGCAGATCTCCTCCACCTTCCAGTTCGTGGGCGACGGCACCGGAAAGTACGACGTCGCCACCAACGCCGTACTGCTGGCGGCCGTACTGATCCTGTTCACCACCCTGGTCAACGCCTTCGGCGTGAAGCTGATGGCGACCATCAACACCGCGGGTGTCTTCATCGAGTTGATCGCGACCGTCGTGCTGATCATCCTCTTCGCGGTGCACATCACGCGCGGCCCCCAGGTGGTGATGGACACCCAGGGCACCGGCAACGGGCAGTCGTTCGGCTATCTCGGCGCGTTCCTGGTGGCCTCGCTGGCGTCCGCCTACGTGATGTACGGATTCGACACGGCCTCGTCGCTCGGTGAGGAGTGCCTCGATCCCTCGCGCAACGCTCCGCGCGCCATCATCCGCGCCATCGTCGCCTCCTTCGTCCTCGGCGGGCTCGTGCTGCTCCTCGCGCTGATGAGCGTCTCCAGCCTGAAGGGCGAGAAGCTCTCGACGGACGGGCTGCAGTACATCGTCCTCGACGTGCTCGGCCCGACGGCCGGCAAGGCGATGCTGTGGTGTGTGCTGATCGCGGTCACGGTGTGCGCGCTGGCCGTGCACACGGCGGCGGTCCGGCTGGCCTTCGCGATGGCCCGCGACACCAACCTGCCCGCCTCTTCCAAGCTGGCCAAGGTCAACCCGCGGTTCCGGACGCCGGTGCTGCCGACCGTGATCATCGGGCTCCTCGCGCTGGCGATCCTGGTGGTCAACATCCGTCAGCCGCAGATCTTCACCGTGGTCACCAGCATCGGCATCATCATGATCTACCTGGCGTACCTCATGGTCACGGGGCCCATGCTGGTCGCCCGGCTGCGGGGCAAGTGGCAGCCGGCGGGCGACGGCAAGTTCTCACTGGGCCGCTGGGGACTGCTCGTCAACATCGTCGCCGTCGTCTGGGGCACGGCGATGACGGTCAACCTCATCTGGCCGCGTTCCGCGGTCTACAACGCGAGCGCCCCGTACCACTGGTACCTGCGCTGGGGCGCCGTCCTGTTCGTGGCCGTCGTCGCCGGCGGCGGCTTCGCCTACTACTGGTTCGTGCAGCGACACCGCACCGGGGTGCTCGCCGAGCACCAGCTCCGGTCCGATGCGTCCGCCGCCTCTCCCCTGATCGCCCCCGCCGCCGAGTGAGGCCCGGCGGACAACCAGTCGAAGAGCAACCCGAGGAGGTCGACTCTCCATGAGTGTCGATGAGTTCGACTATGTAGTGGTAGGCGGCGGTACGGCGGGCAACGTGGTGGCGGCCCGGCTCTCGGAGGATCCCTCCGTCACCGTGTGCGTGCTGGAGGCGGGGCCCAGCGACGTCGGCGACGACGACGTCCTGAAGCTGGAACGCTGGATGGGGCTGCTGGAGTCCGGCTACGACTGGGACTACCCCGTCGAACCGCAGACCAGCGGCAACAGCTTCATGCGGCACGCCCGCGCCAAGGTGCTCGGGGGCTGCTCCTCGCACAACTCCTGCATCGCCTTCTGGGCCCCCGCGGAGGACCTGGACGACTGGGCCGCGGCCGGCTGCACGGGGTGGAGCGCGGCCGAACTCTTCCCGCTCTACCGGCGGCTGGAGTCCAACGACGCTCCCGGCGACCACCACGGTCGCACCGGCCCGGTGAAACTGCGCACGCTGAAGGGCGCGGACCCCTGCGGTACCGCACTCCTCGAGGCGTGCGCCCAGGCGGGCATTCCGACCACGGCCTTCAACACCGGCACGACCGTGGTCCGCGGCGCCAACTGGTTCCAGATCAACTCCGACGAGAACAACATCCGCCAGTCCTCGTCCGTCGCGTATCTGCACCCGGTCATGGGCAAGCGGCCGAACCTCTCGGTACGGACGGGGGTGCGCGCCAGGAAACTCGTCCTGGCGGGGCGGCGCTGCGTGGGCGCCGAGTACCTGGACCCGGACCTGATCCACACCCGGACGGTGCGCGCCCGCCGCGAGGTGATCGTGTCCTGCGGGTCCATCGACACGCCCAAGCTGCTGATGCTGTCGGGCATCGGGCCGGCGGCGCATCTGCGCGAGGTCGGTGTCGACGTCGTGGTGGACTCGGCGGGTGTCGGCGAGAACCTCCAGGACCATCCCGAGGGCGTCATCATGTGGGAGGCCCGGCAGCCGATGACCACCACGTCCAGCCAGTGGTGGGAGGCGGGCATCTTCTACGACACCGAACCGGGCCTGGACCGGCCCGATCTGATGTACCACTACGGCTCGGTGCCGTTCGACATGAACACCGCGCGGCACGGATTCCCCACGACCGAGAACGCCTTCTGCCTGACCCCGAACGTCACCCGCGCGAAGTCGCGCGGCACGGTGCGGCTGCGCACCCGCGACTACCGGGACAAGCCGATGGTCGATCCGCGCTACTTCACCCACGAGCACGACGTGCGCGTGATGACGTACGGGCTGAAGCTGGCCCGGGAGATCGCGTCGCAGCCCGCGCTGAGCGGGTGGACGGGGGCCGAACTGGCTCCCGGTCCGGACATCCGGACGGACGACGAACTGCTCGACTACATCCACAAGACCCACAACACCGTCTACCACCCCTCCTGCACCGTGAAGATGGGCGCGGACGACGACCCCTCGGCCCCGCTCGACGCGCGACTGCGGGTCAAGGGCGTGGAGGGTCTGCGGGTCGCGGACGGCTCGGTGATGCCGGATCTCATCTCCGTCAATCCCTGCATCACGACGATGATGATCGGCGAGAAGTGCGCGGACCTGCTGAAGGAGGACGCGTAGGAGCACTCCGCAAGGGGCGGGGGGCCGTGGCCCCATGCGGCTCTGCCGCGTGGGCGCGGTGCCGCGGACGGGCCGCGGTTCCCCACGGCCCTCCTCCCCCTACGGAGCGATCGGCGCCGGGCGCTTGAACATCCGCGTCGCCGTGATCTCCGTGTGCACGGCCTCCCCGGCGGGAGCCTCACGCGGAAGTCCCGGCCGGAGGTGTTCCTCCACGCTGATGTACTTCAGCCCGGCGCGCAGGTCGGCGTCGTTGCGCAGTCGGATGACGAGGGGGAACTCGGCGAGCGCGGTCGTGTCGAACAGGCCGGTGGTGTAAAGGAGTTGGACGCCGAGCGCGTCCGAGACGGCCCGCTGCAGCTCCAGCAGGTACGTCGCGTTGGCGCGCCCGATGGGGTTGTCGAGGAAGAGCGTGCCGGCGTGCCGGTGCTTGTCGCGGCCCCGGTCGTTGCTGCGCAGTGCCGCCATCGTGCAGTAGAGCGCGATGGCGGCGGTCAGCAGCTGCCCGCCGGAGAACACGTCGCCCATCTGTCCGACGGGCACCCGCTCGGCGCGCAGCACCGCGTCCGGCTTCAGGATCTCGACCGCGACCCCCTTGGGCCGGAGCGCGGCGCCGACGCCCCTCAGCAGGAGCGACATGCCGTCGCGGCGCATGTCGGAGTTCTTCTTGACCGCCGCACGGGTGGCCTCGTCGACGACCTCGCCGAGCCGTTCGGTCAGCGTGGCCTGGTCGGGTTCCTCGAAGCGGATGCGCAGGAACTCCTGTCCCGACCACTCGCCGAGCCCCTCGGGCAGCCGGGACAGCCGCTGGGCGGAGCGCAGGGTGGCGAGGGAGGACTCCACGAGCCCGCGCAGCCGGTCGACGATCGAGTCCCGGTTGCGCTCCAGCTGCTCCAACTCGTCGGTGAGGACCCGCAGCCGGGGCGCGAAGGCGTCCGCCCACTTCTGGGCGTGCTCGGGCAGCGCGGAGGCGGGCAGCTCGCGGATCTGCTGCCGGGCCGGGGTGCGCACCTGCTCGTAGCGCGTGGAGTTGGCGTGCCGTACGAGGATGTCGCCGGCCTCACGGACGGCGCCCTCGGCGGCGGAGAGGTCGGCGGCGCAGCCGCGCAGGGAGCGGCGGGTCTCGGTGGCGGCGTGCCGTGCCTCTTCGAGACTGCCGGGGTAGGGCTCCTGCTCGTCCTGCTCCTCGTCGGAGTGCTCGCGCAGCAGGTCGCGCAGCAGGGCTGCCGTCTCGTCGAAGCCGCCGGCCGCGTCCTCGGCGGTGCGGTGGGCGTCGAGCAGTTCGGCGTGCGCCGCTCGGGCCTGGTTCAACGCCTCGGCGCGGGAGGCGAGTTCACCGGTGGCCGTGCGCAGCAGGGTCTGGGCGTGCTCGGCGTCGCGCGGGACCAGTTCCTCGGACAGTTCCGTGTGGACACCGCCGTCCTCCGGCGCGTGCCGCTCGGCCTCGCCGCGCAGCCGCCCGAGCTGCTCGCTCGCGGTCGACATCCGGGTCTCCAGGAGCTGTACGAGTTCCTCGGCGCGGGCGGCGGCGGCCTGCCGGGACGGCCCGTCGGACCCGTCCGGGGACTCCAGCAGCTGTGCCGCGCGGGTGCGCACCTTGTTGCTCAGCCGGTCCAGTTCGGCCAGCGCCGCGCTCTCGTCGCTCTCGGCCCGCGCCTGCTCGGCCCGCAGGTCGGCGCCGACGCCGACCTTCTCGTACAGCTGCGACGCGGCTCGGTAGGCCTCGCGCAGGGCGGGCAGCGACGACTTCGCGGCGTCGGGCGCGTCCTGCGGTACGTCGTCGGGGGCGCCTGCGATCTCCGCGCGCTCGGCGCGCAGCGCGCGGGCCGTGCGGCGGGCGTCGTCGGCGGCGCGCTGGGTGGCACGGCGGTCCTCGTCGGCGGCGCGGGCGCGCTCCAGGCAGGCCTGGGCGCGGGCCTCCGACTCCGATGCCTCGTCGGCGAGTTCGCGCAGTTTGACCTGCCAGCCCGCGCGTTCGCGCAGCCGGAAGGCGAGGCCCGCGAGCGCATCGGCGGCGCGCCGGGCGCGCTGCGCGGTGTCCTGGCGTTCGTCGCGTACGAGGGCGGCCTCGGCGGCGGTCTCGTCGGCCTCGGCCCGCACCGTACGCGCCTCGGCGAGTTCGGCCTCGGCCTCCTCGGCGAAGGCGCGGGCTTCCTGGGCGGCACCGGCGAGTTCGACGAGCCGGCCGGCCGGACATCCGGTGCGCCAGGACGCGAGCCGCGCCGCCAGCTCACGGTCCTTGGCGAGCCGGCCGGCCAGGACGCGGATCTCCTCGTCCCGACCGGTGGCGCGGGCACGCAGCGTCTGCCGTTCCTCGTCGGCGGCGTGCTCGTCGTGCATGGCCGGGTTCGGGGGGACGAGGAACACCCCGCTGTCTCCGGCGTCGGCGGCCGGGGTCGGGGCGAGCAGTGCGGCGGCGGTGCCGACGGCGACGGCGGAGCGCGGCAGCAGCGCCGCCTCTCCGAGTGCCTCGCGGGCCCGTGCGTGCGTGTCCGGGTCGGTGATGATCACGCCGTCGACGAGTTCCGGGCGGGCGGCCAGCACGCGCGCGTGGTCGACCGGGTCGACGGCCTGGGCGAGATAGCGCCAGCCGGGCAGTGCCGGGATGCCGTGCTCGCCGAGGTACTCGACCGTGGCCAGTACGTCCGGGCCGGGCGGCAGGAGTCCGCCGTCGCCGAGGGCACCGAGGATGCGTGCGTCGTCGGCCGCGGCGGTCCGCAGCTCGAACAGCTGGCGTTCGGCGGAGGAGACACCGTCGTCGAGGAGCGTGCGCAGCTCGTCGGCGTACTGGTCCAGCTCCTCGGGGGTGAGGGCGTCTTCGGCCGCGGTCCAGGGTTCGGCGGAGGTGTCGCCGCCGTGGCCGCCGGACGCGGAGTGCCCGGTGCGCCCGGTCGTGTCGTCGCCAGCGGCCGCCTGCCGGCCGAGGCGGCCGGTCGTCGCGTCGGCGGTGTCCGCGCCCGCCCGGGGCAGCGGCACTCCGCCGCGCGCCCTGGCTCCGGCGCTCGGCAGGCTGAGCAGTTCCGCGAGCCGCTCCTCCCCCGCCAGTCCCTCCGCCGTACGGCGCTCCCCGTCGTACGCCCGCTCGGCCGCCGCCGCCGCGTCCGCCGCGCGGGCGGCCGTCAGCTCGGCGCGGGACTCGGTGGACGCCGCCTCCCGGGCGTGCTCCGTGGCCCGTCGCGAGGCCTCGCGCGCGGTGTCCCAGGCCGCGACGGCGGTCTTCTCCGCGTCGCTGGCGGCGAGCGCGGCGCGGGCCGGGTCGGCGTCGGGGGCGGTGTCGTCGAGCCAGCCCGCGCGGACCGCCTCGGCGGTCTCCTGCTCGACCTCGCTCAGCCGCTGGCGCAGGTGTCCGATCTCGCTGCGGGCGCGCTGGGCGGCGGTGGCCGCGGCGGTGGAGTCGGCGTACGCGGTCTCGCCGACGTCCTGGAGCCCGGCGGAGCGCTCCTCCTCCTCGTTGGCGAGTGCCTCGGCGCCCTCGGCGGCGCGGTGCAGGGCGCGGACGAGGTCGACGGCGGCCCGGGCGCGGGCGGCGAGCGCGGGCGCGGCGTCCCGTTCGGCCTCGAGGATCGCGGCGGCCACGCGCGCGGAGCGGTCGGCGGCGGCCCGGTGGCGCAGGACGAGTTCGGCGGCCTGCCACGAGGCGTGCAGCGTGCGCGCGTCGGCGAGTTCGCGCTTCTGCGCGGCCGCCGACTTCTCGGCTCCGGCGAGCGCCAACGAGGCATGCCGGTAGGCGAGTTCCGCGGCGATCAGCGCACTGCGCTCGCGGGCGCCCTCGGCATGGGTGACGGCGTACGCGGCGGCGGTGACGCGCTGCGCGAGCTCTCCGGCGCGCACCCGCTCCCGCACGGCCCGCGCGGACAGTCGCCGGGCCAGCGTCCGGGTGCGCCGCTCGGCGGCCGCGTGGATGTCACGGGCGCGGGAGCGGGCGTCGGCGGCCTCGACGATGCGTCCGAGCAGGTCCGCGGAGCCTGCCGTGAAGTCCCGCTCGGCGATCAGCTCGGAGCGCCGGCCCAGTTTGTTGCCGAAGCCGCCGACGAGGTCGGCGAGTCCGTCCGTGTCGCGGGTGTCGGTGACGGCGCGCAGCAGCAGGTCGGTGAAGTCGGAGTCCTTCTTGACCGCGAAGAGACCGGCGGCCTCGCCTTCGTCGGCGTTCATCTCCCGCTGGTAGCGGAAGAGTTCGGGGTCGAGGCCGAGGTCGCCGAGGTGTTCGTTCCAGCGGTCGTGGATCTCCTCCCAGTGCACCTCCAGGTGCGGGTAGGCCTTGCCGGCCTCGGTGATGGCGTCCCGGAAGCCCTTCATCGTGCGGCGCCGTCCCTGCGCGCCGGACGCTCCCTCGACGGACGGACGGACGGTGGTCGCCTCGGCGACGGGCAGACTGTCCAGGCTCAGGCCCGGTCCGGGCCGGAAGGAGTACCAGGCCTCGGCGAACTTCCGCGGGTCGTTGGAGACCTGTCGTCCACGCCACTCGCTGGCCTTGCCGACCACGACGCACTCGCCGGTGAGGGTGTGCTGCCACTCCAGCGCGACATGGCCGCAGTCGTCGGCGAGCAGGAACTTGCGCAGCACACCGGAGCTCGCGCCGCCCAGTGTGTTGCGGTGCCCGGGCAGCATCACCGAGAAGATCAGCTTGAGCAGTACGGACTTGCCGCCGCCGTTCTCCAGGAACAGCACGCCCGCGGGCGCGGGGCGGCGCGGCGGCCCGACGGGCTCGTCCTCGAAGAACTCCGCCTGGATGGGCGCGGGGTCGGGCACGGGCTCGCCGACACCCCGCAGATCCAGCACGGTGTCGGCGTAGCGCGCACCGGCCGGCCCGATGGAGTAGAGGCGGACCCGGGACAGCTCGTACATGGCGGCGGACTCTCGTCGTCAGTCTTCGGATACGTAAGGAGGTTCTTCGGCTACGTGGGGGGTCAGGAGTGGAACGGCAGCCCGGCGCCGGCCACCGGCTCCAGTTCGTCGCCGTCCTCGGCGGGCAGCAGACTCGCGGAGCCGTCGGTCACCGGGACGACGCCCAGCTCCAGCAACTCGGCCATCGCGGCGCTGCCCGCCATGTCCCGGACCTGGAGCTGGTAGCGCGCCGTCGTCCGGTACGTGCCGCCCGCGTCGTCGCCGGTGCGCTGCAGGAAGCCGGAGTCGGTGAGGAACGCGACGGCCTTGCCGACGATGCCGGTGGTGGAGCCGGCGAGTCTTCGCGCGTCCTTGGTGGCGCCGGTGGAACTGCGCCGCGCCCAGGTCCGCCAGGCCGCCTCCAGCCCCGGGGCCTCGGTCGCCGGATCGGTGTTCTCGCCCAGTTCCTCGGC
The DNA here is from genome assembly GCF_045039825.1 of Streptomyces sp. NBC_01176. Classification (NCBI taxonomy): domain Bacteria; kingdom Bacillati; phylum Actinomycetota; class Actinomycetes; order Kitasatosporales; family Streptomycetaceae; genus Streptomyces; species Streptomyces sp. NBC_01176. The sequence goes on along the minus strand of NZ_CP108600.1, from coordinate 7,845,354 downwards.
CCGCTCCTCCAGCCGGCGGCAGGCCTGGCGTACGAACGCGTCGACTCCGTTGACCGAGACGCGCCCGATGTAACCGTCGTCGGCCAGGTCCTCCGGTCGCGGGAAGGCCAGGGCGGCCACGGCGAGGTGGGCGAGGCCGTGCAGGAAGCGGTCCACGGAGTCGGCGGAGGTACGACGCGCGTAGTCGCCCATGCGGACGGCGAAGACGGAGTCCTCGGCGGCGGTGACCGCCATCCCGGCGCGTGCGGACACCTCCAGGACGACCAGTCCGAGCCCGGCGGCCACGGCGTCGGCGAGGCGGGCGAAGGGCGGGTCCTCGCGGTAGCGCCGCAGCAGTTCCGCGTACTCCTGGTCGCGCGCGGGCTGCAGTTTGGGCTGCAGTCCGAAGGCGACGAGCCGCGCCGCGTCGGCGGCGTCGGCGGGCGTGACGGGGGCGTTCGCCGGCGCGGCGACGACGTCCGGCTCGCTCCACTCGACGTGCTGCTCGGTCACGGAAGGGGCTCCTTGTTCAGAGGTACGGGGGCGGGGGCGCCCCGGTGCGGGGTGCGGCCGGCCGCGCGGCCGGCCACGACCGGCCGGCGGGCCGTGCACGACCCGCGGCTCCCCGGCGCTTGCGACGAGGTGTTCACTTCCGGTCCGCCGCCATCCCCGCCGCGTCCAGCAGGGCCATTCCCACGATGAGATCGGCGCCGCCGAACTCCGGGTCGTCCAGCTCGGTCCCGTCGTCGACGGCGAAGAGCAGCTTCTCCTCGCCCTGCCGGTAGGCGGTACCGACCGGCGGGCTGGCCGCGTGGACAGCCAACAGCGCCACCAGATAGGGAAGTTCGGGATCGCGGTGGCGTGCCTCCGCCAGCAGCCCGGACAGCCGCCGCGGCGCGTCGGCGGGCAGGTCGAGCAGGTCCATGGCGCTCGCGAGCTGCTCCTCGCTGAAGCGGCTGTCGTCCGGGGTGGCGATCAGGTCCGGCTCGGGCATCTCGGCGCCGAGGTGCTCCCGTTCCACGGGCGGGGTCAGCAGGAGGTCGACGAGATCCCCGACGCGGACGGAGACGGGGGTGCGCAGGCCGGTTCCGCGCGCGAAGAAGGCGTCGGTCACGCGCCGCGCCTGCTCGACGGGCAGCGGCAGCAGGGGGGCGACCAGGTGACCGTAGAGGTCGATGCCCGCGGTCGTCATGGGGGTGGCGAAGGCCTGCCGGTCCTGCTCGGCGCGGAACAGCGGGCCGGCCTCCAGGAGCCGGGACTGCAGCTGTGTGTGCCGGCGGATGCAGTCCTTGACGATGTCGACGAGCTCGGCGGCCCGTCGCTTCTGCTCGGGGTCCTCGGACTCGTCGCGGGCCTTGCGGATGTTGGTGAGGATCGCGTTCTCGTGGCGATAGCGGTCCGCGACGTGGTCGAGGGCCTCGGCGATCATGTCGGGCACGGCCCGGAGCCAGTCGACGGCCCGCACATTGCGCCGGGTGGCGTCGAGCGCCCTGCGGAGGGTCTCCGAGTACTGCACGGTCCGGTAGCGGGCCTGTTCGGCGGCGAGCTGGGCGTCGGCGAGCCGGCCGCGGCTGATCAGCACCTCCAGCTTGACCTCGGCGGCGATCTGCGCGCTGGTGACGTCGGTGTCGAGGGCGCCGACGAGGACGTTGACCGCCTCGTCCGTCGTACGGAGGTAGACGGTCCCCCCGTACCCGGGGACCTCCTCGATCAGCTTGAAGTCGTAGTCGCGGCGCACATAGGAGCCGTCGGGCGCGAACGTGCCGTACACGGCCCGGAAACCGCGGTCGACGCTGCCGACGTTGATCAGGTTCTCCAGGACCCAGCGGGCCACCCGCTCGTGCTCGGCGACGGGGCGCCGGGGTGCCTGCGCGGTGATACGCGGGATGAGCCTGGCCACTATCTGGTCGTGGTCGGCTCCGGTGTCGAAGTCCATGTTCAGGGTGACGAGGTCGATGGCGGCGAGGGCCACCTCGGCCATGCCGTAGACCGTGTACTCACCCGCGAGATTCGCCTTGCGCACGTCCAGGTCGTGCAGCGGCGCAGTGCAGGCGAGCGCGCGCAGCCGCCGCGCCAGGCCCTCGTCGGCGGCCGGACCCGGAGCCGGGCGCGGCGCCGCGCTGAGCTGGGGCGGAACACGGTCCGTCGATGCAGGCGAAGTCACGGTGCACAGACTAGGTCCTCGGTCTGACAACGGTCGAAACGGCGCAGAAGCGACCGCCGTCACCGGGTTCGCGGCGCACCCCCTCGCCGGCCCCCGCCCGAAGGCCCGCCCTCGCGTCAGTCGATGCCCTGCGCGCCGTCCGCCACCCGCCGCGCGTAGACCTCCACGACCCTTTCGAGCGAGTCGTCGAGGTAGACGGCGAGCAGGCGCTCGGCCGCGCCGCGGTCGCCCTCCCGAAGCGTCTCGAGGATCTCACGGTTGCGGGTGAGGTACGGCTCGTGCAGCCGCCGCGGGTCGTCCACCACGTGGAAGGCGAGGCGCAGTTCGGCGAAGACGCTGCGCATCACCTCGTCGGTACGGGAACTCCCGGCGAGCGCGACCAGCTCCCGGTGGAAGTGGATGTTGGCCGTGCCCACGGCTTTCCAGTCACCTTCGCGTGCCGCCCGCTGTCCCTCCTCGACGGCGCGGGCGAGATCGTCGAGGGCGTACGGCGGCTCGCCGAGCCCTCGGACCACGGCGCACTCGACGAGGGTGCGGGTGCGGTAGATGTCCTCGACGTCCTCGACCGTCAGCACCCGTACGAAGACACCGCGGTTGAGCTCGTGCACGAGCAGCCGCTCGTGCGTGAGCAGCCGGAACGCCTCGCGCAGTGTGTTGCGCGACACACCCAGCGCCCCGCCGATGCTGTCCTCGGACAGTCGCGTCCCGGGCAGGAAGTACCCCTCGGCGACACGGCTCCTGAGGATGTCCGCCACCCGCTCGGCGGTGCTGGTGCGGCCCAGCAGGGCGCGGTCGTCGGCCAGTCCGGTCAGCTCTGCCATGCCCGGAATTCAATCGTAGATACAGGAACGAAACAACACGGGTATTGAAGGATCGTTCAACGATCCTCTACCTTGACGGTCAGACGACGCCGCAACGGCCCCACCGCCCGCTCGAACGCGGCGCCCGTCCCTTCCGCACGGCACGGCACGGCTCAGTCCACACGCACCCTTCGTCCCTCACTGCGAGGTGCCCATGAGCACGACCCCTCCCTCCCATGACCTGACCGCCGACACCCGCCCAGGCACGGGTGAACCCGGCTCCCGGGAAGGCGCGTTCGCCTGGCTGCGCGCCCTCGGCCCACGGGGCCGCCGGGCCTTCGCCGGCGCGTTCGGCGGCTACGCCCTCGACTCGTACGACTACTTCACCCTGCCGCTCAGCATGGTCGCGCTGGCGGCGTACTTCGGTCTGGACAGCGGGCAGACCGGTCTGTTCACCACCGTCACCCTGGTCGTCTCGGCGGTCGGCGGCGCGATCGCCGGGGTGGTCGCGGACCGGATCGGGCGCGTCAAGGCACTCATGATCACCGTGATCACGTACGCGGTGTTCACCGTGGCCTGTGGATTCGCGCCCGACTACGAGACGCTGCTGGTCTTCCGCGCCCTTCAGGGCCTCGGGTTCGGCGGAGAGTGGGCGGTCGGCGCGATCCTGGTCGCCGAGTACGCGAGCCCGAAGCACCGCGGTCGCACGCTCGGCGCGATCCAGAGCTCCTGGGCCGTCGGCTGGGGGCTGGCGGTACTCGTCTACACCCTCGTCTTCCAGTTCCTCGGAGACGACCTCGCGTGGCGCGTGATGTTCTGGACCGGCGCGCTGCCCGCGCTGCTGGTCCTCTGGGTGCGCCGCCGGGTGCAGGACGCCCCTGAGGCGGCCGCCGCGCGCGAGAGGAGCGCGGACAAGGGCTCGTTCGCAGCGATCTTCAAGCCGGCCAGGGGCGAGGACCCCGGGCTGCTGCGCACCACGTTCTTCGCGGTGCTGCTCTCCACCGGAGTCCAGGGCGGCTACTACACCCTGGCCACCTGGGTGCCCACGTACCTGAAGACGGAGCGGGGTCTGTCCGTCGTCGGCACCGGCAGCTATCTCACGTTCCTGATCTCCGGAGCCTTCATCGGCTACCTCACCGGCGGGTATCTCACCGACAGGCTGGGCCGCAAGCGGAACATCCTGCTCTTCGCGATCCTCTCCGCGGTCTGCGTCCTCACCTACGCCAACCTGCCGAGCGGCGCCAACACGCTTCTCCTCGTGCTCGGATTCCCGCTCGGCTTCTGCATGTCGGCGATCTTCAGCGGCTTCGGCTCGTTCCTCAGCGAGCTGTATCCGTCGGCGGTGCGCGGCACCGGGCAGGGCTTCACGTACAACACCGGGCGCGCCGTGGGTGCCGTCTTCCCCACCCTGGTCGGCTTCCTGGCCGACAGCTGGGGTGTGGGCGGCGCCCTGGTCTTCGGCGCGATCGGCTACGCGCTCGCCGCCCTGGCACTCATCGGCCTCCCCGAGACCCGTGGAAAGGAACTCCTGTGACGTCCGTGGCCTCCCTGTCCTCCCCGGTGCCCCTCTCCACCCCGGCCGCCCTGTCGGCCCCTGTCCCCGCGGCTGCCGCGGGTCCGGCGACACCCGCAACTCCCGCGGTCCCCGCACCTCCCGCGCAACGCACGTCCCAGGAGCGCCCGTTGCACCCGCTCGGCGAGCACGCGCACGCGTGGACCCCCAAAAAGGCGCGCGCCCGGTTCCGTTCGGGCGTGTCGGGACCGACGGCCGGGATCGCCGCGGGACACACCCAGGCCAACCTGATCTCGGTGCCCGCCGACTGGGCGTACGACATGCTGCTGTTCTGCCAGCGCAACCCGGGGCCCTGCCCGGTCCTCGACGTCACCGACGCCGGCTCCTGGACCACCCCGCTCGCCGAGGGCGCGGACCTGCGCACCGATCTGCCGCGCTACCGGGTGTGGGAGGACGGCGAGTTGGTGGACGAGCCCACGGACGTCGTCGACCGCTGGCGCGACGACCTGGTCTCGTTCCTGATCGGGTGCAGCTTCACCTTCGAGTGGGCGCTCACCGAGGCGGGCGTCCCGCTGCGCCACATCGAACAGGGCCGCAACGTCTCCATGTACGTGACCGCGCGCCGGTGTCGGCCGGCCGGGCGGCTGCACGGCCCCGTGGTGGTGTCGATGCGTCCGGTCCCGCCCGAACACCTGGCCGCGGCGATCCGGGAGAGCAGCCTCATGCCCGCGGTGCACGGCAGCCCCGTGCACTGCGGGGAACCCTCGGTGCTGGGCATCCGCAGTCTCGCGCACCCGGACTTCGGTGACGCGGTGGACACCGAACCGGACGACATCCCGGTGTTCTGGGCCTGCGGAGTGACTCCGCAGGCGGCCGTGATGGCGTCCCGCCCACCGTTCGCGATCACCCACGCACCCGGGCAGATGTTCCTCACCGACGCCCGTGACGAGCAGTACCGCGTGGCCTGAAGCGGCCCGGAAAGGAGAGACTGCGCCTCATGACCCCGATCGATCTCAACGCCGACCTCGGCGAGGGCTTCGGCCGCTGGCGGCTGACCGACGACGAGCAGCTGCTGTCCGTCGTCACCAGCGCCAACGTGGCCTGCGGATTCCACGCCGGGGACGCGGTCACCATGCGGCGGGTGTGCGACCTGGCGGCCGAACGGGGCGTACGGATCGGCGCCCAGGTCTCCTATCGCGACCTGGCGGGTTTCGGGCGGCGCGCGATGGACGTGCCGCCCGACGAGCTGACGGCCGAAGTGGCCTACCAGATCGGCGCCCTGGAGGTCTTCGCGCGTGCCGCGGGCGCGCGCGTGGCGTACGTGAAGCCGCACGGCGCTCTCTACAACCGTGTCGTGCACGACGAGGAACAGGCGGCGGCGGTCGTCGACGGCGTCCTGCTCGCGGACGCCGGACTGCCCGTCCTCGGTCTGCCGTCCTCCCGCTTCCTGAAGCTGGCGGAGCGGGCCGGACTGCCCACGGTCACCGAGGCGTTCGTGGATCGCGCATATACCGCGGAGGGCACCCTCGTGCCGCGCACCCGGGAGGGCGCGGTGATCACGGACGCCGAGGAGGTCGTCGAACGCTCCCTGGGCCTGGCCCGGTTCGGCACGGTGACGTCCCACACCGGGGAGCGCGTCCCGGTCCGCGCCCGCTCGCTGTGCCTGCACGGGGACACTCCCGGCGCGGTGGAGCTGGCGCGCCGGGTCCGCGCACGTCTGGAGTCCTCGGGCGTCCGTGTGGAGGCCTTCGTATGAGGGCGTTGCCGGTCGGCGAACACGCCCTGCTCGTCGAAGTCGCCTCCGGCGAGGCGGCCCAGGCCCTGCACGCCGAGCTGCTGCGCCGCCGCGCGGACGGTTCCCTCTCCGTCCGGGAGATCGTCCCGGCGGCCCGCACGGTCCTGCTGGACGGCCTGGACGACCCGGTGCGCCTGGCGTCACACCTCCCCACGTGGGAGATCCCGCCGCTGCCGGCACGCGCGGAGGGCGCGATCGAGATCCCCGTACGCTACGACGGCCCCGATCTGGCCGACGTGGCGGCGCGGTGGGGAGTGACGGAGCGCCTGGTGCCGGAGATCCACGCGGCGGCCGAGTTCCGTGTCGCCTTCTGCGGGTTCGCGCCCGGATTCGGCTACCTCACCGGCCTGCCCTCCCGGTACGACGTGCCGCGCCGGGCGACTCCGCGTACCTCGGTCCCGGCGGGTTCCGTGGCCCTGGCGGGCCCGTACACGGGCGTGTACCCGCGCTCGTCGCCGGGCGGCTGGCAGCTGATCGGCACGACGGACGCGGTGCTGTGGGACCACGCGCGCGTGCCGGCCGCGCTGCTCGCCCCGGGCACCCGGGTCCGGTTCGTAGCGGCGGGGTGCTGATGAGCGACCGGGCCCTGTCCGTCGTGCGCGCCGGGGCCCTGACCACCGTCCAGGACCAGGGCCGTCCCGGCCACGCGCACCTCGGTGTCCCCCGCTCCGGCGCGCTGGACGCGCCCGCGGCGGCGCTGGCCAACCGTCTCGTCGGCAACCCCGTCGAGGCGGCCGTCCTGGAGACGACCCTCAACGGCTGTGCCCTGCGCCCGCGTTCGGCGGTCACGGTGGCGGTCGCGGGCGCGCCCAGCCCGGTCACGGTGGACGGACGCCCGGCTCCCTGGGGTGCGCCGGTACGCGTTCCCGCCGGGGCGCTGCTGGACGTCGGCGCCGCTCGCGCGGGACTGCGCGGCTATGTGGCCGTGTCCGGCGGAGTCGCCGTGGACCCGGTCCTCGGCAGCCGCTCCACGGACCTCCTCTCGGGCCTGGGCCCGCCACCCCTCACGGACGGTGCGGTGCTGCCGCTGGGGCACCCCTGCGGCGTCCCCGCCCGCGTGGACGTGGTTCCGCACCCGGGTCCGCCCGCCGAGCTCGTCCTGCGGGTGACACCGGGTCCGCGCGACGACTGGTTCACCGCCTCCGCCCTGCGCACCCTGGCGACGGCCGCCTACCGGGTGGCCTCGGCGAGCAACCGCATCGGGCTGCGTACGGAAGGGCCCTCACTGGAGCGGGCCGTTTCCGGCGAACTCCCCAGTGAGGGCATGGTCCTGGGCGCCGTGCAGGTGCCGCCCGACGGCAGACCGGTGGTCTTCCTCGCCGACCATCCCACCACCGGGGGGTACCCGGTGATCGCGGTGGTCCGTACGGCCGACCTCCCCGCGGCCGCTCAGGCGGTCGCGGGCACGCCGGTCCGTTTCCTGGTCGTGCGCCGCCGCTGAGAGGCCGGCGGTCCGTCCCGCTTCCTCATGCGGTCATGCGGTCATGCGGCGTCCGGCTGTTCGCCCCCCGTCAGAGCGGCCAGCGCGGACGCCACGGCGTGCGAGGCACCGAGGTCGAGCCGGGCGCTGGTGCCGCGTGCCCGGTGGCGGACCTCGGCGGCGGCCAGGGTGAGCAGTTGGGGCAACAGGTCGGTGCACCGCCGGGCCACCCATCCCGTCCCCGCGGTGGCCAGCCACCACAGGCTCGCCGAGCGGGTGGGCACGGGGAACTCGGGCTCGGCCGACGGGGCGGGCCCGGTGGCGACGCCCTGTTGTGCGAGGGACGCGTGGAAGCGCAGGGCGAGTTGCCGGTGCCCGCGCTCCCCCGGGTGCAGCCGGTCCGCGCTCCACAACGCGCGGTCCGTCAGCCAGGCGCCCTCCGCCGCGTGCACATGCACTGCCCCGTAGCGCTCGGACAGCGCGTGCACGACCGCGTTGACGGCCCGTTGGCGCCGGGCCAGCGGACGGGCGAGCGCCCCCGGCAGCCCGAGCATCGCACCGGGATCCGGCAGACAGGCGGTCAGGAGCACGGCGCCCTGGTCTCGGAAGGCCGCGAACACCTGGTCGAGCCGGGCCGCCACGGCGTGGATGTCGAAGGTGCACCGCAGGGTGTCGTTCACCCCGATCACGACGGACACCACGTCCGGGCGCAGGGCCAGCGCCTCCGGCGTCTGCCGTTCCAGGACGTCGCGCGTCTGAGCGCCGCTCACCGCGAGGTTGGTGAACTCGACGGACCTGCCGGAGCCGTCGGACGGGCCTCCTCCGAGCCCGACGAGCGCCTCACCAGGCACTCCGTCGGGCACCCCGCCAGGCGCCCCACCCGGCAGTCCCTCGGGCACCCCGCCAGGCAATCCCTCGGGCACCCCGCCCCCGGACAACCCGTCGGCGAGCAGCGCCGCCCAGCCCCGCCAGGCCTCTCCCACGGGGTCGCCCACGCCCTCGGTCAGCGAGTCCCCGAGGGCCACGAACCGAAGGGGTCTCATCCGACGCCCTCCTGAAGTCGGGGCCGCACCTCGACGGTCGCGTCGTGCGCCGCGAGGAAGGCCTTCACGGCGGTGTCCCAGCCGAAGCACTCGGCACGCGCGCGTGCCGCTTCCCGGCGCTCGGTCTCGGTACGCCCCAGGAGCAGCCGCACCGCGTCCGCGAAGGAGTCACCGCTGTCCGCGGCGGTGGCCCCCGCGGACCCGACGATCTCGGGCAGCGCGGACAGCGCGCTGGCCACCACGGGGGTACCGCAGGCCATCGCCTCCAGGGCGGCGAGTCCGAACGTCTCGGCGGGCCCCGGGGCCAGACACACGTCGGCCGAGGCCTGCAGCGCGCCGAGCAGCGCACGGTCGGCGACATGGCCGAGGAAGGTGACGGGCAGCCGCCGTTCGGCTGCCCGCTGTTCGAGCCGGGCCCGCAGCGGCCCGTCCCCGGCGACGACGAGCACGGCCCGTTCGCCGCGCCGCAGGAGCGCCTCCAGCGCGTCGAGCGCGGTGCCGGGCCGCTTCTCCACGGACAGCCGGGAGCACATCACCAGCAGGACCTGGTCCGCGCGCGCGTAGCGGTCGCGGACCGCGGGATCCCGCAGCGAGGGGTGCCGGCCGGCCAGATCGACGCCCAGCGGTGCCCGTACGACGTTGCGGGCGCCGATGCGGACGAACTCGCGCTCCGCGAACTCCGTCGTGCACACGACCCGCGCGTAGGAGTGCGCCGTACGGATGTTGAGGGCGTCGGCGGTCCTGCGGGCCATCGCCTCGGAGAGCCCCCAGGTCCGCAGCACGCCGTCGGCGGTCTCGTGGGAGACCATCACCGCGGGCACCCGGGCCCGCCGTGCCCACACCCCGGTCCAGCGCAGGGTGGTCCGGTCGGAGACCTCCAGGCGGTCGGGGGCGAGCGACTCCAGGAGGCGGGCCACGCGCCGCTTGTCCGTGAGCACGCGATAGCCGCCGGTTCCGGGCAGCAGCGGACCGGGCAGCGTGATCACCCGTCCCTGCTCGGTCTCGGTGTCGCTCACACGCTCGCCGGGGACGACCAGTACCGGCTCGTGCCCGGCGGCCCGGTAGCCGGTGCCGAGCTCCCGCAGGGCGGTCCGCAGGCCTCCGGAGGCGGGGGCGACGAAGTTGGCCAGCCGTACGATGCGCAGGCTCATGCCGCCACCACCGTCCGTGCGGAGAGCACCTCGGCGTAGTGGCCGATGAGCTGGTCACCGACGGCCGCCCAGGTGCGGCCCTCGACGGTGGCCCGTCCGGCGGCGCCGTAGTCGGCCCGGCGGGCCGGATCGGCCGCCAGGGCCGCCACGGCGTCGCGTACGGCGTCCGCGTCGCGGGGCGGCACCAGCAGCCCCGTCCGGCCGTGTGCCACCAGGTCGAGCGGTCCGCCCGCGGCGGGTGCGACGACGGGGACCCCGCTGGCCATGGCCTCCTGCACGGTCTGGCAGAAGGTCTCGAAGGGGCCGGTGTGGGCGAAGACGTCCAGCGAGGCGAAGATCCGGGCGAGTTCGCCGCCGGTGCGCCGCCCGAGGAAGACGGCGCCGGGCAGCGCCTCACGCAGCGATGTCTCGCTGGGCCCGTCACCCACGACCACGACGCGTACGCCGTCCAGGCCGCAGACCCCGGCGAGCAGTTCGACCTGCTTCTCGGGGGCGAGCCGGCCGACATAACCGACGATCAGCTCGCCGTTCGGCGCCAGTTCACGCCGGAGCGCCTCGTCCCGGTGGTCCGGGCGGAAGCGGACGGTGTCCACTCCGCGCGGCCACAGCCGTACCCGGGGCACGCCGTGTGCCTCCAGGTCGTGCAGAGCCGCGCTGGAGGGGGCGAGCGTCCGGTCGGCGGCGGTGTGGACGGAGCGGATACGCCGCCAGGCGGTGGCTTCGCCCGCACCCATGTACGTACGGGCGTATCCGGCCAGGTCGGTCTGGTAGACGGCGACGGCGGGGATGCCGAGCTTGGCGGCGGCCGCCATGCCGCGCACGCCGAGGATGAAGGGGCTGGCCAGGTGGACGACGTCCGCCCGGTGTTCGACGAGGGCGGCGGCGACGCGTCGGCTGGGGAGGGCGACGCGGACCTGGGGGTAGCCCGGGAGCGGAAGGGAGGGGACACGGACGACGGGACACGGCGCGAGGGCGTCGGGCCCGCCCCCGACGGGGGCACCACCCTGTTCGAACGAAGCCGCGAACTTGGCGGAGGTGGTCGGAGCGACGACAAGGGGAGCGTGACCGCGATCGACGAGGTGCCGGGCGGTCTGGAGCGCGCAGTGGGCCACGCCGTTCACATCGGGGGGAAAGGATTCGGTCACGATGACGACACGCATACCGGTGTTCTCGCCGTGCTGGACGTGGCCGCGTCAACGTGGATCTTTCCAGCCGGGGAACGCACTGTGAGCGTTGTCTCGCACACCTGTCCAGGTCAGCCCGTGGCCATGCCCTCCTGACCCCCGGGTCACTTCTCGTTCATACGGCGGGTGCGTCGGGCCCGATGCGGCTGCGGACGGCCGTCTGGACCTCCGCCTCCTCGGCCGGATCCGATGCGAGCCGGCGCAGCTGATCCACGACGCGGGCGTCACCCGTCTCGGCGTGGCGCGCGGCGACTTCCCGGGTCGACTCCTCGCAGTCCCACAGGCACTCGACGGCGAAGCCCGCGGGGAAGGAGGGGTCCGTGGCGGCGAGCGCCCGGGCGGCCCGCCCGCGCAGATGGGACGAGGCGGTCTCGCGGTAGATGTGCCGCAGCACGGGGGCGGCGCAGACGATGCCGAGCCGACCGGCGCCGTCCACCAGGGTCCACAGCGTCGGCGCGTCGGGGCCTTCGCCGCGTACGGCCTCCCGCAGCGCGCCCAGGACCAGTTCGCTGTCCTTGGTGCCGCCGCGGCAGGCGAGCATCCGGCCCGCGGCGGCGCCCAGGGCGTCGGGTCGGTGCGCCCAGCCGCGTGCCCGGTCGACGGCGGCGACACTGCGCATGCGTTCGAACGCGTCGACGGCGGCCTCCGCGACCGCCACCGTGCCGTCGCCCGCGGCTGCCTCGATCAGCGCCAGGGCGTCCGGATCGTTGCTGTCGGCGAGATAGCGCAGGGCGGTGCACCGGGCTCCGTCCCCGCCGCCCCGGGCGGCCTCGACGATCTCGGGCCGGTCCTCGGGGCCCGCGACGGCCGTCAGACAGCGCGCGGCCGGCACATGGAGTGCGGCGCCGCGGTCCAGGCCCTGCTGCGCCCACTCGAACACGGCCCGTACGCTCCAGCCCGGCCGGGGGCCGGCGGGCCGCATCTGCCGTTGCCATCGGTCGAAGGAGCCCTGCTCCTGGGCCGCGCGCACGCGTGCGGCGATCGCCGCACGCGGATCGTCGGCCCACAGCCGCCAGGGCCGGGGCTCGAAGGCGTCGCGCACCTGGGCGGCGAGCGCCGCCTCGCCCTCCGGGTCGGCGGGGAAGCGGGCGAGCACGGGCTCGGCGAGGGCCCGCAGACCCGCGTCGTCGTCGCGCAGGGCCAGTTCGTCCAGGGCCCAGGCCCAGTTGGTGCCCGAGGCGGCGTACCGGCGCAGCAGCTCCAGGGCGTCCCGCCGGCCGTACGAGGCGAGGTGCCCGAGCACCGCGAGGGCGAGCCCCGTGCGTGACTCGCAGTCGTCGAGGATGTCCTCGGCGTCGAAGAGATGCCGCTCGATCTCGTCGAGCTCACCGCTCAGATCGAGGTAGAGACGGGCGTAGTACAGGGAGCGGTTCTCCACCTGCCAGTCGTGGCGGGGATCACTCAGCACACAGTGGTTCAGTGCCGCGAGCGCCTCGGCCCGCGGTGCGGTGAGCGCGTGCAGCGTGCCGTCGCCGCGGCCCCTCTGGAGCAGGCCGAGCAGCGTTCCGCTGGGCGCTATGACCGGATCGAACATAGGAAACAGCCTCACATCAAGCGTCGACGCAACCGGGATCCTGCATTACCTGGCCGCGTGACAACACGTCGGAGCGTCCGCCGTTTCTTGCTTGCTGTAGACCATCTTCCTCTGCCTCTCGTCGGTGGCCCATGCGGGCCGCATCACGGCCCGCGCGGTGCGGCAACACCTGCCCAGCCATCGCGTCCGTGAATCACGACGTCATGATGACCCGGCAGTTCTTCCTGCCGCGACCGTATTTCCGGCGGCCCCGTACCGCCTCCCCCGTTTTCCGTGTCGTGCCTGGTCAGCGTGGTCGGATCAGTGTGCGCCGAACAGTTCGAGCAGTTCCGTCCTGCCGAACATCCGGGCCGTGTCGACGGCCGAGGGGGTGCCCGCGGCCGGATCGGCGCCGCTGTCGAGGAGCACGCGGATCACCGCTTCCTCGCCCTTGAAGACCGCCCCCGCGAGCGGCGTCTGCCCCCGGTCGTTGATCCGGTCGGCCTCGGCGCCGCGCTCCAGGAGGGCGCGCACCGCTCCGGCGTGACCGTGGTACGCGGCGAGCATCACGAGGGAGTCGCCACGGTCGTTGGTGAGGTTGGCCGGAACGCCCGCGTCGACGTACGCCACGAGCGCCTCGGTCTCGCCCCGGCGGGCCAGATCGAAGATCTTCGTCGCCAACTCCACGACCTCGGGGTCGGGGGCTTCACTCATCGGCCGGACCACCTCTCACAACGGCGACAACGACAGGAACTGCGACGACAACGACTGACACGGACGGCGGGAGCCTACGACAACACGCGGAGTGTCATGCGCAGGTTCGTACGACAGCGGGATGTGCGGCCGTACGGGTGAATCGTCAGCGTACTGGCTCCGGCGGCACATGACCGGCCGCCACCGAGGCAAGGATCAGCAGGATTCCACCGGGAGAAACCGGGAGGCAACGGGATTCGACAGGCCCGCTCCGTCATACCGGAAGAGCTCAGCCGATCGAGTGAAATCCCGAGAAATCGACCCATTTGCACCTTTTATCGTATGGATACATCCTGTGATCCTGGAACAACTCATGGTGACTGTCCCCGCGAACCAGGAGAGCACAAATGATTCTGTCCATGTCAGGTGTCGTCCTGCTCGGCATCATCGTCTTCCTCTTTTTCCGCAAGGACGGACTCAAGGCGTCGCACGCCATGACGTCCGCGCTCTTCGGCTTCTACCTCGCCAGCACGGCCATCGCGCCGAGCATCAAGGCCGGCGGCGAGAGCCTGGCGAGCCTCCTAGGCGGGATCAAGTTCTGACGTCCCCGCCCCTCGCACGCACCTTCAGGAGACAGCAGTGGCCCGGCGCCCCCTCCCCCGCATCCTCAGCAACGGCAGCGCACAGATCGCCCGGAGCCGGGAGCTGGCCCGGACGGCAGCCGACAGCGCCACCGACGTTCTCCAGCCGCTGATCACGGTCGCCCGAGGACTGCGCCACCTGGCAGGTGCCGCGCAGCGCAAGTGGGCGGAGACCCCCAAGGACCGGCGCGGGCCGCTGCTGTTCCTGCTGGCCTCGGTGATCCTGGTCGTGGCACTGGTGTCGTACGGACCGCTGCTCGCCGCCATCACCCTGATGGCGGCGGCAGCCTGGTACGGCCGGGACCGCACCCCGCCGGCGCCCACGGGCCCCGACGAGGCGCAGGTCCAACGCCTCCAGTCGCTCTACGAGGCACTCGTCCCGTACTTCTCCGTGGCCGAGGACCCCGCTCCCCTCTACGCCCACGGCGGCGACTGGGAGAAGGCCTTCCCCACCCACGACTTCGACGAGGACGGCCGCGTCTCCCGCCTCCTCGTCCGCTATCCGGCGTACTTCAGGGACGGGGAGGCGATCTGCCGGGCCCGGATCGAACAGCTGCTGCAGGCCAAGTCGGGCCGTGGCCGCGAGTACCACTTCGCGTGGGAGCAGGAGGGCAACGAACTCACGGTCACCGTGCTGCCGCCGCTCCCCACCGAAATCGCCGCCCAGCGGTTCGTCACCGCGCCCGGTGAGACGGTCCTCGGCTTCACCGACCCGGCCGACGTCCAGCGCACGCTCCCCCTCGGTTTCGGCGAGGCCCAGCGCGACGTCCCGCCGGTCGTCTGGCGCACCGGCGCCCGCTCGACGGAACCGCATCTGCTGGCCGCGGGCGAGCCGGGCAGCGGTCTGTCCACGCTGCTGCGCTCCATCGCCCTGCAGGCCCTTCAGTACGGTGATGTGGTCATCGTCGACGGCGGCGGCACCGGCGAGTACGCGTGCCTGACCGGCCGGGACGGTGTGCTCGCCGTCGAGTCCGGCCTCGCCGGGGCGCTCGCCAGTCTGGAATGGGCGGCGCACGAGACGGAGCGGCGGCTGATCTCCGCGAATCACGCCCGACAGGCCGGGCATCCCGCGCCGGAGGACACCAAGAACCCGCTCTGGATCCTGCTGGACCGTCCGGGCACACTGGGGCACCTCGCCGCCGCCGACGGCCACCGGGATCCCCAGGACCTTCTCGAGGTGCCGCTGCGGCACGGGCGCGCGGCGGGCGTCACGGTCGTCGTGGCCGAGCAGTTCGACAGCCTCGAGTCCCTCGGCGAGGCCGTCCTCCAGCACACCCGCGCGCGCGTGGTGCTCGGTTCCGCGACGGGCCCGCAGCTGGAGGCCGTGCTCGGCGCGCCGCCGCACACCACCCCACCCCAGCACGTGCCGCCCGGCCGCGGATACGCCCGGCTGGGCGCCGGCCCCGTCCTGCGCCTCCAGGTCCCGGCCACCCCGGACCCCTACGACGACGCGACGAGCGAGACGCAGCGCCGCGCGGTACTGGACCTCCTGCCGGTCCGGACAGCCCCGGCCGACCCGGAGCCGATCCCGGCCGCGGCGGAACCGGCCGCGGCGGAAGGCTGACCCTCCCTCTCGGACGAGGGGCGGGCCGGCCACGCCGACCCGCCCTCAGGCCACGAACGTGCGAGGACCCTCGTTCCCCGCACTCGCCCCCGTCTCCACCAGCCGCGCCGCCGCGGCCAGCCGCACCGCCGCCTCCTCCGCGACCGCGCCCCCGACCGTGAACGGCAGCCGCACATAGCCCTCGAACGCCCCGTCGACCCCGAAGCGCGGCCCGGACGGCACCCGCACACCCACCCGCTCGCCCACCTCGGCGAGCCGCGACCCCGACAGCCCCCCGGTGCGCACCCACAGCGTCAGTCCGCCCCGCGGAACGGAGAACTCCCAGTCGGGCAGCTCCCGGCGTACGGCGGTGACGAGCGCGTCCCGGTTCTCCCGGGCCTGCTCCCGCCGGACCGCCACCGCCTGTTCCCAACCTCCCGTACTGAACAGCCAGTTCACGGCCAGCTGCTCCAGCACGGGCGTGCCGAGGTCGGCGTACGCGCGCGCGGCGACGAGACTGCGGATCACGTCGGGGGCCGCCCGCACCCAGCCGATCCGCATCCCCGCCCAGAAGGCCTTGCTGGCCGACCCGACCGTGATGACCGTGGACCCGGCGGGATCGAAGCCGCACACGGGGCGGGGCATGGAAAGTCCGTCCTCCAGGTACAGCTCGCTCATCGTCTCGTCGACCACCAGGACGGTCCCGGCGGAACGGGCGGCGTCCACCAGCCGGCGGCGCTGGTCCTCGTCCGCGAGGGCCCCCGTGGGATTGTGGAAGTCCGCGACGACATAGGCGAGCCGGGGCGCCGCGTCGCGCAGTACCTGCCGCCAGCGGTCCATGTCCCACCCGGCGAGCCCCTCGGCCATCGCGACGGGTACGAGCCGCGCACCGGCCTCCCGCATCAACTGGAGGATGTTGGCGTACGAGGGCGACTCGACGGCGATGCGCTCGCCGCGCCCTGCGAAGAGATGGCAGATGGCGTCGATCGCGCCCATCGCACCGGTGGTCACCATGATCTGCTCGGGCATGGTCGGAATGCCCCGCCGCGTGTACCCCTCGGCGATCATCGCGCGCAGCGCGGGCAGCCCCGCCGGATAGTCGCCGTGCGTGTGCGCGTACGGGGGCAGTTCCTCCAGGGCGCCCTGCACGGCACGGGTGAGCCACGGCTCGGGCGCGGGCAGCGACGCGCAGCCGAGGTCGATCATGGACCCGAGGGCCTCCGGAGGCAGCGGTTCCAGGCCGCGCGCGGGCAGCGGGTTCCCGGCGGGTACGGCGGTCCAGCTGCCGGCTCCCCTGCGCGACTCCAGGAACCCCTCGCCGCGCAGGGCCTCGTAGGCCGCCGCGACCGTCGTGCGGCTGACGGACAGGGCCAACGCGAGTTCCCGCTCGGCGGGCAGCCGCGCGGCGACCGGTACCCGGCCCTCCAGCACGAGCAGCCGCACACCGTCGGCGAGCGCGCGATAGGCGGGCGGCCGTCGGGTGCCCGGCCCCGGAGGGCGTTCCTGCTGGGAGTTGAGCAGCCGGGCGAGCTGCGCGGCACCCATCGCCGATGTCCACTGCGCCATGATTCCCAGTCCACCTTCCCCGGATTGGCCTTGGATGGCGTCCTCCATCAAGCCACAGAATGGCACGAGCCAGGCCACTGGCACCACTGCACGCCTCACCAGAGGCACCACTACGGGCATCACCCAGGGGGGCACGTCATGTCCACACCCGCCGACTCCGCGCCGGCCGAACCCGCACCGGCCGCTCGCGCCGCCGGCTCTCCGGCCGCCGACTCCGCACCACCCGCATCCCCGGCAGCCGACTCGGTCCCCGCCGAACGCCCGCGCGCCCGGCCCGCGGAAACCGGGCCGACCCGCCCCGAAAGCGGACGCGGCCTCCCGCGACGCCTCGTCCAGCTGTACGTCGGCCTCGCGCTGTACGGCGCGAGTTCGGCCCTGCTCGTGGAGGCGGGGCTCGGTCTGGAGCCCTGGAACGTGCTGCACCAGGGGCTGGCCGAGCTGACCGGTCTGACGATCGGCGTGGTGTCGATCTTCGTGGGCGCGGCGGTGCTCCTCCTGTGGATCCCGCTGCGTCAGCGGCCGGGCCTCGGCACGGTCTCGAACGTGTTCGTGGTCGGCATGGCGATGGACGGCACGCTCGCCCTGGTACCGGACACGCACACGCTGGCCGTCCGCGTCCCGCTGATGCTGGCGGGCATCGTGCTGAACGGACTCGCGACGGGTCTCTACATCTCCGCCAGCTTCGGTCCGGGTCCGCGCGACGGTCTGATGACGGGTCTGCACCGGCGTACGGACCGCTCGATCCGACTGGTGCGCACGGTCCTCGAGGTCGCCGTGGTCGCGACCGGCTTCGTGCTCGGCGGCACCGTCGGCATCGGCACCGTGCTGTACGCCGTCGCGATCGGCCCCCTCGCCCAGCTCTTCCTGCGGGTGTTCGCCGTCCGCCGGGCACCGACCGGCAGCACGGTCGTTGCCACCGGTCAACCGGAGGGCGCGATACTTCCAGGGTGAGCACGCGCATACGCCATCCGTACCTGGACCACCCCGGCCCGATCGCCTTCGCCCACCGCGGCGGGGCGGCGGACGGCCTGGAGAACACCGTCGCCCAGTTCCGGCGGGCGGTGGAGACGGGCTACCGCTACATCGAGACGGATGTGCACGCGACGGCGGACGGCAGGCTCGTCGCCTTCCACGACTCGACCCTCGACCGGGTGACGGACGGCGCGGGCCGCATCGCGGACCTCCCGTGGGAGGACGTGAGCCACGCGCGCGTGGCGGGCAAGGAGCCGGTCCCTCTCTTCGAGGAACTCCTCGAGATCTTTCCCGAGGTGCGCTGGAACGTAGACGTCAAGGCGGAGCCCGCCCTCCATCCCCTGCTCAACCTCATCGGCCGCACCGACGCCTGGGACCGCGTCTGCGTCGGCTCCTTCTCCGAGGCGCGCGTCTTCCGCGCCCAGCGCCTGGCGGGTCCGCGCCTGGCCACCTCGTACGGCACCAAGGGCGTCCTGGGGCTGCGGCTGCGGTCGTACGGCATACCGGCCGCGCTGCGCGACTCGGCGATCGCCGCCCAGGTGCCCGAGTCCCAGTCGGGCGTGCCGGTGGTCGACCGGCGCTTCGTGCGCGCCGCCCACGCGCGCGGCCTGCAGGTCCACGTGTGGACGGTGAACGATCCCGATCGCATGCACCGGCTCCTGGACCTGGGAGTCGATGGCATCATGACCGATCACATCGACACGCTGCGCGAGGTCCTGGAGGACCGGGGCACCTGGGTCTAGCCGACTCGCGCGGTCCGTTCGGGGTTCGTTCAGGGATGGTTCAGCCGGAAGCGAGGGGCACGGGTGGGCACCGACACCGTGCGGGCACGGGCGACCGACGAGGTCGCCGAGCGACGCCGTGAGCAACACGGCTGGTACTTCTACGACTGGGCCTGCTCCGTCTACTCGACGAGCGTGCTCACCGTGTTCCTGGGTCCCTATCTGACGTCGGTCGCCAAGCACGCGGCGGACGCGGACGGATTCGTGCACCCGCTGGGGATCCCGATCCGGGCCGGCTCCTTCTTCGCCTACTCGGTCTCCGCCTCCGTCATCCTGTCGATCTTCGTGATGCCGATGGCCGGCGCGGCGGCCGACCGCACGGGCCGCAAGAAGCCGCTGCTCGCCGCCTCCGCCTACCTCGGCGCCGCGGCGACGACGGGCATGTTCTTCCTGGACGGGGACCGCTATCTGCTCGGCGGACTGCTGCTGGTCGTCGCCAATGCCTCGGTGGCCGTGTCGATGGTGCTCTACAACTCCTACCTGCCGCAGATCGCGCCGCCCGAGGAGCGCGACGCGGTCTCGTCCCGCGGCTGGGCCTTCGGCTACGCGGCCGGCTCGCTGGTCCTGATCGGCAACCTCGTCCTGTTCACGGCCCACGACTCCTTCGGCGTCTCCGAGTCGACGGCCGTCCGCATCTGTCTGGCCTCGGCCGGCATCTGGTGGGGCGCCTTCACGCTCGTGCCGCTCAAGCGGCTGCGCGACCGCCGTACGACGCCGGGCGGCGGAAGGGCGCCGGCGCACGGCTGGCGGCAGCTGGCGGCCACCGTGCGCGACATGCGCGGCAAACCGCTCACCCTCTCGTTCCTGTTGGCCTACCTGGTCTACAACGACGGCATCCAGACGGTGATCTCGCAGGCGTCGGTGTACGGGTCCGAGGAGCTCGGCCTGAGTCAGTCGACGCTGATCGTCGCCGTGCTGCTGGTGCAGGTGCTCGCGGTCGGCGGCGCACTGGGCATGGGACGGCTGGCACGCACGTACGGGGCCAAACGGACCATCCTCGGTTCACTCGTCGCCTGGACGGTGACACTCGCCGCCGGGTACCTCCTGCCGGCCGGCGCGCCGGTGTGGTTCTTCGTCCTCGCCGCCGGCATCGGCCTCGTCCTGGGCGGCAGCCAGGCCCTGTCGCGCTCCCTGTTCTCGCACCTCGTACCGAGCGGCAAGGAGGCCGAGTACTTCTCCGCGTACGAGATGAGTGACCGGGGGATGAGCTGGTTGGGGCCGCTTCTGTTCGGTTTGACCTACCAGCTGACGGGAAGTTATCGGGACGCGATCATCTCGCTCGTGGCCTTCTTCGTCATCGGATTCGCGCTGCTGGCGAGGGTTCCGGTGCGGCAGGCGATCCGCGACGCGGGAAATCCCGTACCGGACAGGATTTAGCACCGGAGGCCAAAGGACGGTAGTGTACGCGTTTGGCCTGCCAGGCGTACCGTTACTGCGCGTCAAAGATACTGAAGCGTTGGGTGACATCTGCTGCCAGATGTGACAAACCGGGTGCCGGTGGGTACAACAAGGGGCGGCTACGACGGCGACGCATGACCCGGAACGGGAATCTTTACCGCCGACCGGACGTTGACCGGATGACGACGACAGCGACACCTGTCCTGTGGGCGACAAGCCCGGGAGGCACGATTCATGAGTGAGCGAGCTCTTCGCGGCACGCGCCTCGTGGTGACCAGCTACGAGACGGACCGCGGCATCGACCTGGCCCCGCGCCAGGCCGTGGAGTACGCATGCGAGAAGGGGCACCGGTTTGAGATGCCCTTCTCGGTCGAGGCGGAGATTCCGCCGGAGTGGGAGTGCAAGGTCTGCGGGGCCCAGGCACTCCTGGTGGACGGCGACGGCCCTGAGGAAAAGAAGGCCAAGCCCGCGCGTACGCATTGGGACATGCTGATGGAGCGGCGCACCCTCGAGGAACTCGAAGAGGTCCTCGAGGAGCGCCTGGCCGTTCTGCGCTCCGGCGCGATGAACATCGCGGTGCATCCGCGGGACAGCCGCAAGTCCGCGTAGCCCCTCCGGGGGCTGGGTGGCATACACCGCACGCCGAGACCGCGAGCACCGTACGTTCTGTACGGGGCCCGCGGTCTCGTGCGTTTCGGCGCCGCGGGCGGCACGGGTGAGCGTGATCCCCGGCGCACTCCCGGATGCCCGGCGGTACGGAGGGTCTCCGACGGGAGCACGGTCTACTCCGGGCATCCAGCGGCGCGGGCGCCCCCGACGGGAGCACGGCCCTTCTGCGCAGGAGCGCGGCCCTTCTGCGGGGGCACCGATGGCGCCGGACGGCTCTGGTTTCCCGTCACCCGAACGAGGTCACTCCCGAGCGCCGGACGGACAGCGGTACGCCGGCCGACAGCTCAGAAACTTGTGCACCCGCCCACGCGGCCGGGCTGGGCCGGCTCGCCGCGCAAAGTCGGCCCGACCAGCCCCCCGCACGTTCCTCCGGCACAGGTCCACCGGCCGGCTGCTCAGCGGTCCACCGGTCGGCCGTCCCTGGTCAGTGGCCCACCGGCCCACGGGCCGACCCGTCAGCCCGTCAGCGGGGGGTGCGGTCCCGGGCGGGAGGCCGGGTCCGGGCCCCGGGGGGTGTCGTCCCTGATGACCTCGCCCTGGACCACCTTGCCGTCAGGGCGATGGATGCGTGCCTGCTGGAAGGCGTCACCGACGCTGCCGGGGGCGGCCTCGCGGATCCTGCGTTCGATGGCGCGCTCGGTGTAGCGGCTCAGCGCCTTCTGGACGGGCGGGATCAGCAGGAGCAGGCCCACGACGTCCGAGAGGAGGCCCGGCAGCATCAGCAGCAGCCCGCCGAGCATCATCAGCCCGTTGCCGTCGCCGCCCCCGCCCGTGGGGGCCACACCGCTCTGCTGCTGTTGCAGCGTCTCGCTGAGGTTGCGGAAGGCACGGCGGCCGGCCCGTTTGACGATCACGGAACCGAGCACGAAACCGGCGACCAGCAGCAGGAGGACCGCGAAGCCGCTCGCCGCACCCGCGACCACGGTCAACAGCCAGATCTCCAGCACCAGCCAGACGGCGATGCCGAGCGGCAGAAACGTACGCAGCCGGGATCGCCGCGGCCGGGCGGGGTGCGTGGGAGTCGGTACGCCAGTCGTCATGCACCCAGTGTGCCTGGGCGCGGCTCAGTACGGGATAAGCGGATGATCAGCCCCGACCGTGCACGGGACGCGGGTCGACGGGAACCTCGGGAAGCGTCCGGAAGGCCCTACGCGGACGGCTTGCGTCCGGTGATCCGGCCGACCCGCTCCCCCACACCCCACGTGGTGACCCGCCACAGGGCCTCCACGAGGATGTCGCGGCTCATCTTGGAGTCACCGAGTTCACGCTCGACGAAGGTGATGGGCACTTCCACGACGTGGTACCCCGCCTTGACGGCACGCCGGGCCAGATCCACCTGGAAGCAGTACCCCTGGGACGCGACCTCGCCGAGTCCGAGGCCCTCCAGGGTCTCCCGCCGGAAGGCCCGGAAGCCGCCGGTGACGTCCCGGATGGGTACGTCGAGCATGAGCCGGGAGTACATGCTGCCGCCGCGCGAGATGAACTCGCGGGACTTCGGCCAGTTCACCACCCGGCCGCCCGGTACCCAGCGCGAGCCGAGAACGAGGTCGGCGCCCTTCAGCGCGGTGAGCAGCCGGGGCAGCTCCTCCGGCTGGTGCGAACCGTCCGCGTCCATCTCGACCAGGACGCCGTAGCCGTGCTCGAGGCCCCAGCGGAAGCCGGCGAGATACGCGGCGCCCAGGCCTTCCTTGCCCTTGCGGTGCAGTACCTGGACGTGGTCGTCCTCGGCGGCCAGCTCGTCGGCGAACTTGCCCGTGCCGTCGGGGCTGTTGTCGTCCGCCACCAGGACGTGCGCGTCGGGCACCGCGGCGCGCACCCGGCCCACGATCTTCTTGATGTTCTCCGCCTCGTTGTAGGTCGGAATGATCACCAAGGCCGTGCCGAGCGGGCCGAACCGCCTCGCCTGGGCTCCTGCCGCGAGGGTCCCGTCGCCGTCGTTCACTACTGCCCCTTCAAGTCCGTACGCAGGGGTCCACCATAGTGGTCACAGCCTGCACTGACGCGTCGGTGCGTCAGTACAGGGGTGTCGATTCGACAAGAGCCGGGTAAGAGCGCCCTTCCCGCCCCGGAGCACCACGCCTGCGGATGGGGGCCCGGCGCCCTTCGGGCCGACCAGGGACCCGCTGGCTGCGGGTCGACCGAAAGCCGTTGTCTACTGGACGTCCGGGCCCCACCCGGGTCACACCCTGCCGACAGGGGTGAACGTTCCCTCGCCGTGGCGCCGCCGCTGAGCCTGGCTCCCAGTGGTGGTGCGCCGGTGCGGCACACCGCCCCTGACCCAGCGGCGCTCCGGCGACTGTCTGGAAGTTCTCCGGTCGGACGTCCGGTGGTGGACCCGGCCGAACCTACCGGCCCGCTGCGGCCAGCTGTCAATACTCTCCTGAACTGCGGGCTTTCCCTCTCTGACCTGGTCAGCGAGGAGGATGCGCAGGTCGCGCGACGGGACGGCGGGGGCCGATCACCACCCCGCCGCCCCAGGAGATCACTCGCCCGGCCGTACGAAGACCGTCCGCCCGCCCACGACGGTGCGCAGACAGACGGGCAGGTCGCCGCCGGGGCTCAGATCCGGCAGTCCGGGGGTGCCGGAGCGCGGGTCGGTGGACCAGCGGGCGACCCGGTCGTCGGGGGCCTGCACCACCAGTTCCTCGGTGCGCCACACCGCGTAGTCCGCGGGCGCGCCCGGCACCAGGACACCCGCGTCGTCGCGTCCGATCGCGCGCCATCCGCCCCGTGTGTGGGCCGTGAAGGCGGCGCGCACCGACACCCGGTGTTCCGGGGTGCGATGGAAGGCCGCGGCCCTGACGGTCCCCCACGGGTCGAGGGGGGTGACCGGGCTGTCGGAGCCGAAGGCCAGTGGCACGCCGGTGCGCAGCAGGGCCGCCAGCGGGTTGAGGGTGCGGGCCCGCTCCGCACCGAGGCGCTGGGCGTACATGCCGTCCTCCCCGCCCCACAGCGCGTCGAAGGCGGGCTGCACGGACGCGGTGAGGCCGAACTCGGCGAAGGAGGCGATCGTCTCCGGCGTCAGCATCTCGGCATGCTCGACGCGGTGCCGGGCGGCCCGGACGCGTGCCAGGCCGACCTTCTCCGCGGCCGCGCGCACGCCCTCGACCACCGAGGTCACGGCGGCGTCCCCGATGGCGTGGAAGCCCGCCTGGAGGCCCGCCTCGGTGCAGGCGATCACGTGGGCGGCCACGGCGGCGTCGTCCAGGTACGCGGTGCCGGTGTGCCCGGCATCGGCGTAGGGCTGGTGCAGACAGGCGGTGTACGAGCCGAGGGAGCCGTCGACGAAGAGGTCGCCGGCGGCGCCGATCGCGCCCAGTTCGCGGGCCTTCGCCACGCCCTCCTCGCCCTGCTCGGCCCAGTAGCCGACGACCCGGGGGCCGCGCTCCTCGGCGGCGAGCCGCAGCAGACCGGTGAGGTCGTCCTCGGAGGAGATGTCCGGGCCCGCGCACTCGTGCACGGAGCCGATGCCGAGGGAGGCGGCGTGGACGAGGGCCGCGCGCTGGGCCTCGGTGCGCTGCGGTGCGGTGACGGCGCCGAGGGCGGCGGCGCGGACGGCGTGGTGGGCGTCCCGGGTCAACGGGCCGTCCTGGTATCCGGCGCGACCGGTGACTCCGGGGACCAGGTCCAGGAGCGCGGTGGTGGCCACGGCGGAGTGCACGTCGATGCGGGAGAGGTAGAGCGGACGGCTGCCGGTGGCCTCGTCGAGTTCGGCGCGCGTCGGGGGACGGCCGCCGGGCCAGCGGGCCGCGTCCCAGCCGTGGCCGAGCAGGACCCGGTCGGCGGGGCGGGCGGCGGCGAAGTCGCGTACGAGGGCGAGGGCGGCCTCCAGGGAGGGCGCGGCGCTGAGGTCGAGGCCGGTGAGCGCGAGGCCGGTGGCGGTGGAGTGCACATGCGCGTCCGTGAAGGCCGGGGTGACCAGCGCGCCTTCCAGGTCCACGACCTCGGCGACCCCGTCGGCGAAGGCGTCGGCGGCGCCCTCCGAGCCGACCCAGGCGATCTGACCGCGTTCGACGACCATCGCGGTGGCGAAGGGGTCGGCGGGGCTGTGGACTTCTCCACCGCGCAGCAGCACGGTGTCGGACGGGGCGGTGCTCTCACTCATGGGGAACAGTCTCGCGCCTGCCGGGCACGGTTCGTCGCCCGGGTGGGTCAGATGCGGGGCGGCCGTGCCTCGTACGGCGTCGACAGGACCACCGTCGTCCGGGTCGACACGCCCGCGAGGGTCCGCAGCCGGGCCAGCAGCTCCTCCAGTTCGTGCGGGGTCGAGACCCGCACCTTGAGGATGTAGTTCTCGTCGCCCGCGACGCTGTGGCAGGCCTCCAGCTCCGGTACGTCCGCGAGGCGTTCCGCGATGTCGTCCGGGGCGCTCGGGTCGAACGGTTTCACCGAGATGAAGGCGGTCAGGGGCAGCCCGACGGCCTCCGGGTCCACGACCGCGGCATAGCCGCGGATCACGCCGCGCTGCTCGAGCCGGCGCACCCGCTGGTGCACGGCGGACGTGGAAAGGCCCGTGGCCTTGCCCAGGTCGGTGTAACTCATCCGCCCGTCTGCGACGAGCAGCTGCACGATCTGTCGGTCCAGCTCCTCCATGGCGCAAGAACCTACAGTGCGCCCGATCCCGTCGGATACCTCAGCAGTGCAGGTCATACCCGGTTTGTGATGTGCGGAGGCGCGGCTCGGGGGCCGCTCGGGGGGACAAATCCACCGTGCAGGGCATCTGCGGGCGGCATGTGACGAACGACACAGTGTCTCAACCGGGTCCGTGATGTTCTCGTGATTACCGCGGAGACGGGACGGGAAATGCTTGCTGTGGTCGAGGTCGCAGCGCCTTGTCGGCCCACCCGAGGGGGAGAAACCCATGCAGAGTCTCAAGCGCCCTGGTCGTACCGCGTTCAAGCGGCAGCAGGCCGCCGTCGAACCCGAGCCGGAGGGCGTCGACGCGGACGCCGTCGACGGCGAGGACTTCGACGCGTACGACACTTTCGAGATGGTCCGGGTGATCTGCCCGGACTGCGCGCAGCCCATCGCGCTCCTGGCGGACGAGGAGGTCCTGCCGGAGCACGCGCTGTGCGCCTCGCCGTGGAACCCGTTCGGACTCACGGTCTGCGCCGGTACGGGCCGCGCCGCGGCCGACGCCCGGTCCGCCGACGAGACCATGGAGCTTCAGGAGCAGGACACCGCACTCCTGTTGACGCTCCCTCAGGGCCTCGACTGGCGGACACAGCCGTTCTCGCACGTCGGTGGGCCGGGCTCGCGCCCGATGCGGGTCCCCGAAATGCGGCGCCAGGCCGCCTGAGCCGCGCGCGTTCAGCGGCCGGCCTCCGGGCCGTCCCAGTAGCCGCCCTGCACCATGGCCCGCAGGCTGTCGTGGTGCAGGATCAGGATGTCGGGGTCCGGGGGTACCGCGATCTCACCGAAGTGCACCTGGCGGTAGGCGATGCGCAGCATGACGACGGCGTGCCTCAGGGCCGCGTACAGCGTGTAGAAGTCCATGTCGCGCGGTGCGTGGCCGGTGAGTTCGGCATAGCGTCGCTCCACCCGGTCGCGGCGCAGGAACCCGGGCAGTCCGCGCTGGCCGAAGCTCACCGTGAGGTCCTGGAAGAAGCGGTGCAGATAGACGGTCCAGCCGAGGTCGACCTCGCGCGGGGCGGGCGCCGCCATCTCCCAGTCGAGGACGGCCGCGGGTTCGAAGCCGTCGTAGACGACGTTCCCGATGCGCGCGTCGCCCCAGTTGAGCACCGTCTCGCCCTCGTCGCGCGGCCACAGCTCGTCGAGCCGGTCGAAGGCGCTCTCGATGAGGGGCGAGCGCGCGCGTCCGTCGACGACCCATGCGTAGTAGGCACGTTGCGCCTCGACGTGCCGGCGCAGGGGGCTGCCGTCACCGGGAAGGGCCAGGAACCCCGCTGCGGCGATGGGTACTTGGTCGTGGAGCCGGGCGAGCAGTCCCACCGAGGCGGCTTCCAGTCGCGCCCGTTCCCGGTCGCTCGCCGCGTGCAGCCAGTTCCCCTCGTACGTATAGGGCATGACGTCGGGCGGTACGCGCCCCTCGACCCGTTCCATGACGAAGAAGGGCGCGCCGAGCGGTCCGGGATCCTCCTCCAGCCACAGCACCCGGGGCACGGGAAGGTCGGTGTGCTCGGCGACCAGCCGCATCGTGCGGTACTGCCGGGGCAGGTCGTACACGGGGAAGACGGTGTACGCCGCCGGGTCCGCCGCCAGCCTCAACGCACAGCCCACCAGGGGTGGTTCGGGGTGCTCGATGTCGAACAGCAGGGTCTCGCTGGACATGCCGTTGGTCGCGGGGACGGTGATGCCGGCCGCCTTGGCGCCGGGGAGGCGTGCGTCGAGCCAGGCGGTCAGTCGCCGGCCGAGTTCGTCCCGGTCGCGGGTGGTCGTGCGCGGGCGGGGTGCCGTGGCCATGTCCACTCCCTTCGGGGCACGTACGGAGGTCAGGGCGCGACCGAGTCGAATCCGGTGAAGCCGCTCGGGTCGTGACGGCCGAACGAGCCGTGCTCGAAGATCCCGTGTCCGACCTGCCCGTCCAGCGTGCAGCGGGCGGCGTGGTCGACGACCCCGTACGCGGCGCGCGGATGCGCGGCCGGATCGGAGAGGTCGTAGGTGCGGCGGTCGGTCCAGCCGCGCCCGCGCCAGGTGCCGTGCTGCCAGTCGTCGGCGGGCGGATAGCCCGCCCCCACGGCGAGCGGCGAGGAGGTGAGTACCTCGACGTCCAGCCGCAGCGGTGACCGGTCCCGCGGCCGGGCGAGGTGGACGACGGCGGAGGTGGGTCGGCGGGTGCCGGAGCGGTAGGTGATGTCGACCTGGGGCCAGCCGAGTTGGAGGTCGCGCGCGCCGTCGCGCACGAGCGTCGCGTCGTTCAGCGACCGATGGCCGTCGGCGTCCTCCTGGACGACGACCATCAGGAACCGGTCCTCGAACCGGACCGGGCACCACACCCAGTGGAAACCCTCCGCCGGATCCTCTTCCGCGAACCTGCCGCCCTCCTCCCCCGGGACCGGCCGCACGCCCCAACTGCGGTCGCGGGTGCCGGTCCACCGGCCCGGGGTCAGGAGGATCTCCTCGCCGCCGCTGCGGATCCAGCCCTCGCAGTGGCCCGCCTGCACGAAGCGCCTCCCTTCCAGGGTGAGCCGGCCGCCACGCCGCTGGAGGTGGTGCGGCTCCCAGAGCGCGGGGAAGTCCGCCGTCCAGGTGACCTCGTACGACAGGCCGTCGGGGTCGTCGGGATCGGCCGCGCAGCTCAGCACGAACCGCTTCAGGGGACGCTCGACGCGGATCCGGAGCGGGCCGACGGCCAGTTCCGTCCGGTCGTCCCCGAGCGCGTCCGACGCCCGCACCGCGTGCAGGAGGTCACCCCGCCGCAGGGTGGCGTACGCGTCGATCACCCCGAGGTTCGGATAGACACCGAGTCCCAGGATCAGCAACGCCCTTCCCTGGTGGTCGAGGACGTGGAAGATGCAGCGGTCGTAGGCGTTCCGGTCGCCGGTCGCGACGTGCTTCATGGACAGGGGCACCTGGTGCACGGGGTACTCGTCGAGGGCGACGGGGCGGTCGTCGGACATGTCAGGCCTCCCTGGGGGCACGGCAGTCGACCTCCGGGCGGAGGAGTGCGGCCCTCGGCAGAGGAATTGACGGTACGTCAGATACGGTGGGAGGGCCAGACGCCGTACCCCGGCCCGCCCGCCCCACCGGCAGCCGACGACCCTCGCGCCGACCGACCGCGCCCCGCGTCCAGACCGGTCCCGAACCCGCCGCACGAGCCGGTCCCGACCCGGCGCGGGGACGGGTCCCGGCCCTGGAACGGGGACGGGTCCCGAACCCGCCGTACGGACCGGTCCCGCCCCCCGTACGAGCCGGTCGCGAACGCACGCCCGATTGCGCGGGCCGGTGACCTGTCCGGCCACCCGCGCGTTGCCCCGGTATGACCCCCACATATTCGGCGACCGGGCGTGGGCGCCAGATCTTCATCCCCGTGTCGGCAGAATCGGTGCGGCAGGTCCCCCCGCCCCCGCCGGTCCCGGATCCCCCCATCTACCGGGCCCTGCTGCGCACATGGGCCGACCGCGGCCGTACGCTGCCGGGGCTGCACGACCCGGAGTGGGTCCGGCTGGCGACGCCTCCGGTCTCCTCGTACCAGCTCAGCGCGGGTCGGGACCCGCGGGATGACGGGCGATGAGCAGCCGCCGGATCCGATGGGTGCCCTCGACGGCCTGCGGCACCAAGGCTTCAGGACACCGGGACAGCAAGGCGCCCAGGGCGGGGCGACCGGCACCGTCGGCGGCACGGCCTACGCCAAGTGCGGCGACGACCGGGGGAGTTACGACACTCCGTCGCCCATCGCCGCGAGGACGACGTACAGAAAGCGGCAGGGTCCGCGCGGCACGTTCTTCTGGGAGTCCGACGGCGACATCCCGAACGGTGAGCCGATCAGCCCGGTCGACGAGCCACCGGGGCAACGCACTTGGGGCGGGGGGCCTCCGACCCCCGCCCTTCGCTCAGGAGTCCCGGCGGGCGGACTGCGGGGCCCGGTAGGAGGGGTCGATCTCCTCGACCGCGCGCATCGCGCCACCCAGCGTCTTCACCAGCAGCTCGCGCATCGTGTCGCGGGGCAGGTTCGGGTGGCCGATCCAGTCGAGGGTCGCGCCCTCGACGCTGTAGAGCCAGGCGAGCAACGCCATACGGGGCAGCGGCGCGATCCTGCGCGTGCCGTAGGCCCCTTCGGCGATGGTCTCGACGATGACCTCGCGCACGCCCTCCCGGATGGCTTGCACCTCGGTGTCGAAGCCGACCCCGCCCGTGATGATCGTGCGGTACGCGGCCTGGTTGTGCTCGGCGTAGCGGAGATAGCCGTCGATGGTGCGGTGGACCCGCTCGGCCGGGGGCAGTTCGAGGCCGCTCGCCGCCCGGGAGACCAGGTCGGCGACGGAGTCCTCGACGATCGCGAGGTAGTAGCCGCGCTTGGACTTGAAGTAGTAGTAGATCAGCCCTTTGGCGACGTGCGCCTGTCGCGCGATGTCGTCCATCGACAGTGCGTCGTAGGACGTGTCCGCGAACAACTTCCGCCCGATCGCGATCAGTTCGGTACGGCGCGCCAGCGAACGATCGGTGCCGCGCGCCCGAGGGCGGTCGACAGCACGCTGTTGACTATGATTCAATTCCGGCCCTAGTCTCCGACTGCCAGCGGGACGTTGGCAGTATGACAGAACGATGCCACCTGCTCATTCGACTCCGATCGACTGGCCGGACCCGCTTTCGGCGGGGTGCCGGAGCGATCAGCTCACAGCAGGCCCAGCTGGGTGACGAGCATCGCCAGAACCACGACAAAGGTCCAGCCCACGACGTGTTCGAGGATCTTGGGGCCGTCGTCCTTGGGGCCGCCGGTGCGGGCGCGGACACGGGAGGCGGTGGCGGAGGTCGCGGTCATGGCTTCTCGCAGACGTAGGGGTGCGGTCGTTTCCCCGCCCCTCACCGGCTCCCCACCGACCAGACCACCTTGCCATCGGAACGGGTTTCACCGGTAGAGACCTTAGTCACCCCTCGCCGCGCCCGGACACTTCGACCACCGTCGAATCGCTCCGGTTTCCGCAACGGTGCGCCACAGGTGTGGGTCTCCTCACAGGACAGTGGTCAGCCAACCGAAAGGTCCTCGATGAGCACGTTCCGGACGCCTCGCCGCAGAGCCCGCCTCGCCCTGGCGGCGGCGATCACGGTGGCAGCCGCCCTGACGGGTCCGGTCTCACAGGCCGCGACCTCCGCAACCGCCGGCTCCTCCCCCTCCGCATCGCCCTCCCCGGGTGCCGCGGGCCTCGGCGACCCGGTCTTCCCGCTCGACGGCAACGGCGGCTACCGGGTCGGCCGCTACCTCCTCGACTTCGACTGGCAGGCACCCGGGACGCCGTTCGAGGCGGCCACGACGGTCAAGGCGACCGCCACCCAGGCCCTGTCCCGCTTCGACCTGGACTTCGCGGGCAACACCCTGCACACGGTGACCGTGAACGGGACGACGGCCGCGGCCGTGCGGGACGGCGACGAGCTGGTGATCACCCCGGCCAAGCCGCTCGCGCAGGGCAAGCCGTTCACGGTCAAGGTCACCTACACCGCCGATCCGACCCAGATCCGCCACCGCGACGACGCCATCGAGGACTACGGCTGGATCCCCACGCCCGACGGCACGGTGCTCTATCCGCAGCCCGACGGCGCCAAGATGATCTTCCCTTCGAACGACCACCCGAGTCAGCGCGCCCCGATCACCTTCCACATCACGACCCCGCCCGGTCTGACCGCCGTGGCCAACGGGAAGCTCACCGGCCGCACCGAACAGGCGGACGGCCGGGTGCGGTGGACGTACGACTCCGGGCAGCCGCTCGCGACCCAGCTCGCGCAGCTCGCGATCGGCCGGTTCACCTTCGTCGACAGCACCGGCCCGCACGGGCTGCCCCTGCGCGATGTGGTCCCGGACGGCCTGGTCGCGGCCACCGAGCAGTACCGCAAGCTCACCGCCGACCACATCGCGTGGCTGGAGGAGCGGCTCGGCCCCTACCCCTTCGACCGGTACGGCCTGCTCGTCGGCGACACCGACCTGGGCGTCGCCCTGGAGACCCAGACGCTCTCCCTGATCCCGAAGGCCGACCTGCTCGGCGACCGGGTGAGCGCCGAACGCAACCTGGTGCACGAGCTCACCCACCAGTGGACCGGCGACAGCGTCGGCATCAGGACCTGGTCCGACCTGTGGCTGAGCGAGGGACACGCCCGCTTCTACGAACGCCTGTACTCGGAGGCGCATGGCGGCGACAGCTTCGAGGCCACGATGAAGACGGCGTACGCCGCCCACGACCAGTGGCGCCACGACTACGGAGCCCCGGCCGAGCCGACCGAACCGAACCTCTTCAAGCGGATGCGGTACGACGGCTCGACCCTGGTCCTGTACGCCCTGAGGGAGAAGGTCGGCCAGACGGTCTTCGGGAAGATCGAGCGGGCCTGGGCCACCCAGTACCGCGGACGGATCGCCGGTACACAGGACTACATCGACCTGGCCTCGAAGGTCGCGGGCCAGGACCTGGACGGATTCCTGCACCCGTGGCTGTACGGCGCGAAGACCCCGCCGATGCCGAACCACCCGGACTGGGTGGTCGACCCGGTACAGGGCTGAACCGAGGGGGCGGCCCGCTTCCGGGGCCGCCCCCTCCTCACCGGACGCCGACCGCCGCGAGCGCCTGACGCTGCCGCGCCGTCGGCTGCGCGGGGAAGTACAGGTAGCAGACGCCACCGGTACCGGACACTACGTTCCCGGAGGCGTTGTACCGCTTGGTCCGTAGCCAGATCGTCTCCCACTCCGACCGCCGGTAGACGCGGCGCACCGCGGCGTCGTCGGGCGAGGCCGGGTCGTTGGCGATCACGTCGCCGTCCGCGGTGAAGCCGATGACCGTCATGAGATGGCCCGAGGTGCCGTAACCGGCCCCGGTCAGCTCCGACTTGAGGAACGACTGGGACGTTATGGCCGGGATGCCGGCCGCGATCAGGGTCTCCAGGTCGGCGAGCGAGCCGAGGCGCGTCACCACGCCCTGAAGGTCCTTGTACGTCGCCGCGTAGGCGGCGTTGAAGGGCCAGTTGCCGCAGCCGTCGTACTGGTAGTCGTAGGTGTACCGGGCCGCGTGGCACACCTGCGGGTCGGCCAGGCCCGGTTCGATCCAGGCCAGTTGTTCCGAGGTCGGCCTGCGCCCCCAGTACTCGATGATCATCTGGGAGGAGGTGGGACTGCACCAGGCCTCGCCACCGTTGTCGTACTCGGGGTACTGGCCGGCGTGGATCTCCTGCGAGTAGCGCGGCACCGTCAGCTCGCGGGCGAGCCCGGGAGTGGAGGCCGGGACGGTGAAGCGGTCGGGGATGTCGGATCCCATCGCGCCGAGCCGCCACACGGTGGGCGTGGCCCCGGAACCCGGCGCGCGGTACAGCGTCAGGCGCAGCCGGTACGAGACGAGCCGCAGGCCCGAGGCCGCGTCGTCGATGGCGAAGGTGTCCGTCCAGATGCTGCTTCTGCCGTCCTTCTGGCCGTCGACGGAGGTCCGCCTGATGTCCTGGTCGCCGGCCGCCCAGCGTCCCATCACGTACCAGGGCGTGGCGGTGCCGTCGGAGTAGGTGCCGGTGAGCTCGACCTGGAGCCAGGTGCCCGCCGGGGTGCGCGCGTTCCAGGAGGCGATGGCCTCGGTGGCGGGGACGGCGAGCCGGTGGACCGGGGAGGTCCAGGTCGCGTACTCCCAGGTGGCCGTCCTGCCGGTGTGCGGATCCGTGTACGCGACGGTGCCGGCCGGGGAGGCGATCACGAGGCCCGGCCGGGTGCCGGACACGGCCCGCGTCCCCTTCGCGGTACCGGAGCGCCAGTCGGCGTACGAGGTCCAGGCGCGGTTGTCCACGGCGCGCGCGGGCGCGTGCCCCCGGCGTGCCTCCTGGGAGCGTGCTTCCGCCGCCGCGGCCGGAGTGGCCGCCGCACCGGTCGCCGCCGCGGCCACCGCCGCGGCCACCGCCGCGGCCAGAATGGTTCTGCGGGACGGCTCTGAAGCTCTGGTCATGGGTGGGTGACCCCCGTTCGTCCGGTAGCGGCAATTCCCAACTATGGACGGGGTGAGGCGACTTCTGCCAGCACTTCGGCCCGTGCCACGCCCACCAATATTGGTCGGGACCACTGGCGTGACCTGCGACGCCGACGGACGACCGGACGCCGGCCACGCCGAACGGCAGGGAAATTCCCCTATAGGCGCGGATTTCCGTCCGCTTTCCCCGGCAACCCCCGCGGGACTTCCCCCCGGGGCTCCACCTGGCCATTCTCCGCCTCCTCCAGGCCTCCTCTCCGACACCTCCAGTCCCCTTCTCCAGCTATCCCCCGAGTTTTCCGGCAACCTCTTCCGTGCGACTTCTCGACGTGTTTTCCCGCCCGCTGATCCGGTCGAAATCGGCCCGCCCTAAAATGATCCGGATATACCCGCACACACCTCACACCTCACCGGACCCGGGATCTCCCATTCACGCATTCGCCTCCCACCTGCGCCGGCTGCCGCCCTCCCGCGGCCCCGTCCGCCTGATCGGCGTCGACGGGCACGCGGGCTCCGGGAAGACCACGTTCACCGGACGGCTGGCCGCGGCACTGGGCGGCGCGCCCGTACTGCACCTCGACGACATCGCGACGCACGAGGAGCTCTTCGACTGGACGGCGCGCTTGCTGGACCAGGTGATCGAGCCGCTGGGCCGGGGAACGGCCGCGCGCTACGCCCCGTACGACTGGACGGCCAGGGCCTTCGGCCCGGTGCGTGAGCTGCCGCCCGCGCCCGTGGTCCTGCTGGAGGGCGTCGGCGCCGGACGCCGCGCACTGCGTCCGCATCTCGCGCGGCTGCTGTGGATGGAGCTGCCTCGCGACGAGGCCTGGGCGCGTGGACGCCGGCGGGACGGCGAGACACAGAGCGCGTTCTGGGCCGAGTGGGTCGCCGCGGAACGGCGGCATTTCGCCGAGGATCCCTCGAGGCCCTTCGCGGATCTTCTGGTGCGGCAGTGTTCCGAGGGATACGAGGTGTTTTCGGGGCCTGCCGGGACTCCTGGACCGGACCAGTTCCTCACGCACGGTGACGGACCATCCGCAATGTGCTGAACTCGTGAAGACCCTTGCCGGAGAACTTCCGCCAGTGCTTCAACTCGGCTTGACCGGGGGGCCGTACAGGACTTACGTTCTGAATGTGCGGCCCTTCGAGGTCGCCCCGCAGACGCGAAGCCCCCGATTGTTCCCCCGTGATCGGGGGCTTCGTTCTGCCCACACCCTTTCTTTTCGGGCGCCGCGCGCCGTGATTCGCTCACCCTGGGTCACCGGATGAAGTGCGCCCCATCTGCTCCCACCTCGTGCAACGGTGCTGTCGGCACCCTTCGGCAGGCCCATGCGGCGCAGGTACCATGCCTCTCGGTGCGACCTTCGGACGGCTTGCTCTGCGCACCGGTGCAACTCCCGTCCGCGGCACAGCGGTTCGACCAAGCTGCCGACGGGCACCGGCCCGCTCGGAGAACCATCGGGGGCACGGTTTGTGGGGGACGTGATGGACTTCGGCACGCAGGGCCCGGAGGCCCCGGCCGACCTCGCCTGGATGCGAGGTGTGGACGCCTACACGATGGGCGCCTATCCGCAGGCGGAGGAGGAGTTCCGCACCGCGGTCCGGATGGACCCCGGCATGGCGGACGGCTGGCTCGGACTGCACGCGCTGCGCGTGGACACGACGACCGCGCTGCTGCGCATGTTCCGGCACCGGGACCGCTTCGGCGAACAGCGCTCCCGGCACCGACGCACCCTGAACTCCTGGTACTGGCTGGGCTGGTGGGTGCAGCCGGTGCTCGAGAGCCCGCGCGATCTGCTGCTCGCGCACGCCTCGCACTGGCTGGACGGCCGCCATGTCCCCGAACTGGACCGGGCGTTGGCCGGTCTGCCCCCGGTGGACGCGGATCCCCAGGTGCGCTTTCTGCACGCCTGCCGGGCCTATCTCGTCAAGGACTGGGAGCAGTTGGTCCGGCACACGGACCCGCTGATCGACGATTCGATGCTGGGCATAGAGGCCGGTCTCTTCGGCGGCATGGCCCGGGTCCGACTGGAGATGTTCGGGCAGGCGGAGCCGCTGCTGTCGTCGGCGCTGATGCGCTGCCGCAGCGAGCAGCCGCAGCGCAAGGAGCTGCGGTACTGGCTGGCCCGCGCGCACGAGGGCACCGGCCGGTCGGCCGCCGCGCTCCCCCTGTACCGGGCCGTGCACCGCGTCGACCCCGCCTTCATGGACACCTCCGCGCGACTCGCCGCGATCTCCGAGGGCGACGGGTACGACGATGCCGCCGCCGACCTGGCGGCGATCACGCTCACCGGGATCGGGCAGGACGTGATGGACGGTCCGGACGGCCTGGATCCGCTGTGGGGAGGCGAGGGCCGCGACCTCCGGCTCCCCGAGGCGGACCCGCTGCCGCCCGGCGCGGTGTCGCCGGAGACCGACGTGGTGCGGGAGAAGGCCGTGGTGCCGGTGCGGCCGCTGCCCGCCGGTCCGACCGACCCGGCACTGCTCGAGGAGGCGCTCGCCGAGCTGGAGCGCATGGTGGGACTGGAGCCCGTGAAGCGCCAGGTCAAGGCGTTGTCGGCGCAGTTGAACATGGCGCGGCTGCGGGCCGGGCAGGGGCTGCCGGTCCAGCCGCCGAAGCGGCACTTCGTCTTCTCCGGTCCCTCGGGCACCGGCAAGACCACCGTGGCCCGCATTCTCGGCCGGGTCTTCTACGCGCTCGGTCTGCTCGGCGGCGATCACCTCGTGGAGGCGCAGCGGGCGGATCTGGTGGGCGAGTATCTGGGCCAGACCGCCGTCAAGGCCAATGAGCTGATCGACTCCGCGATCGGCGGGGTCCTCTTCGTGGACGAGGCGTACTCGCTGTCCAACTCGGGATACGGCAAGGGCGACGCGTACGGCGACGAGGCCCTCCAGGTGCTTCTGAAGCGGGCCGAGGACAACCGCGACCACCTGGTCGTCATCCTCGCCGGCTATCCGGAGGGCATGGACCGTCTGCTCGCCGCCAACCCCGGGCTGTCCTCGCGCTTCACCACCCGTGTCGACTTCCCGTCCTACCGCCCCCTCGAACTCACCTCCATCGGCGAGGTGCTGGCCGCGGAGAACGGTGACATCTGGGACGAGGAGGCGCTGGACGAGCTGCGTTCGATCGCCGGGCACGTCGTCGATCAGGGGTGGATCGACGAGCTCGGCAACGGGCGGTTCCTGCGGACGCTGTACGAGAAGAGCTGCGCGTACCGGGATCTGCGGCTGTCCGGGTATCCGAACACGCCGTCGCGGGACGATCTGTCCACGCTTCGGCTGCCGGATCTGATGCAGGCGTACGGGGAGGTGTTGTCGGGGCGGGGGCCCCAGGACCCGTCGGCCCTGTGACCCGGATGATCGCCCCCGCCGCCCCTACCCGACCCGTCCCTGGGGGCTCCGCCCCCAGACCCCCGCATCGCCCGAAGGGCTCGTCCTCAAACGCCGGACGGGCTGGAGAGGCCGCCCGCACTCACAGGCTGACGGCTGGCACAGGCATTTCAGCCCGTCCGGCGTTTGAGGACGAGGCCGTTCAGGCCAAAGCGGGAGTCCGGAGGCGGCAACCCCACGGACAGCCCCCACAAACGCCGGACGGGCTGGAGAGGCCGCCCGCACTCACAGGCTGACGGCTGGCACAGGCATTTCAGCCCGTCCCGCGTCTGAGGACCAGGCCGTTCAGGCCAAAGCGGGGGTCCGGAGGCGGCAGCCCCACGGACAGCCCCCACAAACGCCGGACGGGCTGGAGAGGCCGCCCGCACTCACAGGCTGACGGCTGGCACAGGCATTTCAGCCCGTCCCGCGTCTGAGGACCAGGCCGTTCAGGCCAAAGCGGGGGTCCGGAGGCGGCAACCCCACGGACAGCCCCCACAAACGCCGGACGGGCTGGAGAGGCCGCCCGCACTCACAGGCTGACGGCTGGCACAGGCATTTCAGCCCGTCCCGCGTCTGAGGACCAGGCCGTTCAGGCCAAAGCGGGGGTCCGGAGGCGGCAACCCCACGGACAGCCCCCACAAACGCCGGACGGGCTGGAGAGGCCGCCCGCACTCACAGGCTGACGGCTGGCACAGGCATTTCAGCCCGTCCGGCGTTTGAGGACGAGGCCGTTCAGGCCGAAGCGGGGGTCTGGGGGCGGCAGCCCCCAGGGACGGTCCCCTCAGGTCGCCAGCGCCTCCTCCGGAGCCTCGCTGAGCGCCGTACGCAGCGTCGCAGCCACCACGGTGACGTCCCGGTGCGCCGGATCCCGTACCTCGCCGACCAGCAGCTCCAGTACGTCCTCCAACGCCACGAGCCCGAGCACCTTCCCCGACGCGTCGGCGACCTGCGCGAGGTGCGTGGCGGCGCGGCGCATCACGGTCAGGGCGTCGTCGAGGGGGAGTTCCGACCGCAGGGTCGTCATGTGCCGCCAGATCTGCTGGGGCACCGCCCGCTCGGACTCCTCCAGGTCGAGGACGTCCTTCACATGCAGGTATCCCATGAAGGCGCCGGTCTCCGCGACCACCGGGAAACGGGAGTACCCGGTGCGCGCGGTGAGGGCGACGACCTGGCCCGGGGTGACCGAGGCGCCCACGGTGACCAGGGACTCGCGGTCCAGGAGGACGTCCGTCACCGGTCGGGAACCCAGCTCCAGCGCGTCCTCGAGGCGCTCCTGCTCCTCCGGCTCCAGCAGGCCGGCCTGGCCGGAGTCCTCGACCAGACGGTTGAGCTGCTCGCTCGTGAAGACCGCCTCGACCTCGTCCTTGGGCTCCACCCGGAACAGTTTCAGGATCAGACGCGCGCACGCGCCGAGGGCCACCGTGACCGGCCGGCACAGGCGGGCGAAGGCGACCAGCCCCGGGCTCAGCCACAGCGCGGTCTTCTCCGGCGCGGCCATCGCCAGGTTCTTCGGGACCATCTCGCCGATGACGAGGTGGAAGAAGACGACGAGGGCGAGCGCGATGACGTATCCGAGGGGATGGATCACGCCGTCCGGCAGCCGGACTGCCTCGAAAAGGGGCTCCAGCAGATGGGCGACGGTCGGCTCGGCGACCGCGCCGAGCGTCAGCGAGCAGACGGTGATGCCGAACTGGGCCGCGGCCATCATCTGCGGCAGCCGCTCCAGCCCGTACAGGACCTGGCGGGCCCGGGCGGACTCCAGCGGCTCGATCTGACTGCGCCGCACGGAGACGAGCGCGAACTCGGCGCCGACGAAGAAGCCGTTGGCGAGCACCAGAAGAACGGCGAAGAGAAGTTGGAGCACGCTCATCGGACGGCCTCCGTGGCGAGGTTCGCGTCCGCGATCCTGACCAGCCGGACCCGCTCGGCGCGATAGTGCCCGACCTGGCGCACCGAAAGCCGCCAGCCGGGAAGCTCCGCCCTGTCACCGGGAGCCGGGATGCGGCCGAGCAGATCGGCGACGAGACCCGCCACCGTCTCGTACGGACCCTCGGGCACATCCAGTCCTATGCGCTGAAGGACGTCGACACGGCAGCTGCCGTCGGCGTCCCAGGCGGGCCGTCCGTCCTCGGGCGGCGCCACGGCGAGTTCCGGCAGGTCCTGTCCGTCGTGCTCGTCGCGGACCTCGCCGACGAGTTCCTCGACGATGTCCTCCAGGGTGACGACGCCCGCCGTACCGCCGTACTCGTCGACGACGACGGCGATGGGCTGCTCGCTGCGCAGCCGTTCCAGGAGCGGCTGCACGGGCAGCGTCTCCGGGACGAGCAGCGGGGGCTGGGCGATCCGGCCGACGGGTGTGCGCAGCCGGTCGTGCGAGGGCACCGCGAGGGCGTCCTTGAGATGGACCATGCCGACCACCTCGTCGATCCGCTCCCGGTAGACGGGGAAGCGGGACAGGCCGGTGGCCCGGGTGAGGTTCACGACGTCCTCCGCCGTGGCCGTCGACTGGAGGGCGCTGACCCTCACCCGCGGCGTCATGACGTGCTGTGCGGTCAGGTCGGCCAGCGAGATGGTCCGTACGAAGAGATCCGCGGTGTCCTGCTCCAGAGCGCCGGCCTGGGCGGAGTGCCGGGCCAGGGAGACCAGCTCGCCGGGGGTGCGGGCGGACGCCAGCTCGTCGGCGGGTTCGACGCCGAGTGCCCGTACGAGCCGGTTGGCGACCGTGTTGAGCGCGGCGATCACCGGCCGGAACAGGCTGGAGAAGACGTGCTGCGGGCCCGCGACGAAGCGGGCGACCTGCAGCGGCTTGGACACCGCCCAGTTCTTCGGGACGAGTTCGCCGACGACCATCTGCACGGCCGCGGCGAGCAGCATGCCGACCACGACGGCCACGCCGGACACGGCGCCCTCGGGCAGGCCGAGCGCGGTGAACGGGCCGTGCAGCAGTTCGGCGAGCGCCGGTTCGGCGAGCATGCCGACGACGAGCGAGGTGATGGTGATGCCGAGCTGGGTGCCGGAGAGCTGGAAGGACAGCTCCTTGAGCGAATTGACGACGGTACGGGCCCGTCGGTCGCCTTCGGCCGCGGCCTTCTCGGCGTCCGGCCGCTCGACCGTGACGAGGCCGAACTCCGCCGCCACGAAGAAACCGTTGGCGAGGATCAGCAGGAACGCCGCCGCGAGAAGCAGCAGGGGGATGGTCATGCCGCCGCCTCGATGGGTCGGGAGGGGGCGGCGCAGGTACTACAGGACGATCCGTCCATCGCTGGAGGGAGTCACTCCTCGGGTAGCAGGGGGCCTCTGAATACCGGGTGGTATGTCAGTGGCGGAGGCGCAACGAAAACGCCTCCGCCAACAGGTTAATCAAGACATGGGCCCGCCGGGCAGGGTGGAAGGCCGAGAGTCAGCCGTGATGTTGCTCCGGGTCGCCGATGGAGCGGGCCTCGGCGAGCGCCCGCAGGGTGCGGGCGTCGTCGATCGCGCGCTGTCTGGCGATGCCCGGCTGGATGCCGAGCGCCGGAAGACTGGTGCCGTCACTGAGGTTGAGGAACACCCACGGGTCGCCGGGGCGCAGGTTGACCTGGAGGATCTCCGCCCAGTCCAGGTGCCGGCTGCTGGCGATGTTGACGACTGTGACTCCGCTCTCATCGGCGACGACCTTGGGCCGGGACAGGAGCAGGAGCACCCCGAGAAGCAGCGCGGCGGTGAAGACGAAGCTGACGCGCTCCCCCGGGCTGAGCTGCTCCAGGAGCATCGCGACCGTCGTGATGACCACGAAGATCGCGACACCCGCGGTGAGCAGGACCGCCCGGGTCCGGGACGGCCGGAACGTGACGGGGAGTTCGGGAAGGTGGGACATGGATCGGGCGGTCCTCAGAGGCGGCAGGCGTGGATGGCCGTGGTCAGGATGGCCCGCGCGCCGAGCGCGTACAGGTCGTCCATGATCCGC
Source organism: Streptomyces sp. NBC_01176 (assembly GCF_045039825.1). Lineage (NCBI taxonomy): Bacteria > Bacillati > Actinomycetota > Actinomycetes > Kitasatosporales > Streptomycetaceae > Streptomyces > Streptomyces sp. NBC_01176. Next base: position 7,804,605 of record NZ_CP108600.1, on the reverse strand, counting down.
TGCGCTTCCTTGGCGGGCACCATCGCGCGGACGGCCACCCAGCCCTCGTTGTGCAGCGGCGAGATGGTCGGCGACTCCAGGCCGGGGGTGAGCCCGACGGCCTGCTCCAGGTGCTCGGCGCGGCAGTCGTAGTCCATCATCACGTACGTGCGGGCGACCAGGACGCCCTGAAGGCGGCGCAGGAACTGCTGGACCTTGGGCTCGGCGTCCTCGGAGGTGTCGGCTTCGACGCGGCGGATGACGACGGCCTCGGACTTCATGATCGGCTCGCCGAAGACCTCCAGGCCCGCGTTGCGCAGCGAGGTGCCGGTCTCGACGACGTCCGCGATGACCTCGGCGACACCGAGTTCGATCGCGGTCTCGACGGCGCCGTCGAGGTGGACGACGGAGGCGTCGATGCCGTTGTCGCCGAGGTGGCCGGCGACGATGCCCTCGTAGGAGGTGGCGACCGTCAGGCCGGCGAGGTCCTCGACGCTCTTGGCGGTGCCGGGCTTGCCGGCGAAACGGAAGGTGGAGCGGGCGAAGCCGAGCGGGAGGATCTCCTCTGCCTTGGCTCCAGAGTCGACGAGCAGGTCGCGGCCGGTGATGCCGATGTCGAGGCGGCCCGAGGAGACGTAGATCGCGATGTCGCGGGGGCGGAGGTAGAAGAACTCGACCTCGTTGCCCGGATCGACGATCCTGAGCTCCTTGGACTCCCGGCGCTGCCGGTAGCCGGCCTCATGCAGCATCTCCGCCGCAGGTCCTGACAGGGAACCCTTGTTGGGGACGGCGATGCGCAGCATGAGGTCGGCTTCCTTTGTTAGTGCGTACGTCGGTGGGTTCGTACGCCGGTGGATTCGTACGCCGGTGGGGTGCGGGGCGTGGCTCAGAGGTGGGCGTACACGTCGTCGAGGGAGATTCCGCGCGCCACCATCATCACCTGGACGTGGTAGAGGAGCTGGGAGATCTCCTCGGCGGCGGCGTCCTTGCCCTCGTACTCGGCGGCCATCCAGACCTCTGCGGCCTCTTCGACGACCTTCTTGCCGATGGCATGGACGCCCTTGCCCACGAGCTCGGCGGTGCGTGAGGTGGCGGGGTCGCCGTTGGCGGCCTTGTGCTGGAGCTCGGTGAAGAGCTCCTCGAACGTCTTCTTGGACATGGTGCTGCCCACCCTACGCGCCCGAGCCGGTGTCTCAGCGCCAGGGTTCGGATACTGAACGCAGTGTGGCCGCGGTGGCCACGGCGGCCGTCACCGCCTCGTGCCCCTTGTCCTCACGGGAGCCTTCGATGCCGGCCCGGTCCAGGGCCTGCTCCTCGGTGTCACAGGTCAGTACACCGAAGCCGATGGGGACGCCGGTGTCGATGGAGACCTGGGTGAGGCCCTGGGTGACGCCCTGGCACACATACTCGAAGTGGGGTGTGCCGCCCCGGATGACGACGCCGAGCGCGACGATGGCGTCGTAGCCGCGGCCCGCGAGGACCTTGGCGACGACCGGGAGCTCGAAGCTGCCCGGGACCCTCAGCAGGGTCGGCTCGTCGATCCCCAGCTCGTGCAGGGCGCGCAGCGCGCCGTCCACGAGGCCGTCCATCACCTTTTCGTGCCACTGTGCCGCGATGACCGCGACGCGCAGGTCGCCGCAGTTGCGTACGGACAGTTCGGGTGCACCCTTGCCGCTCACGTCTCTCCTCAGTGCGTCTGTGCTGTGTTGCCGGTTGTGCCGTTGTTACTGGATTCCGTTGTTACCGATCCCGCGGGTGTTGCCTCCCGCGGGTGTCACTGGTTGCCGCAGGCGGCCGCAGTGGGCGTCTCCAGCCAGGGCAGGTCGTGCCCCATCCGGTCCCGCTTGGTGCGCAGGTAGCGGAGGTTGTGTTCGCCCGCCTGGACGGGCATCGGCTCCCGCCGGGTGACCCGCAGGCCGTGCCGGACGAGCGCGTCGGTCTTGTCGGGGTTGTTGGTCATCAGCCGCAGGCTGTGGACGCCGAGGTCCTCCAGGATCTGCGCGCTCGCGCCGTAGTCGCGGGCGTCGGCGGGCAGCCCGAGTTCGAGGTTGGCGTCGAGGGTGTCCCGGCCGCGTTCCTGGAGCTCGTAGGCGCGCAGCTTGGACAGCAGTCCGATGCCCCGCCCCTCGTGTCCGCGCAGATAGACGACGATGCCGCGGCCCTCGGCCTGGATGCGTTGCAGGGAGGCCTCCAGCTGGGGGCCGCAGTCGCAGCGCAGCGAGTGGAACACGTCGCCGGTCAGGCACTCGGAGTGGACGCGGACGAGGACGTCCTCGCCGTCGCCGATCTCGCCGTGGACCAGGGCGACGTGCTCGACCCCGTCCACGGTGGAGCGGTAGCCGTACGCCGTGAACTCGCCGAAGAGGGTGGGCAGCTGTGTCCTGGCCACGCGGCGGACCGTGGGTCCGGACGCGGGCGCCGCCTGGTCGAGCGGGGCCGGGACCTGGAGAGAGCGCCGGTAGGCGATCAGGTCCTCGATGGAGATGATGGTCAGGCCGTGCTTGCGGGCGAACGGGATCAGTTCGGGAAGGCGCAGCATGCGGCCGTCCTCCCCCGCGATCTCCACGATGGCGCCCGCGGGGCGCAGGCCGGCGAGCCGGGCCAGGTCGACGGCCGCCTCGGTGTGTCCGTTGCGGACGAGGACGCCGCCGGGCCTGGCGCGCAGCGGGAAGATGTGGCCCGGCCGCACGAAGTCGCCCGCCCCGGCCTGGCCCCCGGCCAGCAGCCGCAGTGTGGTGGCGCGGTCGGCGGCCGAGATGCCGGTGGTCACGCCGTGGGCGCCGGAGGCGTCCACCGAGACCGTGAACGCCGTCCTCATCGACTCGGTGTTGTTCTCGACCATCTGGGGGAGCTGGAGGCGGTCGAGTTCGTCGCCTTCCATGGGTGCGCAGATCAGTCCGCGGCACTCGCTCATCATGAACGCGATGATCTCGGGGGTCGCCTTCTCGGCGGCGATGACGAGGTCTCCCTCGTTCTCCCGGTCCTCGTCGTCGACGACCACGATCGGCCGGCCCGCCGCGATGTCGGCGATGGCCTTCTCGACCGGGTCGAGCGCGAAGTCCGAGGCATCTTGGTCGTGCCCGGTGCTGTACCAGACGGGGGCGGCGGTCATGCCGGGACTCCTTCCAGGACGGGCTGCCCGGCCTTGCGGGAGCGCAGCCACCAGTCGCGCATGCCCCACAGGACGAGCGCGCCGTAGAGGACGTAGACGAAACCGGAGAAGGCGAAGCCGTTGGCGAAGTTGAGCGGGACGCCCACGACGTCCACCAGCAGCCAGGCGAACCAGAACTCGACCATGCCGCGCGCCTGGGCGTACATGGCGATGACCGTGCCGACGAAGATGTAGGCGTCCGGCCAGGGGTCCCAGGACAGCGACGGGTACGCGTGGAACAGGGCGCTGACCGCGAGGGTGCCGACGGCCGCGGCGCCCACCAGGCAGGCTCGCTCGCGCCAGGTGGCGAACCGTACGGCGATGGAACCGTCCTGGCCCTGGCCCCGGCCGCGGTTCCACTGCCACCAGCCCCACAGGGCGACGACGATGACCACGAGCTGCTTTCCGGCGCTGCCGGAGAGATGGGCCGAGGCGAAGGCCGTGAGCAGGATGACGCCGGACAGGAGCTGTACGGGCCAGCTCCAGATGGAGCGCCGCCAGCCGAGCGCGAGGCCGATCAGACCGATCACGTTGCCGATCATGTCCGACCACTTGATGTGCTGTCCGAAGAGTGTGAACGCCTCGGAGTTGAGCCAGTTCACGGCCGGCTCCCGGAGGTGTCCGGCAGCGCGACCGGCTGCTCGCCGCGGGCGCCGAGCAGCCGCTCGACGTACTTGGCGATGACGTCCACCTCGAGGTTGACCGGGTCGCCGGGCTGCTTGCGGCCGAGCGTGGTCAGATCGAGGGTGGTGGGGATGAGGCTGACGGTGAAGTGGTCCGGGCCCGCGTCGACCACCGTCAGGCTGATGCCGTCGACGGTGATGGAGCCCTTCTCGACCACGTAGCGGGTGAGGTCCGCGGGGAGCGAGATCTTGACGATCTCCCAGTGCTCGGACGGCTTGCGCTCGACGACCGTGCCGGTTCCGTCGACGTGGCCCTGGACGATGTGTCCGCCGAGGCGGTCGCCCACGGCCATGGGGCGTTCGAGGTTGACGCGGGAGCCGACGGTGAGGGCACCGAGGCTGGAGCGGTTCAGGGTCTCCGCCATGACGTCGGCGGTGAATTCGTCGCCCTCGTGGTCGACGACCGTGAGACAGACTCCGTTCACGGCGATGGAGTCGCCGTGCCGTGCGCCCTGCGTGACGACGGGTCCGCGCAGACGGAAGCGGGAGGCCTCGTCGAGATTCTCGACGGCGGTGACCTCACCCAGCTCTTCGACGATTCCGGTGAACACTTCCCGGGTCCTCCTGCCTCATGGGGCACGGACTCCGGGGCCTGTCGATGACGACAGAACGAAACGGACTACGACACCGGGAACGATGCCGAAAGGGGACCTGTCCCGCAGGACACGTCACGACAACCGGCAGCGCGCACGAATGCCCGCCCGCCGCGCACTGCCTCCCATCCGGACTTTAACCGTCGGTCCAGGAATTTCACCTGGTCAACCGGCCGCTGGAAGCGACCGGGTCGCGGACTGTAACCGCCGGTTCGGACTTTCACCGACCCCGGAGTGCGCTGCTTCTGGTACAGCATCAGTGTGCCATGCCCTGTCCATGCCCATGCGGGTGAAGTTCTGTGGGGTGCCTCACAGGCCGCCCGAATGGACTTCTACGGCGACACAACGGCGACACAAGGGCGGTCAACTCCCTTGGGGGCTTGCATGTTTGACGACGATACGGATATTGGTCCATACCTATTGACGCTCTGGTCTAGTCCTCTTAGGGTCGGCGATCAAGGTCCCCGGAAGCCCAGGGCCGTCACGGTTCCCGGAAGCCGAGGGCGATCAAGGTTTGCGGAAGCCGAGGTGGCCTACTCGCCCCCTGAGCGACCCGGCGGCGGTGACGGAGGCCCTTGCCCCGCCGCCGGGTCTCCCCATCAGGGAGAAGAAGTACGCCGGGCACCTCCGGGAACTCCGCTCCCGGGACCCGGGCTTCGCGCCTCCGGCCGCGAGGCGGTGGGCGCCGGGGCGGAACGCCCGGGGACGGCGGCGACTTCGCGGTGGATCACCGCGGATGCGGCGTGAAGAGGTCGTCCTGGGCCGACTCCCGGGCGGTCAGCAGAGCGCCTCGCAGCACCGCGCCGCCGCCCAGCGCCCCGGCCCGCACCTCGGCGGGCAGCGGGGACATCCGGGCCAGCCGCTCGCCGACCCTGGCGGCCAGCACCTCCCCGCCCGCCTGTCCCACCTCACCGCCGAGCACCACACAACCGGGGTCGAGGACGGCCACGACGGACGCGGCGCCGACGGCGAGGCGGTCGGCGAGGGCGGAGAGGAAGCGGTCCGCCAAGTCGTACAGGAAGCGGTCGGTACCGGAGGAGGACACGGCGGCCACCGCCGCGCGCACCAGTGCCGCCGCCCGTGGTTCACCGGACGACTCCGCCGCCTCCAGCCCGTACCCGGCGGCGAGTTCGGCGATCGCGGCGGCCCCCGCCAGCGAGTGGAATCCGCCCACGCAGTCCGTCGCCGACGGCAGCGTGGTGGTGCCCGGAACCGGCAGGAACCCGATCTCGCCGGTGCCGCCGGAGGCCCCGCGGCGGAGCCTGCCGTCGAGGACGACGGCCGCGCCCGTGCCGTGGCCGAGCCAGAGGAGGACGAAGGTGTCCCGGTCCCGGGCCGCGCCGTCGCGCTGTTCCGCGAGAGCGGCGAGGTTCGTCTCGTTCTCGACGATGACCCGGGCGGGCAGCCGTTCCTGGAGGGCCGCGACCAGACGGCGGTGCCATTCGGGCAGGCCGGAGGAGTCCCGGAGTTCGCCGGTGGCCGGGTCGATGAGACCGGGCGCGCCGATGCCGACGGTGTGCAGCCGCTCGGCCCCGGCCTCCTTCGCGGCCCGCTCCACCAGGGCGACCGCCTGCTCCACGGCGGGCCCCGTGCCGGCGTCGCCCGCGATGGGCACCGACGCCCGCCCGAGCTCCGCGCCGAGCAGGTCGGCGACGACGACCGTGACGCCCTCGGTGCGGACGTCGAGGGCGGCCAGCTGCGCCCGGTCCGCGACGATCCCGTACAGCCGGGCGTTCGGGCCCCGCCGCTGCTCCCCCGACTCCCCCACCACCGAGATCAGCCCGGCTGCGGTCAGGCGTTCGACGAGGTCGGCGACGGTGGGCCGGGACAGTCCCGTGAGCTGCTTCAGCTGTCCGGCCGTCAGCGGGCCCTCCTGCTGGAGCAGTCGCAGGGCGAGCCGGTCGTTGATGGCCCGGGCCGTGCTCGGAGATGCGGGCATGCCGGGATCTTCCCAGATCACGCAGTCCTCCCAGATCGGTGGGGCCCGCCGGTCGCGGGGCGTGGGGCCGCCTGCCCGACGGCCGCTATATCGCCTATCTATCAGGCAGGGTCCCTGATAGTTTACGGCGGCAGCATGGGGAGCGGAGCCGGGAGGGTGGGAATGACAGGAACGACGGGAACACCGGGTGACGTCGTCCGGGACGCGGTCGAAGTGAAGCGGGCCCGGTACGCCGTGGCGGCCGTGTTCGCGGTGCACGGCGCGGTGACGGGCTCGTTCGCCACCCGCGTGCCCTGGATCCAGGACCACGCGTCCGTCAGCACCGGCCAGCTCGGGCTCGCCCTGGCGTTCCCGGCCATCGGCGCCTCCCTCGCGATGCCGCTGGCGGGCCGGATCAGCCACCGCTTCGGCGCGCGCACCGCGCTGCGCGGGCTGATCTCCCTGTGGACGCTGGCACTGGTCCTGCCGTCCGTCGCGCCGAACCTCTACACCCTGTGCCTGGCCCTCTTCGTCTACGGCGCGACGGCGGGCATGGCCGACGTGGCGATGAACGCGCTCGGCGTCGAGATCGAGAACCGTCTCGGCAGGTCGATCATGTCGGGGCTGCACGGCATGTGGAGCGCGGGCGCACTGGTCGGATCGGCGGGCGGCACCCTCGCCGCGCATCTCGGTTCGGACGCGCGTCTGCACCACGTCCTGGCGGCCGGGGTCCTGACGGTCCTGGGCCTCACCGCGTGCCGATGGGTCCTGGACCTGCGGCCGACCGAGGACGAGGTCCCCCCGCCGCGCTTCGCGCTGCCGCCGAAGTCCGCGCTGCTCATCGGCGCGATCGGCTTCTGCGCGGTGTTCGCCGAGGGCGCGAGCCTGGACTGGTCGGCGGTCTACCTCAAGGACGAACTCGGCACCTCGGCCGGGCTCGCGGCGGCGTCGACGACCGGCTTCATGCTGACCATGGCGCTGGCCCGGCTCGTCGGCGACGCCGTGGTGAACCGGTTCGGCGCGGTGCGCACCGTGCGGGCGGGCGGGGCGCTTGCCGTGTTCGGCGGACTGCTCGTCGTCGTGGCGGGCAATCCCGCGGTGGCGATGGGCGGCTTCGCCCTGCTGGGCCTCGGCATCGCGGTGGTCGTCCCGCTCTGCTTCGCCGCGGCGGGTCACGCCGGCCCCAACCCCAGCCAGGCCATCGCGGGCGTCGCCACCATCACGTACACCTCGGGTCTGGTCGCGCCGAGCGCGATCGGCTCACTGGCCCAGGCGACCAGCCTGGTGGTGTCGTTCGGACTGGTCACGATCCTGGCGAGCGGACTCGCCGTGTTCGCGGGCGTGCTGCGCGCGGGCGAGCGCGACCGTCCGAAGGTCAGTCGGCCGAGCGCAGCAGTTCCCGACCCACGGCCCTGAAGCGGTCGCTCCACGACGTCGGACGCAGCGTGCCGGCGTCGAGCCGGACCAGGACCCGCGTCCCGCGCGCGTAGGTGACCGCGCCGTCGGCGGAGCAGAACCGGAAGCCGTACGTCAGTCCGGTGTTGCCCAGCCGCTCCAGCCACAGGTGGACGGCGTACGCGCCGGGCCGGTTCACCGGGGCGTCGTAGCTGATCCGGAGCTCCCTGACCGCGTTGCAGGAGTCGCCCGCGGCCTCCCAGTCGCCCTCGAAGCCGAAGCCGTTCTCGTTCCAGAGCGCGGTCCAGGCGCGCTCGACGAGCACGGGATAGCGGGCGTTGTGGAGCAGCCCCAGCGCGTCGAGGTCGTCGAAGTGGACGGTGACGGGGAGCAGTCTCCCGTACGGGAGGGCGGGGGCGACGGGGGCTTCGGCGGTCACGGGCGGGGCTCCTGAGGGTGCCGGGAGGGGCGGTGGGGGCACCCCATCCTAAGCGGCCGCTCAGGAGCCCCTGATCTGGGTGTTCGTACGCCGTCGGGTCAGCCCGCGATCGAGTCGAGCTGCTCCGCGGCCGGCCGCAGCGCCCAGAGGTCGCCGCCGGGTGGCGCCTCCAGCTCCGGTACGGCCGCTCGTGCCGCCCGGTCCCCCGCGTCGGCGGCCGCGTGCACGACGTCGCTCGCCGCGAAGCGGTGGAACTCCAGTTCCGGGTACGGCCACGGGGCGGCTCCCGTGGCGGCGGGCAGCAGTTGGTCGACCGCCTTGAACAGGCTCTGGCCGTCCGGCCCCCGGTACGCCCACAGGTCCACTCCGACGTGCCGGCCGATGGCCGCGAGGCGGGTGTAGGCGACGAGGTCGAAGGTCGAGTAGTGCCAGCTGCGGGTGCGGGTCAGTTCCTGGGGCTGGGTGCCGTCGGCGGCGATCTGCGGGTCGATGCGCCTGGACCGCGCGTCGAGCACGGTCCGCCGGGCCAGGTCCCTGTCGCCGGTCGCGTACGCCAGGGCGGCGAGCTGCATGTCGTAGAAGGTGCCGTGGTTGTTCGCGGCGGCGCCCTCCTCGACGCCGAAGGTGCTGTCCACCAGCCAGTCGCGGAGGTCCGTGTTCCAGGAGCGCATCGCGGTGCGGTCGGTCCTCGACCAGCCGGGGGCGCCGGTGTCGAGGATCGCGACGGCGTCCAGGACGCTGGTGTAGGACTGCGAGAAGTCGATGATGCCGATGGCCCGGCCGTCGTACTTGCAGGGGATGAACTGCCCGTGGGCCAGGTCGGGGTTCATCCGGGTGGCCGGGTCGAGGAACCAGGTGCGCAGGACGGTGGCGGCCTTCTGCGCGTACTGCTTTCTGCCGGTGTAGTACCAGGCGAGTGCGAGGTCGTACGTGGAGTCGAAGACCTTCTCGACGTCCTGGCGGTCGGTGCCCGTGTCGACCTCGGGGTTGCGCTGCCCGTCGCGCTGGACGTAGGGGCAGCCCCACGGGTTGTCGGCGGTCGCGGGCTGCGAGGGCCACCAGTACGGGGCCTGGCTGAGGTAGTCGTGGACGTCGCCTCCGGGGGCGGGCTTGGGCTTGTCGACGACCGTCCAGGGACCCTGGTCCAGCCAGGCGTCGGCGCGGGCCGTGAGGTTCGCGACGGCGTGCCGGAGCCCGGCGTCGCCGTGGTCCAGGCGGATCTTCGTCCGTTGCAGCCGGGCGCCGTCGAGGACGGCGGTGGCGGGGGCCTTCGGTGTCGAACGGCCCTCGTGGGCCGAGGCGGTCGGGACGACGGCGGCCGCGAGGGCGACCACAGCCGCCAGGACCACGCCCGCACGGGGTCTTCTACCCATCGAGCACTCCGATCATACATGTGAACGCAGTTCATGAGTGGGACCGTGCGAGCGTAGAACCGCCAGTTGACCCTGACAATGGTCCGGACCGATTCACGTACAGAGAAAGCGAAGCCGCACCATGGATCTCGGCGTGCGCTGGAAACTGCACGGCGACGGACGCAACCCCGCGCCCGGAGCCGTCGTCCGCCCCGATGAACGCCTCTCCTGGCCGCGCACGATCGGGCTCGGCGCCCAGCACGTGGTGGCGATGTTCGGGGCGTCCTTCGTGGCGCCCGTCCTGATGGGGCTCGACCCGAACCTCGCGATCATGATGTCCGGCGTGGCGACGGTCATCTTCCTGCTCGCCACCCGCGGCCGGGTGCCCAGCTATCTCGGCTGTTCGCTCTCCTTCGTGGGCGTCGCCGCGGTCATCCGCGCACAGGGCGGCACCAGCGCGACGGTGACGGGCGCGGTGTTCGTCGTGGGCGTCGTCCTGTTCCTGGTGGGGCTCGCCGTGCAGCGGTTCGGGGCACGGATCATCCACGCCGCGATGCCGCCGGTCGTCACCGGCGCGGTCGTCATGCTGATCGGTTTCAACCTGGCTCCGGTGACCGCGTCCACGTACTGGCCGCAGGACCAGTGGACGGCGCTGCTCGTGATGCTGTTCACCGGGCTGGCCGTGGTCTGCCTGCGCGGTTTCTGGTCCCGGATCGCCATCTTCCTCGGCCTGCTGTTCGGATACGTGATCTCCTGGGCCTTCGACCGGATCTTCGGGAAGATCCATTCGGTCGACGCGGGCGGCAAGGTCACCGACCACTGGCGGCTGGACCTCTCCGGTGTCGGCAGGGCGGACTGGATCGGCCTGCCGCACTTCCACGGCCCCTCGTTCCAGTGGTCGGCGATCCTCGTCGCGCTGCCGGTCGTGATCGCGCTGGTCGCCGAGAACGCGGGCCACGTCAAGGCGGTGGGCGAGATGACCGGCGACCCGTTGGACGACAGGCTGGGCTCCGCGATCTCCGCGGACGGCGCCGCCTCGATGCTCTCCACGGCGGTCGGCGGCCCGCCCAACACCACGTACTCCGAGAACATCGGCGTGATGGCCGCGACGCGCGTCTACTCGACCGCCGCCTACTGGGCCGCCGCCGGATTCGCCCTGCTGTTCGGCGTCTGCCCCAAGTTCGGCGCGGTCGTCGCGGCGATCCCGGGCGGCGTCCTCGGCGGCATCACCGTCATCCTGTACGGCATGATCGGTCTGCTCGGCGCCCAGATCTGGCTGCACGGCCGGGTCGACCTGCGCAATCCGCTGAACCTGGTGCCGGCCGCGGCGGGCATCATCATCGGCGTCGGCGGCGTCTCGCTGAAGTTCTCGGACACCTTCTCGCTCAGCGGCATCGCGCTCGGCACGCTCGTCGTGATCACCGGGTACCACGCGCTGCGGGCGATGGCGCCGGCCCACCTCAAGACCCAGGAGCCGCTGCTCGACTCGGGCACGTCGGCCTACGACGAGGACGGCGTCGCCGAGGGCCCGGATCGGCGCGCCGGCTCGTAGGCCGCGACGGCGGTCGAGCCGGCCGTCACCGCACCGCGCCGGGCCGCGCGTGCGCGCTCCGCTCCGCGTGCGGCCCGGCGCGGGGTACGTATCCCGGACACCGACCGCTCCCCCGCTCGCGACACTCCCGGCAGGGACGTTTTCCCCCGTTCTGGGGACCCGCCCGGCCAGGCGGCACGCCCACCGGGCCACGGCTGGGACCCTTCCCCCATGGCGCAGTTGGAACATTTCACTACTCCCGTGCACACGGTCGTCTCCCGGATGCGGGCCCTGGAGGCGACCCTGCCGGAGCGGGACGGGGTCGCGGTCTTCAACCGTGTCTACCTCACCGTCACCGAGGAGATCGACCGGCGCCTGGACGCCGGGCAGTTCCCGGATCCCGGGGCCGCGGCCACCCTGGACGTACGTTTCGCCGAGCGGTATCTGACGGTGGCCGAGGAGGGGTGCCCGCCCGCCTGCTGGCGTCCGCTGCTGCAGTTCCGGCGCCATCCCGGAGTACTCCCCCTGCAGTTCGCGCTCGCGGGCGTCAACGCGCACGTCGGACACGATCTGCCGCTGGCCGTCGTGGACAGCTGCCGAGCGCTCGGTTGCGAACCGGCCGACCTGGAGGACGAGTTCGAGCGCGTGGGCGACCTCCTCGTATCGATGGAGGAGCGCGTCCGCGAGGACCTGATGCCGGGACCCGACCTCCTGGAGGTCGCCGACCCGCTCACCCATCTGCTGGGCGCGTGGAGCCTGGAGCGGGCGCGCGACGCCGGCTGGTCGGCGGCGCGGGCGCTGTGGGCGCTGCGCGGACTCCCCGGCCTCGCCAGGGAGTTCGGCGACCGTCTCGACGCGACGGTGGGCCTGACCGGACGGATGATACTGACCCCATTGGGGGATCGAACCGGCCACTGCGGACGGTAACCCGGTGAACCTCCCCGTGATCGCTGTACGTTGACCGAACGGCTCACCGACGTGCAAAGGGGCGACTGGTATGGCGATCCGGCTCGGACTCGGCCTTCCGCAGATGAAGCAGTACGACCTCGGGCGCGATGTGCCGGCGGTGGCCCGCGCCGCGGAGCAGGCCGGCTACGAGAGCCTGTGGGTGTTCGAGCGGGTGCTCTTCCCCGAACCGGCCACCCAGGGGCTGTACGGAATTCCGGGGCTGGCCTGGCCCGACTCCTACCGCTCGGTCGCCGAGCCGCTGGTGACCCTGACCCTGGCCGCCGCGTCGACCGGGCGGGCCCGGCTCGGCACCAGCGTGCTGGTGGCGCCGCTGCACGTCCCCTTCCAGCTGGCACGCTCGCTCGCCACGCTGGACGCGGCCAGCGGTGGCCGGGTGGTGGCGGGCCTCGGTACCGGGTGGTCCCACGACGAGTACGCGGCGGCCGCCGTGGCGCCCTTCGAGAAGCGCGGCAAGGTCCTGGACGAGCTCCTGGACGTCTGCGCGGCGGTCTGGGGACCGGACCCGGTGTCGTACGAGGGTGAGCTCACCACCATCGCCCCGTCCGAGGTCGGGCCGAAGCCCGCGCGTCCGATCCCGGTGTACCTGCCGGCGAACAGCCCGAAGGCGTCGCGGCGGCTGGTCGACCGCGCGGACGGCTGGATGCCGACCGCCCAGGGCGTCGGCCAGCTCACCGAGGAGTGGACCCGGCTCCAGGAACTGGCCGCCGAGCGCGGCAGGTCACGGCCGATCGAGGTCTGCGTCCGCGTCAACGCGCGGTACACGGCCAAGCCGTACGAGGGCGCCGAACGTCCCCTGTTCACGGGCAGCGCGGCACAGATCGCCGAGGACCTGGCCGCACACCAGGTGGACGGGGTCGGGGAGTTCCTGCTCGATCTCCAGGCACCGCTCCGCGACGCCACGGAGCTTGAGGACGTCGCGGCGGAGGTGTACGGGCTCGCCCGCGCGGCCGGCGTCTGAGCACCCCGACCGCCGGCACGGGTCCGCGGCCGGGTTCGAGCACCCCGACCGCCGGCACGGCTCCGCGGCCGGGTCCGAGCACCCCGACCGCCCCGGCGGCCGTCCCGGCCCCCGGCCGTGGACCCTCAGTCCTCGGGCAGTTCCACCGGCGCGATCTCGTCGTAGACGTCGCCCGGCCCGGGGTTGGTCGCGTCGGTCGCTCCACCCAGCTGGTGCATGACGCCCCAGACCGCGTTCAGCGCGGTCTGGACGGCGCCCTCGGCCCAGCCGGCGGTCCAGGAGATGTCGTCGCCCGCGAGGAAGATGCCCCGCTTGTCCTCGGGCAGCGCGTCCTGCATGAAGTGCGTGAACAGGCGCCGCTGGTAGCGGTAGTGGCCGGGCAGGTTGGCCTTGAACGCCCCCATGAAGTAGGGCTCGTTCTCCCAGGAGACGGTCACCGGGTTGCCGATGATGTGCTTCCGGATGTCGACGTTCGGATAGATCTCGCCGAGCGACTTCAGCATGACCTCCATCCGCTCGTTCGCGGACAGCGGCAGCCACTTCAGGCTGTCGTCGCACCACGTGTACGAGAGACAGATGACGGCGGGCCTGTCCGGGCCCTCGTCCAGGAGGTAGGTGCCGCGGGTCATCCGGTCGGTGAGGGTCATCGACATGACGTCACGCCCGGTCGTCTCGTCCTTGTCGAGCCAGAACGGACGGTCGACGGGCACGAAGAGCTTGCTCGACTCCATGTAGTGGGTCCGCTCCATCGCCGTCCAGTGGTCGATGGGGAAGAGCGAGTCGTCGCAGGCGATCTTCGAGAGCAGCAGCCAGGACTGCGCGGTGAAGATCGCCGCCTGGTAGGTGCGGATGTCGCCGTTCGCGTCCGTCACGGTGATCCGGTTGCCCGACGTGCGGTTCAGCCGGGTCACCGCCGGACGCGGGGCACCGTCGTGCAGCGAGGCCAGCGAGGTCCCGGGCGCCCAGTGGACGATCTTCACCGGCTCGCGCTCCCACAGCCGCAGCGGCAGCTGCTGGGAGCCGCCGACGATGCCGCGGTGGTGGTCGTCGGCCTCGGTGTAGACGACGCGAAGGATCTCGAGGATCGAGTTCGGGAAGTCGGTGTCCCAGCCGCCCGTGCCGAAGCCGACCTGGCCGAAGATCTCACGGTGCCGGAAGGACTTGAAGGAGTCCGAGTCGCAGAGGAAACCGTAGAAGGTCTGGTTGTCGAGCTTCTCCACGAGCTTCGCCCAGATCTCACGGATGCGCGGGACGTCGCGCTCGCGCATGGCCCGGTTCATGTCGGAGAAGTCGGCGCCCTCCTCGAGACAGGCGTTCCACGCGTTCATCACGTCGCGGTAGACCTGCGGCAGGTCGTCGACGGTGGTCGCGTAGTGCGACTCGCCCTTGAGGTCGACGACCGTCGAGGGCGTGCTCTCCGCGAGCGGGTTGGGGAACGGCCGGGTCTCCAGTCCCACCAGGTCGATGTAGTGCTGGAGGGCGGTCGACGACGGCGGGAAACGCATGGCGCCCATCTCGGCCGTCAGCGAGGGGTCGCACCCGTCGAAGCCCACCGTGCGCAGCCGGCCGCCGATCTCGTCCGCCTCGTACACGACGGGCTTGAGGCCCATCTTCATCAGTTCATAGGCGGCCACGATGCCGGAGAGTCCGCCGCCGATGACCGCGACCTCGGTGCCGTGCTCGGTCGCGGGTATCTGGCCGAGGCCCGCGGGATGCGCGAGGAAGTCGTCGTACGCGTACGGGAAGTCCGGGCCGAACATGGTGATCGGCGGCTGCTGCGCGTCGGTGTGCTGGACGGCGGTGGGCACCGTGGACGTCATGGGGTACGGACTCCTTGCGACAAAGCTTCGGGGAGGGCTGGAAGTTCAGGCGAGCGACCCGTAGAGGCCGGGGCGGCGGTCCTTCAGATACGGGTTCGCCTCGCGCGAGGCCGCGAGGAAGGCGGGGTCGGCGTCGGCGAGGACCAGCTCCTCGGCGCGCCCGGCGCGGGTGCGGGCGACCCCGTCGGGCCCGGCCAGCGTGGACAGCCCGACGAACTCGAACTCCCCCTCCACGCCGACCCGGTTGACGTAGGCGACATACATCTGGTTCTCGAAGGCGCGCACCGGGACGACGGACTCGGCGACGAACTGGAAGGGGTGCATCTGCGCGGTCGGCACGACGAGGAGGTCGGTGCCGGCGAGGGCGTGCGCCCGGACGTTCTCCGGGAACTCCACGTCGTAGCAGATCATCAGGCCGACGCGGAGGCCGTTCAGCTCGGCCTGGACCACCGGCTGGTCGCCCGGGGTGAAGTGGTCGCGCTCGAAGCAGCCGAAGAGGTGGGTCTTGCGGTAGTTCGCGAGCCGGGTGCCGTCGGCGGAGATCAGCTGCGCGGAGTTGTGGACCCGCTCGCCGGAGCGCTCGGGGTAGCCGTAGGCGACGGCCACGCCGTGCCGGGTGGCGATCTCGGCGATCGCGTCGGCGGCGTCGCCGTCGGCGGGCTCGGCCAGACGCGCGATGTCGTCGCCGATCGCGTAGCCGGTGAGGAACATCTCGGGTGCGGCCAGCAGCCCGGCGCCGGCGGCAGCGGCGCGACCCGCGGCGGCGTCGAGGACCTTGAGGTTCTCGACGACGGAGCCGGGGCGGCCGGAGCTCTGGAGCAGGGCTGTGCGCATGCGTGTTCCTCACCGGTACGGATGGGTTTGGGGGCCAGGTAGACGGTACGGGCGCCTGGCCAGCGTGGACAAGGAGGAGCCGTTGCGTGCCGGTGAACGAATCGTTGCGTGCGGGGGCCGTCCGGCGGTGATTTGTTGTGAGGGGTCTCTGGGAGGCCTCCCGCGGGCCTCCCCGGGGCCTCGAGGGTCGGTTCCGGGGCTTCGCCCCGGGTCCCCGGGGGCGGAGTCGGATGCGGTGTCGGATGCGGGTGGGTGGGGCTGGGCGCGCCGTTCCCCGCGCCCCTGGGGTGGCTCCGTGCGGTGTCGAGTGCCGGTGCGTAGGGGCTGAGCGCGCAGTTCCCCGCGCCCCTAAAAGGCCGGTCCCCACGCCCCCTGAAAAATGCCGGTCTCCGCCGGCCCGGAAGAGCTGGTGTCCGCGTCCCCGAAACGCCGGTCCCCGCGGTCCCGGAATAGGGATTCCGGGGCGCGGGGAGCTGGGGGGGTCGGCGGGGGGGCGTCTAGTCGAGGGTGAACGTGGTGAGGACTGCCGCGTGGTCCGAGGGCCAGGCGTTGTCCGTGACGTGGGGCCAGGCGCGCGGGGTGCCGGTGACGACGGTGCGCGAGTCCCGTACGCGCAGGCCGCGTCCGTCGTGCAGGACGAAGTCGATGCGGTCCTGCGGCTCGGGGCGGCCGCTGCCGTCCTCGTGCTCGGTGTGGATCGGCGACCAGGTGTGGCCCGGGTCCCGGACCGGGTCGGGGTGCGCCTCACGGTAGGAGTCGCGCAGGCCGGCCTCCTCGGCCGCCCGGGTCACCGGCCACTCGACGTCCGGCCAGTCCAGGTGGGAGGGGCTGTTGAAGTCGCCGACCAGGATCACGGGGACGCCGGGGACGGCCGCGGCGTCGATCTCGCGCAGGATCTCCCGCATCTGGCCCAGCCGGCCGGCCTCGTGGGCGATCAGTCCGGCCGTGGGGAGCCCGTCGAAGCGGGCCTCGTACGGTCCGTACGGCGTGTAGTCGAGGTGGGTGCTCCAGACGGCCACCTCCTGGCCGCCGTCCAGCCGGATCCGCACCCCGGTGCCGCCGTAGAAACCGACCTCCGGGGCGCCGAGGCGGGCGGTGATCGGGTGGCGGCTGATGATCCCGAGGTTGTCCCCGGCCCGGTGGTGGTGCCAGCCGAGAGCCTCGGCCAGCTCCCGTGCCGCGTTCCCGTACGTCTCCTGGAGGCCGACCACGTCGGCGCCCGTCTCCGTGATGACCTTGAGCTGCTTCTCGCGGTGGTCGTCGACCTCGGTGCCGCCGTACCAGAGGTTCCAGCTCATCACCCGCAGCTCACGGGGCGCCAGCATGCCCCGCAGCCGGTCCGGCGTCACCTCCTCCAGGCTGGTGAGGACCGTGCGTCCGGGGGCGGGGTCGATCGGTGCGAGCGAGGGCACGGCGAGCACCGCGCACCCCGCGGCCTCGGCGGAGGCCACACCGGTCTCGGTGTCCTCGACGGCCACACAGAGGGCGGGGTCGACACCGAGGGCGCGGCAGGCGGCGAGGTAGGGATCGGGAGCGGGCTTGGTGCGCTCGGTGTCGTCGGCGGTGACGGAGGTGGCGAAGTGCGCGGCACCGAGCGCGTCCAGGACGGTGTCGGCGACGGCACGTGGGGAGGCGGTCACCAGGGCGGTGGGGACGCCCTCGCGCGCCAGGTCCCCGAGGAGCCGCAGCGCGCCCGGGCGGGGCACGATCCCGGTCCGGACGCGGTCGGCGAACTCCCGGTGCAGCCCGGCGGCGATGCCCTCCGCCGGGGTCCCCGTGACCGCGCCCAGCCAGTCGGCGGTGTACTCGACGGGCCGCCCGAGGACCTCCGGCTGGTCCGCCCCGGTGAGCGGGCGCCCGAGCCCGACGGCCACCGTTTCCACCGCCTCCCACCACAGTCGCTCGGTGTCCACGAGCGTGCCGTCCATGTCGAACAGGACGGCCTGGAGCGGGAGTCGGGGGGTGGCGCGGTGGGTCACGGTGTTCTCTTTCATCAGTGGGGGGAGGCCCCGGTGAGGGGGAAGGGGCCGGGAGCGGAGTCGGTCAGTGCGTGCGCTCGGCGACCAGGACCGGCCGCTCCGGCAGGCGCACGGTGACGGCCGCGCCGGGACCGAGGCCGGCGGCCTCGTGCGTGGGCAGGTCGGCCTTCACCTCGGTGCCGTCCGCGAGCCGCACGGTGACCCGGGTCGCGGCCCCGAGAAACGCGCCGGCCACGACCCGGGCGTCACCGGCGTCGTCCGCCTGCACCCGTACCGCCTCGGGCCTCACCAGCACGTCCACCTCCCGCGCGTCGGGCGCGTCCCCGTCGACCGGCAGCCGCTGTCCGAGCACCTCGACCGTCGTGGCCTCAAGACGCCCCGGGATGCGGCTCATCGTGCCGACGAACTCGGCGACGAACGCGGTGGCCGGCCGCCCGTACAACTCGGCGGGCGCCGCGCACTGTTCGAGCCGTCCGGACCGCATCACGGCGACGCGGTCCGCCATGGACAGCGCCTCTTCCTGATCGTGCGTCACGAACAGGGTGGTGATGCCGAGTTCCTGCTGGAGCCTGCGGATCTCCTCGCGCAGGCTGAGCCGCACCTTCGCGTCGAGCGCCGAGAGCGGCTCGTCGAGGAGCAGGACACGCGGGCGCAGGGCGAGCGCGCGGGCCAGCGCGACGCGCTGCTGCTGGCCGCCGGAGAGCTGGTGGGGGAAGCGCTCGCCCTTGTCGGCCAGGCCCACGAGGTCGAGCAGTTCGGCGGCTCGGGAGCGTCGCTCCGCCGTCCGCACCTTGCGCATGCGCAGCCCGAAGGCCACGTTGTCGAGGGCGCTGAGGTGCGGGAAGAGGCTGTACGACTGGAAGACCATTCCGGCGTCGCGGCGGTGGGCGGGGACGCGGGTGACGTCCTCGCCGTCGACCAGCACCTCGCCGGAGTCGGGGTGTTCGAAGCCGGCGAGCATCCGCAGCGCGGTGGTCTTGCCGCAGCCGGACGGGCCGAGCAGGGCGAGGAGTTCGCCGGGCCGCGCGGTCAGGTCGAGTCCGTCGAGGGCGACGGTCGTGCCGAACGACCGGCGCAGGCCTCGGAATTCGACGGTGGCGGCCTTCTCCACGGCCGGGGCGGTCTTGTGCGTGGTGAGGGTCATGGTCATCCCCGGGAAGCGGTACGGGAGCGCCCGCCGAGTCCGGCGAGCGAGAGGAGCAGTGCCCAGGTGACGAGCAGGCTGAGCACGGAGACGGCGACGGAGAGCTGGGCCTGCGACCCGCCGATGCTGTAGATCCACACGGCGAACGGCTGGAAGCCGAGCAGCTGGGCGACGGTGAACTCGCCGAGCACCAGGGCCAGGGTGAGGAAGGAGGCGTTGAGCAGTGCCCCCCGCAGGTTGGGCAGCACGACCCGTACCAGCGCCTGCGGCCAGTTCGCCCCGCAGCTGCGGGCGGCCTCGACGAGGGTGCGTACGTCGACGGCGCGCAGTCCGGCGTCCAGGGCCCGGTACACGAAGGGCAGGGCCATCACGACGTAGGCGAGGACGAGCACGAACGGGAAGTCGGGGTTCTGCAGTGCCACGAACGTCTGGAAGAGCGGGGTGCGGGAGAGGTGTTCGGGCCCCCACTTGAGGACCGTGGAGATCCCGGCGACGAACGCGATCGGCGGGACGACCAGCGGCAGCGAGCAGATGACCTCGACGACGGGCCGCAGCTTCGGGGCGCTCAGCCGCAGGGCGACCATCGCCGGCACCATCAGCAGCAGGACCACGGCGATGGTGGCGGCGGCCAGTTCCAGCGAGAGCAGCAGGCTGGAGGTGAAGCCGTCGGCGCCGACGATCTGGCTGTACGCGTCGAAGGTGATCCCCTGGTTCGGCACGTCGACCGTGAAGACCAGGGACGCGGCGAGCGGGACCAGGAAGTAGAGCCCGGCGAAGGCCAGGACGACGCCGCGCCAGGGGCGCACACGCGGGGACTTGTTCACGCTTCCAGCCATCGCGCGCTCCGTCGTTGCAGGGGCAGGTACACGGCCATGACCAGGCCCGCGACGAGGACCATGTCGAGGCTGAGGGCGAGTGCCACGTTCTCCTGGCCCACCAGGACGTTGCCGGAGATGGCGTCGGCGATCTGCAGGGTGACCAGCGGGACCGCGCTGCCCACCATGGCCGCGGCGGTGGCGTACGCCGCGAAGGCGCTGCCGAAGAGCAGCACGAGACCGCCGAGCAGTGAGGGCGCGAGGACGGGGAGGGCGACATGGCGCCAGTACTGGACCCCGGTGGCGCCGTTGTTCTGCGCGGCCTCGCGCCACTGGGAGCGCAGTCCGTCCAGGGCGGGCGTGATGGTGAGGACCATCAGCGGGATCAGGAAGTAGAGGTAGACGATGACCAGTCCCCAGAAGCTGTAGAGGTTCCAGCCCTTGTCGGACAGGCCCAGGTGCCGGGTCAGGACGCCCGCGTTGCCGAGGGTGGCGACGAACGCGAAGGCCAGCGGGACACCGCCGAAGTTGGCGAGGACACCGGACGCGGTCAGCACGGCCTCGCGCAGCGCGCGGAAGCGGGAGGTGACCACGGCCTGGGCGAGCAGCAGTCCGAGCACGGTCGCGAGGGCGGCCGAGACGGCGGACAGCTTGACGCTGCCGACCAGGGCGGTGAGGTACGCGCCCTGGAGCGAGGCGGTCAGGTTGGCCGTGGTGTACGAAGTGGCACCGGTGGCCTGGTCCTTGAGGGTGAAGGCGCCGTTCAGCATGGCCAGGGCGGGGACCCCGAAGGCGATGGCGACGAAGGCGAGCAGCGGAAGGACGGCGAGCGGGCCGACGGCGCGGCGCCGCCGCTGCCGTGGGGCAGCGGCGGGCACCGTGTCGGCCTCGGTGAGGGCGACGGTCATCCGGAGACGGCCTTGCCCCAGCCCTGGGCGAGGACGCCCTTGGCCTTGTTCTGCTGGTCCTCGGTCGGGAAGCTCGGCGTGCCCGAGACCTTGGGAAGCGCGGCGGCGGCGGTCTTGTCGAGCGTGCCTGCCGTGTCCATGGCCGGCATCAGGCCCGGGCGGGCGTATCCCTTGAGCCAGAGGTTCTGGCCCTCGGTGCTGTAGAGGTACTCCTGCCACAGGCGCGCCGCCGCCGGGTGCGGGGCGTCCTTGTTGATGGCCTGGGAGTAGTACTGGGCGTACTGGCCGTCCGCGGGGACCGTGACCGTCCAGTCGAGGCCCTTGGAGTTGAACTCGTCGGCGTAGCCGGCGTTCAGGTAGTCCCAGTCGATGCTGATCGGCGTCTCGCCCTTCTCGACGGTGGCCGGGGTCGACTCGACGGGCGTGTAGTTGCCGCTCTTCTTCAGCTTGCCGAAGAAGTCGATGCCGGGCTGGATGTCGTCGAAGGAGCCACCGTTGGCGAGGGCGGCCGCGTACACGCCGCCGAACGCCGAACCGGACTTGGTGGGGTTGCCGTTGAGGGCGACCTGGCCCTTGTACTGCGGCTTGAGCAGGTCCGCGAAGGTCTTGGGGCACTCCTTGACCTTCTTGGCGTCGCAGCCGATGGAGACGTAGCCGCCGTAGTCGTTGAACCACTGCCCCTTCGGGTCCTTCTGGGCCTCGGGGATGTCGGCGAACGAGGTCACCTTGTAGGGCGCGAGCAGCCCCTGCTGGGCGGCGCTCAGCGCGAACGAGCTGCCCAGGTCGAGAACGTCGGGCGCACGGTCCTGGCCCTTGCGCGAGGTGACGGCGTTGATCTCGTCCTGGCTGGAGCCGGCCGGGTTCTCCACGTCGATCTTGATGCCGTACTTCTTGGTGAAGCCGTCGATCAGCGCGCCGTAGTTGGCCCAGTCACGGGGCAGCGCGATCGCGTGCAGCGTGCCCTCCTTCTTCGCCGCCTTCACGAGGGCGTCGAGACCACCGAAGTCCGCGGCGGAGGTCGCGGTGGCCGCGCTCTTGCCGTCGGCGGTGGTCGCCTTGTCGTCGGGGGCCGCGCCACAGGCGCTGAGGGCGAGGGCGGCGGCGACGGCGAGGCCGCCGGTGAGGACGGCGGTCCTCGGCAGGAACACGGTCACGGTCTCTCCAGGAGTACGCACGAGGGTGTGATGGAGCGGAGAACTTGTCTGAACAAGTTGACCCCAGTAGGCCCGGCTCCGGTGTCCTGTTCGTAAACACTGGCGAAACCCTGAACCCCGATTCCCTGCACAATCCCGAGCTGCCCAGATCACCGTCCGATCTCGATTACGCTGGTCACGCTGTGCACAGCAGCCGGATCAGAGGGGAAGCATGGGGGCGCGACACGAGGAGATCGCCGACGAGCTGCGGCGGGCGATCGACCGCGAGGAGTACACGGTGGGCAGTCTGCTGCCCGCGGAGACGGACCTCGCGGCACAGTACGGCGTGGCGCGCGGCACGGTCCGGCAGGCCGTCGCGGCCCTGACCGCCGAGGGCCTGATCGGGTCCCGCCAGGGCGCGCGCCGGGTGGTGCTGGCCAGCCGCCGCAGCCAGAGCTTCGCCGAGCTGCGCAGCTTCGCCGAGTGGGCACGCACGATGGGGCGGGAGGCGACGGGACGCGTGGTCGAGCAGACGTACCGTCCGGCGACCGCCGAGGATGCCGTGCGCCTCCAACTGCCGGAGGGGACGGCCGTGTTGCACGTGCTGCGGGTGCGTGGTCTGGACGGCGAGCCGGTGCTCCTGGAGCGGACCGTGTACGCCGACTGGATCTCCCCCGCCGTCGAGGCCATCGAGCCCGAGTGCCCCTCCGTGACCCAGCGGCTCTTCGAGGACACGGGCCTGGTCTTCGCCTACGGCGAGCACGTCATCGACGCGGTGGCGGCCGGCGCCCAGGACGCCGACCTTCTCGGCATCCGCCGCACCAGCCCCCTGCTTCGCGTCCGCCGCGTCACCACGACGCGCGAAGGACGCCCGGTGGAGTGGTCGGACGACCGCTACCGCTCGGACGCCGTGAGCTTCAGCGTGCACAACTCGATAGGGAACAACGCCATGGCGAGGAAGACGGCGGAGTAGAGGCGGAGTAGACACGGACGCCCCGCGCCCGTCAGGGGGCACGGGAACCTGCGCCCGTCAGGGAGCACCGGAACCTGCGCCCGTCAGACGCGCGGGGAACCGCGCCACTCACCACCGCGGACAACTCGCGCCGGTCAGCCCCGCGGGCAGCCCCCACCCGTCAACGCCGCAAGCGACCCGCGCCCCTCCAGGGGCGCGGGGAACTGCGCGACCAGCCACGGACCACCCGAAGGCCGCCGACCTGCCCCGGCCCCGCCCCTGGCGCCGCACCTGGTCTCGGCCACGGGCCCTACGTGGGCGACCCCGAAGAGAACCTCCGCAGCAACGGCGAAAGCACCAGCACCGACTTCGTCCGCTCCACGAACGGCTCCCCCGCGATCCGCTCCAGCACGCGCTCGAAGTGCCGCATGTCGGACGCGAAGACCTGCACGACCGCGTCCGCCTCCCCGGTGACGGTGGAGGCGGCCACGACTTCCTGGTAGCGCTCCAGCCCCCGCTGGATCGTCTCCGGCGAGGTGTTGCGCCGGCAGTAGATCTCGACGAAGCCCTCCGTCTCCCAGCCGAGCGCGGCCGGGTCCACCCGTACGGTGAACCCCGTGATGGCCCCGGTGGCCCGCAACCGGTCCACCCTGCGTTTCACGGCCGGCGCGGACAGGCCGACCATGTGGCCGATGTCGGCGTAGGAGCGGCGTGCGTCCTCGGCGAGGGCGTGCACGATGCGTTCGTCGAGATCGTTCAGCACTGCGGGTGGTTCACTTCTCTACGGTGGCGATACGGGAGCGGCGGTAGCCGTAACTGAAGTAGAACACGAGCCCGGCGGCCATCCAGACTCCGAAGACCACCCAGGTGACGGCCGAGAGGCTGCCCATCATCCAGACGCAGAGCGCGAAGCCGATCGCGGGCAGCACCGGCGACAGCGGTACCCGGAAAGTGCGCCGCATGTCCGGGCGCGTCCGGCGCAGCACGACGACGGCGACGTTGACGAGCGCGAAGGCGAAGAGCGTACCGATGCTGGTGGCGTCGGCCAGCTGACCGAGCGGGATCGCCGCGGCCAGGACACCGCAGAACAGGGAGACGATCACGGTGTTGGCGCGGGGCGCGCCGGTCTTCGGGTGGACCCGCGAGAACACCTTGGGCACGAGTCCGTCGCGGGACATGGCGAAGAGGATGCGGGTCTGGCCGTAGAGCACGGTCAGGACGACGCTGGCGATCGCGATGACGGCACCGGCCGCGAGCAGGGTGCCCCAGAAGGTCTGCCCGGTGACGTTCTTCATGATCTCGGCGAGGGCGGCCTCCGAGTCGTTGAACCGCCGCCAGGGCTTCGCGCCGACGGCGACGGCCGCGACGACGACGTACAGCGCCGTCACGATGACCAGCGAGAGCATGATCGCGCGGGGCAGGTCGCGCTGCGCGTTCTTCGCCTCCTCACCGGCCGTGGAGGCGGCGTCGAAGCCGATGTACGAGAAGAAGAGCGTGGCTCCGGCCGCGCTGACTCCCGCCATGCCGAGCGGCATGAAGTGCTCGTAGTTGCCGGACTTGAAGCCCTGGATGCCGATGGCGCAGAACAGCAGCAGCGCGACGATCTTCACGGCGACCATGATCGTGTTGGCGCGCGCGGATTCCTTGGCGCCGCCGAGCAGGAAGGCCATGGCGAGCAGGACGACGATCAGCGCGGGCAGGTTGAAGACGCCGCCGTCGCCGGGCGGCGCGGAGAGCGCGTCCGGGATGGTGACGCCGATGGTGCCGTCGAGCAGCTCGTTCAGGTACTCGCCCCAGCCGACCGCGACGGCGGCCACCGAGACGCCGTACTCCAGGACCAGGCACCAGCCGCAGATCCAGGCGATCAGTTCGCCCAGCGTTGCGTACGCGTACGAGTACGAGGAGCCGGCGACCGGGATGGTGCCCGCCAGTTCCGCGTACGAGAGGGCGGAGAAGAGCGCGGTGAGCCCGGCGATCACGAAGGAGAGGGTGACCGCGGGTCCGGCCTTGGGGACGGCCTCACCGAGGACCACGAAGATTCCGGTGCCGAGCGTGGCACCGATGCTGATCATCGTCAGCTGCCACAGGCCGAGGGAACGGCGCAGGGTGCCGCCCTCTCCCTGGCCGCCCTCGGCGACCAGGCGCTCCACGGGCTTGCGGCGCATCAGACGCGCGCCGACACCCGGGGACGGTGGGGCGGTCTGTGGGCGGGACTGCGGGGGTGCGCCGGGATCGAGCACGCGCTGGCTCCTTCATCACTGCCGGTCGGAAAAGGCGAGGACCGGCGGCACCCCTGACAGGAGGGACCCACCGAGCGGAGTCCCCGCCACGCCATGTACAGCGCTCGACCCTATGAGCCGGGCCTTCACCGGCGTAATGCAGCAACCTTGCGCGTCTCCGTAAGATCATTGCGTTCATCCCGGCTCGGCGCGTGTTCGTTGCGCGGGCCGTTTCGATGGTTGCGCCCGCCGTCCCCGGGCCGCCGGACGAGCCATTACCGGCCCCGGCCGGCCGGGGGGCCGTGGACCGGTGCGCGAACGCCGAACGGCCCGCGCGGACGTACCGCGGGGGCCGTTCGGAAGGGGGCGGGTCAGCTCCAGCTGGCGTGCAGCGGCTTGCCCTCGGCGTATCCGGCGGCGCTCTGGATGCCGACGATGGCTTTCTCGCTGAACTCCTCCAGCGAGTTGGCACCGGCGTAGGTGCAGGAGGAGCGGACGCCCGCGATGATCGAGTCGATCAGGTCCTCGACGCCCGGACGGGCCGGGTCGAGGAACATCCGCGAGGTGGAGATGCCCTCCTCGAACAGGGCCTTGCGGGCGCGGTCGTACGCCGACTCCTCGCTGGTGCGGTTGCGGACCGCCCGGGCGGAGGCCATGCCGAACGACTCCTTGTACAGGCGTCCGTTGGCGTCCTGCTGGAGGTCGCCCGGGGACTCGTACGTCCCGGCGAACCAGGAGCCGATCATGACGTTGGACGCGCCCGCGGCCAGTGCCATGGCGACGTCGCGCGGGTGGCGGACCCCGCCGTCGGCCCACACGTGCTTGCCGTACTTCTTCGCCTCGGCTGCGCACTCCAGGACGGCGGAGAACTGGGGCCGGCCGACGCCGGTCATCATCCGGGTGGTGCACATGGCGCCGGGGCCGACGCCGACCTTGATGATGTCCGCGCCCGCCTCGACGAGGTCCTTGACACCCTCGGCGGCGACGATGTTGCCCGCCGCGATCGGGACGTGCGGGTCGAGCGCGCGCACGGTCCTGATCGCGCTGATCATCGACTCCTGGTGGCCGTGCGCCGTGTCGATGACGAGGGTGTCGACACCCGCGTCGAGGAGCTGCTTCGCCTTGCCCGCGACGTCGCCGTTGATGCCGACGGCGGCGGCGATGCGCAGCCTGCCGTTCGCGTCGGTGGCCGGGGTGTAGAGCGTGGCGCGCAGGGCGCCCTTGCGGGTGAGGATGCCGGCGAGCCTGCCGTCCCGGTCGACGGCGGGGGCGTAGCGGCGGTTGGCACCGTCCAGCTTGTTGAACGCCTCGCGCGGCTCGATGTCGGCGTCGAGCAGCAGCAGATCCCGGGACATGACCTCGGAGAGCTGGGTGAAGCGGTCCACGCCGGTCAGGTCGGTGTCGGTGACCACGCCGACCGGGCGGCCGTCCTCGTCCACGACGACGCCCGCGTTGTGCGCGCGCTTGGGCAGCAGCGCGAGGGCGTCGGCGACGGTCTGGTGGGGGGCGAGGATGATCGGGGTGTCGAGCACCAGGTGGCGTCCCTTGACCCAGGTGACGACCTCGGTGACGACCTCGATCGGAATGTCCTGCGGGATGACGACGAGGCCACCGCGACGGGCCACGGTCTCGGCCATCCGGCGGCCGGCGATGGCCGTCATGTTGGCCACGACGAGCGGGATCGTGGTGCCCGTCCCGTCCGGCGCGGCGAGGTCCACGCCCTGCCGGGAGCCGACCGCCGAGCGGCTGGGCACCATGAAGACGTCGTCGTACGTCAGGTCGTACGGGGGCTGGATGTCGTTGAGGAAACGCACGTGCTGCACATCCCGGTCGATCAGAGGTGGCCCCCGGACAGGTCAGCCAGGGGGAAAGCACGTACTTCATTGTCCCATGGCGACCCTGGTGGGATACCCAGACACATCATCCAGGCCGACCGGCCCGGCCGTCGTCGGATCCTCCAAGCGCGAGGACGACCTGGAGCGCCCCCGCGGTGCCACGCCCGTGATCGGTGGCCTCGGCGAACACCTCCTGCGCGACGCCCCAGTCCCGTGGCGCGGCCCGGGCGAAGTCCCGCCAGCCGGTGACGACGAGCAGCCGTCCACGCGCGGGCGGGGCCCAGGACAGGTCTCCGAGGCAGTCGGCGAGGGCGTCCCAGTTCCGCCCGAACCAGTCGGGCAGGTCGAGGGCGCGGGCGCAGCGGTCCATGAAAGCGGGTTTGTCGGTGACCCCGGCGAGGTCGAGCCGGACGTGGGCCCAGCCGGCGGCGGCCAGGACGTCAGCGAGGGTGCCGTCGATCATCTCAACACCGCCCGGAAGGACTTGTAGTGATCATCGGTGTAGTAGATCTCACCGCCCTGCCCGGTGACAACGCGCCGGGCTCCCCGGTCCCGTTCGCCGGGCGTCGTGACGGTGTACTCGTGGTAGTAGCCGCGCCGGTGGAGCGGCAGCAGCCGCTCGAAGTTGCCGAAGACGACGCCGTCCCTGGCGTACGGGAAGGGGCCGCCCCGGTCGATGAGGGCGAGGGTCGCGCGCGCTTCCGCGGGGAGGCGGGCCTCCTGCACGGTGCCCATGCCGTGCGCCCAGCCGGGCGCCGCGGAGAGGCCGGGGGCGGTGTCCGCCGGGGAGGAGGGCGAGGGCGCCGAGGAGCACCCCGTGAGCAGGGCCGCCAGGCACAGGAGGAGACTCGCGACGAGCCTGGGCACCGACCGCGGCAGCATGACGTCGATGCTGCCACGGCCGGCCGTCGGCGGCGCGCGTAAGGGCCCCGGAGAGCGCCTCACGAGCCGCCTGCCGTCCGTGGGGCGCGGTGGGGCGCCCGAGGGGGCACGGCGCGCTCCGGGGGCGCCGTGAGCCCCCTTGCGGTCACGGCCCGTCCGGGTCCTGGCGGGACAGCGCCGGGCGTGGTGCGGGACCCGCCGTCATCAGGTAGTCCGCGGCCGAGGTGTCCGTCACCAGGCTGGTGACGAGCCCGGAGCGCAGTACGGCGTCGATCGCGGCCGCCTTGCGCTGTCCGCCCGCGATCGCGACGACCTCGGGGATGCGGCGCAGCCGGTCGGCCTCGACGGTGATGCACCGCTCGCCCAGGTCCCGGCCGACCCGCCGGCCCTCGGTGTCGAACAGGTGCGCGGACATTTCGGCGGCGACACCGAGGGACGCGTAGTGGGCGCGCTCCTCGTCACTGAGCATGTCGTGCACCGTCGAGATGCCCGGCTCCCAGGAGCCGATGGAGACACAGGCGACGGTGACCTTGTCGAAGTACTCGAAGGCGCGTGCGATCCCCGTCTGGCTGCGCAGC
Organism: Streptomyces sp. NBC_01176; assembly: GCF_045039825.1. Taxonomy (NCBI): domain Bacteria; kingdom Bacillati; phylum Actinomycetota; class Actinomycetes; order Kitasatosporales; family Streptomycetaceae; genus Streptomyces; species Streptomyces sp. NBC_01176. The sequence continues at coordinate 7,776,538 of NZ_CP108600.1, read as the reverse complement.
GCCGCCGCGGTCGCCGCGTCGGGCAGCAGCATCGGCGCGTAGATGGGGTGGGCGTCCCCGCCCGACACCTGCGCGGCGCGGCGTACCGCCTCCACCGAACCGCGCTCGGCGGTCCCGGCGTCGTAGACACCCGTCAGCTGCACCACCGTGCACGGCGGGAGCCGGTCGAGGGCCGCGGCCATGTGAATGGTGGAGCGGCCCCAGGCGAGACCGAGGACATCGCCCTCGTTGACGAGCTCGCCGAGCAGGTCGGCGGCCACCTCTCCGAGGTTCTCGGGGTCGGGCGACTCCTCGGCGTCGGCCGGGGACTCGACCACCACCGCGTGCCGGAGGCCGTAGCGGGCGCGCAGCGCGTCGGAGCGCTCCGCGTCCAGCTCGGCCGGCACCCGGATCTCGATCCGCACGAGATCCCGTTCGAGAGCGGTCTCCAGGACCCGGGCCACCTTGAAGCGGCTGACGCCGAACTCCTCGGCGATCTGGATCTTGGATTTGCCCTCGAGGTAGAAGCGGCGGGCCATGGCCGCCGCCTGGACCAGCTCAGCGGGTCCCATCCGCATGGCTGACCGGCCCGCCGACATACCCGACACGGCGCTCTCCTCACTGCTGTTCACACTCTGGATTCGCCGTTCATCCTTGCAGATCCGGCGTACTTGATCAGCCCAGATGGGCGGCGTTCACGTTCCCTTGGTTCAGTGGTCGCACGCCCACGCCGCATGAGCCGTCGCCTCCTGTGCCTGGGTGCGCAATGCACGTACCGCCTGGGCCGGGTCCGATGCCCCGTAGACCGCCGAACCTGCGACGAAGACGTCCGCGCCCGCCTCCGCGCACCGCTCGATGGTGGAGGCCGAGACACCGCCGTCGACCTGGAGCCAGAGCTCGAGTCCGTGCTTGCTGATCAGCTCACGGGTGCGGCGGATCTTCGGAAGCATGATGTCCAGGAACGCCTGGCCCCCGAAACCCGGCTCCACCGTCATGATCAGCAGCATGTCGAGCTCGGGCAGCAGATCCTCGTACGGCTCGATGGGGGTCGCGGGCTTGAGCGCCATGGAGGCGCGGGCACCCATGGCCCGGATCTCGCGGGCGAGCCGCACCGGCGCGGCGGCCGCCTCCACGTGGAAGGTGACGGAACCGGCACCCGCTTCGACGTACTGGGGCGCCCACCGATCGACGTCCTCGATCATCAGATGGCAGTCCAGCGGCGTGTCCGTCGCGCGGGCCAGGGATTCCACGACCGGCACCCCGAGCGTGAGGTTCGGTACGAAGTGGTTGTCCATGACGTCGACATGGAGCCAGTCCGCTCCCTGCACCGCCTGTGCCTCCTGGGCAAGACGGGCGAAGTCGGCGGAGAGAATGCTGGGGTTGATCTGCACGGCCATGCCCCAAGACTGCCATGCCCGGCACCGGTTGCTCTCCCCGGTCCGGAACGGGGCCGGCGCCGGGATGCCGCGCGGTGGTCCGCCATGCCGCGCGGAGCCGCCCGCGGGCCCCTTCCGACACGGCCACGGGGTGCCGTGCCGGACGGCAGAGGGCGCGGTGGGCTCAGCGGGCGGGGCTCAGGCGGTCCGCCTGATCAGCGCCAGGTACATCGCGTCCGTCCCGTGCAGATGCGGCCACAGCTGGACGTCGGGGCCGTCGCCGAGCGCCGGTACGTCCGGGAGCAGCGGGCGGGCGTCGAGCAGTTCGGCCGAGCCGTTCTCGTAGTGCTTGAGCACGTCGTCCACGACCGCGCGGGTCTCGGCGAGGTGCGGCGAGCAGGTCGCGTATCCGACGACGCCGCCGATCCGGACCGAGTCGAGCGCGGTGCGCAGCAGTCCGCGCTGCAACGACGCGAACCCGTCCAGGTCCTCCGGGCGGCGCCGCCAGCGCGCCTCGGGACGGCGCCGCAGGGCGCCGAGGCCGGTGCAGGGCACGTCCATGAGGACGCGGTCGAACGTGCCGGGCAGCCAGGGCGGGCGGGTGCCGTCGGCGGCGATGACCTGGTAGGGGCCGGGGTTCCCGGCCAGCGCCTTCGCGACGAGCCCGGCCCGGTGCGGTTGCTTCTCCGAGGCGAGCAGCACGGCGCCGCGCTCGGCGGCGAGGCCGGCGAGCATGGCGGCCTTGCCGCCGGGGCCCGCGCAGCCGTCCAGCCAGGCCTTGTCGGGCCCGTCGAGCGGCGCGTTCGCGAGGGCCAGAGCCACCAGCTGGCTGCCCTCGTCCTGGACGCCCGCACGACCCTCCCGTACGGCGTCGATGGCACCCGGTTCGCCGCCCTCGCTGAGCCGCACGGCGTACGGCGACCAGCGCCCCGGCAGGGCGGACTCCTCCCCCAGGGCGTCGAGGAGTTCGCCCGCGGTGGCGCGTCCGGGCCGGGCGACGAGGGTCACCTCGGGTCGTTCGTTGTCGGCCTCCAGCAGGTCCTCGATCCCGGCCCGCCCGCCGCCGAGCGAGTCCCACAGCGCGGAGACGACCCAGCGCGGGTGGGAGTGCACGACGGCCAGATGGTCCTCGGGGTCGTCGTCGTAGGGCGGCGCGACCTGCTCCAGCCAGCCGTCGAGATCCTGCCGCGCGACCTTGCGGAGCACGGCGTTGACGAACTTGGCGCGCCCGTCGCCGAGCACGACTCGGGCGAGTTCGACCGAGGCGGAGACGGCGGCGTGCGTCGGGATGCGTGTCCCGAGCAGCTGGTGGACGCCGAGGCTGAGGACGTCCAGCACCGGCGGGTCGACCTCGCGCAGCGGCCGGTCGACACAGGCCGAGATGACGGCGTCGTACGTGCCCTGGCGACGCAGCGTCCCGTACACGAGCTCGGTCGCCAGCGCCGCGTCCCGGCCGTCGAAGTCGCCCTTCTCCCGCGCCTTGCGCAGCAGCGGGGGCAGGACGAGGTTGGCGTACGCGTCCCGCTCGTCCACGGCCCGCAGCGCCTCGAAGGCGAGGAAGCGGACGGGGTCCTTCTGGGGGCGGCGGTAGGGCTTGCCGGGCTTGCTCGGCCGACGGGACTGCTCACTCACGAAAAAGGTGCTCCGGATCCAGGAAAAAGGTGCGCCTCTCAGCGTACGCCGCGGGCCGGGGTCCGACGCCGGGCGCTCCGCGTGGCCGGGGCCCCTCGGAAGTACCGGGCATGCCGCCCCGGACGGGCGGCCCCGGCAGGACGGGACCATGGCGGGCGCGGACCACCGAGACTACGGCGGCCCTGTACGGCTCCGGCGGGGCGAGACTTTGACGGTCCCGACCAGGAACTTTGGCGATCGCGACCAGGGACTTTGGCGGTCCCGACCAGGGCGAGACCTGGGCGGGCCCGCCCAGGGCCCTCGGCGGGCCCAACCGGGCGAGACCTTGGCGGACCTGCCCAGGGCCCTCGGCGGTCCCAATCGGGACGAGACCTTGGCGGACCCGACCGAGGACCTTGACGGGCCCTACCCGGGACCTGGGCGGACCCGACCGAGCGGCCCCGGTCGGCCGAGGGGACCGGCGGCGCGGCAGCCGGACCCCGACGCCGAGCCCCGGTCGACGCCCAGCCCCGACGCGATGCCGAGACCCAGCGAACGCCGAGCCTCCGTACGCGCGGCCCGGTGCGATGCCGAGCCCGGATGCAGCGACCGGGCCCCGGCACCGCGCCGAGACCCCAGTGCGCCACCAAGCCCCGACACAGCGCCGAGCCCCGGTGCAAAACCGAAACCGCGTACAGAAACCGGACCCCGACGCCGCGCCAAGACCCAGAGCGCCACCAAGCCCCGACACAGCACCGAGCCCCGGTGCAAAACCGAAACCGGGTACAGAGGCCGGACCCCGGTGCGAGGCCGAGCCCAGGTACAGCGACCGGCCCCCGGCGCGGTGCCGGGCCCGGTGCCATGCCGGCCCCCGGCGCGGTGCCGGAGGCCCCGGTGCCGGCCCCGGCGCGGTGCCGGCCCCGGCGCGGTGCCGGGCCCGGCACGCCACCGGCGCGGCTCAGACCCCGAGCGCCTCTCCGGAGGAGATCCGTACGCCACGTGCCCAGTCGGCGGCGCGCATCGGCTTCTTGCCCTGGGCCTGCACCCAGAGCAGTTCGACGGCGTACGAACCGGTTCCGACGTACACGTTGTTCTTGCCGACGGACAGCTCGCCCGGGGCGAGGTCGGTGCGCTCGGGCACCGGCGCGGCCTGGACGAGCTTGAGCCGCTCGCCGCGGAAGACGGTCCAGGCACCCGGCGCGGGGGTGCACCCGCGTACCACCCGGTCCACGCGCAGCGCCGGCGCGGACCAGTCGACGTGGGCGTTCTCGACGCTGATCTTCGGCGCCAGGGTGACGCCGTCGGCCGGCTGCGGTACCGCCTTCAGGGTGCCGTCCTCGATGCCGTCCATGGTCGCGAGGAGCAGTCCGGAACCGGCGAAGGCCAGCCGGGTCAGCAGATCCCCGCTGGTGTCGGTGGGCCGGACCTCCTCGGTGACGGTCCCGTACACGGGCCCCGAGTCGAGCCCCTCCTCGATGAGGAACGTGGACGCACCGGTGATCTCGTCGCCCGCCATCACCGCGTGCTGCACCGGGGCGGCGCCGCGCCAGGCGGGCAGCAGCGAGAAGTGCAGGTTGACCCAGCCGTGGGCGGGCACGTCGAGGGCGACGCGGGGCAGCAGCGCCCCGTACGCCACCACGGGGCAGCAGTCGGGGCCGATCTCCCTCAGGCGCGCCAGGAACTCCTCGTCCCGCGGCCTGGCCGGCTTCAGCACCTCGATCCCGGCCTCCGCCGCGCGCTCGGCGACCGGACTCGCGACGAGCCGGCGCCCCCGCCCGGCGGGCGCGTCGGGCCGCGTGACGACGGCGGCCACCTCGTGCCGCCCGGAGGCGATCAGGGCGTCCAGAGCGGGGACGGCGACCTCGGGGGTACCTGCGAAGACGAGCTTCATGGGTGGCGGTTGGCCTCTCGGGCGGGAACTCTTCAGACCCCGCGAGCACGCCGACGGGGCCGAGGTACGGGGCGGCGCACCAGTCTATGCGTCGCGGGGGCACCGGACTCGGGCGCTCCCGGACATCCCGCGCCGACGCCGGCTCCAACGCCCGTACCGCCGGGTCCCGACGCCGACAGCCCACGCCCCGCACAGGGCGTGCGGGCCGTGATCGCCGCCGTACGGGCCGTGCGCACCGGGGGCGTACGCCCCCGGACGCGCCCTCTGCATATGCCCCTACGCCCCCGCAGCGTGACCACTCACCCGGAAACGCGTTGGTCAAGAGAGAGTTGACCACCAACGGGCCGTGATCGCGGCCCGATCCTTTTCAACGCCGGTTCGAGAGGCTTGTTCATGGCCGACCACGCAACCCACGACGCCCAGGCTCGGGCCAGCCTGCACTTGCTGGTGCGGGACATCGAGCGGGTCCGCCGGCAGGTGGACGCACTGCGCACGCTCACCGCCCAGCTGGGCAACGTCTACCGCCCGCGCCGCTCCGGCCCCGCCACGGGCTTCGTCGTCTACGGGCGCGCCCCCGCCCCGACCGTCCGTCTCGCCCAGGAGCTACGCGACAGCGTCGAGACGCTGGTCACGGCCGCCGTGGACTTCGACCGCTCGCTGGGCTTCTCGTGGGACGCGGTGGGCTCGGCCCTCGGGGTCACCAAGCAGGCGGTGCACCGCCGTTACGGCGCCCGTCGCGCCGCCGCCCAGGCCGCCGCGGAGGCCGAGCGCGCCACCGAGACTTCGAGTGCCCGCCCGGTCGCGGTCACCACCGGCATCCCCGCGGTGCCCACGGTCCCCGCCGCCCGCTCCATGCCGACGCAGCCGACAGCGGGCAGCCCCACACTCCGCGACGAGGTGCGGCCCACCGCGTTCCCGGGACCGCGCAACGGCTGAACCGGGTACCCCGTCCCTCACGCTCCGCCCTGCCTCCCGGCGCCGCCGCCCCGGGAGGCAGCCCCTCGGCCACCCGTCACCCGATGTCCGGCGGATCGATCCGAATCCGTACGGGCTCGCTCCCCCCACGCGCCATCCGCGCCGCCTGTGCGGCCTTCAGCGCGGCCGCCAGTGCGGCACCGCTGCCTGGCGGCACCCGGACGAGAGCGCGCTCCCACCGCTCCCCCGGCGGCGGCGCCCCCACCCGGCGCGGTCGCCCGGCATCGGTGACCGGCAACGGCACCGGCCCCAACACCTCGGCGTCGCCCGGCAGTTCGACCACCGCGAGAAAACCGGCGAGCGCCTCGGCCGTACCCGACACCGCCGCCATCCGTGACACCGGCGGAAATCCCAGCTCGGCCCGCTCGGCGAGCTCACGCACCGCGTGCCCGACGGGGTCCCACCGTACGAGCGCCTGCACGGGCCGCAGCGTCGGCTCCGCGACGACCACCACGGTGCCGCCCGCTCCCTGCCCGCGCACCAGCGCCGAGGCCCCGATCCAGCGCCGCAGCGCCTCCTCACCGGCCCGCAGATCGGGCCGCGACAGCATCGCCCAGCCGTCGAGCAGCAGCGCGGCCGCGTATCCGCCCTCCGCGACGGGTTCGGCGCCCGGCGTGGACACGACGAGCGCGGGTGCCCCCGGCACCGTGTCGAGCACCTGCTCGCGCCCCGACGTCCTGACCGGCACCGCCGGAAAGGCCCGGCCCAGCTCCTCGGCGGTCCGCCGGGCGCCCACGATCTGCGCGCGCAGCCGGAACCCACCGCACTCGGGGCAGTGCCAGGCCGCCTCGTCGCGCCCGCACCACGTGCACCGCAGCGCGCTCGCGTCCCGCGCCTCCAAGGGACCTGCGCAGTGCCGGCAGCGGGCCGGAGCCCGGCACTGCGCGCAGGCCATCCTCGGTACGTAGCCGCGCCTCGGCACCTGGACCAGCACGGGCCCGTGCCGCAGCCCCTCCCTGACCGCCTGCCAGGCCAGGGTGGGCAGCCGGGCGGCCCGGGCCGCCTCGTCCCGTGCGAGGTCCCCGTCACCCACGGTTCGTACCAGCGGCGCGCTCGCCCGCACCTGGTCCCGCTCGGCCGCCAACGGCAACGCCCAGCCGCTCTCGACCAACTGGGCGGCCTCGACCGTGCAGCTCCAACTCCCCAGCAGAAAGGCGCATTTGTCGTGGGCGGCCCGGAGCAGCAGGACCTCCCGCGCGTGCGGCTGGGGTGCGTGCGGCTCGCTGTGACTGCCGTCCCCGTCGTCCCACAGAACGACGAGTCCGAGGTCGCGCACCGGCGCGAACATGGCGGCGCGCGTCCCCACGACGGCCCGTACGGACCCGCGCCGCACGGCGAGCCACTCCCGGTAGCGCTTCTCGGGTCCGGCCTCGGCCGTGAGGACCGCGTGCCGCCCCTCCCCCAGCAACGAGGTCAGCGCCGCGTCCACGCGGGAGACGGTCCGGCCGTCCGGTACGACGACGAGCGCGCCCCGTCCCGAGGCGAGCGTCGCGCCCACGGCCCGCGCCAGCTCCTCCGCCCATGCGGGCCCCGGCAGTGCGTTCCACACGGCCCGCGGGGAGCCGCCGCGGGCGAGCGACTCCACAAAGGCCGCCCCCCGCGCATACCGCGTCCAGGACTCCGCCGCGGGCGCGTCGGGTGCGGGCAAGGGCGCCGGAGAGGGCTTCGCCTCGGCCCGAGCGTTGCGCGGCGGCACGGCGAGTTGCAGCACATCGGCGAGGCTGCCCGCGTACCGGTCGGCGACGGCCCGGGCCAGCCCCAGCAGCTCGGGGCCGAGGACCGGTTCGGGAGACACCACCTGGGCCAGTGCGGCGAGCGGTCCTGAGTAGTCGGACTCGGCCAGCCGCTCGACGAGGAAGCCGTCGATGAGGCCCCCGCCCTCCCGGCGCCCGTCCCGCACCCGGTGCCGCCCGGCCCCGAACCGCACCCGGACCCGGACACCGGGCTGAGCCTGGGCGTCGAGCTCCTCGGGCACGGCGTAGTCGAAGTACCGGTCGAGATGCAGCACGCCCTTGTCGACGAGCACCCGCGCGACGGGCAGTTCCTTGGCCAGCGCGGCGCCGCGCCAGGTCCGCGGCTTCGCCTTCGGCGCCCTGGCCTGCCGCACGCCCTCGCGGATCAGCGCAAGCTGCTCGGGCGGCACGCCCTCCGCGTCACCCTCACCCCGCCCGTTCGCGCTGCTCACAGCAGTATTCCTACCAGACCGCACTGACAGCGCCGCGCGCCCGGGATCGGGCCGGCCGCGGACCGCGAACGCCCTCGGGCCGTGCCCGCGCCTTCGCGCCGTGCGAGCGGCAGGAAGGGGCGGCCGCGACGTCGGCTCTCCCGAGATCCAGGCGGCAGCGGCTCATGATGCCTGCAGTTTCACCGCACGCCCGAGGGACGTGCTCGACCGAAGTAGCCGCGGCCATCGCACCGGGAGATCCTCAGCGTAGGAACGGGGAGCGGTCCGCGCGAGGCCTTTTTCCGGGCCGGCGCGACCCGTCGCCGGATCAGGGCCGACCGTCGGCACGAACGGCGGACCGTGCCCGGCGGCGCGGGACCAACTGCGCTGCGCGGGAACCACGAGCGGGGCAGGAACCACGAGCAGGGCAGGAACCATGGACGAGGCCCGGCACCCCTGAGGGGGCACCGGGCCTCGTCAAGACGCGGCGAGCCGCGGGCGACTACAGGCCGACGGCCCTGCGCAGCGCGTCCACACGGTCCGTCCGCTCCCACGTGAAGTCGGGCAGCTCCCGGCCGAAGTGGCCGTACGCGGCCGTCTGGGAGTAGATCGGGCGCAGCAGGTCGAGGTCACGGATGATGGCCGCCGGGCGGAGGTCGAAGACCTCGGTGATGGCGGTCTCGATCTTCTCGGCGTCGACCTTCGCGGTGCCGAAGGTCTCGACGAAGAGACCGACGGGCTCGGCCTTGCCGATGGCGTAGGCGACCTGGACCTCGCAGCGCGTGGCGAGACCCGCGGCGACGACGTTCTTGGCGACCCAGCGCATCGCGTACGCGGCGGAGCGGTCGACCTTGGACGGGTCCTTGCCGGAGAAGGCGCCGCCGCCGTGGCGGGCCATGCCGCCGTACGTGTCGATGATGATCTTGCGACCGGTCAGGCCGGCGTCGCCCATCGGGCCGCCGATCTCGAAGCGGCCGGTCGGGTTGACCAGCAGGCGGTAGCCCTCGGTGTCCAGCTTGATGCCGTCGTCGAGGAGGGCCTTGAGCTCCGGCTCCACCACGAACTCGCGGATGTCGGGTGCGAGCAGCGAGTCCAGGTCGATGTCGCTCGCGTGCTGCGAGGAGACCACGACCGTGTCCAGACGGACCGCCTTGTCACCGTCGTACTCGATGGTGACCTGGGTCTTTCCGTCGGGACGGAGGTAGGGGATCGTGCCGTTCTTGCGGACCTCGGAGAGCCTGCGCGAGAGCCGGTGCGCCAGGTGGATCGGCAGCGGCATCAGGTTGGGCGTCTCGTCGGTCGCGTACCCGAACATCAGCCCCTGGTCGCCCGCGCCCTGCTTGTCGAGCTCGTCCTCGTCACCCTCGACGCGGGACTCGTACGCCGTGTCGACACCCTGCGCGATGTCCGGGGACTGGGAGCCGATCGACACCGAGACACCGCACGAAGCGCCGTCGAAGCCCTTCTTCGACGAGTCGTAACCGATCTCGAGGATCTTGTCCCGGACCAGCTGGGCGATCGGCGCGTACGCCTTGGTCGTGACCTCTCCGGCCACGTGCACCAGGCCGGTCGTGATCAACGTCTCCACGGCGACCCGGGACGTCGGGTCCTCCCGCAGAAGCGCGTCGAGAATGGTGTCGCTGATCTGGTCAGCGATCTTGTCGGGGTGACCCTCGGTCACGGACTCCGAGGTGAACAGGCGACGGGACACAACGCTCCCTGTGGTTGCAGCGGCTGCTGGCTGATCATTGGCGGACGGGACGGGAGCTGCGCCCGGCGTCGTCCGAGAACAGTTTATCGGTCGCGCTCGCCGACAGGCCCCCCTGTCTCGCTTCTCGGAAGCGCTGTGACCTGCGGCACGGGCATTCTGCGCTACGGAGATCGCTCTCCGCCAGGGTCACCGCGAGCGAATTCCGCGCGGACGGAGGCGCCTGTTGAGGTGACGGGAACCTCTACCGCAGACGGCGTGTCACCAGATCCCACACGGTCTCGGCCAGGGCTTCCTTGGGTCCGTGGGGCACCGCGGTCTCACTGCCGTCGGCACCCAGCACCACGGCCTCGTTCTCCTCGGAGCCGAAGGTCCTGCGCTCCCCCACCTCGTTCACCACGAGGAGATCGCACCCCTTGCGCTCCAGTTTCGCGCGGCCGTTGGCGAGGACGTCGTCCGTCTCGGCGGCGAAACCGACCACGATCTGGCCGGGACGCGAACGGTCCGCCGAGATCTCGGCGAGGATGTCCGGATTACGGACCAGGACGATCGGCTCCGGCTCCTGGCCGTCCTTCTTCTTGATCTTCCCCGTCGCGTAGGCGGCGGGCCGGAAGTCCGCCACGGCCGCCGCCATCACCACGGCGTCGGCGTCCGGGGTCGCCTTGAGCACCGCCTCGCGCAGCTGCACGGCCGTGCCGACCCGCACCACGTCCACGCCCGCCGGGTCCGGCAGACCGGTGTTAGCGGCGATCAGCGTCACCCGGGCGCCTCGCGCGGCCGCGGTGCGGGCGAGGGCGTACCCCTGCTTGCCGGAGGACCGGTTGCCGAGGAAGCGGACGGGGTCGAGCGGTTCGCGGGTACCGCCGGCGCTGACGACGACATGGCGGCCGGCGAGGTCGGGTTCGCGCACGCCCCGGGCCAGCACCCGGCGGCAGACCTCGAAGATCTCCGTGGGGTCGGGCAGCCGGCCCTTGCCGGTGTCCACGCCGGTCAGACGGCCCACCGCGGGCTCGATGACGACGGCGCCGCGGCGGCGGAGCGTCGCCACGTTCTCCTGGGTGGCCGGGTGCTCCCACATCTCGGTGTGCATGGCGGGCGCGAAGACGACCGGGCAGCGGGCGGTGAGCAGGGTGTTCGTCAGGAGGTCGTCGGCGAGACCGTGGGCGGCCTTGGCGAGCATGTCGGCCGTCGCGGGGGCCACCACCACCAGGTCCGCGTGCTGCCCGATGCGGACGTGCGGGACCTCGTGGACGTCCGACCAGACCTCGGTGGAGACCGGGTGCCCGGAGAGCGCGGACCAGGTGGCGGCGCCCACGAAGTGCAGCGCGGACGCGGTCGGTACGACCCGCACGTCGTGCCCCGACTCGGTCAGCCTGCGCAGCAGCTCGCACGCCTTGTACGCGGCGATGCCACCGCTGACCCCCAGCACGACCTTCGGCTTGCCCACCGGGCCTCCCCACACTCGACACCCGTACGCCCCGGCTCGAAGACGTACGACTCCATGACACACCACGGGCCCGGCAGTCGTACTGCCGGGCCCGGGATGAAGTGAAACAGCGGACTACTGCGCGGGGCCCTCAACGGCCTCGGACGTCAGCAGACCCGCGTTGATCTCGCGCAGGGCGATGGAGAGCGGCTTCTCGTGGACGTGGGTGTCGACGAGCGGACCGACGTACTCGAGGAGGCCCTCGCCGAGCTGCGAGTAGTACGCGTTGATCTGACGGGCGCGCTTGGCCGCGTAGATCACGAGGCTGTACTTCGAGTCGGTGGCCTCGAGGAGCTCGTCGATCGGAGGGTTGATGATGCCCTCGGGAGCGGTGATGGAAGAGGACACGCTCTGCCTTCCGAAAGGTGGAAATTGACCTGGAATATCAAACAACTTCCATCAAGGCTAGCAGCTCACGCGCCACGTCCTCGACGGAGGTGTTGACCAGGGTGACGTCGAACTCCGGCTCGGCCGCCAGTTCGATCTTGGCGGCCTCCAGACGGCGTTCGATCACCTCGGGCGGTTCGGTGCCCCGCCCGGTGAGCCTGCGCACCAGCTCCTCCCAGGAGGGCGGAGCCAGGAACACGAGCAGCGCCTCGGGCATGGACTCGCGGACCTGCCGGGCGCCCTGGAGGTCGATCTCCAGAAGGACCGGCACACCCGTCTCCAGGTGCTCGAGGACGGCCGCGCGAGGTGTCCCGTAACGGTTGCCGGCGAATTCGGCCCACTCCAGGAGCTCGCCGTTGGCGATCAGCTTGTCCATCTCGTCGTCCGAGACGAAGAAGTAGTGGACCCCGTGCTTCTCACCGGGGCGCGGCTTGCGGGTCGTCGCCGACACCGAGAGCCAGACCTCGGGGTGTTCCTTGCGCATATGAGCGACGACCGTGCTCTTGCCGACCCCTGAGGGGCCGGAGAGCACGGTCAGCCGCGGACGTTCACTCATGCGGCGATTATTCCAGTAATCCCGGAGTGCCCAGGACTCAGGCGCCGGAACCGCCGAACTCACGCTCCAAGGAGGCGATCTGGTTCGAGCCGAGACCGCGCACGCGGCGGCTCTCGGAGATCCCGAGTCGCTCCATGATCTGCTTGGCGCGGACCTTGCCCACGCCCGGCAGGGACTCGAGGAGAGCGGAGACCTTCATCTTGCCGATGACGTCGTTCTCCTGGCCCTGCTTGATGACCTCGTGAAGGGAGGCGCCGGAGTGCTTGAGTCGATTCTTGACCTCGGCCCGCTCCCGGCGAGCCGCGGCGGCCTTTTCGAGCGCGGCTGCGCGCTGTTCAGGGGTAAGGGGCGGAAGAGCCACGCCTACGTCACCTCGGATGTCGAACTGTCGGATACGGACCGGTGAGGAACCTAGTCGCCCCACACCTGGGGAGCTGCGAGCAACACGCTTGCCCGTTCTCCCCCACTACCTAGAGGGCGTGGGAGGTGCCCCCACTCGACGGAGACTAGCGGGCAAGTCCGCCAGAGTCAGCGAGAACAGCGGAAAAGTCCTGGTCAGCCTCCCTGGAGCCGGGCATTTGCGACATACTGCCCCGGATTTGAGGATGTATTCAGACTCGGGCCGCTCCGAACGCAGCCATCGGACGACTGCCGAAGGTCCGCCGCGGACCCGCGGGAGGTCGGCCCGAGGTCCCGAAGGCCCCGATAGGACCCGGAAAGGGCGGCTCAGGCGGCCTCGACCGCGGACCTGATCTCCTCCGCGAAGCGGTCCGCGGACTCCCGCAGCGCGAGAACGTCGGGACCGTGACGAAGAACACCTCGGCTCACGTTCGGGACGACGTTGCGCACCGCCGCCCCGAAGACTCCCGCGAGATCGGCCGCGGTGGCCCCCTGGGCGCCGATTCCCGGCGCCAGGAGCGGCCCGTTGATGTCCAGGTCGTAGGAGGAGAGATCGCCCAGGGTGGCACCGACGACCGCGCCGAAGGACCCCAGGGGCGACTCCGCGGCGTTCTCGGCGGCGAGATGGGCCAGCATGGTCGCCCCGACGGTGCGGCCGTCCTCGCGGACCGCGTGCTGCACCTCGCCGCCCTCCGGGTTGGAGGTGAGGGCGAGCACGAAGAGCCCGGCACCGCTCTCGCGCGCCAGCTCCACCGCGGGCTTCAGCGATCCGTAGCCCAGGTAGGGCGACACGGTCAGCGCGTCCGAGAACAGCGGCGCGTCCTTGCGCAGGAAGGTCTCCGCGTACGCGGCCATGGTCGAACCGATGTCGCCGCGCTTGGCGTCCATGACGACCAGCGCCCCGGCCGCCCGCGCCTGCTCGACCGACCTCTCCAGGACGGCGATCCCGCGCGAGCCGAAGCGCTCGAAGAACGCGCTCTGCGGCTTGAGGACCGCGACCCGCTCGGCCAGCGCCTCGACGACGGTGCGGCTGAAGCGCTCCAGTCCGGCGATGTCGTCGGTCAGGCCCCAGTCGGCGAGCAGGGAGGCGTGCGGGTCGATACCGACGCACAGGGGGCCGCGCTCGTCCATGGCGCGGCGCAGGCGTGCTCCGAAGGGTTCCGGGCTCATACGGGCTTCCTCACGTCGGCGCCGACCGCGTCGGCGAGGGTGGCGTACGGGCTCGTACGCAGGCGGGCGGCGAGGCCCTTGTGGATCGCGCGGCCCCAGAAGGGCCCCTCGTAGACGAAGGCGCTGTACCCCTGGACCAGCGTGGCGCCGGCCAGGATGCGCTGCCAGGCGTCCTCGGCGTTCTCGATGCCGCCCACGCCGATCAGGGTCATCCGGTCGCCCACGCGCGCGTAGAGGCGGCGCAGCACCTCCAGGGAGCGGGCCTTCAGCGGTGCGCCGGAGAGTCCGCCGGTCTCCTTGACGAGGGAGGGTCCGGACTTCAGGCCGAGTCCCTCCCTCGCGATGGTGGTGTTCGTGGCGATGATCCCGTCCAGACCGAGTTCGACGGCCAGGTCGGCGACCGCGTCGATGTCCTCGTCGGCGAGGTCGGGGGCGATCTTGACGAGGAGCGGCACACGCCGGTCGGTCACGGCACGGTCGGCGGCCTCGCGGACGGCGCTGAGCAGGGGTCGCAGCGCCTCCGTGGCCTGCAGGTCGCGCAGTCCGGGGGTGTTCGGGGAGCTCACGTTGACCACGAGGTAGTCGGCGTGCCGGGCGAGCCGCTCGGCCGACTTCACGTAGTCGCCGACGGCCTCCGCCTCGGGGACGGCCTTGGTCTTGCCGATGTTGACGCCGACGACGGTCCTGAAGACGGGCGTACGGGCCGCCAGGCGCTCGGAGACGGCCGCGGAGCCCTCGTTGTTGAACCCCATGCGGTTGATCAGCGCCCGGTCCGGCACCAGCCGGAACAGCCGCTTCCTGGGGTTGCCCGGCTGCGGCTCGCCCGTCACCGTGCCGATCTCGACGTGGTCGAAGCCGAGCATCGACATCCCGTCGATGGCGACGGCGTTCTTGTCGAAGCCGGCCGCGAGCCCGAAGGGGCCGTGCATGCGCAGCCCGAACGCCTCGGTGCGCAGCTCCTCGAAGCGGGGGGCGAGCGCGGCGGCGACGAAGGTGCGCAGGACGGGGATGCGGGCGGCGAGCCGGATCCAGCGGAAGGCGAGGTGGTGGGCCCGCTCGGGGTCCATCCGCTTGAAGACGAGGTTGAAGAAGATCTTGTACATGAGTCCTCACGAAGACGTGGAGCCCTCACGAAGAGGGGGACACCGTTTCCGGTGTCCCCCTCTCCGGGCTGCTAGTCGCGGGCCGCGGTCAGATGCTCGGCGTGTTCCTGGAGGGAGCGCACGCCCACGTCGCCGTGGTTGAGCGCGTCGATGCCCTGGACGGCGGCGGCCAGCGCCTGGACCGTCGTCAGGCACGGCACGGACCGTGCCACGGCGGCCGTACGGATCTCGTAGCCGTCGAGGCGGCCACCGGTGCCGTACGGGGTGTTGACGATGAGGTCGACCTCGCCGTCGTGGATGAGCTGGACGATGGTCCGCTCGCCGTTCGGGCCGGTGCCCTCGGACTGCTTGCGCACGACGGCGGCGTTGATGCCGTTGCGCTTGAGCACCTCGGCGGTGCCGGACGTGGCGAGCAGCTCGAAGCCGTGGGCGACGAGCTCGCGCGCCGGGAAGATCATCGAACGCTTGTCGCGGTTGGCGACCGAGATGAAGGCGCGGCCCTTGGTCGGCAGCGGACCGTACGCGGCCGCCTGCGACTTGGCGTAGGCGGTGCCGAACACCGAGTCGATGCCCATGACCTCACCCGTGGAGCGCATCTCCGGGCCGAGGACGGTGTCCACGCCGCGCCCGTGGATGTCGCGGAAGCGCGACCACGGCATGACGGCCTCCTTGACGGAGATCGGCGCGTCGAGGGGCAGTTCGCCGCCGTCGCCGTGGGCCGGGAGCAGCCCTTCGGCCCGCAGCTCCGCCACGGTCGCGCCCAGCGAGATCCGGGCGGCGGCCTTCGCCAGCGGCACCGCGGTCGCCTTCGAGGTGAAGGGAACGGTGCGCGAGGCGCGCGGGTTGGCCTCGAGGACGTACAGGATGTCGCCCGCCATGGCGAACTGGATGTTGATCAGGCCGCGGACGCCGACGCCCTTGGCGATGGCCTCCGTGGAGGCCCGCAGGCGCTTGATGTCGAACCCGCCGAGGGTGATCGGCGGCAGGGCGCACGCGGAGTCGCCGGAGTGGATGCCGGCCTCCTCGATGTGCTCCATGACGCCGCCGAGGTAGAGCTCCTCGCCGTCGTAGAGCGCGTCGACGTCGATCTCGATCGCGTCGTCGAGGAAGCGGTCGACCAGAACCGGCCGGGAGGGGCTGATCTCGGTCGACTCGGCGATGTACGAGGACAGCCGGGTCTCGTCGTAGACGATCTCCATGCCGCGGCCGCCGAGGACGTACGAGGGCCGTACGAGGACGGGGTAGCCGATCTCGTCGGCGATGGCCTTGGCCTCGACGAAGGTGGTGGCGGTGCCGTGCTTGGGGGCCGGCAGGCCGGCCTCCGCGAGGACGCGTCCGAAGGCGCCGCGGTCCTCGGCGGCGTGGATCGCCTCCGGGGAGGTGCCCACGACCGGCACGCCGTTGTCCTTGAGGGCCTGTGCCAGCCCGAGCGGGGTCTGGCCGCCGAGCTGCACGATCACACCCGCGAGGGGCCCGGCCAGCGACTCCGCGTGCACGATCTCCAGTACGTCCTCCAGCGTCAGCGGCTCGAAGTACAGACGGTCGGAGGTGTCGTAGTCGGTGGAGACGGTCTCGGGGTTGCAGTTGACCATCACGGTCTCGTAGCCCGCGTCGCCGAGCGCGAAGGAGGCGTGGACGCAGGAGTAGTCGAACTCGATGCCCTGGCCGATGCGGTTCGGTCCCGAGCCGAGGATGATGACCGCGGGCTTCTCGCGCGGGGCGACCTCGGTCTCCTCGTCGTAGGAGGAGTAGAAGTACGGCGTCTTCGCCGCGAACTCGGCGGCGCAGGTGTCGACCGTCTTGTACACCGGGCGCACGCCCAGCGCGTGCCGCACCTCGCGCACGACGTCCTCGCGCAGCCCGCGGATCTCGGCGATCTGAACGTCGGAGAAGCCGTGCCGCTTGGCCTCGGCGAGCAGTTCGGGGTGGAGCTTGTCGGCGCCGGCCAGCTCGTCCGCGATCTCCTTGATCAGGAAGAGCTGGTCCACGAACCACGGGTCGATCTTCGTCGACTCGAAGACCTCCTCGGGCGTGGCGCCCGCGCGGATGGCCTGCATGACGGAGTTGATGCGCCCGTCGGTCGGCCGCACGGCCTCGGCCAGCAGTTCGGCCTTGTCGCCCGGCTCGCCCACGAAGGTGAACTGCGAGCCCTTCTTCTCCAGCGACCGCAGCGCCTTCTGCAGCGCCTCGGTGAAGTTGCGGCCGATCGCCATGGCCTCGCCGACCGACTTCATGGTCGTGGTGAGGGTGGAGTCGGCGCTCGGGAACTTCTCGAAGGCGAAGCGCGGGGCCTTGACCACCACGTAGTCGAGCGTCGGTTCGAAGGAGGCCGGGGTCTGCTCGGTGATGTCGTTCGGGATCTCGTCGAGCGTGTAGCCGACGGCGAGCTTCGCGGCGATCTTGGCGATCGGGAAGCCGGTCGCCTTGGAGGCCAGCGCCGAGGAGCGGGAGACGCGCGGGTTCATCTCGATGACGATCACCCGGCCGTCCTCGGGGTTCACCGCGAACTGGATGTTGCAGCCGCCGGTGTCGACGCCGACCTCGCGGATGACGGCGATGCCGATGTCCCGCAGGATCTGGTACTCGCGGTCGGTGAGCGTCATCGCCGGGGCGACGGTGATCGAGTCACCGGTGTGCACGCCCATGGGGTCGAAGTTCTCGATGGAGCAGACGACCACGACGTTGTCGTGCTTGTCGCGCATCAGCTCCAGCTCGTACTCCTTCCAGCCGAGGATGGACTCCTCCAGGAGCACCTCGGTGGTCGGGGAGAGCGTCAGGCCCTGGCCGGCGATGCGGCGCAGTTCCTCCTCGTCGTGCGCGAAGCCGGAGCCGGCGCCGCCCATGGTGAAGGAGGGGCGGACGACGACGGGGTACCCGCCGAGCGTCTCGACGCCCGCCAGCACGTCGTCCATGGAGTGGCAGATGACGGAGCTGGCGGACTCGCCGTGCCCGATCTTCTCGCGCACGGCCTCGACGACGCCCTTGAAGAGGTCGCGGTCCTCGCCCTTGTTGATCGCCTCGACGTTGGCGCCGATGAGCTCGACGCCGTACTTGTCGAGCGTTCCGGCGTCGTGCAGCGAGATCGCCGTGTTGAGGGCGGTCTGACCGCCGAGGGTGGGCAGGAGCGCGTCCGGGCGCTCCTTGGCGATGATCTTCTCGACGAACTCCGGGGTGATCGGCTCGACGTAGGTGGCGTCGGCGATCTCCGGGTCGGTCATGATCGTCGCCGGGTTGGAGTTGACCAGGACGACCCGCAGGCCCTCGGCGCGCAGGACGCGGCAC
This sequence comes from Streptomyces sp. NBC_01176, assembly GCF_045039825.1. Taxonomy (NCBI): domain Bacteria; kingdom Bacillati; phylum Actinomycetota; class Actinomycetes; order Kitasatosporales; family Streptomycetaceae; genus Streptomyces; species Streptomyces sp. NBC_01176. Next base: position 7,758,451 of record NZ_CP108600.1, on the reverse strand, counting down.
GCCTGGGTGCCGGAGTAGTCGAACTCGGCGGCCTGGCCGATGACGATCGGGCCGGAGCCGATGACCAGGACGGACTGGATATCGGTGCGCTTAGGCACGCTGGCCCTCCATCAGGGATACGAAGCGGTCGAACAGGTAGGCGGCGTCGTGCGGGCCGGCTGCCGCTTCGGGGTGGTACTGGACGCTGAAGGCCGGCCGGTCGAGGAGGTGGAGTCCCTCGACGACCTGGTCGTTCAGGCAGACGTGGGAGACCTCGGCGCGGCCGTAGGGGGTCTCGGAGACCTCGTCGAGCGGCGCGTCGACGGCGAAGCCGTGGTTGTGCGCGGTGACCTCGACCTTGCCGGTCGTGCGGTCCTGCACGGGCTGGTTGATGCCGCGGTGGCCGTACTTCAGCTTGTAGGTGCCGAAGCCGAGCGCGCGGCCGAGGATCTGGTTGCCGAAGCAGATGCCGAAGAGGGGCGTCCTGCGGGCGAGCACCTCCTGCATCACGGAGACCGGGCCGTCGGCGGTGGCCGGGTCACCGGGACCGTTGGAGAAGAAGACTCCGTCGGGGTTCACGGCGTACACGTCCTCGGCGGTGGCCGTGGCGGGGAGTACGTGCACCTCGATGCCGCGCTCGGCCATCCGGAGCGGGGTCATGCCCTTGATGCCCAGGTCGACGGCGGCGACGGTGAACCGCTTCTCGCCGATCGCCGGGACGACGTACGCCTCCTTGGTGGCGACCTCCGCGGCGAGGTTCGCGCCCTCCATCTCGGGTGCCTGGCGCACCTCGCCGAGCATCGTGCCCTCGTCGGGCAGCGCGTTGCCGGAGAAGATGCCGACGCGCATGGCGCCGCGCTCGCGGAGGTGGCGGGTGAGGGCACGGGTGTCGACGCCGCTGATGCCGACGACGCCCTGCGCGCGCAGTTCGTCGTCGAGGGAGCGGCGGGAGCGCCAGTTGGAGGGCACGCGGGCGGGGTCGCGGACGACGTAGCCGGCGACCCAGATCCGCTTCGACTCGGGGTCCTCGTCGTTCACACCGGTGTTGCCGACGTGCGGGGCGGTCATGACGACGACCTGGCGGTGGTACGACGGGTCGGTGAGGGTTTCCTGGTAGCCGGTCATCCCGGTGGAGAACACGGCCTCGCCGAAGGTCACCCCCGTGGCCCCGTAGGCGCGGCCGCGGAAGATCCGGCCGTCCTCCAGGACGAGTACGGCGGGAGCCGCCTTGTGCCTCTGCGAGGCGGCTCCCTGGATGGAGGTCGTCATCGTGCGCCTTCCGTGTCGTTGCTCTTGCTGATCATGTTGTTCAGGGTGTCGACCCACTCGCCGTGCTCGGCCGCGCGGTCGGAGCGGAAGCCGGAGTCGATCAGCCGGTCGCCGTGTGCCCAGGTGACGACGAGCAGGCCGCCCTCGGTGAGGACCTTTCCGGCGATGCCCTTGTCGAGCCGGGCCTCGCGCAGTGCCTCGGCGGGGACGAAGAAGTCGGTCGCGCCGGGGCGTACGACGTCCAGTCCCGCGTCCGTCAGCGTGAGCTCGACCCGGCTGCGGGTGCCCAGGCCGTGCGCGACGATGCGGTCGAGCCACTGCCCGGCGGTGGTGGAACCGTGGTAGCGGCCGCTCATGCCCAGTCTCGCCGGACCGGGGTCGTCCGGCGCGGTGGGCAGCTCCGGCAGGTCGCCCTGGAGGGTGCCGCGCCACTTCCAGCCCTCGCGCATCAGCCAGTAGACGAGGGCGACGAAGAGGACCAGTCCGACGAGCCAGCCGATCCGGGCGGCCCAGTCGGTCACTTCGGCCGACTTCTGTTCGGCAGCCAGGGAGGCGGCCATCGGGATGAGAGGTGTCACGCGAGCTTCCCGTCGACGAGGGTGGCCTTGCCCCGCAGCCACGTGTGGGTGACCCGGCCCGGCAGCTCACGGCCCTCGTAGGGGGTGTTGCGGCTGCGCGAGGCGAAGCCCGCGGGGTCCACGGACCCACGGTATGCGGTGTCGACGAGCGTGAGGTTGGCGGGCTCGCCTGCCGAGACGGGGCGGCCGTGCCCGTCGGCCCGCCCGATGCGGGCGGGAGCGGAGGACATCCGGTCGGCGACGCCTGCCCAGTCGAGCAGACCGGTCTCGACCATCGTCTGCTGGACGACGGACAGCGCGGTCTCGAGGCCCACCATGCCCATGGCGGCGGCGGCCCACTCGCAGTCCTTGTCCTCGTGCGGGTGCGGCGCGTGGTCGGTGGCGACGATGTCGATCGTGCCGTCGGCGAGCGCCTCGCGCAGGGCCGTCACGTCACGCTCGGTCCGCAGCGGCGGGTTGACCTTGTAGACCGGGTTGTAGGTGCGGACCAGCTCGTCGGTGAGGAGGAGGTGGTGCGGGGTGACCTCGGCGGTCACGTCGATGCCGCGGGACTTGGCCCAGCGCACGATCTCGACGCTGCCGGCGGTCGACAGGTGGCAGATGTGGACGCGCGAGCCGACGTGCTCGGCGAGCAGGACGTCCCGGGCGATGATCGATTCCTCGGCCACCGCCGGCCAGCCTCCGAGGCCGAGTTCGGCGGAGACGACGCCCTCGTTCATCTGGGCGCCCTCGGTGAGGCGGGGTTCCTGCGCGTGCTGGGCCACGACGCCGCCGAAGGCCTTCACGTACTCCAGCGCCCGGCGCATGATCACCGCGTCGTCCACGCACTTGCCGTCGTCCGAGAAGACCGTGACGCCGGCGGCGGACTCGTGCATGGCGCCGAGCTCGGCGAGCTTCCTGCCCTCCAGGCCGACCGTCACGGCGCCGATGGGCTGCACGTCGCAGTAGCCGTGCTCCCGGCCGAGCCGGTAGACCTGCTCGACGACGCCGGCGGTGTCGGCGACCGGGAAGGTGTTGGCCATGGCGAACACAGCGGTGTAGCCGCCGCTCGCCGCCGCCCGCGTGCCGGTCAGGACGGTCTCGGAGTCCTCACGGCCGGGCTCGCGCAGATGGGTGTGCAGGTCGACGAGGCCCGGCAGGAGCACCTTGCCGTCCGCCTCGACGACCTCGGCGCCCTCCGCCGGCAGTCCGGTGCCGACCGCGGCGATCGTGTCGCCGTCGATCAGGACGTCCTGCGGCTCGCCGCCGAGCACCTTCGCACCACGGATCAGGATCTTGCTCATTCTTCTTACTTCTCCTCGGTGCGGGTGTGGGTGACGGCGGGCTCGTTGCCGCCCAGCAGGAGGTACAGGACGGCCATGCGGATGGAGACACCGTTGGCGACCTGCTCCACGACGGTGCAGCGATCGGAGTCGGCCACCTCGGCGGTGATCTCCATGCCGCGGACCATCGGGCCGGGGTGCATCACGATGGCGTGCTCGGGCATCTTCGCCATGCGGTCGCCGTCGAGCCCGTAGCGGCGCGAGTACTCGCGCTCGGTCGGGAAGAAGGCCGCGTTCATCCGCTCGCGCTGGACGCGCAGCATCATCACCGCGTCGGACTTGGCGAGCGTGCTGTCGAGGTCGTACGAGACCTCGCAGGGCCAGGATCCGACGCCGACCGGCACCAGCGTCGGCGGTGCGACGAGGGTGACCTCGGCGCCGAGGGTGTGCAGCAGGTCGACGTTGGAACGGGCGACGCGGCTGTGCAGGACGTCACCGACGATCGTGATGCGCTTGCCGGCCAGGTCCTGGCCGATCCCGGCGTCGCGGCCGACCAGGCGGCGGCGCATGGTGAAGGCGTCCAGCAGGGCCTGTGTGGGGTGCTGGTGGGTGCCGTCGCCCGCGTTGATCACGGCCGCGTCGATCCAGCCGGAGGTGGCGAGCCGGTACGGGGCTCCGGAGGCGCCGTGCCGGATGACGACGGCGTCGACGCCCATGGCTTCGAGGGTCTGGGCGGTGTCCTTGAGGGACTCGCCCTTGGAGACGCTCGATCCCTTGGCGGTGAAGTTGATGACGTCCGCGGAGAGGCGCTTCTCCGCGGCCTCGAAGGAGATCCGGGTGCGGGTCGAGTCCTCGAAGAAGAGGTTGACGACGGTGCGGCCGCGCAGGGTCGGCAGCTTCTTGATCGGCCGGTCGGCGACCCGGGCCATCTCCTCGGCGGTGTCGAGGATCAGGACGGCGTCGTCGCGGGTGAGGTCGGCGGCCGAGATGAGATGACGCTGCATCTGTCAGGCTCCGTAAGGCAGTTCAGTTCGGGAGGCGGGCGCCGCGGGGGTGTGCCCCGGGAGCGCCGCGGCGGGCGTGCGGGCGCGCAGGCGCACTCGGAGGGCGTACCGCGGTGACGGACGCCGGAGTGCTACTGCTGCGCGTCCGGGGAGATCCGCTTCGCACCGAGCAGCACGGTGTCGCGACCGTCCTCCTCGGCGAGCTGGACCTTGACCGTCTCCCGCAGCGACGTGGGGAGGTTCTTGCCGACGTAGTCGGCGCGGATGGGCAGTTCGCGGTGACCGCGGTCGACGAGGACCGCGAGCTGCACGGCGCGCGGGCGGCCGATGTCGTTCAGCGCGTCCAGTGCGGCACGGATCGTGCGCCCCGAGAACAGCACGTCGTCCACGAGGACGACCAGGCGGCCGTCGATGCCGTCGCCCGGGATCTCGGTACGGGCCAGCGCTCGCGGCGGATGCATGCGCAGGTCGTCGCGGTACATGGTGATGTCGAGCGAGCCCACCGGGATCTTGCGGCCGGTGATCTCCGCGAGCTTGTCGGCCAGTCTGCGGGCCAGGAAGACGCCCCGGGTCGGGATGCCGAGGAGCACCACGTCGTCGGCGCCCTTGGCGCGCTCGACGATCTCGTGGGCGATGCGGGTCAGCACCCGCGCGATGTCGGGGCCCTCGAGAACGGGCCGCGCGCCGGCTGCGTACTGCTGCTTTTCCTGCTCAGAGTCCATACGAAACGGACCTCCTTCTCCGCCTCACGGGACGGATCATTAAAGGACGTCGGATTTGCGCCATCCACGGTACCAGCCCGGCAACGCGCCTGATCACCCCCCTTTGAGCCACCCCGGGTGACCCCCGTGGAGCGGTCGGTCCGGACCATTCGGCTTGACGGGGGAGAGTAACGCTGCGTAACCTCACAGTGAGTCACCAGAGTCACCAGCCGCGCGGCCGAGCCGCACGTTGATACAGCGTCCGGGGAGCTATATGTCCAGCGAATACGCCAAACAGCTCGGGGCCAAGCTCCGGGCCATCCGCACCCAGCAGGGCCTTTCCCTCCACGGAGTCGAGGAGAAGTCCCAGGGACGCTGGAAGGCGGTCGTGGTCGGTTCCTACGAGCGAGGCGACCGCGCCGTGACCGTGCAGCGTCTTGCCGAACTGGCCGATTTCTACGGGGTCCCCGTGCAGGAGCTGCTGCCCGGCACCACTCCGGGCGGGGCCGCCGAGCCGCCGCCGAAGCTCGTCCTCGACCTGGAGCGCCTGGCCCACGTGCCGGCCGAGAAGGCGGGACCCCTGCAGCGCTACGCCGCGACGATCCAGTCGCAGCGCGGTGACTACAACGGCAAGGTGCTCTCGATCCGCCAGGACGACCTGCGCACCCTCGCCGTCATCTACGACCAGTCGCCCTCGGTCCTCACCGAGCAGCTGATCAGCTGGGGTGTGCTGGACGCCGACGCGCGCCGCGCCGTCGCCCACGAAGAGGTCTGACCCCTTCGGACAGCTCAGCAGAAACGTGCCGCCGGGGTGGCCGGGACCATGAGGTTCCAGCCACCCCGGCGGCTTTCTGCGGGCCTCGGGGCCCATGTGGGTACAGGAACGCCGGAGGGCCCGCAGCGAACGCGCTGCGGGCCCTCCGGCGATTTCCCAGCCGTTTCCCGGCTGTGCGGACGAGCCGCGGTCAGGCCTCGTCGCGGCGGAGCGACGGCTTCAGGTCCTTGAGCCGGCCCAGCAGTCCGTTGACGAACGAGGGCGACTCGTCCGTGGAGAACTCCTTGGCCAGCTGCACCGCCTCGTCGAGCACCACCGCGTCGGGGGTTCCGTCGACCCAGATCAGCTCGTAGGCGCCGAGGCGCAGGATGTTGCGGTCGACGACCGGCATCCTGTCCAGCGTCCAGTCGACGGCGTACGTCGCGATGAGCTCGTCGATCCGCTTCGCCTTGGTGGCGTAGCCCTCGACCAGCTCCATCGTGTACTCGCTGACCGGCGGCTGCCGGGTGTCGTTCCGGGAGTGCCGGATCCAGTCCGCGAGGACCGTCAGGACGTCCACGCCGCGCTGGTCGCCCTCGAAGAGGATCTGGAAGGCGCGCTTGCGGGCCGTGTTGCGGGCAGCCACGGTTAGCTGTTCACCCGGCCGAGGTAGTCGCTCGTGCGGGTGTCGACCTTGATCTTCTCACCGGTGGTGATGAAGAGCGGGACCTGGATCTGGTGGCCGGTCTCCAGGGTGGCGGGCTTGGTGCCACCGGTGGAGCGGTCGCCCTGGACACCCGGCTCGGTCTCCTGGATGACGAGCTCGACGGCGGCGGGCAGCTCGACGAAGAGCACCTCGCCCTCGTGCTGCGCCACGGTGGCCGTGAAGCCCTCGATCAGGAAGTTGGCGGCGTCGCCGACGGACTTGCGGTCGACCATGAGCTGGTCGTACGTGTCCATGTCCATGAAGACGAAGTACTCGCCGTCCATGTACGAGAACTGCATGTCGCGCTTGTCGATCGTGGCCGTCTCAACCTTGACGCCGGCGTTGAACGTCTTGTCGACGACCTTGCCGGAGAGCACGTTCTTCAGCTTGGTGCGCACGAAGGCCGGGCCCTTGCCGGGCTTGACGTGCTGGAACTCGACGACGGACCAGAGCTGGCCTCCGTCGAGCTTGAGCACCAGGCCGTTCTTGAGGTCGTTCGTGGAAGCCACGGTTGCGGAATCTCCTGGACTGACGTGGACGACCCCGGGACACGCGCACAGCCGAGGGCTAGAGCGCGAGCAGTTCCTTGGTCGTGATGGTGAGTAGCTCGGGTCCGCCGTCCGCCTCGGGGCGCACGACGAGCGTGTCATCGATCCTGACACCGCCCCGGCCCGGGAGGTGGACCCCCGGTTCGACGGTGACCGGCACGCAAGCGTCCAGTTTACCCATGGCCGCGGGGGCCAGCTGCGGGTCCTCGTCGATTTCGAGCCCGACACCGTGCCCCGTCAGTGAGGGAAGGGCCTCCGCGTACCCCGCGGAATCGAGCACCTGGCGTGCCGCGCGGTCCACGTCGCGGTAGGCGACGCCGGGCACCAGCGCCTCGCGTCCGGCCCGCTGGGCGGCGAAGACGAGGTCGTAGAGGGCGATCTGCCAGTCCGCGGGCGAGGTGCCGATCACGAAGGTGCGGCCGACCTCGCAGCGGTAGCCGCGATAGGTCGCGCCGAGGCAGACGGACAGGAAATCGCCCTCCTCGACCCGCCGGTCCGTGGGCCGGTGCCCGCATCTCCCGGAGTTCGGCCCGGTGCCCACCGAGGTCGCGAAGGCCGGTCCGTCGGCGCCGTGGTCGACCAGACGGCGCTCGAGTTCGAGGGCGAGATGACGCTCCGTCCGGCCGACGAGAATGGATTCGAGGAGTTCCCCGAGGGCCTGGTCGGCGATCTCCGCGCCGATCCGCAGACAGGAGATCTCCTCCTCGTCCTTGATCACCCGCAGCTGTTCGACCGCGGCGCCCAGGTCGCTCAGGCGCAGCCGCGGTGCCACCGACCCCATGGCCCGGTGCCGGCTCACGGTCAGGTGGTGCTCCTCCACGGCCAGCGAGTCGGCTCCCTGAGCGGTGGCGACGTCGGCCGCGGCGACGGCCGGGTCGCCGCCCGCACCGGACAGCGCCTGTACGCGCAGCGCCTCGTCCGGATGTCCCGCGCCGACCTCGTCGCCCAGCGGACCCGTGCAGAGCAACAGGTCCTCGCCCCTGCCCAGCAGGAGGACGGCACCACGCGGGGCCGCCCCCGCGAGGTACCTCACGTTGGCGGGGCGGGTGACGAGCGCGGTCGCGCTGCCGCCCGCCGTACAGCGCTCCCTCAGCCGCTCGCGGCGAGCCGCGTACACCTCTGACATGGATCGAGCCTACGAGCGCCGACCGGATACCGCCGGTTCAGCGGGGCCGGACGGGCGCGTGGGGGCACGGGGCGCACGGAGACCCGGGGTGCCGGAGCTGCCGGAGGTACGGCCGGGGGTGCCGACGCGTGCCGGCCCGGGGCCCGAAGGTAGGGCCGGGGGTGCCGGCGCACGTACCCGGCCTGCGTCGGACGTGCGGCCGGGCGCGATACCGGCGCACGTACCCGCATGCATCGGAGATACGGCCGGGGGTGGGACCGGCGCGCGTACCCGGCAGGCGCCGGACGTACGGCCCGGCGCCATACCGGCGCACGTACTCAGCAGGCATCGGAGATACGGCCGGGGTGGGACCAGCACACGTACCCAGCCTGCGTCGGACGTGCGGCCGGGCGCGATACCGGCGCACGTACCCGGCCCGCGCCGGACGTACGGCCGGGGGTAGGACCGGCGCGCGTACCCGGCAGGCGCCGGACGTACGGCCGGGCGTGACATCGGCACGCATACCCGGCGGGCGTCGGGCGCACGGTCGCAGGTGGTGCCGACGCGCGTACCCGGCCGGCGTCGGTGGATGCCCGCGCGGCGCCCGCGGACGCGTGCGACACCGTCGGCACGGCACCGCGGGTCCACGCCGGACGCCGTGCCGTCAGGACGGGGCTACCACTGCGGGGGGCTGGCGATCGAGCGGGCGAGCACGTCGTCCAGGACCCGGGCCGTGGTCGGTACGTCGAGCTGCGAGTTGTCGATGATGGGCAGCCCGGAGCCGTACCAGCCGGCCATCCGGCCGTGGATGCGGGCCACTTCCTCGTCGGTGAGGCGGCGGTTTCCGGAGCGCTCCGCGTTGCGCTCCAGGACTATCTCCAGGCCCGGCAGCAGGACGACGGGCAGCAGACCAGGACCGACGTGCCGCTTCCAGCCGCCGAGGCCGACGACCGGGCGGTCCGGGAAGACGGCGTCGTCGAGGATGCAGGAGATGCCGTTCGCCAGGAAGTTCCGCGCGGCGAAGCCGCAGGTGCGGCGGGCCAGGCGGTACTGCGCCTCCGAGTGGTCGTTCCACCCCGACTGGGGGTCGGCGAATCCGGAGCGCACCCATTCGCGTACGTCGTCGAGGCTGATGTGGGCCGTCGGGACGCGGCGGTGGTCCGCCCAGTACTTGGCGACGCTGGTCTTGCCCGCGCCCGCGGGGCCGATGAGCAGCACGGCGAGCGTGGTCGCCGTGGGATCGGGGGCGCCCGTGGCGGGGGCTGCGCTCGGCATGGCGACCGGGCCGCCCGGGGGCAGCTGCACATGCCCCGTGGTGTCGGGCACGGGCGGTACGGGGCCGTGCTGCGGGGGCGCGGGGTGCGGCAGGTGCGTCGGCGGAGCCGGAGGTCCCGGCGGCGGGCCGGCGAAGCCGGGCGCGGGTGCGTTCGTGGGTGCCGGACCCGGGTGTCCGCCGGGGTGCCCCGGGTGCTGCGCGGCCGGCGACCAGCCGGCGCCCGGTCCGTGCCCCGGCTGGTGGGGCGGCGGCAGCGGAGCCCCCACTGCGTGCTGCATCCGGTGCCACTCCGTCTCGTACAGGCGATGGGCGCTGGCGAGCGGAGCCTCGGTCCCGACCCGCTCTCCCCCACCCTAGAGGGCGCGGGAGGCGCCCCTACCGAACGGTACCTTCCCCGGCCGCCGTTGTGTGAACGGCCGGGAAAGGCGGGAAGTGCCCATGAGGCGAGGGCAAACCTGCCCAAGTGAGGGCCCGTTGGGTGTTACTCCCCCACTTCGCCGTACGCGGCGAGGAGCACGGCCGGGTCGGGGCCCTCCAGGACGGTCGGCTTGGCCAGCCCGTCGAGGACGATGAAGCGCAGCAGGTCGCCGCGCGACTTCTTGTCGACCTTCATGTTCTCCAGGAGCTTGGGCCACTGGTCGTGGCGGTAGCTCAGCGGGAGCCCCACGGATTCGAGGATCGTGCGGTGCCGGTCGGCGGTCGCGTCGTCCAGCCGGCCCGCGAGCCGGCCGAGTTCGGCGGCGAAGTGCATGCCGACGGCGACGGCGGCGCCGTGCCGCCACTTGTAGCGCTCGTTCTTCTCGATGGCGTGCGCGAGGGTGTGCCCGTAGTTGAGGATCTCGCGCAGTCCCGACTCCCTGAGGTCGCCGGAGACGACCTCGGCCTTGACCTTGATGGAGCGCTCGATCAGCTCGGCGGTGTGCGGGCCCGCGGGCGTGCGGGCCGCCTCGGGGTCGGACTCGATGAGCTCCAGGATCGCCGGGTCGGCGATGAAACCGGCCTTGATGATCTCGGCGAGGCCGGAGACGAAGTCGTTGACCGGCAGCGAGTCGAGCGCTGCCAGGTCGCAGAGCACGCCCGCGGGCGGGTGGAAGGCGCCGACGAGGTTCTTGCCCTCGGCGGTGTTGATACCGGTCTTTCCGCCCACCGCCGCGTCCACCATGCCGAGCACGGTGGTGGGGACGGCGATCCAGCGCACCCCGCGCAGCCAGGTCGCCGCGACGAAACCGGCCAGGTCGGTGGTGGCGCCGCCGCCCACACCGACGATCACGTCGGTACGGGTGAAGCCGGACTGGCCCAGCGCCTTCCAGCAGTAGGCGGCGACCTCGGCGGTCTTGGCCTCCTCGGCGTTCGGCACCTGGATGGCGACGGCCTCGAAGCCCTGCCCGGCCAGATCGGCGCGCAGCGCCTCGCCGGTCTCGGCGAGCGCCTCGGGGTGGACGACCGCGACGCGCTTGGCCCGGTCGCCGATCAGTCCGCCGAGCTCGCCGAGGAGCTGACGGCCGACCAGGACCTCGTAGGGGTCGGTGCCCGCGGTGCCGCCGACCTGGATACGCGTCACTGCCTCGCTCATGCTTCCTTCAACTCCAGTGCGTCGAGGACGGCTTGGGCCACCTCTTCGGGGGTGCGGCCGTCCGTGGGCACGACCGCGCTGGCGACTTCGGTGTACAGGTGGCGCCGTGCCTCCATCAGCTCGCGCCACTGCCGCCGCGGGTTGACGGCGAGCAGCGGACGGGCCACGTTCAGGCCGGTGCGCTGGACCGCCTCGTCGACGTCCATCGAGAGGTAGACGACCCGGTGCCCGGTGAGCAGCGTGCGGGTGTCCTCGTCGAGGATCGAGCCGCCGCCGAGCGCCAGTACGCCGTCGTGGCCGGCCAGCGCGCGGCCGACCGCGCTCTTCTCGATGGCGCGGAAGGCCGGTTCGCCGTCGTCGACGAAGATGTCGGCGATGGTGCGGCCCTGTTCGGCCACGATGTCGTCGTCGGTGTCCCGGTAGGCGCAGCCGAGCCGCTCGGCGAGCAGCGCGCCCACCGTGGTCTTGCCGACACCCATCGGGCCGACGAGCACGACCAGCGGTCCCGCGGTCACCGTACGACCAGGTTCTCGAGGTACGACTCGACGTTGCGCCGCGTCTCGGGGACGCTGTCGCCGCCGAACTTCTCCGCCACCGCGTCCGCGAGGACCAGGGCGACCATGGCCTCGGCGACGATGCCCGCGGCCGGGACCGCGCACACGTCGGAGCGCTGGTGGTGGGCCTTGGCGGCCTCTCCGGTGGCCACGTCGATGGTGGCCAGCGCGCGCGGCACGGTCGCGATCGGCTTCATCGCGGCGCGGACGCGCAGCAGCTCGCCGGTGGTCAGACCGCCTTCGGTGCCGCCGGAGCGGCCGGTGGTGCGGCGGATGCCGTCCTCGCTGTGCACGATCTCGTCGTGGGCCTTGGAGCCGGGCACCCGGGCCAGTTCGAAGCCGTCTCCGACCTCGACGCCCTTGATGGCCTGGATGCCCATGAGCGCGGCCGCGAGCCGGGCGTCGAGCCGCCGGTCCCAGTGGACGTGGGAGCCGAGGCCCACGGGCACGCCGTACGCGAGCACCTCGACGACCCCGCCGAGTGTGTCGCCGTCCTTGTGGGCCTGGTCGATCTCCGCGACCATCGCCTTCGACGCGTCGCTGTCGAGGCAGCGCACCGGGTCGGCGTCGAGCTTCTCGACGTCGGAGGGCCTGGGGTAGACGCCGTACGGTGCCTTCGCCGCGGCGAGCTCGACGACGTGCGAGACGATCTCGATCCCGGCCGTCTCCTTGAGGTACGAGCGGGCCACCGCGCCCAGGGCCACGCGGGCGGCGGTCTCCCGGGCGGAGGCGCGCTCCAGGATCGGGCGGGCCTCGTCGAAGCCGTACTTCTGCATGCCCGCGAGGTCGGCGTGGCCGGGCCGGGGCCGGGTCAGCGGGGCGTTGCGGGCGAGGTCGGCGAGGATCTCCGGGGCGACCGGGTCGGCCGCCATGACCTGCTCCCACTTGGGCCACTCGGTGTTGCCGACCATGACGGCCACCGGCGAGCCGAGGGTGAGCCCGTGCCGGACTCCGCCCAGGAAGGTGACCTCGTCACGCTCGAACTTCATCCGGGCACCGCGTCCATAGCCCAGGCGCCGCCGGGCGAGGTGGTCCGCCACCATGTCCGTGGTGATCGGAACGCCGGCGGGAAGACCCTCCAGCGTCGCGACAAGTGCGGGACCGTGGGACTCCCCCGCGGTCAGCCAGCGCAACCTGCTCAACGGTGCTCCTCATGCTCGCGCCCTGGTACTGCTGCTGCGTACACGCGTCCTTGCGTACGGCGACGGCGCGACCGGGTGCGCGGCCCTGGCCCGCCACCCCCGATCCTCCCATGGCCGGGCCCCCCGTCCGGCCTCAGGTCCATCAGACGGACGTGTCCGGTCCGGCCGGAGGATGCTCGGCCGGACCGGCGGAGGTGTTCAGCGTCCGGCGAGCGCGTGCTCGCCCGCCGTGCGCATGGCGCCCAGGGGGGCCGGGGAGCGTCCGGTCATCTGCTCGACCTGCAGCACGGCCTGGTGCACGAGCAGGTCGAGGCCGCCGACGACGGCGCCGCCGTACGCCGACCAGCGGGCGGCTAGTTCGGTGGGCCAGGGGTCGTAGAGCACGTCGAAGAGGGTCGCGGGGCGCTCGGGGACCGCGGCGGCCAGCGCGTCCGTGGTGCCCGCCGGGGTCGTGGCGATCACCAGCGGGGCGCGCAGGGCCCGCTCGGCGTCCGCCCAGTCCGCGATACGCACCGTCACGTCGAGCCGTTCGCCCCACTGCCGCATCTCGGCGGCGCGCTCGGCGCTGCGGACGTACGCGACGACTTCTCCGGTGCAGATGCGTGCCAGGGCGGCCAGCGCGGACGAGGCGGTGGCCCCGGCGCCCAGGACGGCGGCGGACTCCACCTGCTCGATGCCGTGCTCGCGCAGCGCGGCGACCATCCCCGGGATGTCGGTGTTGTCGCCGACACGACGTCCGTCGTCGGTGAGGACGACGGTGTTGACCGCCTCGACGGAGGCCGCCGTCTCACTGATCCCGTCGAGCAACGGGATGACGGCCCGCTTGAGCGGCATGGTCAGCGAGAGGCCCGCCCATTCGCCGCCGAGTTCCTCCAGGAAGCCGGGCAGCGTCTCCTCGTCGACCTCGAAGCGGTCGTAGGACCAGTCGTCGAGTCCCAGTTCCCGGTAGGCGGCGCGGTGCAGCACCGGCGAGAGGGAGTGGGCGATCGGCGAACCGAGGACCGCCGCGCGCCGGGCGTCAGTGGCCCGAACTCTCATTGAACTTTTCCTTGAGCCTCTTGAATTCGGCATAGGTCTTGGCGAACTCGGTGTTGTTCTGGCCGTCGGTCGCCACGAAGTAGATCCAGCCGTCGTCGGTCGGGTTCAGCGCCGCCTTGAACGCGTCGTCGCCGGGGTTTCCGATGGGACCGGGTGGCAGGCCCTTGCTCGTATAGGTGTTGTACGGGTCCTTGTTGCTGTTGATCTCGGACTCGCTGATGTCGATGTTGCTCTGGCCCTTCAGGTAATTGAAGGTCGAGTCGAACTGGAGCAGCTGGTTGGTCTCCGTGTTCGTCGACTTGAGGCGGTTGTAGATCACCTCGGCCATCTTGCGGAAGTCGTCGTGGGTCTTGCCCTCGGCCTGGACCAGGCTCGCGACCGTGACGAGCTGCAGCGGGTCGGCGAGGTCGAATTCCTTGGCCTTCGCCTCGAGGTTCAGCTTCCGGTAGTTCTCGACGGCCTGCGCGACCATCTGCTTCAGGACGGCTTCGGGCTTCATCCCCTTGGCGGCGGGGTAGGTCGCCGGGTAGAGGAATCCTTCCAGCGGTTCCTTGATGTCCTTGTTGTTGTTCGCCCAGCTCGGCAGTCCGAAGCTCTTGTATTCCTTCTTGGCCACCTTGGCGGTGGTGCCGTCGGGGAGGGAGAGCTTCTCGTCGATCTTCTTGTAGATGGTGACCGTGCGCTCGCCGGGAGCGACGACCACGTTGTTCTGGCTCTTGGGGTCGAGCATGAGCTTGACGGCGCTGGCGGCCGACATCTCTTTCTTCAGCAGATAGGCCCCGGCCTGGATCTTCGTCCCGTCGGGATTGGTCTGCTGGGCGGACACGAAGGCGTCGACGCTCTTGATGACGCCGGCCTGTTTCAGCGCCTGCCCGATCGCAAAACCGCCCGCGCCCTTGGGGATGTTGACCGTCACCTCGCCGGTGCCGTCGCCCACGTAGTCCGGAGCCGGGCCGAAACGTTTTTGGTAGAACTGGTAGCCGAAGTATCCGACGCCGCCGACACCACCGCCGAAGACGAGCACGACCACCAGGCAGGCGCAGCCGCTGCGGCGCTTCTTGGTCGTGCCGCCCTTGCCGCCCCGGCCCTTCCGGTCGCCGCGGCCGCTCTTCGGATCGTCGTCGCCGGAGTCGTCGTCATCGTCGCCCCCCGCGAAGAAGGCGTGCTCGCCCTGGTCCGGACCCGGGTCCCAGTCGGTCGGGGCCGGTTCGGGCTCGACGCGGCGGCGCGCGGGCGGTTCCGGCGGGGGGTACGCGTCGGGGGTGTTGTAGAAGTCGGGCTGCTCACCACCGTAGGCGGCGGCCTGGTTCGCGTAGGGGTCGGTCGGGTCGGGGGCGTACGCGACCTGGTGCTGCGTCCCGTTGTCCCAGCCGCCGTCGTGGTACTGCTGCTGGTCCTGGCCGAGGTACTGCTGCTGCGCCGGATCGACGTACCCCTGCTGGTCGTGGCCGGTGTACTGCCCCGCGTACGGCTGCTGCCCCTGACCGCCGTACTGCTGCTGTCCCTGGTCGTGGTACTGCTGCCGGCCGGGGTGCTGCGGGCCCGCGGCATCGAACTGCTGCTGGCCGTAGCCGCCCTGCTGACCGTCGCTCCAGTCGCCGTACTGCGCCTGCTGCTGTTGCGGCTGCTGCGGATAGTGCTGCGGCTGGCCGCCGTAGGGGGACTGGCCGTCGGCGGCCTGTCCTCCCCATCCGCCGTCCCCGTACAACGGGTCCTCCGGATGCCACGGTTCGGAGCCTGGGCCCCGGCCATACTCAGTCATCGATCCCCTAGAGCCGCGAGGCGGTGGCTGCTGGCGCTGTGGCTCGGCTCCCGTTTCGCCTCTTTTGCTGTGCGGTGGCTGTTCGAACACCACCACATCGCGCGGAACGTTACCGTATCGCGATCAGATGACCACTTCGACGCCCTCGCCAGGTGGATTACCTGACACCCGTTCGGATTCCAATGCCTGTTGAAGGATGATCACAGCGGCCGCCTGATCGATGACCGACCTGCCCTTCTTGGACTTCACGCCCGAGGCCCGCAGTCCCTGACTGGCCGTCACCGTGGTCATTCTCTCGTCGAGGAGCCTCACCGCGACCGGCGCGATCGACCGGGCGAGGTCCTGGGCGAAACCACGGACCTTCACGGCGGCCGGGCCCTCGCCCCCCTTGAGGGAGCGAGGCAGTCCGACGACGACCTCGATCGGCTCGTACTCCTCGACCAGCTGCCTCAGCCGGCGCTGGGCGGCGGGCACGTCCCGTCCCGGTACGGTCTCGACCGGCGTCGCGAGGATCCCGTCGGGGTCGCACGAGGCGACCCCGATCCGCGCGTCCCCGACGTCGATCGCGAGCCGACGGCCGCGGCGCATGCCCCGGCCGTCCCCGCTGCCCGTACCGTCCGTGCTCACGTGCCCGTCCGCGCTCACTTGGCCGTCTCGCCGACCAGGCGTTCGACGGCGTCCATGGCCTCACCGATGGCGGCCGGGTTCTGGCCGCCTCCCTGCGCGACGTCCGGCTTGCCGCCACCGCCGCCGCCGAGGGTCTTGGCGGCCGTACGGACCAGGTCGCCGGCCTTGAGACCGCGCTCGCGGGCCGCCTCGTTGGTGGCGATGACCGTGAGCGGCTTGCCGCCCGCGGTGGTGAACAGGGCCACCACGACGGCCCGGCCGCCCTGGATGCGGCCGCGTACGTCGAGGACCAGCTTGCGCAGGTCGTCCGCTCCCGTGCCGTCCGGGACCTGGCCGGTGACCAGAGCGACACCGCGGACGTCCTTGGCGGACCCGGCGAGACCGGCGGCGGCCTGCAGGACCTTCTCCGCGCGGAACTTCTCGATCTCCTTCTCGGCGTCCTTCAGCTTGCCGAGCATGGCGGAGATCTTCTCCGGGAGCTCCTCCGGACGGCCCTTGACCAGCTCCTGGAGCTGGGCGACGACCGTGTGCTCCTTGGCGAGGAAGTTGTAGGCGTCGACGCCGACCAGGGCCTCGATGCGGCGCACACCGGAGCCGATCGAGGACTCGCCGAGCAGCTTGACCAGGCCGAGCTGGGCGGTGTTGTGCACGTGCGTGCCGCCGCACAGCTCCTTCGAGAAGTCGCCGATGGTCACGACGCGCACGCGCTCGCCGTACTTCTCGCCGAACTCGGCGATGGCGCCCTGCTTCTTGGCCTCGTCGAGACTCAGGATCTCGGCGTGCACGTCCAGGTCCCGGGCGAGCACCTCGTTGATCTTCTGCTCGACGTCGGTCATGACGGCCGTGGGCACGGCCGAGGGCGAACCGAAGTCGAAGCGGAAGCGGCCCGGCTGGTTCTCGGAACCGGCCTGGGCGGCCGTCGGGCCGAGGGCGTCGCGCAGGGCCTGGTGGGTGAGGTGCGTGGCCGAGTGGGCGCGGGCGATGGCCGTCCGCCGACGGGTGTCGATGGTGGCCTGGGCCTGGGCGCCGACCGTGACCTCGCCGACCTGGACGACGCCCTTGTGGACGTACACACCCGGGACGGGCTTCTGGCAGTCGCGGACCTCGACGATCGCGCCGCTGTCCACCCGGATGCGCCCGGTGTCACCGATCTGGCCGCCGCCCTCGGCGTAGAACGGGGTGCGGTCGAGGACGATCTCGACCTCGTCGCCCTCGGTGGCGGCGGGCGACGACACACCGTCGACCAGGATGCCGACGATCGTCGACTCGCCCTCGGTCCGGTCGTACCCGATGAAGTCGGTCTCACCGGAGGCGTCGGCGATCTGGCGGTAGGCGCCGAGGTCGGCGTGACCGGTCTTCTTGGCCCGGGCGTCGGCCTTGGCCTTGTCCCGCTGCTCCTTCATCAGGCGGCGGAAGCCGTCCTCGTCCACGGAGAGGCCCTGTTCGGCGGCCATCTCGAGGGTGAGGTCGATCGGGAAGCCCCAGGTGTCGTGGAGCAGGAAGGCCTTGTCGCCGGCGAGAACCGTGCCGCCGGAGTCCTTGGTGTCCGTGATGGCCGTGTCGAGGATGTTCGTGCCGGCCTTCAGCGTCTTGAGGAAGGCGGCCTCCTCGGCGAGGGCCACGGTCTCGATCCGCCGGCGGTCGCTCACCAGCTCCGGGTACTGCTGCCCCATCATCTCGATCACGACGTCGATGAGGTCCTTGACGACGGGACCGGTGGCGCCGAGCAGCCGCATGTTGCGGATGGCGCGGCGCATGATGCGGCGCAGGACGTATCCACGGCCCTCGTTGCCCGGGCTCACGCCGTCGCCGATGAGCATCACGGACGTTCGCATGTGGTCGGTGACCACCCGCAGCGAGACGTCGGAGTCGTGGGCGGCGCCGTACTCGACGCCCGTCAGCTCGGTGGCCTTCCTGATGACGGCCATGGAGGTGTCGATCTCGTACATGTTCTGCACGTCCTGCAGAATCATGGCGAGGCGTTCCAGGCCGAGGCCGGTGTCGATGTTCTTGCTGGGCAGCTCGCCGAGGATCTCGAAGTCCTCCTTCGAGGTGCCCTCGCCGCGCTCGTACTGCATGAAGACCAGGTTCCAGATCTCCACGTACCGCTCGTCGTTGACGGCCGGGCCGCCCTCGACACCGAACTCGGGACCGCGGTCGTAGTTGATCTCGGAACACGGGCCGCAGGGACCCGGGACGCCCATGGACCAGTAGTTGTCCTTCTTGCCCAGGCGCTGGATGCGCTCGGACGGGACACCGATCTTGTCGCGCCAGATGGACTCGGCCTCGTCGTCGTCGAGGTAGACCGTGATCCACAGCCGCTCGGGGTCGAGCCCGTAACCACCCTTGTCCTGGGGCGAGGTGAGCAGCTCCCAGGCGTAGGTGATGGCACCTTCCTTGAAGTAGTCGCCGAAGGAGAAGTTGCCGCACATCTGGAAGAACGTGCCGTGGCGGGTGGTCTTGCCGACCTCTTCGATGTCGGGTGTGCGCACGCACTTCTGCACGCTGGTGGCGCGCGACCACGGCGGCTTGACCTCACCGAGGAAGTACGGCTTGAAGGGGACCATGCCCGCGGGCACCAGGAGCAGAGTCGGGTCGTCCGCGATGAGCGACGCCGAGGGGACGACGGTGTGACCGCGCTCCTCGTAGAAGCTCAACCAGCGGCGGCGAATCTCGGCCGACTCCATCAGTGGTCCTCATTCCGGTTGTGCGAGTACGTCGACCTCTCGACGTACCTCGGATCGTTACGGTTCTCGATGGCGGCGTACCGCCTGGGGGCGGGGAGTTCACGGTCGACGGACGCGCCGAGCCCGAGCGCCTCGTCGAGTTCGGCCTCCCGCTGGGCCATGCCCTCGCGGACGTCGAGCGCGAACTCCTTGAGCCGGTGCCCTGCCTCGACCGCCTTGTTCGCGGCCTGGGCGGCGAGGCTCTCGGGAGTCAGCTGCTTGAGCTTGCGGTTGACCTTGGTGGTGGCCCACACGCCCGCGGCTGCGCCGGCGGTGAACCAGAACGTACGGCGGAACATCGCTGCGTCAGTCCTTCTTCCGCTTTCCCCGTCGCGCGGACGGGACGGTGCGGCCCACGATCACGGTACGCCGGGACGCTTTGGGGGGCACGTTCTCTCGGCGGCCGCCGATGGCCCGGCGGACGCCGTAACCGAACGCCGCGACCTTGACCAGCGGGCCGCCGAAGGTGGAGGCGACGGTCGTGGAGAGCGCCGACGCGTTCGACGTGACCTCCTGGACGTCCGACGCGATGGCGTCGACCCGGTCGATCTGGGTCTGTGCGGAGCGCACCGCCTCCGAGGCGTCGGCCAGCAGCGGGACGGCCTGATCGGTCACGTCCGCCACGAGCTTGGTGGTCGCCCTGAGCGTCTGGGCCAGTCTCGCCAGCGCGACGGCGAGGAACGAGACCAGGATCGCCCAGAAGACGGCCACCAGGATCCCGGCCACCTCTCCACCGGACACTGTCGCACCCGCTCCCTAGTACGTGCCTGAACATCGAAAAGTCGTCCCCCGACCCTATCGCGCCGGGGCCGCCGCTCCGTACCGCATTAACGGCCGAGGAGGCCGGAATTGCGCGAAGCGATTGTACGGAACGCATACGAGTCAGTACTCTCCGTTTGCCATGCAGCATTTTGACCGGCCCCGGTCCTCCGGCGGTACGCCGCACGGCAATCTGCCCCTGGAACTCGACGCGTTCGTCGGGCGCTCGGCCGAACTCACGCGGCTGGCCGAGGCGCTGGAGGGGTCCCGGCTGGTCACGGTGACCGGCATGGGCGGCGTCGGCAAGTCGCGCCTCGCCGCGCGGACGGCGGCGCGCACGGACGCACGGGACGGCGTGTGGCGGGCGGAACTGGCCGCCGTACGGGATCCGGACCTCGTCGCGTACGCGGTCGTGGAGGCCCTGGGGCTGACGGACCAGACGTCGAGGGCGCCGCGCGAGCTCCTGCTCGACCGTCTCGCCGGGCGCCAACTCCTCCTGGTCGTCGACGGGTTCGAGCATCTGGTGGACGCCTGCGCCGCACTGGTGGGCGAGCTGCTGCGGCACACGCCGGGGCTGCGGGTGCTCGCGGTGGGACGCCGGCCGCTGGAGATCGAGGGCGAACGGCTGTTCCCGCTGGCGCCGCTGGGCGACACGGAGGCCCTCGAACTGTTCGAGGAGCGGGCGGCGGCCCGGGTGCCCGGCTTCGTGCTGGACGACGCCAACCGGTCGGACGTCCGGGAACTGTGCCGCCGTGTCGACGGGATCCCGCTCGCCGTCGAGCTGGCCGCGGGCCGGCTGAGCGCCCTCTCCCCCGCCCAGCTGCTGTCCCGCCTCGAGGACCGCTTCCGGTTGCTGACGGGCGGCGGGCGGGACGCTCTGCCGCGGCACCAGACACTGCGTACGGCGATCGGCTGGAGCCACGAACTGTGCACCTCCGAGGAGCGGCTGCTGTGGTCGCGGCTCTCGGTGTTCGCCGGCCGGTTCGACCTGGAGGCCGCCGAGTACGTGTGCGGCGGCGACGGGCTGCACGCCGACCGCATCCTCGACGTGATCGGGGCGCTCCTCGCACAGTCCGTGCTGGCCCGCGAGGAGACGCCCACGGGGCCGCGCTACCGGATGCTGGACTCGGTCCGGGCGTACGGCGCGGACTGGCTGGCGGCGGCGGGGGACGCGGACCGGCTGCGCCGCCGCCACCGCGACTGGTACATGGGCCTGGCGACCTGGTGCGAGCTGGACTGGTTCTCGCCCCGGCAGGCCGAGGTGGCCGTGCGGGTCGAGGCGGAACTGCCGAATCTGCGCCACGCCCTGGAGTACTGCCTGACCGAGCCGGGTGAGACGCATCTGGGCCAGTACCTGGCGGGCAGCCTGTGGTTCTACTGGGTGGGCTGCGGCCGGCTGGCGGAGGGGCGCCACTGGCTGGAACGCGGCGTGGAACTCGACAGCGACCGTGACCAGTCGCGGCTCAAGGCTCTGTGGGTGCTCGGCTATGTGGCGATCCTGCAGGGCGACACCGTGTCCGCGCTGACCGCGCTCCAGGAATGCCGCGAGGAGGCGCTGCGCACCGGCAGCCCCACCGCGCTCGCCTACGCCGAGCACCGCGCCGGCTGTCTCGCGCTGGTCACCGACGACATGCGGCGGGCGGAGACCCTGCTGCGCTCGGCGCTCGACCGCTATCACGAGATCGGCGAGCTCAACAGCAACGTGCTGATGGGGCAGGTCGAGCTGGCGATGGCGCTGGCGTTCCAGGGCGACATGCCGGCCGCGGTGAAGCTGTGCGAGGACGTCCGCCGGGTGTGCGAGGACCACGGGGAGCGCTGGGCGCTGGCGTACGCGTTGTACGTGCTGGCGTACGAGGCCCTCACCGCGGGCGATCCGTCACGCGCCCGGGAACTTCTGGTCCGGTGCCTGGACATCGCGCACACCTTCCACGACCTGCTCGGCACGGTCCTCGCGCTGGAGCTGCTGGCGCTGGTCACGACGGTGCAGGGTGATCCGGCCGAGGCCGCGGTGCTGCAGGGTGCGGCGGCCCGGCTGTGGCCGTCGGTCGGGCTGCCGCTGTTCGGCTCGGCGTACTACAACGTGCCGCACGAGCGGTGCGAGGCGGGCGCCCGGGAGCGGCTGGGCGACGAACGCTACGAGGAGTGCGTACGGGCCGGGGAGCGGCTCGGCCGGGAGGCGGCGGTGGAGCGGGCGCTGCGGCGGCCCGGACAGCGGCCGCTGGGCGCGGTGCCCGCACCGCGCAGGCTGGCCCCGGACACGCAGAAGCCCGCCGTCTCGCGCACCTCGAAGGGCGGCGGGACGACGGGCTGACGCGCAGGTGGTGCTACGTCCGCGGGATGAAAATCAGCGGGCGTAGTACTCGACGACGAGCTGCTCGTCGCAGATCACCGGGATCTCCTTGCGGTTCGGCTCGCGGTCCAGGCGGAACGCCAGGGCGCCGAGGTTCACCTGGAGGTAGCGCGGGGTCTCACCGTCGGGGGCGAAGCCACCGGCGCGGGAGACCTCGAACAGCGTCTTGCTGCGGCTGCGCTCGCGGACCATCACGACGTCGTCGGGACGGACGCGGAACGAGGGCTTGTCGACCTTCTGGCCGTTGACCTCGATGTGGCCGTGGACGACCATCTGGCGGGCCTGGTAGATCGTGCGGGCGATGCCCGAACGCAGGACCAGCGCGTCGAGACGGCGCTCGAGCTCGATGATCAGGGCCTCACCGGTCTTGCCCTGGACCTTGGAGGCACGCTCGTAGGCGCGGACGAGCTGGCGCTCGGACACGTCGTACTGCGCGCGCAGACGCTGCTTCTCGAGCAGACGGACCTTGTAGTCCGAGTTCTGCTTGCGGCCGCGACCGTGCTCACCCGGCGGGTAGGGGCGGGCCTCGAAGTACTTGACGGCCTTCGGGGTCAGCGCGATGCCGAGGGCACGCGACTTCTTGACCTTGGGGCGGGACTGGTTCGCCATGAACCAAACACCTCATGTTTCCGATGCGAATACGGCTTCACCAGGGTTAGGGGAGGTCGCAATCCGCAGCCCGGGAAACCCTCCTCGCCGCCGTGGGGATCCACGTGGGCGGGGCGGGCAGCCGCTCCTGGGTCTGGGCACATACGTGCAGCACGCGAGTGGCCCACCGACCTGTCCCGGAAGACCGGGTGGTGGTGGGCTGCCCGCGACACCTTCGACGGTGCGCGACGCTCCTGGAATCCCCCCGTTGAGGCAGGGGCTCCGGCTGGATGTCCCGTTCTGGTGGTGCCGACCGGAGCCGGACACGGGACGCAGCGCTTCGCGTCATCCTACAGGGTGGTCAGGAGCGTCCTCGACCGAGGTGCTTGCGGGTCCACTCCACCGCGTCCGCGTAGCGCGCCTCCGTGCCGTGCCGGGTCGGCGTGTAGTACTCCCGGTCGCTGAGCTCCTCCGGGGCGTACTGCTGGGCGGCGATGCCCTCGGGCAGGTCGTGCGGGTACACGTACCCCTGGGCGTGCCCGAGCTTGGCCGCGCCCTTGTAGTGCCCGTCGCGCAGGTGCATCGGGACCGGGCCCGCGTGTCCCTTGCGCACGTCCTCCATGGCGGCGCCGATCGCCGTCGTCGCGGCGTTGGACTTCGGCGCCAGGGCCAGGGCGATGGTGGCGTGGCTGAGGGTGAGCGCGGCCTCCGGGAAGCCGATCATGGCGACGGCCTGGGCGGCGGCGACGGCTGTCGGCAGCGCGTGCGGGTCGGCCAGGCCGATGTCCTCGCTGGCGGAGATCATCAGCCGGCGGGCGATGAAGCGCGGGTCCTCGCCGGCCTCGATCATCCGCGCCAGGTAGTGCAGCGCGGCGTCCACGTCCGAGCCGCGGATGGACTTGATGAGGGCGCTCGCCACGTCGTAGTGCTGGTCGCCGTCACGGTCGTACTTGACGGCGGCGCGGTCGACGGTCTCCTCCAGGGTCTGGAGGGTGATCTCCGGCTCGCCCTTGTCGAGCGCGGATCCCGCCGCCGCCTCCAGGGCGGTCAGGGCGCGGCGGGCGTCACCGCCGGCGATCCGCATCAGGTGCTGCTCGGTGTCCTCGGGGAGGGTGACGGACCCCTTGAGGCCGCGCTCGTCGCCGAGCGCCCGGCGCAGCAGTCCGCGCAGGTCGTCGTCGGTGAGCGGTTCGAGGGTGAGCAGGAGGGAGCGGGAGAGCAGGGGGGAGATCACGGAGAAGTAGGGGTTCTCGGTGGTCGCCGCGATGAGGGTCACCCAGCGGTTCTCGACGGCCGGGAGCAGGGAGTCCTGCTGGGCCTTGCTGAAGCGGTGGATCTCGTCCAGGAAGAGGACGGTCTCCTTGCCGAAGCCTCCGGTGGCGCGGCGGGCGCTCTCGATGACGGCGCGCACTTCCTTGACGCCGGCGGTGATCGCGGAGAGCTCCACGAAGCGCTTGTTCGTGGCCTTGGAGACCACGTACGCCAGGGTCGTCTTGCCGGTGCCGGGCGGGCCCCAGAGGATCACCGAGGAGGGTCCGGCGGGGCCGCCGCCGCTCTCGCCGACCAGTCTGCGCAGGGGTGAGCCCGGCTTCAGCAGATGCTGCTGGCCCACGACCTCGTCGAGGGTGCGCGGGCGCATCCGGACGGCCAGGGGGCTCCCGGAGGGGTCCTTCTCCTGGCGTTCTTCGGCTGCGGCGGTGAACAGGTCGGGCTCCACGGGAGAAACCCTATGTCACCCCACTGACAATCCCCTCGGCGCTGTCAGCTGGTCCAGAAGTCCCACCAGCGGGTCAGGATCAGCATGCCGATGATGCCGATGTGCACGACGGGCAGGACCCAGGTGAACTCGCCGAAGAAGCTCTTCAGCCAGCGCGGGGCGGGCAGGAAGCTGTGACGGACGTTGAACGAGGTCACGTACCAGAACATGATGATCGTGGCGACCCAGGCCAGCGAGCACCACAGGCACAGCGAGTTGATGCGGTACAGGGACTGGAACTGCAGCCAGGTGCAGAATCCGACGCCGAAGAGGGTGCCGGCGTTGAAGGTCAGCCAGTACCAGCGCGGGAAGGTGGCCCGCGCCAGCAGGCTCACTCCGACGCAGATCACGATGCCGTACGCCACCAGGCCCAGCATCGGGTTGGGGAACCCGAAGGCCGAGGCCTGGTCGCTCTTCATGATGTTGCCGCAGGAGACGACCGGGTTCAGGCTGCACCCCGGCACGAAGTTCGGGTTCTCCAGCAGCTTGAACTTGTCGATCGTGATGACCCACGCGGCGAGCAGGCCGGCCGCACCGGTGATCATCAGCAACAGGGCGAGCGCACGGCTGCCGCCGACCGTCCGGGGACCGTCGACGCGGTCCGGGTCGGTGGAGACGTCCTTGACTGTCGTCTTGCTCATCACGCCGTTTCCGTAGCTTCGAAGGGCCTGCGGGCACCGACATTGTGCCGCACGCGCGGGTCTGTCCACCGTTCGATGGACATAAGGAGGTACGTGCGGTCGACCCTGAGCGTTCGGTTCGGCGGGTGGCTCGGGGCCAGGACGACGCGCGGGGCGGAGCTCGCGGGGGACGTACGAGGGCTGCCGGGCGGCACGGGGACGTGATCGCCGTCGACGGCGTCGATCCCGGCATTCGCCGGGGCGAGGCGTTCGGCCTGGTCGGACCCCGTGGCGCGGGTCGGGGCACGAACGGTGGAGACCCTCCAGGGCCACCGTGCCCGGGACGCGGGCGAGGTCGCCGTCCAGACCTCGGACCCGGCTACGGGGACGCGCGCGCGGCGCTCTCGGGTCGGCATCGTCCGGCAGGACGAATCCGCGCCCGCCGGGTTGACGGTGCGCGGGACCACGCACACCGCCCCCGCCGCCCGCGCCCGTGGAATCACCTCACGGGCGGGGCCGGCAGGGGCGGAGAACCGCGTGCTCAGCCGAGCCGGACCTCGAGTTCCGCCACGATCTCGTTGACGCCGACGGGGGTCTGCTCGCCGGACTCCATGTCCTTGAGCTGCACCACGCCCTCGGAGAGGTCCCGCTCGCCGGCGACGATCGTGTAGCGCGCCCCGGACCGGTTCGCGTTCTTCATCGCGCCCTTGAGCCCCTTGCCGCCGTACGAGAAGTCGGCGGCGATCCCCAGCTTGCGCAACTCCGTGACCTTGGCGAAGAGCACCCGGCGGGCCTCCTCCCCCAGCGGCACCGCGAACACACTGGTGGACGCGGGGAGTTCGAGCTCCACTCCCTCCGCCTCCAGCGCCAGCACCGTACGGTCGACGCCCAGGGCCCAGCCGACCGACGGCAGTTCGGGGCCGCCGATCATCTCGGAGAGACCGTCGTAGCGGCCGCCGCCGCCCACCGCGGACTGCGAGCCGAGTCCGTCGTGGACGAACTCGAAGGTGGTGCGGGTGTAGTAGTCCAGACCGCGCACCAGCTTGGCGTCGTCCTCGAAGACGACACCCGCGGCCGTGAGCAGCTCGCGCACCTCCTCGTGGTACGCCTTGCACGCGTCGCACAGGAAGTCGCGCAGGAGCGGCGCGCCGACCAGCTGCTTCTGCACGTCGTCACGCTTGTCGTCGAGGACCCGCAGGGGGTTGATCTCGGCCCGGCGGAGGGTGTCCTCGTCGAGTTCGAGACCGCGCAGGAAGTCCTGGAGCGCGGCCCGGTACACGGGGCGGCACTCCTTGTCGCCGAGCGAGTTGAGAAGGATCCGGAAGTTCCTCAGCCCCAGCGACCGGTAGGCCTGGTCCGCCAGGATGATCAGCTCGGCGTCGAGCGCCGGGTCCTCCGCGCCGATGGCCTCGGCACCGACCTGCGAGAAGTGGCGGTAACGGCCCTTCTGGGGGCGCTCGTAGCGGTAGTACGAGCCGGAGTACCAGAGCTTCACGGGGAGGTTGCCGAGCTTGTGCAGGTTCGCCTCGAGCGCGGCGCGCAGCACGGACGCGGTGCCCTCGGGGCGCAGCGCCAGTCGGTCGCCACCCTTGGTCTCGAAGGCGTACATCTCCTTGGTCACGATGTCGGTGGACTCACCGACCCCGCGCGCGAACAGTTCGACGCTCTCGAAGCCGGGCGTCTCGATGTAGCCGTAGCCGGAGTTGCGCAGCGGCGCCGCGATGGCCTCGCGGACCGCGAGGTACTTCGCGCTGTCCGGCGGGATCAGGTCGTACGTGCCCTTGGGGGCCTTGAAGGTGCTCACGGAAGTCTCTCGTCACATTCCTCGTCGGGGAGCCGGCCGCGCGCCGGGCTCTTGACGGTCTGCCGCCACCTGCCGCAGGTACGGGTTGGTGGCGCGCTCCTGGCCGATGGTGGTCTGGGGACCGTGCCCCGACAGCACCACGGTCGAGTCGTCGAGCGGCAGGCACACGCGGGCCAGCGAACCGAGCATCTCGTCCATGTCACCGCCGGGCAGGTCGGTGCGTCCGATGGAGCCGGCGAACAGCAGATCCCCGGAGAAGAACACGGGCGGAACGTCCGCGCTCTCGGGCATCCGGAAGGTCACCGACCCCTTGGTATGACCGGGCGCGTGCGCGACGGACAGCTCCAGACCGGCCAGCTCGAGCCCGACGCCGTCGGCCAGTTCCTTGACGTCGTCCGGCTCACCCACCGTCAGCTCACCCATCAGCGGCATGCCGATGGACCGACCGAGGGCCTTCTCGGGGTCGCTCATCATGTACCGGTCCTCGGGGTGGATCCACGCCGGTACCCCGTGCGCTCCGCACACCGGGACGACCGAGGCGACATGGTCGATGTGGCCGTGGGTGAGGATGACCGCGACGGGCTTGAGCCGATGCTTCTTGAGCGCGTCCTCGACTCCCTGGGTGGCCTGATGGCCCGGGTCGATGATCACGCACTCCTCACCCGCGGCGGGGGCGACCAGGTAACAGTTGGTCCCCCAGGCCCCGGCGGGGAACCCGGCAATGAGCACGATCGTCCTTCGGGGTGTCGTACGCGATGAGTCGTACAGGGTGGGCGGCTGTGGCTCAGAGCCTACCGGCGCTGCCGTTTCCTCAGCCAACCCATATACGGTACGGGGCACACGCAGGCGATCGGCTCACCAGACGCACGCGTCCCACTTGACGTACGAGACGCACGAGGAGATAACCCGGTGGTCACCCAGGAACAGCGGCGGCGTCAGCTCGCCCGGGAGAAGTTCTTGCGGCAGCAGCAGCGGCGCACGGCCGCGCGGCGCAAGTCACACATGCGCAACACGGTGGTCGCGTCGGTCCTCGGCGTGGTCGTCGTCGGCAGTGTGGTGTCGTACGCGACCGGGGTCTTCAAGAACGACGACAAGAAGGCGAATGCCGGCGCGGAGGTCACGCCGAGCGCCTCCCCGACCAGCAAGGCGCCGGATCCGTGCAACAAGCTGGCCGCGGGCGCGGTGAAGTCGCTGAGCTGGAAGAAGGAGCCGGCGATGACCATCGACAAGTCCGCGGACTACACCATGAAGATGGCCACGACCTGCGGAGACGTGGACATCGCGCTCAACGCGGCGGCGGCTCCGCACACCGTGAACTCGTTCGACTTCCTCGCGGGCAAGGGCTACTTCGACCACACGAAGTGCCACCGGCTCACCACCGACGGCATCTACGTGCTGCAGTGCGGCGACCCGCAGGGCACCGGCGCGGGGGGTCCCGGCTACACGATCCCGGACGAGAACCTGAAGGACAAAAGCCTCAAGGGCAACGTGTATCCGGCGGGCACCGTCGCGATGGCGAACCAGTACAACGCCCAGACGAAGCAGGGACGCCACACAGGTGGCAGCCAGTTCTTCCTCGTCTACCAGGACAGTCAGCTGCCGCCCGACTACACACCGTTCGGAACGGTGTCCGACGCGGGAATGAAGGTCCTCAAGAAGATCGCCGCCGCCGGTGCGCAGCCCGCCGACCCTCAGTCGGGCAACACCGCACCGAACGCGACCGTGGTGATCAACAAGGCGACCGTCTCGAAGTCCTGACCCGTCAACCGGGGAACTTCGGTCGCGCGGGATGCGGACAGCCGCCCCGCCGGTCGCCTATGTTGGCCGTGACGAAACTGTGGACGATGCCCGGGGGCCCTGAAGCCCCTCGCAGGCATCATGTGGAGGAGGCGCTGTGAGCAGCGACCCGTGGGGCCGCGTCGACGAGACGGGGACCGTGTACGTGCGTACGGCCGACGGCGAGCAGGTCGTCGGTTCCTGGCAGGCCGGCTCCCCCGATGAGGCGCTGGCCTACTTCGAGCGCAAGTACGAAGGCCTGGTTGTGGAGATCGGCCTCCTCGAGAAGCGAGTGAAGACCACCGACCTGTCGGCGAAGGACGCCCAGACCGCCATCGACCACATCCGCGCGCAGGTGGACGCCCACCACGCGGTCGGTGATCTGGCGGCGCTGAAGGTACGGCTGGACAAGCTCGTCGAGACGGTGGACGCGCGCCGTGAGGAGCGCAAGGTTCAGCGGGCGAAGCAGTCCGACGAGGCCCGGCACTCCAAGGAGGCGCTGGTCACCGAGGCGGAGGAGCTGGCGCAGAGCGACCAGTGGCGGGCGGCCGGTGAGCGGCTGCGCTCCCTGGTGGACACGTGGAAGGGGCTGCCGCGACTCGACCGCAAGTCGGACGACGAGCTGTGGCACCGCTTCTCGCACGCGCGCTCGGCGTTCTCCAAGCGCCGCAAGGCGCACTTCGCCTCGTTGGACGCGCAGCGCGAGGACGCCCGCAAGACCAAGGAGAAGCTGGTCGCGGAGGCCGAGGCGCTGTCCGCCTCGTCGGACTGGGGTCCGACGGCGGCGCGCTACCGCGAGCTGATGGCGGACTGGAAGGCAGCGGGCCGCGCCCAGCGCGAGCACGAGGACGACCTGTGGAACCGCTTCCGCGGCGCCCAGGACGTGTTCTTCGCGGCGCGCGGTTCGGTCTTCGCCGAGCGGGACGCGGAGCAGTCGGAGAACCTGAAGCTCAAGGAGGAGCTGGCCGAGGAGGCCGAGAAGCTCGTCCCGGTGCAGGATCTGAAGGCCGCCCGGGCCACCTTCCGCTCGATCAACGAGCGCTGGGAGGCCATCGGCCATGTGCCGCGTGACGCCCGCCCGAAGGTCGAGGGCCGGATGCACGCGGTGGAGCGGGCTCTGCAGGAGTCCGAGGAGGCCGAGTGGCGCCGGACCAACCCGGAGGCACGCGCGCGTGCCGAGGGGCTGACCGGTCAGCTGCAGGCCGCCGTGGACAAGCTCCAGGGCCAGATCGAGGCGGCGCGCTCCGCGGGCAACACCTCGAAGGCCGACAAGCTCCAGCGGGAGCTCGACGGCCGTCAGGCGCTGCTCGACCAGGCACTGAAGGGCCTGCAGGAGTTCGGCGGCTGAGCAGGCCGTCGCCCTCCGCGCAAGGGCGTACGAAAGGGGCTCCCGTACACCAGTACGGGAGCCCCTTTCGTCTGCCGGCGAGCGACTACGGCTACGGCCTGCGCGCCGAGGTCACCCGGTACACGTCGTACACGCCCTCCACGCCCCGTACCGCCTTCAGGACGTGGCCCAGGTGCTTGGGGTCGCCCATCTCGAAGGTGAAGCGTGAGGTGGCGACACGGTCGCGGGAGGTCTGGACGGCCGCGGACAGGATGTTGACGTGCTGGTCGGACAGGACGCGGGTGACGTCGGAGAGCAGCCGGGAGCGGTCCAGGGCCTCCACCTGGATGGCGACCAGGAAGACCGAGGACTGGGTGGGCGCCCACTCCACGTCGAGGATGCGCTCGGGCTCGCGCGACAGGGACTCCACGTTGACGCAGTCGCTGCGGTGGACCGAGACACCGCTGCCCCGGGTGACGAAGCCGATGATGGGGTCACCGGGGACCGGGGTGCAGCAGCGCGCGAGCTTGACCCACACGTCGTCGACGCCCTTGACGACCACACCCGGGTCGGCGTTCGAGCGCCGCTTACGGCCGCGTCCGCGGGCGGGCGGGACGCTCTCGTCGATCTCCTCGGTGGCCGCCTCCTCGCCGCCGAGGGCCTGCACCAGTTTCTGCACGACGCTCTGCGCGGCGACATGGCCCTCACCGATGGCCGCGTACAGCGAGGAGATGTCGGGGTAGCGCATCTCGTGCGCGAGCGTCACCAGGGAGTCGCCGGTCAGGATGCGCTGGATCGGCAGGTTCTGCTTGCGCATCGCGCGGGCGATGGCGTCCTTGCCCTGCTCGATCGCCTCGTCGCGGCGTTCCTTGGAGAACCACGCGCGGATCTTGTTGCGGGCGCGCGGGGACTTGACGAAGCCGAGCCAGTCGCGGGAGGGTCCGGCGCCGGCCGCCTTGGAGGTGAAGACCTCCACCAAGTCGCCGTTGTCCAGGGTGGATTCGAGGGGGACGAGGCGTCCGTTGACCCGTGCGCCTATGGTGCGGTGGCCGACCTCCGTGTGGACCGCGTACGCGAAGTCCACGGGGGTCGCGCCCGCCGGAAGCGCTATGACGTCGCCCTTGGGCGTGAAGACGAAGACCTCGTTGCGGGACAGGTCGAAGCGCAGGGACTCGAGGAACTCGCTGGGGTCCTCGGTCTCCTTCTGCCAGTCGAGCAACTGGCGCAGCCACGCCATGTCGTTGACCGCGTCCTTGTCCTTGCTGACGCTCTTCGGGGCGTCCGTGCGCACCTTGGAGGCGCCGGCGGAGGGCTCCTGCTTGTACTTCCAGTGCGCGGCGATGCCGTACTCGGCACGGCGGTGCATGTCGAACGTCCTGATCTGGAGTTCGACCGGCTTGCCGTTCGGTCCGATGACCGTCGTGTGCAGCGACTGGTACATGTTGAACTTGGGCATCGCGATGTAGTCCTTGAACCGGCCGGGTACCGGATTCCATCGCGCGTGCACGGTGCCGAGGGCCGCGTAGCAGTCCCTGACGGTGTCCACGAGGACACGGATGCCCACCAGGTCGTAGATCTCCGCGAAGTCACGGCCGCGGACGATCATCTTCTGGTAGACGCTGTAGTAGTGCTTCGGGCGGCCGGTGACGGTCGCCTTGATACGGGCCGCGCGCAGGTCCGACTGGACCTCGTCGGTCACTATGGCCAGGTATTCGTCGCGCTTGGGGGCGCGCTCGGCGACCAGGCGCACGATCTCGTCGTACATCTTGGGGTAGAGGATCGCGAAGGCGAGGTCCTCCAGCTCCCACTTGATGGTGTTCATGCCCAGGCGATGGGCGAGCGGCGCGTAGATCTCCAGGGTCTCGCGCGCCTTCTTCTCCTGCTTCTCGCGCTTGAGGTAACGCATGGTGCGCATGTTGTGCAGGCGGTCGGCGAGCTTGATGACCAGGACGCGGGGGTCCTTGGCCATGGCGACGACCATCTTGCGCACGGTCTCGGCCTGCGCGGCCTCGCCGAACTTGACCTTGTCCAGCTTGGTCACGCCGTCGACGAGCAGGGCGACCTGGTCGCCGAAGTCGCGCTTGAGGGTGTCCAGGCCGTACTCGGTGTCCTCGACGGTGTCGTGCAGCAGGCCCGCCATCAGGGTCGCCGGGTCCATGCCCAGCTCGGCCAGGATGGTGGTCACGGCGAGCGGGTGCGTGATGTACGGGTCGCCGCTCTTGCGCTTCTGGCCGCGGTGCCAGCGCTCGGCGACCTGATAGGCCTTCTCGACCTGCCGGAGCGTGGCCGTCTCGATCTTGGGGTCGTTGCTGCGCACTATCCGCAGCAGGGGCTCCAGGACCGGGTTGTACGGGTTCGAACGCTGCACGCCGAGCCGGGCCAGGCGGGCGCGGACCCGGTTGGAGGAGCCACCGGTGCGCGCGGGCTGGCTCGGGGCCGAACGGACCGCCGGGGTGCTCGCGGCGCGCTCGGGAACGGCCGGCTTGGGGCGGGACTGCCCGGCCGCCTTGTCGTCGCGCGCGGACTGGGCGTGCTCGACCGGCCCGGGAGCGGTGCTCTTCGCGGGCGTGTCCGTGCCACCCGAGGCGGGCTCGGGCTTGGCGGCGGTGAGTGGCTGGGCCTCGTCTGGCAAGAGGGCTCCTCGTGCGCGTTCCGGGTCCCCCGGTCAGGCTCCGGAGACCCCATGGTAGCGATCCTGGGCGCCGGGCTCGCTCTGGGCCGTGGGGAGGGCCCGTACAGGAGGAACGCGAGAGGCGGGCGCCGGATTCCTCCGGGCCCGCCTCCGACGGTGTCCCACGGGTGTCCCAGGCCTTTCCCGAAGGTTTCCTGGGCCTTTCCCGGTCCGATCCGAATCACTCGGATCTGGAGCAGTGCCTCCACTCAGATCTGGAGCAGTGCCTCCAGCGGAGCGCCCGCGAGAGCGGGCTCCAGCCGGCCTCGGCCGCCGAGGAAGCCGAGCTCCATCAGCACGGCGACGCCCGCGACCTCGGCGCCCGCCCGGCGGACGAGCTGGAGCGAGGCCTCGGCGGTGCCGCCGGTGGCGAGGACGTCGTCGACGACCAGGATGCGGTCGCCCGCGTCCAGGTCCTCGGCGTGCACCTCGATCTCGGCGGAGCCGTACTCGAGGTCGTACCTCTGCGACAGGGTCGCTCCGGGGAGCTTGCCAGCCTTCCGAACGGGGATGAAGCCGAGCCCGGCGCGGACGGCGACCGGGGCACCGAGGATGAAGCCGCGGGCCTCCAGGCCGACGATCTTCGTCGCCCCGGTGCGGACGGCGATCTCCGCGAGCGCGCCGGTCAGCGCCTCGAAGGCCACCGGGTCTGCCAGCAGCGGTGTGATGTCCTTGAACATCACGCCCGGCTCCGGGTAGTCGGCCACGTCGCGGATACGGCTGGACAGCAGCGTGGAGACGTCCGTCAGCTCGGTCATCGGCGCTTCCCCGAAGGTCGGCCACGGCCCCGGTTGCGGGACGCGGGCTGGTTACGCGGACCGACGACCGCCGGTGTGGCGCCCTCCGGCTCGTCATCGTCGTCGAACGGGACGGCCGAGACCGGCTCGTCCAGGGGTTCGCCCTTCGCGGCCGCCTGGGCGCGCTTGGCGAGGACGCGCTTCCTGAGCGCCTTCATCTGCGGCTCGCGCTCCTTGAGGTCGGCGACGAGCGGCGTGGCGATGAAGATCGAGGAGTACGCACCGGCGGCGAGGCCGACGAACAGCGAGAGCGAGATGTCGTTGAGCATGCCCGCGCCGAGCACGCCGCCACCGATGAACAGCAGGCCGCCGACGGGCAGCAGCGCGACCACCGTGGTGTTGATCGAGCGGACCAGCGTGCCGTTGATCGAGCGGTCGGCGACCTCGCTGTACGTGTACCGGGTCTGTTTGGTGATGTCCTTCGTCTGCTCCTTGAGGCTGTCGAAGACGACCACCGTGTCGTAGAGCGAGTAACCGAGGATCGTCAGCAGACCGATCACGGTGCCCGGGGTGACCTCGAAGCCCACCAGGGCGTAGATGCCGACCGTGATGGTGATGTCGTGGATCAGGGCGACCAGGGCGGCGACGGCCATGCGCCACTCGAAGGCGATCGCCAGATAGATCACGACGAGGACCATGAAGATCGCCAGGCCCTCCCAGGCCTTGTTGGCGATCTGGTCACCCCAGCTGGGGCCGACCAGGTCGGCGTTGATCTTCTCCGAGTCGACCTTCAGGTCCTTGGAGAGCTGGTCCTTGATCTGGTCCGACTTGTCGGTGTCGATGCCCGCGATCTGGATGCGCAGGCTGCCGTCGCCGAGCTTCTGGACGATGGCGTCGTGACCGGAGGCGTC
The DNA here is from genome assembly GCF_045039825.1 of Streptomyces sp. NBC_01176. Classification (NCBI taxonomy): domain Bacteria; kingdom Bacillati; phylum Actinomycetota; class Actinomycetes; order Kitasatosporales; family Streptomycetaceae; genus Streptomyces; species Streptomyces sp. NBC_01176. The sequence continues at coordinate 7,724,548 of NZ_CP108600.1, read as the reverse complement.
CTGCGCGTACGTCTCGGCCTGGGTCACCGAGGACGTCATGTGCTTCGGAGTCGTGAAGACGGCTCCGCCCTGGAACTCGATGCCCATGTTCAGGCCGCGCACCGTCAGACCGAGGATGGCCGTGATGGTGATCAGGATCGAGATGGCGTACCAGATCTTGCGCTTGCCGACGAAGTCGTAGCCGATCTCACCGCGGTGGAGCCGGGCGCCGAGGGTGCCGAGTTTCGACATCTCACGCCTCCTTCGTGTCGACGGGGGCGGACGCGCGACGGGTGCGGCGCAGCGGCGGCTGGGCGCCCAGTCGCTTCGGGTCGAGTCCGGACCAGCTGTGGCCGCTCGCGAAGAACTTCTTCCGGGCGAGGATCGTCATCAGCGGCTTGGTGAAGAGGAAGACGACGACCACGTCGAGCAGGGTGGTCAGACCGAGGGTGAACGCGAAGCCCTGGACCTTGCCGACGGTGACGATGAAGAGCACCGCGGCGGCGAGGAACGACACGAAGTCGGAGACCAGGATGGTGCGCCGGGCGCGCGGCCAGGCACGCTCAACGGCGGGGCGCAGGCTGCGGCCCTCGCGGATCTCGTCCCGGATGCGTTCGAAGAACACGATGAACGAGTCCGCCGTGATACCGATCGCGACGATCGCGCCACAGACGGCCGGCAGGTTCAGCGCGAATCCGATGGCTGGACCGAGCAACGCCATGATCACGTACGTGAGGACGGCGGAGACCATCAGGGAGGCGATGGCGATGATCGACAGGCCCCGGTAGTAGACCACCAGGTAGATGATGACCAGGCCCAGGCCGATCGCGCCCGCGATCAGACCGGCGTGCAGCTGCTCGCCGCCGAGGGCCGCCGTCACGGTGGTGACGCTCGCCTCCTTGAAGGTGAGCGGCAGCGCGCCGTACTTCAGCATGTTGGCCAGGTCCTGCGCCTCGGTCTGCGTGAAGCTGCCGGAGATCTCCGCGTTTCCGCCGGTCAGCGCCTGGCTGACGTACGGGTCGGAGACGACCTCGCCGTCGAGGACGATGGCGAACTGGTTCTGCGGGGACTGGTTCTGCGCGAGCTTGCCGGTGATGCTGGCGAACTTCTTGGAGCCACCGGACGTGAAGTCCATGGTGACCTTCCAGCCCGCGGCGCTCTGGGTGTCGAAGACGGCCGCGGCGCTCTTGATGTCCGTGCCGGAGACCTCGGCGGGGCCGAGCACGTACTTCTGCCACTGACCCGAGGAGTTCTGGCCACAGGCCACGGTGGGGTCGGTGGGCTTGACGCCGTCACCGGCCTTGGCGCGGACCGCCTTGTCGGTGCAGTCGAGCGCGACGTACTGGGCCTGGAGCTTGGCGGCCGCGGGGTCGACGCTGCCGCTCGGCGACGGCGTGGTGCCGGTGGAGGCCGACGACTTCGCGGAGGGGCTCCCGGACGGCGTGGCGTCGGCCTTCAGGGCGTCCGTGACCGCACGGCCCTGGGAGGTGGCCGTGGCCGACGGAGTCGCGGAGCTCGACGACGTCGCCTTGTCGGTCGCCTTGCCGGTCGCCTTGTCGCTCGCCTTGTCCTTCGAGGAGTCGCTGCTGGAGGCGCTCGGCGAGGGGCTGGCCGTCGCGGCGTTCCCGGAGACCTCGGTGGCCAGCACCGGGCGGAAGTAGAGCTTGGCGGTGGTACCGACCTGCTCCCGGGCCTGCTTGGAGTTCGTGCCCTTGGGGATGTTGACGATGATGTTGCGATCGCCCTGGGTCTGGACCTCTGCCTCGGAGACACCAAGACCATTGACACGGCGGTTCATGATGTCGACCGCGGTGTTCATGTTGGTCTTGTTGATCGCGTTCGGCTGGCCCGGCTCGTTCTTCGCCTCCAGCGTGATGCTGGTGCCGCCGGCGAGGTCGATGCCGAGACGCGGGGTGGAATGCCCGGAGAGGAACATCCCCCCGGTGAGCGCCACGATGGCGATCAGGATGAGGGCAAGCGAGCGCCCCGGCCTGCTCTGGGCACTCGCGCTCCGGCCCTTCTTCGGTGCTGCCACCTTCTCGTACTCCCTCTCGGGCCGCCTCGCGCGGGGTCAGCGCGTGGGCGGCCATGACATGGTGTCGGGACTCCGTGCGACAGAGGCACATCCCTTGGGTTCACGGGGCGCGAGCGGATCGCGCCGTGTTCCCCCGGGGATGCTACTTCGCGCCGGACTCGCCGTCGGTCTTCTTCGGCTCTGCTTCGTCGCCCTCGGCCGCCTTCGCGTCGGCGGGCTCGTCCGCGGCGTCCTTCTTGCCGAGGTCGATGGGCTTGTCGTCGGAGGCGTCGGAAGCGGCGTCGGCGGCGGGCTCGTCGGTCTCGGTGAGGGAGGAGGCGTCGTCCGGGACAACCGAACCGTCGGCCTCGAGGTCGTGCTCGATGCCGTGCACGATGCGGTTGTACTCGTCGTCGGTGAGGACGGCGCCGATCGAGTTCTTCGCGAAGAGGAGGTCCACGCCGGGGCCCGCGTCAAGGAGGACCGAGTCCTCGTTGACCTCCTTCACGGTGGCGTACATGCCACCGATCGTGCGCACGCCGGAGCCGGGCTGCATCTCATTGCGCATGGAAGCAGCCTGCTGCTGCTTCTTCTTGGCAGACCGGGTCATCAGGAACATGGCCCCGATGAGCACGATGAACGGGAGGAGGGTCACGAGACTCACGGGTCGGAACTTCCTTCTTCGACCGCGATGGTGAGCGGCCTGCTGGATGGGGGTATGTATGTCGCCGACAAGGGCGGCATCGGCGGAGTCTAAGCGAGTCCGCACTCAGGGAACAACGCTCAGCATGGCACCGGGGTTCCTGACCCCGCGAGTGCCCGCGCCGTCACGCCCCGAACAGGTCCCCTTGTCCGTTTCCCCCCATGGCCCGCTGGGGCGGGGTGAGACCGAGATGTGCCCATGCCGCCGGAGTCGCGACGCGACCACGGGGCGTACGGGCGAGCAGTCCCTCGCGCACCAGGAAGGGCTCGGCGACCTCCTCCACGGTCTCCCGCTCCTCCCCCACGGCGACCGCGAGCGTGGACAGTCCCACCGGGCCGCCGCCGAAGAGCTTCAGCAGGGCTTCCAGGACTCCTCGGTCGAGGCGGTCGAGACCGCGGGCGTCGACCTCGTAGACCTTCAGCGCCGCGGAGGCGATCTCGCGGGTGATCACGCCGTCGGCCTTGACCTGCGCGTAGTCCCGGACGCGGCGCAGCAGACGGTTGGCGATACGGGGCGTGCCGCGGGAGCGGCCGGCGATCTCGGCGGCGCCCTCGGTGCCGATCTCGACGTCGAGGAGGTTCGCGGAGCGGTGGATGACGCGCTGGAGCTCCGCGGGCTCGTAGAACTCCATGTGCGCGGTGAAGCCGAAGCGGTCGCGCAGCGGGGGCGGGAGCAGTCCTGCCCGGGTGGTGGCGCCGACGAGGGTGAACGGCGGCAGCTCCAGGGGGATCGCGGTGGCCCCCGGGCCCTTGCCGACGATCACGTCGACCCGGAAGTCCTCCATCGCCATGTAGAGCATCTCTTCCGCGGGCCGGGACATGCGATGGATCTCGTCCAGGAAGAGCACCTCGCCCTCCTGGAGCGAGGAGAGGATCGCGGCGAGGTCCCCGGCGTGCTGGATGGCGGGGCCGCTGGTGATGCGGATGGGGGCGCCCATCTCGGCCGCGATGATCATCGAGAGGGTGGTCTTGCCGAGGCCGGGGGCGCCGGAGAGCAGCACGTGGTCGGCGGTGGCGCCGCGGGCGCGGGCGGCGCGCAGCACGAGGTCGAGCTGCTCGCGGACCTTCTCCTGGCCGATGAACTCGTCCAGGTCCTTGGGGCGCAGGGCCGCCTCGACGGCCTGGTCCTCACGGTCGGCGGACGCGCCGACGAGCCGGTCGGCGGCGGTCTCGTCGGTCGTGTCGTCCCAGTTCATTGCGTGTGCCTCGCGGTGTGGTGGTGGGGCGGCCGGTGGGTCGGCGGGCGCCGGTCGGGTCGGGCGGCGGGCCGCCGGGTCAGCGGGCGCGGTTGAGGGTCTGCAGGGCGGCCTTCAGGAGCCGGCCCACCTGCGGTGTGCCCTCCTCGGCCTCGGCCTGCGGGGCGACCGCGGAGACCGCCTCGTCGGCTTCGCGGGTGGCGTATCCGAGGCCGATCAGCGCGGCGTGCAGCTGCTCGCGCCAGCCGGTGCTGACCGGGGTGCCGATCCCGGCGCCCGTGCCGAGCGGCTCGCCGAGCCGGTCCTTGAGCTCCAGCAGGAGTTTCTGGGCTCCCCGCTTGCCGATGCCGGGCACGGCGGTGAGCGCCTTCTCGTCACCCGTGGCGATCGCCCGGCGCAGAGCGTCGGGGGTGTGCACGGCGAGCATGGCCTGGGCGAGGCGCGGGCCGACACCGCTCGCGGTCTGCAGCAGCACGAAGGTCACGCGCTCGTCGTCGTCCGCGAAGCCGTACAGGGTCAGGGAGTCCTCGCGGACGACCAGGGAGGTGGCGAGTCTGGCCGGCTGTCCCATGCGGAGGGTGGCGAGGGTGCCGGGCGTGCACTGGACGGCGATGCCGATGCCGCCGACCTCCACCACCGCTGAGTCGGGGGCGAGAGCGGCGACCGGGCCGCTGACGAAGGCGATCATGCGGTACGGCCTTTCGATGCGTGGTGCGGTGCGGACTGCGACGCCGCCTGCGCCGCGTGCAGGGCGGCCGCCTGCTGGAGTCGGTTCTGCGCGACGGCCTGCTGGAGTCGGTTCTGGGCGGGCGCGCGCCAGATGTGGCAGATCGCCAGCGCGAGGGCGTCGGCGGCGTCGGCGGGCTTGGGCGGCGCGTCCAGCCGGAGCAGCCGGGTGACCATCGCGCCGACCTGGGCCTTGTCCGCGCGTCCGCTGCCGGTGACGGCGGCCTTGACCTCGCTCGGGGTGTGCAGGGCGACGGGGATGCCGCGCCGGGCGGCACAGAGCATGGCGACGGCGCTGGCCTGGGCGGTGCCCATCACCGTACGGACGTTGTGCTGGCTGAACACCCGCTCCACGGCGACGCATTCGGGCGCGTACTCGTCGAGCCACCGCTCGATGCCCTGCTCGACGGCGACGAGGCGCAGGCCCAACTCGGCGTCGGCCGGGGTGCGTACGACACCGACCCCGCGCATGGTCAGGGGCCGGCCCGCGACTCCTTCGACCACGCCGACGCCGCATCGGGTCAGCCCGGGGTCGACACCCAGTACCCGCACCCCGGTCCCCCTTCGTCGCTCTCCCCGGTCACCCACTGGTGACAGCTGTTCGTGCAGGCTATCGGGTGCCACTGACAAAGCGACGGGCCGACGGGTGTGTCCCGTCGGCCCGTTCGGCTGTCGGCGGCTCAGGCGTCGACCTTCTCCATGACCTCGTCGCTGACGTCGAAGTTGGCGAAGACGTTCTGCACGTCGTCGCTGTCCTCGAGTGCGTCGATCAGCTTGAAGATCTTCCGGGCGCCCTCCTCGTCCAGCTCGACCTGCATGGTCGGGACGAAGTTGGCGTCCGCGGAGTCGTAGTCGATCCCGGCGTCCTGGAGGGCGGTGCGCACGGCGACCAGGTCGGTCGCCTCGGAGATGACCTCGAAGGACTCACCGAGGTCGTTGACCTCCTCGGCGCCCGCGTCGAGCACGGCACCCAGGACGTCGTCCTCGGTCAGGCCGCCCTTGGGGACGATGACGACGCCCTTGCGGTTGAAGAGGTACGAGACCGAACCCGGGTCGGCCATGTTGCCGCCGTTGCGGGTCATGGCGACGCGGACGTCCGAGGCGGCGCGGTTACGGTTGTCGGTGAGGCACTCGATGAGCACCGCGACACCGTTCGGGCCGTAACCCTCGTACATGATCGTCTCGTAGTCGGCGCCACCGGCTTCGAGGCCGGCGCCGCGCTTGACCGCCGAGTCGATGTTCTTGTTCGGGACCGAGCTCTTCTTGGCCTTCTGGATGGCGTCGAAGAGCGTCGGGTTGCCGGACACGTCGGCGCCGCCCGTGCGGGCCGCCACCTCGATGTTCTTGATCATCTTCGCGAAGAGCTTGCCGCGCTTGGCGTCGATCACGGCCTTCTTGTGCTTCGTCGTAGCCCATTTAGAGTGGCCGGACATCTGCCTGTCTCCTTCGCGTAACCCATCCTGTACGAACTCCCCCACACTTTAAGAGCCTGGGGGACCCCCAGATCCTACAAGGAGCCGGGTGTCCGGTTCGCGCGCACCATGTCGACGAACAGGCCGTGCACGCGGTGGTCTCCGGTCAGTTCGGGGTGGAACGACGTGGCGAGCGCGTTGCCCTGGCGCACGGCGACGATGTGGCCCTCGTGCATGGCCAGCACTTCCGCCTCCGCGCCCACGGACTCGACCCAGGGGGCCCGGATGAAGACGCCCTCCACAGGATCGCCCCCGACCCCCTCGACGTCGACCGCCGCTTCGAAGGACTCGTTCTGGCGTCCGAAGGCGTTGCGGCGCACGATCATGTCGATGCCGCCGATCGTCTCCTGCCCGGAGCGCGGGTCGAGGATCTTGTCGGCGAGCATGATCATGCCGGCGCAGGTGCCGTACACGGGCATCCCTTCACGCACGCGCGCGCGGAGGGGCTCCATCATGCCGAAGAGGTGGGCGAGCTTGGAGATGGTGGTGGACTCGCCGCCGGGGATGACCAGGCCATCCACCTCGGCGAGTTCCTCGGGGCGCCGTACCGCCCTGGCCACGGCGTCGGCCGCGGCCAGGGCGATGAGGTGCTCCCGTACGTCACCCTGGAGGGCCAGGACGCCTATGACGGGGGTGCTCATGAGTGGTGTGTCCTACCAGCCGCGGTTGGCGTAGCGCTCGGCCTCGGGGAGGGTGTCGCAGTTGATGCCGACCATGGCCTCGCCCAGGTTGCGGGACGCGTCCGCGATGATCTTCGGGTCGTCGTAGAAGGTGGTGGCCTTCACGATGGCGGCGGCGCGCTTGGCCGGGTCGCCGGACTTGAAGATGCCGGAGCCGACGAAGACGCCCTCGGCGCCGAGCTGACGCATCAGCGCCGCGTCGGCCGGAGTGGCGACGCCACCCGCGGAGAACAGCACCACCGGGAGCTTGCCGAGCTCGGCGACCTCCTTGACGATCTCGTAGGGGGCGCGCAGTTCCTTGGCCGCGGCGTACAGCTCGTTGTTGTCGTAGCCGCGCAGCCTGGCGATCTCGTTCTTGATCTGGCGCAGGTGGCGGACGGCCTCGACGACGTTGCCGGTGCCGGCCTCGCCCTTGGAGCGGATCATGGCGGCGCCCTCGGCGATGCGGCGCAGGGCCTCGCCCAGGTTGGTGGCACCGCAGACGAAGGGGGTCGTGAACGCCCACTTGTCGGAGTGGTTGACCTCGTCGGCCGGGGTGAGGACCTCGGACTCGTCGATGTAGTCGACGCCGAGGGACTGCAGGACCTGGGCCTCGACGAAGTGGCCGATGCGGGACTTGGCCATCACCGGGATCGAGACGGCGTCGATGATGCCCTCGATCATGTCCGGGTCGGACATCCGGGCCACGCCGCCGTCCTTGCGGATGTCGGCCGGGACCCGCTCCAGGGCCATGACGGCGACGGCGCCCGCGTCCTCGGCGATCTTCGCCTGGTCCGGGGTGACGACGTCCATGATCACGCCGCCCTTGAGCTGCTCGGCCATGCCGCGCTTCACTCGGGCGGTGCCGGTCGCCGCGTTGTCTTCGGGGCGGGCGGGGGTGGGGAGCGTGCTGGACACGGGTTGACCTCACTCGGTGAAAGAGGGTTTCTGCAGTACCGAGGAAACGGGAGTGGACCAGGCCACTGCAAGGGCCAATGGGGACCCGGTGGATCGTTTTCCGCCCCCGCCGCCCCTACCCGACCCATCCCTGGGGGCTCCGCCCCCAGACCCCCGCCAGGGGCGCTGCGCCCCCTGGACCCCCGCCTCGCCCGAAGGGCTCGTCCTCAAACGCCGGACGGGCTGAAAGACATGACCCCGGCCGGAACCATGCGGCACACGCCGCTACCGCCAGCGCAAGCCCGCATCTCCAGCGCAACCCGCATCTCCACCACAAGCCCGCATCTTCAGCGCGGGCCCGCATCTCCAGTGCAGCCCGTCTCCAGGCACGAGCCCGCACCTCCACCACAAGCCCGCATATCCACCGCAGCCCGTATTTCCAGCGCGGACCCGCATTTCCAGCCCGTCCGGCGTTTGAGGACGAGGCCGTTCAGGCCGAAGCGGGGGTCTGGGGGCGGCAGCCCCTAGGACGGCGATGCGGCAGGCGGCTCAGTTCGTGGGCCGGTCAGCCAACGCAGTAGGCGGCTCGTCGTCCATCTCGAAGGCCATCGGGAAGGCGGCATGACCGGCCAGCCGGAACCACCGCACCTTGCGATGCCTCCGCAACGCCCGCGCCGCCCGCACGGCGTCATTGTGGAACCGCCGGGCCATCGGCACCCGCCGTACCGCCTGTGCCAGCTCGCTCGCCGCCGCGTCCCCGCCCGGTGCCTCCCGCACCGCCTCCATCTGCTGGACCTCTCCGAAGACGGCCCGCAGGGCCTGGCTCAGCTCGCTCTCGGCGACCTCGCGCTGTTCCTCCTCCGCCTGCCGGGCGGCGTGCGCGGCCTCGTACAGCACGATGGAGGCGGCCGGGTCGAGCACCCCGGAGGTCGCCAGCTCCTGGGCGACCGAGGCCCGGCGCAACAGCTGCGCGTCGAGTGCGGCGCGCGCGGCGTCGATCCGGGCGTGCAGCCGGTCGAGACGCCCCGCGGTCCAGCTCAGGTAGAGGCCGATCGCGGCGAGGCCGACGAGGATCCAGATCAGGGTTGCGGTCACGGGCGGCAAGGCTACTCGGCGTGGTCAGCCGTCCCTCACGTCCCCTGGGCAGGTGTCCGCCACGGAGAAGGGCGTCCGCGCCCTCCCTGCCCCTGCTCCGCCGCGTCCCGCTCCCCGGTGCTCACTCCCGCGCCAGCCCGAACCGTGCCCGCAGCCCCGTCCGTTCGTCCGCGGCCACCGCCGCCGCCCCGTCCGTCACCGTCTCGTACACGGACAGGATGTCGGCGCCGACGGTCGACCAGTCGAAGCGCCGTACGTGCGCGCTGCCCCGCACACGCAGTTCGGCGCGGCGCTCGGGGTCGCCGAGCAGGCGTACGGCGGATGCGGCCAGCGCGTCCGCGTCCTCGTTGGCGAACAGTTCCCCGGCCGCTCCCTGGTCGAGCACCTGGGCGAAGGCGTCGAGGTCGGAGGCGAGCACCGGCGCGCCCGCGGACATGGCCTCCACCAGGATGATCCCGAAGCTCTCGCCGCCGGTGTTGGGTGCCACGTACACGTCGACGCTGCGCAGGAAGCGGGCCTTGTCCTCGTCGCTGATCATGCCCAGGAACTCGACACGTGAACGCATCTCGGCGGGCAGCGACTCGACGGCCTCCTCCTCGTCGCCCCGGCCGGCGACCAGGAGTCTGGTCGAGGGGCGTTCGGCGAGGATCTTCGGGAGTGCCTTCATGAGGACGGGCAGGCCCTTGCGGGGCTCGTCGATGCGGCCGATGAACCCGAGGGTGTCGCCCTGCCACCCCTGCTGGGGCTTGGCGCGGGCGAAGAAGTCGACGTCGACGCCGTTCGGGATGACGACCGCGTCGCCGCCCAGGTGCTCGACGAGCGTGCGCCGCGCGTACTCGCTCACCGCGATCCGCGCGCTGATCTTCTCCAGCGCGGGCTGCAGGATCGGGTACGCGGCGATCATCGCCCGGGAGCGCGGGTTGGAGGTGTGGAAGGTGGCGACGATGGGCCCCTGCGCGGCCCAGCACGCGAGCAGTCCGAGGGACGGCGAGGTCGGTTCGTGGATGTGGATCACGTCGAAGGTGCCGTCGTGCAGCCAGCGCCGCACCCTGGCCGCCGACAGGAAGCCGAAGTTCAGGCGCGCCACGGAGCCGTTGTAGGGCACCGGGACCGCGCGGCCCGCCGAGACGACGTACGGCGGCAGGGGCGTCTCGTCGTCCGCGGGGGCGAGGACGGAGACCTCGTGCCCGAGGCGGATGAGGTGCTCGGCGAGGTCGCGGATGTGGAACTGGACGCCACCCGGTACGTCCCAGGAGTACGGGCAGACGATGCCGATCTTCACGGCCGCTCCCCGTCGGACGGTGCGGGGCGGGGCTCCAGGTCGGCGAGCCACAGGCGCTGCAGCATGTGCCAGTCCTCCGGATGGTCGGAAATACCCGTGGCGAAGGCATCGGCCAGCGCCTGTGTCATGACAGACGTCTTCTCGGCCCGGGTACCTGTCTCGGGGACCTCGACGGGGGGATGCACCCGGCCCTTCATGACCGGTGAGTCGTCGTACCAGAGCGTCACCGGGAGGAGCAGCGCCCCGGTCTGCTGGGCCAGCAGCGCCGGGCCCGCGGGCATCCGGGTGGCCTCTCCGAAGAACTTGACCTCGACGCCGGACGCGGACAGATCGCGTTCGGCGACCAGGCAGACCAGGCCTCCGTCGCGCAGCCGCCGGGCCAGGGTGCCGAACGCGGTGCCGCCGCTGTGCGGGAGGACCTCCATACCGAGGCCCTCGCGATAGGCGACGAAGCGGTCGTACAGCGATTCCGGCTTGAGGCGCTCGGCCACGGTGGTGAACGGCGTCTCCAGCTTGGTGGTGACCCACGCGCCCGCGAGGTCCCAGTTGCCCATGTGCGGGAGTGCGAGGACGACGCCCCGGTCGGAGGCGATGCCGTCCGTCAGGTGGTGCACGTCCGTGGGGTCGAATCCCTCCCGCACGCGCTCCCGGCTCCAGGCGGGAAGGCGGAAGGACTCCATCCAGTAACGCAGGTAGGAGCGCATGCCCGCCCGGGAGAGTTCCGCGAGCCGCTCCGGGCCCGCGTCGGGCACCACGCGCGCGTAGTTGCTCTCCAGGCGCAGTACGCCCTTGCCGCGCTTCCTCCAGGCGGCGTCCGCGATGGTGCGGCCGAGACGTACGGCGACCGGCTCCGGGAGCGTCTTGACGGTGCTCCAGCCGAGCGCGTACGCCCCGTCCACCAGTCTGTCCTGGAGGCTGGTCACGAGGTGGCCCCGCTGCTGTGCGCGGCGGCCGCGTCGGCCTCGGCGGACTCCCGGCGCACCGTGACGACGCGCTGGACCAGCGTGACCAGGCTGCCGACGGCGACGATCCACAGGGCGACGGGCAGCAGCCACTGGATGCCGGGCACCCCGAACGCGTGCAGCCCCGCGAGGCCTGCCGCGACCAGCGAGATCACCAGGCGTTCGGCGCGTTCCACCAGACCGTTGACGGCGACCGGCAGGCCGATCGCCTCGCCGCGGGCCTTGGTGTACGAGACCACCTGGCCGCTGGCCAGGCAGAAGATCGAGACGGCGCAGAGCACGTTGTTGTCGCCGTTGCCCGCGTACCAGAGGGCGAAGCCGCCGAAGACGGCCCCGTCGGCGACCCGGTCGAGCGTGGAGTCCAGGAAGGCACCCCACCGGCTGGAGCGGCCGAGCTGGCGCGCCATGTTGCCGTCGACCAGGTCGGAGAAGACGAAGAGCGTGATGACGATCGTGCCCCAGAAGAACTCTCCCCGGGGGTAGAAGACCAGCGCGCCCGCCATCACTCCGGCCGTGCCCAGGAGGGTGACCGTGTCGGGGCTTACCCCCCGGCGGATGAGAAACGCGGCGAACGGTGTGAGGACACGCGTGAAGAATGCACGCGCGTACTTGTTCAGCATGGCCTTCCCGAGGGTCGGTGTCGCCGGACGGCCCCTGCTGGCCCCCGGCTGGCCCATCGTAGTCACGCGCGCGCATGTGCGACGGTCGGGCACCCGCACCCCGTGTCACACGGGACTCCCCGGGCGGCACGGCGCGATCGCGTCCGCCGTATGGACGCACCGTGACGCGAGTGCAAAGCTCGAAGTCACCGCGGGCGTCATCGGAGCCGTACCGCTGGGGGTACCCCTGGACCTGGTCCGGGGCAGGATCCGTCGTGCCCGCGCCCACAGAGACCTCACCGTGCACGGGAGGCAAGGCCATGGGCGACAAGGCGAACGCACACCCCGGAGCCGCCGGCAGGGCTACGGCGGCCGACCACCCCGCGTCCGTACGGAATGTGGTGCTGGTCGGCCACAGCGGATCGGGCAAGACGACTTTGGTGGAGGCTCTCGCGCTGACAGCGGGAGCCGTGAACCGGGCGGGCCGGGTGGAGGACGGCACCGCCGTATCCGACTACGACGAGATCGAGCACCGCCAGCAGCGCTCGGTGCAGCTCTCCCTGGTACCCGTCGCATGGGACGGGTACAAGATCAATATCCTCGACACCCCCGGATACGCCGACTTCGTCGGGGAGCTCAGGGCCGGTCTGCGCGCCGCGGACGCGGCCCTCTTCGTGGTCTCGGCCTCGGACGGCGTGGACGGCTCGACCCGGATGGTCTGGGACGAGTGCGCGGCGGTCGGCATGCCGCGGGCCATCGTGGTCACCCACCTCGAATCGGCCCGCGCCGACTTCGACGCGATGACCAGGATCTGCGCGGAGGCCTTCGGCGCCGACGACCCCGACGCCGTACTGCCGCTCTACCTGCCGCTGCACGGAGAGCCGGGCCCCGACGGGCACGCGCCGGTGACCGGGTTGATCGGGCTGCTGTCGCAGCGGCTGTTCGACTACTCGTCCGGTGAGCGCGAGGAGGCCGAGCCGGTGGACGGGCAGCTGCCGCTGATCGCGGAGGCGCGCAACCGGCTGATCGAGGGGATCATCGCCGAGAGCGAGGACGAGACCCTCATGGACCGCTACCTGAGCGGCGAGGAGATCGATTTCAAGACACTGGTGCAGGATCTGGAGCGGGCCGTGGCGCGCGGGGCGTTCTTCCCCGTGCTGGCCGCCGCGCCCGCGGCCGAGGGCGCCCGGCAGGGACTGGGCACCGTCGAGCTCCTGGAGCTCGTCACCGGCGGCTTCCCGACCCCGCTGGAGCGCGCGGCACCCGCGGTGACCACGCCGGACGGCGCGGCGCGGGAGGTCAGGGCCTGCGACCCGGACGGGCCGCTGGTGGCGGAGGTCGTGAAGACGGCCAGCGACCCCTACGTCGGCCGGGTCTCGCTCGTCCGCGTCTTCTCCGGCACCCTGCGCCCCGACGAGACGGTGCACGTCTCCGGACACGGGCTCACCGACCGCGGCCACGAGGACCACGACGTCGACGAACGGGTCGGCGCGCTGTCCGCGCCGTTCGGCAAACAGCAGCGCGCCCTCACCCACTGCATCGCGGGCGACCTGGCGTGCGTGGCGAAGCTCAACCGGGCGGAGACCGGCGACACCCTCTCGGCCAAGGACGACCCGCTGCTGATGGAACCGTGGCAGATGCCCGACCCGCTGCTGCCGCTCGCCATCCAGGCGCACAGCAAGGCCGACGAGGACAAGCTCTCGCAGGGGCTCGGCCGGCTGGTCGCCGAGGACCCCACCATGCGCCTGGAACAGAACCAGCACACCCATCAGGTGGTCCTGTGGTGTCTGGGCGAGGCGCACGCGGACGTCGCCCTGGAACGGCTGCGCAGCCGGTACGGCGTCCAGGTCGACGTGGTCCCGCACAAGGTTTCCCTGCGGGAGACGTTCGCGGCCAGGTCGGCGGGGCGCGGGCGCCATGTGAAGCAGTCCGGCGGCCACGGCCAGTACGCGATCTGCGAGATCGAGGTCGAACCCCTCCCGAACGGTTCGGGCATCGAGTTCGTGGACAAGGTCGTCGGCGGGGCCGTGCCCCGGCAGTTCATCCCGTCCGTCGAGAAGGGCGTACGCGCCCAGGCGGCCCGGGGCGTGGCCGCGGGCCATCCGCTCATCGACGTACGGATCACCCTGCTCGACGGCAAGGCGCACTCGGTGGACTCCTCCGACGCCGCCTTCCAGACCGCGGGCGCGCTGGCGCTGCGCGAGGCCGCCGCCGAGGCGAGGATCCATCTGCTGGAGCCGGTCGCGGAGGTGACCGTCATGGTCGGCGACGACTACGTGGGCGCCGTGATGAGCGACCTGTCGGGGCGGCGCGGCCGGGTCGTCGGCACGGAGCAGACGAGCGGCGGCCGCACGCTCGTACGGGCCGAGGTGCCGGAGATGGAGATCGGACGGTACGCCGTCGATCTGCGCTCGCTCTCGCACGGCACCGCACGTTTCCGGCGCAGTTACGCGCGGCACGAGCCGATGCCGCCGCAGATCGCCGAGAGGATGCGCGAACAGACGCGGGAGGCCTCGTAGTTCACACCGGACACGCTTCGGTTCACCCTCGGCGGGCGGCTTCGGCCGTCCGCCGACGAAGGCCGCCGCCTGCCGATACGCTGATGACGATCAAGCTGATGGCTGATGACGTGGCGAGTCGATCACCATGACAGGCTGATCAACAGGTGTGCGGGGCAGGGAAGTCGGGAAAAGCCGCAGAAGCGACACCGCGGCGATGGGGGCGGGAATGACGGTTCCAACCGGTTTCGAGGACATCTTCGGGCCACAGGTGCCACGTTCGGGTTCGGACGAGATGGCGACCTACGCCCTGGCCTCGGCCGCGTACCGGGACGACGAGGTCGGGAAGATCCTCGAGGCCAACAACGAGTGGCACGAGTCGAAGGTCAGCCCGAGCCGCAAGTGGGCGACGATCTTCCGGCCCAACCTCGGCGAGGCCTTCGCCCAGTCCGTGGTGAACCGGATGCTGGGTGTCGACCGCAAGCCGGTCGTCCAGTCCTTCGGCATCGAGCCGCAGGCGGTGGTCGAGCACTGTCTGGCGGCCAACCGCCTCCGCAGGGAGCGCGACACCCGCCTCACGGTCGTGATGGCGGTCTGCGGCCTGCTCTTCCTGCCGGGCCTCCTGCTGTGGCTGCTGGTCTTCCAGATACGGACCGCCGTCTCCAAGCGCGAGGACAAGCGTGCCTCCGCCCTCGCCACCGCCCTTCTCGTCGCCGTGGGCGTCGTCGCCGTGATCGCCATGATCCGGCTGCCCTTCACCGGTCCCCTGGCCTGGTACGTGCGGGGCGCGATCGTCGCCCCGGTCGTCGGCTGGCTGCTGGCGAAGCAGATCTGCGAGCGCACCGCGAAGGACCTGCGCGACCGCTGGAACAACCTCCTCTCCGGCAGCACCGTCGGCGCCCGGGTCCCCGAGTCCGTCCCCAGCAGCCCCGGCGACACCCGGGCCGAGCGGCTGCGTCAGGCGTTCGGCGAGCTGCGGGACGAGCAGCGGTCGAACTCGGTCTTCTACGCCGGCCCCAAGGGCATCCTCGGCATGGGTACGCGCTGGGGGCACTGGCACCTCGCCGAGGATCTGGTGCCGGTCGTCTCGGACCAGGTGCAGAAGGTGGGGTCGCTCAGCGCGGAGCTCGCCAAGCACCTGGTGCCGCCCCCGGAGATCAACAGGTTCCAGAGCTTCGACGTCGTGAGCGCCGTCGAGCGGGCGCTGGAGCGGCTCAACACGAGCCCGCTGACCACGGGCGGTTTCCCCAAGCCCGAGATCCGGCACTGGGTCGTCACGCACATCCCGGCGACCGCCAAGGAGGTCACGCGCCCGAGCGGCAGCACGGCTCACCAGGTCAACCTCCAGCAGATACGGGACATCTGCAACAAGCAGCAGTACAACAGCGGCCAGCGGCACTACCTCGGGGTCCAGTGGACCCTCTTCGACGGCCAGTTGGTGATCAGCATGCTGGTCTCGGTGACCGTGCTCCACAAGACCCTGCGCATCGAGCTCACCGGCCACGCCCTGGGACCGGTGAACGGCCTGTTCATGGGCAAGCCGGCGGCCAAGGAGAAGAAGGTCGCCAAGACGGTCAAGTTCTGGGAGACCCGCACGGTGAAGCTCCCGCTGGTCGGCAACGACGAGGTCGTACGGCTCGCGGCCCGCGCCCCGTTCACCTGGTACCCGCCGTTCCTGAACTGGCTCGGCGGCTCGCTGACGCTTCCCGAACCGTTCGGACTGCGGCACGCCTGGGCCGACCAGCCCTGGAAGAACCGCTTCATGACCGACGACGTGCTGCGCTCCGCGACCCCCGTGCTCCGTGTGGTGCACGAGGCGGTCATCGAGTTCCTCAAGGGCCACAACGTGGACACCACGAAGTTCGACGGCCGCACGTCCGTGCTCAGCGGCACGGTGCAGGACCCGACACCGAAGAAGGACGACGTCTTCGACGCGTAGGCCTCCGGCGGCTGAGCAGGAGGCGCCGGGTCCCGTGGGCGCCGTCACGGGACCGGGGGACGCCGTGCGGGTCGGGGGGAGCGGCACGGGCGGGCGCCGTACGGACCACGGTCAGGCCCCGCACAGGTCACGAGCGCGCGCCGTACCGGACGAAGGCAGGGCACAGGCAGGCGCCGTACGGAGCCGCGGCCGGGCGCGTACGGGGCGAACTGCGGGGCACGGGCAGGCGGCGCCGTACGAGACGGGGCACGCGCAGGCGCCGTACGAGTCACGAGGGCGCACCGTACGGGGCGAGGTGCGGGTCACGAGCGGACGCCGCGCCGGGCGAAGTGGGGGACACAAGCCGGGCCCCGTACAGGGCACGCGCAGGCGCCGTACGCGCCGTACGAGTCACCAGCGGGCGCCGTACGCGGCGAAGTGCCGGGGGCACGGGCGGGCGCCGTGCGGGACGAAGCAGGGCACGGGCAGGCGCCGTGCCGGGCCTGGGCAGGCGCCGTGCCGGGCGCCGGGGCCGGGCGGCCCGTGGGAGCGGTCGGGGCGTGGATTCCCACGCCCCCGGTCCCTCCCCTTCCGCGCCCGGCAGGGCTACGGCTTGGGCCACGCCTCCGCGAGCATCTTGCGGGTGTCCGCGAGCAGTTGGGGCAGGACCTTGGTGTGACCGACGACCGGCATGAAGTTGGTGTCGCCGCCCCAGCGGGGCACGATGTGCTGGTGGAGGTGGGCGGCGATACCCGCGCCGGCCACGGTTCCCTGGTTCATGCCGATGTTGAAGCCGTGCGCGCCGGACGCGGCCCGCAGCGCGGTCATGGCCTGCTTGGTCAGCTCGCCGAGCTCGGCGGTCTCCGGGCCGGTCAGGTCGGTGTAGTCCGCGACATGACGGTAGGGCACGACCATGAGATGGCCGCCGTTGTACGGGTAGAGGTTGAGCACCGCGTACACCTGCTCACCGCGCCGGACGATGAGCCCGTCCTCGTCGGACTTGGCAGGGATCGAGCAGAACGGACAGCCGTCGTCGGCCCCCGGGCCGGTGGGCTTGTTCTCGCCCTGGATGTAAGCCATCCGGTGGGGCGTCCACAAGCGCTGGAACGCGTCCTGCGTCCCCACTCCGATCTGCTGCTCCGGCTCACTCGTCATGTGGTGCAGCATATTGCTTCGCCCGTTCGCGGCGTGTCGGCGGGGCTCGCCCGAATGCGCCCCGGGCCAAGCTGGGCCTGTGGACGACGACAGCCCGCAGGCCCGCTGGGAACGGCGCACCGAGGTCCCGCTCGGTCTGTGCTCGCTGCTGTTCCTCACCGCCTACGCGGTGCTGGTCCTGGGCCACGGTCTGCCGCCCGCCGCGCGGGACGCGTGCCTGGCCGCGATGCTGGCCGCCTGGGGCCTGTTCCTGGTCGACTACGGAGTGCGCTGGCGGCTGAGCGGCCAGGGGCCCCGCTTCGTACCGGCCCACTGGCTGGACACGCTGGTGCTCGTCCTGCCCCTGCTGCGCCCGCTGCGCGTCGTCAAGGTGTACGAGGCCGTGCAGCGCCGTCGCGGACAGCCCCGTCTCGCCCTGTACGCGCGCGTGGTCTTCTACGCGGGCCTGTCGGTGCTGCTGCTCGGCTTCGCCGGCGCCCTCGCCGTCTACCAGCAGGAGCACTCGGCACCGCACGCGACGATCCGCACCTTCGGGGACTCGGTGTGGTGGACGTGCTCCACCCTCGCGACAGTGGGCTACGGGGACGTCGTCCCGGTGACATGGCTGGGACGCACGATCGCGGTGGGTCTCATGGCGTGCGGTCTGGCGCTGCTCGGCGCGGTCACGGGGTCGTTCTCGTCGTGGCTGCTGCACGTCTTCGCGCGCGAGGACGACGAGAGGCCCCCGGGGTTCTGAACTCCCCGGGGGCCTCTCGTCGTACGCGTCGGATCACTCTGCGCGTCGGATGACTCCGCGCGTCAGACCTGCGTGCGTCAGACCTGCGTGCGCTCCTCGACGATCTTCGCGATCTTGGCGATCGCCTCGTCGACCGGGATGCCGTTCTCCTGCGAGCCGTCGCGGTAGCGGAAGGAGACGGCGCCGGCCGCCATGTCCTCGTCGCCCGCGATGACCATGAAGGGCACCTTCTGCTTCTGCGCGTTGCGGATCTTCTTCTGCATGCGGTCGGAGGAGGAGTCGACCTCGACGCGCAGCCCCTTCTTCTTCGCCTCGGCGGCGAACTTCTGGAGGTACTCCACGTGCGCGTCGCCGATCGGGATACCGACCGCCTGGACGGGCGCCAGCCAGGCCGGGAACGCACCCGCGTAGTGCTCGAGGAGCACCGCGAAGAAGCGCTCGATGGAACCGAACAGCGCGCGGTGGATCATCACCGGACGCTGCTTGGAGCCGTCGGGACCGGTGTACTCCAGGTCGAAGCGCTCGGGCAGGTTGAAGTCGAGCTGCACCGTCGACATCTGCCAGGTCCGGCCGATGGCGTCCTTGGTCTGGACGGAGATCTTCGGGCCGTAGAACGCGGCGCCGCCCGGGTCGGGGACGAGCGGGAGGCCCTGCTTCTCGGCCACCTGCCGCAGCGTCTCGGTGGCCTCCTCCCAGACCTCGTCGGAGCCGACGAACTTCTCCGGGTCCTTGGTGGACAGCTCCAGGTAGAAGTCGGTGAGGCCGTAGTCGCGCAGCAGGTTCAGGACGAAGGTGAGCGTCTTGTCGAGCTCGTCCGCCATCTGCTCCTTGGTGCAGTAGATGTGCGCGTCGTCCTGCGTGAACCCACGGGCGCGGGTCAGGCCGTGCACGACGCCCGACTTCTCGTAGCGGTACACGGTCCCGAACTCGAAGAGACGCAGGGGCAGTTCGCGGTACGAACGGCCGCGTGCGTCGAAGATCAGGTTGTGCATCGGGCAGTTCATGGGCTTGAGGTAGTAGTCCACGCCCTCGTCGAGCTGCATGGGCGGGTACATGCCGTCGGCGTACCAGTCCAGGTGGCCCGAGGTCTCGAAGAGCTTCCCCTTGGTCGCGTGCGGGGTGTAGACGAACTCGTAGCCCTCCTCCTCGTGCCGGCGGCGCGAGTAGTCCTCCATGACCCGGCGGATGATGCCGCCCTTGGGGTGGAAGACGGCGAGGCCGGAGCCGATCTGGTCCGGGATGGAGAAGAGGTCCAGCTCGTTGCCCAGCTTGCGGTGGTCGCGCTTCTCGGCCTCGGCGAGGAAGTCCAGGTGCGCCTTCAACTCGTCCTTGGACGGCCAGGCGGTGCCGTAGATGCGCTGGAGCATCGGGTTCTTCTCGCTGCCGCGCCAGTACGCGCCGGCGTTGCGCATGAGCTTGAACGCCGGGATGTTGCGGGTGGTGGGCAGGTGGGGACCGCGGCAGAGGTCCTTCCAGCACAGCTCGCCGGTCTTGGCGTCGAGGTTGTCGTAGATCGTCAGCTCGCCGCCGCCGACCTCGACGTCCGCGCCGTCGGCCCCGTCCTGGGCGGCCGCGGTGCCCTTGATGCCGATGAGCTCCAGCTTGTACGGCTCCGCGGCGAGCTCCTCGCGGGCGGCCTCGTCGGTGACCACGCGGCGGGAGAAGCGCTGGCCGCGCTTCTGGATCTCCTGCATCTTCTTCTCGATGGCCTTGAGATCCTCGGGCGTGAACGGCTTCTCGACGTCGAAGTCGTAGTAGAAGCCGTCCTTGACCGGCGGGCCGATGCCGAGCTTGGCCTCGGGGAAGAGCTCCTGCACGGCCTGGGCCATGACGTGCGCGGCGGAGTGGCGCAGGATGTTGAGGCCGTCCTGCGAGGAGATCTCGACGGGCTCGACCTCCTCGCCGTCCTTCACCTCGTACGCGAGGTCCTTCAGCTCGCCGGCCACGCGCGCCGCGACGACGGTGCGCTCGCCGGTGAAGAGATCGGCGGCCGTAGTGCCCGTCGTCACCACGCGCTCTTCCCGCTCGGAATCGCGTTGGATGATCACACGGACGTCTGACACCGGACTCTCCTGCCTGAAGGTGGGCGCGCCGCGACACGCGGGCGCAGACAGGAATCGTACCGAGCCGAGGCCCCCCTCCGCGAAACGGTTCCCGCCGGTCCGGGCTCAGTCCCCGCTGCAGGCCTCCTCGAAGAAGTCCAGATTCTCCTGGAGCGACTTCATCAGCCGGTCGCGTTCGGCCTCGTCCACCTGCACGGGTGCGACCCCGGAGGCGTCCGTGAGTCTGCGGAAGCCGCCGCGGCTCTCCAGCCGCCCGTGCACCCGCACCGGCAGCCCGACGAGATGGGCCTGTCCCGCTATCCGGTACGCCTCCTCGTCGAGGGTCACCCGTACGTACGGGACCTCGGCGCCCGCGATGACCCGCAGCCGTACGGTGCCCTCGCCGCGCGGCTGCGACCTGCGTATCCGCACCACGGCCCCGGTGATCCGGACCGGCACGGACGGTTCCTCGCGCAGGTAACGGGCCGCGGCCTCGCGCAGCACGGGCACGTCGCCGGGCGAGAACTCGACGGCCTCGTCGGGCGACGCGCAGCCCTCGGGGACGCCGGCGGCCGGCGCCCACTCGACGGCGATGCGGGCGCCCTCGGTGCCGCGTACGAGCGCGACGACGGCCTCGGTGAGTTCGTGACTCACGCCTGCCTCGACGGCCGCGTCGAAGGCGTCCATGCCGCCGGTGGCCCGCTGGTAGTCGATGGCCTCGCGGGCGGCGTACAGCGCCTGGTGCAGGCGTATGGCCAGCGGCCGGCCGGTGTCCACGGGCACGAAGGCGGTGAGCCTGCGCCCGTCGGGGTCGGCGCCGACGAGGACGTTCTCCAGGGACGCGGCGGCGGGCCTGCGGTACCGGGTGCCGTAGTAGCCGGCGCGAGCGCGGGTGGCGAGGGCGGCCGCGAGCAGCATCTGGCGGGCGGCCGAGCGCAGCCGCTCCTCGACGCTCCAGGGCGTGGCGCCGACCGGACCCCTCGGGACGTCGCGCCACCAGCGGATCTCGTCGCTGGGCACGGCGAGCGCGACCAGGACGTCGCGCGCGGAGGGGGAGCCGCTGCGGGAGAGCGCGTCGAGGGCCTCGCCGAGGAGGTCGTCGCTGTCGGGGAAGGCCCGGTTCTCCGGCACGAGCAGGCTGGTGCCCGAGCCGCCGGGCCCTGGTGGGGTCCACCTGCCGTACCGTCCCGCGGCGCCGCCGCGGCGCTGCCAGCCGTGCCGGTGCAGCAGGGCGCTGAGCACGGCGGGGTCGACCTGGCCGGGCTCGGGCGGCTCGGTCCAGTGGGCCTCCGCGGGGTGCGGCCTGACCGGCCGGAGGGGTTCGTCGATCGGACGGTGCGTCATGGTCTGCCTCCCGTCCCGACCCGCGTCATGATCTCGCACAGGGCCCGGTCGTCGAAGATGCGCGAGGTCGGTATGCGGACGGTGGTTCTGCGCCGGCCCGTGACGGGCTGCCCGGCGAGGTTGGTCCAGTAGCAGCAGTGCCGCAGGTCGAGGCGGTCGTGGCTGGCGCGCAGCCAGTCGTCCTGGGACCGGGGCACGAGCATCACGACCAGGATCTTGTGCACCGAGACCGGGGTGCGGGCGAGCTTCGCCAGGTGCTCGTTGTCGAGCGTGAAGGAGAAGGCGGGTCCCGGGGGGTTCGGCGGGATCTGGTACGTGCACTTGAGCTGCACCTTGATGGTGACTTCGTCGTCGACCGTGTGTCCGGGGCCGCTGTGGCTGACGTGCCAGTCGATCCCGTTGTCCGGAAAGGGCTGGGACAGCGAGCAGCCGGCCGCGGCGGCGACGGCGTGCAGGTAGCCGACCTGCAGTGTCTCCATGCAGGCGGTGGTGGCGAGCGTGCCGCGATGGGGTGCCGTCCGCTGGGGCAGCAGCCCGCCCCGCTCGGGCTGCGCGATTGCCATGAGTCCAACAGCCTTCCAAGCCAAGAGAATCCCCGCGACGGGCCGCTGAACTGCAAAGACCCGTACCTCTGTTGTCTCCTTCCGGCGTACGGCGCAAACAGCCCGGGTATCACCAAACGGGCAGAAGACGGTGCGTCAGCTGCCGTGGGTGAACGAGGAGTTGTGTGCGTATGACGTGCTGGTACGAGGGCCCCTTGGCCGCGTTCGACACGGAGACCACGGGCGTGGACGTCGAGACCGACCGGATCGTGTCGGCCGCCGTCGTCGTCCAGGACGCCGCGGGTTCCCGCCCCCGGGTGACCCGGTGGCTGGTGAACCCGGGGGTGCCGGTGCCCGAGGGTGCGACGGCGGTGCACGGGCTGACGGAGGAGCATCTGCAGCGCAACGGCCGCTGGCCGTCGCCGGTGATGGACGAGATAGTCCGGGTGCTGGGCGAGCAGGCGGCGGTGGGCCGTCCGCTGGTGGTGATGAACGCGCCGTTCGATCTGACGCTCCTGGACCGGGAGTTGCGCCGGCATCGGGCGTCCTGTCTCGACCGCTGGTTCGAGTCGGCGCCGCTGCGCGTGCTCGATCCACGGGTCCTGGACAAACATCTGGACCGCTATCGCAAGGGCCGGCGCACGCTCACCGACCTGTGCGCTCACTACGGCGTCGCCCTGGAGGGCGCGCACGACGCGGCGGCGGACGCGCTGGCCGCGATGGAGGTGGTCCGTGCGGTGGGACGCCGGTTCGCGCCCCGGCTGGAGCGGCTCTCCCCCGCCGAACTGCACACCTTGCAGTCCGTGTGGCACGCGGCACAGGCACGCGGGCTGCAGGCCTGGTTCGCGCGCAGCGGCTCGGAGGAGTCGGTGGATCCGTCGTGGCCGCTGCGGCCGGAGCTGTCCGCGGCGGCCTGAGCGCGGGCGCGTGGCGGGCCGGCGCGAGCGTGGGACGGCCCGCGTGGACACCGGCGCCGGGCGTCCGGCATGCAAGAAGGCCGGTCCGTCTGCGACGGACCGGCCTTTCCCGGTGGGCGATACTGGGTTCGAACCAGTGACCTCTTCGGTGTGAACGAAGCGCTCTCCCACTGAGCTAATCGCCCGGGAACGCACTGAACAATACAGGTCCTGGCGGGTGTCGTTCAAACCGCTCGCAGAGAGGCCCTCAGTCCGTGCCGCCCGGCACGCATCATCAGCGCGTGATTGAGCCGGAACAGAGGCCGTCCCGGCACCGCGAGCCGCCGCAGCAGGGGCTTGCGCACATCGACCTCCTGGTCGTACCGGGCGCGGGTGCCCGGCCCGTCGGGGCACACGGTCCAGCGAGCCCAGCCCTCGATGTCGCCCGACAGCGCGATCTCCAGAACCCCGGCGGTCGGGTCGCTCCGCACCTCACGTGCGGTGAACACCAGGTCGTACGGCAGGAACGAGCGGACACGGATGGTGCCGCTCCGTTCGCCGGCCGGGCGCACCTCGCGGACCTGGGGCCACCAACGCGGGTAGTCCTCGGCCTGTTCGAGAGCGCGGTAGACGGCGGCGGGCGGCGCGGGCAGGGCCCACAGGCTGCGGAAGCGGTAGTGGCACCAGTCCATGGACCGAGTGTGCCGGTCCGGGGTTCCGCGGACGAGGCGGGTACGTGCCGACTTCCGTCACCGTGGACCGCGACTCGGTGTCGACGAGGCCGATCTGACGGGGTGGTGGACCGACGGCTGCGACCGCGTCGCCGATGCCGCGCCGGTCCGTGCCGCCGGGCACCTTCCGGGTGTCGTGGTTCTCCTTCAGGGCGGCGAGGCACTCGTCCCGGGTCCAGCGCCGCCAGGGCGTGATGCACGCCTTCCCAAATACCCTCCCGCCGACGACAAGTGACAACTTGTCGGATCGGGAGGAATACCGAGTTGCTTTACGTCGACTTGGCCGGCCTTCTCGACTCCGGCATTTCCGGCGTCTATGTGCGGCCGGGGTCGAGCAGCACACCTCTCTTGTCGTACTTCCGCAAGAAGGGGACCGCGTTCCGGAATATGTCCGGCCGATTTCCACGGGCGGCTCCGACCCGGGACTTCTCCCAAAAGGCCACATAATCCTGGAAGTCCGTCTTCACCCTGTTCTTCGGGCGTCGGAGTGTTCGTGGCGGGGCGTCGGCACAGGGGAGGACATCCGAGAGGCGGTGCGCGGGCCTGACACGAGGGCTGACGACAGGTCACCCGGAGGCGGGCATGGGGGGCGCTGTCGACGGTGGCCCGCCTCGCCAACCCGGGCGGCGGCGCCATCACCCCGCCGATGCGGCCCGCGGCCGGCACCGCCGCCGAGACCACCGCCGCCCCCTACCTAGGCCGCTTTCGTTCGCTCCGGACGTCGCCGTCCGGCCAGATGGCCCCATGGCCGAGATACCGCGGTACGCGCCGTCGAGGCGCTACACAGCGTCACGTGACGCGCCGCGACCTGGCACGGGAACGACGAAGGCGGCCCTGTCCACGTATCCGTGGATCTGGGCCGCCTACCGTGCTCGTGGGCGATACTGGGATCGAACCAGTGACCTCTTCGGTGTGAACGAAGCGCTCTCCCGCTGAGCTAATCGCCCGGGCGCAGGGAGAACATTACCCCATGTCAGGGGGTGACTCCGACCGACCGGAGGCGCTCAAGCCCGCCCCCGGGGCGCCTCACCGTCACCCCTTGTCACTCCTTGTCACTCCTTGATGTTCCAGGGCATCTCGAAGCCGAACTTCCAGAGGTAGACGGCACAGAGGGCCGCGACGATCACCAGGCCGACGGTCGTCAGGATGATGTTGCGACGCCGGACCGCGGGGTCGAGCGCCCGCTGCGTCGCCTCCGTGACCTTGCGCTTCGTCCAGCGGAGCACCAGCTGCGCCCAGACGAACTCGGTCGCCCAGATCGCCATGCCGCCGAAGATCACCAGCCAGCCGGGACCCGGCAGCGGAAGCATGATCACGCCCGCGACGACCACCGCGAGCCCCACGACGAAAACGCCCACCTGCCAGCTCAGGTGCAGCGCACGACGCGCCTTGATGAATTCCGGCGCCCGCGAACCGAGCGGCTGCTCGGTCTTCCTCTCGTCATCAGCCGTGGCGGCCTCGCCCGGCTCGTCACTCCCCGTATTCATACGACCAAACCCTACCGGAGAGAAACCAGTCACCGGAATGGCCCTATCCGACGAAGGCACCCTCGGCCGGATGAGTTACGTAAAGGCACGCAAAACACTCAGAGGGGTTTACAACGGCACCGTAGGTGGCATGTCGATTTCGCCGACGTGCGAATCCCCGAGCGCACACTGAGCGAAAGGCCCTGGCGCTTATGAACACCACGGTCAGCTGCGAGCTGCACCTGCGCCTCGTTGTGTCGAGCGAGTCCTCACTGCCTGTACCCGCAGGACTGCGGTATGACACGGCCGATCCCTACGCCGTGCACGCCACCTTCCACACCGGAGCCGAGGAAACCGTCGAGTGGGTGTTCGCCCGCGACCTCCTCGCGGAGGGCCTCCATCGGCCCACCGGTACCGGCGACGTCCGAGTCTGGCCGTCCCGAAGTCACGGTCAGGGCGTCGTATGCATCGCCCTGAGCTCCCCGGAGGGCGAGGCTCTGCTCGAGGCCCCGGCGCGGGCCCTGGAGTCCTTCCTGAAGCGAACGGACGCCGCCGTGCCGCCAGGCACGGAACACCGGCACTTCGATCTCGACACGGAGCTCTCACACATCCTGGCCGAGAGCTAGCGACTCCACAGAGCCGCCCGGCGCCGTCCACTCGGGGAGACGGCTCGGGCTAACACAACCGCATAGGGCACAACCGAGTTAGGCACAACAGCATGTGGCACAACCGCACAGATCACGAACACCGGCGCCGTCGCCGCGGACTTCCGCGGCGACGGCGTCGGTGCGTGCGGGGACGAACACCCTGGGCACCAGGATCGTGACGCGGCGCGATGTCGCCCAGCCAGGACCCGGCACGATCAGCACGGGGCGGCGTCCGCCCGGTTCCTCCGCGCCGTACGCACGGTCACGCAGTGCACGCGCCCGCCCGCCCTCCGGGCCGCTCAGGGGCGGGCCGGCCGGGCCGTCCCCGCTCCCCCGCGGCCGGGAAGCCACTACCATCGGCCAGCATCGGCGGGCGGCCGCCCGACCCTCAGGCCAGGGAGCAAAACGTGCTGATCACCCACGACACCCGGTGCGCCCTCGACACCGTGGTGGATCTGGTGAACACCGCGCCGGAGGACGACACGGCGGACGGGCTCGCGGATGTCCCGTCCCTCGCCGATTTCGTACGAAAGCACGACATCAGTGATGTCGGCGTGCTGTCGGCGCAGGATCTCGCGGCCGTACGCGACGTCCGCGGCCGGTTCGCCGGGGTCTTCGCCGCCGACGAGCCGCGGATCGCCGCCGGACTCATCAACGAGCTGGTCGCCGCGGCGGGCACCACTCCCCGCCTCACCGACCACGACGGTTACGACTGGCACGTGCACTACTTCGCGCCGGGCGCCTCGGTCGCGGACCACCTCGCGGCCGACTGCGGGATGGCGCTGGCGTTCTTCGTGGTCGCCGGAGAGCAGGACCGACTTCGCCGGTGCGAGGCGCCGGACTGCCGGCGCGCCTTCGTGGATCTCTCGCGCAACCGCTCGCGTCGCTACTGCGACAGCCGGACGTGCGGAAACCGGCTCCACGTGGCCGCGTACCGGGCACGCCGGAAGGAAGCGGCGGGCTGAGGGGTCGGCGGGGAGACCGGCGACGATCGGGCCGACGCGTGACGGGCCGACGCGTGACGGACGGGACGGCGGCGGGCTACGGAGCCCTCGGCGGGTGACGCCAGGGGCTCCGTGTACGGCTCAGAGCAGCAGCAGGTCGTGCAGCGAAGCCATGAGCAGGAGACAGCCGATCACCGCCAGGAAGATCATCAGCGGTGGCTGGGAAAGTGCGAAGAGACAACCTCGCCGCTCCTCGGGGGGCGCGGCGGGGTCGCTCTGTGTTGTGTCCAGCATCTCGCGGCGATGATGACGCAGCCACCACCCGCTTCGCGATCAACACGCCCGGGATGACAGGGAGTTCGCCAATATCCGCAATATCCGCGATGAGCAGGAACGAACGTGATCGTTTCCGCGACGCGCATGATCCGCCGTGTCGCTTCAGACTGCGCGGGGCGTCATATGCCGTGCTTCTTCAGGATGGCCTCGATGTCGCTGAAGTCGTCCCCGGCGCCGGAGGCCCGCGGGGTCGTCGCGGGACGCGCGGCCGGGCGGGGGCCCTGGCTCAGCGAGGGCGCCGAGGCGGTGGGGGCCACCGCCTCACGCTGGGCGGCCCGAGCGGCCGCCTTGCGTTCCTTGCGCGTTCCGCCACCGCGCCGCTCCACGGCCCGCACCGTCATGAACAGCAGCCAGGCCGCGGCGAGCACGGCGAAGCCCGCCCACGCGGTCGGGCTGAACGCGGTGTCGGCCAGCCAGCCGACGACCCCGGTCATCACCAGTCCGACCGGCACCAACGCGTAGGCGGCGATGCGGGCGGCGGTGAGGAAGCGCTTGCGGTAGGCCGTGACCGCGGCGATGCCCAGGCCGGCGGCGGAGACGGCGGAACAGACGGTCTCGGCAATCATCCGGTCCTCCAGGGCAGGGCTCGACGGGGCGGGGGCGGTTCGTCCCTTCCATCCTGCACCGCCCCGCGCCCGATATGCCATGCTCCGGGCATACCTCAGGGACATCTCCGGGTCGGGGTCCTCCCCAGGTCCCGGTCCGCGCGCCACCGGCCCGCGCCCCTCGGTCCCGGGTCGGCCGCCGGGCCCGGGACTGGGAGACTGGGGGCATGAACGACTCCTCCGCAGCCCGCACCACCGCCGTCCTGGACGTCTGGTGCGAACTCCAGTGCCCCGACTGCCGCGACGCCCTCGACGACCTGCGCGCGCTGCGCGCTCGCTACGGCGACCGGCTGGAGCTGCGGCTGCGGCACTTCCCGCTGGAGAAGCACCGGCACGCCTTCGCCGCCGCACAGGCCGCCGAGGAGGCCGCCGAGCAGGGCAGGTCCTGGGCGTACGTCGAGGCGGTGCTCGGCCGTGTCGAGGAGCTGGACCGCCAGGGCGAGCCCTTCCTGATCGAGGTCGCCCGTGAACTCGGCCTGGACGCGGAGGAGTTCGACACCGCTCTGATCGACGGGCGGCACATCCTGATCGTCGACGCCGACCAGGCAGAGGGCAAGGCCATCGGTGTGACCGGCACCCCGACGTACGTCATCGGCGGCGAACGGCTCGACGGCGGCAAGAGCCGGGAGGGCCTGCGCGAGCGCGTCGAGGAGATCGCCGACCGGCTGCTGGCCGAGAGCGAGTAGCGCCCTCAGAGCAGGTTCTTGTAGAGGTGGTACGAGCTCGTCGTGTAGCCGAGCGACTCGTAGAGCTTCTCGGCCGGGGTGTTGCCCGCGAACACGTTGAGGCCGATGCGGTCCCGCCCGCCGGTCAGGGCCTGGGCCTCGGCCAGCAGCATCAGGGCGCGCCCGTGGCCGCGGCCCCGGTACGCCGTGTCGGCCTCGACGTCGAGCACGTACGCCGTGTCGGGCCACAGACCCACCCACAGGGTGCCGACCGGGGTTCCCTCCTGCTCCAGGACGCTGATCAGCGTGTTCTCGCTGGCCAGGCCGTCCGGTATGAACCTGGCGTGCCCCAGGTCGGTCTTGGTGTACGCCTCCGCCTCCGGTACGCCCCGCTCGATCAGCGTGCGGGCGAACGCCTCGCGTTCGCGGGCCAGCCAGGGAACGTACTCGGCCTCGGTCATGGGCCGCGCGACGCTCCCGGCCGGCAGTCCGGGCGGCGGCCCGTCCAGGTGCTTCGTCATGTTGCGGTTGCTGAGGACGTATCCGAGCGTCGTGGCGAGCCGGAGAGCGGCCTCCGCGTCCCCGGGCACCGAGGTCTCGACGCGTACGCAGCCCCAGCCGCGCGCCACCTCCTCGGCCGCGAGCACGGCCACCGTGGCCCGGCCGCGGCCGCGGTCCGGCTCGTCGATGCTCAGCTCCGCGACCCGGCCCACGGTGGGCCCGTACTCGGGATGGGTGGAGAGGTGGATCCCGCCCACGGGACGGCTGTTCACGCACACCTGGTAGTGGCGGGACAGCGCCCCGTCGGCTCCGCGCTGAAGCGGCTCGGTCGGCCGCAGGGTGGTGGTCATCAGGGGAGTTCTACCCGCCCCACCGCCCCTCGTCATCCGGTTTTACGGCCGCCGACGGACCGTGAACCGCCGATGACGGACCGGGCCAGGGGCTCCGGCCCGCGGAGCGCGCGGACCGGTCCGTCCGTCCTACGGATCGAGGTCGTTTCCGGCCCGCTCGTCGAAGATCCGCATCGCCTTCGCCGTCACCGGTCCGGGCGCGCCCGGGAGTTCACGTCCGTCCACCCGGTGCACGCCCTGCACGTCCCGCAGGGTGGAGGTCAGGAAGATCTCGTCGGCGCGCTCCAGGACGTCCAGCGGCAGGTCGGTCTCCCTGGCGCCGGTCCACTCGACGGCGAGCGCGCGGGTGATGCCGGCGAGGCAGCCGGAGGCCACCGGCGGGGTGTGGATCTCGCCGTCGAGCACCACGAAGACGTTCGACCCGGTGCCCTCGCACAGCTGCCCGACCGTGTTGGCGAACAGCGCCTCGGACGCGCCCTGTTCGCGCGCGCGGGCCAGCGCGACCACGTTCTCGGCGTACGAGGTGGTCTTGAGGCCGGTGAGGGCGCCGCGCTCGTTGCGGGTCCACGGCACGGTGATCACGGCGGTGGAGTCGGGGCGCCGCGCGGACTCGCCCAGGGCGACGACCAGGGTCGGGCCCCGGTCCCCCCGGTCCGAACCGAGCGGGCCGTGGCCGCCGGTGTACGTGATGCGCAGGCGGCCGAGCGGCACCGGGTTGGCGTCCAGGACGGCCGCGCAGGCGCGGCGCACCTCGTCGCGATCCGGGTCGGGCAGCCCGAGGCCGTGCGCGGAGCGGGCCAGCCGGTCGAGGTGCCGGGTCAGCGCGAACGGCCTGCCGTCCACCGCCTTCACGGTCTCGAAGATGCCGTCGCCCACGGTCAGCCCGTGATCGAAGACGGAGACACGGGCGGACTCGATGTCCTGCAGCCCGCCGTCGAGCCAGATCTTCACGTCAGGATCCCTTCACTCACCTCGAATGCTCCCGACGCTACCGCGAGCAGTCGGGACGCCTTCAGCTCGGTCTCGCGCCACTCGCCCTCCGGGTCGG
This sequence comes from Streptomyces sp. NBC_01176, assembly GCF_045039825.1. Lineage (NCBI taxonomy): Bacteria > Bacillati > Actinomycetota > Actinomycetes > Kitasatosporales > Streptomycetaceae > Streptomyces > Streptomyces sp. NBC_01176. The sequence goes on along the minus strand of NZ_CP108600.1, from coordinate 7,694,541 downwards.
AGCCCCAGGTGATGCCCGCGCCGGTACCGAACCGCAGGACGCCCTCCTCCCGGTCGGCCCAGAAGGTGCGGATGCCGACGGCGAGTTCTCCGGTGCCGCGGTCCGCGTCGACCCAGCCGATGCCTCCGCAGTAGGGGCCGCGCGGGGCGGTCTCCAGGGCGTCGATGATCCGCAGGGCGCTGGTCTTGGGAGCGCCGGTGACCGAGCCGGGCGGGAAGGCGGCGGCGAGGAGCTCGGGCCAGCCGGCGTCCTCGCGCAGCTCGCCGCGGACGGTGGAGACGAGGTGGACGAGCCCGGGATGCTTCTCGACGGCACACAGGTCGGGCACCGTCACGCTGCCGGTGCCGCAGACCCGGCCGAGGTCGTTGCGGACCAGGTCGACGATCATCACGTTCTCGGCGTAGTCCTTCTGCAGCAGGTCGGCCTCGGTGCGTCCGGTGCCCTTGATGGGGCCGGACTCGACCGTGCGGCCGGTACGGCGCAGGAAGAGTTCGGGTGAGGCGGTGGCGATCTCGACGCCTTGCCGGGGCAGCCGGACGGTGCCGGCGTACGGGGCCGGATTGCCGCGGGCCAGCAGGGCGGTCAGGGCGTCCAGGTCGGCGTCGGCGGCGAGCGGCGCGGACAGGACGCGGCAGAGGTTGGCCTGGTAGACCTCCCCGGCGGCTATGTGGTCCCGGATGCGGCGGACACCGCGTGTGTACGCGGCGCGGTCGAGGGACGACGTCCAGTCACCGGCGGCCGGACCACGCCACTGACCTGGCACGGGGGCGGGCACGGGCTCGCGCCGTACGTCGGCGAAACGGGCGCAGACCAGACGTCCCTCGAAGTCCGCCGACACGGCCCAGAAGCCGGTGGAGTCCAGGGCCGCGGGGTCGCCGGTGACATCGAGGAGACCGGTCGCGACGAGGTCACCGAAGCGGGCGAGAGGAGGGAGGTCGAGCACGCAGTCGAGTCTAGGACGGGTGACCTGCGGGTGCCCTGGCCGTGTCCTCGGGCGGACAGACCGCAGCACGCTGCGCAAACGCGTTTTTGTACTGGCCCGGGAATCCGCTAGAGTTCAACACGTCGCCGGGACGCGCAAGCCGACCGGAAACGACAAGCGGACGTAGCTCAGTTGGTAGAGCGCAACCTTGCCAAGGTTGAGGTCGCCAGTTCGAACCTGGTCGTCCGCTCGCAGGACAGTGGGGGATCCACCCGAACCCCCGCGCTCCTGGTGGAGTGGCCGAGAGGCGAGGCAACGGCCTGCAAAGCCGTCTACACGGGTTCAAATCCCGTCTCCACCTCCAAGGACGATTAGCTCAGCGGGAGAGCGCTTCCCTGACACGGAAGAGGTCACTGGTTCAATCCCAGTATCGTCCACTGGATCGCATCGCACTGGTGTGCGAGATCCGAACCCGCGCGATTAGCTCAGCGGGAGAGCGCTTCCCTGACACGGAAGAGGTCACTGGTTCAATCCCAGTATCGCGCACGCAGTACGCCGCGGATCCTGTACGTTGAGGTCCGTCCCGCGCGATTAGCTCAGCGGGAGAGCGCTTCCCTGACACGGAAGAGGTCACTGGTTCAATCCCAGTATCGCGCACCAGCCAGAAGCCCCCGGCCGTCTCGTACGGTCGGGGGCTTCGTCGTGTCGGCGTGTTCGCCACGCCCGGCCGGGGACACCCCGGCCGGCACGATCACGACGAGAAGAGCATGTGCCCGAAGCTCTTGTGACGGTGGTGTCCGCCGTGGCCGCCACCGTAGTGACCGCCGCCGTGACCACCGCCGTGCGGGGCGCCCCAGGCGGGCGCGGGAGCGGCCGGGTACGCCTGCGGGGCGCCCGGGGGCGGCGGCGCGGGCTGCGACCACTGCGACTCCACGCGGGTCAGCGCCTCCAGCTCGCCGTAGTCGAGAAAGATCCCGCGGCAGCCGCTGCACTGCTCGATCTGGACACCGTTGCGGTTGTACGTGTGCATCGGCGCATGGCACTTCGGACACTGCATGCTCGGCTCAACTCCTCGCCGGTCGGTACTGCTTCCGCCAGGACAGACACTGCCCGGCCTCGATCGGTTGCACCCTACGTCGTCGGACCAGGTCCCAACTGCGGCGGGACGGCTCCCATTCGGCCGCACGCGTCGATCACGGCCTGCTGCACCTCGTCCAACGGGCGGTCCGCCGCGACGGACTTGGCGATCGCCAGGGCCGCGGTCTGCACCGTGAGGGCGCGGGCGGCCGTGTCCAGGGCGGGCCAGGGGTCGCCGTCGGCCGGGACCGCCGGGCCTGCCGCGCCCCGGTAGGCGGTCAGGAAGCGGGTCCAGTCGTCGGGCGGGAGCAGGCCGCAGGCGTACCAGGCGGCCGGGCGGGCCAGGTCCCAGGCCGGGACGCCCACCCCGAGGTCGTCCACGTCGATGAGAAGCCAGCGGCCGGCCGGCGCGGGGTGCCGGACGAGCTGGCCGAGGTGCAGGTCTCCGTGGCACAGGGTGTCCGGGCCGGGCATGGCCGCCTCGGCGCGGGCCCAGGCCGGGAGGGCCGCCCAGGCACGCAGGACCGGGGCGGTGGCCGGGTGCGGGCCCGCCGCCCGGAGCCGCGCGATCGCCCGGGCCGCCTTGACGGGTCCCCGCATGGGCGGCAGGCCGGCCGGAGCGGGAGTGCGGTGGAGGCGGGCCAGCAGGGTCGCGGCCTCCTCCCAGGGGGCCGCCTCGGGGACCTCGGGGTCGACCGGGGTGCCGTACGGCCAGAAGGTGACCGGCCGCCCGTGGAGGTCGGCGGGCTCCGGGCGGAGCGGGGTGAGGAGGACGCCGGCCAGGGCGGGGTGCGCGGCGACCGCGAGGCGGCGGGCGAGGTCGGCGGGATCCGTGCCGGGCGCGCTGGCCTTGGCCACGGTGTCGCCATGGCGTACGACGGTGCCGTCGGCCCGGTCGGCGAGGACACTGTCCCGGTGCGCGCAGGCGCCGGCCGCGGGGTGGGCCGCGCTCCGCGCCCCGGCGGTCAGGGCGGGCAGCACATCTGCGGTCACGGGTCCCCCTGGGTGCGTTCGGTACCGGGCGAGCGTACGCAGCGGGACGCGCCGCGACGAATCCCCCGTCCCCGGCGTCCGCTGTCGCCCCTCCCCGGCCGACCACAAAACAATGCCCGCGCAGCTCCCCAGCTGCGCGGGCATTTTTTGCCGTCCGCCGCACCCCCGTCCCCACGGGGTTTCATGGCCGGATGTCCCCGCCCGGACCGCTCTTCCGGGCCTGGGGCGCCGCTCAGCGCCCCAGCATCACGCCCACGGACGACGCTTGTGTGACCACTGACTCCCAGCCGCCGAAGACGACTACGAGCAGGGCCGCCAGGGGAAGGACCATCGCTGTCGCCACCAAGGGGTGGCGCCGACCCTGCCGGCGCGGGCGGAACGCGGCGCTGTACGCCCTGCGTCCCTGCGTGCGGATCGCCGTCCGCGGTGCCGTGTGGGCCATGGTCCCTCTCCTGACCGAGCATCTGTGTGATTGGCAGCGGCGGGTGTCTGACCTCGGGGGACGAGTGCTGCACCCGCCGCTTGACCTCAAATCTATGGGCGCGGCGGCACCGGGTCGTCATGCCCTCGTACCGATTGCCGGGCCTCCCGGAGGATGAGCGATGACCTGCGGTGTACTCCCCTGGGTGGAGACGAGGACCTAGGTCTCAGGGTCTTCCCGGAGGGGGCGGCCGGTGCGCCCCTACTGCTCCGAGCTGTCCTCCCTGGGCACCGGCTGCTCGACCAGCGCCAGCACCCGCGTCGCCATGAAGCGCGCGGTGCGCACGACTGATCCGCTTCGGGTGACTTCGCTCACTTCCACGACACCTCGGCGTACCGCTGTCTCCACCCTGCGGCCCGCCCTGCTCGCCACCACCTCGTACGTACGCGTCGTGTCCCCGGCGTCCACGACTATCTCCACGCGATCACCCTTCACGGGCTCAATCCCCCTTCTACGACGGGTGGTTGGGATCACAGCCGACCCAAGGCCGCGCTGTTCGCGCATTCCCTGACCACCTCTCAAGTTTCCCACCCGGCACTGACAATCGATCGGGCCGCGAGGGCGCGGCCTCTGCGCGCTCCCGGCCGCGGAAACGTAAGCTGTGGCTCGTCAAACGGACCGGGCAGCGGGGATGGACATGGCGATGATGCGCCTGAGGCGCGAGGACCCGCGTGTCGTCGGCTCGTTCAGGCTTCACAGGCGGCTCGGCGCGGGTGGGATGGGCGTGGTCTACCTGGGCTCCGACCGCCGCGGTCAGCGGGTCGCGCTCAAGGTGATCCGGCCGGATCTGGCGGAGGATCAGGAGTTCCGGTCACGGTTCGCGCGCGAGGTCTCGGCGGCCCGGCGGATCAGGGGCGGTTGCACGGCCCGGCTCGTCGCCGCCGATCTCGACGCGGAGCGGCCCTGGTTCGCCACGCAGTACGTGCCCGGCCCCTCGCTGCACGACAAGGTCGCCGAGGAGGGCCCGATGGCGGCCGCCGACGTGGCGGCCGTGGGTGCCGCGCTCTCCGAGGGACTCGTGGCGGTGCACGAGGCGGGGGTCGTGCACCGCGACCTGAAGCCGTCCAACATCCTGCTGTCCCCGAAGGGGCCGCGGATCATCGACTTCGGCATCGCCTGGGCGACGGGGGCCTCCACCCTCACCCATGTCGGTACGGCCGTCGGCTCGCCCGGCTTCCTGGCGCCCGAGCAGGTGCGCGGAGCCGCCGTCACCCCGGCCACGGACGTCTTCGCGCTGGGAGCCACCCTGGCGTACGCGGCGACCTCCGACTCGCCCTTCGGGCACGGCAGTTCCGAAGTCATGCTCTATCGGGTGGTGCACGAGGAACCGCAGCTCCACGGCGTGCCCGACGCACTGGCCCCGCTCGTCCGGGCCTGTCTCGCCAAGGACCCCGAGGAGCGCCCCAGCACCCTCCAACTGTCCTTGCGGCTCAAGGAGATCGCCGCTCGCGAGGCACAGGGCATGACGGACGTCCGGCCGCCCACGCAGCGCAACGACCCCGACCGGCCGACGGGGCGCCTCGCCGAGCAGTACGCCGAGCAGCCCACCCAGCGCCGCCCGCAGGGCACTCCCCCGCCCCGCAGCGGCGGGACGAACGGCGGCGGCTCCCGGCCGGCCCCGTCGGGTTCGCGCCCCACGCCCTCCCGGAACACCGGGCGCTCCGGCAGCCGCCCCGCGCCCCGCAGCGGGACCGGGCGGCAGGGGCCGCGGACCACCGGGACCGGGCGCCGGCCCGCGAATCCGCGGCTGCTGCGGCAGCGGCTCTTCGTGTTCGTCGTGGTGACGCTGCTCGTCGCCCTGGGCATCGCGGTGGCTCAGGGCTGCCAGGGTCCGGCGCGCGGGCTCGACGACGGGGGCGGGCAGCAGGCCGTACGAGTCCTCGGGCAGGAACGGCCGTCGTCCTGGCCGGCGCCCGCCGGGGACCTGGGCGGTGAGCGGTACCCGGGCGTCGAGGGGACGGCCGGCTAGGCCGACGCACCCGGCCGCACGGGGCGCCCGGGGATCCGGAGGTCCGGGCGACGTCCGCGCCTCGGGGACGGAGACCGGGACGGCTCACGTCCCCGCGACCGGACGACGGCCGGTCAGACGCCGGGGCGCCCCGTGGCCACCGCGTAGAACGCGACCGCGGCCGCCGCACCCACGTTGAGCGAGTCGACGCCGCGCGCCATCGGGATGCGGACCCACTCGTCCGCCGCCATCAGGGCCTTCGTGGACAGGCCGTCGCCCTCCGCGCCGAGCATCAGCGCGACCCGGTCCATCCGGTGCGGGGCCGCCTCGTCGAGGGATCGCGCCTTCTCGTCCGGGGTGAGGGCGAGCAGCGTGAAGCCGGCCTCGCGGACCGACTCCAGGCTCCTGGGCCAGCTGTCGAGACGCGCGTACGGGACGGAGAAGACCGCGCCCATGGAGACCTTCACGGAGCGGCGGTAGAGCGGGTCGGCGCAGTCCGGGGAGAGCAGCACCGCGTCCATGCCGAGGGCGGCGGCGGAGCGGAAGATCGCGCCGATGTTGGTGTGGTCGTTGACCGCCTCCATGACGACCACCCGGCGGGCGGACCCCAGGAGTTCGTCCGCCGTCGGCAACGGTTTGCGCTGCATGGAGGCGAGCGCGCCGCGGTGCACGTGATAGCCGGTGACCTGCTCGGCGAGCTCCGGGCTGACCGCGTAGACCGGGGCCGGCAGCTCGTCGATGACATCGCGCATGACGTCGACCCACTTGGCGGACAGGAGCATGGAGCGCATCTCGTATCCGGCGTCCTTGGCCCGTCTGATGACCTTCTCGCCCTCGGCGATGAACAGGCCCTCGGCGGGTTCGCGCTTGCGGCGCAGCTCCACGTCGGTCAGGCCCGTGTAGTCGCGCAGACGCGGGTCGTCCGGGTTCTCGACGGTGATGAGATCGGCCACAGGGTGATACTGCCTTGTCCTGAGTGCGGTGCCAACGGCTGGGAAGGGGTTGGGTTACCCCGGGTTACTCGGATCCTTCCGGAGCCGGCCGTGCCGGTTGTCCGGGGCCCACGTTCACGACCTCGCCGACGACGATCACCGCGGGCGGCCTCACGTCCCGCGCGACGACGGTCTCGGCGACCGTCGCCAGGGTCGCGTCGACCCGGCGCTGCGCGGCGGTCGTGCCCTCCTGGACCAGGGCGACGGGGGTGTCGGCCGGCCTGCCGTGGGCCATCAGGGTCTCGGCGATCCGGCCGATCTTGTCGACGCCCATGAGGACGACGAGTGTGCCGCGCAGTGCGGCGAGGGCCGGCCAGTCGACGAGGGAGCGTTCGTCGTCGGGGGCGACATGACCGCTCACCACGGTGAACTCATGTGCGACACCCCGGTGGGTGACCGGGATGCCGGCCGCACCGGGCACCGAGATCGAGCTGGAGATGCCGGGGACCACGGTGCAGGCGATGCCCGCCTCCGCGAGCGCCTGCGCCTCCTCCATGCCACGGCCGAAGACGAAGGGGTCACCGCCCTTGAGACGGACGACGGACTTGCCCTGCTTCGCGTGCTCGATCAGCGCCCGGTTGATCGCTTCCTGGGCCATGTACCGGCCGTACGGGATCTTCGCCGCGTCGATGACCTCGACATGCGGCGGGAGTTCGGCCAGCAGGTCGCGCGGGCCGAGGCGGTCGGCGATGACCACGTCGGCCTCCGCGAGCAGACGGCGGCCGCGGACCGTGATCAGGTCCGGGTCGCCGGGGCCGCCGCCGACCAGGGCGACACCCGGGGCGCGGGTGCGGTGGTGCGGCGCCACCAGGGTCCCGTCGCGGAGCCCCTCGACCACCGCGTCGCGGATCGCCGCCGTGTGCCGGGGGTCGCGGCCCCGCGCGTCCGTCGTGAGCACCGCGACCGTCACGCCCTCGCTGTGTCCCGTCGCCGGCGTCCAGGCCGTCGCCGCGTCGGCGTCGTCGGAGCGGACGCACCAGACGCGGTGCCGCTCGGCCTCGGCGGAGGCCGCCGCGCTCGCCTCGGGATCACTGGTGGCGATCAGGGCGTACCAGGCACCGGCGAGGTCGCCGTCCTCGTAGGGACGCCTGGTCCAGGTGATCTCGCCCGCGTCCGCCATCGCCTCGACGGAGGGGGTCGCCTCCGGTGACACGAGGTGGATGTCCGCGCCCGCCGCGATGAGCGCGGGGAGACGGCGCTGGGCCACCTGGCCGCCGCCGAGGACGACCACGCGGCGGCCGGTGAGGCGGAGACCTACGGGGTAGGCGGGGTGTTCGGCCATGGCGGTGCGGCTCCTCGTACGGACGGTGCGGTGGGGCGCGCCGCGGCTGTGGAGCGGCCCTGACGTGCGGATTTTAGGCGCCGGTCCGGTGAACGGGCCGGGTGGGGGTTCCTTCCCGGGCCCGCCTCCCCCCGAAACCGGGGCCGTGCCCCGGTTTCGCGCGCGGGCGGGCTCGCGGTGGGTCGGCAGGTGCTCCGCACCGCGGAACACCTGCCCACCACGTCGGCCGGCTACTTCTCGGTGACGCCCGCGGAATCGAACGTCGCCACCTCGTGCATGGCGCGCGCCGCGCTCTGCACCACGGGCAGGGCCAGCAACGCGCCGGTGCCCTCGCCGAGGCGCAGGTCGAGGTCGATCAGCGGGCGCAGGCCCAGCTTGTTCAGGGCCGCCACATGGCCCGGTTCCGCGCTGCGGTGGCCCGCGATGCAGGCGGCGAGCACCTCGGGAGCGATGGCGCGGGCCACCAGGGCCGCCGCGCCGGCGCTGACGCCGTCCAGGATCACCGGCGTACGGAGGGAGGCACCGCCCAGCAGCAGGCCGACCATCGCCGCGTGTTCGAGGCCGCCGATGGCCGCGAGGACGCCGATGGGGTCGGCCGGATCCGGCTGGTGCAGTTCGATGGCGCGGCGCACGACCTCGGTCTTGCGGGCCAGGGTCTCGTCGTTGATGCCGGTGCCCCGGCCCGTCACCTCGGACGGGTCGGCGCCGGTGAACACCGAGATCAGGGCGGCGGACGCGGTGGTGTTCGCGATGCCCATCTCACCGGTGAGCAGTGCCTTGTTGCCGGCCGCCACCAGGTCGCGGGCCGTCTCGATGCCCACCTCGATCGCCGCGGTGACCTCCTCGCGGGTCATCGCGGGGCCGGTGGTCATGTCGGCGGTGCCCGCGCGGACCTTGCGCGGCAGCAGCCCCGGCGTCGCGGGGAGGTCGGAGGCGACGCCCACGTCGACGACGCAGACCTCCGCGCCGACCTGGTTGGCGAACGCGTTGCAGACCGCGCCGCCCCCCAGGAAGTTGGCCACCATCTGGGCGGTGACCTCCTGCGGCCACGGGGTGACGCCCTGGGCGTGCACACCGTGGTCGCCCGCGAAGATCGCGACGGCCGCGGGCTCCGGGATCGGCGGCGGGCACATCCGGGACAGGCCCGACAGCTGCGCCGAGATGATCTCCAGCATGCCGAGCGCGCCCGCGGGCTTGGTCATCCGCTTCTGCCGCTCCCAGGCCTCGCCGAGCGCCTTGGCGTCCAGCGGGCGGATGTTGGAGACGGTCTCGGCGAGCAGGTCGTGCGGCTCCTCGCCGGGCAGCGCGCGTCGGCCGTACGTCTCCTCGTGCACGACCCAGGACAGCGGACGGCGCTTGGACCAGCCCGCCTGCATGAGCTCGGGCTCCTCCGGGAACTCGTCGACGTAGCCGACGCAGAGATACGCCACGACGTCCAGGTGTTCGGGCAGGCCGAGGGCGCGGACCATCTCGCGCTCGTCGAAGAAGCTGACCCAGCCGACGCCGAGGCCCTCGGCGCGCGCCGCGAGCCACAGGTTCTGGACGGCGAGCGCGGACGAGTACGGGGCCATCTGCGGCTGGGTGTGCCGGCCCAGGGTGTGGCGGCCGCCGCGGGTCGGGTCGGCGGTGACGACGATGTTCACCGGGGTGTCGAGGATCGCCTCGATCTTCAGTTCCTTGAACTGCTTGGCACGGCCCTTGGGCAGCGACTTGGCGTACGCCTCGCGCTGGCGTGCCGCCAGTTCGTGCATCGTGCGGCGGGTCTCGGCGGAACGGATGACGACGAAGTCCCAGGGCTGGGAGTGGCCCACGGACGGCGCGGTGTGCGCGGCTTCCAGGACCCGCAGCAGGACGTCGTGCGGGATCGGGTCGTTGCGGAAGCCGTTGCGGATGTCGCGGCGCTCGCGCATCACGCGCAGTACCGCCTCGCGCTCCGCGTCGTCGTAGCCGGGGGCCGCCGGGCCGGTGGACTCTCGTACGTCTTCCACTGCGGCCGTGCTCTCTTCCTGGTCGGCGACCTGGGTGTCCAGGTCCTCCGCTTGCTGTGCGACTACGGGGTCCGGGTCCGCGTCGAGCGGTTCCGGTACGGGGAGTTCCTCGGCCTCGCGGGGTGCGGGCACCGGGGCGACGGGCTCCTCCTCGTGGGCGGGAGCCTCCGGGGTCTGTCCGGGTGCGGCCTCCGGCAGGTCGGTGAAGACCGGGGCCTGCTCCTGGCCGGGCTCCTCGGCCGGGAGCCACTCCTGCGCGGGCAGCGGCGGCACGGTCATGGCGTGCGGCGGGGTCGGGGCCAGGTGCGGGGTCGTCGGCACCTGGCCGTCGACGGGCACGAACCGGCCGAGCGAGTCGTCCGCCGAGGGCTCCGCGGGAGCGCTCGGGAAGCCGGCCTCGCCCCGCGTCTCGCCGGAGAGGTCCTCGTCGTGCGGCGGGTTCGCGGCGGGGGACGCATCGGCGTGCGGCTGGTGGTCGGCCGCGGGGGACGTCTCGCCGTGCGCGGCGACGCCGGCGGCGGCCTCGGCGAACGCGGCGTGCGCCTCGGCGGGGGGCACGAACTGGGCGGCCTGGACCGGGAAGGCCCCGACGCCGGGAACCGCCTGGCCGTACAAGTCGTCCGCGGCCGGTGTGCGCGCCTCGGCGGGCTCGTGCGTCAGGGAGGGCATGTGGGGGTGCGGGGCGGACGCGGGCTGCGCGGCCCCGGCGAATCCGCCCTCCGCCCCGCCCGCTCGGCCCCCTGCCGCGACCTCCGCGAACTGGGCCGCCGACTCCGGGATGTGGACACCGGCGTCGACGAACCGCACGGAGCGGTCCGGGAACCGCGCCGCCTGCGCGGCCGCGTGGGCGGCCTGCTCGACGAAGGGGACGGCTTGGTCCGTGAGGTGCACGGCCTGATCCGTGAGGTGGCCCGCCGGGTCGGCGAGGTGGACGGACGGGTCGGCGACGGCCGGGGCGGTCTGGTGAGCCGCCTGGTCCTGGGGCGCGGCCGCGTCCTGCGCGAGCTGGTCCTGCGCGGCCTGGTCCTGTGCGGCCCGCGACGCCTGATCGGGGGTCAGGTTCCCCTCGTCCACGGCGACCCCCGCCGGGGCGTCGGCGTGCTCGGCCGCGTGGGCGTCGGACACCTGCTCGGCGGCGGCGTCCGCAGCCGGCTCCGTGTGCGGAACATCTCCGGCGGCCGTGAAGGAGGAGGCGGCGTCGGGGGTCTGCGGGGTCTGGAAGTCCAGGGAACCGTCCGGCGCGTGCACGGCCTCGGGTCCCTGCTCCGCCTCGGCACCCGCGTGGGCGAGGTGGTCCTGTGCCGCCTCGGCCGTGCGGTCGGCCTCCGGTACGGCGGGAGCGTGCGCGAGAGCCGCGTCCGCGGCCGCCGCGTCGACGGCGAGGGGGGACGCGAGTTCCGCGTGCCCGGCCTCTTCCATGGCCTGGTGCGCCAGGGGGGACCCCGCGGACTCCGGGGCCTCGTCAGGCGTCGGCGCCGCCCCGAACGCCGTCTCCGGTCCGGCGGCGAAGCCGGCCTCGGAGCCCTGGCCCGCGGCCGGGACGACCGTTTCTTCAGCCGTGGGCTCGGGACCGGCGGCCGGAGCCCCCCAGGGCACCGCGCCCTGCGGCGGGATCTCGGAGAGCTGCGGCACGTCGAGGTACTCGGGCCCCGCCGTCGGCGGACCGGCGTGCCGGACCGGGGTCGCGGGGTGCATCGCGTGGGCGGGTGCGGCGAGCGGTGCGGAGGCGGGGCCGCGGTCGGCGAGCGAGCGCACCGGACCGGCGGAGACGTCCGGGGTCGGGGGGCCGAGGTGCAGCGGGCGGCGCGGCGTAGCCGGCTGCGCGGCGGGGACGGCCCCGCGGACGGCGCTGAGGTCGACCGAGCCGCTGTCCCGGCCCGCCGTCTCGTGCGGACCGGGTTCGTGGACGAGGGGCTGGGGGGCCGGCGGGCCCACCTCGTTGCCCCAGGCGCCCTGGGCACCCGGCATGAGGAGCAGATCGTCGTCCTCGGCGTGATTCTCGGAGGGGTCGAGGAAGGTGTACGCGTCCGGGGCGGGGGCGCCCGGCTGCTCCACCATGCCTGCGTTCTCCGGCAGTCCCTCGCCCGGGACCTGGCCGGTGTCGGTCATGCGTACCCCTCGCCCATCGGTTAGTGCTTCCAAGTCCTGCTCGCCCGGAACGGCGCACCGACCGCCCCACAGTGAAGAACGAGCGGGCGTGCCCAGCGGCACGAACGACCGGCCAACAAAGACGACAAAGCCATTAACTGGCATTGTCCCGGTCGTCCGACCCTCGCGACAGCTTGATCCGCGACGGCCCGCTGTGGACTGCGCCACGTTGCGCGTCCTCCGGTTCTGCCGTACCACACTCGCCTCAAAACGGGCGCGTTTTCCGGACATTGGCCTACGAAAGGCCGAGCGTCCGGAGCGGTACAACGATCGGCCAGCCTACCGCGCGCGGTACGACAACAGGATCACGGGTTGCGATCGGGAAGCCGGCCCGTGAGCAGGAACGCGACGCTGCGCTCCGTCTCCGTCCAGGCCCTCGTGTCGAGTTCGACGGACTGGATGAGGGCGCACTCGACCTGGTAGCCGTGCTCGGTGAGGTTGCGGCCGATGAGTTCGGCGGCGTCGCGGGTCGCCGCGTGCGTCACGATGCGCTGCGGACGGCGGTCGGCTACCGCGGAGACGACCTCCGCTCCCCCGCCACCCACCCGCACGACGTCCGGTTCGGGAAGGTTCTCCAGGACGTGCGGGGCGTCCCCGTGCACGATCTGCATCTGCACGCCGTAGCGGCGGGCGGAGTCCTCGGTGCGCGTGCAGGCCACCAGGTCGCGGTCGACCGCGAGGACCGCGGCACCGGTGCGCGCGGCCTCGGTGGCGAAGGCACCGCTGCCGGACCCGATGTCCCACACCAGGTCTCCCAGGCGCGGACCCAGGCGGGCGAGTTGCGCGGCGCGCAGCAGATCCGTTTCGCCTTCTCCGAGCGCGCCGCCGTAGGCCTCGGCGGGCAGCGCCCAGCCGCGCGGTTCGGTGGCCGGGTCGCGCCCGGCGATCCAGCCGCCGTCCTCGGCCGCGGCCACGAAGCCGCCGATGACGATGACGACGTTGGGGTCGCGCCAGGTGTGGTCGGCGGCCTTGTCGGAGGTGAGGATCGTGACCCGCTCGCGCGCGGTACCGAGTTCCTCGCAGATGACGAAGGTGCGGTGAACGCCTTCGAGGAGCAGGCCGAGCTCGGCGGGGCCCGCACCGGGCGAGGTGAGGACGGCCACCTTGGTATGCGCTCGGCATACATTCACCGCGCGTCGCAGGGAGCGGCCGTGTGCTACGACCACATGTGCGTCATCCCAGGGCATTCCCGCGCGGGCGAAGGCGGCGGCGACCGAGGAGACGGCGGGCACGACCTCGACCTCGAGGCCGAACTCGGGAGCGCGCAGGGTGCGTACGACGCCGAAGAAGCCGGGGTCCCCGTCGGCCAGGACGACGGCGCTGCCCCGGTGGCCCGCGATGCGGCGGGCCGCCAGGGCGACGCTGCCGAGCCGGATGCGCTCGGCGTCCCCGGGCACCTCGGGGAGCGTCAGATGGTGTGCCGCTCCGGCCACCAGGGTGGCCGCACCGAGGGCGGAGCGCGCCGCCGCGGTCAGGGGGGAGCCGTCCCAGCCGATCACCGTGACCCGGTCGGCCATCGTCGTCAGTCTCCAGGGGGTCTTCGCAGGTCGTCAGGGGGCAGCCCGTGGGTGGGCTCCGTGAGGGTACCTGGCGTTGCCCGAGGGGGCCGCGCGCGGGTCCCTCGGGGTGTGAGCGGTGCCGTCGGGGGGAGCGGCGCCTTGGGGCGGGAGCGGTTCCGCAGGGTGTGCGCGGTCACCCGGCTCCGGTGGCGGGAGCCCCCGGGTTTTCGGGTCCGGGTCGCCTTTGTGTTCAGTTATGTGTTCAGTCGTGCGTTCCGTCCCGGGTTCCGCCGTGTGTTCCGTCCCGGGTTCCGCCGTACGTTCCGTCCCGGGTTCAGTTCCAGTCGGAGTACGACGTGAAACCGCTGGAGTCGGCGAGTTGTTCGCCGACGCCGTCGAGGTCCTCCGGGAGGAGGCTCCAGACGATGAAGTCGGTGCGGTGGTCGACCCAGCGGCCGTCCTCGGTGCGGCTGTGCGCTATGCACGCGTTGCGCAGCACACCCTCGCTGATGCAGCCGATCTTCTGGGCGACCTGCTGGGAGGCGGTGTTGTCGGCCGCCGTGCGCACCTCGATGCGCTCGAACTTCTGCTCCCTGAACAGCCATTGGGCGGTGGCGAGCGACGCCTCCGAGGCGTAGCCCTCGCCGCGGGCCCAGGGGGCGATGACGTAGGAGAGTTCGGTGGAGCGGATGTGCCAGTTCGTCTTGCCGAGTTGAATGATGCCGACCAGCCGCTGGGTGAGGAACTCGGTGACGGCGAGGTCGAGGCCGCGGCCCGCGGTGCGTTCCGCGGGCGCGTACTCGCTGATCCAGGTGCGGGCGCCGTCCTCGGTGAAGGGCTGGGGCACGTCGGTCCAGGCCGCGACCTGCTCGTCGTTCATCATTTCGGCCAGGGCGGGGACGTCGTCCTCGTCGAGCGCGCGCAGGACCAACCGCTCCGTGCTGATGGAGATGTCGGGGAAGGTGCTAGTCATGCGCCGCTCCGTAACCGTCGGGGACTTCGGGCCGTCGGAACCTGCGGGCCCGCTGAACTGCCCAGCATGCAGCATGAAAGCACCGAACCGCACCACGGGGTCCTCCCCCAACTGCCCGAAGGGCAACAGGGAAGGACCACCGGGTGCGGTTGTGGGCCCGCGCGGCGGCACGGTGCGCCGGAACGGATCAGAACGAGGGGATGACCGAGCCCGCGTACTTGTCCTCGATGAACTTCTTGACCTCGGGCGAGGTGAGGAGCTTGGCGAGCTTCTTCACCCGCGGGTCGTTCTCGTTGCCCTTCTTGACGGCGAGGAAGTTGCCGTACGGGTTGTTCTTCGCCGACTCCAGGACGAGGGCGTCCTGGGCGGGCTTGAGGCCTGCGGATATGGCGTAGTTGCCGTTGATGACCGCGGCGTCCACGTCGTCCAGGGAGCGCGGGGTCTGGGCCGCCTCGACCTCCTTGAACTTGAGGTTCTTCGGGTTCTTGGAGATGTCCTGCGGGGTCGCCTCGTTGCCGGCGCCGTCCTTGAGGGTGATGAGCCCCTTGGAGGCGAGCAGCTTCAGGGCGCGCGCCTCGTTGACGGCGTCGTTCGGGACCGCGACGGTCGCACCGCTCTTCAGGGCGTCGGCGCTCTTCACCTTGTGGGAGTAGAGGCCGAGCGGCTCCAGGTGCACCGTGACGACGGGCACGATGTGGGTGCCGCGCTTCTTGTTGAAGTCGTCCAGGTACGGCTGGTTCTGGAAGTAGTTGGCGCCCACCGAGCCGTCCTCGGTCGCCGTGTTCGGGACGATGTAGTCCTGGAACTCCTTGACCTCCAGGTCGAGGCCCGCCTTCTTCGCCAGGTTCTTCTTGACGAAGTTGAGGATCTCGGCGTGCGGGGTCGGGCTCGCGGCGACGATCAGCGGGCCGCTCGTGTCGGAGGCGGAGTCCTTGCCCGAACCGCAGGCGGAGAGGCCGAGGGTGAGGGCTCCGGCGGCGAGGACGGCGGTGGTGATCTTGGCAGTGTTACGCACGAAAAGTGCCTTTCCTGAGGGGTGGAGCGTCCCCGTGTTCGGGTGGGACGGGGAAGTCTGCGGGTGGGGGTGAGGTCTGCGGGTGGGGGTGAGGTGCTCGGTCGGGGCGGCCCGGCTCAGACGGCCTTGCCGACGTCGGCGGTGGCGGCCTCCGCGGTGGCGCCGGCCTCCGCGGTCGTGGACGTCCCGGCCTTCAGCAGCCGGAGCCTCGGCGCGGCGCCGGAGTGGCCGCCGCGTCGGTGCAGACGGCGGGCGGCGTAGTCGCCGGCGAACTGGATGACGGAGATGACCACGGCGAGGATCGCCACGGTGATCCACATCAGCCCGGTCTCGAAACGCTGGTAGCCGTAGCGGATGGCGATGTCGCCGAGGCCTCCGGCGCCGACGGTGCCCGCCATGGCCGAGTAGCCGATGAGCGCGACGACGGTGGTGGTCGCCGAGGAGATCAGCGAGGGCAGCGACTCCGGTACGAGCACCCTGCGCACGACGGTCCAGGTGTTGCCGCCCATGGACTGCACGGCCTCGACGAGGCCGCCGTCCACCTCGCGGACGGCCGTCTCGACGAGCCGCGCGAAGAACGGGATCGCACCGATGGCGAGCGGCACGATCGCCGCCTCGCGACCGATCGTCGTTCCCGTGATCGTGCGCGTGAAGTTCATCAGCGCGACCATCAGGATGATGAACGGCAGCGAGCGGGCGATGTTCACGACCTGCCCGATGACCTTGTTCGCGGCGATGTTCTGCAGGAGCCCGCCGCGGTCGGTGAGGACGAGCAGGATGCCGAGCGGCAGACCCCCGACGACGGCGATCAGCGTGGACCAGCCGACCATGTAGAGCGTGTCCCAACACGCCTGGGACAGCAGCGGCTGCATCTCCGACCAGGTCACTTGGCACCGTCCTTCACGAGTGCGGGCTCCTGGCCCTGGATGTCGATCTGCAGGCCCTGCTCGCGCAGGAACCCGATCGGCACGACGTTCTCGTCGTAGCGGCCGGGCAGTTCGATGCGCATCCGGCCGACCTGCTTGCCGCCGACGGTGTCCATGGCGGCACCGAGGATCGAGATGTCGATGTTGTAGGTGCGGGAGAGCTGCGAGATGACGGGCTGTGTCGCGGCCTCTCCGTGGAAGGTGACGTCGATGACCGTGCGGTCGTCACCGGAGGCGTCGCCGCTGACCGGGAAGAGCGCGGAGGCCAGCTCGGAGCCGGGCGTCGCGAGCAGTTCGCCGACCGTGCCCGACTCGACGATGCGGCCGTTCTCCATCAGCGCGGCCGAGTCGCAGACCGTCTTGACGACGTCCATCTCGTGGGTGATGAGCAGGACGGTCAGGCCCAGCTGCCGGTTCAGGTCGCGGATCAGCTGGAGGATGGAGCGGGTGGTCTCGGGGTCGAGGGCGCTGGTGGCCTCGTCGGAGAGCAGCACCTTGGGGTCGCCGGCCAGGGCACGGGCGATGCCGACGCGCTGCTTCTGGCCGCCGGAGAGCTGTGCGGGGTAGACCTTCGCCTTGTCGGACAGGCCGACCAGGTCGAGCAGACCGAGCGCCTTGGCGGAACGCTCCTTCCCCGAGATGCCGAGGATCTCGAGCGGCAGCTCGACGTTCTCCTGGACGGTCCGCGAGGACAGCAGGTTGAAGTGCTGGAAGACCATGCCGATACGGCTGCGCGCCTGGCGGAGCTCCTTGCCCGCGCGCGGACCGCGTCCGACGAGCGCGGTGAGGTCCTGCCCGGCGACGGTGACCGTGCCGGCGGTGGGACGCTCCAGGAGGTTGACGCAGCGGATGAGCGAGGACTTGCCGGCGCCGGACTGGCCGATGACGCCGTACACCTCGCCTTCGCGGACATGCAGATCGACGCCGTCGAGGGCGGTCACTTCACGGCCGCGCGAGCGGTAGACCTTGCTGAGGCCCGTTGTCGTGATCACTGGGGTTTCCGTCACTGTCGAGTGCAGGGCGTGGGTGTGCGCCGGCACGGGTGCATTCGGTCGGGAACGCGGCACGGTTCTCGCGATGGCGATGGAACCGGAGTGAACCGGGGGGAGAACGTGTGCGCGGGGCAGCCCCTGTCGCGTACGCGGTACGGACTCGGGGCGCGGTGGTCCCGCTTCGGGGCGCGGGATCAGACGGTGGTGCGGGGGCCCTCTAGAAGGCGCACATTCGACACATACAGCGAGCACCGGGCGTCATGGTCGCCTCGGTCGCAAGGGTGCGGCTGCTCGTCGTGGTCATGGAGTGAAGTAAAGCAGACGGAGTGGTTCGGCCCGGAACCGCTGTCCGCATCGTGGACAGCGGTGGACACCTCTCAGCCGCGGACGGAGATCTCCACTCCTGCGGCCGTGACCAGTGCGGACAGGGCCGAGAGGTCCTTCACCACCAGGTCCGCGTCCAACTCGGACGCCGTGTGGGTTGTGGCCAACGCCACGGTCGTCATGCCGGCCGCGCGGCCCGCCTGGAGGCCGGCCGGGGCGTCCTCGAAGACGACACAGCGGGCCGGGTCGGCGCCCAGCTCACGGGCGGCGAGCAGGTAGGGCTCGGGGTCGGGCTTGCCGCGGGTGACGTCGTCGGCGGAGATCAGGGTCTTGGGCCGGATGCCGACCTCGTCGAGCCGGGCCTCGGCCAGCCGCCGGGTGGCGGAGGTCACGACGGCCCAGCGCTCGGCGGGCAGCGAGCCGAGGAAGGCGGCGGTCCCGGGCAGCAGCAGGACTCCGCCGGGGACGTCCTCCACCTCCAGCTGCTCGATGCGGGCGAGAGCCTCGGGGACGATCTCGGCGGGCAGCAGGTCGGCGGCTATCTCGACGGCGGGGCGGCCGTGCAGCTCGATCCGGGCGAAGTCCTCGGCGGTGATGCCGTACTCCCGCGCCCAGCGCGTCCAGCAGCGGTTCACCGACGCGAGGGTCGAGACGAGGGTGCCGTCGTTGTCGAACAGCAGGGCATCAGCGTGGATCTTCATGCCCCCGACCCTACGGGGCGGCCGGGGGCGAGGGCATCGGGCCTTTTGGCCCGTAATAGGGTCACGGCATGCTTGATGCCCTGACGGTCGCGACCGCCGTCGCCGCGCTCGCGCTCGCCGCCTGGTGCGGCTGGGCCGCCTACCGTGATCAGCCCACCAAGGACTGGCACTTCATCGGCATGGCCGTGGTGTCGCTGCTGGCCGCGGTCCAGCTGGTGATCGGCATCGTCCAGCTGGTACGCGGCGAGAAGGCGGAGCAGGGCACGACGATCTTCGTGGCCTATCTGCTCGGAGCCTTCGCGTGCGTACCGGCCGTGGCCTTCATGTCGCTGGCGGAGCGCACCCGCTGGGGTTCGGCCACGGTGGCGGCCGGCGGCGTGGTGCTCGCCGTCCTCGAAGTGCGCCTGTACGACATCTGGGGAGGCTGACGTGACGAAGGCCGAGGTCACCGTGACCGAGGAAGAAGCGACCGGGCAGAAGCGGACGCGGCTCATCAGCGGTCCGGGCATGCTGCTGGTCTGGCTGTACGGCGTGATGGTCGTCGGCGCCGTGTCGCGCTCGGCCGTGCAGATCTCGACGGAGTTCGACAAGGCCCCGCTCGCCTACTCGCTGTCGGCGGTCGCGGGCCTCGTCTACGGCTTCATCACGTACTCGCTCGTCCGGGGCGGCGAGAAGGCCCGCAGGGCGGCGCTGGTGTGCTGCGCCGCCGAGCTCGCGGGTGTCCTGATCGTGGGTACCTGGACGCTGGTCGAGCCGTCCGCCTTCCCCGACGCCACCGTGTGGTCGGACTACGGCATGGGGTACCTGTTCATTCCGGTGCTGCTGCCGCTGTCGGCCATGTACTGGCTGCGCGGGCGCGCCGCGGGGAGCCGGTAGTCCGACCGCGGGCCGGCGGGGGTGCGGGCCACCGGCCGCCGGTCGCGTGCCTCCCGGCGGCCGATCGTGCCGCGTCCGCCGGGCGGGGGGTCACGCCGTCGTCGCGTAGGTCTCCGCGGGCTTCTCCAGCACGATCACGGTGACGCCGTCGTCGCCCTTCGACGTGCCGACCGTCTCGTAGCCCACGCTTCGGTACAGCCGCAGGTTGCCGCCGCCGCGCTGGCCGGTGTGGAGCTGGATCCTCTTCGCGCCGCGCTCTCCCACGAGGGCCGCTTCGGCCGCGCGCAGGAGCCGGGCACCGATCCCGTGGCGCTGCATGCGCGGGTGGACGATGAGCTTGTTGAGCCGGGCGGTGCCGTCGGGGTCCACGGTTCCGCGGACCGAGGCCACCACCTCCTGCCCGAGCCGGGCCACCAGGACCGTACCGTCCGCCAGCTCCGCCCTGAGGGAGTCGAGCGGCTGTGTGAGCGGCTCGATGCCGTAGTCGCCGGAGAGCTCCGCCTCGCTCTGGTAGCAGAGGTACTGCAGCTTGAGGATCTGCTCTGCGTCCTGGTCGGTCGCCCCCGAGATGGTCACGCTCATGCCCATGTGTGCATGCCTCCCGCTCACTTGTTCCACCGGTTGTCCCCCACTCCTATCCCCGCGGTCCGTGGGCCGCAACCACCGGTGCCAGCAATCTCCGCAGACATCCCAGGCATCTGGAACGTTCCGGACCGAGGCTGCCCTGTGAGATACCCAACTCACCTGCGATCTCGCGGTAGGTGAGGTCCTGTGGGGAGAGCAGCGCCGCCACGAGGTGCGGGCAGCGGCCGGGCAGCCTGCGCACCGCGTCGTGCAGGGCGCGGCGGGAGTCGGCGGTCATCGCGCGCTGCTCGGGGCCGGCCCCGCCCGGCTCGGCGGGTTCGGAGCCGTACGGCTGTTCGCGGCGGGCCGTGCGGCGGGCGCGACGGGCCTCGGAGCGCACCGCGCGGCGCAGCCATCCCTGCGGGTCGGTGGGCGGCCCGGCCGAGTCGAGGCGCTCCAGGAGGCGCAGCCAGACGGCCTGTTCGAGGTCGCTCTGCTCGGTCCCGGTGGCGTGCGCCTCCGCCGAGGCCTCGGCGGCGAGCAGCGGACGCAGCGCGGAAACCATCTCGTGGGTCATGTGCGGCGGGACGCGGCCGCCCCGGCGGAAGGTTGCCGGGGCGGCCGGGTGTCACCCCATCGGGGCGACGGGTTCATCCGTTGACGAAGTCCTCGCGGGCGAGCAGCGCGGTGTCCGCGTTGTCGGAGAAGACGCCGTCGATGCCGGCGGCGAAGTAGGTCCGGAAGGCGCCGAACGCGTCGCCGTAGGCGTTCGGGTCGATGCCGCGGCGGAAGTCCGCGGGCAGGAAGACGTTCTCGTTGCGCATGGTGTACGGGTGCAGGATCAGGCCCGCGCGGTGCGCGTCGGCGACCAGGGTGGTCGGCGTGGCGAGGGCGCCGTTCGCGTCCTTGGGGATGACCAGGTCGAGCGTGGGGCCGATGCCCTGGGCGTACGAGGCCATCCACTTCAGACCCGCGGGCTTGACGAGGTCCGCGACCGTGCGCGGGTCCCCGGTCGCGACGAAGTCCCAGGGACGGGTGTTCGCGGCGGAGAGCAGGACGACGAGCGGGTTGTCGACGAGCTTGTCGAGGCGCTGGATGCTGGTCGGCTCGAAGGACTGGATGATGACGGGCGAGTTCTTCCCGTCCTTGCCGTGCTTGCGCAGGATCGTGGCGAGGCGCTCCTCGAGGCCCAGACCGAGCGCCCGGAAGTAGGTGGGGTGCTTGGTCTCGGGGTAGATCCAGACCTGCTTGCCGCGCTTGCGGGTCTGCTCGTCCTGCCAGCGGAGCACCTCTTCGAAGGTGGGGATCTCCCAGCGGCCGTTGTAGAGGGTGTTGTTCGGCCGGTTGCCGGGGATGCGCTCGACGGCCCGCAGGGTCTTCAGCTCGGCGAGCGTGAAGTCCTCCGTGAACCAGCCGGTGGTGGGGACGCCGTCGAGGGTCTTGGTGGTCTTGCGGCCGGCGAACTCCGGGTGCGCCGACACATCGGTCGTTCCGCCGATTTCGGGCTCGTGCCGGCAGACGAGGTGACCGTCCTTGGTGGGGACCAGGTCGCCGGCCTCGACGACGTCGGCCCCCATGTCGAGGGCCAGCTGATAGGAGCCGAAGGTGTGTTCGGGCCGGTAGCCGCTGGCCCCGCGGTGGCCGATCACGGTCGGCTTCGGCAGACTCCGGTACCCGCCGCCGTGACCGCCGCCCCCGTGACGCTCGTCGGCCCGCGCCGCGCCGGACAGTCCGAGGACCGCTCCGCCCGCGCCGAGCACGGCGGCCCCGAGCAGTGCCCGCCGCCCCGTGCCCCGGTCCTGCCCGTTCGACTCCTGCGACTCCTGCGTCCCCATGTGCACTCCTCTGCGTACCCGCCCTGCACCTGTCAAAGCGGGTCGATCGTAGGGGCCCCCGCGTGACGGGAGGGAGACCCGCGGCGGAACACCTGGGCTCCGCCCGATGTCGTCCGGGAGGCGGGTGGTGACGGATCGTCGGACGGGGCGGCGAACGGGGGAGCCTTGAGCCGTCCGGGGGCGACTTCCGTCACATCGTGTCGAACGGGTGACACGTGCTCGTCCGCAGGCCACGGCAGGTAAACATTGGTCAACACTGCGTATCCGGACGGTGAACCCGATGTGCAATCACCCGGGAGCCGCGAGTATCGTCCTCACCTGCACAGACTCATACCGAATCCCTTGACACCGGAGGGCCCGTTGTCCCGCTTCGTGCTCATCAAGGCAGTGCTCGGACCGATCATGCGCCTGATGTTCCGCCCACGGGTGGAGGGCGTGGAGCACATCCCGGGCGACGGTCCGGTCATCCTGGCCGGCAACCACCTCACGTTCATCGACTCGATGATCCTGCCCCTGGTCTGCGACCGGCAGGTGCTCTTCATCGGCAAGGACGAGTACGTCACCGGCAAGGGGTTCAAGGGCCGTCTCATGGCCTGGTTCTTCACCGGCGTCGGCATGATCCCGGTCGACCGCGACGGCGCCAACGGCGGTGTCGCGGCGCTGATGACCGGCCGTCGCATCCTGGAGGAGGGCAAGGTCTTCGGCATCTACCCGGAGGGCACCCGCTCCCCCGACGGCCGTCTCTACCGGGGCCGTACCGGCATCGCCCGCCTCACCCTGATGACCGGCGCGCCGGTCGTCCCGTTCGCGATGATCGGCACCGACAAGCTGCAGCCCGGCGGTGCCGGGATGCCGCGTCCCGGCCGCGTCACGGTCCGCTTCGGCGAGGCCATGGAGTTCTCCCGGTACGAGGGCATGGACCGGGACCGCTATGTCCTGCGCGCCGTGACCGACTCGGTGATGACCGAGGTCATGCGACTGTCGGGCCAGGAGTACGTGGACATGTACGCCACGAAGGCGAAGGCCGCGTAGGCACGCGGGCAGCCGCGCCGGCGAAGGATCCTCCGCCGCCGCCGCGACAGGCGACGTTCACCCGGGTGAGCGTCGCCTGTCGTCGTTCTGGACCCCGTCGTTGTGGACCGTCGTTTCTGGACCGCGTCGTTTCTGGACCCGGTCGTTCCGGCCCCCGTCGTCCTAGACCCCGGTCTCCAACTTCTGTCCCTTCAGCAGGAACCATGCCGCTGCCGCCGTGGCGAGCAGGACCACCGCTCCGAGGCCCGAGGCGAAGGCCAGGCCCTCCACGAAGGACGTACGGGCCGCGTCCAGCAGGGCCTGTGAGGTGTGGGCGGGAAGCGTCGCGGCCGCCTCCACCGCGCCACCGAGGGACTCGTGAGCCCCGGCCGGGGTGCCCGCAGGCCCGGTGAACCCCGCGTACACGCCCGTGACGACGGAGCCCAGCAGGGCGATGCCGAGGGCGGCGCCGAGTTCGTACGCCGTCTCGGAGACCGCGGAGGCCGCGCCGGCCTGCTCCTTGGGCACGCTGGAGAGGATCACGTCGGCGGTGACCGTGAACGAGAAGCCCGCTCCGACGCCGACCGCCAGCAGCGCGGTACCGAGCAACGAGTAGCCGGTGGACTGGCTCAGCACGGTGAGCGCGGCGAGCGCGAGACCGACCGCGGCGAGTCCGCCGGAGACCACGGCACGCACCGAGTACCGCCGGGCGGCCGAGCCCGCGACCAGGCCCGCCCCCACCGCACCGACGGCGGCGGGCAGTTCGGCCAGACCCGCCTCGAACGGTCCCCTGCCCTGCACCAGTTGCAGATACTGCGAGAGGAAGAAGACGAGCCCGGACATCCCGAAGACGGTCAGCAGGTCGGCGGCCACGGCCGCCGAGAAGCCCCGGTTGCGGAACAGCCGCATGTCCAGCAGCGGTATCGGCATGCTCAGCTGGCGCCGTACGAACCCGAACAGGGCCCCGGCACCCAGCAGGCCCACGGCCACCGGCTGCCAGGCGAACCCGTGCATGGCCAGTTCCTTCACCGCGTACACGATGCCGATCATGCCGACGAGCGAGAGCGCGACGCTGGCCAGGTCCCAGGGGCCGGGGTTCGGGTTGCGCGACTCGGGCAGCAGCTTGATGCCGACGGGCACGAGGACGAGCATCACGGGCACGTTGATCAGGAAGACCGAGCCCCACCAGAAGTGTTCGAGCAGGAAGCCGCCCACCACGGGACCGACCGCCGTACCGGCGGACGCCGTGGCACCCCAGATGCCGATGGCGAGGCTGCGCTCGCGCGGGTCGTGGAAGAGGTTGCGGATCAGGGCGAGCGTGGCGGGCATCAGGGTCGCGCCCGCGACACCGAGCAGCGCCCGCGCCAGGATCATCAACTCCGGTGTCGTGGCGTAGGCGTTGAGCACGGATATCGCGCCGAACGCGGTGGCGCCGATCAGCAGCAGCCGCTTGCGGCCGATGCGGTCGCCGAGGCTGCCCATGGAGACGAGCAGACCGGCGATGACGAAGGAGTAGACGTCGCCGATCCACAGGAGCTGGGTGCCGGAGGGCTCCAGGTCCTCGCTGATGTACGGGGTCGCGAGACCGAGCACGGTGGCGTCGACGGCCACCAGCAGTACGGCGAGAACGAGGACCGAGAGCGCGAGCCAGCGGCCCGGTCGCTTCTCCGCCTTCGCCGCGTACTCCCCCGCCTTCCGGGCTTCGTCCGAGCCGGGGACACCCCCGTGCCGCAGGGTGCTGGTCATGATCACTCTCTCCGTAGCGCGCCGCCGAGCAGCAGCTCGACGATCATGAAGGTGAAGTCCTTGGTGGCGACCCGCCCCTCCAGCACCGCCCAGGCGCCCGAGGCGATCAGCCCGTAGAGCGCCTCGGTGAGCCAGGCCGGGGTGAGGTCGATGCGGAATTCGCCGCTGTCCTGGCCGCGCCGGAACAGCGCGGCGATACGGGCGTCGAGCCGGGCCCAGCCCTCGTTCTGCCCCTCGCCCTCGAACAGCTGGTTCTCGGTGTAGAGGAAGGCGAGAAGTCCGGCGGCCTTCTCCAGCTCGTTCACCAGCCGGCGCAGCGCCTCCTGCGCGGTGCCGTCGTCGAGGCGGGCGGCGTCCAGGGCCGCCTCGCACTCGTCGATGCCGAGCGCCTCCAGCGCCCGTACGAGCGCGTCGCGCCCGGCGAACTGGCGGTGCAGCGTGGCCCGGCTGATCCCGGCCGCCCTGGCCACCTCGTCCATGGTGGCGGTGGATCTGCGGGTGAGGAGGGCGGCTGCGCTGCGCAGCACGTGGTCACGGTCGACAGCCATGAGACAAGGATAACCCATGTGAGACACCAGTGTCTCATTAGGAGCGTGCACGTCTCACGCACGCCGTACTCGACGGGTGGTCAGTGCCAGGGCAGCCGCGCGCGACCGTCCCAGTAGGCCCGCGGCTCCTCGGCGAGGGCGTCGAGGCGGGCCAGTCGGTCCTCGTCGAGATCGACGACTGCGGCGTGCAGATTCGAGGCGAGCTGGTTGGCGGTGGCCGCGCCGGAGAGGACGACTCCGGCCCAGGGCCGGCACAGCACGAAGGCGAGGGCGACCGCGTCCGCGCCCAGCCCCGTCTGCGCGGCCACGGCGGCGACCGCGTCCGGCGCGTGTCCGGTGGCGAGGCGGCCGTTGGCCATGGCCTCCTTGACGATCACCGTGAGTCCGGCGTCGTGCGCCTCGGCGAGCGCGGGCGCGGCCGAGGTCTCCAGGACGTTGTACGTGGACTGGACGGTACGGAAGAGGGGCGCGCCGTCGACCGTCACGGCGAGGGCGGCGCGGATCGCGTCGGCCTGCGCCGGACCGCTCGTGGAGAAACCGATGGTGAGCCCTCCGGCCGCGGCTTCGGCGAGCTCGGCGTGGAGTTTCCGGTCGGTGAGGGCGGGGCTGTCCGGGGTCACCGAGTGGATCTGGTAGAGGTCGAGCCGGTCACCGAGCAGCTCCGCGGTCTCGGCGCGCTGCCGCTCGTAGGTGGCGAGGCCGTGGTCCTTGACCTCGTGCGCCTCGGCGTCGGTGCGCCAGTCCGCCGTGTAGGTGTAGCCCCACTTGCTGCCGACCACGACGTCGTCGACGCCGGGACGGGAGCGGAGCCAGTCGGCGAGGAACTCCTCGGAGCGGCCGTACGAGCGGGCCACGTCGTAGTAGCGCACGCCCTGGGCGTAGGCGGCGTCGAGGAGTTCGTGGGTGCGCTCGCGCAGGGCTTCGACACTGCGTACGGCCGGGAGGTCGTCCTCGCGGCCGAGGTTGATGTAGCCGGGGCGGCCCACTGCGGCCAGGCCGAGCCCGATGTGCGCGGTGGGAGTCGTGGCTGAGGCGAGGCGGGCGAAGGGCATCGCGGGCTCCGTTTCGATCGGCTCCGTACGGCTTCCGACCAACGTAACCCGCGACACCCCTGTCCCACCGGACCCGCTGCCTCTTCTGCCCGGCGCTGCCATTTCCTGTCCGATACCGCTCGGACCTGTCCGGCGCCGCTCGCCCTTGCCCGGCGTTGTCCGTACTCGACCGGGGGTTGCCTCGCGTCCGGCGCGACCGCTCCCGGCCGGCGTTACTTCTTCTGCTTCGCCTTGGCCCAGGTGTGCTGGGCGGTCACGTCGGACCGGATCTCCGCGAGCTGCACGGCGACCGCGCTCGGCGCCGTACCGCCACGGCCGTCGCGGGAGGCGAGCGCGCCCGGCACGTTCAGGACGGACCGCACCTCGGGCGTCAGGTGCGGGGAGATCTTCGCGAACTGCTCGTCGCTCAGACCGTCGAGTTCGATGCCCTCGGCCTCGGCGACCTTCACGCACTCACCCGCGACCTCGTGCGCGACACGGAACGGCACGCCCTGCCTGACCAGCCACTCGGCGATGTCGGTGGCGAGCGAGAAGCCGGCCGGGGCCAGTTCCTCCATCCGCTCGCGGTGGAGGGTGAGGGTGGCCATCATGCCGGTGAAGGCGGGGAGCAGGACCTCCAGCTGGTCGCAGGAGTCGAAGACCGGCTCCTTGTCCTCCTGGAGGTCGCGGTTGTACGCGAGGGGCAGTGCCTTGAGCGTGGCCATCAGGCCCGTCAGGTTGCCGATGAGGCGCCCCGACTTGCCGCGTGCCAGCTCCGCGATGTCCGGGTTCTTCTTCTGCGGCATGATCGACGAGCCGGTGGAGAACGCGTCGTGGAGCGTGACGAAGGAGAACTCCTTCGTGTTCCAGATGATGACCTCCTCGGCGATCCGGGAGAGGTTCACACCGATCATCGCGGTGATGAAGGCGAACTCGGCGACGAAGTCGCGGGACGCCGTGCCGTCGATCGAGTTCGCGACCGAGCCGTGCTCGAAGCCGAGGTCCTTGGCGACCGACTCCGGGTCGAGGCCGAGGGAGGAACCGGCCAGCGCGCCCGACCCGTACGGCGAGACGGCCGTGCGCTCGTCCCACTGGCGCAGGCGCTCGGCGTCCCGGGACAGCGACTGGACGTGTGCGAGG
Source organism: Streptomyces sp. NBC_01176 (assembly GCF_045039825.1). Lineage (NCBI taxonomy): Bacteria > Bacillati > Actinomycetota > Actinomycetes > Kitasatosporales > Streptomycetaceae > Streptomyces > Streptomyces sp. NBC_01176. The sequence goes on along the minus strand of NZ_CP108600.1, from coordinate 7,667,529 downwards.
ACGTGGTGCGCGAAGAGCACGGGCTGCGCGTGCTGGAGGTGGGTGCGGCCGGGCATCGCGACGTCCGGGTGGGCCTCGGCGAGGCCGATCAGCGCGTCCTGGAGGTCGGCGACCAGGCCGCCGATGATCCGCGCGTGGTCGCGCAGGTACATCCGGAAGAGGGTCGCCACCTGGTCGTTGCGGGAGCGGCCCGCGCGCAGCTTGCCGCCGAGGTCGGGGCCGAGGCGCTCCAACAGGCCGCGTTCCAGGGCGGTGTGGACGTCCTCGTCGGCGATGGTGCCGACGAAGGAACCGTCCGCCACATCGGCTTCGAGCCGGTCCAGGCCGTCGAGCATCCGGGTCAGCTCGTCGTCCGTGAGGAGGTCCGCCTTGTGCAGCACGCGCGCGTGGGCACGCGATCCGGCGATGTCGTAGGGCGCGAGCCGCCAGTCGAAGTGGACGGACGCGGACAGCTTGGCCAGGGCCTCGGCGGGACCGTCGGCGAAACGGCCGCCCCAGAGCCGTACGTCACCGCTGTTGCTGCTCACTTGCGTTGCTCCTCAAAGATGGCGGTGTGCGGCCGCCTCCGCACCCAGGAACGTGAGGAGGCGGCCGTCAGGCTGGTGCGTGCGGGGTGGTCCTCGGTGTCACCCCAGGTCGCGCTTGGCGGCGATCTTCGACGACAGGCTGTAGATGTCGATGAAGCCCTTGGCGGCCGCCTGGTCGAAGGTGTCGCCCGTGTCGTAGGTCGCCAGGTCGAAATCGTAGAGCGAGGTGTCGGAGCGCCGGCCGGTGACGACCGCGCGGCCGCCGTGCAGGGTCATCCGGATATCGCCGTCGACCTGCTGGCTGGCCTCGTCGATGAAGCCGTCCAGAGCGCGCTTGAGCGGGGAGAACCACTGGCCGTCGTAGACGAGTTCGCCCCAGCGCTGCTCGACCTGCCGCTTGTAGCGGGCCAGTTCGCGCTCGACCGTGACGTTCTCCAGCTCCTGGTGCGCGGTGATCAGCGCGATCGCGCCCGGAGCCTCGTACACCTCGCGGGACTTGATGCCCACGAGCCGGTCCTCGACCATGTCGATCCGGCCGATGCCCTGGCCGCCGGCCCGCTCGTTGAGCAGCTGGATGGCCTGCAGGACGGTGACGGGCCTGCCGTCGACGGCGACCGGTACACCCGCCTTGAAGGAGATGACGACCTCGTCGGCCTCGCGGGGCTCGGCCGGGTTCGCGGTGTACTCGTAGATGTCCTCGATCGGCGCGTTCCAGATGTCCTCGAGGAAGCCCGTCTCGACGGCCCGGCCGAACACGTTCTGGTCGATGGAGTACGGGGACTTCTTGGTGGTGGCGATCGGGAGCCGCTTCGCCTCGCAGAAGGCGATCGCCTTGTCGCGGGTCATCGCGTAGTCGCGGACCGGGGCGATGCACTTGAGGTCGGGGGCGAGGGCGACGATGCCGGCCTCGAACCGCACCTGGTCGTTGCCCTTGCCGGTGCAGCCGTGGGCGACCGTGGTCGCGCCGTGCTTCCGGGCGGCCGCGACGAGGTGCTTGACGATCGTCGGCCGGGAGAGCGCGGAGACCAGCGGATAGCGGTCCATGTACAGGGCGTTGGCCTTGATCGCCGGGAGGCAGTACTCGTCGGCGAACTCGTCCTTCGCGTCCGCGACCTCGGCCTCGACGGCACCGCAGGCGAGCGCGCGCTTGCGGATGACGTCCAGGTCCTCGCCGCCCTGGCCGACGTCCACGGCGACGGCGATCACCTCGGCGCCCGTCTCCTCGGCGATCCAGCCGATGGCGACGGAGGTGTCCAGACCGCCGGAGTAGGCGAGTACGACGCGCTCGGTCACGGGATTCTCCTTCACAGTGCATCCGCTGGTATGCATGAGTATGCAGTAGTCCGCATGATTCGTCAATCAAGGCTCACCCGCGCGGGTGCCGGACCGCCCCGGACCGGACACGCCGGAGCAATTCCTTAGACAGGCGAAGGATCTTGCTCAATAATCGTTAGACATGGGAAAGACCTACGAACGCATCGACGGTCGGCTGCGCACGTTCATCGAGGCCCAGCCCCTCTTCTTCACCGCGACCGCGCCGCTGTCCGCGGACGGCACGATCAACCTCTCCCCCAAGGGCATCACCGGTTCGTTCGCCGTGCTCGACGAACGGACCGTGGCCTACCTCGACTTCGCCGGCAGCAACGCGGAGACCATCGCGCATCTGCGGGAGAACGGCAGGATCACCCTCATGTGGTGCGCCTTCCAGGGACCGCCCAACATCGTCCGGGTGCACGGCCACGGCGAGCCCGTCTTCCGTGACGACCCCCGCTTCAAGGAACTGCTCACGCACTTCCCCGGCGTCGACCCCACCCCGCACGGCCTGCGCGCGATCATCGTCGTGACGGCCGAACTCGTCCGCGACACCTGCGGCTACGCGGTGCCCTTCATGTCGTACGACGAGGACCGCGACCTGCACGCCAAGCGCTTCGCCCGCGAGGACGACACCTCCCTGAACACCTACTTCACCAAGAAGGAGCACATCGCGACCAGCCTGGACGGCCTACCCGGGCTGCCGCTCCCGCTGCCGCCCACTACCGTCTGAGCCATGCGCCTCGGAGCCGTCGCCCTCGCGTCCGCGTCCCTTCTCGCCCTCGCCCCGAGCGGGCCGCCGCCGCTCCCCGGACAGCTCGCGGACACCGGCGGCGGCAGCCAGCTGATCACGGCACAGGCGCCGCGCGCCGACGCGACGTCGGGCACGCTCACCTGGTGGGACCGGCGGGACGGGCACTGGGTGAAGGCCGGGTCCGCGGCGGCGCGCTTCGGGGCCAGGGGGCTGGTCGAGGGCGGCTCACGCAGACAGAGCACGAACACGACACCCACCGGGCTCTACGGCCTCCCGTACGCGTTCGGCATCCGGAAGGCGCCGGACGGCACCCGCGTCGCCTACCGCCGGGTGCGCCAGGAGTCCTGGTGGTGCGAGGACATCGGGTCCCGCTCCTACAACCGCTGGACCGAGCCCCGCCCCGCCGACTGCCGCGCCACCGAGTCCGAGCACCTGATCACGTACGACCCCCAGTACGCGTACGCCCTCGTCGTCGGCTTCAACTACGACAAGCCGGTACGGGGTCGCGGCGCCGGCATCTTCCTCCATGTCGACGGGCGCGGGGCGACCGCCGGCTGTGTGTCGGTGCCGTTGGACGCCATGCGGCGGATCCTCGCCTGGGTCGATCCCTCGCGAGCGCCCCACATCGCGATCGGAACGGACGGCGGAACGACCGCGATCACGAGGTACTGACCGCCGGGGAGACAGCGGGCACCGCATGCCCCACGGCGCTCCTCAGCGGGCGGCGCCGAGCCGGACCGTGAACGTCGTCGACCCCGGACCGCTCTCCAGCGCGACCGTGCCACCGTGCGCCTCCACCACCGCGGCCACGATCGACAGGCCCAGCCCCGCGCCGCCGCCCCCACCCCCCGCACGACGGCGGTCGGCCCGGGTGAATCGCTCGAAGACGCGGGGCCGGACGTCCTCCGTGACACCGGGCCCGTTGTCATGGACCGTCAACACGGGCCCGGTGCCGTCGGTCTCCAGACGCACCCTGACCTCGGTGCCCACGGGCGTGTGCACACGCGCGTTGGCCAACAGGTTGGCCAACACCTGTTGGAGTCGGTGGGCGTCACCCGTCACCGTCACCGGTTCCTCCGGCAGTTCCAGCGTCCAGCGGTGACCCGGACCCGCCGCCCGCGCGTCCGTGACCGAGTCCAGGACGAGGTGGGTGAGGTCGACGGGCAGGCGTTCCAGGGGCCGCCCCGCGTCGAGGCGGGCGAGCAGGAGCAGGTCGTCGACCATCTCGCCCATCCGCGCCGACTCCGCGGAGATGCGTTCCAGGGCGCGGGTGACCTCGGGGGGCACCGGGCCCGGGTGCAGCAGGGCCAGCTCGGCGTGACCGCGCACCGACGCGACCGGCGTGCGCAGCTCGTGACTGGCGTCGGCGGCGAAGCTGCGCAGCCTCTCCTCGCTCGCGTGCCGCTTGGTCAGCGCGTCCTCGACATGACCGAGCATCCGGTTCACGGCACCGGCGACCCGGCCCACCTCACTGCGCGGATCGGGTGCGGGCACCCGCGCCGGCAACGCCACCTCGCCGCTGGCGAGCGGGAGCTCGCTGACCCGGGTCGCGGTCGCGGCCACCCGGCTCAGCGGGCGCAGCGACCAGCGCACCCACAGGGCGCCGGCGACCCCGGCGACGACGAGGGTCACGCCGAAGACGCAGCCCGCGACCAGTTCCAGGCGGTGAACGGCGGCCCGGACCGGCTCCATCGGCAACCCGGTGATCAGGACGTCGCCGTCCCGGCCCCGTACCGCCGTCACGCGGTAGTCGCCGAGCGCGGACAGACAGACGGTGTGGCCGAGGCCGTCGGCCGGGACGGCCGCCAGGGTCCGGCGGTCGGCGGTGGTCACCTTCACAGCGAGATCGGTCGTGTCGTCACCGGGGCGGACGACCGCCGCGTTGGTGACGTCCGTGCCGACCAGCCGGGCGCCGAAGGTGCCGGTGCTCTGCCGGCGGGTGTCGCCGCTCTCGTCACCGTCGTGGTCGGACTCCACCATCTTCCCCCCGTGCTCCAGGCTCGCGGGGAAGCGCGGCCCCACATCCCGCAGCTGCTGGTCGACGCGGCCGGTGAGAAAGCCGTTCAGCTCGTACACGGCGGCCACGCCGACGGCCGCGCAGCCGACGGCGAGCAGCACCAGCAGCCCCGCGGTCAGCCGCGCCCGTATCGTCCGGGGGAACGGGACCCCGCGGACGAGGGCCCGCGCTCCCGACCGCCCGCGCCGCACCGCGCTCCCCCACCGCGCACTCATCCGCCGGCCGCGGGTTTGAGCACGTACCCGGCGCCCCGCACGGTGTGGATCATCGGTTCGCGGCCCGCGTCCACCTTCTTGCGCAGATAGGAGATGTACAGCTCCACCACATGGGCCTGGCCGCCGAAGTCGTACGACCAGACGCGGTCGAGGATCTGCGGCTTGCTGAGCACCCGGCGCGGATTGCGCATCAGGAAGCGCAGCAGCTCGAACTCGGTCGGTGACAGCTCGATCAGCGCGCCGCCGCGCGTCACCTCACGGGCCTCCTCGTCCATGACGAGATCGCCGACGGTCAGCCGCGGGCCCTCGTCGAGCTGCCGGGCCATGCCCGCGCGGCGCAGCAGCCCGCGCAGCCGGGCGACGACCTCTTCCAGGCTGAACGGCTTGGTCACGTAGTCGTCGCCGCCCGCCGTGATGCCCGCGACGCGGTCCTCGACGGCGTCCCGCGCGGTGAGGAAGAGCACACAGACCTCGGGCCGGACGGTGCGCAGGGTGCGCAGGACGGCGAAGCCGTCGGTGTCCGGGAGCATGACGTCGAGGACGACGGCGTCGGGCATCAGCCCGCGCGCCTCGGTGAGGGCCGAGGCGCCGTCGGCCGCCGTCCGTACCTCCCAGCCCTCGTAGCGCAGGGCGCCGGAGAGGACCTCGGCCAGGTCCGGGTCGTCGTCGACGACCAGGACCCGGACCGGGGTGCCGTCGGGACGGGTGAGCGCGGGCAGCCCGGTTCCCCGGGAGCGGTGCATGTTCATCTTGTCCACCAGGATCGCTCGTCCCACCGGGGGACGGCGCCCCTCCCACCTCTGAGTTTCCTCTGAGTCGACCGCACGGGCCGCTCTGGGTTTCCTGTGAGTCCGTTCGGCGGGCGCCCGTTCAGAGGCTCCTCAGAAGTTGCCGAAGCACAGTTTCCCTCCGGACAGCCGGAAGGACGGACACATGACCACGGTGTACGAGCGGGCCACGGTCCCGCGCCCCGCACGACGACGCGGGCGCCCCCGGCGCTCGCCCGCCGGGCCGCTGCTGGCCCTGCTCTGGGCCGGGGCCGCCGCGGTCGTCGCGCTGTGGTGGTACGACACGCGGTCGGTGGTGGGCCCCGCCGGGTGGCTGACCGACGCCGGCCGGATCGCGGGGCTGCTCTGCGGCTACATCTGCGCGGTGCTCGTCGCGCTGATGGCCCGGGTGCCGCTCCTCGAGCGGCGCGTCGGCTCGGACCGGGTGGCCCGCTGGCACGCGATGGCCGGCCGGTACACGGTCTGTCTGCTGGTCGCGCATGTCTCGCTGATCCTCCTCGGGTACGCGGTCCAGGACGGGGCGGGCCTCGTGCACGAGACGCTGAGCGTGGTGTTCGACTACCCGGACATGCTCAAGGCCACCACCGGCACGGTCGTCCTCCTCGCCGTCGGGATCACCTCGGCGCGCCTGGTGCGGCACAGGGTCAGCCACGAGTTCTGGTACTACGTGCACCTGCTCACGTACGCGGCCGTCTTCCTCACCTTCTTCCACCAGCTCTCGCTGGGCGCGGACCTCGTCGGCAACTCCGCGGCCCAGGCGGCCTGGTACGCGCTCTACCTGGGCTCGGCCGCACTGGTCGTCCGGTACCGGCTGCTCGCACCGGTGCGGCTCAACCTGCGCCACAGGCTGCGCGTGGACTCCGTGCACCGCGAGGCGCCCGGGATCTTCTCCGTCGTCGTGCGCGGGGAGCGGCTGGACGAACTGGACGCCCGTGCCGGACAGTTCTTCCGCTGGCGCTTCCTCACCGACGGCATGCGGTGGACCTCCACCCCGTACTCGCTGTCGGCGCCACCCCGCCCCGACCGGATGCGGATCACCGTGAAGGCGCTCGGCGACCACAGTGCCGCCGTGGGGCTGCTGCGGCCCGGCACCCGGGTGTGGGCGGAGGGCCCGTACGGCGCGCTCACCGCCGAACGGCGCAGCGCACCCAAGGCGCTCCTGATCGCGGGCGGCGTCGGCATCACACCGCTGCGCGCGCTGTTCGAGTCGCTGCCCGGCGGTCCCGGCGACGTGACGCTGCTCTACCGGGCGCGCACGGCCGGGGATCTCGCGCTCGGCGCCGAGCTGGAGGCGATAGCGCGGTGGCGCGGGGCGCGTGTCCTGTACGCCGTCAACGACGCCGACGGGACGCGTCCGCGGTTCACCGCCGAGTCCCTGCGGGCCCGTGTGCCCGATGTCGCGGCGCACGACGTCTATCTGTGCGGTCCTCCCGCCCTGGCCAGGGACCTGTACGGCGCGCTGCGTGCGGCCGGGGTCCCCGACCGCCGTATCCACCACGAGTCGTTCGAGCTGTGAGGCCGTCATGCACACCCTGAGGAAGCACCGTCCGCTGCGCCGCGTGACGCTGGCGGCGGCGGCCACCGTCACCGGTGTCGTCCTGCTCCTGTCGCTCAAGCCGCACACCGCCCCGACCGTGGCCGGGACCTCGTCGGCCGCCGGGGCGTCCCCGTCGCGGTCGCCGTCCTCCGCGAGCTCCGCGGGGAGCTCGTCGGGGGGTACGCGCTCCACCGGGACCAGGACGGTCACGGGGGACACGGTCCAGACCCGCTGGGGGCCCGTACAGGTGCGGGTCACCCTGAAGAACGGCAGGATCACCGACGTGACCGCGGTCTCCTACCCCTCGCAGAACCCCCGGGACCAGGAGATCAACAGCTATGCGATCCCGCAGCTGCGGCGGGAGGCGCTGGCCGCGCAGAGTGCCGGGATCGACTCCGTCTCGGGAGCCACGTACACCAGCGACGGGTACCGGCGTTCCCTCCAATCGGCACTGGACTCGACGAACCTCTGAACGCACGGCCGCCGGGCCCCGTATCTCTGGGCCAGGGGACCCCTCCCCTCACCCCGTCCCCCACGGACGCCCACGGAGGAACCGTTGTCCACGATCGCCGGTGGCCGCGCCGCGCGGCGCCAGACCCTGCGCCGAATCCGCCCACGACGCTCCCCCGCCGTCCCCCTGCTGCTCGCCGTCTGGGCGGGCGCGGCCGGGGTCATCTGGCTGTGGTGGAGCAACACCCCGTCCATCGCGGACGACAACAGCAAGATCCTCAACGCGGGCCGCATCACGGGGCTGCTCGCCGGGTACCTGATGGCACTGGTGGTGCTGCAGATGGCCCGGGTGCCCGCCCTGGAGCGCCGGGTGGGATCGGACCGCGTCGCGCGCTGGCACGCGATGAGCGGCCGGTACACGATCTGTCTGGTCCTCGCCCACCTCGTCCTGATCATGTGGGGCTACGCGCTGCAGGCGGGCAAGAGCTTCGGCGACATCGTCCAGCAGACCATCGACTCGATCAACCAGCTGCCCGACATGGGCAAGGCGGCGATCGGCACCGGTCTGCTGTTCGTCATCGGTCTGCTCTCGATCGGCCCGGTGCGCCGCAGGATGGGATACGACACCTGGTACCACATCCACCTGCTCACCTACGCCGCCGTCTTCCTGACGTTCTGGCACCAGCTGTCCACGGGGAACGAGTTCGCGGTCGACCCGACCGCGAAGACCGTCTGGTACGGGCTGTACGGGTCGGTGACGGCGCTGGTGCTCTGGTACCGGATCCTCGCCCCGATCCGGCTGAACCTGAAGCACCGGATGCGGGTCGAGGCGGTCGTCGAGGAGACGCCCGGCATCGTCTCGGTGCTGATCAGCGGCCGGAAACTGCACCGCATGGGTGCGGAGGCCGGGCAGTTCTTCCGCTGGCGCTTCCTGGCACCGGGCATGCGGCTCAGCTCGCACCCGTATTCGCTGTCGGCGGCCCCGCGCCCCACCATGCTGCGCATCACGGTGAAGGCGATCGGCGACCACAGCTCCGCGCTGCGCGACCTGCGGCCCGGCACCCGGGTCTGGGCCGAGGGCCCCTACGGGGCGCTGACGGCGGCCAAGCGCAGCCGCGGCAAGGTCCTGCTGGTCGCCGGCGGTGTCGGCATCACGCCGATGCGGGCGCTGTTCGAGACACTGCCCGGCTCGGCGGGCGATCTGACCCTGCTCTACCGGGCCAACACCACCCAGGACCTGGCCCTGTGGGACGAGCTGGCCTCGATCGCCGAGGAGCGCGGGGCCCGGCTGATGTACGCGGTGAACAGTCCCGAGGGGGAGCGCCCGGACATCTCGGCGGAGACCCTGAGCCGGAAGCTGCCGGACATCGACCGCCACGACGTCTTCATGTGCGGGCCGCCCGGCTTCGCGCAGCAGGTCTACCAGGCACTGCGCGGCGCGGGGGTTCCCGCCCGCCGCATCCATCACGAGTCGTTCGAGATGTGAGCGACGGGAGTCAGGAGCGATGAAGAAGAGCCACCCCATTCGACGTGCCGTGCTCGCAGGCGCCGCCACCGTGTCCGGGATCGTCCTGCTGCTGTCGCTGAAGCCCGCCTCCGACCCGGCGTCCGCGTCGGCGCAGGGCGCGGCCGCACCGCAGCAGTCGGCGGCGGCGCAGGAGTCGCCCCAGGGCGGCAGCGCGCAGCAGTCGTCCTCGGGGGCAGGGACCGTCACCGGCGACGTCGCCCAGACCCAGTACGGTCCCGTCCAGGTCCGTATCACCGTCAGCGGTGGCAAGGTCACCAAGTCGGAGGTCGTCCAGATCCCGAGCGGTGGCCGCAGTACCGAGGTGAGCAACAGCTCGGTGCCCAGGCTCAACCAGGAGGCCGTCGCCGCGGGCAGCGCCGACATCGACGCCGTGTCCGGTGCCACCTACACGAGCGCCGGGTACAAGAAGTCGCTGCAGTCGGCGCTCGACAAGGCGAAGGCCCAGGGCGGCGGGGCGGCAGGGTCCGCCGGTGCCGCGGGCTCGGCGGGCTCGTCCGGTGCCTCCGCGGCGCCCCGGGCCCCCGCCGCGCAGGCCCGTACCGTCACCGGGAGTGTGGCCCAGACCCAGTACGGCGCCGTCCAGGTCCGTGTCACCGTCAGCGGCGGCAAGATCACCAAGGCCGAGGCCGTCCAGGCGCCCAAGGGCGGTCTGAGCGACCAGAAGACCGCGATGGCCGTTCCCAAGCTGAACCAGGAGGCCGTCGCGGCCGGAAGTGCCGACATCGACGCCGTGTCCGGTGCGACCTACACCAGCACGGGATACAAGCAGTCCCTGCAGTCGGCCCTGGACAAGGCCGGTGGCTGACCCCTCCCAGGAGCCGCACGCGCTGCGGCACGCCGAAGAAGTCATGGGCACCGTCTTCTCGTTCGACGTGCGCGGCGGCGAACCCGACCTCGTCCGGGCCGCGTTGGACGAGGCGGTCGCCGAACTCCACAAGGTGGACGAGGTGTTCAGCACCTATCGCGAGGAAAGCCAGCTCTCCCGCCTGGCTCGCGGTGAGCTGAGCGTCGAGGAGTGCGATCCGGAGGTCGGCGAGGTGCTCGACCTGTGCGCCGAGGCGGAGCGGCTGAGCGCGGGCTGGTTCAGCACGAGGTACGGGGGGCGGCTCGACCCGACGGGTCTCGTGAAGGGCTGGGCGACCGAGCGTGCGGCCCGCCGCATGGCGGCGGCCGGCGCGAGCGGGGTGAGTGTGAACGGGGGCGGTGACGTCCAGCTGTTCGGGGCTCCCGGCACCCACCGCCCCTGGCGGGTCGGCGTCTCGGATCCGCTGCGTCCCGGTGGGCTGGCGGCCGTGGTCTCCGCCGCCGGTGTGGAGGAGCTGGCGGTGGCCACCTCGGGCACCGCCGAGCGCGGCGCCCACATCGTCGACCCGAGCACCGGCCGCTCCGCGGTCACCGACCTGGTCGCCGTGACCGTGGTGGGTCCCCGGCTGACCTGGGTGGACGCCTGGGCGACGGCCGCCTTCGCGATGGGTTCCCGTGAGGCCCTGAGCTGGCTGGAGTCCCTGCCGGACATCGAGGCCCTGCTCATCACGGCGGGCGACGAGGTGCGATGCACCGGTGGCCTCGCCCAACGGCTGGGCTGACCGGAGCGGTCCCGTCAGGGCGCGGGGCACCGCGCGGCCGGCCTCGCGCGCCCCGCGCGCGAACGCGGACGGACGCAGGCGGAGGGGCACCCCGGTCGGGGTGCCCCTCCGCCTGCGTACCCGTCAGTGGTTGTTCTGGGCCAGCCGCAGCAGATGGTCGGCGAGCGCCTGTCCACCCGTCGCGTCCCGGCTGATCAGCAACAGTGTGTCGTCGCCTGCGATCGTCCCGAGGATGTCGTGCAGCTCCGCCTGGTCGATCGCCGAGGCGAGGAACTGCGCGGCCCCCGGAGGGGTGCGCAGGACCACGAGGTTCGCGGACGCCTCCGCGGAGATCAGCAGTTCCGAGGAGAGCCGGCGCATCCGCTCCTCCTTCGCCGACTCCCCCAGGGGTACGCGCGGGGTGCGGAAGCCGCCCTCGCTGGGTACCGCGTAGATGAGGTCGCCGTCGTTGTTGCGGATCTTCACCGCGTTCAGCTCGTCCAGGTCCCGGGAGAGCGTCGCCTGGGTGACGTTCAGCCCGTCGTCGGCCAGGAGCTTCGCCAACTGGCTCTGTGAGCGCACCGGTTGCCGGTTGAGGATGTCCACGATCCGGCGGTGGCGTGCGGTACGGGTCTGCGGCACGGCAGGCCCGGCATGCTCGTGGTCCTGCGCCTGGCTCATCGTCGTCGTCCCATTTCTCAGGATCCATCCCCGTTGACTGCGTCGAGGACGCCGGGAAGGGCTCCGAGCAGGACGTCCACCTCGTCGTCGCTCAGGTTCAGCGGGGGCATCAGCCGTACGACATCGGGGGCGGGCGCGTTCACCAGGAGACCGGCGTCCTGAGCCGCCTGCTGCACCTGGGGCGCCAGCGGCTCGGTGAGCACGATACCCAGGAGCAGGCCGGCGCCCCGGACGTGGTCGACCAGCGGGTGCCCGAGTGACTCGATCCCGTCCCGCAGCCTCGCGCTCGTACGCTTCACGTTCTCGAGGAGCCCCTCGGACGCGATGGTGTCGAGTACGGCGAGGCCGGCCGCGCAGACGACCGGGTTGCCGCCGAAGGTCGTGCCGTGCTGGCCGGGCCTCAGCAGCTCGGCGGCCCGGCCGAAGGCGACGGTCGCGCCCAGCGGCAGTCCGCCGCCGAGGCCCTTGGCGAGCGTGACGATGTCGGGCAGGACACCCTCGTGTGCCTGGTACTCGAACCAGTGGCCGGTCCGGCCGATTCCGGTCTGCACCTCGTCGAGGACCAGCAGCGAACCGCTGGCGGCGGTGATCGCGCGGGCCGCCTTGAGGTAGCCGGCCGGGGGCACGACCACACCGTTCTCGCCCTGGATCGGCTCGATGACGACGAGCGCCGTCTCGTCGGTGACGGCCGCGGCCAGCGCCTGCGGGTCGCCGTACGGAACGTGCGTGACGTCGCCGGGCAGTGGCAGGAAGGGCTCCTGCTTGCCGGGCTGGCCGGTGAGCGCGAGGGCGCCCATGGTCCGGCCGTGGAAACCGCCCCGGGTCGCCACCATGTGCCCGCGGCCGGTCAGCCGGCCGATCTTGAAGGCGCCCTCGTTGGCCTCGGCGCCCGAGTTGCAGAAGTAGACCCTGCCGTCGCGCCCGAAGAGCTGGAGCAGCCGTTCGGCGAGCGCGACGGGCGGCTCGGCGACGAAGAGGTTGGAGACATGGCCGAGCGAGGCGATCTGGTTGCCGACCGCCTCGACGATCGCCGGGTGGGCGTGGCCGAGGGCGTTGACCGCGATGCCGCCGACGAAGTCCAGGTACTCCTTGCCGTCCGCGTCCCACAGCCGGGTGCCCGCGCCGCGGACGAGGGGCAGCCGCGGGGTGCCGTAGTTGTCCATGAGCGAGCCCTGCCACCGCTCGGTCAGTTCCTGGTTGGCGGTCATACGGCGTCCCCCTCGGGCGCGTCCGGCACGACCATCGTGCCGATCCCCTCGTCGGTGAAGATCTCCAGCAGGATCGAGTGCTGGACCCGGCCGTCGATGACGCGGGCCGTGGTGACGCCGTTGCGCACGGCGTGCAGACAGCCCCGCATCTTCGGCACCATGCCGCTGGCCAGCTCGGGCAGCAGCTTCTCCAGCTCGGAGGCGGTCAGGCGGCTGATCACCTCGTCGCTGTGGGGCCAGTCCTCGTAGAGGCCCTCGACGTCGGTGAGGACCATGAGGGTTTCGGCGCCAAGTGCCGCAGCGAGTGCCGCAGCCGCCGTATCAGCATTGACGTTGTAGACATGTCCGTCGTCCTGGGAGCGGGCGATCGAGGAGACGACCGGGATCCGGCCGTCGACGAGCAGCGCCTCGATGGCACCCGTGTCGATGTCGGTGATCTCGCCGACCCGGCCGATGTCGACCAGTTCGCCGTCGATCTCGGGCAGGTGCTTGGTGGCGGTGATGGTGTGCGCGTCCTCGCCGGTCATGCCGACGGCGAGCGGTCCGTGCTGGTTGAGCAGTCCGACGAGCTCGCGCTGCACCTGTCCGGCGAGCACCATCCGTACGACGTCCATGGCGTCCTCGGTGGTCACCCTGAGGCCGGCCTTGAACTCGCTGACGATGCCGTGCCGGTCGAGCTGTGCGCTGATCTGCGGGCCGCCGCCGTGCACGACGACGGGCTTGAGCCCGGCGTGGTGCAGGAAGACGACGTCCTGTGCGAAGGCGGCCTTCAGCTCCTCGTCGATCATGGCGTTGCCGCCGAACTTGATGACGACGGTCTTGCCGCGGTGGCGGGTCAGCCAGGGCAGCGCCTCGATGAGGATCTGGGCCTTGGGGAGTGCGGTGTGCTTCCGCGTCATGTGGTTCATGAGGAGTAGGCGCTGTTCTCGTGGACGTAGTCCGCGGTGAGGTCGTTGGTCCAGATGGTGGCGGTGGCGGCGCCCGCGGCGAGGTCGGCGACGATGTGGACCTCGCGGTAGCGCATGTCGACGAGCTCGCGGTCCTCGCCGACGCCGCCGTTCTTGCAGACCCACACGCCGTTGATGGCGACGTTCAGCTGGTCCGGCTCGAAGGCGGCCCCGGTGGTGCCGATGGCGGACAGGACACGCCCCCAGTTGGGGTCCTCGCCGTGGATCGCGCACTTGAGGAGGTTGTTGCGGGCGATGGAGCGGCCCACCTCGACGGCGTCCTCCTCGGTCGCGGCGCCCACGACCTCGACCTTGATGTCCTTGCTGGCGCCCTCGGCGTCCCGGATGAGCTGCTGACCGAGGTCGTCGCAGACCGCTCGTACGGCCTCGGCGAACTCCGCGGCGTCGGGGGTGACCTCCGAGGCACCGGAGGCGAGCAGCAGCACGGTGTCGTTGGTCGACATGCAGCCGTCGGAGTCGACTCGGTCGAAGGTGGTGCGGGTGGCGGCGCGCAGGGCTCCGTCGAGGGTCCCGGTGTCCACGTCGGCGTCGGTCGTGAGGACGACGAGCATGGTGGCGAGGCCCGGTGCGAGCATGCCCGCGCCCTTGGCCATGCCGCCCACGGTCCAGCCGTCGCCGGTGCGCACCGACGTCTTGTGCACGGTGTCGGTGGTCTTGATGGCGATGGCGGCCTTCTCGCCGCCGTGCGGGCCGAGCTGGGCCGCGGCCGTCTCCACGCCCGCCAGCAGCTTGTCCATCGGCAGGAGGACGCCGATGAGTCCGGTGGAGGCCACCGCGACCTCGCCGGCGTCGACGTCCAGGACGGCGGCGGCCTTCTCCGCGGTGGCGTGGGTGTCCTGGAAGCCCTTGGGCCCCGTACAGGCGTTGGCGCCGCCGGAGTTGAGGACGACGGCGGAGACCTGGCCGCCCTTGAGGACCTGTTCGGACCAGAGCACCGGCGCGGCCTTCACGCGGTTGGAGGTGAAGACGCCCGCGGCGGCCAGACGGGGCCCGTTGTTGACCACGAGGGCCAGGTCCGGGTTGCCGTTCTCCTTGATGCCTGCGGCGATGCCGGAGGCGGTGAAGCCCTTGGCGGCGGTGACGCTCACGGTGCCACTCCGATCGTGGTGAGACCCAGCTCCTCGGGGAGCCCGAGGGCGATGTTCATGCTCTGGACGGCCCCGCCGGCCGTGCCCTTGGTCAGGTTGTCGATGGCGCTGATCGCGATGATGCGGTGCGTGGCTTCGTCGTGTGCGACCTGGATCTGAACGGCGTTGGAACCGTAGACGGACGAGGTGGCGGGCCACTGCCCCTCGGGCAGCAGCCGGACGAACGGCTCGTCCGCGAACGTCTTCTCGTACGCGGCCCGTACGGACTCGGCGGTGACCCCGGCCCTGGCCCTGGCGCTGCACGTGGCGAGGATGCCGCGGGGCATCGGGGCGAGAGTGGGGGTGAAGGAGACGGCGACGGGCTCGCCCGCGGCACCGCTCAGGTTCTGGATCATCTCGGGGGTGTGCCGGTGGCCGCCGCCGACGCCGTACGGGGACATGGAGCCCATCACCTCGCTGCCGAGCAGATGGGGCTTGGCCGCCTTGCCCGCGCCGGACGTTCCCGAGGCGGCGACGATCACCGCCTCGGGCTCGGCGAGTCCGGCCGCGTAGGCCGGGAAGAGCGCGAGGGAGACGGCCGTCGGGTAGCAGCCGGGCACCGCGATGCGCTTGGACCCCTCCAGCGCGGCGCGGCCGCCCGGCAGTTCGGGAAGGCCGTAGGGCCAGGTGCCGGCGTGCGGCGACCCGTAGAACGTCTCCCAGTCGGCCGGATTCCTGAGCCGGAAGTCGGCGCCCATGTCGACGACGAGGACGTCCGGTCCGAGCTGCTCGGCGACGGCCGCGGACTGCCCGTGCGGCAGCGCGAGGAACACGACGTCGTGCCCGGCCAGCACCTCGGCGGTCGTCGGCTCCAGGACGCGGTCGGCGAGCGGCAGCAGATGCGGCTGGAGCGCGCCCAGGCGCTGGCCCGCGTTGGAGTTGCCGGTCAGGGCGCCGATCTCGACCTCGGGGTGCGCCAGGAGCAGACGCAGCGCCTCGCCGCCCGCGTACCCACTCGCTCCCGCCACTGCTGCGCGTACCGCCATGGAACCCTCCTCTTAGATGGCATGACTATACGTATCGATGCACGTTTATGCAACGGGGTCATGGGGAGACCCGGGACGCGGGTCACGGGTCGGCGGCGTGTGCGCGATGTGCGCGGAGTCGGCAGGGTCGACGGAGCCCCGGACCGGCGGTCGGCGGGTGCGCGCGGGGCTCGGTACGGTCACTCACCACGTGGTCCCACCCATGCGCACAGCGTAGGCCGCGGCACGGGTGGCCTGGTGTTCCCTGCCCGGGGGAGGAAACCAGGGAAGGGAGAAACGGGGGCGGGGAAGCGGAGCCCGGGAGGTGGGGGCGGAGGTCAGGAGCGTGCGTCGCGGGGCTGGGCGGCGCGCTGCGCGTTCCGCTCCTTGATGCGCTCCTCTTCCTTGCGGACCTCGGCCTGGGTGGCGCGCTCCCGGCGCAGCCACCCGGGGTCGTCCTGCTTCAGCGCGTCGATCTGCTCCGTGGTGAGCGGCTCGGTGACCCCGCCGCGCGCGAGCCCGGCGATGGAGATGCCCAGCCGCGCGGCGACCACGGGCCGGGGGTGCGGGCCGTTGCGTCGCAGTTCCTGCAGCCACGCGGGCGGGTCGGTCTGCAGCGCGTTCAGCTCGGCGCGCGAGACGACGCCCTCCTGGAACTCGGCGGGGGTGGCTTCGAGGTACACACCCAGCTTCTTCGCCGCGGTGGCGGGCTTCATGGTCTGGGTGGTCTGGTGCGACGTCATGGTGTCAAGGGTATCGAGCGTGTGCGCGACCTCCGACCACGACCGATAGCCTGGCGAGGTGACAGGCTCGGAAGTACCTCCTTCGTTCCGGCTCGCCTATGTCCCGGGAGTGACGCCCACGAAGTGGGTGCGGATCTGGAACGAGCGGCTGCCCGACGTCCCCCTGACCCTCGTCGCGGTGTCCGCCGCCGAGGCGTTCGACGTGCTGCGGGACCGCGGCGCCGACGCCGGATTCGTACGGTTGCCGGTCGACCGGGAGGACCTCAGCGCGATCCCGCTCTACACCGAGACCACGGTCGTCGTGGTCCCCCGGGACCACGTCGTGGCGGCGGTCGACGAGGTGACCGCCGAGGATCTGGCCGACGACATCGTGCTGCACCCGCTCGACGACACCCTCGGCTGGGAGCGCCCGCCGGGGCGGCCCGCGTTCGAGCGTCCCGCCACCACGGAGGACGCCGTCGAGCTCGTGGCGGCGGGCGTCGGGCTGCTCGTCGTGCCCCAGTCGCTCGCGCGCCTGCACCACCGCAAGGACCTCACCTACCGGCCGCTCACGGACGCCCCCGAGTCGCGCGTCGCGCTGTCCTGGCCCGAGGAGGCGACCACCGATCTGGTGGAGGACTTCATCGGGATCGTCCGGGGCCGGACCGTCAACAGCTCACGCGGACGCTCGCAGACGTCGGCGCCCGCTGCGGGCGCGGCGTCGGGCGCGACTTCGGCCTCGGGCAAGGGCAAGCGTCCCCAGGCGGGTGGCGGGCGGAAGAAGCCCGTGGGCGGCAGGACGGGCGGCGGGGCGGGGGGCAAGGGCTCCCGCGGCGGCGCCGGTGGCTCCGGTGGCGCCAAGAGCGGTCGGCGGGGCAAGCCCCGTCGGCGGTCGTGAGCGGCCCGTGGGTGAGTTCTGGCCGGTGGCCGACGTACTGGCGTACCTGACCGGGAGCTGGCGGGTGGAGCGTTCGGTGCGGGATCGCGCGAGCGGGGCGGAGGGGCGTTTCACCGGGACGACCGCTTTCTCGCCGCTCGACGACGGAGGCGACGGCCTGCTCCATCACGAGTCCGGCGCCTTCACCTGGCAGGGCACGTCCAGGCCCGCGGAGCGCACGCTGTGGTTCCTGCCCGGACAGCGCGCGGGCACCGCGGACGTCCGGTTCTCCGACGGTCGCCCCTTCCACGACCTGGACCTGACCACCGGCCGGCACGTCGCCGACCACCCGTGCGCGGCGGACCTCTACCGGGGCGAGTTCACGGTGTTCGACGCGGGCCGCTGGCGCACGGTGTGGCGGGTGGGAGGCCCCGCCAAGGATCTGATCCTCACCACCGAGTACACACGGCCGCACTGAGCGCCGCGCGGAGATCAGCGCCCGTAGCAACGCGGAGGCACGCTGGTACCGCGGCGCTAGACACCCTGCGTCGACGCCTCCAGGCGCAGGTTCCAGCGGCCGTTGTGCCCGGTGAGGGTCATCGTCGACAAGGGGCGCACGTCGATGTTCCAGTACGTCGTCGGCTGGGCCCGCAGCGCGTAGACGAGCGCGGCCCGCACCACGGACGGTTCCGTGACCGCGACGATCCGGCCGCCGTCGTCCGCCGGGCGGGTGTCGAGCCAGCTGCCGACCCGGGCGATGAAGGACATCAGGGACTCGCCGCCGTGCGGGGCGGAGCGCGGGTCGGCGAGCCAGGCGTCCACGGCCGACGGCTCGCGGGCCATCGCCTCACCCAGGGTGAACCCGCGCCAGCGGCCCATGTCGCAGTCGCGCAGCGCGGGTTGGACCAGCGGCGCGTAGCCGAGCGCATCGCCGGTGGCACGGCTGCGCGGGGTCGGTGAGCAGTAGCGCAGCTCGGCCGCCGCCAGCGGCACCAGTTCGGGGGCGGCGCGCTGCACCTCGTCCCAGCCGGCCTGGTCCAGCGGCCGGTCGTCCTCGAAACGCTCGGCGAGCAACGACGAACTGCGCGCGGCAGCGACGAACGTGACCCGAAGATGCATGCGCAGATCGTGGAGCGCGGGACTCCGCAGGTCAAGGGGTGCTACGCACGGTGTTCGCGGGCTTACCGCGGTACGAGGGCCATCCACCGGTCGGGGCGGTCCAGCGGCCTGAAGCCGACCTTCTCGTAGACGCCGTGCGCGTCGTGCGTGGCGAGCAGGACCCGGGGCACGCCGAAGGGTTCGAGGTGGTCGCGGACGGCCGCCACCAGGGCTGAGCCCAGCCCCTTGCCGCGGACGGACGGGGCGACGTAGACGTCGCACAGCCAGGCGAAGGTCGCCTCGTCGGTGACCACTCGGGCGTACGCCACCTGCTCGCCCGACGAACCGTCGTACACCCCGAAGTTGAGCGAGCCCGCGATCGCGCGCTCCTGCTTCTCGCGGGGCCGGCCCAGGGCCCAGTAGGCGTCCGTGGAGAGCCAGTGGTGCACGCGGGCGACATCGATGCGGGCCGGATCGGCGGAGATCTCGTAGCCGCCGGGGAGCTGCTGTGGGTCGGTCATGCGGGGAGGGTCGCAGGTCGGGCCGGTGAGGTCGAGCGGTTTTCGTCCCGCGCGGGGAGCAGGGGGAGGCTGCGCGGCACGTCGTCGGGGGGGGCGGCACGGGCTCGGCGCGGCGTCTCGTCACGGACGGCACGGGTCAGTACGGCGTCTCGTCACGGACGGTACGGGCTCGGCGCAGCGTCTTGTCGCGGACGGTACGGGCTCGGCGCAGCGTCTCATCGCGGACGGGCACGGACTCGGCGCGGCGCCACATCGCAGGGGGTACGGGGCAGCGCAGCCCCTCGTCACGGACGGCGCGGGGCAGCGCAGCGTCTCATCGCGGACGGGCACGGACTCGGCGCGGCGCCACATCGCAGGGGGCACGGGGCAGCGCAGCCCCTCGTCACGGGCGGCGCGGGGCAGCGCAGCGCCTCGTCGCGGACCGTACGGGCTCAGCGCAGCGTCTCGTCGCAGGCGGCGCGCAACCGTCGTACGCCCTCCGTGATCTCCTCCGTGCCGGCGACCGCCGCGAAGCTCAGGCGGAGATGGGCGGCCGGGGGTTCGGCGCTGAAGTAGGGGCGGCCGGGGGTGACGGCCACGCCCGCCCGCAGGGCCGCGGCGGCCAGCGCGGACTCGTCGGTGCCGTCGGGCAGCCGCACCCACAGGTGGTATCCGCCGGACGGGATGTGCGGCAGGGCGAGTTCGGGCAGCCGTAGCCGCAGCGCGGCGGTCATGGTGTCCCGCCGGTTTCTCAACTCGGCGGAGACGGACCGCAGATGACGCGGCCAGGCCGGTGATCCGACGAGTTCGAGCGCGGCCTCCTGAAGCGGACGCGGTACGAAGAAGGTCTCGACGACCTGGATGGCGCGCAGCCGCTCCAGGACCGGTCCGCGCGCGGCCAGCACACCGACCCGGAAGCTCGGCGAGGTCGCCTTGGTCAGGGAACCGACGTGCACCACGACACCGTCGGAATCCTCGGCGGCCAGGGGCCTCGGCAGCGCTCCCGCGTCCTCGTGCACGAGCCGGCGTACGAAGTCGTCCTCGACGACGAACGCGCCGGCCTCGCGCGCGATCCGCAGCACCGCGCCCCGCCGCTCGGGGGCGAGCACGGCCCCGGTGGGGTTCTGGAACAGCGGCTGGCAGACGAAGACCCGGGCGCCGGAGGCTCGGAAGGCGTCGGCGAGGAGGTCCGGCTTCACCCCGTCGGCGTCCACCGGTACCGGTACGGGGCGCAGTCCGGCCGCGCGGGCGATGGCCAGCATGCCCGGGTAGGTGGGCGACTCGACGAGGACCGGTGCGCCGGGCGGGGCGAGCGCGCGCAGGGTGGTGGTGAGCGCCGACTGGCCGCCCGCCGTGACGAGCACCTCCGCGGCGGTGACCGCACCTCCGATCCCGCGCGCGAACCACTCGCGCAGCTCCGCGAGCCCCTCCACCGGCGGCCGGGACCAGGCGCCGGGGCGGCGGCCCGCCCGGGACAGGGCCGCGCCCATGGCCCGCTCGGGCTGGAGCGAGGGGTGCAGATAGCCCCCGTTGAACTCGACGACGCCCGCCGGCGGGGCGGCCAGCGTGGCCAGGACTCCGGAGGCGTCCACCGTGCGCGGGACGAGTTCGGCCGCGGCGTCCGCGCTCAGCGTGACCTCCTGCCAGGAGGTGTCCCCCGCCGGTGGGGCGGGGGTCCGGGGGCTTGCCCGGAAGGCGCCGGCCCCCGGTCTGGTGACCACCAGCCCCTCCGCGACGAGCTGCGCCAGCGCTCGCGACACGGTCACCGGGCTCACCCTGAACCGCTCCACGAGTGCCCGGCTCGACGGCAGCTTTCCACCAGGCGAGTAGCGGTCGACTTCCTGACGTAGTTTCTTCGCCAGTGCGGCCACGCTGCTACTCTGCTCCATGAGAGCACAGAGTAGCGCTATCCAGGGGTCGGAGATAGCGGTCACCACCCCCGAGGTGGACACCCGGGCGGACCGCCGCTCCGGCACCCTCCAGGCCGCCCTCGGCGTCACCGCCTTCTCCCTCACCTTCCCCGCCACCGCCTGGGGCCTGGAGGGCTTCGGTCCGTGGTCCCTGGTCGCCGTGCGCTGCGCCCTCGCCGCCGTCGTCGCGGGCGGCTGTCTGCTGGCGCTGCGCGTCCCCGTACCGGCGCGGGAGCACCGGGCGGGGCTCGCCGTGGTCGCCGCGGGTGTGGTGCTGGGCTTCCCGTTGCTGACGACGCTCGCGCTGCGGACGTCCAGCACCGCCCACGCGGCCGTGGTCGTCGGCCTGCTGCCGCTGACGACGGCGCTGTTCTCAGCGCTGCGCACCGGTGCGCGGCCCTCCCGGCTGTTCTGGGGTGCCGCTCTCGCGGGCGCGGCCGCCGTCATCGCGTTCACCGTGCAGCAGAGCGGCGGAGCGCTGACCAGGGCGGACACCTGTCTCTTCGGCGCGCTGCTGATCTGCGCCGCGGGCTACACCGAGGGCGGCAGGCTGGCCCGGACGATGCCGGGGTGGCAGGTGATCGGCTGGGCACTGGTCCTGTGTCTGCCGCTCGCGCTGCCGGGCGCGCTGGTGGCGCTGTCGTACGAGCCCGCGCAGCGGGGTGGCAGGTGATCGGCTGGGCACTGGTCCTGTGTCTGCCGCTCGCGCTGCCGGGCGCGCTGGTGGCGCTGTCGTACGAGCCCGCGCAGCTGTCGGCGCACAGTGTGACGGGGCTGCTGTGGGTGGCGGTCGGGTCGCAGTTCCTGGGGTTGGTCGTCTGGTACCGCGGCATGGCGGCGATCGGGATCCCGAAGGCCAGCCAGTTGCAGCTCGCGCAGCCGCTGCTCACACTGGTGTGGTCGGTACTGCTCCTCGGCGAGCGGCTCACACCGGCCGCGCCCCTGACGGCGGCGGCCGTGCTGGTCTGCATCGCCCTCACCCAGCGAGCGCGGGGCTGAGCAGCACGCGGGTGCCGGTTCGCCGGCACCACCAGCCGTGGGCTCACGGCCACGGTCCACCACTCCCGCAACTGGCGAGGGAGACCTCAGATGCGCGCAACCGAGGGCGACCAGCTCGTGCAGCACGGCAGGGTTGTCGGACAGCACGACAAGGTCGCGGAGATCACCCAGGTCATGGGCAAGGAGGGGACTCCCCCGTATCGCGTCCGTTTCACGGACGGGCACGAGGCCGTCTGCTCTCCCGGCCCCGACTCCGAGATCCGGCACAAGGACCCCATGCGGTAGTCCCGCTCACCGGGCCTGTCCGCGAAGTCCCGGCGTCCGGTGCCCTTCCCGCAGGCCCGGTGCCCCGTGCGTTGGTTCAGCGCACGGGGGTAGCCGGCTGCCCGTAGTGGTCGGCCACGACCCGCGTCATCGCGCCGAGGGGATCGGAACCGACCCCCCGGGCGGAGAAGAAGACGTGCCCGCGCACCTCCGCGTACTTCCGCGCGAAGGTGAGATGCCGGGAGAGTTCGGCCGGGTCCTGCCAGGCAGCCGGCTGCGCCGGGTCCCCGGCCTTGTAGAGCGCCTCGCCGACGTACAGCCGCACGCCGGTGCCCTGGGTGACGGCCGCCCACCAGGGCACGAGCTTCGCGTAGTCGGCGGCGGCGAAGCCGAGATTCCAGTAGACCTGCGGGCAGATGTAGTCGATCCAGTGTTCACGGACCCACTTCCTGGTGTCGGCGTACAGATCGTCGTACGTCTGCACACCGGCCCGGGTGTCCGAGCCGTGCGGGTCCCTCGCGGCGTTGCGCCACACTCCGAACGGGCTGATGCCGAAGCGCGTGCCGGGGCGGATCTGCCGGACGCGGTCGCCCATCTCCCGCACCAGTCTGTCGATGTTGTCGCGCCGCCAGGCGGCCCGGTCCGGGAAGCCCGCGCCGTACGCCGCGTAGGCGTCGCCGTCGTCGAAGGCCTGTCCGGCGACCGGGTACGGATAGAAGTAGTCGTCCCAGTGCACCGCGTCGACCGGGTACTTGCGCACCGCGTCGAGCATCGCGTCCTGCACGAACGTCCGCACGGCCGGCAGTCCGGGGTTGTAGTACATGTTCCCGCCGTACCGGACGACCCAGCTGGGGTGCTGGCGCGCCGGATGGTTCGCCGCCAGCCTGCCCGGGTCGGTGTGCGGGGCGATCCGGTACGGGTTGAACCAGGCGTGCAGTTCCAGACCCCGCGCGTGGGCCTCGGTGACCGCGGTGCCGAGCGGGTCCCAGCCGGGGTCCCGGCCCTGGACGCCGGTGAGGTACTGCGACCACGGCTCGTACGCCGAGGGCCACAGGGCGTCGGCCGCGGGGCGGACCTGGAACATCACGGCGTTGAGCCGGCGGCGGACCGCGGTGTCGAGGTGGCCGACGAGTTCGGCACGCTGCCGGTCCGGGGACAGCCCGGCCCGCGAGGGCCAGTCGCGGTTGAGGACGGTCGCCAGCCACATGCCGCGCAGCTCCGCGGGGGCGGCCCTCCTCCGGCCGGGCGGCCCGGGGGTGCCCGTCTCGACGGGCGCGGTCCCGGTTCCCGCCACCG
The DNA here is from genome assembly GCF_045039825.1 of Streptomyces sp. NBC_01176. NCBI lineage: Bacteria > Bacillati > Actinomycetota > Actinomycetes > Kitasatosporales > Streptomycetaceae > Streptomyces > Streptomyces sp. NBC_01176. Next base: position 7,644,222 of record NZ_CP108600.1, on the reverse strand, counting down.
AGTCGCCCGTGGTGGCCGACCCCGCAAACGCCGCCGCGGCCACCGTGAACGTCCGCCGTGACACCCGCCCCATCCGCGCACTCCTCTTACCCTGTGGACCCGCCCGGTCACGGATCGTTCCGTCGTCGCCCAGCATGCCCGCCCCGGGCGATCGATCATCGATACTTCGGAGTAACGTGCACGATCGGAGCAGGCACCGAACAACGGGGGACCTGCCAGGCCCGTAGATCAGCGAAGGGGACGATGTGACCGACATCGAACGCGTCGGAGTGGTGGGCTGCGGCCAGATGGGAGCGGGCATCGCCGAGGTGTGCGCCCGGGCGGGTCTTGACGTCAAGGTCGCCGAGACCACGGGCGAGGCCCTGGAGATCGGCCGTACCCGGCTGTTCAACTCCCTCTCCAAGGCGGCCGAGCGCGGGAAGATCTCCGCCGACGAGCTCGCGGCCACCCAGGACCGGCTGAGCTTCACCACCGACCTCGGCGAGTTCGCCGACCGCGATCTGGTGATCGAGGCCGTCGTCGAGAACGAGCAGGTGAAGACCGAGATCTTCCAGGTCCTCGACCAGGTGGTGACCCGGCAGGACGCGATCCTCGCTTCGAACACCTCCTCGATCCCGCTGGTCCGGCTCGCCGTCGCCACCTCGCGCCCCGACCAGGTCGTCGGGATCCACTTCTTCAACCCGGCGCCGGTGCAGCAGCTCGTCGAGCTGATCCCGGCACTGACCACCTCCGAGGGCACCCTCGGCCGGGCGCAGCTGTTCGCCGAGAAGGCCCTCGGCAAGCACGCGATCCGCGCCCAGGACCGCTCCGGCTTCGTGGTCAACGCGCTGCTGATCCCGTATCTGCTCTCCGCGATCCGGATGTTCGAGTCGGGTATCGCCAGCCGCGAGGACATCGACAACGGCATGGAGCTGGGCTGCGCCCACCCGATGGGCCCGCTCAAGCTCTCCGACCTGATCGGCCTGGACACCGTGGCCTCGGTCGCGTACTCGATGTACGAGGAGTACAAGGAGCCGCTGTACGCCGCTCCCCCGCTGCTCCAGCGCATGGTGGACGCGGGCCGACTGGGCCGGAAGTCGGGCTCGGGCTTCTACACCTACGCCTGACCTCCTCCGTCTCCCCCTCCCCGCTTTCCGACCACGTGGGGTCGACGCTCACGCGGGCCCGGCACCGGTCGCGGTGCCGGGCCCGCGCCCTTCACACGCCGTGTGCGCGCCGGGCCCGCATATGCCGCTCGCACACGCTCCCCACGTACCCACCAGGCGAGTTGACTTTCCGTGCACATGTAAGGGATGTGACGACTACGGAAAGGAGCGGACACGTGACCGCCGACCCGGAGCATCCCGTGGTCCATGGAGAACTCGCAGAGTTACGCCGCAGACTCGACGTGGCACAGGCCCGTGTCGAGGGAGGACTGACCCTGCTCAGTCACCGCGCCGAACAGACCGCCAAGGACGTGGACGACCTGAGCACACGCGTCGTCGCGATGGAACACACCCGCTGGCCCCTGCCCGCGGTCGCGGCCATCACGGCCGTCGGCGCACTCGCCGTGGCGGTCTGGCAGGCTCTGGGCCGCTAGGGGCTGTCGTTCGCATCAGGTGGCGCCGAGGCGCGGTGCCTTGCCGGCCGCGTCCCGCCGCATGATCCGGACGACAGGCCCCGCGGCCCCGGACGCCGGGGGATCGATCTAGGGCAAGGCGTCCTGCCCGAGCCTGAGGTGGTGCAGGAGGAGCAGCGCGGCAGCCATGTTGGCGGCCGGGACCTCGCCGCGGGCGACCATGTCGGGAACGAGTTTGAGGGGAACCCATTCCCGACGGTCGGACTCGAAGTCGTCCACGGGGTGTCCGATGTACGCGCCTTCGTCGGCCCAGAAGATGTGGTGCCGGGCGTCGGTGAGCCCGTTGGAGGGCTCGACGCTCATCAGATGGCGCAGGGGTCCCGGTCGCCAGCCGGTCTCCTCCTCCAGTTCGCGGGCCGCCGCGACGGCGATGTCCTCGCCGTCCTCGACGACGCCCGCCGCGAGTTCCCACCCCCAACTGTCGGTGATGAACCGGTGCCGCCACAGGAGCAGCACCTCGTTGGCGTCGTTCACCACGGTGGCCACGGCCACGGGCCGCAGCCGTATGAGGAAGTGATCGAGATGCCGACCGTCCGGCAGCTCGACATCTGCGAGATTGACGCTGAACCAGCGGTTTTCGTACACAGTTTGTTCGTTCAGTTTCGTCCACTGCACGGTTCTGCCACCTTCCGCCGAGTAGATGGCAATATCGCAGCAGGAGCGGCCTGACAGCAGGCGCACAGCGGCGCACGGTGGGGGGCGGACCCGGTGGTCTAGAGCGGTACGCGCAGTGCTCCGTCGATGAGTTCGGCTGCCTCGGCCGTGCCCGCACAGCCGCTGCGCACCAGGTGTTCGCGTACCGCGCGCAGTCTGTCCCGCAGCCGCTGGGACTCCATTCCGCGCGCCTGCTCGGCCATCTGCACGGCAGTGGCCACCGCCTTGTCGGCATTGCCCTGGCGCAGCTCGATCTGGCTCAGCATGGCGAGCCGGTGCACTCTGCCCCGGTCGTGCGCCGGGGTGTCCACGGCCGCGGCGGCGTGCGCGGCCGCGGCCACCAGGTCGCCGAGGCTGAGCAGCGCCTCCGCCACTTGTACGTTGACCAGTCCTGGCTGGACATAGCCGGTCTCGTCGGGTTCGTAACCGCGCCGGATCCGCTCGGCGGCCTGCTCGGCACGCCGGATGCAGGACAACGCGCTGCTGCCGTCGCCGAGGTGGGCGTACGCCTTGGCCTGCATCGCGTAGAGGTCGGAGGCGAGCGCGGGGGTGATGTGGCGTCCGGCGGCGCGCAGCGCGGCCTCCGCGAAGGCGACGGACTGCCGGTACTCCCGCATGAACAGCGACTGGTTGACCAGCAGCGCTATGACGTAGGCGCCGAGTCCCCGGTCCCCGCTGGCCTTGGCCAGCCGCAGCGCCTGGTGGAAGTAGCGCTGGGCGAGTCCGTGCGCGTCGGAGTCGTAGGCACAGATACCGGCGACGGCGACCAGGCCGCCGGTCGCACGGTGCAGTTGGCGGCCGGTGGCGTCGGTGTAGCTGCCGCGCAGCAGGGGCGCGGTCTCGGCGTTGAGGAAGCCGACGATCCGGGTGCGGGTCGCGACGCCGCCGGCCTTGCGGTACATCTGCTCGTAGTGCGCGCGGGCCGAGCGCAGCATCTCGATGTCGGCCATGCTCACGTGATGGCGCCCGCCCCGCGAGACGTCCACGTCCTCGGGCGGGTTCTCCCACTCCCACACGGGCATCACGGCGGGCGTACCGGTGACGGCCGGTGCGCCGAGGATGTGCGGGCGCTGCTGTTCGTCGGAGCGCCACAGGGCGGTGGCCCGCTCGACGAAGCCGGAGAGGGACGTGCCGTGCGGAGCGGACGGCTCGCCCGGCACGCCGAGTCCGATGTCGTCGAGCGTGACGGGCCGGTGCAGGCGCGCCGCGAGCACTTCACAGATCAGGTCGGGCACCTGGCCCCGCGGGCGCTGGCCCTTCAACCACCGTGCCACGGCCGTGTGTTCGTACCTGAGGGCGAGGCCGCGTGCCCTCCCCGCCTGGTTGACATGGGCCGCCAGTCCCGCGTGCGAGATGCCGGCCTCGTCGAGAATCGCGTCGAGGAGAGTGTTGGGCTGCATGAGGGCCCCCCGGGTGGCTCGGTGCCGTCGGTGCCGTGCCGTCGCTGCGGTCGGCGTCGTCAGGGTAGTGCGTCCCGCTTCACACGGGGTGTGAACGGAATGCCCGTATCCGTGCCGTGCGCGCGCTGTCGCGGAGCGTGCCGGGCCGGTTGACTGAAATGCCTCGCAAGAGGCCGGCCGGGCCGCCGGCTCCCCCTCGTACAGTGCGGCGGCCCGCTACCGCGCCGTCCGCCCAGCCGCCTGCCCGACACTCCGTGGCGGGGCGGACGGCTCCGCCGGCTGTGGGGCGCGCTGGTGACGGTCCGTCAACAGCGCGCGTCTCGCGGCTCGTCGCACGGTCCCGGCCGTTCGCAACACGCCCTAGCGGGGCACCTGATGAGCGACCGGGCGGTCCTGCTGCACGCGGGTGCGCGGGCGGTCGTTGCGCAGGACCAGGACGGCCACGTCGTCGGCGGGCCTGCCGCGCGTGTGACGCAGCAGCCCCTTGAGAACACCGTGCAGGACGAACTGGGGTGCGGCGGGCTGGATCCGGACGGTTTCGGCCAGCGCGCTCGCCAGCGGGAAGAACCGGCCGTGGCCGTCGCGTGCGTCCTCCACACCGTCGGTGTACAGGAACAGCGCCTCGCCCGGCAGCAGTTGACCACAGTGCACGAGGGGCAGCTCCGCCGGGAGCGGGAACGGCCCGAGCGGCGGCAGGGGTTCGGCGGCCGACAGCCGCTCGACGCGGCGGTGGTCGCCCGTCGGTACGGCGTGGCCGGGCAGCAGATACGGCCAGGGGTGACCGCAGTTCAGCGCGTAGACCTCGCCGTCCCGGCGGATCTCCAGCAGCAGCACGGTGACGAACTCCTCGGCGACCGGGCTCTCGGGGTCCGGGCCCGCCGCCGGATGCTCGGCCTTCGCCCGCTCGCGCAGATGCCGGGCCAGGGCACGCTCCAGGCGTCCGAGCACGCACCCGAGTGAGGGCTCGTCGTGCGCCGCCTCGCGGAAGCTGCCGAGGACGGCGGCGACGGTCCCGAGCGCGCCGAGGCCGTGCCCGCGGACGTCACCCATGACGACCCGTACCCCGTGCTCGGTGGCGATCACCTCGTAGAGGTCACCACCGATGTCCGCACCGCGGTCCGCGGAGAGCTGGGCCGCGGCGACGTTCAGCCCGTCGACGCGCGGGGGCGGCGGCCGCAGCAGCGCGCTCTGGGCGGCGCCCGCGACCTCACGGACCTGTCTGAGCTCGCGCAGGAGCGTCCACCTGACGTGGAGTATCAGTCCCGTTCCCACCACGAAGAAGACGGCGCTGGACACCATCCGGGGCCCCAGCGCGTCCTGCTGGCCCAGCGGACAGGTCATCCTGTACGTGATCGCGATCGCGCCCCAGACGGTGGGCAGCCCCAGACTCAGCGCCCGCCGCAGGGGCGGTCGGTCGGCCCGCCGGACGGACCGGTCGAGGTCACCGCGCAGGCCGACGCCCGTCCGGGCGGGCCCTCGCGCATGCGTCCGGAACCGTGCCCTGCCGGGGGCCCCTGCCTTGATACGGATCATGCCGATGGCCCCCTAATAGGCCCGACAGCGCAGACGGCCTCCGTGAGACCGGTCCGATTCTGTCGACCGCATGCCCCGATCGGGCCACGAGGCCCGAACTTCCCACCCGAACGAGTGAGGCACTGCCCTTCGCGTGCATTTATGCAGGTGACCGCCCTCGCGGGTGGCCCTGCGGGAGGCGAGGGCAGGGAGCGCACCCTGTCGGGTGCGGGTGGTTCGTGGCGGGGCGCGCCGTTCCCCGCGCCCCTGAGGGGCGCGTCCAGCACCCCGCGTGGATCAATGGGCGTAGATCGGGCTGCTTGCCCGGCTGGGCAACACGCCCCGAACGGGGCGCGGGGAACTGCGCGACCGGCCGCGAACCACCCGCAGCCGATCAAGGACCCGCAGTTCCCCGGCGCACCCCCGCGGAGTTACGCCCGCAACACCGCCCCGACCCGCTCGCCCGCGAGGGCCACCGCCGCGTCCCGGGCCGCCGACGCCTCGTCGACGGTCAGGGTGCGGTCGGCGGCGCGGAAGCGCATCGCGTAGGCGAGGGATTTCTTGTCCTCGCCCAGCTGCTCGCTCTCGTAGACGTCGAACAGCCGGATGGACTCCAGGAGGCCGCCGGCGCCTTCACGCAGCGCCGCCTCCACCTCCGCGTGCGGAACGCCTCGGTCGACGACCAGGGCGACGTCCTGCGTGGCGACCGGGAACCCGGAGATCCGCGGCGCCTGCAGGGCTCCGGCGCCCGCCTCCTCCAGCCGGTCGAGGTCGAGCTCCATGGCACAGGTGCGCCCGGGCAGGTTCAGCGCCTTCAGCACACGCGGGTGCAGCTCACCCGCGTGCCCGACGACCTGCTCCTCGCCGTCGAGCACGACGGCCAGCTCGGCGCAGCGGCCCGGGTGCCACGGCCCGTAACGGCCCGCGCGGACGACGAGCTCGGCGCCCGCCTCACGGGCGACGGTCCGTGCCGCCTCCACCGCGTCGGCCCAGTCGGCCGGACGGCCCTTGCCCCACCAGCCGGCCTGCTCGCGGGCGCCCGTGAGGACGACCGCGACGTGCCGGGGCTGAACGGGGAGGGTGGCGGTGAGCGCCGCGATCTCCTCGTCCGTGGGACGCCGGTCCACCGGGAGCCGGGACGCGATGCGCTGCTCCCCGCGGGGGTGGAAGACCAGTCCGGTCTCGAACAGCGCCAGGTCGTGCGAACCGCGGCCGTCGTTGCGGCGCAGCGCGCCGAGCAGGCCCGGCAGCAGCGTCGTACGGAGGGCGGGCTCCTCGTCGGACAGCGGGTTGACCAGCGTGACCACCCGGCGGTTCGGGTCGTCCGCGGCCAGACCGAGCTGGTCGAAGACGTCCTCGCTGAGGAACGGGTAGTTCAGGGTCTCGACGAGTCCGGTCCCGGCCAGCGCGCGCCCGACCCGTCGGTGCAGCCGCTGCCGCTCGGTCAGACCGCGGCCGGCGGGGGGCCGCGGCAGCGTGGAGGGCAGGTTCTCGTAGCCCTCCAGACGGATGACCTCTTCGGCCAGGTCGTTCGGCGCCATCAGGTCGGGTCGCCAGGACGGCACGGTGACGATCAGCTCGTCCTGCCCGTAGACGTCGCAGCCGACCTGCTGGAGACGGCGTACGACGGTCTCGCGGCCGTAGGCGACACCGGCCACCTTGTCCGGGTGGTTCGCCGGGGCGGTGATGGTGTGCGGCGCGGACGGCGTGATGACCTCGGTGACCCCGGCCTCGGCGCTGCCGCCCGCGAGGAGGACCAGCAGGTCGACGGTGCGCTGCGCGGCGGCGGAGGAGGCCTGCGGGTCGACGCCCCGCTCGAAGCGCTTGGACGCCTCGGAGGCCAGCTTGTGACGGCGTGCGGTGCGGGCGATGGAGACCGGGTCGAAGTGCGCGGCCTCGATCACGACGTCACTGGTGGCCCGCGTGGTGTCCTCGTGGTCGGCGATCTCCGTGTCGGCACCGCCCATGACGCCCGCCAGGCCGATGGGCCCGCGGTCGTCGGTGATCACCAGGTCCTCGGCGTCGAGGACCCGCTTGGTGCCGTCCAGCGTGGTGAGGCGCTCGCCCCGCTCCGCCCTGCGCACGCCGATCGTCCCCTGGATGAGGGAGCGGTCGTACGCGTGCAGGGGCTGGCCGAGTTCCAGCATCACGTAGTTCGTGACGTCGACGGCGAGCGAGACGGGACGCATCCCGGCCTTCTGCAGCCGGCGCCGCAGCCAGATCGGGGAGCGTGCCTCGGAGGACAGTCCGGTGACGGTGCGCGCGGTGAAGCGGTCGCAGCCGAGCGGCTCGGAGACCTGCACCGGATAGCCGAACGCGTTCGGGGCCGGTACGTCGAGCAGCGCCGGGTCGCGCAGCGGCAGCCCGTACGCGATGGCGGTCTCGCGGGCGACACCGCGCATCGACAGGCAGTCGCCGCGGTTGGCGGTGACGGCGATGTCCAGGACCTCGTCGACGAGTTCCAGGAGCTCGATGGCGTCGGTGCCGGCCTCGTGCTCGGGCGGCAGGACGATGATGCCGCCGCTGCCGTCGTCGCCCATGCCCAGCTCGTCGCCGGAGCAGATCATGCCGTGCGAGGTCCTGCCGTACGTCTTGCGTGCGGCGATCGCGAAGTCGCCGGGCAGGACGGCGCCCGGCAGGACCACGACGACCTTGTCGCCGACGGCGAAGTTGCGGGCGCCGCAGACGATCTCCTGGGGCTCACCGGTGCCGTTGGCGGTGCCGACGTCGACGGTGCAGAAGCGGATGGGCTTCTTGAAGCCCTCCAGCTCCTCGATGGTCAGCACCTCGCCGACGACGAGGGGGCCCTTGAGGCCCGCGCCGAGCTGCTCGACGGTCTCGACCTCGAGGCCGGACGAGATGAGCTTGGCCTGGACGTCGCGCCCGGTCTCCGTCGCCGGCAGGTCGACGTACTCCCGCAGCCAAGAAAGCGGGACCCGCATCAGATCTCCATCCCGAACGGCCGGGTGAACCGGACGTCACCCTCGACCATGTCTCGCATGTCTTCGACGTTGTGGCGGAACATCAGCATCCGTTCGATGCCGAACCCGAAGGCGAATCCGCTGTACTTCTCGGGGTCGACGCCCGCGGCGACCAGCACGCGGGGGTTGACCATGCCGCAGCCGCCGAGTTCGATCCAGCCCTCGGAGGAGCAGGTGCGGCAGGGCCGGTCGGGGTTGCCGACGGAGTCGCCGCGGCAGACGTAGCACACCATGTCCATCTCGGCGGACGGCTCGGTGAACGGGAAGAAGTTCGGGCGCAGCCGGGTCTTCATGTCGGAGCCGAAGAGCGACTGGACCATGTGGTCGAGGGTGCCCTTGAGGTCGGCCATGGTCAGGCCCTCGTCGATGGCGAGCAGCTCGACCTGGGTGAAGACGGGCGTGTGTGTGGCGTCCAGCTCGTCGGAGCGGTACACGCGGCCCGGGCAGATCACGTAGACCGGGGGCTCGCGGTCGAGCATCGAGCGGATCTGCACCGGCGAGGTGTGGGTGCGCAGCACGATGTTCGACTCCTCTTCGTGGCCCTTGGGGCCCTTCACGAAGAAGGTGTCCTGCATACCGCGCGCCGGGTGGTCCGGGCCGATGTTCAGGGCGTCGAAGTTGAACCACTCGGCCTCGACCTCGGGGCCCTCGGCGACCTCGTAGCCCATGGCCACGAAGACGTCCTCGATGCGCTCCGACAGCGTGGTCAGGGGGTGGCGCGCTCCGGCCGGTACCCGGTCGTACGGCAGCGTGACGTCCACCGCCTCCTCGACCAGTACCCGGGCGTCCCGCTCGGCCTCCAGCTCTGTCTGGCGGGCGGTGAGGGCCTTGTTCACGGCGCCGCGGGCCTGGCCGACGAGCTTGCCGGCGGCGGCCTTGGCGTGCGGGGGCAGGGCGCCGATCTCGCGGTTGGCGAGGGCCAGCGGTGAGGTGCCGCCGGTGTGGGCGACCTTGGCCTCCTGGAGCGCGTCGAGGTCACCGGCGGCGGCGAAGGCGGCGAGCGCCTCGTCCCGCATGCGCTCGATCTCTTCCGGTTTCAAGGCCTCGACCTCTACAGGGTCGTACGACTTATTCGGTGCCGACATCTCTTCCCGTGCTTCCGGTTGGCTGGCGGATGGTCCCCGTCCCGACTCGGGGGACGCGCATCGTCCCTGAAACATGAAACGGGGACGCAAAGGTGCCAAAGGCCGAGTCTAACGGGGGTGGGAGGCCGTGCCGGACTGCGCGTCCCGGCCGGAGCTCCCCTGCGCGTGCGCCCGTGGGGCCTCGTCGGCGTTACAGCAGATACGCCGGGGTGCTCACGGGCAACGTAAATCGGAACTCGGCGCCGCCGCCGGGGGCGCGGCCGACCGTGATCGTACCGCCGTGGGCTTCGACGATTCCCTTGACGATGTACAGCCCGAGGCCCGTGCCGCCGCGCTTGCTGCCCCGCCAGAAGCGGGTGAAGACGCGGTTCATCGATTCCTCCGGGATGCCGGTGCCCTCGTCGCTCACGGTCACCGAGGTGGCGGCGTGCGCGGCGCTCGCCGCGGTTGCGGTTGCGTCGTCCTCCCGCTCCCGCGGGGACGCCGAGGGCGTGATGTCGATGGTGACGGTTCCCTCGCCGTGGCGCACCGCATTTTCGAGCAGGTTGCTGAGCACCTGGTCGATCTTGTCCGGGTCGGCCCACAGCGGGGGCAGCGGCTGTTCGATGCGCAGCAGGAAGCGGTCGGCGGGCTGGCCGGAGGTGACGTAGGCCTGGATGTGGCGGCCGACGGCGGCCCCTATGTCGACGGGCTGGCGGCGCACTTCGAGCCGCCCCGAATCGATGCGGGAGATGTCGAGCAGCTCGGCGATGAGGCGGGTGACCCGGTCCGCGTCGGCGTCCACCGTCTCCAGCATCAGCTTCTTCTGGTCGTCGGTGAAGCGTTCCCACTTGGCGAGCAGCGTGGCGGTGAAGCCCTTGACGGAGGTGAGCGGGGAGCGCAGTTCGTGGGCGACCGTGGCGATCAGCTCGGCGTGGCTGCGCTCGGTGCGGCGGCGGGCCTCGGTGTCGCGCAGCGAGACGACGACGCGGCGGACGGGCCCGGTGGGGCGGCCGCGGACGTACCGCGCGGAGACCAGGACCTCGCGTCCGCCGGGCAGCAGCAGGTTGCGTTCGGGCTGGCCGACCCGGATCGCGAGCCCGCCGTAGGGGTCGGTCAGCTGCCACCACCGGCGGCCTTCGAGGTCCTCGAGCGGGAGGGCCGCTTCCAGCTGCCGTCCGAGGGCCTCGGACGCGGGGACCGCGGTGATGCGGGCGGCGGCGGCGTTGAAGGAGATCACCCGGCCGTGCTCGTCGGCGACGACGAGTCCGTCGGGCAGGTCGTCGGGATCGACACCGAGGCCGGCTCCGGGTTGCTCCTCGTCCCGGGGCGCGGGCGCGTCGCGCACGTCCCGTGCGCGCAGTGCGCCGTTCGCACCGCTCGTGCCGACACCCATCCCCGTATCCCACCTCTCGTCTGGCGGTGGGGGCACCTCCCTGCTCGAGCGAAGCCGAGAGCTTGGGGGAGGTCCCCCGAGCCCGTCACCCTACTAGCCGTCAGTGACGGAGCGGCACCCTCCGGAGGCACGCTGTGCACGGGCGGACGCGTAGAGACATACGGCGGCGGCGGTCGCCAGGTTCAGACTCTCGGCCTTTCCGTGGATCGGGACGCGCACGACGGCGTCGGCCAGCGCGCGCGTCTCCTCCGGGAGCCCCCAGGCCTCGTTCCCGAACACCCAGGCGGTGGGTCCGCCCATGGTGCCCCCGTCGAGCTCGTCGTCGAGGTCGTCCTGCCCGGCGCCGTCCGCGGCGAGGATCCGCACACCGGCGGCCTTCAGCCCCCGTACGGCGTCCTCGACGGGGATCCCGACGGCGACGGGCAGGTGGAACAGGGATCCCACGGAGGCCCGGACGGCCTTGGGGTTGTACAGGTCGACGGAGGCGTCGGTGAGGACGACGGCCTCGGCACCCGCCGCGTCCGCACACCGCAGCACGGTGCCGGCGTTCCCGGGGTCGCGGACGTGCGCGAGGACCGCGACGAGCCTGGGCCGTGCCGCGAGGATCTCCTCGAACGGGGTGTCGAGGAACCGGCAGACGCCGACGAGGCCCTGCGGGGTGACGGTCGTCGAGATGTCGGCGATCACCTCCTCGTCGGCGAGGTGTACACGGGCCCCGGCCTCACGGGCGTCCCCGACGATGGCGGCGTAGCGCTCGGCGGCTTCGGGGGTGGCGAACAGTTCGACGAGCGTGGGGGTCGCGTCGACACGGTGGGCCGCCGCCTCGCGCACCGCCTGCGGGCCCTCGGCGAGGAACAGCCGCTCCTTGCCCCGGAAGTTCCGCCGGGCCAGCCGCCGCGCGGCGGATACGCGGGGCGACCGCGGGGAGATCAGCTCGACGGGGGCGGCGGGCATGGGGTCACCTCAGGGGGTCTACGAAGGGTGGAACGACGGTCCGTGCTGCGGGTCCGCGGGCCGCCGGGGTGTACAAGCCGGCGGGCGGCACCTTTACGGGAGGGTGGGCGGGCGGCCGAGTGGCTCGGCGGCGGGACGACCGGCGACCCGACGTCCACGACGCCACGGAGCCACGGAGCCGCGGAGCCACGGAGCCACGGAGCCACGGAGCCACGGAGCAAAGTGCCACGCACCGAAGAACCGCGCACCGAGCGGCCGCCGGAGATCCGAGGGCACCCGGTGGGGCGGACGGCACGTCTCCCCCGCCGAACCCGCGGAGCCCGAACGCACAGGGACCCGCAAGCCGTGAGGCAAGCGGGTCCACAGATACGTCCGGCTCAGGCCAGTACGAGCGTCACGCGGCCTTCGGCGCGTTGACGTCCGCCGGCAGCGCCTTCTGCGCGACCTCGACGAGCGCGGCGAACGCGCCGGCGTCGTTCACGGCCAGCTCCGCCAGGATCTTGCGGTCGACCTCGATGTTCGCGGCCTTCAGACCCTGGATGAAGCGGTTGTAGGTGATGCCGTTGGCTCGGGCAGCGGCGTTGATGCGCTGGATCCACAGCTGACGGAAGTCGCCCTTGCGCTTCTTGCGGTCGTTGTAGTTGTAGACCAGGGAGTGGGTGACCTGCTCCTTGGCCTTGCGGTACAGGCGCGAACGCTGACCGCGGTAGCCGCTGGCGGCTTCGAGGATTGCCCGGCGCTTCTTGTGGGCGTTGACTGCCCGCTTGACGCGTGCCACTTGTTAACTCCTTGTAGCGGGGCCGCGGTGATGGTCACACGGCCCGAATTCGATTGGGTCCCGGTCCTGACGTACGGCGGCGAGGCGCCGGTACGTCACTTGCCGAGAAGCTTCTTGATCTTCTTGGCGTCGCCCGGGGCCATCTCGGCGTTGCCGGTCAGGCGCCGCGTCAGACGGGACGACTTGTGCTCGAGCAGGTGGCGCTTGCCGGCGCGCTCACGGAGCACCTTGCCGGAGCCGGTGATCTTGAAGCGCTTGCTGGCACCGCTGTGCGACTTGTTCTTCGGCATAGCGCCGTTCTCTCCTCGTCAGTGGCGTTCCGGTGCCCGGTCGCGAAACCGGGCACGGTGGAACGTCATGTGTGTATCGGTTGGCATCCCCCGACTCGTCTCCCGGGAGGTCCTGGACTCTCGTCCCGGGCTCCCCGGAGCCTTCGCCCTGGGATCAGGCCTCGGCGGAAGCCTCGGCCGGGGCCTCGGCGGTCTCGGCCTCGGTGATCTCACCCTCGGTGGTCTCGCCCTCGTTCTCGGCGATCTCACCGTCGGCGGCGTTCTGCGAGCGACCGGGGTTGGCCTTCGCTTCGGCCTTGCGAGCCGCCTGGGCCTCACGGGCCTCGGCCATCGCCTCGGTCTTCTTCTTGTGCGGACCGAGAACCATGATCATGTTTCGGCCGTCCTGCTTCGGGTTCGACTCGACGAACCCGAGGTCCTCGACGTCCGAAGCCAGACGCTGCAGCAGTCGGTAGCCGAGCTCCGGCCTGGACTGCTCGCGACCGCGGAACATGATCGTGATCTTGACCTTGTCGCCCTGCTTGAGGAACCGGACGACGTGACCCTTTTTGGTGTCGTAGTCGTGCGGGTCGATCTTCGGCCGGAGCTTCATTTCCTTGATGACCGTGTGCGCCTGGTTCTTGCGCGCCTCACGGGCCTTCATGGCCGACTCGTACTTGAACTTCCCGTAGTCCATGAGCTTGCAGACCGGCGGGCGTGCGCTCGCCGCCACCTCGACCAGGTCGAGGTCGTACTCCTGCGCAAGCTCCAGGGCCTTGGCAAGCGGAACAATCCCGACCTGCTCGCCGCTGGGACCGACAAGTCGCACTTCGGGAACGCGAATCCGGTCGTTGATGCGGGGCTCGGTGCTGATGGATCCTCCTCGGTAGCACCACACGGCGGTCTGGCGGACAGCCGCGTATGTCTCTGATGACAATGGACCAACCACCGCGGCACATGAAAAATGCCCCGGACGGGACACAGGCGGGGCTCCATGGACTACCGGAGCACCGCCGCGGTCAACCGCGGGGCGCACTTTCGGGCGACTCCACCGTCCGTACGGAACGGTGGTGGCCGCCTGACCGGGTGACCTGCCGTCCCGGAGGACAGTCAGGTGGGAGATCGGAGCCTCCACTTGTGGGCCGAACACATACATGTCCGGCCGGTCGTTACACAAGGTTAGCAGCTCGGGCCGATATCGGCTAACCGAGGCCAACTGGGGCGGGCGGGCGCCCGGGACCTATCGTGTGGGGCATGAGTGACACCCCTCCCCAGAACCCCGACTTCGACAGCATGACCCGCGACATCGCCGAGGTCCCCGCGGTCGAGGTCCTCGTGACGGTCGCCGTCAACCTGATGAGCGCCGCCGCCGTGAAGCTCGGTCTGACCGAGGAGGGCGACAAGTACAAGGACCTCGACGAGGCCCGCAAGCTGATCCACGCGCTGGCCGGACTGCTCGACGCGAGCGCCACCGAGATCAGCTCCTTCCACGCGTCCCCGCTGCGCGACGGCCTGAAGTCGCTCCAGCTGGCGTTCCGCGAGGCGTCCCTGGTCCCGGACGAGCCCGGCCAGGGCCCCGGCGAGAAGTACACGGGCCCCGTCTACGGCTAGTCCGTCCCCTCCCTCACCGCTCTCCGCCGACGCACGTCCTGCCGCCTTCCGCCGACGTACGTCCTTCCGCATACGCGTGTCGTTCTACGAACGTACGTACAGGGGCTCGCCCGGTGGCGTCGTCCCGGCCGGCAGCAGTGCCAGGTCGAGGCCACGCACCAGGCGGGCCCTCAGTGTCTCGTCGGCGGCCAGCCGCCCCGCGACCGCCTGGGCGGCCTCGGCCGGTGTCGCGGAGGCGTCCAGGACGAGGGCGAGGGTGCCGTCCGCCCGGCCGGGGCCGAGGTGGGCGCGCACGACGGCGGGCTCGGCGGCCACGGCGGCGCGCACCGCCTCGACCACGGCGGGATCGGCGAGCGGGTCCGCCGAGGTGCGCCCCTCGGCGAGGGCCAGCAGCGCGGAGCCGGTCAGCTCGTAGGGGACGGGGCCGGCCAGGTCGAGGACGAGCGTGTCGGCCTTCTCGTGCGCGGCGGCCCGCAGGGCCTGGTGCAGGGGTACGGCGACCGGGCGCGCCGCGGGGTCCCAGCGGGCCAGTGACCCGGTGGACGTGAAGGCGGGCAGGGCCGTACGGCCTCCGGCCTTCAGGGTCGGCACCGCCATGTCGCTGGTCTTCTCGTGACGCAGTCCGTTCTCGTCCTCCTCCACCTCGCCGAGGACGGCCACGACGGGCACCAGCAGCCGGGCGCCCTTGAGCGCCTCCAGGACCGGGCCCACGGCGGTGCGGTCCTCGGCCCAGGCCGCGAGCGCCGCGCTCAGCCGGGGATCGGCGGAGCCGTCGTCGTCGGGGAAGCCGGAGTCGGGAATGTTCTTGTTCGCCACGGTCCCCGACCCTATCGGGGGGATGCTGCTGCGCTTGTGCGGCCCCGGAAACCTGGTGGTGACAGCTCTCACCGGATTCTCAGCTCCCGCTGACATACCTTTCACGCACGCCTAACGCCGGACACAGCCGAGGCCCCGAGCATCGCGGAATGGCCTCTCACAGAGCTCGTCGGCGGCGCGCCCGTCCCTCCTCCGGACGAAGGACCGTCCTGTACGCGGTGGTGGCGTCCGCCGTGCTCGTCGGCGGTACGGCGGCCGGAACCGTGTACGTGAAGGCACAGGCGCACGACGGCGGTGGCCTCGTATCCTCCTCCTCGGCGGCGTCCGGCGCGTCGCCGACGGCATCGGAACCGACGAGCGGGGAGACCTCGGTGGAACCCGTCACGGAGCCCTCGGTGGACCGCACCGCGCTGCTCACCAAGGGGATGAGGGCCGTGACCGTGGCGCCCGGCGCCAAGGTGTCGGTCGCGGTGCTCGACCTGGACTCCGGTGAGAGCGCCGCGTACGGCGCGGGAAGCTTCGACACCGCGAGCATCGTCAAGGTCGACATCCTGGCGGCGCTGTTGCTCCAGGCGCAGGACGCGGACCGGCGTCTGACGGCTCAGGAGAAGACGTACGCCACCGCGATGATCACCGACAGTGACAACGCGTCCGCGTCCGCCCTGTGGGACGTCATCGGGCAGGCGCACGGTCTGGACGCGGCGAACGACCGCTTCGGCCTGCACGGCACCACGGGCGGGGACGGCGCGCTGTGGGGGCTGACCCGGACCACGGCCGCCGATCAACTGGCCCTGCTCAAGCAGGTGTTCGGGGACGACTCACAGCTCACCGAGGCTTCCCGGACGTATCTCCAGGGGCTCATGGGCGCGATCGCCGCCGACCAGCGGTGGGGGGTCTCGGCCGCGGCCGACGGCTCCGGGTGGGCCCTGAAGAACGGGTGGCTGCCGCGCAGCACGACGGGGCTGTGGGACGTCAACAGCATCGGGCGGATCACCGCCGACGGCCACGACTATCTGGTGGCGGCCCTGTCCGACGGCAACTCGACCAAGGCGAAGGGGATTTCGCTGGTGGAGGCGGCGGCGCGGGCGGCGGTCTCCGCGTTCTCCACCGCCTGACTCCGCGGAGCGGCGCTCACACCCTGGAGCGGTGCCTCGGCGGAGCGGTGCCTCAGCCCCGGCCCCTGGAGCGGCGCCTCAGTGCCTGGAGCGGTACCGCGGCCCCGCGGCCTCTCCACAGCAGCACCGCCGCGGCCAGCAGGACCACGCCCGCCCCGCCCGCGACCGGGCCCACCCAGCCGGAGGCCTCGTGGTCCTCCCGGGGTGCGTCGGGGCCCGCGCCGAAGTACTTCCGGCCGTAGGCCGCCGGGTGCGGGTCCTCCCCCTTGAGCCGCCCGGCCGCCCGGATGGCCGCCGCGGGGTCGATGAAGCCGAAGCCGCGGGAGTCGTCCCGGCCGCCGTCGGGAGCGTTGCGGGCGGTGTCCTCCAGGAGCTTCTTGATCTGCGCCGGGGACAGGCCCGGGTGGGCCGCCTTGATGAGCGCGACCGCGCCGGAGACGAAGGCGGAGGCGGCACTGGTGCCCCAGCCCTCGTAGTACCTGTCGTCCGGGTCGGCGATGACGACGTCGACACCGGGAGCGCTGACGGTGGCGTACCAGCGGCGGGTGGAGAACGAGGCGTGGGTGCCGTACCGGTCGACGGCCGCGGCGGCGATCACGCCCGGGTAGGCCGCCGGGTAGGAGATGTGGTCGCCCTTCTCGCCGCCGTTGCCCGCCGAGGCGACCACGACGGAGCCCTTCTTCAGGGCGTACTGGACGGCGGCGTCCTCGGCGGGCTCGGGGTGGGCGGACTTGGAGTCGTCCCCGAGGGAGAGGTTGATGACGTCGGCGCCGTGGTCGGCGGCCCAGCGGATGCCCTCGGCGAGGGCGTTGCCGCGGGTGCTGCGGGCTCTCGTACGGGAGGAGTCGCCGTCCTCGAGGATGACGCGGACGGGGAGGATCTTCGCCTCGGGGGCGATGCCGAGGACGCCGTCGCCCCGGCCCGCGCCGTGTCCGTGGCCCGCGATGATCCCCGCCATGGCGGTGCCGTGCCGGGCCCACGCGCGGTCACCGCGGTGCGCTCCGAAGCCGACCATGTCCTTGCCGGGGAGGACGTTGCCGGCCAGGTCCGGGTGCTGGTCGTCGACGCCCGTGTCGAGGACCGCGACGGTGATGCCGCTGCCCTTGGTCGTGCGCCAGGCCTGCTGGGTGTGCATGGCGTCGAGGGCCCACTGCTGGGCCCGGATGCCGTCGGCGTACGCGGTGGTGGACGGGAGCAGCGCGAGGGAGGCGGCCAGCAGGACACCGAGGAGCGCGGCCCGGCGGGTGGGGGTGCGGGTCATGACGGCTTCTCCGAGGCCGAGCCGACGGTCTTGCGCAGGCTTCGCTCGACGCGGTCGGCGAGGCCCTGTGCGTCGTTGCCCAGGCCGGCCTGGGCCGGGGCCGTCGTCGCGCCGGGCTTCACGGCGTCCGCGGCGGGCTGCGGGGCGGTGACGATGCGTCCGTCGGCGAAGCCGGAGACGGCGTAGACGACGACGGGGGCGTCGGTGAGGACCGACACCGTCCAGGACGCGCGCTGGGCGTCGCCGAACCCGGCGGCGACGGTGCCCTTGACGGCGTACGGACGGGGCAGCAGGTCGGTGCGCCGGTCGAGTCCCTGCTGCTGGTACCGGGTCTTCAGGGACGTCATGGTCGCCGCGTCCGCCTTGGTGAACAGCAGCCCCACGGTGGTGACCTGACTGTGTGTCACATCGGTGTAGGTGGCGCGCAGCAACCGCAGGCAGCCGGCCGGCGCCAGGGCCTGGCGCAGGAGCGGGTCGAAGGCGTTGGCGCAGCCGCTGTCGGGGGCGACGGCGATACGGGTCCAGGTGCGGTCGGCGCCGCCGGGTCCGGCGCCCTGGCCGTCGACGGTGGGCGGGAAGAGCTGGTCCACGGGCACGCTGTGCCACAGGCCGGCGGCCGCCGCGAACGAGCTGAGCGCGCCGTCCGCGCCCGCACTGTCCCCGGTGAGCCAACTCCCGGTCACTGCACCGCCGATGAGGCCGAGGCCCAGCACGAGGCAGGCCGCGGCCGCGACGAGCCGGGGCCGGGTGCGGGCCCGGGTGCGGACGGGGCGCAGGCGCGTGGTGGCCTGGTCGAGGGAGTCATAGCTGTCGAAGGTGTCGAAGCCGCCGAAGCCGTCGCTGGTCCCGGGCTCCGCGAACGACACGTAGGGGCGTCCGGTGCCCGGAGCCGGGGCCGCGGGGGTGGCCGGTTCGGTGGGCGTACGCCCCGGGGTGGGCCGCAGCCGCCCGGTCGTCTCCGTGATCCCGTCGTCGGGCACGCCGGACCGCGGCGCGGCGGGTGGCGCGTCGGGGAAACGGGCGGAGGCAGGGGGCGGCGGCGGGTTCGTGGGGGCGGTACGGCGGCCCGGGACACGCGGACGGACCGTCTCGCGGTTCGGGGCCGGGGCAGTCGGGGGTTCGGGGGTGGGGGTGACACTCGGAGCGGACGCGGACGCCGGAGCGGAAGCGGACGGGGTCCCCGGGGAGGGCCCGGTGGGCCCGGTACCCCCCGTGGGCCGGTCGGGGGCCGGGGAGCCCGGGAACCCGGCAGACCCCCGGAGCCCTGTGGACCCCGAAGTCTCCGAGGTTCCCGAAGTCTCCGAGGTCGCCGGGGCTACCGAGGCCGCCGAGGCCGCCGAAGAAGGTTCCTGGAAGAGCCGGAAGGGCCGTGCCGACGTACGGGATCCGCCGTCCGCGTGCGGGCCGGCGTCCATGTGGGCGCCGGACGCCCGCGTCCCACGGGAGCCGGACGCCTCGTCGACGGCGGAGCCACCCGGTGTCTGCCCCCGGAGGTCACCGCCGGGGCGCGGGACGCTCGCCGGGGGCGGTACCTCGGGGCTGGGCAGCGACCAGGGCTCCCCGCCCACGGGTTCCGCCGGACGGGGTCGCCAAGTGGCCCCCGTAGGAGGGTGGTCGGGGCGGGGCGGCACCGCGGGTCCTGTCCCGGGGGACGGCTCGGGCCACGGCGGGGTCGCCGGACGCTGCGGCATCGTCTCCCCGCCGGTGGCAGAGGTCCCGGACCCGTGCGGGGCCACCGGACGACCGGGCCCCTGCGCGCCGGCACGCGGAGGCGTCGCCGGCCGGGGCGGCACCGTGTCGGCCCGCGCCGGGTACCGCTCGGTACGGAACGGGGCGGCGTCCCGGGTCTGCGCGGCACGCTCGGCACGTCCCGGTCGCGCCGGCCGAAAGAACCCCGCGTCACCCGGCTCCGGCGACCGCTCCGGACGGGACGGCCCGGCGTCCCCGCTCTCGGGGTCGCGCTCGGAACGGTCCCGAGGCGTCCGTCGGAAGAATCCCGGGTCACTCGGTCCGGACGACCGCTCCGGGGCGGACGCCGGGGCGGTCGGCGGGCGGTGTGCCGCGGTGCCGTCGTCCGTGCGGGACCCCGCCTCTCGGTGAGGCGCCGTCCCTTCGTCCGTCGCTGTCCCTTCGGGAGATTCCATCCCTTCGGGGGTCCGGTCCCCCTCGGGGGATCGGCCCGTGGCGGGCGGCTGTTCCGGGCGGGGTGGGACGGCCGGGCGCGGCGGGAGGGAGGCGCGACGCGCTTCCGTGCTCATGCACCCCCCGTTTCCTCGTGCCCGGGCAACCGATCAGGACCGGAGTCCGCCGGGCCGTCCACCTGTACGTAAGGGACCACCCCGGCGACTCATCCGTCACGGGACACGCATACTCGCGCCGACGGACCGTCATCCCGGGCAGGCGCCGCCCGGACAAGGTCGCTCGCCCCTCGTCCGCGTCACTCTACGGGTTGACGTGGGCCTGGAGGGAACCAGTCCGAGACCCCGGGGCAGATGCCCGGAACGTCCCCCTACCCTGCGGTAATCGAGTCTGGCAGGCTTCGGTCATGACTGCCCGCGCCGCAGACCGGGCCCGCTACGACCGGGCCACCGCTCACCTCGACGCCCCTCTCGCGATCGTGGACCTGGAGGCCTTCGACGCGAACGCGGACGACCTCGTCCGCAGGGCCGGCGGAAAGCCGATCCGGGTCGCCAGCAAGTCCGTGCGCTGCCGCGCCCTGCTCGAACGCGTCCTGGCCCGGGACGGCTTCGCTGGAATCATGTCCTTCACCCTCGCCGAGTCGATCTGGCTGGCCCGCTCCGGTTTCGACGACGTCCTGCTCGCCTATCCGTCGGCGGACACCGCGGGATACGCGGAGCTGACCGGCGACCCGAAGCTCGCCGCCGCCGTCACCGTCATGGTCGACGACCCCGCCCAGCTCCGTCTCATCGACGAGGCCCGCCGGGGCGGCACCGAAGTCGTCCGGGTCTGCCTGGAGTTGGACACCTCGCTCAAGCTGCTCGGCGGGCGGGTCCGGGTCGGGGCGCTGCGCTCGCCGCTGCACTCGGCCGAGCAGGTCGCCGAGATGGCGCGGGCGGTCGTCGGCCGGCCCGGCTTCGAGCTGGTGGGGATCATGGCGTACGAGGGCCACATCGCGGGCGTCGGCGACGCCGTCGCGGGGCGGCCCTTCCGCTCGCGCGCCGTCCGACTCATGCAGGCCACCGCCCGCAAGGAGCTCGCGGGGCGGCGCGCCGAGGTCGTCCGGGCGGTCCGGGCGGTGGCGCCGGGCCTGGAGTTCGTCAACGGCGGGGGCACCGGCAGTGTGCAGCAGACGGCCGCCGAGGACGCGGTGACCGAGATCGCCGCGGGCTCCGGGCTCTACGTTCCTCGGCTGTTCGACAACTACACGTCCTTCAGCGGACGTCCCGCCGCGCTCTTCGCGCAGCCCGTCGTGCGCCGGCCCGGTGTCGGGGTCGTCACGGTGCTGGGCGGCGGCTATCCGGCCTCGGGGGCGGCCGGCCCCGACCGGCTCCCGGTGCCTTGTCTTCCGGAGGGGCTGCGGTACGACCCCCAGGAGGGGCCGGGCGAGGTGCAGACCCCGCTGCTCGGCTCCCCCGCGGACGACCTGCTCATCGGTGACAAGGTGTGGTTCCGGCACGCCAAGGCCGGGGAGCTGTGCGAGCGGTTCGAGGCGCTGCACCTGGTGGAGGGCGACGAGGTGACGGCGACCGTACCGACGTACCGCGGAGAGGGCCGGACCTTCCTCTGAGGCGCGGGCCGCTACCGGGAGGGGCCGATGCTGCTGCCCACTCCCCCGCCGGTGCCCGCGTCGCCCGTCGGCCGGATCCCTGCGGTGATCCGGTCCATGTCGGCGAGCGGCGGTCCGTCGGCGCCGGCGTCGAAGGCGAAGCGGACGATGACGGGCGACTCCGAGCCCACACTGGAGGCGAACGCCAGCGACTCGACGTATCCGCCCGGTCCCACCCCGGTCCGGACCCGCCAGCGCACCAGGTATCCGGCGCGGCCCGCGACGGCGACCGAACCCGCCTTCAGCAGCCGGTGGGACGTGATGCCCCGATAGGGGCGGCTGCCGAGGACGTCACGGTCGTAGGCGGTGTTCGCGGCGTCGTCGATGTCCTGCTCGGCGAGGGCTTTCGGGGAGCGTTCGGAGGTGGCCGTGACGGTGCGCGAGACGACCCTGCCGTGGCGGCACAGGCCCGGGTCGCCGGGGCAGTCGTACGTTCCCGGGGTGGTCATCACGAGGTCGTCCTCGGCGACGTTGCCGGGTGCGACCCATCCCTTGGGCAGCGGCAGGGTGATGCCGTTGAGCTCGTCCACGACGACGGACGCGCCGCCGGAGTGCGGTGCGGCGGACGAGGCGCCGGTCGAGGGGAGCGCCACCGAAGGTGCGGAGGGGGTGGCGGGCAGTGTGGTCCGTACCGCCGCGGCGCCGCCTCCGCCGTCGTCGCGGCCGAGGACGAAGACGCCCGTGACGATCGAGGTGACGAGCACGGCTCCGGCGGCGACGAGCGCCACGGCCCTGGCGCGGCCGGGGCCCGGGCCGGCTGGTTCCGGTGGGGCGAGGGGCACCGGGACGGACCCGGGCTGCCGCCGGTGATCGGTCCACGCGGTGCCGTCCCACCAGCGCTCGACGAGCGGGTACGACGGGTCGCGGTACCAACCGGGCGGAGGCGTCATGCTCATCCCGGCACTCTAGGACGCGCCCCGAACGTCAGTACATGGTGCTCAGTGGACTGAGTCCTTCTGGTCGGGTACGACCGAACCGTCGTCCCTCAGGACGGGTTCCCGGCCGCCGTCGGTCGCGTTGTAGGCGCTCGTCGAGCACGGGTACGGCTCCGGCCTGCGCGGCAGCGGCTCGATGAACATGGGGTTGACGAGCCAGCGGCCGTCGGCGTCGTCGTAGGCCCGGCACATGAGTTCACTCTTGTTGCGGTTGAGCACGAGATGCGCGCCGGTGGCGTCCCCGACGAAGGTGACGTCGGTGTCGGCGTCCCCGGCCGCGAGCGCGACACGGTGGTGCGGGTCCTGCCGCTGCCAGGCCGCGGCGCCGTGGACACCGTAGATCTCCTGGTTGATCCAGCAGCGCTTGCCGTCGATGTAGGGGATGGCCTCGCCCCGGGTCGCCGGTACGCCGCCGCAGCCCTGGTTCCAGGGGGTGATCCGCCCGTGCCGGTCGAGGACCGACCGGATGGCGATCGTGTGCCGTGCGTCGACGCCGACGCCGTGCGACCAGACCTCGGTGACCGGTTCGGAGCCCGCCGAGACGATGTAGACGTCGAAACCGGCCCGTTGGAGCGTACGGATCAGGTCGCGCTGCTGGGTGTAGTGACGGACGTACGCCGGAAGGGTGTGCGTGCCCACGGTGCGGGTCGAACCGACGGGCGCGGCCAGGGCCTCGCTACGGGCCCGGCGGGCGTAGGAGGTCAGTTCGGCGACGGTGTGTCCGGCGAGGAGTTGCGGCACCCAGGCGTACTGGGGGACGGTGCGCCGGCGGTTCCAGTCCCCGGCGAAGGCGGCGGCGCCGCTCATGGTCCGCCCGGTCTCACGGATCTCGAGGATCTCGTCGGCGCAGCGGGGGCCGGCCGAGGTGGTGAGGGGAGCGCCCACGGGAGTGGCGGTGCCGCAGGCGGTGGTCAGGGCCCAGTCGGCCGCGTCGGTGAGCCACTCGCTGGTGTCCTTCCAGCGCGGCGGGCGCAGGATCCCGTCGTGCCGCAGGATCCAGGCGAGGGTGGTGTCGGTGACGTCGTTCTTGGTGACCGTGTTGTCCCAGTCGAACGCGGCGACGGGGGTGTTCCCGCTCCGGGAGCAGGTGCCTCGCGTGTCGATCAGCTGTTGCAGGCGGGCGCGGTTGTCGCCGTACCAGCTCCCCGAGAGCCGCGGGCAGTCGGCGCGCGGACCGGCGGGGGCGGCGGTCGCGGCCGCCGGGGTGGCGGCCGCGACGAGGGCCCATACGAGAGCGGCACGGACGGATCGGAATCGCATGGGTCGTGCATACACCGGCGTGGTCTACAGGGGCGTGACGTACGCGCCCGAGATCCCTCCGTCCACCAGGAAGTCGGAGGCGTTCACGAAGGAGGAGTCGTCGCTGGCGAGGAAGGCGACCGCCGCCGCGATCTCCTCGGCCTCGGCGAACCGGCCGACCGGGATGTGGACGAGACGGCGCGCGGCGCGCTCGGGGTCCTTGGCGAACAGCTCCTGCAGGAGCGGGGTGTTGACCGGTCCGGGGCACAGGGCGTTGACCCGGATGCCTTCGCGGGCGAACTGCACACCCAGCTCGCGGGACATGGCCAGCACGCCGCCCTTGGAGGCCGTGTACGAGATCTGGGAGGTCGCCGCGCCCATCCGGGCCACGAAGGACGCCGTGTTGATGATGGAGCCCCTGCCCTGGCGGCGCATGTAGGGGATCGCCGCCTTGCAGCACAGGTAGACGGAGGTCAGGTTGACCTCCTGGACGCGCTTCCAGGCCTCCAGGCCGGTGTCCAGGATGGAGTCGTCGTCGGGCGGCGAGATGCCCGCGTTGTTGAAGGCGATGTCGACCGAGCCGTACGTGTCGTAGGCCGCCTTGAAGAGCGCCTCGACCTGCTCGGGGTCGGTGACGTCGACCTTGACGAAGATCCCGCCGACCTCATCGGCGGCGGCCTTGCCGCGGACCTCGTCGACGTCGCCGCAGACGACGTGGGCGCCCTCGGAGGCGAGGCGGCGCGCGGTGGCGAGTCCGATGCCGCTGCCGGCGCCGGTGATGACGGCGGTGCGGCCGACCAGGCGGCGGCAGATGTTCCCTGCGGCGGCTTCGGTATCCGCGGTCGCTGCGGTACCTGCGGTCGCTGCGGTACCTGCGGTGGCTTCGGTCACTGTGCGGGGCCCTCCGTGCTGATGAAGACGTTCTTGGTCTCGGTGAAGGCGGTGAGCGCGTCCGGGCCGAGCTCGCGGCCGATCCCCGACTGCTTGAAGCCGCCGAAGGGGGTCCAGTAGCGGACGCTGGAGTGGGAGTTGACGGAGAGGTTGCCGGCGCGGACGGCTCCCGAGACGCGCAGCGCCCGCCCGACGTCACGGGTCCAGACGGAGCCCGCGAGGCCGTAGTCGGTGGCGTTGGCGAGCCGGACCGCGTCCGCCTCGTCCTCGAAGGGCAGGACCACGGCGACCGGACCGAAGACCTCCTCGACGGCCACCCGGGCGTGCGGCTCGACGTCGGTGAGCACGGTGGGCGGGAACCAGAAGCCGGGGCCTTCGGGGGCCTTCCCGCGGATGCCGGGGAGGTCGGCGGGGACGTAGGACCGGACGCGCTCCAGTTGCGCCCGGGAGATCAGCGGGCCCATCTGCGTCGCCTCGTCGGACGGGTCGCCGACGACGACGGACTCGATCGCCGGGGCGAGGAGCCTGAGGAAGCGCTCGTACACGGAGCGCTGGACGAGGATGCGGGTGCGGGCACAGCAGTCCTGGCCGGAGTTGTCGAGGAAGGACATCGGGGCGGCGGCCGCGGCGGCCTCGATGTCGGCGTCGGCGAAGACGATGTTGGGGCTCTTGCCGCCGAGCTCCAGGGTGACGCGCTTGAGGAGGGCCGCGCCCTTCGCCAACACCTGTTTGCCCACGGTCGTGGACCCCGTGAAGACGATCTTCGCGACGC
Source organism: Streptomyces sp. NBC_01176 (assembly GCF_045039825.1). Taxonomy (NCBI): domain Bacteria; kingdom Bacillati; phylum Actinomycetota; class Actinomycetes; order Kitasatosporales; family Streptomycetaceae; genus Streptomyces; species Streptomyces sp. NBC_01176. The sequence continues at coordinate 7,619,169 of NZ_CP108600.1, read as the reverse complement.
CGGGGTGCTCGACCAGCGCGTTGCCCGCGACGGGGCCCGCTCCGGGGAGCACCTGCAGCAGATGCTCGGGAAGACCTGCCTCCAGGGCGAGTTCGGCCAGCCGCAGTGCCGTCAGCGGGGTCGTCTCGGCGGGCTTGAGAACGACCGCGTTGCCGGCCGCGAGCGCCGGGGCGGTGCCCCAGGCCGCGATCGGCATCGGGAAGTTCCAGGGCGCGATGACGCCCACGACGCCGAGGGGTTCGAGGAGGGTGACGTCGAGGCCGCCCGGGACCGGGATCTGGCGGCCGGTCAGCCGCTCCACTCCCCCGGCCGCGTAGTCGAGCAGATCACGGACGTTGCCCGCCTCCCAGCGGGCGTTGCCGATGGTGTGCCCGGCCTCGCGGACCTCGAGCCGGGCCAGTTCCTCACGGTGTTCGTCGACGACGACGGCGAACCGGCGCAGGAGGCGGGCCCGTTCACCGGGTGCCAGCGCGGCCCACCGGAGCTGCGCCCGGCCCGCCCGCTGGACGGCGGCGTCCACGTCGGCCGCGGTGGCGGCCGGGACGGTGGCGACGACCTCCTCGGTGGCCGGGTCGAGCACGCGGAGCTCATGGCCGACGGAGAGCGGGAACTCGTGCGTCCCATGCGTCCCATGCGTCTCGGGCGACTGGTGCGACTGCTGCGACTCGTGCGACTCGTGCGACTCGTGCGACAAGAAGGACCTCACATGCGTTCGAAGGAGCGGCGCAGCTCCCAGTCGGTCACCGCGGCGTCGAAGGCCTCCAGCTCGACGCGCGCCATGTTGCGGTAGTGCGCGACCACCTCGTCACCGAAGGCGGCCCGGGCGATGGCGCTGTTCTCCCAGAGCTCGGCGGCCTCGCGCAGGGTGGTCGGCACGTGCTCGTACGCCGCGGTGTACGCGTTCCCGGCGCACGCCTCGGGCAGTTCGAGCTTGTGCTCGATGCCGTACAGGCCTGCCGCGACGAGTCCGGCGACGGCCAGGTGCGGGTTGACGTCACCGCCGGGCAGCCGGTTCTCGAAGCGCATCGAGCGGCCGTGCCCGACGACGCGCAGGGAGCAGGTGCGGTTGTCGTACCCCCAGGCGACGGCGGTCGGCGCGAAGGAGCCGGGCTGGAAGCGCTTGTACGAGTTGATGTTGGGCGCGTAGAGGAGCGAGAAGTCCCTGAGGGCGGCGAGCTGTCCGGCGAGGAACCGGCGCATGGTCTCGGACATGCCGCCGGGGTCCTGGGCGGAGCCCGCCATCACGTTCGTGCCGTCGGCGTCCGCGAGCGAGAGGTGGATGTGGCAGGAGTTGCCCTCGCGCTCGTCGTACTTGGCCATGAAGGTGAGCGAGACGCCCTCCTGGGAGGCGATCTCCTTGGCGCCGGTCTTGTAGACGGCGTGCTGGTCGCAGGTGACGAGGGCCTCGTCGTACTTGAAGGCGATCTCGTGCTGGCCCGGGTTGCACTCGCCCTTGGCGGACTCGACGGTCAGGCCCGCGGCCTGCATCTCGTTGCGGATGCGGCGCAGCAGCGGCTCGATACGGCCGGTCCCGAGCACCGAGTAGTCGATGTTGTACTGGTTCGCCGGGGTGAGGCCCCGGTACCGCGCGTCCCAGGCCTGCTCGTAGGTGTCCTTGAAGACGATGAACTCGAGTTCGGTGCCGACCTGGGCGGTCAGGCCCCGTTCCGCGAGCCGGTCGAGCTGGCGGCGCAGGATCTGGCGGGGGGCCGCCACCACCGGCGAACCGTCGTTCCAGGCGAGGTCGGCGATGAGCAGCGCGGTGCCCGCGTTCCAGGGGACGCGTCGCAGGGTGCCGAGATCGGGGTGCATGGCGAAGTCACCGTAGCCCCGCTCCCACGAGGACATGGCGTAGCCGTCGACGGTGTTCATCTCGGTGTCGACGGCGAGGAGGTAGTTGCAGCCCTCGGTGCCGTGTTCGAGGACCTCCTCCAGGAAGAAGCGCGCGGCGAACCGCTTGCCCTGGAGGCGTCCTTGCATGTCGGGGAAGGCCAGGACGATGGTGTCGATCTCGCCGTCCGCGACGAGGGCGCGCAGTTCCTCGACAGCGAGCGGGGGTGTGCGGTCTGCCACCGGAAAAGCCTCCTTGGGTCAGCCGAGAGCCATAAGGTATTGCCGAGAACCATTGCTTGGGAAGAGGGCACGACCATGGGAAGGGGGCACGACCGGATGACACAGGCGGGTCCTGACCGTGGTCGGGGAAGCGCGGGGGACGGGCTGGCGCCGGTGCTGCGCCCGGTGCGGGCGGGCAACGGCTTCGAGGAGGCGCTGGAGCAGATCCTCCAGGTGGTCCGGCTCGGCCTGGTGCCGGGCGGGGAACGGCTGCCCGCCGAACGGGAGCTGGCCGAGCGGCTCGGGATCAGCCGGGTGACCCTGCGCGAGGTGCTGAAGGTGCTGCAGGACCAGGGTCTGGTCGAGTCGCGGCGCGGCCGCTACGGCGGCACGTTCGTACGGCCGAAGGCCACGGCACCCGGCCAGGACGAACTGCGGCGCCGGATCGCGGGGGTCGACATCGAGGACGTGCTGCGCTTCCGGGAGGTGCTGGAGGTGGGCGCGGCCGGACTGTGCGCGGCGCACGGGCTCGACGACGACCGGGCCGGCCGGCTGCGCAAGGCGCTCGCCCGTACCCATGACGCGCCGCTCGCCGACTACCGGCGCCTGGACACGATGCTCCATCTCACCCTCGCGGAGCTGGCCGGCTCCCCGTCGCTGACGGCCCAGTACGCGGCCGTCCGGGCCTCGGTCAACGACCTGCTCGACTGCATCCCGCTCCTGGTACGGAACCTGGAGCATTCCCAGCGCCAGCACACCGCGCTGGTCGAGGCGGTGCTCGACGGGGACGCGGACGGGGCGCGGGAGATGATGCGCGAGCACTGCGCGGGAACGGCCGCGCTGCTGCGGGGCTTCCTGGCGTGAGCTCCGGTGGCGTGAAGCCCTGCCGCCCGCCCCGCGAGGTGAGAGCATCCACCAAAGGCATGATTCCGTTCCATTGGATCCGACAGGGAGCGCAGAGTGGGCAGCAGACCGCTGATCGGCGTGAGCACGTATCTGGAGTCCGGGGCGCGCTGGGGCGTGTGGGAGCTGGAGGCCGTGCTGCTGCCGGCCGGTTATCCGCGGCTGGTCCAGCGGTCCGGGGGGCTCGCCGCGCTGCTGCCGCCGGACGAGCCCTCGCTGGCGGCCTCGGCGGTCGCCCGGCTCGACGCGCTCGTCGTCGCGGGCGGCCCGGACGTCGACCCGCTCCACTACGAGGCCGAGCGCTCCCCGCGGACGGGTCCGCCCGCTCCCCGGCGCGACGCCTGGGAACTCGCCCTGATCCGCGCCGCGCTGGACGCCGGGACCCCGCTCCTCGGCATCTGCCGGGGCATGCAGCTCCTCAACGTCGCCCTCGGCGGCACCCTCGTCCAGCACATCGAGGGCCATGTGAAGGACGTCGGGGTCTTCGGCCGGCACGACGTGACACCCGTACCGGGCACCCTGTACGCGGAGATCGCGCCGGAGTCCTGCGCCGTGCCGACCTACCACCACCAGGCGGTGGAGCGTCTCGGCCAGGGCCTGACAGCGTCGGCGCACGCCGCGGACGGCACGGTCGAGGCGGTCGAACTGCCGCGCCCCGACTGGGTGCTGGGCGTGCAGTGGCACCCGGAGATGGGGGAGGACCTCCGGGTCGTACGGTCGCTGGTGCGGGCCGCGTCCTGACTGGTGCGGGCCGCGACCCTGAGTCGACACCGCACGAGCACCGGCGCCAGCCGCATCTTCAGCCGACACCGAACGAGCACCGGCGCGAGCCGCGTCTTCAGCCGAGGCCCTACGAGCCCAGGCGCGAGCCGCGTCTTCAGCCGACACCGAACGAACGCCGGCGCCAGCCGCACATCGAGTCGGCCGGGCGCGGTGGCGCCCTCGTATCGCCCCCGCCCGACGCGCGGTATCGACCCCCGCCGCGCTGCCTGCGCCCCGCGCTCCGCGCGCTGCCGCCCCTACACCCCGCGCGTCAGCGACAACAGGTCGCGTGCCGGGCCCGTGGGGCGGTGGCCGGTGGGCCAGACCGCCCGCAGCGCTCGGCGGAGCTCGACACCGGAGAGCGGGACGCTCACCAGGCGGTGGGTGGAGAGTTCCTCGCCGAGGGCCAGCTCGCTCAGGACGGCGGGGCCCGCGCCGCTCACCGCGGCGGCCTTCACCGCCGTCGTCGAGGACAGCTCGATCAGTGGCCGGGCCAGACCTCCCAGCGCAGCGTCGAGCACCTGGCGCGTGCCCGAGCCCTCCTCCCGCAGGATCAGCGGGGTCGCCGCGAGTTCCGGCCCCTCCAGCGGAGCCCGGCGCCGTGCCCACGGGTGTCCCGGCGCCGTCACCACGATCAGCCGGTCGTGCGCGATGACCGCCGAGTCCAGCCCGGCGGGAACCGAGAGCCCCTCCACGAAACCCAAGTCGGCCTCGCCCGTGAGGAGGCGGTCGGCGACGACGGTGGAATTGCCCGCGAGCAGGGAGACCGCCGTGTCCGGGCGCTGCCCGCGCAACGCGATCAGCCATCCCGGCAGCAGATACTCGGCGATCGTCATGCTCGCCGCCACCCGCAGCCGCGAGTCGCGCCGGTCCCTCAGCGCCTGGGCCCCCGCGTCGAACGCCTCGGCCGCCTCCACCACCCGCCGCGCCCAGTCCGTGACCAGCGCGCCGGCGTCCGTGAGTCGCGAACCCCGGGGTGAGCGGTCGACGAGCGCGACGCCCAGCTGCCGTTCCATGGAACGGATCCGGCTGCTGGCCGCGGGCTGGGTGATCCCCAGTTCCCGCGCCGCCCGTCCGAGGCTCCCGAGCCGGGCCACCGCGAGCAGCAGCTCCAGCGCCCCGAGATCGGGCACCCGGTGCGCGATCCCGACCGCGGCCGGCTCACCGGCGCCCCGGCCCCCGACCCGCACCGGTTCACCGACCTGCGCCGCCCTGCCGACCGTCGGTTCCTCAGCGCTCGCACTCATAAAGGCAGCTTATGCCCCCATAGACCGGTACTCCCTGGCGGGGAACCCGTACCCGCGGGACCGTGGAGCCATGGTCACCGCAGCCCATCCCGTCCTCCCGCTCACCGCCGCCGGAACCCGGCGTCCGCGCGCCGTCGCCGTGCGCCATCTCGGCCCGAACTGGTACGCCTCGGTCATGGGCACGGCGATCGTGGCCACCGCGGGGGCCGGACTCCCCGGCTCCGTCCCGGGCCTGCGGACCTTCTGCCTCGCCGTCTGGGCGCTCTCGGCCGTCCTGCTCGTGACGCTGCTCGGCGCCCGCGCCCTGCACTGGACGCACCATCGCGACCAGGCCCGCGCCCACCTCCTCGACCCGGCCATGGCCCCGTTCTACGGCTGCCTCGCGATGGCCCTGCTGGCGGTCGGCGGTGCCACACTCGTCGTGGGCCGGGACTGGATCGGCACCCCTGCCGCGGTCGCCGTGGACGCCGTGCTGTTCGGGGTGGGGACCGTGGCCGCGCTCGCCGCCGCCCTGGCCGTCCCGTACCTGATGATCGTGCACCACCGCATCCGGCCCGACCAGGCCACTCCCGTCTGGCTGCTCCCCCTCGTCGCGCCCATGGTCTCCGCCGCCCTCGGCCCGCTGCTCGTCCCGCACCTCCCGCCGGGCCAGGCCCGTGAGGCCCTGCTCCTCGGCTGCTTCGCGCTCTTCGGGCTCAGCCTGCTGGCCACCTGCGTGATGCTGCCGGTGATCTTCGCCCGGCTCCTCACCGGGGGGCCGCTGCCGCTCGCCCTCACTCCCACGCTGTTCCTCGTCCTCGGTCCGCTCGGCCAGTCCACGACCGCGGTCGGCAAGTTCGCCGACTTCGCGCCGGGTGCCGTACCGGCACCGTACGACCAGGGCTTCGCCCTCCTGGCGGTGCTCTACGGGGTCCCCGTCATGGGTTTCGCACTGCTGTGGCTCGGACTGGCCGCCGCGATGGTGGCGCGGGCCCGCCGCCGCGGCATGAGGTTCTCGATGACGTGGTGGGCGTTCACCTTCCCGGTGGGAACCTGCGTCACCGGCGCCGAGTCGCTGGCCCGGCACACGGGCCTGCTCGCCTTCGACTGGCTCGCGGTCGCCCTGTACGCGCTCCTGGTCGCCGCCTGGTCCGTGGCCGCCGTCCGCACCCTGCGCGGCGTGGCCGACCGCGCGTTGCTCGCGGCGCCCAGTGCCGCGGCAGGCGACACTCGCCCCGACGCGACGCCCGGCACGCTCCCCCACAGCCTCAAGGGCGTGGGAGGTGCCCCGGTCACCCCTGCTCGCCGCACCGGCCGGAAGCCCGAGTACGTCCCGTACGAGGACGTCCGGCCGGCATGCCGGGAGCACGCACCGGACGCCACTCCCTGACGGACGGACGTCGCCCGCCGCGGCACCGGACGGCTGCGACTCGGCCGCGGAGCCCCACCGTCGTACGGGCTCCGCTCCGCCGCACGTCCGTCACGCACTCCGTATAGTCTGGCCCGTCCAGCGCGTGATCAAGCGGTTCCGCAATGGTCCCGAGGACAGCATCGTGTTCTACGGCGCTGCGCTCGGGCTGACGGGCACCGCGACAGACCTCCGTCGCCGGTTCCGCCGCCGCTGGTGACGCCCGTGCCGCAAGTCCACATGACCCTGGCCGACCGGAACAGCCTCTCCGCCCGCGTCACGCACAACTCCAGGAACCCCAGGTCAGGGCCTCGCCCTGCCACACTCATCTGGGACAGGGCAGCCGCCGCCTGGAGGCGGGATCGCATGACGTGGGTCGAGGGTGGCCTCCCGCGCGTGGGACGGTCGTCAGCTCAGGCTCCGCGTGCGGCGGCGGCGCACGATGAGGAGCGCGCCCGCACCCGTGACCACCGCCGCGGCGGCCGCGCTCGTGATCGGCAGCGTCGAGGAGCCGGTGTCCGCGAGGGTGTCGCCGTTCGGCGTCGTCCCGTCCTCCCCGGTCGACGACGAGGCGCCGGCCGAGCCGTCCCATCCATGGGTCGGGCCGCCCGTCGAGCCGGTCGACCCCGCACCCGTGACGTCCAGGGTGATGTCGGCCTTGTCGTTGGCCTTGTTGGGGTCGAACGGCCGCGCTTCGGTGCTCAGCGCCACCGAGCCCTTGGCGTCCGCCACCCGCCTGTCGATCTTCAGCTGGAAGGTGTAGGTCTCCTGGCTGCCCTCATTGAGCGACCGCATGCCGCAGACATACGCCTTTCCCTTGGCCTGGCAGAACTGGCCGCGCTTGACCACCGACGTTCCGGCGGGAAGCGTGATCCTCACGCTGACGGCCCGGTCCCCTGCCCTGGGCATGACCCAGGCGGGCCCGGCATTGGTGAACTTCACCTTCATCGGCACCGTTTCACCGACGCTCCCCTTCAACGCGGCACCCGTCACCTGGTAGTCGGCCGTGTTGACGGCGGTGACGGGCACATCGACGACGGGCGCGGACCCCTCGCCCCCGGCCTGTCCCTCGACCAGTTTCACCGCCGGCGCGGTTCCCGCCACCGGTGGAGTGCCGTTGTCGTCCGCCCCCGGATCGTCGGCACCGACACGCAGGCGCACCTCCTCGTTGAGCGCGCGGTCCAGTGCCTTGGCACGGAGAGGCCTCTCGGGCGTGTAGAGGACGCCCGGCTCCACCGCCTGGTCGAACGCGCACGCCGCTGTCCACCTCTCGGGCATCTCGTCGTAGGGCCGGACGTGTTGTACCTGGCAGTTGGACGGAACCTCCGCGAAGTCGAGTCCTCGGGTGACGGAGTAGGAGACCCACACCTTCTCGGCGGGTCCGGTGCCCTTGTTCGCCACGGTGGCCGGCAGATCGAAGACGCTCCCCGGTTTCACCCCGTCGATCGGCTCGAAGCCTCCAACGACCAGTTCGGGTGCGGTTTCATCGGCGAAGGCGGCAGGAACCGCTGCCAGCGCGAGCAGGCCTGCAGCGCCAAGGGCCGCCACAGCGGCCCGGGAGGCGCGACGGTTGTGCGGGGGTATCGGCATGGAGAGAACCTCTGTTGGAACGCGGGCGAACGGACGGTGTTTTCCAGGAGAACAGCGCTTCGATCGCTAGACCCCTGCCGATACCGAACAGTTGCACGCGCGTAGTCACCTCCGCCTTGCGATCGCGCCCACCGGACCCCGTGCGTGGCCCTGATTTCGGGCACATCAGCTTCGAAGGGACAGCGACAGCCCTGGGGGAACGAGCTCAGGCCTGCTCGCGGTCCGGCTGCCCGGTCTCGGCGGATGCCGAGAACGGGAGCGGTTCGCGTCGCGCGACCCGGTCCTGTTCAGTGTTGCTCGACCGGGGCGGGGACGTCGCGGCGTCAAGGAACGCGCAGCGCCTCGCCGAGCACCCGTGGTGCCCGTGCCAGCGACGGCCCGTACCAGGTCAGGTGCCGTCCGTCGACGAGGGCACAGGGCACGTTCCCGAAGGCCTCGGGTCCGTCGTCGGCGGTGAAGCGGTACGGCTCGTCGGGCAGCACCACGAGCTCCGGGGCCGCCGCGAGGAGCTCGGCCAGCGGGATACGGGGGTAGCGGTCCTCGTGCCGCGCGTACACGTTGTCGACGCCCAGGCGCGCCAGGACGTCCCCGGCGAAGGTGTCCCGGCCGAGGACCATCCAGGGGCGCCGCCAGATCGGCACGACCGCGGCGGTCCGGCGCTGCGGGTCGGGCAGCCCGGTCCATGCCGACTCCGCCTCGTCGAGCCAGCGGGGCCGGGTGCGCGCGCCGCACGCGGTGAGCACCCGGTCGAGTTCGCGGATCGCTCCCGGCACGTCCCGGACCTCCGTGACCAGCACCTCGACCCCGGCCGCGCGCAGGGCGTCGAGATCGGGGCCGCGGTTCTCCTCCTCGTTGGCCACCACCAGGTCGGGGCGGAGCTCCACGATCCGGTCGACCCGGGGGTTCTTGGTGCCGCCGACACGGACGACGTCGAGGTCCGGCGGATGGCTGCACCAGTCCGTCGCGCCGGCCAGGGCGCCGGGGACGGTGACCGCGACGGCCTCGGTGAGCGAGGGCACGAGCGACACGACCCGTGGTGCGCCGGTGCTCGTCGTCCCGGTCACGGGCGCGTCCCCCCTGCCGTGGACAGCGGGTGCGAGGTGGCCGCGGCGTGGTCGAAGACGTGAGAGGTGGTCCCGGACATGGCGTCAGTATCGCAGCGGCTCCCGGCCCGGGTCCGGGCGCGAGGGGCAGGGCCGGCTCAAAGGCGGCACGGACCGGGCGCCGCGAGGCCCGTGCCCCGCGAGCGGCTTCCGGCCCGCTCAGCGCCTGCCGAAGCCGTGACGCTCCTCCACCGCCTCGATGTGGTCGGCGACCTCGACCACGATCACCCGGGTGTCCGGTACGGTGGCCCGCCACCGATGGCGCACCCCGCCCGTGAGGTACAGCGTGTCACCGCGCCCCAGACGGTGGGCGCGGCCCTCGGCCTCGACCTCGACGGCGCCGTCGGCGACGTACATCAACTTGTCGTTGCGGTGCTGGAGTTCGCGGCCCTCCTCGTGGTCGCCGACGAACTCCGTGGCGTGCAACTGGTGGTGACCGCGCACCAGGGGGCGCGTGCGGGCTTGGGAAGCACAGTCGGCGCCGTCCTCGGCGCGCACCACGTCGACACTGCACGCCGGGTCGGCCGCGGCGAGCAACTCGACGGCCGTGGTGCCCAGCGCGTCGGCGACCCTCTCCAGGGAGCCACGGCTCGGCCTCGCCCGTTCGTTCTCCACCTGGCTGAGGAACGGGACCGACAGGCCGCTGCGCTCGGCCACGACGGCGAGGGTGAGCTCCAGTGCCCGGCGTCGCCGCCGGACTGCCGCGCCCACCCGAAGGGGCTGTTCTTTGTGGTCGCCCATCGCTCCGGCTCCCTCCCACGCGTCGTCGGTCCACTGCTTCGGTCCACGCCTCGGGCCCCTTGCCCCTGAAGAGTTGTTTGCACCCTACGCATGTTCGGCAAACCGTTTCATGCGGCCGTCATATCGCTGTCACGTCGCGGGAGGGCGAGGGTCACAATTCGCGCCAACAGCCGAGTTGCCCCGGCTCCCCCGGCACCGCGGCCGCCCCCCGGCCGAAAGGGCTGACCAGGCGGCCCCGACGTCCTTCCCGAGGTGCCCGGCGTCGCCCTTGACCCTGCGTCAGGGCAGCCTGCCCGCCACGATGTTCTGCGGACGCCACCGGTCATCTCCGTCATCACGCGCCCCCAGGACTTCAGGACACGGTCCTGCCGTGGCGGCGGGCTGCCTGCCGGGACGTGAAGTCGGCCCGTGCTGCGCGGAGTTGGCGACCGGTGTCGCAGCGCGCACGGTCGTGGCCGGTCAGCCCGGCCGTGCCGTCGAGCGGGACGGCGTCGTGCGTGCTGCCCCTGCACGGCGTGAGTGGGTGCGGGGCGCGGCGCGGGCGCGGGTCGTCCGCGGGCCGGCCGGGGTCCGGGGCGGGGGCGGCCGCGCACGGCGATGTGGTTGTCCGGATCCCGCGTGTCCGCGTGGACAAACCCTCCCTGGTCGTCCACGGCGCCCCGGCGGGCCGGACAGCGCGAGGGGTGGGCCCCGCCGCCCGGCATCTCACGGATGCTCGGCGGCGGGGCCCACCCCTCGGTCGGCCGGGTCCGGTCGGACTACCGCGGCGCCATCCGGTCCACCACGTCCGGGTGTTCCTTCAGCCAGGCCGCGACGGCGTCCTCCTCGTGGCCCTGGCCGCGCTGCTTGATCTCGCTCTCCAGGGTGCCGAGTTCGTCCTCGCTCATCTTGAAGTTCTTGATCCAACGGGCGAGTTGCGGGTACTGCTCCGGGAACTTCTCGCTGGAGATGGTCCGGATCGTGTTGCCCTCACCGAAGAGCTTCTTGTCGTCCGCCAGCTTGGTGAGCTTGTACTCGCTGTAGGCCCAGTGCGGGGACCACAGGGCGACGGCGACGGGCTGCTTCTTGGCGTACGCGCGCTTCAGCTCGGCCAGCATGGCGGGCGTGGAGCCGTCGACGACCTTGTACTCCTTGTCCAGGCCGTAGCCCGGGAGCACCTTCTTCTTGAGCAGGTTCATCTCACCGGTGCCGGGCTCGATGCCGATGATCTTCCCGTCGAAGGTGCCGGCCTTGCCCTTCAGGTCCGCGAGGGACTTGACGCCCTTCACGTAGGACGGCACGGCGATCTCCAGCGAGGTCGGCGCGTACCAGGTGCCCAGGTCCTTCAGGTCGTTCTTGTGCTGGTCCCAGTAGTTGGACTGGGCGTAGGGCAGCCAGGCGTCGAAGTTGAGGTCGAGGTCACCGGAGGCCAGTCCCGTGTAGACGGGGCCGACGTCCATCTGCTTGAGGTTCAGCTGGTAGCCGCGCCGTGCCAGCACGTTCTTCCAGAGGTAGGTGACGGCGACGTCCTCGTCCCAGGGGAACCAGGCGACGTCCAGCGGGCGCTTCGCCTCGGCCGGGGCGGCGGACGCCTTCCCGGTCGGCGCCAGCTTGTCGACGACGCCGGGGTTCTTCTTCAGCCAGGCGCGCACGGCGTCCTGCTGCTTGCCCTTGCCGACCTTGTTGATCTCCGCCTCGAGACCCGTGAGCTGCTTCTCGGTCAGCTTGAAGTTCTTCAGCCACCGGCCGACGACCGGGTTGTCCTGGGCGAAGCCCTTGCGGGAGAGCGTGTGCACCCCGTCGCCCTTGCCCCAGGCGCCCTTCGGGTCCTTGAGCTTCTTCAGGTCGTAGTCGCTGTACGCCCAGTGCGGCGACCAGAGGGTGACGACGACCGGCTGCTTCTTGGCGTACGCGCGCTTCAGCTCGGCCAGCATGGCGGGCGTCGAGCTGTCGACGACCTTGTACTCCTTGTCGAGCCCGTACTCCTTGAGCACCTTGCTCTTGAGCAGGCCCATCATCCCGGCGCTGGACTCGATGCCGGTGATCTTCCCGCCGAAGGTCCCGGCCTTGCCCTTGAGATCCTCCAGCGAGTCGATGCCCTTCATGTACGAGGGCACGCTCAGCTCCAGCGAGGTGGGGCCGTACCAGGAGCCCAGGTCGTCCAGCTGCTTGCCGTACTTCTTCCAGTACTCCGCGTGCGTGGTCGGCAGCCAGGAGTCCGTCTCGAAGTCGACGTCGCCCTGGGCGAGGGAGGTGTACAGGGGGCCCGCGTCGAACTGCTTGGTGTCGACGTCGAAGCCGCGCTCCTCCAGGATCTCCTTCCAGAGGAAGGTGGAGGCGACGCCCTCGTCCCACGGGATGTAGCCGATGCTGATCTTCTTGCCCTGGCCGACGTTGTCGCCGTCGGCCGCGGTGGACGTCGAGTCCGTACCGCCGAAGATGCCCATACCGCCCGCGACCAGTGCGAGGACGACGACGCCCACCACCGCGACGGCGGGACGGGGCCGGTAGGACCAGATCCGCAGGCCCTGCGCGGCACGCAGCTTGGCGGCGGCGCGACGGCCGAGCGGGGAGACCTGGGTGCCGAGGGCGCCGGTCATCCGGTCGAGGTAGATCGCCAGGATGACGATGGCGACGCCCGCCTCGGAGCCCAGGCCGACGTTCAGCTGGCCGATGGCCTCGTTCACGTCGCCGCCGAGGCCGCCGGTGCCGACCATGCCCGCGATGGCGGCCATGGACAGGCCCAGCATGATGACCTGGTTGACGCCCGCCATGACGGTGGGCAGCGCCAGCGGCAGCTGGATGCGCAGCAGGGTGTCGCGGGGGGTGGTGCCGAACGCGTCGGCGGCTTCGACGAGTTCCTTGTCGACCTGCCGGATGCCCAGCTCGGTCATACGGACGCCGGGCGCCAGCGCGAAGATCAGGGTGGCCACGATGCCTGCGGGGGCGCCCGTGCCGAAGAACAGGATCGCCGGAATGAGGTAGATCATCGCGGGCAGGGTCTGCATGAAGTCGAGCACCGGGCGGACGATCCCGCTGACCCGGTCGGAGCGCGCCGCCCAGATGCCCACGGGGACGGAGACGACGAGTGCGATCAGTGTCGCCACGAGGACGAGCGAGAGGGTCACCATCGCGTCCTCCCACAGTTCGAGGGAGTCGATGAAGGCGAATCCCACGAAGGTGAGGACACCCGCGGAGGTGCCGCGCAGCCAGAACGCGATCACCGCGAAGATGCCCGCGAGCAGGAGCGGCTGGGGGGCCTGGAGGACGGCGTTGATGCCGTCGTAGGTGCCCGAGAAGACGGTCTTGAGGAAGTCGAAGAGCCACGCCATGTGGTTCAGCAGCCAGTCGACGACGTCGTTGACCCAGTCACCGAAGGGAATCCTAGGCATCGGCCGTCACCGCCTCGCGTCGGGGCTGCTCACAGCTGCCGGGTTCGTCCTGTTCGTCGCCCAGGAAGGCGACGAGCCTGCGGCGCGGCACGACACCGACCAGTTCGCCCTGGGGGTCGAGCACCGCGACCGGGTGCGTGAGGCGCGCGCTGATCGCGCACAGATCCACGAACGAGGTGTCGGGCAGCGCGGTCTCGCAGTCGCAGTCGGCCTCGTCGCCCTGTACGTCGGTGTCCATGACGGCGCCCGCCGTCAGCACCCGGGAGCGGTCGACGTCCTGGGTGAAGGAGGCGACGTAGTCGTCGGCGGGGCGCACGAGGATGTCCTCGGCGGTGCCGATCTGGACGATGCGGCCGTCGCGCATGACGGCGATCCGGTCGCCGAGCCGCATGGCCTCGTTGAGGTCGTGGGTGATGAACACGATGGTCTTCTTGAGCTTCTTCTGGAGCTCGATGAGCTGGTCCTGCATGTCGCGGCGGATCAGCGGGTCGAGCGCGCTGAACGACTCGTCCATCAGCAGCAGATCGGCGTCGGTGGCGAGCGCGCGGGCGAGGCCGACGCGCTGCTGCATCCCGCCGGACAGCTCGTCGGGCCAGGACTTCTCCCAGCCCGCGAGTCCGGCCAGCTCCAGGGCCTCGGTGGCGCGCTTCCTGCGCTCGGCGGCCGGTACGCCCTGGACCTCCAGGCCGTACGCCGCGTTCTCCAGGACGCTGCGGTGCGGGAAGAGCGCGAAGTGCTGGAAGACCATGCTGATCTTCGTCGAGCGGACCTCGCGCAGGTCACGGGCGCTGAGCGCGGTGAGGTCCTCACCGTCGAAGCGCACCTGTCCTGCGGTCGGCTCCAAGAGCCCGTTGAGCATGCGCAGCAGCGTGGACTTGCCGGATCCGGAGAGGCCCATGACGACGAAGATCTGGCCCGGGTCGACCGTGAAGGAGGCGTCGATCACTGCGGCGGTGGTGCCGTCGGCGCGCAGTTCCTCCCGGTCGGTTCCCTGGCGGAGTCGTTCCACCGCCTCTTCCGGTCGTCTCCCGAACACCTTGTACAGATGCTCGGCCTCAAGCCTGGATGACACGTGTGCCTCTCGTTCGGACGCTTCGATCGGTGTGATCGGTGCGACGGGTCAGATCGGTGCGACCGCTGTGATCGCCGTGATCGCCGTGATCGATGTGATCGGTTGAATAAGCAACCGGGCGCTTCCCGATGCCGCGCCTGCCCTCACTTACACGGAGCAAACACAAGAGTGGTCCAGGTCACTGTCAGTGGCGTACGGCATGATGCGAGGCGTGACCAGACGCCTGATGCTGCTCGACACCGCCTCCCTGTACTTCCGGGCCTATTTCGGGGTCCCCGACTCGGTGAAGGCTCCCGACGGCACGCCCGTGAACGCCGTGCGCGGGCTGCTCGACTTCATCGACCGCCTGGTCAAGGACCACCGTCCGGACGACCTGGTGGCCTGCATGGACGCGGACTGGCGCCCGCAGTGGCGGGTGGACCTGATCCCCTCGTACAAGGCGCACCGGGTGGCCGTGGAGACCGAGACCGGTCCGGACGAGGAGGAGGTGCCGGACACGCTCTCCCCGCAGGTGCCCGTCATCGAGGACGTCCTGGACGCGCTGGGCATCGCGCGCGTGGGGGTCGAGGGGTACGAGGCGGACGACGTGATCGGCACGTTCACCGGACGCGCCACCGGCCCGGTCGACATCGTCACCGGCGACCGCGACCTCTACCAACTCGTGGACGACCAGCGGGGAGTGCGCGTCCTGTATCCCCTCAAGGGCGTCGGCACCCTCCAGCTCACCGACGAGACGTGGCTGCGCGAGAAGTACGGGGTCGACGGCTCCGGGTACGCGGACCTGGCGCTGCTGCGCGGCGACCCGAGCGACGGCCTTCCGGGGGTGCCCGGGATCGGCGAGAAGACGGCGGCCAAGCTGCTCGACGCCTTCGGGGACCTGGCCGGGATCATGACCGCCGTGGACGACCCGAAGTCCGGGCTGACGCCCTCTCAGCGCAGGCGGCTCGACGAGTCCCGGCCCTACGTCGCCCTGGCACCCGAGGTCGTACGGGTCGCCGGTGACGTCCCGCTGCCCGACGTCGACACGGCGCTGCCGCACACCCCGCGCGACCCGGCCGCCCTGGACGCACTGGCGGCGCGCTGGGGTCTGGGCGGATCACTGCAGCGTCTGCTCACGACGCTCGACACCTGAGAAGCCTCGTTCTCGCCGGCGGGAACGGGATGTCCGGGTGAGGGCATCGTCACTGTTTGGAGGGAGACTCGAGTCTCACCACGGGGGGACTCGAATCCCGGCGCGAAGAGCGCGAAGGCCCCTCCTGCGAAGGGCGCCAACCGGGACAGAGATGCTAACTTAGGTGAGCCTAAGCATTGAACGAGGAGGCCGTCATGGCAGAGCGTCCGGCACGCAGGCCCAGGAAGCCCCACTCCGCGCACGTCGTGCGGACCGAGCGGCTCACTCCGCACATGCAGCGCGTCGTCCTGGGCGGCGAGGGCCTCGCCGAGTTCACCGCGGGCACCTGCACCGACCACTACGTGAAGTTGCTCTTCGCCGCGGAGGGCGTCACCTATCCCGAGCCCTTCGACATGGAGCGGATCCGCGCGGAGTTCCCGCGCGAGCAGTGGCCCGTGACCCGGACGTACACCGTGCGGGCCTGGGACCCCGAACTGCGCGAGCTGACGCTCGACTTCGTGGTCCACGGCGACGAGGGCCTGGCCGGCCCCTGGGCGGCCCGGGTCCAACCGGGCGAGACCGTACGGTTCATGGGCCCCGGCGGCGCGTACGCACCCGACGCGGGCGCCGACTGGCATCTGTTCGCCGGTGACGAGAGCGCGCTGCCCGCGATCGCCGCCGCGCTGGAGGCGCTGCCGGAGGGCGCCGTGGCCCATGCCTTCCTGGAGGTCTCGGGCCGCGACGAGGAGCAGAAGATCGACTCCGACGTGGACGTGGTGTGGCTGCACCGCGGGGACCGGCCCGTCGGCGAGGCCCTGGTGGAGGCCGTGCGCGCGCTCGAGTTCCCCGAGGGCCGGATACACGCGTTCGTGCACGGCGAGGCGGCCTTCGTGAAGGAGCTGCGCCGACTGCTGCGGGTGGAGCGGGAGATCCCGCGCGAGGACCTGTCGATCTCCGGCTACTGGCGCCTGGGGCACAACGAGGACGGCTGGCAGGCGACCAAGCGGGACTGGAACGCGCAGGTGGAGGCGGAGCAGGAGGCGACCTCGCCGGCCGCTTCCTGAACCTCCCCGTACCGGGGCACACGGCGTCCCGGTACGACCTGTACGTACGGGTCGACAGCCAGACGGCCGCCGCGACGGGCGCGAGCGGCCCGCCCGCGCGGCCGGACACGACGCCCCGTCCGGAGTGCTCGGACCTCGCCGGACGCTCCGCCACCCTCGCCCGGTCGAGCGGAAGTTGGCGACGCCCCGCGTCCAGCCGAACGTGCCGGACCGCGCCGTCTTCCCGAAGAGGCCGCCGAGCGGAAACAGCCGGACCGCCGACTGGATCGGCGTGATCGGCGAGGCCGCGGACTGCCGCACGGACAGCGCGAGTTGACGCCGTGTCATGCGCGAGTCCGGGAACGACCACGCTCGTCGCGCGCCCCCGGTGAGAGCGAGGCCGTCGGCGCCCTGCACCTCGACCTCGGCGTCCGCGTGACACCGACCCTCGGACAACGGGCCCCGTACACCCCGGCAGCCGGGGGAGCGCCGTCCGACAGCGCTCGTGATCAATACACCTAGCGCCTCCCGCGACGCCAGGCACACGGCCCCGCCCCGGAGTTCACCCTTGAGGGCGCCCGCGTCCCCCGACGACGGCACCGCCCCGGCCGCGACGACGGCACCGCCCCGGCCGGCGATCGCGACCCGCCCGGCGGGCCGGTCGGTCTGCTCCGGGCCGCGCGTGGTGAGCGGTACGGCCAGGCCCTCTTCACCGGCGAGGCATGCGAGCCGCCACCCGTCGCGCATGCGCGCCCCGGGTTCCGGACCGGGGCGTGAGCACTTCGGCGCGACTCGGACACGGCCGCGTCACGCGAGCGAAACAGGGTCTCCCTAATTTCTGTCACCCGACAGGAATCCGCGCCGAAGGCAGGTGTCACCGTGACCACCACCGCCCCCTCCGACGTCCGCCCCGATCCGCCCCACTCCCCCGACGACGGCTCGCTCACCCCGTTCGGCTACCACCAGGAACTACGGCGCAGCCTCGGCCGGTACGCCTCGTTCGCGGCCGGCTTCTCCTTCATCTCGGTGCTGACGACCGTCTTCCAGTTCTTCGCCTTCGGGTACGCGTTCGGCGGCCCGGTCTTCTTCTGGACCTGGCCGGCCGTCCTGGTGGGCCAGCTGACGGTCGCCGCCTGCTTCGCCGAACTGGCCGCGCGCTACCCGCTCTCGGGCGCGATCTACCAGTGGTCCTCGCGTCTGTCGAACCTCTCCTTCGGCTGGTTCGCCGGCTGGATCATGGTGATCGGACAGATCGTGGTGGTCGCCGCGGCGGCCCTCGCACTGCAGATGGTGCTGCCCGCGATCTGGTCCGGCTTCCAGCTGGTGGGCGACGATCCGGCGCCCACCAGCCCCGACGGCGCGGCGAACGCGGCGGTCCTCGGTGTCGTCCTGCTCGTCCTGACCACGCTGGTGAACGTCGTCGACAACCGTGTGATGTCGGTGATCAACCGCGTCGGCGTCACCGCCGAGATCATCGGCGCCGTTCTGATCATCGTTCTCCTGTTCACTCACTCCGAGCGCTCGCCCGGCATCACCTTCCACCCAGGTGAGGGCGGATCGGGCCTGTTGGGGGCGCTGATGGTGGGCTCCTTCACGGCGGCCTACGTCATGATCGGCTTCGACAGCGCGGGCGAGATGAGCGAGGAGACGCACAACCCGCGGCGCACCGCGCCCCGTACGATCCTCACCGCGCTGGGCGCGGCGGGTCTGCTCGGCGGACTGATCGTGCTCGGCGGCTTGCTGGCCGCTCCCAGCCTCACCGACGGGCACCTGGGCGTGGACGGTCTGAGCTACGTGCTGACCAGCAGCCTCGGGGACGGGGTGGGCCGGGCGCTGCTCGCCGACGTGGCGGTGGCCGTCGCGGTGGCGACGCTGGCGATCCAGACGGCCGCCTGCCGCATGCTCTTCTCGATGGCCCGGGACGGCCGGCTCCCCTTCTCCCGCCGGCTGGCGAGGGTCAACCCGCGCACCGGTATGCCGAGCGTCCCCGCCCTCACCGTCGGTGTCCTCGCCGCCGCCCTGCTGCTGCTCGACTTCGCCTCCCCGGAGGCCTTTCTGGCGATCGGCACCACCTGCATCGTGATGCTGTACCTGGCGTACGCGATGGTGACCGGGCCGATGCTGGTGCGCCGGCTGCGCGGCGAGTTCACCGCCGACGGGACCGACGAGACGGGCGCCCCGCTCTTCTCGCTGGGCCGCTGGGGCGTACCGGTGAACGCGATCGCACTCGCCTACGGTCTCCTCATGAGCGTCGACCTCGCCTGGCCGCGCGCCGCGGTGTACGACCCGGCGGGCGGACACTGGTACTTCCAGTGGTTCACCGTGCTGTTCCTGGGGTCGACCGTGGTCGCGGGCGCGGCCTACCGGGCGTACCGGGCGCGGACGACGCCGGCGGCGGCTCCGGACGCGGCCCCGGCCTCGTACGCCTGAGCCCGGAGCGACCGCCCCGCCGCCGTCTCCTACGCCTGAGCCCGGAACCACCGCCCAGGCCCCCCGCCTCGGACGTCCGAGCGGTGAGCGCCGTGTCCCGTCGCCGCCCGTAGGCTTGAGCGGGTGAGACGCAAGCCCAGGATTCCGCCCTCCCCCCTGCCGCAGCGCGACGGCGTCGACCCCGTGCGCGTCAAACTGCCGCAGGCCGGGGGGTGGGCCACCGTGCGGGAACATCTGGTGGAGCGGCTCGCGGCGGGGACCGGGGTGATCGACACGATGCTCGCGGACGGGCTGATCGTGCGGGCGGACGGGCGGCCGGTGGAGCCCGGCACGGCGTACGAGCCGGGGATGTTCGTGTGGTTCCACCGGGAGCTGCCCGACGAGGAGCGGGTGCCGTTCGGCGTCGACGTCGTGTACCGCGACGCGCACATCGTGGTGGCCGACAAACCGCACTTCCTCGCCACCACACCGCGCGGCAGCCATGTCGCCGAGACCGTGCTCGCCCGGCTGCGGCGGGAGCTGGACATCCCGGCGCTGGGCGCCGCGCACCGCCTCGACCGACTCACGGCCGGGCTCGTGCTGTTCACCGTGCGGCCCGAGGAACGCGGTGCCTACCAGTCGCTGTTCCGCGACCGGCTCGTCGGCAAGGAGTACGAGGCGGTGGCCCCGTACGACGTGGGGCTCGCCCTGCCGCGCACGGTCCGCAGCCGGATCGTGAAGGAGCGCGGGGTGCTGGCCGCGCGGGAGGTGGCCGGCGAGCCGAACGCCGTGAGCCGGGTCGAACTCCTCGACCACCGTGACGGGTTGGGTCGCTACCGGCTGGTGCCGCACACCGGGCAGACCCATCAGCTCCGGGTGCACATGAACGCGCTGGGCGTCCCCGTCCTCGGCGATCCGCTCTACCCGGTGGTGACCGGCCCCGTGCCGGCCGGCGACTTCCGGCGTCCGCTCCAACTGCTCGCGCGGAAGCTGGAGTTCACCGATCCGGTCACGGGGCGGGCGCACCGGTTCGTCAGTGGGCGGGATCTCCGGGCCTGGTCCGCGCACGACGACTGGGCGCGGTAGCCGGGAGCCCCGGCCCGCCCGCTCAGTACCCGCGCCACCAGGCCAGGAAGCGCTGCCAGGCCCCGGCGGGGCGGACGGGCGCGGGTGCCGGCGCCTGTGCCGGAGGCGTCGTCGTCGGCGCGGGCGTCGACATCGGCAGGGACGGCTCGCGCCACGGCGCGGACGCCGCCGGCTGGTCGCCGCCGACCTGCCACGGCTGCCGCTGCGGCGGGACCGGCGAGGCGGGCGACACGTCCTGGACCTCCTCCGGTGGCCGCGGCTCGAAGTAGACCGGAAGCTCCACCAGGTGCCGCGACGACATCGACGAACGCCAGCGCAACTCGTCCTCGTCACCGTCGAGTTCGACGTCGGGAAGGCGCATCAGCAGCGCCTCGACGCCGACGTCGGCGATGGCACGGCCGATGTCCTGCCCCGGGCACTCGTGGGGTCCGCCGCCGAAGGCCAGGTGGGACCGGTTGCCCATCATGTTCGCCTTGAGGTCGGGCCGTACCCGGGGGTCGATGTTGCCCGGCGCGATGCCGAGGATCAGACCGTCGCCCCGGCGGATGGTCCGGCCGCCCAGTTCGGTGTCCTGCTTGGCGAAGTAGCCGAGGACGGCGCTGAACGGAGGCTCGTCCCACAGCGACTGCTCGACGGCCTCGGGAACCGTCATCTGCCCGCCGTTCAACCGGGCACGGAAGCGCGGGTCGATGAGGACCACGCGCAACACGTTGGCGAGCAGGTTGGCCGTGGCCTCGTACGCGGCCAGCAGTACCAGGCGCAGGTGCTGGGCGACCTCGTCGTCGGTGAGGCCGGCCGGGTGGTTGATGAGATGGCCGGTGAAGTCGTCCCCGGGCTGGTCGCGGCGGCGGGCGGTGTGCCGGATCAGGATGTCCATGACGTACTCGTTGCTGGCGATCGCCGTCGCGGTGCCCTTGAGCAGGTCACGGGTGGCCTGCACCAGGCGGTCGTCGTACTCGTCCGGCATACCGAGGATCTGGCACAGCACGGCCATCGGAAGGTGCTCGGCGAACTGGCCGACGAGTTCCGCCCGGCCCTTCTCGCAGAAGCGGTTGACCAGGATCTGGGTCGCCCGGTTGATGTGCCGCCGGATGGTGCGGTGGTTGATGGTCGACATGGCGCCCATGACCGCGCCGCGCAGCCGCAGGTGCTCGTCGCCCTCGGCGTGGGAGCAGATGGGCTGCCAGGCGATGTGCGGCGCGAGCGGGTGGTCGGGGCCGGCCGTGCCGTCCTTGACGGCGGTCCACAGCCGGCTGTCCCGCGAGAAGTGGGTGGGCGTGCTCACCATGTGCAGGTTCTCGGCGTGGCCGAGCACCACCCAGATGGGCACGTCGTTGTGGAGCAGCACGGGGGCGACCGCACCGTGCTCGTCGCGGAGTTCCTCGTACAGGGCTCCCAGGTCCTCCGCCTCGGGGCCGTAGAGCCGGTGGAGCCCGCCGGGACCTCGGCCGTGGGCGGGGCAGCCCGGCGGCGGGTCGAGCGCGAGGTCGTCCGTACCGGCCGGTGAGTGGGGTTCAGGCGTCACGATGATCGCTCCGAAACTTAAGGGGTCCGGTGTCTTTGGGGGGTGGCAGTGGGGAGTGGGGCTCGCGGCCACCGGCGGGCGTCAGGCCCGCGGGGAGGACATCGCCAGCGAGTGCAGGAAACGCATCAGCGTCATCAGGACGTCGCGGCTGGAGGCCCGGCGGCGCGCGTCGCACTTCACGATCGGGATCTCCTCCGCCAGGTCGAGCGCGGTGCGCAGGTCCTCGATCGGATAGCTGGGCGCGTCCGGGAAGTCGTTCATGGCGATGACGAACGGCACGCCGCGTTCCTCCAGACGGCCGATCACGTCGAAGCTGACTTCCAGGCGGCGGGTGTCGATCAGCACGACCGCGCCGAGCGCGCCCTCGAACAGGCCGTTCCACAGGAACCAGAAGCGTTCCTGGCCGGGGGTGCCGAAGAGGTACAGCACCAGTTGTTCGGTGATGCTGATGCGGCCGAAGTCCATGGCCACGGTGGTGGCCGTCTTGGTCTCGGAGCCGTAGTTGTCGTCGATGCCGATGCCGGCCTGCGTCATGGTCTCCTCGGTGGTCAGCGGCTTGATCTCGCTGACGGCACCCACCATGGTCGTCTTGCCGACCCCGAAACCGCCCACGATCACGATCTTCACCGCGGCGGTCGCCGTGTGCGGCAGGTGGTCCTCGGCGCGCGGGCCGGTGATCGTGTCAGAGCTTTTGAAGTCCATGCATCACCGCTTCGAGGAGGGAACGGTCGGGCAGCGCGGAGCGGACGATCGGGGCGCGCGCCTGTACCAGTTCGGCCGTCAGCAGCTCGGTGAGCAGGACGGTCACCACGCTGAACGGCAGATTGAGATAGGCCGAGAGCTCGGCCACGGACAGAGGGGCCTTGCAGAGCCGCAGCAGCACCGACTGCTCGGGCTGGGTGGTGGGCGCCGGAGGGTCGGCGCGCGCCACGATCAAGGTGACCAGGTCGAGGTCGGCCCGGTCGCCGCCCTCACCCCCGCCGGTGAGCACGTACAGGCGCCCAGGGATCTTGGGGTCCTGTTCCTGGCCCTCCTGGGGGGTTCCCTCCGGGGAGGCTCCCGCGTGCGGGGGGCCTCCCTGGGGGACCTCGCGGGGCTCCTGGGTGGGGTGGCGCCGACGGCGTTGCGGAGGAGTCATACGGTCTGCCCGTTGCGGCGCGGCGGGCTGGTGAGATGCGCGCCGATCCGTGCGACGAGGTCGCGCATGCGGTTGCTCATCAGGCCGGGCTCCGCGGTCTGGTTGGCGAGGACCGCGAGATAGGCGTTGGCCCCGGCGGACATGAGGTAGAAGTAGCCCCCGTTGATCTCGATGATGACCATCCGCATGGTGCCGTCGCTGCGGGGGATCTCGCCCGCGACGGCTCCGGCCAGGCTCTGGAGTCCCGCGCAGGCGGCGGCGACGCGGTCGGCGGCGTCGGGGTCGCCGCCGTAGCGGGCGATGCGCAGTCCGTCGGCGGAGAGCACCACGATCTGCTGGATGCCCGGGACGCCGTCGGCGAGATCTTTGAGCATCCAGTCGAAGTTGCCTCGCTGCTGGATCACTTGAGGTCCCCCTCGTCGTCGGCCTCAGCGGGCGCCGGCTGATGGCTCTGGGTGAATGCGGTCGGGTCGGGGTCGCCCTTGAGGCCTTCCATGAACGCCTCGACCCACATCCCCGGCGGGGGCTCCTCCTCCTTCGGGGCGGGCGCGGCGGCCCAGGGAGCCGCTGCCGCCGCGGCCTCGGCGGCCACCTCTGCGGCGCGGGCCTCGGCGATCCGCTGGCTGAGCGGGACCTTGACCCTGCTGCGCCGCTGCGGCAGGCCGTTGGGCGTCCACTCGGTGACCAGCGGGGCGTCGTCGTCCTGGGAGCCGTCGTGCGGCGACGGGATACGGGGTCCGGTGGTCGGACGGCGCTTCTTCGGCTTGCGCTTGGGGCCCTCGACGCCGTCGGTGTCCATCGTGGGCACCGCGTTCACGCCGATGCCGTGGGCGAGACCGGGGGCGGGGTCCTTGGTGAGCATGTTGCTCGGCACGACGATGACGGCGCGGACCCCGCCGTACGCGGACTGGCGCAGCGAGATCTTCATGTCGTACATCTTCGAGAGCCGCCCGACGACGGCCATGCCGAGCCGGGGGGCCTCGCCGAGGATGTTGAGGTCGACGCCGGCCGCGGCCTGCCGGAGCAGTTCCTCGATCTTTCCGCGGGCCTCGTCGCTGAAGCTGACGCCGGAGTCCTCGATCTCGATGGCGACGCCGGTCTGCACGACGAGGGCGGTGAGGTGAACCTTGGTGGTCGGCGGCGAGTAGCGCGTCGCGTTGTCGAGCAGTTCGGCGACGGCGTGGATGACCGGTTCGACGTGGATGCCGTTGACGGCGACGTCGGCGATCGAGTGCAGTTCGATGCGGCGGTACTCGAGGATCCGGGACATGGCGCCGCGCATCACGCTGAACAGCGGGACGGGCTCAGGCCAGTTGCGCCCCGGACGGCCGCCGCCGAGCACGGCGATGGAGTCGGCGAGGCGGCCGATCAGTGCGGTGCCGTGGTCGATGCGCAGCAGGTCGTCGAAGACCTCGGGGTTGCGCCCGTGGTCCTCCTCCATCTCGCGGAGTTCCTTGTTCTGCTGGTGGACGATCGCCTGGACGCGCCGGGCGATGTTGACGAAGGAGCGCTGGGAGGAGTCGCGCAGCAGGTCCTCGTCGTCCACGACCTTGAGCACGGCGCCGAGCAGATCCCGCTGTACCGCGGGGAGTTCGCACGGGTCGCCCTTGCCGCGGCCGAAGGTGCGGGCCACGTCCTCGGGGTTGACGCCGCCCCGCATACGGCGGAGCGCGATCGGCAGGACCTCGGTGCGCAGGCGCACGAACTCCTGGTCGTGCGCGGCGATGCGCTGTTCGAAGTGCGCGGTGCTGCGGGCGAGTTCGGCGCGCAGGTCACGGGCGTCGCGGCCACGGCGCACGGCTTCCGCCGCGACGGTGACGACCAGCAGCGTCGCGATGGCGCCGCACCAGCCGACAGCGGACCTGGCCGGGCTCGTCACCACGGCGACGGCGGTCCCGGTCACCGCGGCCATCAGTATGGCCGGCAGCAACAAGACGCGCGCGTAGGGAAGTTCACGGCCACCGGGAGGCGATTGAACACTCACCATGTATGCCCTCTGAGACAAGTCGGCGGGGGGTCGGGGGGAGTTCGTGGGGGAAACTGCGTGGTCAAACGGAATCTTCGGAACTTTTGGGAACAAGCGCACGATTACATCTCAACTCGGAGCGCTGCGGGCGAGCTTAGTCCGACCGGATCATCGCCGTGTCATATTCAGCAAGCGCCTGAAATCGCCCGCGCGACAGGAGTACCCTCGGCCCATTTATACGCTCAGGACTCACTCGCACACCCTGAGTAACGGCGTACGGGTAGCCGAAAACCCCTCCTCCACCGGGAGGTGTGTCAGATTCCGGCGATCCGCAGCGCGGCGTCGGCGGTGGCTTCGGCGAACGCGGACACGGGCCGGTCCGGGTCGGAGCGGTGCACGAGAATCACCCCTTCGATGAGACCGAACAACAGATCTGTCCGCAGATCGAGTTCACTCTTGGCGAGGGTGCCGCCCGCGACCGTCGCGGCCAGCAACTGCCGGTAGGCGTCCTTGAGTTCGGACCGTACGGCGTGGAAGCCGGCGAAGCGCTCGGCGCGCACCTCGGGCAGCAGGTACAGGCCGCCGAGGTTGTGCGGGCCGCCGCAGAGCAGTTCCACGTCGGTGCGGCACAGCCGCCACAACCGGCCCTCGGGCGCGGCCGCGTCGTCCGCCAGGAGCTCCCGGGCGAAGGCCAGCGAGGGCGTGACCGTGGACTCCAGGAGCTCGGCGAGCAGCTCCTCCTTGCCGGAGACGTAGTGGTACATGGACGCCTGACGCATACCCGCCCGCTCGGCGACGGCCCGGGTGGTCGTCGCCGCGTAGCCGCGCGTCGTGAACAACTCGGCGGCCGCGTGGAGCAGTTCGTCACGCGGCGGCAGACCGCTGTCCGGCCGCTGCGTCGCACGCGGCCGGCCGACCCGTCGTCCGCCACCGGCTCCCATGCGTTCGATCCTCGCACATGACGCCGGTGCCCGGTCGCGCCCCGGAGGAGACCACGAAGCCGCGTGACCAGCCGTGTCCGCCCCGGCCGTCGCCGCGCGACGGGCGCGGGTGAGGGATCGGTAACCGGACGGCAACGCGGGAGACACGGCGTCGAACTCCGCCGCTCCTAATTTCTGTCGGGCGACAGAAATCACCCCGGAGCCGGAGGACCCGCGATGGCGACAGCGACCACGTACGGAGCACGCGATCACGCCCGTGCCCAGGAGGGCACCCGCGCCGAGGCCATGCCCGTCGTCCCGGCGAGCTCCTGGCCCGCACCCCCCTGCGAGGCGGGCCACCTGGTGTGGGCGGAGACGGTGGCCGGCGGCAACTACACGCACCGGGTGCTGGCCCGCGGCACCGAACTCAGGCTGACCGACCTGCGCGGCGACGCCTGCGCGCACCTCCTCCTGTTCGCCGCCGACCGTCCGTGGGAGCGCCTGAACGTGGCGGACACGGTCAAGGTGCAGTGGAACGCCTACCTGGGCGAGGGGCAGTTGCTCCTCTCCGACCAGGGCCGTGTGCTCGCCTCGCTCACCGCCGACACCTCCGGGCGGCACGACGCGCTGTGCGGCACCTCCACGCTCGTACGCAACGCACAGCGCTACGGGGACGGCGCGCCGCAGTCCGCCTCCCCCGCGGGACGCGAGCTGTTCAAGCTGGCCGCCGCCAAGAACGGCCTCGGACCACGTGATCTGCCGCCCTCGCTCTCCTTCTTCCAGGGCGTGGCGGTACGCGACGACGGCTCCCTGGACTTCACCGGTTCGGCGGGGCCGGGCGGCAGCGTGACGTTGCGCGCCGAGCAGGACGTCACCGTGCTGATCGCGAACGTGCCGCACCCGGTCGATCCACGCCCCGCCTACACCAGCACCGCCCTCGAGGTGCTCGCCTGGCGGTCGGCGGCGACGAAGCCGGGCGACCCGCTGTGGGAGGCGACGCCCGAGGGCCGCCGTGCCTTCCTGAACACCGTCGAGTTCCTTGCCGCGAGGGGGCTCGCATGAGCGCCGCCACGAGCGCCGCCACGACCGTGGTGCCCGCGCGCGCCGCCTGGTCGTCCGTCGTCCCGGCGGGCGGCACACTCACCATCACCGATCTGCACGGCAACCAGGCCGTCGACTTCCTCGCGTACGACGCCCACGACCCGTCCGTCCGCTACAGCGCGCCCGACACGATCCAGGCGCAGGGGAACATCTTCCTGACGGCCGGCAGTGTGCTGATGTCCAACGAGCACACGCCCCTGATGACCGTGGTGTCCGACGACGTCGGCCGGCACGACACGGTCGGCGGCGCCTGCTCGAAGGAGTCGAACACGCTGCGGTACGGCCACCACACCTGGTCGCAGCACGCCTGCGTGGACAACTTCCTCGCGCGGGGCGCCCGGCACGGCCTCGGCAAGCGCGACCTGGTCTCGAACATCAACTGGTACATGAACGTGCCGGTCGAGAAGGACGGCACCCTCGGCATCGTCGACGGTCTCTCGGCCCCGGGCCTGTCCCTGACCCTGCGCGCCGAACGGGACGTGCTCGTCCTGGTCTCCAACTGCCCCCAGATCAACAACCCCTGCAACGGCTTCGAACCGACGGCCGTGGCGATGAGCGTCGGGACGCCGGAATGAGCTTCGACACGCTGCTGGTCGCCAACCGGGGCGAGATCGCGGTCCGGATCATCCGCACCGCGCGCGAACTCGGGCTCCGCACGGTCGCGGTGTACTCCGACCCGGACCGCTCGGCGCCGCACGTCCGGCTCGCCGACGAGGCCGTCCGGCTGGGCCCGGCCCCCGCGAAGGAGTCGTACCTCGACGCCGACCTGGTGCTGAAGGCGGCCAAGGACACCGGCGCGGGGGCGATCCACCCCGGCTACGGCTTCCTGTCCGAGGACGCGGCCTTCGCACGGCGCTGCGAGGACGCCGGGATCGTGTTCGTGGGACCGACGCCCCGGCAACTGGAGCTGTTCGGGGCGAAGCACACGGCGCGGGCGGCGGCCCGGGCGGCCGGTGTGCCGCTCGCCCCGGGCACCGGGCTGCTGCCCGGCCTTCCGGAGGCCCTGGAGGCGGCCGAGGACATCGGCTATCCCGTGATGCTGAAGGCCACCGGCGGCGGGGGCGGCATCGGCATGGCGGCCTGCCGCTCCGCCGGTGAACTGGCCGAGGCCTGGGAGCGCGTGCAGCGTGTCGCCGCCGCGTCCTTCGCCTCCGCCGGGGTCTTCCTGGAGCGTCTGGTCGAGCACGCCCGCCATGTCGAGGTGCAGGTCTTCGGCGACGGCCGGGGCCGTGTCGTCACCTTCGGCGACCGCGACTGCTCGCTCCAGCGCCGCAACCAGAAGGTCGTGGAGGAGGCCCCGGCCCCCGGACTCCCGCCTCACGTACGGGAACGTCTCGCCTCCCGCGCACGTGACCTGTGCGCGAGTGTCCGCTACCGCTCGGCCGGCACGGTCGAGTTCGTGTACGACGCCGCGCGCGAGGAGGCGTACTTCCTGGAGGTCAACACCCGCCTCCAGGTGGAGCATCCGGTCACCGAGGAGATCTACGGGGTCGACCTCGTCGCCTGGATGCTGCGGCTCGCGCGCGGTGAGTCGGAGGTCGTGCGGGACCCGGGGGCGCCGCGCGGTCACGCCGTGGAGGCCCGGCTGTACGCCGAGGACCCCTCGCGCGAACACCGGCCGAGCGCGGGGCTGCTGACCCGGGTCGAGTTCCCCGGCGGCGTCCGGGTCGACGGCTGGGTGGAGACGGGCACCGAGGTGACCACCGCGTACGACCCCATGCTCGCGAAGATCGTCGCGTACGGCCCGGACCGCGCGCACGCCCTGGAGCGGCTGGACGAGGCGCTGGCCAGGACCCGGGTCGACGGCGTCGAGACGAACCTGGGGCTGGTGCGGGCCGCGCTCGCCGACCCGTCCTTCCGGGGAGCGGCGCACTCGACGGCCACGCTGGCCGGGATCACCGATCCCACGGCCCGCGTCGAGGTGGTCTCCGGCGGCACGCTCACCACGGTCCAGGACTGGCCGGGCCGCACCGGCTACTGGCAGGTGGGCGTGCCGCCGTGCGGCCCGATGGACGACCTGTCCTTCCGGCTGGGCAACCGCGCCCTCGGCAACGACGAGGGGGCGCCCGGTCTGGAGTGCACGCTGCGGGGGCCGGCCCTGCGCTTCACGCACGCCGTCACGGTCTGCGTCACCGGCGCCCCGGCGCCGGTGACCGTGGACGGCACGGCGGTCGCCCAGTGGGAGCCGGTGACGGTGCCCGCGGGAGCGGTACTGGACGTCGGTGCGCCCGGCGGACCCGGCCTGCGCACCTACGTCCTCTTCGCCGGCGGGGGCCTGGACGTCCCGCCGTTCCTCGGCAGCGCCGCCACCTTCACCCTGGGCCGGTTCGGCGGGCACGGCGGCCGGGCCCTGCGGACGGGGGACGTGCTGCACGGCGGGTCGGTCACCGCTGCGGCGGCGCCCGTACCGCCCGTCGACCGGCCCGTGTTCACGTCCGAGTGGCGGGTCGGCGCGCTGGAAGGTCCGCACGCCGCGCCGGAGTTCTTCACCGAGGACGACATCCACGACTTCTACGCGGCCGGCTGGAAGGTCCACTTCAACTCGGCGCGCACCGGCGTACGGCTGGTCGGCCCCAAGCCGCGCTGGGCGCGCACGGACGGTGGCGAGGCGGGGCTGCACCCGTCCAACATCCACGACACGCCGTATTCGGTCGGTGCTGTCGACTACACCGGTGACATGCCGGTGCTGCTCGGCCCGGACGGCCCCTCGCTCGGCGGCTTCGTCTGCCCCGCGACGGTCGTCAGCACGGAACGCTGGAAGCTCGGCCAGCTCCGCCCCGGGGACACCGTACGTTTCGCGCCGCTCGCCGACGACGGCTCGGCGCGGGCCCCGGTCGTGGACGGCGGGGTGCTGGCCCGGGACGGCGACGTGACGTTCCGCCGCAGCGGCGACGACAACCTGCTGGTCGAGTTCGGGCCCATGCAACTGGACCTGGCGCTGCGCATGCGCGTCCACGCGCTGATGGAGGCGGTGGCCGCGACGGATCTGGACGGCGTCACGGATCTGACCCCCGGCATCCGCTCCCTGCAGATCCAGGCGGATCCGCGCAGACTCCCGCAGCGCGCACTGCTCGCCGCCGTACGGGAGACGGCCCGCGCGCTCCCGCCCAGCGACCGGCTCGTGGTCCCCTCCCGGACCGTGCACCTCCCGTTGTCCTGGGACGACCCGGCGACGCGCGAGGCCATCGACCGGTACATGGCGGGGGTCCGCGACGACGCGCCCTGGTGCCCGTGGAACATCGAGTTCATCCGCCGGGTGAACGGCCTGGACTCGGTGGACGACGTGTACCGCACCGTCTTCGACGCGGAGTACCTCGTGCTGGGCCTGGGGGACGTGTACCTGGGCGCGCCGGTCGCGACCCCGCTGGACCCGCGGCACCGTCTGGTCACCACCAAGTACAACCCGGCCCGCACCTGGACCGCCGAGAACTCCGTCGGCATCGGCGGCGCCTAT
This sequence comes from Streptomyces sp. NBC_01176, assembly GCF_045039825.1. NCBI lineage: Bacteria > Bacillati > Actinomycetota > Actinomycetes > Kitasatosporales > Streptomycetaceae > Streptomyces > Streptomyces sp. NBC_01176. The sequence goes on along the minus strand of NZ_CP108600.1, from coordinate 7,589,188 downwards.
CTCTGTGTCTACGGCATGGAGGGTCCGGGCGGCTACCAGTTCGTGGGCCGGACCACCCAGGTGTGGTCGGGGTGGCAGCAGCGCGGTGCCTTCGAGCCGGGCTCGCCCTGGCTGCTGCGTTTCTTCGACCGCATCAAGTGGTACGCCGTGGAGCCCGACGAACTCCTCGCCCTGCGCGCCGACATCGTCTCGGGGCGGTTCGTGCCCCGGATCGAGGAGGGCGAGTTCTCCCTGGCGCGCTACGAGGACTTCCTCGCCGCCCATGCCGAGTCGATCGCGCGGTTCCGGGCCCGGCAGGGCGCAGCGTTCGGCGCGGAGCGGGACGCCTGGGAGGCGGCGGGCGAGTTCGCCCGGGCGGACGCCGCGGCCGCGCCCGTGGCCGCGGCCGCCGAGGTGACCGTCCCCGCGGGCGGCCGGCTCGTCGAGGCCGAGTTCGCCGCGTCCGTGTGGCAGTTGAATGTCGAGCCGGGCGACCGTGTCACCGCCGGCCAACCCCTGCTGGCGCTGGAGGCGATGAAGATGGAGTCCAGGGTGACCGCTCCGGTGGACGGAGTCGTACGGCAGGTCCTCACCAGGCCGGGCGCCCAGGTGGAAGCGGGCACGGCCCTGGTGGTCCTGGCGCCCTCCCCCTGACAGCCCCTGTGTGGTCGGGGGCGCGCGGTGGCACCCATCACTCACGGATCGCGCCCGAGGCACCCCGACCGACGTCGTCCGACGTCGCCTGACGTCGCCGAATGCCGACAAATGCATACGACCGCCGACGAACAAGGAGCAACCATGTCCGCCCTCGCCCGTGTGCAGTCGGCCTACGCCCGCATCGAGGCGGTCGACCGCCCCGAGATCTGGATCGACCTGCGCCGCCGGGCGGAGGTCGAGCGGGAGGCCGAGGCTCTCGACGCCCGTCTCGCGGCGGGCGAACGGCTCCCCCTCGCCGGCCGGCTCCTCGCCGTGAAGGGCAACATCGACGTGGCCGGCCTGCCGACCACCGCGGGCTGCCCGGCGTACGCGTACGCCCCGAAGGAGGACGCCCCCGCGGTCGCCCGCCTGCGAGCGGCCGGCGCGCTCGTCCTGGGCACCACGAACCTGGACCAGTTCGCGACCGGTCTGGTCGGTACCCGTTCTCCGTACGGCGCCGTGCGGAGCGCCTTCGACCCGGCCCGCGTCAGTGGCGGCTCCAGCTCCGGATCGGCCGTGGCGGTGGCTCTGGGCCTGGTCGACCTCGCCCTCGGTACCGACACGGCCGGTTCCGGCCGTGTTCCCGCCGCGTTCAACGGCATCGTCGGCCTGAAGCCGACCCGCGGCCTGGTCCCGACCACCGGCGTCGTCCCGGCCTGCGCCTCCCTGGACTGCGTGACCGTCTTCGCCCGCACGCTCCCGGAGGCCGAGCAGGCTCTCGCGCACCTGGCCCGCCCGTCCGGACGCGCGCTGCCGTCCCTCCCCCAGCGCGTCCCCGGCCCATGGCGCGTCGCCGTCCCCGCGACGGCACTGCTCGGCGAGCTGGACGCGGGGTGGGCACCGGCGTACGAGGCCGCCGTGGCGCAGCTCGTCGCGGCGGGGGCCGAGGTGCGCTCCCTCGATCTCACCCCGTTCACCGAGGCCGCGGCGATGCTCTACGAGGGCGCGTTCGTCGCCGAGCGCTACACAGCGGTGGGGAGCTTTGTCGACAAGTCGCTCAGTGAGGGGGGTGCGGGTCTCGACCCGACGGTCGCGGGGATCATCGCCCGCGCCCGGGACATCCCGGCCCACCGGCTCTTCGCCGATCAGGACCGGCTGGCCGCACTGCGCCTGCGGGCGGTCGCCGGGCTCGGTGACGCGGACGCCCTGCTGCTGCCGACCGCGCCGGGCCATCCGACCCTGGCGGAGGTCGCCGCCGACCCGCTGGGCGCCAACGCCCGCCTGGGGCGTTTCACCAACTCCACGAACCTCTTCGACCTCGCCGCGGTCGCCGCTCCCGCGGGCACCGTGGACGGGCTGCCCTTCGGCGTGATGCTGATCGGCCCCGCGTTCACCGACGAACGTCTCGCCCGGATCGCCGCCCTGCTCCGGCCGCGGACACGCGTCGCCGTGGTCGGCGCCCATCTGTCGGGCCAGCCCCTGAACCCGCAGCTCCTCGCCCTGGGCGCCGAGTGGGAGCGTACGACGACGACGGCGGCCGCCTACCGGCTGCACGCCCTGGCCACCACGCCTCCCAAGCCGGGCCTGGTCCGCACCGGTGTGGGCGGGGCCGCCGTCGAGGCGGAGGTATGGCGGCTGCCCGCCGAGGGCCTCGGGCGCCTGCTCGCCGAACTGCCCTCTCCCATGGCACTCGGCCGGGTCGAACTGGCCGACGGCACCCACGTACCCGGGTTCCTGTGCGAGCCCTGCGCGCTCGAGGGCGCCGAGGACATCACCGAGTACGGCGGCTGGCGCGGCTACCTGCGGGCGCGCGGCTGAGCCGCCGGCGTCGCGGCCTGGGTGACCGGCGAACCGCGGTACGCGCGTACCGGTGCGTTCACGAAGCGACGTATCGATGAATTCACGTACGGGAGTACGGGAGTACCGGAATCCCCGAGTACCGGAGTACGGAAGTGCGCCGCCCCCGGCATCGGGGCGGCGCACCACGGGCGGACGGGCTCCGCTCAGCCGACCGACGAGTAGGCGACCACCCCGCGCAGCAGCCCGTCGACCGCCTTGCGCGCGTTCTTCGCGACCGTCGAGCTCTCGCCGCCGGAGACGGGCGCGGCGGCGGAGATCTGGCCCAGCACGTCGATGACCTGCTTGCACCAGCGGACGAAGTCACCGGCCGGCATCTCCGCCTCGCGCAGCACCTCGTCGAGGCCCTTGCCGGATGCCCACTCGTGGGCCGCCCAGGCGAAGCCGAGATCCGGCTCGCGCTGGCCCACGCCCTCGGACTGGGTGATCCGGAAGTCCTCCTCCAGGGCGTCCAGACGGCCCCAGATGCGGACCATCTCGCCCAGCGCGGCCTTGGCCTTGCCGGAGGGCAGCTTCGGCGCCATCGCGTCGTCGCCGACCCGCGACTCGTAGACCAACGCCGAGACGCACGCGGCGAGTTCGGCCGGGTTCAGTCCCTCCCAGACGCCGGCCCGCAGGCATTCGCTGGCCAGCAGGTCGAGTTCGCCGTAGAGACGGGCCAGCCGCCTGCCGTGTTCGGTGGCCTCGTCGCCGCGCAGGTAGTCCAGCTCGGTGAGCAGGGCGACGATACGGTCGAAGGTGCGGGCGATGGTGTTCGTCCGGCCCTCGATGCGGCGCTCCAGCTGCGAGGTGTCGCGCAGCAGCCGGTGGTAGCGCTCGGCCCAACGGGCGTGGTCCTCGCGGTCGTTGCACCCATGGCAGGGGTGGGCGCGGATCGCCGTGCGCAGCCGGGCGATCTCACGGTCGTCGGCCGCCTCGGAGCGCTTCTTGCGCAGCCGGTCGGGGACGATGTGTCCGGCCTTGGTGCGCAGGGCGGACGCGAGGTCGCGACGGGACTGCGGGGAACGCGGGTTGAAGGACTTCGGGATGCGCATCCGCTCCAGCGCCTCCACCGGCACCGGGAAGTCCATCGAGGCCAGCCGCTTGACCTGGCGCTCGGCGGTGAGCACCAGCGGGCGCGGGCCGTCGTGCTGCTCGAACCCGCGGTGGCCGTTCGACCGGCCCGCGGGCAGGCCGGGGTCGAGGACCAGCGCCAGACCGGCGAACTTGCCGGTCGGGACATGGATGATGTCACCCGGCTTGAGCTTCTCCAGCGCGACGGCCGCCTCCGCGCGACGCTGCGCCACGCCCTGCTTGGCGAGCTCGGTCTCGCGGTCCTTGAGCTCACGGCGCAGCCGCGCGTACTCCTCGAAGTCCCCGAGGTGGCAGGTCATGGACTCCTTGTAACCCTCGAGCCCCTCCTCGTTGCGCTGCACCTGCCGGGAGATCCCGACGACCGACTTGTCGGCCTGGAACTGGGCGAAGGAGGTCTCCAGGAGTTCGCGCGAGCGGTGCCGCCCGAACTGCTCGACCAGGTTCACCGCCATGTTGTACGACGGCTTGAAGCTGGAGCGCAGCGGGTAGGTGCGGGTGCCCGCGAGTCCCGCCAGGTGGTCGGGGCTGAACCCGCGCTGCCACAGCACGACGGCGTGGCCCTCGACGTCGATGCCGCGGCGCCCCGCCCGGCCGGTCAGCTGGGTGTACTCGCCGGGGGTGATGTCGGCGTGCTGTTCGCCGTTCCACTTGACGAGCTTCTCCAGCACCACCGAGCGGGCGGGCATGTTGATCCCGAGCGCGAGGGTCTCGGTGGCGAACACGGCCTTCACCAGCCCGCGTACGAAGAGCTCCTCGACGACCTCCTTGAACGTCGGCAGCATGCCGGCGTGGTGGGCCGCGATGCCCCGCTCCAGGCCCTCCAGCCACTCGTAGTACCCGAGGACGTGCAGGTCCTCCGGCGGGATGGAGTCCGTGCGCCTCTCGACGATCTCGCGCACCTTCACCCGCGCCTCCTCGTCGTTGAGCCGCAGGCCCGCGTACAGGCACTGCTGGACGGCGGCCTCGCAGGCGGCGCGGCTGAAGATGAAGGTGATGGCGGGCAGCAGGCCCTCGGTGTCGAGCCGTTCGATGACCTCGGGGCGGCCCGGCGTCCAGATCCGCGAGCGCTGGCGGCGCTCGCGCTCCCGGTCGGCCTCGCGCATGGCGCGGCCGCGCCTGCGGTCCTGGTACGACGGACGGCTCGCCTCCATGCGGGCCAGGCGCGTGAGGTCGGGGTTGACCGCCTTCTTGTGGCCCTCGCCCTCCTCGAAGAGGTCGTACATCCGGCGTCCGGCGAGCACGTGCTGGAACAGCGGCACCGGACGGTGCTCGGAGACGATCACCTCGGTGTCGCCGCGCACGGTGTCCAGCCAGTCCCCGAACTCCTCCGCGTTCGACACGGTCGCCGAGAGCGAGACGAGGGTGACCGAGGCGGGAAGGTGGATGATCACTTCCTCCCACACGGCGCCGCGGAAGCGGTCGGAGAGGTAGTGCACCTCGTCCATGACCACATGGCCGAGGCCGAGAAGGGTCTGCGAACCCGCGTACAGCATGTTGCGCAGCACCTCGGTGGTCATGACGACCACCGGGGCGTCGGAGTTGACGCTGTTGTCCCCGGTGAGGAGACCGACCTTGTCCGCGCCGTAACGGCGGGAGAGGTCGGCGTACTTCTGGTTCGACAGCGCCTTGATCGGCGTCGTGTAGAAGCACTTCTTGCCCTGCTGGAGGGCCAGGTGGACGGCGAACTCGCCGACGATCGTCTTGCCCGAGCCGGTGGGCGCGGCGACGAGCACACCCTTGCCCGCCTCGAGCGCCTTACAGGCCTCGATCTGGAAGGGGTCGAGGCCGAAGTCGTACATCTCGCGGAAGGAGGCGAGCGCGGTGGCCTGCTCGACAGCGCGCTTCCGTGCTGCCGCGTACCGCTCGGCCGGTGAGAGGTCCTCTGTCATCGTGCCTTCGAGACTACCGGCAGCCACTGACAACAGGACGATCAATATCCGGATCCGTTCCCGGTGAAACCCCGGATCCCCGCAGCTCAGGGAATGGCCACCCGCACCGCGCCGGGCACGCACCGCGCCGTGAGCGGCAGCGGCCCCAGCGGCTCCCCGTCCGCGTACCCGGTGAGGCCGTCGGCGACGAGCTCGACGCGGGCCGCCCGGTGCACGCTCACCACGGGGTGGGAGAGATGGGTGCCCCGGTACACCTTGGGGAAGACCCTGAGCAGCGTCCTGCGCGTGCACGGCCCGACCACCGTGATGTCGAACAGACCGTCGCCGAGGTCCGCGCCCGCGCAGATCTTCATGCCGCCGCCGTACGACGAGCCGTTGCCGACCGCGACGAGGGTCGCCTCGATCTCGCGGGCCTCGCCGTCGTCCAGGGTCATCCGGTACCGGACCGGCCGGAAGGCCGCCAGCTCGGCGAGCATCGCCAGGTCGTACTTGACGCGTCCGGAGGGCCGGCGCATGCGGTTGCCGCGGTCGTTGACCCGGGAGTCGAAGCCGGAGGCGAGGACGGTGCCGAACCAGGTGCCGTTCACGCGGCCGAGGTCGACGTCCTGGAACCGGGCGCCCTTGAGCGACTCGGCGATCTGCCGGCCCGCGGCGGCCGGGTCGCGCAGGGGCAGGCCCAGGGCGCGCGCGAAGTCGTTCCCGGTGCCGGCGGCGACCAGGCCGAGCGGGGTGCGGGTCCCGGCGACGGCCTGCAGGGCCAGATGTGCCATGCCGTCGCCGCCGACGGCTATCAGGGCTCCCGTGCCGCGCTCGACCGCGTCGCGCGCGCGGGTGAGGGCGTCGGCGGCGTTCTCCCCGAGAACGGTCCGCACGGAGAATCCCGCCGCCCGCAGAGCGGAAGCGGCCGGCTGCGCCGCGCGGGCGCCCCGGCCGCGCCCTGCGGTGGGGTTGACAAAGAGGGTGATCTCGCTGGTCACGGCCCTGACCCTACGAGATCTTCGCGCCTTGTCAGGTCACGTCGTCATAACCGTTGACCCGGTCCGGGGAGGCCTGCCCGGGCAGTGCCCTGCTGGCCGACACCGTCTCGACCTCCCCGATGTCCTCGGGCGTGAGGTCCAGCTCGGAGGCTTCGTCGTCGTCGGGGCCCTCGGCCTCGCGGCGGCGCTTGCGCCGGTCGTTCAGCAGCGAGAAGGCGGTCGCCATGAAGTACAGCACCCAGATCGGCCCGGCCAGCGCCAGCATGGTCAGCGGGTCGGTGCTGGGCGTGGCCACGGCCGCGAAGACCGTGATGCCCATGATCATGCCGCGCCACCAGCCGAGCATGCGCCGGCCGGTGAGCACCCCGGTCAGGTTCAGCATGACCAGCAGCAGGGGCAGCTCGAAGGAGAGCCCGAAGACGAGCACCATGCGGACGATGAGATCCAGCAGGTCGTCCAGGGGCAGCTGGTTGTCGAGGTCCGCGGGCGAGAAGCCGAGGAGGACCGTCGCCATCGTCGGCAGCGTCTTGTACGCGAAGAAGGCGCCGCCCAGGAACAGCGGGACGCCCGTGCCCACGAACGCCAGCGCGTACTTCTTCTCGTGCCGGTGCAGGCCGGGGACGATGAAGGCCCACAGCTGGTAGAGCCAGATCGGCGACGCGAAGATCACACCGGCCATCAGCGAGACCTTGAGCGCGAGCGTGAACGGCGTCAGCAGGCCGTTCAGCACGATGCGGGCGCAGGTGCCGCTCCGCTGCTGCGCGAGTTCCGACAGGGTGGACCGGCAGCCCACCGCGTCCAGAATCGGGTTCGTGAAGAACTCGATGATGTTCTTGTAGTAGAAGGCGGCCACGACGGTGACGACGACGATGGCCAGAACGGCCTTCGCGAGCCGGTTGCGCAGCTCACGAAGGTGCTCCGCGAGGGGCATCCGTCCCTCGGGGTCCTTCTCCTTCTTGCGGGCAGACTTGAGCAACCCACGTCCTCATCTCGTGCGGCGGGCCGGAGACGTCCGGCCCTGCGTCAGCGCTTGGTCGTGTCCGTGGGCTCGCTGACCGGACGGGCGCTGGTCACGTCGCCGGGCGCGGCCTGGATGGTGCGCTGGGCCGGGGTCTGCTCGTCGGTGCTGGGCGGGCCGGCCGGGGCGGGGTTGCTGCCCTCGTCCTTCATGGCCTTGGCCTCGCTCTTCAGAATGCGTGCGGACTTGCCGAGGGAGCGCGCCATGTCCGGAAGCTTCTTCGCGCCGAACAGCAGGATGATGACGACGAGGATGAGAATGATCTCGGGAGCTCCGAGCCTTCCGAACATAAGTCTTTACCTTCTCACCGAGGCTGCAGGGGCGGGGTACTGCCCGATCGGTCGGACATGTGTCCGGTCGTCGTGTTGACAGCGATCGTAACGCTCAGGGGTGAACGCGAGGCAATCCCTGTGCGTACTCCCGGTCGCGGCCCGCGCCTCTTTCTTCGGACCGCGATCAGAAGCCTACCTGTCCACACTGGCAAGTTGACAGGCTCGAATGACGCATTGCGCAACCCTGGAAGGACTCTTACCGGGCTATCGCGAGGTCACAGGCCGTCCACGGACCGCGCGGCCCCGACGGTCGCCCGCTCCAGGTCGTCGGCCGCCCTGTTGATACGGCGTGCGGAGTCCGTCACCTGCCGTCCCAGGCGTTCCGCCTCCAGGAAGACACGGACGGCGAGCACGCCGAGAACGGCCATTCCCAGGAAACCCACAGCGATCGCACACATCGGCCAGAACATGGGGCGAGCCTAGAGCGTCGAGTGCAGGCGCAGCGTCCGCACCCCGCCCCCGGTGAGGAGCTCGACGATCCGCTCGCCCGCGGGCTTGCGGACCGCGGCGCCGCACTCGGTGCAGGTGAACGAGTAGAAAGTGGTCCGGCTCGAGGCGCCGATCGCCAGCATCAGGGCGTTCGCCCGGAGCTCCAGCCGGGCCCGGCAGTCGGGGCAGCCGGCCTTGAACAGCACGTCGGCCACCCTGCGCATCCCGGCGAACGCGCTGACCACCGTCATCTCGGCGGCGCTGCGTTCCCCACCGGCCCTCACCGCTCCCCCGGCTCTCTCCGGCCTCCCGGCCCTCGCCGTGACACCGGCCCTCTCCGACCCACCAGACGTCGCCGACGTGGTCAAAGCCCCTGCTCCTGCCTGTCGTACGGTCGGTCCTGGACTCCGTCGCCGTCGTCGAGCCCGTCGTAGGCCGCCAGCGCCTCACGGGCCGCCTGCCGCGCGCTGTCCGCCAGCTCCGGCGGCGACACGATCCGGCCGTCACGGCCGAGGCGCAGAGCCAGCCGCCGCAGCGACGCGGGGTCGGGGGTCCGCAGAGTGATACGCAACCCGCCGTCCGGCAGTTCATCCGCGCTGTCGTGCGGGTAGTACTCCGCGACCCAGCGCCCGCCCGGTCCGACCTCGACCACCACCTCGGGATCCTCGGCGGCGGGCTGCACCAGCCCCTCGGACAGGTCCCTCAGCTCGACCTCGGGCGGCGCGGAGGGCTCGTCGAGGATGCGGATCTCGGCGACCCGGTCCAGCCGGAAGGTCCGGCGCGCCTCGGAGCGCCGGCACCAGGCCTCCACGTAGGTGTGCCCGACGCTGACCAGGCGGATCGGGTCGATCTCGCGCTCGGTGAGCTCGTCGCGCGAGGGCGAGTAGTAGCGGATCCACAGCCGGCGGCGCTCGGAGATCGCCCGGTCGACGTCTGCGAAGACCCCGCCCTCGGACTCGAAGGTCACCGAGAGCCGGGAGCTGGCGCCCGCCGCCTCTCCCGAGGCGGCCTCCACCTTGGCGGTGGCGCGCAGCAGCGCCTGCCGGTCGCCCTCCCGCAGCCCGGGCAGGGTGGAGACCGCGCGGGCTGCCACCAGCAGCGCGGTCGCCTCGTCGGCGGCGATACGGAGCGGAGCGGCGACGTCGTCCGGGTTGTGCCACCAGATGCGGTCGCCGTCCGTGTCGATGTCGAGCAGGTCACCGCCGCGGAAACTCGTCCCGCACAGCGGCAGCACGTCGAGGTCGGAGATCAGTTCGTCCTCGGTGATCCCGAAGGCCCGGGCGACATCGCCGACGCGCGCGCCGGGGCGCTCGCGCAGATAGGTCACCAGGGAGAGCATCCGCCGGGTCTGGTCGATCGCGTTCGTGGGCCTGGCCGGTTTTCCTGCCACTTTCCTACGTTCCCCCTCAGCCCTTGGCCACGGCGCGCAGCCGGTCCAGCACGTCGGCCCGCAGCTCGGCGGGTTCCAGGACGACGACGTCGGGCCCGAACTCGACGAGCCACGCGTCCAGACCGTGTCCGTACGGAATCTCCAACTCGTCCCAGCCGTCTCCCCGTTCCCGGACCGAGACGGCCTTGGCCCGCAGCGGGTATCCGGAGCCGGTGCGCAGCCGGATCCGCGCGGAGCGGTCGGCGATCTCGCCCGCCCAGCCCGCGACCGTCTCCCGCACGGTGACGACGTCGGGCACCTCGGCCGTGTAGCGGCCGGCCCGGGCGCGGACCTTGCCGGTGATCCGCGAGAGCCGGAAGACGCGCTCGGCCCCGCGGTCGCGGTCCCAGCCCGCCAGGTACCAGTGGCCGCGCCAGCACTCCAGGGCCCAGGGCTCGACCTGCCGGGTCTCGGGGTGCGCGGCGGTGGCCTTGCGGTAGTCGAAGACGACCGGGCGGCGGTCGCGGCAGGCCAGCATCAGCGGCTCGAAGGCCGCCTCGTGCACCGGGATGTGCGGCTCCAGGGCGCCGTGGGCCTCGTACGGGTCCACGTCCTCGGGCAGGCCCGCGGCACGCAGTTTCTGCAGGGCGCCGCTCGCCGCGCCGGCCAGCCGCGCCTGCTGCCAGACCTTGGCGGCGAGGCCGAGGGCGGCGGCCTCCTCGGCGTCGAGGGTGATGGGCGGCAGACGGTTGCTGTCGCGGCGGGCGAGGTAGCCGACCTCGCCGTCCAGGTTCTCCACGGTCTCGATGACCAGGCCGAGCTCGCGCAGGTCGTCCTTGTCGCGTTCGAACATCCGGTTGAAGGAGTCGTCGGACGAGGCCGCTCCCCTGCCCGGCCTGAACGCCTCCACATAGGCCTCGATGGAATCGCGCAGTTCGCGCTTGCTGAGCGGCCGCCGTGTCCCGAGCAGACACAGCGCCAGGTTCATCAGCCGCTCGGCCTTGGCAATGGCCATCGACGCCCTTCCTATGGTGCTTCCGACCGATGACCGTACCGCTCCGGGGTGTCGTGGCAAAAGCCGAGGGCCCATGCCCGGACAGGCATGGGCCCCAGGTGATCGAATCCGGTCACATCCCGATCACGCGGCGTACGAAGATCGGACCAGGGTGCGACCTTCACGATGATCAGACCGGAGTCGGCGACTTCTCGGCCGTCGCACCGGAAACAGCGCTCCGCGATCGTCCGGTCCCGGAGCGCTCCCCCGGGACCGGTCGCCCGGTCCCGGCCGACGGGGAGCCGTGGCTCCCCGTACCGATGTCAGACCGCGACCAGGTCGCAGACGAAGATCAGCGTCTCGCCGGGGGCGATCCGGCCGCCGGCGCCGCGGTCCCCGTAGGCGAGGTGTGCCGGGATGGTCAGCTGACGGCGGCCGCCGACCTTCATGCCCTGCACGCCCTGGTCCCAGCCGCTGATGACCTGGCCGACACCGAGCTGGAACTCCAGCGGGTTGCCGCGGTTCCAGGAGGCGTCGAACTCCTCGCCGGTGGAGAAGGCCACGCCCACGTAGTGGACCTTGACGAAGTCCCCGGCCTTGGCGACCGGGCCGTCGCCCTCCCAGATTTCCTTGATCTCGAGGTCCGCCGGGGGCTCGCCGCCCGGGAAGTCGATCTCGGGCTTCTCGATGCTCACGTCTCTCGCTCCTGCTTGTTCGCGTTGGTTCGCGTGGTGCCCTTGAGGCACCACCGACAGTCTCACATCCCTGACGGGCTCACATCTTCGCCAGGATGTCGACCGTGAAGACCAGCGTGGAGTCCTTCTTGATGCCGCTGCCGCTCGGCGGGTTGTCGGCGTAACCCAGGGCCGGCGGGATGACGATGAGGACGCGGCTGCCGACCTTCTTGCCCGTCAGACCCTGCCCCCAGCCCTTGACTACCTGCTGGAGCGAGAACGAGGTCAGCTGACCGCGGCTGTACGTGGAGTCGAACTCCTTGCCGCCGTCCCACAGGACGCCCTTGTACTGCACCAGGACGCTGCTGTCCGCCTTGACCTCCTCGCCGTCGCCCTCGATGACGTAGTCCGCCACGAGCTTCGTCGGGGCCTTCACCTTCGGCACGTCGATGGAGGGGGCCTTGCCGTCGGTGTTCGTACCGACCTTCGGGAGGTTCGCGTCGTCCTGCGCGACGTCCTTGCCCTTGGCGGAGCTCTTCGCGTTGAAGGTGTTCTCGATGTCGACGACGAACACCAGCGTGTCGGTGCCCTTGATGCCCGCCTGCGTGTTGCCCTGTTTGCCGTAGCCCCAGGTCGGCGGGACGGCCATCTCGACGCGGCTGCCGACCTTCTTGCCCACGAGGCCGTAGCGCCAGCCGTCGATGATGCTGCCCTGCGCGAGCTGGATGACCAGCGACGTCTTGCGGTCGTAGGAGTTGTCGAAGACCTTCCCCGTGCTCCAGACCTGGCCGAGGTAGTTGGCCTGGACGTAGTCGTTCTCCGCGACCGTCCCGCCGTTGCCCGCGATGACCGTCCTGACCGCCAGGTCCTTCGACGGGTCTCCGCTCCCCTTGGCCACGGTCGGCTTCTCACCGAACTTCGTCCCGGCCGTGATGGCCGGCAGCGGACCGTCGACGATCTTCGGCGGCGGTACCGACGAGGCGGAGGGCGAAGGCGACGGGCTGCTGCTGGACTTGGCCCGGTCCGACTTGTTGTCGTCACCGCATCCGGCGAGAGTGACCAGTCCTGCGGGTACGGCGAGGAGAAGTGAGCGTCGGCGCACGGTGGGGGCCTCGTATCGATCGATCTTGGTTGATGGCGTGCGCGCAACTCTACGACGTGAGAAGGGCGCCGTACGGAAAACGTACGGCGCCCCGCGTTGCGTTCCGCGTCACTCGCGGAACACCCGGCTCACATTCCGGCGATCAGCTTCTCCACCCGGTCGTCGACCGAACGGAACGGGTCCTTGCACAACACGGTGCGCTGTGCCTGGTCGTTGAGCTTGAGGTGGACCCAGTCGACGGTGAAATCGCGGCGCTGTTCCTGGGCACGCCGGATGAAGTCACCGCGCAGCCGCGCCCGTGTGGTCTGCGGCGGAACGGACTTGCCCTCGAAGATCTTCAAGTCATTGCAGATCCTGGCGGCTTGTCCCTTCCTCTCCAGCAGGTAGTACAGACCACGACGACGGTGGATGTCGTGGTAGGCGAGGTCTATCTGAGCGACCCTCGGGTGCGACATCGTCATGTTGTGCTTGGCCCGGTACCGCTCGATGAGCTTGTACTTCATGACCCAGTCGATCTCGGTACCGATCCGGTCGAGGTCCTCCGCCTCGATCGAGTCGAGCGTGCGGCCCCACAGTTCGAGCACCTGCTCGACGGTGCCCGTGCGGATGCCGCGGCGCTCGCAGAAGTCCACGGCCTTCTCGTAGTACTCGCGCTGCACCTCGAGGGCGGAGGCCTCCCGGCCACTGGCCAGCCGCACCTTGCGGCGGCCCGTGATGTCGTGGCTCACCTCGCGGATCGCCCGGATCGGGTTCTCCAGGGTGAGGTCGCGCATCACCGTACCGGCCTCGATCATGCGCAGCACCAGGTCGGTGGCGCCGACCTTCAGGAGCATGGTCGTCTCGGACATGTTCGAGTCGCCCACGATGACGTGCAGCCGGCGGTAGCGCTCGGCGTCGGCGTGCGGTTCGTCGCGGGTGTTGATGATGGGCCGGGAGCGGGTCGTCGCGGAACTGACACCCTCCCAGATGTGCTCGGCACGCTGGCTGACGCAGTACACGGCGCCGCGCGGAGTCTGCAGCACCTTGCCGGCGCCGCACAGCAGCTGCCGCGTGACCAGGAACGGGATGAGGATGTCCGCGAGTCGGGAGAACTCCCCGTGGCGGGCCACCAGGTAGTTCTCGTGGCACCCGTACGAGTTGCCGGCCGAGTCGGTGTTGTTCTTGAACAGGTAGACGTCGCCCGCGATTCCTTCCTCGTGCAGGCGTCGTTCTGCGTCCACCAGGAGTCCTTCGAGAATGCGCTCGCCGGCTTTGTCGTGGGTGACGAGTTCCGTCACGTTGTCACATTCGGGTGTCGCGTATTCCGGATGTGATCCCACGTCGAGATAGAGGCGGGCACCGTTCCGCAGAAAGACATTGCTGCTGCGGCCCCATGACACGACACGGCGGAAGAGGTACCGCGCCACCTCGTCGGGAGACAGGCGCCGCTGTCCCCTGAACGTACACGTGACGCCGTACTCGTTCTCCAGCCCGAAAATGCGGCGGTCCATGACTGAACATTACGCCCGATCCCCCGAGCTGAAACGGGGTTCGACGGCACGGTTTGGATCATTTTCCGATGAGACCGCAACTACCGCACCGTCCCCGGTAGCTGCGAGGACCCGCCCCGTGGCCAGCAGAACCACCAGCGCGGCGGCTCCCGCGGCGCCCGGTACGGCGAAGCCCCAGACGGCCCCGCCCCACTCCACGACCGGGCCCGCGAGGCCCGTACCGACCGACGCACCCACGGTGAACGTGGTCACAAGCCAGGAAAACGCCTCGGTGACGGTGCCCTTCGGGGCATGCCGGTCCACGATGATGAACGCGCAGGCGATGCAGGGCGCCAGGAACACGCCGGCGAGGGCCGTGAGGGCCGTCATGGCGACCGCGCCCGGCATCAGCAGGAGCGGCAGGTAACACACCGCCAGGAAGGCCACCAGCACGCGCAGTCGCCGCTCGGGCGCGCCGGTCCACTGCCGCGCCCCGTACACCGTGCCGCCGACGAGCGCGCCGAGGCCCAGGGCCGCCATCAGCCAGCCGTACACCGCGTCCCCGCCGTGGTCGTCGGCGTACGACACGGCGGCGACCGTGATCGAGCCGAGCGCGGACCCCACGAACAGGAACGCGCCGAGCAGGGCCAGCAGCCCCGGCGAGCGCAGCGCGCCGAGCCAGTGCGCCTCGCGGGGTGCCGAGCGCCACGCGCGCGAGGGCGGCGAGACGACCACCCAGAGGGCGCCCAGCACCCCGATGCCGTTCAGGATCAGCAGCGCGGCCTGCGCGGACCAGAGCGACACGAACAGCGTCACCAGCAGGGGTCCGACGGTGAACATGACCTCCTGGGCCACGGCGTCCATCGCGTACGCGGTGTGCACCTGGTCGTCGCGGCGCAGCACGGAGGGCCACAGGGCACGCAGACCGCCTTCCAGCGGCGGTGTGAAGAGTCCGGCGACCACCATGGCGGCGTAGGCGACGGGCAGCGGGTCGGTGCCCGAGAGGGCGAAGACGGCCATGCCCAGGGCCGAGACCAGCGCGGCGGGCAACTGGACGCGCGGCTGCCCGTGGAGGTCCACGAGCCGCCCGAGCAGCGGCTGCCCCACGGCGTTGGCCACCCCGTAGACGGCGGCGAGCGCCCCGGCCAGACCGTACGTGCCGCCCTCGGCCCGGATGAACAGGACGACCGCGATGGCGGCCGTCGCGTTCGGCAGCCGTCCGGTGAGCGTGCCGGCGAGCAGCCGGGCGGCATGCCTCGCCCTGAGGATCTCCAGGTATCCCGCGGCCATGTTCCCGCCTTCTCCGCCGGGCGCCGAGGCGACCCGAAGCTGCCAGTGTTACGTATAACGTCCCGTGCCATACGTACCATGTGCCCAGTCCGCGAGTCCAGACGAAGGAGCAGGTCGCCGGTGGCACGAGCCAGCACGCGCCCCACGAGCCGGGACGTCGCCCAGGCCGCGGGGGTCTCCCAGGCCGCGGTCTCCCTCGTGCTGGGCGAGAAGTGGCGCGGCCGGGTCTCCGAGGCGACCGCGGACCGTGTCCGGGAGGCCGCCCAGGAGCTCGGCTACCGCCCGAACCTGGCCGCCCGCAACCTCCGCCTCGGCCGCACCCGCACGGTCCTTCTGGTGGTCCCGGCGCTCACGACGGAGTTCTTCGCGGGTGTCTACACCGGAGCGGCGCGAGTGGCCTCCGCCCATGGCTTCGGTGTGGTCCTCTACCCCTCACCGGAGGGCATCGGCCCCGCCCGCGACCCGTTCGGCTCCGCACGGGCGGCTCTGGACGGTGTCATCGCCTCCTCCATGGCCGCGGACGCCCTCACGGCGATCCGGGGCGACCAGCTGCCCCTCGTGATGCTGGACAGCGACCCCGCGGGCAGCCTGGGCGCGGCCACCGTCAACCTCGACATCAGGGACGGTGTACGCCAGGTGGCGGACCACCTGCTGGCCCTCGGGCACCGCCGTTTCCTGCACCTGGGGGCGGACATCGCGTCCTGGACCTTCGAGGTGCGCGCCCGCGAACTGGCCGCCCGGCTGGAGAGCGTCCCTGGTACGCGGCTGCGCACGGCCCGCGCCCCGATCTCCATCGAGCACTCCCGGGCCGCCGCGGAGACGGCCCTGTCCGCGCCCGGACCCCGGCCCACGGCCCTGGTCTGCGACGACGACAACCTCGCGGCCGGCGCCTACAAGGCGGCCCGCCGTCTGGGCCTGCGGGTGCCCGACGACCTCTCGATCACGGGCCTCGACGACCTGGCCCTCGCCCGCGCCATCGACCCAGAGCTGACCACGGTCCGCCTGGATGCCGAGCTGTTCGGCGAACGGGGCATGGAGGCCCTCCTCGCCGTCCTGGACGGCCGCACACCGCCCGAGGGAGACATCCCGGTCGAACTGGTCGTACGGGGCTCCACGGCGCCGCCCTGCTAGGGCGTGCCCATGCCCGTCGTCGGCGGGCGTGCGGCCCGACGCGCGCCGGTGTTGCGCGGCGCCGCGGAACACCCCCGGTGTCCGAGGTCGCCCGGACATGGCCGCGCCCCGCCCACCGGACGACCGGTGCGCGGGGCGCGAGCGGGGTCACTCGTCGTCTTCGGGGTCCTCGGCCTCGGTGGCGGTGGACGCGCCGCCCTCCTCGAGAAGGCGGGCCAGCTGACGCCCGACGATGCGCTTGAACTTGCGCTGCTGCGGGCGCGTACGGTCCAGGATCGCCACCTCCAGGCGCTCGGCGGGGATCTCCCGCTCACCGCCGTTCGGCTCCCGCGACAGCGACTGCACGGCCAGCTTCAGCGCCTCGGCCAGCGACATGCCGTCCTGGTGGCGCTGGTCCAGATAGTTGCTGATCTGCTCGGCGTTGCCGCCGACCGCGACCGACCCGTGCTCGTCCACGATCGATCCGTCGTGCGGCAGCCGGTAGATCTGGTCCCCGTCGGGGGTCTCCCCCACCTCGGCGACCACGAGCTCCACCTCGTACGGCTTCTCGGCCGCACTGGAGAAGATCGTGCCCAGCGTCTGGGCGTACACGTTGGCCAGACCGCGCGCGGTCACGTCGTCACGGTCGTAGGTGTAGCCGCGCAGATCGGCGTAGCGCACACCGCCGATCCGCAGGTTCTCGTACTCGTTGTACTTCCCGGCGGCCGCGAAGCCGATCCGGTCGTAGATCTCGCTGAACTTGTGCAGCGCGCGGGACGGGTTCTCGCCGACGAACACGATGCCGTCGGCGTACTGCAGCACGACGAGGCTGCGACCGCGGGCGATGCCCTTGCGGGCGTACTCCGCACGGTCGGCCATGGCCTGCTGGGGTGAGACATAGAACGGCGTCGACACCGGTTATCCGTCCCTTTCTGTCGAAGTCACAGGGTCACCTGGGTAAAGAGGCCGGGCTCAGAGCAGCGCGGCCCGCGGGCCGTCCGGCTGCTCCAGGCGCCGCTCGAGGATCGCGCGGGCGATCTCTGAGGACTCCTCGTCGGTGAGACGGCGGAATCCCTCTTCGGTGATCACGGTGACGATCGGGTAGATCCGGCGGGCGACATCGGGACCGCCCGTCGCCGAGTCGTCGTCGGCCGCGTCGTACAGCGCCTGGATGACCAGGGTGGTGGCCTGCTGTTCGGTCAGGTCGTTGCTGTAGAGCTTCTTCATGGCACCGCGCGCGAAGATCGAGCCGGAGCCGGTGGCGGCGTATCCGTGCTCCTCGGAGCGGCCGCCGGTGACGTCGTACGAGAAGATGCGACCCTTCTCGCGGTCCACGTCGTAGCCCGCGAAGAGGGGCACCACAGCGAGGCCCTGCATGGCCATGCCGAGGTTGGAACGGATCATGGTGGAGAGGCGGTTGGCCTTGCCCTCCAGGGAGAGCGTGGCGCCCTCGACCTTCTCGAAGTGCTCCAGCTCCAGCTGGAACAGCTTGACCATCTCGACGGCCAGACCTGCCGTACCGGCGATGCCCACCGCCGAGTACTCGTCGGCCGGGAAGACCTTCTCGATGTCGCGCTGGGCGATCATGTTGCCCATGGTGGCCCGCCGGTCGCCGGCGAGGACGACTCCGCCGGGGAAGGTGACGGCCACGATGGTCGTGCCGTGCGGCGCCTCGATCACGCCCTGCACGGGCGGCAGCTGCCGCCTGCCCGGGAGCATCTCCGGCTGGTGCTCGGACAGGAAGTCCATGAAGGACGACGACCCGGGCGTCAGGAAGGCAGCCGGTAGACGCCCGGTGCTACGAGTGTTGGCTTCCACGGGGATCCTTCCAAGTAGGCGGCAGCCCGACGAACAGCGTCGGGATCATCTCCCAACTTGCCGATGGCCGAATTGCAGTTGAAGCACAGTACGCAACGGACCCTACCCGTCTCGTGGCAGTGATCCACGTGAACTGCGGGAGCTTTCAAACAGATCACACAGGGCCCCGTCCGAGAGGCCACCGTCTCGTCCCGTTCGGCCACTGTGATGTCGTAGCGGCGCTTCAAAGTGGCCTGCACGCCCTTCGACGATCCGGCAGGCCTTGTGACGCGTCGACAGGCCGTCAGAGGCTGTTCCGCGCTTGAGGGCCCTCGCGCATCGCCCGGTCGCTCGCGAAGGCCGCTCGCGGCTTGTGCTGCTTACACCGCGAGCAACGCTTCACGTGCACCTCGTCGAGCAACCCTCACACTCCGGCTTGCAACCTTCGCATCAGAGGGGAAATCACTCCCCGCCCTTCTGAACGAAGGAGCGCACGAAGTCCTCGGCGTTCTCCTCCAGGACGTCGTCGATCTCGTCCAGAACCGAGTCGACATCGTCGCTCAGCTTCTCCTGGCGCTCCTTGAGGTCGTCCGTCGCCTGCGCGTCCTGCGCCTGCTCCTCGACCTCCTCGGTGGAACGCGTGGCCTTCTGCTGCCCGCCGCCGGTGTCCTTGGTCGCCATAACCCTCACCCCGCTCGGTTCGACGTTCTTGATCAGACCCTACAAGCAGGGTCCGACATCGGCCCCGCAGTTGCTACAACGTCCGGGGACCATCTCGATGATTCCCGGACGTCGCCTTTTCCACCCCGATGCGCCGACGGGGCCCCAGGACCCCGTACGGCCGGCTCAGCCGCCCGCGAGGACCTTGACCAGGTCTTCCGCCGTGCGACAGCGATCGAGGAGCTCCTTGACGTGATTACGCGTTCCGCGAAGCGGCTCCAGGGTTGGAACGCGCTGGAGCGAGTCCCTGCCGGGCAGATCGAAGATCACCGAGTCCCAGGAGGCCGCCGCCACGTCGTCCGCGTACTGTTCGAGACACCGGCCGCGGAAGTACGCGCGGGTGTCCTCCGGCGGCTTCGTCCGGGCACGTTCGACGTCCGACTCGTTCAGCAGCCGCTTCATCTTGCCGCGGGCGGCCAGTCGGTTGTAGAGCCCCTTCTCGGCGCGTACGTCGGCGTACTGGAGGTCGACCAGGTGCAGCCGGGCGGCGTCCCAGTCGAGGCCGTCACGACGCCGGTAGCCCTCCATGAGCTCCCGCTTGGCGACCCAGTCGAGCTCGCCGGACAGGCTCATCGGGTCGTTCTCCAGGCGGTTCAGCGTGTCCTCCCAGCGGACCAGGACATCCTTCGTCTGGTCGTCGGCGTCCGCCCCGAACCGCTCCTCCACGTACTTGCGCGACAGCTCGAAGTACTCCATCTGGAGCTGTACCGCGGTCAGCGTGCGTCCGCTGCGCAGCGTGACGAGCCGCTTCAGGGTGGGGTCGTGCGAGACCTGGTGCAGTGTGCGCACCGGCTGGTCGACCGCCAGGTCGACGGCGATGAAACCGTCCTCGATCATGGACAGGACCAGGGCGGTCGTGCCCAGCTTCAGGTAGGTCGAGATCTCCGACAGGTTCGCGTCGCCGATGATCACGTGCAGCCTGCGGTACTTCTCGGCGTCCGCGTGCGGCTCGTCGCGGGTGTTGATGATGGGGCGCTTCAGCGTGGTCTCCAGGCCCACCTCGACCTCGAAGTAGTCGGCCCGCTGACTGAGCTGGAAGCCGTGCTCGTGTCCGTCCTGGCCGATACCGACGCGGCCCGCTCCGGTGACGACCTGCCGGGACACGAAGAACGGCGTGAGGTGGCGCACGATGTCCGAGAAGGGGGTCTCCCGCTTCATCAGGTAGTTCTCGTGCGTACCGTACGAGGCGCCCTTGTTGTCGGTGTTGTTCTTGTAGAGGTGGATCGGCTGGGCGCCGGGGAGCTGGGCCGCCCGTTCCGCGGCCTCCGCCATGATGCGCTCGCCGGCCTTGTCCCACAGGACCGCGTCCCACGGGTTGGTGACCTCGGGAGAGCTGTACTCCGGGTGCGCGTGGTCCACGTACAGCCGTGCGCCATTGGTGAGGATGACATTGGCCAGGCCGATGTCCTCGTCGGTGAGCTGGCTGGCGTCGGCGGCCTCGCGGGCGAGGTCGAAGCCTCGCGCGTCCCGCAGCGGGTTCTCCTCCTCGAAGTCCCAGCGGGCGCGGCGCGCCCGGTGCATCGCCGCCGCGTACGCGTTGACGATCTGGGATGAGGTGAGCATGGCATTGGCGTTGGGGTGGCCGGCGACGGAGATCCCGTACTCCGTCTCGATGCCCATTACTCGCCGTACGGTCATGCGGCCCTCCTTGCCCGGCGGCGCCCTCGGTCGGGGGCGCTGCTCAAGTACCGCTGGTGCTCCGGTGCGTGTGCGGTGCCCGTCCCCGCAACGCGCGACTCGGCGGTACGAAAGAGCCTAGAACGGCTCTGCGCTGGTGGGGAGATCATTTGCGTCATTGCTGTGCTCCAGCCGTGCCCCGAAAAGCAGTCGGCTGCGGATACCCGTGGAGGGCACCCGCAGCCGCCCTGGCTTTTACAGGTACTGACCGGTGTTGGCCACCGTGTCGATGGAGCGGCCGGTGTCCGCGCCCTGCTTTCCGGTGACGAGCGTACGGATGTAGACGATCCGTTCGCCCTTCTTTCCGGAGATCCGGGCCCAGTCGTCCGGGTTGGTGGTGTTCGGCAGGTCCTCGTTCTCCTTGAACTCGTCCACGCACGCCTGGAGGAGGTGGGAGACCCGGAGACCCTTCTGGTTCTGCTCGAGGAAGGCCTTGATGGCCGCCTTCTTGGCGCGGCCCACGATGTTCTCGATCATGGCACCGGAATTGAAGTCCTTGAAATACAGGACTTCCTTGTCGCCGTTGGCGTACGTGACCTCGAGGAAGCGGTTTTCCTCGGATTCGGCGTACATCTGCTCCACGGCGGTCTGGATCATGCCGTGGACCGTGGCCGCCCGGTCCCCGCCGTGCTCTCCGAGGTCGTCGGAGTGCAGCGGGAGGCGCTGGGTGAGGTACTTCGCGAAGATGTCCTTGGCGGCCTCGGCGTCCGGGCGCTCGATCTTGATCTTCACATCGAGTCGTCCGGGGCGCAGGATCGCGGGGTCGATCATGTCCTCACGGTTCGAGGCACCGATCACGACCACGTTCTCCAGGCCCTCCACGCCGTCGATCTCGGCGAGCAGCTGGGGGACGATGGTGTTCTCCACGTCCGAGCTGACGCCCGATCCACGGGTGCGGAAGAGGGACTCCATCTCGTCGAAGAAGACGATGACGGGAGTGCCCTCGCTGGCCTTCTCACGAGCACGCTGGAAGACGAGGCGGATCTGCCGCTCGGTCTCGCCGACGTACTTGTTCAGGAGCTCGGGGCCCTTGATGTTGAGGAAGAAGCTCTTGCCGGTGGCTTGGCCGGTGACCTCGGCGACCTTCTTGGCCAGCGAGTTGGCGACCGCCTTGGCGATGAGCGTCTTGCCGCATCCGGGGGGCCCGTAGAGCAGCACACCCTTGGGCGGCCGCAGTTCGTGCTCCTTGAAGAGGTCGGGGTAGAGGTACGGGAGCTCGACCGCGTCGCGGATCAGTTCGATCTGGTTTCCCAGGCCGCCGATCTGCTCGTAGCCGATGTCCGGGACCTCTTCGAGGACGAGCTCCTCGACCTCGCTCTTGGGAACGACTTCGTAGACATAGCCGGAGCGGGGTTCGAGAAGCAGGGCGTCGCCGGGACGGATGGTGACGTCCAGCAGCGGCTCGGCGAGCCGTACCACCCGTTCCTCGTCGGTGTGCCCCACCACGAGGGCGCGCTCGCCGTCCTCCAGGATCTCCTTGAGGGTGACGATGTCGCCGACGCTCTCGTACTCCATGGCCTCGACCACGTTGAGGGCTTCGTTGAGCATCACTTCCTGGCCGCGCCTGAGCTCCTCGAGCTCCACGCTGGGGCTGACGTTCACCCGGAGCTTGCGGCCCCCGGTGAAGATGTCCGCCGTGCCGTCCTCGTTCGCCACGAGGAAGACACCGAAGCCCGCCGGCGGCTGCGCGAGCCGGTCGACCTCTTCCTTGAGGGCCACGATCTGGTCGCGGGCCTCACGGAGCGTGTTGGCGAGCCGCTCGTTCTGCGCGGACACGCCGGCCAGGTTGGTCTGCAGCTCGACGATCCGCTCTTCGAGAATCCTCGTGTGCCGCGGAGAGTCGGCGAGCTTGCGTCGCAGGACGGCGATCTCCTGCTCAAGGTAGGCAACCTGCCCGGCAGGGTCATCGGACCCTCGTCCCGGGCGGATGCCGCGGTTCATGTCGTCGTCGTGGGCTGCCACGGTCCTCACCTCCTCCAAGGGGAGCTGGACGCTTCCAGACCCTACCTGGGTGGGTGTCGATTGAAACCCCTAGATCACAAAGACTGTCGAGGTGTGTCCGATCTTCACCCTTGCGCTCTCCCTCACGCCAGGGGAATACCCACCCAACATGATTGGGAAGCCGACGGAGGTAGGCTCAAAGTGTTCAACACCCGTCAGAGCTGGCCCGATTCCCCAGTCTTCGGATCGCTCGACGCAGGAAACGGCAGGAGAAATGACCGTGCAGCAGGAGGCCGGAGCAGGCGAGCAGGCGCTCGAGGTCTGGATCGACCAGGATCTCTGTACCGGAGACGGGATCTGCGTCCAGTACGCGCCGGAGGTCTTCGAGCTGGACATCGACGGTCTGGCCTACGTGAAGAGCGCCGACGACGAGCTGTTGCAGGCCCCGGGGGCCACAACGCCCGTACCGCTGACGCTTCTGCGTGACGTGGCCGACTCGGCCAAGGAGTGTCCGGGCGACTGCATCCACGTACGTCGAGTTTCGGACAGGGTCGAGGTCTACGGACCCGACGTGGAGTGACCCGGAAGCCACTCCACGTGACAGATTGTCTCTTTTCTCACATTCTTCTCATACGCTCCGGGCATCCGAAGGCGTCGAGCGGATGAACGCTCCGTTCTTCCACTGCCACTTGGCCCGGTCCTTCACGTCCGGGCAGCAACTGGGCACGTCGGCCGACGAGTAGCCGAGCAGGGTCGCGGTGACGGCGCCGTCACGTACCGCGAAGCCCGTGACGCTCAGCCGGTCCTTCGGGTCGACCAGGGTGGCCACGATCCGGGGTTTCTTCGCCGCCCCGCCCTGGGTGAGGACGTAGACACCGTTGGGCGGGGTGCCCGAGCCCGCGTCGCAGCGGACCACGGCGACCGTCTCCGGGCTGCCGTCGCCGTCGAGGTCCCCGGACGCTTTCTTCTGTACGACGACCTCGGCGGGCCCGCACTCGACCGGGAACGTGACGGCCGCGGGGTCCGGGGGCGCGATCGCGGCCGGGGCCGCCTTCGCCCCGGGGCCGGGCTGGGCCGCCGTGGCGGATCCGGGCTGGACGACCGAGGAGAGGGCGACGACTCCGGCCAGGGCGGTGGCCGTCGCCAGCCAGTGGATGGGACGGGTGTGCGTGTGTGCCAGTTCCGGGACGACGGATTGCTGCACTGGGAGCGTCTCCTGGGAGGGCTGTGCCGGTGGGGGTGGAGTGGCCAGCATGGTGCCACACGTCACAGTCGGGTGGAACGGCGGGGTCCGGACTTCTGGCGTCGCGTCAACACGAACGCGCCCTGCCCCAGTTGCGGAAAGGCCTGTGGCCGGGTCCCCGGGTGTCTCCGGGAACTCGGCCACAGGGGTGGAGCGTTGGGTACGTGCGCGGCGGGGACGCCGGTCGGATCAGCGGGCGGTGCCGCCGTCGGCGTTGGGACCGGCGTAGTCCTCGCCGTAGGCGCCCTTGGCGGGGCGGCGTCGGCGCATGGGCGGCTCGACGCCGTCCGCGAGGCGGCGCGCGGTGAGCAGGAAGCCGGTGTGACCGATCATCCGGTGGTCCGGACGGACGGCGAGGCCCTCGATGTGCCAGTTGCGGATCATCGATTCCCAGGCGGTCGGCTCGTTGAAGGAGCCGATCTCGCGGATGGACTCGACGGTCCGCGCGAGCTGGGTGGTCGTCGCCACGTAGCAGCACAGGATGCCGCCGGGGACGAGCGCCTTGGAGACGGCCTCCAGGCACTCCCAGGGGGCGAGCATGTCGAGGATGACGCGGTCGACCTCGGTGTCGCTCAGGTTGTCCTGGAGGTCGCCCACGGTGAGCTGCCAGGCGGGGTGCGGGCCGCCGAAGTAGCGCTCCACGTTCTGCTGGGCGATCTCCGCGAAGTCCTCGCGGCGCTCGTAGGAGTGCAGCATGCCCTGGTCGCCGATGGCGCGCAGCAGGAAGCTGCTGAGCGAGCCGGAGCCGACGCCCGCCTCCACGACGCGTGCGCCGGGGAAGATGTCCGCGAAGGCCAGGATCTGCCCCGCGTCCTTGGGGTAGACCACGGCGGCACCGCGGGGCATGGACAGGACGTAGTCGGGGAGCAGGGGGCGCAGCGCGAGATAGGCGACGTTTCCCGTGGTGCGGACAACGCTGCCCTCGGGAGCACCGATCAGCTCGTCGTGCGGGAAGGAACCCTTGTGGGTGTGGAAGTTCTTCCCGGCCTCGAGCGTGAACGTGTAGTGGCGGCCCTTGGGGTCGGTCAGCTGAACCTGGTCCCCGACCTTGAAGGGCCCGCGCCTGCGGGCGGCACCGGTCGGTTCGGACATGTGAACAGCCTACCGGTCCCCGCGAGGGGCGCCGACCACGGCGGTTGCGGGCGGCCACCGTGGGTGGCGCGTGGCCGGCGGCGCCCGGGGGGGCTCAGGAGGGCCTGGCCATCGCCTTGACGAAGGCGCGCTCGACGTCCGCCGCCGAGAGGACTCCGTAGATCTCGCCCGAGTCCTCCACCACCAGGTACTCGGTCGCGGGGGTCGCGCGCAGGACGTCGAGGAGGGGCTCGCCCGCGAGCTCGGCGGAGACGCGCATGCCGTCGGTGATGTCCTGGGCGAGGCCGCTGACCGCGACCCAGGGGCGGCGGTGCTCCGGTACGCCGACGATGGCGGCCTCGCGCACCAGGGAGACGGGTTCGCCGTCGGCGTCGACGACGACCAGGGCGCGGGCGCCCGCGTCGTTGGCGCGGCGCAGCGCCTCGGAGAGGGGGGTGCTGGTCTCGACCGGGACCGCTCGCCGGGTGAGCGAGCGGGCTCGCAGTTCGGGCAGGTGTTCGCGCAGGCGGGCCATGCGGAGGCTGTTTCCGGCGCCGGTCCAGATGATGGCGGCGAGGATCGCGGCCAGCAGGGCGTCGGTGACCGTGTCCATGCCGCCGATGTTGTCCTGGGTCTCGCCGAGCGCCCCGGACTGGGTGAGCAGGGGCAGCCCGATCAGGACGGAGACGGCGAGCGCGCGGCCGACCCAGGCCGCCGCGATCGTGCCGCTCATCGGCCTGCCGGTGATCTTCCAGACGACGGCGCGGAGCATCCGGCCGCCGTCCAGGGGCAGGCCGGGGAGGAGGTTGAAGGCGGCCACGATCAGGTTGGAGATCATCAGGCCGGCCAGCAGGACACCGGGGACGGTGCCGGGCTCGACGGCGAGCATGGCGAGGTAGAAGAGGCCGGAGAGGACCAGCGAGAGCAGCGGTCCGACGAAGGCCAGCACGAACTCGCGGCCCGGGGTCTCGGCCTCCTTCTCGATCTCGGACACCCCGCCGAAGAACTGCAGCTGGATCCGGCGGACCGGCAGCTTGAAGCGCAGGGCGGCGACCGTGTGGGCCAGCTCGTGGACCAGGACGGAGGCGTAGAAGGCGACCGCGAAGAAGAGCGAGACGAGGTAGCGCAGGGCGCCGAGTTCGGGCAGCACACGGTCCAGCTGGCCACCGAAGACCCAGGTGATCAGCGCGGCCACGAGGAACCAGCTGGGCGCCACGTACACCGGTACGCCGAACGGACGCCCCATCAGCAGCCCGCCACCGGGTTCCCGGCCGCGGCGCGGGGGCTTCGGCCTGCCACCGCCACCGCCGTCCGTACCGGTTCCGGTTCCGGACTGGGCGAGGGTGCGGTGGTGTGCGGTGTCCGGGCCGGTGGGCCGGTCGGGTCCGTGGGGCGCCGGGGACACGGCTCCGGGGCCTGCCTCGCCCGAGGCGCCGTCGCGCGTTCCGGGGCCGGGTGCGGGGCCGGTGGGGGGTGTGGTCCCGTCAGGCCTGTCACCGTCCGTGCCGGGCCCGTTGTCGGAGGTGCCGTGCGGCTCGGGTCCGCTCGTGGGTTCCGGGTGTGCGCGGGTCGCGTCGGAGGCGGGGGCGTTCGGGTCGGCGGGCTGCCCCGTGGGGCGCTCGTGCCGGTCCGCTCCGGGTCGCGTGGCGTCCGCGGCCGGGCCGGCGGGGGCCTGGGACCCCTCGTGGCGCTCGGTCGCTTCGTCGGTGCCGGATCGCGGCTGCCCGCTTCCGCCGCTCTCGTCCACGATGTCCCCTCGTTCGAAGCGTCTCCCGCTCCCGATCGTGCGAAGCAGGGTCTGTGGTCGATGGTATGCGTCGGTCGCGACACGTTCCGCCCCGGCACCCCCTCAGTTTTCCGTGCCGTCGCACCAGCCCCACGCGTGCACTCACTGTCAGTGGCGGGCCGTAAGGTCTTGGGACATGGAGACCAGCACCGAGGGCGCCGTCCCGCCCGAGCCGACCGCGGCTGTCACGGCCGTGCCGCCGGCGTCCCTGTCGCCCTCGCGCGCCAGCGACTTCATGCAGTGCCCGCTGCTCTACCGGTTCCGGGTGATCGACAAGCTCCCCGAGAAGCCGAGTGAGGCGGCCACCCGCGGCACGCTGGTGCACGCGGTGCTGGAGCGGCTCTTCGACTCCCCTGCGACGGAGCGGACGGCCCCGCGTGCCAAGTCCCTCATCCCCGGCCAGTGGGACCGGCTGCGCGAGACACGGCCCGAGGTCGTGGAGCTGTTCGCCGACGACCCCGAGGGCGAGCGGCTGGCGCGGTGGCTCGGCGAGGCGGAGCAGTTGGTGGAGCGCTGGTTCAGCCTGGAGGACCCGACCCGGCTCGAACCCGCCGAGCGCGAGCTGTTCATCGAGGCCCGGCTCGACTCCGGGCTGAAGCTGCGCGGCATCATCGACCGCGTCGACGTGGCGCCGACGGGCGAGGTCAGGATCGTCGACTACAAGACGGGCAAGGCGCCCCGGCCCGAGTACGCCGAGGGCGCGCTGTTCCAGATGAAGTTCTACGCCCTGGTGGTGTGGCGGTTGAAGCAGGTGGTCCCGCGCCGCCTCCAGCTCGTCTATCTCGGCAGTGGCGACGTGCTGACGTACGACCCGGCGATCGAGGACCTGGAGCGGGTCGAGCGCAAGCTGCTCGCGCTGTGGGAGGCGATCCGGCAGGCCACCGAGACGGGCGACTGGCGGCCGCGTCCCACCAAACTCTGCGGCTGGTGCGACCACCAGGCGGTGTGTCCGGAATTCGGCGGTACTCCCCCGCCGTATCCACTCCCCGTCAGGGCGCCCGAGTCGGGCGGTACCGAGCAGGGCAGAATGGGGCCGGACTAGCGAAGGAGACTTACGTGGCCATCCGCGTCCTACTGGTCGACGACCAGCCGCTGCTGCGCACCGGCTTCCGGATGATTCTGGAGGCCGAGCAGGATCTGGCGGTCGTCGGCGAGGCCGGTGACGGTCTCCAGGCACTGGATCAGGTGCGTGCCCTGCAGCCCGATGTGGTTCTGATGGACATCCGCATGCCGCGGATGGACGGGGTGGAGGCGACCCGGCAGATCACCGGCCCGGGACGCGACGGCCCGGCCAAGGTGCTCGTCCTGACCACCTTCGACCTCGACGAGTACGTGGTGGAGGCGCTGCGCGCCGGCGCCAGCGGTTTCCTTCTGAAGGACGCTCCGGCCAATGAGCTGGTGCAGGCGATCCGGGTGGTGGCCGCGGGCGAGGCGATGCTCGCCCCGAGCATCACGCGCCGGCTCCTGGACAAGTACGCGGGTCATCTGCCGTCCGGCGACGAGCCCGTGCCCGACACCCTGCACACCCTCACCGAGCGCGAGGTGGAGGTGCTGAAGCTGGTGGCGCGCGGCCTGTCGAACGCGGAGATCGCCGCCGACCTGTTCGTCAGCGAGACCACCGTCAAGACGCATGTGGGCCACGTTCTCACCAAGCTGGGTCTGCGCGACCGGGTGCAGGCCGCGGTGTACGCGTACGAGAGCGGGTTGGTGCGCCCCGGCGCGCAGTGATCCCCCGGCGGTGCGACCGTGGGCGCCTTCCTCCTGTCCGTCCTGGAGGAAGGCGCCCACGGTCGTGTACGGGCGGGGTGCGTACGGGTCCGCTCAGTCCTTGCTGATCTCCCAGAACCGGAACACGGTCGAGGAGTCGAGGCAGTTCTCCACGCCGTAGACGTTGTCCCGCGTGACCGCGTACTGCTTGGCCTGCCAGACCGGGATGACCGGGATCTGCTCGGCCACGATGTCCTGGAGCTTGTGGTACGCGGCCTCGGTGGAGGAGCGGTTGATCTGGGCGGACGTCTTCGGGAGGAGACGACCGGTGACGGTGCTGTTGCTGTAGTTGTTCTGCAGCACGTTGCCCTTGCCGAAGAAGGGGGCCGTGAAGTTGTCCGGGTCCGGGTAGTCGGGCACCCAGCCCTTCACGTAGACGCCGTACTTGCCGCGGGCGATGTCCTTCTCGTACCGGTCGTAGCGGACGGACTTCACCGTCGCGTGGAACAGCCCGCTGGCGTTGAGCTGCTGGGCGATCGCCCTGAACTCCTGGTCGGTGGCGGGGCCGTAGCGCGACGGCGTCGACCAGAGCGTCAGGGCGACCTTGCCGGTGATGCCCTGGTCCTTGAGCGCCGCGGCGGCCTTCTCCTTCGACGGATGGGCACCGTAGGTGTTGGAGAATGCCGTGTCGTGGCCCGTGATCCCGGCCGGGATGATCGAGTAGAGCGGCGTCGCCGTGCCCTGATAGACCTTGTCGACGAGGGCGTCGCGGTCGAGCAGATAGGCGATGGCCTTGCGCACCCCGAGCTTGCCGGCCACCGGGTCGTCCATGTTGAAGACCAGGTGCTGCACCTCGGCGCTGGTGCCCTCGACGACGTCGACGCCCTTGCCGGTGGAGGTGTCGTTGGTGATGTCCGCGATGCCGTCGGCGGCCAGACCCCGGTAGGCGACGTCGATCCGGTGGTCCAGCACCGCCGTCCTCAGACCGTCCTGGTCGCCGTGGAAGAACTTCAGCGTGACACCGGAGTTCTTCACCCTGGCGGTGCCCCGGTAGCTGTCGTTGACCGAGAAGACGGCCTGGTCCTTGCCGAAGGAGTCCAGCTTGTAGGGGCCCGAGCCGACCGCCTGGTGGTCCCCGCGCAGCCCGTTCCCGGCGTACTGCCGGTGGTCCACGATCGAGCCGGCACCGGAGGCGATCTTGCTCGGGAAGGTGGCGTCGGCGTACTTGAGCTTGAAGACGACCGTCCTGGCGTCCGGGGCCCGCACCGTGTCGAGCATGGGGAACATGACCGCGGGACCGGTGGGGTCGGCGATGTTCAGCATGCGGTCGAAGGAGAACTCGACGTCCTTCGAGGTGAGCGGGTCACCGTTGCTGAACTTCAGGCCGTCCCTGAGGGTGCAGGTGTAGACCGTCGTCCCGCTGCCCGAGAAGGAGCACTCCTTGGCGGCTTCGGGCGTCGGCTCCGTGGCGCCGTTGGAGAAGCTCAGCAGGGACTGGAAGACGTTGTTGAACAACAGCCAGGATCCGGGGTCGTACCCGGACGCCGGATCGGTGGCCAGGACGTCGTCGGACATCCCGATCACGAGGGAGGAGCCGGTGCTGCCGGTGCCGCCCGTTTCCGAGCCGCAGCCTGCGAGCAGGCCGATGGCCAGCCCCGTCACGACGGACAGGACTGGCCATGGGTTGCGCATGTTCACGAGGAGGTGCCTTGTCATTGGTTCTCTGGAGCGCCGGTCCGGCGGACGCCGGTCCGGGGCGGCCGACGCCCCTGAGGACCGATCAGCTGCCCACGCCGCGACCGAGCTCCCACAGCTGGAGCGTCGAGGAGGAGTTGAGGGCCCACTCGGCACCCGTGATGTCGTCCCGCGCGGCGATGTACTGCTTACCCTGCCACAGCGGCAGGATCGGCACGTCCTCGGCCACTATGTTCTGGATGTCCGTGAGGCTCTTCGACGCGGTGAGGCGGTCGGCCTCACGACGCGAGTCCGGGATCAGCGTGCCGCGGATCCGGGCGTTCACGTACGGGGAGCCGAGGGTGTTGTCCTTGTCGAGGAACGGCGCCAGGTAGTTGTCGGCGTCCGGGAAGTCGGGGAACCAACCCATGCCGTAGACCTGGTACGCGCCCTTCTGCTCGGCCGGGCGGAACGTGTCCCAGGGCGTGCCCTTGATGTCGACCTGGAACAGGCGGGTGGCGTTGAGCTGCTGCTTCAGCACCTCGAACTCCTGCTTGGTGGCCGTACCGTAGTGGTCGGTCGTGTAGTGCAGGGTGAGCTTCACCGGCGTGGTGATGCCGGCCTTGGACAGCGTCGTGGTGGCCTTGGCCACGCTCGGGTCGCCGTACTTGTTGAAGAACGAGTTCGAGTGGCCGGTGATGGTGGCCGGGACGAGCGAGTACAGCGGCTCGGCCTGGGAGCCGTACACCTTGGAGACGAGGTCACCGCGGTTGACGACCTCGGCCATCGCCTGGCGGACGGCCTTGCTCTTCACCGACGGGTCGTCGGTGTTGAAGCCGAGGTAGCGGATCTCGAGGCCGGGCATCTCGACGAGGTCGATGTTGCTGTCCGTGCCGAGGTTGCCGAGCTTCTGGATCTGGGCCGGCGTCATCGAGCGGGTCATCAGGTCGATGTCGCCCTTGTTGAGCGCGGCGCCCATGGCGTCGGCGCTGTCGAAGGACCGCATCTCGACCTTGTTGTTCTTCGGCTTCAACAGACCCTTGTAGTTCGGGTTCTTGGTGAAGACGACCTTGACCGCCGCGTCGTTCTTGACATCGGCCTCGAGGGTGTACGGGCCGGAGCCGTCGACCTGGAAACCGTCGCGCAGCTTGCCCTTGTCGTAGTCCTTGGGGTTCACGATGCCGGCGACCGGGGTCGACAGCTTGAACGGGAAGGTCGCGTCCGCGCTCTTGAGGTGGAAGATCACCTCGCGGTCGCCCTGGGTCTCGACGGTGTCGACGGTGGACAGCAGCGCGAACACACCGCTGTCGGCCTTGATCGCCATCGCGCGGTCGATCGAGAACTTCACGTCCTTGGCGGTGATCGGGTCACCGGTCGCGAACTTCAGGCCCTCGCGCAGCTTGCAGGCGTAGCGCTCGTTGCCGGAGTCGGTGAAACCGCAGCTCTCGGCAGCCTCGGGCTGGGGGTCGCCGTCACCGCGCGGCTGGACCATCAGCGTCTGGACCGTCTGACGCAGGATGTTCCAGGTACCGACGTCGTACGCGTACGCCGGGTCGAGAGGAGCCGGGGCATCCTTCGATGCGGTGAACCGGTCCGTGGTGCCGACGACGATCGCATCGCCGCCGTTGCCCCCGCTGTCGGAACCGCCACACGCGGCGAGCACCGGGGCGAGCAGACCCACAACGGCCGGCAGCACCAAAGTCTTGCGGTTCATGCTCGAGTTTCTCCAGAGCTGTCGTGTCCGTGTACACGCCATACAGGGGTGGTGCGGGCGAGTCACGGGGGTTATGGCGAGGTTCTCGCGACGACATTAGTCCGCACCGCCAGGACAGCCCCCAGAGACCGGAGTTGAGTTCCCATCACGCTGCGAAACCGGGCGCGGACGCACCGATAACCCGACAGCGGAAGGATTCGTGCAGCGTTCCACCAATCGGGACACAAGGACGTCCCGATCACGCCCGAAAAGGGGACAACGGCACACGCCGGGTTCTCTGTCGACCCTCTGTCATGTGACGAACATCACACAGTCAACTTGGCCCGGGCGTACCGGAATTCGGCCATCCGCCGGCAGATCGAATATCCCGCGACGACTTCGTTCCGCTTACCCGCGGATACCCCACGGCAATCCGAGCATTCGGATACGCACGCTGGGTGAACGGCTAGCGCATTTCCGTCATCAGGCCGCGGAGAAAGGCCAGGTCTACCTCTTCCAGCGAGGTCACGACCGTGCGCCGGGCCGCGGGGGCGATGGGCGCGATCGAGGGTACGGCAACCACCTGGCAGCCCGCGGCCTCCGCGGCCGCGACGCCGGTGGCGGTGTCCTCGATGACCGCGCATCTGGCAGGATCCGCGCCGAGACCGGCGGCCGCCAGCAGATACGGGTCGGGGAACGGCTTCGTCCGCTCCACCTCGTCGCCCGCGACGGTCAGCGTGAAGTACTGGGGTCCGAGCGAGGCCAGGATCCGGTCGATGATGCGCCGGTGCGAGGCGGAGACCAGGGCGGTGGGGATCTCGTGCGCCGCGAGCTCCGCGAGGAGCCGGGACGCGCCCGGCATCAGCGGCAGGGCCACACCGATACGACGCTCGAAGCCGTCGTTCAGCAGCACCGAGAGCTCGTCGAAGGCGATGTCGGCTCCGGTGGCCTCGATCAGGAAGTTGGCGCTGCGGCTCATGGGGCCGCCGACGACCACCTGACGCCAGGAGTCGTCGAGGGTGTGCCCGAGAGCCCTGAAGATCTCGACCTCGACGTCCCACCAGAAGCCCTCGGTGTCCACCAGGGTGCCGTCCATGTCGAGGAGTACGGCTTGCAGTGCGGAGCCTTCGGCCGTACGGGTACCGAGCGCGGGGACCGTGCTGGTCATCCTGGCGCACCTCCTTGGGGGACGATCAGGCCGGTCACCCTTCGAAGAGCAAGGGGCGACCGGCCTGCGGTGGACCGACCAGTGTACGTCGCCCGTGGCCAGAGTGCCTCTCGACACCCGCGCGGCGCGTGGCGCGGCGTCCGTCCGGCGGTTTCCGCCGGACGGACGGCACGCAGGGACCGGACCGGCACCCCCTGGTGCCGCGTGCGCGGCAGGCACCGTCCGCGCCACGGGGCGCACGGTGCCTGTCACGGGCCTAGCGCGCGTTGAAGTACTTCGCCTCGGGATGGTGGATCACGATGGCGTCCGTGGACTGCTCGGGGTGCAGCTGGAACTCCTCGGAGAGGTGGACGCCGATGCGCTCGGGCTCAAGGAGCTCGGCGATCTTCGCGCGGTCCTCCAGGTCGGGGCAGGCGCCGTACCCGAGGGAGAAGCGGGCACCCCGGTACTTGAGGGCGAACATGTCCTCGACGGCCGCCGGGTCCTCCCCCGCGAAGCCGAGCTCCGAACGGACGCGGGCGTGCCAGTACTCGGCGAGCGCCTCCGCCAACTGCACGGACAGGCCGTGCAGTTCGAGGTAGTCGCGGTAGGAGTTGGACTCGAAGAGCTTGGCGGTCTCCTCGCCGATCCGGGAGCCGACGGTGACGACCTGGAGGCCGACGACATCCGTCTCGCCGGACTCCTCGGGACGGAAGAAGTCGGCCAGGCACAGCCGCCGTCCGCGGCGCTGGCGCGGGAAGGTGAACCGGGTGCGCTCGTTGCCCTGCTCGTCCAGCAGGATCAGGTCGTCGTCCTTGGACACGCACGGGAAGTAGCCGTAGACGACGGCCGCTTCGAGCAGGTTGTCGGTCTGCAGCTTGTCCAGCAGCCCGCGCAGCCGGGGCCGGCCCTCGGTCTCGACGAGCTCCTCGTACGTCGGTCCCTCGCCCGTACGGGCCTGCTTCAGACCCCACTGGCCCTTGAACAGCGCGCCCTCGTCCAGCCAGGACGCGTACTCCTTGAGCTGGATGCCCTTGATGACACGGGTGCCCCAGAACGGCGGAGTGGGCACGGGGTTGTCGACGGAGACGTCGGAGCGGATGTGCCCCTCCTCCGGGCGCTCCTCGACCACGGTCTGCGGGGCGGCGGCCCGCACCCGGCGCTGCTTCAGTTCCGGCAGCACGGCCCCGGGCACGCCCCGCTTGACCCCGATCAACGCGTCCATCAGGCGCAGGCCCTCGAACGCGTCGCGGGCGTAGCGGACCTCGCCCTCGTAGATCTCGTACAGGTCCTGTTCGACGTACGCCCTGGTCAGGGCCGCGCCGCCGAGGATGACGGGGTAATCGGCGGACAGGCCGCGCTGGTTGAGCTCCTCCAGGTTCTCCTTCATGATCACCGTGGACTTGACCAGCAGGCCGGACATGCCGATGACGTCGGCCCGGTGCTCCTCGGCGGCGTCCAGGATCGCGGAGACCGGCTGCTTGATGCCGAGGTTGACGACGTTGTAGCCGTTGTTGGACAGGATGATGTCGACGAGGTTCTTGCCGATGTCGTGGACGTCTCCGCGCACGGTGGCCAGGACGATGGTGCCCTTGCCCTCGGCGTCCGACTTCTCCATGTGGGGCTCGAGGAAGGCCACCGCGGACTTCATGACCTCGGCGGACTGGAGCACGAACGGCAGTTGCATCTGGCCGGAGCCGAACAGTTCGCCGACCACCTTCATGCCGTCGAGCAGCGTCTCGTTGACGATGTCGAGGGCGGGGCGGTCCTGGAGGGCCTCGGCGAGGTCGTCCTCCAGTCCGTTCTTCTCGCCGTCGATGATGCGCCGCTTGAGCCGTTCGTCCAGGGGCAGGGCGGCGAGCTCCTCGGCCCTGCCCGCCTTCAGCGACTTGGTGGTGGCGCCCTCGAACAGCGCCATCAGCTTCTGCAGCGGGTCGTATCCCTCGGCGCGCCGGTCGTAGATGAGGTCGAGGGCGGTGGTGACCTGTTCGTCGTCGAAGCGCGCGATGGGCAGGATCTTGCTCGCGTGCACGATCGCGGAGTCGAGGCCCGCCTTGACGCACTCGTCGAGGAAGACCGAGTTGAGCAGGACGCGGGCCGCCGGGTTGAGGCCGAAGGAGATGTTCGAAAGGCCCAGCGTGGTCTGGACGTCGGGGCGGCGGCGCTTCAGCTCGCGGATCGCCTCGATCGTCGCGATGCCGTCCTTGCGGGACTCCTCCTGACCGGTGCAGATGGTGAAGGTCAGCGTGTCGATGAGGATGTCCGACTCGTGGATGCCCCAGTTCGCCGTCAGGTCCTCGATCAGCCGTTCGGCGATGGCGACCTTGGTCTCGACGGTGCGGGCCTGGCCCTCCTCGTCGATGGTCAGCGCGATCAGCGCGGCGCCGTGCTCCCGGGCGAGCCGGGTCACCTTCGCGAAGCGCGACTCGGGACCGTCGCCGTCCTCGTAGTTGACGGAGTTGATGACGGCCCGGCCGCCGAGCTTCTCCAGTCCCGCGCGGATGACCTCGACCTCGGTCGAGTCGAGGACGATCGGCAGCGTCGAGGCGGTGGCGAAACGTCCGGCGAGCTCCTCCATGTCCGCGACGCCGTCCCGGCCGACGTAGTCGACGCAGAGGTCGAGCATGTGGGCGCCCTCGCGGATCTGGTCGCGGGCCATCTCCACGCAGTCGTCCCAGCGGCCCGCCAGCATCGCCTCACGGAACTTCTTCGAACCGTTGGCGTTGGTGCGCTCGCCGATCGCCATGTACGCGGTGTCCTGGCGGAACGGCACGGTCTGGTAGAGCGAGGCGGCGCCGGGTTCGGGCTGCGGGTGACGTTCGGTGGGCTCGACCCCCCGTACCCGCTCGACGAGCTGACGCAGGTGCTCGGGCGTCGTACCGCAGCAGCCGCCGACCAGGGACAGGCCGTAGTCGTGGACGAAGTTCTCCTGCGCGTCGGCCAGACCCTCGGGCCCGAGCGGGAAGTGCGCGCCGTCCTTGGTCAGGACCGGCAGACCGGCGTTCGGCATGCAGAGCAGCGGGATACGGGAGTGCCGGGTGAGGTAGCGCAGGTGTTCGCTCATCTCGGCGGGGCCGGTCGAGCAGTTCAGGCCGATCATGTCGATGCCGAGCGGCTCCAGCGCGGTGAGCGCGGCGCCGATCTCGGAGCCGAGCAGCATCGTTCCGGTCGTCTCGAACGCCATCGAGCACAGCAGCGGCAGGTCGAGTCCCAGCGCCTCCATGGCGCGACGGGCGCCCAGCAGGGAGGCCTTGGTCTGCAGCAGGTCCTGGGTGGTCTCGACGATCAGGGCGTCGGCGCCGCCCGCGATCAGTCCCTCGGCGTTCGCCTGGAAGCCGTCGCGCAGTGTGCCGTAGGCGACGTGGCCGAGGGTCGGCAGCTTCGTGCCGGGGCCGATGGAGCCGAGGACCCAGCGCCGGCGGCCGTCGCGGGCGGCGAAGTCGTCCGCGACCTCGCGGGCCAGCCGGGCTCCCGCCTCGGACAGTTCGAGGACACGGTCGGCGATGTCGTACTCGGCCATGGCCGAGTGGTTCGCCCCGAAGGTGTTCGTCTCGACGCAGTCGACGCCGACATCGAAATAGGCTTTGTGGACCGAACGGACGATGTCGGGCCGGGTGAGGTTCAGGATCTCGTTGCAGCCTTCGAGGTTCTCGAAGTCCTCCAGCGTCGGGTCCTGAGCCTGCAGCATCGTGCCCATCGCGCCGTCGGCCACCACGACACGGTCCGCGAGGGCCTCGCGCAGTGCGGCGATACGGGTCCGGTTCTCGGCGAGCTCGGACGGAGGGGACGGGTTCGGCAACGAAGCCATGAAGGTGCTCCCTGGAGTGCGACGGCTGTCGGCTTTGCGCTTCCCATGGAAGGCGCACGCCGTCAGGGTAGCCCGGAGCACCACCGGAGGGTCAGTGGCGTCCAGGGGACGGACGCGCGTGGCGGAGGCGACCGGGGTGTTAAGACAGACGCGACATCTTGCGACCACCTATTAGCGGGAGCTCGTCGACGACCGGTAGTGTTCGACATTGCCGAACGGCGGCAGCGCAGGGGCCCGCCAACGGCCCAAGGGGAACGGAGGCAGCACGGCGATGGCACGGAACATCCAGTCGCTCGAACGGGCGGCGGCGATGCTGCGCCTGCTCGCGGGCGGCGAGCGACAGCTCGGTCTGTCCGACATCGCCTCGTCGCTGGGCCTGGCCAAAGGTACGGCCCACGGCATACTGCGCACCCTTCAGCAGGAGGGCTTCGTCGAGCAGGACACCGTCTCCGGGCGCTACCAGCTCGGCGCCGAACTGCTGCGCCTCGGGACGACCTATCTGGACGTGCACGAACTGCGGGCGCGGGCGCTGGTGTGGACCGACGACCTGGCCCGTTCCAGCGGGGAGAGCGTCTATCTGGGGGTCCTGCACCAACAGGGGGTGCTCATCGTGCACCACGTGTTCCGGCCCGACGACAGCCGGCAGGTGCTGGAGGTCGGGGCCATGCAGCCGCTGCACTCCACGGCACTGGGCAAGGTCCTGTCGGCGTACGACCCGGTGGCGCACAGCGAGGTCCTGGAGGCCGAGCGCAACGAGTTCACGGCCCGGACGGTCAGCGCGCTGGAGCAGTTCGAGGGGGTTCTCGACCTGACCCGGGCACGCGGCTACGCGGACGACGTCGAGGAGACCTGGACGGGCGTCGCCTCGGTCGCGGCGCCGATCCACAACCGGCGGCGGATGCCGGTCGGCGCGGTGGGCATCACCGGCGCCGTCGAGCGGGTCTGCAAGGACGGGGAGCTGCGCCCCGAGCTGATCGCGGCGGTGCGCGACTGCGCCCGCGCGGTGTCGCGGGACCTGGGGGCCGGGCGGTTCTGACGCCCGGCCGCCGGCGGCGGCACGCGGGCACCCGCGCGCGGTGGCTCGTGCGTCCGCGTGCGCCCTCCCGCGCCGTTCCCTGAGCCATCGGGCCGGTACGTCGCCGACGTACCGGCCTTTCGCGCGGTCGCGCGCACCCCCGAACGTGCCCGGCACTGCCGTCCCGCACCCCACGGAACGTGCCCCGGCGCTGCCGCCCGAGCGTGCCCCGCGCCTCCGCGGAACGCGCCTCGCACGCATGCGGAACGGGCCCCGCGCGCACGTCACGTACCCGTTCGCGTGCGATGCGCATCCGCTCGAAGATCGATAGCTCACAGCAATCAATAACGATCGTGTTTTCGATAACGGAACCCTTGACGAGCTGGTAACACCGGGGCAAGACTCCCGTCCATCGGTCGACATTGTCGAACACCTGACGACAAAAGCGTTAGGGTGTGGCAGTGCCAGCGGCCGTCATCGCTCTCACCCCCGAGGGCGCGAACCACCGGAGGGACCCGGGGTTCGGCTTCCCCTGGACGAAGGACAAAGGAGTCGCGGGTGTCCAGCTCCGACATCTTCATCGGCGAGACCATAGGTACCGCCATACTCATCCTGCTCGGTGGTGGCGTCTGCGCCGCCGTCACGCTGAAGGCCTCCAAGGCCCGTAACGCCGGCTGGCTCGCCATCGCCTTCGGGTGGGGTTTCGCAGTCCTCACGGCCGTCTACACCTCCGCGCCGCTGTCGGGCGCGCACCTGAACCCGGCCGTGACGCTGGCGCTCAC
The DNA here is from genome assembly GCF_045039825.1 of Streptomyces sp. NBC_01176. Classification (NCBI taxonomy): domain Bacteria; kingdom Bacillati; phylum Actinomycetota; class Actinomycetes; order Kitasatosporales; family Streptomycetaceae; genus Streptomyces; species Streptomyces sp. NBC_01176. The sequence goes on along the minus strand of NZ_CP108600.1, from coordinate 7,550,928 downwards.
CATCAAGGACGGCGGCTGGAACAACCTGCCGGTGTACTGGGGCGGCCAGTTGCTGGGCGCCATGATCGGTGCCACGCTGGTCTGGGTCGTGTACTACGGACAGTTCCGTGCGCATCTGACCGACCCCGAGATCGTCGGCGCGGCCGAGGAGGGGGCCTCCAAGGCCGTCGAGGCCGAGGAGCCGGCCGCCGGCCCCGTGCTCGGCATCTTCTCCACCGGTCCCGAGATCCGCCACGCGCTCCAGAACCTCGCCACGGAGATCATCGGCACCGTCGTGCTGGTGCTCGCGGTCCTCACTCAGGGTCTGAACGACAAGGGCAACGGCCTCGGCCCCCTCGGTGCCCTGATCACCGCGCTCGTCGTCGTCGCCATCGGCCTCTCCCTCGGTGGCCCCACCGGCTACGCGATCAACCCGGCCCGTGACCTCGGTCCGCGCATCGTGCACGCCCTGCTCCCCCTGCCGAACAAGGGTGGTTCCGACTGGAGCTACGCCTGGGTCCCCGTCGTCGGTCCGCTGATCGGCGGAGCGATCGCCGCAGGCCTCTACAACGTCGCCTTCGCTTAGGAGCATCGCCGAAGCACCGCTCGGGAACACCGCCCAGGAGCACCGCCGAAGAGCCGAACGCCTCGAGGCACGCCCGAAGCACCGCTTACCGCACCTCCAGAGCAGCGCGACGTAAACACGTAGACACCGCCCTTCCATTCGGAACCTTCAGGAGCACACCGTGACCGACGCACACACCGCCGGCCCCTTCATCGCCGCGATCGACCAGGGCACCACCTCGTCCCGCTGCATCGTCTTCGACCGCGACGGCCGCATCGTCTCCGTCGACCAGAAGGAGCACGAGCAGATCTTCCCGAAGCCGGGCTGGGTCGAGCACGACGCCACCGAGATCTGGACCAACGTCCAGGAAGTCGTGGCCGGGGCCATCGAGAAGGCCTGCATCACCCGCGACGACATCAAGGCGATCGGCATCACCAACCAGCGTGAGACCACGCTGCTGTGGGACAAGAACACCGGCGAGCCCGTCCACAACGCCATCGTCTGGCAGGACACCCGCACCGACGCGCTCTGCAGGGAGCTCGGCCGCAACGTCGGTCAGGACCGCTTCCGCCGCGAGACCGGCCTGCCGCTCGCGTCGTACTTCGCCGGCCCCAAGGCGCGCTGGCTGCTCGACAACGTCGAGGGCCTGCGTGAGCGCGCCGAGGCCGGGGACATCCTCTTCGGCACGATGGACACCTGGGTCATCTGGAACCTGACGGGCGGTGTCGACGGCGGCCACCACGTGACCGACGTCACCAACGCCTCCCGCACCATGCTGATGAACCTGCACACCCTCGAGTGGGACGAGAAGATCGCCGAGTCCATCGGCGTCCCGCTCGCGATGCTCCCCGAGATCCGCTCCTCCGCCGAGGTCTACGGCGAGGTCACCGGAGGCCCGCTCGGCGAGCTGCTCGGCGGCATCCCGGTCGCCTCCGCGCTCGGCGACCAGCAGGCGGCCCTGTTCGGCCAGACCTGTTTCTCCGAGGGCGAGGCCAAGTCCACGTACGGCACCGGCACGTTCATGCTGATGAACACCGGCGACAAGATCATCAACTCGTACTCGGGCCTGCTGACCACCGTCGGCTACCGCATCGGGGACCAGGCTCCGGTGTACGCCCTCGAGGGCTCCATCGCCGTCACCGGTTCGCTGGTGCAGTGGATGCGCGACCAGATGGGCCTGATCAAGTCCGCCGCCGAGATCGAGACGCTCGCGTCGTCGGTCGAGGACAACGGCGGCGCCTACTTCGTACCGGCCTTCTCCGGCCTGTTCGCCCCGTACTGGCGCTCCGACGCCCGCGGTGTGATCGCCGGTCTGACCCGGTACGTCACCAAGGCGCACATCGCGCGCGCCGTCCTGGAGGCCACCGCCTGGCAGACCCGCGAGATCACCGACGCCATGACGAAGGACTCCGGCGTCGAGCTCACGGCCCTCAAGGTCGACGGCGGCATGACCTCCAACAACCTGCTGATGCAGACCCTCGCCGACTTCCTGGACGCCCCCGTGGTGCGCCCGATGGTCGCCGAGACCACCTGCCTCGGCGCCGCCTACGCCGCCGGCCTCGCCGTCGGCTTCTGGTCCAACACCGAGGACCTGCGCGCCAACTGGCGCCGGGCCGCGGAGTGGACCCCCAACATGGACGCGGACACCCGCGACCGTGAGTACAAGAGCTGGCTCAAGGCCGTCGAGCGGACCATGGGCTGGATCGAAGACGAGAACTGAGGAGCAAGAACCCGCATGACCAGCCAGCCCACCCTGCAGACCGTGCCTGCCCTCGGTACGCACCCGGCCTCCGGTTCCAACCCGAGCCGCGCCGAGACCCGGGAACAGCTCTCCAAGGCGACGTACGACCTCCTCGTGATCGGCGGCGGCATCCTGGGCATCTCCACCGCCTGGCACGCCGCGCAGTCCGGTCTGCGGGTGGCCCTGGTCGACGCCGGCGACTTCGCCGGCGCCACCTCCTCCGCCTCCTCCAAGCTTCTCCACGGCGGTCTGCGCTACCTGCAGACCGGCGCGGTGAAGCTGGTGGCGGAGAACCACTTCGAGCGCCGTGCGGTCTCCCGTCAGGTGGCTCCTCACCTGGCGAACCCGCTCACGTTCTACCTCCCCGTGTACAAGGGCGGGCCGCACGGCGCGGCGAAGCTCGGAGCCGGCGTGTTCGCGTACTCGGCGCTCTCCGCGTTCGGTGACGGCGTGGGGCACCTGCTGAGCCCGTCGAAGGCGGCACAGGACGTGCCGGAGCTGCGCACCGAGAACCTGAAGGCCGTCGCGGTGTACGGCGACGACCAGATGAACGACTCCCGGATGGCGCTGATGACCGTCCGCGCCGCCGTCGAGTCCGGCGCGGTCGTCCTCAACCACGCCGAGGTGACCGGTCTGCGCTTCACCCGGGGACGGGTCACGGGAGCGGAGCTGAAGGACCGCACGGACGGCGCCGAGTTCGGCGTCGACGCGCGCCTCGTCCTCAACGCCACCGGCCCCTGGGTCGACCACCTGCGCCGGATGGAGGACGCGAACGCCGCGCCGTCCATCCGCCTGTCCAAGGGCGCGCACCTGGTCCTCAAGCGCACCTCCCCCTGGAAGGCCGCGCTCGCGACCCCGATCGACAAGTACCGCATCACCTTCGCCCTCCCCTGGGAGGACATGCTGCTGCTCGGCACCACCGACGAGGAGTACGAGGGCGACCCGGGCGAGGTCGCGGTCAACGAGAAGGACATAGCCCAGATCCTCGACGAGGCCGCGTTCTCCATCCGCGACCAGCAGCTCTCCCGTGATCTCATCACGTACTCCTTCGCCGGTCTGCGGGTGCTGCCCGGCGGCCCCGGCGACACCTCGAAGGCGAAGCGCGAGACGGTCGTCACCGAAGGCCGTGGCGGCATGCTCTCCGTCGCGGGCGGCAAGTGGACCACGTTCCGGCACATCGGCCGCACGGTCATGAAGAAGCTGGAGTCGCTGCCGGGCCACCCGCTGGGCGAGGACTTCGAGCCGATCTCCGCGCTGCCGAAGAAGCTGCCGCTGCCGGGTGTCGCCAACCCGCGCGCGGTCGCCCACCGGCTGCTCGTCGACGGCCCGGCGCCCGGCCCGCGCATGGGCGCCGACACCGCCCGGCACCTCGCGACGCACTACGGTTCGCTGGCCTTCGACATCGCGCGCCTCGCGAACGAGGACGCGGCGCTCGGCGAGCGCGTCCACCCGGACGCCCCCGAGATCTGGGCGCAGGTCGTGTGGGCCCGGGACCACGAGTGGGCCGAGACGACGGACGATGTGCTGCGCCGCCGTACGACGCTGACGATCCGCGGTCTCGCCACGGACGAGATCCGCGCCAGGGTGCAGGACGTGCTCGACAAGAAGTAGGAAGTGACCAGAGCGCACCGGTCCCCCTCTTGCGTGGATTGCGCCGGCGGTTCGAGGAATAGTCCGAACCCTGCGGAAGGGGCGGCTCCCACGGGGGGAGCCGCCCCTTCCGCACATGACGGCGCGCCTCCGCACGCCCCGTCGCGAAGGAACCTCCACCGGCCCCCGGGGCCCGGGCGCCTCGCGCACCTTCGCCGGCCCGAGGGGGTACGCCGATGCCCTCGGGCCCGCGATCCGGGGGCGCTCGCCCGATCCGGCCAGGGATTTCGTGTCCGTTCAACCCGCTGACCCCACATAATGGCCTGAGACATCGGAGGTCTGAGGGACATCCGGAGTGACAGGGAGGTCCGCCATGGCAGTCACCGACGAGGCGATCGAGAAGATCAAGGGCATGATCGTCTCCGGCACGCTGCGCCCCGGCGACCGGCTTCCCAAGGAGAGCGAGCTCGCCGCGGACCTCGGGCTGTCCCGCAACTCCCTGCGGGAGGCGGTGCGCGCGCTCTCCCTGATCCGCATCCTGGACGTGCGCCAGGGCGACGGCACGTACGTGACCAGCCTGGATCCCCAGCTCCTCCTGGAGGCGCTGAGTTTCGTCGTCGACTTTCACCGCGACGACACGGTGCTGGAATTCCTCGCGGTGCGCCGCATCCTGGAGCCCGCGGCGACCGCGATGGCCACGTCCAGGATCAGCGAGCAGCAGCTGGACGCGCTGACCTCCCAACTGGACGTGCTCGGCGCCGCGCCCTCGGTGGAGGAACTCGTCGCCGCCGACCTGGAGTTCCACCGGGGCATCGTGCAGAGCTCCGGGAACTCGGTCCTGTGCTCTCTGCTGGACGGCCTGTCGGGGCCCACCACCCGGGCGCGGATCTGGCGCGGTCTGACCCAGGAGGACGCCGTCAGCCGCACCCTCCACGAGCACCGGGCCATCCTGACCGCCCTGCGCGACCGTGACGCGGAGGCGGCCCGCTCCTGGGCGACGGTGCACATCGCGAGCGTGGAGCAGTGGCTGCGCAGCACGCTCTGACCGGCCACCGCACGGATCCGTGCACCGACCCGGCCCGCTCCGCCACCGACCCGGCCGGCGCGCGCAGCTGCGCCCCCGGCCCGTGCACCCGGCCCGCGCACCGCAGCCCCGTCCTTTTCCGCGGGTTCGGGGCACCCTCTTCCCGCAGGCCTGACGCCCCTCTTCCCCCAGGTCCGGGGCGTACGGTTCCGGCAGCGGGCGGACAGCGTCCGCGCGTCGTACGCCCCGCTCCCCCGGTCATCGGCGCGTCGTACGCCCCGCTCCCCCGGTCATCGGACGTATCACCCGTCCGCGGAGCGGCCTCCCTGGTCGACGGCGAAGTTGACCAAGGACAGCTCGGATGACTCGAGGGTGTTTCAGGGGGAGGAACGGGGCAGTGATCCGTTCACTCCCCTGTGCAAGGGGGCTGCGGAGGCACCCTCGGCACGCCGTAAGGTTGGGGCGTACGCGAGGGCACGTCGGAAGGAGGCGCTGGGTGATCGAGCTGGAGGGGGTTCCCGAGCTGATCGACCCAGTCATGGTGGCCGCGTTCGAGGGCTGGAACGACGCCGGCGACGCCGCCTCCACCGCGGTCGCGCACCTGGACAGGGAGTGGAAGGGCGAGGTCTTCGCGGCGCTCGACGCCGAGGACTACTACGACTTCCAGGTGAACCGCCCCACGGTGTGGCTGGACGGCGGCGTGCGCAAGATCACCTGGCCGACCACGCGTCTGTCGGTGGTCCGGGTCGGCGGTGCGAAGCCGCGCGACCTCGTGCTGGTGAGGGGCATCGAGCCGTCGATGCGGTGGCGTTCGTTCTGCAACGAGCTGCTCGGCTTCGCGCACGAGCTGGGTGTGGAGCTGGTGGTGATCCTGGGCGCACTGCTCGGTGACACGCCGCACACCCGTCCGGTGCCGGTCAGCGGGGTCACCTCCGATTCCGACCTGGCCCGCACGATGGACCTGGAGGAGACGAAGTACGAGGGCCCCACGGGCATCGTCGGCATCCTCCAGGAGGCGTGCACGCACGCGGGCGTACCGGCGGTGTCGCTGTGGGCGGCCGTACCGCACTACGTCTCGCAGCCGCCGAACCCGAAGGCGACGCTGGCCCTCCTCAACCGCCTGGAGGACCTGATCGACCTCCGGATCCCGCTGGGCGAGCTGCCCGAGGACGCGCGGGCCTGGCAGCTGGGCGTCGACCAGCTGGCCGCCGAGGACAGCGAGGTCGCCGAGTACGTGCAGACGCTGGAGGAGGCCCGGGACACCGCCGAGCTTCCGGAGGCGTCGGGCGAGGCCATCGCGCGCGAGTTCGAGCGGTATCTGCGGCGGCGGGACGGCGGAGGTCCGGCGGGCCCGGCTCCCGGCGGTCACGCCACGGCCGACGGCAGTGACAGCGCGTCCTATCTGCGGGACAACCCGGGCGCGCGCCCGAAGCCGTCCAAGCCCCCGAAGCCGGACACCGAGACCGACACGGACACCGGTAGCAGCAGCGGCAGCAGCAGCGAGGACGAGGACTCGTCGGAGGACTGAGCGGACGGGCGGCTCACGCGGGCGATTCGACCCCGCGATTCGACCCCGCGATTCGAGCGGACGGGGCGGTGCGCACACGGCGCGCCGCCCCGCCGCACGTCCGGCACCGCGTCGACGAGGGTGTGCGGCACCGCATCACCCACGGGTCCGGTCCGGGACGCACGATGGTGGTCACGCCGCGCGGCGTCGACCGCCCCCGCCCGCACGCCACATGACCCACGCCCCGCAGCCTTTGGCCTGATTCCTGCGTGACATCTCTTTCAGGACGGATTGCACAGGTTTCCCCATTCAACTTGTTCTCAAACCCGGTTCGCGAAGGCGGGGTGGACGAGTCGCCGCGGGCGTGCCAGGTTGTGCCCCGAAGGCGCGTCCCGGAGACGGGAGCTGACACCGCGTCTCCCCGCGACACAGCACCCGCACGGACCGAGCGGCGCAGCCGCGGGCGCCCGACAGCGCGCCCGCGGGGACCGAAGGGAGCGGCACGCGATGACCGACCAGGAACAGTCGGCGCAGGGCCCGGGAACAACCGGGCCAGGGCCCGACGGAGCGGGATTCACCTATCGAGGGGCCGAAGAGGAGCTGATCGCCGTCGCCCGCCCCGAGGCCCGGCTGCGCGCCCGGGCCGAGGGCGTCCACTCGGCGGCGGGCGCCGACGTCTCGGCCGTCAACATGTTCCTCAGTGACGAACAGCTCACGCTGGAGCCGCTGTTCGGCGGCGAGGAGCGACTCCGGCAGGCCGCCGCGGCGGGCGGCGACGGCAGCCCCGACCTCACGCTCTTCTACCGGGTGCGCGGCGTCGGGAACCGCGCCCAGGAACTGCGCTCCCGGATCGCCGCGCTGCCCGGGATCGACACGGCGTACGTGAAGCCCGCCGCCGTTCCCGCCTCGGCCAGGCCCGCCGGGCACACCGCAGAGGGCGCCGACGGCGGCCGGCGGGTCAAGGAAGGCGCGCCGGTCACGCCGGACTTCACCAGCCGTCAGGGCTATCTGCGCCCGGCGCCCGAGGGCATCGACGCGTACTGGGCCTGGCAACGGCCCGGCGGTACGGGCCGGGGCGTCACGGTGATCGACGTGGAGGGGGCCTGGCAGCTCGGCCACGAGGACCTGGCGGCGAAGCTCGCCGGTGTCGTCGTCGGCACCCAGATGACCGACCTCGCCTGGCGCAACCACGGCACCGCGGTCATCGGGATCATCGGCGCCGACCGCGACGAGTCCGGGGTCACCGGCATCGTGCCGGACGCGGTGACCGCGGCCGCGTCCTTCGAGGGCATCGGCACGGCGGCCGCGATCCACGCGGCGGCCGACCGGCTGGGTCCCGGTGATCTCCTGCTGGTCGAACTGCACGCGCCCGGACCGCGGTTCGACTTCGAACAACGCGACGACCAGCGGGGGTACATCGCGATCGAGTGGTGGCCCGACAATTTCGCGGCCATCCGGTACGCGACCGCCAAGGGCGTCCTCGTGGTCGCGGCGGCGGGCAACGGCGCCGAGTCACTGGACGACGCGGTGTACGAGCGCCGCCCCGCCGAGTTCCCCGAGTGGTGGCGCAACCCCTTCAACCCCTCCCACCAGTCGTCCGGCGCGGTGCTGGTCGGCGCGGGCGCACCGCCGCCCGGCACGCACGGCCGCGACCACGGCCCGGACCGCTCACGTCTGGCGTTCTCCAACTACGGCGCACGGATGGACGCCCAGGGCTGGGGGCGCGAGGTCACGACCACCGGCGGCTTCTGGGACCGGCCCGGCGATCTGCAGGGCGGCGCCGAGGAGATCGGCTGGTACACGGACACGTTCTCGGGGACCTCCTCCGCCTCCCCGGTGGTGGCCGGGGCGCTGGCCGCGCTCCAGGGCATGCTCAGGACGGCCGGGCAGCAGCCGATGTCACCGGAGCTCGCCCGCGCGGTGCTGCGGGCCAGCGGCTCCCCCCAGCAGGACGCGCCCGGCCGGCCCGCCTCCCAGCGGATCGGCAACCGGCCGGACATCAAGGCCGCGGTCACCCGTCTGCTGCCGGAGGCGGTCGGTTCGGGCCGGGCCGAACGGTACTGGGACGAGCTGCTGCCGTACCCGCGCGAACTCCCGCCCCGGCTCCGGCTGTTCGTGGCCGGTGACTGGCGCACCCTGAACAACCCCTCCCCCGAGATCCGGCAGGCGGTGCACTCCGCCTTCGCGGGCGGACGGCCCGACGTACGTGTCTGGTTCTCGGACGACGAGATCGTCGGCCTGGTGGTCACGGGCTGACGTACCCGCACGGTCCACGATTCACGGAAGGTGGCACCCGAATGAGCACCACCCCGCAGATGAGTCAGCAACAAGGACACCAGCACAACCAGCCCGACCAGCAGCAGGGCCCGAGCACGGCACCGCCCCAGCCCTTCGGTCAGCAGTCCGGGCAACACTTCGGTCAGCAGTCCGGGCAACACTTCGGTCAGCAGTCCGGGCAACAGTTCGGGCAACAGCCGCAGGGACCGCAGCCGTTCGGACAGCAGTCCCTCGGGCAGCAGACGCCTCCGCAGATGTGGCCTCAGCCGGTGGGGCAGCAGGTCCCGCAGCACCTGCGGCAGCAGCTCCAGCAGATGGGGCAGCAGCAACCCTTCCAGCAGTTGCTTCAGCAGCTGGGCGGACAGCAGCAGGGACAACTGCCCGGGCAGACGCCGGGACAGATGCCGGGACAGGGGCAGCCGGTGGTGCCGATGGGCGCCGTCGCCTCGCAGGCGCTGGTGAGCGGGACCGCCCAGCACTTCTGGGACGTGGTCACCCCGCTCCCGGGCCAGCCGTCCGTCCTCCACCTGTTCATCGACAACGCCTGGCGTCCCCTGGTGAACCCCGACCAGGTGACGCACGACGCGGTCCGGCAGGCCTTCGCCCACGGGCAGCGGGTCGTCGGCGTCTACGACGCCTACGGCAACACGGTGCAGGCCGTCATCGTGAACCAGTGACGCCGGTGACGGTCTGAGCGGACGGCAAAAGGGCGCCGGGCGGCACATGACCGCCCGGCGCCCCCCGCGTACGGAGCCGACGGGTTACAGGGCGACACCCAGCAGGGCGTCCACGGCGCGCGAGACCACACCGGTGGCGCCCTCGTCCGTGCCGCCCCGCTCGTGCTGGAGCACCGCCCAGCGGTCGACCGCGGCGAGCGCGGCCGGCGCGTCCAGGTCGTTCGCCAGGGCGTCGCGGATCTCCTCGACGAGGGCCTCGGCGGGCGGGCCGTCGGGCCGGGACACGGCGGCGCGCCAGTTCTCCAGGCGGGCGACCGCGTCCGCGAGGACGGCGTCCGTCCACTCCCAGTCGGTGCGGTAGTGGTGGGCGAGGAGCGCGAGCCGGATGGCGGCCGGGTCGACTCCGTCGCGCCGCAGGCCGGACACGAAGACGAGATTGCCCTTCGACTTCGACATCTTCTCGCCGTGCAGCCCGACCATGCCGGCGTGGACGTACGCCTTGGCCATCGGGAACTCGCCGGTGAGCACCTGGGCGTGCGAGGCGCCCATCTCGTGGTGCGGGAAGGCGAGGTCGGAGCCGCCGCCCTGGACGTCGAAGCCCATCCCCAGGTGATCCAGGGCGATGGCCACGCACTCGATGTGCCAGCCGGGCCGGCCGCGCCCGAGCGAGCCCCCGTCCCAGCTGGGCTCACCCTCCCTCGCGGTCATCCAGAGCATCGGGTCGAGCGGGTTCTTCTTGCCCGGACGGTCCGGGTCACCGCCCCGCTCGGCGGACAGCAGACGCATCGCGGCGGCGTCCAGGCCGGACACCTTGCCGAAGTTGGGGTCGGACTCGACGGAGAAGTACACGTCCCCTTCGAGCTCGTAGGCGGCCCCGGCGTCCCGCAGCCGCTCGACGAGCGGCACGATGCCGGGTATGGCCTCGACGGCGCCTATGTAGTGCCGCGGCGGAAGCATCCGCAGGGCGGTCATGTCCTCACGGAAGAGGGCGGTCTCCTGCTCGGCGAGTCCCACCCAGTCGACGCCGTCGCGCTCCGCCCGCTCCAGGAGCGGGTCGTCGACGTCGGTCACGTTCTGGACGTAGTGAACCTGCCGCTTGGTGTCGAGCCACACGCGCTGAACGAGGTCGAACGCGTTGTAGGTCGCCGCGTGACCCATGTGGGTCGCGTCGTACGGCGTGATGCCGCAGACATAGATACGGGCGACGGGACCGGGGTCGAGTGTGACGAGACCGCCGGTCGCGGTGTCGTGGATCCGGAGGTCGCGGCCCTCGCCGGGCAGGGCGGGGACCTCAGAAGCGGGCCAGGCATGCATGTCATGAGCCTAACCGGACGGAACTTCCGTATACGAACCGGACCAGGCCTGATGGCCCGGAAGGCCCTCTTGTGCGGGGCGTCGCACTGTGCATCGGCGTCCTTCCCGGCCGACTCCGGGGCTACGAGGCCCCGTCGCCACGGAGTCGATATGACCACACACCTGAACATATCGGTCCATACGCGCGTATGCCGGGTGTGACGTTGCACCAGTGTGCGCCAGGGGCACCCGAGAGCGGCGCCGCGAGGCGTACCGGGCGGGCGCACCCACCCGGCGGCATCCCTCCGCGTCGGGTTCCTCACACCGGCGGCGACGAGGCCTGACACGACCTCAGACCCGCGGCGCCGGCACCGGTGGCCCCAGACCGTCGGCCCCGGCGCCTTCAGACCGGTGGCCTCAGACCGGCGGCCAGGGGATCGCCGGCCACTCCCCGCTCGGTTCCGGATGCTTCCCCGACGCGAGCATCGCCTCGACGCGCTCGCGCGTGGCGTCGATCTCGGCGGTGGTGATGAGTTCGGCCAGCCGGGTGGCGAGCGGCGCGCCGGACGCCAGACCGTCCCGCAGCGTGGTGAGGACGTCGACCGCCTCCGGGGTCAGCGGCTCCCCGGCCCAGCCCCACAGCAGCGTGCGCAGCTTGTTGTCCGCGTTGAAGGTGACCCCGTGGTCGATGCCGTACAGCCGCCCCTCACCGGTGGGCAGCAGATGACCGCCCTTGCGGTCGGCGTTGTTGATCACGGCGTCGAGGACGGCGAGCCTGCGCAGCCGCGTGTCGTCGGCGTGCACGAGCAGCGCGGTGCGGCCCTCGCCCACCTCGGCGAAGCCGATGGCCTTCCAGCCCTCCGCGGGCTCCTCGTCGTCCACCAGGGCGAGCAGACCGGCCCCGTCGTCCTCGGGGGACGCCTCGACCCACAGCTGGCACATGCCCTCGCCGTAGGGTCCGTCGCGCAGCACGGTGGTCGGGACCAGCCCCCACCCGGTCGCCTCGGAGACCTCGTACGCGGCGACCTCGCGCTGTGCCAGGGTGCCGTCCGGGAAGTCCCACAGGGGGCGCTCCCCGGCGACCGGTTTGTAGACGCAGAACACGTCGCGGCCCTCGTAGGAGACGGAGCAGTACAGCACCGCGTTCGAGGCCTCACGGATCCGTCCGCGCACCTTCAGCTCGCCCTGGGCGAGCAACTCGGCCGTGGTCACGCTCCGCGGCGGTATCCGTTCTGGCGCGGACATACGTGTCCTTCCGGGTCGAGCGGGAGGCTGCACAGCGGGCACGGCGGCCGGCCCGCGTTGACGACGTCGAGGGCGCGCTTGGCGAAGGCCCGCGCCTGCACGCCGGTGAGCCGGACGCGGAGCATCGGCGGGCCGTTCTCCTCGTCCTGGAGGAGCCGTTCCTCGGCCTCGGCGAGGTCCTCGTCGGAGTCGGCGTCGAGTTCCACGAGGGCCTGCGCCTCGACGATCATGCGCTGTTCGTCACCGTCCCAGGCCAGCGCCATGGTGCCGACCCGGAACTCCTCCTCGACGGGCGTGTCGAGGGGGGCGGTGTCGGACACCTCGGTCGAGGCCACGGCCGGGACCGGGGCGATGCCGCCGGTGCGTCGTACGACCTCGTCAAGGAGTTCGTCCATGCGTTCGGCGAGTGCGGCGACCTGGGTCTTCTCCAGCGCCACGCTGGTCACGCGGGGGCCCGAGGAGGCCTGCAGGAAGAAGGTACGGCGCCCGGGCAACCCGACCGTACCGGCCACGAAACGGTCCGGGGGGTCGTAGAGGAACACCTGACGGGACACGTCCTGTCTCCATTGGATTCGGCATGCGGACCGGCTGACTGCGTCGGCCCGCATCGGTTGCTGACGACTTGCTGACAACTGATGCGCTGCTTCGACCGCCTCACCCTACTGCGGCCGACGATCACGGTGCGCCCGCACCGCCCCCGACCGGGGCGTCGCCGCTCGGGGGCTCCTCGCGCGGCGCCAGGGAGGCGAGATCGCCGGTGTCTCCGAGGCGGACGAGGAAGGGGCGCAGTCGTGTGTAGCGGATCGCGGTGATGGAACACGGTTCCACAGAAATCCGCTGGAAGAGATCCAGGTGAAGTCCGAGTGCGTCGGCGACGAGCGACTTGATGATGTCGCCGTGCGAACACATGAGATAGACGGCGTCGCTGCCGTGGTCGCGCTCCACGCGTGCGTTCCACTCGCGTACCGCCTCGGCGGCACGGGTCTGCATGGCCCGCATCGACTCGCCGCCGGGGAAGGCGGCCGCGGAGGGATGCGCCTGGACGACCTCCATCAACGGCTCGTCCTTCAGCTCGGCGAGCTTGCGGCCGGACCAGTCGCCGTAGTGCGCCTCGCCGATGCGCTCGTCGGTGTGCGCTCGTAGCTCGGGCCGGGCGTCGAGCAACGGCTGCACGGTCTCCTGGCAGCGCTGCAGGGGGCTGGTGACGACTTCGGAGAGCGGCAGCGCGGCGAGCCGCCCGGGCAGCGCCGCGGCCTGCTGGGCCCCGCGCTCGTCGAGGGCGACGCCGGGGGTCCAGCCGGCGAGCAGACCCGCGGTGTTGGCGGTCGAGCGTCCGTGCCGGACGAGGATCAGGGTGGGCATGCGAACCAGCGTAAACGGGTGACGCCCGGACCCGTCCGGGCCTGTGGACGAGCGGAGCCGGCGTGCGCGCCGGCCGGGACGGCGGGAGAATACGCTCCGTGATCGTCGACTGGGCCATCTACCGCGCCGGGCACCGGTCCGAGGGCCCCGAGGACCTCTCCGACGCCCTGGACACGGCGCGTGCCGAGGGCGACGCGTTCGTCTGGATCGGCGTGAACGAACCGACGGAACAGGAGTTCGACCTCGTCAGCAGCGAGTTCGGGCTGCATCCGCTGGCGGTCGAGGACGCGCTGAAGGCGCACCAGCGGCCCAAGCTGGAGGTCTACGACGACTCGCTGTTCATGGTCCTCAAGCCGGTCCGCTACGAGCCGGAGAGTGACGTCGTCACCGCGGGCGAGGTCATGGTCTTCGTCGGTGATTCGTTCGTGGTGACCGTCCGGCACGGCGAGAGTTCACCGCTCGCGGCCGTACGGCGCCGCCTGGAGGCGGACCCCGAGTCGCTGCGGCGCGGACCGACGGCGGTGCTCTACTCGATCGCCGACGCGACGGTGGACCACTACCTGGAGGTGGCGACCGAACTGGGGACCGATCTGGAGGAACTGGAGGCGGAGGTCTTCTCCCCGTCCGTCGGGGGCTCCCGGCACACCGCGTCCAGGATCTACGCCTTCAAGCGGCAGGTCATGGAGTTCCGCCGGGCGACGGTCCCGCTGACCGTCCCGCTGACCCGGCTCGCCGGAACGGGCGGGTCCGTTACGGCGGTGCCGTTCGTGGACGCCGCGGCGCAGCCCTTCTTCCGGGACGTCAACGACCATCTGGCGCGGGTGAACGAGTCGGTGGAGGGTCTGGACCGGCTGGTCTCGGACGTCCTCTCGGCGCATCTCGCGCAGATGAGCGTGCGCCAGAACGACGACATGCGGAAGATCTCCGCGTGGGCGGCGATGGCCGCGGTCCCCACGCTGATCGCCGGGATCTACGGCATGAACTTCGATCACATGCCGGAGCTGCACTGGCTGTGGGGCTACCCGGCGGTGGTGCTGGGGATGGTCACGCTGGAGATCCTGCTGTACCGGCTCTTCAAGCGGCGGGGCTGGCTGTAGCGACGGGCTCGCCCACTGGCGGCGGGCCGGCGACGGCGCCCGACGATCGGCACGCCGGCGGCGACAGCGCGCGAAGGCGGCGTGCCGGCAGGCGCGAGGACCGGGTGGGCCGGCCGGGCCGCCCGGCCACGGATCACGCGAACTCGTGTGCCGCGGCCGGAGGACCGCCCAGCGCGTCACGCCGCTCGGGCATCCGCAGGGAGACCATGCGCCGCCAGCCGCCCGCCCGCTCGTAGGCGTAGACGGCGTGGATGCCCGCGGTGAGCGTCGACGCCTTGGCGCGGGGCCAGCCGAGGATGCGCCCCATGTGGGCCGTCACGGCGAGACTGACGTCCCGGTAGACGCGGATCTCGGCGAGCGCGCACGCGCGCAGCGTCCGCTGGATGGCGTGGCCGTGCCCGGCCGAGGCGAAGCGCAGCAGCTCCTCGTGGCAGTAGGCGAGATGCCTGTCCTCGTCGTCGGAGATCATCCGGACGGCGCGGCCGAGCTCGGGATGGTCCGCGAAGTGCCTGCGCAACAGGTCCATCTGCTCGGAGGCGCGCTGCTCGGTGACCCTGCTGTGGGCGAGATACGTGACGATGTCGCGCACACTGAGCGGCTGCTCGCTCCTGAGCTTCTCGTGGGCGAGGCCGATGCCCCGGCGTTCGAGGAGGATCGTGTAGTCCGTGTCGGCCGGGACGCCGACCGGGGCGAGGCCGCGCTTCTTCATCAGGGCGTGGAAGATCCGCCCGTGCTTGTCCTCGTCGGCGCCGTGCCGGGCGATCTTCGGCGCGAGCCCGCGTTCACCCGGGGGGACGAGCGCGGCGATGCGCCCGTTCTCCCAGCCGCCCTGCGATTCCCCGCTGGCGGCGATGGAGCAGAAGAGCCGGAACGACTCGTCGTTGTCGAGGATCTCCTGGAACAGACTCTTGGCCGAAAGCATGACGCGCACCTCTCCGCAGTTTCCGCGCAGAAAACGAGTCAAATCGGATGCCGGGGACCCGGCAACCGATGTGTCGGACAAATCCGCCGAACGAAGGAGGGACAAGGAGGCCAGCGCGCGTAACCGAGCGGGCTCCCGCGCGTTGTTCACGGTGACGGCCGTGGCGGGGAAGACCCCCGAGCCCCCACCACGGCCGCGGAACTCTCCTGTCGGAGTATGTCGAAGCAATCCGTCGCGTTACGCCAGACCGGCCCGCTCCAGGGCGTCCGAGCCGGCGCGGAGCGAGGCGATGCGGTCGACGAGCGTGAAGCCCGCGGGCGCCAGGGTGAGCGTGGTGACACCGGCCGCCGCGTACGCCTGCATACGGTCGGCGATGCGGTCGACGGAACCGAGCAGCGTGGTCTGGTCGATCAGCGCGTGCGGGACGGCGGCGGCGGCGCCCTCCTTGTCGCCGGACAGGTACTTGTCCTGGATCTCGGCGGCCTCCTTCTCGTACCCCATGCGCTGGGCGAGCTGGTTGTAGAAGTTCTGCTTGCGGCTGCCCATCCCGCCGACGTACAGCGCGGTGTACGGGCGGAACGTGTCGGCGAGCGCCGTCACGTCCTGGTCGGCGCCGACGGCGAGCGGCAGCGTCGGGCAGACGTCGAAGCCCTCCATCGTCAGGCCCGCCTTCTCCCGGCCCGCGCGCAGGAACCTGATCGCGGTGTCCTCCAGATGCTCGGCCGAGGGGAAGATCAGCAGCGCGCCGTCGGCGATCTCACCGGTCTGCTCCAGGTTCTTCGGGCCGATCGCGGCGACGTACAGCGGGATGTGCTCGCGCTCCGGGTGCACGGTCAGCTTGATCGGCTTGCCCGGGCCGCCCGGCAGCGGCAGCGTCCAGTGCTCGCCCTCGTACGAGAGCCGCTCCCGGGTCATCGCCTTCCGCACGATCTCCACGTACTCGCGGGTCCGTGCCAGCGGCTTGTCGAACTTGACGCCGTACCAGCCCTCGGAGACCTGCGGCCCGGACACACCGAGGCCGAGGCGGAAGCGGCCGCCGGAGAGCGAGTCGAGGGTCGCGGCGGTCATCGCGGTCATCGCCGGCTGACGGGCCGGGATCTGGAAGATCGCCGAGCCGACGTCGATGCGCTCGGTCTGTGCGGCGACCCAGCTGAGCACGGTCGCCGCGTCGGAGCCGTAGGCCTCGGCGGCCCAGCAGACGGCGTATCCGAGCCGGTCGGCCTCCTGGGCGACGGCGAGATTGTCCGCGTCCATTCCGGCTCCCCAGTAGCCGAGGTTGATCCCGAGCTGCATGGCCGATCCCCTTACCGATCAGTAACGTCCCTTGTGCCGGAGACCCTAGCGCGCGGGCGGGCATTCTGACCGGAACGGGTTCCGGCTCTGATCATCCAGGTTGTCCACAGGGCCACCACGAGGTGAGTTCTGGCCAGTAATCTCGGCGTCCATGGAGCAGAGGCATCTCGGCCGTACCGGCCTGCGTGTGTCCCGGATCGGACTCGGCACCCTCACCTGGGGACGGGACACCGACGAGCATGACGCCGCGGAGCTGTTGAAGGTGTTCTGGGAAGCGGGCGGGAACCTCGTCGACACCGCGGACGTGTACGGCGACGGGGAGGCCGAGTACGTGCTCGGACAACTCATAGAAGGGCTGGTGCCGCGCCGCGACCTGGTGATCTCCACCAAGGCGGGCAGCGTGCCCGACCCGGACCGGCGGTTCGACGGCTCGCGCGGTCACCTCCTGTCGGCACTCGACGCCTCGCTCCAGCGTCTGGGCACCGACTACGTGGATCTGTGGCACGTGCACGCCTTCGATCCCGGCACCCCGCTGGACGAGACGCTCCAGGCACTCGACCTCGCGGTCAGCAGCGGCCGCGCCCGGTACGCGGGCGTGTCGAACTTCTGCGGCTGGCAGCTCGCCAAGGCGGCGACCTGGCAGCTCGCCGCGCCCGGCACCCGGACCCGGCTGGCCAGTACGCAGATGGAGTACTCCCTGCTCCAGCGCGGCGTCGAGCGGGAGGTGCTGCCCGCGGCCCTCGACCTCGGCGTCGGGCTGCTGCCCTCCTCCCCGCTCGGCCGGGGCGTGCTCACCGGGAAGTACCGGGGCGGCACGCCGTCCGACTCCCGGGGCGGCTCGGAGCACCTCGCGCCCTTCGTCGCGCCGTACCTGGACGACACGGCGAGCAGCATCGTGGACGCGGTGACGACCGCCGCGGACGGCCTCGCGGTCACGCCGCTCCAGGTCGCGCTCGCCTGGATCCGCGACCGCCCGGGAGTCGCCGCCCCGATCGTCGGCGCGCGCAACGCGCAGCAGCTCATGGGCGCTCTGTCAGTGGAGGCCCTTAGTCTTCCTGACGAGATCTGCCGGGCGCTCGACGACGTGTCGGCACCGGTGCACCACTATCCCGATCACGACTGGAGCACGCTGTGAGCACGGAGCCCGAGACCACGGAGGAAGCGGAGCCGGGGGCCCTGGGCGCCGCGGCGGAGGCCGACACCCCCGGGACCGGCGATGCCCCAGGAGCCGGTGACGTGCCCGGGACCGGTGACGTGCCCTCCGTGAGCGGGGACACGGACGGGGGCGGGGACGGGGACACGGACGGGGGCGGGGACGGGACCGGGGCCGCCGAGGGCGGGTCGGAAAGTGCCGAGGGCCCGACCGAGGAAGCGGCGGACGGGACCGAGGGGGCCGCGGCCGGGACCGAGGGCGCCGCAGCCCAGCTGTCCGAGGCCGAGGCCGAGTTGGCGGCCCAGCGGCTGGAGCGGGAGCGGATCGAGCGGCGGAAGGCCGAGAAGCGGGGTCCGATCGCCGCCGGTACCGGCCTCAGCGGGACCGCCGCCGACCTGCTGGCGGCGGTACGGGCCGTGGAGAGCGGCGCGAAGCCCGTGGCCCCCGCCTTCCGCGAGCCCGGCCCGGCCCCGCGCGCCACCACGCCGGAGCCCGCGCGACGCCCGCTGCCGGTGTCCGCCCCGGCCGCGTCCCCGTCGGCTCCC
Source organism: Streptomyces sp. NBC_01176 (assembly GCF_045039825.1). Classification (NCBI taxonomy): domain Bacteria; kingdom Bacillati; phylum Actinomycetota; class Actinomycetes; order Kitasatosporales; family Streptomycetaceae; genus Streptomyces; species Streptomyces sp. NBC_01176. Next base: position 7,532,658 of record NZ_CP108600.1, on the reverse strand, counting down.
GCCCCGCGGACCGTCGAGGCCGTCCGTGCCGTCCTGACCGGCGGCGGCGCTCCCGACGGGCTCGCACCACAGGTCGTCGCCGCCCTGGGCGAGGGCGCGGACGGGCAGCTGCGCGAGGACCCCTGGCAGTTGCTGCGGGTCGCCGGGGTACGGCCCGAGCAGGCCGACGGGTTCGCCCGGGCGCTGCTCGGCGCGGAGTGCGGTCCCGACGACGAGCGACGCGGTCGCGCGCTCACGGTGTGGCTCCTCGAACAGGCGGCGCTCGCCGGACACACCGCCCTCGACGCTCCGGCGCTCACCGCCGCGCTCTCCCAGCGCTCCGTCCCGGACCCGGACGAAGCCGTGCAGAGCACCCTCGCCGAGGGCGACGCGCTGGTCTTCCAGGACGCGCTGGAGACGACGGCCCCCGTGGCCGCCCCCGCACGTGACGACGCCGAAGAGAGCGCCGAGGAGGGCGAGGAGCGCCCGGTGCGCGTCCTCGTGGGTCTGGAGCGGTACGCGCTGGCCGAGGAGAGTCTCGCCGACGGACTGGCCCGGGTGATGAACTCCGTCCCGAAGGACGACGGTTCGGCGGCCGACTGGGAGCGGGCCGCCGCCTCCGCCGGCCGCTCCGCCGCCGACCTGATCCGCACGGCCGCCGGCCACGGCCTGGTCCTGCACACCGGCGGGGACGCCTCCCGGGCCGAGGCGGCGGCCCTGCTGCGTGCCGCGCGCGGCCTCGGCCTGCGCGCCTGGGCCGCCACGCACACCGCCGACGGCCGCGCCCTCCGCGCCTCCGGGCCGGCCCCGCACGACCTGCCGGACGGGCCCGAGGGCGGGGAGGACACCACCGTCGTCACCGTCGCGGACCTGCTGTCAGGCGCCGAGGGTCCGGGCCGGGACGCGGACGGCGCCCTGGACCTCGACCTCCTCGTCGTCCTCGACGCACCCCAGCTCGACGTGGAGACGGCGGCCGTGCTCGCCGAGTCGCTGCCGGACGGTGCGCGGCTGGTGCTGAGCGGGGACCCGGGGGTGCTGTGGTCGGCGGGTCCCGGCAGGGTCTTCGCGGATCTGCTCGCCGCCCGCGTGTGTCCACAGGTCGCCTCGCGGACGCCGGACCCGGGACCGGTCGGGGAGCTGGTCTCCGGGGTCGGGATCGGCGAGCTGAACCAGGTCGAGGCTCCCGGCAAGGAGGTCGTGATCGTGCCGGTGCGCGACGCCGGCGAGGCGGTGCACCGCACCGTGCAGCTGGTCGCCGACTCGGTGCCGCGCGCGATCGGCATCCCGGTCGAGCAGACGCAGGTGATCACTCCGGGGCACGGCGGCGCGGTGGGCACGCGGGCGCTCAACAGCGCGCTCAAGGAACGGCTGAACCCTGGCCCCGGCCGCTTCGGGGGCTTCGACCCGGGCGACCGGATCGCGTACTCCCCCGCGCCGGGCCGGACGATGCCGGGTCGGGTGGTGAAGGCCGACGCCGACGGCCTGCACCTGGACTGCTCGGGCGCCCCCGTCGTCGTACCGAAGGAGCGGGTGGAGCAGTCCGTTCGGCTCGGGTGGGCGCTCACCGCGCACCAGGCCGTCGGCCTGCGCTGGCCCGCCGCGGTCGTGGTGCTGCCGGGCGACGCCGCGGCAGCCCTGACCAGGCCGTGGGTCTACACCGCCTTCGGCCGCGCCGAGCGCCATCTGTCCGTGGTCCACGGGGTGGAGCAGGCGCTGCAGCGGGCGGTGGCGGAGGTGCCGCAGAAGCCGCGCACCACACGCCTGCCGGCTCTGCTCAGGGCACAGGTCCCGACAGCGGGCTGAGGACCTCGCGGGCGGTCCTCCGGGCTCCGGGTGCAGTCACGGGTGGAGCTCACAGCCGGAGCTCACGGACAAACCGGAGCTCACGGACAAAAAGGTGGCGGTCACCGGGCTCCGGTGACCGCCACCTCCTCGCGCCGGGGTCAGCGATCGGCGTCCAGGGGCTCCAGGTCTCCGTCCTCGTCCAGCTCGGCGTCCGTGTCGAGGTCGTCGTCCAGTTCCTCGTCGTCCGACTCGTCGTCGAAGACCGCGCTGACGTCGAAACGGCAGACGACGCGCTGGGGATCGATCGCCTCGAAGGGGGTCTCCAGCCACTCGCCGGGGTCGGCCGGGTCGTCCGCGGCCGTGACCCAGAGCGTGGAGTCGCCCTCCTCCAGACCGAACTCCTTGTGCCGGGAGGCGATCTCGTCCGGTTCGAACTCGCCGAACAGGACACCGAGCGCTCCGTGGACCGTGCCGGACGCCGCGTCGAAGCCCGCTGCCGCGGTGGCGCCGTCCTCCTCCACCGCCTCCACCCGCTGGGCCTGCGCCAGAAGTCGCTGGGGCTCCACCACCGCGTAGTCCCGGCGGATCAGGACGCTCAGGGCGTTCGGCTCCTCGGGGCCCGTGTACGGCGGCAGGGTGTCGTCGCCGGCGGGGATCTCGAAGGGGGTGACCTCGTCGTAGCGGTCGTAGAGCAGCTCGTCGTACTCCTCGGCCGCGGCGGCCAGCTCGTTGAACGCCTCGTAGACGGCCGGGTCGTCATCGCCCGACCTGCGCTCGACCGCGGCCAGGTGGCGGTCGAGTGCGGTCTTGACAGCCTCGGCGGCGGCGCGTACCTCGGCAGCGGTGGGCTGCACAGCATCAGACATAGTGCAGACGCTATCCGTACACGGCCTCTGCCCGCACAATAGATGCGATGCCGGAATACGAATTTGTCGACGTGTACGTTCCGCGCGGGGTTTCCCGCAAGGAAGCCACACGCCTGCTGACGGACCATGCGGAGTACGGACACTGGGAGTTGGACCGCCTCACGCTGCATCGCGACGGCAGCCGCAGGGTGCGGTTGCGCCGGCGGATCATCCGCCAGGTGCGTGCCACGTGGTGAGCGGAAGCGACTGAGACGGAGGGGCCCCGCCCGTGCGGGCCCCCTCCGGTCGCGGCGCCACCGGGGGACGCGGGTGGTGTCGCGATGACGCCTGTGCCGGTGTCGCCGCGCGCGTCCCTGTCCCCCGGCCTGTCCTTCGTGCCCGGTTACGCGCTCGCGCGCGCCCGGCGGTAGAGCACGGCGCCCGCCAGGAGCGCGCCCGCGCCCGCCGGGATCACCGCGCCGAGCGGCAGCTCACTGCCGGTGTGGGCGAGCTGTGCGGCGCTGTGCGGCTGGGAGACGGACTGCGTCCCGGGGTGGGCGGGGTACGAGGTGGACGGCGTCCCGGGCTGACCCGGGGTACCAGGAGTTCCGGGCTGGCCCGGGGTTCCGGGGGTTCCCGGAGTCCCCGGAGTCCCCGGAGTGCCGGGCTGGCCCGGAGTACCCGACTGACCGGGGTGGCCAGGGTGACCCGGATGTCCGGGGTGACCGGGGTGGCCCGGGTGGCCGGGGTGACCCGGATGTCCAGGCTCGCCCGGGTACCCAGGGTGATCGGGAGGACAAGGCTCACCGGGGTGACCGGGGTGTCCCGGGTGACCGGGCTGTCCCGGGTGACCGGGATGCCCAGGGTGACCGGGGTGACCCGGCTGACCGGGGTGTCCCGGGTGCCCAGGCTGACCCGGCGGAGGGGTCTGGTGGTCGCCGGCACCGTTCCCGCACCGGTTGCCCAGTGCCCCGTTGCCGATTCCGACCACGTTCACGCTGTTGCCGCAGACGTTGACCGGCACGTCGATCGGTACCTGGACGTGGTTGCCCGAGCCGACCCCCGGGGAGCCGACCGCGTGCCCGCCGGCGTGCGCGCCCCCACTGCGAGCGCCCCCATAACCCCCTCCGTGACCGCCGGAGGACGCGCTGCCGCCCTGGTTGACGCATGTGTTGCCGACCGCCGGGTTCAGCAACCCGACGACGTTGACGGTGTTTCCGCAGACATTGACCGGTACGTGCACCGGCGCCTGCACCGTGTTGCCCGACAGCACGCCGGGCGAGTTGGAACTGAAGCCGCTCGCACCCGAGTCGGCGTGCGCGTAGCCCCCGGTCGCGGCGATCACGCCGGTCGCGGCCGCCACGGTCATCAGGCCCTTGCGGGTGACCTGTCGCATAGCTGTTTTCCCTGCCTTAGCCCTCGGCTTGGACCATCCGGAAAGCGCGCGCACCCATACCGGCGCGTGCGCGGAAGCCGGTCGACCCCGGAGCGCATGGCGCGCGCTCCGGGGCCGGCCGCTCAGCCCCTCGTGAAGCCGGGCCCTCGCGGAGCCGGACCTCAGGGGGTGGGGCACAACGTCAGCTGTTGATGCAGGTGTTGCCGAAGGCGGGGTTCAGCAGCCCGATCACGGAGACCGTGTTGCCGCAAACGTTCACCGGGATGTGAACGGGCACCTGAATGACGTTGCCGGAAACGACGCCCGGGGAGTGCACAGCGGCACCCTGAGCGCCCGAGTCGGCGACGGCCAGGCCCGCACCCGCGAGAACCAGACCACCAGTGGCAGCCGCAGCAGCGACGACCTTCTTGATCATTATTCCTCCTTGTTGGCAATGCGATCCCAGCTTCGGATCGCATCACCTGTAACGAGGAAGGAGTAATGGAGCTACGAGCTTATCGTCGCATTCACTCGTCCCGGGCGACCTCCGTACACACGGTCGATTGCGGGCGTCAACACGTCAGGACGCCTCGATGAACCGGTCGAGCACCCGCACGCCGAACCGCAGCGCGTCCACCGGCACCCGCTCGTCGACCCCGTGGAACATGCCCGCGAAGTCCAGCTCCGGCGGCAGCTTCAGCGGGGCGAAGCCGAAGCAGCGGATGCCGAGGTCGGCGAAGGACTTGGCGTCGGTGCCGGCCGAGAGCATGTACGGGACGGCGCGGGCGATCGGGTCCTCGGCGGACAGCGCGGTCTGCATGGCGTCGACCAGCGCGCCGTCGAAGGTGGTCTCCAGGGCCTTGTCCGCGTGCACGTCCTCGCGCCTGACCCGCGGGCCGAGGATCCGGTCCAGATCGGCCAGGAACTCCTCCTCGTACCCCGGCAGATAGCGCCCGTCGACGTGGGCGGTCGCCTGCCCGGGAATCACGTTGACCTTGTAACCGGCACCCAGCTGGGTCGGATTGGCGGTGTTCTGCAGCGAGGCGCCGATGAGCTTGGCGATGCCGCCGAGCTTGGCCAGCGTCTCGTCCATGTTCTCCGGGTCGAGCTCGGTGCCGAGCGCGTCGCCGAGCTCGTCGAGGAAGTGCCGCAGGGTCTTGGTCACCCGCACCGGGAACCGGTGCCGGCCCAGTCGGCCGACGGCCTCGGACAGCTCGGTGATGGCGTTGTCCCGGTGGATCATCGAACCGTGCCCGGCGGTGCCGTCCACGGTCAGCTTCATCCAGTGCATGCCCTTCTGCGCGGTCTCGACGAGATACAGCCGCAGCTTCTCGTTGACCGTGAAGGAGAACCCGCCGACCTCGCCGATCGCCTCCGTGACGCCCTCGAAGAGGTCCGGGTGCTTGTCGACCAGGTGCCGGGCGCCCCAGGTGCCGCCGGCCTCCTCGTCCGCCAGGAAGGCGAGGACGATGTCACGGGGCGGCTTGCGGCCGGTGCGCAGCCGGTCCCGTACGACCGCCAGTGTCATGGCGTCCATGTCCTTCATGTCGACCGCGCCGCGGCCCCAGACCATCCCGTCCGCGATCTCGCCGGAGAACGGGTGGTGGGTCCAGTCCGCCGCGTTGGCCGGTACGACGTCCGTGTGCCCATGGATGAGCAGCGCGGGGCGCGAGGGGTCCTCGCCCTCGATACGGGCCACCGTGGAGGCGCGGCCCTGGTGCGACTCGAAGATCTGCGGTTCGAGCCCGACCTCGGCGAGCTTCTCGGCCACGTACTCCGCCGCCTTGCGCTCACCCGGCCCGGAATGGTCGCCGTAGTTGCTGGTGTCGATCCGGATCAGCTCGCGACAGAGGTCCACGACCTCGTCCTCGCCGGAGACGCTCCTGGTCGTGTTCGACTCGCTCACGCTGCTTCCTCCCACTGTCACTGCTGGTGGTCCCCCTCATCCTCTCCCCCACCCCCTGCCCGGCCCAAGGCCGGACCCGGCCCGTCACGCGCCGTTCACGCGGCGACGGGGTGTGATCGGGAGGCCCTCGAAAGCCTGGTAATGTTTCCTCTGTCGCCGCGAGGGAAACCCTGCGCGACAGACACCTTGTCCGGGTGGCGGAATGGCAGACGCGCTAGCTTGAGGTGCTAGTGCCCTTTATCGGGCGTGGGGGTTCAAGTCCCCCCTCGGACACACAGTGACGAGCGAGGGCCGCGACCATCAGGTCGCGGCCCTCGCTCGTTGTGTCCGCCGTGTCACGGACGGATGTGGGGCAGATCTCGTCAGGCTGACATACCCCCACGTCAGAGCATCGCCCTCACGCCGGAATGATCGGTTCCGATGCCTCGGGCGGCCTCCTCGCATGGCTGATGACCAGGCACGGGGCTAGCGTCGTACTAAAATTCCACGCTTGTTTGGAGCTGGACCGGAATATCCCCAGGCATACCTGCGGGCCCACCAGCGCCCCGGACGCTCCGGGAACAACTCGTGAGGACCTGATGGCAGCCCTCGAGCAAGGCCCCGCTTTCGCACTGTTCGACGAGGAGGTGCGCGCGGAGTTCGGCGACCCGGCGCGCTTCTCCGCCTCCGGCGCCGCCTCTCCCCGCACCCTGGTCGACATCCTCGACGCCTCCGTCCGGGCGTACCCCGACGAGCCCGCCCTCGACGACGGCCACCGCAGCCTCACCTACCGCGCCCTGTCCGTCGAGGTCGAGACCCTGCGCACGCGGCTGAGCGACGCCGGGGTGGGCCTCGGCGACCGCGTCGGCGTCCGCGTCCCGTCGGGCACCAACGATCTGTACGTCGCCGTCCTCGCCGTACTGGCGGCCGGCGCGGCCTATGTGCCGGTGGACGCCGAGGACCCCGACGAGCGGGCCGAGCTGGTCTTCGGCGAAGCCGGGGTGCGCGCGGTCGTGGGGGCCGGGCACCGGCTGACCGTCAACGGCGTCTCGGAGGTTCCCGCCGCGCGGCCCGGAGTCGATCACGACGCGTGGATCATCTTCACCTCCGGCTCCACCGGCCGGCCCAAGGGCGTGGCCGTCAGCCACCGCAGCGCCGCCGCCTTCGTCGACGCCGAGGCGGACCTCTTCCTCACCGAGGACCCGATCGGTCCCGGCGACCGGGTCATGGCGGGCCTCTCCGTCGCGTTCGACGCCTCCTGCGAGGAGATGTGGCTGGCCTGGCGGTACGGCGCCTGCCTGGTGCCGGTGCCGCGCTCCCAGGTCCGCAGCGGCGCCGACCTGGGGCCCTGGCTGGTCGAGCAGGAGATCACCGTCGTCTCCACCGTGCCCACCCTGGCCGCCCTCTGGGAGCCGGAGGCCCTCAACGAGGTCCGGCTGCTGATCTTCGGCGGGGAGGCCTGCCCGCCCGAGCTGGTGCAGCGTCTGGTGACCGAGGGCCGCGAGGTGTGGAACACCTACGGACCCACCGAGGCCACCGTCGTCGCCTGCGCCTCCCTCATGACCGGCGAGGAGCCCATCCGTATCGGTCTGCCCCTCAACGGCTGGGAGCTCGCCGTCGTCGACGAGGCCGGCGAACCGGTCGCCATGGGCGACAGCGGCCAGCTGGTGATCGGCGGGGTCGGGCTCGCCCGGTACCTCGACGCCGAGAAGGACGCGGAGAAGTACGCGCCGCTGGAGTCCCTCGGCTGGCAGCGGGCCTACCGGAGCGGTGACCTGGTCAAGGCCGAACCCGAGGGGCTGGTCTTCCTCGGGCGGGCCGACGAGCAGATCAAGCTGGGCGGCCGCCGGATCGAGCTGGGCGAGGTGGACGCGGCCCTGCAGGCCCTGCCGGGCGTAGCGGGCGCCGCGGCCGCCGTCCGCACCGCCCGCGGCGGCAACCAGCTCCTCGTCGGCTACGTCGTCATCCAGGACGACTGGGACCACGCGAGCGCCGTCGAGAAGCTGCGCGCCGCGCTGCCCGCCGCCCTCGTCCCGCTGCTCGCCCCCGTCGAGGACCTGCCGACCCGGACGTCCGGCAAGGTCGACCGCGCCGCGCTGCCCTGGCCGCTGGAGGGCCTGGAGACCGGCGGGGCGAAGGAACAGCTCTACGGCACCGAGGCCTGGCTCGCCGAACAGTGGAGCGAGGTCCTCGGCATACCCGTGGGCAGCGCCTCCGACGACTTCTTCTCGATCGGCGGCAGCAGTCTCGCCGCCGCCCAGCTCACCACCCGGCTGCGCGCCCGCTACCCGAGCGCCGCCGTGCTCGACATCTACCAGCAGCCCGTGCTGCGCAAGCTGGCCCGGCACCTGGAGAAGTCCGCGCAGGACGACGGTGCCGAGCGCGTCATCGCGCCCGTACCGCTGCGCGCCAAGATCGTCCAGCTGCTCGTGCTCGTCCCGCTCTTCACCCTGCTCGGGCTGCGCTGGACCGTGGCGCTGGCCGCGCTCGGGAACGTGCTGCACTGGTTCGGGCCCTACCCCTGGGCGCCGGGCACCTCGTGGTGGCTCGTCGGCGCCGGGGCCCTCGTCCTGTTCAGCCCGCCGGGGCGGCTCGCGATCGCGGCGGGCGGGGCCCGGCTGCTGATGCGCGGCGTCACGCCCGGCCGGCATCCGCGCGGCGGCAGCGTGCACCTGCGGCTGTGGACCGCCGAGCGGCTGGCCGAGTTCAGCGGCGCGACCTCGCTGACCGGCTCCTGGCTGGAGCGGTACGCACGCGCCCTGGGCGCCAAGGTCGGCAGGGACGTGGATCTCCACTCGCTGCCGCCGGTGACCGGCCTGCTCAAGCTGGGCCGGGGTGCCGCCGTCGAGTCCGAGGTGGACCTGTCGGGGCACTGGCTGGACGGTGACCGCCTGGAGGTCGGCGCGGTGAAGGTGGGCGCGCACGCCGTCGTCGGCACCCGCAGCATCCTCTTCCCGGGGGCGCGGGTCGGCAAGCGGGCCGAGGTGGCGCCCGGCTCGGCCGTCGCCGGACAGGTCCCCACCGGGCAGCGCTGGGCCGGAGCGCCCGCCGTGAAGCTCGGGAAGGCGAAGCGCGCGTGGCCCAAGGAGCGCCCGCGCCGGGGCACGTACTGGCGCGCGATGTACGGCGCGACGGGTGTCGCGCTCACCGCGCTGCCGCTGCTCGGCGGCCTGGCCGCGCTTCTCGTGGCGAGCCGGTTCGTCACCCCGGACGCCGGTCTCGGCGAGGCCCTGCGGGGCGCCGCGGTCGCGCTGGTGCCGGCCACACTCGCCTTCGGGCTCACCTACGCGCTGCTGATCCTGGTCGGCGTACGGCTGCTCAGCCTCGGGCTGCGTGCGGGCACGTACCCGACGCACAGCCGGGTCGGCTGGCAGACCTGGACGGTCACCCAGTTGATGGACCGGTCCCGGGACACGCTGTTCCCGCTGTACGCCGGGCTGATCACACCGGTGTGGCTGCGGCTGCTCGGGATGAAGATCGGCCGGGGCGCCGAGGTCTCCACCGTGCTGGCGCTGCCGAGCCTGACCACCGTCGGTGAGGGCGCCTTCCTCGCGGACGACACCCTGACCGCGCCGTACGAGCTCGGCGGCGGCTGGATGCGCATCGGGCGGGCCGAGATCGGGCGCCGCGCGTTCCTCGGCAACTCCGGGATGACCGCGCCGGGCCGCAGCGTGCCGGACGGCGGTCTGGTCGGCGTGCTCTCCGCGACCCCGAAGAAGGCCAAGAAGGGCAGCTCCTACCTCGGACTGCCGCCGGTGAAGCTGCCGCGCGCGACGCAGGACGGCGACCAGAGCCGTACCTACGAGCCGCCCGCGCGGCTGCTGTGGGCCCGCGGTCTGGTGGAGCTGTGCAGGATCGTGCCGGTGTTCTGCTCGGCCGCGCTGGTCGTGCTCACCGTCGCCGCGCTCAGCGCGCTCGGGGCGTGGGCCTGGGCGCTGAGCGGAGTGGTGCTGCTCGTCGCGGGCGCCGCCGCCGCGGTGCTCTCGATCGTCGCGAAGTGGCTGCTGGTGGGCCGGCACCGGGCCGGCGAGCACCCGCTGTGGAGCGGTTTCGTGTGGCGCAACGAGCTGGCGGACACGTTCGTCGAGGTGGTGGCCGTGCCGTGGCTGGCCGGATCCGTGCCCGGTACGCCGTTGATGACGGCGTGGCTGCGCGGTCTGGGCGCCCGGATCGGCAAGGGCACCTGGATCGAGAGTTACTGGCTGCCCGAGACGGATCTCGTCACCCTGGAGGACGCCTCCACCGTCAATCGTGGCTGTGTGCTGCAGACCCACCTCTTCCACGACCGGATCTTGCGGACGGATAATGTGGTCCTCCGTGAGGGCGCCACCCTGGGCCCGGGCGGAATCGTCCTTCCCGGCAGCACAGTCGGGGCGCGCAGCACACTGGGACCCGCGTCGCTCGTCATGGCGGCGGAATCCGTTCCCGACGACACCCGCTGGCTGGGCAACCCGATCGAGGCATGGCGTTCCTAGGCGCGGCCCGTACGGCGTCCGGGGACGGTGCACCGGCACGTCGTACGAGCACAGCGCAGGGAGCAGACGCAGCAGTGACCGTTCAGCAGACAGTGGGATCGGACCCGTACTTCCCGGCCAATGGTGATCCCCGCTACCGGGTGCATCGGTACGAGCTCGCGCTGGACTACCGCCCCGGCCCGAACCGGCTCTCCGGCACCGCGCGGATCAACGCGATAGCCGGCCGGGGCGCGCTCGCGGAGTTCCAGCTCAACCTGGCCGACTTCCGGATCGGCCGGATCCGGGTCGACGGCAAGGCGCCGCACTACACGCACCGGGGCGGCAAGCTGCGGATCCGCCCGGCGAAGCCGATCCGGGCCGGGGCCGCCTTCACCGTGGAGGTGCACTGGGCGGGCAACCCCAAGCCGGTGAACAGCCCCTGGGGCGGGCTCGGCTGGGAGGAGCTGGAGGACGGGGCGCTGGTGGCGAGCCAGCCCGTGGGGGCGCCGTCCTGGTACCCGTGCAACGACCGGCCGGCCGACAAGGCCTCGTACCAGATCTCCGTCACGACGCCGTCGGCGTACACGGTGGTGGCGGGCGGCAGGCTGCTGACCCGTACGACGAAGGCGTCGACCACCACCTGGGTGTACGAGCAGGCGGCGCCGACGTCCAGCTATCTGGTCGGGCTGTCGATCGGGAAGTACCAGACGGTGCTGCTGGGCGACCCGGGGCTCGGTGGTGTGCCGCAGTCCGGACATCTGCCCGCGGATCTGCTCGCCGAGTTCTCCCGCGACTTCGCGCGGCAGCCCGCGATGATGGAGCTGTTCGAGGAGCTCTTCGGGCCGTATCCGTTCGGCGAGTACGCCGTGGTGGTGACCGAGGAGGAGCTCGACGTCCCGGTGGAGGCGCAGGGACTGTCGCTGTTCGGCGCGAACCACGTGGACGGGGCGCGCGGTTCGGAGCGGCTGGTCGCGCACGAGCTGGCGCACCAGTGGTTCGGCAACAGTGTCTCCATCACGGACTGGCGGCACATCTGGCTGAACGAGGGGTTCGCGAAGTACGCGGAGTGGCTGTGGTCGGAGCGGTCGGGCGGCCGTACGGCACAGCAACTGGCCGCGGTGGCGCACCGGAAGCTCGCCGTGCGGCCGCAGGACCTGGTGCTGTCCGACCCGGGCCGCAAGCTGATGTTCGACGACCGGCTGTACGAGCGCGGCGGGCTCACCCTGCACGCCCTGCGCTGTGCGATGGGCGACACGGCCTTCTTCCGCATGCTGCGCGGGTGGGCCGCCCTGCACCGGGGTGGCGCCGTCAGCACGGCGGCGTTCCTCGCGCATGCCGCCCGGTACGCGGCGGAGCCGCTGGACGACCTCTTCGGTGCGTGGCTGCACACGCCCAAGCTGCCGCCCCTGCCCGTCCTGACGGCACCGCTCCCGGCGCGGCCCACGTACCCGCCGACGAACGCCGACTCGGCCTAGGCGGGTGCGGGCCGGCCCCACCGGCCCCACCGGACGCCGTAGCGCGCCGCACGCCTCCGCCCCCGCCCGCCGGTCCGACGCGCGGGCGGGCGCGGACGCGGTCTGGGGGACAATGGCGGCCATGACCAGTCGTACCTGTCCGTGCGGGCTGCCCGAGCCGTACGCGAAGTGCTGTGGGCGCTTCCACCGTGGTGAGGCCGCCGCGCCGACCGCCGAGGCGCTGATGCGGTCGCGGTACAGCGCGTTCGTCCAGCGGGACGAGGGGTATCTGCTGAGGACCTGGCATCCGCGGACGCGGCCGCCCCGGGTGGAGTTCGACCCCGGGACCCGGTGGACGGGTCTGGAGATCCTCGGGACGGGTCAGGGGTCGGCCTTCCACACCACGGGGACCGTGACGTTCCGGGCGTCCTACCGGGGCGGTTCGCTGCACGAGCGGAGCCGTTTCGAGCGGGTCGAGGGTGCCTGGGTGTACGTGGACGGCGACTTCGCCGAGTAGTCCCGGCAGGTCAGGGCAGTAGGACGGTCACGGCGCCAGGATGTCGAGCTCCTGGAGGGCGCCGACCGTGATCTCGCGGGTGAGCTCCTCGGCGCGGACGGCGTCTCCCCCGCGGACCGCCTCCGCGACCTGGACGTGCAGGGTGACGGCGGCGGGGTCGGGGTCCTCGAACATGATCTCGTGGTGGGTACGGCCCGCCAGCACCTCGGCCACGACGTCGCCGAGGCGCGCGAACATCTCGTTGCCCGACGCGTTGAGGATCACCCGGTGGAAGGCGACGTCGTGGACGAGATACGCCTCCAGCTGGTGACCGCGTGAGGTGGCGACCATGCCGAGGGCGCACTCGGTGAGTTCGGCGCACTGCGCGGCGGTGGCGTGCCGGGCGGCCAGTCCCGCCGCGACGGGTTCGAGGGCGGAGCGCAGCACGGTGAGCGAGCGCAGCTGGTGGGGGCGGTCGGCGCCGGCCAGCCGCCACCGGATGACCTGCGGATCGTAGACGTTCCACTCGACCTTGGGGCGGACGGTCACACCGACCCGGCGGCGGGACTCCACCAGGTGCATGGACTCCAGCACCCTGACCGCCTCGCGCATCACCGACCGTGACACCTCGAAACGCTGGGCCAGCTCGTCCGTGCGCAGCACACTCCCCGGGGGGTACTCGCCCGCCGTGATGGCCGGTCCGAGGGAGTCCAGTACCTGTCCGTGCAGCCCCCGGCCCCGTGTGCTCATGGGGTCAGGGTACGAGGCCGAGGTCACGAACAAAAAGTCAGACTTATATGTCACACGTACTTGAATTAGTCGTACCTAATGGGTTTCAGTGTCGTCGACATCAGATGTCGACGAAGACGGTGAGGCAGCGATGAGCACCCCCCATGTCGTCGTGGTCATGGGCGTCGCGGGTACCGGAAAGACCACCATCGGTCCCCTGCTCGCGGCCCGGCTCGGCGTTCCGTACGCCGAGGGCGACGACTTCCACCCCCAGGCCAACATCGCCAAGATGACGGCCGGGACCCCCCTGAGCGACGAGGACCGGTGGCCGTGGCTGGACGCCATCGGCCGCTGGGCGCACGAGCGCGAGGGACTCGGCGGGGTCGTCAGTAGTTCGGCGCTCAAGCGGGCGTACCGCGACCGGCTGCGGGCCGCGGCACCCGGGATCGTCTTCGTGCATCTGACCGGTGACCGTGCGCTCATCGAGGACCGGATGTCGCACCGCCAGGGGCACTTCATGCCGACGGCGCTGCTGGACTCGCAGTTCGCCACCCTCCAGCCGCTGGAAGCCGACGAGGCGGGCGTGCGCGTGGACGTCGCCGGCGGCCCCGACGAGATCACCGAACGGGCCGTGACCGCGCTCCGGTCCCTCGACCAGCCCTCGCAGTAACCCCACCCACCCGTCCGAAGACCTTTCTCAGAGCAAGGGAAAACCGTGACCAGACTCAGCGTCGAGATGCTGGCAGCGGACGCCGTCGAGCCGATCACCTCCGCGGGCCATGCCCAGCTGGGTGTCGCCGTGCTGGCGGGCATCGCCGTCATCGTCCTGCTGATCACCCAGTTCAAGCTGCACGCCTTTCTGGCCCTGACCATCGGCTCGCTCGCGCTCGGCGCGGTCGCCGGGGCGCCGCTCGACAAGGTGATCGTCAGCTTCACCACCGGCCTCGGCTCCACCGTCGCCGGTGTGGGCGTCCTGATCGCCCTGGGCGCGATACTCGGAAAGCTGCTCGCCGACTCCGGCGGCGCCGACCAGATCGTCGACACGATCCTCGCCAAGGCGGGCGGCCGCGCCATGCCGTGGGCGATGGTGCTGATCGCCTCCGTGATCGGACTGCCGCTGTTCTTCGAGGTCGGCATCGTGCTGCTGATCCCGGTCGTCCTGATGGTGGCCAAGCGCGGCAACTACTCCCTGATGCGCATCGGCATCCCGGCGCTGGCCGGCCTGTCCGTGATGCACGGCCTGATCCCGCCGCACCCCGGCCCGCTGGTCGCGATCGACGCCGTCAAGGCCAACCTCGGCGTCACGCTCGCGCTCGGGGTCCTGGTCGCCATCCCGACGGTGATCATCGCGGGCCCGGTCTTCTCCCGGTACGCGGCCCGCTGGGTGGACGTACCGGCCCCCGACCGCATGATCCCCGCCCGCGCCTCCGAGGAGCTGGAGAAGCGTCCGGGCTTCGGCGCCACCCTCGCCACCATGCTGCTGCCGGTCGTGCTGATGCTGTCCAAGGCGCTGGTCGACATCGTCGTGGACGACCCGGCGCACAAGGTGCAGCGCGTCTTCGACGTCATCGGCTCGCCGCTGGTGGCGTTGCTGGCGGCCGTGCTCGTGGGCATGTTCACGCTGGGCCGCGCGGCCGGTTTCACCAAGGACCGCCTTTCCACCACGGTGGAGAAGTCCCTCGCGCCGATCGCGGGCATCCTGCTGATCGTGGGCGCGGGCGGCGGCTTCAAGCAGACGCTGATCGACTGCGGTGTGGGCCAGATGATCCTGGACATCTCCAAGGACTGGTCGATCCCCGCGCTGCTGCTCGCCTGGCTGATCGCGGTGGCCATCCGGCTCGCGACCGGTTCGGCGACCGTCGCCACCATCTCGGCGGCCGGCCTGGTCGCCCCCCTCGCCGCCGACATGTCGACCGCGCACACCTCGCTCCTGGTCCTTGCGATCGGCGCGGGCTCGCTCTTCTTCAGCCATGTCAACGACGCAGGTTTCTGGCTGGTCAAGGAGTACTTCGGCCTGAGCGTCGGCCAGACCGTCAAGACCTGGTCGGTGATGGAGACGATCATCTCCGTGGTGGCCGGCGGACTGGTCCTGCTGCTGTCACTCGTGATCTAGGGGTACGGGGATGGGTCACCCTCTGTTCGACATCAGCGGCCGTACGGCCCTGGTCACCGGCTCCAGCCGGGGCATCGGGCTCGCGCTCGCCCGCGGGCTCCTGGAAGCGGGCTGCACGGTCGTCCTCAACGGACGCGACGCCGACCGCCTCGCCCGAGCCGCCGCCGGACTGCCCGGCGACGTCCGCACGGCGGTGTTCGACGTCACGGACGGCCCCTCGGTGGCCGCCGGCATCGCGGACGTCGAACAGGGGGTGGGTCCCCTCGACATCCTGGTCAACAACGCGGGCATGCAGGTGCGGGCCCCGCTGCTGGAGTTCACGGACGCGGACTGGCACCGGATCCTGGACACCAACCTCACGAGCGCGTTCCTGGTCGGCCGGGAGGCCGCGCGCCGGATGACCGGACGCGGCCACGGCAAGATCATCAACATCTGTTCGCTGCAGAGCGAGGTCGCGCGTCCGGGCATCGCCCCGTACGCGGCCACCAAGGGCGCGCTGAAGATGCTCACCAAGGGCATGTGCGCGGACTGGGGGCCGCACGGGGTACAGGTGAACGGACTGGGTCCCGGATACATCGAGACCGAACTGACCCGGCCCCTCGTCGAGGACGAGGAGTTCAGCGCCTGGGTGCGGCGGCGCACTCCGGCCGGGCGGTGGGGCCGTACCGAGGACCTGGTCGGCGGGCTGCTCTTCCTCGCCTCGCCGGCGGCGGACTTCGTCGGCGGGCAGGTGCTGTACGTCGACGGCGGCATGACGAGTGTGCTCTGAGACATCCGAGAGGGATTCCGGAAGGGATACGGCGATGCTCGGTTGTGTGATCCACGGGCAGGGCGGTCTGCGGGTCGAGGAGCTGCCCGTGCCGTCCGCCGGGCCCGGGCAGGCGCTGGTGGCCGTCCGGTACGGCGGGATCTGCGGGTCCGATCTGCACTACTGGCGGCACGGCGGCGTCGGGGACTTCCGCCTGCGGGAGCCGATGGTGCTGGGCCACGAGGTCGTCGCGGCGGTGGTGTCGTACGGCGCCGGGGCCTCGGGCCCGGTACCCGGTACGGCCGTCGCCGTGCACCCGGCGACGGCGTGCGGAACGTGCCCCGAGTGCGCCGACGGGCGGGAGAACGTGTGCCGGGACACCCGCTACCTGGGCAGCGCGGCGCGTACGCCGCACGTCCAGGGCGGGTTCTCGGCCTTGCTGGCGGTACCCGCCGGGCAGCTGCGGGCGCTGCCCGCGGGGCTCGCCCCGCGGCGGGCCGCGCTCGCCGAACCGCTCTCCGTCGCGCTGCACGCCGTGCGCCGGGCCGGGGAGGTGCGGGGCCGACATGTGCTGGTCACCGGGGCCGGGCCGATCGGCTGCCTCGTGGTGGCGGCCGCGAGGGCCGCGGGCGCGGCACGGGTGACCGTCACCGATCCGCTGGCGCGGGCTCTGGAGTACGCGTCCCTGGCCGGGGCCGACACCCTCGTACGGGCCGACGACCCGGCCGATCCCGGGTGGCCCCCGGAGACCGACGTGGCCGTCGAGGCGTCCGGGGTGGCCGCGGGGCTGGACACGTGTCTGCGCCTCGTGCGGCGCGGCGGGGTCGTGGTCCAGCTCGGCATGCTGCCGCCCGGGAACAGCCCGTTCGCGGGGAACCTGCTGGTGAGTCGCGAGATCGAGCTGCGAGGCGCGTTCCGTTTCGACGCGGAGTTCGACGAGGCGCTGGCACTGCTCGCCGCCGAGCCCCGCTTCGACGCGCTGATCAGCGCGGTCGTGCCGTTGGCGGACGCCGAGTCGGCGTTCGCCCTGGCGGCGGACCGCAGCCGCTCGTGCAAGGTGCTGCTCGACTTCGGGGAGCAGACCCTGCGGGGCCTGTAGGCGCCGATGCCGGTCGGAGTCGAGAACCTGTGGAACCCGTGCCGACCGGGGCCGGAGTGACGGGGCCAGCGCCCGACGGGACTGACGCCCACAGGGGGCTGACGCCTGTCGGGGCCAGCGCCCGACGGGACTGACGCCTGTCGGGGCTGACGCCTGTCGGGGCCAGGGCCCGTCGGGGCTAACGCCTGTCGTCGGGCCGCCACAGCGGGTGTTCCCGCTCCGCCCAGTCCCGGCTCACCGTGCCGGTGCGCATCCCGCGCCGGGCCTCCGGGTCCCCGAGGGCCATCCCGATGTGGCCGCCGAGGACGATGCCGATCGTCAGGGCCAGCCAGTCGTGGACGAAGGTCGCCGAGGTCCGCCACATCAGCGGGGTGAGGTGCGTGAACCACATGAGCAGCCCGGTGGCGAGCATGACCAGACTCGCACCCGCGATCCAGGCCGCGTAGGTCTTCTGGCCCGCGTTGAACTTGGCCGCGGGCCGGGAGGAGCGGAGCGGGTCCCGCCGCAGGGCCGCGCGCATCCACCGGCGGTCGTGCGGGCCCCAGCGGTTCAGCCGGCCCAGGTCCGCGCGGAAGGCACGGGAGACCAGGCCCACCAGGACCGGCAACGGAAGCAGCAGGCCCGCGAACTCGTGGACCCTGACGACGAGTTCACGGCGGCCCACCAACTCGGCGAAGAACGGGAGGTAGAGGCACGCCGCCGTCGCCACGCACACGCCCATCAGCAGGGCCGTGAGGCGGTGCACCCAGCGTTCCGCCCGGCTGAAGCGGTGTACGCGCGCGGTGGGCACCGAGACGGCCGGGGTGTCGTCAACTCGTGGGTGCATCGTCGCGTCCGTTCGAACGGCCGACCCACGCGTCCACGTCGTAGCCCCGGTCCTCCCAGTACCCGGGACGCACGTCCTCGGTGACGGTGATGCCGGAGAGCCACTTGGCGGACTTGTAGAAGTACATGGGGGCGACGTAGAGGCGGACCGGGCCGCCGTGGTCGTGGCCGAGGGGCTTGTCCTGCATCCGGTGGGCCACCAGGACGTCGGGGCGCCGGGCCTGCCGCAGCGTGAGGCTCTCCGTGTACGCCCCGTCGAAGCAGGTGAACCGGATCGCGCGGGCGGTGGGGTGTACGCCCGCCGCGTCGAGGATCTGCGAGAGGCGCACCCCTTCGAAGGGCGTGCCGGGCACCCGCCAGCCCGTGACGCACTGCACGTCGTGCACGAGCCGGGTCTGGGGCAGTGCGTGGAGGTCGGCGAGGGTGTAGCTGCGGGGGCGGTCGACCAGGCCGTCGATGGTGAGGCGGTAGTCCGCGGGGCCCTTGTGCGGGACGGAGGAGGTCACGGAGTAGTAGCGGAAGCCGCCGCCGTTGGGGAGCAGGCCGGTCAGACCCGTGGGGTCGCCGGCGAAGAGCGACTCGAGGCCGCGCTGGAGCGGGGGCGCGGTCAGCACGCCGAGCGCGCCGAGTCCGAGGGTACCGAGCAGGAGCCGGCGGCCGATGGGCGTGCCGGGCTCGTCCGGGCCCTCCGGTTCCCGTTCAGCGGGTCGCTCCGGCGAGCGCGCCGGTGGGGCCTGCGAGGTACGCGCCCGCGGCCGCTCCGGTCCCTGCTCCCGGGAATGTTCAGGGTTCACACACCCATACGAGCACCCGCGACCCCCATCAGGCCAGCGGCAGCGGGTGCCCGTCAGAATTCCGTCATCAATTTCTCAGCTTTCTCAGACAGCGCCGGCCGTCCGGGAGGCGACGAGGGCCATGCCCGGCCCACGGATGTCCCTCCGCCTCTCGCCGCCTCTCGGCACCTCCAGGACTCCTCAGGACCCTGACCCGGACCCGGGGTCGGAACCGGCCCCGGACCTGGAGTCCGCCGCCTTGTCCAGCTGGAAGGCCTCGTTGCCGAGACCGATCCGGGCGTGTGCCTCGGGGGCGCGGGAACGCAGCACCAGGCCCTGGACCAGGCCGACGACCAGGGCGACCGCGACGAGGGCGGGCAGCACCCGGCTCAGTACGGAGTCCGGGCCGGTGCCGACCAGGACGTCGAAGTCCTTCACGGTGTAGCCCGCGATCACGAGCAGGGCGAGACCCGAGACGGCCGCGGTGACCAGGCGCCAGGCCTGGGCCCGTGCGGCGCCTCGTCGGACGAAGAAGACGATGACGGAGAGCGAGGCCGCCGCCATCAGCAGGATGACGCCGAGCGCGCCGACATTGCCGCCCCAGGTGAACAGGTGCAGCACGGGCGCGGTCGGGTCGCCGGTCGGCTTGTCGTCGGTCACGGCGAAGGCGACCAGAACGATCACGGAGACGGCGGTCTGCAGGAGCGAGCCGGTGCCGGGGGCGCCGCTGGCTCCGGTGGTCCGGCCGAAGGCCTTGGGCAGCAGCCCCTCGCGGCCCATGGCGAAGGCGTACCGCGCGACGACGTTGTGGAAGCTGAGCAGCGCCGCGAACATACCGGTCACGAAGAGCACGTGCAGGACGTCCGTGAAGGTGCCTCCGAGGCGGGACTCGGTGAGGAAGAACAGCAGTCCCGCACTCTGCTCCCGGGAGGCGTCGACGATTCCGGAGGGTCCCGTGGCGACGGTCAGCGCCCAGGAGCTGATCGCGAAGAAGACGGCGACGAAGCCGATCGCCAGGAACATCACCCGGGGGACGAGGATGTGCGGGCGGCTCGTCTCCTCCGCGTACACCGGCGCCTGTTCGAAGCCGGTGAAGGCGGCGATGCAGAAGCACAGCGCGGTGCCGACCCCGGCCCCGGTGAGGGTGTCGGGGTTGAAGGCGTGCAGCGAGAGCCCCTGCTTCGCGGGGTCGGCGACGGCCGCGACGTCGAAGACGACGACGAGCGCCACCTCGACGACCAGCAGGACGCCGAGGACCCGCGCGTTGACGTCGACCTTCAGCCAGGCGAGCGCGCCGACGACCAGCACGGCCACCAGAGCCGGTATCCACCAGGCCAGGTCGACGTCGAGGTAGGTGGAGAACAGCCCGGACACCTCGAAGCCGAAGATGCCGTAGATGCCGACCTGGAGCGTGCTGTAGGCGAGCAGCGCGACCGCGGCGGCGCCCGCGCCCGCGGTGCCGCCGAGACCCCGGGCCACGTAGGCGTAGAAGGCGCCCGCGTTGTGGACGTGGCGGCTCATCTCGGCGTACCCGACGCTGAAGAGCACCAGCACCACGCCGAGGATGACGAAGAGCAGTGGCTGTCCGACGATGCCCATCACCGCGAATGTGGTGGGCATGACACCCGCGACCACCATGAGGGGGGCCGTCGCGGCGAGGACGGACAGGAGCAGCCCCCCGGTGCCCAGCCGGTTGGCCTTCAGGGCGCGGTCCTGGCCCTTGAAGGTGCTGATGCCGCCGTCGGCCGCGGCGGGTCTTCCCGTGTTCGCACTGCTCGATGTGCTCGAACTGCCCGTCGTCATCGCGGGGTCGTCCTTTCGGATGTCCGGTGGTCCGGTTGTCTGGAGCGGTCGTTCACGCCGTACCGAGCGCGCGGGCGCGGGCGGCACGGAAGGCCTTGTACGGGTCGCGGTCCGGGTACGACCAGGGCACCGGGGTGGCGTGCGGCCCGATGCGGTGGAACAGGGCGGCGGCCTCGGCGCCGCGGCCCTCGCAGGACTTCGCGTGGGCGAGGAAGTTGAGGTCGAGGAGACGGCGGGGATGGTCGTCGTGCTCCCACTCCAGCCACCAGTCGAAGGCGGCCTTCATCACCTGGCGGGCCCGGCGCCCGACCCAGTGCCCGGAGGCGGCCGGGTCGGCGGATTCACTGCCCGTGGTGGCGAGCACGCGGTAGCGCTCGGCGTGCGCGACGACGGGCAGGATCGCGAGCGGCGAGTCGGCCGGGGCCTGCTCGGCCGCCCAGTTGGCGAAGTCGTAGACCTCGTGGAGCGGGTCCTGTCCCGCCTGGGCGCGGCGCTCGGCGAGGCGGGCGACCATCAGGTGGTGGGCCTGGTGGTGCTCGGGATGGCGGTGGCGCACCTCGTCGAAGAGCCGGACCACGTCGGCCTCGGCGCCGAGTGTGCGCTCCAGTGTCAGCAGGCCGAGCCAGGGCGTGGGGTCGGCGGGGGCGAGCGCGGCAGCGGCGTGACAGGTCTCGCGGGCCCGTTCGGGACGGTCCTTGCCGTCCAGGGCGCGCTGGACGGTGGCGCAGGCGAGCAGCACGGAGGCGTCGGCGGACTCGGGTTCGGCGAGCTGCCAGTCGCGCGCCCAGGCGAGGGTGGTGGGCTCCTGCGCGAGGACGGTGACGCGGTGTCCGCGACGGTCCCACTCGTCACCGGTCACGGCGAGCAGCGAGCGGACCGCGGTCCAGCGGCCCTGCGCCAGCGCGGAGCGCGCGACGACGAGTTCGGCGTCGTCGAGTGCGGCGTCGAAGACCTGGGCCGTGCCTTTGCGGCCGCGGCCGAGGGGAGGAGGGGGTGGCGGGGGTGGCGGCACCGCGAGGTTTCCTCACAGACGCGGCTGGTCAGTGGCGATCGCGGACAGCAAACCCTTGGCTGAGGGTTCACGTCAAGGGCCGTCCGATGCCCTACACGTGTCAACTCCTCCGATGTGCGCACGAGTTGATGACGGACCCGGAGATGCGCGGGGCGGCGGGACGTGCGGACGGTTCACTCGCGTCCGCACGTCGGGGCGACCGCGGTGGTGCTCAGCCCACCGCCCCGGCCGCCGCGCGGCCCGCCGTGCGGCCGGAGAAGAGGCAGCCGCCCAGGAACGTGCCTTCGAGGGACCGGTAGCCGTGCACTCCGCCGCCGCCGAAACCGGCGACCTCCCCCGCCGCGTACACGCCCGCCAGCGGATCGCCGCCCTCGGTCAGGACCCGCGACGAGAGGTCCGTCTCCAGGCCGCCGAGCGTCTTGCGGGTGAGGATGTGGAGGCGTACGGCGATGAGCGGGCCCGCCTTCGGGTCGAGGATGCGATGCGGCGTGGCCGTGCGGATCAGCTTGTCGCCGAGGTAGTTGCGGGCCCCGCGCATCGCGGTCACCTGGAGGTCCTTGGAGAACGGGTTCGCGATCTCCCGGTCGCGCGCGACGATCTCGCGGCGCAGCGCGGCCTCCTCGATCAGGGGCTCCTTGGTGAGCGCGTTCATACCGCGCACGAGCGCGCCGAGGTCCTTCTCGACGACGAAGTCGGCGCCGTTGTCCATGAACGCCTTGACCGGCCCGGGCACGTCGGCGCGCGCCCGCCCGACGACACCCTTGACCGACTTGCCGGTCAGGTCGGGATTCTGTTCCGAACCCGAGAGCGCGAACTCCTTGCCGATGATCTTCTGGTCGAGCACGAACCACGTGTAGTCGTAGCCGGTCCTCATGATGTGTTCGAGCGTGCCGAGCGTGTCGAAGCCGGGGAAGAGCGGTACCGGGAGCCGGTTGCCGCGCGCGTCCAGCCAGAGGGAGGAGGGGCCGGGCAGGATACGGATGCCGTGGTTGTCCCAGACGGGGTTCCAGTTCTGGATCCCCTCGGTGTAGTGCCACATGCGGTCGCGGTTGATGAGGCGCGCGCCGGTCCGCTCGGCGATCCCGAGCATTTTGCCGTCGACGTGCGCGGGCACCCCGGAGATCATCCGCTCGGGCGGGGTGCCCAGCCGTTCGGGCCAGTTGGCGCGCACCAGGTCGTGGTCGCCGCCGATTCCGCCCGAGGTGACGATCACCGCCTGCGCCTTCAGTTCGAAGGCGCCGGTCACCGTTCGCCCGCTGGCCTGGCCGCGCTCGATCCCCGACGGCTCGAGTATCTCGCCGGTGACGGTGTCGACGGCGCCCGCGCTGCGGGACAGACCGGTGACCCGGTGGCGGAACCTGAGCTCGACGAGGCCGCGCGCGACCCCGGCGCGCACCCGCCGCTCGAAGGGGGCGACCAGCCCCGGCCCGGTCCCCCACGTGATGTGGAAGCGGGGTACGGAGTTCCCGTGACCGTTGGCGTCGTAGCCGCCGCGTTCCGCCCAGCCCACCACCGGGAAGAAGCGCACCCCCTGCTGGTGCAGCCAGGACCGCTTCTCGCCGGCCGCGAAGTCCACGTACGCCTCGGCCCAGCGGCGCGGCCAGTGGTCCTCCGCGCGGTCGAAGCCCGCCGTGCCCATCCAGTCCTGGAGGGCGAGCGCATGGCTGTCCTTGATGCGCATCCGGCGCTGCTCGGGCGAGTTCACGAAGAAGAGTCCGCCGAAGGACCAGTGCGCCTGGCCGCCGATCGACTGTTCGGGCTCCTGGTCGAGAAGGATCACCTTGCGGCCCGCGTCGACGAGCTCCGCGGTCGCCGCGAGCCCCGCGAGACCCGCTCCGATCACGATCACATCTGCGTCGTAGGCCATGGGCCCGTCCTCTCGGCATGACGACGCGCATGTCGGCTTCGTCACAAGTCGCCGTCGTCACGGCTGGTTGACAGGAAAATGGCGATCAGGCCATCGGCGGGGACCGGTCGGGACAGCAGATGACCGGCCCGCCGTGGTTACTGATCGGTCAGATCCTTCGGCAAGAAGAGTGACCGAGTCAACCGCCCCGTTGCGGGTACTCCGTGGGCAGCGCCTGGTGGGTGGCACTACAGTCGGCGGGATACGCACCCCGTGACCCGATCTGACTCCGGATGTATCGAGGTACCCAGCGTGTCGGTTCTCGTTCTGATTCTCTCGGTGAGCGCGGCCTGTTGCCTGGGTTTCGGCTTCGTGCTCCAGCAGAACGCCGCGTCACGCGCCCCGCTGAACGACTTCCTCTCCCCCCGTCTGCTGCTGGACCTCATCCGGGTGCCGCGCTGGCTGGGCGGCATCGGACTCATGGTGTGCGGCATGGTTCTCGGCGCGATCGCCCTGGGCAAGGGCGAGGTCTCCCAGGTGGAACCGCTCCTCGCGACCAACCTGCTGTTCGCGCTCGGCCTCTCCCGCCACCAGACGAAGCAGCCGCTGGGCCGTCAGGGCTGGTCCGGGCTCGCCCTGCTCGCGGGCGGAGTGACCGCGTTCATCCTGGCGGGCCGCCCCCAGGGCGGTGACGCGGTGTCCGATCCGCTGCGGCACTGGCTGATCATCGGCATCATGATCGGGCTCGCGCTCCTTCTCACCACGTACGCCAAACGCTCCCGGCTGGGTGCCGCTCCGGTGCTGCTCGCCCTGGCCGCGGGCGTGCTGTACGGCGTGCAGGACGCACTCACCCGGGTGAGCGGGCAGCGGTTCGGCGAGGGCGGCTGGGGCGAACTGCTCATCAGCTGGCAGCCGTACGGGGTGCTGGTGCTCGGTGTGTCGGGGCTGGTGCTGGTGCAGAGCGCCTTCGAGACGGCGGAACTGCGGATGTCGCTGCCCGCGCTCACCGCCGCCCAGCCGCTCGCCGGGATCCTCTGCGGGGTGGGGTTCCTCGGGGACCGGCTGCGGACCGACGTGGGCGCGCTGACCTGGGAGGCGGCGGGACTCGCGGCGATCGTGACGGGCATCGTGCTGCTCGGGATGCACCCGGCGATGCCGGCCGGCGCGAAGAGGACGGAGCCCACGCTGGACCTCCAACGGCGGTGAACCGACTCGGCCGAGCACCACGGCACCCGCGCTCGGTGAACCGACGCGGCCGGCCCGTGAGCGGCACCGCCCACGCGGGGCGGTCACCCGATCGGCCGAACGGCACGCACCGCCCCGGAAACACCCGGTCGGCGGGGCGGCACGCGGCGACCCGGGCGCGCGTCGCGTGGCCGACCGGAACACGGCGGAGGGACCGGGCCCGGGTTCCCCGGGGACGGCCCGGATGCGGACCGGAGGCGGACCGGCCCGGGGTCGGTCGAACGGGACTGATTGGATGGAGACATGAGCGCCGCTGACGAGATCCTCGACATCGTGGACGAGAACGACGTGGTCGTCGGAGAGTCCCCGCGCGGAGAGGCGTACGCGCGCGGACTCCGCCACCGGTGCGTGTTCATCCAGGCCCGGGACTCGGGCGGCCGGCTCTTCGTCCACCGCCGCACCGCGACCAAGCTGGTGTTCCCCTCCCTGTACGACATGTTCGTCGGCGGCGTCGTGGGCGCGGGCGAGTCGTACGACGCCGCGGCCCTGCGCGAGGCCGAGGAGGAACTGGGCGTCTCCGGACTCCCGAGCCCCGTCCCGCTCTTCAAGTTCCTCTACGACAACGGCGCCGGGCAGACCTGGTGGTCCGCCGTCTACGAGGTCCGCTGCGACCTCCCCGTGAACCCGCAGACGGAGGAGGTCGCCTGGCACGCCTTCCTCACCGAGGAGGAGGTGGAGCGGCGTCTGACGGAGTGGACATGGGTGCCGGACGGACTGGCGGCCTACGAACGCCTGCGCGAGCACCGGGCGACGGGCTGAGCCTTCGCGGCGCCCGGCGGTGGCGGCCGGCACCGCGGAACAGCCGAGTAGGGTCCCGGACGTGATCGAATTCGTACGGAACGTCCGGCTCTGGTTCGCGCCCGAGGAGGTCCGGCAGGAGGGCCGCACTCCCGACTACCGGTTCTCCCTGGCCAACGAGCGCACCTTCCTGGCCTGGCTGCGCACCGCGCTGGCGCTGATCGGGGGCGGCTTCGCCGTGGACCAGTTCCTGCCGGACCTGCGCTGGGCCTGGCGAGTCGGTCTCGCGCTGGCCCTGCTGGCGGCGGGCGTGCTCTGCTCGCTGCGGGCCGTCAACCACTGGGTGCGGTGCGAGCGGGCGATGCGGAGGGGAGACGACCTCCCCGTGTCGCGCTTCCCGGCGCTGCTGGGCATCGCCGTCGCGGTGGTCGCGGTCGCGATGGTCGTCGTCGTCCTCGTCGGCTGGGAAGGATGACCGCGCCCGTCCCCGGGCGGGACCCCGGGCTGCAGCCGGAGCGCACCCGGCTCGCGTGGCGGCGTACGACCCTGTCGAGCACCGTCGCCGCGGTGCTGGCGGCGAAGGCGGCGCTGCACGGCGGCCCCTCGGCGACCGGTGTCGTGGCCGGTGTCCTGTGCGGGGCGCTGTGGCTGGGCTTCCTGGCGCTCGCGCACCGCCGCATCCGGGTGCTGGCCGCGTCCGGCACCGCCGGCCCGCCCACCCTCGCACCGCGGCACGCGGCGGCCGCGACCCTGTGCACGGTCGCGCTGGCCGTCTGCGCGGTGGCGCTGGTGTTCTGAGAAGCCGGGACCGGACACGGCCACGACCGCCCCGGGGGACCAGCCATGACCGCCCTCGGGGGCCCAGGCGCAGCCGCGACCGCCCTCGGGGGCCCAGGCGCAGCCGCGACCGCCCTCGGGGGGCGGGCACAGCCATGACCACCCTCGGGGGACCGGGCACAGCCACGACCGCCTCCCCCCGGGGAGGCGACGGCAGCGAGCGACCCCCTGCTCCACCCCGTACGCCCAGCTCTCCGCGCTCTCGGGCGGCACACATGTCCAGATGATGACGAATTGACGGAAATACAACGCTTTCTGGCGCTAGCCTGAGCCGTCGCTTCCCGCCACGCACGAAGGTGAGCACCATGACGACCCTCCATCCGGAGCACTCGGCCCACCAGCACACCCACGGTCCGGCCTGCGGACACACCGCGGTGCCGCACGGGGACCACGTCGACTACGCACACGACGGGCATCTGCACCGCGAGCACTCCGGACACTGGGACGAGTGCGAGCCGAGCGGCCACACGGCGCACGACGACCACGGGGGCCACCAGCACGGCCACGGCTGTGGTCACCCGGCGGTCGAGCACGGCGACCACCTCGACTATCTGCACGACGGACACCGGCACGCCGAGCACGACGGCCACTGGGACGACCACTAGTGACGCGACGGCGGACGGGACGGCCGGCACCCGGGACCACCTCCCTGTAACGCCCCGCCGGCCCCCTCCGGCGTCCCTCCTCGACGCTCTCCCGGCGTCTCCCCCGGCCTCCGGAGGAGACGCCGATCACGTTTGGCGTACACCCTGGACGACATACCGACTGGTCGGCATCATGGTCACGTCCCGCTCCCTCGTGTGTAGGAGAAACGATGAGTCCCGACCACCCGCCAGGTCTCGATCTCGACCGGCTGCGCGGCCTGCTCGACGACGAGCGCCCCGGCCTGACGCACGGCCCGCTGACCGGCCGGCTGATCGAGGGCGGACGGTCGAACCTCACGTACGCGGTCACGGACGGCACCACACGATGGGTCGTACGGCGCCCTCCGCTCGGCCATGTGCTCGCCACCGCGCACGACATGAAGCGCGAACACCGGGTGATCAGCGCCCTGCACCCGACGGCCGTCCCGGTGCCGCGCCCGGTGCTGCTCTGCGAGGACGCGGAGGTGCTGGGCGCCCCCTTCTACGTCATGGAGTTCGTCGACGGCACGCCGTACCGCACCGCCGAGCAGCTCGCCCCGCTCGGCCCGCAGCGCACTCGGGACGCGGTGCTCGGGCTGGTCGACACGCTCGTCGCACTGCACGCCGTGGATCCCGCCGAGGTGGGCCTCGCCGACTTCGGCCGCCCCGAGGGCTTCCTCGACCGTCAACTGCGGCGCTGGGGCAAGCAGTTGGACGCCTCCAGAAACCGCGAGCTGGCCGGGATCGACGAGTTGCAGGCGGCCCTGGGGCGCGCGCTGCCGGACTCCCCCGCGCCCACCGTCGTGCACGGCGACTACCGGCTCGACAACGTGCTGATAGGCGAGGACGACCGGATCAAGGCGATCCTGGACTGGGAGATGTCCACGCTCGGCGATCCGCTGACCGACCTGGGCCTGCTGGTGATGTACAGCGCGCCTCTCGAACTGCCGGACTCCCCCATCAGCACGACCGCTTCGGCCGCCGGCCACCCGGACCCGGCCGAGATCGTCGAACGGTACGCCGCGCGCTCGGGGCGCGACGCGTCCGACGTCGCCTGGTACACGGCGTTCGCCTGGTTCAAACTCGCCGTGATCCTGGAGGGCATCCACTACCGCTACACGCTCGGCCAGACGGTCGGCGCGGGCTTCGACCGCATCGGTGACCTGGTGCCGTTCTTCATCGAGCACGGCCTGACCACTCTTCAGGAAGGCTGATCCGCCATGGACTTCGCATTCGACGCGCGCACCGAGGAACTGCGGGACAGGCTGCTCGCCTTCATGGACGAGCACGTGTACCCGGCGGAGGCGGTGGCGGAGGAGCAGCGCGCCCTGCTGGCCTCGCCGTGGGACACGCCCGCCGTGGTCGGGGAGTTGAAGGCCGAGGCACGCAGGCAGGGGCTGTGGAACCTCTTCCTGCCCGACGCCGAGCACGGGGCCGGACTCACCAACCTCCAGTACGCGCCGCTCGCCGAGATCACCGGCCGCAGCCCGCACCTGGCGCCCACCGCCCTGAACTGCGCGGCGCCGGACACCGGCAACATGGAGGTGCTCGCGCAGTTCGGCGACGAGCAGCAGAAGAAGCAGTGGCTGGAGCCGCTGCTCGCCGGTGAGATCCGCTCGGCGTTCGCGATGACCGAGCCGGAGGTGGCCTCCTCCGACGCGACCAACATCACCACACACATCGAGCGGGACGGCGACGAGTACGTCGTCACCGGCCGCAAGTGGTACATCTCCGGGGCCATGAACCCCGACTGCAAGATCTTCATCGTGATGGGCAAGACCGACCCGGACGGGCCGGACATCCGCCGCCAGCAGTCCATGATCCTGGTCCCGCGCGACACACCGGGGGTCGAGGTCCGGCGCGCCATGCAGGTGTACGGCTACGAGGACCACTCCCACGGCGGGCACGCGGAGGTCGTCTTCCACGGGGCCCGCGTGCCCGTCACCAACCTGGTCGGCGAGGAGGGCGGCGGCTTCGCCATCGCCCAGGCGCGGCTCGGGCCCGGCCGTATCCACCACTGCATGCGGCTGATCGGCATGGCCGAGCGGGCGATCGAGTTGATGTGCCGGCGGGCGGTGGCCCGGACGGCGTTCGGCAAGCCGCTGGCACAGCAGGGCGTGGTCCAGAACTGGATCGCCGACGCGCGGGTCGCCGTCGAGCAGCTGCGGCTGCTGGTGCTGAAGACCGCGTGGATGATGGACACGGTCGGCAACCGGGGTGCCCACACCGAGATCCAGGCGATCAAGATCGCCACTCCGCGTACGGTCGTCGACATCCTCGACAAGGCGGTGCAGTTGCACGGTGCCGGGGGTGTGAGCCAGGACTTCCCGCTGGCGGAGCTCTGGGCCGGTGCGCGCACCCTCAAGCTCGCGGACGGGCCGGACGAGGTGCACCAGCGTTCGCTGGCGCGGCGGGAGATCAAGAAGTACGTGTGACGGCGGGGGCGGTGGGGAGCGCCCCCACCGCCCTTGGCTGACTGGGGGCTCCGCCCCCAACCCCCGACCGGCCTGAACGGCCTCGTCCTCAAACGCCGGACGGGCTGGACATGCGGGCCGGAACTGGATGGTTCCGGCCCGGGTCGGCACCCTGCCGTCCGCCGCCGGCACCTTGCCGTCCAACCGTCGGCACCTTGCCGTCCGGCCATCGGCACCTTGCCGTCCGGCCGCCGGCCTTCAGCGCCGGCGTCAGCCTCTCAGCGCGGGCGCCCACCATCAGCCCGTCCGGCGTTTGAGGACGAGCCCCTCGGGCGATGCGGGGGTCCAGGGGGCCGCAGCGCCCCTGGCGGGGTCCGGGGCGGCGCCCCGGGGACGGGGAGGAGACTACGGCCGCAGCGCGCGCAGCAGCAGGTCGGCCAGGTGCTCGGCGACCTCCTGCGGAGTGAGCGGGCCGTCGGGGCGGTACCACGTCGACAGGTGGTGGACCGAGCCGAAGTGGTAGTCGACGACCAGGTCCGCCGGGGTGGCCGTGGAGAAGACGCCCTTCTTCTGGCCCTCCTCGATCAGCGCGCGGAAGCGCTCGTGGTAGCGGCGCCGCTCGGACCGCACCTGCTTGAGTTTCTCGGGACTGAGGTGGTGCATCGAGCGGAAGAAGATCGAGGCGTCGTCGAGATTGTCGATGGTCGTGACGACCACGTCCGCGGCCGCGCCCCGGACCCGCTCCTCCACCGGCGCGTCGGACTCCGCGAACGCGTCCAGCCGTTCCTGCTGGATGCGCAGCACGCGTGCGTACACCTCGTGCAGGAGGTCGTCCTTCGAGCCGAAGTAGTGGTAGAGCGCCCCCTTGGTGACGCCTGCCGCCTCGACGATCTCCTGCACGGAGGTCCGGTCGTAGCCCTGCTCGGCGAAGAGCCGGGTGGCGGCGGCCAGGAGCCGCTGCGGGACGGGCGTACCGTCGCCGTCCGTCGTTCTGGGCACTGCCGCCACCTGCCTTCCGTACGTGGTTCGATGAAAGCGCCGTTCGGTGGAGGACGCTGCCCGGTGAGGAGCGCCGTCCACTGAGATTGTCGTCTACTCCGGGGCCTGCGAGCGCGTACGCAGTTCCCGACGGAGGATCTTCCCACTAGCCGTCTTCGGCAGGTCGGGCAGGATCTCCACGTGCCGCGGATACTTGTAGGCGGCCAGTCTCTCCTTGCAGTACGCGGCGAGCGCGTCGGGGTCCTCCTCGGCGCCCGGCCGCAGGCTGATGTACGCCTTGACCGTCTCGCCGCGGTAGCCGTCGGGGATGCCCACGACGGCCGCCTCGCGGACCGCCGGGTGGGTGTAGAGCACGTCCTCGACCTCGCGGGGCCACACCTTGAAGCCGGACGCGTTGATCATGTCCTTCTTGCGGTCGACGACGTAGAGCCAGCCCTCCGGGTCCATGAACCCGATGTCGCCGGTACGCAGCTCACCGCCCGGGAAGGTCTCGGCGGTGGCCTCGGGGCGCTGCCAGTAGCCCGGCACGA
Organism: Streptomyces sp. NBC_01176; assembly: GCF_045039825.1. Taxonomy (NCBI): domain Bacteria; kingdom Bacillati; phylum Actinomycetota; class Actinomycetes; order Kitasatosporales; family Streptomycetaceae; genus Streptomyces; species Streptomyces sp. NBC_01176. The sequence continues at coordinate 7,502,051 of NZ_CP108600.1, read as the reverse complement.
CCTGCGGTCCCGTGACGAGGATCTCGCCCTGTTCCCCGAACGGGACCTCCCGGCCCTGCTCGTCGACGATGCGTACGACGCTGTCGGGGCCCGGCAGGCCGACGGCCAGCGTGCCCGAGACCGGGTCGACGGGGGCCTCCCGGCCCGGCGGTACGGAGGCGCACGGCGCGGTGCACTCGGTGAGCCCGTAGCCGTTGCGGATGTAGGGCCCGAATCCGGCGCGGAACTTCTCCACCAGCGCCGGCGGCAGTGGCGCGCCGCCGGAGGAGATGTTCACGAAGGACGAGAAGTGGTCCGGTGTGACGGACGGATGGGCGGCCAGGGCCATGAAGGCCGTCGAGGGGCCGACGGTGTAGAGCGGCCGGTGCTCGGCGAACGCGTCGAGCACGACCCCCGCCTCGAAGCGGTAGGCGAGGACCAGTGTGCCCGCGCTGTTGAGGCAGGCGGCGAGCTGGCAGACCATTCCGGTGATGTGGAACAGGGGCGCCATCGCGAAGTACACCGGCGCCTCGGGCAGTCCGAGACCGGTCCGCTGCCGCTCGGCGTTGTACATGATGTTGCCGTGCGTGTTGGTGGCGCCCTTGGGGGTGCCGCTGGTCCCGGAGGTGTAACTGATCAGAGCGATGTCCGCGGGACCCGCGTCGCGGCCTTCTGGGGCCTTGTGTCCCTGCGCGGCGACCGTCGCGAGGTCGTCGGCGTCCGCGGCCCCCGGAAGTCGCTCGAAGGTCAGCACGCGCGCGTCGTCACGGCTCTGGAAGTCCAGTTCGCAGCCCGTGAGGACGATGCTCACGGCCGAGTCGGCCGCCGTCTCGCGCAGATACGACTCCCACGCGCGGTCGGAGCAGACCAGGGCACGCACGTCCGCGTCGTGCAGGACGTGGCGGACCTCGCCCGACTTGTACATGGGGTTGACCGGCACGACGGTCGCGCCGGCCTTCCAGGCGCCGAGCAGCGCGAGCACGAAGTGCGGGGAGTTCTGCAGCAGGATCGCCACCCGGTCGCCGCGTTCCAGGCCGCGGGCGGCGAGATGCCCGGCGACCGAGTCGCTCAGCTCGTCCACCTCGCGGTAGCTGAGCCGGCCGTCGAAGTAGGCGAGCGCGGTGCGGTCCGCACCGTCCGCCACGGCCGCGCGCAGGGCGTGCACCAGGGAGTCGGCGGGGGTCACGGTGGCGCGCTGCGCGTCGCTGAGGAGGGCCACCCAGGGGCGGTCGGCATAGGTGGTCACCGGCCCGCCTCCCACTTCTGCTGGATGTGGTTCATGTTCGTCAGCCAGCGGTCCGGTTCCGTCGCCCTCACCTGGTAGTAACCGGCCACCTCGGGGTGCGGCAGGATCAGGAAGCGGTCCTCCTCGATCCCCGCGAAGAGGGCGTTCGCGACGTCCTCCGGCTCGATGGCGGTCGGCTGGAGCACCAGGTCGCCCGCGCTGCCGGTGGCGTCGAGCATGTCGGTGCGCACACCCTGCGGACAGATCGCGTGCACCTTCAGGCCCCGGTGGCGGTAGGTCAGCGACAGCCACTCGGCGAAGGCGTACGCGCCGTGCTTGGTGACGCTGTAGGGCGCGGCGCCGATCATGGTGAGCAGTCCGGCCGCGGACACGGTGGAGACGAAACGGCCGCTGCCGCGCTCCAGCCAGTCCGGGAGCAGTTCGTGGGCGGCCCGGACGTGGGCCATCACGTTGACGTCCCAGGCCAGCTCCCAGACCTTCTCGCCGGCCGCCTCGGTGCCGCCCGAGGCGACGCCCGCGTTGGCGCAGTAGACGTCGATCGTGCCGCCGAGGGCGTCCCGGGCCTCGGTCACGATCGTGGACGCGTCGCCGGGGACCGCGATGCCGCCGATCTCCTCGGCCACGGCGCGGGCCTTGGCGGCGTCGAGGTCGTTGACGACGACTCTGGCTCCCTCGGCGGCGAAGCGGCGGGCCAGCGCGGCTCCGATGCCGCCTCCCGCACCGGTGACGACCACTCCCGCATCCTGCACGGCTTCCACCATCGGTCTCCTTCGACGCGACGCCAATCGGCTCTGCGAGCAGTCGGCCCGGCAGGCGGTCGGCTCCGCACGCGGTCGGTTCTGTCCGCGGTCGGTACTGTCCGCAGTCGGCTCTGCTGCGACGTCAGACTAACCAGTCGGTATGTTGCAAGGGAAGGGGTGTCCGCTCCCGCGGGGCGCCCGGGCGTGTGACATTGTGCGGCCCCGCCGCGCGGGCCCGACCAGGCAACGGGCACCGGCGGCTTCCGCACGTCGGCGGTTGCGCATAGCGTGCCGGTGCCCACCTTCCGCGATCACGGAGGTCCCCCCATGCGCCTCTCCCGGCGAGCCCTTCTCACGGCCACCGCGGCGGCCGGCCTGGCGACCGCCCCCGCCGTCCCCCTCCCCGCCCCGGCCCCCGTGGCCGCCACCGGTGACCGCCTCCGCACCGGCTTCGAGCGCCTGCGAAGCGACGGCTACTCACTCCTGCGCGGCCGCAAGGTCGGGATCGTGACGAACCCCACCGGCGTCACCACGGACGTACGCCACATCGTCGACGTCATGCACGCCGACGCCCGCGTGAACCTCGTCGCCGTCTTCGGCCCGGAACACGGCTTCCGCGGCACCGCGCAGGCGGGGGGCTCGGAGGGCCGCTACGACGACCCGGCGACCGGGCTGCCCGTCTACGACACGTATCTCAAGAGCGGACAGCCGCTCGCCGACGTCTTCACCGCCTCCGGCGTGGACACCGTGGTCTTCGACATCCAGGACGCGGGCGCGCGCTTCTACACGTACATCTGGACGCTCTACGACTGCATGGAGGCGGCCCGGCTCGCGGGCAAACGGTTCGTGGTGCTGGACCGGCCGAACCCGGTGACCGGGCGGGCGGCGCTGGGGCCGGTGCTGCACCGGGAGTTCGCGAGCTTCGTCGGCCGGCAGCCGATCGCGCAGGCGCACGGGATGACGGTGGCGGAGCTGGCACGGCTGTTCAACAAGGAGTTCCTGACCAAGCCGGTCGCGCTGGAGACCGTCCTGATGTCCGGCTGGAAGCGGTCGGACTTCTACGACGCCTCCGGACTCCCCTGGGTGCCGCCCAGCCCCAACATGCCGACGGCCGACACGGCTCTGGTCTACTCCGGCACCTGTCTCTTCGAGGGGACGAACCTGTCGGAGGGACGGGGCACCACGCGGCCGTTCGAACTGCTCGGCGCGGAGGGTCTGGACGGCCGGTGGGCCGAGGCGGTCGGTGGCCTCGGGCTGCCCGGCGTACACTTCCGGGAGGCCTATTTCGCCCCCACCTTCTCCAAGTTCGAGGGCAAGACCATCGGTGGCGTGCAGATCCATGTCGCCGACCGGGCCGCGTTCGACCCCGTCCGGACCGGCATCGCGCTCCTGGTGACCGCCAAGAAGGTCTGGAGCGGCTTCGCCTGGCGTTCCGACCAGTGGATCGACAAGCTGACCGGCTCCACCGGCGTGCGCACGATGATCGACGCGGGGGCGACGGCCGACGAGGTCGTGGCGTCCTGGCGGGACGAGCTGGCGGCCTTCCGGCGGACGCGGAAGGAGTACCTCCTCTACGGATGACGCGTGGCGTACGGCCGGTGCCCGGCGGCGGGTCGGGGGCTCCGATCCGCCGCCGGGCGGGAGTTGACGGTACGACCGGGGTCAACGGTGCGACGCGTACTCCACGACCTGCTGGTACGTCGGCCGGTTCTGCCAGGTGATCCTGCCGTGCTTGATGCCGCCGAGCGCCCGCTGGACGATCGAGTCGGCGCACCACTGGTCACCCGCCGAGCACTGGTCGTCGCCGGGGTAGACCTGGGCGGCGGTCAGGCCCGCGGCCGTCTTGAGCGTGCTGATCAGGATGTCCCGGCAGGCGCTCAGGCTGCCGCCGCCGCAGTACTTCTGCGCCGGCCCGCCCTGCACCGACTGGCCCAGCACCGCCCTGATGTCCTTGTCGACATAGCTCCACCAGCCGTACTGGAAGGAACTGCCCGCGTGCGCGCCGGTCGGGCCGTGCGCCGCCGACGGTGATTCGTCGACGGGCAGGTTGGCGGTGAAGGCGGTGTACAGGTCGGTGCCGAGGCCGGGTGCGAACTCGGCCTTGACCATCAGCGGCCACCAGGCGTCCAGGATGCGGATCGCGTCGGCGTCGGCGTAGGTCTTCGAGCCGGCCGAGGTCTCCTTGCGTCTGGCTCCGGCCGTCACCCAGTCGGACAGCTTGGTCACCGCCGCCGCGGCCGTGGTGTCCGTGACCGGCGAGCTCCTGACGACCTGCAGCAGCTTCGGCAGCACGTCCTCGGCCCGCAGGTCGGCGAGCGCCGCGTCGGCCATCGCCCGGGTCAGCGCGGACCTGGTCACCCCGCCCGCGGCGACCAGCTTCTTCACCCGGTCCTCCAGGAGGTTGCCGCGGTGCACGGAGCCGTCGCCCCAGGGCGCCGTGGTGTAGTCCTTGGCCTGCTTGTTGTTCCAGGAGATGTAGTAGTCCTGGTCCACGGAGTTGGGGTGGGCGGACGGCGGGGTGTACGCGGCGGTGTTCGTGGCCGGGTCCCAGTTCCGCCACTCGTACGCGGCCTGCGCCCAGACCGGGAACTCGGCGTCCACGCCGCTCGCCCGCACCGGGTTGTCGCCGCTGTTGTAGTACGCGGTGTGCGCGGAGTCGGCGTAGAACCAGTTGAAGGTGTAGTTGATGTGCTGCACCGCGCTCTGGAAGGTCCCCGGGCTCTTCACGTAGTCCGGGTCGTTGAGCATCTGGAAGCCGATGATCGAGTCGGCCTCGTGCATGTAGGAGGAGCGCAGGGTGGTGTAGGCGACCTTCTTGCCGCCGACCGTCGCGCGGTACTCCACGGGACCGTACTTGGTCCGGTAGACCTGCATGCGGTACGAACCCGCCGCCGTGCTGTCGGCCGTGGTCGGCTTCCAGGAGTTGGTCCGCTCGACCTTGTCCATGGCGGTGCAGGTGCCGTGGTACAGGTAGTGGTAGTCGTCCTGGCACAGCTCGACGGCGTAGGTGTCGATGATGTCCTGGCCGGACGTCGTCGCGCTCCACGAGTAGTCCTGGCCGCGGCCGAGCTCGACGTACATGCTCAGTCCCGCGAAGGAGGCGCCGCGTGCGCTGAGGCCCGGGCCCTGGATCTCCTGGAGCATGAGGAGTTGTGGCGCGAAGTAGCCGGTCTGCGGGCCGAAGACGGCGATCGGGTGGCCGCTGGCGGTGGCCTTGCCGCTCACCACGAGGGCGTTGGACATCCCGCGTCTGGCCGAGCTGAGACTGGTCGCGGCCGCCGCGGCCGAGGTACCGGTGGCCTTGGCGGTGGCGGCGCTGCCGGTGCGGTCGTAGACCAGCGGCTCCTGGGCCACCGTACCCGCGTCGGGCAGCGCCTCGCCCTGCGCGGTGTCGGGCTTGGTGGCGTACGGGAAGCTCTCGCCGTTGTGGACGGTGAGCACGGCCTCGGGGTCGTTGCGTTCGCGGAAGGACTCCCAGACCTTGGTGCCTTCGGTCACACCGTACTGGGACTGGGCGGCGAGCAGCGAGAGCGCGTTGTTGACCTCGCCGCCGCCTCCGGAACCGAAGAGCGCGCCGATCACGGAGGCCAGCGCGACCAGGTCGGTGAGTTTGAAGTGGTCGATCGTGCCGGCGTTGGTGATGGCGTCCTTGTGGCCGGTCAGGACGTACTCGCCGGGGAAGTAGCGGCCGCTGTCGGAGGCGTCGATGTAGGCGTTGATGCCGTCGATGTAGGCGTTGGCGTCCGCGAGGGCCTGGGTGCCGCGGGCTCCGGCGTTGGCGGTGGCGCTGTCGATCTGCGTCTGCAGATCCGCCTCGGTGTAGGGCGCGTTGCGCCAGAACTCCTGCTCGAGGCCCTGGTTGGAGGGGGCGCCGCCCGCGAAGGAGGTCAGCTGACCCCGGCCGACGTGCCGGAAGACGTCCATCAGCCACAGCCGGTCCTGGGCCGCCGCATATCCGGCGCCGTACTCGGTGCCATAGCGGGTAGTACCAGTGATGTGGGGCACTCCGGACTTCTTGTCGCGCACGATCGTCACGTCCGTGCGGCCGCCCGGCTTGGTGGTCGAGGCGACCTGGTCGGACGCGACGCCGAAGGACGCGTCGTTGAAGAAGGTGTTGATCTTGTCGTCGGTGAGCGTGGAGTAGCCCGCGGCGAGGTTGCTGTAGGGGCCGAGCTGGTCCTCGGCGTGGTCGGGCTGGGTACCGAAGACCTGGTTGAGGAGGATCTGGGCGAGGGTCGCGTTGCCGTTCTCCCCGGGCGGGAGGATGTCGGAACACTGACCGCCGCAGTAGTCGTTCGCGGCGGATGCGGCCGTGCCGCCCGCGGCGGCGGCCTGGGTCAACGGGGACAGCAGGCCGGCGACCAGGACGCAGATGGACGCGGCCTTCAGGAACCTTGGGAATCTGCGGGGAGTTCTCAGTCTGTCGAGGGTGGTACGTGGGGTGCACCGTGGCATGGCAGCTCCTCCCGACGGGGTGGGCCGGACGTTACCGCCGGTATCCCCGAGTGGGAAGATGAACATGCGTCAACTTTTAACGATCACAGGGCAGTTGAGGAGCGGAAGGCCGTACGGGACTCCCCGGTCCGCCGCCCTCGGGGATCACCGGGCCGCGGGAATCCCCCGGGGCCCCGGCATCCCGGCTCACAGCCGTTTCCACAGGTGAGGACCGCGAAGGGGGGTAGGCCGGGGGAGTTCGGCCGGTGACTTGTGGCACTCGTCGGAAATCTGAGGGAGCCGAATCGCGTGTCGATACGTCTACTCGGCGACGTCCTTAGGACGACGACGCCGAAGTGACCGAAGTACAGGTGCAGGTGTGACGGAGGTGCAGGGCGATGGCCGGTTTCCGGAGTCTGGCGAGACAGGTGCGAGATCCGAGGAGTGATCTGGCACTGCGGCGCTATTCACTGCGCAAGTGCCTTGAGCGGTTCGCCCCATACGGGCATCGGGCGACCTGGGACCATCTGTGTTCCCGGGCCGGTTTCGGCCCCGAGGACCGGTCTCCCGACCCGGCGCGGCTCGTGGCCGCACTGGAGGAACTGGAGGAGGCCCGCTCCGTCTGGCTCGCCTACGAGGTCGAGTTCGCCGAGCGTCGCAAGAAGGAGAAGCACGACGGGCTGCGCCGCCCGGGCAGCGTGGACGACTGGCACCGGCTGACCTGGGGCGGGTTCGGTGTCGCGTGGTGCGACGACCCCAGGATCCATCCCCGTGAGCCCATGGCCGAGGTGTTGCGCCGGCTGATCGCCGCGCTGGAGCGGGAGCCCGGGGCGGTCTGCCCGGTGTGCACCGGGGAGCGCCTCGCGTGGAAGTACGACCTGGCCCACGAACCGTCCTCGGGTCCGGTCTGCAAGGGCTGCGGGATTGTCGTGCCGCGGCCCGTCCTGACGCCCGAGGCCGTGGCGGAGGCGCGACGCGGACGACTGCTCGTCTCGGCGTAGGCGCTCCGCTGGGTTGAGCGGTGGGGTGCGGTTGGTTTGTGGCGAGTTGTCCTGGTTCGGTGTGCTGGGGTGAGTGGCGGGGCGTGGGGGCTGCGGGTCAGTTGTTCGCCGCGGGTTGTCGGTGGCCGGGCGCGCAGTCCCCGCGGTTCGTCGAGTGGCGGGGTACGAGGGCAGCGGGACCGTCACTCGCCGCGGGGCGCCCGGGGCCGAGCGCGCGGTTCCCCGCGCCCCTCACAACAGGGCCCTGCCCCCGGGGTGACCACGTGGCCACGGGGGTGGCCGGGTGGCAGGATCAGGGGTGTGATGCAGGTTTGTCTGAACGGGGCGCGGGGGGCCGGTGACGGTGTCGGCGTGCCGTTGTCCCCCGGGGCGTCGGCCGAGTCCGCGGCCGGGGCGGTCGGGGCCGGGGCCTCGGACGTCCATGTTCACCCCAAGACCCCCTGCGGGCAGGACACCCTGTCGGCGAGGGCGGTCGCGGCGGTCCTCGACGCGATCCGGGCCCGGGTCGACGTCCCGGTCGGTGTGACGACCGGCGCGTGGGCCGAGCCCGGTCCCACCGCCCGCGTGGAGCGGGTCCGGTCCTGGACGGTGCTGCCCGACCACGCCTCGGTCAACTGGCACGAACCGGGCGCCGAGGAGCTGGCGGCGGCCCTTCTCGACCGCGGGATCGGTGTGGAGGCGGGCATCTGGTCCGGCACCGACGGCGCCACCCGCTTCACCGCGTCGCCGCTCGGACCGCGCGTGCTGCGGGTACTGGCCGAGGTGACCGACCCCTCCCCGCGGACGGCCGATCGCTCCGCCCTGGCCCTCCTCGCCGGCCTCGGCACCGCGCACGGCGTCCCCGTCCTCCTGCACGGCGAGGAGGGCGGCACGTGGCCGGTGCTGCGGCTCGCGGGCCGGCTGGGGCTGGCGACCCGGATCGGACTGGAGGACACCCTCGTCCTGCCGGACGGTGAGCGGGCGTTGTCCAACGCGCAGTTGGTGGCCGAGGGGCTGGTCCAGCACGAGGCCGCCCGGCACCCGGCGTAGCACGGGCCGGGGGCTCCGGCACGGGCGGCGGGCCCAGCAGGCCGCACCGCGGTCCCGGTGTGCGCCTGCGTACGTCGCGGAAGCCGACGGTAACAGCCGTAAATCCGCTCGCTCCACTCCTTTGCGGTCCGGACAGTTGGGGGCGACGAAACCCGGCCGAGAAGCCCGCGGAACCCGAGGAGAAACCGATGTCGACGCTGCGCGTCACCGCCGAAGTACTGACCGTCCACGAGCACCCGAACGCCGACGCGCTCGAGCTGGCCCAGGTGGGCCTGTACCGGGCCGTCGTCGCCAAGGGCGCCTACCGCACCGGCGAGACCGCGCTCTACATCCCGGAGCAGTCCGTGCTCCCGCCCGCGCTGATCGAGGAGCTGGGTCTGACCGGACGGCTCGCGGGCAGCGCGTCGGACCGGGTCAGGGCCGTACGACTGCGCGGAGAGCTGTCGCAGGGAATCGTCTGCCGCCCCAAAGCGCTGGCGGACGTCGACCTGGAGCGTGCCGCCGCGGACGGCACCGACTTCGCCGAGACGCTCGGCATCGTCAAATGGGTGCCCCCGATCCCGCCCACCATGAACGGCGAGATCGAGTCCGCGCCCGGACTGCTGCCCTGGGTCGACATCGAGAACATCCAGCGGTACCCGGACATCTTCGCGCCGGGCGAGCCCGTCGTACTGACGGAGAAGCTGCACGGCTCGGCCTGCCTGGTGACCCACCTCGCGGACGAGGGGCGCGCGCACGTCTCCTCCAAGGGCTTCGGCGCCAAGTCGCTGGCGCTCAAGGAGGATCCGCGCAATCTGTACTGGCGCGCGGTGCACGGCCACGGGGTCGCGGGCGCCGCGGCCCGGCTCGCCGAGCGGCTCGGCGCACGCCGGGTCGGTATCTTCGGCGAGGTGTACGGGGCGGGCGTACAGGACCTCTCCTACGGCGCCGACGGCCGCCGCGAGACCCTCGGCTACGCCGTGTTCGACGTGTCCGCGGAGATCGACGGTGAGGTCCGCTGGCTGGACGCGGCGGCGCTGCTGGAGGGCGAACTGCCCCTGGTGCCACGGCTGTACGAGGGCCCGTACGCCATCGACCGCGTACTGGAGGCCGCCTCGGGCCGGGAGACGGTCTCCGGCCGCGGACTGCATCTGCGCGAAGGCGTGGTCATCCGGCCCGCGACCGAGCGGTACAGCCCGGTGACGGGCGGCCGGGCCATCGCGAAGGCGGTCAGCCCCGCGTATCTGACCCGCAAGGGCGGCACGGAGTACGAGTGAGCGGGGCGGCGGCGCCCGCGGGTCCCGGGACCCCGGACCGTGTCCCTCACCTTCCCGTCGGCCTGGTGGGGGGCGGCGTCCGGCTCGGCCGGGAGCGCCGGGGTCAGCGGCAGTCCTCGGACTCTCTGCGCCCCTCCGGCGCCGGCCGTGGCCCCGCGCCGCGCTCGACCATGAGCCGGGAACCGGTCCGGCGCTCGCCGAAGACGTCGTCCGGGTTGGAGAGCACGCAGTTGTCCAGGGACAGACACCCGCAGCCGATGCAGTCGGTCAGATGGTCCCTCAGCCTGCTCAACTGCTTGATGCGCTCGTCGAGTTCGCCACGCCACGCCTCGGAGAGCCGGGCCCAGTCCGCGCGCGTCGGGGTGCGCTCCTCGGGGAGCTCGGCGAGGGCCTCACGGATGGTGGCCAGCGGGATGCCGACCCGCTGGGCGGCGCGGACGAAGGCGACCCGGCGCAGCGCGTCCCGGTGGTAGCGGCGCTGGTTCCCGGTGGTGCGGCGACTGCTGATCAGGCCCTTGGACTCGTAGAAGTGCAGGGCGGACACAGCGGCGCCGCTGCGGGCCGACAGCTGGCCGACGGTCAGCTCGTGGATCTTCTCAGGGATCTGGGGCACCCCTCCAACCCTACCGACTTCGTCACCCGCCCGGTCCGTTGACATGCGCCCCGCACCCGACCATGCTAAGCAGTCGCTTAGACATGGAGATATGGGAGGTCAGCGAGATGGCAGAGCCTAGGACGTTCGCGACGGTCGACGAACTGCGTGCCGCCGTGGGCGAGCAGTTGGGGTACAGCGACTGGGTCGAGATCGAGCAGAAGCGGATCGACCTCTTCGCGGAGGCGACCGGCGACCACCAGTGGATCCACGTCGACCCCGAGCGGGCCGCGTCGGGCCCCTTCGGCACGACGATCGCGCACGGCTATCTCACCCTGTCCCTGCTCCCGCTCTTCGGCCCGCAGCTGATCAGCGTCGAGGGCGTGCAGATGGGGGTCAACTACGGTACGAACAAGGTCCGTTTCCCCGCCCCCGTACCGGTCGGCTCACGGCTGCGCGCCACCGCGAGGATCACCGGTGTCGACGACGTGCCCGGCGGTGTCCAGGTGTCCGTGGCCTTCACCGTGGAGCGCGAGGGCGGCGACAAGCCGGTGTGCGTCGCCGAGTCGGTGTCGCGCTACTACGTCTGAGGGGTCGCGCCAGCACGTCTGAACGGCGCCGGCCGCGGGACCCGCACCGGGGCCACCCTCGGACCTACTCCTTGGACCCCACCATGCGCAGCACGAGGTCGGCGTAGAGCCCGCCGACCTCGTCGGGCGTGCGGGGGCCGTCGACGTTGAACCAGCGGGCCACGTCGATGCAGAGCGAGAGCACCGCGAGCGTGGTGCCCGGGACGTCCGGCACGTCGAAGTCCCCGGCCGCGACGCCGTCCTCGATGATCCCGCGCACGGCGGCGTCGGTCTGCCGCCGCAGCGCGATGATCTCGGCACGGGCCTCGGGGCCGAGCGCGTCGAGCTCGTACTGCACCACCCGCGCGGTGGTGTGCTGCCCGGCGTGCCACCGTACGAAGGAGCGCACGGCGTCGGTGAGCCGCTCGGCGGCGGCGCCCTCGCCGTCCGCCGCGCTGCGCACGATGGCGAGGGCCTTGTCGTGCCCGATCCGGCTGATCCGGTGGAGCAGTTCTTCCTTGGTCTTGTAGTGGATGTAGAGCGCGGCCGGGCTCATGCCGGCCCGCCCGGCGATGTCCCGGGTCGTCGTCGCGTGGTACCCGCGCTCGGCGAAGGCCTCCACGGCGGCGATGAGCAGCCGCCGGGCCGCGTCCGGGGTGACCTCGGCCCACGGCTGCATCTCGCCGTCGACCGTCTCCTGCGCCGCACTCATCGCTGGTTCGCCCCTTCCACTGACAGGACGAACACCATACCTCCGATACTGAGCGAGCGCTTAGCACGCCCGCTCAGGGCGGCCCGTCTCGTACTCAGAGCTTTTCGAACGGACTGTACGAACGGTGCGCGAGCTGTGCCTCCTGCCGGTCCCGGATCACCTTGGCCAGCGTGAAGCACGAGGTCACCAGATAGAGGACGGCGACGCCCAGGAAGGCACGCACCCAGGTGTCGGCCTCCAGCTTGAAGATGCCGATGGTGGTCGCGACCATGGCGACCGCGAAGGAGGCGACCGCCTGGCCGTAGAAGGCGGCGGTGGACTGCTGCTTGACGGATGTGTCAGTCATGCGGACCAGACTCGGCCGATACGGGCCGGGCCGCATCCGCTCCCGTACTCACCCGCGTACTCAGAAGGCCGAAACCCCGGTCAGCGCACGTCCGATGACCAGCTTCTGTATCTGGCTGGTGCCCTCGTAGAGAGTCATCACCCGGGCGTCGCGCAGCAGTTTGCCCGCCGGGTACTCGTCGATGTAGCCGTAGCCGCCGAAGACCTGGAGCGCGTTGTTCGCGGCGCGCACGGCCGCCTCCGAGGCGAAGAGCTTGGCCTTGGAGGACTCGGTGGCGAACGGCAGCCCGCGGTCGACGAGGTCGGCGACCCGCCAGGTCAGCAGGCGCGCCGCGTCCACGTCCACGGCGATGTCACTGATCAGCTCCTGGACGAGCTGGTGGTGGGCGATGGTCTTGCCGAACTGTTCCCGCTGGGTCGCGTACGTCACGGCGGCGTCCAGCGCGGCCTGGGCGATGCCGACGCAGCCGGCGGCCACCGACATCCGCCCCTTGGCCAGGGCGGACATGGCCACGGAGAACCCCTTGCCCTCCGGCGCCAGCATGGCGCTCGCGGGGACACGGACGTCCTCGAGGACGAGTTCGGCGGTGGCCTGGCCGCGCAGCCCGAGCTTGCCGTGGACGGTGTGGCGGGTCAGTCCCGGTGTGTCCGTCGGTACCAGGAAGGCGGAGATGCCACGGTGGCCGGGCTCGTCGGTCGACCGGGCGAACAGCAGCACCACATCGGCCCATGTCCCGTTGGTGATGAACATCTTGGTGCCGTTGATGACGTAGTCGTCGCCGTCCCGTACGGCCCTGGTCGTCAGATGGCCCGCGTCCGAGCCGGTGCCGGGCTCGGTGAGGCCGAAGCAGCCCACCTGGGTGCCGGAGGTCAGCCCCGGCAGCCACTGCCGCTTCTGCTCCTCGCTCCCCCAGTGCGCGATCGTCTTGGCGACCAGGCCGAGCGAGACGGAGACGATGCCGCGCACGGACGAGTCCCCGCGCCCCAGCTCCTCCGTCACCAGGCAGTACGCGAGATGGTCGCCGCCGCTGCCGCCGTACTCCTCGTCGACGGTGAGGCCGAGGAAACCGACCTCGCCGAGCTTCTTGACGAGGGACCGGTCGACTTCCTCCGCCCGGTCCCACTCCACCACGTGGGGGGCGATCTCACGGTCCACGAAGTCCTTGGCGAGCTGCCGGACGGCGGTCTGCTCCTCGCTGAGCTCCAGGTTCATGACGGAACACCCCACGTGAAAGCCGTACATCCGAAAATGTAAATTAGCACTGCTAGTTTAAGTGTGCAGCCCTACTATGTGCGCCATGGCCCGACCGCGCAAGCCCCTCCTCAGCACCGACCGGATCGTCGAGACGGCACGGGCCCTGGTGGACGCCGAGGGCCTGGCGACCCTCTCCACGCGCCGGCTCGCCGCCGAACTGGGAGTGAGCGGACCCTCCCTCTACAACCACTTCCGCACCAAGGACCAGATCCTGGAGGCGGTCGCGGACTCCGTGAGCGCACAGGTCGATCTCTCCATGTTCGAGGACGGGCGGGACTGGCGCACCGCGCTGCACGACTGGGCCGTCTCCTACCGGGCCGCCCTGCGCGACCACCCGAACATCGTCCCGGTCCTCGCGCGCGGCCCCGGCCGCCGGCCCGCCGGTCTGCGTCTGGCCGACGCGGTCTTCGGCGCGATGGTCGGCGCCGGCTGGCCGCCTGCGCAGGCCACCTCCATCGGCGCCCTGATGCGGTACTTCATCATGGGCTCCGCCCTCGGCTCGTTCGCCGGCGGCTTCGTCGACGACGAGGCCGCGTACGACCCCGCCGACTACCCCCACCTGGGGCAGGCCCATCTGCTCGCCGAGCAGCAGGAGAAGATCGACGAGCGGGCGTTCGAGGTGGGACTCACGGCGCTGCTGGACGGGTTGGTGCAGCAGTTCCAGCGGGTGACCGGGACGGAGTGACCGGACCACCCGGTGGCCGGGCCATGCAGTGGCCGGACTCGGAGACGGAGTGCCCGGACGGGGGCCCGCGGGTGTTCCCTCCCCCATGCTTCGGCCGGCGCCGAAGTGTTCCTGGCGCATCCTGGGCGTATGACCAGACGGAAGGATCCGGTCGCGCCCGGTCTGGCGGCGCTGGCCGGGATGATCGCCGACGAGACCCGCGCCGTCCTCCTGCTCGCGCTGCTCGACGGCCGCGCCTGGACCGCCGGTGAGCTGGCCCGGCACGCCGAGGTCGCGCCGTCGACGGCCAGCGAACACCTCGGCAGACTGGTCGCGGGCGGCCTGCTCACCGAGGAGCGGCAGGGCCGCCACCGCTACGTACGCCTGGCCGACAGCCGGGTCGCCCAGCTGGTGGAGGACCTGGCCGCCCAGGTCGCCCCCGGCGCCGCCGAGCGTCCCCGCTCCCTGCGGGCGGCCGGCGCGGGTTCCGCGATGGCCCGCGGACGCACCTGCTACGACCATCTCGCCGGGCGGCTCGGTATCGCCCTCACCGACGCCCTCACCCAGCGCGGACTGCTGCGCCAGGACACCGGCTTCGCCCTCACCGACGCGGGCCTGCGCTGGTTCGACACGACCGGCATCGCCCTGAACCGCACCGGCCGCCGCCCCCTCAGCCGCGCCTGCCTCGACTGGACCGAGCGCCGCCCCCACCTCGCCGGCACCGCGGGCGCGGCCCTGTGCCGCCACGCCCTGGACGCCCGCTGGTGCGTACGCATCGGATCGGAGCGGGCCGTCAAGGTCACCCCGGAGGGGGAGCACGCCTTCGCGGAACTCCTGGGCGTCGAGGCGACGGCGCTCCGCTGAGGGACCCCGCCGCACCGACGCCCGCCCCCTCACCACGGCGTCCGTAATCCGCCGGTCCCGCGCCCCCGCCCGCACCTAGCCTCAGGAGCATGATGAACGCCTCCTCACCCGCTCCCGCCCGCCGCACGGAGGTGCTCGCCGCGGGCGCTGCGTCGGTCACCGTCGTGCTGTGGGCCTCCGCCTTCGTATCGATCCGCAGCGCGGGCGCGGCGTACTCCCCGGGGGCGTTGGCGCTCGGCCGGCTGCTGGCGGGCGCCGTGGCCCTGGGCACGATCTGTCTGCTGCGCCGCGAGGGTCTGCCCCCGCGGGAGGCCTGGCGCGGGATCGCGTTGTCCGGCCTGCTCTGGTTCGGCCTCTACATGGTCGTCCTGAACTGGGGTGAGCAGCAGGTGGACGCCGGTACGGCGGCGCTGGTCGTGAACACCGGACCGATCCTGATCGCGCTGCTCGGCTCCCGGCTGCTGGGGGACCCGATGCCGCCGCGGCTGCTCGCGGGGATGGCGGTGTCCTTCACGGGCGCGCTCGCGGTGGGGCTGTCGATGTCCGGCAGGGGCGGTTCCTCGGTCCTCGGGGTGGTCCTGTGTCTGCTCGCGGCGGTCGGCTACGCGGCGGGCGTCGTCGCCCAGAAGCCTGCCCTCGGCCGGGCGAGCGCCCTCCAGGTCACCACGTTCGGGTGTCTCGTGGGCGCCGTCGCCTGTCTGCCGTTCGCGGGACAGCTGGTCCACGAGGTGGCGGACGCACCCGGCTCCGCCACCCTCAACGTGATCTACCTGGGTGTCTTCCCGACCGCACTGGCCTTCACGACCTGGGCGTACGCCCTGGCCCGGACCACCGCGAGCCGGATGGGGGCGACCACGTACGCGGTCCCCGCACTGGTCGTCGCGATGTCCTGGCTCTTCCTCGACGAGGTCCCGGGGGCGCTGACCCTGGCGGGCGGCGCCCTGTGCCTGGCCGGAGTCGCGGTGTCGCGGTCCCGGACGGGGGTCACCGGTCCGGCGCGCGCGACGGCCTCGCCCCGGCCGTCGGAGCGCGCCTGACAAAAAGCCTGCCGAGAAGGGGAGGCCCGGGGGGGGCAGACCCCCCCGCTCCCCCGGGGGTCCCACCGGCTAGAACACCACCACCGCCCGTCCGCCCTTCCCGGCCACCATGTTCTCGAACGCGCCCGGGATCCCCTCCAGCCCGATCCGCTCGGTGACCAGCATCGCCAGGTCCAGCCGGCCCGCCCGTACGTGCTCGGCGAGCACCGGGAGATCGCGCGCCGGGTCGCAGTTGCCGTACACACAGCCGGCCAGGGTCCTGCCCCAGTGGAAGATCTCCAGTGCGTTGAAGGTGACCTGCTGGTCCTTGCCGCCGATGCCGACGACCGTGGTGCGGCCGCCGCGGCGGGTGGAGTCCCAGGCGGCGCGGATGGTCACGGCGCGACCGACGCACTCGACGGCCACGTCGACGCCCTGTTTGCCGGTGAGGGCACGGATCTCACGGGCGGTGGTCTCGGAGGCGACGACGTAGTCCGTGGCGCCCGCGGCACGGGCCAGTGACTCCTTCTCGGGGGAGACGTCGACGGCGACGATCTTCGAGGCGCCCGCGATCCTGGCGGCCTGGAGCGCCGCGAGACCCACCCCGCCGACCCCGAACACGGCGACGGTCTCGCCGGGCTGGACCCCGGCGGAGTGGTGGACGGCGCCGTATCCGGTGAGGACGGCGCAGCCGAGCAGAGCGGCGTCGGTGAGCGGAATGCCGTCCGGAGCGGGGAGCACGCATCCGGCGGCCACCACCGTCTCCTCGGCGAACGCGGCCACGTTCAGGCCGGGGTGGAGGTCGCTCCCGTCGGACGCGCGCCGTGCGTACACGTTCCCCGCTCCGGTCAGCGCGTTGGCGCACAGCCACACCTCCCCCAACGTGCAGGCGTGGCAACTCCCGCAGGAGGGAGCCCAGTTGAGGACCACCGGAGCACCGGAGGCGATGCCCGTCACGCCCTCGCCCACGGCGACGACAGTCCCGGCTCCCTCGTGGCCGAGGACGGCGGGAACGGGAACCCGCATGGTGCCGTCGGACAGCGAGAGGTCGGAGTGACAGACCCCGGCGGCGGCCAGCCGGACGCGGACCTGGCCCGGGCCCGGCGCGGGGAGGTCGATCTCGGCGATCTCCAGAGGAGCGCCCACGGCGGGAAGGACGGCAGCGCGAACCATGTGCGTGCTCCTGGGGTCTAGAACTGGAGGGACTTCGTCTGGAGGTACTCGGACAGGCCGTGCGTGCCCAGCTCGCGTCCGACTCCGGACTGCTTGTACCCACCGAACGGGGCGCGGGGGTTGAAGCGTCCGCCGTTGATGTCGACCTGTCCGGTGTCGAGCCGTCGCGCGAACGCCACCGCCTCGGCCTCCTCGCCGGCCCAGACGGCCCCGGCGAGCCCGTAGACCGTGCCGTTGGCGATCCGGACGGCGTCCTCCTCGTCCTCGTAGCGCAGGATCGACAGCACCGGTCCGAAGATCTCCTCCTGGGCGATCGTCATCCCGGGCTCGACATCGGCGAAGACGGTCGGGCTGACGAAGTACCCCTGGGGGCGCGGCGCTTCGGGGCCACCCGCGACCAGCCGAGCGCCCTCGGCGACACCCTTCTCGATGTAACTCCGCACCCGGGCCTGCTGCTTGGCGTTGACCACCGGGCCGATGCGGTCGCCGTACTTCACCGCCGCCGCGGCGGCGAGCTCCACGGCCTCCTCGTACCGCGAGCCGTGCACCAGCATGCGGGTCCAGGCGCTGCACGTCTGGCCGGAGTTGGACATCACGTTCGCGACACCGACGTTGACCGCCTTCGCGAGGTCCGCGCTCGGCAGGATCACGTTGGCCGACTTGCCGCCGAGTTCCAGCGCGACCCGTTTGACGGCGGCGCCGGCCGCGGCGCCGATCCGCCGGCCGACGGCCGTGGAGCCGGTGAAGGAGACCAGGTCCACGTCCGGGTGCTCGGCGAGGGCCTGGCCGGCCACCGGACCGAGGCCGGTGACGAGGTTGAAGACACCGGCCGGCACGCCCGCCTCCGCGACCGCCTCCGCGAAGAGCTGGGCGGTCAGCGGGGTGTCCTCGGCGGGCTTCAGGACGATCGCGCAACCGGCGGCGAGCGCCGGGGCGACCTTGGCGACGATCTGGTGGAGCGGATAGTTCCAGGGCGTGATCGCGCCGACCACCCCGACGGGCTCCTGGTGCACGACCGAGTTGCCGACCCGCTCCTCGAAGGCGTACGTGGCGGCGAGTTCGGCGTAGGAGCCCGCGACCAGGATCGGTACGCCCGCGTGGACCGCCTGCGAGAACGCGAGCGGCGAGCCGAGCTCCGCCGTGACGGTCTCGGCGATCTCGTCCTTGCGGGCGTCGAGCACGTCACGCAGGGCGGCCAGCCGCGCGGCGCGCTCGGCGGGCGGGGTCGCGGCCCAGGCCGGGAAGGCGGCGCGGGCGGCCCGTACCGCGGCGTCGACGTCCTCGGCGGCGCCCGCCGGGACCCGGCCCACCACCTGCTCGTCGACCGGGTTCACCACCTCGATGGTGTCGGTGCCGGCGGCGGGGCGCCAGGCACCGTCGATGTACATGCCGTCATGTGCCTTCATCGTGTTCCTCCCGGGCGGGGCCGCGTCGGTCCGGACCCTAAACTAGCGATGATAGTTTTGTGGCGCCAGGGGGATCGGGGGGCGCGTGCGGCCCGGACGTCCCCGGGGTCTCAGAAGTCCGCCCGGGTGGGCGCGTCGAGGCGGGCCACGGACTCCTGCCCGAACGTCCTCTCGTACGCCGTCCGGATCCGCTCGACCCCGGCGTCCCGCGCACGGGCCTGCGCCGCCGGATACAGCAGGATCAGCTCGTACGACCGCTCACGCTCGATGACGCCGTGCGCGTCACGATACTGGCCGCGGCCGTCCCGCACGGTGAGCCCCTCGGGGAAGGCCGGCGTCACCTCACGGTCGACGAAGGCCATGAACTGCGGGTCGGTCACGGCCGGTCCGCCGCCGGGCCGCTCGGTGCCGAACAGCAGCCGGGTCTCGACGTAAGTCCTCGCGGTGGCCGGGGCCTTCGGGCCCGCGTCGTCGAACAGGGCGTACGCGGCCGGGGCGTCGGCGGCGAGCAGGGCGGTGGCGGTGGCGGCGCCCACCCGGGCGCGGATGCCGAGCGGCACCATGCACGCATGCTGGCCACCTCACTCGTCCAGGTCGGGCAGCCGCGCCGGGGCGGGACAGATGCGTTCGCCGTGCTGGTCGAAGACGAACAGGTGGGCGAGGTCGACGAGGAGGGGGACCTGGAGGCCGTGCCGGAGTTCGAAGTCGGGGGTGGTACGGACGACGAGGTCACCGGGCAGCCGCCCCTCCGGCGGGGCCTCGTCGGCGCGGGCGGGTTCCGTGTCGCCCGGGTGCTCCAGGACGACCGCGGGCCCGGCCCGCAGGCCGGCCGCCCGCTCCCGGAAGCGGCCCAGGACGGAGCCCGCACGGCGCCGCCGGCGGACCGGACGGACCGGACGCGGCGCTTCCAGCTCCGGTACGAAGGCGGGCCGCGAGCCGGTGTTGAAGTGGACGAGCACCTCGTGCCCCTGGAACTCCACATGCTCGACCAGACCGCTGATCGCCACCTCGCCGGGCCTGGCCTCCGACGGTCTGGCGATGCGGACCCCCTCGGAGCGCAGGCCGACGATGACCTCCCTGCCCTGCTGCACCCGGAGCAACTGGTGGTCGAGACAGAGGGGTTCGGGCAGCCGGAGGTACTGCCGGCCGAGGCTGATCGTCATGGCGCCGTCGAGCGGTGCCCGGACGAGCCCGCGCAGCAGGTTGATGCGGGGCGTGCCGATGAAGGCGGCGACGAAGACGTTCGCGGGCAGTGCGTAGACCGTGCGGGGCGTGCCCAGTTGCTGGAGCACGCCGCCGCGCAGGACGGCGACCCGGTCGCCGAGCGAGAGCGCCTCGGCCTGGTCGTGGGTGACGTACACCGTGGTGACGCCCAGTTTTCTGGTGAGGGAGGCGATCTCGGCGCGCAGGTGGTTGCGGAGCTTTGCGTCGAGGTTGGACAGCGGCTCGTCCATCAGGAAGGCGGAGGGGTGCCGGGCGATGGCGCGGCCCATCGCGACGCGTTGGCGTTCGCCTCCCGACAGCTGGTTGGGGAAGCGGTCGAGGAGGTCCTCGATGCCGAGCATCCGGGCGGTGGCGTCGACGCGCGGGCGGGGGTCCTCGCCGGGCGTCTCGATGCGCAGCGGGAAGCCGATGTTGTCGCGGCTGGTCATGCTCGGGTAGAGGGCGAAGTTCTGGAAGACCATCGCCATGTCCCGTTCGGCCGGCGGCAGATCGTTCGCGAACTCGCCGTCCAGGCGCACCTCGCCCTCGTTCGGGTCCTCCAGCCCGGCGATCATCCTCAGCACGGTCGACTTTCCGCAGCCGGAGGGTCCGAGCAGGACCAGGAACTCTCCGGGCCTGATGTCGAGCGAGAGCCGCTCCACGACGCGGACACCGCGCGCGTACGACTTGCTGACCTGGTGCAGGGAGATGGCGCGTGTCATGAAGGGTGCCCCCGGGGGCTCACAGGGCGCTGGTGCTCCGCGGTCGGACGTCCCGGGCGGGTCGCGGGGGACGTGTGAGTCACGGAAGCTAACGGACCGCGCACGCCCGGGGGAAGACACACGGCGGGATCGGTCGGCACGGTTCACCCCGGGAGGAAACGGACGATCGCCTACCGCTCCGGGCGGGGTCGCGGAGGGCGGACGCCCGGCCGACGTCCGTCAGACGATGCCGAACAGGATCCCCGCCCCCAGCACCACCAGCGACGTCAGCGCCGCCCACTTGACCACGAACCGGGTGTGGTCGCCGAACTCGACCTTCGCCATGCCGACCAGGACGTACACGGCGGGAACGAGCGGGCTCGACATGTGCAGCGGCTGGCCGACGAGCGAGGCGCGGGCGATCTCCAGCGACGAGACGCCGTGTGCGTGGCCCGCCTCGGCGAGCACCGGCAGGACACCGAAGTAGAAGCCGTCGTTGGACATGAAGTAGGTGAGCGGGATGCTGAGGACACCGGTGACGAGGGCCATGTGCGGGCCCATTCCGTCGGGGATGTTGGAGACCAGCCACTTGGACATGTGGTCGACCATGCCGGTGCCCTGGAGGACGCCGGTGAAGACGGCGGCGGCGAAGACCATGCCGGAGACGTTCAGGACGTTCTCGGCGTGGGCGCCGAGGCGGGCCTTCTGGTCGGGCATGTGGGGGAAGTTGACGGTGAGCGCGAGCGCGGCGCCGAGCAGGAAGAGGACCGGGATCGGCAGCCACTCCATGATCATGGAGGTCAGCAGGGCGAGGGTGAGCAGCGCGTTGAACCAGTAGAGCCGGGGGCGCAGGGTGACGCGGTGGGGGTCGAGTCCCTGGAACCCGTCCTCCTCGTCGGGAACACCGGCGTCCGCGCCCGGCCCGGAGCCCGCACCGCCCGTGGGTACGGCCCCGGTTCCGTCACCGCCGCCCGCACCACCCGCGCGCACGGCCCCGGTTCCGTCACCGCCGCCCGCACCGACCAGGACCGTCGCGGTCTCCGGTTCCAGCACCTCGTCCAGCGTCAGCACGCCGAGCCGCCGGCGTTCGCGGCGCCCGAGGACGTACGCGAGGGCCAGGACGCTCAGCAGGCCGACGGCGAGGGCCGGGACCATGGGGACGAAGATGTCGCTCGCGTCCAGCTTCAGCGCGGTCGCGGCGCGGGCGGTGGGGCCGCCCCAGGGCAGCGTGTTCATCACTCCGTTGGCCATCGCGGCGACGCCGGTCATCACGACCAGGCTCATCTTCAGGCGCTTGTAGAGCGGGTACATCGCCGAGACCGTGATCATGAAGGTGGTCGAGCCGTCGCCGTCGAGCGAGACGACCGCGGCGAGGACCGCCGTTCCGATCACGATCCGCAGCGGGTCGGCCCGGCAGAACCTCAGGATCCCCCGGACGATCGGGTCGAAGAGGCCGACGTCGATCATCACTCCGAAGTAGACGATCGCGAACATCAGCATCGCCGCCGTGGGGGCGAGGTCGGTGACGCCGTCGATGACGTAGTCGCCGAGTTCGGCGCCCTTTCCGACGAAGACACAGAAGAGTGCCGGAATGAGCACGAGCGCCGCGATCGGCGACATCTTCTTCACCATGATCAGGACCAGGAAGGTCGCGATCATGGTGAAGCCGAGGATGGTCAGCATGGGTGGATACCTAACGTTCGCCCTTGAACTCCCGCCAGGGCCGGCGGTGCGACGACGTTAGGTCGGTCCGGAATCGGTTGACAAGATGTTGACGCGCGAGCAATAAGCGCAAAACTCCAGGTCACAGCCTCGTCTCGGCGGGCGTGAGCTCGACGGGGATGCCGTTGAGCACCGCCGTGCCCGACAGCGGGTCGAGGAGCGAGCCGTCGAGAAGCTGGTTGACGTTGACGCCGGGATCGAGGGCGGCGTGGCTCATCCGGGTGCCCGGACGGTCGTGTCCCCAGCCGTGCGGCAGGCTCACCACTCCGCGCCGCACGGCGTCGGTCACCTCCGCGGGGGCGGTCACCTCTCCCCCGGCCCCCTTGATGCGTACGGCCGTCCCGTCGGCGAGCCCGAGACGTGCGGCGTCCTCGGGGTGGACGTGCAGGGTGCAGCGGTTGGAACCGCCGGTGAGCGCGGGCACGTTGTGCATCCAGCTGTTGTTGGAGCGCAGATGGCGTCGGCCGACGAGCACGATCGCGGCCGGGCGTTCGCGCAGGGCGTCCCGCAGCCGCGGCAGGTCGTCGGCGACGGGTGCCGGGAGCAGTTCGATCCTGCCGCTGCGGGTCTTGAGCGGCTGCGGCAGGCGGGGGCGCAGCGGTCCGAGGTCGATGCCGTGCGGCCGGGCGAGGAGCCGGTCCAGGTTCAGACCGTCCGGGCGGACGCCGAAACCGTCGCCGTACGGGCCGAGGCGCAGCATCATGTCGAGGCGCCGCTCGGGTCCGGTCTCGCCGGTGAGCGCGGCGGCGAGTTCGCGGGGGTCGCGCCGGTGCACCGGTCCGTGCGCGTCCTCGACCGCCTTGGCGAGGGTGGAGTCGACGACCATGGCGTCGACGGCGGACGGGTCGGTCCCGTGCATGCCGGTCGCGGCCAGCACCAGGCGGGCGAGGATCTCGGTCTCCGCCATCCGGCCGGGTTCGAGGGGGACGGCGGGGCGGTTGTAGCGGACCTGGTTGCGTACGGCGAGGGTGTTGAAGGCGAAGTCGTGGTGGGCGCTCTGCGAGGGCGGGGGCGGAGGCAGGACGACGTGCGCGTGGCGGGAGGTCTCGTTGAGGTACGGATCGACGCTGACCATGAAGTCGAGCGAGTCGAGGGCCTTGTCGAGGCGGTCGCCGTCGGGGGCGGACAGGACGGGGTTGGCGGCGACGGCGATGACGGCGCGGACCGGGGACCCTTCGGGCGTGGCGGTGTCCATCTCCTCCGCGAGGGCGGACAGCGGCAGTTCACCCTTGGCCTCGGGGTACCGGCTCACCCTGCTGTGCCAGCGGCCGAGCGCGAAGCCGTGACCGGGGCCCGCGGGCCGGGGCGTCCGGTCGGTGGCGGCGAGCGGGAAGAGGGCGCCGCCGGGCCGGTCCAGGTTGCCGGTGAGGATGTTGAGGATGTCGACGAGCCAGCTGGCGAGGGTGCCGTGGGGCACCGTGCAGCTTCCGATGCGCCCGTAGACGGCCGCGGTGGGGGCGGCGGCCAGCTCGCGGGCGAGTGCCCGGATGGTGTCGGCGGGTACGTCGCAGGCCTCGCTCGCGGCTTCGGCGGTGAAGTCCCCCACGGCGTCCTCGAGTTCCTCGATGCCCTGGAGGTGCGGAGTGAGCTCGCCGGGGTCGACGAGCTTCTCCTCGAAGAGGACGTGGGTCATCGCCGCGAGCAGCAGGGCGTCGGTGCCGGGCCGGACGGCCACGTGACGGTCCGCGAGTTCGGCCGTGCGGGTCCGGCGCGGATCGATGACCGTGAGCGTGCCGCCGCGGGCCCGCAGCGCCTTGAGCTTGCCGGGGAAGTCGGGTGCGGTGCACAGACTCCCGTTGGATTCCAGGGGGTTGGCGCCGATCAGCAGGAGGTGGTCGGTGTGGTCGAGGTCCGGCACGGGGATGGCGTTGGCGTCGCCGTAGAGCAGGCCGCTCGACACGTGTTTGGGCATCTGGTCGACGGTGGAGGCTGTGAAGACGCTGCGGGTGCCGAGGCCGGAGAGCAGAACGGTCGGGTAGAGGGCGCCGGCCATGGTGTGGACGTTGGGGTTGCCCAGGACGACGCCGACGGCGTGCGGGCCGTGCTGGTCCACGACCGCGCGCAGTCCCGTCGCGACGGCGTCGAAGGCCTCCTCCCACGTGGCCTCGCGCAGTGCGCCGTCCTCGCGCACGAGGGGGGCGCGCAGTCGGTCGGGATCGCCGTCGGCGGCCCCGAAGGAGGCACCCTTGGGGCAGAGGAATCCCTTGCTGAACACGTCGTCACGGTCGCCGCGGGCGCCGGTCACCCGGGTGCCCTCGATGGTGAGCGTCAGCCCGCAGGTGGCCTCGCAGAGGGGGCAGACGCGCAGGGCGGTGCGGGAGTCTCGGGTGGTGCCGGAGGTGCGGGACACGGGTCCTCCCGGAGGACGGCGGCAGCGGTGGCACACGGACGCGGCCGAGCATACCGACCGGTACGGATGAAAGGGAGGGCTCTCGGGGGTGCGGTCGAAAATCTGCGCACCCTCCCCGGCCCGCGCCCGGTTCAGTCGAGGACGCGGCCCAGATAGGCACGCAGCAGTTGCCGGGTCTCGGCGATGATCCGCTCGTCGCCCTCCGGGTCGAGCCGGAAGGCGAGGTGGACCAGGGTGTCGGCGGCCTCCACGGCGACGAGGAAGGTGCGCCGCAGGTCCTCGTCGGGCGTGCGGTCGAGATAGCCGGAGAGCAGGTCGGTGAGCCGGTCGGCGACGCGGGTGTTGGGCTCGGCGTGACCGGAGCCGACCGGTATCTGGTTTCCGAAGTCGACCAGGGAGAAGCCGGGAGCGGTGCGTTTCATGGCGAGGTACTCGTCGAGCACGGCGTCCATGGCGGCCCGCCAGCCGCCCGCGTCGTCCGACTCCCCGAGGCGGACGGCGACTCGTTCGGTGTAGTGCTCCAGGTTGCGCTGGGCCAGTGCGTCGGCCATGGCGCGCTTGTTGCCGAAGAAGCGGTAGACGGATCCGATCGGGACACCCGCGCGCTGGGCCACGGCCCGGGTGCTCAGGGCGTCGTAGCCGACCTCGTCGAGAAGGCCGGCGCAGGCGTCGAGGATCCTCGTCAGTCTTTCGGCGCTGCGGCGCTGGACGGGCGCACGGCGGAGCGGGGTCGCAGGGGGCACGGGCTTCATGATGCCTTTCCGCCGGAGTCCGGTGAACCTCCCGTGTCGGTACCGGCCGGGCCGCCGTTCCCGCTCGTCGTGGCCGTCCGCGTGCGGGGCGGGGTGGTCGTGCCGGCCGCCGCGGTGGCCCCCGTGGCGGTGGCCGCGGGGGGCGGAGTCCGGGTCGGCGTGGCCGCCGGGGCGGAGCCGCGCGTCGGGGCGGAGCCGTGCGTCGGGGCGGACGCGGACGCCGTGATGTCGGCCGTGCTCTGCACCGGCTTGCCGTGCACGGCCCACACCGTCCGGTCGTCCGCGTAGAGGCGTGCGGTGACGTGGTGGGTGCCGCGTGGCACCAGGCCGCCGGCGAGGTGGTGTTCGACGGTGCGCAGCGTGGCGATGGTGCGGCCGTCGAGGTAGAGCAGTGCGACGCCGCGGCCGGCCAGGGCCCGGGTCCTCGCTCCGGCGGGCGAGAAGTGGAAGTGGTGGACGCTCAGGCGCACGTCCCAGCCGTAGTCGGAGTCCGGCTGGACCTCGATCGCGACCTCGGGCGCGTTCTTCTTGTCGACCTCACGGTAGTGCCGTCCCTCCTCGTCCGTCCCGTCCAGGAGTCTGCCCACGGGCGAGGCCGACACCCGCTCCCCTCGCCCGTGCCCGTCACCGGAGCCGCAGCCCGCCGGTCCGCCGAGCAGGACGCAGACCGCGAGCGCGGCGAGCAGTCCACGCTTCCACGACATGCCGGGGAGAGTAGAACAACGGTCCGACGGCCGGATCCCCCTGAAGTCGGGTTCTCGGCCCGTGCGGCAAGCCCTGGGTCGTACGTCGCCCCCGCGCCCCGGCCGCGCGCCGCGGCCGTGGCCGGTCCCGAGCGGTGCCGCGAGCGCCCTCTTGCGCACGGTGACGTCGAATCCTACGGTGATGCATAGGAATCGGGCGCGAGGGAGCGATCATGAGCGGGGACGCGAGGAAGACGGCCGAGGGGCTGGCCTACCTCTCCGGATTCGGCAACGAACACAGCTCGGAGGCGGTCCCGGGGGCGCTGCCGCACGGCCGCAACACGCCGCAGCGCGCCCCGCTCGGGCTGTACGCGGAACAGTTGAGCGGTACGGCGTTCACCGAACCCAGAGCCCACAACCGGCGTTCGTGGCTGTACCGCATCCGCCCTTCGGCCGCGCATCCCGCGTTCACGCGCACGGACAACGGCACCCTGCGCTCGGCTCCGTTCACCGAGACCGAGCCCGACCCCAACCGGCTGCGCTGGAACCCGCTGCCGGAGCCTCCCGCGGGCACGGACTTCCTCGCGGGCCTGTGGACACTCGGCGGCAACGGCGACGCGACGCGGCGCACGGGCATGGCGGTGCACCTCTATCACGCCAACTCCCCGATGGAGCGGGTGTTCAGCGACGCCGACGGGGAGCTGCTGATCGTGCCGGAGCGCGGCGGGCTGCTGCTGCGTACCGAGTTCGGGCTGCTGCGGGTGGAGCCGGGCGGGGTCGCGCTGATCCCCCGGGGGGTCCGCTTCCGGGTGGAGCTGCTCGACGACGCGTTCGACGGCGGGCCCGGGGTGTCCGCCCGCGGCTATGTGTGCGAGAACTACGGGGCGCCCTTCCAACTGCCCGATCTGGGCCCGATCGGCGCCAACGGACTCGCCAACGCACGCGACTTCCTCGCCCCCGTGGCCGCGTACGAGGACACCGAGGGCCCGGTCGAGGTCGTCAACAAGTTCTGCGGCAACCTCTGGACGGCGACGTACGACCACTCTCCGCTGGATGTCGTCGCCTGGCACGGCAACCATCTGCCGTACGTCTACGACCTGCGCCGTTTCAACGTGATCGGCACCATCAGCTACGACCACCCGGACCCGTCGATCTTCACGGTGCTGACCTCGCCGAGCAACACACCGGGGCTCGCCGGCGTCGACTTCGTCGTCTTCGCGCCGCGCTGGCTGGTGGGTGAGGACACCTTCCGGCCGCCGTACTTCCACCGGAACGTGATGAGCGAGTACATGGGGCTCATCGAAGGGGCGTACGACGCGAAGGCCGAGGGTTTCGTGCCGGGAGGCGGCTCGCTGCACAACATGATGTCGGCGCACGGGCCCGACCGGGAGACCTTCGACCGGGCGAGCGCCGCCGAACTGCGGCCCCAGAAGGTCGACGACGGGCTCGCGTTCATGTTCGAGACGCGCTGGCCGGTGACCGCCACGGCACAGGCGGCGGGCGCGGAGCACCTGCAGCGCGGGTACGACGACGTGTGGCAGGGCCTCCAACGGCACTTCCGCCCGTTGCGCTGAGCTGCGGCGACCGGTACGGATACCTTCGTGACCTCCTTCGCCCCGGATTCGATCGTCCTGAACCGCAAGTTGCCGCTCTGGTACCAGGTGTCGCAGTCCTTGCGCGCCTCGATACTCGGGCGGTCGCCCCATGATCCGCTACGGCTGCCGACCGAGGAGCAGTTGGCCGGGCACTACGGGGTGAGCGTGCTCACCATGCGGCAGGCGCTCAAGGAGCTGGAGGACGAGGGGCTGATCAACCGCCATCGCCGGCGGGGCACGTTCATCGAGCCGAGTGCGCGGCGGGGTGCGCCCGTGCGGCTGCTCGGCTCGGTGGACACGATCGTGGCCCAGCAGTCGGGCATGACGACCGAGCTGCTCGGCCACGGACCGGTCCCGCTGCCGGCCGAACTCGCCGAGTACTTCCCGGACGTGACCGAGGTGGGCGCGTACCACCGGCTGCGCAGCGACGAGAAGACCGGCGAGCCGACGAACCACGCGCGCAACTACGTACGTCCCGAACTGGCGGCGCTGATCGACCCGCAGGACCTGGTGCGCTGGCCCATGACCAAGGTGCTGCGGGACGTGGTGGGCCTGCGCATCAGCCGGATCACCGACACCGTGGAGGCCCGGCTGGCGGACCCGGAGACGGCTCGGCTGCTCCAAGTGCCGCTGCTCAGCCCGATCCTGCACTACACCGGCATCGTGTACGGCGAGGACGGCGCCGCCCTGGACGTGGCCCGCATCCAGTACCGCGGGGACCGCTTCTCCTTCACGGTCACGCTCGACGCCCACTGACGACGGCGTACGAGGACGGCGTGCGCGGCCCGCGTCGTACGATGCCCAGCGTGACGCACGACGACGACGCTCCGCTGCTCGCGGACCTCATGCCGTGGTCGGTCGCACCGCCGAGGCTGGGGCGGGGGTGGCCGGTCGCTCCCGACGCCTCGTCCCTCGGAGCGCGGTGGAACGCCCTGCTCAAGGCCGAGGGGCCGGAACGGGAGGCGCTGTTCGGCTCCAGCCGCTCGCGCACCCCGCGGTCGGCGGTCCCGCAGCTTCCGGGGCAGTCGACCGGGACGGGGCGCCTCGCACGCGAGTCGGGTCCCTGCCCGGAGCCGGTGCGTGTCCTGCACGGCCCGTTCGACGAGCAGTGGCTGATCCCTGACCACCGGCTGATCGACGCGGCGCGTCCCGAGCTGTGGCGGGTGGCCGACGAACGGCAGGCGTTCGTGGTCGAGCAGACGGTGGTGCCCGGCGCACCGGGGCCGGTCCTGCTCGCCACCTCCCTCCTGCCGCTCGGTGCCGGACGCGGCGGACGGATCCGGCCCCTCTACCGGCGGCCGGGCGGCCTCGAACCGAACCTGGCGCCCGGCCTGACGGAACACCTGGGTGCCCGGCTGGGCCGCTCTCCCGACGCCCTGGACGTCCTGGCGTGGACGGTGGCGGTCGCGCGGCCGGGCCGGGGCGGCGGCCGTGTCGTCCCCCTCACCGCCGACCCGGAGGTCTGGGAGCGCGGGGTCGAGCTGGGCCGCGGGATGCTGCGGCTGACACGGCGCGACGGCGAGCGTCCCAAACTGCCCGGAGGCCGTCGCCCGTACGTCCGCGCACCGCTCCCGGCCTCCCCCCTCGAACTGCGCTACGACCGTGAAGAGGAGGCCCTGTATCTCGGCGAGGGCCGGATCTCCCCCGTGCCGCCGCACGCCTGGGACTTCGAGGTGGGCGGGGTGCGCGTCCTGGAGCAGTGGTTCGCTGAGCGGACCGGGCCGGGCGGACCGGGCACTCTGGAGGCGATCGGGCCCTCGGCCTGGCCGCAGACCCGGACCTCCGAGCTGCTCGAACTGGTCACGGTGCTGGCACTGTTCGGGGAACTGCGGCAGCGGCAGGCGGAGCTGACGGTGCGGGAGGCGCCGATCGGCGCGAGCGAGCTGCGCGCGGCGGGGGTGCTGCCGGTGCCGGAGGCGGCACGACGGCCGGCGTCCGTTCTCGATCACCACGAGGAGGGCCCGGAGGGCCAGTTCGCGCTGCTCTAGTACCGCGGCACCGGGTCTGGGCCGGGGACCGGTGAGCCGGCTCCGGGCCCGCGACCGGCTGGTCCGAGTTCGGGCCGGGGACCCGTGGGCCGGGAGAGTGTCGCCTGGATCCGCGCGCTGCCGGGCGGGAGTCAGGGCGCGTACGAGCAGAGGGTTTCACCCGCGCCCGGGGACACACCCGGGCGACGCTGCGCGCCGTGGGGATGACGGGCGGCGAGAGCGCAGCGTGCGCGCCGGGGACGGTGTGGTCGCCTGAGCGCGGGTCGGGTACCGCGTGACCGGACTAGTGGCCACCGAACAGGGATCGACGAAGTCGTTTCAGAGGTGCGAAGAGCGAGACCCGCCGTACGCGCGCGCCCCTGCTGTTGTTGTCGTGCGTGGTGTCACGCGCGGTGAGCTCACGCATCAGCGACGTCGCCTCGACCGTCTCGCGCTGCGGTATGGCAGGGCCACCCAGCACCGCCAGATGGCGGTCGAGGCGCGAACTGGTCGCGCTGCTCCCGCAGGTGATCGCAGGGACACGTGCCCTGCTGCGCACTGTTATCTGTTCCATGTCTCTCCCCACCCGTACGAGTCCACCCGGCCCGGGCAGGCTAACCCTATCGCTCCCTCATGGCACTCGTGTATCGCGGTCACAGGATTCACCTTCCCCGTAAGGGTGTTGACGATTACTCTCCGAATCCAACAGATTTCAGGGTGAGTTGGACAACTGGCGCGGTTGTGGGCTGCACCGAGCCGCCGTGCGGCTCGACGGTCACTGCGAGTGACGTCGCCCGAGTGTTCAGTCCGGTGGCCATCAAGGGCGTGTCGCCCTCGAAGAGCCCGAGGGAGCGCGGTCGCGCCTGGGGGCGCATGAGCCACAGCTGGTGCACGCGCCCCCCTGACGGAGTGCCGAGTCCGCTCAGTGTCACGACGGCGCGCCCTTCCGACGCGGAGGCGACGACACCGATCCCGCGGCCCTGCGCGTCCCGTTGACCGGACGCGCGGGCGTCGGGCGCCGCCAGAACGTGGGCGATCTCACGTGCCTGGGCCCGCTCCTGGTCCAGCTTGTCCTGGGTCTGGGTCGCCTGTACGGCGAACAGGGAAGCGACGACGAGGGCCGCGGCGGCGGTCGCGGTGGCGAACGGGGCGAACAGTGGACGGAAGCGCGGGTCCCGCGCACGCGAGGGTCCGTGCGCCGCCCGCGGGCGCGGTGCGCCGCCCGGCGACGCCGGTTCCTGCGGGGTCGTGCGGACAGCGGTCAGGACCCGCTCGCGCAGCGCGGCCGGGGCCGGGGCCGCGGTGGACCAGGCGAGCCGCACCGCGTCCTCGCCCAGCGCCCGCACCTCGGCCTCGCAGCGTGCGCAGCCGCGCAGATGCCGCTCGAAGCGGTGGCGCTCGTCGGGCTCCAGCGCGTCGAGGGCGTAGGGCGCCGCGAGCGAGTGCAGATCGCGGCGCAGCAGACGGTCGAGGACGCTCATGCGACGCCTCCCAGGAGATGCCGGGCGCTGCTGGGCAGGTCCAGAACGCGGGTTCGGAGGAGGTGAGTACCGGTGGGGAGATGCCGGAAGGGGTGACGGGCGCGCGGGTGAAGCGGTCGGACGCCACCGGCGTCGACCCGGTCGGCGCTGCCACGGGGGTGCGCGCCTCCGGCGCCGGGGTGCCGGGTTCCGTCGTCGTGGCTCCAGGGGAGCCGGGCCCCGCTCATGCGGCACCCCCCAGGCAGTTGCGCAGCCGCGTCAGACCGTCACGCATGCGCGTCTTGACCGTCCCGAGCGGCAGGGAGAGCCGGTCGGCGACCTCACGATAGGTGTAGCCGTCGTAGTAGGCGAGGGTGACGGACTGCCGCTGGAGGACCGTGAGCCGGTCCAGACAGCGTCGTACCCATTCACGTTCGAGCCCGGCCTCCACCTCCTCGGCGACCTGGTCGAAGGCGGGGTGGTGGGCCCGCTGCCCCTCGCGCTGCTCGCGCTCGGTGGCCGCGCGGGCGCTGCGGACCCGGTCGACGGCCCGCCGGTGCGCGAGGGTGAGGATCCAGGACAGCGCGCTGCCCCGGCCGGGGTCGAAGCGGGCCGCGGAGCGCCAGAGTTCGAGCAGCACCTCCTGGGACACCTCCTCCGACTGGGCGGCGTCCCGCACCACCCTGCGCACCAGTCCGAACACGGGTCCGGACACGATCCCGTACAACTCCTCGAATGCCTTCTGGTCGCCTCCGGCCACGAGCACCAGAAGTTCGTCCGCCTCCACTCGTTCCCCCCTCTCCGGGCGCGCACGGCCCGGTCCTTCACCTACGTGTTCGCAGCGAGCGGTCCTTCGGATGGGTTACGGATCAGCGGTCCGAAAAAGCGGGTCGACCGCGAAAGAGCCGCGAAAAGAAGCCAGCCGCCCGCTGAGACGAGTCGCCGAACCCGCCGTAAGAACGTTTGGGATTCGACCAATCCACCGCTGCGACCGCTCCGAATGGCGTGCGTCAGGCAATTGGGATCTGAGGACGGACGGCATGACACCTATCTCCAGGAGTGGCGTGGGACGCAGGAGTCTCGTGACTCTCATCTGTGGTGCGCTGGCCGCCGGTGGGCTCGCGGCCGCCGGCGTGACCGTGCTGGAACCGGGGGCGGCCTCCGCCTCCAGCCACCGGGAGGCCCCGCTGATCTCGGGGACCCCGCAGTACGACAACACCGACGTGTACGCCTTCGTGAGTCCGGACAAGCCGGACACGACGACGCTCATCGCGAACTTCATCCCCTTCGAGGAACCGGCCGGCGGACCGAACTTCTACACGTTCGCCGACGACGCCCAGTACGACATCCACATCGACAACAACGGTGACGCGCAGGGCGAGTTGATCTACCGGTATACCTTCAGGACGCACCGGAAGAACGGCGACACCTTCCTCTACAACACGGGTCCGGTCAGCAGCCTGGACGACCCCGACCTGAACATCACGCAGACGTACGACATCGATCTGCTGCGGCTGCACAACCAGAAGCTGGTCTCCAAGACCAAGGTCGCGGACGACATCCCGGTCGCGCCGTCGAACGTCGGCAAGGCGTCGATGCCCGACTACACCAAACTGCGCAACCAGGCGGTGTACAAGCTCGCCGGTGACTCCACCACGTTCGCCGGCCAGGCGGACGACCCGTTCTTCCTGGACCTGCGGGTTTTCGACCTGCTGTACGGCGGCAACCTGTCCGAGGTCGGGCGGGACACCCTCAAGGGCTACAACGTCAACTCGATAGCCCTGCAGGTGCCCAACGACATGATCCGGGAGTCCGCCGGGCAGCCCGTCGTCGGCATCTGGTCCACGGTCCAGCGCGCGGACGCCCGCGGCGACTGGACGCAGGTCTCGCGGCTGGGCAGCCCGCTGGTCAACGAGGTCGTCAACCCCCAGAAGGACAAGGACAAGTTCAACGCGTCCGCGCCCTGGGACGACGCCCAGTTCCTGAAGAACGTGACCAACCCGGAGCTGCCCAAGCTCATCGAGGGGATCTACAAGATCAAGGCACCGGCCGAGCCGCGCAACGACCTGGTCGACGTGTTCCTGAAGGGCGTGAAGGGCCTCAACCAGCCGCCTCACGTGCGTCCTTCGGAGGAGCTGCGGCTCAACACCTCCATCAAGCCGAGCATGCATCCCAAGCGGCTCGGTGTGCTCGACGGCGACAACGCGGGCTTCCCGAACGGGCGTCGGCTCTCCGACGACGTGATCGACGCGTCGCTACGGGTCGTCGAGGGCGAACTCCTCGGCCAGAAGACCGGCCTGACCGACTCGGTCGACAAGAACGACAAGAAGTTCGAGAAGTCCTTCCCGTACCTGGCCGAGCCGACGTCGGGTTCGCGCGGTTCGCTGGCGAAGGGGACCGGCAACAACGTCCGCAACCAGCTGGGTGACGCGATCCAGACGGGTTCGGGCGGCACGGACACCATGCTGATCGCGGGCTCCGCGGCGGCGGGCGTGGCCGGGGTCCTGCTGATCGGCGCCGGCGTGATGTGGTGGCGCCGCCGCATGTACCGGGCCTACTGACCGGCCCGGCCCACCGACTGGCGCGGCCCGTACTCCCCATCCCCCACGGCACGGGCCGCGCCGCTCCCTCCCCCGCACGAAACGAACGTTCCCCCCTAGGACCTTGAGGAGTGGGCATGTCCCCGCGTACGAACGAGAGCGCGCCGGAGGGCGAACCCGGCGAGCGGTCGGTCGCCACGACGGAGCCCGATCCGGCTCCGCCGATCCGCACGGCGAAGGACTCGCCCGCGCGGTCCGCGGCGCGGGCACGGGTCGCGGCCGCCGACCGGACGACACGCGCGCACGCCCCCTCGACGTCCGACGACACGACCGTCGCCGCCGCGGAGGAGGAGACGGCGGTCGACGGGCGGAACGAGGTGACCGCGGAGACCGAGGTGACCGCGGAGACCGAGGTGACCGAGGTGACCGAGGTGACCGAGGTGAACCCCGAGGAGAACAAGAAGGACGCGGCCGGCGAGGAGCGCGCGGACGACTCCACGGACGGCGGCGGGCCGGGCACGGTGAGCGGCGAGGCCGGCGCGGGTGACGAACGGACCGGCGCGGGTGACGAACGGGTCGCCGCCGTCCGGCGGGTCTCCGCCTCGGCACGCCGCTGGCGGACCGTGCAACTCGTCGCTTGCGCGGCGTCGTTGGCCGTCGCACTCACCGCGGGGGCCGTGGTCGTCGGGGCCGTCAGGAGCGGCTCGGGCGCCACCGTCGCCGCCGCGCCGAGCGCCGTCTCTCCGCAACTCCTCGCCAGTGGCGACCTCGACACGAGCATCACCGCGCTGCAGGCCCACCTCCGGGCCCAGCCGAAGGACTTCGGCGGCTGGGCGACGCTCGGACTGGCGTACGTGGAACAGGCCCGCACCAAGGGCGACCCCTCCCGCTACCCCCAGGCGCAGCAGGCGCTGGACCGCTCCCTGAAGCTGCGCCCCGGCAACGAGTCGGCGCTCGCGGGACGGGCCGCCCTCGCCGCGGCACGGCACGATTTCACCGGCGCCCTGACCTACGCGGACACGGTGCTCGAGGAGAACCCGTACAGCGAGCGCGCCCTCTCCTCCCGTATCGACGCGCTGGTCGAACTCGGCCGCTACACCGAGGCATCGAAGGCCGCCGACCTGGCCGACTCGCGCCGCCCGGGCGTCCCCGTCTTCACGCGGTACGCCTATGTGCACGAACTGCGCGGCGACGTGAGGACAGCACGCCGGGTCCTCGAGCAGGCACTCGGCACGGCGACCAGCCGGGGCGACATCTCGTACGTGGCCAGCGCGCTCGGTCAACTCGCCTGGAACCAGGGACGGTACACGGACGCCCTCACCTACTACGCGCGGGCGCTGGCCGCCGACGACACCTACCTCCCGGCACTGGAGGGCCGTGCCCGCGCCCAGGCCGCCCGGGGCGACGACGCGGCGGCGATCAAGGGCATGGAACAGGTGGTGGAGCGCTACCCGCTGCCCCAGCCCCTCGTGGAACTGGGCGAGTTGTACGAGGCGCGGGGCAATCCGGGCGACGCGCGCAAGGCCCACGACCAGTACGCGCTGGTGGACGCGTGGATCGCGCTCGCCCACTCCTACGGCGTCGACGCCGACCTCGACACCGCCCTCGCCGCCGCCGACCACGGCGACCGCGGAGCCGCGCTGAAGGCGGCCCGCGACGAATGGGCCCGCCGCCACACCGTGCACACGGCGGACGCGCTCGCCTGGGCGCTGCACGTCAACGGCCGTGACGCGGAGGCCCTTCCGTACGCCCGCAGGGCCACGGCCACCGGCTACCGCAACGCGTCCTTCCTCTACCACCGCGGCATGATCGAGCGCGTCACCGGCCACCGCAAGGAGGCCCGCGCCTCGCTGAAGGCGGCCCTCGACCTGAACGCGGGCTTCTCCCCGCTGGGTGCCCGTGCGGCCCGTAAGGCCCTGGAGGACGACCAGTGACGCCGCGCCGACTGTTCGCCTCGTGCGCGGCCGTGCTCACCGCCGCCTGCGCCCTCGTCCTGGTGCCCGGCGGCGCCGCGAGCGCGCATCCGCTGGGCAACTTCACCGTGAACCGGTACGACGGACTCGTCGCCGCCCCCGGACAACTGCGCGTCGACCACGTCGAGGACCTCGCGGAGATCCCGGCCACCCAGGCGAAGCCCGACATCGAGAAGCTCGGTATGGCGGACTGGGCCCGGCAGCGCTGCGGGACGGCGGCGCACGGCAGCAGGGCCAGTGTCGACGGGCGGACGGTCCCGCTCACCGTCGCCGCGAGCCGGGCGAGGCTGCGCCCGGGCCAGGCCGGGCTCGACACCCTGCGTGTCGAGTGCCGGCTGACGGCCCCGCTGCCCGAGGCGGCCACGGTGTCGCTGGGCTTCCGCGGCGCGGGGGCCGACCGGGGACCTGGCTGGCGCGAGATCACCGCGCGCGGCGACCGGATGACGCTCACCGCGTCGGACGTACCGAGGACGTCGGTGTCCCGGGAGCTGACCGGCTACCCCAAGGCGCTGCTCTCCTCCCCCGCGGACACCGCGACCGCCTCTCTGCGGATCCGGCCCGGCGGCCCCGCGCTGACCGAGGAGGGACCGGCCGCGCCCGGCGCCTCCGTCCTCCCGCGCGGCGCCGACCGCTGGACCCGGGCCCTGGACAACCTGGTCGCCCGGCACGACCTCACCCTCGGCTTCGCCATGCTGGCCCTGGTCGTCTCGGTGGGCCTGGGCGCGATGCACGCGCTCGCGCCGGGCCACGGCAAGACACTGATGGCCGCGACGGCGGCGGCCCGGGGCGGCCGGGCCGGGCTGCGCGACGTGCTGCCGCTGGCCGCCTCGGTCACGGTCACCCACACCCTGGGCGTCGTCGCCCTCGGCCTCCTGGTGACGGCCGGCTCCGCCGCCGCGCCCTCCGTGATCGCGTGGCTGGGCATCGCGAGCGGCGTCCTGGTGACGTGCGCCGGCGTCACGCTCGTACGGCGCGCATGGCGCAACAGGGCACCCGGACAGGGGCTCCCGCCGAGGCGCGGCGGGGGCCGCGCACATGGCCACGACCATGGCGGCGACCACCACCACCACGACCACGGCCATGAACACGGTCACGGCCTCGAACACGGACACGAGCACCCCCACGGCTCCACGCACGACCACCCCGACCACCCCCACGAGGCCGCCGAGCGGCGCCAGCGCCCGCTGGTCCTCGCGCACGCCCACGCGTCCGCCGTCGCGACGGTCAAGGACGGCGCGCACCACCCCGGCGGTGCGCCGCGCGAGCACCCGCACCACCCCGACCACCGCCATCACAACCACGACCACCCGCACGGCCGCACGGTCCCGCCGACCCTCGAACACACCCACGGCGGGTCCACCCACACCCACGCCGTGGCCCCCACGATCCGCGGCACGATCCTGCTCGGGTTCGCCGGCGGGCTCGTGCCCAGTCCGTCCGCCGTCGTCGTCCTGGTCGGCGCGGCGGCCCTGGGACAGGCGTGGTTCGGCCTCCTCCTCGTGCTCGCGTACGGCGTCGGGCTGGCCCTCACCCTGACCGCGGCCGGGTTCGCCGTCGTCAAGCTCGGCAGTGGCATGAACCGGGCGCTGGCCAAGCGTCCGCGGTGGGCCGAGGGGACGGCAGCGGCCCTGGTCCGCAGGACGGCGCCGCTGGGTTCGGCGTTCGTCGTCGTGGCCCTGGGCGCCGGATTGGTGTTCAAGGGGGCGGCATCCGCACTCGGTTGAGCTACTTTTGTGGAGAAATCACGCGGATGCGCGACGGATACGAATGGGGGGACACCCGTGTCCGAAGAGCCGGGCAGTGAACGTGTGATCGCGGGCCGCTACCGTCTTCTCTCCCCTCTGGGCCAGGGCGGAATGGGGACCGTGTGGCGTGCCCGGGACGAGGTGCTGCACCGCGAGGTCGCGGTCAAGGAGGTCCGCGCGCCCGCCGGGCTCATGGGGCCCGAGGTCGAGCGGATGTACGCGCGCCTGGAGCGCGAGGCCTGGGCCGCGGCCCGGGTGCCGAACCGCAACGTGGTCACGGTGTACGACGTGGCGACGCAGGACGGCCGCCCCTGGATCGTGATGGAACTCGTCCGCGGGATCTCCCTCTCCGACCTCCTGGACGCCGAGGGGCCGCTCTCCCCGCGGCGCGCCGCGCACATCGGGGCCGAAGTGCTCTCCGCGCTGCGGGCCGCGCACGAGGCGGGGGTTCTGCACCGTGACGTGAAGCCGGCGAACGTCCTGTTGTCGAACGACGACCGGGTGGTGCTCACGGACTTCGGTATCGCGACGGTCGAGGGCAGTTCGGCGCTGACCATGACGGGCGAGGTCATCGGCTCGCCCGAGTTCCTCGCCCCGGAGCGGGCGCTCGGCCGTACGCCGGGGCCGGAGTCGGACCTGTGGTCGCTCGGGGTGCTGCTGTACGCGGCGGTCGAGGGCAACTCGCCGTTCCGGTACAACACCCCCCTCAACACGCTGCGCGCCATTGTCGACGAGCCGCTGCCGCCGCCCCGCCGGGCGGGAGAGCTGACTCCCGTGATCGAGGGGCTGCTGAGGAAGGACCCGGCGGAGCGGATGAGCGCCGCGCAGGCGGAGAGCGACCTGCGGATCATCGGCGCGGGCGGCTCCCCGGCCGCGGGCCCTTCGACCGCGAGCTCCCGGACGCCGACGGTCTCCGCTTTCCCCGAGCCCGCGCAGGGTCCGCCGCGCCGGGACCACGGCACGCCGTATCCGCAGGGTCCGACGCGGGGCTACCCGTCGTTCCCGCCCGTCACCGACACCCCGGCCTCGACGGAGCCCGTCCGCAACCGCCGGGCGGCCGTCGCCGTGATCGCGGGGGTGGCCGCGCTCGCTCTCGCGCTGGGCGGACTGACCTACGCCCTGATGAACCACGACAGTGGCGGGGAGGGCACCACCAGCTCCAGTGGCACGGGCAGCGGCGACAGCACCGACAAGGGCGCGGGCGACGGCAGTTCGCCGTCGGGAAGCAGCGCGAACGGTGCCGCGGCGTCCGGCGGCGCCTCTCCGGCCACCCCGTCGCCCGGCGGCCGGACGAGTACGCCGCCCGCCCAGTCGGTGCGGGTGACGGTGGTGGGTGCGCACACCGACTACTCCGGGGCCTGTCCGCCGCCGCAGGCCCAGGCGCCCGTCTTCACCGCGACGTTCACGGTGGGCCGGGTGCCGGCGCGGGTCGAGTACCGCTGGGTGACGGAGACCGGCCAGGTCTCCGACCCGGGCTGGAAGACCCTGTCGTTCTCGGCGGGTGACGGCAGGACCGCGCGGAAGTCGGTCGTCGTCACGACGTACGACGCGAGCGGGACGTACCGGAACGCGATCGGGGTGGAGGTCCGCAGCCCGGTGCACACATCGTCAGACTCGGTCCCGTTCACGGTCACGTGCGTGACGGAGACCCCGTCGGACGGGGCCTCCGCTTCCGCCTCGCCGTAGGGCCGGTCAGGCCACGCCGGTGAAGACCGGCAGATAGCCGCCGGAGTGGCCGGCCGCGGTCGGGTGGTACGACTCGGTGATGTCCAGCAGGTTGAGGCTGTGCAGCCAGGCACTGCCGGAGCAGAGCTCGTGACCGGTGAAGGTGGTCCTGACGTCGCCGAAGGTGAAGCCGTGGTCGGCGGCGCGCTTGGCGATGGCACTGTCCAGGTAGTCGGCGGCGCCGTTGATCGCGGCGCGCTTGGTGTCGGAGAGGCCGAGGCAGGTCGCGCCCAGCTTGTAGAACCGGGGATAGCCGAGCACCACCACGTGGGCGGCGGGTGCTTTGGCGCTGATCGCGGAGTAGACGGAGTCGAGTTGACCGGGGAGCGTCGAGTCGACGTACGCCCTGGCGGTGGCGATCCGGGACAGACAGCCACTGTCGGACTGGAGTACGCAGGTGGTCATGACGTCGGCGAAGCCGGCGTCGTTGCCACCGATGCTGATCGAGACGAGGCCGGTGGAGGAGTTGAGCGGGCCGAGCTGGTTGGCGAGGACATCACCCGTACGGGCGCCCGAACAGGCCGTGAAGGCGAACGACGAGGGTGAATGAGCGGCGGCCCAGAGGTACGGGTACGACTTCGTGCTGCGCAGACAGTCGCCGCTGGAGCTGATGTAGCTGTCGGCGCCGACCCCCGAGGAGTAGGAGTCACCGAGAGCCACATATCCGGTGGCGGCCGCGGTGGGGGACGCCTGCGCCGCCGCTGCCCCGGTGAGGGCACCGCCGACGGCGAGGAGGAGTGAGGCCACGTATGCCGTAATTCGGGAACGTCTCATGGAACCTCCCTTTAGCAGGATCTCTGCCACAACTTTGGTAGCAGCTACGCGTGTTGACAGGAAGTGTCCATGCCAAAGATTTCCGCGACGGTCCGGGCCGCCGCACCGCGCTCACCGGCGGCATCGTGGTTGCACGTTCCTGTCCGCAACCAACTCGGCGGGCCCGCGGCACAGTTCGTCCGGAGCGGACGGCGTCTTCGGAAAAGGTGCACGGAACAAGGCCGTCACAGGTTTGAAGTCGCCCAAGAAGCCCGCATCAGTGCCCACCGCATCTTGACGGCCACCAGCCCCCTGCGCGACATTGAAGCCCGGCATCCGGCGCTTCGGGGGGCAAAGTCGCCAATGCAGACCTTAGGCATCAAGTCACCTTCACCAGACAGTGACGAGCGGTCGGGACAGGATCCGGGGAGGGACCTGGTCCCCTTGTTCGCGGGCGTGGCGGTGGCCGTCGCGGGAGTCGGCGCGGTGCTCGCGCTCACCGACGTGGACTCCTCGCTGCGCGGCCCGTTCACGCTGTTCTTCCTGCTCGCCGCGCCCGGAGCCGCAGTCGGGGCCGCGCTGCGCGGGCTGGATCCCTTCGCCCGCACGGTGGTGTCCGTCGCGGGAGCGATCGCCGTCGATCTCCTCGTCGCCCAGGGCATGCTGGCGGTGCACCGCTGGTCGGTCCCCGGCGGGATCGTGGCCGTGGCCGCCATCAGCTCCCTCGTCCTCCTGCTGGTACTGGTACGGCGGCTGCGCGGCCGTACCGCGAGAAGACGGACCTCCTGAAGTGGACATACGCGTGTACCGCCCCGGCGAGCTGAGCACCGCCGACCGGGCGGCCTGGACGGCTTTGCAGTCGAAGGCCCATCTGAACGGCTCGCCGGAGCTGGCGAATCCTTTCCTGTCCCCGGAGTTCACTCTCGCGGTGGGACGCTGCCGGCGGGGCGTACGGATCGCGGTGGCCCGCGAGGACGGCGAGCCCACGGCGTTCTTCCCGTTCCAGAGATCCACCACCGGCGTCGGACGGGCCGTCGGCCTCGGCGTCTCCGACTGCCAGGGTCTGGTGCACCGCCCCGGGTTCACCTGGGACGCCCAGGACCTGCTGCGGGAGTGCGGACTCGCCGTATGGGAGTTCGACCATCTGGTGGAGGGTCAGCCGCCGTTCGAGGCGGGAGCCTCCGGCACCTTCCCTTCGCCGGTCATGGACGTCGACCAGGGCTACGAAACGTATCTGCGCCAACTGCGCGCCCGCTCGCCGAAGTTCACCCGCACCACGCTCGCCAAGGAGCGCAGGCTCGGCCGGGACGCCGGCGAGGTGCGCTACGTCCACGACGAGCGCGACCCCGCGGCCCTGCGCACCCTGATGGACTGGAAGTCCGCGCAGTACCGCAGAACCGGGCGCAGCGACCGCTTCGCGCACGCCTGGATCAACCATCTGGTGCTGCAGCTCTTCCACACCCGCTCCGAGTCGTTCGCGGGCATCCTGTCCGTGCTGTACGCCGACGGGAAGCCGGTCGCCGCGCACTTCGGGCTGCGCACCGAGCGGGTCCTCGCCTGCTGGTTCCCGGCCTACGATCCGGCGTTCGCGAAGTACTCGCCGGGGCTGATCATGCATCTGCGGATGGCCGAGGCGGCGGCGGCCGACGGAATTGCCTATCTGGATCTCGGGCGGGGCCAGAAGGAATACAAGGACTCCCTGAAGACGCGGGAACTCACCGTGTCCGAGGGGTGGGTGACGCGGCGTCACCCGGTCGCGGTCGGACACAGGGCGCGGCGCGCTCCGGTCCGGGCGCTGCGCAACATGGTGCTGTCGCGTCCGGAGCTCTTCGAGCCCGCCGACAGAATTCTCAAGCGGATGGGGAAAATCCGTTCGAGTCGTTAGGTAACGGCCAAACCAACAAAAACGTGGGGGCACGTTCCAGGCCTTGCCATAGAGACACAATCGTCAATATCGTCATACATCTCACCCGCATCGGACCGTCATGCGTATGCGATCTAGGGGAGGGCTCAAGATCGCGAAGAGGGTCCGGCACGGGGCGCGGTAGGGGGGTGCCGTGCTCGGTGACCACACTTGTGCCGAGCCGTGCCGCG
This sequence comes from Streptomyces sp. NBC_01176, assembly GCF_045039825.1. NCBI lineage: Bacteria > Bacillati > Actinomycetota > Actinomycetes > Kitasatosporales > Streptomycetaceae > Streptomyces > Streptomyces sp. NBC_01176. Next base: position 7,460,507 of record NZ_CP108600.1, on the reverse strand, counting down.
CGGTCGGCTTCCGCTTTTCCGGGAGCCGGCCAGCTTTGCCAGCTCACCCGGCACGCACGGAGATCGATTTCGGCATGCCGTAAGTGAGAACCCCCCTTTCGAACCGGACAAAGAGACGGACCGCCCCAGGGGCGGGCGGTCCACCGGACGAGAGGGACCAGACTCATGAGCTCAGTCCTGCGCCCAGCCATTTCGGGCGATGATCCGTTAGCGGTCGGCAAATACCGGCCGATCTCCTCTCACCTGGCCATTGCGCCACCGGTGAGTGTGGTGATCCCCGCCATGAATGAGGCGGAGAATCTCCCCTACGTCTTCAAGACACTTCCCGGCTGGATACACGAAGTGGTTCTCGTGGACGGCAATTCCACCGACGACACCGTCCGGGTGGCCCGGGAACTCTGGCCCGACGTCAAGGTCGTCGAGCAGCGCGGCAAGGGCAAGGGCGACGCACTGATCACCGGGTTCGAGGCGTGCACCGGCGACATCATCGTGATGGTCGACGCGGACGGCTCGGCCGACGGACACGAGATCGTGTCCTATGTGTCCGCGCTGGTGTCCGGGGCGGACTTCGCCAAGGGCTCGCGGTTCGCCAACGGCGGCGGCACGTCCGACATGACGCCCGTCCGCAAGCTCGGCAACAGGGTGCTGTGCGCGGTCGTCAACGCCAAGTTCGGCGCCCGCTACACCGACCTCTGCTACGGCTACAACGCGTTCTGGCGGCACTGCCTGGACGAGATCGACCTCGACTGCACCGGCTTCGAGGTCGAGACCCTGATGAACATCCGGGTGGTCAAGGCGGGTCTCAAGGTGCAGGAGATCCCCAGCCACGAGTACCTCCGTATCCACGGCGCGAGCAACCTGCGCGCGGTGCGGGACGGGTTGCGGGTCCTCAGGGTCATCCTCAAGGAGCGCTCCAACCGGCGCGCGCTGCGCCGTCGGCCGCACGCTTCGCAGCTCGACTCGGGTCAGGGAGAGGTGTCTTGAGCAGTCCCGACATCTCCGTGGTGGTCTGCGTCTACACCGAGGACCGCTGGGAGGACATCCTCGCGGCGGTCTCCTCGGTACGGGCGCAGTCACTGCCCGCCCTCGAGACGCTCCTCGTCGTGGACCACAACCCCACGCTGCTGGAGCGGCTCGGCAGGGAGTACAAGGAGACCGACGCGGTGCGGGTGCTCGCCAACGCGGGCCCGCGCGGCCTGTCCGCCGGCCGCAACACCGGGATCGCCGCCGCGCGCGGCGGGATCATCGCGTTCCTCGACGACGACGCCGTGGCCGAGCGGGACTGGCTGCGTCACTTCGCCGCCGGGTACGCGGATCCGCGGGTCATGGCCGTCGGCGGCCGTACGATGCCGATCTGGGCGTCGGGCCGCCGTCCGGCCTGGTTCCCCGAGGAGTTCGACTGGGTGGTGGGCTGCACGTACAAGGGCCTGCCGGAGGGCAGGGTCCGGGTCCGCAACGTCCTCGGCGGAAACGCTTCCTTCCGCCGTACGGCGTTCGACGCGGCGGGCGGCTTCGCGACCGGCATCGGACGCGACGGCGACAAGCGTCCGCTGGGCTGCGAGGAGACGGAGCTGTGCATCCGGCTCACCCGCGCCAGGCCGGACGCGATCCTGCTGATCGACGACCGCGCGGTGATCCACCACCGGGTACCACGGGCGCGCGAGCACTTCGCGTACTTCCGCACCCGCACCTACGCGGAGGGTCTGTCCAAGGCCCTGGTGGCGCGCAGCGTCGGCGCCGCGAAGGGCCTGGAGTCCGAGCGCCGGTACACCACCCGGGTCCTGCCCGCCGGAGTCGTGCGCGGCGTGCGCGACGCGGTGCTGGCCCGCCCGGGCGGCGCGGGCCGCGCCGGCGCCATCGTCGCCGGGGTCCTCACCGCGGCCGGTGGGTACGTACTCGGCAGTCTCCGGGCCCGCAGGGGCGGGGCGGTGTTCTCGGTGGTGGAGATCGGGGACGGTCCGGGGCGTGAGGGGGCGGCGGCGTGAGAACAGGACCCGTGTCCGGCACGGGGCGCCACGGCGGCACGCGGCCCGCGCGCGTCCGCGCGGAAGGCGGCGCCCCGTGAGCGACTCCCCCGTGCCCATCCTCATGTACCACTCGATCGCCGCCGCGCCCAACGACGCGACGCGCGCCCTGTCCGTCGCACCCGAGGCGTTCGCCGAGCAGATGGCACTGCTCGGGGACCGGGGATTCACCCCGGTCGGCACGGCGGAGCTGGCGGCGGGGTGGCGCTTCGGCGCCGCCCTGCCCACCCGGCCCGTCCTGATCACCTTCGACGACGGATACGAGGGCGTGCACCGGCACGCGCTGCCCGTGCTCGCCAAGCACGGCTTCGCCTCCACCCTGTTCGTCTCGACGGGCTGGCTGCGCGGCGCGTACGACACCGGGGGCGGCCTCGACACGATGCTGAGCTGGGACCAGGTGCGCGAACTCGCCGCCGTACAGGTCGAGATCGGCGGGCACAGCCACACGCACCCGCAGCTGGACCAGATCGACGACGACGCGCTCCGGTTCGAGGTGCGGCGCTGCCGGGAGATCGTCGCCGACGAACTGGGCACCCGGCCCAGCTCGTTCGCGTACCCCTACGGCTACTCCAGCCGCCGGGTGCGCCGCGCGGTGCGGGAGGCGGGCTTCGCCCAGTCCCTCGCCGTCGGCAACGCCCTGGCGCGCCGGCGGCAGGGCCCGTACGCCCTGGAACGCGTCACCGTGCGCCGCAGCACCGGTGTCGAGGAGTTCGAGCGGCTCGTCGAGGGCCGTGCGATCGCCCGCAGTTTCGCCCGGGACCGTGCCCTGACCAAGGGGTACGCCATGGTCCGAAGAGCACGACAGGTCCGCCGGAAGGCCATTCGTTCCCGTGTCTGACACGACGACCACGACCCAGGCTTCCTCGCCCACGACCGACACGTCCGAACCGCGGCCGGGACGCCGGCTGCGCCTGCCCGGCCGGGGCCGCAAGGGCGGCGGAGGCGGCGGCAACCAGCTGTTCCGCAACGCCTACGCCCTGATGCTCAACACCGGCATCTCCGCGGTGCTCGGGCTCGGATACTGGCTGATCGCCGCCCGCTACTACACCGACTCGGCGGTGGGCCAGGGATCCGCCGCCATCGCCGCGATGAAGCTCCTCGCGGGGGTGACCGCGGTGACGCTGACGGGCGCCCTGGCCCGCTTCATCCCCGTCGCCGGGCGCGCCACCGGGCGCCTGATCTTCCGCACCTACGCGGGCAGTTCGGTGGTCGTGGCGGTGGCCGCCGTCGTCTTCCTGCTCACCCTGAACCTGTGGGGTCCCTCGTACCGCTTCCTGCACGGACCGCTCAACGGCCTCGGGTTCATCCTCGCGGTCGTCGCCTGGTCGCTGCTGACGCTGCAGGACGGGGTACTGACCGGGCTGCGCAGCGCGCTGTGGGTGCCGGTGGGCAACACCGTGTTCTCCGCGGTCAAGCTGGTGCTGCTCATCGGCCTGGCCGCCGCGATCCCCACCAGCGGTGTCTTCGTCTCCTGGGTCGCCGCGATCGCCCTGTCGGTCGTGCCGCTCGGGCTGCTGGTCTTCCGGCGCCTGGTGCCCCGGCACATCAAGGCGACCGAGGACCGTGCGAAGCCGCCCTCCCTCAGGGAGATCGGCCGCTTCCTCGCGGGCGACTACACCGGCTCCCTGTTCTCGCTCGCCGTGGTCTACCTCGTCCCGGTGATCGTCGCCTCGCAGGTCAGCTCCTCCGACAACGCGTACTTCTACATCACCACGACGATCGGCGGCACGGTCAACCTGCTCGCCATCAACATGGGCGCCTCGCTGACCGTCGAGGGTTCGCACGACCCGGCGCGGCTCGCGGCGAACACCCGGGCCGCGCTCAAGCGGATGGTCCGGATCATGCTGCCGGTGTGCGGACTGCTGTTCCTCGGCGCGCCGTTCATCCTGCACGTCTTCGGTGAGGGATACGCGCACGCGGCGACCCCGCTGCTGCGCTGGTTCGCGGTCGGCGCGCTGCTGCGGGTCGTCATGGAGACCTACTTCGCGGTGCTGCGCGCGCAGAGCCGCACCTCCGGGCTCGCCTATCTGCAGGGCCTGCTGTGCGTCCTCGTGCTCGGCCTGACGGTGATCCTGCTGCCCCGCATGGGGCTGACGGGCGCGGGCGTCGCGGAGATCTCCAGCCTCGCGGTGATCGTGTCGATCGCGGCGCCCCGACTGCTCAAGATCGTGCGGCACGCGCCGCCCGCCGAACTGCCGCAGGGCGCGGCGCCGGACGGCGACCTCGCCGACCTCGGCGCGCGCGACGTGCCCGCGGCCGAGCCGAGCGAGCCGAAGCGGCCCGCCTGGGCCCTCGACTCCGACACCCTCGCCCTCGGCATCCACGTCGACTTCGACCACCAGGAGCGCCGCCCGGACGTACGCCCGGGGCCGGGCACTCCGCCCAGCGGGACACCGACGGCGCGCCCCGACCACCGTCCGACCTGGGCGCTGCGCCCGCAGCCCCTGCCGACGCCGGTGGGACTGCCGGTCGAGTCCCGCGAGCCGGGCTCCGAGGCGTCCCTGGGCCCGGCGCAGGCTCCGGAGATCGACGCCCCCTTCGAGGCGGAGGGCAGCACGGACAGCACGCCTCCGGGGACGCCGGACACGCCGCGACCGGTCCAGGACGATCCGTACCCGGCGGACAGCGCCGCCCCGCCGCCGTCCCTGCTCGACCGTCTGCGCCACCCGTCCAAACCCGGCGTCGCACTCGCCTGTCTGCTGGTCTGCGCCCTGCTCCTCTACTGGGTCCCGGCACTCGGCCTCGACGACGCCTCCCTGGACCGGATGGGCGGCCTCGGCCTCATCTCCGTCCTGCCGCTGCCCACCCTCGTGGGCGCCGCCCTGCTGATCACCGTCTTCGCCTCGCTGCTCTGGCTGAACGGGGAGCACAAGGGACTGCTGCTCGTCACCCTGCTCGCCACCGTGGTCTCGCTGCACGCGCTGCCCGCGGTGATCGAGACCGAACCGCGGTTCGCGACGGCCTGGCAGCACCTCGGGTTCCTCGACTACATCGACCGGACCGGGTCGGCCGTGCCGGACCTCGACGCGCGCTGGAGCTGGCCCGGCTTCTTCGCGGCGGCCGCGTTCGTCGCCAGGGCCTGCGGCGCGGGCGACCTCACCGAGGTGATCCGCTGGTGGCCGCTGACCATGCAACTCCTCTACCTGGCACCGATGTTCCTGCTCGTGCGCTCACTGCGGGCGAGCTGGCGCGCCAAGTGGACCGGCATCTGGATCTTCGTCCTGAGCGGCTGGGTCGGCCAGGACTACTTCTCCCCGCAGGGCTTCACCTATCTGCTCTACCTCGCCTTCGTGGCGGTCCTCCTGGTGTGGTTCCGGGCACCGCGCGTGCTCTGGACGAAGGCACGGCCGGGCGAGGCGGAGGTCGAACCGACCGACCGGCGTCAGCGGGCCGTCCTGCTCCTGGTGCTGATCGGCCTGTTCGCGGCGAGCGTCCCGGCCCACCAGCTCACCCCGTTCGTGATGCTGGGTGTGCTCGCGGTCCTCGTCCTCGTCGGCCGCTCCGAACTGCGCGGCCTGCCCGTCCTGTTCGCGGTGCTGGTCTCCGTCTGGATCGGCTTCATGGCCGAGCCGTACTGGTCGGGGCACTTCAACGAGCTGTTCGGCGGGGTCGGCGGGGTCGGCAGCAATGTGTCGACGTCCGTCTCCGGCCGTATCCAGGGCGGCAGTTCGACCCACAAACTCGTCCTCTACGCGCGCGTGCTGCTGGCCGGCGGTGTGATGGCCTTCGCCTGCTGGGGCTGGTGGCGGCGGCGCGACCACAAGTACCGCGAGCGGTCGCTGCTGGTCCTCACCTTCGTGCCGTTCCTCGGTTTCGGCATGCAGTCGTACGGCGGCGAAATGGCCCTGCGCGTCTTCATGTTCGCCCTGCCCGGCGCGGCGCTGCTCGCCGGGCTCGCCCTGTTCCCGCGCACCGGTGTCACCGCGAAGGAGCGCGAGAAGGACCGGTCGAGCCTCGCCCCGCTCGCCGCCCTCGTGGCGGGCCTGCTCCTGATGGGCGGCTTCCTGGTGGCCCGCTGGGGCAACGAGTCGTTCGAGCGGATCCGGCCGGGCGAGGTCGCGGCCATGACATACGTGTACGCGCACGACGACCCGACCGTCCGGCTGCTGTGGCTGAGCAATGACACCGTGAACAACGTGACGCCCGCGATGCCGTGGGGCACGAAGGACATGGAGAAGGTCCAGTACGTGCCCACGCTGGCGCCGACCGATCCGGTCCTGGTGGCGGGTCTGGTCAAGTCCCTGAAGGACGCGGGCCCGAACTCGTACCTCATGATCAACCGCAGTCAGGTGGTCTACCTCCAGATGGACGTCGGCTACTCGGCGACCTGGCCCGCACGGCTCATCCACAGCCTCGACGACCGGCAGGACCTCAGGAAGGTCCTCGGCAACGGCGACGCCACGGTGTACGCGCTGCGCGAGCAGCCCGCGGGGAACGTCCCGAAGGCCGATCCCGGGCCGATCGGTCCGCAGATCACCTGGACGCCGTGGTCGGTCGTCGGCGCCCTGGCGGCCGTGGCGCTCGTCGTGATGCTGACCACGCGGGAGATCGTCCGGGTCGCGGTGCGGCCGAGCGTGCGGCAGCTGCGGTGGCTGCAGAGCAGCTTCTGGTTCTCGCTGCCGCTGCTGGCGGTACTGCTGGCCTCGCTGGTGCAGCGTTTCCTGACCATGAAGTGACGGGTCGGAACGGGTCGTACGGGGTGGGACGGCTCACCGGGTGAGCCACTTCACCCCGTACGCCCCCATGGCGAACTTCCGGCCGTCGACCCGCGCGCTGATCGGCCGGTCCTTGGTGTTCACCACGAGGACGGTCCTGTCGGTGGCGAGGACGCGCACGTTGGGCACGTCGTCGGCGGCGACGGACACCGTCTCGTACCTGGCCCCCGGTCCGAACGCCGCGCTGAAGCGGGAGACCAGGTCGAGCATGGGCAGCGCCGCGCCCCCGTCGGCGCCGTCGGTCGGCGTCCACAGACAGCCCGCGCAGCCGGAGCCCTTCTCCTCCTCGGGGTTCCAGTAGAAGCCCGAGGTGGCACCGCCGCGGGCCATCGCGATCATCCCGGCGGCCTGGACGGCGACGCGGTGGGTCTCGGACCAGCCCTTGCGGTCGTCGTTGCCGTCGGCCGGTTCGACGTAGTACTCGGCCCACCACAGCGGCAGGCCGTGCGTGCGCGCGCGCACCCAGTCCCCGACGGCCGTGAGCTTCTCGGTGGCCGTGAACTCGTCGGGCAGCAGCTCGTCGTCCTTGGTGTAGCTGGAGCCGTCCACGACGACGAAGTCGGCGCCCGCCCTGTGCTTGTTCCAGTAGTCGAACGCGTCGAGGACACGCTGGTCCATGGCGCCCCAGGTGCCCTTCACGGTCGTGGACGCGTTCTCCTTCTGGCGCGGGTCGAAGCTGTCCATGACGAGATAGGGCCCGCCGACCATGATGTCCTTGTCGACCTTCTTCAGCGCCTTGTAGACCAGGTTGTAGAGCTCCGTGTAGCCCTCGTAGTCCCAGCGGGCCTCCGCGTTGTTCCAGAAGCCCTTGAACTCGTTCCAGACGATGAAGTGACGTACGTCCGGATAGCGCCTGGCGACGGTCGCGGCGAGCTCGGCGTAGTCCTTGTAGTGGGCGCGGTCGGGGGCGGTCTCCAGGGACGCCTGGCTCCAGTTCGTGTGGTTCGCGCCGGGCCTGCCGCCCTTCATCCAGTCGGGCGAGCAGCACAGGGTGACGACCGGCGTGCCGCCGGACCTGCGGACGAAGTCGATGCGGCGGTCCATCTCGGTGAAGTCGTAGCGGCCCTTGGAGGGCTCGGGATTGCCGGCGCCCCAGCCCATGATGTGCTGGTTCTGCGGCAGTGACGGCTTCTCCAGCAGCCCCTCGACGCGCTCGGTGGCCGCGCCGCTGCCCTCGTCGGCGCTGAACTGGGTGTGGGTGAAGCCCCAGCCCACCGCCGGCTGCGGCGTCCCGGGCGGGGTGGCCGGTGTGCCGTGCACCTTGTCCCCGTCACGGGTCGTGCCCGCGGTGCTCGCGCCGTCCCCCGGCAAGGTGTTGAGCAGGGTCACCACCAGGGCCAGAGCGGCCACCCCCACGCCGAGCAGCGCGGTCAGCCGCCACCGCTGTGCCCCCGAATTCCACCCATGACGTCCCATCATGGGCAACAGTAACGGCGCGGATCGGCCGCCGGACAGGGCTTGTGGACGCACAGGATTGCCACATTTTCCGGGGATGCGGGCGCCCGTGGCCCCGCGGCGGCCACCCGGTCGTCCGGCCGGAAGGCGGCTGAACTGGGGCGCGTCCAGGGGAACACCGGCAACAGGCTGCGGAAATCCCGTGCGCGGGTCCCCTTGGTGACGGATCATGGCGGCATGTCTGCCAACCCACACGACGCACTGCCGATCCGGCTCAACGTCGACGACAGCGACTCGCCGTCGGATGTCGTCGACGCGCTGTTCCTCGGCCGCTTCGCGACGGGCGAGCAACCTCACTCGCACGCGGCGAACATCGACCGGGTACGGTCCGGGGCGACCCTGCTCCCACCGGGTGCCCGTGTACTGCGCTCCGCCCGCGACGACGACCGCAGCGCGACGCTGGCGGAGGGGGACGGCTGGACCCTCCTGGTGTCCCGCTGGAACCGGGGCGCGGACATCACGGTCACCGCGACCAGCGCCGAGCTGGCCGAGAAGGTCCTCGACCAGGCGACGGACGGCGCGGCGGACGAACCCGAACCGCAGCCCGAGAACGTGACGATGGGCTTCTGGTACGTGTCCCCGCGCCGCGGCCCGCACCGCACCACGCGGCAGATCTCCGCGGGCACGTGGGAGGAGGTCCGGCCGAACTACACCGGCCCGGTCGCCGACGCGATGGACGGCCTGATGAAGACGACCCCGGAGGACATCGCGGGCCGGCTCCTGCTGCTCCACGGCCCGCCCGGCACCGGCAAGACGTCCGCGCTGCGGACCCTGGCCCGCTCCTGGCGGGACTGGTGCCAGGTGGACTGCGTCCTGGACCCCGAGCGGCTCTTCTCCGACGTCGGCTATCTGATGGACATCGCGATCGGCGAGGAGGACGGCACGGGCAAGGGCCGCTGGCGGCTGCTCCTGCTGGAGGACTGCGACGAACTGATCCGCGGCGAGGCGAAGCACACCGCGGGCCAGGCCCTCTCGCGCCTGCTCAACCTCACCGACGGCCTCCTCGGCCAGGGCCGCAACGTCCTGGTGGGGGTGACCACGAACGAGGACCTGGAGCGCCTGCACCCCGCCGTGGTCCGCCCCGGCCGCTGCCTCGCCCGGATCGAGGTCGGCCCGCTGACCCGCTCCGAGGCCGTCGGCTGGCTCGGCACGGAGGAGGGCATCTCACGCGAGGGCGCCACACTGGCCGAGCTGTACGCGCTCCGCCGGGGCACCACCCCGACGTCGGTCCCCGACCCGCGGGACGGCGCGGACGCGGGGCTGTATTTGTAGGGCTCGGGGGGCCGCACGTCCGGGATAGCCGGGAGGCGTCGGGGCCCGGGGGTCAATCAGGACGCCGGGGGTACCCGGGACGCCGGGGGTACCCGGGACACCGGGGTAGCCGGGACACCGGGGGGTACGCGGAATGCCGGGAGCACTCTTGGCACCGGGAGCGTCAGATTCGGGAAGCCGGGGGCGTCCGGGGCGCCGAGAGCACCTGGGGCGCCCCGGCATCCGCCTCCCGGACTCCGGCACCCAGGACGTCGGACATCCGGCTCCCGGACGCCGGGAGCGTCTGAGGCGCCGGGCACCCGGTTCGGGACGCCGGGAGCACCCGGGACGCCAGGGCGTCAGGAGAGCACCCGACCCCCGAGAACGCGGGCCCGCGGACAGCCCGGCGCCTCCGCGGAGCGCATCCCCCGGGCCCCGGAGGGCGCGGGGCGTCGAGGGACGTACGCCCTAGGCCCCCTCGTCATAGGCCGCCCGCAGGGCATCCCGTACGGCGTCGAGCGCGGCGGACTCGGTCAGCGCGAGGCGCCGCACGCGCTCGGCGTACGCCTGCGCGGCCGACGCGGCCTCGCGCTCGGCCGCCGAACCGGCGGCAGCCACGAACGTGCCGTTGCGCCCCCGCGTCTCGATCACCCCGTCCGACTCCAGTGCCCGGTACGCCTTGGCGACCGTGTTCGCGGCGAGGCCCAGCTCCTCGGCCAGCCCCCGTACGGTGGGCAGCTTGTAGCCGACCGGCAGCGCCCCGGAACGGACCTGCCCGGAGATCTGGGCGCGCACCTGCTCGTAGGGCGCGGCCCCCTCATCGATGTGGATCTTCAGTGTCACGCGGCGATTGTCCCGTACCCGCGGGGTGATGGGAGGTACCGGAGCGGAGGCAGCCGAAAAATGAGAGGTGTCCGGAGCCGCCCCGCGCGTAGCGTGCGCGTCCATGACTGTGATCGTGGACGACCTCCGCCCCGACGACCGGCGGCAGACCGAGGGCTTCGCCCGTGTCCGCAACCGTGCGCTCCCCTACGTGCTGTACACCCCCGGCTCCCTCGCGTACGACGTCACCCACGCGCACCCCGACGCCCACTACCGCCCGCTGGTCGCCGAAGTGGACGGCGAGGTGGTCGGCACGGCCCAGGTCGGCATGGCGTACGACAGCCCGGAGCCGGGTCAGGGCTATCTCAACGTGTACGTCGACCCGGACCGCACGGGCCGGGGCGCGGGCTCGCTCCTGGTGCGCGCCGCCGAGAGGCACCTCGCGGCCCTGGGCGCGACCAGGCTCTTCGCCTGGGTCCTGGACGAGCCGGACAACCGGGCGTTCGCCGAGCGGCACGGCTACCGCGCCAGCCGCTCCGCCCACTTCCTCCGGCTGGACCTGGCGGGCGGCGCCCTGCCGCCGCGTCAGGACCCGCCGCCGGGCGTGGAACTGCGCGCGGCATCGGACTTCGCCGACGACCCGCGCCCGCTGTTCGCCCTGGACGCGGAGACGTCGACCGACGAACCCGGTGACATCCCGCACGAGTTCACGGACTACCAGGCCTGGCTGCGGGAGACCTGGCACCACCCCCTGTTCAGTGCCGAACTGACCACGGTCGCACTCGTCGACGGCCGGCCGGCCGCCTTCAGCGCGGCCCGCACGGACGGCGGCACCCGCTACGGCACCGTGATGACGGGCACCGCCGCCGCCTTCCGGGGTCGCGGCCTCGCCAAGCTCGCCAAGAACGACTCCCTGCACCGCGCCCGCGCCGCCGGCTGCACCGAGGCGTTCACCGGCAACGACAGCGGCAACGGGCCGATGATCGCGATCAACAAGTGGTTCGGGTACGAGATCTGCGGCACGGAGGTGCGCCATGTCCGCGAACTCGACTGACGGAACCCGCCGTCTGGAGGTGGTCCTCGTCAAGTCCGGCCGTACGAAGATCCGTTACCCGGCCGAGGTGCTCCACGACGACGGCACCCGGGTCACCGTCCGCGCGCCGTGGGCGGCCGGCGGCGTCCGTGACTTCGGTTTCGTACGGTTCGAGCCGGGTGACGTCCTCACCGAGCATTACTGGCGGGACCGCTGGTACGCGGTGAAGGAGGTCCGTGACGCGCGGGGGGTGCGCAAGGGCTGGTACTGCGACATCACCCGCCCGGCCACCGTCTCGGGCGGCGAACTGGTCGTCGAGGACCTCGACCTGGACCTTTGGTGCTCCGCGGACGGCACGGACGTACGGCGCCTGGACGAGGACGAGTTCGCGGCGAGCGGCCTCGCGACCAGCGATCCGGCGGCCGCGGCGGCCGCGCTCGCCGCCCTCGACACCCTCGAGCTCCTGGCCCGCAGGGGCGGCTTCGAGGCCCTGCCCGACCATGCGGCGTCCGACCACGGGCACCGGACGGACAGTACTTCCGCGTAGTCGGAGAGGCACAACGAGTCACCATCGACGGGTTCGGTGCGGGGAATTACCCCACGCCGTACGTGGTTCCTCTTTCAACGGTGATCGCCGCCGCTCCGACCTGGATTCATGTCGCCGTAACCAGCCGAGCGACCCGGAGTGACACCGACCACTGACAGTCAATCGTGATACTCGCCACAGACAGATCGCGACCGATGAGGAACTCTCCCCGCAAGGGTCTACCTCCGCACAACGACGGAATCGGGTAGACGCAAGGAGGCAGCCATGCGCCGTGTGACCGTGCAGAAGCCCCTGACCAGGTCGGACTCTCGTCGTGCGCGGGACAAGGCGGACGAACGTCCGGCCGAGCGCCCCGAAGTGCGCAAGGACATCCACCGCACGTGGTGGCCGGACGAGTGAGCCGCCCCGGCACCGGCCTGCGGAACGCGAGCCGTCAGAAGAGCCGCTTGCGGTAGTGGACGCGGTCGTACGGGCCGTCCACGCGACGCTCGACGACCTCGTAGCCGTACTTCGGATAGATCTTCCGGTTCTCCCACATCATCGCGTTCGTGAAGAGCCTCACCTCGGGCAGCCCGAGCTCCCGTGCGTGCGCCTCCACGAACGCCAGCAGCCGTCGCCCGACGCCCTTCCCCCGGGCGTCGGGGTGGACGGCGATGCTGTCGAGATACAGGTGGTCCTCGCGCGCCTCGACCACGACGAGGCCGGTCACGCCCTCCCCGGGACCGCCGGTGACGAACACCCGCCCCGCGGCCACGTTCGCCGCGTGGTCCGCGTCCATGGGCTGCGGCACCACCCCGATGCGCGCGATGTAGGGGTGGTACGCCGCGTCGGTCACGACCTTCACCGCGCCCACGTCCGAAGCGACGGCGCGACGGATCCCCGGTTCCTTCGAAGCATCGGCCACGACCCGAACGCTACCTGCCCGCACGGTGTGCGCCCGATCGGCGGCCTTCGTCCCGGCGGCCGAGCTGAGGTGCACCGACGGTGCTCCGCTCGTCACGGGCGGAACACCGCGCTCTAGAACTGCTGGTGATCGCGCGCCCGAGCTTCCCGAGCCGAGGTTCCCGGTATGCCGGCGGTGACGGACCCGTAGGGTTCGGCCCATGGTGACGGCGACTGTCCGCGAGTGGCGCGACGAGGAGGGGTGGGGCGTGCTCGACTCCCCCGAGACACCCGGCGGTTGCTGGGGCCACTTCTCGAACATCCAGAGGGAAGGGTTCCGCACGCTGTCGCCGGGACAGCGGGTGGACCTCCAGTGGGAAGCCCCCGGCTTCAAGCAGGACGGGTACGACTACCGGGCAGTGAACATCGTGCCTCGGGCCGCCTGACATCCACCCGATCGATCTCAACCCACGCATGCCACGACGGACGGCCGTGGACGACCACGGGCGGTGCGGCGCTCCGCCGCAGGTGGGACAGGACTCCCCAACCCCCCATCCTGAGCCCCCCGTTAGCCCCGCCTTAACGCGGCCATAAGGATCTCCCGCACCCGCCTCCAGCAGGCGATTCCACGGTTTCTTGGGGCTAGCTTGCTGATCACCCCCACGTGCTCAGGGCTGTTCGCCCGCTCAGGACCGTTCGATCGAGGAGCTCCCCCATGTCCGGTCGCCGAAAGGCCGCCCGTCTCGCCGCCGTCGGTTTCGCCCCGCTCGCCCTGACCGCGCTCGCCGCCTCGCCCGCCGCGGCGCACGGTTCGATGGGAGACCCCGTCAGCCGGGTCTTCCAGTGCTACGCGGAGGGACCCGAGAGTCCCCGGTCCGCCGCCTGCAAGGCGGCCGTCGCGGCCGGCGGCACCCAGGCGCTGTACGACTGGAACGGCATCCGGATCGGCGACGCGAACGGCCGTCACCAGCAGCGCGTTCCCGACGGGAAGCTGTGCAGTGCGGGCAACGACGAGTTCAAGGGCCTGGACCTGGCCCGCCCCGACTGGCCCGCGACGGCCGTGAGCGCCGGCGCGTACACCTTCAGGTACCGGGTGACCGCGCCGCACAAGGGCACCTTCGACGTCTACCTCACCAAGGAAGGGTACGACCCGTCGAAGCCGCTGGCCTGGGGGGATCTGGATCTGGCGCACCCGGTGGCCACGAAGACCGACCCCGCCGCGACGAACGGCTACTACACCTTCTCCGGCACCCTGCCGAAGCGCTCCGGCAAGCAGCTCCTCTACGCGGTCTGGCAGCGGTCGGACAGCCCGGAGGCCTTCTACTCCTGCTCCGACGTCACCTTCGGCGGAAGCGGCGGTTCGGGCAACCCCGGTTCGGCGGGCGGCGGTTCGGGCGGCAGCGGCTCCGGCAGCAGTGGTTCCGCCGGTGGCGGTCCGGGGGGCGGCGGCACGGGGAGCGGCGTCTCCCCCGCGTCGAGCGCGCCCGCGCCGGTCGCCTCCGCCCCGTCCGAGGAACAGATCGCCGACGGTGCCGACAGGTCGACGGTGCGGCACGACCACCACGACGGTACGGCCACTCCGGCCGCGGGTTCCCCCGCCTCCGGCACGTCCGGCGGCTCGGCCCCGTCCGGCGCCTCCGCCGCTTCGGCCGATCGGCCCGGGACGGCCGGTGCCTCGGAGGACCTCGCCGAGACCGGTGGCGACTCCAACACCCCGTACTTCGCGATCGGTGGGGCGAGCGCGCTGGCGCTGGGCGCGGCGGCGCTGTTCGCCTCGGTGCGCCGCCGCGCGGTGCACGGGGGCCGGCACGGCCGGTAGGGCGTGTTGCGGAAGTCCCGCCTGCCCCTTCTCGTATCGGTCGGGAAGGACTCCGGGTCCTGTCCGGCGGCTCAGGCCGGACAGGACCCGTCGGCGGGCCATGGATCAGCTGAACACCGAGGCGCAGTTGGTGGTGGTGGCGTGCGCGGGATCGAGGGCGTTCGCCGCCTCGTGGAAGGCGATCCGGTCGAGGAGGCCGATCGCCGCGTGCTCGGAGATGTCGACCGGGCACAGGTCCTGCAGCAGCACGTTGTGGACGTCGGATCCGGTGAGGAACTGCGAGCGGTAGGGGGTGACCACCTCGTCGTACCTGGTGGCGATCACCGTGTAGTGGACGCCCGGGACGGTGTCGCCGCCGGCGTTGAGCTTGGTCAGGAACGCGGACCCGGCGATCTGGTCCGCGAGCGCGGGCGTGGCCGCGGACAGCAGGTCCTCGGCGCCGGGGAAGTACGGCAGTAGCTTGGTCAGGCCGTCGAGGGTGGTGCCGTGGTTGTCGGGCGCGATGCCGACGAAGGTGTTCACCTTGGCTGCTCCGCCGAGGAACTTGAGGTAGTAGCGGGGCATCATGCCGCCCTGCGAGTGGCCGACGAGATCGGCCTTGGCGGCGCCGGTGGCGGCGAGCACCTTGTCGACGAAGACCTGGAGCTGTCCGGCCGACTTGTCGATGGGGCCGAGGGCGTTGAAGATCGGGACGCCGGGGAGCTGCCCGTAGTCGAGCGAGTAGACGCAGTACCCGCGGGCCACGAGGTAGGGCGCGAAGGACAGCCAGTTGTCCACGGAGTTCGCGAAGGTGCCGTGGACGAGAACGACGGGGCGGGGATGGCCGGCGGAGGGGCGGCAGGAGTAGTCGTTCCAGCCGCTGCTCGGCGCGGCGGCGTGGGCGGTGGCGGCGGGGACGACCGCGACGGCGGCGGCCAGCAGCAGTGCGACGAGGGGTCTGAGCAGGCGCTTCCAGGGCAGCATCGGGTGATCTCCTTGCGGCTCAAGGGAGTGACGGCGGCGTACGCCCTGTGATCCGGATCACGAGGATGCTGTTCACTCGTCAAGTTACGAGTGAGTAGCCCAACTGTGAAGTTACGCGTCAGTAAAAACTTCCAGTGGTAGTCGGCCGTGCTGGTATGCGCCGTCGCACCGTCACCAGGCAGGCCTGATCGGACCGTAGGGCGCGATCCGCAGCAAACGCTCGCGCAACACGCCCACCTCACCCTCTCCGAGCAGCTCGGCCCACGGCCGGACGGCCTCCGCCGCCGACTCCTCCGCGGCACGCGTGCAGGCCCGTCCGCGCTCGGTCAGCACGATCAGGCGGGCGCGCGCGTCATCGGGGTGCGGGTGCCGTTCCACGTACCCCTTGCGCACCAGCTCGTCGACGAGCTGGCTCGCGGCCTGCTTGGTGACCCCGAGGTGCGCCGCGAGCTCGGTGACCGTCGCGCCGTCCGGAGCGAGCCGCGTGAACGCGAAGCCGTGCGCGGGCCGCAACCCCTCGAACCCGCGCGCGACGACACCCTCGTGGATGCGCTGCGTCAGCTCACCGGCGACGGCGAGCAGGGCGGCGGACAGGGCCATGGCCTCGGAGTTCTGCACGGAAGCATTGAAACACTCCCCGCCCATCGGTCAAGCGACTTGACTATGTGGTCAAGCAGGTTGACCATATAGTCAAGTCGCTTGACCATTTTCGTCCACGCGCCACGGAGGCCAGCCATGCCCGTCGTCCACCCGTCCGACGCCGTCGTCCACGAGATCCACGGCGCCCGTTTCGTCTCGTACGCCACTCCCCTCAGCGGCAGCAAGGAGCTGTGCGCCTGGCGGGGTGAGATCCCCGCCGGGACGAAGGCCCCTGTGCACACGGTCAACCGTGAGGAGATCTTCCATCTCCTCACCGGGGAACTGCTGATCACGCTCGACGGCCGCGCCGAGCGGATCACCGCGGGCGACACGGTGATCATCAACCCCGGCACGGCCTTCGGCGTCGAGAACCCCACCGGTCGGACCGCGACCTCCTGGGTCACCACGTCCATCGGCCTCCGGGCGGAGCTGGCCGACGGCTCGGTCATCACTCCGCCCTGGGCCAACTGACCCTGTGGGCGGTTCGGTTCGAGTCGTCGCCGACGGGGGCCCGCGCGGCCGGCGACGAGCGGCGCGATCGCGTACGGCCCGGACCCCACCCACGCCCACCGGGTCGAAGGTCGCGGCAGGCATGCCACCTGCCGCCGATTGGCCCGCGAGCCGGTAGTCGGCGCCAGGGACACTGGCGCTCCGATGCCGCGCTTGGAGGAGTTGCGATGCAGGTAGCCGTGGTCACTTTCGACGGGTTCAACGAGCTCGACAGCTTCATCGCTTCCGCGCTGATCAACCGGTGCCGCAAGGACGGGCTGGAAGCCTTCATCACGACGCCGACGCCGGTGGTCACCTCGATGAACGGCGTCGAGGTGACCGGGCAGCGTCCGATGGAGTTCGTGACCGAGGCCGACGTCGTACTGATCGGCAGCGGGGTGAAGGCGAGGGACGTCGTCGCCGACGACCGGCTGATCTCCAGGCTCCGGCTCGACCCGTCGCAGCAACTGATCGGGGCACAGTGCTCCGGCGCGCTGGTGCTGGCCCGGCTCGGGTTGCTGGGTGGCATGCCGGTGTGCACGGACATGAAGAGCCGGCCCTTCGTCGAGGCGTGCGACGTCACCGTGCTGGACGCCCCGTTCCACGCCGAGGGCAACATCGCCACGGCGGGTGGCTGCCTGGCGTCCCAGTATCTGGCCACGTGGGTGATCACCCGCACGCTCGGGGAGGACGCCGCGCGCGGTGTCCTCGACTACGTGGCCCCGGTCGGCGAGAACCAGGAGACGGCCGAACGCGCCCTGCGCGCCGTCCACGCGGGCGAGGCCGCACTGCGCTGACGGCGCGCGACCGGCCCCCTGTGGGCGACGACGGTGGCAACGGCCGTCCCCCTGAGGAGGCTTGCACGGCGCTGAGGGCACCCCCTATGGCAGGGGACGCCCTCAGCGTGTCGTTCATCAGTCGACGGTGCCGTGCTCCACGGGGAAGTCCGGGGGCCAGGGCTGGGAGAAGTCGAACAGGGACGGGTCCTCGAACTCGCGGGCCGCCTCGCGCCACGAGGGATCGCCGGAGACGACGAAGCTGTCCCCGTCCGGTTCGATCATCCAGGTGAAGGCCGCATCTTCCGCGGGGAGGTCATGGCGCTCCTGCAGCACCGCGAACTCCGCGCCCGTCGCCCGGCGGACGTGGATGCCCTTCTCGTAGATGGGCTTGAGCAGCATGAGCTCCACATGGCCGAAGTACACCTCGACCCGGGTGTCCGTTGCGTCGACGGCAAGGGCGTCGCTGCGCAGCAGCAACTGCCGGTGCGACGCCGCGAAGCCGACCACCCGGAACAGCCGCCCCTCTCGTGCGAGATCTGGCATTCTCCGCGTTCTCCCTGTCCTGACAAGCGGAGCCCCGCCGAGCCGGAGCCTCTTCGGCTCGGCCGCGGCGGAGCCCGGTGTCATCCGCCGACTGGTCGGCCCCTGGCCGACGTTGAGGTGGTGGGCCACGAGGAACTCCGCGTGGCCGCGGGGCTCGCCGAGGGCGTTGAAGGCTTTGCAGCGGCTCTCGTCGACGCCCACGAAGTATGCCTTCATGGCAGCGAAGCTCTTCAGGTCGCCACCCAGGGTATGGAGACGCCCGGGGCTATTGGTGGGTCGGGGTTCTGCGTGTGGATGCGGTGGCCAGGGTGGCAGGGCGTACCGCTTCCGCCCCGAAACGGCGGCGGGCCCGGTCCGCGGCGGCCTCGGTGGCGCGGGCCCGGGTGTCACCCGGGTCCAAGGAGAGCTGGCGGTAGGCGCCGCCGGCCGGCAGCAGGTCGTCGGCGCGGAGCGCGAAGGCGCGGACTCGTGCTCGCTGCAGGCCCAGGGCGGTCAGCAGGCCCAGAGCGGTCGCGGCGAGGGCCGGTGAGTGGTCGGTGGGTTCCGTCGACGTCCGTGAGCGCGTGGTGGAACTGCGGTCGGCGTACCGCACCGTGAGAGTGACCCGGCCGGCGACCTGGCGTTCGGCGCGCAGGCGCTGACCGATCCGGTCGGCGAGTCCCAGGACGGCTCGGTGATGTTGTGCCGGATCGAGGCAGTCCCGGTCGAGCACGAGGTCGGCGGTCAGGTGGGCCGCTGGGGCCGTCGGGGTGACCGGGCGGGGATCACGGCCGCGGGCCCGTTCGGCCAGCAGTCGGGCCGAGCCGGCTCCGAGCAGCCGCTGCAGGGTCGCCGCGGGGATGTCGGCGACCTGGCCGATGGTGTGCAGTCCGTATCTGTTGAGCGTGTCCGCGGTGGCGCGGCCGATCCCTGGCAGCGCGGTGACCGGGCGGGGACCCAGCCAGGCCTCGGCCTGCCCGTCACGGATCCAGGTGGTGTCACCCGGTGCGGACGCGTCGGCCGCCATGGCCGCCAGCATCCGGTTGTTCGCCAGGCCGGCACTGCTGTCGATGCCGTACAAGGCCTTCAGCCTCATCTTCGCCAACTGGACCACGTCGTACGGGGACAGATCGAAGTACCGGAGTGCCGATGTCAGGTCGAGCTGGACGGCGTCGGGCGGGACGGCCTGGACGTGCGGCGTGATACCGGACACCAGTTCGATTATGTCGGCATACTGATCCTCGGTCAGTGCCGCGTGCAGGTGGAGGTGGGCGATGTGCCGCCGTCGGATGGTCATCCCGCGCTCCCGGGGCTTCGGTGGCCGAACTTCTTCAGGTCGGCCGAGCGGGTGCCGGCCGGCTGCAGGTCGGCGTACGGGTGCAGCCGAGCGCCCGTGGTGCCGTTCGCCAAGGTGCGCCGCGGCGGGGCGGGCACCGGCTGCGGCCGCCCCCGGACCGGCTGGGCGGGGGTCGGGTGCGGATGGTCGGCGCCGAGGAGGGCGAGTGCGGCCTCGGGTCCGTTGTCGCGGCGGGCGGCGGCGATCTCGTCCAGGTCCCAGGCCATGGTGCCGACGACGGTACGGCGGGTGCCGCGCACCTGGACCGTGCCGCGCACCAGCAGCAGCCCGCTGTGGAAGACGGTGTACGCGCAGGCCGGGTGGGAGTCCTCGAAGAAGGCCAGGTCGACCAGGCCGGAGCCGTCCTCCAGGGTGACGAAGATGACGCGCTTGCCGCTGGCGATCGGCGGGGTCTGGGTGGAGGCGCGGACGCCGGCGACCAGGACCTGCTGACCGGCGCGCAGCCCGGCCAGGTGCGCCGCGTCGGTCGCGCCGATCTCCCGCAGCAGCCGGTGGTGATGCTCCATCAGATGCCGGGAGACGTCGATGCCGAGGGTGCTCAACTCGGCGCTCAGGGCCTCGCGTCCCGTCATCTCCGGCAGACCACTCGGCTCCGCTCCCCCGACCGCGCCCGTGTCGATGGGCAGTTGGCCCGAGCCCGCGGTCCGGTTACGGGACTGCCGGTGGAGTTCGGCGATCTGCAGCAGCAGGTCGCGGCGCGTGAGGCGGCCGTCGTGCAGGGAGTTCAGGGCGCCGATCCCGGCGAGGCGTTCGGCGACGGGTCTGCCGGGACGGGCTCGCTGCCAGAAGTCCGACAGGGATCCGTACGGCTGGCCCTCCTCGATCCGCGCGCACTCGTCCTCGCTGATGCCGTGCACCGCGGACAGCGCGAGCCGTACGCCCCACTGATCTCCGTCCGCCTTCTCCACGGTGTGCTTCACCTTCGAGTGGTTGATGTCGACGGGCAGGATCGGCACACCGCGCCGACGGGCGTCGGAGACCAGGACGCGCTTGGGCCACATCCCGGGGTCGTGTTCGAGCAGGCCGGCCAGCAGGAACGCCGGATAGTGGGCCTTGAGCCAGGCGCTCTGCAGGGCGGGTACGGCGAAGGCGACCGCGTGGGCGCGACAGAAGCCGTACGCGCCGAAGGCCTCGACGGTCTTCCAGACCTCGTCCCGTACCGCCGGGCTGTACCCACGGACGTGCGCCTGACGGTGGAACCAGTCCTTGATCCCGGGCAGTCGGCCCTTGTCGCCGAGCGCCCGTCGGGCGATCTCGGCCAGCGCCCGGTCACAGCCGGTCATCACCGACAGCGTCTCGATGATCTGCTCGTGCCAGATGGTCACGCCGTAGGTGTCGGCGAGCACCGGCTCCAGGTCCGGGTGGGCGTAGGCCGGCGCGCCGCCGTGGCGGGCGGCGATGTACCGCTCGGGCATGCCGCCGGCGACCGGTCCGGGACGGAAGAGACTGATGTCGGCGATGACGTCCTGCGGATCGCGGGGCTGGAGGCGGGACAACAGGTCCTGCTGGCCGGGTGACTCCAGCTGGAACAGGCCCAGGGTCTGGCTCTCCTGGATGAGCTTGAACGCGAAGACGTCGTCGAGCGGCACCTGCCGCGGGTCGTCCAGCTCGATGTGGTTGCCGGTGGCCCGTTCGATCTCGGTGACGGCGTGGGCCATCGAGGACAGCATCCGGACGCCCAGGACGTCCAGTTTGATGTTGCCCAGCGCCTCGACCTCCTCCTTGGCCGCCATCGCCATCGGGTAGTCGCCCTGGGGGGTGGGTTGGACGGGCAGACGGTCCAGGAGCGTCGCGTCGCTGATGACCACGCCGCAGGGGTGCATGGCCATGCCGTGGACCAGGGAGTCGAGGCCTTCCGCGAGCTCCCACAGAGGCCCGTAGCGGTGCGCCTCGGCCGCCAGCCGGCGCAGTTCGGGCAGTTCGGCGAGCGCACCGGTGATGTCCGCGGCCCGCAGGTGCGGGAAGCTCTTGGCGATCCGGTCGACGTCCGCGGGCGCGATCCCGAGGGCGAGGCCGGTGTCCCGCAGGGCCCGGCGCGCCCGGTAGGTCTCGGGCATGGCGGTGACCGCCACCCGTTCCTTGCCGAACCGTTCGAAGATCACGTCGTAGCACTCCAGCCGACGCGCGGACTCCACGTCGATGTCGATGTCGGGCAGCGAGGCGCGGCGCACGCTGAGGAAGCGTTCGAACAGCAGGCGGTGGTCGAGCGGGTTGGCCGTCGCGATGTCCAGCGCGTGGCAGACCATCGACCCGGCGCCCGAGCCGCGGGCCGCGACGCGGATGCCCTTGGCCCGGATGTCGGCCACGACCTGGCCGACGGCGAGGAAGTACGAGTCGTAGTTCAGCTCGGAGATCACGTCGAGCTCCTCGTCCAGCCGGTCGAGCACCGCCCGGTCGTGGTCGAGGCCCCGCCGGGCCAGGCCGGCCTCGCACTGCCTGCGCAGCAGTTCAGCGGCTCCTCGCGCGCCGGGCTCGGCGCCGAAGATCGACGGCTCCGGGAAGTGCGGGACGCCCAGCCCGAGGTCCGCCCGGGGATCGATGGCGCACGCGGCCGCCGTGTCGGCGGTGTCCGCCATCAGCCGGCGGGCCCGCCGGACGTCCGCTCCGGCGCATTCGGCGACCATGCGTGCGACGACCGTCATCGCCCGCTCGTCCTTGAGCCAGCGCTGCCCGCTGTCCAGACGGCGCCGGTCGATCGGCCGCAGCAGCCGGGCCGCGTCCAAGACGTCGGCGAGACGGTGCTGGTCGGGGTCGGCGTAGCGGACGGCGTTGGAGAGCACAGCGGTGGTACGGGTGCGGTCGGCCAGGGTGAGGGTGCGGGCGGCCAGGCGCAGGGATCCAGGACCCGTGCCGAAACGTTTCTGCGCAACGACTTCCAATCGGACCTCGCTCCCGAAGATCTCCTTCCAGGGCGCCAGCAGCTTCATCGCGACGTCCTCCCTGCCCACCGCCAGCGCCCGGACCGGCTCCGAGAGCGGCCCGAGCAGCACCGTCAGTCCGGGACCACCGTGCTCGCGCAGCGCCTCCCACGGCACCACCGGCGGCGTACCGGAAACGGCGCCGGCATAGGCGGCCGAGGTGATGCGGCACAGCCGCGCCCATCCGGCCCGGTTCTGAGCGAGCAGCACGAACCGCAGAGACGGTTCGATCACGTGCGCGCCGCCGCGCGCCGGAGTGCGGCGGCGCTGAGCGGGTGGCGGGGGCGCCAGGGCCTCCACCGCCAGGTCGACACCGAAGACCGGCCGCACCCCCGCCTCGGCACAGGCCCGAGCGAACCGGACGGCGCCGGTGACCGTGTCCCGGTCGGTGAGTGCGAGCGCCGTCATGCCTCGGTCGGCCGCGCGCCGGACGAGCTGCTCGGGATGGGCGGCGCCGTAGCGGATGGAGTAACCGGACGCGACGTGCAGATGGGCGAAGCCCGCCATGTCGCACCTCCATCACTCCACCCCTTTTCGGCCATACACCCGATATCTTCATCGTACGCTCGTTCGATTACTCTAGCCCCATCAGCCCCGGTCAGCGATCCGATTCGAACACATCAGCGATTCTTTGGCGAGGGGAGCCGCGGCCGCAACAGGCACCGCCCCGTCACCTCCCCGGCGGGAGGGCGCAGTTGGGGAAAAACACCTCGCGGAGCACCCCGTACGCCGCCGTTCGACGGCCCGGGAAGAGCCGACGGTGCCGGTGTGCGACGCGGACGGCACGCTCCGTAACGACCGTACGGCGCTCCCGTGCCGACGGGACGCGGCTCGGGGCAGCGGACGGTGACGATGCCCGGGGTGCCCTCGGGGTCGGTGAGACAGCCCTGCTCGTGGCGGCGCGAACGGCGGAGGCCCCGCCCCCCGCGGTGCGGGGACGGGGCCTCTGTCGGAGAAGCGGGCGAACGGTCAGCCGATCTGGGCGCCGAACGCCGAGAGCGCCTCGGTGACCGGCTGGAAGAAGGTCTCGCCGCCCGAGGTGCAGTCGCCGCTGCCGCCGGAGGTGAGGCCGATGGCGCTGTCGCCGTCGAAGAGCGAACCGCCGCTGTCACCGGGCTCGGCGCAGACATCGGTCTGGATGAGCCCGTTGACGATGTCCCCGTTGCCGTAGTTCACGGTGGCGTCCAGGCCGGTGACCGTGCCGCTGTGCACCTGGGTCGTCGAACCGCTGCGGGTGACCTTCTCGCCGACGGTCGCCTCGGCCGCCTTGGTGATGGGCTGCGAGGAACCGTTGTAGAGGTCGACCGCGCTCGGGTGCTCGGTGCTCGCGGTGTACTTGACCAGACCGAAGTCGTTGTCCGGGAAGCTGGACTGCTCGTTCGTGCCGATCTGGTTGCCGCTGGAGTCCGACCAGGTGGAGATCGCCTCGGTGCAGTGGCCGGCGGTGATGAAGTACGGCTGGCCGCCCTTCACGACGTTGAAGCCGAGCGAGCAGCGGCCACCGGAGCCGGTGATGGCGTCACCGCCCGCGATGAAGGGCTTGAACTCCCCCTTGGTCCGCTGGAGTTCGGCCTTGGAGCCGAGCGAGTCGACGACCTTGGCCAGCTTGGCCCATTCGGCCTTGGAGACCGTACGGTCCGCGGTGACGACGACCTTGTTGGTCTGGGGGTCGGTCGCCCAGGACGTGCCCGGGATGGTCGCGTCGCTCTTGAGCGTCGTACGGGCGCTCTTGAGCTCGGCGAGGGAGTTCTCGACGACTCTGGCCCTGGCGCCGGCCGACGTCACGGCCTTGGCCGCGGTCTCGTCGAGCACATTGACGACGAGGTGCCGGGACTTCGCGTCGTAATACGTTCCCGCCGCGTCGGCGCCGAGATCCTCGCCGAGGGTCGAGGCGAGCTTTCCGGCCGCCGCGATCGACAGCGTGTGCGGTGCGGGGGTCTGCGGCGTCTCGCTCGCGTTCGCAGTCTGGAAAGTGGCTCCGGCTGCGACGAGTGCGGCGATGCCCGCACCCGCCATGACGGCACGCCTCGCGGGTATGCGTCGGTGCTTCAAGTCACGTCCTCCTGTGGGGGGTCGGTCAGGGAGGTTGTGGGGACCTCCAGGACCGGAAGGCGTACGGACACACACCCGGCTCACAGCAAAATGCCGTGTCCATGCCCGTTGTACGCCGCCCACTATTCCGAGGCGCACAGGGAGCACACAAGGTCGACTTCAGGACGCGCATACGGCAACAGCCCTGCGCCCCGCGCACCTTGACCGTGCGTGGTCACAGCACACGAGTTCCCACCGCAAACACTGTGTGCGAATGGTCGGAATGCGGCCTGTGAGGTCTAGTCCTGTCTTGATTTCGCCCCCTCGGAACCCTCTTCCAAGAGGGTTCCGGGAAGCGGTGGTTGCTCCCGCACCGATTGCTGGGCGGCGGGAGGCGCCGGATCCGGTGCGATCGGATCGGGTGCGATCGGATCGGATGCGGTCGGTTCCGGTGCGGTCGGTTCCGGTCGCGATGCCGATGCCGATGCCGGTGCCGGTGCGACCGCAACCGGTGCGGGTCCCTGTGCCGGGGCGACCGGTGCCGGTGCGGCCGGTTCCGGTGCGGCCGGTTCCGGCGCCGGTGCGGCCGGCTGCTGGGCCCGCTCCAGGAACCGCAGCAGTTCGACGGGGAAGGGCAGGACGAGCGTGGAGTTCTTCTCCGCCGCCACCGCCACCACCGTCTGCAGCAGCCTCAGCTGCAACGCGGCCGGCTGCTCGGACATCACCCCGGCGGCCTCCGCCAGCTTCTTCGACGCCTGCAGTTCCGCGTCCGCGTTGATGACCCGGGCCCGCCGCTCCCGGTCGGCCTCGGCCTGCCGGGCCATCGACCGCTTCATCGTCTCCGGCAGCGAGACGTCCTTGATCTCCACCCGGTCGATCTGCACGCCCCAGCCCATGGCCGGACTGTCGATCATCAGCTCCAGGCCCTGGTTGAGCTTCTCGCGGTTGGAGAGCAGGTCGTCTAGGTCGCTCTTGCCGATGATCGAGCGCAGCGAGGTCTGCGCCATCTGCGACACCGCGAACTGGTAGTCCTCCACCTGGATCACCGCGTCGGCCGCGTCCACCACCTTGAAGTAGACGACCGCGTCCACCCGCACCGTGACGTTGTCCCGGGTGATGCCCTCCTGCGCGGGCACCGGCATCGTGACGATCTGCATGTTGACCTTGCGCAGCTTGTCCACGAAGGGCACCACCATCGTGAACCCGGGTCCACGCACCTCCGAGCGCAGCCGGCCCAGGCGCAACACCACTCCGCGTTCGTACTGTTTGACCACGCGGGCCCCGGCCATCACATAGACCAGGCCCACCGACGCGACGGAGACTCCCGCCGCCACCAGTTCCTCGACCATCACGGCCCCCCAGGGTCCGACGTGGCGCATCAGGCGTGTACCAGACCCCTGTCAGGCCTGCCTCACGGGTTCACATCGACGGTAACCCCGGCACCTGAACAAGGGCGAGCCCCCGCACGCCGGTTGCGTACGGGGGCTCGCCTTCTGCTGGCTGCAGGTCTGGCCGTGCGGGGCACTGTGGGGGCGTGCCGTGGGGGGAGTGTGCTGTGGGGGGAATCAGTCGGTCAGCCGACGCTCACGCCGTAGTAGCTCAGCGCCTCGGTGACCGGCTGGAAGAAGGTCGTACCGCCGGAGGTGCAGTTGCCACTGCCACCGGAGGTCAGACCGTAGGCGACGGAACCCCCGTAGAGCGGACCGCCGCTGTCGCCGCCCTCGGCGCAGACGGTGGTCTGGATCATCTGGTACACCACGTCGCCGCCGCCGTAGTTGACCGTCGCGTTCAGCGCGGTGACGCGGCCGCTGTGCGTGCCGGTGGTCGAGCCACGGCGGTAGACGGTCGTGCCCACGCTGGGCGTGGCCGCGCTGGTGATGGTCTGGCTGCCGACCGCGCTCGGGTGGGCGACCGAGGAGTTGGTGTAGCGGACCAGCGCGAAGTCGTTGGTCGGGAAGCTGTAGCCCACGTTCGTGCCCAGCGTGGTGGTGTGACCGGAGTTGGAGTACCAGGTGGAGGCGACCTCACCGCAGTGGCCCGCGGTCAGGAAGTAGTAGGTGCTCCCGCTGTGCACGTTGAATCCGAGCGAACAGCGGTAGGAACCACCGTAGATGGCGTCGCCGCCGGTGATCAGCTTCTTGAACTTGCCCGGGGTGTGCTTGATCGTGAGGGCGGCCGAGTTGCCGCCCGCGTCCTTCTTGATCTTCGCGATCTCGGCCTGGGAGACCGTGCTGTCGACGGTGACGACGACACGGTTCGTCTTGGCGTCGACCGCCCAGGCGGTGCCCGCGATGTCGGAGTTGAGGACCGACTTGTTCACCGTGCTCAGCTGGGTGGCGCTGAACGTGTGGACGTCGGCCGCGTTCGCGGTGGGGGTGGCGAACGCCGCCGCGGCCACGAGTCCGGTGGTCACGGCCATCAGCTTGACGCGTCTCGCTATGCCGCTGCGAGGAGTGGGGGTGGTGCGCTTGATCCTCACTTTTCGTTCCTCCCGAGGGAAGTAGGGGGCCCGCGTGGGGTCGGGGCCCGTGAGGCGCAGCCGGGAGTCGCCCATCCGGATTCCGGACAAGCCGTGCCCCTGACAAGCGCTGAGGGGGAGTATTCGGCCGCACGGCCGACCGGCGCAAGGGCGCCTTTCGGCCGTGCAGCGTTCAACTTGCGTACGGCCAGGGGGTGTTGATCTCCTCGGCGTGATGGCGCGGAATCCGTGCGGACCGGGGCGCCGCCCGCTCTCCCGCGCCCGCTCCTCCCATCCCCGCTTCCCCCGCTCAGCTCAGTGTGCGCTCCCCCGCCGCGACGGCCGCGCCCAGCGTATTGCCGGGAGGCGGGAAGGGGCAGACGAAGTGGTCGGCGAACGCGCACGGCGGAAGCACGGCGCGGTTGAAATCCACGGTCGTGCGCCCCTCGGCGTCGGGCGCCGCGGGGCGCAGGAACCGGAAGCGATAACTACCGTCCCCGCTGGTGGCGTCGGCGAACACGGCCCACAGCGAGCCGTCGCTCTCGACCGACACCTGGAGCGTGAGATCCGCGCCGTCCAGGGTGAAGGCGAGGATGCCGCCGAGTTCGAGTCCGCGCGTCTGCCCGTCCGCGTTCTCCACCCGCACGGTGCGCCTCTCGCCGTACGGCGTGAAGTGCCCCGGCACCGACCAGTGCGGATCGTACGGCGTCGCCTCGATGCCCTTGAACGTCGTCCGCGTCGGAGCGGCGGGGTCGAAGTCGCGTACGCCCCAGACTCCTTCGCGCACCAGGACGACGAAGCGGCGCTCACCGGTCCCGACGCGGGCCCCGGCCGCCGGGCCCACGTCCGCCACCAGCCGGACCTCGCCGGTGAAGGGCTCGCCGTCCACGCTGAGACCGTCCTCCGGCGCGGCCGTCAGCACCACGTCCTCCTCCTCGGCGGTCCACCGCCCGGGGATGTCCGGAAGTCGCCCGTCCGGATAATCCTCCAGCCAGTGCGTGCCGGTGAGCGCCAGCGGGCCGTAGGGCGCCGACACCGTCTCGATGCGGTGCTCGTGCCACTGCTTCCAGTCCTCGGATGCGTCCGTCGTCATGTGATCAACCTTTCCACAGGGGCCGCACCGACCCGAGGTGCGAGCGCAGCGTCGTACCCGTGTATTCCGTGCGGAAGGCGCCCCGCTCCTGGAGCAGCGGGACCACCCGGTCGACGAACTCGTCGAGTCCGCCCGGGGCCGGACGGGGGACGAGGACGAAGCCGTCGGCGGCGCCGGCGGTCACGCACGCGTCCAGCTCGGCGGCGACCGCTTCCGGGGTGCCGACGTACGAGGGCCGTCCGTAGGCCTCGGGAAGAGGACCGTCGGGGGCGTACGGGAAGGGGCCGGCGCCCCGGGCCCCCTGCGGCGCGACGGTCGCGCTGCCCGCCGGAACCCTCTGGCCGTGCATGCCGGCGGCCCGTTCCCTCGCCTCGGCGGTGGTGTCGCCGAGCACCACGGCCACCGCGGGCATGATCTTCAGGTCGCCGGGCGCGCGCCCGTACGTCGCGAGCCGCCTCTCCATGTCCGCGCGGAACTCCCGGCCCGCCTCCGGTGTCCGGTGCCGCGTGATGACGACCTCCGCGGTGGCCGCGGCGAACTCCCGTCCCCCGTCCGAGTCGTCGGCCTGGATGATCACGGGGTGCCCCTGCGGCGAGCGCGGCACGCCGAACCCGCCCGCGGCGTCGACACGCCGGCCCCGGCGGCCCGAGGAGCGCGGGACACCCTCCGGTGGACAGGAGTCCCACAACTCCCGTGCCCTTTCCACGAATTCGGCGGAACGCCCGAGAACGGCCTCCGTTGTCCGAGTAGGACGGGAATCTCCTCGGCGACGGGCGGCCGGGTCCGGGACGCCGTCACGCCGGAGGCCCTCGCCGGGCACGGTGTCGCGGGAGGCGACCGCGGCCCAGGCGGCCCGCCCGCCGCTGAGGTGGTCCAGCGTGGCGAGTCTGCGGGCGAGCCCGTACGGCTCGTCGAGGGCCGCGCCGATCGCCGCGGCGAGCCCGAGCCGCTCGGTGACGGCGGCCAGCCCGTGGAGAACGGTCAGCGGCTCCGGGTGTCCGACGACGCCCGGATCACGGGTCGTTCCCCGGTCCTCGCCCGGTCGCGGGCTCTCGGCGAGGAGGAGGAAGTCGAACAGGCCGCGCTCGGCGGTGCGCGCCAGGTGTGCGAAGGAGGCGAAGTCGGTCCGCGTGCCCGCGTACGGATCGATCGGCGGACCCTCGTACGAGCCGGTCCGCGGGCCCTCGTACGAGCCGGTCCGCGGGCCCGCGTACGGGTCGGTCCGCGCGAGGAGGCCCCCACCGCCCGGCAGGTGCGCCGCCAGATGGATCCTGCCGCGCGGCCGTACGGTCATGACGCTCCCCCGGTCACGGCGTACCGACCTGCGGGCCTGGCCAGTCGCAGGTGCTCCCTGAGCGTGCTTCCCGGATAGAAGGTGCGGAACAGACCGCGGTGCTGGAGCAGCGCCACCGTTCCGTTCACGAGCCGTTCCAGGTCGCGGCGTGGCTCGACCGGGGTCAGGTGGAAGCCGTCGACGGCCCCGGACTCGTGCCAGACGGCGATGAGTTCGGCGAGGCCGACGGGACCGCCCCGGTACAGCGGGCCCTGCGGGGTGTGCCGGGGTCCGCCACCGCCGTGGCCTGGCTCGGCCGCGCGTTCCCCGTCACCGAGGTCGACGGTGAGCGCGCCGAGGACCCTCAGCGTGTCGGGGGCGCGGCCGGACTCGGCCGCGGCATCGCGGAGTTCGGCCCTGAGAGCGCGGGCCTGCGCCGGACCGGTGACCCGCAGGAGTGCCACGTCGGCGTACCGGGCCGCGGTCCGGCGGGCGGAGCTCCCGGTGGCGTCCACGACCCGGACGGGGTGGCCCTGCGGGGGCCTCGGCTCGATCGAGGGACCCGTCACGGAGAACGTGCTGCCCCGGAAGTCGACGCGGTGCGGCCCGTCCCGGCCGCCGAAGCCGCCGAAGCCGCCGGTCCCCCTGTCACCCGCGCCAGCGCGCGTGCCGGTGCCGGTGCCGGTGCCGCCTTCTCCCTCGGCCCGGAACCGGGCCTCGTCCTCGTCCTCGTACTCGTCCTCGTCCTCGTCCTCGTACGCGTCCGTAGGCCCGCCGGACTGCCAGCCGGCCCGGCCGCGGCTGATCCAGTCGAGGGTCGCCACCGCCTCGTGGACATGGCAGGACTCGGTGCGGGTGCCGGACACGGTCGGTACCAGACCGATCCGGCGGGTGGCGGGCGCGACCCGGGCGAGCACTCCGAGCGCGTCGGGGCCGGGGGGCGCGAAGGCGCCGCCGAGCGTCACGAAGTCGAGCGCGCCACGCTCCGCGAGTTGCGCCGGCTCGACGTACGCGGCGGCGTCGAAGGACCCCCGCTGATCGACGGCGGCGGCTAGGTGCAGCAGCCCCCGGCCGTGCGGTGCGGTCATATGAGAGACACCTTTCCCTACCCGAAATCCATGCATGGTCATAGAGAGATCAGAAAGCCCAAATGCGCTTGAAGGACCTCGAAAGACATCAGAGGACCTTGGAGAGAAACGCCCGTGTCCGTTCCCGCCGCGGCCGGTCCAGTACGTCGCCGGGGGTGCCCCGCTCGACGATCCGCCCGTCGTCCATGAAGACGACGGTGTCGGCGACCTCGCGTGCGAAGCCGATCTCGTGCGTGACGACGATCATCGTGGTGCCCCGGCGCGCCAGGTCCCTGATGACGTCGAGGACCTCCCCGACCAGCTCGGGGTCGAGCGCCGAGGTCGGTTCGTCGAAGAGCAGCAGCTTCGGCTCCAGGGCGAGCGCCCGTGCGATGGCGACCCGTTGCTGCTGTCCGCCGGAGAGCTGCCTGGGGTAGGCGTCGGCTCTGTCGGCGAGCCCGACCCGGTCGAGGAGCCCCCGTGCCGCCTCGACGGCTTCCTCGCGCGGACGCTTCAGCGCGGAGACCGGTGCCTCGACGATGTTGTCCAGCACCGTGAGGTGCGGGAAGAGGTTGAAGTTCTGGAAGACGAAGCCGATCCGGGTGCGCTGTCCGAGGATCTCGCGCTCGCGCAGTTCGTACAGCCTGTCCCCGGAGCGCCGGTAGCCCACGAGCGCGCCGTCGACGGTGATCACACCCCGGTCCGGTTTCTCCAGGTGGTTGATCGTGCGCAGCAGGGTGGACTTGCCGGAGCCGGACGGTCCCAGGACGACGGCGACCTCACCGGCGCGCACCTCCAGGTCGACGCCTTTGAGCACCTCCAGCGAACCGAAGCTCTTGTACACGGCCTTGATGTCCACCATGAGGCGGCCGGCGGCCGGCTCGTCCTTGCCGGGCAATGCGCTCATCGGGCGTTTCCTGACGGGTGGGAGGGGGCGGATGGGAGGACACGGATGGGAAGGAACGGCGGAAGAGGGCGCGCGGGGTCAGGAGACGGGGCGACAGGCGAGGTCGCGCAGGAACACCAGCGCGGCCCGGGCCGCCGCGTCGTTCTGCCGGAACGCAGGGCCGCCGGTACGCGGCCGGGTGAACGCGCCCGAGCCCCGGGCGTCGGTGTGCGGGCCGAGCGCGAAGCGCCGGGGGTGCGGGACACCGGAGCGGTCCAGGACCCTGCCGTCGACGGGGTCGACGGCGAGCAGCCCCTCCGGGGTGGCGGCGGCCCCTTCCGCGTACAGCTCGCGCAGCAGCGTGTCGCGGGTCCGCTCGACCGTGGGGTGCGGCAGTCGCGCCTCGACGAGGGCCCGGGCCTCGACCGTCGCGCCGGGCACGGTGGCACTGGCCGCCCGGAAGACGCCCTCGGCGGCGGTGACGGTCATGTCCGCGCCCAGGAACCGCAGGATTCCGGCCCGTGAGAGGGCCCGCATCTGGCGCAGCCGCGGTCCGGGCGGACCCGACGCGAGGAAGCTGAAGAAGCCGTGCCACCAGGAACCGATGTCACCGAGCCTGACCAACTGCCCGTAGACCGAGAGCAGTCCGAGGAAGACCGCCGAGTCGGCGCTGTACGCGGGGTCGTGACGTCTGGTCAGGTCGTCCTCGAGGTACGCGCGCAGTCCGGCCTGGAGTTCCTCGTACGAGGTGTGACGCATCCCGTCCAGCGGGCGGTCCAGTGCGGCGAGGTCGAGCCGGTCGGCGGGGTCGGGCACGGCGGAGGCCACCAGGGCCTGGATCTCGGGGCCGTCCCCGGTCCCGTACTTCTCCTCGAAGTCGGTCCAGGCGATCCGCGTGCGTTCGGGGTGGGCGGTGAACAGCCGGTGGTAGTGCGCGAACCCCAGTTCCTTCTCGACCAGCGGCCACACATCGCGCCGGAAGTCGAACCCACCGGGTCGGGCGAGCAGTTCACCGACCTGGGTCGGCCCGAAGTACCTTGGCAGCGGCGGCCGTTCACCCGTCCAGGCGTAGCCGATCTTGGAATGGTAGGGGACCCCGCGCCGGGAGCCGACGTACAGCACGGGCTCGCGTCCGGAGGGCAGATAGGTCTCCCCTTCGTACCGTCCGCCGCGCCCCTCGGTGAGCAGCACCATCAGGTCGACGAAGGCGAGCCCGAAGCCGCGGACGAGAACCGGTTCGCCCGGTCTCAGCGCCGCGAGGTCGCTGTCGGCGGTGAAGTCCGGCGGCAGGTGGACCAGGTCGTGCGCGCGGGCGTACGCGGCCAGTTCCCTCTGCTCGGCGTCGAGTTCGGCGTCGAGGTGGCCGAGGGTGAGGACGACGAGGTCGGCACCGAGCGGATGCGTGTGGCCCTCCAGCCACACCAGTTGACGCCCGTCGTGTCCTCCGTCGACCCGCAGGGCCCGGCACGGATGGTGGTGGACCGTGATGCCCGGCGGCAGGGATGCCACCGTCCGCTCGTACACCCAGCGCAGGTACGCGCCCTGCCGCTGCCGGTCGGCGAAGACGCGTCCGTCGAGGGCGGCCCACTCGTGCAGGGTGGGGCCGGCCAGGACAGGCCCCGCCATGTCCACCGTCTCGTCGGTGAACATCGTGACGTCCTGGGCCTCGGAGTTCATCCACAGCAGCGGCGACTGCTCCTCGCGCCAGATGCGGCCGCCGCCCGGCGGATACGGGTCGACGAGATGGATGTCCAGGCCCGAACCGGCGTACAGCTCCGGCGCGTTGGCGGCTATCCGCTCCAGGAGACCGGTCCCGCGGGGACCTGCGCCCACGATCACCAGCGCGGGACGCCCCGCGTCCTCCGGGTGCGTGTTCCCCGGGTGCGTGCCGGTCGGACGCGCGCCGGCCGGGTGCACGGTCTCCGGCTGGGCGGTCACCGGGGGCGTGGCCACCGGATGCACGGTCGCCGGATGCGCAGTCGCCGGACGCGCAGTCGCCGGACGCGCAGTCGCCGGACGCGCAGTCGTCGGACGCGTGCTCATCGGCTGCGCTCCGTACCGCGCGCGTAGTGCCTCTCGACGTGGAACTGACCGAAGGAGAGCACGGAGGTGACGACGACGTACCAGAGGGTGGCCACCGTGAGCAGCGGGATGACCTGGTAGGTGCGGTGGTAGACGAGCTGCGTGGAGTAGAGCAGGTCCTGTACGGCGATGACGCTGACGATGGAGGTGCCCTTGAGGGTGCCGATCAGCATGTTGCCGGCCGGCGGCACGATCGAGCGCATCGCCTGCGGGAGCACGATCCGCCACCAGCGGCGCCACCGGCTCAGACCCAGCGCCTGCGCGGCCTCGATCTGGCCGCGGTCGACGGAGAGGATGCCGCCACGCACCACCTCGGCGGCGTACGCGGCCTCGTGCAGGGTCAGTCCGAGGACGGCGACGGTGACCGGACCGAGCAGGTTCACCGTCCGCACGCCGAGGATCTGTGGGTACAGCGCCCCGATGTTGAACCAGAACAGCAGCTGCACCAGGATCGGCATCGACCGGAACAGCCAGACATATCCCCAGCCGACCGCCCGCAGGACGGGGTTGGCCGACAGCCGGCACGTGGCGAGCAGGGTGCCCAGCGCGAAGCCGAGCACCATCACGACCGCGGTCAGCCAGAGGGTGAGCCACAGGCCCCGCAGGACGGAGGCGGAGGTGAAGTAGTCGCCCACGACGCCCCATTGGAACGCCTCGTTGCGGGCGACGGAGTCGAGAGCGAGTCCGAGCAGGACCAGGACGACGGCGGCGGCGGTCCACTGGCCGAGACGGCGCCGCGGGACGATGCGCAGGGACGCCGTGTCGTCCGGTACGGCTTCGGGGATCTTGGTGAGGGTGTCCGAGGACATGCGGAGGCTCCGTGATGCATCGAGTCGAGCACGGGTGCCTTCACACAGGTCAACGCGGGTGACGCGGGGCGCCGCGAGGCGCGTACGGCCGAGCCCCTCAGCAGGGCCGTGCACCGAGAGTACGGGGACGTTTCCCCTCGCTGTCAAGGCTGTCCACACTATGAGCCGTTCGTCTCAAGTCAGTTGACGCGCAAACGGATGCCTGTTCCACTTGGGTCCATGCATTCGCAGCAGTGGCTGGTCACGCGCTCCCACATCGACTTCGGTCGAGTGTGGTCCTCTTCCTGTTGAGCTGACCCCCTGCGCGACCGCCCGAATCGGGCGCCCTCCGCGTTTCACCGCTCCCCCTCAGGCCTTCACACGCGCACCCCTCCCCTCTCCGTACCCCTCCGCGCTCCTTCGCTCCCGCCTTCAGGAGACCCCACACCATGCGTACGTTCACGCGTACCCGCAACAGGCGTTTTGCGCCCTTTGCCCTGCTTGCCTCCGCGACTCTGCTGCTCACGGCCTGTGGCTCCGGTGCCGGTTCCGGCGACGGCGGCGGCGGGGGAGGCACCGCCCAGGCCGCGGCCGGGAGCGACGCGATCCCCACCACGGACGTCGTCTCGGCCGTCAAGAAGGACGAGGCGGCGG
The DNA here is from genome assembly GCF_045039825.1 of Streptomyces sp. NBC_01176. Lineage (NCBI taxonomy): Bacteria > Bacillati > Actinomycetota > Actinomycetes > Kitasatosporales > Streptomycetaceae > Streptomyces > Streptomyces sp. NBC_01176. The sequence continues at coordinate 7,425,960 of NZ_CP108600.1, read as the reverse complement.
CCAAGTTGCTGCCCGCCGGGGTCACCGACCTCACCGTCGCCGTCAGCGTCTCCGGCCAGCCGCCCGGCACCGCGTATCTCAAGGACGGGAAGACGCTCGCGGGTCAGGACGTCGACTTCGCGGACGCGGTCGCGAAAGCCCTCGGCATCGGCCTGAAGCACGAGTCCGCGAGTTTCGAGGCGATCCTGCCGGCGCTCGACAGCGGCAAGTACGACTTCGGGGCCAGCAACTTCGGCGTCACCGACGAACGCCGCAAGGTGATCGACTTCGTCACCTACATCAACGACGGCCAGGGCTTCGCCACCCGCGCGGACAGCGGGCTGAAGGCCGTCACCGACCTGCGGCAGCTGTGCGGACTGAACGTCGCGACCGGCGCGGGGACGACGTTCGAGGCGACGCTCGAGGACAACAGGAAGGTCTGCGCGGACGCGGGCAAGAAGGCGTACAAGGTGCAGACCTACAGCGAGCAGGGCGCGATCTGGTCCTCGCTCCAGCAGGGCCGCAGCGACATCGTGATGTCCACGATCAACGGACTGCGCTACGCCGTCGCCCACCAGACGGGCGTCAAGTTCCTCAACGAGTACCACCGGCTGGACGTCGGCTTCGCCTTCAAGAAGAACACCGCGCTGGCCCCCGCCTTCCAGGCAGCGGTGAACAGGCTGATCGCGGACGGCACGTACGCGAGGATCCTGAAGAAGTGGGGCACGACGGGGTCGGCGATCGACACCTCCCGGATCTCACCGCCGGAACAGAAGAACTGAGACACACGGCGCCGCCCCCGCGGCGGACGAGCCCGCGCGGCCGTCCGCCGCCGGGGCACCGCGCGCCCCTTCCCGGCGGGGGGCGCCCGGGTCCGCGGTCACGGCCGGCGCCCTCAGATCCCGCAGTCGCAGCAACTGCAGCATTCACAGCACTCGCAGGCCTCGCAGCAGTCGCAGCAGGAGCAGTCGCAGTTGCCGCACCAGCCCTCGCGCCGCTGCCGGGACCACGGCCCCTCGAACTCGTCGGCGCAGCACACCTTGCAGGTGCAGCAGAGCCCGATCGCGGCGGCGCACCCGGCCCAGAAGCCGCGCCCGCCGGGCCCGGGCGGCCGGAAGGAGGGCCCGCCGCCGAGGGGGTCGCCCCCGCCGACGTAGGGATTCCGGCCGTCGTACGGACGCGGCGGCTGCTGCGGGTTGTACGGGCCGCCCTGCCCCGGTGGCCCGAAGGCGCCGGCCGCTCCCGGACCGCCGTGCTCCCCGTGCCCGCACCCCGACGTCCCGAAGGCCCGGTCCACCGAGCGCGTCAGCTCGTGCGCGAGCAGGACGTGCGCCAGCCTGCCGTCCGTGAACGCGACCTCGCGCAGCGCCAGCCGTATCCCGTGCAGCGCGTCGTCGGCGAGCCTGCGGGCCTCGGCGAGTGGCGTACCGGTGGCCGTCAGCGGATTCCAGGCTCCCGACGCGGCGTCAGTTTCCCTGTCCTCCACGGCGTCCAGCAGATGCGCGAGCCGTCCGAAGAGCCGGCCGGCCTCGGCGAGCGGTGCGGCGTTCCCCGGACGGCCGGCGAGGACCGCGGTGTGGGCGAAGGCGGCCGCGGTCGCGGACTCGGTCGGCTCGGTGACGGTCAGCAGCGGTGTTCCGGGCCCGGCGAGCGTCTCGATGCCGATCTGCCGGTCCACGGCGTCGACCAGGACGGCGGTGTCGAAGCCGACCTCGGATCCGGTACGGGCCCCGGCACGCCCCCAGCTCGCGGCGACCCGGCGCGCGGCGAGCGCCACCGGCCTGCGGGCCAACAGGCCGTCCCCGTCGGCCACGTGGTCGCGCACCTTGGCGGAGGCCAGCACCAGGGAGACGGCGGCGGCGAGCCGGGCGCCGTCGCCCTGCGCGACGGACGCGGTCCGCATGCCGCGCAGGGGGCAGGGGCCCGCCGTACGCCGGCCCCCGTCGGCGCGCTCGACCTGAGCCTCCGTCAAAACCGATATCAGCAGACCGTCGTAATTGGTGACAATCCGAGCGAACTGCCCGTGGTCCCCGCGCAACGCGAGGCAGAGCCCGCACAGATGCGCCATCCACTGCGTCTTGAGCCCTTCACCGAGCCGGTGGCTGCAGGGCCTCACGATTCCGAACACGACACTCCCCCGTGACTCGTGCGACGTTGAGCTGCGGCATCGTATCGACCACCCCGTTCACCCGTACGCCCCACGCGTCACCCGAACGCCGTCGAGAATCATATTTCACTCTTAGTCAGCAGCCGTACACGGCAGGGCCCTTGGGAGACGCGGGCTCTCGACGAATTCGCTGTGCACCAGTACCGTCACGAAACCCCCGCGCGGCGTCTATCCACTTGGCGCGACATCCGCATCATGGACGACCATGGGGATGCGGAAGCAAGAAAGACCGCTGTGAGAGGAGGCGTCCATGGGATCGGTGCGCAAGGCGAGTGCCTGGCTTGGCCTCGTCGACGACAACGATGACGAGCGTTACTACGACGACGACAACTACGCCGAGGGGCAGGAGCCCGGCGATGCCTGGGTCACCGACCCGCGCGTGAAGGTCGCGTCCGAGACGGCGGAGGAAAAGGGCCGCCGGATCGGCACGGTCACCCCGGACAGCTTCCGGGACGCACGCGGCATCGGTGAACTCTTCCGGGACGGTGTCCCGGTCATCATCAACCTCACGGCCATGGAGCCCTCCGACGCCAAGCGCGTGGTGGACTTCGCGGCCGGTCTGACCTTCGGCCTGCACGGCACCATCGAGCGGGTCGCCACCCGGGTCTTCCTGCTGACCCCCGCCCACACCGAGATCGTCAGCGGCGAGGCCGCGGGTCGCCAGACGGACGGCTTCTTCAACCAGAGCTGAGGCAGGGCCGCTCACCGGCCCCGCCCTGCGGTGCTCGGTTCACCGGAAGGCGTCGAGTCCGGTGAGCGCCTTGCCCAGTACCAGCTGATGCATCTCCACGGTGCCCTCGTAGGTGAGCACCGATTCGAGATTCGTGGCGTGCCGCATCACGGGATATTCGAGCGAGATCCCGTTGGCGCCGAGAATGGTCCGGGCGGTCCGGCAGATCTCGATCGCCTCGCGCACGTTGTTGAGCTTGCCGAAACTGACCTGCTCGGGACGGAGCCGTCCCGCGTCCATACGCCGGCCGAGATGGTGGGCCAGCAGAATTCCCTTGTGCAGTTCGACGGCCATGTCGGCGAGCTTGGCCTGGGTGAGCTGGAAGCCGCCGATGGGCCGGCCGAACTGCTCGCGTGTCTTCGCGTAGGAGACGGCGGCCTCGAAACTGGCCCGCGCCGCACCCATCGCACCCCATACGATCCCGTACCGCGCGTGCGAGAGGCAGCTGAGCGGCCCCTTGAGTCCGCGCACCCCGGGCAGCACGGCGTCGGCGGGCAGCCGGACGTCGTCGAGGACCAGCTCACTGGTGACGCTGGCCCGCAGGGACCACTTGTGCTTGATCTCGGGCGCGGAGAACCCGGGCACGTCGGTGGGGACCGCGAAGCCCCTGATCCCGTCGTCGGTCTGCGCCCAGACGACGGCGACCCCGGCGACCGAACCGTTCGTGATCCACATCTTCCGCCCGTTGAGAACCCAGTCACCCCCGGCGTCGCGCTTGGCGAAGGTCCGCATGGCGCCGGGGTCGGAGCCGTGGTCGGGCTCGGTGAGCCCGAAGCACCCGATGACGTCGCCGGAGGCCATCGAGGGCAGCCACCGCTGCTTCTGCTCCTCGGAACCGAAGCGGTGGATGGCGTACATGGCGAGCGATCCCTGCACCGAGACGAGGGACCGGATCCCCGAATCGGCGGCCTCGAGCTCCAGACAGGCGAGCCCGTACTGCACCGCGCTGGCCCCCGCGCACCCGTAGCCCTCCAGCGACATCCCGAGCGCCCCGATCCCGCCCAGCTCACGCGCCAGCTCGCGGATTCCGGGCAGCTCCCCCTTCTCGTACCACTCGGCCACGTACGGCAGCACGCGGTCCGCGGCCCAGGTCCGGACGGTGTCGCGGATCGCGAGGTCCTCCGCGTCCAGCAGGTCGTCGATGCCCAGCGGATCGGTGGGGTCGAAGGGCGGCAGCTTCGAGGACGCGGACATGGCAGTACCTCCGGCACACTAAAACTAGCAGTGTTAGTCACAACGGCTTCGGGGCCGACGCTACGACGCGGTGTCCCGTACGTCCAGGGTCCACCGGCGCGCGAGCGGGGGAACCCGGCGAGACCCGGCGAAACCTGACGGAACTACGCGGAGACCCGGGACTCGGGCGCTTTCCGGGGCGCGGGAATCTCGGCCGAGCCCGCCGCCGCGGGCGCCTCGCACTCCATGACCCGGGGCAGCCGCAGCGCCATCACCGCGCCCAGCAGCAGCAAACCCGCACTGACCAGCAGGGTCACATGCAGCCCGTGCACGAAGGAGTCGCGGGCCGCGTGGCGCAGGGCGGCCCCGCGTGCCCCGCCCAGGCGCGCGGCCACGTCGTACGCCTCGCCCAGCGAGTGGCCCGCCGCGGCCGAGTCGCCCGCCGGGACTCCCCGCACGGACGACAGCCCGGGAGCGTACGCCGCGTTCATCACACTCCCCAGGAGCGCTATCCCGATCCCGGCGCCCAACTGGTACGAGGTCTCCCCTATCGCCGCGGCTCCACCGGCCTGCGCGGGCGGCGCCTCGCTCAGCATCGACTCGTACGCCCCGAAGAGCGTCGTCTCCAGCCCGAACCCGAGCAGCACGAACCCGACGAGCAGCAGCCCGGCGTTGTCGTTGCCGCCCATCGCGGTGAGCGTGACCACCGCGGCCGCGGTGGCGCAGAACCCGGAGCAGACCATCACGCGCGGCCCGAACCGGCGCAGCATCCGCGCCCCGACGAGCCCCGCGGCCATCGCCGCGAAGGTGAGCGGGAGCAGTCGCAGCCCGGTCTCCAGCGGGGAGAGGCCGAGCACCAGCTGCAGATACTGCGCGGCGATCAGCTCCAGGCCGACCAGCGCGAGCATGGCGAGCACGATGCATCCCACCGAGGTGCTGAACGCGGGCCGCGAGAACATCCGCAGATCGACCAGCGGATGCGCGCGCCGCCGCTGTCGCCGTACGAATCCGAACATCAGCGCGGCGCCGAGGAGCAGGGGCGCCAGCGTGAACGGGCCGAAGGGCGCCTCGCCCCCGCCGAGCTGCTTCACCCCGAGGACCAGCCCGAAGAGTCCGGCGGCGGCCATCAAGGCCCCGGTCACGTCCCAGGGTCCGTTGCGCGCGCCGCGTGACTCGGGCAGCAGCAGCCGCCCGATCGGCAGGCTGATCAGCATCAGCGGGATGTTGATCAGGAATACGGATCCCCACCAGAAATGTTCGAGCAGGAAGCCGCCCAGCAGCGGCCCGACGGCGGCACCGACCGCGGCGACCGCGCTCCAGATGCCGATCGCGAGCGCCCGCTCGCGCCGGTCGGGAAAGACCTGGCGCAGGATCGACAGCGTGGCGGGCATGATCATCGCGCCGCCGACGCCGAGCAGGGCACGGGCCCCGATGAGGAGCTGGGCGCTGTCGGCGAGGGCGGCGACGCCCGAGGCGACGCCGAACAGCGCGTATCCCAGCAGGAGGACGCGTCTGCGGCCGATCCGGTCGCCCAGCGTGCCGAAGAGAATAAGGAGCGAGGCACAGACGAGCGGGTAGACGTCGACGATCCAGAGCAGCTCTATCGCGCCGGGCTTGAGGTCCTCGGTGACGGCGGGCACCGCGACGTGCAGCACGGTGGCATCGAGGGCCACGAGGAGCAGGCTGACGCACAGCACCACAAGGACGACCCAGCGGTTGGCACCGGCCCCGGTCTCCCGACGGCGACACGTGTCGGCCGTGGTCGTCCCGGACATGTACGTACCTCCCAGATGTTCCCTCGCGTTCGGCGATCCGCTGGGTGGGGACTCCCTGCGGCTGCGGCGGGAGGAACGGCCTTCCCGGGCGCACGCGACCAAGGCGAGTGAGCGGCCAGCGTACGCGAGTTCCCCTTCGCTCCACGTGGCGGACCTCTCACGTTCCCCTGGCCTCGCATGTGGCGTACGCCACGCCCACCGGGCCGAGCAGCGCCCCGGGAGGGCGGCCGGTTCCGCGGGCCGTCGATAATCGAGCCCGTGACCGATCTTGAGACGCCCGCCGCGGCGCCGCCCCGTGCGGGCGCGCTGCGCCGCGCCGCACCAGCCCTCCTCGGGTACGCGGGCGTCCGCGCCCTGGGCCTGATCGCCCTCTTCCTGTGGAGTGCCGCGAACGGCAAGAGCGCGCACACGCTGCTGACAGCGCGCTGGGACTCGCTCTGGTACACCCGGGTCGCCTCGTTCGGCTACGGCTGGCAGGTCCGGCTGCCCAACGGCGACGTGCACTCCAACCTCGCGTTCTTCCCGCTGCTGCCCTGGCTTGAGCGGTTCGTCGCGGCCCTGTCCCCCTTGTCGTACGCGGACGCGGGCCTGCTGGTGGCCACGCTCGCCTCGTTGGCGGCGGCCTGGGGGATCTTCGCGGTCGCGGACCAGGTGTACGGACGGCGTGCCGGTGTGTGCGCCGCGCTCGTGTGGGCGGTGCTGCCCGTCGGCATCGTGCAGTCGATGGCGTACAGCGAGTCCCTGTTCACGGCGCTGGCCGCCTGGTCGCTCTACGCGGTGCTGACCGGCCGCTGGGTGACGGCGGGGCTGCTCGCCTCGCTCGCCGGGCTGACCCGCCCGGTGGGCGCGGCGGTGGTCGCGGCGCTCTGGGTGGCGGCGATCACCTCGTTCGTGCGGGAGCGGAGCACGTCTTCCGCGCAGGGCGCCTCCCGGTGGCGACGCGCCCTCGGCATGCTCCTCGCGCCGCTCGGCGCCGCCGGATACGTCCTGTGGGTCGGCCATCACACGGGCAGAGGCCCGCTGGGGTATCTCGACGTCCAGGGGCAGTGGGGCAACGGATTCGACGGCGGATACGCCTTCGCGCGCTTCGTGGGCGACAAGTTCACGTCATTTCCGTCCGCGTCGGCCGGCGTCGGTCTGATCGTCGGGGTCGCCCTGGTGATCTGGCTGTACGCCACCTGTGTGCGGCAGGGACAGCCTCTCCCGCTGCTCGTGTACTCGGGGATCGTCACCGCGCTCGCCCTGTGCGCCTCGGGCTACTTCGGGTCGAAACCGCGCCTTCTGCTGCCCGCCTTCCCTCTGCTGCTGCCCCTCGCTCTGGCTCTGGCCAGGCTGCGTAAGTCCAGGTCAGCGGCGATTCTCGGCGTCGTGGCCGCGGCTTCGGCGGCCTACGGCGCCTTCTGGCTGAACGGCTCCGGACCGCCATGACCGACCCCTGGACGGTCGGTGAGCAGCCGGAGAATTCCAGTCAAGCATTCGGTGAACGAATTAATAAGCGCCATATAACCGGCCCCGGAACCGATCAATGGAATTACAGCGCCACCCCCTCGAGGATTAGCGAATCATTAGAAATAAACATCGCCCTGAGAGGAATCCCACATCACATCGTCATCACAAAGCGAGTGATTCGGCCTGGAACGCAGCTCACTCGCTGTAGCGTCGATTGAGTGCGTACCGAACGAAACCTCACCCGTCTGGACCGGGTCTTCGCCCGGCTGGACCGTGAGCCGGAACGACCGGCCCACATCGATGTGCCGAAGATGAGCAGGCACAGGGTTGTGCTCTTCGGAGCCACCCTGGCCTTCTACGTGGCCATCGTGTGGGCCGTGGCGATCACTTCGTGGCTGGTCCGGTTCGACTGGCAGGTCATGTTCTTCCGGCCGTATCAACAGTGGCCGGAGATCCACGCGTTCCTCGACTACTACGTGGTGCTCGGCCAACGCGGCCCCACCGCCGTGATGGTGGCGGCCTGGCTCGGCTGGCGCTCGTGGCGGCAGCACACCCTTCGCCCGCTGCTGACGCTGGGCGCCTCGCTGTTGCTGCTGAACATCACGGTCGGCGCCGCCAAGCTCGGCATGGGCCGCCTCGGTCCGCACTACGCCATCACGATCGGCTCGAACGAGATGGGCCTGGGCGGCGATATATTTCCTTCGGGTCACACCGCGAACGCCGTGGTGACCTGGGGGATTCTGGCCTATCTGGCCTCCACCCCGGGGGCGCGGCGCTGGCTGTCCGCGCTGTCCGCCGTGACCTCGCTCGGGGTCGGCCTCACCACCGTCTACCTCGGTACGCACTGGCTGAGCGATGTGCTGCTGGGCTGGGCCGCCGGCCTGCTGATCCTGCTGGCACTGCCCTGGTGCGAGCCGCTGATCGCCCACGCCGAGACCGGGATCTTCACGCTGCGCGACGCCTGGCGTTCCCGTCGCGGCCGCACGGCGCCCGCTCCCGCCGACGTTCCCGTCGGCGCCCCGGTCGGCGCGCCCGTCCTGGTCAAGCAGCACGGCCCCGCGGACGAGGAGGTGCCGGCGCGCGAGACCGCGGCCGCCGCGCGTTCGTCCCGGGGTCCCGCCTACCTGGCCCCCGGACCGCACTTGGCCCGCTCGGAGCGCACCCCGGTCACCCCGGCCGGCAGCCGCCGGCCGCCGCACGCGGACCGCGCGGCACGCTCCGCGACGACCACGGCCTCGGCCCGGCCCGCCGCGGGCGGCTGAGACCAGGAACACGGCGGGGCCGGTACGCACACCCGCCCCGCGCGCGAAGGCCCCCGGCTCACCCGAGCCGGGGGCCTTCGCGCGATCCGGTTCCCGGGCTCTTCGGCCTTCGGGGGCCCCGGTCCTGTCGATCCCTCAGGTCCCGTTTGACCTTTTTGCGGCTTTCGCTCTCCCAGGTCTTCAGGTCCTTGGGACCCCTCGGGTGCCTGGGTGTCCGGCCCCTCGCGCGCGCCTTGGATCCCTCAGGGGCGAGGTGTCCGTGGCCCCGGAGCCGGGACCGACCTGGCCTCAGCCCTTCCAGCAGCGGGTCACCCGGCCGTCGCCGACCTCGAAGTTCAGCCTTCCCACGCGGTACTCCATGGTGATGATCGCGCCGGGCGGGAGCGAGCGCACCGAGGACCAGCCGCGCTCACGGGCGCGGCGCTCGGCGCTGCTCGCCTCCATCCCGACATAGGTCTCCGGGCTGTCCTCGGGTTCCGCGGGCGGAGTGGGAATGGGTGCCATGACCGCCACGTTAGGCGGCCCGCCCCCGACGGGGAAGCGCGGACCGGGGCCCCGGTGTCACCCGTACCCCTCCGGTCACACTTCTGTCACAGGATCACGACACGCGTTTCGGCCGAACTCCGTCACACGTACGAGCGGTTCGGTAGATGAACCGCACGCCTTCGAACGTAATTCGGGACCGCCCTTGCCCCGTTCCGAATAACACGGAGGAAAGTGCGCGCACCAGCGCCGGGCCCGCACTTCGCATTCCGATTCCGCCGCGTGTCACGGAAGCGGGTGCCGCATAGGAAATGCACGGTTCCGACACAGAACCCCCGCAGATCCCGGGCCGTCACGGCGCCCCGGTTCCGCCCCCGGTCCCCGGTGTTCGGCCCGTACCGTCCCCCGTCCGGGGCGATTCCCCAGGAGCCCGCTCCAGTGCCCGGGACAGCCGGCCCTGCGCCGTTCTGATCGCCTCGGTCAACGCGGCCGGTTCGAGCACCTCGAACTCGAAGCCCATCAGCATCACGTGGATCACCATCACGTCGAGGCTCGCGGCTCCGGTACGCAGGACGCAGCTGTCGTCGCCCTCGGCCTCCAGCGTGCCCGCCGACGGTGAGATCCGCTCGGCGGCCTCCACCAGGGGAACGAACAGCCGCACCACCGCGTGCGCGGCGTACGCGCCCGTGGAGACGCCCCGGGAGACATAGGCGGCCAGGTCGTCAGCGGGCGGGGTACGCGGTGGGCAGCGCGGTCCGTGCGGCGGCCTCGGCGTGATGCGGTCCACCCTGAACGTACGCCAGTCGTCGCGGTCGACGTCCCAGGCGACCAGGTACCAGCGGCGTTCGGTGCACACCAGGCGGTGCGGTTCGACGGTGCGGCGGGTCGGGGAGCCGCCGTGGTCGAGGTACTCGAAGCGCAGCCGCTCGGAGTCACGGCAGGCGTTGGCGAGTTCCGTGAGCACGGCCGGGTCGACATCGGAGGGCCCCGGGCCGCGCAGCATCGGCACGGTGAAGGCGTTGAGGGTGCTCACCCTGCGGCGCAGCCGGTTCGGCAACACCTGTTCGAGCTTGGCGAGAGCCCGTACGGACGTCTCGCCGATGCCCTCGATGCCCTGCCCGGCGGCCGTGCGCAGTCCGACCGCGACGGCCACCGCCTCGTCGTCGTCCAGGAGCAGCGGCGGCAGCTCGGCGCCCGCGCCGAGCTGATAGCCGCCTCCGGTGCCCGGGCTGGCGTTCACCGGATAGCCCAGCTCGCGCAGCCGGTCCACGTCACGGCGCACCGTGCGGGGTGTCACGCCGAGGCGGTCCGCCAGGTCGGCACCCGACCAGTCGCGGTGGGCCTGCAGCAGCGAGAGCAGCCGCAGCAGTCGTGCCGATGTCTCCAGCATGGCGTCGAGTCTGCCAGCCCGCGTGGGCGGCCACCGTCCGCGAGGCTGTCCCGGGGGACGGGAGCCGGTGGCGCGTGCGGGAGGTGTTCAGTCCGCCGGGGTGACCGTCACGGAGAGGTCGTTGTCCCGCGTGTAGTAGGGGCCGGCCACCAGCGGGCCGTGCGGCGTCCGCACGGTGGTTCTGGGATGGAGGAGGACGGTCTTCTTGTCGGCGATGTCGTCGAGCAGCCGCGCGACGCGTACCCGGGGTCCCCGCTCCCCCGCCGGCCGCAGCCACAGGTCCCAGACGCCGGGCCGCAGCGCGTCGTACGCCACCGCGAATCCGAAGTCGGTCTGCTCCACCGCCACTTCGGCGCGCAACGGGGCCTCGGTCACGTCCCGGTGGCACACCTCGGCGTACGCGTCCGGCGCGAGTCCGACGCCGTACACGCGGCCGCTCACGCCCAGGCCCCGCTCCCCGCCGCTCAGTTCGACCGCCTCCGCGTGCGGGGCGCGCAGCCAGCTGCGGACGGTGAGACGGCCGTGCCGGGGCGAGGGTCTCTCCTGTCCGGGCGGAGCCGGGAAGCCGGAGGCGTAGGGGATACGGACGGCGACGTGGCCGAGCGCGCCGCCGGGGACTCGGGCGACGAGTGAGCGCAGGTCGTTGACGCCGGGTGCCAGGCGGCGCGGTTCACCGCCCGCCACCTGCGCGTAGGCGTCCCAACGGCCCTCGGGCAGCGGGACGCTGCTGGGCAGGGCGGCACGCAGCCGGCCGTCCCCGGCGGGGGTCAGCGGCAGCCTGACCTCCTCGCGGCCCCCGCGGCGGCGCAGCACGAGGAGCGCGGCGCCCGGCTCGCCGGTGTCGGTGACGTCGAAGGTCAGCCCGCCCGCGGAGTCGGCGATGCAGTCGGCGAACGGGGGCACGGCGATGTCCGCGTCGGCGCGCCGTCGCGCGGCCCGCGGGACCGGCGTCATCATGCGGGGCGTCCCTTGCTCGCGTGGACCTCTTGGGTGATGAGACCCCGGACCCTGCCGATTGGTTGCCTCCCAGCGGCACATCAGGGCTCAGGGAACAGCTGCGGCCCCACGGGAAGCAGCCGGGCACGGGGCCCCGTCCGGTCGGACGACCGGACGGGGCCCCGTGCCCGGGGTTGGGACGAGCGGTGCTCAGAGGTCGAGCCGCTGGCCGGGCACGATCAGGTCGGGATCACCGCCGATGACCGCCCGGTTGGCCGCGTAGATCTCCCGCCAGGTGGTCGCGTGCCGTGACGCGATGCCGCTGAGGGTGTCGCCGCTGCGGACCGTGTAGTCGCCGTGGCCGCCGCGCGACAGGTCGCGGTTCGTGTGGCCCGACGCGCGGGCGGGCGCCGTCGCCCGCTTCGACGGGGCCGCCTTGGACGCGGAGGCCGAAGGCGCCTGCCTGGACGCCGACTTGGGTGTCGACTTCGTGGCGGCCGATCCTCCGGCCGACCCGGCGCCCGAGGACCCGGGCGCGCTTCCGTAGGCTCCGGCCCGGGCCGAACAGGTGGGCCAGGCGCCCCATCCCTGTGCGTTCTGGACCTTGGCGGCAATGGCTATCTGGGCGCCCTTGGAGGCCTTGTCGGCGGTCGACGCGTAGGCCGTTCCGCCGTACGCGCGCCAGGTGCCGGCGGAGAACTGGAGTCCTCCGTAGTAGCCGTTGCCGGTGTTGATGTGCCAGTTCCCGCCGCTCTCGCACTTGGCGATGCGGTCCCACACTCCGTTGTCTGCCGCGGCGGCGTTGCCGGTCGCCGCGAGCAGTCCGAGCGGGGCGAGCAGAGCCGCCCCGGCGAGGACCGCCGTCGTACGAGTCGTCGTACGGACCTTACGGGTGTTGTCGGCACATGCGGACATGTATTTCCCTCTCGAAACACCCGGGGTCCCCCAAGGCGGTGCGCGACTCCCTGCGTGTAGGACGCGGTCGTCGCACTCCTCCCCGTCCGCCGGCGGTGGTGCTCGAAGCTGACTGTGCGGTGCGGCCGGCGGACGTGCCCGAGTGGTGCTCGTTGCACTCGGGGGTGGAATCTATGGAGCCGGTCGCCCCGATATCAACCAACTCCTTGTCATTCGAGGCCAGTTCATGGTTACCGCAGGTATCGGCGAATTTCAGCCACCCATTTCATTGCCTGATTTCCGGATATGTCGACCAGCCGTCCTCCCGCTCTGTGACCCACCTCACCGGTTCAACTTCCTTGGGTCCCAGCCAAGTTGGCTGGGAGTGACGGATTCCGCACCCGAGTTCACCCTGCGCGTCGGATGGTTCGATTCCGTTCGCTTCCGGGCGTGACTCCGGCCACAGATCGCCCGTTGTCATCTTCATGAGCCGGGGCCCCCGGCGTCATGGGCCGGGAGCCACCCGGCATCGCCACGCACCGCATCCCGAGGAGCCACCCGTGCCGCGCATGCTCGACGTCAGCGACGACGTACGCGCCGAGATCGGCGACGAAGAAGCCGACCGGCTGCTCGCCGGAGAGAACGCCCCGGGCAGTTACGACTGCACGTCCTGCCGCACACCGGGCGACTCGGAACAGGAGCGCACCAGCACCGTCCTGTTCATCGGCGACGAGACCGCCGTCCTCGCCTTCGCCCACGCAACCTGCCTGCCCTCACAGGTCGTGCAGGTCACCGAGGAGCAACTGCAGGGCGCCGTCCGCTCGATCAACCCCGACGGCGCGCCCGGCCAGGCCGCCCCGGAGCAGGCCGTGCTCGGCGTCACCAGCGGACTCGTCCTGCTGGGCGGCGACTTGCACCCGGCGCTCGTCGTCGAACCGACCGGCCCCATCGTCCGCCCCGGTTCGACGGACATCGGCGACGACTTCCTGCCGCTCCTGATCGAGCAGGGCTTCATGCCGGTGACCCAGCTGCACTCGGTGCCGCCCGTGCTGCACGGCTGGTCGGTGCTGCTCGCCATGGGCCAGCTGCACGCCGTGCTCCAGCCGGGGACCGGCGGGGGCTCGCCCGTCGCCTGGTGGCAGGCGCACCAGGCGCTCCAGGTCGCCGACAGCTGGCGGGCGGCCGCCAACAAGCACCAGCAGGTGCTGCTGTTCGCGGCTCCGGTCGGCTCGATCGGCCGGCAGCCCCGCGAGGACCTGCTCCGCGACGCGCTGGACAAGGCCGCGGCCAACGGGAAGCTGGTGGCCGCGGCCATGCCGCTCGCCGGCACGTGAGCACTCCCCCGGGGGTGCGGGCAACCGCGGTCGTGCCGACCGCACCGGTCACCTGGCCGGCGCCGGCCGTCCATGACTGAGCGGTCGGCCGCCCGCACCCTCCGCGGGGCGTCGAATGTCCCCCGGATGTCGCGACCGGGTCCCCGCTGACCTGCGAAAGCGACGCGGCGGCCGCATCCGTTGGGCGGTGGGGTCGTTGGCACATACGTGCACACCTACGACGCCCCCCGCCGCCGCCAGTCCCTCCAGCCGATCCCGCCCGCTCGAGCGGCCCAGGACCACCAGGGCAACCCCTCGGCCACGCCGATCTACGACGCGCTCTACGCCGAGTGGGCCAGATCCTTCAGGGCGCTGCCCGGCGACCGGCACGGCGAGGAGGAGCTCGGCTTCACGGCGTTCGGGAATCTGACGCACGGCACGGGCGGGTACGGATCGTCCTCGTACACCTCGTCGTTCAGCTCCTACAGCGCGGGGGCCTACTCCGCGCGCCACGGCGGTGTGACGCCGGGGCACACCACGACGGCGACCGCCGTCTGGCAGCCGGGCGGCCGGCAGCAGGGCACGGGCATGCACCACGTCCACGTCCCGGCCGCCCTGCCGCCCGCGCCACGCCGGGGGCTCTGAGCGGAAACGAGCGAACGGGTGAGGGGCGGCTCCCATGGGAGCCGCCCCTCACCCGTTGTCGCCGCTGTCGCGACTACTTCTTCTTGTTGGCGCCGCGCTTCTCGCGCACCCGGACCGAGATGTGGATCGGCGTCCCCTCGAAACCGAACTCCTCGCGCAGCCGGCGCTCGATGAAGCGCCGGTAGCCGTGCTCGATGAAGCCGGAGGCGAAGAGCACGAACCGCGGGGGCTTGGTGCCCGCCTGCGTACCGAAGAGGATGCGGGGCTGCTTGCCACCACGGACCGGGTGCGGGTGGGCGGCGACCAGCTCACCGAGGAAGGCGTTCAGACGGCCGGTGGGAACCCGGGTCTCCCAGCCGTCCAGCGCGGTCTCGATCGCGGGGACGAGCTTCTCCATGTGCCGGCCGGTGTGCGCCGAGACGTTCACCCGGGGCGCCCACGCCACCTGGAGGAGCTCGGTCTCGATCTCCCGCTCCAGGTAGTAGCGGCGCTCCTCGTCGAGGGTGTCCCACTTGTTGAAGGCGAGGACGATCGCGCGGCCCGCCTCGACGGCCATCGTGACGATGCGCTGGTCCTGGACGGAGATGGTCTCGGACGCGTCGATCAGGATGACCGCGACCTCGGCCTTCTCGACGGCGGCGGCGGTACGCAGCGAGGCGTAGTAGTCGGCGCCCTGCTGGAGGTGGACGCGCTTGCGGATGCCCGCCGTGTCGACGAACTTCCAGGTGATGCCGCCGAGTTCGATGAGCTCGTCGACCGGGTCACGGGTGGTGCCCGCGACCTCGTTGACGACCACGCGGTCCTCGCCCGCCACCTTGTTCAGCAGGGAGGACTTGCCGACGTTCGGGCGGCCGATGAGGGCGATGCGGCGCGGGCCGCCCACCGCGGTGCCGAAGGTCTGCGCCGGGGCCTCGGGCAGGGCCTCCAGGACGGCGTCCAGCATGTCGCCGGTGCCGCGGCCGTGCAGCGCGGAGACGGGGTGCGGCTCGCCGAGACCGAGGGACCAGAGGTACGAGGCGTCGGCCTCGCCGCTCGGGCCGTCGACCTTGTTGGCGCACAGCACGACCGGCTTGCCGGCCTTGCGCAGCAGCCGCACGACCGCCTCGTCGGTGTCCGTCGCGCCGACCTTGGCGTCCACGACGAAGACGACCGCGTCGGCGGCCTCGATCGCGTACTCGGCCTGCGCGGCGACGGACGCGTCGATGCCGAGGACGTCCTGCTCCCAGCCGCCGGTGTCGACGAGCTTGAAGCGGCGGCCCGCCCACTCGGCCTCGTAGGTGACGCGGTCGCGGGTGACACCGGGCTTGTCCTCGACGACGGCCTCGCGGCGGCCGATGATCCGGTTCACCAGGGTCGACTTGCCGACGTTCGGACGGCCGACGACGGCGAGGACGGGCAGTGGGCCGTGGCCCGCCTCGTCGATCGCGCCCTCGACGTCCTCGATGTCGAAGCCCTCTTCCGCGGCGAGCTCCATGAAGTCCGCGTACTCGGCATCGCCAAGCGCCCCGTGCTCGTGCCCGGCCGGGCCGGCCGAGCCGTCGGGCTGGATGTGGTCGTTCATGAAGTCCGTACCTCGTCGTTCATTCGTGGTGATCGGTGGACCGCCCGCACATCGGGTGATCCACTACTAAAGTGTCGCCTAGTGCCCGGTGGGGCGCCCGGCGGTTTCCGGGCGTCCGGTCAGACGCCTGGCGTGGTCCAGGTGGGCGCTCAGCTGCTTCTGGATGCGCGTGGTCGCCTCGTCGAGCGCCTTGCGCGTACGGCGCCCGCTGCCGTCGCCCGCCTCGAAGGGGTCTCCGAAGACGACGTCGACCCGGCTGCGCAGCGGCGGGAGCCCCTTGGTCAACCGGCTGTTCTTGTCGGAACTTCCCAGTACCGCAACCGGGACGATCGGGGCGCCGCTGCGGACCGCGAAATAGGCGAGCCCGGCGCGCAGGGAGGCGAAGTCGCCCTCACCGCGGGTGCCCTCCGGGAAGATGCCGAGCACCCCGCCCGCCGAGAGGACGCCGAGGGCCTGGGTGATCGCGGTGCGGTCGGTGGTCGTGCGGTCGACCTTGACCTGCCCGATACCGAGCAGGAAGGGGTCGAGGGGGCCGATGAACGCTTCCTTCTTGATCAGGAAGTGCGTGGGCCGGGGTGCCACGCCCATGACCATCGGGCCGTCGATGTTGTGCGAGTGGTTCACGGCGAGGATCGCCGGGCCGGTCGCGGGGACCTTCCAGGCGCCGAGCACGCGCGGCTTCCACAGGCCGTACATCAGGCCGACGCCGATACGGCGCCCGATCTCGGCGCCTCTCACGGAGGGTGCGGTCACTTGGCGGCCCGCTTCTCCTCGACGAGGGTGACGACGCACTCTATGACCTGCTGGAGGGTGAGGTCGGAGGTGTCCACCTCGACCGCGTCGTCCGCCTTGGCGAGCGGGGAGGTCTTGCGGCTGGAGTCGGCCGCGTCCCGCTTCAGCAGGGCCTCGCGCGTCGCCTTGACGTCGGCGCCCTTCAGCTCACCGCTGCGGCGGGCGGCACGCGCCTCCGGGGAGGCGGTGAGGAAGATCTTCAGGTCGGCGTCGGGCAGCACCGTGGTGCCGATGTCCCGTCCCTCGACGACGATGCCGTCCTCCGCGCCCGCGGCGATCGACCGCTGCAGCTCGGTGATCCGGGCGCGCACCTCGGGCACCGCGCTGACCGCGCTGACCTTGGAGGTGACCTCCTGCGTGCGGATCGGGCCCGCGACGTCGGTCCCGTCGACCGTGATGGCCGGCGCGGACGGGTCGGTGCCGGAGAGGATCTCCGGCTTGCCCGCCACGGCGGCGATCGCCGTCGGGTCCGTGAGGTCGATGCCGTTGCTCACCATCCACCAGGTGATCGCCCGGTACTGCGCGCCCGTGTCCAGGTAGCTGAGGCCCAGCTGCGCGGCCACTGCCTTGGAGGTGCTCGACTTGCCCGTGCCGGAGGGGCCGTCGATGGCGACAATCACTGCCGGGGCGGTCCGGGCGGCGCCGTTTTCCACGGTGGAGACACCTTCCTGGTGCGGGGTGGAGGTCTGTGCGGGACGCGAACGCGCCCCGGACAAGGTTACTGGCTCCCAGGGCCCCGTATTACTGGCCCGGTCGCCGCTCCCCGCCACCGGCCCTCTCCGGCGCGCGCCGGAGAGGGCTCCGCACCCGCCGGTCGCCCTACTGCCGCAGCGCCCAGCCCCGGTCCCGCAGCGCGGCGCTCAGCACGGGCACCGCCTTGGGCTCGACCATCAGCTGGACCAGACCGGCCTGCCGGCCCGTCGCGTGCTCGATGCGTACGTCCTCGATGTTGACGCCGGCCGCTCCGGCGTCGGCGAAGATGCGGGCCAGCTGGCCGGGCTGGTCGTCGATCAGGACGGCGACCGTCTCGTACGTCAACGGGGCGGCGCCGTGCTTGCCGGGGACCCGTACCTGGCCCGCGTTGCCGCGGCGCAGCATGTCCTCGATGCCGCCGGCGCCCTCGCGGCGCTTGGCCTCGTCGGAGGACTGGAGGGCCCGCAGCGCCAGGACCGTCTCGTCGAGGTCGGCGGAGACGTCCGCGAGGAGGTCGGCGACCGGTCCCGGGTTCGCGGAGAGGATGTCGATCCACATCCGGGGGTCCGAGGCCGCGATCCTGGTCACGTCACGGATGCCCTGCCCGCAGAGCCGTACCGCCGCCTCCTCCGCGTACTGAAGACGCGCGGCGACCATGCTCGACACCAGGTGCGGCATGTGCGAGACGAGCGCGACCGCCCGGTCGTGGGCGTCGGCGTCCATGACGACGGGGAGCGCCCGGCAGAGCGACACCAGTTCCAGCGCGAGGTTCAGGACCTCGGTGTCCGTGTCCCGGGTGGGTGTCAGGACCCAGGGGCGGCCCTCGAAGAGGTCACCCGTCGCGGCCAGCGGGCCCGACTTCTCGCGGCCCGACATGGGGTGCGTGCCGATGTACGCGGAGAGGTCCAGGCCGAGGGCCTCCAGCTCGCGGCGCGGGCCGCCCTTGACGCTCGCCACGTCGAGATATCCGCGCGCCGCCCCGCGCCGCATGGCGTCCGCGAGCGTCGACGCCACGTGCGCGGGCGGGGCCGCGACGATCGCGAGGTCCACGGGCCCGGTGGGCGGCTCGTCGGTGCCGGCGCCGAGCGCGGCCGCCGTGCGGGCCTGATCCGGGTCGTGGTCGGTGAGGTGGACGACGACGCCCCGCTGGGCGAGCGCGAGCGCCGCCGACGTGCCGATCAGACCGGTTCCGATGACGAGCGCGGTTCTCACTGGGCGATGTCCTTGCGCAGGGCGCCCGCGGCGCCCAGGTAGACGTGCGCGATGTCGGCACGGGGCTTGTCGGACTCGATGTGCGCGAGGATCCGTACGACGCGCGGCATCGCGCCCTCGATGTCCAGCTCCTGCGCGCAGATCAGCGGTACGTCGACGATGCCCAGCTTGCGGGCCGCGGCCGCCGGGAAGTCGCTGTGCAGATCGGGCGTCGCGGTGAACCAGACGCTGATCAGGTCGTCCGCGGTGAGACCGTTCCGTTCCAGGACGGCGGTGAGCAGCTCGCCGACCTGCTCCTCCATGTGGCCGGCCTCGTCCCGTTCCAGTTGGACGGCGCCCCGGACCGCTCGTACCGCCACGGCAATGCTCCTCGCTGATCTGCGTACACGTCTGTCACACCAGCGTAGTCAGCCCGCCGACCCGCCGGTGCGCGGCGCCCGCCTGACGAGACGGGCACCGCGCACCGGCCACCGGCCACGGTTCAGAGCGACTGCTGTTTGATGAGGTCCTCCAGGGAGGCGCCGGACCGCGGCAGCTCGCCGCCCGGGGTCAGCTTGTCGACCGCCTGCGGCAGGTACTCGGCGATCTGGTCCGCGGCCTTCTCCGAGCTGACGCCGGTCCGGGCGGCGACCTCCTGGAGGGTGTCGGCGGGCAGCGCCCGCGCGACCTGTTCCGGGGAGACGGGCTTGTTCTCGCCGGTGCCGATCCACGACTGCGCCTGGTCCGCCAGCCCCGACTTCGCGAGCATGTCCATCAGCCCGCCCAGCGGGTTGCCGCCGCCCTGGCCGTTGGTCAGGGACCGGAGCAGTGAGCCCAGGATGTCGCCCCCGCCGGAGGCACCGCCCTGCCCGCCGCCGAGGAGACCGCCGAGCAGGCTGCCGAGATCGTTGTCCGCCATGGGCGACGCCTTTCGAAGAAGAGTGCGGCCGGGGGTGGGTCACCTCCGGCCTCGGACTCAGCCAATGTCACGTGAATCACCCCGTTCCGCCACTTGTGGTGAGAATGCGCCCGTGCGCCTCTGGACGCCGCGGCACCGGTCCGCTCTGATGGCAGAAGACCGCCTCGGGGGAGGCCCGTATGAAGCGCCCAGGACCCCTGCTCACCCTTCTCGCCGGACTGCTCCTCGCCGTGTTCATGCTGTCGCTCAACGCGACGACGGGGGTGAGGAACGCGTCGTCGTCCCGTCCGCGGACGCCCGCCGCCGCGCCGCCCGCGAGCGCGACACCCGAGCAGTCCACGTCACCGCGGAGCCCGTCACCGTCACCGTCCGTGTCACCGTCCGCGAGTCCCGTGCCGAACGCCGACTACGCGGGCCGCACCGACGACGACTCCTCGGCCGTCGCCGTCTCGCTGCGCGACGGCCGCGCGATCGCGTACTTCTGCGACGGCCACGACAAGGAGTCGTGGCTCAAGGGCGACGTCGAGGACGACGGCAGGATGAGACTCACCGGAAAGAAGGGCGCGAAGCTCGACGGCACACTGCGGGACGGCAGGCGGATCCGCGGCACCGTCCACCTCGGCGGCCAGCGCTACGCCTTCACGGCCGACAAGGCGGTCAAACCGTCCGGGCTCTACCGCGCGACGGCCACGGTGCGCGGCGCCGAGCTGGACGGCGGCTGGATCGTGCTGCCCGGCGGCAGGCAGGTCGGCATCCTCGACCGCGACGGCGAACCCGCCGCGGCACCCGCGATCGACCCGGAGACCGGCGCCGTCACGGTCGACGGAAAGAAGCTCACCGCACGCCCCGTCACCCCCTGACCCGCTCGGCGACTCCCGCGACCCCCGCCACCCACTCGACGCCCTGACCCGTGAGCCGCCCTTTTCCCCTCCCCTTCCCGACCCTTTCCATCCCTTTTCGACTCCATCCCTTTTCGACCGAGGACCCTTCCCCGCCCTTTCCCGGCCCTTTCCCGACCAGGGAGCCGATATGACCGCGGATCCGAACGCCGCCACGCAGGGCTACCCCGCTCCCCCGCCCGCCCACCGCCGCCCGCACCCGGCGCGCTGTCTCGTCCCGGCCCTGGTGGCCGCGGCGGTCGCGGTCGGCCTCGGCGCGTACGGCAGGACGCACCACCCGACCGGGACCGCCTTCAATCTCGCGGGGTTCAGCAGCACGAGCGCCGTGAAGTCGTGGCTGGCCAGCACGGCGTTCGCCTTCGCGCTCGTCCAGTTGGTCTCGGCGTTCATGGTGTACGGGAGACTGCCGGGGCCGAGCTGGGCACCGGCCCTGCACCGCTGGTCCGGGCGGATCGCCTTCCTGGTGGCGGTACCCGTCGCGGTGCACTGCCTCTACGCGCTGGGCTTCCAGACGTACGAGCCGCGCGTGCTGTGGCACTCGCCCCTGGGATGCTTCTTCTTCGGGGCATTCAGTGCCAAAATGCTCCTGCTCCGCTCGGAGCGACTGCCCGGCTGGCTGCTGCCCGTGGCCGGAGGACTCGTCTTCGTGGTCCTCACCGTCATCTGGCTGACGTCGGCTCTCTGGTTCTTCCGTACGTTCGGAGTGACGACATGACCAACCCCCCGGCGCGGCGCACTGTTCTCGGCACGGGCGCGACCGCCGCCCTGCTCGTGGGGTGCAGCAAGTACGGTGACGGCGGCGGCAGTTCGCAGACGTCCGCCTCGCCGGCCGCCTCACCGCCCGCGTCCGGCGCCGCCGGTGGCGCCGAGCTCGCCAGTACGAGCGACATCCCGGTCGGCGGCGGCAAGATCTTCAAGGACCGCAAGATCGTGGTCACCCAGCCCACGAAGGACGAGTTCAAGGCCTTCTCGGCGATCTGCACCCATCAGGGCTGCACGGTGAGCACCGTCGCCAACGGCACGATCGACTGCCCCTGCCACGGCAGCAAGTACCGCATCACGGACGCCTCGGTGGTGGCGGGCCCCGCCCCGAGGCCCCTGCCCGCCGAGCGGATCACCGTGGAGGGAAACTCGATTCGCCTGGCCTGAACCACCACGTAGGCTCCCGGACATGCGATCCGAGGCCCTGGTGCGCGACCACACGATCTATTCCTGCGTGATGGGATCGCGCGCCTTCGGCCTGGCCACCGACGACAGCGACACGGACCGCCGGGGCGTGTTCCTCGCCCCGGCCCCGCTGTTCTGGCGCTTCGAGAAGCCGCCGACACACGTCGAGGGGCCGGCCGAGGAGCAGTTCAGCTGGGAGCTGGAGCGGTTCTGCGTCCTCGCGCTGCGCGCCAATCCGAACATCCTGGAGTGCCTCCACTCCCCCCTCGTCGAGTACGCCGACGACACGGGCCGCGCACTGCTCGCCCTGCGCGAGGCCTTCCTCTCCCGCCGGGTCCACGAGACGTTCGCCCGCTACGCGCAGGGCCAGCGCAAAAAGCTGGAGGCCGACGTCCGCCGGTACGGCGCCCCGCGCTGGAAGCACGCGATGCACCTGCTCCGCCTCCTCATGTCCTCCCGCGACCTGCTGCGCACCGGCACCCTGACCATCGACGTCGGCGAGCAGCGCGAACCGCTGCTCGCCGTGAAACGGGGCGAGGTCCCGTGGAGCCGGGTGGAGACGTGGATGAGCCGGCTGGCGGCGGAGGCGGACGAGGCCGACGCGCGCAGCCCGCTGCCGGCCGAGCCGGACCACGCCGGGGTCGAGGACTTCCTGGTCGGTGTCCGCCGCGCCTCAGCCCGTCGCGCCGACCCCGGCGTCCGCCAGGCGCACCCGGACGACGAACGCGTGCAGGGCGTCGTGCACGGACGGGGTGTCCGGCAGCGCTGAGGCCTGCTGCGCCGCGTCCAGCAGGGCGTGCAGCCGCTCCACGTCGTCCGCCACGCGCGCGTGGTCGACGTCCGCGGCCCCGTGCTCCCGCTCGGCCTTCGCCGCCACCAGATCCGGCAGGTACGAGGGGGCGCCCGCCTCCTCGGCGAGCGCGCGCAGATCGGCCTGCACCTCGCCGCTGCGCATCAGATGGACGCCGGTGAGCAGCACCCGGAACGTGTAGAGCAGCGGCTTGAGTTCACCGGTCTTCCCGAAGAGCCGCCACTGTGTCGTGGCGAACCCCCGGTAGTGGTGGGCGTGATGACGGGTGAGGACCCCCGGGGCGAGCGAGATCAGCTCGCGGTGGGCCTCGCCGGTGTGCACGACCAGGGGCGAGAGCAGCTGCTCCAGCACATAGCCGTTGCGCCGCAGCATCAGCCGTACGAACTTGCGCAGGTCATGGGTGACGAGGTCCATCTCGACACCGTCCCGGTCCCACATCCGGGACCGGGTCTCCTCCGGCTCGCGCAGCCCGACCAGTTCGGCCGCCGGCAGCAGGTGCACGCCCCGCAGGTCGACGTCCGAGTCGCGTGAGGGGAAGCCGTACAGGTGTGCCCCGGAGACGGTGGCGAACAGGACCGGGTCGGGCTGCTCCGCCACCACCGCGGAGAGGTCGATGTCCAGGACGTCGTCGATCATCCGTCAAGCATCCCAGAGCGCTCCCAGCGACATGAGGTCGCTCTGGTATTCGATGCGGTCGGCCCACTCGGTCGGCCAGACGTCCGAGCCGTGGTGGGCACCCGCGAACGCGCCCGTCAGACAGGCGATGGAGTCGGAGTCGCCCGAGGTGCAGGCCGCCCGGCGCAGCGCGGTGACGGGCTCGTCGACGAAGAGCAGGAAGCAGAGCAGGCCGGTGGTGAGCGCCTCCTCGGCGATCCAGCCCTCCCCGGTGGCCAGACAGGGGTCGGTCTCGGGCGAGGGGGCGCGCAGGGCGTCCCGGAGCCGGTCCAGCGCGCCCAGGCACTCGTCCCAGCCGCGCTGGATGAAGTGCTCCGGCGTGGGGTCCTGGCTGCGGGTCCACAGGTCGCCGAGCCAACGGGAGTGGTAGTGGCCGCGGTTCTCCTCGGCGTACGCGCGCAGCAGCCCGACCAGTTCCGCGGGCTCGGCACCCTGCACGAGGAGCCGGACGGCGTGCGCGGTGAGGTCGGAGGCGGCGAGCGCGGTGGGATGGCCGTGGGTGAGCGCCGCCTGCAACTGCGCGGCGCCCGCCCGCTGTTCCTCGCTCAGCCCCGGTACGAGACCCACGGGCGCCACCCGCATGTTGGCGCCGCACCCCTTGGAGCCGATCTGGCTGGCGTCCTGCCAGGGGCGGCTCTCGTCCTTCAGGAGGTTGCAGGCGACGAGGCAGGTGCGACCGGGCGCGCGGTTGTTCTCCGGCGACAGGTACCAGTCCACGAACTCCTCGCGCACCGGCCGTGCCATCCGCAGCGGGCCGAGCAGACCGCGGTCCGTGGCCGTGCGCAGGCCCCGCCCCAGCGCCAGCGTCATCTGGGTGTCGTCGGTGACGATCGCGGGCCTGGGCAGTGCCATCTCCCGCCAGGGGCCGCACTTGGCGAGGATCGACGGTATGTCGTTGAACTCGGTCGGGAAGCCCAGCGCGTCGCCGAGGGCGAGGCCCAGCAGGGACCCGGTGGCGGCGTGCTTCGCGAGCGTCGGGGTGGTGGTCATCAGGGCCGTCCTTCCGAAGGGGGACGCAGCAGGGGCGGGTGCAGGGCGGTGGCGCCGCCCGCGCGGTAGAGCGCGGCGGGTTTGCCGCGGCCTCCGGTGAGGCGAGCGGCCCCGGGAACCGGTTCGACGAAGCCCGGCGTGGCGAGGACCTTGCGCCGGAAGTTGGGCCGGTCGAGCACGGTGCCCCACACCGTCTCGTAGACCCGCTGCAGCTCGCCGAGGGTGAACTCGGGCGCGCAGAAGGAGGTGGCGAGACAGGTGTACTCGAGCTTGGCGCCGACGCGTTCGTGGGCGTCGGCGAGGATGCGGTCGTGGTCGAAGGCGAGCGGACCGGGCGTGCCGTACGGCTGCCACCGGGCCTGCGCCGCGTCACCGCCGCCGTGCGGCTCGGGAGGGTCGGGGAGCAGCGCGGCGAACGCGACGGAGACGACGCGCATTCTCGGGTCGCGGCCGGGGTCGCTGTAGGTCCGCAGCTGCTCCAGGTGCAGCCGCGAGACGTCCGACAGGCCGGTCTCCTCGGCGAGCTCGCGCCGGGCGGCCGTCTCCGCGGACTCGGCCGGCAGTACGAACCCGCCGGGCAGCGCCCAGTGGCCCGCGTACGGCTCCTGCCCCCGTTCGACGAGCAGCACCTCGAGCGCGTCGGCGCGGATCGTCAGGACGGCCAGGTCCACGGTCACGGCGAAGGGTTCGAACGCGTACTTGTCGTAGCCCTCGGGCGCGCTGCCGCCGGACGAGCGGCCCTGCCGCACGTGCACACCCACCCGTCCCCGCCTCCACGTCCACGCGACTCACGGCCGACCCGAGCGACGCGTCCCCTCGGCGCGACCACGAGTAATAGTCACTACGACTATAAAGAGAGCGAGGGGGCGGCCACAACCCTCCGGGCACCGGAAACCCACCCCGATCCGAGCCGGGCGCACGACGGTCCGGGCCGGGCGCACGACGGCGCGCGTCCGTGAAGGAGCCGCCGCGGTCCCTGGCGCCCTGCTGACGGCCCGTGGAGCCGGGAGGCGGGAAAGGGTGCCCACGAGTGCCCGTGCGCCGCTCCAGGGCCGTCAGGGCCTCTCCAGGCGTGGAAGCACCCCGGCCACGAGCGGAAACGCGTCGGCCGGCCCCGGGGCACTCCCGGGACCGGCCGAAACGACGGGTCGCGAACGAAACGGTGTCGCGAGCGACGGACGCTCTAGAGGTCGACCTCGTTCATGAGCATGCCGACCTCGGTGTTCGACAGTCGGCGCAGCCAGCCCGACTTCTGGTCGCCGAGGGTGATCGGGCCGAAGGCGACGCGTACGAGCTTGTCCACCGGGAAGCCGGCCTCGGCGAGCATGCGGCGCACAATGTGCTTGCGGCCCTCGTGGAGGGTCACCTCGACCAGGTAGTTCTTGCCGGTCTGCTCGACGACACGGAAGTGGTCCGCCTTCGCGTACCCGTCCTCCAGCTGGATGCCGTCCTTGAGCCGCTTGCCCAGGTCACGCGGGATCGGGCCCACGATGTGCGCGAGGTAGACCTTCTTCACGCCGTACTTCGGGTGGGTCAGCCGGTGCGCCAGCTCGCCGTGGTTGGTGAGCAGGATGACGCCCTCGGTCTCGGTGTCGAGCCGCCCGACGTGGAAGAGCCGCGTCTCGCGGTTCGTCACGTAGTCCCCGAGGCACTGCCGGCCCTCGGTGTCCTCCATGGTGGAGACGACACCGGCGGGCTTGTTCAGCGAGAAGAACTGGTACGACTGCGTGGCGACGGTCAGACCGTCGACCCGGATCTCGTCCTTCTCGGGGTCGACGCGCAGCCCCTGCTCCATGACGATCTCGCCGTTGACCTCGACCCGGGCCTGCTCGACGAGCTCCTCGCAGGCACGCCGGGAGCCGTAGCCCGCGCGCGCGAGCACCTTCTGCAGACGCTCGCCCTCCTGCTCGGCGCCCGGGAAGGTCTTGGGCACCTTGACGTCGGGCTTGCCCGCGTACCGGTCCCGGTTGCGCTCCTCGGCCCGCGTCTCGTACTCACGGGAGCGCGCGGGCTCCGTACGGCCGCCGCGCTGCTGGCCCTGCTTCGGGCCGCCCTTGGCACCGCCGCGGGCCGCGTTGCCGCGCCCGGACTTCGGGCCGTCCTTGGAGGCGCCGGGACCCACGTCGTAGCGGCGCTCCTCGGGACGGGGCTTGCTCTCGCGCTTCGGCTTGTCGTCGCGCCCCGCCCCGGCCTTCGGCCGTCCGGCGCCCCCGCCGTCTCCGCGGTAGTTGCCGCGCCCGCCGCTGTTCCTACCGCTACCGCTACCGCTACCGCTGCCGCTGCTTCGCATCAAAGTTCCGTCTGGTCGTCTGCGTCGTCGTCTGTCCCCGGAGCGTCAGGAGCATCCGGGTCGAACGACGGAACGCCTTCCTGCGTCTCGGCCTCGATCGCGTCCGCTTCCGGAAGGAAGGGTGCGAGCTCCGGGAGCTCGTCCAGACCGCGCAGGCCCATTCGCTCCAGGAAGTAGTTCGTCGTCGTGTACAGGATCGCACCTGTTTCGGGTTCCGTGCCCGCCTCCTCGACCAGACCGCGTTGCAGGAGGGTGCGCATCACCCCGTCACAGTTCACTCCGCGGACCGCCGAGACCCTGGAACGGCTGACCGGCTGGCGGTACGCGACGACCGCCAGGGTCTCCAGCGCGGCCTGGGTGAGCCGGGCCTGCTGGCCGTCCAGGACGAAGCGTTCCACGGCCGCCGCGTACGCGGGCCGTGAGTAGAAGCGCCAGCCGCCGGCGATGAGCCGCAGCTCGAAGCCCCGGCCCTGGACGGTGTACTCGTCGGCCAGCTCCCGCAGCGCGTCCCTGACCTGTCGCTTCGGCCGCTCGAGGATCTTCGCGAGGTGCTCCTCGGTCGCGGGTTCGTCCACGACCATGAGGACGGCCTCCAGGGCGGGCCGGAGGTCGAGGTCGGCGACGGTGCCCTGGCCCGCCGGGATCCCGCTGGTCTGCTCGCTCACGCCTTCTCCTTCTTGGCGTCTTCCTTCGCTGTCTCGGGCGGCCGGTCGAATTCGTCCGTCACCCTGGGCTCCTCGGCACTGTCCCCGCCCGTCCAGCGCACCACCAGGTCCCCCAGCGCCTCCTCCTGGTCGAGGGCGACCGCCTTCTCCCGGTAGAGCTCCAGCAGGGCCAGGAAACGGGCCACGACGGTGAGGGTGTCGGCGGTGTCCGCGACGAGGTCGCGGAAGCTGGCTTCCCCGCGTTCGCGCAGCAGCGCCACCACGATCTCCGCCTGTTCCCGCACGCTGACCAGCGGAGCGTGGATGTGGTCGACGTACACCTGCGGCTTGGGCCTGGGCTGCATCGCCTTCACGGCGAGCCTGGCGAATCCCTCCGCCCCGATGCTGATGACCACCTCGGGCAGGAGTTCGGCGTGGTGGGGTTCGAGACCGACGGTACGGGGATAACGGCGGGCCTCCTCGTCGAGGCGCGCGTTGAAGATGTCCGCGATCCGCTTGTACGCGCGGTACTGCAGCAGCCGGGCGAAGAGGAGGTCCCGGGCCTCCAGCAGGGCCAGGTCGGCCTCGTCCTCGACCTCGGCGGCGGGCAGCAGCCGCGCGGCCTTGAGGTCGAGCAGGGTCGCCGCGACGACCAGGAACTCGGTCGTCTGGTCGAGGTCCCAGTCCGGTCCCATCGCCCTGATGTGCGCCATGAACTCGTCGGTCACCCGCGACAGCGCCACTTCCGTGACGTCCATCTTGTGCTTCGAGATCAACTGCAGCAGCAGGTCGAAGGGCCCCTCGAAGTTGGCCAACCGCACTTTGAAGACCCCGTCACCGGCTTCGGCTCCGGCTTCGGCGGCTTCGGCGAGAATCCCCGAGTCGACGGCGGTCCCCGTTTCCGGGCCGACGGGCAACCGCGTCTCGGCGGGGCGCTCCGGGGCGTCAGGGGTTCCGTGTTCGGCGGACGTCCCGGATGTGACCGAGATCTCGGATCCGGCTCCGGCTCCGGCTCCGACTTCCGGACTGTCCGGAGCGGGAGGAGAGTCCGCAGCGGGAGAGGGTCCGGGGTCGGGATGCGCCGTCGGGCCGGTCGGTGGTTCGGGCTCCGCCGGAATCCCCGGCCCGGCGGACTCCTCGGCGGACTCCGCCGCGGATTCGTCGGCCGGTTCCCCGGCGGACGGCACGGTCGGCGGTGCGGCGGGAGCCGGACCGGCCCCCGGTCCTCGGCCGAGCACACGTCGGCGACCGGCGGAGCCGGCGGCGGGGACGGGGGCGTCGTTCGAGGTCATAGCCGTCGCAGGCTACCGCTACCGCCCGCGGAGCCGTCGTACGAGAATGCTCGCGTCCCCACGGGATTCGAGATCGGCGAGCACGACCGCGACCGCCTCACGGACGATCCGCCCGCGGTCGACCGCGAGTCCGTGCTCGCCGCGCAGCACCAGACGGGCGTGTTCGAGGTCCATGAGCTCCTCGGCGGACACGTACACCGTGATCTTCTCGTCGTGCCGCTCCCGCCCGCTGGGCCGCCGGTTGGCGGCACGCTGGCGTTTGCGGGACTGCTGCTGGGCGGCGGCGGAACCGCCGGCAGAACCTTCCTGCGTCGCCTGACGTCGCGCCGAGCGCTCCGGAGCCGTACCCCTGCTGCGTGACTCCCCCGCGTCGGCGTCGGAGTCGGCGGCGACGTGTTCGTCGCCCTCGCCGTCACCGCCCTGGACGGGCACCGCGTGCGGCGCGTCCTCCGCCGCGGCGGCCGGGTCGCTCTCGCCGGCCGGAGCCGGCACCCGGGCCTCACCGTTGGCGGCCCGGCGAGTGGGACTGGAGGCCTGGAGCGCCATGCCCCCGGTGGTGCGGAACAGTTCGTCGGCCCCCGGCAGACTCACTCGGCGTGACACCGGGCGAGCACCTCCCTGGCGAGCTGGCGATAGGCGGCGGCACCGACGGAGTTGGAGGCGTACGTGGTGATCGGCTCACCGGCGACGGTGGTCTCCGGGAAGCGGACGGTCCGGCCGATCACCGTGTGGTAGACGTGATCGTCGAAGGCCTCGACCACCCGCGCGAGCACCTCACGGCTGTGCACCGTACGGGAGTCGTACATGGTCGCGAGGATGCCGTCGAGCTCCAGCTCGGGGTTGAGCCGCTCCTGGACCTTCTCGATGGTCTCGGTGAGCAGCGCGACACCACGCAGCGCGAAGAACTCGCACTCGAGCGGCACGATCACCTTGTGCGCCGCCGTCAGGGCGTTGACGGTGAGCAGGCCCAGCGAGGGCTGACAGTCGATCACGATGTAGTCGTAGTCGGCCATCAGCGGCTTCAGGGCGCGCTGCAGAGTGGACTCGCGCGCGACCTCGGAGACGAGCTGCACCTCGGCGGCGGACAGGTCGATGTTGCTGGGCAGCAGGTCCATGTTCGGGACCGCCGTCTTCAGGAGCACCTCGTCGGCCGCCATGCCCCGCTCCATGAGCAGGTTGTAGACGGTGAGGTCGAGCTCCATCGGGTTGACGCCGAGACCGACCGAGAGCGCGCCCTGCGGGTCGAAGTCGACGAGCAGGACCCGGCGTCCGTACTCCGCGAGCGCGGCACCCAGGTTGATGGTCGACGTCGTTTTCCCGACGCCGCCCTTCTGGTTGCACATCGCGATGATCTTCGCGGGGCCGTGGTCGGTCAGCGGGCCAGGGATCGGGAAGTACGGCAGCGGGCGTCCGGTCGGGCCCACGCGCTCACGGCGCTGGCGGGCCGCGTCGGGCGCGAGCGTGGCCGCGTACTCCGGATCGGGCTCGTACTCGGCATCGGGGTCGTAGAAGTGCCCCTCGGGCAGTTCGTCGTAGTCGGCGAAGTGGGTGCGGTTCTCGCCACTTCCGTTGCCGGCCATGGCGTTCACGTGATGGCCATCCATGCTCGGGTGTGCTGTCTGAGTCATCCGGGGACTCTGATGGGCTGCGAAGGTTCGGACAGCGACGGAGCCGACAGCCTCGAGCCCCGTGGGGCCGTGGCCCCGCGTCGGCATTCCTGGTTGACCACCCCCGGGAGTAAATGTCGACTCATTCACAAGTCGTCTTACCTCCTTGGTGACCAGGAAACTTCTCGATAGGTCAGCGTGGCACCATGCCGACGGTTGGCGACTCTATGGCGTGTCACCGCTCCGCAGCAACACAATCCGCCGGACCCGACCCGATGTGTCGGCAACCGAACACCCCTCTGTCAAGGGCGTAAGGCCGTCGCACAGCAGGTTTCACCGGTGTGCGAATCGGTCGAAGAGTTACGTTCGTGGCGAGTTGAACGAGTGTCGCAAAGTGACCCGACACACATCCGGCCGGACCTTGCTGGGCAAGGTCCGGCCGGATGCGGGACGTTGACGACCTGTGTTGACGTATCGCCTTTTGCTCGGCGGCCGGTCCGCGACCGCGCGTCGGCGGCCCGGACGGGCACGGGTCAGCCGAGCAGGGACTCCAGCGCCACGTGCTCCAGGCCGTGCGCCTCGGCGACCTCGCGGTAAACGACCTTGCCCTCATGCGTGTTGAGGCCCTTGGCCAGCGCGGGGTCGCGGCGCAGGGCCTCGGCCCAGCCGCGGTTGGCGAGCTCCACGATGTACGGCAGCGTCGCGTTGGTCAGCGCGTACGTCGAGGTGTTCGGCACGGCGCCGGGCATGTTGGCGACGCAGTAGAAGACCGAGTTGTGGACCGGGAAGGTCGGCTCGGCGTGCGTGGTCGGACGCGAGTCCTCGAAGCAGCCGCCCTGGTCGATCGCGATGTCGACAAGGACACTTCCCGGCTTCATCCGCGACACGAGTTCATTGGTGACCAGCTTGGGGGCCTTGGCACCCGGGATGAGGACGGCGCCGATGACGAGGTCGGCCTCGAGGCAGGCCTTCTCCAGCTCGAAGGTGTTGGAGACGACGGTCTGGATCTTCGTGCCGAAGATCTTGTCCGCCTCCTTGAGCTTGTTGATGTCACGGTCGAGCAGGGTCACCTGGAAGCCCATGCCGATGGCGATCTGCGCGGCGTTCCAGCCGGAGACGCCGCCGCCGATGACGACGGCCTTGGCGGGCAGCACGCCGGGAACGCCGCCCGGCAGCACCCCGCGGCCGCCGTTGGCGCGCATCAGCTGGTAGGCGCCGACCTGCGGGGCGAGCCGGCCCGCGACCTCGGACATCGGGGCGAGCAGGGGCAGCGCGCGGTTGGGCAGCTCGACCGTTTCGTACGCGATGGCCGTGGTGCCGGACTCCAGGAGCGCGTCCGTGCACTCCTTGGAGGCGGCCAGGTGGAGGTAGGTGAAGAGCGTCTGGTCCTTGCGGAGGCGGTGGTACTCCTCCGCGATGGGCTCCTTGACCTTCAGCAGCAGGTCGGCCGTGGCCCACACCTCGTCGGCGGTGGCGAGGATCTGCGCACCGGCGGAGACGTACTCGACGTCCGTGATCGAGGAGCCGACACCGGCGTTCTGCTCGACGAAGACCTGGTGGCCGTGGCGCACCAGCTCGTGGACGCCGGCCGGGGTGATGGCCACCCGGAACTCGTTGTTCTTGACCTCGCGGGGGATACCGACCTTCACGTCGATCACGGTCCTTGACTCAGAGGGTTCTGGGGCTATGCACGGCCGGGGCGACGCAAGCCGGGGCAATGCATGTCATACCCGGATGCACGGGCGCGCCGGGAGACACCACGAAAGAACGCAGCGGAGCCAGTCTAATGAAGGGATTCTCTCTGTCTAGCCTTTCAATGCATCAATCTTCTGCGGATGTACTGCGGATTTCGCAGGCGTTAGCGCCCTGTTCCATGGCCATCGCGCCCTCCGGTGGCTCATCACCCAGCATGCGCTCGGCCGCGCCGCGGTGCAGCCGGGCCGCGGCGGGGTCGCCGAGTCGGTCCAGAGTGTCGGCGAGCCTGAGCTGAAGCGCGGCCTGCAGCCGAAGGTCCTCGGCACGGCGGGCCCACTCGATGGCGTCCTGGCAGGTGCGCAGCGATTCCTCCGGCCGCCCCGCGTACTCCTGCACCCGCGCCAGCTCGCTCAACGCCCGTGCCTGGGCCGCCACATCGCCGTTCCTGCGGTGTCCGGTGACGGCGGCACGCCAGTTGCGCAGCGCCTCGCCGTAGCGGCCCGCGTAGGTGTGCGCGGTGGCGATCCGGCCGTAGAGCCGGGCGGCGTCCAGCCGCTCGTCGCGGGCCAGGCGCTGGGCGAGCGCCCGGCCGTACCAGTCGGCGGCCCGGTCGAAGTCCCCGAGCTCCAGGTGGGCGCCGCCTACGGATTCCATCGCCCGGCCGGTCGCGTACGGGTCGTTCGCCTCGCGCGCGGCGTCGAGCGCGGCCCGGTAGCGGGCCAGGGCCGCCGCCGTGCGGCCGGTGCGTTCGTCCAGGTCGGCCAGGTTCAGCAGGGCCGCGGCCCGCTCCCGTGGCAGCCTGCGCCGCTCGGCGACGTCGAGGACGAGCCGGTGGATGCCGTAGAGCTCGGCTGCCGCGGCCCGGGTGCCGAAGTGGACGACCAGCGCCCGCACCAGCGCGGCCATCAGGCGGCGGGCCAGGGTGTCCAGCTCGCCGTCGGCGACCGCGAGCCGGGCGGCGGCCAGCAGCGCGGGCTGCCGGATGCGCAGCCAGTCCTCGGCCGCCCTGGGGTTCGGGAAGCGCAGCGCGCGGGGCATGCCGGCGAGTTTCTCGCGGGCCGGCGAGCTGTCGGTCTCGGTGATCGCGCGGCAGGACACCAGCAGCCGCACGGTCCGCTCCAGCATCCGGGCGCGGGCCAGCTGCAGCTCGGCCGGCCGGTCCTCGCTCTCGGTGAGGGCGCGCAGCAGCGGCAGCAGGAAGCCGGGGACCTCGTACTGCGGCAGCGGCGACTCGACGGGCCGCAGGAGCCCGAGCGCGGCGAAGTCGTCCAGGGTGGTGCGGGCGGCGTCGACCGAGCAGCCGGCGAGCGCGGACGCGGTGTGCGGGTCGACCAGCCCGGCCGGCGCGAGCGAGAGCAGTCGCAGGGTCCGCGCGGCGGCGGCGGGCAGTCCGGTGTACGTGAGCCGGAAGATCCGCGCGGCCGGCGAGCCCTCCTCGCCGTCCGCGCGCAGTTGCTTGGCGAGGTCGGCGACGGCCGAGGTGGGGCGTGCCGCGAGCCAGCCGCCCGCCAGCACCAGGGCGCCGGGCTGGCCCGCGCACTCCTCGACCAGCCCCTCGGCGGCGAGCGGGTCGACGGTGATGCGGACCGAGCCCGCGAAGCGCTCCAGGAGTTCCAGCGCGGACTTGGTGTCGAGGCCGCCCAGGGTGCAGGGGCGGACGTCCGCGATGCCGGTCAGCGGTCCTCCGGAGACGGCGACCACCAGGCACTCGGGGGTGTCGGGCAGCAGGACGTCGACCTGCTCGGCGTCGGCCGCGTCGTCGAGCAGGAGCGCGGCGCGGCGGGTGGCGAGGGCGTCGCGCACGGCCGCGCTCAGGTCCTCGGCGCCGGCCCCGGGCGGCGCGGGCAGTTCCAGGGCCGTGAGGAGTTCCCGCGCGGTGCGCTCGGTGGGCACCGGGGTGCCGTCGGGTTCGGCGAGCCGGGCCCGCAGCACCGCGTCCGGGTAACTCTCGGCGACCTGCCGGACGAGTTCCTCGGCGAGCGCGGTGCGGCCCGAGCCGGGCTTGCCGGCGATCAGCAGCACCCGTGCGCGAGGGGCTTTGCGGCCCGCGAGGGTGTCCAGTCCGGCACGTTCGATGTCGGCCCGGAGTTCCTTCAACTCTCTTGTACGGCCGAGGAACTGACCCTTGGTAGGAGCGGACCCGGCAGCCGGACGCCGCCCTGCCGACGACGCTTTCGCGCCGTCCGTGTCCACCGCCTGATCTGTCACGGGCCACACTCCCGTCCCACTGCACGCGCAAGCCCGCCGGGACTCCGGTTCGGGCGTTTCCAGAGCCTAGTTCACGCTCTGCGACGAACCGTGCGGAGCACGGCGGAGAGATCCCCCGATCGGATCAGCCGATCGTAGGACCGGGTGGGTGCGGTGTGGGGCTCCGGAGGGCGCCGAGGACACCGGGAGCCCCGGAGGCGGCGTCCAGGGCTCTCCGGTGGGCCTGTCAGGCCTCGAAGGGGCGCGCCGGCCAGGGCGCCTCGGCCGGACGCAGCGCGTCGAGTCCGTCCCCGGCGCGCGCGGCGAGCAGGGAGAGGACGCCGACCACGAGACAGTTGTTGTGCAGGTCGCCGCCGAGGACCCCCCGGACGAGTTCGTCGACGGGGACCCGGGCCAGCTCCATGTCGGCCTCCTCGTCCTCGACCTCGAAGCGCTCCCCCTCCGCCTCGGAGAGGTCTCGGGCGAGGAAGACGCGCACGGCCTCGGAACAGCCGCCGGGGGTGGTGTACACGTCGGTCAGCACGCGCCAGTTCTCGGCCTTGACGTGCGCCTCCTCGTACAGCTCGCGCTGGGCGGCGTGCAGCGGGTTCTCGCCGGGGACGTCGAGCAGGCCGGCCGGGATCTCCCAGAGCTTCTGGCGCACGGGGTGCCGGTACTGGCGCAGCACCAGCACCCTGTCCTGCTCGTCGAGGGCGACCACGGCCACGGAGCCGGGATGGACCTGGTAGTCGCGCCGGGCGACCGACCCGTCGGGCATGACCACGTCGTCGGTACGGACGGAGGTCTTGTTGCCGACGAAGGGGGTCGCGGTGGCCCTGACCTCCCACTCCTCGGCGGTGTCCTTGATCGTCATGCCCTGTCCTCCCACACGTGCAAAAGAAACCGGTCCCGGTGACGAAAACGACCGAAACCGGGGTGCGTGCCCCGCAAGGCACACACCCCGGCCACCGTACAACCCTGGTGCTACTTGCCCGTCTTGCGCTGCACCGCGGCCTTCACCAGGCCGGCGAAGAGCGGGTGCGGGCGGGTCGGACGGGAGCGCAGCTCGGGGTGCGCCTGGGTCGCGACCAGGTAGGGGTGCACCTCGCGCGGGTACTCGACGTACTCCACGAGCTTGCCGTCCGGGGAGGTGCCGGAGAACTGCAGACCGGCCTTCTGCTCCAGCTCGCCGCGGTAGGCGTTGTTCACCTCGTAGCGGTGCCGGTGGCGTTCCTCGACGTACTCCTTGCCGTCGTACACCTCCCGCGCGATGGAGCCCTCGGCGAGCTTGGCCGGGTACATGCCCAGGCGCATCGTCCCGCCCATGTCACCCTCGCCGGCCACGATGTCGAGCTGCTCGGCCATGGTGGAGATGACCGGGTGGGCGGTGGCGGAGTCGAACTCGGTGGAGTTGGCGTCCGGGATGCCGGCCAGGTTGCGGGCGGCCTCGATCACGATGCACTGCAGGCCGAGGCAGAGGCCGAGCAGCGGGATCCTGTTCTCGCGGGCGTACTGGATCGCTCCGACCTTGCCCGACACACCGCGGTCGCCGAAGCCGCCGGGGATGCAGATCGCGTCGACGTCGCCGAGCTGCTTGGCGGCGCCCGCCGGGGTCTTGCAGTCGTCCGAGGTGACCCACTTGATCTTCACGCGGGCCTTGTTCGCGAAGCCGCCGGCGCGCAGCGCCTCGGTGACCGAGAGGTAGGCGTCGGGCAGGTCGATGTACTTGCCGACCAGCGCCATGTTGATCTCGTGCTCGGGGTTGTGCACGCGGTCGAGCAGGTCGTCCCAGGTCGTCCAGTCCACGTCACGGAACGGCAGGTCGAGCTTGCGGACGACGTACGCGTCCAGGCCCTCGGTGTGCAGGACCTTCGGAATGTCGTAGATCGACTTGGCGTCGATGGCCGCGACCACGGCCGCCTCGTCCACGTCGCACATCAGCGAGATCTTGCGCTTGATGGCGGTCGGCACCTCGCGGTCGGCGCGCAGCACGATCGCGTCCGGCTGGATACCGATGTTGCGCAGCGCCGCGACCGAGTGCTGGGTCGGCTTCGTCTTCAGCTCCCCGGACGGACCGATGTACGGGAGGAGCGAGATGTGCACGACGAACACGTTGTCGCGGCCGACCTCGTGACGGACCTGGCGGACGGTCTCCAGGAACGGCAGCGACTCGATGTCGCCGACCGTGCCGCCGACCTCGGTGATCACGACGTCCACGTCGTCCGTGGCCATGCGGCGGATGCGGTGCTTGATCTCGTTGGTGATGTGCGGGATCACCTGCACCGTGTCGCCCAGGTACTCGCCGCGCCGCTCCTTGGCGATGACCGTCGAGTACACCTGTCCTGTAGTGACATTGGCGGAGCCGTCCAAGTCGACGTCGAGGAACCGCTCGTAGTGTCCGATGTCCAGGTCGGTCTCGGCGCCGTCGTTGGTGACGAACACCTCACCGTGCTGGAACGGGTTCATGGTGCCGGGGTCGACGTTCAGATACGGGTCGAGCTTCTGCATGGTGACCCGCAGCCCGCGCGCCTTGAGCAGCGCGCCCAGGCTGGAGGCCGTCAGACCCTTGCCGAGGGAGGAGGCGACACCCCCGGTGACGAAGATGTGCTTGGTCGTCGTGGCAGTGCTGTTTCGGAAAGCAGCGGGCGGCATGGCCAAGAGGGGGCTCCCGTGGTCGCGGTCTGGGGTGCGTACCGGCGTGGTTTCCGAGAAAAATTCGGAGGTGCCGTCGCTGCGGTTCGGGGGTTTCTTGCCCACCGGTCCACGGGCTACCAGGGTATCAGCGACGCGGGGAGGCCGCTTCCGGCCACGCTCCGCACACATGTCGACACGAACCCCGCACGCCACTCACTCGATCGGCCCACCCGGGATACCGGGAGCGGCACGCGGATCTTCCACGTGCGTCGTATCCTGCTCGGACACTCGCTGCCGAGCCCGGCCGACACACGGCACCATCCCCGCCCGTACCCCGGAACAACGAGGGCTCGTCAGTTCGTTTCGCAACGACAATCGGACCAATAATTGACGTTCCGCAGCGACGCTTTACCAACGTTCTTACATTCAACCTTCTAACGTTTTGAACGTTCCCTTGACCGCAGAGCGACCGCCCCTCGTGGGGCGACGTGGCCGTTCGACTGGAGATGCACGTGGCCGGGCGCATCGAGGACTACGCACTCATCGGAGACATGCAGACCGCAGCGCTGGTCTGCCGGGACGGCACGGTGGACTGGCTGTGCCTGCCCCGCTTCGACTCCCATGCCATCTTCGCGGGACTGCTCGGCACGGAGGAACACGGATTCTGGCGGCTCGGCCCGGCCCACGCGGCCGACGCCGAACCGCCGACGGCGGCACGCCGCTCGTACCGCGGCGACTCGCTGATCCTCGAATCCGAGTGGGACACCCCCCGCGGCACGGTCCGCGTGACCGATTTCATGCCGCCGCGTGACGGCGCGCCGCAGCTCATCCGCATCGTGGAAGGCGTCACGGGCCGCGTCCCGATGCGCTCCGCGCTGCGGATGCGGTTCAGCTACGGGCGGGTGGTGCCCTGGGTGCACAAGCACGAGGGGCGCACGGTCGCCGTGGCCGGACCGGACTCGGTGTGGTTCGACACCCCCTGCGAGACCTACGGCAAGGCGTTGACCACGTACGCCGACTTCACGGTGGCACCGGGTGACCGGATCGCGTTCACCATCTCGTGGGAGCCCTCGCACAAGCAGCCCCCCGCGCTGCCCGAGCCCGAGCAGGCCCTGGAGGCCACCGAGGAGTTCTGGCGCGACTGGGTCGACCAGTGCACGTACCACGGCCCCTACCGCGAGGCCGTCGTCCGCTCGCTGATCACCCTCAAGGCCCTCACGTACGCGCCCACGGGCGGCATCGTCGCGGCGCCCACCACCTCCCTGCCGGAGGAGATCGGTGGCGTACGCAACTGGGACTACCGCTACACCTGGCTGCGCGACGCCGCGATCACCCTCTCCTCCCTGCTGCGCACCGGCTACCGCGAGGAGGCCCGGGCCTGGCGCGAGTGGCTGCTGCGCGCGGTCGCGGGCGACCCGGAGAACCTCCAGATCATGTACGGCATCGCGGGCGAACGGGAGTTGGGCGAGGCGGAACTCGACTGGCTTCCCGGATACGAGAATTCGGGCCCGGTCCGGGTCGGCAACGGCGCCGCTCACCAGCTCCAGCTGGACGTGTACGGCGAGGTCACCGAGGCCCTGCACCTGGCCCACATGACCGGTCTGTCCCGCAACGACTACGCCTCGCTGCTCCAGTTGAAGCTGATCCGCTATCTGGAGGACCACTGGGACCAGCCGGACGAGGGCATCTGGGAGGTCCGCGGTCCGCGCCGGCACTTCGTGCACTCCAAGGTGATGGCCTGGGTCGCCGTCGACCGCACCATCAAGCTCATCGAGTCGGGCGACGCGGACGGCCCGCTCGAGAAGTGGCGCGAGCTGCGCGACGACATCCACCGGGACGTGTGCGAGAAGGGCTACGACAAGGAGCGCAACACGTTCACGCAGTCGTACGGCTCCAGGGAGCTGGACGCCTCGCTGCTCCTCATCCCGCAGATGGGCTTCCTGCCGCCCGACGACAAGCGCGTGATCGGCACCATCGAGGCGATCCAGCGCGAGCTGTCCACCTCGGACGGCTTCATCCTGCGCTACCCGACCTCCGGCGAGGACGCGGGCGTGGACGGGCTGGAGGGTGACGAGGGCGCCTTCCTCGCGTGCTCGTTCTGGATGGCGGACGACCTGGCGATGATCGGCCGGGTCGACGAGGCCCGCAAGCTCTTCGAACGGCTGCTGGCGCTCCGCAACGACCTGGGCCTGCTGGCCGAGGAGTGGGACCCGCGCCTGCAGCGCCAGGTGGGCAACTTCCCGCAGGCCTTCAGCCACGTGCCGCTGATCGACACGGCACTGAGGCTGACAGCCAGCGGGGCGTACGGCGGCTAGCACCACGTCGGGACGTACGACGACGGGACGTACCACGGCCGCCGGACAGCGGCCGCCGTGGGCGCTCCGCGAGGGGCGCGGACCGTGGGTCCCGGACTCGGCACGGACGGTGCGGCGCGGGCCTCGGCCCGGCGGGCGCCCGGCGGCCCCGGCCCCGGCCTCGGAGGTGCCCGCGCACGGGGTGCACGGGTAGCGTCCGCAGCATGGACAGCCGTACGGACAGCAGCTTCGACACCCAGGGCGCCGGAATCACCGTGCAGCGGGCGCTGGAGCTGCCCGGGCTGCGCAGCGGACTGCCGGAGATCCTCGCGGGCGCCGACCGGCTGCAGCGCACCGTGCGCTGGGTGCACGCGGGCGAGGTCCCGAACATCGCCTCGCTGCTCAAGGGCGGCGAACTGCTCCTGACCACGGGCTACGGCCTCGGCACCCGCCCGGCCGACCAGCGGGCCTTCGTCCGGACGCTGGCCGAGCGCGGCATCGCGGCGCTCGTCGTCGAGCTCGGCCCGCGTTTCGCGCGGCTGCCCGCGGCCCTCGTCGAGACGGCCCGCTCGGCCGGTCTCCCCCTCGTCCAGCTCCACCGGGAAGTGCCCTTCGTCGCGGTCACGGAGGAGATCCACACCGAGATCGTCAACGGCCACTACGCGCTGCTCCAGCAGGCCGAGGAGGTGCACCGGCGCTGCACCGAGGCCCTTCTCGGCGGCGGCGGTGTCCCGCAGGTCCTGCGCATCCTGGCCGACTTCAGCGGCAACCCGGTCTTCCTGGAGACCGCGGACGGACAGCTCCTGTACGCCGCCGGATCCGGCTCCGCGGCCGCCGACCCGCTCCAGGTGTGGGAGGGTCTGCGCGGCCAGCACAAGGAACAGCCGCCCGCCGGGACGACGCTCGTGGACGTGCCCGGCGGCGGTCCCGGTACCGGCTCGGTACGGGCCCGGCTGGTCCTGCTGCCGGTCGGCGCCCCCATCACCCCCGTGCACCGGATCGCGGCGGAGCGGGCCGCCGGCATCCTGGCCGTCGTCCTGATGCAGGCCCGCCAGGAGGAGGAGCTCGCCGCGCGCGGACGCGGCGACTTCCTGACCGACCTCGCGGAGGGCCGTATCCAGGCGGAGGACGCTCCCGCCCAGGCCCGGGTGCTCGGTTTCAAGCCGGGCCGGAGCCCGCTCCTGCCCGTCGTGATGCGGCTCGCCGACGGTCTGTCCCCCGGCGGGGGCTGGGCGGTCCTGGCCCGGGCCGTCGCGGAGGAACTGGCCTCGGTGGGGGTACCGGTCCTGCTCGGCGTACGCCCCGTCGAGGGCCGTGTCCCGCTCCTGCTCGGCCTGCGTTCGGAGTCCGAGCGCCAGGCGGTCGCGGACCGGGTGGCACTGGCGCTGCGGGCGGGCGTGGAGCGCGCGGGGATGCAGCGGCCCGGTGCGCTGCCACCGGTGGTGGTGGTCGGCGTCGCGGGCGGCTGGGCGGCGGCCTCTGCGGGGCTGCGGCACGCGGCGGAGACGGCGACCGCCGCGCAGGGCCTGTCGGACCGCCCCTGGTACGACGCCCGCCGCCTCGACATCGACCTGCTCCTCTGGCGCCTGCGCGACCACCCGGACCTGGCGGCCTTCGTGGACCGCGCCATCGGCCCCCTCCGCGACCACGACCACCGCTCCAGGCCTCCGCTGCTGCCCACCCTGGAGACGTACCTGGCGCACGCGGGCCGCAAGGCGGAGACGGCCCGCGAGCTGCATCTCAACCGGCAGACCCTCTACAACCGCCTTGCCAGGATCGGGGAGTTGCTGGGCACGGACCTGGACGACCCGCAGACGGTACTGGCGTTGAGCCTGGCACTGCGCGCACGAAGGCATGTGTCCTGATCCCCCACGCAGGGACGGGCACGGCCTAGACGAGGGGCCAGGCCTGGGTCAA
Source organism: Streptomyces sp. NBC_01176 (assembly GCF_045039825.1). NCBI lineage: Bacteria > Bacillati > Actinomycetota > Actinomycetes > Kitasatosporales > Streptomycetaceae > Streptomyces > Streptomyces sp. NBC_01176. The sequence continues at coordinate 7,385,506 of NZ_CP108600.1, read as the reverse complement.
CTCGTCGTAGACGCTGAGCACTTGCGCCACCGTCTCGTCCTCGGTCGGCCAGCCGGCGGCCTGCCGCACTCCCCTCTCCCGGAGCTGCTCCCGGCGCGCCGGATCGCCGAGAAGGCGCACCACCGCCGCGGCGAGCGCCCGCGCGTCCGCGTACGGGACGAGCTCGGCGGCGTCACCGACCAGTTCGGGGATGCCGCCGACCGCCGTCGCCACCAGCGGGACGCCCGCGTGCAGGGCCTCCTGGGCGAGGACGGAACGGGATTCCCAACCGCTCGGCAGCAGCGCGAGATCGGCGGCGGGCAGCAGCTCGGAGACGTCCTCGCGCCGACCGAGCAGCCTGACGGGCAGTTCCTCGTCCTCGACACGCCCCTGGAGGACGGTCCGCAGCGGACCCTCGCCGGCGATCACGAGGAGCGGCACGGGGTCGAGGTCCCGCCACACGCGCGCGGCGTCCAGCAGGGTGCCGTATCCGCGGTGCCGGTCGAGGGAGCCGACCGCCATGAGCAACGGGCGTCCGGTGGCGCCGAGTTCGGCCCGCGCCTTGTGACGCAGCCGGTCGGGGTCCCCGTACTCGACGGCCTTGCGCGGCGCCGGAATCGCGACGGCGGAGAGCCGGGCGTCCCGGGCCCCGCGGCGGCGGGCGCGGTCCACCAGGTCCGAGGAGGTGGCGAGGACGACGGAGGCGGCCCTGGCGACGCGCCGCTCCAGCAGACGCAGCAGATGGGCCCGGGCCCCCTCGGCATGCGAACGGGTGTGCCAGGTGACGACGAGTGGGGTGCGCCGCCCGCTGAGCGCGAGCGTGGCCCGCAGCGCGGCGTGCAGCCCGTGCGCGTGCACTAGGTCGGCGTCCGCGCAGGCGATCCGCAGCGCGGCCACGGAGGCGGGGTCACCGCTGCGGGGCACCGCGACGTGCTGGGCGCCCACACCGGTGAATCCGTACGCGAGGTCGGCCTCGGCAGGGGCGCAGACGGTGACCCGCACACCACGGGCGACGAGGCCCGAGGCCAGCGACCGCACATGCGCGCTGCTGCCCGCGCTTCCGCCGCCGAGCACCTGCACGGTGCGCAGCGGCGACTGGCCGTGCGGTGAGTGGCTGCTCACGTGGCTCACGTGGCCGGGGCTCCTGATTCGGCGTCGGACGGTCACGGAGAAACGTACAGAAGGGTCTGCAGAGGGGGGTGTACCGCACGTCGTGCTCCGCGTACTACGCCAAGGATGCCAGGCCGTACGGGTGTTCCGGGACCGCCATCGGAGCGCGCTGCGCGGCACACCGTCCGACTCGACGACACCTGTCACTCACACGGGTGAGCAGTCCCCTGTCCTCGGGCCGGGTCGGCGGGGCTCGGCGGGCCTTCGTGGATCCCGTGGGGGCCGGAGGCCGAGGGGTGGAGGTGCTGGGGGGCGCGGGAGGTCCGGGCGGGCGCGGAGGGCCGGGTCGGGCGCGGGCGCCGTGCGGCTCGCGCCGCCGCGCTGACCCGCTCCCCGCACACCGTCGCGGCCACCAGCGCCACGGCGTGGGCGAGCAGTCCGGCCCGCCCGTTGCCCGCGACGACCGCGGTACCCAGCGCGGCGCCGAGCGCGTGGGCCCCGGTGTCGCCGATCATCGCGCGCTCGCCGAGATCGTCGGGGAGGACAGCGGCCGCGGCTCCCGTCGCGGCGGCGGCGAGCCGCCCGGCGCGTCCGCCCCGCAGCAGTCCGGGTGCCCCCAGCGCCAGCACCGCGCCGGCGGCCCGCCCGGGACGCACATCCACGAGGTTGACGAAGTGCGCGCTCCCCGCGATCACCACTCCCGCGAGCAATCGGTCCAGGGGCCGCTCCTTCAGCAGCGCCCCCGCCATCAGCCCAGCGGCCGAGATCCCGAACAACTTGACGGCGCCACTGGTGACTTCGCCGTCCCGCAGCGCCCCGAGATGCGCCCGGAACCCACGTCGCGGGTCACCGGCCCCGGCGATGTCGTCGTACGCGCCGCACGCACCGGCCGCCAGGACGGCGAATCCGGCTCCGCGGTGGGCCAGGCCGGCTCCGAGCGCCGCCCCCACGACCACCGCGGGACCCGCGTACAGCTCGACGGTGCGGCCGGCGTGGTTCTCGCGTTCCCAGCGACCGGGACCGCCCGGGGGCTTGGCCCGCAGCGCGGCGAGAAGGGTGCGGGTGGTCGCGGCGGCGGTACCGAACACAGTGATCATGCAGGCCACTCCAGGGACCCGCGGAGCGGGCCCGGGAAGGGGCGCGAAGCGCCGAGAGGGACAGGGGGAACCGGCACGGAGCCACCAGGCCGGAGCGCCTCTCCGCGGACCGGGCGGAACGACGGCCCACGGCGCGACGAGGCCAAGGCCCACGAGACGGCCGAGCGGGCCGCGAGGCCGGAGCCTGGTGGTTTCGCCGAGAGGCCGGTGCGCGCCCGGGCACGGGGCCGGAGCGTCGCCGGGGCCGCGCCCGGGCCGAGGCGCGGAGGCCGGAGCCCGACCGGGGCGCGGGGCCAGAGCGCGACCGGACACGGAGCCCGACGGGGCGTGGGGCGTGCGGCGCGGGCGGAGCCCACCGCGTCGCGAAGCGGCGGCGCGCGGCGCGGCGTGAGAGCGCGCGCCACCGCCGGACGGCTATGCGTCGGCCCGAGCGGTGGCCAGCAACTCCTCCGCATGGGCCCGAGCGGTCTGCGAGTCCTCCTGGCCCGCCAGCATCCGGGACAGCTCCCGGATGCGGTCCTCCCCCTCCAGCACCTTCACCCCGGACCGGGTCACGGACCCGTCGTTCGTCTTCTCGACCAGCAACTGCCGGTCCGCGAACGCGGCCACCTGCGGAAGGTGCGTCACCACGACCACCTGCGCGCTCCTGGCGAGCCGCGCCAGCCGCCGCCCGATCTCGACCGCGGCCTTGCCGCCGACCCCCGCGTCGACCTCGTCGAAGAGATACGTCGGTACGGGATCGGTCCCCGCGAACACCACTTCCACCGCGAGCATCACCCGCGAGAGTTCACCGCCGGACGCCCCCTTGGCGATGGGCCGCGGCGGAGCGCCGGGGTGCGGCGCGAGCAGCAGCTCGACCTCGTCGACGCCCATGGGCCCGTACGCGACCGTGCGCCCGTCGAGTTCCACGCCCTCGGGGTCGTCGGTCTGCCGGATCTCGAACGACACGCGCGCGTGCGGCATGGCGAGCGAGGCCAGCTCGGCGGTCACGGCCGCGGCGAACCGTTCCGCGGCCTCCGTCCGGGCGTCCGTCAACGCCTGTGCCAGCCCGCCCAGTTCGGCCCGCAGCGCGTCCCGCTCGGCGGTCAGTTCGTCGATCCGCTCGTCGTCGCCGTCGAGTTCGAGGAGCCGCGCGGCGCCCTGCTCCGCATAGGCCAGCACGGCGTCGACGTCCTCGCCGTACTTCCGGGTGAGCTGGGTGAGCGCGGCCCGGCGCTCCTCGACCGCCGCCAGCCGCAGCGGATCGGCGTCGAGGTCGTCGGCGTACCCGGCCAGTTCGCCCGCCACGTCGCGCAGCAGGATGTTGATCTCCCCGATCCGCCCGGACAGCCCGCCGAGCGCGGAGTCGTGCGCGCGGACGGCCTCCAGGGCCCGGTGGGCACCCGCGACGAGGGTCGCCGCGTCGATGCCCTCGGGGTCCTCGGGATTGCCGGCGAGCGCCGCGTGCGCGGCGGTGGCGGCCGAGGCCAGCGCCTCCGCGTGTCCGAGCCGCTCGGCCTCCGCCGACAGTTCCGCGTCCTCGCCCGAGCGCGGCTCCACCGCCGCGATCTCTTCGAGCCCGAAGCGCAGCATGTCGGCTTCCTGGGCCCGCTCGCGCGCGCGGGTGGTGATCTCGTCCAGCTCGGTCGTGATCGCCCGCAGCCGCCGGTAGGCCCCGGCGTACTTGGCGAGCGGTGCGGCGACCGCGTCCCCGGCGTACCGGTCGAGTGCCTGCCGCTGCCGGGACAGTTTGAGCAGCCCCTGCTGATCGGTCTGTCCGTGCACGGCGACCAGCTCGTCGGCGAGTTCGGCGAGCACGCCCACGGGTACCGAGCGTCCGCCGATGTGCGCCCGCGAGCGCCCTTCCGCCGAGACGGTGCGGCTGATCAGCAGCGCGCCGTCGTCGAGTTCGGCTCCCGCCTCCTCGGCCCGCAGGATCGCCGTTCCTCCCGTGGGTACGGCGATCCTGCCCTCGACGACGGCGTTCTTGGCGCCGATCCGTACGAGGGCGGGGTCCGCGCGCCCGCCGAGCAGCAGCCCGAGGCTGGTGACCACCATCGTCTTGCCCGCACCGGTCTCACCCGTCACGGCGGTGAAGCCGGGCGACAATTCGACGACTGCGTCGTCGATGACTCCGAGCGACCGTATCCGCATCTCCTCCAACACGGACACGACCTTACGAGGTCAGGGACCCGATGTGCGACGGGCCCTGCCCTGCTTGTGCGAAGCCGCAGGTGGCGGGGGTCACCCGGGCACGTGTGTCACCCGCTGGGGTGGGGTTTGCCGATCGTGGCCCCGCGGTGCCCGTCCGGGGCCCTGGACGGGGCGCCCGCCCGCCCGGCACCGACGAGTGTGCCCCGCCGGCTCCCGGGCCTTCCCCGGACGGCAGGGGGTCCTCCCGGCCCTTGCCGGTCCCTCGTGGGCCCGCCCAAGGCCGTCCTGGGCCTCCCCGGGCCCCTGGCCCCCTGGGCCCCCTGGGCCTCCCCGGGCCCCTGGCCCCCTGGGCCCCCTGGGCCCCCTGGGCCCCCTGGCGGCCGCGGGAACCCGCGAGGGGTTCGCCGGGATCACCTCGTCCGCCGCGATCACCTCGACCGTCGCGGCGAACCCCCGCCCCGCTCTCCTTCGAGCGCCCGCCGGACGGTCCTGCCGCCCGGCCGGCCGCTCAGTGCGGTGCCCCCCGCCACCCCGCCACCGGCAGCGCGAACTTCGCGACCAGCCGGTCGGTGAACGACGCGTGGTGCAGCCGTGCGAGCCGTACCGGAACGGCTCCGCGCCGTACCTCGACCCGTGCTCCCGGCGGCAGCTCCACCGTGCGCCGCCCGTCGCACCACAGCACGCCGGGCGGGATGTGGGGCAACACCTCCACCGCGAGCACGGAGTCGGGCGAGGTCACCAGCGGCTTGGCGAAGAGCGCGTGCGCGCTGATCGGCACCATGAGCAGCGCCTCCACCTCCGGCCACACCACGGGCCCGCCCGCGGAGAAGGCGTACGCCGTGGACCCGGTGGGGGTCGCGCAGACGATGCCGTCGCAGCCGAAGCCCGTGACCGGCCGTCCGTCGATCTCCAGGATGACCTCCAGGAGCTTCTCGGCGGAGACCTTCTGCACGGCGGCCTCGTTCAGCGCCCAGTCGGTGTGCACGATGTCGCCGTTGCGGTGCACGACGACGTCGACGGTCATCCGCTCCTCGACCTCGTAGGCCTTGGTGACCACCCGGTCGACGACCTTGTCGAGGTCGTCCCGCTCGGCCTCGGCGAGGAACCCGACGCTGCCGAGGTTGACGCCGAGCATCGGGACGCCGGACGCGCGGGCGAACTCGGCGCCACGCAGCAGCGTCCCGTCACCGCCGAGCACGATCAGCAGTTCGCACCCGTCGAGGCACTGCGGGGTGGCCTCCCTGACGAGTTCCACCTCGGGCGGCAGCGGCAGGTCCGCCGCCTCCGCCTCCAGGACGCGGACCCCGAGTCCGGAGCGCAGCAGCCCCTGGACGACGAGTTCGGCGCTGCGGATCGCAGCGGGCCGCCCGGTGTGGGCGAGCAGGAAAACAGTACGAGCTCGGGTCTGTGTCAACGCGGCCCCTCCGCCACTGCACGGTCAACGTCGGCCGGGTCGAGTTCGGGTGACCCGGCACGCAGCCACAGAAAGTACTCGACATTGCCCGAGGGCCCGGGCAGCGGACTGGCGGTCACGCCCTCCACCCCGAGCCCCAGCTCCGCGGCCCGTCCGGCCACTCCGCGCACCGCTTCGGCGCGCAGTTCCGGACTGCGTACGACTCCACCACTGCCCAGTCGTTCCTTCCCCACCTCGAACTGCGGCTTGACCATCATCACCAGGTCGGCGTCGGGCGCCGCGCACCGCACGAGGGCGGGCAGCACCAGTCCGAGCGGGATGAAGGACAGATCCCCGACAACAAGGTCCACGGGCTCCCCATCGATCGCCTCCAACGTCAACTCGCGTACGTTCGTACGGTCCTTGATGGTGACGCGTTCATCGCTCTGCAGGGACCAGGCGAGTTGACCGTAGCCGACGTCGACGGCGACGACATGGGCGGCGCCCGCGCGCAGCAGTACGTCGGTGAAGCCTCCGGTGGACGCTCCGGCGTCCAGTGCGCGCCGTCCCTCGACCCGCAGGCCCCGGGGTACGAAGGCCGCCAGGGCGCCCGCGAGTTTGTGCCCGCCGCGCGAGACGTAGTCGGGGTCGTCGTCGTCGCGGGTGACCACGATCGCGGCCGCGGTCTCCACCTGGGTGGCGGGCTTGGTCGCCAGGGTCTTGCCGACGGTGACCCTGCCCGCGGCGATCAGCTGGCCGGCGTGTTCGCGCGAGCGGGCGAGTTTCCGGCGGACCAGCTCGGCGTCGAGGCGGCGGCGTGCCACTCCTGCCACGTTCGGTTCAGCTCCTGCGGTCGTACGGTCATGGAGAGGTGTGACCCGAAGGGTCTCATTGAGGGGCGGCGGTCGGGTGACGGGTGGGGGCCATGGGGCCCTGGCGGACGTCGAGCGCGGTCAGCGCGTCACGCAGCCCCCGGTGCACATCCTCGTACACCTCCAGGTGTCCGTCCGTGGCGAGGTGGTCGGCGTCGCCCAGCCGGTCGAGCTGTGCGTCGACCTCCGCACTCCCCGTGGGGACGCGTTGCACGTCCAGCGGGGCCGGCGCGGCGGGGTCGTACGCGGATTCGACGGCGTCCCGCACGTCCTCCGCGGGCACCCCGGCCTCGGCCTCCGGCGCGACCCCGGACTCCGGCACTGACTCGTTCATGCCCCGACGCTACCCCGAAGCGCTGCGGTACGGTCGATCACGATGGCGACGACTGAGGAGTGCCGTGCGGCGCTCGACAAGCTCTCGGACAACCTGGCGGGTGCCGAAGGGGACGTACGCAGCGCGGCGGCCCTGGACCGCTCGCTGAGCTGCCGTGTCACCGACCTCGACACCACCTTCGTGGGACGTCTCAAGGACGGCCGGATCGAGGTGCTGGACACCCTCCAGGGGCCGCCCCGCGAGAAGGCCCAGATCCGGCTGACCATGACCGGCGACGACCTGGTCGCGATGGTGAACGGGAACCTGCACTTCGCGAAGGCGTGGGGCTCGGGCCGGGTGAAGCTGGAGGCGAGTCTGCTGGACCTGTTCCGGCTCAGGAGCCTTCTCTAGGTCCACAGGGTCGCGGGACCACACGGCCACGGGGTCAGGGTGCCTTGGGCCCCCCAGAGCCGCGGAGCCGCGGAGGGCCTGCTCCGCGTCCTCGGAAGCCCTTCCGCGCCTCGCCGCGGTTCAGGAACCCCCGTCCGAGACCTCAACAGCCCAGAGGCCCGCTCCGCGTTCTCCAGGAGCCCTCCAGGGCATCAGGCGCCTTCCGCCACCTTCACCGCGACACGTGCCTTGCGGGCCGCCGGGACCACCAGCGGCGTCCCCGTCGCCGGGTCGTCGATGACCTGGCAGCGCAGCCCGAAGACCTCCTCGACCAGCTCGGCCGTCACGATGTCCCGGGGCGCGCCCTCGGCGACGACCCGGCCCTCGCGCAGGGCGATGAGGTGGGTGGCGTACCGCGCGGCGTGATTGAGGTCGTGCAGGACGGCGACCAGCGTGCGTCCCCGCTCCTCGTGGAGTTCGGCGCAGAGGTCCAGCACGTCGATCTGGTGCTGGATGTCGAGATAGGTGGTCGGCTCGTCGAGCAGCAGCAGCGGGGTCTGCTGCGCGAGGGCCATCGCGATCCACACGCGCTGCCGCTGACCGCCGGAGAGCTCGTCGACATAGCGGTCGGCCAGTTCGGCGACGCCGGTCGAGGCCATCGACTCCCGTACGACCCGCTCGTCCTCCGTCGACCACTGGCGCAGCAGCCCCTGGTGCGGATAACGGCCCCGGCCGACCAGATCGCCGACCGTGATCCCGTCCGGCGCGATCGACGACTGCGGGAGCAGCCCGAGCGTCCTGGCCACCTTCTTCGCGGGCATCGACTGGATGACCTGCCCGTCGAGCAGCACCCGCCCCGCGGAGGGCTTGAGCATCCGGGACAGGGCGCGCAGCAGGGTCGACTTGCCGCATGCGTTCGGGCCGACGATCACGGTGAAGGAGTTGTCGGGGATCTCCACCGACAGTTTCTCCGCGATGACGCGCTGGTCGTAGCCGAGGGTGACGTTGTCGGCGGACAGGCGGTTCAGGCCGTTCACGGTGCTCCTCCGGGTGTTCTCGTTCGCGGGGGCGCTCATATCCGGCCCGCCTTGCGCTCGGTGACGAGCAGCCACAGCAGATAGATGCCGCCGAGGACTCCGGTGACGACGCCCACGGGCAGCTGGTCGGCGCCGAAGGCCCGCTGCGAGGCCCAGTCCGCGACGATCAGCAGAGCGGCGCCCATGCACATCGACGGCACCAGGTTGGGTCCCGGTGAGCGGGTCAGGCGCCGGGCGAGCTGCGGCGCGGTGAGCGCCACGAAGCCGACCGGACCGGCCGCGGCGGTGGCGCCCGCGGTGAGCAGGACGGCGGACAGCATCAGCAGCAGGCGTACGCGCTCGACCCGCACGCCGAGTGCGTACGACACGTCGTCGCCCATCTCCATCATGCGCAGCCCCCGCGCATTGCTTAGGACGAGCGGCACCAGGACGGCGCACATCGCCAGCAGCGGCCACACCTGCGCCCAGTCACGGCCGTTGAGGGAGCCGGTCATCCAGACGACCGCGCGGGCCGCGTCGACGAGGTCCGCCTTGGTGAGCAGGTAGCCATTGACCGCGGTGACGATCGCGGAGACGCCGATCCCGACCAGGACGAGCCGGTATCCGTGCACGCCCCGCTTCCAGGCGAGCAGATAGATGGCGACTCCGGTCACCAGGCCGCCGACGAGCGCCCCGAGGGCGACCTGGTTCGCGGTCCCCGAGAACAGCACGATCATGATCAGCGCGCCGGCCGTCGCCCCCTGCCCGAGGCCGAGGACGTCCGGACTGCCCAGCGGGTTGCGGGAGACGGACTGGAAGATCGCCCCGCCGAGCCCGAGGGAGGCCCCGACCAGGAGACCGACGAGCACCCGGGGCAGCCGCAGCTCGTTGACAATGAACTCCTGGCCCGCGTTCCCCTGGCCGGCCAGCGTCTTGAGGACGTCGGCGGCCGGGATCGGGAAGTCGCCGGTGCCGAGGAGCACCACGCTCGCGGCGAGCGCGGCCGCCAGCAGCAGCACGACGACGACGAGCGCCCGCACGTCGAACCGGACCGACAGTCCGCCGCGCGCGCGTAGGGATCGGGTACGTGTCGTGCTCACAGCTGGGCCGTCCTCCGCCGTCGTACGAGGTAGATGAAGACCGGGCCGCCGAGGACCGCGGTGACGATGCCGACCTGGAGTTCGGCGGGCCGGGCGATGATCCGCCCCACCACGTCGGCGCCGAGCAGCAGGACCGGGGACAGCACGGTCGCGTACGGCAGGATCCAGCGCAGGTCCGGGCCGGTGAAGGACCGTACGACGTGCGGGACCATCAGCCCGACGAAGACGATCGGCCCGCAGGCGGCCGTCGCGGCGCCGCACAGCACGGTGGCGGCTGCCATGGACAGCGCACGGGTGCGGTTCAGGTTGGCGCCGAGAGCGCGGGCGGTGTCGTCGCCCATGGCCATGGCGTTCAGCGGCCGGGCGAGGCCCAGCGCGAGCGCCGTACCGGCCACCAGGAACGGCAGCACCTGTCTGATGGTCGAGTCCGTCGCCGAGGCCAGCGAGCCGACCGTCCAGAAGCGCATCTTGCCCAGCGCCGCGTCATCCATGATCATCACGGCCTGGAGATAGCCGTAGAGCGCGGCGCTGATCGCGGTGCCGGCGAGCGCGAGCCGCACCGGGGTGGCGCCCCGGCTGCCGCCGAGGAACCAGACCAGTGCCCCGACCGCGGCGGCGCCGAAGAAGGCGAACCAGACGTATCCGCTCAGGCTGGTGACGCCGAAGTACGTGATGGCGGTGACGACCGCGGCGGACGCGCCCGCGTTGATCCCGAGCAGTCCGGGATCGGCCAGCGGGTTGCGGGTGAGCGCCTGCAGGACGGCACCCGACAGCCCGAGCGCGGCGCCGACGAGCAGTCCGAGGACGGTGCGCGAGAGCCGGTCGTCCACGACGACGTCGGCATACGTCCCCGAGTCGTGGAACAGGCCGTGCCAGACCTGGTCCAACGGCAGCGCTTTCGCTCCGACCGCGATGCTCGCCAGCGCGACCAGCACGAGGACGGCCGCGGACACGACGAGCCCGACGGCACGTATCGCCCAGCGGTTCGGGGGCGCGGGGGCGGTCTCCGCGCGCTGTTCAAGGGGACTGTCGACCAACACCCGGTTAGGTTAGCCTACCCTCGCCCATTGGAGGTTCCCCCGGTCACCGCTCAACACCGCCGACTTCCCGGCACATCACCGCCCCGAACCCCGTGAACCGTCACCCGGCCCCGTCAACCGCCCCCGACCCCGCGTGAGCCCCCGCCGAGCCCCGGAACGGGCCGTCAGAGTCCCAGCCGCGCCAGCGCCTTGGCGCCCTCCAGCGCGCATGTCCCGTCCCCTGCCGCCGTCCACGCCGCCGCGCACAGCGCCCGCAGGCCGTCCAGCGCCTCGCCTTCACCCTCCAGCTCCAGCCGCTCGCTCCCGGCGGTCGCCGTCCACCCTCCGCACCGGAACCCGTCACCCGCCTGGGCGATCGCGGGCTGACCGGTCAGCAGACCGCGCAGATCGGCGTCGACATACGTCGGCCGGTGCTGCGGCGGGGCGGCGAGGAGCTGCGCGCCGTCCGTCACGCCGGTGAGCACGAGCAGCGAGTCCACCTCGCCGTTGAACGCGCCCTCGATGTCGGTGTCCAGCCGGTCGCCGACGACCAGCGGCCGCTTCGCCCCGGTCCGCAGGACCGTCTCACGGTGCATGGGGGGCAGCGGCTTGCCCGCCACCTGCGGCTCGGCGCCGGTGGCGATCCGTACGACCTCCACCGCGGCGCCGTTGCCCGGCGCGATACCGCGGGCGCTCGGAATGGTCAGGTCCGTGTTGGACGCGAACCACGGCACACCCCGCGCGATGGCGTAGCAGGCCTCCGCGAACCGTCCCCACGCCAGGTCGGGACCGCCGTACCCCTGCACCACCGCCACCGGATCGTCGTCGGCCGACTCGACCGGTTCGAGCCCGCGCTCGCGCAGCGCGACCCGCAGCCCCTCCCCGCCGATGACCAGCACCCGCGCGCCGGCCGGCACCTGCTCGCTGATCAGCCGGGCCGCCGCCTGGGCGGAGGTGATGACGTCAGCGGCGTCCGTCGGAACGCCCAGCTCACCGAGGTGTTCCGCCACGGCGTCGGGCGTCCGCAGCGCGTTGTTCGTGACATACGCGAGGTGCATCCCGCCGGACCGGGCGGTGCCGAGCGACTCCACGGCGTGGGCGATCGCGTTCCCGCCCGCGTACACCACCCCGTCCAGATCGAGCAGCGCCGTGTCGTACGCCTCACTCAGAGCCTGCTCGCTGCCCTCGGGCCGCGTCCTGACGGTCTGGCTCATTGCACATCGCTCCTCGTTCTAGCTCTTTCCCTCGATCATCGCGCATGGCTTCGGCACACACTGACGATCACACTTACGATGCGTCAATGAACACTGCAGGTCCCGCGGAGGAAACCCCGGTACGCAGCGGCCTCGAACTGGCCCCGTTCCGGGGCGTGCGCTATGACCCCGACCGGGTCGGCAGCCTCGCCGCCGTGACATCCCCGCCGTACGACGTCATCGTCCGGCCGGACGGTCTGCTGCACCTCGAATCGGCCGATCCGCACAACATCGTCCGGCTGATCCTCCCCCAGGACGCGACTCCCAACGCCCGTAACCGCCAGGCGGCGGACACCCTGCACGCCTGGCTGTCCAAGGGGGTCCTGACCACCGACCCCGAGCCGGGCCTGTACGTCTACGAGCAGCGCGACGACGACATGCTGCAGCGCGGCATCATCGGCACCCTGCGCCTGTCGGAGCCGGCCGACGGCGTCGTCCTCCCGCACGAGGACGTCATGCCCCACATCGTCGCGGACCGCGCGGCCCTGATGCGGGCGACCTCCGCCAACCTCGAACCTCTTCTGCTGACCTACCGGGGCAGCGGTTCCCGGGTCGGCACGGCCGCCGTCATCGAGCGCACCGCGGAGCGCGAGCCGCTGCTGTCCACCACCACGGAGGACGGTCTGAGCCACCGTCTCTGGGCAATCACCGACGCCGCCGATCTGGCCGAGATCCAGACGGACCTGGGCCGTCACCAGGCCCTCATCGCGGACGGTCACCACCGCTGGGCGACCTATCTGCAGCTGCGCTCCGAGCACCCCTCGCCCAGCCCCTGGGACTTCGGCCTCGTCCTCCTGGTGGACACCGCGCGCTATCCGCTGCGCGTCCGCGCGATCCACCGTCTGCTGCACGGGCTGCCGGTCACGGAGGCGCTGGCGGCTCTCACGGACTCGTTCCGGGTTCGGCGCCTCGACGTTCCCCTCGCGAAGGCCCTGGAGGCGCTCGCCTCGGCGGCCGCGGAGGGCAACGCCTTCCTCCTCGCGGGCGACGGCTCGTTCCACCTGGTCGACCGCCCGGACCCGGACCTCCTCAACCGTACGATCCCGGTCGACCATCCCGAGGCCTGGCGCACCCTGGACGCGACGGTCCTGCACGCCACGCTCCTCGGGCACGTCTGGGGGATCCCGGAGGACTCGCCCGCCCACATCGCCTACATCCACGACACCGAGGCCACGGTCGCCAAGGCGGAGCTCGACGGCGGCACGGCGGTCCTCCTGCACCCGGTGCACGAGGAGGTCGTACGCGAGCTCGCGCGCCAGGGCGTCACGATGCCCCGCAAGTCGACGTCGTTCGGCCCCAAGCCGGCGTCGGGACTGGTTCTGCGGGCGCTCTCCGACTGAAACGCCGAGCGGCGGGACCCCTTCCGGAGTCCCGCCGCCGGTGTTCTCACCGTGTGGTTTTCAGGCGTCAGCCGCGAGAGGCGTCCTCGTCGTCGCCCTTGTCGCCGCCTTCTTTGTCGCCTTCTTCAGCACGCTCGTCGTCGCGCTCGTCGCGCTCGTCGCGCTCGTCCTCGGCGTCGTCGAGGTCCTCGTTGTCGACCTCGTCGACCTCGTCGATGTCGTCGATGTCGTCGATGTCGTCGATGTCGTCGACCTCGGCCTGGATCGCCGCGGCGGCCTCACGTACGGGCTCGGGCTGGGCCTCGGCCTCGGAGTCCGCGTGGGGCTCGCTCTCGTCCTCGACCAGTGCGTCGACGAACTCGACACCGTCCAGCTCCGCGAGCCGGTCCGAGGCGTCCGTGCTGCCGTCCTTGTCGGACTCGACAGCCTTCGCGAACCACTCGCGCGCCTCGTCCTCACGGCCGGCGGCGAGAAGCGCGTCAGCGTACGCGTAGCGCAGTCGCGCGGTCCAGGGCTGCACGGAGTGCGAGGCCAGCTCGGGGCTCTGGAGGGTCACGATGGCGGCGTCGAGCTGCCCCATGTCCCGCCGCGCTCCGGCGGCCACGAGCCGCATCTCGACCTGACCGGCCTTGTCCAGCTTCTGCACATCGGGCGCACCGGCCATGTCCAGCGCCTTCTCGGGCCGGCCCATACCGCGCTCGCAGTCCGCCATGACGGGCCACAGGTCCACGTTGCCGGTCATCCGACGCGCTGCACGGAACTCCGCGAGCGCCTCGCTGTACTTCTGGCTCGCGTAGGCGGCGAATCCGGCCGCCTCGCGCACGGCGGCGACCCGCGATGCCAGACGCAGGGCGATCCTGGAGTACGCGTACGCGCCCTCGGGGTCCTCGTCGATGAGCCGGGCGACCATCACCAGGTTCCTGGAGACCTCCTCGGCAAGTCCCTTCGGCAGGCTCTGGAGCTCCTGCCGGACGTCCTTGTCGATCTCATCGCCCGTGACGTCGTCCGGGATCGGCAGCCGCTTGATCGGCTCACGGTCCCGGTCGCGGTCACGGTCGTCGCGGCCGCGGAAGCCGCCACCCCGGCTGTCGCCACCCCGGCGGTCGTCACGGCCCTGGAAGCCACCGGGACGGCCACCCCGGTCGTCACGACGGAAGCCGCCACCACTGCCGCCGCCGCGGTTGTCGTCGCGACGGAACCCACCCCGGTCGTCATCACGACGCGGAGCACCGGAACGCTCGTCACGCCGGAACGGAGGCCGGTCCCCGTCACGGCGGGGTCCCCGGTTGTCGCCCCGGTCGTCACGGCGGAAGGGCGGACGGTCTCCCTCGCGACGGTCCCCGCGGTCGTCCCGCCGGAAGTCGTTGCGGTCGTCACGGCGGAACCCACCACGGTCGCCACCGCGGTCGTCGCGACGGAAGTCACTGCCACCACGGCTGTCGTCGCGACGGAAACCGCCACGGTCACCGCCACGATCCCCACCGCGGTCATCACGACGGTCGTCGCGACGGTCGTCGCGACGGAAACCACCGCGGTCGTCATCACGACGCGGGCCACTCGGCCGGTCGTCGCGACGAGGTCCGCCCGTCGGACGGTCGTCACGGCGGAAGGCGGGACGGTCCCCGTCCCTACGGAAGCCACGGTCATCGCCCCGACGGTCGCCACCACGGTCGTCACGGCGGTCGTCACGGCGGAAACCACCGCGATCGCCGCCACGATGGTCATCGCGCCGGAAGTCGTTGCGGTCGTCACGACGGAACCCGCCGCCGGTACCACCCCGGTTGTCGTCGCGACGGAAACCACCGCCGGCGCCGCCACCGCCACGGCTGTCGTCGCGACGGAAACCGCCACGATCCCCGCCGCGGTCATCGCGACGGTCGTCACGACCGCGGAAGCCGCCACGATCGCCGCCACCGCCACGGTTGTCATCACGACGGAAACCACCGCGATCCCCACCGCGGTCGTCACGACGGTCGTCGCGCCGGAAACCGCCGCGGTCGTCATCACGACGCGGGCCGCTCGGGCGGTCGTCGCGGTTGAAGGAGGGACGGTCGCCGTCCCGGCGGAAGCCACCGCCGCGGTCGTCACGGCGCGGGCCGCTCGGCCGGTCGTCGCGACGCGGGCCACCGGTGGGGCGGTCGTCGCGCCGGAACGGCGGACGGCCACCACCGGCGCCACCGCGGTTGTCATCACGTCGGAAGCCGCCGCGATCGCCGGCGCCGCCACGGTTGTCATCACGACGGAACCCACCACGGTCACCGCCGCGATCCCCACCGCGGTCGTCGCGGCGGTCGTCACGTCGGCCGGAGCCGCCGCGGTCGTTGTCGCGCCGGTCGTTGTCACGGCGCGGGCCGCCGCGGTAGCCACCGCGGTCACCACTGTCACGACGGCGCTCGTCGCGCTCCGGTCGCTCGTCGGGAGAGTTGGTGGACATGGGTGACTCCTGTCTTCGGTACCGCAAGTCATTCTCGCGCAGCCGGGTACCCAGCGCGCTTCGGAAAAACAAAAGGACCCTTGGTCCCAGCGAGTCGCTGGGACCAAGGGTCCTCCAAAGATTGTTCGGCGGCGTCCTACTCTCCCACAGGGTCCCCCCTGCAGTACCATCGGCGCTGTAAGGCTTAGCTTCCGGGTTCGGAATGTAACCGGGCGTTTCCCTCACGCTATGACCACCGAAACCCTGTCAGACACCCCTCGGTAAAGAGGGGTCTCGAACGGGCAGCGAACAAGCACACTTTTCAATTAAGTAAGTGGAACTGTTCAGCCAGCACAACCGTTCGTTGTCTGGGAACTACACAGTGGACGCGAGCAACTGAGGACAAGCCCTCGGCCTATTAGTACCGGTCACCTCCAGCGGTTACCCGCCTTCCAGATCCGGCCTATCAACCCAGTCGTCTACTGGGAGCCTTAACCCCTCAAAGGGGGTGGGAATACTCATCTCGAAGCAGGCTTCCCGCTTAGATGCTTTCAGCGGTTATCCCTCCCGAACGTAGCCAACCAGCCATGCCCTTGGCAGGACAACTGGCACACCAGAGGTTCGTCCGTCCCGGTCCTCTCGTACTAGGGACAGCCCTTCTCAATATTCCTACGCGCACAGCGGATAGGGACCGAACTGTCTCACGACGTTCTAAACCCAGCTCGCGTACCGCTTTAATGGGCGAACAGCCCAACCCTTGGGACCGACTCCAGCCCCAGGATGCGACGAGCCGACATCGAGGTGCCAAACCATCCCGTCGATATGGACTCTTGGGGAAGATCAGCCTGTTATCCCCGGGGTACCTTTTATCCGTTGAGCGACGGCGCTTCCACAAGCCACCGCCGGATCACTAGTCCCGACTTTCGTCCCTGCTCGACCCGTCGGTCTCACAGTCAAGCTCCCTTGTGCACTTACACTCAACACCTGATTACCAACCAGGCTGAGGGAACCTTTGGGCGCCTCCGTTACTCTTTAGGAGGCAACCGCCCCAGTTAAACTACCCATCAGACACTGTCCCTGATCCGGATCACGGACCCAGGTTAGACATCCAGCACGACCAGACTGGTATTTCAACGACGACTCCACCATGGCTGGCGCCATGACTTCAAAGTCTCCCAGCTATCCTACACAAGCCGAACCGAACACCAATATCAAACTGTAGTAAAGGTCCCGGGGTCTTTCCGTCCTGCTGCGCGAAACGAGCATCTTTACTCGTAGTGCAATTTCACCGGGCCTATGGTTGAGACAGTCGAGAAGTCGTTACGCCATTCGTGCAGGTCGGAACTTACCCGACAAGGAATTTCGCTACCTTAGGATGGTTATAGTTACCACCGCCGTTTACTGGCGCTTAAGTTCTCAGCTTCGCCAAACCGAAGTTTGACTAACCGGTCCCCTTAACGTTCCAGCACCGGGCAGGCGTCAGTCCGTATACATCGCCTTACGGCTTCGCACGGACCTGTGTTTTTAGTAAACAGTCGCTTCTCGCTGGTCTCTGCGGCCACCCCCAGCTCACCGAGTAAATCGGATCACCAGTGATGGCCCCCCTTCTCCCGAAGTTACGGGGGCATTTTGCCGAGTTCCTTAACCATAGTTCACCCGAACGCCTCGGTATTCTCTACCTGACCACCTGAGTCGGTTTAGGGTACGGGCCGCCATGAAACTCGCTAGAGGCTTTTCTCGACAGCATAGGATCATCCACTTCACCACAATCGGCTCGGCATCAGGTCTCAGCCTTGATGTGCGACGGATTTACCTATCACACGGCCTACACCCTTACCCCGGGACAACCACCGCCCGGGATGGACTACCTTCCTGCGTCACCCCATCACTCACCTACTACAGGTCTGGACCATCGGCTCCACCACTCCCCTTTGCCCGAAGGCTCCAGGGCGGCTTCACGGACTTAGCATCGCCTGGTTCAATGTTTGACGCTTCACAGCGGGTACCGGAATATCAACCGGTTATCCATCGACTACGCCTGTCGGCCTCGCCTTAGGTCCCGACTTACCCTGGGCAGATCAGCTTGACCCAGGAACCCTTAGTCAATCGGCGCACACGTTTCTCACGTGTGTATCGCTACTCATGCCTGCATTCTCACTCGTGAACCGTCCACCACTGCCTTCCGGCGCGGCTTCACCCGGCACACGACGCTCCCCTACCCATCACAGCAGGCGTTGGCCCTATTGCTGCAATGACACGACTTCGGCGGTACGCTTGAGCCCCGCTACATTGTCGGCGCGGAATCACTAGACCAGTGAGCTATTACGCACTCTTTCAAGGGTGGCTGCTTCTAAGCCAACCTCCTGGTTGTCTGTGCGACTCCACATCCTTTCCCACTTAGCGTACGCTTAGGGGCCTTAGTCGATGCTCTGGGCTGTTTCCCTCTCGACCATGGAGCTTATCCCCCACAGTCTCACTGCCGCGCTCTCACTTACCGGCATTCGGAGTTTGGCTAAGGTCAGTAACCCGGTAGGGCCCATCGCCTATCCAGTGCTCTACCTCCGGCAAGAAACACACGACGCTGCACCTAAATGCATTTCGGGGAGAACCAGCTATCACGGAGTTTGATTGGCCTTTCACCCCTAACCACAGGTCATCCCCCAGGTTTTCAACCCTGGTGGGTTCGGTCCTCCACGACCTCTTACAGCCGCTTCAACCTGCCCATGGCTAGATCACTCCGCTTCGGGTCTTGAGCGCGCTACTAAATCGCCCTATTCGGACTCGCTTTCGCTACGGCTTCCCCACACGGGTTAACCTCGCAACACACCGCAAACTCGCAGGCTCATTCTTCAAAAGGCACGCAGTCACGAGATATGTGCAAGCACATATCCGACGCTCCCACGGCTTGTAGGCACACGGTTTCAGGTACTATTTCACTCCGCTCCCGCGGTACTTTTCACCATTCCCTCACGGTACTATCCGCTATCGGTCACCAGGGAATATTTAGGCTTAGCGGGTGGTCCCGCCAGATTCACACGGGATTTCTCGGGCCCCGTGCTACTTGGGTGTTTCTCAAACGAGCCGTTGACGTTTCGACTACGGGGGTCTTACCCTCTACGCCGGACCTTTCGCATGTCCTTCGCCTACATCAACGGTTTCTGACTCGTCTCACGGCCGGCAGACCGTGAAAGAGAAATCCCACAACCCCACATACGCAACCCCTGCCGGGTCTCACACGCATATGGTTTGGCCTCATCCAGTTTCGCTCGCCACTACTCCCGGAATCACGGTTGTTTTCTCTTCCTGCGGGTACTGAGATGTTTCACTTCCCCGCGTTCCCTCCACTTGCCCTATGTGTTCAGGCAAGGGTGACAGCCCATGACGACTGCCGGGTTTCCCCATTCGGAAACCCCCGGATCAAAGCCTGGTTGACGACTCCCCGGGGACTATCGTGGCCTCCCACGTCCTTCATCGGTTCCTGGTGCCAAGGCATCCACCGTGCGCCCTTAAAAACTTGGCCACAGATGCTCGCGTCCACTGTGCAGTTCTCAAACAACGACCAACCACCCATCACCCCCGGCTCACACCGGAGTTCACTGGGGCCGGCACTGAAGGCAGCCAACAATCGGCCGTACCTTCAGACACCCAACAGCGTGCCCGACACACTCCCCGCTTCCCTCATTCGTTCCACGCCCCGAAGGACAGTACTGGAAGGAGAAGACGATCAAGTGTGCCGAATAATCAACGTTCCACCCATGAGCAACCACCGTCGAACATTTGCCGACGTAATGGCCCTGGACCACCAGGCAAGCCTGGCAGCCTAGATGCTCCTTAGAAAGGAGGTGATCCAGCCGCACCTTCCGGTACGGCTACCTTGTTACGACTTCGTCCCAATCGCCAGTCCCACCTTCGACAGCTCCCTCCCACAAGGGGTTGGGCCACCGGCTTCGGGTGTTACCGACTTTCGTGACGTGACGGGCGGTGTGTACAAGGCCCGGGAACGTATTCACCGCAGCAATGCTGATCTGCGATTACTAGCAACTCCGACTTCATGGGGTCGAGTTGCAGACCCCAATCCGAACTGAGACAGGCTTTTTGAGATTCGCTCCGCCTCACGGCTTCGCAGCTCATTGTACCTGCCATTGTAGCACGTGTGCAGCCCAAGACATAAGGGGCATGATGACTTGACGTCGTCCCCACCTTCCTCCGAGTTGACCCCGGCAGTCTCCTGTGAGTCCCCATCACCCCGAAAGGCATGCTGGCAACACAGAACAAGGGTTGCGCTCGTTGCGGGACTTAACCCAACATCTCACGACACGAGCTGACGACAGCCATGCACCACCTGTACACCGACCACAAGGGGGGCACTATCTCTAATGCTTTCCGGTGTATGTCAAGCCTTGGTAAGGTTCTTCGCGTTGCGTCGAATTAAGCCACATGCTCCGCTGCTTGTGCGGGCCCCCGTCAATTCCTTTGAGTTTTAGCCTTGCGGCCGTACTCCCCAGGCGGGGAACTTAATGCGTTAGCTGCGGCACCGACGACGTGGAATGTCGCCAACACCTAGTTCCCACCGTTTACGGCGTGGACTACCAGGGTATCTAATCCTGTTCGCTCCCCACGCTTTCGCTCCTCAGCGTCAGTAATGGCCCAGAGATCCGCCTTCGCCACCGGTGTTCCTCCTGATATCTGCGCATTTCACCGCTACACCAGGAATTCCGATCTCCCCTACCACACTCTAGCTAGCCCGTATCGAATGCAGACCCGGGGTTAAGCCCCGGGCTTTCACACCCGACGTGACAAGCCGCCTACGAGCTCTTTACGCCCAATAATTCCGGACAACGCTTGCGCCCTACGTATTACCGCGGCTGCTGGCACGTAGTTAGCCGGCGCTTCTTCTGCAGGTACCGTCACTTTCGCTTCTTCCCTGCTGAAAGAGGTTTACAACCCGAAGGCCGTCATCCCTCACGCGGCGTCGCTGCATCAGGCTTTCGCCCATTGTGCAATATTCCCCACTGCTGCCTCCCGTAGGAGTCTGGGCCGTGTCTCAGTCCCAGTGTGGCCGGTCGCCCTCTCAGGCCGGCTACCCGTCGTCGCCTTGGTGAGCCACTACCTCACCAACAAGCTGATAGGCCGCGGGCTCATCCTTCACCGCCGGAGCTTTCAACCCACCCAGATGCCCAGGCAGGTATTATCCGGTATTAGACCCCGTTTCCAGGGCTTGTCCCAGAGTGAAGGGCAGATTGCCCACGTGTTACTCACCCGTTCGCCACTAATCCACCCCGAAGGGCTTCATCGTTCGACTTGCATGTGTTAAGCACGCCGCCAGCGTTCGTCCTGAGCCAGGATCAAACTCTCCGTGAATGTTTTCCCGTAATCGGGACGACACCACGAGAGCGGAACCAGGAAGAGGAATAATCCTCCCGGTTCACAGCGTCCTCGCTGTGCGCCCACCCCAGTCAAGGAGCGGGACTTTTTCAAAGGAACCTCGCCCCGACCGATCGGCCGGAGACGGGGTATCAACATATCTGGCGTTGATTTTTGGCACGCTGTTGAGTTCTCAAGGAACGGACGCTTCCTTTGTACTCACCCTCTCGGGCTTTCCTCCGGGCGCTTCCCTTCGGTCTTGCGTTTCCGACTCTATCAGACCGTTTCCGTATCCGATTTCCTCGGTGCTTTCCAGGTTTCCGCTTTCGCGTTTCCCTTTCCGGCGGGTCCGACTCTATCAGATCCTTTCGGGCCTGATTCCCAGTCGGTGGGTTTGTCTTTCGGCCTTTGAGTTCTTTCGTCTCGCGGCCTTTCGACATTCACTACGCTAGCCGATTCCCTGCGCAGCTCATAATCGAGCTCCGCGAGATTGAATTCAGACATGCGGACACGCCGAATTCGCCCCCGCTGAAGGGGAGGTCGTAGGTAGTGGGTTGGCCACTTCCGGCTGCTGGCTGAACGCCGTACCCGGGTCAAGCGGCTCGGGCTACATTACGGATCCCCCAGAGGCGAGTCAAGTTGAGCGCCGGCGGGGCGTATGGGCCCGATAAGGGCTCACGGTGGGGTCGTTGGCGACCCAGAAGCGCCACGGATGGACGCCTCCGTCGCCGGACACCCCGGTGCGTGGACCGTTGCGTACCTGGTCGGAGCCGACGGGTGTCCCCGTCAGCAGGGTCAGCGGACCCCCGTCGGGAGCGCAGGCATCGGCGCCGTCGAGGGACCGGTCCACGTCCAGCGCCGTCGCCAGACGAGCGGGTCCTTTGGCCAGTTCCTTGTCATTTCGGGCCGAGAGTCGACGTTTGCGAGCGAGCTCCGCGCCCTCGACGACCTCGCCGGCCCTCAGCAGGACCCCGCTCGGCCTGCCCGCCGGACCGCACACCAGGTTCATGCAGAACCACATGCCGTAAGTGAAGTAGACGTACACATGCCCGGGCGGACCGAACATCACGCCGTTGCGGGCCGTGCGGCCGCGATAGGCGTGGGAGCCGGGATCGTCCGGGCCGTCGTACGCCTCGACCTCCGTGAGGCGGAGCTCGATCGGACCGTCCGGTGTGGTGCGCACGAGGACCCGCCCCAGGAGGTCGGGGGCGACCTCCAGTACGGGGCGGTCGAAGAACTCACGCGTCAGGGGCGTACGGTCAGGGGCCGCGATCATGGCGTACGAGCGTAGTCCAGCAACACGGGCACGTGGGTACGGGTGGGTGCCGACGGGTGGTCAAGGAGCGTTCCCCTTGTAAGGGTGAGAACGCGGAACCGGCCGAGGTCGGATCGCGTTTGTAGGGATCAGGTAGGGATCAGGGATCCAGACGCAGTACTACGGAGCACAGGCGTTGCCTGGGGAGGTTTGTGACATGGGGTTCAAGCGGCTGCTTGCGAGCCTGGGAGCCGGTGGGGCTTCGGTCGAGACGGTGCTGACCGAGGTCAACGTCGTTCCGGGCGGTGTCGTGCAGGGTGAGGTGCGGATCCAGGGCGGATCCGTGAACCAGGCCATCGAGGGGCTGTCGGTGGGGCTCCAGGCCAAGGTCGAGGTCGAGGGGCACGACGACCAGGAGTACAAGCAGGACATCGAGTTCGCGAAGCTGCGGCTCGGCGGGGCCTTCGAACTGCAGGCCGGTGCCGTGCACGCGGTTCCGTTCGGGCTCGACATCCCGTGGGAGACCCCGATCACCACGATCGACGGACAGAGCCTGCGCGGCATGCACATCGGTGTGACCACGGAGCTGGAGATCGCGCGCGCCGTGGACTCCGGGGACCTCGACCCCATCAACGTGCACCCGCTCCCGGCGCAGCAGGCCATCCTGAACGCCTTCATCCAGCTGGGCTTCCGCTTCAAGAACGCGGACATGGAGCGCGGCCACATCCGGGGCAGCCGCCAGAAGCTGCCGTTCTACCAGGAGATCGAGTTCTTCCCGCCGTCGCAGTACCGCGGGCTGAACCAGGTGGAGCTGAGCTTCGTCGCCGACGACCGCGAGATGGACGTCATCCTGGAGATGGACAAGAAGCCGGGCCTCTTCAGTGAGGGCAGCGACTCGTACCGCTCCTTCCAGGTGGGCCTGCACGACTTCCAGGGCACGGACTGGGCCGCGTACCTGAACCAGTGGCTGTCCGAGGTCGGCAGCAAGCGCAGCTGGTTCTAGGCTCGGACCGAGAGATTCCGCCGTTCAGGAGGTACTGACGTGACCGAGCTCAAGAGGGCGCCGCTCCCGCACGACTTCCATCCGCCCGTTCCGGCCTTCACGGTCACCAGTGAGGACGTCGCGTCGGGCGCGGTGCTGAAGGACGCCCAGGTCTACGCGGCCGGGAACACTTCGCCGCACCTGAGCTGGGAGGGCTTCCCCGCCGGGACCAAGAGCTTCGCCGTGACGTGCTTCGACCCGGACGCCCCGACGGGCAGCGGGTTCTGGCACTGGGTGGTGTTCGACATCCCGGCCTCCGTCACCGAGCTGGTGACGGGAGCGGGCAGCGGCAAGTTCGAGGGCCTGCCGGAAGGTGCGGTCCAGGTGCGCAACGACTACGGGACCAAGGACTTCGGTGGCGCCGCGCCCCCGGCCGGGGACCCCGCGCACCGCTACCTCTTCACGGTGTACGCCGTGGATCAGGAGAAGCTCGGCCCGGACGCGGAGGCGTCGCCGGCCTACGTCGGATTCAACCTGCGGTTCCACACGCTGGCCCGCGCCCAGCTGATGGGCGAGTACGCGGCTCCCGCGTAAAGCGGCACAGACGGACGTTCACTGAACGTTTGCCCGCCTCTGGTCTTGGAAGTGATCAGGGGCGGGCATTTTTATTGCGTTGTCCATCTCGGCGTGCCCGGCCAGAGTTGATCCAAGCCCGCCAGGGGGTGGGCCGGTGCATACGGGAGGTGGGCAGGATGCGGGACACGCTGGTTCTGAACGCGAGCTTTGAGCCGCTGTCGACGGTGACGTTGAACCGAGCCGTCGTTCTGGTGCTGCAGGACAAGGCCGTCGTCGAGCAGGCCCACCCCGAACTGCGTATGCGCGGCGCCGCCCTCGACATACCCGTGCCGCGGGTGATCAGGCTGTGCAGGTACGTCAGAGTGCCTTTCCGAAGACAAGCCCCGTGGTCGAGGCGCGGTGTCCTCGTGCGCGACCGCCACCGCTGCGCGTACTGCGGCAGGCGGGCGACGACGGTCGACCACGTGGTACCCCGCGCACAGGGCGGCCAGGACTCCTGGCTGAACACGGTCGCGTCGTGCGCCGAGGACAACCACCGCAAGGCGGCGCGTACGCCGGAGCAGGCGGGGATGCCGCTGCTCAGGCAGCCGTTCGAGCCGACACCCGCGGACGCGATGCTGCTGACGCTGGACCGCGACGACCTCGACGCCCTGCCGCAGTGGCTGGTACAGCCCGCCGCCTAGGGATGTCGCCCCGCCGTCTGCCGCGCGGGGTCGTACGACGAGGGGGCCCCGCACCGACCGGTGCGGGGCCCCCTCGTCGTACGACGTCGTCAGTCGGTGACGGACGGCTTCTCGCGGCGCTCCGAGCCGCCGTTGCCCGAACCGCCGCCCATGGGGCCGAAGTTGCCCATGGCGCCGCTCAGTCCCTTGAGGGCGTCGCCGATCTCGCTGGGGACGATCCAGAGCTTGTTGGCGTCCCCTTCGGCGATCTTGGGGAGCATCTGGAGGTACTGGTAGGCGAGGAGTTTCTGGTCGGCGTCGCCGGCGTGGATGGACTCGAAGACCGTGCGGATGGCCTGGGCCTCGCCCTCGGCGCGCAGGGCGGCGGCCTTGGCCTCACCTTCGGCGCGCAGGATCGCGGACTGCTTCTCGCCCTCGGCGGTGAGGATCTGCGACTGGCGGATGCCTTCCGCGGTGAGGATCGCGGCGCGCTTGTCACGGTCGGCGCGCATCTGCTTCTCCATCGAGTCCTGGATGGAGGTGGGCGGCTCGATCGCCTTGAGTTCCACGCGGTTGACGCGGATGCCCCACTTGCCGGTCGCCTCGTCGAGGACGCCGCGCAGGGCCGCGTTGATCTCCTCGCGGGAGGTGAGGGTCCGCTCCAGGTCCATGCCACCGATGATGTTGCGCAGCGTGGTGACCGTGAGCTGTTCGATCGCCTGGATGTAGCTGGCGACCTCGTAGGTCGCGGCGCGGGCGTCGGTGACCTGGTAGTAGATGACCGTGTCGATGTTGACCACCAGGTTGTCCTGGGTGATCACCGGCTGCGGCGGGAAGGGCACGACCTGTTCACGCAGGTCGATGCGGTTGCGGATCGAGTCGATGAACGGGACCACGATGTTCAGGCCGGCGTTCAGGGTCCGTGTGTACCGGCCGAAGCGTTCGACGATGGCGGCACTGGCCTGTGGGATGACCTGGATGGTCTTGATCAGGGCGATGAAAACCAGCACCACCAGAATGATCAGGACGATGATGATGGGTGCCATCGATAACTCCCCGTACCCTTCTCCGCCTCGGTGTTTCCGAAAGATCTTATGGTTGTTGAAGATCTTGCTGGACGAGTCTGACAGACCGTCGTCTGCCGCGTGGGGCGTTCGGTTCAGTTGGCGTCGCGCGAGGTCACATGACGATCGCCGTGGCTCCTTCGATGTCCACGACGTCCACCTCCTGGCCCACCTCGTAGGCCTGTCCGGTGTCCAGGGCGCGTGCCGACCAGATCTCTCCGGCGAGCTTGATCCGGCCGTCGCCCGAACCGTCGACCCGCTCCAGGACGACTGCCTGCCTGCCTTTCAACGCCTCGACACCCGAGACGAGTTGGGGCCGTTGGGATCGGTGCCGCGTCGCGATGGGGCGTACGACCGCGATGAGCGCGACGGAGACGGCGCAGAAGACGAGCACCTGGAGGACGACACCGCCGCCGAGGCCGGCCGTGACCGCGGCAGCCGCGGCGCCCGCGGCGAACATGCCGAACTCCGGCATCGCGGTCACCACGAGCGGGATGCCCAGCGCGGCCGCGCCGACCAGCCACCACACCCATGCGTTGATGTCGTTCACGTGGTCATGGTAGGTCCGGGGTCCGTTCGGCGACAGGGCGCAGTTCGGGTGGAGAAGGGGCTCGTACCGGGTCCCGCGGAGCGGGTGCTTCCCGCGGGGCGGTTCGTGCCGGCTGCTTCGTACGGGTCAGGCCATCGGGAGACCCTGTGCGGTCCAGCGCTCGCCGACCTGTTCGACGACCAGGGGGAGACCGAAGCAGCGGGAGAGGTTGCGGGAGGTGAGTTCGAGTTCCAGGGGGCCCGCGGCGAGTACCTTGCCCTGGCGGATCATCAGGACGTGGGTGAAGCCCGGGGCGATCTCCTCGACATGGTGCGTGACCATGATCATGGACGGGGCGATCGGGTCGCGGGCGAGGCGGCCGAGGCGGCGTACGAGGTCCTCGCGGCCGCCGAGGTCGAGGCCGGCGGCGGGCTCGTCGAGCAGGAGCAGCTCGGGGTCGGTCATCAGGGCGCGGGCGATCAGGGTGCGCTTGCGCTCGCCCTCGGAGAGGGTGCCGAACCTGCGGTCGAGGTAGTCGCTCATGCCGAGGCGGTCGAGGAAGGCGCGGGCGCGCTGCTCGTCGATGTCCTCGTAGTCCTCGTGCCAGCCCGCGGTCATGCCGTAGGCGGCGGTGAGCACGGTCTGCAGGACGGTCTGGCGCTTGGGGAGCTTTTCGGCCATGGCGATGCCGGCCACGCCGATACGCGGGCGCAGCTCGAAGACGTCGACCTTGCCGAGGGTCTCGCCGAGGATGGTGGCGGTGCCCTGGCTGGGGAAGAGGTAGCTGGAGGCGAGGTTGAGGAGGGTCGTCTTGCCGGCGCCGTTCGGGCCGAGGATGACCCAGCGCTCCCCCTCCTTGACCGACCAGGAGACCTGGTCCACCAGAGCCCGGCCCTCGCGGACCACGGACACGTCCTCCAGCTCCAGTACATCGCTCATGAGCGCGTTGTCTCCCATTGCAGTCTCGGCCGTCGCTTACGTCTGTGGACGCAGCCCCCAGGGAAAACCTACGCCACCGGCCGGGCGCTCCTGTCCATCGGCCGGTCCTTAGGGTGGAGGCATGCTCTCGGAACCACGCTCAGGACGCTTGGCCGCATGGGGAAATGCCCTTTTGGCCGGTTTTGTATCTCCGGATGACGCGGTACTCGCCATCGTCGGCGAGGACGCGGTGCACCGGGTCGAGGGGCTGCCGGGCGAGGCGGGGCCCGTCGGGCTCACGCTCGCCCTCGGCCGACTGCGGGCGCTCGGGGTCACCGGGCTGCGGGTCGCGCTGCCCGCGCCGGGGCATCCGCTCGGGCTGAGCGGGCCGCCCGACTTCAACGCGCGTGCCCTCGACGCCGAGGAGGCGGTCGTCTGCCACGGCGCCGCGCTGGGGCTGGTGCCGGAGGTCTACGAGGCCGGGCCGGCCGGTGACGTCCACGTCGAGGTCGTCTGGCACTGCCTCCCGGTGCGGGAGGCGCCGCCCGCCGACGTGCCGTCCCTCGGCGAGGCCGAGCGGGAACTGGCGGAGGCGCTGCGCGAGGCGACGGACGTGTTGTCGCGGCTGGACGTGGCCGGGTCGGGGCCGGTCTCGGAGGCGGCGGTGGACGCGTACCGGGCGCGGGCCGAGCGGGGTCGTGAGGTGCTGGCGCCCGGGTATCCGCCGCGTGCGGTGCGGGTGTTGGAGCTCGCCCAGCGAGTGGGTCTGCTGATCTCCGTCGCGTACGAGAACGGGCACGGCGGGGCGGTGAGCGCCTCGGAGATGGCGGCTCGGACCGAGGCGCTGCGGCCGGTGGAGCGGACGGCCCGGCGGGCGCAGGTGGCGGCGTACAACGCGTTCGTGGAGGAGCGCGAGCGGGGCGTGCGCTGAGCGGGGGAAGTGGGCCGGTGCCGTTTCGCTCCGCGCGTCACGGCTTCGCCCGAAGGGCTCGTCCACGGGCTGAGTGTGCGTGCCTGCGCTGGGAGCGACCCGTCAGTGGGTCCCGTGTCCGGAGCGGGTGCCTGTTCGACCGCCGGACCGGCTGGAAATACGTACCCGCGCCGGGAACGACCCGTTCAGCGGGGTCCCCGTGTCCGGAACGGGTGGCTGTTCGGGGCGAACCGTCTGGTGGCGTGGGTTTCCTGGTGCGCGGGGCCGCGGCGGCTCGGTGGCGGGGACGGCGCAGGGCCCCGCGGATGGTCCGCGGGGCCCTGCCGTAACGGGATGCGTCAGTCGTTCACGCCCGTGTTGCCGAACGCCGGGTTCAGCAGGCCGATCACGTTGACGCTGTCGCCCACGACGTTGACGGGGATGTGGATCGGCGCCTGGACGACGTTGCCCGAGACGACACCCGGGGAGCCCGCGGCCGCGCCCTGGGCGCCCGCGTCGGCCACGGCCGCGCCGGCCGAGGCTCCCGCGGCGATACCGGCGACGGTGAGGGCCATGGCTGCCTTCTTGGCGATGTTCATGAGAAACGTTCCTCCTGCGTTTGCGGTTCCGACCCGGCCGCGGGTCGTACGTTGAGCAACGCGGGAGGCCGCCTCGCGGCACGGAAATGCGGGCCGAAGTGACCGTTCGGGCCATTTGAATGATGTACGGATGGCCAGATGGACCGATGGGTCGATGGGTCGGCAAAACCTGACCGGCCCCCCAGGAGTGCCTGAGGGGCCGGTGGTCATGACGAGTGCGGTACGGGCCTCAGTGGTTGAGACCGAGGTTGCCGAAGGCCGGGTTCAGGACACCGATCACGTTCACGCTGTTGCCGACCGCGTTCACGGGGATGTGGATCGGCGCCTGGATGACGTTGCCCGAGACGACACCCGGGGAGCCCGCGGCCTGACCGCCCGCCCACGAGCCGTCCGTCGCGGAAGCCATACCGGCGCCGGCGGCGACCAGGCCGCCCGCCACCATCGCGACAGCCGTGGCCTTCTTCAGGTTCTTCACTTCTGAGCCCTCCCTAGCGATCACCGCGGCAGATCACCGCGGCACGCACTGGAGAACGGCCGGGGTCCGCGAAGGATGCGCCATCCGGGTGACATACACCCGACGGTATGAATCTCAGCCCGGAGCGGAACCCTGCGAATTGCCGCCGTCAGCCCGCCGCTCCATGCCGTACGGCCCACAGCGCGGCCTGCGTCCGGTCGGCGAGGTCGAGCTTCATCAGGATGTTCGAGACATGCGTCTTGACGGTCTTCTCGGAGAGGACGAGCGCGCGGGCGATCTCCCGGTTGGAACGGCCGTCGGCGATCAGGCCGAGCACCTCGCGCTCCCGCTCGGTGAGCGAACCTCCCCTTCCCTGCCCCGAGTTGGCCTCCTCCTGGGACAGCAGGACGCCCGCCACCTCGGGTTGCAGCAGGATGTGCCCGGCGTGCACGGAGCGGATGGCGCCGGCGAGGGCGTCGGGGTCCACGTCCTTGTAGACGTAGCCCGCCGCGCCGGCGCGCAGGGCCGGCACGACCGTGCGCTGCTCGGTGAAGCTGGTGACGATCAGCACGCGCGCGGGGTTGGCGAGTTCACGGAGTTTGCGCAGCGCGTCGATGCCGTCCATGCCCGGCATCCTGACGTCCATGAGGACGACGTCGGGCCGCAACTCCTCGGCGCGGGCGACTCCTTCGGCGCCGTCGGACGCCTCTCCCACGACCTCGATGTCGTCCTGCACCTCGAGGAAGGTGCGCAGGCCCCGGCGGACCACCTGGTGGTCGTCGACGAGCAGCACCTTGATTGCTTCAGCCACCAGGGACCTCCATCTCGATCGTGGTGCCCTTTCCGGGCGCCGATTCCACGGTCAGCGTGCCGCCGACCCCGCTCGACCGGTCACGCATGGAGACCAGGCCGAGGTGGCGTCCCGCGTTGCGTATCGCCGTCGGATCGAAGCCGCCGCCGTCGTCGCTGACGCGCAGCACGGCGCCCGGTCCGCGCTTCTCCAGGAGGACGTCGACGCGGGCCGCCCCGGAGTGCCGCAGCGCGTTGTGGAGGGCCTCCTGGGCGACGCGCAGCATCGCCTCCTCCTGGGCGGCGGGCAGGGCGCGCACGCCCCGGCCGGTGAAGGTCACCCGCGCGGAGTGGGCGCGGTCGAGCACCTGGATCTGGGTGCGCAGCGTGGCCACGAGGCCGTCCTCGTCGAGGGCGGCGGGGCGCAACTCGATGACGGCGGCGCGCAGTTCCTCGGTGGCCTCGGCGGCGAGCGCGGCCACCTGGTGCAGTTCGCCCTTGGCGCGTGCGGGGTCGCGGTCGACGAGGGCGGCGGCGGCCTGCGCGGTCAGACGCAGGGAGAACAGCTTCTGGCTGACGGCGTCGTGGAGTTCGTGAGCCAGCCGGGAGCGCTCCTCGGCGATGGTCAGTTCACGGCTGCGTTCGTACAGGCGGGCGTTGGTCAGGGCGATCGCCGCGTGCTGGGCGAGGATCGTGAGGAGTTCCTCGTCGTCCTCGGTGAATCCGCAGCCGCCGTCGGGCCTGGTGCCGTTCTTGTTGGCGAGGAACAGGGCCGCGATGGTCTCGTCGCCGTCGCGGACGGGCAGGCCGAGGAAGTCCGACATGTCGGGGTGGGCGGCGGGCCAGCCCTCGAAGCGGGGGTCCCTGCGCACGTCGGCCAGGCGCTCGGGGCGGGCCTCGTGCAGCATCGCGGCGAGGATGCCGTGCTGGCGCGGGAGCGGGCCGATGGCCTTCCACTGGGCGTCGCTGACGCCGTCGACCACGAACTGGGCGAAGCCGCCGTGGTCGTCGGGGACCCCGAGCGCGGCGTACTGCGCGTCGAGCAGCTCGCGGGCCGAGGCGACGATCGTCTTGAGGACGTCACGCACCTCCAGGTGCCGGCTCATGGCCAGCAGCGCGGAGCTCACCGCGTACAGACCGGACCGGGGACCTTGGCTCATGACCCCAACGTACCCGTGGGGTGTGACAGTGCGTATCCGACCTGTGGTGGCCGTCCCTGGGCCGGTGGGCCTAGGCCGAAGGGCCCCCGGTCGCCGGGACCCGCGTACGAGGCGGCGGGAGCGGTCCGGTTCCTACGTTGAGGACACCCGCCGGAAGCGGCGGCGCTGGGACGAGGGGACGGACGTCATGCCGGTAGCGATCATCACGGGGGCTTCGAAGGGGCTGGGGCGGGCGCTCGGCGCGGCCCTGGCGCGGCGCGGCTGGGATCTGGTGCTCGACGCCAGGACCGCCGGGGTTCTGGAGGAGACGGCGAAGGCGCTGTCCGGGCACGGGACGCGGGTGGCGGCCCTGCCCGGGGACGTCACGGACGCCGGGCACCGGGCGGCGCTGGTGGCGGCGGCCCGTGAGCTCGGGGGCGTCGATCTGCTGGTGAACAACGCGAGCGCGCTCGGCGCCGAGCCGCTGGTCCGGCTGGAGGATCTGACACCGGGCGGGTTGCGGCGGGCTCTGGAGGTCAATGTGGTCGCGGCGCTGGGCCTGGTCCAGGAGGCGCTGCCGCTGCTGCGGGCCGCGGAGGCGGGCGCGGTCGTCGCGGTCAGCTCGGACGCGGCGGCCGAGGCGTACCCGACGTGGGGCGGTTACGGGGCGTCGAAGGCGGCCCTCGACCACCTCTCGGCGGTGCTCGCCGAGGAGGAGCCGGGCCTGCGGGTCTGGGCCGTGGACCCCGGGGACATGGCCACGGACCTGTACGCGGCGGCCGTACCGGACGACGGGGGGCCGCGGCCGGCGCCGGAACTCGTGGTGCCGGCCTTCCTGAGGCTGCTCGACGAGCGGCCGGCCAGTGGCCGCTACGCGGCGCCCGCTCTCCTGGAGGAGCTGTGACGATCGTGGCGGGGGTACCGGAGGAGTTGTCGGCGCGGGTGCCGGCCGAGCAGCGCGGGCCCGGCCGGGACCGGGACTCCGTACGGCTGCTCGTCTCCCGGGGCAGGGAGGTGTCGCACCACACGTTCACGGAGCTGCCGCGGCAACTGCGGGCCGGGGACCTGCTGGTCGTGAACACCTCCCCCACGTCGGCCGCCGCCGTCGACGGACGGATCGGGCACGCGCGCGTGGTGGTCCATTTCTCCACCCGGGGCGACGACGGGCGGTGGGCCGTCGAGCTGCGGGATCCCGACGGGAGGGGCACCACGCGTCCGCGTGCGGGCGGGCCCGCGGGGACGGAGGTGTGTCTCGCGGGCGATGTGCGGCTCGTACTGGAGGAGCCGCTGACGGCGGGCGGCGCGCGGCTGTGGTGGGCGCGGGTGCCGGGTCCGGACGTGTCCGGGCTGCTGCGGCGGCACGGGCGTCCCATTCGGTACTCCTATACGGAGCGGGACCAGCCGCTCTCTGTCTATCAGACGGTGTTCGCGCTGCCGTCGGACGACGGCGCGGGCAGCGCGGAGATGCCGAGCGCGGCGCGGCCCTTCACCGCGCGTCTGGTGACGGAGCTGGTGAGCAGGGGGATGCAGTTCGCTCCGATCAGGCTGCACACGGGCGTCTCCTCGGCCGAGGCCCACGAGCCGCCCTCGACGGAGTGGTTCGAGGTGCCGGAGGCGTCGGCACGGCTGATCAACGCGGCGAGGGCGGGGGACGGGCGGATCGTCGCGGTCGGTACGACGGCGGTACGTGCCGTCGAGTCCGCGGCGGGCCCCGACGGGGTGGTCCGCGCCCGCCGCGGATGGACGGATCTCGTGGTGACCCCGCGGCGGGGCGTGCGGGTGGTCGACGGGCTGCTGACCGGGCTGCACGAGCCGGAGGCTTCCCATCTGCTGATGCTGGAGGCCGTCGCGGGAAGGGCCGCGGTCGAGCGCGCGTACGCCGCGGCGGTGCGCGGGCTCTACCTGTGGCACGAGTTCGGGGACGCCCACCTCATCCTCCCGGAGGAGAACGCTCACCCTGGGAGTTGCTCCAGCAACTAACGGTGAGAACGATCTAGGTGCCATGTGAGCCCGCACATAGGGCGCACATCACGTACGAACGGACATAGGAGATAAAGGGTGCCGCGATGAGCGGGGCAGACGTGCCACTATGTCCCGATTTGCCCCCCGCGGGCCTACTACTCAGCGTCGTACGTCACACCTTTGCCACACGATTTTGCGGCCGCTAACAATGGCTCCAGTCGCTCAACGCCGCAGGTTCTTACCCGCAGCGTTTGATCCGGAAACGAACTGTCCCCACCGGACCGAGAGCGGCATCCGCGCTATTCGAAGAGGTCCATCAGTTATGCCCAAGAACATCATCACTCCTGGTCATAGTCCGAAGCTGACCAAGGTCCACAAGCTTTCGATCGCCGGTATCGCCACCCTCGGTGCAGCGGCCCTGGCGTTCACCGCGGCGCCCAGCGGCGCACAGACCAGCACCACGAACGACGCCGCCGTCTCGCAGGCTCCGGTCGCCTTCGGTCAGCAGCCCATCAAGGACGTGAAGGCCAGCATCACCGACCAGATGGCCGGCGCCAGCCTGAAGGCTCAGAGCATCGCGGCGAAGAAGGCCGCCGACGCGGCCGTCGCCAAGAAGAACGCCGAGCTCGCCAAGAAGACCGCCGCCGCGAAGGCCGCCCAGGAGGCGCGCGTCAAGGAGCAGGCCGCGAGCCGCTCGGTGCAGCGCGTCCAGTTCGAGACGGTCGCCGCCAAGTCGTACACGAACAACCTCGACGGCTGGATCCACGAGTCGCTCGACATCATGAAGAAGCACAAGATCCCCGGCTCGTACCACGGGCTGTACAAGAACATCATGCGGGAGTCGTCCGGCAACCCCCGTGCCATCAACGGCTGGGACATCAACGCCATCAACGGCATACCCTCGAAGGGCCTGCTGCAGGTCATCCCGCCGACCTTCAAGGCCTACCACGTGCCCGGTACCTCGTGGAACATCTACGACCCGGTCGCCAACATCACCGCCGCCTGCAACTACGCGGCAGACAAGTACGGCTCGATGGACAACGTGAACAGCGCGTACTGAGGCAGGGCGCGGACCTCTCCGCCGTACGCCGAAGGGCGGCACCCCGACCGGGGTGCCGCCCTTCGCGCACATCCGCGTGACTACTTGCGCATGACCTCGGGCTCGTGGCGGCGCAGGAAGCGGGCCACGAAGAACCCGCAGAGCACACCGAGGGCGATCAGGGCGACCATGTCCATGGCCCAGACCCCGGCCGTGTGGTTCCACAGCGGGTCCGTGCTCGTCGGATCGTCCTGGTTCGGGAAGATGTTGTTGAAGTCCAGCGTGGCCCCGGACGCGGCGACGGCCCAGCGGGCCGGCATCAGGTACGAGAACTGGTTGACGCCGATCGTGCCGTTCAGGATGAACAGGCAGCCGGTGAACACCACCTGGACGATCGCGAACATGACCAGCAGCGGCATCGTCTTCTCGGCGGTCTTCACCAGCGAGGAGATGACCAGGCCGAACATCATCGACGCGAAGCCCAGCGCCATGATCGGCAGGGTGAGCTCGACCTTGGGCAGGCTGGTCAGGATCAGGCCCTTGTCCGGGACCGTGCGGCTGCCGAAGCCGATGGCACCGACCAGGGCCCCCTGGAGCAGCGTCACCACGCCGAGGACGATCACCTTGGACATCAGATACGCGGACCGCGACAGACCCGTCGCGCGCTCCCGCTCGTAGATCACCCGTTCCTTGATCAGCTCACGGACGGAGTTGGCCGCGCCCGCGAAGCACGCGCCGACCGCGAGGATCAGGAGCACCGTCGTCGCCGTGCCGTTCGCGACGTGCACGCCGGACTTGGTGACGATCGGGTTGACCAGCAGGGTCTTGTCCGAGTCGATGAGCAGGCTCACCGAGCCGAGCACCGCCGGCAGGATCACCGTCAGCGCCAGGAAGCCCTTGTCGGACGCGATCACCGAGACGTACCGGCGGACCAGGGTCGTCAGCTGGGAGCCCCAGCTCTGCGGCTTCGGCGGCTTCATCGCCTGCTGCGGCGCCACGTTCACCGACTGCGGGGCGACCGCGTCGATGTCCGCGGCGTACATCTGGTAGTGCTGCGAGCCCTTCCAGCGGCCCGCCCAGTCGTAGTCGCGGTAGTTCTCGAACGCGGAGAAGACGTCGGCCCAGGTCTCGTAGCCGAAGAAGTTCAGCGCCTCCTCGGGCGGCCCGAAGTACGCCACCGAGCCGCCGGGGGCCATCACGAGCAGCTTGTCGCAGATGGCCAGTTCGGCCACGGAGTGCGTGACCACGAGGACCGTACGGCCGTCGTCGGCGAGGCCGCGCAGCAGCTGCATGACGTCGCGGTCCATACCCGGGTCGAGGCCGGAGGTCGGCTCGTCCAGGAAGATCAGCGACGGCTTGGTCAGCAGCTCGAGGGCCACCGAGACGCGCTTGCGCTGGCCACCGGAGAGGGAGGTGACCTTCTTCTCCTTGTGGATGTCCAGCTTCAGTTCGCGCAGCACCTCGTTTATCCGCGCCTCGCGCTCCTCGCCCGTGGTGTCGGCCGGGAAGCGCAGCTTGGCCGCGTACTTGAGGGCCTTCTTGACGGTCAGCTCCTTGTGCAGGATGTCGTCCTGCGGGACCAGACCGATGCGCTGACGCAACTCGGCGAACTGCTTGTACAGGTTGCGGTTGTCGTAGAGGACGTCACCCTGGTTGGCGGGGCGGTAGCCCGTGAGCGCCTTCAGGAGCGTCGACTTGCCGGAGCCCGACGGGCCGATGACGGCGATCAGCGACTTCTCGGGCACGCCGAAGGAGACGTCCTTGAGGATCTGCTTGCCGCCGTCGACCGTGACGGTCAGGTGACGGGCGGAGAAGGACACCTCGCCGGTGTCGACGAACTCCTCCAGCCGGTCGCCGACGATGCGGAACGTCGAGTGGCCGACGCCGACGATGTCGTTCGGGCCGAGCAGCGCCGAGCCGCCCTTGGCGATCGGCATACCGTTGACGTACGTGCCGTTGTGCGAGCCCAGGTCACGGATCTCGAAGCGGCCGTCGGGCGTCGCGTGGAACTCGGCGTGGTGGCGCGAGACCTGGAGGTCGGAAACGACCAGCTCGTTCTCCAGCGCACGGCCGATGCGCATCACCCGGCCGAGGGCCAGCTGGTGGAAGGTCGTCGGGCTGCGGTCTCCGTAGACCGGCGGCGCCCCCGCGGCACCGCCGGATCCCTGCTGCTGCGGTACATGCGCCGCGGGCTGCCGCGGCGGCTGGTGGCCCTGCTCGGGCGCCTGCTGCTGCGGCGGTGCCTGCTGGGCCCAGCCGGGCCCCGCGCCCTGCGCGGCGTACGGCTGTTGCTGGGGCTGCGCGGCCGGGGCCGCGGCGCCGGACAGCGTCAGGCGCGGACCGTCGGTCGCGTTGCCGAGGTGCACGGCCGAACCGGGCCCGATCTCCATCTGATGGATCCGCTGCCCCTGCACGAACGTGCCGTTGGTGCTGCCGTGATCCTCGATGACCCAACTGCGGCCGCTCCAGCTGATCGTGGCGTGACGCCAGGACACCCTGGCGTCGTCGAGCACGACGTCCCCCTGCGGATCACGTCCGAGGGTGTATGGCCTGGACGCATCGAGCGTCCAGGTCCGTCCGTTCAATTCCAGTACGAGTTCCGGCACTCCATGCCCCACTGAGTTGTCCCCCGAGTTACCCCCATCACAGGGAGTCTAGGGATGTCGAACATCGGGGGGAACTATTTCAGGAGCAGCCCCCCGACCGAAAGCCGGGCCCGGCGAAGACCGGGTACGGGTGGGTTGCCCGTTTCCGTTGACGGGGTTGATACCGGACCGGAGAGTGGTAATCCCACGCGAGGGGGACATCCATGGTGGTGGTACCGCGGCGCGGATCGGGGGGTCTGACGATGAGCATCGACACCGTGGGGCGCGGCAGGCGCGTGCCGTGGGGGGATGTGCTGCTGTCCGCGATCGCCTCGGTGAGCTGGGCGTTGATCGCGATGGCGGGGACGGCCGCGCTCGGCCTCCATCTGGTGGGCGCGGACCGGGCCGGCTCGCTCGGGCCGATGACCGCGGCCGTGGTGGCACTGGGGGCGAACGGGGCGGTCGAACCGTCCGGCAACGTGTCGGCCTTCGGGTTGAAGGGCGCCGAGGCACACACCGCCATCCAGATCACGCCACTGGGTGTGGGCCTGGTCGGCGCGCTCCTGCTCTCCTACTTCTTCCTACGCTCCTTACGTGGAGCGGGAGTTGTGATCGCGCCGTCCGAACTCCTGGCGCGCGCGGGCGCGGTGGTCGTCCTGTTCGTGGCGACCCTGGGCGGGCTCGCCTGGGCCGGTCACGACGTCGTCACCATCGACGGGAGCGGGCTCGGGCTCGACCGGGTGACGGGCGGCGGGCTCGGGAAGATCACCGACAAGCTCCCGGGCGGGCTCGGTGACCTCGGCGGGCTGCTGCCGGGCAGGATCGACGACCTCGTGGACGCGAAGGCTGCCGTGGGGTTCACCGTGGACACGGTGCCCACACTGCTCGGCGGTGCCGCCTGGGCCGCCGGAATCCTGGTGATCTCCCTGCTGGCCTCCCGGCGCACCCCGCTGCCGCGCGGCTGGGAGGGTGTGCACCGGACGGTGCGGCCGGCCGCGTCCGCGCTGGTCACGGTGGCGCTGGTGGCGATCGTCGCGGGGCTCGCGGCGGCGGCGTACGCGGCGATCGGTGACCCCCACCCCAAGCTGATCGCGGGCGCGGCGCTGCTCGGCGCACCCAACGGGGTGTGGCTCGGTGTGCCGGTCGGTCTGCTCGTCCCCTGGGACGGCAGGGCCTCCGGCGAACTCGCCAAGGTGCTGCCCGACCCCCTGGACAAGCTGCTGAGTGTCGACTCCGACCGGCCCGTGACCCTGGGCCGTCTCGCCGAACTCGACGGTCGGGTGTGGCTGTTGGGGGTCGCGGCCGCGCTCGTGATGCTCTTCGCGGGCGTCCTCGCGGCCACGCGTACGCCTTTTGCACGGCGGCGGGACGCCGCTTCCGGGGGGATCCCGGATGCCCCCGATGTACGAGGCACGGGCGCCCTCGGGTTCGCGGGTCGCTGCGCTCTTCGGCTGGGGGTCGCGACGGCGCTGGCACTGCCGCTGCTGGCCTGGCTGACGGACGTGTCCGTGGACGCCTCGCTGTCCGTGTTCGGCATCGACGCGTTCGGCGCCGGGATCCAGCTGCACGGCCGCCTGGGTGTCGCACTGCTGTTCGGCGCCGGGTGGGGCGCGGGCGCGGGGGCGGCGGGCGCGCTGCTGGCGTACGCGAGCGGGGCCGCGGGACGGCGGACGGCGCCCCTGGCACTGGGTGACGCCGGCGCTCCGGCCGCCCCGGCCCACCCGGACGCGCCGGCCCACCCGGACGCCCCCGCCCACCCGGACGCGCCGGCCCACCCCGGTCGCCCGCCGCGGTCGGGACCGTACGAGCCGAGCGCGCCGTACCGGCCCGCGAACCCCGACACCAATCCGTATCTACGGCTGCCGGACGAGCTGCGGGAACCGCGCGGCGGACACCCGCCCGAGCGGAAGCGGGCTCCCGACGACGTGTACGGCGCGCCGACGGTCGCCCGGCCGCTTCCGGGGCCGCCCGGACCGCGCGGGCGGCCACCGGGGCGGAGCGTGCCTCCTCCCCCGCCGCCCCCGCCCGACCAGGGGCAGCCTCCGCCCGGCCCCCGGCGGAGGGACTGAGCCCCGCCCG
The DNA here is from genome assembly GCF_045039825.1 of Streptomyces sp. NBC_01176. NCBI lineage: Bacteria > Bacillati > Actinomycetota > Actinomycetes > Kitasatosporales > Streptomycetaceae > Streptomyces > Streptomyces sp. NBC_01176. The sequence continues at coordinate 7,347,172 of NZ_CP108600.1, read as the reverse complement.
GCTGCCCCGACGGCGTGCCCGAACCCCGCCTCCCACCGCGCGGCGGGGCTGGGCGTCGGCTCGGGGAAACGCGCGCGACACCACCCCGACACCCAGAGTTCCCTGTCCGCTGGACGGACCGCGGGGGCGGAAGGCACTGGGTGCCGGATACGGTGGAAGCACCATGAGCGCTACGCAGACCCCCGATATCCCCACCCTCCTTGTCAAGATCTTCGGCAAGGACCGGCCGGGCATCACGGCCGGACTCTTCGACACCCTCGCCGCCTTCTCCGTCGACGTGGTCGACATCGAGCAGGTCGTCACCCGTGGCCGGATCGTGCTGTGCGCGCTCGTGACCGAGCCGCCCTCCGGTCTGGAGGGCGATCTGCGGGCCACCGTGCACAGCTGGGCGGACTCGATGAAGATGCAGGCGGAAATCATCTCCGGCCTCGGTGACAACCGCCCGCGCGGAATGGGGCGTTCGCATGTCACCGTGCTCGGGCATCCGCTCACCGCGGAGTCGACGGCCTCCATCGCCGCGCGGATCACCAAGACCGGCGGGAACATCGACCGTATCTTCCGGCTCGCCAAGTACCCGGTGACGGCGGTGGAGTTCGCGGTGTCCGGTGCGGAGACCGAGGCGCTGCGCACCGCGCTGGTGACGGAGGCCTCGGCGCTCGGGGTCGACATCGCCGTGGTCGCGTCGGGGCTGCACCGGCGGGCCCAGCGGCTCGTCGTGATGGACGTGGACTCGACGCTGATCCAGGACGAGGTGATCGAGCTCTTCGCCGCGCACGCCGGGTGCGAGGACGAGGTCGCCGAGGTGACGGCGGCCGCGATGCGCGGGGAGCTGGACTTCGAACAGTCGCTGCACGCGCGCGTGGCGCTGCTGAAGGGGCTGGACGCCTCGGTGGTGAACAAGGTGCGCGAGGAGGTACGGCTGACGCCCGGCGCGCGCACGCTGATCCGTACGCTGAAGCGGCTCGGCTTCCAAGTCGGTGTCGTGTCCGGCGGGTTCACCCAGGTCACGGACGACCTGAAGGAGCGGCTCGGGCTCGACTTCGCGCAGGCCAACACGCTGGAGATCGCGGACGGGAAGCTGACCGGCCGGGTCACCGGGGAGATCGTGGACCGCGCGGGCAAGGCGCGGCTGCTGCGCCGGTTCGCCGCGGAGGCGGGGGTGCCGCTCATCCAGACCGTGGCGATCGGTGACGGTGCCAACGACCTCGACATGCTCAACGCGGCGGGTCTCGGGGTCGCGTTCAACGCCAAGCCCGTCGTACGGGAGGCCGCGCACACCGCGGTGAACTTCCCCTTCCTGGACACCGTGCTGTATCTGCTGGGGGTCACCCGCGAAGAGGTCGAGGCGGCGGACATGCACCTGGACGACCACTGACCGTGCGTTCCCGCCGCGCGACCATGAGCGCGCACTCCTGACGCCCGCCTGACGCGCACCGGTCACCCACCGGGGTCCTTGCCGGTATGACGGGGGCCCGGCACCGTCGCGACGGTGCCGGGCCCCCGTGTCGTCCGCACGGGTGGGTTACTCGGTCGGCGCCCAGTAGTCGATCAGCGTGGTCACGCCGGGCTCCAGGGATTTCCAGGAACCGTCGAAGGACAGCACGGCAAAGGCGGCGGTGGGGAAGCCGCGCTCGGTCATCCGGGCGCGGGCTTCGCCCTCCGCCTGGCCGTCCAGCACCTCACAGAGACCCTGGATGCCGGGATTGTGCCCGATCAGGAGCACGTCCTGCGCGTCGTCCGGGGTTTCGTTGAGTACGGCGATCAGCTCGCCCGGCGAGGCCTCGTAGAGCCGCTCCTCATAGACCGTTTTCGGCCGGTGCGGGAACTCGTGGACGGCGAGCTTCCAGGTTTCACGGGTCCGGACGGCCGTGGAGCAGAGGGCCAGATCGAAGGGGATGCCGGTGTCGGCCAGCCTGCGTCCGGCGACGGCGGCGTCCGTACGGCCCCGGTCAGCGAGCGGCCGCTCATGGTCGGACACCTGCGGCCAGTCGGCTTTCGCATGCCGGAAGAGGACAATCCTGCGGGGTTCTGCGACGCTCATGAGTCCCAGCTTCGCACGAAACACGCCATGTGGCTCAAGGAGTTGACGGGCTCCCTCACCACGGGACAGCGGCCCTACGGCACGGTGCGCGAGGGGCACTGCACCGTGTGTGAAGGCGGCTCAGGAGGCCTGGTGCTGCACGGTCTGCTGGAGGCGCTCGAAGAGGTGGGTGAGCGCGGGGTCGCCGGCCGCGGCATGCGCGTCCGCGGGGTTCAGCAGCAGGAGCAGCAGGGTGGCGAAGGCGAGGGCCGGCAGGGCGAGGGCCCACCAGGGCAGACGGATCTCGACGCGGCCCGAGGTCGCCGGGTGGGGCCGGGTGTGCGTACGGGCCGACATGCCGCCTCCGTGGGTCTTCGCGTGGTCCGTGTTCCGCGTCCTCGCGGCCACATCTCGAAGTTACGGAATCCGGGTGCGTCAACCCATCCGGTGATCCACCCACTTGACCCTGACACTCACCCCCTAGGGGACAGGGGGGCTAGCCCCACCATCGCCGTCCCCGGGGGGCGTATCCGGGGTCACGGCGAGGCGATGGTCGCGATGACGGCGATGATCACGGTGATGGCGAGGAACGTGCCGAAGACGAGCAGCATCTTCTTCTGGCCGTTCGGGGGGTTCGGATCGAGCACTGGCATACGCCCAGTCTCGCACCCTGCGGCCGGTCTCCGGTGGGTGGGGTCGGCCGTCCGGCCCCGTGTCGCCCCGCCGTCCGGGGTCCGGTCGACGGCTCCCGGGGTTCCGGTGGGCGGCGCGGCCCGGGGTCCGGCCGGGGACGCGCCCCGGCGTCCGGGCCTCGGCACGACCCGGGGTCCGGTCAGGGGCGCCTGGGAGATCCCTGGCCGACGGACGTACCGGGGTCCGGCCCGCGGGCGCCCCGAGAGTGCGGGTCGCCCGCATCCTCGGTGCCTCGCGTCCGCCGACGCCCCGGGGCACCCGCTCCCCAAGGCTCGCGACCGACCATGTCCCTGGACCGCCCGCGTCCCAAGCCTCGCGGCCGCCGTCGTCCCGGGACCGCCCGCATCCTCAGGGCCTCGCGTCCGCCGACGCCCCGGGGCCCGTGTCCTCAGGGGCTGGGTACGGGGGTGGCCTCGTCCTCGACCGTGCGGTCGCGGCCCGCCAGGACGCCCACCGCGATCTGCGGGATCATCAGCGCGGCCATGAGCGCGATCGGCAGCCCCCAGCCGCCACTGTGCTGGTAGAGCACGCCCACGAGCAGGGGTCCCGGAATCGAGAGCAGATAGCCGGTGCTCTGCGCGAAGGCCGAGAGCTGTGCGACGCCCGCCCCGGTCCGGGCCCGCATGCCGACCATGGTGAGGGCGAGCGGGAAGGCGCAGTTGGAGACGCCGAGCAGCAGGGCCCAGGCCCAGGCGCCGCCTGCCGGGGCGGCGTAGAGACCCGCGTATCCGGCGAGTCCGCAGGCGCCGAGCGCGACCACGATGGGGCCCTGGTGGGGCAGCCGGGTGGCCAGACGCGGGATGACGAAGGCCAGCGGCACGCCCATCACCATCGTGACGGCGAGGAGCAGTCCCGCGGTGCCCGCGGAGACGCCCGCGTCGCGGAAGATCTGCGGCATCCAGCCCATCGTGATGTAGGCGGCGGTGGCCTGGAGCCCGAAGAAGACGGCGAGGGCCCAGGCGGTACGGCTGCGGGTGATGCGCAGCCCGTCGGGCTCGTGCGGGGCGGCGTCCGCGGCGGGCGCGCGCTCACCGCCCGGGGAAGCGGCGTCCCGGGTGCGGACGAGCGCGATCCACGGCAGCACGGCGACCCCGGCGAGTCCCGCCCACACGGCGAGCCCCGAGCGCCAACTGCCGCCCAGGGCGTCGGTCATGGGCACGGTCAGGGCGGCGGCCGCCGAGGTGCCCAGGGCGAGCGCCATCGAGTAGAGGCCGGTCATCGAGCCGACCCGGTCCGGGAACCAGCGCTTGACGATCACCGGCATGAGCACGTTGCTGACGGCGATGCCCATGAGCGCGAGGGCACTGGCGGCCAGGAAGCCGGCCGCGCTCCCGGTGTACGGGCGGATCGCGAGCCCCGCCGTGATGGCGACCATCCCGGCGCAGACGACCGCGCCGGGCCCGAAGCGGCGGGCGAGCCGCGGTGCCATGACGCCGAAGACGGCGAAGCAGAGCGGTGGCACGGAGGTGAGCAGTCCGGCGACGCTGCCGCTCATGCCGAGTCCGTCGCGCACCTCTTCGAGGAGGGCGCCGAAGCTGGTGATGGCGGGACGCAGGTTGAGGGCCGCGAGGACGATGCCCACGATCACCAGTCGCGTCGTCCACGCGCGCGGGGAAGCCTGCGGGGATGCCGTCCCGCTCCTGGGCTCCTGACCCGCGGAGCCGCGTATCGGTGGGGACATGGTGGTCCGGGTTTCCTCGATGGCCATGACGCCATCATAGAATCATGGGATGATTGGGTGTCCAATCTCGCTGCGTTAATCTCCGGAACCTCCGGCCCCGCGCGAACGACCACACCCGGGCCCGTACGAAGGACCGCCATGCCGCTGAGCCACCCCCGCCGTTCGGCGCTTTCCGAGCAGGTCATCGCCGAGCTGCGGAACCAGATCACCTCCGGCGAGTGGCCGGTCGGCTCCCGCATCCCGACCGAACCGGAGCTCGTCGAACAGCTGGGCGTCGCCCGCAACACGGTCCGGGAGGCCGTCCGCGCGCTCGCCCACAACGGCCTGCTGGACATCCGCCAGGGCTCGGGCACCTATGTCGTCGCGACCAGCGAACTCGCGGGCGTGATGCACCGGCGCTTCGCCGACGCCGACCCCCGGCACATCGCCGAGCTGCGCTCCACACTGGAGTCGAGCGCCGCGAAGCTGGCCGCCGAACGGCGCACCGAGCGCGATCTCAAGCAGCTCGACGCGCTGCTGGGCCGGCGCGAGGACGCCTGGGAGTCGGGCGACACGGAGGCCTTCGTGACAGCCGACGCGACCTTCCATCTGGCGGTGGTGGCAGCGTCCCACAACGACGTCATGACGGCGATGTACGCGGACCTGGGCGAGGTGCTGCGCGACTGGCTGCGCGACGACGTCGGCGAGGCGCTGACGCCGGAGACGTACATGGACCACACGCGGCTCGTCGACGCGATCCGCGGGGGTGACACGGAGGCGGCGGCCGCGGAGGCCGCGGGCTACCCGTTCCAGTGCCGCCCGTGGCTCAGGCGTCCGCCTTCCGGTGGCTGACCCACACCGAGCGGATCTCCTTCCAGCACCGGCCCTCCATCCGCACCGTCATCGCGGGTCCCGCCTCGACCGCGGTGCTGTCGGTGTCGATGTCCCACCAGCGGTCGCACTCGATGTGCAGACTGACCAGGTCCGGCCCCGGATAGGGGTTGTGGCAGTAGGCGACCGCGTGGGAGCCGGCGACCGTGGTGCGGCACGCGGCGCCGAACGGCTGCGGCACGGCGGTGCTCTCGTGGCGCCCGCTCGCGTTGGGCATCGCGTCGTACGGCAGAGCGATCATCAGCGTGACGGCGGCGAACACCGGGGCAAAACGGCGGGACAGGCGCACAAGGGGACCTCCTCGGCCGTACGGCTGCGGGGCGGTGCGTACTCCAATCGTGCGTGGTGCGGTGCCCCTGCCGCCCGGCCGGCTGGGCCGAACGGGCGACGCCCCGCTCCCCGCGCGAGGCGGGAAACGGGGCGTTCGAGAACCGTGGTCCGCGCGCCTACGCGCCGATCGCGTGCAGACCGCCGTCGACGTGGATGATCTCGCCGGTGGTCTTCGGGAACCAGTCGCTCAGCAGGGCGACGACACCCTTGCCGGCCGGCTCCGGGTCCTTCAGGTCCCACTCCAGCGGGGAGCGGTTGTCCCATACGGCGGCCAGGTCGCTGAAGCCCGGGATGGACTTGGCGGCCATGGAGGCGAGGGGGCCCGCCGAGATGAGGTTGCAGCGGATGTTCTGCTTGCCCAGGTCGCGTGCCATGTAGCGGCTGGTGGCCTCCAGCGCGGCCTTGGCCGGGCCCATCCAGTCGTACTGCGGCCACGCGTACTGCGCGTCGAAGGTGAGGCCGACGACCGAGCCGCCGTTCTGCATCAGCGGCAGGCAGGCCATGGTCAGCGACTTCAGGGAGAACGCCGAGACGTGCATGGCGGTGGCGACCGACTCGAAGGGCGTGTTCAGGAAGTTGCCGCCGAGGGCGTCCTGCGGGGCGAAGCCGATGGAGTGCACGACGCCGTCCAGGCTGCCCAGCTCCTCGCCGACGATGTCGGCCAGCCGCCCGAGGTGCTCGTCGTTGGTGACGTCGAGCTCGATGACCTTGGTCGGCTTCGGGAGCTTCTTGGCGATGCGCTCGGTCAGCGTGGGCCGCGGGAACGCGGTCAGGATGATCTCGGCACCCTGCTCCTGGGCCAGCTTGGCGGTGTGGAACGCGATGGAGGACTCCATCAGCACACCGGTGATCAGGACGCGCTTGCCCTCGAGGATTCCACTCATGGTGATCAGTGACCCATTCCCAGTCCGCCGTCAACCGGAATGACGGCTCCAGTGATGTACGAGGCGTCGTCCGAGGCGAGGAACCGCACCGTCGCGGCGATCTCCTCGGGCTGCGCGTACCGGCCGAGCGGCACCTGGGCGACGATGCCCGCACGCTGCTCGTCGGTGAGCACCTTGGTCATGTCGGTGTCGACGAAACCGGGCGCGACGACGTTGAAGGTGATGTTCCGCGAGCCGAGCTCCCGCGCGAGCGACCGCGCGAAGCCGACCAGGGCGGCCTTGGAGGCGGCGTAGTTCGACTGCCCCGCGGAGCCCAGCAGCCCCACGACCGACGAGATGAGGACGACGCGCCCCTTCTTGGCACGGAGCATGCCGCGGTTGGCGCGCTTGACGACCCTGAAGGTGCCGGTGAGGTTCGTGTCGAGGACGGTGGTGAAGTCCTCCTCGGACATGCGCATCAGGAGCTGGTCCTTGGTGACGCCGGCGTTGGCGACCAGGATCTCGACGGGGCCGTGCTCGGCCTCGATCTCCTTGTAGGCCTGCTCCACCTGCTCGGTGTCGGTGATGTCGCACTTGACGGCGAGGCACCCCAGGGCGGTGAGGGCGGCCGGCGGCTCCCCCGAGCGGTATGTGATCGCGACTTTGTCGCCGGCGTCGGCGAACGCGCGGGCGATGGCGAGGCCGATGCCCCGGTTGCCTCCGGTGACGAGAACCGAGCGGCTCAACGGATCACCCTTTCGATAGCAGTCTGAAACCCCTGCAGGACAGGCGCCTTCCCCGAAAACCTATCGGTCCGGTCCGTCTCCCGGAGAATCGGTCCCCGACAGTGGCGCGGGGGGCTCGCTGTCGGATCCCTACAGAAAGGCGCCTTCGGCCGACGGAAAGATCCGGCCTCGGCCGAGGCAAAGCCGTGGCCCCCGGCCCCGCCCGCGCGACATGATCGGACCCGACAGGCCACGACAGCAGGGAGACCTCCGTGCCTCATTCCATCGACGAAGCCTTCACGGCACTGCCGCTGCGGGCCCTGGCCGACGCCGCGCTAGCGCGCGCCCGTGCCCTGGGCGCCGAGCACGCGGACTTCCGGTTCGAACGGGTGCGCAGCGCGTCCTGGCGGCTGCGCGACGCCAAACCCGCCGGATCGTCGGACACCACCGACCTGGGGTACGCGGTGCGGGTGGTGCACGGCGGGACCTGGGGGTTCGCCTCCGGCGTGGATCTGACGATGGACGCGGCCGCGAAGGTCGCCTCCCAGGCCGTCGCGATGGCGAAGCTGTCGGCCCAGGTGATCAAGGCGGCGGGTTCCGACGAGCGCGTGGAGCTGGCCGGCGAACCGGTGCACGCCGAGAAGACGTGGATCTCGTCGTACGACATCGACCCGTTCTCCGTGCCCGCCGAGGAGAAGGCCGGGTTGCTCTCGGACTGGAGTGCCCGGCTGCTGGCGGCCGACGGCGTCAACCACGTCGACGCCTCGCTGCTGACCGTGCACGAGAACAAGTTCTACGCCGACACGGCGGGGACCGTCACCACCCAGCAGCGCGTCCGGCTGCACCCGCAGCTGACCGCCGTCGCCGTCGACGAGTCGAGCGGCGAGTTCGACTCGATGCGCACCATCGCGCCACCGGCCGGGCGCGGCTGGGAGTACCTGATGGGCACCGGCTGGGACTGGGACTCCGAGCTGGAGCGGATCCCCGAGCTGCTCGCCGAGAAAATGCGGGCACCGAGCGTCGAGTCGGGGCTCTACGACCTCGTGGTCGACCCCTCCAACCTGTGGCTGACCATCCACGAGTCCATCGGCCACGCCACCGAACTGGATCGCGCGCTGGGCTACGAGGCCGCGTACGCGGGCACCTCCTTCGCCACCTTCGACCAGCTCGGCAAGTTGAGGTACGGCTCCGAGCGGATGAACGTCACCGGTGACCGCACCGCCGAGCACGGCCTCGCGACCATCGGGTACGACGACGAGGGCGTCGAGGGCCAGTCCTGGGACCTGGTGAAGGACGGCACGCTCGTCGGCTATCAGCTCGACCGCCGTATCGCCCGGCTGACCGGCTTCGAGCGCTCGAACGGATGCGCCTACGCCGACTCCCCCGGGCACGTGCCCGTGCAGCGGATGGCCAACGTGTCCCTGCAGCCGGACCCCGCGGGCCTCTCCACCGAGGACCTGATCGGGGGTGTGGACCGCGGCATCTACGTCGTCGGCGACCGGTCCTGGTCGATCGACATGCAGCGCTACAACTTCCAGTTCACCGGGCAGCGGTTCTTCAGGATCGAGAACGGCCGGATCACCGGTCAGCTGCGGGATGTCGCGTACCAGGCGACGACGACCGACTTCTGGGGGTCCATGGCCGCGGTGGGCGGTCCGCAGACGTACGTCCTGGGCGGTGCCTTCAACTGCGGCAAGGCCCAGCCGGGCCAGGTCGCGGCGGTCTCGCACGGCTGCCCGTCCGCCCTCTTCAAGGGCGTCAACATTCTGAACACGACGCAGGAGGCCGGTCGATGAGCGCTCGCCCCAACCAGCAGAACAAGCCGCACGAGATCGTCGAGCGTGCCCTCGAACTCTCCCGCGCGGACGGCTGTGTGGTGATCGCCGACGAGCACTCGACCGCGAACCTGCGCTGGGCGGGCAACGCGCTGACCACGAACGGGGTGACGCGCGGGCGCACGCTCACCGTCGTCGCGACCGTCGACGGCCGCGAGGGCACGGCGTCCGGGGTCGTCTCGCGCGCGGCGGTGACCGCGGACGAACTGGAGCCGCTGGTGCGGGCCGCGGAGGCGGCGGCCCGCGGCGCCGGCCCCGCCGAGGACGCCCAGCCGCTGGTCACGGGCGTACCCGAGTCCCCGGACTTCACGGACGCGCCCGCCGAGACCTCCTCCACCGTCTTCGCGGACTTCGCCCCCGCGCTCGGCGAGTCGTTCGCACGCGCGCGTGCGGGCGGCCGTGAGCTGTACGGCTTCGCCAACCACGAGCTGGTCTCCAGCTATCTCGGTACGTCGACGGGGCTGCGTCTGCGGCACGACCAGCCCAACGGGACGCTGGAGCTCAACGCCAAGTCGCCCGACCGTACGCGCTCGGCGTGGGCGGGACGCTCCACCCGTGACTTCAAGGACGTGGATCCGGCGGCGCTGGACGCCGAGCTGGCCGTCCGGCTGGGCTGGGCCGAGCGGCGCGTCGACCTGCCGGCGGGGCGCTACGAGACGCTGCTGCCGCCGACCGCCGTCGCGGACCTGCTGATCTACCAGATGTGGTCGGCGGCGGCCCGGGACGCGGCCGAGGGCCGGACGGTCTTCAGCAAGCCGGGCGGCGGCACCCGCGTCGGCGAGAAGCTCACCGAGCTGCCGCTGACGCTGCGCAGCGACCCGAACGAGCCGGGACTGGAGTCCGCGCCCTTCGTGCTCACGCACTCCTCCGGCGACGACGCGTCCGTGTTCGACAACGGGCTCCCGCTGTCCGCGACGGACTGGGTGAGCCAGGGCACGCTGGCCCGTCTCTCCACCACCCGGCACAGCGCCGGCCTGACCGGGCTGCCCGTCGCGCCGACGATCGGGAACCTGATCCTGGACGGCGGCGACGACCGCTCCCTGGAGGAGATGGTCGCCGCCACCGAGCGCGGGCTGCTGCTGACCTGCCTCTGGTACATCCGCGAGGTCGACCCGGCGACGCTCCTGCTGACGGGCCTGACCCGGGACGGCGTCTACCTCGTGGAGAACGGCCAGGTCGTCGGCGAGGTCAACAACTTCCGGTTCAACGAGTCACCGGTGGATCTGCTGGGGCGCGCGACGGAGGCCGGGCGTACGGAGAAGACCCTGCCGCGCGAATGGAGCGACTGGTTCACACGTGCCGCGATGCCCGCGCTGCGGGTGCCCGACTTCAACATGAGCTCTGTCAGCCGGGGCGTATAACCTCGTACCTGATTCACGAGACCACTCAAGGAGATACGAGAACCGTGACGGACATCGTCGACGAACTGAAGTGGCGGGGGCTGATCGCCCTCTCCACGGACGAGGACGCATTGCGCAAGGCGTTCGCGGACGGTCCCGTCACGTTCTATTGCGGCTTCGACCCGACCGCGCCCAGCCTGCACCTCGGCAACCTCGTGCAGATCCTCACGATGCGCCGGATCCAGCGGGCGGGGCACCGTCCGCTGGGCCTGGTGGGCGGTGCCACCGGTCTGATCGGTGACCCGAAGCCGAACTCCGAGCGCACGCTGAACTCGCCCGAGGTCGTCGCCGAGTGGGTGGAGCGACTGCGCGCGCAGATCGCCCCGCTGCTGGACTTCGAGGGCCCGAACGCCGCGGTGATGGTCAACAACCTGGACTGGACCCAGGGCATGTCGGCCATCGAGTTCCTGCGTGACATGGGCAAGCACTTCCGGGTCAACAAGATGATCGCCAAGGAGGCCGTCTCGCGGCGGCTCAACTCCGACGCGGGCATCAGCTACACGGAGTTCAGCTACCAGATCCTGCAGGGCATGGACTTCCTGGAGCTGTACCGCAGGTTCGGCTGCACCCTGCAGACCGGCGGCAGCGACCAGTGGGGCAATCTCACCTCGGGCACGGACCTGATCCACCGGGTCGAGCCGGAGGCCGTGGTGCACGCGCTCGGCACTCCGCTGATCACCAAGGCGGACGGCACCAAGTTCGGCAAGACGGAGTCCGGCACTGTCTGGCTGGATCCCGAGATGACCACGCCGTACGCGTTCTACCAGTTCTGGCTGAACGCGGACGACCGGGACGTCTCCAAGTTCCTGCGCATCTTCAGCTTCCGGTCCCACGAGGAGATCGAGGAGCTGGAGCGGCAGACCGAGGAGCGCCCGCAGGCCCGCGCGGCGCAGCGCGCGCTCGCCGAGGAGCTGACCACGCTGGTGCACGGCGCCGACCAGACGGCCGCCGTGATCGCCGCGTCCCGGGCCCTGTTCGGCCAGGGCGAGCTGGCGGAGCTCGACGCGAAGACGCTGGCCGCGGCCCTCTCCGAGGTGCCGCACATCCAGGTCGCCGAGCTCGGCCCCGCGGTGGACCTCTTCGCGGAGGTCGGCCTGGTGGCCAGCAAGTCCGCCGCGCGCCGCACGGTCAAGGAGGGCGGCGCCTACGTGAACAACGCGAAGGTCACCGCCGAGGACGCGGTCCCCGCCCAGGAGGACCTGCTGCACGGGCGCTGGCTGGTACTGCGCCGCGGCAAGAAGAACCTGGCCGCGGTGGAGGTCACGGGCGCCTGAGCACGCGCGCGTACGCACGACCGAGGGGGCGGCTCCGTCAGGGCCGCCCCCTCGGTCGTACGCTCAGGACGCCGTACCTCAGGCCCGCTGTCTGTCGCCCCGCAGCGACATGTAGACCATGTCGCCCAGGAAGACGATGACGATGGCGGCCACCAGTTGCAGCGCGTGCCGGCCCCAGTCGATGCCCCTGGTCTCGGCGATGCCGAGCCAGCCCGCGATGGCGTTGCCGACGATCGCGCCGATGATGCCGAAGATCGTGGTCAACCAGAGGGGGCTGTGCTGCTTGCCCGGAAGGATCGCCTTGGCCAGCAGGCCGAGCACGAAGCCCACGATGATCGCCCACAACCAGCCCATGTCTGCCTCCTAGTACGGCTCCGCGTGAGCAGTACGCCCAGTCTCGGTCCGGCCGTCGTACGCCGCATGTCGGGCTCGGCCATACGCGCGACGGCGCATCAGGTCCCCTCGGACCGGACCCGCCCCGGTCTCGAAGGCGACGCAGTCGCGGCGTAACGTAGAACCTGTTCGGGCCCGCTCCCTGACCGGGTCCGCGCGGGTACGGGCCGGGGAGAGTCCGACACAGGCAGGTGGTGGCACATGCTGCGGAAGCAGAGCGGCGGTCAGGTCTTCCGGATCACCGGGGCCAGGCAGGGGCTCGACGAGGATGTCCGCGGCAGACAGCGCCGTTACATCATCTCGATGTCCGTCCGCACCCTCTCCGTGATCCTCGCCGCCACCCTCTGGAACGTCGAGCGGCACGTCGCGCTCGTCGCGCTGGTGCTCGGGATCCTGCTCCCCTACGTCGCCGTGGTGATCGCCAACGCGGGCCGCGAGAACGCTCCGTCGCTCCCCTCCACCTTCGTCACCCTCCCCGGCCCGGCGATGATCTCCCCGCCCCGGCCGGACGCCTTCGCGAAGCCGGTCCCGGAGGATGTCGCCGCCGACGCCGGGGCGGGACCGGGGGCCGCCCGCACGAGCGCGCAGGACTCCGAATCGCCCCACGCCTGACCACGGACGATCCGCCGGAAACGGAATCCGGCCGCGCGCCAAGCTCAAGAAAAGCTCAGATCAATCATGTTGTTCCGGTGCCGGGCAGCGGGTTACCCGTGACATACTTCGTACGCGCTCCGCATCCCCCGTCGGAGCGACAGACCGACGCCGGGCAGCTCCCCCCGTGGCTGCTCGGCGTCGCCTTTTGGGAGCCGTTCCGGGACCGGATCAGGGTCCGCTCGAAGGCCGGACGAAGTCCGGTCGAGAACCGGTTTCCGGCCCTCCCCGGGGCTCGTTCGGAGCGGGTCTCGAAGCCGCCTAGGGTTGAGGCGTGAACTTCCCGCTCTTCGACCCGTCGCCCGCTCCCACCACTCCGCAGTGCTCCGCCAAGGCCTGTCGCGCCGACGCGGTGTGGGTGCTCGCCTGGAACAACCCGAAGCTGCACACCCCGGAGCGCCGCAAGACATGGCTCGCGTGCGACGAGCACCGCGAGCATCTGTCCCAGTTCCTCGGCGTGCGGGGGTTCCTGAAGGACGTGGTCCCGCTGGCCGACTGGGTGGCCCCCGGCGCCTGAACGCTCCCCCGGCGTCTGTCTCAGCCGCCGATCGCCGACATCGGGCGCTCCGGCTGGAGGAACGACGGGTCGTCCAGGCCCGAGCCCGCCTTCTTGCCCCACATCGCCAGCCGCCAGACGCGGGCGATCTCCTCGTCGGGAGCCTCCGAACGCAGCGCGGCGCGCAGGTCGGTCTCCTCGGTGGCGAACAGACACGTGCGTATCTGACCGTCGGCCGTCAGACGCGTACGGTCGCAGGCGGCGCAGAACGGGCGGGTGACGGAGGCGATCACACCCACGCGGTGCGGGCCGCCGTCGACGAGCCAGCGCTCGGCCGGGGCGGAACCGCGCTCGCCGGCCCCCTCCTCGGCGAGCTCGAAGCGCGTACGCAGCGAGTCGAGGATGTCGCCGGCGGTGACCATGCCCTCGCGTTTCCAGCCGTGCTGGGCGTCGAGGGGCATCTGCTCGATGAAACGCAGCTCGTAGTCGTGCGCGACGGCCCAGGCGAGCAGGTCCGGGGCCTCGTCCTCGTTCAGGCCCGGCATCAGGACGGTGTTGACCTTGACCGGGGTCAGGCCCGCGTCGCGGGCGGCTTCGAGGCCCGCGACGACGTCGTGGTGGCGGTCCCGGCGGGTGAGGGTCTTGAAGACCTCGGGGCGCAGCGTGTCCAGTGACACGTTCACCCGGTCCAGTCCCGCCGCCTTCAGGGCGGCGGCGGTTCGCTTGAGGCCGATGCCGTTGGTGGTCAGGGACATCCGCGGGCGGGGCGTCAGGGCGGCGACCCGCTCCACGATGCCGACCAGGCCGGGGCGCAGCAGGGGCTCACCGCCGGTGAAGCGGACCTCGGTGATGCCCAGCCGGGTGACGGCGATCCCGATGAGGCGGACGATCTCGTCGTCCGTGAGCAGGTCCGGCTTGGACAGCCACTGCAGGCCCTCTTCGGGCATGCAGTACGTGCATCTCAGATTGCACTTGTCCGTCAGGGAGACGCGCAGGTCGGTGGCTACCCGGCCGTAGGTGTCGATGAGCATGTGGGCCCCCTCCCTCGATGCGGATGATCCTTACCCGACACGATCGAGCCTACGGGACGGGACGGACATCCAGAGCGGCCGGATCCCACGAGGTACGACGCGGCCGCGTCGTAGGGATCTACGACGCGGCCGTCGGCCAGGGGGCGTCAGTGCGCTCCGGTGCCCGTCAGGGAGCGGACCTCCAGCTCGGCGTACTTGCCGGTGTCGGGCTCCTCCTTGGACAGCAGGGTGCCCAGCCAGCCCAGCAGGAAGCCGACCGGGATCGAGATGATGCCGGGGTTCTCCAGCGGGAACCAGTGGAAGTCGACGTCCGGGAACATCGAGGTGGGCTTGCCGGAGACGACGGGCGAGAACAGCACCAGGCCGACCGCCGTGACCAGACCGCCGTAGATCGACCAGAGGGCGCCCGGGGTGGTGAACCGCTTCCAGAAGAGGCTGAAGAGGATCGTCGGCAGGTTGGCGGACGCGGCGACCGCGAAGGCGAGGGCGACCAGGCCGGCCACGTTGAGGTCGCGGGCGAGGGCGCCCAGGAGGATGGACACGGCGCCGATGCCGACCGTCGCGTACCGGGCCGCCCTGATCTCGTCCTTCTCGTCGGCCTTCCCCTTCTTGATGACGTTCGCGTAGATGTCGTGCGCGAACGACGAGGAGGAGGCCAGCGTCAGGCCCGCGACGACCGCGAGGATCGTGGCGAAGGCGACGGCGGAGATGGAGGCGAGCAGGATGGCGCCCCAGTCGGAGTCGACGCCTCCCAGGTGCAGCGCCAGCAGGGGCGCGGCCGTGTTGCCCGCCTTGTTGGAGGCGATGATCTCGTCGGGTTTGATCAGCGCGGCGGCGCCGAAGCCTAGGGCGAGGGTCATCAGGTAGAAGGCGCCGATGAGGCCGATCGCCCAGTTCACGGACTTCCGCGCAGTCTTGGCCGTGGGCACGGTGTAGAAGCGGATCAGGATGTGCGGAAGGCCGGCGGTGCCCAGGACCAGGGCCAGGCCGAGGGAGAGGAAGTCCAGCTTGGTCGTGGAGGTGGCGCCGTACTTCAGGCCGGGCTCCAGGAAGGGCGCGCCCTTGCCGCTGTTGTCGGCCGCCTTGCCGAGCAGGTCGGAGATGTTGAAGTTGAACTTCAGCAGGACCAGGAAGGTGAGCAGCAGCGCGCCGATGATCAGCAGGACGGCCTTGACCATCTGCACCCAGGTGGTGCCCTTCATGCCGCCGATGGTCACGTACACGATCATCAGGACGCCGACGAGGGCGACGATGGCGACCTTGCCGCCGTCGCTGGTGATCCCGAGGAGCAGGGAGACCAGGACTCCCGCGCCCGCCATCTGGGCCAGCAGGTAGAAGATCGACACGACGATCGTGGAGGTGCCGGCCGCTGTCCGTACCGGGCGCTGGCGCATGCGGTACGCCAGGACGTCGCCCATGGTGTAGCGGCCGGAGTTGCGCAGCGGTTCGGCGACCAGGAGCAGGGCCACCAGCCAGGCGACGAGGAAGCCGATGGAGTAGAGGAAGCCGTCGTAGCCGAAGAGGGCGATCGCGCCGGCGATGCCGAGGAACGAGGCCGCGGACATGTAGTCGCCGGAGACGGCCAGTCCGTTCTGGAATCCGGTGAACTGGCGGCCGCCCGCGTAGAAGTCGGCGGCGTCCTTGGTCTGGCGGCCCGCCCAGACGGTGATGACGAGGGTCGCGGCGACGAACACCGAGAACAGGGTGATGATCAGCGGCCGGTGCTGACTTGCTTCACCGGCTGCGAGCAGGGTCGGTACGGAGCTCATGCGCCGCCCTCCATCCGGGACTTGATCGCCTCTGCCTTGGGGTCGAGCTGCGCGGCGGCGTGCCGCGAGTACCACCAGGCGATGAGGAACGTGGTGAGGAACTGGGCGAGCCCGAGGATCAGGGCGACGTTGATGTTGCCGGCCACCTTGGTGCCCATGAAGTCGCCCGCGTAGTTCGAGAGCAGGACGTACAGCAGGTACCAGGCGATGAAGCCGACGGTCAGGGGGAAGGCGAAGGAGCGGTGCGAGCGGCGGAGTTCGGCGAACTCGGCGCTCTGCTGCACCTCCGCGAACTCCTCGGTCGAGGGCAGCCCGGGATCGGCCTTCGAGGGGGGCGGTGCGTCGGTAGCCACGGAGTCTCCTCGCGTTGCGGGTGCGGATGTGACGGTGGACGGGGGCGAGTTGGGGCTCGCGGACCGGGACGGGACGGGCACGGACGTTGTGCGAACCTCACAGTGGCACGGGTCACGTTGACCGGGTGGAGACGGTGTGCATCGGGCGTGATCCGCCGGGAGCCCGAGCGGGCTCACGCTCCCGTTCAAGGTCACGGCGCCGCGCGGAGCCCGGTTCAACTCCCCCGGGTTCTTTCGGAAGTCGACTCCCGCTTGTTTCGTAAGTCATCTCCGGAAATCGTTGCTGGCCAGCTCGGACCGGGGATAACTTCGGCCTGCACCACTCGTCATGTACCTGCCCGAGCGCCCCGTGTGTTCGGGCGGCTTTCGTCCCGGATGATGTGGAGATCCCATGGCTCATCTGCGATCCAGACGCCGGCTCGCCCTCGCGGTACCGGTCGTCCTGTCGCTCACCGCCTCACTCGGCTTCCTGCCGGGCGCCGCGTCGGCCGCACCACTCACCGCGTCCGCCGCCACCCGCGCGGACGGCCCCAATCTGGCGTACGTGGTCAACACCCGGACGGACCACCGCACGATCGCGTCGGTGAAGAAGGCGATCGCCGCGGCCGGCGGCAGTGTCGTCATCGCCTACGAGCAGATCGGCGTGATCGTCGTCCACTCCGCCGACCCGGACTTCGGCCCACGGATCCGCGCCGTACGCGGGGTGCAGTCGGCCGGCGCGACACGGACGGCGCCGCTGGCGGCCGCGGGGACGACGGACGAGGGCGCGGCGAAGGTGCTGTCGGCCGCGGAGGCCGCCAAGGTCTCCCGGAGCGCCGCGGCGGGCCAGGAGCCCCTGGAGGCCGACCAGTGGGACCTGCGCGCGATAGGCGCCGACAAGGCGGCGAGGACCGACCCGGGCAGCAGGAAGGTGACGGTCGCGGTGATCGACGTGGGTGTCGACGACACCCACCCGGACATCGCCCCGAACTTCTCCGCCTCCCAGTCCGCGAACTGCGTGGGCGGCAAACCGGACACCACGTACGGCGCCTGGCGCCCGGTGGACGCCGACCACTACCACGGCACGCATGTCGCGGGTGAGATCGCCGCGGCCCGCAACGGCGTCGGGGTCGCGGGCGTCGCGCCGGGTGTGAAGGTCTCGGGCATCACGGTGGCCGAGCCGGACTCCACCCAGTTGTTCTACCCGGAGAGCGTCGTCTGCGCCTTCGTGTTCGCCGCCGATCACGGCGTGGAGATCACCAACAACAGCTACTACGTGGACCCGTGGCTCTACAACTGCCTGGACGACCCCGACCAGCGGGCGATCGTCGACGCGGTCAACCGGGCCCAGCTGTACGCCCAGCGGAAGGGCACGCTCAACGTCGCCGCGGCGGGCAACTCCAACGACGACCTCGACGCGGACGCGCTCGCCGACGCGTCCAGCCCAGACGACTCGACGCCCGTCCCCCGCACCGTCGACCCGCACACCTGCTTCGACGTGCCGACCCAGCTGCCGGGTGTCGTCACGGTGAGTTCGACCGGTGTCACCGGAGCCAAGTCGTACTTCTCCAGCTACGGCAAGGGCGTCATCGACGTCGCGGCGCCCGGCGGTGACAGGTTCCAGATCCCGGACACGCCGTCGAAGGACGGCCGCATCCTGTCCACCCTGCCGAACAACCAGTACGGCTTCCTGCAGGGCACCTCGATGGCGACACCGCACGTCGCGGGCGTGGCCGCGCTGCTGAAGTCCAAGTACCCCTGGGCCGGCCCGGCCACCCTCCAGAAGCTCCTGAAGGCCGAGGCGGACAACCCCGGTTGCCCGACCGGCCCGTACGACGGGAACGGCGACGGCGTCGTCGACGCCACCTGCGTCGGCAACAAGCACCTGAACGGTTTCTACGGAGCCGGGATCGTCAACGCGCTGCGAGCGGTCAGGTAGCCCGGATCCGGGACCCGAGGCCTCCGGCACACCCGTCGAGATGACGAACGTGCCGGTGCCACAGGCGTGATGACGACGCCTCACCCGCGCCGCCGGTGCCATGGCCCTCCGCCGAGGACGGCCGTGGCACCGGGTCGGAAGCGGTCGGTGAAAAGGTACTCACCGGAGTCGACGGCGACGGTGACGGTGACGGCGAGGACAGCGGCGCCGGCCGTGCGGAACCCGTCTGGCACAGTGCCCGTATGACGCGACCGGCTGGTGGTACGGAGTTCGTGTGGGCGGCACTGGGCGGGGACCCGGCGCTGTTGTCCCGGCTGTCGACGGTCGTCCGGGCGGGGACGCTCGACGCCCGGTTGCTCGTACGGGAGTTGGCGCGGGCGTGCGTGGGGGCGTGCGCGCTCGCGGGTGCCGAGCTGACCGCGGTCCGCACCGGAGGGAACGTTCCCGGGGTACGGGTCGACGACGGTGCCGTCGCCACCGCGTTCGTCAGCGAGCGGCATCTGCTCGTCGACGGACGGGCGCCCGTGAACTTCGCGCCGCTGTCCCGGTTCTGGCGGACCGCCGACGGCTGGGTGCGCACACACGCCAACTATCCCCACCACCGGGCGCGGCTCCTCGATGCCTTGGGGCTGCGCAGCGACGCGTCCGTGGACACGGTCGCCGCCTGCCTGGCCGAGCGTTCCGCCCCGGAGGTGGAGGACACCGTGTACGCGGCCGGGGGCCTGGCCGTCGCCCTGCGCACGGCCGCGGAGTGGGCGGCGCACGAACAGGGGGCGGCCGTCGCGCGCCACCCCCTGCTGAGCCGGGAGTCCGTCGCCGAGGCGGACCGGTCCGCGCCGCGCACGCCGACCCGGCTCTCCGGTGGTCCGCTGCGGCCCGCGGCCGGCGTGCGCGTGCTGGACCTCACCCGGGTCATCGCGGGCCCGGTCGCCACCCGCACCCTCGCCCTGCTGGGCGCCGACGTCCTGCGCGTGGACACACCACGGCTGCCCGAGGACCCCGACGCGCACGCCGACACGGGCTTCGGGAAACGTTCCACGAAGCTCGACCTGAGCGTGCGCGCGGACCGCCGCACCTTCGAGGACCTGCTCGCCGAGGCCGATGTCGTGGTCACCGGGTACCGGCCCGGCGCCCTCGACCGCTTCGCGCTCACGCCGGAGGCACTGGCCGTGCGGCGGCCCGGACTGGTGGTGGCGCAGTTGTCGGCCTGGGGCGGGTACGGGCCGTGGTCCGGACGGCGGGGCTTCGACAGTCTGGTGCAGGTCGCCACCGGGATCGCGGCGATCGAGGGGTCCGTCGAGCGGCCGGGTGCGCTGCCCGCGCAGGCCCTCGACCACGGCACGGGGTATCTGCTGGCCGCCGCGGTGCTCCGGTCGCTCACCGAGCGGTCCCGGGAGGGCGGGACGCGACTCGTCCGGCTGTCACTCGCCCGGACCGCCGCGTGGCTGGTCGGTGGGCTCGCGCGCCCGGCCGAGGAGCACCCGAAGGCCCCGTACGACCCGGGCCCCTGGCTCGCCGAGACCGACAGCGACCTGGGCCGGCTCAAGTACGCCAGGACGCCGGTGTCCTTCACCGGCGGGCCGGCCGACTGGGAGCGGCCACCGGGGCGTTGGGGGACGGACGCGGCCCGGTGGGCCTGAGCCGCCGGGCCGGTCGGAGCGCCGGCCGCGCCGGGAGAGCGTGAGAGAGGGCCCGTCCAGGCACGTATCCGGCGGCGGAATGCCGAACCACCGCTCGTTTCCTCGCACTTGCCCGGGTCTGTGCCGGCTGGCGAAGATCTCGGGGTGACCTCGACACGACCGACGGCCGAGGCGGCGGGCGCGAGTGGTCCGGCACGGCGCCCCGCAGCCGGACGGGCCGTGACCCTGCTCTCCCTGGTGGCCCTCGCCGCCCTGATCCCCCTGCTCGGCCCGCGCCCCGCGCTGGACGGCACCGGCGAGGCCGCGTTCCCCGGGGTCGGCGGCATCGCCCCGCTGCCGGCAGCCTTCGGACCGTCAGCAGCCGTTGGTGACAAGCACCTTGAGGGCGGTGCGCTCGTCCATCGCCTTGTAGCCCTCGGGCACGCCCTCCAGGTCGACGGTCCGGTCGAAGACCGGCGACGGGTCGATGGTGCCGTCCAGGACGTCGGGCAGCAGCTCCGGGATGTACGCGCGCACCGGTGCGACACCGCCGCGCAGCGCGATGTTCCGGTCGAACATGACGCCCAGGTCCAGGCCCGTGCCACTGCCGTGCGGCACTCCGACGAAGCCGATGGCGCCGCCGTCGCGGGTGATGTTCACGGCCGTCCGCATGGACTGCTCGGTGCCGACCGCCTCCACGACGGCGTGCGCGCCCTGTCCCCGGGTCAGCTCGCGCACGGCCTCGACGGCCGCCTCGCCACGCTCGGCGACGACGTCCGTGGCACCGAAGCGGCGCGCGATGTCCGTACGCACCTCGTGGCGTCCGAGTGCGATGATCCGCTCGGCGCCGAGCCGCTTGGCGGCCAGGACGGCGCACAGGCCCACGGCGCCGTCCCCGACGACCGCGACGGTGGCGCCCTTGCGGGCCCCCGCGCCGAGGGCAGCGTGGTGGCCGGTGCCCATGACGTCGGACAGCGTCAGCAGTGCCGACAGCAGACGGTCGTCGGAGGCCGCCTCCTTGGGCAGCTGGACGAGGGTGCCGTCGGCGAAGGGGACCCGCACGGCCTCGCCCTGCCCGCCGTCGTAGCCCACGGCGCCCCAGAATCCGCCGTGCTCGCACGAGGTGGTGAGCCCCTCGCGGCAGTAGTCGCAGACGCCGTCGGACCACATGAAGGGCGCGACGACCAGGTCACCGCGCCGCACACCGGTCACGTCGGAGCCGGCCTCCTCGACGATGCCGAGGAACTCGTGCCCGATCCGCTGCCCCGGCTTGCGCGCCGCCTCACCGCGGTAGGCCCACAGGTCACTGCCGCAGATGCAGGACCGCAGCACCCGGACGACCGCGTCGGTCGGCAACTGCACCACGGGCTCGGGCACGTCCTCCACGCGCATGTCGTAAGGGGCGTGGATGGTGGTGGCGCGCATGACGAGGATCCTTCTCGGCTGATCGGCTGGGGTGAGATGCGCTCAGGGGGTGGTTGAGCGCATCTCACCGTACGCCGCCCTCGGCGCGGGCCGCGCGCCGAGGGTGTTCGGTACTCCGCTGACCAGCAGGAACTGGGCGGCGGCATAGGTCGACATGATCCAGAAATCCGGTCTCGGCAGCTGCGGCCAGTCGGCGACGCCGGTGGCGATGAGCGTGTCCGAGAGCATGAAGAGCGCCCCGCCGGCGGCCGCGAGGCGTCCGAGTCCGGTGGCGCCGTACGCCATCGCGGTCAGCAGCAGGCTGTAGCCCGCGACGGGGATCCGGAGACCGGCGGGCAGGCCTGCCCAGAGCAGGGCGACCGTGGCGGTCAGGGCGAGGGCGTAGCCGGCGAGCAGCGCTCCCCGCGCGCGCGTGGCCGGGCGGAGCGCGGCGGCTCTGCGGAAGAGGACGAGGTAGCAGACGTGTCCGGCGGCGAAGGAGGCCATCCCCACCAGGAAGGCCTGGTCGGCGTCGGACAGCAGCAGGACGTCGCCGCCCCAGCCGCAGAGCAGGGCGGCGACCAGGAGCCGCGGTCCGCCGCGGGCGACCGTGTGGGCGGCGAGCAGCGGCATCAGGAGGGGCTTGGCGACGAGGTGCCCCGGTGTGAACCCGGCGGCCAGCGAGACCAGGTCCACGAGGGCCGCCACGCCGAAGGAACCGAGCAGCACGCGCGCGTGCCGTGGGCTCACGCGACGGACTCCGTGACCGGCTCGCGCTCGGCGCGGGCCGGGGCCGGCTGCCAGCCGGGGCCGCGGAACACCCGTCCCGCGCGCTCGCGCCAGCTCGCCGCCGCCCTCAGGTCCCTGGCGATGGCGGCGTACTCGTGGGTGGCGACGCGCAGCGGGTTGTAAGTGGCGATGTTCTTGGTGAGCCCGTAGACGGGCCGCTCGGTCTCGGCGACGAAGGACCCGAAGAGCCGGTCCCACACGATGAGGATCCCGCCGAAGTTCCGGTCGAGGTAGCCGCCCTGCGAGGCGTGGTGCACCCGGTGGTGCGACGGCGTGTTGAAGACGAACTCGAACCAGCGGGGCATCCGGTCGATCCGCTCGGTGTGGATCCAGAACTGGTAGACGAGGTTCGCGGACGAGCAGAACGCGAGCGCCGCCGGGTGCACGCCGAGGGCGATCAGCGGCACGTAGAAGGGCCAGACGGTCCAGGTGGTCCAGGGCTGGCGCAGCGCCGTGGTGAGGTTGAACTTCCGGCTGGAGTGGTGGACGACGTGACAGGCCCACAGGATGCGGATGACGTGGTGCCCGCGGTGCGACCAGTAGTAGAAGAAGTCCTGCCCGAGCAGCATCAGCGGGACGGTCCACCACAGTACGGGCACCCGCAGCGGTGTCAGTTCGTAGATCGCCGTGTAGAGCGCGACGATCGGGATCTTCCACAGGAAGTCGAAGACGAGGCTGCCGAGGCCCATGCCGACGCTGGTGGCGGCGTCCTTCGCCTCGTATCCCGCGTCCTCCTCGTCCGGATGGATCCTGACGCTCACGATCTCGATCACGGTGAGCAGCACGAAGGCGGGTATCGACCACAGCACGACATCGGGCAGGTTCGGCATGGATGCACCGTAGGACGGCGGATCGGCCACGGCTAGACGTTGTTACCGACAAGTATTACCGGCGGTACGCGCTTGCTTCTTGGTGATCTCCGCCAATGGACGGACGGCGTCGGCAGTTGTGGGCCGGACGCGGAGGTCGCCTTCACCGGCCGTCCACCGCCACGGCCCCTCATGTCCCGGCCGCCCCCAGCAGCACCCCCGCCAGGTACGTGACCCCCATCGCCAGCGCTCCGCCCGCCACGTTCCGCAGAACGGCGTGGCGCGGCTCCGCGGCGCCCAGGCGGGCGCTCACCCAGCCGGTGACGAACAGGGAGGCGAGGACGGAGACCACGGTGACGGGCAGGCGCCAGCCGCTCGGCGGGAGGACGATCGCCAGCAGCGGCAGCAGGGCGCCCACCGTGAAGGACAGGAAGCTCGCCCAGGCCGCGTGCCACGGGTTGGTGAGATCGTCGGGGTCGATGCCGAGCTCCACGTGCGCGTGGGCCCTGAGCGCGTCCCGTTCGGTGAGCTGCTGTGCCGCCTCGCGGGCCACCTCACGCGACAGGCCGCGCTGCTCCAGGAGGTCGGTCAGCTCCTCGAGTTCGGCCTCGGGCTGTTCCCGGAGTTCGCGTCGCTCCGTCGCCAGCGCGGCCTTCTCGGAGTCCAGCTGGGTGGAGACCGAGACGTACTCGCCCGCCGCCATCGACATCGAGCCGGCCAGCAGGCCCGCGAGTCCCGCCGTCAGCAGTGCGTTGCGGTCGTCCGTGGCGCCCGCGACACCGACGACGAGACCCGCGGTGGAGACGATCCCGTCGTTGGCGCCCAGGACCCCGGCCCGCAGCCAGTTCAGCCGCGATCCGAGGGCTCCTTGGTGGGCCTCGTCGTGCGTCGCTTCGGTCACACGGCGAGGATCGCACCCCGCGCGTCACCACACGCGCACCGACCCTCCCTTCGCGAACGCCGGGCTCGTCGCGTCGGCGGGCGGTTCGCCGAGCGGCTCGGCGAGTTCCGCCACCGTCGGCCCCGCCTTGGCCGCGAGCGGGGCGAGACGCTCCAGGTCGAAGCCGTACACCCGGGCCGCGTTGCCGCCGACCATGGCCGCGACCTCCTCCCGCTCCAGGCCCGCGTAGGCGACCCGCAGCCCCTCGCGCGAGTAGGGGTGGGTGCCCTCGTCGTGCGGGTAGTCGCTGCCCCACATGATCTTGTCGAGGCCGATGCGGTCGCGCAGCGGCACCTCGTGCGGGCGCATGAAGCTCGCGCCGACCCAGCAGTTCTCGCGCCAGACCTGGGAGGGCCGCTTGCCCATCGAGTCCCCGAGGCCCGCCCCGAACTTGGCCTCGGCGGTGGACGCCTTCGTGCCGGCGGCGACCAGTCGCCCGTGGTAGTAGTCCAGCATGTCGAGCACTCCGGGGATCCAGCCCGAACCCTGCTCGGTCAGCACCAGTTTCAGACCGGGGTGCCTGCGGAACGCGCCGCCGAACACCAGGTGCCACAGCGCCCGGTGCGAGAACCATGTCGTCTCCACCATGAAGACCGCCCGTGCGGCCGGCTCGTCGCCCAGTGGCGGCGACGCGGAACCCGCGTGGTGGTTCACGGGGACGCCCAGCTCGGCGCAGGCCGCCCAGATCGGGTCGTACGCCGTCGAGTGCAGCTCGGGCAGGCCCGACCCCGGGGGCGTGCCGGGCAGCAGGACACCGCCCGTGAGCCCCGCGCCGGCCGCGCGGCGGATCTCCCGCACCGCCTCGTCGACGTCGTTCAGGAGGATCTGGAACACACCCGCCCGGCGACCCGGCGCGGCCGCGCAGAAGTCCGCCAGCCAGCGGTTGTGGGCGCGCAGCCCGGCCCACCGCTGGGCGAACTCCCGTGCCGTGGGCGCCGGTGCCGTCAGGGACGCCGACGGGAAGAAGGGCGGGATGGTGTTCGGGAAGACGACCTCCGCGACGATCCCGTCCCGCTCGAGTTCCGCGAGGCGCCGCTCGGAGTTCCAGTTCCTGTCCGCGGTGTCGGCGAGCAGGTCCTGGTAGGGGTTGACGTAGGCGGCCGCCCACGCGTCGAACGCCTCGTGGTGCTCCTTCTCCAGGTAGGGCCTGTAGTCGAGGAGATCCGCGCCCGCGTGGCAGTCGGCCGAGATCACCGTGTACCGGTCGTCGTCCGGGGACGGCGCGGGGGTGCCGGGGGCCGGTGGGGTCACGGGGTGGCCCCCAGTACGGGGAAGTCGTGGTCCGTGAGCCAGTGGCGGCCCACTTCGCGGGAGCGTGCCCAGGACGCCGTCACGGCCGCCTGGTCCTCCGACTGGCCGAGGTCGGCCGGGGTCGGGCCGATGCGCCGGGCGAGCGGGGCCAGTTTCGCGGTGTCGAAGCCGAAGACCTCGGCGGCCGCGAGACCGAGCATGCGGCGGGTCTCCGCCACCGGGATGTCGTGGAACGTTCTCGACAGCCACGCGCGCGTGTCGGGCCAGGTGCCCTCGGGATGCGGGAAGTCGCTGCCCCAGAGGATGTTGTCGACGCCGATCTCGTAGCGCTGGGCGAGTTCGCGCCGCTTGGTGTTGGTGGCGCAGACGAACACCTGGCGGTCCAGGTACTCGTGCGGGGCGCGCTTCAGCTCCGCGAAGGGCGACAGCTTCTTGCCGCCGTGCGCGCCGAGGTAGAGGCGGTCCATGAACCAGAGGAGGTTCGGCAGCCACCAGCAGCCCGACTCCGCGACGCCGAACCTGAGGCCCGGGTGCCGCTCGAAGACTCCCGACCACAGCAGGAACCACAGCGGACGCGCCGGCCACCAGGTCACCTCGCTCACGTAGATGCCGAGGTGGTCGCCGTACTCGTGGCGCGGCGCCGCCCCGGAGTGGGTGACCACCGGGAGCCCGCACTCGGCGGCCGCGGCCCACACGGGGTCGTAACGGCGGTCGTGGTAGGGCTCCTTGTCGACCCACATGGCGGGGATCATCAGGGCGCCGAGCCCCCTCCTTGGCGCGGTACACCTCCGCGACGACCCGCTCGGTCTCCGCCGTGACGGGCAGCAGGGCGACCCCGCGGTGCCGTTCGGGGTTCTCGCCCACGAACTCGGCGAGCCAGCGGTTGTGCGCCTGGGCGCCCGCCATGCCGAGTGCCGGGTCCTGGTCGCCGGAGAGACCGAGGCCCACCCCGAAGGGGGCGGCCGTCCGGCTGTCCACGGCGTCGGCGTCCGGGAAGACCACCTCCCCGGCCACCCCGTCGCCGTCCAGCTCCTTCAGGCGCTGCCCGGTGTCCCAACCACCGCGCAGACCCTCCTCGTTGTCCTGGAACCACTTGTCCGCGAACGCCTCGTTGCGGACGCCGAGCCGTGTCATCTCCTCGCGGCGCCGGTCCCGGCCCGCGAGGAACTCGTCGAAATCCCGGTGGAAACGGGAGTCGAGATAGGGCCGGTACTCCTCGGTGGGGAGCCCCGCATGGCAGTCGGAGGAGATGATCAGATAGGGATCCAGGTCGGGCATCGCCCGCCTCCTCAGTCCAGGATGAAGTGTTCGAGGTACGACGGGTCCGCGCGGTCGAGCATCGACTGCGAGCGCGCGCGGATCTGCCGGTCGCTGTGCTCGCTCTCCGGCAGCAGCCAGAAGCGGTCCGCCCCGATGCCGTCCGCCACCAGGTCGGCGACCTCCTCGACCGGTGTGAACCGCACCTCCCGACCCGCCTCCCTCATCGCGGCCTCCCACTGGTCGAGGCCGCGGTACGGGGTCCTGCGCGGCCGTTGCTTCGCGTACCGCGAGGGCCGGTTGCGGTGCGACTCCCACAGCCCGGTACGGAGCATGTACGGCCCGGGGAAGAGCACGGACGCCCCCACGCGCGCCTGCTCCGCCTTCAGATGCGCGTAGAGGGACTCGGTCATCGTCACGACGGCGGCCTTGGTGACGGCGTAGACGGAGGCCGTGGGCAGCGGGGCGATCCCGCCGTCACCGGACGAGGTGTTGACGACGTGACCCGGCTCTCCCCCGGCGATCATCCTCGGCACGAACGCCTGGATGCCGTGGAAGACACCCCAGACGTTGACGGCGAAGGCCCACTTCCAGTCGTTCGGGTCGTGCTCCCACATCCGGCCCTCGGCGCCGGAGCCGACCCCGGCGTTGTTGCACAGGACGTGTACGGCGCCGTACCTCCCGTAGACGTCCTCGGCGAGCGCGACGACCTCCGCGCGCTCCCCGACGTCGACCACGCGCGCGTGCACGTCGGCCCCGTCCTGGCGCAGCCCGCTCGCGGCCTTCTCCAGGGCGCTCTCCTCGATGTCCGCGAGGACCACCTTCAGACCGTCGGCCGCGAACCGCCGCGCCATGGCCAGCCCGATGCCGCTCGCCGCGCCGGTGACGACCGCGACCTGTCCCGCCCGCAGCCGCATCAGACGCTCCCCTCGGGAGGCCCGTCGAGCAGCTGCCGCGGATCGTCGTAGCGCTGGTGGGCGTAGGGCAGCAGGGCCCGCGCGTCGACGCGCTCGACGACCCTGCCCCGCTGGTCGGTGGTCTTCTCACCGAGGGTGATCCCGACGAGCTCACGGACGGGCAGGTCGGCCACCGGGTCGTACATCGACTCGCGCAGGACGACGTCCCCGGTGACGCGCTCCAGCCGGCGCACTCTCTCCTCACGCACGCAGTGCACCAGGACGGGGTCGGCGTCGAAACCCGAACCATCCACCGCGGGCAGGAACTTGAAGTAGAAGTCGGTCTTCCGGGAGGGCTCGGGCAGCGGCAGGTCCCCGCTCACCGCGCCGCGCACCTCGACGAACGCGATGCCGTGCCGGGCGAGCGCGGCGCGCACCACGAGACCGTCCCGCTCGACCGTCACCTCACCGAGCTTCTTGGGCTCGCCGAAGACCTCGCGGCCGCCGGTCAGGGCGCGTTCGTGGGTCATCGGCATCACGAGCGGATACCAGCCCTCGATCCCGTCGTGCGCCGCGGCGACGGCGAACGAGCCGGCGCCCAACGGGTATCCGGGCAGGTCGACCTTGCTGATGTTCACCCGCACCAGGGGCCGCGCGGTGGGTTTGAGCGGGGGCGGCAGAACGGCCGCGACCGCGTCCGGATCGCTCTCCCAGAGGGCCACCACACCGGTGGACCAGATGTCGGGGAGCCTGGCGCTCGCGGCGCGCGCGGCGGCGATCTCCGCCTCGCTCCGCGCGCCGTACCTCACTCGTGCCATGTCGTACCGCCCTTTCCTGATGGGCCGTCAGCTGTAACACAGTTACAGCAGACCTCGCGAAGGGTAAAGAGACGTGCACGAAACGGACTTGGGGGCGCCATGGCGAGACCGGCAGTCAGCCGCGAGGCGGTTCTCGACGCCGCCGGGGCCCTGGTGAAGCTGCACGGCCCGGACGCCCTGACGATGCGCAGGCTCGCGGCCGAACTGGGCACGGCGGTCACCTCGATCTACTGGCACGTCGGCAACCGCGAATCGCTGCTGGACGCACTGGTCGAGCGGACCATGGCCGACCTCGGCGAGATCCGGCCCACCGGGCGCACCCCGGCGGCACGTGTCGTGTCGGTGGCCCGCGCCCTGCGCCGCCAGCTGCGTGCGCATCCGCACCTCATCGCGATGGTGCACGAACGCGGGCTGACGGAACGGATGTTCCTGCCCGCGCAGCAGGCGCTGGTGCGCGAGGTGCACGCGGCGGGGCTGCGGGGCGCGCGCGCCGCCCGGGTCGTCCGGGCCGTGCAGTTCCAGGTCGTCGGTCACGTCCTGGTCGAGCGCAACCGCGAGCGCGCTCCGGCGCAGCGTCCCGGCGAGGAGGAGCTGTGGGGGGCGCGCACCGCCGAGTGCGACCCGGCGCTCGCGCGGGCGCTGGCGGGACCGGTCGACACCGAGCGGCTGTTCACGGCGTCCGTCAAGGCGCTGGTGGCCGGGCTGTTGACGCCGTAGGAGGCGGGCCGGCCACGGCGGGCGCGCGGAGTCCGGGGGCGAGGCTGTCGGTCGTGGCCCGTATCCTCAATGACCATGCTCGAAGACCTGACGACCGCAGCGTCCCCAGCCTCCTGGCCGGCCGCGTATCCGCAGGGGTACGCGGTCGTCGACGTGGAGACCACCGGCCTGGCCCGGGACGACCGGATCATCTCGGCCGCCGTCTACCGGCTGGACGCGCGCGGCGAGGTCGAGGACCACTGGTACACGACGGTCAACCCGGAGCGGGACCCGGGCCCGGTGTGGATCCACGGTCTGACGAGCGACGTACTCGAAGGAGCCCCGCTCTTCCAGGACATCGCCGAGGAGTTCGCCGCCCGGCTCGACGGCCGCGTCCTCGTCGCGCACAACGCCGTCTTCGACTGGTCGATGATCGCGCGGGAGTACGCGCGCGCCGAGCGCGAGGCGCCGGTGCGTCAGCGGCTGTGCACCATCGCGCTCTCCAAGGAGCTGGGCCTTCCGCTGCCCAACCACAAGCTGGAGTCGCTGGCCGCGCACTTCGGCGTCGTGCAGCAGCGCGCGCACCACGCGCTGGACGACGCGCGGGTGCTGGCCGAGGCGTTCCGGCCGAGCCTGCGGGCGGCCGCACGCGAGGGGATCCGGCTGCCGCTGCTGGAGTGCCGACCGCTCAAGGAGTGGTCGGAAAGTCCCGCGGCGCCCCGCATCGGGCGGCAGTCCGGCGGGTACGGGGGCGGGTCCTCCGCAGGCGGGTACGGGGGCGGCTACGGGTCCGCGGGAGGCTATCCGTCGGGGAGTTGGCGCCCCTCGCGCAAACGCCCCGCATGCCCCTATCCCAACCCAGGACGTTACGAACCGGGTGAACCGCTCAAGCAGGGCATGCGGGTGGCGTTCTCCGGGGACACGTCCGTCGACCGCGAGCTGCTGGAGGACCGTGCCGTCGAGGCCGGTCTGCATGTGGCGACGAGCCTGTCCCGGCTGACCAGCCTGCTCGTCACGAACGATCCGGACTCCGGCACGTCCAAGGTGGTCAAGGCCCGGCAGTTCGGCACACCGGTGATCGACGAGGCGGCGTTCGGCCAGCTGCTGCGGGACGTGGCAGCGGCGCCGGCCAGGTGACCGGGCACCGCCGGCGCACCCTCGGGCGACCGGCGCACACGGTGGTGACCGGGCGCACGCCGCGGTGGCCGGCGCACGCGCGGGTGACCGGCGACGCACCGGCGACCGATCGACC
The DNA here is from genome assembly GCF_045039825.1 of Streptomyces sp. NBC_01176. NCBI lineage: Bacteria > Bacillati > Actinomycetota > Actinomycetes > Kitasatosporales > Streptomycetaceae > Streptomyces > Streptomyces sp. NBC_01176. Next base: position 7,317,139 of record NZ_CP108600.1, on the reverse strand, counting down.
TGCGGGCGGCCGACCGGCGTACGGGCTGCGGGCGGCCGACCGGCGTACGGGTGACAGACCGACGTACGGGTGACGGACCCGACGCAGGGGTGACAGACCCGACGTACGGGTGATTGGCGCGCGACTCGCCCCGCGCCCGCTCGCCGGTGCCGCGTCGGCCCCGCACCCTGTGGCGCATGGCGAGATGCGAAGTATGCGGCAATGACTACGGCATGACGTTCGAGGTGCACGCGCAGGGCGCGGTGCACGTCTTCGACTGCTTCTCCTGCGCGATCCACCGGATGGCCCCGATCTGCGAGCACTGTCGTGTCCAGATCATCGGCCAGGGGGTCGAGGTCGAGGGCCACTGGTTCTGCGGAGCCCACTGCGCCCGCGCGGAGGGGAGGGTGGGGATCATCGACAAGGTGTGAGCCGGAGCCCGGCCCTCGGCGGGACCCTCCCGTCGAGGGCCGAATCGTGCCGAGTACCGTGAATGGGGTGTACCGCTTCCTGTTGTCCCGGCAGTGGGTGATTCTCACCCTCGTGGCCCTCGCCCTCATCCCGACGATGATCAAGCTGGGCTTCTGGCAGCTGCACCGGCATGAGCACAAGGTCGCGCTGAACGCGGTGATCTCCGCCTCGCTGTCCGCGAAGCCGGTACCCGCCGAGTCGCTCACCGCGCCGGGACGCCTCGTCCCGCACGACGACCTGTACCGCCGGGTGACCGCCAAGGGGACCTACGACACCGCGCACGAGGTCGTCGTACGGCGCCGCACCAACGCGGACGGCGAGGTCGGCTTCCACGTCCTGACCCCCTTCGACCTGGACGACGGCCGGGTGCTGATGGTCAACCGGGGCTGGATCCCGGCGAACGGCGCGCAGACCGCGTTCCCGAGGATCCCGGCGCCCGCGCACGGCGAGGTCACCGTCACCGGCCGGCTGATGCCGGACGAGACGACCGGTGCCAGCGGTATCAAGAACGTCGCGGGGCTGCCCGACCGTCAGGTCATGCTGATCAGCAGCGGGCAGCAGGCGAAGAGCCTCGGCAAGCAGGTCCTGGGCGGCTACATCGAGCAGACCGCGCCCGCCCCCAAGGGTGACTCGCCGGAGCTGCTCCCCGACCCCGAGCACAACGACATCGGCCCGCACATGGCGTACGCGATCCAGTGGTGGCTCTTCTCCGCGGGCGTTCCCGTGGGCTGGGTGGTCCTGGTCCGCCGCGAACGCCGTGAGCGCGCGACGGCCGCCTCCGCCGAGACAGCGCCGGAACCGGCCCCGGCCGCCGTCTAGACCCCGCCGGGAACGGCCCCGGCCGCCGTTCGGACCCTGTTCGGACCCCGCCGAGAACGGCCCCGGCCGCCGTTCGGACCCCGCCGGGAACGGCCCCCGTCCGAGCGGCCGACCGCCCGCGGGACCGTTTCTGCCCGCCCTGCCCCGCGGACGGTCCGCGGCGGAACGTCCCCCGTGTCACCCGGTCGGCCCCCGACCCGATTGGCCCCGGCCCCTGCCGGGAACCCGCCCCACGTGCACCCACGTATCGAGGACTACGCGCTCATCGGGGACGAACAGACGGCCGCACTGGTGGGCCGGGACGGATCGATCGACTGGCTATGCGTGCCACGGTTCGACTCGGCCGCCTGTTTCGCCGCGATGCTCGGCGACGAGAACAACGGCAACTGGCGGATCGCACCCAAGGGGGAGGGCCCCTGTACCCGGCGCGAGTACCGGCGGGACTCCCTGGTGCTCGACTCGGAATGGGAGACGGACGACGGCGCGGTCCGGGTGACCGACTTCATGCCGCAGCGCGACAAGGCCCCCGACCTCATCCGCATCGTGGAAGGCCTCAGCGGCCGCGTCACGGTGCAGAGCACCCTGCGGCTGCGCTTCGACTACGGCTCGGTCGTGCCGTGGATGCGCAAGTCGGACGGTCACCGGGTGGCGGTCGCGGGCCCGGACTCGGTGTGGCTGCGCAGCGAGCCCGAGGTGCGGACCTGGGGCAAGGACTTCCGTACGCTCTCGGAATTCACCGTGGAGGCGGGCGAGAAAGTCGCCTTCGTACTGACCTGGCATCCCTCGCACTGGCCGCGCCCCCCGCTGATCGACCCCTTCGAGGCGCTGCGGTCCAGCGTCTCCGACTGGCAGGAGTGGGCGGCGCGCTGCCGCTACCAGGGCCCCTACCGGGACATCGTGGTCCGCTCCCTGATCACCCTCAAGGCCCTCACCTACGCGCCGACGGGCGGCATCGTGGCGGCCCCCACCACCTCGCTCCCGGAGGAGCTGGGCGGCGTCCGCAACTGGGACTACCGCTACTGCTGGCTGCGCGACTCCACACTCACCCTCGGCGCGCTGCTGGCGGCCGGGTACCACGAGGAGGCCGAGGCCTGGCGCGACTGGCTGCTGCGCGCGGTCGCGGGCGACCCGGCCGACCTGCAGATCATGTACGGGCTCTCCGGCGAGCGCCGGCTGCCCGAGTTCGAACTGCCGTGGCTGCGCGGATTCGCCGGTTCGTACCCGGTGCGGATCGGCAACGAGGCGGTGAAGCAGCTGCAGTTGGACGTGTACGGCGAGGTCATCGACTCGCTCGAACTGGCCCGGCGTTCCGGCCTGCCGTCCAAACCGCACATGTGGCGGCTGCAGTGCGCGCTGATGGACTTCCTGCGGACCGCCTGGCGGCAGCCCGACGAGGGGATCTGGGAAGTGCGCGGTCCCCGTCGGCACTTCGTGTACTCGAAGGTGATGGCCTGGGTGGCCGCCGACCGCGCCGTGCGCTCCCTGGAGGCGGACCCGGGGCTCGCCGGCGACCTGGACGGCTGGCGCGAGATGCGCGACGAGGTGCACAAGGAGGTGTGCGAGCGCGGGTTCGACGCCGAGCGGAACACCTTCACGCAGTCCTACGGTTCACGTGAGCTGGACGCGTCGCTGCTGCTCATCCCGCGCACCGGTTTCCTGCCGCCGGACGACCCGAGGGTCGTCGGCACCATCGACGCGGTCCGCGCGGAACTCGAACGCGACGGCTTCCTGCTGCGCCGCTACAGCGAGGAGGGCACGGACGTCGACGGCCTGCCGGGCGGCGAGGGCGCCTTCCTCGTCTGCTCGTTCTGGCTCGCCGACGCGCTGCAGATGACGGGCCGCACGCAGGAGGCCCACGACCTGTTCGAGCGGCTGATCGGGCTCGCCAACGACGTGGGGCTGCTCGCCGAGGAGTACGACCCCGTGGGACGCCGCCAGCTCGGCAACTTCCCACAGGCCTTCAGCCATCTCGGCCTGGTGGGCACCGCGTTCAACCTGTTCGGGGGCGAGAGCACGGAGACGATGGGAGGGGCCGAACAGACGGACTGACGGGATGGGGGAGGATGGATGCCATGGATCTTGGACTGAAGGACCGTGTGTACGTCGTCACGGGAGCCACCCGTGGTCTGGGCAACGCCGCCGCGCGCGAGCTCACCGCCGACGGCGCGAAGGTGATCGTCTCGGGGCGCGACGAGAAGAGCGCCGCCGACGCCGCGTCCGCGCTCGGCCCGAACGCGATCGGGGTGGCCGCGGACAACGCCGACCCACGGACCCCGGCCCGGCTGATCGCGGCGGCGCGCGAGCGCTTCGGCGGATTCGACGGCATCCTCATCAGCGTCGGCGGGCCGCCGCCCGGGTTCGTCGCGGACACCACGGACGAGCAGTGGACGGCCGCGTACGAGTCCGTATTCCTGGGCGCGGTCCGGCTGGCCCGCGCGGCCGCCGCGGAACTGGGTGACGGCGGTGTCGTCGGCTTCGTCCTGTCGGGTTCGGTGCACGAGCCGATCCCGGGCCTGACCATCTCCAACGGTCTGCGTCCGGGGCTCGCCGGCTTCGCCAAGTCCCTGGCCGACGAGCTGGGTCCGCGGGGCATCCGCGTGGTCGGTCTGCTCCCGGCCCGCATCGACACGGACCGCGTCCGCGAGCTCGACGCCCTCTCCGCCGACCCGGAGGCCACCCGGGCGGCCAACGAGGCCCGCATCCCGCTGCGCCGGTACGGCGCCCCGGAGGAGTTCGGCCGCACGGCGGCCTTCCTGCTCTCCCCCGCGGCGTCCTACCTGACGGGCATCATGCTGCCGGTGGACGGCGGCATGCGGCACGGGTTCTAGCGGCGGGGGCGCCGGTTCCGGCGGTACGGATGCCTGCGGCGCCGGCTCTGCCTCTGGCGGTACGGGTGCTGACGCGGCCGGGTTTCACGGTACGGCTACCGGCCGGGCCGGTTCTCGCGGACCGGGTTCCGGCCGTACCGGTGCCGGCGGCTTCCGTCGGTACCTGCGGCACCCGCCGGGATCCCCCTCGGCTCCAGCGGTCGGCGGGGGGCTGTGCCTGCCACCGTCTTCCTTCCGGAGGCAGGGGACCGGGGGTACCCCGGTCCCCTGCCTCCGGCTCAACTCACGCGTTCCGCACGGTGCTTGACCGCGCGGAGGCGCACCTCCGCGGGGAACGCGGCGAGGCCCGCCGAGTCACGGGCGTGCGCGAGCGCTTCCGTCGTGAGCAGGTGCAGCGTGTGTCCGGGGTCCACATGAGGTTCCATCAGGAGCCGCACCCGTGCGCCCGGAGCGCCCCGCCGCCCGGTCAACTGCACCTGGGCGTGCGTGACACCGTCCAGGCGCCCGGCGTCCTCGGCGAGTACGCCCTCCAGGGCCCGGCCGCGCAGCAGCGCGCCCTCACCGTCGCCGACGTCGACCAGCACCTCCGCGAGCCTGCGCCGGCGCAGCACGGCCGCCAGCCACCACAGGGCGAGCAGGACCAGCACCGCGAGCCCGGCGATGACGGCCGGCCACCACCAGCCCTGGTCCCGCCAGCGGGTCCGTCCGGCGTCGCTCAGCAGCACGTCGTGCCGCCCGTCGTGGATCCACCAGGAGGGCGGACGCACGCCCAGTCCGATGGCGAGCACGGAGCCGCCGAGGACGACCAGCGCGAGCCCGACGACTCCCAGTACCACCCGGTTGACGATCCTGAGCACCGTACTCACCCCTTCCGTCCGGGACGCCGCACGTGCACCGAGAGCGCGGGTGGCCGGGAGAGCCCCAGACCCCTGATGCCGTCGGCGAGTGTGGCGTCCAGGTCGGCACGTACCTCGTCGAGTTCGCGGAAGTGCGAGACCGCGTGCACGTCCACCGTGCGCCGCCCCGTACGGACCCTGGCCGACTGCACCCCGGAGACCTCCATGGCCCGGTCGCGCAGGGCCGTGGCGGCGGCGTCCCGGTGCAGCCCGGCCCGTACGTCGTGGTGGGTGCGACGCATCGGCAGGACGCCGCGCAGTCCCGGGGTCACCGCGAGGACGATCAGCCACAGCCCGACGGCGGCGGCGATCCCGGCGCCGACGAGAACCCACGTGTCGTCGAGGGGGCGTTCGGCCAGTTGCCGGGCGAGAGACCTGCGCCAGTGCAGAGCGGGTCGGTGCGCGCGGACGGCCGCGACGTCGTACAGGAAGACGCCCGCGCCGATCAGGAGGACCAGTGCGACGATCCCCGCGGGGACGCGGCGCGGCGACCAGAACCGTCCCTGGGCGCTGTCCTCCTCGCCGAGGGTGCGCGACGGGTCGTGGGCGTCCGCCGCCGCGGACCGGTCGAGTTCGTCCGTGGGCGGCTTCTCCATCACGGGCAAGCGTCGGGTCGTGCTGTCGGAGCCCTGGGGCTCGCTCATTGCGTCCTCCCCTGTGCCACGCCGGGTACCGGTACCAGGTGCAGCCGTTCCACCTGGACGGTCACCTCCGGCACTTCCATCCCCGTCAACGCGCTTACCCGCTCAACGACATGACAACGCACCGCTTTGCAGCGGGCGCCGATGTCGGTGGGGTAGGCGAGTTCGAGGTGGACGTGGACGCGGGCGCTGTCGTGGCGCACGAGGACCGTCGCGTGCGGAGGCGCGGCGTCCGGGGGCAGCGGCCCGACGGCCTCGCGGGCCGCCTGCGCGGCGGTCTTGGCCACGACGCGGTCGGCGATCCGGGTCGCGCCGCGCTCGCCCGCCGCGACGACGGTCACCGTCCGCCGGGTGTCACCGGCCGCGCCGGTCACGGGTGTCACCGCCGCCGGTCGTCACGCGGACGGAAGAGGGCGCCCAGGTCCAGGTCCCCTTCGAGGAACCGTCCGACGACGAAGCCGACCGCTCCCAGGGCGGCCACGAGCAGGAAGGCCCCGAATCCCCCGAAGTATCCGGCGAAGCCCAGCGCCATTCCGGCGATCATGCCGATCACGGCCATGCTCATGTGCGCTCCTCAGCAGTTCGGTGGCCGGCCCGCTCACTGGAGGCGTGACTCCGGCTCCTCGTCCTCTTCATCGGGAAGCTTCACGTCACTCACGGCGATGTTGACCTCGACGACCTCGAGACCCGTCATGCGCTCCACGGCCGTGATGACGTTCTCCCGGACCGCGCGGGCCACGTCCGCGATCGACACCCGGTACTCGACGACGATCTCCAGGTCGAGCGCGGTCTGCACCTCGCCGACCTCGGCCTTGACGCCCCTGGCGACGGACTTCGAGCCGCCCGGCACCCGGTCGCGCACCGCCCCGAAGGTACGGCTCAGCCCGCTGCCCATCGCGTGCACGCCGAGCACGTCCCTCGCCGCGAGTCCGGCGATCTTCTCCACGACGCCGTCCGCGATCGTGGTCCGCCCCCGGGTGGCGGGATCACCGCCGCCGCGCCGGCTGGGTTTACGGGTCTGGGGCGTCTCGCCCTCGGGGTTCTCCGTCCGGTTCCGCTCCGTCATGTCGGTCATCGCCGCACGTCCCTTTCGGTCGTCCTCCTCCGCCCACACTAAGTGCGCCCCCGCGATTGCGCGCCGGGGATACGGCAGGCTGGTGGAATGACGGCGGACCGATGGACGCGGGCGGTAGGACAGCGGCTCGGGCTGGGGCGACTCCTCCCCCTCGGCCACCGCCGCGACGGCGCGTGGATCACCGAGGAGGCGGCCGGCACGGTGCTGCGGCGTGCGGCGGCCGGGGTCCCCGGTGTCCGCCTCGGCGCGCTGCGGGTCTCCCTCGCGGATCCGGAGCGGACGTACGAGCCGGCCGTGCCGCCTCCGCCCGGCGCGCTGCCGCCCGGTCCGCTCCGCGTCACCGGGGAGTTCACCGCCTCGGCGGACCCTTCGGCACCGGGCGGCGGCGTACCTCTCCCGACGGCTGCGGCCCGGCTGCGTTCGGCCCTGGCCACGGCGGCGACGGAACGTCTGGGGCTCATGGTGACGGAGGTGGACCTACGGGTGACGGGACTGCTGGACACCGACGCGCCGCCCACCGCGGTGGACCCCGGCGCCCGGGGCCCGGCCGCCGGCCCGACTCCGATCGCCGGACCGGCTTCGGTCGACGGGCCGGGTTCGGTCGACGGACTGGCTTCGGTCGAGGGGCCGGGTCCGCTCGGGGAGCCGGGTCCGCTCGGGGAGACAACTCCGGGCGGGGAGACGACTCCGGGCGGTGGGGCACGTCCGGTCGACGGTCCGGCTCCCCTCGATGGGCCGGGCCCGCACGACGAGACGGCTCCGGACGGCGGGCCGACCGCGGCCGGTGGTGGGCCGGGTCCGGCCGGCGGGTCGGCTGCGGGCGAGGAGGCGCGTGTGGTGGCCGCCGTCCTGTCCGTCCCGGGTGTGGACCGGCTGAGCGGCGCGCTGGGCCGTCCGGTCCACATCAGCGAGGTCCGCGGTACGGAGCCGGCCCTGCCGCGCCGTCATGTGCGGGTCGAACTGGCGGTCTCGGCCGCCGAACGGACGGCCGACGTGGCTCGGGCGGTCAGGGCCGGCGTCGCCGAGGTCCTGCCGGACGTCCCGTCCGTGGCCGTACTGGTGACCGCCGTGCGTTAGGGCGTGGTGTTCGGTTCAGGGGCGCGAGGGACCGCACGAGCGGCCCCTCGTATGTCCGTCGTCGGAGGCCGGTCAGTCCCCCACGCCGGCGAGGTCCCGCAGTCGCCGGGCCTGGGCGGCGCGCTCGGCTCGGCGCTGCTCCTCGTACGTGCGCTCCCGCGCCCCCCGCAGCAGCGCCTTCGTCTCGACGACGGCGTCGCGCGGCGCCGCGAGCAGGGCAGCGGCGAGGTCCTGTACCGCTTCGTCGAGCTGTCCGGCCGCGACCGCGAGGTTGGCGAGCCCGGTGCGCTCGGCCTCCTCGGCCGCCACGAAGCGACCCGTCGCGCAGATCTCGAGCGCGCGGGCATAGCCCACCAGACCGACCAGCGGGTGCGTCCCCGTGAGGTCGGGCACGAGCCCGAGGCTGGTCTCGCGCATGGCGAACTGCACGTCGTCGGCGACGACGCGCAGGTCACAGGCGAGGGCGAGCTGGAACCCGGCTCCGATGGCATGCCCCTGCACGGCGGCGATGGACACGACGTCGCTGCGCCGCCACCAGGTGAACGCCTCCTGGTACTCGGCGATGGTCGCGTCGAGGTCGGCATCCGTGCCGCGCGCGAGGTCGATGAACGACGGTTCGCCGTCGAAGCCCTCGGGCGTGAACGCCTGGCGGTCGAGCCCTGCCGAGAACGACTTGCCCTCGGCACGCAGCACGACCACCCGGACGGTGCCCGGCAGTGACCGTCCGGCCTCCGTCAACGCCCGCCACAGAGCGGGACTCTGGGCGTTGCGCTTGGCCGCGTTGGTCAGCGTCACCGTGGCGATCGCGTCGTCGACGGTGAGCCGTACGCCGTCCTTGTCGAGTACGGGGTCGAGATCCTTCTCGAGCGAAGCCATGGGCTGCCTCCGATGGGTGCGGTCGGATCAGGCGCGCACCCGCGGGGGGACACACCTAAGTGACTGCACAGTAACCACCCGGTCGATCACCCGACCGACCGGGTGGCCACCACCGAAGCCGATGGGGACGCCCGGCCTCAGGCCGAGGCGGCCTTCTTGCCCCTCGTCGCTCCGCCACGCCCACGGAGCGTGACGCCCGACTCGCTGAGCATCCGGTGCACGAAGCCATACGAACGGCCGGTCTCTTCGGCCAGCGCTCGGATGCTCGCACCGGAGTCGTACTTCTTCTTCAGGTCTGCCGCGAGCTTGTCGCGCGCGGCGCCGGTTACCCGGCTGCCCTTCTTCAGAGTCTCGGCCACCCGTGCCTCCTCATGGGAAGTGCGCTCTGGACTTCTCATGATCACCCCTCAAGGGCTTCATGGCCAGCCATTCGGCAAGGTCCGTGAGACAAGGTTTTGACGACAGGAGCCCGTCCCCACGAGTGGAATTACAGGTTCCGCGCTGGTCCGTCCGTACGGCCGAACGGGTTCTTCGGCAAAGTGCCAGGTCAGCGACGCACAACGGCCGAGCCCTTGTGAACAAAGGACTCGGCCGTGAATTCGATGTAGGACACACTTCGGTACGAGGAGATCTCACACAGATGATGGATCACGGATCGGCCGAATGATCCATACGCAGTGGATCAGCCATTCGATCACGTTGTGCTGACGGCGGCCCCGGGGCTGTCCAAGCGGTCCCCGGGGGCCGTACGACGGCTCAGGCGAGGGCGACGAGGTCCGCGTAGTCGGCGCCCCACAGGTCCTCGACGCCGTCCGGTAGCAGGATGATCCGCTCCGGCTGGAGCGCCTCGACGGCACCCTCGTCGTGGGTGACGAGGACGACGGCGCCCTTGTACGTGCGCAGCGCGCCGAGGATCTCCTCGCGGCTGGCCGGGTCGAGGTTGTTCGTCGGCTCGTCGAGGAGGAGGACGTTCGCGGAGGAGACGACCAGGGTCGCGAGCGCGAGACGGGTCTTCTCGCCGCCGGAGAGGACCCCGGCCGGCTTGTCGACGTCGTCGCCGGAGAACAGGAACGAACCGAGCGTCTTGCGGACCTCGACCAGGTCCAGGTCGGGGGCGGCGGAGCGCATGTTCTCGAGCACCGTGCGCTCGGGGTCGAGGGTCTCGTGCTCCTGCGCGTAGTAGCCGAGCTTGAGGCCGTGGCCCTCGATGACGTCTCCGGTGTCGGGCTTCTCGGCGCCGCCGAGCAGGCGCAGCAGGGTCGTCTTGCCGGCGCCGTTCAGGCCGAGGATGACGACGCGGGAGCCCTTGTCGATGGCCAGGTCGACGTCGGTGAAGATCTCCAGGGAGCCGTACGACTTCGACAGTCCCTCGGCCATGAGCGGGGTCCTGCCGCAGGGCGCGGGCTCCGGGAAGCGCAGCTTGGCGACCTTGTCGGAGACACGGACGGCGTCCAGGCCGGCGAGCAGCCGGTCGGCGCGCTTGGCCATGTTCTGGGCGGCGACGGTCTTGGTGGCCTTGGCGCGCATCTTGTCGGCCTGCGCGTTCAGCGCCGCGGCCTTCTTCTCGGCGTTCTGCCGCTCGCGCTTGCGGCGCTTCTCGTCGGCCTCGCGCTGCTGCTGGTAGAGCTTCCAGCCCATGTTGTAGACGTCGATCTGGGCGCGGTTGGCGTCCAGGTAGAAGACCTTGTTGACGACCGTCTCGACGAGGTCGACGTCGTGGGAGATCACGATGAACCCGCCGCGGTACGTCTTCAGGTAGTCGCGCAGCCAGACGATCGAGTCGGCGTCCAGGTGGTTGGTGGGCTCGTCGAGCAGCAGCGTGTCGGCGTCGGAGAACAGGATCCGGGCCAGTTCGATACGGCGCCGCTGGCCGCCGGAGAGCGTGTGCAGGGGCTGGCCGAGCACACGGTCGGGCAGGTTGAGCGCGGCGGCGATGGTGGCGGCCTCGGCCTCGGCGGAGTACCCGCCCTTGGTGAGGAACTCCGTCTCCTGGCGCTCGTACTGCCGCATGGCCTTGTCGCGGGTGGCCCCCGAGCCGTTGGCGATCCGCTGTTCGTTCTCCCGCATCTTGCGCAGCAGGGTGTCCAGGCCGCGCGCGGAGAGGATGCGGTCGCGGGCGAGCACGTCGAGGTCGCCGGTGCGCGGGTCCTGCGGCAGGTAGCCGACCTCGCCCGAGCGGGCGACGTTGCCGGCGGCGGGCATGCCCTCCCCCGCGAGGACCTTGGTGAGGGTCGTCTTGCCGGCGCCGTTGCGTCCGACCAGGCCGATGCGGTCGCCCTTGGTGATGCGGAAGGTGGCGGACTCGATGAGAATGCGGGCGCCGGCGCGCAGCTCGATACCGGAGGCGGAGATCACGGACAGACTCCTGGGCAGGGTCGTTGGCGGGGTGGGCGGCTGAGGACGTTCCCGCCGTCTAATGCGCGAGGAGAATGGCCATGGGCCAAGTCTAACGGGGCGGTGCAACCACTTTTCCTGGGCGCGGGGGTTCGGCACTGTGACGCTCGCCCCGCCGTCCGTTGCCCAGCGGCGTGCGGTGCGGGGCGACGACGCCCAGGTCGTCCACCGCGACGAGCCCGGCCGTCCAGCGGTCCTCGGCGGGGCAGGGCCGGGCGATCAGGAGCACCGTGCCGTGACGAACGGCACGTGCGGGCGCGAAGCGGCAGCCGGGCCGGGCGGCCAGGATCCAGCGCAGATCGCCGTCGGCGACGCGGTACGCGGCGACGCGCTCGGGGGTGATCACGGCGAGCATGCCCTCGCCCAGGAGTCGCAGCACGCCGGTCGCCTCGTGGTCCGCGAGCCGGCGGGCGGTTCCGGGCAGCGCCCGGTGCCGGCGGGCGGTTCCGGGCAGCGCCCGGTGCCGGCGGACGACGCTCCCGTCGCGCCGCGTGGTGCCGGTGACCAGCCCGTCGTCCCAGAGCGCGATCGCGTCCCCGCGCGCGGGGAGCACGGCGAGCGGGCGGTGGGGCCCTGGCGCGCGTAGGTCCAGCGGGCGCGGCCGGTCGCCGCGTCGTAGGCCTCGACGGTGGCGCCGGCCGTCCGCAGCGGGGGCCTCGACGGCAGCGACGTGCCCTGGGCGTGCTCCCCGCTGCGGTCGGCGGAGGTCGCCCGTTCGGCCCTCCGCCCGGAGCCGGGGGGCCGGGCACGTACGAGGATGGCGGCACCGAGCGACATACGCGGCCGTACGCGGAGGATGGTGCGCCATGCAGTTCGACGACGACGCCGACCTGGACACCTCCGAGGTCCAGGACGAGCGCGGCAGCCGGATCCCCGGCGGCCGGGCTACCGTCGGCGGCGGTATCGCCGGCCTTGTCGCGCTGCTGCTCGGGCTGTTCTTCGGAGTGGGACCCGACCAGCTCGGGCTCTCCTCCGGCGACGACCAGCCCGCGACGACCTCCTCCTCGCTCGACCAGATCAAGGAGACGTGCCGGACGGGGCGGGACGCGAACGCCAAGGAGGACTGCCGCGTCGTGGCGGTGGTCAACAGCGTGCAGGACTTCTGGACACAGGAGTTCGCGCGGCGCGACGGCGTGTACACACGTTCGCCGACCGTCTTCTTCAGCAACCGGGTGGCCACCGCCTGCGGCACCGCGACCTCGGCCGTCGGGCCGTTCTACTGCCCCGCCGACCGCAAGGTCTACGTGGACCTGGGCTTCTTCGACGACCTGCGGACCAAGTTCGGCTCCAGTGGCGGTCCGTTCGCGCAGGCCTACGTGGTGGCGCACGAGTACGGGCACCACGTGCAGGACCTGATGGGGACGCTGGGCCGGGCCCAGGACGGTGTCTCGGGCGCGACCAGCAACTCGGTGAAGGTGGAACTGCAGGCCGACTGTTATGCCGGGGTGTGGGCGCACCACGCGACGACGACGAAGGACCCGTCGACGGGCAGGCCGCTGCTCAGCAGTCTCACCGCGGCCGACATCCGCGACGGGCTGGACGCGGCGGCGGCCGTCGGCGACGACCGGATCCAGCAGAGGTTCCAGGGGCGGGTGACGCCGGAGACGTGGACGCACGGCTCGGCCGCGCAGCGGCAGCAGTGGTTCTACCAGGGCTACCGCACCGGCGACATGGCGCAGTGCAACACCTTCCGCTGACGGCCCCGTCCCGCTCGTGGGGCGTTGTCAGTGGCCGGTGCGAGACTGTGGGGCAGGTCACATTCCGACGGCGGGACGAGAAGGAGTGGTCGGTATGGCGGGGATGGACGGCGGACGTCCGAGCATCTACCCGACACTGCTGTACGCGGACGCGAAGGCGGCGATCAGGCAGCTCACGGAGGCCTTCGGCTTCACCGAGCTGTCGGTGTACGAGAGCGAGGACGGCACGGTGATGCACGCCGAGCTGGTCCAGGGCGGCGGAGCGGTCATGCTCGGCTCCAAGGGCCGCGGCGGCGTCTTCGACACCGCGATGAAGGACGCCGGCCCCACGGGGGTGTACGTGGTGGTGGACGACGTCGACGCACACCACCAGCGCGCCGTGGACCACGGCGCGGAGATCCTGATGCCCCCGACCGACCAGGACTACGGCTCGCGGGACTATCTGGCCCGCGACGCCGAGGGCAACGTCTGGAGCTTCGGCACGTACGCGCCGGAGACGGGCGGCTAGGGCGGGCCTGCCCCCTCCCGGCGGGCGGGCGCCGGGGCGGCCACGGCCCGAGCCGCCGTTCAGCTCCCCCCGGTGTGCACCTGGAAGGCGGCCCGGCGGACGGCCTTGGCGAGCGCCGGGTCCGGGTGCGCGGCCGCGAGCGCGACCAGGACCTGGACGGTGCGGGGGTGCCCTACGGCCCGCACCTCGTCGAGGAGCGCGGGCACGGTCGGCTGCACGGCGGACTCCAGGTGGCGCACCAGGAGCGGCGCCTCGCCGTGGTCGGCGACCGCGGCGGCGGTGTCGACCCACAACCAGGTGGACTCCTCGCGGGTGAGGACCTCGTGGGCGTCCTCGGGGTCGTGGCCGTCGTGCTCGGCGAGCCACAGCAGGGCGTAGGGGCGCAGCCAGCTCTCCTCGGCCACGGAGCGCACGTCGGGCTCGGCCGGGGCGCCGACCACCCGCAGTGCCTCGAAGGCGAGACCGCGGGTGAGGGCGTCCTCGCCGCGGGCGGCCTCCAGGAGTTCGGTGACGGCGCTGCCGACGGGGCGGGCGGCGAGCCAGGCGCGGTACTCGGCGCGGGCCGCGTTGGGGCGCAGTTGGGCACAGCCGCGGAGCATGTCCGCGGCGGGCTGCTCGATGTTCCCGGCGGGGCTCTGGGCGGCGACGCAGATCTGCTCCAGCTTGACCCAGACCGCCCAGCTGCCGAGCGGGGTGAGGGTGGCCTGTCCGTCGGCGCAGGTGAGCGCTCCCACGGCGGCGAGGGCGTGCAGGGCCCAGTCGAGGAGAGGGGCGAGCGGGGCGTCCGGGTCCGGGAGCGCGGCGGTCTCCGGGGCGGGATCCGGCTGGGGGCCGTAGGGGATCTCGCAGCGCTCGGTGCGCAGCTCCGTGACCCGCTGTTCGAGGAGGTCGAGGAGCTGTTCCACGGGGACGGGTCCGGCGGAGAGCTGGAGGAAGGAGAGCACCTGGGGCATCGCGGAGACGACCTCGGCGACGGCGGACGCCTCACGGTCCGCGGGCTCCGGATGGGCGAGCGACCAGGCGTCGAAGAGGGCGACCCAGCCGCGCAGGACCGCGCTGTCGTCGCGGTTCCAGGCGCGCAGACGCCAGCCGGGGCGGGCGATGTCGCCGTGCACCTCGACGAGGCCCGCGAGGCGTGCGGTGTCCCAGTCCGCGCGGACCTGAGCCGGGGTCAGGCCCAACTCCTCGGCGGCCCGTTCGGCGGTTGCCGCGGAGAGGGTGCCCTTGCCGTCGGGGGTCGCGCCGTCGCGCCCCGGGCCGAGCATGGAGTCGGCCCAGCGGGCGACACGGGCCGCGCCGGCGAGGCCGGCACGTGCCATACGGGCGAGTTCCGCCGGCGGCGGGGTGCCCTCGGGGGGCCGGGGTGCGGGTCGGCGCGAGCTGCGCTGGGTCACCGCTCGGGGGGCGGCAGCCAGGGGCCGCGGGCGGACGAGTCGGAGCCTGGAGTCGCGCGGGTTACGGGACGTCACAGGTGCAGTCTTCCGGTTGGCGGTCCGAAAACCCAAACGGAATGTCACAGCAGGCGACAGGGGTGGCCAATGCACGGGGTTTTGCGGGGGCTCGACATGTGTGCGCGGGGCCCCGCTCGAGTTGACCCGATCCGAACCGGAAGCGTGCCGGTGCTTCGCCGGAGCGCCCTGCGAAAGGGGCGGCACGGCGCTCCCGGCCGCCGTGCGGGAGGAGCGGCGCTGTGCGCCGGTGCGGCGGTCGCCGGGCCTCGTGCGTAGGGCCGGTCCCCTACATCAGGGGGGTCAGGAAGCGGCGCAGGACTTCTTCGTACTCGGTGGGGTCGGCGTTCCACAGGGCGCCGTGCGGGGCCTGCGCGACCGTGTGCAGGGTGACCAGGTCCGGGCGGCGCCGGGCGAGACGGCGCGAGGGTCCCCAGGGGGCGAGGACGTCGTCCGGGCCGTGCAGCACCAGCGTCGGCACCTTGAGCCGGTCGGGGTCGGCGGCCTGCCAGGTGCGGTCGCCGTGCAGTCCGGTGCGGCCCTGGGCGGCCCGGACCGCGAGCGGCAGCAGGGCTCTCGGGGTGTGGCGGGCGGTGGCGAGGGCGCGCAGCGTGGCTTCCCAGTCGAGGACGGGGGAGTCCAGGACCAGCCCGGCGATCCGGTCCCGCAGGGCGGAGTGGGTGGCGGTGCGCAGGGCCATGGTGGCGCCGGTGGACCAGCCGTACAGGACGACCTGCGCGGCGCCGTAGCGGATCGCGTAACGCAGCGCGGCGTCCAGGTCGCGCCACTCGGTCTCGCCGAGGTGGCCGAGGCCGTCCGGGGGACGGGGCGCGCCGACGTCTCCCCGGTAGGCGAGGTCGAGGACGGGGAGCCGGCTGCGGTGCAGGAACTCCATCACGTTCATCGGGAGTTCCCGGGTGGCACCCAGGCCGTGCACGGTGATCACCCAGGTGTCGCGGACGCCGGGCACGAACCAGGCGGGCAGCGGGCCGAGCTCTCCGGGCACGTCCACGTCGGCGTGCTCGAGGCCGAGTGCGGTGCTCGGGTTGCCGACGTACAGGTTCGGGGTGAGCCAGACCCGGTCGCCGGGCCGCAGGGTGCCGTGGGTGACGCGTTCGAGGCGGCGTACGACCGTGTCGGCGCTGTGGGGCGCGTTCTCCAGGACCGGGCCGACGACCGCGTGCGAGCCGTCGCCGGCCAGTCCGTACGTTCCCGGTCGCCGGGAGGCCAGGGCGCGGGTGAGCGTGATCCGGCCCGGGGCCGTGGCGTGCACGGTGAGCCGCGGCTCGGTGGGCAGGGGCCTGCCGGGCGGCGCCTTGAGCGCGGCGTCGCTGGCGAACCGTCCCACCGCCACGGAGGCCGCGCTCGCGGCCAGGGCTACGGTGACGGCCGCGGCCGTCGCTTTGGCAGTACGCACGGATTCAGTCTCACGGCGCATCCCGTTGTCGGCCAGTGGGCGCGCGGACCGGCGGCTCCGCCCTCCGGGGGCGGCGAGGGGGGTCTCGCGGGTCGCGGGGCAGGGGATCGGCCGCACGGCGACCGTCGCTGGGACGGACCTGCCGTCCCCGACCGTCGCTGGGACGGACCTGCCGTCCCGGACCGTCACGGGACGGACCTGCCGTCCCGGACCGTCACGGGACCGACACACCGTTCGCGCCGGGGCCGGGCTGGCCGTACCCGCGCAGCCGCTCGCCCGCCTCCTCCAACTGTTCCCGCGACAGCAGCGCGGGCGACAGTCCCGGCACGGACGACGCCAGGAGCCACACGCGGGACATCCACTCCAACTGCGCGGTGCGGTCGTACGCCCGGTCCAGGGAGTCGCCGTGGGCGAGGGTGCCGTGGTTCTGGAGGAGGCAGGCCGTGCGCCGGGTCAGCGCCTGAAGCATGTTCTCGGCCAACTCGGGGGTTCCATATGCGGCATAAGGTGCAACACGGACAGGCCCGCCGAGAGCGCCCGCCATGTAGTGGATCAGGGGGAGTTCGGTCACGAGCGTCGACACCGCCGTCGCGTGCGCGGCGTGGGTGTGGACGACGGCGCGCGCCTCGGTGGCGCGGTAGACCGCCAGATGCATCGGCAGTTCGCTGGTCGGACGGAGAACACCGAGGGTCTGCCGGCCGTCGAGGTCGACCCCGACGGCGTCGTCGGGCGTGAGCCGGTCGTAGGGCACTCCGGTCGGTGTGACCAGGACCGTGTCACCGACCCGCACCGAGACGTTGCCCGAGGTTCCGACGACCAGCCCGTCGGCCACCGTCCGGCGGGCCGTCGCGACGAGTTCGCCCCACGCCTCGGCCACCTCCCGCGTCCGCGCACCGCGTGCGCCCTCCCCCACGTCCCGCCCGACCCGCGCGTCCCGCCGCTGCTCCGCCATGCCCGCGATCCTGTCAGCACGGACGTCAACCGGGTGGCGGCGAGGGCACTTTAGGGCGGAAGACCTACGTCCGTAAGGGTGCATATGAGGACACATCACCCTTTTAAAGCTATTGGCTGGTGATCGACGTGTATTGAATGATCTTCCACTAACCTCTGGGGGATTTACCGTGCACGACGCCATTCCGGGGGGAAACATGGCCCGTGGTCACCAACCGTTCCGCGCCCGCGCCCTCGTGGCCGCGGCCGCCCTGGCGGCGCTCGCCGCCACCGGAAGCGCGCTCGCCGGTACACCGGCCGCCGCGGCCGGTGCGCCCAGAGGCCATGACGTCTCCTCGCACCAGAAGAACGTCGACTGGCAGGGCGCGAAGGCGAAGGGCGCCCGGTTCGTGTACGTGAAGGCCACCGAGTCCCACACCTACCGCAACCCCTATTTCGACCAGCAGTACAACGGGGCGTACGACGCGGGGATCCTCCGCGGCGCCTACCACTTCGCGCGGCCGGACAAGTCGTCCGGCGCCACCCAGGCCGAGTACTTCGTCCACAACGGGGGCGACTGGCAGGCCGACGGCCGGACCCTGCCGCCCGCGCTCGACATCGAGTACAACCCGTACAGCAAGCACAAGTGTTACGGCATGAGCAAGGCCGGACTCGTCGGCTGGATCCAGGACTTCAGCGACGAGCTGGAACGGGAGACGGGCCGCCGTCCGGTGATCTACACGACCGCCCACTGGTGGGACACCTGCACCGGGGACAGCCGCGCCTTCGCCGCGGACCACCCCCTCTGGCTGGCCCGCTACGACACCCCGGACGCGGGCGCCCTGCCGGGCGGCTGGTCGTCCTGGACGTTCTGGCAGTACGACAACAACGGGACCCTGCCGGGTGACCAGAATCTCTTCCACGGATCCATGGCCCGGCTGAAAAGGCTCGCGAAGGGCTAGCGGAGCCCGATATTCCGCCTTCGTTCGAACCACGGGCCACCCCTCCGCCAACCACACCGGCGCAAGCGGAGGGGCGATCCGTGGTTCGATACACCCCTAAGCCCGCCTCAGTTCATCTTCCGTTCACTCAGGTTGCCTACGGTCCACCTGCCACTGACGTCAAACAGAAGCCTGGGTAAATGGAACACATCACGCTCCTCCTCGGAATCGTGATCGTCACCGCTCTCGTGTTCGATTTCACGAACGGTTTCCACGACACTGCCAACGCGATGGCGACGACCATCTCGACCGGCGCTCTGAAGCCCAAGACGGCGGTGGCCATGTCCGCCGTGCTGAATCTCGTCGGTGCGTTCCTCTCCGTGGAGGTCGCCAAGACGATCTCCGGCGGTCTCATCAACGAAGAGGGCATACGCACCGAAGTGATCTTCGCGGCGCTCGTCGGCGCCATCCTCTGGAATCTGCTGACCTGGCTCCTGGGTCTGCCCTCCAGCTCCTCCCACGCACTGTTCGGCGGCCTGATCGGCGCCGCGGTCATGTCGGCCGGCTGGTCGTCGGTGAACGGCTCGACCGTCGTCACCAAGGTGCTGCTCCCCGCGGTCGCCGCGCCCATCGTGGCCGGACTCGCCGCGATGCTCGCCACCCGGCTGACGTACCGGATCGGCGACCGCGCCGACCAGAAGGCGACCGCCAAGGGCTACCGCGCCGGCCAGATCGCCTCGGCCGGCCTGGTCTCGCTGGCGCACGGCACGAACGACGCGCAGAAGACGATGGGCATCATCACCCTCGCCCTGGTCACCGGTGGTGTGATCGCCCCCGGCTCGAACCCTCCCACCTGGGTCATCGTCTCGGCCGGTACCGCCATCGCGCTCGGCACCTACCTGGGCGGCTGGCGCATCATCCGCACGATGGGCAAGGGTCTGACCGACCTCGCGCCGCAGCAGGGCTTCGCCGCCCAGACCAGCGCCGCGACGGCCATCCTGGCCTCCTCGCACATCGGCTTCTCCCTCTCCACCACCCAGGTCTGCTCGGGTGCCGTGATGGGCTCGGGCCTCGGCCGCAAGGGCGGTGTCGTCCGCTGGTCGACCGCGACCCGGATGTTCGTCGCCTGGGGCCTGACCCTGCCGGCCGCCGGTCTGGCCGGTGCCGCCGCCGAGTTCCTGACCAAGCAGGGCACCTGGGGCATCGTGCTCACCGGCGCGCTGCTGGTCGTCGGCGCCGGCGTCATCTGGAGGCTGTCCCGCCGTCAGCCGGTCACCGTCGACAACGTCAACGAGGCCGCCGCCGAGCCGGCCGGCATCGTCACCACCGCGATGGCCGCGGTCACCCCGCCCCCCGCGGGCCCCGTCACCGGAGACCTGTCCGGTGAACTGAAGACCACCATCCCGTCCCCGGACGCGGAGCCCACCCGCCCGGCCACGGTGTAAGGACAGAACAGCATGAACATCGACTGGGCAGCCCTCGGCTCCGTCTTCGGAGTCAGCCTCGTGGTCACCGTGGCCCTCGTCGGCCTCTTCACCCTCGGCATCGTCGGTCTCACCAAGCGCGAGTCCGCGTCCGCCCAGGGCGGTTCGGCCGCTCTCGCGGTCACCGGCGCGTACATCTGCTTCGCCGCGTGCGCGGCGGCGGTGGCGTACGGGATCTTCCTCATCGTCGGCAAGTGACCGCGCACGGGTGACCGTGCCCCGGCAAACAGCCTGAAACGGGCATCACTTCACGTGGGGTGCGGGACGGATCGCCGTCCCGCACCCCACGCGTATGCCGTCCCGCACCCCACGCGCACGTCCACCCCCGCCCCGCGCCATGTGGGCCTTCGCACACTCTCCCCTCGCAGGTCAACGGCAAGTTGACGGGTCCTGCAACCCGTGGTGGACTGCCGGAGCCAAGTACGGCGACAGAAGAGGAAGCCGGTGTGAATCCGGCGCGGTCCCGCCACTGTGACCGGGGAAGGAACTCCCCGGGAGCCAGGAACTCTCACCGCCGGTCTCGTCGAACCAGGGCGCGGACACCCTGAGTGAGGACATATCGCCATGCGCGGCTGCCCGTTGCGGGTCTTGATGAGTACGAGGGTTCCACTTCACCCCACGGCGGGCTGACCCCGTGCGTGCCGATCGCGTCTTCGCGTACGGCGCCGCCACCGGCCTTCTCGGCGACCTGCTGCTCGGCGATCCCCACCGGGGTCATCCGGTCGCCGCGTTCGGGCGGACCGCGGCAGCCGTGGAGCGGATGCTGTGGCGGGACCACCGCGGATGGGGAGCGCTGCACACAGCCGTCTGCGTCGGGGGCGCCGGCGCGCTCGCCGCGCTCGCGAGCCGTTGCGTACGTCGTTCCCGTCCCGCCTCCATCGCCCTGACCGCCGCGGCCACTTGGGCCGTCCTCGGGGGCACCTCCCTCGGGCGCGAGGCGCGGGCCATCGGGGCCGCGCTCGACGCCGGTGACGTCGGGGCCGCCCGCGCGCGGCTGCCGCACCTGTGCGGACGCGACCCCCAGGCACTGGACCGCGACGGCATCGCGCGCGCCGTCGTCGAGTCCGTCGCCGAGAACACCTCCGACGCCGTGGTGGGCGCCCTGGTGTGGGGAGCGGTCGGCGGTGTGCCCGCACTGGTCGCGTTCCGCGCCGTGAACACGCTCGACGCCATGGTCGGGCACAGATCCGCCAGGTACCTGCGCTACGGCTGGGCCTCCGCCCGCCTCGACGACGTCGCGGGCTGGCCGGGAGCACGGCTGACCGCGGCGCTCGCCACCGTCGCCGGCGACGACCCGCGCGGGGCGGCGCGCGCCTGGCGCACCGACGCCCGCCGGCACCCGAGCCCCAACGCCGGGCCCGTGGAGGCCTCGTTCGCCGGATCGCTCGGGGTGCGGCTCGGCGGGACCCTCTCGTACGCCGGCCGCGTCGAGCACCGGCCCGTCCTCAACGACGGTGGGCGTGCCGTGCGCGTCGGCGACATCGAACGGGCCGTACGGCTGTCGCGGCGCGTCGGCTGGCTCGCCCTCGGCGTGAGCGCCGCGGGACGACTGCTGGCCGGACGGCTGCTCACCAAGGGACCTCTCACGAAGGGGCGTACGACATGAGTGGCGGTCTCCTCGTCGCCGGGACCACCTCCGACGCCGGCAAGAGCGTCGTGACCGCCGGGATCTGCCGGTGGCTGGTGCGGCAGGGCGTCAAGGTCGCGCCCTTCAAGGCGCAGAACATGTCCCTGAACTCCTTCGTGACCCGCGAGGGCGCGGAGATCGGGCGCGCGCAGGCCATGCAGGCGCAGGCCGCCCAGGTGGAACCGACCGCGCTCATGAACCCCGTCCTGCTCAAGCCGGGCAGCGACCGGAGCAGTCAGGTCGTGCTCATGGGCAGGCCGGTGGGCGAGATGAGCGCCCGCGGCTACCACGGCGGCCGGCAGCAACAGCTCCTGGGCACCGTGCTGGACTGCCTCGCCGAGTTGCGGGGCACGTATGACGCGGTGATCTGTGAGGGGGCCGGCAGTCCTGCCGAGATCAATCTGCGGCGCACCGACATCGTGAACATGGGGATCGCGCGCAACGCGCGGCTGCCCGTGCTCGTCGTCGGCGACATCGACCGCGGAGGCGTGTTCGCCTCGTTCTTCGGGACGGTCGCGCTGCTGTCCCGCGAGGACCAGGAGTTCGTCGCCGGGTTCCTGGTCAACAAGTTCCGTGGCGACGTGTCCCTGCTGGAACCCGGGCTCGACATGTTGAAGGACCTCACCGGACGCCGTACGTACGGAGTCCTGCCCTTCCGGCACGGCCTCGGGATCGACGAGGAGGACGGCCTGCGTGTGTCGCTGCGCGGTGCCGTGCGGGAGTCGGCGGTCGCCGAACCCGCCGGCGAGGACGTCCTGCGCGTCGCCGTCTGCGCGGTCCCGCTGATGTCCAACTTCACGGACGTGGACGCGCTGGCCGCCGAACCCGGCGTCGTCGTGCGGTTCGTGGACCGGGCCGCGGAACTGGCCGACGCCGACCTGGTCGTCGTGCCCGGGACCCGGGGCACCGTGAAGGCGCTGGCGTGGCTGCGCGAGCGGGGCCTCGCGGACGCGCTCGCCCGGCGGGCCGCCGAGGGCCGCCCGGTGCTGGGGATCTGCGGCGGCTTCCAGCTCCTCGGGGACCACATCGAGGACGAGGTCGAGTCGCGGGCCGGCCAGGTCGACGGGCTCGGACTCCTCCCCGTCCGCGTGCGGTTCGCGCGCGAGAAGACCCTCGGCCGCCCGGCCGGCGAGGCGCTCGGCGAACACGTCGAGGGGTACGAGATCCATCACGGCGTCGCCGAAGTGACCGGTGGCGAGCCCTTCTTGGACGGGTGCCGCGTGGGTGCCGTCTGGGGCACCCACTGGCACGGCTCGCTGGAGTCGGACGGCTTCCGGCGTGCCTTTCTGCGCGAGGTGGCGGCCGCCGCGGGCCGCCGCTTCGTACCGGCCGCCGACACGTCGTTCGGGGCGCTGCGCGAGGAGCAGCTCGACCGGCTCGGCGATCTGATCGAGGAACACGCGGACACGGACGCGCTGTGGCGGCTCATCGAGTCGGGCGCGCCGCAAGGACTGCCTTTCATTCCACCGGGAGCGCCCGCATGAGCACAGTGTTGTTGTTGTCGACCGCCGACACCGATCTGCTGGCGGCCCGGGCCTCCGGCGCCTCGTACCGGATCGGCAACCCGACCCGGGTGGAGGTGGGCGAGGAGCTCCCCCGGCTCGTCGAGGGCGCGGACGTCGCCGTCGTCCGGCTGCTGGGCGGCAAGCGTGCCTGGGAGGACGGGCTCGCCGTCCTCAAGGCGTCCGCTGTCCCGACCGTCCTCCTCGGCGGCGAGACCGTCCCCGACGCCGAGCTGATGGCCGAGTCGTCGGTGCCGGCCGGTGTGGTGGCCGAGGCGCTGCGCTATCTGGTCGAGGGCGGTCCCGAGAACCTCACCGAGCTGGCCCGGTTCCTCTCCGACACCGTGCTGCTCACCGGCGAGGGCTTCGAGGAGCCGCGCAGGATGCCCGAGTACGGCGTCCACGGCGAGCGCCCCTTCGTCGAGGGCCGCCCGACCGTCGGTGTGCTCTTCTACCGCGCCCACCAACTGGCCGGCAACACGGCCTTCGTCGACACGCTGTGCGACGCGGTCGAGGCACGCGGCGCCAACGCCCTTGCCGTGTACTGCGGTTCACTGCGCGGCGCCGACAGCGGCCTGTACGAGATCCTCGGCAGAGCCGACACGCTGGTCGCCACCGTGCTCGCGGCGGGCGGCACGCACGCCTCGGAGGCGTCCGCGGGCGGCGACGACGAGGCCTGGGACATCGGCGCGCTCGCCGACCTCGACGTCCCCGTGCTGCAAGGGCTCTGCCTGACCTCGTCGAAGCGGGCCTGGGAGGAGTCGGACGCCGCCCTCTCCCCCATGGACGCGGCGATGCAGGTCGCCATCCCTGAGTTCGACGGGCGGCTCATCACCGTGCCGTTCTCCTTCAAGGAACAGGGCCCCGACGAGGTCCCGGTGTACGTGGCCGATCCCGAGCGGTCCGCGCGCGTCGCCGGAATCGCCGTACGGCACGCGCGGTTGAGGCACAAGCCGAACGCGGAGAAGAAGCTCGCGCTCGTCTTCACCGCGTACCCGACCAAGCACTCACGGGTCGGCAACGCGGTGGGCCTCGACACACCCGCCTCGGCCGTACGGGTGCTGGACGCGCTGCGGGACGCCGGGTACACCCTCACCGACTACCCCGACAACGGCGACGAGTTGATCCACCGTCTCATCGCCGCCGGTGGCCATGACGTCGAATGGCTCACGGAGGAGCAGCTGGCCGCCGCACCGGCGCGGGTGCCGCTCGCCGACTACCGCGCGTGGTTCGACCGGCTCGACCCCGGGCTTCGGGGCGGCATGCTGGAGGCGTGGGGCGAGCCGCCGGGCAACCTGTACGTGGACGGCGACGACATCGTGCTGGCGTCCCTGCGGTTCGGGAACGTCGTCGTGATGATCCAGCCGCCCCGCGGCTTCGGCGAGAACCCGATCGCGATCTACCACGACCCGGACATGCCGCCGTCGCACCACTACATGGCGGCCTACCGCTGGCTGGAGAACAGTTTCGGCGCGGACGCCGTCGTGCACATGGGCAAGCACGGCACGATGGAGTGGCTGCCCGGCAAGGGACTCGGGCTCAGCGGCGGCTGCGCGCCCGACGCGGTGCTCGGTGAACTCCCGCTCGTCTACCCCTTCATCGTCAACGACCCGGGCGAGGGCACCCAGGCCAAGCGGCGCGGGCACGCCACCGTCGTCGACCACCTGGTGCCGCCGATGGCGCGCGCCGACACCTACGGCGACCTCGCGAAGCTGGAGCAGCTCCTCGACGAGTACGCCCTCGTCTCCGACCTGGACCCGACGAAGGCCCCGGCGGTCCGCGCGCAGATC
The DNA here is from genome assembly GCF_045039825.1 of Streptomyces sp. NBC_01176. Taxonomy (NCBI): domain Bacteria; kingdom Bacillati; phylum Actinomycetota; class Actinomycetes; order Kitasatosporales; family Streptomycetaceae; genus Streptomyces; species Streptomyces sp. NBC_01176. Next base: position 7,292,739 of record NZ_CP108600.1, on the reverse strand, counting down.
TGGACCCTCGTCAAGGCGGCCGAGCTCCACCACGACCTGCACGTCGACGACCAGCCGGACGACGGCGACTTCGACGCGTTCGTGATGCACATCGACGGCTATCTCTGCGAGATCAAGGACGTGCAGATCAGGGACGGTCTGCACATCCTGGGCGGCGGCCCGGAGGCCGAGCCGCGCGTCAACCTGGTCCTGGCCGTGCTGCGCGCCTCCCAGGTGTGGGGCGGCGCCGCCAACGCGCTGCCGGGTCTGCGGGCCGCTCTCGCCGAACACTTCGGCCTGTCCGAGAAGGAGTTGCTGGGCGAGCCCGGGGCGCCGGTGAAGGTTCCGGCGGAACTGACGGACCTCGTCGGGGGCCCGGCACGGACGGGCGCCGACGCGATCGACCTGCTGGAGCAGCTGTGCCGCCGCGCGGCCGAGGGCATGGAGGAACGCGGCTGGGACGGCGCGGCCGTGCCCGCCCTGGTGCGCGAGGTGCTGGGCACCGAACTCCCGGACGCCGTCGCGGTGCTGAAGTTCGCCTGTCGCGAGGTCGTGCCGCGTCTGGCCCGGACGACGGACGAGATCACCCACATCCTGCGGGCCCTGGACGGCGGTTACGTCCCGGCCGGTCCGTCGGGCTCGCCGACCCGCGGGCTGGTGAACGTCCTGCCGACCGGCCGCAACTTCTACTCGGTCGACCCCAAGGCGATTCCTTCCAGGCTCAGTTGGGAGGTCGGGCAGTCGCTCGCCGACTCGCTGGTGCAGCGGTATCTGCAGGACACCGGCGCGTACCCGAAGTCCGTCGGTCTGACGGTCTGGGGCACGTCCGCGATGCGCACCCAGGGCGACGACATCGCGGAGATCCTGGCGCTGCTGGGCTGCCGCCCGGTCTGGGACGACGCCTCGCGCCGGGTGACCGGTTTCGAGATCGTCTCCGCCGAGGAGCTGGGCCGCCCGCGGATCGACGTCACGGTGCGCATCTCCGGCTTCTTCCGGGACGCGTTCCCGCACGTGGTCGGCCTCATCGACGACGCGGTGCGGGCGGTGGCGGACCTGGACGAGCCGGCCGACCTCAACTACGTCCGCGCGCACGCCGACGAGGACACCGCCGAGCACGGCGACCGGCGGCGCGCCACCTCGCGCATCTTCGGCTCCAAGCCTGGTGCCTACGGGGCCGGTCTGCTGCCGCTGATCGACGCCCGCAACTGGCGCTCCGACGCGGACCTCGCCGAGGTGTACGCGGTGTGGGGCGGCTACGCCTACGGGCGCGGCCTGGACGGCCGGGCGGCGCGCGGCGACATGGAGACCGCGTTCCGGCGCATCGCCGTGGCGGCGAAGAACGTCGACACCCGCGAGCACGACCTCGTCGACGCCGACGACTACTTCCAGTACCACGGCGGCATGGTGGCCATGGTGCGCCATCTGACGGGCGCGAGCCCGGAGGCGTACGTCGGCGACTCGGCCGTGCCCGACCAGGTGAGGACCCGCACCCTCGGGGAGGAGACGCACCGTGTCTTCCGCGCCCGGGTGGTCAACCCGCGCTGGATGGCGGCGATGCGCCGGCACGGCTACAAGGGGGCCTTCGAGATGGCGGCGACCGTCGACTACCTCTTCGGCTACGACGCCACGGCCGGGGTCGTGGACGACTGGATGTACGAGAAGCTCAGCGCGGAGTACGTCTTCGACGCGGAGAACCAGGACTTCATGAAGAAGTCCAACCCATGGGCGCTGCGCGGGATCACCGAACGGCTCCTGGAGGCCGCCGACCGGGGGCTGTGGGCCGAGCCGGACGCGGACACCCTGGAGCGGCTGCGCGCCACCTATCTGGAGCTCGAAGGCGACTTGGAGGGCGACGACCAGTGAGTACCCCGTTCCCGTTCACGGCCGTGGTCGGCCAGGACGACCTGCGGCTCGCGCTGCTGCTGAACGCCGTCTCACCGGCGGTGGGCGGTGTGCTGGTCCGCGGTGAGAAGGGCACCGCCAAGTCCACGGCCGTGCGCGCGCTCTCCGTGCTCATGCCGGAGGTGGACGTCGTCGCCGGGTGCCGTTTCTCGTGCGATCCGGACGCGCCGGACCCCGCGTGCCCGGACGGGCCGCACGACGGCGGCCCGTACGTGTCGCGTGCGGCCCGTACGGTCGAGCTGCCCGTCGGTGCCTCCGAGGACCGGCTCGTCGGCGCGCTCGACATCGAGCGGGCGCTCGCGGAGGGCGTGAAGGCCTTCGAGCCGGGCCTGCTGGCCGACGCGCACCGCGGGATCCTGTACGTGGACGAGGTCAACCTCCTCCACGACCACCTGGTCGACCTGCTGCTGGACGCGGCGGCGATGGGTGCCTCGTACGTCGAGCGGGAGGGCGTCTCCGTACGGCACGCGGCCCGCTTCCTGCTCGTCGGCACCATGAACCCCGAAGAGGGCGAGCTGCGGCCGCAGTTGCTCGACCGGTTCGGGCTGACCGTCGAGGTCGCGGCCTCCCGGGAGCCCGACCAGCGGGTCGAGGTCGTCCGGCGCAGGCTCGCCTACGACGACGACCCGGACGGTTTCGCCGCGCGGTGGGCCGACGAGGAGTCCGCGGTACGGGCCCGGATCGCGGCGGCGCGCGGGCTGTTGCCGTCGGTGCGGCTCGGCGACGCGGCGCTGCGGCAGATCGCGGCGACCTGTGCCGCGTTCGAGGTGGACGGCATGCGGGCCGACATCGTGATGGCCCGGACCGCGACCGCGCTGGCCGCCTGGGCGGGGCGCACCGAGGTGCTGCCCGAGGACGTGCGGCAGGCGGCGCTGCTCGCGCTGCCGCACCGGCGCCGGCGCAACCCCTTCGACGCTCCGGGGCTCGACGAGGACAAACTCGACGAGACGCTGGAGGAGTTCGGCGGTTCCGACGACGATCCGCGACCCGACCCGGACACGGACCCCGACCCCGACCCGGACGGTCCCGGCGGGGGCGGGCAGCCGCCGCAGGACGGGCCGGAGGGCGACGCGCCCACCGGTGACGTCCCGGCGCAGGGCGAGCCCTCGCAGGACGGACGGGCGCCGGGCGCGCAGGGCGCCGGCGAGCAGTCCCCGGTGCGGGCCGCCGAACCCTTTCGCACGAAGGTGCTGAGCGTGCCCGGTCTCGGCGAGGGCGCCGCGGGCCGGCGTTCCCGGGCGCGGACCGAGCACGGCCGGACGACCGGCTCGCGGCGGCCCCGCGGCACGCTCACCAAGCTGCATCTGGCGGCGACCGTGCGGGCGGCGGCGCCGCACCAGCGGGCGCGCGGACGCTCGGGTCCCGGTCTGGTCGTACGCCGGGACGATCTGCGCCAGGCCACCCGTGAGGGGCGGGAGGGCAACCTCGTGCTGTTCGTGGTGGACGCCTCCGGGTCGATGGCGGCGCGGCAGCGGATGGGCGCCGTGAAGGGTGCGGTGCTGTCGCTGCTGCTCGACGCCTACCAGCGGCGGGACAAGGTGGGCCTGGTGACCTTCCGCGGCTCCGCCGCCGAGGTCGCGCTGCCGCCCACCTCCTCGGTGGACGCGGCCGCCGCGCGGCTGGAGTCACTGCCCACGGGCGGCCGGACGCCGCTCGCGGCCGGGCTGCTGCGCGCGCACGAGGTGCTGCGGATCGAGCGGCTGCGGGACGCGGCGCGCCGGCCCCTGGTCGTCGTGGTGACCGACGGACGGGCCACGGGCGGCCCCGAACCGGTCGCGCTCGCGGGGCGCGCGGCGCGGCTGTTCGCGGCCGGGCAGCTCGCCTCCGTGGTCGTCGACTGCGAGGCGGGGCCGGTACGGCTCGGGCTCGCGGGGCGGCTCGCGGACGAACTGGGCGGGACGGCGGTGACGCTGGACGAGCTGCGCGCCGATTCCATCGCCGGGCTCGTGCGGGACGTGCAGGGAACTTCGAGGAGGGCCGCGTAATGCCGCAGGGGCAGCCGAGTGTCGTACCGGACGACGGACTGACGACTCGTCAGCGGCGCAACCGGCCGCTGCTCGTGGTGCACACGGGCGTGGGCAAGGGGAAGTCCACCGCCGCCTTCGGGCTCGCGCTGCGCGCCTGGAACCAGGGGTGGCCCATCGGGGTGTTCCAGTTCGTCAAGTCGGCGAAGTGGAAGGTCGGCGAGGAGAACGCGCTGCGGGTGCTGGGCGCCAGCGGTGAGGGCGGGTCCGTCGACTGGCACAAGATGGGCGAGGGCTGGTCCTGGGTGCAGCGCGACTCTCAGATGGACAACGAGGAGAAGGCCCGCGAGGGCTGGGAGCAGGTCAAGCGGGACCTCGCGGCCGAGACGTACCGGCTGTACGTCCTCGACGAGTTCGCCTACCCCATGCACTGGGGGTGGGTGGACGTGGACGAGGTGGTCGCCGTGCTGCGCGAGCGGCCCGGGACCCAGCATGTCGTGATCACCGGACGCAACGCCCCCGAGAAGCTGGTCGGGGCCGCCGATCTCGTCACCGACATGTCGAAGGTCAAGCATCCGATGGACGCCGGCCAGAAGGGCCAGAGGGGCATCGAGTGGTGACGTCCGTCCCCCGGCTGGTCATCGCCGCGCCCTCCTCGGGCAGCGGCAAGACCACCGTCGCCACGGGGTTGATGGCGGCCTTCGCCGCGCGGGGGCTCGCCGTGTCCCCGCACAAGGTGGGGCCCGACTACATCGACCCCGGGTACCACGCGCTCGCGACCGGGCGTGCGGGGCGGAACCTCGACGCGTACCTGTGCGGCACCGAGTTGATCGCGCCGCTGTTCGCGCACGGGGCGCGGGGGTGCGATCTCGCCGTCGTCGAGGGCGTGATGGGGCTCTACGACGGGGCGGCCGGCCAGGGGGACCTGGCGTCCACGGCGCAGGTGGCGAAGCTGCTGCGGGCGCCGGTGGTGCTGGTGGTCGACGCCTCGTCGCAGTCGCGGTCCGTGGCGGCGCTGGTGCACGGGTTCGCCTCCTGGGATCCCGAGGTGCGGGTCGCGGGGGTGATCCTCAACAAGGTGGGGTCCGACCGGCACGAGGAGATGCTGCGGGAGGCGCTGGACGCGTCGGGGGTGCCGGTGCTCGGCGCCCTGCGGCGTGCACCGCAGGTGGACACGCCTTCCCGGCACCTGGGGCTGGTGCCCGTCGCGGAGCGGCGCGCGGACGCCGTGGACGCCGTGGCGGCGATGGCCGCGCAGGTGCGGCGCGGGTGCGATCTGGACGCGTTGTTCGCGTTGGCGCGTGGTGCGGGTGAGTCGTCCGGTGCGGCGTGGGACGCGGCCGAGGCCGTCGTGTCCGTGTCCCCTCGGACGCCGGACGGGCCGCAGGAGCGGACGCCGGCCGGGACGGGAGAGCGTGGGACAGGCCCGCGTCCGGCACCGCGCGTCGCTGTCGCCGGAGGACCCGCCTTCACCTTCTCCTACGCCGAGCATGCCGAGCTGCTCGTCGCCGCGGGGGCCGAGGTCGTCGTCTTCGACCCCTTGCGGGACGAGCAACTGCCCGAAGGGACCGGCGGGTTGGTCATCGGCGGCGGGTTTCCGGAGGTGTACGCGCCCGAGTTGTCCGCCAACGAGCCGTTGCGCAAGGCCGTGGCCGAGCTGGCGTTCGGCGGGGCGCCCGTCGCCGCCGAGTGTGCCGGACTGCTGTATCTCTCGCGCGAGCTCGACGGACAGCCGATGTGCGGGGTGCTCGACACCACCGCCCGGATGGACGAACGGCTCACCCTGGGCTACCGGGACGCGGTCGCCGTCTCCGACAGCGCCCTCGCCGCGGCCGGTACCCGGATGCGCGGGCACGAGTTCCACCGGACGGTGGTGGAGCCCGGCGCCGGGGCGGCTCCCGCCTGGGGGGTGCGCGCCCCCCGACCGCGCGTCGAGGGTTTCGTACAACAAGGTGTGCACGCGAGTTATCTGCACACGCACTGGGCGTCCGGACCCGGTGTCGCCCGTCGGTTCGTGGAGAGGTGCCTGACGTCATGAGCAGCAAGCTGATCGGGGTCGGCGTCGGCCCCGGAGACCCGGAGCTGGTGACCGTCAAGGGCGTCAACGCGCTGCGTGCCGCCGAGGTCGTCGTGGTGCCCGTCATGGACACCGGGGAACGCGGCCGCGCCGAGGCGACCGTGCTGCACTACGTGCCCGCGGAGAAGGTCCTGCGGATCGTGTTCGCGCTCAACGAGCGGACCGACCGGACGCGCCGCGAGGCCGCCTGGGACGCCGCGGGCACGCGGGTCGCGGAGCTGCTGGCGCGGCACACGACCGTCGCCTTCGCGACCATCGGCGACCCCAACGTGTACTCGACCTTCACCTACCTCGCGCACACCATCGGCGCGCTCGTACCCGGGACGGAGATCGAGACCGTGCCCGGCATCACCGCCATGCAGGACCTCGCCGCCCGCTCGGGGGCCGTGCTCACGGAGGGGACCGAGCCGCTCACCCTGGTACCGGTGACGGCCGGGGCCGCCGTGCTCAAGGACGCCCTGAGCGGTCCCGGCACGGTCGTCGCCTACAAGTTCGGACGGCAGGCGCACGAGGTCGCCCGGGCGCTGCGGGAGACCGGGCGGATCGACGACGCCGTGTGGGGTTCGGCGCTCGGCCTGGAGGACGAGTCCATCCGGCCCGCGGCCGACCTCGACGGCGAGCCGCTGCCGTACCTCTCCACGCTCATCGCGCCCGCCCGGCGGGACGGCGGACGCGGCGGGAAGCTGTGAGCCACGAGAGATCATCCGGTTCCGGCGAGGCCCACCACCAGCCAGATGAACGCCGCGCCGCCGACCGTGAACAGCAGGGTCGAGCGGGCCGGGTGCTCGTGGTGCGCCTCGGGCAGGATCTCGGCGGCGGCGAGGTACAGCAGCACGCCGCCGAAGAGGCCGAGATAGCCGCCGAGCAGGTCCACCGGGATGGTGAAGAAGAGCGTGGAGGCGGCGCCGACGACCGGGGCCGCCGCATCGGCGACCAGCATCGTGATCGCCTTGCGGCGCGCGTTCCCGTACAGGCTGGTGATCGTGTAGGTGTTGAAGCCGTCCGCGAAGTCGTGCGCGACCACCGCGAGGGCGACCGCCAGGCCCATGCCGCCGCCCACCTGGAAGGCGGCGCCGATCGCGACGCCGTCCATGGCGCTGTGGCCGACCATCGCGGCGGCGGCCGTCAGGCCCACCTCCGGCGCCCGGCCGGTGCACTCCTCGCCGCCGTGCGCGGCCTGCCGGGCCGCCAGCAGCCGTTCCACCAGATGGGCGAGGAGGAACCCGGCGACGAACAGCAGCAGCGCGGCCGGTACGCCGAAGACCTCGTCGCCCGCCGTGCGCAGCGCCTCCGGCAGCAGGTCCAGGCCGACCACGCCCAGCATCAGCCCACCGGCCAGACCGAGCACCAGATGACGGCGGTCGGTCACCCGCTGCGCCGTCCAGCCGCCGGCCAGCGTCATCAGGAACGCGCCGAGCGCGACGAGGACCGCCATAGGCCCTTGCTATCCGATCAGGCCCCGGTCTCGCATGTCCAACGGCCGGGAAGCCACCGATCCGGCTACCGAAATCTTTTCGCAGCACCCGAGTTTTCGTAGGAGAGGACCGATTCCCATGGCCGATGCCCCCACCGGCAAGGTGACCTTCGTCGGGGCCGGGCCCGGCGCCGCCGACCTGCTGACCTTCCGCGCCGCGCGCGCGATCGCCGAGGCCGACGTCGTGATCTGGGCGGCCAGCCTGGTGCAGGCCGAGGTCCTCGAACACGCCCGAGAGGGCGCGGAGATCCTGGACTCGGCGACGATGTCCCTGGAGGACGTCGTCGCCGTGTACGAGCGCGCCGCCCGCGAGGGCCTGAAGGTCGCCCGGATCCACTCCGGCGACCCGGCCCTGTGGGGCGGCACGCAGGAGCAGCTCGACCGGTGCGCGGACCTGGACGTCGAGACCGAGATCGTGCCCGGTGTCTCCTCCTTCTCCGCGGTGGCCGCCCTCGCCCGGCGCGAGCTGACCATTCCCGAGATCGCGCAGTCCGTGATCCTCACCCGGCTCGGCGGCGGCAAGACGCCGATGCCGCCCGGCGAGGAGGTGCGGGAGTTCGCCCGGCACGGGACGACCATGGCGCTGTTCCTGTCGGCGGCCCGCAGCGGACAGTTGGTCCGGGAACTGCTGGAGGGCGGATATCCGACCTCGACGCCGGTCGTGGTCGCGTACCAGGCGACCTGGCCCGAGGAGCTGATCGTCCGGTGCACGATCGGGACCCTGGAGGAGACGGTCAAGGAGCACAAGCTCTGGAAGCACACGCTGTTCCTGGTCGGTCCGGCGCTCGACGCGAGCGGCACCCGCTCGCACCTCTACCACCCCGGTCACTTCCACGGCTTCCGCAGGGCCGACCCGCGGGCCCGCGCGGAGCTGCGTGCGGCGCGGCGCGGCAGTACGTCGTGATCACCGTCGTCGGTACGGGCACGGGGGCGCCGCTGCCACCGGACGCCGAGGCCGCCGTGGCGGGGGCCGACCTGGTCGTGGGGGCCCGGCGCCATCTGGCGGCCGCGCGGCTGCCGGCGGGCGCCGAACAGGTCGTCCTCGGACCGCTCGCCCCCGCCCTCGACGCCGTCGAGCGGTACGTGGCGAAGACGGAGCACGACGACCAGGAAGAAGGCGCGGAGGGCACGGAGGGGGCGCGGGGCGGCCGGGTCGTCGTGCTCGCCTCCGGCGATCCCGGGTTCTTCGGGATCGTGCGGGCACTGGCCGAACGGTTCGGGCCGGAGCGGCTGGACGTCCGGCCCGGTGTCTCGTCGGTCGCGACCGCCTTCGCGCGGCTCGGGCTGCCCTGGGACGACGCGGTGGTGGTGAGCGCCCACGGGCGTGACCTGCGCACCGCCGTACACGTCTGCCGGTCCCACCCGAAGGTGGCCGTGCTGACCGGACCCGGTTCCGGTCCCGCCGAACTCGGCGCCGCCCTCGCCCACCGTTCCGACGGGCGCGTCCTCGTCGTGGCGAGCGCCCTCGGCGATCCCGCGCGCGAACGCGTGGAGCGGGTCACGCCCGCCGAGGCCGCGGCCCGCGACTGGGGTACGGCGGTCAGCGTCGTCCTGTGCCTGGACGGGTCGCGTGTCCTCGCTCCCGTGCGGACGGTCGCCGGGCCGGTCGCCGGGCCCGACCGGTGGGCCCTGGACGAGAGCGAGTTCGCCCACCGCGACTCGATGATCAGCAAGTTCGAGGTACGGGCGCTCGCGCTGGCCCGGATCGGGCCACGCCTCGGTGATCTGGTCTGGGACGTCGGCTCGGGCTCCGGGTCCGTCGCCGTCGAGTGCGCGCGGTTCGGTGCCGCCGTCACCGCGATCGAGAAGACGCGGGACGGCTGCGACCGGATCCGCGCCAACGCCGGGGCGCACGGGGTCGAGGTGCGGGTCGTGCACGGGGCGGCGCCCACCGTGCTGTCCCATCTGGACGATCCGGACGCCGTCTTCATCGGCGGTGGAGGGCGGGAGCTGCCCGCCATCGTGACGGCCTGCGCGCGGCGCGCCCGGCGGGCCGTCGTCGTCGCCATGGCCGCGCTGGACCGGGTGCCGGCGGCCCGGGACGCGCTCGACGCCGCCGGGTTCGCCTGCGACGGCGTGCTCCTGCAGTCCTCCCGGCTCGCGCCGCTGCCGGGGAACGTCACCCGGCTCGCGGCCACCAATCCCGTCTTCCTGCTGTGGGGCGTCCGGCCCCCGGCCCGTACCGAAGGAGTCCCCCAGTGATCGGCCTGATTTCCGCCACGGCGGCGGGCGCGGCTGCCCGTGACCGGCTGGCCGCCGCCTGGCCCGCTCGTACCCGCGTGTACGACGGGTCGGGCGGGGACGCCGGGTCCGTCGGGGACGCCGTGCGGCGCGCCTTCGGGGAGTGCGACCAGTTGGTGTGCTTCCTCGCCACGGGCGCGGTGGTGCGGCTGATCGCACCGCTGCTGGGCGACAAGACGACCGACCCCGGGGTCGTGTGTGTCGACGAGGCCGGGCGGTTCGCCGTGTCCCTCGTCGGCGGGCACGGCGGTGGGGCGAACGACCTGGCGCGCGAGGTCGGCGAGTTGCTCGGCGCCGAGCCCGTGGTGACGACGGCGACGGACGCGGTGGGGGTGCCCGGCCTGGACACGCTGGGCCTCCCCGTGGAGGGAGACGTCGCCGGGGTGACCCGGGCCCTGCTGGACGGCGAACCCGTCGGCCTGGACGCCGCGACGGTCTGGCCGCTGCCCGCGCTTCCGTTCGCGGCGGACGGCGCCTACACGGTCCGGGTCACCGACCGGGTCGTCGCGGCCGCCGAGCGTCTGGTGATCCTCCGCCCGCCGTCCCTCGTCGTCGGCGTGGGGGCCTCGAAGGGCGCCCCCGTGGACGAGGTGCTCGGGCTCGTCGAGGACGCCCTGCGGGACGCCGGGCTGTCCGCGCGGTCCGTCGCCGAGCTCGCCACCGTCGACGCCAAGGCCGAGGAGCCCGGCATCGTCGGGGCCGCCGCGCGGCTCGGGGTGCCCTTGGTCACCTACACCGCCGGGGAGTTGGCGACGGTCGACGTGCCGAACCCGTCCGGCGCGCCGCTCGCCGCCGTGGGCACCCCCTCCGTGGCCGAGGCCGCGGCCCTGGTGCGCGGCGGTGAACTCCTGGTCCCCAAGCGGAAGTCGGCGCGGGCCGACGGGCAGCCCGCCATGGCCACCTGTGCGGTCGTACGCCGGTCGGCGCGCGGCCGGCTGGCGGTGGTCGGGCTCGGCCCCGGCGCCCGTGACCTGCTCACCCCCCGGGCCAGGGAGGAGCTGCGGCGGGCCTCGGTGCTCGTCGGGCTCGACCAGTACGTCGACCAGATCCGCGATCTGCTGCGACCCGGCACCCGGATCCTGGAGTCGGGGCTCGGCGCCGAGGAGGAGCGGGCGCGCACGGCGGTGTCCGAGGCCCGGCGCGGGCAGGCCGTCGCGCTGATCGGCAGCGGGGACGCGGGCGTGTACGCGATGGCCTCCCCCGCGCTGGCCGAGGCGTCCGACGACATCGACGTGGTCGGGGTGCCCGGGGTGACCGCCGCGCTCGCGGCGGCGGCGATCCTCGGCGCACCCCTGGGCCACGACCACGTCTCGATCAGCCTCTCCGACCTCCACACCCCGTGGGAGGTCATCGAGCGGCGGGTACGGGCGGCGGCCGAGGCCGATATCGTCGTGACGTTCTACAACCCCCGCAGCCGGGGCCGCGACTGGCAGCTCCCGAAGGCGCTCGCGATCCTCTCCGGGCACCGGGAGCCGACGACGCCGGTGGGCGTCGTCCGCAACGCCTCGCGCCCCGACGAGAGCAGTCGCCTCACCACCCTCGCGGGACTCGATCCCGCGACGGTGGACATGATGACCGTCGTGACCGTGGGCAACACGGCGACCCGCGAGATCGCCGGGCGCATGGTGACGCCCCGCGGCTACCGCTGGCAGGAGGAGCCCAAGTGAGCCAGACCTTCCCGGAGTCCCGGGTCGTCCACCCCATCGAACAGGAGTCCTTCCGGCGACTGCGCGCCCGTCTGGGCACCTCGCACTTCCCGCCGCTGACACGTGCCGTCGTGGAGCGGGTCGTCCACTCCGCGGCGGACCTCGACTACGCGAGCGACCTCGTCACCGACGAGAGCGCCCTGTCCAAGGCTCACATCGCGCTGCACGCCGGGGCACCGGTCGTGGTGGACGTGGAGATGGTCGCGGCGGGCATCACCCGTCGCGACACCGTCTGCCGCCTCAGGGACGCCAAGTCCGGGCCGGGGCTGACCCGTTCGGCCCACGCGATCCGGCTCGCGTACGAGGACGTCGGGCCCGGCGCGCTCTGGGTGATCGGCTGCGCGCCGACCGCCCTGGAGGAACTCCTCACCCTGCACGCCGATCCGGCGCTCGTCATCGGTCTGCCCGTCGGCTTCGTCGGCGCGGCCGAGTCCAAGGCCGCGCTGCGCGAGAGCGGACTGCCCGCTGTCAGCAACGTGTCCGAGAAGGGCGGTTCGGCGGTCGCCGCCGCCGCGCTCAACGCCCTGCTGTACCACCCCGTACCGAAGGAGAATCCGTGACCACCCCGCCCCCCGCCCTGCTCATCGCCGGACACGGCACCCGGGACGAGGCCGGAGCCGAGGCCTTCCGCTCCTTCGTACGGGAGTTGGGCCGCCGCCACCCCGAACTTCCCGTCGCCGGCGGCTTCATCGAACTGTCGCCGCCCCCGCTCGCCGAAGCGGTGGGCGAGCTGGTGGACCAGGGTGTACGCCGGTTCGCCGCCGTCCCGCTGATGCTGGTGTCCGCCGGACACGCCAAGGGCGACATCCCGGCCGCGCTGGCCCGCGAGAAGGAGCGGCACCCCGGGATCTCCTACACGTACGGGCGCCCGCTGGGTCCGCACCCGTCGCTGCTCGCGGTCCTGGAGCGGCGGCTCGACGAGGTCCTCGGCGGCACCGCCCGTACCCCCGCGGACCGGGCCGACGTCACCGTACTGCTCGTCGGGCGGGGCTCCACGGACCCGGACGCCAACGCCGAGGTGCACAAGGCGGCGCGGCTGCTGTGGGAGGGACGCGGGTACGCCGGGGTGGAGACGGCGTTCGTGTCGCTGGCCGCGCCGGACGTGCCGTCGGGCCTGGACCGCTGTGTGCGGCTGGGTGCCCGCCGGATCGTCGTCCTGCCCTACTTCCTCTTCACGGGCATCCTGCCGGAACGGGTGCGGCAGCAGACCGAGGGCTGGGCGGCGGCGCACCCCGATGTCGAGGTGCGCTCGGCCGACGTCATCGGTCCGGAGCCGGAGCTGCTCGACCTGGTCATGGAGCGGTACCGGGAGGCCGTGCGGGGGGACCTGCGGATGAACTGCGACTCCTGCGTCTACCGCGTCGCGCTGCCCGGCTTCGAGGACAAGGTGGGGCTCCCCCAGCAGCCGCACTTCCATCCGGACGACGACGGCCACCACCACGACGGTCACCACGGGCACCACCACGGTGGTCCCGCGCACTCCCCCTCCCATGCGCACTGACGACGCCGGGAACCCCGGGCGCGACGCGAACGCCACCGGGGCGGACGGGCACGATCTGCGGCACCACGGCGACGCCGAGGTGCGGGACGGCGGTCCGGCGCTCACCGACCTCGCGGTGAACGTCCGCGCCGACACGCCTCCGGTGTGGCTGCGGGAGCGGATCGCCGCCTCACTGGGCGGCCTCGCCGCGTATCCGGACGGACGGGCCGCACGGGCCGCGGTGGCGGCGCGGCACGGGCTGCCGGTGGAGCGGGTGCTGCTGACCGCGGGCGCCGCCGAGGCCTTCGTGCTGATCGCCCGTGGCCTGAAGGTCCGTCAGCCTGTCGTGGTGCACCCGCAGTTCACGGAACCGGAGGCGGCTCTGCGGGACGCGGGGCACGCGGTCGACCGGGTGCTGCTGCGCGAGGAGGACGGCTTCCGGCTGGACCCGCGGACGGTACCGGAGGACGCGGACCTCGTCGTGGTCGGGAACCCGACCAACCCGACGTCGGTACTGCACCCCGCCGCGTCGCTGACGGAACTCGCCCGGCCCGGAAGGACGTTGGTCGTCGACGAGGCGTTCATGGACGCGGTGCCGGGGGAACGCGACTCGCTGGCCGGCCGGACGGACGTGCCCGGACTGGTCGTGCTGCGCAGCCTCACGAAGACGTGGGGGCTGGCCGGGCTGCGGATCGGCTACGTCCTCGCCGATCCCGGGACGATCGCGGAGCTGTATCGGGCGCAGCCGCTGTGGCCGGTGTCCACGCCCGCGCTCGCCGCGGCCGAGGCCTGTGTGTCGCCCAGGGCGCTGGCGGAGGCCGGCCACGCCGCCCGGCGGGTCGCCGCGGACCGGGCCCATCTGGTGGCGGGCCTCCGGGAGTTCGAACCCGACGGGTTGCGGGTCGTGGAGCCCGCGGACGGTCCGTTCGTCCTGGTGCGGCTGCCCCGGGCGGGGGCGGTACGGGACCGGTTGCGCGGGCTGGGGTTCGCGGTGCGACGCGGGGACACGTTCCCGGGGCTCGGGGAGGAGTGGCTCCGCCTGGCCGTACGCGACCGGACCACCGTCAACGGGTTCTTGCAGGCGCTGGACCGGGCGATGGCGGCGGCGGGGAGCTGAGACGGGGGGCGGCAAGGGGTTTCCGCCCCCGCCGCCCCTACCCGTCCCATCCCTGGGGGCTCCGTCCCGAGACCCCATTTCGGCCTGAACGGCCTCGTCCTCAAACGCCGGACGGGCTGGAGATGCGCGCCCGAACACACCGCTGGGGGACAGGGGCGCAGCCCCGTCCCCCAGGGGCGCGGGGAACTGCGCGACCGGCCCCCACTCACCCGCACCCGGCGAGCGAACCCCGCGTCAGGGGCGGGTGCGGCGTCGGCCCAGGGCGACCGCCCCCGCACCCGCGGCCAGCAGCACCACCCCACTCCCCACGATGTACGGCGTGGACGACGACCCCCCGGTCTCGGCCAGCCCCGCCTCCGTCTTCGCGGGCGCCTTCGCCGGCGCCGCCTCCTTCGCGGGCGCCCCCTGCGGCGTCACCTCGGACACGGGCGCGGCACCGCCGCCCGGCCGCGCCGGCGCGGCCGGAGCCTCGCACGAGACGCCCGCGAGGGTCAGCGTCCCCTCCACCTCGGCCACGTTCAGCTTCAACGGGTTGATGGACACCTTGAGGACGAGCGCGGACGCGGCCGCCGTACGCGACGAGGTCTGCGCCTTGGAGAAGTCGATACGGACCTCGCCGACGCCCGGCACCTTCACCTCCGTCGGACCGCCCGCCGTGACGGTGACCTTCTTGCCGAGGACCCTCACCGCGCCCAGCACGTTCGTCGAGGCGGCCGGCTTCCGGCCCGCCTCACAGGTCGCCGTGGAGGTGACCTGGGAGATCTCGACCAGGGAGAGCAGCGGAAGTCCGGGGACATGGATCCTGGCGTGCGCGAGGTTCGTGGACGCCTCCGCCTTCGTCGGTGAGACCGTCGCCTTCGCGGTGGCGGCGTCCGCGCGCAGCACACTGAAAGGCCGGCCGCCGGCGACACCGTCCAACCGGGCTGTCAGCGCGGTGCGTTCGGCGCTCCGCGGCGCCTGCACCTCGTTGAGGGAGACGGCGAGCGGGACGTTCACCGTCTTGTTGAGCAGGGACACGTCGAGCCCGGTACGCAGGACGACGGCGCTCGCCCGGCCCTGCGCGCCGGTGGCGTGCGCGGAGCCCGCACCGGCCAGCACCACCGGACCGGCGGCGAGGACGGTGGCCGCCGCGGTGGCGGTGAACCGGCGTGCGGGCATGCGGAAGTAGTGGGTGTTCAAGGGTGGGACCCCCAGGAGAGAAAGCTTGGGACCCGGAAAGAATTACGTACTAAGAGTGAACGGTCAGCAACCTGACGTGACTTCACTCCAACGTGGCGCATCCGTGCATCCATTCGAATCCCACGGCACGGGAGTTGCCCGGCGTCCCACCACCGAGCGCGCCGCCCCGAACGCCCAGGTCACCGCCCGCTACCCGACGGGTCGCCCGTTCAGCACCACCAGGCGCGGAGCGCCCAGTACCCGCACGTCCGCGCGCGGATCCCCCTCGTACACCACCAGGTCCGCCGGCGCCCCCTCGTCGAGCCCCGGCCTGCCGAGCCACCGCCGGGCACCCCAGGTCGTCGCGGAGAGCGCCTCGACCCGTGGGATGCCCGCGGTCACCAGCTCGGCGACCTCGCCCGCGACCAGTCCGTGCGGGAGCGTGCCGCCCGCGTCCGTACCCACGTAGACCGCGATTCCGGCGTCGTACGCGGCGCGCACGGTGTCGTACCGCCGCTCGTACAGGCGGCGCATGTGCGCGGACCAGCGCGGGAACTTGGCGTCACCCCCGTCGGCGAGCCGCGGGAAGGTGGCGATGTTCACGAGGGTGGGGACGATCGCGACCCCGCGTGAGGCGAACAGCGGGATGGTGTCCTCGGTCAGCCCCGTCGCGTGCTCGATACAGTCGATGCCGGCCTCGACCAGGTCGCGCAGGGAGTCCTCGGCGAAGCAGTGCGCGGTGACCCGGGCGCCCAGCCGGTGGGCCTCGGTGATCGCGGCCTCGACGGCGTCCCGGGGCCAGCAGGCGCTCAGGTCGCCCGTGCCGCGGTCGATCCAGTCGCCGACCAGTTTCACCCAGCCGTCGCCGCGCGCGGCCTCCCGGGCGACGTACGCGACCAGGTCCTCCGGCTCGATCTCGTGCGCGTAGTTGCGGATGTAGCGGCGGGTGCGGGCGATGTGGCGGCCCGCGCGGATGATCTTCGGGAGGTCGGCGCGGTCGTCGATCCAGCGGGTGTCGGAGGGTGAGCCGGCGTCCCGGACGAGCAGGGTGCCCGCGTCCCGGTCGGTCAGCGCCTGCTTCTCCGAGACCTCGTCGGGAACGGGCCCGTGCTGGTCGAGTCCGACATGGCAGTGGGCGTCGACGAGGCCGGGCAGCACCCAGCCCTCGACGGTGCGGACGTCACGGGCGCCGGCGGGGCGCTCGTAGGAGATTCTCCCGCCCACGACCCAGAGTTCGTCCCGGACCTCGTCGGGCCCGACGAGCACCCGCCCCTTCACGTGCAGCACCGCGCGATCACTCATGGGCTGCACCCTAGTTCGGGCCCTGGCCGTCCCGGTCCACCTGGTCGGGGGTCCCCTCCTCCACGTCCGCCATCGCGGGGTCCAGCAGCCGGGAGAGGAAGTGGCGGGTGCGCTCGTTGGCCGGGTTGCCGATGACCTGCTCGGGGGTGCCGTCCTCGACGATCACCCCGCCGTCCATGAAGACGACCCGGTCGGCGACCTCGCGCGCGAACGTCATCTCGTGGGTGACGACCATCATCGTCATGCCCTCGTTCGCCAGCCTGCGCATCACGGCGAGCACGTCGCCGACGAGTTCGGGGTCCAGGGCCGAGGTGGGCTCGTCGAAGAGCATCACCTCGGGGCCCATGGCGAGCGCGCGGGCGATCGCCACCCGCTGCTGCTGGCCGCCGGAGAGCGAGGCGGGGTAGGCCTCGGCCTTCTCCGACAGGCCCACGCGCCTGAGGTTCTCGGCGGCCACCTTCGCCGCCTGTTCCTTGTCCCGCCCGAGCACCCGGCGCTGCGGCAGCGTGAGGTTCTCGGTCACCGACAGGTGCGGGAAGAGGTTGAACTGCTGGAAGACCATGCCGATGCGGCGGCGCACGGCGTCGATGTCGACATCGGGGTCCGTGACCTCCGTCCCGCCGACGAGGACCTGGCCCCTGGTGGGTTCCTCCAGGAGGTTCACGCAGCGCAGCAGCGTCGACTTGCCGGAGCCGGACGGCCCGATGACGCAGACGACCTCGCCCGAGCCGATCTCCAGGTCGATGCCGCGCAGCACCTCGTTGTCACCGAAGGACTTGTGCAGGTCCTTCACTTGGATCTCCGGCCTGCTCACTTGGTGGCCTCCCCGGCCTTCGCCTCAAGACGGCGGACGACGAATCCGAGCGGGATCGTGACCAGCAGATAGCACAGGCCCGCGACCAGGATCGGCGTGGAGTTGGCGGTCTGGCTGGCCAGGTCGCGCCCGAACTTGGTGAGTTCGCGCTCCTCCAGCGTGACGCCGAGGAACAGCACCAGCGAGGAGTCCTTGAAGAGGAGCACCAGTTCGTTGGTGAGCGGCGGGATCACGATGCGGAACGCCTGCGGGATGATGATCGAGACCATGGCCCTCGCGTGCGAGAAGCCCAGCGAACGGGCCGCCTCCATCTGGCCCTTGGGGACCGCCTGGATGCCCGCCCGGATCGTCTCGGCCATGTACGCGGCCGAGACCAGGCCGAGCGCGAGCGCCACCTTGCCGTACGTACCGCCGGGGATCTCCGTCCCCGGGAAGGCCAGCGGGACGGCGACACCCACGAAGACGAAGATCAGCAGGGCGGGCAGGCCCCGGAAGATCTCGATGTAGATGCCGGCGACCCAGCGGTAGGGGCCCACCGGGGACAGCCGCATCAGGGCGATGACCATGCCGAGCACGAGACCGACGACGAATCCGGACATCGTGTAGAGCACGGTGTTCTTCAGCGCCAGCGTGATGACGTCCGGGAACATCTGCCGGACCAGGTCCCACTGGGCGAACTGGTTCTTCAGACGTCCCCAGTCGGCCGTGACGGCGAAGGCGATCACGGCCGCGACGAAGAGGACGTACTGGGCGCCGCGCGAGAGCGTGCGCTTCTGCCGCCGGGTCAGGCCGGACCTGCGGGGCTGTACCTGTGCGTCGCCGCCGCTCATGAGGCGGACGGTGAGGCCGTGGCGGCGCTCTCGTCGTACGGGCCGATCCACTTCTCGTACAGCTTCTTGTACGTGCCGTCCGCCTTCGCGTCCTTGATCGCCGCGTTGATGGCGTCGACGAGCTTGGTGTTGCCCTTCTTCACCGTGAAGCCGTACTGCTCACCGGTGTTGAGGTTGTCCACCACCTTGAAGGCGTCGGCGTTGGCCTTGTCCTTCAGCCAGCCCTGGACGACGGGGTAGTCGATGATGACGGCCTGCACCTGGCCGGTGCGCAGCCCGTTGAGCACCGCGTCGGAGGACTCGAAGGAGACCGGGTCGAAGCCCTGCTTCCGCGCGTAGTCCTCACCGGTGGTCTGCGCCTGGGCGCCGAGCTTCTTCCCCTTGGCCTTGAGGCTCGCGAGGGAGTCGACGCCGCTCTTCTTGTCGACCAGGACGGCCTGGGTGGCTTCGAAGTACGGGTCCGAGAAGTCGACGTTCTTCTTGCGCTCCGGGGTGATCGTCATGCCGGCCGCGGCGAGGTCGCACTGGCCGGAGTTGAGGAACGCGCCCGTCTTGAAGTTCTCGAAGGGTGTGTCCACGATGGCCTGCTTCACGCCGAGGTCCTTGGCGACCAGGTCGATCAGCGAGACGTCGAAGCCCTGCACCTTGCCGCCGATCTCCGACTGGAAGGGCGGGTACGGGAGGTGGGTGCACGTCGTGAGCTGCCCCGCCTTCACCAGGGGAACGCCGTGGGCGGTGGTCTTGCCCCCGCCGCCCGAGGAACACCCGGCCACGAGCAGCAGCCCGGCCGTCGCGGTGGTGGCGGCCAGCATGCGCGTCCGGCGTCCGGGGACCGAGTTCACGGAGACCTCCTGTGGGGGGAATCAAGGCTTCCGATTATAAGGAAAAGTTTGACTTACTCAAACCAATCCGATGGCTGTTGCGCCGTTCGGCCTCGGAAGTCATGCCTCCCGAGGCTTCCTGACCCCTGACTTACGGCCGGTCCGGCCGTGGGTCCGACGGTCGCCGCGGAGTCGGTCCGCACCGTCCCCATCTGCCCCGCCACCGCCCGGCGCACACACGCGTCACCGGCGCCACCGCCCGCGCTCCGGCCGCCCGGGGGTGCCGGATACGCTCGGAGCTGCGCATTGGAACCCGTGAGCGAAGAGAGCTACGCCGTGACCCACCCCTTCCTGGACCTCGCCCCGCTGAGCGCCGCGCACTTCGCGTCGATCGAGGACCGTGTGGCGCGGCTGCTCTCCACCGAGCAGGACGTCCTGATCACCCAGGGCGAGGCGCTGCTGCCGCTGGAGGGCGCGATCCGCGGCACCGCCGGACCCGGCACCACCGCGCTCAACGTGATCACCGGGCCGTACGGACAGACCTTCGGGGACTGGCTGCGGGACTGCGGGGCCACGGTCATCGATCTCGCGGTGCCGTTCCACACCGCGGTGACGGCCGCGCAGGTGCGCGACGCCTTCGCCGAGCACCCGGAGATCGACTTCGTCTCGCTGGTGCACGCGGAGGCCGCGACCGGAAACACGAACCCCGTCGCGGAGATCGGCGAGGTGGTGCGCGAGCACGGCGCGCTGTTCTACCTGGACGCCGTCGCGTCGATCGGCGCCGAACCGGTGCTGCCGGACGCGTGGGGGGTCGACCTGTGCGTGATCGGGGCGCAGAAGGCGATGGGCGGCCCTGCCGGTGTGTCGGCCGTGTCCGTGAGCGAACGGGCGTGGGCGCGGATGGCGGCCAACCCCGGGGCGCCCCGGCACTCCTACCTGTCCTTGCTGGACTGGAAGGAGCGGTGGGTCGACGGCGGGCGAAAGGCGTTGCTGCACGCGCCGGCGCAGCTGGAGATGCTGGCGCTGGAGGCGTGTGTCGAGCGCATCGAGAGCGAGGGGCTCGACGCGGTGATGGACCGGCACGCCTCGGCCGCGGCGGCGACGCGGGCGGGGGCGGTGGCTCTCGGCGGGGGGCTGGAGCCGTACGTGCACCGGGCCGGGGACGCGGCGCCGGTCGCGACGACCCTGCGGGTGCCGGCCGGGGCCGACGCGACGGTGCTCGTCGCCAGGGCGCTGGCGGCGGACCCGGTGCTGCCCTTGGTCGCGGGCGGGGGTGCGCTGGCGAAGGAGATGATCCGCGTCAACCACTACGGCCCCGACGCGACGCGGGGCGTCGTGCACTCCTGTCTCGCCGCCGTCGGCGCCGCGCTGGCCGAGTCCGGACACGCGGTGGACCTGGAGGGGGCCCGGCGTGCGGTGACGGAGGTGTGGGGGTAGGCCGGGGGCGGGGCCCGACCGCCCCGCCGCGCCGGGCTCCTGACTCCGCCGTACCTACCTACCCTTCCCCGTCACCCTCCGAGGGCTCGCCCCCGGACCTCCGTGCCGTCGTCTCGACGGCCTCGCCCTCGGACACCGGACGCGCCGGCTGCTCGGCGGCCGGCTCGGGTTTCGCGTGGAGGATGTCGCGGGCCTGCTCGGCGGCGCGGGCGATGCTCTCGGAGACGAAGTCGAGGAAGCGCGCGATGTTCTCCAGGCGGGTGGCGGCCGGGGTGCCCGGACCGAGGACGAGGACGCCCTGCCGGGTGGTCTCGACGAGCTGGGCGGTGGACCGGGCGCTGGCCATCATCGACTGGTACCAGATGTCGTCGTCGACGATGTAGCGCTCGCGGCGGCGTTCGTCGCGCTCCCGGCGGACGAGACCCTGGCTCTCGAGGAACGCGATCGCTTTGGAGACGGACGCCGGGCTGACCTGGAGGCGCTGGACGAGTTCGGACGCGGTGAGGCTGCCCGCGTCGCTGATGCAGAGACAGGCCAGCACCCGGGACATCATCCTGGACATGCCCGACTGCATGATCACCGTCGTGAACGTCTCCTCGTACTCGCGCACCGCCTCGGCGTCCCGGCCGTGGGGCTGCGGTGGCGCCTCCGCCTCCTGGGGCGTGGTCTGCCTGCGGCGATGGGCGCGGCGTTCGGTGGCGCGATGGGCGAGGTCGGCGCGGTACGCGGCCGGACCGCCGTTGCGCATGACCTCGCGGGTGATGGTCGAGGTCGGACGGTCGAGACGTCTGGCGATCTCCGCGTAGGCGAGGCCGTCGGCCAGTCCCAGCGCGACCTGCTGACGTTCCTGCTGGGTGAGTCTGCCTCCCGGCATCGCGGTCTCCTTCGTCGTCCGTGGTGCCTCCAGCATAGCGTTCACCTCCAGTTCATTGCAACGTCCCGGCAACGCCTGTTGCATTTGACTCAGGGCCATTGCAACGAAATCCCGTCATCTACCTGCACTGTTCGCCTTCTTGCGCAACGATCCTGTTGTCAGATCATTGAACGCAACGTAGCGTTTCTAATGTCAGAAACAACGCCGGGCGACAGGAGCCCGCGTCGCAGAAGAAGGAGAGCACGATGCAGAGGTTCGACACCCCCGCCCCCGTCTCGGCCGTCCTCGACATCCCCGCGGGACGCGTCCGGTTCGTCGCCGCCGACCGGGCCGACACCACGGTCGAGATCCTGCCCGCGGACGCCTCCAGGAGCCGCGACGTCGAGGCGGCGGAGCAGACCGAGGTCACCTACGACGACGGCGTCCTGCGGATAGGGACCGCGGCGGCGACGCACCGGATCCTCGGCGCCTCCGGAGCCATCGAGGTGACGGTCCGGCTGCCCGCCGGCTCCCGCGTCGACGCGAAGGCGGCCGACGCCGGACTCCGGGGCGTCGGGCGGCTCGGCGACGTCGCCTTCGAGGGCGGCAGGGCCACGGTCGAGCTCGACGAGGCCGAGAGCGCCCGCCTCACCCTCCTCGCCGGCGACATCTCGGTCGGCCGCCTGGGCGGCCCCGCGGAGATGAGCACCCGGAAGGGCGACATCCGCGTCTCCGAGGCCGTGCGCGGTACGGTCGCGCTGCGCACCGAGCACGGCGAGATCTCGGTCGGCGCCGCCCACGGAGTCTCCGCGTCCCTGGACGCCGGCACCGGCCACGGCCGGATCCACAACGCGCTCAAGAACACCGACGGCGCCGGAGCCGGCCTGAACATCCGGGCGACCACCGCCTACGGCGACATCAGCGCCCGCGGCCTGTGAGGCGCGGAGCACCCCTCGGGCGGTGCGCACCGACAGCCGTCGGTGCGCACCGCCCCTTTCGTGCGCGAGGTCCGGCCGCATATCCACGGACTCGACACAACGTGCATTCACTCCGCTTATTCGGGTATTAATTCAGCGTAGGTTCCCATATTCTTCTGCCCGCTTTCTTTGCCGCTAAACGCAAAGATTTCGCGAACGCCAATCGACATGATTCGGGCAGATCTCAGGGCCATTACATCGCTGTGACACACTCCACAGGGTGTCCGCTTCCTCCCCCAATATACGGACAGGGCCATACCTTTCGACAGTCGTTGGGCAGGCGCTTACAAGCGTGGGATAACACAGGATCGCTCCGCACGTAACCCCCCTCGGCGATGCATTTTCGAATTTCCATCGGTAAATTCAATCCGCATGACCGCCGCACAGACAGACCTGCCAGCGGAATTCCTGGAAATGCCAGAGGGCCTTCGGATCGACCGTCCGGAGGTGGCCGACGGGGCCGCCCTCTGGCGCATCGCCAAGGACTCCGGAACCCTCGACCTGAACTCCTCGTACAGCTATCTGCTGTGGTGCCGCGACTTCGCCGGCACCTCGGTGGTCGCACGCGACACGGCGGACCCCGACGGGCTCCCCGTCGGTTTCGTCACCGGGTACGTCCGGCCCGAGCGCCCGGACACCCTGCTCGTCTGGCAGGTCGCCGTCGACGCCTCGCACCGCGGACGCGGACTGGCCGCGGCCCTGCTCGACGGACTGACCGCGCAGGTCTCCCGGGAGCGGACGATCAGCGGAGTCGAGACCACCATCACCCCCGGCAACATCGCCTCCGAACGCCTCTTCACCTCGTACGCCGCCCGCCACGGCGCGAGTGTCGAGCGCGAGGTGCTGTTCGGGGCGGGGCACTTCCCGAACAGCCCGGACGGGCCCCACGACCCCGAAGTCCTGTACCGCATCGGTCCCCTCTCCCTCTGACCCCCCACGCACCGAGGAGCGTTTTCGCCGTGACCATCACCCCGCCCGACCTGAGCGTCTTCGAGACCCTGGAGTCGGAGGTGCGCAGCTACTGCCGCAGCTGGCCCACCGTCTTCGACCGGGCCCAGGGCAGCCGGATGTACGACGAGGACGGGCACGCGTACCTCGACTTCTTCGCCGGCGCCGGTTCCCTCAACTACGGGCACAACAACCCGGTACTCAAACGCGCCCTGATCGACTACCTGGAACGCGACGGCGTCACCCACGGCCTCGACATGTCGACGACCGCCAAACGCGCGTTCCTGGAGGCCTTCCAGAACATCGTGCTGCGACCGCGTGACCTGCCGTACAAGGTGATGTTCCCGGGCCCCACCGGCACCAACGCCGTGGAGTCCGCACTGAAGCTGGCACGGAAGGTGAAGGGGCGCGAGGCGATCGTGTCCTTCACCAACGCCTTCCACGGGATGTCCCTCGGGTCGCTCGCCGTCACCGGCAACGCCTTCAAGCGCGCCGGCGCCGGAGTGCCGCTCGTGCACGGCACCCCGATGCCGTTCGACAACTACTTCGACGGACAGGTACCGGACTTCCTCTGGTTCGAACGCCTGCTGGAGGACCAGGGGTCCGGCCTCAACCAGCCCGCCGCGGTCATCGTGGAGACCGTCCAGGGTGAGGGCGGCATCAACGTCGCCCGGCCCGAGTGGCTGCGCGCCCTCGCCGACCTGTGCCGGCGGCGGGACATGCTGCTGATCGTCGACGACATCCAGATGGGGTGCGGGCGGACGGGAGCGTTCTTCTCCTTCGAGGAGGCGGGGATCGTGCCCGACATCGTGACCGTGTCCAAGTCCATCAGCGGCTACGGACTGCCCATGTCGCTGTGCCTGTTCAAGCCCGAACTGGACGTGTGGGAGCCCGGCGAGCACAACGGCACCTTCCGCGGCAACAACCCCGCGTTCGTCACGGCGGCCGCGGCCCTGGAGACGTACTGGTCGGACGGCTCCGCCATGGAGAAGCAGACCCGCACCCGCGGCGAGCAGATCGAGCAGGGCCTGATCTCCATCACCGAGGAGAACCTCGCCGACGTCCGGGAGTACCGGGGGCGCGGGCTCGTCTGGGGGCTGGAGTTCCACGAGAAGGAGCGCGCGGGACGGGTCGCGCAGCGCGCCTTCGAACTCGGGCTGCTCATCGAGACGTCGGGGCCGGAGAGCGAGGTCGTGAAACTCCTCCCGGCGCTCACCATCACCCCCGACGAACTCGACGAAGGCCTGCGCACCCTCGCCCGCGCCGTGCGCGAGACCCTCTGAGACCCACCCCGAACCCCGCACCCGAGCCACGAGAGAGAGGCATCGCAGCATCGTGATAGTCCGTTCGTTCAAGGACATCGAAGGCACCGACCGGCACGTGAAGTCGGCCTCGGGCACCTGGGAGAGCAAGCGCGTCGTCCTCGCCAAGGAGAAGGTCGGCTTCTCCGTGCACGAGACGATCCTGTACGCGGGCACGGAGACGTCGATGTGGTACGCGAACCACATCGAGGCCGTCGTGTGCGTCGAGGGTGAGGCCGAACTCACCGACGACGAGACCGGGTTGACGTACACGATCACACCCGGCACCACGTACCTCCTCGACGGACACGAGAGGCACACGATGCGGATCAAGGAGGACTTCCGCTGCATCTGTGTCTTCAACCCGCCCGTCACCGGGCGCGAGGACCACGACGAGAACGGCGTCTACCCGCTGCTCACCGAGGAGGTGTGACCCGCCGATGACCACCCTCACCGATCTCTATCCCAGCCGCGGCGCCACCGAGGTGTCCGTACCCCGCCAGGACCCGGTCGTGTGGAGCGCGCCGGGCGAACCCGGTCCGATCACCAGCTCCGAGCTGCACACGTACGAGCGCGACGGCTTCCTCCCCGTGGAGGAGCTCCTCAGCGAGGACGAGGTCGCCGTGTACCGGCAGGAGTTGGAGCGGATCGTCACCGATCCCGCGATCCGGGCGGACGAGCGCTCGATCGTCGAGCCGAAGTCGCTCGAGATCCGGTCGGTCTTCGAGGTGCACCGGATCAGCGAGATCTTCGCCCGTCTCGTCCGCGACGAGCGCGTGGTCGGGCGGGCCCGGCAGATCCTCGGCTCGGACGTCTACGTCCACCAGTCACGGATCAACGTCAAGCCGGGTTTCGGGGCCAGCGGGTTCTACTGGCACTCGGACTTCGAGACCTGGCACGCCGAGGACGGGCTGCCGAACATGCGGACCGTGTCCGTGTCGATCGCGCTGACCGAGAACTACGACACCAACGGCGGCCTCATGATCATGCCGGGGTCGCACCGGACGTTCCTCGGCTGTGCGGGGTCCACCCCGAAGGACAACTACAAGCAGTCGCTGCAGATGCAGGACGCCGGCACGCCGTCCGACGAGGCGCTCACCGACTTCGCCACCCGGCACGGCATCAAGCTCTTCACGGGCCGGGCCGGTTCGGCGACCTGGTTCGACTGCAACTGCATGCACGGCTCGGGCGACAACATCACGCCGTTCCCGCGCAGCAACGTCTTCATCGTCTTCAACAGCGTGGAGAACGCGGCGGTGGAGCCCTTCGCGGCGCCGGTGCGCAGGCCCGACTTCATCGGGTCCCGCGACTTCACCCCGGTGCGCTGACCCCGGACCGCTCCGGACCGCCCCGGACCGCCGATCGTGGCGGCCCGGGGCGTCGCTCTTCCGCGCGGGGGGTCGCCGGGTTTCAGGGGCGCAGAGCGTCCAGCAGCCGGTCGACGTCGGCGGACGTGTTGTACAGATGGAAGGCGGCGCGCAGGTTGCCCGCCCGGTCGGAGACCTCGATCCCGGCCTCGCTCAACTCCGGCTGGAGCCGGCCCAGTCCGGGTACGGAGACGATCGGTGAGCCGGGCGCGGGCACCGGTTCGTGGCCGAGTTCCCGCAGCCCGGCGCGGAACCGGTCGGCGAGACCGAGGTCGTGGGTGCGTACGCGCTCCACGCCCAGCTCCTCTAGGAGCTCCAGCGAATGCCGGGCGCCCGCGTACGAGAAGAGGCTGGGGCTCTCGTCGAACCGCCGTGCCGAGTGGGCGAGTTCCTCGACCGGGCCGTAGCAGCTGTCCCAGGGCGCCTGCCCCGCGACCCAGCCCGCGAACAGCGGTGTGAGCCCGCCGAAGTCCTCCGGGACGACCAGGAAGGCCACGCCCCGGGGACAGACGAGCCACTTGAAGGCGACGGAGGAGACGTAGTCGTGGGCGTCCGCCGTCAGCGGCAGCCAGCCGGCGGCCTGGGACGCGTCGACGTACGTCCGCGCGCCATGCGTCCGCGCGGCCTCGCGGATGGCGGGCAGGTCGGCGACCCGGCCGTCCGCGGACTGCGCGGCGCTGACCGCGACGAGTGCGGTGCCGGGGCGTACGGACTCGGCGAGCCGCTCCAGCGGTACGGCGCGCACCTTGAGGTCGCCGCGGACGTGGAAGGGGTTCACCACGGAGCTGAAGTCGGCCTCGGCGGTGAGCACTTCGGCGCCGGGCGGCAGCGCGGCGGCGATCAGTCCGCTGTAGACGGCGACCGAGGCCCCGGCCGCCACCCGGGCCGCCGGGACTCCGGCCAGCCGCGCGAAGGAGGCACGGGCGGCCTCGACGTCCGCGAACATGTCGGCGGGGCGTCCGGCGGCGACGGACGCGACGGCGGTGCGCAGGGCGTCCACCGCGCGGGCCGGCAGCAGTCCGGTGCTCGCGGTGTTCAGATAGGTGTTCTTCGGGGCGAACTCGGCGCGTACGAGGCTCTCGAAGGTCTCCATGGGACCTACTCTGCGGCCCCGGGCACCCCCCGTCCATTGCGGATTTTTGCCCGGTTCCCCTAAAGAACGCTTATACAACCGCCCCGACCAGCGCTTTTCACTGCTGCGGCACGGCGCATCCGTCCGGGCCACAGGCCTCCGCGTCGGCCGAGCCCTGCTGGATCAGCCGCAGCGGCGGGCGCTCGCCCCAGGCCTGGGTCAGCGCCTGCGCGAAGACCTCGGCGGGCTGGGCGCCGGAGACGCCGTACTTGCGGTCCAGGACGAAGAACGGCACGCCGTTCGCGCCCAGCTCGGCCGCCTCGCGCTCGTCGGCGCGCACGTCGTCGGCGTACGCCTGCGGGTCGGCGAGGACCGTGCGGGCCGCGTCCGCGTCGAGTCCGGCGGCGACGGCCAGCTCCACGAGCCGCTCGTCGTCGCCGAAGACGGTCCGCTCCTCGGCGAAGTTCGCCCGGTACAACAGGCCGATCAGCTCGTCCTGACGGCCCTGCTCCTTGGCGAAGTGCAGGAGACGGTGCATGTCGAAGGTGTTGCCGTGGTCGCGGTCCCGGGTGCGGTAGGCGAGGCCCTCGGCGGCGGCCTGCGTACCCAGGTTCTCCTCGCCGGCCTGCGCCTGCGCCTCGCTCATGCCGTACTTCTTGGTGAGCATCGCGAGGACGGGCTGGACGTCACCCTTGGCGCGGCCCGGGTCGAGTTCGAAGGAGCGGTGCACCACTTCGACCTCGTCGCGGTGCGGGAAGGCGTCGAGCGCCTTCTCGAAGCGCGCCTTTCCCACGTAGCACCAGGGGCAGGCGATGTCGCTCCAGATCTCGACGCGCATGTCTCGGCTCTCTCCAGGTCGTACGGGTACGGGGGTACGGCGGCACCCTCCACGGGTCCTGGTGCGCAAACGTTCAACCGCCTGGGTTCATTCCCCGGGGACGGTGTACCGCAGGAAGAGGTGGTGATCGCCCTCGGCCGGCGGGTTCTCCGGGTCCGGCACCCAGCCCTGGCGGGCGTAGAAGGCCTGCGCGCGTTCGTTGCCGACGTGCACGTCGAGCGTGGCCGTCCGCTTCCCGTCGGCCTGCCACTCCTCCACGCAGGCCGCGTGCAGGGAGGTGCCGATGCCGTCGCGCCAGCGGTCGGGGGCGACGTGGAACTGGAAGAGCTTCACGGAGTCGGCGGGCGCGCCCTCGTCCGTACGGAAGGAGGCGATGCCCACGAGTCGGCCGTCGCGCACCGCGCACAGCACATGGGTGTCCGGGCGCTCGATGGCGCCGCGCCAGCGCGCCGGCCAGTCGGCCCCGTCGTCGGGCAGGCCGTCCGGGTAGTAGGTGGCACGGGCGCGGACATGCAGGTCGGCGATGGTGGCCGCCTCGCCGGCCAGCGCGGTCCTGATCACGAGGGAGCCGACGGAGCGGTGCGTTCTGATCACGTAGCGGAGGACGTGGCGACGGGGGTTGCGGTTCCGGTCCGGCCGCACCGGTGCGGTCAGCTGCCGTCCCTCAGGTCCTGGGGCCAGTTCGGGCGGAACTCGATGCCGTCGTACGTGACCACGCACCCCTCCCCCATCGGGGACTGCGTCATGAAGCCGACCAGCGCGTCCGACGTCTCCTTCTCGTCGCCCAGGGTGAAGAGCCGGATGAAGGTCCAGTTCGTTCCGTTGCGGGAGGCGTGGAAGGCGAAGGCGCGGCCGGTCCTGCTGATCCGCAGCCAGACGGAACTTCCCTCCACGGTGAAGGAGTTGGCGTCATCGGAATGACCCCGGGTGACCACCGTGCAGACGGTGGGCACGTCCGGGGAGTACTCCAGGCAGAGCTTCGCCCAGGCCCGCTCCCCGACGTGGACGTAGAGCACGCCCGCGTCGAAGGAGGCCCCGAAGCCGACCGTGACCCGAGCGATCAGCTGGAAGTCCCCCTCGGGGGCGCCGAGCAGCCGGGGCGCGTCCGAGGCGGGGTCCAGGGCCTCGCCGGTGGGCGGCACGAAACGGTCCTGGCGGCCGCCGGCCCAGCCCGCGAGCACTCCGTCCTCGTAGGACCAGTGCCCGTCCGGGCCGTACGTGCGCAGCGAGAAGGGAAGTTCAGGAAGTTCCACGTCCATCCGCCAAGTCTCCCAGGTCCACCACGGTGCACTCGAACGGGGCGCGGACGACCGCGTGGCCGGCCCCCGGCCCCCCTGCGGCCGGGGGCCCAAGGGCGCCTCCCGCCGGGCCGTCAGCGCTCCAGCCGCCTGTTGAACCGACGCGGCAGGCCCAACGGGTTGTCGTCCCGCAGTTCGGCCGGCAACAGCGCCTCGGGCGCGCCCTGATAGGCCACCGGCCGCAGCCACCGCTCGATCGCCGTACCGCCGACCGAGGTCGACGTGGACGTCGTCGCGGGGTACGGACCACCGTGGTGCTGGGCCGGGGCGACGGCGACGCCCGTCGGCCAGCCGTTGACCACCACGCGCCCGGCGAGCGGCGTCACCTCGGCGAGGATCTCGGCGCCACGCCCCTGGCCGGCCGCCTCCTCGGCGGAGAGCTGCACGGTGGCGGTGAGGTTGCCGGGCAGACGGGCGAGGACCGCGCCGGCCTCGGACTCGTCCTCGTAGCGGGCGATCACGGTGAGCGGGCCGAAGCACTCCTCCAGGAGCAGGTCGTGCTCGCCGGCGGTCGCGAGGTGCTGCGCGGGCACGGTCAGGAAGCCGGGGCTCACCGTGTGCTCGCCGCCCGCGCCGGGCGTCACCGGGGCCTCCACGCCGGGGAGTCCGGCGCGCTCGGCGACCCCGGCGACGAAGTTGTCGCGCATACGGTGGTCGAGGAGGACGCCGGAGTCGGTGTTGCTGACGGCGTCCGTGAGCGACTTGACCAGACGGTCGCCGGCCGCGCTCGCCGGGGCCAGCACCAGGCCGGGCTTCACACAGAACTGGCCGACGCCCAGCGTCATCGAGCCCGCGAGTCCGGCACCGATCGCCTCGGCGCGCTCGGCCGCCGCGGCCTCGGTGACGACGACGGGGTTCAGGGAGCCGAGCTCGCCGTGGAAGGGGATCGGCACGGGGCGCGCGGCCGCCGCGTCGAAGAGCGCCCGGCCGCCACGGACGGATCCGGTGAACCCGGCGGCCGCGACCAGCGGGTGCCTGACGAGTTCGACGCCCGCCTCGAAGCCGTGCACCAGGCCGACGACGCCCGCCGGGATGCCGTGCCGGCCGGCGGCCCGGCGCAGGACGGCCGCGACCAGCTCCGAGAGCGCCGGGTGGTCGGGGTGCGCCTTGACCACGACCGGGCAGCCGGCCGCCAGCGCGCTCGCGGTGTCGCCGCCCGCGACCGAGAAGGCGAAGGGGAAGTTCGAGGCCGAATAGACGGCGACGACACCCAGCGGCACCTTGTAGCGGCGCAGGTCCGGGATCGGCGGGGTCGCCGTGTCGTCGGGGTGGTCGATCACGACGTCGAGGAACGCGCCCTCGTCGACGATGTCCCCGAAGGCCCGCAACTGGTAGCAGGTGCGGGTGAGTTCGCCGGTGAGCCGGACCGGTCCGAGCGCGGTCTCCGCGTCGGCGGCCTCGACGAGGTGGTCCTTGGCCCCTTCGAGCAGGTCCGCGGCGGTCCGCAGGAAGGCCGCGCGCACGGTGCGGTCCACGAGGGCTCCCCGGGCGGCGTGTGCGGCGCGGACGGTCTCGTCGACCTCCTGGGCTGTGGCCTCCACCGCAACCTGCTCGCGCTGCTTCCCGGTACGGGGGTCGACACTCCAGACTGGTGCTGCTGCCACCGGGGGTCCCTCCAGATGTGATGCCGCGGTTCTTGTCTCACCTACCAGCGGCGTTCGATATACTGAACGCTGTCTCTGATGGTGAATATGATGCGGAGACTATTTCCCGTCGAACGAGGGGGTCAAGGGCGATGTCGGCAGGCGAGACAGGCGGCGGAGCGCAGGTCAAGTCCGCGGTACGGACCGTGGAATTGCTCGAGTACTTCGCGGGCCGGCCCGGTATGCACTCCCTGGCCGCGGTCCAGGAGGCCGTCGGTTATCCGAAGTCCAGCCTGTACATGCTGCTGCGCACCCTCGTGGAGCTCGGCTGGGTGGAGACGGACGCGACGGGCACGCGGTACGGCATCGGCGTGCGCGCCCTGCTGGTCGGTACCTCGTACATCGACGGCGACGAGGTGGTGGCCGCGGCCCGGCCCACCCTGGACCGGCTGTCGGACGACACGACCGAGACCATCCACCTGGCGCGCCTGGACGGCACGAACGTCGTCTATCTGGCCACCCGCCAGTCCCAGCACTACCTGCGCCCCTTCACCAGGGTGGGCCGCCGCCTCCCGGCGCACTCGACCTCGCTCGGCAAGGCGCTGCTCGCCACCCACACCGACGAGCAGGTCCGCAAGATGCTCCCGGAGACGCTCCCCGCCCTCACCGAGCACACGATCACCGACCGGGAGAAGCTCATCGAGGAGCTGCGCCAGGTGCGGGAACAGGGCTTCGCCGTGGACCGCGAGGAGAACACGCTGGGGCTGCGCTGCTTCGGTGTCGCGATCCCGTACCGCACCCCGGCCCGTGACGCGATCAGCTGCTCGGTGCCGGTCGCCCGGCTCACCCCCGCGCACGAGCAGACGGTGAAGGACGCGCTGTTCGACGCGCGCGACCGGCTGACGCTCGCCACCCGGAGGCTCTGACCCATGGAGGTCGCGCTCCGCCCGGTCCACGACAGCGACCTGCCGGTCTTCTACCGCCAGCTGAACGACCCCGAGTCCCTCCGGACGGCCGCGTTCACCCCCAGGGACCCGGCCGACCGGGAGGCCTTCGACGCCCACTGGAAGCGTGTCCGCGCCTCGTCCGACGTGCTGACGCGCACGGTCCTCGCGGACGGCGACGTGGTGGGCAGCGCCGCGGTGTACGGGGAGCCCGGCGAGCGGGAGGTCACGTACTGGATCGACCGCGCCTACTGGGGCCGGGGCATCGCGACGGCCGCGCTGCGGGACCTGCTGGCCGAGGTGCCCGAGCGCCCGCTGTACGCGCGGGCGGCGGCCGACAACGCGGGGTCGCGGCGGGTCCTGGAGAAGTGCGGGTTCCAGGTCACCGCTCGGGCCCGGGGGTACGCGCACGCGCGCGGCGAGGAGACGGACGAGGTCGTCCTCACCCTGGCGCGCTGACTCGGTCATCATGAACGGCGGATGAGAAATGCCGCCGGAAGGGAACGCTTCGCCCCCGCCCGCTCGTCCTTCTGAGCGGGATGAACAAGACGATCAGGCGTGCCGCCGTCTTCACCCTGCTGCTCGTGATCTCCCTGCTGGTCAGGGCGACCTGGGTGCAGTTCTACGACGGCAAGGCACTCGCGGACGACAAGAACAACCGGCGGAACGCGATCGAGCAGTACGCGAACCCGCTCGGGAACATCATCGTGGCCGGCGACGCGATCACCGGTTCCGCGCAGACGAAGGGCAGCGACCTCAGGTACAAGCGCACCTACACCGACGGCAGCCTGTACGCGGCCGTCACGGGCTACAGCTCGCAGGTGTTCGGGGCGACCCAGCTGGAGGGCATCTACCGGAACCTGCTGGACGGCACGGACATCCAGCTCAGGAACCCGCTCGACACGGTCACCGGCAAGCGCGCCGATCCCGGTGACGTGGTCACGACGATCGACCCGGACGTGCAGAAGGCGGCGTACAGGGCGCTCGGCGACAAGAAGGGCGGGGCCGTCGCCATCGACCCCACGACCGGCAGGATCCTCGCCGCCGTCTCCACGCCGTCCTACGACCCCTCGCTGCTGAGCACCGGCGACTCCGCCGCCTGGAAGAGGCTGACGAAGGACCCGGACAAGCCGATGACCAACCGGGCGATGCGCCAGCCGCTGCCCCCGGGGTCCACGTTCAAGCTGGTCGTCGCCGCGGCGGCGCTGGAGGACGGGCTGTACGCGGACGTGGATGCCAAGACGGACAGCCCGAACCCGTACACGCTGCCGAACACGACGACCGTCCTGAAGAACGAGAGCGCCTCCGCGCCCTGTGCGGACGCCCCGATCCGTGTCGCGCTGCAGTACTCCTGCAACAACGTCTTCGCGAAGATGGCCGTCGACCTCGGCCAGGACAAGCTGAGGGCGATGGCCGAGAAGTTCGGCTTCAACGACACCTCGCAGGACGTGCCGGTGCGGGCGTACCCGAGTGTCTATCCCTCGGACATGGACAAGTCGTCCACGGCGCTGACGGGCATCGGCCAGTTCGACGTGACCGCGACCCCGCTCCAGATGGCCATGGTGTCGGCGGCCATTGCCAACGGCGGGAAGCTGGTCTCGCCGCACATGGTGACGCAGACCAGTGACGCCGACGGCAATGTGGTGGAGAACTACGACGACCGTACGGAGACCAAGGAGATCGTCAGTCCGTCGACCGCCGAACAGCTCCAGTCCGCGATGCGCACGGTCGTCGAGGACGGCACGGGCACGAACGCGCGGATCCCGGGCGCGACGGTGGGCGGCAAGACGGGAACGGCCCAGCACGGCGAGAACAACAGCAAGACGCCGTACGCCTGGTTCACGTCGTACGCGAAGTCCGACTCGAACGGCAAGGAGATCGCCGTCGCGGTCATGGTCGAGCAGTCCGACGCGGCCCGCTCCGAGGTCAGCGGCAACGGCCTGGCGGCCCCGGTGGCCAGGGCGATGATGCAGGCGGCCCTGAAGAACTGAGGCGCCTCGCCCGACGCGAGAGGGGCCGCCCGCATCCCCGGGGCGGCCCTTCTCGCGTGCCGTCACTTGACGCCGAACAGCTGCCTCACCGGGTCGATCGCGAAGTACACGAGGAACAGCGCCGACACGGCCCACAGCAGCCAGTGGACCTCACGGAGCTTGCCGAGCACCGCCTTGATCACGACGTAGGCGACGAAACCCGCACCGATGCCGTTGGTGATCGAGTAGGAGAACGGCATCGCCGCGATGGTGAGGAACGCGGGGATCGCGATCTCGAAGTCGTCCCATTCGATGTGCTTGACCTGGGTCATCATCAGGAAGCCGACCGCGACGAGGGCGGGGGCCGCCGCCTGGAGCGGGACGATGGTGAGCAGCGGGGTCAGGAACAGGGCGAGAGCGAACATGCCGCCGGTGATCAGGTTCGAGAAGCCGGTCCGCGAGCCCTCGCCGACCCCTGCCGCGGACTCGATGTACGCGGTGTTGGACGAGGCGGAGGCCGCGCCGCCCGCGACCGCCGCGGCGCCGTCGATGAACAGCACGCGGCCGATGCCGGGCACCTTGCCCTCGTCGTCGAGCAGCCCGGCCTCGGCGCTGATGCCGACGATCGTGCCCATGGCGTCGAAGAAGTCCGAGAGGATGAGGGTGAAGATCAGCAGGACGACCGTCAGGGCGCCGGTCTCGCCGAAGCCGCCGAACAGACTGAAGTGACCGACGAGGCCGAAGTCCGGGGCGGCCACCACGTCGGAGGGGATCTTCGGCGTGGTCAGGCCCCAGCTCTTGATGTCGGCGGCCGAGTTGATGATCACGGCGAGCACGGTCATCGTCACGATGCTGATCAGGATGGCGCCCTTCACCTTGCGCGCCATCAGTCCGATGGTGAGCAGGACGCCGAGACAGAAGACCAGGACGGGCCAGCCGGTCAGCGAGCCCGTCGCGCCCAGCTGCACCGGCACGGTGGTGTTCGCGATGTCCGGGATGCGGCTGACGAAGCCGGCGTCCACGAAGCCGATGAAGGCGATGAACAGCCCGATGCCGACGCCGATGGCGTGCTTCAGCTGTTGCGGGATGGCGTTCATGACCGCCTCGCGCAGTCCGGTGAGCACCAGTACGCAGATGATGACGCCTTCGATGACCACCAGGCCCATGGCGTCGGGCCAGCTCATCAGCGGGGCGATCTGGAAGGCGACGACGGCGTTCAGTCCGAGGCCCGCCGCGATCGCGAGCGGCAGGTTGCCGCCCACCCCCATGATGACGGTCATCACCGCGGCCACCAGGGCGGTGGCCGTGACGAGTTGGCCGCTGTCGAGGTGGTGGCCGAACTTGTCCTTGGCGCTGCCGAGAATGATCGGATTCAGGACAAGGATGTAGGCCATCGTGAAGAACGTGGCGAAACCGCCGCGTATCTCCCGCCCGAACGTGGAACCCCGTTCGGAGATCTTGAAAAACCGGTCGACGCTGTTCGTCGCCGGTGGCACGGCACTTGGCCGCTCTGCCACCTTCTGCGCTTCGGACATGGTGATACTCCTCGTAACCTGCGTGGCGGGTGTGCGGATGCTGGCTGGATTGTTCCCACGTCGAACCGCATTCAGGTTTTCCCCGTGTTACGGATTCCGGTGCGGCCCGCCACACGCCGTCCGAGCCCCTGGACGAACGCCGCTGCCCTCGCGCGTCGCGCCCCACGGGGGCACCGGTTCCCCGCGGGCGGCGCACGAGGACCGTATACGCGGCCAGGCCTTCCGGCGTGGGCGCGCCACGGACCGACACCCCTGCGCGGGCGGGCGGGCGGCCGGCGGCGCCTCCCGCACGGATTCGCGTCACGGGACAACCACCTGCTCGATTTCTCCGTCCTTTCCAGTGCGTGGAGGAAGAACACCGGTCGGCGGCTCCACGGGCTCGGCCACGAAGAGCCCGGTGCGCCGTTCGACTCCATGGATCTGCTGGCCTGAGCCCCCCTCGGAGCCAGTCAGAGAAACGCCCCCGCCGGTGACGACCGGCGGGGGCGTTCCCCTCGCCGCACAGGGCGGCTGAGGACGCGTCAGCTGACGAAGTACGTCGGGTTCGGCAGCTTGTAGGTCTTGTCGGCGTAGCCGCCGTCGAGGTCCGAGTACTGGTCGCCGAAGTTGGCGACGATGTCGTAGCCGAGGGACTCGATGTGCTTACGGGTGCCGGCCTTGTACT
Organism: Streptomyces sp. NBC_01176; assembly: GCF_045039825.1. Lineage (NCBI taxonomy): Bacteria > Bacillati > Actinomycetota > Actinomycetes > Kitasatosporales > Streptomycetaceae > Streptomyces > Streptomyces sp. NBC_01176. The sequence continues at coordinate 7,257,087 of NZ_CP108600.1, read as the reverse complement.
GCACGGTGGTGCAGTTCCAGGCGGCGGCCGTGGCACAGGCGCTCAGGTACGCGGGCGGGTTGGCGGCGTCCTTGAGGAACATGTGGGCGGCGTCGAGGTTGACGTCGGCGCCGACCTTCTTCAGGTTCGTGACCGCGTCGACGCGCTGCGACTCCTTCAGGCCCGAGTTGTAGAAGACCTCGACGCCCTTGGCCTTGGCGTACGCGACGAGCTCGGGGGTGCCGAAGACGGCCGGGCGGTCGGCCTGGGCCACGTACGACGTCCACGTGGCGCCGTTGTACGTGTAGTTGGTCTTCTTCTCGTAGTCCAGGGAGAGCAGCAGCGTGTCGTCGATGTCGAAGACGACCGCCGGCTTCTCGCCCCGGTGCCGCGCCTTGTGCGCCGCCTTGTCGATGTGGCGCTTGGCGTCCGACTCCAGGCGCGCCAGGTCCTTGGCGTACTGGCTGGTGCTGGAGGCCTGGTACACGCCGTTGCTGTCGAGCGTGGTGCCGTAGTAGGTGTCGATGTCCTTGACCAACACCCCGATGTTGTAGGGCTCGTGGGTCGAGTTCGCCGTCGACTGCCCGGCGGTGGCGACACCGGTGCCGTAGAGGGCGGCGCCGGCGACGGCGCAGGCGGCACCGACGGCCGCCGCTCTGAGGGACTTCCGCATGGGTTCTCCGGATCTGGGTGAGTTGGATTAACCGGCCGTTCCGCACCAGGTCACCGACTGTCTACGCGCATCACCCACGACACGCGAGAGCCTTTATCCGATCGATATCTCACCCACAGGGAGCACTTCCGTCGATGCATTGCCCGCCAATGACAGGTCCTTGACCTTTCCTTGAAGCGGTCCTCCTGGGGTCGGAACGCACATGCGAACGATGCGTCGGACGGGGAGATCCGCATGGGTGAGGGCAACGGCGACGGCATGCTGGGCGGACGCCCTGGCGGCATTTCGTCCGTTCGTGTCACGGCACGGTCCTGGCGGCGCTCGTTGACGCGGGGAGGGACGAACCGTCACGGGCACCAGTCCCCGAGGTACACCTCGCGGGTCGCCGATTCGGCCTCCACGGAGCTCAGTTGGGGCCGGTTCGGCGGGATGCTGATCAACGCTCCCGGTCCCGTGTTGCGGTACTCGGCGAACCGCTGACTCTGCCACGGGTAGGTGTCCGACATGTTGGCGTAGGGCGCGACCGCGTCGATCCCGACGGTGAGCCGGGTGTCGCGGACGGTGAGCATGGGCCGGGCGGTGGTGTCCGAGCTGGGCACCCAGGGGCGGGCCAGCTTGTAGTACGCGTCCGGGGCCTCGCTGCTGACCCGGCCACGGATGACCAGGTAGCCGCGCGGGTCGGCGCGCGCGGTGGAGGGGGCGAAGACGAAGCCGTACGGGGCCCCGGCCAGGTCCGTACGGTTCAGGGCACGGAAGTGGCAGTGCTCGAAGACGGCGGTCGCCCGGCCGAAGACGAAGTCCACGTCACCCTCGACATAGCAGTCGCGGTAGTACTGCCGGGCGAAGGTGCCGAGCGCCATGGAGTCGGCGTACAGCGTGTCCTGGTGGCCCAGGAACCGGCACCCCACGAAGGCCGAGCGGTCGCCCTGCACCTTGATGGCGACCGCCTGGGTGCCGGTGATCCCGGGGTGGTCGGCGCGCAGCCAGTCGTTGGCGAAGGTGATCCGGCGGGCGGTGAACCCGTCGGCCTGCACGGTCGTGGTGGCCGACCCGGTCGTGCCGTAGGTGCCGCCGCCGGGCTTCGGCGTGCCGGCCGCGTTGTCGTACACGACGACGACGTCCCGCGGGTCCCCGGAGGCGCCGATCCAGGTCATCTCCGTACGGTCGGCGCCGACGGCCACCGTCTCGCGGTAGGTGCCCGGGGCGAGGACCAGCGTGTATCCGCTTCCGCTCGCCGCGTTCACGGCGGCCTGGACGGTGGTGTGGTCGCCGCGCCCGCCCGGATGCACGTACAGAGTGCGGGTGGTGAGGCGGGCGGAGGGCGAACCGTAGCGTCCGAACGGTGACCGGGTCGCCGCGCGGGCGGGTGCCGCGAGCGCCGGAGCCAGGACGGCTCCGATGCCCGCGGCGACGAACGCCCTTCTGTTGAACGGGACTTCGGCCATGGTCAGCAGACCTTGCCGGCGCCCGCGCGGTGGTCCACGATCCCCGGCACCGCCCTCGGCGGATCGACCCGGGTCCGCAGGGTCGGTGTCCAGCCGGCGCCGGACTGCAGTGTCTCGGACGGGATCTCCGCGTTGTGCACGGCGATCAGGTCCGTCGCCACCCCGTTGACGTAGTTGTCCGCGGCGGTGAGCGGCGCCTCCTTCCACTTCTTCAGGACCGTCGCCGCGCTGATTCCGCTCGGCAGGGTGAACGCGTTGTGCTCGGCGACGAGTTGGGACTCCATGCCGATGCCGTAGCTGTACGAGAAGCCGTCGCCCGCGACGAAGTGGTTGTTGTACGAGTCGACCTGGCCGAAGCGGACGCGCGGCGCGCGCTCGACCAGGTTCGAGAACAGGTTGTGGTGGAAGGTCACCTTGAGGTGGCCCCGGTCGACCGCCGCCGTGGACGCGCTGTCGCTGTTGCCGACCAGGATCGTCTTGTCGTGGTCGGTGAACACGTTCCAGGAGGCGGTCACGTAGTCCGCGCCCTTGACGATGTCCAGCTCGCCGTCGTGCTGCTCGTAGATCCGGCCGTAGTACGAGGGCAGCGAGCTGTCGGGGTGGTCCCCGTCGGTGAAGGTGTTGTGGTCCAGCCAGACGTGGGTGGATCCGTAGACCACCGCGCTGTCGTACTCGGAGTTCCAGTTGCCGACGGCCGTGTCGGTCGGGTCCCACTGCGGGAAACAGTCGAGCGGGCTCTCGAAGGTGAGGTTGCGGACGATGACGTTGTCCACGGCCTCGATCTGGAGGCTGGCGCCCTTGAAGCCCGCGTTCCTGCCGACGCCGATGAGGGTGGTGTTGGCGGGGATGTCCACCTTGATGGCGGTGGCCTGGCGGGCGGCGGAGGCGCGGCGCAGGCCTTCGGGGCTGTCGTCGGGCTCGGCTTCCAGGTTGGTGCCGTAACCCCAGTTCTCCGGCGCGTACTTCTGCAGATAGGCGTCGAAGTCGTAGCCCGGCACGGCGAAGGAGTCGCAGCCCTCGGCGACCGCGTCGATCGTGCCCTTCACCTTGATGATCCTCGGAGCGGTCGAGCCGTTCTTCAGCGCGGCCTTGAACTCGGTCCAGTTGGTGACGGTGTAGACGTGCGCGGCGTCGGCCGCCGCTCCTCCGGTGGTGCCGGTGGTGGCGGAGCCCCAGCCGTCGCCGGCGGAGAGGGTCTGGCGGCCGGGGTCGCGGGGCCGCGTCTGGGCCTGGGCGGTGGTGCCGGTGGCGGCCAGGACCAGAGCGGTGCATCCGACCAGGGAAGCTATGGCACGTGCATGACATCTGGGGGTGTTCATGGTGCGGCTCTCTCTTTCCGGTGGGTCGGTGGATCGACGGGTCGGTGGGTCGGTGGATCGGTGGCCAGTAGGACGAGGGGATCGGGGGGACGGGTGCGGTGGGGCGTGAGGTGGCACGGGGGAAGGGCCCCGCGCGGGCCGGCCGCGGCCGGCCCGCGGGTCAGGAGGCGCCCGTGCAGGGCGGTCCCGCGCCCTCGGACCGGCCGTCCTCGGACGGCCGCGCACGGACCTGCCCCGCACGGACCGGCCGGCGCAGCGAGCCGGCCCGGCGGACCGGCACGACGGACCGGCGGAGCGGACCGGCGGAGCGGACCGGCGGAGCTAGTGATTCGCCTTCCAGTCCGCCTGCGCCTTGTTGAGCTGGTCGGCCAGCGTGTCCAGGAAGTCCTTCGCGGTCATCTTCCCGAGCAGCAGCTTCTGGAAGTTGGGCTCGTTGTCCGCCTTGGAGATGGTGTTCCAGTCGGGCAGGTAGTACGGCAGCTGCACGATCTTGGTGTCGGCGCCGTTGAGTGCCTCCGCGGCGAGCCTGGTCGGCTCGGCCCGCTGGATCCAGGCGTCCTTGGCGGCGTCGGTGTTCGCCGGGACCTGGCCCGCGGACTCGTTGAACTTGGAGTTCTCCGCGGCCGAGACGGCGAACTCGATGAACTTCCAGGCCGCCGACTTGTTCTTGCTGGACTTGAACAGGCTCAGCCCGTCGACCGGGTTGGACACCTGCACCCGGGTGCCGTTGTCCTGCGTGGGGTTCGGTATGCCCTTGAACTTCTCCGCGCCCAGCGCCTTCAGATGATCCTGGTAGGAGCCGAGGTTGTGGCTGAGCATGCCGATGCTGCCGCTGTCCCACTGGGCGACCATCTTGGCGAAGTCGTTGTTGACGTCGGCGGACGGGGTGTCCTTCTTGTACAGGGCGATGTACTTCTCCAGGGCCGCCACGTTCTTCGGGTCGTTGACCGTGGTCTTGTCGCCGTTCCAGAACGAGGTGAGGCCCGTCTGGCCGTACACCGCGTCCAGGGCCGGCGCGATGGCACCCTCGCCGCCGCGGATGGTGAAGCCGAACCGGTTCCTGCCCCTGTCGGTGAGCTTGTCGGCGGCCTCGTAGAACTTCGACCAGGTGGTCGGCGCGTCCAGGCCCGCCGCCTTGAAGAGGTCGGTGCGGTACCACAGCGTGCCGTTGTTCGCGGAGGTCGGCACCTGGTAGAGCTTGCCCGCGCCGCCGGCGGCCCGGCTGACGTCGAGCAGGTTCTGGCTCAGCTTGCCGTTCAGCGGGCTCTTCTCCACGCGGCTGTCCAACGGGTCCAGCGCTCCCTGGACCGCGACCTCGGCGAGCATCGCGGTGCCCACACCGCCGACGTCGGGCAGGCCGCCGCCCTGGATGGCGGTGTCGTACTTGGACTGGGCGCTCGCGGCGGGGATGCCGACGTAGTTGACCTTGATGTCCGGGTACTTCTTCTCGAAGTCCGCGATGATCTGCTTCCAGATGTCGGTGCGGACACCGCCGTTGTTGTCCCAGAAGGTGATCTCGCCCTTGCCCGAGCCCTCGTCGCCCTTGTCCCCGGCCGCCCCGCTGCCGTTGTCGCCGCAGGCGGTGGCGGTGAGCGCGAGCACGGAACCCAGGGCGACGGCCAGCGCGGAACGCCTGGTTCTGTGGATGCTGATCTTCATTGGTCGGCTCTCTTCTTCTGGTTCCAACAGGGTTGCGGGGTGTGGTCGGTCATGGTCGGCCGGTGCCGGCGGCACCGGCCCCGGACGTCCGGCAGGCGGTTTCGGAAAGCGCTTGCTCGGGAGATACGGCACTGCGGCTCCCCTCGGGCTCACGGATGACGGTCGATGACCCTCAGGGGGTCGCGGTGATGCGGAACTGCGTGAACGAGGCCGCGCCGGCGTGTCCCGCGCCGGCGGGGGCGAGCGCGAACAGCCCGAGCAGGGCGCCGACCCAGCGCCAGGGGGTGGCGGCGAAGACCTGGCCGGAGGACACCCGGCCGTCGCCGACGTCGTACGAGAAACGGCAGCGCGCCCCCGCGCCGGTCTCGATCCACAGTCGGGCCCGCCCCTCGGGCGCCTCCCGGGGGACGGCGGCGTCCCGCTCCCTGCCCCACGGCCCCGAAGGCGCGACGGGCGCCCCCGTCCCGAGGGACTCGGCGAACCGGTGCACGAGCCGTACCGACCCGTCGGGGTGGCGCTGGAGCCCGATCCAGCTGAACGCGTCCCCGAGCACGGCGAGTCCCGCCCGCGCGCCGGGCTCCTCGCTGTCGAGCCGCAGCTCCACCTCGGCGGTGGCGGCGATCCCGGGCAGCCGCTGGGTGAGGACGTGCGGCAGCTTGCGCAGGTCGTGCGCGTCCGCCGTCCGTACACAGGTCAGCCGCAGCCCGTCCGAGGAGTGCTGGGTGGCCCAGCCGTCGTAAGGGTCCCCCCCGTTCGAGCGGAGCCGAGAACTTGATGGAGGGTTCGCGGTCCACTGCCACTGCCGCCCGAACCGGCCGCCCGGGAAGTCGTCGTCGGTGGCGGGCGCCGAGGGCGGCTGCCGCGGCAGATCGGGCTTCCGGTGCACGGCGACGGGGGTGCCCTCGTCGCCGATCACCGGCCAGCCGTCCGGCCCGTCCCAGCGCATCGGCTGGAGGTGCACGACCCTCCCGTACGGACCACGGTGCTGGAAGTGCGCGAACCAGTCCTCGCCGGCCGCCGTGCGCACCCAGCCGCCCTGGTGCGGGCCGTTGACCCCGGTCTTCCCCTGTTCCAGCACCACCCGCTCCTCGTACGGGCCGAAGAAACCGCGCGAGCGGAAGGCGCCCTGCCAGCCGGTCTCCACTCCCCCGGCGGGCGCGAAGATCCAGAACCAGCCGTCGTGCCGGTAGGCCTTGGGCCCTTCGAGGGTGAACCAGCCGGGGATACGGTCCGCGTCGATGATCACCTCGCCCTCGTCGAGCAGGCCGGTGCCGTCGGGACGCATCCGGTGTCCGGTGAGCCGGTTCTTCACGCCCGAACGGGATGCGGCCCAGGCGTGCACGAGATAGGCCTCGCCGGTCTCCTCGTCCCACAACGGACAGGCGTCGATCAGCCCCTTGCCCTCCTTCACCAGGTGCGGTCGGGTCCAAGGGCCGCGGAACTCGGGGGCGTTGACCTGGAAGATGCCGTGATCGGGGTCGCCCCAGAAGATCCAGAAGCGTTCGTCGTGATGACGCAGGGACGGCGCCCACACCCCGCGGTCGTGCCTGGGCCTGCTGAACTCCTGCACCGGTTCGAGGCGTTGCAGGGCGTGGCCGACGAGCGTCCAGTTGACCAGGTCCCGGGAGTGCAGCAGCGGCAGGCCCGGCACCCGGCCGAAGCTGGAGGCGGTGAGGTGGAAGTCGTCCCCGACACGCAGCAGATCGGGGTCGGACCAGTCGGCGTCGAGAACGGGGTTGCGGTAGGTGCCGTCGCCCAGGTCGGCGGAGGGAAGGGCCATCAGGGGTTCACCGCCCTGCGGACGAGCGCGGCGGCCTCGCTCCGGTCGAGGGTGCCGTCCGCGACGACGGTCACGACCCGGCGTTCGACGGTGTCCCCCGCCCCGATGGGCAGCCGCTCGGTGTGCGCGAGCGAGGAACCGACGCCCGGATACTCGGCGGTGCGCACGAACCACGGGTCGCGGCGGGTCCGTTCGGTGGCCCCGGCGAAGACCAGGGTCCAGCCGGCGCCCGCGAGCGCCAGCCAGTCGGCGGGGGCGCCGTGCACCGCCTCCTCGCCCTCGGTGGCGGCGGTGAAGACATGCGGCGCCCCGGACTCCTTGCGGGCCCGCCAGAAGAAGCCGCCGTAGGCCGCGCCCGGCCGCCCGTTCGTGGCCGGGCTGCCGATGGAGAGGGGTCTCCGGGCCGTGTTCGTGAGCGCGAAGGTGAAGTCCAGCGCCCAGGCGGAGTCGGTGAGTCCGGTCGCGGTGACGGTACGGCGCTCACGCAGCAGCTCGCCGCCCGCGGCCACCCAGCGCAGCTCCTCCACGAAGCCGTCCGGGTCGCTCAGCCGGAAGCCGGAGTGCCGCTGGGCGCCGTGGTTGGACAGCTCGGTCGGCCCCTGGTCGCGTACGTAGGTGCGCCCGCCCCAGAAGTTGTGCCCCTCGACGTCGGGAACGGCGACACCGACGCCGAGGTGGTGGAGGTGGTCGGCGGGGCTGAACTCGGTGACCGCCGTGCCCGCCAGGGTGGTGACCGGGTGGAGGTACGGGCGCGGGGACAGCCGGGCGGACAGCTCGGGGCGGGTGTGGTACCGGCCGACCGGGCGGCCCGCGACGCGCAGGACCGGCGACTCGTGGTGGGGCGCGGTGTTCATCCGGTGCTCACCTCGTTCGGGGGCGCCCAGGAGGCGCCCAGCTCGGAGTAGAGGGCGAGGGTGTCGGCCGCCGCGGCGACGAGGCCGTCGATGCCGCGCACGATCCGGCGGTTCTCCGCGGGGACCGTCTCCCAGGCGTCCGTCGGCAGCGCGACCGGGTCGGGCGCCCGTCGGATCGCCTCGACGACCTTCATGAAGGCGCCTGTCGACTCGGGAGTCACCAGCAGCTCGTCGCCGTCGGTCAGATGTGCGACCAGGTTCTCCAGCAGGTCCGTGCGGCCGTACTCGATCTCCTCCGGGCCGTGCCCGGAGCGCTGCACGAGGACGCGGTCGAGCTTGTACCAGAAGGCGATCCGGCCCCCGCTGCCGTGCACCAGGACGTACGGTTCGCCCGGCCGTTCGGCGCAGAGGGTGGCGGCGACGGCGACCCTGCCCCGGGGGGTGGTGACGCGTACGCAGGAGGTGTCGTCGGACTCGATGTCGTTGGCGCGCAGCAGTTCGGTCTCGATCGTGCCGACGTCCTCGGCGCGGGTGGCCCCGTGCAGCGCGAGGGCGGTGACGACGGCGTGCGCGAGGGGGTTGGTGAGGGCCCCGTCGATCACGTCCACGCCGTTCAGACGGCGCTTGCCCGCCCACGCCGCCCTGCGGTAGTAGGCCTCGTCGCGTGCCCAGGCGCCCGCTCCGCCGATCCCGGTGACCGTGCCGAGTACCCCCGACGCAATCATCTCCCGGATCGCCGGCAGGGCGTGCGAGCCCAGCGACTGGAAGCCGATCTGGCAGGCGACCCCGGCCGCCGCGACCCCGTCGGCCATCCGGCGGAACTCGGCGTACGAGGGCGCGGGGGGCTTCTCCAGCAGCAGGTGCACACCCTTGCCCGCGGCGATGAGCGCCAGGTCGGTGTGGGTCGGGATGGGGGTGCAGATCACCGCGATCGCGGCGCCGGTGGAGTCGAGCAGGGCCCCGAAGTCGGCGGACTGCTCGGGAGGCCGCCCCCCGAAGTCCTCGAAGTCCTCGAAGGCCTCCGCGAGTTCGTCGGTCGTGAGGGGGTTCAGCTCGCAGATGCCCGCCAGCCGTACGAGTCCCTTGTCCTGGAGCCGGCGGATGTTCCGCAGGTGCCAGCGGCCGTGGCCGCGCGCCCCCGCGAGGACGATCGGCAGCGGAAGGTCCCGGCCGGGCGTGTCCATCCCGCTCATCCCTTCACCGCCCCCGCGCTGAAGCCGGTGATCAGCCATTTCTGGATGAAGGCGAACACGATGACGACGGGGACGGCCGCGATGATGCCGCCCGCGGCGAGCGCCCCGAGGTCGACGCTGTCGGCGCTCATCAGCGTGTTGAGGCCGACCGGGATCGTCTGCTTGCTCTGGTCGCTGAGGAACATCAGGGCGAACAGGAAGTGGTTCCAGGCGTGCACGAAGGCGAAGGAGCCGACCGCGATCAACCCCGGTCGCAGCAGCGGGAGTACGACGATCCGGAAGGAGGCGAGGCGGCCGCAGCCGTCGACCCAGGCGGCCTCTTCCAGGGAGTACGGCACGTTCCTGATGAATCCGCTGATGAGGATCATCGACAGCGGCAGCTGGAAGACCGTCTCGGCGATGACGACGCTGCCCAGCGAGTTGATCATCTGGAGCTTGGCGAAGATCTGGAAGAGCGGTACCAGCAGCAGCGCGCCCGGCACGAACTGCGAGCACAGCAGCGCCAGCATGAAGCCGCGTTTGATCCTGAAGTCGAAGCGGGCCAGGGCGTATCCGCCGGCCAGGGCGACCACCGTCGTCATGACGAGCGTGGCGACCGCGATGAGCACGCTGTTCTGGAAGTAGGTACCGAAACTGCGCTCGGTCCACACCTTGTCGAAGTGCTCGAAGGTCATGGGCCACGGCACCAGCGAGGTGGAGCCGGCCGGGCGGAGCGCGAAGAGCAGGATCCAGTAGAAGGGGATCAGGGTGAAGAGGAGGTAGACGCCGAGCGGGAGGTAGATGTGCCAGCGCGGGACCTCGTCCCAGGCACGGCGCTTCGTGCCCGGGCGCCGCCGGGGTTCCTCGGCCGCCGGGGCCGGTGCCGCGGGGGCGCTGACGGTGACGTCCTCGGTGATCACTTGTCCCCGCCTCCGAACTTGCTCAGCCGCAGATAGACGATCGAGCAGAACAGCAGAATCACGAACGCGACCGTGGTGAGGGCGGACGCGTAGCCGAAGTTGTGTGCGTCGACACTGGTGTTGGCGATGTAGAGCGGAAGGGTGGTCGTCTCGCCCGCGGGTCCGCCGCCGGTCAGGGTGTAGAGCAGGTCGACGTTGTTGAACTCCCAGACCGCGCGCAGCAGCGTGGACAGGACGATGGCGTCCTTCAGGTGCGGCAGGGTGATGTGCACGAACTGCCGGAAGCGGCTCGCGCCGTCCACCTCGGCGGCCTCGTACAGGTCCTTGGAGACGGACTGGAGGTCGGCGAGGATGAGGATCGCGAAGAAGGGCACGCCGCGCCACAGGTCGGCGACGACGGCGGCCGGGAAGACGGTGGCGGTGTCCGACAGCCAGCTGGTGCCGTACTGGCCGATGCCGGCGTCCGCGAGGTAACGGGTGATGCCCGTCTGGGAGTTGTAGAGCAGTACCCAGATCGCGGAGGTCAGCACCCCGGAAACCGCCCACGGCGAGAAGACCAGCGCCCGGCCGACGGCGCGGCCCACGAAGGTCTGGTTGACGATCAGGGCCAGCGCCAGACCGAACAGCAGCTGCAGACCGACCTCGACGACGACCCACTGGGCGCTGAAGGTCAGCGTGTCCCAGAACTGGGGGTCGGCGGTGAAGGCGTGCACGAAGTTGTCGAAGCCCGCGAACCCGTTGCGCCACGGCTTGGTGGGGTTGTAGTTCTGCAGGCTGTAGTAGAAGACGCTGATGACCGGGTAGGCGATGAAGCCCAGCATCAGCAGCCCGGCGGGGGCGATCAGCAGATACGGGAGCCTGCGGGGCGTCGCCGAGCCGCGGCGCCGCCGGAGCGGCGCGGGCTGTTTCGCCACGGCTGCGGCTTGGGCCATGACTGTTCTCCGTTCTTGCGGGTGCCGTGGAGCGCTTGCTGTCGGTGACACAGGAAGCGCTTGCTACATGCGCATGGGGGACAGCGCTTCGGACGTGTCGATCGGGTGGTCGGCCGGGAGGCGCGGTCCTCGCAGGACCGCCCTCACCCGGCGTACGGATCCGGCACTTTGCCCGGCCGGGCCAGGAACGCGAAGTCGCAGCCGGTGTCGGCCTGGGTGATCTGCTCGTTGTAGAGCGCCCCGTAACCGCGCTCGTACCGCTCGGGCGGCGCCGTCCACAGCGCCCTGCGCCGCTCCAGCTCCGCGTCGTCCACGTCGAGCCGGAGCGATCGCGCCTCGACGTCCAGGGTGATCGTGTCGCCGGTCCGCACCAGGGCGAGCGGGCCGCCGATGTGCGACTCGGGCGCCACGTGCAGCACACAGGTGCCGTAACTCGTGCCGCTCATCCGGGCGTCGGAGATCCGGACCATGTCCCGCACGCCCTGCTTCAGCAGGTGGTCGGGGATGGGCAGCATGCCGTACTCGGGCATGCCCGGACCGCCCTTGGGCCCGGAGCCGCGCAGCACCAGCACGCTGTCCGCCGTGATGCCGAGGGACGGGTCGTCGATGGTCCGCTGCATCGTCCGGTAGTCGTCGAAGACGACCGCGGGCCCGGTGTGCTTGAGCAGCCGCGGATCGGCGGCGATGTGCTTGATGACCGCGCCGTCGGGACAGAGGTTGCCGCGCAGGACGGCGACACCCCCCTCGGCGGCGACGGGGTTCTCCCGCGGGCGGATGACGTCGTCGTTGTGCACCCGGGCGGTGGCCAGCTGCTCGCGCAGGGTGTCGTACGACACCGTCGGCCGGTCCAGGTGCAGCAGGTCCGTGATCCGCGACAGGAACCCGGGCAGACCGCCGGCGAAGTGGAAGTCCTCCATCAGGTACGTCCGGCCGCCGGGCCGTACGTTGGCGAGCACCGGCACGGTCCGCGCGATCCGGTCGAAGTCGTCGAGCGTGAGGGTGACGCCCGCCCGTCCGGCCATGGCGATCAGGTGGATGACGGCGTTGGTGGAGCCGCCGAGTCCGAGGACGGTCGTCACGGCGTCGGCGAAGGCCTCCTCGGTGAGGATGTCGGACAGCTTCCGGTCCCGGTGCACGAGGTCGACGATCCGCAGGCCCGCGGCGGCCGCCATCCGGTCGTGGCCGGAGTCGACGGCGGGGATGCTGGACGCGCCCGGGACCGTCACCCCGAGCGCCTCGGCGGCGGCGGTGAGCGTGGACGCCGTCCCCATGGTCATGCAGTGCCCGGGGGACCGCGCGAGCCCGCTCTCCAGTTCGGTCATCTCGCAGTCGCCGATGAGTCCGGCGCGCCTGTCGTCCCAGTACTTCCACATGTCGGTTCCGGAGCCGAGGACCTCGTCGCGCCAGTGCCCGGGCAGCATCGGCCCGGCGGGCACGAAGACGGCCGGCAGGTCGGCGGAGGCCGCGCCCATCAGCAGCGCGGGGGTGGACTTGTCGCAGCCGCCCATCAGCACCGCGCCGTCCACGGGGTAGGAGCGCAGCAGCTCCTCCGTCTCCAGGGCGAGCAGGTTGCGGTAGAGCATCGGGGTCGGCTTCTGGAAGGTCTCGCTGAGGGTGGAGACCGGGAACTCCAGCGGGAAGCCGCCGGCCTGCCACACGCCCCGCTTCACGGCCTGCGCCCGGTCCCGGAGGTGGACGTGGCACGGGTTGATGTCGGACCAGGTGTTCAGGATCGCGATGACCGGCTTGCCGAGGTGCTCCTCGGGCAGATAGCCGAGCTGACGGGTCCTGGCCCGGTGGCTGAAGGAGCGCAGCCCGTCGGTGCCGTACCACTGGTGGCTCCTGAGGTCCTCCGGGCGCCTCGTCTCCCGTCCCGTGTTCACAGGGGCCATCCCGCGGCGATGGCGGCGACTTCCGACCGCTCGGACTCGGACAGCTCCCTGCTCGGCGGCCGCACCTCGCGCCGGCACAGACCGAGCGAGGCGAGCGCCTCCTTGACCACGGTCACGTTGTTGGCGGAGGCGTCGGCGGCGCGCAGTTCCTCGAAGCGGCGGATCTGCTCCCAGACCTTCATGGCGGCCGGGTAGTCGCCGGAGCGGAGCGCCTCGATCATGTTGAGCGAGAGGGACGGGGCGACGTTCACCAGGCCGGAGGTGAAGCCGGTGGCGCCCGCCGAGAAGTAGGAGGGCGCGTAGGGCTCGGCGAGCCCCGCCACCCAGACGAACCGTTCGAGTCCCGCGTCCCGGGCGAAGGCGGCGAAGCGGGCGGCGTCCGGGACGGCGTACTTCACGCCGATCACGTTCGGGCAGACGTCGGCGAGTTCGGCGAGGCGGGCCCCCGGGAGCCGGGGGTTGCGGATGTAGGGCACGACCCCGAGCTCCGGCACGGACTCGGCGACGGCCCGGTGGTAGTCGAGCCAACCGCCCTCCGAGACGTAGGGGTGGACGGGCTGATGGACCATCACCATCCGCGCCCCGAGTTCTCGGGCGTGCCGGGCGGAGGCGACGGCGGTCGGTACGTCGTGCCCGACCCCGACCAGGACGGCGGCCCGGTCACCCGCCTCCTCGACGGTCAACTCCGTGACGAGCTGCCGCTCTTCGGGGGTCAGGGCGTAGAACTCGCCGGTGTTGCCGTTGGGCGTGAGGGTGCGGACCCCGCCGTCGAGCAGCCGGCGCAGCAGGGCCCGGTGGGTGTCGCGGTCGATCGTCCCGTCCTCCGAGAAGGGAGTCACGGGGATCGCCACGACCTCCGCGAGTGCCGCCCGCTGGGTCTCGTACGTCGCTGTCATTCCTGTCCGTCCTCTTCCCGGGCCGGGGGGAAGGCCCGTTGCACGAACGACGTGATGTGGGCGTGCAGCGCGCGGGCCGCGCCGTCGGCGTCGTCGTCGAGGGCCAGGCGCAGGATCTCCCGGTGCTCACCGGCCTCGCGCTCCCAGGACGGGTCGGCGGCCCAGGCGACCGCGGAGACCAGGGCGGCCTGGTCGCGGACCTCGTCGAGCATGCGGCCCAGCAGCGGGTTGCCGCAGGACACGTACAGGGCGCGGTGGAACTCCCGGTTGGCCAGGGAGCGTTCGGCGGTGTCGGAGGCGTCGTCGGCGCGGGTGAGCGCGTCCCGCGCGGCGGCGAGCGAGGCTCCGCGCAGGACGGACCGGCGCAGCGCCTCCGGCTCCAGCAGCAGCCGGACGTCGTACACCTCGCGCGCCATGTCCGCGTCCACCATGCGCACCGTGACGCCCTTGTACTGGTTCATGACGACGAGTCCGGTACCGGCCAGGGTCTTGAGCGCCTCGCGCACGGGCGTCTTCGACACCCCGAACTGCGCGGCGAGCTCGCTCTCGACCAGGGCCTGACCCGGCGTCAACTGCCCGGTGAGGATGCGGTGTTTGATCCCCTCCAGCACGAACTGCGTGCGGGACGGTATCGGTGTGGGCACAGAGGTCATGCGCGCCTCTCGGATCTCACGTATCGGATCTCACGTATCGCGTCTCATATATGACGTACGAAGTACGACGCGATGAACGTAGGAGCGCGCTCGTGTTTCGTCAACGCTTCGGACAGAAGAAAGGGCGACGAATCGCGGAAGGGCCCCGTCCGAAGCCGCAACGGGGCTTCGGACGGGGCCCTTCCGGGGTGTACTAGGGCGTGTCGCGAGGCAGGCGGGACTTCCGCCCCACGCCCTAGGACTTCCAGCCCGGGTCGCGGCCGCTGAGCGCGATCACACGGTCCAGCAACGGCGCGTCGTCCGGCACCGGCACCACGGGGCCGAACAGGCCTCCGCCCCGGCCGGGATCCTGGGCCGCCGCGGTGAGGAAGCCGTAGGAGACGTGCAGCGCGGCCGGGTCGGGCTCGTACTCCTGGCCGGTGGCGCGGGCCAGATCCCAGCCGTGCACGACCAGTTCGTCGGCGACCACGGCACCGGCGACGGGGCCCGGCAGGGACACCCCGCCCGCTCGGGTCTCCCCCGCCCAGGCCGCCGGGTCGCGCCAGACCTCCGCGAGTTCGTCGAGTGCCTTCGGCAGGGTCTCGCGCCAGTCCGGGGCGATGTCCGGCACGGCCGTGTCCGGGCTGGTGTCGGTCCTGGCGCCCAGGTTCTTGCGCCCGGCGTCACAGAAGGCGACGGCCAGTCCGCCCACATGCCCGAGCAGGTGGCGCACCGCGTACACCGGGCAGGGGGTGATGTCCTCGAGCTGCCGCTCCGTCACCCCCGCCGTGAGTCGCGCCACGATCAGGGCCTGTGGCCCGAGGTCGAGAGTCGGGTCGGTCATCGGCTGCTCCTCAGTTCCGAATCCTCACAGTGTCCGCTCACGGGGTAGACCGGGGACGCGCCGAGAACTCATCGGCGCGGCGCCCGGGGAGGGCCGGAGTGCGCCGGTCTAGGGCACCTGCCCGATCCCCGCCGGCCCTCCTTAGGACCACGATCACCTGCCATGACATGGACAGTGACGCGTGTGCTGCGGGACCGCGACGCGGGCCTCTATCTGACCGCGGTGGTGGTCTCCGGCTTCGGCTCGTCGGCGATGTGGCTGGTGTCGGGCATCTGGGTCAAGGACCTGACGGGCTCGAACGGTCTGGCGGCCCTGTGCGTGTTCGCGCTCTGGGCCCCCGTGCTCGCCGGCCCCCTCCTGGGCACGCTCGCGGACCGCACCCGCCGCCGGCCCCTGCTGATCGGCACGAACCTGGCGCTGGCGGTGCTCCTGCCGACCCTCCTCGCCGTGGACGCCCCGGACCGGCTGTGGATCCTGTTCGCGGTGCTCCTGGTCTACGGCACGGCGGGCGTCGTCCACGACGCCGCCGAGTCCGCGCTGGTGGCCGCGGCGGTCGACCGGAGCCTCCTCGGGGACTTCAACGGGCTGCGCATGACGGCCAACGAGGGCATGAAGCTGCTGGCGCCGCTGGCCGGGGCGGCCCTGTACGCGGCGTACGGCGGCGCGCGGGTCGCGCTCCTCGACGCGGTGACGTTCGCGCTGGCGGCCGGGGTGTGCGCGCTGCTGCGGGTCCGGGAGAAGCCGCCCGCCCCGGACACCGCGACCTGGCGGTCCCGGACGGCCGCGGGCGCACGGTACGTCCTCGGGCACCCGGAACTGCGGCCGCTGGTCCTGGCCGGCGGTACGACGATGCTCTTCGCGGGTCTCAACGGCGCCCTGATCTACGCCGTCGTCGAGGGACTGGGCCACTCCCCCGCGTACGCCGGGCTCCTCTACGCCGTCCAGGGCGCCGGGTCGGTGCTGATCGGCCTGGTCTCGGGGCCGCTGCTGCGGCGGTTGGGGGAGCGTCGCTTCGCCGCGTACGGGATCGCGCTGACCGCGGTGGGGGCCGGGGCGCGTGCGGTGACGTCCGACGGGGTGGCCCTGGTGTGCAGTGCCGCGATCGGGGCCGGCCTTCCCTGTGTGCTGATCGCCGCGTACACCGCCGTGCAGCGTGAGACGCCGGGGCCGCTGCTCGGGCGTACCGCCGCCACCGCGAACACCCTGATGTTCGTGCCGAACGCGCTCGGACTGGCGGTCGGGGCGGGGGTGGTCGAGCTGGTCGACTACCGCCTGCTGCTCCCGGTGCTGGCGCTCGCCCGCCTGTTGACGCTCCGGCCTCTGCTGACCCGGCGCTGAACCTGCCGTCGCCCCGGGGGCCGCGCCCCCGACCGCATCGGCCTGAACGGCCTCGTCCTCGAACGCCGGACGGCCCGAAGATCCCGACCCGCGCCGAATACGCCGGGCACGGGTCACGCGCCCAAGGGTCGCGAGGAACCGCGCGACCAGCCCCCACGCACCCGCACCCGAACACCCGCGCGCGAGCCACGCCCTCAACGGGCGCGAGGACCCGCGCGACCGGCCCCCGCTCGGCCGCACCCGGAGAACCGCCTCAGGACGCGCCCCTCAGCGCCCCCCTCACCGCCTCCAGATCCCCCTCCGAAGCCAACCCCGCGTGATACAGCCGCAGCTCCCCCGCTCCCAGCGAAGCCGCCCGCGCCGCGTCGTCCGCGAGCGTGCCCGGACTGCCTCCCATGCCCGACACGACCGTGAAGTTGGCGGCCAGTACCGCCGTCTCCCGCCCCTGCCGCGCGAACGGTGTCAGCAGTTCCGTCCCGCCGGTGCAGGGCACCACCACCCCGTCCGCCACGGAGAGGATGTGCGCGGGGTCGACCCCGGCGTTCGCCCCGCAGTGGAACGACTCGGGATCGGCGTGCAGGAGCACCTGGAACCCGTCGGGCGCGGCCGCCCGTACCGCCGCGACCGTGGTCTCCTGAAGCGAGCGGGCCACCCCGTCGCGCCACGCACGCGTGGCGCCCGCCACCTCGCCGCCGAGCAGCTTCTCGATCGCCGGCCAGC
The DNA here is from genome assembly GCF_045039825.1 of Streptomyces sp. NBC_01176. Taxonomy (NCBI): domain Bacteria; kingdom Bacillati; phylum Actinomycetota; class Actinomycetes; order Kitasatosporales; family Streptomycetaceae; genus Streptomyces; species Streptomyces sp. NBC_01176. The sequence continues at coordinate 7,240,032 of NZ_CP108600.1, read as the reverse complement.
CCCCGTCCGACGGCACGGCCCCCCGCCACACGGGCTCCAGGGCCTCCCGTACGGTGGCCGCCACCTCGCCGGCGTCGAGCCCGTGCCCCGCGTACCCGTCCCGGCACGCCGGGCAGAAGCACAGTGACATCAGGTACTGCCCGGCGTCCCCGAGTCCCACCCCGCCGATCTTGTCGTGCGCGTGCAGATGCGCCATCCCGTACCACCCGAGGGACTCCAGCTCGGTGCCCCGCGCCCCGGGCCGCACCGCCGCCTCCACCGCGAGGTCGACGAGGTACTCCCGCGTGCCGGCCTGGGCGACGCACGGCGCCCACCCGTACCGGTCGCCGTACGCGTTGACGACGGAGGTGGCCGGATGTTCGGCCCCCAGGCGGGAGTTGTGCGCGAGGACCACCCATGTGTGGACGTCGAGACCGGCCTCGGCGAGCGCGGCGGCGGCCGTCCCGTACGCGTCCCCGGGCGCCCAGTCCCCGGCCTCGTACGGCCGCAGCGCACGCCCGGCCCATCGCGCGCCGTCCACCGGGTACAGGACGGCCGCGTGCGACGCCGTCACGATGCGGTGCCGGGGGTGACGAGGGGTCAGCGCACGGGTGGAGTGGTACGCGGAGGCGAGTGTCGCCTGCCGCACCCCGAGCCCCGCGATCCGTCCGGCCGCCGCCGGGTCCCCGACGACGTCCCACGGATAGACGAAGGCCGACGCCTTCACAGGCCCTCTCCCTCGACCGGCTCCAGCAGCGCGTACCCGCGCTCGACCAGCTCGGCGAGCTGCTTCACATGGTCCTCGGTCGGCTCGTGCAGCGGCGGCCGCACCTCCCCCACGTCCAGGCCGCGCAGCCGTACTCCCGCCTTGACCAGCGACACGGCGTAGCCGCGCCCCTGGGCGCGCAGATCGACGAACGGCCGGTAGAACCCGTCCAGCAGCCGGTTCACCATGTCGTCGGCCCCTGCGTTCAGCGCGGCGTGGAAGGCCAGCGCGATCTCGGGCGCGAAGCAGAAGACCGCGGACGAGTACAGCGTGATGCCGATGCCGCGGTACGCGAGGCCCGTCAGTTCGGCGGTGGGCAGCCCGTTGAAGTACAGGAAGTCCCCGGGGACCTCGCTGCGCACCGCGCTGACGACGCGCTGCATCAGGTCCAGGTCGCCCAGCCCGTCCTTGAAGCCGATGATCCCCTCGGTCCGGGCCAGTTCGACCACGGTCGCGGGCGTGAACACGGCGTTGTCGCGCTGGTACACCACGACGTCCAGCGAGGTGGCGGCGGCCAGCTCCCGGTAGTGGCGCAGCAGCCCCTCCTGTCCCGCGACCACGAGGTACGGCGGCATCGCGAGCAGCCCGTCGGCCCCGGCCTCCTCGGCGAGCCGCGCGAACCGTACGGCGAGCGCGGTCCCGTACCCCGCGCCCGCGACGACCGGCACCCGTCCCGCCGTCTCCTCCACGGCCGCCCGCACGCACTCCTGGAACTCCTCGGGCGCGAGCGCGTGGAACTCGCCGGTGCCGCAGCAGGCGAAGACCGCGGCGGCGCCGGCCTCGACGCCGCGCCGTACGTGCTCGCGGTACACGTCGAGATCGAGGGCGCCGTCGGGGCCGTACGCCGTGACGGGGAAGAACAGCGGCCCGCTGGGGATGCTGAGCCGAGCGGCAAGGGGGACTGACGTCACGGACTCTCCCTGAGGCAGATGCTCACGCACGCGACAGCGGGTGCATGTTTCTGATCCACGTCCATATTTCTGAACGCGACCACGCTAAAGCGCGACCTTGGGGCCGGTCAAGCGCACAAACCCGCAACACGGCGGCGGATTGACCGCCTCCGCGCGACACTTGACTCGACAGGCGGGCGATCCTTAGCGTGTCCATGGATGTGAATGCCGTACAAGCATACGGCCGCTCGCGTGGCCCTGAGGAGACACCCGCATGCCCGCTCCCCGCACCGTTCTGCTCACCGGCGCCGCCGGCGGACTCGGCACCCTGATGCGGGGGCTGCTGCCCGGGCACGGCCACCGACTGCGCCTGCTCGACCTGCTCCCGGTCGAGGGCGAGCCGGACGCGATCACCGCGGACCTCGCCGACCGGGCGGCGCTGCGCGAGGCGGTACGCGGAGTCGACGCGATCATCCACCTCGCCGGCATCTCCCTGGAAGCCTCCTTCGACAAGATCCTCAAGGCGAACATCGAGGGGACGTACAACCTGTACGAGGCGGCGCGCGAGGAAGGGGTACGGCGTGTCGTCTTCGCCTCCTCCAACCACGCGGTCGGCTTCACCCCGCGTCCCCGGGGGGACGCCCCGTTCGGTGCGGACTCCCTCATCCCCGTCGACACCCCCCGCCGGCCGGACACCTTCTACGGCCTGTCGAAGTCCTTCGGCGAGGACCTGGCCCAGTTCTACTGGGACAAGCACGGCCTGGAGACGGTCTCGGTCCGCATCGGCTCCTGTTTCGCGGAGCCCACCAGCGTGCGCATGCTCTCCGTGTGGATGAGCCCCGAGGACGGTGCCCGCCTCTTCCACGCGGCGCTCACCGCCGAGAACGTGGGCCACACGGTCGTCTACGGCTCGTCCGCCAACACCCGTCTGTGGTGGGACCTGTCGACGGCACGGGCGCTGGGCTACGAGCCGCAGGACGACTCCGAGCCGTACGCCGAGAAGCTCATCGCCGAGCAGGGCGAGCTCGACCCGGACAATCCGGACCACGCCCATCTGGGCGGCCACTTCACCACGCACCCGCCGATCTGGCCGTACTGACGGCGCGGCACGGGCACGACGGAGCGGGCGGGCACCGAACGGGCCCGCCCGCCGACGTGTTCGGGCACGAACCCTGCCCGATCCCACCCCCGCACCGGCTCCGCCCCAGGTCCGGAGCGCTCCCCCACGCCGCCGAACGGGCACAGCCGGGCATCATCGGGCGTGCAACAGGCCTGGTCAGTGCCGCGCGCCCGCTGTAGAACTTCCTCCAAGGCCCGACCGGGCCCGAACGGGCAGCGAGGACAGGACGCGGGAAGCGGGTGCCGACCATGAGCGCGGAAGAACGTCAGCGGGAGATCGTCCGAGTTGCCCGCCGTACGGGTTCGGTCGACGTCACCGCGCTCGCCGCCGAACTGGGCGTCGCCAAGGAGACCGTACGACGCGACCTGCGCGCCCTGGAGGACCACGGTCTGGTACGCCGCACCCACGGCGGCGCCTATCCCGTCGAGAGCGCCGGGTTCGAGACGACGCTCGCCTTCCGCGCCACCAGCCACGTACCCGAGAAACGGCGGATCGCGGCCGCCGCGGCCGAACTGCTCGGGGACGCCGAGACGGTCTTCGTCGACGAGGGCTTCACCCCCCAGCTCATCGCCGAGGCCCTGCCCCACGACCGGCCGCTGACCGTGGTCACCGCGTCCCTCGCCACCGCGGGCGCGCTCGCCGAGGCCGACAACACCAGCGTCCTGCTGCTCGGCGGCCGGGTGCGCCCCGGCACTCTCGCCACCGTGGACCACTGGACGACGAAGATGCTCGCCGGCTTCGTCATCGACCTGGCCTACATCGGCGCCAACGGCATCTCCCGCGAACACGGCCTCACCACCCCCGACCCGGCGGTCAGCGAGGTCAAGGCCCAGGCGATCCGGGCCTCGCGGCGCACCGTCTTCGCCGGCGTGCACACCAAGTTCGGGGCGGTCAGCTTCTGCCGCTTCGCGGAGGTCACCGCCCTGGAGACGATCGTCACGAGCACGCTGCTCCCGACAGCCGAGGCCCACCGCTACTCCTTGCAGGGACCTCAGGTCATACGCGTCTGAACAACCGAACCGCACGCTCGCACCGCGTCCGACATCCCCGCCCAGCGTTCCCGTCCCCCCTCACCCCTCCCACCCACCCACCCCCATCTCCACCCCAGTCACCCTCCCCAGGGGCACGCCCACACCCGGTGGCGCCCCAAATCTCCCTATACGTCCAGGAGTGATCCATGCGAACCCCGAGCCGACGGAGGCCGCGCGCGCTGTTCGCCGCGGTCGCCGCAGGGACGCTGCTCACCCCGCTGCTCTCCGGGTGTTGGACCGGAGCGGGCGGGGCGGGCTCCGGCGGCGACTCCATCAACGTCCTGATGGTCAACAACCCCCAGATGGTGGAACTGCAGAAACTCACCAAGGCCCACTTCACCAAGGAGACCGGCATCAAGGTGAACTTCACCGTGCTGCCGGAGAACGACGTCCGTGACAAGATCAGCCAGGACTTCGCCAACCAGGCGGGCCAGTACGACGTGGCCACGCTCTCCAACTACGAGATACCGATCTACGCCAGGAACGGCTGGCTGCACGAGATGGACTCCTACGTCCGCCAGGACAGCGGCTACGACGAGCAGGACATCCTCGCGCCCATGCGGCAGTCCCTGACGGCCGACGACGGCAAGCTCTACGGGCAGCCCTTCTACGGCGAGTCGTCCTTCCTGATGTACCGCAAGGACGTGTTCGCCGCGAAGGGCCTGACCATGCCCGCGCATCCCACCTGGGACCAGGTGGCACGACTGGCCGCCGAGGCCGACGGCGCCCAGTCCGGCATGAAGGGCATCTGCCTGCGCGGCCTGCCCGGCTGGGGCGAACTGATGGCCCCCCTGACGACCGTCGTGAACACCTTCGGCGGCACCTGGTTCGACAAGGACTGGAAGGCGCGCCTCGACTCCCCCGAGTTCGAGAAGGCGACGAAGTTCTACGTGGACCTGGTCCGCAAGCACGGCGAGTCCGGCGCCGCCCAGTCCGGCTTCGCCGAGTGCCTCAACAACATCACCCAGGGCAAGGTCGCCATGTGGTACGACGCCACCTCTGCGGCCGGTTCCCTGGAGGCGTCCGACTCCCCCGTCAAGGGCAAGATGGGCTACGTACCGGCGCCCGTGGAGAAGACCGAGTCCTCCGGCTGGCTGTACACCTGGGCCTGGGGCCTCCAGAAGGCCTCGCACAACTCCGACAAGGCCTGGAAGTTCATCTCCTGGGCCTCCAGCAAGCAGTACGAACAGCTGGTCGGCGACACCATCGGCTGGTCCAACGTGCCGGCCGGCAAACGCGCCTCGACCTACACCAACGCCGCGTACACCAAGGAGGCCTCGGCCTTCCAGGAGATGACCCGGGCGGCCATCGAGGGCGCCCGTCCCCGCGACCCGGGAGTGCAGCCGCGCCCCGCGCCCGGCATCCAGTTCGTCGGCATCCCCGAGTTCACCGATCTCGGCACCAAGGTCTCGCAGGAGATCAGCGCGGCCATCGCCGGGCGCCAGTCCGTCGACTCGGCCCTGGAGAAGTCCCAGAAACTCGCCGAGAAGATCTCCAAGGAGTACGAGGGACGATGACCGCCACGACGACAGCCCCCCTGGCCACCGCTCCCGCCCGCGCGGCCCGGCCGCCCTCCGGCCGCCTGCGCGCCTGGGCCACCCGCGCCCCGCTGCTCCCCGCCCTGATCTTCATGATCGCTGTGACCCAGCTCCCGTTCGTGGCCACGCTGGTGATCTCCTTCTTCGACTGGAACTCGCTCTATCCGAAGGCCCGCCACTTCACCGGTCTGTCCAACTACTCGGACGTGCTCACCGATCCGGACCTGCGCCACTCGGTCTGGACGACGATCCTCCTGACCGCGGCCGTGGTCCTGGTCAGCCTGGTCCTCGGCCTCGCCCTCGCGCTGCTCCTGGACCGCAGGTTCCGGGGGCGTGGGGTGGTGCGTACGCTCCTGATCGCGCCGTTCCTGGTGGTCCCGGTCGCCGCGGCCCTGCTCTGGAAGCACGTGCTCTACAACCCCGAGTACGGCCTTCTCAATGGTCTCCTGCACTATGTGGGCGGACCTCAGCCGGACTGGATCTCCAACACCCCGCTGCTGGCGGTCGAGGCCTCCCTCGTCTGGCAGTGGACGCCCTTCATGATGCTGATCCTGCTGGCGGGCCTGCAGAGCCGCGACCAGCAGCAGATCGAGGCCGCCCGGGTGGACGGCGCGAGCGACTGGCAGGTCTTCCGCCACCTCACGCTCCCGCACCTGCGCCGCTACCTCGAACTCGGCGCCCTGCTGGGCTCGATCTACATCGTCCAGAACTTCGACGCCGTCTTCACGATCACCTCCGGCGGCCTGGGCACCGCCAACCTGCCCTACACCGTCTACCAGAGCTTCTACCAGGCCCACGAGAACGGCCTGGCCTCGGCCGCCGGGGTCCTGGTCGTCATCGGTTCGATCATCATCGCGACCTTCGCGCTGCGCGTGGTCTCGTCCCTGTTCCGCGAGGAGGTGTCCCGCGCATGAGCACCACCACGATCCGCGTACGTCCCCGGCGCACCCGGGGAACGGGCCTCGGCCTGCTGGCCTGGGTACTCGGTGTGCTGTTCTTCCTGCCCATCGCCTGGATGGCCCTGACGTCGTTCCACTCGGAGGCGGACGCGGCGACCAACCCGCCGTCCTTCGGCGCCGCCCTCACCCTCGACGGCTACCGCGACTTCTTCGGCACGGGCGGCGGCGCGAGCCCCTGGCCGGCACTGGTCAACTCGCTGGTGGCGTCCGTGGCCTCCACCCTCTTCGTGCTCCTCCTCGCCCTGCCCGCGGCGTACGCGCTCTCGGTCCGGCCGGTGAAGAAGTGGACGGACGTCCTGTTCTTCTTCCTGTCGACCAAGATGCTGCCGGTGGTCGCGGGCCTGCTGCCCATCTACCTGTTCGCGAAGAACGCCGGGATGCTCGACAACATCTGGCTCCTGGTCATCCTGTACACCTCGATGAACCTGCCGATCGCGGTGTGGATGATGCAGTCGTTCCTCGCCGAGGTGCCGGTGGCGGTGATCGAGGCGGCGCAGATCGACGGCGCGCGGCTGCCCACGATCCTGGCGCGGGTCGTGGCCCCCATCGCCCTGCCGGGGATCGCCGCCACGGCCCTCATCTGCTTCATCTTCAGCTGGAACGAACTGCTGTTCGCCCGAGTCCTGACGGGCGTGGTCGCGGAGACCGCCCCCGTCTTCCTGACCGGATTCATCACCAGCCAGGGCCTCTTCCTGGCCAAGGTGTGCGCCGCGTCGCTCGTCATCTCCCTGCCGGTGCTCGCCGCGGGGTTCGCCGCCCAGGACAAACTGGTCCAGGGCCTGTCACTGGGAGCCGTGAAATGAAGGCCGCCGTCATCGAGTCCGTGGGCCGCGCCGTCGTCACCGAGGTCCCGGACCCGACGCCCGGCCCGCGCGAGGTCGTCGTCGAGGTCGCGGCGTGCGGGCTGTGCGGCACGGACCTGCACATCCTCCAGGGCGAGTTCGCGCCGAAGCTGCCGATCGTGCCGGGCCACGAGTTCGCCGGCACGGTGGTCGGCGTCGGCACCCAGGTCACGGAGGTCTCGGTGGGCGACCGGGTGGCGGTGGACCCGTCCCTCTACTGCCACGAGTGCCGGTACTGCCGTACGGGCCACAACAACCTCTGCGAGCGCTGGGCCGCGATCGGCGTCACGACGGCTGGCGGGGCCGCGCAGTACGCGACCGCACCCGTGGCCAACTGCGTCAAGCTGCCCGATCACGTCCGCACCCAGGACGCGGCACTCGTCGAACCGCTCTCCTGCGCGGTGCGCGGCTACGACGTGCTGAACTCCCGGCTGGGGGCCCATGTCCTGATCTACGGCTCCGGGACGATGGGCCTGATGATGCTGGAACTGGCGAAGCGGACGGGGGCGGCGAGCGTGGACGTGGTGGACGTGAACGCCCAGCGGCTCGCCACGGCCCAGTTGCTCGGGGCGTCCGCCTCGGCGGCGAACGCGGACGAGCTGGACCGGCCGCGGGGGTGGGACGTGGTGATCGACGCGACCGGGAACGCGGCGGCGATCCAGGACGGCCTGGACCGGGTCGCCAAGGCCGGCACCTTCCTCCAGTTCGGTGTCGCCGACTACGCGACGCGGGTCTCGATCGACCCCTATCGCATCTACAACCAGGAGATCACCATCACCGGTTCCATGGCCGTCCTGCACAGCTTCGAACGCGCGGCCGAGCTCTTTGCCGGGGGTGTCCTCGATCCGGACGTCTTCATCAGTGACCGCATCCCGCTGGCGGACTATCCCCGGGCGCTGGAACAGTTCGCCGCGGGCGTGGGCCGGAAGATCGTCGTGATCCCGTAGGGGTTCCTCGCCCCCGCCGCCCCTACCCAACCCCGTCCTGTCCCTGGGGGCTGCGCCCTCAGACCCCCGTTCGGCCTTGAGGGCCTTGTCCTCAAGCGCCGGACGGGCTGGGTATGTCAGCCCGTCCGGCGCTTGAGGACGAGCCCTTCGGGCGAAGCGGGGGTCCAGGGGGCGCAGCCCCTTGGCGGGGTCTGGGGCGGAGCCCCAGGGACAGGACGGGTCGGGTAGGGGCGGCGGGGGCGAAAGAAGCCCCTTTTCTCCGGCCCGCACCCGACCCCGGCAACTCACCCTTGGGTAAGGGAACGGTAAAGCGCCTCCGGTCGTTACCCCAGTCATGACAGCTATGACCCCTGGCTCGAACATCCCTCTCCCCGTCACCCGCGTGACGGTGGACGTCGCCGCTCCGGTGCGGCTAGACGTGTCGGGCCTGCTGCTCACCGCCGACGGCAAGGTGCGCTCCGACGACGACTTCATCTTCTACAACCAGCCCACCGGCCCCGGCGTGACCTACCGCTCGGGCGGCGGCACCTCCCCGGACGCGATCACGGTCGACACGACCGCGATCCCCCCGGGCATCGAGAAGATCGTCGTCACCGCGAGCCCCGACGCGGCCGGCCAGACCTTCCAGGGCATCGAGCCCACGGCCACCATCCGCAACGCCGACGACAACGCGGTACTGGCCAGTTTCACCCCGCCCCGACTCGGCACCGAAACGGCCCTGGTGATCGTCGAGGTCTACCTCCGCAACGGCGCCTGGAAGGCCCGCGCGGTCGGCCAGGGGTACGCGAACGGCCTGGCGGGCATCGCCACGGACTTCGGCGTCACGGTGGAGGAGCCGGCCCCCGCCGCCCCGCAGGCCGCGCAGACGCGAACCCCCGTGCCCCCGGCCCCCGTGGTCCCGACCTCCGTGACCCCGCCGGCCCCGGCGGCTCCCCCCGCGCCCGCCGCCCCGCCGTCCGGAAAGATCAATCTAGACAAGGGCCGGGTCAGCCTCCAGAAGAACCAGACCGTCTCCCTGGTCAAGGGCGGCCGCCCGCTGCTCTCCCAGGTCAAGATGGGCCTCGGCTGGGAGCCGGCGTACCGCGGCAAGGACATCGACCTGGACGCCTCGGTCATCGCCTACGGCCCGCAGCGCAACCACATCGACAGCTGCTACTTCGGCAAGCTCTCCATCGTGAACGGCGCGATCAAGCACTCCGGCGACAATCTCACGGGCGAGGGCGGCGGAGACGACGAGGTGATCGTCGTCGACCTCGGCCGGCTGCCGCAGGAGGTCACCGGCCTGGTCTTCACCGTCAACTCCTTCTCCGGCCAGAAGTTCACCGAGGTCGCCAAGGCGTACTGCCGCCTGATCGACGCGGCCAGCGGCGAGGAACTGGTCCGCTTCGACCTCACCAACGCCGAAGCCCAGACCGGCGTGATGATGGCCAAGCTGATCAAGCAGTTCTCCGGCGAGTGGGAGATGACGGCCATGGGCGACTTCGTGAAGTCCCGCACGGTCCGCGGCATGGTGAAGCCCGCAGCCCAGGCTCTCTGAGCCACCGGCCCCCCACCACCCCGCGGCGCCCCCCGAACGGAAGGGGCCGTGCCGGTACATCGCAAGCCCGTCGCTCACGCCCGGATCCGGAAACGGCCCCCTGTGGGGCAACGTCCGACCCAGCGGCGACGGGCTCGATGTACCGGCACGGCCCCGCCCCCCACCCCCCCCACCACGCCGCGCCCGCGCACACGCCGCACCCCCGCAGCGCCCCCCGCCCCCCGCAACACCCCCGACGCTAGGGCCGAAGCCCCTCCGTCAGCAGCGACAGATACCGCCGGATGTACTTCCCCTGGCCGTTCGCCAGCTCCGACGCCGTGGCGACCCCGTGCGCCAGCCTCAGCACCTCGATCGGCTCCACGTCCGCCCGCAGCGTGCCCTCCCGCTGAGCCGCCTCGACCAGCCGTTCGGCCGCACCCTTGACGGACGTCCCGCACGCGCTCAGCACCGCGCTGCTCCCGTCCGCGACGGCCGATCCGAGCAGCGCCTTCAGGCCGCGGACCCGGATCATCATCCCGCTCAGCTCGTTGAGCCACTCGACCAGCGCCTCGCCGGGCGCGAGGTCCGCGGCGATCTCGTCCGCGCGGGCGGCGATCGCCTCGATGCTGTCGACGTAGACGGCCTCCAGGAGCGCCTGCCGGGTGGGGAAGTGCCGGTACAGCGTCCCGGAACCCACTCCGGCCCGCTTGGCGATGTCGTCGAGGGACGCGCCCTCCCCGTGCTCGGCGAACGCCACGGCGGCCTCCTCGATCAGCCGCTCATAGTTCCGCCGCGCATCCGCCCGCATCGGCTTGACCTGCGTCATTCAGTTACTCCTTGCCAACCGGGGACCCTCTCCGTATCTTGGCGAGCATTAAACGGAGACAGTCCCCGCTTTCCTTCGCGGGCGGTCCGCGCTGCCCGCACGCCACTCACCGGGGACACCAGACAGGGAGCATCCCATGTCCACCCCGTCACTGCCTTCCATGCCGTCGGCACCTTCCACCCCGTCGGCACATCCCACGCCGCCGGCCTCCTCCACCACGTCCACGCCCGGTCCGCCCGGTCCGCCCGAGGCCCCGGAACAGGCCCCCGACCAGCACCCGGCCCGGCTCGGCACCGCCCTCTTGGTCATCGTCACCGCCTACCTCATGGTCGGCGTCGACTCCACCGTGGTCAATGTCGCGCTGCCCGACATCCAGCGGGACCTCCGCTTCAGCCCCACCGGCCTGTCCTGGGTGCTCAACGCGTACACCCTCGCCTTCGGTGGCCTGCTGCTGCTCGGCGGCCGCGTCGGCGACATCGCGGGCCGCCGCCGCACCCTCGCCTCCGGCGTCCTGCTCTTCGCGTTCTCCTCGCTCCTCGGCGGCCTGGCCACCGACAGCGGCTGGCTGCTCGCGGCCCGCGCGCTGCAGGGCGTGGGCGCCGCGCTCACCGCGCCGAGCACCCTCGCCCTGATCACCACCAACTTCCCGGAGGGCCCCCGCCGCCACCACGCGCTCGGCGTCTACACCTCGATGGCGAGCATCGGCGCCTCCATCGGGCTGGTCCTCGGCGGCATGCTCACCGCCTGGGCGTCCTGGCGCTGGGCCCTGCTGATCAACGTGCCGATCGGCGTCTCGGTGGCCCTCGCGCTGCCCCGTGCCGTGACCGAGACCCCCCGGCACGCGGGGCGGTTCGACGCGGCGGGCGCGCTCACCGGGACGGCCGGGACGACCTCACTGGTCTACGCGTTCATCCGGGTCTCGGAGGAGGGCTGGACCGACACCGGGTCCCTGCTCGGCTTCACGACCGCGGCGGCGCTCCTCGCGGGCTTCGTGCTGATCGAGTCCCGGGCCCAGCAGCCGGTCATGCCACCGCACCTGTTCCGCGACCGCAACCGCGCGGGCGGCTACGCGGGCGTGCTCCTGCTGCCCGCGGGCATGTTCGGCGCCTTCTATTTCCTCACTCTGATCACCCAACAGGCGCTCGGATACAGCCCGTTGCGTGCCGGCTTCGCCTTCCTGCCGATGACCGCGGCGGTCTTCCTGCCGCTGCGCTTCGTGCCGCGGCTCGTGCAGCGCGTCGGCGCCAAGCCGCTGCTGCTGACCGGCATGTCACTGATCGTCGTCGCGGGCGCCTGGCTCTCACGGATCGAGCCCGGTGACGGCTACGCCGCGGGCCTGCTGGGACCGATGATCCTCATGGGCCTCGGCGTCGGCCTCAGTTTCATGCCGCTCAACGCGACCATCCTGGCGGCCGTCGCCCCGCGCGAGGCGGGCGCCGCGTCCGGTCTGCTGCAGACCCTGCAGTGGCTCGGCGGGACGCTCGGCCTCTCGGTCCTGGTCACGGTGTACGGAACGGCGACCCGGCACGCGACCGGTTCACCGGCCGCGGTGCTCACCGAGGGCGCGGCCCGCGCGTTCGGTGTCGGCACACTGATCGCGGTGGCGGCGCTCCTCGTGGCCGCCCTGGCCATCACCGGGCGCCGCCGACAGGATCAGAAGAGCGCGCTGTAGGCGTTCAGGGCGGGCTGGCCACCGAGATGGGCGTACAGGACGGTGGAGTCGCGCCCGGTCTCGCCGCGCGCCACCAGGTCGATCATCCCGGCCATCGACTTCCCCGCGTAGACGGGGTCGGTGACCATGCCCTCGGTGCGCGCCGCGAGGCGCATCGTCTCCAGGGTGGCCTCGTCCGGAATCCCGTACGTGCCCGCGTGGTACCGCTCGTGCAGTTCGACGTCCGAGTCCGTCAGCTCCTTCTCGACGCCGCTGAGCCGTCCCGTGCCCTGGGCGATCCGTGCGATCTGCTCATGGGTGCGGGCGGGAGCCGCCGACGCGTCGGTCCCGAGGACGCGCCGCGGTCTGCCGCCCGCCTCCTCCAGGGCGGCGAACCCGGCGACCGTGCCCGCCTGCGTCGAGCCGGTGACCGAGCACACCACGACGGTGTCGAAGTGGCCCCCCAGATCCCTTTCCTGGGGGGCCACTTCATGAGCCCGCCCGGCGAATCCGCGACCGCCGAGCGGATGCCAGCTTGCGGGTCTTGTTCCCGCCGTACGTCACACCGGAGTTGCAGTCCTCCCGCTCGGCCCGGAGCGCGGCGCCCCCGAGATGCCGGGTCAGCCGCTCCAGCGGAGGCGCCGGCGAGGGTCCGAACAGCGGCGGGTAACGCTCGTACGAGGAAAGGAACATGGGGCCGGCCCGCCTCTCCACTCCACCGCGTCCGCGCCCGGGCCGGGCAAGTCACCGCGTCGCACGATGACTTCCCCGGCGGCCGCACGCTCATTCGGTCATCCACGGCCAGAGCCCTTCCCTGCCGGACTCGAGCAGGGAGACCATTCGGAACGCCGTGTCCGACAGACCCCCGAACGTGTGCCGGTTGTCCTTGCCGGACGGCCCGTGACCGGCCCGGTGGCCGGCGAGGTTCCAGGTGTAGACCGGCACGTGCGCCGGGACCTGCTCGGTCGGGTCGCCGTGGTGGCTGTACGCGGCCTGCTCGTCCGTGACGATGAGCACCCGGTCGTGCCCCCGGTAGTGCGCCCGTACCGCCTCACTGGTGTTCGTGCCACCGAGGTCACCGAACCGCTCCAGTACCTTCAGCACCGACTCGCCCCCGCGGTAGCGCACCCGGTCGCTGCCGGTGCCGAACTGGACGAGGTCCGCGTCCGCGGCGCGCAGTGCGAGCGCCGTGCCGAAGACCGCGGCCGCGTCGGCCCGGTTGAGCTCCGAGCGGTCCGACAGCCGCGAGAAGAACATCGAGCCGGACCGGTCGACGAGCACGAGCGTCCGTCCGGGCAGCGCCGGCACGTTGGCCAGCGAGTGCCCGAGCGCCTGCTCCAGCGGGTACGACCAGCGCAGCGAGGGCGCGTGCCGGTAGGCGGCCAGGTACCGGAAGGGGAACTGGCGCGAACGCGCCACCTCCGCCGGGTCGCTGATCCGCGTGGCGACCCGCGCCGCCACGTCGTCGCCGACACCCGCCTCGTCGAAGTTCCGCAGGTTCCGTACGAGCGCCATCGTGCCCATGGACGGGATCACGGCCTCCCAGGCCGCCTTGTCCATCGGACCCTGCAGCCAGCCCGCCAGCGCCTCCCAGGTGAGGCCCGCCGCCGCGAGCCGCTCGGCACCGTCCGGAGCCGTCACGACCGCGCGCCGCTCGGCGACGGGCACCGCCATCAGCTCACGGTGCGCGACGAGCACACGGTTCGAGGCGGGCGGCTGCGCCGTGTCGGGGTTGTGGCGCCGGTCCAGGGCGTACTGGAACAGCTCGCCCTGCCACGGCTTGTCGGGGTCGGGCGCCGCGTGCACCAGGTTGAGGATGTCGCCGAAGCGGTAGCCCCTGGACGCGGTGTCGTACTTCAGCAGCGACCTGCCGTGGTAGAGACGGCGTACCGCGTCGGCGACGCCGCGCTTGACGGGCTTGGGCACGTTGCGGCCGTACCGGGAGGTCCAGTAGGCGAGCAGTTCGCCGGGCTCGTCGGGTCGGCGCAGCACGGAGGCGACGACCTGACGGTTGGCGGGACCGTCGGTGACGCCGGCGTCGAGGCGTGCCTTCACGTACTCGGCGGCGCCCACGACCGAGGCGGAGCGCAGGTTGCCGTCGCCGCGCAGCCAGCCGAGCAGGGCGGCCGTCCACGAGGGGTCGTGGACGGCGAGCTCGCGCACCAGCGCGGCGAACCGGTCGTCGCGGTCGGTGCCGGTCTCGTAGAAGGTCTGCTGGGAGACGAAGTGGGAGACGGCGAGGAGAAAGAGCTCGGAGCGCGCGTCGCGCTCCCGTCCGCGGCCGCCCTGATGGGTCCGCAGGACGCGGCCGGTCGAGGTGACCCGCGAAGTGGGCTGCGCCCTGGCGGCCTTGGTGTTGAACAGCGCCATGATGAATTCCCCCGAATTCTCGGTACGACGGTGACGTCGTGTTTCGGAGGGAGGCACAGCAAAGGGAGGGTGCCCGAGTTCGGAGGGCGGCGACGGACTCAGCCAGATGCTCTTCCCGATTGAGCTACACCGGCCGAAGCCGGCGGCGGGACTCGAACCCGCAACCGTCCGATCCAATGAAGTAACCGTCGCCTGCGCACCGGGCACCCACCATGTGCTGCGCCTCCCGAGATCAGAATCGGCGGCGGCACGGATTCTTTTACAGAGAAGAAGTAGCCGCAGCCCGCGCACCGGGAGGTGCATGAAATTGTGGTGTCCAGAGTTCAGGATCGACGGAACCGACAAGGTGCTCTGGCCCCTGAGCTACACCGGCCTGTCGTGCCGGTGACGGGATTCGAACCCGCGGCCGCCCCATGATGAGTGGAAGTAGGTCCTGCCTTCGCACCTGGACGTGCATCACTCTAGGAGGCGTACCGCGGGACGGGCGAGCGAATTAACCGCCGGGTGAAAGCGCGGAGTTCAGCCGCGCCTCCGCCGAGTTCAGCCGCGCTTCTCGCGAGTTCAGCCGCGCTTCTGGCGCTTCCAGGGACCCGTGATCGCGAGCATGATTCCGGGCTCCTGGATGTTCGCGAACAGCGTCCGGCCGTCTGGCGAGAACGTGACGCCGGTGAACTCGCTGTAGGCCGGCTCCTCCTCGGTGCCGATGTTGAGCTCGTTGCGGGCGATCGGGTACGTGCGGCCGCTGTCGGTGGCGCCGAACAGGTGCTGGACGCCTTCGCCGTCCTCGGCGATGACCAGACCCCCGTACGGGGAGACCGTGATGTTATCGGGGCCGTCGAAGGAGCCGTCGGCCGAGGGGTCGGGGTTCACACCGATCAGGACCTTCAGCGTCAGGGTGCGGCGCTTGGGGTCGTAGAACCAGACCTGGCCGTCGTGCTGGACGGGGCTCTCCTCGCGGGCGTACGAGGAGACGATGTAGACCCCGCCGTCGCCCCACCACATGCCTTCGAGCTTGCGGGCGCGGGTGACCTCGCCGGCGGCGAACTGCTTGCGTACGGAGACCGTCCTGGCGTCGCGGTCGGGGACGTCCACCCAGTCGACGCCGTACACGGTGCCGGTCTTCGTGGCGCGGGAGAGGTCGTCGACGAAACGGCCGCCGGAGTCGAAGCACTTGAAGGCCTGCAGGGCGCCCGCGTCGTCGGCGAGGGTGCGCAGTTGTCCGTGGCCGTGCTCGAAGCCCTGCGGCGGGGTCCAGCGGTACAGCAGGCCGTTGGGTGTCGCGGCGTCCTCGGTGAGGTAGAGGCGGCCGCGCTTGGCGTCGACGACGACGGCCTCGTGGGCGTACCGTCCGAGCGCCTTGATCGGCTTGGGATTCCGGTTGCGGCGGCGGTCGGCGGGGTCGACCTCGAAGACGTAGCCGTGGTCCTTGGTCATGCCGCTCTGGCCGGCCTTGTCCTCGGTCTCCTCGCACGTGAGCCAGGTGCCCCAAGGAGTGTTGCCGCCCGCGCAGTTGGTGGAGGTGCCGGCGATGCCGACCCACTCGGCGACCGTGTCGTGGCGTACCTCGACGACCGTGCAGCCACCGGACGCGGCGGGGTCGTAGACCAGGCCCTCGGTGAGCGGCACGGGGTACTTCCAGGTGTCGCGGGTGCCCTTGAGCTCGTGGTTGTTGACGAGGAGGGTGGCGCCGCGGGGGCCGTCGAAGGTGGACGTGCCGTCGTGGTTGGACGGCGTGAACTCACCGGATTCCAGCTTGGTCCGGCCGCTGTAGGTGATGACGCGGTAGGAGAATCCGGCGGGCAGCGCGAGTACGCCCTCGGGGTCGGGGACCAGCGGTCCGTAGCCCACACCGCCGTGCCGGTCCGCGGACTCCTCCCCGACACTCTCGGTGTCGGTGGAGGCGAGGGCGTTCGGGGCGGTGGCGAGGGCGCCCACGCTGCCGGCCAGGGCCACTCCGGCACCGGTGATCGCGGATCGTCTGGCGAAGTCCCTGCGGGTGAGCGACATGGGTGTCTCCTGTGACGGTGAGGATGACCATGGAAGGCTGCGGAGGGCCACGGACGGCGTTGCGGGCACACCGTCCCGCCCTGGCCTGAACGGGAGTTGAACGCCCGGCGACTTCACCGGACTCCCTTCCATGAATCCGTAAGGACTCGGCCACAGGAGCCCAAAACCCCCTCGCCCGCCCTCGCGCACCCCGCCCCACCCCCCGACCCGGCGCGCGGAGGTCGGCCGGCCTCAGCCCCCCTGTTGCGAACGTGCCTTGAAGGCGGCCTTGCGGGCCTCCTTGGCGACCTTCTTGTCGGGGTGCAGCCGCCCCATCGCCTCCAGGACGTCCGGGGTGGCGGGGTGGTCGACCCGCCAGGCCGCCGCGAAGAAGCCGCCGTGCTGCTGCGCCAGGCCCTCCACGAGACCCTGGAGCTCCGCGGAGTTGCCCTCGGCCGCGAGTTGCGCGGCGACCGTGTCGATGGTGAGCCAGAAGATCATCGCCTCGGACGGCGGGGGCACGTCGACGGCGCCGTGCTCGGAGAGCCAGACCCGGGCGAGGCCGCCCAGCTCGGCGTCGTCGAGGACGTCACGCAGCGCGGGCTCTGCCTCCATGCCGACGAGCGAGAGCGCCTGCTGACAGCGCAGCCGCCGCAGCGGCGCGCCGGCGTCGCCACCCCGTGCCGCGGCGAGCAACTCCCGGGCGGCGGCGAGGGGTTCACGCCGGGCGAGCCACTGTTCGGTCTCGGCCCTGGCCGCGGCCGGCGGGAAGGCGCCGGTGCCGTCCAGCAGCGCGTCCGCGCCCTTGTCCGCCAGGTCGCCCACCGCGGGGACGGAGAATCCCGCCTCCAGCAGCCGGGCCCGCAGGCCGTACAGCCCGAGCGGTGTCAGCTGCACCATCCCGTACCGCGAGACGTCCGTCTCGTCGAGGGGGCCGGCCGGCTCCTCGTCGGTGTCCGCCATCAGCGCCTCGTCGGTGTCCGCCATCAGCGCCTCGTCGACCGGCTGGAAGTCGACGATTCCGACGGGTTCCAGCAGCCGGAACTGGTCGTCGAGCCGCATCATCGCGTCCGACACCTGTTCCAGCACGTCGTTGCTGGGTTCTCCCATGTCGTCGGGCACGATCATCGACGCGGCGAGGGCGGGCAGCGGCACCGGCCCCGCCCCGTCGTCGCTCACGGTCAGCAGGTACAGGTTGCCGAGCACGCCGTCCAGGAACTCGGCCTCGGCCTCGGGGTCCCAGTCCAGCGAGGAGAGGTCGAGCTCCCCGCCTTCCTCCACCGCCCCGGCCAGTTCGTCGAGGTCGGGCACGCTCGCGTCGGCGAGCACCGCCTCCAGGGCGACGAGCCACACCCCCAGGACGTCCTGCGGGCCGCCGGAGGTGAGCAGGGCGAGGTCCGCGCCCGCGGCGACGGTGCCCTCGTCCTCGTCCACGATCTCCACGAGCCCGGCGTCGACGGCGATCCGCCAGGCCTCACTGGCGAGGGCCGCGGCGTCGTCACCGCTCAGCCCGAGCGCGTCGGCCGCCCCCGCGAGCTGCTCCTCGACGAGTTCACCGCCCGCGCCGACCCGCGTGTCCGGCCCGGCCCAGCGGGCCAGCCGCGCGGCGCGGGAGAGCAGCGGCGTGGCGAGCGCGTCCCGCGCCAGCTCCGCTTCGGAAGTCAGCCGCACCGGCGGCAAGGGGGAGCTGTCTGACATCGGCTGGGTTCTCCTCCGAACGATCAGGACCCGACGAGCGGGACCGGACAGGACCCGACGAACAGGACCGGTACAAGCATGACGGACAGGGGTGGGTGTGACGGACGAGGACAGGCGGGGCACGTCGGGGAGTCCGTCGAGGCCAGGAGCCCGCCCGGGACACGCACACCCGGACGCCGCCCCGGAAACCACGTGGACGACTCAGCCTAGACGGATTTCCACCGATGCCGCCCGGTTCATGTCCCTGCCAAATGCTGGACGCCGCCGAAACCTTGACAACTCCCCCGCTCACACACGAGATTGACGCGCGTAGAAGTTCAACGGGGGTTGGGCTCGCCGATTTTTTCTACGCGCGTCACCGATCCGCACACGGGTCGTGTTCCCCCCACCGCTTCGCCCTCGTCCCGGCGCTCATGTAAGTCCCCGGAGGGATTCCCTTGCCGAGCAAGAGAACCGCGCGCATCGGCGCGCTGACCGTAGCCGCGGTCTGTTCCACCGTCTCCGCCGTCGTGCTCACCGCACCGGCCCACGCGGACACCGTCCGCATCCACGACATCCAGGGCACCACCCGGGTGTCCCCGTACGCGGGCCGGCAGGTCACGGACGTGGCGGGCGTGGTGACGGGGGTACGGACCTACGGCTCGTCCAAGGGCTTCTGGATCCAGGACCCCACCCCGGACGCCGACCCCGCCACCAGTGAGGGCGTCTTCGTCTTCACCAGCTCCACCCCGAAGGTGACGGCCGGCGACTCGGTCACGGTCTCGGGCACCGTCTCGGAGTTCGTGCCGGGCGGAGCCTCCACCGGCAACCAGTCGGTGACGGAGATCACCAAGCCGGTGGTCACGGTGCTGTCGTCCGGCAACGCGGTCCCCGCCGCCACGGTGATCAACAGCCGTTCCGTGCCGGACGCCTACACCCCCGCCGGTGACACGGCGGCGAGCGGCTCGGTCAACGCGCTCACCCTGGAGCCGAAGAAGTACGCCCTGGACTACTACGAGTCCCTGGAGGGCATGAACGTCCAGGTCTCCGACACCCGGGTGGTCACCGCGACCGACCTGTACAGCGAGCTGTGGGTCACGGTGAAGCCGCACGAGCACGCCAACCGGCGCGGCGGCACGGTCTACGGCGCCTACACCTCGCAGAACACCGGGCGTCTCCAGATCCAGTCCCTGGGTTCGACCGCCGACTTCCCCGCCGCGAACGTCGGCGACGAGCTCGCGGGCACCACCGCGGGCCCGCTCGACTTCAATCAGTTCGGTGGCTACACGCTCGTCGCGAGCCGGCTGGGCACCCTGGACAAGGGCGGCCTGCAGCGCGAGACGACCCGCAAGCAGTCGCGCGGCGAGCTGGCGGTGGCGACGTACAACGTGGAGAACCTGGACCCGGGTGACGGCACCTTCGCCGCCCACGCGGCCGCGATCGTGAACAACCTGCGGTCGCCCGACATCGTGTCCCTGGAGGAGATCCAGGACAACAACGGCCCGACGGACGACGGCACGGTCGCCGCCGACCAGACGGTGAACAAGCTGATCGACGCGATCGTCGCGGCGGGCGGCCCGAAGTACGAGTGGCGTTCCATCGACCCGGTCAACGACCAGGACGGCGGCGAGCCGGGCGGCAACATCCGTCAGGTGTTCCTGTTCAACCCGCAGCGGGTCTCCTTCACGGACCGCGCGGGCGGCGACTCGACGACCGCCGTCGGTGTCACCAAGGTGCACGGCGAGGCGCGGCTGACCGCGTCCCCGGGGCGGATCGACCCGGGCAACACGGCCTGGACGACCAGCCGCAAGCCGCTGGCCGGCGAGTTCGTCTTCCGCGGCCGGACGGTCTTCGTGATCGCCAACCACTTCGCCTCCAAGGGCGGCGACCAGGGTCTGACCGCGCAGTACCAGCCTCCGGTGCGCAGTTCGGAGACCCAGCGCCACCTCCAGGCGACCGCGGAGAACACCTTCGTCGACCAGATCCTGAAGGCGCAGAAGGACGCGGACGTGATCGCGCTCGGCGACCTGAACGACTTCGAGTTCTCGGACACGGCGAAGATCCTGGAGGGTCACGGCGAGCTCTGGTCGGCGATCAAGTCGCTGCCGAAGAGCGAGCGTTACACGTACGACTACCAGGGCAACGAGCAGGTTCTCGACCAGATCCTGGTCAGCCCGTCGATCCGCCGGGACTGCGACTTCGACTACGACAGCGTGCACATCAACTCGGAGTTCTCCGACCAGATCAGCGACCACGACCCGCAGGTGCTGAGGTTCAGGCCGTGACCCCGTGAGCGGAAGAGCCCGGCCCCGTCGTCCGGGGGGCCGGGCTCTTTCCTGTACACGCTCAGGCCGCGAACACGCCGTTCAGCCAGCCCCGCCAGGCGATCTCGTCGCGCTTGGCGTCGGCGTCCGCCGCGAAGTCGTGGACGCTGATGCCGACCGGGGCACCCCAGCGGTTGCGGCCGAAGAAGCGCACCAACTGGTCCTCGGTGCGCAGGCCGATGAAGTACGGGTTGCGGAAGTCGAGGACGGCGTCGAGGAGTTGTCCCTCGGGTCCTCGTGCCCGTACGCGCGCCCCGGCCTCGGCGTCGTCGGCGAGACCGAGCGCCCGCCCCACCGCGGTGAAGGCGTCGGACGCCATGGACGCCTCGGGTCCGTCGAAGGTGGCGAAGGCGACCGGGCGGCCCGCGAAGTGCGTCACGTACTCGCGCAGGGTGTGCAGGTAGAAGTCCGTGTGCCAACTCGCCCCGTCGTACTGGTTGTCCCAGTCCTCGACGAAGATGCCGCTGTGCACATAGCGCACCCAGGAGCGGCGGCCGTCGTCGCGCGGCTCGATGGTCTCGTCGATCTGGTTGAGGGTCTGCTGGGAGATGCCCTCGACGTCCTCGACCCGGCTGGTCAGGCGGTGCGGCGGGTCCCAGTTGGTGAGCGTGGAGCCGAAGGGTCCGGTGCCTCCCTGACGCGGCTCGAACTCCATCGGCCACAGCCAGCCACCGGTGCCACTGGTGAGGGCGTCCCACACCTGCTCCGGGGAGGCGTCGACCTCGAACTCGCGGGCGATCTCGAATTCCTTGGACATGGCGGTGATTCTCCTGGGGTCAGCCCTGTGCGGGCGGGATCGGGGCGGGGGCCGCGGCGACGGCGGCGGGGGGCGCCGAGGAAGCTGCCGCGACAGGAGCGGCGTCGGAGGCCGCGGCCGACTCCGGCTTGAGCGTGGGGTGGACGGCGACGACGATCCGGTGGTCCCGGCCGCCCTCCGCGTTCCCGTCGTGGTACTTGCGGATGAGCGCGCCGACCCCCTGCGTCAGCTCCTCGATGAACGCGGCACGGTCGGCGGCGGTCGCGAAGGTCACCTCGCCGTCGAGCGCGAACGTGGCGAGCCGCTTGCG
Source organism: Streptomyces sp. NBC_01176 (assembly GCF_045039825.1). Classification (NCBI taxonomy): domain Bacteria; kingdom Bacillati; phylum Actinomycetota; class Actinomycetes; order Kitasatosporales; family Streptomycetaceae; genus Streptomyces; species Streptomyces sp. NBC_01176. The sequence continues at coordinate 7,218,543 of NZ_CP108600.1, read as the reverse complement.
GGCCTTGGCCGCGCCGGTGATCAGCGAGCCGACGTCCCGGACCAGCCGGGCGCCGAGCGCGAGCAGCCAGCGGGCCGAGAGCTGGTCGCGGAACCGGTCCGGATCGGGCTGCACGGCGGCGAGCGCGAGCGGCGAGATGACGTACGACGCCGCGGTCGCCCGCATCAGCCGCTCGGTGACGTTGCCCTTGCGGCGCTCGCCCGCCAGCTCGACCAGGCCGTGCCGCTCCAGCGTCTTCAGGTGGTAGTTCACCTTCTGCCGCGGCAGCCCGACCTTTCCGGCCAGCATGGCGGCCGACGCGGGTCCGGCGGCCAGCTCGGCCAGCAACCGGGCCCGTATCGGGTCCAGCGAGACGGCGGCGGCCTCTGCGTCCTCGATCACGGTCACATCCAACATGTCTCCACCGTCTCACCGAAAACTTTTTTTGTCCAGGCGGGTGGAGTTGTCGGTTCGGGGGGCGGGTGAGGGGAGCTGTGCGGGGGTGAGGGGGCGGAGCGAGGGCTGCGCACGGCAGCAGAGGCGTGCAGGGGTACGACGGGAAGACGTCGCGCGTGCACGTTACGCGGGTGTGCGCGAGGTCGGCGTCGGTGTGGGCGTGTGCGAGGTCGGCGACGGCGTGGGCGTGTGCGAGGTCGGCGACGCCGGCATGCTGCGCGGGAGGTCGATGGCGGCGCGGGCGTGCGCGAGGTCGGCGTCGGCGGCATGCTGCGCGGGCGCACGGGAGGTCGATGGCGGCGCGCCGCGGACACACCGTGCGCGTGCCCGCCGGTGCCCGGCCTCGCCCCCCCGCCCCCGCTCCCGCTCTAACCCCGCTCCCCGCTCTCGTCCAGACGCGCCAGCTGGGTCTGGAACCAGTCGAGCCGGGCCTGCAACAGGGCTGCCTCGGCGACGAGTTCGGACACCCCGAGCCCGGCGGACGGGTCCACCGCCGCGGTCCCGCTCCCGGCACGGACCCGCAGCCCCTCCCCGGCCAGCCGGGCGAACCCGGCGAGCGACACGGACCTACGGCCGCGTACGCAAGCCGCGCAGGCCGCCGTCAGGCCGCACCAGCCGGGCCGCCCCCAGCCCGCGTCCGCGAGCGCGGCGGCCACCGCACCGCACGCGCACGGGCCGACCGTCGCGGTCCGCACCCGCTGGCGGGCGTAGCGGAAACCCCGCTCGAAGCGGATGTACGCGCCGAGGACGGAGACCTCCAGAAGGGCGGCCGCCCGGTGCTCGGTGGTGCACAGCAGCGCCTCGGCCGTGGCGCGGTCGTGCACACAGTGGAAGCCGCAGTCACAGCGGCGGTGCGGCGCACGGTGCCGCAGTCCGTAGACGCAGCGCGCCTCGTCCAGCACTCCGTACGGCAGCGCGCCGCCCAGTGAGACGCCGGTGAACCCGGCCCGGGTGCCGTCCTGGGACAGCACCGGGTGGGCGATCTTGTATCCGGTCGGCGGCTCCGTCGGGCGTTCCTCGGGGAGCCGCAGCCTCATCGGGCGGCCGGGACCTCTTCGCGCGTGGACGCCTCCGGCTCCGCGGCCTCCGCGGTCTCCACGGCCTGCCGGAGATCCTCTTCGTCCACGCGGACCTGCTCCTCCGCGACTCCGGTGGCGAGTGCCCTGCCCAGCCTCATGACGCCTCCCGCGATCTGCCGTCGACTTCCGTCCTCGCCATGGTGACCCATGGGGGGCCGAGTTGGCACCAGTGCCGCCGGGAAGCCCCCGAAAGAGGGACCTCGTAGCAGTCCTTCGCCTCATGTCGTAGAAGAATTAAGTGGAGCTTCACCGTCAGGGTGCCGAGACTGCTCGCATGACGCGGACACCTCGCACCACGACCCCGACCGCACCGGCACCTCCCTTCGGCCGTGCGCTCTGCGCGATGGTCACGCCCTTCACCGAAGGGGGCGCGCTCGACCTCGACGGGGCGGGACTGCTCGCCGACCGGCTGGTCCGCGGGGGCTGCGACGGTCTGGTCCTGTCCGGCACCACGGGCGAGTCCCCGACCACGACGGACGCCGAGAAGTCCGCGCTGGTACGGGCCGTGCGGGATGCGGTCGGAAACCGTGCGTCGATCCTCGCGGGCGTCGGCACCGCCGACACACGGCACACCGTGGAGCTGGCCCGGGAGGCCGAGAAGGCGGGCGCGGACGGCCTGTTGGTCGTCACCCCGTACTACAGCAGGCCGCCGCAGGACGCCGTCGAGGCCCACTTCCGCGAGATCGCCGACGCCACCGGGCTGCCGCTCGCCCTCTACGACATCCCGGGCCGCACGGGCACGCGCATCGAGCCCGACACCCTGATCCGGCTCGCCGGGCACCCCCGGATCGTGGCCGTCAAGGACTGCGCGTACGACCTGCTCGGTACCCAGAAGGTGCTGGCCCGGACGGAGTTGGCGTACTACACCGGGTGCGACGAGTACGTGCTCGCGCTGCGGGCGGTCGGCGGGACCGGGTATGTCAGCACGGTGGCGAACGCGGCGCCGGGCGCCTTCCGCGCGATCCTCGACGCGTTCGACTCCGGCGACACCGCCGAGGCGGCCCGACGCCAGCGGCGGGTGATCCCGCTGGTCGAGGCGATGATGTCGGCCGGTCTGCCCGGCGCGGTCACGGCGAAGGCCCTGCTCGGCCGGCTCGGCCTGCCCGCGGGCCCGGTCCGCGCGCCCCTGCGGTCCGCCGGCCGGGAGGTGGCCGACGGTCTGCTGGCCGTCCACGAAGAGCTGGTCGCCGGCTGATCAGCGCTCGACGAAGACGGGTTCCCACAGCTGTCGCATCGGGTCGCTGTCCAGCGCTGGGCCACCGCTCAGCGGTACGACCCGGTCGCTGCCGATCGTCACCAGCACGAGCCGGGGCCGGTACAGGGTCCCGCCCGGGAGCCTCTCCCAGGCGATGAGCCTCTTGTCGTCGACCCAGGCGAGCAACTCCGCTCCACGCACCAGGGTGACCCGTTTGCCGGTGCGCGGATCGAGGAGCGCGGAGTACGACTTGTCGGGCTTCTCGCGCGTCAGGCCGCTCGCGGCGACGGAGCCGTCCGGGGACAGCCGCGCGCCGACGTCCGCCCGCAGGTACCGCTCGTTCTCGGGCGCGGGCACCTTCGCGCCCTTCAGGTCGTAGAACTGCTGCATGCCGTCCCGGCCCCCCGACACGACGACCCGGGAGTACACCAGCCTGCCGTCGCGGCTGAAGGCGAAGTCCTCACGGGTTCCGGTGTCGCGGCCGGATGCGACACCGCTCCAGGTCCCCTTGCCGGAGGCGACGTCGACGACGAGGAACCCGGACCTGCTCGACCCGCCCAAGGGCGCCATCCAGTCGGTCCCGGAGGGGCCGCGCACCTTGACGCGCAGGTCCGGGTTCTCGTCGTAGGTCGTGGCGACGAGCCTGCTCCCGTCGCGGGAGAACGCGAGTCCCCCCACCCCGTGGTCGACCGGGATCCACCGCTCGATCCTGCCGGTGGTGAGGTCGAGCAGACCGATCCGGCGGGTGGGCAGGTCCTGTTCCAGGACGGCCGCGGTGCGCAGCCCGGGGGCGAGGGCGACGAAGGACCACTTGGTGCTCTTCTCGTACCGTCCGGACCCCGGGTCGAGCAGCCAGTAGGTACGGGTGTAGACGGCGCGGTCCTTCGTCCGTGGCACGGCGTGCGCGGTGCAGTACGCACCCAGTGCCACGTTGCCGGCCGCGATGAGGTCGCGCGGCGGCGACTGGTCCGGGTGGGCGCTCAGACCGGTTCCGTCCAGAACCTTCGCGGGGCGCACGTCGTCCCTGCCGGAGACGAGCGGCACCGCCACGGCGACGGTGACCACCGCGGCCACGGCCGCGGCGACGGAGCCGAGCCTACGGGTGCGACGGCGCCGGCGGACGGTCATCACACGGTCGGCGAAACCCGGGCCCACGGAGGGCTGTTCGGCGGCCTGCTCCCGCAGGGAGTCGCGCACCAGGTCGTCGACGTTCACGATCGCACCTCCACGGGCGAGAAGTCACGGGACGGCTGCTGCCCGGCGTTCCCGGTTCCCAGCGCGGCCAGTTCAGGGGCGAGGGCGCGGAGCCGGGCGAGCGAGCGGTGTGTCGTGGACCGCACGGTCCCGACGGAGCAGCCGAGGAGCCGGGCCACGTCCGCCTCGGGCAGATCCTCGAAGTAGCGCAGCACGAGCACGCTGCGCTGGCGTGCGGTGAGCCGGGCCAGCGCTCCGCGCATCACGACGCGCAGCTCGGCCGCGGCCGAGGAGTCCGTGCCGTGGCGCGCGCCGTCCGGCGGCTCGGCGACGCTCACCTCCCGCCGCGGCCACTTCAGCCGCCAGCGGCTCACCTGCTGCCGGTACAGGATCTGCCGTACGTACGCCTCGGGTTCGTCGATGCGGTGCCAGCGCCCGGCGGCCTTGACCAGGGCGTTCTGCAGCAGGTCCTCGGCGGCGTGCCGGTCCCCGCCGCTGAGCAGGACGGCCGTCCTCAGCAGCGCGGACGACCGGTTCGCCACGAACTCCCGGAAGTTCTCCTGCGCTTCGGCATCCATCGTCACCTTCGTCATTCCCGACGGTCTTCTCCGACGGCCCGTGCCGTACTCCCCTGTGCCCCGTGTGACGCGCGGAGCCGCCCTCCGCTATGCCTCCGGCCCGAGGGAAATTATCCGGCCTCTCCGCCCCGCGTCCCCTACGGTGGCCCAGTGAGCCGACCGCTGCTGTTCCTCGACGTCGACGGTCCGCTGAACCCGTACGCGGCCCAGCCGGAGCGCCGGCCCGAGGGGTACACGACGATCCGGGTGACGCTGACCCCCCGCAGGCCCCTGCGTGTCTGGCTCCACCCCGGGCACGGCCGCGCCCTCCTGGACCTCGGCTACGACCTGTGCTGGGCGACCACCTGGATGGACGCCGCCAACCGCCACATCGGGCCGGTCATCGGTCTGCCCGCGCTCCCGTACGTCGACTTCACCGGCGCCCTGTTCGCCGCACGGCCGGACGGCGTGCACTGGAAGACGGAGCGGATCGTGACGTACGCGGCCGGCCGGCCCTTCGCATGGGTGGACGACGAACAGTCCCCGGCCGACGACACGTATGTGGCCGCCCACCACCCCTCCCCCGCGCTCCTGCACCACGTCGACCCCCGACGGGGCCTGCTCGCACCGGACTTCACGGCCCTGCGGGAGTTCGCGGCGACGCTGCCCGCGTAGCGGGGTCGCCGGTCCTTCGTCTGGTCCGACCTGATGTACCCGGGCCCCGACGGGCGGGTCGTCGAGGGGGTCCGCTTCCGTCTGGAGCAGGGCGGCTCAGCCGATGTCGAAGGAGGCGATGACGCGGGCCGGTGCGCGGAGGGTGGTTCCGGTGGGGGCGCGTTCGATCAGGATGCTGACGCCCGGGCCGGGGCCCGTGCCCTGGTAGCTCCAGGCAGGTCCCTTGAGAGCGGGGCCGCACAGTCCGTCGGGCAGCTCGCTGTCGCCCTCACGTAGCGCGTACGCGCTGCCGTCGTTCTCGTCGAACAGGGAGTCCCCCTCCGGGACGAGTCCCGCGCGGTGCAGATAGTCCGGCATCCGGTCGCTCAGGAAGGAGACCTCGGCGGAACCGTGCTTCGTGAAGTAGTGGACGTCCGTGGCGTCGGCGGGGATCGGCACGCCCCCGAACGCGATCCTCCCCGTCAGCGCGGCGTCGCTGCCGTCACAGGCCCGGGCGTCCCCGAACGGATGGAACAACTCGTCCTGGAACAGCCAGAACACGCCTCCCGCCACTACGGCGACGAAGGCGAGGCCGACGACCACGACCGCCGGGCTCAGCAGTCTCCGTCGCCGTAGGGAGCCCTCACGATCCGCGTCGTCCACGCCGCCGAGGTACGACGTCTCGTGCGTCTCCTCCGGTGCGACGCCCCCGCCGCCCGCTTTCGCCTCGCCCATGAAAGCCCCCTCAGACTGCCCGCGCGTGATCACGGGCAGCATAGGTGACCCCAACGGCGCGAACCCCGAGCGCAGTTCACTTCAGCGATGTCACCCGACGCACGAGCGCCCTCCCGGGCCGTCCTGGGGCCGTGGAAGGGCGCTCGATGGTGACCGGCGTCGACGACTGCCGGCGACTCGGCGGCGACTCGGGGCGGTGATCGACGAGGCGGCCGCACGTCACGGCCGCCGGTCGTCAGTTGTGGCTGTGCAGGATCTCGTTCAGCCCGCCCCACACCGCGTTGTTCGGCCGCGCCTCGACGGTTCCGGTGACCGAGTTGCGGCGGAAGAGGATGTTCGAGGCGCCGGAGAGTTCGCGGGCCTTGACGATCTGCCCGTCGGGCATGGTCACGCGGGTGCCCGCGGTGACGTACAGGCCCGCCTCGACCACGCACTCGTCGCCGAGGGCGATGCCGACACCGGCCTCGGCGCCGACCAGGCAGCGCTCGCCGATGGTGATGCGGACGTTGCCGCCGCCGGACAGGGTGCCCATCGTGGAGGCGCCCCCTCCGATGTCCGAGCCGTCACCGACCACGACGCCCGCCGAGATACGGCCCTCGACCATCGAGGTGCCGAGGGTGCCCGCGTTGAAGTTCACGAAGCCCTCGTGCATCACGGTGGTGCCCTCGGCGAGGTGCGCGCCGAGCCGGACGCGGTCGGCGTCGGCGATGCGGACGCCCTTGGGCGCGACGTAGTCCGTCATGCGCGGGAACTTGTCGATGGACGTCACCTGGAGGTGGAGTCCCTCGGCGCGGGCGTTGAGCCGTACCTTCTCGACGTCGTCGACGGCGACCGGGCCGAGCGAGGTCCAGGCGACGTTGGCGAGGTGGCCGAAGATGCCGTCCAGGCTCTGGCCGTGCGGGCGTACGAGACGGTGCGACAGCAGGTGCAGCCGCAGATAGGCGTCGTGCGCGTCGATCGGCTTCTCGTCCAGCGAGGCGATGACCGTGCGGACCGCGACCACTTCGACGCCTCGGCGGGCGTCGGGCCCGACGGCTTTGGCGGCGCCTTCACCGAGCAGTTCGACGGCACGCTCGGCGGACAGCCGCTCGGTGCCGGCCGGGCCGGGTTCGGTGGACAGTTCGGGCGCGGGGAACCAGGTGTCGAGGACGGTGCCGTCGGCGGTGAGGGTGGCGAGGCCCGCGGCGACGGCGCCGGTGGTGCGCGTAGCAGTCGTGTCGGTCATGGGTGAAACCTAACGCGGCGCGGGCCGCGCGGGCCAACCGGTGCCCCCGCCGTCTCATGTCCCGGGCGAACCGCGCCCCCACGCCCGCCGTCCCCCGTGACGGGGCGACCCGGGCGCCCGGCCGTCGCGTGCGCCGGACCGACCGGCCCGCCCGGCGACCCGCCCGGGGACCCGCCCGGCGGCCCGCCCCACCGGCGCACGGTACGCGGTGGCCCCTGACCGGCGCACGGACACCTCACGGACACCCGCGCCCACCCGTTCTCAGGCGCCGGCTCCGCTCCCGTCTCCGTCGATCAGCCGGCTCAGCACCTCTCGCGCGTACGTCTCGTCGTAGGTCCCCCCGGTCAGCAGCACCTGGAGACAGATCCCGTCCACCAGAGCCACGAGCGCCCGCGCCGTGACGGGGTCGGTGCGGCGGGCGAGGGGGTCGACGAGGCCCTGGACCCAGGCGGCGGCGACGGGACGCAGGGCGGGGCGGCGCAGAGCGGCGAGGTACAGCTCGTACTCCAGCTCGACCCCCGTACGCTCCCCGGCGAGCCAGGCGCCCATGAGTCCGGCGAGCTCGCCCGCGAGGTCGACGCGGGGGTCCTCCAGCGCGCCGCGCGCGGCGACCATCTCGGCGAAGCCCTCGTTCGCCTGGCGCAGGGCGGCGACCATGAGTTCGTCGAGGGTCTTGAAGTGGTAGGTGGTGGAGCCGAGCGGCACATCGGCCTCGGCGGCGACGGAGCGGTGGCTCAGCCCGGCGAGCCCCTTGCTGCCCACGACCCGGATCGCCGCGTCGATGATGCGCTGGCGTCGCTCGGGGTCGTAGCGGCGCGGGGCCATCAGTGGGCTCCGTCCAGGTTCAGCACCACGACGCCGCCGATGATCAGCAGTATCCCGGCCACCTTGGTGACGGTGAGCGCCTCCCCGAGGAAGAGCGTGCCGATCGCCGCGATGACCGCGGTCCCGGCGCCGGCCCAGATCGCGTAGGCCGTGCCGACCTGGACGGTCTTGAGGCACTGCGCGAGCAGGAGGAAGGCGACGACGTATCCGAGGGCGGTCACCAGCGACGGCCAGAGCCTGCTGAAACCCTCGCTGTACTTCATGGCGGTCGTGGCGGCCACCTCGGAGACGATGGCTCCGGCGAGCAGCAGGTATCCCATGTGTACAAGGGTACACATCGATGCGTACGACCGTACACAAGTCGGGCGGGCGGGCAGCACGGGGCGGAAACACGCGTGACCCCCGGCAGTGCGCCGGGGGTCACGCGTGGACGAGCGGGGTGGGCGTCCGATCGGACGCCGCTACGGAGGACCGAGCCGATCGGACGTCGGAGCGGTCGACCGGTCAGACGTTGAAGCCGAGCGCCCGAAGCTGCTCGCGTCCGTCGTCCGTGATCTTGTCCGGGCCCCACGGCGGCATCCACACCCAGTTGATGCGCAGTTCGTTGACGATGCCGTCCGTGGCGGACTTGGCCTGGTCCTCGATGACGTCGGTGAGCGGGCAGGCCGCGGACGTCAGCGTCATGTCGATCGTCGCGATGTTCGCGTCGTCGATGTGGATGCCGTAGATCAGGCCGAGGTTGACGACGTCGATGCCCAGCTCGGGGTCGACGACGTCGTACAGCGCCTCACGGAGTTCGTCCTCCGAGGCCGGCTTCGTCGTCAGGGTCTCGTTCTCGCTCATGCCGTCTTCCTCTCGGCGCTCTCGCCCAGAGCCTGGGCGGTCGCGTCCTTCCACGCCATCCAGCTGAGGAGGGCGCACTTGACCCGGGCCGGGTACTTGGAGACACCGGCGAACGCGACCGCGTCCTCCAGCACCTCCTCCATCGCGTCGTCCGGCTCGGTCCGGCCCTTGGACTGCATCAGCTCCAGGAACGTCTCCTGGATCTTCTGCGCCTCGGACACGTCCTTGCCGACGAGCAGGTCGTTGAGCACGGACGCCGAGGCCTGGCTGATGGAGCAGCCCTGCCCCTCGTACGAGATGTCCGCGATCTGCTCACCGTCGTACTTCACGCGCAGCGTGATCTCGTCGCCGCACGTCGGGTTGACGTGGTGCACCTCGGCGTCGCCATCCCGCAAGCCCCGCCCGTGCGGGTGCTTGTAGTGGTCCAGGATGACTTCCTGGTACATCGAATCCAGCTTCACGATCCAGCCAGCCCCTCAGCCGAAGAAGTTCCGGACGTGCTCCAGGCCGTCGACCAGAGCGTCGATCTCGGCCGGCGTGGAGTACAGGTAGAACGACGCTCGCGTGGTCGCAGGAATTCCGTACCGCAGGCAGACCGGGCGCGCGCAGTGGTGTCCGACCCGGACGGCGATGCCCTGCTCGTCCAGGACCTGGCCCACGTCGTGCGGGTGGATGTCACCCAGCGTGAACGAGATCGCCGCGCCGCGGTCCTCGGCCGTGGTCGGGCCGATGATCCGCAGGTCGGGAACCTCGGTGAGCCGCTTCACCGCGTACTCGGTGAGCGCGTGCTCGTGGGCGAGGATCTTGTCCATGCCGATCGAGTTCAGGTAGTCGATCGCCGCACCGAGACCGACCGCCTGGGCGATCGGCGGGGTGCCCGCCTCGAACTTGTGGGGCGCCGGGGCGTACGTCGACGAGTGCATCGACACCGTCTCGATCATCTCGCCGCCGCCCAGGAACGGGGGCAGGTCCTCCAGCAGCTCCTGGCGGCCCCAGAGGACGCCGATGCCCGTCGGGCCGCACATCTTGTGGCCGGTGAAGGCGACGAAGTCGGCCTGGAGGGCCTGCACGTCCAGCGGCATGTGCGGAGCGGCCTGGGAGGCGTCGATGCAGACCAGCGCGCCGACCTCCTGGGCGCGGCGCACTATCGCCTCGACCGGGTTCACGGTGCCCAGGATGTTCGACACCAGCACGAAGGAGACGATCTTCGTCTTCTCGGTGATGATCTCGTCGATGTTCGAGAGGTCGAGACGGCCGTCGTCGGTCAGGCCGAACCACTTCAGCTTCGCGCCCGTGCGCTGCGCCAGCAGCTGCCACGGGACGATGTTGGAGTGGTGCTCCATCTCCGTGATGACGATCTCGGTCTCGTGGTCGACCCGGTAGGGCTCGTCGGCCCAGCCGAGCATGTTGGCCACGAGGTTGAGCGACTCGGAGGCGTTCTTGGTGAAGATCACCTCGTCGCGGCTCGGCGCGTTGATGAACGCGGCGACCTTGTCGCGCGCGCCCTCGTACAGCGCCGTGGCCTCCTCGGCGAGCACATGCACACCGCGGTGGACGTTGGCGTTGTACTGCTCGTAGTAACCACTGAGGGCGTCCAGCACCTGGCGCGGCTTCTGCGAAGTCGCCGCGTTGTCCAGGTACACGAGCTTCCGGCCGTCGTGGACCTGTCGGTCCAGGATGGGGAAGTCCTTGCGGATCGCCTCGGTGTCGAGGAGGCCCGGCAGCTGCGTCACGCTGATACGCCACCCTTCGTGTAGGCCTCGTAGCCCTCGTTCTCCAGCTTGTCGGCGAGCTCGGCACCGCCGGACTCGACGATCCGACCGGCGGAGAAGACGTGGACGAAGTCAGGCTTGATGTAGCGCAGGATGCGCGTGTAGTGCGTGATGAGCAGGGTGCCCACCTCGCCGGTCTCGCGGACGCGGTTCACGCCCTCGGAGACGACGCGCAGGGCGTCGACGTCCAGGCCGGAGTCGGTCTCGTCGAGAATCGCGATCTTCGGCTTGAGAAGCTCCAGCTGAAGGATCTCGTGGCGCTTCTTCTCACCGCCGGAGAAGCCCTCGTTCACGTTGCGCTCGGCGAAGGCGGGGTCCATGGAGAGGCGCTCCATGGTCTCCTTGACCTCCTTCACCCACGTACGCAGCTTGGGGGCCTCGCCGCGGACGGCGGTGGCGGAGGTGCGCAGGAAGTTCGAGACGGAGACACCGGGGATCTCGACCGGGTACTGCATCGCCAGGAACAGGCCCGCGCGGGCGCGCTCGTCGACGGACATCTCCAGGACGTCCTCGCCGTCGAGGGTCACGGTGCCACCGGTGATCGTGTACTTCGGGTGGCCCGCGAGCGAGTAGGCGAGGGTCGACTTGCCCGAGCCGTTGGGGCCCATGATGGCGTGCGTCTCGCCCTGCCGGACGGTGAGGTCGACGCCCTTGAGGATCTCCTTCGTGGCGTTGTCGGCCTCGACGGTGACGTGCAGGTCGTGGATTTCAAGCGTAGCCATGGGTTCCTCAGGACTCCTGGGAGAGGGAGACGAGCACATCGTCCCCTTCGATCTTTACGGGGTAAACGGGGACGGGGCGCGTCGCGGGAAGGCCGGACGGTTTGCCGGTGCGGAGGTCGAACGCGGAGCCGTGCAGCCAGCACTCGATCTGACAGTCCTCCACCTCGCCCTCGGAGAGCGAGACGTTCGCGTGCGAGCAGATGTCGTTGATCGCGAACACCTCCCCCTCGGTCTTCACGACCGAGACCGGCGTGCCGTCGAGTTCCACCCGCTTCGGGGTGTCCTCCTCCAGCTCGCTCAGCCCACAGGCGCGTACGAACGTCGTCGAGGCGGTCATCAGAGCGACGCCTCCAGCTCCTCGTCGATCTTCACGAGAAGCCGCTCTTCGATGTCGTCGACGCCGATCTGCTGGACCAGTCCGGCGAAGAAGCCGCGGACGACGAGGCGGCGGGCCTCGTCGGCCGGGATGCCGCGGGCCATCAGGTAGAAGAGCTGCTCGTCGTCGAAGCGGCCGGTGGCGGAGGCGTGACCGGCGCCGACGATCTCGCCCGTCTCGATCTCCAGGTTCGGCACGGAGTCGACCCGGGCGCCGTCGGTCAGAACCAGGTTGCGGTTCATCTCGTAGGTGTCCGTGCCCTCGGCCTTGGCCTCGATGAGGACGTCACCGATCCACACCGCGTGGGCGCCGTCGCCCTGGAGCGCGCCCTTGTACATGACGTTGGACTTGCAGTGCGGGGTGTTGTGGTCCACCAGGAGGCGGTGCTCCTGGTGCTGGCCGGCGTCCGTGAAGTACAGGCCGAACAGCTCGGCCTCGCCGCCGGTGCCGGCGTAGGCGACCCGCGGGTGCAGGCGTACGACGTCGCCGCCGAAGGTGACCACGAACGACTTGAAGGTGGCGTCCCGGCCGATCAGGGCGTTGTGCTGGCCCACGTGCACGGCGCTGTCGTCCCAGTCCTGGACGGAGACGACGGTGAGCTTGGCTCCGTCGCCCAGCACGAAGTCGACGTTGGCGGCGAGCACCGCGTCGCCCGTGTGGTCGATGACGACGACGGCCTCGGCGAAGGCTCCGAGCTCGACGACCTGGTGGCCGTAGGCGACCCCGCCCTCGCCGTGCACGGCGATGCGGATCGGCTCGGTGAGCACCGTCTCCTTGGGGACGGTGACGACACCGGCCTTCTCGAACGCCGAGTACGCCTGGGCGGCGACGCGGTCGACGGGGGTGCCCGCCGCGCCCAGCCGGGCGTCGTCGCGGCCGACGGTCTCCACGATGACGCCCTCGGGCGCGTCGATGTCGACCTTCACGCCGTCACCGGTGGCGACCGCGGTGCCGTCGTGCAGCCCGCGCAGGCGCTCCAGCGGCGTGAACCGCCACTCCTCCTCGCGGCCGTTGGGGACCGGGAAGTCCGCCACGTCGAAGGACGGGGGCGCGCTCATGCGTGTGGCGACGGTCGACTCGGCGGCCACCGCGATCTGCCCGGCGGTGGTGGAACCCAGCGGTGGGGGTCCCCCCGCCCGAACGGAGTTGAGGGTGGGGGAGTTCTGAGCCTCGGCCATGGCTGTCGGTCTGCTCTCTTTCCTGCGTCGGTTGAGATCCTCGGGCCCGCCGGGAGAGGCGGGCCACCAGCTGTTCTCCGGAAGGCGGCGTTTAACCGACCGAGCCTTCCATCTGCAGCTCGATCAGCCGGTTGAGTTCGAGGGCGTACTCCATCGGCAGTTCCTTGGCGATCGGCTCGACGAAGCCGCGCACGATCATCGCCATCGCCTCGAACTCGGTCATGCCCCGGCTCATCAGGTAGAAGAGCTGGTCCTCGGAGACCTTGGAGACCGTCGCCTCGTGGCCCATGGACACGTCGTCCTCGCGGACGTCGACGTACGGGTACGTGTCCGAGCGGGAGATCGTGTCGACGAGCAGCGCGTCGCACAGCACGTTGGACTTCGAGCCGTGGGCGCCCTCGCCGATCTCGACCAGACCGCGGTACGAGGTACGGCCACCGCCGCGTGCCACCGACTTGGAGACGATGTTCGACGAGGTGTTCGGCGCCATGTGGACCATCTTGGAGCCGGCGTCCTGGTGCTGGCCCTCGCCCGCGAAGGCGATGGACAGCGTCTCGCCCTTGGCGTGCTCGCCCATCAGGTAGACGGCCGGGTACTTCATGGTGACCTTGGAGCCGATGTTGCCGTCGATCCACTCCATGGTCGCGCCCTCGTACGCCACGGCACGCTTGGTGACCAGGTTGTAGACGTTGTTCGACCAGTTCTGGATGGTCGTGTAACGGCAGCGGGCGCCCTTCTTCACGATGATCTCGACGACCGCGGAGTGCAGGGAGTCCGACTTGTAGATCGGCGCCGTACAGCCCTCGACGTAGTGGACGTAGGCGTCCTCGTCGACGATGATCAGCGTCCGCTCGAACTGGCCCATGTTCTCCGTGTTGATACGGAAGTAGGCCTGGAGCGGGATCTCGACGTGCACACCCTTCGGCACGTAGATGAAGGAGCCGCCGGACCACACCGCGGTGTTCAGCGACGCGAACTTGTTGTCGCCGACCGGGATGACCGTGCCGAAGTACTCCTTGAAGAGCTCCGGGTGCTCCTTGAGGGCGGTGTCGGTGTCCAGGAAGATGACGCCCTGCTCCTCCAGGTCCTCACGGATCTGGTGGTAGACGACCTCGGACTCGTACTGGGCCGCGACACCCGCGACGAGGCGCTGCTTCTCCGCCTCCGGGATGCCGAGCTTGTCGTACGTGTTCTTGATGTCCTCGGGCAGGTCCTCCCAGGACTCCGCCTGCTTCTCCGTGGAGCGCACGAAGTACTTGATGTTGTCGAAGTCGATGCCCGACAGGTCCGAGCCCCAGTTGGGCATGGGCTTCTTCTCGAAGAGGCGCAGGCCCTTGAGGCGGAGCTTGGTCATCCACTCCGGCTCGTTCTTCTTCGCGGAGATGTCGCGGACGACGTCCTCGTTGATGCCGCGCTTGGCAGAGGCACCGGCCACGTCGGAGTCGGCCCAACCGTATTCGTACGTACCCAGACCCTCGAGCTCGGGGTGGGCAGTCTCCTCGATGGGGAGCGTCATGCGGGGTTCCTCCCGGCGGTGCTTGCAGATGCGTTGGGATCGCGCTGATCGGACTTGGAAATCTTGGGGATGAACGTCGTGCACACACCGTCGCCGTGGGCGATGGTGGCCAGTCGCTGGACATGTGTGCCGAGCAGCTGGGAGAAGAACTCCGTCTCCGCCTCGCACAGCTGCGGGAACTGCTCGGCGACATGCGCGACCGGGCAGTGGTGCTGGCAGAGCTGCTCGCCGACCGGTGCGCTACGCGCCGTAGCAGCGTACCCGTCCGCACTCAGGGCCTTGGCCAGGGCTTCGGTCCGCCCTTCGGGTGCCGCGGACTCGATGACCTCGCGGTACGCGTCCGCCTGGGCGGCGATCCTGGCGCGGGCGAAGGCGACGATCGCCTCGTCCCCGCCCTCGCGCTCCGCGATCCAGCGCAGGGCGTCCGCGGCGAGCGTGTCGTAGGACTGGTCGAAGGCGTCCCGGCCGCAGTCGGTCAGGGCGAACACCTTGGCGGGACGGCCGCGCGTCCGCGCGCCGTAGACCCGCTGCTCACGTGCTTCCACGACGTCGTCGGCGACGAGCGCGTCGAGGTGGCGGCGCACGGCGGCCTGGGTCAGTCCCAGCCGTCCCGCGAGGTCGGCCACCGTCGACGGGCCGTGGTCCAGGATGGACCGCGCGACCCGGTTGCGGGTGGACCGCTCACCGGTCGCGAGTTCCTCCTGCGGGGCCCCCGTGGGGGTCTCCCGAGCCTCGCCAACGTTTTTCACAACGCCATTGTTGCGTAATTCCTCAGGGCCTGACAAGCCGCGTCCCAGGGGGCGGACGGTGCGCTGCATCACTTAGGCTTGCCTAAGCTGACCTGCGGAAACGATCATTGATCGATCAATTCGGTGGCATCGGGACGAGGTCTCGGGGACACTCGCGAAGCATGTCGACACCCCCTCCCACCGGCCCACTCGTCACCCGGGGCACCCTCGCGGCGGAGCTTCGCGCGCTCGGTGTCCGGCCCGGCGAGGCGCTCCTCGTGCACTCCTCGCTCCGTTCCCTCGGCTGGGTGAACGGCGGCCCGGTCGCGGTCGTCCAGGGCCTGCTCGACGCGCTCGGTCCCGACGGCACGCTGGTGGTCCCCACGCAGTCCGGCGACCTGTCCGACCCCGCCCTGTGGAGCCGCCCGCCGGTACCCGAGGAGTGGTGGTCGGCCATTCGGGCGACGATGCCCGCCTACGACCCCCTCGTCACCCCCACCCGCGGGCTCGGCGTGATCCCGGAGACCGTCCGCACCTGGCCCGGCGCCCTGCGCAGCGCGCACCCGCAGACCTCCTTCGCGGCCGTCGGCCCGCGCGCGGCGGGGATCGTCGACGGCCACGCCCCGGACTGCCGGCTGGGTGAGCGCAGCCCGCTGGCCCGGCTGGAGGCCCTCGGCGCCCGGGTGCTCCTGCTCGGCACGGGCTACGACACCTGCACCAGCTTCCACCTCGCCGAGTACCGCATACCGGCGCCGCTCGTCGAGGTCGGACGCCCGGTGCGGACGGCCCGGGGAGCGACCCGGTGGGAGGTGGTCACGGAGGTCGCGATCGACTCCGACCGCTTCGACCAGCTGGGCTCGGACTTCGAGCGGGACCGCCCCGTCGTACGCGGCCGGGTGGGCGCGGCCGACGTACGCCTGTTCCCGGTCGCCGACGCGGTGGCGTACGCGGAGCGCTGGCTCGCGCTGCACCGCCCCGGTGCGCCCTTCCCGGATGCGGCCCCCGGCGCCCGCGGGCCCCGACGACGTCCCTAGACTTGCGCCTCATGCGAAGCGAGCCCGTGCTCCAGGTCCAGGCCCTGGTGAAGCGGTACGGCACGAAGACCGCGGTGGACGGCCTCGACCTGGTGGCCAGGGCGGGCATCACCGCCGTACTCGGTCCCAACGGTGCGGGCAAGACGACCACGGTCGAGACCTGCGAGGGGTACCGGAGGCCGGATTCCGGCACGGTGCGCGTCCTGGGCCTCGACCCGGTGAGACAGTCCGGCGAGCTGCACACCCGTATCGGCGTGATGCTCCAGTCGGGCGGGGTCTACTCCGGCGCGCGGGCCGACGAGATGCTCCGGCACGTGGCGAAGCTCCACGCCCGTCCCCTGGACGTGGACGCGCTCATAGCGCGCCTGGGCCTCGAAAGCTGTGGCCGTACGACCTACCGGCGGCTGTCCGGCGGCCAGCAGCAGCGCCTCGCGCTCGCGATGGCCGTGGTCGGCCGCCCCGAGCTGGTCTTCCTCGACGAGCCGACCGCCGGCCTCGACCCGCAGGCCCGCCGGGCCACCTGGGACCTGGTCCGCGACCTGCGGACCGACGGGGTCTCGGTCGTCCTCACCACGCACCACATGGACGAGGCCGAGCAGCTCGCCGACGACGTCGCGATCATCGACGCCGGCCGGGTCATCGCACAGGGCTCCCCGGAGGAGCTGTGCCGCGGCGGCGCCGAGAACACCCTGCGGTTCACCGGCCGCCCCGGTCTCGACGTCGGCTCCCTGCTGAAGGCCCTCCCGGCGGACTGCACGGCGGCCGAACTGACTCCCGGCTCCTACCGGGTGGGCGGGAAGGTCGATCCGCAGCTGCTGGCCACCGTCACCTCCTGGTGCGCGCAGCACGGGGTGATGCCGGAGAAGATCTCCGTCGAGCGGCACACCCTCGAAGACGTGTTTCTGGAACTGACCGGCAAGGAGCTGCGTTCGTGACCACCGCCGGCACCTACACCCCGAGCCCGGGGGCGGCCCCGCTGCCCCGCATGATCGGCGCACAGGCCGCACTCGAGACGAGGATGCTGCTGCGCAACGGCGAGCAGCTCCTCCTCACGGTCGTCATCCCGACCCTCCTGCTGGTCCTGTTCGGGTCGGTGGACATCGTCGACACCGGCAAGGGCGCGGCGGTCGACTTCCTCACCCCCGGCATCCTGGCGCTCGCGGTGATGTCGACGGCCTTCACCGGCCAGGCCATCGCCACCGGCTTCGAGCGGCGCTACGGCGTGCTGAAGCGGCTCGCCGCCTCCCCGCTCCCCCGCTGGGGTCTGATGACCGCGAAGACGGTGTCCGTGCTGGTCACGGAGGTCCTCCAGGTCGTCCTGCTGACAGTGATCGCCTTCGCGCTCGGCTGGTCACCGCACGGCAACCCGGCGGCCGTCCTGCTCCTGCTGCTCCTCGGCACGGCCGCGTTCTCGGGCCTCGGCCTGCTGATGGCCGGCACGCTGAAGGCGGAGGCGACCCTGGCCGCCGCGAACCTCGTCTTCCTGCTGCTGCTGGTGGGCGGCGGGGTCATCGTCCCGATGGACAAGTTCCCCTCCGGTGTCCAGGACGTGCTGGGGCTGCTGCCGATCTCGGCGCTCTCGGACGGCCTGCGGGACGTGCTCCAGCACGGTGCGGGCATGCCGTGGGGGGACCTGGGGATCCTGGCGGTCTGGGCGGTCGTGGGTCTGGCGGCCGCGGGACGCTTCTTCCGCTGGGAGTAGGCCGGGAGCGGGGGCGCGGGAGAGCTCTCGCGCGGCGCGCGGCGGGGTCCGTGAGCAGCGACGCGCGCGGGTGCCCGGGGCCCTCGTGAAGGCGTGCACAAGCGGCCGCCTACGATGGGGCGCGTGCCAAACGTGACCCGAGCCGACGCCGTAGCCCTCGTGAGCAACCCGCTCGCCTTCATCGCCGAACGCTGGACTCCGACCGCACGGACGGTCCGCCGGGCGGCCCTCGCCGCACTGGTCATGTCCGTGGTCATCGTGGTCACCGGCGGCGCGGTACGGCTGACCGGTTCGGGGCTCGGCTGCCCGACCTGGCCCAAGTGCACCGACGACTCGCTCACCACGACGAGCGCGATGGGCTTCCACGGGGTCATCGAGTTCACCAACCGCATGCTGACCTACGTGCTGTGTGCCGCGGTGGGCTGGGCGATCATCGCCGCGCGCTCCGAGAAGCCGTGGCGGCGCGACCTCACCCGGCTCGGCTGGGCGCAGTTCTGGATCGTCATGAGCAACGCGATCCTCGGCGGCGTCGTCGTCCTGGTCGGCCTCAACCCGTACACGGTCGCCGCGCACTTCCTGCTCTCGACCGCCCTGATCACCGTCGCGACGGTGATGTGGCAGCGCACCCGGGAGGGCTCCGCCGCGCCGCGCCCGCTGGTCGGCAAGGCGGTGCAGCAGCTCGTGTGGTGTCTGGTCGCCGCGACCGTGGTGCTGATCGCCGTCGGAACGGTCGTCACCGGGGCGGGTCCGCACGCGGGCGACTCGAGCGAGGTCGACCGTATGCACGTCAGCTGGGAGAACGTCGCCAAGCTGCACGCCGTGCTGGCCTGGATCGTGGTCACGCTGACCTTCGCCCTGTGGTTCGTCCTCAAGGCGGTCGACGCCCCCCGGGGCCCGCTGGACCGCACCCGCGACCTGTTCCTGATCCTGCTCGGGCAGGGCGTCATCGGCTACGTCCAGTACTTCACGGATCTTCCCGAGGCTCTGGTGGGCCTGCACATGTTCGGCTCCTGCCTGGTGTGGATCGGCGTGCTGCGCGTCCTGCTGTCACTGCGCGAGCGGCCCGCCCTCTTGGCGGACGTGACGGGGCCGGCCGCGGAATCGGCGCTCACGCGCGCGTGAGCGGTTCGTACGTGGCCACCGCGGCGTCGATCGTGGGGCGCGGGTAGGTCCAGGCCAGTCCGCCGGAGCGCGCCGGAAGGCCCTCCTTGCCCTCCGCCGCACCGTGTACAGCGCCTTCACCGCACCCCGTACAGCGCCTTCGCCGCCTCACCGCCTCCTGTGCGGAGCGCCTCACCGCACCTCGTGCGGCCCGCTCACTGCCCCTCGTGCGCCCCGTTCACCGCACCCCGTAGACCCGGCGTGCGTTCCCCGCGGCGATCAGCCCCGCCACCCGCTGCGCGTCCGACGGCGACCAGGCTCCCTCCGCGACCCAGGTGCCGAGCACCCGGGTGAGCGCCTCGCGGAAGAGGCGTGCGCCGACCACATGAAGTTCGGGCAGGCCATGTGCTCCGCTGGAGAAGAGGAGCTTGCCGAAGGGGGCCAGCTCCAGGATCTCGGCGAGGACGGCCGCGGCCCGGGCTCCGGTGCGCACCAGTGCGGCTCCCAGGTCGGCGTACACGTGCGGGAAGACCCCGGCGAGGTGCGCCGCGTGCCGGTGGTACGGGTAGCCGTGCAGCAGCACGAGATCGGTGCCGAGACCGGCCGTGGCGCGCGCGAAGTCCGTGAGCAGGACGGGGTCGGTGCGGTCGATCCGCAGGCCCGGTTCGCCGAGACCCGCGTGGAGCTGGAGGGGCAGCCCCGAGGCGACCGCGATCCACAGCAGATGGCGCAGCAGGACGGGGTCGCTGAGCGCCCCGCCGACCCGGCGGTCCGCGAGCCACCGGCCCGCCGCCCCCCGTACCTCACCCGGCCCGGGGGGTTCGGGAGCGAGCGCCAGGCCGTGCCGTCCGCCCGCCACGGAGGTGAAGGCGACGGCGTTCGCGGCGGCTCCGTGGACCGACTCGGCGAGGTTGGCGAGGAAGGACTCGACCGTGCCGGAGGTGTCCGCCACCTGTTCGGCCAGCAGCTCCAGACGGACGATCTCGTGGGCGTCGGCGGCGCCGGTGGAGGCCATCTCGCCCGGCCCGGTCAGGTCGCCGGGCAGCCCGGTGTCGACGAGAAAGGTGGTGACGCCACTGCCGCGCAGCAGTCTGCGGCCCGCTTCGAGGACGCCGAGTTCGCGCCGCCGGGCGAGATAGCGGGCGGGCGGGCAGTGCGGCTCCAGGCCGAGCAGGGGCGGACACCAGCGGCGTACCGCGAAGCCGGTCTGGGTGTCGAAGAGGGTGGTGCCGGGGGCCGGCGGCCCCTCGGTTCTGGCGAGGTGGGCCTCGAAGGTGCCGAGGCCCAGCTCGGTCCTCAGCACCCCGTGACAGTACTGGTCCACCAGGGACGGCGTTTCGATCATCCGGACTCCCCCGCGCGACTGGACCGTTCTTCCTCAGGTCCTAACGGGTGAGCCGGGCGTCAGGTGTTGGTCGCCCGCGTTCCAGGCGCGTCGCTCGGCCGTTCGTGGGGTCCGGCGACCGCCGGCGACACGGACCGGTGGCCGGGCCGACGGCCGGACCGGTGCCCTGTCGGTACGGCTCCCGGGGCCGGCCGGGGGCGCGGACATCACGGGCCCGCACGCGGCCGATCGGGTGAGGTCCCGCCCGGGGTGAGCCACCCGAACGGGTCAGTCGTTGCGCGGGCCGCCCAGCTGGATCCCCGCCATCCGCTTCCACTCGTACGGTCCGGTCCGCACCTTCGCGGCGAACTCCCCGTCGAACTCCTCGTGAACGGTGATCCCCGCCTGCTTCACGGCGTCCTCGGCGATCGCGTAGCTGGGCGCCACCAGATCGCCCCAGCCGCCGTCCCCGCCGACGAGCACGACGCGCGCGCCGCGCTCCCCGATGTACGCCACCTGGCCCTCGGCCCCGCCGTGCTCGTCGGCGAAGGCGCGGATCTGCCGGGCGAGCCTGGCCGCCTTGCGCTCGGCGCCGGTGTCCCGGACGGTGCCGGTGGTCTCGTCAGTCTGCTCGGTGTCTGCCATGGCCAGGATGCTACCGACGGGTAGGTCGAACGGCGACGGGCGGGGTGCGTGGCCTTGACCACGCACCCTCAGGCTCTCGGCTTCGTGCGAGCGGGGGTTCGAGCGGGGGGTCACCCCGTCCGCCGCGATGACGGGCACAGGGGCCGCTAGTGGAGGAAGGGGTCCACCGCGACGGCCACGAAGAGGATCGACACATAGGTGATCGACCAGTGGAACAGCCGCATCTCCTTGAGCTTCCCGCCCGTCACCTCGGCCTTGGCGCGGTTCTGCAGCCCGTGCGCCTCCCACAGCCAGAACCCGCCGGCGGCCAGCGCGACCACCGTGTAGAACCACCCCGTGTAGCCCAGCGGGGTGAGGAGCAGCGAGACCCCGACCATCACCCAGCTGTAGATGACGATCTGGCGGGCGACCACCTTGTTGGAGGCGACGACCGGCAGCATGGGCACGCCCACGCGCGCGTAGTCGTCCTTCACCTTCATGGACAGCGGCCAGTAGTGCGGCGGCGTCCAGAAGAACATGACGAGGAAGAGGATGACCGGCGCCCACGACAGGGAGTTCGTGACGGACGACCAGCCGATGAGGACCGGGAGGCAGCCCGCGATGCCGCCCCAGACGATGTTCTGGGACGTACGGCGCTTGAGGAGCATCGTGTAGACGACGACGTAGAAGAGGAGCGCTCCGAGTGACAGCCACGCGGACAGCCAGTTGACGGTCAGTCCGAACAGCAGCGTCGAGACGACCGCCAGCGCCATGCCGAAGGCCAGGCACTCACGGGGACTGACCATGCCGGTGACCAGTGGACGCTGCGACGTCCGCTCCATCAGGGCGTCGATGTCACGGTCGATGTACATGTTGAGCGCGTTGGCTCCGCCCGCGGACAGATAGCCGCCGAGGCAGGTGAGCAGGACCAGCTTGAGGTCCGGTACACCCTGCTGGGCCAGGAACATCACCGGAACGGTGGTGATCAGGAGCAGTTCGATGATTCGTGGCTTGGTGAGCGCCACGAATGCCTTCACACGGGCCCCGAACGGCCGGTGGCTCGGGCTGCTGCTCGTCCCGAGCACCCCCGCTGGACGGGATTCGACGGCCGTCACGCACACCCCTGACAGAGACATCCCAGCAAGCCCCCGGGTGTGAACTCCCCGTAAAGGCTCGCGCGTACCACGCCACTGTAGACGTTGCCCAGACCCCGGCCTTCGCGGGGGTGGGGTCGTGTTGGGGGCGCCCGGACCAGCGCCTCGGCGGGGCCCGCACAACGGGCGTCGGGGAGCTCGATTGAGCACTCTTACGAGCGGCTCCGTATTCAGTTGCCGAAGACGGAACGGACCAGTCGGGAGGCGGATTCCGCCGAGTCCCGGCAGTCTGGAATGACTCGAAAAAACGCAGGTACCTACGGGGGTAGGCTCGACAACGGCCGGTGGGCGCCCAGTGCACCGGCATTCGACATGCGTGACATGTGGAGAGGAGCCCTGACCCAGGGTGAGCACCAAGCCGACCACCACAGACCTCGAGTGGACCGAGTTGGACCAGCGGGCCGTCGACACCGCCCGCGTCCTGGCCGCCGATGCCGTACAGAAGGTCGGCAACGGCCATCCCGGTACGGCGATGAGTCTGGCGCCTGCCGCCTACACCCTCTTCCAGAAGGTGATGCGGCACGACCCGGCGGATCCCGACTGGACCGGACGCGACCGCTTCGTGCTGTCCGCGGGCCATTCGTCCCTGACGCTCTACACGCAGCTCTACCTGGCCGGGTTCGGCCTGGAGCTGGACGACCTGGAGTCCTTCCGCACCTGGGGCTCGCGCACTCCGGGCCACCCCGAGTACGGACACACCCCCGGTGTGGAGACCACGACGGGTCCGCTGGGACAGGGCGTCGCCAACGCGGTGGGCTTCGCGATGGCCTCCCGCTACGAGCGCGGTCTGTTCGACCCGGACGCACCGCAGGGCGAGTCCCCGTTCGACCACTTCATCTACTGCATCGCCGGTGACGGCTGCCTGCAGGAGGGCATCTCCGCGGAGGCGTCCTCCATGGCCGGGCACCAGGAGCTCGGCAACCTGATCCTGCTGTGGGACGACAACCACATCTCGATCGAGGGTGACACGGAGACGGCGGTCTCCGAGGACACCGTCAAGCGGTACGAGGCCTACGGCTGGCATGTGCAGCGGGTGGCCCCGAAGCCGGACGGCGACCTCGACCCGCACGCCATCTACAACGCGATCCAGGCCGCCAAGCTGGTGACCGACAAGCCGTCGTTCATCGCGATGCGGTCGATCATCGCCTGGCCGGCCCCGAACGCGCAGAACACCGAGGCCGCGCACGGCTCGGCGCTGGGCGACGACGAGGTGGCCGCGACCAAGCGGGTGCTGGGCTTCGACCCGGAGCAGTCGTTCGCCGTGGCCGACGAGGTCCTCGCCCACACCCGTCAGGCACTCGACCGGGGTCGTGAGCAGCGGGCCGAGTGGGAGAAGGGCTACCAGGAGTGGCGCACCGCCCAGCCCGCGCGTGCCGCCGAGTTCGACCGCATCGCCGCGTGCGAGCTGCCGGCGGGCTGGGAGGAGAAGCTCCCGGCGTTCGAGACCGGCAAGAGCATCGCGACCCGTGCCGCGTCCGGCAAGGTGCTCCAGGCGCTCGGCGCGGTCATCCCCGAGCTGTGGGGCGGCTCCGCCGACCTCGCGGGCTCGAACAACACGACGATCGACAAGAACTCCTCGTTCCTGCCGGCCGACAACCCGCTGCCGGGCGCGAACCCGTACGGGCGGACGATCCACTTCGGTATCCGCGAGCACTCCATGGCCGCGGAGATGAACGGCATCACGCTGCACGGCAACACCCGCGTCTACGGCGGCACGTTCCTGACGTTCTCCGACTACATGCGCAACTCGGTGCGGCTGTCCGCGCTGATGCACCTGCCGGTCACCTACGTCTGGACGCACGACTCGATCGGCCTCGGTGAGGACGGCCCGACGCACCAGCCGGTCGAGCACATCGCCTCACTGCGCGCCATCCCCGGCCTCAACGTGGTCCGTCCCGCGGACGCCAACGAGACCGCGATCGCCTGGCGCGAGATCCTGAAGCGCTACACCAAGGTGTTCGGCGAGGGCGCCCCGCACGGGCTGACGCTGACCCGGCAGGGCGTGCCCACGTACGACCGCAACGAGGACGCCGCGAAGGGCGGCTACGTCCTGTTCGAGGCGGAGGGCGGCGAGCCCGAGGTCATCCTCATCGCCACCGGTTCCGAGGTGCACGTGGCCGTGGAGGCGCGCGAGCAGCTCCAGGCCGGGGGTGTGCCGACGCGGGTCGTCTCCATGCCGTGCGTGGAGTGGTTCGACGAGCAGGACCAGGCCTACCGCGAGAGTGTGCTGCCGCCGTCCGTGCGCGCGCGGGTCTCGGTCGAGGCCGGTATCGGTCTGACCTGGTACCGGTTCGTCGGGGACGCGGGACGCATTGTTTCGCTGGAGCACTTCGGTGCTTCGGCCGACGGCAAGGTGCTCTTCCGCGAGTACGGCTTCACTGCCGAGAACGTCGCCGCCGCCGCCCGGGAATCGATCGCCGCAGCCCAGCTCTGACGCTGACATACGACACGTAGGAGATGCATTTTCCATGACAGACGCACTCAAGCGCCTCTCCGAGGAAGGCGTCGCGATCTGGCTGGACGACCTGTCGCGCAAGCGGATCACGTCCGGCAATCTCGCCGAACTGATCGACCAGCAGCACGTCGTGGGCGTCACCACCAACCCGTCGATCTTCCAGAAGGCGATCAGCAGCGGCGACGGCTACGAGCAGCAGCTCGCCGAGCTCGCCGCCCGCAAGGTCACGGTCGAAGAGGCCATCCGCATGATCACGACGGCGGACGTCCGTGACGCCGCCGACATCCTGCGTCCGGTCTTCGACGCGACGCAGGGCCAGGACGGCCGGGTCTCCATCGAGGTCGACCCGCGCCTGGCCCACAACACCACCGCGACCGTCGCCGAGGCCAAGCAGCTGGCCTGGCTGGTGGACCGCCCGAACACGCTCATCAAGATCCCGGCGACCAAGGCGGGCCTGCCCGCGATCACCGAGGTCATCGGCAAGGGCATCAGCGTCAACGTCACGCTGATCTTCTCGCTGGAGCGTTACCGCGAGGTCATGGACGCCTACCTGGCGGGGCTGGAGAAGGCTAAGGCCGCGGGCCTGGACCTCTCCAAGATCCACTCGGTGGCGTCCTTCTTCGTGTCCCGCGTGGACACCGAGATCGACAAGCGGCTCGACGCCCTCGGCACCCCCGAGGCCAAGGCCGCACGCGGCAAGGCCGCCCTGGCCAACGCCCGGCTCGCCTACCAGGCGTACGAGGAGGTCTTCTCCTCGGAGCGCTGGGCCGCCCTCGACAAGGCGCAGGCGAACAAGCAGCGCCCGCTGTGGGCGTCGACCGGTGTGAAGGACCCGGCGTACAAGGACACCCTGTACGTCGAAGACCTGGTGGCGCCGAACACGGTGAACACCATGCCGGAGGCCACCCTGCAGGCCACCGAGGACCACGGCCGGATCACCGGCAACACGATCGCCGGTACGTACGAGCAGTCCCAGGCCGAACTCGACGCGGTCGAGAAGCTCGGGATCTCGTACGACGACGTGGTCCAGCTCCTGGAGGACGAGGGCGTCGAGAAGTTCGCGGCGTCCTGGAACGACCTGCTCAAGTCCACAGAGGCGGAGCTCCAGCGCCTCGCCCCTTCGGAGGGCTGAAACCTTGTCAAGCAGCAACCCGCTGCGTGACCCCGCAGACCGACGGCTCCCGCGTATCGCGGGGCCGTCGGGCCTGGTCATCTTCGGCGTCACGGGCGATTTGTCACGTAAAAAGCTGATGCCCGCCGTGTACGACCTCGCCAATCGCGGACTGTTGCCGCCGGGCTTCTCGCTCGTCGGTTTCGCCCGTCGCGAGTGGAAGAACGAGGACTTCGCCCAGGAGGTCCACGACGCCGTCAAGGAACACGCCCGTACGGAGTTCCGCGAGGAGGTCTGGCAGCAGCTCATCCAGGGGATGCGCTTCGTCCAGGGCACCTTCGACGACGACGACGCGTTCGAGCGGCTGCGCGCCACGATCGAGGAGCTGGACAAGGCACAGGGCACGGGCGGCAACTTCGCCTTCTACCTCTCCGTGCCGCCGTCCGCCTTCCCGGTGGTCATCAAGCAGCTGAAGAAGCACCACCTGGCCGACCAGCCGAAGGGCTCCTGGCGGCGCGCGGTCATCGAGAAGCCCTTCGGGCACGACCTGAAGTCGGCCGAGGAACTCAACGCGATCGTGCACGAGGTCTTCGCCTCGGACCAGGTCTTCCGTATCGACCACTACCTCGGCAAGGAGACCGTCCAGAACATTCTGGCGCTCCGCTTCGCCAACACGATGTTCGAGCCGATCTGGAACCGGTCCTTCGTCGACCATGTGCAGATCACCATGGCCGAGGACATCGGCATCGGCGGCCGGGCGGGCTACTACGACGGCATCGGCGCGGCCCGTGACGTCATCCAGAACCACCTGCTCCAGCTGATGGCCCTGACGGCCATGGAGGAGCCCTCGTCCTTCGACGCGGACGCGCTCGCCGCGGAGAAGACCAAGGTGCTCGGCGCGGTGCGGATCCCGAAGGACCTGGGGCGCGACACCGTCCGCGGGCAGTACGCGGCCGGCTGGCAGGGCGGCGAGAAGGCCGTCGGCTATCTCCAGGAAGACGGTATCGACCCCAAGTCGAAGACCGACACCTTCGCCGCGATCAAGGTGGAGGTGGACAACCGCCGCTGGGCGGGCGTCCCGTTCTATCTGAGGACCGGCAAGCGGCTGGGCCGTCGTGTCACCGAGATCGCGGTCGTCTTCCAGCGTGCCCCGCACTCCCCCTTCGACCACACGGCGACGGAGGAGCTGGGCCAGAACGCGATCGTCTTCCGCGTGCAGCCCGACGAGGGCGTCACGGTCCGCTTCGGCTCCAAGGTGCCCGGCACCTCCATGGAGATCCGGGACGTCTCGATGGACTTCGCCTACGGCGAGTCGTTCACCGAGTCCAGCCCGGAGGCGTACGAGCGACTGATCCTCGACGTGCTGCTCGGCGACTCGAACCTCTTCCCGCGCACGGAGGAGGTCGAGCTGTCCTGGAAGATCCTCGACCCGATCGAGCAGTACTGGGACAAGCACGGCAAGCCCGCGCAGTACCCCTCGGGCACCTGGGGCCCCGTCGAGGCGGACGAAATGCTCGAACGAGACGGACGGAGCTGGCGTCGCCCATGAAGATAGACCTCACCGACTCCACTGCCAGCAAGATCAACAAGGCGCTCGTGCAGGGCCGCCGGGCCATCGGCACCCCCGCGGTCGGCATGGTCCTGACCCTCGTCATCGTCACCGACGAGGAGAACGCCTACGACGCCCTGAAGGCCGCCAACGAGGCCTCGCGCGAGCACCCCTCGCGCACCCTCGTGGTCATCAGGCGTGTCTCGCGCTCGCCCCGTGACCGCACCAAGTCGCGCCTCGACGCCGAGGTGCGGGTCGGCGCGGAGGCGGGCACCGGCGAGACCGTCGTGCTGCGGCTGTACGGCGAGGTGGTCGACCACGCGGACTCGGTCGTCCTGCCCCTGCTGCTGCCGGACGCGCCGGTCGTCGTCTGGTGGCCGGTGAACTCGCCGCTGGACCCGGCGAAGGACCCGCTGGGCGCGCTGGCCCAGCGCCGGGTCACGGACACCTACGCGGCCGAGGCGCCGGTACGGGAGCTCAACGCCCGCGCCGACGCCTACGCCCCCGGGGAC
Organism: Streptomyces sp. NBC_01176; assembly: GCF_045039825.1. Taxonomy (NCBI): domain Bacteria; kingdom Bacillati; phylum Actinomycetota; class Actinomycetes; order Kitasatosporales; family Streptomycetaceae; genus Streptomyces; species Streptomyces sp. NBC_01176. The sequence continues at coordinate 7,190,943 of NZ_CP108600.1, read as the reverse complement.
ACCGACCTCTCCTGGACCCGCATCACACCGTGGCGTTCGATGCTGGCCGCGGCCCTGGACCAGGTCGTCTGCGACGTGAGCGCGGTCGAGGTGGAGGGCGAGGAGTTCAACCCGAGCTGCGAGCTGCTCGCCATGTGGCTCGCGGACCGGCTGAACGTCCCGGTCAGGCGTTCGCAGTCGTCGGGCCCCGGCCTCACGGCCGTCCGGATGGAGACCACCTGCGGCCCGATCGTCCTGGACCGTGCCGACGGCTCCCTCGCGACGCTGTCCATCGAAGGCCAGCCCGACCGTGCCGTGGCGCTCAAGCGCCGCGACACGTCCGAGCTGATCGCCGAGGAGCTGCGCCGGCTCGACCCGGACGACACGTACGCCTCGGCGCTGCGGTACGGGGTGGACCGGCTGAACACCTCGTCGGACGAGTCCTCGGACGAGACCTCTGCTCCGGCCAGGACGGCGGTCAAGGTCGCCGCCAAGGCGCCGGCCAAGGCACCGGCCAAGAAGGCCGCCGCCAAGACCGGCACCTCGGCCCCGGCCAAGAAGGCGGCCTCCAAGTGATCACTCCACAGCTTGTCGTGCACCGCGACAAGGAGCTGATGGCCCAGGCCGCGGCTGCTCGGCTGATCACCAAGGTCGTGGACGCGCAGGCCTCGCGCGGCTACGCCTCGGTGGTCCTCACCGGCGGCCGCAACGGCAACGGGCTCCTCGCGGCGCTCGCGGCCGAGCCCGCCCGGGACGCCATCGACTGGGGCCGGCTCGACCTGTGGTGGGGCGACGAGCGGTTCCTGCCCGCGGGCGACCCGGAACGCAACGACACCCAGGCCCGGGCGGCACTGCTGGACTCGGTGCCGCTGGACCCGGCACGGGTGCATCCGATGCCGGCGTCCGACGGCCCGCACGGCGCGGACGCGGACGCGGCGGCCGAGGCCTACGCCGCCGAGCTCGCGAAGGACGCGGGGCCGGAGAACCACGGTTCGGTCCCGACCTTCGACGTCCTGATGCTGGGTGTCGGTCCGGACACGCACGTGGCCTCGCTCTTCCCCGAGCTGCCCGCGGTGCGCGAGACGGAGCGGATGGTGGTGGGTGTGCACGGCGCGCCGAAGCCCCCGCCGACCCGGATCTCGCTCACGCTGCCCGCGATCCGCTCGGCCCGCGAGGTGTGGCTGCTCGCGGCCGGCGAGGACAAGGCGCAGGCCGCGGCGATCGCCCTGTCGGGCGCGGGTGAGGTACAGGCTCCGGCGGCGGGTGCCCACGGGCGCTCGCGGACGCTGTGGCTGCTGGACGCGGCGGCCGCTTCCCAGCTGCCGCGCTCGCTGTATCCGCCGGCCTCGGCGTGACATGACCGGGTAGGGGCGAGCGAGGGGTCGTACGCCCCCGCCGTCCCTGCCCGGCGTCCGTTCCGGACGGGCTGGAGGTGCCGGGCGCGGACATTGCTTTCAAGGGGCGCGGGGAACTGCGCGACCAGCCCCCACCCACTCGCACCCGAGAAACACCAACAGACGGGCGGCCCCCACCGCCCGTCTGTTCGCACGCACAGGGCCTAACGGCTGCGCAGCTCGCGGTACTTGCCGACCAGCGCCGTGGTGGAGGGGTCGAGGCCGGGTACCTCGATGCCGTCGGTCAGTGCGGGTTCGATGCGTTTGGCGAGGACCTTGCCGAGTTCGACGCCCCACTGGTCGAAGGAGTCGATGTTCCAGACGGCGCCCTGGACGAACACCTTGTGTTCGTAGAGGGCGATGAGCTGGCCCAGGACGGAGGGGGTCAGTTCGCGGGCGAGGATCGTGGTGGTGGGGTGGTTGCCCTGGAACGTCTTGTGGGCCACCAGGTCCTCGGGCACGCCCTCGGCGCGGACCTCGTCGGGTGTCTTGCCGAAGGCCAGGGCCTGGGTCTGGGCGAAGAAGTTGGCCATCAGCAGGTCGTGCTGGGCGGCCAGGCCCGTCTCCAGCTCGTCGACCGGGTTGGCGAAGCCGATGAAGTCGGCCGGGATGAGCTTGGTGCCCTGGTGGATGAGCTGGTAGTAGGCGTGCTGCCCGTTGGTGCCGGGAGTGCCCCACACCACCGGTCCGGTCTGCCAGTCCACCGGCTCGCCCTGCCGGTCGACGGACTTGCCGTTGGACTCCATGTCCAGCTGCTGGAGGTAGGCGGTGAAACGGCTGAGGTAGTGGGAGTAGGGCAGCACGGCGTGGGACTGCGCGTCGTGGAAGTTGCCGTACCAGATGCCCAGCAGGCCCAGCAGCAAAGGCGCGTTGGACTCGGGCGGCGCGGTGCGGAAGTGCTCGTCGACGAGGTGGAAACCCTCCAGCATCTCCCGGAACCGGTCCGGGCCGATCGCGATCATCAGCGACAGGCCGATCGCCGAGTCGAAGGAGTAGCGTCCGCCGACCCAGTCCCAGAACTCGAACATGTTGTTCGTGTCGATACCGAAGTCGGCGACCTTCCCGGCGTTGGTCGACAGTGCCACGAAGTGCCGGGCGACCGCCTCCGGACCGGCCTTCAGCCCCGACAGCAGCCAGGACCGCGCCGACGTCGCGTTCGTGATCGTCTCGATCGTGGTGAACGTCTTCGACGCGATGATGAACAGCGTCTCGGCCGGATCCAGGTCACGCACCGCCTCATGCAGGTCGGCGCCGTCCACGTTCGACACGAACCGCACCACCAGACCGCGGTCGGTGAAGGACCGCAGCGCGTCATGAGCCATCGCCGGACCCAAATCGGAGCCGCCGATCCCGATGTTCACGACGTTCTTGATCCGCTGGCCGGTATGACCGGTCCACTCACCCGAACGCACCCGCTCGGAGAAGGCCGCCATCCTGTCGAGGACCGCGTGGACCCCCGGGACCACGTTCTCCCCGTCCACCTCGATCACCGCGTCCCGCGGCGCACGCAACGCGGTGTGCAGGACCGCCCGCCCCTCGGTCACATTGATCTTCTCACCACGGAACATCGCATCCCGCAGCCCGAACACATCAGTGGCCACGGCCAGCTCACGCAGCAACCGCAGTGTCTCGTCCGTGACGAGGTGCTTGGAGTAGTCCACGTGCAGGTCGCCGACCTGGAGGGTGTACCCGGACCCACGCCCGGGGTCGGCTGCGAACAGGTCCCGCAGATGGGTCTCCGCGAGCTCCTCGCGGTGCTCACCCAGCGCGGTCCACTCGGGCGTCCGGTCGAGCCTGGTACGGGTGTCTGCGTTCATCTCTGACTTCCGCCTTCTCTCCTGCGTGTGCTGCTGCGTACCTCGCCCCGCTGCCGGTCCCAACCTAATTGATCAGGGCTTGACGTGAGCTGTCGTCACGCCGTCGTCCGGCTCAACAACAGATACGTCCGGCTTGAGCGCGGGTATCAGCGAAGCGACGGCGAGTGCGAAGAGCGCGGCCGCGAACAGGGCGGGCCCGTTCAGCCCGTACGTCGCGGCGACGGTGCCGCCGAGCAGGGCGCCGACCGGGGCTCCGGAGGTGGAGGCGGTGCGGAAGGCGGCGCTGATGCGGCCGACCATGGCCTTGGGGCTGCGCTGCTGCATCAGCGTGACCTGGTTGACGTTCCACACCATGCCCATCACTCCGAGCAGCACCATGCCCAGCAGGAGGGCACCCAGCTGGCGGACGGTGCCGATGAGCAGGAGGGACGCCGTCTGGACGCTTCCGCCCAGGAGCAGACCGCGGACGCGCCCGAACCGGCGTGCGACACGCTGTGCCAGTAGTGCTCCACCGGCCAGGCTTCCGGCCGAGTAGGCCGTCATCGCGGCGGCGAAGCCCGCGTTTCCCGCGTGCAGCCAGCCGGTCACGTGCAGTACCAGCGTGGCGATCAGGGCACCCATGCCGATGTTGCACAGCAGCGTGGCCGTGCAGACGGCACGCAGCACCCGGTCGCGCCACAGGGCGCGCAGCCCCTCGGCGACCTCCGCCCGCAGGGTGCTTCCGGCCGCCCGGGGCGCCCGCTCGGGTGCCGCGATCCGCAGGGACGCCACGAGCGCGGCGGCCAGCAGATAGGTGGCGGCGTCGGCGACGAACGGCACGGCGGCGCCGGCGGCGAGCAACAGCGGTACGAACGGGCCTGCCAGGAAGCCCCCGGCGAGCTGCTGACCGGTCATCAGCCGGGCGTTGGCGCTGCCCAGGGCCTCTTTGTCGACCAGGGACGGCAGCAGGGCCGTGGACGCGTTGTCGAAGAGGGTCTGGAGGCTGGTCAAGGCGAAGGCGAGCGCGATCAGCAGCCCGATCGAGGCGTGGCCGAGGCCGACGGCGAGGCCGAAACAGGCGACGAGGGTGCCCCGCAGGGTGTCCACGGCCCACATCGCCCGGCGCTGGTCCACCCGGTCCGCGACCGCGCCGCCGAGCAGCCCGAAGAGCAGCCACGGGAGGTATCCACAGGCGGTGACGGACGCGATGACGAACGGGTCGTCCGTGAGGCGCACGGCGATCAGCGGCAGTGCGGCGGTGCGCAGCGCGTCCCCGAAGCGCGACACCACCGCCGCGCTCCACAGGCGCCCGAATCCCCCGCGCCACGCGGGCACCCGCACGCCCGTCGCCTCGCTCACCGTCACAACGCCCCCTCCTCCGCCACCACTTCGACAACCGTAGAGGGCACCACTGACAGTCGGGCGGGAGCGGGAGAGGGCCGGCGGGCAGGCACCACCGGACCGCGAGACACGGGGACGCCCGTCTCGGACGCGACGGGCGGACGCCACGGGAAGCGATCTGGACGAGGCCGGGCCGGGACGACAAGCCGCGCGGCCGAGGCTGGACCGGAACCGGATGTCACCCGGACGAGGTGGCACCTGACCGGAACGCCACCCGCACGAGGTGGGACCGGCCCGGAAGGGAAGTCACCCGGACGAGGCGAGACCGGGCCGGGCGGGGACGGAGAGCCGCAGGGACGATCGCGACAGGCTCGGCCAGGACGGCGCACGGCCTTACGGACGAGATCGATCGCACGCGAGCGACCGTGCAAGGTCAGCCGCACGGGGTCGGCCGTACGAGGTCCCCGGCCGTACGAGGACCCCCTACGAGATCGACGACCGCCCGTCGCCGGGGGGCCGGGCGCGCGGCCACCGCTCATGGGCCCCAGGGCCCCGGGGCCCCACGCGCACCGCGCGCTCACGAACGGCACCGCGACGGCCACGCACTGTTCGCACGCGGCCCCGCGTGGCGGCGTACGGACCAGGCGTGACCGGAGGCACGGGCGCGCGCTCGGGCGCGCGCCATCGGAGGGCGCGCGGTCTCGGGCACGCCGATTCCGTTCGCGGGCGTCGTGCGAAACAGCTCCGGCCAGACACCTCTCGATGCCCGGCCGGTTCGCAACTCCTAGATCTCGCCCCGCAGTTTGGCGAGCGCCTCGGCGAGGATCGCCTCGCCGTCCGCGTCGCTGCGCCGCTCCCGTACGTACGCCAGGTGCGTCTTGTACGGCTCGGTGCGCGGCGGGTCCGGCGGGTTGTCCCGGTCCTGTCCGGCGGGAAAGCCGCAGCGCGGGCAGTCCCAGGTGTCGGGAACCTGCGCGTCGCTGGCGAAGCTGGGCTGCGTCTCGTGCCCGTTGGAGCACCAGAAGGAGATGCGCAGCCGGGGCGCGGACTCGCCACGCTCGGCCTCACCCATCGGCCCCGCCCCGACCCGGCTTCCTCGGATCGCGTTGCCACTTGCCACGGTCGTAACTCCCTGCGTGATGGTGCCGCGAAGCGAGTCGGCGTGACGCTTCGCTGCGAGCGCCTCAGTCTACGTAAGGCCCAACGCGCGTCCAGTGTTAGGAGTTACACCCCACCCCTAGACGCAAGCCCCATGATAGGCCGCGCCCGCGGGCGCGTACCGGACATGGGGCCTTACGTGTGGATCGTGCTTGCGTACTGTGCGGTTGTGCGTGCGCCCGTACCGATGTCAGCCGGTGATCAGTTGTTGACCTTCATCAGGATGCCGAGCACGACGATGCACGCGAACCACAGCAGACCGATCACCACGGTGATGCGGTCGAGGTTGCGCTCGGCGACCGAGGAGCCGCCGACGGACGACTGCATGCCGCCACCGAACATGTCGGAGAGGCCGCCGCCCTTCCCCTTGTGCATCAGCACCAGCAGCATCAGCAGCAGGCTGAAGACGATCAGGGCGATCGAGAACCCCAAAACCACGGCTGGACCAACTTCCTCGGAACTGGATGGACGACGGGGGTCCGGTGACACTCACCAGACCCCCGCAAGGGTACGACGGATCGTCGCTACCGCATACTCACTGGTCGCGGAAGCGGACGATCTTGACGAACTCGTCGGCGTCCAGGGACGCGCCACCGACCAGGGCGCCGTCGATGTCCGGCTTCGCCATGATCTCGGCGACGTTGCCGGACTTCACCGAGCCGCCGTACTGGATGCGGACCTTGTCGGCCACCTCCTGGGTGTACAGCTCGGTCAGCCGGCCGCGGATCGCCGCGCAGACCTCCTGGGCGTCGTCGGCGCCGCAGACCTTGCCGGTTCCGATGGCCCAGACCGGCTCGTACGCGATCACGATCGACTCGGCCTGCTCGGCCGGGACGTCCTTGAGACCGCCGTCGACCTGCGAGAGCGTGTGGGAGACGTGGTCCCCCGCCTCGCGGACCGCCAGCTCCTCGCCGACGCAGAGGATCGGGGTCAGGCCGTGCTTGAACGCGGACTTGACCTTGGCGTTGACGATCTCGTCGGTCTCCGCGTGGTACTGGCGTCGCTCGGAGTGACCGACCGCCACGTACGTGCACTTCAGTTTGGCCAGCATGGGACCCGAGATCTCGCCGGTGAAGGCACCGGAGTCGTGCGCCGAGACGTCCTGGGCGCCGTACTTGATCTTGAGTTTGTCGCCGTCGACCAGGGTCTGCACGGAGCGCAGGTCGGTGAAGGGCGGAAGGACGGCGACCTCACAGGCGTCGTAGTCCTTGTCGGCCAGGGCGAAGGCAAGCTTCTGGACGTGCGCGATGGCCTCGAGGTGGTTGAGGTTCATCTTCCAGTTGCCCGCCATCAGCGGCGTGCGCGTGCTCATAAAAGGTCAGTCCTCCAGTGCGGCGAGGCCGGGGAGCGTCTTGCCCTCGAGGTATTCGAGGGAGGCGCCGCCACCGGTCGAGATGTGGCCGAATGCCGTCTCGTCGAAGCCCAGGGTGCGGACGGCCGCGGCGGAGTCGCCACCGCCGACCACGGTGAAGGCCGGGGAGTCGAGGAGGGCCTGGGCGACCGCCTTGGTGCCCTCGGCGTAGTCGGGGTGCTCGAAGACGCCCATCGGACCGTTCCAGAAGACGGTGGCCGCGTCGGCGAGCTTCGAGGCGTAGAGGGCACCGGTCTCGGGACCGATGTCGAGGCCCATCGCGTCGGCCGGGATGGCGTCCGCGGCGACGATGGTGGGGTTGGAAGGGGCCTTGGTCTTCAGGTCGGGGAACTGCGTCGCGGTCACGACGTCGACCGGGACGACCAGTTCGACACCGTTCTTCTCGGCGCGCTCGACGTACTCCTTGACGGCGGACAGCTGGTCGTCCTGGACGAGGGAGGCGCCGATCTCGTAGCCCTTCGCCTTGAGGAAGGTGAAGGCCATGCCGCCGCCGATGAGCAGCCGGTCGGCCTTGCCGAGCAGTTCGTCGATGACGGCGAGCTTGTCGGAGACCTTGGAGCCGCCGAGGGCGACGACGTAGGGGCGCTTGACGTCCTCGGTGAGCCTCTTCAGGACGCCGACCTCGGTGGCGATGAGGTAGCCGGCGTAGTGCGGCAGGCGCGCCGGGAGGTCGTACACGGAGGCGTGCTTGCGGTGCACGGCGCCGAAACCGTCGCCCACGTAGACATCGGCCAGAGCCGCGAGCTGGTCGGCGAACTCACCGCGCTCGGTGTCGTCCTTGGACGTCTCGCCCGCGTTGAAGCGCAGGTTCTCGATGACCGCGACCTGGCCGGGCTCCAGGCCGTTCACGGCGTCGTGGGCGGCGGGGCCCACGGTGTCCTGGGCGAACGCGATCGGGGCGCCGAGGAGTTCGCCGAGGCGCTCGGCGGGCTGCAGCAGGGAGAAGGCGGGGTCCGGGGCGCCCTTGGGACGGCCCAGGTGGGAGGCGACGATCACCTTGGCGCCCGCTTCGGCCAGCGCCTTGACGGTGGGCAGGACGGCGCGGATGCGGCCGTCGTCCGTGATGAGGCCGTCGGCCAGTGGCACGTTCAGGTCGGCGCGGACGAAGACCCGCTTGCCGTCCACGCCTTCGGCGATGAGTTCGTCGATCGTCTTCATGAAGGGACTCCTAGGAAGGCTCTTGAGATCCGAGAGAGCTGGTCGATCCGTACGCGAGACAGGGCTCGGGCAGCGCGGCCTTGCGCTGCCCGAGCCCTGTGCTCACATCGAGGTGCCTGGCTCCGGGACTTAGAGCTGGCCGCCGACGAAGACCGTGAGGTCGACGAGGCGGTTGGAGTAGCCCCACTCGTTGTCGTACCAGCCGAGGATCTTCACCGAGTTGCCCTCCTGGACCATGGTCAGGGAGGAGTCGAAGGTGCAGGAGGCCGGGTCGCCGACGATGTCCGAGGAGACGATCGGGTCCTCGGTGTAGGCCAGGTAGCCCTTGAGGTCGCCGTCGTCGGACGCCTTCTTGAACGCGGCGTTGACCTCGTCCTTGGTGACCTCGCGCTGCAGCGTCACGACCAGGTCGGTGGCCGAGCCGGTCGGGACCGGGACGCGCATCGCGATGCCGTCGAGCTTGCCCTTGAGCTGCGGGAGGACCAGGGCGGTGGCCTTGGCGGCACCGGTCGTGGTCGGGATGATGTTCTCGGCGGCGGCGCGGGCGCGGCGCAGGTCCGAGTGCGGGAAGTCCAGGATGCGCTGGTCGTTCGTGTACGCGTGGACCGTCGTCATCAGGCCCTTGACGATGCCGAAGTTCTCGTCGAGCACCTTGGCCATCGGCGCCACACAGTTGGTGGTGCAGGAGGCGTTGGAGATGATGTTGTGCTGCGCCGGGTCGTACTTGTCCTGGTTGACGCCCATCACGATGGTGATGTCCTCGTCCTTGGCCGGAGCCGAGATCAGGACCTTCTTGGCGCCGCCGGCGATGTGCTTCTCGGCGTCGGCCTTCTTGGTGAAGATGCCCGTCGACTCGATGACGATGTCGACGCCGAGCTCGCCCCACGGGATGTCGGCGGGGTTGCGCTCGGAGAGCACCTTGATGGTGTGGCCGTCGACGGTGATCGTGTCGGCGGTGTGCGACACCTCGGCCTTGAGACGGCCCAGGATGGTGTCGTACTTGAGCAGGTGAGCGGTGGTCGCGGTGTCACCCAGGTCGTTGACAGCCACGATCTCGATGTCAGCACCCTGCTCCAGCAGCGCGCGGAAGTAGTTACGACCGATGCGGCCAAAGCCGTTGATGCCTACGCGGATCGTCACGAACCGATCTCCTCGTTGGTACGCCGGCTCACGTGCCGGCGAGTTGTATGGGATGTCCCCGACCGCCTAGAACCCTACCTCCCTGAGACGTCTGGAGTGACATTGAGATGCCCCATACACGGCAGGGTGTTCCGTACCCACCAGTAGGGGTACGGAACACCCTCGACGTTGACGAGGCGGTCGTCTGAAATCAGCTCTTCAGAGCGGTGAGCGCCTTCCCTATCAGGGCCGCGCGGTCGGCCGCCGCGGTGACGTGCTCCAGGCCGAAGCCCAGCAGCACGGTGTCACCGGTGGTGATTCCTCCATAGGTCTTGAACAGCTCTCCGTAGCGTGCCCAGTCCTTGAGGACGGCCGGGCTGCCCGGGGGCGGTCCGGGGACGCTCCAGGGGCCGAGGGAGGTCTCGAAGCCCTCCGTCCCGGTGGCCGTCCCGGCGACGACGAGAGAGGTGTCGTCCGCGAGGACGCCGTGGCCGCCGGTGCTCGGGTCGGTGATGTAGCTCAGGGACACCTCCACCGACTTCCCGGCGTACGCGCTGAGGTCGAAGGCGACCTGCTGCCAGCCGCTGGAGGCGCCGGTGAAGCTGTTCCAGGCCCCGCTGGTGCCGGTGTTGGCACAGCCGGACGCGTTGACGGTCAGGTAGTGCTTGAGCCAGGGGTGCTCGTGGACCAGGAATCCGGCCTCGCACTCCGCGGGTACCTCGCTGCTGGTCGCGCCGCCCGCCTCGGGCAGCGTCGTCCAGTCGTCGGCCCCGGTGGTGTGGATCTCGAGGACGGCGTGGTCGTAGCCGGGCTCGGTGTCCCACAGGAGCTGGGTGCGCAGCGCCGGCTTGTCGGCGGCGCTGACGCCGGTGAGGTCGATGGTGCGGGTGAGTCGTTTGTAGGCGTCGTCGGTGTGCACCGCGGCGGCCATGGACGAACCGGCGTAGGGCCCGTAGGGGTTGACGGTGCCCGCGAACTGGCCGGCGCCCGCGCTGGACGCGAACTGCGGGTACTGGGCGGCGGGCAGGCTGTCCGAGGTGACTCCGTAGGTGCCCGCGGTGTTCAGCGGGTTGCCGGGCGCGTCCCCGAGCGCTCCCGTGAAGCCGGCGAGCCTGCCGGAGCCGGTGAAGCCGTTGGCCCCCGGGGTGGACGTACGGGAGTAGGCGCCGAGGTAGTACTGGCTGAAGTCGTTGGAGAGGTTGCCTCCGCCGAGGTCGACGTTGCCGCCGGCCTGCTCGCCCGCCTCGACCAGCTTCCCGCCCTGGTTGAGGAAGGCGCGCAGCTGGAGCTGGGTGGCGTTCGCCGGCCGTGCGGCTCCCGTGTAGTGGACGACCGTCTTGAAGTGGTCGAGCACGCCGAGCGCGTCGGGCGCGCCGAGGGTGGCGACGTCCCACACGAGAGGCTTCTTGCCGTTGGCCTTCAGGGCGTCGACGTACGCCTGGGACTGCGTGGCGGCCGCGCCCTCCTCGGCGACGACGAGGGTGTCGGCCACCGGCCGTTCGGCCACGGTGTAGGTGAAGTGGGTGCTGGAGGTCTTCTTGCCGCTCCTGGTCTCACCGGTGAACCAGACCTCGACCTTGTCGCCCCGGTCGCCGTCCTTGACCTTGGCGCGGTACTCGTCGAAGTAGAGGTTGTCCGCGCCGCCGTAGGTCTCGCCGCCGCGCCAGGGCTTGAGGGCCATGTCCAGCGTTCGGCCGCCGTTGACGCGGTACTTGAGCTCCTTGTCGCGTACGGACTTGCGGACGACGACGGAGACCTCCTGGTCCGCTCCGCGGGAGTACGACGTGGTGAAGGCGGCCGGGGTGAAGTCGGGCGCGTCGAGGCCGACGGAGGACGAGGGCCGGTCGGGGTGGGCGGCGGTCTCGGCGACGGAGAGCGCGAACGGGACGTTCTTCTCGAACTCCTGCTCGATCAGCTTCTCGTCGTCCGGGAAGGTGAAGACGGAGGCGCAGTCCGCCGCGTTCCAGGCGTCGTTCGGGTCGACGTTCGACGCGGTCTGACAGGTCGACATCTCGGGGGTGAACATCGCCATGCCGTTGACGTTGCCGGCGTGGCCGTCCGCCTCACCATTGGTGGTGTAGAGCTCCGAGGAGACCTGCGGGTGGTAGCCGGGGATCGCCGAGTTCTCCGGGGTTCCCGCGAGTGACTTGTAGAGCACGTCGTCCGGGGTCGGCGTCGCCACCTGCCAGCCCACTCCGTAGAGGAGCAGTTCGGCGGCGGAGTGGTAGTTGATGCCGTACGTGAAGTCGACGCGCTTCTCGAAGGCGTCGAGGGCCTGGGTCTCGGGCTCGGAGCCGGGGCTCGCGCCGCGGTAGGTCTCGTTGGTGGGGTTGGGGGACGAACCCTCGTCGTCGTAGCCCCACTTGTAGGCGAAGTTGCGGTTGAGGTCGACGCCGTCGCCGGTGGAGATGACGCCGTCGCCGTTCACGTCCCGCAGGTTCTTGCGCCACTGGCGCTCGTCCTCGCCCTGGAACGTGTAGTCGTAGCCGTCCGGGTTGGCCGACAGCACGAACCACAGTTCGGTCGAGTCCACGATCTTCTTGATGCGCTTGTCCGTGGAGTAGTTGTCCAGGTAGTAGTGCATCAGGCGCCGGGTCATCTCGGGCGTGATCCACTCGCGAGCGTGCTGGTTGGACATGTACAGCACGGACGGCTTGGAGCCGTCCTTCGTCTTCTTCGCGCCCTTGGTCAGCTTCAGCGCGAGGATGTCCTGGCCCTTGAGGGTCTTGCCGATGGAGACGACCTTGGTGAGGTCGGGATGGGCCGCGCCGGTCCTGACGATCTCCTCCTGGAGATTGCCCTTTCCGCTGTACGGCCGGAACACGCCCTGGGCCGCGTCCTCGACGCGCGCCTCGGTCCTGGCCGAAAGCGTGTGCTCGGTGAGCTCGACGCCCTGCTTCTCCAGCTTCCGGGCCTGCTTGTCGGTCAGGTAGACCTCGACCGCGCTCTTGCCGTTCTTCGCGGTCTGGTCGCCGAGTTCGTGGCCGTCCTGCCCGGCCGCGAGCAGCAGGGGTATCTGCTGCTTCGTGACCTCCGCGTGGAACACCTTCACGGCGTTCGCGTCGGATTCGGGCGAACTCCCGCTCTGCGCCTGGGCGATGGGCGCCATTCCGGCACCGCCCAGCAGGAGTGCGCCCGCAGCGAGGATCGCTCTCGCTCTTCGTCTCATGAGCCCCCCTTGCATGTGTCCGCCACAGTGGCGAACAGATGCCAGGCTCATGACACTTCATGGTCAAGTCAAGGGCGCCTCACAGACAGGCAAACGCCGGTGCCGATGTCCCAAGTGGGCATCGGCACCGGCCGGTTGGACTTCTGGCGACCCATCGGGCCGTCAGCCCGCGAGGTTGTCCGCCATCTCCTCGGTGAGATTGGACTCCGTACCCGGGATCCCCAGGTCCTGGGCCCGCTTGTCGGCCATGGCCAGCAGCCGCCGGATACGGCCGGCGACGGCGTCCTTGGTCAGCGGCGGGTCGGCGAGCGCGCCGAGCTCCTCCAGGGAGGCCTGCTTGTGCTCCATGCGCAGCCGTCCGGCCGCGGCGAGGTGTTCCGGCACCTCGTCGGCGAGGATCTCCAGGGCGCGCTGCACGCGCGCCCCGGCGGCGACGGCCGCGCGGGCGGAGCGGCGCAGGTTGGCGTCGTCGAAGTTGGCGAGCCGGTTGGCCGTGGCCCGGACCTCGCGGCGCATCCGCCGCTCCTCCCAGGCGAGCACGGACTCATGGGCGCCGAGGCGGGTCAGCAGCGCGCCGATCGCGTCCCCGTCCCGTACGACCACCCGGTCCACGCCGCGTACCTCGCGGGCCTTCGCCGCGATCGACAGCCGGCGGGCGGCGCCGACCAGCGCGAGCGCGGCCTCCGGGCCCGGGCAGGTCACCTCCAGTGAGGAGGAGCGGCCGGGCTCCGTCAGCGAGCCGTGCGCGAGGAAGGCTCCCCGCCAGGCAGCCTCGGCGTCGCAGGTGGCCCCCGAGACCACCTGCGGCGGAAGGCCCCTGATCGGGCGTCCACGGCCGTCCACGAGTCCTGTCTGGCGGGCCAGCTGATCGCCGCCCGCCACGACGCGTACGACATAGCGGGAGCCGCGGCGCAGTCCGCCGGGCGCCATCACGATCAGTTCCGAACTGTGGCCGAAGATCTCCAGGATGTCCCGCTTCAGCCGACGTGCCGCCATCGCGGTGTCGAGCTCCGCCTCGATCACGATCCGGCCGCTCACCAGGTGAAGGCCGCCCGCGAACCGCAGAATGGCGGAGACCTCCGCCTTTCTGCAGCAGGTCCGGGTGACGGGAAGCCGGGAGATCTCATCCTTCACCGCTGCCGTCATCGCCATGGGCCGATCCTTCCATGCATCCGAAAAATACGGTCGTACGCGGCGGCCAACAGCTCCGGGTCGTGCCGCGGAGATCCGTCGGTCCGGGCCACCGGCGCCAGCTCGACCGCGGCGCCGAACCGCTTGGCAGCGTCGGTCAGTGAGTCGCGGTCGGGCACGGCGGCCTCGTCGGCCAGCACCACGTCCAGGGCGAGTTTAGGGGCGTGTCGTCCCAAAACCTCCAAATGACGCTGCGGAGAGAAGCCCTCGGTTTCTCCGGGCTGCGGGGCGAGGTTCAGGGAGAGTACCCGGCGGGCCTTCGTCTGTGTGAGGGCGTCCAGCAGCTCGGGGACGAGAAGGTGCGGAATCACCGAGGAGAACCAGGAGCCGGGACCCAGCACCACCCAGTCCGCGTCGAGGACGGCCGCCACGGCCTCGGGGACGGCGGGCGGGTCGTGCGGCACGACGTGCACGGACTGCACCTCGCCGGGCGTGAGGGCCACGGTGGCCTGCCCGCGGACCGTCTCCACCTCGTCGGGCCGCTCCGGCCGGTGCCCCCTGACCAGGGCCTGCAGCTCCAGGGGCACGGCGGACATGGGCAGCACCCGGCCGTGCGCGCCCAGCAGCCTGCCGACCAGGTCCAGAGCCTGGACGTGGTCGCCGAGCTGCTCCCACAGGGCGACGATCAGCAGATTGCCGACCGCGTGCTCGTGCAGATCGCCCTTGGACTGGAAACGGTGCTGGATGACGCGGGCCCAGGTCTGGCCCCAGTCGTCGTCGCCGCACAGCGCCGCCAGGGCTTTGCGCAGGTCGCCGGGGGGCAGCACGCCCAGCTCGTCCCGCAGGCGGCCGCTGGAGCCGCCGTCGTCGGCCACCGTGACGACGGCGGTGAGGTCGCCGGTGATCCGGCGCAGTGCGGCGAGCGAGGCGGACAGGCCCATGCCGCCGCCCAGGGCGACGACCTTGGGCTGGGCTCCGCGGCGGCGCGGCTTCGCGCCGCGTGCCTCGGCGGGTCTGCCGCCCTGTCCCTCCGCGGTGATCCTCCGCAGCCTGCTGAGCCGCAGTGCGGCACGTCCCGTCATTCGCGGCCCATGTCCCGGTGGACGACCACGGTCTCCACGCCCTGAGAGGCGAGGCGGGCGGCGAGCTTCTCGGAGGTGGCGACGGAGCGGTGCTTGCCGCCGGTGCAGCCGACCGCGATGGTCACGTAACGCTTGCCCTCGCGGCGGTAGCCGGTGGCGATCAGCTGGAGCAGCTCGGCGTAGCGGTCGAGGAACTCCTTGGCGCCGGGCTGGTTGAAGACGTAGGCCGCCACCTCCTCGTTGAGGCCGGTGTAGGGGCGCAGCTCCGGGACCCAGTGGGGGTTCGGCAGGAACCGCATGTCCACGACCAGGTCGGCGTCCACGGGAAGGCCGTACTTGAAGCCGAAGGACATGACGGTGGCCCGCAGCTCGGGCTCCTCCTCGCCCGCGAACTGGGCGTCCATCTTGGCGCGCAGCTCGTGCACGTTCAGGCTGGAGGTGTCGATGACCAGGTCGGCGTCGCCGCGCAGCTCGCGCAGGAGCTCGCGTTCGGCGTCGATGCCGTCGACGATGCGGCCGTCGCCCTGGAGGGGGTGCGGGCGGCGCACGGACTCAAAGCGGCGCACCAGGACCTCGTCGGAGGACTCCAGGAAGACGATCCGCCGGGTGACGTTCTTCGACTCCAGGTCGGCGAGGGACTCACGGAGGTTGTCGAAGAAGCGGCGGCCGCGTACGTCGACGACGACAGCGATCCGGGCCACGTTGCCCTGGGAGCGGGCGCCGAGCTCCACCATGGTGGGGATCAGCGCGGGCGGCAGGTTGTCCACGACGAACCAGCCGAGGTCCTCCAGGCATTTGGCGGCCGTCGACCGGCCCGCTCCGGACATCCCGGAGATGATCACCAGTTCGGGGATGGCGGCGTCGGATGCCGCGGCGGTCTCGGCGGTCGTGTCTTCCTGTGTTCCCTCGGTCGCGTCGACGCCCTGCGGGGCGTCCTCTTGTCGGTCCTGTCGTTCGTTGTCGCTCATGTCTCCTGCCCCCGTCGTTCGTACGAGGCGCCCGCGGACACGGGCTCCTCCGGGGAGTCCGGCGTCGTCCCGGGCTCCTCGTCTTCCATGATCTCTCCAGTCGCCGTGTTCACGGCGGGTGCGGCCGGAGCCGCCTGGGCGAGGGCCACGGCGATCGCCTCGGCCGTCTTGCGGCCTATGCCGGGAACTTCGCAGATCTGGTCGATTGTCGCGGATCGCAGCTTTTTCACAGAACCGAAGTGCTTGATCAGCGCCTGTTTGCGTGTCTCGCCGAGGCCCGGCACCTCGTCCAGCGGGCTTGCCTTGAAGCGCTTGGCCCGTTTGGCGCGCTGGTAGGTGATGGCGAAGCGGTGGGCTTCGTCACGGACGCGCTGGAGGAGGTAGAGGCCCTCGCTGGTGCGCGGCAGGACCACCGGGTCGTCCTCGCCCGGCAGCCAGACCTCCTCCAGCCGCTTGGCCAGTCCGCAGACGGCGATGTCGTCGATGCCCAGCTCGTCGAGGGCCTTCTGGGCGGCCGCGACCTGGGGCCGGCCGCCGTCGACGACGACCAGCTGCGGGGGGTAGGCGAAGCGCTTGGGGCGGCCGTCGTCCTCGGTGAAGGTGTTCTCCCCGTCGCTCGTCCCCTCGCCCTCGCCGTCCGTCCATTCGCCGGTCCGCTCCTTCTCGGCGAGATAGCGCCGGAAGCGGCGGGTGATCACCTCGTGCATGGACCGGACGTCGTCCTGGCCCGCGAAGCCCTTGATCTGGAAGCGGCGGTACTCGCCCTTGCGCTGCAGGCCGTCCTCGAAGACCACCATCGACGCCACCACGTCGTCGCCCTGGAGGTGCGAGATGTCGTAGCACTCGATGCGGAGCGGGGCGCTGTCCAGGGCGAGGGCCTCGGCGATCTCCTCGAGGGCCCGGGAGCGGGTGGTGAGGTCGGAGGCGCGCTTGGTCTTGTGCAGGGCGAGCGCCTGGAGCGCGTTGCGCTGCACCGTCTCCATGAGCGCCTTCTTGTCGCCGCGCTGCGGGATGCGCAGGGACACGTTGGACCCTCGGCGCGCGGCCAGCCACTCCTGGACGGGCTCCACCAGGTCGGGCAGAGCCGGGACGAGCACCTCCTTGGGGACGGAGTCGCCCGTCTCCTCCCCGTAGAGCTGCTGGAGCGCGTGTTCGACCAGGTCACCCGTGGTGACGGCCTCCACCTTGTCGGTGACCCAGCCGCGCTGTCCGCGTACCCGGCCGCCGCGTACGTGGAAGATCTGCACGGCCGCTTCCAGCTCGTCCTCGGCGACGGCCATCAGGTCGGCGTCGGTCGCGTCGGCGAGGACGACCGCGTTCTTCTCCATGGCCTTCTTCAGGGCCTCGATGTCGTCGCGCAGGCGGGCCGCCCGCTCGTACTCCATGTCCTCGGCCGCGTCCGTCATCCGCTTCTCCAGGCGGCGGATGTACGTCCCCGTGCGGCCGGCCATGAAGTCGCTGAACTCCTCGGCAAGTTCGCGGTGCTCCTCCGCGGTGACGCGCCCGACGCAGGGGGCGGAGCACTTGCCGATGTACCCGAGGAGGCAGGGGCGGCCGGTGCGGGCGGCGTTCTTGAACACGCCCGCGGAGCAGGTGCGGACGGGAAAGACGCGCAGCAGCAGGTCCACGGTGTCGCGGATCGCCCACGCGTGCCCGTACGGACCGAAGTAGCGCACGCCCTTGCGCTTGTGGCCGCGCATCACCTGGACGCGCGGGAACTCCTCGTTCATGGTCACCGCGAGGTAGGGGTAGCTCTTGTCGTCGCGGTACTTCACGTTGAACCGGGGGTCGAACTCCTTGATCCAGGAGTACTCCAGCTGGAGCGCCTCGACCTCCGTGGACACCACCGTCCACTCCACGGACGCTGCCGTGGTGACCATGGTGCGGGTGCGGGGGTGGAGGTTCGTCAGGTCCTGGAAGTAACTGGCCAGGCGCTGGCGCAGGCTCTTCGCCTTCCCGACGTAGATCACCCGGCGGTGCTCGTCGCGGAACTTGTACACCCCTGGAGAGTCCGGGATCTGTCCCGGCTTGGGGCGGTAGCTGGAGGGGTCGGCCATGCCACACACCCTACTGGCGCGGGCTGACACCGTGACGGCCTCCCGGCCCGCCTGTGGACGAGTCCGGCGCCGTCCGGGGCCCCGGCGGGACTCCGGGAGCGCAGGGGGCGGTACGGCGAGGCCGGGGACGCCAGGGACGCGACAGCGTGGCCGGGGCGGTCCGGTGCCCAGGGCCGGTCCGGGGAGCCGGACAGGTGCCCCGGACCCGATGTCCCGGGGGCACTCGACCACCGAACGTCACGCGCTCGCGACCCTCTGGTACCGATCGCCACCGGTCCAGCCCGCGCGTTCCCGCCGAAGTCGGCTCCGACCCGGCGTGCGCCCGGGGTGCCTCTCGGCCTCTCCGGCCCTGTCGGCGGGACGGGCGGGCGCGGCGGACGAACGGATCCGCGCCACGGGGCCGACCGTGTTGGGCATCAGGTGTTGTCGGGACTTGGTCAACACGCTTCAATGCGGGGGAACTCGGGGGCGAGGACGGCGACAGGCGCGTGTGAACCGGACCCATGCGCCGGCCGGGTGTCCCCGGGAACCCTCGCGCGACGGTCTGACCAGCCGTTGTGAACTCCACAGAAAGGCCCCTGCATGCGGCACGGCACACAGCACGCGGACGTCGCCACGGCGGAACTGGAGACGGCCCTCGCGGGCGGCCCCTTCCATATCGCGCTGCGCGCCGCGATCACCGCACGCGGCCTGCCCCTGCAGCGCGTCCAGCACCATCTGTCGCGGTACGGGGTGAAGGTCGGGGTGACCAGCCTGAGCTACTGGCAGCAGGGGGCGCGGCGCCCGCAGCGCCCCGAGTCGCTGCGGGCCGTTCGTGCCCTGGAGGAGATCCTCCAGCTCCCCGACGAGTCCCTGATCCGGCTTCTCACCAAGGCCGACGAACGCTCCGAGCCCCAGCGCCCCGGGGGCCGCTCGTACCGCTCCCTGGTGGAGGCCTCCGGCGTTCTGGAGGAACTGCTGGCCGAGCTGGAGTCGACGCTCGACGGCGGACTGCACACGATCGGCCACCACGAGCGCGTACGGATCGGCGCACATCGCGAGCTCCTCGCACGCGAGTCGCAGCACATAGTCCGCGCCCACAGAGACGGGGTGGACCGCTATGTGGCCATCCACCATGGGGATCCGGGTTGCGCTCCTGACCGTACGAGGGTCCGCGCTCTGGAGAACTGCCGTACGGGCCGCGTGCGATGGCACCGCGACACGGGGGTGCTGGTGGCCGAGCTGCTCTTCGACACACGGCTGCGCGCGGGCGACACGTTCCTCTTCCGCTACGCCTTCGAGGACGGCACGGCGGGCGCGTCCAGCGAGTACGTGCGCGGGTTCAGCTTCGCGGGCGGGCAGTACGCCCTCCAGGTGGGGTTCGCCGAGGAGGCGCTGCCGGTGCGCTGCCACCGCTTCACCCAGCACTCGGCCGCGGCACCGCGCAGTGGCCGCCAGGAGCTGCCGCTGAGCGGGCACCACCGCTCGGTGCACCTCGTCGAGCCGCGGGTGCGGTCGGGCATCGTGGGGATCGGCTGGGACTGGGAGTGATCCGGTCCCCGCGTCCGCATTGATCAGGCGCCGGGACCCGCGACGATCTTCCCGCCCTTCGCCTCCACGGGCAGTTCCTTCAGCGGTTCGGTGGCCGGCTCCCGCAGCACCTTGCCCGTCGCCGCGTCGAACTCGCTGCCGTGGCACGGGCAGACGAGCGTCGTTCCCTGGAGCTTGTCGATGGCGCAGCCGGCGTGCGTGCAGATCGTGCTGAAGGCCCTGAGGGAGCCGTTCCCGGCGCGGCTGACCACGACGTTCCGGTCCCGGTACAGCTTGGCGCCGCCCTCGGCGATCTCGCTCTCGGCGCCCAGGTCGACGGGCGCGGTCGGCGTCGCCGGTGTTCCGCCGCCGCTGCCGGAGCAGGCGGTGAGGGCGATCCCGGCGACGGGCGCGAGCGCCGCTCCTCGCAGGACGGTACGGCGGCCGGGCATGGCGTCTCCACTGGTCGGGGCTGGCTGCGCCTCGACGATACCGGCACGCCCCGGTCACTCCCGAGCGGGGCGGGAGACGGGCGCTCTCGGGGACGTAAACGTTTGCGCAATCGTTTACGCCGACCGTCGCGTGCGATAGGTTCCGGCCCGGGAAGGGCCACGGCGGGGAAGGGCCACGGCGGGGAAGGGCTGGGCGATGGCGACGATGGTCGACGTGGCGGCGCACGCGGGAGTGTCCGTGGCGACCGTCTCCCACGTCCTCAACGACACGCGCCCGGTGCTGCCCCACACACGTCAGGCCGTCCTGGACGCCATCGACGCGCTCGGCTACACCCCCAACGCCCTGGCGCGTTCACTGGTCACCTCGCGCACCCGGTCCATCGGCCTCGCGGTGTCGGCGATCAGCAACCCGTACTTCACGGACATCCTCCAAGGCGTCGAAGCGGGCGCCCTGGAACAGGGCTACGGCCTGCTCCTCGCCGACCCGCACGACGACCCCCGGCACGAGCGGAAGGTCGTCCAGCTGCTGCACGAGCGACGGGTCGACGGGCTGATCGTCGCACCCTCGGCGGACCCCGACGCGCTGCTGCGCTACCTCGGCCGGCACCAGGTCCCCACCGTCTTCCTGGACCGCCTCGTCGAGGCCCCGGCCGGCCACTCCTTCGCCTTCGACCAGGTCTGCACCGAGAACGCCGCCCCCATGGCGCAACTGGTCGCCCATCTCGCCGAGCGGGGCCACCGGCGCATCGGGCTCGTCGCCGGACTGCCCGGCCTGAGCACCACCACCGAGCGGATCTCCGGCTACCGCCACGGCCTCGCGGGGGCCGGGCTCCCGTACGACGAACGGCTCGTGGCACACGGCGACTCCGTGACGCAGGCGGCCGAGCGCGCCACCGGAGCCCTGCTCTCCCTCGGCGCACCGCCCACCGCTCTCGTCACCGCGAACAACGCGATGACCATCGGCGCGCTGCGCGCCCTGCGCGAGCGCGGTCTGTCCGTACCGGACGACCTGGCGCTGTGCTGCTTCGACGACTTCGCCTGGGCGGACCTGTTCGCGCCCCGGCTGACGGCGATCTCCCAGCCCAGCAAGGAGATCGGGGCGCAGGCCGTCCGGCTGCTCCTGGAACGGCTGGCCGCGCCGGAGCTGCCCGGCCGGACGGTCCGGCTCCCGTGCGCCTTCGTGCACCGCGGCTCGTGCGGCTGCGCCGAGACCCTCCGCCCCGAGATTCCCGAGAGCCACGCGAAAGGATCCCTGTCGTGATCGTCGTCGCCGGTGAGGCCCTGATCGACCTGGTGCCGCAGGGCGCGGGCGCGCTCGTGCACCTGCGGCCCGCGCGAGGGGGCGGTCCCTACAACACCGCGGTGGCACTGGGCCGCCTCGGCTCCCCCACCGTCTTCTGCTCCCGGGTCTCGAACGACGCCTTCGGCGAGGCCCTGCTGGGCGGACTGCGCGAGGCGGGCGTCGACGTGTCCTCCGTACAGCGCGGCGCGGAGCCGACGACGCTGGCGGTCGCCACCGTCGACGCCGACGGGTCGGCCGCCTACTCCTTCTACGTCGAGGGCACGGCGGACCGTCTGTTCACCGCACCGGACCGGCTTCCCGACGCCGTGCGGGCGGTGTCCTTCGGCACCGTCTCCCTCGTCCTGGAGCCCGGCGCGAGTGCCTACGAGGAACTGCTGCGGACCGCGGCAGCGCGGGGTGTGTTCACCGCGCTCGACCCGAACGTCCGGGCGGGGCTGATCCCCGACGCGGACGCCTACCGCGCCCGCTTCAAGAGCTGGCTGCCTTCCGTGGCGCTCCTCAAGCTCTCCGAGGAGGACGCACGGTGGCTGGGCGGCACCCCGCACGAGTGGCTGGCGTCCGGTCCCGCGGCCGTCGTGATCACCCGGGGCGGCGAGGGTCTGACGGTGTTCACCCGGGACGGCGCGATCCACTCCGTGCCTGGTGAACCGGTAGAGGTCGTGGACACCATCGGCGCCGGCGACACGGTGAACGCGGCCCTGTTGCACGGCCTGGCCGCACGGGACGCGCTCACTCCCGCCGCCCTGGCGGACCTGAACGCCGAGGACTGGACCGAGCTGCTGCGGTTCGCGGCCCGCGCGGCGGCGATCACCTGCTCACGCGCGGGCGCGGAACCGCCGTACGCCGCCGAACTCGACGCCCCCTGAGCTCTCCGGGTCCCTCTGCTCTCCAAGTCCCTTTTCGGAACCGGACGGGCAGCGGACCGGCAGCGGACCGGCAGCGGACCGGCAGCGGACCGGCGCCAAATGCGCGGGCCCCGCGGGGAGTTCCCGCGGGGCACCGTTTTCTGCCGTCCTGCTGCCGTCGTGTCAGGCCTTGCGCGCCCGCGTGGTCTTCTTCGCGGGTGCCGCCTTCTTGGCCGCCGTGCTCTTCGTGGCCGTGTTCTTCGTGGCCGCGGCCGCCTTCTTCGTGGCCGTGTTGTTGACGGCCTTGGTGGTCGTCTTCCTGGTCGTCGACTTGGCCGCCACCGCCTTCTTGGCCGCCGTCCTACGGGGGGCCTTCACGGCGGCGCCGTCACTGATCCGGTCGGCGCCCAGGATCTCGCGGAGGAACTTGCCCGTGTGGCTGGTCGGAACCCCGGCGACCTCCTCGGGTGTGCCCTCGGCGACGACGAGACCGCCGCCGTTGCCACCTTCGGGGCCCATGTCGACGACCCAGTCGGCGGTCTTGATGACATCGAGGTTGTGCTCGATCACGATGACGGTGTTGCCCTTGTCGACCAGGCCGGACAGCACCGTGATGAGCTTGCTGATGTCCTCGAAGTGCAGACCGGTGGTCGGCTCGTCCAGCACGTACACCGTGCGTCCCGTGGAGCGCTTCTGCAGCTCGCTCGCGAGCTTGACGCGCTGGGCCTCGCCGCCGGACAGCGTCGGCGCGGACTGGCCGAGCCGGACGTAGCCGAGACCGACGTCGTTGAGCGTCCTGAGGTGGCGGTTGATGGCGGGGACGGCCTCGAAGAAGTCGAGGGCCTCCTCGATCGGCATGTCCAGGACCTCGGAGATGGACTTGCCCTTGTAGTGGACCTCCAGGGTCTCCCGGTTGTACCGCGCCCCGTGGCAGACCTCGCAGGGGACGTACACGTCCGGCAGGAAGTTCATCTCGATCTTGATCGTGCCGTCGCCCGAGCAGTTCTCGCAGCGGCCGCCCTTGACGTTGAAGGAGAAGCGGCCGGGCAGATAGCCCCGTACCTTCGCCTCGGTCGTCTCGGCGAAGAGCCTGCGGACGTGGTCGAAGACCCCGGTGTAGGTCGCCGGGTTCGAGCGGGGGGTGCGGCCGATCGGCGACTGGTCGACGTGCACGACCTTGTCGACGAGGTCGTCGCCCTCCACGCGGGTGTGCCGCCCGGGAACGCTCCTGGCGCCGTTGAGCTCGCGCGCCAGATGCGTGTACAGGATGTCGTTCACCAGCGTGGACTTGCCGGAACCCGAGACACCCGTGACGGCCGTGAGCACCCCCAGGGGGAAGGACACGTCGATGTCCTGCAGGTTGTTCTCCCGGGCGCCATGCACTGTGAGGCTGCGGCCCGGGTCGGCGGGGCGGCGGATGTCGGGAAGCGGGATCTGCCTCTTGCCCGCCAGGTACTGGCCGGTCATCGACTCGGTGTTGGCGAGCAGCTCCTTCAAGGGGCCGCTGTGCACGACCTTGCCGCCGTGCTCGCCCGCGCCGGGGCCGATGTCGACGACCCAGTCGGCGACCTTGATGGTGTCCTCGTCGTGCTCGACGACGATGAGTGTGTTGCCCATGTCCCGCAGTCGGACGAGGGTCTCGATCAGGCGGTGGTTGTCGCGCTGGTGCAGGCCGATGGAGGGCTCGTCGAGGACGTACAGGACACCGACGAGTCCGGAGCCGATCTGGGTGGCCAGGCGGATGCGCTGGGCCTCGCCACCGGAGAGGGTGCCGGCCGCGCGGTTGAGCGAGAGGTAGTCGAGGCCCACGTCGACCAGGAAGCGCAGCCGTTCGTTGACCTCCTTCAGGACCCGCTCGGCGATCTTCTTGTCGCGGGCGTCCAGCCTCAGCTCGCCCAGGAAGTCCGCGCAGTCGCTGATCGACATCGCGGAGACCTCGGCGATCGACTTCTCCATGACGGTGACCGCGAGGATGAGGGGCTTGAGGCGCGTGCCCTCACAGGTGGGACAGGGCACCTCGCGCATGTAGCCCTCGAAGCGCTCACGGCTGGCGTCGCTCTCGGCCTCGCTGTGCCGCCGCTTGACGAAGGGGACGGCTCCTTCGAAGGGCGTGGTGTAGACGCGCTCGCGGCCGTACCTGTTGCGGTACCGCACTTCGATCTGCGTCTTGTGGCCGTACAGCAGGGCCTTCCTGGCGCGCTGCGGGAGACCGGCGAAGGGGATGTCGGTCCGGAATCCCAACGCGTCCGCGAGGGCTCCGACGAGCCGTCCGAAGTAGTCCTTCGTGTGTCCGTGCGACCAGGGGTGGATGGCTCCCTCGTCGAGCGACTTGTCCTCGTCGGGGACGATCAGCTCGGGGTCGACCTCCATGCGCGTGCCGATGCCGGTGCACTCGGGGCAGGCGCCGAAGGGCGAGTTGAAGGAGAAGGAGCGGGGCTCCAGCTCCTCGAAGGAGAGGTCGTCGTAGGGGCAGTACAGGTGCTCCGAGTACATGCGCTCGCGCTCGGGGTCGTCCTGCGGGAGGTCGACGAAGTCGAGCACGACCATGCCACCGGAGAGCCCGAGCGCGGTCTCCACGGAGTCGGTGAGGCGGCGCTTGGCGGTGTCCTTGACCGTGAGGCGGTCGATGACCACCTCGATGGTGTGCTTCTCCTGCTTCTTCAGCGTGGGCGGCTCGGTGAGCTGGATCGTCTCACCGTCGACCCTGGCCCTGCTGTACCCCTTGGTCTGGAGGTCGGCGAAGAGGTCGACGAACTCGCCCTTGCGCTCACGCACCAGCGGCGAGAGCACCTGGAAGCGGCTCCCCTCGGGCAGCTCCAGGACCCTGTCGACGATGGCCTGCGGCGACTGCCGCGTGATCGGGCGGCCGCACTCGGGGCAGTGCGGCTTGCCGATGCGCGCGAAGAGCAGGCGCAGGTAGTCGTAGACCTCGGTGATGGTGCCGACCGTCGAGCGCGGGTTGCGCGAGGTCGACTTCTGGTCGATGGATACCGCCGGCGAGAGGCCCTCGATGAAGTCGACGTCCGGCTTGTCCATCTGGCCGAGGAACTGCCGGGCGTACGACGAGAGCGACTCGACGTAGCGCCGCTGACCCTCGGCGAAGATCGTGTCGAAGGCCAGCGAGGACTTGCCCGACCCCGACAGGCCCGTGAAGACGATGAGCGAGTCGCGCGGGAGGTCGAGCGAGACATTCTTCAGATTGTGCTCGCGCGCTCCACGGACGATGAGACGGTCGGCCACGCCGGTCCGCACCTTTCTTGAGAGAAGTGACAGGGGCGGGGCCCCCGTCGTTTTCAGACTAGGGGGAGCCACTGACAGCGCCGGTTGCTTTCTCTGGTTCACAACAATCCCGGACTCTCAAGCATGCCCGACGCCGCGCCCGAGCTTATAGCACGTGCATTCGATTTGCGGGGGCGGGCGACCACCTTCACCCGAACGTGTGGCGGGGCTAGGGTCGGCGTCATGATTGATCATGTGCGCGACCTGGCGTCTGTACGTGACGCGACCGAACGGCTGCTCAACGCAGCCACCGAACTGGACAACGCCTCCGTGACCGAGCCGTCACGGCTGCCCGGCTGGAACCGTGGCCATGTGCTCGCCCACCTCGCCCGCAACGCGGACGCACTGGTGAACGTCCTCGTCGGCCGCCCCATGTACGTCTCCGGGGACGCCCGGGACGCCGACATCGAGCGGGACGCCCCGCGCCCCCTGGACGTACAGCTCGCGGACCTCCGCGAGAGCGCGGCCCGTTTCCAGGAGACCGGGGCCGTACCCGCGGACTGGTCGCGCACGGTGGAACTGCGCAACGGGGTCACCGACACCGCGGCCCGGGTGCCGTTCCGGCGATGGGTCGAGGTCGCGCTGCACCACGTCGACCTCGGGATCGGGTACGAGCTGGAGGATCTGCCCGCGGAGTTCGTGACGCGGGAGATCGACTTCCTCGCGGAGCGGTTCGGCGGCCACAAGGACGTGCCCTCGACCGGGCTGGCCGCCGACGAGGGGCAGGTCTGGACGACCGGCGGCGGCGCGGTGGGCGGCCCGGTCGCCCTGCGCGGTCCGGCCGCCGACCTGCTCGGCTGGCTCTCCGGCCGCCGTGACGGGTCCGCGCTGCGCATCGAGGGCGGAACGCTGCCGACGCTCCCGGCCCTGTAGGCCAGGACGGACCTCGGGCCCGCTCCCCCGCTATAGGCTGGCCGCCATGACGTACAGCGGAGCGGTGAAGGTCGGCGGACCCGCCGAAGTGCACGAGCTGCAGAACCTGATGATCTCCAAGGTCGCGGTCGGCCCGATGGACAACAACGCTTATCTGCTGCGCTGCCGGGCCACCGACGAGCAGTTGCTGATCGACGCCGCCAACGACGCCGCGGCACTTCTCACGCTGATCGGTGACGACGGCATCGCGTCCGTCGTCACCACCCACCGGCACGGCGACCACTGGCAGGCGCTCGACGCGGTCGTGGCGGCCACCGGCGCCCGCACCTACGCGGGCCGGGACGACGCGGAGGGAATCCCGGTGCCCACCGACGTCCTCGTGGACGACGGCGACACGATCCGGGTGGGGCGTGTGGAGCTCACCGCGCGTCACCTGGTGGGACACACACCGGGTTCGATCGCCCTCGTCTACGACGACCCGCACGGGCACCCACATGTCTTCACGGGGGACTGCCTGTTCCCGGGTGGTGTGGGCAACACCCACAAGGACCCGAAGGCGTTCGCCAGCCTCCTCCATGACGTGGAGACGAAGATCTTCGGCCCTCTGCCGGACGAGACCTGGGTCTACCCGGGGCACGGCAACGACACGACCCTGGGCGCCGAGCGCCCGCACCTGCCGGAGTGGCACGCGCGCGGCTGGTGATCGCGGGCCGTCCGGCGGAACCCGGCCGGGGGCGTGAAACAGCCGAGCGCGCGCCCCGTGTGAATCGGATGCACGCGTCGGCGCCCCGCGCGCGCTCCCGGCGTGCGCAGTGGTGCAGTCCACTGGAAGCAGCCCCGCACAGGATGACGGCTCCTGTGGTGGAACGGGCCGCCGGCCGTCGATCCCCACGCTCGGCCGGCGGCCCCGGCGAAGCCCCCGCCGAGGCCGATCGGCCAGGCTTCTCGCGAGCGTTCACGGGACTGCAACACACGTTCCCACTATGCGGACAATTACCGCTGTGACCTCGACAGACGGCATGGTGCACTGCCACTCTCCCGCCATGCCTCTCGCCCAACGCGCTCTGCGCCGCGCCGCGTCCACCGCCACCGTCGCCCTGCTCGCCGTCGCCGTGGGCTGTGCCCCGCAGCCGGAGAACCCGGCCTCCGACAAGGCTTCCGGGAAGACCGGGAAAGCCGGAGAGACCTGCGCGAAGGGCGCGTTGGGCACCCGGACGTCCGGCGAACTGACGGTCGCGACCGACGAACCCGCGTACGAGCCGTGGTTCAAGGACGACAAGCCCGCCAACGGCAAGGGCTTCGAGTCGGCGGTCGCGTACGCCGTGGCGAAGCAGCTCGGCTACGACAGGTCCAAGGTCGTCTGGCAGACCGTCCCCTTCAACAAGGCCTTCGCGCCCGGTGAGAAGACCTTCGACTTCGACATCAACCAGGTGTCGATCAGTGCCGAGCGCAAGAAGGCCGTGGACTTCTCGTCCGGCTACTACGACGTCCGCCAGGCCGTCATCGCGCTCAAGGGCTCCAAGGCGGCCGGGGCGAAGAGCCTCGCGGACCTCAAGGGCGTGAAACTCGGCGCCCAGGTCGGCACCACCAGCCTGAACTACATCGACGACGTGGTGAAGCCGGACCGGCAGCCCGCCGCCTACGCCAAGAACGACCAGGCCAAGTCCGCGCTGAAGAACGGTCAGGTCGACGCCATCGTGGTCGATCTGCCGACCGCCTTCTACATCACCGCCGCCGAGGTGACGGACGCGAAGATCGTCGGGCAGTTCGAGAACACCGGTGGCACGCCCGAGCAGTTCGGGCTCGTCCTCGACAAGGGCAGCGCGCTCACCCCGTGCGTGACGAAGGCCGTGGACGCGCTGCGCGAGGACGGCACGCTCGCCTCGATCGAGAAGCAGTGGCTGTCCGAGGCCGTCGACGCTCCGGTGCTCAAGTGACCGTCACGAAGGAGGAGTCGGGAGAAAGCCCGGGAGAGGACCCAGGCCAGGAAGACCTGTCCGGGGCGTACGTTCCGTCACGGCGACGCATCGAACGGGAGCGCTACAAGCGGGCCCGGGCCCGCCGCGCGACGGCGATCGCCGCGCTCTCCACCCTCGTGACCGGCGCCGCCCTCTCTCTCGTCGTCGTCAGCGCGCCCGGCTGGCAGCGCACCCAGGAGACGTTCTTCAACGGCCGGTACGCGCGCGAGGCGTTCCCCAAGGTCCTGGAGGGCCTCTGGCTCAACGTCCGGCTGCTCCTGGTCTGCGGAGTCGCCGTGCTCGTCCTGGGGATGCTGATCGCCGTCGCCCGCACCCTGCGCGGCCCGGTGTTCTTCCCGGTGCGCGCGCTCGCCGCCGCGTACACGGACTTCTTCCGCGGACTCCCGCTGATCATCAACCTGATGATCGTGGTCCTGGGCGTCCCCGCGCTGCGGTTGCAGGGAGTCACCGTGGACCCGGTGCTGCTCGGCGGCACGGCGCTCACCCTGACCTACTCGGCCTACGTCGCCGAGGTGTTCCGGGCCGGCATCGAGTCCGTCCATCCCTCGCAGCGCGCGGCGGCCCGCTCGCTCGGTCTCACCAACCGGCAGGCCCTGCGGTACGTCGTCCTCCCCCAGGCCGTACGCCGCCAGGTGCCGCCGCTCCTCAACGACCTGGTCTCCCTCCAGAAGGACACCGGGCTCGTGTCGATCGGCGGCGCGGTCGACGCGGTGCGCGCCGCGGACATCATCGTGGGCCGCAGTCTCAACTACACGCCGTACATCGTCGCGGGACTGGTCTTCGTCGCACTGACCATCCCGATGACCCGCTTCACGGACTGGGTCACGGCCCGGATGGACCGTCGGCGGGCGCAAGGAGGGGCCATATGAGCGACACTCCGGTGACGACCGGCACTCCGGTGCTGCGGATGGAGTCCGTCCGCAAGACCTTCGGCGAGACGGTGGTGCTGCGCGACGTCGACCTGGACGTCGCCCCGCACACGGTGACCGCGCTGATCGGCGCCTCCGGCTCGGGCAAGTCGACCCTGCTGCGCTGCGCGAACCTCCTGGAGGAGATCGACGACGGCGCGATCTGGCTCGACGACGAGGAGATCACCCACCCGCGGGCCGACCAGGACGCCGTACGCCGCCGTATCGGTGTGGTCTTCCAGGCGTACAACCTCTTTCCGCACATGACGGTCCTGGAGAACATCACGCTCGCACCGCGCCGTGTGCACGGCGCGAGCCGCGCCGAGGCGGAGGCGCACGCCCGGGAACTGCTCGACCGGCTCGGCCTAGGCGCCAAGGCCGGCGAGTACCCCGACCGGCTCAGCGGCGGCCAGCAGCAACGGGCCGCGATCGTCCGCGCGTTGGCCGTGCGTCCCCGGCTGCTGCTGCTCGACGAGATCACCGCCGCCCTCGACCCGGAGCTCGTCGGCGAGGTCCTGGCCGTCGTCCGGGACCTGAAGGACGAGGGCATGACCATGGTGCTGGCCACCCACGAGATGGGTTTCGCCCGCGAGGTGGCCGACCAGGTGTGCTTCCTGGACGGCGGTGTGGTCCTCGAACACGGCACGGCCGAGGCGGTCTTCGGGAACCCGCGCGAGGAACGCACCCGGCGGTTCCTGCGCCGGATCGTGGAGGCGGGACGGCTCTGAACCGCGCCTCCGCCGGTCAGGCCTCCGTCTTCCCCGTTCCCGCGAGCGCCGCGACCCGCTCCACCGCGAACGCGTACCCCTGCACACCGCATCCGGCGATGACCCCGTCGGCTCGCAGGGACACGTACGAGTGGTGCCGGAACTCCTCGCGCTGGTGGATGTTGGAGATGTGGACCTCCACCACCGGCAGACCGTCACAGGTGTTGAGCGCGTCCAGGATCGCGACGGACGTGTGCGAGTAGGCGGCCGGGTTGATCACGATCCCGGCGTGGTTCAGCCGCGCCTCGTGGATCCAGTCGACCAGTTCGCCCTCGTGGTTGGACTGGCGGAAGTCCACCGTGCCGCCGTGCGCGGCCGCCGCCTCGGCGCACAGGGCCTCGACATCGGCGAGCGTGTCGGAACCGTAGATCTCCGGCTGCCGCTGCCCCAGAAGATTCAGATTCGGCCCGTTGAGAATCATGATCGGGGCGGTGGCGAGGGTGCGGGGCACGGTTCCTCCGGTCCTTCCAGGTCTGCCGGCCCTTCAAGGACCGCTGCTCGGACCCGGTCTATCACGGTGCGACGCGTCCGTGACCGTCCGTACGCCTCCTTGGTGACTACGCTCCCGGCCTCACGATCGACTGCGGAGTGGACCCGGGGCAGACGATCCCCGACCGGTCATCCCCCTGGCCCGACGGTCATCCCCCTGGAGGGAGCGATCCGTGTCGGCGGACCCGCGCCCGGCGCATCACCGGCACCTGCCGGCACACCCCGCACTCCCGCACGCCCCCCGTAACCGTTGGTCACCGTGGGTAGTTGACGCGGCATGCACGACGTACGCACCGTAAGGGCGCCCTCCATGCTCAGGCTCGCGGCCGCCTCGCTCGTCGGGACGGCCATCGAGTTCTACGACTTCTTCGTCTACGGGACCGCTGCCGCGCTCGTCCTCGGGCCACTGTTCTTCCCCACCTTCTCGCCGCTGGCCGGGACGCTCGCGGCCTTCGCGACGTTCGGCGTCGGATTCGTCGCGCGCCCTCTCGGCTCGGTGCTGTTCGGGCACATCGGGGACCGGCGCGGGCGGCGGCCGGTGCTCGTCGCCTCGCTGCTGCTGACCGGCGCGGCGACGGTCGCGGTCGGCTGCGTACCGACGTACGACACCCTCGGCGCGGCCGCTCCCGCGCTCCTTCTCGTGCTGCGGTTCCTGCAGGGGCTCGGGCTCGGCGGGGAGTGGGGCGGGGCGGTCCTGCTGACCGCAGAGCACGCGCCCGCCGAGCGCCGCGGGCTGTGGTCCAGCTTCCCGCAGATGGGTCCCTCACTGGGGTTCGTGCTGGCCAACGGTGTGATGCTGGTGCTCTCGGCGGCACTGTCCGACGCGCAGTTCGCCGAGTGGGGGTGGCGGGTGCCGTTCTGGGCCTCGGGTGTGCTCGCGGCGGCGGGGCTGTGGCTGCGCGGCTCGCTGCCGGAGAGTCCGCGGTTCCTTGAGGTGCGGGACCACGCGCGCGCGCCGATCGTCGAGGTGGTGCGCGACCACTGGCGTCTGGTGCTGCTGACGGCCGGCGGGCTCGCGGTCGGCTACGCGGTCTTCTACGCGGTGACGACCTGGGCGCTCGCCTACGGTGTCGAGCGGCTCGGTGTGAGCCGTACCGTCATGCTGGCCTGCATCATGGCCGCCGTGGTGGTGAAGGGCTCCCTGACCCCCGTGGTCGCGCTGCTCGGCGACCGGTACGGACGGCGGCCGCTGTGTCTGGCCGGGTGCACGGGGGCCGCGCTGTGGATGTTCCCGATGATCGCGCTGCTGTCGACCGGCGAACCGCTGCTGATGTTCCTCGGGTTCCTGGTCGCGCTGCTCACCTTCATCACGATGTTCGCCGTGATCGCCGCTTATCTTCCCGAGTTGTACGAGCCTCGGGTGCGCTGCACGGGCGCGGCGGTGGGCTACAACCTGGGCGGGGTCCTCGGGGGCGCGCTCACGCCGATCGTGGCGACGGCGGTGGCCGACGGAGAGCGGGTCCCCTGGGGCGTGGCCGCGTATCTGACGGGGGTCGCGCTGCTCAGTCTGGGGTGCTTCGCGCTGCTGCCGGAGACCCGGCCGGTGCCCCGCCTGGCCGTCTCGGCCGTCACCGAATGACCACCGGTCACCGCGCGCCGGCCCAGGGCCGGCCGCCGGTCGCGACGTGGGCGTCGATCACCGAGCGGGCGCCGTCTAGGGGTTGACCGCCAGTTCCAGGTAGGCCGCGAACAGCACCAGATGGACGCCTCCCTGGAGAGGCGTGGCGCGCCCCGGGACGACCGTCAGGGAGCTCACGACCACGGTCAGCACGAGCAGCACCATATGGGTGGCGCCGAGGCCGAGGACCAGCGGCCCGGAGAGCCAGACGGACGCCAGCGCGACCGCGGGGATCGTCAGGCCGATGCTCGCCATCGCGGAGCCGAGGGCCAGGTTGAGACTGGTCTGCACGCGGTCGCGACGGGCCGACCGGAGCGCGGCGATGGTCTCGGGGAGCAGCACGAGCAGTGCGATGATCACGCCGACCACGGACTGCGGCATGCCGGCCGCCTCCACACCTGACTCGATGGTGGGCGAGACGCCCTTGGCCAGACCGACCACGCCCACGAGCGCGAGGGCGAGCAGCCCCAGACTGATCCTCGCGGCGCGGGCGGACGGGGCGTCCGCGTGCTCGTCCACGTCGATCACCTGGCCCTGGCGGGTGATCGGCAGGAAGTAGTCGCGGTGCCGCACGGTCTGGGTCGCCACGAACAAGCCGTACAGGACGAGTGAGGCGAGCGCGGCGAAGGTGAGCTGGGCCGTGGAGAACTCGGGGCCCGGCTTGCTGGTGGTGAAGGTCGGGAAGACCAGGCTCAGTGTCGCGAGCGTCGCGACAGTCGCCAGGGCGGCGCCGGTGCCCTCGGCGTTGAAGACGGCGAGCCCGTGGCGCAGGGAGGCGACGAGCAGACACACCCCCACGATGCCGTTACAGGTGATCATCACGGCCGCGAACACCGTGTCGCGGGCGAGGGTCGAGCTCTTGGCGCCGCCGTCCGCCATCAGGGTGACGATCAGGGCCACCTCGATGATCGTGACCGCGACGGCGAGCACGAGGGAGCCGAAGGGCTCACCGACCCGGTGCGCCACCACCTCCGCGTGGTGGACGGCTGCCAGCACCGCCCCGGCGAGGACCAGGGTCACCAGCGCGACCATCGCGCCGGGCAGGCTGCGCCCCCAGGTGAGGACGAGCAGGACCACCGCGACGACGGGCACGACGGCCGTCCACCGTGTCAGGAGTGACCGGAGCGGAACGATCATGCAGCGATCGTCGCAGGCGCGGGCGGCCCCCGCATTCCGATGGCGCGCCGCCCCCGACGACCGGAAGCCCCGGGAGGGCTGCGCGGCAGTTCACCGCGCAACCGTCCCGGGATGCCTGTTCGTGCGCCCGGGGCGGTCAGACGTCGATGCTGTCCTTCTGAGTGCCTTCGGCGTTCTCCCGCGCCGTCCGCTTCCTCGTGGCCGTCAGGCTGGTGATCGTCGTGACGACCAGGACCGCGCAGATGACGCCGAGCGAGACCGGGATGGATATCTCGGGGACGTGGACGCCGGACTCGTGGAGCGCGTGCAGCACGAGCTTGACGCCGATGAAGCCGAGGATAACCGACAGACCGTAGGAGAGGTGGACCAGCTTCTTCAGCAGACCGCCGATCAGGAAGTACAGCTGACGCAGACCCATCAGCGCGAACGCGTTGGCGGTGAAGACGATGTACGGGTCCTGGGTCAGGCCGAAGATCGCGGGGATGGAGTCCAGCGCGAAGAGCACGTCCGTGGTGCCGATCGCGAGCATCACGACCAGCATCGGCGTCATGACGCGCTTGCCGTTCTGCTGGATCCACAGCTTGGTGCCGTGGTAGCGGTCGGCCACACCGAAGCGCTTCTCCGCGGCCTTGAGCAGGCGGTTCTCCTCGAACTCCTCCTCGTCCTCGTCGGCCCGGGCCTCCTGGATCAGCTTCCAGGCCGTGTAGATGAGGAACGCGCCGAAGATGTAGAAGACCCACGCGAAGTTCGCGATGATCGCGGCGCCCGCGGCGATGAAGATCGCGCGCAGGACGAGTGCTATGAGCACACCGACGAGGAGCACGCGCTGCTGGTACTGCGAGGGCACCGCGAACTTCGCCATGATCAGGACGAAGACGAAGAGGTTGTCCACGCTCAGCGACTTCTCGGTGATGAAGCCCGCGAAGAACTCGCCGGCCGGCTGGCCGCCGGAGAAGACGAGCAGTCCCAGCCCGAACAGTCCGGCCAGAGCGATCCAGACGAGCGTCCAGATTCCGGCTTCCTTGATCGAGACGTCGTGCGGTTTGCGGCCGATGAAGAAGTCGACCGCGACGAGGGCGGCAAGGCCCAAGATCGTGAGGACCCAGAGGGTCAAGGAAACATTCACTGCGCCTCCGGCAGTACGTAACGGCAGATTTCAGCGTCGTCGCTACCGGAGGTCTCTTCCACCCGTGTCCGGTGGGGCGCGTGGTGCGCCTTCCGGTCACGGGCCGGCGCCCCGGGATCTGGCCAGATCCGTATTGACGGGTACGCCGCAGCAGGTAGGGAGTACTCCCCTCCGTGAGAACGAGAGTACCCGAATTACCAAGTGAAGGTAAAGGGATTAGTAAAAGAAGTACCAAGTCCGCTGGTCAGGGCACTTTACTGATGCTTGGTGAAGCGCTTCGAAGGGTCAGCGGTTCCACGGGCGGCGGGCCTCCGCGACCTGGGACAGCACCTGCTGGAGCACCTGGCTGCCCGGCGGGACGAGCGCGGGCTCGTACGTCCAGGCGTGACCGACCCACGGGTCGGCGAGATGGTCGTCGGGCACCGGCGTGAGCCGCAGCAGCCCGCGCCACAAAGGGTCCAACAGGGGCCCGTAGCCGGCGGCGTCCTCCCGGTCGGCCACCAGCATCAGATGCACGCCGACGGCCGGCCCCTCGTCCGCGAGATAGCGCAGTTGGGTCACGGCGCGGTCGTCGAAGCCGTGCGGGAAGTCGTTGACGATCAGCAACTGCTCCGCGGTGTCGAGGCCGGGCGGCAACGAGTCGGCGACTCCGCCGCGGACCGCCATCTGCACCAGGTCCACACGCTGGGTGAGCCGGGTCAGGACGTCGGCCACACCCGTGGCGCCCGCGGCGGGCGGTCCGTCCAGCACCCCGGAACGCACCAGCGGTGCGAGGGACGAGGCCGCGGAACCGGCCGGGTCGATGACGTGCACCGTGAACTCGCCCGCGGGATAGACGGCGAGCAGCCGCGCGGCGTTCGCCACCGCCGTGTCCATCGCGAGCCGGCGCAGCTCGTCGGAGTCAGCGAGCGAGTCCTCCAGAGTGGCTCGTCCGCTGTCGATCCACAGACCGCGCTCCAGCGGCAGCCGGACCAGCATCGGGATGCTCAGCTCCTCGCTCTCGGGCAGATGGAGGTCGCCGAGGCGCACGGCCATGGGGATCTCCATGGGCACCCGGTAGCCGTGCCAGACCGGGTTGTCCCAGCGTGCGTACGCCGCGGGCAGCGCGGGCTCGACGACGTCGGCCTCGGCGGCGAGCTGGGCGAGGTCCCGGTCGAGCGCCGCGCGGGCCTGGTCGACGAGGTCGGCGTGCTTGGCCTGGGCGGCCTCGCGGGCGGCGTCGCTCTGGCCGCCGATCCGGCTGCGCGGGTCGGACAGGGCCTTGTCGAGTTCCTGCTCCATGCGCGAGTCGGCGAAGTCGACGGCACTGCGATAGGCGGCCGTGGTGCGGGCCAGGTCCTCGAACATCCCCCACACCTGGTTGTAGAGGCGTTCCTCCATGGACCAGCCGGTCGCGTCGCCCGCGACGGGCCGCGCCGGCTGTCCGGGCGGGGCCGGCGGTGCGGTTGGCGGGGGCGTGGGCGGCGCCGAGGTCCGCCTGCCGGGGTGGCTGTAGTCGACCGGGCCGGTGGCGGGTCCGGAGGGGATGCCGACCGCGGAGGGATCGGGCTGTGCGGTGCCGCCCTGGTACCCCGGCTGCGGCACGGCGGCTCCCTGACCACCGGGCGTGTCGTACGGGGACGAGGACGGGGTCTGGAGCGGCGGCACGGTCCCGGAGGCGCCCTGCGGTCCGGCGTACGGCTGATCCGGTCCCGGCGCCGAGGCGGCCGCGTGTCGTGAGCGGTCCGTGTCCGGAGTACGGGGCGAGGGCGCCGGCACCGAGCGGGCCAGCCCCTGTGCCACCGCCTCGTTGATGCTGTCCGCGAGCCGGCGGGCCTCGGGCAGCCCCTGGTCGGTGAGAAGTTCGGCGAGGCCGCCCGCGTATCCCTGGCCGACCGCGCGCACCTTCCAGGCGCCTTGTCTGCGGTAGAGCTCGAGCGCGACGACGGCCGACTCCGTGTCCAGGCCGGTGATGGTGTAGCTGGCGACCTCGGAGCCGTCGAGTCCGGTCACGGCGACGAACGGGGCGGCCACGGCACCGAACCGGACCGGACCGGCGCCGGCCGGCAGCGCGAGCAGCACGCTGACCCGGTGCACGGTCCCTGGCAGGGCGTCGAGATCGAACGCGAGACGGTGGTCCGCCGCCGCCTGCTTGGAGACCTCCAGCCCGGGAAGGGTGGGCGCGCCCGGGTGCGCCACCCATTCGGCGCCCCGGACCGTGCCCTGCTCGTCACTGAGCGTGGCACCGGCCACGACCGGGCGGCCGGCCGATACACGGACTTCAAGACGGACCTGGGAGAGCGGGTGGTTCTGCCCCCGGACCAGCTCGGCCGTCATCGCCTTGTCCCCCTGTGTCGCTTCGTGCCTACGGTCGGGCTGCCTACAGGTGCGGCAGGATCGCGGGCATCAGGTCCTGGAAGGTACGGCCGTTGGCCGGGGTGCCGAGGGCCGTCATCTGCCAGCCCGGGCCGGAGCGGTGCACCTTCGCCATGATCTGGGCGGTGTACTGGCCGCCGCCCGCGAGCGTGTAGCGGGCGAGCTCCTGGCCGTTGGTCTCGTCGACCAGACGGCAGAACGCGTTCTGCACCTCCTGGAACGTCTGACCCGTGAAGGAGTTCACGGTGAAGACGATCTGGTCGATGTGGACCGGGAGGCGCTGCAGGTCGACGAGGATCGCTTCGTCGTCCCCGCCCTGGCCCACTCCGCCGACCACATTGTCACCGGTGTGCCGCACGGAGCCGTCGTCGCTGACGAGGTGACGGAAGAACACCACGTCGACGGGCTGCTTGTCCGCGAACAGCACGGCGGAGGCGTCGAGGTCGATCTCCCTGGTGCGCGAGCCGAACAGGCCGCGCCGGGGTGCCGCCTGCCAGCCGAGCCCCATGCGCACCGCGGTCAGGGTGCCCCCGTCGTTCTTCTGCAGACTGATGGCCTGACCCTTGGTCATGTTGACCGTCACGCGCTGATCCCCTCTCGGACTGTCCCCTGTTGCCGCGGAATCCGCGGATGACCAGAACCCTACGCAGCGCCACCGACAGTGCCGAACCCCGCGGCGCGCTTTGTGTCGGTCTTGCAACACAGCGCGTATCCGCCGAGGTCCGACGCGGTCGAAGGGGCGTCAGGCCAGGCCCGCCTCCCTCATCTGACGCAGTTCCTTCTTCATCTCCGACACCTCGTCGCGCAGTCGGGCCGCGATCTCGAACTGGAGGTCCGCCGCGGCGGCCCGCATGCGCTCCGTCATCTCCTCGATCTGCCCGGCGAGCTCGGCCGCGGGGCGGTCGGTCGGGGTCTTCGCGGCACTCTTGGCGGACTTGGCCGCCTTGCCACCGAGCGAGGGCACCGGGGCCTTGGCTCCCTTGCCGTCCTTCGCCTTGCGGTAGCCCGAGCCGAGCAGCTGCTCCGTGTCGACGTCCTCGCGGGCGATCTGCGCCACGATGTCGTTGATCTTCTTGCGGAGGGGCTGCGGGTCGAGGCCCCTCTCCTCGTTGTACGCGACCTGCTTCTCGCGCCGCCTGTTGGTCTCCTCGATGGCCTTCTCCATCGCCGGGGTGATCCGGTCGGCGTACATGTGGACCTGGCCGGAGACATTGCGCGCCGCGCGGCCGATGGTCTGGATCAGGGAGGTGCCCGAGCGCAGGAAGCCCTCCTTGTCGGCGTCGAGGATCGACACCAGGGACACCTCGGGCAGGTCGAGGCCCTCTCGCAGCAGGTTGATGCCGACCAGGACGTCGAACTCGCCCGCGCGCAGCTCGCGCAGCAGCTCGACGCGGCGCAGGGTGTCGACGTCGCTGTGCAGATAGCGCACCTGGATGCCGAGTTCCAGGAAGTAGTCGGTGAGGTCCTCGGCCATCTTCTTGGTGAGTGTGGTGACCAGGACGCGTTCGTCCTTCTCGGTGCGCTTGCGGATCTCGTGCACCAGGTCGTCGATCTGGCCCTCGGTGGGCTTGACGACGACCTCGGGGTCGATCAGACCCGTGGGCCGGATGATCTGTTCCACGTACCCGTCCGCGCGGGAGAGTTCGTACTTGCCCGGGGTCGCCGACAGATAGACGGTCTGTCCGATGCGCTCCTGGAACTCCTCCCACTTCAGCGGGCGGTTGTCCAGGGCGGAGGGCAGCCGGAAGCCGTGGTCGACGAGCGTGCGCTTGCGGGAGGCGTCGCCTTCGTACATGGCACCGATCTGCGGCACCGTGTTGTGCGACTCGTCGATGACGAGCAGGAAGTCGTCCGGGAAGTAGTCGATGAGCGTGTTCGGCGGGGATCCGGGCTCGCGTCCGTCGAAGTGCATCGAGTAGTTCTCCACGCCGGAGCACGAGCCGATCTGGCGCAGCATCTCGAGGTCGTACGTGGTGCGCATGCGCAGCCGCTGGGCCTCCAGGAGCTTGCCCTGCTTCTCCAGCTCGGCGAGACGCTCCCCGAGCTCCTTCTCGATGTCGTTGACGGCGCGCTCCATGCGCTCGGGACCCGCCACGTAGTGGGTCGCCGGGAACACGTAGATCTGTTCGTCGTCGCTGATGACCTCGCCGGTGAGCGGGTGCAGCGTGGAGAGCGCCTCGATCTCGTCGCCGAACATCTCGATGCGGACGGCGAGCTCCTCGTAGACCGGGAAGATCTCGATGGTGTCGCCGCGGACCCGGAAGGTACCGCGGGCGAACGCCACGTCGTTACGGGTGTACTGGATGTCGACGAAGCGGCGCAGCAGGTCGTCGCGGTCGATCTCGTCGCCGACCTTGAGGCTGACCATCCGGTCGACGTATTCCTGCGGCGTTCCGAGGCCGTAGATGCAGGAGACCGAGGCGACGACCACGACATCGCGTCGGGTGAGCAGCGAGTTGGTCGCGGAGTGGCGCAGTCGCTCGACCTCCTCGTTGATCGAGGAGTCCTTCTCGATGTAGGTGTCCGACTGGGGGACGTAGGCCTCGGGCTGGTAGTAGTCGTAGTACGAGACGAAGTACTCGACCGCGTTGTTCGGGAGCAGCTCGCGGAACTCGTTGGCCAGCTGCGCGGCCAGCGTCTTGTTCGGGGCCATGACGAGCGTGGGGCGCTGGAGCTTCTCGATCATCCACGCGGTGGTGGCGGACTTGCCGGTGCCGGTCGCGCCCAGCAGGACGACGTCCTTCTCACCAGCGCGGACGCGCTTTTCCAGCTCCGCGATGGCCGCCGGCTGGTCACCGCTCGGCTGGTAGGGGCTGACGACCTCGAAGGGCGCCACCGAACGTTCGATCTTTGATACGGGCCGCATGGGTTCCACCGTACGACCCCGCACTGACAACGGGACCCGGTCACCGGCTCTGCGGGGTCCGTACGCTCCGGTGCGCACGGTCGTGACCGGGATGCCGCGGCGGCCGGTGGCCGGGACGGGGACCGCTCGAGTGGGCCGGAATGCCGGGCCTGCGCTCCACGGGGGCCCGGTCCGGCTTTCCCATCACCATCAGCGGGTCGAACAGCACGACGGCACCGGCCAGACAGAGGAAGACCAGCGGGCCGATCATCATCGGCGCGAGCAAGGTGGTGGCCGAGTCACCCGCGGGGGTGCCGGAGGTGTGGTGGAGATGGACGCTGAGGGCGGCCATACCCGTGTAGTGCATGCCGCTGACAGCCAGCCCCATGACGAGACTGGCGCCCACGCTCCAGAGGAATCCCCGGACCTGGCCCGCCGCCCACAGGGCGGTGATGGCGGCGACGACGGCTATGACGACCGAGGCGGCGACGGTGAGCGTGTTGTACTCCAACTTGCCGTTCAGGCGCATGCCGGCCATGCCCAGGTAGTGCATGGAGGCGACGCCCAGACCGGTGAGGGTGCCCCCGGTGAACAGTGCCGTCCCGGTGGCGCCGCGGTAGCCCACGATGAAGATCCCGACGCCGACCATCACGATGGCCACGCCCAGGCTCGCGAACGTCGTGGGCCTGTCGTAGTGGATCGGGGTCTCCTCGACGGAGAACCCCATCATCGCGATGAAGTGCATGGTCCAGATGCCCGACCCGATCGCGGCCGAGCCGAGCGCGAGCCAGCCGGCCCGCCAGGAACGGGTGATGAGCATCGATCTGGTGGTGCACCGCAGGCCGAGCGCTCCACCCAGGCAGGCCATGAGGAACGCCGCCACCGGTGTGACGAGTCCGTAGCTGAAGCCGTCGATCGTGCCCTGCATGTACGGCTGTCCTTCCCGCCCTTTTGCACCAGAAATCCCAGAAACGCCCCCACTCTCCAGGCGCGTCAACGGCCGGGGGTGAGGCAGAGAGTATGACCCCCACCGGAATGGTCGAACGATTTTCCGGCAAAGAATCACGATCTCACCGCACTTGTGCGTTGCCGGTGCGCGGACTTGGTGAACTCCATTCGATGCGCGCGCGGCGCATCTCCCCCATGTGTCACCCTCTGCTGTCACTCTTGAGCTGTACGTGATCGATCGACGCGAGGAGTACGTATGCACGCGCGCGTTGCCGCCGCCACGACCACAGCGCTCATCGGGGGCACCGTGCTTCTCGGGGGGACCGCCTCGATACTGCCCGCTCCGCACGGGCGGGCCGGCTCCCCGGACGGCGGGGTCGTGATCGTCGCGCACCGCGGCGCCTCCGCCCACGCGCCCGAGAACACCCTGGCCTCCATCGACAAGGCCGCCGCGATGGGTTTCGACTGGGTCGAGAACGACGTCCAGCGCACCAAGGACGGCCAACTCGTCGTCCTCCACGACGCCACACTGACGCGCACGACCAATGTCAAGAAGGTCTATCCCCGCCGCGCTCCCTGGAAGGTCAAGGACTTCACCGCCGCGGAGATCGCACGGCTCGACGCGGGCAGCTGGTTCGGCCGCCGGTACGTCGGTACGCGCGTGCCGACGCTGAGGCAGTACATGGAGCGGGTCTCGCACAATCACCAGAAGCTCGTCCTGGAGATCAAGAACCCCGACCTCTATCCGGGCATCGAGCGGGAGACCCTCAAGCTGCTGAGCAACGAGGGCTGGCTCGACCAGGAGCACCTCCGGCACCGGCTGGTCGTCCAGAGCTTCAGCGCGGAGAGCGTGCGGACGGTCCACGATCTGCGTCCCGGGATCACGACGGCTTTCCTGGGCAAGCCGTCGTACGCGCAGTTGCGCGAGTACGCGCGGTTCGCCGACCTGATCAACCCGGACACCACCTCCCTCACCTCCGGATACGTCGCCACGGTCCATGCCTTCAAGGGACCGCACGGCAAGCCGATGGGGGTCTTCGTCTGGACCGTCGACGACGCGGACACCGCCCAGCGCCTGTCCGGCTACGGCGTGGACGGCGTCATCACGAACAAGCCCGACGTGGTCCGCAGCGCGCTGCAGGAGAGCTGAACCGCTCCCGGGGGCCCGCGTCGGACGCGGCACGCACGCCGGCTGGTGCGTGCCGCGTCCGGACCGCGTCCGGACCCCGGGCGTTGTCAGTGGCGCGCCGTACGGTGGATCTCATGAACAGCCATGGGCAGGACGAGCATCGGGTCGTGTGGAGCGTCGTCGGCACGGACATCGGTCCGCTGCTGCTGGCCGCGACGGACGACGGCCTGGTGAACGTGGTGTTCCACGCCACGGACACGGTCCGCGACCGGGCGCTCGAGCGGCTCGCCGCGCGCCTGGGCACCCAGCCGGTCGAGGCACCCGCCTCCCCGCTCCTGGCCGAGGCGATACGCCAGGTCGGGGCGTACTTCGCGGGTGAGCGACGTGACTTCGAGCTGCCGCTGGACTGGTCGCTCATCTCCGGGTTCAACCGCCAGGTGCTGCGGGAGCTGGAGTCCGGCGTCGCGTACGGCGCGGTCGTGGGCTACGGAGACCTCGCCCGGCGGGTGGGCCAGCCGGGCGCGGCGCAGGCGGTAGGCGTGGCGATGGGCTCGAACCCGTTGCCGGTCGTCGTGCCGTGCCACCGGGTCGTGGAGAGCGACGGCGGCATCGGAGGCTTCGGGGGCGGACTGGAGACGAAGCGGAAGCTGCTGGCGCTGGAAGGGGTGCTGCCGGAACCGCTGTTCTGAAGCGGGGACGAGGAGCGGGGACCAGGAGCGGAGGTCCTGAGCGGCCGCCCTGAAGCCGTCGCCCGCACGGCGGGGTGCGCCGACGCCGGCAGAGGCAGCCTGCGCGCCACCCCCGCGTGCTCCCCCTTGTTCGCACGCGGCGCGGATTGGAGACTGCGCCGGTGACCCGAGCCCGTTCCACCGCATCCGCACGCCCCGTGGCCGCATACCCCTCCGTCGCGTGCCCCGCAGACGCCGGCTCCGCCTCCGCGTACTCCGCTTCCGCCTGCTCCGCTTCCGCCTGCTCCGCTCGTTCCACTTGTTTGACATGCGGGTGTTCGCGGTGACCGCCGTCGGGCGGCAGGCTGCCGTGCCCGTGGACATCGAGGGGATACCGGCGCTGCGGCGCCGTATCACCGGCGTACTGATCGCGGGCCAGATCCTCGGCGGGCTCGGTGTCGCCACCGGCATCGCGCTCGCCACCGTCCTGGCCAAACAGGTCAGCGGAACCGAGTCGCTGTCCGGTCTCGCGCCCACCGCGACGGTCACCGGCACAGCGGTGCTCTCCGTGCCGCTGGCCGCGCTGATGACCGCACGCGGGCGTCGGC
This sequence comes from Streptomyces sp. NBC_01176, assembly GCF_045039825.1. Taxonomy (NCBI): domain Bacteria; kingdom Bacillati; phylum Actinomycetota; class Actinomycetes; order Kitasatosporales; family Streptomycetaceae; genus Streptomyces; species Streptomyces sp. NBC_01176. The sequence continues at coordinate 7,148,381 of NZ_CP108600.1, read as the reverse complement.
CCGGGCTCGTACTGGCGTATCTCATCGGCGCGTCGGGGGCCTGCCTCGTCGTGATCGCCGCGTGCGTCGGGAGCTTCCCTCTGCTGCTGCTCGGCATGGCGGGGTTCGGCGCGGCCTCGTCGGCGAACCTCCAGGCGCGGTTCGCGGCCGCCGACCTGGCCGAACCCCAGCGGCGTGCCCGCGCCATCTCGAACGTGGTGTGGGCCACCACGATCGGTGCGGTGCTCGGGCCCAACATCGCCGCGCCCGCGGGACGCAGCGTGGCCGGGCTCGGGATACCGCAGGCGGCCGGGCCGTTCCTCTGGGCGGCCGGGGTCTTCCTGCTCTCGGCGCTGCTGGTGGCCGTCCTGCTGCGGCCCGATCCGCTGCTGACCGCCCGGGCGCTCGCGCCGGCCGAGGAGCGGTCCGCCGACGCTCGGTCGATCCGAGCCGGTTTCGCCGCCGTCGCCGCCTCGCCACGGGCCCGGCTGGCCCTCGTGACCGTGGCCGTGTCGCACACCGCGATGGTCTCGATCATGTCGATGACCCCCGTCGACCTCGGGCACCACGGGGCGAGCATCGATCTGATCGGGCTGGTGATCAGCGCGCACATCGCGGGCATGTACGCGTTCTCGCCCCTCATGGGACGGCTCTCCGACCGCTACGGGCGTCTCTCCGGAATAGCGCTCGCCGGGGGTCTGCTCGCCTGCGCGGCACTGCTCGCGGGCACGGCGGGCGGCAGCCACGGACAGACCGCCGCGGGGCTCTTCGTCCTGGGCCTGGGCTGGTCGTCCGGGCTGGTGTCCGGGTCGGCGCTCCTCACGGACTCCGTGCCCCAGGCCGCGCGGGCCGCCGCGCAGGGGGTCTCCGACCTGACCATGAACGCGGCGGCCGGTGTGGGTGGGGCGACCGCCGGTCTCATCGTCGCGGAGGCGAGTTACGGCTGGTTGAACCTCGTCGCCGCGTGCCTGCTGCTCCCCCTGGGCGGGCTGGCGCTCTTCACCCGTGGAAGGCACGACCGACCCTCCGAAGGCCTCCAGGACACCGCGGGCCAGGGGCCCACGGCGCTGGGCTAGGGACAGGAACTCCGGGGCAGCCGGCGGGGAGAAGGCGCCGGGCTGAAGCAACCGGAGGCTACAGGCTGATGTGGTAGGCCTTGCGGAGCGTCTCGTGCACGGTCCACGTCGTACGGTCGCCCTCGCGCAGGATCGCCGCGTCGCCCGGGCCCACCTCGATGAGACCGCCACCCTCGATCTCGATCGTGGCGCGGCCGCTGACGACGACGAAGAGCTCGTTCGCCTCGGTGTCGGTCACCACGCCGGGGGTGATCTGCCAGATGCCGCGCAGCTGCTTGCCGTCGGCCGACTCCCACAGCACCTTGCCGGTCACGACCGGGGTGCCGGAGACGATCTGCTCCGGGTCGAGCGGCTCCGGTTCGAGCTCGGCGTCGGGGATGTGGACGGCGAAGGACGGGGTGGCCTGGCTGTTCTCGGTCATGAGCGGTCACCTTAGGGGCATTCGAGAAAGGCGTCGCGCGGAGGGTGGTCGGAACGCGTGACCGGTAGCAGACTCCGCCCTGCGCACAGCCGCTGGCATCCGAAGACACGGGGGCCGAAGGGACGGCGATCACGCATGAGCGAGAGCGGAAACAGGGCAGTCGCTTATCTCAAGCCGGGTGCGGTGGAGGTCAGGACCATCGACCATCCGACGCTTGAACTGCAGGACGGGCCGGGAGTGGCCTCCGAGAACGTCGGTCGCAAGTGCCGGCACGGGGTCATTCTCAAGGTGCTCGCCAGCAACATCTGTGGCAGTGACCAGCACATGGTGCGGGGCCGTACGACCGCGCCCGAGGGGCTGGTCCTCGGACACGAAATCACCGGAGAGGTGCTGGAACGCGGTCCGGACGTCGAGTTCATCGAGGTCGGGGACATCGTCTCGGTACCGTTCAACATCGCCTGCGGCCGGTGCCGCAACTGCAAGGAGCGCAGGACCGGCATCTGTCTGAACGTCAATCCGGCCCGGCCGGGGGCCGCCTACGGTTATGTCGACATGGGCGGCTGGGTCGGAGGCCAGGCCCAGTACGCCATGGTCCCGTACGCGGACTTCAACCTGCTGAAGTTCCCCGACCGCGACCAGGCGCGCGAGAAGCTCCTCGACCTGACCATGCTGTCGGACATCTTCCCGACCGGCTTCCACGGCGCGGTCACCGCGGGCGCCGGGGTCGGTTCGACGGTGTACGTCGCCGGGGCGGGGCCGGTCGGTCTGGCAGCGGCCGCGTCGGCGCAGCTCCTGGGCGCCGCCGTCGTCATCGTCGGAGACCTCAACGCGGAACGCCTCGCCCAGGCCCGGAGTTTCGGCTGCGAGACGGTGGACGTCTCCGAGGGCCGGGTGGAGGACCAGATCGCGCAGATCCTCGGCGAACCCGAGGTCGACGCGGCCGTCGACGCGGTCGGCTTCGAGGCACGCGGGCACGGCCCGGACGCCGAGGAGGCGCCCGCGACCGTCCTCAACTCGCTGATGGGCATCACGCGCGCGGGTGGGGCGCTCGGCATCCCCGGGCTGTACGTCACGGACGACCCCGGCGGGATCGACCAGGACGCGCGGACCGGGACGCTGAAGGTGCGGCTCGGTCTGGGGTGGGCGAAGAGCCATCGCCTCAGCACGGGACAGTGCCCGGTGATGCGGTACCACCGGGGGCTGATGCAGGCGATCCTGCACGAACGGGTGCACATCGCCAAGGCGGTCAACGCGACCGTGATCGGCCTGGAGGACGCCCCGCGCGGCTACGCCGAGTTCGACCAGGGCGCCAGCCGCAAGTACGTGCTCGATCCGCACGGGGCACTCGCCGGCGTACGGCCTGTCTGACCCGACACGCGTGTCTGACGCGAAGCGCACGAGAGGGGTGCTTCCCCGAGTCCGGGAAGCACCCCTCCCGTTCTACTCGTGGTGCCGCTCTCCCGTTCTACTCGTAGTGCCGCGCCTCGAAGACGTTCCCGTCCGGGTCACGGAAGTAGAAGCTGCGCTTGGCCAGGCCGCGGGCGCCGAACGAGTCGTAGGAGAAGCCCGAGACGGGGACGGACCGCTCCTCCAGACGCGCCCGCAGAGCGTCGAAATCGTCTCCGCCCAAGGACAGGCATACGTGGTTGACGGGGTGGCCCGCACTGGCCGCGCCTCCGGGGACCATGTTCATGTACGCCGCCAGAGGCAGCGGCGCGAGATCGAAAATGGTCTCCTCGTTGAGGCGTACGGAGGGGAACGGTTCCTTCCCCGCGGCGTATTCGGTGACCCTCAGGGGCTCCAGGCCGACCGACCTCTCGTAGAAGTCGGCGGACGCGACCGGATCGCGTACCCAGAGAACGACATGGTCGAGACGTGGCGAGTTGTCCGTCATGCCCCCAGGCTGGTGCCGTGGGCCTCGGCTCGCAAGGGTTTGACCGGGCGCGCCGCCCGCCAGAGATGAGGTAGGCCGACAGACAGGAGGCAGGCGCGTGATCGTGGTGTCCGAAGAGGTGCGGGAGGCGCTCGACGCGCGCCGGCCGGTGGTGGCCCTGGAGTCGACGATCATCGCGCACGGGCTGCCGCGTCCGCGCAATCTGCAGGTCGCGCTGGAACTGGAGGACGTCGTACGGCGGGAGGGTGCCGTACCCGCGACGATCGCCGTGCTGGACGGGCGTCCTCAGGTCGGACTGGACAAGGAGCAGTTGGAGCGGGTCGCGAACGAGGACGGCATCCGCAAGCTCGGGCACCGCGATCTGCCGCTTGCGGTGGCGACGGGCGCGAGCGGGGCGACGACCGTGTCCGCGACGGCGCTGCTGGCCGCCCTCGCGGGCGTACGGGTGTTCGCGACGGGCGGGCTCGGCGGTGTGCACCGGGAGTGGACGACGACGCAGGACGAGTCGGCCGACCTGGGCCTGCTGGCGCGTACCCGGATCACGGTCGTGTGCGCGGGCGTGAAGTCGATCCTCGACGTGCCCGCGACGTTGCAGCGCCTGGAGACGCTGGGTGTCGCGGTGGCCGGGTACGGCACCGACCACTTCCCCGGCTTCTATCTGTCCGACTCCGGTCATCCCGTGGACTGGACGCTGGACTCTCCCGGTCAGGTGGCGGATGTCATGCGCGCGCAGGACGCGCTGGACGGACCGGAATCGGCGCTGATCGTCGCGAACCCCGTCCCCGAGGAGGAGCAGCTCGATCCGGGGCTCCACGCGCGCGTGCTCGCCGACGCGCTGCGCGCGTGCGCGGCCGAGGGCGTGACCGGGCAGGCCGTGACGCCGTTCCTGCTCGACCACCTGGTGCGGCACACCGACGGCGCGTCGCTCAGCGCCAATCTGGCGGCGGTACGGGGCAACGTACGACTCGCGGGACGGATCGCGGCGGCCTGGGCCGGGGCGTGAGCGGAACGGAACGCGGCGGCCTGGACCCGGACGTGAGCGGAACGGAACGCGGCGCCCCGGGCCCGGACGTCGGCCGCCGCCCCCGGGTCGACCGGGTCGACCGGGCCGACGAGTCCGGCACGGCCGGTACGGGTAGAGGTACGCGGAGTGGGGCGCGGCAGGGCGTGGGGCCCCGCCCGGATGTCCCCGGGGCGCTGCTCGTCGTCGGTGACGTGATCACGGACGTGGTCGCCCGGCATCGAGGGCCGCTCGCGGCAGGCACCGACACGGCCGCCGCGGTCCGCACCCTGCCGGGTGGAGCCGGCGCCAACGTCGCCTGCTGGGCGGCTCACCGGGGCTGCCCGGACGTACGGCTGCTGGGCCGGGTGGGCGCGGACGCCGCCGCCTGGCACGAACGCGAGCTGTCGGCCTGCGGTGTACGTCCCCTGCTCGTCGTCGATCCCGAGGCGCCGACCGGGACGGTGATCTGTCTGGTGGACCAGGGCGCCTCGGCCGAGCGGACGTTCCTCACGGACAGCGGGGCCTCGCTGCGGCTCGATCCCGGCGACTGGTCGTCCACGCTGCTCGACGGTGTCGCGCGGCTGCATCTGTCGGGTTATCTGTTCTTCTCCGAACCGAGCCGGGCCCTGGCCTCGGCGGCCCTGGAGTCGGCACGCGCCCGGGGCGTACCGGTCAGTCTGGACCCGGCGTCGGCGGGCTTCCTCGCGAAGCTGGGCGTGGACCGTTTCCTCGCGCTCGCCGAGGACGTCGACCTGCTGCTGCCCAGCCGCGACGAGGCGTGCCTGCTGACCGGTCTGCCCGATCCGGCGGACGCGGCGGCTGAGTTGAGCCGCCGTATTCCGCTGGTCGTCGCGAAACTGGGCGGCGACGGCGCCCTCGTGGCCCGCTCGGGCACCGTACGGGCACACGTTCCGGCGGCGCCCGCGACGGCCCGGGACACCACGGGCGCCGGGGACGCGTTCACCGGCGCGTTCCTCGCCGCCCTGCTCGCGGGCGCCGAACCCGAGGTGGCGGCGGTGCACGGGTGCGGGGCGGGAGCGATGGCGGTGGAGCGGGTCGGAGGAAGGCCGGAAGCGGCGCCCCCGGCCCGGTAGTCCCTCACCCGCGCTGCCTACTTGCGCCCCCACGCCGAGATCATGGGCGCCGTCGCCAGATCCATCGAGCCGGTGGCCACGTTGGCCAGGTGAGCCTCGATGTCCTCCGGGGTGGCGAGGCCCGCGGTGACGAGCTGCTCGCCGATCTGGCGGACCGTCGCGGTCTCGAGGGCGGCGCAGGCGGGCGAGGTGACGGGGAAGTACGCGTCGGCCTCCACCTCGCGCAGCCCCGCCTCACGCAGCAGGCGCGGGAGTTTGCGGCCGTAGGCGAGGTCGGCGCCGCGCTCGGCGAGCAGCTTGCGGAAGCCCTGGCGCAGCCGGTTGGCGAGTTGTTGCTCGGGGCCGTGCTCGTCGGGGCAGAGCAGGGGCTGCAGCGCCGGGTCGGCGTCCTCGAGGAGAAGCCGGCCGCCGGGCCGCAGCGCCTTGATCATCGACCGCAACGCCCGCTCCCTGTCCGGCACATGGACCAGGACGAGCCGTGCGTGCACGAGGTCGAAGCCCTCCCCCGGCGGTTCCTCCGCGGCCACGTCGTGCACCCGGACCTCGACCGACGTTCGGGCCGCCGGGGCCGCCCAGGACGTGTCGATGTCGGTCGCGACGACCTTTCCGGTCGGGCCGACCTTCTTGGCGAGCCAGGACACCACTGACGTGCCGCCCGCGCCGACCTCCCAGCAGCGCCAGCCGGGCCCGATGCCGAGGCGCTCGATGTGCCGGAACGTCGTGGGGTCGAAGAGGGTGGCGAAGGCCTCGAAGCGCTGTCCCGCCTCGGTCTGCTGGTTGTCGAGGAGATACTCGTCGGTTCGCGTCATGCAGGGATCATCCCAGTTGCCCCCCTTGTCCGGAATCGGCGACGCTTCCCGATCTCTCGGAAGCGAAGTGGAGTATTCCGTTCCCACAGGCTTTCCCGGAGATCGAACGTGCCTGGCAGACTGGCGGGCGAAGGCGCGGAGTGCGGCGCGGGAAGATCCACGCAAGGGGGTCCTGATGTCCATGGCAGGGAATCTGCGGAAGGTCACGAGCCTCGGCAGGGCCGGTGGCCTGCGCAAGGTGGCGGGACTGGCCAGGCGACGCGTCCGCGTGGACCTGAGTCACCCCGCCCGGTCGCCGCTGGGCTCCGCCGTGGTCAACTGCGTGGCCTACCGCGACGGCGTCAGGGTTCCGGGCGGCCGCGATCTGGTCGATACCGTGGAGCGCATCCGCAAGAGCGACGAGGGCTTCGTCTGGCTCGGACTGCACGAGCCGACCGACCGGGAGTTCGCCGGCCTCGCCGACCTCTTCGACCTGCACCCGCTGGCCGTCGAGGACGCGGTGGAGGCACATCAGCGCCCGAAGCTGGAGCGGTACGGCGAGACGCTGTTCGCGGTGTTCAAGACCGTCTGTTACGTCGAGCACAAAGAACTGACGGCGACGAGTGAGGTGGTGCACACCGGCGAGATCATGGTCTTCGTCGGTTCCGACTTCGTGATCACCGTGCGGCACGGACGACACGGCTCGCTGGGGCCGCTGCGCGAGGAGCTGGAGGCCGACCATCGCCAGCTCGCCAAGGGGCCGGCCGCGGTCCTGCACGCGATCGCGGACCACGTGGTCGACGACTACGTCCATGTCACGGACTCGGTCCAGGAGGACATCGACGCGGTCGAGGCCGATGTGTTCGCCGAGAACGGCGCACGGGCCGACGCGGGCCGCATCTACCAGCTCAAGCGTGAACTCCTGGAGCTGAAGCGTGCCGTGGTCCCGCTCGCCCGCCCCGTCCAGGAGCTCGCCACCCGGCCGATCCGGGTGGTCGATCCCGAGATACAGGCGTACTTCCGGGACGTCTCCGACCATCTGATCAGGGTCACCGAGCAGATAGCCGCGTTCGACGAACTGCTCAACTCGATCCTGCAGGCGCATCTGGCACAGGTCACCGTGGCGCAGAACGAGGACATGCGGAAGATCACGGCGTGGGCGGCGGTCATCGCCGTTCCGACGATGGTCTGCGGGGTGTACGGCATGAACTTCGACAACATGCCGGAGCTGCACTGGCGGTTCGGCTACCCCATCGTCATAAGCCTGATCACCGTGGGTTGCCTGGTCCTGTACCGGGGGTTCCGGCGCAACGGCTGGCTCTGACGCGCTTCTCGCCCGGTACGGCCGACCGGACGAGAAGCGTGACGGGAAGACTCCGTACGGTCAGCGGGTCATGCTCGACGCGTAGACGCTCTCGACCCAGCCGGCCAACTGATCGTCCGTCAGGTGCTGGGCCAGATCGGCTTCGCTGATCATGCCGACCAGGCGCTTGTTCTCGATCACGGGAAGCCGGCGGATCTGGTGTCCCTTCATCTCCTGGAGCACCTCGCCGACGTCAGCCTGCGACTCGATCCAGCGCGGGGTGCCCCGGGCCATCTCGCCCGCGGTGATCTGGGCCGGATCGTGGCCCATGGCCACACAGCCGACGACGATGTCGCGGTCCGTGAGGATGCCGCAGAGCCGTTCGTTCTCGTCACTGATGGGCAACGCGCCCACGTTCAGTTCGCGCATCAGCTGAGAGGCGCGGTCAAGGGTTTCGTGGGCGGGGATCCACTGGGCACCACGGTGCATGATGTCTCCGGCAGTGGTCATGAAGTACCTCCCGGTGCCGGACGGCCGGCGCGGCGCGGAACACACCGCTAGTCCCGGCGCCCTCATTCTTGCCGCGTCCCGGGGGATGTGCACCCGGAAGTCCTTGCCAGGAGGGTCGGCACACACGATCGGCAGGGGCGGGTGAACGAACCGGCACCGTCAGGGCGCTGCCGGCCGTGCCGTCAGCCGTTCCAGGCCGGGTGGCGCGGATCGTCCGCGCGGACCAGCACGTCGGCCACGGTGCCCGGAGCCACTTCCGTCTCGTAACGCCGGAAGGCGGGGAGGGTCCAGTGCTCGGGCTCCGGCGTACGGCGGCTCAGGGCGCCCGGGGAGAGGAGGACATGGACGCTCAGGTCGAACGGGAACCAGTGCCGCAGCAGGAAGGGGCCATGGAACAGGAGCAGCCCGCCGGGCGGGAGTTGGACGTAGGAGCTGCGGGTGGCGCGGTCGGTGACCGGGTCCCACAGGTCGGGCAGGACGCGGCCGTTCCCGCCGGGGTCGAGGGGACCGAAGACCTCGCGCCACAGCGCGCCGGTGTCGAACCAGCCGTCGTAGTAGGCGTCGACGTCCTCGTGGCCGTATTCGAAGCGGAGCGACGCGGGCCGCAGGAAGTCCTGGGCGCCGACGACGAGCGAGGACCGGCCGCGTATCCGCAGCGCCTCGGAGACACGGTGCGCGAGCTCGCCGGGGCGGGCGGCCGGGGCTCCGTCGAAGGCGATCCGCGGCCAGGGACTGCCGTCCTCGGGCTTCAGGTCGAGCAGACGCTCGGCGAGGAGGTCGCCGAGCCGTTCCCAGGTGATCGCTTCGAGTCGCACAGGCCCATGATGCCGCGCCCGGGGATCGCACTCGCGGGCCCGGGAGGCGGACGGGAAGGCGGGAGCGAGCCGGGGAGGCGGACGGAAGGCAGGAGCGGGCCGGGGAGGGGGACGGGAATGCGGGCGCGAGCCGGGAAGGCGGGAGCGGGCCGGGCCCCGTGGTCGAGGGCCCGCGGGAGAGACGGCCTGCCGTGGCGTGGGTCCCGGGCGCGGCAGGGGAATGAACTGTATATGGCACCGATCGCGACTCCTCCGTCCCGCGGCGGACTTCTCGTCATCCAGCCGCTCAGGAAACGGCACTGTGCCGAGTGCCGGACCGGACCGCTGACCCTACTGGTGCTGGAGGAGGGATTGCCGCGCTGTGTGGACTGCGCGGACCTGGGTCATCTGGTGTTCCTGCCGCGCGGCGACACGGCTCTGACGCGGAGATCACGGGAAGGCAGTGCCCTGTGGGCGGTGGTGGTCCGGTTCAACCGGCGGCAGAGTCGGTACGAGCGGCAGGGTGTCCTCGTCGAGGAGGCGGCGCTCGCCCGGGCCGAGGAGTGGTGTCTGGAGGACGCCGAGGCGCGGCGCCGGCGCCGTGCGCGGGACGCGCGACGCCGAGAGGCCGAGGACCAGCGGTTCACGGACGCGTTCGGGTGGGAGATACGCCGGCTGTTCCCCGGCTGTCCGGCCGAACGGGCGCGGGAGATCGCCACGCACGCCTCGGTGCGCGGGAGCGGACGGGTGGGGCGCAGTGCGGCAGGTCGCGCGCTGTCCGAGGGCGCGGTGGCCTCGGCGGTCCGTGCGTCCGTACGGCACGTGGACACGCCGTACGACCAGCTGCTGATGAGCGGCGTGCCGCGGCACGAGGCGCGTCGGCGGATCGCGCCCGCCGTGGAGGCGCGGCTCCAGGGGTGGCGCGACGAGGTCACGGCGGGCGCGTGACGGTGGCCTTCCCCGCGTGCGGCCTTCCCCGCGTGCCGTGCCCTGTGCACGGGACAGTGCCGTGTGTGCGGGACGGTGCCGTGTAGGCGGGACGGTGCCGTGTGCGCGGGACGGTGCCGTGTAGCGGGACGGTGCCGTGTAGCGGGACGGTGCCGTGTAGCGGGACGGTGCCGTGTAGCGGGACGGTGCCGTGTGCGCGGGACGGTGGTGACTCGCTCGTGGACGCTCACGCATGCGTCCGGGCACCTCGGCCATGGTCGAGGTCACCGGTACGGATTTCACTTGTGGGGATGGGAGCCGCCATGCAGGATCTTTGGCTTCGGGGAACGACGACGCGGGGGTTGTCATGATCGATGGGCCGTATCTCGTGCTGACGGTGCTGGGGGTGCTCGGCTGCGGACTGGTGGCAGGGGTGTTCTGCGGGTTCTCGGCCTTCGTGATGCGGGGGCTGGCCGAGCTGCCGCCCGCCCAGGGGGTGGCGGCGATGAACGCGATCAACACGGCCGCGGTCCGCCCGGCGTTCATGCTGCTGTTCGTCGGGGCGGCCGGGCTGTGCGCCGTGCTCGGTGTGGTCACCTTCGTGCTGCTGCCCGAGGACGGGACGGTGGAGCTGCTGATCGGCAGCGCTCTGTATCTGTTCGGGTCGTTCGGGGTGACGGTGGTCGCGAACGTCCCGCGCAACGACGCGCTCCTGAAGATGGACCCGGGCAGCCCGGAGACCGCCGTGCACTGGCGCTCGTACGTGCGCGGGTGGACGAGATGGAACCACGTCCGCACGGTCGCGTCGGCCGCCGCGGCGATCTCGTACACGCTGGCTCTCACCTGAACACGCGGGGCGCCCTCGGCCGAGCCGCGCGCCGGCTCCCGACCGGGCGCTCGCAAGGCCGTCACCTGAGCGGCAGGGCCCGGGAAGGCGTCGTATCGTGGCGGGAGAGGGGTGCCGCCCGAACGGCGTGGCCAAGGCGTCCGACGCCCGTGCGGCTCCGTGACGGTATGCGCACGCAAGGGGGACGGCCATGGCCGATCCCAAGGGATTCATGACCACGCCGCGCGAGGAGTATCCGCGCCGGCCCGTCGAGGAGCGGGTGCGGGACTGGAACGAGGTGTACGTCCCCGGTGCGCTGTTGCCGATCATCAGACGCCAGGCCGACCGCTGCATGGACTGCGGAGTCCCCTTCTGCCACGAAGCCTGTCCGCTCGGCAACCTGATCCCCGAGTGGAACGACCTCGTCGCCCGCGACGACTGGCGTGCGGCGAGCGACCGGCTGCACGCGACGAACAACTTCCCCGAGTTCACCGGCCGGTTGTGCCCCGCGCCGTGCGAGGCGGGCTGTGTCCTCGCGATCAACCAGCCCGCGGTCACCATCAAGAACGTCGAGGTGGCCATCGCCGACCGTGCCTGGGCGGAGGGCTTCACGCCTCCGAGGCCACCGGAGCGACTCTCCGGGCGGACGGTCGCGGTGGTCGGATCGGGGCCCACCGGGCTGGCGGCGGCCCAGCAGTTGACCCGGGCCGGTCACACCGTCGCCGTCTATGAGCGGGCCGACCGGATCGGCGGCCTGCTGCGGTACGGCATCCCCGCGTTCAAGATGGAGAAGCGCCACCTGGAGAGACGGCTCGAGCAGATGCGGGCGGAGGGAACCAAGTTCCGTACCTCGACGACGATCGGCCAGGACCTCACGGCATCGGAGCTGCGGATGCGCTACGACGCCGTCGTGCTCGCCACGGGCGCCACGGCCTGGCGCGAACTGGACGTGGAGGGAAGGGAGTTGAGCGGAATCCATCAGGCGATGGAGTATCTGCCGTTCGCCGACCGGGTGTGCGAGGGCGATCTGGAGGTCTCGCCGCTGTCCGCGGCCGGCAAGCACGTCGTCATCGTCGGCGGCGGCGACACGGGAGCGGACTGTCTGGGGACGGCGGTGCGTGAGGGCGCGGCGTCCGTGACCCAGCTCGACATCTATCCGCAGCCGGAGGAGGAGCGCGACCACGACGTCGAACCGTGGCCCACCTATCCGAAGATCTACCGTCTCTCGGCCGCGCACGAGGAGGCCCGGGACCTGGAGACGGCACCGGCGGCACACGCGGACGCGCGGCTCTTCGCCGCGTCCACGCTCCACTTCACCGGGGACGCCAGGGGACGGGTGCGCTCGCTGCACCTGGTCGAGGTGGACGCGGGGCGCCGCCCCGTCCCGGGTTCCGGCCGGACCCTCCCGGCCGACCTCGTGCTGCTCGCCCTCGGTTTCTCGGGTCCGGACCGGCACGACGGTCTGATCGATCAGCTCGGGCTGGCCCTCGACGCGCGCGGCACGATCACCCGCGACGCGCGCTTCGCGACCAATGTTCCGCGGGTGTACGCCGCCGGGGACGCGGCCCGTGGCCAGTCCCTCATCGTGTGGGCGATCGCCGAGGGCCGCGCGGTGGCGGCGGCGGTGGACCGCGCACTGACCGGAATCTCCAGTCTGCCGGCGCCGATCGGCCCGTACGACCGCCCCATGACGGCGTAGGCGGGCCCGTACGACCGCCCCGCGACGGCCCGGGCACGTCCCTACGACCGCCCCGCAACGGCCTGGGCACGTCCCTACGACCGCCCCGCAACGGCCTGGGCACGTCCCTACGACCGCCCCGCAACGGCCCGGGCGCGTCCCAACGGCCGCCCCGCGACGGCCCGAGCGCGTCCCAACGGCCGCCCCGCGACGGCCCGAGCGCGTCCCTACGACCGCCCCGCGACGGCCCGGGCGCGTCGCAACGGCCGCCCCGCGACCGGCACATGGCGCTCTCCCAGTCGCACCCCGATGTCCCGCCACGGCCCCTGGGGCTCCCCTCAGCGGGTGTCCGTCCCCGCGACCTTCGCCGTCGACAGGGCGACCCGGTTCCAGGTGTTGATCGTGAGGATCAGGGCGAGGACGTGGGCCAGTTCCTGGTCGTCGAAGACTGCGGCGGCCCGCGCGTAGACGTCGTCCGGGACCCCGCCGTCGGCGACCAGGGTGACCGCCTCGGTGAGGGCGAGGGCGGCGCGCTCCCGCTCGGTGAAGAAGTGGCCGGCCTCGCGCCACACCGCGACCATGTGCAGCCGGTCCTCGCTCTCACCGGCCTTGCGGGCGTCGTTGGTGTGCATGTGAAGGCAGTACGCGCAGTGGTTGAGGTGCGAGGAGCGGATCTGGATCAGTTCGACGAGGGCCGGGTCGAGCCCCTCCCGGGCCGCCGCGTCGAAGCCGATCAGGGCCCGGAAGACCCTCGGGGCGGACTTCGCGAGGTCGAGGCGGGGACGCCCGGCCACGGCGGGCGCGGGCGCCGTTCCCCCGGGGACGCCCGCCGCACGCTCCGTGCCGGCACCGGCACCGGTGCTCGCGCTCATGTTCGTGCTCGTGCTCGCGCTCATGCTCGTGTTCGTCGTCATGACCATGAATCTATGGGCCGGAAAGACCAGTTGTAGGGTTCATTCCCATGGCGGAATCATGGGTCAATTCTGCGGAACGGATCGGCGCCGACCTGCACTTGGAGCTGTCCGGGCCGGGCGGACGCCGGGCCGCCCTGATCCGGGCGCTGCGCGACGCCGTGCGCGGCGGAAGGCTGGCGCCGGGCACGCGACTGCCGCCGTACCGCTCGCTCGCCGCCGACCTGGGCATGGCGCGCAACACCGTCGCCGACGCGTACGCCGAGCTCGTCGCCGAGGGCTGGCTGACCGCCCGCCAGGGCTCCGGCACCCGGGTCGCCACGCCCTTGGGACAGTGGGGGAACACCGCGGCGCCGGGCGCCGCCGGGCGCGTACCGAAGAAGGCACCCGTACCCGCCCGGGGCCCCCGGCATGATCTGCGGCAGGGCACTCCGGACGCGTCGTCGTTCCCGCGTTCGGCCTGGCTCGCCTCGTACCGCCGGGCCCTCCAGCAGGCGCCCAACGAGGCCTTCGGGCCGGGCGATCCTGCGGGTCGGCGCGAGCTGCGCGAGGCCCTCGCCGCATACCTGACACGGACGCGCGGCGTGCGCGCCGAGCCGGATCGGATCGTGGTCTGCTCCGGCTTCGCGCACGCTCTGCGGCTGCTGTTCCCGCAGGTCCTGCGCGGGCCGCTGGCCGTCGAGTCGTACGGTCTCGCCTTCCACCGCGAGGTGCTGACCGCCGCGTCCGTACGGACCGTGCCGCTGGCCCTGGACGAGGACGGCGCCCAGGTGGGCGAACTGGACCGGGAGCGGGCCGTACTGCTCACGCCGGCCCACCAGTTCCCGACCGGCGGCCCGCTGCATCCGGCGCGGCGGGCCGCGGTGGTCGACTGGGCACGCGCGCGCGGCGGACTGATCCTCGAGGACGACTACGACGGTGAGTTCCGCTATGACCGCAGGCCAGTCGGCGCCCTGCAGGGAATGGACCCGGAGCGGGTCGTCCACATCGGCTCGGTCAGCAAGAGCCTGTCGCCCGCCCTGCGGCTCGGCTGGATGGTCCTTCCGGAGCGGTACGTCGACGCCGTCCTCGCGGCCAAGGGCGAGCGGGAGGCGTGGGCGAGTGCCCTGGACCAGTTGACGCTCGCGGACTTCCTCGCCTCCGGGTCGTACGACCGTCATGTGCGCCGTATGCGGCAGCGGTACCGGACCCGGCGCGACCGGCTCGTCGCGGCGCTCGCCGAGCGGGCCCCGCACGTCGAGGTCACCGGGATCGCGGCCGGCCTGCACGCGGTGCTGAGACTGCCGCCCGGGACCGAGCGGTCGGCGGTCAAGGCCGCGACGTGGCAGGGCGTCGCGCTGGACGGTCTCGCCGAGTTCCGCCACCCACGGGCGACGATGCCCGCGGCGGACGGATTGGTGGTGGGGTACGCGACGCCTTCGGAACACGCGTACGGGGCTGCCTTGGAGGCGTTGTGCGAGGCGCTGCCACCCGGGTGACCGCGTCCGCCGTCACCGGGACGACCACGCCCCGCACTGTCGTGCTTCCGAGTTCTGCGGCGCACCTCCGGATTCTTCCCGTATCGACGATGGGTGTTCATTCAGCACTGTTTTAGGGGAGTTCAACAGCATTCAACGGAGCTCAAGAGGAGGGCAAGGGGACCAGACGAGATGAAAAGGACCGGCGGAGCGGAAGGGTCGGGGGAGAACAGAGCCGGGAAGAAAAGGTTCAGGAAAGAAGGAAGTCCGCCACCCCTTCCTTGGCTCCCTGGATGAACGCGGTCATCTCACCGGGCGTGTAGATCAGAGCGGGTCCGTCCGGGTCCGCCGACTGGCGCACCGCGATCCGTCCGTCGGCGAGTTTCATCGCTTCCAGGCAGTTGCCGCCGTTGCCTCCGCTCCAGGGCTTGTGCCAGCCCTCGCTGCCTAGTTCACGGGCCGGCATTCCGTTGTAGATCCGCTCGTTGCGCATCCGCTGCTTGATGTTGTCCATTCACAACTCCTTGCGGAGATCCAGGAGGATCTCCTTCGTGCGATGTGCCGTCGCGGCCTGAGCCGCCATGCGGTCCATGACCTCGAGGTGGGTCGCCACCTCGGAACGCTCGTCCAGATAGACGGCGCCGGTCAGGTACTCGCTGTAGACCATGTCCGGGAGCTCCGGCATGGCAAAGCGAAACAGCACGAAGGGCCCGTACGTGCCGGCGTGCGGCCCCGTGGAGAACGGGACGACCTGGAGCGTGACGTTGGGCAGCTTCGTGGACTCGATCAGTTTGTCGACCTGGGCGCGCATCACCTCGGGGCCGCCGACGGGGCGGCGCAGGGCCGTCTCGTCCATCACGGCCCAGATCCGGGGTGCGCCCTCACGGACGAGCAGATCCTGGCGTTGCATACGCAGCGCCACATGGCGCTCGATGTCCTCGGGTCTGGTCTGGCCCACGGCGCCCGCCTTCAGGACGCCACGGGCGTACTCCTCGGTCTGCAGAATGCCGGGGACGAAGTGGGGTTCGTACGACCGGATGAGGGTGGCCGCGCCCTCCAGGCTGACGTACATCGAGAACCAGCCCGGCAGGATGTCGTGGAAGCGCTGCCACCAGCCGGGCCGGTTGGCCTCCTCCGCCAGTTGGACGAAGGCCTCGGCCTCCTCGTCGGAGACCCCGTACGACTTCAGCAGCAGCTGGAGGTACGGGATCTTGAGGGAGACCTCGGCCATCTCCATCCGGCGGACCGTGGCGGGCGCGACGCGCAGGATGCGCGCGGCCTCCTCACGCTTGAGGCCCGCGCGTTCGCGCAGGTCCAGCAGGCGTCGGCCGAGGACGACCTGACCGACCGTCGGCGCGGACCGCGGTTCGCTCACGTCCCACCTCCACTGAAGTCCTGTGAGTCCTGAACGACCCTGAGCCCCGAACGACTCCGCTCGCGGGCCGGACACCAAGTCCTGACAGAACGGGCGGCGCCGTCCGGGTTCCGTCCGTCTGCTTCGACGATCCCAACTGGCGCCGCTCGGCGTGCTGTTGCCTGCAGTGTGCCACGGCCCTTCTCGGAGTCACACGGCACTCTGCATTTTTCAGAGTGACACTTGCCAAGTGTGCACGGCGGGGCGATAGTGGCAAGCGTGACTCCGTCCGCGCCTTTAGGAACAGACACCGCCGAAGACCGTTCCGGTCTCCGTGCCATCGCAGGGCTGCGCTCGCGCGCGGCCCGCGGGCGCCGGTTCCGCTTCGAGCTGGCCGCACACCCGGCTTCCGTCGCTCAGGCGCGGCAGCTGACGCGTGCCCGGCTCGCCGGTTGGGCCCTGTCCGACGACACCTGTGACACGGCTGTCCTCGTCGTGTCCGAGCTGGTCACCAACGCCATCCTGCACAGCGCGAGCCGGCGGGTGGTGTGCGAACTGCACGACAACGACGACCTGGTGCGGATAGCCGTACGGGACGAGGGCTGCGCTCCGGGCGAGCCGCGCCCCTCGGCACAGCGCCCCGACGAGGAGCGCGGCCGGGGCCTGCCGCTCGTCGCGGCCATGTGCCGGGCCTGGGGCGCCCAGGACACCGGGCCGGGGCTGCTGGTCTGGGCCGACCTGCCGCGCTGCCCCTCGGCGGCCGCCGAACCGGCCCGGTCCGACCTCGGCTGGACCGCGAAGAAGCCGCCGTCCGAAGGGCGGGGCACCGGAACGGAAGCCTCGCGGGGCACGGGGACGGGGACGGGGACGGAAGCGTCGTGGACCACCGGGACGGAAACGTCGTGGGGCACGGGGACCGAATGGCTGTGAGGGGTACGTCAGCCGCAGGACCCGCCACTCAGGTCCTGGGCCTGGACACGCTGGTCCGCCTGAAGCGCGCGCGGGCAGCGTCCGGAGCCGTCAGACGTCTCCCCGTACCCGAGGGAATGGCCGTGCCGCTGGGGTGCGACGCGGTGGCCGTACCCGCCCCCTTCGGCCCCCTGCTGCTGTCGCGGCTGCCCCGCGTGGGTTGTGTGTACGCCGACAGCGCGCAGTGGTGGTGGCTCGTGCCTTCCGAGTCCGATGTGGCCCTGGACTGGCCCGCGCCCGCCCACTACGCCACCGGCGCGGTCGTACCGGACGCGCCGCTCGCCCCCGGACTCATCCACCGACCGCACGGCACCCTGCCGTACACCCCGCCGATCCCCCTCTATCTGGCCCTGTGCCGGATCACGGGGACGACGCCTGTCTGGTCGCGCCCGATCAGCGCGTAGACCGCCGCGACCAGGGCTCCCGGGCGGGTCCGAAGTGCGCCGGTCGCCGCCCATGCCCCGTTGCCGCCGTGCGTGAAGGACCGCGTTCCTGGGGAGGGCACCGTTCGTCCGTACCCGGGGAGGCCCATGGTGGGGAGTTCGGCAGGAGAGCCGGTGCAGAGGACGACGCACGCATCGGCCCCCGAAGCAGCAGAAGAAGCAGATCGGGAAGCCGCACGGGAAGCACCGCCCGTATCGGCACAGGCCGTACCGCCCGTCGCCGCACGGGAGGCTCCACCCGGATCGGTACGGGAAGCACCGCCCGAATCCGCAGGGAAGGCACCGCGGGAAGCCGCGCCGGACACCGAACAGGGGTCGGCGCGCGAGGGGGCACCGGACGCCACGCCGGACACCGAACAGGGGTCGGCGCGGGAAGCGGCTCCGAGGAAGAGGCGTGACGACGGCAAGACGGCGCCCTCCGCATCCGAACGCCTGCTCTTCGGCGGCCCCCTGCGCTACGACATGGGGTGGTCCCAGCACTCGGACGCGTTCCTGGAGTTGAACTTCCGCGCGATGGTGACGCGGCTGCCGGCGTTGCTCGCCTCCAGCTTCCGGCTCGCCTGGACCGCGGACCGCCGCGCCGCCCGTATCGTGCTCGTCGCCGAGCTGGCCCGGGGTGCGGCGCAGGCGGTGAGCCTGCTGGCCGTCAACAACGTGCTGGGCAGACTGGTGACGAGCGGCCCGGTCCAGGACCGGCTGCGCGGAGCCCTGCCGGCGCTGGTCACGGTCGCCGTCGTGATGCTGCTCTCCGCGCTGCTGCGGGCGGCCTCCACCTACGCCACCGGACGTCTGGAACCCAAGGTGGAGCGGGTGGCGACCGAGCTCTATCTGGAACGCGCCGCGGCCGTGGAGTTGTCCGCGATCGAGGACGACGCCTTCCACAAGCTGCTGGACACCGCGCAGTACGGTGCCTCGTCGGCCCGGCGCATGATCGCGATCGCCACCCGCGTCGTGAACGCGATGATCTCCCTGATCGCGGCCGCGGGCGTGCTGACCGTGCTGCACCCCGCCCTGTTGCCGCTGCTCGTGACGATGACCCTGCCGAGCGCCTGGAGCTCCCTGACCATCGCCCGGCGCCGCTACGAGTCCTTCCACACCTGGGTGCAGCACGCCCGTGCCGGCCATCTGATCAGCAACCTGCTGACCGAGCCCGAGGCGGCTCCGGAGATCCGCGTGCACGGTGTCGGCCCGTTCCTGCTGCGCCACTTCCGCTCGATGTCGGAGACCGCCGAGGCGGAACAGGCCCGGCTGGCACGCCTCTCCGCCCGTACCGGCCTGATCGCGGCGGCCTGGACGGGGCTGGCCACGGTGGCGACGTACGCGACCCTCGGCGCACTGCTGGTCAGCGGTGCGATGGCGCTCTCGGTGGCGGGGACGGCCGTGCTCGCGATCCGCACCGGCTCCGCGAGCCTCGACACCCTCGTCCTCGAGGTCAACTCCCTGCACGAGGAGGCCCTGTTCGTGGGCGATTTGCAGCGGCTGTACGTCGAGGCTGCCGAGCGTGCGATACCGGTGGGCGGCGATCCGCTCCCCGAGGATCCGAGCGAAATCCGCTTCGAGAACGTCACGTTCACCTATCCGGGCGCGTCGACCCGGCCCGCGCTCGCGGATGTCACCCTCCGGCTGCCGCTGGGCCGGATCGTGGCGCTGGTCGGCGAGAACGGTTCCGGCAAGACGACCCTGGTGAAGCTGCTCGCGGGCCTCTACGCGCCCGAGCGGGGCCGGATCCTGTGGGACGACGTCGACGTGGCGACCGTCGACCGGCAGCAACTGGCCGGGCGCATCGCGATGGTGGCGCAGGACTTCAAGCGGTGGCCGTTCACGGCCCGCGTCAACGTCGCGGTCGGACGGGCCTCGGCCCCGCTGACCGACGAGCGTGTCGCCTCGTCGGTCGCGGAGGCCGGTGCCGAGGACGTGGTCGCCGATCTGCCCCGCGGCCTGGACACGCTCCTCGCCCGGGGCTTCAGCGGCGGACACGAGCTGTCGGGCGGGCAGTGGCAGCGTCTGGGCATCGCGCGGGCCGCGTACCGCCGCGGCCGCATCCTGATCGTCGACGAGCCCACCGCGGCCCTCGACGCCCGGGCCGAGCTGGAGGTGTTCGAGAAGATCCGGGCGCTGGCGGGCAGCGGGCAGACGGTCATCCTCATCACGCACCGGCTGGCCTCGGTCCGCCACGCCGATCTTGTGCACGTACTCGAACAGGGCCGTCTCGTGGAGTCCGGCAGCCCCGACGAACTGCTCGCCTCGGGCGGCGTCTACGCCGAGCTGTACTCGCTGCAGGCGGAGCAGTTCACCTCGAAGGTGCCCGCACCGAAGGCGGGTTGATCCGGCGCGGAACGCTACTCGACGAGTTCCCCGCCGCGCACGATCACCAGGAACGCGTCCGAGGTGAGGTCCATGACGACCTCCGCGGCCTGCCCCTCCAGGCGGCACGCGTGCGCGAACTCCTCGGCGGGCCACGAACCGCGTGGTCCGCCGGCGGGAAAGCGCTCCAGCACCATTCGCCCGTTCACCCTGTACCTCCATGCAGCGCTGTACTTCAAAAGTTGAGCGACTCATAGAGTTAAACGCCACAGGCAGGGTGAAGGGCTCGCCCAGTGACGGTACTGAGACGTAGCCGACACCTGTTCACCGCATGGTGTGAGAGAGCTCTCCTTCCGCGCACGTTTCCTGTCAGTTCTTGTACTCGGCTCGGTCCTCGTCCTCGGTCCGGTCCTCGTCCTCGGTCCGGCCCTCGTCCTCGGTCCGGCCCTCGTCCTCGGTCCGGCCCTCGATCTCGGTCCGGCTCACGTACCCGGCTCAGTCCTCGTACTCGTCGTGGTACCGGATCCGTTCGCTGCCCGCCGGCGCCCCGAGCGCGGACGCCCGTCCTGCGGGCACCTCCCACTCCTCCTGCCGTCCGAGCGCGGTGAGGTCCAGCAGCGTGGTCGTGGAGCCGAGCCCGTCGAGGCCGCGCTCGTACGTCGAGTACGTGTGGAACACCCGCTCGCGCTCCCGCAGGAAACAGCTCACCCCCGGCCGCTCGTAGGGCTCGTCGCCCCCGAAGGACGCCTGGAAGTCGTAGTTGAAATCGCTCTCGCGGGACGAGTACCAGGGCAGCGTCCAGCCCATACGGGCCTTGAACGGCAGGATCTTCGTGTACGGCGCCCGGGAGACGGCGGCGAACTCGGTGCCGCGGGCGCGCAGATGGGCGAGATGTCCGATCTGGTCGAGGAAGGCCGAGCAGCTGCGGCAGCCCGCATCCCACTCCGGCGCGAACATGAAGTGGTAGACCACGAGTTGGTGGCGCCCCGCGAAGAGGTCGAGCAGCGTCGCCTTCCCGTCGCCGCTCTCGAACACGTACTCCTTGTCGATCTCGACCATGGGCAGCCCGCGCCGCTCCGCGGCCAGCGCGTCCCGCGCGCGCGTGGCGGCCTTCTCCCTGACCAGCAGTTCCTCGCGCGCGGTGCGCCACTCCTCGCGCGAGACGATCCGCGGAAGCGTCATGTGTCCCTCCTACCGAACGGTGCCTTCGGTGTGGTGACCGGACGCGGGGACGGAACTCATCGGCGAACCAGCAAGATTTTTCTGTCCGCCCGTCCTTCGGCGAGTCCGTCGAGTTCGTCGAGGAGTTCGGCGACCCGTCCGGTGTGTCGGGGGGTGAGCCGTCCCGTGTCGTCGAGCTGTACGGCGCAGGCGGTGGTGGTGTCGACCAGCCGTTCGAGGGTGGCCGCGACCTCGTCCGTGCCCTCGGCGTGCCGGGCCAGGGCGGGGAGCTCCGCGGCGGCGACGTCGATCACGGCGCGGGCCTCCGCGAGCGAGCGGTAGGCCTCGCGGCGCAGCGCCCAGCGGCCCGTCCGGTCGTCCGTCGTGCCGTCGTCCAGGACATGGGTGAGGTAGGCGTGCGCGGCCTCGGCGGCGCGTGCGAGCCGAGCCCGTACGCCTCCCCCGCGCTGCCCGAGCGCCGGGAGATGCCCGACGAGCAGCACGATCGCGCAGGCCAGCAGTGTCTCGCCGATCCGGTTCCAGGAGGCCTGCGGCTCTCCTCCCACCATGACGAGGCTGAGCACCAGGACGGTGACGACGGCGGTCTGCGCGGCGAAGTGCCGGGTGGCGACGGGGATCAGGGCGCCGCACACGGCCACCAGGGCGACCAGCCCGGCCGGCCTCGGCAGCAGCGCGGCGAAGCCGGCGAAGGCGACAGCGCCCAGCACGGTCCCCGCGGCCCGGCAGATCACCCGCGAGGCGAGCGGCCCGAGATCGGGCTTGACGAGGAAGACGGCGGTGGCGGGAAGCCAGTACCAGTGGGGATGACTGCCGTACCAGCGGGTGTGGTGGAGGGCCTGGGCGACGGCCACGCCGGCGCCGAAGCAGAGGCCGACGCGCAGGCCGTACTCGCGTCCGCCGGAACCGAAGGCGGTGCGCACGAGGGACATGGTGGTTCGGCGCCGGAGGTGCGGGCGCTGTCCGGCGCCGCGCGGGTCTTCCCGGCCGCAGCGGCCTCCCCACGCTCCCCGCACTCCCGGGTCTCCCTGGTCTCCTCGGTCGAAGGCGTCGGCGGCGTGCAGCAGCGCGTCGTCGAGGGCGCGCAGGGCGGGTGCGGAGCGGGCGGGAGCTGGCAGCGCGCCGGTGTGCGTGCCGGTGCGCACGGCGACGGCGAGACGACGTGGCCCCTGCACGGCGCGCGCGGGTACCGGGTCGCCCGCCCAGGCGAGGGCGGTCGCGGCCTCGGCGAGCGGAAGTGCGGCGGCGTACTGGTCGTGCAGCCGCCGCTCGGCCGCGGGACCGGCGCGGCGTCGCAGCCGGGGTCCGTCGAGGGCGTCCTGGGCGTGATCGAGTGCGGCGGTGAGCGCGACTCTGCGGCGGGGCGCGTCCGGTCCCCCGGCCGCTTCGAGCAGCGCGGCGACCGCCTCGTACACGGCGCCGACGGCGTCCCGCTCTCCGTCGAACCGGTAGTCGCCTGCGGTGGCTCCGGGCGTGGGCAGGGCGAGCCGCAGCGCGAGCAGCCAGCCTGCCCCGCCGAGGAAGAGGATCGCCCGCTGCCATCCGGGCTCGGGCAGCGGCATGCCGGCCCCGATGGCGGAGGCGACCAGCAGTTGCGTCCCCGCTCCGCTCGCGACGGGGCCGACAGCACTGACGGCTCCGGCGGTCAGCCCGAGCCCTGTGAGAAGAAGGGTGAGCGTCACCGCCCCGACGTGCTGTCCCGCGTACGACCCCACGAGCAGCCCACCGGCTCCCGCGAGCGCCGGCGCACCGAGCCGCCCGACCGCGGCCCGACGGCTGCCCGGCCGGTCGTTGATCCCGGCGAGCATCGCGCCGAGGGCCGCGACGACGCCCGCGGAGGTACGGCCGCTCAGGACGGCCACGAGCAGGAGGGGGCCGGCGGCCAGGGCACCTCGTACGACCGCGCTCCAGGGCACGGGTCCCCGCTGCGTGCGCAGGGCGTGGGCGAGCCAGGGCGGTACGGCGGCGCTGAGGCGGGACACGGGGCTCCAGTCGGGCGAGGGCGGGGTGCCTTCGGGCGACATCGGCCGGGCTCTGTACGGACCAGGGTAGATCGCCTGCCCGGACGGAAAGGGGCGCGGGCGTTTCGACGATGTGACGCTTTGCGGGAGAACGGCGTTCTTTATGAACGCAACTCCCGGTGCCGTGACGGGAAAGCATCCGGGGGCGGGAAGCGGTCCGGGGACGGGAAGTGGTCCGGGGACGGGATTCGGCTCAGGAAGGGGCAACGGTTCCGGGAACGGGAAGCGGGTCCGAGGGCGTAGCCGGCCCCCGGACCCTGTGATGCCACCCATGTCACACGCCGGCACACTTGAGGACCCAGGTCAGTCGTTATGTCGCCGCGTCCTGCCTTTGGACCACCACGCATCGAGCTGCGCGGACCGGACTTGAACCGGCATTTCGGCGTCCCGGGGCCTGGGCCCGGTCGATCCGGCGATCGGCGGCGAATGCTGAGTCTGGAGCAAGAGTCTGAGATTGATCACGGTCTGCCTCTGCCGATTTGGGCTACCGCGGCGCGTGGGCACTGTGGGGAGTGCCGTTGGGTGCCGCGGGGAGGACTCGAACCTCCACTGGAACCGTGCATTCACGACAAGCTTCAGGTTCAGCTTGCGCTCCTCGCGCACCCCGGCCGTGGTGCGTGGTGGCCGGGGAGATTCAGAGGCTACCCGAACAGGTAGCCGAAAACGGAGTCCCCGACGCGCTGGTCGACGACGTCCACGCCGTTCGCCTCCTCGCGGGCGAACTTGACGGCCTGCTGCAACTTCTCGACGCGGTCGAGGAGTTCGTTCACGCGTCGGGCGGGCAGGGCGCCGGAGAACTTCACGGTCGTCCAGTACCCGACGGGGATGTCCTCGTAGTACACCTCGACCTGCGCGGGGTGCTTCTCGGTGGCCTCGGCCTTCACGTGGTTGCGCGGGACCTTCTTCGTCCGCAGCGTGCGGACGGGCTCGGTCTTCCACGCGTCGGTGGAGGGGTCCTGCACCCAGGACTCGGAGGCGTCGAGAACCGGCAGCTTCCTGACGAAGGTGTTGATGTCGGTGAGCTGCTTCTCGAGGAACAGCAGGTAGGAGACGGGCACGTCGGCGACGAGCACCCGGCCGTCCACCTTCACGTCCGCCCGGGCCGCGCAGTTGGCCCAGTCCTTGGTGGCGGTCACATCGAACAGCCGCGTGAGCGTCCCCGCGGTGTCCCGGAGCACGTCCTCGGCCTGCACCTGCACCCGCGTGGACTCGGGCGGCAGCTGCTCGCCCTCCTCGTCCTTCGGCTGGTAGGTCCGCGAGATACCGGCCAGCAACGCGGGCTTCTGCAGCCCGTGATGGGCTGCCGTCAGGTCCTGATGGGACTTGGACTTGACGCCCTTCTCCACTGCGATGATCTGATTGAGTTTCGCCACGTCGGTGACGGTAGCAGTGACAACGGGACCTTTTCGAAGGGTTATTCGGCGCCCGCGTCCCGGTCCCCGGCCGCGAAGCCTATGAACTCGGTCCAGGCGGTGGGGGTGACGCTCAGCGCGGGGCTGGTCCTGTTTTTTGAGTCTCGGACGTACGTGACGCCGGACCAGGACGCGACCTCGACGCATTCTCCGCCTTCGCCGCTGCTGTAGCTGCTCTTGCTCCATGCCGACTCGGGTACGTTCCCGGCAGGGTTCACGACGCTCATCTCTCCCCTAGCAACTTCTCGATGAAGGCCAGCGACTCGCGCGGAGAAAGTGCCTCGGCGCGCAGAATCCCGTACTGCTCTTCGAGCTCCCGGACCGATTGCCGCTCCGTGTAGAGGCGACTGTCCTTGTGCACCTCCGCATAGGCGATCCTCCGCCCTTCCCCTGTCTCGATCAAGGTGAACGGGCCCGCCAGTCCGGCGTGGTCTTCTCGTTCCGTGGGCATCACCTGGATCTCGACGTTACGTCGATGACCGTGCAGCAACATCTGCTCCAACTGGCCCCGCATCACGGCCCTGCCGCCCAGCGGACGCCGCAGGACGGACTCCTCGATGACGAAGCTGATGGTGGGCAACGGCACCCGGGAGAAGGTCTCTTGCCTGACCAGGCGCGCTCCGACACGCTGTTCGACGATCTCCTCGTCAAGCAGAGGGCGCCGCATCGTGAACACAGCTCGCGCGTACTCCTCCGTCTGCAAGAGGCCGGGGACCGCCTGGTTCGCGTACACGTGAAGCTCGACCGCGTGCTCCTCCAACCGGGCCGCGTCCCTGAAGAACGCCGGATACTGCGCCCGAGCCACCTCTCCCTTCCCCGCCTTCAACACTCCGCCCGCGTCCAGTACTTCGTCAGCCGTGTCGATGAATCTCGGCGGAGGAATGCGCCTCCCCTGCTCGAAGGAGGCGATCGTCGACGCCGAGTACCCCGTCCGCGTCCCCAACTCGGCCCGGTCCAGCTCCGCGCGCTCCCGGCACAGCTTCAGCTGACGTCCGAACACGTGCAGAATCCCGGCCCCGAACTCGTGCTCGCCCGCGGCCTCGGCCTGCTGTTCCTCCACGCCCGGCACCCTCCGTACGTACCACCGCAATCGTTCCCGCGACCAACGCGCCGTACGGGAGGCCGGTCACGCCCCACTCCGCGTACAACCGCGCAGCCCTCGCGTACAAGCGGCGGCTGTCAGCGCGTCATGCCTGTTCAAAGCTACGCACGCGCCACGACCGTTGACGTCATGAAGCCCACAACTCCCCCACAAGGGCCTATGCCACAACGCGTGGCGTGCGTACACGAGTTCGCCATGCGGTTCACTTCCACCCCACGCGGCGCACGACTTGCCCGGCGTCTCGTCTCCCACCGTCTGCACGCGTGGGGCCACCCCTACGCCTCACCCGCCAACGAGACGGTCACTCTCATCGCGGCGGAGCTCACCGCGAACGCCGTCCGCCATGGCCACGTGACCGGCCGCGACTTCGGTCTCCGCCTCATGGAGAGCGGGGGCGTGCTCCGGGTCGAAGTCGCCGACACCCGTGCCGAGAAGCTCCCGATCCGGGGAACGCCCGGCCCGTACGGCGAGTCGGGCCGCGGTCTCCTCCTCGTCGACGCCCTCGCCGACGACTGGGGCGTCGCCCCACGCCCCACCGCACCCGGCAAGACGGTGTGGGCCGAACTGCGCCTCCCCGTTTCGGGGGCCACGGCCTGAACACGGCACGGGGAGGCTGCTCCGCCGGTGTCAGGAGGCGGGCTTGTCGGTCGAGGAGGACTCCTTGCCCTTCCCCTGCGGCTGATGCGTGAAGAAGGCCCGGTGCCACACCCCCTCCTCCCGGGTCACGGTGAAGGTGTCGCGCAGGGACCTGCCCGCATCGCCCACGGCGAGAAGGCGGGCCGATCCGGTGTCAGGACCCATGTCCTCCCGCTCGTGAACCGCCACGGCCTGGAAGCGAGATACGCATCCAAGAGTGGGTACCGCTCTGGCGCGCCTCATCAAGCAGAATCGCATCGGACTCAGGCGCCTGGCAGAGGACGGATCACGCCATGCCCGATGAGCGGTCACCCCGTGCTCGTACGGACGAGTCGGCGTGACCGTCGAGGTCGGTTACACGGCCCCCGCCGCCACCAAGTGGCCGCGCAGTACGGCCTCCACCTCGGCCGCACTCCCGACAGCGGGCAGCTGCTCCGGGGTCTCGTCGCCGTTCTCCATCGCCGCGCTGCTGATGAAGCGCACGCTGGCCGGCGAGGGGACGTAGGAGTCGCGCAGCCACACGGCGAAGAGTGCCGCCTCCTCGGCGGTTACGCTGCCGAGGGTGATGTAGGCGTAGTCGGGGGAAGGCATCGCCGCGCTGCCCGTGACCCAGACCTCCGGTGCCACCTCGATGTCGAAGTCCACCACGCTCATTCCGCGCAGGGGCTCCACACGAGTCTCCAGGACCGCGTCGGGGAAGCCACGCTCAAGCGCTCCCATGAAGGTGTCCAGGTTGGATTGCCAGGCGGCCTCGTTGTTCTCCGGCGGGTAGAAGCCGAAGGTGGTCCTGACGTTGCGCTGCGCTGTCACTGGAATCCTCGATCTCAAGGTACGTACCGTGCGGAGCCGGTGACGCCGTTCATGGCGATCATCGACTCCCAGTAGACCGCGTTGTCCTGGCCGTTGGTCACGATCTCAAGCCCGCGTATCTCGGAGTTCGCCGGGTTGGCCATGGCCTTTTGATAGCGGGTGAGCTCGCGGCTGTCGTCGCCGTACATGGAATCGATGACCGGGTCCCACTTGGGGTTGCCCGTGGCGTCGACCTTCACCGGCTTGGCAAGTGTCTCGTTGACCCGTTCGATGCTGCGGAAGCTCCGCTTCTTGCAATCCGGGTCGCGTACGTGCTTGGCCTCGACCAGATAGCCGTCCGCAGGGCGTATGCCGTCGACCATCAAACCTCGATTGCGTCCTTCGAGGGGAACTTCCCGCTCCGGATAGCCCGCCACGCGCAGCTGGTAGGCGTTGTCCGGGTTGGTGGGGCCGCCGCCGCCCGCGAAGCCGCCGGTGTTGAGGGAGTTGAGCCAGGTCCGGAACTGCGGCTGTTCGGACGGGCCGAGGATGCGGGTGGTGCCCGGCTGGGGCGGGATGGGGTCCTGGGCGGGGATCGACGGGTCGACCTTGTTGCCCATCGGCAGAATGCCGGGGGCCTGGCCGCGATACGAGGCGAGCACGATCGGTACAGGTATGGGAGCCGGTATCGGGAGCAGTGGCAGCCCGGGAATGCCTGGCGGACTGTCCGACCCGTTCGGAAGCCTGACACGTTTTTCGGACTCGTCCAGGGCGTGGGCAACGTCCCCGAGGTGGTGTATCCAGGGATCGTTCAGCACCGCGTCCTTGAGCCCGCCGTCGTCGCCGTTTCCACCGAACATGGGCGAGTTCCACGGCGCGTCGATATGGAACGGATCCATGTCATTTTGCTGGATGCGTTTCTTCGCCGACTCGACGTGGTCGGCGTACTGATCGCATGCCTTGGCCAGCTGGCTGCAGGCCGCCGCGAGGTTCGCCACGAGGGTCTCGTCCTGCTGGGCCTGGTCCGGCGGGGCGGCGAAGCCGACGAACCCGGCGAAGTAACGGCGGAACGCGTCGGCGGCCTCACCGGAGTGGGCTTTGTCGGCTGTGTGCGCGTAAGCCTGGGCGTCCTCCAGGAAACGCACCATCATCTTCCCGCCGGCACGCCAGGAGCCGGCGACATCTCGCAGCTTCTCGGGGGATCCTCGGAAGCGGTCACTCATGCCGCCGGGCGCGTACTGGTCGTACCAGGCAGTGTCGCCGACGACCTCGGGAAGCTCCTGTCCCAGGCCGAGGAAGCTCTCCGTACAGTCCGCCCCCGGGTCGCCCATTCCCGGCGTGAGATCGACCTGCTTCTTGAGGATCTCGGAGGCGATGTGGCTCTCGCGCGCCATGAACTCACGGGCGTTGCGCATCAGCCCTTTGCCGGTCTCGCCCATGACGTAAGAGCTGAAGCCCATCTTGTCGAGGGTCGTGGCGGCGGCCGACTTGTACACCTTCGCAAACGCGTGACCCGCGTCGTCGTCCCCGGCCATGCCGTGCTGCCGGTCCAGTTCGTGAAAGAGCGCGATGGCGGTGTCCCGGGCGCCGGGCATCACCGTGGTGACCATTCCCATGGACGCCTTGACCATGCCCTCGGCTATGACCTTGAGGTCCGGCGCCCACACCACACGCATCCACTCCCCGTGAACAGGCCCTGCGACGCAGGGCGTTGAACGTCCGTTCTATCGCATCGGGGATCACCGCCACAGCAAGCCTTGCGTCACTCCGCCGCCTCGGAATCCCGGGTCGCCCGGGCAATGGTCTTCAAATGATCTTGGGTGCGCGGAATTCTTCGCGGATCGCGACAACCTCGGATGGGGCCGCACGTCTGGTGGGGTGAAAGGCGGTTACCGGGACGGGATTTCCAGCCCCGGCGCTGCCCGACCTTCAGTGTTGTCTCTGAACTCTTTGGAGTCGTTTCCCACTGCGGCATATCCGCGCCAAGAAGTCGAACCGTCCCCTGCGCACCTGGGTGCCAGGGCCTGCGCCTGTTTCACGACAGGGCTCCCCACCTGGCTGCGCGGGCCCTTGGCTTCGCTCTTCCGTGAGAGGCCGTCAGCCTGCCGCCGGACCCTCTTTCCCCCGCCGCCCCCACTCCCGCCGCTTCGGCAGCGGCCGCGCGTAACCCCCCGCCCGGCTCGTCGTCAGCCCCAAGGACACCAGGGACTCCGCCAGTTTGACCGCCGCGGCGACCCCGTCGACGACCGGCAGGCCCAGCTTCTCGCCCACCGCCCGTTGCAGTCCGGTCATGCCCGCGCAGCCGAGGACCAGGACCTCGGCCCCGGCCTCGCGGGCGCGCTCGGCGGCGCGTACGAAGGCCGCCTCCGTGCGCTGGGCGTCGCCGAGGTCGAGGACGCCGAGGCCCGTGCCGACGACGGCGGCGCAGTGCTGGGCGACACCGGCCGCGTACAGGCTGTCCTCGATCTGGCCGCGCGAGCGTTCCAGCGTGGTGACGACGCCGTAGCGGCGGCCTAGCAGACAGGCGAGATGGGCGGCGGCCTCGGTGATGTCCACGACGGGAACGTTCACCAGTTCGCGCGCGCCCTCACGACCGTGCTCCCCGAAACCGGCCATGACCACGGCGTCGTACGGGCCCTCGTACGTGCGCAGGGTGTCGAGGACGGCGGCAGCCGAGAGATAGCTGTCGAGCCAGCCCTCCGCGGACTCGGGTCCCCACGCGGGGGTGAGACCGAGCACGGTGGTGCCCGGGCCTGCGGCGGCCCGGGCACCTCGCACGATCTCCTCGGTCATCCCCTGCGTCGTGTTGCAGTTGGTGACGACGATGCGCACGCCGCTCAGACCTCCACGGGCTCGGTGACGGTGTGGTCGACGGCACGGCGCTCGGTCCGGCACAGGGCCATGTACAGGCCCGCGGCCAGCGCGGTCCCGATGAACCAGGAGTACGGGGCCACGTCGCTGAACGTCTTCACCAGGGCCAGGACCGCGGCGACCGCCGCCGCCGGGAGGAACGCCCACAGGGCCTTGGGGTTGACACCCTTGCGGTAGTAGTACGGCGATCCGGGCCGCGCGTCGAAGAGCTGGTCCACGTCGACTCGACCGCGCCTGAGCCAGTAGTAGTCCAGCATGATCACGCCGAACAGCGGGCCCAGGAAGGCGCCGAGGCCGCCGAGGAAGTAGTTGACGACGGTGGGGTTGGAGAAGAGGTTCCAGGGGGTCACGACCAGCGCGGCGACCGTGCTGATCATGCCGCCGACCCTGAACGTGATCTTCTGCGGCCAGACGTTCGCCAGGTCGTACGCCGGCGACACGAAGTTGGCGACGATGTTGACGCCCATGGTGGCGACGGCGAAGGTCAGCGCGCCCAGCACCATGACCCAGGTGTTGCCGACCTTGGCGACGAGTTCCGCGGGGTCGGTGATGGCCTCGCCGAACGCCTCGATGGAGCCGGCCGTGACGATGACCGAGACGATCACGAAGGCCGTGGAGTTGATCGGCAGACCCCAGAAGTTGCCGCGCCTGACCGTCCTGTAGCTGGGCGCGAACCGTGAGAAGTCGCAGAAGTTGAGCATCAGCGTGCCGTACGTGGCCAGGATCAGACCGACCGCGCCGAACCACTGCCGCCACTGCTCCCCCACCGGGACCGGGTGCGGGGTCGAGGTGAGCGAGATGCTCCAGCCGGCCTTGGCGAGGACCCAGACGGCCAGCGCGATCATGACGACCCAGATGGCGGGGCCGCAGAAGTCCTGGAACCTGCGGACCGACTCCATGCCCCGGCTGATGATGAGCGCCTGGATCACCCACAGCGAGAGGAAGGACGTCCAGCCGAGCGCGTCCAGACCGAGGAAGGAGTGATGGGTCCACGACACCAGGCCCGGCCAGGCCGCGAGGAGCATGACGTTGACGGCGACCGACGCCAGATAGGTCTGGATGCCGTACCACATGATGGCGATGACGGCCCTGATCAGCGCGGGGATGTTGGCGCCCCACACACCGAAGCTGATGCGGCTGACGACGGGGAAGGGCACGCCGGTGCGCTGGCCGACGCGGCCCATCAGGTTCATGCCGGCATAGATGATCACGAAACCGACCAGCAGAGACGTGAAGATCTGCCAGACGTTCATGCCGAGGACGAGCAGGCCCGCCGCGAAGGTGTAGTTGCCGAGGTTGTGGACGTCGGACATCCACATGGCGAAGAGGTCGAAGACCTTCCAGTTGCGCTTCTCTGCGGGCGCGAGGTCTTCGTTGACCAGCCGGGGGTCGGGCACGAACGCGGGCGTGCCGGTGGCTTCGGCACGGTCGGCGAGGGACACGGGGCCTCCATGGGCAAGGGGACGGAGGGCAGATGGCGCCTTGCGGTCGGATTCACCGTCAGAAGACGCGTTCGGGGGTGCGGGCAGCCTTACCGGTCACGTTTGGTATACCAAACTGCTGACATGGTCCCGCCGTCAAGCGTTCTGACCGATGTCCGTGCCGTTACAGCTCCGTAAAACACCCACCGAGTCGGCGAAGATGAGCCCATGACGAAGATCGAACCCCTGGGCGCGGTCCGTGAACGCGTCCTGGCCGAGCTGCGGCAGGAGATCATCGCGGGGCGGCTGCGCCCCGGCGACCGCCTGGTCGAGCGCGAACTCGCCGAGCGCTTCGGGGTCTCCCGGGTTCCCGTGCGCGAGGCGATCCGCGCACTCGTCGCCGAGGGCTTCGTGCACTTCGAGACTCCGCGCCGCGCGGTGGTGCGCCGGCTCACCCCGACGGACGTCGCCGAACTCTTCGAGCTGCGTGAGGCGTTGGAGGTCTACGCGGCCGGGCTCGCCGCGGCACGGGCGACGCCGCGGGATCTGGCGGAGGTCGAGGAACTCCTCGACCGCGCGGCCGTGGCCACCGAGGCCGGGGACGCCGAGGTCATCACCGACATCAACAGCCGCCTCCACGAACGGATTCTGGCGATGGCGGACAACAGTCTGCTGGTCTCCGTCCTGGAACCGGTCGCCGGCCGACTGCGCTGGCTCACCCGGCAGAACGAGGAGTGGACGCAACTCCTGCTC
This sequence comes from Streptomyces sp. NBC_01176, assembly GCF_045039825.1. Lineage (NCBI taxonomy): Bacteria > Bacillati > Actinomycetota > Actinomycetes > Kitasatosporales > Streptomycetaceae > Streptomyces > Streptomyces sp. NBC_01176. The sequence continues at coordinate 7,116,466 of NZ_CP108600.1, read as the reverse complement.
GAACACCGCGAGTTGTACGAGGCCATCGCCTCCGGCGACCCGGAGCGCGCCCGCGCCCACGCCCTGACCCACGTACGGACCAACTACCGCTCGACGGTGCGGCAGCTCTTCGGCGGCGAGGAGGAACCCCGGCCGGCGGAGGAACGGGGGTGAGCGACGATGTCACGGCCGGCACAGGTGCCGGGGTGGGCGAGGGACGCGCAGTGGGCGCGCAACCCGCTCAGCGCGGGGCGTACTTGTCCGTCGCCGCCACCAGCGCGTCGACCACCCCGGTCGCTCCCATGGTGTGCCCCACGTCGTCAACGACGATCAACTCGCCGTCGGGCCAGGCCTGGTGGAGCCGCCAGACGACGCCCAGCAGGTTCCCGAAGTCGAGGCTGCCCTGCACGAGGGTGCCGGGGATCCCCTTCAGCAGCGGAGCGTCCCGGAGCACCACGCCCTCGTCGTTCCCCTCGCCCAGGAAGTGGTCGTTGCCGAAGTAGTGCGTGACGGTCCGGGCGAACCCCATACGGAACCTGGCGTCCTCGTACCGCTGCACGGAGCGCGGCGGCGCCGGCACGATCGCCGTCTCCCAGTCCGTCCAGGCCCGCGCCGCCCGTGCCCGTACCTCGGCGTCCGGCGATTCGAGCAGCCGGTTGTAGGCGGCCGCGAGATTGCCCGCCCGCTCGCCTTCGGGCAGTTGGGCGAGGAACCGCTCGAAGGCCTCGGGAAAGATCTTCCCGAGGCCCCGGGTCAGGAGGGCCGCCTCGGGGTTCGAGCCGGTGGCCACCGCGGTCAGCACCAGCTCGGAGACGACGTCCGGACACGTCTGCGCGTAGCGCAGCCCGAGCACCGAGCCCCACGACACCCCCCACACCAGCCACCGCTCGACGCCCAGGTGGCGTCGCAGCAGTTCCAGGTCCCCGATCACGTGTGCGGTCGTGTTGACGCTCATGTCGGTGCCGTGGGCGCTCGCGTGCGGGGTGGAGCGTCCGCTGCCACGCTGGTCGAGCAGCACGATCCGGTACTTGGCCGGGTCGCAGTAGCGCCGGAACCAGGGTCCGCAGCCGGATCCCGGACCGCCGTGCAGCATCAGCGCGGGCTTCCCGTCCGGGTTCCCGCAGACCTCCCAGTGGACGCGGTTGCCGTCCCCGACGTCGAGCATTCCCTGGTCGTACGGTTCGATCTCCGGATACAGGCCCATCGCGGGAGACTAACCGTCCTACGGCCGTGTGGTCAGCCCCGCCGCCGAGGCCGCCGTGCGCAGCACCTCCCGCAGCATGGCGGGGGTCAGCCGTCCGGTGAACGTGTTCCGCTGGCTGACGTGGAAGCATCCGAAGAGGTCGAGCCGCGCCGGTGACGTGAGGGTGACCCGGGTGCCGTGCGCGAACGCCGGGCGGGGGCGCGGCACCTCCCAGCCCGCCCGGGCGAAGGCGGGCAGCGCGGCCTGCCAGCCGAAGGCGCCGAGGACGACGACCGCGCGGAGGGACGGCCGCAGCAGTTCCAGCTCGCGCACCAGCCAGGGCCGGCAGGTGTCCCGCTCCTCGGGGGTGGGCTTGTTGGCGGGCGGGGCGCAGCGCACGGGCGAGGTGATCCGTACGCCGTGCAGGGACAGCCCGTCGTCCGCGCTCACGGCCGTCCCCCGGGAGGCCAGTCCCACCTCGTGCAGCGCCGCGTAGAGCACGTCTCCCGAGCGGTCCCCCGTGAACATGCGGCCGGTGCGGTTGGCGCCGTGCGCGGCGGGCGCCAGACCGATGATCAGCAGGGAGGCGTCGGGCGGACCGAAGCCCGGGACAGGGCGGCCCCAGTACGTCTGGTCGGCGAAGGCGGCACGTCTGGTGCGGGCCACCTCCTCGCGCCAGTCCACCAGCCTCGGACAGGCGCGGCACCCGGTGATCCGTTCGTCCAGGTCCGCCAGGTCCGCCAGGTCCGCCAGGTCCGCGGACGCGGCGGGATCGGCCGGGCCGGCGGGACCTGCCGGGGCCCTGAGGCCTCCGCCACCTGTGAGATCCGTGTGATCGCCGCTGTCCGTCCGGCCTCTGTCCATGCCCCCACCGTACGACCGGGCGGCAGCGTTCCCGGCGTCGAGGGTGGGCCCCTGTGACGGAAATGCGGCCCGGCCGGGCGACGTCTTCTAGAGTCGGGGCATGGCTTCTGAGGGTGCGGACGTCGAACGGGACGACGAGAAGAAGAGCGCGGACGACGGCGCGACGGGCTCCGGTGACGCGGTGGCCGCCGCCGTGGCCGCGCGTCCGGCGGGTGGCGAGAGCGTGCGCGTCGACAGCTGGATCTGGTCCGTACGTCTGGTCAAGACCCGCTCGATGGGCGCGACCGCGTGCCGGGGCGGTCATGTCCGGGTGAACGGCGAGCGCGTCAAGCCCGCGTACGCGGTGCGCGTGGGCGACGAGGTCCGCCTGCGGCACGGGGGCCGGGAGCGGATCGTGGTGGTGAAGCGCGTGATCCGCAAGCGGGTCGGGCCGCCTGTCGCGGCCGAGTGCTACGTGGACAACAGTCCGCCGCCCCCGCCGCGCGAGTCCGTCGCCCCGGCGGGTGTCCGCGACCGGGGCGCGGGGCGCCCGACCAAGCGCGACCGCCGCGAGCTGGAGCGCCTCCGGGGTCTCGGCGGTCCCGAGGCCCCCTGACACCCGGCCGGCGCCACCGGTCCCGGGGCCCTGGGGACCGGCACCCGGCCCCTCGCCAGGCGCCGGCCACCCGTGACCGGACGCCGGACGCCGGACGCCGGACGCCGGACGCCGGACGCCGGACGCCGGACGCGCCAGTGTCCGGTCCTCCGTCCGCCGACGTCGTCGCGGGCTCCCCGTCACTGCCGGGGAGCCCGCGACGGCGTACAGCGGTCACGCCCGTCGTCGGACCAGCCGGACCAGCTCGGCGTTGTGACTCCTGCGGGCCCACGCGATCAGCGCGAGCGGCACGATCAGGATGAGCGGGGTCGCCACGTACGGTCCGTGCACCGCCGTGACGTTCACGATGAAGGCGCCGACCATCAGCGCGCTGAGCGCCACCGCCGCCACCGAGGACAGCAGCGGGATCAACAGGGCCACGCCACCGGCGAGTTCGAGCGTGCCGATGATGTACATGCCCGTGCTGCCCCAGCCGAGCTTGTCGAAGGCCTCGGCCGCCGACGGGTTCGCGAGGAGCTTGGGCAGGGCGCTCGCGAACACGTAGAAGAGACCGAGCAGGATCTGCAGGGCGCCCAGCGGAATCCGTGCGCCCCGGCCACGGAGGAGGCGGGAGCGCGACGGGGCGGCGGAGGCGGGGACGGTGGCCGGGGTGGCGGGGACGGTGGTCTCGGACATGGGGTCTCCTGTGCGAAGCGGTGCGAGGTGCTGTCGCAGGGGTAGACCGGACGCGCGTGCGGAACTCATCGCCGTGGGCCGGGTCCGACCGGACCGCCGGCTCCGCCGCCCCGGGCCGGGCGCCGCCTGGGGCCCGCACGCATGTCCTTCACGCGTTTCCGTGCTCATACCCGTCCAACGGGCAGCCCGCGTCGCCTCGTTCCTGCGCCCCCCTCACTCGTTCGAGGGGGGTTGCAGCGCGAACCAGCCGTGCCCGACGTACCAGTGCCCGCCGCCGCGGAGATGGTCCCCCACCGCCCGCTCCACGGCGCTGCGCCGCGGCAGGTCCCGGGTCGGCAGTTCGGGATCGCCGAAGACGAACCCGACGGGCACCCCGTCGTCCGGGGTCGTCTCCTGGTACGCGACGCGGAAACGTTCCTGGAAGCGCATGATGTTCGAGTCCGGCGGCAGGTACCGCCCGAGCTGCGGATCCAGCAGCCAGGAGTGGCACTCCGCCACCTCGTAGCGCTCGTCGGGGTAGTGCCGGGCGAAGAACTCCCGTGCCAGGGCGAGCGAGCGGTCGCAGGCGGCGGGCGTCAGCGGTCCGCGGAAGTCGGCTATGTGCACGCTCAGACAGGGATCGCCCGGTCCGGAGCCGAGGCCCGCCGCCGCGACGGCGCGGCCGGTGCGCTGACCGAGCCGGGCCCGCTGGAACTGCAGCCGGCCCAGCTGGAACAGCTCACCGTGGAAGTGCAGGGCGATCCACCAGGGGAACAGCAGACCCGGCGTGCCGAGCCGTCGGCGGTGCACCGCCACCTGCCGCCCGAGGTCGGCGAGGGTGCGCCGGGACACGTCGTCGGGGATGCCGCGACCGCGGTGGTACGCGCGGACGTACGGGAGTGCCGCGACGAAGACGTACAGGTGGAAGCAGCGCCCGAGCGACCCGGTCGAGGCGGGGAACGCGGGCGGTTCCCATCCCTTTCCGATCTCCCCCATGTCCCGTACGAAGCGGGCGACGCACCGCGTGAGCAGCGTCATCGCCTCCGGGTCCGCGGCGAGCCGGGAGCGCAGGGCGACGAGCTCGTTGACGTGTTCATGGGCCACGGACAGGTCGAGCAGGATGTCCGCCAGCTCGTCCGCGTCCGGAAGCACCGCCACCGTCCGGGGCGCGGCCTCGCTCTCCAGGTCTCTCAGCCACTCGGCGAGCCTCGCGTCCGCCCGCAGCGCGTCCAGCAGCACTGTCGCCTCCCCCGTCGGTCCGGCCGCCGTCCCTTTGGTGAACGTGCACGACGAGAGTACGTTTTCCAGTAGGAACGGTGGTCCGGGAACGGTGATCCCGATGCGTACAGGCAGTGAACCCACGACAGCGCGCAGTGCGCTGCGGATGCGCTTCTGGCTGAGTGCCTGGGGCCTGGTCTGGGCGATCTTCGGAACGGCCGCGTTCGCGCTGGCCGGACGGCCCGGGTGGGCCGCCGCCTGCGGTGTGCTGTGGATCGTCGCCACCGTGGACATGACCGTGATCCTGTGGCACATCCATCAGGGCCCGCACTACCAGCCGAGCCGCGACATCCCGCCGTACCGGCCGCCGGAGCACCACCACCTGTAGGCCCCGCCCGCCCACCGGTGGATCTCGTACGCCACCCGCTGGGTCTCGTCCGGGTCCGGGGACCCGCGGATTCCAGGGCCCCGCGGCCCGGCCCCGGAACCCTGCGACTCGCCCTAGGAGTCGAAGCGCGCGGCTTCCAGGTACTGCGGTTTCGGATCGAGCGCCGCCGCCAGTCTGAAGTGCCGCTTGGCCTGCTCGGGGCGGAGCTGGCGCTCATAGGTGCGGGCGAGCGCGAAGTGCGCGAACGCGTTGTCCGGTTCGCGCTCCAGCACCATCGTGAACTCCAGCTCGGCGGGCCGCAGTTGCGCGGCGGCGAAGAAGGCACGCGCGCGCAGCAGGCGGGCCGCGGTGTTCTCGGGATGCGCGGCGATCACCGGGTCGAGCAGCTTCACCGCGCCCCGCGGGTCGCGCGCGGCGAGCAGCTGCTCGGCGGCACGGAAGTCGATGACATGCGTCTCCGGAGTACGTCCGGTCGGTCCGCTGGTCTCGGGCACGGCTCAGTCCTTCCCTCACTTCACGGGTTCAACGCCCCCGACGAGGGCCGCTATTCCTCGCGAGCGCGCGCTCGGCGCACGAGATCCGCCCATACCTCCCCCACGCGCCGCCTCAGCTGCTCCAGGGGGACGTCGTTGTCGATGACGACGTCGGCGATCGCGAGGCGCTGTTCGCGGGTGGCCTGGGCGGCCATGCGGGCGCGGGCGTCCGCCTCGGTCATGCCGCGCAGCCGCACCAGCCGGTCGAGCTGGGTCTCCGGGGCGGCGTCCACGACGATCACGAGGTCGTAGAGACCTTCCAGGGAGTTCTCGGCGAGGAGGGGGACGTCGTGGACGACCACGGCGTCGGGCGCGGCGGCGCTCTCCAGGGCGCGGGAGCGAGCCCCCACCAGGGGGTGCACGATCGAGTTCAGGACCGCGAGTCTCCCGGGGTCGGCGAAGACGATCGAGCCCAGTCCGGGGCGGTCCAGGCTGCCGTCCGGTGCGAGCACCTCCGTGCCGAAGGCCTCGACGACGGCCGCGAGCCCGGGAGTTCCGGGTTCGACGACCTCCCGCGCGATGCGGTCCGCGTCGACCAGTACCGCGCCGTGCTCGACGAGGAGCCGCGACACCTCGCTCTTGCCGGCGCCGATACCGCCGGTCAGGCCCACCTTCAACATGCCGGAAAGCCTAGGGCCTGCCCCCGACGGGCACCGGCGCGGCCCCCACGCGCAGCGGCCGTTCCCGCCCGGACGCGGTGCGGGCGGGCGGCACGGCCTACGAGTCGCCTTCGCGCTCCGCGAGGAAGCGCTCGAACTCCAGCCCGATCTCGTCCGCCGATGGGATCTCCACGGGCTCCGCGAGCATGTTGCCCCGCGTCTCCGAGCCCGCCGCGGCGTCGTACTGGTGCTCAAGGCCCTGGACGAGGGAGACGAGTTCCTCGTCGCCCTCCTGGATATGCCGGTCGATCTCCGTCTGGGTGCGGTGCGCCTCGTTGCGCAGCGAGTGCGCGATGCCGGGGAGCACCAGGCCCGTGGCGCCCGTGATGGCCTCCAGGACGGTCAGTGCGGCGTCCGGGTACGGGGAGCGGGCGATGTAGTGCGGAACGTGCGCGGCGACGCCCAGCACGTCGTGCCCTGCCTCCATGAGGCGGTACTCGACGAGCGCCTCCGCGCTGCCGGGGACCTGTGCCTCGTCGAAGGGGCTGCGGTGGCCGGGGACCAGGTCGGTGCGGTTGCCGTGCGGTGTGAGGCCCACGGGGCGGGTGTGCGGCACGCCCATGGGGATGCCGTGGAAGTTCACCGCGAGCCGGACGCCGAGCCGCTCCACGATCTGCTCGACGGCGGCGGCGAAGCGCTCCCACTCGACGTCCGGCTCGGGGCCGGACAGCAGCAGGAAGGGCGCGCCCGTGGCGTCCTGGACGAGCCGCACGTCGAGCGTGGGCTCCTCGTAGTCGGTCCACCGGTCGCGCTTGAACGTCAGCAGCGGGCGGCGTGCCCGGTAGTCCACCAGCCGGTCGTGGTCGAATCGGGCCACGACCTGGTGGGGCAGCGAGTCGAGCAGCCGGTCGACGATCTGGTCGCCCGTTTCACCCGCGTCGATGTATCCGTCGAAGTGGTAGAGCATGACCAGTCCGGCCGACTCCTGGGCGAGCGCCATGTCCACCACGGCCAGGCCCTTCGGCTCCCATGCGTACAAACCCTGCGGATCAAGCACTGTGACCGCTCCTCCTCGTGTTCCTAGGGCACAACGTGGTGCGGAGCACGGACATTCCCGTCCCGTGCTCCGCACCGCTGCTCGTCGCTTCCTCCCGTCCGTCACGAGCGGCCGTGGCCGCCCGCGGTGCCGGCACCGCGGGCGGCCACGGGCACAGCGCACGCGTGTTGCGAGGACTCCACGCGCGCGGGGAGCGTTACGACGACAGCACGCGCGCGTGGATCGAGGTGACGGCGTTGCGGGCGGAGGTGAAGGCGCCGTGCTGCCAGGCGTCGGTGTAGCTGAGCCAGTCTCCCGCGAAGTGGACGCGTCCGGTGGGCCGGTTCAGGGGCGCGTAGCGGGGGTCGTCGGGGCCGCCGGGGGTGTCGTGCCAGGCGGCTTCCAGGTGGGGTGTCTGACGCCAGTGGTGGGAGAAGGACGAGTCGAGTTCGGTGCGGTACTTCTCGCCGTAGATCTTCACGCCCGCGGCCACCGCGCGCTTCTCCCGGTCCCTGGGGCTGAGCTTGGCGTAAGAGTCCGCGTCGGAGCCGTAGTTGTAGTAGCCGATCATGACGCCGCGCCGGCCGTTGTAGCCGTAGGAGGGGTGCCAGATGTGGGTGACGTCCTGGTCGGTCTCGGTGATGCCGCCGTAGATGCGGTGGTCGAGCTCCCACCAGCGTGAGCGGTATTCGAGGCCGATCTTGCCCGCGGACTGCGGGGTGATCGCCTCCAGGGCGCTCTGGACGCCGGAGCCGAGGTTGTGCGGGATTCCGGCGAGGATGTTGGGCGGCAGGGCGGCGACGCAGAAGTCGGCGTCGAGGGACTTCGTGCGCCCGCCCTGGGTGTAGGTGACGGTGACGCCGTTCCCCTTGTCGGTGATCCGGGAGACCGCCGCTCCGGTGCGTATGCGGTGGGAGCCGATCGCCCTGGTGAGCGCCTTCGGTATCTGGTCCATGCCGCCCACGGGCTGGAACATCAGCATGGCCTGGTCGAATTCGAACTCGAAGGAGAAGTAGCGGCCGACGCCGCTGGCGAAGACCTCGGAGGCGGTCGGTACGTCGCCGAGGATCACCCCCGGAGTTCCGGCGGCGGCGGGGACGGTGGTGTAGCCGCGGCGCGGTCCGCCCTCGTAGGCGAGTCCGTCGCCGAGTTCACCGAAGTCCTTGAGGAACTCGACGAGCCGGTCCTGGTCGGTGGCGGTCAACTCCTTGTCGAGGGCGCCCTTGTCGGTGGCCTTGGCGAGCAGTTCGGAGACGTAGCCGTACACGTCGGCCTTGGCGGTGCGGTGGCGTACGGGCTTGGTCATGCCGGACGACTCGTTGTACATGTACGCATCCGCGTTCGTGTTCGTGAACACCTCGACGGGGACGCCGAGTTCGCGGCAGTAGTCGAGGGTAACCATCCACTGCGGGATGCGGGCCGGTCCGGCGTTCATGTACTGGCCGTCGCCGAACCGTGCCGTCTGGGTGTTGCCGTACAGGTCGGTGGTCGTGTCCCCGCCGCGCACGGTGAAGTTACGGCCGCCGGTCCGGTCCCTGGCCTCCAGGACCGTACAGTCGTAGCCCGCCTTGCCGAGCTCGTACGCGCAGGCGAGTCCGGCGATGCCCCCGCCGACGACCACGACCTTCGCGGCACCTCTCCCGGTGAGTGTGAAATCGCCCGACTTCGGTGCGCGGTAAGGCTGTTCACGCTGGGCGGCCTGCGCGGTGGGCGCGAGGCCGAGGGCCCCCATGGTGGCGAACATCGCGCCCGCACCGCCGGTCAGACCGACGGTGCGCAAGAACGCGCGCCGGCTCGACGCACTCGATCGCTCCTGAGCTGCCATGCTTCGGCTCCCCTCTCGATCTTGGATGACCCGGGGATCCTGGCAACGGCCGGTTACAGCCCTGCAGTTACTCGTGTATCCGCCACGTTTCCCTCCCCGCACACCGGCCCGGTACGGACCTTGACACGGATCCGAGGCGCCCTTACGTTCATATGGGCACCCAGCGTTCACGTACAAGAACCGTCACGTACAAGACAGACTTCTTGCGAACCGACGGGAAGGTCACCCCCACATGCGTATCCGAAGCGCGCTCCTCCTCCCCTCGCTCGGCGCGGCGCTGGCCACGCGCGGGATGCTGGCGTCAGCGCCCACCGCCGCCGCGGCCCAGACGATCGAGGTCGCCACGGCCGCCCAGCTGAAGTCGGCGCTCACCTCCGCCGCACCCGGCGACACCATCCACCTCGCGGACGGCACGTACACCGGCAACTTCAAGACGACGACGGTCGCGACCTCCGGCTCCCGCATCACCCTCACCGGCTCCTCGAAGGCCGTCCTCACAGCGGGCGGCGGTTATGGGCTGCATCTCAACGGCGCCTCGTACTGGACGGTCCGGGGCGTCACCGTCACCGGTGGCCAGAAGGGCATCATGATCGACTCGGCGAAGGGCGTCGTCGTCGACTCGGTGACCGTCCACGGGCTCGACATGGAGGGCGTCCACTTCCGCAACTCCAGCACGGACGGCGTGATCAGGAACTCGAGGATCTACGACACCGGGAACGACGGACGCGGCATGGGCGAGGGCGTCTACGTCGGCACGGCCGGCGGGACCTCGGACAAGAGCGACCGCATCGAGATCACCGGGAACACGATCGGCCCGGACGTGGGCGGCGAGAACGTCGACATCAAGGAGGGCACCACGGGTGCGCGCATCACCGGCAACACCTTCGACGGCAGCGGTCTGACCGGCGCCAACTTCGACGACTCCTGGGTCGACGTGAAGGGCAACGGCGTCCTCGTCGAGAACAACAGGGGCACCGCCACCACGAACGACGGCTACGAGACCCACACCCAGCAGTCCGGCTGGGGCTGCGGCACGGTGTTCCGCGGCAACACCTCGGACCTGCGGGGCGCGTCGGGTGACAAGCAGCTGGCGGTCAACGTCACGAACTACGGCACCTCGTGCGGGACCACCGTGTACGCGTCGAACACGGTGACGGGCGGCAAGGGGCTCACCAACATCACGGTGACGCCCTGACCCGTCCCGGGAAAACGGCCCCCCATGGAAGTGGGCCCGCACCGAATCGGTGCGGGCCCACTTCTTTCAGCTACTGCCTAGCGGGGAGCCTTTCAGCTCTGGCCGCCGGCGAGCTTCTCACGCAGGGCAGCCAGGGCCTCGTCCGACGCCAGGGCGCCGGAGGTGTCGTCCGACTCCGAGGAGTACGAACCGCCACCGGACGCGGCCGGAGCCGCGCTGGAGGTGCTGGCACCCTCGGCCTCGGCCTGAGCGTCCGCCTCGCGGGACTTGATGACCTGAGCCTGGTGCTGCTCGAAGCGCGTCTGCGCCTCGGCGTACTGCGTCTCCCACACCTCACGCTGGGATTCGAAGCCCTCGAGCCAGTCGTTGGTCTCGGGGTCGAAGCCCTCGGGGTAGATGTAGTTGCCCTGGTCGTCGTACGACGCGGCCATGCCGTACAGGGTCGGGTCGAACTCGACCGACGCCGGGTCGGCACCGAAGGCCTCGTTGGCCTGCTTCAGCGAGAGGCTGATGCGGCGGCGCTCGAGGTCGATGTCGATGACCTTGACGAAGATCTCGTCGTTGACCTGGACGACCTGCTCCGGGATCTCCACGTGGCGCTCGGCCAGCTCGGAGATGTGGACCAGACCCTCGATGCCCTCGTCCACGCGGACGAACGCACCGAACGGAACGAGCTTGGTGACCTTACCCGGGACGACCTGACCGATCTGGTGCGTACGGGCGAACTGCTGCCACGGGTCTTCCTGCGTCGCCTTGAGCGACAGGGAGACGCGCTCGCGGTCCATGTCGACGTCGAGAACCTCGACGGTGACTTCCTGGCCGACCTCGACAACCTCGGAGGGGTGGTCGATGTGCTTCCAGGAGAGCTCGGAGACGTGCACCAGACCGTCGACGCCACCCAGGTCCACGAAGGCACCGAAGTTGACGATCGAGGAGACGACGCCGGAGCGGACCTGACCCTTCTGGAGGGTGGTGAGGAACGTCTGGCGGACCTCGGACTGGGTCTGCTCCAGCCAGGCACGGCGGGACAGGACCACGTTGTTGCGGTTCTTGTCCAGCTCGATGATCTTGGCCTCGAGCTCCTTGCCCACGTAGGGCTGGAGGTCGCGGACACGGCGCATCTCGACGAGGGAGGCCGGCAGGAAGCCACGGAGGCCGATGTCGAGGATGAGACCACCCTTGACGACCTCGATGACGGTACCGGTGACGATGCCGTCCTCTTCCTTGATCTTCTCGATGGTGCCCCAGGCGCGCTCGTACTGGGCGCGCTTCTTCGAGAGGATCAGGCGGCCTTCCTTGTCCTCCTTCTGGAGAACAAGGGCTTCGATCTCGTCACCGACGGCGACGACCTCATTGGGGTCGACGTCGTGCTTGATCGAGAGCTCGCGGCTCGGGATGACACCTTCGGTCTTGTAACCGATGTCGAGCAGGACCTCGTCCCGGTCGACCTTCACGATGACGCCGTCGACGATGTCGCCGTCGTTGAAGTACTTGATCGTCTCGTCGATCGCGGCGAGGAAGGCTTCCTCGTTACCGATGTCGTTGACCGCTACCTGCGGCGTGGTAGAGGTGGTCTCGGTGCTGCTCGTCATGTGGGAAAGGGCTCCGGTACGGACAGTGAGTCGTAGGTACTGCTTACGCCGGGAGCCCGTTTCGCTCTGCAGACGGCCGGACAGCCAAGGAAGCGCCCGTCCGGGACCGTGTCCTTACGAACACCACCGGTGGCGCCTCGAAAACCGAGGGGACATACATACAGATGCGAGCGCAGCCTGCTACGTCTGAGGTGCGCAGGCCCGCAGCGCAACTTGTAGCATACGGGGGCAGCCGGGCAGGGTCAATGCGCGAAGGCGCACACCCGGGGCAGATCGCCGCATTCCCGGCACAAGACCTGTCTCATGAGGCCACGCGGGCCCTGGTCGACCCCTGCCGTGACACCCCCGAGGCGGGTCGAAGGGCCGAGCCCGCAGATTAATACGAGGGAGCCGATCATCCAAGAGCCCGAGCAGTCCGAACCCGAAGCCACCCGACGCGACGCGGACGTCACCGAGAGTTCCCGCGCCAACCGCAGCTGGTGGGACCGGAACGCGGACGACTATCAGATCGAGCACGGCACGTTCCTCGGGGACGACCGCTTCGTGTGGGGCCCCGAGGGCCTCGACGAGGTGGAGGCCGAGCTGCTCGGCCCGCCGGAGGACCTCAAGGGGAAGGACGTCCTGGAGATCGGCGCCGGCGCGGCCCAGTGCTCGCGCTGGCTGGCGGCCCAGGGCGCCCGCCCGGTCGCCCTGGACCTCTCCCACCGCCAGCTCCAGCACGCGCTGCGCATAGGCGGCCGGGTGCCGCTGGTGGAGGCCGACGCGGGCGCGCTGCCCTTCGCGGACGGCTCCTTCGACCTCGCGTGTTCCGCGTACGGGGCGCTGCCGTTCGTCGCCGACCCCGTCCGGGTGCTGCGCGAGGTGCACCGCGTCCTGCGTCCCGGCGGCCGCTTCGTCTTCTCCGTGACGCATCCGGTCCGCTGGGCGTTCCCGGACGAGCCGGGTCCGGAAGGACTGTCGGTCTCCGCCTCGTACTTCGACCGCACCCCCTATGTCGAGCAGGACGACGAGGGTCGCGCGGTGTACGTCGAACACCACAGGACGGTGGGCGACCGGGTGCGTGACGTGGTGGCCGGGGGCTTCCGGCTCCTGGACGTCGTCGAGCCGGAGTGGCCCGCCTGGAACACCCAGGAGTGGGGCGGCTGGTCCCCGCTGCGCGGGAACCTGATCCCGGGCACCGCGATCTTCGTGTGCCTGCGGGACTGAGGCCGTTCCCCACCGTTCGCCCCCGGCTCGCCCCCACAGGGGTGTCCGTGTGCCCCGCACGCGCGCGTGCGGGGCACACCCGCGTGCGGGGCGTGTTTGACGCCCCTGCGCGACCTCGTACGAGACTGGGGGCGTGATCCGTACCGACGCCCTCGACCGGCTGCCCGTCCGTTCCGCCGTGCCCGCGCTGCGCGACGCCCTGGAGGAGCACGGTGCGGCGGTGTTGTGCGCCCCGCCGGGCACCGGCAAGACGACCCTCGTGCCGTTGGTTCTCGCCGGGCTCGTCGGCGGGGGCCCGGCGCGCCGGGTGCTGGTCGCCGAACCGCGGCGGATCGCGGCGCGGGCCGCGGCCCGGCGGATGGCGTGGCTGCTCGGCGAGCAGGTCGGCGGGAACGTGGGCTACACCGTGCGCGGGGAGCGGGTCGTGGGGCCACGCGCGCGCGTGGAGGTCGTCACGACGGGAGTGCTCCTTCAGCGGCTGCAGAGGGACCAGGAGCTCGCGGGCGTCGACGTGGTGGTCCTCGACGAGTGCCACGAACGGCATCTGGACGCCGACACGGTGGCCGCCTTCCTCCTGGACGTCCGGGCCGCGCTCCGTCCCGAACTGCGGCTCGTGGCCGCTTCCGCCACGACCGACGCCGAGGGCTGGGCCCGGCTGTTGGGCGGGGCGCCGGTCGTCGAGGCGCAGGGGGTCTCGTATCCGGTGGAGGTGGTCTGGGCGCCCCCGGCGCGGCCCGTCCGTCCCCCGCACGGCATGCGGGTCGACCCCGCGCTGCTCGCCCACGTGGTGTCGGTGGTGCGGCGGGCGCTGGCCGAGCGCGACGGGGACGTGCTGTGTTTCCTGCCCGGCGTGGGGGAGATCGCGCGGGTCGCCGGTCAGTTGGGGGACCTCGGCGGGACCGACGTGCTCCAGGTGCACGGGCGGGCGTCCGCGGCGGTGCAGGACGCGGTGCTGGCCCCGGGCGCGGGGCGCCGGGTGGTCCTGGCCACCTCCGTCGCGGAGTCGTCGCTGACGGTCCCCGGAGTGCGGGTGGTCGTGGACTCGGGGCTCGCACGCGAGCCCCGGGTGGACCACGCGCGGGGGCTGAGCGCGCTGACGACGGTGCGGGCCGCGCAGGCGGCCGGACGGCAGCGGGCGGGGCGGGCCGGCCGTGAGGCGCCGGGACGGGTGTACCGCTGCTGGTCCGAGGCGGAGGACGCCCGTCTCCCCCGCTTTCCCGCGCCCGAGATCAAGGTGGCCGACCTGACGGCGTTCGCCCTGCAGGCGGCCTGTTGGGGCGACCCGGAGGTGACGGGACTTGCCCTGCTGGACCCGCCGCCGGCCGGCGCGATGGCGGCGGCGCGCTCCGTCCTGTCGGCGGTGGGCGCGGTCGACCCGGCGGGCCGGGCCACGCAACGCGGTGTCCGCATGTCCCGGCTGGGCCTGCACCCACGGCTGGCGCGGGCGCTGCTGGACGCGGCGCCCGAGGTCGGTGCGGACCGGGCGGCCGACGTGGTCGCGCTGCTGAGCGAGGAGCCGCCACGGGAGTACGGGGACGATCTGGCGGCGGCCTGGCGGACGGCCCGGCGGGGCGGTGACGCCTACGCGGCACGCTGGCGCACCGAGGCCCGCCGACTGCGCTCGGCCACCGAGGACGCCGCGAAGAAGAGGCCGAAGGACCTGCCGCCGGACAGGGACACGGGTGGCCGGGCCGGCCCCGGGGACGACCGCGTCGCCGGGCTGGTCGCCGCCCTCGCGTTCCCCGAGCGCCTCGCGCGGGCGCAGGGCGGCTCGTACCTGATGGTGAACGGGACCCGCGCCGACATCGGTGACGGCTCCGCCCTGCGCGACGCGCCCTGGCTGGCGGTCGCCGTGGCCGACCGTCCTGTCGGCGCCGGGCACGCGCGCGTGCGGCTCGGGGCGGTGGTGGACGAGGGGACGGCCCGGCGCGCCGCCGCGAGCTTCGCGGCCGAGGGCGAGGAGGTCCACTGGTCCGAGGGCGATGTCGTCGCGCGGCGGGTCGAGCGGCTCGGGGCGGTGGAGCTGGCGGTGCGCCCGCTCCAGAACGCCGACCCCGGGCTCGTACGCGAGGCGCTGCTGGAGGGACTGCGGGCGGACGGACTCGGGTTGCTGCGGTGGTCCCCGGACGCCGAGGCGTTGCGCCGGCGGCTCGCCTTTCTGCGACTGCATCTCGGCGCGCCCTGGCCCGACGTCGGCGACGACGCGCTCCACGCGCGCGTGGCGGAGTGGTTGGAGCCGGAGCTGAGCCGTGCGCGGCGGCGGGCCGATCTGGCGCGGATCGACGCCGGGCAGGCCCTGGCCCGGCTGCTGCCCTGGGCCACCGGTGAGGCCGCCCGGCTGGAGGAGCTCGCGCCCGAGCGGATCGAGGTGCCCAGCGGGTCCAGGATCCGGGTCGACTACGGCAATCCCGAACAGCCCGTCCTCGCCGTCAAGTTGCAGGAGATGTTCGGTCTCCACGCGTCACCGGCCGTGGCCGGGGTGCCCGTACTCGTCCATCTGCTGTCGCCCGCGGGGCGGCCCGCCGCGGTCACCGCCGACCTCGCCTCCTTCTGGAAGGACGGCTACCGGGCGGTCCGGGCCGAACTGCGCGGCCGTTACCCCAAGCATCCGTGGCCCGAGGATCCGGCGGCCGCGGAGCCGACCCGCCATACCAACGCGCGGCTCAGGCGCTGACCGGCTCGGGCCGTGCGGCCCGGGGGGTGGGGGGATCGTCCGGGCGGCGGCCGCGCGCCTCCAGGTAGAGGGAGAGGGACAGCAGGACGGCGCCCAGGAGCAGCAGGCCCCAGGGAAGGTAGGAGGTCATCAGCAGGACCAGGGTGCGGTTGGACTTGACCAGGGCGACGGTGTGCTCGATGTAGTCCTCGCGCATCTTCACGTGCCCGGAGAAGGCGGTCACCTTGGCGCGCCCGCCGAGCAGGGTGCCGCCGCGCAGTTCCTCTTTGTGGATCTCCTCGCCGTAGACCGGTGCGCCGGTGACCGGTTCGACCCAGAATCTGCGGACGGTCGTGTACCAGCGTGTCGTACCGGTCCTGGCGACCGACTGCGCGGTGATGCCCTGGACGGGCATGACCTTGGGGAACGCGACCTTCGTCCAGGGGATCGTCTGCTCGAAGTAGTAGACCTCGACGCCGCGGAAGGTCCGGGTGCCCTCGTAGTGGATGGGGGCAGAGGTGCGGGTCTGCGCGTCGAAGTACTCGTAGTCCCGCTTCTCCGTCCGGAAGGGCCACTTGAACTCGATGCCGTCGCGCCGGACGGGGTCGCCGTCGACCGACTCACCGGTCGCGTGGACGGGTTCCTGGGTGTGGGCGTCGAAGATGTAGCGCTCGGGGAGCTTGGAGACCATCTTCCCGTCGGGGCCCTGCACATAGGAGAGGGAGTCCCAGACGACGACGTCGCGGCCCGGCGTCCGCTCGATCCGGTCGGAGGCCTCGACGTTGCCCTTGAGGGTCTGCACGACGGTGACCTCGGGGACCTTCTTCGCCTTCATGGTGCCGTAGTCGAGCAGGGTCGCGTCCTTCGCCTCCAGGACCATGTCCTGGTACTGGCCGGCGGGGATCTTGGCCACCCGCGGGAAGACGTACCAGCGCGTCAGTGGGGACAGCGCCGCGCAGAACACGGCGAGGGCGAGCAGGATCAGGCTGGCCTTGCGGCGCATCTGGACGGCCCTCCCGGCTGGTTACGGATGCTTGGGCACGGTGGTGAGCAGCGGCTTCGGCGACGTCCTGCCGGCCGGTGAGCCGACGGCGGTGATGGTGAACACCAGGGCGAGCGCCACGGCGAGACCGGTCGCGGCGGCGATGAGGGCACGCATGCGGGCCTCCCGAGAGCCTGGAGCTGATGCATCGTCAGGTCGGGCACCGTAGCAACGACGGCCCGAGATGAGAACACGTCGCGCACACGGCGAAGGCGCCCCTCCGCCGGAAGCGGAGGGGCGCCCTGGTGACGCGGGGGCCGCGAGCGGCCGTGTCCCGGTCCTGGCGTGGCCCCGGCGGGACCGGCCGGGCCGGGAGTACGGCGTGGCCGTGCCGGACTACGGCGTGGCCGTGCCGGACGGCGCGGGGGTGCCGGACGGCGCAGGGGTGCCGGACGGAGTGTCCGTGGCGGCCGGGGCCACCTTCAGCTCGACCGTCAGTGTCGCGCCGCCCGTGGTGGTGACGCGGAGCAGGAACGTGCCGGTCGTGTCGTCCGCGTACAGCTTGGGGAGCTTGAGCGCGCCGTCGGCGTCGGTCGTGAGGTCCGTGAGGGTGCGGACCGTCTTGCCGTCGGCGTCCTTGAAGTACGGGCCCTTGTCGTTCTCGGTCGCGTCGTCCGCCGACTTGACCAGCGTGGCGGTGGCCGCGACCTTCCCCGCGGGGGCGCCCTTGTAGGTGGCCTTCAGCTGGACCTGGTCGGCGAACTCGCCGCCCGGCACGCAGGTCAGCTCGGTGTCGCCGGTGCGGGTCAGGGTGTCGGCCTGGCGCGCGGTGACGGTCGCGGCGTAGTCGAGGCCGCTCAGGGTGCGGCCCACGACGGTGGCGCGGACCGTGAAGCCGCCGGTCTTCTCGCCCGCCACGAGCGCGGGCGCGGTCGCCGTGCCCTTGCTGTCGGTGACGAGCGTGGCGGCGCTCTCACCGCCCGTGAAGGTGGCGTCCGTGTCTCCGACGATCATGAACCGGACGCGGACCTTCGCGACCGCCTTGCCCGCCTTGGTCTCGGTGCGCACCGAGACCTTGGTGGCGAAGGTCTGGCCCGCCGTCGCGGTGAGCTTCCCGGTGTCCGCGTCCTCCAGGTGGTCCACCGTCTCGGTGGGCGTGGGCGGCGTGGCCGGCGGGGTCGAGGGCGAAGCGGGCGCGGACGGGCTCGTGCCGGGGCCCGTCGAACCGCCGCCGCCCGGCTTGGGAGTGCTCGGCTTCGACTCGGGTGTCGAGGGCGCGGACGGCGACGGTCCCGGGCCGGCCGTGGAGTTGTCGCCGCCGCTGCTGTGCGACGGCAGGCTGCCCGTGCCGTCCGGCACCTCGTGGGTGCCCTTGCGGTAGTACTCCAGCCACGACAGCACCGTGTTGAGGTAGGCCGTCGAGTTGTTGTAGCTCAGGATCGCCGCGTTCATCTGCGCCTGCACGGACAGGTCACGGCCGGCCCGGCACAGGTAGTGACCGGCCGCGAGTGCCGCGTCGTAGACGTTGTTGGGGTCCTTCTTGCCGTCGCCGTTGCCGTCGCGGCCCGCCCACTCCCAGGTGGAGGGGATGAACTGCATGGGGCCCACCGCGCGGTCGTACGCGCTGTCGCCGTCGTACGCTCCGTTGTCGGTGTCGCCGATCAGCGCGAAGCCGTTGCCGTCGAGCTTGGGACCGAGGATCGGCGAGTACGTCGTGCCGTTCGCGTCGACACGGCCGCCGCGCGCCTGCCCGGACTCGACCTTGCCGATGGCCGCGAGGAGTTGCCAGGGCAGATTGCAGCCCGGCTTGGACGCGCGCAGCGAGGTCTCGGCCCTCTTGTAGGCGTCGAGCACGGTCGCCGGTATGCCGGCCTCGGCCTCGCCGACCGAGACGGGCGTCCCGATGGTCGACGAGGGGCTCGGGTTCGGACTCTTCAGCGGCGGCAGGTCGGTGTAGTAGGGCGAGTTGCCGGTCGCCGCGCCGGCGCCGCCGTCCTGGCCGCCGGCGCTCGCGTCGGCCGAGGGCTGGGCGCCCGAGGCCTGTCTGCCGAGGCTGTCGGTGGCCACTCCGGGTGCCTGGGAAGCGGACAGGGCCGCGACCGCAGCGGCGGCCACGGCGGTGGACGCCGCTCCCTTGCGCAGTCTGCCGAAATGCGCCGCCATTGAGTGAACCCCTCCCGTGGTCGACCGCCCGCGCTCCGCGCGTTCGCTGGCACAGTGACGCAGGTGACCCTACGACAACTTCCGCCGCCCGGGCACCCGTTCGTGCCCGGTTTTCACCGGTTGGCCATGTTCGATTGTCCGGTGGGACACGTACCCCGAGCGGCCCGCCCGGAGCTTCTCATCCGTCTCTCATAATGGCCTTCGGTGATCACCGAAGGCGACGCCTTCGACCGACGTCGGCCACAGGGGGACGTTTTGCCCTTCACTCTCAGTCATGCGGCGGCCGTACTGCCCGCCGTGCGAGGCGACGGAAGCGGCCGGAGCCGACTGGTGCCGGCGGTCCTGGTGGCCGGCTCCTTCGCTCCCGACATGACCTACTACGCGGCGAGTGCGGTACCCGGAGCGATGGAATTCGGTGCCTTCACGCACTCGTTCGCCGGTGTCCTCACCTTCGACGTGCTCGTCGCCTGGGCCCTCGTGGGCGTCTGGCTGGTCCTGCGCGAGCCGTTGGTGGCCCTGCTGCCACGGACCCGTCAGGGGCGCCTCGCGGGACTGCTGCGCTGCGGGACGGCCCGCCGGGAGCCCGGTGCGTCCCTGGCGCTGTGGTGGTACGCGTCGGCGGTGCTCGGCGCGCTGACGCACGTCGTGTGGGACGCGTTCACGCACCACGACCGGTGGGGGGTGCGGCTGCTGCCCGCGCTGGGACGGGACGTCGGGGGCACCCCCCTGTTCACGTACGCGCAGTACGGCACTTCGATGGCGGCGGCCGTGGTGATCACGGTCTTCGTGGTCGTCGCGCTGCGGCGGACACCACCGGGCGAGCCGGTCGGGGTGCCGCGGTTGTCGCGTGCCGACCGGTGGCTCGCGGCCGCCGTGATCGGCGGCTGCGCGGTCGTCGCCGCCGCGCAGCGGGCTGCCCGGTGGTGGGCCTACTGGGGCTCGGGCGCGAAGCCGTGGGAACTGATCCCGACGCTGTGCTTCGGCGCGGGCGCGGGTCTCGTCCTCGGCCTCGCGCTGTACGCCGTCGGCGTCAGGGTGTGGCGCCCCGCTCCGGTTCGTCCCGGCCCGGTGGCCACGCGTACGGAGCCGAACCGTCCGACGCGCCGCTGACCCCGCTCCACGGGGCCGGCCCCCGGACGAGGCCGCGTGACTGGCCCAGACCGCGGTGGACGGCCCGCGCGAAGCGCCCGAGGGTGCGGGTTCCGTACGCCGTCGTCGGGTTGTCGTGCGACAGGACGACGATGCGGCACGTCCTGCCGGTACCCGTGAACGCGCCGACGCTGTGCACCCGCCAGCCGTGCGCCGGCCGGGGCAGCGAGCCGTTCTCCCGGTGCGCCCGCAGGCCGCCCGGCATCCCGGCGGGCCTGCCCCGGAGCGCCGCGCCGCGGACGCGGCCGAGCAGGCTCAGGCCGTGGAGGCGGGTCCTCAGGAGGGAACGGGAGCCGGCGACCACGTCCGGCAGGCGCAGGGCCGCGATGCCGTCCGAGACGGTGACCAGGGGGCGGAGGGCGGCGAGCTCCCACCGGTCGAGGGTGTGCCGGAGCCGCTCCGTCCGCCGCGGCACGGCCTCCGTGGCCGCGCCCTCGGCGAAGCTCCCCGCGTCGTACTGACACTCGCTCGCGAGATCGCAGGTCGGGCCGCCGCCCTCGGCGTGCACCGGCAGGGCGACGGTGCCCCGGCGTGAGGCTGTCGCCTCCAGGTCACGGGACGTACGCGCGGCGGGCTCGGGGGTGCGGCCGGAACGGCGGGCCGTGGGCGTCTGAGCGGTGCTCGCGCTCGCGGCCACCGCGGGCACCGGCGCGAACAGCGCCGGGACGACGCCCGCGGGGAGGGCCGTGCGGCGGTGGAGTATGCGTATACCCATGCCCGCATCCTCGCGGTCCCCCTGCGCGGGGGGCGTCTTTGCGAGGGCCACGCGAGTGACGGTCTCTGCGAGGGCCGACCAGGAGACGGCGGCAGCCCGCCTCCGGATCCCCTGAGCCACCGGGACCCCGGCCCCGGGCACCGTACGAGCCTCCGGGTTCCCGAGCCACCGGTGCCGGAGGCTTGCGGGCCCCAAAGCCTCGCGGCTCCGGGCACCCGGGCCCTGGACTTTCGGGCCCCCCGCCCCCAGGCTCCGGGACCCTGGGCCTGCGGGTAGCTGTGACTACGGATCCCCGGGCTGTGGGTCTCCGGGCCCCGGCCGTCGGACGCCAGCCCCGGCCAGGGAGGCGCGGCGCCGTCGTCCATGGGCTGAGGCGGTGACTTTTTTGCCCTGCACAGGTCGGATTCATCTGCGTGACGGCGGAACCAGACGGTTTCCACCGCCAGGGGCCGGTCCGGCGCCGGAGGGCCCGCCGTACGGGGCCGGTGTCGCGACGGACCGGGGCCCGGCACCAGATGGTGCCGGGCCCCGGTCCGGTGACGGCGCAGGCTCCGCGGTCACCCGGAACCCGGTCGCCGAAGCGGCTAGTGCGCCGCCGATTCCCAGTCGGCTCCCGAGCCGACGGAGACGTCGAGCGGGGCCCGGAGATCGACGGCGGACGCCATCTCGCGACGCAGGAGCTCCTCGGTCTTCGCGCGCTCCCCCGGGGCGATCTCCAGGACGATTTCGTCGTGGACCTGGAGGAGCATGCGGGACTTCAGACCGGCCTCGCGCAGCGCCCGGTCCACGTTCAGCATCGCGATCTTGACGATGTCCGCGGCCGTGCCCTGGATCGGCGCGTTCAGTGCCATGCGCTCGGCCGTCTCGCGACGCTGACGGTTGTCGCTGTTCAGGTCGGGCAGATAACGACGCCGGCCGAAGAGGGTCTCCGTGTAGCCCGTGGCACGCGCCTCGTCCACGACCCGGCGCAGATAGTCCCGGACACCGCCGAAACGCTCGAAGTACGTCTCCATCAGGGCACGCGCCTCCCCCGCGTCGATGTTCAGCTGCTGGGACAGGCCGAACGCCGACAGCCCGTACGCCAGGCCGTACGACATGGCCTTGATCTTGCGTCGCATCTCCGCGTCGACCGCCGAACGCTCGACCGAGAACACCTGGGACGCCACCGTCGTGTGCAGGTCCTCGCCCGACGTGAACGCCTCGAGCAGTCCCTCGTCCTCGGACAGATGAGCCATCACCCGCAGCTCGATCTGGCTGTAGTCCGCCGTCATCAGCGACTCGAAGCCCTCGCCGACCACGAAGCCCCGGCGGATCGCGCGGCCCTCCTCCGTACGCACCGGGATGTTCTGCAGGTTCGGGTCCACCGACGACAGACGGCCCGTCGCCGCCACCGTCTGGTTGAAGGTGGTGTGGATCCGGCCGTCCGCGGCGATCGTCTTGATCAGACCCTCGACCGTCACGCGCAGCTTCGCCTGCTCACGGTGGCGGAGCATGATGACGGGCAACTCGTGGTCGGTCTGCGTGGCCAGCCAGGCCAGCGCGTCCGCGTCCGTCGTGTAACCCGTCTTCGTCTTCTTCGTCTTGGGCAGATCGAGTTCCCCGAAGAAGACCTCCTGGAGCTGCTTGGGCGAACCGAGGTTGAACTCGTGGCCCACGGAGGCGTGCGCCTCCTTCACCGCCTGCTGCACGGCGGCACCGAACATCTGCTCCATGGCCTCCAGGTGCGCCCGGTCGGCCGCGATGCCGTACCGCTCCAAGCGCGCCAGCAGCGCCGACGTGGGCAGCTCCATGTCCCGCAGCAGATCGGCCGCGCCGACCTCCCGCAGCTTCTCGCCGAACGCCTCACCGAGGTCGAGGATCGTGCGGGCCTGCGCCATCAGCGCCTCGGCCTCGGCTCCGTCGTCCGCTCCGAAGGCCAGCTGCCCGTCGGCCGCGGCGGCCGGACCCAGCTCCCGCCCGAGGTACTCCAGCGACAGCGCGTCCAGCGCGAACGAACGGCGGCCCGGCTTGACCAGATAGGCGGCGAGCGCGGTGTCCATGGACACGCCCTCGACGCTCCAGCCGTGCTCGGCGAAGACCCGCATCACACCCTTGGCGTTGTGCAGCACCTTGGGCTTCGCGGGGTCGGCGAGCCACTTCGCGAACGCGTTCTCGTCGCCCTCGTCCAGCTCCGAGGGGTCGAACCAGGCGGCCGCCCCCTCCGCCGCGGCGAGCGCGATCTCCGCCACCGAGCCGGCGCCCAGCGCCCACGCGTCGACCGTGGCCAGACCGAGCACCGCGTCGCCGTGCTCGGCGAGCCACGGCTTCAGCTCGCCCGCGCCCAGCACCGCGCCGTCCAGCTCGACACCGGCGACGACCGGCGCCGCCTCCTCGGCCTCCTGCGCCCCGGGATCGACCGCGAACAGGCGCTCACGCAGCGAGGGGTTACGGATCTCCAGGGTGTCCAGGACCATCGCCACCGCCGTACGGTCGTACGCCGCGCGCTCCAGGTCGGTGACCGCCCTCGGCAGCTCCACGTCCTTCACCATCTCCGTGAGACGGCGGTTGAGCCGCACCGCCTCCAGATGGTCACGGAGATTCTGGCCGGCCTTCCCCTTCACCTCGTCGACGCGCTCGACCAGCTCCGCGAACGAACCGAACTGGTTGATCCACTTCGCGGCCGTCTTCTCACCGACACCGGGAATGCCCGGCAGGTTGTCCGACGGGTCACCGCGCAGCGCCGCGAAGTCCGGGTACTGCGCCGGCGTCAACCCGTACTTCTCGACGACCTTCTCCGGAGTGAACCGGGTCAGCTCGGAGACACCCTTCGTCGGGTAGAGGACCGTCGTGTGCTCCGACACCAACTGGAAGGAGTCACGGTCGCCGGTGACGATCAGGACCTCGAAGCCCTCCGCCTCGGCCTGCGTCGCCAGCGTGGCGATGACGTCGTCGGCCTCGAAGCCGTCGACCGCGAACCGCTGCGCGTGCATCGCGTCCAGCAGCTCGCCGATCAGCTCGACCTGGCCCTTGAACTCGTCCGGGGTCTTCGACCTGTTCGCCTTGTACTCCGTGAACTCCTCGGAGCGCCAGGTCTTGCGCGAGACGTCGAACGCCACCGCGAAATGCGTGGGCGCCTCGTCGCGCAGCGTGTTCGCCAGCATCGACGCGAAACCGTAGATCGCGTTCGTCGGCTGGCCGCTCGCGGTCGTGAAGTTCTCCGCGGGCAGCGCGAAGAACGCGCGGTACGCCAGCGAGTGCCCATCCATGAGCATCAGTCGCGGACGGCTCGTACCTGCGGTCTTCTCGGTCTTCTTCGATGCTGTTTCTGCCACGCCCCCGATCCTGCCACGCCCCACTGACAACGCGGACCGTCCGGGACCGGCCGCAGGCATTGCCACCACCGCGTGCGAGGATCGAAGCGGTAGCGCACACAGGCACGCGAAAGGGGTTCAGCGATGGCCGGCAAGCCGCCCAAGAGCGATCCGGTTCAGGACGCGCCACAGGTCGTCGAACCGAAGCACGCGGCGGCCGGGCTGCCCGCGATCGGCCACACCCTGCGGATCGCCCAGCAGCAGATGGGCGTGCGCCGCACCGCGCTCACCCTGCTCAGGGTCAACCAGAAGAACGGATTCGACTGCCCCGGCTGCGCCTGGCCCGAGCCGGAGCACCGGCACACGGCGGAATTCTGCGAGAACGGCGCGAAGGCGGTCGCCGAGGAGGCGACCCTGCGCCGGGTCACCCCCGAATTCTTCGCCGAGCACCCCGTCGCCGACCTCGCGGGCCGCAGCGGCTACTGGCTCGGACAGCAGGGCCGCCTCACCCACCCCATGTACCTGCCCGCGGGCGCCGACCACTACGAGCCGGTGACCTGGGAGCGCGCCTTCGACATAGTCGCCGAGGAACTCACCGCGCTCGACTCCCCCGACGAGGCCCTCTTCTACACCTCCGGACGCACGAGCAACGAGGCCGCCTTCCTCTACCAGCTCTTCGCCCGCGAACTCGGCACGAACAACCTCCCCGACTGCTCGAACATGTGCCACGAGTCCTCGGGATCCGCCCTCTCCGAGACCATCGGCATCGGCAAGGGCAGCGTCCTGCTCGACGACCTCCACAAGGCGGACCTGATCATCGTCGCCGGGCAGAACCCCGGCACGAACCACCCCCGGATGCTCTCCGCCCTGGAGAAGGCCAAGGCCAACGGCGCGAAGATCATCAGCGTGAACCCGCTGCCCGAGGCGGGCCTGGAGCGGTTCAAGAACCCGCAGACCCCGCAGGGCATGATCAAGGGCGCCGCCCTCACCGACCTGTTCCTGCAGATCCGCCTCGGCGGCGACCAGGCCCTCTTCCGCCTCCTGAACAAGCTCGTCCTGGACACGGAGGGCGCCGTCGACAACGAGTTCGTCGCCGAGCACACCCACGGGTACGAGGAGTTCGCGGCCGCCGCCCGCGCCGCCGACTGGGACGAGACGCTCACCGCGACCGGCCTCACCCGCGCGAAGATCGACGAAGCCCTCGCCATGGTCCTCGCCTCGCGGCGCACCATCGTCTGCTGGGCCATGGGCCTCACCCAGCACAAGCACTCCGTGCCGACGATCCGCGAAGTCGTCAACTTCCTGCTGCTGCGCGGCAACATCGGCCGCCCCGGCGCCGGCGTCTGCCCGGTCCGCGGCCACTCGAACGTGCAGGGCGACCGCACCATGGGCATCTTCGAGCGCCCCGCCCCGGCCTTCCTGGACGCCCTGGAGAAGGAGTTCGGCTTCACCCCGCCCCGTGAACACGGCTACGACGTCGTCCGGGCCATCCGCGCCCTGCGCGACGGAGACGCCAAGGTCTTCTTCGCCATGGGCGGCAACTTCGTGTCCGCGTCCCCCGACACCGAGGTCACCGAGGCCGCCATGCGCCGCGCCCGCCTCACCGTGCACGTGTCGACGAAGCTCAACCGTTCGCACGTGGTCACCGGCGCCCGAGCCCTGATCCTGCCCACCCTCGGCCGCACCGAGCGCGACCTCCAGGGCAGTGGCGAGCAGTTCGTCACCGTCGAGGACTCCATGGGCATGGTGCACGCCTCACGCGGCCGCCTGGAGCCCGCGAGCACGCACCTGCTGTCCGAACCGGCCATCGTGTGCCGCCTCGCCCGACGCGTGCTCGGCGACGACTCCCGCACCCCCTGGGAGGAGTTCGAGAAGGACTACGCGACCGTCCGCGACCGCATCGCGCGCGTGATCCCCGGCTTCGAGGACTTCAACGCGCGCGTGGCCCACCCCGCGGGATTCGCCCTCCCGCACGCCCCGCGCGACGAACGCCGCTTCCCGACCGCCACGGGCAAGGCCAACTTCACCGCCGCGCCCGTCGAGTACCCGAAGCTCCCCGAAGGCCGGCTGCTGCTGCAGACCCTGCGCTCGCACGACCAGTACAACACCACGATCTACGGCCTCGACGACCGCTACCGGGGCATCAAGAACGGCCGCCGGGTCGTCCTGGTCAACCCCGAGGACGCGCGCTCGCTCGGCGTCGCCGACGGCTCGTACGTCGACCTGGTCAGCGAGTGGCAGGACGGCGTGGAGCGGCGCGCCCCCGGCTTCCGGGTCGTGCACTACCCGACCGCCCTCGGCTGCGCGGCCTCCTACTACCCGGAGACCAACGTCCTCGTCCCGCTCGACGCCACCGCCGACACCAGCAACACCCCGGCCAGCAAGTCCGTCGTGGTCCGTCTGGAACAATCGGCCACCGACTGAGCGTTTGCTCAGGAAGTCAGCCAGAGAGATCCACGACGATCGGAGCCGGCCCCCATGGGCGAGCAGAGTCACGTGAAGTTCCCGCAAGAGGTCCTCGACGAGTACGCCGCGCTCGGCGTCGACCTGCCCGCCCTCT
This sequence comes from Streptomyces sp. NBC_01176, assembly GCF_045039825.1. Classification (NCBI taxonomy): domain Bacteria; kingdom Bacillati; phylum Actinomycetota; class Actinomycetes; order Kitasatosporales; family Streptomycetaceae; genus Streptomyces; species Streptomyces sp. NBC_01176. The sequence goes on along the minus strand of NZ_CP108600.1, from coordinate 7,090,087 downwards.
TCTCGGCGGGCCACCTCGGCACCCGCATGGGCGTGCAGATCGTCGAGGCCTCCGCGGACCGGGTCGTCGGCACCATGCCCGTGGAGGGCAACACCCAGCCGTACGGACTCCTGCACGGCGGCGCCTCCGCCGTCCTCGCCGAGACCCTCGGCTCCGTCGGCTCCATGCTGCACGGCGGCAGCTCCAAGATCGCCGTCGGCGTCGACCTGAACTGCACCCACCACCGCGGGGCACGCTCCGGCCTCGTCACGGGCGTGGCCACACCCGTCCACCGGGGGCGCTCCACGGCCACGTACGAGATCGTCATCACGGACGAGGACGACAAGCGCGTGTGCACCGCACGGCTGACCTGTCTGCTCCGGGACGTGAAGCCCGGCGACGAACAGCACGTACGTCCCCAGGGCTGATGCCCGACAACACCCGAACGCCGAACCCGCCCGCCCGCCCGCCACACCGGTGGACGGCGGACGGGCGGACGCGGACGGGCGGGCGGCGGGGCCCGTCGAACGGAGGGGGCACGGGCGCGGTCGATCGGTACGGACGTAGCTGACAGGCACGGACGCGGCCGGCCGACACGACCACGCCCGAGTGGGCGCGGCACGGCAGGAGTTGAGCCCCACCCCGCCGCCCCGGCCTGCCCGCTCGGCCCGCTCTCCCCCGTGACCGGCCGGACGCGAACAGGCCACGCACCCGCCCGCGGCCCCTGCCGCGACCATCACCTCCCCGCCTGACGGCCCCTCATGAGGCCATGATCATGCGGGACATGGCGCGCCTCGCCGCCAACTCCCGCCGTACCGCGCCGAGTCACGTGCCGTTCACCCCGACTCCGCCCGCCCGGAACCCAGTTGCGACGTCTCCACCGCTTACGGGATCACCACGCCTTCGCCGGACTTCACGCCCGGACCCCACCGCATGCGCCCTTTCCCGTGCGCGCCGGGACAACCCACCGGATCACGGTCCACATCTCCGTGACCCAGCGTTCCGGACTCCCCCTCGACACCGGACTCCCCGCTCCCGACGTAACGCTGCGTAACACGCACGCAATACAGCACCGGAGTTCCCCCTTCGAAGTCCCGTGCTCCAGGGGATCTTTCCGCGCCCCGCCACGCGACCTGCGGCGCCGTCCGACCCCGACGCTCACCCACGCACAACCGGAAGTGCGGATTCTCAACATGTGGACTTCGCAGAATTTCCGCCAAACCGGCCGAGAGCACCCTTCCTCGAAGCTCACCAACCAGCACGTCATAACAAGAAAGTCACAAGCCAGCCCACCACGATGCCGGGGCCCACAGACAGGCTTAGAGTCACGGCCAGTCACCGCGCCGCCGGGCGCGTCTGCAGCACGGCATCGGTACCACCAGTACGGCCCGGCGAGACTCACAGCGGCTCAGCCGAGCTGCTGCGCCAGGGAGAGGAATCATCGTGCGACAGCGTTCTTTGGTCATACTCACCTCCGTGCTCACCACGGGAGCACTCACGCTGACCGCCTGCGGTTCGCGCGACGACGGTGGGAACAAGGACAGCGGCAAGAAGACCGAGATCATCATCGGTGTCGACGCCCCGCTGACCGGTCAGAACTCCGCCACCGGCCTCGGCATCCAGGGCGGCGTCCAGATCGCCGTCGACGACGCCAACAAGAACAACACCGTTCCCGGCGTGACCTTCAAGGTCCAGGCGCTCGACGACAAGGCGATCCCGGCCAGCGGCCAGCAGAACGCCACCGCCCTCGTCGGCAACGACAAGGTCCTCGGCGTCGTGGGCCCGCTCAACTCCGGTGTCGCCACCCAGATGCAGCAGGTCTTCGCGACCGCCAACCTGGTCGAGATCTCGCCCTCCAACACGGCGCCCGAACTCACCCAGGGCAAGAACTGGCAGACCTCGAAGTCCCGCCCGTTCAAGACGTACTTCCGCACCGCCACCACCGACGCCCTCCAGGGCGGCTTCGCGGCCGAGTACGCGAGCACCACGCTCAAGAAGAAGAACGTCTTCGTCGTCGACGACAAGCAGACCTACGGCGCCGGCCTGGCCAAGCTGTTCAAGGCCGGCTTCACCAAGAGCGGCGGCAAGGTCGCGGGCGAGGACCACGTCAACACCGGCGACACCGACTTCTCCGCCCTCGTCACCAAGATCAAGAACTCCAAGGCCGACCTCGTCTACTACGGCGGCCAGTACGACGAGTCGGAGAAGCTCACCAAGCAGCTCAAGGACGGTGGCGCCAAGATCCCGCTGTTCGGCGGTGACGGCATGTTCAGCGACACCTACATCCAGACCGCCGGCAAGACCTCCGAGGGCGACCTCGCCACCTCGGTCGGCCAGCCCGTCGACTCCCTGCCCTCCGCCGCGGACTTCATCAAGAAGTACAAGGCCTCCGGCCTCAAGGGCGACTACGGCACCTACGGCGGCTACTCCTACGACGCCGCCACCGCCATCATCAAGGCGATCGGCAACGTCGTGAAGGACGGCAAGGTCCCGGACGACGCCCGCGCCAAGATCGTCGACGAGGTCCAGAAGACGAAGTTCGACGGCATCGCCGGCCCCGTCTCCTTCGACGAGTTCGGTGACACCACCAACAAGCAGCTCACCGTCTACCAGGTCGTCGCCGGCAAGTGGAAGGCCGTGAAGAGCGGCACGTTCAACGGCTGATCCGATCTGATCCCGTCGGATCCGATCCGCCGCTAGCACTACCCCAGGGCCGCGCGGCCTCGACCACACGTCACCGCGCGGCCCGCTCCATACTCCCGTTCACTCTCCCCACCCACATGGAGGCCATGCGGTGAACACTCTGCCGCAGCAGCTGGCCAACGGGCTGTTCCTCGGCTCGATGTACGGGCTGATCGCCATCGGCTACACGATGGTGTACGGCATCGTCCAGCTCATCAACTTCGCCCACGGCGAGATCTTCATGACCGGAGGCTTCGGCGCACTCACGGTCTACCTCTACGTCCTGCCCGACGGCACATCCATGTGGATAGCCCTTCCGGCGATGCTCATCGGCGGTGGCCTCGTCGCCGTCCTGATCGCCGTCGGGGCGGAACGGTTCGCCTACCGTCCGCTACGCGGCGCACCACGCCTCGCACCACTCATCACCGCCATCGGCCTCTCCCTCGCCCTCCAGCAGGCCGTCTTCAACTGGTACCCGGACGCCAAGACCGACCGCAAGTTCCCCCAACTCGACTTCGGCCCCTGGCACCTCGGCTCCATCAGCGTCCAGAGCGGCTCCGTCTTCGTCATCATCGCCGCCCCCCTCTGCATGGCGGCCCTCGCGATCTTCGTCCGCATGTCCCGCACCGGCCGCGCCATGCAGGCCACCGCCCAGGACCCGGACACCGCCCAGCTCATGGGCATCGACACCAACAAGATCATCGTGATCGCCTTCGCCATCGGCGGCTTCTTCGCCGCCGTGGCCGCCATCGCCTACGGCCTGCGCTACGGCACGATCCAGTACAACATGGGCTTCCAGATGGGCCTCAAGGCCTTCACCGCGGCCGTCCTCGGCGGCATCGGCAACATCTACGGCGCCATGATCGGCGGCCTCGTCCTCGGCCTCGCCGAAACCATGGCCACCTCCTACATCGACGGCATCCCCGGCATGCAGCAGCTCGGCGGCGGCGGCTGGTCCTCCGTCTGGGCCTTCGTCCTCCTCATCCTCGTACTGCTGTTCAGACCCCAGGGTCTGGTCGGCGAACGCGTCGCGGACAGGGCGTGAGCACCATGGCAACCACCGAGAACACCGCAGAGAACACCACCGGGGCCACCGCACCCACGGCCGGCCTGATCGGGCTCCCGCAGACGGTCGCCCGCGTCCTCATCGCCGTCGGCGCCATCGGCACCATCGCCAGCACCTTCATGTCGTGGACCTACACGGCCGACTTCCCCGGCGACCTCACCTACTACGGCTCCCCCGCCGGCCTCCAGGTCCTCGACCTCGTCGCGGGCGCCCTCACCCTCCTCTTCGCGCTCACCCAGTACGGCATCCGCGGACTGCGCTGGCTCAACCCGACCGTCGCCACCGCACCGGTCGTCCTCGCCACCGCCTCCGCGTTCGCCATCAGCTGGTTCAGCGCCATCGCCATCGCCGTCGACCTCAAGGGCCTCGTCGCCCTCGACCCCGGCGCCTACGTCGCCGCCGTCGCCTCCCTCATCGCCCTCCTCGGCGCCCTGGCACTCCCCAAGCCCGGTGACACCTTCAAGGACTACGTCACCAAACCCGAACACCTCCCCACCGCCACAGCACTCCCCGCCTGGGGCGAACGCCTCGTCATCACCGGCGCCACCGCCGTCGCACTGATCGTCTTCACCTACGGCATCGGCGTCGACCCAGACGCCAGCGAGACCTTCATCGGCTACCTGCTGCTCGTCGTCCTCGGCGTCTGGGCCCTCCAGTCCGCCGGACTCTTCGACCGCTTCGCCCAACTCAACGCCCAGCACAAGGGATTCGCCACCTCCATGGCGTTCCTCGCCGCGGCGATCTTCCCCTTCGTGGAGAACGACGAACACAACGCCAACCTCGGCGTGAACATCCTCGTCGTCGCCACCGTCGCCCTCGGCCTCAACATCGTCGTCGGCCTCACCGGCCTCCTCGACCTCGGATACGTCGCCTTCCTCGGCGTCGGCGCCTACGCCGCCGCCCTCGTCTCCGGCTCCGAGTTCTCCCGCTTCTCCGGCGTCCAGTTCCCCTTCTGGGCCGCCATGCTCACCGGCATGGCAGCGTCGCTCGTCTTCGGCGTCCTCATCGGCGCCCCCACCCTGCGACTGCGCGGCGACTACCTCGCCATCGTCACCCTCGGCTTCGGAGAGATCTTCCGCATCACCGTCAACAACCTCGACGGCTCCTCCGGACCCAACCTCACCAACGGCCCCAACGGCATCTCGATGATCCCGGACCTCAACATCTTCGGGTTCAACTTCGGCAACGCCCACGAGATCGGCTCGCTCACCCTCGGCCGCTTCGCGAACTACTTCCTGCTGATGCTGATCATCACCGGCATCGTCGTGATCGTCTTCAACCGCGCCGCCGACTCCCGCATCGGCCGCTCCTGGATCGCCATCCGCGAGGACGAGACCGCCGCCACCGCCATGGGCATCAACGGCTTCCGCGTCAAGCTCATCGCCTTCGCACTCGGCGCATCCCTCGCCGGCCTCGCCGGCACGGTCAGCGCCCACGTCGGCTACAGCGTCAACCCGGCCCCGTACCAGTTCGCCGGCTCCGTACCCCCGAACTCCGCGTTCCTGCTCGCCGCGGTCGTCCTCGGCGGCATGGGCACCGTCAACGGCCCCATCCTCGGCGCCACCCTGCTCTACCTCCTCCCCGAGAAGCTCGGCTTCCTGAAGGAGTACCAGCTCTTCGCCTTCGGCCTCGCGCTCGTCATCCTCATGCGCTTCCGCCCCGAAGGAATCATCGCCAACCGTCGCCGCCAACTCGAGTTCCACGAGGCCGACGAGACCATCGACATCCCCGAACAGGGCCTGCCCGACTCCACCGTCGGCGTCACCAAGGCAGGGGCGTGACCCACATGACCACCACCACAGCCCCCAGCCCCGTCCTCGAGGCCAGCGGCGTCACCATGCGCTTCGGCGGCCTCACCGCCGTACGCAGCGTCGACCTCACCGTCAACAGCGGCGAGATCGTCGGCCTCATCGGCCCCAACGGCGCCGGCAAGACCACCTTCTTCAACTGCCTCACCGGCCTCTACGTCCCCACCGAGGGCAAGGTCTCCTACAAGGGCACGGTCCTGCCGCCCAAGCCCCACCTCGTCACCAGCGCCGGCATCGCCCGCACCTTCCAGAACATCCGGCTCTTCGCCAACATGACCGTCCTGGAGAACGTGCTCGTCGGCCGCCACACCCGCACCAAGGAAGGCCTCTGGTCCGCCCTCCTGCGCGGCCCCGGATTCCGCAAGGCCGAAGCCACCTCCCGCGAACGCGCCATGGAACTGCTGGAGTTCATCGGCCTCGCCCACAAGGCCGACCACCTCTCCCGCAACCTCCCCTACGGCGAACAGCGCAAGCTCGAGATCGCCCGCGCCATGGCCAGCGAACCCGGCCTCCTCCTCCTGGACGAGCCCACCGCCGGCATGAACCCCCAGGAGACCCGCGCGACCGAGGACCTCGTCTTCGCCATCCGCGACCGCGGCATCGCCGTCCTCGTCATCGAGCACGACATGCGCTTCATCTTCAACCTCTCCGACCGCGTCGCCTGCCTCGTCCAGGGCGAGAAGCTCGTCGAAGGCACCTCGGACGTCGTCCAGGGCGACGAACGCGTCATCGCCGCCTACCTCGGCACCCCCTTCGAAGGCGCCCCCGGCGCCGACGAACTCGCCGAGGTCGAGGCGGCCGAAGCCGGCGGCACCACCACAGCGGCAGCCGCACCGGCCGAGGCCACCGTGCCCGCCCAGGCCACCGAACCGGCCGCGGAGACGGACACGCCGGAGACCACGGAAACGGCACCGGCCACGGACACCGCGGAACCGGCAACGGCCACGGAGACACCGGAGACCACGGAACCCGGCGACACCCCGGACACCCCCGACGCCCCGGCAGCCCCCGCCACCACCGAGACCCCGGAAGCCGCCCAGGACGACGCCTCCGCGGACAGCACCACCAGCAAGGAAGGAAACGCCCAGTGACCGCACTGCTCGAGGTCGAAGACCTCAAGGTCGCCTACGGCAAGATCGAAGCCGTCAAGGGCATCTCCTTCTCCGTCGAAGCCGGCCAGATCGTCACCCTCATCGGCACCAACGGCGCCGGCAAGACCACCACCCTGCGCACCCTCTCCGGCCTCCTCAAGCCGACCTCGGGCCGCATCACCTTCGACGGCCAACCCCTCGACGGCATCCCCGCCCACAAGATCGTCTCCCTGGGCCTCGCCCACTCCCCCGAGGGACGCCACATCTTCCCCCGGCTGACGATCACCGAGAACCTCCAGCTCGGAGCCTTCCTCCGCACCGACAAGGCAGGCATCGAGAAGGACATCCAGCGCGCCTACGACCTCTTCCCCATCCTCGGGGAACGCCGCAAGCAGGCCGCCGGAACCCTCTCCGGCGGCGAACAGCAGATGCTCGCCATGGGCCGCGCCCTCATGTCCCAGCCCAAACTGCTCATGCTCGACGAACCCTCCATGGGCCTCTCACCGATCATGATGCAGAAGATCATGGCCACCATCGCCGAACTCAAGGCCGACGGCACGACCATCCTCCTCGTCGAACAGAACGCCCAGGCGGCGCTCTCCCTCGCCGACCAGGGACACGTCATGGAAGTCGGCAACATCGTGCTCTCCGGAACCGGACAGGACCTCCTGCACGACGAGTCCGTACGCAAGGCCTACCTCGGCGAGGACTAGAACCCCGCCCACAGCCGAAGAGGCCCGCGCCCCTCGTGGGGACGCGGGCCTCTTCGCGCGCTCGCACGCGACGGGCACTAACCCTTCGACGACTTCTTCTCCGCGGCGTCCGCGATGACCGCCTCCGCCACCTGCTGCATCGACATCCGGCGGTCCATCGACGTCTTCTGGATCCACCGGAACGCCGCCGGCTCCGTCAGGCCGTACTCCGTCTGCAGCACCGACTTCGCCCGGTCCACCAGCTTCCGCGTCTCCAGCCGCAGACTGAGGTCCGCGACCTCCTGCTCCAACTGCTTCAGCTCCGCGAACCGCGACACGGCCATCTCGATCGCCGGCACGACGTCACTCTTGCTGAACGGCTTCACCAGATACGCCATCGCACCCGCGTCCCGCGCCCGCTCCACCAGATCGCGCTGCGAGAACGCCGTCAGCATCAGAACCGGCGCGATGCCCTCCTCCGCGATCTTCTCGGCCGCCGAGATCCCGTCCAGCTTCGGCATCTTCACGTCGAGGATCACGAGGTCCGGCTTGTGCTCACGGGCCAGCTCGATGGCCTGCTCACCGTCCCCCGCCTCACCCACGACGGAGTAGCCCTCTTCCTCGAGCATCTCTTTCAGGTCGAGACGGATCAGCGCCTCGTCCTCGGCGATGACGACACGGGTCGTCAGCGGAGGCACGTGCGACTTGTCGTCGTCGGCGACGGGCTGGGGCGACTCGGGGGCGGTCACGGGGGCTCCTCGTTCAGGGGCGGGTACTGCTCCCAAGAGCCTACCTAGCTGCGGTATGGTGGACTGGCAGCGGGTCGGGGTGAACCTTCGATTCAGCGGGCCCCGGTAGCCCAATTGGCAGCAGGCAATGGATTCAAAACCCATACAGTGTCGGTTCGAGTCCGACTCGGGGCACTTTTCCTTGGATTCCAAGGTCGTCAATCAAAAGCGGATGTTCTCATTCTCGTGAACATCCGCTTTTCGCTGCGTGTCGTCACGATCATGAGCACAAAGTGGCCGCATGTACGACGTGGGCACACGCAGACGAGCTCTGGCGCTGGTCGCTCAGGGGCGCAGCCTGAACTCCGTGAGCAAGGAGACCAGGGCCTCCCGGTCGGCGATCCGGTCGTGGCGATCACGCCTCGACCCGCTGCCGCGGATGCGGAACCCGCCGTGCGCCAGGTGCGGCCCGACGACCATGGCGCCTCCCGACACGGCGGCCTACAGCTACCTCTTGGGGCTCTACCTCGGTGACGGCTGCATCAGCCCCGACCGGCGAGCGGGTTACTTTCTCCGCATCGCCTGCGCGGACGCCTGGCCAGGTCTGATCGAGGCATGCGCCGCCGCTGTCGAGGCTGCCAACCCCAGCGGGAGGTCGAGCCGTGTCCAGGAGGCCGGGTACGTATCGGTCGTCGGCTACAGCCGGCACTGGCCCTGCCTCTTCCCTCAACACGGCCCCGGCAAGAAGCACGAGCGCCCCATCGTCCTCGAACCCTGGCAGCAGGAGATCGTCGGCGCTCATCCCTGGGAATTCGTCCGGGGACTCGTCCACTCCGACGGTTGTCGGATCACCAACTGGACGACCCGCCTCGTCGGCGGTGAACGCAAGCGCTACGAATATCCCCGGTACTTCTTCACCAACGTGTCGGACGACATCCGGCGGCTCTACACCGACACCCTCGACGCGCTCGGCGTCCGGTGGACGCACTGCACCCGCGGCGGAAACCCGTACAACATCTCCGTCGCCCAGAAGGCCTCCGTCGCCCTCATGGACGCCCACGTGGGCCCCAAGTACTGACGGGGTCCCTCTACTTGGGGCTGTCGTCCTCTCCGACGTGGTGGACGCGGACCAGGTTCGTCGTGCCGGAGACACCGGGCGGGGAGCCGGCCGTGATGACGACGATGTCGCCCTTCCGGCAGCGGCCGTACTTCAGCAGCAGTTCGTCCACCTGGTCGACCATCGCGTCCGTGGAGCCGACGTGCGGGCCGAGGAAGGTCTCCACCCCCCACGTCAGGCTGAGCTGGGAGCGGGTCGCCGGGTCGGAAGTGAAGGCGAGCAGCGGGATCGGGGAGCGGTAGCGGGAGAGGCGGCGGACGGTGTCGCCGGACTGGGTGAACGCGACGAGGAACTTGGCGCCGAGGAAGTCGCCCATCTCGGCCGCGGCGCGGGCGACGGCGCCGCCCTGGGTGCGGGGCTTGTTGCGTTCGGTGAGGGGCGGCAGGCCGGTGGCGAGGATGTCCTCCTCGGCGGCGGTGACGATGCGGGCCATGGTGCGGACGGTCGCGATGGGGTATTTGCCGACGCTGGTCTCGCCGGAGAGCATCACGGCGTCGGTGCCGTCGATGACGGCGTTGGCGACGTCGGAGGCCTCGGCGCGGGTGGGGCGGGAGTGGTCGATCATCGAGTCGAGCATCTGGGTGGCGACGATGACCGGTTTGGCGTTGCGCTTGGCGAGCTTGATGGCGCGCTTCTGGACGATGGGCACCTGTTCGAGGGGCATTTCGACGCCGAGGTCGCCGCGGGCGACCATGATGCCGTCGAAGGCGGCGACGATGCCGTCGATGTTGTCGACGGCCTGGGGCTTCTCGACCTTGGCGATGACGGGGAGGCGGCGGCCTTCCTCGTCCATGATGCGGTGGACGTCGTGGATGTCGTCGCCGGTGCGGACGAAGGAGAGGGCGATGACGTCGAAGCCCGTGCGCAGGGCCCAGCGGAGGTCTGCTTCGTCCTTGTCGGAGAGGGCGGGGACGGAGACGGCGACGCCGGGGAGGTTGAGGCCCTTGTGGTCGGAGACCATGCCGCCTTCGACGACGGTGGTGTGGACGCGGGGGCCGTCGACGGTGGTGACTTCCAGGCAGACCTTGCCGTCGTCGACGAGGATGCGCTCACCGGGGGTGACGTCGGTGGCGAGTCCGGTGTAGGTGGTGCCGCAGGTGTGGCGGTCGCCTTCGGCGCCTTCTTCGACGGTGATGGTGAAGGTGTCGCCGCGTTCAAGGAGTACGGGACCTTCGGTGAAGCGGCCGAGTCGGATCTTCGGGCCTTGAAGGTCGGCGAGGAGTCCGATGCTGCGGCCGGTTTCGTCGGCGGCCTTTCGCACCCGCTGGTAGCGGTCCTCGTGTTCGGCGTGGGTGCCGTGGCTGAGGTTGAAGCGGGCTACGTCCATTCCGGCGTCGACCAGGGCTTTGATCTGGTCGTAGGAGTCGGTGGCGGGGCCCAGGGTGCAGACGATTTTTGCTCGGCGCATGGTTTGAGCCTAGGCCTTACCCGTGGGTAGAGAATTGGCCGTGCATGACTACTCAACAACCTTTGCGTGAAGGATTATTGACAACTGTTGAATTGTGCGTGGGGCCGCTCCTATGAGCAGATTAAGCACTGGGGGTGTGCGTCGCGCCCGGTGGTGCCGTGCGGAAGGGCCGTCCTACGGACCGCGCGGAGGGATCGTTCCGTCACCGAGTGTGACGGTTTTCGGTGGTCACAGCCGGGGTGGGGTCATCGTGAATCGGGCGTTGACCTGGGCGTGGACGTGTTGGCGTTGGGGTTCGAGGTCCAGGGCCGGGGCTTCTTCGGGGGCGGCTCCGGCGAAGGACATGGAGCGCATGGCGCGGCCGGGGGCGGCGGGGTAGGGCGGGGTGTTCTCGGCGCCGATGTCGGCGAGTTCGACGAGGGCGGCGAGGGTGGTGCCGAGGGCTTCGGCGTATTCGCGGGCGCGTTGGACGGCTTCGTGGACGGCTTGTTGGCGGGCTTGTCGGTGGGCGGGTGAGTCGGGGCGCAGGTCCCACCAGGGGCCGTCGACGCGGGTGAGGTCGAGGTCGGCCAGTCGGGTGGTGAGTTCGCCGAGGGCGGTGAAGTCGGTGAGTTCGGCGGTGATGTGGACGCGGCCGTGGTAGGCGCGGATGCGTTCGCCGCGGCCGTGTTTGGTGAGTTCGGGGCTGATGGAGTAGGTGCCGGTCTCGATGTGTTCGACGGCGTCGCCGTAGGACTTGATGAGGTCGAGGGCGGTGGTGTTGCGGCGGGTGAGGTCGGTGAGGGCTTCTCGGCGGTCGGTGCCGCGGGCGGCGACGGTGATGCCGATGCGGGCGATTTCGGGGTCGACTTCGAGGTGGGATTCGCCGCGGACGGCGATGCGGGGTGCTTCGGGGGTGCCGTAGGGGAGGGAGGGTTGGGGTTCTTCCGGGGTGGGGGTCATGCGTTCCACTCTGTCATCGTGCGGGTGGGTGTGGGGGTGGTCGTGGGGTGGCTGGTCATCAGATGGATACCTTCGGGCCCTGGTCGGGAGTGTCATGCGTAGGTCAGAATCTACGCGCGTCGTTGACCGATTCCCGAGGAGTCTGTGACATGTCTTTGAACCGCCGGAAGTTCCTGGAGAAGTCCGCCGTGACGGGTGCGGGGGTGGCGCTCGCGGGTGCGGTGGCGGCTCCGTCCGCGCAGGCCGCGACGGAGTCGGTGGCGGGGGGTAGGAAGAAGCGTGTGAAGCGGTACTCCCTGACGGTGATGGGCACGACGGATCTGCACGGGCATGTCTTCAACTGGGACTACTTCAAGGACGCGGAGTACCAGGACGGTGCGGGCAACGCGCAGGGTCTGTCGCGGATCTCGACGCTGGTGAACGCGGTCCGCAAGGAGAAGGGGCGTTGCAACACGCTGCTGTTGGACGCGGGTGACACGATCCAGGGCACTCCGCTGACGTACTACTTCGCGAAGGTCGATCCGATCACGGCCAAGCACGGTCCGGTGCACCCGATGGCGCAGGCGATGAACGCGATCGGGTACGACGCGGTGGCGCTCGGGAACCACGAGTTCAACTACGGGATCGAGACGCTGCGGAAGTTCGAGTCGCAGTGCGATTTCCCGTTGTTGGGTGCGAACGCGCTGGACGCGAAGACGCTGAAGCCGGCGTTCCCTCCGTATCTGATGAAGACGTTCCGGGTTCCGGGTGCGCCGGCGGTGAAGGTGGCGGTGCTGGGGCTGACGAACCCGGGTATCGCGATCTGGGACAAGGCGTACGTGCAGGGCAAGTTGGTGTTCCCGGGGCTCGAGGAGCAGGCGGCGAAGTGGGTGCCGAAGCTGCGTTCGATGGGGGCGGACGTGGTCGTGGTGTCGGCGCACTCGGGTGCGTCGGGCACGTCGTCGTACGGTGACCAGTTGCCGTATGTCGAGAACTCGGCGGCGTTGGTGGCGCAGCAGGTGCCGGGGATCGACGCGATTCTGGTCGGGCACGCGCATGTGGAGATTCCGGAGTTGAAGGTCACCAACGTGAAGTCGGGGCGGACGGTGGTTCTTTCGGAGCCGTTGGCGTTCGCGGAGCGTTTGTCGGTGTTCGACTTCGAGTTGGTTTTCGAGAAGGGGCGGTGGCAGGTCGAGTCGGTGGCGGCGTCGGTCCGCAACTCGAACTCGGTGGCCGACGACCCGAGGATCACCCGGCTGCTGAAGGACGAGCACGCGTTGGTGGTGGAGTACGTCAATCAGGTGGTCGGTACGGCGACGGAGACGTTGACGACGGTCGAGGCGCGGTACAAGGACGCTCCGATCATCGACCTGATCACGAAGGTCCAGGAGGACGTGGTCAGGGCGGCGCTGGTCGGGACGGAGTATGCGTCGCTGCCGGTGATCGCGCAGGCGTCGCCGTTCTCGCGGACGTCGGAGATTCCGGCGGGTGAGGTGACGATCCGGGATCTGTCGAGCCTGTACGTGTACGACAACACGTTGGTGGCGAAGGTGCTGACGGGTGCGCAGGTGCGGGCGTACCTGGAGTACTCGGCGAACTACTTCGTGCGGACCGCGGTGGGTGCGGTGGTGGACGTCGAGAAGTTGACCAACGCGAACGACCGTCCGGACTACAACTACGACTATGTGTCGGGGCTGGCGTACGACATCGACATCTCTCAGGCGGAGGGTTCGCGGATCAGGAATCTGACGTACGGGGGTGTGGCGCTGGATGACGCGCAGCAGTTCGTGTTCGCGGTGAACAACTACCGGGCGAACGGTGGTGGCGCGTTCCCGCATGTGGCGTCGGCCAAGGAGGTGTGGTCGGAGTCGACGGAGATCCGTACGCGGATCGCCGAGTGGGTGACGGCGAAGGGCACGCTGGACCCGAAGGAGTTCGCGTCGGTGGACTGGAGGCTGACGCGGGAGGGCACGCCGGTCTTCTAGGACTGCGCGGTGACGTGAACGGCGTCGGCGTTCCCTTTCGGGGGGGGGCCGGCGCCGTTTGGCGTGCGGGCCCCGTGTGGTGCGGGGCGCTCCGCGGGGCCGGGGTCGAGTGCCGTGGGTCCGGGTCGCGGGTCGCGGGTCGGCCGGTTCTATCGTCCGTCGACGAGGGGGGTGAGGGTCGGGGTGTGCCGGGTGGCCGGGACCTGTGGGTGGGGTTCGAGTCCGAAGGTGGTGAAGGCCGTCCGGCGTGGGAGCGGGTAGGGGTCCTTGCCGGTGAGGGAGTTGAGGATGGTGGCGCTGCGCCAGGCGGCGAGTCCGAGGTCGGGGGCGCCGACGCCGTGGGTGTGGAGTTCGGCGTTCTGGACGTAGACGCGGCCGGTGACGGCGGGGTCGAGGTGGAGGCGGAACTGGTCGTCGATGCGGGGACGTTCGGAGCTGTCGCGGCGTAGGTAGGGGTCGAGTCCGGCGAGGATGCGGTCGAGGGGGCGTTCGCGGTAGCCGGTGGCGAGGACGACGGCGTCGGTGGTGAGGCGGGTGCGGGTGGCCTGTTGGCCGTGTTCGAGGTGGAGTTCGACCTTGGTGGTGGCGACGCGTCCCGCGGTGCGGACGGTGACGGCGGGGGTGAGGACGGCGTCGGGCCAGTCGCCGTGCAGGGTGCGGCGGTAGAGCTCGTCGTGGATGGCGGCGATGGTGTCGGCGTCGATGCCTTTGTGGAGTTGCCATTGGGCGGCGACGAGGCGGTCGCGTACGGGTTCGGTGAGGGCGTGGAAGTAGCGGGTGTAGTCGGGGGTGAAGTGTTCGAGGCCGAGTTTGGAGTACTCCATGGGGGCGAAGGCCTCGGTGCGGGCGAGCCAGTGGATCTTCTCGCGTCCTGGGGGGCGGTTTCTGAGAAGGTCGAGGAAGACCTCGGCGCCCGACTGTCCGGCGCCGATGACGGTGATGTGTTCGGCGGTGAGGAAGCGGTCTCGGTGGGCGAGGTAGTCGGCGGCGTGGATGACGGGCACGCCGGGGGCTTCCACGAGGGGTTGGAGGGCGTCGGGGATGTGGGGGGCGGTGCCGACGCCGAGGACGATGTTGCGGGTGTGGGTGCGGCCGAGGACTTCGGCTTCTCCGCCGGGGTCGAGTCGGGTGAAGTCGACTTCGAAGAGCGCACGTTCGGGGTCCCAGCGGACGGCGTCGACCTGGTGTCCGAAGTGGAGTCCGGGGAGGCGGTCGGCGACCCAGCGGCAGTAGGCGTCGTATTCGGCGCGTTGGATGTGGAAGCGCTCGGCGAAGTAGAAGGGGAAGAGGCGGTCGCGGTCCTTGAGGTGGTTGAGGAAGGACCAGGGGCTGGTGGGGTCGGCGAGGGTGACCAGGTCGGCGAGGAAGGGGACTTGGAGGGTGGCGCCGTCGATGAGGAGGCCGGGGTGCCAGTCGAAGCCGGGGCGTTGTTCGTAGAAGACGGTGTCGAGTTCGGACAGGGGCTGGGCGAGGGCGGCGAGGGAGAGGTTGAACGGGCCGATGCCGATGCCCACGAGGTCGCGGGGTGCTTCGGGTTCGTGGCGTGGGGGGAGGGGCGTCGGGCTCATCGGGGGGTGTGTCCTTCCACCAGTTTCAGGAGCGCGGCCAGGTCGTCCGGCCGGGTGTGGGGGTTGAGGAGGGTGGCTTTGAGCCAGAGGCGGTCGTCGAGCCGGGCGCGGCCGAGGACGGCGCGGCCGTCGTGGAGGAGGGTGCGGCGTACGGCGGCGACGGCTTCGTCGGAGGCCCCGGCGGGCCGGAACAGGACGGTGCTGAGGGTGGGTGGGGCGTGGAGTTCCAGGCCGGGGCGGGAGGCGATGAGGTCGGCGAGGTCGGTGGCTCGGGCGCAGACGTGGTCGACGAGTGCGCCGAGGCCGGTGCGGCCGAGGGTTTTGAGGGTGACGGCGATCTTGAGGATGTCGGGTCGTCGGGTGGTGCGCAGGGAGCGGCCGAGGAGGTCGGGGAATCCGGCTTCGGTGTCGTCGTCGGCGTTGAGGTAGTCGGCCTGGTGTCGCAGTGCGGTGAGGTCGTGGGGGTCCCGTACGGCGAGAAGGCCCGCGGCGATGGGCTGCCAGCCGAGTTTGTGCAGGTCAAGGGTGACGGTGTGGGCGCGGTCGAGTCCGTCGAGTGCGGCTCGGTGGCGGTCGCTGAAGAGGAGGCCTCCGCCGTACGCGGCGTCGATGTGGAGGCGGGCGCCGTGGGTGGCGCAGACGTCGGCCAGGTCGGGCAGGGGGTCGATGAGTCCGGCGTCGGTGGTGCCGGCGGTGGCGGCGACGAGGAGGGAGCCGCGGGGGCCTCGGAGCGTGGTGAGGGCTTCGTCGAGGGCTACGGGGTCCATGGTGCCGGCGGGGGCGGGGACGACGACGGGGTCGGGCAGGCCGAGCAGCCAGGCGGCGCGGGGCAGGGAGTGGTGGGCGTTGGCGCCGTGGACGAGTTGGACGCCGTTGTGTGCTTCTCGGGCGAGGAGCACGGCGAGTTGGTTGGATTCGGTGCCGCCGGTGGTGACGAGGGCGGTGGCGGTGTGCGGCTCGTCCGCCGTGCCGTAGACCTCCGCGGCGAGGGCGGTGGTCACGAGGGCTTCGAGTTCCGAGGCGGCCGGTGCCTGGTCCCAGGAGTCCAGGGACGGGTTGAGGGCGGAGGCGGCGAGGTCGGCGGCGGTGGCGACGGCGAGGGGCGGGCAGTGCAGGTGGGCGGCGCACAGGGGGTCGGCGGGATCGGCGGAGCCTTCGGCGAGGGCGTGGACGAGGGTGCGCAGGGCGTCGTCGGTTCCGTGCCGGGGCAGGATGTCGCCGGCCGCGTCCCGTAGGCGTCGGGCCACGTTCTCGGGTCCTCCGGCGGGCAGGGGTCCGCCGCGTGCGGTGCCGCCGGTGCGCAGCGCGTCGAGCACGGTGTCGAGCAGTGGCCGCAGTGCGCCGGGGCCTTCGGGACCTGAGGCGAGGGGCGGCGTGCTCATGGGTGTCCTCCGGTGGGCGCGCGGCAGGGGGGTTCCAAGCCTGTACGGGATGGGGGCGGCGCGCCCACAGAGCACAACGATCTGACCCGAATGGGGGTACTGCCGGGGGGAGGAAAGGTGAGCGGAGGGGTGGGGGTGACGGGGGGTGCGCGGGGGCCTGGTGGGGTGTGGGGCCTTGCCGGGCGGGGCGGGGCCCTGCCGGGCGGTGCCGGGCCTTGCCGGGGGTGCCGCGCCGTGGAGTGTCGGGGGGGCCGCGCCTTGCCGTGCCGTGCCTTGCCGGGTGGTACCGGGCCGTGGAGTGTCGGGGGGGCCGCGCCGGGCGGTGCCGCGCCGTGAGTGTCGGGCCGATGCCGTCGCCGGGAAGTCGCCGCGGTCGGCGAGCGCGTGCCGGGAGTGCCGGGGCGGGGAGTGCGGTGCCGGGGGCGGCGAGGTGAGGTCGATCGTCCCTGCCGTGTTTCGCGAGGGACGATCGACCTGCCGTGTGGCCTGAGGGGACGAGCGGGTCCTCCCCGGCTGGAGCCGGCCCTGCGGGACCTGGCCCTGCTGGGCGGCCAGCTGGATCCGGCTCTGCTGGTTCCACGGCCGGTGCCTCCAGGGCCGGTGGAACCCTGGGCCGGTGAGACCCCGGGCCAGTGGGACCTGGGGTCAGTGGAACCCGGGCTCCGATGGAACCCGGGCCCCGGTGGATCCCCGCCCCGTTGGATCTAGTCCCGGCTCGCCTCCCGTACCTTCAGTGCCCTTGCCAGGTCGTCGAGTTGGTCCACGAGCTTGCGGCGCAGCGCGGGGATGGGGGCGGCGTCGCGCAGGCAGGCCTCGCCGAGGGTGAGGGTCTCGGGGGTGACGGCGTGGGCGGGGAAGGCGTAGCGGCCGGCGGCTTCGGCGATGGCGGGGCCGCGGCGGGCGGCGAGGGCCACGGCGTCGGGCCAGTAGCGCTCGACGTACTCCCGTACGAGGTCGGTCTGTTCGGGCTGCCAGAAGCCCTGGGCGGTCGCGGTGAACAGGTAGTTGGAGAGATGGTCGGAGGCGAACATCTCCTCCCAGGCGCGTCGTTTGGCCTCTGGGTCGGGCAGTGCGGCGCGGCAGCGGGCGGCGCCTTCCTGGCCGGTGGCGCTGGGGTCCTGGACGAGTTCGGCCTCGATGACGGCGTCGTCGATGGCGCCGAGGACGGCGAGGCGGCCGAGGACGCGCCAGCGCAGTTCGGGGTCGAGTTCGGGGCCGCCGGGGACGGTGCCCTCGGAGAACCAGGCGCTGATGGTGTCGGGGTGCGCGGCGACGGCGATGAAGTGGCGTACGGCGGTGAGGCGCAGCCCCGGGTTGTCGCCGTCCTCGGTACGGCGCAGGAGGTCGCGGCAGAGGTCGGTGAGGGTGGCGAGGGCGGTCGGGCGGTCCTCGGCGGGCAGCAGGCGGTCGGCGACGTGGGTGGCGGCGAACGTCAGGACGCCCTGGACGAGGGCGAGGTCGGTCTCGTGCGGGAGGTGGGTGCGGGCGGCGTCCACGTAGGCCATGGCGGGCAGTTCCCCGTCGCGGACGGCGTCGCGCAGGGCGTTCCAGACGACGGCGCGGGTGAGGGGTTCGGGGAGGCCGGACAGGGCGGCGCTGACGGTCTGGAAGGAGTCGGTGTCGAAGCGGATCTTGGCGTAGGTGAGGTCGCCGTCGTTGAGGAGGATCAGGGCGGGGCGGCGGCCGGGGCCGAGTTCGACGGGGGCGTCCTGGGGTACGTCGGTCTCGAAGCGGTCCCGGGGGAGGAGTCGCCTGTCCTCGCCGGGGACGGTGTCGTAGGCGCCGACGGCGATGCGGTGCGGGCGGCTGCCGTGGTGTTCGACGGTGAGGTGCCAGGTGCCCTCGGTCTCGGTGAGCGCGGGGCGCAGGAGGTCGACGCCGGTGGTGCGCAGCCAGGCGGCGGCCCAGGCGTGGACGTCGCGTTCGGTGGCGGCGGCGAGGGAGTCGATGAAGTCGGCGAGGGTGGCGTTGGCGAACTTGTGGCGGGTGAAGTGGGTGTTGATGCCGGCCAGGAAGTCCTTCTCGCCGAGCCAGGTGACGAGTTGGCGCAGGGCGGAGGCGCCCTTGGCGTAGGAGATGCCGTCGAAGTTGAGCATGGCGGACGCGGTGTCGGGGACGGCGTCCGGGTCGGGGGCTACGGGGTGGGTGGAGGGGCGCTGGTCGGCGTCGTAGCCCCAGGGTTTGCGGGTGACGCCGAAGTCGGTCCAGGTGTCGGTGAAGCGGGTGGCTTCGGTGAGGGTCTGGTAGCCCATGTACTCGGCGAAGGACTCGTTGAGCCAGATGTCGTCCCACCAGCGCAGGGTGACGAGGTCGCCGAACCACATGTGGGCCATTTCGTGGGCGATGACCATGGCGCGGGTCTGGCGTTCGGTGTCGGTGACGGCGGAGCGGTAGACGAACTCGTCGCGGAAGGTGACGAGGCCGGGGTTCTCCATGGCGCCGGCGTTGAATTCGGGGACGAACGCCTGGTCGTAGGAGTCGAAGGGGTAGGGCTCGTCGAACTTCTCGTGGTAGCGGTCGAAGCAGGCGCGGGTGACGTCGAGGATCTCGTCGGCGTCGGTGTCGAGGTAGGGGGCGAGCGAGCGGCGGCAGTGGATGCCGAAGGGGAGGCCGCGGTGCTCGGTGCGGACGGAGTGCCAGGGGCCTGCGGCGACGGCGACGAGGTAGGTGGAGATCGGTGGGGTGGGGGCGGCCTTCCAGTGGCCCTCTCCGAGGTGTTCGGTGATGCCGTTGGCGAGGACGGTCCAGCCGTCGGGTGCGGTGACGGAGAGGTCGAAGACGGCCTTCAGGTCGGGTTGGTCGAAGGCGGCGAAGACGCGCTGGACGTCTTCCATGAAGAGCTGGGTGTAGAGGTAGGTCTCGCCGTCGGTGGGGTCGGTGAAGCGGTGCATGCCTTCGCCGGTGCGGGAGTAGTGCATGACGGTGTCGAGGCGCAGTTCGTGTTCGCCCTCGGTCAGGCCTTTGAGGGGCAGCCTGTTCCCGTCGAGGGTTGCGGGGTCGAGGGGCTGCCCGTCGAGGGTGACGGAGCGCAGCTCGGCGGGCTTCAGCTCGACGAAGGTGTCCGCGTCGGCGCGGGCGGTGAACCGGATGACGGTCCGGGAGTCGAAGGTCTCGTCCCCGCGGGTCAGGTCGAGTTCGATCCCGTAGTGGTGGACGTCGAGGAGCTTGGCACGGGTCTGCGCTTCGTCGCGCGTCAGTACGGACATGGGGACATGCTGCCTGATGGCTCCGACAGGGCACAGGGGTGACCCGTCATGTGGCGTATGTCCGGTCGGTCTCCGGTCCGGTCAGGGGGTGCGGCCCTGTTCCGGTGCGTGGTGGGCGGCGTCGACCTCGGCGCGCAGTTCGCGCAGTTCGTGTTCCAGGGCCTGGTGGCGGCGGTGGGTGTCGTAGAGGTAGCGGACCTTGGTGCGCAGGGTCCAGGGGTCGACGGGTTTCATGACGAGGTCGGCGACGCCGAGTGCGTAGGCGGTGGCGGACAGTTCGGTGTCCGGGCCGAAGCCGGTGAGGAGGATGACGGGGATGTGCTGGGTCTGCTCCAGGCGCCGCATGTAGCGCACGACGTCGAGGCCGCTGACGCCGGGCATGCGTACGTCGAGGAGGAGCAGTCCGATCCGGCCGCGCAGGAGTTCCTTGAGGGCGTTGTCGCCGCTGGTCGCGCGTGTCACGGGGTGGCCCAGGGGGGCCAGGGCGTTCTCCAGCGCGTACAGCGTGTCCTCGTGGTCGTCGACGATGAGGATCCTGGCATCCGACGGCATGGCCCGATACGTCCCCTCGCTCGGGCACCGGCCGGCCCGGGCGTGCATGGACGGGCGGCATGTGCCCTTGGCCTGACACCTGACAGGAGTGCTTCGCGCAGGATGCCCGCTGGGGGCACCCGGTGTCACTCCCCCGTGGTCCCGGTGGCCTGTCCCGCGCCGTCCGCGATGCTCTCGTGGTGGCGGATGACCTCGGCGATGATGAAATTCAGCAACTTTTCCGCGAAGGCCGGATCCAGCTTGGCGTTCTCGGCGAGCCGGCGCAGCCGGGCGATCTGCTGGGCCTCGCGGGAGGGGTCGGCGGGCGGCAGCTGGTGGGCTGCTTTGAGGTGGCCGACCTGCTGGGTGCATTTGAAGCGCTCGGCGAGCATGTGGACGACGGCGGCGTCGATGTTGTCGATGCTGTCGCGCAGCCGGGCGAGTTCGGCGCGTACCGTCGCGTCGGCGTCCGTGCCGGGGGTGCCGGTCGCCTTGCCGGGGTTGTCGGTCGCGTCGGCGCTGTCGTCGGTCGCGTTGCCGGTGGGGTCGGTCGCGTCGCCGGTGTTGCTGGTGGTCATGGTCGACCAGCCTACGTGGGACGCGGATGCTCGGTCGTGGGCGGATCGTGGGGGTCGGGGGCGCGGTCGTCGCGGACGCCGGGCGGGGTGCGGCTCTGTTGTGCGCGGAAGCGGACGGGAGTCATGCCGACACGACGGGTGAACAGGCGGGAGAAGTAGGCGGGGTCGTCGTAACCGACGCGTCTGGCCACGGCGGCGACGGGGAGTTCGGTGGCGGCGAGGAGTTCCTTGGCGCGGCCCAGGCGGATGGCGAGGAGGTGGTCCTTGGGGCCGCGGCCGCCGGCGCGGCGGACTGCGCCGCGCAGTTCGGCGGGGGTCATGCCGTGTCGGGCCGCGTGTTCGGCGACGGTCAGTGGCTGGAAGGCGTCCCGGGCGAGGGCGTGCAGTACGGGGTCGTCGTCGGGGGCGAGGTCGGCGCGGGCGCGGCGCAGCGTGACGAGGAGTTCGTGGACGGCGGCGCCGGTCTCGACCTCCAGGAGGGGGTTGCCGCTGCGGGCGGCGCGGGCGATGCGGGCGACGGTGGCGCGGGCTCCGGCCGTGTCGGAGAGGGGGACGACGGGGCGGTCCGGTTCGATGTAGCCGAGTTCGGTGTAGGCGGTGGTCGCGGGGCCGGTGAAGTCGACGAAGCACTCGTCCCAGCTGGGGTCGGGACCGTAGTGGTGGGGTACGCCGGGGGTGAGCCAGAGAAGGGCGGGCGCGGTGACGGTGTGGCGGTGTCCGTCGGGGTCCTGGAGCCAGCCGTCGCCCGCGCTGACGACGACGGCGACGTGGTGGTCGAGGGTGCGTGGCCCGACGGCGGGCAGTTCGCCGTGCTGGAGGCCGACGCCGAGGCAGGTGAGGCCGAGTCGGTGGTGGACGGGGGCGGGGGTGAAATACCGCATCCAGGTGTGGTGCATCCGCTGTCCTCCCGCCGGTGCGGCCGGTGTCGTTGTTCGGTCCGACTTCGGTCCGACTTCGGTCCGGCTTCGGTCCGACTTCGGTCCAACCAGAGGTGATCTTTGTCCATGGACGGGGTCGCCGCCAGGGGGTGAGGGTGGGCCCATGAGCGAGTTCACGGTGGGGGACACGGATTTTCTGCTGGACGGGCGGCCGGTGCGGCTGCTGTCCGGCGCGCTGCACTACTTCCGGGTGCGTGAGGAGCAGTGGGGGCACCGGCTCGGGATGCTGCGGGCGATGGGGCTCAACTGCGTCGAGACGTACGTCCCGTGGAATCTGCACGAGCCGCGGCCGGGCGTGTACCGCGATGTGCGGGCGCTGGGCCGGTTCCTGGACGCGGCGCGGGAGGCGGGCCTGTGGGCGATCGTGCGGCCCGGACCCTACATCTGTGCGGAGTGGGAGAACGGCGGGCTTCCGCACTGGCTGACGGGACGGCAGCGCACCAGGGACGAGGAGTACCTGCGGGACGTGGAGCGCTGGTTCCACCTGCTGCTGCGCGAGATCGTGCCCCGGCAGATCGACCGGGGTGGCCCCGTGCTGATGGTGCAGGTCGAGAACGAGTACGGCAGTTACGGATCCGACCAGGTGTATCTGCGGCGGCTGGCCGACGTGCTGCGGGCCGAGGGGGTGAGCGTCCCGCTGTTCACCTCGGACGGTCCCGAGGACCACATGCTCAGTGGCGGCTCGGTTCCCGGTGTCCTCGCGACGGTCAATTTCGGTTCCCGCGCGCGTGAGGCGTTCGAGGTGCTGCGCCGGCACCGGCCCGGGGGCCCGCTGATGTGCATGGAGTTCTGGTGCGGCTGGTTCGACCACTGGGGCGGTGAACACGTCGTACGGGATCCGGGGGACGCGGCGGACGCGCTGCGCGAGATCCTGGAGTGCGGGGCGTCGGTCAATCTGTACATGGCGCACGGGGGGACGAACTTCGCGGGCTGGGCGGGTGCGAACCGGGCCGGTGGAGCGCTCCACGAGGGCCCGCTGGAGCCGGATGTCACGTCGTACGACTACGACGCTCCCCTCGACGAACTGGGGCGGCCCACGGAGAAGTTCTGGCGCTTCCGGGAGATCCTGGCCGGGTACGCGCAGGGTCCGCTGCCGGATGTGCCGCCCGCCCCGGCGGCGCTGGGCGCGTCCGCGGTCGTCGACCTGCGGGAGTGGGCTCCGCCGGACGGCGTGCTGGAGGCGCTGGGCGGTCCGGAGGGCGAGTACGCCGTGCCTCCGGCCTTCGAGGAACTGGACGTGGACCGGGGCCTGGTCAGGTACGAGCTGACCGTGCCGGGGCCGCGGGGGCCGTATCCGCTGCTGCTGCGCGGGCTGCGGGACCTGGCGGTGGTGTACGTCGACGGAGCGGTGGCCGGGGTGCTGACCGAGGAAGACTCGCGGCTCGAGGAGCCCGTCGCGGGGCACGCGCGGGTGGAGATCTGGGTGGAGTCGCTGGGCCGGGTCAACTACGGGCCGCGTTCGGGCGAACCGAAGGGCATCACCGGGGGTGTGCTGCACGAGCGGCAGTATCTGCACGGGGTGCGGGCTCGGGGACTGCGTCTCGACGCGTTCGACGACGGCGTCGGCGCGGTGCCGTTCGCGGGGCTGCCCGCGGAGGGTACCCGTGGTCTGTACCGCGGCACGGTGGAGGTGCGTGGCGCCGGGGACGCCTTTCTCGATCTTCCGGGCTGGACGCGGGGGTTCGTGTGGATCAACGGGTTCAATCTCGGCCGCTACTGGTCGGCGGGCCCGCAGCGGTCGCTGTACGTGCCCGGGCCGGTGCTGCGCGAGGGGGCCAACGAGGTGTGGGTCCTGGAGTTGCAGGAGTCGGGCGGGGAGTCCGCCGGGCCGGTGCCGCCGGTTCTGCGCGGTCCGGCTCCGGCCGGGGCACATGACGCTTCTCCCGCGAGCGGGGTGCGGGCGTCCCGGGAGTCGGCATGAACGTCTGTGCGTGAGTGGTGGGGTCGGCGTCCGGGGGGCGCCGGGGAGGTCTGCGATGCGGTGCCGGCGTCCGGGAGCACGGCGCGGGTATCCGTGAGCACGGCGCGGGTATCCGTGAGCACGGCGCGGGTATCCGTGAGCGGGTCGCGGACGCCCGCGCCGTGTCAGGACGGCGACCGGTCCCCTACAGGGTGGACGCCGCTCTGGCTATGGCAGCCGCGAAGGTCGAGACCTCGCTGTAGACGCCGGGGTATCCGGGCTCGGCGCAGCCCTGGCCCCAGCTGACGATCCCGACCTGGACGAACGCGCCGGAGTCGTCCTTGCGGAACATCGGTCCGCCGGAGTCGCCCTGGCAGGTGTCGACCCCGCCCTGCTGGACGAACCCGGCGCAGATCTCGTCACCGGGCACCAGGTCGCTGCCGTAGGCCTGCTGGCAGGCGGCGTCGCTGACGAAGGGGACGGTGGCCTTGAGGAGGTAGCGCTGCTGGGCGCCGCCCTCGCGGGTGGCACCCCAGCCGGCGATGGTGAAGTTCCCGTTGTTGTAGGCGGTGGTGGTGGCGATCTTCAGGGTGGGCTGCTCGATGGGCGTGGCGAGCTTGATGAGGGCCCAGTCCTTGCCCTTGCCGTTGTAGCCGGGCGCCTGGAGCACCTTCGTCGACTTGACCTTGACGGCGCTGGTGCTCTGCAGGTCGACGACGCCGGCGGTGGCGGTGATGGAGGTGTTGGTGCCGGAGCCGTTCACACAGTGCGCGGCGGTCAGCACGATCTGCTTGGTGTAGAGCGCGCCGCCGCAGCCCATGGAGAGCCGGACCATGAAGGGGAACTCGCCCTGCGCGGCGCGGGTTCCGCCGACGACGGGCGCGGGGGCGGCCTGCGCGGAGACGGGCTGGAGCGAGACGGCGGCGAGGGCGACCGCGCCGAGGGCGAGGAGTCTTCTGAGGCCGGTGAACTTCTTCGGAGACTTCAACGTGCTTCCTCTCGTGGGGGGTCGAGGACTGGCGGCGGCACGAACATCGCGTCCTGCGGTCTGCCGAGGCAGCGGGAGCCGTGCGGTGAACGGCACGACGCGCAGCACGACAAGCCGACGAAATGGCATGTACTCGCCAATCCTTTGCGCATTATTGAGACGCCGGCGCGCCCCCGGCAAGGACCGCGTTTCGGCCAGCCGCTCCCCGGCGCACGCCGTCGCACCCCCGCGACCGCACGCACTCGTCCGGCCGCTCGGTGGAACCCGGCTTAGAGTGGAGTGCGGATGGCGGCGCCTTCAGGGGGTGCGGACGTGGCGAACGGCGGACCGGTCGAACACGGCTACCCGCACCTGGACACGGTGCGGGCCTCGATCACCGCGCTCTACAGACGGCTCTCGTACGACACCGTCCACACCTTCGCGACCAGCGTGGCCCCCGTCGACGTGGCCTTCGGCGACACCGACGACCTGTACCTGGGGGCGCAGCGGGTGGCCCGCGAGATGGTGCGCCACTACCACCTGCCGGACGCCCGGATGATCATCGGCTTCCGTGAGATGACCCACGCGGCGAACGTAGAACTCACGGCGGGACCCGAGTACTTCGTCGAACTCAACGACCGCTTCCGCACCCATCGCAGGGACATCGGCGCCGCGCTCGCCCATGAGGTGATGCATGTCTATCTCCACCGCCTCGACCTCTCCTTCCCCGGCACCCGCGACAACGAGATCTTGACGGACACCGCCGCGACGTACCTCGGCGCGGGCTGGCTGCTGCTGGACGCCTACCGCGAGGACGCGGCCTCCTCGCAGAAGCTCGGCTATCTCACCCCCGAGGAGTTCGGCTACGTCCTCGCCAAGCGCGCCCTGGTCTTCGGCGAGGACCCCTCCATCTGGTTCACCAGTCCGCAGGCCTACACCGCGTACACGAAGGGCATGGCGAAGGCCCGCGGCGACGAGCAGCAGCCCCCGCTGACCGCGGCCGGCTGGGCGGGCCGCCGCCGCTACGCGAAGGACCGGCGCCACGCCCAGGACCACCCCGCCCCCGGCCCGCACCCCGGCGTCCCCTACGTGTTCACCCCGGACGGCCGCGGCCCGCTGCGCGTCTCCTTCCCCTGTCCGACCTGTCACCAGCGGATCAGGGTGCCCGTACAAGGCCGGGTGCGGGCGCGCTGCACGCTGTGCGGGACGGTGCTGGAGTGCGACACGTAGGGGGGTGCCGCGGCGCAAGGGGTCGGCCGGATCCGCGAGGTGAGTCAGAACACCCCAAAAGGCTTTGCCTCGCGCGTCCTTCACGAGCGAGGGTCGAAGGATGAGCACGAACGACCCCGCGGCGCGCCTCCTCACCGCTGTGTACGAGGGTGACAAGGACGCGGTGGTGCGGCTGCTGCGCTCCGGCGCGAGCCCGGAGTCGGCGGACGCGGAGGGCGGGACGGCCCTGTATCTGGCCGCGGTCAGCGACCGGCCGGACGTCGTACGGCTGTTGCTGGCCGCGGGCGCCGACCCGGACCGGCTCAGCCAGGGCACGGACGCACCGCTGTGCGGGGCGGCCTGCGGCGGCCACACGGAGGTCGTACGGGCCCTGTTGGCGGCCGGCGCGAGTCCCGACCGCGTGGAGGGGTTCGGATTCACGGCGCTGACCTGGGCGGTGCGGCAGGGCCGGGCCGCGGTGGTGACGGAACTGCTCGCGGCCGGCGCGGACCCCGACCGCCCGGGACCGACGGGTGAGCCCCCGATCGTGACGGCGGCCCGCCGCGGCTCTCCCGGCTGTGTCCGCGCCCTTCTCCGGCAGGGAGCGCGGGAGCGCTCCGCGGCGCTCGCCGAGGCGCACCGCTGGCTGACCGTCGACGTGGAGGCCGCGCTGCGCGCGGGCCTGGAGCAGACCTACGGTCCCGGCCATCCGTCGGCCGTCCACCGCTACCCGGAGGACGGTGGCGTCACCGTCGAGGTCCAACTCCTCGACCCCGCCGGGCGCCCGGTGTCCGGCAACGACCAGCAGACCGGTCACGCCGCCATCGCCACCCTCCTGGAGTCGTCCCTCGGTATCGCCGCCCCTGCCCCCGAACTCGCCGCCCGCGCCCTGCGCCGCGCCGACCCCGCCGACGACGACTGGACCGAGGCGGCGACGGCTCTCGGCCTGCGCGGTGACGAGGACACCTTCCGTGCGGCGGTGCTGTGGTGCCGCGGCGCCGAACCGCTCCGGCAGGCCTTCGGGGCGGACGTGCTGGGCCGCTCACGCACCCCTCGGGGCCGGCAGGTGCTGCGCGAACTCGCCCGCGAGACCGCGCATCCCGTGGTCGCGCGAGCCGCTGTCGTCGCCCTGGGCCGCCGCGCGGACCCGGCCGCGCTCCCCGAAGTCCTGCGCCACGCGGAGCACCCGGAGGCCGCGGTGCGCGCGGCGGTCGCCGACGCACTGGCCGGACTGCTGCCGGCCGGCCATCCCGAGGGCATCGAACGACTGCGCGCCCTGGCCGAGGACCACGACGCCGAGGTCCGCGCACGGGCGGCACACGCGCTGACGGTGCTGCCCGGGGAGAGCTGACCGACCGACAGGCAGAACGCATGGGCGGGCAGGACGGCCGGCGGGGAGATCCGGCCGGGGAAACCCGACCAGGGTTCCGCGCGCCTTGCGGCAGCCGGGCACGACCGGGCTCCGCGCACGAACAGCCCGTCCCCGCGCACGAACTGACCCTGGGGCACGAACCGCCGGTCCTCGCGCGTGGCGGGACGGCGGGCTCAGGCCCCGACCGGTATCGCTCCGGTGGCGGTGATCCGACGCGCTCTGACGCGCACCACGGCGAGCCGGCACACGACCTGGGCCAGGGCCATCAGCAGCAGTGCGGCGGTCCAGGCGTCGGCCCCGGTGATCAGGTTGTCGCGGCTGAACCGCGCGAGGCTGCCCGCACCGCCGTGGGTCGCCCAGAACTCGAATCCGGCGCGGGCGGCCATGCCGGCGATCCACAGGACCGCGGCGACCGCCCCGGCCCTGGCGATCGCGACCCCGTCGGCCGCCCGGCCGAGCCGGGTGGCCGCACCACAGCCCACGCCCAGAGCCGCGCCCGCGGCGACGGTGACGGCGTCGAGGCGGATGTCGTGCCCCTGGGTCGGGAAGGACTTGAGGTAGTACGCGGCCGCGGAGGCGACGGCGGCCAGCGGCAACAGCGTGTGGAGCAGGGTCTGGCGGGTGCCGCGGATCTGCGGGATCACGAGAAGGATGAGAGCCGCGGAGATGATGTAGTCGGTCGTCGTCATGTCTTCGAGACTGCCGTTCGCGGCGCCGCGCGTCCTCAACCACCGGGTTGAGGACGGGTTGGTTTCCGGCCTCCACCCAGGGGTTGAGACCGGCGTACGCGCAGGCCGGCGTACGCGCAGGCCGGCGAACGCGGCCCGCGCGAAACGGCGTGACGGGTCCGTCAGCGGCCTCCCGCCCGCTCCCCCGCCGCGCCGCCCGCTCCGTACACCGCGCCGGGTTCCTCCGCGCGCGCCAGGAGTTTCATGGCCGTGTCACCGGCCTCGGAGGGGCTCCGGCGGGCTCCGCTGTCCGCGCCCGGTCCCGGCCGCCAGCCCTCCATGACGGTGATGCGGCCCCCCTCGGTCTCGAAGACGCGTCCGGTGACGCCGGCGCTCGCGTCCGCCCCCAGCCACACGACCAGCGGCGACACGTTCTCGGGCGCCATCGCGTCGAAGGAGCCGGCGTTTGGTGCCGCCATCTCCTGGGCGAAGGCACGTTCGGTCATCCGGGTGCGGGCCGCGGGCGCGATCGCGTTGACCTGGACGCCGTAGCGCCCCAACTCGGCGGCGGCGACCAGGGTCAGCCCGATGATCCCGGCCTTGGCGGCGCTGTAGTTGCCCTGCCCGAGCGAGCCCAGCAGCCCGGCCCCGCTGCTCGTGTTGACGATCCGGGCCCGCGGCGTCCGCCCCGCCTTCGCCTCCGCCCGCCAGTGCGCCGCCGCGTGCTTCAGCGGCAGGAAGTGGCCCTTGAGGTGGACGCGCAGGACGGCGTCCCAGTCCTCCTCGTCGAGGTTGACGAGCATCCGGTCGCGCAGGAAACCCGCGTTGTTGACGAGGGTGTCGAGGCGTCCGTACGTGTCCAGGGCGGTGCGCACCAGGGACGCGGCACCCTCGGTGGTGGCGACGTCGCCCCCGTGGGCAACCGCTTCGCCGCCCGCCGCGCGGATCTCCGCCACGACCCGTGCGGCCGGGCCGTCTCCACCCGGGGAGCCGTCCAGCCCGACCCCGAGGTCGTTCACGACGATCCGCGCGCCCTCGGCGGCGTACGCGAGCGCGTGCGCCCGGCCGAGGCCGCGCCCCGCGCCGGTGACGATCACGACCCGTTCCCGGCACAACAGCGGTCCGCTCATCTCAGTCCTCCTGGCAGGTCGGATCGGCCCTGTTGACGGTCGCGGAGTCGAGGAAAACGGGCCGCTCCCCTCCCCCGTGGACGAGGAGCGAGGCCCCGCTGATGTAGGCCGCGGCGTCCGAGGCGAGGAAGACGGCGGCCTCGCCGACGTCGGACGGGTCGGCGAGACGGCCGAGCGGGACGGTCCGGGAGACGGCGGCGACGCCGTGCCGGCCGCCGTAGTGGAGGTGGGACAGCTCGGTGCGGACCATACCGACGACGAGGGTGTTGACCCTGATGTCGGGGGCCCACTCGACGGCCATCGAACGGGCCAGGTTCTCCAGGCCCGCCTTGGCCGCCCCGTACGCCGCCGAACCGGGCGACGGGCGTGTCCCGCTCACACTGCCGATCATCACGATCGAGCCCCCGGCCCGCCTGAGGTGCGCGTACGCGGCGAGCGACGCGGTCAGCGGCGCGACGAGGTTGAGCTCGATCACGCGCGCGTGCCGCTCGGCTCCGGCCTCGGCCAGGGGGCGGTACGGGGCGCCGCCCGCGTTGTTGACCAGGACGTCGAGCCGGGGCAGCGCGTCGAAGAAGGTGTGCACGGCGGGCGGGTCGCGCAGGTCGACCGGAGTGAACTCCGTCCCCTCGACGGGCACTTCGGGGGGTCTGCGGGCGCAGACCAGCACTTTCGCGCCCGCCTCGACGAACGCCCGCGCGATCCCGGCCCCGACCCCGCGGGTCCCGCCGGTGACGACGACGGTCCGCCCGCCGAGATCCATGCCGCTGCCCGCGCCGGCGCCCATGCCGCCCTCCCTCCCGCCGTCCGTGCCACCGTCCGTGCCGTCCACGTTGTCCACAGGGCCTCCCGCGCGGATGCATTCGCTGCTAGCTTCGAGACTGCACCTAACAAACGTTTGGTGGGAAGGTAGCTGATGCGTCCATGGGTGTCTCCACCTCGTCCCCGGAAAAACGGATCTCCGTCGTCACGGTCGACTTCCCGCCGGTGAACGCGCTGCCGGTGCGCGGCTGGTTCGACCTCGCCGACGCCGTGCGCGCCGCGGGCCGCGACCCCGGAATCCGGTGTGTCGTGCTGACGGCCGCCGGGCGCGGTTTCAACGCGGGCGTGGACATCAAGGAGATGCAGCGGGAGGCCCGGGAGACCGCGGGCCACCAAGCGCTCGTCGGGGCGAACCGCGGCTGCTTCGAGGCCTTCGCCGCGGTCTACGAGTGCGAGGTGCCGGTCGTCGCGGCGGTCCACGGATTCTGCCTGGGCGGCGGGATCGGACTGGTGGGGAACGCGGACGTGATCGTGGCGAGCGAGGACGCCACCTTCGGCCTGCCCGAGCTGGACCGCGGCGCCCTCGGCGCGGCCACCCACCTGGCCCGTCTGGTCCCGGGGCACCTGATGCGCGCGCTGTACTACACCGCGCGCACGGCGACCGCGGCCGAGCTGCACGCGCACGGCTCGGTGTGGAAGGTCGTACGGCGGGCGGAGCTCCAGGACGCCGCCCTGGAGCTGGCCCGCGAGATAGCCGCCAAGGACGGCGAGTTGATCAGGCTCGCCAAGGCCGCTCTCAACGGCATCGACCCCGTGGACGTCCGCCGCAGCTACCGCTTCGAGCAGGGCTTCACCTTCGAGGCGAACCTCAGCGGGGTGGCCGACCGCGTCCGCGACACGTTCGGCCGACAGGCCCCGGCGGCGGAGGCGGAGGCGGAGGTGGCGGCCACGCGGGCCGCGGGCACCCCGCGGCCCACGGCACACGAGGCACACGAGGCACACCACGCACCCGAGGAGCACGGGAAACACGGAGAGCACGGGAAGCGGGAGGCCGGCCAGTGAGCGACAAGACCATGTCGGCGGACGAGGCCGTCGCCCGTCTCGAGAGCGGGATGACGCTGGGCATCGGCGGCTGGGGTTCGCGCCGCAAGCCGATGGCCCTGGTCAGAGCGCTGCTCCGGACGGGGATCACCGATCTCACGGTCGTGTCGTACGGCGGCCCGGACGTCGGCCTGCTCGCCGCCGCCGGACGGATCCGCAAGCTGGTCACCGCCTTCACGACCCTCGACTCCATCCCGCTCGAACCGCACTACCGCACCGCGCGCGAGAGCGGCGCCTTCGAGCTGGCGGAGGTCGACGAGGCGATGTTCATGTGGGGCCTGCACGCCGCCGCGAACCGGCTCCCCTTTATGCCGGTGCGCGCCGGTCTCGGCTCGGACGTGATGCGGGTCAACCCCGGCCTGCGGACCGTGACCTCCCCGTACGAGGACGGGGAGACGTTCGTCGCCATGCCCGCCCTCCGCCTGGACGCGGCCCTGGTCCACATGAACCGCGCGGACCGCGCGGGCAACGGCCAGTATCTGGGCCCGGACCCGTACTTCGACGACCTGTTCTGCGAGGCGGCCGACACGGCGTACGTCTCCTGCGAGCAGCTCGTCGACCGTCTCGGCACCACCGCGCTCGACAAGGAGGCCGCGCCGCAGACGCTGCTGCTGAGCAGGTCGAGCGTGACGGGTGTCGTCGAGACGCCGAACGGCGCGCACTTCACCTCCTGCGACCCCGACCACCCGCGCGACGAACCCTTCCAGAAGCTGTACGCGACCACCCCGTACGACCGGTTCGCCGAGCGTTTCCTCGCCGGTGACGAAGAGGCGTACCAGTCCGCCGTGCAGACCTGGCACAAGGAGCGGCGATGAGCCCGGTCCCCGCGGTCACCCGCGCCGAGTACTGCGTGATCGCCTGCGCCGAGGCCTGGCGTGGCGACGGCGAGGTGCTCGCCAGTCCCATGGGCACGATCCCTTCCCTCGGCGCCCGTCTCGCCAGGCGCACCTTCTCCCCCGACCTGCTGATGACCGACGGCGAGGCCCTGCTGGTCGGCCTCGACGGCACCCCCGAGGGCTGGCTGCCGTACCGCCGGCACCTCACCGCGGTGACCGGCGGACGCCGGCACGTGATGATGGGCGCGAGTCAGATCGACCGCTTCGGCAACCAGAACATCTCCTGCGTCGGGGACTGGGCCCGGCCGCGCCGCCAGCTGCTCGGCGTGCGCGGAGCACCGGTCAACACACTGAACAACCCGACCAGTTACTGGATCCCGAAGCACTCCCGGCGGGTGTTCGTCGAGCGGGTCGACATGGTGTGCGGGGTGGGGTACGACCGGGCCGCCGCCGCGGGCCCGAGCGCCACCCGTTTCCACCGCATCCCGCGCGTGGTGAGCGACCTCGGCGTGCTCGACTTCGCCACACCCGACCACTCCATGCGCCTGGCCGCACTGCATCCGGGTGTCACCGTGGAGGAGGTGCGGGAGGCCACGGGCTTCGAGCTGTGCGTGCCCGCCGATGTGCCGTACACCCGCGAACCGACCCCGCTGGAGCTGGAGTTGATCCGCACGGTGATCGATCCGGGCGGTGCCCGGGACCGCGAGGTCGCGGGGCCGGCCCCGCGCGCCGGGGAGGCCGGGCCCTGATGGAGACCGCGTTCACCCGTCTCGTCGGCGTCCGTCACCCGGTCGTGCAGACCGGCATGGGGTGGGTCGCGGGGCCCCGGCTGGTCTCCGCCACGGCGAACGCCGGAGCGCTGGGCATCCTGGCCTCCGCGACGATGAGCCTCGACCACCTGCGGGACGCGGTGCGGGAGGTCAGGTCCCGTACGGACGCGCCGTTCGGGGTGAATCTGCGGGCCGACGCGGGGGACGCGGGCGAGCGGGTGCGGATCATCGTCGAGGAGGGCGTGCGGGTCGCGTCGTTCGCGCTCGTGCCCTCCCGTGAGCTGATCGCCGAACTGAAGGAGGCGGGGGTGGTCGTCGTGCCCTCCGTCGGGGCGCGGCGGCACGCGGAGAAGGTGGCCGCGTGGGGCGCGGACGCGGTGATCGTGCAGGGCGGCGAGGGCGGCGGACACACCGGCGAGGTGGCGACGACGGTGCTGCTGCCGCAGGTGGTGGACGCCGTGGACATCCCGGTGGTGGCGGCGGGCGGTTTCCACGACGGGCGGGGGCTGGTCGCGGCGCTGGCCTACGGGGCGGCGGGCATCGCGATGGGGACGCGTTTTCTGCTCACCTCCGACTCCACCGTCCCGGCCGCGGTGAAGGCGGCGTATCTGGCCGCCGCCGTCGGGGACGTCACGGTCACGAGAGCCGTCGACGGACTGCCGCACCGCATGCTGCGCACGGAGTTCGTCGGCTCCCTGGAGCGGGCCGGCCGTGCGCGGGCGCTCGTCCGGGCGGTGCACCGGGCGGCGGCCTTCCGGCGGGTGTCCGGCCTCTCCTGGCCCCGGATGGTCCGTGACGGCCTCGCCATGCGACACGGCAGGGACCTGACCTGGAGCCAGGTGCTGCTGGCCGCGAACACGCCGATGCTGCTCAAGGCGGCGATGGTGGACGGGCGTACGGATCTGGGGGTGATGGCGTCGGGGCAGGTCGCGGGGGTGATCGAGGATCTGCCGTCCTGCGCGGAGCTGGTCGAGGCGCTGATGTCGCAAGCGGGGGCGGTTCTCCAGGGTCTTTCCGCGCACCCCGGGTGTGCACACCCGGGTATACGCCCGGCGTAGGACCGAGACACCGAGCGTCCGCGCGGCCCGTGCCCGGCCGGCCGGGATCCTGAACAGCGCCGAGGCCGGGGAAATCACGGTGGTCACCCCGCCGAGGCGGACGCTCCCTCTCCGCCGTGGCCGGGCCGACGGGTCGGGCGGGCCATGACCCGGCTCGCCGAGGCGGGGGGCATCGCCGATCTCTCCCTCGGCCGGCCCAGCCTGGACGAGGCCTTCCTCGCGCTGACCGGGCGTCGGGCCGGTCCGGCCACCTTCGACCACGAGGACCTGAACGCATGAGCACCTCTGACCTCTCCGCGCGCCCTGCCGCGGCGCAGGACCCGATCGACGCGCTGCTCGCCGCGGGACGCGGACGCCGTCGCGCCGGGCCACTCGTCGCTTCCGCCGCCTTCGGCAGGCGCGGCCCGGCTCAGATCAGGCACGATCCCAAGCAGCTCGTGGACTCGGCCGTCGTCCCGATCCTGTTCACCCTGCTGTTCACCCACCTGTTCGGCGGCGCCGTCAGCGGCGGCTGGCTCCGGGCCTTCGTCGACGTCAACCCGCTCAGTCATGTCGCGAGCGCGGCCCGGGACTTGACGAACGACGCGGGCGCGGGCGGCGCGGTCGTCCGGTCCCTCGCCGCGACCGCCGCCCGCACCCCGGTGTGCGCCCCGATCACGCTCCGCCTCTACGGCTAGCGGGGCTGAGGAGCGCCGGTTCCCGGCCGGACGGTGCCGCGAGCGGTGTCCGGCGCGAGCGTGGTCAGAGCCGTTCGATGATCGTCACGTTCGCCTGGCCGCCGCCCTCGCACATGGTCTGCAGCCCGAACCGGCCGCCCGTGCGCTCCAGTTCGTGCAGGAGTGTCGTCATCAGCTTCACGCCGGTGGCGCCGAGCGGGTGACCGAGGGCGATCGCGCCGCCGTTGACGTTGACCTTCTCGGGGTCGGCGCCGGTCTCCTTCAGCCAGGCGAGGACGACCGGGGCGAAGGCCTCGTTGATCTCCACGAGGTCGATGTCCCCGAGGGACATGCCGGTCTTCTTCAGGGCGTACGTGGTGGCGGGGATGGGCGCCGACAGCATGCGGATCGGGTCCTCGCCCCGCGCGGAGAGGTGGTGGACGCGGGCCCGTGGGGTCAGACCGTGTGCGCGTACCGCCCGCTCGGAGGCGAGCAGCATGGCGGCGGCGCCGTCGGAGACCTGGGAGGAGCAGGCGGCGGTGATGGTGCCGCCCTCGACGACCGGCGCGAGTTCGGCCATCTTCTCCAGCGAGGTGTCCCGGCGGGGGCCCTCGTCGGCCGTGACCTCGCCGAGGGCGACGGTCTCGCGGGCGAAGCGGCCCTCGTCGAGGGCGCGCAGCGCCCGTTGGTGGGAACGGAGCGCGAACTCCTCCTGGTCGCGGCGGCTGATGCCCCACTTGGCGGCGATCAGTTCGGCACCGTGGAACTGGTTGACGGGCCGGTCGCCGTACCGGGCCCGCCAGCCCTCGCTGCCGGCGAAGGGTCCGTCGGTGAGGCCGAGGGGCTCGGCGGCGCGGCGGGAGGCGAAGGCGATGGGGATCAGGCTCATGTTCTGGACGCCGCCCGCGACCACCAGGTCCTGGGTGCCGGACAGGACCGCCTGGGCCGCGAAGTGCACGGCCTGCTGGGAGGAGCCGCACTGCCGGTCGACGGTGACGCCCGGTACCTCCTCGGGGAGTCCGGCCGCCAGCCAGCAGGTGCGGGCGATGTCCCCGGCCTGGGGTCCCACGGTGTCCAGGCAGCCGAGGACGACGTCCTCGACGGCGGCCGGGTCCACGCCCGTGCGCTCGACCAGCGCCCTCAGGACGTGTGCGCCGAGGTCGGCCGGGTGGACGGCGCTCAGGCCTCCCCCGCGCCGCCCGACGGGCGTGCGGACCGCTTCGACGATGTAGGCCTCGGCCATGACGACTCCTCCGCGGACGGGGTCAGGGGCGTACGGAGATCCCGTCCAGCACCATCGACAGGTACTGCCGGGCGATCTCCTCCGGGCTGTGCTGTCCGCCGGGCCGGTACCAGGACGCGGCGACCCAGACGGTGTCGCGCACGAACCGGTAGGTGAGCCGGATGTCGAGGTCGGACCGGAAGGCCTCGGCGGTGACGCCGCGCTCCAGCGTGCTCAGCCACGCCTTCTCGAAGTTGCGCTGCGATTCGGCGAGGAACGCGAAGCGCGGCTGGGCGGCGAGGTGCCGGGACTCCTTCTGGTAGATCGCGACGGCGGCGCGGTGCCGGTCGATCTCCCGGAAGGACTCGGTGACCAGTGCCTCCAGGGTTTCCCGGGGGCCGAGTCCGGCGGCCAGGACGGTGTCGTAGCCGTCCCAGAGCTCGTCGAGGAAGGTCCGCAGGATCTCTTCCAGCATCGATTCCTTGGAGTCGAAGTGGTAGTAGAGACTGCCCGCGAGCATCCCGGCCTGGTCCGCGATCCTGCGTACGGTGGTGGCGTTGTAGCCCTGCTCGGCGAAGACCTCGGCGGCGAGGCCGAGGAGTTCACGGCGGCGCTGGGGGGTGGCGGTCACCTGGGGCTTCTTCTTGGTAGGCACCGGTCCATTGTGATGCCGGTGCCGCGGCGGGCGGCGTCTGCCCGTGAAGGAGCGGCGTCCGGGCGGACGACGGGAGTTCCGCGACACGCCCTAGGCATGCTGGCTGCTGACGGCGACGACCTCACCGGTCATGTACGAGGAGTAGCCGGACGCCAGGAACACGATCACGTTGGCCACCTCCCAGGGTTGCGCGTACCGGCCGAAGGCCTCACGGCCCGTCAGTTCCGCCAGCAGTTCGGGGGTGGTCACCTTCGCCAGGTGCGGGTGCATGGCGAGGCTGGGGGACACCGCGTTGACCCGGACCCCGTAGGCGGCGGCCTCGATCGCGGCGCAGCGGGTGAGCGCCATGACCCCGGCCTTGGCGGCGGCGTAGTGCGCCTGGCCCGCCTGGGCGCGCCAGCCGACGACGGAGGCGTTGTTCACGATCACGCCGCCGCCGGCCTGTTCCTTGAAGCGCCGCAGTGCGGCGCGGGTGCACCGGAAGGTGCCGCCCAGGGTCACGTCGAGGACCTTCGACCACTGTGCGTCGGTCATGTCGACCAGGGCCGAGGTGCCGCCGAGACCCGCGTTGTTGACGACGACGTCCAGTCCGCCGTGGAGGTCGTCCGCCCGCGCGAACAGGGCCTCCACCTGTCCTTCGTCCGTCACGTCGCAGGGCAGCGCGGAGACGTTCCCGGTGCCGAACTCGGCGGCCAGGGCTTCCTCGCTCTCCTTGAGGCGGCGCGGGTGCGCGTCGCTGATGACCACCCGCGCGCCCTCCTCCAGGAGCCTGCGCGCCGTGGCCCCGCCGATGCCCGCGCCCGCGGCGGCCGTGACGACGGCCGTGCGTCCCCTCAGCAGTCCGTGCCCCGGTTCGTAGGCGGGAGTCTCGACGTCGCTCATACCGCCAAGCTAACCTACCAAACACTTGTTAGGGAAGCTCGCCGTCGAGAGGTCACGTCGATGGATCTCACGCACTCCCCCGCCGACGAGGCGTTCCGCGCCGAGGTCCGGGCCTGGCTCGGCGCCCATGTGCCGAGCGCCCCGCTCCCCTCCCTGGAGACCGAGGAGGGTTTCGCCGCCCACCGCGCGTGGGAGGCCGAACTGGCCGCGGACCGCTGGTCGGTGGTGTCCTGGCCGGCGGCGTACGGCGGCCGGGACGCGGACATCGTGCGCTGGCTGGTGTTCGAGGAGGAGTACTACGCGGCGGGCGCGCCGGGCCGTGTCACCCAGAACGGCATCAACCTGCTGGCGCCCTCCCTCTTCGAGCACGGCACACCGCGGCAGCGGGCCCGGGTGCTGCCCTCCATGGCCACCGGTGAGGTCGTCTGGGCGCAGGCCTGGTCCGAGCCGGAGGCCGGGTCCGACCTGGCGTCCCTCACCTCCCGCGCGGTGCGCGCCGAAGGGGGCTGGCTGCTGAGCGGCCAGAAGACCTGGTCGTCGCGTGCCGCCTTCGCCGATCGCGCGTTCGGACTGTTCCGCAGCGACCCCGACACGCCGAAACCCCACCAGGGGCTGACCTATCTGATGTTCGGCCTGCGGGCCCCCGGCGTCACGGTCCGGCCGATCGGCCGCCTCGACGGGAAGCCGGCCTTCGCCGAGATCTTCCTGGACGAGGTCTTCGTCCCCGACGAGGACGTGATCGGCGAGCCCGGCCAGGGCTGGCGGATCGCCATGTCGACGGCGGGCGACGAACGCGGGCTGCGGCTCCGCTCCCCCGGCCGCTTCCTGGCCGCCGCGGACCGGCTGTTCGCCCTGTGGCGGAGCCGGGACAGCCCGGCGTGGGCCGCGGACCGGGTGGCGGACGCGCTGATCGGCGCCCGCGCGTACCAGTTGTTCGCCTACGCCCACGCCTCCCGCCTCCTCGACGGCGGGAGCATCGGCCCGGAGGCCAGTCTGAACAAGGTCTTCTGGTCCGAGTACGACATCGCGCTGCACGAGACCGCGCTCGATCTCCTGGGCCAGGAGGGCGAGGCGGCGGACACGGACTGGTCCGAGGGGTATGTGTTCTCCCTCGCCGGCCCGATCTACGCCGGCACGAACGAGATCCAGCGCGACATCGTCGCCGAGCGCCTGCTCGGCCTCCCGAAGGGCCGCCGCTGATGCGCTTCCTCCTCGATGCCGAACAGCGCGCGTTCGCCGGCTCCCTCGACGCCATGCTGACGGCCGCGGACACACCGTCGGTCGTACGGGACTGGAGCCGGGGCGAGCACGGCAGCGGGCGCGCGCTGTGGTCCCGGGTCGCCGCGGCGGGCGTGTTCGCGCTGGCGGTGCCGGCCGCCTACGGGGGACTGGGCCCGCTCCCGGTGGAACTGGCGGTGGGCTTCGTCGA
Organism: Streptomyces sp. NBC_01176; assembly: GCF_045039825.1. Classification (NCBI taxonomy): domain Bacteria; kingdom Bacillati; phylum Actinomycetota; class Actinomycetes; order Kitasatosporales; family Streptomycetaceae; genus Streptomyces; species Streptomyces sp. NBC_01176. Next base: position 7,051,793 of record NZ_CP108600.1, on the reverse strand, counting down.
GTTGGGGCGGCACGCGGTGCCGGGACCGTTGGCGGAGACGGTCGCGGTGGCAGCCCTGCTGGCGGAGCTGGCGGACCCCGGCCCCGCGGAGCGGCTGCTTCCGGCACTGGTCTCGGGCGAGGCGCAGGCGACCCTGGCCCTCGACGGTTCGTACGCGCTGGACGGCGACGCGGCGGCCGTCCGCCTCGCCCTGACCGCAGGCGAACTGCGTCTGGCCCCCGGCCGCGGTCCGGTCCGCGGCTGTCTGGACCCCGCCCGCCACCTCACCCCGCTGACCGCGGGCGGTGAACTCCTGTCCGCCGCGCCCCCCGTGGAACACGCCCTCACCTGGGCCCGGTTCGCCACCGCCGCCCAGGCCCTGGGTGTCGGTCTCACGCTCCTCGACCGGACGGTCGCCCACGTCCGGCGCCGCACCCAGTTCGGTGTCCCCGTCGGCTCGTTCCAGGCCGTCAAGCACCGGCTCGCCGACGCGCGGACGGCCCTGGACTTCGCGCGCCCGCTGCTCTTCGGAGCGGCCCTGACCATGGCACCCGCCGACGTCGCCGCCGCCAAGGTCAGCGCCTGCGAGGCGGCGTACGCCACCGCGCGCGCCGCACTTCAGCTGCACGGCGCGATCGGCTACACCGCCGAGCACGACCTGTCGCTGTGGCTGGCCAGGGCCCGCTCCCTGCGCACCGCCTGGGGCGGCCCGGCCGAGTGCCGGGCGGCCGTCCTCAGTGGTCGTGCCGCTCGCTCGTGATCTCCCGGTACTCCTCGGCCGTCGGCTTCGGGATCTGTGTACCGGGCCCGTACATGGCCCGCGCCAGCCGGGCGCGCAGTCTGCGGCCGGGGCCGACGCGGCGGGCGACGCCGTTCGCGTCGACGAGCGGGCCGAGTTCGTACGGCGGCGGCTGCTCGTGCTGGGTGAGCGTGAACCGCTGCGCGGGCGAGAGCGGTTCGTGGACCTCGACGTACTCGCCGTGCGGCAGCCGCCGGATCATCCCCGACTCCCTTCCGTGCAGCACCTTTTCGTGGTCCCTTCGCTGAAGTCCCAGGCAGATCCGCCGGGTGAGGACGAAGGCGAGCGCGGGCGCGACGAAGACGGCGACGCGGACGAACCAGGTGATCGCGTTGATGGAGAGGTGGAAGTGGGTGGCCCAGAGGTCGTTGCCGCCGCCGACCAGCAGCACTCCGTACAGCGTCAGCCAGGCGACGCCGAGCCCGGTGCGGGTGGGGACGTTGCGCGGCCTGTCCAGGATGTGGTGCTCGCGCCGGTCCCCGGTGATCCACGCCTCGACGAACGGATAGACGGCGATGGCGGTCATGATGAGCGGGAAGAGCGAGAACGGGATGAAGACGCCCAGTTGCAGGGTGTGGCCCCAGGCGTTGATCTCCCATCCCGGCATCACCCGGATCAGGCCCTCGGAGAACCCGAGATACCAGTCGGGCTGCGCGCCGGTCGTCACCAGGTCCGGCCGGTAGGGCCCGAAGGCCCAGACCGGGTTGATGGTCGCGACCGCCCCCATGATCGACAGCACCCCGAAGACCAGGAAGAAGAACCCGCCCGCCTTCGCCATGTAGACCGGCATGAACGGCATGCCGACGACCGACTTCTGGTCCCGGCCGGGGCCGGGGTACTGCGTGTGCTTGTGGTAGAAGACCAGGATCAGATGGGCGACCACCAGTCCCAGCATGATCCCCGGCAGCAGCAGGACGTGGATCGGGAAGAAGCGCGGGATGATGTCGTGGCCGGGGAACTCCCCTCCGAAGAGGAAGAAGGAGAGGTACGTCCCCACGACCGGGACCGACAGGATCGCGCCCTGGGCGAAGCGGACGCCGGTGCCGGAGAGCAGGTCGTCGGGGAGCGAGTAGCCGGTCAGCCCGGTGATGAGGCCGAGCATCAACAGGGTCCAGCCGAAGAGCCAGTTGACTTCGCGCGGCTTGCGGAAGGCGCCGGTGAAGAAGACCCGCATCATGTGCACGAGCATCCCGGCGAGGAAGACGAGCGCCGCCCAGTGGTGGATCTGCCGGATCAGCAGACCGCCGCGCACCTCGAAGCTGATGTCCAGCGTGGACTCGTACGCCCGGGTCATGGTGATGCCGTCGAGCGGTGTGTAGGAGCCGTGGTAGACGACCTCGGCCGCGCTCGGTTCGAAGAAGAGCGTGAGGTAGACGCCGGTCAGGATCAGGGCGAGGAAGCTGTAGAGGCAGACCTCTCCGAGCATGAAGGACCAGTGGTCCGGAAACACCTTGCGCAGATTGGTCCTGGCCAGCGCGTACAGCCCGAGCCGCCCGTCGGCCCAGTCCGCCAGCCGCTCGCCCCGGCCGGCCGCGTCGGGCCGGCCGGCCGCCGTCTCCCGGGCGCCCCCCGAAGTGTCCTCGCCCTGACCGGAGTTGCTCTCTCGCACGTCCATGCGTCGCCCCCCTCGGCCCACCAGGGTGGCATGGCGCCTCCCCGAAGCCAACGGGGCGTCACGGGTCGGTCGGTGCGGCGGGCGGGGCCGGTGCCGCGAGCCGGACGACGGCGGTGCGGCCGGTCGCCCGCAGCACGGCGTCCTCACCGGTCAGCAGCGCGGCGTCGTACCGGGCGAGGGTCAGGCCGGCCAGCACGGCGGTGCCGTCGAGCGCGACGACCAGCACGGCCGGGGCCGCCGGCACGGCGACGGCCGCGCCGCCCCGCGCGACCGTGACGGCAGGGACCGCCCCGTCGCCCCTGCGCCACATGACGTTGAGGTTCACGACCGGGCCCCCGAGCAGTCGGCAGCCGGTGGGCAGGTCTCCGGGGAAGGACCGCGGCACGAAGGGCGTGTCGACCCGGTGGTGTTCGCCGCCGACGGTCAGGTCCATCCCCGCGCCCTCGACCATCGTGAGGGTGCGGTCCACTCCGGCGAACGACGAAAACGGGCCGTCGGCGCCGACGTCGGCGAGGCTCACCCGCCACCGGAAGTCGTCCATGCCGGCACCCTCCGGCCACGCGGCGATCTCCCGCGTCACCCCGCCACCGTTCTTCCAGGGCACCGCCGTACGCCCGGCGGCGGCCAGCAGCCGTACGGTCACCGTACGATCCCCCGGGCCCGCGCCGCCGCCAGCCACTGCGGGAACTCGCCGACCATCCGGTCGTACAGCTCCTCGTCGCTCACCTCGAGGGGATCCGAACCGGCGTGGAAGAAACCGGCGTTGTCGACCGCCCGCTTCTGCGGGACGGCCAACTCGTCGAGCTTGCGCAGGAAGTCGAACTGCTTGCTGTCCGGGTCACCGAACCCTATGAACTGCCAGAACAGCGGGAGCTTCGCCGCCTTGCACAAGTACCGCTCGGCGGCGAGCTTGTTGACCGGTCCGCCGTCGGTCTGGAAGACCACGAGGGCGGGGTCCTTGGAGCCGCTGTCGAGGTAGTGGTCGATGACCGCGTCCATGGCCAGGTGGTAACTGGTCCTGCCCATGTGCCCGAGCCCCGCCACGATCCGCTCCACCCGCCCCTGGTGGTCGTAGAGCGCGATGTCGGTGACCGCGTCGATGTCCGTGGAGAAGAAGACCACCGGAACCGTGCCGTCGTCGTCGAGATGTGCCGACAGGCCGAGCACCCGGTCGGCGAGCGCCTGCACACTGCCGTCGAGGTAGTACGGCTTCATCGAACCGGAGTAGTCGACCACCAGGTACACCGCGGCCCGCTGCCCGCCCAGCCCGTGCCGGGCGAGGGAGACACCGGCGGTCTTGTACAGACTGACCAGCGCGGGCGCGGTCTCCTCCACCTTGCTGAGACTGATGCCGGGCATACGGGCTCCCTTCGGTACGGCTCCGGTGCGGCTCGGACGCTGTTCCGGGGCGGCTCGGATCCCGCCCCGGTGCGGCTCGGGTCGGGCTTCGGTGCGGTGAGCTGGGCGGGAGTGCCGAGATTACGTCACCACGGCGGCCCCCTGCCGTCCCGCCCGTACACCCGTGTTCGCTATTTTGTTCGCCGCCGACCCCACCGGCTCACCCTTCCTCTCCCGCATGTCCGTACCGCCAAGGAGCCGGCCGTGGAATCCGAGTCCGCCGAACCCGCCGCGTCAGCCAACCCCGTCGAGCCCGCCGTCACCACCTGCTACCGGCACCCCAAGGTGGAGTCGTACGTGCGCTGCACCCGGTGCGACCGCTACATCTGCCCGGCCTGCATGCGCGAGGCGGCCGTCGGCCACCACTGCGTGGAGTGCGTGAAGGAGGGCGCCCGGTCCGTCCGGCAGGCCCGCACGGCGTTCGGCGGCCGGATCTCCGCGGTGCCCGTGCTGACGTACGCCCTGATCGCGCTGAACGTGCTGGCCTACCTGGGCGAGGTGGTGCGCCCGGCGATCGTGGACCGGTTCGAGATGCTGGGCGCGAGGCTGACGGGGCCGGACGGCGGACATTACCTCTGGCAGGCACACCACCCGGCGGACTTCCGTCCGGAAGGCGTGGTCGACGGTGAGTGGTATCGGACGCTGACCGGCGCGTTCCTCCATCTGCCGCCCACCGAAGGCACGTTCGGGATCGTGCACATCGTGATGAACATGGTCGCCCTGTGGAACCTGGGACGGGTGGTGGAGGCCCAGCTCGGCAGGGTCCGGTACCTCGCCCTGTACCTGCTGTCCGCGCTCGGCGGTTCCGTCCTGGTGCTGCTGCTCGCGCCGGACGCGCCCACGCTCGGCGCGTCGGGCGCGATCTTCGGACTGGGCGCCGCGTACTACGTCATGGCCCGCCGCCTGGGCGCGGACATGAACGCCGTCAACCGCATCATGGCGGGCCTGCTGCTGTGGCTGCTGATCTCCGCGGGATACACCTCCTGGCAGGCCCACCTCGGCGGTCTGCTGGCGGGCGGCGTGGTCACCTTCGCGTACGCGTACGCACCCCGGGACGGCCGGCGTGCCCTCGTCCAAGGCGCCGTGTGCGCGGGGCTGTTGGTCCTGCTGGTGGTGCTCGCCGTCGGAAAGGTCTCCGCGCTGAGGAACGGAGCGGTCTGAGGGCTGTCCCGGCCGGTCCCTACGCTGGGGGCATGAAACGCGCACGTCTCCTTCTGCTCGCGGTCCTCCCCCTGGCCGCGGCGGCGCTCTACTTCTTCGTCCCCGGGTTCCAGGGCTCGGGCGAGGCGGCCGGGTCCCCGGGCCGGCAGGGCGCCGGACGGCCGGCAGGCGCCGGCCTCGCCGCGCCGGACAAGAAGGAGCTGGCCCAGGAGATCGTGGCGAGCGCCGAGAACTCCACACTGGACTGGCGCAGCGCGTACGGCTACATCGAGGACATCGGCGACGGCCAGGGCTACACGGCGGGCCTCATCGGCTTCTGCACCGGCACCCACGACCTGCTCGTCCTGGTCGAGCGCTACACGAAGGACCACCCGGGCAACGGCCTCGCCCGCTATCTGCCCGCGCTGCGCAGGGTCGACGGCACCGACTCCCACGAGGGTCTCGACCCGGGCTTCCCGGCGGCCTGGCGCAAGGAGGCCGCGGTGGCCGCCTTCCGGAAGGCCCAGGACGCCGAGCGCGACCGCGTCTACTTCGACCCCGCGGTCCGCCGTGCCAAGCTCGACGGGCTGGGCACGCTGGGGCAGTTCGTCTACTACGACGCCATGGTCATGCACGGCCCCGGCACCGGCCCCGACGGTTTCTACGGGCTGCGCCGGCGCGCCATGGCCCAGGCCGACACCCCGGCCGAGGGCGGTTCCGAGAAGTCCTACCTCGACATCTTCCTGGACATCCGCCGCACCGCCATGAAGTCCGAGAGCGCCCACCACGACACGACCCGGATCGACACGGCCCAGCGGAAGTTCCTGTACGACGGCAACCTCGACCTGGACACACCGCTGGAGTGGAAGGTGTACGGGGAGACGTACAGGGTGCCGCGGTAACCGGCCGGGCCGGGACGCACCACGGCGCCCACCACCGTCCGGTCGGGGACAAGGCAGGCGCCGCGTTCAGTTCCGTACGCCTTTGTACGGGACGTCTGTTGGGGTGGAGCGTCAGACCATCAGGGAACGGTCCGTGGGGCGGATCGGGGCCGGCAGGTCGCTGGCGCCCGTCAGGAAGCGGTCGACCCCGCGGGCGGCCGAACGGCCCTCCGCGATGGCCCACACGATCAGGGACTGGCCGCGGCCCGCGTCACCGGCAACGTACACGCCGGGCACGTTGGTCGCGAAGTCGGCGTCGCGGGCGATGTTGCCGCGTGCGTCCAGCTCCAGGCCGAACTGGGCGACCACGCCGTTCTCGACGTCGGTGCCGGTGAAGCCCATCGCCAGGGTGACCAGCTGGGCGGGGATCCTGCGCTCCGTGCCCGGCTTCTGGTTCAGCCTGCCGTCGACGAACTCGACCTCGGAGAGGTGCAGCCACTGGACGTTGCCGTCCTCGTCGCCCTCGAAATGGGTGGTGGAGACCGAGTAGACGCGGTCGCCGCCCTCCTCGTGCGCCGAGGTGACCTTGTAGAGCATGGGGAACGTCGGCCAGGGCTGGCCGGGGTTCCGCTCCTCGCCCGGCCGGGGCATGATCTCCAGCTGCGTGACCGAGGCCGCGCCCTGGCGGTGGGCGGTGCCCACGCAGTCCGCTCCCGTGTCGCCGCCGCCGATGACCACGACGTGCTTGCCCTCGGCCGTGATCGGGGGCGCCACGTAGTCGCCCTCCTGGACCTTGTTGGCCAGCGGCAGGTACTCCATGGCCTGGTGGATGCCCTTGAGTTCGCGGCCGGGCACCGGCAGGTCCCGCGCGGTCGTGGCACCGGCGGCGATGACCACCGCGTCGTACCGCTTGCGCAGGTCGGTCGCCTTGAGGTCGCGGCCGATCTCGATGCCCGTGCGGAAGCGGGTGCCCTCCGCGCGCATCTGCTCGATACGGCGGTTGATGTGCCGCTTCTCCATCTTGAACTCGGGGATGCCGTACCGCAGCAGGCCGCCGATGCGGTCGGCGCGCTCGTAGACGGCGACCGTGTGGCCGGCCCGGGTCAGCTGCTGGGCGGCGGCCAGACCCGACGGGCCCGAACCGATGACCGCGACGGTCTTGCCCGACAGGCGCTGGGGGATCTGCGGGGCGACGTCCCCGCTGTCCCACGCCTTGTCGATGATCGAGACCTCGACGTTCTTGATGGTCACGGCGGGCTGGTTGATGCCGAGCACACACGCCGACTCGCACGGAGCGGGGCACAGCCGGCCCGTGAACTCCGGGAAGTTGTTCGTGGCGTGCAGACGCTCGGACGCGGCCTGCCAGTCCTCGCGGTAGGCGTAGTCGTTCCACTCGGGGATCAGGTTCCCCAGCGGACAGCCGTTGTGGCAGAAGGGGATGCCGCAGTCCATGCAGCGGCCGGCCTGCTTGGAGATGATCGGGAGCAGCGCACCCGGAACGTAGACCTCGTTCCAGTCCTTGACGCGTTCCTCGACGGGGCGGGTCCTGGCGACCTCGCGACCGTGGTTGAGGAAGCCCTTGGGATCAGCCATTGGTCGCCGCCTCCATCATCTTCTCGGTGATCTCGGACTCCGTGAGTCCGGCTCGCTCGGCGGCGTCCTTGGCGGCGAGCACTGCCTTGTACGTGCTGGGGATGATCTTGCTGAAGCGGTCGACCGCGGTGTCCCACTCGGCGAGCAGCTTCCCGGCGACCGTCGAACCGGTCTCCTCCTGGTGGCGGCGCACCACGGCGCGCAGCCACTGCTTGTCGGTGTCGTCGAGCTCCTCGACGGCGCCGACGTTGCCGGCGTTGACGTTGTCGCGGTCGAGGTCGACGACGTACGCGATGCCGCCGGACATGCCGGCCGCGAAGTTGCGTCCCGTCTCGCCGAGGACGACGGCGTGGCCGCCGGTCATGTACTCGCAGCCGTGGTCGCCCACGCCCTCGGAGACCACCGTCGCGCCGGAGTTGCGGACGCAGAAGCGCTCGCCGGTGCGGCCGCGCAGGAAGAGTTCGCCGCCCGTCGCGCCGTACGCGATGGTGTTGCCCGCGATCGTCGAGTACTCGGCGAGGTGGTCGGCGCCCCGGTCGGGACGGACGACGACCCGGCCGCCGGAGAGGCCCTTGCCGACGTAGTCGTTGGCGTCGCCCTCCAGACGCAGGGTGACACCGCGCGGCAGGAAGGCACCGAAGGACTGGCCCGCCGAGCCGGTGAAGGTGATGTCGATGGTGTCGTCGGGCAGGCCCGCGCCGCCGAACTTCTTCGTCACCTCGTGGCCGAGCATGGTGCCGACCGTGCGGTTGATGTTGCGGATCGGGACCTGGGCGCGGACCGGCTGGGCGTCGGTCTGGGAGTTCGCGGCCAGCGCGTCGGCGGCGAGCTTGATCAGCTCGTTGTCGAGGGCCTTCTCCAGTCCGTGGTCCTGTGCGATGACCCGGTGGCGCACCGCGCCCTCGGGCAGTTCGGGCACGTGGAAGAGCGGGGACAGGTCCAGGCCCTGCGCCTTCCAGTGGTCGACGGCCCGGGTGACGTCGAGGTGCTCGGCGTGGCCGACGGCCTCCTCGATGGTGCGGAAGCCCAGTTCGGCGAGGATCTCGCGGACCTCTTCGGCGATGAACTTGAAGAAGTTCACGATGTACTCGGCCTTGCCGGCGAAGCGGTCGCGCAGCACCGGGTTCTGGGTGGCGATGCCGACCGGGCAGGTGTCCAGGTGGCAGACGCGCATCATGACGCAGCCGGAGACGACGAGCGGCGCGGTCGCGAAACCGAACTCCTCGGCGCCGAGCAGCGCGGCGATGACGACGTCGCGGCCGGTCTTCAGCTGGCCGTCGGTCTGGACGACGATCCGGTCGCGCAGGCCGTTGAGCAGCAGGGTCTGCTGGGTCTCGGCGAGCCCGAGCTCCCAGGGTCCGCCCGCGTGCTTGAGCGAGGTGAGCGGGGAGGCGCCGGTGCCGCCGTCGTGGCCGGAGATGAGGACCACGTCTGCGTGTGCCTTGGAGACGCCCGCGGCGACCGTGCCGACGCCGACCTCGGAGACCAGCTTCACGTGGATGCGGGCCTGCGGGTTGGCGTTCTTGAGGTCGTGGATCAGCTGAGCCAGGTCCTCGATGGAGTAGATGTCGTGGTGCGGCGGCGGGGAGATCAGGCCGACGCCGGGGGTGCTGTGCCGGGTCTTGGCGACCCAGGGGTACACCTTGTGGCCGGGCAGCTGGCCGCCCTCGCCGGGCTTGGCGCCCTGTGCCATCTTGATCTGGATGTCGTCGGCGTTGACCAGGTACTCCGAGGTCACACCGAAGCGGCCGGAGGCGACCTGCTTGATGGACGAGCGGCGCGCCGGGTCGTACAGCCGGTCCGCGTCCTCGCCGCCCTCACCGGTGTTGGACTTGCCGCCCAGCTGGTTCATGGCGATGGCGAGGGTCTCGTGCGCCTCCTTGGAGATGGAGCCGTACGACATGGCGCCGGTGGAGAAGCGCTTGACGATCTCGCTGACCGGCTCGACCTCGTCGACCGGGATCGACGGGCGGTCGGAGGCGAAGCCGAACAGGCCGCGGAGCGTCATCAGGCGCTCGGACTGCTCGTTCACCCGGTCCGTGTACTTCTTGAAGATGTCGTAGTTGCCGGAGCGCGTCGAGTGCTGGAGGCGGAAGACCGTCTCCGGGTCGAACAGGTGCGGTTCGCCCTCGCGGCGCCACTGGTACTCGCCGCCTATGTCGAGGGCGCGGTGCGCGGGCGCGATGCCGGAGGCCGGGTAGGCCTTGGCGTGCCGGGCGGCGACCTCCTTGGCGATGACGTCGAGACCGGCTCCGCCGATCTTCGTGGCGGTGCCGCTGAAGTACCGGCCGACGAACTCCGCGTCCAGGCCGACGGCCTCGAAGACCTGCGCGCCGCGGTAGGAGGCGACGGTGGAGATGCCCATCTTGGACATGACCTTGAGGACGCCCTTGCCGAGCGCGTAGATCAGGTTGCGGATGGCCTGCTCGGCCTCGATGCCCTGGAGGAAGGTGCCGGCGCGGACCAGGTCCTCGACCGACTCCATGGCCAGGTACGGGTTGACCGCCGCGGCGCCGAAGCCGATGAGGAGGGCCACGTGGTGGACCTCGCGGACGTCGCCCGCCTCGACCAGCAGGCCCACCTGGGTGCGCTGCTTGGTGCGGATGAGGTGGTGGTGGACGGCCGCGGTCAGCAGCAGGGAGGGGATCGGGGCGTGCTCGGCGTCCGAGTGCCGGTCGGAGAGCACGATCAGGCGGGCGCCGTTGTCTATGGCGGCGTCGGCCTCGGAGCAGATCTCCTCGATCCGCGCGGCCAGCGAGTCACCGCCGCCGGAGACGCGGTAGAGACCGGAGAGCGTGGCGGCCTTCATACCGGGCATGTCGCCGTCGGCGTTGATGTGGATGAGCTTGGCCAGCTCGTCGTTGTCGATCACCGGGAAGGGCAGGGTGACGCTGCGACAGGAGGCCGCGGTCGGCTCCAGGAGGTTGCCCTGCGGGCCCAGCGAGGAGCGCAGCGAGGTGACGAGCTCCTCGCGGATCGCGTCCAGCGGCGGGTTGGTGACCTGGGCGAACAGCTGGGTGAAGTAGTCGAAGAGCAGACGCGGGCGCTGCGACAGGGCGGCGATCGGCGTGTCCGTGCCCATCGAGCCGATCGGCTCGGCGCCGGCGTTGGCCATCGGCGCGAGGATGATCCGCAGCTCCTCCTCGGTGTAGCCGAAGGTCTGCTGGCGGCGGGTGACCGAGGCGTGGGTGTGCACGATGTGCTCGCGCTCGGGGAGGTCGGAGAGCTCGATCTCGCCGGCTTCCAGCCACTCCGCGTAGGGCAGGTCGGCGGCGAGGCCGGCCTTGATCTCGTCGTCCTCGATGATGCGGTGCTCGGCGGTGTCGACGAGGAACATGCGGCCCGGCTGGAGGCGGCCCTTGCGGACGACCTTCGCGGGGTCGATGTCGAGGACGCCGACCTCGGAGCCGAGGACGACGAGGCCGTCGTCGGTGACCCAGTAGCGGCCGGGGCGCAGACCGTTGCGGTCGAGGACCGCGCCGACCTGGGTGCCGTCGGTGAAGGTGACGCACGCCGGGCCGTCCCAGGGCTCCATCATCGTGGAGTGGAACTGGTAGAAGGCGCGACGGGCCGGGTCCATGGAGCCGTGGTTCTCCCACGCCTCCGGGATCATCATCAGCACGGAGTGCGGGAGCGAGCGGCCGCCGAGGTGGAGGAGTTCGAGCACCTCGTCGAAGGAGGCCGAGTCGGAGGCGTCCGGTGTGCAGACGGGGAAGACCCGCTCCAGGCCCTTGTCGCCGAACAGGTCGGAGGCCAGCTGGGACTCGCGGGCCTTCATCCAGTTGCGGTTGCCCTTGACCGTGTTGATCTCGCCGTTGTGCGCGACGAAGCGGTACGGGTGGGCGAGCGGCCAGCTCGGGAAGGTGTTGGTGGAGAACCGGGAGTGCACGAGCGCGATCGCGGAGGCGAAGCGGCGGTCGGACAGGTCCGGGAAGAAGGGTTCGAGCTGGCCGGTGGTCAGCATGCCCTTGTAGACGATGGTGCGCGCGGAGAGCGACGGGAAGTACACGCCGGCCTCGCGTTCGGCGCGCTTGCGCAGCACGAACGCCTTGCGGTCGAGGTCGATGCCCTTGCTGGCGCCGTCGGTCACGAAGATCTGGCGGAAGACGGGCATCGTGGAGCGGGCGGTGGCGCCGAGGAGGTCGGGGGCGACGGGCACCTGGCGCCAGCCGAGGACGGTCAGGTCCTCGTCGGCGGCGATCGTCTCGATCCGTGAGACGGCGTCCTCGGTGCCGTCGCCGGGCAGGAAGGCGATGCCCACCGCGTAGGCGCCGGCCTCGGGCAGCTCGAATCCGGCCACCTCGCGGAGGAACGCGTCCGGGACCTGGGACAGGATGCCCGCGCCGTCGCCCGAGTCGGGCTCGGCGCCGGTGGCACCTCGGTGTTCCAGGTTGCGCAGCACGGTGAGCGCCTGCTCGACCAGCGCGTAGCTCGCCTCGCCGGTGAGGGTGGCCACGAAGCCGACGCCGCAGGCGTCGTGCTCGTTGCGGGGGTCGTACATACCCTGAGCAGCAGGGCGAGCATCCATGAAGGACCAGTTCTGGCCATTCGTGGAGTGCTGGGACGGCTGGCGCGGCGAACGCATCGGCTCTCCCGTCGTCGTCGTGGCTGGGGGCACCTCCCAGCGCTTCGAAGGCGTCTGGGGGAGCATGTGCCGAGGGACGACTCTGGCCCTCTGCTGGGGGGATGCAAAATTTCGTGCAGGTTACATGATGGAGCGGTTCTCGGGAACCGGATACTCCGTTCCAACATGCGGACACTGGGGGTCGCGGCGGGGGTACCGCGCACGGCACTGGAGCGAGATGGGGACCCAGTCGGACAGATCGGTGTCCGCGGGGCCGGGGGCCCGGCAGGCAACGTCGCCCGCCGCGGTGGTGCGGAGCAGGCCTCATTGCCCGCAGCGCTTACGGCTCATGCCCAGTGGTTAAGTATTCGAAACCAGCGAGTAACGGCTACTTATGCAGTCCCTTGCATAGCCCCGCTATACATCATCCTACGGCGGTACCGAACAGACTGCCCAGGACGTACGTCACACCCGCCGCGGCGCCGCCGAGCGCGAGCTGCCGGATTCCGCTGTACCACCAGGACCGCGCCGTCACCCGGGCCACCACGGCGCCGCACGCGAAGAGTCCGATCAGCGCGAGCAGCAGCGCGGGCCACAGGACGGTCGCGCCGAGCAGGTACGGGAGCAGCGGAAGCAGAGCGCCCAGGGCGAAGGAGCCGAAGCTCGACACGGCGGCGACCGCGGGCGAGGGCAGGTCGCCGGGGTCTATGCCCAGCTCCTCGCGCGCGTGGATCTCGAGGGCCTGCTCGGGGTCGCGGGACAGCTGCCTGGCGACCTCGCGGGCCAGTTCGGGCTCGACGCCACGGGTCTCGTAGAGCGCGGCGAGCTCACGCTCCTCGTCCTTGGGGTGCTTTCGCAGCTCCCTGCGCTCCACGTCGAGCTCGGCCTCGACGAGTTCGCGCTGCGAGGCGACGGAGGTGTACTCGCCGGCGGCCATGGAGAAGGCTCCGGCGGCCAGGCCCGCGAGGCCGGTGATGACGATCGTCTGGTGGGAGACGGACCCGCCGGCGACACCGGTCATCAGGGCGAGGTTGGAGACGAGCCCGTCCATCGCGCCGAACACCGCCGGGCGCAGCCAGCCACCGTTCACATCGCGGTGGGTGTGGTTGTCCCGGTGCGCCTCGTGCAGTGCGGCTTCGGTCTCGATGATGGACATACCGGTCCCCCAGAACGTGCGATTGGACTGCTTCTACTTTTCGACAACCCTAAAAGTACGCCTGGAATTTCCTGCCCGCCAGCAAGGAAAGGCTGGGCTAACCTGCACCTTTACCCTTTCCCGCTCATCCGTGAGGGGCCCTGCACGGATGTCGACCGGGTGAATACGGGGCCGCGCGAGGCTCTGCGCGCCTCCTCCCGTGGGACACATCCCCAAAGGGCTCTGGGCCCTGAGAGGAGTGGCACCGAATGGCTTCCATCGCCTGCATCCCCTCCGTCCCGGCGCCCGGGGACGCCACCGGTCTGCGCGAACGGGCACGCGGCGCGCTGCTCGGACTCGCCGTCGGGGACGCGCTGGGCGCGCCCGCCGAGAACATGCGGCCGTCGGAGATCCGCGCGAAGTGGGGCCGGATCACGGGCTACGTCGCCGAGCATCCGGCCGGCACGGACGACACGGAGTACGCGATCTTCTCCGGACTGCTGCTGGCCCGGCACGGCTCGGCGCTCACCGTGGCGCACGTGGAGTCGGCCTGGCACCAGTGGATCGCGGACCGTGACGAGGGGCCGTTCCGCGGCGCCGGCTTCAGCGAGCGCGGCACCCTGGAGAACCTCCGCCGGGGGCTGGCGGCCCCCATCTCGGCCCAGCACCGGCACGCGTGGAGCGACGGCCTGGCGATGCGCGCGGCCCCCTTCGGCGTCTTCGCGGCGGGGCGTCCCGCGGAGGCCGCGCGACTGGTGGCGATCGACGGTTCGGTGAGCCACGACGGTGAGGGCATCTACGGCGGCCAGGCGGTCGCGGCGGGGGTCGCGGCGGCGATGGCGGGCGCCTCGACGATCGCCGTGGCCGCCTCCGCGCTCGCGGTGATCCCGGACGACTCCTGGACGGCCCGTTCGCTGCGCCGCGCGATCGCGGTCGCGCACCGCGGCGAACGCGCGGTGCGCTCGGCGGTCGTCATCGGCGGCTACCCCTGGACGGACCTGGCCCCCGAAGCCGTCGCCCTGGCCTTCGGCGCGTACGCCGCCGCCGACGGCGACTTCACCGAGTCCGTCCTCACCGCCGTCAACATGGGCCGCGACGCCGACACCACGGCGGCGGTGGCGGGTGCGCTGGCCGGCGCGACCCGGGGCGCCGGCGCGATCCCGGCCGCCTGGGCGGCGGCCATCGGCCCGGCGCGCGGCAGCTGCCTCCCCTCGATGGAGGGCCACCACGTGCTGGACGTGGCGGAGCTGCTGACCCCCGGGGACGACAAGAAGTGGCGTTCGGGTGCCGCCCGGGCGCCGGGCCCGGACGACGGTGTCGCCCGACGGGAGCGGAGACGGCCCGCACGCGATCCGGACCGCACGAGAGCGGCCCCGCGTCCGGAACCGGGCGTCGCCCTCGGCCCCGGCCCCCGCACGCTCACCACCGACTCCGTCAGCACCGCGGATCACCTCCTCACCGCGGACCACACCCTCACCAGCGACTCCGTCAGCCCCGCGGACCCGACCCTCACCACCGGCCCCGTATTCACCGCGGCCCACCCCGTCACCGCGGCCCAGCCCGTCATCGCGGCCCACACCTCCCCCGCGGCCCAGCCCGTCATCGCGGCCCACACCTCCCCCGCGGCCCAGACCCTCACCACCCACCCCGTCCTCACTGCGGACCAGATCGTCACCAGCGACTCCGTCAGCCCCGCGGACCCGACCCTCACCACGGGCCCCGTATTCACCGCGGCCCACCCCGTCACCGCGGCCCAGCCCGTCACCGCGACCCACACCTCCCCCGCGGCCCAGACCCTCACCACCCACCCCGTCCTCACCGCGGACCAGACCCTCACCATCCACCCCGCCCTTGCCACCGCCGACGAGGAGGTACGCCCGTGAGTCCCGGTCTCGTGGGAGACGACACCGGCGCGGGAGCGGCCTCGGCGCCGGACGTCCTCGTCACGGAGGTCGCCGACCCGACGCCCGGCCCGCGCCCCCGCCGTATCGAGGGCCTCCTGCTCGGCCTCGCCGCGGGCGACGCCGCAGGCTGGCCCGCCGCCCGGCACCGCGCCGCCCGCATGCCCGAGTGGACACGGCGGCTGACCAGGGAACTGGACACGTTCGCCGAACAGAACGCGACGACGACCCTGCCGGTGCCCATCGCCCTGAACCAGCCGCCGGAGCCCCTGCGGCTCGGCCCCTCGGACGACGCCGAGTGGGCGGCGTTCGCCGCCGAGGCCGTGCTGCGCGCCGGGGACGCCGGCGCGCTCGGCGATCTCAGCCGGGCGCGGCGGATGCGGGCGTCCATCGACCTGTCCTGGAACGCCGTCGCCAGCGAGGTCGCCGCGGCCGCCGAGCGCGCCCCCGAGGTCGAGTCCGCGCTGCAGCCGCTGCGCGCCCGGATCTCCGTGCGGGCCGGGCTCGGCAACCTCGCCACCGGCCTGCGCCCGCCCGCCACCGGCCACGACAATCCGCACTACTTCGACGACGCGGCCTGCGTCCGCGCCTGCGTGCTCGCCATCGCCCACCCGGGCGACGCCCGGCTCGCCGCGGAACTGGCCGAGTTCGACGCCCGCTACACCCAGGACGGCGACGGCGTGCACGGCGCCCGCGCCATGGCCGCCGCCCTCGCGCTCGCCCTCGCCGGGGCCGACGTCGAGGCCTGCGCGGACGCCGCCCTCGCCGAACTGCCCAAGGAGACGGAGATCGGCCGCAACGCGCGCCACGCGCTGCGGCTCGCCCGCGACAGCGAGGGCACCTTCGCCCTGGTGCCCCTCCTGGAGCACCAGATCGTCGACCACGTATACAGCTACGGCGTCGCGGCGGCGGAAACCGTTCCGGTCGCCCTGGCCCTCGCCACCGCGGCGCGCGGCCGGATCGCGGAGGCGGTGCCCGCCGCCGCCTGTCTCTCCCGCGTCGCCGACTCCGCCCCGGCCCTGGCGGGGGCGCTGACCGGCGCGCTCGGCGGCGGCGCCGCGATCCCGGCCACCTGGCGCGACGCCTGCCGGATCCTCTCGGGCTGCGCGCTTCCCCGCCTCACCGGTACGGACCTCATCGGACTCGCCGATCTGCTCGAAGCGACGGAACTGGCCCTCCCAGAGGGATGATTCGGGCATGACGCCCAAAAAAGTAGAAATGGGAACCCTCGACGAACGGATCACGGGAGCCCTCGTCGGAGCCGCCGTCGGCGACGCGCTCGGCGGCCCCGTCGAGGGCTACACCCCCGAGCAGATCACCGAACGGCACGGCGGCCGCGTGCACGGCGTCGTCGGCCCCTGGAACGGCGACGCCTGGCGCACCGCCCGCCCCATCGCCCCGTACCACAAGGGCGACGGGCACGTCACCGACGACACCCTCATGACCCACGCGCTGATCCGCGTGTACACCACGGTCCGCGACCACCTCGACGCCTACGCCGTCGCCGGACATCTGGTCCCCGACCTGATGACCACCCCCCGGTGGATCCCGGAACTGGAAGCGGAGGCGCTCCCGCTCCAGCGGATCTTCCTCGCCGAGAAGTGGCTGGTCACCCGGCTCCACTACGGCCATGTGGACCCCCGGGAGGCGGGCGCTGGCAACATCGTCAACTGCGGCGCCGCGATGTACATGGCACCGGTCGGACTCGTGAACGCGGCCAACCCGGCGGGCGCGTACACCGAGGCACTGGACGTCGCGGGCGCGCACCAGTCCTCCTACGGCAGGGAGGCGGCGGGCGTGCTGGCGGCGGGGGTGGCCGCGGCGTGCGCGCCCGGGGCGACCCCGGACTCGGTCGTCACGGCCTGTCTGGCCCTGGCGAAGGACGGCACCCGGGACGCGATCGAGGCGGTCTGCGAAGTCGCCGCCCGCCACTCGGACTTCGAGTCGGCGCTGCGCCCGCTGCGGGAGGCGGTGGCCCCTTACGACACGGTGGGCCCTGACTACCGCACCCCGTCGCTCGGCGCCCGCCGCCCCTCCCGTCTGCACTCCATCGAGGAGCTCCCCGTCGCGCTCGGCATGCTGCTGGTCTCCGGCGGCGACTTCCGGCACGCGGTCCTCGGTTCGGTGAACTACGGCCGCGACTGCGACTCCATCGCCACGATGGCCGGGGCCCTCTCCGGCGCGCTCGGTTCCGAGGTCCCGCGCGACTGGGCCAAGACGGTCGAGGAAGCAAGCCGTCTCGACCTGCACGCCCCGGCGACGGCCCTCGCGGAGGTGACCCGCGAGATCTTCGACCGGGACGTACGCCGCCGGCGCGCGCACGAGGCGGCGTACGCCGCGCTTGCGGGGCTTCCATGCTCCGACTGACCTGGGTCCAGCCCGAGGACCTCCTCGGGCACGAACTCCACCAGGCCGCCCAGGACGGCCGCGAGGCCGATGTCATCGCGGCGCGCTGGCACGCGGCCGGCGGCCCGCGGGCCCCCCTGCGGGCCGGCGCCTCCGCCACTCCCGCCTCACCGTACCTGCGGGCCCTGGCGACCGATCTGCTGGACGAACTCGCGGACCTGCCGAGCGAGTCGGCGGATCACGAGCCGACGGAACTGGCCTCCGTCATGGCCCGCTGCCCGGACTGGCCCACGCGGCAGCCGGACCCGGCCGCCGACCGTGACGGCGGCACACCCACCGCCGCGCCCGGAGTCCCTGGCGTCTCCCCGGCCGTCGCCGTGCCCCGCCTGGAAGCCGCCTGGCTGGGCCGGGCCGCGGGCTGCCTGCTGGGCAAACCCGTCGAGAAACTCCCCCTCCGGGGCATCCGCGCACTGGCCAAGGCCACCGGGAACTGGCCCCTCCACACCTGGTTCACCGCCCGCGGCCTGCCCACGGAGCTGACCGACGCGTACCCCTGGAACAGGCGCTCGGCGTCCACCTCGCTCGCCGAGAACATCGACGGCATGCCCGAGGACGACGACCTCAACTACCCCCTGCTCAACCTCCTGTTGCTCCAGCGCCACGGGAAACGGTTCACCACCGCGGACGTGGCACGCCTCTGGCTGGACGAACTCCCCGCCGGCCGCACCTTCACCGCGGAACGCGTCGCCTACCGCAACCTCCTCGCCGGCGTCGAGCCCCCGCGCACGGCCCACCACCGCAACCCCTTCCGCGAATGGATCGGCGCCCTCATCCGCGCGGACGTCCACGGCTGGACGAACCCCGGCGACCCGGCCGCCGCCGCGGCACAGGCCCACCGCGACGCCACCCTCACGCACACCGCGAACGGCGTGTACGCGGCCATGTTCACCGCGGCCACCATCGCCGAGGCCGCCACCGGCCGCAGCGACATCCACGCCTGCCTGCGTACCGGCCTGACCGTCGTGCCGCCCGCCTCCCGGCTGGCGAAGGCGGTCCACCACGCCGTCCGGCTCGCCCACTCGACCGTCGACTTCGAGAAGGTCGTCGACGTCCTGCACACCACCTACGGCGACTACCACTGGGTGCACGCCCTCCCCAACACCGCCCTGATCGCGGCCGCCCTCACCCACGCGGACGGCGACTTCACCGGGTCCGTCTGCCGCGCGGTGTCCGGCGGCTGGGACACCGACTCCAACGGCGCCACGGCGGGCAGCGTCGCGGGCCTGCTCGCCGGCGCCCCCGCCGCCCTGCCGGAGCGCTGGACCACCCCGCTCAAGAACCGCCTGGCCACCTCCCTCGCCGACTTCAACGGCATCGGCTTCGACACCCTCGCCCAGCTCACGCACCGGGAGACCCGTCACCCATGACCCATATCGCCGTGCTCGGCAGCACGAACATGGACCTCGTCACGTACGTCGCCAAGGCCCCGCAGCGCGGAGAGACCGTGACGGGACGGGAGTTCCGTACGATCCCCGGCGGCAAGGGCGCCAACCAGGCGGTCGCCGCGGCCCACGCGGGCGCCGACGTCACGTTGGTCGGCGCGGTCGGCGTCGACTCCTTCGGCCCCCAGCTCCGCTCCGCCCTGGAGCACTCCGGCGTGGACACCGACCATCTGCGCACCACCGAGGGACCGTCCGGCACCGCGCACATCGTGGTGGACGACGAGGGCGGCAACGCGATCGTCGTCATCCCCGGCGCCAACGGCACCGTCGACCACCTCGCCCCCGGCGACGAGGGCATGATCACCACCGCCGACGCGCTCCTGCTCCAGCTGGAGATCCCGCTCGCCGCCGTCGTCGCGGGCGCCGAGGCGGCCCGTCGGCACGGCGTCCGCACCATCCTGACCCCGTCCCCCGTACAACCCCTGCCGGCTCAACTCCTCGCATCCATCGACCTGTTGGTGCCGAACGAGTACGAGGCCGCCGCACTGACCGGCACCCCCGACCCGCGCGAGGCGGCCACCGCGCTGCTCGACCTCGTGCCGCAGGTCGTCGTCACCCTGGGTGCCGCGGGCAGCCTGTACGCGGCCCGGGGCGCCGCCCCCCTCACGGTCCCCGCGCCCCGCGTCAGCGCCGTGGACTCGACCGGCGCGGGCGACACCTTCGTCGGCACCCTCGCGGTCGCGCTCGCGGAGGGCCGGCCGATGCCCGAGGCCCTCGCCTGGGCGTCCGCGGCCGCGGCGCTGTCGGTACAGCGGATCGGGGCGACGTCCTCGATGCCGTACCGCTCCGAGATCGACGCCCAGGCCTCGCTGCCCGCGCACCACGCGCAGTCCACGTCATGAGCGCGCACCCCGGGCCCGGCCCGCTCACCGGCCTGCGCGTCCTCGACCTCGCCACCCTCTTCGCCGGGCCGCTCGCCGCCACCCTGCTCGGGGACTTCGGCGCCGAGGTCGTCAAGGTCGAGCACCCGGCCAAGCCCGACCCGTCCCGGGGCCACGGCCCGTCGAAGGACGGCATCGGCCTGTGGTGGAAACTCCTCGGCCGCAACAAGCGCACGATCACCCTCGACCTGTCGAGACCCGGTGGCCGCGCGACCCTTCTGCGGCTCGCCGCACAGGCCGACGTGATCGTCGAGAACTTCCGCCCCGGCACCCTGGAGAAGTGGGACCTGGGCTGGGAGGAGCTGTCGGCCGCCAACCCCCGGCTCGTCCTCGCCCGCGTCACCGCCTTCGGCCAGTTCGGCCCCTATGCGCACCGCCCCGGCTTCGGCACGCTCGCGGAGGCCATGAGCGGCTTCGCGGCGATCACCGGTGAACCGGACACGCCCCCGGTCCTGCCCCCGTTCGGCCTGGCCGACTCGATCGCGGGCCTGACGACGGCGTACGCCGTGATGACGGCCCTGCGCGCCCGTGAGACCTCGGGCCTCGGCCAGGTGGTCGACATGGCGATCATCGAGCCGATCCTCACCGTGCTGGGCCCGCAGCCGCTCTGGTACGACCAGCTCGGCCACGTCCAGCCCCGTACCGGCAACCGCTCCGCGAACAACGCGCCCCGCAACACCTACCGCACGGCGGACGGCTCGTGGGTCGCCGTCTCGACCTCGGCGCAGTCGATCGCCGAGCGGGTGATGCGGCTGGTCGGACGCCCGGACCTGATCGACGAGCCGTGGTTCGCGACCGGGGCGGACCGGGCACTCCACGCGGACGTCCTGGACGAGGCGGTGGGCGCCTGGATCGCCCGCCGCGACCGCGCCGAGGTGCTGGAGGCCTTCGAGAAGGCGGAGGCGGCGGTGGCCCCGATCCAGGACATCACCGATGTGATGGAGGACGCGCAGTACGAGGCGCTGGACACGATCACCACCGTCGCCGACCCGGAGCTCGGCCCCCTGCGCATGCAGAACGTGCTCTTCCGGCTCTCCTCCACCCCCGGCGCGATCCGCTGGGCGGGCCGCCCGCACGGCGCCGACACGGACGCGGTCCTCACCGAGCTCGGACTGTCCGACGCCGAGATCACGGCCCTCAGATCGGAAGGCGCCCTGTGACGGTCCCGGCCTTCCCGCTCACCTGGCTGTACGCCCCCGGAGACCGCCCGGACGTGGTCGTCAAGGCCCTCGCCTCGGGCGCGGACATCGTCCTGATCGACCTGGAGGACGCGGTCGCACCGGACCGCAAGGAGTACGCCCGCGACGCCACCGCGGAGCTGCTCTCGGGCCCTCCCCCGGTCCCGGTCCACGTACGGGTGAACGCGCTGGACGGCCCCCTGGCCGAGGCCGACCTCAAGACCCTCTCCCCGCTCCCGGGCCTGTCCGGCCTGCGGCTGCCCAAGGTGGCCTCGCCCACGGACGTCGTCCACGTCGCGGAGCACGCGGCACCCGCCGTCGAGGGCAGCGGGATCCCGTTGTACGCCCTGCTGGAAACGGCCCTCGGCGTCGAACACGCCTTCGCCATCGCCTCGGCCCACCCGACCGTGCGCGGCATCGGGCTCGGCGAGGCGGATCTCCGGGCCGACCTGGGTGTACGTGACGACGCGGGCCTGGACTGGTCCCGTGCCCGGATCGTGCTCGCGGCCCGGGCCGCCGGACTCTCACCCCCCGCGCAGTCCATCCACCCCGACATCCGGGACCTGGAAGGACTGGCCGCCTCCTGCGCCCACGGGCGCACCCTCGGCTTCCTCGGCCGCGCGGCCATCCACCCCCGCCAGCTCCCGGTGATCGAACGCGCCTACCTTCCGACACCGGCCGAGGTGGAGAGCGCCGAGGCCGTCGTCGAGGCGGCCGGCATCGAGCCGGGTGCCCAGGCCCTGCCCGACGGCCGCTTCGTGGACGCCGCGGTCGTGGCGTGCGCCCGCCGCACCCTGGCACTGGCCCGGCGCGACGCCCTGACGGCATGAACGAGGGGGCGCCGCGTCGTCGGACGCGGCGCCCCCTCGGCGTACCCGGTCGTCAGCCCTTCTTGGCCGACTCCGCCTCGCTCTTCGCGGCACCGGCGGAATCCGCGGACACCTCGGCGCCGGGTTCGGCGTCGGCCGCCGCCCCGGATGTCGCACCCGTACCGTGCTCCGCGTCCGCGTCACCGGCCGTCTTGCCCGGGGCCTTCGCTCCGGGCTTCCCGCTGCCGGAGGACTCCCCGGTCCTCTCGTCGGTCTTCTCGCCCGCCTTGCCGGCAGCCTTCTCGCCGACGCCGATCTTCTCGTCCGACTCGCCGTCGGCCTGGTCGCCCGGCTTCCTGTCGGCCTTCTCGTCGGACTTCTCGTCGGCCTTCTTGTCGAGGCCGACCGAAGCGCCGGACCCGGCGTCACCGTCGCCCTCGCCCTCGCCCTCGCCGGAGGCGTCCGCACCCGGCTCGACGATCTCCTCACGTCCGGGCCGCAGCCGCGCCGAGACCACGATGTAGGTCACCGCGAGCACGAAGACCACCATCGCGGTCCAGTCGTTGAGACGCAGGCCCAGGAAGTGGTGAGCGTCGTCGACGCGCATGTACTCGATCCAGCCGCGGCCGACGCAGTACGCGGCGACGTACAGCGCGAACGCCCGTCCGTGACCCAGCGTGAAGCGGCGGTCCGCCCAGATGACCAGGAAGCCGACGCCGACGCACCACAGCGACTCGTACAGGAAGGTCGGGTGGTAGTACCCCGGCACCCGCCCGTCCGTGGCGGACGTGATGTGCAGCGCCCAGGGCACGTCCGTGGCCTTGCCGTACAGCTCCTGGTTGAACCAGTTGCCCCAGCGCCCGATGGCCTGCGCGAAGACGATGCCGGGCGCGAGGGCGTCGGCCCACGCGGGCAGCGGGATGCCGCGCCGACGACAGCCGATCCATGCGCCCACCGCACCGAGCGCGATGGCGCCCCAGATGCCGAGGCCGCCCTGCCACACCTTGAAGGCGTCCACCCAGTCGCGGCCCTCGCTGAAGTACAGCTCGTAGTCCGTGATCACGTGGTAGAGACGGCCGCCGACGAGACCGAACGGCACGGCCCACACCGCGATGTCGGCCACCGTGCCGGCCCGCCCTCCCCGGGCGATCCAGCGCTTGTTGCCGAGCCAGACGGCTACGAAGACGCCGATGATGATGCAGAACGCGTAGCCGCGCAGCGGAATGGGGCCGAGGTGCAGCACACCGTGCGACGGGCTGGGAATGTAGGCAATTTCCATGGCAGGGTCGACGCTACCGTGCCGGACGGGACCCGCGGCGGGCGCCCCGGCAACGGGTCCATAACGGGCGGCGCCCCCGGACCCTTGGCAGGCCGGGGGCGTCGCGGGTTCGGAGGCGTCGCGGGTCGGGGGCTCAGCGCTTGTTCTCCGCCTGCACCAATTGCTTGAGCTTCGCGGGCGTCATGGTCTGGTCCGCGTAGATGTTCTTGCCGCCCAGCAGCACCGTCGGGGTGCCGGTGAAGCCGCTGTTCTGGAACGCCGCGTTCGACTTCGTCACCCAGCTGTCGTGCCTGCCGTCGTTGACGCAGGCGCGGAAGCCCGGGGTGTCGAGACCGCCGACCTTGCCCGCCAGCTCGAGGAGCTTGGCGTTGTCCGCGAAGGCGTCGTCGGTCTCCTGGGGCTGGTTCGCGTACAGCACGTCGTGGTAGGCGACGAACTTGCCCGCGTCCTGGGCACAGGCCGCCGCGTTGGCCGCGTGCCGGGAGCCACTGCCTCCCGTGTTGCCGTCGATCAGCGTGACCAGGTGGTATTCGACCTTCAGCTGACCGGCGTCCACCAACTGGTGGATCGTCGGGCGGTACCGCGTCTCGAAGGACTGACAGGCCGGGCAGCGGAAGTCCTCCCAGACCGTGAGCGTCGACTTGGCGCCGTCCTTGCCCACGGGGATCGCGAGGCCGTCCTTGCCGGTCGCCCCCGAGGGCGACACGACCGGTCCCGCCGCGGTGTTCTTCTTGTCCTTGCCCGCGCCGGCGGCCAGCACGCCCACCACCGCGGCCAGGGCGAGAACGCACACCACCGACGCGCCCACGATCAGCGCCCGGCGGCGCTTCTCCGCACCCTTCTGCCTCTGTCGCTCTGCCGCCAGCCGCTCACGGGCGGTGCTCTTTCCCTCACGGTTCTTCTCGCTCACATCCGGCAGAACGAACCGGGGAGGCGCAGCGCGCCTCCCCGGTCCCAGGTCCACCCGTTCGAGTGAGCGGATTGTCCCTTACGTGCCTGAACCTATGCGTCTGAACCGCTGCCCGTCACGGTGTTCCGCGCACACCCTTCGCCAGGTCGCCCGCGAGCGCCCGTACGCCTTCCAGGGCCGCCGCCTCGTCCGGCGCGTCCAGCATCCGCTTCACGAAGGCCGAGCCGACGATCACTCCGTCGGCGAAGCCGGCCACCTCGGAGGCCTGGGCGGCGTTGGAGACGCCGAGTCCGACACAGACCGGCAGACCGGTGGTGGCCTTGGTGCGCCGCACCAGGTCCTGCGCCTGGGCCCCCACCGACTCCCGGGTACCCGTGACACCCATCAGCGAGGCCGCGTAGACGAAACCGGAACCCGCCGCCGTGATCTCGGCGAGCCGGGCGTCCTTGCTGCTGGGCGCGACGACGAAGACGGTCGCGAGCCCGTGCTTCTCGGCGTGCTCCCGCCACAGCGCCGACTCCTGCACGGGCAGGTCGGGCAGGATGCAGCCCGCGCCGCCCGCCTCCGCCAGTTCGGCGGTGAAGCGCTCGACGCCGTAGCGGTCGATCGGATTCCAGTACGTCATCACGAGCACGGGCTTGCCGGTGGCCTCGAAGGCCTCCCGGACGGTCCGCATGACGTCGGCGATCTTGACCCCGCCGCGCAGGGCGATGTCGTCGGCGGTCTGGATGACGGGACCGTCGAGGACCGGGTCGCTGTGCGGCAGACCGACCTCGACGACGTCGGCGCCGCCCTCGAAGGCGGCCTTGACCGCCGCGATGCCGCCGTCGACGGTCGGGAAGCCGGCCGGCAGGTACGCGATGAGGGCGGACCGCCCCTCCGCCCGTGCGCCGGCGAGGGTGTCGCTCAACAGCTGGATGTTGCCGCTCACTTCGCGTCCCCCTCGATCTCGGCGTGCTCGTTGTCCGCGTCCGCGGGGACGGCCGCGTCGGCGCCCTCGTCGTACAGGCCGAAGTAGCGGGCGGCCGTGTCCATGTCCTTGTCGCCGCGACCGGACAGGTTGACGATGATCAGCCCGTCCTCGCCCAGCTCCCTGCCGACCTCCAGGGCCCCGGCGAGCGCGTGGGCGCTCTCGATCGCCGGGATGATGCCCTCGGTACGGGAGAGCAGGCGCAGTGCCTGCATGGCCGCGTCGTCGGTGACCGCGCGGTACTCGCCGCGGCCGCTGTCCTTGAGGTAGGCGTGCTCGGGGCCGATGCCGGGGTAGTCGAGGCCGGCCGAGATGGAGTACGGCTCGGTGATCTGCCCCTCCTCGTCCTGGAGGACGTAGGACCGCGAGCCGTGCAGGATGCCGGGCTCGCCCGCGGTCAGGGTCGCGGCGTGCTCACCGGTCTCGATGCCGTGGCCCGCGGGCTCGCAGCCGATGAGACGCACACCGGCGTCCGGGATGAAGGCGTGGAAGAGCCCGATGGCGTTGGAGCCGCCGCCGACGCACGCGATGGCGGCGTCGGGAAGGCGGCCGGCGCGCTCCAGGATCTGCCGTCTGGCCTCGACCCCGATCACCCGGTGGAAGTCGCGGACCATGGCCGGGAAGGGGTGCGGACCCGCGACGGTCCCGAAGAGGTAGTGGGTGTGGTCGACGTTGGCGACCCAGTCCCGGAACGCCTCGTTGATGGCGTCCTTGAGGGTGCGGCTGCCCGACTTCACGGCGATGACCTCGGCGCCGAGCATCCGCATACGGGCGACGTTGAGTGCCTGCCGCCGGGTGTCGATCTCACCCATGTAGATGGTGCACTCGAGGCCGAACAGCGCGCAGGCGGTGGCCGTGGCCACCCCGTGCTGCCCCGCCCCGGTCTCGGCGATGACGCGCGTCTTGCCCATCCGCCTGGTGAGCAGGGCCTGGCCGAGAACGTTGTTGATCTTGTGGGAGCCGGTGTGGTTGAGGTCCTCGCGCTTGAGGAACACCCGGGCGCCACCGGCGTGTTCCGCGAAGCGCGACACCTCGGTCAGTGCGCTCGGGCGTCCCGTGTAGTGGACGAGCAGATCGTCGAGTTCACGCGCGAACTCGGGATCCGCCTTCGCCTTGTCGTACTCGACGGCGACCTCGTCCACGGCGGCGACGAGCGCCTCCGGGATGAACTTGCCGCCGAACGCGCCGAAGTACCCCTCGGCGCTGGGGACCTGACCCTCGGGGTCGGGAATGAAGAACTCGCTGGGCATGCGGTTACCTCGCAGGGGCGAAAGCCCCGGTTGAAGGTCGGACATGGGATCACATCAGCCATGCACGCACGCACACGCACCGCGTCGTCCTCGGGCCCGCCGGGCCTGAACCGGCACGCCCGGCGAACCGTCGCGGCCGGTCACTGACCGTCCGGACCGGTCGGCTGACCGTCAGGACCCGCCGGCGACCTCCCCGCGGCGGCCACGAAAGGGCCTGTGGAGACGCCGGGGAAACCCACGAGGCGGGTGTAGCCCGGGATGTCTCACAGGTGCCAGGACGGTCCCTGGGCGGTCCTCACGGTGCCGGGACGGTTCGCAGCCGCCGACGGGAATCGGCGGACCGGAGCGGGTCCCCGCCCGAGGGCGGGCAGCCGACGGACGGACCGGTGGTCCTGGCCCCCGTTCAACCCGTCCGCGGAGCGGAGCCGGCCGGAGACGACGCGAGTGCGTGTGCGCCGGGGCGCCATCGCATGCCGTTCACCTGGCCCGGTTCGTCGCCGATGACATAGCGGACCCGGCGTCCGTGGACGCGGCGGGCCGGAGCCCGGCAGCCGCGCGGACGGCAGCCGCGGGCGAGCCGGGCATACGGGTCCCGGGCCGCCGAGGCGGGCGGGAGCGTCACGGCGGACCGTGCGCAGAGCCGGCCCGCGTTCAGGTCGTGGGCCGAGCCGGGAGCGGCCGACCGCACGCGCACCGGACCACCGTCCGGGCGCGGGCCCGGGCGGTGAACGGCGAGGGCGTGGGTCGGGGTGGCCACCGGTCCGTCAGCCCCGTCCGTGCCGCAGCGCGGGGTGGGCCCCGGCCGCGACGAGGTCGGAGACCGCCGTCCTCGGGTCACGCCCGGTGACGAGGGACTCGCCGACCAGGACCGCGTCGGCGCCCGCGTTGGCGTACGCGATGAGGTCGTGCGGCCCGCGGACGCCGGACTCGGCGACCTTGACGACACCGGCCGGGATCTCGGGAGCGACCCGCTCGAAGGTGGAGCGGTCCACCTTGAGGGTCTTCAGATTGCGCGCGTTGACGCCGATGACCTTGGCGCCTGCGTCCACCGCCCGCTCGGCCTCGTCCTCGTCGTGCACCTCGACGATCGGCGTGAGCCCGATGGACTCGGCACGCTCGATGAGGGACTCCAGGGCCGGCTGGTCGAGGGCGGCCACGATCAGCAGAGCGAGGTCGGCGCCGTACGCGCGGGCCTCCCACAGCTGGTACGACGTGACGATGAAGTCCTTGCGCAGCACGGGGATGTCGACCTTGGCGCGGACGGCCTCCAGGTCGGCCAGCGAGCCGCCGAAGCGGCGCTGCTCGGTCAGGACCGAGATGACGGACGCGCCGCCCGCCTCGTAGTCCGCGGCCAGTCCGGCCGGGTCGGCGATCGCGGCGAGCGCGCCCTTGGACGGGCTGGAGCGCTTGACTTCGCAGATGACCTTGACGCCGTCACCCCGCAGGGCTGCCACGCCGTCCTTGGCCGCAGGAGCCTTCGCCGCGCGCTCCTTGAGCTCGTCGAGGCTGACGCGCGCCTGCCGCTCCGCGAGGTCGGCACGGACTCCGTCGATGATCTCGTCGAGCACACTCACGCGAGCGGCCCCCTTCCCTGACGGTGAACGGTTGAAGCGGTTGAGCCTGTCGACCCGGCACCGCCGTCCCGGCGGTCCTGACGGGTCACTCCGATGGTATCCGGAGGAAGAGCCATGCCTCACATCCGGTTGACGCCGGTCCCACTACCTGGACATTTGTCATTTGATCAAGGGTGCAGCCAGCCACCGAAGGGCAGGTTCCGGACAACCGTGAAAACCAGCACCACGGCGCCGGCGCTCCACAGATGCACGGGTCCGAGGTCGGCCCGTAGGGGCCGGCCGCGCACCGAACGGATCACCCAGACGGTCCACACCGCCGCGAAGGCCACATAGCCCACGACGGCGAGCGCGTTGTCCGTGAGCGCCGTCGCGAGGTCCCCGTGCACGAAGGCGTGCGCACTGCGCAGACCGCCGCAGCCGGGGCAGTACACGCCCGTGAAGCGCAGCAGCGGGCAGACGGGGTAGTGCCCCGGCTGATTGGGGTCCACCGCCCCGACGTACGCGAAGGCGGCCACGACGGCCCCGAGCACGCCTGCCGGGACGCCGAGCCGTCGCAGTGCGGGCGGGGCGCTCGTGCGCGGTGCCCTCTGGGTTTCGGCGGTCACGTGACGCATTCTGCCCCTCTCGCGCGCGGGGCGCGCGTCGCGGACACGCGAGAGGCGGTCCCGGGCGCCGGGACCGCCTCTGGAGAAGCTTCGCGGGGTCAGCTCTCGGCGCCGACGGCCTCACGGACGGGCGGGGTGGAGACGGACGCGGCCTTGGTCCTCGGCTGGCCCAGACCCGCCGCGCGCATCGCCATGCCGACGACACCGCCGAGCAGAACGATGACCATGCCGGCCCAGAAGCCCAGCGGGTCGGCCATCACCATGAAGGCACCGGAGACGCAGAAACCGATGAAGGCGATGATGACACCGGTCCAGGCGGCCGGGGTGTGACCGTGGCTGCTGCCCGCCATGACTTGCTCCTCGTTGCTGTGTGCGTGTGTGAGTCGGACGCTCACCGTCCATTGTCCCGTACTCGGACGTCCATCGTGAGCGCGGGGGTCGCTCCTCGCACGTCTGATGCGTCACGTCGCGACGGAGGTCCGGGTCCCGGGGCCCGCGGAGGACCCTGGGAGGGGCCCGTGGACCCAGGGGCTAGGTCCCGGCCGGATCCGGCCCCGTGGGGTCCTCGCCGCGGTCGAGGGCCTTCCAGAGGTCCTCGGGCCGGTCGGGGTCGACAGGTTTGGCCTTGCGCGGCCGGGGCGTCCCGTCGCGCTCGTAGCGCCCCGACATCGCGGGCCACAGCCGTCCGTAGCGCAGGGCGAGCAGCCCGGCGAGGAGGATGAGGGCACCGCCCGCCGCGGCGACGTACGGCCAGGCGGTGTGGCTGAGGGCGTCCGCGGTCGCGGCGGTGTCGCCGGAGGCTGCCGCGGCCTTCTCGTCGAGCGCGGAGTCGTCGCCCGCGCCGAGCACCGCCGCGACGACCGTGCCCGCGCCGGAGAGCGCGAGCAGCGCGGAGACCAGCAGGCGTCCGGAACGGCGGACGGCGAAGACGGCGACGAGCGCGGCGAGGCCCACCACGGCGAGCGCCGCGGGCACGCCCGTGACGTCGCTGCCCCTGGCGGTCAGCGGGAAGGCGCCGCCGGCGACCGTCGCCGTGCCCTGAGACCAGTTCTGCCGGGTGGCGAGCAGGGCCACTGCCGCGCCGAGGGCGCCGCAGAGCAGGGCGATGCCAAGGCTGCGGCGGCCGGCCCGGGCGGGGCCGGCGGCTTCGGATCGGGGGGAAGGTACGGCAGTCACGTACCCCACTATCGCCTGAACCCCGGGCGAACCGTCACCCGGGGTTCACGTGAGCCTTGTCCTACTGCCCGAGCCGGTTGGCCGTGTGCACCGCGCGCAGGACGGCGGCCGCCTTGTTGCGGCACTCGTCGTCCTCGGCGACGGGGTCCGAGTCCGCGACGATTCCGGCGCCCGCCTGCACGTATGCGGTGCCGTCGCGCAGCAGGGCCGTACGGATGGCGATGGCCGTGTCGGAGTCGCCCGCGAAGTCGAGGTAGCCGACGCAGCCGCCGTACACGCCGCGCCGGGAGGGCTCCAGCTCGTCGATGATCTGCATCGCGCGCGGCTTGGGGGCGCCGGAGAGGGTGCCCGCGGGGAAGCAGGCGGTGAGGACGTCGAAGGCCGTGCGGCCCGCCGCGACGCGGCCGGTGACGGTGGAGACGATGTGCATCACGTGCGAGTACCGCTCGATGGACATGAAGTCGACGACCTCGACCGAGCCGGGCTCGCAGACCCGTCCGAGGTCGTTGCGTCCGAGGTCGACGAGCATCAGGTGCTCGGCGCGCTCCTTGGGGTCGGCGATCAGCTCGTCGGCGAGGGCCTGGTCCTCCTGGACGGTGCCGCCGCGCGGCCGGGTGCCCGCGATGGGGTGCACCATCGCCTGCCCGTCCTCGACCTTGACGAGGGCCTCCGGGGACGATCCGACGACGTCGAACCCGTCGAAGCGGAAGAGGTACATGTACGGGGACGGGTTGGTCGCCCGCAGCACCCGGTACACGTCCAGCGCACTGGCCGTGCACGGTGTCTCGAAGCGCTGGGACGGCACGACCTGGAAGGCCTCGCCCGCCCGGATGCGTTCCTTGACGTCCTCGACGGCGCGCTGGAAGTCGGGGCCGCCCCACAGCGCGGTGTACTCGGGCAGCTCGGAGGGCGGCAGCGCGGCGGGGGGCTGCGAGACGGCGCGCGAGAGGTCGGCCTCCATGGCGTCGAGGCGGGCGATCGCGTCGGCGTAGGCCTCGTCGACGCCCGTATCGAGGTCGTTGTGGTTGATCGCGTTGGCGATCAGCTGGACCGAGCCGTCCCAGTGGTCCATGACCGCGAGGTCGCTGGTGAGCAGCATGGTCAGCTCGGGGAGTTTCAGGTCGTCGCGCTCGCCGGGGCCGATCCTCTCCAGGCGGCGGACGATGTCGTAGCCCAGATAGCCGACCATGCCGCCGGTGAACGGGGGCAGGCCCTCGCCGCGCGGGGTGTGGAGCGCCTCGATGGTGGCGCGCAGGGCGGCGAGCGGATCGCCCTCGACGGGGACGCCGACGGGCGGGGTGCCCAGCCAGTGGGCCTGGCCGTCGCGCTCCGTGAGGGTGGCGTGGCTGCGGACGCCGACGAAGGAGTAGCGGGACCAGGCGAAGGAGGCGCGGCCGTTCTCCGCGGACTCCAGGAGGAAGGTGCCGGGACGCTCCGCGGCCAGCTTGCGGTAGAGCGCGACCGGCGTGTCGCCGTCCGCGAGGAGCTTGCGGCTGACGGGGATGACACGGCGGTCGGTGGCCAGCTTGCGGAAGGTCTCGAGGTCCATGGCGGATGACCTTACTGACCTCGTGACGCCGCGTCGGTGACGGCGTCCTCGAGCAGCACGTCGGCGTCGAAGCAGGTGCGCTCCCCGGTGTGACAGGCGGCGCCGACCTGGTCGACCCTGACGAGAACGGTGTCGGCGTCGCAGTCGAGCGCGACGGACTTCACCCACTGGAAGTGGCCGGAGGTGTCGCCCTTCACCCAGTACTCCCCGCGGCTGCGCGACCAGTAGGTGCAGCGGCCCGTGGTGAGCGTGCGATGCAGTGCCTCGTCATCCATCCAGCCGAGCATCAGCACCTCACCGGTGTCGTACTGCTGGGCGATGGCGGGGACGAGTCCGTCGGCGCTGCGCTTGAGGCGCGCGGCGATCTCGGGGTCGAGGCTGCTGGGCCCGCTGGGCGGGGGCGTGCTGGTCATGGAGACCATTGTGCCGCGCCGCCGGGGCGTGTCCGGCGGTTGTCCACAGGCCGGACCCGGTGTCCTCCGGTGTCCCCGGTTCGCCTGCTTCCACTGGGCGGAGTGGCGGGGCGGCCGTAGGCTTGCCGGCATGTCGACCCATGCCAAGCGTGAACGACTTCTGCTCGCCGACCTGTTGGAGACCGCGGGCCCGAACGCCCCCACCCTGTGCGAGGGCTGGAACACCCGTGATCTCGCCGCGCACGTGGTGGTGCGCGAGCGCCGCGCCGACGCCGCGGGCGGGCTGCTGATCAAGCAGCTCGCGCCGCGCCTGGAGCGGGTGCAGGCGGAGTTCGCGGAGAAGCCGTACGAGGAGCTGATCCAGCTGATCCGTACGGGGCCGCCGCGCCTGTCGCCCTTCTCCCTGAAGCAGATCGACGAGGCCTCGAACACGGTGGAGTTCTACGTCCACACCGAGGACGTACGGCGGGCGCAGCCCGACTGGACGCCGCGCGAGCTGGACCCGGTCTTCCAGGACGCCCTGTGGTCCCGGCTGGAGCGCACGGCGCGGCTGGCCGGCCGGGGCGCCCCGACCGGACTGGTGCTGCGCCGCCCGGACGGCCAGACGGCGGTCGCGCACAAGGGCACGCCGGTCGTGACCGTGACCGGTGAGCCCTCGGAGCTGCTGATGTTCGCGTTCGGGCGGCAGAAGGCGGCCGACGTGGAGCTGGACGGCGACAAGGACGCGATCGCGCGGCTGAACGAGACGAAGCAGCTCGGGATCTGACCACGGGGGGTCGCCCGGGGCGTCACGCCCCGGGCGATCTCGTCCCCCGCGGTCCCGGCTCGTTCAGCGGGCTGGTTCAGCGGACGGGATGCCCCGCCCCCCGCAGCGTCTCCTTCACCTCGCCGATCCGCAGGTCCCCGAAGTGGAAGACGGACGCGGCGAGCACCGCGTCGGCGCCCGCGGCGACGGCGGGCGGGAAGTCGGCGAGCCGGCCCGCGCCGCCGCTGGCGATCAGCGGCACCGTGACGTGCTCGCGGACGGCCTCGATCATCTCGATGTCGTAGCCGTCCTTCGTACCGTCCGCGTCCATCGAGTTGAGCAGGATCTCGCCCGCGCCCAGCTCGGCGGCCCGGTGGGCCCATTCGACGGCGTCGATGCCGGTGCCCTTGCGGCCCCCGTGGGTGGTGACCTCGAAGGAGCCGCTCTCGGTGCGCCGGGCGTCCACCGACAGCACGAGGACCTGACGGCCGAAACGCTCGGCGATCTCACGGATGAGGTCGGGCCGGGCGATCGCGGCCGTGTTGACCCCGACCTTGTCCGCGCCCGCCCGCAGCAGCTTGTCCACGTCCTCGGCGGTGCGCACCCCGCCGCCCACGGTCAGCGGGATGAAGACCTGCTCGGCCGTGCGCCGCACCACGTCGTACGTGGTCTCGCGGTTGCCGGAGGACGCGGTGATGTCCAGGAACGTCAGTTCGTCGGCGCCCTCGGCGTCGTACACCTTGGCCATCTCGACCGGGTCGCCCGCGTCGCGCAGGTTCTGGAAGTTGACGCCCTTGACGACCCGGCCGTTGTCCACGTCCAGGCAGGGGATCACTCGTACGGCCAGGGTCATGACTGCGTCGCCTCCCGGTACGCCTCCACCTCGACCTCGACGACCAGCCGCGGGTCCACCAGGCCGGAGACGATGATCATGGATGCCGCGGGACGCACCGAGTCGAAGAGCTCCTTGTGGGCGCGTCCGACCTCCTCCACGTCCCGGGCATGGGTGAGGTGCATACGGGTCCGTACGACATCGTCGCGGCCGAGGCCGAGCTCCTGCAGCGCGGCGAGCGCGACACCGAAGGAGTTGACCGCCTGCTCGTACGGGCCGCCGTCGACGATCGCGCCGTCGATCACGGAGGTGCAGCCGGAGACCAGCACCAGACCATTGGGAAGTTCCACCGCGCGGGAGTAGCCGAAGCTCTCCTCCCAGGGCGCGCTGCTCGCGAGGCGTCGGACGCCGCTCACCGGGCCACCGCCTCCAGGGCCTCTTCCAGCGTGAACGCCTTCGCGTACAGGGCCTTCCCGACGATCGAGCCCTCGACGCCGAGGGGCACGAGCGCGGCGATGGCGCGCAGGTCGTCCAGGGAGGAGACCCCGCCGGAGGCGACCACGGGGCGGTCCGTCGCGGCGCAGACGTTCCTGAGCAGTTCCAGGTTGGGGCCCTGCAGCGTGCCGTCCTTGGCGATGTCCGTGACCACGTAGCGCGCGCAGCCCTCGGAGTCGAGGCGCTCCAGCGTCTCGTAGAGGTCGCCGCCGTCGCGGGTCCAGCCGCGTCCGCGCAGGGTCGTGCCGCGTACGTCGAGGCCGACCGCGATCCTGTCGCCGTGCTCGGAGATGACCTTGGCGACCCACTCGGGGGTCTCCAGGGCGGCGGTGCCGAGGTTGACGCGGGTGCAGCCGGTGGCGAGGGCGGCGGCGAGCGTCTCGTCGTCGCGGATGCCGCCGGACAGCTCGACCTTGATGTCCATGGCGCCGGCGACCTCGGCGATCAGCTTGCGGTTGTCACCGGTCCCGAAGGCGGCGTCCAGATCGACCAGGTGCAGCCACTCGGCGCCCGAACGCTGCCAGGCGAGCGCGGCCTCCAGGGGGGAGCCGTAAGAAGTTTCCGTCCCCGACTCGCCGTGCACGAGGCGGACGGCCTGGCCGTCGCGGACGTCGACGGCGGGGAGGAGTTCGAGCTTGCTCACAGTGTTCCGATCCAGTTGGTGAGGAGCTGGGCTCCGGCGTCGCCGGACTTCTCGGGGTGGAACTGGGTGGCCCACAGGGCGCCGTTCTCGACGGCCGCCACGAAGGGCTTGCCGTGCGTGGCCCAGGTGACGAGGGGTGCCCGGATCGCCGGGTTCGTGACGTCAAGGGACCAGTCGTGGACGGCGTACGAGTGGACGAAGTAGAAGCGCGCGTCGGCGTCGAGGCCCGCGAAGAGGCGCGAGCCCGCCGGTGTCTCGACCGTGTTCCAGCCCATGTGGGGCACGATGCCGGCCTGCAGCGGCTCGACCGCGCCCGGCCACTCGTCCAGGCCCTCGGTCTCCACGCCGTGCTCGATGCCGCGCGCGAAGAGGATCTGCATGCCGACGCAGATGCCCATCACCGGGCGCCCGCCCGCCAGACGGCGGCCGATGATCCAGTCACCGCGGGCGTCCCTGAGGCCCTTCATGCAGGCGGCGAAGGCGCCGACGCCCGGCACCAGCAGCCCGTCCGCGTTCATGGCCGTGTCGTAGTCACGGGTGATCTCGACCTCGGCGCCGGCGCGTGCCAGGGCGCGCTCGGCGGAGCGCACGTTCCCGAAGCCGTAGTCGAAGACGACGACCTTCCTGGAGCCGCTCAATTCCACACCTCCAGCCTCATGACCCCCGCGACCAGGCACATCGCGGCACCGATGGAGAGCAGCACGATGAGGCTCCTGGGCATCTCCTGCTTGACGAAGGAGTAGATGCCGCCGAGGAGGAAGAGTCCGACGACGATCAGGATGCTCGACAGGCCGGTCACAGTGTCTTTCCGTTCGCTTCTGCGCCCGCGTGGCTGGGCGCGGCGGGCATCGTCGTCGTCTGCGGCGCGGTGGCCGTGCGGGCGGCGCACACAGTGCGCCCTTCGTGCGGGGTCACAGCGCGCCCTTCGTGGAGGGGAGGATCCCGGCGGCGCGCGGGTCGCGTTCGGAGGCGTAGCGCAGCGCCCGGGCCAGGGCCTTGAACTGGCACTCCACGATGTGGTGCGCGTTGCGCCCGTAGGGCACGTGCACGTGCAGCGCGATCTGGGCCTGGGCGACGAAGGACTCCAGGATGTGCCGGGTCATCGTCGTGTCGTACTCGCCGATCATCGGCGCCATGTTCTCGGGCTCGGTGTGCACTAGGTAGGGGCGCCCGGACAGGTCGACGGTCACCTGGGCGAGCGACTCGTCCAGCGGGACCGTGCAGTTGCCGAAGCGGTAGATGCCCACCTTGTCGCCGAGCGCCTGCTTGAAGGCGGCGCCCAGTGCGAGGGCGGTGTCCTCGATCGTGTGGTGGGAGTCGATGTGCAGGTCGCCCTCGGTCTTCACGGTCAGGTCGAACAGACCGTGCCGCCCGAGCTGGTCGAGCATGTGGTCGTAGAAGCCGACGCCCGTCGACACCTCGACCCGGCCGGTCCCGTCGAGGTCGATCTCGACGAGGACCGACGTCTCCTTGGTCGTCCGCTCCACTCTTCCGACGCGGCTCATGCGCTCTGCTCCTTCTTCAACTCACGGACGGCGTCCAGGAACGCGTCGTTTTCGGCCGGGGTACCCGCGGAGACCCGCAGCCGGCCCGGTACGCCGTTGTCTCTGACCAGGACGCCCCGGTCGAGGATCTTCTGCCAGGCCTCGTGGGAGTCCGCGAATCGCCCGAACTGCACGAAGTTGGCGTCCGACTCGGTCACCTCGTACCCGATCGCGCGCAGTTCGGTGACCAGCCGGTCCCGCTCGGCCTTCAGGCGCTCCACGTACGCCAGCAGTGTGTCGGTGTGCTCCAGGGCGGCCAGGGCCGTGGCCTGGGTGACGGCCGACAGGTGGTACGGCAGCCGTACGAGCTGCACGGCGTCGACGACCGCCGGGTGCGCGGCGAGATAGCCCAGGCGCAGGCCGGCCGCGCCGAACGCCTTCGACATCGTCCGCGAGACGACGAGATTCGGCCGTCCTTCGAGCAGCGGCAGCAGCGAGTCCCCGTGGCTGAACTCGACGTAGGCCTCGTCCACGATCACCATCGACGGCCGGGCCGCCTGCGCGGCCTCGTACAACGCGAGGACCGTCTCGCGCGGCATCGCGTTGCCGGTGGGGTTGTTGGGGGTGGTGAGGAACACGACGTCGGGGCGGTGCTCGGTGAGGGCCCGCTCGGCGGCGGCCGGGTCGACGGTGAAGTCCTCGTCACGCGGCCCGGCGATCCAGCCGGTGCCGGTGCCGCGCGCGATCAGCGCGTGCATCGAGTACGAGGGCTCGAAGCCGATCGCCGTACGGCCGGGTCCGCCGAAGGTCTGCAGCAGTTGCTGGATGACCTCGTTCGAGCCGTTGGCCGCCCAGACGTTCTCGACGCCGACCCGGTGTCCGCCGGTCCTGGTCAGATACCGGGCCAGCTCGGTGCGCAGCTGCACGGCGTCCCGGTCGGGGTAGCGGTTGAGGTCGCGGGCCGCCTCACGCACCCGCTCGGCGATCCGCTCGACGAGGGGTTCGGGCAGCGGGTAGGGGTTCTCGTTCGTGTTCAGCCGTACGGCGACGTCGAGTTGGGGCGCGCCGTAGGGGGACTTGCCGCGCAGCTCGTCCCGTACGGGGAGATCGTCGATGCCAGTCACTTGCCTTCGGGTACCTTCCAGCCACGCGACACTTGTTCGTCTCCGACAAAACGGGCCTTGATCGCCGCGCCGTGTGCGGGCAGGTCCTCCGCCTCCGCGAGCGTCACCACGTGATGCGCGACGTCGGCCAGCGCGTCCCGCGTGTAGTCGACGATGTGGATGCCGCGCAGGAAGGACTGGACGGACAGGCCCGAGGAGTGGCAGGCGCAGCCGCCGGTGGGCAGGACGTGGTTGGAGCCCGCCGCGTAGTCGCCGAGCGAGACGGGGGCCCAGGGACCGACGAAGATCGCTCCGGCGTTCCTGACCCGGTCGGCGACCGCCGCCGCGTCGGCCGTCTGGATCTCCAGGTGCTCGGCGCCGTACGCGTCGACGACCCGCAGGCCCTCGTCGATGCCGTCGACGAGCACGATCGCGGACTGCCGGCCCGTCAGGGCGGGGACGATCCGGTCCTCGACGTGCTTGGTCGCCGCGACCTGCGGTCGCAGTTCCTTCTCCACGGCGTCCGCGAGGGCCGGCGAGTCGGTCACCAGGACGGCCGCGGCGAGCGGGTCGTGCTCGGCCTGGCTGATCAGGTCGGCGGCGACGTGCACCGGGTCGGCGGTCTCGTCGGCGAGGACGGCGATCTCGGTGGGACCTGCCTCGGTGTCGATGCCGATCTTGCCGGTGAAGTACCGCTTGGCGGCGGCGACCCAGATGTTGCCGGGGCCGGTGACCATGGTGGCCGGGGCGC
The DNA here is from genome assembly GCF_045039825.1 of Streptomyces sp. NBC_01176. Lineage (NCBI taxonomy): Bacteria > Bacillati > Actinomycetota > Actinomycetes > Kitasatosporales > Streptomycetaceae > Streptomyces > Streptomyces sp. NBC_01176. The sequence goes on along the minus strand of NZ_CP108600.1, from coordinate 7,014,293 downwards.
AGGACTCGGTGCCGTGCGCGAACATCGCGACGGCCTGGGCGCCGCCGACCGCGTACACCTCGTCGATGCCGAGGAGGGCGCAGGCGGCGAGGATCGTCGGGTGCGGAAGTCCGCCGAACTCACGCTGCGGCGGCGAGGCGAGGGCCATGGAGGGCACGCCGGCCTCCTGGGCCGGGACCGCGTTCATGATCACGGACGAGGGGTAGACGGACCGGCCGCCGGGCGCGTAGAGACCCACCCGCTCGACGGGCACCCACTTCTCGGTGACCGAGCCGCCCTGCACGACCTGGGTGGTGTGCGAGGTGCGGCGCTGCGCGCGGTGGACCACGCGGGCCCGGCGGATGGACTCCTCCAGGGCCGCGCGCACGGCCGGGTCGAGCCGCTCCAGGGCCTCCGCGAGGGCCTGGGCCGGGACCCGCACGGCTTCCAGCCGAACGCCGTCGAACTTCTCCGCGTAGTCGATCAGCGCCGCGTCCCCGCGATGATGCACGGCCTCGCAGATCGGACGCACCTTCTCCAGGGCGGCCGATACGTCGAAGTCGGCTCGGGGCAGCAGGTCGCGCAGGGCGGTGCCCTCGGGGAGGGCGTCGCCGCGCAGATCGATTCGGGAGATCACGTAGGCAATTCTCTCAGACCGAGATAAGGCGCCGGTCGCCTGTATCAATGGCTGATACAAGCCACCCGCGTCCCCTCCGGGACATCCTCGTCACCAGGAGCGTTCGACCTGTCACCCAGCGGGCATGAACGATTGTACGAACCCGCGAGTAGCTGGGGAGGAAGGGAAGCACCGTGACCGAGGGTGCCGGCATCCGCGCCGGGGACCTGCCCGACGAACTGACCGCCGCCGAGGCCGGGATGTGGCAGGCCTTCCGCAACGGCAGCGTGTACGACCTGCGCGACGGGGACACCGCCGTGGACGATCCGCACGGCGGCCACCCCTGGGGGCCCGAGCGCAGCGTGCGGGCCCGGATCGTGGCGTGGCTGCTGCTCGACGGGCCGCCCGCCCTGCAGGGCCGGGTCGCCTCCCTGAAGCTGACCGGCGTGCAGATCTCCGACGTCCTGGACCTGGCGGGCGGCACCGTCGTGCCGTACGTCGAGCTGAAGGGCTGCCGGTTCGAGAAGGAGATCCTGCTGCCGGAGGCCCGCTTCACGACCGCACGCCTGGTCGACTGCTCGGTGCCGCGCCTGGAGGCCGCCCGGGTGCACACGGAGGGTGACCTGCATCTGCCGCGCTGCCGCTTCCACAACGGCGTACGGCTGACCGACGCGCACATCGGCACCGACCTGATGCTCAACCAGGCCGTGGTCTACCGGGACCGGCGCGGCCGCTCGATCACCGGCGACGGCATGACCGTGGGACAGGACCTGCAGGCGGAGATGCTGGAGTCGCACGGCGAGCTGAGCCTGCGCGGCGCGACCGTCGGCGTCTCGCTCAGCCTGCGCGGCAGCAACCTGAGCAATCCGTACACCCGCCTCGCCCTGAACGCTCCCCAGCTCACCGTCAACCGCACGCTGTACATGACACCCGCGGCCGTGGGCACGCCCTGGCTGACGAGCGGCACCACCCCGGCGCGCGGCACGCTGGTGCGGCGGTTCGAGTGCCGGGGCGGGATACGGCTGGACGACGGGCGGTTCGGGGACGCGGTCGACTTCGAGGGGGCCCGTTTCACCTTCGACGACGACCAGGAGCTGTCGTTGCTGCGGGTGCAGACGCCGGAACTGCGCTTTCTCGGGGAGCGGCCCGAGCGGGGCAAGGTCGTGCTGTCCGGCGCGCGGATCGTCAATCTGGTCGACCGCGCGGACAGTTGGCCCCAGCCGGGCAATCTGCACATGGGCGGCTTCAGCTACGAGAACCTCGTGCCCCAGGGCGCGTTCCCGCTGACGCGGCGCCTGGAGTGGGTGGCGGCGGCGACCGCCGAGTACAGCCCGGAGCCGTACGAGCGGCTGGCCACCGTGCTGCGCGACTCCGGCGAGGACGAGGACGCGCGCGAGGTGCTGCTCGCCAAGCAGCGCCGCCGCCGCGAGACGCTGCCGCTCGCGGCCAAACTGTGGGGGTACGCGCAGGACTGGACGGTCGCCTACGGGTACCGGCCGGGCCGTGCCGCCCTGTGGATGGCGGTGCTCTGGGCGGCGACGTCGATCGCCTTCTCGCACGCCAGCCATCCGCCGGTCGACGACGGAGGACATCCGCCGTGGAACGCGGCGCTGTTCGCCCTGGACCTGCTGCTGCCCGTGGTCGACCTCGGACAGGTGGGCGTCTGGCAGCTGCGCGGCGGCTGGCAGTGGCTGGCCGCCGTGGTGATCCTGCTCGGCTGGATCCTGGCGACGACGGTGGCGGCGGGAGCGACCCGACTGCTGCGCCGCAGCTGATGACCACTACGACGCGGCCGACGAGGCCTGCACGCAGTTGGCAGCGGGTACGGCCGCCGCGGTCCGGGGGCCCGGGGCCCGGCGCTATCGTTGTTGACGAGGGTTCAATAGCTGAGAAACGGTCATCATTTACCCATTCTTGACTGTTTGGCGTACAACCAATCGACGGTTACGAAAGCGTCACCGCACCCCCTCTGGCACAGCCCCGACCTGCGGCTTTCAATGGTCGACACCATGGCACTGCTGCGCGCGCTCATCCGCACGGCCCGGATGGCCCGGAACTCCTCGACTCTCGCCGCCGGGCTGCCCGCCGACGACGAGGTGCTGCTGGACGTCCCCGACGACCGGCTCGGCCCGGCCCTGGTCACCGCGGGCCGCGGCGACTACGGCCCCACGGCCAAACTGCTCGCCACCACCCGCGAGGCCGCCGAGTGGGAGAACCGCGACCGCTACACGATGCGTCTCGCCGCCTTCGCGCGCTCCCGCGGCGAATGGCTCGACACCTGGCAGAGCGACTCCCCGCACGACCCGGACGCGCTGCTCGTCAAGGCCGAACTCGCGGTGCGCCGCTGGTGGGACTCGCCCGCCCGCGCCGAGCTGTTGCGCCAGGTCGGCCCGCTGATCGCGGCCGCCGCCGAGGGCGACCCGCACGACCCGGTGCCGTGGCGGATCGCGCTCGACCACGCCAGGGGGACCAACGCCGGGCACACCGAGTTCGAGAAGCTGTGGGGCGAGGCCGTACGCCGCTCGCCGCACCACTACGGATGCCACGTCGCCGCCCTGAAGTACCTCTCGGCCGCCTGGTACGGCTCGCACCGCGAGTGCTTCGACTTCGCCGAGCGGGCCGCCCAGGACGCGCTGCCCGGCTCCCTGGTGCAGGCCCTCCCGGTCCGGGCGGCCTTCGCGTTCCTGACCGAGGGCGGCGGGGCCGTGGTGCGGCGCGAGCGGCTCGACGCGGCGGCCGACCTCGCCATCGCGGTCTCGGCGACCTACGGCCCCGCCGATCCGTGGCCCGCCGAGGTCCGCAACCTGCTCACCTACGTCCTGATCAGGCTGGAGCGCTGGACGGACGCCCTGGAACAGCTCCGTCTGATCGGTCCCTACGCCACGTCGTTCCCCTGGGACCGGGTCTCGGACGACCCCCTCGGCCAGTTCCTGGAACTGCGCGACGGGGTACGTCTGGAGGTCGCGTCCCGCATGCCCGTACATCCACGGAGTGAGCACGGCGGACGCGCTCCCTCCGGCGACCATTAGGCTTGCCCGTCGTGACCACCGTCCGGCTCCCCCTCTTCCCGCTGAACTCGGTACTGTTCCCCGGGCTCGTGCTGCCTCTGAACATCTTCGAGGAGCGCTACCGCGCCATGATGCGCGACCTGCTGAAGACTCCCGAGGACGAACCGCGCCGGTTCGCCGTCGTCGCCATCCGCGACGGCCACGAGGTCGCGACGAGCGGCCCCGGCATGCCCGACCAGACCGCCGTACCCGCCCGCGGGCCCGCCGCCGGCTTCGGCGACAACCCCTTCCTGGCCTTCCACGAGGTGGGCTGCATCGCGGACGCGGCGACCATCAGGGAGCGTGCGGACGGCAGCTTCGAGGTACTGGCCACCGGAACCACGCGGGTACGGCTGCTGTCCGTGGAGGCCTCCGGCGCGTTCCTCACCGCCGAGCTGGAGGAGCTGCCGGAGGAGCCGGGCGAGGAGGCGGGCGCGCTCGCCGAAGGTGTCCTGCGCGCCTTCCGCCAGTACCAGAAGCGGCTCGCCGGCGCCCGCGAGCGCTCCCTGTCCACCGGCGCCGACCTCCCGGACGAGCCGGCGGTGGTCTCCTACCTGGTGGCGGCCGCCGCGATGCTGGACATCCCGGCGAAGCAGAAGCTGCTCCAGGCCTCCGACACGGCCTCCCGCCTCCGTGAGGAGCTGAAACTCCTGCGCGCCGAGACCGCGATCATCCGTAATCTGCCGTCGTTGCCGGCGTCGGACCTGACGCGCGGCCCGACGAGCCTGAACTGACATCCCTCGCGCATCCGGGAAGGCCGATGGCGAAGAAGCCGAAGAAACAGCAGCAGGCCGGGGGCACCCCCGCGACCGTCGCCCTGACGGCGGCGGGCGTCGCGTACACGGTGCACGCCTACGAGCACGACCCCGCGCACCCCTCGTACGGCGAGGAGGCGGCCGAGGCGATGGGCGTCTCCCCCGACCGGGTCTTCAAGACCCTGGTCGCGGACGTGGACGGCGCCCTCGTCGTCGCGGTGGTCCCCGTCGCGGGCTCCCTGGACCTGAAGGCCCTGGCCACGGCCGTGGGCGGCAAGCGGGCGGCGATGGCGGACCCGGCGGCCGCCGAACGCACGACGGGCTATGTCCGCGGCGGCATCTCACCCCTGGGCCAGCGCAGAAAACTCCGTACGGTGCTGGACGCGTCCGCGGGACTGCACGAGACGATCTGTGTCTCGGCGGGGCGGCGCGGCCTGGAGGTCGAGCTCGCCCCAGACGACCTCGCCACCCTCACCGACGCCGTGCGCGCGCCTGTCGCACGGGGGTGAACCGGCCCCACCCGCACCCGGGGACTGCCGCCCCCGGACCCCCGCTTTCGGCCTGAACGGCCTCGTCCTCAAACGCCGGACGGGCTGAAGATGCGGGCCCACGCTGGAGATGTCGGCGAGGGCCGGTGCCGGAGAGTGCGGCATGCGCTGAAGATTTCGACGTGCGCTGGATGTTTCCGGACGGGCTGAAGATGCGGGCCCACGCTGACGGGTTGCCCTCGACGGCCGACGCCGGGGTCATGTCTTTCAGCCCGTCCGGCGTTTGAGGACGAGCCCTTCGGGCGATGGCGGGGGTCCAGGGGGCGCAGCGCCCCTGGCGGGGGTCCGGGGGCGGAGCCCCAGGAACGGGACGCCGGGGCGCCGGGGCGAAACACCCCGAGGCCGGTGGACCCCCTCAGCCCGCCGGAGGCACCGGCGGGAACGACGGATAAGGGCTCGCGTAGGGATCCGGATCCCGCGGCCCGAACAACGCGGTCAACCCCAGATGCACCACCAACGCACCCAGCGACCACGCCAACAACGCCCCCCTCGCCCCCAGCTTCAACGGCGCGGAGAAGGTCACCCCCTTGCCCACGGCCTTGGCATGGGCCACCACGTTCTGCGTGGGCCCCAGATAGACGCCGAGCCGCCAGGCCAGCACCGAACCGAGCAGACCGCCCACCGCGAGGCCGACGACCAGCGGCACACCCCCGCGCCGCCGCACCAGGAACACCACGGCCGCGCTGAGCACCCCGAACCCGAGCGCCAGCAGCGTGAACGTTCCGTCCACCCCGATGGCCTGCTCCCCCTCGGTGTCCTTCAGATACACGGCGGTGTCGTCCGCGACCAGCGGCACATGCGGCGCCAGCCACGACCACAGCACGCCGAGCAGCACCCCCGCCAGCGCCACCGCCACCGTGATGACGGCGGCCTCCAGGACTTCCCTCTTCATCCCGGGCCCGTCCTTCTCGTACCCGGCGTGCCCGTCGGCGCCACCGGCAGGCGGAGCCTGCCAGCCGTGGGCGTTGTCCGAGGGCTGGTGGTGCGGCGGCGGAGGCGGAGTCAGCGGTGCGGTCACCCTGACATCGTGCCAGGCCCGGCTGTCGACCGCGTCACCGGACGGCCGCCCGGCGGTACGCCCAGGTCGCCACGGCCAGCGAGGCGACCCCGACGCCCGCGCAGACGGCGAGGTCGCCGAGGACGAAGGTCCAGTCCGGATGCGCCCCGAACGTCCGCGCGAAGGCCTCGACGCCGTACGTCGAGGGCAGCAGATCACGCCCGTACTGCACGACCGTCGGCAGCCGGTCGGCCGGCAGCACCCCCAGCAGCAGCGCCGCGGACATGCCCAGCTGTCCCAGCAGCGTCGCGAGTTCGGGCCGCGGCGCGAGCAGCCCGAGCGCCGCCCCCAGCCCGGCGAGCGCCGCGCCCGCGAGCGGGATCACCGCCACGAGCACCCACAGGTGGGCCATGGGCAGCCCGAAGAGCACACAGCCGAAGACGGCTGTGGCGACGGTCCCGGGCACGGTGAAGGACGCGTACGCGCCCGCGGCACCGAGCACGACGGCCGCCGGCGGCACCGGCAGGGTCGCGTAGTGGTCGAGGCCGCCGCTGGCCCGCAGGTGCCCGAAGTACTGCGCGAGGAGGTTGAGCGCGACGAAGGCGACCACCAGGACCGACGCCCCGGCCACCACGGCCCGCGCCTCGCCCCCGCCGTCCACCACGCCCCGCATCAGGATCATGATCCCGACGGACTGGAAGGTGGCCACGAACAGCAGCGGGATCCGCGCCACGCGTGCCCGGGAGAGCTGCGCCCGGTACACGGCGGCGAGGGAGGGCCACAGCCGCGCCCGCGGCCCGAGTTCCACGGCGTCGCCGATCTCCTCGGCCACGGACAGCGCGCTGCCCGGCAGCACCTCGGCGGGTACGACACTCACGTCGAGCTGCTCCTCTTCGCTCCGGCAGCCGTCCTGTCCCTGTTGCGCACGCCCATGACACCCCTCCCCGTCCGTACAGACTCCCCTACGGATTCCAGGCCCCTCCCGCTCACGCCTTCACCAGCCCCTGCGTGTCGCCGCCGAGCGCCAGGTACACGTCCTCCAGGCTCGGCGTGGCCAGTGTGAAGTCGTCGAGCGCGGCGAAGGCGGCGCCACCGGTGACCGTGGCGACCGCCGCGCGGGCCTCCTCGGGCGCGAGCCGGAGGGTCCAGCGACGGCCCGACTCGACGGCCCTGGAGCGCAGCGCGGCGACCTCGGGCACGTCCAGCGGGGCGTTCTCGCGCCAGACGAGTTCGACCCGGACCTCGCCCGCGACCCGCTCCTTCAGACCGGCCGGGGTGTCGCAGGCGATGACGCGGCCGCGGTCGAGGACGGCGACCCGGTCGAGGACGGTCTCGGCCTCGATGACGTTGTGGGTGACCAGCAGCACGGTCGTCCCGCGCTCGGCCCGGCGCCGGTCGACGGCGGCCCAGACGGCCCGCCGGGCGACGGGGTCCATTCCGGTGGTCGGCTCGTCGAGGACCAGCAGCGGTCGCTCCCCGACGAGTGCGGCGGCGACGCACGCGAGGCGCCGCTGTCCGCCCGACAGCTTCTTCAGGGGGCGGGAGGCCAGTGCCGTCAGGCCCAGCTCGTCGAGTACGGCGTCCCGCTCGGCCCGTGCCTCACGGAGCTCGAGCCCGCGCAGCCGTCCGGTCGTCTCCGCCGCCAGCGAGACGGTCAGCTCGTCGAGGGCGGTGGACTCCTGTCCGAGGTAGGCGAGGATCCGCGCCGCCCGCTCGGGGTGGCGCACGATGTCGTGCCCGAGGATCTCGACGCTGCCGCTGTCGGGTCGCATGAGTCCGGTGAGCTGGCGGACCAGGGTCGACTTGCCGGCGCCGTTCGGTCCGAGCAGTCCGAAGATCTCGCCGCGCCGGATGTCCAGCCGCACCCCGTCGGTGGCCCGCACCTCGGGTGTGCCGGGGGCGCCCCGGCGTCCGCGGACGGCCGGATAGGTCTTGGTCAGCGCGCGCACCGCGCACACGAGACCGCCCCCGTGTCCGTTCCGGACTGCCTGTGCCGTGCGCGTACTCACGAGGGACGAGCCTACGGGGTCCGATGCCCCGTTATGCTCCCGGGGCCCTCGCCTCAGCCCGGTCCCGAGCGGCGCCGGACCGACTCTCCAGCCCGGCATGCGCCCGGCACGGTCTTCCACGGAGCCGGGCCCGGCGGGTCCCCCAGGAGGGCCCGTGGCCAGGTGACCAGCTCCCACCCTCCCGCGGCGGAAGAGCGGACGCAGGCTCGACGGGGGGTTCAACGGGGACACGACGGGGCTACGACGGCTCCCCCGTCACTCCCCGGCGGGGGCGTGCTCCGCGGCCGTACGCACGTCGATCTCGCGCCAGAAGCCCGCCCGGATGGCATACCGGTCGTGCTCGTCGATCTGGTCGTCCTTGTGCGCGAGCAGTCCGAACCGCGCGGCGTAGCGCAGCAGCTCGCCGTCGACGCGGTGCGGGACGCGCGGGTACATCGCGGACAGCTTCTGCAGATGGCTCTGGTCCGTCAGCCGCCCCATCCAGCGGCGCGCGAAGACCTGTCCGACCTCGTAGGGGTCGCCGCCGACCGTGGTGATGTCCTCCTCCCGGTCGGCCCAGCGCTGCTCGGCGGAGGTGAGCTGGGCGAGCGTGGGCAGTGCGGCGGCCTCGGCGGACTCCGTGGTGCCCCCCGGCCGCTCGATCCACCCCTTGTCGGAGGACCAGCGCAGGGTGGCGCTGGTGGGGGGCTGGGCGGCCTGGACGCCGGGCGCGCGCAGTGCGGCGAGGTCCTTGGGGGTGGGGACGCCCTTGGGGGCGGGTACACGCTCCTCGGCGCCGTTCTGCGACTCGGCTGCCGGGTCGTGCTCCGCGTCCTGGGCGGGGCGCTCCGCGGAGCCGGCGAGCGAGGAGTCGGGCAGTGGAGCGGAGAGGATCGCGGCGATCTCGGGACGCGGCGCGGGCGGTGGCGCGCAGATCCCGCCGATCTCCTTGGCCCGTACGGCCTTGGTGATCCAGGCCCGGTCCAGCACCCGCCGCTCGTCGGCCTCGGCGACCAGGTCCTCGGACTGGTTGTAGTCCCCGTCGGCGGCCTGCACGGCCCACAGGTGCACGGCGACACCGTGCTCCTTGGCGGCCATCATGCCCGGCAGCAGATCCCCGTCGCCGGTCACCAGGACCACGTCGGAGCAGGCGCGGTTGCGGGCGAGTTCGGTGAGCTCGGCGTGCATGGCGGCGTCGACGCCCTTCTGCGCCCACCGTCCGTCGCTGCGGGTCAGCGCGCCGAGGCGCACCGTCACCCGCGGCATCACCCTGAGCCTGCGGTGCTCCGGCTGCGGTACGCGGTCGGGGGCGCCGTCGAACCAGTAGATACGCAGCAGGGGCCGCTCCGTGTCGGATTCGGCACGGTCGCGCAGCCCCTGGATGAGGGCGCCGTGGTCGACGGTGATCCGGGATCTCGAGGGCTCTCCGGCCAGGAGACTGGCGGCAGCACCGAGCAGATACCCGGCGTCCACCAGGACGATGCAGCGGTCCACGCGGTCCACCCTCTTTCCGGTTTCCGGGAGGTTTGCTTCGGGCTTCCTTCGAGTCTGCCCGACGCCGTGGAGGTTAACGGCCCGAACTCGATCTTCGGCGTGGCGTATCAGGAGATAACGCTCCGACAGGGCTTATTACGCACGGTAATTCTCCGAAATGCACTGCTTGTCAGGCTATGTGAATCTGGATCCGGCCCTGACCCCTCGGGCCCCACAGGAGGCAATCACCATGGCCAAGAACAAGAACCGCAAGCAGGGCAGCCAGCAGGACCGCTCCTCTCAGGCCGAACGCGCGCAGGAGCAGGCGCAGCGGTCCTCGACGGAGGCGCACACCCCGATGTCACAGGGACAGGGCAGCCCCGCGGACGTAGCCCGCAAGCACCAGAAGCGCTTCGGCCACAACTGAGCCGCGCGTAAGGGCTGTTGAAGCCCATGCACACACCGAGGGGCGCATCCGGTCTTGGATGCGCCCCTCGTCGTGCACCTCTCTCCCCGCCGGTCTCAGCCCGCCAGGCAGGACGGGCCCAACAGGACCTTCAGGTCGCCGAAGAGGGCCGGATCCGGCTTCACCCGGTGCCGGTCGAGGCGCAGGACGGTGGTCTTGCGCGGACCCTGGAGCCTGATGCGCACCTCGCTCTCGCCCCGGTGGTGGCTGAGGATCTCACCGAGCCTGCTGACCATGGGCGGAGTGACCTTCAGCGCCGGGATGGTGAGGATCACGGGGGCGTTGGTGCCCGCGTTGGACAGGTCCGGGACCTGGAGTTCCATCGCGACGAGGCGCGGCACGTCCTCGCGCTTGTCGAGGCGTCCCTTGACGAAGACGACGGCGTCCTCGACGAGTTGGGTGGACACCAGCTGGTAGGTCGCGGGGAAGAACATGCACTCGATGGAGCCCGCGAGGTCCTCCACGGTGGCGATCGCCCAGGCGTTGCCCTGCTTGGTCATCTTGCGCTGCAGGCCGGAGATGATGCCGCCGATGGTGACGACGGCGCCGTCCGCGTGCTCACCGCCGGTGAGCTGGGAGATGCCCGCGTCCGCCTTGTCGGACAGCACGTGCTCCAGGCCGAAGAGCGGGTGGTCGGAGACGTAGAGACCGAGCATCTCCCGTTCCTGGGCGAGCAGATAGGCCTTGTCCCACTCGTCGGCGGTGAACTCGACGTCGAGTCCGAAGCCGGGCTCGCTGGTGTCCTCCTCGCCCATGCCGCCGAAGAGGTCGAACTGGCCCTCGGCCTCCTTGCGCTTGACCTGCACCACGTTGTCGATCATCGGCTCGAACTGCGCGGTGAGGCCCTTGCGGGTGTGCCCCATGGTGTCGAACGCGCCGGCCTTGATCAGCGATTCCGTGGTGCGCTTGTTGCAGGCGACGGCCTCGACCTTGTCGAGGTAGTCGGGGAAGGAGGCGTACTTCCCCTTGGCCTTGCGGCTCTTGATGATCGACTCGACGACGTTCGTGCCGACGTTGCGGACGGCGGAGAGGCCGAAGAGGATCACGTCGTCGCCCTGGGCGGCGAAGTTCTGCTCCGACTCGTTGACGTTCGGCGGCAGCACCTTGATGCCCATGCGCCGGCACTCGTTGAGGTAGATCGCGGACTTGTCCTTGTCGTCCTTGACCGAGGTGAGCAGACCGGCCATGTACTCGGCCGGGTAGTTCGCCTTCAGGTAGGCGGTCCAGTACGAGACCAGGCCGTACGCGGCCGAGTGCGCCTTGTTGAACGCGTAGCCGGCGAAGGGGACCAGCACGTCCCACAGGGCCTGGATCGCCTCGTCGCTGTAGCCCTTGTCCCGGGCGCCCTTCTGGAAGAGGACGAAGTTCTTGGCCAGTTCGTCGGGCTTCTTCTTGCCCATCACGCGGCGCAGGATGTCGGCCTCGCCGAGCGAGTAACCGGCGATGATCTGGGCGGCCTTCTGCACCTGCTCCTGGTAGACGATCAGGCCGTAGGTGACGGCCAGGACCTCTTCGAGGGGCTCCTCCAGCTCCTTGTGGATCGGGGTGATCTCCTGGAGCTTGTTCTTGCGGAGCGCGTAGTTCGTGTGCGAGTCCATGCCCATCGGGCCGGGACGGTAGAGCGCCGAGACGGCGGAGATGTCCTCGAAGTTGTCGGGCTTCATCAGGCGCAGCAGGGAGCGCATGGGGCCGCCGTCGAACTGGAAGACGCCGAGGGTGTCGCCGCGCTGGAGCAGTTCGAAGGTCGTCGGATCGTCGAGCGGGAGGGCCAGCAGGTCGAGGTCGATGCCCTTGTTGGACTTCACCATCTTGACGGCGTCGTCCATGATCGTCAGGTTGCGCAGGCCGAGGAAGTCCATCTTCAGCAGGCCGAGCGACTCGCACTGCGGGTAGTCCCACTGCGTGATGGTCACGCCGTCGGTGTGCCGGACCCAGACCGGGGCGTGGTCGACGATGGGCTCGCTGGACATGATGACGCCGGCGGCGTGCACGCCCATCTGTCGGACCAGGCCCTCGACGCCCTTGGCGGTGTCGATGACCTTCTTCACGTCCGGCTCGTTCTCGTACATCGCCCGGATCTCGCCGGCCTCGCTGTAGCGGGGGTGCGAGGAGTCGGTGATGCCGTTCAGGTCGATGCCCTTGCCGAGGACGTCCGCGGGCATCGCCTTGGTGAGGCGGTCGCCCATCGCGTACGGGTAGCCCAGCACGCGTGCGGAGTCCTTGATGGCGTTCTTCGCCTTGATCTTGCCGTAGGTGCCGATCATGGCGACCTTGTCGGCGCCGTACTTCTCGGTCACGTACCTGATCACCTCGACGCGCCTGCGCTCGTCGAAGTCGATGTCGACGTCGGGCATGGAGACGCGCTCGGGGTTGAGGAACCGCTCGAAGATCAGTCCGTGCGGGATGGGGTCGAGGTCGGTGATGCCCATGGCGTACGCCACGATCGAACCGGCCGCGGAACCACGGCCCGGGCCCACCGCGATGCCCTGCTTCTTGGCCCACATGATGAAGTCCGCGACGACGAGGAAGTACCCCGGGAACCCCATCTGGATGATGACGTCCATCTCGTACTCGGCCTGCTTCTGGCGGTCGTCGGGGACGCCGCCGGGGAAGCGGCGCTCCATGCCGAGGCGGACCTCCTCCTGGAACCAGGTGACCTCGGTGAAGCCCTCGGGGATGTCGAACTTCGGCATGAGGTTCTTCGCCTCGAACATGCCGGTCGTGTCGATCTGCTCGGCGACCAGGAGGGTGTTGGCGCAGCCCTGCTGCCAGGCGTCCGAGGAGTCGACCGCGTACATCTCGTCCGTCGACTTCAGGTAGTAACCGGTGCCGTCGAAGCGGAAGCGGTCCGGGTCGGAGAGGTTCTTGCCGGTCTGGATGCAGAGCAGGGCGTCGTGCGCGGTCGCCTCGTGCGCGTACGTGTAGTGCGAGTCGTTCGTCACCAGGGGCGGGATGCCGAGCTTCTTGCCGATCTCCAGGAGGCCGTCGCGGACCCGGCGCTCGATCTCGATGCCGTGGTCCATCAGCTCGAGGAAGTAGCGGTCCTTGCCGAAGATGTCCTGGTACTCGGCGGCCGACTTCAGGGCCTCGTCGAACTGGCCGAGGCGCAGCCGGGTCTGGAGCTCGCCGGAGGGGCAGCCGGTGGAGGCGATGAGCCCCTCGGACCACTGGGAGATGGTCTCCTTGTCCATCCGGGGCCACTTCTGGAGCCAGCCCTCGGCGTAGGCGTCCGAGGAGAGCTTGAAGAGGTTGTGCAGTCCCGTCCGGTTGGCCGCCCAGATCGTCTTGTGGGTGTAACCGCCCGAACCGGACACGTCGTCGCGCTTCTGGTGCGGCTGGCCCCACTGGATCTTGCGCTTGTTGCGCCGGGACTCCGGGGCGACGTACGCCTCGATGCCGATGATCGGCGTGACGCCCGCCTTCTTGGCCGTGTGGAAGAAGTCGTACGCCCCGTGGAGGTTGCCGTGGTCGCTCATGGCGATGTGTGTCATGCCCATCTCATTGCAGGCATCGAACATGTCCTTGAGCCGCGCGGCACCGTCCAGCAGCGAGTACTGGGTGTGGACGTGCAGGTGCGTGAACGGCGGCTTCGACACGGCTTCGGCCTCCAAGAAGAACGATCGGCGACAGTCTGGGGGACAGCGTCGAAGTCTATGACGCCCGACTGACAGCTGAGATGAACACTGCGACGCGAGGTGCCCCGGGACGCCCCGCGGCCGCGGTGGCCGGGTGACGGGCGGCCGGATCGGCCGTACCTTCGTGCGGGGAACGCGGGCACTCCCGCGTACCTTCGTCCGTTGGGAGGACGAAGGCGTCCGTCCCGGGTGGACGGCTCTGTCGTCCTTCCCTCATGTCACGCACCACCTGCACCAGGAGGCACCCAGCGATGTCGGTCCCGCAGCTCAGCGCCGAGCAACGCGGCGAGCAGATCCTCGCCGTCTTCGACACCGCCTTCGGCGAGCTCCTGGCCGCCGACCCGGCCGCGTTCCGCGTGAAGTTCCGCAAGATGGCGGCCTCCGCCTTCGCGTTCTACCGGGGCACGGCGGGGCTCTTCTACCACGACCTCGAGGCCGACCGGCGGGGCGGCCCGTACCTGGACGAGCGGACCTCCCGGGTGTGGATCCACGGCGACCTGCACGCCGAGAACTTCGGCACGTACATGGACGCCCAGGGTCGCCTGATCTTCAACGTGAACGACTTCGACGAGGCGTACGTCGGCCCCTTCACCTGGGACCTCAAGCGCTTCGCCGCCTCCGTGGCCCTCATCGGCTACGCCAAGGCGCTCAGTGACGAGCAGATCACCGAGCTGGTCACGGTGTACGCGACCGCCTACCGCGAGCGCATCCACTCCCTCGCCACCGGCGCCAAGAGCGACGAGGTGCCGCCCTTCACGCTGGACACCGCCGAGGGCCCGCTGCTGGACGCGCTGCGCGACGCCCGCTCGCTGACCCGCTTCGGGCTGCTCGACTCGATGACCGAGATCCGTGACTTCGAGCGCCGCTTCGCCCCCGGCGGCGGCTCCATCGAGCTGGACGCGGCCACCCGCTACAAGGTGCTCGCCGCCTTCGACGGCTATCTGGAGACGCTCCCCGAGTCCTCGCTCGCCCGCCCGGACTCGTACCGCGTGAAGGACGTCGTCGGCCGCCGCGGCATCGGCATCGGCTCGGCCGGTCTGCCCTCGTACAACATCCTGCTGGAGGGCAACAGCGACGCGCTGGAGAACGACGTCGTGATCTACATCAAGCAGGCCCAGACCCCGGCCGTCTCCCGGCACATCACGGACTCCTCGATCCGTGACTACTTCCAGCACGAGGGCCACCGCACGGTGATCTCCCAGCGCGCGCTGCAGGCGCACGCCGACCCGTGGCTGGGCTGGACCGAACTGGACGGCGCGGGCCAGCTCGTCGCCGAGGTCTCGCCGTACGCGGTGGACCTGGACTGGAGCGACATCGACGACCCGGAGGAGATCGCCTCGGTCGTCGCGGACCTCGGCCGGGCCACGGCGGCGATGCACGCGGCGGCCGACGACGACAGCGGCCACTCGGAGCTGGTGCCGTTCTCCACGGAGCGTGCCATCGACGCGGCGATCGCGGCCGACGAGGAGGGCTTCGCCGCCCTCCTGGTCGACTTCGCGCACAGCTACGGCGCACGCGCGCGCGGCGACCACCAGATCTTCGTGGACCTGTTCCGCAACGGCCGGATCCCCGGCCTGTAGGCACGCCGGACGACGGACTCACAACGCTCCCGTAACACATAGGAACCCTTTAGGGAGCTCTTACGGGAGCCCGTGGGACACTCGGCTCCGCTATGGACATATCCGGGACCCAGCTCAGAGCCGTGCGCGCGGCACTGTTCACGGCTGTCGTCGTGACGCTCTCCGCCGCGTCGCACGTGCTGCTGTCCCGGGTCGCGCTGCCGCTGGGCACCGTGGCCGCGATCACCGCCGCCGTCTTCGTCATCGCGTACGCGCTGGCGGGCCGCGAACGCGGCTTCGGGCGGATCGCGGCCCTGCTCATCCCGCTGGAGCTGGCCGCCGACACGGTCTTCACCACGGGCCAGCACGTCTGTTACGGCAGGGCGGGCGGCCCCGTCGCGGGCCCGCTGCGCGCCGTCGGCCTCGACGTGCTGTGCGGCGGCAGCGTGGGCGCGCCGCTGGCCCGCGTGACCGGCGGCGACGACCGCGCCGCCACCCTGCTCGTGCACACCGACCCGGCCGCCGCCTGGCTGCTGCTCGCCGCGCACGTCGGCGTCGGGCTCCTCGCCGCCGCCTGGCTGCGCCGCGGCGAGCGGGCCCTGGACCAACTGCTGCGCGCCGTCGCCGCGTCCACCTTCCGGCCGCTGCTGATCGCGGCCGCCGCGGTGACCGTACGACTGACCCCGGTACGCCGGCTCCCGCGCCCCGCGCGCCGGAGCACCCCCGCCCGTACGCGCCTGTTCGTGCACTCACTGGGACGGCGTGGCCCGCCCCGCTCGGCCGCTCTCGCCTGAGCGACAGCACCTGAGCACCAGCGGTCCCCCTTACGTATCCCGCGTACGACGAGTACGCGCCCCCATGGAGATCACCAACATGAGCAAGCGGAACAGCCAGGCGGCCAAGTCGGCGGCGCGCGAGAAGCTGCGTATCGAGCGCGAGCGCCAGGCCAGGCGCGACCGGATCAAGCGCCAGGCCATCGTGGCCGGCGGCATCGTCGCCGTCCTCGCGATAGCGGGCGGCGTCGGCTACGCGGTCGTGCAGAACAACAAGCCCGGATACTGGGAAGCCGCCAAGGACGACAAGCTCGTCAAGCCGGCCAACACCACCGGCGCCGACGGCACCACCGTCGTGCTCGGCAAGAGCACCGCCAAGAAGACCCTGGTGATGTACGAGGACCCGCGCTGCCCGATCTGCGCCCAGTTCGAGCAGACCGTCGGCACGACCCTCAAGAAGGACTACGACGACGGCAAGTTCAAGATCGAGTACGTCGGCGCCACGTTCATCGACAACGGCAGCCCCGGCGTGGGCTCGAAGAACGCCCTCAGCGCCATGGGTGCCGCGCTGAACGTGAGCCCCGAGGCCTTCCTGGAGTACAAGACCGCGCTGTACTCCGCGAAGTACCACCCGGAGGAGACGGACGACAAGTTCAAGAGCGACGACTACCTGATCAAGGTCGCCGACACGGTCTCCGCCCTCAAGGGCAACGCGGCCTTCGAGAAGGCCGTGAAGGACGGCACCTACGACAAGTGGGCGCTCGACATGTCCGAGAAGTTCAACAAGAGCGGCGTGCAGGGCACTCCGACCCTGAAGATGGACGGCAAGACGCTGACGGGCTCCGACGGCAAGAACGCGCCGATGACCGTCGCCGACTTCACGACGGCGATCGACAAGGCTCTCGCCGCCTGATCCGTCGGGCGGTACCGAAGCGCCGTCCGCAGCGGTGGCGCCGGGCCGAAATTGTCCAGCAGTCGAAGAGCGGGCGAACTTTCCCGGTTCGCCCGCTCATTGCGTGTACCGGTCGGTAACCTGACCGCTCGTGACCAGTCGCTTCAGCTCATCCAACCCCTCGGGCGCCGTCAACTCCCGCGCCCCGCGCCGCCGTACGGTCGTCAAGGCCGCGGCCGCCACCGCCGTCCTCGCCGCCCCGCTCGCGGCCGCCCTGCCGGCCCGCGCCGCCGAGGCGCCCGCCTTCCTGCACGGCGTCGCCTCCGGCGACCCGCTGCCGGACGGCATCCTGCTGTGGACCCGGGTGACCCCCACCTCCGCGGCGATACCCGGCTCCGGCATCGGCCCGGACACCGAGGTCAGCTGGACCGTCGCCAAGGACAAGGCGTTCACCACGATCGTCGCCAAGGGCTCCCTCACCGCGACGGCCGCCTCCGACCACACCGTCAAGGCCGACATCCGCGGCCTGGAACCGGCCACCGACTACTGGTTCCGCTTCTCCGCCGGCGGCACCGACTCGCCCGTCGCCCACACCCGCACCACGCCGGCCGCCGACGCCTCCGTGGCCGGTCTGCGCTTCGGCGTGGTCTCCTGCGCCAACTGGGAGGCCGGCTACTTCTCGGCGTACCGCCACCTCGCGGCCCGGGGCGACCTGGACGCCTGGCTGCACCTCGGCGACTACATCTACGAGTACAAGTCCGGCGAGTACGGCACCCGCGGCACGGTGGTACGGCCGCACGCCCCCGCCAACGAGATCCTCACCCTCGCCGACTACCGCACCCGGCACGGCCGTTACAAGACCGACCCGGACCTCCAGGCCCTGCACCACAAGGCGCCGGTCGTGGCCATCTGGGACGACCACGAGTTCGCCGACAACGCCTGGTCGGGCGGCGCGGTCAACCACACCGAGGGCGCCGAGGGCACCTGGACCGCCCGTCAGGCCGCCGCGAAGCAGGCCTACTTCGAGTGGATGCCGGTCCGCCCGGCGATCGAGGGCACCACCTACCGCCGGCTGCGCTTCGGCAAACTGGCCGACCTCTCCCTGCTCGACCTGCGCTCCTTCCGCTCCCAGCAGGCGTCCACGGCCAGCGGCTCGGTCGACGACCCGGACCGTACGATCACCGGCCGCGCGCAGCTCGACTGGCTGAAGTCCGGACTCAAGGCCTCGGACACCACCTGGCGGCTGGTCGGCAACTCGGTGATGATCTCGCCGTTCGCGGTGGGTTCCCTCTCGGCCGACCTGCTCAAGCCGCTCGCCAAGCTGCTCGGCCTGCCGCAGGAGGGCATCGCCCTCAACACCGACCAGTGGGACGGCTACACCGACGACCGCCGCGAACTCCTCGCGCACCTGCGCTCCAACGCCATCCGCAACACGGTCTTCCTGACCGGTGACATCCACATGGCGTGGGCCAACGACGTGCCGGTGGACGCCGGTACGTACCCGCTCTCCGCCTCCGCCGCCACGGAGTTCGTCGTCACCTCGATGACCTCCGACAACCTCGACGACATCGTCAAGGTCCCCGAGGGCGTCGTGTCGGCGATCGCCTCCCCCGTCATCCGCGCGGCGAACCGGCACGTCCACTGGGTCGACACCGACCGCCACGGGTACGGCGTCCTGGACGTCACCGCCGCCCGGGCGCAGATGGACTACTACGTGATCTCCGACCGCGCGAACCCGAACGCCACCTCGTCCTGGACCCGTTCGTACCGCACGCCGAGCGGATCGCAGACGGTGGAGCGGACCTACGACCCGGTGTAGACACGGCTCACGGTCTCCTGACCGCGGTCACCGCCACTGGCCACTAGCCACTGGCCACGCGCCTACGGCTACGGCTACGGCTACGGCTACGGCTGGAGGCTGTCGAGGAAGCCGAGCGCCACCTTCCAGGTGGCCTCGGCCGCCTCGGCGTCGTAGTCGGGCAGATCGGGGTCGGTGTAGAGATGACCGGCTCCCGCGTACCGATAGATCTCCACGTCGGCGCCCGCTCTCTGCATCTGCAGATACCAGGCGCCCAGCCAGTCGTCCGTCTCGAACTGGTCGGGCTCGGCGACATGGAGCTGGACCGGCAGCTCGTCCACCGACGCGTTCTCCGCGATGTCCGACGTGCCGTGCAGCAGGAGCAGCCCGCGGGCCTTCTCGTCGCCGAGGGCCAGGGTCTGCGCGAGGGAGGCGCCGAGGGAGAACCCGGCGTAGACCAGACCCCGGTCCGAATAGGGCGCGGCGGCCAGGACCGCGCGCTTGAGCAGCTCGACCTTGCCGATGCCTTCGTTGAAGGCCATGCCCTCCTCCACGGTCCCGAAGGTGCGCCCCTCGAAGAGGTCGGGCGTCCACACCTCGTGTCCCGCGGCCCGCAGCCGGTCCGCCGCCGCGTGCACCGCAGGCCGCAGACCGTACGTCGAGTGAAAGAGCATGATGTTCATGAGTCCCATGGTGCCAGCCGGCACCGACAGTGACGGGCGCAGGGCCTACCCCGTTCCCCCGCGACAACACATGTTCATGACCGCCCGCGGCCGGTTACGTTCTCAGGCATGGAGAACGTACTGCGCCCGGTGATCGTCGTCGGCGGCTCGGTCGTGCTCGCACTGCTCATCGGGTGGTCCGTGGACCGCCTGCTGCGCCGGGTGGACGACCGTCACAGCGAGACCTCCCTGTGGGGCCTGCTCCGCCGGGGCCGCATCCCCTTCCAGCTGGTCCTGTTCGCGGCCCTGCTCAGAGGCTCGTACGACGAGGCCAAGCTGCTGGTGGAGCACCGGATCGGCATCGGCAGGACCCTGACCCTGATCCTGATCGGCGCCGCCGCCTGGCTGGTGGTGAGCATCGCGACGGCGGTCGTCGACACCTCGTACTCCCGCTACGCGAACGCGCACCGCGACCCGGCGCGGGTGCGCCGGGTGCGCACCCAGGTCGCGCTGATACAGCGGGTGGTCACCGCGGTCGTCGGCGTCGTCGCGATCGCCGCGATGCTGCTCACCTTCCCGGCGATGCGCGCGGCCGGCGCCTCACTGCTCGCCTCGGCCGGCATCCTCGGCATCGTCGCCGGTGTCGCCGCCCAGTCCACACTGGCGAATCTCTTCGCCGGACTGCAGATCGCCTTCGGCGACATGGTGCGTCTCGGTGACACGGTGGTCGTGGACGGCGAATGGGGCACGGTCGAGGAGATCACTCTGACGTTCCTGACGGTCCGGACCTGGGACGAGCGCCGGATCACCATGCCGGTCTCGTACTTCACCTCGAAGCCCTTCGAGAACTGGTCGCGCGGCACCCCTCAGATGACCGGCATCGTCTTCTTCCACCTCGACCACAGCGCACCGGTCGAGGCCATGCGGGAGAGGTTGCGGGACATCCTGCGCGAGTGCCCGGCCTGGGACGGCCGTGACTACGGACTGGCGGTCACCGACTCGACGCCCAACACCATCCAGGTGCGCGCCCTGGTCACGGCCAAGGACGCGGACGACATCTGGACGGTACGGGTCACGGTGCGCGAGCGGATGATCCGCTGGCTCACCGAGAAGCATCCCTACGCCCTCCCCCGCGTCAACACGGCGGAGGCGGTACTGCCGCCGGGGCAGCACCCCGGCCCGAACCGCACCGAGCCCGACGGCGCGGCGACCACCCGCCACAACCACGCCCACACCCCCGGCCCCTCACGCACGGGCCCGGGCCGCGGCTGACCCCACCGACCGCCCGCGACCGCCCCGATCCCGATCCCGCGGTCGCGGTCGCGGTCGGGGTCGGGTCGCGGTCGCAGGCGTCGGCAGCGGGAACCCCCTCCGGCACCCCCTACCACCCGGGCGAACCGAAAGCGGACGGCGCGCGGGCGGGAGAACGCCCTCCCGGGGCCCGCGCACCGTCAGCGCAGACTGCGCACGTCCAGATGCCGCAGTACCCGGTCCACGATCTCCGGATCCGCCCCCGGCTCACTGCGCGCGGACAGCACCTCGTGCCGGGCCGCGCTCATCATCTCCCCCTGGATGCGCCGGATCC
The DNA here is from genome assembly GCF_045039825.1 of Streptomyces sp. NBC_01176. Taxonomy (NCBI): domain Bacteria; kingdom Bacillati; phylum Actinomycetota; class Actinomycetes; order Kitasatosporales; family Streptomycetaceae; genus Streptomyces; species Streptomyces sp. NBC_01176. The sequence goes on along the minus strand of NZ_CP108600.1, from coordinate 6,993,520 downwards.
GCTTGATCCGCCGCGCCCGCTGCTCGTACGCCTCGCGCCGTTCCTCGTCCCCCAGGTCCGGACTGATCCGCGTCCCGATGTCGAAGGCCCGCCGCAGCAACTGTTCGGACACCTCCTCCGACAGCTCCTCGACCTCCTCGATCTCCTTCAGCCTCCGCTTCGCGGCCTTGGCCGCCCGGATCGCCAGCTCCTTCTCGAAGGCCTTCTCGACGTCCTCGTCGGCCCGCACCCCGAGCCGCCTGACGAGCCACGGCAGGGTGAGCCCCTGCAGCACGAGCGTCGCCATGATCACGCCGAACGCGATGAACACGATCTCGTCCCGGTCGGGGAACGGCGACCCGTCGTCCATCTTCAGCGGAATCGCCAGCGCGAGGGCCACGGAGGCGACCCCCCGCATCCCCGACCACCACATCACCACGGTCTCCCGCCACGACGTGGGGATCTCCTCGTCGTAGTCCCGTTTCGCGTGCAGCCGTTTCGTCAGCGCCGTCGCCGGCAGCAGCCACGCCAGCCGTACGAGCACGACGACGGCGACGATCGCGGCCGCCCACCCGAGCATCTCGCCCCACCGTCCGGCCGCCGTCCGGATCGCGTTGTGCAGCTCCAGTCCGATCAGTCCGAACGCGACGCCGGTGACGAGCGTGTCCACCACGTCCCAGAACGTGTGCCCGGCGAGCCGGGTCATGACGTCGTCGGCGTCGGTGGCGTACTCCGCCAGGAACAGCGCGGTGGTGAGCACGGCGAGCACCCCGGAGCCGTGCAGCTCCTCCGCCAGGACGTACGCGGCGTAGGGCACCAGCAGCGTCAGCCCGATCTGCAGCGTGGCGTCGCCGAGCAGGTCCATCAGCTTGTTCGCGGCCCACCCCAGGCCCACCCCGGCGGCGATCGCGACGACCGCGGAGAGCACCAGGTCGAGCCCGGCCCGCCAGGGAGAGAAGGAGCCGCTCACGGCCGCGGCGATCGCGACGTGGTAGAGCACGATGGCCGTCACGTCGTTGAAGAGCCCCTCACCCTCCAGGATCGACACCAGCCGGCGGGGCAGCCCGAGCTGCCCCGCGACGGCGGTCGCGGCGACCGGGTCGGGCGGCGCCACGAGCGCGCCCAGCGCCACGGCGGCGGCGATCGGCAGCCCCGGCACGATCGTGTTGGCGACCACCGCCACCGCCGCGGTGGTGAGGAACACCAGCGCCACGGCCAGCAGGAAGATCGGCCGCTTGTTGGCGGTGAACTGTCTCCACGAGGTCCGCCGCACCGACGCGTACAGCAGCGGCGGCAACAGCAGGGGCAGGATCAGGTCCGGCCGGATGTCCACGTTGGGCACGAAGTCCAGCACGGCCAGCACGATCCCGAGGAGCGTCATCAGCACCGGCGCCGGCAGCCCGAAGCGGTCCCCCACCGGGACGCTCACCACGGCCCCGAGCAAGAGCACGAACAACAGGGCCAACTGATCCACGGTCAGCGCTCCCGCGAGGTCTAGGCGATCAAGGAGGGGCCGGACCCCAAGCCTGCCACGCCGCTACGACAATGCCCTCCCGGCAGGCCCCGCCCGGCGCACGCACCTCTCACAAGGTCTTGCGCATCGCCCGGTGGTCGATCCCCGCGTCGAGGAACTCCTCGCCGTACGCCACGTATCCGAGCCGCTCGTAGAAGCCCAGCGCATGCGTCTGCGCGTGCAGATCCACCGACGTGAGACCACGCGCGCGTGCCGCGTCCTCGATGGCGCCGACGAGCGCGACCCCGACGCCGAGCCCGCGTGCCTCCTTGGTCACGGCGAGCCGTCCCAGCGAACCGACGCGCGGGTCGCCGCCCGTCTTCGCGGCGGCGTCCTCGCCGTACAGGAGCCGCCCGGTGCCCAGCGGCGCCCCGTCGTCGCGGACGGCCAGCACATGCAGTGCCCCGGCGTCGTAGGCGTCGTACTCGATGTCCTCGCTGACGCCCTGTTCGCCGACGAAGACCTCCTTGCGCACCGCGAAGCACGCCTCACGGTCAGCGGCGTCCTCGGCCACCCGCAGCGCGTACGGGACGGTCATGCGTTGCTCTCCTCACGCACCTTGTCGAGGGCCTTCTGCAGGTCCTCGGGATAGTCGCTCCCGAACTCGACCCACTGGCCGTCCCCCGGGTGCTCGAAGCCGAGACGCTTCGCGTGCAGCCACTGCCGGGTGAGGCCGAGACGCTTCGCGAGCGTGGGGTCGGCGCCGTAGGTCAGGTCACCGACGCACGGGTGGCGGTGGGCCGACATGTGGACGCGGATCTGGTGGGTGCGCCCGGTCTCCAGCTTGATGTCGAGCAGGGAGGCGGCGCGGAACGCCTCCATCAGGTCGTAGTGCGTGACCGACGGCTTGCCCTCGGCCGTGACCGCCCACTTGTAGTCGTGGTTCGGATGCCGGCCGATGGGGGCGTCGATGGTGCCGCTCGTCGGGTCCGGGTGGCCCTGCACGAGCGCGTGGTAGCGCTTGTCGACCGTGCGCTCCTTGAACTGGCGCTTGAGCGACGTGTACGCGTACTCGGACTTGGCGACCACCATCAGGCCGGACGTGCCCACGTCGAGCCGGTGCACGATGCCCTGGCGCTCGGAGGCGCCCGAGGTGGAGATGCGGTACCCGGCGGCCGCGAGACCGCCGATCACGGTCGGTCCCGACCAGCCGGGGCTGGGGTGCGCGGCGACACCCACGGGCTTGACGATCACGACCACGTCATCGTCGTCGTGCACGATCTCCATGCCCTCGACGGGCTCGGCGACGATCTGGACGGGGGCGGGCGCCTGCGGCATCTCCACTTCCAGCCAGGCGCCGCCGTGCAGTCGCTCGGACTTGCCGACCACCGAACCGTCGACCGTGACCTTCCCCGCCGCGGCGAGCTCGGCGGCCTTCGTGCGGGAGAAGCCGAACATCCGGGAGATGACGGCGTCGACGCGCTCGCCCTCCAGTCCGTCGGGCACGGGCAGGGTACGGATCTCGGGAATGGTGCTCACCCGTCGAGTATGCCGGACCGGCCGGACACCCCAGGACCAGTGGCCGAACGCCAGTGCCCATGGGAGGGTCCCGGAGGCCGGTCGAGCACCGGCCCTCGCCGGTGCTCGTCGGTGCTCGTCGGTCCTTGCCGGCCCCTGCCAGACCTTGTCAGTCCTTGTGGACGGTCCCGTCGGGGTCCAGTCCGCGGAAGGACAGCAGCACGATGAGGATGCCGCCGCACACGATCGCCGAGTCGGCCAGGTTGAAGACGGCGAAGTGCTTGGGCGCGATGAAGTCGACGACCGCGCCCTCGAAGATGCCGGGCGAGCGGAAGATCCGGTCGGTGAGATTGCCCAGCGCACCGCCCAGCAGCAGGCCGAGCGCGATCGCCCAGGGCAGGCTGTAGAGCTTGCGCGCGAGCCGGGCGATCACGATGATCACCGCCGCGGCGATCATGGTGAAGATGATCGTGAACGCCTCACCGAAGCCGAAGGCGGCGCCCGCGTTGCGGATGGCCTCGAACTGCAGCCAGTCGCCGACGATCTCGATCGGCGCGTGGTGCTCCAGCTTGGCGACCACGAGCAGCTTGCTGACGAGGTCGAGGGCGTACGCCAGCACCGCGACCGTGAACAGGACGGCGATCCTCCGCTTGCCCTTCGGCCGCTGGGCCGGGGCCGCCGTGCCGTCGTCCGTCCCGGACCGCTCGGCCGGGGACGACTCGCCGGAGCCGGTGCGGTCGCCCGGCGTCGTGTTCCCGTCGGACTGCTCCGGCTCGGACCCCGCCGCTCCTGGGGAATCCGGCGTACCGATGATGCGCTCCGCCTCTGCCACGTGAGTGAGTCCCTCGACCTAGGTGCCTGACTGAGGACGAGGGTACGTCACACCCCCTGGCATTCACGTGCGCAGGAGCCCTCCCACGCCGTTCATTACCGGCGTTCCTGCTTCTGCTTGCATTCGACGCACAGAGTGGCGCGCGGGAAGGCCTGCATCCGGGCCTTGCCGATGGGGTCGCCGCAGTTCTCGCAGAGCCCGTACGTGCCCGCGTCGAGCTTCTCCAGAGCCCGCTCGGTCTGGACGAGCATCTCGCGCGCGTTGGCCGCCAGCGCCATCTCCGACTCGCGGGTGATGTTCTTCGTGCCGGTGTCCGCCTGGTCGTCGCCCGCGCCGTCCCCGGAGTCGCGCATCAGGCCCGCGAGCGACTCCTCCGAGGACGTGATCTCGGTGCTCAGCCGCAGCGCCTCGGACTGGAGCTCCGCGCGTGCGTCCGCGACCTCCTGCGGGGTCCACGGGTCCTCACCGGGGCGCACCGCGAGCTCGCCGGGCTCCACCGCGGAGATCCGCGCCTTGGGGAGCGCGGTGGGCTTCCCGGCCGCCGTGGCCGTGCCAGGGGTCTTCTTCGCAACCACCGTCGGGGCTCCCGTCGTCTTCGCGGCCCGGGCCGCGTCCTCGGCCGCGGAAGCGGCCGTCTTCTTCGTCCTGCTCGCGTTCTTCCTCGCCGTGCCGGTGCTTTTCTTCGCCGTGCCGGTGGCCTTCTTGGCCGTACCGCCGCTCTTCCCTTCCGCGCTGCTGGCGGGCCGCTTCGGGGCGGCGTCCTTCGCGGTGGCGTCCGCCGCCCGTCCCGGTTCCTCCGGCACCGACTTCTCGGCCACCGCCCTCTTGGTGGCCGTCTTCTCGGCGACGGTCTTCTTGGTGCCCGTCCTCCCGGCGGCCGTGCTCACCGGCGCGCTACCGCTCCCATGCTCCGCCGGTGCCCCCTGTGCGCTCTTCTTGCCGCTCACGTCCTTGGCCGCCGGACCCGTGGATCTTCCGGACGCCGACTGCTGTACGGCGGTCTTTTTCGCCACCATGGCCGCGGCCCCTTCACATATTGTGATCTTGCACGCAAATCGCTCTGGGACGATAAATCGACTTCCGGCCCGCGGCAACGGGGCACGCCCACCTTCCGGGTGTCCCGCAGGTCCCGCCTGACGAGCCTGCATGCGTTGTGCCCAGCTCCCCGCCGGGTAATCCGCCGGGCCCGGCGTCCCGGAACACGGACCACGTTGCCTGCCCATTCGGGTCAGCCCGCCCGCCACCGAGACACCCGACCCGCACCGGCCGCGGACTCCGGAAAACCGGTCGGCCGCCGTGCGCGCGGCCCCGTACACTGGGCGCAGCGAGAAGCGTGGATGGGGACGAGTAGCGGCGTACGCGGCCAGGAGCGACCCGGGGACGGTGGAAGCCCGGGGGCGAGCGCGACGCGAAGATCACCCCGGAGCCGCCGGAAGAAAGCCGTGGCCGACAGGCGGCGGCCGGTAGACCCGGCATCGCGACCCCAATGAGGGGGCTCACCGGCGCACGCACGCACCGGGGAGCCAAGGAGGGTGGTACCGCGGGAGCACGCCGCACACGGCGTCCGCAGCAGCTACTGGGCAGCGGCACGGGCTCTCGTCCCTCCGGACGGAAGGCAGAAAGTCCGCCGGAGGAAGCTCGCTGATGACAACGCCGACGTACCGCCAGGTGCCCGCCCAGGTCGACCTGCCCGCCCTCGAGCACGCCGTGCTCGATTTCTGGCGCGAGCAGAAGATCTTCGCCAGGAGCCTCGAGCAGTCCGAGGGACGCCCCGAATGGGTGTTCTACGAGGGCCCGCCCACCGCGAACGGCATGCCGGGAGCGCACCACATCGAGGCGCGCGTCTTCAAGGACGTCTTCCCGCGCTTCCGCACCATGCGCGGCTATCACGTGGCCCGCAAGGCCGGCTGGGACTGCCACGGCCTGCCGGTGGAGCTCGCCGTGGAGAAGGAGCTCGGTTTCACGGGCAAGCAGGACATCGAGGCGTACGGCATCGCCGAGTTCAACGCCAGGTGCCGCGAGTCCGTGACCCGTCACACCGACGCCTTCACCGATCTCACGAACCGCATGGGCTACTGGGTCGACCTGGACGACGCGTACCGCACGATGGACCCCGAGTACGTGGAGTCCGTGTGGTGGTCGCTGAAGGAGATCTTCAACAAGGGGCTGCTGGTCCAGGACTACCGCGTCGCCCCGTGGTGCCCCCGCGACGAGACCGGCCTGTCTGACCACGAGCTGGCGCAGGGCTACGAGACGATCGTCGACCCGTCCGTGTACGTCCGTTTCCCGCTCACCTCCGGTCCACTGGCCGGCGAGGCCGCGCTCCTGGTGTGGACGACGACCCCGTGGACGCTGGTCTCGAACACCGCGGTCGCCGCGCACCCCACGGTCACCTACGTGGTCGCGACGAACGGCGAGGAGAAGCTCGTCGTCGCCGAGCCGCTCGTCGAGAAGGCGCTCGGCGAGGGCTGGGAGACCACCGGTGAGACCTTCACCGGTGCCGAGATGGAGCGCTGGACCTATCAGCGTCCCTTCGAGCTGGTGGAGTTCACCGAGCCCGCCCACTACGTGGTGAACGCGGAGTACGTGACGACCGAGGACGGTACGGGCCTGGTCCACCAGTCCCCCGCCTTCGGTGAGGACGACCTCAAGGTCTGCCGCGCGTACGGACTGCCGGTGGTGAACCCGGTCCGCCCGAACGGCACCTTCGAGGAGGACGTTCCGCTCGTCGGCGGCGTCTTCTTCAAGAAGGCGGACGAAAAGCTCACCGAGGACCTCCAGGACCGCGGGCTGCTCTTCAAGCACGTCCCGTACGAGCACAGCTACCCGCACTGCTGGCGCTGCCACACCGCGCTCCTCTACTACGCGCAGCCGTCCTGGTACATCCGCACCACCGCCGTCAAGGACCGTCTCCTCGAGGAGAACGAGAAGACCAACTGGTTCCCGGAGTCGGTCAAGCACGGCCGCTTCGGCGACTGGCTGAACAACAACATCGACTGGGCGCTGTCCCGCAGCCGCTACTGGGGCACCCCGCTCCCGCTGTGGCGCTGCGAGAACGACCACCTCACCTGCGTCGGCTCCCGCGCGGAACTGACCGAGCTGACCGGCACCGACCAGTCGGAGCTGGACCCGCACCGCCCGTACATCGACGCGGTCACCTTCACCTGCCCGCAGTGCGAGGCGACGGCGACCCGCGTCCCCGAGGTCATCGACGCCTGGTACGACTCGGGCTCGATGCCATTCGCGCAGTGGGGCTACCCGTACAAGAACAAGGAGATCTTCGAGAGCCGCTACCCGGCGCAGTTCATCTCGGAGGCCATCGACCAGACGCGCGGCTGGTTCTACACGATGATGGCGGTCGGCACGCTCGTCTTCGACAAGTCGTCCTACGAGAACGTGGTGTGCCTGGGCCACATCCTCGCCGAGGACGGCCGCAAGATGTCCAAGCACCTGGGCAACATCCTGCAGCCGATCCCGCTGATGGACCAGCACGGCGCGGACGCGGTGCGCTGGTTCATGGCGGCCGGCGGCTCCCCCTGGGCGGCCCGCCGTGTCGGGCACGGCACCATCCAGGAGGTCGTCCGCAAGACCCTCCTGACCTACTGGAACACGGTCGCCTTCCAGGCCCTGTACGCCCGCACCTCCGGCTGGTCGCCCAGCGAGGCGGACCCGGCCCCGGCCGACCGCCCGGTCCTCGACCGCTGGCTCCTCTCCGAACTGCACGCCCTCACCGACCAGGTGACCCAGGCACTGGAGAGCTACGACACCCAGCGCGCCGGGAAGCTCCTCTCGGCGTTCGTCGACGACCTGTCGAACTGGTACGTGCGCCGCTCGCGCCGTCGCTTCTGGCAGGGCGACAAGGCCGCGCTGCGCACCCTGCACGAGGTCGTCGAGACCGTGACCCGCCTGATGGCCCCGCTGACCCCGTTCATCACCGAGCGGGTCTGGCAGGACCTGATCGCGCCGGTCACGCCGGACGCCCCCGAGTCCGTGCACCTGTCGTCGTGGCCGGAGCCGGACCTGTCCGCCATCGACCCCGGTCTGTCGCGGCAGATGGTGCTGGTCCGCCGCCTCGTCGAGCTCGGCCGCGCCACCCGCGCGGAGTCGGGCGTCAAGACCCGCCAGCCGCTGTCCCGTGCGCTGATCGCGGCGACCGGCTTCGACTCGCTCGACCCCGAACTGCACGCGCAGATCACGGAGGAGCTGAACGTCAGCGGCCTCGCCTCGCTCTCCGAGGTGGGCGGCTCGCTGGTCGACACCACGGCCAAGGCGAACTTCCGCGCGCTCGGCAAGCGCTTCGGCAAGGGCGTCCAGGCCGTCGCGAAGGCCATCGCCGAGACGGACGCGGCGGCCCTCTCCCTCGCCCTGCGCGAGGGCACGGCCGCGGTGCTGGTCGACGGTGAGACGGTCACCCTGGCTCCGGACGAGGTCATCATCACGGAAACCCCGCGCGAGGGCTGGTCGGTGGCCTCCGACTCCGGCGCCACGGTCGCCCTCGATCTGGAGATCACCGAGGAACTCCGGCAGGCGGGCCTCGCCCGCGACGCGATCCGCCTCATCCAGGAGGCCCGCAAGAACAGCGGCCTCGACGTGGCCGACCGGATCGCGCTGCGCTGGACGTCCACCGACCCGGCCGTCATCGCGGCCCTGTCCGAGCACTCCGACCTCATCGCCGACGAGGTCCTCGCCACGGACTTCGCCCAGGGCCAGGCCGACGACACCTACGGCGCCCCGTTCACCGACGAGTCCCTGTCGCTGACCTTCCGCCTGCACAAGGCGTAGCACCGGGCGGACAGCGCCTCTCGGAGGCGTGGGGACCTACGCGTCCAGCGCCCGCCGCCCCGCAGCCGAGGAACGACCCGGCCGGGGCCCACCAAAGATCTTGGTGGGCCCCGGCCTTCGGCGTTGTGTATCCCGTACAGATGCCCCAGCGGAACCGCACGCCCATCCGAAACGGCACGGCAAAAGGGCGGAGCCCCGGAAAGATCCGGGGCTCCGCCCTGAACGCTGCCGACGCCTAAGGCGTACAGGAGGCCGTCAGTTGTCGTCCTCGTCGATGAGGAACCCGCGCATCGGCGAGGGCGCCTGCTGCATCGGCGACGGGCCCTGGGGCCGCACCGGAGCCATCGGCTGGGTCATCGCCGGAGACATCTGCTGCTGCCCACCGTAGGAGGGCGCCGCCGGTGCCGGAGCACCGCCCATGCCCTGGCCACCGCCGTACGACGGGGCGCTCGCGCCGGCCGGAGCCATCGAGGGCGCCGAGGGCGAAGGCAGGGAGGGAGCGGCCGGGGAACGCGGCGGGGCGAGCGAGTCGTCCGCCTGCGTCTCCAACTGGCGCAGCTGCGACTCCAGGTAGGACTTCAGACGCGTGCGGTACTCGCGCTCGAAGCCGCGCAGGTCCTCGACCTTGCGCTCCAGCGTGGCGCGGGCGGACTCCAGGGAGCCCATCGCGACGCGGTGCTTCTCCTGCGCGTCCCGCTCCAGCGCGTCGGCCTTGGCACGGGCGTCGCGCTCCAGACCCTCGGCGCGGCTGCGGGCCTCGCCGACGATCTTGTTGGCCTCGGAACGGGCCTCGGCGATCGCCTGGTCGGCGGTCTGCTGGGCCAGCGAGAGCACCCGGGCGGCGCTGTCGCCACCGGGACCCTGGCCGGGCTGTCCCATCTGCGGTCCGTGACCACCCATGGGGCCACCCATGGGTCCGCCCATCGGGCCACCCATCTGCTGCTGCATCTGCTGCTGCATCTGGCCGGGCATCTGCTGCTGCATCTGCTGACCGGGGCCCTGGCCCATGGGGCCCTGACCCATCGGACCCTGACCCATGGGGCCCTGGCCCATCGGACCCTGGCCCATGGGGCCCTGGCCCTGCTGGCCGCCCTGGGCACTGGGGCCCGCGGGCAGCTGCGGCGCACCGCTCGGCAGCTGGGGCGGACCACCCATGGGGCCACCCATCTGCTGCTGCGGCGGACCCGATATGCCGGCGGGCACGGGAGCGCCCGGACCGCGCATGCCCTGCGGCGGCCCCTGCTGCTGGTCCTGCTGCTCGGGCGGCTTGCGCATGCCCTGCTGCTGGTTCTGCGCGGCCGCGCGCGTGGCAGCGGCCAGCTTGGCGCGCAGGTCCTCGTTCTCGCGGAGCAGTCGCGTCAGTTCGGCTTCGACCTCGTCGAGGAAGGCATCGACCTCGTCCTCGTCATAGCCTTCTCGGAGGCGGACGGTCGTGAACTGCTTGTTCCGCACGTCCTCGGGGGTCAACGGCATCTCTTCACCTCAACGTAGTCGTCGGCATTCGGCAAGACCGTATCGTTCACAGCCGGCTCACGACGGAGATCAGGATGTAGACGATGATCATCAGTACGAAGAAGGACAGGTCGAGCGCCACGCCCCCGAGACGCAGCGGCGGAATGAACCGCCGCAGAAGCTTGAGCGGTGGATCGGTGACAGTGTAAGTGGCCTCGAGAACGACCACCATCGCCTTGCCGGGTTGCCATGAGCGGGCGAACTGGAAGACGTAGTCCATGACCAACCGGAAGATCAGCACGATGAGGAAACACATCAGCGCGATGTAGAGAACCTGCCCAACCACGCTCATGATCCGTGCTTCCCTCTCCCCTGTTTCCCTGCGTTGTTCCGGTCCAGCGTCTCAGCTCTGGTTGAAGAACCCGCCCTCTGCGATGCGGGCCTTGTCCTCCGCCGTGACATCGACGTTAGCAGGCGACAACAGGAACACCTTCTGCGTCACCCGCTCGATGCTGCCGTGGAGACCAAACACCAAACCGGCCGCAAAGTCGACAAGTCGCTTCGCATCTGTGTCATCCATCTCAGTCAGATTCATGATCACCGGGGTGCCCTCACGGAAGTGTTCCCCGATGGTACGGGCCTCGTTGTACGTCCGCGGGTGGAGTGTGGTGATCCGGTACGGCTCTCGTTCCGACACGACCTTGGGCATGATCACCGGTGCGTTCTTCTCCAGGCTCGCGCGTTCTTGTGTGATGGATGCCACGGGCGCGATACGCGCCGGACGGCCTGATTCCGCAGAGAGCGAAGCGGAATGGGGCACCGGCTCGCGCTGGGCGGGAGGCTGCACCACTCGTACCGATTCGTCCCGTTGGGACTGGTGCGCCTGATGTGACTGGTGCGGCGGCTCGTGCCGCCGGCGGTCCCGCTCCGGCTCCGGATCAAGCTCGGGCTCGAACTCGTCATCGGGGTCGAATCCCCTGCCGTCGTACCCATCGTCCTCCACGAGGCCGAGGTAGACCGCCATCTTGCGCATCGCGCCGGCCATGCTCTGAGTCCTCCGCTCTGTGGTGGATCGGCTGACGAATAGCCAAGTGCCCGCGATCCACGAGGTCGTTATGCCCGCCTGTGGCGGTAATGACCATATTTTCTGCTGTGGTCCGACTTCTTGGCGACGTTACCCGAGCCCGGGTCGGACTCCGAGTACCGCCGTACCGACGCGCACATGTGTCGCTCCGGCCGCCACGGCCTGCTCGAGGTCCGCACTCATCCCTGCGGACACCATGTTCGCAGCCGGATGCGTGCGGCGCATAGCAGTCGACAAATCCATCAGTCGCGCGAACGCGTCCCGCTGACGCCCCGCGTACGGCCCGGTGAGGGGCGCGACGGTCATCAGACCGTCGAGCCGGAGCCCCGGAGCCTCCTCGACGAGGTCGGCCAACTCCTCGACACCGCCCACCCCCACGCCGCCCCGCTCGCCCCGGCCGCTCTCCTCCGCGTCCAGTGCGACCTGCAGGAGACAGCCCACCTCGCGCTCCACCCGCACCGCCTCCTTCGACAGGGCGGTGACGAGCCGGGAACGGTCGACGGACTGCACCACGTCCGCGTAACCGACCACCGAACGCACCTTGTTGGTCTGCAACTGGCCGACGAAGTGCCAGGAGAGGGGCAGATCGGAACAGGCGGCGGCCTTGGGGGCCGCGTCCTGGTCCCGGTTCTCGGCGACGTGGCGTACGCCGAGCTCCGACAGGATCCGCACATCGCTCGCGGGGTAGGTCTTGGTGACCACGATCAGGGTCACCTCTTCGCGCTTGCGCCCGGCGGCCGTGCACGCCGCTGTGATGCGCTCTTCCACTTTCGCCAGGTTTCCGGCGAGTTGAGCCTTACGGTCCGTCATGCCCCATCAGTCCAGCCAGACATAGCCCGCGAGCCGCCCGGTGGTGCGGTCCCGTCGGTACGAGAAGTGGTCCTTCGACTCCAGCGTGCACGCCGGCGACTGCTGCCGGTCGCGCACCCCGAGCCGTTCCAGTTGCGCGTGCACTCCGGCGGTCACGTCGACCGCGGGAGTGCCCCAACTGGTCTCGGCGTACGCCGCCGGCTCGACGGCGGCGACCTCGGCGCGCATCCCGTCCGGCACTTCGTAGCACCGTCCGCAGACCGCGGGTCCGGTGCGGGCGACGATCCGCGCGGGCTCGGCGCCGAGTTCCACCATGGCCCGTACGGCGGCGGAAACGACCCCCGCGACCATGCCGGGCCGCCCCGCGTGGGCGGCCGCCGCGATCCCGGCGACGGGATCGGCGAGCAGGACCGGCGTGCAGTCGGCGGTGAGGACCGCGAGAGCGAGTCCCCGCCGCGCGGTGACGACCGCGTCGACGGCCGGGATCTCCGAGGAGCCCCACGGTGCGTCGACGACCGCCACGTCCGGCCCGTGCACCTGTTTCATCCAGACGACCCGGGCCGGGTCCAGCCCGAGGGACCTCGCGGCCAGTTCACGATTGGTCCGTACGGCGTCGGGGTCGTCGCCGACCGCTCCGCCGAGGTTGAGCTCCTCGTACGGAACGGCGCTCACCCCGCCCCACCGGTCGGTGAAGGCGAAGTGCGCGCCGCTCACGGTGCTCGTCTCGGAGCGCTGTCCTATCACTTGAGGAAGTCCGGCACGTCCAGCTCTTCGGCCGCGCTGTCCGAGTAGGTGCGGGACGGCGGGACCGGCGGCGCCACCTGGATGTCGGGGACCGGCTCCGGAGCGGGCTCCGGTGCCTCCTTCGGCGTGACGCTGCCGAGCGAGCCGAAGGACGGACGGCTCTCGGGGGCCCGCACCGGCGCGGGCTCCTCGCGCTGCTTGGCCGCGGTGGAGCCGAGGACGGTGTCCCGCTTGGCCGGCGGCTGGCCGCCGTCGAAGCCGGCGGCGATGACGGTGACCCGCACCTCGTCGCCGAGCGCGTCGTCGATGACCGCGCCGAAGATGATGTTGGCCTCGGGGTGCGCGGCCTCGCTGACCAGCTGGGCGGCTTCGTTGATCTCGAACAGGCCGAGGTCGGAGCCACCGGAGATGGAGAGCAGGACGCCGCGGGCGCCGTCGATGGAGGCCTCCAGGAGCGGCGAGGAGATCGCCATCTCCGCGGCCGCCACGGCGCGGTCGTCGCCGCGGGCCGAGCCGATGCCCATGAGCGCGGAACCCGCCTCGGACATCACGGACTTGACGTCGGCGAAGTCGAGGTTGATCAGACCGGGCGTGGTGATGAGGTCGGTGATGCCCTGGACACCGGAGAGCAGGACCTGGTCCGCCGACTTGAACGCGTCGAGGACCGAGACCTGGCGGTCCGAGATGGACAGCAGCCGGTCGTTCGGGATGACGATGAGGGTGTCGACCTCTTCGCGGAGCTCGGCGATGCCGTCCTCCGCCTGGTTGGCGCGGCGCCGTCCCTCGAAGGTGAACGGGCGGGTGACCACGCCGATGGTCAGGGCGCCCAGCGAGCGGGCGATGTTGGCCACGACGGGGGCGCCGCCGGTGCCGGTGCCGCCGCCTTCGCCTGCCGTCACGAAGACCATGTCGGCCCCCTTGAGGACCTCCTCGATCTCCTCGCGGTGATCCTCGGCCGCCTTCCGGCCGACGGCCGGGTTGGCTCCGGCGCCGAGTCCGCGGGTGAGTTCGCGGCCGACGTCGAGTTTGACGTCGGCGTCGCTCATCAACAGAGCTTGCGCGTCCGTGTTGATGGCGATGAACTCGACGCCCTTGAGACCGACCTCGATCATCCGGTTGATGGCATTGACACCACCGCCGCCGACACCGATGACTTTGATGACTGCGAGGTAGTTCTGCGGTGCTGCCACGTCGAAGGCCTCTCGCCTCGAGTTACGTGTCGTCGCCTCGCACGCTCGCGATCCGACGACTGATGCCGAATGGGACGGTCCGAACGCCGACCCGAACCCTAACGCTGAAGTTTAGGGTTACCAGTGTGTCTGTTCCTTGGACTCTTCCGAACAGGACACTAAGTCGACAAGTGGCGCACGTTCAACGAACACGCCGAACCTCCCGTTTTTCTTTTCACCCTATGTGATCAGCCGTAGCGCTGCCCAACCAGGGTGCTGGCCTGCGCGGATGTGCGTCAACTACCGGCTGACGAGGGGGCGGTGGGGACGCTCACGTCGAAGTGCCGGGCCTTCGGAGCTGCTTTCATGAGAGCGGTGAGTGTCCGCGCCTTCGCGCGGCCCTTCTCGCCGCTCCCCCACTCGACGTCACGGCCGTCGCTCAGTTCCAGCGAGATGGAGTCGTACGAGCGGACCTTGACGGTCCGGGTGGCACGGGCCACGGCGGCCGGAATGTCCCCGGCGACCCGAACCGCCTCGCGCACCAGCCGGTCGGCGGGGAAGCGACGCAGGGCTGCCGAGCGGGACGGCGTCAATTCGAGCAGGGCCACGTTCTTCGGGGCCCGCGAAACCGTCGCGAAACGCACGCCCTTGGCGTCGACTTCGACGTACTTGCCCCCCTTTCCCGGTTGCTTCATCACCAGGACAGGGGTGCGTTCGGTCACTTTCAGACCGATTCCGTGCGGCCAGGAACGGACGACGTCGACCGAGTCGATCCGGGGCAGTCTCCGCAGCAGCCGCGCTTCCACGGCGTCGGTGTCGACGGAGACCAGCGGCGTTCCGTCCGGCACCTCGGCCGCCTCCCGCACCTGCCGCGCCGTCAGCACCCGGGTCCCGGAGACCGAGAGCCTCTCGACCCGCAGCCACTGCGAGCCGTACAGCAGCCAGACCACACCGCCGCCGACCAACACCATCGCGACCAAAAGGACGATGAGCACACGAAGGCGGCGAAGCCGCACCGGACGGGGCGGCCGGGGCGGGCCGGACTTCAGCTTCTGCCGTTCACCGCGCTCGGCGGTCGTCGGTCCGGCCACGCTCCCTGCCTTCCCTCACCTGTGCCTAGTGGTGGCGTGAGGCGATCGCCTCGTACACCATGCCGACGAGCAGGTCGTCGGCGTCCCGGCGCCCGAACTCGCTGGCGGCGCGGGACATCTCGTACAGCCGGTGCGGGTCGGCGAGCACGGGCAGCACGTTCTGCTGCACCCACTGGGGCGTCAGTTCCGCGTCGTCGACCAGCAGTCCGCCGCCGGCCTTGACCACCGGCTGGGCGTTGAGCCGCTGTTCGCCGTTGCCGATGGGCAGCGGGACGTAGGCGGCCGGGAGCCCGACGGCGGAGAGTTCGGCGACGGTCATCGCGCCCGCGCGGCAGAGCATCATGTCGGCCGCGGCGTACGCGAGGTCCATCCGGTCCACGTACGGTACCGGGATGTACGGGGGCATCCCGGGCATCTGGTGCACCTGCGGCAGTTCGTTCTTCGGTCCGACCGCGTGCAGGATCTGGATGCCGGCCTGCTGGAGGTACGGAGCGGCCTGCTGGACGACCTCGTTGAGGCGCCGGGCACCCTGCGAGCCGCCGGAGACCAGCAGCGTCGGCAGGTTCGGGTCGAGACCGAACGCGGCGCGGGCCTCGGGGCGCACGGCGGCCCGGTCGAGGGTGGCGATGGAGCGGCGCAGCGGGATGCCGATGTAGCGGGCGCCGCGCAGCTTGTTGTCGGGGGTCGAGACGGCGACCTGCGCCGCGTACCGGGAGCCGATCTTGTTGGCGAGGCCCGGCCGGGCGTTCGCCTCGTGGATGACGATCGGTACGCCGAGGCGCTTGGCCGCGAGGTAGGCGGGCAGCGCGACATAGCCGCCGAACCCGACGACCGCGTCCGCCTTGGTGCGCTCCAGGATCTGCTCGGCCGCCTTGATCGTGCCGCGCAGCCGTCCGGGGACGGTGATCAGCTCGGGGGTGGGCTTGCGCGGCAGCGGAACGGCGGGGATCAGCGCGAGTTCGTATCCCCGCTCGGGTACGAGCCGGGTCTCGAGTCCGCGTTCCGTGCCCAGGGCCGTGATCCCCACGGTCGGGTCCTGCCTGCGCAGGGCGTCCGCGAGGGCGAGCGCGGGCTCGATGTGGCCGGCGGTCCCCCCGCCGGCGAGTACGACATGCACCGAAATTCACCGCTCTCCGGACGAACGCGCCGCGGCGCGCCGTCGCATCGTGTTCCATCTCCGAGGCCCCGCGGC
This sequence comes from Streptomyces sp. NBC_01176, assembly GCF_045039825.1. Taxonomy (NCBI): domain Bacteria; kingdom Bacillati; phylum Actinomycetota; class Actinomycetes; order Kitasatosporales; family Streptomycetaceae; genus Streptomyces; species Streptomyces sp. NBC_01176. The sequence continues at coordinate 6,977,414 of NZ_CP108600.1, read as the reverse complement.
CCCCGCGGAGCCTCTCACCGCAGCACGCTTTCTGCCAAAGCGGGGCTGCCGCATGGCGAGCGCCGCCCGCGCAGCGGGCTCGTCGCGTGCGAAGGCGATCAGCAGCCCGATGGCGAACATGGTCGGCAGCAGGGCGGAACCCCCGTAGGAGAACAGCGGGAGCGGGACTCCGGCGATCGGCAGCAGACCGAGCACCGCACCGATGTTGATCACGGCCTGGGCCGTGATCCAGGTGGTCACGCCTCCCGCGGCATACCTCACGAAGGGGTCCTCCGTGCGTCCGGCCACGCGGATACCCGCATAGCCTAGAGCCGCGAAGAGGGCGAGCACCGACAGTGTCCCCGCGAGGCCGAGTTCCTCCCCGGTGATGGCGAAGATGAAGTCGGTGTGCGCTTCGGGCAGTTGGCCCCATTTTTCCACGCTGGCGCCGAGGCCGGATCCGAACAGGCCGCCGGAGGCGAGGGCGTAGATGCCGTGCACGGCCTGCCAGCAGGTGTCGTTCGGTCCTGGCTCGGTGGCGCCGATGCAGGCGAGCCTGGACATGCGGTTGGGGCTGGTCTTGATGAGGACGAACCCGATCGTCAGCGCGACGGCCAGGACGCCCGCGAACAGCCGCGTGGGCGCTCCGGCCAGCCACAGCAGACCGAAGAGGATGGCGGTGAGGATGATCGCCGTGCCCATGTCGCCGCCGAGCATGATCAGCCCGAGCAGCAGGAAGGTGATCGGGACGAGCGGCACCAGCATGTGCTTCCACTGCGCCAGCATCGCCTTGTCCTGTTTGCGCGCGAGCAGGTCGGCGCCCCACAGCACGAGCGCGAGCTTGCCGAACTCGCTGGGCTGGATCTGGAACGAACCGCCCAGGGAGATCCAGTTCTGGTTGCCGTTGACCGACATCCCTATCCCCGGCACCTGCACGAGAACCATCAGGAAGACCGAGCCGGCCAGGATCGGATAGGCCAGCGCGCGGTGCAGTTTCACCGGCACCCGCATGGCCACCAGGAGCAGCACGGCGCCGATCGAGGCGGCGAGGAACTGTTTGCGGAAGAAGAACGATCCGGGCAGCGACAGCTGCAGTGCCGTGATCATCGACGCCGAGTAGACCATCACGAGGCCCAGCACGGTGATCAGCAGGCTGCTGCCGAGGATCAGGTAGTAGGCGGTCAGCGGCCGGTCCCAGGCCTTGCGCGCACGCGTGACGAGACGGCCCACGGGGTTGTCGCGCGCGGGGCGCGCGGAGGCGGGGCGCCGGGGGGCGCGCTGGACGGGGGGTCGGCCCGTACGGCTATCGGCCATCGCCGGCTCCGTCCGCCGGGGCGCGGAGACGCCCCTCCGCGGTGGTTCTCCCGGGCCGTGCGGGCACTGCGGCGAGGACGGGCCGGCACAGCGCCGTTCCGCCTGCCGAAAGCCGCCTGCGAAGCCCCGACCGCAATGGCGTCACGCGTCCCTCCCAAGGGTCCCGGGGCGCCTGGGTCCCGCCGTCAGGCGCTCGCGGTGCCGAGTTCGCGAACCGCCTCCGCGAAAGCGTCACCGCGCTTGTTGTAGTTGGCGAACATGTCCATGGACGCACAGGCCGGCGCCAGCAGGACGGTGTCTCCCGCTCCGGAGAGCCGTGCGGCCTCCTGAACCGCCGCGAGCATCGCCCCAGTGTCGGTGCGGGCGACGTCGACGACGGGTACTTCCGGGGCGTGTCGCGCGAGGGCTTCACGGATCAGCGCGCGATCGGCGCCGATCAGCACGACCCCTCGAAGTCGCGGTGCCGACTTGGTGACCAGTTCGTCGAAGGTCGCGCCCTTGGCGAGGCCGCCGGCGATCCACACGATCGACTCGTAGGCCGCCAAGGAGGCTTCCGCCGCGTGGGTGTTGGTCGCCTTGGAGTCGTCGACGTACGCGACCCCGTCCACGTCGGCCACGTGCGCGATGCGGTGGGCGTCCGGGGTGAAGGCCCGCAGGCCGTCCCGTACGGCGCCGGCGGGGACGCCGAAGGCGCGCGCGAGGGCCGCCGCAGCAAGGGCGTTGGCGATGTTGTGCGGGGCCGACGGGCGCACGTCGGAGACCTCGGCGAGCTCCTGGGCGTTCTTCTGCCGGTTCTCGACGAAGGCGCGGTCGACCAGAATGCCGTCCACCACGCCGAGTTGGGACGGCCCGGGTGTGCCGAGGGTGAAGCCGACGGCCCGGCAGCCCTCCTCGACGTCCGCCTCGCGCACCAGGTCCTCGGTGGCCTTGTCGCCGACGTTGTAGACGCAGGCGACCCGATTGCCCTCGTACACACGGCCCTTGTCGGCGACGTACGCCTCCATGGAGCCGTGCCAGTCGAGATGGTCGGGTGCCAGGTTCAGCACGGCCGCGGAGTCGGCGCGCAGCGAGGGCGCCCAGTGCAGTTGGTAGCTGGACAGCTCCACCGCCAGGACGTCGTACGTCTCCTCGCCCAGCACCGCGTCCAGCAGCGAGACCCCGATGTTGCCGACGGCGGCCGTACGCAGTCCCGCCGCCTTCAGGATCGAGGCGAGCATCTGCACGGTCGTGGTCTTGCCGTTGGTGCCCGTGACGGCGAGCCAGGGGGCGGCCTTCCTGCCGTCCAGCTCCCGCAGGCGCCAGGCCAGCTCGACGTCGCCCCAGACCGGGACGCCCGCCTCGGCGGCCGCGGCGAACAGCGGCTTGTCCGGCTTCCAGCCGGGCGCGGTGACGATGAGTTCGGTGCCCCCGGGCAGGGTGTCGCCGTCGCCGAGGCGCACGGTGACGCCGAGCGCCTCCAGTTCCGCGGCCTGCGCGCGCGAGCGCTCGTCGTCGCCGTCGTTGACGACCGCGACGACCGCGCCGAGTCCGTGCAGGACCCGCGCCGCCGGGATGCCGGAGACCCCGAGCCCGGCGACGGTGACGCGCTTGCCCTGGAACTCCGGGGAGGTCACTTCTCGGCCGCCCATCCCGCGTAGAAGATGCCGAGACCGACGATGACGCAGATGCCCTGGATGATCCAGAAACGGACCACGACCAGGACTTCCGACCAGCCCTTGAGTTCGAAGTGGTGCTGGAGCGGTGCCATGCGGAAGACACGTTTGCCGGTGAGCCGGAACGAACCGACCTGGATGACCACGGACATGGTGATCAGGACGAAGAGGCCGCCGAGCAGCGCGAGCAGGAGCTCGGTGCGGGAGCAGATCGCCAGACCGGCCAGCGCGCCGCCCAGGGCCAGCGAACCGGTGTCACCCATGAAGATCTTGGCGGGCGAGGTGTTCCACCACAGGAAGCCGAGGCAGGCGCCCATCAGCGCGGAGGCGACGATCGCGAGGTCCAGTGGATCTCGTACCTCGTAGCAGGCGGCCGGGTTGGTCAGGGTCTGTGTGTTGGCGCAGGACTCCTGGAACTGCCAGACGCCGATGAACGTGTAGGCGCCGAAGACCAGGACGGAGGCGCCGGTGGCGAGGCCGTCCAGACCGTCCGTCAGGTTCACGCCGTTCGACATCGCCAGGATCATGAACAGCGCCCAGACCACGAACAGCACCGGGCCGATGGTCCAGCCGAAGTCCTGGACGAAGGAGAGCTTGGTGGAGGCCGGGGTGTTCCCGCGGTTGTCGGAGAACTGGAGCGCGAGCACCGCGAAGGAGATGCCGACGATCAGCTGTCCGGCCATCTTCGCCTTGGCCCGCAGACCGAGCGAACGCCGCTTGACGATCTTGATGTAGTCGTCCAGGAAGCCGACCAGGCCCATGCCCGCCATCAGGCCGAGCACCAGCAGACCCGAGAAGGTCGGCGCGTACCCCGTGATGATCTTGGACAGGAAGTACGCCGCGATCGTCGCCAGGATGAAGGCGATACCACCCATGGTCGGCGTACCGCGCTTGCTGTGGTGCTCCTTCGGCCCGTCGTCACGGATGTACTGCCCGTAGCCCTTGCGGGCCAGCAGCTTGATCAGCAACGGCGTGCCGACCAGGGTGAGGAAGAGACCAATGACTCCTGCGAACAGGATCTGCTTCATCATCGGGCAGCAACCTCACCCTCGGCACCGCCTGCGAGCAGCGCCTGCGCCACCCGTTCGAGCCCGACCGACCGGGACGCCTTCACGAGGACGACGTCCCCCGGGCGCAACTCGCTGCGCAGCAGGTCGACAGCCGCCTGTGCGTCGGACACGTGCACCGACTCCTCACCCCACGAACCCTCGTTATATGCGCCCAGTTGGAGCCAGGACGCTTCCCTGCCCCCGACCGCGACGAGCTTGCTGACGTTGAGTCGGACGGCGAGCCGCCCGATCGCGTCGTGCTCGGCGAGAGCCTCGTCCCCGAGCTCGGCCATCTGACCGAGCACCGCCCACGTACGACGCCCTCGTCCCATCGCCACGAGCGCGCGCAGGGCGGCTCGCATGGACTCGGGGTTCGCGTTGTAGGCGTCGTTGACGACCGTCACGCCGTCCGGGCGCTCGGTGACCTCCATCCGCCAGCGGGAGAGGGAGCCCGCCTCGGAGAGCGCGCGGGCGATCTCGTCTGCGGACATGCCCAGCTCATGGGCGACGGCGGCCGCGGCGAGCGCGTTCGACACGTGGTGCTCACCGTACAGGCGCATGGTCACATCACTGCACCCGGAGGGTGTGTGAAGCCTGAACGCAGGCTGTCCAAGGTCCGTGAGACGGACGTTCTCGGCGCGTACGTCCGCTTCGCCGGACTCTCCGAAAAGCACCACCCGCGCCTTCGTCCGGGAGGCCATGGCGCGGACGAGCGGGTCGTCGGCGTTGAGGACCGCGGCGCCGTCCTCGGGGAGGCCCTCGACGAGCTCCCCCTTCGCCTGTGCAATCTGTTCGCGGCCGCCGAACTCGCCGATGTGGGCGGTGCCGACGTTGAGGACGAGACCGATCTTCGGCGGGGTGAGATCCGCGAGGTAACGGATGTGGCCGATGCCGCGGGCGCCCATCTCCAGCACGAGGTACTTCGTCTCCTCGGTGGCGGTCAGCGCGGTCAGCGGCAGTCCGATCTCGTTGTTGAGCGAACCGGGCGTGAAGACGGTCGGCGCCTTGCTCCGCAGGACCTGGGCGATCAGGTCCTTGGTGCTGGTCTTGCCCGCGGAGCCGGTGAGGGCCACGAGGGTCGCGCCGAGCCGTTCGACGACGTGGCGGGCGAGGGCGCCGAGGGCCGTCTGCACGTCCTCGACGACGATCGCGGGCACGCCGACGGGCCGGGAGGCCAGGACGGCGACCGCGCCCGCGTCGACGACCGCCCGGGCGAAGTCGTGGCCGTCCACGCGCTCGCCGGCGAAGGCGACGAAGAGGCTGCCTGGCTCCACTTCACGGGAGTCTCTGACGACCGGTCCGGTGACCTGCAGGGCCGGATCCGGTATGTCGTGCGTCTGCCCGCCGACGACTGCTGCGATCTCGGCGAGAGAGAGGGCGATCACAAGTTCATCCCTGGGTCTTCTGGATAGCTTCGCGAAGCACCTGGCGGTCGTCGAAGGGACGCACCACCCCGGCGATGTCCTGGCCCTGCTCGTGGCCCTTGCCCGCGACCAGCACGGTGTCGCCGGGCCGGGCCCGGGCGACGGCGGCGGCGATGGCGGCGGCCCGGTCCTCGAAGACCTGGACCTCGCCGCGCTCGTGGGCCGGTACCTCGGCGGCGCCCGCGAGCATCGTCGCGAGGATCGCGAGGGGGTCCTCCGAGCGGGGGTTGTCCGATGTCAGTACGGCGGTGTCGGCGAGCCGCGCCACGGCGGCGCCCATCGGCATCCGCTTGGTCATGTCCCGGTCGCCGCCGCAGCCGAGCACGACGTGCAGCCGGCCCTCGGTGACCTTGCGCAGCGCGCGCAGCACCGACTCGACGGCGTCCGTCTTGTGGGCGTAGTCGACCACCGCCAGGTAGGGCTGGCCGGCGTCCACGCGCTCCAGCCGGCCCGGGACGCCCGGGACGGCGGCGACGCCGTCCGCCGCGGTCTGCGGGTCGAGTCCGGCGGCGGCGAGGGCGACGATCGCGGCGAGGGTGTTCGCCACGTTGAAGGGGCCCGCGAGCGGCGACCTTGCGGTGATCCGCTCGCCCTTGGGTCCGACCGCGACGAAGACCGAGTCCATCGGACCGACCTCGACCTCCTCGGCCCGCCAGTCGGCGTCCGGGTGGCCCTCCGCGGAGAAGGTGACGAAGGGGACGGTGGTCTCCTCGGCCAGCCGGCGCCCGTAGGCGTCGTCGAGGTTGATCACGCCGAATTTGCTGCGTTCCGGAGTGAACAGCTGCGCCTTGGCCCGGAAGTAGTCCTCCATGTCGGAGTGGAACTCCATGTGTTCCGGGCTGAGGTTGTTGAAGACGGCGATGTCGAAGACGCAGCCGTCGACCCGGCCGAGCACCAGCGCGTGGCTGGAAACCTCCATCGCGACCGCGTCGACGCCGCGCTCGCGCATGACCGCGAACAGCGCCTGGAGATCGGTTGCTTCGGGGGTGGTGCGCTCCGACTTGATGCGCTCGTCGCCGATGCGCATCTCCACCGTGCCGATGAGGCCGGTGCTGCGGACCGTCTTCAGACCGCCCTCGACGAGGTACGCCGTGGTGGTCTTGCCGGAGGTTCCGGTGATGCCGATCTGGAGCAGGTCGCGCCCGGGGTGGCCGTAGATCGTGGCCGCGAGCTCGCCCATGCGTCCACGCGGGTCGTCGACCACGAGGACCGGCAGGCCGGTGGCGGCGGCCCGCTCGGCCCCGGTCGGGTCGGTCAGCACGGCGACCGCGCCGAGACCGGCCGCCTGGGTCACGTAGTCGGCGCCGTGCAGGCGGGCGCCGGGCAGCGCGGCGTAGAGGTCGCCGGGGCGCACGGCGCGGGAGTCGTGGGTGATGCCCGTGACCTCCGCGGTCGACGCCGGGGCGTTGGCACCCAGCTGATCGGCGAGCTCCGCGAGGGGTGTTGCGGAGTTCTGGACCGGTCGCGGCGGCCCCGGATATGTCACAGGAACGCCCTTCTGGGTGGTTTGGGACTGATCAGCGTGTGGCACGGCGGTGAGCGTACCGGGCTCACCCCCGCCGGAGCGAAGCGAGGGGCGCGCGGAGCCCAGGTTGCGGGGATCCGGGGTGATCGTTGTCACGAGGTGGTTCCTGGTCCGTTGTACGTACGGGCTGATCAGGGTGTGCGGTCGGGGGCGGGCTCGGGGCGGGTCACGGGGTGAAGGAGACGGGGAGGTTGGCGGCCCGCGCTCCGGTGGGCGGGATCTGGAGGGTCTTCAGCGCGAACTCCATGACCTGCTTGTAGATGGGGCCGCAGATCTGGCCGCCGAAGTAGCTGCCCTTGGTGGCGTTCTGGATCGCGCAGTAGACGGTGATCCTGGGCTTGTCGGCGGGGGCGAACCCGGCGAACGACGAGGTGTAGCCGTGGTACCTGCCGGTGGCCGGATCCACGCGGTTGGCCGTACCCGTCTTGCCCGCGACCCGGTAGCCGGGGATGCGCGCCTTGGCGCCGGTGCCCTCCTCGTCGTCCACGACGGACTCCAGCATCTGGGCGAGGGTCTTCGCCGTCTTCGCGCTCACGACCCTGGTCTTCTTCGGCTGGACGACGGGAGCGAAGCGGCCGTCGGGCCCTTTCGTGCCGCGTACCAGCGTCGGCTGCACGCGTACGCCGCCGTTGGCGATCGTCGAGTAGACGGACGCAGCCTGCATCGCGTTGATGGAGACACCCTGGCCGAAAGGAATCGTGTACTGCTGCGACGTCGACCACTTGTCGGCGGGCGCGAGGATGCCCCTCGTCTCGCCGGGGAAGTCGAGCCCGGTGTAGCCGCCGATGCCGAACTTGCGCAGATACGAGTAGAGGACCTCGTTGGCCGCCTTCTGCGTCTTGCCGAGCTGGCCGGCGGCCAGGATGGTGCCGATGTTGCTGGACTTGGCGAGCACCCCGTTGAGCGTCAGGTTCCACGTCGCGTGGTCGACGTCGTCCTGGAAGAGCCGGTCGCCGCGGTGCAGCCGGTTCGGCACGACCACGTGCGTCCCGGGCGTGGCGACGTTCTCCTCCAGCACGGCGGCCATCGACATGACCTTGGCGGTGGAGCCGGGCTCGTACGCGTCCTGGAGGGCCGCGTTGCCCAGGGCCGCCGCGCTGGCCTGGGAGAGGTCGTTCGGGTCGAAGCCGGGCGAGTCGGCCATCGCGAGCACCTCGCCGGTGCGGGTGTCCTGCACGATCACGTATCCGCGGTCCGCCCCGGACTTCTTCACCTGCTCGGTGATGGCGTTCTGCGCGGCCCACTGGATGTCACGGTCGATGGTCAGTTCGACGTCGGAGCCGGCCACGGCGGGCGTCTCGGTGGAGCCGACGGTCGGCACCTGACGGCCGCCGGACTGCGCGTAGCGGAGCTTGCCGTCCTTGCCGGAGAGCTCCTTGTTCAACTGCTGCTCGACACCGCCGCCGCCCTTGCCGTCGGCGTTGACCCAGCCCAGTATCCCGGCGGCCAGATCGCCGTTCGGGTACACGCGCTTGCTCGCCGGGACCGCGAGGACGCCGGCGAGGAAGTTGACCGCGGTCTTGTCGGTCTCCGCCTTGGCCGCGAGCGTGGTCTTCAGGTCCTTGATCTGCTTCCAGACCTGCGGGGTCCGGCGGTGCGCGAGCAGCGTGTAGCGGGTGTTCTTCGTCCGCAGCTTCCTCGCGACCGTGTCCGGGCTCTGGTCGAGGATCGGCGCGAGCAGTGCCGCGGCCTGCTCGGGCGCGTCGGACACCTTCGTCGCCGTCCGGGTGAACATCGTGGGGTCGGCCGTGATGTCGTACGCGTCCACGCTCGTGGCCAGCTCGACGCCGTTGCGGTCCGTGATCCCGCCGCGGGTGGCGGCCAGCGTGCGGCCGACGTAGCGGTTCTGCTCGGCCTTCGCGGCGTACGCGCTCGCGTCCACGGCCTGTACCTGGAGCAGCCGGACGACGAAGGCGGCCATCACCAGCGTCAGGGCCAGGCTGACCATGCGGAGCCGGGGCCGGGGGCTGCCGAGCCGCAACGGCGTCGAGCCGCCGGGCCTGGGGGCGCCGGGCCTGGGTGCGCCGGGACGGCGTGCGGGGCGGGCGCCGGGGCCCGGGCGGCGCTGGCCGCCGGGGCGTGCGGGCCGGGCGGGGCCGGGTACACGGCGGCGCGGCGGTTCCCTGTCGGACACTTCCGTCACCTGCCGGGGGTCGAGGAGCGCTGTGTGGACGGGGTGGGGGTGGAGGTGGGGACGGAAGCCAGGGACCGTGCGCGGGACGTGCTGGGGGTGCTTGGGATGCTGGGGGTGGCGACGGCCCGGGGAGTGGCGGCCGGGACGCCGGGGGCCGGGGTGGCGGGAGCCTGGGTGGCGGGGGTGCCGGCGGCCGGAGTGCCGGTGGGCGGGGCCTGGCTCGCGGTCGGCGAGGAGAGGACCTCGGGCGGGCGCGGCGCCGGGTTCTGCAGGGCGGAGTCCCGGGCGGCCGTTTCGGGGACACCCTTGACGGTGCCGTCCGGGTTCAGGAAGGCGGGGTCGCCCCCCGGGACCATGCCCAGCTCACGGGCGCGGCGCTGGAGGGCGTCGGGCGCGGAGTAGGCGTCCACGTCCCGCTGCAGCGCCTGCTCCTCGTCGGTGAGGGTCTTGGTGCCCTTCTGCAGGTCGTCGAGGTGGAAGGAACCCTCGCTCAGCGCGGAGTTCAGTACGAGCAGGCCGATGAGTCCACCGCCGAGCAGGAGCACGACGAGCAGGACGAAGGGGGTGCGGGCGGCGTTCGCCGCGCCGGCGGGGAGAAGCCGGGCGAGCCGGGCGGCTCTGCCCGTGAGTTCGGGTTTCCTGCTCACAGGCCCTCCCGGCGGGTTCGCTCTCCCGACCCGCGGTCGCGTCGCGGGGAGGCGCCGCCGGTCGGCCGCGCCGTGCGTTCGGGTTTCCCACTCACTCGCTCTCCCCCTCCCGGCGCCTCACTCGGCGTCCTCGCGGATGCGCTGTGCCCCGCGCAGCCGCGCCGGAGCCGCTCGCCGGTTCTCGGCGACCTCTTCCTCGGTGGGAAGTTCGGCACCACGGGTGAGCAGCTTGAGCCGGGGCTGGTAGCGCTCGGGCACCACCGGCAGACCGGGCGGCGCGGTGGTGGCGGCGCCTGCCGCGAAGACCTGCTTGACCAGCCGGTCCTCCAGCGAGTGGTACGACAGCACGGCGATCCGGCCGCCGACGGCGACCGCCTTCACGGCGGCGGGGATCGCCCTCTCCAGGACGCTCAGTTCGCCGTTGACCTCGATGCGCAGGGCCTGGAAGGTGCGCTTGGCCGGGTTGCCGCCGGTGCGCTTGGCGGCCTGCGGCAGGGAGTCGCGGATCAGCTCGACGAGCCGCGCGCTGTTGTCGAACGGCGCCTTGTCGCGTTCGCGCACCACGGCGGAGACGATCCGCTTGGCCTGCTTCTCCTCGCCGTACGCGCGCAGGATCCGGACCAGTTCACCCGGCGCGTAGGTGTTGAGCACCTCGGCCGCGCTGATCCCGGTCGTCTGGTCCATGCGCATGTCGAGCGGAGCGTCCTGGGCGTACGCGAACCCGCGGTCGGCCTCGTCGAGTTGCATGGAGGAGACGCCGAGGTCGAACAGGACGCCCTGGACGCGCGGGACGTCCAGGCGGGCGAGCACGTCGGGCAGTTCGTCGTAGACGGCGTGCACGAGGGTGGCGCGTTCACCGAAGGGCGCGAGCCGCTCCGCGGAGAGGCGCAGCGCTTCCTTGTCGCGGTCGAGGGCCACCAGACGGGCCTCGGGGAAACGGGTGAGGAGCGCCTCGCTGTGGCCGCCGAGTCCGAGCGTGCAGTCGACGACGACGGCTCCCGGCTCGGCGAGGGCCGGGGCCAGCATGTCCAGGCACCGCTGGAGCATCACCGGGACGTGTCGACTCTGGCTCAAGGGGCCCTCTCAGATCCGGCACGGTCGCACGCACCGCCGGGTCCCCACCCGCTCGAGAAGGGGAGGCCTGCCGCCGCCGGGTGAGTGGCGTCAGCCGACCGGGAGCGGGAGGAGGCCGAGCCGTACGTACGCGCCGCGCACGCGGGGAAGACGCCGGAAAATCACCGGGTCTCCGGGGGAAATCAGTCCAGCAGGGAGTCTCGACTCCCGCTTCGCGTCACTTTAGTCCACGCCGTGTCGCGGTCAATCAACCGGCATGCGCGTCGCGGACCGCTCCTCGATCAAGCCCCGGACGAAGTCATGAATCGGCAAAGATCACCCATACGGCCGGTACCGAGTGCCCATGTGGGTTACCTCACAACAAGAGACGATGACGTTCTTTGTCCACCCTCACAGCAGGACTACTTCATACGTGACCAGTAACGTCATAGCTATGACGACTTCTGCATCCGTACCCACTGAGCCCGAAGACGCCATATCCGCCCGCGGCGTCTCCCCCGACGGCACCGTGACCGACCGCCTCGTGGAGGCGAACCATCGGTACGCCGCCGCGTTCGCCGACCCGGGGATGGACGCGCGGCCCGTGCTGCACGTGGCCGTGGTCGCGTGCATGGACGCCCGGCTCGACCTGCACGCGGCGCTCGGCCTGGAGCTCGGCGACTGCCACACCATCCGCAACGCGGGCGGTGTGGTCACCGACGACGTGATCCGTTCCCTCACGATCAGCCAGCGGGCGCTCGGTACCCGGAGTGTCGTGCTCATCCACCACACCGGCTGCGGCCTGGAGTCCCTCACCGAGGAGTTCCGGCACGACCTGGAGATGGAGGTCGGCCAGCGCCCCGCCTGGGCGGTCGAAGCCTTCCGGGACGTCGAACAGGACGTACGACAGTCGATGCAACGGGTGCGCACCTCCCCGTTCCTGCTCCACACGGAGGACGTGCGCGGCTTCGTCTTCGACGTGACGACGGGCCTGCTGCGCGAGATCGATCCCGCCTGAACGCTCCCACCGGCCCCCTCGTACAACCCCAGGGGGCCCTCGTGGGACTCTCACTTCACGAAATGACCCCGACCTTTCGGCGCCCCAAAAGCCCGTAAGACCCGACATATCGCAGCCAGTTATCCACAGGCGAGTGACACGAACCGGTAACGGCAACAAGAATGCGGGTGTGGCGTCACGCGGAACTTCGCGCGTGGTGTCCGTTTTTCGGGGTGGGCCGGTCCGCACTGGGCGTCGGCCCGGGAAAGGGCCGAGGAGGGCCGGGTGACGACCTATGACGATCGAGCGAGCCTTACTGATCTGACCGCCACTGTGGAGCGAGTCCGCAGTTCGGTGGAAGGAGTGATCGAGGGCAAGCCAGAGGTCGTACGGCTTTCGCTGACCGTGCTGCTCGCCGAGGGGCATCTTCTGATCGAGGATGTCCCGGGCGTCGGCAAGACCATGCTCGCCAAGGCGCTGGCACGGTCCATCGACTGCTCGGTGCGGCGTATCCAGTTCACGCCCGACCTGCTGCCCTCGGACATCACCGGTGTGTCCATCTGGGACCAGCAGCGCCGGGACTTCGAGTTCAAGCCGGGTGCGATCTTCGCGCAGATCGTGATCGGCGACGAGATCAACCGCGCCTCGCCCAAGACGCAGTCCGCGCTCCTGGAGTCGATGGAGGAGCGCCAGGTCACCATCGACGGACAGACCTACGAACTGCCCAGCCCCTTCATGGTCGTCGCCACGCAGAACCCCGTCGAGATGGAGGGCACCTACCCGCTGCCGGAGGCGCAGCGCGACCGTTTCATGGCCCGTGTCTCCATCGGCTACCCCAGCGCGGAGGCCGAACTGCAGATGCTGGACATCCACGGCGGTGTGAACCCGCTGGACGACCTCCAGCCGGTGGCGCACGCGCACGAGATCGTGAAGCTGATCGACGCCGTCCGCACGGTCCACGTCGCGGACAGCGTCCGCCGGTACGCGGTCGACCTGGTCGCCGCCACGCGCACCCACCCCGACCTGAGACTCGGCGCCTCGCCGCGTGCCACGCTGCACCTGCTGCGCGCGGCGAAGGCGTCCGCCGCACTGAGCGGCCGGGAGTACGCGCTGCCGGACGACATCCAGGCACTCGCCGTGGCGGTCCTGGCACACCGTCTGCTCCCCACCGCCCAGGCGCAGCTGAACCGTCGTACGGCCGAGCAGGTCGTCCAGGAGATCCTGCAGCACACCCCCGTTCCGGCAGCGCCCCAGCAGCAGGCCGGCTCCGGCTACCCGATGGGCCGCGGCGCGCCCGCGTTCGGCCAGCAGCCGCCCCGGAGGCTGTGATGTCCGCGGGGACGGGTGACGCCGAGGAGGAGAAGGGCGGGCTGCGCACCGCGCTCGCCGGTCTCACCACCCGCGGACGCTCCTTCCTGGCCGCCGGAGTCGCCGCCGTGATCTGCGCGTACGTCCTGGGGCAGAGCGATCTGCTCCGGGTCGGCCTGCTGCTCGCGGCGCTTCCGCTGGTCTGCGCGACCGTGCTGTACCGCACCCGGTACCGCGTCGCGGGCAGCCGCAGGCTCTCCCCCGGGCGTGTACCCGCGGGCTCCGAGGCCCGGGTCCATCTGCGGATGGACAACGTCTCCCGGCTGCCCACCGGACTGCTGATGCTCCAGGACCGGGTGCCGTACGTGCTCGGGCCGCGGCCCCGGTTCGTCCTGGACCGGGTGGAGGCGGGCGGCCGCCGCGAGGTGTCCTACCGGGTGCGCTCCGACCTGCGTGGCCGCTATCCGCTGGGACCGCTGCAACTGCGGCTCACGGACCCCTTCGGCATGTGCGAGCTGACGCGCTCCTTCTCCACGTACGACACCCTGACCGTCATCCCGCGCGTGGAGCCGCTGCCGTCGGTGCGGCTGACCGGCGAGGCGAAGGGGTACGGCGAGGGACGGCAGCGCTCGCTGGCGCTGGCCGGCGAGGACGACATCATCCCCCGCGGCTACCGCTACGGCGACGATCTGCGCCGGGTGCACTGGCGCCTGACCGCGCGCTACGGCGAACTGATGGTCCGTCGTGAGGAACAGCCGCAGCGCTCCCGCTGCACGGTGCTGCTCGACACCCGGGGCATCGCCTACCAGGGCGCGGGTCCCGACTCGGCCTTCGAGTGGGCGGTTTCGGGCACGGCCTCGTCGCTGGTGCACATGCTGGAGCGGGGCTTCTCCGTCAGGCTGCTGACGGACGACGGCAGTTCGGTACCCGGGGAGGGCGCCGACGGGTTCGCGGGCGCGAGCCAGCAGTCGGCGGACGCCGCCGGGCTGATGATGGACACGCTCGCGGTCATCGACCACTCGGACGGCACCGGGCTGTCCCGCGCCTACGACGTCCTGCGCAGCGGGAACGAAGGGCTGCTGATCGCCTTCCTCGGCGACCTGGACGAGGAGCAGGCGACGGTGCTCGGCAAGATGCGTCAGCGCAGCGGTGGAGCCGTCGCCTTCCTGCTGGACAGCGAGGCCTGGGTGCGGGAACCCGCGGACGTCCCCGGCCCGTTGGACAGAAGCGAGGACCGACTGCGCATGCTGCGCGAGGCGGGCTGGACCGCCGTGACCGTACCGCGTGGCGCGGATCTCGCGGACCTGTGGCGGCTGGCGGACCGGCAGCGCACGAGTGCCGCGTCCACGGGGAGTTCGGCAGGGGGTGGAGTCCGATGAGCGGGCGGGCACGACTGACGCTGTGCTCGGCGGCGGCCACGCTGATGGCGGCGTGTGCTCTGCTGCCGCTGGTCGAACCGGTGACCTGGCTGTTCCAGGCGGCGTTCCTGCTGGCACTGCAGGCCGGTGTGGGCGCGTTGACCCGGCGGGTTCCGCTGGCCCGGCCGCTGACCGTGGCCGCGCAGGCGCTGGTGACGCTGATGCTGCTGACCCTGGTCTTCGCCCGGCAGCAGGCAGTCCTCGGGTTCGTTCCCGGACCGGAGGCGTTCCAGCACCTCGGCGACCTGCTCCGCTCGGGCACGGACGACGTCGGCAGGTACGCGATACCGGCACCGCTGTCCGACGGCATCCGGCTGATGCTGGTCGGTGGTGTCCTGGTGATCGGGCTCGCGGTGGACGCGCTCGCGGTGACGTTCCGCAGCGCGGCCCCCGCCGGACTCCCGCTGCTCGCGCTGTACTCGGTCGCCGCGGGTCTTTCGGGCGGTGGGGCCACCTGGCTGTGGTTCCTGCTCGCGGCCGGGGGCTATCTGATGCTGCTTCTGGCGGAGGGCCGTGACCGGCTCTCGCAGTGGGGGCGTGTCTTCGGCGGCGCGCCCCGTACCCGGGGACCGGACGTCTCGACGGGCGCGACCGCACCGGTCCGTACGGGGCGGCGCATCGGCGCGGTCGCGCTGGGTGTCGCCCTGGTGGTGCCACTCGGCCTGCCCGCACTCGACGGCGGTCTGCTGGACGCCGCCGGTACGGGCGTGGGCCCGGGCTCCGGCGGCGGCGGCACGATCTCCGCGGTGAACCCGCTGGTCTCCCTCCGCGACAGCCTGAACGTGGACGAGGACCGCCAGGTCATGTCCTACCGCACCAACACGCAGGACACCCAGGACATGTATCTGCGGATCGTGTCCCTGGACGACTTCGACGGCACGGCGTGGAAGCCCGCCCAGCGGCACATCCAGGACGTGCCCGACACGTTCCCGACCCCGATCGGCCTCGGGGCGGACGTCCGGCGCAGCAAGATCCGCACCCGTATCGCGGCCGCGGACTGGTACGCGCAGGACTGGCTTCCGATGCCGTACCCCGCGAGTCAGGTGAGCATCAAGGGCAGTTGGCGCTACGAGCCGGTGGGCCGCACGCTCGTCGGCGACCACGGCCAGAACACGCGCGGTGTGGTGTACGACGTCACCAGCCTGGTCGTCCAGCCGACCGCGGCGCAGCTCGCGGACGCGCCGGAGCCGTCGGCGGCCCTGAAGCGCGAGTTCACCAAGGTGCCCGAGTCGCTGCCCGCGGTGGTGGCCCAGACCGCGCGCAAGGTCACCGAGGGCTCGACGAACCACTACGAGCAGGCGGTCAAGCTCCAGGACTACTTCGCGGTGACCGGCGGATTCACCTACGACACCCAGGTGCAGGTCGGCAGCGGTTCGGCCGCCATCGCGCGCTTTCTGAGGGACAAGCAGGGTTTCTGCGTCCACTTCTCCTTCGCGATGGCCTCGATGGCCCGCACGCTGGGGATCCCGGCCCGGGTGGCGGTGGGCTTCACGCCCGGTTCCCCGCAGGCCGACGGTTCGATGTCGGTGGGACTGCGGGACGCGCACGCCTGGCCCGAGCTGTATTTCGAGGGGGTGGGCTGGACCCGCTTCGAGCCGACCCCGAACCGGGGTTCGGTGCCGGACTACACCCAGACGGCCACTCCCGGCCTGGACACGCCGACGCTTCCGAATCCGGCGACCTCGGCGTCCGCCGCGCCGTCCACCGCGCCGTCGGCGGGCGCCACCTGCTCGGCGCAGCTGAAGCGGCTGGAGGGGTGCCCGAGCCAGTCCGCGTCGGCCGCGGTGGGCTCCAAGGACGACGGCACACCGTGGTTCCAGATCCTGGGGCTGACCCTGTTGGCGCTCCTGGTGCTGGCGTTGCCGTCGCTGCCGATGCTGTGGCGGCTGCGGGTCCGGGCCCAGCGGCTCGGTGCGCACGGCCGTGGTGAGGCGGACGCGGCGGCGTACACGCTGGCGGCCTGGCTGGAGGTGACCGACACGGCGTGGGACTACGGGATCGTGCCGGACGAGTCCCAGACGCCGCGCAACGCCGCGGCGCGGATCGTCCGGCTCGGGCTTCTCGACTGGGACGCGGCGGAGGCGGTGCACCGGGTGGCGGCGGCGGCGGAGCAGGTTCTCTACGCTCCGCGCCCCCGGATGACCTCGGGGCTCGCGGAGGACGCCCGCCGGGTTTCGGGTGCCCTGCGCGCTCCGGCGAGCCGGCTCACGCGGTTGCGGGCGCTCGTCGCACCCCGCTCAGCCATCAGAGTGGCCTGGGCGGCGTCGGCCCGCCGGGCGAGCGTGACGGCTCGGATGGCGGCCCGCAAGGAGACTCTGCTGCGGCGCCCCTCGGGGCAGAACGGCTGACGCCGGTCGCCAGTCGGACACCCCGTGTGGCCCGCACCTCCCGGCCGGGGAGGGCGGGCCACACGGGTTTCCGCGGGCGGTCCTCCTACGAGAGGGACAGCAACCGCAGCACGCCGGGGCGATCCGCGCAACCGGGCGGACTTGACCGCCGGTCGAGCCCGCGCCACCGGATGGGCCGGGCCGCCGGTCGAGCCGTGCCACCGGCGGACCGGGCCAGGTCGGGTATGGGCGGGTGGGCTCGGCCGAAGGCAGCGGCAGGGGTTGGTGGCAACAGGTGAGGGGGTGTCCACCCGGTCCGGGTGGACACCCCCTCACGATGTCCTACGGCTGCGGCCGGTCCGTCGTTGCCACGGCGGCCGCTGCTGATGATGCTGTTACTGGCCCTGCTCGTCGCGGCGTCGCTGCCAGCGTTGTTCGATGCGGTCCATCATGGAGCGGCGCTGTCGCGCCTGGCGACGCGCGGCGGGTGCGCCGGGCGTCGCCGGTTGTTCTCCCGGTTTGGGAGCCTTGCGCCAACCGGTGACGGCGAGCACCGCACAGCCCAGCATGACAAGAAAACCCACCACGCTCAGCCAGATCTGTACTGCGACCATTCCGGCCATGAGGAGCGCGATACCCACCAGGAAGCCCGCGACCGCCTGGTAGACCCGTCGCCGGGTGTACGTACGCAGCCCGCTTCCCTCAAGCGCTGTCGCGAACTTGGGATCTTCGGCGTACAGCGCTCGCTCCATCTGCTCGAGCATTCGCTGCTCGTGCTCCGAGAGCGGCACGGCGTCCTCCTCATCGTGCAGTCGCCGGGGCGACCGGGGGTCCCCTTCAGGATAGGCAGGGAATCGCCCCCGTGAAACCCGCCCCTCTGCGCCAATTCGCCAACCGGAACCCGCCATGGCACCCCGATCCACTGAGGCGTGCATTCCCCAGCGACCGGCCCGTCATGCCGGACGGTCTCCCTCGATCATACGGCGCCGAGGGCTCGATCGGGTGGCCTGTGGCGTACTCCATCTGCCGCCCCGCCCCTGATCAGGGGCGCACCACGGCGGACGACTCAGGCCTCGTCGGTCCCCTGCGGCTCACCGAGCACATGAAGCTGTGTGGCCACGGAGTGGAACGCGGCGAGTTCCGCGGCCGCCGCCTCCAGCTTCAGGAGTGCTTCGAGGGCTCCCGGTTCGGTGTCCACGAGGACTCCGGGGACCAGGTCCGCGAAGACACGTACGCCGTGCACGGCGCCGACGCGCAGGCCCGCGCCCTCGACGAGCGCGGTGAGCTGCTCGGCGGTGAAGCGGTGGGGCACGGGGTCACCCTCGCCCCAGCGCCCGTCCGGGTCGGCGAGGGCGTGCCTGGCCTCCTTGAAGTGCCCGGCGAGGGCGCGGGCGATCACCGCGCCGCCCAGGCCGGCGGCGAGCAGGCTGAGGACGCCCTCGGGGCGCAGCGCGTCCACCACGTTGCGCACGCCCTCGGCCGGGTTGTCCACGTACTCGAGGACCCCGTGGCACAGCACCGCGTCGTAGCCGCCTCGCTCGACGACGTCGAAGAGACCGTGGGCGTCGCCCTGCACGCCCTTGACGCGGTCGGCGACGCCGGCCTCGGCGGCCCGGCGCTCCAGCGCGAACAGCGCGTTCGGGCTCGGGTCGACGACGGTGACGCGGTGGCCGAGACGGGCCACGGGCACCGCGAAGTTGCCGCTGCCGCCTCCGGTGTCGAGAACGTCCAGGGACTCCCGTCCGGTCGCCTTGACCCGGCGGTCGAGGGCGTCCTTGAGGACCTCCCAGACCACGGCGGTACGGAGAGAAGCGCGGGGGCGCATCGGGTCCGACACGGCAGTTGACTCCTCGGCGCGGCACCGCCTCGGGGAGGGCGGAGCGATCGGGGGGCCTCCCGGCGGGAGGCATCAGGCGTCTCCACCCTATTGCCTCCGCCGCCGTACCCGATCCTCCGTCTCACGCGCCGGATCACGTGGTGGATCACGTGACGAGCGAGGTGACGGATCGGGCGATGGACCGGGGTGACGGACCCGAATCATGGATCAGGTGGTGGACCGCACGGCGGGCGTGCGGTCCACCGGTGCGACCGCCGGTGCGGCGGTCCACGGCTTCGACGGCGGCGCCGGACCGCGCGCGTCCTGCTCCCCCTCCCCCGCGCGGTCAGCCGGCGTCCGGGACCTCCCGGCTCCCGTCCTGCCGTGGCTGGGGCAGGACGGGTTGCAGCACGAGCATCCGCTCGACGATGCGCAGGAACATCGCCACGTCCCGTATGAGGTCGTCGGCGTCGCGGTTGCCCGCCGCGCCCTGGATGCCGGCCTCGGCCCGGGCGCGGCGGTCGGCGCCGGAAGCGAACAGGGCGCTCCACTCGGTCAGTTCGGGCGCGATCTCGGGGAGCACCTCCCAGGCGCTGCGGATGCGGGCCCGGCGTCGGGGGGTGGGTTCGGGTCGTCCCCGCGCGGCGAGGACAGCGGCGGCGGTGCGCAGGGCGGCCAAGTGGGCCGTCGCATAGCGCTCGTTGGGTGTTTCCAGGACCGCCGCCTCCTCGAGTCCGGCGCGGGCCTGGGCCAGCAGGTCGAGGGCGGCGGGCGGGGCCGTGGTCCGGCGGAGCACGGGGTGCACGTCGCTCGCGGGGCCGGTCAGTGAGGGGGCAGGGCCGGTGGCGCGGCGCCGGTGGGGGGCTGCTGCGGAAGAGGTGGCCATGACGAACCTCCTGTCGTCTGTGTGACGGCACTGTGGCCGTATGTGCCCATCGTGAGGTATGCCACTGACAATCCGTTCTGACCTGCGCCTTTGCTTCGATCGAAGGTTCGCGTTAGTTTTTGCACTGACCAGTCAGTTCAAAAATTGTTCAGGGGGGTGGGGACGCTGTGGACGGTCCGCACGGACTCGGCGTCACGGCCACGGACTTCGGACTCGAGGGGCCCCGCGGCTGGGCGTTCCGCGGGGTCGGGGTGAGCGCGGAGCCCGGTTCGCTGATCGCGGTCGAGGGCCCGTCCGGATCCGGCCGGACGTGCCTGTTGCTCGCCCTCACCGGCCGGATGCGGCCCACCGAGGGAAGGGCCGTCGTGGGCGGATCGACCCTGCCGAAGCAGATGGCCGCGGTGCGCCGCGCGAGCGCGCTCGCCCACGTCCCGGGTGTCACCGACCTGGACCCGGCCCTGACCGTCGGGGAGCACCTGCTCGAACGGGCGCTGCTGCGAAGGCGGTTCGGGGGGTCGCTGCGGGGGCTGTGGCGCCCCAGGGCCGAGCGGAACGCCGAGACGGAACGGCTGATCGACGACGCGCTGACCGCCGCGGGGCTGGACCGGGAAGCCCTGCCCAAGGGGTCCCGGACCGCCGTACGCGATCTGGAGCGGCTCGAAAGCCTGCGGCTGTCCGTCGCGCTGGCCCTCGTCGGCCGCCCGGGGCTGCTCGGCGTCGACGACACCGACCTCAAGCTGTCGGATGCCGAACGGGCCGATGCGTGGGCCCTGTTGGCGTCGATCGCCGCGTCCGGCACCACCGTCCTCGCGGTCTGCAGCGAGGCCCCCGAAGGGGCGGTCATCGTGTCCACCGGCCGGACCGGGAAGCCCACGGGAACAGGCGACGACCCCGACGAGACCGGCGCTGCCCGTACAGCCGACGCCCTCGGCGGCACCGCGGAGCCCCGTGCGGCCGACGACCTCCGCGAGACCGCGGAACCCCCCACGAAGGACGAGAAGGAGACGGCCGATGCGCTCACCGAAACTGGCCGCTCTTGAGCTCAGGCGGTTCGGCCGGGGCAGGTTGCCGCGCGCCGCACTCGCCGCGCTCCTCCTGCTGCCGCTGCTCTACGGCGCCCTCTACCTGTGGTCGTTCTGGGACCCGTACGGCCGTCTCGACCGCATCCCCGTGGCGCTCGTGAACGACGACCGGGGGGCGACGGCCGGGGGCGCCAAGGTCAGGGCGGGCGACGACATAACCAAGGGGCTGCGCGACAGCGACACCTTCGAGTGGCACGAGGTGAGCGCCGCCGAGGCCCGCAAGGGTGTCGAGAACGGCACGTACTACCTGTCGCTGACCATGCCGACCGACTTCAGCAGCAGGATCGCCTCCAGCTCCGGGGACGCACCGGAGACCGGCGCGCTCCAGGTGCGTACGAACGACGCGAACAACTACATCGTCGGGCAGATCTCGCGCACGGTCTTCAGCGAGGTGCGCACCGCGGCCTCCACGAAGGCGTCGCGATCGTTCCTCGACAAGATCTTCATCTCGTTCTCGGACATCCACGGCGAGACCGAGAAGGCCGCCAAGGGAGCCGACCGGCTCAAGGGCGGGATCGGCAAGGCCAAGAAGGGCTCCAAGGACCTCGCGGACGGCCTGAAGGAGGCCGAGAAGGGCAGCGGGAAGCTCTCCACGGGCCTGAAGAGGCTCGACAAGGGCGCGGGCGACCTGGAGGACGGTTCACGGCAGGTCGCGGACGGCACCCGGGCACTGGCCACCAGGGTCAACGGCGTCGCGGACAAGGTGGGCCCCTTCGTGAAGGCCAACGAGAAGTCGATCGGCGACACGGCCCGTCTCGTCGCCGACTCCGCCTCGGCGGTCCGCCACAACCTGGGCACCCTGGTGGAGGCGGCTCCGGCCGCCGCCAAGGGCGCCCACACGGCCTCCACCGTGCTGAACAACGTCTACAAGGCGCGCTGCGAGACCCTGCCGGTCCCCGACCCCGCGTGCCCCGATCTCAAGAGGGCCAGGCAGGCCGCCGCGGACGTGGCCGCGGTCGCCGACGACCTCGACACGCTCGTCGACGACCAGGGCGGCGACCTCGACACGCTCGACCGGAACCTGGGCACGCTCCAGAAGCAGGCCCGTGCGCTCGCGAACCGCTCACCGCACCTGTCCGAGGACCTCGACGACGCCGTCTCCAAGATCAATGACTTGGACGCGGGCGCCGCGAAGGTCGCCGCGGGTGCCGAGAAACTGCACACCGGACTCGGCACGGCCAGGACCGGCGCGGCGGACCTGGACACGGGTGTCGGCCGGCTGACGACCGGCGCGAGCGACCTCGACGGAGGCATCTACCAGCTCGTCGGCGGCTCCGGGAAGCTGGCCGGGGGCCTGCACGACGGCGCCGGCCGGATCCCCGACTACGACCGGCAGGACCGCGACCGGCGCACCCACGTCATGGCCGACCCGGTCCAGCTCGCCTCCAGGGACCTGCACAAGGCGCCCAACTACGGCACCGGTTTCGCCCCGTACTTCATCCCGCTGTCCCTGTGGGTGGGCGCGATGGTCGCCTACATGCTGATCCCGCCGCTCAACCGGCGCGCACTCGCGGTCGGCGCCTCGGCCTGGCGCATCGCCCTGGCGGGCTGGCTGCCGGTGGCCGCCCTGGGCGTGCTGCAGACGGCGGCCCTGATGTCCGTACTGCACTGGGCGATCGGCCTGGAGATGGTGCGGGCGGCCGGGACGGTCGGCTTCCTGTGCCTGGTGACGGCGTGTTTCGCGGCCGTCGTCCAGTGGCTGAACGCGCGCTTCGGAGCGGCCGGCCGGATCCTCGTACTGGCCCTTCTGATGCTCCAGCTGACGTCGGCGGGCGGCACCTACCCCGTCCAGACGAGTCCGCGCTTCTTCAACGCGATCCACCCCTTCCTGCCGATGAGCTACGTCGTCGAGGCACTCCGCAGGCTCATCACCGGCGGCGGTCTGGGACCCGTATGGCAGGCGTGCGCCGTCCTCACGGCGTTCACCGCGGGCGCCCTCGCGCTCACCGCGCTGTCGGCGCGCAACAGGCAGGTGTGGACCCTGGACCGCCTTCACCCGGAGCTGAGCCTGTGACAATCAGGGCCATGGAAAGCAGCAACACCACGGCAGGCGGCGGTCGCCGCGAGGCCACCCGGCAGAAGCTCTACGAAGCGGCCGTCACCCTCATCGCGGAACAGGGTTTCTCCGCCACCACCGTGGACGAGATCGCGGAGCGGGCCGGGGTCGCCAAGGGCACCGTCTACTACAACTTCGCCAGCAAGGCCGTCCTCTTCGAAGAGCTGCTGCGGCACGGCGTGGGGCTCCTCACCACGTCCCTGCGCGAGGCCGCGGAACGGACCGAGCGCGAGGGCGGGACGCGAGTCGACGCCCTGGACGCGATGATCCGCGCCGGGCTCGTCTTCATGGACCGTTACCCGGCCTTCACCCAGCTGTACGTGGCCGAGCTGTGGCGCACCAACCGGGCCTGGCAGTCCACGCTCATGGTGGTCAGACGGGAGGCGGTCGCGGTCGTCGAGGACGTGCTGCGCGAGGGGGTGGCGGGCGGTGAGCTCAGCGACGAGATCGACATCCCGCTGACCGCGGCCGCTCTGGTCGGCATGGTCCTGGTGGCGGCCCTGGACTGGCAGGCCTTCCAGCCCGAGCGTTCCCTGGACGACGTCCACGCCGCGCTCTCACGGCTGCTCCAGGGGCGCGTGAGCGGCAGCCGCTAGGGCACGCACCGCCGGAGCCGGGCGCGGCGGCCCGGCTCCGTACGAAAGCGCCGGTCCGAGGTGGCCGCGTCCCCCGCGGGCCACTTCGAACCGGCGCTTCGCCGTACTCCCCCGTGCTCCCCGCTCTCTCCGTCGGGCCCCGTCCGGTCGTTCCCCGGGGTCCCCCGTGCCTCACTCCCGCCGACCGGGCCGGCGGAAGGAGCGGCCGAAGGGCGCGGGAACCGTTCCGCCGCCCCGTGTCGGCGGTACCGGAGCCGCGCCCCCTTCCGTGCCTCCACTCTCCCGTTCGCACGGGTCGGACCCCATCCGTCCGGATACTCATCTCCCTCACTGGGTACGGATACCTAGCCCTGGGCGCTCATGCCCAGGACGGACCGTCGTCGACTGGTTACGATCGCTGCCGTGTCCGTACTCCCCCTGGTCTTCACCAGCGGCTGGGCCAGCGGCATCAACGCGTACGCGGTGGTGCTGCTGCTAGGCGTCTTCGGCGCGACCGGCCTGAGCGACGACGTCCCCGAGGCCCTGCAGCGCCCCGACGTGCTCATCGCGGCGGGCGTCCTCTTCCTGTGCGAGGCGGTCGCCGACAAGATCCCGTACGTGGACACGGTGTGGGACTCGGTGCACACCGTGGTCCGGCCGGTGGCGGGGGCGGTGGTCGGTGCGCTGCTCGCCGGGCACAGCGGTTCCCTCCCCGATCTGGCGGCGGGCGCGATCGGCGGTTCGACCGCGCTGGCGAGCCACGCGGTCAAGGCCGGCACCCGGATGGCGATCAACACCTCGCCGGAGCCGTTCAGCAACGTCGCCATGAGCATCGCCGAGGACCTCGGCGTCGCCGGGATCCTGACGTTCGCGATGTTCCATCCCGTGGCCGCGGCGGTCATCGCGGCCGTGCTGCTGCTCGTGGGGCTGCTGACGCTCTTCTTCCTGGTCTCCCGGATCCGGCGGTTCCTGCGCCGCAGGGCCCAGCGCCGGGAGGAGAGACGGCTCGCCGCACACGTCGGGCCACCACCCGGCTGACCCCCGCGCCAGGCCCGTGGCCCGGCCTGTCAGTGGTGGCCGATAAGGTCGCGGGCATGGGACGGATTGCGGTGATCGGCGCCGGGATGGGCGCGATGGCGGCCGCCGCCCGGCTGGCCGTCGCGGGCCATCGGGTGGTGGTGTATGAGCGCGCGTCGACGTACGGCGGAGCGCTGGGCCGCTTCGAGCGCGACGGCTTCACGTTCGACACGGGCCCCGGCCTGCTGCGGGTGCCCGCCGTCCTGCGCGATCTGTTCGTGAAGACGGGCAAGGAGCCGCTGGAGGCGTGTGTCGACCTGGTCCAGGTGGACCCGTCCGCACGCCATGTCTTCGCCGACGGCACCGAGGTCTCGCTGCCCAACGCCTCCCGCGCGGGTGTCGTCACCGCCCTCGACCAGGCGCTCGGGGCGGGCGCGGGCGAGCGGTGGGGCGACTTCCTGGTGCAGGCCCGCGAAGCCTGGGACCGGACACGGCGCCCGCTCCTGGAGGAGCCGCTGTGGCCGAACTGGCAGGTGCTCGCCGACCGCGAGCCCTACCCCGCGGTGTCGCACAGAAGAATGCTGCGCACCCGCCGGGCCGGCACGCTCACCGAGGTCGGCGCGTGGGAGCTGCGCGAGCCGCGGCTCGCCGCCCTCCTGGAGAGCCACGCCCTCGCGTACGGGCTCGACCCGCGCGTCGCACCGGCGAGCGCGGCCGTGCTTCCGTACATGGAGCACGCCTTCGGTACCTGGTACGTGCGCGGAGGCCTGCGGGAGCTGGCTCGTGCGGTGTACGAGCGGTGCCTGGCCCGCAGGGTGGAGTTCCGCTTCGGGACGCCGGTCGGGCGGATCGTGGAGAAGGACGGACGAGCGGTGGGCGTCGAGCTCGCCGAGGACCCCTCCCGGGCTGTCGGCTCCGCGGCGGCGACGGTCGAGGACGCCGACTTCGTGGTCGCCGGTGTCGCGCCCGAGGTGCTGGACCGTCTCGTCGCCGGGGCGGCCCTGCGCGGCGGTGACGAGGTCGCGCCGCAGCGGGGCGCGCCGAGCCGGCTGACCGTGCTGCTGGCGCTGCGCGGCGGACGGCCGGCGGGGGTGGCGCACCGGACGGTGGTGCACACGCCCGACCGTGAGGACGAGCTGGAGCGGCTCTTCGGCGCGCGTCCCGGACTCCCCGCCGCGCCCACGGTGACCGTCTCGCGCCCGGACGACCCCGGTCTCGCGCCCGACGCGGAGCACGAGGCAGTGACCGTGACGGTCACGGTGCCGTCGGGTCTGCGGGTGTCGGAGGCGGACGTGGAGCGGGTGCTCGACGCCACCCGGCGGGCCGTGCCGGACGTGCGTGAGCGTCTGCTGTGGCACGAGGTCCGCACCCCGTCCGACGTCGCGGAGGCGACGGGCGCGGAGGGCGGCGCGGTCCCCGCACCGGCGCTCGCGGCGGCGGCCGGCCGGCTGCTGCACCCGTCGAACGGCACCCGCATGCCGGGGCTGTTCACGGTCGGCGGCTGGACGCATCCCGGCGGCGGCCTTCCGCACGCGGGGATGTCGGGCGCCCTGGTGTCCGGGCTGATCGTGGAAGGGCCGGGCTTCCGGGGCTCGCAGTGAGCCCGGGGGTCCCCGGAGAGCACCCCTGGGGGCCGTCCGTACCGGCCCTGACCGACCGCCGAGGCGCTCCCGCCCCTGAGGACGGTCAGTACCGGTACTGCTCGTCGAACCCGGCGCCGTTCCCGTTCCCGTTCCCGTTGCCGTTCCCCTGGCCGTTGTCCTGGTACGGGTACTGCTGCTCGGGCGGAAGTTCGCCGCCGTACTGGTCGTCGGTGCTGCGCTGCTGCGGGACCCAGACGCCGCCGGCCGGGGTCTCGCCGCCGTAGCCGCCGGTGGCGTACTGGTCCTGGCCGTAGCCCTGCTGCTGCGTGTACTGCTGATCGCCGCCGTACGTCATGTCGTACGCCGCGCCGTTGTAGGTCTGCGTGCCGATGTACGGGTCGGAGTAGGCGGCGTACTGCTGCTGGCCGTTGTCGTAGCCGTACTGCTGCTGGTCGTAACCGGAGTAACCGTCGTACGCGTAGGCCTGCTGGTCCTGGGAGGGAGCGGCGGCGTAGGACTGACCGGACTGACCCGCGGCGGCCGCGTAGGCGGCGTCGCTGTAGACGCCGTAGGAGCCGGTGTCATCGGGCAGGGGCTGGGGCTCGTACACGGCCGTGCCCCCGGTCGCCGTGAGGTCGCCGGAGCCGGTCGGCATGAACCGGTCGGAGTGCGCGGGCGTGAAGACGTCGTCCTCGCGGGCGTAGTCGTCGTCACCCTGCGGATACCCTGCGTCCTCGGCCGCCTCCTGCTCCGGCTCGAGGTCGGAGACCTCCTGCATCGGATCCTGGCGGTCCGGCTCGCCGCGACGGCGCTTGCTCCTGCCCGAACCCTTGTCCGGAGCCTTCTCGGCTGCCTGACGGTTGCCCACCGCCCAGCCGGCCGCGAAGCCGCGCCGGAACGACAGCGTGACGTACGTCTGGCCGACCGCGAAGGCGGCCGCGCCCAGACCGACGACGATCACGGACGGGATCAGCACACCGAGAACCACACCGGCGAAGCCGACGAAGGCGAGCAGCCGGTAGCGCAGCCGCGCCTTGTACTGCAGCAGAACCTCGCCGAGGAGCCACAGTGCGACGATGCCGAAAGCGATATAGAGGACCGTCAAGCCCATGTACGCCCCTCTCCCAGTGGCCGCTACGCAGTGTGTCGTACGCGGGTGCGGCCGGTCTAGGCCTGCTGTGAGTGGTGCAGGCCCAGATTCTCGTAGATTTCCAGCGTCGCCGTGGAGTTGTTCAGCGTAATGAAGTGCAGTCCGGGGACGCCCTCGTCCAGCAGCTTCGCGCAGAACTCCGTCGCGAACTCGATGCCAATGGAGCGTACAGCCGCCGGATCGTCTTTGGCTGTGAGGATCCGCTCTTTCAGGACGTCCGGGAACGAAGCGTTACTCAGCTGTGGAAGCCGTTCCAGCATCTTCACACTCGTCACCGGCATGACCTCGGGGATCACCGGCGTCCCGCAGCCCGCCGCCGCGACCCGGTCGCGCAGCCGGAGGTACGACTCGGGCTGGAAGAACATCTGCGTGATCGCGTAGTCCGCGCCGGCCCGGCACTTGTCGACGAAGTGCGCGACGTCCGTGTCCCAGCCGGTGGAGCGCGGATGCATCTCCGGGAAGGCGGCGACGCCCACGCAGAAGTCGCCGGACTCCTTGATGAGACGGACGAGTTCGGCCGCGTAGGTCAGGCCCTGGGGATGCGGCACCCACTCGCCCATGGGGTCGCCCGGCGGGTCTCCGCGGACCGCGAGCATGTTCCGGATCCCCGCGTCCGCGTACTGGCCGATGATGTTGCGCAGCTCGGCCACGGAGTGGTTGACGGCGGTGAGGTGGGCCACCGGCGTGAGCGTGGTGTCGGCGACGATCTGCTCGGTCTCCCTGACCGTGCCGGCGCGGGTGGAGCCGCCCGCTCCGTAGGTCACGGAGACGAAGTCGGGGGCGACGGCCTCTACCCGGCGCAGCGCGTTCCACAGGTTCCGCTCGCCCTTGGGGGTCTTCGGCGCGGAGAACTCGAACGAGTACGTCTTCTTGCCGGACGCGAGCATGTCGCTCACGATGCGTGCGCGGTCAGTCCTGGTGGAGGCAGATCCGAGGGCCATACTCGCAGGTTAGCCAGGGGGCGGCGGTCCCCCAACCGAACGGCAGTGAATTGTCTGATTCGTCGGCTTCTTGTCCACCCCTCGGACAGAGCGGGCCCGCGCCGACGGGCGGCGGGACGACCCGGCGGGCCACGGGTTCCGGCCGACGGGCCGCAGGCGGTCCGGCAAGCGGGCCACGGGCCGTGCGGCTCGGGGCGGTCAGGCCTGCCGCAGCCGCTTCGCGAACTCCGCGGCCGCCGCCGCGGGGTCGTCCGCCTCGGTGATCGCTCGTACGACGACGACACGGCGGGCGCCCGCCTCCAGCACCTCGTCGAGGTTGCCCAGGTCGATGCCGCCGATGGCGAACCAGGGGCGGTCGGTGTCCAGCGCGGCGGTGTGGCGGACCAGGTCGAGGCCCGGTGCGTGGCGGCCGGGCTTGGTGGGAGTGGGCCAGCAGGGGCCGGTGCAGAAGTAGTCCACGCCCTCCTGGACGGCGGCGGCCGAGGCCTCTGCCGCCGCGTGCGTGGAGCGGCCGATCAGGATTTCGTCGCCGAGGATGGCGCGGGCCGCGGGGACCGGGAGGTCCCCCTGGCCCAGATGGAGTACGTCGGCGCCGGCCGCGTGCGCGACGTCCGCCCGGTCGTTGACCGCGAGGAGCTTGCCGTGGCGGGCGCAGGCGTCGGCGAAGACCTGGAGGTGTTCCAGTTCCTCGGCCGCCTCCATGCCCTTGTCGCGCAGCTGCACGATGTCGACGCCACTCGCCAGAACGGCGTCCAGGAACTCGGCGAGGTCGCCCTGGCGCGTGCGCGCGTCCGTGCAGAGATAGACGCGGGCGTCGGCGAGGCGGGCGGCGTTCTCGGGCATGCGTGGGTCCCCCGTGTGCGGCGGTGCGTACGGACCACGGCGGCCGGGGTGGTCCGGGGCCGGCCGTGGTCCGTACGCCGGACGTGTTGTCGGATCAGACGGCGAGCGCCTGGGCGCGACGCTTCACCTCCGTGCCGCGATTCTCGCTCAGCGCCTGCGCGGGGGTGCCGGGCAGGGTCGGGTCGGAGGTGAAGAGCCACTCGAGCATCTCTTCGTCGGTGAAGCCGTCGTCCCGCAGGAGCGTCAGGGTGCCGGTGAGGCCCTTGACGACCTTGTCCTCGTCGATGAAAGCGGCGGGGACGTGCAGCGCGCGGTTCTCACCACGGCGTACGGCGATCAGCTGGCCTTCCTTGACCAGCTGCCGGACGCGCGTCACCTCGACGCCGAACTGTTCGGCGATGTCGGGGAGGGTGAGCCAGGCGGGGACGAGAGCATCGATCTTTGCGTCAATCTCGGTCACGGGACAAGCCTGCCATCCCGGACTGACACTCGGTACCCGAGCGCCACCCGTCCCGCGTCAGAAGTGCGTGAATCTCGCGGAATTCCGCCGAATTCCGGCGCGGCGGCACCCGCGCGGGCCGGGCGGCGGCCGGGCCGCCGCCCGGAGAGGGAACCGGTCGGCCCGGGGTCCGCCGACCGAGGGAACCCCCGGCCCGGGGCCGACTCCTCGGCGTCGCCCGCCCCAGGGAAGACGTCGGAACCCGCTCAGACCATGGCGCCCGTCGGACGGGAGACCCCACCGGCCCAGGGCCGACCCGTCAGCGGCGCCCACCCGAAGGACGACCTCGGAACCCGCTCAGACCATGGCGCCCGTCGGGCGGGAGACCCCACCGGCCATGCGCCGACCCGTCAGCGTCGCCCACCCGAAGGAAAACCTCGGAACCCGCTCAGACCATGGCGCCCGTCGAGCGGGAGACGCCCTGGGCCGACCCCTCGGCATCGCCCGCCCCAGCGGAAGGCCTCGGAACCCGCTCAGACCATGGCGTCCCTCAGACATGGGACCCCACCGGCCCAGGGCCGACCCCTCGGCGTCGCCCGCCCCAGCGGAAGGCGTCGGAGCCCGCTCAGGCCATGGCGTCCTTCAGAGGGCGGGACGGATTCGACAGGATCTCCGGGTCCAGCGGCATGCCCGCCTCGATCAGACGGCGCCCCTGGGCCAGGTCGCGGGGGCGGCCCACCGCCAGGAGGGCGACGAGGCGGGAGTCGCGCAGCCAGCAGACCGTCCAGGCGGCGCCCGAGGAGTCGCCGCGCCAGACGGTCGTGTCGGCGGGCGCGTGGTGGCCGACGTACTGGACGAAACGGCCGAACTGCTCGGACCAGAAGTACGGAACCGGGTCGTACGCCGCCGGGGCCTCGCCGATGATGTTCGCCGCCACCGTGCGCGGTCCCTGCAGGGCGTTGTCCCAGTGGTGGACGAGAAGGCGCTCCTCGTACCGGCCCGAGGGGAAGGAGGCGCAGTCGCCGACCGCGTAGACGTCCGGCAGGGAGGTGCGCAGGTGGCTGTCGGCCACGACCTCGCGGTGGGCGCCGAGCTCGATGCCGGAGCCGGCCAGCCAGGCGGTGGCGGGCCGGGCGCCGATGCCGACGACCACGGCGCCCGCGGGCACCCGGGACCCGTCGTCGAGCACCACGGCGCCGGGCTCGACGCGCTCCACGCGCGCGTGGGTGCGCAGCGAGGCCCCGCTGTCCGCGTACCAGGCGGCCATCGGCGCGGCCACCTCCGCGGGCAGCGCCCCGGCCAGTGGCCGGTCGGCGGCCTCGACGACCGTCACCGCGCACCCGGCCTCGCGCGCCGCCGTCGCGAACTCCGCGCCGATCCAGCCCGCCCCGACCACCACGATGTCGTGCTGCCGGGCGAGCACCGGGCGCAGCCGTTCGGCGTCGTCCAGGGTGCGCAGGAGGTGGACGCCGGGCATGCCCTGCGCGCCGGGGAGCTGGATCGGTTCCGCGCCGGTCGCCAGGACCAGGACGTCGTAGGGCACCGGTCCCGTGCCGGTGTCCAGCTCGTGGTCCCCGGGGCGCAGGCCCAGCGCCTCGCAGCCGAGCTTCAGTTCGATGCCCAGTGCCTCGAAGTCGATGTCGAAGGCGGAGTGCTCGGCCTTGCCGAGCAGCACCGCCTTGGACAACGGCGGCCGGTCGTACGGCTGGTGCGGCTCGGCGCCGATCAGTGTCACTCCGCCGGTGAAGCCCTGTTCGCGCAGGGCGACCGCGGTCTGTACGCCGGCCATGCCCGCGCCCGCGATGACGACCCGGCGTGCCGTAGGCCCCTGCGCTTGCCCCTGCGTCTGCTCGCTCACCTGATCACCATAGACACCTGACAATCCGTCAGTCAGCGGACGTGCTCAGTGACCTGTTCCACAATGCGACTCGGTGTCAGCCGGACCGTTCGACGCGGGCGGCCTGTGCGGGGCCTACGAGGGGTTCGCCCTGTTCCACCACGCTCGTCCCGCTGCCCGTCCGCGACTCCCACTCCCAGGTCTCCTCCAGCCGCAGCCGGCCGTCGGAGAGCTCCACCACGTCCGACACGCAGTGCCCGCCGGACGTGGTGCCGTCGCGTCCCAGCTGTACGTACCGGAAGTCGAGGCGGTCGCCCTCCCGGGTCCCCAGGAGACGGCCGCGGACGATGTCGCCACCCGCGTACTCGGCCCAGATCTCGCCGTCCTTCTCGTGGTACGTGAACCGGGTGCCGGTCCCGACCTGGCCCGGCGCCTGGTCGGCTACCGGGGCGAGGACGAGGCCGTCGAGCGAACGGGCCATGGGCGGAGGCTCCCTTACTGAGGCCCGCGGCAGCGAGCTAGGGTGGTCAACGTAGAGCACTCGCGGGAGCCCGGACGCACCGGGCTGAGAGGGAGGCTGGCGGCCTCCGACCGTACGAACCTGATCCGGGTCATGCCGGCGAAGGGAGGGGCTGGACGCCCATGTCGCATACACCGGCGGAGAGGTCCGTCACGTCCGACGTCCTGGTGGTGGGCGGCGGGATCATCGGCCTGGTCACGGCGTGGCGGGCCGCCCAGCGCGGGTTCACCACGGCGGTCGTGGACCCGGAACCGGGCGGCGGGGCCGCACAGGTCGCCGCCGGAATGCTCGCGGCCGTCACCGAGCTGCACTACGGCGAGCAGACCCTGCTGGGCCTGAACCTCGCCTCCGCGCGCCGCTATCCGGACTTCGTCGCCGAGCTCACCGAGGCGGCGGGCCAGGACCTCGGTTATCGCCGGTGCGGCACGCTGGCCGTCGCCCTGGACTCCGACGACCGCGCCCATCTGCGTGAACTGCATGCCCTGCAGAACCGTTCGGGGCTCGACTCGGAGTGGCTCAGCGGCCGGGAGTGCCGCCGGCTGGAGCCGATGCTCGCGCCGGGTGTCCGTGGTGGTCTGCGCGTCGACGGCGACCACCAGATCGACCCGCGCCGCCTCGCGAAGGCCCTGGTCACTGCGTGTGAGCGAGCCGGAGTGGTGTTCCACAGGACCTGGGCGGAGCGGCTGACCGTGGTCCGGGAGCGGGCCACCGGGGTCGTCACCGCGGGCGGCGACCGGCTGGAGGCGACGCAGGTGGTGCTGGCCGCGGGCAGCCTCAGCGGGAGACTCGAGGGCGTGCCCGACGACGTGAGGCCGCCCGTCCGCCCGGTGAAGGGGCAGGTGCTGCGGCTGACCGTGCCGAAGCGGTACGCGCCCTTCCTGAGCCGCACCGTGCGGGCCGTGGTCCGCGGCAGCCAGGTCTATCTGGTGCCGCGCGAGAGCGGCGAGCTCGTCGTCGGCGCGACCAGCGAGGAGCTGGGCTGGGACACCACGGTGACCGCGGGCGGGGTGTACGAGCTGCTGCGCGACGCCCATGAGCTGGTGCCCGGGATCACCGAACTGCCGCTGACCGAGACCCGGGCCGGACTGCGCCCCGGCTCGCCCGACAACGCTCCGCTGCTCGGCCCGACCGGGCTCGACGGACTGCTGCTGGCCACCGGCCACCACCGCAACGGCGTCCTGCTCACTCCCGTCACCGGGGACGTCATGGCGCACGTCCTCGCCTCGGGGGAGCTCCCCGAGGAAGCGCGCCCCTTCACTCCCCACCGGTTCAGCCCGACACGCACGGAGCAGCCCGTATGAACATCCTCGTCAACGGCGAGCGCCGGCTCGTCGCCGCGGGCACCGCCCTCGACACGCTCGTCGCCACGCTCACGGCGGCGCCCTCCGGCGTCGCGGCCGCGCTCAACGAGACGGTCGTCCCGCGCACCCAGTGGTCGTCCACGTCCCTGCGCGAGGGAGACCGTGTCGAAGTCCTCACCGCTGTCCAAGGAGGCTGACCCATGGCCGACGATCCGTTCGTCCTCGGAGGTACGTCCTTCACGTCCCGGCTGATCATGGGTACGGGGGGTGCGCCCAGTCTCGACGTGCTGGAGCGGTCGCTCGTGGCGTCCGGGACGGAGCTGACGACGGTCGCGCTGCGCCGGGTGGATCCCGCGGCGCACGGCTCCGTCCTGTCCGTGCTCGACCGGCTCGGCATCCGCGTCCTGCCGAACACGGCGGGGTGCTTCACCGCGGGCGAGGCCGTGCTGACCGCGCGGCTCGCTCGGGAGGCGCTCGGCACCGATCTGGTCAAGCTGGAGGTCATCGCCGACGAGCGCACCCTGCTGCCCGACCCGATCGAGCTGCTCGACGCCGCGGAGACGCTGGTCGACGACGGCTTCACGGTGCTGCCGTACACGAACGACGACCCCGTGCTCGCGCGGAAGCTGGAGGATGTCGGGTGCGCGGCGGTCATGCCGCTCGGCTCACCCATCGGTTCGGGCCTGGGGATCCGCAACCCGCACAACTTCGAGCTGATCGTGGAGCACGCGCGCGTGCCGGTGATCCTGGACGCGGGGGCCGGTACGGCGTCGGACGCGGCGCTGGCGATGGAGCTGGGGTGTGCCGGTGTGATGCTCGCCTCGGCCGTGACACGGGCGCAGGAGCCGGTGCTGATGGCCGAGGGCATGAGGCACGCCGTGGAGGCGGGGCGTCTCGCGCGGCGTGCGGGGCGGATTCCCCGGCGGCACTTCGCCTCGGCGTCCTCTCCCGCCGAGGGTCTGGCGCGGCTGGATCCGGAGCGGCCGGCCTTCTAGCGCGGCGGCGCCGGGCATCGCGGCGGCGGGGGACCGGTGCCCGCCGTGGCACCGATTCGTGCCGTCACGGGCTCCTCCTGGCGGTCGCGTGACGGCGGTTTCCGGCCAGTGGGAGCGTGGGGCTCCGGGTGGTGGGGGTCGCCGCCGGCGGAGCGGGCCGCGTCACCTCTTCGGCGCGATGTGCGTCACAGGTCGGCTGCAGTCCCGCCCCGGTACGGGCCACAGCGAGAGCGCCAACGGCGACGGCTCGTAGACTCGCTTGCGTGGATACGACCCTTCAGGACCCGCTTGTCGGGCAGATGCTCGACGGCCGCTATCGCGTCGACGCCCGGATCGCGGTCGGCGGAATGGCCACGGTCTACAGGGCCCTGGACACCCGTCTGGACCGCGTGCTCGCGCTCAAGGTCATGCACCCGACGCTGGCCGCCGACGTCTCGTTCGTCGAGCGGTTCATACGCGAGGCCAAGTCGGTGGCCCGGCTCGCGCACCCCAATGTGGTGCAGGTCTTCGACCAGGGGACGGACGGGTCGTACGTCTATCTGGCCATGGAGTACGTCGCGGGGTGCACCCTGCGCGACGTGCTGCGCGAGCGCGGGGCGCTCCAGCCGCGGGCCGCACTGGACGTCCTGGAGCCGGTGCTCGCCGCGCTCGGCGCCGCGCACCGCGCCGGGTTCGTGCACCGCGACATGAAGCCCGAGAACGTCCTCATAGGGGACGACGGCCGGGTCAAGGTGGCGGATTTCGGCCTCGTACGGGCGGTGGACACCGTCACCCAGACGACGGGGTCCGTGCTCGGCACGGTCTCGTACCTCGCTCCCGAGCAGATCGAGCACGGCACCGCCGACACCCGCGTCGACGTGTACGCCTGCGGAGTCGTCCTCTACGAGATGCTCACCGGCGGCAAGCCGCACTCCGGTGACTCCCCCGCCCAGGTGATCTACCAGCATCTGAACGCGGACGTACCACCGCCGTCGGCCGCCGTGCCGGGCCTGCCCTTCGCGCTCGACCAGCTGGTCGCCGCGGCCACCGCCCGCGACCCCGGGATGCGCCCGCACGACGCGGTGACGCTGCTCGGCCACGTGCTCGAGGCTCGGGCCGGGCTCACCGCCGAGCAGCTGGACGCCGTTCCGCCGCAGGCCGTCACCGCGGGCCATGACAACGCGGAGGACCGTACGAGCGTGATCCCGCGGTCCCTGTCGGTGCCGCGTCTGCTGCCGGTGAACGAGGAGGACGCGGCCGGCGGGGGCGACGTGCTCAATCGGACGAGCCGGTTCGAACAGACCAGTGTGCTCGCCTCCGAGCCGGCCGCCCCCACGCGACGGCGCGGCTCACGCCCGCGGCGCGGAACGATCGTGATCGTGACCGCGATCCTGCTGGCGCTCGGCCTCGGCGCGGGCGTCTGGTACATCAACTCCGGCCAGTTCACGAAGGTCCCGCTGCTGCTGGCGAAGACCGAGACGCAGGCCAGGTCGCGGATCGAGGCGGCCGGGCTCGACGTCGGCCAGGTCAGGCACGCGTACAGCGACACCGTGAAGCGCGGCACCGTGATCAGCAGTGACCCGCAGCCCGGCGCACGCATCCGTGACCACGACTCCGTGTCGCTGACCGTCTCCGACGGCCCGAAGACGGTGCGGGTGGCCGACCTGTCGGGCTTCACGCTGTCCAAGGCGCGGGACGTGCTGGAGGGCGACGGACTCGCCGCGGGCATGATCACGCGGGAGTTCAGCGCGGACGTGCTCAAGGGCTCGGTGATCCGTACGGATCCGGAGGCGGGCACGCGACGGCACGCCGGTTCCGCCATCGCCCTCGTCGTCAGCAAGGGCAGTCCGGTGGAGGTCTCGGATGTCACCGGGACGTCCGTCGAGGACGCCACGGCGGAGCTCGAACAGGCGGGGCTGAAGGTGAAGATCTCCGCCCGGCAGGTCACCTCGGAGTTCGACAAGGGCCAGGTCGCCCGGCAGTCGCCGGACGCGGGCAGCGAGGCCGCCACGGGCGACACCGTCACGCTGACGGTGTCCAAGGGCCCCGAGATGGTCCGGGTGCCCGACGTGGTGGGCGACAGCGTGGACGACGCGACGAACACGCTCGAGGACGCCGGGTTCCAGGTCGACGAGGACCGTGGACTGCTCGGGCTCTTCGGGGACCACGTCAAGGGGCAGTCGGTGGACGGCGGCAAAACCGCGCCCAAGGGATCGACGATCACCATCGAGATCCGCTGAGCCGGGCCGGGAATCCGCGGAGTCGGGCCCGTGGGTCCACCGAGCGGAACCCGGAGGTCCGCCGACGGGGTGTACCGGAGCGCGTGACACCCTGAAGGGTGTGACCAGCAAGCAGCCTCGCAATCCCGTCGGTGGCCATGTCCCCGTGGCCGGCGGCCTCCACTCCGTCGGTCTGGCCTACGCGCGCGAGATGGGCGCGGAGACCGTCCAGGTCTTCGTCGCCAACCCGCGAGGCTGGGCGACGCCCCCCGGGAACCCGAAGCAGGACGAGGAGTTCCGCGCGGCCTGCGCGGCCGGGTCGATCCCCGCGTACGTGCACGCCCCGTATCTGATCAACTTCGGTTCGCACACGGCGGCGACGGCCGAGAGGTCGGTGGAGTCGCTGCGGCACTCGCTGCGCCGGGGCCGGGAGATCGGCGCGCTCGGCGTGGTCGTGCACACGGGGAGCGCCACCGGGGGCCGGGAGCGTGCGGTGGCCCTCGCGCAGGTACGCGACCACCTGCTGCCGCTCCTGGACGAGCTGACCCACGACGACGACCCGTACCTCCTCCTGGAGTCGACCGCGGGCCAGGGGGCCTCCCTGTGCTCGCGGACCTGGGACTTCGGGCCGTACTTCGAGGCGCTGGACGCCCATCCGAAGCTGGGGGTCTGTCTCGACACCTGCCACATCTACGCGGCGGGCCACGACCTGACCGGGCCGTCCGGGATGCACCGGACCCTGGATCTGCTGGTGGACACCGTCGGCGAGGGGCGGCTCAGGCTGATCCACGCCAACGACTCCAAGGATGTGGTCGGCGCCCACAAGGACCGTCACGAGAACATCGGCTCCGGTCACATCGGCGAGGACCCGTTCCGCGCGCTGATGACCCACCCCGCCACCGAGGGCGTACCGCTGATCATCGAGACGCCCGGCGGCAAGGAGGGGCACGCGGCGGACGTGGAACGGCTGAAGAAGCTGCGCGACGGCTGAACGCGACCGCCGGACACGGCGACCGGCATCCGTGAAGGAGTACCTCCCGGGGGTATGTGATCGACCCCAGGTACAGGAACCGTCACCTGACGCCGGGGCCACCGCGGTGAACCGGTGGACGATCGGCCGCGGCAAGGGACACTCGCCGTGGTGCACCGCTGCCACCTCTGACGCGCGCGGGCGCCCGCCGGGTCAGAGCTCGGGGCCGTCCCCCGGCTCCTCCTGGTACGAGTAGCGCTGCTCGCGCCACGGGTCGCCGATGTTGTGGTAGCCGCGTTCCTCCCAGAATCCACGGCGGTCGGCCGTCATGTACTCGACGCCACGGACCCACTTGGGCCCCTTCCAGGCGTACAGGTGCGGGACGACCAGGCGGAGCGGGAACCCGTGCTCGGCGGTCAGCAGTTCGCCGTCCTTGTGGGTGGCGAAGATCGCACGGTCGGAGGCGAAGTCGTCGAGGCGCAGATTCGAGCTGAATCCGTACTCGGCCCAGACCATCACGTGGGTGACGGCCGGCGAGGGCGGGGCGATCTCCAGGATCGTGCGTGCGGGGATGCCGCCCCATTCGGCCCCGAGCATGCTGAACTTCGTGACGCAGTGCAGATCGGCCATGACCGAGGTGTACGGAAGGGCCGTGAACTCCTCGTGGGTCCAGCAGTGCTTCTCGCCGTCCGCGGTGGCGCCGAAGACCCTGAACTCCCAGCGCTCGGGGCGGAACTTGGGCACGGGACCGTAGTGCGTGACGGGCCAGCCACGCTGCAGTCGCTGCCCCGGCGGAAGCTCCGACTGTGCCGCCGCTCCCGTTCCTCGCTCCACCGGCTGACCCATGACTCCATCCTGACAGACCCGGGACGGTGTCCATGACCAGCACAACCCTCATCAGGGCAAATCGACTAAGTATGCACTTACTGGACGACCCGGAACGCCGATGCGAGGATGCAGCGCAAACTGCCCAGTTCCCCCCGCCTGGAAGGAGCCTCTGCGATGCAGGGCGACCCCGAGGTCATCGAGTTCCTCAACGAGCAGCTCACCGGTGAGCTGACCGCGATCAACCAGTACTTCCTGCACGCGAAGATGCAGGAGAACTTCGGCTGGACGAAGCTCGCGAAGTACACGCGGCACGAGTCCTTCGACGAGATGAAGCACGCGGAGCTGCTGACCGACCGCATTCTCTTCCTGGAGGGTCTGCCCAACTACCAGCGGCTCTTCCACGTCCGGGTGGGACAGACCGTCACCGAGATGTTCCAGGCCGACCGCCAGGTGGAGATCGAGGCGATCGACCGCCTCAGGCGCGGGATCGAGGTGATGCGGGGCAAGGGCGACATCACGTCCGCGAAAATCTTCGAGTCGATCCTCAAGGACGAGGAACACCACATCGACTATCTGGACACCCAGCTGGAGCTGGTGGAGAAGCTCGGCGAGGCGCTCTACATCGCACAGCTGATCGAGCAGCCGGACAGCTGACCCGGCGGCGGAACCGTTACGGGAACCAGCGGGGCCGTTACGGGAACTAGGCGGCCTCGGCCGCGGCCGCGGGCACCGCGCGACCCGCGAGGCCGGGGAGCTCCGCCAGGGCGGGCCTGCCCTGCTCCGCGAGCTCCCGGCGCGGGCACGCACCGCGGCCCAGCAGGGACTGGATCTGGCGGACGCACGAACCACAGTCCGTGCCCGCCTTGCTCACGGACGCTATCTGGCGCGGGGTGCAGGCACCGTCCTCCGCGTGCTTCTTCACCTGTGCCTCGGTGACACCGAAGCAGCTGCAGACGTACACGCGGTTCACCTCCCGGACGGGGTCGACTGGCGATGCCTTCCCGATGAACGGTGAGGCTAACCTAACCTTACCTGGCGTCCGGAGTCCGCAAAAGTGCGAGAGGGCGCGGATCGTATGTGATCCGCGCCCCACCCACACTCCGCCGCGAGGGACGGAGACAGACCTCGATCCGCTACTGGTCGCGGTACATCTCGGCGACCAGGAAGGCCAGGTCGAGCGACTGGCTGCGGTTCAGACGCGGGTCGCACGCCGTCTCGTAACGCTGGTGCAGGTCGTCGACGAAGATCTCGTCGCCGCCGCCCACGCACTCGGTGACGTCGTCACCGGTGAGCTCGACGTGGATACCGCCGGGGTGCGTGCCCAGGCCCTTGTGGACCTCGAAGAAGCCCTTGACCTCGTCGAGCACGTCGTCGAAGCGGCGGGTCTTGTGGCCCGAGGCCGCCTCGAAGGTGTTGCCGTGCATCGGGTCGGTCACCCAGGCCACGGTCGCGCCGGAGGCACTGACCTTCTCCACCAGCTCGGGCAGCTTGTCACGGACCTTGTCCGCGCCCATCCGCACGATGAAGGTGAGCCGGCCCGGCTCGCGCTCCGGGTCGAGACGGTCGATGTACTGCAGAGCGTCCTGGGCCGTCGTCGTCGGGCCCAGCTTGATGCCGATCGGGTTACGGATCTTGGAGGCGAACTCGATGTGCGCGCCGTCCAGCTGCCGGGTGCGCTCACCGATCCACACCATGTGGCCCGAGACGTCGTACAGCTTGCCGGTGCGGGAGTCGACGCGGGTCAGCGCCGACTCGTAGTCGAGGAGCAGCGCCTCGTGGGAGGCGTAGAACTCGACGGTCTTGAACTCCTCCGGGTCCGTGCCGCAGGCCCGCATGAAGTTCATCGCGTTGTCGATCTCGCGCGCCAGCTGCTCGTAGCGCTGGCCGGACGGGGACGACCTCACGAAGTCCTGGTTCCAGGCGTGGACCTGGCGCAGGTCGGCGTACCCGCCGGTGGCGAAGGCGCGCACCAGGTTGAGCGTGGAGGCGGACGCGTTGTACATCCGCTTCAGCCGCTCGGGGTCCGGGACACGGGCCTTCTCGTTGAAGTCGAACCCGTTGACCGAGTCGCCCCGGTACGTCGGCAGGGTCACGCCGTCCCGGGTCTCGGTGCCCTTGGAACGCGGCTTGGAGTACTGGCCGGCGATCCGGCCGACCTTCACCACCGGCACC
The DNA here is from genome assembly GCF_045039825.1 of Streptomyces sp. NBC_01176. NCBI lineage: Bacteria > Bacillati > Actinomycetota > Actinomycetes > Kitasatosporales > Streptomycetaceae > Streptomyces > Streptomyces sp. NBC_01176. The sequence continues at coordinate 6,937,378 of NZ_CP108600.1, read as the reverse complement.
GAGGCGGCGTACGTGAGCACGGCACCCATCTGGAGCAGGGTCTTGAGCTTGTTGCGGATCTGGTCGGCCGACACCGCGTCGAAGGCCTCGGCGCAGTCGCCGCCCTGGAGGAGGAACGCCTCTCCCTTGGCGACGGATGCCATCCGGGCGCGCAGCTGGTCGCACTCGCCCGCGAAGACGAGCGGCGGATACGACTCGAGGTCCGCGATCACATCGCGCAGAGCCTCGGCATCGGGGTACTCGGGCTGCTGCGCCGCGGGCAGGTCTCGCCAGGTGTTGCCAGCGCTCGCGCTGGACTTAGCGTTCACGGTCACCTACACCACACTACGGGGTCCCGCGCGGCGTCCTCTCCCGGTGCCCAGCGATTGAGACGTGTCACGCTCGCGCCGAGACGGTCCGGCAGGGGGTGTGAGCTGCGGGTCGGCCGTCGGGGCAGGTGCTTTCCGGCGGTGAGCGGGCCGCGCCGTGGCGGACGCAGTCTAGGGGGATCACTGGACCGCCGTGGGGCCCCGGCCGCGTCGGCCGTGACGCCCTCGTCAAGGTGGCCGAGGCACGGACGCCGCGCGCGGACGCGTCGCGCTGTCGCCCGTCCCCCGGTGTCGGGTAATGTGCGGCGCATGTTCGCGCACTCGCACCAGACCTGGTGGTGGACCGCTCATCCGGCGGCCCACTGACTGCGCGTACGCAAGACTTCGCGAAGGCCGCCCGAGGGGCGGCCTTCGGTGTTTTCCGGGGTCGTTCCTCTCCGATGTGAGAAGGAACAGGACCGATGAACCTGCTCGACCTGCTGGACGATCCACGCCCGTTCGCCCTGCTGTGCCGCCGTACCCCCGGCCGCCCCACCGAGGAGGCCGGCACGGTGGAGGTGCTGCTCGGACCCGTGGCCGAGTACGACCGGCTCGCCGACCTGCCCGACGAGGCCCTCGCGCTCATCCCCTTCCGCCAGATCCGTGAGCGCGGCTTCGACGTCCGCGACGACGGCACACCGCTCGTGGCACTGACCCCCGAGGAGACGTACGAGCTGCCGCTGGAGCGGGCCCTGGCCCAGTTGCCGGCGCACGACGTGCGCGTCGAGGGCGGCGGCTTCGACGTCGGCGACGAGGAGTACGCCGGGATCGTCGGGCGCGTGCTGCGCGAGGAGATCGGACGCGGCGAAGGGGCGAACTTCGTCATCAGGCGCACGTACGAGGGGGAGATCCCGGGGTTCGGGAAGGCCGACGCGCTGGCCCTCTTCCGGCGGCTGCTGGTCGGCGAGCGGGGCGCGTACTGGACGTACGTCGTGCACACCGGGAACCGGACGCTGGTCGGGGCGAGCCCCGAGGTGCACGTGCGGATGTCCGGCGGGACCGTCGTGATGAACCCGATCAGCGGGACGTACCGCTACCCGGCCGGGGGACCCTCCGCCGAGGGGCTGCTCGGCTTCCTCGCCGACGGCAAGGAGATCGAGGAGCTCTCCATGGTCGTGGACGAGGAGCTCAAGATGATGTGCACGGTCGGCGACATGGGCGGGGTCGTGATCGGACCCCGACTGAAGGAGATGTCCCATCTCGCGCACACCGAGTACGAGTTGCGGGGCCGGTCCTCGCTGGACGCGCGCGAGGTCCTGAAGGAGACCATGTTCGCGGCGACGGTCACCGGGTCGCCGGTGCAGAACGCGTGCCGGGTGATCGAGCGGTACGAGCCCCTCGGCCGGGACGGTGTCGGACGCGCCTACTACGCGGGCGCGCTGGCCCTGCTCGGGCGGGACGCGGGCGGCGCCCAGACCCTCGACTCCCCCATCCTCATCCGGACCGCCGACATCGACGCGGGCGGGCGGCTGCGGGTGCCGGTGGGCGCCACCCTGGTCCGGGGCTCGGACCCGGCGGGCGAGGTCGCGGAGACGCACGCGAAGGCGGCGGGGGTGCTGGCGGCGCTGGGGGTCGTGGAGAGGAGCCGGCGCGCGCCGGGCGTACGGCCGACGAAGCTGGCCGACGATCCCCGGGTGCGGGCCGCGCTCGACGGCCGGCGGGCCTCGCTCGCGCCGTTCTGGCTGCGGATGCAGGAGCGGACCGACTCCCTGGAGGGCCATGCCCTCGTGGTGGACGGGGAGGACACCTTCACCGCGATGCTGGCGCACGTGCTGCGGTCGTCGGGGCTGGAGGTGACCGTGCGGCGGTACGACGAGCCGGGGCTGCGGGAGACGGTCCGTGCGCACGCGGGTCCGGTGGTGCTCGGTCCCGGTCCCGGGGACCCCTCCGACACGGACGACCCCAAGATGCGGTTCCTGCGCGGCCTCGCGTCCGAGGTGATCCGGGAGCACCGGCACGGGGTGCTCGGCGTGTGCCTGGGCCACGAGCTGATCGCGGCGGAGCTGGGCCTGGAGACGGTCCGCAAGGAGGTCCCGTACCAGGGCGCGCAGACCACGATCGACCTGTTCGGGCGGACGGAGACCGTCGGCTTCTACAACAGCTTCGTGGCGCACTGCGACGAGGAGGCGGCGGCGGAGCTGGCGGCGCACGGCGTCGAGGTCGCCCGCAGCGGTGCCGGGGAGGTGCACGCGCTGCGCGGGCCCGGGTTCGCGGGCGTCCAGTTCCACCCGGAGTCGGTGCTGACACTGAACGGGGCCGCCGTCGTGCGGGAGCTGATCGCTCAGCTGCGCGGCACCGGCACGCTGTCCGAGGGGCGGCCGGCGGTGTAGTCGAGGGCGTTGCGACCCGTGCTGCGGCGGACGTCGCGCATCGTGCGGTCGAGGACGTTGCCCACCGTGGTGTCGATGATCCGGCCGACGGCATCCGGGGCGCGGTACGCCGAACGCCGCCACGAAGGGGACGTGGCGGCGCGTCGGGGGCGGAGCGGGTCAGCCGAAGAAGACGCCGACCTCCTCGTACAGCTTCGGGTCGACCGTCTTCAGCTTGGCCGTGGCCTCGGCGATCGGGACCCGGACGATGTCCGTGCCGCGCAGGGCGACCATCTTGCCGAAGTCGCCGTCGCGGACGGCCTCGATGGCGTGCAGACCGAAGCGGGTGGCGAGCCAGCGGTCGAAGGCGCTGGGGGTGCCGCCGCGCTGGACGTGGCCGAGGACCGTGGTGCGGGCCTCCTTGCCGGTGCGCCTCTCGATCTCCTTGGCCAGCCACTCCCCGACGCCGGAGAGCCGGACATGGCCGAAGGAGTCGAGCGTGCCGTCCTTGAGCACCGCGTCGCCGTCCTTGGGCATGGCACCCTCGGCGACGACCACGATCGGGGCGTACGAGGCCTTGAAGCGTGACGTCACCCAGGCGCAGACCTGGTCGACGTCGAAGCGCTGTTCGGGGATGAGGATGACGTTCGCGCCGCCCGCGAGCCCGGAGTGGATGGCGATCCAGCCGGCGTGACGGCCCATCACCTCGACGACGAGGACGCGCATGTGCGACTCGGCGGTCGTGTGCAGGCGGTCGATCGCCTCCGTCGCGATGCCGACCGCCGTGTCGAAGCCGAAGGTGTAGTCGGTGGCGGACAGGTCGTTGTCGATGGTCTTGGGGACGCCGATGACCTGGATGCCGTACTCGTCGTGGAGGCGCGCGGCCACGCCCAGGGTGTCCTCGCCGCCGATCGCGATGAGCGCCTCGACCTCCTGCTTGGCGAGGTTCTCCTTGATGCGCCGGATGCCGTTCTCCTGCTTGAGCGGATTCGTCCGCGAGGAGCCGAGGATGGTGCCGCCACGGGGCAGGATGCCGCGTACGGCGGGGATGTCGAGCCGGACGGTGTCGTTCTCGAGCGGTCCGCGCCAGCCGTCGCGGAAGCCGACGAAGTCGTACTCGTACTCCTGCACGCCCTTGCGGACGATGCCCCGGATGACGGCGTTGAGCCCGGGGCAGTCGCCGCCTCCGGTCAGTACTCCGACCCGCATGGAAAAGTCCCTTCGACGCGATTGCCTGAGGGGACTCACGCTAATAGTGATCCAGGTCACTTCGTTATGGGGCGGAAGGGCAATTCCATTGAAATGTGCGGGTGTTGATCACTCATCATTCACTCGATGGTGGACAACACCGGGTTTACGCCTCGTCAAGACCACGTTCTATGGCATAGCGAACCAGCTCCACCCGGTTGTGGAGCTGGAGCTTGCCCAGGGTGTTCTGCACATGGTTCTGGACCGTGCGGTGGGAGATGACCAGCCGCTCGGCGATCTGCTTGTAGCTCAGGCCCTTCGCCACCAGGCGGAGCACCTCCGTCTCGCGGTCGGTCAGCTGCGGGGCCTTGGGCTCGCCCGCTCCCGCGGCCGGCACCGGCTCGGAGGCGAGCCTGCGGTACTCGCCGAGGACCAGGCCCGCGAGGCCCGGGGTGAACACCGGGTCGCCGACCGCCGTACGGCGCACCGCGTCGGTCAGCTCCTCCGTGGACGCCGACTTCAGCAGATAGCCGGTCGCCCCGGACTTCACCGCCTCCAGGACGTCGGCGTGCTCACCGCTGGCCGACAGCACGAGGACGCGCAGCGCGGGGTTGGCTCCGACCAGCTCCTTGCAGACCTGGACACCGGGCTTGGCCGGCAGGTTCAGGTCGAGCACGAGAACGTCCGGGCCGGCCGCCCGCGCACGCCGCACCGCCTGCTCGCCGTCGCCCGCCGTGGCCACCACGGCGAAACCGGCCGCGGCGAGATCACGGGCCACGGCGTCGCGCCACATGGGGTGGTCGTCCACCACCATGACCTTGATCGGGTCCTCGCCCACCTGCTGCTCCGCCTCCGTCGCGTCCGTCATGTCCTTCATGTCCGTCATCGCTGCTCCGCCTTCCCCCGTCAGACCCTCGGTCGGACCTTCGGTACCTTCAACTCGACCTCGGTGCCCTGGCCGGGGACCGAGATCAGTGCGGCCGCGCCGCCCAACTCGCGCAGCCGGCCGCGGATCGACAGGGCCACGCCGAGCCGCCCCTCTCCCTCGGCCTGGGCGAGCCGCCCCTCCGGAATGCCGGGGCCGTCGTCGCGCACGGTGACGATCACCGTGTCCGGCTCGTCCTCGACCAGGATCCACGCGCGGGCGCTCTCACCGACGTGCTTGCGCACATTGTCCAGGGCGGCACCCACGGCCGCGGCCAGCTCCCGGGCGGCCACCGGGGCCAGCGGTACCGGGGCGCCCGGCTCGGAGAGGGTCACGCGCGCGGTGGCGTACGGGGCGAGCAGCACGCGCAGGTCGACGGGGCTCCCGTCGTCGTCCGGCTCCTCGACGGCCCGTACGACCGCGCCGAGCGCGGCGTCCTCGGACACCCGCGAGACGGGCAGCAGGCCGCCGGAGACGAGCGTGCGCAGCGCCACCTCCTGCTCGCCCGCCATCCGGCCCAGCTCCGCGGCCTCGCCGCCGAGGGCGCTGCCGCGCCGCTGCACCATGGCGAGAACCTGGAGGACCCCGTCGTGGATGTCCCGGGCGAGGCGCTCGCGTTCGCGGGTGGCGGCCTCGATCTCCAGGGCGCGGGCGAGGGTGAGCTCGGAGGCGCGGGCGACCTCGACGACGTAGCCGATGGCGATGGAGGCGACCCAGACGAGGATCACGTTGTGGACGGTGTCGCGGGTGGGGGCGCCGCGCTCGACGAGATTGGCGAGCGCGACGAGCGTGGAGGCGAAGGCCGCCCAGCGCCAGCCGCCCTTGATGGCGAAAGCCAGGACGGAGCCCGCGGTCCATATCGACGGGAGCGTGGGCCCGCCGTCCACGATGCTGTGGTGGGTGACCGCGACCGGCGTGAGCAGGATGCCGGTGAGCGCCACGGCCAGGTCGACGGCGAGGAAGCGCTTGGTGCAGCTCGCCGCGTTCGCGACCCTGGGGACGGTCGCCAGGGTCCAGACGAACAGGACGGCGTAGTAGCCGACGGCCACCCAGGGGTGGGCGAACCTGGCGGTCGCGGTGACGAAGAGCCCGATCGCGTACAGCATCGTCAGCACGCGGTACGCGGTGAGCGCACGCCACAGCGGCTGCTCGACCGACATCCTCATGACTCTCTCGCGCTTGGCCATGCCCCCCCCCACCCCACCGCCCCGACGAACGCGTCTAGGAGCCGGCCGCCCGTCCCTCTTCAGTCCCGGCCGCCTTCGCGGCCTCCTTCTGCGCCTGTTCGACTTCCTTCTGCGCCTGCTTCTCGGCCTTCGCCGCGTCCGCGATCTGCCGCTTGGCGGCGGTCGCGTAGATGTCGACGTACTCCTGGCCGGAGAGCTTCATGATCTCGTACATGACCTCGTCGGTCACCGCGCGCAGCACGAAGCGGTCGTGTTCCATACCGGCGTACCGGCCGAAGTCGAGCGGCTTGCCGATGCGGATGCCCGGGCGCATCAGCTTGGGCATCACCTTGCCCGGCGGCTGGATCTTCTCGGTGTCGATCATGGCGACCGGGATGACCGGGGCGCCGGTGGCGAGGGCCACGCGCGCGAGGCCGCCCGGCTTGCCGCGGTACAGACGTCCGTCGGGCGAGCGCGTGCCCTCCGGATAGATGCCGAACAGCTCACCGCGCTCGACGACGTCGATACCGCTCTTGACCGCCGCCTCGCCCGCGCCGCGCGCGCCGGAGCGGTCCACCGGGAGCTGGCCCACGCCCTTGAAGAACGCGGCGGTCATCCTGCCCTTGATGCCGGGCGTCGTGAAGTACTCCGCCTTCGCGATGAAGGTCACCTTGCGGTCGAGGACCGCGGGCAGGAAGAACGAGTCCGAGAAGGACAGATGATTGCTTGCCAGGATGGCGGGGCCCTCGGCGGGAATGTTCTCGAGGCCTTCCACCCAGGGTCTGAAGGCAAGCTTCAGCGGCCCTCCGATGGAAAACTTCATGGCGCCGTAGATCAACCGAATGCCTCCTGTGTCGTCGCTCAGACCTTATCCCGGGGGACTGTCAAAGGAGCCGACGACCCTGGTCGGTGTCAGTGCGGTCGCGTACGGTGAAGTACGCCCGGATCTCCCGGGGTCGTGTTCCGCCTCCGTTCGGGTCGCCCGTCTTGTTCCGGTCCGCCCGCCTGCCTTGTCCCGTTCCGCCCGTCCTGACGAACAGGAGACCGAAGGTGCCGGTCCTTCCTGGAGCCGAGCCGTTCCGCCACGAGGGCGGAGAGGTCGGCGTCCTCCTCTGCCACGGTTTCACCGGGTCCCCCCAGTCACTGCGCCCCTGGGCCGAGTTCCTCGCCGAGCGCGGCCTGACCGTCGCGCTCCCGCTGCTGCCCGGACACGGCACGCGCTGGGAGGACATGCAGCTCACCGGCTGGCAGGACTGGTACGCGGAGGTGGACCGCGAACTGCGCGCCCTGCGGGAACGCTGCACCAAGGTGTTCGTCCTCGGCCTCTCCCTGGGCGGCGCGCTGGCCCTTCGGCTGGCGGCGAAGCACGGGGACGAGGTGAGCGGCATCGTCGTCGTCAACCCGGCGAACAAGGTGCACGGGGCCGCCGCGTACGTCCTCCCCGTGCTCCGTCACTTCGTACCGACCGTGGGCGGCATCGCGAGCGACATCGCCAAGGAGGGCGTCACGGAACTGGGCTACGACCGGGTGCCCCTGCGGGCCGCGCACTCCATGCGGAACTTCTACCGGATCGTCGACGGGGAGCTGCCCCAGGTCACCCAGCCGCTCCTGCTGCTGCGCAGCCCGCAGGACCATGTGGTGCCGCCGGTGGACTCGGCCCGCGTGCTGAGCCGGGTGTCGTCCACGGACGTGACGGAAATCCTCCTGGAACAGAGCTACCACGTGGCGACGTTGGACCATGACGCGGACCGGGTCTTCGAGGAGAGCTACGCGTTCATCGGCCGGCTCGCGCCCGGCGTCGGCGAGCGGTCCGGCGCGGTTCAGGCGGGTCAGCAGGAAGGGACGGCCACTGGTGGCTGAGCAGGACGCGGAGCGCGGCGAGCCCGACGAGAAGGGCGTACCCGTCGGCGGGCCCCCGGGGGACGAGCAGGGTGTGCCGTTCGACGAGGACGCCGCGTGGCAGGCGATCGTCGAGGGGTACGGCGAGGAGCCGAAGGATCCGCCCGGCGCGAAGCCGTTCAAGTCGGTCGAGGACCTGGCACTCCTCGATCCCGAGACGAACGGCACCGCCACGGGCCGTGGGGGCAGGCCCGAGCGGCGCGACAAGGGCGACAAGAACGAGACCGACAACGCCGACCGGAACGACGAGGACGGGGACCGGCCCTCCGCGGCCCAGGCTCTCGGCAGCTCCGTCTCCTTCGCGCCCGGCGTCGGCGGTCCGCGCGACTACGCCGCGGCGGAGCCCGCCGAGGAGGACTTCGACGAGGACGACGAGGGCCATTTCGTACCGCCCGAGCCGCCTCCGCTGCCGGCCGCCGACACCACGGCCAAGTTCGCGTGGCTCGCCGTCATCGGCGGTCCGATCGTGCTCCTGCTGGCCGTCCTGCTCGGCTGGGACATGACCTGGTGGCTCGCCACCGTGGGCATCGGCGGCTTCCTCGGCGGCTTCGCCACCCTCGTGATGCGCATGAACCCCGACGACGAGGACGAGGACGACCCTGGGCGGGGCGCGGTGGTCTGAGACCGTCCCGGCACGTACTCCCCGGGTAGGTCTCCGGGACCGACGCGTCAGGGCGGACGCCTCAGGACTGACGCTCGGGACCGAGGCCTCAGGACGCCGGCACTCTGAGGGCGGCCAGTACGGGCAGATGGTCCGTGGCCGCCCTCAGGTCCGTCTCCGTCACGCCGGGGTGGCCCAGCGGCACCCCGCATCCCAGGATCTCGACGCCCTTCGTCGCGAAGACCGCGTCGATACGGCGGTGGGGAGCGTCGCGGATCCAGGTGTGCTCGGCGCCCCAGGGGCGGGTCGCCCAGCCGTCCTGGAGGGAGGCCGCGAGGCGCTCGAAGGTGCGGCCGTCCGGGCGGTCGTTGAGGTCGCCGCCCGCCACGGCGTGCGGGGTGTCGAGGGCGGCGAGGCGGTCCAGGAGCATGCCGCCCTGCTCGTGACGCTCGTCCGCGTCGAGCGACAGGTGGCAGCTCAGCACGCCCAGGCGGGCGCCGCCGAACCGGACGACGGCCGTGGCGAAGCCCCGGCGGAACTGGCCGGGGGTGAGCGGGAGCAGGACGTCCTCGGTGCGTTCGACGGTGGCCCGCAGGGAGCACAGGAGTGCGGGGCCGGCCGCCGGGGCGCCACCGGACAGGATCATCTGGCCGGAGGCCGCCGCGAGACGGGCCAGCTTCTTGCGCCAGCGGAAGAAGCGGGGGGCTTCCTGGACCAGGACCAGGTCCGGCGCGCAGGCGCTGATCACGCGCGCGAGGGCATCGGTGTCGTCACGCATCGACCGGATGTTGTAGCTGAGCACCCGGATCACGGCGGAGCCGTCGGGTTCGGTGTGGGAGTGGGGCAGCGGGGTCGTCGCCATGCGGATCAAGATACGGGGGCGCTCCGCTGGGTGGGGAGGAAATCGCGGTCGGTTCGGATTTCGGCTGCGGGGGCCGTCGTGGCCGGTCGCGCAGTTCCCCGCGCCCCTACCGGGGCACGACAGCGCGCCCCACGCACCGGGAAGGGGCCGACCCGATGCCGTCGATGCCGTCCGCGCAGGAAAGATCCGCAGCACGACGGCAACCACCCGCAGGGGGAAAACGCCGTCCGTCCGGATCTCGGCTGCGGGAGCCGTCGTGGCCGGTCGCGCAGTTCCCCGCGCCCCTACCGGGGCACGACAGCACGCCCCACGCCCCGGGAAGGGGCCGACCCGGTGCCGTCGATGCCGTCCGCGCAGGAAAGATCCGCCACACCACGACAGCCACCCGCAGGGGAAAACGCCGTCAGGCCGGGGCACGGCAGCGCCCGCCGGCTTCGAGGGCGCGGCGGGCGATGTCCTGTGACTGTGTGTGGCGCGGGCGTCACATGATCGGGTCGGGCTCCCGGGCCAGGTCCGCCGCGCCCACGAGGCCTGCCTTGTTGCCGAGCTGGGCGGCGATCACGTCGGCCACGGGGCGCCAGTTGCCCCCGACGAGCCAACGCTTGTACGACTTGCGGATCGGGTCGAGGACCAGCTCGCCCTCGTCCGACAGACCGCCGCCGACGATGAAGGCCGACGGGTCGAAGAGCGAGGCGAGGTCGGCGAGACCGGCGCCGGCCCAGCGGGCCAGCTCCCGGTAGGAGTCCACCGCCACCGGGTCGCCCTGCCGCGCCGCCACCGAGATGTGCTTGCCCTCGATGCCGTCGGGGTTGCCGTCGCCCAGCGCGAGCAGGATCTCCGCGTTCTCGGGCGTCGCGTTGGCCCGCTGCTTGGCGTAGCGGACGAGGGCGCGGCCGGAAGCGTACTGCTCCCAGCAGCCCTGCGAGCCGCAGCCGCACAGCAGACCGTCCGGCACCATCCGGATGTGGCCGAACTCGGCGGCGACACCGAAGTGCCCGCGGCGCAGCTTGTTGCCGATGATGATGCCGCCGCCGAGGCCCGTGCCCAGCGTGATGCAGATGACGTTCCGGTGGCCCTTGCCCGCGCCGAACTTGTACTCGCCCCACGCGGCCGCGTTCGCGTCGTTCTCCACCACGACCGGCAGCCCCACGCGCGCCTCGACCTCGGCCTTGAGGGGCTCCTGCCGCCAGTCGATGTTGGGCGCGAAGTAGACCGTCGAGCGCTGGCGGTTCACGTATCCGGCCGCACCGATGCCCACGCCGACGATGTCGTGTCCCGCGCGCGCGCCCTCGACGGCGGCGGCGATGGCGTCCACGATGGCCTGCGGCGTGGTGGGGGTCGGCACCTTGTGGGTCGAGAGGATGTTGCCTTCCTCGTCGACCACACCGGCCGCGATCTTCGTGCCGCCGATATCGACGCCGATGGTGAGTCCCATGAATCCCTCAGTTTCGGTCGAGCCCCGCTACGGCCAACCGTACCCGAGCGGCCTTTAGTCCAAGTCAATCCGCTCCCCCGGACCGGTGCCCTCGTCGCGAGGGCCGGTCTCCGGGGTCGTCCAGCGCCGTTCCTGTGCCTCGACGGCCGAGCGGTAGGCGGCGAGCAGCTCGGAACCCGCGGCCGCGAGGTGGTCGAAGACGTCGGGGTTGCGTTCTATGACCGGTTCGACGGCCGCCTTGGCCTGCTGCACGACCTGGCTGACCATCTGCTGGGCGGTACCGGAGGCGATCGCTCCGAACAGCGGTGAGTTCAGACCGGACAGCTTGTCGGCGACCGCGTCGACGAGTTTGCGCAGTTCCTCGGAGGCGGAACCCGACGGAGGCCCGTACTGGGTGCGGCGGCGGGCCTTCTCCGCCGCGAGATCCTCGGCGCACGCCTTCGCCCAGGCGTCGGCGTCACTGACGCGCGCTTCGTCCACCGCCTCGTGCTGAGCGGAGTCGGACGTGGTGCGCTCTTCACTCATGGCGGACTCCTGCCTACGTTTCCTCCCTTCGACGTTACCCGAACAGGGGTACCGGGTTCACCGGATGCGCGGCCACAGATCCGGGTCCGGCGCGAAACGGATCCTCAGCTCTCCCCCGCGCAGCGCGGCGCCGTCCACGGTGCAGCGGCGCAGCGCGGACGGCAGCGGCACGATCCGGCGGAACTGCCCCACGGTGACGACCAGTTCGTCGCCCCTGCGGATCAGGTCCAGTTCCTCGCGTATCGCGCCGGGGAGCGGGATGTGCCACACGAGGACGCCGTCCTCGGCGAGGTGGTCGAGGACGGGCCACTCGACCGGGGGTGGCGTTTCGTTGACACCGGGCAGCGGGAGCGCGCCGAGGTCGTCGGTCCCGCGCGGGTCGCGGCCCAGGTGCGGGACCTCGTGGACGGCGTACGCCTCCCGCCACTCGTCGAGCGCCTTGCGCTGCTGGGCGGCGAGGGCCCCCAGCCAGGTGTCCGGGGTGGCGGCGGGCAGCACCCGGTTGGCGAGCAGCGTCTCGACGCGCAGGCCGCGCAGGGCGAGGCCGGTGACGGCGGTGCGGGCGGCGTCGGTGCCGGCCGGTCCGGGTTCGGCGACCACCCGTACGGTCGTGGCGCGGTCCTCGACGACCGACGCCACGGCGGCCAGCTCGACGTCCCAGCGTGCCGCCGTCTCGTACAGCCACTCGGCGGGCATCGGGACGCCGGCGAGGCGGCCGAGGACGGGCCGCAGGGCCCGGGCGGCCTGGCGCTCCGCGGGGAGCAGGCGGCGCAGGTAGCGGCGGAGCTCCTCGGGGAGCGCGAGCAGGGCGAGGGCCCGCTGGGTCGGGGGGAGGTCCACGACCAGGAGGTCGTAGGTGTCCGAGGTCGCCGCGTCACGCAGGGCGCGCAGCAGGGCCAGCTCCGCCGCGCCGGGCAGCGGGGTGAGCTCCTCGGCGTCCAGTCGGGCGGCGCCGAGCAGATCGAGGGCCGCCGTCGCGCGGTCCTGGAAGGCGGTGAGGTCCTCGCGGAAGCGTTCCGTCGGGTCGGGACGCCAGGTGGTGAGGCCGGGGGCGGCTTCGGCGGGCTCCGCGCCCGTGCCGGTGCCGAGCGCGGCTCCCAGGGTGTCGGCGCGGTCGGCGCTCAGCAGCAGGGTGCGGGTGCCCTCACCCGCGGCCTTCAGCGCGGTGGCCGCCGCGAGGGTCGTACGGCCGGTGCCGCCGGAGCCGGTGATCAGGATGGTGCGCATGGAAGGGAACGCTACCCGCGCCGGGCGTCCCCGCAGCCCCGCCCCGTCGCCCGTGCGCTCCCGGAGGCCCCGCGCCGGCCCGCGGGCGGCGCGTGTGCGGACCCGGGTCGGTCCGGGCGGGGACCGGGGTCAGCCCGCGTCGCCCGACTCCACCCGCTTCTTCAGGCCCGCCAGGGCGCGGTCGATGATGACCTTCTCGGCCTTGCGCTTGATCATGCCCAGCATGGGGATCTTGACGTCGACCGTCAGTCGGTAGGTGACCTCGGTGGCGCCGGTGCCCGCCGGCTTGAGGAGGTACGAGCCGTCCAGGGAGCGCAGCATCTGGGACTTGACCAGGGTCCAGGAGACCTCGTGGTCGCCGGTCCAGGTGTAGCCCAGGGTCTGGTCGTCCTTGATGGCGCCGGCGTCCATGACGAGGCGTACCTGCTCGGCGCGGCCCTGCCCGTCCGTGCCGAGTACCTCGGCCTCCTTCACCTCGCCGGTCCAGTCCGGGTAGCGGGCGAAGTCGGCGATGACCGCCATGACGTCAGCCGGTGCCGCCTCGATCGTGATGCTCGAGCTGGTGTGTTCCGCCATCGCCGTGGCTCCTCCAGGTGCGGTCCGGTGAGGGAGGGTGGTGCGCACGTGTGTGCAGCGTGAAGGCTACCGCGCGCCGACCGAACCATTGCCACCCCGCCTGGCGTTCACCATTCCAGCGACCAGGGCCTCCCCGAACCGGCGAAGTGCCCGACGTTCACGCACTCCGTCGCGCCGATCCGCATCCGCGGGACGAGTGGCTGGTGGACGTGGCCGAAGAGCGCGTAACGGGGGCGGGTGCGGCGGATCGCGTCGAGCAGCGCACGGGACCCGCGTTCGAAGCGGCGCGCCACCGTGTCGTACACCAGATCGGGCACCTCCGGCGGGATGTGCGTGCACAGCACGTCGACCTCGCCGACCGCCTCGACCTTCGCCGCGTACTCCTCGTCGCTGATCTCGTAGGGCGTCCGCATGGGGGTGCGCAGGCCGCCGCCGATGAAGCCGAAGACCCGGCCGCCGATCTCCACCCGCTCGCCGTCGAGGACGGTGGTGCCGGGTCCGGCGTACTCCGCCCACAACGGAGGCATGTCGACATTGCCGTAGGTGGCGTACGTCGGTGTCGGGAACGCGGCGAACAGCTCGGCGTACTGCTTGCGCACCGCCTTCTCGATGACCCCGAGGCGGTCCATCCCCACGCCGGCCCACAGGCGTGCCCCGAACTCCCGCGCCTCCGTGAAGCGGCGGGCGGTGCGCAGCTCGACCAGCCGGTCGGCGTTCTCCGTGCCGAAGAGGTCGGGGAAGATGCCCCGCGAGTGGTCGGCGTAGTCGAGGAAGAGCACCAGGTCACCGAGGCAGATCAGGGCGTCGGCGCCGTCGCCGGCCCGGGCGAGGTCACGTGCGTTGCCGTGCACGTCACTCACCACATGAATGCGCGTCCTGCGGTTACCGCCTGGTGTGGGTGCCATGGCGATCAAGCGTAGGCCTGTGCGGCAAACGTGAACAGAGGCGGTCGGACCTGCGGTTACTGGCACGCCGAGAAGGGCGTGGACTACTGTGCGCGAAGGAACGCCAACCTGTGTGACGCAGGGAACATCTCGCCGGGACCCCCTATCGAAACAGCCGTACCGGTGGGTAACGTCCGGGCCGTCCAGTCGTACTCAGGATTTCAACAACGATCTTCCCGGGTACCTGCCCGAGCCTTGGACCGCACCGTCGCATCACACAGAGTCGTGGCGCCGGCGCCCTATGAGGAGCAGCAGTCTTGCGCGAGTTCAGCCTTCCGGCTTTGTACGAGGTCCCTGCGGACGGAAATCTGACCGACATCGTCCGCAGAAACGCCGCGCAGCATCCCGACGTCGCCGTCATCGCCCGCAAGGTGGGCGGCACGTGGACGGACGTCACCGCCACGGTGTTCCTCGCCGAGGTGCGGGCCGCGGCCAAGGGCCTGATCGCCTCGGGTGTGCAGCCCGGCGACCGGGTCGCCCTGATGTCCCGCACACGCTACGAGTGGACGCTGCTCGACTTCGCCATCTGGAGCGCGGGCGCCGTCACCGTGCCGGTGTACGAGACCAGCTCGGCGGAGCAGGTGCAGTGGATACTCGGCGACTCGGGCGCGACCGCCTGCATCGTCGAGCTGCCCACGCACGCGGCCTCCGTGGAATCGGTGCGCGAGCGGCTGCCCGCCCTCAAGCACGTCTGGCAGATCGAGGCCGGCGGGGTCGAGGAGCTGGGCCGTGCCGGCAAGGACGTCAGCGACGCGGCCGTCGAGGAGCGCAGCTCGCTGGCCAAGGCCGACGACCCGGCCACCATCGTCTACACGAGCGGCACGACCGGCCGGCCGAAGGGCTGTGTGCTCACCCACCGCGCCTTCTTCGCGGAGTGCGGCAACATCGTGGAGCGGCTGCGTCCGCTGTTCCGCACGGGCGAGTGCTCCGTGCTGCTGTTCCTCCCCCTCGCCCATGTCTTCGGACGTCTCGTGCAGGTCGCGCCGATGATGGCGCCGATCAAGCTGGGCTGCGTCCCGGACATCAAGAACCTCACCGACGAGCTGGCCGCGTTCCGGCCGACGCTGATCCTCGGTGTGCCGCGCGTCTTCGAGAAGGTCTACAACTCCGCGCGCGCCAAGGCGCAGGCGGACGGCAAGGGCAAGATCTTCGACAAGGCCGCGGACACGGCGATCGCGTACAGCCGCGCGCTGGACACCCCGTCCGGCCCCTCGCTCGGCCTGAAGATCAAGTACAAGACCTTCGACAAGCTGGTCTACAGCAAGCTGCGTGCGGTGCTGGGCGGTCGCGGCGAGTACGCCATCTCCGGCGGCGCCCCGCTCGGCGAGCGGCTCGGGCACTTCTTCCGCGGCATCGGCTTCACGGTCCTGGAGGGCTACGGCCTGACCGAGTCCTGCGCGGCCACCGCCTTCAACCCCTGGGACCGGACGAAGATCGGCACGGTCGGGCAGCCGCTGCCGGGTTCCGTGATCCGCATCGCGGACGACGGCGAGGTGCTGCTGCACGGCGAGCACCTGTTCAAGGGGTACTGGAACAACGAGGCCGCCACCGCGGAGGCGCTGGCCGACGGCTGGTTCCACACGGGCGACATCGGCACCCTCGACGAGGACGGCTACCTCCGTATCACCGGCCGCAAGAAGGAGATCATCGTCACCGCGGGCGGCAAGAACGTCGCCCCGGCCGTGATCGAGGACCGCATCCGCGCGCACGCGCTGGTCGCGGAGTGCATGGTGGTCGGCGACGGGCGCCCGTTCGTCGGCGCGCTGGTCACCGTCGACGAGGAGTTCCTGGGCCGCTGGTGCGCGGAGCACGGCAAACCGGCGGGTTCCACCACGGCGTCGCTGCGCGACGACCCGGATCTCGTACGTGCGATCCAGGACGCGGTCGACGACGGCAACGCCGCGGTGTCGAAGGCGGAATCGGTGCGGAAGTTCCGCATTCTGTCCTCCCAGTTCAGCGAGGAGTCGGGCCACCTGACGCCGTCCCTGAAGCTCAAGCGCAACGTGGTGGCGAAGGACTACGCGGACGAGATCGAGGCGATCTACCGGGGCTGATCCCGGCGCGTCCGGCTCAGGTGTACGGCTCTACGGCTCTACGGCTCTCATGGCGCGGTGTCCTCGGCGAGGATCCGCGCCATGCCGCGTTCCGCGAGCGCGGTGATCGTCACGAACGGGTTGACCCCGATCGAGCCCGGCACCAGTGAGCCGTCGGTGATGTACAGGTGCGGATAGCCCTTCACCCGGCCGTAGTTGTCCGTCGCCCTGCCCAGCACACAGCCGCCGAGCGCGTGGTAGCAGAAGTCGTCGGCGAAGGTCTTGTTGTCGCCGAAGAGGTCGTAGCGGTAGATCGTCGCGTTGGCCGCGTTGATCCGGTCGAAGAGCTTCTTGGCCATGCTCACCGAGACCGCGCTCTGGGCCGCGGTCCAGCCGAGCTTGGCGGAGTCCGTGGTGGCGTCGTAGCTGAAGGACGCCCGCTCCGGGTTCTTGGTGATCGCCAGGTAGAGGCTGATCCAGTGTTCCAACCCCATGGGCAGCGGGGCGATTTCGGCGAAGACGGGGTTGGAGGTGTTCGCCCAGTCGTCGATCCCCATGACGGGCATCGTGGCCTGGTTGGCCCCGACCGTGTCCCAGATGTGGTTGGCGCGGCCGGTCATGACGTTGCCGTTGGTCCCCCAGCCCGTGCCCACGCTGGCGTCCAGGGCGGGCAGGGCGCCCGTCTCCCGGGCCCGGACGAGGAGTTCGGTGGTGCCGAGGCTGCCCCCGCCCAGGAAGAGGTACGTGCAGCTGTACTGCTTGGTCTCCACCACCGCGCCGGTGGTGTCGATCCGGTCGGCGGTCAGGGTGTACGTACCGTCGGCGGCGCGCTGGACGGCCCGGACCCGCTCCAGGGTGTGGATGGTGACGTTGCCGGTGCCGAGCGCGGCGGCGAGGTACGTCTTGTCGAGGCTCTTCTTGCCGTAGTTGTTGCCGTAGATGACCTCGCCCGCGAGCGCGGACTTGGTGGCGGTGCCGGCAGCCTCCCGCTGCATGTAATTGAAGTCGTAGACGTTCGGTACGAACGTGGTCTTCAGGCCGGCGTTCGCCGCGGCCTTGCGGGAGGTCCGGGTGAACTTGTACCACTCGGTGGACTCGAACCAGGTGGGGTCGACCGTGTTGACACCGAGCATGGTGCGGGCGCGCGGGAAGTAGGTGTTGTACATCTCGGTGGCGTCCACGCCGGGGAACTGCTCGGAGAAGTACGACTGCGGGGGTGTGACGGCCATGCCGCCGTTGACCAGCGAGCCGCCGCCGACGCCGCGGCCGACGTACACGGACATGTGGTCGTAGTGGACGCGGTCCAGGACTCCCGGGTACCGGCCGATGTCCTTGTTGACGAGGTCCAGCCACAGGAACGTGGCGAGCGGGGCCTCGGTGCGGGTGCGGAACCACATGGAGCGCTGGTCGGGGGCGCTGGTGGAACAGAAGACCTTGCCGTCGGAGTCGGCGGTGTTCCAGAGCCTGCCCATCTCGATGACGAGCGTGCGGATGCCGGCCTGGCCGAGGCGGAGGGCGGCCACGGCGGCGCCGTAGCCGGAACCGATCACGATCGCGGGGGCGTTGTCGACGGCGGCGGGTTCGGCGGCGTGGGCCGATTGGAGGCCGATGCGGGTGAGGCCGATGGTGGCGGCCGTCTGGAGGGCGGCCATGCCCAGGATCTGACGTCTTGTCAGGTGACGGTTAGTCATCTGATGATGAGTCAGATTTTCTGTCATGTGCGCAGCATCGGCGGATTATTGGCTTCCGCCTAGGGGCTTCGCCCGGATTTCGAGGAGGTGGGGGTCCGTGTGCGCGGGGATGTGCGGGTGCGTCGGGGTATTGCGCAGTTCCCCGCGCCCCTGAGGGGGGTGGGGGCCGCTGTGCGTGGGAATGTGCGGGTGCGCTGCGGCTGAGCGCGCCGTTCCCCGCGCCCCTGGGGAGTTGGTGGGGGCGACCGTGAAGGCGTGCGGGTCCGTGGGGGGCTTGCGCGGTTCTCCGCGCCCCTGAGGGGGGGGGGTGGGGGCCGCTGTGTGCGGGAATGTGCGGGAGCGCTGTGGCTGAGCGCGCCGTTCCCCGCGCCCCTGGGGAGTTGGTGGGGGCGGCCGTGAAGGCGTGCGGGTCCGTGGGGGGCTTGCGCGGTTCTCCGCGCCCATGGGACGGGGGTGGGCTACAGGAGGGTTTTGAGTTTTTCTGCCAGGAGGTCCCAGCGCCATTTCTCCTCGACCCACTCGCGGCCCCGTTCGCCCATGCGCCGGCGGAGTTCCGGGTCGGCGAGGAGGGTGATGATGCGGTCGGCCGAGTCGTCCGGGGAACCGCCGCGCACGACCCAGCCCGTCTCGCCGTCGAGGACCGCGTCGGGCGCGCCGCCCGAGTCGCCGGCGACGACCGGCAGGCCGGTCGCGGACGCCTCCAGGTAGACGATGCCGAGGCCCTCGACGTCGAGGCCGCCCCGGCGGGTGCGGCAGGGCATCGCGAAGACGTCCCCGGCGCCGTAGTGGGCCGGCAGCTCCGTCCAGGGCACCGCTCCGGTGAAGCGGACGGCGTCGGCGACACCGGTCTCCCGCGCGAGCCCGCGCAGCTCCTTCTCGTACGGTCCGCCTCCGACGATCAGCAGCACCGCGTCCGGCTCCGCGGCGAGGATGCGCGGCATGGCGAGGATGAGCGTGTCCTGCCCCTTGCGCGGGACCAGGCGGGAGACGCAGACCACCACCGGGCGATCCGTGAGCCCGAGCCGGGCACGGACCTCGGCGCCGCCCGAACCGGGGTGGAAGGTCTTCTCGTCGACGCCGGGCGGCAGCTGGACCATGCGCCCGGCCGCGTCCGGGCTCAGCGCGGCGGCGATCCGTGAGCGCGTGTACTCCCCCAGATACGTGATCGTGTCCGTGGAATCGCCGATCCGCCGCAACAGACCGCGCGCGGCGGGCAGTTGAGCCCAGCCGGCCTCGTGACCGTGCGTGGTGGCCACCAGCCGCCCGGCGCCCGCCCGGCGCAGCGCGGGCGCCATCAGGCCGAGCGGGGCCGCCGCCCCGAACCACACCGACGTACAACCGTGTTCGCGCAGCAGCCCGACGGCGCGGCGGGTGACGCCCGGCGTCGGCAGCAGCATCGTCGTGCGGTCGCGCACGACGGTGAAGGGCTGCTCGGCGTCGAAGGCCGCCGTCGCCTCGGCACCCTCCCGGCCGCGCTTCCAGGTGGAGGCGTAGACGACGATCCGCTCGGGGTCCAGCCGCAGCGCCATGTTGTGCAGGAACGCCTGGATGCCGCCGGGGCGGGGCGGGAAGTCGTTGGTCACGATCAGGGTCTTGTGCATCGCGCCCGACAGTACCGAAACCCCCGCGCCCGTACGCGTCCGGTACACACCCCCGCGCACGGCCCCGCTTCTTGGCTCTCGCACAGTGCGGCGCGCCATCATGTTTCCGCGCGGAACCGCGCGGGATCGGACGGACGAGGGCCAGGTGGGCATGACGGGCGCAAGGGGCGCGAGGTTCCCGTACGGACTGCTCGGGGCCTGGGGCCTGACCAGGCTGGTGCTGCTGCTCTTCGTGCTGAGGGTGTTCGTGCTGCCCGGCCCGGACGTCAGCGGCGACGTCTCGGTGATCTACCGGGGCTGGTACGAGATCCTGCGCACCGGCACCTTCCCGCTCGACGACGTGACCTGGCAGTACCCGCCGGCCGCGTCGCTCGCGATCCTCTCCCCCGGGCTGCTGCCCTTCCTGGACTACCCGTCCGCCTTCTTCGTGCTGGCCCTCCTCGCCGACCTGGTGGTGTTCGCGCTGCTGCGGTACGCCGGTGTGCGCCCGGGCAGGACGCTCCGCGGCGCCTGGGTGTGGGTGGCCGGCCTCCCGCTGCTCGGACCGACCGTCTACGCCCGCTACGACGTGATGGTGACGGCCGTGGCGGTCGCGGCCCTGCTCGCGGGGGTCCGTCACCCGCGTGTGATGGGGGCTCTCGCGGGCTTCGGGGCGCTGCTGAAGGTGTGGCCGGTCCTGCTGCTCGCCGGAGCCGTGAAGCGCCGTGCGTGGACCGCGGCGGCGGTGACCGGAGGCGGGATCGCACTGCTGTTCTGGGCGGCGATGCCGGGCGCCTTCTCCTTCCTCGCCTCCCAGCGGGGCCGCGGCACCGAGGTCGAGTCGCTGGGCTCCCTGGTCTTCCACGTGGCCCGGCACTTCGGCTGGAGCGGTCAGGTGCTGCTCAACTACGGCTCGGTGGAGTTCCTGGGCCCGTACGTCGACGTGGTGAGCGCGGCGGCCCTCACGCTCACCGCGGCCGCCCTGGGCTGGCTGCTGCTGTGGCGGCTGCGCAGCGGGCGTCTGCGGTCGCACACCCTCGCCGACGCCGCGTTCGTGGCGGTCCTGATGTTCACCGCCACCAGCCGGGTCATCAGCCCGCAGTACATGGTGTGGCTGGTCGGGATCGGCGCCGTCTGTCTGTGTTTCCGGGGCAGCCGGATGACGCCGCCGGTGGCGATGGTGCTGGGCGCGTGCGGTGCCACGGTGCTGGAGTTCCCGGTCTGGTTCTCGCACGTGGTGATCAGCGACTGGCTGGGCGTCACCCTGCTCTTCGCCCGCAACGGGCTGCTGGTGGCCGCCGCGCTGCTGGCCGCCCGTGAACTCTGGTGGGGCACGGTGACGCACCCGGCCCCGACCCTGCCCGCTCAGGCCGCCCGCACCAGGGAGACCCTGAGCCCCTCCTGACGGCGGGCGCGGGCCAGCAGCAGCCCCGCGGCCACGCACTGGACCGCCATGGACAGCGCCAGCGCCAGACAGATCCCGGGCAGCCCGAGCCCCGACAGCGCGGACGCGAGCGGCAGCTGGACCGCGGTGCCCAGCAGGGTCACCCGGAGCAGCAGCGGCGCTCCCCCGCTGCCCTCGAAGACCCCGCCGAGCGCGATGAAGCAGGCCATCAGCAGCAGGTACGGTCCCACGCAGCGCAGGAACAGCGCGCCCTGGTGGGCGACTTCCGGTCCGGCGCCGAAGGCCCGCATGATCCAGGGCGCGAGCGCCGCCAGCAGACCCGCGGCCACCAGCCCCGCCGTCGCGGAGACCGTGACGGCCTGCCGGCCGATGGCACCCCGCTCGTCCCCGCCGGTGCCCCGGATGTGCGCGGTGTGGATCGAGGCGGCCTGCCGCACCGAGTAGAACGCCATGGTCGCGACGTACATGACCTTGTACGCGAGGGAGTACGCGGCCACGGCCGTCACCCCGAGCCGCGCCACGATCGCGACCAGGACCAGCGTGCCGCCCTGCCGCACGGTGAAGTCGGCGGACATCGGCAGCCCGGTCCGCAGGGTCCGGCGCAGCGCGGCGGCGGTGGCCTCCGAGGGCGCGGCGGCGGCGGCCTCACGCAGCAGCGCGTTCCCGCGCAGGGCGCGCAGTCCCACCGCGAGGGCCGCGCAGCGGCACAGCACGGTGGAGGCGGCGGCGCCGCGCACGCCGTACACGTGGATGAGCAGCGGGTCGAGACCGAGGATCAGCCCGTTGGCCAGCAGGGCGAGGCGCATCGGGGTGCGGGTGTCGCCGGCGCCCTTCAGGATTCCGTCGACGAGGTTCTGCGCGAAGAAGACGGCGATGCCCGGCAGGGAGATCGCGAAGTAGCCGGCGGCCAGGGCCGGGGCGTGTCCGGCTCCGCCCAGCACCAGCCGGGCCAGCGGCTCACGCAGCAGATACCCGCCGACGGCGACCACCGGGGTGACCACCGCGCACAGGGCGCCTCCCCCGCGTACGGCGGCGCGGACCGCGCCCGGTTCCCCGGCCCCTCGGGCGTGGGCGACCAGGACGGTCGTACCGGAGGCGAAGACCAGGGCGACGCCGAGCAGCACGTTCTCGGCGGTGGTCGCGACGGCGACGGCGGCCACGGCGGGGCCGCCGAGCCGGGACACCCAGACGGTGTTGATGATCCCGGCGGCGACGGAGGCGAGCAGCGAGAAGTAGACGGGGCGGGCGAGCGAGATGAGCTGCTTCCGGTGGGTGTTCATCCAGGACCCCCTCTTATCGAGATACATCGTTTCGAGGTATCTCGATAAGAGGTACCATGGGTGCTCGGACGATCGCAAGAAGGGGCCGAACCGGATGCTGGAGCTGTCGATCCTGGGCTTCCTCGCCGAAGAACCGCTGCACGGCTACGAACTGAAGGAGCGCATCAAGGCGCTCAGCGGCCACGTGCGCCCCGTGAGCGACGGTGCGCTGTACCCGGCCATCACGCGCCTGGTGACGGCCGGCAAGATCGACCAGCACACGGAGCCGGGCACCGGCGCGGCCCCGCGCCGCACCCTCTCCCTCACCGAGAAGGGCCGTGCGGACCTGCTGGAGCGACTGCGCCACCCCAAGCAGGCCGAGATCACCGACCACGTGCGCTTCAACACGCTGCTGGCGTTCCTGCGCCATCTCCCGGACCCCCGGGAGCAGACCGCGGTCCTGCGGCGCCGGCAGGCGTTCCTGGAGACGCCCGCGAGCTTCTTCTACAGCGAGGGCAGACCCGTGCGCGCTGAGGAGACCGGCGACCTGTTCCGCGAGGGGATGCTGCGGGTGGCCCGGGCGACAGGCGAGGCGGAACGAGCATGGCTGGCGGAGGCGATCGCCCGCCTGGAGGGCTGAACGGGTCCGGGGGACGGCCGGTTCCGCAGGAGGGGCGGTTCAGGAGACGTCCGATCCGGACGGCGGCCCGTACCGGACGGGGACCCGGCTCAGCCGAGTTGGGCCCGCAGATAGGTCCGCCACTGCTCGGTGAACTTCTCCGGCGTCGTGTGCAGCACGCCCCGCAGCGCGTCCTCCACGGCCCCCGCCCGCTTCCCGTGGTCGCCCACCGCCCGGTAGAACTCGTTCAGCCGCACCTCGCCCCAGCGGTCGGCGATCAGCCGGCAGGCCGTCCAGCCGCCCTCGTACGCCCGCGCCAGCCGCGCCGCGTCCCCGGTGAAGCCGAAGTCCCCGTCGGCCGGCAGCGCGGCCGGCAGGTGGCCGTCGAGCACCGCCCGCTGCAGCTCCGGCGCGACCTGTGCCGTCGTACGCCCGCTGCCGCGGTAACCGACCCAGTCCGCGTACCCCTCGGACAGCCACAGGGGCGTGGCGGCGGTCGTGTGGGCCCGGGTGGCGACGTGCGTCGTCTCGTGGGTCAGCACGACCTGCTTGCCGAGGTCGCCGAGCACCCCGTACGCCTCGGGGTTGACGATGATCCGGTCCGCGGGCGCCTTCGCCGGGCCGCCCGCCTCGCCGGTGGTGACCGCGGCGATCCCCCGGTAGCCGGACGCCGACGCGCCGAGCAGCCCCGCCATGCCCTCCAGCGACTTCGGTACGAGGACGACGACGTGCCCCGCCCAGTCCGTTCCCCAGGCCTCGGACACGGCGGGCACCGCGCGGTCCGCGAGAGCCGCGTAGGCCCGCAGCCGCTCACCGGACTGCCCGACCCCCAGGACGAGGCTGTGCGCGCCCCGTACGGCCGTCACCGCGCCCTGCTCCCACAGTTGCCGGCCGGCCTTCTTCGCGGGCGCGTCGGAGGCGACCCGCCACCGCCCGCCGTCGTGGACCAGGCGCAGGGTGCGGGCCACCGTGACGGGAGCCCCGTCGTATCCCTCGACGCGATAGCGCAGCTCCGCGTCGGCGGTGGCCCGGTCCCCGGAACGGCGCAGATCGGTCAGGTGGTACGACCAGGCGGCCAGCGGGACGGCGCGCAGCCACCGGAACTCGGTGACCGATCCGGTCGGTTCCTCGGTGGCGCGGTACGCCGCCTCGTCCCGGTCGAGGACCGCGGACGCCCGCCGGTCGAGGACCTGCTGCACCTCGGCGGCCGCGGTGTCCGGCGCCGGATGTCCGCCGCAGCCCGCCAGCACGCCGAGCAGCAGCACCAGGGAACACCCCGCCCGCGACGCACGCCTTCGACCTGCCACGTTCCCGATCGTACGGCGGTCCGGCGGCGCGGTCAGACCCGCGTCACGGACGAGATCGGCATCATGCCCACCGGGTCGTAGCGCACCGCGGCCCCGGGATAGGGCGCGTGGATCACCTGCCCGTTGCCCGCGTACATCGCCACATGACTCGCGTCCGACCGGTAGGTGACC
Source organism: Streptomyces sp. NBC_01176 (assembly GCF_045039825.1). Classification (NCBI taxonomy): domain Bacteria; kingdom Bacillati; phylum Actinomycetota; class Actinomycetes; order Kitasatosporales; family Streptomycetaceae; genus Streptomyces; species Streptomyces sp. NBC_01176. The sequence goes on along the minus strand of NZ_CP108600.1, from coordinate 6,913,309 downwards.
AGGTCGCCGGGGAGCGCCTGGGAGAGCGGCACCTGGCGTCCGGCGTACCGCTGCTCCTGCGAGGTGCGCGGCAGACCGACCCCGGCCCGCGCGTACGACCACTGCATGAGGCCCGAACAGTCGAAGCCGCTGGGCCCGTTGGCGCCCCACACGTACGGGCGGCCGAGCGCGGAGCGGGCCGCGGCGAGGGCCGCGGCGGCACGGCCCGAGGAGGGCACGGCGCTGCCGAGGTCGGGGATGCCGGGGCGTCCGGAGCGCGAGGCCCGGTCGTAGGCGTCGCGCAGGGCGTCGGGCAGCGAGTTGAGCAGCCGCCGCGCCTCGGTGAGTTTCTGCTCCACGGTCCGCTTGTGGTGGGCGACGGCCCTGCTGCTCCGCTCCAGCTCGGCGAGTTTCCCGGTCGCCTCCTTCCGCTCCTGGGCGAGATCGCGCATGGCGAGCTGGAGGTCCTTGAGTTCCTCCGCCTGGTGAGCGGTGATCCGGTCCAGCACGGCGGCCTTGTCGAGGTATTCGGCCGGGTTGTCGGAGAAGAGCAGCGCGAGGGAGGGGTCGAGGCCACCCGCGCGGTACTGGGCCACGGCGAGCGAACCGAGCGCGTCCCGCATCGTGTTGATGCGCTCCTGCTGCCGGGCGATCCGGTCCTGCGCCGTGCGCACCTCCTTGCGCAGCGAACCGGCGCGTTCGCCCGCCTTGTTGAACGCCTCGGTGGCCTTCTCCGCCTGCGTGTAGAGGCGGTCCACCTCGGCCCGGCTGTCGTCCTGCGGTGCCGCTGCGGCCGGTACGGCACCGAGGGCTGCGGCGGCCACGGACATCACGGTGACGGTGATGCCGGCGATGCCCGCGGCGCTGGCGCCCCGGTCGGACCCGGACGGTGCACGGCGGCGATGGGACCCCACGGTAGCCGCTCTCCCTTCCGCTGACGGTCCCCCGGAATCGGGGGAAACGCGGCAGACAGTAGCCGTGCGACTACGCAGCGACCAAAGACCTCCGGGGGCGCACATGGCTGCGCCCCGCCGGAGACGCAGGTCACCGACGGGGCGTGGGGTCAGCGGGAGTTACCGCGATTCGCCCGTTTGGGCGGCATACCGAGGAGATCCCCGGAGCGGTTCGGAGGCCGGATCAGACCCGGACGCCGAACTGGAACGCTCCACCGATGGTGCTCATCGACTCGTAGCGCACGACGGTGCCGGTGCGCGGGGCGTGCAGCACCTGGCCGTTGCCCGCGTAGAGCCCGACGTGGTGCAGGTCGCCGAAGAAGAAGACCAGGTCACCGACCTGCAGATCGCTCTGCGAGTAGATGCGGGTGCCTATGGTGGCCTGCGACTCGGAGGTGCGGGGGATGGAGACACCGGCCTGGGCGTAGGACCAGGAGGTGAAGCCGGAGCAGTCGAAGGAGCCGGGGCCGGTGGCGCCGTAGACGTACGGGGTGCCGATCTTGCTCTGTCCGGCGGCGAACGCGGCACCGGCGCGCCCGGAGGCGGCCTTGCCGGGGTTGCCGAGGACCGTGCGCTCGCTGGCACGGGTGGCACGCGACTGCTCCTCGTCGAGAGCCGCCTTCTCCTTGGCCGTCAGGGAGTTGAGGAGCTTCTGCGCGGAGGCGAGCTTGCCCTGGACTTCCTGCTTCTTCTTCTTGAGCTCGGCGCGGGTGTCGGAGAGGTCCTTGAGCTTCTCGGACGCTTCCTGGCGCTGCTGGGCGAGCTCGCGCTGCTTCTCCTGGACCTTCTTCAGCGCCTCGACCTGCTGACTGCTCAGCTGGTCCATCGCGGACGCCTTGTCCAGGTAGTCGTCCGGGTTCGAGGAGAGGAACAGCGCCACGGAGGGGTCGATGCCGCCGGTGCGGTACTGGGCGCTGGCCATCGAACCGAGGCCGGCGCGCAGCTCGTTGAGGTCGTCCTGGCCGCGGGCGACGTTGTCCTGCAGGGTGCTGATCTGCTTCTCCAGCTTGTCCTGCTTCTCCTTGGCCCCGTCGAGCTTCTCGGTGGCCTTCTCCGCCTGCTCGTAGAGGGCGTCGACCTTCGCCTTGACCTCGTCCTTGCTCGGCTTCTCGCTGGGCGCGGCGTTGGCGGCGTTGGCACTGAGGGCCACGGCGGCCGCCGCTGCGGTGGTGAGCACGGTCACACGGGTGCGGCTCGGCTGCTTGGGTCGACGGTGGGACGCCACGAAGGCGAGCTCCTTCTTCCTCCAGCCGCCTGCCGAAACGCCGACGGGCGGTGCCCCTCCGCCGTCACTCCCAATGAGTGATCACCCGAGCGGAGGTTCGAGCCAGACCCTAGTGACCTTCCTGTGATCAGTTCAAATCCAAACCTGAAAAATCTCGGCTACCGAGCGCATTCTTTGCACTCAACTCACCTGCAGTGATGCGCGATTGACGCTACGTTGCGTGAAGGCCTCGCCAAACGGGTCATCGCGCCCGGACGTTACACATGGGACGTACGGGCGCTTTGAGGCGTAGGCCACAGATCGCCGACCCGGCGAAAACCACTTGCCGAACCCGGAAAAGACGCTCGCCCGACTCCGCGGAAAGCACTCGCCGGACCCTGCGGAAAGACGCTCGCCCGACCCCGCGGAAAGAAGCTCGCCCCACCCTGCGGAGAGGCGCTCGGCTAACCCCGCGAAAAGCGCTTCAGGAGCACCGCGGAGGCCACCGGCCGGGCGCCCGCCTTGGCGATCCCGTCGGCCACCTCACGGTCGGTGGAGACCACGATGACCGGCCGCCCCGGCGGCTCGGCGCGCACCAGCTGGCGGATCAACTCGTCCGCGGTGACGCCGGCTTTGGAGAACAGCACCCGTACCCCGCGCGGCGGCGCGAGCAGCACCGGCGCGGCCAGCTCCGCCCCGTCGAAGACACAGGTGACCTCGGCGCCGGTCTGCGCGGCGAGCTGGGAGAGCTGCCCCAGCAGCCGCAGCCGCTGTTTCTCCAGCGGCATCTGCGGATAGCCGGTCTTGGTGACGTTGTAGCCGTCGACCACCAGGTGCGCCTGCGGCAGCGCGAGCAGCTGGTCGAGGATCGCGGGATCGTTCTCGGACAGCGCGCGAGCGGCGATGTCCTTGGGGGTCATCCGTCCCGGTTCGACCGCGTCCACGGTCTCGGCGGGCCGTACGGACACCGGCGGCAGCGCGAGTTCGCGGCGCAGCCCCTGCGCCGCGTCCAGCACGGTGTCCAGCAGCAGCCGGACGCGCATGTCCTCGACGCTGCGCCCCTCGCGGGCCGCCTTACGGGTGGCCTCCAGGGCCGCCTCGGCCTCGGAGAGCCGTGTCTTGAGCCGCCGGCTCTCGCTCTCCGCGGCGGACACCTGGGCCTGCCCCTCGGCCCGCCCGGTGTCCATCTCGCCCTGCAGCTTGCGCAGCGCGGCCTCGCCCCGTTTGACGTCGCTGAGGGCACCGCGCAGCTTGCGGTGCAGCGACTCCGACTCCTTCTTCGCCGACTCCAGCTCGGCGCGCAGCCGTTCGGTCTCGGTCCGGGTGTGCGCACGCGCCTCGGCGAGCTCCTCACGCAGCCGCTCCAGCTCCGCGCGGCTCTCCTCGTCGGCACGCTCGGCGTCCGCCCGCAGGGCCTCCTCGCCCGCGGCGGTCACCAGCTTCACCCAGCCCGTGGGGCGCAGCACGTAGGCCGCGGCCGCCACGTCCAGCGGGTCCGCGGCCGGGGGCGGCGCACCGGAGTCGAGGGCGCCGACGAGCTCCGGCTGCGCCTCTCTGAGCTTCTCGGCGATACGCTGCCGGAAGAGCGGGTCGGTCTCCAGTGCGGCGGCCATCGCGTTGCCGGCGAACTTCGCCCGCCGGTTCGGGGCGAACCGCGCGTACTGCCGTAGCTGAACCGGCAGTTCGGCGATGGTCAGACCGCCGAACCCGTCGGAGACGATCTGTACGACACGGCGGCGCACGCCGTCGGGCAGCGGACGGTCGAGCACCTCGGCGGCGCCGTCGTCCGGCTCCCCGCCTGTGGTCTCCGCCATCCGTCACTCCATCGTCCGTGCGGGGCCCGCTCCCTCAGGAGCCGGCGCCCGGCCTGTCCACCAGTTCCACCTGATCCACCGCGTTGCACCAGCGACAGCGCACCGACTCGATGGTCTCACTGACCACCTCGCGCTCCTCCACGCTCGGCTCACCGCCCAGGTCGAGGTGCACGTACTCGACGACCTTGGACGAGCGGGTCACGTCGAAGCGCGTCAGATTGCCGCACAGGGTGCAGCGCCAGCGAGTCTCGGCGGTCGGAAGGGGAACCGTCATGTGGCAGTCGCTTTCCTTCTGGTGTCCGTGTGGCTCGTAACCCTACGGCCTGGCGGGTACTCGACGCTCGGCCGTCCGGAGCGGCGAGGCACTCTGCGTGCATCGGTCCGGTTACGTCATGCTCTGCAACATGATCGGCAACTGGAGTACGAGGGTCGGCAGGACGGTGCGGGCCCAGTCCGCGCCCGTGGCGTACGGGCTGATCGTCCTGTGCTGCGTGATCTTCGTGATCGGCCCGGCGTCGGGGTTCAATCCGACGTACGGCACCGGGGACGAACTGCTCGTCGCGCAGCGGGCCTATTTCCGGCGCTGGGGCGTGGTGCCCGCCGACCTGCTCAGCGGGACTCCGGGCGCTCTGCTGACCCCCGCGACGGCCCTGTTCATCCACGGCAGCTGGCTCCACCTCCTGGGCAACATGCTCTTCTTCTACGTCTTCGGGGCCATGACCGAGGAACGCATGGGCCACTTCGAGTTCGCCCTCTTCTACGTCGGCTGCGGCTATCTCGCGCTGGTCGGTTACGCGATCGCCAACTCCACCTCCGAACAGACCCTGGTCGGTGCCTCGGGAGCGATCTCCGCGGTCCTCGGAGCGTTCCTCTACCTTTTCCCCAAGGCCAGGGTGACCAGTCTCTTCCCGTTCCTCTTCTTCCTGCCGCTGCGCTTCCCCGCCTGGATCGTGCTGCCGTTCTGGGCGGCGCTGCAGTGGCTGGCGGCGGGCCGCAGCCCCTCGGGCCCCGGGGTCGCCTATCTGGCGCACCTGGTGGGCTTCTCGCTGGGCTTCCTCTACGCGTGGGTGCGCTTCCGGCGGCCGACTAGAGTGAAAGTCCCAGCAGCGGCCCCCGAGGGAGAAAACCAGCCGTGATCACCGCGATCGTGCTCATCAAGACCAGCGTGGACCGGATCCCCGAGATCGCCGAGTCGATCGCCGCGCTGGACAGTGTCAGCGAGGTCTTCTCCGTCACCGGTACGTACGACCTGATCGCCATGGTCAGGGTCAAGGCCCACGACGACCTGGCCGACGTCATCCCCGGCAGCATCAGCAAGATCCCGGGGGTCGAGGGCACCGACACGCACGTCGCGTTCCGCACGTACTCGCAGCACGACCTGGAGGCGGCGTTCGCGATCGGCCTGGACTCCTGACCCACACCTCCTGCCCCACCGCGCGACCCGAGGGCCGCCAGGTGAGGGCGGCCGGCCGAGGGTCGCCACCCGAGGGGGCCCGGCCCGCCGCAGGGCCGGCCGCGCCGCTCGGTACCTCGCCCCGTCCCGGCCCGCGACGCCGCTCCTCGTCGCGTCGCGGAACCTCCGCGGCCGCCGGAGTCAGACCGCGGGCACGCAGCGACCGCCCTCGGTCCGGTAGCGCCACTGCGCACCGTCCCGCACGAGCTCCTTCACGGCGCGCACGAAGCGCTCCACGTGCTCGTCCGGGGTGCCCGCCCCGAAGCTGACGCGGATCGCGTTGAGGGACTTCTCGCCGGGCGCCGCCTCGGGGGCCCCGCACTCGCCCTGGGTCTGCGGGTCGCTGCCGAGCAGCGTGCGCAGCAGCGGGTGCGCGCAGAAGAGACCGTCGCGCACCCCGATGCCGTACTCGGCGGAGAGCGCCGCCGCGAAGTGCGAGCTGTTCCAGCCCTCGACGACGAACGAGATGACGCCGACCCGGGGCGCGTCCTCGCCGAACAGGGACAGCACGCGCACGGCGGGCACCTCGGCGAGACCCTCCCGGACCGTGCGGATCAGGTGCCGCTCGCGGGCGACGATCCGGTCGAAGCCCTCCTCGGTGAGCGCCTTGCAGGCGGAGGCGATGGAGTAGGCGCCGATGACGTTGGGGGACCCGGCCTCGTGCCGTGCCGCGCTCTCGTGCCACTCGACGTCGACGCCGCCGTCCGCGCGCCGGGCGACCTTGCGGCTGGCGCCGCCCCCGGCGAGGTAGGGCTCGGCCACCCGCAGCCAGTCGGAGCGGCCGGCGAGGACACCGGAGCCGAAGGGCGCGTACAGCTTGTGCCCGGAGAAGGCGACCCAGTCGACGTCGAGGTCACGGACCGACACGGGGTGGTGCGGGGCGAGCTGGGCGGCGTCCAGGACGATGCGGGCGCCGTGGGCGTGCGCCGCCGCGGCGAGCTCGCGCACCGGCCACAGCTCGCCGGTGACGTTGGAGGCGCCGGTGACGCAGACGAGGGCCGGTCCGTGGGGGTCGCGGTCGGCGAGGGCGCGTTCCAAGGCCGCGACGGCCTGCCGCGGGGTGCGGGGCGCGTCGAGGTACGTGACCCGCGCGTCCTGCCAGGGCAGCAGCGAGGCGTGGTGCTCGGTCTCGAAGACGAAGACCTGGCAGTCGGCCGGAAGGGTGGCGGCGAGCAGGTTGAGCGAGTCGGTCGTCGACCGGGTGAAGACGACCTGGTCGTCCTCGCGGCAGTCGAGGAACTCCGCGACGGTCCTGCGGGCGTTCTCGAAGAGGTCGGTGGACAGCTGGGAGAGGTAGCCGGCTCCGCGGTGCACGCTGCCGTAGTACGGGGCGTACGCGGCGACGTCGTCCCAGACGCGCTGGAGGGCCGGGGCGCTGGCGGCGTAGTCGAGGGCGGCGTAGGTGACCTCGCCGCCGGTGACGAGCGGGACGGTCACATCACGGCCCAGAACGGGCAACGGGGCACAAACGGTCTGGTCGGCGGCAGCGGTGGAGACAGACATGGCGCACTCCTGTGAGAGGCAGGCGGAAGCACCGCGCGAGCGGGGGCGTACGGAGGTACGCGCGCGCGGCTCGGCGCAGGTGAGGGTGAAAAGAGGTGTGCGGAGGCGGGGCTCTACGCCCTAGCGCATTCGCTTGCTCACAGAAGGCTCCCTCGAACGACCAGGACCCCTGGGATTCTCGAGGGGTCCGCGCTTGCCGTAGACCTCGCTGCCTACGGCCTGGTCTTCACCCGGGGCACCCCGCCACGGACGGAGGGTTGCCGGACAGCCGGCCGGGGCCTGATGGCTGTCGCTCATGACCTGATACCGCATCCTGCCACACGATCTTCCGGACGCAACCCCGGCGTCCATATGGCGGAACGACCTCGCCCTCGAAGTCCGTGACGCCCTCGACACTCTCAGGAGCGCGGGGAACTGCGCGACCAGCCCCCACCCGCCCGCACCCGGAAAACCACCACGAACGGGGTCCGGGGTGAAGCCCCGCGGACGGAACACACGGAGACGACGCGGGCGGGCGGGGCCCAGCCGAAAGGCCGCGCCCCCGCCGGCCCCCGCCCAGGAGTCAGGCGTTGGTGGCCGTCACCCAGCGGTCGAGTGCGGCGTGCGCCGCGCCGGAGTCGATGGCCCGAGCCGTCTTCACCATCGCGGCACGGAGCTGGTCCACCAGGGACGCGTCCGTCGGGGACAACGCCACCAGCGCCGCCGCCGCGTTCAGGACCACGGCGTCCCGTACGGGCCCCGTCTCGCCGTCCAGGACACGGCGGGCGACCTCCGCGTTGTAGGCGGCGTCGGCACCCCGCAGGGCCTCCACGGGCACCAGGTCGAGCCCGACGTCCCGCGGATCGAACCGCTCCTCGGTCACCTTGCCGTCCCGCACGACCCAGACCTTCGACGTCGCCGTGGTGGTCAGCTCGTCCAGCCCGTCGTCACCGCGGAAGACCAGAGAGGAGTTGCCGCGCTCGGCGAAGACGCCGGCCATGATCGGCGCCATCCGGGCGTCGGCGACACCGACCGCCTGTGCCCTCACCCGTGCCGGATTGGTCAGCGGACCGAGGAAGTTGAAGACCGTCCGGATCCCCAGCTGTCCGCGCGCCGCCGCCACATGACGCAGCGCCGGATGGAACTTCACCGCGAAGCAGAAGGTGATCCCGGCCTCCTCGGCCACCTCGGCCACCCGCTTCGGCGTCAGCTCCAGATTGACGCCGAGCTTTCCCAGCACGTCCGAGGCACCGGACGCCGAGGACGCGGCCCGGTTGCCGTGCTTGACGACCTTCGCGCCGGTACCGGCCACCACGATCGACGACATCGTGGAGATGTTCACCGTCTTCGCGCCGTCACCGCCCGTGCCGACGATGTCGACGGTCTCCCCCGGCACCTCGATCACCTTGGCGTGCTCGTACATCGTGCGGACCAGGCCGGTGATCTCCTCGACCGTCTCGCCCTTGGCCCGCAGCGCCACCACGAAGCCGGCGATCTGGGCGTCCGTCGCCTCGCCGCTCATGATCCGGTCCATCGCCCAGGCCGTGTCGTCCGCGCTCTGGTCCCGGCCGTCGAGCAGGCCGTTCAGCACCGCGGGCCAGGAACGGCCCGCCGCGATGTCGCCTCCAGCGGGGGTCACAGCACTCATCTGCCGCTCCTGGGTTCGTAGACAGGTACAAGCAGGGTCCACCCTATCCAGCCCCGGGCACGGCAAAGAGCCCCCGTCCATGGGACGGGGGCTCCTGCCGTGGCGATCAGTGGGACCGGTGAGGACCGGTCGGAGGATCAGTGGTGGCCGTGGCCGCTCGTGATCTCCTCGTACTCCTCGACCGTGGGCTTGGGGATCTGGCTGTGCTCCCCGTAGAAGCCCTTGCTGAGCTTGGCACGCAGCCGCTGCGCGCCGTTCACCTTGCGCTCGACACCGTTCTCGTCGACCACCGGGCCGATCTCGGCGGGCTGGTACTGCTCGTGCGCGGTGAGCGTGTGCAGGGCCTCCTGGCCGAGCGGCTCGTGCACCTCGATGAACTCACCGTGCGGCAGGCGCTTGATGATGCCCGACTCGCGGCCGTGCAGCACCTTCTCCTTGTCGCGGCGCTGGAGGCCGAGGCAGATCCGCTTGGTGGCGATGAAGACGAGCACCGGCACGACGAAGAACGCGATCCGGACGAACCAGGTGATCGAGTTGATCGACAGGTGGAAGTGCGTGGCCCAGATGTCGTTGCCGCCACCGACCAGCAGGACGAAGTACCAGCTGATCCAGGCCGCGCCGAAGGCGGTACGGGTCGGGACGTTGCGCGGGCGGTCCAGGATGTGGTGCTCGCGCTTGTCGCCGGTGACCCAGGACTCGATGAACGGGTAGACCGCGATCGCGACCAGGACCAGCGGGAAGATCACCAGCGGGATGAACACACCCAGGACGAGCGTGTGACCCCAGAAGTTGATCTCCCAGCCCGGCATGACACGGATCAGGCCCTCGGAGAAGCCCATGTACCAGTCCGGCTGGGCGCCCGTGGACACCATGTCCGGACGGTAGGGGCCCATGGACCAGATCGGGTTGATCGAGGCGATCGCCGCGATGGCCGCGATGACGCCGAAGACCAGGAAGAAGAAGCCTCCGGCCTTGGCCATGTAGACCGGCAGCAGCGGCATGCCGACGACGTTCCTGTTCGTCTTTCCGGGGCCCGCGAACTGCGTGTGCTTGTGGTAGAAGACCAGGATCAGGTGGCCGACGACCAGGCCGAGCATGATGCCCGGCAGCAGCAGCACGTGCACGGAGTAGAAGCGGGCCACGAAGTCGCCGCCCGGGAACTGACCGCCGAAGAGGAAGAACGAGAGGTACGTGCCGACGATCGGCACGGACAGGACCGCGCCCTCCATGAAGCGGACACCGGTGCCGGAGAGCAGGTCGTCCGGGAGCGAGTAACCGGTGAAGCCGGTGAACATGCCCAGGACGAACAGCAGGAAGCCGAAGAGCCAGTTGACCTCACGCGGCTTGCGGAACGCACCCGTGAAGAACACGCGCATCATGTGCACGAACATGCCGGCGAGGAAGATCAGCGCCGCCCAGTGGTGGATCTGCCGGATCAGCAGACCACCGCGCACCTCGAAGGAGATGTGCATGGTCGAGTTGAACGCCTCGGACATCAGCTGACCCTGCAGCGGGACGTAGCTGCCGTGGTACTCCACCTCGTTCATCGACGGGTGGAAGAACAGCGTCAGATACACACCCGTGAGGATGATGATGAGGAAGCTGTACAGGCAGATCTCACCCAGCATGAACGACCAGTGGTCGGGGAAGATCTTGCGCATGTTGGCCTTGGCCAGGGAGTAGATCCCCAAGCGGCCGTCGGCCCAGTCGGCCACCCGCTCACCGGCGGGCGCCTTCTCGCGCGAGCGCGAGTCGGAGGTGGTGGTAGTGCTCATCCGCGCTCCCAGAAGGCAGGACCGACGGGCTCGTCGAAGTCGCCGAGCGCCTCGAGGTAGCCCTCGTCGTTCACACCGATGCGCAGCTGCGGCAGGGCATGACCGGCCGGGCCGAAGATCACTCGGGCACCGTCGGAGAGGTCGAAGGTGGACTGGTGGCAGGGGCAGAGCACGTGGTGCGTCTGCTGCTCGTACAGGGAGATCGGGCAGCCGACGTGGGTGCAGATCTTCGAGTACGCCACGATGCCCTCGTGCGACCAGGCGAGCTCGCGCTTGTCCTTGATGTTGTCCGGCTGGAGCCGGACGATCATCACGGCGGCCTTCGCGATCTCCTGCTGGAAGTCCTCGTCCTTCTCCTCCAGGCCCTCGGGCTTGACGAAGGTGAGCGAGCCGACGGCGATGTCGGAGGGACGCAGCGGCTCGTTCGTGTTCATGTTGACGAGCAGCTTGCCCTTGGACCAGATCGTGTGGCGCAGCTTGGTGCCCGGCAGCGGACCGAGGTCGCGCAGCAGCATGACGCCGGAGAGCGGGAACAGGGCCAGCGCGCCGAACATCGTGGTGCGGATCAGCTTGCGGCGGCCGAGCGCGGACTCCTTGGCACCCTGCTTGAAGTCGGCCAGGACCTTGGCCTTGACCTCGGGCTCCGCCTCGATCGGGTGACGCTCGTCGGCGATCTCCACGTCGGACATCAGGGTGCGGGCCCAGTGGACCGCTCCCGCGCCGATCGAGAAGAGCGCCACACCGAGCGTCATACCCAGCGCGAAGTTCAGCGCGCTGATGTGCCCGAGCGGGAAGACGAAGATCGACTTGTCGTTCGGGATCGTCACGTACGAGGCGATGAAGGCCACCGTGGCCAGCATCGACAGCGTGAACAGCATCGCGACGACACGCTCGGACCGCTTGGCGGCCCGCTCGTCGATGTCCTGGATGCGGTGCTCGTGCGGCGGCAGTCCCGGGTCCGCGAACGGGTTGTCCTCGTTCGCGACGGCTACTGCGCCGTGACCGTGCTCGTCGGCCCGCTCAGCGGGCAGGTTCTCTTCTGGAATGTCTTGGCTACTCATGACTTCTTGGCCTTTGCGGTCCGAGCGGCGACCCAGACGGCGACGGCGACCAGCGCGCCAAGACCGAAGATCCAGCCGAAGAGGCCTTCACTGACCGGCCCGAGGCCGCCCAGCTCGAGACCGCCCGGGCTCTCGGTGTTGTCACCGTTGACCGCGTCGAGGTACGCGATGATGTCCTTCTTGTTCTTCTCCGACAGCGTGGTGTCGGGGAAGGAGGGCATGTTCTGCGGGCCGGTCTGCATGGCCTCGTAGATGTGCTTGGGGTCGACACCCTCGAGGCTCGGCGCGAACTTGCCGTGCGTCAGCGCGCCGCCCTTGCCGGTGAAGTTGTGGCACTGCGCGCAGTTGGTGCGGAACAGCTCGCCGCCCTTGGCGATGTCCGCGCCCTCCGGGCTGACCTGGCTCTTCGTCGGGATGGTGGGACCAGCGCCCAGCGAGGCGATGTACGCCGCGAGCTGGTCGATCTCGGCCTGCGAGTAGATGACCTTCTTGCGCGGGATCTGCGCGCCCGGCTGCTGGGCCGGCATACGGCCGGTACCGACCTGGAAGTCGACCGCCGCGGCGCCGACACCCACCAGGCTCGGCCCGTCGGAGGAGCCCTGACCGCCGGTTCCGTGGCAGCTTGCGCAGCCCACGGAGAAGAGCTTCTTGCCCTCGTCGATGGCAAGGGACTGGGCGGTGGTGTCGGCCTGCGCCTTGCTCGCGGGTGCGAACGCGGCGTACAGCCCCCCGGTGGCCGCCAGCGCGAGGAGTAGGACGACGACCGCCGCCAGCGGATGGCGTCGTCGTGCGGAGAGCTTTTTCACGGATTACCCCGGTGTCAGGATCTTCTGCGTCGATGCTTCTGGATGTTTCGGGCTGCGGGCCCGATTACTTGATCATGTAGATCGTGGCGAAGAGGCCGATCCAGACGACATCGACGAAGTGCCAGTAGTAGGACACGACGATGGCGGCGGTCGCCTGCTCGTGAGTGAACCTCTTGGCCGCGTAGGTGCGGCCGAGGACCAGCAGGAAGGCGATGAGGCCGCCCGTCACGTGCAGGCCGTGGAAGCCGGTGGTCAGGTAGAACACCGAGCCGTACGGGTCGGAGGAGAGCGAGAGCCCGTCCTTCTTGACCAGTTCGGTGTACTCGAAGATCTGACCACCGATGAAGATCGCACCCATCACGAACGTGACGGTGAACCACATCCGGAGCTTCTTCACGTCCCCGCGCTCGGCGGCGAACACGCCGAGCTGGCAGGTCAGGGAGGAGAGCACCAGGATCGTGGTGTTCGAGGCCGAGAACGGGAAGTTGAGATGGCCGGCCATCTCCTTCCAGTGATCCGGTCCGGTCACCGATCGCAGGGTGAAGTACATCGCGAAGAGGGCCGCGAAGAACATCAGCTCGGAACTCAGCCAGATGATGGTTCCGACGCTGGTGAGGTTCGGTCGATTGACCGACGGGTGCGCGTGCCCGGTTTCTACTGTCGTTGCTGTCGCCACGACCGACATTATGTCGGTCGCTTATCCCGCCCTCACCCCGGGGGGTGCCGTTCGGGGTGTCTGTGGGGTGTGTCCAGCCCGTATGGCCCATCGAAGCCCTGTCCGAACCGGTGTTGACGAGGTGTTTGAAGGAGTAGCATCCGCGCCATCGGTACCAGGAGTTCCCGATCAATGCGGTGCTTCTCAGATGCGTGGAGGAACAATGCAGCCGACCGCCACGGTGCTGGTCTACAGTGACGACTCCAACACCCGGGGGCAGGTGCGGCTGGCGACAGGCCGCAGACCGGCCTCCGATGTTCCCCAGGTCGAGTTCATCGAGTGCGCGACGCCCGCCGCCGTCCTGAAGGAGCTGGACAGGGGCGGCATCGACGTCTGTGTGCTGGACGGCGAGGCGGTCCCGATGGGTGGCATGGGAGTCTGCCGGCAGATCAAGGACGAGATCTTCAACTGCCCGCCCGTGCTCGTGCTCATCGGGCGCCCCCAGGACGCCTGGCTGGCCACCTGGAGCCGCGCGGACGCCGCGGTGACCCTGCCGGTCGACCCGGTGGAGTTCGCCGCCTCGCTGGCCTCGCTCCTGCGCCGCAAGGCCCTGCTCGGCGCCTGAGGTCCCGGCAGGCGGCCCACAGCCGCCGCGGCGGCTGTGGGCCGCCTGGGGCCCGGCACGCCGCTTCCCGCGCCCTCGACGGGGCGCGGGACCGCGGCGCTGTCTCACACGGACTCGGGACGCAGACGCGCCTTCTCGGCCACCGGCGGGCCGTCGGGGGTACCGCCCACCAGGGCGCTGCCGCTGCGCCAGTTCGCCCAGGAGACGTTCCAGTCGCCGAAACCGTTGTCGAACGCCGCCATCTGGGCCCCGTTGGAGTTGACGACCTTCACGATGTCGCCCACGCGCACGTGGTTGAAGAACCACGCCGCGTTGCTGGTGCTCATGCCGGTGCAGCCGTGGCTGACGTTGGCGTACCCCTGGGAGCCCACCGACCAGGGCGCCGCGTGCACGTACTCGCCGCTCCAGGTGACACGGGTCGCGTAGTACACGGGCAGGTCGTAGGAGTCGGAGGAACCCTCGGCGATACCGACGGTGGTACCGCGCATCCGTACGACGTACTCCTTGCTCAGCACCACCTTGACGCCGTTGCGCGTCTCGAAGCCGGGCTTGCCGGTGGTGATGGGGATCTTGTTGATCGGCTCGCCGTTCTTGTACACCGTCATGATGTGCGTGGCGGCGTCCGTGAGGGCGACGAGCTGGTCGCCGGTGGTGAGCGTCAGGGGCTTCGCGTCGCCGCCCCAGAGCCCCGCGCCGACCTTGACGCCCTTGAGGTTGCTGTGCGCCTGGATGGTGGCGTGGGCGGGCCAGTACTCCTTGGGGCGGTAGTGCAGGGTCTTGTCGTCCACCCAGTGCCAGGCGCCCTCCGTCGCGGGCGTCGAGTCCACCCGCAGGGCCCGCTCGACGATCGTGCGGGCGGCCTTGTCCTTGACGGGGGCGCTGAGTTGGGCGGTCACGGGCTGTCCGACGCCGTACTCGCCCGCGTCGGGCCCGAAGGTGACACCGAGTGTCTTCTTGGCCTTGGGCGTGATGGTGTCGAAGCCGATGGACTTGCGGCCCTGTGCGCCGTCCTCGTCCTCCGTGCTCACCTGCACCGTGTAGTGGGCGCCCGCGGCCAGGGCGGAGGTGCTGTGCCAACGGGTGCCGTCGGCGGCCAGCTCACCCGACACGTAGCGGCCCGTCGCGTCCGTGGCCGTCACATCGGTGATGCGCTCGTCGTCATCATTGACGGTGATTTCGAGCGGCTTGTCCGGGTCCACCTTGCTGCTGTCGCCTTCGACCGGACCGTTGAAGGAGATCAGGCCCGCCGCGTCGTACGGCTTGGCCGCCAGTGGATGACTGTCTGAGCCGCAGGCGGTGGTGGCCGCGCCGAAGGCAACCACCAGCGTGGCGCAGCTGACGACCGTGCGGATTCGCGGTGAGTGGTTCATGGGTTCCACGCTATGAACGGCCGGCCGCGACGGCACGGCGGGTGGGCCGACCGGGGGACATGAGGCGTGACACGCCGAGGAGCCCGGACCCTCCTGACGGAGTGTCCGGGCTCCCTGGTGTAAAGGCGTGTCCCGCGCGTGGCGCGGACCGCGTGTCCTACTGGGTGCGGTCCGGGCCGTGGTAGAACTCGAAGACCCAGCCCCACAGGCCGATCAGCAGGAGCGGGGCCGAGAAGTACAGCAGCCACCAGCCGAAGACGACGCCCATGAAGGCGAGCGCGCCACCGATACCGAGCGAGAGCGGCTGCCAGCTGTGCGGGGCGAAGAACCCCACCTCACCGGCCTCGTCCGCGACGTCGGCCTCCTTGTTGTCCTGCGCCAGCTGGTCGACCCGCCGGGCCGTGAAGGCCAGGTAGTAGCCGATCATGACGCTCAGGCCGAAGCCCAGGAAGAGCGCCGTGGTGCCGGCCGGCTCCTTCGACCACAGGCCGTACACGATGGCCATGATCAGGATGAAGAGGGCCAGCCAGAGGAACATCTTGCCTTGGACCTTCACTTGCCGGCCTCCTTGCCGCCAGCCAGGGCCGCCGAACCGTGACCGGCGTTCTCGAGCTGGTCGAGAGCGGCGATCTCCGGGTGGTGCAGGTCGAACGCCGGGGATTCACTGCGGATCCGCGGCAGGGTGAGGAAGTTGTGGCGCGGCGGCGGGCAGGACGTGGCCCACTCGAGCGAACGGCCGTAACCCCAGGGGTCGTCGACCTCGACCTTCTTGCCGTACTTGGCGGTCTTCCACACGTTGTAGAGGAACGGCAGGATCGACAGGCCGAGCAGGAACGAGGAGATCGTCGAGACCGTGTTGAGGGCGGTGAAGCCGTCGGCCGCGAGGTAGTCCGCGTAACGGCGCGGCATGCCCTCGGCACCGAGCCAGTGCTGCACCAGGAACGTGCCGTGGAAGCCCACGAACAGCGTCCAGAAGGTGATCTTGCCGAGCCGCTCGTCGAGCATCTTGCCCGTCATCTTCGGCCACCAGAAGTGGAAGCCGGAGAACATCGCGAACACCACGGTGCCGAAGACCACGTAGTGGAAGTGCGCCACCACGAAGTACGAGTCGGAGACGTGGAAGTCCATCGGCGGCGAGGCCAGGATGACGCCGGTCAGACCACCGAAGGTGAACGTGATGAGGAAGCCGGTGGCCCAGAGCATCGGTGTCTCGAAGGACAGGGAGCCCTTCCACATCGTTCCGATCCAGTTGAAGAACTTCACGCCGGTCGGTACGGCGATGAGGAACGTCATGAAGGAGAAGAACGGGAGCAGTACGCCGCCGGTGACGTACATGTGGTGCGCCCACACGGTCACGGACAGACCGGCGATCGCGATGGTCGCGCCGATCAGGCCCATGTAACCGAACATCGGCTTGCGCGAGAACACCGGGATGACTTCGGAGATGATGCCGAAGAACGGTAGCGCGATGATGTACACCTCTGGATGGCCGAAGAACCAGAAGAGGTGTTGCCAGAGCAGCGCTCCGCCGTTCGCCGCATCGAAGACATGTGCCCCGAATTTTCGATCCGCCTCCAGGGCGAACAGAGCCGCCGCCAGGACGGGGAAGGCCAGCAGCACCAGAACCGCGGTGAGCAGCACGTTCCACACGAAGATCGGCATCCGGAACATCGTCATGCCGGGAGCGCGCATGCAGATGATCGTGGTGATGAAGTTGACCGCACCGAGGATCGTGCCGAAGCCGGAGAAGGCCAGACCCATGATCCACATGTCGGCGCCTACGCCCGGCGAACGGACCGCGTCCGACAGCGGCGAGTACGCGAACCAGCCGAAGTCGGCCGCACCCTGCGGGGTGAGGAAGCCGCCGACGGCGATCGTCGAGCCGAAGAGGTAGAGCCAGTACGCGAACATGTTCAGCCGCGGGAACGCCACGTCGGGCGCGCCGATCTGCAGCGGCATGATCCAGTTCGTGAAACCGGCGAACAGCGGCGTCGCGAACATCAGCAGCATGATCGTGCCGTGCATCGTGAACGCCTGGTTGAACTGCTCGTTCGACATGATCTGCAGACCGGGACGCGCCAGCTCGGCGCGCATGAGCAGCGCCATGACGCCACCGATGCAGAAGAACGCGAACGACGTGACCAGATAGAGCGTGCCGATCGTCTTGTGGTCAGTGGTGGTGAGCCACTTGATCACGACGTTGCCCGGCTGCTTGCGCCGCACCGGCAGCTCGTTCTCGTACGAGTCGTCGGCTTCCGCGGCACCCTGGGGTTCGTTGAGGATGCTCACAGGTTGTTCGTCTCCCGGTTCTTCTCGTGACCCGTCTGCTCAATGCCGGCCGGGATGTAACCGGTCTGCCCCTCGGCCGCGAGCTGCTTGAGGTGGGCCTCGTAGCGCTCCGGCGAGACGACCTTCACGTTGAAGAGCATCCGGGAGTGGTCGACGCCGCACAGCTCGGCGCACTTGCCCAGGTAGGTGCCCTCCCGGTTGGGGGTCACCTGGAAGGAGTTGGTGTGGCCCGGGATGACGTCCTGCTTCATGAGGAACGGCACCACCCAGAAGGAGTGGATGACGTCACGCGAAGTGAGGACGAAGCGGACCGTCTTGCCCTTGGGGAGCCAGAGGGTCGGACCGGGGTTGTTCGTCTGCGGGTTCCGCTCACTCGGAGTGCCGGCCTCGTAGACACCGCCGGCGTTCACCGGGAAGTCCTTCTTGAACCGGTCCGGAATGGCGTCCAGGTTCTTGTCGGTCTTCGCGTCACCGGTGACACCGGGGACGTTCTCGATGTAGTTGAAGCCCCAGCTCCACTGGTAGCCGACCACGTTGACCGTGAGGTCGGGCTTCTTGTCGAGGCTGAGGAGCTTCGTCTCGTCGCGGGCGGTGAAGTAGAACAGCACCGAGACGATGATGAGCGGGACCACCGTGTACAACGCCTCGATCGGCATGTTGTACCGGGTCTGCGGGGGAACTTCGACCTTGGTGCGGCTGCGCCGATGGAAGACGACGCTCCACAGGATCAGACCCCAGACCAGCACGCCCGTGGCGAGCGCGGCCGCCCACGAGCCCTGCCAGAGGGAGAGGATCCGCGGAGCCTCCTCCGTGACCGGGGTGGGCATACCAAGGCGGGGAAAGTCCTTGTATGTGCAACCGGTGGCGGTCGCCAGGACCAGGCCCGCAGTCATTGCCTGCAGCAGCTTCCGCCGCATCGGGCGCCGCGGCGAGCGGTCGGAGCCGTTGGGACTCACGTAGCGCCTTCCCGAGAGTCTCGCCCGCGCTGGTTGGCTACGGCCCTTCTCGCTGGTCGCTCGCCGCCCTGGCACACGGGCAGGGGTTTGGATGTTTATGCGGACCAAACCCTACTGGACGCTATTTGAGGTCGCGCGGGGAGGGTGCCCAACGCGCCGCCGGGTCAGCCGAAGGGGGTGGGTTGCCCTGCTCCGGGCTACTTCTGACGGAGGTTTGGGGCGCTCAGGAGCCCGGGACACGGGACGTCACGGCGGCTGCGGGCCCGTCGTGGTTCGTGGCGCCGTTCCGCGCGACCCCCTCGGAGCGCTGCCGCGACCAGAGCTTTAGCGTTGGTGTGTGGCCTACTTCGATGCTGCTTCCGCCGCCCCTCTCCATCCCGTCGCCCGACAGGCCCTGCAGGCCTCGCTCGACGAGGGCTGGGCCGACCCGGCCCGCCTCTACCGGGAGGGGCGACGGGCCCGGCTCCTGCTCGACGCGGCCCGCGAGGCGGCCGCCGACGCGGTGGGCTGCCGCCCGGACGAACTGGTCTTCACCAGCTCGGGCACCCGGGCGGTGCACTCCGGCATCGAGGGCGCGCTGGCGGGCCGTCGACGCGTCGGAAGCCACCTGATCGTGTCAGCTGTCGAACATTCGTCGGTACTCCATTCGGCGGAGGTCCACGAGACGGCGGGCGGCACCGTGACCCGCGTCCCGGTCGACCGTACGGGCGCGGTCTCCCCCGCCGCGTACGCCGACGCCCTGCGCCCCGACACCGCGCTGGCCTGTCTTCAGTCCGCCAACCACGAGGTGGGGACGGAACAGCCGGTGGCGGCGGTCGCACGGGCGTGCCGGGCGGCGGGGGTGCCGCTGCTGGTCGACGCGGCGCAGTCGCTGGGCTGGGGGCGGATCGAGGGCGACTGGTCCCTGCTGACGGCAAGTGCCCACAAATGGGGCGGCCCTTCGGGGGTCGGGCTTCTCGTCGTGCGCAAGGGAGTGCGGTTCGCCCCTCAAGGACCCCTGGACGAACGGGAGTCGGGGCGGGCGGCCGGCTTCGAGAACATCCCGGCCGTGGTGGCCGCGGCGGCCGCGCTGCGTGCCGTGCGCGCGCAGGCGGCCGCGGAGGCGGCGCGGCTGCGGGAACTGACGGACCGGATCCGCACGCGGGTCCCGGACTTGGTCACGGACGTGGAGGTGGTCGGCGACCCGGTCGGCCGGCTGCCGGGGATCGTCACCTTCTCCTGTCTCTACGTCGACGGGGAGTCGCTCCTGCACGAACTGGACCGGGCGGGCTTCTCGGTCTCCTCCGGTTCGTCGTGCACGAGCAGCACGCTCACCCCCAGCCATGTCCTGAAGGCGATGGGCGTGCTGAGCGAGGGCAACGTCCGGGTGTCGCTGCCGCCGGGCACGCCGGCCGAGGACATCGACCGGTTCCTGTCGGTCCTTCCGGCGGCGGTCTCGGCGGTGCGCGAGAAGCTCGGCGCGCCGACGGCTCCCCGGACGGCGTCCGCCCCGTCCGGTTCGCTCGTCCTGGACGCGCTCGGCAAGCTCTGCCCGATCCCGGTCATCGAACTGGCCGGGGTCATCGGCGACGTGCCCCTCGGCGGCACCGTCCGCGTCCTCGCGGACGACGAGGCGGCCCGCCTGGACATCCCGGCGTGGTGCGAGATGCGGGGTCAGGAGTACGTCGGGGAGGAGCCGGCGGACCGGGGCTCGGTGTACGTGGTCCGCCGGGTGTCCTGACCCCGCTGCCGGGCCCGGCCTAGACCAGGTGGGCCCTGACCTCCTGGGCGGCGTCGTCGCCGTACGCCTTGGTGAAGCGGTCCATGAAGTGGGCGCGGCGCAGCTGGTACTCCTGGGTGCCGACCGTCTCGATCACCAGGGTGGCGAGCATGCAGCCGACCTGGGCGGCGCGCTCCAGGGAGACGCCCCAGGCGAGCCCGGACAGGAAGCCCGCGCGGAACGCGTCGCCGACGCCCGTCGGGTCGGCCTTGCGCTCCTCGTCCGGGCAGCCGACCTCCACCGGGTCCTCGCCGACGCGCTCGATGCGGACGCCCCGCGCGCCGAGGGTGGTCACCCGGTGGCCGACCTTGGAGAGGATCTCGGAGTCGCTCCAGCCGGTCTTGGACTCGATGAGCCCCTTCTCGTACTCGTTCGAGAAGAGGTAGGTCGCCCCGTCCAGCAGTATCCGGATCTCGTCGCCGTTCATCCGGGCGATCTGCTGCGAGAAGTCGGCCGCGAACGGGATCGAGCGGGACCGGCACTCCTCGGTGTGCCGCAGCATCGCCTCGGGGTCGTCCGCCCCGATGAGGACGAGGTCGAGTCCGTCGACCCGGTCCGCGACCGCCTTCAGCTCGATCAGCCGGGCCTCGCTCATCGCGCCCGTGTAGAAGGAGCCGATCTGGTTGTGGTCGGCGTCCGTGGTGCACACGAAGCGCGCGGTGTGCAGCACCTCGGAGATCCGCACGGAGCCGGTGTCGACGCCGTGGCGGTCCAGCCACGCGCGGTATTCGTCGAAGTCGGAGCCCGCGGCCCCGACCAGGATCGGCCTGGTGCCCAGCTGACCCATGCCGAAGGCGATGTTCGCTCCGACGCCGCCCCTGCGCACGTCGAGGTTGTCGACGAGGAAGGACAGGGAGACCGTGTGCAGCTGGTCCGCGACCAGCTGGTCGGCGAAACGGCCGGGGAAGGTCATGAGGTGGTCGGTGGCGATGGAGCCGGTGACTGCGATACGCACGGCGAGGACACGCTCCTGCGAAGGGAGAGGGTTGACAGTTCACGCTACCCGGTCGGCGCCTGACCTCAGAAGCGGTCAAAACTACCCGATAGTAGGTCTTTCTTCGTAACGCTCCCGGTGCATACGGTTCCGTTATGACGAACCTCAAGGTCCACGGCTCCGCTCCGCTCGACCTGGAAGGCGACCTGGCCTCGCTGCGCGACGACTGCGCCCGGACCGCCAGGCACTGGGCGGCGCCGGCCCCGGTCACCGTCCCGCCCGTGTCCCCGTCCCGTATCCACGGGGTGCGCGTGCCCCCCGCCTCGGCCCGCCTGCTGGACGCGATGTCCGACTACGGCGACTGACCCCGCGGCCCGTGCGGCGTCCGCGCGGGCGCCGTGAGCGGGCGGCCGGGCGGCGCCCGCAGGGAACCGTGCGCTCCCCCGCTGCGTCCCATCGCCGTCCCCCGTAAAGGGGAGGCGGCGTACGACCCTTCAGCGCCCGCTCCGGGAGTCCCCGGCCGGGCCGGGTCGTCGCGGACAGCAGTGGAGCCGAAGGAGCGATGCGGTGAGCACCGAGCGACCCGACCACGAAGCGACCGACCCCGCCGAGGACGGTGCCGGGACGGCGAAGCCACGCCGTCGGCATTCCCCGGTGGCCGTCGCCTCGGTCGCGGCCGCCGTTCTGCTCGTCGGGGGCGGCGGGGCGTACATGGCCACGACCGCCTTCGACGGCGGCGGACACAGCGGCGCCGAGTCCCCGGGCGGCGACGGCACTCCCCCGCCGCTCGCCCTCGACGGGACCACCGGAGGCGGTGGCACGGGTGGTGTCGCGCCGGGTGAGCCGGACCCCTACGGCACGGTCTACCGCGCGGACGGCAAGCTGCCCGACGGCCCGGACTTCGCGCCCGTCTACGCGGCGAAGGGCTCGGTGACCGCGGCCGAGGTGACCCGCCTCGCCAAGGCCCTGGGGCTCACCGGCACCCCGCGGCTCGTCGGCGACACCTGGCAGGCCGGTGGGGGCCAGGACGGCTCCGGCCCGAGTCTCCAGGTGAACCGGCGGGCCCCCGGCACCTGGACGTTCAGCCGTTACGCACCCGGCACCGACAACTGCAAGGGTGCCGTGTGCACCAGCGACCCCGGCTCGCCGAGCAGTCACGCGGTGAGCGAGGCCGCCGCGAAGAAGGCCGCCGCCCCCGTGCTGAAGGCGCTCGGCGAGGACGACGCGAAGCTCGACGCGAGCGCGCTCATGGGCGCCGTGCGGGTGGTGAACGCGGATCCCGAGGTCGGCGGCCTGCCCACCCACGGCTGGACCACCGGCGTCCAGGTCGACAAGGAAGGCCAGGTGGTGGGCGGCAACGGCCTGCTGAAGACGCCGGAGCGCGGGGACACGTACCCCGTCATCAGCGCGCGCGGGACGCTGGACCTGATGAACGGTCCGGGATCGGCCCCGGCGCCGGGCGGTGCCCGCAACGGGCCCGGCGGCTGCGCGAGCGCCGTGCCGCTCAAGGACCGGGACGAGAAGCCGTGCGCCGCGTCGACCGCGCTGCCGCGGCGCGAGTCGGTGACCGTCGAGAAGGCCACGTTCGGGCTGGCGTCGCACTTCGTGGACGGACACCAGACACTGGTGCCGTCCTGGCTGTTCGAGGTACGGCCGAAGGGGGCGACCGCCCGCGTCACCGTGACGCATCCGGCCGTCGACCCGAAGTACCTGGCCACGCCGGAGACTCCCGGGGCGCCGAGCCCTCGGCCGACCGGGGAGCCGGCGTCCCGTGACGTCACGGTGCAGGGGTACACGGCCGACGGCAAGGACCTGACGGTGAGCTTCACCGGCGGGGTGTGCGCCGACTACGCCGTCTCGGCGAGCGAGAGCGCGGACAAGGTGACGGTCGAGGTCACCGAGACCCCGTGGCAGGGCAAGGTCTGCATCCTGATCGCGAAGGTCTACGAGAAGACGGTGCGGCTGGACGAGCCGCTCGGCGGCCGGAAGGTCGTGGGGTCGGACGGCGGGGCGATCCGGGAGGGGAAGACACCGGGCGCTTCGACGATGACGCCGACGAAACCGACGGCACCCAGGGCGCCGAGGGTGCCGCACACCCCGGAGCCGCTGGCGCGGTAGGGCGAACGGCCCGCGCGGACGCGGGTACGGATGCGCGAAGGCGGCGTCCCCGTCGGAGGGGGACGCCGCCTTCGTCCGTGTCCAGCAGTCGGCCGGGGCCCGGCGAAGGGGCCGGGAGGCCTAGCTGAAGGAGTCGCCGCAGGCGCAGGAGCCGGTCGCGTTCGGGTTGTCGATCGTGAAGCCCTGCTTCTCGATGGTGTCCACGAAGTCGATGGAGGCGCCGCCCAGGTACGGGGCGCTCATGCGGTCGGTGACGACCTTGACGCCGCCGAAGTCCTTGACGACATCGCCGTCGAGGGAGCGCTCGTCGAAGAAGAGCTGGTAGCGCAGGCCGGAGCAGCCGCCGGGCTGAACGGCGACACGCAGTGCCAGATCGTCGCGGCCTTCCTGGTCGAGCAGGGCCTTGACCTTGCCCGCGGCGGCGTCGGACAGGATGATGCCGTCGCTCACGGTGGTGGTCTCGTCCGATACGGACATCTGCTTCTCTCCCGGGTTGTTCGGAGACTGCTTGCCGACGATTGCAACCGCCGGGGCCGCGGATTCATTCCGGGCCGAGAGTCTGTCTTCTGGGTTCTCTCTGTTCCCTCCTCATGCTCGCACACACGCAAGAACGCGCACAGCGGCCTGGGGAGAACCTCAGGGATTCACGTCACATGGACACGACGGGCATCGTCAACATGACGTGAAGCGGTTATGATAGATAGCGTCATTTAGACGAAAAGGCTTGTCCCGCATGTCCCGCCGGGTCGTTCGTGAACCGGCGAGCCGCAGAACAGAAAGGGTGCGTGTCGTGACCACCGCCCAGACCCAGGAGCTCGACGTACAGCCGACGCCCCTCGCCCTGCTGTTGCTCGGCCGCGAGGCCGACCCGAGGAGCGAGCGCGGCGTCGAGTGCCCCGGCGACCTGCCCTCGCCGTCCGACCCGGACCTGGTGGAACGCGCACGAGCGGCCAAGGAGAAGCTCGGGGACAAGGTCTTCGTGCTCGGCCACCACTACCAGCGCGACGAGGTCATCCAGTTCGCGGACGTCACGGGCGACTCCTTCAAGCTGGCCCGGGACGCGGCCGCGCGCCCCGAGGCCGAGTACATCGTCTTCTGCGGTGTGCACTTCATGGCGGAGTCCGCGGACATCCTCACCTCCGACGACCAGAAGGTGGTCCTGCCGGACCTCGCCGCCGGCTGCTCCATGGCCGACATGGCCACGGCCGAACAGGTCGCCGAGTGCTGGGACGTGCTGACCGAGGCCGGGGTGGCCGAACAGGTCGTACCCGTCTCGTACATGAACTCGTCCGCCGACATCAAGGCGTTCACCGGCAGGCACGGCGGCACGATCTGCACGTCGTCCAACGCCCAGCGGGCCCTGGAGTGGGCCTTCGAGCAGGGCGAGAAGGTCCTCTTCCTCCCCGACCAGCACCTCGGCCGGAACACCGCCGTCCGTGACATGGGGATGTCCCTGGAGGACTGCGTCCTCTACAACCCGCACAAGCCGAACGGCGGCCTGACCGCCCAGCAGCTGCGCGACGCGAAGATGATCCTGTGGCGCGGCCACTGCTCGGTGCACGGCCGGTTCAGCCTGGACTCGGTGAACGACGTGCGCGAGCGCATCCCCGGCGTGAACGTGCTCGTCCACCCGGAGTGCAAGCACGAGGTCGTCGAGGCGGCGGACTACGTCGGCTCCACGGAGTACATCATCAAGGCCCTGGAGGCGGCCCCGGCCGGCTCGAAGTGGGCGATCGGCACGGAGCTGAATCTCGTACGCCGGCTCGCGAACCGATTCGCCCCCGAGGGCAAGGAGATCGTCTTCCTCGACAAGACGGTCTGCTTCTGCTCGACGATGAACCGAATCGACCTGCCCCACCTGGTGTGGACCCTGGAGTCGCTGGCCGAGGGCAACCTGGTCAACCGCATCGAGGTGGACCGGGAGACGGAACGGTTCGCCAAGCTGGCGCTGGAGCGGATGCTGGCGCTGCCGTAACCGGGCCCGGCCGCCCGTACGGCCCGGTGAACGGCCAGGGCCCGCCCGGACACCATCGGTGTCGGGCGGGCCCTGGTCGTTTCCGGTCCCCGAGGACCCCCGAGGGCCCCCAGAAAACCGGGTGCCCCTTGGGACCCTTGGGACCCTTGGGACCCTTGGGACCCTCGGGACCCTCGGGACCCTTGGGACCCTCGGGCCGAGAGGCGTCAGCCCCTCGGCCCCTCAGGCCCTCAGACCTGCGCCGGTTCCGGCTCGTCGTCCGGGACGGACGGCGCCTGCGGCGGGGTACCGGCCTTCTTCAGCCGCTTCTGCGCCTTCTTCCCCGCCCGCCGTTCCTTGCGGAGTTCGAGCATCGCGTAGAGCGTCGGGACCAGCAGGAGCGTCAGCACGGTCGAGCTGATCAGGCCGCCGATGACGACCACGGCCAGCGGCTGGGCGATGAAGCCGCCCTCACCCGTGACACCGAGCGCCATCGGGAGCAGGGCGAAGATCGTCGCCAGGGCGGTCATGAGGATCGGGCGGAGACGGTGACGGCCACCCTCCACCACGGCCTCGACCACTCCGTAGCCCTGTCCGCGGTACTGGTTGATCAGGTCGATCAGCACGATCGCGTTCGTCACCACGATGCCGATGAGCATCAGCATGCCGATCATCGCCGGGACACCCATCGGGGTGCCGGTGACGACCAGCAGGCCGATCGCGCCCGTCGCCGCGAACGGGATCGAGACGAGCAGGATCAGCGGCTGCACCAGGGAGCGGAAGGTCGCGACCAGCAGCATGAAGACGATCGCGATCGCCGCCAGCATCGCCAGGCCGAGGTTCTTGAACGCGTCGTCCTGGTTCTGCGAGACCCCGCCGATCTCGGCGGTCGCCCCGGCCGGCAGCTTGAGCGCGTTCAGCTTCGTGGTGAGGGCCGAGCTGACCGCGCCCGTGTTGTCCCCGGTCGGCTTCGCCGTGATCGTGGCGGCCCGCTGACCGTCGATCCGGGTCATCGAGACCGGGCCGTCCACCAGCTTCACGTCCGCGATGTCACCGAGCTTCACCGCGCCGAGACGCAGGTCCCTGAGCCCGGCCAGCGACTCGGCCGGCTCGGCCGACCTGATGACGACGTCCCGCTCGCTGTCGTCCAGGATCGCCTTGCCGCTGGTGGTGCCGCGCACCGCCTCGGTGACGGCGGCACCGAGCGTGCTGTCGTCGAACCCGGCCGCCGCGGCCTTGGAGTTGGCCTTGACCGAGATGCGCGGCACGCTCTGCGCCAGGTCGCTGGTCACGTCCGTGACGTCGTCGAGCTTGGCGACCTCGGCGCGCACCTGCTCCGCCGCCTTGCGCAGGACGTCCGCGTCGGCCGCCTTCACGACCACGCTGAGGTCCTGGTTGCCGAAGCCGTCGCCGGCCGCGACCGTCGTGGTACCGATGCCGGAGAGCTTGCCGAGTCCGTCCTCGATGCGGTTCTGGACATCGGTGGCGGACGCCGAGTCCTCCAGCATGACCTGGTACGAGGCCTGGTTGGTGTCCGTGCCGCCACCGAACGCGGCGAGGAACCCGGACGAGCCGACCGTGACCTGGTAGTCCTTGACGCCCTTGACGCCGCCGAGCATCCGCTCGACCTTCTTCGCCTGCGCGTCGGTCGCCGCCAGGCTGGTGCCCGGCTTCAGCTCCTGCTTGAGGGTGAGGACCTTCTGCTCGCCCTGGTCGAAGAAGTTCGTCTTCAGCAGCGGCGCCATGCCGAAGGTGCCGACCAGGACGACCGCCGCGATCACCAGGCTGGTCAGCCGGCGGCGGGTGGCGAAGCGCAGGACGGGGACGTAGAAGCGCTGCAGACGGCTGCGCGCCTCCTTCTCCTCGGCCGTGCGGCGTGCCTCGTCGGCGTCGGCCGGCATGTCCTTCGGGGGGCGCAGGAACCAGTACGACAGGACCGGGACGACCGTCAGGGAGACGATCAGGGACGCCAGCAGCGCCGCCGTGACCGTCAGGCTGAAGGAGCCGAACAGCTCTCCCACCATGCCGCCGGTGAGACCGATGGGCAGGAAGACGGCGACCGTGGTGAGGGTCGAGGACGTGACCGCGCCCGCCACCTCGCGCACCGCCTTGAGGATGGCCTCCTCGCGCTCCTCGCCGTAGCCGAGGTGCCGCTTGATGTTCTCCAGGACGACGATCGAGTCGTCGACGACCCGTCCGATCGCGATGGTGAGCGCGCCGAGCGTGAGCATGTTGAGCGACAGGTCACGGGTCCAGAGCACGATCAGCGCCAGCACCACCGACAGCGGGATGGACACCGCGGTGACGAGCGTCGAACGGATGGACGCCAGGAAGACCAGGATGACCAGGACCGCGAAGAGCAGGCCCAGCCCGCCCTCGGTGGTCAGGCCCTTGATCGACTTCGACACGGCCGGACCCTGGTCGCTGACGACGGTGATCGTCGACCCGGTGCCCAGGTCCTTGCGCATGCCGGGCAGCTTGTCCTTGACGGCGTCGGAGATGGCTACCGCGCTGCCGTCGTGGTCCATGGTGACGTTCACGGCGAGGCTCGGCTTGCCGTCCGTGCGGGTGAGGGAGTCGGCCTTCGACGGCTCCTGCTCGACCTTCGCGACGGAGGAGAGCCGTACCGGCTTCCTGCCCTGGCCGCCGGTGACCATCAGGTCCTGGATCTGCCGCAGCGAGGTGAAGCCGCCGCCGACCTGGACGGTCCGGTTGTTGCCGCCCTCGTCGAAGGAGCCGGCCGGGACGGTCGCGCCGCCCGCCTGCAGGGCCTGGCCGAGAGCGGCCGGGGTGAGCCCCGCAGCCGCCATCTTTCCGTCGTCCGGCACCACGGTGACCTGGAGGTCCCGTACGCCGTCCACCGTCACCTGGCCGACGCCGCCGATGCTCTTGAGGTCCGGCACGACCGTGCGGTCGAGCTGGTCGGACAGGGCCTGCTGGTCCTTGTCGGACGTGACGGCGAGCACCACGGTCGGGATGTCGTCCGTCGAACCGGCGATGACCTGCGGGTCGACGGAGTCCGGGAGCTGGACGCGGGCACGGTTGACGGCCTGCTGGACATCGGCGACGAGCTGCTTGGTGTCGTTGCCGTAATCGAAGGACGCCCTGATCACGGCGTTGCCCTCGCTGGCGGTGGAGGTGACACCGGTGATGCCGTCGACGCCTTCGAGGGTGTCCTCGATGGGCTCGACGACCTGCTTCTCGACCACGTCGGGGGACGCACCCTGGTACGGCGCGAGCACGGACACCATGGGCAGTTCGATGGTGGGCAGCAGCTGCTGCTTGAGCTGGGGGATCGCGATCGCTCCGAACGCGAGCGCGACGATCGACATCAGCCCGATGAGGGCCCGTTGCGCGAGGCTGAATCTGGACAGCCAGGACATGGGTGGGGGATCTCTTTTCCGTGGCGTGAGCGGGTGGCGTGGTCGGCTTGGACGGCAGGGGTGACGACGGGTGTGACGACGGGTGTGACGGCAGAGCGGCGGGAGAGCGCGTACGCGCCCCTGACGGGCCGGTACGGCGGCTGCGCCGCACAGGCACAGGTGAGCGCTCTCCTGCCACCATGAGCCATCGGCCGGTGCCGAACCGTCGCCCCTGGGTCTATTTCCTTATGGGGAACCTACTGCGGGCGCAGTACGACCCGGTGAAGTTCACTCCACCCTTGGACGTACCAGTCCCGACTCGTACGCGATGACGACGAGCTGCGCCCGGTCGCGGGCGCCGAGTTTCGCCATCGCCCGGTTGACATGCGTCTTCACCGTCAGCGGGCTGACCTCCAGCCGCTCGGCGATCTCGTCGTTGGAGTGGCCCCCCGCGACCTGGACGAGCACCTCGCGCTCGCGCCCGGTGAGCGCGTTCAGCCGCTCGGCGCGGCGCGGGTCGCGCTCGTCGTCCGCGCCGTCGCCCTGCGCGAGGAACTTGGCGATCAGGCCCTTGGTGGCCGCCGGGGACAGCAGCGCCTCGCCGCCCGCCGCGATCCGGATGGCGTTCAGCAGCTCGTCCGGTTCGGCGCCCTTGCCGAGGAACCCGGAGGCCCCGGCCCGCAGCGACTGGACCACGTACTCGTCGACCTCGAAGGTCGTCAGCATGACCACCCGTACCTGCGCGAGCCCGGGATCCGCGCTGATCAGCCGGGTGGCGGCGAGCCCGTCGGTCCCCGGCATCCGGATGTCCATCAGCACCACGTCGGCGCGCGCCTCCCTGGCGAGCCGCACCGCCTCGGCGCCGTCGGACGCCTCCCCCACGACCTCCATGTCGGGCTCCGAGTCGACGAGGACGCGGAACGCGCTGCGCAGCAGCGCCTGGTCGTCGGCGAGCAGGACACGGATGGTCACGCGGGGTCCCCCAGGGCA
Source organism: Streptomyces sp. NBC_01176 (assembly GCF_045039825.1). Lineage (NCBI taxonomy): Bacteria > Bacillati > Actinomycetota > Actinomycetes > Kitasatosporales > Streptomycetaceae > Streptomyces > Streptomyces sp. NBC_01176. The sequence continues at coordinate 6,884,122 of NZ_CP108600.1, read as the reverse complement.
GGTGTGCGGGTCTTGACCGGAAGGATCGCATGGACGCGGAAGCCGCCTCCGTACCGGGGACCGGCCGAGCAGGTACCGCCGAGCGCGCCGACCCGCTCACGCATCCCGAGCAGCCCGTGCCCGCCGCCCTCCTCCGGGCCGTCGCCCTGCCCGGGCCCGTTGTCGAGCACGGTCACTTCCACGTTCGGGCCGACGCGTACGACGCTGACCTCGGCCTTCGCCTCGGGGCCCGCGTGCTTCTGCACATTGGTGAGGGCTTCCTGGATGACCCGGTAGGCGGCGAGGTCGACCGCCGCGGGGAGGGTGGTGCCGTGGTCGGCGCGGGCCACCTCGACGGGGAGCCCCGCGTTGCGGAAGGTGTCGGCGAGCTCGTCGAGGCGGGCGAGGCCCGGGGCGGGTTCGGTGGGGGCCTCGGGGTCGCCGGACTGCCGCAGCAGGCCCACGGTGGCGCGCAGCTCGTTGAGGGCCGAGCGGCTGGCCTCCCGTACGTGCGCCAGCGCCTCCTTGGCCTGGTCCGGGCGCTTGTCCATCACGTGGGCGGCGACTCCGGCCTGCACGTTGACGAGGGCGATGTGGTGGGCGACGACGTCGTGCAGATCACGGGCGATGCGCAGCCGCTCCTCGGCGACGCGGCGCCTGGCCTCCTCCTCGCGGGTGCGTTCCGCGCGCTCGGCGCGTTCGCGGATGGCGTGGACGAAGGCGCGGCGGCTGCGGACGGCGTCGCCCGCGGCGGCGGCCATGCCCGTCCAGGCGAAGATGCCGAGGTTCTCCTGCGCGTACCAGGGCAGGGGGCCGGCGAGCATCGCACAGGCGGTCAGCACGGTCATCGTGAGCAGGCCGACCCGCCAGGTGGTGGGGCGGTCGGTGGTCGACGCGACGGTGTAGAGGGCGACGACGGCGGACATCACCACCGGGGTACGGGGGTCGCTCGCGACCAGTTCCACGACGGAGAGCGCGCCGGTGGCGGCGAGGACCGGGAGGGGGGCGCGCCGGCGGAACACCAGGACCGCCGCGCCGAGCACCATCAGGGTGAGGCTCAGGGCGCTGGGGGTACGGGCGCCCCAGCTCGCTCCGTGGCCGCCGTGCGGGTCCACGAAGGAGCTGGCCATCATGGTCACGAGTACGCCGGTCGCCAGGGCGGCGTCCAGGGCCATGGGGTGCGCGCGGAGTCTGCACCTCGTGCGCTCTAGGGTGCTCACTTCGATTACGGTACGGGGCCCTTGCGGGGGGCGGAACGGTTGTCACGCCGCCCTGGGTTGTCGGGGCCCGGCGCCGCCCGTGTACCTGGGGGCTGCCGCCCCCGGGCCCCCGCATCGCCCGAAGCCCGAAGGGCTCGTCCTCGAACGCCGGACGGGCTGAAATACAGACCCCGGGCGTCAGCCTTTGAGGGAAACCCATCAGCGCGGGCTCGCACTCCAGCCCGTCGCCCCCGCTCAGCCGGGGATCAGGCCGTCTCCGTCGAGCATCTCGCGGACCTCCGCGAGCGTGGCGTCCGGGGACGGAAGGATCAGTCCCGAGGGTTCCAGCGCGTCGTCGGGGAGCGGAGCGCCCAGACGGTGGACCGCGTCGAGGAGGGCGGTCAGGGTGCGCCGGAAGCCGGCCTCGTCACCGCCCTCCACCTCGGCGAGCAGCTCGTCGTCCAGCTTGTTCAGCTCGGTGAGGTGGCTGTCGTCCAGCCTCACCTGCCCCTCCCCCATGATCCGCACGATCATGTCGCCCTCCTAAGGCGTGGGACCCGGTCGGTCGCCGCTGCTGCTACTGCTTGTCGAAGCGGGGGGTGTCCTGCGGCTGGGACCGGTTCTGGCCCTGGTCCGTGGTGCCGCCCTCGATCGCCTGCTGCGAGGAACCGCCGGCCAGCTCGGCCTTCATGCGCTGCAGCTCCAGCTCCACATCCGTACCACCGGAGAGCCGGTCCAGCTCGCTCTGGATGTCGTCCTTGGCGAGCCCGGACTGGTCGTCGAGGGCGCCGGAGGCGAGCAGCTCGTCGATGGCACCCGCGCGGGCCTGCAGCTGCGCGGTCTTGTCCTCGGCGCGCTGGATGGCCATCCCGACGTCGCCCATCTCCTCGGAGATGCCGGAGAAGGCCTCGCCGATCCGGGTCTGCGCCTGGGCCGCGGTGTACGTGGCCTTGATGGTCTCCTTCTTGGTGCGGAAGGCGTCGACCTTGGCCTGCAGACGCTGCGCCGCGAGGGTGAGCTTCTCCTCCTCGCCCTGGAGGGTCTGGTGCTGGGTCTCCAGGTCCGTCACCTGCTGCTGGAGCGCGGCGCGGCGGGAGAGCGCCTCGCGGGCCAGGTCCTCCCGGCCGAGCGCGAGCGCCTTGCGGCCCTGGTCCTCCAGCTTGGTGGACTGGCTCTGGAGCTGGTTGAGCTGCAGTTCCAGACGCTTGCGGGAGGTCGCGACGTCGGCGACGCCGCGGCGCACCTTCTGGAGCAGCTCCAGCTGCTTCTGGTACGAGTAATCGAGGGTTTCGCGCGGGTCCTCGGCCCGGTCAAGGGCCTTGTTCGCCTTCGCGCGGAAGATCATCCCCATACGCTTCATGACACCGCTCATGGGCTTCGCGCGCCCCCTTCTGACGGACTCCAGCTCCAGGTACTGCAACAGAACCCACAGTACGGGCCCTGCATCCATTACCGCACTGTTCGGGGACGGATGCGCTCATCCCCAAGGACGACTGCGTACGGTGCCGCTCCGGCGTAGGGAGTAGGTGGAACCCGGGGTGACCCCCCGCGTCCCCTTCGCGTCCCCCCGCGAACAACGTCCCCTGTGTCCCCTTACAGACGCACGGCGTTGCCGGATCGTTCCCCACTCGATCGACGTCCATGCCGCCGCACCCCGTACCCTTGGGTTTTGTGTTCCGTAGCCGTGCCAAGGAAGAGAAGGTCCCCGCCGACAAGGCGCAGGTGACCGACTCCAAGCAGACCCGTCACCCGCAGGCCCCCAAGGGCCGCCCCACGCCGAAGCGCAGTGAGGCCCAGACCCAGCGTCGCAGCGTCGCCCAGACGCCGTCGACGCGCAAGGAGGCCGCCAAGCGTCAGCGTGACGATCGCCGTGTCCAGATGGAGAAGCAGCGCCAGGCGCTGGCCAGCGGGGACGAGCGCTATCTGCCCGCCCGTGACAAGGGGCAGGTGCGGAAGTTCGCGCGCGACTTCGTGGACTCGCGTTTCTGCGTCGCGGAGTTCTTCCTGCCGATGGCCGTGGTCATCCTCGTCCTGAGCATGGTGCGGGTGGGCTCGCTGCAGAACATCGCGCTGCTGCTGTGGCTGGTCGTGATCGTCATGATCGTGGTCGACTCGATCGGCATCGCGATCCGTCTGAAGAAGCAGCTCGCCACGCGCTTCCCGGACCTGCCCAAGAAGGGCGCGGTTCCCTACGCGCTGATGCGCACCCTCCAGATGCGTCGACTCCGGCTGCCGAAGCCGCAGGTCAAGCGCGGAGAGCGGCCCTGAGCGCGACATCCTTCTCCGGAGACGCGGCGAACGCCTGGCTGAGCAAGCTGGGCGGCCTGCGTGATGTCGTACGGCAGGAACTGGTGGCCCGGCAGCTCGACGAGCAGATAGCCGGGCGGTTCCCGGTCGGACAGCGGCTGCGGGTGCTCGACGTCGGGATGGGCCAGGGCACGCAGGCGCTGCGGCTGGCCCGCGCCGGGCATCAGGTGACCGGCCTGGAGCAGGATGCCCGGATGCTCTCCGTGGCCCGCCAGGCGCTGGCCGCCGAGCCCGAGGGCATCCAGGGCCGGGTCCGGCTGATCGAGGGCGACGGCCGGGACACGGGGGTCCACTTCCTGCCCGGCAGTTTCGACGTGGTGCTGTGTCACGGCGTGCTGATGTACGTCGAGGAGCCGGACCCGCTGGTCGCGGGGCTGGCGCGGATGCTGGCCCCGGGCGGGCTGCTCTCACTGCTGGTGCGCAATGCCGACGCGCTGGCCCTGCGGCCGGGACTGGCCGGGGACTGGACGTCGGCGCTGGCCGCGTTCGAATCCGACGCGTACGTCAACCGGCTCGGGCTCGCCGTCCGCGCCGACCGGCTGGCCACGCTGACGTCGACGCTGGCGGGGATCGGGGCGCCGCTGCACGCCTGGTACGGCGTGCGGGTGTTCACCGACGGCGCGCCGGACGGGGCACCCGTCCCCGAGGACGTGGAGAGTCTGCTGGCCGCGGAGGAGCGGGCCGGGCGGACCGATCCCTACCGACAGGTGGCGGCGCTGCTGCACCTGTGCGGGGTACGGGGCTGAGGGCACGGGTGGGTCGCCGGAGCCGGTTCCGGTGGCCCCGGCGACCCCTACCGGCCTACTCGGGCTCGGCGTGCAGGCTCATCGGCCCGTAGATCTGCGTGCTGTCCTCGAAGAGGAACACCTGGTCGGCGCCGCCCGCCAGGAGGTCCTTCCACACCTCGCCGATCCAGGACTCCGCGTCCCCCTGCGTGGTGAACTCCTCGGGCTCCACCGCGGGTTGGACCTCTGTCCCGTCGGACTTCTCGAACCGCCACGTCCATGCCGCCATGTACGCCTCCCAGGTATGAGCACACTGCACAGCGGGAGCCCGACAAGATCCGGCTCCCGTCCGAAGCCTAGCCGGGCGCGCAAGACCTGCGGGGACACGGAAAAATCATCCCCGTGGAACTGACTCTGCTCGGCACCGGCGCCCCTGAGGGCCTGCCCCGCCCCGACTGCCCCTGCTCCTCCTGCGCGACCGCGCTCGGCGAGGACGCGCGGGCGGCCACCGCGCTGCTCGTGGACGGCACGCTGCTGCTCGACCTGACGCCCGGCGCGGCGTTCGCGGCCGCGCGCGCCGGGCACACGCTCGGCGGCGTACGGCAGGTGCTGCTCTCGCATCCGCACGACGGGCCCGCCGTCGAGGTGCCCGCGGGACTGCCGCAGCCCGTGCGGGTTCCGGACGGCAGCGAGTTGACCCTGCTGACCGGGCACCGGGTGCGGGCGGTGCCGATGGACGCGCCGGGCACCGGGTACGCGGTGACCGGCCCGGACGGGCAGCGGCTGCTCTACCTGCCGCCGGGCGCGGCCCCCGCCGGACTCGACGACGACGGCGGCTCGTACGCCATGGTGGCGGCCGACGTGGTGGGCCGGCCGGACGCGCTGGCGAGGCTGCGGGCGGTGGGCGCCGTCGGACCCACCACGGACGTGATCGCGGTGCACCTCGACCACGAGGTGCCCCCGGGCCCCGAACTGCGGCGACGGCTCGCGGCGGCGGGCGCCCGCGCGGTGCCGGACGGGACGACGCTGGACGTGGGCGTGTACGAGGACGTACCGGACGTGCCGCGGCGCACCCTGGTGCTCGGCGGCGCGCGCTCCGGCAAGTCCGTCGAGGCCGAACGGCGGCTGGAGTCCTTCCCGAACGTGCTCTACGTCGCGACGGGCGGCACCCGGGGCGGGGACAACGAGTGGGCGTCCCGGGTGAGCGCGCACCGCGAGCGGCGCCCCGCCTCCTGGCGCACCACGGAGACCTGCGACCTGGTGCCGCTGCTGGCGGAGGAGGGCCCGCCGCTCCTCGTCGACTGTCTCTCGCTGTGGCTGACGGACGCGATGGACTCCGTGAACGCCTGGGACGACGCGGAGTGGGCCGGCGGCGGCGAACGCGCGCTGCGCGCCCGGGTCGAGGAGCTCACCGCCGCCGTCCGCGACACCCGCCGCACCCTGGTGGCCGTCTCCAACGAGGTCGGCTCCGGCATCGTCCCGGCCACCGCCTCCGGGCGCCGCTACCGCGACGAACTCGGGCGTCTGAACGCGGGGTTCGGGGCGGAGTGCGAGCACCTGCTGCTGGTGGTGGCGGGGCAGGCGCTGGTCCTGCGGGGCTGATCGCGGTTCCGGTCCCGATCCCGGCTCATGCCGCTCTGCGGGCGATGATCCGGTACGCGTTCGAGAAGCGGGTGCGCCTCAGGAGGGGGGCGAAGGCGTGGTCCAGGGCGGAGGCCGAGGCGAGCAACGGGACGGACGCCCCGGTCAGGACGGTGTGCAGACGGCGCTGCAGCGAGGTCGGCGGCGCCGGGCGCCAGGGGGCGTCGAGGTCGGGCAGGACCCGCCCGAGGGCGAGCGCGAGGGCGCCCGCGAGGTCGTACGGGATGTGCGGTTCGCGGCGGTCCGTCGTGACGATCTCGCAGCCCAGGGACTCCAGTTCGCCCAGCAGGTTGGGCAGCGGCATGAGGTGGAGATGGCGCGGCTGGCCGTAGGACACCCACCACTTGCCCAGCAGCGCGCCGAACGCGCAGTCGGGGTCGGGGACTTCGACGAGGAGGTGTCCGCCGGGCCGCAGGGCCACCAGGGCGGCGCGCAGTTCCTCGCGCGGGTCGGGGGTGTGCTCCAGATGGTGGAACATGCTGACGACGTCGTAGCGGGCGCGCAGCCGGCCGGTGATCCGCGGGTCACCGAGCCGGCCGCGATGGGCCTCCTCGACCCGTCCGGCCGCCCGCGCCTTCTCGACGCGGCGGGTGGGGTCGAGTCCGTCGAAGGAGGTGTACGGGTGCACCTCCTTGGCGGCGGCCGGGAAGTACCCGTGCCCGGTGCCGACGTCGAGCCAGCTCTCCGGTTCGGCGTACGGCAGCAGCGCGCGGGCGGCGGCCCGGTGCCTGCCGCTGTTGCCGCGGGCGCCGAGGAGCCGGTCGGTGAGGCTGTCGAGCGTCTCGTGGAAGTCCCGGTGGTAGAAGGCCAGGCCCTCCGCGGTGAGCCGGGGGTTCTGGAAGGCGTGGGCGCAGTCCCCGCACTCGTCGACGACGAACGTGCCGGGCTTGCGCTGGACGAGGTCCGGCGTGCGCAGCCGGGTGCACAGCCGGTTCGAACCGCACCAGGGGCAGTCCTCCCGGCGCGGCTCGTGGAACCGGTCGGTGCCCCGGGCGAGTTCGGCCGCGTAGGCGGCGCGGTGGTCGTCGGTCGGGGGCGGTGTGGGGGGCATGGGCGCTCCTGGGAGGGGCGGCGGGGCGACTGACCGGGCATACGACAATCCGACACAAACGGTACGTATCGGATGGCGTTCCGGGGCGCAACGACGTGGCGCGGACGTGTCCGATCGCTGCCGGTACTGTTCGGCGAATGAGCTCGCTTAATCTCGACGACTTCACCGATCTGATCGAGCGCCCCGACGGAGGGGTGCGCCGCGACGCCGAGGCGCGCCGGGAGCGCCAGATCGTGCCGCCCGGGGCCTTGGGCCGCCTCGACGACCTGGGTGAGTGGCTGGCGGCGGCGCAGGGCTCGGTGCCCGTGCGGCCGATCGAGCGTCCGCGCGTGGTGCTGTTCGCGGGCGACCACGGGATCGCCGGACTCGGTGTGTCCGCGCGGCCCGCGGGCACCGCCGACCAGTTGGTGCGGGCGGTCCTGGAGGGCGCGAGCCCGGCCGCGGTGCTGGCGCGCCGGCTCGGTGTCCCCGTCCGCGTGGTCGACATGGCGCTGGACTGCGACCCCGCGGAGCTGCCCGCCGAGGTCGTACGGCACCGGGTACGGCGTGGTTCGGGACGCATCGACGTCGAGGACGCGCTGACCGCGGAGGAGGCCGAGGCCGCGTTCCGGGCCGGGGTCGCCGTCGCGGACGAGGAGGCGGACTCGGGTACCGACCTGGTGGTGCTCGGGGATGTGAGCGTCGGCGGGACCACCGCGGCGGCCGTGCTGGTCGCGGCGCTGTGCGGGACCGACGCGTCCGTGGTCACCGGGCGGGGCGGGCGGCCCATCGACGACCTCGCGTGGATGCGCAAGTGCGCGGCCGTGCGGGACGCGTTGCGGCGGGCGCGGCCGGTGCTCGGGGATCAGCTGCAACTGCTCGCGGTGGTCGGCGGGGCGGACCTCGCCGCGATGACCGGGTTCCTGCTGCAGAGCGCGGTGCGGAAGATGCCGGTCGTGCTCGACGGGGTGGTCTCGGCGGCGTGCGCCCTCGTCGGGCAGCGGGTCGCCTTCCGGGCGCCGGACTGGTGGCTGGCCGGGCAGAAGAGCGGGGAGCCGGCCCAGGCGAAGGCGCTGGACCGGATGGCGCTCGAACCGCTGCTGGACCACGGGGTCACGGTCGGCGAGGGCGCGGGAGCGCTGCTGGCCCTCCCCCTCGTCCAGTCCGCGGCCGCGCTCGCCGCGGAGCTTCCCGTGACGCCCGAGCCCGTTCCCGTCCCGGAGGCCGGGCCCGAGCCCTCTGACGAGGAGTGACCACCGAGGGCCCGCACACCGACATGAGCGCCCCTCCAGGGGCGCGACGAACGACGCGACCGACCCCTACCGAACCCGCCCCTCCAGGGGCGCGGGGAACCGCGCGGCCGGCCCTCACCGACCTCCGACCGGACAACTCCGCCCCCCAGCACCCCTTCAGGGGCGCGGGGAACCGCACGACCAGCCCCCACCACCCGCGGCAAGGCCCCGCCCCGCACCACCCGCACCGCCCTTCCCCCGCGCGGAGCACACCGCCCCATATCATCGCGCATTATGGGAGATGCCCGAATTGCCGCCGAGCAGGAGCGGCCCCCGGCCCGTCAGGGCGAAGGGGACCGCAGGTCCACCGGGGCCTCACGCAGAGCCGCCGGTTTCACCGTCTGGTACCTGCGAGCGGTCACGTTCATCAACTTCCTGAGCGCCGCATGGCTGACGCTCGGCCAGGACGTGCGGCGCCACAACACCGAGAACCTCTTCACCCCGTACCTGCTGACGGCAGGATTCGCCTCGGGCGTGTTCACGATGTTCCTCGCCATCACCATGCGCCGGCGCAAACGGGCCGCGTGGATCCTGAACTTCGTCCTCGGCGGGCTCTTCCTGCTGCTGTTCGCCGTCGCGATGGCGTTCCCGGAGATCCGCCAGTACCCCCAGAACTGGATCTCGCTCGCGCTGACCGCGGTGTTCGTCGCGTCCCTCGTCGTGGGCCGCCGCGAGTTCTACGCGAAGGGCGACCGCTCGAACCCGAAGCTCGCCGCGGCCGTCGCCACCGGCGGCCTGCTCGTCTGCTCGCTGCTCGCCGCACTGCTGGTGACGGTCACCAACAGCGCGCACGACGCGTCCCGTTCCACGTTCTCGGAACGCTGGCGCTACGGCACCCTGCGGCTGGTCTCGGTCGCCGCCAACGACTCCCGCTTCCACGGCCTGGAGATCGCCAACTGGGTCAACGTCGCCATCAACGTGCTCAGCACCCTCCTGGTCCTCGCCGTCTTCTACGCGGCCTTCCGGTCCCGCCGCGCCGTCGACCCGCTCACCGAGGACGACGAGAAGCGGCTGCGGGTCCTGCTCGAGAAGAACGGCGACCGGGACTCGCTCGGTTACTTCGCGCTGCGCCGGGAGAAGAGCGTGGTCTGGTCGCCGACCGGCAAGGCCGCGGTGGCGTACCGGGTCGTCGGCGGCGTCTCGCTGGCCTCGGGCGACCCCCTGGGCGACCCGGAGGCGTGGCCCGGCGCCATCGATCCCTGGCTCGCCGAGGCCCGCGCGCACGGCTGGATCCCGGCGGTGATGGGCGCGAGCGAGGAGGCCGGGACCATCTACTCCCGGCACGGCCTCGACGCCCTGGAGCTGGGCGACGAAGCCATCGTGGAGACCGCCGAGTTCACGCTCGAGGGACGGGCCATGCGCACCGTCCGGCAGGCCTACAACCGGGTGAAGCGAGCCGGGTACCGGGTACGCATCCGACGCCACGACGACATCCCGGCCGACGAGATGGCGTACCTCCTGGAGCGTGCCGACGACTGGCGCGACGGGGCCACCGAACGCGGGTTCAGCATGGCCCTGGGACGGCTCGGCGACCCCGACGACGGACAGTGCGTGATGCTCGAATGCACGGACGGGGAGGGCGAGTTGAGGGCGCTGCTGTCCTTCGTGCCCTGGGGCCCGCGAGGGCTCTCGCTCGACCTCATGCGGCGTGACCGCGACTCCGAGAACGGGCTGATGGAGTTCATGGTGATCGAACTCCTGCGCCGCGCCCGGGACATCGGGATCACCCAGGTCTCGCTCAACTTCGCCATGTTCCGTTCCGTCTTCGAGCGTGGCGCGCGGCTGGGCGCGGGCCCGGTGCTGCGGCTGTGGCGCTCCCTGCTCAGTTTCTTCTCGCGCTGGTGGCAGATCGAGTCGCTCTACCGTGCCAACGCCAAGTACCGGCCGATCTGGGAGCCCCGGTTCCTGCTCTTCGAGAAGAGCGCGGACCTGCTGCGCATCGGTGTCGCGTCCGCCCGCGCGGAAGGGTTCCTGGAGGCTCCGGGACTGCCGAAGTGGCTGCACCGCAAGCACCTCGAGTCGCATAGATGAACACACTCGCGCGCCTGGCCCGCGCGGAATGGGGACTGCTGTTCGTCACCGTGCGCAGGGACCTGGAGGCAAGGCGCCTGCGAGCGATCCCCGTGACCCTCGGAGCCGTCCTCCTCACGGCTCTCCTGCAGTTCGCGCAGAACCAGTCCTGGGGCTACCGGTTCGTCCAGGACATCGGCTCCGTACGGGCCGACGAACCACTCGGGCTCGCTCTGCTGCGCACCCCGCTCTCACTCTTCGTACCGGCCCTTGACCTGCCGGTGTGGGGGGCGCTGATCCAGATCCTCGTGGTGTTCGGGATCGCCGAGATCTGCCTGGGCTGGTGGCGGATGCTCGTCATCGCGTACGCGGCCACCCTGGCCGGCACGCTCTACGCGCGTATCGCGGTCCTGCTCGGCCCGGACCACCCCCTGGGGCTGCCCGCGGCGGACGCGCGGATCGTGGACACCGGACCCTCCGCGGCCGTGGTCGGTCTCGCCGTCTTCGTGGCCTGGCGCTTTCGCGCGTACGCGACGGCGGGGGTGGTGATCGCGTCGATGGCCGTCGAGGTGACGGTCAAGGGGAACCTCGCGGGCCGGGAGCACATCGCGGCGCTCGCCGCGGCCCTCGTGCTCTGCGGGATCTCCGCGCTGCGCCGCCGGCGCCGGCGGCGTCACCGGCGCCCGGGCGGCAGCCGGGCGGGCAACGGATCCGGTTTCCCGCCGATCAGGTCCTGAAGTCTGCGCCGCGGGCCCGCCCAGCGGCGGTCGTGGTGGTAGGCGCGCAGCATCGACCTCGCCCGGGCGCGCGGCCGTCGGCGGTAGAAGCGCCTGGCCCACGGTGAGGCGGGCCGGGCCAGCCGGAGCGCTCCGATCAGGGCGAGGAACGGCACGATCACGCCGAAGATCGCCATCCGGGCCTTGCCCTTGCCGAGGGCGAGCAGGGCGAAGAGGAAGTTCACCGCGACGCTGAGGATGACACCGCCGCGGTCCTGCACCTCCTGCTGGCTCAGGTCGTTGACGCCGAACGGCAGGAACCCGCCGAGCACGAGCCCGACCAGGGCCGCCGTGATCAGCACGACCTCGACGCTCTTGCGGCCCTCGTCCGTCCAGTACACGTCGTCCAGGTGCAGGATCAGCGCGAACTCGTCCAGCACGAGCCCCGCGCCCATCCCGAACACCACGGCGAACGCGGAGGCACCGAAGCCCGGCCGGGCGCTGGCCACCGCGCCGAAGCCGCCGACCACGGTCAGGACGACACCGGGGACCACGTGATGGATGTGCAGTCCGCCCGCCTTCACGTTGCCGAACGGCCCCTTGCCCGCGCGGATGAGCCGGACGATGACACGGGTGATCACAAAGGTCAGCACGAAGGAGCCGAGCGCCAGCAACAGCGGCAGTTTTCCCGGCTCGATGATGTTCCGGTGCAACCAATGACCCATATCCGGCACTTTATCCATGTCTTTGTTCCCGGCCGCCGCACCCGCCCGCCGCCCTCCCGGGTAACCTGCGCCGGTGTCCCCGACCCCTGTCTCCCACGGCCTGCGCTTCGCCTTCGGCACCCTGACCGTGCTCCCCGTCGAGGTGACCCGCTGGGACCGCGAAACGGCGCGCGCCGGAATGCTGTGCGCCCCCGTGGCCGGACTGGTCGTCGGGGCGGGCGCCGCCCTGGTGGGCGTGGCGCTGCTCGCGATGGGCGCGGGCCCACTGCTCGCCGCCGTCGCCACCGCCGCCGTACCGGCGGCGCTCACCCGCGGCCTCCACCTCGACGGGCTCGCCGACACGGCGGACGGCCTCGGCAGCGGCAGGCCCGCGCAGGACGCCCTGCGCGTCATGAAGCAGTCCGACATCGGCCCGTTCGGCGTGATCACCCTGCTCTTCGTGCTGCTCGCCCAGGTGGCCGCGCTCTTCCAGGCCTACGCGTCCTCGTGGGACCGGGGCGTGCTCGCGGCCGTTGTCTCAGCGACCGCGGCCCGGCTCGCCCTCACCCTGGCCGCGCGCACCGGGGTGCCCCCGGCCCGCCCCGAGGGGCTGGGCGCGGCGGTCGCGGGGACGGTACCGGTGCGCGGCGCCCTGCTGGTGGCGCTCGCGGTCGTCGCCGCGGCGGCCGGCGCGGGCGCGCTGCTGGGGACGTACGACCTGGTCCGCGCCGCGGTCGCGGTGGCGGGCGCCTGCGCGGCGGCCGAACTGCTGCTGCGTCACTGCACGCGCCGCTTCGGCGGCATCACGGGCGACGTCTTCGGCGGCCTCGCCGAGACGGCGGCGACCACGGCCCTGGTCGTGTTCTGCCTCGGCTGACCGGCGGTCACGGGGCCGCTCCCGGCCCGCCTTCACCGGCCCCGAAGCCCAAGTCACGGTCCCGCCGGGGGATTTGACCGGGGTCGTCAGGTGCCGCTCACGGGGGCGGCAGGAGGGCGGGGACTCTTGCGCCGGGCGGCCCCCGGGCCGCGCGCGAGGTGCCCGTGGACGATCCCCCACCGCTGTCGGCGCCGCACGACGCGGGCGTCCGCCGTCGGCTCGCGGCACCCCTCCACCCCGACCGCGTCCGTCGACATCGGGTGGACGACCGGTGAAGTTAGTGTGGAGCCGCACGCGGGGCATGGGCCAAAAGCCTCCTCCTGCGCACCGGATCACCGGGACCGAGGAGCGGCGGGCGGCCACCGCGCCACGGAAGGGTGAACACCCCACGACGCAGGTGCGGTCTCCCCCGCGTAGGCTCTTGTCGATTGCCCTCCCGGCCCCACCGCAGGCACCTCTCCGCTGCCAGATCAAGGATCGATGCCGGGCCCGGTCGACCCACCCAGATCGGCCACTGAACTCAATGGAAGCGAGAATTCACAACCGTGACTGCTCTGACTCTCAGCACCGCCGCAGCGTCCGGCCTGCGGGCCGACGCGATCGTCGTCGGTGTAGCCAAGGGCGCCAAGGGCCCGGTCCTCGCACCGGGCGCCGAGGCCGTGGACAAGGGGTATGACGGCGCGCTCGCCGGCATCCTGGAGACCCTCGGCGCGTCCGGCGGCGAGGGCGAGGTGACGAAGCTGCCCGCGCCGTCCGGCTTCAAGGCACCCGTCGTGGTGGCCGTCGGCCTCGGAGCGGTCCCGGACAAGGACGAGGCGTTCGGCGCCGAGGCACTGCGCCGCGCCGCCGGTGTCGCCGCCCGCGCGCTCGCCGGTGCCAAGAAGGCCGTCCTCGCCCTGCCGATCACGGACGCCGCCGACGTGGGCGCCCTCGCGGAGGGCGCGGTGCTCGGCGCGTACGCCTTCGACGCGTACAAGGAGACCGGCAGGTCCGGCAGCGCCGCCAAGAACGGCAAGGCCCCGCTCGTCGAGGTCGCGCTGCTCGGCGGCAAGCCCCGTGACGCGGCGCACAAGGCGGCGCTCGCGCGCGCCACCGCCGTGACCGAGGAGCTGAACCGCGCCCGCGACCTCGTCAACACCCCGCCGAACGACCTCACCCCCGAGGCCTTCGCCGCCGTCGCCACCGCCGCCGGCAAGGAGCACGGCATCAAGGTGCAGGTGCTCGACGAGAAGGCCCTCGAAAAGGGCGGCTACGGCGGCATCCTGGGCGTCGGCGCGGGCTCGGCCGCCGCTCCCCGCCTGGTGAAGCTCTCGTACACCAGCCCCAAGGCGGCCAAGCACCTCGCCTTCGTCGGCAAGGGCATCACCTACGACTCGGGCGGCATCTCCCTCAAGCCCGCCGGGCACAACGAGACGATGAAGTGCGACATGAGCGGCGCGGCGGCGGTCTTCGCCGCCGTGGTCGCCGCCGCGCGTCTGGGCCTGCAGGTCAACGTCACCGGCTGGCTGGCGCTCGCCGAGAACATGCCGTCCGGTTCCGCCACCCGCCCCGGTGACGTGCTGCGCATGTACAGCGGCAAGACCGTGGAGGTCCTCAACACGGACGCCGAGGGCCGGCTCGTCCTCGCCGACGCGCTGTGGAAGGCGTCCGAGGAGAAGCCCGACGCGATCATCGACGTGGCGACACTGACCGGCGCGATGGTGCTGGCCCTCGGCAACCGCACCTTCGGTGTCATGGCCAACGACGACGCGTTCCGTGCCTCGGTCGTGGAGGCCGCGGAGGAGGTCGGCGAGGAGTCCTGGCCGATGCCGCTGCCGGAGCACCTGCGCAAGGGCATGGACTCCCCCACCGCGGACATCGCGAACATGGGCGAGCGGATGGGCGGCGGCCTGGTCGCCGGTCTGTTCCTGAAGGAGTTCGTCGGCGAGGGCATCACCTGGGCGCACCTGGACATCGCCGGGCCCGCGTTCAACGAGTCGGGACCGTTCGGCTACACGCCGAAGGGCGGTACGGGGTCGGCGGTGCGGACGCTGGTGCGTCTCGCCGAGCTGACCGCGGCGGGCGACCTCGGTTAGGTCCGCTCCGCGGCCACGGGTGATCCGTGGCCGCCGGCGCGGGGCCCCGCGCCCCTGCCGGGTGCTCCACGGCCCCGGGCGACGAGTCGCCCGGGGCCGTTTTGTCCGCGGGAAACAGGACAGTGGGACGTCTCACACACCGGCCCGGCGTCTCGAACGCCCCCGACAAGTGCGAAGATGGGTTCTCGGCAGGACAGGGCCCGAACCACAGGGCCGAAGAAGAGCGGCCGGACACCAGCCGCCGACCGGTCACTGGAGACCGGCGTGGCGCACATGCATGGAGGACGTGACGTGGCGAACGACGCCAGCACCGTTTTCGACCTAGTGATCCTCGGCGGTGGTAGCGGTGGTTACGCCGCGGCCCTGCGCGGAGCGCAGCTGGGCCTGGACGTCGCCCTGATCGAGAAGGACAAGGTCGGCGGTACCTGCCTGCACCGGGGGTGCATCCCCACCAAGGCTCTGCTGCACGCGGGCGAGATCGCCGACCAGGCCCGCGAGAGCGAGCAGTTCGGTGTGAAGGCCACCTTCGAGGGCATCGACGTCCCGGCCGTCCACAAGTACAAGGACGAGGTCATCACCGGCCTGTACAAGGGCCTGCAGGGACTCATCGCCTCCCGCAAGGTGACGTACATCGAGGGAGAGGGCCGCCTGTCCTCCCCCACCTCCGTCGACGTCAACGGCCGGCGTGTCCAGGGCCGTCACGTCCTGTTGGCGACCGGCTCCGTGCCGAAGTCGCTGCCGGGTCTGGAGATCGACGGCGACCGCATCATCTCGTCCGACCACGCGCTGGTCCTGGACCGTGTCCCGCAGTCCGCGATCGTGCTCGGCGGCGGCGTCATCGGCGTCGAGTTCGCCTCCGCGTGGAAGTCCTTCGGTACGGACATCACGATCATCGAGGGCCTGAAGCACCTCGCCCCTCTCGAGGACGAGAACTCCTCCAAGCTTCTTGAGCGCGCGTTCCGCAAGCGCGGCATCAAGTTCAACCTGGGCACCTTCTTCTCGAAGGCCGAGTACACCCAGAGCGGTGTCAAGGTCACCCTCGCCGACGGCAAGGAGTTCGAGGCCGAGGTCCTGCTCGTCGCCGTCGGCCGCGGCCCGGTCTCGGCCGGTCTCGGCTACGAGGAGCAGGGCGTCGCCATGGACCGCGGCTACGTCCTGGTCGACGAGTACATGCGCACGAACGTGCCCACCATCTCCGCGGTCGGCGACCTGGTCCCGACGCTCCAGCTCGCCCACGTCGGTTTCGCCGAGGGCATCCTGGTCGCGGAGCGGCTGGCGGGTCTCAAGACCGTCCCGATCGACTACGACGGTGTGCCGCGGGTGACGTACTGCCACCCCGAGGTCGCCTCCGTGGGCATCACCGAGGCCAAGGCCAAGGAGATCTACGGTGCGGACAAGGTCGTCGCCCTGAAGTACAACCTCGCGGGCAACGGCAAGAGCAAGATCCTCAAGACCGCGGGCGAGATCAAGCTCGTCCAGGTCAAGGACGGTGCCGTGGTCGGCGTCCACATGGTCGGCGACCGCATGGGCGAGCAGGTCGGCGAAGCCCAACTGATCTACAACTGGGAAGCGCTGCCCGCCGAGGTCGCCCAGCTCATCCACGCCCACCCGACGCAGAACGAGGCGCTCGGCGAGGCCCACCTGGCCCTCGCGGGCAAGCCGCTGCACTCGCACGACTGATACCGCCCCGGCTGTTTCAGTCACCGCGTCGCCCCTGGGCGCGACGACCACAGACTTCCGCACCTTCCCCGAGCTCTCGACTCCGCTCGAGCAGGGGAGATCCCATCGTAAGGAGCAACAGAAACCATGCCGGTTTCCGTAACCCTTCCGGCGCTCGGCGAGAGCGTCACCGAGGGCACTGTCACCCGCTGGCTTAAGGCCGAGGGCGAGCGCGTCGAAGCCGACGAACCGCTGCTCGAGGTGTCGACCGACAAGGTCGACACCGAGATCCCCTCCCCCGCCGCCGGTGTGCTCGCCTCCATCAAGGTCGCCGAGGACGAGACGGTCGAGGTCGGCGCCGAGCTGGCCGTCATCGACGACGGCACGGGCGCGCCCGCCGCCGCCCCCGCTCCGGCCGCCGAGCCCGAGGCCGCCCCGGCCCCGGCCGCCCCGGCCCCCGCCGCCGAGGCCCCCGCGGCTCCGGCACCCGAAGCCCCTGCCGCCCCCGCCCCCGCCGCCCCGGCCGGTGGCGCCTCCGGTACCGACGTCGTGCTGCCCGCGCTGGGCGAGTCGGTCACCGAGGGCACCGTCACCCGCTGGCTGAAGGAGGTCGGCGAGGAGGTCGCGGAGGACGAGCCGCTGCTCGAGGTCTCCACGGACAAGGTCGACACCGAGATCCCCGCGCCGGTCGCCGGCGTCCTGCTGGAGATCGTGGTCGGCGAGGACGAGACCGCCGAGGTCGGTGCCAAGCTCGCCGTCATCGGTGCCCCGGGCGCGGCTCCGGCCGCCGCTCCGGCTCCCGCGGCTCCGGCACCCGCCGCTGCCGCCCCGGCTCCGGCCGCCCCGGCTCCGGCGCCCACCCCGGCCCCCGCCGCTCCGGCCGCACCCGCTCCGGCTCCGGCTCCGGCTCCGGCCCAGGCCGCCGCTCCGGTCGCGCCCGCCGCTCCGGCCCCCGCGCCGGCCGCGCCCGCCCCCGTCACCCCGGCCCCGGCGCCCGCCGCGACCTCCGGTGACGACGGCGCGTACGTGACCCCGCTGGTGCGCAAGCTCGCCGCCGAGAACGGTGTCGACCTGGCCGCCGTCAAGGGCACCGGCGTCGGTGGCCGCATCCGCAAGCAGGACGTCGTCGCCGCCGCGGAGGCCGCGAAGGCCGCCGCCGCCGCTCCGGCACCCGCCGCTGCCGCCGCTCCCGCCGCCAAGAAGGCCCCGGTCCTCGAGGTCTCCCCGCTGCGTGGCCAGACCGTCAAGATGCCGCGCATCCGCAAGGTCATCGGCGACAACATGGTGAAGGCCCTGCACGAGCAGGCCCAGCTGTCCTCGGTCGTCGAGGTCGACATCACCCGCCTGATGAAGCTCCGCGCGCAGGCGAAGGACTCCTTCGCGGCCCGCGAGGGCGTCAAGCTCTCCCCCATGCCGTTCTTCGTGAAGGCGGCGGCCCAGGCGCTGAAGGCCCACCCGGCCGTCAACGCCCGGATCAACGTGGACGAGGGCACGATCACCTACTTCGACTCCGAGAACATCGGTATCGCGGTGGACTCCGAGAAGGGCCTGATGACCCCGGTCATCAAGCACGCGGGCGACCTCAACATCGCCGGTATCGCCAAGGCGACCGCCGACCTGGCGGGCAAGGTCCGCGCCAACAAGATCACCCCGGACGAGCTGTCCGGCGCGACCTTCACCATCTCCAACACCGGCTCGCGCGGCGCGCTCTTCGACACGATCATCGTGCCGCCGAACCAGGTCGCGATCCTCGGCATCGGTGCGACGGTCAAGCGTCCGGCCGTCATCGAGACGGAGGAGGGCACGGTCATCGGCGTCCGCGACATGACGTACCTGACGCTCTCCTACGACCACCGTCTGGTGGACGGCGCCGACGCGGCCCGTTACCTGACCGCGGTCAAGGCGATCCTGGAGGCGGGCGAGTTCGAGGTCGAGCTCGGCCTGTAGTCCCACCCCAGCGCACGCGACGCCCCCGTCCGGAACCTTCCGGGCGGGGGCGTCGCGTGTGCGCCCGCCGTGAGCGGCCGAAGACCGGCGCCTCCGCGCTGACACCGTGTAAGTCTCGTCTCACCTGCGCGAAAGCGCCCCCGTGCGCCTCTCCCCGGCGGCGGTGCGGCCTTATTGTCTAAACGTCAAACGCCCTTGGGTCCCGCTCGTCGCCCGGTCACCACCCCTCAACGAGGCCCTTCGGGCCGCACTATTGGATCCAGAGCCCCCGCCGAAGGAGCCCTCATGACCGCGCCCGTCGTCCACTCGCTGCGCGAACAGATCCGCGAGCACATCGTGGAGGGGATCGTGAGCGGGCGCTGGAAGCCGGGCGAGCGGATCGTGGAGCGGCGGATCGCGACCGAGCTGGAGGTCAGCCAGACCCCGGTCCGGGAGGCGCTGCGGGAGCTGGAGTCCCTGCGGCTGATCGAGTCGGCGCCCAACAAGGGCGTGCGGGTGCGCAACCTGACGGCCGCCGACCTGGAGGAGAGCTACCCCGTACGGGCCGGTCTGGAGGCCATCGCGGCCGAGCTGGCGGCGGAGCGGCTCGCCCAGGACTGCTCGGCGCTGGAGCCGCACGTCACCGCCTTGTACGAGGCCGACCGGCTGTCGGACGGAACCGGCCAGGTGCGCCATACCGTCGCCTTCCACCGCGAACTGGTGCGAGCCGCCGGAAACTCCGTCCTCCTGCACACCTGGGAGGGCCTGGGCATCGAGGTCTTCACGGCGCTGTCGATCCGCTGGCTGGGGACCGTCCAGCAGTCGTACGCGGAGGAGCACGAGGCCCTCGTGGCCGCTTTCCGGCGCCGGGACCCGCTGATCGCGGAGCTGGTGAAGGCGCACGTCCTCGGCTGCGCCCCGCGGCCGTGACACAGCGGAGCGCGTCCATGCTCACCTGCGGGAATTCCACGCATCCAAGGCACCCGGTGCCTGCCGCCGAGGCACCCCGTGCCGACTTTCCCCCGACGAAGTGGTTTTCGGCTCGATTTCTTTGATCGATCATCGATCAGGGAGTTACAGTCATCGGCGGGCTCACACCAGAGCCCTCGAGCCCTGTCCTGCCAAAGACCAAGGGCGACCCCGAACCCTTACCGATGAGGGAACCCCCTTCGACTCCGGAAGGCGGCGCAATGACCGACCCCACCGCAATCCAGCCGAGCGAGCTCGACCAGCTCCCGGACCGCGACCCCGAGGAGACCGCCGAATGGCAGGCCTCACTGGACGCCGTCACCAAGGCGGCCGGGCCGCACCGTGCCGCGTACCTGATGCGCCGCACGCTGGAGCGCGCCGAGGGCAACGGTCTCGCGCTGCCCAAGCTGCTTGAGACCGACTACGTCAACACCATCCCCACCTCCGCCGAGCCCACCGTGGACGGCGACGAGGAGATGGAGCGCCGGATCACCGCGTGGAACCGCTGGAACGCGGCCGCGATGGTGACCCGGGGCGCGAAGCACGGCGTGGGCGGTCACATCGCCACCTTCGCCTCCGCGGCCTGGCTCTACGAGACCGGCTTCAACCACTTCTTCCACGGCAAGGAGGCCGACGGGTCCGGCGACCAGCTCTACATCCAGGGCCACGCCTCCCCCGGCATCTACGCCCGCGCCTTCCTCGACGGCCGTCTCACCGAGGCGCACCTCGACAACTTCCGCCAGGAGGCGGGTGGCAACGGTCTGCCGTCCTACCCGCACCCGCGCCGGCTGCCCTGGCTCTGGGAGTTCCCGACCGTCTCGATGGGCCTCGGCCCGCTGTCGGCGATCTACCAGGCGCGCTTCAACCGCTACCTCACCAGCCGCGGCATCAAGGACGTCTCGCAGTCCCACGTGTGGGCGTTCCTCGGCGACGGCGAGATGGACGAGCCGGAGTCGACGGCCGCACTCGCCCTGGCCGCGCGTGAGGGCCTGGACAACCTGACCTTCGTCATCAACTGCAACCTGCAGCGCCTCGACGGCCCGGTCCGCGCCAACTTCAAGATCGTGCAGGAGCTGGAGGCCCAGTTCCGCGGCGCCGGCTGGAACGTCGTGAAGTCCCTGTGGGGCAACGCCTGGGACGAGCTGTTCCGGCTCGACACCACCGGCGCGCTCGTACGCCGGCTGCGCGAGGTACCCGACGCCCAGGTGCAGACGTACCAGACCCGCGACGCCGCCTACATCCGCCAGGACTTCTTCGGCGCCGACCCGGCGCTCGTCGAGATGGCGAAGCTGCTCAGCGACGACAAGATCACCGAGTGCTTCCACCTCTCCCGCGGTGGCCACGAGTCGCGCAAGGTGTACGCCGCCTACCGCGCCGCCCTGGCCCACAAGGGCGGACCGACCGTGATCCTGGCCCAGACGGTCAAGGGCTTCACGCTCGGCACGGGCTTCGCGTCCAAGAACGCCAACCACCAGATGAAGAAGCTGTCCACGGACGAGTTCAAGCAGATGCGTGACCTGCTCGAACTGCCCATCTCCGACAGCCAGTTCGTCGACGGTGTGGTCCCCTACGGCCACCCGGGCGCCGACGCCCCCGAGGTCCGCTACCTCCAGGAGCGCCGCGCGGCCCTCGGCGGCCCCGCCCCCGCCCGCCGCACGCACCCCCTCGCCCCGCTGCCCGCCCCCGCCGACAAGGCGTTCGCGTCCTTCGACAAGGGCTCCGGCACGCAGAACGTGGCGACGACGATGGCCTTCGTCCGGCTGGTCAAGGACCTCGTCCGCGACAAGCAGAGCGGGAAGCGCTGGGTGCCGATCGTCCCCGACGAGGCGCGCACCTTCGGCATGGAGAGCCTCTTCCCCTCCCTCGGCATCTACTCGCCCAAGGGCCAGACGTACGAGCCGGTCGACCGCGACCAGCTGATGTACTACAAGGAGGCCAAGGACGGCCAGATCCTCAACGAGGGGATCACCGAGGCCGGCTCCATGGCGGACTTCATCGCCGCGTCCACCGCGTACGCCACGCACGGCGAGGCGATGATCCCCTTCTACATCTTCTACTCGATGTTCGGCTGGCAGCGCACGGCCGACCAGATGTGGCAGCTCGGCGACCAGCTCGGCCGCGGCTTCCTGGTCGGCGCCACGGCCGGCCGTACGACGCTGACGGGCGAGGGCCTCCAGCACGCCGACGGCCACTCCCCCGTCATCGCGGCGACCAACCCCGCGGCGCTCAGCTACGACCCGGCGTTCGCGTACGAGGTGGCGGCGATCGTCAAGGACGGTCTGCGCCGCATGTACGGCGAGAGCGCGCCGGGCGAGGACCCGAACGTCTTCTACTACCTGACGGTCTACAACGAGCCGATCCCGCAGCCCGCGAAGCCGGCCGGACTCGGCATCGACGAGGGCATCGTCAAGGGCCTGTACCGCTTCAACACGGCCGAGTCGGCGGGCCTGTCCCCGGCCGCCAACGCCGCGCGCGTCCAGCTGCTGGGCTCCGGCACGGCGATCCACTGGACCCTGGAGGCGCAGAAGCTGCTCGCCGAGGAGTGGGGCGTCGCCGCGGACGTGTGGTCCGCGACGTCCTGGACCGAGCTGCGGCGGGACGCGCTGGAGGCCGACGCGGCGCTGCTGCGCGGCGAGGAGCGGGTGCCGTTCGTCCGCCAGGCGCTGCACGGCGCGGAGGGCCCGGTGCTCGCGGTCTCCGACTACATGCGCCAGGTCCCGGACCAGATCGCGCAGTGGGTCGAGCAGGACTACTCCTCGCTCGGTGCCGACGGCTTCGGCCTCTCGGACACCCGTGAGGCGGCCCGCCGTCACTTCGGCGTCGACGCGCAGTCGATCGTCGTCGCGGCGCTGGCGCAGCTCGCCCGCCGCGGTGAGGTCAAGACGTCCGCGGTGAAGGAAGCCCGGGAGCGCTACGGCCTGTAGGACCTGTGGTCCATCCCGGCGAGGGGGTACGGCGGCCGCCGTACCCCCTCGCCGTCCTTACGCCACCTGCTCGCTGTCGGTGGCGCCCGGCATGATGAACGCATGCGTGCTGCCCGCCTGATCAAGATGGTGCTGCTGCTCCAGTCGCGGGCGTCGATGACCGCCGCCGAGCTGGCGCGGGAGCTGGAGGTGTCCGAGCGGACCGTCGCGCGGGACGCGCAGGCGCTCTCGGAGGCGGGGGTCCCGGTGTACGCGGACCGGGGGCGGGCGGGGGGCTACCGGCTGATCGGCGGCTACCGCACCCGGCTCACCGGCCTGGCACGCGGCGAGGCCGAGGCGCTCTTCCTGAGCGGGGTGCCCGGGGCGCTGCGCGAGATGGGTCTGGAGGACACCGCGTCCGCGGCTCGGCTGAAGGTCTCCGCGGCCCTGCTGCCCTCGCTGCGGGACGCCTCGCGGACGGCGGCGCAGCGCTTCCATCTGGACGCGCCCGCCTGGTTCAGCGAGCCCAGGGCGCCCGAGCTGCTGCCGCCGGTCGCGGACGCGGTGTGGGACGACCGGCCCGTCGTCGCGCGTTACGGACGGGACGGGGCGGAGGTGGAGCGGACGCTGGAGCCGTACGGGCTCGTGCTGAAGGCGGGGGTCTGGTACCTGTGCGCGCGGGTGCCGGAGGCGGGGACCTTCCGGGTGTACCGGATCGACCGGTTCACCGCGGTCGGTCTCGGCGAGGAGCGGTTCCGGCGGGACGAGGATTTCGACCTGCCCGGGTTCTGGGAGGAGCGGGCCGAGCAGTTCGCCCGGTCCATCCTGCGGGCCGAGGCCGTCGTACGGCTCTCCCCGGACGGCGTACGGCGTCTGCCGCACGTCGTCGATCCCACGGCGGCGAGGGCGGCCCTGGACGCGTGCGGTGCCCCCGACGACCGGGGGTGGGTGACCGCCACGCTCCCCGTCGAGTCCGAGGAGGTCGCCCATACGCAGCTCACGGGGCTCGGGCCCGAGGTGGAGGTGGTCTCCCCCGCGGCCCTGCGCGAGCGCTTCGTCGCGGACGCGGCGCGACTGGCGGCGCTCTACGCGTGACGGGCCGCGCGAAAGCGCCCCGTTTCTGCCGGTTCTACCGTCGGCATGTGCGCACATAACAATCTGCGGCACTCCGCGTGCGTCACTCCCGTTCAGGCCCGATGCTTGACCCGTGATGGACGAGACGGAGTTCTGGGAGCTGGTGGACACGACCCGCGAGGCCGTCGAGGGCGACCCCGAGGACCACGCCGACCTGCTCGTCGAACGGCTCGTCCAGCGGGACCCGGACGTCGTGCTCGACTTCGCCCGTCACTTCGAGGCCCGCTACAACCGCGCCTACCGCTGGGATCTGTGGGGCGCGGCGTGGGTACTGCTCGACGGCGCGAGCGACGACGCCTTCGACTTCTTCCGGTGCTGGCTGATCGGCCAGGGGCGTGAGGTCTTCGAGGGGGCGATGCACGACCCGGACGCCCTCGCCGAGCTCCTGGACGACTTCGACGAGGATCTCGACGGGGACGGCGAGGAGCTGGGGTACGCGGCGGACGAGGCGTACGAGCAGCTCACCGGGGTCGTCGCGCCCGACCTCGGGATTCCTCCGCCGTCGCCTGAGCCGGAGGGCACGCCGCTCGACTTCGAGAACGAAGGGGTGCTCTCCGAGCGTTATCCGAAGTTGTGGGAGCGCTTCCGGGGCTGAGGGTTCGGTTTCTCGCCCGCGCCGTACCTGGGGGCTGCCGCCCCCAGACCCCCGCCTCGGCCTGAACGGCCTCGTCCTCAAACGCCGGACGGGCTGGAAATGCGGGCTGCGGTGGATATGGGGACTTGGGCTGGAGGTTGCGGGCTTGTGGTGGAGATGCGGGTTGCGCTGGAGATGCGGCCTTGCGCTGGCAGTAGCGGCGTGTGCCGCATGGTTCCGGCCGGGGTCATGTCTTTCAGCCCGTCCGGCGTTTGAGGACGAGCCCTTCGGGCGATGCGGGGGTCCAGGGGGCGCAGCGCCCCTGGCGGGGGTCTGGGGGCGGAGCCCCCAGGTACGGGATGGGTCGGGTAGGGGCGGCGGGGGCGAGAAAACCCGGCCGGGTCAGCGGCGCCCCTGCAGGAACGCGGCCCGGGTACGGATCGCCGGAAGGCGAGCCGTCAGCGCGGCACCGGGACACGTGGTCATGAACCCCGCGTTGTGACCGGCCAACGTCGGCAGCACCACGGCGGTCCCCACGGCATACCGACTCAGACTGTTGCTGGACACGAGCCGCACGGTCCCCCGCGGATCCACGTCCGCCAGCCCCAGCTTCCACGCGGCGAGCGCCGCGATCGCCTCGGTCATCGCCCGCGGCACCACCGCCCCCTCCGTGAACGTACCGATGGCCGCGATCCCCGCGGTCCGGTGGTTGAAGCCCTGGGTGTGGGCGCCGGTGACGGCCCGGTCGACCCCGCCCGCGCGCCCCTCGTAGATCGTCCCGCACCGGTCGACGAGGAAGTTGTAGCCGATGTCGTCCCAGTTCCGGGCGCCGGTCTGCCCGGCGTAGAGGTACCGGATGATGCGGGGGACGTCGGCGCAGTCGTACGAGTTCGGCGAGTCGGTGTGGTGGACGAAGACCGCGACGACCCGGTCGTCGTACCGGGGCGGCGGCTGGCCGTGCGCGGTCCGGGCGTCCAGCCAGCGCGACCGCGGCACGATGGTCGGCCGCACGGCCGTGTGAAGAACGGGCCGCACGGCGGCCGGAGGCGCGGCGGTACGGGAGCGCCCCACCAGGCGCTCCACTCCGCGGGCGCACAGGACGAGCGCGACCACGGCGAGCAGCCCGGAGACACACCCGAGCACGATCAGCGTGGGACGCGTCGCCCACCGGCCCTGAGCCGGTCGCCACGCCACCCACCGACCCACCACCGGCCGCCACGTGGCCCACCGACCGGACACAGGTCGCCACGCCGGCCACCGGCTCACCACCAGTCGCCACCTGTCCCACCAACCCGGCTCCGGCCGCCACGCCACCCACCGGCTCACCACAAGGCGCCCCGCGGTCCACCACCCCCGCACCGACCGCCACGCCACCCGCCGCCACCTCGCCCGCCAACCCGGCACAGGCCGCCACGCCACCCACCGACCCACCACAAGACGCCCCGCGGCCCACCACCCCCGCACCGACCGCCACGCCACCCGCCACCACCTCGCCCACCAACCCGGCACAGGCCGCCACACCACCCACCGACCCACCACAAGACGCCCCGCGGCCCACCACCCCCGCACCGACCGCCACGCCACCCGCCACCACCTCGCCCACCAACCCGGCACAGACCGCCACACCACCCACCGACCCACCACAAGACGCCCCGCGGTCCACCACCCCCGCACCGACCGCCACGCCACCCGCCACCACCTCGCCCACCAACCCGGCACAGACCGCCACACCACCCACCGACCCACCACAAGACGCCCCGCGGCCCACCACCCCCGCACCGACCGCCACGCCACCCGCCACCACCTCGCCCACCAACCCGGCACAGGCCGCCACACCACCCACCGACCCACCACAAGACGCCCCGCGGTCCACCACCCCCGCACCGACCGCCACGCCACCCGCCGCCACCTCGCCCACCAACCCGGCACAGGCCGCCACACCACCCACCGACCCACCGCAAGACGCCCCGTGGCCCACCAACCGGACACAGATCGCCACGCCGGCCACCGGCTCACCACCAGTCGCCACCTGTCCCACCAACCCGGCTCCGGCCGCCACGCCACCCACCGGCTCAGCACAAGTCGCCACGTGAGCCACCAGCCCCGCGCCGGTCGCCGCGGCAGCCACCATCGCAGCCACAGCCGCAGCCACCCCAGCGCATGGCGAAGTCGCTCCCCGCCTGGTTCCCGCGATGCCCCTCGCGTCCTCCGGAAGACACGCATGCGCTCACCCTCGCCCGGATCCTCGCGCCGCGCGATGTGCGCTGTGCCACCTGGTGGAACCATCCCCCTGGTCCGGAACGTTTTCACAGTTCCACGCACGCGTGGGCCCCCTCGTGGGACCACGCGCGCGTGCTGATCACTGAGCCCGCCCCACACGTACTAAGGGGCCCTAGAGAAAGGCGGCTCCGTGGACCTGCTCGACATCCTGCTGATGCTCGTGATCCTGGCCTACGCGGCGTCCGGCTACCGGCGCGGCCTGGTCGCCGGCTGCGTCTCGCTGGCCGGGTTCGTGGGCGGCGCGGTCATCGGCGTATGGGTGCTGCCCTGGATGATGGACCTGGTGACGGCGGGGACGTCGGCGGCGACGGTGACGGCGGTGCTGACGGTGCTGGTACCGGCCGTGGTGGGCCACGAACTGGCGGGCCGGCTGGCGCTGAAGCTGCGCCGCGAGCTGGACCGGGGGCCACTGCGGGTGGCCGACGGGATCGGCGGGGCCGCGGCGAACACGCTGGCCGTACTGCTGGTGGCCTGGGTGACGGCGAGCGTCCTGGGCGCCTCCTCGTCCGCCCTGATCACGCAGTCGATCCGCGGCTCGGCCCTGCTGGGCGCGGTGCAGAACGCGATGCCGGACACCACGCCCACCTGGTTCTCACGGGCGACCTCCGCGCTCACGGAGGCGGGCTTCCCGCAGGTCTTCAACCCGTTCGAGAACGAGCCGACGGCGGGCGTCGCCAAGCCCTCCGGGGACAGTGTGACCGAGTCCGCGACGACCGCGGCCAAGCTGAGCACGGTGAAGATCGAGGGCGCCGCGGGCAACCAGGGCCGGGAGGGCAGCGGGTTCGCGTTCGCGGCGCAGCACGTGATGACCAACGCCCATGTGGTGGCGGGCATCGACAACCCGACGGTGCGGGTGGGCGGCGTGGGGCGGGTGTACTCGGCGCGTGTGGTGCTCTTCGACCCGCAGAAGGACGTCGCGGTCCTGTACGTCCCCGCTCTCCGGGCGCCGGTCCTCCGCTTCGACACCGGCGCCGCGCGGGGCGACTCGGCGGTTGTCGCGGGCTACCCGCAGGACGGCGGTCTCGACCTCCAGGCGGCGACGGTCGCGAACCAGATCAACGCGCGGGGCCAGAACATCTACAGCACGGACACCGTCACCCGGGAGATCTACTCGATCCGCTCCACCGTCCGCCCGGGCAACTCCGGCGGGCCGCTCCTCACCACCGAGGGCAGGGTGTACGGGGTCGTCTTCGCCCGCTCGACCTCGGACAACGAGACGGGTTACGTGCTGACGGCGGGCGAGGTCAGCGGTGACGCGCAGCGGGCGGCGCGGGCGACGGTGCCGGTGGACACGGGTGACCTGGTCACCTCGTGAGGCGGGCCGACATCGGTCAGTTGCTGCGGAGCGGGGTCAGAGGCTGCGGCCCATGAACACGTCGTCGACGTACTCGCCGTCGAGCAGGAACTCCTCGGGCAGGACGCCCTCCACCACGAACCCCTCGGACTCGTACAGCTTCCGCGCCGGGGTGTTGTGCCCGAGGACCCGCAGCGAGATGCGCCGGGCGCCCTGCCGCCGGGCCTCGTCCTGCACGGCCCGCAGCAGCGCCCGCCCGACGCCGGCGCCGCGGGCCTCGCCGGAGACGGCGAGTCCCTGGATCTGCCGGACGTGGGAGTTGCAGGCGAGAGACGTCGGGTGGCCCAGCCGGACGTAGCCGACCAGGACGCCGTCGAGTTCGGCCACCAGGTGGTCGCGCGGCCCGAACCGTTCGTTGTAGAAGGGCTCGTACGGCGGCCGGGGGCGGGGCATGACCGCGTGCAGCGTGGACCAGGTGGCGCGGTCGAGACGGCCGAGGGTGTCCTCGTCGTCCGGCGTGGCGAAGCGTATGTGCGGTACCGGCATGAGGATCACTGTACGGCGGTGTCACGCGGCTCCCGCCCGTCTTTTCGCGGGCCGCGGGGCAGGATGGGCGCATGAACGACTCACCGCTTGCTCCAAGTTCCCGCGTGGTGATCGCCGGTGCGTCCGGCCTGATCGGTTCGGCGCTGACCCGCTCCCTGACCGCGGACGGCCACGAGGTGCTCCGTCTGGTGCGGCGCGCCCCCCGCACCCCCGGCGAGGTGCGGTGGGATCCCGAGGGGCGCGGGGTCGACGCGGGGGCGCTCGCCGGGTGCGCGGCGGTGGTGAACCTCGCGGGGGCCGGGATCGCCTCGCGACGGTGGACGGAGTCGTACAAGCGGACGATCCGGGAGAGCCGGGTGCGGGGGACCGAGGTGCTCGCCGAGGCGGTGGCGTCCCTCGACGAGCGGCCGGCGGTGTTCGTCAACGGGAGCGCGATCGGGTTCTACGGCGACACGGGCGAGCGCGCGGTGGACGAGTCGGCGCCGGCCGGGGAGGGGTTCCTGCCCTCCGTGTGCGTGGCGTGGGAAGGGGCCGCCGACGCGGCCCGTCAGGCGGGGGTCCGCACCGTGCTCGCCCGTACGGGGCTGGTGGTGGCCCGGGAGGGCGGGGCGTGGGGGAGGCTGTTCCCTCTCTTCAAGGCGGGGCTCGGCGGGCGTATGGGGGACGGCGATCAGTACTGGAGTTTCATCTCCGTGCACGACGAGGTGGCCGCGATCCGGCATCTCATGGACACGCCGTCGCTGTCCGGGCCGGTGAATCTGACCGCGCCTCAGCCGCTGACCAACCGTGAGATCACGGAGGCGATGGGGCGGGTGATGCGACGGCCCACGGTGCTGGCCACGCCCGCGGGGATGCTGCGGCTGGCTCTCGGTGACATGTCCGACGACATCCTGGGCAGTCAACGGGTCCTGCCCACCCGCCTCCTGGAGTCCGGCTTCACCTTCACGTACCCGTCGATCGAGGACGCGCTCCGAGCGGCTCTCCGCTGACGCTTTTTTCTCTCGTCCCCGCCGCCCCTGCCCTCCCCCGAGCTCTCGGCTCCGCTCGTGCAGGGGGACCCCCATCATCCCGAACCTGGGGGGCTCCGCCCCCAGGCCCCCGTTCGGCCTGAACGGCCTCGTCCTCAAGCGCCGGACGGGCTGAAGGCATCCCCCCGGCCGGAGCCATCAGCACCGCACCCGCCCGGAACCATCCGGCGCGGGCCCGCATTTCCAGCCCGTCCGGCGTTTGAGGACGAGCTCTTCGGGCCAGGCGGGGATCCAGGGGGCGCAGCGCCCCCTGGCGAGGACCGGGACGGAGGGCCTGGGGAGGGGGATGGGCCGGGTAGGACGGCGGGGGCGAGGAGCCCCGCCCGTGCACGGCACCGTATGCACCCCCATGCGACCGTGCACACCCGACGCGCGACTCCCCCACGCCGTCCGCACACCTACTCTCGACCCGAACTCGGGTATTCCCAGGGCATGTTGGGGGCATGACGTCCCCACCGGCCGCGCAACCTCGAGGAGGGGCATGTGCTAGAGCCCGTATGTCAAGCGGACGTGGACGTCGTCATCGTCGGGGCCGGAGCCGCGGGGCTCGCGGCCGCCCAGCACCTGACCAGAGCGGGGCTCACCACCGTGGTCCTGGAGGCCGCCCCCACCGTGGGCGGCCGCATGTCGACGGAGAAGGTGGACGGTTTCCGGCTCGACCGCATCGGCCGGCTGCTGTCCACGTCGTACCCGGAACTGCGCCGCACCCCGGGCCTGGACGGCCTGACCCTGCGCCCGTTCTCCCCGGGCGTCCTGCTGCACAGCGACGGCCGCCACCACCGCGCCGGCGTCCTCACCCCCCGGAGCGCAAGGGGCGCACTCACCGCAGCACGCGCCCTCGCAAGCGCCCCCCGACTTCCCCGGGCCGCCGCCCGGAGCGCCTCCCGTCCTTCCCGGAGCCAGGGCGGCGTCCCCCGGCCCGGCCCACTGGGCGGCCCCCTCGACCAGACCCGCCTCACCGCCGCCCTCGCCCGCCTCGCGGCCACCCCGCCGGAGCGTCTCCTGTCCCGCCCGGAACTCCCCGCCGCGCGGGCACTGGCCGCCCGGGGACTGCCGCCCCGTACGGTCGACGGCTTCCTGCGCCCCCTGCTCGCCGCGCTGTTGTGCGATCCGGACCTCACCGCCTCCAGCCGGGCGGCCGACCTGGCCCTGCACTCGTTCGCGTCGGGCCGGCTCTGTCTGCCGGAGGGCGGCGCGGACACCCTGCCGGAGCTCCTCGCGGCCTCCCTCCCGCCGGGCACCGTCCGCACCGGCGTCCAGGTCACCGCGGTCTCCACGACCACCGTGACCACCCGCGACCACGGCCGACTCACCTGTCGCGCCATCCTGCTGGCCACCGGCGCCCGCGACGCCGCCCGGCTGCTGCCCGGACTGCGCGTCCCGGCCTTCCACCCGGTGACGGTCCTGCACCACACCACGGACGAGCCGCCGCTCGCCGAGCCCGCCCTGCTCCTGGACGCCGACCGTGGCGGCCCGGTGGCGCACACGGCGGTGGTGAGCCAGGTCGACCCGAGCCGCGCCCCGGCCGGGCGCGTCCTGATCTCGTCGACGGTGCTGGGCGTCCCGCCGTCCGCCGCCCCCCTCGACGCGGCGGTCCGCGCCCAGCTGGCCCGCCTGTACGGGACGCCGACGGGCCGCTGGGAGCTCCTCGCGGTCCACCACACCCCCGACGCCGTCCCCGCGATGCCCCCGCCGCACGACCTGCGCCGCCCCGTACGCCTCCTGGCGGGCCTGTACGTCTGCGGGGACCACCGCGACACCGGCACGCTCCAGGGCGCCCTCCATTCGGGCCGCAGGGCCGCCCAGTCCCTGCTCGCGGATCTGGGCGCCCGGCCGGCCGCGGCCGAGGAACCGCTGGAGGCGGCCGCCTGACCTCCGGGTCACCCGAGCGCGGCCACCCGGTCCCGGTAGCCGCGCACGGGTGCCGCGTCCCGGTACGGTTCGAGCCGGCGCTCGAAGTCCCGTACGTACTCGACAGCCCGTACCGACCGCATCTCCGCCGCCTGCCCCGCGGCCTCCGCGCCCAGCTGGCAGGCCTGGTCGAGCTCTCCGAGCCCGAGCCGCGCGGTGGCGAGCACGACCCGGCAGAAGAGCCGGCTGCGCGCGTACCCGGGCGCCCGCAACTGCAGCGAGCGCTCGGCGTGCTGCGCCGCGGCCCGGTACTGCTGCAGATCCCGGTGGCAGTGCCCGAACTCGTCGGCAAGCTGTCCCTCGTCGAAGAACCGCGCCCAGTGCGGGGCGTCGTCCCCGGGCCGGGCGGTCTCCAGCGCCCGCTCGGCGCGCACCAGCGACGCCGTGCAGGCCCGCACCTCCCCGAGCACCCCGTGCCCGCGCGCCTCGACGGAGTGCAGCAGGGCCTGCACGACGGGCGGCGCGGACGAGCCGACGCCCTGCTGGGCGACCCGGGCGAGCTGTACCGCCTCGCGCCCGTGGCCGAGGTAGACCGCCTGCCGGCTCATGGTCACCAGCACGTAGGAGCCGTACGCCCGGTCCCCGGCCGCCTGCGACAGCCGCAGCGCCTGCACGAAGTAGCGCTGCGCGAGCCCGTGCGCGGCGATGTCGTACGAGGTCCAGCCGGCCAGGCGGGTCAGGTCGGCCGCGGCGGCGAACAGGCGCCGTCCGGTCTGCTCGCCGTAGACGCCGCGCAGCATCGGCTCGGCCTCGTGCTCCAGGTAGCGGACCAGTGCCTGCCGGGCGTGGCCGCCGCCGTAGGCGTGGTCGAGGGCGCGGAACAGCTCCCCGACCGAGCGCAGTGCGGCGATGTCGCCGCCGGTGACCCGCTGGCCGGGGCCGCGCTCGGTCTGGTTGCGCCGGCGGGCCGGCGGCTCTCCCGGTTCGAGCGGGGCCGGGAACCGGGGGGAGGCGGGGCGCGCCTGTGCCGGGATGCGCGCGCCGGTCTGGTCGCCGCGGCCGACCCGGTCGTCGGCCCGGCCGATCAGCCAGTCCCGGCTGGGGACGACGAGTCCCGCCGGGGTGAAGGCGATCTTGCGCAGCTCGGCGTGGCTGCCGGAGTCCTTGCGCCAGAGGCCGCTGACGATGTCGACGGCCTCCTCGGGGGTCGCGGCGAACTCCAGGCCCGCGTAGACGGGCGCGCAGGCGTCGAGCCCGAGGTCCTGTGCGGTGAGCCGTCGCCCGAGGCGGCGGGTGAACACCTCGGCGATGAGCGCGGGCGTCGTGCCCCTGGGCTGCTGCCCGCGCAACCACCGTGTCACCGATGTCTTGTCATATCTCAGATCGAGTCCGTGTTCGAGGCCGAGCTGGTCCACGCGGCGGGCGAGACCGGCGTTGGAGAACCCCGCTTCTGCGATGAGCGCGGCGAGCTGGCGGTTGGGAGTGCGCTGCGCGGGTCGTTCCGTCATCTGCGGTGCGGTCTCCTGCCTTTCGGGCACCACTGTGTGCCCGCCTGTGAGCAGCCCTTATGGCCTCGTGAACGGCGCGAATGTAGCTGAGCGTGAGCACCCGATCGCACCTTTCGGCATACATTCATCCGATCGTGTGAGGATTGCCCTTTGGGCTGACGCGCAGGGCCCGGACGTACAGTGGCGTGGGCGCGTCACGTACCTGACGAAAGGTTCTTTCGCGTACCGGACAACGGTTCCGCGGATGTACCGGACCCGCGGTCGTGGACTTCGAGGGAGGCGCTTGCCGTGAGTGAGCTGCGGTTCGTCCGCATGGGATTCGGTGCCGATGCCGTGGACTACCAGGAGGCGTGGGACGAGCAGCGCCGGGTGCACGCCGCCCGCTTCCTGGACGAGATCCCCGACACCTGCCTGCTCCTGGAGCACCCGCCGGTCTACACGGCGGGCCGGCGTACGGCGGACAACGAGCGCCCGCTCGACGGCACGCCCGTCGTCGACGTGGACCGCGGCGGCAAGATCACCTGGCACGGTCCGGGACAGCTCGTGGGCTACCCCATCCAGAAGCTTCCGCGCCCCGTGGACGTGGTGGCGCACCTGCGGCGCCTGGAGGAGGCCATGATCCGCGTCTGCGCGGAGTTCGGCGTCGAGACCAGCCGGGTGGAGGGCCGGGCGGGCGTCTGGGTCCTCGGCGACCCGGTCGAGCAGCGCCCCTCCGGCGGGCTCTCCCTCGACTTCGACCCGCGGCTCGCCGACGAGGAGTTCGACCCTCGGCTGAACGGCCCGCAGTACGCGCCCTCCAACGCCGGCCAGCGGCGCGAGGACCGCAAGATCTGCGCGATGGGCATCCGGGTCGCCAAGGGCGTCACCATGCACGGCTTCGCCCTGAACGTGAACCCGGACACCTCGTCCTTCGACAAGATCATCCCGTGCGGCATCCGGGACGCGGGCGTGACGTCACTGGCGTACGAACTCGGCCGCGAGCTCACCATCGACGCGGTGCTGCCCGTCGTGGAGAAGCACCTGGGGGACGTACTGGGGAACGCGGACCTCAGGCCGCGCGAGGTGGAGCGGGCGTCCGCCTGACGTCCCCCTCCGGGGAGCCCCGGGGAACGCACCGGGAAGCACGCGGGAAACCGCTCCGGGCACGGGAACCCTCCGGAGCGCGCGAAACCGCGCGACCGGTCCCGGGAATGCACCCCCGCTCCCCAAGGTTGCCCACCCCGGGGAGCAAGCACCGCACGGGCGTACCCTGGTGTACGCCGAAGAATCGAAGCTACAGGGAGCCGATGTGTCCGCAGTCGCACCCGACGGACGCAAGATGCTGCGCCTGGAGGTCCGGAACGCCCAGACCCCCATCGAGCGCAAGCCCGAGTGGATCAAGACCCGGGCGAAAATGGGCCCCGAGTACACGAAGATGCAGAGCCTCGTGAAGAGCGAGGGGCTGCACACGGTCTGCCAGGAGGCGGGCTGCCCCAACATCTACGAATGCTGGGAGGACCGGGAGGCCACGTTCCTGATCGGTGGGGACCAGTGCACCCGGCGCTGCGACTTCTGCCAGATCGACACGGGCAAGCCGGAGGCCCTCGACCGTGACGAGCCCCGTCGCGTGGGCGAGTCCGTGGTCACCATGGACCTGAACTACGCCACCATCACCGGTGTCGCCCGCGACGACCTGGAGGACGGCGGCGCCTGGCTGTACGCGGAGACGGTCCGCCAGATCCACGCCCAGACCGCCGAGCGCGCGGAGGGCCGCACCAAGGTCGAGCTGCTCGCCCCCGACTTCAACGCCGAGCCCGCCCAGCTCGCCGAGGTCTTCTCCTCGCGGCCGGAGGTCTTCGCCCACAACGTGGAGACGGTCCCCCGGATCTTCAAGCGCATCCGCCCGGGCTTCCGCTACGAGCGCTCGCTGAAGGTCATCACGGAGGCCCGGGACTACGGTCTGGTCACGAAGTCGAACCTGATCCTCGGCATGGGCGAGACCCGCGAGGAGGTCGGCGAGGCCCTGCGGCAGCTCCACGAGGCGGGCTGCGAGCTGGTGACCATCACCCAGTACCTGCGCCCGTCCGTGCGCCACCACCCCGTGGAGCGCTGGGTCAAGCCGCACGAGTTCGTGGAGCTCAAGGAGGAGGCCGAGCAGATCGGCTTCTCCGGCGTCATGTCGGGCCCCCTGGTCCGCTCCTCCTACCGCGCCGGCCGGCTGTACCGGATGGCCGTCGAGAAGCGCGGCGCGTACGTCGCCTCGCAGGCCGTCTGACCGACGCGCGACACCCCCCGGACGGAGCAGTCGGGGGAAACAGGTTCGACCCGAGCGGTGGCACTGAGTGCCACCGCTCGCGTGTGAGTCGGCGCACAAGCAACTACCGCCGGGTAGTGGCCAATTCGGCACCATCGCGTCCGTCCCCGCAGTTGGGGACCCCCGTCAGGACGGCGTCAGGCTCGAGACCTGCTGCATCAAGGCTTCATTGGTGTTTGACCGGTCGGTCACGCCCTGGTAACACCAATCAGTGACCCTGGTCTTACACGACGTACCGCCCCGTCCCAAGAGCCGTCATCCCGAGGGGGGACCTCCCATCATGCAGGCCGCGCCCGTACGCGCCACCGCGATCCCGTCGTTCACCGATGCACTCCGTGCCGTCGAGTCGCTGCTCATGAGCAGTGGCCAGCGCACCGCCCGCCGCAACGCCTGGACCTCCGTCCTGGAGGACCGCCGTCGCGCCAAGGACCGGGTCGAGGCGCAGCGTGTGCTGGAGTCCGTGGCGACGCTTCCGTAGCCGCCTGGAGTCCGTGGCGACGCTTCCGTAGCCGCCGCGCGCCTCGCCGCGCACCCCGGTCGCGGGCGCTGCCGCCGTCCGCCCGGACACTGCCGTCGTCGGGCCTTGCCGGGCCACGTAGACTTCGTGGCATGGCGAGGAAGGAACCTGCAGCGGACGCTGCGAACCCCGGGCGACTCAAGCAGATCGTCCTGACCTACAAGATGACTCGCAAGGCCGACTCCAAGATCGGTCTTGTACTCGCGGCAGTCGGAATCGTCACCCTCGGTGTCTTCCTCGCGATCGGCTTCCTGATCGGCCACCCGGTCTATCTGGGCATTCTCGGCCTCCTGCTCGCCTTCCTCGCGTCGGCGATCGTCTTCGGGCGCAGGGCCGAGCGGGCCGCCTTCGGGCAGATGGAGGGCCAGCCGGGCGCCGCCGCGGCCGTGCTGGACAACATCGGCCGGGGCTGGACCACCACTCCCGCGGTGGCGATGAACCGCAGCCAGGACGTGGTGCACCGCGCGGTCGGCAAGGCCGGCATCGTGCTGGTGGCCGAGGGCAACCCGAACCGGGTGAAGAGCCTGCTGGCGGCCGAGAAGAAGAAGATGGCGCGGATCGTCGCGGACGTACCGGTGCACGACGTACTGGTGGGCACCGGCGAGGGGCAGGTGGGGCTCAAGAAGCTCCGCACCACGATGCTGAAGTTCCCCCGCGTCCTGACCGGCGCCCAGGTCACCGCCACCAACGACCGGCTGCGGGCGATGGGCGACCTGATGAGCAACATGCCGCTGCCGAAGGGCCCGATGCCCAAGGGCATGCGGATGCCGCGCGGCGGCCCGAAGACCCGCTGACACCCCTCCTACGTACGACGAAGGGGGCGACCGGATCTCTCCGGTCGCCCCCTTCGTCGTATCGGGACGTCGTATGAGGGCATCGTGCCCGGCGTGGCACCTCTCCCGCATCAGGGCGCGGCACCTCTCCCGCATCAGGTACGTCGCACCCGGACGCCGTACCTCGCATCAGGCCGCGCCTCGGGAGGTGCCGGCGCCCCGGAGCGGAGGCTAGACGCGGACCTCGATCGTCCGTGCGAGGCGGTCGTGCAGGCCCCGGCCGTCGCGGTCCCAGATCAGGGCGGGGACGGCGACGCACAGCAGGGCGGTGCGCAGCAGGGCACGCAGCGGGTTGAGCCGCCCGCCGCCCTCCGGCACGATCCGCAGGCCGAACAGCCGCTTGCCCGGGGTGGAGCCGACGGTGCCGACCGTCAGGGCGCCGAGGGCGAAGAAGACGAGCAGCGCCCAGTTCCCGGTCGCCTGGCCGTAGCCGTCGGTGAGCAGCCCGTATGCGATCAACATGCACAGGGCCCAGTCGACGGCGAGGGCGCCGAGGCGGCGCCCCGGACGGGCGATGGAACCGGGCCCCTGCTCCGGCAGACCGAGCTGCTCGCCCCGGTATCCCAGTTCCGCGCCGGAGTCCTCCATGGCCGCCCGGGGTCCGGAGAGCCATGATCCGATTGCTTGCCTGTTGTCCACCCGTCCACGGTACTGCGCCCGTTTTGGCATACGGACACGAGGGGCCCGGGGAGCCCCGGTCGGTTAACTTGGGCGAAACAAATGGGTCACGCTGGAGAAATCCCCCGTCCCTATGGTCGGCCCCAGCGTGTGCCACCGCACTGGCCGCACGAACGAACTACCACCCCGGTCCACAGTGGGCGGGAGTAGGAGGAGCTGGATGTTCCAGAACGCCGACGAGGCCAAGAAGTTCATCGCGGACGAGGACGTCAAGTTCGTCGACGTACGGTTCTGCGACCTGCCGGGTGTGATGCAGCACTTCACGATCCCGGCCGAGGCCTTCGACCCGGCCGAGGAGCTCGCGTTCGACGGCTCCTCGATCCGCGGCTTCCAGGCCATCCACGAGTCCGACATGGCGCTCCGCGCCGACCTGTCCACCGCGCGCGTCGACCCCTTCCGCCGCGACAAGACGGTCAACATCAACTTCTTCATCCACGACCCGATCACGGGCGAGCAGTACTCCCGTGACCCGCGCAACGTGGCGAAGAAGGCCGAGGCCTACCTCACCTCGACCGGCATCGCCGACACCGCGTTCTTCGGCCCCGAGGCCGAGTTCTACGTCTTCGACAGCGTGCGCTTCGACACCAAGTCGAACGAGGCCTTCTACCACATCGACTCCGAGGCGGGCGCCTGGAACACCGGTGCGCTGGAGGACAACCGCGGTTACAAGGTCCGCTACAAGGGCGGCTACTTCCCCACCCCGCCGGTCGACCACTTCGCCGACCTGCGTGCCGAGATCTCCCTGGAGCTGGCCAAGTCCGGCCTCCAGGTCGAGCGCCAGCACCACGAGGTGGGCACCGCCGGCCAGGCCGAGATCAACTACAAGTTCAACACGCTGCTCGCCGCCGCCGACGACCTCCAGCTCTTCAAGTACATCGTGAAGAACGTCGCCTGGCGCAACGGCAAGACCGCGACCTTCATGCCGAAGCCGATCTTCGGTGACAACGGCTCGGGCATGCACGTGCACCAGTCGCTGTGGGCCAACGGCGACCCGCTGTTCTACGACGAGGCGGGCTACGCGGGCCTCTCGGACACCGCCCGCTACTACATCGGCGGCATCCTCAAGCACGCCCCCTCGCTGCTCGCCTTCACCAACCCGACGGTGAACTCGTACCACCGCCTGGTCCCCGGCTTCGAGGCCCCGGTCAACCTGGTCTACTCGCAGCGCAACCGCTCCGCGGCCATGCGTATCCCGATCACGGGCTCGAACCCGAAGGCCAAGCGCGTCGAGTTCCGCGCGCCCGACTCCTCCGGCAACCCGTACCTCGCCTTCTCGGCGCTGCTGCTCGCGGGCCTCGACGGCATCAAGAACAAGGTCGAGCCGGCGGAGCCGATCGACAAGGACCTGTACGAGCTGGCCCCCGAGGAGCACGCGGGTGTCGCGCAGGTCCCGACCTCGCTCCCGGCCGTCCTCGACCGCCTCGAGGCCGACCACGAGTTCCTGCTCGCGGGTGACGTCTTCACGTCCGACCTGATCGAGACGTGGATCGACTACAAGCGCACGAACGAGATCGCGCCGCTGCAGCTGCGTCCGCACCCGCACGAGTTCGAGCTGTACTACGACGTGTGATATCGCCCCAGGTCAGAGCGGGTTTCCGCTCCCCTGGGCCGTG
Organism: Streptomyces sp. NBC_01176; assembly: GCF_045039825.1. Classification (NCBI taxonomy): domain Bacteria; kingdom Bacillati; phylum Actinomycetota; class Actinomycetes; order Kitasatosporales; family Streptomycetaceae; genus Streptomyces; species Streptomyces sp. NBC_01176. The sequence continues at coordinate 6,845,961 of NZ_CP108600.1, read as the reverse complement.
TGTGGGCCGTCGGCCGTGCTCTTCCTCCGCTGGAGGGAGCACGGCCGACGGCCTTTTTGGGCCCCTGCACCGCAACCACTGTCGAGGGCCCAGGCCGCCCGCACTCAAGCCTCGTTCTTTATGGCGCTCTTGCGGTTAACGTGCCTAGGGGTGCCCCTCATCGAAGTTGGACAAGGGACCGGGGGATCGTGGACGAGACGTTTGACGTCGTGGGAGAAGCACTGTGTTGCGCCGCAGCCATTCGGCTGGGCGGGGCCGTGCAGGTGCTGACCGAGCGATCTGGCCTGCTTGATCACTACATCCCGATCAGGGCGGGAGTACAGAGCATCACGGCTTTTCTTGACGGCCAAGCACTCGACGACGCCTTGCTTGGCTCTGCGTTTGCCGAGAGCTGGTCCCTGGGCGTCAGCTACCCGATAGGGCTTGGGGGCCGTGCCTTCGTCAACTGCTGGTCGTCTCTGGTGTTCGGCACGGTGGGGCTGACCAGGTCGAAGCAGCAGGACTTCGGTCCAGCGCAGGCGCTGGACTTCGCGTCGGAGGCGGCGGCAGCTTGGCCATCCGCCGTCCGTATCGGCTCCTTCGACAGCCTGGCCCGCTTCGAGTCGGCTTGCCAACAGGAGGCGGAGAACCGGCTGCGGAAGGACGGTCTGCCTGCTCTGTGGAAACTGGCGGAAGTCCGATCGAAGCAGTATCGCCAGGTGGCGGAACAGTTCGTCTCGTAGTCGACGCCTCAGCCCGTGAACCTTCGTTAGCTCACCCGTTAAAGGCCGGCGCATCGGCTTCGCCGGGACCGGAGTGCGCACCCTGTACGCCGAACGCGGCGTCGATGGCCCTGCGGGCACGGTCCTGGCTGTTCGGCATGAGGTGCGTGTACGTGCGGAGCGTGAATCCCGGGTCCGAGTGACCGAGGTACTCGGCCAGAGCCTTGATGTTCTCTCCGGAGTCCAGCAACACCGACGCGTAGTAGTGCCGCAGGGCGTGCATGCCGTGCTCACGCGACGGCTCGAACCGCTCCCCCGGTCCCCGTTCCGGGATGACGCCGGCCGCGATCAGGGCGGGCTTCCACAGGTACATGTTGAAGTAGTTCCTGTTCAGCGCTTTCCGCTCCCGCGAGTAGAACAACAGCCTGGCCGTGACCGGCGGTCCGTCCGGGGTCTTCCACGGCAACGTGACGTCGATGGGGGGCCGGCGGGTGATGTGGGTGGCGAGCGCAGCCGACACGACATCGGGCAGAGGTACGTCGCGCAATTTGCCGCCCTTGGGCGGGGCGAACACCATCTGCGGGCCGATCAGCTTGACCTGTCGCACGACGTGCACGGCTCCCCCGACGAAGTCGACTTCATCGACAGCGAGCCCGAAGATCTCACCTTGCCGCAAGCCACACCCGGCGCCGACATCGGCAATCGGCGCGTACTGACTCGGAAGTCCGCCCCGGACCGCAACAACCCGATCACGCGTCCACGGCTTGAGCTTCCGCCGATCCAGCTTGGGGGCCCGTACGGAACCCGCGCGGCAAGGGTTGCGGATCAGAAGGCCGTCGTCCACGGCCGCGGCGAACACCGCAGAGACATTCGCGAAGACCGTCCGCTGATACGACGCTGCCATGCCGGAGTCGGCAAGGGCCCTTGCCCACGTCCGGATGTGGACGGGTTGGAACGCGCTCATGGAGCGAGAACCGATGTAGGGGAAGGCGTGCAGCCGGAACCTCAACTCCATGTTCACGATGGTGGAAGGGTCCGTGGTCTGGGACGCCAGCCACTGACTGGCAAACTCCCTGAACGTCACCTTGCCCGAGGAGGGGTCGACGTACTGACCACGGGTCATGTCAGCCGCGATCTGGCTCAGCCATATCTCCGCAAGTCGCTTCTGCTTGTCCGGGAAAGACTTGCTGCGTTCACTCCCATCCGGCGCTACGTAGCGCGCCCGGTAGCGCAAGCCCGTCCCGTATCGCTCGGTCTTTTCCCTGATCGTCTTACCGTTGGGCGCCGTCTCGGTCTTGTACCAACGGTCTTGGATGTGGCCTGCCATGCGGCAACGTCCCTCTCTACGCATGTGGAAGGGAGGGCCGCGGGTGCGGCCCTCCCTGGTGAGGCGATGCAGTGGCGGGTTGTGTCAGGCGGCTGCCCGGTCGGCGCTCTTTCGCTCGGTGACGTAGGCGTGTACGTCGGTGGGGTCGTATCGGAGGTGCTTGCCGATGCGGAAGCCGGGCGGCCCGGTGCGCTTCCTGCGCCACTTGTAGACGGTTTCGAGGGGCACCTCGAACATCTCGGCAATGTCGTCGGGAGTGAGGTACCGGTCCGGCAGGCCGCGGCGGAGGGTGCTTCGGGCGTCGGATTGAGCGGGACGAGATCGGCTCATGGGGGCCTCGGCATCGAGTCGGGGTGCTCGGGGGCTTGCTCGCGGTGTGTCCGTGTCCGAGGTTCGGATTTCTGCGTCACCGCGTCATCAGCGTCACTTGAGGCTCTGACCTGCTGTTTTGGGTGACGCGCCGGTTCGGGGCTGCGTCACCGCAGTTCGCGCAGGTCAACGGCCGTTTTTCGGGCCGGGTGACGCGGGTGACGCGGGTGACGCAGCGTCTTCCTACTTAGGACAAAGAAGGGGCTGCCTGTAGTACTCGGGTGCGCCTTACAGAGCGAAGAAGGAGCCGCTGCGCGGCGCGACCTTGGGGCGGCGTTCCACCGAACTGCAAGAGGAGCACGCCCGTCGCGGGTGCTCCTCTTGCTGTTGGCTTGGGCGTGCGGATCGCGGGTCAGAAGGCTTGCGTCTGCTCGTGCGGTGGCAGGGTCAGGGCGACGGTGCGGGTCATTTCGAGGTAGCGGCCCGCCTTGGTGCGGCCCGAGTCGATGAGGACACCCCGGGCCGCCAGCGTGGGCTGGAGGCGCTTGAGCCGGTCGGAGAGGACTTTGCCGGTGGTCGGCCACCCCTTGGGCAGAGGACGGCACTCGTCCCCGCTGTAGACGCTGCTGAGGCAGGACAGCCAGTCTGTGGACGTCATCCGTTGCGCCGTGCCCGGCTCGATGGTGTCGGCATGCCGCAGGACGGTCTGCGCGAGGAGGTCCCCCTCGATCACGTCGTCGTTCAGGTCGTCCAGACTCGCCCGGTACGCCGGCAGGGCCCCGAGGCCGGTGGCCGCGTCGAGCTGCGCGCACAGGTGGGCGAAGTCCGCCATCCGCAGATCGGTGGGGGTCTCCGCCTCCACCGCGCGGACCTTGACCGTTAGGTCCAGCAGGGAGCCGAGGACCACGGGCAGGACTTCCGCGTAGTCCGCCCACAACTCCGCCTCAGTTCGCCGGACACGGGGCCGCTCCAAGCGCAGCGGCAGGAGCCGTTCCGCGAGGTCGGGGCGGATGACTCCGACGTCGACACCGGTCAGGAGAAGGGGCCGGCGGTAGCCAACGCGGAAGACGTCCCCGTCGGTGAACAGGGCCCGCTTGACGCTCTCGGCTCCGGTGACGATGCAGCACATCGCGTCGGAGAGATCCGGCGTCATGTGGGAGAGGTTGTCGAGCGCGGTGATCCATCCCGCCGCCACGGCCGCGATCAGGTTCTCTTCATCCTTCGGCGCCCGTCGCAGGTCACCGCTCATCCCCTCGATGATCCGGGTGAGCATCCGGCCCCCGGTCGACTTCCCCGCCCCCTGCGGTCCGGTGAGAAACGGCGCGGGCACGGGCACGGACGGCCCGAGGCAGCCGATCAGCCAAGCGATGGCCAGGCACTCGGTCTCCGCGTTGGCGAAGTTGCACAGCCGCATCAGCAGGTCGATACCCTTCCCGTCGGTGTCCTTCGCCGGCAGGGGAAGTTCTCCGGTGAGCTGTGTGCGCCGCCAGCACACCTCGCGAGGGTCGGGGGTGAGGATGTCCCATCCGGTGGGGTGGATGCGGACGGACTGTCCGTCGTCGCGTCCCAGGTCCAGCCACGTCGCCCCGTCGAACCCGGGGGCGACGCGGATGTGCACGGCGTGCGTGTCCGCGTCCAGTGCGAGGGCTTCGATCAAGTCCAACGCCTCTTTCATCGCTGACCCGTTGAACACGCCGTGCCCGTCCTTGTACAGGCCGACCATGAGTTCCTGGCGGTGGCTGCCCGTGGTGCCCTGGGAGCGGATCGGGCGGGCGACGGGGTGGTCGTTCTTCTGCGCGTACACGGTCCCGTCCGCGGTGCGGAAGTACCGGAAGCGCTCCTGCGCGTAGTCCGCGATGACCTTGCGGGCCGGGTTCTTCTCGTCCTCAGACATGGCTCAGTCCCAACGTGATCAGAGCATTGGTCCACGCGTCGGTGCAGTGCCGGGGCGATTCGCCTTTGGCCTGAGCGGCGGTGAACAGCCGCGCGGCTTGGGCGTCGGTGAGGCATCCGCACCGGCCGTGCGTGGACAGCACCGCGAGGAACGTCCGGTAGACGGTGGCGTGCACCGCGCTGGAAGCCGCGGTGATGCTCTGTTCCGCCATGGCGATGCCGCGTTCAAGATAGGTCGGTGTGCGGTGCGGGCACGCCCAGCCCCCGACCGGCGCGGGCACGGTGACGGCCGCCGTGCGGGCCGGGGCCGGCTTCTTCACGATCAGGGCGCGCACGGCGTCCGGCAGAGGCGCCATGGCGCCGGTGCCAAGACCGAGCCAACGGGCGTACTGCATAAGAGACTTGATGTCCACGCCGGGGCGTACGGCGTTGGCGGACTGCATGGGCCCCATGTAGAGCCAGTGCTCGCCGCGCGTCGTCGGAACCATCCAGGTGGCGGGCAGGCTCGCGCGGGCCCACGCGATGGCTTCCACGTTGTCGAGATCCACGACGGTGAGGTCGGCGCCGCCGGGGTGGTAGGCCACCCCGGCCGCCTCCTGCCACGCCCGTGCCCAGAGGGGTGAGTCGATGACGTTGGGGTCCGTGGTGGCGGCGGCCCATCCGTGGCAGGGCGCCGGGCAGGTGCAGGGGCCGGGGGTCTTCATGTTCGGCCGGCCACCGCACGCGTTGCCGACGCAGGTGGGGCAGTTCCCGAAGGGCGTCTTCCCTGCCCTGAGCGGCAGTGCCGGTACGCCGGTCGCGGCCAGGCCGAGGGCTGTCCGTAGATGGGTGCTCATGCTGCGGTCTCCCGTTCGAGCCGTGCCGGTGTGCCGGCTCCGAGGAGCAGGCTGTAGGCGTGGTGGGCCTGTTGGGGGACGACGCCGTTGCCGAGGATCTTGAGCTGTTCCTTGCGGGGGATGCCGGGTACGTCGGTGACCCAGCCGGCCGGGAGTCCCATGAGCCATTCCACGAAGCCCGGGGAGAGGCGGCGGTTGCTGCGGGTGCCGGATTCGGTCGGGCAGGGTCCGGGGCGTCCGGTGACGGCTTCCCACCGGTGGATGGCGGGGCCGTAGTCGGTGCCGTCGCCGGCCACCCATTGCGCGTCGAGGCGGACGGCCTGGCCGGGCAGGTAGTAACGCCCGCTCGTATCCCGCTGGTTGGGTCCCCCGTGCGGGCCGTCCGAGGCTTTCGGGGTGGGCAGCAGATCACGGACCAGGTACTCGATCGAGGGCCGCGAGCTCGCACCCCCGGATGCGGACCGGTTGGTGCCGTAACGCCGGGCGGTGGGGGTGGGCAGCAGGTTCACGACCACCTCGTTCAGCGGGCGCGCGTTGCGGCCGAGCAGGTTGGAAGCGCCCGATTTCCAGTCCCGTGCCGCCGGCGTGGGCAGCAGGCTCACTCCCCTTCCGGGGGCCACAGGGGCAGCAGGAAGACCACTTCGTCCTCCAGCGTCGGCCCGTGCCCGCCCTTCTTGCGCTTGGCCGGGGGCTGCGGGCCGCCGTTGACCCCAAGCTGTGAGGTGGGGGTCTTCAGCAGCGGGATGGGCAACTGCGAACCAGCGGTCCCGCGGGTGCGGGGCGCCGACTTCGGGGTCACCAGCTCGTAGACATGTCCACCGGACGTCATACCCGTGCGCGGCCAGGTCCTGGGCGACGACGTCCAGCCCCCGCGAGCGGAGCGCCGCCACGTTTTCCAGGAACACGAGACGCGGTCAAGGACGCCCACAGCCTCAGCGACGTTTTTCCAGACCCGAGACCACTGCCCATGGATTCCGTCCCTTCGTCCAGCGTTCGAGATGTTCCGGCACGGGAACCCCGCGCCCACGACGTCCGGCCGGTACAGGTCGCGGACCTGCTGCCAGTCGACGGCGGTGATGTCCCCGAGGTTCGGCACCCCGGGGTGATGCGCGGCGAACACCGCCGCCGCGTGCGGGTCGTTCTCCGCGTAGGCGGCGACCCGGCCGCCGATGCCCGCGCGGATGGCCGTTTCGAGTCCGCCGTAGCCGGCGCACAGGGCGACGACCGTCGGGGGCCTGTCAGGGGCTCGCCGGATGTCAGTGGGTTGCGTCATGCTGAATATCTCCAGTTCCTTGGTGAGGTGCTGGTGAGCAGGGGCGGCCCGGTTTCTTTGGCGAGAGGGGGCCGCCCTTGGCGTAGCTGCCCGAGGTCGTCGCGGATGGCGCGTCTGTCTGACCGCTCGGGCGTTGGCTCTTCGGTTCGTTACTGGATCTCTGACCCTGGGTAGTGGCCGGGTACTTTCGACCTGGGGGAACGAAATGGCCTACCTTTTCGGTGTGATCACGTCTCTCGGCGTGATTGCTTCACTGCTGTTTTCGGCATGGCAGACCCGCGAACTGACGCGACAGACAGCGATCAACAACGGAATCGCGGGGGCGGCAGCGGGATACAACAGCCTCGAACGGCTACATGCCGTAGACAGCTTCATCGCTACGCACCCCTGGCTGTACAACCACTTCTATGGCGGTGCGCCGATTCCGGATGATCCAGAGCAGCGGGCACGTGTGCTGGCACTGGTGAACATGTTTGCCGACTCAATCGGCTACGGACTGATGACTACTACGCTCGCGCCCGCGATTCAGGGGTACGAGGGGTGGCGGGAGTTCGCTCTTTCGGTGCGTAGCGGCTGTCCCGCACTCGTCCAGGCGGTCGGAGCAAACCCAGGCTGGTATCCAACACTCGCCGCGCATTGGAATTCCCACCCTGAAAGCGATTCTTGATTCAGCTGCCGAAGTGATTGCGCTTGATCACAGCTTTGTGGATGTTGACCGTGGTCCCGCCCTTCGGGCGGCTCGCGCTGAAGATGTGCACAGCGATCCATCCGCCGAAGATCACGGTGGCGAGGATGACCAGTTGGGTGATGAGGGCGGTGAGTGCGGCGATGAACGTCGTCAGGAGCAGCAGCCCGCCGCACACCGCGAGGAACCCGACGCCCCCGAGCGCGACGTTCACCGCGGCGCGGGAGACGGCCGGCTTGGCCGCGGCCTGTTCGGGCTGCATGGGGTTGATGGTGTAGCCGGTGACGACGCGGCCGTCCGGCAGGACGACGCTCGCCACGGTCGGAACGGCGCCCGGCTGCACCGGAATGAGCGGTGCCGGGATCACGGCGGCGGGCGTGAGCGGAGCGGGCCGGTGGACGTCCACGGCGCTCTCGTACCGGCTGTGGGCAGGGTGTTCGGGGTGCATGCGGAATCCCTTCGGGATGCGGTGCAGGGAGGCGTGGCCACTCCCTTGCGGGGCGGCTGTGGAGGGGTGTTTCGGGGGTCTGACCTGCGGGCCTCCCTGACTCCCTGAACGATCATCTGTGCAACTCAGAGGCAGGGAGGCGGGTCAGGGAGGGGTTCAGGGAGTTCTCCCTGCCTCCCTGACCTGGGCGGGGTCGGCTCCCTGCTACTCGGCAGCGGAAGCGGAACCGTCCGTGTCGCGGTTGGTGAGCGAGCGCAGGACGCGGTCACGGCTGACGACCATGACCCCGTCGGACTTGTGCGGCTCCGCGCCGGCGTCGTCCAGGACGCGCTTGAGGTCGATGAACGACCAGCCGCCGTACGCGTCCGCGTTCAGCGCGGCGAGGCGGGCGAGCACGTCCTTGGTCCGCACCCGCGGTGCGTCCCCGAGGACGCTCGCGATGTCGGCGAGTGGGTCACGCTCCTCGCCCCGCTGGATGGTGGGGGTGGTGACTCCGTCGCGCAGTGCCTTCGCGCGGTCGGTGATGGCTTTGGCCGCGTCGTCATCGACGTAGTGCGTGCGCACGGTGATGGACGACTGTCCCTTGGGGATGTCGATGCCGGACGACGCGACGACCAGCGTTCCCTGGTCCAGTCCGGGACGGAGCAGGTTCGGCGCGGCCCCGCCGTCGACGGCCTTGTCTCCGAGCGCCATCCGGGCCTGGGACTCGGTGCCCAGGGCGAGGGAGGCGCGGGTGTGGGCGCCCTCGCGGACCAGCTTGGGAAGGTTCTGGTCGGTGGGGTCCTGGGTGCCCTGCCACATCAGGACGTTGACGGCCCGCCCCTGGTTGTGGATCTTGCGGACGACCATGAAGTACCGGGACGTGGCCTTGGAGCCGCCGTAGTAGCGGCCGTCTTCGTCCTTGAGTGGGCACATGAATGCGACCTGTGCCTCATCGACCAGCACGATCAGGGCGGGGAACTGGGTTCCGGGCGGGGCCATCAGGCGCCGGTTCATCTCGCTCACGGCGCCTTCGACCATCTCGGTCACCTCGATCACGTGCTCATCGGTTGGCCCCTGGATCAGCGTGAGGGCCAGGCCATCGAACATGGCCCAGTCCCCGACGCCCTTGAGGTCGCCCATGAGGAACTGCACCGACTTGTCGAGCGAGAGCCACAGGGCCAGGGAGCGCAGGGCCACGGTCTTGCCCTGGTTCGACAGGCCCGTGATCAACAGGTGGCGCTGGTAGAGGGAGAGTGCGGCGGCATCTCCGCGCAGGTCCTGACCCCATGGGGCGCGGCCCTTGGTGTAGTCGGCACCGAAGTGGCGCGACCTGGCGGACAGGCTCGCGGAGCAGATCAAGAGCGGTGAGTACGCACCGGGCGCCCAGTTGCCCCAGATCAGGGAGTTGGTCGACGCAGGAGAAGGCTCGAAGGCCACCGTGCACCAGGCCTATAAGGCTCTGGAGGCCGAGGGCCTGGTGACGTCTACGCGCGGCCACGGCACCGTAGTGCGTCCGCGCACTCCCCTTAAGCGGCTTGGTATCGCCCGCTACGACAAGGCGAAGTGGCGTGACGGGGACGAGGTGGCGTTCATCGCTGACCGAGTTGCTTCGGGACGGGCCTATAAGCGCGACGAGCAAACGCAGACCGTAAGCCGTGTAGAGGCGAACAGCCTCGTGGCGGAGGGGCTAGGCGTCTCAGTCGGCTCTGAGGTGTACGCGCGCGCCCGCCTCGTGAAAGAGGGAACGCAGCCGACCCACACCCTGACTAGCTACTACAGACCAGAGCACGTTGAGGGCACACGCATCGTTGACCCCACCCCTGGCCCTGCCGGCCGTGGCGGCGGGTACCGGGTTCTCTATGACGCCGGGTACGAGATCGACCACATGCGAGAAGCCTTGTTCGCCCGAGTCCCTACCGCGGACGAGGTGCAGCTCCTGCAACTCCCCGCCGGTGAGCCCGTGGTCGAGCTTCACCGGACCACGTACACCGCAGATGGCACGGCGGTCGAGTTCGCAGTGGGCGTCCATTCGGCGTCTCGCTTCGCTTGGGAGTACGACTTCAAGGTTCCGGACTCGGCGGCAAAAGACAGGAAGGGCCAGGAATGATCTCGGCGCAGACATGGGCGGATGCCCGGCTTCTGTGGGACTACCACCGCATGCACCATGACCCGCGGCCCTGTTCGGTGGCTGTCGGTCTGGGCAGCCATGACCTAGGGGTGGCTGACGTGACCGCGGAGGTGTTTCGCCAAGGCATGGCGCCGGTCATCGTGTTCACCGGCGCCACCAGCCCCACGACCCGGTCACGCATGCCGCGTGGAGAGGCAGTCCACTACCGGGAGCGGGCATTGCAGCTCGGGGTCCCTGATTCCGCCGTACTCGTGGAGCCGCGCGCGACGAACACTGGCGAGAACATTGAGTTCACGAAAACGCTCCTGTCAGAGGCCGGTATCGCGGTCTCGGCAGTCCTGCTCGTGAGTAAGCCGTATGAGGAGCGGCGCTCGTACGCCATGATGCGGAAGCTCTGGGCCGACGTAGAGGTGGTGTGCGCGTCCACGCCGATGAGTTTGGAGAAGTACGCCGACTCCATCGGGGATGCTCACATGGTGATCGACATGATCGTGGGCGCCCTGCAACGCGTGCTCATGTTCCCTGGCTGGGGGCTGGCCGTCGAACAGGATGTCCCAGACGCAATCGTGGCTGCCTATGAGCGGCTGTGTGCCGAAGGGTTCACTGGACGGCTCCTGCCGGCTGACGTTGCCGCTCGTCCTGGCGGGTGATGCCGACGCAGGCTACGGGCCGACGGCGCGGTAGATCTTTCTCTCTGTCATCAAGGCCCGCGCACGGCGCGGGCACGCGCCGTCTGTGCGGCAGCGGCCTGCTTCCTGTCTGAGCCCGGCGACTGCGAGCCTGACGGGGGCGACACCGAACGCGGCTGGGGCGGTCGGCTCTGCGGCTTCGGGCAGCCACTTTGGGGCGAGCCCCTCACGGCCCCAACGTCCTGATTTAACGGGCAATCCACGGACTGCCCGACTCGCCGGAAGCTTAAGGCGCCACGATCACTTGCCCCATCGCGGCTCCCATACAAAGCCGCTCCGCCAACCTCAGTTCCGTACACAACGACCCACTGCAACAGGTACATTGCGCCCAAGCATTGACTTCACGAGAGGGGTAATAGCTTTGCTGCGTAGGAAGACTCTCCTTGTTGCAAGTATCGCAATTCTAGGTACCATCTGGATAGCGACACTAATCTGGGGACCTTGGGTATTTGATGGTAGTCACTTGAAGTCGATTACCCCCGGCACAGGAGCGGCGGTAAATGGTTTTAGAACCGCAGTGGCGGCGATCGGCATAGGTGCTGCTGCACTAGCCGGTCTCTACTTCACGCACCAAACGCATGAGCTCAGCAGATCTGCCCAATACGCGGAAAGATTCTCCAAGGCCGTAGAGATGTTGGCCGACAAAGAAGAGGCACGTCAACTGGGAGGCGTATGCACTCGAACGTATTATGCGTGATTCTCCGTACGACCGCTCGGTCGCAATTGAGACCCTTGCCGCCTTTATCAGGCTTAAATCACCCGCATCAACCGAAGGGTCAACTGGTTACATCGAGAACAAGAAAAGCCCCGTACCGGAATCTGCACGCGCAGCTTTCCATGCCATTGCTCGACGGGCGGTAAATCCCAACGATCCGCAAATTGACTTGAGTAGATGTAACCTCCGCCTAATTTACTGCGATAACGCAAATCTAGCCGGAGTTAGCTTTGCTCGATCTAATCTTCAACAGTCATCTTTTACGCATGCCAATCTCCGCGGAGCGTATTTCATGGGCGCAGAACTAGGGTTCGTTTGGTTTTCGGAATCAGAACTCACAGAATCAAAGTTCCCAGAAGCTCACGTTGGGAACTGTATGTTCGTGGAGTCCGTGCTCGATAAGGCGAACTTCGCTGTTGCTCACGACATGACTCCCGATACATTGACCGTCATGAAATCGCACGTAGGAGCTATTTTTCCGTGGACCGATTAAGGCACATTGTCGATCCGTGTGGCGACGACCCGTTCCTCTTACTCCTCGGAACTTGAGGAGAAGTGGGAAATTACTGCATCCACTTCCGACTTTTCGACAAAGCCGCCTTCAATGAAATGGGCAAACATGGATACATTTAGGCTAATGGAATCTCCTTGAGGCGATAGAAACAGCTCCCCTTTTCCGATTCCGAAGGCTGCGAGCTCATCGTCGCCATGCGCACTGAAGGCGCACAGCGGGCAGTAGAACCACCTGCCTGGGAAGCCCTCAGCCGGGCCTGTTCCAATCAGGGGCAAGTTGACAATTAGTCGGCCCTCGCAATGACAGGCCGGACATTCCTTCGGCGAACGAAAACTGTAAAGTCCACATTGCATGTGTAGGCCAAATCCGCCGACACCCTCTTTGGTGGATGACGCATCCTTATAGATAATAGAGATGGCGTCTGCAGGAACCCCGCTGAGTCGCTGATTAATCCTGTGCCGAGCTCGCTCAATCCCGCGCGCCACCTCGCGTTCTGCCCTCTGGAGCGCCGCGCTCTCGGTGATCTCGGCGATCGCAAGCCATGTGCCCCAGTAGCTGGATTTCTCCACTCCCAGGTGGGCCAGTAGATGATTGGTGGTCTTGACGAAAACTGACAGGCCATCAAAGGAGTCATCTACGCTTGCATCGAGATGAGCAATGCCATTTCGCAACTCAATCAGTTCGTCCAGATCTGAATCGCGGTCAGGAAGGACGCCAATTGTCCGCAGTCTGGCTACGGCTTGTGAAGCTCCAACGGTTCGCACTTTAGCGGCCTGCTTCACGCCTGCCAAGTGAAGCAGGGAGTCTTCCTTCCCCTTCATTTCCAGAAGCAAGAAGGGGGAATGTTTCGAAAGAGCCGATTTGGCAAGTCTTTCAATACTTACGCCAGCGTGCAAGAGGAAAACTTCGCCATCATTCCTTGCGTGTGCGTCCATAGCTGTGTCTGCAAATTTTCGAGCACCCCACCGAAGGCTCTCGTGGGAGAGAAAATCATTCATGCCTAAAAGCTAGTGGACTCCCTCGTTTCTCGCGACGATTTTACGGAAGATGCTCTCAGGCAGACGGCGAGCCCCCGTAGGTGATCTTCGCCCCCAGTCTGGTGCTCAGGTGGCATCGATTGCACATCACGCACGAGCGCCGCCCGACCCGTCCTGGTGCCCGTGGAAGCGTGCTCGTTGGTGACCAGCGTTGACAACTACCCTTAGCTCAGCAGCAGTTCAGAGTGATGATTCAGAAGGACGGCCGCGGAGCGCTGCTCCCCCACATGTCCCCCCAAAGCTGGCTTGGGGGACAGAGCGGCTGGTCAGAGGTAGTGGAGCCAGCCCGCTGTAAATCTGCCGGCGCGCCGGGCCAGGGTGACTGGCAACGGATTCCCATGTTTACCCACGATCAGCAGGCTCACCTTGCTTTCACCTCCTGGTGCGTCAAGGACGGGGGCTTGGATAGGCGCCGAGGAGGTTGGGCACGCCGCACGCGCTGGCGAGGAGGTCGGCATACGCGGCAAGGACGCGCCGGGTGTTGTTCAACGCGGTGCGGAGCTGGGCGGTCTCGGGCCAGGCGTGCTCGTGGTCGCGGCGGGAGCGGTCCGCGGGGCGGCGGCTCTCCCAGTCCTCCAGTGCAGGGTGCCAGGTGGCCAGGAGCGGGCGTACACCGTAGTTGAGCATTGCCACCGCCAGGTACCCGAAGTTGTACTCGCCGTTCCGTTTCGGTTCGGCGATCTGCGGTCCGTGACGTCGCAGGATCTCGCGAGTAGTGCCGAACAGCGAGTACTGGCTGGTCAACGCCTCTCGCAGCAGCCCCTCGTCGTCCCGCAGCGGCACCACAGACACTCGGGTGATCAGCTCTACATACAGCTCCCAGGCGGCGCGCCGCTCCGCGTCGTTGGGCTCCCAGCTACCCGCGATCTCCAGCATCGGCAGCTTCAGCCTGACTTCCACGTTCTTTGGCGCCTGGGCCATGTCGCTCCCTCTTCCTGCAATGGGATCTCGGCGTTCCCTGCCCTGTCTCACGCTATACGCGAGATCATGGCCCGTGCTCCACGTTACGAGTGCCAGGGGATTCGGGGGTCAACGGTGACCGACATCGCGCAACGAATTTTTGTCAGCTACGCAGGCCCGGACCGGGCCTGGGCGGAGTGGGCCAGCTGGCAGCTCCAGCAGGCCGGGCACCAGGTCGAGCTGGACCGGTGGAGCTGGCGCACCGGGGACGACTTCGTCCAGAAGATGAACCTTGCTCTCGACAAGGCCGACGCGGTGGTGGCCCTGTTTTCCAGGCAGTACTTCGCCCCCAAACGATGGACCCGGGAGGAGTGGTCGGCCGTCGTGGCCCTGCGGGGACGCCTTGTTCCGGTGGCGATCGAGCTTCTGGCAGATGACGACATCCCCGCCCTCCTGGCAGGGAGGCTGCGCACAGACGTTCACGGTTTGGACGAGACCGTCGCTACTGCTGCCCTGCTCGAAGCCGTCCGTGGACCGGCTCCCCCTACCGGTCCGGTCGCCTTCCCTGGCGCCGCCTCGCCCGATACGACTACGAAACCTGATGCACAGCGTCCCCGACTACCCAGCAGCGTCGGTCTGCCCGAGGTGTGGAATGTCCGTCGCCGTAACCCCGACTTTTCCGGCCGCGAGGCTGTGTTGGGGCAGGTTCGTACCGGTCTGCTGAGCGGACACCAGGCAGTGGTCCAGGCGCTCCAAGGCATGGGCGGCATCGGAAAGACCCAGATTGCCTTGGAGTACGCTCACCGCTTCGCGAGCCAGTACGACCTCGTGTGGTGGGTCGACGCCGAACGGGCGGACCAGTTGCCTGTTCGCTACACCGAACTCGCCGACCGCCTCGGTATCGCCAAATCCGATGCCGGCTCCGAGGCCAACGCCCATGCTCTTCTCCAGCATCTGCGGACGCGGCACCGCTGGCTTCTCATTCTCGACAACGCTGAACAACCCGATCAGATCGAGCCCTGGCTCGCCGAGGGCCCAGGCCACGTTCTGATCACCTCACGCAACCCCGACTGGCACGGGATCGCTCACCAGAGTGACCTGGACGTGTTCACCCGCACCGATTCCCTGGTCTACCTCCAGAGTCGTATGCCGGGAATGACCGCCGAGCGCGCCGAGCTCCTGGCGCAGGATCTCGGCGACCTTCCCCTTGCTCTCGCCCAAGCTGCGGGAGTTTTGCGCAGCGGCATGACCTTGGACCGTTACCGTCAACTCCTGACCACCAACACTGCGCGCCTCCTGCAGGAGAGCGACGTCCGTGACTACCCCGCGCCGCTGGCCGCGACGGTCACCATCGCCGCCACCCGCCTCACGGACGACGGCCACCCCGACGCCAACGCGCTGCTCCGCCTCGGTGCCTTCTTCGGCCCTGAACCCATCCCCATTGCCTGGCTAGAGACATCTCGCCCCCGCCTGGCCACGATTCCCGGTGACCCAGACGACCCGATGTGGCCACGCAAAGCCCTCCAGCCCCTAGGCCGCTTCGGGCTGGCCCGCACCGACTTCGACACCTTCCAGATCCACCGCCTCACCCAGGCCATCCTCCGCACTCAGACCAGTCCTGACCTGATCGCAGTCATTCGCGACGATGTCACTGCTGTCCTCGCAGCAGTCAACCCGGGCGACCCGCAATCTCCGGCCGACTGGCCAGCGTGGGCCTCCCTTACCGCCCACCTCACCGCCCCCCACGTCGCCACCGTCATCGCCGACCGGGCAGAACTGCGCCCCACGCTCACAAAAGCTGCTCACTTCCTCATCCGTAGCGGTCTGCCACGCACCGCCCATGACCTCAGCACGGCGCTGCATAAGGCATGGAGTACTGATTTGGGGCCGGACCACCCCGACGCCCTCACCTGCGCGCAGTATGTGGGGCACGCGACCGTCGACCTCGGAGACCTCAACAAAGCCCACCTCATCATCGAGGACACCTTCGCCCGTCGCCGCCGCGTTTTGGGCGCGGATCATCCCGACACCCTTCACTCCGCGAACGACCTTGCCGTCACCCTGGTCTACTTGGGGGAGTATGCGGAGGCTCGCCGGATGCAGGAGGATGTTCTCGCGCGTCGCCGCCGTGTTCTGGGCGAGGATCATCCCGACACCCTCAATTCGGCCAGCAACCTCGCCGGCACCTTGGGTGACTTGGGGGAGTATGCGGAGGCTCGCCGGATGCAGGAGGATGTTCTCGCGCGTCGCCGCCGTGTTCTGGGCGAGGATCATCCCGACACCCTCGCTTCCGTGGGCAACCTCGCCAACACCTTGGGTGACTTGGGGGAGTATGCGGAGGCTCGCCGGATGAAGGAGGATGTTCTCGCGGGTCACCGCCGTGTTCTGGGCGAGGATCATCCCGACACCCTCGCTTCCGTGGGCAACCTCGCCAACACCTTGGGTGACTTGGGGGAGTATGCGGAGGCTCGCCGGATGAAGGAGGATGTTCTCGCGCGTCGCCGCCGTGTTCTGGGCAAGGATCATCCCGACACCCTCGCTTCCGTGGGCAACCTCGCCAACACCTTGGGTGACTTGGGGGAGTATGCGGAGGCTCGCCGGATGCAGGAGGATGTTCTCGCGCGTCGCCGCCGTGTTCTAGGCGAGGATCATCCCGACACCCTCACATCCGCGAATAACCTCGCCACCACCCTGCACTCCTTGGGGGAGTACACGGAGGCTTGCCGCATGAAGGAGGATGTTCTCGCGGGTCGCCGCCGTGTTCTGGGCGAGGATCATCCCGACACCCTCGCTTCTGTGGGCAACCTCGCCGCCACGCTGCACGCTCTCCGTCAGTACCCGGCGGCGGTTGCCCTCTTGAAGGAGGTGCGCGTCGGCTACCTGCGCCTCCTGGGTGTAAAGCATCCCAAAACTGCACGTGCCACCCAAGAACTCGCCGCTGTGCTGACCGCTATGGGAAGGACACATGAGGCACAGCTGCTGACTGGCGGGAAGTCGAAAAGGGGCAAAGGCCGCTTCGGCCGTAAACGGCGGAAATAAAGCATGGTCATCGTCTGCAATAGGCGTGCAGGTCACGCTCACACCGTGGTCAGCCCTAAGCCCAGACACGGCACGACATGATGCTAACGGCACTAACGGCCGTTACCTGGTGGGGCAAGCGTGGGGCAACTTCACCTCGCGGTGGCTCAAGTCCCTGGTCAGAGGCAGACATGCGCGCGGTCTGTAAATCTGCCGCATTCGCCTTGGAGTCCTCGTACCGGCGCACACGCGGGGCCGCCAGGGCATCGGGGCCGGGCCGTCTGTGGGCCGTCCCAGGGTGGCCTACGACGACCAACGACGACCGACAACGACGGCGTTCTTCCTGGTCACAGCAGCGATCAGTACAAGCACTCAAAGTAGCCGGGCCAGGACGTCACTTCTACGACGTGTGAGCCGACCCGGCTTCCGTACGGAGCCCCGTCACCGCCCTCGGGTGGTGACGGGGCTCCGTCGTTGTGCGCGACGCTCGGATCGTCGTGCGCGACGCTCGGATCGTCGCGCGCGGGGCTCGGAGGGATCGTCGTACCCGGCGCACGCCGGTGTGTGCGGCGCATAAGGAAGTGGGGGCCGGCAGGGCTGTTCTTTGCCTCCCGTGGGGCCGTTCGGCACCGGTTCTTGGGCGGGCGCGGGCGCACAATGGAAGCGGGACGAGTGCCGGAGTGCGTGAGTGCCTGAGTTCGGGGTGATGCAGAATGCAGAGCCGGTTCCGGAGCGATCGGCGGCTGACCGTGCGGATGACGGTCACGCTGTTCCTGCTCGGATTGCTGTACGTGGCCTTCGTCGCCGCGTTGATCGTGTTGCTGAAGTCCTGGGTGCTGGTCGTGGTCGTCGCCGCCGCGCTGCTGGGCGCCCAGTACTGGTTCTCCGACCGCATCGCCCTGTACGCGATGCACGGGCGGATCGTGGAACGGGAGGAGCATCCGCAGCTGCACGGGGTCGTGGACCGGCTGTGTGCCGTCGCCGACATGCCGAAGCCGCTCGTCGCCGTCTCCGACCTGGACATGCCGAACGCGTTCGCGACCGGACGGAACGCCGACCACGCGGTGCTGTGCGTGACGACCGGGCTGCTGCGCCGGCTGGAGCCCGACGAGCTGGAGGGCGTCCTCGCGCACGAGCTGTCGCACGTGGCCCACAAGGACGTCGCCGTGATCACCGTGGCCTCGTTCCTCGGGGTGATCGCCGGGCTGATCGTCCGGTTCGCCTTCTACTCGCAGCTCTTCGGCGGGCGCGGGCGCAAGGACCAGAACACCCTGGCGATCTTCATGGCCGTGATGGCCGTCTCCGCGGCCGTGTACGCGATCAGCTTCCTGCTCATCCGGGCGCTGTCCCGGTACCGCGAGCTGGCCGCGGACCGGTCCGCCGCACTGCTCACCGGCCGGCCCTCGGCACTCGCGTCCGCGCTGACGAAGGTCTCCGGGGACATCGCGCGGATCCCGATGAAGGACCTGCGGACGGCACAGGCCTTCAACGCCTTCTACTTCACGCCCGCCCTCGGCGCCGGGCCCGGTATCGCCAAGCTCTTCTCCACCCACCCGAGCCTGGAACAGCGGCTCGAACAACTGGGCCGTATCTCGGCCGAGTTGGGCGAGGCGGCGACCCCCGACAACGCCACCTGACCCGTCCCTCGAAAGGCAGCCACCTGCATGGGGTTCCTG
The DNA here is from genome assembly GCF_045039825.1 of Streptomyces sp. NBC_01176. Classification (NCBI taxonomy): domain Bacteria; kingdom Bacillati; phylum Actinomycetota; class Actinomycetes; order Kitasatosporales; family Streptomycetaceae; genus Streptomyces; species Streptomyces sp. NBC_01176. The sequence goes on along the minus strand of NZ_CP108600.1, from coordinate 6,827,830 downwards.
GACATCCTGCTCGGGCGCACCAAGGCCGTCGCACCTGATCTCGACCAGCTCTTCGGGCTGCCGTCGGCCGCCGTGACCCTCCAGGCCGCCGCCGGGTTCACCCCGACCGGGACGGGCGCGGTGTGCTTCGCGTCCGTCGAGGGCGCGGCGTTCGCCGAGGCCCACCGGGAGGTGCGGGAACTGCTGGAGGCGGACACGGGCCGAGCGGAGTCCTCCCCGTCCGGGCGGCCCGGCGCGGGGCCGTCGGTGGAGGTGACGCGGGACGAGTACGGGTACTCGTGGCTGGTCTCGCGGCGCGCGCCGGACGATCTGCCCGCGCTGGTGAGTGATCTGCACGCGGTCAACAGCACGCTGGAGGGCAGTGGTTTCGGGCCGCAGCTGCTGTGCTCGGTGGTGGCCTTCGAGGAGACCGAGGACCCCGAGCAGGCCGGGCAGCGGCTCGGGCTCGTCTATCTCTACAAGCGCGGCACCTTCTACCCCTTCGCGCCGTCGCCGGGCGCCGTCGGCAGTCGCGACAACGCGCTCGAGCTGCGGATCAAGGCCGCGCTCGCCGACGACCTGCGCATCGAGCAGGACCTCGGCCGGTGGTTCCCCGTCTGGGGCGCCCCGGGCCTGTGACGCCCTCCCTGGGGCGTCCTTGATCTCGGACGCCGCGCGCCGCCGTGACGGCCTCAGACCCCGCGTGCCGCCGTGACCACTCCGGCCGCCACCGCCGAGTCCAGAGCCGCGTGGTCCCTCACGTTCTGGTCCGCGTAGCGCAGGGCGAAGTCGGCGACGGCGTGCTCGAAGGTCTCGGCGCCGCCCAGGTACGCGGCGATGGCGACCCGGTCGCCGGAGCGCGCGTGCGCGCGGGCCAGCGCGGTGCCGCACAGCCGGGCGTAGGCCACCAGCTCGTCCGGGGTCATGCCGGCGACGTTCGCGGAGCCCTTCATGTCACGCAGCTGCCGCCAGTAGGAGGCGCGGCCCTGCGGCCCGGTCATCCAGCCGAGGAAGATGTCGCTCGCCGACTGCAGCAGCCGCTGGCCGGCGACTATCCGGTGGCCGGGATGGACGTACGGCCCGCCGGGCAGATGCTCCTCCAGTACGGATCTGGTGGCTTCCTTGATCTGCAGGAACAGCGGGTCGTCCGTGTCCCGTCCGGTGAGCAGCACGAGGAAGCAGCGGGTGCCGACACTGCCGACGCCGACGACCTTGCGCGCGGCGTCCACGAAGCGGTAGCGGTCCAGCAGGAGGCGGCGTTCCTCGGCGAGGGTGGAGCGGTAGTCGCTGAAGATCTTGCGCAGGGCCGCCATGTCGGAGGCGCCGGCCGGTTCGAGGAGCGGCGGGTCGCGCACGATGCGCCGGCGCCCGTCGACGGTCTCGGTGAGTTTGCCCAGGGCGTGCAGGCTGGTGCGGCGGCGGGCGCGGGTGAGGCTCGACCCGACGCGTCGTCGGCGGCCGGCGGAGCGGACGAGCGGGAGCAGCCGGTCGGCGTCGATGCGTTCGTACCAGACGGCCAGTTCGCCCCGGTCCGCGAGCCGCCGTATGCCCTTGCGGTACTCGGCCGCGGCGGCCTCGGCCGCGCGGCGCACGCGTGTCTCGGCGTACCCGTTCTCACGGGCGGCGACCGCGACGCTGGCCGCGAGCCGTTTGACGTCCCACTCGAAGGGGCCCGGGTGGGTCTCGTCGAAGTCGTTCAGGTCGAAGTGCAGGGCGCGTTCCGGTGAGGCGAACAGGCCGAAGTTGAGGAGGTGGGCGTCGCCGCACAGCTGGACCATGAGGCCGGTGTGGGGCTGGGAGGCGAGGTCGGCGGCCATCACGGCGGCGGCTCCGCGCAGGAACGCGAACGGCGAGGCGGTCATCCGCCCGTACCGGATCGGCAGCAGTTCCTGCAGCCGGTCCCTGCCCTGCCGTTCCAGGACGGCGACGGGGTCGGGCCGGTCGACGCCGGGGATCCAGACGGCGTGCGAGGAACGGGGGGCGTGCTTGCGGGCCGCCCTGCCGCGGGCCGCGCGGGCGGCGGGGGTGGCCGTGGCGCCGGTCGGGGGCACGGCCGTCAGGTCCGCACGGCGCGGGCGACGTCGCTGCCGACGGCTCCGGAGAGGGTACGGCTGCTACGGGCCGTGGCGTCCTTGGTGCCGTCCGCCGGAACGTCGTCCACCTTGACGACGACCGTGTCGAGGAGGTTGCCGCTCTTGTCGCGGAAGTCGACCTGGACGACGTACGTCCGGGACGTGGAGGTGGGGTTGGCGGCGGTGACCTCGACGGTGGAACGGCCGTCGGAGTCGGTGCGCACCCGGTCGCCGACCGTCACCTCGCTCTTGGCGTTCAGGCCGCTCCTGAACTCGTCGAACCGCCGGCCCGCCTCGGCGGTGGCGGAGGCGAGGGAGTTGCCGGCCCCGGTGGTCGCGGAGGCCAGGGCGCTGCTCGCGGCGGAGGCGAGGGAGGCGGCCGCGGAGGCGGCCTGGGAGGCGGTACCGACGGGATTGCCGTCGCCCGAGCAGCCGGTGAGGGAGAGGGAGCCCAGCAGCACGACGCCGACCGACCCCAGCACCGCCCCGCGCGCGCCGATCCCGCGCGTTCCGAGCCCGCGCGTACCGAGCCCTCGTACGGCCGCTCGTCGTACAGCGGCTCCTCGTACAGCGGCTCCTCGTCCCCGTAGCGCCGTCGCCCCCCGCTCCCCCCGTACCCGAAGCGCTCGTATCCCGTTCCTCGCCATCTCGCCTCCCGGCGTTCTGCTGCGGATTCCCTGCCTCGCGTTCACCACAGTCAAGGCCCTGAGCAGGGCATACGCATGCCGGAGACGGCAATCGGGTGAGGTGCGAGAGGATGCGGGAACGGGGGCTACGAGGCGGAGGCGGCGTGAGCGAGCAGCGGCGGCACATCGGGGTGGGGGAGCGGCGGGCCCGGCTCGCGCTGCGGCACCGGCTCACGGAACCGGGGCGCGCGGCGAGCCCCGAGGAGGTCGCCGCGTCGATGGTCGCGCTGCACGGGACCGATCCGGCGACGGTGTACCTGGCGGTGGGCGCGCGCCTCGCGGAGGCCGGGCGGACGGTGGCGGAGCTCGACCGGGCGCTGTACGGGGACCGGACCCTGGTGCGGATGCACGGCATGCGGCACACCGTGTTCGTGTTCCCCACCGAACTGGCCGCCGTGGTGCACGCCTCGACCGGCCTGGCGATCGCGGCGAAGGCACGGGCCGGACTGATCAAGGACATGAACACCGGCAGTGGCGGGCGGCTGACCGAGGAGTGGCTCGCGGAGGTCGAGGCGTCCGCGCTCGCCGCGCTGGCCCGGCGCGGGCAGGCCACCGTGAACGAACTCACCGGTGACGAACCGCGGTTGCGGGAGCAGTTCACCTATGGCGCGGGCCGGGGGTACGAGAGCGCGCACACCGTGTCCTCACGTCTGATGCGGGTGCTCGGCGTCGAGGGACGGGTCGTGCGGGGGCGTCCGCTCGGCTCCTGGACCTCGACGCAGTTCCGCTGGGCCGTCGCCCCGCCCTACCCCGAGCTCCCGGCCGGTGAGGCCCAGCGCGAGCTGCTCCGCCGCTGGCTCACGGTGTGCGGGCCCGCCACGGAGGCGGACCTCAAGTGGTGGACGGGGTGGAAGGTGACGGAGGTGCGGCGGGCGCTGGGGGCGATCGGGGCGGAGTTCGTGTCGCTCGACGGCGGGGTGACCGGGTACGTCGTCGCGGGCGACGCCGGTCCGGGCGGCGAGCCCGGCGCGCCGTGGGCCGCGCTGTTGCCCGGGCTCGACCCTACGGCCATGGGATGGCAGGAGCGGGACTGGTATCTCGCGCCCTCGCTGCGGCCCGCGTTGTTCGACCGCAGCGGGAATGTCGGCCCGACGGTGTGGTGGGACGGGCGGGTGGTCGGGGGGTGGGCTCAGCGGGGTGACGGTGAGGTGGTGTGGCGGGTGCTGGAGCCGGAGGGAGTGGGACGGGAGGGGATCGCGGCGATCGAGGCGGAGGTCGGGCGGCTGCGGGGCTGGCTGGGGCCGGCGCGTGTCACCCCGCGCTTCCGCACCCCGCTGGAACGCGAACTGACCACTCCGTGAGGCCACCGGCCCGGGTTCTCGCCCCCGCCGCCCCTACCCTCCCCCCAAGCTCTCGGCTTCGCTCGAACAGGGGGACCCCCGTCATCCCGTACCGGGGGCTGCGCCTCCAGACCCCCGTTCGGCCTGAACGGCCTCGTCCTCAATCGCCGGACGGGCTGAGACCAATTGCCGGGCGGGCTGAAATTCTGCAGCCCGGGCCCGCATCATCAGCCCGTCCGGCGTTTGAGGACGAGTCCTTCGGGCGATCCGGGGTCCAGGGGGAGGCAGCCCCTTGGCGGGGTCCGGGGCGGAGCCCCAGGGACAGGACGGGTCGGGTCGGGTCGGGTGACAGACGTCGGTGCCGGGCGTAGGACACCCGGCACCGAAACACCATCCCCCGCTCAGCGCGCGTACCGCATCAACGCCCGCACCATGTGACACGTGGTGTCCGACGGCGGATGCACCCCGATGATCGCGGCGGTGCTGCGTATCGTCTCGTTGCGGGCCTGATTCGGCACGTACACACCGGAGTCGAGCAGAGCGATCGCAAGACGCATCGCCTTGAGCCGACGGTTGTGCGTGACGTACCACTCGCGGGGACGCCCGGGCGGCAGCGGGCGCTTCGCCACGGGCTCGTACGGCAGGTCCATCAGGACCGCCCTCTTCGACGTGGACTGGGTGGGCAGCGGCTTCAGTGCGGCAGCGGGCACAGGCATCCTCCTGTCGCGGTCGGGGCGCCGCCGGCCCTCCCGGCGACCCCCTCGAACACTGCCCCCAGTTTACCGCCCCCCACTGACATCCGGGGAGAGCGCACGCCCCACAAATGCCCAGGTGAGCACCGGAATTGAGGTCGCGTCACGCCAGATTCCCAAGGTGCGCATGTGACGACAGAAATTCGAACAAACCCCTCGATGTACCGTGTCCGGCATGGAGATCTGGATCAACCCGGCCTGTTCGAAATGCCGCGGCGCCGTCGCCCTGCTCGACGCGGAGGGCGCGGACTACACCGTCCGCCGCTACCTGGAGGACGTCCCGACGCCGGACGAGATCCGGGCCGTACTGGAACGGCTCGGCCTCGAACCGTGGGACATCACCCGGACGCAGGAGGCCGTCGCCAAGGAGCTCGGGCTGAAGTCGTGGGCGCGCGACGACGGTTCACGGGAACGGTGGATCACCGCGCTGTCCGAGCACCCGAGGCTCATCCAGCGGCCGATCATCACCGCCGACGACGGCACGGCCGTCGTGGCGCGCACCGACGAGGCGGTGCGCGAGGCCCTGTCCCGCTAGCGGCCGTCCCGCCGCGGCCCCCGGCCTCCCCGCCCCGACCGCCTTCCGGGCACCCAACTCCCCCGTGACACAGGTCACTTCAGCCACTTGCGTCGACTGTTGAGCAGCCTCGTTCGGTATCTCGTACCTAGCGGCATACGGATCGCATCCGGCCGCCCATGGCGGCGGCCGGGGACAGGAGGCGCGCATGTCGCGTAGGAGAACTCTCAGTCCCAGGAAGAAGCTCGCGCTGCTGGTCGGCGCCGCGGCCGTGGCGGGAGGCGGCGCCTTCGTCATGGCGACCACCTCCAACGCGGCCCCGGTGCAGAACGCGTCCAACTCGACGGTCTGCCAGGGACTGGCCACCGCGCTGGGCAACAACCAGACGTTCATCGACGGGCAGCGGGCCAAGCCCGACGCCCAGTCGCAGGCCCGGATCGCCAACCGCGAGGCGGTCATCGCCCAGATCAAGGTCCAGCAGGCGGCGTCGAACTGCCAGGTCGGGGAGTCGGCTCAGGGCCCCCAGGCCGCACAGCCCGCGCAGCCGGCACCGAGCGCGCCGGCGCAGCAGCAGACGACCTCGCCCGCACAGCAGACCACCGCACCCGCGCAGGGGGCGGGTGGTGGTGCGGCCACCGGCCGGCAGGTCTGTGTCGGCTCGACCGTCACCCTCTCCGGTGAGGCCGGCGCACCGGCCGCCTCCAGCAACCAGTTCCCCGCCGGGACGAAGCTCAAGGTCACGAACCTGGACAACAACAAGTCCACCACCGTGCAGGTCACGTCGGTGTCCGGCAGTTGCGCACTGCTGAACAACGCCGCGTTCGAACAGGTCCGCGAGCCGGGCAAGTTCCTGATCCGCCGGGCCCTGATCGAGAAGGTGGGGTGAGGCCCGACGCCTAACGACCGAGGAACTCCGCGAGCCGGAAGGTGAGTTCGGCCGACGCGGTGTGCGGCAGCGCGTGGTGCGAGACGTCCGGGAGGACAACCGTCCGTACGTGCGGCAGCACCGCGGCGGCCCGTGCCGCCACCCGGCGCGGGTCATGAGTCCTGCTGTTCGCGGCCACGAGCAGCAGGACCGGCACCTCCAGGCCACGCAGCGCCCCGGCGTCCGGACGCGGGCCCGTGACCGGCCTGACGGTGGGAAATCCGGCCGCGGCCTCCTGGAGACGGAGCCAGTCGGGATCCAGTGGGACGCCGCCCGTCTCCCACTCGAGAAAGGCGCGGGTGCGACGTGCCGCCGGGCGCAGCAGCATGGGGAGCGCGCGCAGGAGGTACCCGGCCCGGTAGCCCGCGAAGCAGCCCGTCGGGTCGAGGAGCGCGAGACGCCGTACCCGATGCGGTGCGTGCAGCGCGTACCGCAGGGCGATCCAGCCGCCGTACGAATGACCGGCCACGGCGGCCGCGCCGATACCGAGGCCGTCGAGCAGCGCGTCCAGCCATGCGGTCACGTCGCCCGCGGTCCGGATCGGGCGGCCGGGGTCCGGCACACTGAGACCGGGGTCGCCGATCAGGTCGAGGGCGTGGACGCGGTGGGTGCGGGCGAGGTCGGCGGCGCCGGCGTACCAGGAGGCCGAGGTCGCGCCGCCGCCCGGCAGCAGGAGCAGCGGGGACCCGTCCCCCGGGCCGCAGCTGTGGACCTGGGTGGCGCCGAACGGGGTGGGCACCTCGTACGACACCGTGTCCGCGGGCCACTTGGCCATGACCCGGTCGTACGCCGTCCGGAACTCCTTCGTCGGAACGTCCATCCCGCCACTCCCCCGCCCGGTGTCCTGGGGCCGCTATGCTCGCCGATTATCTCGATGAGCGAGATAATAGCTCAGCGAGGCAACTGGCGGAGGCGGACATGACGGACCGGGAACCGGCACGCGAACCGGATAGCGCACCGGATCGCGAACCGGCGCCGGAGCCGGGAGAAGTAACGGGGCGAGCAGCGGGGCGGGAGATGGAGATCGTCCATCTCCTGCGGGCCACGGTCGTCGAACTCGGCCTGCACAGTGCCCGCTTCGCGAACCAGAACGGCATGCACCCGACGGACGTGCGCGCGCTGATCTCCCTCATGGACGCCTCCCGCTCCGGTACGGGTCTGACGGCGGGCCGCCTGGGCGGTCTGCTCGGGCTCAACTCGGCCGGGACCACCGCCCTGGTGGACCGGCTGGAACGGCTCGGGCATGTCCGGCGGGTGCGCTCCGAGCGCGACCGGCGGCAGGTGCTCGTCGAACTGGACGAGCGCACGGTCGAGTGGGGGCAGGCCCACTTCGGTCCGCTGATCGGCCGGGCCGTGGAGCTGCTGCGGGGGTACGACGAGCGGGAACTGGCCGCGGTGCGCGGCTTCCTCGCGGGGGTACGGGACGCGGCGGCCGACGCCGGATAGCGTCCGGCGCACCGGCCGCGCGCTCGCAAACCCATCGCATACGAGCCGCCGCGGCCGCCACGGGCGGAACGCGGTGGGCGGCGCGCCGCCCTCACGGCCTTCGCGAACGGACCCCTCATAACGGTCGCGAATCGCTCTCCGCGAGTGAGGCGCAGCACAGGGTCGCCAGGTAACACGGGGTTCACGCTCGGGCAATGATCGGGAAATCGCCTGTTGACAGGCTGCCGGGCATGACGCGGCGCCCCGGTGCCGCAGCGCCGCGGCACCCGCGGCGCGCCTGCAGACCCACCCCGAAGGATGTGGCCCGTGACCTTCAAGGCTGAGTACATCTGGATCGACGGCACCGAGCCGACGGCCAAGCTCCGTTCGAAGACGAAGATTCTGGCGGACGACGCCAAGGGTGCCGAGCTGCCGATCTGGGGCTTCGACGGGTCCTCCACGAACCAGGCCGAGGGCCACGCCTCGGACCGCGTACTCAAGCCGGTCGCCAGCTACCCGGACCCGATCCGCGGCGGGGACCACGTCCTCGTCATGTGCGAGGTCCTGAACATCGACATGACGCCGCACGAGTCCAACACCCGGGCCGCGCTGGCCGAGGTCGCGGAGAGGTTCGCCGCGCAGGAACCGGTCTTCGGCATCGAGCAGGAGTACACCTTCTTCGACGGGGAGCGCCCGCTCGGCTTCCCCGCCGGCGGCTTCCCGGCCCCGCAGGGCGGCTACTACTGCGGTGTCGGCGCCGACGAGATCTTCGGCCGTGACATCGTCGAGGCGCACCTGGAGAACTGTCTGAAGGCGGGCCTCGGCATCTCCGGTATCAACGCCGAGGTCATGCCCGGCCAGTGGGAGTTCCAGGTCGGCCCGCTCGCCCCGCTGGAGGTCTCCGACCAGCTGTGGGTGGCCCGCTGGCTGCTGTACCGCACCGCCGAGGACTTCGCCGTCTCCGCCACCCTCGACCCCAAGCCGGTCAAGGGCGACTGGAACGGGGCGGGCGCGCACACCAACTTCTCCACCAGGGCGATGCGCGAAGGACCCGAGGGCTATGCCGCGATCATCACCGCGTGCGAGTCGCTGGGCGAGGGCTCGAAGCCGCTCGACCACGTCAAGAACTACGGCGCCGGCATCGACGACCGCCTGACCGGTCTGCACGAGACCGCTCCGTGGAACGAGTACTCGTACGGCGTCTCCGACCGCGGCGCCTCCGTCCGTATCCCGTGGCAGGTCGAGAAGGACGGCAAGGGGTACATCGAGGACCGCCGTCCGAACGCCAACGTCGACCCGTACGTGGTGACGCGTCTGCTCGTCGACACCTGCTGCACCGCCCTGGACAAGGCCGGCCAGGTCTGATCCACCCCGTACCGCGAAGGGGCGCCCACCGAGTCGGTGGGCGCCCCTTCGGCGCAGCGAGCCCTGTTCCGCATCAGAAGCGAGCCCTCTTCCGTATCAAGGGGGTGTCCGACCTTTGAACCAGGACTCCTGCCCGGCCCCCGCTTCTGCTTCAATGGAGGCATGGCCAGCCACCAGAAGTGCACCGCGACGGGTCGCCACGACCTGGAGCCCTTCTGGCCTTCCCGTCAGCATCACGACTTCGACCGGGTGTGTTGCCGCGCGACGAACGCGCCGGCCCTCTAAAGCCGTACACCCCCGGCCTTCGGCCAGCGCGCACGACGTACGTCCTCGACGGCCCCGACCACGAACTCGCGGTCGTCGACCCTCCCGACGAACTCCTCGCGCGAAAGAGCTGACCTCTCATGGCGAACACACGTTCCTTCACCTCCGTCGCGACCTCCCCCTCCCCGGCCTCGCCCGCGACCGGTGCCGGACGGCACCGGCTCCGAGCCGTCGACCGGGACGAGGTGGTGAACGTCGCGGACTTCCTGCCGCCGGGCGCCACCTGGCTGCCCGCTCCCCAGCACACGCTGCCGGTACTGCCGGGCCGGCCGCCGATGATCGGCTACCTGGTCCTCGTACCGGCCGACCAGCAGCCCCTGCTGCCGGTCGCCGTCGCCCCGGACCCGGCGGGTGCACCCGCCCCGGCCGGGGACGACCCGCTCGTCCGTATCGACTCCGTGCAGCGCACCGCCGAGGTCGACGGGCGGACACTCGACCTCACCTACCTGGAGTTCGAGCTGCTCGCGCATCTCGTCGCGCACCCGCACCGGGTGCACACCCGGGACCAGTTGGTCACCACCGTGTGGGGTTACGGGCACGTGGGCGACGGACGGACCGTCGACGTGCATGTCGCACGGCTGCGGCGCAAGCTCGGGGCACAGCACCGGCAGACGATCCAGACGGTACGACGGGTCGGCTACAAGTACGCGCCCCCGACCGGCCGCTGATCAGCCCGTCCCGCGTTCGCGACACCCCCCGGGCGGATCTTCTGTCAGCAGATTCCCGTTCCGTCCGGTGGGCCGTCCGTGCAGAGTCGTCCCCATGAGACTTCTGGTGCTGGGTGGTACGGAGTTCGCGGGTCGGGCCGTCGCGGAGGCGGCGGTGGGACGCGGCTGGGAGGTGACCGTCTTCCACCGGGGACGGCACGAGCCTCCCTCCGGAGTACGGTCGTTGCTCGGTGACCGCACCGCTCCCGACGGGCTCGCGGTGCTGGCCGGAGCAGCCGCCGAAGGTGACTGGGACGTCGTCGTCGACACCTGGTCGGCGGCGCCCCGGGCCGTCCTCGACGCGGCGCGGCTGCTGGCCGACCGGGCCGCGCGCCATGTCTACGTGTCGAGCTGCTCGGTCTACGCCTGGGCTCCGCCCGCCGGGTACACCGAGGACGCGCCGCTCGTGACCGGGGCGTCGAAGGACGCCGAGCAGACCGACTACGGGCAGGACAAGCTGGGCGGCGAGCTCGCCGCCGTCTCCGCGTTCGGCGCGGAGCGTTCGCTGCTCGTACGGTCCGGACTGATCCTCGGGCCGCACGAGAACATCGGCCGCCTGCCCTGGTGGCTGAACCGGATCGCGCGGGGCGGGCCCGTGCCGGCGCCCGGGCCCCGGGACCTTCCCCTCCAGTACGTCGATGTCCGTGATCTCGCCGAGTGGATCCTCGGGGCGGTGGAGCGGGGAGCGAGCGGGCCGTACAACCTGATGAGTCCGGGGGGTCACACGACGATGGGGGAGCTCCTCGACGCGTGCGTGCGGGTGACTCGGAGCGAGGCGGAACTGCGGTGGATCGAGCCGGAGGCGGTGCTGGGCGCCGGGGTCGAGCCGTGGACGCAGTTGCCGGTGTGGGTACCACCGGGGAGTGACATGCACGACGCGCTGTACGGAGCGGACGTCTCCCGGGCGGTGGAGGTCGGGCTTCGGTGCCGGGATGTCTCGGAGACGGTCGCCGACACGTGGGCGTGGCTCCGGGCGGTGGGCGGTACCGCGCCGCGGCGCCCGGACCGCCCGCCGGTCGGGCTGCCCCCGGAGGCGGAGGCGCGACTGCTCCGCCGGTGACCCGCCGTGGGGGCTCCGCCCCCAGACCCCCGTTCGGCCTGAACGGCCTCGTCCTCAAGCGCCGGACGGGCTGCAGATGCGAGCCCGCACACTGGCGGACGGGGTCATGTCTTTCAGCCCGTCCGGCGTTTGAGGACGAGCCCTTCGGGCGATGGCGGGGGTCCAGGGGGCGCAGCGCCCCTGGCGGGGTCCGGGGCGGAGCCCCGGGGACGGGTCGGGTAGGGGCGGCGGGGGCGAGGTGGGACTGGCCCCACCCCCCGGCCGGGGGCCAGGCCCAGTGACCCGGAGGGTGAGGGCCGTGAGACTGACGACATGCAGACGCCGAACACGCCCACCCGGGAACGAGGTCGCACCGCCCTCCAGGCCGGCGGACGAGCCCTGGTACTGACCGTCACAGGCCCACCCGCCGCCCTCGCCCTGACCGTACTGGCCACCGTGTCGGTCCTCCTCGTCCCCCTCGGCATCGGCATCGTCACGACCCCCTGGATCCTGACCGCCGTACGAACCTTCGCCGACCGGCGGCGCACCCTCGCGGCGCGGTGGTGCGCGGTCCCGATCCCGTCCGCGTACCGCCCGCTTCCCGCCGGCACGACCCCCTGGACCCGGTGCTTCCGGATGCTCGGCGACCCGGCCACCCGGCGCGATCTGGGCTGGCTTCCGGTCGACATGACCGCGGGACTCGTCACCGCGCTGCTGCCCGCAGCCCTGCTCCTCTACCCCCTGGAGGGCTTCGCGCTCGCGGCCGGCCTGTGGCGGGTCCTCACGGACGGTACGCGCGTCGGCTGGTGGTACGGATTCGTCCCGGTGTCGGGACAGGGCTCCGCCCTCCTCGCGGGGGCGCTGGCCGCCGCGCTCCTGGCCGCCGGCCTCCTCCTCTCCCCCGCCCTCCTGCGCGCCCACTTCCTGCTCACCCGCTCCGTGCTCGCCCCCGGCGACGGCGAACTCGCCGAACGGGTGCGTGTCCTGACCGAGACCCGGCGTGCTGCCCTGGACACCTCGGCGGCCGAACTCCGCCGTATCGAAAGGGACTTGCACGACGGCGCGCAGGCACGGCTGGTCGCGATGGGAATGGACCTGGGCACCATCGAGGCACTCGTGGACAGGGATCCGGCGCGGGCCAAGGAGCTCCTCGCCCGTACCCGCAGGTCCTCCGCCGACGCCCTCACCGAACTGCGGGATCTCGTCCGCGGCATCCATCCCCCCGTTCTCGCCGAACGCGGACTCGGCGACGCGGTGCGCGCGTTGGCGCTGCGGCTGCCACTGCGGGCCGAGGTGGAAGTGGACGTGGGGATGGCGGGCCGGGTCGACGCGCCCGTCGAGTCGGCCGCGTACTTCGCCGTCAGCGAGGTGCTGACCAACGCGGTGAAGCACTCCGGTGCCGACCGTCTCCGGATCGGCCTGCGCCACGCGGACGGCCTGCTGCGTCTCACGGTCACCGACAACGGCCGGGGCGGCGCGCGGATCGGTGCGGGCTCGGGGCTGGCCGGGGTCGAGCGTCGTCTCGGCACCTTCGACGGCGTCGTGGCCGTCAGCAGCCCCGCGGGCGGTCCCACCACGGTCACCCTGGAGATCCCTTGCGCGTCGTCCTAGCCGAAGACCTGTTCCTGCTGCGCGACGGACTGGTCCGGATGTTCGAGGCCTACGGTTTCGAGATCGCCGCGGCCGTCGAGAGCGGCCCCGAACTCAGCCGCGCGCTGGCCGAGTTGACTCCCGACGTCGCCGTAGTCGACGTACGGCTGCCGCCCTCCCACACGGACGAGGGACTGCAGTGCGCGCTCCAGGCCAGGCGGGAGCGGCCCGGACTGCCGGTGCTCGTGCTGTCGCAGCACGTGGAGCAGTTGTACGCGCGGGAGTTGCTCGCCGACGGTACGGGCGGGGTCGGCTATCTGCTCAAGGACCGGGTGTTCGACGCGGATCAGTTCGTCGACGCGGTCCGGCGGGTCGCGGCGGGCGGGACCGCCATGGACCCGCATGTCATCCAGGAGTTGCTGGCGCGGCGCGCCGGTGTGGACCGGCCGCTGGGCCGGATCACCCCCCGCGAGCGGGAGGTGCTCGAACTGATGGCGCAGGGACGCTCGAACGCGGCGATCGCCGCCCAACTCGTCGTCACGGAGCGGGCGATCGCCAAGCACACGTCCAACATCTTCGCCAAGCTGGGGCTCGCGGTCTCGGACGACGACAACCGGCGGGTGCTCGCCGTGCTGGCGTATCTGGATCACGGCGGTGGTCGCTGAAGAATCCGCCCCGGAGCGCACTGAATATTGTTCAAACCTGATTTCGGAGATCGACTTCCCGAAAATCGTGCGCTTCTGAGCCCATTGTGCCGGAAATGGCCTCACGAACTTCTAAGATTTTCAGAGGTTTCTGAACGCCTCACGCGTCACCTGCGTATGGATGGGAGCCGCTTCACTCCTGTCGGGCGCCTCGCTGCCCCGCAAGGAAGTCAGAGGAGTTCCATGGGACGCAACACACGAAAACGACGTTCACCGCTGGCTGTTCGCGCGGTGGCCGCATCAGCGGCTCTCGCGATCGGTGGGGGCGGATTGATCTGGGCGAATTTCTACGCCTCGGCGCACGAGACGAACTCGAGCCCGAACACCACGAAGGCCGCCGCCACCCAGGTGGCCACGATCACCTGTCCTGATGTCGGTCAGAAGCTGACCAACGTGCCGAACGCCGCGCGTTCCGCCGTCGCCACCGAGCTGGCGACGCTCGACAAGCAGATCACCGAGGCGTACGCCCGGCTGGCCTCGACCCGCCAGGCCCAGGCCAAGGACGCGAACTTCGTCCAGAACGCGATCCTCGGACCGCTCAAGGAGAAGCGCGGCGCCGTCATCGGCCGAATCAAGATCGACTTCAAGCGGGTGGGCGCCACCGCCCCCGGCATGCTGGACGGTCTCGCTACCTGCACCGCGACCACCGCGGACCAGGCCCAGACCACGGCCGGCGGCCAGAACAACGGCTGGGGTCAGAACAACGGTCAGGGCCAGAACAACGGTCAGGGCCAGAACAACAACGGCGGTCAGGCCACCGCGGCGCCGAGCGCCTCGGCATCGGCCTCCGCCCCCGCGGGCAACGGCGGTCAGGCCGGCAACGGCGGTCAGGCCGGCAACGGACCCGTCGCCGCCGACTTCGTCGACATCACGAAGGTCCGGCCGAACGTCGCCGCGAAGGCACGGACCCGGGCCGGTGGCTCGGCCGGCACCTTCACCACCGTCTGCGGTGTGAACGCGAACAAGAAGTTCAACACCGACAACGTCATCGTGGCACCCGGTGTCACCAACGGCGCGCACCACCTGCACGACTACGTCGGCAACCAGTCGAACGACGCGTTCGCCACGAACGACACGTTCGCCGCCGCGCAGACCAGCTGCCAGAACCAGGGCGACAAGTCGTCGTACTACTGGCCGGTCGTGCGTATCCAGAACGGTACGCAGGACTTCGACCAGAACAACGACGGCGGTGGCAAGGAAGGCAACGTCGGCCAGATCCTGCAGGCCAAGCAGGCGCAGATCAAGTTCGTCGGCAACGCGAAGAGCAAGGTCGTCGCGATGCCGCAGTTCCTGCGGATCATCACCGGTGACGCGAAGACCACGACCAACGGTCTCGCGAACGCCAACGCCCACTGGAGCTGCACCGGCTTCGAGAACAAGGTGCAGCTGACCCAGCAGTACCCGATCTGCCCCCGGGGCAGCCAGGTGGTCCGCACCTTCGCGTTCCAGAGCTGCTGGGACGGCGTGAACATCGACAGCGCGAACCACCGTACGCACGTGGCCTTCGCCGACGCCCAGGGCAACTGTGCCAATGGCTTCAAGGCGATCCCGCAGCTGACGATGCGCCTGGTGTACTCGATTCCGGCACCGACCCTCCGCAACGGGCAGATCAAGAACGCCTACGCGGTGGACGGCTTCCCGGAGCAGCTGCACAAGCCGGCGACCGACCACGACGACTTCATCAACGTGTTCAGCACGAACGCGATGAACAAGATGGTCAACTGCCTCAACACCGGCAAGAGCTGCAGGTGACCGCCTTCCCTGAGGTGAGGAGTCGGTAGCACGGCAGCAGGAAGGCCGGCGGTGGGAGTTCCCGCCGCCGGCCTTCGCCCTGCCCCGAGAACCTGCGCGGTCAGCCGCCGTGACCGGAGTGCGAGACCTCGGTTCCCCCACCACCACTGCCCCCCGAGTGGTGCGAGGTCCCCTCCTCCAAGGTCCCGCCGAGCCGGCCGCGCAGCGCCGTGACCACCTTCTGGTCGGCGACGGCGACCCACTTGGCGCCCACGAGGTAGAACCCGCCGTAGTCCTTCGCCCCGTTGATCCACTCACGCTGACCGCGGTCGGTGGCGAAGGTCGCGAGAACGAACTTGCCGTCGGTGTTCTTGCAGATGGCCTGCCGGATCTCGTCGGCGTCCGTCTGCATGCTCGGCTTGCACTTCACCTCGGCCGCCAGATCCTCCAGGCTGCCGGTCGCCGTGGCCGGCACCCTGTCCGCCGTGCCGTCCTTGGTCCCGCCGTCGCCCGACCCGCCGCAGCCGGTCAGAGCCAACAGCGCCACGGCGGCTCCCGCGGCGAGTTTTTCCCGTGTCAACCTCATACGTTCCTCCGGTACCGTCGGCGCCCGCGCCATGGAGAGCCCCGGCGAGGGCCCTGGCCTTCGATACGGCTCCGAGGCGCTCAGCACTCAATCGACCCCCCGCGGGGTGCGGGAAAGCCGATGCCGTCGCCAGCACACGTATGCGAAAGTGTGCCGCGTGAACGAAGACTGGGAAGAGCGTACGGCGGCGGCCTGGGCCACTTTCGACGACTACGAGGAAGCGGACGCGGCGGATTTCCGGGCGGTGATCGACGCACTGGTCGCCGAGCTGCCGGCGGACAGTCCGCTCGGCCCGTTCGAGCGGGCCTGCGCCTGGGACTCGACGGGCCACTCGGACCGGGCCGTGCCGCTGTACCGGGAGGCGCTGTCGCGGGGGCTCGACGGCTACCGGGGACGCCGCGCCAGGATCCAACTCGCCAGCTCGCTGCGGAACATCGGCCAGGCCGAGGAGGGCGTCAAGCTTCTCACCCCGGAACTCGTCGCCCCGTCGGACGAGTTGGACGACGCCGTACGCGCCTGCCTCGCGCTGTGCCTGGCCGACCTGGGCCGTGAACGCGAGGGTCTGGCGCTGGTGATCGGCGCCCTCGCGCCCCATCTGCCCCGCTACCAGCGGTCGATGGCCAACTACGCGCGGCTGCTCGTCGAGCCCGAGGGCTGAGTCCGCCGGGCGGAGGTGACCATCCACCGATTCGCTCGTTCTGCTGAACGTGCAGTCACAGGATGTAGCCCCGCGCCCCACAGCCTCCTCCGGACCGGTCGTCGACGTCACCCAGGCCGAGGCCGCGCTCGTCGAGCACTACCCGCGGCTCGTCCGGCTCGCCTATCTGGTGCTGCCGCCGAGCCTCGGCCGCAACCGGCGGGTGCTGACCGCGCACGCCCTCACCCAGCGAGCGCTGCCCCGGCGCCGCACGCCCTCGACCGTGATCCCGGCCCAGGCCACCGGCCGCGACGGCGACCCGGGCTACGCGTTCGTACGTCTCACGGTCGTGCGTACGGCACTGGAGGCCGGACTGCCGCTGCGGCGCACCGCGTGGCCGAAGCGGTCCCAGCTGCCGCCGCTGCTGCCCCACGTGTGGGGCCTGAGACTGTTCCCCCGCTCGGGCGGTGCCGACGAACTCGCCCTGGACCAGCGGCTGTCCGCGCTGTCCGGTGCGGCCCGCGCCGCGTATGTGCTGCGCGGGCTGGAGAAGCTGCCCGACGCCGACGTGCGCAGGTTGCTCGCGGCGGCGGGGGTCGGCGACCCACGAGCGGCGCTCGCGGAGGCCGACCGGGTCGAGGCCCGCGACCCACTGCTCCGCTCCCCCGAGTTCGACCCCTGCGCGCTGCACGCCCGGCCCACCGACCTGCTGCGGCGCAGGCAGCACATGAAGGCCGCGCTCGCCGCCGGTGCGGCGGTCGCCGTCTGCGGTGCGCTGCTCGCCCTGCCCGGCGACGGCTGGGGCCCCGAGGGCGCCGCGGCCCCCTCGTACGCGCAGAACCCCGCCGCCGTGGCCGCGCTGGATCCCGGAAAGGTGACCCGGGTCTCCCCGGCGGCCTGGCGGACGTCCGCGCGCACGGACCTGTCCGTGTGGCCCGCGCGCGGAAACCTCGCCGGAAACAGCGCGCTGCTGCGCCGCGCCCTCGCCGTCTGGGCCCGCCCGGGCGAGTCCGTGCAGGTCTCGGCGACCCCGGGCACCCCGGCGGGCGCCCCGCCGGGACCGCCCCAGCTGCTGTACGCCGGTGACGTGGACCAGGCCCACGTGGTGCTGTTCTACGACGGGCTGCGCATCGCCCGGTACGCCGAGCCGCGCGACGGCACCGGCGGGGCGGCCCTCGACTTCGCGCGGGTCGACGGCGCGCGGGGGGCCGAGGCGAGCGCGGTCGTCCTGGACCGCGCCGACGGCAACGTCCGCTATCTGACCGCTCCCTGGGTGACCGGGGCCGCCGAGCGCGACCTGATGAAACCGGCGGCAGACCCGACGGCCCTCACCCTGTCGGCCGACGGTGCCACCTCCCCGCTGGCGGGTCCCGCCCGGACGGGCACGTGCACGTCGTGGAACGCGCTGCAGCTGACCGACGCCACCGGCACCCGGTTGATGACCGACCTGGGCGAGCTGACTCCGGCCCATCTCACCTCCGGTTCGCCCTCGGCGCCGCACGAGGCCACCGGTGCGGCGGCGCTGCGGAACTGGGCGCCGTTCGCCTGCTCGCTGACCGCCATGCGCTCCGAAGGCGTGCGGTCCGTGAACGCGTGGCAGTACGCGCGCCAGCCGCTGCCGGACGCGAGCGGGGAGGCGGCGTGGGTGTGCACGCGGGCCGACACCTGGCGGGGCGACGGCACCCGCGTCCTGGCCCAGTTCCACACCCCGGGCGGTACGTACGGGGCGGTCGCGGCGAAGGCCGAGAACTCACCCGCGTGCGGCGCGCGCGACTCCCATGTGCTGGCGGGCGTGCTGTGGAAGTCGGGAGCGGGCGCCTGGTATCTGCTCGCGGCCGGCAGCAAGGACACCACGTCGGTCACCGCGACCGGTGGGGTGACCGGATCCGCGCGGGGTCCCCTGCTCGCCGTACGGACCGAGCAGGGGGCCCAGGCGGGACTGCGGGGGAACCTGACGGACGGCAGGTCGGTCACCGGGCTGCGCTAGTGGACGCGGCCCCAGGCCCGCCGAGCCAGGGCCGCGGAGCTAGTTGACGTTCGTGTCAACAAGTAGGCGCACAGGGGTTCTCCCCCGCCCTACTCGTCAGTACATTGACGCCATGTCTCACACGCACGCCCGACCGCCCCGGCCGGTCGCATCGGAGCGGACCCCGCTCAAGGCGCGGAAGGTGTCGTTCTCCTGGGAGGACACCCCCCTGCACTGGGTGCCGGGAGACCCGTTCGCCGCCCACACGATCAACGTGCTGCACCTGCTGCTGCCCGCCGGTGAACGCTGGTTCGTCCACGTCTACCGGCAGGTGCTGCCCCACATCAGGGACGAGCGGCTGCGCGAGGACGTGATCGGGTTCATCGGGCAGGAGGCGATGCACTCGCAGGCCCACGACGAGGTCCTCCCCCACCTCAGGGAACTCGGGCTCGACCCCACGCCCTACACCGCGCAGGTCGACTGGCTCTTCGAGAAGCTGCTGGGCGACCGCACCCTTCCCCCGGGCCGGGCCCGCAGATGGTGGCTGATGGAACGGGTCGCGATCATCGCCGCGATCGAGCACTACACCGCCTTCCTCGGCGACTGGGTGCTGAACGCCCAGGAGTTGGACCGGCGCGGCGCCGATCCGACCATGCTGGACCTGCTGCGCTGGCACGGCGCGGAGGAAGTCGAGCACCGCTCGGTCGCCTTCGAGCTGTTCATGCACGTCGACGGGGGCTACCGGCGGCGCGCGCGAACCTGGGCCACCGCCTTCACCGCGCTCGTCTTCCTGTGGCAGCGCGGGGCGCGCTTCTTCATGGAGAACGACCCGACCCTGACGGCGGGCCGGGCGAGCTTCAAGGACTTCTACCTGAGCGGACGGCAGGGCGTGCTGCCGTCGACCGGGGACATGCTCAGGTCCATCCCGCGCTACCTCAGCCGCTCCTACCACCCCTCCCAGGAGGGATCCACCGCGCAGGCCGTCGCCTACCTGGCCACCTCTCCCGCCGCACGAGCCGCGGCCACGGCCGAGGAGCGCGCGTGACGCCCCGGCTGCGGACCCTCGCGGCCGTCGCGGGTACGGCCCTGCTCGTCCGGCGTGCGCTGCGCCGCCGGATCGGGGCCTCGCCCCTGTGGCCGCTGCCCGCCCTGGAGGAACCGGTCTCCGGCCGCCCGCGCTCCCGGGCCCTGCGGCTGACGGTCTCCGGACACGAGCGGATCGCCGACGGTGTCGTACAACTGCGCCTGGAGGGACAGGGTCTGCCGCGCTGGGAACCCGGCGCCCACCTCGACCTGGTGCTGCCGTCCGGGCTCGTACGGCAGTACTCGCTGTGCGGCGACCCCGCGGACACCTCGTCGTACACCGTCGCGGCGCGGCTGGTCGAGGACGGGCGGGGCGGCTCGCGCGAGGTCCACGAACGGCTGCGGGAGGGCATGACGGTCGAGGTGCGCGGACCGCGCAACCGGTTCCCGCTGGCCCAGGCGCCCGGGTACGTCTTCGTCGCGGGCGGCATCGGGATCACTCCCCTCCTGCCGATGCTGCGGGCGGTCCGGGGCCGCGCGGACTGGCGGCTGTTGTACGCCGGGCGCAGCCGGGCGTCGATGCCGTTCCTGGAGGAGGTCGAGCAGCTGGACCCGGCGCGGGTCACCGTCGTGGCCGAGGACATGGACGGGCGGCCGGACCTCGACATGCTGTTGGCCGGCCTGCCCGAGGGGACGGCCGTCCACTGCTGCGGGCCGGAGGGGCTGATGGCGGCGGTCGAGGAGAGGCTGCCGGAGGGAGCCGCGCTGCACCTGGAGCGCTTCACTCCGCGCGCCGCCGCCGCGGGTGACGGCGACCGCGCCTTCGAGGCCGAACTGCGGCGCAGCGCACGGACCGTGACCGTGCCGGCCGACTCCACGCTGCTCGCCGCCGTACGGGCCGAACTGCCCGACACCCTCTACTCCTGTGAGCAGGGATTCTGCGGAACCTGCCAACAACGCGTCCTGGAGGGCGAGATCGACCACCGGGACGAACTGCTCACGGACACGGAGCGTGGCGACTCGATGCTGATCTGTGTGTCGCGGGCGCGCGGCGACCGCCTGGTGCTGGACATGTGAACGCCCCTGGTCGGTCCAGCCCGTTCCCGGCCGGATCCGATCGGTAAGGTGTTCGCATGACAACCGGGGTACGCCGCAGGATGGGTGTCGAGGAGCGGCGGCAGCAGCTGATCGGCGTCGCCCTCGAACTGTTCAGCCGACGCTCGCCCGACGAGGTCTCCATCGACGAGATAGCCTCGGCGGCGGGCATCTCCCGACCGTTGGTCTACCACTACTTCCCCGGCAAACTCAGTCTGTACGAGGCCGCGTTGCAGCGCGCCGCGGACGACCTCGCGAGTCGGTTCGTGGAGCCGCGGGAGGGACCGCTGGGCGCCCGGCTGCTGCGGGTCATGCGCCGGTTCTTCGACTTCGTGGACGATCACGGGCCCGGTTTCTCGGCGTTGATGCGCGGCGGCCCCGCGGTCGGCTCCTCGAAGACCAACGCGCTCGTCGACGCGGTGCGGCAGGCCGCGTATGTCCAGATCCTGTCGCATCTGAAGGTCGACGACCCGCCCGTCCGGCTGGAGCTGGTGATCCGCTCGTGGATCTCGCTGGTCGAGTCGACGGCACTGCTCTGGCTGGACGGCCGGCGGATTCCGCGTGGCGAGCTGGAGGTGCAGCTCGTGCACGACTTCGCGGCGCTGGCCGCGGTGAGCGCCGCCCGGGACGAGGAGCTGGGCACGGTGCTGCGCGGCGCGCTCCAGGGCGAGCCGGGCGACGGGCCGTTCACCGACCTCGCCGTCCGGCTCATCGCGCTGGCCACGCCCCCGAAGGCGTAGGCACCCCGGTCAGTCGCCGCTCCGCTCCTCGGACTTGCGGTACGACGGGTCGAGATCGCGGACCTCGGCGGAGACGTGCAGGACGAGGCCGTCGGCGGGCTCGACGTACTTGCGCAGCAACTCCAGCACCGACTCGGTGAGCCGGACCTTGGTCTCCTCGCTGCGGCCGGCGAGCAGGCCGAGCGTGACGTGCACGACGGCGTGTCCGTCCGCCTCCGCTCCCACCACGTTGTCCCCGGTCGGCCGGAAGCGCGTCTTGCACGCCTCGATCCGTGCGGCGGCGGTCTCGACCACCACCGGGTGCAGAGCGAGCGCGAATCCGCGCCGGTCGAAGGACTCGTCGAGCGCGGTGGAGTAGTCGACGGTGATCTGCGGCATGGGCACTCCTGTTCTAGGTCAACGAACTCACCTTAGGGCGCAACACGCCCTAGGGTTTGGCCTGTCCCGGCCTGAGCTGGAGTGCCAGCATCGCGACGTCGTCCTCCCGGTCCTGCCCGAAGCGGTCCAGGAGCATGTCGCACAGCGGGCGCACCCCCGGCGGGGCGTCGGCGACGGCCGCGCGCAGGTGTTCCATGGAGAGCGCGAGGTCCGTGCCGCGGGTCTCGATCAGGCCGTCGGTGACCACGAGGAGCCGGTCCGAGGGCTCCAGGAACAGTTCGGCGGGCGTCGGCCGGTTGACGGCGAGACCGAGGCCGAGCAGCGGCCCGTGGGCCTTGGCGTAGTCGGCACCGCCCGAACCGCGCACGATCAGCGGCGGGATGTGGCCCGCGTTGGCGATGCGTACCCGCCCGGTGTCCGGCTCGACCAGGACCAGACAGACGGTCGCGGTGATCTCCGGATGGTAGCGCTGGAGCATCCGGTCGAGGCGCTCGGCGAGGACGGCCGGGTCGCTGTCCTCGACGCAGTAGGCGCGCAGCGCGTGCCGGATCTCGACCATCACGGTGGCCGCGTCCAGCGAGTGACCGACGACGTCGCCGACCGCGGCGAGGACACCGTCGCCGACGCGCAGCGCCGCGTAGAAGTCGCCGCCGATCTCGGCCTGCTGGGACGCGGGTTCGTAGCGCACCGCGATGTCGACGCCGGGCAGGTCGGGCAGCTTGTCCGGCTGGGGCAGGAAGCTGCGCTGCAGGGTGAGGGCGACATGGCGCTCGACCTGGTACATCAGCAGCGGCTCGGCGGCGAGGGCGGTGGCCTGGGCGAGCCGTGCCACCCCGGCCTCGTCGGCGGGGCTCTGGGGGCGCGAGTCGCGTACCGGCGTCGCCAGGCACACCGGTGCCTTGCCGCCCTGGGCCAGCACCAGCCGGGCGTCGTCCTGGACGCCGGGCCGGAAGAACCCGGCGGGCCACAGCGGCGAGTGGACGACGGTGCGGTGCACGACGGCCCTGCCCGCTCCGAGCCTGCTGATCAGCCGGGCCACGGCGTCGTGCGCCCCGCGGTCGGGCAGCGCGAGGCCGATCCGCTTCGGGGACATGCCCCGGTACAGCTCGCCCTCCGGGCCGAGGACGAACACGACGGCCGGCAGGCCGGTGAGCCGGGCGGTGCCCTCGGCGGCCGCGTCGACGAGTTCGTCGAGGCTGCGCGCGGCCTGGACGGTGACGATCGTCTCGGACAGCAGTGTCAGCCGCCGTATCAGCGCCTGGTCGTCCGCCCGCAGCCGGGCCGCGTGCAGCACGGTCCGTACGACCGTCTGGATCTCCTCCGGCTCGGCCGGCACCGTCAGGCAGGCCTCGGCGCCCGAGTCCAGGCTGCGCCGGTGGTCGCCCGGGGCCGCGCCGGCTGCCGAGAGGTGTACGACGGGCACCGCGGCCAGTGTCTGATGCGCCTTGAGCCGGCGGCAGAGTTCGAAGCCGGTCATGTCCCGCAGCCGCACGTCGACGAGAAGCACGTCCGGCAGGGTGCCCTCGCGCAGCCGGGTGTCGAGTTCGCGCAGTGCCTCCGCGGCGGTGGCGACGGGAACGACCTCGTGACCTGCGCGGCGCAGCAGCGCGCTGACGGCGAGCCGGTCGTCCGGCACGCCGCCGACGACCAGCACGGTGGTCGTCCCGTTCCTTCTGCTGTTGCCGTCCAACTGAGAGCCTCGGGCATGCCGGTGGGGCGGACCGGGTTCCCGGTCCGCCCCACCAAGGTAATGCCCTTGTCAGGGAGTCCGGGAGAAGACGGCCACAGTCCGTGCCGGAACGGTGAAGGTTCCCGTCTCCTTCGTGTACGCGGCGGACTTGACGACGGGGTCGGCGCCCGCCCGTTGCACCGGGTGCAGCGCGTAGCGCGTCCCGGACAGCGAGCCGATCCGCTGTTCCTGGCGTTGGGGCGTCGCGTTGAGGACGACGACGAGGTCGCCGAGCCTCATCGTGATCACACCGGGTGTCTCGTCCTTGCCGGACAGCGGGAAGGAGAGCTTCGACTGCACCTGGCCGGCCGTGGCGAGTGAGAAGGCGCTCTCGGTGGTACGGATCCTCAGCAGGTCCTGGTACGCGGCCGAGCTGCCCTCGATCTGTCCGCACCCGACCTTGACGGTGCTCAACAGGGGTTTGGCGTAGGGCCACTTGGGTTGGTTGTCGGCCGCCATCGGCAGCCCGCGGCCGAATCCGTTGCCGTCCCGGCAGTCCCAGTGGACGGCGTTGAACCAGTCGCCGCTGTCGAACGAGTTGCGGTCGAGGGACTTGGAGCGCAGCAGGTCGGAGCCGGCCTGGGAGAGGGACGGGCCCTGCGAGAGGGTGGCCGTCGCCATGGCGAGCACCTGCATGCGTGCCCGGTCGTCGGCGCTCGTGGTGGCCGGCAGCTTGTAGGTGAGCGCGTCGTACAGGGACTCGTTGTCGTGCGCGTCGGCGTAGGCCAGCGCGTCGCCCGGCGCCTGGGCGTACCCGGCCGGCTGGCCGTTGTAGTCGACCCCGGAGCCCGTGACCTCCTTGCCCGCGGAGTCGGTGAAGCGGTACGCGGCCAGGTTGCCGGTCAGGCCGACCTTGATGAGGTCCTGGTAGTGCAGCAGGCGGGCCTTCTGCTCGGCCGGGGTGCCGTTGGCGGAGGAGGAGTTGGGGTCGGTGAACAGACCCGACGCGAAGCCCTGGACGCCGGGGTCCTCGTCGAAGGGGCTGCCGCCGCGGACGGCGTCGCGGGCCCGGTCGGAGAAGGTCGCGATGCCGGTCCCGGCCATGTTCTTCTGGGTGGCCTGCACGAAGCGGGCGTCGTCGGCGACCTCACCGAAGTTCCAGCCCTCCCCGTACATGACGATCTTCTTTCCGTCGACGCCGTCCTTCGCGACCGTGAGCGCGTCGAGGGCCTTCCTGACCGCCAGGATGTTGGCCTTGGGCTGGTGTCCCATGAGGTCGAAGCGGAAGCCGTCGACCTTGTACTCCTTGGCCCAGGTGACGATCGAGTCCACCACCAGCTTGCCCATCATGGCGTTCTCGGTCGCCGTGTTGGCGCAGCAGGTGGAGTTGGCGACGGACCCGTCGGCGAGCAGCCGCTGGTAGTAGCCGGGCACCACCTGGTCGAGGACGCTGGTGTCGGCCTGCCCACTGGCGGCGGTGTGGTTGTAGACCACGTCCATGACGACGCGCAGGCCGTCCTCGTTGAGCGACTTGACCATCTTGCGGAACTCGACCGTGCGGCCGGTGCCGTCCGGGTCGGTGGCGTACGAGCCTTCCGGCACCGTGTAGTGGTACGGGTCGTAGCCCCAGTTGTACGCGTCCTTCGCGGCGGCCTTCGCGACGCACTCCTGCTGCTGGTCGGAGTCGGCCGGGTAGGCGGCGAGGTCGCAGTCGGGGGTCGCCCGGTCGGCCTTCTTCTCGGGGATGGTGGCGATGTCGAACGCGGGCAGCAGGTGCACGTACGACGTGCCGGACGCGGCCAGTGCCCGCAGGTGCTTCGAGCCGTCGCTGCCCTTGTCGGCGAAGGCGAGATAGGTGCCTCTGTCCTTGGCCGGGACGGTCCTGTCCGCCACCGAGAAGTCGCGGATGTGCAGCTCCTGGATCTGGGCGTCCCGCAGCGGCACGGCCTTGGGCTTCTTCAGGGTGGACCAGCCGCCCGGGGCGAGGGACCTGTCCTTCAGGTCGACGACGAGACTGCGCTCGGAGTCGGTGGTGAGGGCGAGCGAGTAGGGGTCGGTGACCTTGTTGGTGACGACCTTGCGGGCGGTGGGCGCCCACACCTTCACGACGTACCGGTAGGGCTTGTTCCGCCAGGACTTCGTGCCGGTGACGGACCAGACGCCGGTGGTGTCGTTCCTCTTCATGGCCACCGTGGAGCGGTCGAGTTCCAGCGCCACGCTCTGCGCGGTCGGCGCCCACACGGCGAGGGTGGGACGCCCGTCGCGGAACGTCGGGCCCAACCGCGCCTTGGTCGCGTCGTACAGATCGTCGAGCACGCCGGCGATCTGGACGCCGGTCGCCGCGAGTACGGCGCCGTTCGCGGCCCGTTGGGAGGCGACGATCTGACCGCTGAGGGCCTCCTTCACCCGCCCTCGGTCGCGTGGATCGACGGACCAGGCGGTGTAGTCCTGGAGGTGCGGGAACGCGGCCTTCTGGGCGTCGGTCAGGGTGGTCTTCTCCAGCCGCAGCCAGCGCTCGTCGTCGCTGGTCAGCGTCCCGTCCTTGACGGCGATCGACCCGTCGCGGGAGGACAGGAGCTGGGTGGACGCGGCGGCGTCGGAACCGTTCCAGGCGACGGTGTCCCGGTCGATCCAGACCGCCTTGGAGGTGGTCAGGTCGAGCGCGGCCGCGCTGCCCGCGGGCTGCGGGAGCAGGTACTTCTCCTGGCCGTTCACCAGCCACACCTCGTGGCCGTTCGCGGTCAGGTCGAGGGACTGGTCAGTGGGCAGGTCCTTCTCGTCGCCCTTGTGGAGGATGTAGCTGAGGCTGGTCGCGCCCTCGGCGAGCGGCACCTCGTAGACGGCTCCGTAGGCGTCGGTGCGTACCGGCTCCAGAGGCTTCGTCCAGTCCGTGGGTGTCGCGGCCCCGGTCCAGGTGTGCAGGCCCCAGCCGGTGTAGTCGCCGTCGGCGCGGTGGTAGTGCAGGATCGCCTTGGTCTTGTCCTGCGCGGGGTGATCGGGCCGCTCGGTGAGGACCGGCTCCTTGCCCTGTTCGAGCCAGACCTCGCCGGTCCTGGTGACGTCGATCGTGCGGTCGGTGGCGACGTCCTTGTTGCCGTCCTTGTCGATGACGAGGAACCCGACGCTGGAGGCGCCCGGCTTCAACTTGACGTAGGCGAAGGCCCCGTAGGAGTCCCGGCCGATGAAGTCGTGGCCCGCGGGCCAGGTCGTCGCCTCGCCGTCGGCGAGGTCGCCCCAGGCGTAGAGCCGCCAGTCGGTGTAGTCCCCGTCGGTGCGCTTGTAGTGGACGATCGCGTAGTCGCGCGAGGAGGCGGTGGGGACCTCGGGGGCGGGCGGGGTCCCGGTGGCGGACGTCGCCGTCGCGCTGGCGGTACGCCCGGCGGAGTCGACGACCACGGCCTTGTAGCGCAGCGCGGTTCCGGCCGGCACGTCCTTGCCGATGACCTGGGTGACCTTGTACGGGGCGTGGTCGGCGGAGCCGAGGGTCCGCCACTTTCCGTCTCCGACCTGGGCGGCGAAGACGACGCGGTCGAGCTGACCGCCGGTGACGTCGGCGCCGAGCTCGACGGTGCCGGTCGCGCCCGCGTCGGGCGCCTTCAGGGTGAGCGAGGGCTTCGCGGCGGGGGCGCCGAGCGGACGGGCCGCCTTGAGGGCGACGGCGGAACCGGCGGGGACGGTGACGGTGACGTTCCTGTCGGCGTCGCTGGTCAGCCGGGACGAGGTCCCGTAGATCCCCTGGAAGGTCATGCCGACGGAGCCGGTCGCGAAGGTCGCCGTCTTCGCCTCGCCCGCGTTGTTGAGGGCGACGAGGTACTCGGTCCGGTCGCCGCCCGTACGGGAGAAGGCGTAGACGCCCGGCCCGTCGGCCGCGTACCGCTCGGTCTGCACTCCGTCCGCGAGGGCCGGGTTGTCCTTGCGGAGCTTCGAGAGAGCGGCGATCTCCTGGTAGAGCGGCGCGCTCGTGTCGTAGGCGTCACTCGCGTGCGTACGGTCGGTGCCGAGCTCGTCGTCGTCGAGGTAGTCGGCGACCCGGGAGGCGAACATCGTCTGACGGGCGTCCTTGTCGCCGCCCGCGCCGGTGAAGCCCTGTTCGTCGCCGTAGTAGACGACGGGGTTGCCGCGGCTGAGGAACATCAGCTCGTTGGCGAGCCGGTCCTTCTTCACCAGCTCCGCGTCCGTGCCCTTCGGGTCGTCCTGCTTCAGGAAGGATCCGATGCGGCCCATGTCGTGGTTGCCGAGGAAGGTGACCTGTTCGTAGGCGTTGGCCTTGTCGGTCGTGTACTTGTAGTCGTCCCCGAACACGGACGCCAGCTTCTTCGCGCTGCCGCCCTGGGAGGCGTAGGAGCGTGCCGCGTCCTGGAAGGGGAAGTCGAGGGTGGCGTCGAGCCGGCCCTGGGTGACGTACGGCGAGGTGACCGAGGTGTCGGCGGAGTAGACCTCGCCGAACATGAAGAAGTTCTTCCGGCCGCGCTCGGCCGCGTAGCGGTCCAGGGCGGTGGCCCACTGCGTCCAGAACGGCATGTCCACGTGCTTCACGGTGTCGATCCGGAAGCCGTCGACGCCGAAGTCCCCGACCCACCGCTCGTAGATCTTCTCCATGCCGCTGACGACCTCGGGACGCTCGGTCCACAGGTCGTCCAGGCCGGAGAAGTCGCCGTAGGTGGTGGACTCGCCGGTGTAGGTGGAGTCACCCCGGTTGTGGTACATCGCCGGGTCGTTGAGCCAGGACGGGACCTTGGTGTTCTTCTTCTCGGCGGGCACGGTCGGTGTGCGGGGGAAGGAGCCGGCGCCCACGGACGGGAACGTCCGTGTCCCGTCGGCGTAGTCCTCGTCGTCGAAGGGCTTCCCGTCCTTGGTCAGGTAGGGGAAGGCGCCCTTGGAGAGATAGCCGTAGGACTTCTCCGCGTAGTCGACGACGTCGGCGGTGTGGTTGGTGATGACGTCGAAGAAGACCTTCATGCCCTTGGCGTGGGCCTTGGAGATGAGGGTCTCCAGGTCCTTGTTGGTGCCGAAGTGCGGGTCGACGCGGGTGAAGTCGGTGATCCAGTAACCGTGGTAGCCGGCGGAGGCGTCCGTGCCGGTGCCCTGCACCGGCTGGTTCTTGAAGATGGGCGCCATCCAGATGGCGGTGGTGCCGAGCCCCTTGATGTAGTCGAGCCTCCGGGTCAGGCCCTTGAGGTCGCCGCCCTGGTAGAAGCCCTTGTCCGTGGGGTCGTAGCCGGTGGAGAGGCGGGAGCCGGTCAGGCCACCGCGGTCGTTGGCCGTGTCACCGTTGGCGAAACGGTCCGGCATCACGAAGTAGAACTGCTCGCGGGTGTCGTCGTGCCGGGCCGGCGCGGCGGCGAGCCGGGCGTCCGACGGCGGCGCGGGCGGGGTCTCGGCCCGCGCCGCGAGGGGTTGCGCGAACGATACGGCGAGCGCGGCGGCGAGGACGGCCGCGCGCAGCCTGGAACGGCCGGGGCGGTGCGCCGGCCCTCTCGGTATCAGGTCCACCGGTGTGAACTCCTAGCGATTACGGCGCATATGGGTCCGACCCCGCGCTGCGTGCGGCTCCGGTGCCGAACGCCCGCGTGACCGTATCGCTCACGCAAGGTTTACAGCAAGAGTCTTGCAAGGTGCGGAAAGACTTTTCAGCAGCTGGACTTGCCCGCGTAGAGGGCGAGTGCCGTGTTGGCGCCCAGCGTCGCCGTGAACTGCCCCGAACCGTTCACCGTGACCTGCGTGTTGTTCTGCACGTTGCAGTAGGTGCCTGCCGCGAGGGACGTCATGTACGTCCGACTCAGCGAGGAGGTCTCGTGGTTGATGGCGACGAAGCCCTTGCTGCCGCGGCCGAAGGCGATGGCGTCGTTGCCGTCGTCCCACCAGTTGGTCAGCACCTGTCCGCGGGTGGCGTTGCGGAAGGCCACCATCGACTTGATCTCGGGCCAGGCGTGCTGGCACTTCCAGCCGTCCTGCCAGCAGGCGTTGACGGTGCCGCCGTTGGGTGGACCGGCGTCCGCGTCGGACCACTCGTAGCCGGAGTTGATGTCCGGGGCGCCGTACGGGTAGGCCAGCATGAAGACGTTGGCGAGCGTGTAGTTCGCGCCGTCCTTGTAGTTCAGGGTCGAGCCGTTGCGCTCGGTGTCGTGGTTGTCGACGAAGACGGCCGCGACGGAGCTGCTCATGTAGCCCCAGCCCTCGCCGTAGTTCTTCAGATAGGCGAGGTTCTCGTTGTTGAAGATCCGCTTGAGGTCGTACGCGTACCGGAACTCCTGGACGTCCCCGTTGCCCGTGTACTCGGTGGGCTGGACCGCCTCGCCGGAACCGTAGATGACCTCCTGCTTCCAGTACACGGACGGATTGCTGAGCCGGGACTTGATGTTGGCGAGGTCGGCCGCCGGGATGTGCTTGGCCGCGTCGATGCGGAAGCCGTCGACGCCGTACCCGAGCAGGGTGTTCATGTACCCGGCGATGGTGGACCGGACGTACTCCTCACCGGTGTCCAGGTCGGCGAGACCGACGAGTTCGCAGTTCTGGACGTTGGCGCGGTTGGTGTAGTCGCTGATCGTCGCCGTGCAGTCGTCCATGTCGTACGAGGAGTACAGGCCCGGGTAGTTGTACTTCGTGTACGAGGACCCGCCGGTTCCGGTGCCGGAACCGGCCGACATGTGGTTGATCACCGTGTCCGTCACGACCTTCACCCCGGCCGCGTGGCAGGTGCTGACCATGTTCCGGAAGGCGGTGGCGTCACCGAGCCGCCCGGCGATCCTGTAGCTCACGGGCTGGTACGAGGTCCACCACTGCGAGCCCTGTATGTGCTCGGCGGGCGGGGACACCTGGACGTAGCCGTAGCCGGCCGGGCCCAGCGTGTTGGTGCACTCCTTGGCGACGGAGTCGAACTTCCACTCGAAGAGGACGGCGGTGACGTCCTTGGTGCCGGGCGGGGAGGCCTGGGCGGTACCGGTGGGCAGGACCACCGAGGCCGCCATGCCCGCGGCGAGCGCGAGCGCGGTGGCAAGAGTTCTCTTGGCCATGTCATCTCCTGCACGTCGTTGTGCGGTGGGGGTGTACGGGCGCGGGTGACCGGGGCTCCGGGGTGCAAGTGGGGGGGCCTGGAAGGAAGTTGCCCAGTGAATCAGTCGGGCGTGAGCCGGAACGTATCCCTTGCCGCCAAGTTTCAGCAAGATGTCGTAAGGAATTTCAGTGCGTAAAAAAGTGGTGCCCCGGTCCAGGAGGACCGGGGCACCACTCAGCCGTCGTGGCGGGAGGGTCAGGCTGCCCACCACACGGTCGTGTCGGCCGGCAGCTTCGCCTCGCCGTCCCGCGACAGGGTCACCTCGCCGCTCGCGACGAGCACCCTGCCGTACGCCGGGACGGTCACGGACTCGCTCCCGGTGTTCGCGGTGCAGACGAACGCGCCCCGGCGGAAGGCGAGGACACCGTCCGGCGCGTCCAGCCAGCTGACGGTGTCGCCCGCCCCGAGGTCGGACCGCTCCCGCCGCACGGCGAGCGCGTCGCGGTACAGCTCCAGCGTGGAGCCGGCCACGCCGGTCTGCGCCTCGATGCTCAGCTCCGCCCACTCGGCGGGCTGCGGCAGCCAGCTGCCGCCGCTGCCGAAACCGTACGAGGAACCCGTCCGGGTCCACGGGATCGGCACCCGGCAGCCGTCTCGGAAGCCGTCCTGCCCGGCGCCCCGGAAGTAGGCGGGGTCCTGGCGCACCTCGTCGGGCAGGTCGACGACGTCGGGCAGGCCGAGCTCCTCGCCCTGGTAGAGGTAGGCGGAGCCGGGCAGCGCCAGCATCAGCAGGGTCGCCGCGCGGGCCCGGCGCAGTCCGAGCTCCCGGTCGCCCGCGGTGCGGATCTGGGTGCCGAGGCCCGCCTCGTTGGCGAACCGGGTGGCGTGCCGGGTCACGTCGTGGTTGGACAGCACCCAGGTGGAGGGGGCGCCGACCGGCCGCATCGCGTCGAGGGTCCGGTCGATGACGGAACGCAGCTCGGCCGCGTCCCAGTGGGTGCCCAGGTACTGGAAGTTGAAGGCCTGGTGCAGCTCGTCGGGACGCACGTAGTTCGCGGTGCGTTCGATCGTCGGGGTCCACGCCTCCGCGACGAAGATCCGCTCGCCCGAGTACTCGTCGAGGATCGTGCGCCACTGCCGGTACACGTCGTGCACGCCGTCCTGGTCGAAGAACGGCATGACATCGTTGCCCAGCAGCTTCAACTGGTCGTGGTCGCCGAGGTCCGGCAGACCCTCCGCCTTCACCAGTCCGTGCGCGACGTCGATACGGAAGCCGTCGACGCCCATGTCGAGCCAGAACCGCAGGATCGAGCGGAACTCGTCGCCCACGGCCGGGTGTTCCCAGTTGAAGTCCGGCTGCTCGGGCGCGAAGAGGTGCAGGTACCACTCGCCGGGGGTGCCGTCCGGCTCGGTGACCCGGGTCCAGGCGGGCCCGCCGAAGATGGACTCCCAGTCGTTGGGCGGCAGTTCGCCGTCCGCGCCCTTGCCGGAGCGGAAGTGGTAGCGGTCACGCAGGTCGGAGCCGGGGCCCTCCCGCAGGGCGCGCTTGAACCACTCGTGCTGGTCGGACGAGTGGTTGGGAACGAGGTCGACGATGATCCGCAGGTTGAGGTCGTGGGCGTCACGGATGAGGCCGTCGGCGTCCAGGAGACTGCCGAACATGGGGTCGACGGCCCGGTAGTCCGCCACGTCGTATCCGGCGTCGGCCTGCGGCGAGGCGTAGAAGGGACTGAGCCACACGGCGTCCACACCGAGGTCGCGCAGGTAGGGCAGTCGGGTACGTACGCCCTCCAGGTCGCCCATGCCGTCGCCGTTGCTGTCGGCGAAGCTGCGCGGATAGACCTGGTAGATCACCGCGTCGCGCCACCAGTCGCGACGGTCGGCGACGGTGGCGAGGGCGGAGTTCGGGGCCTGGTCGGCGGAGTGCTGGCTCATGGCGTCCTTGATGCGGTGGGGGTCCCCCCGCTCGGCCGAAGCCGAGAGGGGGGAGGAGTTCGAGGTGGGATCTCCCTCTCCGCCCGGGCTGGGCCCGGGGCGCGGGGAGGGAGGTGGTCGTCGGGTGGCGGAACGAGGCGGCCGCGGTGCCGGCGGGGTCGGATGGACACCGCGGCCGCCACCCGCGCGCGACGAGCGCGCGGGAGCCTGGGGGCTTCCCGGGCGGGTCAGCCCTTCGTGCCGCCGGCGGTGAGTCCGGTGACGAGGTTCTTCTGCACGAGGTAGAAGAACGCCGAGACGGGTATCGCGATGAGCACTGCCGTGGCGGCCATCAGGTTGCGCTGCGCGTCGTGCTCGCTGACGAAGCTCTGCAGGCCGACCGCGAAGGTGTACTTCGAGTCGTCGAGCATGAACGTGGAGGCGAACGCGACCTCACCGAAGGCGGTGATGAAGTTGTAGAAGGCGGCGACCGCGAGGCCCGGCTTGGCGAGCGGCAGGATCAGCCGGAAGAAGGTGCCGAAGGGGCTCAGCCCGTCGACCCGTCCGGCCTCGTCGATCTCGAACGGGATGGTGTCGAAGTAGCCCTTGAGCAGCCAGGCGCTGTAGGGCACCGCCGTCGAGCAGTAGACGAGGATCAGGCCGAGGTAGGAGTCGATGAGCTGCAGGTCCGAGAGGATCTGGTACATCGGCACGATCAGCACGGCGATCGGGAACATCTGCGTGACCAGCAGGACCCACATGAACTTCTTGTAGCCGGGGAAGCGCATGCGCGAGACGGCGTACCCGGTGGTGGCCGCGACCATCACACCGATGACCGTGGTGCCGAGCGAGACGATGAGCGAGCTCTTCATCCACTCGAAGAAGTTCGTGTGCTGGAGCACGAAGGAGTAGTTGTCGAACGTCATCTTGTCCCAGATGCGTCCGGGGTGCAGGTAGTCGTCCTTGTCCGGGCCGAGGGACAGGAAGATCAGCCAGGCGATCGGGAAGAGCGCGATCAGGCTCGCGACGATGAGGATGCCGTGGGAGGTGAGCGAGCCGACGAGCCCGCGCTCCCCGCGTCGGCGGGCCCGGACGGACGGTTCGCCGTGCGCGGGGACCTGCTCGGCCGGAGACGTCCGAAGGGTGGTGGTACTCATGGAGACTCCCGCCTCAGATCGCGAGCTGCTGGTCATTGCGGTTCAGCCAGCGGCGGTAGAAGGAGGTGAAGACGACGAGGATGGCCAGCAGCAGCATGCCGTAGGCGGCCGACTGCGCGAAGTCACGCGGCTGCTGTCCGAAGCCGAGGTAGTACGCCCAGGTGACCAGGATCTGCGCGTCCGGCGCGGTGTTGCCGAACAGCAGGAAGATCACGGCGAACTGGTTGAACGTCCAGATGATGCCGAGCAGGACGACGGTGGAGCTGACCGACCGCAGGCCCGGCAGGGTGACGTAGCGGAACTGCTGCCAGGCGTTCGCGCCGTCCATCTCCGCGGCCTCGTACAGCGTGCCGTCGATGGACTGCAGGCCGCCGAGGAGCGAGACCATCATGAAGGGCACACCGCACCAGGTGTTGACCATGATCGCCGCGAACCGCTGCCAGAAGGTGTCCTCCAGCCACAGCGGCGACGGCAGGTGCACCGCGTCGAGCATGGAGTTGATGATGCCGCCGTCCGCGAGCATGAAGCGCCAGCCGAAGACGGTGACGAACGTCGGCACGGCCCAGGGCAGCACCAGGAGCAGCCGGTAGAAGGTGCGGCCGCGCAGCTTCTGGTTGAGCAGCAGGGCGAGGCCGAGCCCGATGCAGTAGTGGAGGGCGACACAGAGCACCGTCCACACGATGGTCCAGATGAAGTGCGACCAGAAGCGGTCGTACGACGTCGGGCCCCACAGGATGTCCTTGTAGTTGTCGAGGCCGATGAACTTGTAGGTGGCGTCGATGTGGTTGACGCCGATCGTGCGGGCGGAGTTGAGGCTGTTGGCGTCCGTGAGCGTCAGGTAGAGGCCCCGCACCAGCGGATACAGCACCAGTCCGCCGAGCACGACGACCACCGGGGCGATCATCGCGTACGCGTACCAGTACTTCTGGTACCCGCGCTTGAGACGCTGGAGCCGACCGGGGCGTGACCCGCGGTCACCGACACGCTTTCCGGTCGCTCGGTCGATGGCGACTGTCATGGTTCGACACCTTCTGGAAGATCAGGGTTGGGGCCGTGCGCACGCCGGTGGCCGTCGGATCCCCTCCCCTCCCCCGGGGTCCGGGAGGGGATCCGACGGCCACACGGACTCACTTGCTGAAGTCCGGGACCAGCTTGGCGATCGCCAGTTCGACGTTGCTCAGGCCCTTGTCCAGGGACTCCTTGCCACCCGCGATCTTCGGCAGCTCGGTGTCGAGCGGGCCCCACAGCGAGCTGTACTCGGGCAGCGCCGGCCGCGGCTGGGCGGCCGCGAGCACCGTCTGGTAGCCGGCGATGCCCGGGTCGGCCTTGACGTCGCTGGTGTAGGCGTCGTCACGGGTGGGCAGCGTGGAGTTCTTGAGCGCGATCTTGGCCTGCGAGGCGGCCGAGGTCATGAACTTCACGAACTTCAGCGACGCCGCCTGGTGGGCCTTGTCGGACCCGGCGTAGACCGAGAGGTTGTGGCCGCCGGTCGGGGCGCCCGCCTTGCCGGTGGAGCCGGCCGGGACGGTGGCGATACCGAGGTTGGTCTTGTCCGTGAAGGCCGAGCCCTTGTAGAAGTTGGTGATCTCCCAGGGTCCCTGGACGATCGAGGCGACCTTGCCGTTGACGAACGCGTCCTGGATGTGGGCGTAGGCGTCGGCGGTGGTGTCGGCCTTGTGCAGTCCCTTGCCGGAGAACAGGCCCAGCCAGGTGCCGTACGCCTTCTGCGCGGCGGCCGAGTTCACGGTGATCTTCTTGGCCGAGGCGTCGACGGTGTCGGTGCCCTCGCCGTAGAGGAACGACTGCGCGTAGTACGCCTGCGTCGAGCCCCAGTAGCCGTCGACGCCCGTCTTCTGCTTGATCGTGGCGGCGGCCTTCTTCAGGTCGTCCCAGGTCTTGGGGGCCTCGGTGATGCCGGCCTTCTTGTACAGCGCCTTGTTGTAGACGAGCGCGAGGGTGTCGGTCACCAGCGGGACACCGTACGTCTTGCCGTCGAACTTGGCCTGCTCGATCAGGCTGGGCTGGAACTTGGCCTGGTCCGCGAGGGCCTCGGTGCCGTCCAGCGGCAGGAAGAAGCCCTTCTTCGCGAACGCCGGGGTCCAGCCCACCTCCGAGCGCAGGATGTCCGGGGCGCCCTTGGAGCCGGCGGCCGTGTCGAACTTGTTCTGCGCCTGGTCGAAGGGGACGTTGACGTACTTGACCTTGATGTCCGGGTTGGCCTTCTCGAACTGCTGGGCCAGTGCCTTGTACGTCGGCGCCTCATTGGTGGCGTTGGAGGTGTCCCACCAGGTGATGGTGGTGGGGCCGTCCGACTTGTCGCTGCCGCTGTCACTGCCGCCGCAGGCCGTCGCCGCGAGGGCGAGGGACGCCACCAGCGCGGTGGCCGCTATGCCACGCCGCATGAGATCTCCTTGAGGGTGAAAGCCCGAGTGGGTGGGGAAGCGGTCCCGCCCGCTCCCCTTGCCGACTTGCCGACTGCGCCGTTGCGTCCGCCGGGCGACGTGAACGTAACAGCGTTGTAAGCGGTGCGAAAGACCTTGCAGCAAAAAAGTGCAAGGACTGCCGAGAGTTACCCGCCCGTGACCGGGCGGCGATGGTACGGAAACCCTTGTCCGAGGCCGCTCAGCGGGCAGCGGAGCCCCTGTGCAAGACTCTGCAAGCTCTTGCCATACCCGCCCCGTACGGGGATCATCGGCCCGTCAGCGCCTTGCAGGAGCCACCCCTTCCCGCGGCGCACGTCCGGGACGCCGAGCCGACCAGAACACGAGGGAGCGCGATGACGCAGCAGCCCGGAGCGGGCCGATCAACCGCCCGCACACGGCGTCTGGTTGGTGGGCAGGGCGAGAACCGGCAGGTACAGTCCCATCCCGTGACCACACGGCTTGCCGACATCGCAGCCCAGGCGGGGGTCAGTGAGGCGACTGTCAGCCGCGTCCTGAACGGGAAGCCCGGTGTCGCCGCGACCACCCGCCAGTCCGTCCTGGCCGCGCTCGACGTGCTGGGCTACGAGCGCCCGGTCCGGTTGCGGCAGCGCAGCGAGGGCCTGGTGGGCCTGATCACCCCCGAGCTGGAGAACCCGATATTCCCCGCGCTGGCGCAGGTCATCGGGCAGGCGCTGACCCGCCAGGGGTACACCCCGGTCCTCGCGACCCAGACGCCGGGCGGCTCGACCGAGGACGAACTGACGGAGATGCTGGTGGACCGGGGAGTCGCCGGCATCATCTTCGTCTCCGGGCTGCACGCGGACACCTCGGCGGACATGCAGCGCTACGAGCAGCTGCGCGCCCAGGGGGTCCCCTTCGTCCTGGTCGACGGGTTCTCGCCGAAGGTGCAGGCGCCGTTCATCTCGCCCGACGACCGCGCGGCGATGGACCTGGCGGTCACGCACCTCGTCTCGCTCGGGCACACCCACATCGGGCTCGCCCTGGGTCCGAAGCGGTTCGTGCCCGTGCAGCGCAAGATCGAGGGCTTCGTGCGCACGATGCAGGAGCAGCTGGGGCTCGCTCCCGCCGATGTCGAGGAGCGACTGGTCCAGCACTCGCTGTACACCCTGGAGGGCGGGCAGGCCGCGGCCGCCGCGCTCATCGAACGGGACTGCACCGCGATCGTCTGCGCCAGCGACATGATGGCTCTCGGGGCGATACGGGCGGCGCGCGGGCGCGGCCTGGACGTACCGAAGGACATATCCGTCGTGGGCTTCGACGACTCACCGCTGATCGCCTTCACCGACCCGCCCCTGACGACGATCCGCAAGCCGGTGCCGGCCATGGGGCAGGCGGCGGTGCGGACGCTGCTGGAGGAGATCGGGGGGACTCCGGCTCCGCACAGTGAGTTCGTGTTCATGCCGGAACTGGTGGTGCGCGGTTCGACCGCTTCGGCCCCTGGGGACCGACATCGTCCCTAGGGACGATCCCCTACGCCACTCGTAGCGGTCCGTTCGGTGTAGAACGTGCGGCCAGGACCCGACCAGGGGATGATCGGTCGCGGAACGCTTTTCTGGCAGACTTTGCGCCTATGGGTGAGACGACCGTGACGACACTGGAAGGCCAGGACCGGGCCGCTCCACGCCCCGTCGCGGAGGACCGTGCGGGAAAGACCTTCCTGCGCCGTCTGCGTACTCCGCGTCGCCCCCGCTTCTGGTTCGAGATCCTGCTCATCGCGGCGAGTTACTGGACGTACTCGCTGATCCGCAACGCCGTGCCGGAGCAGAGGGGCAAGGCCCTGCGCAACGCGGACTGGATCTGGCGCGTGGAGCATGATCTCGGGATCGCGGTCGAGCAGTCGGTCAACCATGCCGTCAACTCGGCGACATGGCTGATCATCGGGATGAACTACTACTACGCGACGCTGCACTTCGTGGTGACGCTGGCCGTCCTGGTCTGGCTCTACCACAGCCATCCGGGCCGCTACGCGGCGGCGCGTCTGGCCCTGTTCGCCACGACGGCGGTGGCCCTGGTCGGCTACTACTTCTTCCCGCTCGCCCCGCCCCGCCTGATGAACGGCGGCCACTTCGTGGACACGGTCGTCGTCCACCACACCTGGGGCTCGATGGCCTCCGGCGACCTCAAGCACATGTCGAACCAGTACGCCGCGATGCCGTCGATGCACATCGGCTGGTCGCTCTGGTGCGGCCTGACGATCTTCGCCCTGTCCTCGGCACCGTGGGCCCGCGTCCTGGGCCTCCTCTATCCGGCGGCCACCCTGCTGGTCATCGTCTCCACCGCCAACCACTTCTGGCTCGACGCGGTCGGCGGCATGCTCTGCCTTGCCTTCGGCTTCACGGTGGCCCGCCTCTGGTACGGCACCCTGCCGTACGCGCTGCCGCGCTGGGTACCCGGGACGCGGGGGAAACCCATGCTCCCCCTCAAGGCCTGACAACGCCCCTCCAGAGCCCCTCTGCCCTCCCCAGGCACCCGCACCCGGCGACGCACGCGAGGGGCCGTGCCGGTACGTCGCAGCCCGTCGCTTACGCCCGGATCGAGCAGCGGCTCCCGTACCCGGCCCACGCCTGATCCAACGGCGACGGGCTCGACGTACCGGCACGGCCCCGCCCCCACCACCGCCCGCAACCGCACCCGCACCCGCACCCGGCAACGCACGCGAGGGGCCGCAGCCGCAGCCGGCGCACGCACCCGCACCCGGCAACGCACGCGAGGGGCCGTGCCGGTACGTCGCAGCCCGTCGCTTACGCCCGGATCGAGCAGCGGCTCCCGTACCCGGCCCACGCCTGATCCAACGGCGACGGGCTCGACGTACCGGCACGGCCCCGCCCCCACCACCGCCCGCAACCGCACCCGCACCCGCACCCGCACCCGCCCCGACGCTTCACGCCCCGTAGAACAACTCGTCCACCACGGCCCGCGCCCGCCGAGTGGTCCGCCGGTAGTCGTCGAGCATGTCGCCCACATGACCGGGCCCGTACCCCAGGTATCGCCCCACGGCGGCCAGTTCCCGCCCGTCGGACGGAAACGTGTCCCCGGCCCGCCCCCGCACCAGCATGACGGCATTGCGCACCCGCGTGGCCAGCACCCACGCCTCGTCGAGGATCGCCGCGTCCTCCCCCGACACCAGCTCCGCCGCGCACGCGGCCGCCAGCGCCTCCCGCGTCCGCGTGGTCCGCAGCCCCGGTTCGTCCCACCCGTGCCGCAACTGGAACAGCTGCACCGTCCACTCCACGTCGGACAGCCCGCCCCGCCCCAGTTTGGTGTGCAGCGTCGGATCCGCCCCGCGAGGCATCCGCTCCGACTCCATCCGGGCCTTCAGCCGCCGTATCTCCCGTACGGCGTCCTCGCCCAGCCCCTCCGCCGGATACCGCAGCGGATCGACGAGCTCGATGAACCGACGCCCCAGATCCTCGTCCCCGGCCACGAACTCGGCCCGCAGCAGCGCCTGCGACTCCCACACCAGCGACCACCGCCGGTAGTACGCCTCGTACGACTTCAGCGAGCGCACGAGCGGCCCGGACTTCCCCTCGGGCCGCAGATCCGCGTCGATCAGCAGCGGCGGATCCGCGCTGGAGACCTGGAGCAGCCGCCGCATCTCGGACACCACGGCACTGGCGGCCCGGGACGCCTCGTGCTCGTCCACGCCCTCCCGGGGCTCGTGCACGAACAGCACGTCCGCGTCGGACCCGTAGCCGAGCTCGTGCCCTCCGAACCGTCCCATCGCGATCACCGCGAACCGGGTGGGCAGAGTGTCCCCCCACCCGTCCCGCACCACGGCCCGCAGGGTCCCCGCGAGCGTCGCCGCGGTCAGGTCGGACACCGCACCGCCGACCTGGTCCACGAGGGCGCCCTGGTCGGCGACGACGGGCGTCTCCTCGGTGCCGTAGGAGGCGACGATGTCGGCCGCGGCGGTACGGAAGAGCTCCCGCCGCCGCACCCCGCGCGCGGCGGTGACCGCCTGTTCACCCCCGGCGGCCCGCCGCACCGCCGCGAGCACCTCCTGCTCCAGATGCGCCCGGGCACGCGGCTCCAGCCCGCCGCCGTCCCCGTCGCCGAGCAGCGCGACCGCCTCCGGGGCGCGCATCAGCAGGTCGGGGGCGAGCCGCCCCGCGGACAGCACGCGCGCGAGGTTCTCGGCCGCGGCGCCTTCGTCCCTCAACAGCCTCAGGTACCAAGGGGTCTTCCCCAGCGCGTCCGAGACCTTGCGGAAGTTGAGCAGGCCGGCGTCGGGTTCGGCGGAGTCCGCGAACCATCCCAACAGCACGGGCAGCAGGGTCCGTTGGATGGCCGCCTTGCGCGAGACGCCGGAGGCCAGCGCCTCCAGGTGCCGCAGGGCGGCGGCCGGGTCGGCGTATCCGAGCGCGAC
Organism: Streptomyces sp. NBC_01176; assembly: GCF_045039825.1. NCBI lineage: Bacteria > Bacillati > Actinomycetota > Actinomycetes > Kitasatosporales > Streptomycetaceae > Streptomyces > Streptomyces sp. NBC_01176. Next base: position 6,787,768 of record NZ_CP108600.1, on the reverse strand, counting down.
CAGCCGCTCCCGGGCCGCGTCCGCGCTCAGCCGGGCCTCGCCGGTGGCGAGTTGGGCGACGGCGTCGAGCAGCGGCCGGTAGAAGAGCTTCTCGTGCAGCCGCCGCACCACGGCCCGGTGCCGCTTCCACTCGCGCTTCAGCTCGACGACCGGATCGACACGCAGCCCCAACGACCGTCCGATGCGCCGCAGATCGGCACTGTCCTCCGGCACCAGATGGGTCCGCCGCAGCCGGTAGAGCTGTATGCGGTGCTCCATCAGTCTCAGGAACCGGTAGGAGTCGTCGAGCTGGACGGCGTCGGCACGCCCCACGTACCCGCCCGCGGCGAGTGCCTTCAAGGCGTCGAGCGTGGTGCCGCTGCGCAGCGAGGAATCGGCCCGGCCGTGCACCAACTGCAGCAGCTGCACGGCGAATTCGACGTCCCTCAGCCCTCCCGGCCCGAGTTTCAGCTCCCGGTCGACCTCGGCCACGGGGATGTTCTCGACCACCCGGCGCCGCATCTTCTGCACGTCGGCGACGAAGTTGTCGCGCTCGGCGGCGTGCCAGACGAGCGGCGCGAGCGTGGCCACGTACTCCGCGCCGAGCTCGATGTCCCCGGCGACCGGCCGCGCCTTGAGCAGTGCCTGGAACTCCCAGGTCTTGGCCCATCGCTGGTAGTAGGCGAGATGGCTGCTGAGCGTGCGGACGAGCGGCCCGTTGCGCCCCTCGGGCCGCAGGTTGGCGTCGACGGGCCAGATGCTGCCCTCGACGGTCGTCTCGGAGCAGATCCGCATCATGTGGGCGGCGAGCCGGGTGGCGGCCTGGATCGCCTTGCCCTCGTCGGCCCCGTCGACCGCCTCCCCCACGAAGATCACGTCGACGTCGGACACGTAGTTGAGTTCGTGCCCGCCGCACTTGCCCATCGCGACGACGGCGAGCCGGCACAGCGCGGCGTCGCCGGGCGCGGCGTCGCCGGCGATGGCGAGTGCGGCGCGCAGGGTGGCGGTGGCGAGGTCGGCGAGTTCGGCGGCGGTCTGGGCGAGGTCGGTGGTGCCGCACACGTCGCGGGCGGCGATGGACAGCAGACAGCGCCGGTAGGCGACCCGCAGCGAGACGGGGTCCTTCGCCTCCGCGAGGCCGCGCTCGAACTCCGCCACTCCGGGATGCAGGTCCTGCGGCTCGTAGGTGACGAGTTCCTGCCAGTCGCCCGGATGGCGGGCGAGGTGGTCGGCGAGGGCGGCGGAGGCGCCGAGCACGCCGAGCAGCCGGTCGCGCAGCGGTTTGGCGGCGACCAGGGTGTCGAGGAGTTCACGCTCGGCCGCGTGGCTGCCCTGCGCTTCGACCAGCCGGACCAGTCCGAGCAGTGCGAGATCCGGGTCGGCGGTCTTCCCGAGTGCTTCGAGGAGCACCGGATCGGCCCTTATGGGCGCGAGCTGGTCGCTCTCCAGGAGCCGCTCGGCCGCCGAGGCATCGGTGAAGCCGTGCCGCAGCAGCCGTGTGAAGGTACTGCTTCTGCGCCCCGGCGCCGTCATCCTCGGCCTCCCTCGGATCGAAGTCGCACCACCGGTCCGGTCAGCGTCGCGCGGCCGGTCCGATCAAGGTCGTACGAGCCCGAGCCTAACCGGAGAGGCGTGCGGAAGCGCCGGGGCGTGCGGGGACTCCTCCCGGGCGGGACCATGGCGTCGCAGCAGGAGAGCCCTTGGTCGTCGCAGGAGGAGAGCCCATGACGGACACATCACCGAGGACCGATGTCGATGCCCGCTACAGCAGCCCGGGCGCGGCGGCGACCCCCTGGCCCGAGGCCGTGGAGCGGCTGGCCGCGGCCGAGCTGTACTGGCTGTCGACGGTGCGGCCGGACGGCCGCCCGCACGTGACCCCGCTGCTGGGCGTCTGGCGGGACGGGGCGCTGCACTTCGCCACGGGGGCGGGCGAGCGCAAGGCCATGAACCTGGCGGAGAACCCGTACGTCGTCCTCACCACCGGGGTGAACACCTGGGCCGAGGGCTGCGACCTCGTCGTCGAGGGCGAGGCGGTGCGCGTGACCGACGTGGCCCGGCTGCGGGAACTCGCCGGGGCGTGGGAGGGGAAGTACGGCGCCGCGTGGCGTTTCGAGGTGCGCGAGGACGGCGCGTTCCAGGACAAGTACGGTCCCGCGTTCGTCTTCGCCGTGGCGCCGCGCACCGCGTTCGGTTTCGGCAAGGGGGAGCCGTTCAGCCAGACGCGCTGGCGTTTCGCCTGACGTGCGGCGGGGCGGTGAGGGGGACGGAAACGGGTGCGCCGAAGGGACGACGAAGCGGGCAGTTCACCAGGTCTTCATCCACCGGGTCGAGTGCCGTGAGGCGGTCGAACGCTGGCGTGTACATGCTCTGTTCGCACTGTCATCCTCACTGTCACCTCATCCCCCACCCGGAGGTCTGAAGTGTCCGGCAGAACCGTGTACCGCCGCCGCCGTGCCGTCGTGGCGTCCGCCCTCGCCTTCACCGCGGCCGCGGTGGGGCTGTGGACCGGGCTCGGCGGCTCCACCACCGCACATGCCGCGGCCGGGGTCCCGACCCCGGACCACGTGGTCGTCGTGGTCTTCGAGAACCACGCGTACAGCCAGGTGATCGGCTCCTCCAGCGCCCCGTACATCAACTCGCTCAAGGCAGGGGGCGCCAACCTCTCCCAGTCCTACGCCGAGACGCACCCGAGCCAGCCCAACTACTACGCCCTGTTCTCCGGCTCCACCCAGGGCGTCACGGACGACAGCTGCGTCCGGCCCGGCTTCTCCTCCGCGCCGAACCTCGCCTCCGAGCTGATCGCCGCGGGCAGGACCTGGGCGAGCTACAACGAGACGCTGCCCAGCCAGGGCTCCACGACGTGCAGCAGCGGCAAGTACGCGCAGAAGCACAACCCGTGGTTCGGCTTCAGCAACGTGCCGACGTCGAGCGCGAAGACCTTCGCGCAGTTCCCGACCGACTACACGACGCTGCCGCAGGTCTCCTTCGTCGTCCCGAACCTGTGCAGCGACATGCACGACTGCTCGGTGTCCTCCGGCGACACCTGGCTGAAGAGCAACCTGGGCGCCTACGCCACCTGGGCCAAGACCCACAACAGCCTGCTCGTCGTCACCTTCGACGAGGACAACCGGCTCAGCGGCAACAAGATCCCCACGGTGCTCTACGGCCAGCGGGTGACGGCGGGATCCTCGTCCACCACCACCTACAACCACTACGACCTGCTGCGCACCCTGGAGGACATGCACGGCCTGCCGCACGCCGGCAACGCCGCCTCCGGCAAGGACATCACCGGCATCTGGACGTCCTGACATGTATGTGGCGGACAGCCGCGCCGGTGCGCGTACGGCGTCCGCGGAAGGCGCCGCCCGGCCTCGTGCCGGGCGGCGCCGCGCCGCGGTCGCGCCCACGGTGCTGGCGCTCGGCACGGTCAGTCTGATCACCGACGTCTCGTCGGAGATGGTCACCGCGGTGCTCCCGCTGTACCTGGTGACGGGCCTCGGCCTGTCCCCGCTGGGTTTCGGCCTGCTGGACGGCATCTACAACGGCTTCTCGGCCCTCGTCCGGCTGGTCGGGGGCCACCTGGCCGACCGTGGCGGCGGCCGCCACAAGTGGGTGGCGGGCTTCGGCTACGGGCTCTCGGCGGCCTGCAAACCCCTGCTCCTGCTGGCGCACTCGCTGACCCCGATCGGCCTCGTCCTGGCCGCCGACCGCACCGGCAAGGGCCTGCGCACCGCCCCGCGCGACGCGCTGATCTCCCTGTCGAGCACCCCCGCGACGCGTGGCCGCGCCTTCGGCGTGCACCGGGCCATGGACACGGCGGGCGCGCTGCTGGGCCCGCTGGTCGCCTTCCTGATCCTGCGGGCGACGGTGGACGGCTACGACGCCGTGTTCACGGTCAGCTTCTGCGTGGCCGTGGTGGGCGTACTGGTGCTGGTGCTGTTCGTGCCGGGAGGCACCCGCACGAAGGCCGGCGTGCGGCCCACGGGGTCCACGGAGGCGACGCGGTCCCCACGGCCGAAGGAGGCGACGCGGTCCGCGCGCTCCAGGGTGACGACGGAGTCGGAGCCACCGCCGACCGGGGCCGAGTCGCCGCCGACCGGAGAGGACCCCGCCGGGACGACCGCACCTCCCACCCTGCGCGCGGCCCTGTCCCTGCTCGCCACCCCGGCCGTACGCCGCATCACCCTGTGCGCCCTCCTGCTGGGCCTCGCGACGGTCAGCGACGCCTTCGTCTTCCTGCTCCTCCAGCGGCGCCTGGGCGTACCGGACCGCTGGTTCGCGCTGCTCCCCCTCGGAACGGCGGCCGCGTTCCTCCTCCTGGCCGTCCCGCTGGGCCGCCTCGCCGACCGGATCGGCAGCCGGCGGCTCTTCCTGGCCGGCCACGGCGCCCTGCTGCTCGTGTACGCCCTGCTGCTCTCGGCCTGGCACGGGACGGCGCTTCCGTACGTGGTCCTGCTCCTGCACGGCGGCTTCTACGCGGCCACCGACGGCGTGCTGATGGCCGCGGCCTCGGAGAGCGTGCCGGAGGAGCTGCGCTCGTCCGGGCTGGCCCTCGTCCAGACGGGCCAGGCGCTGGCCCGCTTCGTCTGCTCGCTCGGCTTCGGCGCCGCCTGGACGGCCTGGGGCGACCGTACGGCGCTCACCGGGTCGGCCGTGCTGCTCGCGCTCGGAGTCCTGGTCTCGCTCACCCTGCGCCCCACCCCTCCGGAAGGCCCCGCATGACCCTCCGTACGCGTCTCCTGGTGCTGGTCTCGGCCCTCGTCGTGCTGGCGGGCGTCGGCACGGCGTCCGTCCTGCACGCCTCGGCCCGCGCCGACCGCCGCGACCACGCCGTACCCGGTGGCCCGAAGATCACCGCCGGGCCGGTGGCGCTCACCACGCCGGGCCGCATGATCTTCCGGAACATGGCGTGGGGCCCGCACCGCGACGAACTGACGTCGGTCCCGGCGTCGGACCCGTCGGGCCCGAGGACGGCCTCGAAGGTGAAGTGCCTGCGCTTCTACGCGGCCGGGGGCACGGGGGTCTGTCTGCAGTCGTTGCACGGCCCGGTCCAGGACACCTACCGGGCCGTCGTCCTCGACTCCCGTCTGAGGGTGACGGCACGCTACGACGTCCCCGGCATCCCGTCCCGCGCCCGCGTCTCCCCCAGCGGCCGCTATGCCGCCTGGACCGCGTTCGTGGGCGGCGACTCGTACGCGGGCACGAACTTCTCGACCCGCGCGGCGGTCGTCGACACCCGCACGGGACGGCTGACTCCGTCCCTGGAGGCGTTCCGCGTCGTGAAGGACGGCAGGACGTACCACGCGGCGGACGTCAACTTCTGGGGTGTCACCTTCGCCGCCGACGACCGCACGTTCTACGCGACGCTCGCCACCGGCGGCAGGACGTACCTGGTCCGGGGCGACCTGCGCGCCCGCACCCTGACCACCGTCCACCCGAACGTCGAGTGCCCGTCGCTCTCCCCCGACGGCACCCGCGTCGCCTACAAGAAGCGGGTGAAGGGCCTCCCGAAGGACGCCCCGTGGCACCTGTACGTCCTGGACCTCCGCACCCTGCGCGAAACCCCGCTCGCCGAGTCCCGCAGCGTCGACGACCAGGCCGTCTGGCGCGACGACCACACCCTCGTCTACGCCCTCCCCGGGGACTACGGAGCCGACCTCTACACCGTCCCGTCCGACGGCACGGGAACGCCGCGGCGCATCAGTACCGCGGCGGTGTCTCCGGCGTACGTGAACCGGCCGACGCCGGAATGAGCCGCACGCAACCGTCCGCCACCCGGCGTCGGACGGTCCGCCAAGTGCCGTGACGGGCGGCCTGTCCCGCTCGCACCCACTTGGGCACGGCGCGGTACACGCGACCCTCGCATTCCTGGGGCGCGCCCCCGTCACGGCAACGAGCGTGTGAGCCACACGACTTCACCGCTGTCGTCCGTGGAAACGTGATCCCTCTCGAACCCGAGCTTCTCAAGGACACGGAGCGACGGCGTGTTCCATGCGCCGACGGTCGACCAGAGCCGTTTCCGTCCGGTCGCGACCGCGGCGTCGAGCACCGCGCCGGCCGCCTCGGTGGCGTAGCCGCGCCCGTGCGCGCGCTGGAACAACTCGTACGCGATTTCGGGCTCCTCGACGGTGGAGCGGCCGATGATCAACCCGCAGTAGCCGATGAAGTCGCCTTCGACCCGGCGCCGGATGGGCAGCAGGGCGATCCCCGTCTCCGCCGTCGCGGTGAGCAGCTTCGCGATGGACGTCCGGGTGTGCTCCACCGTGGGCGTCCCGTTGCCGCGTTCGGAGAGGAGGGCGCTGAACTCGGCGGCGTCCGACTCGGCCCACGGCCGCAGTATCAGCCGCTCGGTCTCCAGGTGGGACGACATCGTCTCGTACGTGGACATGCCCTCACTCTGCCCCACGGGTCACCACGGACCACAACTGGAGTACGGGCGAGGCCCCCTGAATCGTGATCAAGAAATCGGTGCCTTCTCCCGCCGGACCGTGGATAGTGTTCCGAACTGTCGTCACTCCGGGGGGACATGACCGTGACCAAGTACCTGAGAGCCGTTCTCACCGCCGTGCTCGCCGCCACGCTGCCGGTCTCGATCACCGCCTGCGGCGCGTCGTCCGCGCCGCACGTCGCGGCGGCCGGCACGACCGGCTCGAAGACGGCCGAGGCGCGCCGTTCCGCGGATCCCGAGCCGGTCGCCGCCGTCATGCCCGACGTGGTCGGCGGCAATGCCGGGCGTGCGCGGGAGCAGATGAGCGCCTCGATCGACATGACCTTCGAGGACGCGAGCGGACAGGGCCGGTCCGTGGACGACCCGACCGGGTGGAAGATCTGCAGCTCCCGGCCCGGACCGAACCAGCAGATCACCGATCTCCCCGTGGTCTTCGGTGTGGTGAGAGTCTCCGAGAGCTGCCGCACGGTGCCGAAGTGACGTCTGCTTCGATCACTGCGTGACACGTACTGACGAGAGGGCCGACGGCGGCGCAGGACGGAGGAGACTGGCCGTGGTGTTCGGCGGAGCTTCCGTCGTGTGCTGGTTCTGCTGCCCCTTCTGGATGATCGTGTGGCCGCTCGCCCTGCCCATCGGTCTCACCGGTGTCGTCCGGGGACTCATCGAGTGCCGGGCCGCCTCCCGGCTGGGCGTCAGCCGCACCCAGCCCCTGACCGGGTTGGTCCTCGGGACGATAGGGACGGCGGCGGCGGCCGCGTACATGATCTTCGTGTTCACGCATCCGGACCTGCCGATCCAGGACTAGGTCCTAGTAGTGCTTGGTCATGTTGGTGCGGGGTCTGGCATGTCACGGTGACAGGTGGGGCAGGCGCCGGTCCAGATCACGAGGAGTATCTGCAGCTCGCGGACGACTCGGTAGAGGGTCAGGCCGGCGCCGTCTCTTTTGGGGATCGGTTCAGTCGTTGCAGGGTGCAGAAGGCGTGGGCGACCGAGACGAGGGTGACGTGGTGGTGCCAGCCTGGCCAGGTCCGGCCTTCGAAGTGGGCCAGGCCCAGGGCCTGTTTCATCTCGCGGTAGTCGTTCTCGATGCGCCAGCGGAGCTTCGCGGTGCGCACGAGGACGGGCAACGGGGTGGTCTCGGGCAGGTTGGAGAGCCAGAACTGCACGGGCTCGTCCTGGTCGGCGGGCCATTCGGCCAGCAGCCAGCGGACCGGAAGCCCGGTGCCGGCCGTGGCCTTGCGGATCTCACGCCCGGCGGGCCGGATCCGCAGGGCCACGAAGCGCGAGTACATGCGCTTGTGCCCACTGCGGCCACTGCCCGGCCGTGATCCCTCCCTCCACTGCACCGGCCGTGCGGATGATTTACCGGCCGCGATGACCAGGCTCTTCACCCTCTGGGCAGGCTCGGGGTAGGCAGGAACCGGCGGTCTGCCCCGGCCTGTGTGGGCCGGGGTGCAGGGCTGTGCGTCCTCGGGTTGCGCGGTGGTCGTGGTCGAGATGCCCACCACGTAGTCGAGACCGCGTTCTTCCAGGCCGAGCCGGAAGGCGGCGGTGTCGCCATAGCCGCCGTCGGCGATGACCTGGGGCACCTCGATGCCCCAGGACCGCGTCTCGTCGATCATGTCGAGGGCCAGCTGCCACTTCTCGACATGGCCGATCTGGGCGGGGATGGCGCACTTGTCACGGCGGGCCACCTTGGCCGGATCGGCCTTCGGCGAGGCGGGATCCCAGCTCCCGGGCAGGAACAGACGCCAGTTCACCGCCACCGAGGCTCCGTTGGAAGCAAGGTGCAGCGAGACCCCGGCCTGGCAGTTGGTGACCTTGCCCGCGGTGCCGGTGTACTGCCGGGTCACGCACGCCGACGCATCCCCGTCCTTGAGGAACCCGGTGTCATCGATGACCAGCGCGGTGGGCTTGATGACCGGCTGCATACGCCAGGCCAACCGGGCCCGCACATGCGCCGCATCCCACGGGCTGGAGGTGACGAAGTGGGCCAGGGCCTGCCGGTTACCGTCCTCGCCCAAGCGGGCAGCCATCGGCTCCACCGACTTGCGCCCGCCGTCCAGCAGCAGCCCCCGTAGATAGACCCCGCCCCACCGTCGCTGATCCGCCCGCGCGAACGGCTCGAACATCTCCGCCGCGAAGTCCTCCAGATCACACCGGACCGCAGCCAGCTCCCCACTCAGCACACCCGATCAACGACACGACCGATCAAGAAGACACGCCGTCACGGACCGCACATGACCAAGCCCTACTAGGACCAGGTCCTGGTCGTCCTCTCAGGGGCGGGTCAGTCCGTGCGCCGCCGCGGTTCCGACTGATCGGCGCCGCTCCCGAGGAGGGCCGTGCGCGCGGCCCCCAGCAGTTCTTCGGAGAGCGGGTCGTCCCGGGTGGCGCGGGCGAGGACCAGGGCTCCGACCATGGTGCAGAGCTGGGCCATCCCGTCGTCGTCGCCGGTGGCCAGCCGCGCGGCGCGGTTGCGTACGCCGTTCCTGTAGATGTGGCGGACGTCGGCGGCCTGGTCGGGTTCACGCCCCAGGTCGGCGGCGAATCCGGAGACGGGGCAGCCGTCCCCGCTGTGATCGCGGTGCCAGACCGAGAGATAGTCCTCGATCAGTTTCCGGCGGGCCTCCTCATGCTCCCCGGCCTGCCCCTCGGCGAGCTCCCCGGCCTGCCCCTCCGAGGTCACCCCCGAGTGCGCCGCCTGCTCCTCGAAGGCGTGCGTGATCGCCTCGCCGATCAGGTCCTCCTTCGAGGCGAACTGCTTGTGGAACCCGCCGTGGGTGAGCCCGGCGGACTTCATCAGGTCGGCGATGCTGACCGCGGTGCCCTTCTCACGGAACATCCGGGACGCGGTGGCTACGACGCGCTGCCGGTTCTCCTCTGCTTGCGCCCGGGACACGCGGCCCAACGGAATCACTCTCCTCAGTAGATGTGGCTTGCCATCTATCCTACCCTCCGTTTAGATTGCTAGCGACATCTATTTACGCCGATGGGATCAACCGGCAGGTCGGCAGGACCACGCGCCGCCTCCCATCGTCCGAGGGCGGGCGCCCCGCGCACCGCGCACCGCGCCCAGCGCCGCGCCCCGCCATCGGAGAGCCACCGAAAAGCGCTGGAGACCCCCTGTGGCATCACCACCCACCCCCACCGAGTCCTCCACGCCCGCGGCGTCCGCGCCACCCGTGCCGCCCGCCCGGCGACAGGGCGTTTCCGAGGCGGTCCACCGGCGGCGCTGGGCCATCCTCACCGTGCTCTCCTTCAGCCTGCTGGTGGTGATGCTGGACAACTCGATCCTCAACGTGGCGATGAAGACCATCGCCCAGCCCGCTCCCGTCGGACTCGGCTCCACCCAGGGCCAGTTGGAGTGGGCGGTCAACTCCTACACGCTGGTCTTCGCAGGGCTGCTCTTCACGGCGGGCCTGCTCGGTGACCGGCTCGGCCGCAAGAAGGTGCTGCTCCTCGGCATGCTGGTGTTCGGCGCGGGATCCGTCCTGTCGGCGCTGTCGGACTCCTCCGGGCAACTCATCACCTTCCGCGCCGTGATGGGCTTCGGCGGCGCCTTCATCCTGCCCGCCACCCTCGCGATCATCATGAACGTCTTCGAGCGCGAGGAGCAGCCCAAGGCCATAGGCATCTGGACCGGCGTGGTCGGTTTCGCCATCGCCGCCGGCCCGATCACCGGCGGCATCCTGCTGGAGCACTTCTGGTGGGGCTCGGTCTTCCTGGTCAACGTGCCGATCGTGGTCGCCGCCATGGTCGCGATGGCCGTGATCGTCCCCGACTCCAAGGACCCCGGGCCCGGCAGGCTCGACCCGGTCGGCGTGCTGCTGTCGATCGCCGGCCTGGCACTGCTGGTCTACGGCATCATCAAGGGCGGTCAGCTGGGCGACTTCACCCGGCCCGAGGCCTGGGCGACGATCCTCGGCGGCCTCGCGGTCCTCGCCGGCTTCGTCGTGTACGAGGCCCGCAGCGACCATCCGGCCCTCGACGTCGGCTACTTCCGCGACCGGCGCTTCTCCGCGTCCGTCGCCGCCATCGGCCTGGTCTTCTTCGCCCTGATGGGCGTCACCTTCTTCAGCGTCTTCTACAACCAGAGCGTGCGCGGCTACAACGTCCTGCAGTCCGGTCTGCTCGTGGTGCCGCTGGCCGTCTCCCAGATGTTCTTCGCCCCGCGGGCCCGGCTGGTCGTGGACCGCTTCGGTGCGCGAGCCGTGTGCGCCGGCGGCCTCGTCCTGACCGCCGTGGCCTTCGCCGGCTTCCTGCTGCTCGGCCAGGACACCCCCATCTGGGTCCTGGAGGTGCTGTTCTTCCTGATGGGCGCGGGGATGGCCCATGTGATGCCGCCCGCCACCGTCATGATCATGTCGTCGCTGCCACGGGAGAAGGCCGGCTCCGGATCCGCCGTCAACAACACCTTCCGGCAGGTCGGCGGGGCGATGGGCGTCGCCGTGCTGGGGTCGCTGCTGTCCACCACGTACCGCGACGGCATCGACGGGCACCTGGGCGCACTGCCCGCCTCCGACCGGCACGCGGCGGGTGAATCCGTCCAGGCGACCCTGACCGTCGCCGAGAAGCTGGGACCGGCCGGCACGGCGCTGGTACGGCCCGCGCACGACGCCTTCATCCACGCCATGCACGTCACCGCGCTGGGGTCGGCCGCCGTCGCCCTGGCCGGCGCGGTCGTCGTACTGGTCTTCCTGCCGGGCAAGGACACCGCCGCGGCCGCCGGCGACGGCGCCCGGCGCCAGACCGCCTGAGCCCGACGGCGACATCGATTCCCTCACCGCGTCACCGCGTCACCGCGTCACCGCGTCACCGCGTCACCGATCACCGCGTCACCGATCACCGCGTCACCGATCACCGCGTCACCGCGTCACCGCGGTTCAACTCAGCCCAGATGTGCGTCACTTAGAAGGAGATCGACCGATGACTGCCGACAACCTTGTCCTCATCCCCGGTACCGGCGGCGTGGGCCGCGCGGTCTTCGAGCACCTGCGCGCCCAGAACGTGCCGGTGCGATTCATGGTCCGTCGCGACGACGAGCGTGCGGCCGAGGTGCGGGCGCTCGGCGCGGAGGTCGTCGTCGGTGACCTGACCCGGCCCGAGACGGTGGCGGCCGCGTTGCAGGGCGTGACGCGGATGTACTTCGCGATGCGCGTCTCGCCGGACCACCTGCTGGCGGCGACCGTGGTGGCCTCCGTCGCGAGGGAGTACGGAGGACTGGACGCCCTGGTCGGCCTCTCCCAGATGACGGTCTCGCAGATGACCCCCACCAGCACCGAGGAGTCGCACCAACAGCGGCTGCACTGGCTGGCGGAGCAGGTGCTGGACTGGTCCGGCCTTCCCGTGGTGCACATCCGGCCGACGGCGTTCCTGGACACTCCGCTGTTCACCATGATGGCCGCGCGGTCGATCCAAGCGAACGGCACCATCGCGCTGCCGTTCGGCACCGGACGCACCTCGCCGGTCGCGGTGGACGACGTCGCCCGGGTCGTCGCCACCGTGCTCCGCGACCCGGCTCCGCACATCGGGCAGGTCCACGAGCTGACCGGGCCGCGCTCGGTCGACATGACGGAGCTGACCGCGGAGTTCTCCCGGGCGCTGGGCCGTCCGGTGTCCTACGTGGACATGCCGCTGGACCGGTGGGAGGCCCAGCTCCCGAAACTGGGGATGCCGCCGCACCTCCAGCAGCACGTCGCCACCATGGCCCGGTTGCACCGGGACAACCGTTACGACCGCACGACCGACGGCGTCGAGCGCGTCACGGGCGTCCCCGCCCGGTCGATCGAGGAGTTCGTCGCCGCCCGCAAGGACTTCTACCTGGGCTGAACGCCCCGGCCGGGGGCGGCCCCGTCGAGGCCCCGAGTACCTACCCGCCACCGAGGAACCGCCTGCGGCACACGGGCCGGGCCCTCCGGGACAGCCACGGGGCCCTCGGTCATCGACCGGGGCCCCGCGTACTGCATGCCAAGAAAAGTCCCTGACCAGCGACTACAGCACCGGCAAGTTCTTCCGCAGCTCGAACGCCGTGACCTCCGAGCGGTACTCCTCCCACTCCGACTTCTTGTTGCGCAGGAAGAAGTCGAAGACGTGTTCGCCGAGGGTCTCGGCGACCAGTTCGCTGCGCTGCATGAGGGTCAGGGCCTCGCCGAGGTTCTGGGGCAGGGGCTCGATGCCCATCGCGCGGCGCTCCGCGTCGGAGAGGGCCCAGACGTCGTCGTCGGCGCCCGGCGGGAGCTCGTAACCCTCCTCGATGCCCTTGAGGCCGGCGGCGAGCAGGAGGGCGTAGGCCAGGTACGGGTTCGCGCCCGAGTCGATGGAGCGGACCTCCACCCGGGCGGAGCCGGTCTTGCCGGGCTTGTACATCGGGACGCGGACGAGGGCGGAGCGGTTGTTGTGGCCCCAGCAGATGTACGACGGGGCCTCGCCGCCGGCGCCCGCGGTGCGCTCCGAGCCGCCCCAGATGCGCTTGTAGGAGTTGACCCACTGGTTGGTGACGGCCGAGATCTCCGCGGCGTGCTTGAGCAGGCCCGCGATGAAGGAGCGGCCGACCTTGGAGAGCTGGTACTCCGAGCCGGACTCGTAGAAGGCGTTGCGGTCGCCCTCGAAGAGCGAGAGGTGGGTGTGCATACCGGAGCCGGGGTGCTCGGAGAAGGGCTTGGGCATGAAGGTCGCCTGCACGCCCTGCTCCAGCGCCACCTGCTTCATGACCAGGCGGAAGGTCATGATGTTGTCCGCCGTGGAGAGCGCGTCGGCGTAGCGGAGATCGATCTCCTGCTGGCCGGGGGCGCCCTCGTGGTGGGAGAACTCGACCGAGATGCCCATCGACTCCAGCATGGTGATCGCCTGGCGGCGGAAGTCCATGCCGACGTTCTGGGGGGTGTGGTCGAAGTAGCCGGAGTTGTCGGCGGGGGTGGGGCGGGAGCCGTCCAGCGGGCGGTCCTTCAGCAGGAAGAACTCGATCTCCGGGTGGGTGTAGAAGGTGAAGCCCAGGTCGGAGGTCTTCGCGAGGGCGCGCTTGAGGACGTAGCGCGGGTCGGCGAAGGACGGGGAGCCGTCCGGCATCAGGATGTCGCAGAACATGCGCGCCGTGCCGGGGGCCTCCGCGCGCCACGGCAGCACCTGGAACGTCGACGGGTCGGGCTTGGCGATCATGTCGGACTCGTAGACGCGGGCGAAGCCCTCGATCGCCGAGCCGTCGAAGCCGATGCCCTCGTCGAAGGCCTGCTCCAGCTCGGCCGGAGCGACGGCCACCGACTTGAGGAAGCCCAGCACGTCCGTGAACCACAGCCGTACGAACCGGATGTCCCGCTCCTCCAGTGTCCGGAGCACGAACTCCTGCTGCTTGTCCATCTTCCGCTTCCACCCATCCTTGCTGGTCAGGCCGCCTGCTCCTACGCCTCGAAGACGGTCGGGGCACCTGAGCATCCCACCACAACACCATTTCGTGCGCGTTGCCGACCATGATCGGCCCGCCGACCACGGAGTGAACGCCTCGCATACGGAAGGTGTCCCGCTCGCTGCCCATACTGCCTGCTCATCCGCCTCCTTGTAATGCCCGGCCTCCACACTCTCCCCCCGCCCTCTTTAATTTGCATCTCAGATGCAAGTTTAACTACCGTGCCGTACGACGAGGGAGCCGCAACCGCAACCCTCCGCTTCCGTCATGGCCTTGAGGAGTTCCGATGCTGTCCGAGCAGTCCACCGTCACCGTGCGTGCCACCCTTCCCGTGGTCCGCGCGGCCATCGGCGAGATCGCCGAGCGCTTCTACGAGGGGCTGTTCGCCGCCCACCCCGAGCTGCTGCGCGACCTCTTCAACCGCGGCAACCAGGCCTCGGGCATCCAGCGCCAGGCCCTGGCGGGATCCATCGCCGCCTTCGCCGGCCACCTCGTCGAGCGGCCGGACGAGCGCCCCGACGTCATGCTGAGCCGCATCGCCCACAAGCACGCCTCACTGGGGATCGCTCCCGAGCAGTACGCGCTCGTGCACGAACACCTCTTCGCAGCGATCGCCGAGGTCCTCGGCGACGCGGTCACCCCCGAGGTCGCGGCCGGCTGGGACGAGGTCTACTGGCTGATGGCGAACGCGCTGATCGCCCTGGAGAAGCGGCTGTACGCCCAGCACGCGGCCGGTTCCTCCGGCTGGCGGACATGGGAGGTCGTGGGCCGCGACGAGGAGACCGCCGACGTGGCCACCTTCCGGATGCGCCCGGCCGACGGCGGGCCACTGCCGGACTTCCGGGCGGGCCAGTACGTCTCGGTCCGTGTGACGCTGCCGGACGGCGCCCGCCAGATACGCCAGTACAGCCTCGCCGGCGCCCCGGGCTCACCGGACCGCCGGATCGGCGTCAAACGGGTGCGCGACGCCGGGAGCCCCGACGGCGAGGTCTCGAACCACCTGCACGCCCACGTCGGAGCCGGCTCCGCCCTGGAGGTCTCCGCCCCGTACGGCGATCTGGTGCTCGACGCCACGGACGCCCCCGTGCTGCTGGCCTCCGCCGGCATCGGCGTCACCCCGATGATCGCCATGCTGGAACAGCTCGCGCTCACCGGACACCGCGCCCCGGTCACGGTCGTGCACGCCGACCGCTCCCCCGCCGACCACGCCCTGCGCGCCGACCACAGGGCGTACGCGGAGAAGCTCGCCGACGCGGCGGTGCACTTCTGGTACGAGCGGGGCGCCGAGGAGGACGGGGCCGCCCACCACGGCCGCGCGGACCTCGCCTCGGTGCCGGTCGCCCCGGGCACACGGGCGTACCTGTGCGGCCCGCTGCCCTTCATGCGGGCGGTGCGCGCCCAGCTCCTCGACAAGGGCGTGGCCGCCGCCGACATCCACTACGAGGTGTTCGGGCCCGACCTCTGGCTGGCACAGGACTGACAGGAGCGCGGGGCGGCCCGCCATGCCGCCATCCCGCCATCCCGCCGGTCCCGTACCGGAAAGCACGGAAGGGAACGGAAGGGAACCACGGGGACCGGACCTCAGGGCCGGCTGGAGATTCCCAGCAGCAGCGGGCCGGTCGGTGCCGCGACCATGTCCCGCACCGTCAGCGGGTCCAGCGAGGCGAAGAAGGCCTCCTGGGCCCGGCGCAGCGCACCCCGCAGACGGCACGCGGAGTGCAGCGGGCAGGGCGCGGCGCCCTCGCAGTCGACGACGTCACCGTCCCCCTCGAAGGTCCGGACGACGGCGCCGACCGAGGCCGTACGGCCCGCCTCGGTGAGCGTGAGGCCGCCGCCCCGGCCACGGCGGGCCGCGAGCAGCCCGAGGTGCTGGAGCTCGGCGACGACCTTCGCGGCATGCGTGTAGGGGACGTCCATGTCCGACGCGACCTCCCGGGTCGTGGGCGTGGAGTCGCCCGCGACGGCGAGGCGCATCAGCACGCGCAGGGCCAGGTCGGTGGAGCGGAGCAGCCTCATACCGCCAGCGTAGATAATGCGCATCCGCGGTTCAAATTATCTGCGCGGGGCGTACGGAATCGTCGGCGCCGTTGTCGCGGAGCGCGCACCTTTGGACATTCTGTGCCCTGATCGCCTGCTGGGCGCCCTCGCCCCATTACGATCAGCGGACCCGACCGTCCCATCCCCATAAGGACTCGCCATGGGTTCCGCCAAGAACACCACCTCCGCGCAGCGCAAGGCGCGCATAGAAGAGATGCGCAAGGCCGACCGTTCCCGGGAGCGTCGCAACCGGATCCTCACGATCGCGGCCAGCACGGTCGTCGTGGTCGGTCTCGTGGTCGGCGGTGTCGTCCTGGTCAGGTCGCAGTCCGACAAGAGCGACACCTCGGCGAGCGACTCCAAGGGCGGTGGCTCCGGGCACTTCGTCGCGGGCAAGGACGGCGTGCGGACGTGGTCGGGGAAGCTGTCCCGCAACCACGTCACCAAGACCGTGAAGTACCCGATGGAGCCCCCGGTCGGCGGTGACCACAACCAGGTGTGGATGAACTGCAACGGCGACGTCTACGCCAAGCCGGTCAACAACATGAACGCCGTGCACTCGCTGGAGCACGGCGCGGTGTGGGTGACGTACAACGGCAAGGCCTCGGACGCCGACGTGAAGTCGCTCTCGGAGAAGGTCAAGAAGACCCCGTACACCCTGATGAGCCCGGTCGAGGACCAGAAGGACCCGATCATGCTCAGCGCCTGGGGCAAGCAGCGCACGGTGACCGGTGCGAGCGACCCGGCCGTCAACACGTTCTTCTCGGAGTTCGTGCAGGGCAAGCAGACGCCCGAGCCGGGCGCCGCCTGCACCAACGGCCTGTCGCAGTGAGCCAGATGAGGCAGGCGGGCTGGATCGCGGGCACCACGGCGGCGGTGCTGGTCGCCGCCGGGGCCATCACGTACGCGGTCGCCGAGAGCGACGACCCGGGGACCAGGGCGCCCGCCGCGGACTCCGCGGACGCGGGCTTCGCGCGGGACATGGCGGTCCACCACCAGCAGGCCGTCGAGATGTCGTACCTCGTGCGCGACCGCACGAGCGACGAGGAGGTACGGCGGCTCGCGTACGACATCGCGCAGACGCAGGCCAACCAGCGCGGCATGCTGCTCGGCTGGCTCGACCTGTGGGAGCTGCCGAAGGTGTCCGCGGACCCGCCCATGACCTGGATGGGCATGGGCGACATGGCGTCCGGCAAGGACGGCGCGCTGATGCCGGGCATGGCGACCAACACCGAGCTGAAGAAGCTGAACACCCTGAAGGGCAAGCAGGCCGAGATCCTCTACCTGCAGCTGATGACCGACCACCACAAGGGCGGCATCCACATGGCCGAGGGCTGCGTCCAGAAGTGCACGGTCGGCGTGGAGAAGAAGCTCGCGCAGGGCATGGTCGATGCGCAGCAGTCCGAAATCAAGCTGATGGCCGACCTGTTGAAGGCGCGCGGCGCGAAGGCACGCGACTAGGGCGTGTCGCGGGGGCGGGGAACCCCTTCACACGAAGTCGAGGGATATCCCTACGACCGTGGAGGGGACCCTCTCCAAACCGCCCCAAATGACCTTCAAACGCGCCCACTTGGCGTTTCCTTGGCCTTCTCATTCCCCTTGCATGAACGGTTCATCGCCAGAGTGACCCCAGCGTGATCCATTCCGTGTGCCCTCCGTTCGGCGCACGGTCTCGCACATCACGGACGACCGCACATGCGACGAACCGCATCGCAGGGGGTTTTATGAGATCCAATCGCGCTGCAGTACGCGCCGGAGTGAGCATGGCAGCGACGTTGCCGCTGCTCGCCGGCGCGCTGGCGCTCGGCATACCCGCGGCCCACGCCGCGACCGGCCCGAGCCGGCACACCCTCGCGGGCACCAAGCCCGCGTGGGCCACGGCGAAGGCGGACAAGGGGGCCACGTCCGACAGCTCCCAGGTCTCCGCGCGGGTCTACTTCGCGGGCCGGGACGCCGCCGGCCTGGCCGCGTATGCCAAGGCCGTCGCCGACCCGGCGTCTGCCTCGTACGGGAAGTACCTCTCCGCCGAGCAGACGCAGGCCCGCTTCGGCGCCACCAAGGCACAGGTCGCCGAGGTGACCTCGTGGCTGAAGTCGGCCGGCCTGAAGGTCACCGGCAGCACGCAGCACTACGTCTCCGTCACCGGTGACGTCGCCGCCGCCGAGAAGGCGTTCGGCACCCAGCTGCACAACTACACCAAGAGCGGGAAGACCTACCGGGCTCCGGCCGGGTCGGCCTCCGTCCCGTCCGCCCTGAACGGCGCCGTCCTGACCGTCACCGGCCTGGACAACGCCCCGCACAAGGCGACGCACAACGACACCCTGCCGCCTCCGGACGCGGTGTTCCGCAACGCCGGGCCGTTCTCCTCGTACTACGGCTCGAACACGGCGAGCACGCTGCCGGACGCGTACGGCAAGAAGATCCCGTACGCGGTGCAGGGATACACCGGCAAGCAGCTGCGCGCCGCCTACGGCGCGGGCAAGCACACCGGCAAGGGTGTCCGCGTCGCCATCACCGACGCGTACGCCTCGCCGACCATCGCGTTCGACGCGGCTTCGTACGCCAAGAAGCACGGTGACGCGAAGTACTCCACCAGTCAGCTGCGTCAGGTGCTGCCCGGCACCTACACGAAGACCGAGGAGTGCGGCGCGGCCGGCTGGTACGGCGAGGAGACCCTCGACGTCGAGGCCGTGCACGCGGTCGCGCCGGGGGCGAACATCACGTACGTGGGTGCCGCCTCCTGCTACGACGACGACCTGCTCGACTCGCTCAGCAAGATCGTCGACGGTCACCTGGCCGACATCGTCTCCAACTCGTGGGGCGACATCGAGGCCAACCAGACCCCGGACCTCGCCGCGGCCTACGACCAGGTCTTCCAGTTCGGCGCGGTCGAGGGCATCGGCTTCTACTTCTCCTCCGGCGACAACGGCGACGAGGTCGCCAACACCGGTACGAAGCAGGTCGACACCCCGGCCAACTCGGCGTGGGTGACGGCGGTCGGCGGCACCTCGCTGGCGGTCGGCAAGAACGACACGTACCAGTTCGAGACCGGCTGGGGAACCGACAAGGCCTCGCTGTCGGACGACGGCAAGAGCTGGACCGGCTTCCCGGGCGCGTTCACCTCGGGCGCGGGCGGCGGCACCAGCAAGACCGTGGCGCAGCCCTTCTACCAGAAGGGCGTCGTACCGAGCGCGCTCGCCAAGGCCAACGGCACCACGGCCATGCGTACCGTGCCGGACATCGCGGCGATCGCCGACCCCAACACCGGTTTCCGCGTCGGCCAGACGCAGACCTTCCCGGACGGGTCGCAGCAGTACAGCGAGTACCGGATCGGCGGCACCTCGCTCGCCGCGCCGGTGATCGCGGCCGTCCAGGCCCTGGCCCAGGAGGCGCGCGGCGGCAAGGCGATCGGTTTCGCCAACCCGTCGATCTACGCGAAGTACGGCACCAAGGCGTACCACGACGTGACGGACAACCCCAAGGGTTCCGGACTCGCCGTGGCGCGTGTGGACTTCGCCAACTCCTTCGACGCGTCCGGCGGTCTGCTGATCTCCGTGCGCAGCCTCGGCAAGGACAGCTCGCTGTCGGCCGTGAAGGGCTACGACGACGTGACCGGTGTGGGTTCCCCCGCCCCGGGCTACGTCAGCTCGTTCAGCCGTCACTGACCGGCGTGCACGGACGATGCGCCCGCCTCTCCAGTGGAGGCGGGCGCATCGTCGCGTCCGGCCCCGCACGGTGCTCTCCGCGGCCGGCGTCCGCCGTCGTGGGGTCCCGCCACACGCCCCAGGCCCCCATCGCGTCGCTCTGACGATTACACTGGGCGGGTGCCTTCTCTGAACTTCCGGTCGCTCTATCAGCACGGCTTCGCACGCGTCGCCGCCTGCACGGGCCACACCGTCATCGCGGACCCGCCCGCCAACGCCGAGGCGGTCCTGCGCCAGGCGCGCAGGTGCGCCGGGGAGGGTGTCGCCGTCGCCGTCTTCCCGGAGATGGGACTGTGCGGCTACTCGATCGAGGACCTGCTGCTCCAGGACGCGCTGCTCGACCAGGTCGAGGAGGCGCTCCGGACCGTGGTGGCGGGGTCGGCGGAACTCCTGCCGGTCCTGGTCGTGGGCGCCCCGCTGCGCCACCGCAACCGGGTCTACAACTGCGCGGTGATCGTGCACCGCGGCCGGGTCCTCGGTGTCGTACCCAAGTCGTACCCGCCCAACTACCGGGAGTTCTACGAGCGTCGGCAGATCGCCGCGGGCGACGACGAGCGCGGCGGCACGATCCGGGTCGACGGGGAGTCCGTGCCGTTCGGTGTGGACCTGCTGTTCGCCGCGGACGACGTCCCGGGCCTGGTGCTGCACACGGAGATCTGCGAGGACATGTGGGTGCCGGTGCCCCCGAGCGCCGAGGCGGCGCTGGCGGGCGCCACCGTCCTCGCCAACCTCTCCGGCAGTCCGATCACCGTCGGCCGGGCCGAGGACCGCAAGCTGATGTGCCGCTCGGCGTCGTCGCGCTGCATCGCCGCGTACGTCTACGCGGCGGCCGGCCTGGGCGAGTCGACCACCGACCTGTCCTGGGACGGACAGACCATGATCTACGAGAACGGGGCGATGCTGGCCGAGTCCGACCGCTTCCCGCTCGACGACCAGTTCGCCGTGGCGGACGTCGACCTCGACCTGCTGCGGCAGGAGCGGCTGCGGACCGGCAGCTTCGACGACAACCGGCGCACCCACACCCCCCGCACCGCCGATTTCCGCACGGTGTCGTTCCGGCTCGACCCGCCGGCCGGCGACCTGGGCCTGCGGCGTCGCGTCGAGCGCTTCCCGTTCGTGCCCGCGGACCCCGACCGGCTGGCCCTGGACTGCTACGAGGCGTACAACATCCAGGTCGCGGGGCTCCAGCAGCGGCTCGCGGCGATCGGTGGCCCGAAGGTCGTCATCGGAGTGTCCGGAGGGCTCGACTCCACGCACGCGCTGATCGTCGCGGCCCGCGCGATGGACCGGGCGGGCCGCCCGCGCAGCGACATCCTCGCCTTCACCCTGCCCGGCTTCGCCACCAGCGACCACACCAAGGGCAACGCGCACGAGCTGATGCGCTCCCTCGGCGTCACCGCGGCCGAGCTGGACATCACGCCGACCGCCCGGCTGATGCTGAAGGAGATGGAGCATCCCTTCGCGTCCGGCGAGCCCGTGTACGACGTCACCTTCGAGAACGTGCAGGCCGGACTGCGCACCGACTACCTGTTCCGGCTCGCCAACCAGCGCGGCGGCATCGTCCTCGGGACCGGCGACCTGTCGGAGCTGGCGCTCGGCTGGTCCACGTACGGCGTGGGCGACCAGATGAGTCACTACAACGTCAACTCGGGTGTGCCGAAGACCCTGATCCAGCATCTGATCCGCTGGGTCATCGGAAGCCGTCAGTTCGGCGAGGACACCGACCGGACGCTCGCCGCGATCCTCGACACGGAGATCAGCCCGGAGCTGGTCCCGGGCGAGGAGATGCAGTCGACCGAGTCGAAGATCGGCCCGTACGCGCTGCACGACTTCACGCTCTTCCACGTGCTGCGCTACGGGTTCAGGCCGTCGAAGATCGCCTTCCTCGCCTGGCACGCGTGGCACGACCCGGACGCGGGCGCCTGGCCGCCCGGCTTCCCCGAGGCCGAGCGGGTCGCGTACGACCTGCCGGAGATCCGGCGCTGGCTGGAGGTGTTCTGCCGCCGCTTCTTCGGGTTCGCGCAGTTCAAGCGCTCGGCGATGCCGAACGGGCCGAAGGTCTCGGCGGGCGGTTCGCTCTCGCCGCGCGGCGACTGGCGCGCGCCGTCCGACAGTTCGGCCCGCACCTGGCTGCGTGACCTGGCTCGCTTCGACCCGCCGGAGACGGAGAGCTGACCGTTCAGCGGCGCAGGGCCGCCGGCCGGTCGGGGACGTGAGCGGCGACCAGACGGCCGGGGGTGACCGCCTGGGCGGCCCGGTGGCGGCGGTCGACCGTGTACGCCGTCCCGGCGACGGCGAGGCCGAGCACGGCGAGGGCGGCTCCCGCGAGCGCCGGGGAGGTGGCGCCGAAGCCCGCCGCCAGCGCGAGCCCCCCGATCCACGCACCCCCCGCGTTCGCGAGGTTGAACGCGGCCTGGTTCGCGGACGAGGCCAGCGACGGGGCCGCGGAGGCCTTCTCCATGACCATCAGCTGGAGCGGTGAGCCGGTGACGAACGCGGCCGTACCGAGCAGGGTGACGGCGAGGGCGGCGCTCCACTGCGAGGCCATCAGAAGGGGGAAGAGAGCCAGCACCACGACCAGGGACGCGAGACCGCCGAAGAGCGTGCCGCGCAGGGAGTGGTCCGCGAGCCGTCCGCCCACCAGGTTGCCCACCGTCGCGCCGACGCCGAACAGGGCGAGCAGCAGCGTGACGGTGGACTCGGCGTACCCGGCGGACTCGGTGAGCATCGGGGTGACGTAGCTGTACGCGGAGAACAGCGCGCCGAAGCCGGCCACCGTCGTCCCCAGCGCCAGCCAGACGGGGAGGGACCGCAGCGCCGCCAGTTCGCCGCGCAGGCCGCCGGTGGCGGCGTGCGTGTGGTCGTGCGGGATGAGCAGCGCCAGCGAGGCGATCGCCGCCAGACCGATCACGCTGACCCCGAGGAAGGTGGCACGCCAGCCGAAGTGCTGGCCGATGAAGGTGGCCACCGGCACCCCGGCGATGTTCGCGACGGTCAGCCCGAGGAACATCAGCGAGACGGAGCGCGCCTTGCGCTCGGGCGCGACGAGGCCGGTGGCGACGACGGCGCCGACGCCGAAGAAGGCGCCGTGCGGCAGACCGCTGAGGAAGCGCGCGGCGAGCAGCCAGTGCTGGTCGGGGGCGAGGGCGGAGAGCGCGTTGCCCGCGACGAAGAGGACCATGAGGCCGATCAGGACCGTGCGGCGGGACATCCGGGCGGTGGCCGCCGCGAGCAGCGGGGCACCGATCACCACGCCGAGCGCGTACGCCGAGACCAGGTGTCCCGCGGTGGGGATGGATACGTGGAGGTCGTCCGCGACGTCGGGCAGCAGGCCCATCATCACGAACTCGGTGGTGCCGATGCCGAAGGCGCCCACGGCGAGGGCGAGCAGGGCCAGGGGCATGAAGGGGCCTTTCAAAGGAGCGGAGAGGTGGAGCGGGGTGAGGCAGGGACGAGCCGACGGGCGGGGCGGAGGGGACCGGGCCGGCCGGAGCCGGGGGCCGTCCGGCACGCACGGAGGCGCCCGTGCACACCGGTGTGCACGGGCTTCTTAAGTTCAGCTATGGAACAAACTCTCTCAGGCCCAGTATTCCAGCAGGTTAAGAACCGGTTGCCGCGACCTTCACCCGGGCGGCGATCGGGAGATGGTCACTGGTGGTCTCGGGCAGCGTCCAGGAGGTCACGGGCTCGACACCCTTGACCATGATCTGGTCGATCCGGGCCATCGGGAACGACGCCGGCCAGCTGAACCCGAAGCCGCTGCCCGCCGCGCCCTGCGTGGAGCGCATCTGCGAGGTGACGCCGTTCAGCGCGCGGTCGTTCATCGTGCCGTTGAGGTCGCCGAGCAGGACGACCCGCTTCAGCGGCTCGTCGGCGATCGCCTCGCCCAGCGCGTCGGCGCTGCGGTCGCGCTGGCGGGCGGTGAACCCGGCCTCCAGCTTCACCCGTACCGAGGGCAGGTGCGCGACGTACACAGCGACGCCGCCGTCCGGTGTCGTCACCGTCGCCCGCATCGCCCGCGTCCAGCCCAGCTTGATGTCCACGGGCCTGGTCCCGGTCAGCGGGTACTTGCTCCACAGCCCGACGGTGCCCTGCACGGAGTGGTACCTGTACGTGGCGGCCATCGCCTTCTCGTACGTCGGGACCGCCGTCGCCGTCAGCTCCTCCAGGGCCACCACGTCGGCGCCGGAGGCGGCCACGTCACGTGCGGTGCCGGACGGGTCGGGGTTCTCCGCGTTGACGTTGTGCGTGGCGACGGTGAGGTCGCCGCCGCTGCCGGTCCTGTCGACGAGCAGCCCGCCGAAGAGGTTCAGCCAGACGATCGCGGGGAGCAGCACGGCGATCAGGGCGCTCGCGGACTTCCGTACCAGCGCGAGGACCAGCAGGACCGGGACGAACAGGCCCAGCCACGGCAGGAACGTCTCGGTGAGACTGCCGAGGTTGCCGATCCGGTTCGGGATCTGCGCGTGCAGCAGCATCACCAGCGCGAGGAGCAGCGCGAGCGCCGCGAGGATCAGGCCGCGGCGCCAGATGCCTCGGTCGCCGCGCCACTTGTCCCACAGGCGTCGAAGCCGGGGTCCTCGGCGCTCGGGCCCCGAGCCGCCGCTGCCCGTCTCCGTCATATACGCCTGCGCCATACCGTCGCCTCACAACCTGCCGTGCACACCGTCAGCCCCGCGGTTACGACCCTAGGGGATGATCGGTCTCGTTCCTGCCGTCACATGACGGCCGTACGGGCACGAGGACGAACAACTCGGGGTCAGGAGTTCCGAATCGGGGGTGGAGCGCGCCCTCTGTGACGAAACGCGCACATTCGGCCCACCCGTCGGCCGGGTGAACCAATGGCGAACGAATGGACTAACGTCCGGGCGGGCGGAGCCCCGTGAGCACCGTGTCGACGATCTGCTCCGCGAGGTCCTCGGGGAGTTCGGCGTCCGGGCGCATCACGGCACGCACCAGCATGGGCCCGACGAAGAGGTCGTTGATGACCTCTATGTCCACGTCGTCACGGAGTTCGCCGTCGCGCTGTCCGCGGCGCAGGACCTCGAAGGTGGTCCGCCGCCGCGGTTCGATGACGGTCGCCTGGTAGGCAGCCCAGATCTTCGGGCTGGTCTTTATCTGGGCATAGACGTTGTGCAGCAGTGCCGACGAGCGGCTGGCCAGACCCCGCTGGCGCAGCGGTTCCAGAAGGGCGATCAGATCGTCGCGCATCGAGGTGCCCGGGAGTTCGGCGTCCGGGGGCTCGGTGGCGCGCATGACGTCGACGAAGAGTTCCTCCTTGCCGCTCCAGCGGCGGTAGATGGTCGCCTTGCCGACGCCCGCGGTGCGGGCCAGTCGTTCGATGGAGATGTCCGCGAGCGGGACACCGTCCTCCAGGAGCTTCATCGCGCCCTCGATGATGGAGCGTTCCACGGCCTCGCTGCGAGGGCGTCCCCGGGGGGAACCGTCGTGCCTGGCCCGGCTGTCCGCGAGGCTCACGTGTCGCTCCGTTCCTTCGTCCTGCCGTGGTGGTTCGTCCCGGTGTACGGCGTGTACGGCCCGCGGGGCACCCGGTGCCGATGCGTGGAGGTGCCCCCGCCGCGTCCTTCCGTCAGTGCTCCGCGGTCACCAACTCCGGCCGGTCCTCGTCCTGTTGGCGGGTGGGCGGACGGCCCGGCAGGAACAGGGCCACGATGACGGCGCCCACGATCGCGACGCCCGCGCCGCACAGGGCGGTCACGTGCATGGCGTGCAGGAAGGCGTCGTTGGCGGGGGTAACGAGGGCGTCGCCCCGGGGGCCGAGCTTGGCGGCGACACCGAGGGTGGCCTCGATGGACTCGCCCGCGGTGTGACGCAGGCCGGGCGGGAGGAGGGAGAGCTTGTCCTCGATGCCGTTGCGGTAGGCCGCGGAGAGGACCGAACCGAGGACCGCGATGCCCAGGGCGCCGCCGACCTGGCGGAAGACGTTGCTGAGGGCGGAGGCGGAGCCGGCCTTCTCGCGCGGCAGGGCCTGCATTATGACGACGCTCGTCGGGGTCATGATGTGCGCCATACCGGTGCCCATCAGGAAGAAGACGACCTCGAGCAGCCAGATCGGGGTGTCCGCCTTCAGTGTCGCGAACGCGCCGAGCATCGCGGCGAGCAGCAGCAGGCCTCCCGTGCAGGTGGCCCGGTTGCCGATGCGGTCGACGACGAGGCGGGCGCGCGGCGCGAAGATGAGCTGGGCGGCGGCGAGCGGCAGCATCAGCACACCGGTCTTCAGCGGTGAGTAGCCGCGCACGCTCTGGGTGTAGAAGACGGAGAAGAAGGTCACGCCCATCAGCGCGAAGAAGACGAGCGCGATGGCGGCGATGGCGGCCGAGAAGACCTTGTTCTTGAAGTACGTGACGTCGATGGAGGGGTGGTCGCTGCGCTTCTCGTAGACGACGAAGGCGACGAGGACGGCGACTCCGGCGCCGATGGTGGCGAGGACCGTCGCGTCGGTGAAGGAGGCCAGCTGGCCGCCCTTGATGATGCCGTAGACGAGCAGCACGAGCCCGATGACGGACAGGACGACACCGACGAGGTCGACGCGGCCGGGGTTCGGGTCGCGGGAGTCGGGGACCAGCCAGAACATCAGGCCGAGCGCGAGGACCACGATCGGCACGTTGATCAGGAAGACCGAGCCCCACCAGAAGTGGGCGAGCAGCACACCGCCGGTGATCGGGCCGATGGCGATGGCGAGGCCGACACCGCCGGCCCAGATGCCGATGGCCTTGGGCTGCTCCTCGCGCTCGAAGACGTTCATGAGGACGGCGAGGGTGGCGGGCATCACGAAGGCCGCGCCGAAGCCCATGGCGGCGCGGAAGACGATGAGCTGGACGGGCGAGCCGGACTCCGCCGCCAGTGCCGAGCCCACTCCGAAGACGGCCAGACCGGCGAGCAGGACCTTCTTGCGGCCGAGCCGGTCGCCGAGGAGGCCCGCGGTGAAGAGCAGCCCGGCGAAGACGAGCGTGTAGGCGTTGATGGCCCACTCCAGCTCGCTCTGGGTGGCGCCGAGTCCGGTGGGCGCCGGGGTGGAGATCGTCTTGATCGCGACGTTGAGGATCGAGTTGTCCAGGACCACGATCAACAGGCTGAGCATGAGCACGCCGAGAATGGCCCAGCGGCGCCGATGCACCGCTTCGGGCACACGCCGTTCGGCGGGGGCAGCGGGAGTTGTCATGGGCGGGAGCGTAACGAGATTCGATACGGAACCGTCTCGTATCGAAAATCCTTTACGGAGACCTTACGAAGCGGCAGGTACCAACCGGACGGACGGGTCGAAGCGGCTCGACCGACGGGTGAACCGGCGGACGGTCTGCGGCCGGACGGCGGACGGTCGACGGGTGGTCGGCGGGGCGCACGGCACGCGGGCCGAACCCGGAGAGCCGAACCCCCGGAACCGGCCCCGAACCTCCAGGAACCGGCCCCGGAGCACCGGGCCGCGGGGGACGAATCCACGGAAAGGCGGATCCCGGGGGCGGAGGATGAGACGCGTGTCGCTCGACCCGGTCTGGCCCCCGGTGGCACGAGGTGCCACCATGGAGGGGATCCGGGGACGCCGTCAGGGCGCCTCGAGATGACCGAAGGAGCCGTTGCGATGACGCAGCTCTCTACTGCCCCGAAGCAGCCCGTGGACGGTGCGCGGGCCACCACCGACAGCAGCAAGGCGCTGTACGGAGGCAAGAGCACCCGCCGCATCACGGTCCGCGACATCACCGCGGCCAAGGAGCGCGGCGAGAAGTGGCCCATGCTCACCGCCTACGACGCGATGACCGCGTCCGTCTTCGACGAGGCCGGCATCCCGGTGATGCTCGTCGGCGACTCGGCCGGCAACTGCCACCTCGGGTACGAGACGACCGTGCCCGTCACCCTCGACGAGATGACGATGCTGTCCGCCGCGGTCGTCCGCGGCACCAGCCGCGCCCTGATCGTCGGCGACCTGCCCTTCGGCTCGTACCAGGAGGGTCCGGTGCAGGCCCTGCGCTCCGCCACCCGGCTGGTCAAGGAGGCCGGGGTCGGCGCGGTGAAGCTGGAGGGCGGCGAGCGTTCGCACCGCCAGATCGAACTGCTCGTGGAGTCCGGCATCCCCGTCATGGCGCACATCGGCCTGACCCCGCAGTCCGTGAACTCCATGGGCTACCGCGTCCAGGGCCGCGGCGAGGAAGCCGCCCAGCAGCTGCTGCGCGACGCCAAGGCGGTCCAGGACGCGGGCGCGTTCGCCGTCGTCCTGGAGCTGGTCCCGGCGGAGCTCGCCGCCGAGGTGACCCGCACCCTGCACATCCCGACCGTCGGCATCGGCGCGGGCCCGGAGACCGACGCGCAGGTCCTGGTGTGGACCGACATGCTCGGCCTCACCGGTGGCAAGGTGCCGAAGTTCGTGAAGCAGTACGCCGATCTGCGCGCGGTCATGGGCAACGCGGCCCGCGCGTTCGCCGACGACGTCGTCGGCGGGACGTTCCCCCTCGAGGAGCACTCCGTCCACTAGCCTCACCAGGCCCCACCGAGCCATTGCGGCACGAAGACAGCCCGCCGAACTTCCCCCGTCGGCGGGCTGTCGCCGTTCCCGGACGGCGGGGTGCGTACCCCTGTCGGCGGCCGCTGTCGGCGGCCTGTCGATGACCGCGGAGCGCTGTAGGCACCCTGTAGGCGGTTTGTCGGTGGGCACTGACATCTTGTGGCCATGACGCGAATCGACAAGAACCCCGGCGGCGGCGCCCGCAGCGCCGTCACCGTGCGGGGACTGGTCAAGCACTACGGCGAGACCAAGGCACTGGACGGCGTGGACCTGGACGTCCACGAAGGCACCGTCCTCGGCGTGCTCGGTCCCAACGGCGCCGGCAAGACCACCCTCGTCCGCATCCTGTCCACCCTGGTCACCCCCGACGCCGGGCGGGCGACGGTGGCCGGATACGACGTGCTCACCCAGCCCCGCCAGCTGCGCCGGGTGATAGGCCTCACCGGCCAGTACGCCTCGGTCGACGAGAAGCTCCCCGGCTGGGAGAACCTGTACATGATCGGGCGGCTGCTCGACCTGCCCCGCAAGGAGGCCCGCCGGCGCGCCGACGAGCTCCTGGAGCGCTTCTCCCTCACCGACGCCGCCAAGCGCCCCACCTCGACGTACTCCGGCGGTATGCGCCGCCGTCTCGACCTGGCCGCCTCCATGATCGGCAACCCGTCCGTCCTCTATCTGGACGAGCCGACCACCGGGCTGGACCCGCGCACCCGCAACGAGGTGTGGAAGGAGGTCAAGCGGATGGTGGCGGACGGCGCGACCGTGCTGCTCACCACCCAGTACATGGAGGAGGCCGAACAGCTGGCCTCCGAACTGACGGTCATCGACCGCGGCAAGGTCATCGCGAACGGCCGCATCGACGACCTCAAGGCACGGGTGGGCGGCCGCACGCTGCGCATCCGCCCGCTGGACCCGCTGGAGCTGCGTCCGCTGGCCGCCCTCTTCGACGAGCTGGGCCTCACCGGTCTCGCGGCCTCGGCCGTGGACATCGAGACCGGCACCGTGGTGGTGCCGATCCTCAGCGACGAACAGCTCACCGCCGTGGTCGGCGCGGTCAGCGCGCGCGGCATCACGATCGCCTCCATCTCCACCGAACTGCCCAGTCTGGACGAGGTGTTCCTGTCCCTCACCGGCCACAGGGCCAGTGCCCCGCAGGACCCGTCCCCCGCCCTCGCCTACGAGGAGGTCTCCGCATGAGCACCGCCGTCGCCGATGCCCCCCTCGCCGCCCAGGGCGACCCCCGCATCTCACCCCGGGCGCACGCGCGCCACATCGGCGCCCTCGTCCGCCGCAACCTGCTGTGGATCCGTCAGGACCCGGAGTCGATGTTCGACGCCGTCCTGATGCCGATCGTCTTCACCCTGCTGTTCGTGTACGTCTTCGGCGGCTCCATCGGGCAGTCGCTCGGCGGCGGGCAGGACCGGTACGTGCAGTACGTGGTGCCCGGTCTGATGGCGATGACGGCCATGAACATCGCGACGGCCGTCGGCACCGGCTTCAACCAGGACTTCCAGACCGGTGTGATGGACCGCTTCCGCACCCTGCCGATCGGCCAGGGCTCGGTGCTCTTCGCCAAGATCGTGGTGGAGCTGATGCGGATGCTGGTCGCGACGGCGATCCTCATGATCGTCGGCGTGCTGGTCGGCTTCCACATCACCAACTGGCCGGGCCTGTTCGCCTCCGTGGGGCTCTCCGTCCTCTTCGGCTCGGCCCTGATGTGGATCTTCCTGGTCCTCGGTGTGACGATGAAGAACGCCCAGTCGGTGCAGGCGATGGGCTTCCTCGTCCTGATGCCCCTGCAGTTCGGTTCGTCGATCTTCTCGCCGCCCCGGACCATGCCCGGCTGGCTGCGCTCCTTCACCGACTACAACCCGCTGTCCACGCTCGCGGACACCACGCGCGGCCTGATGGTGGGCGGCCCGGTCGCGCACAGCCTGTGGGTGACCCTCGCCTGGACTGCGGGACTCACCGTGGTCATGGCGCCGATCGCGATCCACAAGTTCCGTACCAAGAGCTGACGTCCGCCCGGGTCATGACCGGGACCCCGGCTCGCGTCACACGAGGGCGGCGGCCTCCTCCACGGAGAGCGCGCCGCCCTCGGCGTACGCGGCCTCGTACGCCCCGTCGTCCAGCAGGGCCCGCACGCCGGCCTCGGCCCGGACCCGCACCTCGTCCTCCATCGGACCCACGAAGTGGCCCGGCGGCAGCAGCCGGTCGGCCGCGCCGAGCAGCACGGCCGCGTCACGCACCCGACGGCCGCCGTCCAGCCCGGTGAGGGCGACGGCGGCGGTGGTCAGATGCGCGGAGGTCAGATGCGGCGCGATGACCTGCGACAGCGGATCGGCCGCCCGCGCCAGCGCCTTGCGCACCTTCACCAGGGCGGCCTCGTGCAGGCCCTCCAGCGCGTCCAGCCAGGCCTCGATGCCCAGCACGAATCCGTCGAAGACCACGAAGGTGACGGCCTCGAAGTCCGCGCGCAGCAGCCGCATCTGCTCGCGCGCCTCGGAGACCCGGCCGCTGCGGGCCAGCCACATCGACAGGAAGAGCCGGGAGGCGGGCATGGCCTCGTTCAGTGTGCCCTCGCCCCGGGCCAGTACGTCCCGCAGCATCCGCTCACCGCGCTCGGACTCGCCGGACTCGATGAGGACGCCGCCGAGCCGGGTGCTGAGCACCGCCGTCTGCGCGTGCGCGCCGAGCCCTTCGGCGTACGTCATCGCCTGGGAGTAGTCGTCGGCCGCGAGCCGGTAGGCGCCCCGGCGTTCATGGGCCTCGCCGCGCGCCGAGAGCGCCTCGGCGGCCCCCCAGGCGTCTCCGATCCGGGTGAAGATCTCCAGCGCCTCGTCCGCGTCCCGGACCGCGTCGCCCGCCCAGGTGGCCCGGTTGGCGAGGACGTTGGCGCGCATCTGGAGGGCGACGCCGAGCTCCCACGCGTAGCCGAGCTCGCGGCAGGTGCGGACGGTCTCGTCGATGACGGCGCGCATCCGGTCCATGTCACCGGTCATGATCACGGCGTAGAACCAGAGGTTGCCGGGGCTGCGGCAGGTCTGCGGCAGTCCCGGGCTGTAGGTCCGGCTGATGGCGCGCAGTTTCTCCTGGGCCTCGGGGGTCTCCCACGCGCCCATGTCCATGTCCATGCAGGCGAGGTGGACGAGATGCAGGCCGCGGCGGGCCTCGTCGAGGATCTCGGGGCGCATCGGCGGCGGGGCGTCCGTGCAGCTCTCGGCCAGCGGGGGGACCGGCCGCAGGGGCTCGGCGAAGGGGTCGGGGCCGAGGGCCATGACCTCACCGGACCAGTGGCGGGCCATCAGCCTCAGGTCGCGCATCTGCCAGTACCAGGCCAGCGAGAGGACGAGGCAGAGCGCCTCCTGTTCGTCACGGGTGGCGACGGCGCGCTGCAGGGCGGCCCTGAGGTTCTCCGACTCCCGTTCCATCCGCTCGATCGCGGCGCGCTGGCCGGTGCTGCGCAGTTGGGGGTCGGTGGTGCGGGCGAGTTCCCGGTAGTACGTGAGGTGGTCGCGCTCGGCGGCGGAGCGCTGCCCGGACTCGTCGAGCCGTTCACCGGAGTACTCGGCGACGGTCTCCAGGAGCCGGTAGCGCATCGCTCCGTCGCCGGAGGGGGCCGCGACGACGAGGGACTTGTCGACGAGCGAGCCGAGCGCCTCCAGGGCCACCGGGCCGCAGACCGCTTCGGCGGCGGCGAGGTCGCAGCCGCCCGCGAACACCGACAGCCGCCGCAGGACGTCCCGTTCGTCCCCGTCGAGCAGGTCCCAGGACCAGTCGACGACGGCCCGCAGGGTCTGCTGGCGCGGCAGCACCGTACGGCTGCCCGAGGTCAGCAGCCGGAACCGGTCGTCGAGCCGGTCGGCGATCTGCCGCGGGGTGAGCATCCGCAGCCGGGCGGCGGCGAGTTCGATGGCGAGCGGCAGGCCGTCGAGGCGGCGGCAGATCTCCGCCGCGGCCTCGGCGGTCCCGGCGTCGGCGTCGATCCGGAAGCCCGGCCGGGCGGCGGCCCCGCGGTCGGCGAACAGCCGCAGCGCGAACGGCTCCGGCAGCGGTTCCACGGGCCGCAGCAACTCCCCCGGAACGCCGAGGGGTTCACGGCTGGTGGCCAGCACGGTCAGCCCCGGGCACCGCTCCAGGAGCTCCTCGGCCAGGTGCGCCGCGGCCTCCACGACGTGCTCGCAGTTGTCGAGGATGAGCAGCATGTCGCGCTTGGAGCAGTACTCGGCGAGCCGGTGGAGGGGGTCGTCGTGCCGGTCGGAGGCGGCCCGCATCTCCTCGGCGCCGGCGCCGCGCAGCACCGTCTCACGGGCTCCGACGGCGGTGAGTACGGCGTCGGGCACGGCCTTCGGGTCGTCGATCGGCGCGAGTTCGGCCAGCCACACTCCGTCCCTGGCCCCGGACGCGACGGCCTCCGCCGCCTCCTGCGACAGCCGGGTCTTCCCGGCGCCGCCGGGGCCGAGCAGGGTCACCAGCCGTGCCGAGGCGAGGTCGCCCCGGATGGTGTCGATGTCGGCCTGACGCCCGACGAACTAGGTGAGCCGGGCGCGGAGGTTGCCGGGGGGCGCGGACGCGACGGGGGCAGCGGGACCTCCCCCGGCCGCGGGGACGTGCGACGCGGGTGCGGGGGTGCCCTCGGTCGGCGCCGGGGTGTGTCGCGCGGGCCCACGGACGTCGGTGCCGCCCGCGTGCGCCGGGGGCCGTGGGGGCGGTGTCGGATCGGCCGGGCGGAGCAGCTCTCCGTGCAGCGCGCGGAGCTCCGGGCCGGGGTCGGAGCCCAGCCGGTCGGCCAGCAGCGCGCGCAGCGACTCGTAGGCGGCCAGGGCCTCGGCGGGGCGGCCCGCGTCGCGCAGGGCGCGCAGTCGCAGGGCGTGCAGGGGCTCGTCCAGGGGGTGGAGGTCGCACAGGGCGGTGAGCTCGGGCAGGGACTGTTCGGCGTGGCCGAGTTCCAGGGCGGCGCCGAGGCGGGCGCGGCGCACGTCGAGGCGGCGGGTCTCCCAGCGGGCCGACTCGGCGGTGCGGTCCGGGAGGTCGGCCAGGGCCGGCCCGTGCCACAGCGCGAGGGCGTCGTCGAGGATCACGGCCGCCTTCGCGGGGTCGCCGTCGGCGAGCGCGCGTGCGCCCTCCCCCGCGAGCCGCTCGAAACGGTTCAGGTCGATGTCGTCGGGGGTCGCGACGAGCCGGTAGCCCCCGTCGACCGAGTCCACCACGCCCGCGCCGAGCGCCCGGCGGAGCCTTCCGACCAGCGCCTGCAGCGCTGCGGGCGCGTCGGCGGGCGGGTCGTCGTCCCACACCTCGTCGACCAGGACGGCGGCGGGCACGGCCCGGCCCGGCCGCAGCGCGAGCACGGTCAGCAGAGCACGCAGTCGCGCCCCGCCGACCGGGACGGCCGTGCCGTCGGTGCGGAGTGCCTGGGTGGTTCCGAGGATGCGGTAGCGCACGGGGTCCATTGTCTCCGGTGACTTCAAGTGCGGGCTTCGGGTACGGCGAGCCGGGCCGGGGCCCCCGCCCGGTCCGGGAGTCGGGCGCCCCCGTCCCCGTCCCCGTCCCCGTACGACCGTGGGCCCACCCTCTCCGGAACCAACGACCGATCGCGAGACGTTTTCCGTCCGAGCCCGGTACGGTCGGGCAGGCCCAGCACACGCGTACCAGTCCAGGGAGTCCCATGACCACCGCCGCGTCCCGTCGCAGCGACCGGAGGATCAGCCCCGTCTTCGTCGGGATCGTGGCCGTGATGGCGGTGACGGGGTGGGCGACGTGGACCGGGTTCGCCGAGCAGCCCGGTGTGGCGGTGTTCCTGTTCGTGACGGCCGCGTGGATCGTCTCGCTCTGCCTGCACGAGTACGCGCACGCGCGCACCGCCCTGCACAGCGGCGACATCTCGATCGGCGCCAAGGGCTACCTGACGCTCAACCCGCTGAAGTACACGCACGCGCTGCTGAGCATCGTGCTGCCGGTGATCTTCGTGATCATGGGCGGGATCGGTCTGCCGGGCGGCGCGGTCTTCATCGAGCGGGGCCGCATCCAGGGCCGCTGGAAGCACAGCCTGATCTCGGCGGCGGGCCCGCTGACGAACGTGCTGTTCGCGGTGGTGTGCACGGCGCCGTTCTGGCTGCACGCGCTGGACGGCGTGCCGCCCGCCTTCCAGTACGCGCTGGCGTTCCTCGCGCTGCTCCAGGTCACGGCCGCGATCCTGAACTTCCTGCCGGTCCCGGGCCTGGACGGCTACGGCGTGATCGAGCCCTGGCTGTCGTACGGCGTCCGCCGCCAGGTGGAGCCCTTCGCACCGTTCGGCCTGCTCGCCGTGTTCGCGGTGCTGTGGATCCCGTCGGTGAACACGACGTTCTTCGACGCGATCTACTCCATCCTGGGCGGCCTCGGCATCGACGACCTGCAGCGCTACTGCGGCCAGAACCTCTACCGCTTCTGGGAAAGCGCCGACCAGTTCTGCACCGTCAGCCGGTGACGGACCCGGACCTGCCGCGCGTCCGGCCGCGCCGCGCGTAGTACCAGGTCATGTTGGACGACAGACCGGCCAGCAGCACCCACACGATCCCCAGCCAGCTGCCCTGGACGAAGGAGACCACGGCCGCGGCGACGGAGAGGACACAGACCGCGAGGGCGTAGTAGGCGAGTCGCCGGGTCGGGTCGGACGAGGGCGAGGCGGACATGGGGAACGGCTCCTGACAGACGGACGGATCGCTGGTGCTGCGGCGTCCAGTGTCCCCCATGTCCGTCTCCCCCACGCCCCGTCCCCCCGCCCGCCCGGGCCCGTGCGACCGCTATACGTCCGTCACCCGCAGGCCCGCGTGGGCCTTGTAGCGCCGGTTCACCGAGATCAGGTTCGCGACCAGCGACTCGACCTGGTGGGCGTTGCGCAGCCGGCCCGCGAAGACTCCGCGCATGCCGGGGATGCGCCCGGCGAGCGCCTGTACGAGCTCGACGTCCGCGCGCTCCTCGCCGAGGACCATCACATCGGTGTCGATCTCCTCGATCTCCGGGTCCTGGAGGAGCACCGCGGAGAGGTGGTGGAAGGCGGCCGTGACCCGCGAGTCCGGCAGCAGGGCCGCGGCCTGCTCGGCGGCGCTGCCCTCCTCCGGCTTCAGGGCGTAGGCGCCCTTCTTGTCGAAGCCGAGCGGGTTGACGCAGTCGACGACGAGCTTGCCCGCCAGTTCCTCGCGCAGGGCTTCCAGGGTCTTGCCGTGGCCGTCCCACGGCACGGCGACGATCACGAGGTCGCTGCGCCGGGCGCACTCGGCGTTGTCGGCGCCCTCGACACCGTGTCCCAGTTCCCCGGCGGCGGCCTGCGCCCGCTCCGCGGCACGCGAACCGATGATCACCTTCTGGCCGGCCCTGGCGAGCCGGTAGGCCAGGCCCTTGCCCTGGGGACCGGTGCCGCCGAGCACGCCCACGACGAGCCCGGACACGTCCGGCAGGTCCCAGGGGTCCTTGGCGGGGGCCTTCTGTGCACTGTCAGTAGAGGTCATGGGCCGACCTTACGTGCGCGGATCCCGCCTCGGGGGCTGTGGGTGCTCAGGTGAGGGCGGTCACCGGGACACGCCGGAAGGTGATCGTCTCGTACGGGCCGAAGTCGCCGGTCTCGTAGAGGAGTCCGACGGTCTCCGGGTCGACGCGGACCAGATCGCAGTACGCGGCGGGCAGTCCGTCGACCGTGTGCACGGGCCGCCAGGTGGTGCCGCCGTCGGCGGAGGCACGGAGCGTCATCAGGGCGCGGGCGGCGGGGTCGGCGGGGCCCGCGTACAGGAGCAGGTCGGGATCGCGGATCTGGAGGACGCTGCCCTGGACCACCGGGGTGACGAGCCCCGCCTGCGGGCGGAAGGGTTTCAGCAGGGTCCGCCCGCCGTCCGCCGAGTGGGCGTCGGCTCGGCAGCCCGGCGACGGGGAGTCGTTGCGGGTGTTGAAGTAGACGCGCCCGTCGGGGAGTTCGGCGGCCGTCGTCTCGTTCGCGTTGACGTATCCGTCGGTGTTCTCGTCGAGGTAGCCGAGGTACCAGTTCGCGCCGCGGTCGTCGCTGAGGAGGCAGTGGCCGCTGTTGTACCGGCCCTCCGTGCCGTTGTCGGTGCCGGTGGGCGGCAGGGTGTGGTTGCCGGGCACGACCACGCGGCCGGTGGTGAGCTGGATCGCGTGCCCCGGCGTGGTCGCGTACCACCGCCATCCCGTTGTCTTCACCTGCGGGGTGATCTCCCGTGGCGCGGACCAGGTGAGGCCGTCGTCGTCGCTGTACTGCACCCACACGCGACGGCCGTCGGCGGCGCTCACCCTGCCGCGCAGGATGGCGTCCTCGGTGGCGGTGGCCGCGGCACGGACGTGCACGAGCAGGATGCGGCCGGTGTCGAGGACGACGGGGGCCGGATTGCCCGCGAGGTCGTTCCCGTTCACGGCCACGGCCTGCAGCGCGCCCCAGGTGCGGCCGCCGTCCGTCGACCGTTTCAGGACGACGGCGACGCGGCCGTGGTCCTGGGCGGAGTCGACCCTGCCCTCGCAGAAGGCGAGCAGGGTGCCCGCGCGGGTGACGACGAGGGCGGGGATCCGGAAACTCGCCCGTCCCTCGGTCCCCGCGCGGAAGGGGACGCTGGTCGCTGTGTTCGGTTCGGTCATGGGCGGGCTCTGCCCCACTTGGGCGAATTCATGGTGAACTCCGCCTGACGAGTCGTCGGTTGCGGCAGGATGCGTACGCATGGATGCCGTACGCGTCGTGTTGCTGCGCGAGGTCCTGGCCGGGACGGAGTGGCCGGGGGCCACCCGGCGGTTCGCGGGGGCCCTGCGGGGGTCCGTGGTGTCGTACGGGGGTGGGTTGCTGCTCGTGGGCACGGCGGAGTACGAGCCGTGGCACCTGGCCGCGCACCTGGTGGACGAGGCCGCCTGGTCGGGCACGCCGGAGCTGTCACCGACGCTGGTGCGGCACGGCGCGCGGGCCTCGGACCCGGCCCACCTCGCCGTGGGCCTCGGCCGCATCGAGGCCGCGCGCCGTGGGGAGACCCTGCTCGTGGTGGCGCCGTCCGCTCCCGGGGCGTCGCTCCTGGAGCGGGTGCACGACGCCCGGCGGGCCGGGGCGACCGTGCTCGCGCTCGACGTCGGCGACCGGGAGCTGGGGGCGATGGCGCACGAGGCCCTGACCGTGCCGCCGGAGCACGAGCTCGACCTCGACACCGTCCAGCACCTCGTCAGCGCGGCGGCCGGGGAGAACACCCTTCCCTCGCAGCGGGGGCGCCGCCGGCTGCGCGACCGGCTCTCCCGGCTCGCGGACCAGCTGACGGCCCCGCCCGCGGCACGGTGGTAGACGGCTCCCGCGCGCCCTCGCGCCGACCCGCCGGGCCCTGTTCGCGTACGGGCCTTCGTCCGCGCGGAAAAGCGGTTGCCGCTCGGGGAGGCGGCCGTTCACCATGAGCCCACGTGACCGAAGAAGCCCCCGCACCCCCCGCTCCGCCGACCCGGGTCGGACCGCCCCCGGACGACTCCTCCCCCGACGCGCGCGACCCGCGGGACGCGCACGCCTCACCTGACGCACGGGCCTCGCGTGCACGGTCGCTGCTCCCCGATCTCGCGCCCTGGTGGGCCTCCGCGGACTTCCGGCGGCTGTGGCTGTCCGGGCTGATCACCCACTTCGGCAGCTCGCTGACCCTGGTCGCGCTGCCGGTGCAGATGAAGGTGCTGACCGGCTCCGTGGTCGCCGTGGGCGCGGCGCCGTGGAACTCGTCCCGCTGATCGTGTTCGGACTGTACGGCGGGGCGCTGGCCGACGCCCTGGACAAGCGGAAGCTGATCGTGCGCACGGAGGCCGGACAGGGGCTGCTGTGCGCGGGGCTGCTGGTCAACGCGCTGATGCCGACTCCCGCGGTGTGGCCGCTGTACGCGGTCGCCGCGCTCTCCTCCGCTCTCGGGGCGGTGCAGCGGCCCGCGCTGGACTCGCTCGTGCCGCGGATCGTCGCGCACGAGCACCTGCCGGCCGCGGCCTCCCTGAACTCGCTGCGCTGGTCGGTCGGCGGGGTCGCGGGGCCCGCGCTCGCGGGGGTCGTGGTGGCGTACGCCGGACTCGGCTGGGCGTACGCCGTCGATCTGGCGACCTTCGTGGTCTCGGTGGCCCTGGTCCTCGGGCTCGGGGCGTCACCGGCCGCGCACGAGGCCGCGAAGCCGTCGCTGAAGTCGATCGCGGAGGGCGCGCGGTACGCGTGGAGCCGCAAGGAACTCCTCGGCACCTACGCGATCGACCTGGCGGCGATGTTCTTCGCGATGCCGCTCGCCGTGCTGCCGTTCCTCGCGGACGAGCTCGACGCCGAGTGGTCGCTGGGGTTGATGTACGCGGCGCTGCCCGCCGGGGCGCTGCTGGTGACGCTCACCAGCGGGTGGACCTCCCGTGTCCACCGGCACGGACGGATGGTGGCCCTCGCGGCGGCCTGCTGGGGGCTGGCCATGGTGGGGGCGGGCGCGGTCCACGACGTGGGGACGGTGCTGCTGTTCCTCGCCCTCGCCGGGAGCTTCGACATGGTCAGCGGGATCTTCCGGGGCGCGATGTGGGACCAGACGATCCCGGACGAGCTGCGCGGTCGGCTGGCCGGGATCGAGCTGCTGTCGTACTCCGTCGGACCACAGCTGGGCCAGGTGAGAGCCGGTGGGACGGCCGCGTGGACGAGTGTGCGGACATCGATCTGGGCGGGGGGTGTGATCTGTGTGGCAGCGGTGGGGCTGCTGGGGCTGTGCCT
Organism: Streptomyces sp. NBC_01176; assembly: GCF_045039825.1. Lineage (NCBI taxonomy): Bacteria > Bacillati > Actinomycetota > Actinomycetes > Kitasatosporales > Streptomycetaceae > Streptomyces > Streptomyces sp. NBC_01176. The sequence goes on along the minus strand of NZ_CP108600.1, from coordinate 6,748,963 downwards.
GCCGGGGCTGATGAAGTACGACGTGCGGACGAACGAGCACGCCGTACGGATGCGCTCCGCGCGAGGCCGCGCGCTGTCCTCCCACCCGCATCCGTGACGGTCGTCCGCTCCGGTACGGCCTGTCGCAGGGGCCGCCTCCGGTGGCCGGCCCCTGCGACCGCCGATGCCGTGGCAGGGGTCCGGGACGGCCCCCTGCCTGACCCGCTCGACGATGGCCGGGGCGCGGGGGTCGACCCGGGGACGCCGGACCGGGACCGTGACGCCGGACCGGGACCGTGACGCCGGACCGGGACCGTGACGCCGGACCGGGACGGTGACGCCGGACCGGGGCCGTGACGCCGGACCGGGAGGATGGCGCCGGTCCGGGGGCGACCGGACTGCCGCGTCCCCGTCCGGGCGGTCGCCGGCCCGGCGCGCGCGGGCGACGTCCTGAACGGTCGCCCCGCCGGTGGGGCCGCGCCCGGCGACGAGGCCGGACCAGGGGTCAGTCGTCGTCCGGCTTCTGGGCCTGGGCGTCGTGCCACTTGGGGTCCGTCTCCCACTCCAGGTTGCGTTCCTGGGCGGTCTCCATGGCGTGTTCGGCCTCCGCACGGGTGGTGTACGGGCCGAAACGGTCCTTGGCAGGGCAGTCCGGCCCCTCCTCGACCTTCTGGTGGACGAGGCAGTAGTACCACTCGCCGGGTTTCCCGACGGTCCGCTTCTTGAAGAGGGCCATGACCTGCTCCTTTCGCCACGGACATAGTGCCCCCATGCCCGCTGGTTAGACTCGCTGGCATGTCTGGCCAGTCGCTGCTCGTACCAGGAGAGCTCTCTCCCACCCGTCCCGTCCCGGGAAACATCAGGCGTCCCGAGTATGTGGGCAAGCCCGCCCCGACGCCGTACACCGGTCCGGAGGTGCAGAACGCCGAGACGATCGAGGCGATGCGGATCGCCGGCCGGATCGCCGCGCAGGCGATGGCGGAGGCCGCCAAGCTGATCGCGCCCGGTGTCACCACGGACGAGCTGGACCGCGTCGCGCACGCGTACATGTGCGATCACGGCGCCTACCCCTCCACCCTCGGCTACCGCGGTTTCCCCAAGTCGCTGTGCACCTCCCTCAACGAGGTCATCTGCCACGGCATCCCCGACTCCACGGTCCTGCGGGACGGCGACATCATCAACCTCGACGTGACCGCGTACATCGGCGGGGTGCACGGCGACAACAACGCGACGTACCTGGTCGGCGACGTGGACGAGGAGTCGAGGCTGCTGGTCGAGCGGACCCGGGAGTCCCTCGACCGCGCGATCAGGGCCGTCAAGCCCGGCCGCCAGATCAACATCATCGGGCGGGTCATCGAGTCGTACGCCAAGCGCTTCGGATACGGGGTCGTGCGGGACTTCACGGGGCACGGGATCAACTCCTCGTTCCACTCCGGACTGATCGTCCCGCACTACGACAGCCCGCACGCCACGACCGTCATCCAGCCCGGAATGACCTTCACGATCGAGCCGATGCTCACGCTCGGCACGCACGAGTACGACCTGTGGGACGACGGCTGGACGGTCGTGACGAAGGACCGCCGGCGGACGGCCCAGTTCGAGCACACCCTGGTCGTGACGGAGACCGGCGCGGAGATCCTGACGCTGCCGTAGCCCGCCCGCCCGTACGTCCTCCGCCGAAGCCCGCCCCGTCCTGCCGGACGGGGCGGGCTTTCGCGTGCGCGCCCCCACGGGCCTCACCTGTGGCCTCGACCCGGATCCGGGGTACGGTTTTACCGACAGCGTGTCGGAAACTTTACCGACAGGGAGTCAACAACCCGTTGACTTAGGTAAGGCTAACCATACAAAATCTGAATGGCTCTCGTTCCCTCGGCCCCGGAGATCCCATGGACCCTTTCTCGGCGCTCATCCGCACCGCCTCGCACGAGCAGCACGTGGAGGCGGAGACCTCGACGTTCATGAGTGACCTGCTCGGCGGAAGGCTCGGCGTCGACGCGTACGCGCGCTACACCGAGCAGCTGTGGTTCGTGTACGAGGCCCTGGAGGCGGACGCCGGGACACTGGCCGCCGATCCGGTCGCCGGGCCCTTCATCCAGCCCGCGCTGCTGCGCCGCGCGGCCCTGGAGCGGGACCTCACGCATCTGCGGGGCGCCGGCTGGCGCTCGACGCTCACCGCGCTCCCGGCCACCGAGGCCTACGCGGCGCGTGTCGCGGAATGCGCCCGCGCGTGGCCGGGCGGGTACGTCGCCCACCACTACACCCGTTACCTCGGCGACCTCTCCGGCGGCCAGATCATCCGCGACAGGGCCGAACGCACCTGGGGCTTCGCCCGGAAGGGCGACGGAGTCCGCTTCTACGTCTTCGAGGACATCGCCAACCCGGCCGCGTTCAAGCGCGGTTACCGCGAACTCCTGGACGCGCTCCCGGCGGACGACCTGGAGCGGCAGCGGATCATCGCGGAGTGCAGGCGGGCGTTCGCGCTGAACACGGCGGTGTTCGGGGCGCTGGACGAGGAGTTCCGGCTGAGCGCCTGACCCTCGCGCGCGGGTCCGCCCGCCGGGTCGTCTCAGCGTTCCAGGAACACCCGGCCGCCGATCTCCACCCATCCCTCCGGCTGCGGCGCCGTGAGGATCTGGGAGCCCCTGCCCTGGACGATGTTGAGCGCGCGGCCGAGCCGGGCCGTCAGCAGGAGGGCCGCCGCCCCGGTCGCCTCGTCCTCCTCGATGCCGTCGTCGCGGCCGGGGAAGGCGCGGGCGCGCACCCGTCCCGCGGATTCGTCCTCCCAGGCCCAGGCGTAGATCCACTCGCCCTTCGGCGGAACGGGAAGGGCGTCCACCTCGGCCGCCGACGCGTACTGGCGCAGGGTGCGGGGCGGCGCCCACTCGGGCCGCGCCTCGATCCAGCTGAACTCGCCGTCCAGCCGGACTCCCGCCACTCCGGCGGGTGTGACCAGTTCGGGCACGTCGAGCAGCCATCCCACCCCGACGCACGGATGCCCGGCGAAGGGCAGCCGCAGGGTCGGGGTGTAGATGTCGACGACCCCGCGCTCGGGGTCGTCGACGAAGACGGTCTCGCTGAAACCCAGTTTGGCCGCGAGGGCCTGACGGTCGTCGGGGTCCGGCAGCACCGAGCCCTCACGCACGACACCGAGTTCGTTGCCGTATCCGCCGTCGGGTCCGCAGAACACCCGCAGCACGTCGTAATCAGTCACGCGGGCATTGAAACATCACAGGAACCACGATCGCCTCCGGCCCGGACCCGCCGGACGGTCACGACCGCCGCGCGGCCGACGTCAATCCCGACATCGGCCGCGCGCTCCCGCCCGGACCCCGGCCCGGATCCCGGCGGCGAGCGTCAGCCCAGCGCGCGCCGCCTGCGCACCGCGACGACGACTCCCGCGCCCGCGGCGGCCGTCACCGCGGCCGCCGCGCCGAGCGCGCCGACCGGTACGTCGGAGCCGGTGGAGGCCAGCGCCCCGCCGACGCCGCCGGTCGTGGACCCCGTCGTGCCCGCGCCGCCGGTGGTGCCCGTGGTGCCCGAACCGCCCGCGGAACCCGAGCCGTCCGAGCCGCCCGTGCCCGATCCGCCGTCCCCGTGCGGGAGTTGGGCGTCCTCGTGCACGGCGACCGACAGGTCCACCGGGTCCAGCTCGGTGCCGGCCGGGTAGAACCCGCCGAACGCCTTCGCCCCCGCCTCGGTCAGGGTGGCCGTGACGTCGTCGAGCGTGATCACGTCGTCCTTCACGGCCAGGGCGCCGGACGCGGCCCCGAGGTCGGCGAGGACCACGTCGTCGGACTTCTCCCCGAGGCTGTCGACGTCGGCGGTCAGTTCGCCGGAGCCGCCGTCCAGCTTCGCCCTGAGGTCGCTGAGGGTGAGGTCCAGACCGTAGGCGCCGCCGCTCTCGTGGCCCTTGAAGTTCACCGCGCCCTCGAAGGCGGCGGAGAGGGTCCCGGCGTCGGTGTCGTAGGTGCCGGTGGCGTCCGGGAAGGTGAAGGCGCCGTTGCCGCCGGCCTGAACCGCGCCGCCGGACGCGGTGATCCTGCCCTGGGCGGCGCCGCCCACGACGTAGGCGCGGAAGGACTGCTTCACTCCCCAGCCGAGCGTGCCGTCGGCGATCTCGCCCTTCGTGGCGGCGCTCTGCGAGGGCGAGGCGGACGCCTCCTGCGAGGCGGATGCCGACGCGGATGCCGACGCGGATGCCGACGCGGATGCCGACGCGGATGCCGAAGCCGGGGCGGACGGAGAGGCGGAGCCGGAGGCGGAGACGGTCGGCGACGGGGACGGGGGTGAACTCGGCGACGCCGAGGCGGACGGGGTCGGCGACGGCGTGGTCTTCTGCACCACGCTCAGCGGATCGCCCTCCGCGCCGGCGTAGCTCGCGCTGCCGAGGACGGTCGCCGCCTCCTGCGTCAGCCTGGTCGTCATGGACGCCAGGTCACGGGTCACGGTGACGTCGGCGAGCGGTACGTCGTTGCGCGTCGTGCCGCCGCTGGTCACATCCGTCCCGCTCTCCGGCAGCCTCAGCGAGATCGTCTTCACGCTGGGCCTCGGCGACCGGGTCGCCGCCCGCGACATCACCGCCACCTTCGCGCAGGCGAAGCGGCTTCCGGTGGTCACCCGGGGCCACGACGTCTCCGCCGAGAGCGTGCTCTCCCTCGAACCGGACCTCGTGCTGGCCGAGACCACGACCGGGCCCGCCGAGGCCGTGGAACAGATCCGCGACGCGGGCGTCCCCGTCCTCGTCGTCGACCCGGCCAAGGGCCTCGGCGACGTGGGCCCGCGGATCGGGGCGGTGGCCACCGCGCTCGGCGTACCGGCCGCGGGCGAGCGGCTCACCGCGCGCTCGGAGCAGCGGATCGAGGCCGTGCGCACGGCGGTTCCCGCGCACGCGGACAGGCCCCGGGTCGCGTTCCTCTACCTGCGCGGCTCCGCCTCCGTCTATCTCATCGGCGGCGAGGACTCCGGCGCCGGCTCGCTGCTCCAGGCCGCGGGGGCGGTCGACGCCGGGGCCGACTCGGGGCTGCGGAAGGACTTCACCGCCATCACCACCGAGGCACTGGCGAAGGCCGCACCCGACGCGATCCTGGTCATGACGAAGGGACTGGAGTCGGTGGGCGGCGTCGACGGGCTCGTGAGGATCCCCGGCGTCGCGCAGACCCCCGCCGGGATGGCGCGCCGGGTCGTGTCGGTCGAGGACGGGGTGCTGCTCAACTACGGGCCGCGGACCGACCAGGTGCTGAAGTCCCTGGTGACGCAGTTGTACGGGGACGCCAAGTGACCGCCGTGGAGCGGGCGGAGGCGGTCGGTAGGCCCGTACGGACGAAGCCCCGCGCTGCCGCCACGCTCCTGACCGCCGGGCTCCTGCTCACCCTACTCGTCCTGGTGCCCGTCGCCGCCGGGCTCGGCGCCTACCCGATCCCCACCGGCGACGTCCTGTCCTCCGTCGCCCACCGGACGGGCCTCGGCGGCACCGCGCTCGACCGGGTACCCGAGTCGGTCCTGTGGAACGTCCGCTTCCCGCGGATCGTGCTCGCGCTGCTCATCGGCGCCTCGCTGGGCTGCGCGGGCGCCCTGATGCAGGGCGTGTTCGGCAATCCGCTGGCCGAGCCCGGGATCATCGGCGTCTCCTCGGGCGCGGCCGTCGGCGCGGTCGCCTCGATCGCGCTCGGCCTGTCCTTCCTCGGCACCTGGACGGTCCCGGTCGTCGCCTTCGTCACGGGTCTGGCCACCGCGCTCCTCGTCTACGGGATGTCGCGCTCGGGCGGCCGGACGGAGGTCGTCACGCTGATCCTCACCGGCATCGCCGTGAACGCGTTCACGGGGGCGCTGATCGGGCTCTTCCTCTTCTTCGCGGACTCCGCGGCCGTCAGCCAGATCACCCTCTGGCAGCTCGGCTCGCTCGCCCAGGCCACCTGGCCGAAGGTGCTGGCCGTCCTGCCGTGCGCGGTGGCCGGACTGGCCGCGGCACCGCTGTACGCGCGCCGGCTGGACCTGCTGGCGCTGGGTGAACGCCCGGCCCGGCACCTGGGGGTGGACGTGGAACGGCTGCGGATCGTCCTGGTGCTGGTCGTCGCACTGCTCACCGCCGCGGCCGTGAGCGTGTCCGGGATCGTCGCCTTCGTCGGGCTCGTCGTACCGCACCTGCTGCGGATGGCGGCGGGACCGGGGCACCGGTTCCTGATCCCGGGCAGCGCCCTGGGCGGCGCGGTGGTACTGCTGGGCGCCGACCTCGCGGCCCGGACGATCGCCCGGCCCGCCGAACTTCCGCTCGGGGTGCTCACCGCCCTGCTCGGCAGCCCGTTCTTCTTCTGGCTGTTGCGCAGGACCCGCCGCGGACAAGGGGGTTGGGCATGAGGTTCCCGCATACGGCGCGCCTCGCGCCGCCCGCCCCGGCCGCCGCCGGGGACGTGCTCGCCGAGGCCGAGAGGCTCCATGTCCGCCTCGGCGCCCGGGAGGTGCTGCGCGGTGTGGACGTCACCGCCCGCGCGGGCGAGGTCCTCGCGCTGGTCGGCCCCAACGGGGCGGGGAAGTCGACGCTGCTCGCCGCCCTCGCCGCCGACCTGCGCGCCGGCGCGGGGGTCGTACGGGTCCACGGGCGCCCGGCGGCGGACTGGACGGCACCCGAACTCGCCCTGCGCCGGGCCGTGCTCCCCCAGTCCACGGCGCTCTCCTTCCCCTTCACGGTCGAGGAGGTCGTACGGATGGGTCGCGCGCCCTGGGCGGGCGCCGCCGGGACGGACGACGAGGCGGCCGTCGCCGGGGCCATGGCGGCCACCGAGGTCGCGGAGTTCGCCGCCCGGCCCTTCTCCGCGCTCAGCGGCGGTGAGCGGGCCCGGGTGGCGTTCGCCCGGGTGCTCGCCCAGCACGCTCCTCTGCTGCTGCTCGACGAGCCGACCGCCGCCCTCGACCTCCGGCACCAGGAGTTGGTGCTGCGGGTCTGCCGGGAAAGAGCACGCGCCGGGGACGCGGTGGTCGTGGTCCTGCACGATCTCGGACTCGCCGCCGCGTACGCGCACCGGGTCGCGGTGCTGAGCGCCGGCCGTGTCGCGGCCGACGGTCCGCCGGCCGAGGTGTTCACCGGCGAGTTGCTGAGTGACGTCTACCGCCAGCCGGTCGAAGTGCTCGCACACCCGCGGACCGGCGCCGTCCTGGTGGCCCCCCGCCGCGACCCTTGACCATTCCTTGACCTCGCGGTGGCGTCTGCTTTGAGCCACCGTGATCAAGCCGTGCCCGTGTGCCGACCGTGAGAGCTGAATCACTGGACGGGCGGGTAGCACTCAGGTATGCCTCAGGTAAGTTAGGCCAGCCTCACCATACGAGCGCGGTTCCTTCCGTGCCGTTCGTCCCCTCGTTCTCCTGGAGCCTGAATGCGAGCCGTCCGACTCTCAGTTGTCACCGCCGCCGCCACCGCGGCTGCTCTGGCCGCCGTCACGGGCTGCACCGAGAAGAGTGAAGCCGGGGACGGCGACGCGATCCAGGTGACCGCCGCCGACTCGAAGTGCACCACGTCGGCGAAGTCGGTCCCGGCGGGCCAGGTCACGCTGAAGATAGAGAACAAGGGCTCGCAGGCCACCGAGGTCGAGATCCTCTTCCCGGACGACCGGATCGTCTCCGAGAAGGAGAACATCGGTCCGGGCACCAAGTACACGCTGACCGCCGAGGTCAAGGCCGGCACCTACGAGATCGCCTGCCGCCCCGGCATGAAGGGCCTCGGCGTCCGCCAGAAGCTCGCGGTCACCGGCGGCAAGGTCGCCCAGCGCGACCCGCGCCTGGACAAGGCCGTCGCCGCCTACCGCGAGTACGCGCAGGAGCAGGCCGACGCGACGATCCCGAAGGTGCAGACGTTCGCCGACGCCGTCAAGGCCGGGAACATCGAGGCCGCCAAGGAGGCCTTCGCCCCCTCGCGGGTGGGCTGGGAGAGCACCGAGCCGATCGCCGAGTCCTTCGGCGACATCGACCCCAAGACCGACACGCGCGCCGACGGCCTGGAGAAGGGCCAGAAGTGGACGGGCTGGCACGCGCTGGAGAAGTCCCTCTGGGCGGACAAGAAGATCGGCGCCGAGCAGAAGACCCTCGCCGACCAGCTGGTCACCGACCTGAAGGACTGGCAGAAGCGGGTCGGCAAGGCCGAGATCACCCCGACCTCCATGGCCAACGGCGCCAAGGAGCTGCTCGACGAGGTCGCCACCGGCAAGGTCACCGGCGAGGAGGACCGCTACTCGCACACCGACCTCAGTGACTTCAAGGGCAACGTCGACGGCGCGCAGAAGTCGTACGAGCTGCTCAAGCCGGTCGCGCAGGAGAACGACAAGGCGCTGACCACCGAGCTCGACAAGCAGTTCGCGGCGCTGAACACGGTGCTCGACAAGTACCGCTCGAACGATCCGCAGGCGAAGGCGCAGAACGGCTTCGTGTCGTACGACAAGGTCACCAAGGACCAGCGCAAGGAGCTCTCGGACGCGGTCAACGCGCTCGCCGAGCCGCTCTCCAAGCTCGCCGCGGCCGTGGTCAAGTAGGCGAGGCGATCATGACGACGGACAGCACGGAATCCACCGACGGGCCCACACCGTCGCGGCGTTCGCTGATCGGCTGGGGCGGTGCCGGGCTCGCGCTCGGTGCCGCCGCGGCGGGCGGCGCGGTGGCGATGACCCGTATCGGCAACGACGTGGACCCGGCGGGCGCCGAGACCGGCGCCTCCGTCGCCTTCCACGGAACCCATCAGGCGGGCATCGGCACGCCGGTCCAGGACCGGCTGCACTTCGCCGCGTTCGACGTGAAGACCGACGACCGTGCCGAGTTCGTCCAGATGCTGAAGGACTGGACGGCGGCCGCCCGCCGCATGACCGGCGGCCACACGGTCGGCGAGGGCGCCTACGGCGGCCTGGCCGAGGCGCCGCCGGACGACACCGGTGAGGCGCTGGGCCTCAAGCCGTCCCGGCTCACCCTCACCATCGGCTTCGGGCCGTCGCTCTTCGAGAAGTTCGGCCTGGCGCGGCAGCGCCCGGAGGCACTCGTCGACCTGCCGACGTTCCCGGGCGACAACCTGGAAGGGGCGCGCAGCAACGGCGACCTGTGCATCCAGGCGTGCGCTGACGACCCGCAGGTCGCGGTGCACGCGATCCGCAACCTGGCCCGGATCGGTTTCGGCAAGGTCGCCATCCGCTGGTCGCAGCTCGGCTTCGGCAAGACCTCGTCGACGACGCCGGACGCGCAGACCCCCCGCAACCTGATGGGCTTCAAGGACGGCACCCGCAACATCGCGGGCACCGAGCCGGAGCGGCTGAAGAAGTTCGTGTGGGTCGGCGAGGGCGACGGCGCGGCCTGGATGACCGGTGGCTCGTACCTCGTGGCGCGCCGTATCCGGATGAACATCGAGACCTGGGACCGTACCTCGCTGCAGGAGCAGGAGGACGTGTTCGGCCGGGACAAGGGCGAGGGCGCGCCGGCCGGCAAGGCCAAGGAGCGCGACGAGCCGTTCCTGAAGGCGATGAAGCCGGATGCGCACGTCCGGCTCGCGCATCCCGAGTCCAACGACGGGATCACCCTGCTGCGCCGCGGCTACTCCTTCACGGACGGCACCGACGGTCTGGGCCGGCTGGAGGCGGGGCTGTTCTTCCTCGCGTACCAGCGGGACGTGCGCAAGGGGTTCATCCCCGTGCAGCGTCGGCTCTCGCACTCCGACGCGCTCAACGAGTACATCCAGCACGTGAGTTCGGCGGTCTTCGCCGTCCCGCCCGGCGTCCGCGACAAGGACGACTGGTGGGGGCGCACGCTGTTCGCCAAGGAGGCGTAGCCCGTGTTCGGGAACTATCTGATCGGCCTGCGCGAGGGACTGGAAGCCAGCCTCGTCGTCTGCATACTCATCGCCTACCTGGTGAAGACGGGCCGCAGGGACGCCCTGCGGCCCATCTGGGCCGGCATCGCCGTCGCGGTCCTGCTGGCGCTCGGCTTCGGCTGCGCGCTCGAATTCGGCTCCCAGGAGATGACGTTCGAGGCGCAGGAGGCGCTCGGCGGTTCGCTGTCGATCATCGCGGTGGGCCTGGTGACCTGGATGGTCTTCTGGATGCGGCGCACCGCCCGGCATCTGAAGTCCGAGCTGCACGGCAAGCTGGACGCCGCGCTGGCGATGGGGACCGGCGCGCTGGTCGCGACCGCGTTCCTGGCCGTGGGCCGGGAGGGCCTGGAGACCGCGCTGTTCGTGTGGGCGTCGGTGCACGCGGCGAGCGACGGCACGCCACGCCCGCTGATCGGTGTCGCCCTGGGCCTGGCGACCGCGGTGCTCCTCGGCTGGCTCTTCTACCGGGGCGCCCTGCGGATCAACCTGGCCAAGTTCTTCACCTGGACCGGCGGCATGCTGGTCGTGGTCGCCGCGGGCGTGATCGCGTACGGCGTGCACGACCTGCAGGAAGCCGACTGGATCCCCGGCCTGCGGAACCTGGCCTTCGACATCAGCGGCACGATCCCGCCGGACAGTTGGTACGGCACCCTCCTCAAGGGCGTCTTCAACTTCCAGCCCGATCCGACCGTCCTTCAGATCACGGTGTGGGCGCTCTACTTGGTCCCGACCCTCGCGATCTTCCTCGCCCCGGTAGGGTTCGCCTCCGGGAAGGGGAAGGTGAAGGTACCTGATGAGCAGGGATCGCGCGGGTCACAGCCCTCGAAGACTTCTTAGCCTCGCACGGGCGGCGCTTCGCCGTCCCGGACCGGGCGGTCACCACCGTTTCGCCCTGGCGACGGGCGCGGTGGCCGTCCTGTCCGTGACGGCGAGCGGCTGCGTGGTGGTGCACGGGGAGCGGGAGGTCGTCCCGGCGGCCACGCGGGGCGAGGCCGCCCGCGCCCTCGACGACTTCACCACCGCGTACAACAAGGCGGACAAGGCCAACGACCGTTCACTGGACGCGGACCGCGTCACGGGCGCCCTCGGGGCGATCGACGGCGCGAAGCTGAAGGCCGGCCGGCAGAACAACCCGGGCGGCAACCCGGGGTACTCGCCGCTGGAGCTGAGCGACGCGAAGTTCGCCATACCAGCGAAGGCGGGGTGGCCGCGCTGGTTCGTGGCGGACACCGCGGCCAACAAGGGCCTGGCCGGCAGCCGTTGGCTCCTCGTCTTCACGCGCGGCAGCGCGAACGACGTGTGGCAGGCCTCGTACCTGACCGTGCTGGCGGGCGCCGACGTGCCGAAGTTCCAGCAGGACAAGGACGGTTGGGCGCAGCCGGTCACGCCTGACGACGCGGCCCTCGCCGTGGGTCCGGGGAAGCTGAGCCAGTCCTACGCGACGTATCTGAGGAGTGGCGGCGAGACCTTCGCCCCGGGCGTCCACACCTCGCAGTGGCGGGCCCTGCGCGGCAGGAACGCCAGCAGGCCCGGTCTCGCCCGGCAGTACATCGACGAGCCGCTGACTTCGGGCGACTACGCCCCGGTCGGGCTGCGCACCGCGGACGGCGGGGCCCTGGTCTTCTTCGCCACGCAGCGCTACGAGAAGCAGACCGCCGCCCAGGGCACCGAACTTCCCGCGCAGAGCGCGGACGTCAAGGCTCTGACGACCGGTGACGTCAAGCAGTCCCTCACCCTGGGGTTCGTCTCCAACCAGGCGGCCCTGGACCCCGCGAAGGGTGCTCAGGACCAGCGGGTGACGGTGCTGGGCCGGGTCGAGGGTCTGACGGCGGCGAAGGGCGGCTGACGGAGCGGCCCGTGACACCCGCCGGGGGCACCCCGGCGGGTGTGGCGCCGGTACCCAGCCGCTGTCTAGCCGCGGTGGGGCCACGCGGCCAGCTGGTCGGACTCGTTCTCCCCCGCGTAGCGGGCGCAGGCGTCCGTCAGAGCCTCGAGCAGCGTCAGCGGGTCGGGAAGCGGATGCTCGGGGCCGCGCAGCCAGTCGACGCCGAGATCACCGGGGAGCTGGGCCGGCGGGACGAGGACGTAGGAACCGCGGCAGTGCCAGCGCAGGCCGGGGTGTTCGTCCGTCGTCTCGGGGTGCGAGTCCAGCTCGCAGGGCCACCACTCGTCCTCGTCCTCGGGCGTACCGCGGGTGAGCGTGAAGAAGAACATGCGTCCGTCACCGCTCTCGGCGACGGGCCCGACCTCGACGCCGGAGGAGAGCAGCCGCTCCAGGGCCTCGCGGCCCGCGTCGACCGGCACGTCGAGCACGTCGTGCACCATGCCGGTGGCGGTGATGAAGTTGGCCTGCGGCTGGTGCCGTACCCATCGCTCGATCTGGGCACGGTCGGTCGTGGACTGGGTCTGCCAGGCGAAGGACACGGGGTGGCGCGCGGGGGTGGGACAGCCGACGCGATCACAGGAACATCGGTAGCCGGAGGGGTACGCGGCCTGCGCGAGCGGCAGCCCAGCGGCGGCAGCGGCGAGCAGCAGGGCTTCACGCCCGCCGTCGTCGGCGATCTCCTTGGGACGGCGACCACGCAGCCACTGGGAGATCCTGCCCTGCGCGCCGGAGCGGCGGCCGAACTCTGCGCTCATCAATCTCCTCGCCTAGCAGTGGTGCCGACAGCGGTCGTGTCGATGCGGTCGTACCGGCGGACGCCTCAGCGACCGGCATCCGACAAGCCCTATGGTCCCACCATCCTGCGCCCCGGGTGGACAGAGCTCGCATCCGGGGTGGGTGGGACCAGGGCTCCACCGGCCGGAATCGGGCAGGACGGGCCACTTTGGTGTGTTTTATCCCCGGGGAGCGAGCCCGTACAGGGCGTAGTCCACCAGGGTGTCCGTGTACGCGTACGAAATCGGGCCGGTGCGCTGGAGCCAGCGCTGGGCGAGCGGGGAGACGAAGAGCTCCAGGGCGATCCGGAGGTCGAGGTCGGGCCGCAGCGCGCCTTCGCCCTGGGCGGACCTGAGCCGCTTCACGTACAGCTGGAGCTGGGGTTCGAGGAGCTTGCCGACGAACTCGGCGCCGAGCGCCTCGTTCACCAGGCCCTCGGCGGCCAGGGCGCGCGAGGGGACCTCGAACGCGGGGTTCAGCAGTTCGTCGACGGTGGCGCGCAGGACCCGTTTGAGGTCGGCGGCGAGGTCGCCGGTGTCCGGGATCTCGTACGACTCCTGTCCCGCCTCCCGGGCGGCCCGCTCCGCGAGGTCCATGAAGGCGTCCAGGAGCACCGCGGCCTTCGAGGGCCACCACCGGTAGATCGTCTGCTTGCCGACTCCGGCGCGGGCGGCTACGCCCTCGATCGTGGTCCGGGGATAGCCGACCTCGCCGACGAGGGCGAGGGCCGCGTCGAAGATCGCGCGACGGGACTTCTCGCTGCGCCGGGAGGAGTCGGGGGCGGACCGGCCGGCGGGCGGGGCGGACTGGGGAGACGTCGGGTCCATGGGGCGAACCTAACAGGTCGGCAAGACGGGGCGTCTCGCCGCCGTTCGGCCTGACGGGTGGGGTGCGGAGGGGGCCCGGGGGCGGCCGCGGGCGGACCACCCGTTCGCCACCGAGCCGGACCGTGTCTTCCGGCGCACCATGGGCATCATCTGCCCCGCGGTACGTGAGGAGCCCTCCTTGCACCCTCTGCGCAGCGCCACACCCCGGCGCTATCTGATGTGCCCGCCCGAGCACTTCGCCGTCACCTACACCATCAACCCCTGGATGGACCCGGCCAAGCCGGTCGACGTGGCGCTCGCCGTCGCCCAGTGGGAGGACCTGCGGGACCGCTACCGCTCCCTGGGTCACACGGTCGAGGAGCTCGTCCCGCGCCACGGCCTGCCGGACATGGTCTTCGCCGCGAACGGGGCGACGGTCGTGGACGGCCGGGTGCTGGGCGCGCGGTTCGCGCACCGGGAGCGGGAGGCGGAGGCGGCGGTGCACCTGGAGTGGTTCCGCGCCCACGGCTTCCCGTCGGTGCGCGAGCCGGTGCACATCAACGAGGGCGAGGGCGACTTCGCGGTCACCGCCTCGTACCTGCTCGCCGGGCGCGGCTTCCGGGCGAGCCCGCTCTCGCACGGCGAGGCCCAGGAGTACTTCGGCCGCCCGGTGCTCGGGCTCGACCTGGTCGATCCCCGTTACTACCACCTGGACACGGCCCTCACCGTCCTCGACGACACGACGGACGAGATCATGTACTACCCGCCCGCCTTCTCCCCCGGCAGCCGCGAGGTGCTGCGCCGGCTGTTCCCCGGCGCGTTGACCGCCACCGACGAGGACGCCGCGGCGTTCGGCCTGAACGGGGTCTCGGACGGCCTGCACGTGCTGCTTCCGCAGGCCGCGACCGGGCTCCTCGAGCCGCTCCGCGACCGGGGGTTCGAGCCCATCGGCATCGATCTGAGCGAACTCCTCAAGGGCGGCGGCAGCGTGAAGTGCTGTACGCAGGAACTGAGGTGAGGCGGTGAGGCGGGAGGCAGGAGACCGCACGGCCGTGGACGTACCGGCGGGTTGTCAGTCCTCGTCGGCCGGGGGCGGCCAGGCGTCGCCCCAGTCCGCGTCACGGGCCGCGCGGTAGAGCGGTCCGTGGCGCTTGGTCACCGTCTCGCGGTGCAGGGACTCGTCCGGGCCGCACAGGTCGAGCAGCACCTGCCCCTTGCGGATCTGCGGCTTGCGCACCACGCGGGAGGGGGCCGGGTCCGCCGGGAGGCGGGTGGCGGCGACGTAGCTGAACTTCTCGTCCTCGTACGCCAGGGAGCCGCCCTTGACCTGCCGGTGCAGGGAGGAACGGCTGACCCTGGCGGAGAAGTGGCACCAGTCCTCGCCGGGCACGATGGGGCAGGCCGCACTGTGCGGACAGGGCGCGGCGACGCGGAACCCGGCGTCGATCAGGCGCTCGCGGGCCTCGATCACCCGGGCGTATCCGTCGGGCGTGCCCGGCTCGATGATCACGACGGAGGCGGCCGCGGCGGCCGCGGCCGTCACGACGGAGGCGCGGTCGGCGGCGGTGAGCTCACCGAGGACGTAGGACACCGTCACGAGATCGGTGCTCTCGATGGTGAGCGCCGCTCCGATGCGGGTGCGGTGCCACTCCGCGGGCTCCAGCTCCGGGTTCGTGGCGGCGATCTCGCGGCCCAGCGCGAGGGCGGGCTCGGCCCAGTCGAGCACGGTCACGGGGCGGGCGCCCGGCCAGGTCGCGTTCACCGCCCAGGTCGCGGCGCCGGTGCCGCCGCCGATGTCCACGTGGCTCGTCGGTGCCCACGCCGGCACCGTGTCCGCGAACGCCTCCAGCGCGGCGCGCACCGCCTCGAACGTCGCCGGCATCCGGTAGGCGGCGTACGCGACCACGTCCGAGCGGTCGCGGAGGATCGGTGCGTGGGTCGGGGTGGTCCCCCGGTAGTTCGCGATCAGCCGCTCGACGGCCTGGGCGGCGGCCTTCGGCGGCAGCCCGTCGAGCAGACCCGCGAGGGCGGTGCGCAGGGTGTCGGCGGGGGGTGCGGGGGCGTTCACGCGGTGATTCTACGGGGGTGGAGCGACCCGCCCGTCTCCTCGCCCCCGCCGCCCCTACCCGACCCATCCCGTACCTGGGGGCTCCGCCCCAGACCCCGCCAAGGGGCTGCCGCCCCCTGGACCCCCGCTTCGCCCGAAGGGCTCGTCCTCAAACGCCGGACGGGCTGAAAATCCGCAGCCCAGGCCCGCACCATCAGCCCGTCCGGCGTTTGAGGACAAGGCCGTTCAGGCCGATAGGGGGTCTGGGGGCGGAGCCCCCAGGTACAGGATGGGTCGGGTAGGGGCGGCGGGGGCGAGGAAACCCGGGGTCAAGCGTCCCGTACCGCCCGAGCCATCCGCGTCGCCGCCTCCACCCGCGGCGCATTCCGCACAGGCCGCCGCCGAGGATGCACCGTGTTCGCCAGCAGCACGAGAAACGTCCCCGTCGCCGGATCCAGCACCAGCGACGTCCCCGTGAAACCCGTGTGTCCCGCCGCGCCGCCCTCCGCCAGGGCACCCATGAACCAGGGCCGGCCGATGGCGAAGCCGAGGCCGGGCGGGGTGAGCATCAGCTCGACGAAGTCGGGACCGAGGATGCGCGCGGGACCGTAGGAACCGCCCGCGAGCAGCGTGCGACAGAAGACGGCGAGGTCACGGCCGGTGGAGAAGAGGCCCGCGTGCCCCGCCACCCCGCCGAGCGCCCAGGCGTTCTCGTCGTGCACCACCCCCCGCAGCATCCCGCGGTCCGCCTTGGCCCACGGCCGTCGCTGGTCCTCGGTCGCCGCCGCGTCCGGGCACGGCCCGAAGCGGGTGGCCGTCATCCCCAGCGGCCGGGTGATCCCGTCCCTGATGAGGACGTCGAGGGCCCGGCCGGTGATGCGTTCCAGGACGTGCTGGAGGAGGAGCAGGTTCAGATCCGAGTAGAGGTACTCCCCCGGCTCGGACGAGGGTCCTTCCGCCCGCAGCATCGCCAGGCGTGCCCGCTCGTCCGGGCAGTCGTACAGCGGGAGTTCGGGCCGCAGCCCGGAGGTGTGCGTGAGCAGCTGCCGCACGGTGACGTCGTTCGCCGAGGCCGCGCGGAACTCCGGCAGATACGCCCCCACCCGCGCGTCGATTCCCAGCGTGCCGCGCTCCAGCTGCTGGACCGCGGCGACCGCCGTGAACAGCTTGGTGAGGGAGGCCAGGTCGAAGGGGGTGCGCACGCTCATCGGAAGCCGCTCCGTGGGCGGCAGTTCGACCCCGGTGTCGGTCTTCTCGTCGTACGACGCGTAGCGCACCGCCCAGCCCGCCGCCTCCTCGACGGCGATGACCGGGCCGCGTCCGGCGACCACGACGACGCCGGCCGCCCAGGGGTCCGGTCCCCGGGTGAGGGCGCGGACGTCGCGTACGAGGTGGCGCAGTTCGGCCGGATCGAGCCCGGCCCGCTCCGGTGTGTCGACGCGCAGTTTCGGTGCGCTCAGCTGTCCGCCGCCTTTCCGTCCATGGTGTGTCCCGTCCGCCAGGGACGGCACAGTCCCATGAAGCAGGCGACGGCCACCAGTACCGCCGCCAGTTGGACGACGGCCATCGGGACGGCGGTGCGCTCCCCGGCGATGCCGACCAGCGGCGAGGCGACCGCTCCGATGAGGAAGGAGGAGGTGCCGAGCAGCGCGGAGGCGGAGCCGGCGGCGTGCCGGACGCGCATCAGGGCGAGCGCCTGGGTGTTGGGCAGCGCGAGGCCCATCGCGGACATCAGGACGAACAGCGCGGCGGCCACCGGCGCCAGCCCGACCTCGCCGAAGACGCCGGAGGACATCAGGAGCAGCGCGGTCGCGCCGAGGGCGATGAGGGTGAGGCCCACGGCGAGGACCTTGTCGAGGCCGACCCGGCCGACCAGGAGCTTGCCGTTGATCTGGCCGACGACCACCAGGCCGACCGAGTTCACGCCGAAGAGCAGGCTGAAGGTCTGCGGGGACGCCCCGTAGATCTCCTGGATCACGAAGGGCGAGGCCGAGATGTACGCGAAGAGCGCGGCGAAGGCGAACCCGCCCGCCAACATGTAGCCGGTGAAGACCCGGTCGGCCAGCAGGGCGCGCATCGAGTGGAGGGCTTCGCCGACTCCGCCGCCGTGCCGGTCGCCGGGCGCGAGGGTCTCGGGGAGCTTCGTCCAGACGAGCGCGGTGAGTCCGATGCCGACGGCGGTGAGGACGACGAAGACGCCTCGCCAGTCGGTGGCGCGCAGGATCTGCCCGCCGATGAGGGGGGCGACGACCGGGGCGACGCCGGAGATCAGCATGAGGGTGGAGAAGAAGCGGGCCATCGCCATGCCGTCGTACAGGTCGCGGACGACGGCCCGCGCGATCACGATGCCTGCCGCTCCCGCGAGACCCTGCGCCAGCCGGAAGGCGACGAGGAGTTCGACGTCGGGCGCGACGGCGCACAGGGCGGTGGCGAGGACGTAGACGACCAGCCCCACGAGCAGCGGTCTGCGCCGCCCCCACTTGTCGCTCATCGGCCCGACGACGAACTGGCCGAAGGCCATTCCGGCGAGGCACGCGGTCAGGGTGAGCTGGACGGTCGCGGCCGGGGCGTGCAGGGAGCGGGTGACCTCCGGCAGCGACGGGAGGTACATGTCCATGGCCAGCGGGGGTGTCGCGGTGAGCCCGCCGAGGATCAGGGTGACGAGGAGTCCGGTACGGCGGAGCGCTCCGGGGTCGCGCGGTCCGGCCTCCCCCGGGCGGGCGTCCCGGGGGACGGAGTCCTCCGCCGCGGGCGTCGCCCTGGGGTGCACGACGGCGGGTGCCGGGTCGGCGAAGGCCGCCGCGGTGTCGGCGACGGCGGTGTTCGGTATGTGCCCCTGCGGGCCTTCCTGGCCCCTCGTGGTGCGCCCGCGCTCGGGCATGTGCCCCTCCCTCTCCGGGTGATCCGCCACCTATGCTCTCAGTTCGAACGGAGTGTTCGGGGTCACAGAGCATCAGGGTGACAGAGCGAAGGGCCGGGAATGACGGGCGAGCACGAGCGGGTGCGGTGGGGGATTCTGGCGACCGGTGGGATCGCCGCGGCGTTCACGGCGGATCTGGTGGACATGCCGGACGCCGAGGTGGTGGCCGTGGCCTCACGGACCGACGCCTCGGCCAAGGCGTTCGCCGAGCGGTTCGGGATTCCCCGGGCGTACGGGGACTGGGCGTCGCTCGCCGCCGACGAGGACGTCGACGTCGTGTACGTGGCCACTCCGCACTCGGCGCACCGGCAGGCGGCCGGGATGTGTCTGGAGGCCGGGCGTCATGTGCTGTGCGAGAAGGCGCTGACGCTGAACGCGCGGGAGGCGGAGGAGCTGGTCGCGCTCGCCCGCCGCCACGACCGCTTCCTGATGGAGGCCATGTGGATGTACTGCAACCCGCTGGTCCGCAGGCTCAAGGGGCTCGTGGACGACGGTGTGATCGGTGAGGTCCGCACCGTGCAGGCCGACTTCGGGATCAACGGCCCGTTCCCGCCCTCGCACCGGCTGCGCGACCCGGCACAGGGCGGCGGGGCGCTGCTCGATCTCGGTGTCTACCCGGTGTCGTTCGCGCATCTGCTGCTCGGGGAGCCGTCGGGCATCACGGCGAGAGCGGTGCTCTCCGACGAGGGCGTCGATCTCCAGACGGGAGCGGTGCTCACCTGGGAGAGCGGTGCTCTCGCTTCGGTGCACTGCTCCATCAACGGCAGCACCCCCGTCACTGCCTCCGTCACCGGCTCGCAGGGCCGCATCGACATCCCCGGCGGCTTCTTCTTCCCGGAACGGCTCGTACTGCACCGCGACGGGCGCGATGCGGAGGAGTTCACGGCCGACCCGGCGCACGGCCCGCGCACCAGCCTCAAGCACGAGGCCGCCGAGGTGATGCGCGCACTGCGGGCCGGCGAGAAGGAGTCCCCGCTCGTCCCCCTCGACGGCAGCCTCGCCGTGATGCGGACGCTGGACGCGGTACGCGAGCAGATCGGCGTCCGCTACCCCGGCGAGACCGTCTGACCGGCCGACGGCCCGACGACCCGACGACCGAACGGACTGGCGGTTGACGGCTGTTGACCGTCGGCCGTCGGCCGTCGGTTGACGGTTGACGGCTGACGGTTGACGGCTGACGGTTGACGGTTGACGGTTGACGGCTGACGGCTGACGGTTGACGGCTGACGGCTGACGGCTCCGGAAAGGGGCCGCGGGCCGCGAGGTGCCCCGCGGCCCCGTCATGCCGTCGATACGCTGCGGCCCCATGAATGCCAAGCAGACGAAGATCGCGGTGGTGACCGGGGCGGGCTCCGGCATCGGCCGCGCGGTGGCCGTCGAACTGCTGCGCGCCGGCTGGTCGGTGGCGCTGGCCGGACGCCGGACCGAGCCCCTGGAGGAGACCGCGGCCCTCGTCCCCGAGGCCCCCTCGGCGGCCGTACGGGCCGACGTCGCCCGCCCCGAGGAGGTGGCCGCCCTCTTCGCCTCCGTGCGCGAGCGCTTCGGACGGCTCGACCTGCTCTTCAACAACGCCGGAACGTTCGGCCCGGGCGGCGTCCCGGTCGAGGAACTGCCGTACGAGGCCTGGCGGCACGTCGTGGACACCAATCTCAACGGCGCCTTCCTGTGCGCGCAGGCCGCGTTCCGGCAGATGAAGGAGCAGGACCCGCAGGGCGGCCGGATCATCAACAACGGCTCGATCTCGGCGCACGCGCCACGTCCGCGGTCGATCGCCTACACGGCGACCAAGCACGCGGTGACGGGCCTGACCAAGTCGCTGTCCCTGGACGGGCGCGCGTACCGGATCGCGTGCGGTCAGATCGACATCGGCAACGCGGCGACCGACATGACCTCCGGCATGCGCACGGGAACTCCACAGGCGAACGGGGAGCTGGCGGTCGAGCCGGTGATGGACGCGGCGGACGTGGCCCGCACCGTGCGGCACATGGCGGAGCTGCCGCTGGAGGCGAACGTGCAGTTCGCGACGGTGATGGCCACCGCGATGCCCTATGTGGGACGCGGCTAGGGGACGTCCGCACCCTTCGTCAACGTCTCAACTTGCACAAACGGAAGCTGAACCTCCGCACTATAAGACCCGGTCGCGGGCTTATGCTCGTGTCGCCTCCACGAGAGCTTCACACTCGGAGTGGAGGACTTCGGTACGACCACGGTCCACACCGAGGGGGGAGGTGGCAGCCGTTCCGCGGCCCGGCTGGGGGGCGGACCTCGCGCGGGACCGCGAGGTGGGCCATGGGACGGCTGCCTCCGCACTTGCGACGGCTGACGGGGCTCGTCACCGCCGGTGACGAGCCCCGGAATGTCCCGGATCCGAAGCCCCCGCATCGGAAGTCCTCGGGTCCGAAGCTCCCTGGTCCGAAGCTCGCGTATCGGAAGCCCTCAGGCCCCCTGGTCCGAAGCTCGCGTATCGGAAGCCCTCAGGCCCCCTGGTCGGAAGCTCCCGCGTCGGAAGCCCTCGGGCCGGAAGCCCCCTGGTCCGAGGCCGGGGCCCCGCCCGCCGCCACCGCGCGCCGCCGCCTGTGCCACGCGACCGCGCCGCCCGCGAGCAGCGCGACCGCTCCCCCGGCCCCGCCGACCAGCCCCCACGACGTACTGCTCGTCTCCGCCCGGGCGGGCGCGCCGGCAGCGGCCTTCGGGGCCTTCCTGGTGGGCGTCGCCCCGGCGCCGCCCTCGCTGAGCGGGGCGACCAGCGTGCCCACCGGACGCGCGTTCGCGCCCTGCCGGAACCCCCAGTCGAGCAGCGCCGCCGTCTCCTCGTAGACGCCGCTGCCACCGCTCTTCGGGTGCATCACCGTGACCAGGAGGGTCCGGCCGCCGCGGGTCGCGGCGCCGGTGAAGGTGTTGCCGGCGTTGCTGGTGTAGCCGTTCTTGACGCCGATGAGACCGTCGTACGTCGGCACGCCCCACGCGCCGGTCAGCAGACGGTCCGTGTTCTGTATCTGGAAGGTCTTCTTGCCGCCCGCCGGGAAGTCCGCGGTCCTCGTCGAGCAGTAGGCGCGGAAGTCGGCGTCGGCGAGGCCGTGCCGGGCGAAGAGCGTCAGGTCGTACGCGGAGGACACCTGGCCCTTGTGGTCGAATCCGTCGGGGCTGACCACGTGCGTGTCCAGGGCCTGCAGGTCCTCGGCCCTGGCCTGCATCTGCGCGACCGTGGTGTCCACGCCGCCGTTCATGTGGCTGAGCACGTGCACCGCGTCGTTTCCGGAGCGCAGGAAGACGCCGAGCCACAACTGCTCGACGGTGTAGGTGATTCCGGGCTTGACGCCGACGAGGCTGGAGCCGGCGGGAATCCCGGCGAGGTCGGCGTCGGTGACCCGGTGGCGCTCGGTGCGTGCGAACTTCTGCAGCACGGTGTCCGCGAAGAGCATCTTCAGCGTGGAGGCGGGCGCCAGCAGCCGGTGCGCGTTGTACGAGGCGAGCACCTCGCCGCTGACGTGGTCGGCGACGAGCCAGGAGCGGGCGGTGAGCCGCCTGGGCAGTCCCGAGGCCCCGCGCACCTGGACGCCGCCGCGGCCCAGCAGTTCACCGCCGATCGTGGCGGCGCGGGCGGCGGACGGCGTGACAGCGGGCGTGGCGGAGGGGGTGGCGGCCGCCGGGGACGCGGCGGCCAGCGGGACGGCCGCTGCGAGGCCGAGCGCGGCACGGCGGGACAGCACGGCGGCACGCGGGCGGAGCGGAGAGGAATCGCGCATCTCGGGACCGTACAAAGCCGGTCCGCGGCGCCGTACGGCGGGGTCGCACAAGAAAGGCACAGCGTGCCCACAGGCATGGCGGAGCCGTGACCCGCGCGCCGCATCCGGCTGTCGTGTGCCGCCGACACCCCACCCGACAGGGGCTTCCTGGCAATGACCTCTCCGGAGCCTGGGAATCAGCTGTCTTACGCGATATTGATTCCGCATCCGGCTTTCTCAGCTCTCGCACACCTCTTACCCAGCCCCGCTCAAAGGTTTCTCCATAGCTTGTGGCCGCGCCCACAGCGGGCGCCGAGAACCTTTGGGGAACGGGATGTTTGGCATCTATCTCAAGCGTGAACTGAGCCGGCGCAAGAAGGCGGCCCTGGTGATCGCCATGGGTCTGGCGCTCGGAATCGCGCTGGTCATCACCGTCGACTCGGTGTCCGCCGGCATGCAGCAGGCCCAGGGCAAGGTCCTGAAGTCGCTGTACGGGCTCGGTACCGACATGACCGTCACGAAGGCCCGCCCGGCGGCCACGGGCAGCTCCTCCGGGCGGCCGAAGTTCGATTTCGACGCCAAGTCCGACAGCAGCACGACACAGAGCTCGGACCGGGTGATGACGCAGGGCGGGCAGTCCCTGAAGTCCTCGCTCGTCACCCAGGTCGCCGCGCAGAAGGGCGTGTCGAGCGCGGTGGGCGCGCTCAGCCTGAACGTCACCAAGGTCGACGGCTCGTTCACCCGGGGCACGGCGAAGTCCTCCACCTCCTCGGGGTCCGCGGGCTCCTCCGGTTCGCGGCAGGGCGGTCCCGGCGGCGGCCAGGGCGGCGGCTCGGGCCAGCCGCAGGTGCAGGGCGGCGGCGCGTCCTTCGACGTGAACTCGTACTCGGTCGCGGGCGTCGACGTCACCCACCAGGACCTCGGCCCGCTCGCCACCTCGAGGATCACCACAGGTCGGACCTTCGCCGCGTCCCAGACCGACGCGAAGGTCGCGGTGCTCAGCGCGTCGTACGCCAAGGAGAACAAGAAGACGGTCGGAGGAACCCTCACGATCTCCGGCACCAAGTACACGGTCATCGGGATCGCGACGCCGGACAGCAGCGAGTCGACGACCGATGTCTACCTCCCGCTGAAGCAGGCGCAGACTCTGGGCGACTCGAAGGACAAGGTCACCACGATCTACGTCAAGGCGACCGACTCGAAGCAGATCGACACCGTCAAGGCGGCCATCCAGAAGAACATCTCGGGGACGACGGTCACCACCTCCGCGGACCTCGCGTCCACCGTCTCCGGCTCCCTGTCGACCGCCTCGAACCTGGCGACCAGCGTCGGCAAGTGGCTGTCCGTCGCGGTGCTCGTGGCCGCGTTCCTGGTGGCGGCGCTGCTGACCTCCTCGGCCGTGTCCCGCCGGGTGCGCGAGTTCGGCACGCTCAAGGCGCTCGGCTGGCCGTCCCGCAGGGTCACCCGCCAGGTCGTCGGTGAGTCCGTCGTGAACGGTCTGTTCGGCGGCGCGCTCGGCATCGCCCTCGGCCTCGGCGCGGCGTACGCGGTGACGGCGATCAGCCCGAAGCTGACCGCGGAGCTCGGCTCCACCGGCGGGGGCGGTGGCGGTATGGGCGGTGGCCCCGGTGGCGGCGGGCCCGGCCGGCAGGCGGTCAAGAACACCATGGAGATCGCGCTCTCCGCACCGGTCTCGGTGACCACCATCGCGCTCGCGGCGGGACTGGCCATCGCGGGTGGCCTCGTCGCCGGCGCGATGGGCGGCTGGCGTGCCTCCCGGATGCGCCCCGCGGACGCGCTGCGCAGCGTCGCGTAACCCCCTCCCCCTGGGCGAGGAACACCCCGAGCCGGGGCGCCGCCTCCGCTTCGCCCCCGACCGCGGCGCCCCACCCCTTCATCTTCGGAGAACCTCATGTACAAGCTCACCGGCGTCACCAAGCGCTACACGCGGGGCAAGGAGACGGTGGAGGCGCTGCGCGGCGTCGACCTCGCCATCGAGGACGGCGACCAGCTCGTCATCCAGGGCCCCACCGGCGGCGGCAAGTCGACCCTGCTCCAGATGATCGGCGGCCTGGACCGCCCGTCCTCCGGCAGCGTCGAGCTGGACGGCGTCGACCTCGCCTCCGTCAGCGAGGCCGGACTGACCCGGCTGCGCGCCGAGAAGATCGGCATCATCTTCCAGTCGTTCAACCTCATTCCGACGCTGACCGCGCAGGAGAACGTCGAGACCGCGCTCGTACCGCTCGGGGTGAAGCCCGCGGAGCGACGCGAGCGTGCCGCCGAGGCGCTGCGCTCGGTCGGTCTGGGCGAGCGTCTGACGCACGCGCCGTCCGAACTCTCCGGCGGCCAGCAGCAGCGTGTCGCCATCGCGCGTGCCCTGGTCAAGAAGCCGAAGGTGCTCCTCGCGGACGAGCCGACCGGCAACCTGGACGAGGGCACCCGTGACGACATCATGGGGCTGCTGGAGGGGTTGTGGCACGAGTACGGGCTGACCTTCGTCCTGGTCACCCACGACTCGTCGATCGCCCGCCGGGCGCCGCGTCTCGCCACCATCAGGGCGGGGCGGATCACGCTGACCGAGCGGGGCGGCAGCGGCAGGCGGCGCGCCGAGCCCCGGCACTCCGTCGGCTGAGGGGGCGGCGGGAGCGGCCGGGAGCGGCGTTCGGCACGCGAGCCGGGGGAAGGGGCCGGGGGTCCGGCCCCTTCCCCCGTTCTCCGTACGGGAGTTACGGGCGTTACATGTGTTTCATGCGCTACGTGCGCTACGTGCGCTACGTGCGCTCCTTTCCTACGCCTGCCCCGTCTCGAAACGGGTGATCCTGCCGCCGTCGACGGTGAAGCTCCACCGCGTCTTCATCTCGCCCCAGGTGTCGTTGCTGTAGCGGACGACGAGGGCATGACCGCCCCGGGACTCGTTGTCGACGTCCATGTGGCCGTGGGAGGAGAAGATCTCCTGCTCGGTCCAGTCGGCGAGGTCCCGGTCGGAGCCGTCGTCGGACATGGTCGCACCGGGCGCGAGGACCGCCTCGAACGCCTCTCGGTCGTGGGCGTTCACAGCGGTGACGAAGGCCCGCACGGCCGGATCGCTGAGTCTGGCTACCTGAATCGTCATGGCAGTCAGCGTCACACCGCTCCCGCCGGCCCGCCACCCGTCCCACGCCGCGGCCGGCCCCGGCCGACCACACGAACAGCCCCAGGACCGCCACCCGAACAGCCGCGCGCGCCGGGTGCGGGACAGCGGCACGGGCGACGGTGGACGAAGGCCGGCGGAGGAAGGCCGGCGGAGGAAACACGCCGTCATCGCGCGAGCCCGGTTGGGAGCCACCGTGACCTGTTTCGACCGTAGAGACCTCGGACTGCTGCTGCTCCGTCTGGGCACGGGCGGCGTGCTGGCCGCGCACGGGGCGCAGAAGCTGTTCGGCTGGTTCGGCGGGGGCGGGCTCTCCGGGACGGGAATGGCCATGGCGGCGATGGGCTATGTGCCCGGGAAGCGGAGCGCGCTCGCGGCGGGCCTCGCCGAGGCGGCCGGCGGCACACTGCTGGCGCTGGGCCTCGCGACACCCGCGGCCGGTGCCTCCGCGGCCGGTGCGATGACGGGCGCGACCGCGGTGCACCTGCCGCACGGGTTCTTCGCCCAGGAGGGCGGCTACGAGTACGCGGCCTCGCTGGGCCTGACGGCGGCCGGGCTCGCCGTGACGGGCCCCGGCCGGATCTCGCTGGACCATCTGCTCGGCCACACCGTGAACCGGGGCTGGATGGTCCCCGCCGCACTGGGGGTGACGGCCGCCGCCACGCTGGCCGTGGTGGGCGCGCGCAACAACCGGGTGCGGCGGGCCGCCGAGGGTGAACAGCCCACGCTGTTCGACGAGTAGGAACGGTTCCACGGCTCTCCCGGGCCACAGGTCCCGAACAGGCGTCGGGCGCACCGCCCCTGGGGAGGCTGGTCCCATGGCTGATGAAGACGTCTGGGACTCGATCGACCGCCTGCACGACTGGCTCGACGCCGACCGGTCGCGAGAGGGCCCCGCGCACGACGACCGGGCGCACGACGACCAGGCGCACGACAACCAGGACGAGCTGCTCCTGCGCATCCTGAAGCTGTCGGAGGAGGTCGGCGAGGTCGCCCGGGCGGTGATCGGCGCGACCGGTCAGAACCCGCGCAAGGGCACCACGCACACCTGGGACGACGTACGGGCCGAGCTCTGCGACGTCGTGATCACGGGCCTGGTCGCTCTGCGCACCCTGGCGCCGGACGCGCGCGAGGTGTTCACGGCCCACCTGGCGGGTGTCACGGACCGGTCGCTGGGGCCTGACCCCGGCTCCGGGTGAACTGCCGCCGGTGCCAGGGGAGTTCCTCGGCGACCGGGTTCACGGTCGGAAGCCGGGACGTACCGCGCGGGGGGCTCCGTACCGTCGTACCGCCGTCTGAGAGGGTGACCGTATGCGCCTCATTCTCGTCCGCCACGGACAGACACCGTCCAATGTGGAGTTCCTGCTGGACACCGCCACGCCGGGACCGGGGCTCACGGCCCTCGGGGAGAAGCAGGCCGCCGCGCTGCCCCAGGCACTGGCGGACGAGGAGATCGGCGCGCTGTACGCCTCCACGCTGACCCGCGCCCAGCTGACCGCCGCCCCGCTGGCGGCCGCGCGCGGGCTGGAGGTGCGCGTCCGGGAGGGCATCCGCGAGCTGTCCGCCGGGGACCTGGAGATGCTGCGCGGGGACACCGAGGAGGCGCGGGCGTACCTCACGACGGCGTTCGCCTGGGCATCCGGGGAGACCGCGCTGCGGATGCCGGGCGGGGAGAGCGGCGCGGAGGCGCTGGGCCGGTTCGACGCGGTGGTCGCGGAGGCGGCGGCGAGCGGGGCGGGCGCCGTCGCGATGGTCAGTCACGGCGCCGCGATCCGGGTGTGGACGGCGGCACGCGCGCGCAACGTCGAGGTGTCCTTCGCCACCGGTCACCGGCTGGACAACACGGACGTGGTGATCCTGGAGGGTTCCCCGGCGGACGGCTGGACGGCCGTGTCCTGGGCGGGCACACCGCTGGACGAAGCGGCTTCCGGCCGGGAGAGCGGGCCCACGGGACAGCCGCTGGGTCCCGCCGGGGAGTCGGCGGTCCCGAACGAGTAGGCCGCCGGCGCTCACGGACTGCCGCCCGGCGGAGGATGACGGCCTCCTGCCGACGCGCCGCCTCCCCGTCCGGCGGAGGCCAGCTGCCGCCGGGACGGCATGTCACGCTCCCCCCGTCACCGGGCCCCAGCGAGGACCTCACCCCGGCGGCATGTTGTACGGCGTGACCACCTGGATCGCCGACGGGAGGAGCGGGCCCTCGTCCGGGAGTGCCTGGTGGGCCCGCATGATGGTCTGGCAGGCGCGGCGCATGTCCTGGCGCAGGTCGTGATGGAGCACCGCGGACAGCCGCCGCTCCCCCAGGAGCCGGGTGTTGTCGTGGTCCAGGTCGTGCGCGACGAAGGCCAGCAGGCCCCGCCCGAGCGTGTCGAAGGCGTCGATGGTCGCGGTGTTCCCGCCGCCGATGGAGTAGACGGCGTTGATCTCCGGGTCCCGCTCCAGGGTCTCGCGGACGAGCTCCCGCTGGGTGGAGTCGAGCCCGTCGCTGTCGGTGACCTCGACCAGCCGGCGTTCCGGCCGCGCGGCGCGCATCTCGCTGCGGAAGCCCATCTCGCGCTCCTCCTCGTTGCGGAAGGAGCCCCGGCTGATGGTGACGAGCACATGGCCGGGACCGTCGCCGAGCCACTGCCGGATCAGGTAGGCGGCGGTCGCTCCGGCGGCCCGGTTGTCGATGCCGACGTACGCCCTGCGCGGGCTGCTGGGCAGGTCCGTCACGAGCGTGACCACGGGAATGCCGGCCGCCACCAGCCGTCCGACCGCGGTGGTGACCTCGGGCACGTCGGGCGCCTTGAGGATCACTCCCTGCGAGCCGCGCGCGGCGATCCTGTCCAGGTCCTTCACCAGCTCCGCGGCGGGGTCCGTCTCACGGAAGTGGAAGCGTGAGCGCACGATCGCCGGGTGCAGGGACGGCAGTTCGGCCTCCAGCGCGTCGCGCACCGCGGAGGAGAACCGCTCGGGTGTCTGCATCACGATGTCGATCATGAAGGTGCGCCCGCCGATGCGGACCTGGGTGCGCTGGCGGTCCAGGTCCTCGATGGCCTGCCGGACCTCCCGGGCCGTGCTCTCGCGGACGCCGCCCCGGTGGTTGAGGACCCGGTCGACCGTCGCCTCGCTCAGCCCGGCCTGACGGGCGATCTCACGGATCGTATAGGGGTGTCCCATGGCGCTGTTCCCGAAGTCGTTGATGGGTTTTTGATGGGTTTCTGCTCATTGAATGATGGGCTCGGGTTCATAAGACTGACGGAAACGGCCGCGCGGCGAAAGGACCCTGCATGGCTTCCCAGGATGCCGGACCACGGGTGTGGCTGAGCGGGGACACGGACTGCGACCTCGACGCCTTCCGCGCACTGGTCGCCGAGCGCACCGATCCGCGTGACCACCCCTACGCCGCCGAGGTCGCGCGGAACGTTCCGCTCTACGACAGCGACCGTGTCCGGGCGGCCGACCCGACGGCGGTGCGGACCGAGTGGGTGCGCGCGCTGCTGGACGGCCCCGGCATCGTGGTGCTCCGGGGCGCGTTCGCGGACCTGGACGTGGTGGACCGGGCCTCGGACGTCTTCCGCGCGCTGATCGAGCGGGAGCGGGCGAGCGGCACGGCCCGCGGTGACCACTTCGCGAAGCCCGGCGCCAACGACCGGGTGTGGAGCGCCCTCGACAAGACGGCCCTGCACGCTCCCGAGGTCTTCGCCGACTACTACGCCAACGACATGCTGGCCCTGGTCTGCGAGGCCTGGCTCGGCCCCGGCTACCAGGTCACCTCCCAGATCAACGTGGTCAACCCGGGCGGCGCGGCGCAGAGCGTGCACCGGGACTACCACCTCGGTTTCCTCTCCGACGAACGGGCGGCCCGCTATCCGGCGCACGTCCACCGGCTCTCCCCCGTGCTCACCCTGCAGGGCGCGGTGGCGCACTGCGACATGCCCGTGGAGTCCGGCCCGACGCTGTACCTGCCGCACTCGCAGAAGTACGGGCCCGGCTATCTGGCCTGGCGGCGCCCGGAGTTCATCGCGTACTTCGAGGAGCACCACGTGCAGCTCCCGCTGGCCAAGGGGGACGCGGTCTTCTTCAACCCCGCGCTCTTCCACGCGGCGGGCCACAACCGCACGACGGACGTCAGACGGATGGCGAACCTGCTGCAGATCTCCTCCGCCTTCGGCCGGGCGATGGAGACGGTGGACCGGGAGGCGATGGTGAACGCGCTGTTCCCGGTGCTGCTGCGGCGCCGGGGCGAGGGCGTCGGGGAGGCGTGGCTGCGCCGGGTGGTGGCGGCCTGCGCGGAGGGCTACCCGTTCCCCACGGACCTCGATCTGGACCCGCCGCTGGAGGGGCTCGCCCCGCCGTCCCAGGCCGACACGGTGTGGCGGGCCGTGGTGGAGGAGTGGGACCCCGCGCGGCTGCGCCGGGAACTGCGGGCCGGCGCCGAGCGCCGCCGCACCTGAGTACTCACGTCAGGGGAGAACCGACCATGACTACGACTGTAGGGAGCAACCACTCGTGCGTATAGGCATCTTGGGACTGGGCCGGATCGGCGCCTTCCACACCGCGACGCTCGCCGGGCTCGACGCGGTGGACTCGCTGGTGGTCACCGACCCGGTGCCCGCGGCGGCCGCGGCGGCGGTCGAGCGTTTCGGGGCGACGGCGGTGGACTCCCCCGAGGCGGTGCTCGCCGCCGGGATCGACGGCATCGTGGTGGCGGCCGCCACCGACGCGCACCCCGCGCTCATCCTGGCCGCGGTCGAGGCGGGCATCCCCGTCTTCTGCGAGAAGCCGGTGGCACGGACGGTCGAGGAGAGCGTCGCCGTGCTGCGCGCGGTCCAGGACAGCGGCGTCGAGGTGCACATCGGCTACAACCGGCGGTTCGACGCGGGCTGCGCGGCCGCGCGCAAGGCCGTGGTGAGCGGCGAACTCGGCAAGCTGCACACCGTACGCTCCACGACCCTGGACCCGGCGCCGCCACCGGCCGCGTACGTGGCGGTCTCCGGCGGCATCTTCCGTGACTGCGCCGTGCACGACTTCGACATCGTGCGCTGGGTCACCGGCCGCGAGGTGGTCGAGGTGTACGCGGCCGGCGGCAACCGGGGGGCCGAGTACATCGCCGAGGCGGGCGACGTCGACACCGCGTCCGCGATCCTCACCCTCGACGACGGCACTCTCGCGCTGGTCTCCAACTCCCGCCACAACGCGCGCGGTTACGACGTCCGCCTGGAACTGCACGGCATGCGCGACAGCATCGCCGTCGGCCTGGAGGACAAACTCCCCCTGCGCTCCGTGGAACCCGGGGCCACCTTCCCCGCGGGCACCCCGCACGACTTCTTCATGGACCGTTTCGCCCCCGCCTACCGCGCCGAACTGACCGCCTTCACCGAGGTCGTCGCGGGCCGCGCCACCTCGCCGTGCACGGTCGCCGACGCGATCGAGGCGAGCTGGATCGCGGAGGCGTGCGCGCTGTCGTTGGCGGAGCACCGGGTGGTACGGGTGGAGGAGGTACGACGGGGCTGAGCCGGCAGGCGGGTGCGGTCGCATGCCGGGTCAGCGGGGCGTGCGGCCGCCCTTGACCGCGGAGACGAACGAGGCCCAGCCGCCGGCGGGGAACACGAGCACCGGCCCGTGCGGGACCTTGCTGTCCCGCACGGGGACGACGGTGGCGAAGTCGTCGCAGACCTCGAGGCAGGCGCCGCCGTCCGAGTTGCTGTAAGAGCTCTTACGCCACGTCACGACGCTCAGGTCGATGGATTGCACGGCACTTCCTCCAACATGCGCAGGACGAACTTCCGCGACTCGGCCGGAGACAGCGCCAGGTCACGCACTGCATCGTAGGCACCTTGCAGCTTCTCGACCGCCGCGCTGTCCTCGATCAGGTCGCCGCGGTGCGCGTTCTCCGTGTATGCCACCGTACGTCCCTGTGGCAGACGTAGAAACCACACGTCGGTGCTGTCAAGGCCGTAAGGGCCGGCGCTGAACGGCAGCATCTGAACGGCGATGTTCCGACGCTGCGCCATCTCAGCCAGGTGCTCCAACTGCCCTCGCCACTCCGGAGTGTGCACCAACGCCGTCCGCAAGACGGCCTCGGAAAGGATGGTCCGGAAGCGGGGCGCATCCTCCCCCTCCAACAACTCCCGCCGCCCCATCCGAGCCTCGACCTGCTGCTCGAGTTCCTTCCCCTTGAGGCCGCCCGCAGCCAGCACCTCCCGCGCGTACCCCGGCGTCTGCAACAACCCCGGCAGCACGCTCACCGCGAAGTGCCACAGGCTCACGGCCTCGGCCTCCAGCGCCATGTACCGCCGGTACCGCTCACGGAACTGCGTATGGTCCCCGGCGGCCAGCTCCCACAGCGCGAGCAGCAGCCCCGGGGTCCCGTAGTGCTGGTCGAGGGCCTGGACGACCTCCGGGCTGCCGAGCGTCTCGCCCTTCTCCATCTTGCCGAACAACGACCAGTCCCAGCCGAGCCGTTCACCGAGCGCCCGCAGACTCGTCCCGCTCCCGGCCCGCAGGGTCCGCAGTTCCTCCGCGAACCGCTGACGGGGTTCCTGACTCCGGCCGGTGATGACGCGGCGCTGCGGCATACCGCTCCCTTCGGGACGTTCGCGCGAGCGATGTGGAACGTGTGGAACCACTTCCGTACGACGGGGAAGCACAGCCCCGTCCACAGCGTGGTCGGCCACGTCCGGGCGCATTCTCGTAACACCCGGACTACGCAGCGTAATTCGCCCAGCACAGCCGGGTCATGGAATTGGTCATGCCCTTCGCAGCCCCGGACCGACAAGGACGCCGATGCCCCGCACGCCCAAGATCCAGGAAGCCCTGGACGCCCGTGACGCCCTCGCCTCCGCCCTCAGCCGGGCCGGCGTCCAGCTCCCCGCGATGGACGTCCGCACCCCCTGGGCGGACGACGACGAGGTCCGCTACGCGCTCGTGCACCTCGGCGTGTGCTCCGCGCCCGTGGCTCTGATGCTCGCGGACGCGATCCTCAGGGGGATCGCCGCGTGACGGAGAACGCGGTACCCGGCGTCGGAGTGGCCGTCCACGACACCGCCCGGGACCGCGTCGGACGCGTCATGGGCCACGAGGGCCCGTATCTCCAGGTCCGCCCGCTCGGCGGCGGCGTCGAATGGGACGCGGAACCGGGCCACCTCAGGCCCCTGAGCCAGGACGAACTGCTGAGCGCCCTGGTCGCCGAGGCGAACGCCCGCAGCCGACGGTCCGGCTGACGTTCCGTCGATCGACAGGGACACCCGAATCAGGGGTCGAGGACAGGGAGCAAAGGAAGATCCTCGTCACCGCACTGGCCGTCGTATTCCTGTGTACAGCCTGCGCATGGCCGGTGATTCCGCTGCTCATCCACCCGATGAACCGGCATCGCGGCTTCTGGGCGGCCGGTGACGGCGAGGAACAGGTGCTGGATCTCGTTGCAGGTTTCGCCGCCCGGCACAGCAAGCCCCTGAAAGCTCGGAAAGGGACCTCCGACGCAGGTCGGAGGCCCCCTTCCGAGCAAAGCCGCGAGTGGCGGCAGACGAGTCGGGCTGTACGCCGGGTTCTGTCGCCCGGTCGCCTCGCGGCGGCCGGGGAGACGGCCATCCATCTAGGGCCGGTGTTGCCACCGGCCTCGTGCGGTCTACCCGCGGACTCGGGCGGGCAGCCCTCGAACGTCCGCGCAGAGCACGTTTTACGGCGCTCCTTTTGACCTTGCTCCGGGTGGGGTTTACCTAGCCGCCTGAGTCACCTCAGGCGCTGGTGGTCTCTTACACCACCGTTTCACCCTTACCGGGGACCGAGGTCCCCGGCGGTCTGTTTTCTGTGGCACTGTCCCGCGGGTCACCCCGGGTGGCCGTTAGCCACCACCCTGCCCTGTGGAGCCCGGACGTTCCTCGGGAAGGTCCGCAAGGACCTCCACGCGGCCGTCCGCCCGGCTCGTCTGCCGTGTGGACCATGCTACCGGGCGCGCGGCCCGCTTCGGTCCGGCCGTCGCCGTCGCCAGGACCGAGCCGGCCAGGATGAGGGCGAAGGCCGCGAGGGTGCCGGGGGTCAGGCGTTCGTCCAGGAAGAGGGCTCCGGCGGCGACGGCGATCGCCGGGTTGACGTACGTGATCACCGTGGCCCGCGTCGGCCCGGCCTCCTTGATGAGTTCCAGGAAGGCCACGAAGGCGACCGCCGTGCAGATGACGCCGAGGCCCGCGAGGGCGGTCAGGACCTGGGCCGAGGGGACCGAGGCAGGCCAGGTGGCGGCTGCCGCGGGGGCGTAGACCAGGGCCGCGAGGGTCAGGCAGGGGGCCGTGAGGTGGAGCGAGGGGACGTCCTTGAGGTGGCGGGCGGCTATCACCGGCGCCGTCGCGTAGCCGACGACCGTCAGCAGCACCTCGGCGAGCGAGCGGGAGTCGCCGCCGGTCAGGTGCGGGATCGTGAGGACGGCGACGCCGGACAGGCCGAGTGCCAGACCCGACATGCGGCGGGCGCCCAGGCGTTCGGTGTCGCCGAACAGGCGGGCGGCGGCCACGCCGACGATCGGGACGCCCGCGATCAGCAGGCCCGCCGTGGAACTGGACAGATGACGCTCGGCGTCGGTGAGGGTCCACCAGGGGACGATGATCTCGATGCACGCGAAGGCCAGCATGGGGCGCCAGTGGGTCCGTACGCTCCGCGAGAGGCCGCTGAAACCCCCCTGGCGGAGCGCGAAGGGCAGCAGCAGCGCGGCGCCCACCGCACAGCGCGTGAACACCACCACGGACGGGGACACTCCGTCCACCGCCACTTTGATCATCAGGTAGGGGATGCCCCAGACCACTCCCATCAGGGAGAACAGGAACCAGCCGCGTGCAGTCATGCGGGCAGTGTGGGCCGGGTGAGGGGCCTTCGTCTTGAACGTCGTTGCGCTGCGATCGGCCCGAACGCCCCGATGCCGTACGGACCCGGACGAGCTACGACCACACGCTCGCGCGGTACGCCGCCGGGGTCACCCCCAGCACCCTGCGGAACCAGCGCGTCAGATGCGCCTGGTCCGCGAAGCCCACGAGGGAGGCGACCTCGGCCGGGCGCAGACCGCGCTCCAGCAGGCCGCGGGCCCGGTTCACCCGGTGCTGCGCCAGCCAGGCGTACGGGGGCATGCCCATCGTCGTACGGAAGGCGCGCAGCAGTTGGTAGCGGGACAGGCCCAGGTCGGCGGCGAGGTCCGTGAGGGAGGGCGGGGTGAGGAGTTCGTCGGCGAGGCGGTCGCGGACCGTGCGGGCGACGGTGCCCGCGCCCGGGATCGTGTCGCGGGCCGGGCGGGCCGTGGAGTGGCGGCAGGCCAGGGCCGTGAGCAGCCAGGGGATACGGGACTCGGCCTCCAGCGGGTCGGGGCAGGCGCTCAGGTCGGTGTGCGCGGCGCGCAGGGCGGCGGCCAGTTCGGGGTCGTCGATGATGGGGTCGCGGAAGTGGGGGACGGTACGGGTGCCTTCGGCGAGGAGGGCGGACTGCGGGTACAGGGCGCGGTAGGCGTAGCCGTCGGGGATCGCGGGGCCGCCGGTGTGGGCCTCACCGGGGGCCAGGACGACGATCGAGCCCGGGCCGGTGTGGATACGGCTGCCTCGGTAGTCGATGAACTCGGCGCCGCCCACGCAGACGCCGATCGTGTACTCCTCGTGGGCGTGGGGGGCGTAGCGGTGGTTCTCGAAGCGGGCGGTGAGGAGGTCGAGGGGGTGGCCGTCCCGGCCGAGGGTGGCTCGGGTCCAGCGGGTCTCTTCACGTCCTGTGCGCATGTTTCTTCCCCCGGTTTCGTCAGGGCATGGAACACCCGTGGGGGCTGTTCCATGCCCTGGCCTCCGGCTCGGGGCCGCCGTTCTTCGCCCCCGCCGCCCCTACCCGTCCCCTCCTCGACCTGGGGCTCCGCCCCAGACCCCACCGGAGGCTCCGCCCCCGCACCCCCCACGGGGCTCCGCCCCCGCACCCCGCCAAGGGGCTGCGCCCCCTGGACCCCCGCTTCGCCCGAAGGGCTCGTCCTCAAGCGCCGGACGGGCTGGATATGCGGGCCGGAACCAATTCGCTGATGCCCGGACGGACCGAGAGGGCGACGTCCGGAACAGGCGCGACGCGGCTCGCAGCGCTGAAGCCCGGACAAACCGAAAAAGCGACACCCGGAACAGACACGGCGCGCCTCGCCTCGCTGAAGCCCGGACAAACCGAAAAAGCCACACCCGGAACACGCGCGACGCGGCTCGCGTCGGTGTGGGCCTAGCCGCAACTCGGGCCCCCGCGTACCGAACCGTCGCTCACGCCGGGGCGAACCGTACCTTCGTCGTGCCCGGGTCCGCCGCCGTGAGGCGTACGCGCAGGTGTTCGCCGAGGGGCAGTCTCGAACGGCCGCCGGTGATGCGGGCGAGGACGGCCGGGGACTCCAACTGCACGGTTCCGACGGTGGGGTCGTTGTCCTGTACGTCGACCACGAAGGCCTCGAAGAGGTCGCCAACCCGGTCCTTGAGCAGTGCGGCCTCGATGATGTCGACGCACTCGCGCTCGACGGTGGCCGCGCGCCGGCTGCCCTCGGCCATCTCCTTGGGCAGGGCGTCGAGGGCGGTGAGGACCCACTCGGGGGTTTCTCGGCCCTCGGCGGCGGCGAGGCAGATCTCCGCGGCGTAGCGGTCGCCGAGGCGGCGCAGTGGGGCTGTGCAGTGGGCGTAGGGCGCGGCGACGGCCGCGTGCGAGGTGACGTCGGGGAGCAGGCCGTCGCGGAAGGCCGTGTAGCCCGCGCCGCGCAGCAGCGTCGTGCACTCCTGGAGGAAGGCCGCGTGGTGCGGCCGGTGCGGGTCGAGGGAGCGGATGAGCTGCGCGTACGAGACGTGGTGCGGCCAGTCGATGCGCAGGGCCTTGGCGGTGCGGCGCAGCCGGCCGACCGCGCCGTCGGGGGCGGCCGGGAGCGTGCGCAGGACGCCTGTGCCGTGGGCGAGCATCAGGTCGGCCGCGGCCATCCCGGTGAGCAGGGAGATCTGGGCGTTCCAGCCCTCGGCGGGGAGCGGGGCGCGGTAGGCGAGTGAGCAGGTCCCGTCCCTCTCGACGATCTCCTGTTCGGGGACGTTGAGCGAGATGCCCCCGCGTTCCACCTCCAGGCGCTCGCGCAGCACGCCGATGTCCTTGAGGAGGGCGAGGGGTTCCTCGGCCGTCCCCGCGTCGATGCGTCGCTGGACGTGCGCGTAGTCGAGCTTGGCCCGGCTCCGTACGAGGGCGCGGCGTACGTCGGTCGACTCGGCGCGGCCCTCCGCGTCGAGGTCCAGCGTCCACAGCACGGCCGGGCAGGTCTGGTCGGGGAGGAGGCTGGCGGTGCCCTCGGAGAGCTGGGGCGGGTGGAGGGGGACCTTCTCG
Organism: Streptomyces sp. NBC_01176; assembly: GCF_045039825.1. Taxonomy (NCBI): domain Bacteria; kingdom Bacillati; phylum Actinomycetota; class Actinomycetes; order Kitasatosporales; family Streptomycetaceae; genus Streptomyces; species Streptomyces sp. NBC_01176. The sequence continues at coordinate 6,712,537 of NZ_CP108600.1, read as the reverse complement.
TCGGGGAAGTAGAGCGTGGTCACGCGGCGGTGCGCCTCGGCGTCGAGCGGGCCGCCGGGTGTCACGAAGGCGGCGACGTCGGCGATCGCGTACCGCACGCGGTAGCCGCCCCGCTCGCGGCGCGTGAGGTGCATCGCCTGGTCGAGGTCGGTGGACGCCGGCGGGTCGACGGTGAAGAAGGGGATGTCCGTGGCGTCGTGGGAGGGCAGCCGGGGTGGCCGGCCCGCCTCCTCCAGGGCGTCGGGCGGGAAGTTCTCGGGTACGCCGAGCTCGGTGCGCAGGGCGCACAGGGCGGCCCCCAGGGGAGCCTCCGGTGCGCAGACGGCGCGCATGTGGCGGCGGGGCATGGGTCGAGCGTAGGTCGCCCGCGCGCGGCGGGCACCCCGGGCCGCACCCCTTAGGCTGGCGCGCGGGCCATTCCCACCGTGAGGAGAACACCACCGTGCTCGTGCTGCTGCCGCCCTCCGAGGGGAAGGCCCCCTCGGGCCGGGGAACCGCTCTGAAACTGGAGTCGCTGTCCCTGCCCGGTCTCACCGAGGCACGTCGGGCGGTCCTCGACGAGCTGGCCGAGCTGTGCGCCGGTGACGAGGAGAAGGCCCGCGAGGTGCTCGGACTGAGCGAGGGGCTGCGCGGCGAGATCGCCAAGAACACGGAGCTGCGCACCACCGGCGCGCGGCCCGCCGGGGAGATCTACACGGGGGTCCTGTACGACTCGCTGGACCTCGCCTCGCTGGACACGGCCGCCAAGCGGCGCGCGAGCCGTTCGCTGCTGGTGTTCTCGGGGCTGTGGGGCGCGGTCCGGGTGACGGACCGGATCCCTTCCTACCGCTGCTCGATGGGTGTGAAGCTGCCCGGCCTCGGGGCGCTCGGCGCGCACTGGCGGGCTCCGATGGCCACGGCGCTGCCGGAGGCGGCCGGGGACGGGCTGGTGCTCGACCTGCGGTCCTCGGCGTACACGGCCGCGTGGAAGCCGAAGGGCGAGGTCGCCGGGCGCACGGCGACGGTGCGGGTGCTGCACTCGCAGTGGGTGGACGGGGTCGAGAAGCGGTCGGTCGTCAGCCACTTCAACAAGGCGACGAAGGGCCGGATCGTGCGGAGTCTGCTGAGCGCCGGTGCGGCGCCCAAGGGCCCGGCCCAGCTGCTGGAGGCGTTGCGGGATCTCGGGTACGTGGTGGAGGCGAAGCCGCCGGCCGGCGCGGGCCGGCCGTGGGCGCTCGACGTGGTGGTGACCGAGATCCACTAGTTCCCCCGGGGGGCGTCCGGGTTCGTCGCCCGGGGCGCGCAGCCGTTCCGGCAGGGGATCGCCGACCTCACACCCCCTCCCTCCCGTTGCAGCATGCGCAACAGTCTTTGCGCATGCTGCACACCCCGGGCAGGATGACGAGCATGACCTCGTCACCGCCCTCGCCCTCGCCTGCCCCCGCAGCCGGTCCCGTGTCCGCCTCCGTGCTGGATCTCGCGCCCGTCATGCCCGTCGTCGTGGTGACGGACGCCGCCGACGCGGTGCCGCTGGCGCGGGCGCTGGTCGCGGGCGGACTGCCCGCGATCGAGGTGACGCTGCGGACCCCGGCCGCGCTCGACGCCATCCGTGCGATCGCCGCCGAGGTGCCGGACGCGGTGGTCGGCGCCGGCACCGTCATCACGCCCGCCCAGGTGGCGGACACGGTGGCCGCCGGAGCGCGTTTCCTGGTCAGTCCCGGCTGGACGGACGGGCTGCTCGACGCCATGAAGGCGTCCGGGGTGCCGTTCCTGCCGGGGGTGTCCACGGCCTCGGAGGTCGTGGCGCTGCTGGAGAGGGGGGTGCGGGAGATGAAGTTCTTCCCCGCCCAGGCGGCGGGCGGGACGGCGTATCTCAGGTCACTGGCCGGTCCGCTGCCGCAGGCGCGGTTCTGCCCGACGGGCGGCATCACGCCGGACTGCGCCGCGGAGTACCTCGCGCTGCCCAACGTCGGGTGCGTGGGCGGCACCTGGATGCTTCCCGGCGACGCGATCGCCGCGAAGGACTGGGGCCGGATCGAGGCGCTGGCCAGGAACGCGGCGACGCTGTACGCCCGTTGAGGCGCGGCACGGGGATCAGTTCACCCTGATGACGACCTTGCCGAAGGCCGCGCCGCTCTCGTAGTACGAGAACGCCTCGCGCACGTCGTCGGTGCCGAAGCCGAGGACCCGGTCGACGACGGGACGCGTGCCGTGCAGCGCGAGCGCCCTGTTCATGGACTCGAAGTGGGCCCGGCTGCCGACGAACACCCGGCGGATGGTGGCCAGGCTCGACGCGTACGCCGCGTGCGAGATCTCGATGCCGGGACGGCGCGGGTTCCCGGTGATCAGCAGCACGATCTGGCCGTACAGCGCGGCGGCACGCATCGACTGCTCGATGGTGTCGGGGCCGTTGGTCTCGACGACGAGGTCGGCGCCGCGGCCGCCCGTCAACTCCCGTACCACGGAACCCCATGCGGGGTGTCGTACGTAGTCGACGACATGGTCCGCGCCGAGGGCCTTGAGCCGGTCGGCCCTGGCGGCGCTCGACGTCGTCGCGACGACCTGGGCGCCCAGCATCTTGGCGAACTGCACGGCGAAGAGGGACAGGGCGCCGGTGCCGAGGGTGAGCACGGTCTGGCCGGGGGCGAGCGGCTCGCCCCCGTTGAGGGAGTGCCACGCGGTGACGCCGGCGCAGGGCAGACTGGCGGCCTCCTCCCAGGTCAGATGGTCCGGGACGCGTACCGCCGCCTCCTGGTCCAGACGGGCGTACTCGCTGAGCATGCCGTCGAGGGTGACCCCCGGCTGGTCGAGGAGGGCCGGGGTGATCCGTCCGTCGAGCCAGTTCGGGAAGTACGTCCCCGCCACCCGGTCACCGACCACGAACCGGGTCACCTCCCCGCCCACCGCGACGACCTCTCCGGCACCGTCGCTCACCGGGATCACGTCCGGCACCGCCTTGAGCGGATAGGTCCCCTTCATGATCAGCAGATCGCGCTTGTTGAGGGAGACGGCCCGCACGCGGACGAGGATCTCCCGGGGGCCGGGCTCGGGGCGGGCCGTCTCGCGCGGGACGACGCCTTCGATGGTGCCGAGCGTCTCCAGGTGGTACGTACGCATGTCGCCCCCTGTGGTGTGTGCGCCTACGTGGACGCGTCCATGCTGTTCGGACGGGGGCCGCGCCTCAATTCCCGGCGGGGTATGACGGATCGCCCCGGGAAGCGTCCGGAACCGCTGCCGCCCCCTGACGTACAGATGACGTACAACTGGTCCATGACCACCCGTATCGTGAGCGAACCTCCCCCCTTCGCCCGGGAGTTGCTGCGCTGGCGTACCGCCCGCCGGGTCAGTCAGCTGGAGCTCGCCTCGCGGGCGGGGACGACACAGCGGTACGTCAGCTTCATCGAGCGTGGGCGTTCGGTGCCCGGCAGGGAGATCGTGATCCGGCTCGCCGAGTCGCTGGACCTGACCCTGCGGGAGCGCAACTCGCTGCTGCTGGCCGCCGGTTACGCGCCGGCGTTCGCGGAGTCGCCGCTCGACGCGGTCGCGCTGCGGCCCGTGCGGGAGGCGTTGCACAGCATCCTGGAGGGGCACCTGCCGTATCCGGCGCTGGTGGCGGGGCCCCGGGGTGAACTCGTCGCGGCGAACGCGGCGTTCGAGGTACTCACGGAGGGAGCCGCCGCCGAACTGCTCGTCCCGCCGGTGAACGTGCTGCGGCTGGCCCTGCATCCGCGGGGCATGGGGCCTCGGGTGGTGAACCTGGACGCGTGGGGCCAGCACATCGTGGAGAGCCTGCGGGCCCGGGCCGTGCGCAGCCCCGACCCGGCACTCGACGCGCTGGCCGAGGAGCTGGCGCGGTACGTGCCGGCGGGCGAGCCGGGCGCGGCGTACCTCGGCTTCGCCGTCCCCCTGCGACTGCGCTGCCCGGAGGGCGAGTTGAGGCTGCTCACCACCCTGACGTCGTTCGCGACCGCCGTCGACGTGACGCTCGCCGAACTCCACCTGGAGGCGTTCTTGCGGGCGGACCCGGAGTCCGCGGAGATCCTCCGGACACGGGACGCCCGGCGAGCTGCGACCAGCGGTCCGCTCAGCGCAGGTGGGAGGTGTCGTTGAAGAGGCGCAGGCTGGCGTTGCCGTCCGCGTAGTACGCCACCGCCGACAGGGAGGCCGCGGACAGCTCCATGCGGAACAGCGACTCCGACGGGGCGCCGATCGCGAGCCGTACGAACGTCTTGATCGGGGTGACGTGGGTGACGAGCAGGACCGTGCGGCCCGCGTAGGAGGCGACCAGCTTGTCACGGGTGGCGGCGACGCGGCGGGCGGTGGCCTCGAAGCTCTCGCCGCCGCCGGTGGGTTCGGCCTCCGGCGAGGCGAGCCAGGCGTTCAGGTCGTCGGGGTGGCGCTCGCGGACCTCGGCGAACGTCAGCCCCTCCCAGGCGCCGAAGTCCGTCTCGCGCAGGCCGTCCTCGATGCTCACGTCGAGCCCGAGACGGGCCGCGACGGCCTCCGCGGTCTGCCGGGTCCGGGTGAGCGGGGAGGACACGATCGCCTGGATCGTGCCGCGCGCGGCGAGCGCCGCGGCGGCCCGCTCCGCCTGCTCCCGGCCGACGTCCGACAGTGCGGGGTCGGTGCCACCGCTGCCGGAGAACCGCTTCTGCGGGGTCAGCGGGGTCTCGCCGTGCCGCAGCAGGACGAAGGTGGCGGGCGCGCCCATGTCGGGGGCGGCGCCCCATCCGACGGTCGGGGCGGCTGTGGCCACGTTCCGTGCGGCCCGTTCGTCGTTCTCGGACTTCGTGGCTTCGCCGACGTCCGGTGCCGGGGGTGCGACGGGAGTCGTCGGGCCGCGGGACGGTGGGGGCTGGTCGCGCGGTTCCCCGCGCCCCTTTCGGGGCGTTTCCGAACCCGGTGCTCTCAAGGCCGCGCGGGCCTTCGCCGCGCCCGCTGCCGCGTCCCCCGGCGGGCCCGACGGCTCAGGTGTCGCGGGTCTCGTCGCCCTCGCGTCCAGCTCCGCCGTCGACCGCGACGGCGACCACTGCTCGCCGCGCTTCCCCGCGTCCATGGCCTCGTTGGCCAGGCGGTCGGCGTGCTTGTTCCGTTCGCGCGGGATCCACTCGTAGGTGACCTGCGCGGGCGGCAGGATCCGGGCCGCCTCGGCGGCCAGCGGCTTCATGTCCGGGTGCTTGATCTTCCAGCGGCCGGACATCTGCTCGACGACGAGCTTGGAGTCCATCCGGACCCGGACCGTGGCGGTCGGGTCCAGCTCGCGGGCGGCCTTCAGTCCGGCGACCAGGCCCCGGTACTCGGCGACGTTGTTGGTGGCGATGCCGATGTACTCGGCGGCCTCCGTCAGCGTCTCCCCCGTGGCCGCGTCGATGACCACGGACCCGTACCCCGCGGGACCCGGGTTGCCCCGGGAACCGCCGTCCGCCTCGACGATGAACTCCCGCACGCCCATGGCCCCTACAGGCCGGACTCGGACGTGCGCACCAGGATCCGGCGGCAGTTCTCGCAGCGCAGCACGGTGTCCGGGGAGGCCGCCTTGACGTCGTTGACCTCGGTGATGTTGAGCTCGAGGCGGCAGCCCTCGCAGCGGCGCTGGTAGAGCCGGGCCGCGCCGACGCCGCCCTGCTGCTCGCGCAGCTTGTCGTAGAGCTTGAGGAGGTCGGCCGGGACCGAACCGGCGACGACGCCGCGCTCCTTCGTCACCGTGGCCGTCTCGGCGTCGAGGGACTCGAAGGCCGCGTCCCGTCGCCCGGTGGCGTCGTCGATCTTCGACTGGACGGAGGAGACCCGCTCGGTCAGTTCGGCGACCCGCTCCTGCGCGGACTCGCGGCGCTCCATGACCTCCAGGACGACGTCCTCCAGGTCGCCCTGCCGCTTGGCGAGGGAGGTGATCTCGTGCTGCAGGTTCTCCAGGTCCTTGGGGGAGGTCACGGCACCCGAGTCCAGGCGCTGCTGGTCGCGGGTGGCGCGCTGGCGCACCTGGTCGACGTCCTGCTCCGCCTTGGTCTGCTCGCGGGCGCAGTCGCTCTCCTCGGTCTGCGCGGCGACGAGCAGGTCGCGCAGCTGCGTGAGGTCCTTGTTCAGCGACTCGATCTCGGCGTGCTCGGGCAGCGACCTCCGCTTGTGCGCGAGCTGCTGCAGGCGTGCGTCGAGGGTCTGGACGTCGAGGAGTCGGATCTGGTCGGCGGGCGCGGCGTTCAGTTGGGGGCTCCAGATGTGTCGGTGTTCGAGGCCGCGTGGGCGGTCCAGGGGTCGGTGACCGTCTTCGAGACGTGGACCCGCAGGTCCCATCCGTGGCGGTCGGAGATCTCGTCGAGCTGGGTGGCTGCCAGCTCGCACCAGGGCCACTCGGTGGCCCAGTGCGCCGCGTCGAGCAGCGCGAGAGGACTGGGGGCGCGGACCGCCGTGAACTCCGACGCCGGGTGGTGGCGGAGGTCCGCGGTGAGGAAGGCGTCGACGCCCGCGGCACGCACGTCGTCGAAGAGGCTGTCGCCGGAGCCGCCGCTGACCGCGACGGTCCGTACGAGCGCGTCGGGGTCGCCCGCGACCCGGATGCCCTGCGCGGTGGCCGGCAGCCGTCCGGCGGCGCGCGCGGCGAACTCGCGGACGGTCACCGGGTGGTCCAGTTCACAGACGCGGCCCAGGCCACGGCGCCCTTCGGGGTCGGTCGGGTCCGGCACGAGGGGGCGTACGACACGGAGGTCGAGCGCGCCGGCCAGGGCGTCCGAGACACCGGGGTCGGCCCGGTCGGCGTTGGTGTGCGCGACGTGCAGCGCGATGTCGTTCTTGATGAGGGTGTGCACGACCCGGCCCTTGAAGGTGCCGGCCTCGACCGTCGTCGTCCCGCGCAGATAGAGCGGGTGGTGGGTGACCAGCAGGTCGGCGCCCAGCTCCACCGCCTCGTCGACGATGTCCTGGACCGGGTCGACCGCGAACAGGACCCGCGTGACCTCCTGGTCGGGGTCGCCGCAGACGGTGCCGACCGCGTCCCATCCCTCGGCCCTCTCGGGCGGCCAGAGGGCGTCGAGCGCGGCGATGACTTCAGACAGGTGGGGCACGGGGAAAGGCTACCTGCCTCACGTCCGTGTCCCACCGGTCGCGGGTGCGCTCGACCGGGCGGGCGGGGCGCCCCCGGGCACGGGGGCCGCCGTCGTCCCGGCCCCGTGCGCTCCGCCGCGCCCCGCTCAGCACACCCGCCCCCGTTCCCTCAGGCGAATCGCGGCACGGCCACCCTTATGTGTGAAGCGGCCGGGCGTCGGTCCCGCGTCTGTGCGTACGAAAACTAGCTTCGTCGCCGGAGGTGACCGAACGATGACGGCCTGTGCGACCGAGCCCGCGGCGGACCACGCGAACCAGAACACGGTGAACACGAAGAACGCAGCACACGAGAACGGGCGGGCCAGCCGCCCCGGATGCGTGATCACCGCCGACGGAACCTACGCGGCGCGCCTCGCGCTCGACGGCGAGTGCTGGTTCCCGGAGCGCTGGACGCTGGACGGCCACGAGCCGTACGCCGTGCCGCTGCCGTCCCACCAGCCGGAGGAGCCCGGCACCGAGGTGCTGCCGATGACCGACGGGCGGGTGCTGATCCACCGGGTGACGGCCGGACGGCACGCGTTCTCGCTGCTGTATCCGACCGGGCCCGGCACCGGGGAGCTGCCGCTCGGCGCGGTGGAGTGCGCGGAGGAGGGCTCCCGGCTGTGGCTGCTGCCGCCCGCGCCCGACGGGGAACACGCGTACGCCCTGGCCGTGGGACGGGCGTCCACGGCGGTCTGGCTGGTGGCGGGGGGCGCCTTCGGTCCCGAGCACCTCGCCGAGATCCCGGGCCGTTGTTCGGGCGGGGTGTGGCTGGACGGCACGGGACGCATGCTGGCGCTGGACCGTTTCCAGGACGGCCGGACCAAGACCGTGGTCGTCGACCTGGAGCGCGGCGGCGAGGTGTCACCGCTGCTGCAGATCGCCGAGGACAGCAACGACCGGCTGCTGCTCGCGGACGCCGACAGCGGGCTGCTGCTCATCCGTTCGGACGCGCCCTCGCCGGGGCACGCCCGGCTGGGCTGGGGGGTGCTGGGGAGCACGCTGCCGGTCCGCTTCCCGGAGTGCCTGCGCGCCTCGGACTGCTCGGTGACGCCGTTCGCGATCCAGCCGGGGCAGGTGCTCACGCCGGAGCGCTGCGCGGTGGCCCTGCGGATCGACGGGCCGGGCGGCACCTGGGTGGGGATGTGGCGGCCCGTCGAGCGTCAGGTCCACCATCTACCGGCGCCCGAGGGGTGGTTGGCGGGGGCGGGCCTGTTGACCGGGGAGGGCGAACTCCGGCTGCCGTACGCCACGAGGGCGGTGCCGTGCGGGGTGGCGCGGCTGGCGGCGCCGGCCGTTCCGGTGGACGCGGAATGCGCACGCCCGCCGGAACGGGTGGCCGCGCGCCCGGTCCCGCTGCAACAGGCGCCCTTGACCGGCCGGGCGGCTCCGTCGTCCCGGCCGGTGGGACAGGACGGCACCGGTCCCGTCGCTCCGGGCGTTCCCGGCCTCCCGTTCGTCTCCGCCGTTCCGATCGTTCCGATCGCTCCCGCCTTTCCGGTCGCCCGGGCCGGGCGGAGGGCCGGGGACAGGACGCCCGGTGGATGGGAACGGGTGGAACTGGCCGGGGCGCATCCCGGTCACCCGCCGACGACCCGGCCATGACCGCCGGTTAGAATCCCCCGGCTGCAAAGAAGGATCTTGTTGACGGGGTGAACACCAGATGAGCGACATCAGCACCATGGAACCGCCGGTCACCGACGCCCAGGACGCCGCGGCGCAGGCCGCGGGCCACGGCAGGCACCGGGGGCCGGTCTCCGGCCAGGACGACGAGGCGATGCCGCACGGCCGGCACCGCAAGCCGTCCGGTCAGCCGGACAGGTCGGCCTGACGGCACGTCGGACCTACGACACGGCCCCGCTCACCCGAGGTGAGCGGGGCCGTGTCGTTGCTGTCGTCGTGTCGTTGCTGTCGTCGTGTCGTTGCTGTCGTCGTGTCGTTGCTGTCGTCGTCCGGTCCCGCCTCCGGCCCGCGTTCCCGGAGCGGCCCGTTCGCGCTCCCGGGGCCTCCCGGTCACGGCCGGCCCGCCCGGTCCCGCCGGCCGGGCGCTACCCGCGCTTGAGTCCCAGGACCTCGGCCGCCGCGAACGTCTCGCCCCGCGGGCGCCCGGCGTAGTGCGGGCTGAGCAGGGCGTCGAGTTCGTCGTAGGTGAAGGCGGGCTGCTTGGTGTCGAACTTGGCGGCCACCCGCGGCCGTTCGACGACCGCCACCATGCCGCCGTGCACGACGAGCAGTTGCCCGTTGACGTGCGCGGCGGCGGGCGAGGCCAAGTAGCCGACGAGCGGGGCGACATGCTCGGGGGCGAGCGGGTCCAGCCCCTCCCCCGGCTCCGCACCGGCCTCGGGAGCCGGGAAGCCCGCGAACACGTCCTCGGTCATACGGGTCCGGGCCCGCGGGCAGATGACGTTCGCCGTCACCCCGTACCTGGTCAGCGCCAGCGCGGTCGACGTGGTCAGGCCGACGATGCCGCCCTTGGCCGCCGCGTAGTTGGGCTGACCCGCCGAACCCGCGAGGAACGCCTCCGACGAGGTGTTGACGATCCGCCCGTACACCGGGCCGCCCGCGGCCTTGGACCGCGCCCGCCAGTGCGCCGACGCGAAGTGCGTCATGTTGAAGTGGCCCTTGAGATGGACCCGGATGACCGAGTCCCACTCCTCCTCGGACATCGAGAAGACCATCCGGTCGCGCAGGATGCCCGCGTTGTTGACCAGGATGTCCAGTCCGCCGAATCCGGCGACCGCCGACTCGACCAGCCCGCGGGCCTGTTCGTGGTCGGCGACGTCGCCGGTGTGGGCGAGGGCGCGGCCGCCCGCGGCACGGATCTCGGCGGCGACCTCCTCGGCGGGCGCGGCCGAGGCCGCGCCCGAACCGTCCCGCCCGGGACGTCCGTAGTCGTTGACGACGACGGACGCGCCCAGGCCGGCGAGCTCCAGCGCCTCGGCCCGGCCGAGGCCGCGCCCCGCGCCGGTGACGATCGCGGTCAGCCCCTCGAGTGGCAGTGACATCAGGGTCCTCAGCGGTGGTCGGGGTCGGATTCGGTGTCAGATCTCGATGCAGGTGCGCAGGGCGGTGCCCGTCCGCATCTGGTCCAGTGCCTCGTTGATCCCGGACAGCGGCACCCGGTGGGTGATCAGGCCCTCCAGGTCGATGCGACCCGCACGCCACAGGGCGATGGTCCGCTCGTAGGAGCGCAGGACGTCGCCACCGCCGTACATGGACGGCAGGATGCGCTTCTCGTCGAAGAACAGCTCGAACATGTTGAGCTGGAGGAAGTCGTCCATGGCGCCCGCGCCGACGACGACGAGGGTGCCGCCGCGCCGGGTGTTCTCGTAGGCGGTGCGGGCGGTGGCCGACCTGCCGACGACCTCGAAGACGTAGTCGAAGCCCTCGCCCGCGGTCACCGACTGCTTGGCGTCGGCGAGTCCGTCCGGGGCGACCGCCCTCGTCGCGCCGAACCTCAGCGCGGCCTCGCGACGGGAGGCGACCGGGTCGACGGCGACGATCTCGGCGGCGCCCTTGAGGCGCGCGCCCTGGATGGCGGAGATGCCGACGCCGCCGCAGCCGATCACCGCGACCGACGAACCGGCCTCCACGTCTGCGGTGTTGAGGGCGGCGCCGAGCCCGGTCGTGACACCGCAGCCGATGAGGGCGGCGATGTCGAAGGGCACGTCGTCGGGGATGGGCACGGCGCAGCCCGCGGCCACCACGACCTCCTCCGCGAAGGTGCCGGTCCCGGCGAAGCCGAAGACATCCTGGCCGGAGCGCCTGAAGTTGGGGGTGCCCGCGTTCATGAACCCGGCCAGGCACAGCTCGGTCTGGCCGCGCTTGCAGGCGGGACAGGCACCGCAGGCCGGCAGCCAGCAGACGACGACCCGGTCGCCGGGCTTGAGACCGGTGACCCCCTCGCCCACCTCGGTGACCTCTCCGGCGCCCTCGTGACCGGGCACGAACGGTGCGGGCTGCGGCAGTACGCCGGTCATCGCGGACAGGTCCGAGTGGCACAGTCCGGTGGCCCGCACCCGGATCCTGACCCGGCCGGGCCCGAAGCCCACGGCCTCGACGTCGTCGAGGACGTCGAGTTTGTCCTGGCCTGTCTCGTGCTGTACGGCTGCGCGCATGGTGCGGCTCCTCTCAACGGTGGGCTGGGCTCACGCGTGCTCGACGACGGTGTCGGCCAGCACCGGCGCGTCGTCCCGGTCGGCCGCGGTCACCGACACCCGGATCCCGCCGTCCCGGGCCGGCCCGCGCCACATGCGGACGCGCAGGGTCTCGCCGGGGAACACGACACCGGCGAAGCGGGTGGTGTACGAGCGGACGCGGGACACGTCCCCGTCGAGCAGCGTGTCGACGACCGCCTTGAGCGTCACGCCGTACGTGCACAGTCCGTGCAGGATCGGCCGGTCGAAGCCGGCCAGCTTGGCGAACTCCGGGTCGGCGTGCAGCGGGTTCCAGTCACCGGAGAGCCGGTAGAGCAGCGCCTGGTCCTCGCGGACCGGGCGTTCGACGGTCCGGTCCGGCGGCCCGTCCGGTGCGTCGAGGCGGGTGGAGGGGCCGCGGTCGCCGCCCCAGCCGCCCTCTCCTCGTACGAAGATCTGGGCGTCGTTCGTCCACAACGGCCCCTCGGCGTCCGCGACCTCGGTGCGCATGACCAGGATCGCGGCCTTGCCCTTGTCGTACACGGCGGCGATCCGCCCGGTGGCCGTCGCCCTGCCCTCGGCCGGTATCGGGCGGTGCAGGGCGACGCGCTGCCCGCCGTGCAGGACGCGGGTGAGGTCGACGTCGACCCCGGGCATGGACAGACCGCCGATCACACCGGGGGAGCCGGCGCCCGCGACGGTGGCGAAGCTCGGCAGGACGTGCAGCCTGGACTCGAGGGTGTAGCGCAGCTCGTCGGCGTCCGTGGCGGGGGTCCGCTTGTCCGGGTTCGCGCCCGCGCCGAGGCCGAGGTGGTAGAGCTGGACGTCCTTCCGGTCCCAGGTGATCTCACCGATACGGGGTTCGGCGGCGAGGGCCTTTGCGGCGTCGATGGGCATGGGGCTCCTGAATCACTAGCGCGAAAGACCTCGATGCGGCCGTCCGCACCGTCGGCCGCACCGAGGTCGACACGGGGCCTCGGAACCCGCCTGTTCTAGAACGCGTTCCAGTACGGCGACCCCCTGTATAGCCCAGCGCCCCCGAGTTGTGAAGGCTGCTGACGTCATGTCAGATCCGGGCTCGCGGCACCGGCCGGGACACGAGCCGTGAGGCGAGACACGGCACCGGACGCGACACCGGCCGGCCGCGGCCGTGACATTTGTCCCGGCCGACTGCCCACAAGTGCCTCTGCCGGGCCCGCCGTCCCGGCTCGTAACGTCGTTTTCATGACATGGACGACGGGGACGACCGGAACGACGGGGACGGAAGCGGCGGTGTCCTTCACGGGAGCCGTCAAGGCGTTCGGCGCGGTGCGCGCCGTGGACGGGGTGGATCTGGAGATCGCCCGCGGCGAGACCGTGGCGCTGCTGGGCCGCAACGGGGCGGGCAAGTCGACCACGATCTCCCTCCTGCTCGGGCTGAACGAGCCCGACGAGGGATCGGTAGCGCTCTTCGGCGGGCCCCCGGAGCAGGCGGTGCGCGCCGGGCGGGTCGGGGCCATGCTCCAGGAGGCACGGCCGGTGCCCCGCGTGACCGTCCGCGAGCTGGTCTCCTTCGTGGCGGGCCGCTATCCGGCGCCGCTGCCGGTGGACGAGGCGCTGCGGCTGGCGGGGATCGCGGAACTGGCGGGGCGACGCGCCGACCGGCTCTCCGGCGGCCAGGCGCAGCGGGTGCGGTTCGCGGTGGCGCTCGCCGGGAACCCCGCGCTGATCGTGCTCGACGAGCCGACCGCCGCGCTGGACGTGGAGGCGCGGCAGGCGTTCTGGGCGTCGATGCGGGCGTACGCGCGGCGCGGGCACACCGTCCTGTTCTCCACGCACTATCTGGACGAGGCCGACGCGCACGCGGACCGGATCCTCGTCATCGACCGGGGGCGGATCGTCGCGGACGGCACCGGTGAGCACCTCAAGCGGTCGGTGGGCGGCAACCTGGTCTCCTTCGACCTGGCCGGGGAGAGCACGCGGGGGCTGACCCTGCTGCCCGGTGTGGTGTCGGTGGAGGTGCGCGGGGACCGGGCGCGCCTGCGGACGGACGACTCGGACGCGACGGTGGTCGCGCTGGCCCAACGGGGCTCGATCCGTGGCCTGGAGGTCACCGCGGCGTCCTTGGACGACGCGTTCCTGGCCCTCACCTCATCTGCTCTGGAGGCGGTGTGATGCTGGACTACCTGCGGCTGGAGGTGCGCCGCACGCTGCGCGACACCGGCTTCGTGATCGGTGGCGTCGCGATGCCCGTGATGATGTACCTGCTCTTCACCAACCTCGGTGGCGGAGGCGACGACGGCGGCTGGAAGACCGGTTCCATGATCGGGATGGCCGCGTACGGGGCGGTGGGCTCGGCCCTGAACACCGGCGGCGGGGTCGCCGAGGACCGGGTGACCGGCTGGCTGCGGCAGCTGCGGGTGACGCCGATGACGCCGCGCGAGGTGGTGCTGGGGCGGGCGCTGACCGGCTCGGTGACCGTGCTGCCGGCGATCGCCGCGGTGCTGGCCGCGGGCGGTCTGGTCAACGGCGTGCGTCTGGCGGCCTGGCAGTGGGCGGCGGTCGCGGTGCTGCTCTGGCTCGGGTCCGTGCCGTTCACGCTGCTCGGCCTCGGCAACGGTTACCGGCTGACCGCGCAGACCACCGGTGTCGCCAACATGGCGTGCAACCTGGGGCTCTCGGTGGTGGGCGGCCTGTGGTTCCCGGTCACGCTGTTCCCCGACTGGCTGCGGTCGGTGTCCGTGTACACGCCGGCCAACCGCTTCGCGGAGCTCGGCCTGTCCGTCACCGACGGCCGCGCTCCGGCGCTGGGCGCGGTCGCGGTGCTCGTGGCCTGGCTGCTGGCCTTCGGTTCGTACGCTGTGGTGTCGTACCGCACAGCGGCGCGGACCGCCTGAGGAGCGGCGGGCCGCCCGTACCGCGGCGGTCCGCCCGTACCGCGGCGGTCCACCCGGACGGTGGCGCGGCGGCGGGAAAAGGTCCCAACTGGAGCGGGGAACGGGGGCACGACATGTCGTGGACGCACAGCTCGTGGATGCGCGGAGTCGTCTGCCGGATCAAGGCGTGGCAGGAGTCGCGGCGGCGGTGGAAGGCGGACATGGTGAGGTTCAAGGCGGCGCGGCGCACCGCGCGCGAGAACGGGCAGGCGCTGCCCGAGAACCCGGGGCCGCCGCCGACCGGGTTCGCCCTGCTGCCCTGGCTGCTGCTGGGCATGGGGGCCTTCTCCAACCTGTTCCAGGGCAGGACCGCGAACCCCTGGATAGGCGCCGTCGGCCTGTTCATCTTCAACTCCCTGTACATCAACGTCGCGTTCCGTGCCTTCGTGAAGGAGAAGCGCGAGGCCCTCTCCACGCGCCTGGCGCTCGCCGCGATGGGCGTGCTGACCTGCGGTCTCGCCATCGGCTACGGCGGCAACTGGCTGCTGTTCTTCCCGCTGCTCGGTCTCGCGACGGGGGCGACCCTGCGCGGCCCCTGGCTCGGCAGGACGGGTATCGGTCTGGCCGCGCTGGCGGGCGCTGTCTCCGGCGTCCGGGAGGGCTGGGACGCGATCAACATCGCGTACGGCACCTTCCTGTCCACGATGGTCACGGCGGCGATCCTGTCCCTCGCCGAGGCGGTACGTGAGCTGCGGGCCGCCCGTGAGGAACTGGCCCGGCGCGCCGTCGAGAAGGAGCGCCTGCGCTTCTCCCGCGACCTGCACGACCTGCTCGGCCACACGCTCTCCGTGATCGTGGTGAAGTCGGAGGCGGCCCGCCGGCTGGCGCCCCGCGATCTGGAGGCGGCCCTGGTGCAGGTCACGGACATCGAGTCGGTCGGCCGCCAGGCCCTCACGGAGATCCGCGAGGCGGTCACCGGCTACCGCGAGGGCAGCCTCGCCACCGAGCTGGACCGGGCCCGCTCCGCGCTGTCCGCGGTGGGCGTCGACCCGGTCGTACGGCAGTCGGGGCCGCCCCTCGTGCCGCGGTCCGAGGCCCTGCTGGGCTGGGTGCTGCGCGAGGCGGTCACCAACGTCGTCCGGCACAGCGGCGCGACCCGCTGCGAGATCAGCGTCGCCGGTACGCGGGACCGGGTCCGTCTGGAGGTCGCGGACGACGGGGACGGCACGCTCTCCCCGTCGCCCGTGCCGGGCATCGGCGGAACCGGTCTGAAGGGCCTGACCGAACGCCTGGCGGTGGCCGGCGGGTCGCTGCGGGCCGGACCGTCCCCGCGCGGCGGCTTCACGGTCACCGCCGAACTGCCCGTGGAGGGCGAGCTCCCCGCGGACGGCGAACTCCCCGCGGATCCCGAGGAGTTGCCGCTGTCCAAGATGCCCAGGGCGCGGTGACCACGCATCTCGCCCCGTCCGTCCAGGACATGGCGCTGCCGCAGGCCTACGCTGGGCCCGTGGATGAGATGCCCCGGGATCACCGTCCGGTGAAGTGTGTGAGGGTCCTGCTCGCCGAGGACCAGGGAATGATGCGCGGGGCGCTCGCTCTGCTGCTCGGCATGGAGGAGGACCTGGAGGTCGTCGCGCAGGTCGCGGCGGGCGACGCGATCGTGGACGCCGCGCTGCTGCACCGCCCGGACGTGGCCCTGCTGGACATCGAACTGCCGGGCATGAGCGGTCTGGACGCCGCCGCCGAGCTGCGCCGACAGGCCCCGGACTGCCGGGTGTTGATCCTCACGACCTTCGGCCGGCCCGGCTACCTGCGCCGCGCCATGGAGGCGGGCGCCGCGGGGTTCCTGGTCAAGGACGGGCCCGTGGAGGAGCTGGCCGAGGCGATCCGCCGGGTGCTGACCGGCGAGCGGGTCATCGACCCGGCCCTGGCCGCGGCCGCGCTGAGCGCCGGGCCCAGTCCCCTCACCGCCCGCGAGTGCGACGTGCTGAAGGCCTCGGTGGACGGCGCCACCGTCGCCGACATCGCGGGCAGACTCCACCTCTCCGAGTCGACGGTCCGCAACTACCTGTCCTCCGCGATCGGCAAGACCGGCACCCGCAACCGTATGGAGGCGATGCGGGAGGCCCGTCAGCAGGGTTGGCTCTGACCGGCGGCCGCCCGCGTCGCCGCGCGGCTCCTACCTCGTCACCGCCACCGCCTTGAAGGTCCTGCCCTCCGGTCCCAGGCACACGAACCAGTCGGACGGGGAACCGTCCGCCGGGCGGATCAGGTCCTCGAAGTCCCCGCCGATGCCCGTGCCCGGGGCGGGCCGGTACGCCTTGGTCGTCGTGGCGTCGTCCCAGGTGCAGGTGACCTCCTGGGCGGTCGTGGAGACCCGGCCGATCACGAGCCGCTCGCCGGACCCCCTCGGCGTGGTCCTCCTGGTCTCCAGCGGCAGTGCGGCGGACCACACGTCCCGGCCCGACATCGTGCCGCGCTTGTCGAACACCCCCAGCATCTTGGTCGACGTCGTGCCGTCCACGGTCAGGCGCACGAAGTACGCGCTCCTGCCGACGAGTCCGGCGGGGGTCGGCGGCTCCACCCCCGGATTCCCGAACCCGGACCGGGCCATGGCGTCCATCTGGCGCTGCGCCTCCGTCCGGTCACGGGGCGCCCCCCACACGTAGACGACCACCTTCCACTTCCTGCCGTGGTCGGTCCCCCTGGCCAGGTCGCTGCTCCGCGGCTCGTACAGATGCCGTTCGTCGCTCACCGGCAGGCGGGTCGCGGCCGGCGCGACCCGCCGCGCGCCGTCGTCCCTCGCCCCGGCCAGCGCCAGCGTCCCCGTCGAGCCGGCGACCACCAGGGCGGCGGTCGCGCCGATCGCCCAGCGGCGGGCCCTGCGACGCCGGCCGCCGCGGACCAGCGCCTGGCAGGGGGCCGGGCCGATCCTCACCTCGTCGGCGGCCGAGGCCAGCAGCACGGCGATGTCCCCGTGCGTCATGTCGTGGTCGGTCTCCCGGTCCGCGTGCATCACTTCCACCCTCCGTACGTCACCATGTCGGCCAGTCCCGGTACGGCGCGGAGCTTCGCGATCCCCTTCGCCGCGTTGCTCTTCACCGCGCCCACCGAGCAGCCCATCGCCTCCGCCACCCGTGCCTCGCTCAGGTCCTCCCAGTACCGCAGGACGACCGCCTCGCGCTGGCGTGGCGGCAGTTGGGCGAGGGCCTTCAGCAGGGCGCTGCGGTCGTCGGCCTGGGCCATCCGGTCGCCGCCCTCGGGAACCTCGTGGGTGAGGCCCGAGTCGTCCTTCGGCGCCAGGTACTCCTTGAGGCGCCGGCGGTGTCTGCGGGCGTGCGCGTTGATCATCACGCGCCGGACGTAGGCGTCCGGGTCGTCGGCCGTGTCGACCCTGCGCCAGGCCACGTAGACCTGTTCCAGCGTCGACTGGACCAGGTCCTCGGCCGCGTGCTGCTCCCCGGTGAGGAGGAACGCCGTACGCAGCAGCCGCGGCCAGCGGCCGACGACAAAGCCCTGGAACTCCTCGTCCCGGGCCTGTTTCCGATCCCCCATGGGCACCTCCTAGATGTTCAAAGGAGTCCACGAGGACCGGTTTTCGTTGCCTCGGTGGCCGGAGATCCTCCGCGGCGGTTGCGGCGACCCCGGCGACCCGGCGGTCCCTGCGGGATCGGTCCCGCGCCGCCGGACCTCACGGGTCCACACGGTACGAGGGGCCGGCGCGCCGCCCCCGGCGGGGCCACCGGGGTCCGGGCCGTCCTCGCCTCCGGGGTCCGGGCGGCCGTCCGCCCGGCCAGGGACCGGTCACCGGGGTTCGGCCACCACGGTCACCGTGGTCACCGTGGTCACCAGGGACGCCGGCCCCGCACGCCCGTGCCGCGGACGGCACGGGGCGCCGGCCGCGGACGCGGCATCGGGCGCCGGCCCGGGGGCGTACGGCGCGGGCCGGTCCCGGTTCAGCCGCCTGCCGCCCGCAGCAGTGTGACCACGGCCGCCCCGCCGAGCCCGATGTTGTGGGCGAGGCCGACCCGCGCGTCCGCCACCTGCCGCCCGCCCGCCTCGCCCCGCAACTGCCAGACCAGCTCGGCCACCTGGGCGATCCCGGTCGCCCCCAGCGGGTGCCCCTTCGAGATCAGACCGCCGGACGGGTTCACCACCCACCGTCCGCCGTAGGTGGTGGCCCCCGATTCGACGAGCTTGCCGGACTCCCCCTCGCCGCACATGCCGAGCGCCTCGTACGTCAGCAGTTCGTTGATCGAGAAGCAGTCGTGCAGTTCCACGACGTCCACGTCCTCGATGCCGAGCCCCGCACGCTCGTAGACCTGGCGTGCGGCCTCCCGGGACATGGGCTGCCCCACGACGTCGATGCACGACCCGGAGGCGAAGGACTCCTCGGTGTCCGTGGTCATCGCCTGCGCGACGATCTCCACCGCCCTGCCGCCCAGCCCGCGCTCCTCGGCGAACCGCTCGGACACGACGACGGCCGCCGCGGCGCCGTCGGAGGTGGGCGAGCACTGGAGCTTCGTCAGCGGCCGGTGCACGACCCGGGCGGCGAGGACCTCGTCGACCCCGTACACGTCCTGGAACTGGGCGTACGGGTTGTGGGCCGAGTGCCGGTGGTTCTTGGCGCCGACCGCGGCGAGCTGCGCCTCGGTGGTCCCGTACCGCTCCATGTGCTCGCGTGCCGCGTCGCCGAAGATCTGCGCGGTGGGCGGGGACATCTCGAAGCCGTGCCGCGCGGCCATGATCCCGTAGTGCCGGGCCACCGGGGAGGTCGCGAAGTCCCCGCCGTCGGCGCCGCCGCCCAGCGCTCCGCGCTTCATCTTCTCGAACCCCAGGGCCAGCACGCAGTCCGAGATCCCGCCCTCGACGAACTGGCGCGCCAGCATCAGCGCGCTCGCCCCGGTGGCGCAGTTGTTGTTGACGTTGTAGACGGGCACGCCGGTCAGGCCCAGCTCGTAGGCGGCCCGCTGCCCCGCGGTGGACGCCTGGAAGCAGTGGCCGACGGGTACCTGCCGGACGTCGGAGTACGCGATCCCCGCGTCCCGCAGGGCGAGGGTGCCCGCCTCCTTCGCCATGTCCCAGTACTGCCAGTCCCGGGTCTCCGGCTTCTCGAAACGGGTCATCCCGACCCCGACGACGTACGCCTTCACGGCACCCCCAGCCTCGTGGTGCGCGCCAGAGTAGAACACGTTCTACTCATCCACCAGGCCTGACGGTCGTTCAGATCCTCACGAGAAGGTCAAGTTTTTGTTAGTACGCCGAAGCATCGGAATAGTTGCCCGGGCGCACCGGGTTCACCTTGCACGTATCCCGCACCGACTCCCGCACGGATTCCCGCACGGATCGTTCTCGCCTGCTCTCTTCTCCCGGCCTGGAGGCCTCACTCAATGACGCACACGACGACCCCACAGCCCGCCCGGAGGACCAGCGCTGCGGTCGTACCGGTGCTGGCCTTCGCGGGCATCGTTGTCGCGGTGATGCAGACCCTGCTCGTCCCGGTCATCAAGGACCTGCCGGAGCTGCTGGGCACCGCCCCCAGCAACGCCACCTGGGTCATGACCTCGACGCTGCTCGCGGGAGCCGTCGCCACCCCGATCATGGGCCGCCTCGGTGACCTGTTCGGCAAGCGGCGGATGCTGCTCATGAGCCTGTCCGTGATGGTCGTCGGCTCACTGATCGCCGGGTTCACCAGCGACCTGCTCGTGATGATCGCCGGCCGGGCCCTGCAGGGCTTCGCCATGGGCGCGATCCCGCTCGGCATCGGCCTGATGCGCGACATGCTGCCCCGCGAGAAGCTCGGCTCGGCGATGGCCCTGATGAGCTCCTCGATCGGTGTCGGCGGCGGTCTCGCACTACCGCTCTCGGCCCTGGTCGCGCAGCACGCCGACTGGCACTCCCTGTTCTTCCTCGCCGCCGGACTCGGCGTCGTCTCCATCGTGCTGACCCTCGTCGCCGTACCGGAGTCCCCGATGCGCGCCGAGGGCACCTTCGACGTGCTGGGGGCGATAGGCCTGTCCGCGGGACTCGTCCTCTTCCTGCTGCCGATCACCAAGGGCAGCGACTGGGGCTGGAGCTCGGGCACCACGCTCGGCCTGTTCGCCGCCTCGGCCGTCGTGCTCGTGCTGTGGGGCGTGATGGAGCTGCGCGTCAAGGCACCGCTGGTCGACCTGCGCACCACCGTCCGCCGCTCGGTGCTCTTCACCAACCTCGCCTCGATCATGGTCGGTGTCTCCTTCTACGTCGTCTCCCTCGTCCTGCCGCAGCTCCTCCAGCTGCCGAAGGCCACCGGTTACGGCCTCGGCCAGTCGATGGTGGTCGCCGGTCTGTGCGTGGCGCCGCTCGGCCTGACGATGATGTTCACCGCGCCGGTCTACGCCCGGATCTCCGCCAAGTACGGCCCCAAGGTCACGCTGATCATCGGCATGGTGATCATCGGGATCGGCTACGGCGCGGGGCTCGGCCTGATGAGCGCCGCCTGGCAGACGATCGTGATCGCGGTGGTCCTGGGCGCGGGCATCGGCCTCGCCTACTCCTCGTTGCCCGCGCTGATCGTCGGCTCCGTCCCGGCCTCGGAGACGGGCGCGGCCAACGGTCTCAACACCCTGATGCGCTCGATCGGCACGTCGGTGTCCAGCGCCGTCATCGGCATGGTGCTCGCGAACACGGCGAACGACGTCGGCGGTGTCGCGGTCCCGACCATGCACGGCTTCCGGGTCTCCTTCATGATCGCGACGGGCGCGGTGGCCGTCGGTCTCGTCATGGCCCTCTTCCTGCCCCGCCAGCGGCAGGCGACCAAGCCGCAGCTGCTCGCCAGCAGTGCCGAGGACGCCGCGCTGGAGCGGGCCCACGAGGTGCTCGGCGGCTTCCGCGGCCGGGTCCTGAACACCGCCGGCGATCCCGTCGCCCGTGCCAAGGTCACCCTGATCGACCGGCGCGGCCGCCAGGCGGGCGCCACGCTCTCCGGGGAGGACGGCAGCTACGCGCTGGCCGTGCCCGCCGAGGGCGCGTACGTCCTCGCCGCCCGGGCCGCGGGCCACGGCCCGCTCGCCTCCTCGGCGACGCACTCCGGCGACGACCGCCCGGTCGACCTGGATCTCGCCCTGCCGGGCGAGACCGTCCCCGCGTAGGTCCGGGCGCAGCAGCCCACCCGGACCGGCACCATCCGGGACCGGCCCCACCGGGCCGGAACCACCCGGACCGCACCAGGCCCACCGGACCGGTCCCGGCGGTCCCGCCGACAGGCCCCCGTGGGGTCCGGTCCGCGCACATCCCACCCCCGTCGCCCTTCGCGGCGGGGGTGTGGTGCAGCATGGGGCGCTGACGGGCCCGTGCACGAGGGACCGGTACCAGCTGGAGGACCCCATGCCCGCGGCACCCAAGCCGGAGATCCTCGCCGCCTTCGAGGCCGCCAAGGGCTTCATGCCGCTCGACGAGGGCCTCGCGCTGTACGACGCCGCCGTCGAGGCCGGCCGGCTCGGACTGCCCCTCCTCGAGGTCGGCACCTACTGCGGGCGCTCCACGATCCTGCTCGCCGACGCGGCGCGCGCGGCCGGGGTGACGGCGATCACGGTCGACCATCACCGGGGCAGCGAGGAGCAGCAGCCCGGGTGGGAGTACCACGACCCGTCCACGGTCGACCCCGAGATCGGCCGGATGGACACGCTGCCCACCTTCCGCCGCACCCTCCACCGGGCGGGGCTCGAGGAGCAGGTGGTCGCGATCGTCGGCCGCTCTCCGCAGATCGCCGCGTTCTGGGGGACGCCGCTCGGTCTCGTCTTCATCGACGGCGGCCACACGGACGAACACGCGTCCGCCGACTACGAGGGCTGGGCCCCTCATGTGGCCGAGGGCGGCCTGCTCCTGATCCACGACGTGTTCCCGGACCCGGCCGACGAGTTCACCGGTCAGGCGCCGTACCGCGTCTACCTCCGGGCCCTGGAGTCGGGCGCGTTCACGGAGATCTCGGTGACCGACTCGCTGCGCGTCCTGCGGCGAACGGGAGCAGGGATCCGAGGTCGCGGTTAGAGTCGCAGACGTGTCGTACGTAGGCCCTGACTTCGATCCTCCCCAGCCGCGCCGTCCCGGGCGCGGGCCGATGGCCGTGACGCTCGCCGCGCTGGTGACGGGCTCACTGGTGGGATGGCTGGTGTGGCAGGCGGTGGATGACCCGGGCGGTTCCTCCGGAGCCGCCGCGTCCTCGTCCCTCTCACCGACGTCCCCGTCCTCCGGGGGCGCCGCGTCCTCCGGGGCCCGGACACCGTCGGCGTCCGGGACGGGTGACGCTCAGCACCGGAGCCCGTCGCCCTCCGGCTCCGCCACCCGTTCCGGCCCCTCCACCGCGGGTGGCCCCGGCGCCTCCGGCCCGCTCAAGGGCAAGGTCGTGGTCGTCGACCCGGGACACAACCCGGGCAACTTCCAGCACTCGGCCGAGATCAACCGCAAGGTGAACATCGGCACGAACTCCAAGGAGTGCGACACCACCGGCACGTCGACCAACGCGGGTTACATCGAAGGCCGGTTCACCCTCGACGTCGCCCGGCGGCTGCGCACGCTCCTCCAACAGGAGGGCGCCACGGTGAAGTTCACCCAGGACGGCGACCGCCCCTGGGGTCCGTGCGTCGACGAGCGGGCCCGGATCGGCAACGACGCGCACGCCGACGCGGTCGTCTCCATCCACGCGGACGGTTCCGCGGCCGGCAACCGCGGCTTCCACGTCATCCTCCCCGCGTCCGTCCACTCGGGCTCCGCCGACACCCGGCCCATCGTCACCCGGTCGCGCGATCTGGGTGAGCGCATCGCGGGCAACTTCGTCCGCGCCACCGGCAGCGCGCCCTCCAACTACATCGGCGGCGGCACCGGGCTGGACGTCCGCAGCGATCTCGGCGGTCTCAATCTGTCAACGGTTCCCAAGGTGTTCATCGAGTGCGGCAACATGCGCGATAGCAATGACGCGGCGTTGCTGACCAGCGGCGCGTGGCGGGAGAAGGCGGCGCGTGGAATCTCTGAGGGAATCGTGGGTTTCCTGCGCGGGTAGTGACCGGCGGGCCGCACCCTCCGGACACCCCGATCGTATGGGCGATAGTGTCGCCTTTACGATGTGGGGCCGCTCCCGCGCTTCACACCGGGGCCTGACGGCGACATGGTGTCAGCGACGCCTCCCATTGACGACGAGACGACTGACGAAGGACTGAAGTGAATATCCGCTCCCTCACTCGAGGCGACGGCGTGGTGATCGGAGCAGCGGTCCTGCTGTTCATCGCGTCGTTCCTCGCCATCTTTTCGATCGACGACGTCCCGACCGTCGGCGGGCAAACGGTCAGCGTCGACAGCCCCAGCACCTGGGCGAGCGGCCCCTTCGTACTGAGCGTGATCCTGGCCGGCATCCTCGGAGCCGGCCTGGTCGTCGCCTCCCGCGCCCTGCCGCGGGTGCCCAAGGTCGCCGGACTCGACCTCGGCCCGTTCGGTGTCGCCCTCACCGTCTTCGCCGCGTGGAGCGCGCTCGGGAACGTCTTCGACCCGGCCGGCGCTGCCAACAACATCGGCAGCGGCGGGGACGGCGGTGTGGGCCCCGGCATCGGCCTCATCCTGTCCCTCGTCGCGACGCTGATCATGGCGGCCGCCGCGATCGCCACCCCGCTCGTCCCCGCGCTCCAGGTCGGCCTCGTGCCCGCCCCGAAGCCCGCCGCCCCCCAGCCCTACGGCGGTCAGCCGCAGGGTGGGTACGGGTACCCGGGTGCCCAGCAGCCGGGTCAGCCCTACGGCGGTCAGCCGCAGCAGGGGCAGGCGTTCGGCGCCCAGCCCGGCCAGCCGCAGCAGGCGCCGGCCCCGCAGGCGCAGCAGCCCGCCGGGGACTTCTCGCCGTTCTGGTTCGCCGTGCCGGTGCCGCGTCCGCTGTTCTCGGAGGACGGTTCGCCGGCGCCGATCGCCGAGCTGGCGCCGGGCACCTGGTACCTGGCCGTGGAGCAGCGCGGCCAGCACCTGGTGGCGCAGACGCAGGACGGCCGCCGCGGTGTGCTGCAGGACATCTCGGGGATCCAGCGCGGCTGACGCGCACCGGTTCTCCCCGCGGCCCCTCGCCCTTTCGGGCGGGGGGCCGTTGCCGTACAGTCGCCTGACGGTTGCGCAGAGCTGACGATGCGTCAGAACATGGCGCCTGGAGGGGACATGCGGCTCGGCCTCGCACTCGGTTACTGGGGGCGCGGCCCCTCCGCGGACCATCTGCCGCTGGCGCTGGAGGCGGAACGGCTCGGCTACCACTCCGTGTGGACCGCCGAGTCCTGGGGTTCGGACGCCTTCACCCCGCTGACCTGGATCGCCGCGCAGACCACCCGTATCCGCCTCGGTACGGCGGTCGCGCAGATGGCCGCCCGCTCCCCCACCACGACCGCGATGCACGCGCTCACCCTGGACCACCTCTCGGGCGGCCGGATGATGCTCGGCCTCGGCCTGTCGGGACCGCAGGTGGTGGAGGGCTGGTACGGGCGCCCCTTCCCCAAGTCCCCGCTGACCGCGACCCGGGAGTACGTGGACGTCGTACGCCAGGTCCTCAGACGCGAGGGGCCCGTGCAACTCGACGGGCGTTTCCATTCCCATCCCTACCGGGGGGCCGACGGCACGGGGCTCGGCAAGGCGCTGCGGCCCATCACCCATCCCCTCCGTGCCGACCTGCCCGTCCTGCTCGGCGCCGAGGGGCCGAAGAACATCGCGCAGACGACCCGGATCGCGGACGGATGGCTGCCGCTGTACTGGGCGCCCACCCGTCCGCAGGCGTACGAGGCCGCGCTGGCGGAGCTGGGTGACGCCCGCACCGGAGCGGGCGCGGCCCCGTTCCTCGTCGCGCCCATGGCCCATGTCCGCGTCTGCGACGACGTCGCCGAGGGGCTGCTGCCCGTCAAGGCGATGCTCGGCTTCTACATCGGCGGCATGGGGCACTCGGCGCGCAACTTCCACGCCGATCTGATGGCCCGCATGGGCTACGAGGAGGAGGCGCGGCTCATCCAGGAGCTGTTCCTCGCCGGCCGCCGTCAGGAGGCGGTGCTCGCCGTGCCGGACGCCTTCGCCGACGAGATCTCACTGGTCGGGCCGCGCGAGCGCATCGCCGAACGGCTCGAACTGTGGCGCAAGGGACCGGTGACAGACCTGCTGGCGCTGTCGCCGGACCCTCACTCGCTGCGTGTCCTGGCGGACCTCAACTCCTAGTGCCCGACAGGGCGGAAGGGCTTCAGCCGTGGGTCAGCTGGGAGCCCGTCGGCACCTTGTCGGTGACGTTGGCGCCCGCGCTCTTACCGGCGTCCTTCACCTGGTTGATGATGTCGTCGAAGGAACCCGCGGTGGAGTCCGTCGACTTGCCCTTGCGAAGCTTGGCGGGCAGGGTCTTCAGTGCCTCGATACCCGCGGTCAGCGGGCCGATCGCCTTGGACAGGGTCGGGTCGCCCTTGGCGTTCCTGCTCGCCGCCTTGAGCCTGTTGTACGCGAAGGCGCCCGCGACGCCCGCCTTGATGAGGGCGAACTTGCGTCCCTTCGCGCCCTTCTTGAACTTTCCGGCCTTCCAGGGCTTCACGATCCACTGGTAGGTGGCTCCGGCCGCGAGGCTCGCGTTGGCCACGAAGCGGGTCTTCGAGAGCCTCTGCTTCTCGGCGGTGGTGCTCGGGGACGGGGTCGCCGCCGCCGCGGCGACGGCCGCGGTGTCCTTGGTGGCACTGCTGCCGCTGCTGGAGCAGGCGGTGGCACCGGCGACCAGAGCACAGGAAAGAGTGAGCGCCACGATGAGGCGCCGTATCGATACAGGCACGGGGTCCTCCGGGGTGGGGGAACGGGTTCTCCCCGGATGCGGGAAGAACACGGCTCTTACAGCAGCCTCACCCGGCTCCGTGCATTACGCCACTTGGGCGAAAACCGTACGGGTTTCAACCCTGAATACGCGGCAACCCGGACGGCATGTCCCCTCGATATCGCAACGGCTCCAACCAGGCGGGCACGGTCATAGCGATCGTCGCCGACGTGATGGCCCTCATCCTGGGCCTGTGGATCCTCATGTATCTGCTGGACGCAAATCGGGCCAACGACCTGGTCCAGTTCGTCCACAACCTGGCGAGCTGGCTCGCGGGCTGGTCCCGTGACCTGTTCACCTTCGACGAGGCCTGGGCGCGCGTCGTCGCGGGCTACGGTCTCGCCGCCGTCGTCTACCTCTTCATCGGCCACGCCATCGCCAACCGCATGCACCGCCACTGAGCCGGTCCGCCGGCACCACGGCTCGCCGGCCGTGTCCGCCCCGCTCGGCCGGGCCTTTTCCACGGATCCGGCCGGCCGGGGCGGACACGGTCTAACAGCACTCCGCGTCTAGTCCCCGCGGCAGGCGTTCGCCGCCGAAGACGGCGCAGGTCGGCTCGTCGCCGCCCAGCGCGGCGACGGCGAGGAGGAGGGAACCCGCCGTCCAGGTGGTCAGCTCCTCGGGCCAGATCGCCCGGGCGTCGAAGACGTAGCCCGTCCAGTACAGGCCGGTCTTCGGATCGCGCAGATGCTGGATGGACTGGAGAATCTCCAGAGCACGGTCGGACTCGCCCACGGCCCACAGCGCCAGGGCGAGTTCGGCCGACTCACCGCCGGTCACCCACGGGTTCGGCACGACACAGCGCACGCCGAGCCCGGGCACGACGAAACGCTCCCAGCCCTCCGCTATCCGGGACCTGGCCTCGACGCCGGTCAAGGCGCCGCCGAGCACCGGGTAGTACCAGTCCATCGAGTAGCGGTCCTTGTCGAGGAACCGCTCGGGGTGCCGGCGGATCGCGTGCCGCAGCAGACCGAGCGCCAACTCCCAGTCGGGCTGCGGCTCCTCACGCTGGTCGGCGATGGCCAGCGCACAGCGCAGCGCGTGGTGGATCGACGAACTCCCGGTCAGCAGTGCCTCGTCGGTGGCCGTCCCGTCGTCCTCGCGCTTCCAGCCGATCTGTCCGCCGGGCTGCTGGAGCCGCAGCACGAACTCCACGGCCGCGTAGACCGAGGGCCACATCCGGTCCAGGAAGGTGTCGTCGCCGGTGGCCAGGTAGTGGTGCCAGACGCCCACCGCGATGTACGCGCAGAAGTTGGTCTCCCGGCCGCGGTCGGTGACGTCCTCGAAGTCCCCGTCGGCGTACGCCGCGTACCAGGACCCGTCCGGGTTCTGGTGCCGGGCCAGCCACGCGTAGGCCCGCTCGGCCGCCTCGTGCTCGCCCGCCGCGTCCAGCGCCATGGCCGCCTCGGTGTGGTCCCACGGATCGAGGTGGTGACCGCGGAACCACGGTATGGCGCCGTCCGGACGCTGCGCCCCGAGGATCGCGCGCACCGTGACGGCGGCCTCCTCGGCGGTGAGCACCCCGGGCAGGACGAGGTGCTCCGTGCGGGGTGTGGTCACGAAGCGTCCACCGCGGCGACGTCGGCGGGCAGGTGCGGCTTGGTCGCGTACGCCACGAAGCTCTTGCCGATCAGCGGGTTCAGCGCGTTCTCCGCGACCCGGGTGGCCAGGGGTTTCTTCATGATGTCCCAGACCAGCAGCTTGTGGTACGCCCGCACCGGCAGCGCCTTGTCGTTGTCGACGCCGAACGCGCACTTCAGCCACCAGTACGGGCTGTGCAGGGCGTGGGCGTGGTGGGTGCCGTACGGCTTGAGCCCGGCCTCCTTCATCCTGCCCAGCAGTTCGTCCGCCTTGTAGATGCGGATGTGGCCGCCCTCGACCTCGTGGTACGCGTCGGACAGCGCCCAGCAGACCTTCTCGGGCCCGTAGCGCGGGACGGTGATCGCGA
The DNA here is from genome assembly GCF_045039825.1 of Streptomyces sp. NBC_01176. Taxonomy (NCBI): domain Bacteria; kingdom Bacillati; phylum Actinomycetota; class Actinomycetes; order Kitasatosporales; family Streptomycetaceae; genus Streptomyces; species Streptomyces sp. NBC_01176. The sequence continues at coordinate 6,684,709 of NZ_CP108600.1, read as the reverse complement.
TCCGGCCGCCGGGCTTGAGCACCCGAACCATCTCGGCGAGGACGCCCTTGTCGTCGGGGATGTGCTCCATCACCTCGGAGATGATCACGACGTCGAACGACTCGTCGGGAAAGGGGAGTTGGAGCGCGTCGCCCTCCATCGCGGTGGCGGTGGCGCCCTCCGGTGCCTCGCCCGCCTCCTTCATCGCGGCGAACCACTTGGCGACCTCGCGGATCTCCTCGCCGTTCTGGTCCAGCGCGACGACCCGGGCGCCGCGCCGGTAGCACTCGAACGCGTGCCGGCCGGCACCGCAGCCGAGGTCCAGAACGCGGTCGCCCGGGGCGAGCGGGAACCGGGAGAAGTCGACGGTCAGCACGTGGCCCTGCTTTCGCGGTTGGGTACGACAACTTCGGCTGCTTCTTCGGCGACGCCTGCGGGGGCGGCACCGGGGGTCACGGACGCGTCGAGGCCGGGCGTCGCGGTCGCGGCGAGGCCGGAGGCCGCCGAGGGACCGACGACAGTGGACGCGTGGCCGGAGGACGCGAACGCGGCGGGGGCGGCGGCAACAGACGCCGCGTCGGCGGGAACCGCGGACGTGGAAGTCGCGGGGCCCGGCACGGAGCGGCGGGGGGCGGGAGCCGCGGCGCGGGCGATGGCCTCGCGGTAGTGGGCGACCGTGCCCTGGGCGGCACGCGCCCAGGTGAAGCGTTCCAGGACCCGCGCACGTCCGGCGGAGCCGAGCCTCGCGCGCAGTTCCGGGTCGCCCAGGAGCCGGCTCAGGCCCGCGGCCAGTGCGCCCGCGTCGCCGGGCGGCACCGCCAGACAGGTCTCGCCGTCGGGGCCCGCGACCTCCGGGATCGCCCCGCCGGTGGTGGCCACCAGCGGCGTACCCGTGGCCATGGCCTCGGCGGCGGGCAGCGAGAAGCCCTCGTACAGGGAGGGCACGCAGGCGACTTCGGCGGACCGTACGAGGTCGACGAGTTCCGCGTCCGAGATGCCCTTGACGAACTCGACGGCGCGCTCCAGGCCGTACCGCTCGATGGCCTGGGCCACCGGCCCGTCCTCGGCGCGCTTGCCGACGACGACGAGGTGTGCGCCGGGGTGCTCGGTGCGCACCTTGGCGAGCGCCTCGACGAGGTGGACGAGTCCCTTGAGCGGCACGTCCGCGCTGGAGGTGGTGACGATCCGGCCCGGCACCTGCGGCACGGCGGGGTCGGGCGAGAAGAGGTCGGTGTCGGCGCCGATGTGCACGACGTGGATGCGGTCCCGGGTGACGCCCAGATGGTCGACGATCTCCTGGCGCGAGGTGCCGGAGACGGTGAGCACGGACGGCAGACGGCGCGCGACGCGCTTCTGCATCCGCGTGAAGGCGTACCAGCGGCGCACGGACGCGCGGCGGCGGCGCCCCTCGGCGGCGTCCAGCTCCAGTTGGCGGTCGACGGTGATGGGGTGGTGGATCGTGGTGACCAGCGGCGCGCCCACGTCTCCCAACAGGCCGTAGCCGAGCGTCTGGTTGTCGTGCACGACGTCGAACGCGCCCTGCCGGGCCCGCAGATGGCGGCGGGCGCGCAGCGAGAAGGTCAGCGGCTCGGGGAAGCCCCCGGTCCACATGGTCCCGACCTCGACGGCGTCGATCCAGTCGCGGAACTCCTCGCGCGCCGGCGTCCGGAAGGGGTCCGGCTGGCGGTACAGGTCGAGGCTGGGAAGTTCGGTGAGGCTCAGGCCGGGAAGGCCTTCGTCCAGGACGGGGTAGGGCTGGGAGCCGATGACCTCGACCCGGTGGCCCAGGCGGGCGAGTTCGCGCGAGAGGTGTCGTACGTACACGCCCTGACCGCCGCAGAACGGGTTTCCCTTGTACGTCAGGAGCGCGATGCGCAACGGTCCGTCGCCGTCGATGGCCGCGCCCGCCCCGGGGCCCGCCTCCATGGCCTCAGCGGTCACTTACGGCCCCCTTCTCCCTGCACATTCCCGCGAGATTACGCCGGGACGCTAATCTAGAACAAGTTTCAGACTTGATCGTTCGAGGAGCACTGAATCTACCGGCAGGTAGGGCCTCTGGGAGAAGTGGATCAGGTGATCCGCGCCACGACGGAGGCGTTCCGGCCCGCGGATGTGTTCTGCCATGCTGTCTGGTCGCTCCTCCAGCTGAACCCACGGAACGGGACCCATGCCTGCGGAAGTCAAGGTGGAAGCCAAGTCCGCGCAGTTCGCCTCTCCCCCGCTCACCGAGCGGCAGGAAGCACGCCGGCGGCGGATCCTGCACGCGAGCGCGCAGCTGGCCGGCCGGGGCGGCTTCGACGCGGTGCAGATGCGCGAGGTCGCGGAGTCGTCGCAGGTCGCCCTGGGCACGCTCTACCGCTACTTCCCCTCCAAGATCCATCTGCTGGTGGCCACGATGCAGGACCAGCTGGACCATATGCACGGCACCCTGCGCAAGAAGCCGCCGGCCGGCGACTCGGCGGCGGAGCGGGTCGCCGAGACGCTGATGCGGGCCTTCCGCGCCCTGCAGCGGGAGCCGCACCTCGCCGACGCCATGGTCCGGGCGCTGACCTTCGCGGACCGCAGTGTGAGCCCCGAGGTCGACCAGGTGTCCCGGCAGACCACGGCGATCATCCTGGACGCCATGGGCCTGGACGACCCGAGCCCCGCCCAGCTCTCCGCGGTCCGCGTCATCGAGCACACCTGGCACTCGGCGCTGATCACCTGGCTCTCCGGCCGCGCCTCCATCGCCCAGGTCAAGATCGACATCGAGACGGTGTGCCGTCTCATCGATCTGACGGACCCGAGCGAACGGAGCTAGGGCGCGCTCGCGCACGGACGAAACCTACGAGACGGGTTCCCTTCGCCGGCATGGTCCGGATCAGGTGCTGGGGGTCGCCTTCGGGTCCGCCTGCTACCGTCCGGCCTCTCAGCTCGACCGTCGACGTCGGCCCCGGCGGAGGTTGCTGCCTCCCGCCAAAGTCGGCTACTCCGGTTGAACTCCCTCACTCGTCTCGTAGGCCAATAACAGGATAGAACCTCCATCACCGGATGAACCCTCCCAAAGCGAGACTTTTTTCGAAATCTCCCGGCGGAGGGCCCATCTGCCGACGGAGGGCCCCGGCCTCACTCCTCGGGTGGGAACACGGGCTCCCCGCTGCCCAGCAGCGTGATCATGATGGCCTCCACCGGACAGCCCTCCGCCGCCGCGAGGAGCTTCTCGTTGGCGTCGGTCTCCGGTTCGGCGGGGTGGGACTGCATGCCGGAGTCGAGGCGGAAGGCCTCCGGGACGAGGTGGACGCACTGGGCGGAGCCGATGCAGAGGGAGCGGTCCACCTCGATGTTCCAGCGGTCGCCCATCCCTCACGCCTCCCAGCCCGCGGGGAGGTGGATCATCTTGTGCTCCAGGAACTCGCCGTAGCCCTCGGGCCCGAACTCCCGCCCCAGCCCGGAGTTCTTGTAGCCGCCGAAGGGGCCGAGCATGTCGAGGCTGAAGGTGTTGACGGAGTAGGTGCCGGTACGGACCTGGCGGGCGACCTCGACGCCGTGCGCGACGTCCGCCGTCCAGACGCTGCCGCTCAGCCCGTAGTCGGAGTCGTTGGCGATCTTCACGGCATCGGTCTCGTCGCCGTAGGGGAGCAGGCAGATCACCGGTCCGAAGATCTCCTCGCGGGCGATCCGCATGGAGTTGTCCACGTCGCCGAAGAGGGTGGGTTCGACGTACCAGCCGCGGTCGATGCCGTGCGGACGGCCGCCGCCGGTGAGGATCTTGGCGCCCTCCTCCTGGCCGATGCGGATGTAGTCGAGGTTGCGCCGCTGCTGCCGCTCGGCGACCAGCGGGCCCACCTGGGTCGCCGGGTCCAGCGGGTCGCCGACCACCAGGGCGCTCGCCGCGGCGGCGAAGGCGTCCGCGAACTCGTCGTAGCGTGAGCGCGGTACGAGGATGCGGGTCTGGGCGACGCAGGCCTGGCCGTTGTTCATCCAGGCGGCCTGGACGATCCCGGGGACGGCCGTGGCGAGGTCCGCGTCCGGCAGCACGATCGCCGCCGACTTGCCGCCCAGTTCGAGCGTCACGCGGGTGAGGTTGCGCGAGGCGACCTCCATCACGCGCCTGCCGGCCGCCACCGACCCGGTGAAGGAGACCTTGTCGACACCGGGATGCCCGACCAGGTACTCGCTCACCTCGCGGTCGGCCGGGAGGATCGACAGGACACCCTCGGGCAGTCCGGCCTCCCGGGCGATCTCGCCCAACAGATAGGCGTCCAGCGGCGATTCGGGGGACGGCTTCAGCACGACCGAGCAGCCGGTCAACAGCGCGGGCGCCAGTTTGGCGGCCGCCACGAACTGCGGCACGTTCCACGGCACCACGGCCGCGACGACCCCCACCGGCTCCCGCCGGACGAGGATCCTGCCGAGGACTCCGTCGCGCGTCTCCTCGTACGTGAAGCCGCGCGCCACCGTGAGGGCCGCGTCCCAGACCATCATCGCGCCGAGGGCCTGCGCGAGGACGCTCCAGGAGTACGGGGAGCCGTTCTCGGAGGAGATGACGCGGGCGATCTCCTCGTGCCGGGCGCCGATCGCGTCCTTGATCCGGGTGACGACCGCGATCCGTTCGTCGGGGCTCATCCGCGGCCAGGGGCCCTCGTCGAAGGCGCGCCGCGCGACGGCGACGGCCCGGTCGACGTCCTCGGCCGAGGCGTGCGGGACGCGCCCGATGACCTCCTCCGTGTGCGGCGAGATCACCTCGATGACGCCGGTGCCCAGGGGGTCCGTCAACTCCCCGCCGATGAACAGCTGTCCGTGTTCCACGAGCTCGGTCATGACCGACCGCCTCCCCGGGGGGCGTTCTCCGACACTGCCGACTTCTGACGCTTCATCAGATACGAGAACTGATACCAGCTCCCGCCCGAGGAGTCCACGGGCCGGAGGCAACGGCACAACGGTTGGTTCGGGCACCCATTGGAATGCGTTCTAGTTATAGTGACGGCACGACGGCGATTGGTGGGAGCCCATGACACAGGTGACCGATCACGGCGGGGGCGTACGGTCGCTCAGGGTCCCCATCCCCGACAACCCCCTCGGCACCACGCTGGTCCACGTCGTCGACACCGACCGGGGCCCCGTACTGATCGACACCGGCTGGGACGACCCGGCTTCCTGGGACGTCCTCACCGCCGGGCTCGCCGCCTGCGGCATCCCGGTCGCCGAGGTGCACGGAGTGGTCATCACCCACCACCACCCCGACCACCACGGCCTGTCGGGCAAGGTGCGGGACGCGTCCGGGGCGTGGATCGCGATGCACGCGCTGGACACCGAGATCGTACGGCGGACCCGGGAGCACAAGGCCGAGCGCTGGTTCGCCTACATGGCGGACAAACTCGAGGCCTGCGGCGCACCCGAGGAGCACGTGGCGCTGCTGCGCGCGGCGCGCACGGCCCGGCGCTCGGGCGGCCTGCCCCAGTTCGCCCCCGCGCTCCCCGACCGCGAGATCGTCCCCGGCGAACTGCTCGACCTGGCCGGCCGCCGGCTGCGCGCGATCTGGACCCCGGGCCACACACCCGGCCACGTCTGCCTGCACCTGGAGGAGGCGCATCCCGCCGGACTGCCGGGCCACGGCCGCCTGTTCTCCGGCGATCACCTGCTGCCGCGCATCACCCCGCACATCGGCCTGTACGAGGATCCGGACGACGTCACCGTCGCCGACCCGCTCGGGGACTACCTCGACTCCCTGGAGCGCGTGGGCCGCCTCGACCCCGCCGAGGTGCTGCCGGCCCATCAGCACGCCTTCACCGATGCCCCGGGCCGGGTCAGGGAGTTGCTCACCCACCACGAGGAGCGCCTCACCGGTCTGCTCACCCTCCTCGCGACCCCCCTCACCGCCTGGCAGCTCGCCGAACGCATGGAGTGGAACCGGCCCTGGGCGCAGATCCCCTTCGCCTCCCGGAACATCGCCGTCTCGGAGGCCGAGGCCCACGTCCGCCGTCTGGTGAAACTCGGCCGCGCGGAGGCCGTCCCGGGAAGCGGTCCGGTGACGTACGTGGCGGTGTGAGCCGCCCGGCGCGGTCCGCGTCCGCCGTGCGTCAGCACTCCCCCGCCGCGTGGTCCAGCCCCTCCTCGTACGGCATGGCGCGGCCCTCTTCGTACGCCCTCTTGTACGCGGTGTCGCCGATCTCGGCGCGGATGCGGCGTTCGTGGGAGCGGCGGTTGGCGAGCAGGTCGGGTGAGTTCATCTGCGCGCGGCCGGCGAGTTCCCAGACCCGCTCGCCGATACCGAGGAGCCGGGCCGCCCTGGGTCCGTCGCCGGCCGCGACGACGGCGGCGGCCAGGACGTCCAGCGCCATGGCCGTGCCCACGGTGTTGTGCAGCAGGGCGTGCCCGGCCAGCGCGGTACGGGCGTTGCCGACCGCCGCGCGGACCTCGCCGCGGGCCAGGTCGGTCTGCGCCAGGACCGTGTCGGCGAAGGCGCCCGCCCAGGACTCCCCGCACGCCGCCCCGGCCTCGCGCGTCTCCTCGGCCACGACGCGGGCCCGCTCGTACTCGCCCCGCAGCAGGTGCGTGAACGAGAGTGCCACCCTGACCTGGAGCTGGGCGGCTCCGAACGCGTCCGGTCTGATCGGCAGCCGGGGTGTGGCGGACAGCACGTCGACCGCCTCGGCCAGCCGGCCGCTCAGGGCCAGCTGACCGCCCGTGAGGTACGCGGCGGCCACCACGGCCACCGGGTCGGTCTGCTCGTCCGCCGCGTCCGTGCAGCGTTCCGCCCAGTGGGCCGCGACCGCGAGATCTCCCTGGAGCAGGGCCACCGCGCCCCGCGCCCACAGTGCGCGGGTGCGGTCGGGTCCGGGCTCCGGGTCGGTGGCGAGCACGAGGTCCAGGCAGTGCTGGGCGTCGCGCGGATAACCGCAGTGCCGCCACAGGAACCCGACGTCCGCCGCCATGCCCAGGGCGATCCTGCTGTCGGGGTCGGTGAGCGCACAGTCCATCGCGGCGCGGAGGTTGGCGTGTTCGGTGAGGGTGCGTTCGCACCAGGCGATCTGCCGTCCGGTGTTCCACTCGGCGCAGCCCTGGCGGGCCAGCCGCCGGAAGTGGTCGCGGTGGCGCAGGCGCAGGGCGTGCTCCTCGCCGAGGGCGCGCAGCCAGTCGGCGCCGAACTCGCGTACGGTGTCGAGGAGTCGGTAGCGGTCGGGGTCGGTGCGGTGGCGTTGCACGATGGACTGCTCGACGAGCCGGTCCAGCAGTCCGGGGATCCGTCCGGCGGGCAACGGGCCGCCAGCGCAGACCGCCTCGGCGGTGCCCGCGCAGAAGCCGTCCGCGAACACCGAGAGCCGGGCCCACAGCAGCCGCTCCAGCGGCGCGCAGAGTTCGTGACTCCAGCCGATCGCCGTGCGCAGGGTCCGGTGGCGCGGCTCTCCGCCGCCGCCGGGCGGCGCGCTGAGCAGGTCGAGCCGGGAGGGCAGCCGTTCGCCGAGGTGGCCGTGGAGCTGGGCGAGGGAGAGTTCGCGGAGCCGGGCGGCGGCCAGTTCGAGGGCGAGCGGGATCCCGTCGAGGCGGCGGCAGACGGACTCCGCCATGGGCCGGTTGGTGTCGTCGAGGACGAAGTCGCCTGCCGCTGCGGCCGCGCGCTCGGCGAAGAGGGTCACGGCGTCGTCGGCGACCGGCAACGGGTCCAGCGGCAGGACGAGTTCACCGGGCAGTGCGAGCGGCTCCCGGCTGGTGACGAGGATCCGCAGTCCGGGGAGGGCGGGCAGCAGGGTCTCGACGAGGGCGGCGCAGTCGGCGAGGACGTGCTCGCAGGAGTCGAGCACCAGCAGCAGCCGTTTGCCCCGGGCCCAGTCGGCCACCACGTCGGCGACCGGGCCGGTCGACTGGTCGGCGAGGCGCAGCGCCTCCACGACGGCGAGGCCGACCAGGCCGGCGGTGCGGAGCGGGGAGAGCTCCACCAGCCAGACGCCGTCGGGGTACGCGTCCTGGACACGGGCCGCCGCCAGCAGCGCGAGCCGGCTCTTGCCCACCCCGCCGACCCCGACGACGCTCAGGAGCCGGTGGACACCCGCCGCGGGGTCCAACTCCTGCTCCAGCCGGGCGAGTTCCTCGCGCCGTCCGACGAAGTCGCGCGTCTCGGCGGGCAGGTTGCCGGACCGGCCGCCGGTCGTCCCGTCCTCCGCGCCACCCTGCGAACCGCCGTCCGTCCCGTGGGCCCCGTCACCCCCGGCACGACCCGCAGCACCGCCCGTCACCCCGCCAGCCGCCTTGTCGGACACACCGACCAGTCTGACCGGATCATGGCCGCGCCCGACCCCTGTCCCCGGACTCGGACGAGAATCCGTCCACATCGGCTCGTTTCCGGGCACTTTCCGACGCCGCACGGTCAACTCCGCGCGAACGGGACGGTTCCTAGCAGGCCAGCGTGCGGACCAGGTCCTCGGCGTCACCGAGGAGCCGCACCTCACGTGCGCTCATCGTCGGATTGGCGGACCGCCGCCGCACGGCCTCCGTGAGACCGTCCCGCGTCACACAGTCGGTGTTCGCGTCGAGCATCGCGGCCAGCGTCTCCCCGGCCACCCCGGCCTGCGCCTCGCCGCCGACGGCGACCTGCGCGAGGATCACCGCGGACATGCCCCAGTCGAGACCGGGCGGGCCCTCCTCGGCGTTGGCCCAGTCGATGACCTTCGGACCGTCCGGGGTGAGCATCACGTTGTCGGGGTGCAGGTCCAGGTGCAGCACCCGGACGGCGGGGTCGGCGGAGAGCCGCGCGGGCACGGCGTGCAGCTTGCGCAGCAGCCGGGCGAGGGTGAGCCCGGCCTCCTCGGCGGAGAAGAGCCCCGCTCCGAACGCCTCCAGCATGGTCGGCCCCGTCAGCCGTTCCATCACGAGGTCGCCGCGGGTCGCCGCCCGTATCACCGGCACCGGATAGCCGTGCCGGCGTACGTGTTCCATCACCGTGGCCTCGGCCGTCGCGTCGCTCCAGCCCTCCCGGACCCGCCGCAGCACCCACATCTCGTCGATCTCGTAGACATCCGCCGAACGCCCCGAGCCGAGCAGTCTCCCCGTCCGCATGAGCCGAACCTAGCCGGTCGTGGGCCCCGCCCCACAGGCGGCGCCGGGGCGATTCCTACGGGCCGGTAGAGTGAGCGCGTCGTCATCACGCCCGTACGGGAGGAAGCCGGTTCAAATCCGGCGCCGGCCCTGTCCCCGAGCTCTCGGCTCCGTCCGAGCGGGGAGACCCCGCTCCGTGAACCGCCCGGCCGGCGGTGAGCCGGATCACCACGCCCGGGGACGTGAACGACTCGTGCCATCGGCAGCCCGCCGGTGGCCGGCACCGTCGAGGCACACGGAGCCGGAGCCGCTCGGGGCAGCCTGCGCCCGGTGCTGCCCGGTCCCGCAGGGAGAGTCATGATCGTTCGCCGCACCGCCGCGGTACTGGCAGCCACCGTCGTGATCGGTACGGCCCTCGTCCCGGCCGCTGTCGCCGACGGCTCCTCCCCGTCCCCCACCGCGTCCCGGGCGATACCCTCCGGCCTCTTCGGCAGCGCCGACCCCACCTACGACGGCGTGTGGCGGCAGTCCCTCGCCCTGCTCGCCCAGCACACGGTGGGCGAGCGGCCCGCGCCCAAGGCCGTCGACTGGCTGGCCGGACAGCAGTGCGCGAACGGCGCGTTCGCCGCGTACCGCGCCGACGCCGCCGCCCCGTGCGACGCCAGGACCATGGTCGACACGAACAGCACCGCGGCGGCCGTGCAGGCCCTCGCCGCGCTCGGCGGGCACGACGGCGGGACCCGCAAGGCGGTCGGCTGGCTGAAGTCCGTACAGAACAAGGACGGCGGCTGGGGCTACACGGCGGGCGGGGCGAGCGACGCGAACTCCACGTCCGTGGTGGTCGGGGCGCTGGCCGCGGCCGGCGGAACGCCCGGGGACGTGAAGTCCGAGGCGGGCAGTTCGCCGTACGACGCGCTGGTGAAGCTGTCGGTCGCGTGCGACGGCAAGAGCGCCGACGCGGGCGGCTTCGCCTACCAGCCGGACAAGCGGGGCGCGCTGGCCGCCAACGCGGACGCCACGGCCGCGGCGGTGCTGGGATCCCTCGGCAAGGGGCTCGTGACGACGGCGGGGAAGGCCCTCCCGCACGGCACCACCTGCGAGAAGACGGACACCCCGACCCCCGCGCAGGCCGCGGGCAACGGCGCCTTCCACCTCGCCCACCTGCTGCACGACACCCCGTACCTGAAGTCGGCGATGCCCGGCGCCAAGGACCGGCCCGACTACGGCAACACCGCGGACGCGGTCGTCGCGCTGGCCGCCCAGGGCGGGATCGCGGAGACGAAGAAGCCCCTCGCCTGGCTGGAGAAGAACTCCGGTCCCTGGGCGACGGCATCCGGTCCGGCCGCGTACGCGCAGCTGATCCTCGCCGCCCACGCCACCGGCACGGACCCGCGCGCGTTCGGCGGCACCGACCTCGTGGAGCGGCTCGGCGCGACGGGTCCGGCCGCCCAGGCGTCCGGCTCGACGGCCTCCGCCGACGCGAACGACAAGAACCAGAAGGACCAGAAGGACCAGAAGAAGGACGACGGCAAGGGCGTCAACGTCTGGTGGATCATCGGTGTCGGTCTCGTCGGCGGTATCGGCATCGGCTTCCTGATCAGCGGACGCTCGAAGAAGCAGCAGCCGTGAGCCGGCGCCGCGCGACGGCCCCTGCCCTGCTCCTCGTCCCCCTGCTCCTCGCCCCGCTGCTGCTCGTCCTCACCGCGGCCGGTCAGGCGCAGGCCGTCGGCTACCGCTACTGGTCCTTCTGGGACCGGACCGGCGGCACCTGGACGTACGCGACGCAGGGCCCGTCGACCGCGCGGCCGTCCGACGGGGACGTCGAGGGGTTCCGCTTCGCGGTGAGCGAGGACTCGCAGGACGCCTCGAAGCCGCGCGGGAACGCGGACTTCGCGTCCGTCTGCGCCGGCACCGGGGCACGGACGGGCACCAAACGGGTGGCCCTGGTCCTCGACTTCGGCACGGCGGCCGACGCTCCCTCCGGAGAGACACCGCCGGCGCCGCGTACCGCCTGCGCCCGGGTCCCCTCCGACGCGACGGCGGCGGACGCCCTGGCCTCGGTGGCCAAGCCCCTCCGCTACGACACCAACGCCCTGTTGTGCGCCATCGCGGGCTACCCGCGAACCGGATGCGGCGAGCAGGTCTCGGCCCCGCACGAGCCGACGGCCTCCGCCCGACCCCGGTCCGGGGCACCCCACCACGGCCCGTCGGCGGGCCTGCTCGCGGGCCTCGGCGCGGTGGTCCTCCTCGGCGCGGCCGCGATCTGGCAGGCCCGCCGCCGCCGGGGCTGAGCCGGGGTGACCAGGATGACGACAGGCAACAACGGGGAGCGGCGCGCCGCGGCGGCGGCCGACCGGTGCGGGACCCGCCGGGGGCCCGCGGCACCGGCCACGCCCTTCGTGCCGCCGGCGCCCACCGGCCCCGCCGCGCCGTCAGCACCGTCAGCGCCGTCAGCGCCGTCAGCGCCGGTCGATCCCACCGTGCCCGCCTCCCGGCCCGCACCGCCCGTGTCCGACGCTCCGGAGACACCCGGTGAACCGGGCACACCCGCCGCCGCGACCGGCGCCCGGCCGACCCGGCTCCCCCGGGCGGGGTCCGGCTCCCCCGGGTCCGCCATGCGCGCCGCGCCCGCCGTGCCGGACGACGGCCGTGGCGGGCGTCGGCGGCCACCTCGTACCCACGCGCCGCGGGCGCACCGCGGCAACGCCCTGCACCCCGGAGCCTGGTGGATCTGGGCGCTGGGCCTGGGCACCGCCGCCTCCCGTACCACCAACCCGCTGCTGCTCGCCCTCCTCGTCGGCACGGCCGGATACGTGGTGGCGGCACGCCGCACCTCGGCCCCCTGGTCCCGCTCGTACGGCGCGTTCGTCAGACTCGGTATGGCCGTGCTCGGCATCCGTCTCGCCTTCGCGGTCCTCCTCGGCTCCCCCGTCCCCGGCTCGCACGTCCTCGTGACACTCCCCGAGGTCCCCCTCCCGCAATGGGCGCAAGGCATCCGTATCGGTGGCCGGGTCACCGCGGAGGGCCTGGTCTTCGCGCTCTACGACGGCCTGAAACTGGCCACGCTCCTCATCTGCGTCGGCGCGGCGAACGCCCTCGCGAACCCGGCACGGCTCCTGAAGTCCCTGCCGGGCGCGCTGTACGAGGCGGGTGTCGCGGTCGTCGTCGCGCTGACCTTCGCACCGCACCTGATCGCGGACGCGCAACGGCTGCGCGCCGCCCGTCGACTGCGCGGCCGCCCCGACCGGGGCCTGCGCGGACTGCTGCAGGTCGCCCTCCCCGTCCTGGAGGGCGCGCTGGAGCGTTCGGTCGCGCTCGCCGCGGCGATGGACGCGCGCGGCTACGGCCGGACCGCCGAGGTGGCGCCCGCCGTCCGCCGCACCACCGCCGTCCTGACGCTGGGCGGCCTGGTCGGCGTCTGCGCGGGCACGTACGGGCTGCTGACCGCCGAGGGCGACGGTTACGGACTGCCCGTGCTGCTCGCCGGGCTGGCCGCGGCGCTGGGCGGCCTGTGGCTGGGCGGCCGGCGCTCCCCGCGTACGCGCTATCGCCCGGACGTATGGGACGCGCGGGCGTGGCTGGTGGCCGGGTCCGGTGTCGCGGTCGCCGCCGGGCTGATCGTCTGCACCGCGTACGACCCCGTGGCGCTGCGCACCGGTGTCGTCCCCCTGGTGGCCCCGGCCCTGCCCCTGTGGCCCGCGGCCGCCGTGCTGCTCGGTCTGCTGCCCGCCTTCGTCGCCCCCGTTCCCGGACAGCCCCGCTCGCCCGGAAAACGCCCGGCCGCCCAGGAATCCGCCGCCCCCGAGGAGCCCTCATGATCCGCTTCGAGGATGTCTCCGTGACGTACGACGGAGCGGCCGGACCCACCGTCCAGGGCGTGGACTTCGAGGTGCCCGAGGGAGAACTGGTGCTGCTCGCCGGGCCCTCCGGAGTCGGCAAGTCCACCGTTCTCGGCGCGGTCGGCGGTCTCGTCCCGCACTTCACGGGCGGCACCCTGCGCGGCCGTGTCACGGTGGCCGGCCGGGACACCCGTACCCACAAGCCGCGCGAACTCGCCGATGTGGTCGGCACGGTGGGCCAGGACCCGCTGTCCCATTTCGTGACGGACACGGTCGAGGACGAACTCGCCTACGGCATGGAGTCGCTGGGCCTCGCACCCGCGGTGATGCGCCGCCGCGTCGAGGAGACCCTCGATCTGCTGGGTCTCGCCGACCTGCGTGACCGGCCGATCGCCACCCTCTCCGGCGGCCAGCAGCAGCGGGTCGCCATCGGCTCGGTCCTCACCCCGCATCCACGGGTCCTGGTCCTCGACGAGCCCACGTCCGCCCTGGACCCGGCCGCCGCCGAGGAGGTCCTCGCCGTCCTCCAGCGCCTCGTCCACGACCTCGGGACGACCGTGCTGCTGGCCGAGCACCGCCTCGAACGCGTCATCCAGTACGCCGACCGCGTCGCCCTCCTCCCCTCCCCCGGCACCCCGCCGCTCCTCGGCACCCCGGCCGAGATCATGGCCGTCTCCCCGGTGTACCCGCCGGTGGTGGACCTGGGCCGGCTGGCCGGCTGGTCCCCGCTCCCGCTCACCGTGCGCGACGCGCGGCGCAGGGCGGGAGCGCTGCGCGAGCGGCTCGCGGAGCTCGCGCCGCCGGCACCCGGGCTTCTCCCCCCGCCGGGCGTCCCCGCCGACGGGCCACCGCGGCATCCCCGGCCCTTGCCGCCCGTCCGCCGGCGTCCGCGTCTCCTCCGCGGGCGCACCCCCGCCTCCCCGGCCGCGCCCGCACCGGCCGCCGTCGTCGAGGGTCTCGCCGTCCGCCGCGGTCAGGTCGAGGCGCTCCGGCGCGTGGATCTGACCGCCGCCGCCGGCGGGATCATCGCGCTGATGGGACGCAACGGAGCAGGCAAGTCCACCCTGCTCGGCACGCTGGTGGGGCTGGTCGAACCGGCCGCCGGTTCGGTCCGGGTCGGGGGCGCGGTCCCGCACCGGACGGCACCCCAGGACCTGATCCGGCGCGTGGGACTCGTACCGCAGGAGCCACGGGATCTGCTGTACGCCGACACGGTCGCCGCCGAGTGCGCCGCGGCCGACGCCGACGCGGGCGCCGAGGCCGGTACCTGCCGGGCGCTGGTCTCCGCGCTGCTGCCCGCGATCACCGACGACACCCATCCCCGGGACCTGTCGGAGGGGCAGCGGCTGGCGCTGGCGCTGGCCGTCGTGCTGACGGCCCGCCCCCCGCTGCTGCTCCTCGACGAACCGACCCGGGGCCTCGACTACGCGGCGAAGGCCCGGCTGGTCACCATCCTGCGCGAGCTGGCCGCCGAAGGGCACGCCATCGTGCTGGCGACCCACGACGTGGAGCTCGCCGCCGAACTCGCGCACCGCGTGGTCGTCCTCGCGGACGGCGAGGTCGTCGCCGACGGCCCGACCGCCGAGGTGGTCGTCGCGTCCCCGTCCTTCGCCCCGCAGGTCACGAAGGTGCTGGCCCCGCAGCCGTGGCTCACGGTCGCCCAGATCAGGGACGCGCTCGCAAGGGACGCGCTCGCATGACCGCGTCCGGCGCCCCACGGCGACCCGCCCCGCACCAGCCCCAGGTCCGTGCCGTCCGTCTGGGCCCCCGCTCGCTCGCCGCCCTCTGCCTGGTGAGCGTCATCGGCGTCGCCGGATTCGGCTGGCCGCTCTTCGCGGACCCCGCCTCCCAGGTCGGCACCCACGCGCAGGACGCGCCCTGGCTGTTCGCGGGGCTGCTCGTCCTGCTCGTCGCGGTCGTGGCCGCGACAATCTCCGAGTCCGGCCTGGGCCCGAAGGCGGTGGCCATGCTCGGGGTGCTGGCCGCGACCGGCGCCGCCCTGCGGCCGATCGGGGCCGGGACCGCCGGGATCGAGCCGATGTTCTTCCTGATGGTGCTGAGCGGACGGGTGCTCGGGCCGGGGTTCGGGTTCGTGCTCGGTTCCGTGACCATGTTCTCGTCCGCGCTGCTCACCGGCGGGGTGGGGCCGTGGATGCCGTTCCAGATGCTCGCCATGGGCTGGTTCACGATGGGCGCCGGGCTGCTGCCCGGACCGGACCGGCTGCGCGGGCGCGCCGAGCTGTCGCTGCTCGCCGTGTACGGGTTCCTGGCCGCCTTCGCGTACGGCACCGTCATGAACCTGGAGGGCTGGCCGTTCATGAACGCGCTGGCCTCGAACGTCGCCTTCGACCCGCACGCCGGCGTCCCCGCGAACCTGGCCCGTTTTCTCGCGTACTGCGTGGCCACCTCGCTCGGCTGGGACCTGGGCCGCGCCGTGGTGACGGTCGTTCTCACGCTCACGCTGGGCGCGCCGCTCCTCAGGGCGCTGCGCCGGGCCACCCGGCGGGCCGCCTTCGAGACGCCCGTCACGTTCGACCCCCGCTGATCTGCGGCGCCCGTCACACCGGACGGACGCGCTCCGCACATCCGTGTGCGCGCTGCGCGAGGTGGAGAGTGAAGCAGCCCACAGGACGTTGGTCACATCCGAGGCGCGATAGTAGTGATTTCGAGTGTCATGCACGCGTCCTTATGCCCTCTGACCTGGGGTTTGAGAGCCAGATCACATAAGGCACTTTCTCCTCGGATGCGACCACCACTAGTAAAAGGGGGTCATTGCGGGCGGGCCTCGAGCCTGTTTCTCTGAAGCCGTCGCGAGGCGCCGACGAACCCACCGGGGTCGCGGCACCGACGTACGCAGCCACCACGCACCCCGTGGTTCCGGCCTACCGCGACGGTCGTGTCCCCGAAGAAAAAGGTTCTCCGTGTCCGTCTCCTTCATCCGCCGCATCGCCTCTCCGAAGAAGGCCCTCACCACCGCCGCCGTGGCCGCCGCCACCGTCGGCATGGCTCTGGCCGCGGCTCCCGCCCAGGCCGCCACCACCTCGGCCTCCTCCGCCCAGTCGATCGCGCACGAGATGATTCCGGACGCCGCGCAGTTCACCGCCTTCAGCAAGATCGTCGAGCGCGAGAGCGGCTGGGACCCCAGCGCGACGAACTCCGCCTCCGGCGCCTACGGTCTGGTCCAGGCCCTGCCCGCGTCGAAGATGTCGTCCGCCGGCTCCGACTGGAAGACCAACCCCGCCACCCAGATCAAGTGGGGTCTGGACTACATGAACTCCCGCTACGGCAGCCCGGTCGGCGCCTGGAGCTTCTGGCAGGCCCACAACTGGTACTGAGCAACCCCCACCGCACGTGAAGGCGGCGGCCCCCGATCCCCGGGGCCGCCGCCTTCGCCTGTCATGGGCCAGGGGCGGGGGTCCGGGAGGTCAGCCGGTACGCCCGCACGTCTTCTGAACGTTCCTGTCCACGACGCCATGGGGTCGTTCCACCCGGGCATCCGAGCGTGCGCGGCGGTCGTCTTCCGTGGACGGGAGCCCTCCTTGGGCTCACCCGGCTTCCGACGCCCGCGGGGCTCCGGGCAGACTTCGTCGGAGCAGTCCCATGACCAGGAGGATCACGCATGATCACGCTCACGAAGGAAGACGGCCCCGCGGACCTCGACGGGGTGACCCATCTGTCCATCGGGGTGTCCTGGGACCCCACCGCCGGATCGAGCGGCGGACTGATGGGGAAGCTCCGCCGGCAGGCAGGGACCGACCTCGACCTGATAGCCATCGCGATGCAGGGTCCGGACCCGGTGCGGCTGGCGGGCCTCGACTCCCTGGACCCGCTGGGCAACGGCTCGTTGGTGCACAGCGGTGACAACCAGACCGGCCGCGGTGACGGCGACGACGAGACGGTGACCGTCGAGTTCGCCCGGGTGCCGGCCAACGTCACGTCGATCGTGTTCGTCGCCGCCGCGTTCAAGAAGAGCAGTTCCTTCCAGAAGGCGCGCAACATCAGCATCAAGGTGTACGACGCGACCGGGGGCACCACCCAGCAGGTCGCCGACATCTGGCCGAGCCTGCTCAGCAACGACAACGGCTGCGCCGTGGCCAAGGCGATAAGGGTCGGCGGGGTCTGGAAGCTGGAGGTGATCAACCAGACGGGCCGGATCAAGCAGGGTGACGAGCGGGACCTGATGCGCTTCGCGGTGAACAAGTAGGGGCACGAGCAGGGACACGCTCCGGGCATGGGGGCTGACCTGTACGTCAGCCCCCACCCGGCACGCCGCCGGGCGCCCCGGCTACAGCCGCTGAATGATCGTCCCGGTCGCCAGTGCCCCGCCCGCGCACATGGTGATGAGGGCGAACTCCTTGTCCCTGCGCTCCAGTTCGTGCAGAGCCGTCGTGATCAGGCGCGCCCCCGTGGCCCCCACCGGATGCCCCAGGGCGATCGCGCCCCCGTTCACGTTGACCTTCTCCAGATCCTGCTCGAAGACCTGGGCCCAGCTCAACACCACCGAGGCGAAGGCCTCGTTGATCTCGACCAGGTCGATGTCCCCGAGCGACATGCCGGCCTTGCCGAGTACGGCCCGTGTCGCGTCGACGGGTCCGTCCAGGTGGAAGTGCGGGTCGGCGCCGACCAGCGCCTGGGCCACGATCCGGGCCCGCGGCCGCAGTTTCAGCGCCCGCGCCATCCGCTTCGAGGCCCACATGATCGCGGCGGCTCCGTCCGAGATCTGCGACGAGTTGCCCGCCGTGTGGACGGCCGTGGGCATCACCGGCTTGAGGCGCGACAGTGCCTCCGCCGACGTGTCGCGAAGTCCCTCGTCGCGGTCGACGAGTCGCCACATGCCCTGCCCGGCGCGCTGTTCGTCCTCCGTCGTGGGGACCTGCACGGCGAACGTCTCCCGCTTGAAGCGCTCCTCCGACCAGGCCACGGCCGCCCGCTCCTGCGAGACGAGACCGAGCGAGTCGACGTTCTCGCGCGTCAGCCCGCGGCGACGGGCGATCCGCTCCGCCGCCTCGAACTGGTTGGGCAGGTCCACGTTCCACTCGTCGGGGAACGGCTTCCCCGGGCCGTGCTTGGATCCCGAGCCCAGCGGCACCCGCGACATCGCCTCGACGCCGCAGGAGATGCCCACGTCGATCACCCCCGCCGCGATCATGTTGGCGGTCAGGTGCGAGGCCTGCTGCGAGGAGCCGCACTGGCAGTCGACGGTCGTCGCGGCGGTCTCGTAGGGCAGGCCCATGGTGAGCCACGCGGTCCGCGCGGGGTTCATCGACTGCTCCCCGGCGTGCGTCACCGTGCCGCCGACGATCTGCTCGACGCAGTCGGCGTGGATGCCGGTGCGGCCGAGGAGTTCACGGTAGGTCTCGCCCAGGAGGTAGGCGGGGTGGAGATTGGCGAGCGCGCCGCCGCGCTTGCCGATGGGGGTGCGTACGGCTTCGACGATCACGGGTTCCGCGGCCATGGGGCTAGGTCCTCTCCTCGCTGACCCGCGCAGCGCGGGGCGTCCCGGCCCACCCACCGCGCCGAACTAGAACGTGTACTAGTTCTCCGTGCAGTCTGCTGAGCGGAGCCCCCGTGCCGCAAGGGGCGTGCAGGCCCCGAAGTCGCCATCCGGGCCGCCTCCGCGCGCAATTGAGGGTGCCGCACCCCTTGCGACTTGTAGAACCCGTTATTACCTTCACGGCAATTCCCTCCTCCTGATGGGTCGTCAGACCATCGGGGACCCGGTCGTCTGAGCACGGCCGCGAGAACACCGTCGTCACAACGGAACGCGTGAGACCTGGAGTTGCCGATGCCCTGTCCAGCGCTGCCCGACGGGTTCGACTTCACCGACCCCGACCTGCTGCACCACCGTGTGCCCCTGCCGGAGTTCGCCGAGCTGCGCCGGGCCGAACCGGTCCGCTGGATACCCCAGCCGCCCAACCTGGCCGGCTTCCAGGACGAGGGCTACTGGGCGGTGACCCGGCACGCGGACGTCAGGTACGTCTCCACGCACCCCGAGCTCTTCTCCTCGTCCCTCAACACCGCGATCATCCGCTTCAACGACCACATCGAGCGCGACGCGATCGACGCCCAACGGCTGATCCTGCTCAACATGGACCCGCCCGAGCACACCCGCGTCCGCCAGATCGTGCAGCGCGGTTTCACCCCCCGGGCCATCCGGGCGCTGGAGCAGCGGCTGCGCGACCGCGCCCACACGATCGTCGAGGGCGCGCGCGCCCACTCCGGCCCCTTCGACTTCGTCACCGAGGTCGCCTGCGAACTGCCCCTCCAGGCGATCGCCGAGCTGATCGGCGTCCCGCAGGACGACCGGGTCAAGATCTTCGAGTGGTCCAACCGGATGATCGCGTACGACGACCCGGAGTACGCCATCACCGAGGAGGTCGGCGCCGAGTCGGCCACCGAACTCATCTCGTACGCCATGAACATGGCCGCGGACCGCAAGCAGTGCCCGGCGAAGGACATCGTCAGCACGCTGGTGGCGGCCGAGGACGAGGGCAACCTCGGATCCGACGAGTTCGGCTTCTTCGTGCTGATGCTGTCGGTCGCCGGCAACGAGACCACCCGCAACGCCATCACGCACGGCATGCACGCGTTCCTCACCCACCCCGAGCAGTGGGAGCTCTACAAGCGCACCCGTCCGGCGACCACCGCCGAGGAGATCGTCCGCTGGGCGACCCCGGTGGTCTCCTTCCAGCGCACGGCGACCCAGGACACCGAGGTCGGCGGCAAGCTCATCAGGAAGGGCGACCGGGTCGGCCTCTTCTACGCCTCCGCCAACCACGACCCCGAAGTGTTCGCGAACCCCGACGAGTTCGACATCACGCGTGATCCCAACCCGCACCTCGGCTTCGGCGGCGGAGGCCCCCACTACTGCCTCGGCAAGTCCCTGGCCGTCCTGGAGATCGACCTCATCTTCCACGCGATCGCCGACGCGATGCCGGACCTCTCCCTGGTGGGCGACCCGCGCCGGCTGCGCTCGGCGTGGATCAACGGCGTCAAGGAGCTCCAGGTCGACGCCGGCTGACCCCGGCACCGTCTCGGGCCGACGGCCTCCCGGCGTCCGTCGGCCCGTCCCGCGGGAGGCAGGGGCAGCCCCCTACGCTCCGCCCCTGCCTCCCCCGAGGGCCGGACCCGGGACCGCGACCCGCGTGCCGGTGATCGGCGCGGGACCAGCGCCGGACCGGCGCCGAATCAGCCCGCCGTACGCCCCGCCGGGCTGTCTGCGGGGCTGTCCGCCGGGCTGTCGTCCGTGCGACTGCCTTCCCGGCTGCCCGCGGCACGCTCTGCGGGACCGCCTGCCGGGCTGTCCGCGGGACCGGCACCCGGACTGCCCGTCGCCTGGGCCGGCACCTTCGCGCCGCCCTCCACGGCCCGCACCAGCGGTCGCGGCCTCGGACCCTGGAGGAGGTGGGTCAGGCCGAAGCCCGCGGCGACGACCGCCGCGCCGCCCACCGCGTCCAGCACCCAGTGGTTGCCGGTCGCCACGATCGCCGAGACGGTGAACAGCGGGTGCAGCAGACCGAGCGCCTTCATCCACCACTTGGGCGCCAGGATCGCGATCACCAGTCCGCACCACAGGGACCAGCCGAAGTGCAGCGAGGGCATCGCCGCGTACTGGTTGGTGAGCGCGGTCAGCGTGCCGTAGTCCGGCTTGGAGAAGTCCTGCACGCCGTGCACGGTGTCGATGACGCCCAGCCCCGGCATCAGGCGCGGCGGCGCCAGCGGATAGAGCCAGAAGCCGACGAGCGCGAGCAGCGTGGCGAAGCCGAGCGCCGAGCGTGCCCAGCGGTAGTCGCCGGGACGGCGGGTGTAGAGCAGGGCGAGGACGGTGAGCGGGACGACGAAGTGGAACGACTCGTAGTAGAAGTCGAAGAAGTCCCGCAGCCACTCGACCTTGAACACCGCGTGGTTGGCCCAGTGCTCGATGTCGAGGTGCAGGAACCGCTCGATCGAGAGTATCTGGTCGCCGTGGTGCTCGGCGGTGGCCCGGCCGCCCGCGTTGGTGCCGCCCGTCGCGGCCAGCCTGACCTGCTGGTAGGCGGAGTAGCCGACGCGGATCAGAAGCAGTTCGAGCAGCAGGTTCGGGCGGGTGCGGACGCGGCGGAGGAAGGGCAGCAGCGGCACCCGCTTCCATCGGGTGGGGACGGGCTCCGCGTAGTCCGTGGGAATCGGCGCCCGGTAGTACTCCGAGGTGCGGGAGAGGAACGGCACGACCGTGGCGGCGGCGAGCGCGGCGAGCAGCACCACGTTGTCGCGCAGCGGGTAGACCGCCGCCATGTTCGGCAGCATCATCTTCGCGGGCAGGGTCATGACGAGGATGACGGCGACGGGCCACATGGCGCGGTCCGAGGCCTTCCTGCCGACCCGGCCGACCAGCGCGAGCAGGACCCACAGCAACTGGTGCTGCCAGGTGGTGGGCGAGACGGCGACGGCGACGCAGCCGGTGATCGCCACGGCCAGGAGCAACTGCCCGTCCTTGGCGTAGCGCACGGCACGGCGCAGGCCCAGGACCGCGACTGCCGCGCCGAGCAGCAGGAACAGGCCGATCTCCAGCGGGCCGTTGAGGCCGAGGCGCAGCAGCGCGCCGTGCAGCGACTGGTTGGTGAGGTCGTCGGCGTCCCGGCCGAGCCCGACGCCCGCGAGGTGGTGCACCCAGTACGTGCGGGAGTCGTGGGGCATCGCGGCCCAGGCGAGGGCGGTGCAGGCGGCGAAGGTGAGCGCGCCGGACACGGCGGCGCGGCGGCGCCCGGTGAACCAGAGCAGCGGGGCGAAGAGCAGCACGGTGGGCTGCAGTGCCGCCGCGAGGCCGATCAGGACGCCGCTCGCCCGTTCCCCGCGGACCGTGAAGCAGGCCAGCAGGACGAGCAGGACCGGGATGATGCTGGTCTGGCCGAGGTAGAGGGCGTTGCGCACCGGCAGTGACAGCATCAGCAGGCTGATGGCCACGGGTGCGGCGAGCAGTGAGGTGCGCCGGCTCACGGGCTGCGGCAGGGCGCGCGCCGCGACCACGCCGAGCGCGACGACCAGCGACAGGCTGCCGAAGGTCCATCCCCAGCCGAGCCCCTGTTCGGCGGCGCGGGTGAGGGGCTTGAGGACGAGTCCGCCGAAAGGGGTTCCGGTGAACTGCGTCGAGTCGTACAGAGACCCCTTCACATGAAGGACGCCCTCGGGCCCGACCCAGGTCTCCAGGTCGGTCAGCCGGTCCCCTTTGGGGGTGCTCAGGACGACGGCGACCTGTCGTACCGCGAGGACCGCGGCGATCAGCCACAGCCCTATCCGGATCGTGCGTAGCCGTGCCTTCGCCGATTCCGCCGCCCCCGCCCCGAAGGCACCACCCGCTCGCCCACCGTGCTCCACATTCGCCACGCCCCGTCGGCCCTCCCGCCCCGTTCGTCCCGCGTATCCCGTGCGCCGGTGTCTGTCCGGACCCTAAGAGGCTCGCACTGCCCCCGTGGAAGGACGCAGGCAACCCCCTCTTCACCTGACGTCCCCCCGCCTTTTGTCCGGATGACGATAGTGCGGGATCGGTTCGGTTCCCCCCTCGGTCTGCGACATGGATCACATTCACCCGCGACAAAGGTCACAGACCGGCCACTCGAAGCCGGCGCCCGGCGGGCCCGTCGCTCCTGCGCACACGGTGTTTGCGCACGTTGCGCGCAGGGTCGCCCACGGCACGTGACGCACGAGAGCGACCCTATGGTCGCTTTTTGGTCTGTCCCGGGTCATCCCCTGGGGCGGACCACGTCCTTGTCCCCGTCGAAAGGCAGGCGAGCGGAATCTTGCCCTCCGTCACTCCCGTCGCTCCCGTCCCTCCCGTCAGGCTCCGGCCCCCCGTGCCGACGGAGGTCACCGTCACCGACCCCGCCCTGGTGAAGCGCGCCGTGAAGGCCGCCGCCCTCGGCAACGCGATGGAGTGGTTCGACTTCGGTGTCTACAGCTACATCGCGGTGACGCTGGGCAAGGTCTTCTTCCCGTCCGGCAACCCCACCGCGCAGCTGCTGTCCACCTTCGGCGCGTTCGCGGCGGCCTTCCTGGTCCGGCCGCTGGGCGGCATGGTCTTCGGACCGCTGGGCGACCGCATCGGCCGCCAGAAGGTCCTGGCGCTCACCATGATCATGATGGCGGCGGGCACCTTCGCGATCGGTCTGATCCCGTCGTACGCGACGATCGGCGTCGGCGCTCCCCTGCTGCTGCTCGCGGCCCGGCTGGTGCAGGGCTTCTCCACCGGCGGCGAGTACGCGGGCGCCTCCACCTTCATCGCCGAGTACGCGCCCGACAAGAAGCGCGGCTTCTTCGGGAGCTGGCTGGAGTTCGGCACGCTCGCCGGATACATCGGCGGCGCGGGCCTGGTCACCCTCATGACCGCCTTCCTGTCCACCGAGGACCTGCTGGCCTGGGGCTGGCGCGTGCCGTTCCTGATCGCGGGACCGATGGGCGTCATCGGGCTGTATCTGCGGATGCGCCTGGAGGAGACCCCGGCGTTCGCGGCGGAGCTGGAGAAGGCCTTGAAGAAGGAGAAGGACCGCCCCAAGGTGCCGCTGCGCGTGATGCTCGCCGGGCAGTGGCGCGCGCTGCTGCTCTGCGTCGGCCTGGTGCTGGTCTTCAACGTCACCGACTACATGCTGCTGTCGTACATGCCGAGCTATCTGACGAGCGAGCTGAAGTACGACGAGACGCACGGCCTGCTGGTCGTCCTCGGTGTGATGGCGCTGATGATGATCGTGCAGCCCTTCGCGGGCGCGCTGACCGACCGGATCGGCCGCCGCCCGGTGATCGCCGCCGGATGCGCCGGATTCCTCGCGCTGTCCGTCCCGGCCATCCTGCTCATCCGCCAGGGCAGTCTGCTCGCGGTCGCGCTCGGCATGGGCGCGCTGGGTCTGCTGCTGGTGTGCTTCACCTCCGCGATGCCGGCCGCGCTGCCCGCGCTCTTCCCGACGAAGGTCCGCTACGGCTCGCTCTCCATCGGCTTCAACGTCTCCGTCTCGCTCTTCGGCGGCACGACTCCGCTGGTGGTCACGGCGCTCATCGGGGCGACCGGGAACATGATGATGCCCGCGTACTACATGATGGCCGCGGCCGTGATCGGCGGCGTGGCGGTGTGGTTCATGTCCGAGTCGGCCGGCCGGCCGCTGCCGGGCTCCGCGCCGGCCGTCGAACCCGGCACCCGGCCCGACGACGCCGCGCCCGGCGCCGGCCCCGGCACCCCGCGCGCCGCCGGGGCGGACGCCTGACCCCTCCCCGCCGGTCGGCCGGTGTCACCCCCGCGCACGGAGGATCACTCCGTCATGCGGCTGACAAGCGCGGGCTGCGCGACTAGATTCGTCCACGAAACTAGTTAGCGCTTCTAACTAGGCATACGAAAGGCATGGTGCATGAGCGAGTCGCAGTTGTGGAACGACGTCGACGACTACTTCACCGCCCTCCTCGCCCCCGCCGACGAGACCCTGACCGCCGCACTGCGCGACAGTGACGCCGCCGGGCTTCCGAAGATCAACGTCGCGCCGAACCAGGGCAAGCTGCTCCAGCTCCTCGCCCGGATCCAGGGCGCGCGCCGCATCCTGGAGATCGGCACCCTCGGCGGCTACAGCACGATCTGGCTGGGCCGCGCACTGCCCGCCGACGGCCGGCTGGTGACCTTCGAGTACGACGCCACCCACGCCGAGGTCGCCCGCCGCAACCTCGCCCGCGCCGGCCTCGACCGGATCGCGGAGGTGCGGGTGGGACCCGCGCTGGAGTCGCTGCCGAAGCTGGCCGACGAGAACCCGGAGCCGTTCGACTTCGTCTTCATCGACGCGGACAAGGTGAACAACCCGTCCTACGTGGAGTGGGCCCTCAAGCTCACCCGTCCCGGCAGCCTGATCGTCGTCGACAACGTCGTGCGCGACGGTCACGTGGCCGACGCCGGCAGCACCGACCCGAGCGTGCGGGGCACCCGGGCCGCACTGGAACTGATCGCCGCCCACCCCCGGTTGAGCGGTACGGCGATCCAGACGGTGGGCAGCAAGGGGTACGACGGGTTCGCGCTGGCCCGGGTCCTCGACTAGGGCGTGCCAGGCGTCGCGAGGCAGGCGGGACTTTCGCCACACGCCCTGGGGCACCGGTCCCGCTCCTCGGGTTCTAGCGCTCGTGGTAGAAGCCCACGTTCACGCTCTGCGGGCCGGTGCGGTCGAAGATGACGATCTCTCCGGAGCTGCCCGCGGGGAGCTGCGCCGTCCCGCCGTACGCGACGGGCTGGGTGGGCATCCCGGCGACGGTCAGCCGGACCTCGGAGGAGGGGTCCGGCCGGGAACCGTGCAGCCAGGTGACCTGCCAGGAGCCCTCCGGACCGCACAGGAACTCCAGATGGACGCGGGAGACGAACAGCCAGTCGTCGGGGGTGGCGAGCCGGCACACGGTCCGGTCCCGGCCCACCCGCAGCACGGCGCCGGGGTCGCTCGGTGCGTCGGCCATCAGCATTCCGGCCGTCGCACCCGCGTCCGCCCCGGTGACCGAGGCCATGGTGAGTTCGAGCACGTGCGCTCCTTCGCGTACCGGTGATTCGTCCCACCGGTTCAATCGTCCTGGTACCGGGCGTGGTTGACGCGCCGCCGCCGCATGATAATTCGCCCGATCGTCCGCTCGGGCGTCCTCCGGCACAATGGACGTATGACCGAGCGCAAGCCACCCGGCGTCAGCTTCGAGTCCTGGGTCGACCGGCAGATCCGCGAGGCGGAGGCACGCGGTGAGTTCACGGACCTCCCCGGCGCGGGAAAGCCGCTGCCCGAGGTGACCGACACGTCGTACGACGAACTGTGGTGGATCAAGCGGAAGATGGCCCGCGAGGGCCTGTCGGTGCTGCCCCCGACACTGGCCCTGCGCAAGGAGGCCGAGGACGCGCTCGCGGCGGCGTCGGCGGCGCCCTCGGAGCGGGCCGTGCGCCGGATCGTCGAGGACATCAACGCCAAGATCCGCGAGGTCATGTTCAAGCCGCCGCCGGGGCCTCCCCTCGGCCTCAAGCCCTATGACGTGGACGAGATCGTCCGGGACTGGCGCGAGCGCCGGGCCGGGTGACCCCGTCGACGCGTGAGGCCGCGCCCCGGAACATGGTCCGGGGCGCGGCCTCACGATCGCCGTTCGGTGCCGCTCAGAGGTGCAGCAGGCGGTCCGTGACCTCACGGTAGTCCCGCAGGGCCAGGCGCAGCTGCTCGGTGTCGGACGCCTCGTCCGCACCGGCCTTCTCCCAGGACGTGCGCAGCGTGCGCCGGCGCCGGGCCATCGCGTCCGTGAACTGTGCCGTGAGCTCCTCGAGGACATGGTCGGCCTCCTCGACGGACGCCCGCGGCCCGTCGACGAACCCGCCGACCGCGTGCCGCATCCGCAGCGCGAACTTGTCGCACGCGTCGTGCGACAGCAGCGTGGTGTCGTCCGCTCCGGAGACGCCGTTCTCACGCGCCGTGCCCGGGGCGTGCGCGCCGGTGCGGGCGGGCTCGCCGGAGCTGTCTCCGGCGCGCCCGGCGGCCGGGGTCGCGGTCCCGGTCCCGCGGGAACCCTTGGCCTCACGAGAGGTGGTCGCCTCCGTCGAGGTGGTCGCCTCTCGGGAGCCCAGGGGGACCAGTGTGCGCGGCGTCACGGCGTGCTCGCCGGTGGTGGATGCGGCCCGGTCCGGTGTCTCACGGTGATCGTCCGCGGTCGCGCCGGACGGGGCCGCAGTCTGACGGGAGGGCGTGGGGAAGGGGGTGCGCGCGGCCGTGTCGCGCTCACCCGGACCGGCTGCCCGGTCCGGGGTGTCGCGGTGGGTGTCCGCGGCCTCGCGGCCACGACCGCGCTCGTCCCCTCGTACCGCCGTGCCCTCGGTCCTCTCGGCCTCGGTCTTCTCTGTCGTCTCGTGCTGCGGCGTCGTCCCGTCCTTCGGGGTCCGTGCGGCGGGTGTCGCCTCCGCGTCACCCTTCAGTACCTCGCGGCGGGTCGCCATGTCCTTGGCTTCGTCCGGTGTCATGTCATTCACCTTCCTCAACTCCCCTTCACCTGGCGCCTGGTGAGCGCCCACGGCGTCCGGGATCGGTTGTCGGGAGCCGGGTCCGGCCGGCCGGCGGCGGTGTCCTGGCGCTTCGTGGACACCAGTTCCTCGAAGAGGGCGCGGGCCTCGATCATGGCCTCGCGGAGTTCCTCCGTGCCGGCGCGGTCGTCCTGGGTGGGGCTGTGCGTGGCCTCGTGAACCCGCCGGTAGCCGTGGACACGGTGTCCGTGGTGGACCGAGAGTGCCTCCAGCCGCTCCTCGTAGCGCTCGCCGTCGGGGAAGCCGCGCTCACCGGCCACCTCGCCGAGCAGCCGGTCCGCCTCGGCCACCGCGTCCTGCGGCGAGTCGACGAAGCGTTCCTGGGCGGCCGTCCAGCGGGCCGTGTACTGCTCGCGGGCCGCCGCCTCCAACGGCCGCTGCCGCAGCGTGCCGTGGCGCTTGACGCGCTCGGCGAGGTCACGCTCGGCGGCCCTGGCGTCGCCGTCGTGCCGGGCGACGGCCCGGTCGTACTCGGGCCCGAAGCGCCGCCGCAACGTGCGTCCGCCCTGCGGCCTGCGGGCGAGGAGGGTCAGGGCGGCTGCGACAACGGCAACGGCCGCCACGATCACGATCAGAGCGATGATGACGCCTGTGGACATGGATGCCTTCCGGGGTTTCTCGACCCAACGGGCCGGTTCGCGGATCGGGTTGCCCGGAAGTACGCCTTCAAACGGGGCCGGCCGCGCCCGGTCCCGCGCGGCTGTCCCGCCGCAGGGCTCCTCGCGTCCTCTCGAAGTACGCCCGCGCGTCCGGACGTCCGCACATCTGCCCGGACGGTGACGCGTGGGGGCCGCCAGACGGCCCGGCCCGGTGCGGGCCGTCTCGCAGCCGAACGGGCGCCGACGCGTGGGAACTGATCACACCGCCGTCGCTGAGCACGATGTACACGCCGTTGGCGTCGAGCCCGGCGTCGTACCCCCTCGTCTCCAGCGTGGCCAGGGACGAGTGGTCCTTCCGAAGCCCCCATGGGAGGTCGGATGCGGCACCCGCGCCTGCTCCCGCGGGACGACCGGCCGGACCCGCTGTTCGCTGCGCCCCGTGAGACGGCGCCCGGGCAGGAGGTGTTCATCGGGTTCCCGTCCGCACTTGGCAGCAGGGCGATCGGCGCGCCACGGGAGTCCTCAAGTCCCCGCGGCGCGCGCCTGCTTGAGGTGGGACCAGCGCGGTGACCCGGGTTGCCGGTGGCCCGGTGTCAGGTGCGTCGCACGACGAGCACGGCCACGTCGTCGAGGTGGTCCACCGCAACCGCGGCGTCGAGGATGCGGTCGGCGGTCTCCTCGGCGTTCAGTCCGTCCCGGAGTGCTTGGGCGGCCAGTGTTCCGGCTCGGTCCAGGCCGGCCTCCAACGTGAGGCCCGGGCCCTCGACCAGGCCGTCGGTGACCATGACCAGCGCGCTGTCCTCCTCCAGGGTGAAAGTCCCCTCGCTGTACTCGATGTCGGACATGACTCCGAGGACCGGCCCCCCGGGCAACTCGCGGACGCTGTGGCTGCCGTCCTCGCGCGCGCTCAGCACCGGCACATGGCCGGCACTGGCGCCGGTGACCCGTCCGTCGCCCGGGTCGATGTGCAACATGGTGCAGCTGGCGAAGCGTGCCGCGTCCATCGTGACGAGCAGTTCGTTGGTGCGCGTCAGCACCGTCGCGGGATCCGGTTCGCGGGCGGCGATCGCCCGCATGGAGGCGCGCACCTGTCCCATGGCCGCGGCGGCGTCCACGTCGTGCCCCTGGGCGTCGCCGATCTCCAGGGCGACCGCGCCGTCGGGCAGGACGAAGGCGTCGTACCAGTCTCCGCCGATGTCCAGTCCGTGCCGGCTCGGCCGGTAGCGGGCGGCGACCTCCAGGGCCGGGAGGTGCTCGGGCAGCGTGGGGAGCATGGTCTTCTGCAGCGCGGTGGCCAGCTCGACTCGTGCCTCTTGCGACCTGATGCGCCTCAGTGCCTGGCCCGCGAGGTCGGCCAGGGTGCCCATGAGGGTTATTTCGTCCACGGACGGCCGGTGTCCGCTGCTGTGGGTCACCAGCCACGCCCCGAGCGGCTGATCGCCCGACTCGCTGAGGGGGGTGATGGAGACCGCGTAGTCGGATCCCAGCCGGGCGAGCTGAGGGAATTCGGTCCCGTGCGGCCAGCGGTGGACGTAGTCCCGCCGGCTGGGGATGAACTGTGGTCGGCCGGTGCGGATCGCTTCGGGAACCGGGCTCGGATGGTCCAGCGGCAGGCCGTGCATCGCCTCGACCTCCCACAGTGCTATCCCGCCGTCGGTGGAGACGCGCAGGCGGCCTTCTTCGACGAGTGCGAGCAGGGCGCCGGTGGCGCCGAAGGTCGCGGCGAGCCGGGTCAGGGCGATCTGCTTCAGCTCCTGCCCGGTGGCCGCGGTGATCAAGGCCGCGGAGAAGTCGGCGACGTCCTTGGCACGCTGTCGCTCGGCGGTCAGTGCGGCCTGCGCCTTCTTCTTGCGCTTCACCTGCTTGGTGTCGTCGCGGACCACCCCGAAGATCCGTTCGGGACCTCCGTACCCCAACTGGATCCGACGCGCCTGAGCGGCCAGCTGGTGCCAGCCGTCGTGCTGGGTGAGGTACCGCACCCCCACCCAGGGGGACTGAGGGGAGGTCGAGCGCAGGAGCTGCCGCAACGCCTGCCTGTCGGCGGAGTGCACCGCCGAGATCACTGCGGAAAGGGACGCGGTGGGATCCGGGAAGAGCGCGGCCACGGCGGGTGCGCCACCGAGCCACTCCAGACAGCGGTCCCCGGCCGAATACATCCACAGGCCCAGGTCGGCTGCCTTGGTGGCCATCCGGAACGGGATCAGCAGGCTCGCAAGGTCGTTCCGCGCATCCAGGGCGTGCACCCAGACCAGCTGCTCGTCACTGGTGGGGTCCTTCACCGGTCGCGCCTCGACCAGGGAGGCGACGGGTGCTGCTCCGTCCTGCGCGGGGAAGTCCAGCACCTGCATGGCGACCGTGTTCGTCCTGGCGGCGTGGAGCACGAGACTCTGGGCCGACATCCGCTGGTTGGCGGGCCACAGATCACCGAAGTCACGTCCCCGGCACTGTTCCCCCCACAGGTCGGCCAGGTCACGCCCATGGCAGTGCTCCGCCGGCCTGCCGAGCGCCGCGGCCATCGCGGCGTTGAGGCCGCGGACGGCACCGTCCATCGTCACCAGAGCCGCCGGGTCGGTGCTTCCGAGGAGTTCGTCCAAGGCGTTCATCTGTGACTCCCACAGGAGGGACGGTCAGGTCATCGGCTCCTGCGGTCGCGGCACCGAGCCGTCGTGCGGGCGCTCCGCGTCCGAGCCCGACATCTCCGCGTTCAGCTCCTCGACCAGCCTGACCAGGTCCGTCGGGCGGTCCGGACCCCACCAGTCACCCAGCAGCTCGGCGAGGGACTCCTCACGGGCCTTCGCCAGACTCCCGGCGGCCTCACGGCCCTCGTCGGTGAGCACGAGGTCGAGACCCTCCCGGTCGACGAGGCGGCGCACCTCCAGCTGACGGGCCGCGGCGAGCACCACGGGCAGCGGTACGGTGCTGCCCTCGGCCAGCTGCGCCGGCTCGGCCCAGCCGTACTTCCTGATCCGCAGCAGCAGCCAGCTCGCGGCGGGCAGCAGGTCGTATCCGGCCCGCGCGGTGATCTTCTCGTAGACCGCGCGCCGTCCCTCCCGGGTGCCCAGCACCGACAGCGCGCGGCACACCTCGTCGTACGACGACCGCTCCACCGGATTGGTGGCGAGCGTCTCGGTGAGGTCCGGCGCCGTGACCGATCCCCGCAGCGGGTCCTCGCGCAGGAACCAGGCCAGGACGAAACCGAGCAGGGCGACCGGGGCCGCGTACAGGAAGACGTCGGTGATCGACGAGGCGAACGCGTGCAGGATGGGCTGGCGCAGCGTGGGCGGCAGGCCCGAGATGCCCTTCGGATCGGCCTTGAGGCTGTCCGGAGAGATGCCGGGCGGCAGTTGCCGTCCGCTCAGCGCGGCCGTGAGTTTGTCGCCGAGGCGGCTCGCGAAGACCGTGCCGAAGATCGCCACGCCGAACGAGGCGCCGATGGAGCGGAAGAAGGTCGCGCCGGAGGTGGCGACGCCCAGGTCCTCGTACGAGACCGCGTTCTGCACGATCAGGACCAGAACCTGCATCACCAGGCCGAGCCCCAGGCCGAAGACGAAGAAGTACGCGCTCATGCGGCCGGTGCTGCTGTGCTCGTCGAGCTGGTGCAGCAGGAGCAGACCGATGGTGGTGATGCCGGTGCCGGCGACGGGGAACACCTTCCAGCGGCCGGTGCGGCTGACGATCTGGCCGGAGACCGTGGACGAGAGCAGCAGACCGAACACCATGGGCAGCATGTGCACGCCGGACAGGGTGGGCGACACGCGCTGGACGACCTGGAGGAACGTCGGCAGGTAGGTCATCGCCCCGAACATCGCGAAGCCGACGATGAAACTGATCACCGCGGAGAGGGTGAAGGTCCGGATACGGAAGAGTTTCAGGGGCAGGACGGGTTCGGCCGCGCGCCGCTCCACGCCCACGAAGACCACGGCGAGGGCCACGCCGAGCGCGGCGAGGCCGATGACCTGCGGCGAGCCCCAGCTCCAGGTGGTGCCGCCGAGTGAGGCGACCAGGACCAGACAGGTGGCGACCGCGGCGATGAGAAAGGTGCCGAGGTAGTCGATGACGTGCTTGGCGGCCTTGGCGGGGATGTGCAGGACGGCCGCGATCACGACCAGCGCGACGACGCCGACGGGGAGGTTGATGTAGAAGACCCAGCGCCAGCTGAGCTGCTCGGTGAAGAGTCCGCCGAGCAGCGGGCCGAGCACGCTCGTCGCGCCGAACACGGCGCCGAACAGGCCCTGGTACTTGCCCCGTTCGCGGGGCGAGACGATGTCGCCGACGATCGCCATGGACAGCACCATGAGGCCGCCGCCGCCCAGGCCCTGCAGGGCCCGGAAGCCGATCAGCTCGCCCATGTTCTGTGCCATGCCGCACAGCGCGGAGCCGATCAGGAAGATCACGATCGCGGTCTGGAAGAGTTTCTTGCGGCCGTACTGGTCGCCGAGCTTGCCCCACAGCGGGGTCGCCGCGGTCGAGGCCAGCAGATAGGCGGTGACCACCCAGGACAGGTGCTCCAGGCCGCCGAGGTCGCTGACGATGGTGGGCAGCGCGGTCGACACGATCGTCTGGTCCAGGGCGGCCAGCAACATACCGAGCAGCAGTGCGCCGATCGAGACGACCACGCCGGCGTGGACCGTCTCCTGGGCGTCGGTGGCGGCCGCGGAGCGCCTTCGTTCGGCGGACTCGTTCACGGCGTACGGGGGTGTGTCGGGGTGCACGCCGTGCGGGTCGCCGTACGGGGCTCGCTGCGTGTCTCCCCGCTTGTCGCCCTGTACGTCGCCGGGTATCTCGCCCGTCATTCGCACCTCCCATGGCCCCCGAGGGTCTCGGTCACCCTCCATGTTGGTCGTTATGTCCGTTTGCGGCCTGTCGAGCCGGAGGGAGGTGTTCCGGGGGCTCCCGGAAGAAGGCGGTGGACGTCTGGATAGCCTCGGGAGCTGAGCGGGGGATCTTCAGGGGAGGGGACCCAAGGCGTGACTGATCCGAACGGGCATGTCTGCCCGGAGTGTGCCGTGCCCCGGGCGGGGGACGGGACGCCGTCCTGCGGCTGCACGCTACGCGCGTCCGACGCCCTGCGGGACGCCCGTACGGCGGAGGCTGCCGCGGCGGAGGACTTCGATCCGCTGCGGATACGTCCGTATGTGGAGCTGGGCGTGAGCGGTGCGGGGGGTGAGCCCTCCGACGCCGGGGGCGCGGGCCGGGGCGGGGACGAGGACGCTTCGGCTCGGACGATGCGGTTGGGGAGGGTGCCGGCCGACGACACGGTGGCGCTCTTCCGGGTCGGGCACGGGATGCCGGGTGGGGGTGCGGGTTCCGGCGTCGGTGCCGGTGCTGGTGCCGGTCCTGGCGGTGGCGAGGTGGACGCGGATCGTGTCGCCGCGCCGGACGGGTCGGGGCGGCGTCGGCGGCGGGCCGCGCTGCTGGCCGCCGCCGGTGTGGTCGTGGCTGTCACGGCGGCGGGGTTGGTGAGCGGGCTCTTCTCGTACGACGCTCCGGCGCGGGACGGGGCGCTGCCGGACGAGGTGAGGGCGAGCGTGCCGGATCCGTCGCCGACGTCCGCCTCGGCGTCGGCGTCCGCGGCGCGGTCGTCGCGATCGGCAGTGGCGGTGGCGCCGTCCAGCACCAGCCCGTCGCCCTCCGCGTCGGCCTCGACCGCCTCGGCATCGGCGTCCTCATCGGCTTCGCCGTCCCGGCCTTCCGGGCCGTCGCAGCCCGCCGAGAGCCCGGCGGCGACCGGCTCGGCGGTGCCCGGACAGGAGAACTCGCCCTCGAACGGGCAGCTGTCGGCGACCCTGCGGCGCGGCGACCAGGGTCCGGAGGTCACCGAACTCCAGCTGCGCCTGCGCCAGCTCTTCCTCTTCAACGGCGAGGCCGACGGCAGCTACTCCCGTCAGGTGGAGGACGCCGTACGCCGTTACCAGTGGGCCCGCGGCATCAGGAGCGACGAACGGGGCGTGTACGGCAGGGCTACCCGGGCGAGCCTCGAAGCGGAGACGCGGGAGCCGTAGCAGCCGGGTGGTGGGGCGGGGCCGGGGCGGTACGTCGAGGGTGTCGCCGCCGGATCAGACGTGGGCCGGGCAAGCGACCCGCGGCTCGATCCGAACGTAAGCGACACCCTTACGACGCACCGCCCCGGCCCCTCCCGCGGGCAGGACGACTGCGGGAGCGGACATGCGAATGGCCCCACCCGACCCGGCAGCGGTAGCGGTCGCGGTCGCGGGGGGCTGGTGCCCCCGGTGGCGGCTGGGGCGGGGGTACGAGGTAACCAGCGGGTTCGAGGGTTCCGAGGGGCGTTCCGGGGAGAACCTGTCGGGACGGTGGATGTTCTTGGCGAACCTGGATGCGGGTTCCGGGCGGGGTGGCTTCTCATGGGCCGCACCGCTCAGTTGCCCGGCCCGGTGCCGGATTCGGTCGATCATGGGGGTCCGATGAGTCTCACAGGCGCGTATCTGGATACCGCGGCTCAGGCGGTGACGTTGCTGG
This sequence comes from Streptomyces sp. NBC_01176, assembly GCF_045039825.1. NCBI lineage: Bacteria > Bacillati > Actinomycetota > Actinomycetes > Kitasatosporales > Streptomycetaceae > Streptomyces > Streptomyces sp. NBC_01176. The sequence continues at coordinate 6,650,771 of NZ_CP108600.1, read as the reverse complement.
CTGCGCCGGAAGTCGCCGCTTCCTGGGAGAGGCCCAGCGCGTTGACGGACATGACCGTCGGCGGCCTGGCCGGTCACCTCGCGTACCAGATCTTCAGCGTTGCTCCAGCCGTGCGGGAACCCGCGTCGCGGGAGGTGCCGATCCCGCTTCTCGAGCACTACGCCCGCGCCGCGTGGATCGACGCCCCACTCGACGGTGAGGCGAACGCGGGCATTCGGGCGAACGGCGAGGACATCGCCTCCGAGGGCGCCCGGGTGCTGCTGGAGCGCGCCCGCGCGGCACTCGCCGAACAGCGGACGGCCCTTCCGGTGGTCCGGGTGGGCCGGGTCGTGTTCATGCCCCAGACGGGGTGGGCTCTGAGCCTGGACGACTTCCTTTTGACGCGCATGATGGAGCTCGCCGTTCACCTGGACGACCTGGCCGTCAGCGTGGGAATCGCCGCGCCGGAACTCTCGGCCACCGTATTTGATCCCGTGCTGACGTTGCTGGCCAGACTCGCGGCCCGTCGGCACGGCCAGGCGGCGTTGCTGCGCGCTCTGGCTCGAGCGGAGCGCGCGCCGTCGGCGATCAACGCGATCTGAGCCGAGCCCCTCAGGGTCCGGGTCAGCCGATGTGCAGGCGCAGGGAACCGTCGCTCACGCGTTCCACCCGTATCTGCGTCAGGTCGCGGACGAGGACGTCGGGGCGGTGGAAGCCGGCCCGCGGCCCGACCCCGACCACCCGCATCCCGGCCGCCCGCCCGGCCGATATCCCCGCACCGGAGTCCTCGAAGACGACACAGTCCTCGGGCGCGACGCCCAGCTCGGCGGCGCCCTTCAGGAACCCCTCGGGGTCCGGCTTGCTCGCCCCGACGGACTCGGCGGTCACCCGCACGTCGGGCAGCCCGAGCCCGGCGGCAGCCATCCGCGCGCTGGACAGTCCCACGTCCGCCGAGGTGACGAGCGCGTGCGGCAGCCCGGCGAGGGAGGCCAGGAACTCCTCGGCACCGGGGACGGCGACCACGCCGTCCATGTCGGCGGTCTCCTCGGCGAGCATCCGCGCGTTGTCGGCGTGGTTCTGCTCCATGGGCCGGTTCGGCAGCAGGACCGCCATCGAGGCGTACCCCTGCCGCCCGTGGACGACCTTCATGACCTCGTCCCCGTCCAGCCCGTGCCGGTCGGCCCAGCGGCGCCAGCAGCGCTCGACGACGACGTCCGAGTTGACGAGGGTGCCGTCCATGTCGAGCAGGAGGGCGCGGGCGGTCAGAACGGTGGTGGCCGTCATCGGCAGGCTCCAGAACGCGGGGGGAGAGAGAACGCGGGGGAAGGGAAAGGACCGGGGACTCCCGGTCCGAGGCTCGGCGCGGGTCCCCCGGGGGACAAGGCGGCCCCGCCCGCCGGTCAGGGAGTGCGGGCGGGAGCCACTTTGTTTCTCTACGATACAAAATGGACGGCTCCGGCGCCACCGCTTCCGCCGGGACCCTCCGCTTCGGGCGGCTCAGCCCGCGACCGCCTCGTACAGGCTCCACGCCCCGAGCCCCAGCATCAGCACCGCGGCGACCTTGGTGACGAGCTCCAGCGGCACCCGCTTCATCAGCGCCTTCCCGCCGACGATGCCGAGCGCGCCCACCGCCCACAGCGCGAGCACGGCGCCGAGACCGACGGAGAGCGGGTCGTCGTAGCGGGCCGCGAGGTTCGCCGTCATGATCTGCGTGAGGTCACCGAACTCGGCGATCAGGATGAGCATGAAGCCCGCCCCCGAGACCTTCCAGAAGGTCTGGTTCTCGGGCTTGCGGATCTCCTCGTCGTCCTCGCCCTTCTTCAGGAGCAGTACGGCGGCACCGGCGAGGAAGAGCACACCCGTGAGCGCGTGCACGATCTGCTGCGGCAGCAGGGTCAGCACGCTGCCCGCCGCGACGGCGAGCGCGACATGCACGGCGAAGGCGGCGGCGACGCCCGCGAAGACGTAGGAGGCGCGGTAGCGGGTGCCCAGGACGAGCCCGGCGAGCGCGGTCTTGTCCGGCAGTTCGGCCAGGAAGACGACACCGAAGACGAGCGCCATCACGGTGATGCTGATCAAAATTCCTCAATCGGTCGGGGCCGCCCCACCGAGAGTGCTGTGACTGCTGTGCGACACCTCGGCACGGCAGCACACATCGGCGCCCCCGCGTACGAGGACGCGCGGACGGTGCACTGCATGGCCGAAGGTCTCGCTGGCCTGCCCCCGCGGACCCGTGGGTCGCGGTCGGGACCTGCCTCCGGGCGCCGGCTCAGACGAGCTGAGCAGTATGTCGACGGTCCGGCGAAGAGCTACTCCCCTTCTGCGCCGACCACTGTACGGGACGCCGGAAAGGGCGGGTAAGGGCCGAAGGTCCCACGGCCGGGAAGGCCGCGATCCGCGATGTCACAGGTCTTGGCATGTCATGCGCACGTCACTAGCTTCTAACCTGATGCACCCCTCCCGGAAACGAGCCGGCGCAAGCATGAGCCCGCTCGCTCCAACGTCCCCCCACCTCAAGGGAGTTCGCATGCCGAAGGTCTACGCGCGTCGACGGCTGAGCATACTCGCAGCCTTCGCCGGCCTGATAGCCATGGCCGGGATATTCACCGGCCCCACCGCCTCCGCCGCCCTGCCCACCCCGGTCAGCGCCGCCACCGCCCGCACCTACCTCGCCTCCCTCTCGGTGAAGACGGAGAACCGGACCGGCTACAACCGCGACCTGTTCCCCACCTGGATCACCATCAGCGGCGCCTGCAACACCCGTGAGTACGTCATCAAGCGCGACGGTTCGAACGTCGTCACCAACTCCGCCTGCACGGCCACCAGCGGCAGTTGGTACTCCGTCTACGACGGCGCCACCTGGACCGCCGCCTCCGACCTGGACATCGACCACCTCGTGCCGCTGGCCGAGGCCTGGGACTCCGGCGCCAGCGCCTGGACCACCGCCCAGCGCCAGGCCTTCGCCAACGACGTGACCCGCCCGCAGCTCATCGCCGTCACGGACAACGTCAACCAGCAGAAGAGCGACCAGGACCCGGCCGAGTGGATGCCTCCGCTCAGCTCCTACGCCTGCACCTACGTCCGCGCCTGGGTCCAGGTGAAGTACTACTACAACCTCGCCGTCGACTCCGCCGAGAAGGCCAAGCTGAGCTCCGTACTCAGCGGCTGCTGATCCCGCGCCGTCCCCCCACCACCGAAAGCGGCGCGCTTCCCGGAACCTCCCCGCTCCCCTCCGTCGTTCCGTACCGTACGGGGCGACGGAGGAGGGTGATCACCATGGCGGAGCTGCTCCTGGGGCCGCTGTTGAGGTACATCGACGGGTCGTCCGCGACCTTCTGGGTCGAGGCGAACCGTCCGTGCACCGCCGAGGTGCGCTGCGCGGGCGGCGCCCGCGGCGAGGCGCGCACGTTCCAAGTCGCCGGGCACCACTACGCGTTGGTGCCGGTGGACGGACTGACACCGGGCACGGTGTCCGCGTACGAGGTGCTGCTGGACGACGTCCGCGTCTGGCCGCTGCCCGACTCGGCCTTCCCGCCCTCGGTCGTCCGCACCCCGGACGGGCAGGACGCGGTCCGGGTCACCTTCGGCTCCTGCCGCTGGGCGGCTCCCCCCGCCGACGAGAAGGACCCGGTGGGTCCTGACGCCCTCGACACCCTCGCGCGACGTGTCGCCGCCGCACCGGACGGCGAACGCCCCGACGTCCTGCTGCTGTTGGGCGACCAGGTGTACGCGGACGAGGTGTCGGACGCGACCCGCGCCTGGCTCACCGCCCGCCGCAACCTCGCGGACCCCCCGGGCAGCCAGGTCGCGGACTACGAGGAGTACACCCGCCTCTACTACGAGTCCTGGCTCGACCCCGAGGTCCGCTGGCTGCTGTCGACCGTGCCCAGCTGCATGATCTTCGACGACCACGACGTCATCGACGACTGGAACACCAGCGCCGCGTGGGTCGCCGACATCCGGGCCACGGGGTGGTGGCGCGAGCGGCTGCTGAGCGGCCTGATGTCGTACTGGGTCCACCAGCACCTCGGCAACCTCTCGCCGCGCGAACTGGCCGAGGACCCCCTCTACGCCGCCGTCCGCGAGACCCCCGACGGCACGGACGTGCTGCGCGGCTTCGCCGCCCAGTCCGACGCCGACCCCGCCTCCGTGCGCTGGAGCTACCGCCGCGACTTCGGCCGCGTCCGGGTGCTGATGGTGGACAGCCGGGCGGGCCGGGTGCTGGCCGAGGACGAGCGGGCGATGCTGGATCCGGGCGAGGCCGGGTGGCTGCGCGAGCAGGCACTGGACGCCCCGGGCACGTACGACCACCTCCTGATCGGGACCTCGCTGCCCTGGCTCCTCCCCCACCTGGTGCACGAGGCCGAGGCGTGGGACGCCGCGCTGTGCCGGGGCGAGCGGGGCGCGCGCTGGGCCGGGTTCGGGGAGAAGCTGCGCCGCGGGGCGGACCTGGAGCACTGGGCGGCCTTCCCGGCGTCCTTCGACGCGCTGGCCGCGCTGGTCGCCGAGGCCGGTTCCGGTCCGGACGCGCCGGCCACCGTGTGCGTGCTGTCGGGAGACGTCCACCACGCCTACGTCGCCGAACCCGCGTGGCCCGAGGGCACGTCCGGTCCCGACGCCCGCGTGCTGCAACTGACCTGCTCCCCCGTCCACAACTCCATACCGCCGTACATGCGGCTCGGGTTCCGTTTCGGGTGGAGCGCGCTGGGCCGGGCGATAGGCCGTCTTCTGGCCCGGCACGGCAACTGCGCGCGCCCCGCCGTCAGCTGGCGCAGGACGGGCGGCCCCTGGTTCGGCAACCAGCTCATGACCCTGACCCTGCACGGGCGTTCCTCCCGGCTGCGACTGGAGCACGCGCGGGCCGGGCGGAGGGGCGGGCGCGAGGGCGCCCGGCTGCGGACGGTCATGGACTCCGAACTGAGTCCGTGAGGTCGGGGGCCCGCGGTTTCAGGGGCCCGCGGGTTCGGGAGACCGCGGGTTCGGGAGACGTCGAGTCACGGAGGTCGAGGGTTCCGGAGGCCGTGTGTTCGCGGCTTACGGAAGAATTCACCTCGGCCGTCCCGGACGTCCGCAGTCGTCCGCAACCGCCCTTTGTGGGCGGTGTATACGGTTGTCGCGCGCGTCGCCCGTGATGCTCGTGACGCATCACACAGCAGGCGGCCGTCCCACCGCCCGGGGCTCGGCTCCCGTGCCCCACGACGGCATGATGAGGCGGACCGTCCGCTTCCAGCGGGCAGTTCGCCGCCATGCGCCCCACCATGTCCGGGAGTCACACTCTTGTCTGCACCGACCGCGGAATCCGCAGGGCCCGCCGAGCCGACCGAGGTCTCCGTCGCCGTGGTGGGCGCCGGACCGCGGGGTACGAGCGTCCTCGAACGCCTCTGCGCCTCCGCGCCGGAACTGCTCCCGCCGGACACCAGACTGACCGTCCACGTCGTCGACCCGGCGCCGCCCGGGCCCGGCCGCGTCTGGCGCACCGCGCAGTCCCCGCACCTGCTGATGAACACCGTGGCCTCGCAGGTGACCCTCTTCACCGACGACAGCGTGGCCTGCTCGGGCCCGATCCGTACCGGGCCGAGCCTGCACACCTGGGCGGGCGGCGACCTCGGCCCGGACGAGTACCCGACCCGCGCCCACTACGGCCGCTATCTGGAGTGGGTGTTCGCCGAGGTGGTGCGAAAGGCTCCGGACACCGTCCGCGTCCGGACGCACCGGGCACGCGCGATACGGCTCGACGACGGCCCCGGCGGCCTCCAGACCCTCACCCTCGACGACGGGCGCGACCTGCCCGAACTGTCCGCGGTCGTGCTCGCGCAGGGCCATCTGCCGGTGTCCGCGGACCGCGGCCTGCGCGACCTCGCCGCGTACGCACAACGGCACGGCCTGCGACACGTCCCGCCCGCCAATCCGGCCGACGTCGACCTCTCCGCCCTCGCCCCCGGCGAGCCCGTCCTGCTGCGCGGGCTCGGCCTCAACTTCTTCGACCACATGGCCCTGCTGACGGCGGGCCGCGGCGGCCGCTTCACCCGGACCCGCCGGGGCCTGCGGTACCACCCCTCGGGCCGGGAGCCCCGTCTGTACGCGGGCTCCCGCCGCGGTGTCCCCTACCAGGCCCGCGGCGACAACGCGAAGGGGCCGTACGGCCGTCACATCCCGCTCGTGCTCACCCCCGAGACCGTCGCCCGCTTCCGCGGACGCGCCGACTCGGGCGAGGCACCGGACTTCCTGGGCGAGATATGGCCGCTGGTCGCGAAGGAGGTCGAAACCGTCTACTACGAGGGGCTGTTGAGAGGGCGCCCGTGGCTTCACGGCGGCCCGCGGGAGTTCACGGAACGCTTCCTCGCGGTACCTCACGGCGATCCTGAAGAGGCGTCCCTGCTCGACGAGTTCGGTGTGGCGGAGGCCGACCGCTGGTCCTGGGACCGTATGTCGCGTCCGTACAGCGGGCATGCGTTCGCCGACGCCGGCGCGTGGCGCGGCTGGCTGCTCGCCCATCTGCGCAAGGACGCCGCGCAGGCCGCGCTCGGGAATGTCGAGGGCCCCCTAAAGGCCGCCCTGGACGTGCTGCGGGACCTGCGCAACGAGGTGCGGCTGATCGTCGACCACGGCGGTCTGCGGGGCGGGTCGCGCCGGGAGCACCTGGACCGCTGGTACACACCGCTGAACGCCTTCCTGTCCATCGGGCCGCCCCGCAGACGCGTCGAGGAGATGACCGCGCTGATCGAGGCGGGCGTCCTGGACGTCCTCGGCCCACGGTTCGACGTGCGGGCCGAGGACGGGGCCTGGATCGCGCACTCCCCGGACGTACCGGGCTCGGCCGTACGCGCGACCACGCTCATAGAGGCACGGCTTCCGGAACCGGACCTCAGGCGGACGGCCGACGAACTGCTCGCCCGGCTGCTGAAGACGGGTCAGTGCCGCCCGCACACGAGTGACGGCCACGAGACCGGGGGGCTGGACGTGACACGGCGCCCGTACCGCCTGAGGGACCGTCAAGGTCTCGCGCACGCACGACGGTTCGCCTTCGGGGTGCCCACGGAGGGCGTGCACTGGGTGACCGCGGCCGGCGCCAGACCAGGGGTGGACTCGGTCACGCTGTCGGACGCCGACGCGGTGGCGCGGGCGGCGCTGCGTGCCGCGACGGCCGAGAAAGAGGCGGGCGCCGCCCTCGCGGCCCCCCGGATGCTCGTCCCGGCGCCACCCCGATAGTCCACCCTCCGCGCTCCCCCATTCCCCTCGGCGTCAACGCACCGTGAACAACACATGAGCCCCCCGTGACCCCGCCGTCACACCCGCCGCGTACGCTGTATGGCTGTCACAGGCCGCCCTGCCGCTCCCCCGCGACGTAGCGGCGAGGTCGTGCCCTCGGGGGAGTACAGGGGAGTTTTCGGTGCTGGAGAGTGTGGGGTCGCTGACGGGCAGCCCATGGATCTACGCGGCGGTGGCCGTCTCGGTCCTGCTGGACGTCTTCCTGCCGGTGCTGCCCAGCGGCGTCCTGGTCATCACGGCGGCCACCGCCGCGGCCGCGGGTTCCACCGGGGCCGTTCCGCACGCGGTGCCCGACATCCTGGCGCTCACCCTCTCCGCGGCCACCGCCTCGGTCCTCGGCGACCTGGTGGCGTACCGGCTGGCCTGGCGCGGCGGCGAGCGCCTGGCCCGTGCCATCGCCCGCTCCCGCCGGCTCTCCAGCGCGCAGGAACGTCTCGGCGCGGTGCTCGCGCGCGGCGGCGGCGCGGGCGGCGCGCTGGTCGTCCTCGCCCGTTTCGCGCCCGCCGGCCGCTCGGTCGTCTCGCTCGGCGCCGGTGCCGCCCACCGCCGTGTCCGCGAGTTCCTGCCCTGGTCCATACTCGCCGGCCTGGCCTGGGCCGTGTACAGCGTGGCCCTCGGCTACTTCGGCGGGCAGTGGCTGGGCGCGACCTGGCTGGCCACGGGGGTCTCGTTCGCGGCGCTGTTCGGCGCCGGCGCGGGCGCCGCGTACCTGATGCGCCGGCCCATACCCCAGGAGTCGGGCACCGGCGCCTGACGCATGCCGTGCTTCACGGAGCGCCCCGCGGGGCCGTTCCGCCGCCGGGTCGGATCATCCTGCGCGCCGGCTGACCCCGCGTACCTCCAGGCCCTCCAGCAGCTCGGCCGTGGCGGCCGCGACCGCCTCCACCGCCTGCTCGAAGACCTCGCGGTTGTGGGCGGCCGGGGCACGGAAGCCGGAGACCTTGCGGACGTACTGGAGGGCGGCGGCGCGCATGTCCTCCTCGGTGGCCTCTTCGGGGAGTACGGGCGGGCGGAGAGTCTTGATGCTGCGGCACATACGCCCATTCTCGCGCGGACGACGCCACCATGGGCCCCGGTCGTCGCATGCGGTGCGGGGACGGGGAGCGGGTACACGTACTCGCGCGGGTGCGCGTGCTGGCACGGGTACGTGCTGGCACGGGCACGGGAATACGGTCTCGCTCCGGCCCCTTGTGCAGAACATGACCCCTGTGCAGATCACCTACGTCGGCGGGCCCACGGCCGTCGTCGAGCTCGGTGGCCTCCGGCTGCTCACCGACCCGACCTTCGACGCCCCCGGCGAGTACCCCATCGGCGCGCGCAAGCTGGTGAAGACGGCGGGACCCGCGGTGGCGGCCGCGGAGATCGGCGCCGTCGACGCCGTACTGCTCTCGCACGACCAGCACCCGGACAACCTCGACGCCGCCGGGCGGACGTACGTCTCCGGCGCGCCCCTCACCCTGTCCACGGCATCGGCGTACGACCGCATCGGCGCTCCCGTGCGGGCCCTGCCCGCCTGGGAGCACGTCGAGCTGCCGCGCCCCGACGGCGCCGGCGCCCTCCGGGTGACCGCCGTACCCGCGCTGCACGGCCCCGAGGGCTCGGAGCCGGTCGTGGGCGAGGTGACCGGGTTCGTGCTGTCCGGCGAGGGGCTGCCCAAGGTGTACGTCAGCGGTGACAACGCGTCGCTGGACGTGGTCCGCGAGATCGCCCGGCGGGAGGGCCCGTTCGACGTGGCCGTCCTCTTCGCGGGTGCGGCGCGCACCCCGCTCGTACCGGACGCCCCGCTGACCCTGACCAGCGAGGAGGCCGCGCGGGCCGCCGTGATCCTGGACGCCCGGCACGTCGTCCCCCTGCACTTCGAGCACTGGGGCCACTTCACCGAGGACGGCGCCACGCTGACGAAGGCCTTCGCGGAGGCCGGACTCGGCGACCGGCTGCACCTGTTGGAGCCGGGCGCGTCGGTGCGGCTGTAGCGCCGGAGGGCGCGGCTGGCATGATCCACGTCCAGGCGGCCACCGTTTCCGGGGCCGACCGACGAGAGGATCGAACGGACATGACGAGGAACGTACGCGACGAGCGGTTCACGGTGGCGGTACTGGGCCCCGGCGGCGTCGGCGGGCTGCTCGCCGCGCTGGTCGCGCGGGCCGGGCACCGGGTGATCTGCCTGGCCGGGGACGACACCGCGCGGGTGCTGCGCGCGGACGGCATCCGCGTCCGCAGCGGACGGTTCGGGGAGTTCACGGCCCGTGTCGAGGCGGACACCGAGCTGCGCGAACCGGTCGACGCCTGTCTGATCGCGGTCAAGCACACGGCGCTCGACGCGGCACTCGACCGGGTACCTGCGCGGGCGCTCGGCGACGGTCTGCTCGTCCCCTTCCTGAACGGCGTCGAACACCCCGCGGCCCTGCGCGCCCGCTACGGGCCGGACCGCGTCGCCCCCGCCGTCATCCGTGTCGAGTCGACCCGGACCGCCCCCGGGGTGATCGAGCACGGCAGCCCCTTCGCGGAGATCGACCTGACCGGTGACACGGTGGCGCGCGAGCGGCTCGACGCGCTCGCCGGGGTCCTCACGGCGGCCGGACCGGCCGTCGGCGTCCAGGCCGACGAGGCGGCGGTGCTGTGGGCGAAGATGTCGTTCCTCGCCCCGTTCGCGCTGCTGACGACACGTTACGGAGTGCCACTGGGCGATGTCCGTACGCTGCACCGAACGGAGTTGACGGCTCTGGTGGCGGAGACCGCCGCCGTGAGCCGGGCGAGCGGGGCCCCGGCCGACCCGGCCACGGCCCTCGCTCGCTACGACGCCTTCCCGCCGGGTGCGAAGTCCTCCATGCAGCGTGACGCCGAGGCGGGCCGCCCGCTCGAACTGGACGCGATCGGCGGCGCGTTGCTGCGGGCCGCGGCCCGGCACGGGGTGCCCGTGCCGGTCGCGGAGCGGCTCGTGCGGGAGCTGGAGGACGCGCGTCCCCGCTGACGCGGGGCGCGGGTCACGCGTGGGTCTTGGCCAACAACTCCACGATCTCGGCGGTGGTGCCGGTCTCGCCGAGGCGGGGGAAGATCCGCTCGACGCTGTTGCGGTGGGTCTCGCCGTCCAGGTCGGTCATGGCGTCGGTGGCCAGGGTCACGTGGTAGCCGTGCTCGTGGGCGGCGCGGGCGCTGGACTCGACGCCGATGCTGGTGGCGATGCCGGTCAGCACGATCTGGGTGATCCCGCGGCGGCGCAGCTGCAGGTCGAGGTCGGTGCCGTAGAAGGCGCCCCAGTTCCGCTTGGTGACGGTGATGTCCTCGGGGTGTCCGGCCAGTTCGTCGACGATGACGTCCCAGCCCTCCGGGAAGCTGCGGGCGCGGTTCGGCGCTTCGTTGCGGCCGGGTACGGCGTCCGCTCCGTCGGCGGCGGCGGTGACCCGTACGAGGACGACCGGAAGACCCTGCGCGCGGAAGGCGTCGGCGAGCAGCACCGACCGCTCCACGACCTCGGCGGCGGTGTGGGGGGCGAGGCCCGGGTTCCCGACGATGCCGTTCTGCAGGTCGATGACGACGAGGGCGGTGTGCGGGTCGAGCGTGGTGACTGCCATGGTCAGGCCTTTCGGAGGGGTGTGCCGGTGCGTGTGCGGAGGGATCGGTACGGGAGGGTCGCCGCCGGGAGCGGTACGGCTCCGGCGGGCAGGAAGAAGGGGAGCCGGCCGGTGCGGACCGCCGGTGTCGGCGGCGTCCGTGAGGAAGGCGGCGTCGTCCGCGGAGGCGGTGTCGGCGAGGAAGGCGGCGTCGTCCGCGGAGGCGGTGTCGGCGAGGAAGGCGGCGTCGGCGGCGGGGGCGCCCATGACGCCGTGCGGTGGCGCTGGAGGCCGGGAATCCGTCGGAACCGTGTGCGGAGGGCGGGTATCACGGGCGGGTGAGCCGGTCCAGTACGGCCATGGTCTCGATGACGCTCTGCCGCTCGGCCTCCGTGCAGCGCTCCTGGAGTGCCTTGGCCAGCCATTCTCCGCGGGCCTGCCGAGTGCCCTCGACGCGTTCGCGGCCGGCGTCGGTCAGCGTGACGAGCTGTCGGCGGCCGTCCCCCGGGTCCGGGTTGCGGGCGATCAGGCCCTGCTGGTCGAGCACGGCGAGGGTGGCGGCCATGGACTGCGGCCGGACGCCCTCGGTGGCGGCCAGCGCGCTCGCCGTGGCGGCTCCGCTCTTGCTCACCAGGGTGAGTGCGGAGACCTGGGACGGGGTGAGGTCCTGCCGCTCGGAGACCTCCCGGATCCTCCGCCGCAGCCGGTTGAACGCCACCCGCAGATCCTGCGCCGCGCGGGCGGCGGACTCGGAGATGCCCTCGGCGCTGTCGTCCATGCCGCCACACTAAATCCATCAGTCAAGGCTGTCCAGTTTGAACTGGTCAGTTCAGGCTGAGCAGTCTTGGCTGGCCAACTGTGCCGAGCGCATCCGCGCGCCGGCAAGGGCACGAGGGCTTGGGGGCGTGAGGACGCGCGGGCGTGAGGGCTCGCGGGCGTGAGGGCTCGCGGGCGTGAGGGCTCGCGGGCGTGAGGGCTCGCGGGCGCGTTCAGTTGCCGGCCGTTGCCACGAGGCGCCGCATCGCGGCGTGGGCGGGTGGGCCCCAGCTGGGCTTGCCACCGGGGCGGCCGTGGACGCCGGCGTCCGCGATGAGGATGCAGGCGAGGGCGCGCAGCACCGCCCAGCCGCGGGCGCGACGCAAGGTCGCGGCGTCCGGGGACGGCTGGTAGGCCCCGTGGAAACGGTCGGCGGCACCGTCCGGCAGCAGGATCCAGGCGGCGGCGAGATCGAAGGCCGGGTCGCCCGCGAAGAGGTCGCCGAAGTCGATCACGCCGCAGATGGCGCCGTCCTCGGTGAGCACGTTGGCCGGGTGCAGGTCGCCATGGAGCCACAGGGCCGGACCCGCCCAGTCGGGCGCGGTGGCGGCGTCCTCCCAGACCGCGCGGACGGCGTCCGGGTCGGGGATCAGCCCCAGCCCGGTGGCCGCGGCGAGCTGCCGCGCGAACCCCTCGGCGCGTTCGGCCAGCGGCCCCCCGCGGTCACGGCCGGCGGGCGCCCCGGCGGGAGCGGGGCGGTGAAGAGCCGTCAGGAAGGCCGCCAGGGTGTCGGCCGCCTCCGCGGCGCGGGTGGCGGGAGCGCGGTCGGCCGGATCGCCCGGCACCCAGGTGGTGACGATCCAGGGCCGCGGGAACCGCTCGGACGGCTCACCGAGGCGCTGCGGCACGGGGACCGGCAGGGGAAGTCGCGGGGCGAGATCAGGCAGCCAGGCGTGCTCCTTGCGCAGCAGGGCATCCGCGGACAGCGTCGCCCAGGGCATCCGGACGGCGAGGTCGTCGCCGAGCCGCCACAGCTGGTTGTCCCAGCCGCGCGCGCCGAGCCTCACCGGGCGATCGGCCAGATCGGGGTGCTGGTCGCGCAGGAGCTCCCGGACCAGTTCTGCGGTGATCTCGATCTCGGTGCGGGTCATGCGGAGCCACGGTAGTCGGGCGTCCACCCGCCCTTGGCGACGCCCGGCGCCCCGTGCCGCTCACCGGCAGCCGAGCACGGGCCGGGCCCGGCCGAGCGCCAGGCCGCGCGAAGGCCGTGTCCCAACCGTTCGTGTGAACTCCCGGAAGGAACTCGCACCACAAAATCGAACAGGCGTACCATTGCCGCGTGGCTGCGACCTATGACTTCCCGAGTGACCTCCTGGCCGGCCAGGAGGAGTTGCACCAGGTCCGGGCGGAGCTCCTGGCCCTGCTCAAGCGGCTCCCCTGGTCGGTGGAACCCCTGGACGGCTTCAGCGACGACAGGGGCTGGCGCCAGGTGGAGCGCCCCGCGTCCCCCGGCTGGACCGAGGACGAACAGGCCGAGGTGGAGAAGCTCAGGCAGCGTGAGCGCGAGCTCGCCGTGTTCGTGACCTGCCACCGCTTCTGGTCGGAGGTCGCACCCCCGGAGACGGTCGACGCCCGCGCGAGGCTGAAGCACGCCCACGGGGCACCGGCGGCGAACCCGTCGTAGCCACCGTGACCGCCATGGCCGCCGTGACCGCCGTGACCGCCGCAGCCATCGTGACCGTCGTGCGGCGCGGCATGCGTCGTACGGGGTGCCGGCCGCCGCCGTGCCCGCCGCAGCTCTTCCCGTGCGCCGACACGTGACCGCCCGCCCGGGGATGAAGCGACGACCTCCCCAGCCCAGGGCACAGCACAGCCCTCCCCCCGTCGGGTGAAACCCGGCGCCAGGGACAACCTCAACCCTCCCCCTCCCCGTCGTAGAGCAAAACGACACAAATCACCCCAGGGGAGACCATGAGTGACCACCAGCACCCAGGGCAGCAGCAGCCCGGACGGGACGGACCGCCACAGGTACGGGACCACGGCGCGCCCGCGCCGGAGCCGCCCGGGAAGCGCGGCGTCGGCAGAGCCGTGGCGTTCGGCTGTCTCGGCGTCCTCGGCCTCGCCGTCATCGTCGGGATCGCCGGCGCGGCCGGAGGTGGCGGCCCGGACGGGGACGGCGACGGCGACGGGGACAGCGGCGGGAACAGCGGCGCCTCGAACTCCTCCTCCATCCACAGCGAGGTGAAGGACGAGGCGCACAACGACTCACGCGACGGCTCCGGGGCCGGGGACACCGGACCCGGCTCGCAGGCGGCCGATTTCAAGTCCTGTGTGGACAAGAACGGCACCGCCGCCGAGAAGGCCGCCGTCCGGCACATCGTGAAGGTGACCGGGGCCGACAAGCGGCACAACATCCTGGACGCCCCTGGGGTGTTCACCGACTTCGGTGGCGGCGCCACCGGCCCGCACCAGGGCGAGGGCAAGCTCATCGCCGCCGCGTTCAGCTCCTGCTACGAGTCGGACAACGGGCTCGTCACCGTCTACGACAAGGCGGGCGAGATCCTGGCCAACGGCAACTTCTAGCCGCCCCGCACGGACGCGAGTCGGGACCTGCCTGTGGTCATCCTGCCCGCACTGGGCGCGAAGAGCGGCAGGATCCGTAGGACGAGGGTGTGGATGTCGGCCGGCCGTTCGCGGGCCGGTGATTCAATCGCCCGAGTGGCCCCAGAAGTGGATCTCCTGGGGGTTGCCCCCGGCGTCGTGCAGCACCGCGCATCGTCCGATCCATCGAGACCGGGGAAACACGTCGAAGTCCTTGACGTGCGCCCGGGTCAGCATGTCCGTCCCCAGCAACTCGCGCGCTTCCTCGGCCGTCACGGGTTCCACGGTGTTGTAGTCCGGGGTGTCGTCGGGCCCCACGACGCGAAAGATGTCCAGGATCGAGTGCGTGCCCGCCTCCCGCACCAACTCGTCCTCCCACAGCTCCTCCAGGGATCGCGGGCGAGGCTCTCGCTCCTCCTCCGGCCGCCAGTCGCCCCCGTTGACCCAGTAATAGTCCCCCGCCTCGAACACCTCACGCCGCAGCTGCTGCAACGCGGCGTTCAGGTCTTCCTGGTACGGCACGTAGTAGTCCCACCCCGAAGCCCCCACCAGCCCTCCTCCCCTTCCGGATTCCCTTGGAGGGCGGAAGCTAGCACCCGGCGCCGACATTCGGACTCGCGGCTCGGGAAGCTGCGGTCAGCCGCGATCTCCTCGGCGGCGTCAGGGCCACCGGAAGGCGCCACCGGGCGAGTTCGGTCGCCGCCCCGTCCCGGAAGCGCAAATGACGATCGGCCTCAGGGACTCGCTCCCGGTACCGAGCACCCGACGGGTCACCGGTCCGGCGAGCACGCGCGGCGGCGCCGCGGTTCGCCGGCTCTCGGGATCTCGCCGTCCGCAACCGCGGGGCCCCGGGCAGGTCAGGCAATGACCGCATATTCATTGGTCGGTCTCATCCCGCCAAGACCCCCCGATGACTTGCCCTCTCCTGCCATCCTTGCCCCTCCTCCCGATATGGCCCCACCTGCCACGATCACCGTCCTCCCCGTTCCGCCCCGGTCTGCCCGTCGGGCCGGTGGGGCCGGCCGGCCCCGAGGGACCCGACGGGCCGGGCGATCCCGAGGGGCCGCGCAGGGTGCCGTTCCCCTGGAGGTCGATGCGCCGTCCTCGGAGTTCGTCGATCTGCTGCTGGTGGACGACGAGCACAGCCGTCTGCGCGACGACCGCGACGGTCAGCACCGCGCTCAGCACAAGGCGGCGCCGCGGGCCGCGCCACGCCTCGTTTACGCTTCTCACGTTATCCCTCACGCTGTGTGACGACGAAAGTGTAAAGAACGAGGCCTCGGGGAGACCGCGTCGAGTGTCCGGCCCCGGGCGGCCTCGAACGCCCCGAGTCCGCCGGTCACTTGCACAGAGGCACTGGCGGACGGCACCGGCGAGGCCCGGCGGGCACGGGGAACCACATTCACCTGCTCAGGGCGCCACGTCGACGCGCCGGAGCTCAAGGCCGGCCGCCACCTCCGGCCGACAGCTCGCGCCGGTGCGGTTCGTCGGAGGGCTGTCCGCACTGCGATCGAGCCCGTCCCGCCCGAAGGAACGAACAACTTCAAGAGCTCGGCGAAGGCTCGCTCGGCTCCGCCGGGGCGACAGCGTCCTGGCCGTCCTTGCCGTCATGCCCGTCCCGCCCGTCCCGCCCGTCCTGCCCGTCCTGCCCGTCCGTCCCGTCCTTGCCCGGCGGGCCGATGGCGCCGTCCGCACCGGGAGGTCCGGACGGGCCGGAGGGCCCGGGGGGGCCGGGCTCGAGGTGCTCCTGGAGGTCGATGGGCTGTGTCTGCAGACTGTCGAGCTGCATCTGCTGGGCGACGAGTGCAGCCGACTGCGCCACCAGCGCGACCGTCAGCACCGCGCCGAGCACAAAAGGGCGCCGCGGGGTACGCAGCGCTTCGATCACGCTTCTCACATCGTTCCTCACGTTGTGTGACGGCGAAAGTGTAAGGGACGAGGCCGCGGAGGAAGGCGGAGCGCGTCGAGTGTCTACCCCACGGGCGTCCGTTTGGCGCTGGCCGACGGGGTCGCTCCACATCGCTGCCGCACTTTTTCCCGCGGAGGCGTACGACCCACACCGCCGACCCGCACGCGGCACCTCCCCCTACCGTCCCCAGGCTTCCCTCCCGTCCTCCCGCCCGGTCGTTCCGACCTGGTGGTGGCACGCAAGCTCAGGGCTGAAACTCCGTTGCGAATGGGGGTGCGGGTCGGCTTCGATCGCGGTCATGACCGACGGTGCCGCAATCGACGTTGCCGACGACCAGATCCTCGCCAAGCACATCGTCCGCGGACTCATGGTGATCCGAGAGCACCTCGGCTGTTCGGTCCACGAGGCGCTGGACGTCTTTGCCGCCCGGTACGAGGTGCTGCGCGTCGAGCGTCCTGATGACTTCGCTTGCGGGCGTGACGAGTACGGGATCGGTTTCTACTCGTAAGACTGCGTCGGCCACCGACGAGGCGGCGCCGCAGGCCCCTCGATGCGAACCACGGGCACGGTGGCCGCTGACCTCGTGGGCTGGTGCGGCGCCCCGAGGAGCTGCCCTCCCCCTCGCACGAGGCCTGGTCTCCCGGCGCCGCCCTCGCCTTGCGAGACCTGGGCGCAGGACTGAAGCTGAACGTGAGGCATGCCTGCCGATCAAACGGACCGAACGCAGACGGCTGCGGGGCTCGGCCACCGCTGCCCATGCAGGGAGCGGATTCCCATGAGGCTTGTCGTCGATCTCAACCGGTGCCAGGGGTTCGCCCAGTGCGTCTTCCTCGCCCCGGACGTCTTCGCCCTGCACGGCGAAGAGGCGCTGCTGTTCTCCCCTCGCTTCGACGAGGCACAGCGTGACCGGGTGGAGAAGGCCGCTGCCGCCTGCCCGGTCCAGGCCATCCTCGTCGACTACTCCGATGAGCCGACGAAGCGGGTGGAGCCCCATGTCGGCTGACACGGACGTCGAGGTCCTGCGGCGTCAGGGCCGCATCGTCGTCGTCGGTGCCTCGCTGGCCGGTCTGCGCGCGGCGGAGACCTTGCGCGAGAAGGGCTTCACCGGATCACTGACCATGATCGGCGACGAGCCGTACGAGCCCTACGACCGGCCACCGCTGTCCAAGCAGGCGCTGCTCGGACGGGCACGCCCCGAGGACACCGCGCTCCCGCGGCGGCGGGACATCGACGCCGAGTGGCGTCTTGGCGTCGCCGCCGAGAGCCTGGACCGGGACGCCAAGCAAGTACGCCTGGCGAACGGCGACACCGTCCCCTACGACCGCCTGCTGATCACCACCGGGACCAGAGCGCGGCCTTGGATCCACCCGGAAGAGGCCGCCCTGGACGGGGTGTTCGTGCTGCGTACCCGCGACGACTCCGCCCGCCTCTACCGGAAGCTGACCGGGGGCACGCCCCGGGTGTTGGTGATCGGCGCCGGTTTCACGGGCTCCGAGGTCGCCTCCGCCTGCCGTGAGCAGGGCCTCGAGGTCACAGTCGCCGAACGCGGCCCAGCACCGCTGGTGGGTGCGCTCGGCGGGGTGATCGGCGCGGCCGCGGAACGGCTGCAGCGCAAGCACGGGGTCGACCTGCGGTGCGGCGTCAGCGTCACCGCACTCGAGGGCGGCGACGTGGGACGGCTCAGGCGCGCCCATCTGTCCGACGGTTCGGTGATCGACGTGGACGTTGCGGTCGTCTCGCTGGGTGCCCTGCGGAACACGGAATGGCTCACCGGTTCGGGAGTGGCCGCGGGTGCGCGGGGGATCGCGTGCGACGCCGGATGCCGGGTGTTCGACGTCAACGGCATCGTCACCGACGACATCTACGCCGCCGGTGACGTCGCCCGCAGCCCCCACCCGCTGTTCGACTACCAGTTCCTGGCGCTGGAGCACTGGGGCAACGCGGTCGAACAGGCCGAGATCGCCGCCCACAACATGATCTGTGCCGGGCCTGAGCGCCGCCCGCATCTGTGGTTGCCGATGTTCTGGTCCTCCCAGTTCGGCGTCAACATCAAGTCGGTGGGCGTGCCCCCGCTGGGCGACCAGCTGGTCATCGCCCAGGGGGCACTCGCCGAGGAACGGTTCGTCGCGGTGTACGGCTACCGCGGCCGCGTCATCGCCGCAGCGTCCTTCGACGGAGCCAAGTGGCTGGGGTTCTACGAGCAGCAGATCGCGTCCGGCGCGCCCTTCCCGCCGGAGTACCGCTCGGTCGACCGCCGGAGCGAGACGTTGCAGCCGATCGACCCGGCCTTCCCCGACCCCCATCTGCCCACCCATGGGCCCACCGTCACGCTGACGGGCCACTCACCGAACGAGCGGCGTGTCACGTTCGTTCCGTCGCATGCCTGATCACCGGCCCTGCACCGCCCGGAGCCCTTAGGAGTCACCATGACGTCCGGCACCCTCTCCGCGCAGATCACCGACTACGCCAATCGGGCCGACCCCTATCCGCTCTACGCGGAACTGCGCGAGCAACCGGTCAGGCGGGAGGACGACGGCACCTACCTGGTCAGCACCTATTACGAGGTGCGGAGCCTGGCCAACGACCCGCGGCTGAGCAACGACACGAACAACCGTCTACCCGGCTACGCCCGCGTCGGGCAACCGGTGGAGTCCGGCCTGCCGCCCAGCTTCATCTTCACCGACCCGCCCGTGCACGACCGGCTGCGCGGCACCATCAACCGGCCGTTCGGACCGCCGCACAGCCCCAGGTTCCTCGACGGCCTGCGCGAGGAACTGGCCGCGGTCGTCACCGAGTTGCTCGACGCCTTCGAGGGCAAGGACCAGGTCGACATCGTGGAGGACTTCGCCTACCCCCTCCCCGTCACCGCGATCTGCAAGGTCCTCGGCGTGCCGCGCGAGGACGAGCCGCGCTTCCACGTCTGGGCCGATGCCCTGGCGTCGTCACTCGACCCTCGCTCCGACGACGACGGCGGCCCGGAAAAAGCACAGTTGGCACGTCAGGAACTGGGCGCCTACCTGTCCGATCTGATCGAGACCAAACGCCGCCACCCCGGGCCCGGGATGCTCAGCGCGCTCGCTCCCGAGATGACACCGGCGGACCTGGAGGCCACCGCGGTACTGCTCCTGGTCGCCGGCCACGAGACCACCGTCAACGCGATCACCAACACGACGCTCACCCTGCTGCGCCATCCCGACCTCCTCGAACGGTTCCAGAAGGACCCGGACCTGGCCGTCCCGATCATCGAGGAAGTGCTGCGGTACGAGCCTCCGGTCCAGTTCGTCCCGTGGACCACCGCCCTGGCCGACATCGAGGTCGCCGGCACCACGATCCCCAAGGGCTCGCCGGTCTGGCTCATGCTGGCCGCGGCCAACCGCGATCCCCGGCGCTTCGAGGACCCCGACCGGTTCGATCCCGACCGGAAGGACAACGAGCACCTGGGCTTCTACACCGGCATCCACTACTGCTTCGGCGCACCTCTCGCCCGCATAGAACTCCATCTGGCCGTGCCCGAACTCTTCCGCCGGGTCAAGTTCTCCCGGCTGCTCGAGGACCCGCCGCCGTACCGCGCCAACGCGGTGCTGCGCGGCCCGCGCCATCTTCCCGTGGCCATCGAGGGCTTGACGACCTGAGCACCACCGACGCGGGGACGCAGGGACGGCCGGACGGAATGCCAGTGGCGGCATCAGTGCCCTGCACGGCCTCTGACCTTCGCTTCCACGTCCACGTCCACGTCGCCGACCCGACCCTCCCCGAGCGCGGTCGGGGCGAAGGAGCCGGCCTGTGCGGTGTCCCGCATCCGAGCGCCGCGAGGGGTCTTCACCCGGCGGTGGGGCGGCCCGACGACCGCGACGACACTGCGCGGGACGCCTGGTGCCTGGCGCTTGGTGTCTGGTGTCTGGTGTCTGGTGTCTGGTGTCTGGTGTCTGGTGTCTGGTGGGGGATGAAAACTCTGCTCGGAGGTGGCAATGTCGGGCACGATCCAGCACACGTTCGTCACGGCCAACGGCGTCAACCTGCATCTCGCCGAACAGGGCGAGGGCCCGCTGGTCGTACTGCTCCACGGATTCCCGGAGAGCTGGTACTCGTGGCGGCACCAGATCGGCCCGCTGGCCGCGGCGGGGTACCGGGTCGTCGCCCCCGACCAGCGTGGCTACGCCCGCAGTGAGCAGCCTGAAGCCATCGAGGCGTACAGCCTGCTCCATCTCACCGGAGACGTCATCGGGCTGATCGACGCGCTGGGCGAGGAGAGCGCCGTCCTCGTCGGCCACGACTGGGGCGCCCCTGTCGCCTGGGTGACGGCCATGATGCGCCCGGACGTCGTGCGCGCCGTGGCGGGCCTGAGCGTCCCGCCGCTACTGCCGGGAGGGATGGCTCCGCCGTCGATCACCCGGAAGAAGTTCGGCGAAGGCTACTACCAGATCAGCTTCCAGGAACCCGGGCCCGCCGACGCGGCGCTGGCCAGGGATCCCGCGGTCACCTTCCGCCGGATCCTCTCCGGCGCTTCGGGGGACAACCCGGCCAACGATCCGCCCGGCCCGTGGATCGTCCCCGACGGTGGCACGCTGCTGGATGCGATGCCGGAGCCGCAGCAACTGCCGGACTGGCTCACCCAGGCAGACATCGACGTCTTCGCCGGCGACTACGGCCGCCACGGCGACCGGGCCTTCACCGGCGGCCTGAACTGGTACCGGAACATCGAGCGCAACTGGGAGCTGCTCGCGGCCTTCCGCGGCCGCCTGATCGAGGTGCCGGCGCTGTACATCGGCGGAGACCGCGACATGGTCATCGGCCTGCGCGGCCTGGACGCGACGCTGCGTACCGTCGAGCAGGCGGCACCGCGGCTGTGGCGCGGTCTGATCCTGCCCGGCTGCGGCCACTGGACCCAGCAGGAACGCCCCGACGAGGTCAACCGGCAAATCCTGGGCTTCCTGGCGCAGTTGCCCGAACCACGGTGATCGACAGGCCCGGCCCAGGGCGCCTTCACTGTGTGTCCCGGTCACCGGCCCTCGACGAGGCTCTTCTGGCGCAGATCCGTCCGGCGGGTCTCGAATTCGAAGCCGTCTTGTACGCCGACCCTGAGAGCCTGGCCCGCCAGCTGCATCGTTGACGGCCTGATCAACCTCGCCTTCGACGAGCAGGGCCGCCCTATCCGCATCGAGCTCACTTGGCCGTATTTGCTGCTGTGCCTGGGTGAAGAGGAGTTGCGGCTCACTGGGAGAGGCGGGGGAGGCGGCTTTGCTCCCCAGTATCCGGGACATGGACGAGGGATTCGTCTGTGTTCCGGCGGTCCCTGCACTTCAAGGAGAGCCATGCGATACAGCACACTGTCCGGCATCGCGGTCCTGGCCACGATCGTGGTCAACGGCGTGATCGCGGTACCGGCCGTCGCCGGAAACGGAAACGGGATTTCGGTGCCGTGTGGCACCACGGCCCTGATCAACGCGATCGCCACGGCGCCGGCGGGATCCACGCTCGTCCTCGCCCGCCACTGCACCTACCACCTGACCACCGCGTACGCCGGCGACGACGGACTGCCCCCCATCGACAGGCAACTCACCATCGAAGGTCGGGGCTCCACCATCGTCCGTGACGGGCTGACGGCCGGCGCCTTCCGCATCTTCCACGTCACCTCCACCGGTGACCTCCGGCTCGACGACATCACGATCCGCGGCGGCAACGTACCCACGGCCGGGGGAGGCATCCTCGTGGACAGCTCCGGCACGCTGAAGCTCAACAAGGCCACCCTCGACAACAACACCGCCGGCATCGAGGGAGGCGGCGTCGATGTCGAGGCCGGAGCAACGGCGTACATCAGCCGCGGCGAGTTCACCTTCAACAACGCGGGCGGCGGCGATGGCGGAGGCCTGGAGTCGGACGGCACCGTCACCACCGACGGGGTCGTGTTCTCCAACAACTTCGCCAACGCCGGCGGGGCCATCGGCCACGAATCCGGTGACGCCGTCTTCCGCAACACCACTCTGAAGAACAACACCTCAGGCCTTGACGGTGGTGGCATCGACTCCGTTCGCGACACCGTGCAGTTCATCAACAGCAAGATCATCAACAACACCACATCGGGTACGCAGGGCGGCGGGATCTGGAATGCAGGCTCGCTGAAGCTCATCAAGACCGAAGTCGCCGGCAACGTCGTTGGAGGCTCCGGCGGGGAGGGCGGTGGCATTTACGAAGACGCCGGCACCCTGGTGCTGCAGGACAGCCAGGTCGACCGCAACAGCGCGAACGGCGCCGGCAATTCACGGGCCGGCGGCATCTACAACACGGGCGGTACGGTGACGCTCGACCACAGCAAGGTGAACAACAACGCCTCCACCACAGCACCGGGCGGCGTGTGGACCGACACCCAGTTCACCGTGAACCGATCCGAGATCCGGCACAACATCCCCACCAACTGCACCGGCGGCCCCGTCATCGTCACAGGCTGCGTCGGCTGACCCGTCAGGTACCCAACCACGCCCAGCCCACCGTGACGAAGGTGATCGCTGGACCTCACTACCCCCTCCACCCACCGCTTTCCCCAGCTCCCTTCCCGGCGGCGTACTCGTACTCAACGAGACCCCCGAGGCCGGCGTCGCCCGCGAGGTCCTGGAGGAGACCGGCATTCACGTCGAGGTGGACCAGCTCACCGGGGTCTACAAGAACACGACCAGAGGCGTCGTTGCCTTGACCTTCCGGTGCAAGCCCTCCGGGGGCGTCGAGCGCATGTCCAGTGAATCGACCGCGGTCGGGCCGGGCTGATCCATCAGCACCTCGTCAACGGCCGCGACCACCAGATCGCCGACTACGTGGACGGTCAGATCAAGAAGGTGAAACGGCCCCCGCACGGACCCCCTGGCACGTGAGTGCACGGCGGCGCGAAAAGTCGCCGAGAAAGATCAAGGCCCAGGTCTCCGGCTTCGCACCGGTTGACCTGGGCCTCAGTCGTGTCCTGAGACTGGTGGGCGCGGACGGTTTCGAACCGCCGACATCCGCCTTGTAAGTTCGGTCTAACTGGACCCTGGCCGGGCCTAGCTGCGCAGAGAGATGCCGTCTACAGCCGCTCGATGCCGCTGCTGTCCGTGGTCGTTGATGTCAGCGTTGGATGTCACCGGAACAACTGCGGCACGGGGCAGATCTCCAAGGTGTCGCCCGGCCGATCCGCCCAGTTCCACCAGACGTGCCGGCTGGCACACCCCCACAGCGATCGGCAGGTCCGCCGACCGTCATCCTGTCGCTTGCAGAGCACGAGGCCGCCGGACTTCATCGGCTGGCTGCACTCGGGACAGGCCGGGGTGTCACTGGTCACGCATCGCACACTAACCCGAGCCACCCACTCAAGGGCCATCACAAACGAGATCACCCAAGCGCTGTCCCCGCCTCGTGTAGCCGAACTCTCACCTGGCGGTTGCGTCCAACGTGGTCGAGCACCTCACCGCGGATGCGTGCCCCCAGAACGGGCAATCCCGTCCCTTCGGGCATGGCAATAATCTCCGCCAGCCCCATGGCTCCTGGAAGCCCGTCGATCCGGATGAACACGCCGAAGGGCTGGCGCCCAATCACCTCTCCTGCGACGGAGGCCCCAACGGGAAGTGCTGCAATCGTCGCCGCCCAGACTTCATCCGGTGACAGCCCCGGCACGTCGGGGCGACGCGCTGGCCACGTGTACTCCTCCATGGACTGATCATGGCCTGTTGAGAAGCTCGCGACTACTGCGTTGTAAGGGCGGACGTGGTCGTCGGCATGTCCGCCCAGGTCACTACGGCTGTAGCAGCAGCCCGGATAATCGGTGCTTCTCGACTGCTACGAGCCGTCGTTGACCGTGGCTGACCGCACGATGTGGCACGCCTGTGGCACGAGGACCGCTTCGTCCCGAAGCAACTCGGGGTGCCCGATGTCCTAGGGCTGCTGCGCCTGTCACCTGCGCTGATGGTCTGGCGTCCGCAGTTGTTCGCGGCTGTGCGTCGCGGTTGTCACGCAGTTAGACACTCGGTGCCCACCAGCCGTCCAACCTCATTGTGTGATGTAGAGGGCATCAACTGCCCCTGTTAGGTAGAGTTTTGTCGACCTTTCACGGACGCTCAGGGGGACTCCATGGTCGAGATCGTTGTCGCATTAATCGGTGGGCTGGCCCTCATCGGCGGTGCGGTGGTCACCGCTCGATGGACACGCTCCCGCCCGACGGACAACCGAGCGACGGCCCCCTTGCCTCCCGGTAGCAACACGCGGCCAGAGGGAGGGACTACCAACACCCCCCGTCCCCCTCAGCCGAGCGGTGGCGCCGCTGACGCGCCGGGGTCTCCTGGTGGCGCACGTTCTGGCGGCGTTACCGTCAACGGCCAATTCATTGAAACGAACAATGGAACCGTGTCGCAGAACAATTACCGCAACGGCGAGAAGTGAGATTCCTCTCTGGCGGCAGTACAGGTTGGCTTGGAATCGTCCACTACGTACTCGGCGCCATACTCGCCTTCTTCTTGATACTGGTGGGCATTGACTTAGTCAATGACTACTTCCCTTACGCGCTACCCAGCCTGGAATTACTCATTGAGCGAGTGGCGCAGCTATCCACCGACGATCATGTCGGATCTTTCGTGCGAGATCGTCTTCTCGTATTCGCCCTAATCGGGGTCGCCTTCGTTCTGTGGGTCACACACAAATGGCCCACCTTGGTGAAGACGATCGGTCAAGCTCTTAATCCGTTTGCCCGGATCGGCGTGGCCACCGTCTCTGCGGTCGCCGCTGTCTTGATTGCCCTCATTCTGGCTGGTCCGCTTGGACAGTCCAAAAGTGATGGTGAGTGCACTTCATCCTTCCACCTGAGCTTGGGCCATGAGCCCACGCTGGCGAGTAACACAGAGTGCGACGGAGGGGACCATGGCCGAGACGGCGATTGATCAGTACATTCATCACAACAACGGCAACGTGTTTCAGACGCTCATCAAAAATGAAGCGATCGATGACGAAACGAAGCGGAACGTTAGGAAGTTAGCGGTCTCATCGCCGCAGATGCTGGCCAAAGTCGATGAGATGCTCAAGGAATCAGGCGACGTTAAAGCGGCTGCGGCATTGATTCGGGATGCGGGAGGAATTCTATCCAGCGAGGCTAATGCGTCGCGCCCATTCACTGACGAGGGTGACGACCCCATGTTCTCGGGGAAAGGTGAACGGGAATTGCGTAAGGCAGTGGCTAGCCCCTTCCTGCTGCTGATTGTGATTGTCGCCCTTATTCTCCTTCTGTAATTGGGCGCTCGGAAGCCTCAATCAGCATTTTCTGGTGAGACCAACCCTGCCTTAACCCACCACTCACCCCGCTCCCATCCCCCGCCGTCTATCCACACGCCGTGGAGTGGGCGTGGTTCGTGGCGTCCAGGTGGGATCGTTCAGCCAGCCTGCCCAATTCCACCAGACATGCCGTCGGAAAAATTTCCCCATAGCCGACAGGTACGCCGGCCGTCGTCATCGCGCGCGGAAAGCTCAAGGTCGCAGGGCTCCATAGGTTGGCTGCAATCGGGGATCTTGTGCCAATCGGCTAGGGCTGGTCACCTCCCAGATCTGTTTCGTCAATCATGCGATTCCACTCGTCGAGTACCGTCTGACTATCGATGACTTTTTGCACCGCCGCTTGGATTGTCCTGAACTGCGGCCTCAGTCGACTACTGCTCCGGGCGGCCCCGCCGATGTTGTCGGAGAATTCTTGAAGCTGGGCGGTAGTCTCTTTGGTGACAGTGGCCAGTTGAACGATTTCCTTGAAGAAATCACGAGCGACCTGCCGGTCTTCTGGCGTTAGGTCACTTTCCCCCACATGTCGAATGAATCCAATAATGCCGGGGTCGATTGAGGACAATGTGGACCAATATTCGGATCCCAGGGCATCGACGTTCTCTACGGGCTCAGAAAGTCGCACAGATAGCTGCTCTGCTACGCGCATCCGTCCAGCAAATCCGCCTCCTCGGGCATCCGAGTTATTCATCTCCTCTGTTGCCCAAGAAGACTCCGCGCCGATCTCTGCAATTACTAGCCCGAATTTTTCGACGATTTGCAACCAGGTAGGTAGGGCAGCCTCGGCCTGTGCCATCACCTCGATGAATCCAGGAGGCTCCTCGGTTGCTTCATCCTGCTGCGTCACCTCTACAGGCCTGGCTGGAGGTGCCGTTTCCAGCACGTCGGCGATCTTCAGCGCCAATTTATGGACTGCTTGACGGTATACAGGTGAGTCTTCGTCTTCGAGGCGCAAATCCCGCCAGTCCACCCATTGCCTTCTTGAGATTAGCTCGACAATTTCATCGGTGGGTTCGCCGTCAACCCCTTGAGTTAGCTGAGGGACATTTACGTAGTGAATTGGAAGTAGAAGTTCGTCCAGTCCGAGGCTCGCCGCGTGTCCGGCGAATTTGATTACCTCACGCCTGCACTCCTGACTTTTCAAGAATTTTGGTGTGACGACTGGAATCAGAAACGTCGTTCCAGTGAGCGCCGAGTCGAGTCGCGCCCTCCATGCGTCGCCCCACTCGATAGATCTTTTGTCGAGGAAAATTTCGAGTGGCTCACCAGTGATCATCTCGAATGCGCTCGCGATACGCTCAGACAGACGCACGATCCGTCCACCATCTAGGTGATCATCGCGATGCGTATAGCTCCAGAACCCGGCGGGCTGTTCGGCGGTCATGGTTTGGGAGGGTAGCCAATCGAGAAGCTACGTACCCCAGATTTCCGAGACTGAGGTCGGCGGAGCGGCTTTGGGCTGGAGCTGCTTTGGGGCGAGTGATCATGGCCCCGTAAGCTCATCGCGAGTCGGGCAGTCTGTGGACCTGCCCGTTAAAGCACGACGTTGGGGCCATGATCTTCGAGGCTCGCCCCAAAGTGGCTGCCTAAAGCCGTGGAGCCGACCGCCCCAGCCATAGAGGGTGTCTCCCAGTTCATGCCCGCAGCTCGCTAGCGCGCCGCCGGGCGCGGCCAGCCGGGGCGCAGACAGGAGGCAGGCCGCGCCGCAAAGGCGGCGCGCGCCCGCGCAGCGCGCGGGCCTTGATGAAGTAGGGAAAGTCTTACTGCGCTCTGATCGGCACCCCCGGTCATGGTCTGCCGGCTCTCTGCCCTGCTCGGGCTACCGTTCCATCCATGCCTTCTGCACTGGACACGCCACAAGGAGCGGCCGAACTGGCCGAGTCCCTGCTCCCTCCGCTCGGGAACCACTGGCTGCACACCCAGGCTGTGGCAGCTCGGGCGCGCGAGGTGTCCACGGCTGTGTCCAAGGCAGATCGGGACCTTCTCGTCGCTGCCGCATGGCTGCACGACATTGGTTACGCACCCCAGCTGCGTGACACCGGATTCCACCCCCTCGACGGTGCTCGGCACCTCGAATCGCTGGGCGCTCCGGCTCGCCTGGTACGACTGGTCGCTCATCACTCCGGAGCTGTGTACGAGGCGGAGCACCGCGGCCTTTCGGCAGAGCTGGCCGTCTATGACCGGGAAGACTCCGCAGTCCTGGACGCCTTGATCTTCGCTGACATGACGACCGGCCCAGCTGGCCAATCCTTCGACTTCGACGCCCGGATCGACGAAATCCTGGTCCGCTACGAACCGGAGTCCGAGGTTCACAGCGCGATCAGTAGGGCGCGGCCGTACCTGGGTGCTGCCGTCGAGCGCACCTGGAGGCGCTTTGCGGTCTTCATCTCACTGCGTCCAAGCCAGCAGAAGGCTATCGACGGGAGTAACTGGTGGCCGCCGGCCCTCTTCGCCGTGGAGCACCAGGACGCGGAGCTGCTGGCTCGACTGCTCGACTCCGGCGCAGACCCCGATGAAGGCAATGACGCAACGCCGCTGACGCACGCGATCGAGACGGAAGGCGACGTGGCGCTGCAGAGCGGTGAACCGCTTACCGTGGCGACCACCGCGGTGCTCCTCGCCTACGGTGCGGATCCGGCCCTGCGGGATCCCTCCGGCGAGACACCGCTGGAGGTGGCCCAGCGATATGACCATGTCCTCGCCATGCGACTGCTGCGCCGACATCTGTCAGGCGATGAACTCCAGGGCCCAGGTCCTCAGCCGATATAGGGCTCCGCGCGGTCGGTCAGGCCGTGCTCGATCCGCATGCGCATCGACGGGTGGATGTTCAGCTCGTCCAGTTTGCGCGGGTCGACGAAGGCCAC
Source organism: Streptomyces sp. NBC_01176 (assembly GCF_045039825.1). NCBI lineage: Bacteria > Bacillati > Actinomycetota > Actinomycetes > Kitasatosporales > Streptomycetaceae > Streptomyces > Streptomyces sp. NBC_01176. The sequence goes on along the minus strand of NZ_CP108600.1, from coordinate 6,622,563 downwards.
TTCCTTCTAGGCTTCCGCCGCGCCCTGTCTGACGCCGGCATCAGCGCGCCCTAACCACGAAGCAGCTGCCTGCCGTCGTGACTCCGCACGTGAGGCCCGTTGCCGTCCAAGGCGTCCAGGAGTCGGATTGCGAAGACCTCGGCCATGCGCTCGCTGACCTCTTCCGGCGTGAGCCAGTCGACCGCAGTTGATTCGCTGGACGTGCGCTCGATGCCGCCGGAGGGCTTGCAGCGGAAGACCAGGGCGACGATGCCCCGGGTGGTGTTCTTGTAGACCCCGGTGAGCTGGTCCACCTCAACGTGGATGCCGGTCTCCTCGAGGACCTCGCGGGCGACGCCGGCTTCGGGGGTCTCGTCGAGTTCGAGTACGCCGCCGGGAAGTTCCCAAGTGCCGCGGAGAACACCGGCACTCTCGACCGCCGCATCGGCGAACTCGACCGCCACCAGATCCCCGACCATACCCGCCGCCTCATCGAAGCCTGCAAGCAACTCGACCCGCTCTACCCCGAACGGCGCCTGTGGGCCTGGGCTCACATGCTCGGCTTCCGCGGCCACTTCTCCTCCAAGTCCCGCCGCTACTCCACCACCCTCCGCGAACTCCGCCAAGCCCGCGCCGACTTCCGCGCCGCACAGGAACGCGAAGCCCTCGGCTTCGAGGACCGCGAGCCGGACACCGTCCTCGACCTCGCCGACTGGCAGTACGCCGGCCACGGCCACACCCCCGGCGAATCCGCCCTCGCCGCCACCATCGCCCGCGACCTCCAACACAACCGCGAAACAGCCCGCGAAGCCCTACGCGACCAACTCGCCCTGGAAGGAGCCGCAGCATGAAGGACCGATACCTCAGCGTCGACCAGGTGGCCGAACTGCTCGGCACCTCGGCGCGCTTCCCCCGCCGGCTGATAGCCGAGCGGCGCATCACCTTCGTGAAGGTCGGCCGTCATGTCCGAGTCCCGGAGAGTGCCGTGGACGCCTACATCACGCAGCACACCGTGGAGCCGATCACGGTCCGTGCTTCGCGCCTGAAGGCGGTGGCGTGATGGCGAACTCCAAGGGGCGCCGTCGTCGCTTCGGGTCCGTGCGCAAGCTGCCCTCTGGCCGCTTTCAGGCCCGCTACCGGGGTCCGGACGGTCTGATGCGGACGGCTGACACGACGTTCGCGACGCAGACAGATGCGGACCGCTGGCTCGTCAAGCAAGAGGCCAAGATCCTCGACGGTGACTGGACGAACCCGGACGTGAAGATTGCGTTCGGTGACTTCGCGCAGTCGTGGTTCAAGGATCGTGACTACGCGGCCACCACGCGGGAGCGCAACGCCGGCGTGCTCAACCGGCACATCCTGCCGACGTTCCGCACGGTCCCCCTGCGGGAGATCACCACTCCGCAGGTACGGCGCTGGCGTAGCGACCTCCTCGACGCCGGAGTCGGGCCGGCCACCGTCTCCAAGGCGTACCAAGTCCTCCGGGCCATCATGAACACGGCCGTGGATGACGGGCTGATCGAGCGCAACCCGTGCCGGGTCAAGGGCGCGGGAACGGTCACCCACACCGAGCGGCCGTTCCTCTCTGTACCCGAGGTGTACCGGCTCGCCGACGCGGTCCCGCCGCACTGCCGCGCCTTGGTGCTCCTTGCCGCGTTCGCCGCGCTCCGCTTCGGTGAGCTGGCCGCGCTCCAGCGCCGGGACATCGACTTGGAGGCCCGTACCGTGTCCGTCCGCCGTTCGTACTCCGAGACCCGGACCGATGGGCTCACGGTCAAAGCGCCCAAGAGCGCGGCGGGTGTGCGCACCGTGGCGTTCCCGGCCTCGCTCGTGCCCGAGTTGGCGCACCACCTGGCGGAGCATGCGGAGGCCGGCCGCACGGGGCTCGTCTTCGTCGGGGCCCGCGGCGGTGTCCTCCGGCGGAACAACTTCCGGCGTATCTGGCTCCGCGCTCTCACCGCGACTGCACGCTCGCCGCGACCGGCGGCGCCACCACCCGCGAGTTGATGCAACGGATGGGCCACTCTTCGGTGCGGGCCGCGCTGGTCTATCAGCACCTCGTCAACGGGCGCGATCACGAGATCGCCGACTACGTGGACGGTCAGATCCGGAAGGTGAAGCGGCCTCCGCGCTGACCATCTGGCACGTGAGTGGCACGGCGGCGAAAAGTCGCCGAGAAAGATCAAGGCCCAGGTCTCCGGCTTCGCACCGGTCGACCTGGGCCTCAGTCGTGTCCTGAGACTGGTGGGCGCGGACGGTTTCGAACCGCCGACATCCGCCTTGTAAGGGCGGCGCTCTACCGCTGAGCTACGCGCCCAGGACGAGTCGACAGCCTACATTGCCCGGGGGCCTGCCCCGCAAACCCGTATCCGCCCGGGAAGGGCCGCTGAGCGGGGGTTAACCCCACCCCCGATCCGCCAGCCGCCCGGATCCCCCGCCGGGGCCCGGATCCGTACGGTCGAAGTGCGTCGGAGGAACGTGCCCGAGGGGCCCGGCGCACTCGCGTTCTTCTCAGGGGGATGGATCTTCATGGCACGTACAGCGCGCACTCGGACGGTGGCCGCGACCGGCGCCGTCGTGGCCCTCGTCGCGACGCTCGCGGCATGCGGCGCGGGCGCCGGGGACGACCGGCATCCGGAGCACCGGTCCTTCGCCCTGCACGGGCGCACACTCACCGTGGACTCGGACGACTCCGCGCTCGAACTCGTGGTCGCCGGCTCCGCGCGTACGGACACGGTCGACGTCACCCGGTGGTTCCAGGGGCACGTCGTCGTCGGAGGCGACCCCCGGGTGACCTGGGCGATGAAGGGCGACCGGCTCACCCTGCGGATGAAGTGCTCGGGCGTGATCGCCGACTGCAGCGCCAAGCACCGGATCGTGGTGCCGTCCGGCGTCGCCGTGAACGTCGTCGACGGGGACGGCAGCGTACGGGCGAACGGATTCACGGCGGCGCTGCACATCCGCACGTCGGACGGCAGTGTCCGTGTGACGGACTCCTCCGGCCCCCTGGACCTGCGCAGCGGCGACGGCTCGATCAGCGCGCTCGACGTGGACTCGCGCCAGGTGCGCGCCCGCACCGAGGACGGCTCCGTACGGCTCGGGCTCGGCGTCGTACCGGACCTGGTGGAGTCCCGCAGCGGCGACGGTTCGCTCACCATCGAGCTGCCCCGGCACGCCTACCGGGTGAGCACCGGGAGCGACGACGGCTCGGTGCATGTGTCCGTGCCCCGGGACCCGGCCGGCTCCCACCGGATCTCCGCCCACACCGGCGACGGGAGCATCACGGTGCGGACCGCGAAGTAGCCCGCGGTCGACCGGACGCTGCGAGCCGACGGGCGAGAGGACGGGACGAGCCGGCGGAGCGAGCCGGCGGAGCGAGCCGGCGATTCAAGCTCGCGGTGCGAACTTGCGAACCTTTCGGCCCGTGTGTTCGTCCTCTACCGGTGGGAGAATGACACCGGTACAGGGTGGATGACAGCACGGGAGAGGGATGTGACGGCGACGACATCTTCAGAGCCGCACACACCGTCGTCGTCGGGCGCGCCCTCGCCGTGTCCTCGTCGCGCCCGTCGCCCCCGTGGGCACGGTGACGCGCTGGCTCTCCTGACACTCCCCCTGCTCGCCGCGCTCGTCCTGCCCGCCGCGTTCGCCGGCGGCGGCACCCGCCGGTGGTTCGGCGGGCGTTCCGAGAGTCAGCGGGCCGAGGCGCAGGCCGCGAAGGACGCCGCCGCGGCCGCCTTCTACGAACTGGACACCGCCCAGCGGGATCTGCGGATCTCGATCGAGACGATCACCGCTGTCGACGACTCCCCCGCCGCCCGCCGCGCCGTCTCCGACTTCGAGGCGCTGGGGCAGCGCATCGACGAGGCGAGTCGGAAGTACATCGAGGCCGTCGACGCCCACGATCTCGACCGGGACGAGCTGGAGGCCTCGGTCGCCGCGCGGGCCCGTGCCGAGCTGACCGCCGCCAAGGACGAGCTGAACCGGGTGAAGGGCGAGCTGGACCGGTATGCGCAGGGGCTCGGTCCGCTGCTCGGCAAGGCCGAGACCCAGCTGGCCCGCCTCGCGCCGGCCGTCGAACGGGCCCGTCAGGCGCTGCTCGCCGCCTCGAACGCGCTCGACGACGTACGTGGCTCCGGGCTCACGGCCGACGATCTCGCCGCCCGGCTGGCCGCCCTCGGCCCCGAACTGACCAGGCTCAACCAGGGAGCCGGGCAGCACGGCGTGCCCGAGACGCTGGAACGGGCCGAGCGGGTGTCGCGGGAGGCCGCGGCGGTGCGCGCGGAGGCCGAGCGGCTGCCGGAGCGGGCCGCCGAGATCGACCACCGGCTGGTGTCGCTGCGCACCCGTGCCGAGGCGCTGACCACCCGTGCCGGGCAGGTGGAGCCGGTACTGAGCGAGCTGCGGCGCCGGTTCACGGCCGCGTGCTGGCAGGACCTGCAGCACGTACCGGACCACGCCGCGGAGAACGTACGTCAGGCCGAGCTCAAGCTGAAGGAGGCGCAGGCCGCGCGGGACGCCCAGCGCTGGCCGGACGCGACCTCGCTGCTGTCCACCGTGCGGGCACTGCTGAACGGTACCGACGAGGCCGTGTCGGCGGCCGGCGACCGGCTGCGGCGGCTGAACGCCGTCGCCAAGGACCCGCAGCAGGAGATCGACCGTACCCGGTTCGCCCTGCGTGACGCCCAGCGGCTGGCCATGGCGGGCCGCAACACACCGGACCCGCGGCACGCCCGTCCCCTCGACGAGGCCGTGGCCCGCCTGGACCGCGCCGTCTCCACGCTGGAGGGCCGCCATCCCGACTTCTGGCATTTCCTGACCGAGACGGAGGCGGTACGGGGGGCGGCGGCGCGGGTCGTCTCGCAGATCCGCGGGGAGCGGGGAACCGGGGCCTGACCGCTCCGGGCCCGCCTGACCGCTCCGGGCCCGCCTCACCGCGCGGGGCCTGCCGCACCGCTCCGGGCCGGTCCGTCCGACACGGAGGTGCGCGCGGAGGTCCGACGCGGGCGGTCCTGTGGTGGCGGTCCGGGCCTCGCGGGCGGATGCTGGTGGATACGTACGGCCTCCGCTAGCTGCAGAGGGAGGCGGATATGGCCACGCACGTACTTCGTCCCGGAACCGGAAAGCGCTTCGTCCTCGACGAGCACCTGCCCGTCGATCACCGGCTGAGCACGTTCTACCGGATCGGCGCGGGCCTCATGGGCCTGTTCCTGCTCGCCTTCGGCATCCTGGGCCTGACCGACAACATCGGCTTCTTCACCACCCACGGGGACACGGTCGTGGGGCTGAACACCAACGGCACGCTCAGTGTGCTGTCGATCTGCGTCGGGCTCATCCTGTTCGCGGGCATGGTGATCGGCGGGAACGTCGCCTCGACCGTCAACATGATCCTCGGTGTGCTGTTCATCCTCAGCGGCTTCCTGAACCTGGCGCTGCTGGACACCACCTTCAACTTTCTCGCCTTCCACATCCAGAACGTGCTGTTCAGCTTCGTGGTGGGCGTCCTGCTGATGTTCTTCGGGATGTACGGAAGGGTCGGCTCGGCCCTGCCGCACGACAACCCGTACTGGAAGGCCCGCCACCCCGAAGCGGTGGAACGGGACGAGCGGACGCGGACGCTTCAGGAGTCGGCCACGGCGACGGCTCTGCAACGCGGCCGCAGCACCCCGGCGGCCCCGGCGGCCCCAGGTGCGACGAACTCCGGTGACAAGGACCCCGGCATCACGGGCCCCGGCACCACGGGTCCCGGCATCACAGGTCCCGGCACCAAGGGCCCCGGCATCACGGGCCCCGGAGGCAAGGATCCCGGGGAAACCGGGGGGATTTCATGAAGGAAAGGTCAACTTCCTTAACAGACAGGTAAGTTGACCGGACCGACAGTTACTTCACCACCGTCGACCAGTCCGGCGACTGCGCGGGGTCCAGGCTGCGCAACCGCTCCAGCGTCGCCGGCTTCTGTACGTCGAGCCAGTCGGCCAGTTCCCGGAAGGACACACAGCGAACGCCCTTCTTGGTGCAGACGTTCTTGACGACCTGGTCGATGGACTTCATGTAGATGCCACCGTTCCAGTCCTCGAAGTGGTTGCCGATGAAGAGCGGCGCACGGCTGCCGTAGTACACGCGGTCGAAGCCCGCCATGTACGACTTCACGGTCTCCTGTTCCCACTCCGGGTACTTCGCCGGGTCGCCGGTGGTCTCGCCCTCGGACTGGTTGTAGAGGAAGTTGAAGTCCATGGACAGGCCCTGGTACTTGCCGCCCTCGTAGGGAAGCATCTGGAGCGGGAAGTCCCAGACGCCCTCCTTCTTGGCGGGCCATATCTGGAAGTCGCCGGCCGAGCTGGCGTCGTAGCGCCACTTGTACTTCTTGGCGGTGGCCTTCATGGCCTTGAGCAGGTTCTGCTGTCCCTCCAGGCACGGCGCGCGGCCGCCGTTGACCTCGCGCGTGGGGTCGAAGGGCAGGGCCGGCAGGTCGTCGTAGCCGGTGTTGGTCTTCCACTTCTCCACGAAGGAGAAGAACTGGTCGATCTCGCTCTCCCACTCCTCCACGCTCCAGTCCCCGCCGCCCTTGTCGCCGCAGAAGTGACCGTTGAAGTGGGTGCCGATCTCGTTGCCCTCCTTCCACGCCTCACCGAGCTGCGCCAGCGTGGTACGGATGTGCTCGTCGGTGGGATAGCTGATCGCGGCGGAGCCCGGCGAGTGCATCGGCGGCTCGTAGAGCGTCTTCTTGGCCTTGGGCAGCAGATAGATGCCGGTCAGGAAGAACGTCATGTGGGCGTTGTATTCCTTGGCCATCTCCGTGTAGTGCGAGAAGAGCTTGTCGTCCCCCTGCAGGGCGCCGTCCCAGGAGAAGACCACGAACTGGGGCGGCTTCTCACCCGGCTTGAGCGGTACGGGCTTCAACTCGCCCTTCTGCGGGCCGCTGTAGGACGTGGAGCCGTCCCCGAGCACCTTGGTCTTCCCGTCCCACACGGGCTCCTTGGGCGCCTTCGGGGCGGCGCTGGAGCCGCGTCCGGCGGACGCGGTCGGAGCGGTGCTGTCGGAGCCCCGCAGGGCCAGGAAGGTGGCCGTCGAGGTGGCCACGACGAGGAAGGCCGTCATCGCCACGAAACTCTGGCGGGCGGACGTGGCAGCGGAACCGGGAGCGGGCTCGCGGCGGCGGCGCCTGCTGTGCTTCGAGTTCATACGGGGCACATTCTGGGAAGGGGGCGGACGGAGCGAGGGACGGCTTCTCGGCCGTCGTGGTCAGCCGAGCGGGCTCATGGCGCCGGCCCAGATGCCGTACGGGACATCGTCGTCGGGGGTGCCTGCGATCCCCTTGAGCGGCAGCGGTTCGAGGCTCTTGGTCAGGTCCAGGCGGTAGAGGACGATCGCCGTCGACACGGAGCGGTTCGTGCCCACGTACCAGGCGGCCTTGTCGTCCTGTGTGGTGCCGGCCTTGCCGGCCGCCTGCGGCGCGGACTGGGCCGCGGTGGGGTGCGCGCCGCGGAAGGCGTCCGTGAGCGCCTCGGTGACCTGGCTGGCCACCTCGGGGCGCACCGCGCGGCGGGGCCGGGGCATCTTCAGGGCGACCGAGGAGCCGTTGCGGGTGATGCGGCGCACGGAGTACGGCTCGGTGTGCGACCCGCCCGCGGCGAAGGTGGCGTAGGAGTTCGCCATCCGGATCGCGCTCGGTGTGGAGCTGCCCAGCGACAGCGCGGGCACCTGCGGTCCCAGGCTGGAGGAGAGCAGTCCGCTCGCCTCGGCGGTCTGCCGCACCTTGTCCAGTCCGGTGTCCATGCCGAGTTGCATGAACGGCACGTTCACGGACTCGGCCAGCGCCTTGCGCAGGCTGATCCGCCCCCAGGACTTGTTGCCGTCGTTGTGGGCGGCGACCTTCTTGCCGCTGCGGTCCCAGTAGGGGCCCTCGGGTGTGGAGACGGGGACGCCGTCGTCGGCGTCGTAGAGGGACTCGGGCGAGACCGGTGTCGCCGCGCTGTCACGGGTCTTGTGCACACCGTGCTGGAGCCCGGCGGCGTAGACGAACGGCAGGAAGGCCGAACCGGCCGGGACGGTCGTCGCGTTGGACTCGTTGTAGCCCTGCGTCCGGTGGTCCGGGCCGCCGTAGACGGCGAGTATCCGGCCGTCGGCGGCCACCGAGGCGGCCCCGTAGTGCGCGGTCTTCGCCGTGCCGGCGTCGTCCTTCCGCGCCTTGTCGCGGGCCTTGGTGACGGCGTCGGTGAGCGCGGTCTCCCGCTTGCGGTCGAAGGTCGTGTAGATCTGGTAGCCGCCCAGGTCGAACTCCTTGTCGGAGATGTGGCCGGCCTTCTTGGCGTACTGGGTGGCCAGCTCCACCAGGTAGTCGCTCTGCTTGCCGGTGTCGTAGACCCGGCCCTGCTTGAGCGGCTCGGGGAACTTCGTGTACTTGGCGCGCTCGGCGGGCGACAGCTTGCCGATCTTGACCATGCGGTCGAGGATCCAGGACCAGCGTTCCACGGCCCGGTCGTGGTTCTTCTGGCTCAGCGTGGGGTCGTAGAGGCCCGCGCCCTTGAGGAGCGAGGCGAGGAAGGCTCCCTCGCTCGCGTTGAGCCGGCTCACGTCCTTGCCGTAGTAGGCCTGGGAGGCGCGCTGGAGGCCGTAGGTGCCGCGGCCGAACCAGCTGGTGTTGAGGTAGCCCTCCAGGATCTTGTCCTTGCTCATCCTGTTGTCGAGCTTCAGGGAGATCATGGCCTCGGTGAACTTGCGGGTCACCGTCTGGTTCTGGGTCAGATAGACGTTCTTGACGTACTGCTGGGTGATCGTCGAGCCGCCCTGGGTGTCCCCCTGGCCCACCGTGCGCACCAGGGCGCGGCTGATGCCCTTGAGAGAGATGCCCGGGTCGGAGTAGAAGCTCTCGTTCTCCGCGGCCAGCACCGCCCAGCGCACCTGCTCGGGGATGTCCTTCAGCGGCATCGCCTGCCGCTGCACCCACCCGGTGCGGGCCATGGGCGTTCCGTCCGACCAGAAGTAGACGTTGTCCTGCTGGGTGGCATAGGTGTTCAGGTTCTTGGGGATGTCCGTGGCGGCATACGCGATGGCCAGCAGGGAGGTGCTCAGGCCGATGGCCAGGCCCCACGCCGCCAGCCACTGCCGCCACGAGGGCATCCAGCGCCGCCAGCCGGTACGGCCCGGCCGGGGGTACTGCGGTTTCAGACGGCGGGCGAGAGGCGCGAGCCGGCCGGCGAGGGCGGAGGACTGCACGGGCCGGCGACGGGAGCCACGATGGCGTGAATTAGCCCCTCTGTCGGCTTGTTCTGTGCCTTCCTCCGCGGCCGGGGGCTCCTCGTCGGAAGTGCCGTCGGGAACGTCCGCGCGCGGCGGTATACGAAGCTGGGTGGTCTCCTCCGCGGGACCGTCCGTGCGGGGTGGTACCCGAAGCTGGGTGGTCTCCTCCGCGGGACCGTCCGTGCGCGGCGGTATACGCAGCTGGGTCGTCTCCTCCGCGGGGAGGCCGGTGCGCGGCGGTATACGCAGCTGGGTGGTCTCCTCGGCAGGGGTCTCGTTCCCCGTACGCCGGCCCGCGGCATCCTTCGGCGCGGCCTCGCGGCGGCCCGTGCGGCCGTCGTCCTCCGGTTCAGCCATGGCGGGCTCCGGCGCGTGGACGGCCCAGAGGATGCGGGACATCCATGCGATGCCATGCCTCGGTCACGACTGCGTCTCCCTCCGCACTTCGGAATTGCGCGCGCGGGCAGATGCAGCGGCCGCACATGCGGCTGCGAGCCCCCCTCCCCGACCTTGCGGCTCGTCGCGGCCCTCTTAAATTATCAGCGACTAATACGATCTCTTCGCTCAGGAACGAGACAGAAATGTTCCGGAGCTCAAGTCGGCCTGCCTCGGGCGAACGTGAACTGTCTGTTTCCGGTCCCCGCCGGCCCCGCCCGAAAGCCGGGTCACGGAACACTGCGTTCGCCGCCACCGGCCCGCTAACCTGGGCACATGCCTCGCTACGAGTACCGCTGCCGGACCTGCGGCGACACCTTCGAACTGAGCCGGCCCATGGCGGATTCCGCGGCCCCCGCGGCCTGCCCCGCCGGGCACGACGACACAGTGAAACTTCTCTCCACCGTCGCGGTCGCGACGGGCGGCGCGGCGCCGGCGCCGCGCGCCAGCGGTGGTGGAGGCGGGGGCGGCGGCGGTTGCTGCGGCGGCGGCTGCTGCGGCTGAGCCGCCCTTTCTCAGGAACTCTTCACGTTCGTCCGGCGGATCCCGAAAGCGCCCCCGGGATCCGCCGACGCGTCCTCAGACCGGGCCCGGTCGCCCGCAGGCGGCCATGAACTCCCGCAGGATCCGTTCGCCCGCCGCGACGCCCCGCTCCGGGAGCGCCGTGACCGCGGGCCCGGTCCAGTCGGCCTCGGCCAGCTCGCCGTGGCCCGGACGCCAGCCCCGGTCGGCGGCCAGCAGCAGGTCGGCGTCGAGGAGGGAGTCACCGGCGGCGAGGGTCAGGGTCGTGCCGGTGCGCCGGGCGATCTCACGCATCGCCGCGCTCTTGGTGAGCGGCTTCGGAACGGCGTAGACCTTGCGGCCCTGGAGCGAGACCGTCCAGCCGCGGTTCTCGGCCCAGACGGCGAGATCCTTCACCCACTCCTCGGGCAGCGACTCGCGCTCGACGACGAGATAGACGAACAGGTCCTCGGCGACCCGGTGCTTGCGGACCCAGGCCGGGTCGGCGGTGGCCTCCAGGTGCGCGCGCACCTCGGCCAGCGGAGCGCACTCGGCGGCGAGCCGCGCGGTCACCCGCGCGTGCCACTGCGGATCGGACACGCCGTCGACGAGCAGGTGCCCGCCGTTGGCGCAGATCGCGTACTTCGGGGCGGGGCCCGGCAGGTTGATGCGCTGGTACTGCTTGCGGGTGCGGGTCGTGGTGGGCACGAAGTCCGCCGTGTCGCCGAGTTCCGAGAGCAGCGCGGCGGCCGTCTCGGTCATGTACGACAGCGGCCTGCTCTCGTGCACCTCGACGCAGAGCAGCCGGGGCGCCCGTGCGTCCGGCATGGTCAGCCCGAGGGCGGCGGCGGAGTAGATGAGCGTACGGTCCAGGTCGCTGGCGACGAGTGTGTTGGCCGCGGACATCAGAGCGCCACCGCCCGGCCGTCGGCACCGGTCGCGCCGCGCGTGTACTTCGGGTGGATCAATCCCACGCAGGTGTAGGGGAGTTCGGCGACCTCCTCGACGGGCACCCCGCGCTGCTCGGCGAGCAGCCGTACATGGTCGAGGTCGGCGCCGGCTCCCGCGCGGGCCAGGATCTTCCATGGGACCCGGCGCAGCAGCACCCGGGTGGTCTCGCCGACGCCCGGCTTGACGAGGTTCACGTCGTGGATCTCGTACTCCTCGCTGATCCGCTCGACGGCCGCCCAGCCCTCCCAGGTGGGGGTGCGGTCGGCGGTCAGGAGTTCCTTCCCCTGGGTACAGGCCGCCTCGGCGACGTCGGGGAAGTGGGCCGCGACGGCGTCCAGGAATTCGACGGAGACGTCGGAGCCGGCCAGTTCGCGGTAGAACTTCGCGCCGTGGAAGTCGTGTTCGCCGACCAGGTCGGAGCGCAGGACGGTCCGCGATATCAGCCCGGACACCGTCGAGTTGAGGCAGGCGGACGGGATGAGGAAGTCCTCGCGGGTGCCGTACGTCCGTACGCAGGAGCCCGGGTCGGCGAGGACGGCGATCTCCGGGTCGAAGCCGGTGATGCCCTCGGCCGCCTCGAACTCCTCGATGGCCTGGGCGAGTTCGCGGGTGATCGCGCCCTTGCCCGTCCACCCGTCGACGAACACGACGTCGGCGGGGTCGTGGTGGGCGGCGAGCCAGCGCAGCGCGTTGGGGTCGATGCCACGGCCGCGGACGATGGAGACGGCGTAGTGCGGCAGGTCGATGCCGTGGCGGTACTGGGCCCAGCGGCGCATGAGGACGCCGACGGGGGTTCCCGCGCGGGCCAGCGACACCAGCACCGGCCGCGGGGTGGAGGTGTCCGGGCCCAGCGGGGAGCGGGAGCGCTCGGCGAGCACCAGTTCGGTGACGGCACCGACGGCCTGGGCGATGCGGGCGGCCGAGGTGTCGAGGGCCGCGCGGAACAGCTCCTGGTACTGGTCGCTCGGCTGGTACTCGACCGGCAGCGACTCCGCGTAGTGGGCGCCGCCGCTCTGGATCGCCTCCTCGCGCTCCTCCGTCGGTGCCTCCAGCGTCACGTCCGAGAGATCCCGCAGCAGCCAGCCGACCTCGTCCGGGGCGTACGAGGAGAAGGCGGGGCCGCGGAGGGGCTCGGGCAGCATGGAGGGCCTTTCGGTGGACGGCCGTGCGGGAACGTACGAGGGGACCACGGCGAGCAGGACGCTCGGGGTGTGGTCCGCGAGCCGGGCCAGCAGTCCGCCGGGGGCGTGCAGCTCGGGGGTGTCGGCGGCGGAGTCCACGACGGCCACGACGGCGTCGAAGTCGGCGCCCGCGACGTTGTAGGCGTAGCGCTCCCCGGGGCCGTCGTCCGGGTGGTCGTGGGCCGGGAAGACGAGCCGGGTGCGGATCGCGTAGCCGGGGTCGTCGAGGGCGAGGACCGGGGACCTGGTGGTCGTGGAGTAGCGCACCTCGGCGGCCACGACCTGCTCGAGTTCCCTGGCCAGTCGCAGCGGCGCGTACATCAGCTCCTCGAAGCCGAGCACCAGCACGCGGCGGGCGCCGGCCGGCAGCGCCTCGGCGATCCGGGCGGCCATGGCGGGCAGGGCGCCGTCCAGCCGGACGCGGTGTCCGGGCGTGAAGCCGTGCCGGCCGCCGTCGGGGACGCCGCGCGGCCAGCCGAGCTCGACCCGGGTGGCGGCCGGGTGCGTGCGGTGGCGCGGGGCGCGCCCGGGGGCGGACACGTCGGCTGAGGCCGGTACGGATCCAGGTCCGGGCACCTGCCCCGGAGTGGGCGCGCGCCCCGGCGGGGACGCCTCGCCCGGAGCCGGTGCGCGTCCCGGCGCGGGTCCGGCCGTGTCCCGGTCGGCGGACTCGTACTCCGCCACCAGGGCCTGGCCCTTCTCCAGTACGCCCTCCGGAAGCTTCACCGTGCCGCTCGCGGCGACGACCAGGTCCACTCGCGCGCCGATCTCCCGGGCGAAGTCCTCCAGCCGCCCCAGGTCGGCGGCCGACCGCATGTCGACCAGCGCGACTATCACGTACCGCTCGCGCGGATGGCGGGCGTGCAGGTCACGGATGGTGTTGAGGACGGTGTTGCCGGTCGAGAACTCGTCGTCGACCAGGACCAGCGGGCCGTCCCCAGCCAGCAGACGGGGGTCCTGCGGCAGCAGCAGATGGGACGTGGCGTGCGAGTGCGACTCCTCGAAACCGCCCGCCGGGGTGATACCCGGGACGGGGCGGCGGGTCGAGTGGAGGTAGGGCGCGAGGCCCACCCCGTCGGCGACGCAGTGGCCGAGGCCGGTGGCCGTCTCCGCGTACCCGAGGACGACGGCCGCCCGGGCGTCCTCGGTGCCGAGCAGCTCCCGCACGCGGCGGCCGAGCGCGAACCCGTACCCGTACACCACGGACGGCGACTGCGGGACATGCTTGCCCAGCACGTTCGAGACCAGCAGATGCGCCCGCCGGGGGTTGCGCCGCAGCGCGAGTCCCAGCAGGTCGCCCAGCTTCTCGTCACCGACGAGTTCGACGCCGAGCCGCTTCGCGACCCAGGTCCCCGTCCACACCACGTTGTCCATCAATTCCTTAGTCTGCGAGGTCGTACGTCTCGGCGCGGCCCGGTCAGGCCGGGAGCCCGGCGGCGAGCAGCTCCACGAAGCCGATGTCCTCGTTCGCGACGCCGAACACCTCGGCGCGCTCCAGAGTGCGCTCGGCCCAGGCGCGGTGCGGCTTCACCTCGTTCATCTTGTTCGTGTACGCCGACCGCAGCACGCCCCCGCCGCCGCGCTCGGGCCGCAGGATGTCCTGCGCGTCGCTCCACTCCTCGTGGCTGACGACGGACAGGGCGTGCACGGCCGGGACGTGCGAGGGGTGGATGCAGGTCTTGCCGAGCAGTCCGTTGGCACGGTCGAGGGCGATCTCGCGCAGCAGTCCGTCCATGTCGTGCTCGATCAGGGCCTCGCGCAGCTCCTCGACCTCGCCCTCCAGGAAGGGGCTGCGGCGCAGCTGCGGCTTGAACATGCGTTCCTGGACCCGGAAGTACTCCCAGACCGGTCCGGTCACCGTGAAGCCGGTGCCGTCCGCGCGGCCCAGCGTGTTCACCACGTCGGCGATCACGGAGGCGACGATCTGGACGTCGTAGGCGGTCATGTCGGGCGCTCTGCGCAGGCCGTACGCCGAGCAGAAGTCGGTGACGCCCAGGCGCAGCGCGAGGACGCGCTCGCGGTACTTGTCGACGACCCGGGAGATGCCCGCCAGGGTCTCCCGGCGGCTCTCCAGGTACAGCAGGCAGGGCGATTCGAGGACCGGCATGGCGAACAGCCGGCGCCCGCTCGCGGCCTCGGCCGCGGTGAGGGCCTCCAGGAACGGGACACCCCGCTCCTCGGTGAACTTCGGCAGTACGAATCCGGACAGCAGCCGCACGGACGCGCCGAGCCGCTGCACGAGGTCCGGGATCTGCTCCGGCTCGCGCACCCGCACGAAGAGCAGCGGGAGCTCGGCCGTGGGCCGTGCGGCGAGGTCGGCGAACTGCCCGACCAGGTTCTGCTCCGCCCCCACGACCTCGGAGTCGTCGATCGAGTCCTCCAGGCACAGCACCATGGAGACCACGCCGCGGGCGGCCTGCTTGAGGATGTCGTCGGCGAGGTGGGGCCGGGTCGCGGGGCTGTAGAGGGTGGCTCCCAGGGCCGCCGCCAGCAGGCGGGGCGAGGAGTCGGCGGTGAAGACGCAGGGCTCGCGGTAGAAGAGGCGCTGCCGCTCTTCAGGGGCGATATGCCCGAAATGACGCATGAGACTCCCCTATGGCGGCTAGTCGGATCTACGTGATGTGGCCGGTAATAGTACGTACAAATGCATGTCAGGGGTTCCCACCGGGCGTGAAGTTCAGGTAACTCGGCCATGTCGGTTGTCCTCACGCTCCGACGGGGAATCCTCACCCCCGCGTTGTCGTGACCAGGACCGAGAGGGCAGGATGACCGCATGACGCACGCGATGTTGAAGGGGTCGAACATCCCGCTGGACGCCACAGCGGTTCGTGCCGTGCTGCGCTGGACGCCCGGGCAGGGTGTCCCGGACGTCGACGCCTCGGCGCTGCTCCTCGGTCCCGACGGTCGTGTGCGATCCGACGAGGACTTCGTCTTCTACAACCAGCCACGTCATCCTTCGGGCAAGGTCTGGCGGCTCGGCAAGAAGCGCGTCGCCGAGGGCCTCTCCGACACGATCCAGACAGATCTGGCCGGTGTCGAGTCCGGCGTCGGACAGATTCTGCTGGTCGCATCGGCGGACGGGGTCTCCTTCGACCGCGTACGCTCCCTGCGCATTCTGCTGTACGACGCCTCCGGTGCCGAGGGTGAACCACTGGCGTACTTCGACATCAAGCCGGAGACCGGTACCGAGACGGCGCTGATCTGCGGCGAGCTGTACCGGCGCGGAGCCGGCTGGAAGTTCCGGGCGCTCGGTGAGGGTTACCCGAACGGGCTGGAGGGACTGGCCTCCGATTTCGGGATCACGGTGGACGAGTCGGAGCCGGAGGCCGCCGCCGTACCGGAGGCGGCGGACTGGGCCGTCCCGGTGACGTCGCCGGAGGCCTCGGTGCCGCTGCCGGCCGAACAGCCCGCTCCGGTGCCCCAGCAGCCCGCGTACGGCTATCCGCAGCCGCAGACGGCACCCGCCCAGCCCGCCTACGGCTATCCCCAGCCGGCGAGCCGGCCGGCCTACGGGTATCCGCAGCCGCAGACGGCGCCCGCCGTTCCGCCGGCGTACGGGTTCCCGCAGGCGGTCGGCGCGCTGCCCGACCCCGATTTCCGGCTGCCGCCGCAGGGTCCCCAGTTCGTCGGTCGCTGAGCCGCACCGCGGGGAGCCGTCCGACCGGGGCGGCGCTGCGCGGCCGGACGGAGATCCGTCCGGCCGGGGCGCGCCGGGTCGAGGCGTGCTCAGCGGTCGACCTTGGACTTGTACCCCCGCCCCCACTGCAGTCCCCAGCCGTACAGCCGGTCGAGCTCGGCCTGGAAGCCGTAGACGAACTTCACCTCGCGGCGCACGGTGATCTCGCCCTTGTTGTTCTCGATCATCACCACCGCGCAGGACCGGGCCTGCGGATGGCGTTCGTCGAGGCCGATCTCGATCCTCGGGCCGTTGCTCGGGTAGAGCGTGATGACGGCGTGCGTACGGTCGAAGGCGGGCGTCTGGTCGTAGATGTAGACGAAGACCAGCAGCCGTTTGATGTCGTCGCGGTGGTCGAGGTTGACGTACGCCGTCTCGCCGGAGCCGGAACCGAAGCGGTCGTCGCCGCTGAGCTTCACGAACGGCGGGCCGTTGATCTCACCGAGGAGGCCTCCCAGCGGCTGCACCACGCCCTTGGTGCCGTCCGCGAGCTCGTACAGCACACCTAGGTCGAGGTCGACGTTCACCATGCTCTGGGTGTGCGCCTGGACCACGTCCGGCTTGAAGATCTTGAGGGGGTGCCGCAGCAGACTGCCGGACTGCTGGGCGCCGCCGATGTCGGAGGTGCGCATCCGCCAGGACAGGTTGATGCGCAGGTTGCCGGTGGCCGCGCCCTGTTTGGTGAGCGAGACCGTGTGGTTGCGCTTGGTCAGTTCTATGGAGTTCGTGGCCGCGCTGCCGGAGTCGAAGTCCGTCGTGCGTCCGCGCCACAGCTCGTCCCAGAAGCCCATTGCCGATCCCGCCCCCATGTTGCCTCGATATGCGGCGGGGCGGCCGTGAGGACTGGTCCTCGACAGCCGCCCCGTTCAGAGCGTTCCCTCACCCGGCCCCGGTTCACACCCGCGCGGCGCCGCCCCCGGGGCGCGTGCGCCGAAGGGGCGCGCCGGTGCCGAGCGGGTGAACCGAGCCTCCGCGAAACGCGGGTCCGTCAGACCCCGGACGAGACCTCAGCCTTGTCGTCCGAGGTCGTCGCTTTTCCCTCGGCGGCCGCGAGCGCCTTGTTGCGGCGTACCGACGACCAGAAGGACCAGCCGATCAGGACGACACCGACGAGACCGGTGATGACCTCGTTGATCTGGTACTGGATGGTGACGAGGAGGATCACGGCGAGGGCGCCGATCGCGTAGTGGGCGCCGTGCTCCAGGTAGACGTAGTCGTCGAGGGTGCCCTGGCGGACCAGGTAGACCGTGAGCGATCGGACGTACATGGCGCCGATGCCGAGGCCGAGCGCCATCAGCACGATGTCGTTGGTGATGGCGAAGGCGCCGATGACGCCGTCGAAGGAGAACGACGCGTCCAGGACCTCCAGGTAGAGGAACATGAAGAAGGCGGCCTGGCCGGCCAGGACGACGGCGGGCTTCTTCTTGCCCGTCCGCTCGGCCTCCTCCTCTTCCTCGTGGGTGCGTTCCTCCTCCTCTTCGAGCCGGTCCTCGAAGTAGCCGGAGAGTCCGCCGACGACCATGTACGTGATCAGACCGGCGATGCCGGAGATCAGCACCGTCTGCGCCTTGTCCGCGTGGCCGCCGCCGTGCTGGTGGGCGTGGACCGCGAAGGTGAAGGAGGTGATCAGCAGGACGACCAGGGCGATGCAGACCGACAGCATGTCGACCTTGCCGAGCTTGGCCAGCGGGCGCTCGATCCAGCGCAGCCACTGGATGTCGCGGTCCTCGAAGATGAAGTCGAGGAAGATCATCAGCAGGAACATGCCACCGAAGGCGGCGATCGACGGGTGGGCGTCGGTCACCAGCTGCTGGTACTTGTCCTTGTCGTTCAGCGCGAGATCGACGGCGTCGATCGGGCCGATCTTGGCACTGATGGCGACGATCACGACGGGGAAGACCAGACGCATACCGAAGACGGCGATCAGCACACCGACCGTGAGGAAGATCTTCTGCCAGAAGGCACTCATCTTCTTCAGGATTCCGGCGTTGACCACCGCGTTGTCGAAGGACAGCGAGATCTCCAGGACGGCCAGGATCGCCACGATGCCAAAGGCGGTCCACCCCCCGTAGAAGGCCGCTGCGACCAGACCGATCGCGGTAATCGCGAACGACCAGCCGAAGGTTTTCAGAAGCACTGGCTACCCAATCATCGTGTGGTGGGGGCACCCCCAAGCGCAGGCTTGGGGGAGAGCCTCCCCCGCGCCGTACTCGGCTTTACCTACTGTTGACCACGAAGTCTAGAGGCCCGCCCTCGGCTGATACAGGTGGGCCTAGGAAACATTGACCCCGAAGTCCAGGGCGATACCGCGCAATCCGGACGCGTACCCCTGGCCCACCGCGCGGAACTTCCACTCGCTGTTGTAGCGGTAGACCTCACCGAAGATCATCGCGGTCTCCGTGGAGGCGTCCTCGGAGAGGTCGTAGCGGGCGAGCTCCTGGCCGTCGGCCTGGTTGACCACACGGATGAAGGCGTTGCTGACCTGGCCGAAGGTCTGGCCGCGGTTGTCGGCCTCGTGGATGGAGACCGGAAAGACGATCTTGTCGACGTTGGCCGGCACCTTGGAGAGGTCGATCAGGATCGACTCGTCGTCCCCCTCGCCCTCACCCGTGAGGTTGTCGCCGGTGTGCTCCACCGAGCCGTCGGGGCTCTTGAGCTGGTTGTAGAAGACGAACCACTCGTCGCCGAGCACCCGGCCGGAATTGCACAGCAGCGCGCTGGCGTCCAGGTCGAAGGGGGCTCCGGTGGTGGAACGCGCGTCCCAGCCGAGACCGATCATCACGTGTGTGAGGTTCGGTGCGGCCTTGGAGAGGGAGACATTGCCTCCCTTGGCGAGCGTGACGCCCATGATCTGATTCCTCCCCGGTGAAGCGGTCACTCAGTCCTGCGGGCGGTGTCCCCGCCGTTCCCGGCCGGCCCGTCCGCTTGGTCCGGGTCCGGGAGGTGTCTTCCCCCGGCACGGCACAGCATGCGCGCGGCGCCCCGGCGCTCGGATGTCGCACACCGGGCGCGCGGATATCGGGCAGGCCCGGCGCCGCACCCGCGGAGGTGCGACGCCGGGCCGAGGAGCCGGAGGCCGTGGGCCCGGGACGGGGCCCTACGGCCGGGGGCTCGACGCCGGAGTACGGCTCAGACGTTGACGCCGAAGTCCTGCGCGATGCCGCGCAGGCCCGATGCGTAACCCTGGCCGATGGCGCGGAACTTCCACTCCGCGCCGTTGCGGTACAGCTCGCCGAAGACCATGGCGGTCTCCGTGGAGGCGTCCTCGGAGAGGTCGTAGCGGGCGATCTCCGCCTCGCCGGCCTGGTTCACCACGCGGATGAACGCGTTGCGGACCTGGCCGAAGGACTGCTGGCGGTTCTCGGCGTCGTAGATCGAGACCGGGAACACGATCTTCTGGACGTCGGCCGGGACGGCGGCGAGATTCACCTTGATCTGCTCGTCGTCGCCCTCGCCCTCACCGGTGATGTTGTCGCCGGTGTGCTCGACCGAGCCGTCCGGGCTCTTCAGGTTGTTGAAGAACACGAAGTTCTGGTCGGAGCTGACCTTGCCGTCCGCGTTCGTGAGGATGGCGCTGGCGTCGAGGTCGAAGTCGACGCCGGTCGTCGTACGGGCGTCCCATCCCAGACCGACGATGACCGCGGTCAGTCCCGGGGCCTCCTTGGTCAGCGATACGTTGCCGCCCTTGCTGAGGCTGACTCCCACGAGTCCTCCCATTGGTGTCCGGGGGCGGGGAGCCCCGTCGTGCGTTGGTATCGGATCAACGTGTCGATCCTAGTGACGGGTTCCCGCACCCTGCAGGCCCTGCGACCGAAGAATCACAGGGTGTCGAGCGCCTTCACGTACTCGTTCAGGTCACGCGCGTCCGGCAGACCGTTGACCACGGTCCAGCGGACGACGCCCGCCTTGTCGATGATGAAGGTGCCGCGCACGGCGCACCCCTTGTCCTCGTCGAAGACGCCGTACGCGCGCGAAGTGTTGCCGTGCGGCCAGAAGTCGGAGAGCAGCGGGTAGTCCAGGCCCTCCTGCTCGGCGAAGACGCGCAGGGTGTGGATGGAGTCGTTGGAGACGGCCAGCAGTTGGACGTCGTCGTTGACGAACTTCGGCAGTTCGTCGCGCAGGGCGCACAGCTCGCCGGTGCACACACCGGTGAACGCGAACGGGTAGAAGAGCAGCACCACGTTCTTCTCGCCGCGGAAGTCGGACAGCTTCACGGTGGCGCCGTGGTTGTCCTTGAGCTCGAAGTCCGGTGCCTCGGTGCCGACCTCGATCGCCATACTCACACGCTTCCCTTCCAGGGGGCTGTTCGGGTGACGACCACCCTACGCAGGGGCATCCGGACGTCCCGGCACGGCCCATGGCGGAGGCCCCCGCCGGCGGATCGCCGGCGGGGGCCTCGGCACACACGGATGCTCTGCGGCAGACGGAGCGACAGCTCAGCGCTTCGACTTGGGCGTGGCCAGACGCGTGCCCGACCACTCCTTCCCCACGGAAATGCTCTTCGTCTGGGAGAGGCCTGCGGTCTGGGCGGCGTCATTGATGTCGCTGGGCTCGACGTAGCCGTCCCGGCCGGTCTTCGGGGTCAGCAGCCAGATCATGCCGCCGTCCTCAAGGAGACCGATGGCGTCCACCAGGGCATCCGTAAGGTCGCCGTCCTCGTCGCGGAACCACAGCAGTACGACGTCTGCGACGTCGTCGTAGTCCTCATCGACCAGATCCTGGCCGATCAACGATTCGATACCTTCACGGAGGTCGTGGTCAACGTCGTCGTCGAAGCCGATCTCCTGGACCACCTGTCCGGGCTCGAACCCCAGCCTGCCGGCCGGGTTGGTCCGCTCCTCCGCGTGGTCCGCGGTCGCGCTCACGGCTTGCCTCCTGATCATGTTTCGGTAGATGTCTCAGCCACGCGCGTGCGCGAAGCATTGGCCGTAGTCCACACGGGCGGGGCGGATCGCGCAAGTACCCGGCCGTCGAGACCGCCGAAACGGTGACGATCCCGGCAGTGTCGGCGCAACTCCAGTCGGCGAATCACGGCCATAGGTGACGCACACCACACCTTTCTGCCCCATTTGTGAAGTTCGGAACCCTTGGAGCGTACGAGACCCGAACGACTTTGCGGAACGCGTCACGGAGTGAGCGTATCGTTGCGTTTTGGTCTGGCACGTCCCGGCGATCTGCGGGAATGTCTCGGTTACCTATCGGTAGAGATGACGATTCCGTTCCCGAGGTACACGATTGGGGAACGGTGCCGAGACACCGTTCATCCGCCCCAGACAGCGCCCAGAAAGCCCTTACTCAGCCCCCCGGGCAGCCTTCAGACAGCCCTCTGACAGCGAAGGAACAGCGTGGCTTCCGGATCCGATCGCAATCCGATCATCATTGGCGGCCTTCCCAGTCAGGTCCCGGACTTCGACCCCGAAGAGACACAGGAGTGGCTCGACTCGCTCGACGCCGCCGTCGACGAGCGCGGCCGCGAACGCGCCCGCTATCTGATGCTGCGGCTCATCGAGAGGGCCCGCGAGAAGCGCGTGGCCGTGCCCGAGATGCGCAGCACGGACTACGTCAACACGATCGCCACCAAGGACGAGCCGTTCTTCCCCGGCAACGAGGAGATCGAGCGCAGGATCCTCAACGCGACCCGCTGGAACGCGGCCGTGATGGTGTCCAGGGCGCAGCGTCCGGGCATCGGCGTCGGCGGCCACATCGCCACCTTCGCCTCCTCCGCCTCGCTCTACGACGTCGGCTTCAACCACTTCTTCCGCGGCAAGGACGAGGGCGACGGCGGTGACCAGATCTTCTTCCAGGGGCATGCGTCCCCCGGTATCTACGCCCGCGCGTTCCTGCTCGACCGGCTGAGCGAGCAGCGGCTCGACGCGTTCCGCCAGGAGAAGTCGAAGGCGCCGTACGGGCTGTCCTCGTACCCGCACCCGCGGCTGATGCCGGACTTCTGGGAGTTCCCGACCGTCTCGATGGGCCTCGGCCCGCTCGGCGCGATCTTCCAGGCGCGGATGAACCGCTACATGGAGGCGCGCGGTATCGCGGACACCTCCGCGTCGCACGTCTGGGCGTTCCTCGGGGACGGCGAGATGGACGAGCCGGAATCGCTCGGACAGTTGTCCATCGCGGCTCGGGAGGGCCTCGACAACCTGACCTTCGTGGTCAACTGCAACCTCCAGCGTCTCGACGGCCCGGTGCGCGGCAACGGCAAGATCATCCAGGAGCTGGAGTCGCAGTTCCGGGGCGCCGGATGGAACGTCATCAAGCTGGTGTGGGACCGCAGTTGGGACCCGCTGCTGGCGCAGGACCGCGACGGCATCCTCGTCAACAAGCTGAACACCACACCCGACGGCCAGTTCCAGACGTACGCCACCGAGACCGGTTCGTACATCCGCGACCACTTCTTCGGCGACGACCACCGGCTGCGCGCCATGGTCGAGGGCATGACCGACGCCCAGATCCTGCACCTGGGCCGTGGCGGTCACGACCACAAGAAGATCTACGCGGCGTTCTCGGCGGCCAAGGCGCACGCGGGCCAGCCGACGGTGATCCTGGCGCAGACGGTCAAGGGCTGGACGCTCGGGCCGAACTTCGAGGGCCGCAACGCCACGCACCAGATGAAGAAGCTGACGGTCGCCGACCTCAAGGGCTTCCGCGACCGGCTGCACCTGCCGATCTCGGACAAGGAGCTGGAGGACGGCGCGCCGCCGTACTACCACCCGGGCCGCAACTCCGAAGAGATCCAGTACATGCACGACCGGCGCAAGGGACTCGGCGGCTACGTCCCGACGCGTGTCGTGCGCGCCAAGCCGCTGCAGCTGCCCGAGGACAAGACGTACGCGAGTGTGAAGAAGGGTTCGGGTCAGCAGTCGATCGCCACGACCATGGCGTTCGTACGGCTCCTGAAGGACCTCATGCGGGACAAGGAGATCGGCAAGCGGTTCGTGCTGATCGCGCCCGACGAGTACCGCACCTTCGGCATGGACTCCTTCTTCCCGAGCGCGAAGATCTACAACCCGCTCGGTCAGCAGTACGAGTCCGTGGACCGCGATCTGCTGCTCGCGTACAAGGAGTCGCCGACCGGTCAGATGCTGCACGACGGCATCTCGGAGGCGGGCTGCACCGCCTCGCTGATCGCGGCGGGTTCGGCGTACGCCACGCACGGCGAGCCGCTGATCCCCGTCTACGTCTTCTACTCGATGTTCGGTTTCCAGCGCACCGGTGACCAGTTCTGGCAGATGGCCGATCAGCTGGCGCGCGGTTTCGTGCTGGGCGCGACCGCCGGCCGTACGACACTGACCGGTGAGGGATTGCAGCACGCGGACGGCCACTCCCAGCTGCTCGCCTCGACGAATCCGGGCTGCGTCGCGTACGACCCGGCGTACGGCTTCGAGATCGCGCACATCGTGAAGGACGGTCTGCGCCGGATGTACGGTCCGGACTCGGAGGACGTCTTCTACTACCTCACCGTCTACAACGAGCCG
This sequence comes from Streptomyces sp. NBC_01176, assembly GCF_045039825.1. Taxonomy (NCBI): domain Bacteria; kingdom Bacillati; phylum Actinomycetota; class Actinomycetes; order Kitasatosporales; family Streptomycetaceae; genus Streptomyces; species Streptomyces sp. NBC_01176. Next base: position 6,599,119 of record NZ_CP108600.1, on the reverse strand, counting down.
ATCCAGCACCCGGCGGAGCCGGCGAACGTCGACGTGGAGGGCATCCTCAAGGGCGTCCACCGCTTCAGCGAGGGCACTTCGGGCTCGGTCCCGGCACAGATCCTGGCGTCCGGCGTCGCGGTTCCGTGGGCGCTGGAGGCGCAGCGGATCCTCGCCGCCGACTGGAACGTCAGGGCGGACGTCTGGTCGGCGACCTCGTGGAACGAGCTGCGGCGCGAGGCCGTCGAGGTGGAACGGCACAATCTGCTGCATCCCGAGGAGGAGCAGCGCGTGCCGTACGTGACGCGGAAACTGAGCGGTTCCGAGGGACCGTTCGTGGCCGTGTCGGACTGGATGCGATCGGTTCCCGACCAGATCGCGCGGTGGGTGCCGGGGACGTACCAGTCCCTGGGCGCGGACGGCTTCGGCTTCGCGGACACCCGCGGGGCGGCGCGGCGCTTCTTCCACATCGACGCGCAGTCGATCGTGGTCGCGGTTCTGACCGAACTGGCCCGTGAGGGCAAGGTCGACCGGTCGGTGCTGAAGCAGGCGATCGACCGCTACCAGCTGCTCGAAGTGGCGGCGGCCGACCCCGGGACCGCGGGCGGCGACGCGTAGGTCCCGCGTACAGCGGTCGTGTGAGGGGCGGCGGAGCCCGGAGCTCCGCCGCCCCTCCGGCTTTCTTTCTACGATGCGGGTATGAAAGAGCTATCGGCACAGCTCCGTTGGGAGCAGCGCACGCAACGGCCCCTGCTGGCGCTCGCGGTGGCGTTCGCGGTGGCCTACGCCGTGCCGATCGTGGACAGTGAGGCCAGTCCCGCCGTGGCGGTGGCGTGCACGGTGGTGGAGTGGACGGTGTGGGGGTCGTTCGCCGTCGACTATCTCGTGAGGCTCCTGCTCGTCCGGCGCCGCAAGGAGTTCGTCCGCACGCACTGGCTGGACCTGTGCGCGGTGATCCTGCCGATCCTTCAGCCGCTGCGGCTGCTGCGGCTGGTCGCCACACTGACACTGGTCGGGCGGCGGGCCCGGATGGCCTCGCAGATCCGGCTGACGACGTATGTCGGGGGCGCGGTGATCGGGCTGCTCATGTTCGGTTCGCTCGCGGTGCTGTCGGTGGAGCGGGAGTCTCCGAACGGGAACATCAAGACGCTGGGTGACGCGGTGTGGTGGTCGTTCACGACGATGACGACCGTGGGGTACGGGGACCACGCGCCGACCACCGGGATGGGCCGCGTCCTCGCCGTCGGTCTGATGCTCTCCGGCATCGCCCTGCTCGGTGTCGTCACCGCCAACATCGCGGCGTGGTTCATCTCGCGCTTCGAGAAGGACGACGTGGAGGAGCGCCGGCAGACGGCCGCGATCGAGGCGCTGACGGAGGAGGTGCGGGCGCTTCGCGCGGAGGTCGCGGCGCTGTCGGGCGTCCGGGAGGCTGTCCGGCACCCCGCACCGGGCGTGGCGGAGGAGCATGCGCGCTGACCCGCGCGGGGCCCCTCTCGGCGCGGGAACTGCGGGCGCGCTGCCCCCCTCCGACAGCGCGCCGCAGATCCGTTCGCCTCCCTGTTCGTGCGGAGGACGTGACCCACTGTGACCTGCGGCGCGCGCCGAACGGGCGGGATCTTGTGGGGTGTCACCCGGACGGGTGACACCGCACAAGAAAACGCCGGTCAGATGTGACCGCCCCCCGCGCCCGCGGCGTCCGCGTTCTCGCCCCGCTTGGTGAGCAGCGCGACGAAGACCGCCACCAGGGCCACCACGGCGGCGACCAGGCAGGCCAGGCTCATGCCGGAGACGAACGTGTCGTGGGCGACGGTCGTGATCCTCTCCGCGAGCTGGGCCGGGGTGCCCTTGGCCACCGGCGCGGCTCCGACCTGGACGGCCTGCGAGGCCTGGTCGAGCTGGGCCGGGGTGAGCGGCGGAAGCTTGGCGTCGGCCCAGTTGCCCGCGAGGTCGCCGTCGACCTTGGAGGCCATGACGGCGCCCAGGACCGCAGTACCGAGGCTGCCGCCGATCTGCATCGCGGCCTGCTGGAGACCGCCGGCGACACCGGAGAGCTCCATCGGCGCGTTGCCGACGATGACCTCGGTGGCACCGACCATGACCGGGGCGAGCCCCAGTCCGAGGCCGGCGAACCAGAGCGACATGACGGCGCCGCTGGTGCCCGTGTCCAGCGTGGACATGCCGTACATGGAGATCGCGGTGAGGGCCATGCCGCCCGCCAGCGGGATGCGCGGGCCCGTCTTGGTGATCAGGGCGCCGGCCAGCGGGGAGCCCACGATCATCATTCCGGTGAGCGGGAGCAGATGCAGCCCGGCGTCGACCGGGCTCATGCCGTGCACGTTCTGCAGGTAGAAGGTGACGAAGAACAGGCCGCCCAGGAAGGCGATGGCCATCAGCACCATGAGGACCACGCCCGCCGACAGCGGTACGGAGCGGAACAGGCCCAGCGGGATGAGCGGCTCCTCGACCCGCGTCTCCCAGAGGGCGAAGAGCGCGAAACCGAGCACCGAGGCGGCCAGGAAGGCCCAGGTCAGGCCGGCGCCCCAGCCCCACGCCGGGGCCTTGATGAGCGCCCAGACCAGGCAGAACATGGCGCCGGAGAGCAGGGCGATGCCGGGGATGTCGAAGGAGCGCGGGGCGTTCTGCGCGCGGTGGTCGGTCAGGATCAGCAGGCCGAGGACCAGCGCGGCGACACCGACCGGGACGTTGATGAAGAAGACCGACTGCCAGCTCACGTGCTGGACCAGCAGGCCGCCGAGGATCGGGCCGCCCGCGGTGGAGGCGCCGATGACCATGCCCCAGATACCGATCGCCATGTTCAGCTTCTCGGCCGGGAAGGTGGCCCGCAGCAGGCCGAGCGCGGCCGGCATGAGCAACGCGCCGAACAGACCCTGGAAGACGCGGAAGGTGACCACCAGGGCGATGCTGCCGGACAGGCCGATCGCCCCGGAGGCCGCGGCGAAGCCGACCACACCGATCAGGAAGGTCTGGCGGTGCCCGAAGCGGTCGCCGAGCTTGCCCGCGGTGATCAGGGTGACCGCGAGTGCGAGGAAGTATCCGTTGGTGATCCACTGGACGTCGGCGAAGCTCGCGCCGAGGTCCTTCTGGATGGCCGGGTTGGCGATGGCGACGATGGTGCCGTCCAGGGCGACCATCATGACGCCGACGGCCACGGTGAACAGGGTGAACCACGGATGGCCGCGCAGCCCGGAGGGCCCCGGCCGATCCGACGGGGCGACCGGCGTCCTGTCTCCGGACCCCGTCGTGTCGATGGTGGTCTGACTAGTCATGCGTCGAGGCTAATGACAGCCACTGACAGTTGACAAACCAATTCACAAGTCGGTAACTGTCACGTCACCCGCGAGTACGCTGAGCTGGGCAGGAGAACAGAAGAGGACCCCATGGAGACGACCTCCTTCACACCGATGGCGCCGCGTCCGGGCCTGCGTGAGCGGAAGAAGAAGCGCACCCGGGACGCGCTGCTGCGGGCTGCCCTCGAGCTGTTCGTCACGCAGGGGTACGAGCGTACGACCGTGGACGAGATCGCGGAGGCCGTCGACGTCTCGCAGCGCACCTTCTTCCGTTACTTCGCGGGCAAGGAGGACGTCGCCCTGTTCACCCAGGGCATCGCGGAGTCGCGCTTCCTCGCCGCGGTCCGTGAACGTCCGCCCCACGAAGCCCCGTTGGAGGCTCTGAGCGGTGCCGTGCTGGAGGGCTGGGACACCATCAGTGAGGCGGTCGAGGCGGTCGTCCCGATCGAACTGCACATGCGCGCCCACCAGTTGATCGAGGCGACGCCCGCACTGCTCGCCGCCCACCTGCGCCGTTCCGCCGAGCTGGAGGACGAGATCGCCCGGGTGATCGCCGAGCGCGAGGGGGTCGACGTGGACACGGATCCGAGGCCGCGGGTCGCGGTGGCCGTGTTCTGCGGGGTGATGCGGGTGACCCACCGGATGTGGGGCGCGGGCGAGGACGGCAGCGTCGAGGCCATCCGCGCGCTGACCGTCACGCATCTCGACCACCTCGGGCCCGCATTGGCGGAGAAGTGGCGCACGGAATGAGCAACTCCGCGCACACAACGTCACTATTTATCTGAAACTGAACCCGCTTTGCCCCAATTACCCCGCCAGAAACGTGATCCCGACCACTCGTTTAACGGGAGGCACCCCTCTTCTCCTAGGGTGTCCTCTCAGTGACTTCCTTCGACACATCTCCCCAACTGAACGTCTGGCGCGCGTTGCTCGCGCTGGCCGTGGTTTTCGTGATGCTGGCCACCAGTGGCTGGACCGCGCTCCACAGCCATCGGGGGGCAACCCCCCTCCAGGCGTCCCGCTCCGCGTGGGAGCACGGCCGAGTGGCCGGACAGGCCCTCCCGGACCCCGACTCCGCGCCGGGCCGCCTGTCCCGCTTCTTCGCCTCGCTCGACAGCCATCAGCGCGGCCGTCTGGCGCACCGCTACCCGCTCGCGGTCGGCAACATGAACGGCGCGCCCGTACGGCTGCGCTACACGGCCAACCGCATCGCCATCGGGCAGCAGCGCAGGATCGAACTCGAGCGCATGCACGACAACCGGCTCTCGTCCGTCGGGCAGCAGGAGGCCGGACGCCGCATGCACCGCTACGAGGCGATGCTGCACAAGGGCCGTACGTTCCTCGCCTTCGACCCGATGGGCTCGGGCCGGGTCGCCGAGGTCTTCGGCGACCTCGACAGGGCCCAGCGGATCTCCGTCGTGGTGCCCGGCGTCGACACCGACCTGCTCACCTTCCAGCGCAGCAACAAGAAGTACTCGGCGCCGGTCGGCATGGCGACCTCCCTGTACGAGGCGGAGCGCGCGGCGAGCCCCCGGACCCGTACGGCCGTGATCGCCTGGGCCGACTACACCGCGCCCAGCGGACTCGGCATGGACGCGGCCACCGGCGTCCGCGCGCAGGAAGGCGCGGTCCGGCTGAACGCGCTGCTGCGCGCGCTGCCCGGCAAGGCCCCCGTCGCCCTGTACTGCCACAGCTACGGCTCGGTGCTCTGCGGTGTCGCCGCCCACACACTGCCCTCCCGGGTCTCCGACATCGCGGTCGCGGGCAGCCCCGGCATGCGTGCCGACAAGGCCTCGGCGCTGCACACCTCGGCCCGCGTCTGGGCGATGCGGGACTCCGACGACTGGATCCAGGACGTCCCGTACCTCGAGTTCGGCGGACTGGGACACGGCGCCGACCCGGTGTCGAAGGCGTTCGGCGCGCGGGTGCTGTCCGCCCGGGGCGCGAAGGGCCACGGCGGCTATTTCGAGCCCGGCACGGAGAGCCTGCGCAACTTCGCGGACATCGGCACTGGCGCATACGACACGGTGCGGTGCGCGCACGACGACGACACCTGCCGGCAGGATCTGGCCGACACCTCGGCGGCAGGACGCGCGTAGAGGACCGAAGAAGTGCGGTCCGCCCGAGGAGGGGACTCCGGCGGGCGCGCCGCTTACGATGGCCCGCATGGGTGACGTACTGGCCGGATTTCATGCCGCCTGGGAGTTCGAGTCCGACTCCGTGCTCATCCGCTTCGAGCGGGGGATCCGTACACCGAAGCTGTTCCAGGCGCTCGGCGAACGCCGTGTCCCCCTGGAGGCGATCGAGGCGGTGACGCTGACGCCGGGCAGGCGCGGCACGGTCGTGCTGCACGCCGTCCCCAGGGCGGGCGCCGATCCGCTGATGGACGCGGCCTCCGGGCAGCTGAAGGAGGGGTGCGACCCCTACCGGCTGGTGCTGCCCACCGACCGGGAGACCCTCGCCGAGTACTACGCGGACGAGCTGCGCGCCCGGCTCACCGAGGACGCCGGGCCCCCCGAGCGCTATCTCGTCGCGGCGCCCGAGGCGCCGCTGCGGTTCAAGGCGTACGACGGGAAGGCCGCCTTCGACGGCACCGCGGTGTCCTTCCGCTGGTTCTGGACCGGCGCGTCCTCCGCCAAGTGGAAGGCCGGTGACCAGAGTTTCCCGGTCGCCGGGCTGAGCGGTGTCGAGTGGCGCTCCCCCGAGGTCTTCGAGGGTCATCTGCGGCTGCTGCGCCGCGAACCCGTCACCGCGCAGCCCGCCCAGGCCGATCAGGATCCCGCCGCCGTCGTCTTCGGACTCGGTTACGGGCCCGTCCACGAGTCGCTCCCGTTCGCGGCCTCGGTGCTCGCCGCCGTACGGGCCTCGGGCCCCGCACCGGTGACCGCGGCCCCCGCTCCCCGCCGCGACCCGGCCGACATCGCCGACCGCATCCGTCACCTCGGCGAGCTGCACGAGGCGGGACTGGTCACGGACGAGGAGTTCACGAGGAAGAAGGCGGAGCTGCTGGCGGAGCTGTGAGGCGCGCCGGCGACCGCCGCGCCGTTACTCCCGCCCCGCCGACGTGGACGACATGTCCGCGTACCGCTCCCCCGCCACCTTCGAGGCGATCGGTTCGAGCAGCGCCATCTCCTCGTCGCCGAGAACGATCCGCGTGGCCGCCGCGTTCTCCTCGACCCGGCTGCGCCTGCGCGTCCCCGGGATCGGCACCGCCGGCACCCCGTACGACGCGGCCTGCCGCTGCACCCAGGCCAGCGCGATCTGGCCGAGTGAGGCGCCGTGCGCCTCCGCGATGGCGCGTACCGGCTCCAGCAGGGCGGCGTTGACGGCCGCGTTGTCGCCGGTGAAGCGGGGCTGCTGCCGACGGAAGTCGGTGTCGGTCAGCTCCTTGTCGGCGTTCGCGAACGATCCGGTCAGGAAGCCGCGCCCGAGCGGGGAGTACGGGACGAGCGCCACGCCCAGCTCCGCGGCGGCCGGGACCACGCCCGCCTCGATGTCACGGCTGAACAGCGACCACTCCGACTGCACGGCCGTGATCGGATGCACGGCCTGCGCGGCGCGCAGCTCCCCGCCGGTGACCTCGCTGAGCCCGAGGTGCTTGACCTTGCCCTCGCGCACCAGCTCGGACATGACCCCGACGGTCTCCTCGATGGGGATGTTCGCGTCACGACGGTGCATGTAGTAGAGGTCGATCACGTCGACGTCCAGCCGCCTCAGGCTCGCCTCGACGGCCTGGCGGATGTACGGGGCGTCGTTGCGGATCACCCGCGTCGTCGGTTTGTCCGGCGGGATCGACAGGCCGAACTTCGTCGCGACGACGAGCTCGTCGCGGTGCGCCTTGAAGAACGGCGACAGGAACGTCTCGTTGTCGCCCTGGCCGTAGGCGTCCGCGGTGTCGAAGAGCGTGACGCCGAGTTCGAGCGCCCGCTCCAGGGTGGCCCGCGCCTCGTCGGCGTCGGTGGGCCCGTACGCGAAGCTCATCCCCATGCAGCCCAGGCCCTGCGCCCCGACCTCGGGGCCGTCGGTGCCGAGTCGTACCTTCGCGATCTTGCTGTCCGTCATCAGGACCTCTCCGACGCCAGGGCTCGCCCGGCGTCCGCATAGAAACTGATCTTGTGGTCGAGGACCGCCAGGGTGTCCTGGAGCTCGGCGATCCGCGCCTGCACGTCCCGGCGGGTGGCTTCCAGGAGCTCGAACCGCGCGAGGTAGGTGTCGTCGCCCTCCCGCACCAGCTCCGCGTAGCGCACCATGTCGGCGACCGGCATGCCGGTGAGCCGGAGCTTGCCGACCAGGCTCAGCCAGTCCAGGTCGCGGTTGCTGTACCGGCGCTGACCGGTGTGCGAGCGGTCGATGTGCGGCATGAGACCGATCCGCTCGTACCAGCGCAGGGTGTGCGCGGACAGGCCGGTGAAGGCGACGACCTCGCTGATCGTGTAGCTGTCCTGGCCGTCCGGGCGCCGGTGCCGCTCGGGAGGTGCCGCGCACACATCGGTCCTGGTGCCGGTCTCGGCGGCCTCGGCCGTGGTCTCCATCACCGTCATGACCTCCACGCTAAAACCTTGGAGTGCACTCCAAGCAAGCGGTATCCGGTAAAAGGCGACCGGTGCGAAACGGAGGACGTCCGCGGGGCGCGCTGGCTACCGTGCGGATCATGACTCTCGTACGCCGTGCCGTGCCCGAGGACGCACCGGAAGTGCTCCGCCTGCGCCAGATCATGCTCGACTCTGTCTTCACCACCGACGGCTCCACGGAGTGGCACGCCGGGTCGCTCCCGACGATACGCGGCAGGCTGGCCCGCCCCGAGGGCGACTTCGCGGCCTTCGTCGTCGACCACCCCGGCCGGCCGGACGCGCTGGCCGCGCTCGTCGCCGGGACCATCGAGTACCGGATCGGGCGGCCCGGCAATCCGCGCGGCGCGGTCGGTCACGTCTTCAGTGTCGCCACCGACCCCGACGTGCGGCGCCGGGGATACGCGCGGGCCTGTATGGAGACGCTGCTCGACTGGTTCCGCGAGCGGGACGTGCCCCAGGTCGACCTCAACGCCTCCGCCGAGGCCGAGCCGCTGTACGCGTCCCTCGGGTTCGTGCGCAAGCCGGACCCCTCGATGCGGCTTCGGCTGTGAGCCGCTTAGGCTCGTACACATGTCCCTGCGCAGCCTGGCGTTGATCGAGAACTGGCCCGTCCCCACGGCCGCGGCGGCCGTCGTCCGCGCGGACGGCACGGTGACGGGGTCGCACGGTCCGGTCGACCACCGCTTCCCCCTCGCCTCGGTCACCAAGCCGCTCGCCGCGTACGCCGCGCTCGTGGCGTACGAGGAGGGGGCCATCGATCTCGACGAGCCGGCGGGTCCGGCCGGGGCGACGGTCCGTCATCTCCTCGCGCACACCTCGGGGCTCGCCTACGACGAGCACCGGGTGACATCCCCGCCCGGGGAGCGGCGGCTGTACTCCAACGCCGGGTTCGAGGTCCTCGGGGACCACATCGCCAAGGCGACGGACATCTCCTTCCCCGAATACCTGCGGCAGGCGGTGCTGGAGCCGCTGGGCATGACGGGGACGTCGCTGAACGGCTCGCCCGCGAAGGACGGGGTGTCGACGGTGGCGGACCTCGTGCGGTTCACCGCGGAGGTCCAGGCGCCGCGGCTGCTCGATCCCCGGACGGTGGCGGACGCGATGACCGTGCAGTACCCCGGGACGAAGGGGGTGGTGCCGGGATACGGCCACCAGAACCCCAACGACTGGGGGCTCGGTTTCGAGATCCGTGACTCCAAGTCCCCGCACTGGACGGGTGCCTCGTCCTCGCCGCGTACCTTCGGCCACTTCGGGCAGACCGGTACGTTCCTGTGGATCGACCCGGTGGTGGGCGCCGCGTGCGTCGCCCTCACGGACCGGGCGTTCGGGCCGTGGGCCGTGGAGGCGTGGACGCCGTTCACGGACGCGGTGCTCCTGGAGCTGCGCGGCTGACGCGGCTTCGCGCTGCCGGGGGCGGTTCTTCGGGTGCGGGTGGGTGGGGGCTGGTCGCGCAGTTCCCCGCGCCCCTGAAGTCGTCCGGGCCCACCGGCGTCCACAGACACGGCAAGCTCCGCGCACCACAGGACACCGGACGCGCGGCCACGCTCTCGAACGGCACGGCAAGCTCCGCGCACCACAGGACAACGGACGCGCGACCATGCCTTCAGGGGCGCGGGGAACTGCGCGATCAGCCCCCACGTACCCGCGGCCGGAAGACCTTCAGCCCGCGGCCGTCATCTCCCACAGCAACAGCTCCGCGGGAGCCGTCGCCACCGCCTCCAGGTCCTTCGCGTCCGTGACGCGGGCCGCGTCGCCCGGCCCCAGCTCCACGCCGTCCAGCCGCACCCCGCCCCGCACCGCGTGGACGTAGACGAACGCCGCGTCCGGAACCGCCGTCCGCTCCCCCACCGCCAGCCGCCGCACATGCAGCATCGCCCCCGCCTCCGGGACCGCGTACGGCGTGGAGTCCGCGATGCCGTGGACGACCTCGTAGGACGGAACGCCACCGGGCGCGGCCGGAGCCAGCCACATCTGTACGAACACGAGCGGGCCCGGCCCGTCGTTGCGCTCGACGTGCCGGACACCTGCCGCCGCGCTCAGCCGCTGCACGTCCCCGGCCCGCACCAGCGACTCGTGACCGGCCGAATCCCGGTGGGTCAGCTCCCCCTCCACCACCCACGTGACGATCTCGGTGTGGCTGTGCGGGTGCTCGTCGAATCCCGCGCCGGGCGCGAGCCGTTCCTCGTTGCAGGCGATCACCGCGCCGAAGCGGAGGTTGTCCGGGTCGTAGTGCGGGCCGAAGGAGAAGGCGTGCAGCGAGGAGATCCCGGCCGCCGGGTCCCCCCCTCGGTAGCGCTCGTCAGCGCGCCGTACCTCGATCACATCCGCCACATCCGCCACATCCGCCAGCGCCGTACGTCCGTCACGTCCCCCACCGTAGCCCCGCTCCCGTCGCTCCCGGCCCCGATGGGAGACCCGCCGCCGCACAGCTCCGTCCTGATAAGGCAGTCTTGTCCCGTGCCCGAACCCGAACGCAGCAACACCGAGCGCCCAGCGCACGACATCCACACGCACTCAGCGACCCTGAAGCGGCTGGAGAAGTCGTCCGGAAGTCTCGCCGCGCAGGCCATCGCGCGGATGGACGAGACGCTGCCGTGGTACCGGGCCATGCCACCGGAGAACCGTTCCTGGATCGGGCTCGTCGCCCAGGCCGGTATCGCCGCGTTCACCGAGTGGTTCCGGCGCCCCGACGCGCCCCAGGCCATCTCCACCGACGTGTTCGGCACCGCCCCCCGCGAGCTGACCAGGGCCATCACCCTGCGCCAGACCGTCGAGATGGTGCGCACGACGATCGAGGTGATGGAGAGCGCCATCGACGAGGTGGCCGCTCCCGGCGACGAGTCCGTGCTGCGCGAGGCCCTCCTCGTCTACGCCCGGGAGATCGCGTTCGCCACCGCCCAGGTCTACGCGCAGGCCGCCGAGGCACGCGGCGCCTGGGACGCCCGGCTGGAGTCCCTGGTCGTGAACGCCGTGCTCTCCGGCGAGGCGGACGAGGGTGCCGTCTCCCGCGCCGCCGCCCTCGGCTGGAATTCCCCCGAACACGTCTGCGTGGTGCTGGGTACGGCGCCCGACGGTGACAGCGAGCTGACCGTCGAGGCCATCCGGCGGGCGGCCCGGCACGCCAAGCTCCAGGTGCTGACCGGGGTGCTCGGAGACCGGCTCGTGGTGATCGCGGGTGGCAGCGACAACCCGCTCGGCGTCGCCAAGTCGCTGATCGGCCCGTACGCCGCCGGACCCGTCGTCGCGGGGCCGATCGTGCCCGACCTGCTCGCGGCGACCCGCTCCGCGCAGGCCGCCGCGGCCGGCCTGAAGGCGTGTTTCGCCTGGCAGGACGCCCCGCGCCCGGTCCTCGCCGACGATCTGCTGCCGGAGCGCGCGATCGCCGGAGATCCCTCGGCCCGTGAGCAACTGGTGGAGGAGATCTACAGACCACTGGAGGAAGCCGGCTCCGCGCTCCTCGAAACCCTCAGTGTGTATCTGGAACAGGCGAGCAGCCTCGAAGGCGCGGCCCGAATGCTCTTCGTTCACCCCAACACCGTGCGCTACCGGCTACGACGTGTGACTGACGTCACCGGTTGGTCACCCTCGGATGTACGATCCGCCTTCACACTGCGGATCGCGCTCATCCTGGGGCGTCTGGCCGATGGAGATCTCCAGACGTAGGCATTTGTCGGAGCCCTACAATTCCCCTTCGTGTTCTTCGTCCCTGTCCCCACGGGCGGCCGTGGCCGTCCACAAGAGAGAGTGTGAGAGTGCTCGTACTCGTCGCTCCCGGCCAGGGCGCCCAGACGCCCGGCTTCCTGACTCCCTGGCTCGATCTCCCCGGTGCCGCCGACCGCCTCGCCGCGTGGTCGGACGCCATCGGTCTCGACCTTGCCCACTACGGCACGCAGGCCGACGCGGACGCGATCCGGGACACGGCTGTCGCACAGCCGCTCCTGGTCGCCGCCGGACTCCTCTCCGCCGCGGCGCTCGGCGACGTCTCCGCCCTCGCTCCCGGCGCCGTCGCCGGCCACAGCGTCGGTGAGATCACCGCGGCCGCGTTCGCGGGGGTGCTCGACGACACCGCCGCGCTGACGCTGGTACGCACCCGGGGCCTGGCGATGGCCGAGGCCGCCGCTGTGACGCAGACCGGTATGTCGGCGCTGCTCGGCGGCGACCCCGAGACGACGGTCCCGCACCTGGAGAAGCTCGGCCTGACCCCCGCGAACGTGAACGGCGCGGGCCAGATCGTGGCCGCCGGCACGCTGGAGCAGCTGGCTGCCCTGGAGGCGGACAAGCCCGACGGCGTGCGCCGGGTGGTGGCCCTGAAGGTCGCCGGCGCGTTCCACACGCACCACATGGCACCGGCCGTCGAGGCGCTCGCGCAGGCCGCCGAGGAGCTGAACCCCGCGGACCCGCAGGTCACGTACGTCTCCAACAAGGACGGTCAGGCCGTCAAGTCCGGCGCCGACGTCCTGAAGCGGCTGGTCGGCCAGGTGGCCAACCCGGTCCGCTGGGACCTGTGCATGGAGACCTTCCAGGAGCTCGGCGCGACCGCGCTGATCGAGGTGTGCCCGGGTGGCACGCTCACCGGCCTCGCCAAGCGCGCGCTGCCGGGCGTGAAGACCCTGGCGCTGAAGACCCCAGACGACCTCGACGCGGCTCGCGAGCTCCTCGCCGAGCACAGCGGCTGACAAGGAGCCCGAGAGCATGTCGAAGATCAAGCCCAGCAAGGGCGCCCCGTACGCACGGATCCTGGGCGTGGGCGGCTACCGTCCCGTCCGGGTCGTGCCCAACGAGGTGATCCTCGAGACGATCGACTCCTCCGACGAGTGGATCCGCTCGCGTTCCGGCATCGAGACCCGGCACTGGGCCTCCGACGAGGAGACCGTCGCCGCGATGTCGATCGAGGCGTCCGGGAAGGCCATCGCCGACGCCGGGATCAACGCCGACCAGATCGGCGCCGTGGTCGTCTCCACCGTGTCCCACTTCAGCCAGACCCCGGCCATCGCCACCGAGATCGCCGACAAGCTCGGCACGAACAAGGCCGCCGCCTTCGACATCTCGGCCGGCTGCGCGGGCTTCGGCTACGGACTGACCCTGGCGAAGGGCATGGTCGTCGAGGGTTCGGCGGAGTACGTCCTGGTCATCGGCGTGGAGCGACTGTCCGACCTCACCGACCTGGAGGACCGTGCGACGGCCTTCCTGTTCGGCGACGGCGCGGGCGCGGTCGTCGTGGGCCCCTCCCAGGAGCCGCACATCGGCCCCACGGTGTGGGGCAGCGAGGGCGACAAGGCCGGCACCATCAAGCAGACCGTGCCGTGGGACCGTTTCCACATCGGCGACGTCTCGACGCTCCCGCTCGACTCCAAGGGCGAGATCAAGTTCCCTGCGATCACGCAGGAGGGCCAGGCGGTCTTCCGCTGGGCCGTGTTCGAGATGGCGAAGGTCGCCCAGCAGGCGCTGGACGCGGCCGGGATCAGCCCGGACGACCTGGATGTCTTCATTCCCCATCAGGCCAACGAGCGGATCATCGACTCGATGGTGAAGACGCTGAAACTGCCGGAGCACGTCACGGTCGCCCGGGACGTACGCACCACCGGCAACACCTCGGCCGCCTCGATTCCGCTCGCGATGGAGCGGCTTCTGGCGACCGGTGAGGCGAAGAGCGGCGACACCGCGCTCGTCATCGGATTCGGGGCGGGTCTCGTGTACGCCGCCACGGTCGTTACCCTCCCCTAGGCACACCGTCCGGACCACTCCGGCCGGAGTACCGCCACACCCTCTGGATACATACCGAAGGAGCGCCTGACATGGCCGCCACTCAGGAAGAGATCGTCGAAGGTCTCGCCGAGATCGTGAACGAGATCGCCGGGATCCCCACCGAGGACGTCCAGCTGGACAAGTCCTTCACCGACGACCTGGACGTCGACTCGCTGTCCATGGTCGAGGTCGTCGTCGCCGCCGAAGAGCGCTTCGACGTCAAGATCCCGGACGACGACGTCAAGAACCTCAAGACCGTCGGCGACGCGACCGACTACATCCTCAAGAACCAGGCCTGATCCGCGGATCGGGCCCGGCCCGGTCCACCGATCAGTCCGTTGCCCCGCCACCCGGCGGTGGCGCCGCTGAATCCTCGTATCCGTTGGAGAAAGAATTCCCGTGAGCTCGACCAATCGCACCGTGGTCGTCACCGGTATCGGCGCAACCACACCGCTGGGTGGCGACGCAGCCTCGACCTGGGAGGGCCTGGTCGCCGGCAAGTCCGGCGTCCGCGCCCTGGAGCAGGAATGGGCCGCCGAACAGGCCGTCCGCATCGCGGCGCAGATCGCCGTGGAACCGGGCGAGGTCATCCCCCGCCCGCAGGCCCGCCGTCTCGACCGCTCGGCGCAGTTCGCGCTGATCGCGGCCAAGGAGGCCTGGGCGGACGCCGGCTTCACCGACCGGGCCGGCGACGACCCGGCCATCGACCCGGACCGCCTCGGCACCGTCATCGCCTCCGGCATCGGCGGCGTGACGACCCTGCTCGACCAGTACGACGTGCTGAAGGAGAAGGGCGTCCGCCGCGTCTCCCCGCACACCGTCCCCATGCTCATGCCGAACGGCCCGTCGGCCAACGTGGGGCTGCTCGTCGGCGCCCGCGCCGGCGTGCACACCCCGGTCTCCGCCTGCGCCTCGGGCGCCGAGGCCATCGGCTACGCCATCGAGATGATCCGCACCGGGCGCGCCGACGTCGTCGTCGCCGGCGGTACCGAGGCGGCCATCCACCCGCTGCCCATCGCCGCCTTCGGCAACATGATGGCGATGTCCAAGAACAACGACGACCCGCAGGGCGCCTCGCGGCCCTACGACGTCGCACGTGACGGCTTCGTCCTGGGCGAGGGCGCCGGCGTCCTGATCCTGGAGTCCGCCGAGCACGCCGCCAAGCGCGGTGCCCGGGTCTACGCCGAGGCGGTCGGCCAGGGCATCTCCGCCGACGGCCACGACATCGTGCAGCCGGAGCCGGAGGGCCGCGGCATCTCGCACGCCCTGCAGAACCTGCTGGACAACACCGACCTGGACCCGGCCGAGATCGTGCACGTGAACGCGCACGCGACCTCGACGCCCGCCGGTGACGTGGCGGAACTGAAGGCGCTGCGCAAGGTCTTCGGCGACGACGCCGACCACATGGCGGTCTCCGCGACCAAGTCGATGACCGGTCACCTCCTCGGTGGCGCCGGGGGCGTGGAGTCGGTGGCGTCGGTGCTGGCTCTGTACAACCGGATCGCTCCGCCGACCATCAACGTCGACAACCTCGACCCCGAGGCCGAGGCGAACGCCGACATCGTGCGCGGGGAGGCTCGCAAGCTGCCTGTCGAGGGCCGCATCGCCGCGCTGAACGACTCGTTCGGGTTCGGCGGCCACAACGTGGTGCTGGCGTTCCGTACGATCTGAAGTCGGCCGTAGGCGCACTGAACCGGCGTGTGGCCCGGACTCCCTTGCGGAGTCCGGGCCACACCCGTTTGTTCGTCGTGTTCGTCTTGTTCGTCTTGTTCGTCGGGTGCGGGGTCCTGGGGGCTGGGCGGGCGCAGTTCCCCGCGCCCTTAAAGGCTTCCCCTCACGCCCCTCGTCGGGTCAGACCACCTGGTGGAGCCAGCGGACCGGGGCACCCTCGCCCGCGTAGCGGAAGGATTCCAGTTCGTCGTCCCAGGGCTTGCCCAGGAGCTTGGCGAGGTCGGCCTCCAGGTCGGTCTCGCCGCGCTGGGAGCGCAGGAGCGCGGCGCGCAGCCGGTCCTCGGGGATCAGGATGTCGCCGTGGATTCCGGTGACGGCGTGGAAGATGCCGAGCTCGGGGGTGCAGCTGTAGCGCTCGCCCTCGGCCGTGGCGCAGGGCTCGGCGGTCACCTCGAAGCGCAGCATCTGCCAGCCGCGCAGCGCTGAGGCCAGTTTGGAGGCGGTGCCCACCTCGCCCTTCCAGGAGAACTCGGATCTCCAGGTGCCCGGCGCCGCGGGCTGCCGGATCCAGTCGAGGTTGACGCGCGTACCGAGCACACCCGCGACCGCCCACTCGACGTGCGGGCACAGCGCGCGGGGCGCGGAGTGCACGTAGAGAACTCCACGTGTCGTCACTGGGGCCTCCGGGCAGAGCGAGACATCTTGTAACTTAGCGGAACGGCAGTGGCAGGGCGGCCACGTGGCGAGGCTACCGTGCGGCGGCGCAAGGAGTGTGACGTACCGTCGGTCCCAGCGCCCAGAAACATCGAGGTTTCACCCGAGGGGACGCGGCGCGACCGATCGTGCACTGCGGGATGTCGGCCAACCGTGTCGGTCAGGTGCTGACCAAACATGTTCAACGAACGAGGGGAGCAGGGGATGCGCATCCGTAGCCACCGTCCACGCGCCGTCCTCGCCATGGTCGCGGCGGCTCTGCTGGCCGTCGCCGGGTGCGACGCCTCCGGTGACGGCTCCTCCGCTGCGCACAGCACCGCCGGGGGCAGTCCGTCCCCGAAGCCGACCCCCCTCTGGAACCCCAGCCCCCGCTCCGTGGCCGCCGTCGGGGACTCCATCACCCGCGGCTTCGACGCCTGCACCGTGCTGTCCGACTGCCCCGAGGTCTCCTGGGCGACCGGCACCGACACGGGGGTCCGCAGTCTGGCCGTGCGGCTGCTCGGGCGGGCGGGGGCCGCCGAGCGCAGCTGGAACTACGCGGTGACCGGCGCGCGGATGGCGGACCTGCCGGAGCAGATGGCGCAGGCCGTCGTCGAGAAGCCGGAGCTGGTGACCGTGATGGTGGGGGCCAACGACGCCTGCCGCTCCTCGGTCTCGGCGATGACCTCGGTCGCCGACTTCCGCGCCGCGTTCCAGGCCGCGATGGGCACCCTGCGCGACGAACTGCCGCGGACACAGGTGTACGTGTCGAGCGTGCCGGATCTGAAGCGGCTGTGGTCCGAGGGGCGCGGCAACCCGCTGGGCAAGCAGATCTGGAAACTGGGCATCTGCCCCTCGATGCTGGCCGACGCGGACTCCCTGGGCTCGAGGGCGACGCTGCGGCGGGCGAAGGTGCAGGACCGGGTGGAGCAGTACAACAAGGTCCTCCATGACGTGTGCGCCAAGGACCGGCGCTGCCGCTTCGACGGAAACGCGGTCTTCGACTTCCGCTTCGGTACGGACCAGCTGAGCCACTGGGACTGGTTCCACCCGAGCAAGGACGGCCAGGCCCGGCTCGCGGAGCTGGCCTACCGCGTGGTGACGGCCCGCCTGCCGACGGGCTGAGGACCGGGCCGGTGGGCCGGGCCGGTGGGCACAGGTCGTTGGCCTAGGCTTCCGATCATGGACAGCGAACTCTTCGGCACCCTTCCCGACGGCACCCCGGTCCACCGCTGGACGCTGGAGCGTGCCGGGGTGCGGGTGCGGATCCTGACGTACGGCGGGATCGTCCAGTCGGTCGAGATCCCCGACCGGGACGGGCACCGCGCGGACGTGGTGCTGGGCTTCCCCGACCTCGACGGATATCTCGCGCACCCGGACCCGTACCTCGGGGCACTGGTCGGGCGGTACGCCAACCGGATCGCCGGCGGCCGCTTCCCGCTCGACGGTCTCACCTACAGCCTCGCGCAGAACAACGCCCCCAACTCCCTGCACGGCGGGGAGCGCGGTTTCGACAAGCGGGTGTGGGACGTCGAACCGGTCGGGCACGGGCTGCGGCTCACCCGGGTCTCCCCGCACGGCGAGGAGGGCTTCCCGGGCCGTCTGGAGGTCACGGCGACGTACGGGCTGGACGCGACGGGCGCGCTGCGTATCGCGTACGAGGCGGTCACGGACGCGCCGACCGTGGTGAACCTGACGAACCACACGTACTGGAACCTGGCCGGTTCGGGGAACGCGGGTGGTCACGAGCTCCGTCTGGCCGCCTCGCGGTTGACGCCGGTGGACGCGGATCTCATCCCCACCGGGGCGCTGGAATCCGTGGACGGTACGCGCTTCGACTTCCGGACGGCGCGGAAGGCCGGCGCCGGGTACGACCACAACTTCGTGCTGGACAAGGGGACGACGGCGAGCCCGGTCGAGGTCGCGGAGCTCCACGACCCCTCCTCCGGGCGGGTGCTGACGGTCGCGACCACCGAGCCCGGCGTCCAGCTCTACACCGCCGACCATCTGGGCGAGCCGTTCGCGCCCGGTGACGGGATCGCGCTGGAGACGCAGCACTTCCCGGACTCCCCGAACCGGCCGGAGTTCCCGAGCACGCAGTTGCGGCCGGGCGGGACGTACCGCTCGGAGACGGTGTACGGGTTCGGGGTGCGCTCCTAGGGCGTGGCCGAGGCAAGAAGTCCCCGTGGGCCGGGCGGTCCGAGGCCGTCCGGGAACCGACGAGCCCCGGTCCGGATGTCAGGTTCCGGACCGGGGCTCGTCGGGGGGGGCTTGTCCCGGATCAGACGTTAATCGTCGTCACGACCCGGCGGTCGGTGATCGAGCGTCCTGCGGCAACCTCGTACGAACCCTTCACAAACACCCACGTGCCCGCGCCCTCGTCCCAGATCTCGAAGGCGCGGCGGGGGATGCCGAGCACGGCCTCGACGCTCTCGCCCGGACCCGCCTCGACACCGGCGAAAGCGGCGAGCCGGCGGACCGGGCGCTCGCTGTCCGCCTCGACCGGTTTCAGATAGAGCTGGACGACCTCGCGGCCGGGGCGCGCGCCGGAGTTGCGGACGCGGACCGTGACCGTCGCGACGCTGTCCACGTCAACGTCGCTGTCATTGTAACTGTCGATGTCGCTGTCACCGGCGGAAGGCTCGATCGACTCGTACGCCCAGTCGGTGTAGCCGAGGCCGTGGCCGAAGGGGTACGCCGGGGTCCTGCCGTCCCTCTCCCAGGCCCGATAGCCGATGAACACACCCTCGGTGTAGGGGAGTTCGCCGTCGACCGGGACCACCTGGGTGACCGGGGCGTCCGCGAGGGAACCCCAGGTCGTGGGCAGCCGGCCGCCGGGCTCGTGGGCGCCCGTGAGCACGTCCGCGAGGGCGCTGCCGCCCTCCTGGCCGGGGAACCAGCTGAGCAGCACGGCGGCGACCTCCTCACGCCACGGAAGCTCCACCGGTGAGCCGGAGTTGACGATCACGACGGTGTTCGGGTTGGCGGCGGCGACGGCGTGCACCAGGTCGTCCTGGCGCCCGGGGAGCCGGAGGTTCTCGCGGTCGAAGCCCTCGGACTCGACACGGTCGGTGGTGGCGACCACGACGACGGCGGTGTCCGCGGCGCGAGCCGCCTCGACCGCCTCGGCGATCAGTTCGTCGGGGTCGCGCTGGGGTTCCTGGTGGACGAGGGCGAAGCCGACCATCCTCAGGGGCGCGCCCTCGGGCAGGACGACCACCTGGCGCAGGGACACCTCGTACGTCTCACCGGCGGCGAGATCGACCCGGGCGCGCTCCTCGGGGGCGCCGAAGAACGCCGTGAAGGGGCTGTCCTCCGTGCTGACCTGGGCGCCGTCGTAGCGGACCGCGCCGTCGACGGTGAGTGTGAACGCGCCGAGGCCCTTGATGCCGAAGATGTGCGTACCGCTCACGCGCGGGGTGAAGGTGCCCCTCAGGTCCACGGTGTGGAGGTTGTCGTGGGTGACGCCTTCGGGAAGGTCGTTGCCCATCCACTGGATCTGGCCGTTGGGTGCGGAGCCGCTGCCGATCATCTCGCCGTCCCGGTCGCGGCATTCCGCGCGGAGCGTGAACCCCTTGTCGGCGACGGCGAGTTCCTGGTTGGGGTCGGCTCCGACGGCGTACGTCAGGCTGCCCTCGGGGAGGGCCGCGGTGAGGCCGTCCAGGGGCGACACGACGTGGGCGGGGAAGACGGTGGCGGAGCCGCCGCCGAGGACACGGGCGTCCCGGGCGGCGGCGCCGCTCAGCGCGACCGTGCCCGGCCGCAGCGGCAGCGTCGCGTTCTCGTTGCGTACGAGGACGAAGGAGCGGCGGGCGATCTCGCGGGCCAGGGCTTCGCCGTCCACGGGCGCCGGCGGCTCGGTGACGACCGGTTCGGCACCCTCCAGGATGCCGACGCGGGCGGCGAGCCGCAGGACGTTGCGGACGGCCTCGTCGACCTTCGCCTCCTCGGTGCGGCCCGCGCGGACGGCGGCGGCGAGCGCGTCGCCGTACACGGTCTCGGGACCGGGCATGGCGACGTCGAGGCCGCCCTCGATCGCCCCCACGGTCGAGCGGGCCGCCGTCCAGTCGGAGACGTTGAAGCCGTCGAAGCCCCACTCGCCGCGCAGGATCTCGTTCACGAGGTGGTGGTGCTCGGACATCGTGGTGCCGTTGACCGAGTTGTAGGCGGTCATGATGCCCCAGGGGTGGGCGTTCTCGACAATGGCCTCGAAGGGGGCCAGATAGAGCTCGCGCAGGGCGCGTTCGGAGACGAGGTTGTCCACCGTGAAGCGGTCGGTCTCGGCGTCGTTGGCCACGAAGTGCTTGACGGTGGTGCCGACGCCGCCGGACTGCACGCCCCGCACATAGCCGGTGCCGATCCGCCCGGTCAGGTACGGGTCCTCGCTGTACGCCTCGAAGTGGCGGCCGCCGAGCGGCGAGCGGTGCAGGTTGACCGTGGGCGCGAGCAGCACGTGGACGTGCTTGCGGCGGGCCTCCTGGGCGAGGAGGACGCCGGCGCGGCGGGCCAGGGCGGGGTCCCAGGTGGCGGCGAGCGCGGTCGGTGAGGGGAGGGCGATGGACGGGTCGTCGGCGGTCCAGCGCACGCCCCGCACACCGATCGGACCGTCGGACATGACGAGGGAGCGCAGCCCGATCGCGGGGAGTTCGGGCAGCGCCCACATGTCCTGCCCCGCGAGCAGACGCGCCTTCGCGTCCAGGTCGAGCCTGCCGAGGGCCGCCTCGACGACGCTCTCGCGCGCCCGGTCCGCCGCGTTCCCTCCCCTGGTCCCGGCCCGGCCCTCGACAGTCCCCGCTGTCCCTGTCGTCCCCGCCGTCTCCGCTGCCTCCGTCACGGTGGCACCTCCTCGTTGAAGTCCGTGAAGCCCGTGAAGTTCTTGAAGTCCCCGAAGTCCCGAAGTCCGCGGAGCCGTTGGGTCGCAGGGCGCACGGCCGCGGGAACCGTCGGACGTTTCTCATCCTGCACCCGCGACCTGTAGAGCGGTAGGTTTCGTTTCCTTCCCGTGATGTTCGGGGTGGGCGGATACCGTACGGTGACGCCATGACGACCAGGACCAGGAGCGAGGAGCGGCGCGCGGAGATCGTGCGCGCGGCCCTGGAGGTGATCGCCGAACGCGGCTACCGGGGCGCGAGCATGGCCGCCGTCGCCGAGCGCGTGGGCCTCACCCAGCAGGGCCTGCTGCACTACTTCCCGACCAAGGACACCCTGCTGGTCGCGGTCCTCAAGGAGCGCGACCAGTGGGACGCCGTGCCCGACAGCCGATGGCGGCTGGATCTGCTGGCCTCGCTCGCCGACTACAACGCCATGCGGCCCGGCATCGTGCAGACCTTCTCGGCGCTGCTCGGCGAGAGCGTCACGGAGGGGCATCCGGCGCGCGAGTTCTTCACCCGGCGGTATGTCGCCGTGCGCGCGAGCATGGCGCAGGTGCTGCGCACCGAGTACGGGGAGCGGCTGCCGAGCGGGCTCACGCCGGAGCGCGCGGCCCCGCTGCTGGTGGCGGTGATGGACGGGCTCCAGTACCAGTGGCTGCTGGATCCGGAGTCGGTGGACATGCCGGCCGCGTTTCGGGACTTCCTGGTACTGCTGGGCGAGGCCTGAAACCCGGGCACGGACGGGCCGCCACCGTCGCGGCGGCCCGGCGACCCACCATCGGAGCGGCCCACCATCACGGCGGCCCACCGTCGCCGGCCGGCTGCGCCGGCTTCACCGTCGTCCGTTCACTGCCGCCAGACGATCGCCGCTGTCTTGCTCACCGCGCAGACGGCGGCGAGGGCGACGGCCCAACCCGTCGCCCCGGCGAGGGCCAGCGCGGCCACGCCCGCCCCGAACCAGAGCAGTTCGAAGCCGACGCGGACCGCGCCACGGGTCTTGTGGCGGGACTTCGGCGAACCGAACAGCGCCCACAGCACGACCAGTACGGCCGGGGCGCCGACGCCGAGCAGCCAGGTCGCCGGTGCCGCCGCGTCCGCGCCGAACCCCCAGTACCCGGCGGCCACGAGGACGGCGAGCTCCAGCAGGAACAGGACGCCCAGGTTCGCCGCCTTGATGACCTTCATGCGCGGAGTATCACCCGGAAGGAATCACTCCGGCCCCCGGGCGGCGGGGACGGCGGCCACGACCTCGATCTCGACGAGCGCCTCCGGCTTGAAGAGGCGGGAGACCTCCAGGGTCATGCTGGTGGGCGGGGTGCCGGTGAGGTACCGGGCGCGTACGGCGCCGTACTCGGGGAGCCCGGTGATGTCCGTCAGATACGTACGGATGTTGATGACGTCGGCGAGTGTCGCGCCGTGTGCCTTCAGCAGCGCGTCGATCGTCTCGAAGACACCCCGGCTCTGCTCGGCCAGGCCGACACCTTCGGCGACCTGACCGGAGAGGTACAACAGAGCCCCACCGCCCGCGAGTTCGACACGTGCCACCTGGGAGTAGTAGCCGTTGGCGGGCTGGGGCGCGCCGGCCGGGCTGTCGAGTGCGATCCGCACGGCGCCTCCTCAGGCCGAGTGCCGGCGGATGCGCTCGACGGCCTGTGCGATGTCCGCGTCGGCGACGGCGGGATCGGCCGCCGCCCGCTTGTAGTGCTCCAGCACCGCCTCCATGGCGGGGAGTTCGGCGGTCCTGGTGGCGAGGGCGACGTCCTTCACCGCGAGCGAGGTGCCGAAGTGCACCCCCTCGGCGAAGGCACGGCCGACGGCACCGCCGAGCGGCCCGCCCGCGAGCGAGCCGCGCACGGTGTCCTCGTCGAGGCCTAGCGCGTCCGCGAGGACCATGGCCTCGGCGACGAGGGCGACCCCGCCAAGCACGGCGGTGTTGACGACGAGCTTGAGCGCGGCCCCGGAGCCGGACGGCCCGGTGCGGGTGACGGTGCCGAGGGGCGCGAGCACCCGCTCGACGCCGGCCACGTCACCGCCCGCGAGGATGCCGAGCTGTCCCGCCGCCGCCTTGTCCGTGCTGCCCGCCACCGGCGCGTCGACGAGGTGCACGCCCTCCCCCAGCCGGGCGGCCAGCTCCCTCACCACGTCCGGGCCGACGGTCGACATCTCCACCCAGTACGTCCCCGGGCGCAGCCGCGGCACGACGGCGTCCGCGACCGCGTCGAGCGCGGCGGGGTCGGCGAGCATCGTGATCACCACATCGGCGTCCCGCACGGCCTCGGCCGGGGACGCGGCGAGCGTGGCCCCGGCGGCGACCAGCGGCTCCGCCTTCGCGGCGGTACGGTTCCAGACGGTCAACGGGTGCCCGGCGTCGAGGAGTCGGCGCGCCATCGCCGCGCCCATGTGACCGAGTCCGAGGAATGCGATCTTTTCCATGCCCTCGACGCTAGGCGGGCCCGGGTGATGCGGCAAGCGAATGTCTAGCATGGGTCCCATGCCCAACCCGCATGACGTACCCGGAATCTCCACCACCTGGCTGCGGGTCTTCCTGGAGGTGGCACGGCACGGTTCGTTCACCGTGGCCGCGCGGACCCTCGGCTGGACGCAGTCCGCGGTCTCCCGGCAGATCTCCTCGCTGGAGTCGGCGCTCGGCGGGGCCCCGCTCTTCGACCGGCTGCCCCGGGGGGTCCGGCTGACGGACGCGGGACGGGTCCTCGTGCCGCACGCCGAGACGGTGGTCGAGCGGCTGCACGGCGCCGGACGCGAATTGGCGGCGCTGCGCGAGGCGGCGGGCGGCCGGCTCCGTTTCGGCGCCTTCGCCACGGCCGACGCGGCGCTGGTGCCGCGCGCCATCGCCGCCTTCCGCACCCGGCGTCCGGGGGTACGGATCAGTCGCGAGGAGGGGTTGACCCCCGCCCTCCTGGACCGGCTGTCCGCGGGCCGTCTGGACCTGGCGATCGTCTCGACGACGGGCCGCGCCCCCTTGGAGGCCCACACCCTGCACCACCTTCTCGACGAGTCCCTGTACGTCGCCGTGCCCGCCGGTCACCCGCTCGCCGCCGAGACGTCGGTGCGCCTGTCCCAACTCGCCGACGCCGACTGGATATCCGGCTCCGCCCGCCCCGAGGGCACGCTGCTGGACGCGGCCCTGCGGCACGGCTTCCGTCCGCGTGTCGCGCACGTCGTGGCCGAGTGGACCGCCAAGCAGGGGTACGTCGCCGCCGGTCTCGGGGTGACCCTGGTCCCGGCGCTCGCCGCCGAGTCCGTGCGCCCGGACGTCGTCCTGCTCCCGGTGCGCGACGAGGAGGCGCCGGCCCGGGCGGTGTACGCGGCGACCGTACGGGGCCGGTCCCTCGCCCCGGCCACGGAGGCGTTTCTGGGCGCGCTGCGGGAGGCGGCGGCACGGATCCCCGGATGACCGCCGCGCACCGCATCGCGCCGCGCGCGCCACTGCTCATGGCGTACGCCCCCTCCGTCACGCGATACTGCCGCCGTCCGGCAGCACCCCACGGCGACGGAAGGCATGAACTCCCTTGACCTACACAGGCGTTCGGATCGGCTTACTCGCACTGACCCTGTTGGCGGGGTCGGCGGCCACCCCCACCGCGTCGGCCGCGACGCACCTCGGCACCACGGACTCCGGCATCGCGGACTCCGGTACCACAGGCTCCGCCACCCCGGACTCCGGCACCCCGGGTTCCGGCACCCTGGGTTCCGGCACCGTGGAGGAGCAGCGCCTCGACCGGGCCGTGCCCCAGGAGATCCTGCGGCGCTCCGGATTCGACACGGTGGCACCGGAGTTCATCCGGGTGCTGGAGCGGTCGGGCTCGTACGCACGGGCCGAGCGCGTGGTCGCGCAGCAGGGTGCGCGGCTGTGGCGGCGGGCCGTGGACCGGGCGCAGGGACGCGGCGCCGCGGGCGGTGACCTGAGCCGGGACGACGACCGGCCGCTGTACTGGGCACGGCTCGGAATGACCCGCGAAGTGCGCCAGTGGGCACCCGGGTTCGGGCTGACGGACGGGCAACGCACCCGACTGCTGGACACGTTGGAGCGGACCTCGCGCGGCCAGCAGGACATCCACTATCCGCGCGCCAAGGGCGTGAAGCGGATCCTGGTCACCGGGTTCGACCCGTTCACGCTGGACCAGGACGTCCGGACCTCCAATCCGTCCGGTGCCACCGCCCTCGCCCTCGACGGTACGACGATCCGGACGGCGGACGGACCCGCGCGCGTCGAGACCGCCGTGTTCCCCGTCCGCTGGCAGGACTTCGCCGAGGGCACCGTGGAACGGACGCTGCGGCGGCAGCTGCCGCGCGTGGACCTGTTCACGACGGTGAGCCAGGGCCGTGTCGGCCGCTTCGACGTGGAGCGGACCAACGGAGCCTGGCGGGGCGGCTACCCGGACAACGAGAACGTGTCGGTGACCGGGACGGTCCCGGTGACCGATCCGGCCTCGCAGCCGCAGTGGACGTCGACGACCCTTCCGTACGCGCGGATCGTCGCCGCGAGCACCGGCCGCTTCCCGGTCTACGACCACACGTCGGTGACCGAGATCCCGGCGGGAGGCACCGATCCGGTCGTACGCCCGGACGGCCCGACCCCGGGCTCGACGGCGCGTGCCGGGGGCGGCGGGGACTATCTCTCCAACGAGATCGCCTACCGCGCGACGCTGCTGCGCGACCGCCTCGGCCTGCACGACAGCCTGCCGGGCGGCCATGTCCACACACCCGTGCTCGAGTTCGGCACCGGCAACACGGACCCGGCGACCGGGACGGTCACGGATCCCGGGTTCGTCCGCAACCGGCTGGACATCATCGCCCAGGTCCGGTCGATCCTGACGGTGGCCGCCGACGCGAGCGCGGTCGGAGGGACGGCGCGAACGCGGGACTGAGGCCGGCCGGGACGGTGGCGACGGCGACGGCGAGGACCTGGTTCACGCCGTCGCCCCGAGCTCCCGGTCCTCCTGGTCTCCCCGGTCTCCCTGGGCCGCCGGGTCCGCGCTCGGCTCGCCCGTCTCCTCGCCCAGCAGGTCACGGGCCATCAGCGTGGCTCCCGCGACGGCGCCCGGCATCAGGAAGACGGCGACGACGGGGACCAGGAAGGCGAGGCCGAGGGGGGTGCCGAAGCCCCAGACCAGCATCTTGCGGGAACGGAGCAGGCGGAGGCGGGCGCGGAGCTCGACGCGGCGGCGCTGGAGGGCCACCGCGGTGAGTTCCTCGGTGAGGAAGAAGCCGGTGACGAAGAAGCCGATCACCGGGACGACCGTCTGGCCGACGACCGGGACGAAGCCGAGGGCGAAGAGGAGGATGCCCCAGACCAGGGCCCGTACGACGATACGGAGGCTGTCGCGTGCGGAGATCCACAGCTCGCGCCAGAGCGGCAGCCCGGACTCGGGGGCGGTGCCGTCCGGGGAGACGTCGCGGTCGACCTTCTCGGAGAGCGACTCGTAGAAGGGCTGCCCGACGAGGAGTGTGACCGCGGTGAAGGTGACCACGGCGAGCAGGAGGGCGAGGGCGAAGAGCACGGCGGTCAGGAGGCCGCGGAAAAGGCCCGTCCAGGGGCTGGTCCAGTCGTCCGCGAAGGGGGTGGCCCAGGTGACGAAGTCCTCACCCCAGACGGCGAGGGCGACGAGTGCCGCCGCGTACAGCACGAGGGTGATCAGCCCCGGAAGCAGGCCGAATCCGTACTGCTTCCCGTGCCGTACGACCCATCGCTGGCCCTGTATGAGGTAGTTGAACCCTGCCCCGAGATCACGCATGCGGGCCACCTTACCGGCGCTCGAGCCGCCTTCCCCCGCCCTCGGCGTCCCTGGGCGCGACAGCCCTGGGGCCTACGCCGGGGTCACCGCCACCACCACGCCTCCGTCCGCCGCGGGGGACACCGCCGCCGACACCCGGACCGCCGCCGCCCGCGCCACCCGTCCCGCCCGGGACGCCGAGGCCAGCAGCAGTGGCTGGAGATGTTCGAGGCCGGAGACGAGGAGCTCTTCGCCGGCGATCAGGACCGGACGGACGGCGTCCGTCGTGGCGGCGGCGGCCTCCGTGAGGTCGGCCAGCGGCGGCAGCGCGGCCCGTACCACCCCCGCCCCCGCCGTGGCCGCCCGCTCGGCGAGCGCCACCTGCAGCGGCAGCAGCGGAGCGAGCGCCGCGGTCAACGCGTCCGCGATGCGCCGGAGTTCCGGGGCCGAGTCGCGCAGGACGTCGGCCGCCGCGCGGATCACCGGCGTCGACGCCAGCAGCACCCCCGCCACCACCCCCGCCACCGTCGGCAGCAACGGCGACCCCGCCTCCAGCAACTCCCCGAGCGCGGAGGCCGCCTCCTCCACCGCGGGCTCCACCGCGTCGAGGATCGGCAGCAGGCTGTCGCCCACCGCGGCCAGCAGCACCCGGGCCGGTTCGCTCACGGGATGCGTCGCCAGCGGCGCCCCGGTCGTCCCGAGCCGCGTCAGCGTGTCCACGATCCGGTAGAAGGCCTCCTGCGCCTGGGGCGACGCACTCGCCTCGGCCAGCTCCGCCGTGGTCTCCCGGAGCACCCGCAGCGCCTCCGCCCCGGAGCCGTCCCGGGGGTCGAGGGTGTTGAGCGCGATTCTGGTGATGTTCCCGGCCGTGTCGAGGAGCTGGCCGGTGACGTCGGTCGTGGTGCGCGCGATGCGCAGCACGTCGGCCCTGCTGGGGAGCGACGGAATCGGGGACATGGGCCCTCCTCGCCACGCGCGGTACATCGGCCGGGAGCCCGCGCGACCCTCGGTCGGCGCCGGTGCCCGTCCCAGCATGCCCGCTCCGACCCGCCGAGGGTGCGCCATCCGTGGCATTGGTGACGCCCGGGTCCTTTTGTCGCGGAAGAGCCGAGCGTGTTGCGGGAGAGTCGGGCAGGTACGCCTCGCCCCAGCGACCCGTAGGCGTTTCGAAGAGCCACTCCCCGAAGACCCGTTCCGCCGGGCCGGTCCCCGGCTCCCCCCACGGAGGTACGACGCGTGCGCCTGCCGAGACCCGTCCTGATCGCCGTCGCCGGCGTCACCGTGACCGGATCGCTTCTCCTCGCCCCGCACAGCGCCACCGCGGACCGCAGACCTCCGCTCCGCGAGGGCTCCGCCCGGGACCGCGGCGCCGCCGCGACCCCCTTGAACGCGGCCCGGCAGGCCCTGACGACCCCCGTCACCGTTGTGCCTTCCGGTCTCTCCCCTTCCGGTTCCTCCCCTCGCGGCTACCCCCGCGAGCAGCTGCTCGCCCCGGACCCGGAGAACCCGGCGGACGAGTCGATCAGGCTGGGGCTCATCCCGTACCACGCCATCGCGCCGCGGCTGAACGCCCTGCAACGGCTCGGCGACCGGGTGAGCGTGGAGGTCACGGGCCGTTCGGCCGGCGGTCGCCGGCTCTACCTCGTCACCGTCACCGCCCCCGAGTCCGCCGGGCGGACCCGCGCCCAGGAGCGGATGCGCGCGCTGATCGAGAACGCGCCCGAGGCGGCGGCCGGCGACCCGGTCGTCAGGGCGGACTACAAGATCCCCGTCTTCTTCGACAGCAACATCCACGGCAACGAGTGGGAGGGCACGGACGCCTCCCTCCGGCTCATCGAGCGGCTGGCGAAGGCGAAGGACGGCGCCACCGCCGATCTGCTGGCCCACAGCCGCCTGTACTTCGACATCACCGCCAACCCGGACGGCCGTGTCGCCGGCACCCGCGCCAACGCGAACGGCTTCGACCTGAACCGGGACTTCGTCACCGCCTCCCAGCCCGAGGTGCGCGCGGTGCGGCAGATCGAGATCGACAAGCAGCCGGCGGTGATGCTCGACCTGCACGGCTACGTCAACGGCACCCTCGTCGAGCCGGCCACCCCGCCGCACGGCGAGAACTACGAGTACGACCTCTTCCTCAAGAACACCTACGCCAACGCCCTCGGTATGGAGGCCGCCGTCGACGCCCTCGGTCACACGGCGGCGAAGGACGGCGTCGAAGCCGCCCAGATCCCGTTCCGCGACCAGCGGAAGGGCTGGGACGACTGGCCGCCGGTCTTCGCACCGCAGTACGCGGCCTTCCACGGCGCGGTCGCCGCGCACACGGTCGAGCTCCCGCTGACGGTCGACAACGAGGCGTACGAGTCGCTGCCCGCCGGTGAACTGCGGCGGCGCGCGGCCGTCAACGTGGACGTGGCGGGCGCGGCGATGCGCGCGACCCTCGCCTACGCAAGAAGCCACCGGCGCGCGCTCGTCGCCGACCAGATCGAGGTCTTCCGGCGCGGGGCGAGCGGAGCCGCCCAGGTGCCGGTCTCCGCCCGGACGGTCCCGGGCGTTGCGGGCATCGGGCCGGAGGACGTGTACACCACCGACTTCCCTCGCGCGTACGTGATTCCGGCCGGATCCGCGCAACGCTCCGCCACGGCCGCCGCCCGCCTCGTCGGCCACCTGCTCGCCAACGACGTACGCGTCACCCGCGCGGCCCACGCCTTCCGGCTCGCGGGACGGACGTACGCGCGCGGCTCGTACCTCGTCGACCTGCACCAGCCCAAACGCGGCCTGGCCAACGTGCTGTTGGCGGACGGGCGGGACATCAGCGACAGGGTCTCGACGATGTACGACATCTCCGGCTGGAGCCTGGGGCGGCTGTGGGGCGCGTCGGTCGTACGGGTACAGGCCGGCGATCTGCCGGCGGCGACCGCGGCCGCCGCCGCCCGTGCGGTGCGGGCGGCGGCGCCGGCCGGGTACGTCGCCCCGCACGGCGACCTGCGTCTGCGCCTCGACACACCCCAGGCGATCGCGGCGCTCAACTCCCTGCTCCGGCAGGGGGTTCCGGTACGGCGGCGGGCGGACGGCAGCGCGGCGGTGCCCTCCTCGGCGCGCCCGCGGGCCACCGCCCTCGCCCGGAGGTACGACGTCGTCTTCGACGCGGCCACGGACACCCGGGGAACGCCGCTGCACCGGGTCCGGGTCGCCGCGGCGGTCACCCCGGGCGAGCTCTTCGCCCTGCGCGAGATGGACTTCGACGTCGTCCCGGTGTCGACGGCGGTTCTCGACGCGGGCTTCGACTGGTCCGCGGCGGACGTCCTGTTCGTGTCGGCGGGACTCGATCGCGCCCGTCTGAGCCCGGCCGCGCGGGTGGCCCTCGACGCCTTCCTGGGCTCTCACGGGCTGGTCGGACGCGGTGCGTCTGGAGCGGCGCTCAACAGCGCGACGGGCCTGCTCGCGGCAGTACCGGTCGAGGGCGACGTGGAGGCCAACGGTGTGGTGCGCGTGGTGAATTCGGAAGACGGCGGCATCACGTCCGGCGCGCCCGACCACAGCTTCGTCTACGCGCCCGTCTGGTTCACCGGTCTCGGCTCCCACGTCCGTGTCGAGCAGGCGTACGCGCCCGGCGACCCGCTCGTCTCGGGCCACTGGCGGCCGACGGCACACGGCGGCGGTCCCACGGCGGCCGGCGGTCACGCCTGCGTCATCAGCGGCCCGCACGCGGTCCTCTTCGGCACCGAGCCGCTCTTCCGGGACCACCCGAAGGGCGAATTCCCGCAGGTGGCGGAGGCGTTGCTGACGGTGTCCTGAGGCGGCGCGGGTCCCCCCGCCCCGCACTCCCCCGCACGCGGGCCGCGCCCCGTACCGGGACGCGGCCCGCGCCGCGGACGGTGGGCCCGTCAGACGAGCGTCACCGTGACGTCGCCCCGGGTCGCCTTCGAGTACGGGCAGACCTGATGGGCCTGCTCGAGCAGGTCCCGCGCCGTCGCCGCGTCCACGGCCGGGATGGCCGCGGAGATCTCGACGATGATGCCGAACCCGTCCTCGTTCTTGCCCAGACCGACCCTGGCGGTGACCGTCGAGCCGGTGAGGTCGGCGTTCCGCCCGCGGGCGACGACGCCGAGCGCGCCCTGGAAGCAGGCGCTGTACCCGGCGGCGAAGAGCTGCTCCGGGTTGGTCCCGGCGCCGCTCCCGCCCAGTTCCTTCGGCGGGTTCACGACGACGTCGAGCCTGCCGTCGTCGGTGGCGACACGGCCCTCGCGGCCGTTGTACGCGGTGGCGACGGCGGTGTAGAGGACGTCGGACTGCTGGATGGACATACGGTGCGTTCCTCCCTGGTCCGCCGCGACTCGCGCCCACGATCGCGACGACTTCGGAAAGAAGTTACCGTATGCCGGAAGTCCAGCAGAAGCCCCGCCGGGACCAGAAGCCCCGCCGGATCCTCAGAGCTTGACGATCATCTTTCCGATGTTGTCGCCGCGCAGGACGCCGAAGAACGCCTCGAGGTTGTTCTCGATGCCCTCGACGACGGTCTCCCTGTACTTGAGCTCGCCGGAGGCGACCCAGGGGCCGACCTCCTGGACGAACTGCGGCTGCAGGTCGTAGTGGTCGCCGACCAGGAAGCCCTGGATGCGGCCGCGGGTCTGGATGAGACGCGCGAGGTTCCTCGGGCCGGGGGCGGGCTCGGTGTTGTTGTAGACGGAGATCATGCCGCAGACCGCGACACGGCCGTCCCGGTTCAGCCGGCCGATGGCGGCCTCCAGGTGGTCGCCGCCCACGTTGTCGAAGTAGACGTCGACGCCGTCCGGGGCGGCCTCGCGCAGCTGCTCGCCGACCGGGCCGTTCTTGTAGTTGAACGCGGCGTCGAAGCCGTACTCCTCGACGAGCAGCTTGACCTTCTCGTCGGAGCCCGCCGAGCCGATGACCCGCGAGGCGCCCTTGAGCTTGGCGATCTGTCCGACCTGGCTGCCGACGGCTCCGGCCGCGCCCGACACGAAGACGGAGTCGCCCTCCTTGAAGGAGGCGGTGCGCAGGAGGCCCGCGTAGGCGGTCAGACCGGTCATGCCGAGGACACCGAGGTACGCGGAGAGCGGCGCGGCCTGCGGGTCGACCTTGACGGCCTGCCTGGCGTCCACGACGGCGTACTCGCGCCAGCCGAGGAAGTGCAGGACGTGGTCACCGGCCTCGATCCCCTCGGCGCGGGAGGCGACGACCTCGCCGACCGCACCGCCCTGCATGACCTCGCCCAGCTCGTAGGGGGCGGCGTACGACTTGGCGGCGCTCATCCGGCCGCGCATGTACGGGTCCACGGAGACGTACTTGTTGCGGACGAGGACCTGGCCCTCCGCGGGCTGCGGGACCTCGGCCTCGACCAGCGCGAAGTCCTCGGGCTTCGGCCAGCCGACCGGGCGGGCGGTCAGGTGCCATTCGCGGCTGACGGAGGGAAGCTGGGTGTCGGTCATGAGGGTGTGTGCCTTTCCTGCATGCATG
The DNA here is from genome assembly GCF_045039825.1 of Streptomyces sp. NBC_01176. Classification (NCBI taxonomy): domain Bacteria; kingdom Bacillati; phylum Actinomycetota; class Actinomycetes; order Kitasatosporales; family Streptomycetaceae; genus Streptomyces; species Streptomyces sp. NBC_01176. The sequence goes on along the minus strand of NZ_CP108600.1, from coordinate 6,567,071 downwards.
CACGCTTGCCTGCGCACTACGGCTCTAATACTTCACTACCTGAAACAACCATGCTCCTGAATATTTCATGATGTCAAGTAAGGGAGTATCCTGGAGGTCATGGCCACCCAGAAGACGCCCCGGATCGACCCTCTCACCCTGGAAGTCGTCGACCTCATCGGCTCGGTCGTGGCCCGGTACCACGAGGACTACGAGGACGCAGCCGCCGAGCACGCCCTCACCGGGGCGCAGGCGCGGCTGCTCGGCCTGCTGTCGCTGGAGCCGCTGCCGATGCGGCGGCTGGCACAGAAGCTGAAGTGCGAGCCGTCGAACGTGACGGGGATCGTGGACCGGCTGGAGGCACGGGGGCTGGTGGAGCGGCGGCCGGACCCCTCCGACCGGAGGGTGAAACTGGCGGCGGCGACCGAGGAGGGGCGGCGGGTGGCGCACTCGCTGCGGGATTCACTGCGGTTCGCGCGGGAGCCGTTGGCGGGGTTGTCGCGTGAGGAGCGGGTGTCTTTGCGCGATCTGCTCCAGCGCATGCTGACGCCGTAACCGGGGGTTTGCCAAGGGCTGCCGCCGACAGCCCCCGCTTCGGCCTGAACGGGCTCGTCCCCGAACGCCGGACGGGCTGGGTATGTCAGCCCGTCCGGCGTTTGAGGACGAGCCCTTCGGGCGAAGCGGGGGTCCAGGGGGCGCAGCGCCCCTGGCGGGGGTCTGGGGGCGGAGCCCCCATGTTCGGGACGGGTCGGGTACGGGCGGCGGGGGCGAGAGCCCCTACGTGCACCACCAAAGGAAACGATTGCACGTGTGCGACGGGGTAGGCGTCGGAGTCGCCGGCGCCGAGGTCGGCGCGGCCGGCGGCGTCGTGACGGAACGCGGCGGCTCCGAAGAGGCGGGCGCCGACACCGACGCCCCGCCCCCCGTCCCCGCCGTCGCCGACTCCCCCTGGGTGTCCTTCTTGTCCCCGTCCTTGGACTTGTCACCCTCGGCGGACTCGGACGCGGAAGCGGAGGGCGACGCCGAGGCACTCGGCGAGCCCTTGGCGGTGGGCGCCCCGCCCCCGGGACCCCCGGTGTCACCGGCCGGCCGCGCCGTACGCTCCGCGGAGGCCCCCGAGCCCCCGTCGGCGGACGCGTCCGCGCTGGCCGCGTGCGGAGTCACTCCGGGCGCCTCGATGCCGAGTTCGGCGAGACTCAGGCCGCCCGCGGCGAGCAGCAGCCCCGCCCCGGCGAAGAGCACCCTGCGGCGCCTCCTGCGGTGCGCGGCGGCCTTCCGGTCGCGCCGGCTCGCCCCGCCCGAGGCGGGCCCGCGCCCGCGCCGCCGCCCTCGGGCGCGACGCCCGCGACGGCCGTCCTCGCCGTCACCCTCGTCCTCGCCGTCGTCTTCCTCGTCGGACGCGTCCTCGTACGCGTCCTCGCTCTCGTACGGGTCGTCGGAGTCGTACGGGTTCGCACCCGCGTCCGGTTCCGGGTGTGCCCCGGTACGGCCCCCGGGTGAGCGGAGCTGTTCGGCTGAGGTGCCGCACCCCGGGCAGGCAAGGGCGCCGTTGAGGTGCCTTCGGCACGGGTCGCAGTAGTCCATGACGCCGGAAGACTAAGTTCCTCACCGGTCACGTTGATAGTCACGGCTGTGAAAGTTGTGTGGTGAACCATCCGTTCCGGCGCGTCGCACCCCCCGTTCACAGCGGCACGTGTGCGACGTCCCGAGGCATACCGCCAAAATCCGCCGCCGACCGTTGCGTTCGACCCATTGACACTCCAGGGCCCGCATCCTACTGTCACGCCAGCATTTCGAACGTGTGACGAAATTTCGAACAAACCGCAAGAGCACAGGGGGCAACTGCCGTGCGCATCACGGGAATCAGCACACACGTGGTCGGGACGCCCTGGCGGAACCTGACCTACGTCCAGGTGCACACCGACGAGGGCCTGACCGGAGTCGGCGAGACCCGCATGCTGGGACACACCGACGCGCTGATCGGCTATCTGCGGGAGGCGGAGGCCAATCACATTCTCGGTTCCGACCCGTTCGCTGTCGAGGACCTCGTCCGGCGCATGAAGTACGGCGACTACGGGCGCGCCGGCGAGATCGTGATGTCGGGCATCGCCGTCATCGAAATGGCCTGCTGGGACATCAAGGGGAAGGCGCTCGGCGTCCCCGTGTGGCAGCTGCTCGGCGGCAAGGTCACCGACCGGGTGAAGGCCTACGCGAACGGCTGGTACACGACCGAGCGGACCCCGGAGGCGTACCACAAGGCCGCTCAGGAGGTCGTCGCCCGCGGGTACCGGGCCCTCAAGATCGACCCGTTCGGCACCGGCCACTTCGAGCTCGACCACGAGGCCACGCTCTACTCCGTCTCGCTCATCGAGGCGGTACGCGACGCGATCGGCCCCGAGACCGAGCTGATGCTGGAGATGCATGGCCGGTTCTCGCCCTCGACCGCCGTCCGGCTCGCCCGCGAGCTCGCGCCCTTCAAGCCCGCGTGGCTGGAGGAGCCGGTGCCGCCGGAGAACCTGAAGGCGCTGGAGAAGGTGGCCGCCAAGGTCGACATCCCGGTCGCCACCGGGGAGCGGATCCACGACCGCATCGAGTTCCGTGAGCTGTTCGAGAGCCAGGCCGTCGACATCATCCAGCCCGACGTCGGTCATCTCGGCGGGATCTGGGAGACCAGGAAGCTGGCCGCGACCGCCGAGGCCCACTACGTGCTCGTCGCGCCGCACAACGTCGGCGGGCCGGTCCTCACCGCGGCCTCCCTCCAAGTCGGTTTCAGCACCCCCAACTTCAAGATCCTGGAACACTTCAACGACTTCGCGGACGCGGAGATCAAGAAGGTCGTGAAGGGCGCCCCGCAGGTCGTCGACGGCTATTTCGAGCTGTCCCACGAACCCGGTCTCGGTGTCGAGCTGGACGTCGACGCTGCGGCCGAGTTCCCGCAGCAGCAGGCCCGTTTCGACCTCTGGGCGGACGGCTGGGAGCAGCGCAGGCCGAAGGGGGCGCAGTGAGTACCGCGGTCGTCGTCGAGGCGCCGGGCGTGCACCGGCTGACCACCCACGAGCCGGTGTCGCCGGCCGCGGGGGAGGCGCTGGTCCGGGTCCACGCCGTGGGCATCTGCGGCAGCGACCGTGAGGTGTACCAGGGCAACCGGCCCGACGGGTACGTGCGTTATCCCCTCGTCCCCGGTCACGAGTGGTCGGGGACGGTGGCGGAGGTGGGCGCCGGGGTGCCCGCCGGTCTCGTCGGCCGCAAGGTCGTCGGCGAGGGTTTCCGCAACTGCCAGGTCTGCGACCGCTGCCACGCGGGCGAGACCACGCTGTGCTCGGCGGGGTACGAGGAGACGGGGTTCACCCAGCCGGGTGCGATGGCCGCCACCCTGACCCTGCCCGCCCGTCTGCTGCATGTCCTGCCGGACGAAGCCGACCTGACGGCGGCGGCCCTCCTGGAGCCGGCCGCCTGTGTCGCGGCGGCCGCGCTCAAGGCGAACGCGCGACCCGGTGAGCGGGTCGCGGTGGTGGGCACGGGGACGCTCGGGATGTTCGCCGTCCAGTTCCTGCGGGCGGGTTCTCCCGCGGAGCTGCTCGTCGTGGGCACCCGCCCCGACCGGGACGAGCTCTCGCGGACCTTCGGCGCCACCGACTTCCGCACCAAGGACCAGGAACTCCCCGACGACTTCGACGTCGTCATCGAGACCGCCGGGTCCGCGTCCGCCGCGCGGACCGCCGCCTCGCTGCTCCGGCGCGGCGGACGTCTGGTCCTCACGGGCATCCCGGCGCCGGGCGCCGAGGGGCTCGACCCCACCGATCTCGTCGTACGGCAGTTGGAGGTGCACACCGTGTTCGGGGCGCCGCCGGCGGCCTGGGCGCACACGGTGCGGGTGTTCGGCGCGGGGCTGCTCAGCCCGTTGCCGCTGGTCACGCACGAACTGCCGCTCACCGGGTTCGCCGAGGCCATCGAGTTGGCGGGGTCCGGCGATCCCGAGGTCGGCAAGGTCCTTCTGCGTCCCTAGCCGTACGCCGGTGCGGAGTTACCTGACGGCTCCGTACCGGCGTACCACCCGGCTCCCGCACGCCGAATCCCGCGAACTCCGTCCGAAATCACGAACATGAAGGACAGCCAGTGACCGACCCCTCTCCCACGGCTCCCCGTCGACCCGCCGAGCAGGCGCTCGTCGCGCTCGGCCTGGGCGCGCCCGCCCTCTCCCCCGCCGACGCCTCGCCGCACAGCTTCCCGGAAGGCGGTCGCTGGCGCACCGAGGTTCCGTCCGTGGAGGGTCCCGAGGCCTTGGCGGTGGTCCTCAAGGAGTCCTCGCGGCTCGACGTTCCGATCCACCGGATCAGCCAGGGCAGCGGTGTCTGGATGCTGACCGATGCCGAGATCACCGAGATGGTCGAGGCCGCCGCCTCCCGCGACATCGAGCTGTGTCTGTTCACCGGCCCACGCGGCACCTGGGACATCGGCGGTTCGGTGCGCTCCGACTCCCGCGGCGGCGGACTGCGCGCCCGCGGTCACGACGCGGTGGCCGGCTGTGTCGAGGACGCCGTCAGGGCGACGGAGCTGGGCGTCAAGTGCCTGCTCGTCGCCGACGAGGGCGTGCTGTGGACGCTGCACCGGGCCCGCGTGGCCGGGATCATCCCGGCCGACACCACCCTCAAGCTCTCGGCACTCGTGGGGCCGGTCAACCCGGCCTCGTACGCGGTATACGAAAGGCTCGGCGCGGACTCCATCAACGTGCCGAGCGATCTGACGCTCGATCACCTCACGGAGATCCGTCGGGTTTCGGCCGCACCCATGGACATGTACATCGAAGCCCCCGACGATCTCGGCGGGTATGTCCGGATGTACGAGGTGGCCGAGCTGATCCGGCGCGGCGCACCGATCTATCTGAAGTTCGGCCTGTCCAAGGCCCCCGGGATCTACCCGTACGGGCACCACCTGCGGGATCTGACCCTGAACACCGCCCGGGAGCGGGTGCGGCGCGGCAGGCTCGCGCTGGACCTGCTCGCGCGGCACGGAGCGGACGGCGACATGGCGCCGCTCGGCTCGCGAAATCCCGGTCCGATGACGCGTTTTGACACCTCCTCATAACGTTCCGACCAACTCCCCTTCACAAAAGCCGACACGGCCGCGCACAATCCCACACACCTCTTCTCGGTCTTTTCTTCGCACCGCCCCACGGAGCGTCCCCGCATCGCGAGGCCGAGCCCGGTCCACGACATCAAGGAAGATGATCATGCGCAATCGCAGAGCTGCCCTCACCGCCATAGCCGGCGCCGCGTCCCTCGCGCTGTCCCTGTCCGCCTGCGGCCAGAGCAGCGACGGAGGCAGCAAGAGCGACAGCAAGGACATCAAGGGCGCCACCATCGGCATCTCGATGCCGACCAAGTCCTCCGAGCGCTGGATCGGGGACGGCAACAACGTGGTCAAGGACCTTCAGTCCAAGGGGTACAAGACCAAGCTGGCCTTCGGTGAGGACGACCCGGACCAGCAGGTCTCGCAGATCGAGAACATGATCACGCAGGGCGTGAAGGCCCTGATCATCGCGGCCATCGACAACAAGTCGATGAACAACGTGCTCCAGCAGGCCGCCGACGCCAAGATCCCGGTGATCTCCTACGACCGCCTCATCCTCGGCACCAAGAACGTCGACTACTACGCGTCGTTCGACAACACCAAGGTCGGTGAGCTGCAGGCGGGTTACATCGTCGACAAGCTCGGCCTGAAGGACGGCAGCAAGAAGGGCCCGTTCAACATCGAGCTGTTCGCCGGCTCGAACGACGACAACAACACGAAGTACTTCTTCCAGGGCGCGATGAGCGTCCTGCAGCCGTACATCGACAAGAAGCAGCTCGTCGTCAAGTCCGGCCAGACGCAGCTGAACCAGGTCACCACGCTGCGCTGGGACGGCGGCACCGCGCAGAAGCGCATGGACGACATCCTCACCTCGGCGTACAAGACGGCCCACGTCGACGCGGTGCTCTCGCCCTACGACGGCATCTCCATCGGCATCCTCTCGTCGCTGAAGTCGGACGACTACGGCTCCAAGAGCAAGCCGCTGCCGATCGTGTCCGGCCAGGACGCCGAGCTCGCGTCGGTGAAGTCGATCATCGCGGGCGAGCAGACGATGACCGTCTACAAGGACACCCGCAAGCTGGCGACGGTGGCCTCGAACATGGTCGACGCGGCGCTCAAGGGCAAGAAGCCCGAGATCAACGACGACAAGACCTACGACAACGGCACCAAGGTCGTCCCCGCGTACCTGCTGCAGCCGGTCAGCGTCGACAAGACCAACTACGAGAAGGAACTGGTCGCCACCGGCTACTACAAGGACAGCGACCTCAAGTAACCGCCACCTCCTAGTGATTGGAAGGCACGACCATGGCGGGACCCGTCCTGGAAATGCGCTCGATCGTCAAGACCTTTCCCGGCGTCAAGGCGCTGTCGGACGTCACTCTGACCGTCCAGCAGGGCGAGGTCCATGCCATCTGCGGGGAGAACGGCGCCGGCAAGTCGACCTTGATGAAGGTCCTCTCCGGCGTTCATCCGCACGGGAGTTACGAAGGGGACATCCTCTTCGAGTCGGAGGTCTGCACGTTCAAGGACATCAGGGCCAGTGAGCAGCGCGGCATCGTGATCATCCACCAGGAGCTGGCCCTGGTGCCCTACCTCTCCATCGCGGAGAACATCTTCCTCGGCAACGAGCACGCCACCCGCGGGCTCATCAGCTGGACCGAGACACTGCGGCACGCCTCCGAGCTGCTGCGGCGGGTCGGACTCGACGAGAACCCGCAGACCCGCGTCGCCGACATCGGCGTGGGCAAGCAGCAGCTCGTCGAGATCGCGAAGGCGCTCTCGAAGAAGGTGAAGCTGCTCATCCTGGACGAGCCGACCGCCGCCCTGAACGACGAGGACAGCGGCAAACTCCTGGATCTCATCCTGGAGTTGAAGAACCAGGGCATGACCTCGATCATCATTTCCCACAAGCTGAACGAGATCGAGCGGGTCGCGGACTCGGTCACCATCCTGCGCGACGGCCGGACCATCGAGACGCTCGACGTGAAGGCGGCGGAGACCACCGAGGACCGGATCATCAGCGGCATGGTCGGACGCGACCTCGAGCACCGCTTCCCGGAGCGGACACCGCACCACCCCGAGGAGGGCGCCGCGCCCGCCCTGGAGATCCGCGACTGGACCGTGTTCCACCCGATCGACCAGCAGCGCAAGGTGGTCGACGACGTGTCGATCACCGTACGGCGCGGTGAGATCGTCGGCATCGCCGGGCTCATGGGCGCCGGACGCACCGAACTGGCGATGAACGTCTTCGGGCGCGCCTACGGCCGCTACGCGGGCGGCACGGTGCTCAGGGACGGCAAGGAGATCCGGACCAAGACCGTGTCCGAGGCGGTCGGGCACGGGATCGCGTACGTCACCGAGGACCGCAAGCACTACGGCCTCAACCTCATCGACACGATCAACCGCAACATCACGCTCAGCGCCCTGGACAAGGTCGCCCAGCGCGGGATCGTCGACGAGCACGAGGAGCGGCAGGTCTCCGAGGGCTTCCGCAAGTCGATGAACATCAAGGCACCCACGGTGTTCGAGCCGGTGGGCAAACTGTCGGGCGGCAACCAGCAGAAGGTCGTCCTGAGCAAGTGGATCTTCGCAGGGCCGGAGGTGCTGATCCTGGACGAGCCGACCCGCGGGATCGACGTCGGCGCCAAGTTCGAGATCTACACGGTCATCGACAAACTGGCGGCCGAGGGCAAGGCGGTCGTCTTCATCTCCTCCGAGCTGCCCGAGCTGCTCGGCATGTGCGACCGCATCTACACGATGGCAGCGGGACGGCTGACCGGTGAGTTCTCGCGGGCGGAGGCCTCGCAGGAAACGCTGATGCGTCAGATGACGAAGGACAAAGAGGTAACGCGATGAGCACGGATGTGACCGCCAAGACGCCGGCCCCCGCGCCGCCGGGAAAGAGCGGATCGGCCACCGGGGGTGAGGGTCTGCTGCAGCTGCTCCTCGACGGCATGCGCCGCAACATGCGGCAGTACGGCATGCTGTTCGCCCTCGGTCTGATCGTGGTGCTGTTCGCCGTGTGGACCGACGGCGACCTGCTGCTGCCGCGCAACGTCTCCAACCTGGTCCTCCAGAACAGCTACATCCTGATCCTCGCGATCGGCATGATGCTCGTCATCATCGCGGGCCACATCGACCTGTCGGTCGGCTCGCTGACGGCGTTCGTGGGCGCGATCGGCGCCGTGCTGATGGTCAACCACAGCCTCTCCTGGCCGCTCGCCCTGGTGCTGTGCCTGGCCATCGGCGCGGCCGCGGGCGCGGCGCAGGGCTTCCTCATCGCGTATCTCGGCATACCGTCGTTCATCGTGACCCTGGCGGGCATGCTGACCTTCCGCGGTCTGACCGAGATCTTCCTCAAGGGCCAGACGATCGGCCCGTTCCCCGAGGGTCTGCAGAAGGTCGCCAACAGCTTCCTGCCCGAGGTCGGGCCCGACACGAACTACCACAACCTCACGCTGCTGCTCGGTATCGCCCTGATCGCCTTCGTGGTGTTCCAGGAGGTCCGTGACCGCAAGCGGCAGCAGGAGTTCTCGCTCGGCGTCCTGCCCAGGAACCTCTTCCTGCTCAAGCTCGTCGCGCTGATCGCCGCCGTCCTCACGGTCACCATGCTGCTCGCCAGTTACAAGGGCGCGCCGGTGGTCCTGCTGATCCTCGGCGTCCTGGTCGCCGGCTTCGGCTACCTGATGCGCAACGCGGTCATCGGCCGCCACATCTACGCGATCGGCGGCAACCTCCCGGCGGCGAAGCTGTCGGGCGTGAAGGACAAGAAGGTCACCTTCCTGGTCTTCCTGAACATGGGCATGCTCGCGGCCCTGGCGGGTCTGGTCTTCGCCGCCCGCTTCAACGCGGCCTCGCCCAAGGCCGGTCTGAACTTCGAGCTCGAAGCGATCGCGGCCTCGTTCATCGGCGGCGCGTCGATGAGCGGCGGCGTGGGCACGGTCCTCGGCGCGATCATCGGTGGTCTCGTCCTGGGCGTGCTGAACAACGGCATGAACCTCGTCGGCATCGGCAGCGACTGGCAGCAGGTCATCAAGGGTCTGGTACTGCTGGCCGCGGTCGGGTTCGACGTGTGGAACAAGCGCAAGGTCGGTTCGTAAGTCGCTAGGGCCCCCACTTCGGTGGGGGCCTTCACTTCCACTGCAGGAGCCGTCACATGGAAACCAGCAGACGAACGATCATCGCCGCGGCGGCCGCCGCGGGCGTCACCGCCGCCACGGTCGGCACCGCACACGCCGGCACCGGGGGCGGGAAGCCGGTGAAGGAGCTCTTCGGCAGGCTCGCCGACGGCACGAAGGTCCACCGCTGGTCGCTGGAGAACGGCGGCACACGTCTGAAGGTCATCTCCTACGGCGGGATCGTCCAGTCGCTGGAGATCCCCGACCGGCACGGCCGCTACGCGAACGTCTCCCTCGGGTACGACAACCTCGCGTCGTACGTGGCCGGCACGACGTTCTTCGGGGCGACGATCGGCCGCTACGGCAACCGCATAGCGGGCGGCCGCTTCACCCTCGACGGCAAGGCCTACCAGCTCTCCGTCAACGACGGCGTGAACAGCCTGCACGGCGGGGCCAAGGGCTTCAACACCAAGGTCTGGGACATCGAGGGCTTCACCTCCGGCTCCGACGTCGGCCTGCACCTGCACTACACCAGCATCGACGGCGAGATGGGCTACCCGGGCACGCTCAGGGTGAAGGTGACCTACACCCTGACCCGGCACGGCGACTGGCGCATCGACTACGAGGCCACCACCGACAAGGCCACGGTCGTCAACCTCACCAACCACACGTACTACAACCTCGCCGGTGAGGGCCGCGGTGGCATCTACGACCACGAACTCACCCTGGCCGCACGGCGCTTCACACCCACCGACGCCGGTCTGATCCCCACCGGCGAGCTGGCCGGGGTCGCCGGCACCCCCTTCGACTTCCGGCGCGCCAAGCCGGTCGGCCGCGACATCCGGGCCGGCCACCCCCAGCTGGTCACGGCCAAGGGCTTCGACCACAACTGGGTGCTCGACAAGGGCCTCACCGCCCGGCCCGAGCACATCGCCACCCTGCGCGACCCGGACTCCGGCCGCACACTGAAGATCGCGACCGACCAGCCCGGCGTGCAGTTCTACTCGGGCAACTTCCTGGACGGCACCCTGGTGGGCACCTCCGGACACACCTACCGGCAGGGCGACGGCATGTGCCTGGAGACCCAGCACTTCCCGGACTCCCCGAACCATCCCTCGTTCCCCTCGACGGTGCTGCGCCCGGGGCGGACGTACCGCACGACGACGGTGCACTCCTTCGGCACCTGACACCCCGAGTCGGCCGGCGCCGGACGCCGTCGAGGGCCCTGAGGTTGCCCCGGCGCGCGGACCCTCACGGGATCCTCACGAGTTGAACAGCGCCACTCCTCTCTCCGTATGAAGGGGCGGCCCGTGTTCCCCCGCACGGGCCACCCAGAGACGGAGGTTCCATGGCCGACAACGTCGCCTCGCTGTTCCGCGGCACTGCGGCGCACAGCCCCTCGATGGCTGCGCTCGCCCGCGAGAGCGACGGAGTCGGCCCGATCGACTTCTGCATCCCGTGCAACCCGTACTTCCCCACGCCCGGCATGTTCGACGAACTGGCCGGGCGGCTGCGCGAGATCATCACCTACTACCCGAGCAGCGCCGACACCATCACGGCCGAGCTGTGCTCGCTGCTCCAGCTCCCGCCGAGCTGTGTCGCCATGGGCAACGGTTCCACGGAACTGATCACCTGGATCGACCACCTGCTGGTCCGCGAGTCCCTCGCCATCCCCGTCCCCACCTTCGGCCGCTGGACCGACCAGCCGATGGAGACCGGCAAGCGTGTCGACATGTTCCCGCTCCAGGAGTCGACGGGCTTCGCCCTGGACCCCGCGAAGTACATCCAGTTCATCCGCGCCCGGGGCACCCGGGTCGCCGTCATCTGCAACCCCAACAACCCGGACGGCGGCTTCCTGAGCCGGCAGACGGTCGTGAACTTCATGGACGCGCTCCAGGACCTGGACCTGGTGATCATCGACGAGTCGTTCCTGGAGTTCGCCGACGCGGAGAACGAGCCGAGTGTCGTCGAGGAGGCGGTGCTGCGGCCCAACGTGATCGTGCTGCGCAGCCTCGGCAAGAACTTCGGTCTGCACGGCATCCGCTTCGGCTACCTCGTGGCCAACCCCGCGCTCGCGGGCAAGATCCGCTCCATGCTGCCCAAGTGGAACCTCAACTCCTTCGCGGAGACCGTGGTGTTCATGCTCAAGGAGCACGGCGCCGAGTACATGGAGAGCCTGCACCTGGTGCGCCGCGACCGGCTCGACATGGCGCGTCAGCTGACCGCGCTGCCCGGCCTGACGGTCTACCCCTCGCAGGGCAACTTCCTGTTCGTACGGCTGCCCGTGGGCGCCGAGGGCACCGTCGTCCGCGACAGGCTGCTCACCGAGCACCGGATCCTGGTCCGCGAGTGCGGCAACAAGATCGGTTCGTCCAGTCGCTTCCTGAGACTCGTGGTGCGCCCCCAGGTGGACGTGCGTCGCCTGGTGTCCGGCCTGGAGCAGGTGCTCTACGGGTCCAGGAGGGGAGCCGCCGTGCCCGAGCCGAGCGCAGGGACCAGCTACAGCTCGGGCACGGCGGCGGTGGACCGTCTGATCAGCGAGACGAACGGGGTCGGCATGCCGCTGGCCGCGCAGGCCGCCGCGATGCCCGGTCTGCCGCCCGCGCAGACCTGGCCGGGCCCGGCCCAGGCTCCGGCGCAGCTGCCCGGCGGCATGCCCGGACTGATGCCCGCGCCGGCCGCCGCCATGATGCCCGCCCCCGCTCCGGCGGCCGCCATGATGCCTCCCATGGCCCCCATGGCCCCCATGCCCCCGGCCGCCCCGCCGCAGCAGCAGCCCATGCCCGCGGTCGCCCAGATGCCGCCCCCGCCGATGCAGGCGGTGGCCCAGATGCCGCCCCCGCCGATGCAGGCGGTCGCGCAGGCGCCGATGCCCGCGCCACCCATGCCCAGCATGCCCAACACGACCGGTATGCCCGGCATGACCCCCGCCCCGGCCGCCGGGCTCGGCCAGACCGCGATGCCCGGACTGCGCAACGGCGGGCTGACCGCCGCCCAGGTCCGGGGCCGCACCCAGCCGGAGCCGGAACCGACACCCCAGCCGACGGGCTGGCCGGCGGCCGGCGCGATGTACAACCAGGTCGGCTAGGGCGGACGCTCACCACGGGAGATCCTCCCGGGATCCGGGTTCCGGGTTCCGCGTACGACAGAGGGCAAGGAGAACTCCCGCTCCTTGCCCTCTTCAACGTATAGCGCGCCAGGGGGCTTGCGGCAAGGCCCCGGTCATGCCGCAGAATCGTCGACCGAGGCCGGAAGCTTCGCAAATGCCCACTTCACGACGTACGCGTGCCGTTGTCCGCGTATGACATCGGGTGGCGTGCGCGCGGAGCGGCCGGCGGCCATCCCCTCTCCTTGAACGGGCGTTCCGATGATTGACGTGATCGTGGTCGGCGGCGGACCGACCGGGTTGATGCTGGCCTGTGAGCTGCGGCTGCACGACGTGCACGTGGTCGTGCTGGACAAGCTGTCCGAGCCGACCGCGGAGTCCCGCGGACGCGGCCTGCACGCGCGCAGCGTCGAGATCATGGACCAGCGCGGCCTGCTGGACCGGTTCCTCGCGGTCAGTGAGAAGTTCCAGGTCGGCGGTTTCTTCGGCGGCATCCACAAGCCGTGGCCCGACGGGGTGGACACAGCGCACCCGTACGGCCTCTCCACCCTGCAGCCGGTCACCGAGCGCCTGCTCCACGAGCGCGCCCTGGAGCTCGGTGCGGAGATCCGGCGCGGCCACGAGGTGGTCGGACTGAGTCAGGACGAGGTCGAGGACGAGAACGGGGCCGCCGCCGGGGTGAGCGTCGATCTCGCGGACGGCACACGACTGCGCGCGCGGTACGCCGTCGGGTGCGACGGCGGGCGCAGTGTGGTGCGCAAGCTGCTCGGTGTCGGCTTCCCCGGGGAGCCCGCCAAGGTCGAGACGCTGCTGGGCGACGTGGAGATGACCGAGGACCGGGCGACCGTCGAAGCCGTCGTCGCGGAGGTCCGCAGGACCCAGCTGCGGTTCGGCACCATCGCCAACGGGGACGGGACGTACCGCGTCATCGTGCCCGCCGACGGGGTGGCGGAGGACCGTGCGACCGCGCCGACCCTGGAGGAGTTCAGGCAGCGGCTGCGGGCGGTCGCGGGCACCGACTTCGGCGTGCACTCGCCGCGCCGCCTGTCGCGGTTCGGCGACGCGACCCGGCAGGCCGAGCGCTACCGGGTCGGCCGGGTCATGCTGGCCGGCGACGCGGCGCACATCCACCCGCCGACCGGCGGGCAGGGGCTCAACCTCGGTGTCCAGGACGCGTTCAACCTCGGCTGGAAGCTGGCCGCCGCGGTCGGCGGCTGGGCACCGGAAGGCCTCCTGGACAGCTACCACGCCGAACGCCACCCGGTGGGCGCCCGCGTGCTGGACAACACCCGCGCGCAGATCACGCTGCTGGGGAGCGACGCGGGGGCGACCGCGCTGCGCGAGCTGTTCTCGACACTCATGGAGTTCGAGGAGGTGAACCGGTACGTCACCGAGATGATCACCGCGGTCGGGGTCCGCTACGACTTCGGCGAGGGGCACGACCTGCTCGGCCGGCGGTTGCGCGACATGGAACTGAAGCAGGGTCGCCTCTACGCGCTGATGCACACCGGCCGCGGTCTGCTGCTCGACCGGACGGGGCGGCTCTCGGTGACGGGCTGGGCGGACCGGGTCGACCACGTCGTCGACGCCGGCGAGGAACTGGACGTGTCCGCCGTGCTGTTGCGCCCGGACGGTCATGTGGCGTGGGCCGGCGAGGACCAGGAGGATCTGCTCGGCGTGCTGCCGAGGTGGTTCGGCGTGTCCGCCGCCTGACCGCGCGCCGCTCCGCGCCGTCCCGTTCACCGGCCGCCCGCCCGTCCGGTCAGGGCCGACCATCCCGGCAGGTCGATCTCGGCGCGGACCGTCTTGCCGGGCGGTTCCCGGTCCCGCACCTCCCACCGGTCGGCGAGCGCCTCGACGAGGACGAGCCCGCGCCCGTGTTCGCCGAGCGGGTCCGCAGGCGGTACGTCACCCGGTCCGGGCGGACGCGTCCCGTCGCGTGTGTCGGTGACCTCGACCCGGACGCTGCCCGTGACGAGGGAGAGCCGCAGCTCGAAGTCGCGGCCGGGCACCCGGCCGTGGGTCACCGCGTTGGCGGCGAGCTCGGCCACGATCACGGCGGCGGTGTCGGAGGCGTCCGTGCCGTGCGGGATGCCCCAGGTGCGCAGCTGGTCCAGGGCGAGGTGGCGGGCGAGGCGGGCGCCGCGCGGAGTGGCGCTGAAGCGCTGCGTGAACACACGTACGGTAACCGGGCGTCGGGGGGTGGGTGGTGCGGTCATGCCCCCAATCTGACGGTGCGCGAGGGCACTTCACCAGGTCGGCGCCGCGTACGCCACGGGAGCGTACGCGGTGACGGGGTGGACAGTACCGGTCACGGGGCGTGACCATGGGTGGGGGAGGTGACCATGGCGGTCGAGGGTGCGGTGGGGACGGGTGGCGAGCCGGAGTCGTCGGACAGTCTGCGGACGTTCGGCGCGGTCGTACAGGCGTTGCGGGAGCATGCGGGGCTGAGCCGGGAGGAGTTCGGCGAGCGGGTGCGGTTCTCCAAACACACCGTTGCTTCGGTGGAGTTGGGCCGCCGTATGCCGGACCCGACGTTCGTCGAGCGGGCGGAGGCGGCGCTGGGGAACACCGGGGCGTTACGGAAGGCGGCGGGGCATCTGGCACGGCAGCCGGGGCTGGCGGCGTGGTTCCGGCAGTGGGCGCGGCTGGAGGCGACCGCGATCACCCTCTACACGTACGAGTGCCGGTTGCTTCCGGGGTTGTTGCAGACGGAGGCGTATGCGCGCACGTTGTTCACGAACCAGCTGCCCCCACTGGACGACGCACAGATCGAAGCGCAGTGGGTGGCGCGGGCGGAACGCCAGCGACTGTTGCGGGAGCGCCCGAACACGGCGTTCGGCTTCATCCTGGAGGAGGGGCTGCTCCTGCGGCGCACGGGCGGGGTGGAGGTCACGCGAGGGCTCATCGATCACGTCCTGGAGATCGCCCAGCTGCGGAACGTCGAGATCCAGGTCATGCCGCAGGTACGGGAGACACATGCGGGGCTCGACGGTCCCATGCAGTTGCTGGAGACACCCGACAACCGCTGGTTCGTCTACTGCGAGGGGCAGGAGAGCGGCCAGCTCATCGCTGATCCGAAGGTCGTCAGCATGCTCCAGATGCGGTATGCCAGGATGCGTTCACAGGCTCTCACCCTTGAAGATTCCCTGAGCCTCATGCAGCGCATGCGAGGAGACCTATGAGCACCGGCGAACTGACGTGGTTCAAGTCGAGCTACAGCAGCGGCGGCTCCGGCGACTGCGTCGAAGTAGCCCTTTCCTGGCGCAAATCCAGCTACAGCAGCGGCAGTCAGGGCGACTGCGTAGAGGTCGCCACCTCCCCCCGCACCATCCACGTCCGCGACTCCAAGAACCCCCTGGGCCCCCACCTCGCCCTCTCCCCCGTCACCTGGTCCGACTTCCTCACCTACGCCGTCACCCGCGCCTGAGGCCCGGTAGCCCTTGCCGCGCCGGGAACCTCATATGACCGGAATAGGACGTATCGCTGTGGACAATGATCACAGCGACGCCGCTGTCCCTGGGAGGCCCCGCATGGTGTTGAGCAGACGAACCTTCAGCGCACTCGCCGGCACCGCCGCGCTGGGACTCACGCTGGGCGGCAGCGCGGAGGGCGGCGCGTACGCGGCCGGCACCGCGCCCACCGGGCCCGCGCCCGGACCGCCCGGCGCCGACGGACGGCGGCACACCATCGGGTTCGACAGCTACTCCATGCTGATCGACGGCAGGCGCGTGGTCCTGTGGTCCGGCGAGGTCCACCCCTTCCGGCTGCCGAGCCCCTCCCTCTGGCGCGACGTGCTGCAGAAGCTGCGCGCCCACGGCTACAACACGATCAGCGTCTACGTCTCCTGGAACTTCCACTCCCCCGCCCCGGGGCACTACGACTTCACGGGCGTCCGTGACCTCGGCCTGTTCCTGCGCACGGCGGCCGAGACGGGTCTGTACGTGATCCTGCGGCCCGGCCCGTACATCAACGCCGAGGTCGACGCCGGCGGCTTCCCGGGCTGGCTGACGGCCACCAAGGGCACCGCACGGACCTCCGACCCGACGTACCTGTCGCACGTGGACGAGTGGCTGACGGCCGTGAACCGGGTCGCCTCCCGGCACCTGCACACCGACGGCGGCGGCACGATCGTCCTCTACCAGCTGGAGAACGAGTACGCGAACAACGTCACCAGCCCGCTCGGCCGCGACTACATGGCCCACCTGTACGCCAAGGTCCGCGCCGACGGCATCGACGTACCGCTGTTCCACAACGACAAGGGCAGGAACGGCCACTGGGCCCCGGGGACCTTCAGCACCGGCGGGGAGAAGGGCCGTTACCTGTACGGGTTCGACGGCTACCCGTCCCCGGCCGAACAGCCGCCGGACTGGGGCTACTACGGCATCGGCGGGACGAAGGGCGGCGCGACCGCGAGCCCCGGGACCCCCGGATTCCTGGCCGAGTTCGGCGGCGGCTGGTTCGACCCGTGGGGCGGGGTGGAGTTCGACGGCAAGGGGTACGCGGAGTCGGCCCGCACCCGGGACGCGGCGTACGAGCGGCGTTTCTACCTCACCAACCTCGCCAACGGCATCAAGGTCCACAACGTCTACATGACCTTCGGCGGTACGTCCTGGGGCTGGCTGCCCGCGCCGGTCGTCTACACGTCGTACGACTACGGGGCCGCCCTCGACGAGGCCCGCAGGCCGACCCCGAAGCTGGTCCCGATGCACCAGATCGGGCAGCTCCTGCACTCCGTGCCCGACCTCGCCAAACTGGACCGGGCGCCGGCCGTCGCGGTCGGCGAGGGCGGCGGCGGGTCACGGGCCGTCTCCGGGATCACGGCGTACCACCTCGTCAATCCCGACACCAAGGCGCACTTCCACGTGCTGCGCAACGACCGGCCCGCCGACGTCGTGGCCGACGTCACGCTCGCCGGCGAGAGCGTCCGCGTGCCCCTCCCCGGCCTCGACGCCCGGCTGCTCGCCACCGGACTCTCCCTCGGGCGGCGGACGCTGCGGTACTCCAGCGCGCAGCCCATGCTGCGGATGGCCGCCGGACGCCAGGACATCGCGGTGTTCACGGGACGGAAGGGCGAGGCGACCTGGACGGTGCTGGAGTGCGCGAGCGCGCCGAAGGTCACCGTGCTGGAGGGCGGCGCACGCCACGAGCACGCACACGGCCTCCTCCGTATCGACGCGGAACTCGGCGGTCTGACGCGCGTGTTGGTGGAGGGCGGCGGCAGCACCGCGCCGCTTCTGCTGCTCCTCGCCGACGACGCGGCCTCGGCGCGGCTGTGGCGTCACGACACCCCGTCCGGCCCGGTCCTGGTGCGCGGCCCGGCCCTGGTGCGCACCGCTGAACTGCGCGGCACGACCGTCCACCTCACCGGGGACACGGTGTCGCCCGCGGACCTGGAGGTGTGGGGGCCGCGCGGAGTGGACGGCGTGGTCTGGAACCAGGGCACGCTGCGCACCCGTGCCACCACGTCCGGCAGCCGGCTGGCCGAGCGGCGGCTGCCCGGCGTACCGGCCGTCACGCTCCCGGCGCTGGGGAAGTGGCGCCACCACACCGAGAATCCTGAGTCCGCCGCGAAATTCGACGACTCGGCCTGGCGGACCGCGGACCGGACGTCGTCCCACAGCGTCACCCCCGTACCGGCCGGACAGCCCGTCCTGTTCGCCGACGACTACGGCTTCCACTACGGGGACGTCTGGTACCGGGGCCATTTCGCGGACGCGGCCGACGCGCGGTCGGTGTCCCTGTCGTACGTCACGGGCACGCAGGGGCTGCTGATGGCGTGGCTGGACGGCAGGCCGCTGGGCACGCACCGGATGCCGGTGCCGGACAAGAAGACGGTCCGGCAGGGGACCTGGGCCGCCACGGCCACCTTCCCGATCACACCGGAGGCGAGCCGGGCGAAGGGGCCGCACGTCCTGTCCGTCCTCGTGCGCCGGATGCAGCACGACCAGGACGGCACGGCCCGGGACACGCACAAGGCGGCCCGCGGGCTGACGGCCGTGACCTTCGACGGCGCCGCACCCAAGCTCTCCTGGCGGATCCAGGGCGCCGCCAAAGCGGACCCGGTGCGCGGGCCGCTGAACCACGGCGGGCTGTACGGGGAGCGGCAGGGCTGGCATCTGCCGGGGTTCGCGGACGGCGGCTGGCAGACGGTGGAGTTCCCGCGGGCGCGGCGGGGGCAGGGCGTCTGCTGGTACCGCACCGGGTTCCGGCTCGCCGTGGATCCCGGCGTGGACGCCTCGATCGGACTCACCCTCACCGACGACCCGTCCCGCGCCTACCGTGTCCAGATCTTCCTGAACGGCTGGAACCTGGGCCAGTACATCAACGACGTAGGCCCGCAGCACACCTTCGTGCTGCCGAACGGGGTGCTGAACACACGTGGTGCCAACACCCTGGCTCTCGCCGTGCTGGCGGACGGGACCACACCCGCGGGTCCGGGCACGGTGCGTCTGACACTGATGGGCAGTGCGGCCGGAGGGGTGCCGGTGACGCAGGTGAACTCCCCCGGCCGGTGACCGGCGGCGCGACCCGATCGTCCCCGCCCGGTCGGTGACCGGGCGGGGGATCCGGGGAAGCCGGTCTTCGGAAAGCCGTCAGCCGGCGAACGCGGGCTGGGCCAGGCCCTTGCCGGCGCCGGGGACGACGAGCACCGAGCCGGAGAGCGGATGCGGCGCGACCAGACCCGTACGGGCGGTGGTGATGTACAGGTCGGTCAGGCCGGCGCCGCCGAACGCGCAGGCGGTGGGGCGGCGCACCGGGAGGGCGATCACACGGTCGAGACCGCCGTCGGGGGTGTAGCGGCGGACCGCGCCGCCGTCCCAGAACGCCACCCAGACGCAGCCCTCGGCGTCCACGGTGAGTCCGTCCGGATAACCCTCGTCCGCAGCGATGTCCACCAACGCCCGCTTGTTGTACGGCAGTTGGTCCTCGCCGACGTCGAAGACGTCGATCCGCCGGGTCGGTGTGTCGATGTAGTACATCAGCCGGCCGTCGGGGCTCCATCCCGTGCCGTTGCTGACCGTGACGTCGTCCAGGACGGTGTGCGCGGTGCCGTCCGCGGCGATCCGGGACAGCGCGCCGCCGCCCCGTGCCTCGTCGTAGCGCATGCTGCCGGCCCAGAGCGCGCCGTCGGGGGCGACCGCCGCGTCGTTGCCCCGGCGGCCGGGGACGAGGTCGCGGTGCAGCCAGCGGAATTCCCCGGACGAGCCGGACGAGCCGGCGGGACCGTACAGCCCCACGCCGTCCCGGAGGTTGACCACGAGACCGCCGCCCGCGCGAGGCTTGGCGGCGCCCACGTGCTGCTCGGTGACCATGACCGTACGGCGCCCGGTACGGGGATCGTAGGTGTGGACCCGGGAGCCGAGGATGTCGACCCAGATCAGCCGCTGTTCGCGGGTGTCCCAGGTCGGGCCCTCGCCGAGGGCCGCGTCGGCGCGTATCGCGACGTCGAGGTCGCTCATCCCACCACGCTCCGGTGTCCGAGCCGCTCGGAGAGCTCGGCGGCGCCCTTCGCGGCGAGCTGCTCCAGCTCGCCGCGGCGCTCGTCGCTCCAGCGGATCATCGGTACGGAGATGGAGAGCGCGGCGACGACCTGTCCCGCCCGGTCGCGCACCGGGGCGGCGACACAGCTGACGTCCGGGTTCGACTCACGGCTCTCCACCGCGACACCGCGGCGGCGGATCTCCGCCAGGGCCTCGCGCAGGGCGCCCGGTTCGGTGATGCTGTTCGGTGTCATCGCGACCAGGTCCGCGTCGTCGGGGATGCGGGAGGCCAGCTCCGGATCGGGCAGCGAGGCGAGCAGCATCTTGCCCACGGAGGTGCAGTGGGCGGGGAGGCGGCGCCCCGCCGCCGACACCATGCGCACGGCGTGCGTGGAGTCGACCTTCGCGATGTAGATGACGTCCGTGCCCTCCAGGATCGCCACATGGACCGTCTCGTCGCAGGTCTCGGCGACGGAGCGGGCGACCTGCTGGCCCTCCGCCGCGAGGTCCAGCTGCTCGGCGTAGCGGCTGCCGAGCTGGTACGGCCGCACACCGAGGCGGTAGCGTCCGGGCTGGCCCGGTATCTGCACGATGTACGAGCGGGCGGCGAGCGTGGTGACCAGCTCGTGCACCGTCGTCCGCGGCAGTTGCAGCCTGCGCACGATGTCGGGGGCGGAGAGCGTGCCGTCCCCGTCGAGGAAGAGCTCGAGAATGTCGAGAGCCCGGGTCACGGCAGGTACGAGGCGTCCCACAACCGGCCCCCTCCCTATGTTCGAAATTTCAACAGACGATCGGCATGACGAACACAGGCTACTCATGGTGGTCTTGGAGGGGCAATGGGTGGACGCCGGCGAGGTGCCGGGGGCTGATGTCGACCGGTGGGGACGGCGAGGCGTACGCACCTTCCACGAGGCGCCGCCCGCGTACCGGCCCGATGCGCGATCATGGGCCCCATGCCCGCCAAGCGACCCGCCGGCCCCTTCACCCCGCTCGACTTCCAACTGGTCCTGCTGCGCCGCATGGCCGACCACAACCCGGACCTCGTCGACGACGCCCGCCGCGAACTCGGCGCCTCCCTCGCGGACATGCGCGAGGCCAACCGGCGCTGGCAGGCGATGCTGCACGCCCCGCGCTCCCGCTCCGCCGCCCACCGCTACCGCTCGGTCCTCGGTGCCCCGGAGTCGGTCACCCCGCGCCGGATCGGCGACCTCACCTGCGAGGCCCTGCTGTGGCCCGTCCCCCTCTGGCCCGGCCTGCGCTTCGAGGTTCTCGCCCTGTCGAACGGGGTGGTCTGGAACGAGTGGCTGGTCCGCGCAGCCGGCGTCACCGGTCCGGTGCTGAAGACCCTCGACGACCTGACCCCCTGGTCCTGCACGGTCGACGAGGCCGCCCGCGCCTTCGCCCCCGCCCGGCCGCTGGAGGGCACCGCCCCCACCCGCTGGGGGCTCGCCTTCACGGCCCCGGACGCGTCGGGGGCACGGCAGGAGTGCGCGGCCGAGTTCACCTGGGGGCTGCTCCAGCGGGTGGCCGTCAGCGGGCGGCCCGGATGATCTCCTCGGCGACGACGGGCACCGACTCCGGGTGCAGCCAGAGGAAGAGGTTGGGTTCCACCAGTTCCAGTTCCATGACGCACGGCTGCCCGTCGTCGCCGTCGACGACATCGACCCGGGCGTACAGCAGGGCGTCCCCGTCCGTACCGGACGGTACGGCGGCCAGCGCGCGCTCGGCGAGGGCGAGTTCGGCCGCGGTCGGCTGCCAGACCTCCAGCCGGGGGTGCGGGACCTTGTCCGCGTCGTACGCCGTCCCGGGCTCGAGGACGGCGCCCTTGCGGGCGGCGTGCAGGAAGCGTCCGCCGAAGAACTGCAGCGCCCGCTCGCCGGAGGTGTCGACGCCGCGCAGGTAGGGCTGGACCATGGCGGTCAGCCCCCGCTCGTGCATCCGGGCGAGCTGTCGCAGCGCGGTCTGACGCTCCTCGGGCCGGTAGCGGGCGGCGAGCCGTGCGCCCGCGCCCGACGTGGGCTTCACCACGTACTCGTGGTCGCCGGGAAGGTCAGCGCGATCGCCGGGCGCGAGGTACCGGGTCGGCACGGTCGCCACCCCGGCCGCGGCCAGTTCGCCGACGTACCGCTTGTCGGTGTTCCACCGTACGACCGCCGCCGGATTCGCCAGCCGGGTGAGCTTCGCGACCCGCTCGGCCCACGCCACGAACTCCGCCACCCGCCAGCTGTAGTCCCAGGTCGAGCGGATGACGACCAGGTCGAAGTCCGCCCAGTCGACCGCCTGGTCGTCCCAGTACGCGATCTCGGCCCGCGCGCCGGCGTCCTCCAGGGCCCCCTTCAGTACGGGCAGGTCCCGGTCCGCGCTCGTCGTGCCCTCCTCCGGCCGGTAGGTGGCGAGTGCGATGCGGGGGCGGGCGGCGGTGCGGGCCACGGCGGACTCCATCCTCGTAACGTCTGATCCCCGGGGAGGCTACAACCGCCCGTGCGGGCCCGGCTCGTGCGGGGGGCCGGGGGTTCACCGGGCCGGGACCCGCTCGGCCGGCACGGCCACGACGGCGCGCACCGCCCGGATGTCCTCGGGGTGGCGCAGGGCCCCCGACACGGCCTCGATCTCCGCCAGCAGGTTCTCGGTGTCCGGGCCGACGAGAGGAACGGTGCCGCCGTCCCGACGCGTTCGCCTCCCGGCCCCGACGGCGTCCTGGACCGTCACCGCGTGGGCGAGCGCCCGCGCCCGGCCGGCCTCGAACCCCAGACCGACCGCCGCCTCGTACGCCGTGCGCCGCAGGTCCTCGTCGAGGAACCGGGAGAGGTGGAGCAGCGCGTCCCGGATGAACGTCTCGCGGCGCATCAGGCGCAGTTCGGGAGTGACCCGGAGCCTCAGCGGGACCCGGCTGCCCGCGACCGTGCGCAGCAGCCGGTACAGGGGCCGCAGCCGCCAGAGGCCGAGCCGGGCGCGCGCACGCCGCTGCAGGTACTGGCCGGCGTGCGGCAGGATGAAGCCGACGGCGATCAGGACGGCGGAGAGGGAGGCGACCGGCGGGCCCAGCCGGGTGCTCAGCCAGTCCAGGTCGTGGCCGCTCCAGCGGGCGCCGACGGCGCAGAGCTTCCCGGCGTCGTAGACCAGGTTCACCGTGTAGCCGACGCCCAGGAACTTCAGCCCGCCGCGCAGCCATACGTCGAGTCCGTCGGTACGGATCCAGTTCCAGAGCAGCCTGGACGTGATCAGGCAGGCCGTGGTGTGCGCGAGCAGGTAGAGCACGATCACCTCACGCATGAAGGGCGTGCGGGCGTAGTACGTGTCGAGATCCCTGATCCGCTCGACGGGCGCGTCGGCGAGCGCGAACAGCACCCACAGCGCGACGATCACGCCGGCGTACACGGCGACGACCCAGCGGGTGGCGCGCCGGGTGGCCACGCGGTCGGTGATGCCGTTGCGCCAGGTGGTGATCATCAGCAGGCAGGCTCCGCTGAAGGCGGTGACGAGGCTGTAGAGCAGGGGCGCCGAGATGTTCGGTACGCCGGTGACGCGGTTGGTCCAGGAGATCGTCGGCGGCGCGGCGAAGACGAAGACGCAGCAGGCGAGGACGAGGAGGCCGCCGACGGCCCGAAGGAGCGGATCCTTCCAGAGCTTGACGATGCCGGGCAGCTTGATGGCGAGGGCTGCGGTGAGGACCGCGATCGGTATCCAGAAGGAGATGTAGATCCCGGCGAGGAAGCGGGCGGGGTCCATCGCCGGTCAGTCCTGGGGGCCGCGGTAGCCCAGGGAGGCCTGGATCGCGCGTCCGAGCGGGTCGGCGGGTCCTTGTGGGCGGGAGCCGGTCACCCAGGAGCGGAAGACGCTCGCGAGGTGCAGGCCGAAGTCCTCGGCCTCGGCCTCGTCGGCCTCGTGCGAGCCGTTGCGGGCGGCGACGGTGAGCGCGATCTCCTGCCAGCGGGGGTCGTCCGACAGGGCGCGCGCGGCGGCGCCGGCGAAGTGGTGGTGGGAGTGCGCGTGACCGGCCGACAGGTGCCACAACTCGTGCCCGAGGATGACGAGTTGCTGGACCGCTTCGGCGCGCTCCTCGACGATGACGAGGTCGAAGTCGTGGAACTCCATCCACAGACCGGTGACCTCGATCTCGTCGGGGAAGCGTTCGAAGCGGAGCTGGACGGGCCGGCCGTCCCGGCGCCGGCTCATCTCCTCGCAGAGCGCGCCGGCCAGTTCCCGTACGTCGACGGGCGGGTCGAAACGCTTCCTCAGGACCCGGGAGAGCTCGACCGCGAGGGCGCGCATCTCGGAGTCGGCCCTGCGGGAGAACAGTGCCGCCGCGCGCTTCCAGACGCCGCCGGTCCGTCCGGCCGTCCTGCCCGTCACACCGCTCGCCGCACTCCGCGTCACTCCTCGCTCCGCCCCGCTCCTCGCTCCGTCGCGCCGTCGACCCACCGCCCCGTGATGTCGTGGCGGTTGATCCGTCAAATGGTCGCGCCGTGGGCGAGACTACGGGCCCGGATCGTCCCACGCCATGGTTTTCCGCACGGTCGTTCCCGGTTCGGGAACGACGTGACCACCCCGCCGCCCGGACGTCCCGGCGCACGGGCCGGCACGCGCCCTCGCGCGAACGTCGACGCGCGTCCTCGTGCACGTCTTCTTCGTACGGGGTCCTGGTGCGAGCCCTGGTGCGAATCGCCGAGCGCGTCCGGGTGCGCGACCTCGTGCGGGGCACCGGCGCGTCCCGGTGCGGGTCCTGGTTCGGGTTCTCTGCGCGCGCCTTCGTGCGGGCGGCGAACCGGTCCGGGCGCTGGTCGTCGTGCGAGGTCGGGTGCGGACTCCCGGCCGGTGTGATCTGCCTCGCGCTCCGCCGGTCGCGGGCTCCGGCAGGTTTCCCGCGCCCTGGTGTAGGAACGGTTCTGACTGTCACCGGCAGAACGTCCCTACTGGCAAGGAGCACCCCGCGTGTCCTCCCTCTTTCCGGCCCTGGTCAGCGGTTCGACCGCACGGCGGCCCGCCCTTCGCTTCGGCGACCGGTCCCTGACGTACGCGGAACTCGCCGCCTCCGCGGGCGCGCTGGCCGCGCGCCTGGAAGGCCGGGAACGGATCGCCGTGTGGGCGACGCCGTCCCTGGAGACGGCCGTCGGGGTGGTGGCCGCGCTGCTCGCCCGGGTGCCCGCCGTGCCCCTCAACCCCAAGTCGGGC
Organism: Streptomyces sp. NBC_01176; assembly: GCF_045039825.1. NCBI lineage: Bacteria > Bacillati > Actinomycetota > Actinomycetes > Kitasatosporales > Streptomycetaceae > Streptomyces > Streptomyces sp. NBC_01176. The sequence continues at coordinate 6,542,142 of NZ_CP108600.1, read as the reverse complement.
GAGGGCGAGCTGGGGCACATCGTGTCCGACAGCGCGCCGTCGCTGGTGCTCGCCGGGGAGGGGGACGACCTCCCCTCGCCCGTACGGGAGTTGGAGCGCATCGACGTCGTGACGCACCTCGCGGGCGGGGTCGTCCCGGAGCACCCCGACGAGCCGGACGACCCCGCCGCCCCGGCCCTCGTCGTCTACACCTCCGGCACCACGGGTCCACCCAAGGGCGCCGTCGTCCCGCGTCGCGCGATCGCCTCGACCCTGGACGCGCTGGCCGACGCCTGGCAGTGGACGGGCGACGACGTGCTCGTGCACGGGCTGCCGCTCTTCCATGTGCACGGGCTGATCCTGGGCGTCCTCGGGCCGTTGCGGCGCGGCGGGGCCGTGCGGCACCTGGGGCGGTTCAGCGCGGAGGGCGTCACGCGCGAGCTGAACTCGGGAGCGACCATGCTGTTCGGGGTGCCGACGATGTACCACCGACTCGCCGAGGCGCTGGCCGAGGACACGGAGCTGGCCAAGGCGCTCGGCCGGGCGCGGCTGCTGGTCTCCGGTTCCGCCGCGCTGCCGGTGCACGACCACGAGCGGATCACGGCGGCGACCGGTCGGCGGGTCGTCGAGCGGTACGGCATGACCGAGACCCTCATGAACACCAGCGTCCGGGTGGACGGTCCGGCACGGCCCGGGACCGTCGGGGTGCCGCTGCCGGGCGTCGGGCTGCGGCTGGTCGAGGAGGACGGTTCGACGCTCGCCTCGTACGACGCGGACGGCACCCCGACCGGCTCGTACGACACCGAGGGCAACCCCACCGGCGCCTACGACGGCGAGAGCGTGGGCGAGATCCAGGTGCGCGGGCCGAACCTGTTCACCGAGTACCTGAACCGGCCCGACGCCACCGCCGCCGCGTTCACCGCGGACGGCTGGTTCCGCACGGGTGACATGGCGGTGCGCGACGCCGACGGATGCGTACGCATCGTGGGCCGCAAGGCCACCGACCTGATCAAGAGCGGCGGTTACAAGATCGGCGCCGGTGAGATCGAGAACGCGCTGCTGGAACACCCCGCCGTGCGCGAGGCCGCCGTCACCGGGGAGCCCGACGACGACCTGGGCGAGCGGATCGTGGCCTGGGTGGTGCCGGTGGACGCCCCCGCCCCGGGCCTCGACCGCGAACTCGCCGACCACGTGGCCCGCCGTCTCGCCCCGCACAAGCGCCCGCGCACGGTGCGCTTCCTGTCCGCCCTGCCCCGCAACGACATGGGCAAGATCCTGAAGCGAGCGCTCCCGGACGCCCTCGCGAACTCCCGCCCGAACGACGTCACGCATGACTGACCGCTTCCCGGCCCGCGAGGCCATCGCCCTCGTCACCGACGAGTTCACCGAACTCCGGGTGCCGATGAGGCATTTCGAGCCGGACGGCCCGCTGTCCTGGCAGGGGTACGACGAGGCACGCTCCCGTGCCGCCGCCCGCACCGGCGAGGACGAGTCCGTGGTCTGCGGCAGCGCGGTCGTCGGCGGCACCCGGGTCGCACTGATCGCCTTCGAGTTCGGCTTCCTCGGCGGCTCGCTCGGCGCACGCACCGGCGACCGTCTGGAAGCCGCGTACGCCCACGCCCGGGAACACCGGCTGCCGGTCGTCTCGCTGGTCGCGACGGGCGGCAGCCGGATGCAGGAGGGCATGCTCGCGCTCACCCAGCTCCAGCGGGTGGCACGGCAGTCGGCGCTGACCCGGGAGGCCGGGCTGCCGCAGATCGCGGTGGTGCGGGATCCGACGACGGGGGGCGGCTGGGCCACGCTGGGCGCGGGTTGCGACGTCACCCTGGCGCTGCCCGGCGCCCAGGTGGGTTTCGCGGGCTCCCGGGTCCGCCCGCCCGGCGCGGACCCGGCGGCGTACACGGCGGAGGCCCAGGTCGCGGCGGGCGCGGTGGACGCCGTCGTACCGGAGGGGGAGCTGCGGGAGACGCTGGCGCTGTGGCTGGCCCTGCTCGGCGACCCGTCCCCCGAGGCCGCGCCGGTGCCGGCCGCCCTCGGCGCGGCCGGTCTGCCGGCCACCGGCTGGGACGCCGTCGACCGGGCCCGCTCGCCCCGACGCCCGCGCGCCGAGGCCTACTTGGACGCCTACTTCAGCCGCCGCGCGGCGATCTCCGGCGATCGCTGCGGCGGCACCGACGCCGGCCTGCTGTGCGGGTTCGGCTCCGGGCCCGACGGGCGGACGGTCGCGTACGCGGCGCAGTGCGGGACCGCGACCCGTCCGGCCGGGTATCGCACCGCGGCACGGCTGATCCGTCTCGCGGGCCGGCTCGGCATCCCGGTGCTGACGCTGGTGGACACTCCGGGTGCCGCCAACGACGCGCGGGCCGAGCGGCAGGGCGCGGGCTCCGCGATCGCGGACCTGTTCGCCGCGGTGGCCGCCGCCCGTACTCCGGTCACCACGCTGGTGATCGGCGAGGGCGGCTCGGGCGGCGCCCTCGCCCTGGCCGCGCCGGGCAACACCTGGGCCACGCCGGACAGTTACTTCTCCGTCATCGCGCCGGAGCTGGCGGCGGCGATCCTCAAGCGTCCGGCGAGCGAGGTGCGCGCCACGGCGGACCAGCTCCGCATCCGGCCGCAGGACCTGGTGGACCTGGGGGTCGTACGGGGCATAGCGGAGCACCCGGGGAAGTGAACGCGCGGGCGGCGCCGGCTCCCTCTCCCAGGGGAACCGGCGCCGCCCGCACCGTGGGGGCCCGCTACCGCACCCCCACCGCCCGGACGGTCTCCTGGCTCACCGAGCCGCCCCGGTCGTCCCGGGCGAAGGCCCGCAGCGAGATGAACCGGGCGTCCCGGGGCACGTCCAGCGTCCCCTTCCAGGAGGCCTGTGCACCCGTGAGCCGGACCGTCCGCCAGGTGGCCCCGTCGTCGTACGACACCTCCAGCCTGCCGCCGCCGAGGGTCCCGGTGTCCGTCGCGCCCGCCACGTACCCGGCGTGGATCCCGACCTGCACCCGGGCCCCGCCGCGCACCGTGCCCGCGAGGTCGGTGTCGACGTCGTACGCGAGGTTGATCAGCGGCAGGAAGGTCCAGCGGTCGTCGGGGGTGGCCGCGGAGCGCACGGTCCACTCGGAGTGGCCCTTCGTCGACAGGGTCCAGCGCCCGGGGTCGAGCGTGGTGTCCGTGACGACCTTGTAGGTGTGCTCGTCGGCCGGCGCGTCCCAGACGTACGCGCCCGAGCTCGTGCGCCGGTCCACCAGGGTGCCGTCCTGGTACACGCCGGTGACCTGGGTCATCCCGGAGTCCTCGCTCCACACGTCGCCGAAGCCGGTGTGGTCGGGCCCCGAATCGCCCCAGCCGGGGGTGTTGAACTGGATCACGTTGCCCGAGCGCTGCTGGCCCCAGCCGAGGCCGGTGCCCAACCATGGGTGCAGGACCGGCTTGAACCAGTTCAGCGTCGGGTGCGTTCCGCCCCGGTAGTGGATCAGGCCGCTGCGCTCCTCCAGCGCGCCGGCCCCGAGGTTCACCGACTCGTGCCACAGCTGCCCCGCCTCCGTGGAGACGTAGTCGGTCCGCTCGGCCGGGTAGTCGATCCGCTCCTGGAAACCGATGCCGACGGGGAAGGTGTCGGTGACCGAGTACCGGAACTCGCTGCCCGCCGCCGGCCGCGACCCGTGGAACCTGGTGTGCAGCTCGGCGAGTTGACGCGCGCCGGGCCGGTAGGTGAGCTCTCCCCGCGGGACGGCGCCCGGGTGGCCCTGCGAAAGGTCGTACATATAGGGCGTGTTGCGTGTGCCGGTCATCCCGACGTGTCCGAGCGCCCGCAGCCGGGTCGCGTCCGCCGTGTTCACCGTGGCGATCTGCAGCGGCCGGTCCGCGTTGTCGTCCGTGCCGAACCAGGCGTTGAGCCGCCCGGCCGCGTCGTCGGTCACGAACAGGGCCTTGGCGCCGGCGTCCTGGGCGGCCTGGGCGAGCGCGGCGGGTTCGACCCCCTCGCCGAGCCGCGCGAGGACGGCCTTGCCGCGCACTCCCGTGAACGGCCCGGTCCCGACGTCGACCAGGGGCAGCCTGCTGTGCCCCTCGATCAGGGTGCCACCGGGCTGGACCACGGCCTCACCGACGCCCTCGACCTCCAGCAACGGCTTGCCCAGCCGCCACACCGTCCGGTACTCGAAGCCGCCCTGGGTCACCTTCGGCGTCGGCGCGGCGAACACGCTGTCGTACATGACGGGCACCTGGACGGCGCCGGACCGATCGGAGCCGCCCGCGTTCCGGTCGTACTCCATGAGCAGCTGCCGGGTCTCGGTCCGCCGGTCGACCTTCGCCTTGATCTCCTGCAACCGCCTCCCGTCCAGGGTGACTTCACGATTCCGGTCGAGGGTGATCTCCGGCGCCGCGAGGAAGCCCAGGCCGAGCGAGTCGGCGCCGTGGCTGCCCCGCACGTCGAGGAAGGACGTCAGACCGTACGTCCCCGGCACCAGCCGGAGCTTCAGGGTGCCGGAGTCGCCGACCGCGGCGGAGTAGGGGTCGACACCCGCGGCGAACCGCTGCACCGCGAGGTCGGCGGCCGTGGGAGCTCCGTCCCGGTCCTTGACGTGGACGGTGAGCGTGTACCGCTCCTCCTCCTTGACCAGCCCGAACACGGTGTGCGCGACGGGCGCGCCGTCCGCCGACGCGACGATCTGGCCGGAGGTGTCGCCCACCGGGGCCTTCGAGCCGTCGCCCGTCACCGTCGTGGACGCGGTCCCGTGCGCGGGGACGGTGAGCGTGGAGTCGGCGAGCGTGGCGACCCCGTCGGCGGCGCCCCGCACGGAGAGGCTCAACTCCACGTCTGTGTCGGAGGAGTTGGTGTACGTCACGGTCTTCGTGACCGGCTCGTTCGTGTCGTAGGGCCAGCCGTAGAAGCCCAGATCGGCGCTTCCGGTGGCGGTGACCCGGGCGTCCACCGCGTCCGGCACGCTCACCCGGCCCGCGCCCAACAGGTATCCGGACGCGTCGAGTTGCTTCGACGTCGACATCAGCGCGTCCTTGAGCCGGGCACCGGACCAGTCGGGGTGCCGTTCGGCGAGCAGCGCGGCGACCCCCGCGACGTGCGGCGTCGCCATCGACGTACCGCTCATGGACGTGTAGTAGCCGTCACCGTCGACGAGCCCGGAGCGGGCCGCGAGGATGTCGACGCCCGGCGCGGAGAGGTCGGGCTTGAGGGCGTTGTCGCCGTAGCGCGGCCCACCGCTGGTGAAGTAGGCCGGCTGGTCGTCGGAGTCCACGGCGCCGACGGTCAGCGCGGCGTCGGCCGCGCCGGGCGAACCGATGGAGGAGGGGGCACCGGTGTTTCCGGCGGCGACGACGAAGAGCGCGCCCGTCTCCTCGGACAGCGCGTCGACCGCCTCCGCCATGGGGTCGGTGCCGTCACTGGGCTCGGTCGAGCCGAGGCTCATGGAGATCACCTTGGCGTGCACGTCCCGGGCGGCCCACTCCATGCCCGCGATGATCTGCGAGTCGCTGCCCGAGCCCTGGTCGCTGAGCACCTTGCCGACGGCGAGCGCGGCACCGGGCGCGACGCCCCGCTCCTTGCCGTCGGAGGCCGCGCCGCTGCCGCCGACGGTCGAGGTCACGTGCGTGCCGTGCCCGTTGCGGTCGGCGACCTCCTGCCCCTCGATGAAGCTCTTGGTCGCGAAGACCCGCCCGGCCAGGTCGGGGTGGGTGACGTCGACCCCCGTGTCGAGGACGGCGACCGTGACGCCCTTGCCGGTGAGCCCGGCCTCCCAGGCCCGCGGTGTGCCGATCTGCGCGTTGCTCTCGGCCATCTCCGCCCGGACCCGGCCGTCGAGCCAGACCTTGCCGAGACCGGCCTGCCGGGTCAGGGACTCCCAGAAGGTGCGCCCCTTGTCCGCGGTGAGGGCGGCGCCCCGGATGCTGGGCAGCTCCCGCGTGCGCTCCGAACCGCGCGGGGCGGCCGTACGCGCCGCTCTGTCGTACGTCTTCTTGTCGTACGTGACGATCAGCGGCAGTCGGTGCGTCGTACGGTCGGTGAGCCCCTGGCGTATCAGCTCGCTCACGTCGAACAGCCGTCGGTCGAGGGTGCCCGCCCGCAGGTAGGGCAGCGCCTCGTCGGGTACGACGGTGACGGCGCCGTTCGTCACCTGGGTGCGCACCGCCCCGGTGGCCCCCGCGGGCCGCTCGACCGTCACCGTCCTCTTCCCGCCGCCGAGGTCGGTGACGGTCACCCGGTCGCCGGTGACGAGGGTGACGGTCCGTACCGTGGCGGGGCTCTTCGGCGCGGTTCCCGTCCCCGCGGCCCCCGCCGCGTCCGCCCGCCCCATGGGCAACGCGGCGAGCACGAGCCCGGCCGACAGCAGTGCCGCCCCGCGTCTCGCTGGTCCTCTGGTCATCGATGCCCTCTCCTCGTCGGCACGTGATGGCTCCGGTGCTGCGAAGAGTGTCGGGGGCCTTGTGTTGCGGGGGAGTTGACCGGTCGTGGCGGGAAGGCGCCCTGGCGGCTTCCCGCCAGGACGGGCCGGGACGGCCCGGGACGAGCCGGGCCGAGCCGCGGAAAGCAGGACATCGACGCGACTTGCGGCGGCCCGGGGAGCGGCACCGGTTGCGAGGACGGGGGACATCTGTACGCGCGCCGGGAAGCGGGGCCACGGTCGTACGAGCCCGGTCCCCCCGCCGGCCGGGCGCCGGGTACCGCCCGGCGTCACCCGTTCGGCGGTACCCCGCCCGGCCCCTCTCGGAAGGCGCCCCGGCCCTCTTGAGCGGACGATGCGAGAAGGGACCGCCAAGAGGCGGAGCCCGACGGTCTGCTCTCGGGAGGACCCGCCATGACCGCCAGTCTGGAGCAGCTGCGCCGCTGCCACTTCGCCGTCGACCTGGGCGCGGCCAGGACACGTGTGTATGTGAAGGGCGCGGGACTGGTCGTCGACCAGCCGAGCGTCGCCGCGATCAACACGAAGAACGGCGCGCTGATTGCGGTCGGTGAGTTCGCGGAGAAGATGACGGGCCGCACCCCCGACTACATCCGGGTGATGCGGCCGGTGTCCGGCGGGACGGTCGTCGACATCGAGATGGCCCAGCGCATGCTGCGCCAGCTGCTCGGTGACAAGGTGCGCCGCACTCTGCGCCGCAAGCCGCGGCTGCGCGCCGCCGCCTGCACGCCGCACGACGCGGACCCGCTGGCGCAGCGCGCGACGATCGAGACGCTCGTCGGACTCGGGGCGAGGCGGGTGGAGCTCGTCGACACGCTGATCGCCGCGGCGGTGGGCTGCGGGCTGCCGGTCGAGCGGCCGGAGGCCACCATGATCATGGTGTGCGGTGCCGCCGCCACCCAGGTCGCCGTGCTGTCCCTGGGCTCCATCGTGACCGCCGAACGCATTCCGGTGGGCGGCGAGGCCGTGGACCGCGCGATCGTGCAGCACCTGCGCCACCAGCACGAGCTGATGCTTCCGTCGCAGTCCGTACGGCCGCTCCAGCTCGCCCTGTCCGGCAACGGGCTCACCCCGCACGGCCCGACGTCCACGGAGATCCACGGGCGGGACGTGGCGACCGGCCTCGCCCGCTCGGTGCAGGTCGACACCGCCGCCGTGCGCGATGCCATCCAGACCCCGCTGACCGCCGTCCTCGACGGGATCGGGAAGGTGCTGCGGGCCTGTCCGCCGGATCTGGTGGCCGACCTCGCCGACCGCGGGATCATGATGGTCGGCGGCAGCGCGCTGCTCCCGGGACTCGACCAGATGCTGCGGCACGCGACGGGCATGCCGGTGCACATCGCCGAGCGGCCGGACGTGTGCGCGGTGCAGGGCCTGGGTTACATGCTGGAGGGCAAGATCGAACCGCTGACGCTGGAGCCGCTGCCGGGCTGACGGCCGGCCCGCCCGGGACAGGTCGACCCCCGTCCCCCGACCTCCGAGGGGCCCGTATGACCGACCCCGTCCCCCGTCTGCCGGCCCTCGTGGAAGCCGTCCTGTGCGTCGGGTCCGACCTCGAACTGCGGGCCACGCTCCAGCACATCGTGGATGCCGCCGCCGAACTGACGGGAGCCAGCGGCGCGGCGCTGGACATGGCCGAGCCGGGCGACGCGGGACCGCTGGAGATCCGTACGGCTCGGCCGGCGGCGGCCGGACCGGACCGAAGCCCCGATGAGCGGTCCGACGACACCCTGGGCGTCCCCATCCTCGTGGACGAGACGGTGTTCGGGAACCTGTACGTCGCCGGGAAGCGCGCCGGTCCGTTCACGGACGAGGACGAGCAGTTGTTGCGGGTGCTGGCGACCCAGGCCGGCGTCGCGATCGGCAATGCCCGGCTGTACGAGACGGCCCGGCAGCGCGAGCGGTGGATCGAGGGCGCGGCGGCCGTCACCACCGCGCTGCTCACCGGGGAGGACGCCGCCGACGCGCTGCTGACCGTCGCCGAACGGGCCCGGATCCTCGCCGACGCCTCGGCCGGCCTCATCCTGCAGCCCACGGACCGGGGCGGCATGGAGATCGTGGCCGCCGCCACCCCCGACGGCTGTGCCGACCCCGGTGACTTCGTCGGCACCACGATCGAGCCGGGCAGTCCCCTGCTGGCCCAACTTCTGGGCGGCGAGCCGGTGTTCATCGACGACTCGGCGACCGACCCGCGGCTGACCACGCATGTACGACACCGGTTCGGGCCGAACATGATGCTGCCGCTGCAGTCGGGCGGCCGTCTCATCGGCACGCTCGGCCTGCCCCGGGGCCGCGGCGGCCGCCCGTACAGCGCGGCGGAACGGCTGCTCGCCGCGCAGTTCGCCTCACAGGCCGCGCTGGCGCTGGTCCTCGCGGACGCCCAGCACAGCCGGGAGCGGCTGGCGGTCTACGAGGACCGCGACCGGATCGCCCGCGACCTGCACGACCTGGTCGTCCAGCGGCTCTTCGCCACCGGCATGATGCTGGAGTCCACACAGCGGCGCAGCTCCGGGGAGGCCGACGCCGAGGTGCGCGAGATCCTGGGCCGGGCCGTCGACGAACTGCAGTCCACCGTCCAGGAGGTCCGCACCGCGATCTTCGCCCTCCAGCAGCCGCCCGCCGACGCCCCCACCACCCTGCGCGGCAAGGTGCTGCGCGAGACGGCGGGCGCGGCGGCGGCCCTGGGTTTCCAGCCGTCCACCCGTTTCACCGGCGCGGTGGAGGCACTTGTGCCGGAACCGGTCGTCGGCCACCTGCTCGTGGCCCTGCGCCGCGCCCTCGCCTCCGCCGCGGGACGCTCCGGGGTGTCCCGCGTCGAGGTCACGGTGGACGCGACGACGAGCCTTCCGGACGGGCGGGCCGGGGTACGGCTGACGGTGTCCGACGACGGCGACACGAGGGGGAGCGGCGCGGGCGGAGGGGACACGGAGGGCGGGGACGCGGGGGACGCGGACATGGGGGACGCGGGGGGCGCGGACACGAGGGACGCGGACACGGAGGGCGGCCGTGCGGGGACGACGGTCGTGTGGCAGTCGCCCGTGTGAACGCCCGGCCGGTCACCCCTCACGTCAACTGCGCCTTTCCCCGCGGCGCTTGACGCCTCACCCCGGCCTCCGTACCGTCACCTCTCGCGTGCGCGGACATGACCCTGATTCACATCCGCGGACGCGAGGGACCGGACGAGCGCGGAACAGGACGAGGGTGAGGACGGGGTGGCCATGACCCAGCGGCGCGTGGTGGTGTCCGGTGGTGGCACCGGGATCGGCCTGGCGACGGCGGAGGCGTTCGCCGCGGACGGGGACCGGCTGGTGCTCCTCGGCCGCCGCGAGGAGGTCCTGCGCAAGGCGGCCGACGCGCTGAACAGCCGGTTCGGGGAGTCGACGGCGACCTGGTGCGCGGCGGACCTCTCCGACCCCGAACAGGTCGGCACCGTGAGGGACTTCGTCACGGCGGACGGGACTCCGGTGGACGTGCTGGTCGCCAACGCGGGCGGCAACGCGGCCGCCGCGCACGACGGCACCCTCGCCTCCATCGCGGACGGCTACCGCCGCAACTTCGACGCCAACGTCCTGACCGCCGTGCTGCTCACCGAGGCCCTGCTCCCCCACATCCGCAGGCCCGGCGGCCGCATCGTGCAGCTCTCCTCCATCGCCTCGCTGCGCGGCCCGGGGTCGTACGGCGGCTCCAAGGGCTGGGTCAACACGTACACCTACGACCTCGCCCAGCGCGTCGGCTCCGAGGGCATCACCGTCAACGCGGTCGCCCCCGGCTTCGTCGGCGACACGGAGTTCTTCGGCGACCGCGCTACCCCGGAGTTCGTGGCGTCGCGGGTCGCGCAGTCCCTGACGGGGCAGCCGGGTCACCCCTCGGAGATCGCCGCGGCCGTCCGGTACGTGGCGTCACCCGAGGCGGCGTATCTGACGGGGCAGCTGTTGCACATCAACGGCGGGGCGGCGCTGGGCCGGTAGCGCGCGGGGGTGCGGCGCCGGGCCGCCGGCACGTGGCCGCCACCGGGGTGCGGCGCCGGGCGGTCAGCACGTGACCGCCCTTTCCCGCCGGGCGGGCGGTGAGGCGACCCCCGTCGCTCCCGGACCGGCGCCGGGGCGGTGTCGTGGAAGGACAGGACGACGGTCCGGCGCCCGGAGCCCTCGCCGGAGAAGCCTGCGCGGCCGCGACGTTCCGGAATCGGGACGCGGCGTTCACCAGTTGGAGTGAGCCCGGCCCTGTCGCCCCGCCCCCTCTCGGAGAGGTCGACCTGGTCGCTCTCCGGACGCGCGTGGAGGCGAGTGGATCAGGATCACCCGGCCGGTGTCCGGCACGCCGTCACAGAAGGCCGTGCGGCCGTCGACGGGGGTCTGCGGGCCATTGGTCGGCCGTCCGTGCGCGGCGGGGCCACCTGGTCCTGGTCCGGATGGATGAATGCGGACCGCCGCCTCGGGGCTGCGACTCCCGTTACCGCGTTTCCACAGATAGAAACGGTTCTGCTACGCAGGCACTGGGTGGGGCGGGTGGGACTCGAACCCACGGCCGACGGATTATGAGTCCGCTGCTCTAACCGGCTGAGCTACCGCCCCTTACGGCGCGTCGCGCACATTTGTGCGCGCCGTCTGCCGCAGCATAGCCGCTCATACGATCTCCTGCTTCGGATGGTCGGCAACGCATGACCATGAGGACTTCGGTGCCGGCCACGCGGTTCCCCCGGACATGAAAAAGGACCCCTGAGGGGTCCTCTTCCGTTGCTCTCCCGACTGGACTCGAACCAGTAACCTGCCGGTTAACAGCCGGCTGCTCTGCCAATTGAGCTACAGGAGATCGCGCTCCCCCGACTGGACTCGAACCAGTAACCTGCCGGTTAACAGCCGGCTGCTCTGCCAATTGAGCTACGGAGGATTGCCTCGTTGCATCGAACGCACCTACCTGGGTATTCGCCAGGGGGCGTGCGCTCGCTGCGACACATACATTAGCGCAAGCAGGGGGGTGCTCCGCCAATCGGTTCCCCCCGCACCGATGCCGACGCAAGGGAAGGGTGGCCGTCATGCGCTACCGGCTCACATTCGTCGCCGGACTGGCCGTGGGTTACGTGCTGGGCACACGCGCCGGGCGCGAGCGCTACGAACAGCTGAAGAAGTCCGCGCGGCAGATCGCGCAGAACCCCGCGGTGCGCAACACCGCGGAGACCGCCGCCCAGCAGGGGCGCCAGGCCGCGGGCAAGGCGTACCACGCGGTGAGCGAGAAAATGGGCGACCACGTGCCCGACTCGGTGACCCAGCGGGTCCGCTCCCTGCGCGAGCGGAACACCAACGGCACCGGCGCGGACGACTGGGGCACCACCAACACCTGAGCCTCCGGACGGCACCCGGGCCTCCGGATGGCCGTATCGCCCGAAAAGCCCGGTGCGAGAGGCGTCGGGCCCCTCGCACCGGGGCCTCAGGGGCCCCCGGGCACCCGTGTTCACCAGGGGTGACACCCGGCCCGGCGCGCTCACCTCCCGCGGTACGGCAGAATTTCCGCCATGGGGATAGTCGCCGGGTTGGACAGTTCACCCGATTTCACTCGCATCGTCGTCTGCGACACGGACACGGGCGCCGTGCTCAGGCAGGGGTACGCGCCGCACCCGGTGGAGAGCACCGAGAGCGGCGGTCGCCCTTCCGACGTCGATCCGCAGGCGTGGCTGCTGTCCCTGGGCGAGGCCGCCGGCGGCGGCCTGCTCGAAGGCGTGCAGGCCATCGGCGTGTCGGCACAGCAGAACGGGCTCGTCCCGCTGGACGCGCAGGGCAACACGGTGCGTCCCGCCCTGGTCGGCGGTGACAGGCGGGCCCAGGTCGCCGCCGCCGACCTGGTGGACGCGCTCGGCGGCCGCGAGGCGTGGGCCCAGGCCGTGGGCTGCGTCCCCCAGGCCGCGCAGCCGGTGACCAAGCTGCGCTGGCTGAACAGGAACGAACCCGACGCGGCCCAGCGCACCGCCGTGCTGCTCCAGGCGCACGACTGGCTGGTGTGGCAGTTGCTCGGCCGCCCGCTGCGCCGGACCACCGACCGCGGCGGGGCCTCCGGCACCGGCTACTGGTCGGCGGCGACCGGCGCCTACCGGCCGGATCTCGTCGACCTCGCGCTGGGCCACCAGGCCACGCTGCCCGAGGTGCTCGGTCCGTCCGAGGCCGCGGGCACCACCCCCGAAGGGCTGCTGATCTCGGCGGGTACCGGCGAGACGATGGCGGCGGCCTTCGGGCTCGGCATCGGACTCGGGGACGCGGTCGTCTCCCTCGGCGCCTCCGGGTCCGTGATGGCCGTACACACCGAGGCGCTGGCCGATCCCTCCGGCATGATCACCTCGCTCGCGGACGCGACCGGACTTCATCTGCCGGTGGTGACGACGCTGAACGCCGTACGGACCCTGCGCGGCGCCGCCGAACTGCTCGGCCTGCCCGACCTGGAGAGCCTGTCCGAGCTGGCGATGAAGTCCACGCCGGGCTCGCACGGACTGGTCCTGCTGCCCTATCTGGAAGGCGAGCGGACCCCGAACCTCCCCCACACGGCGGGCACTCTCGCCGGGCTGCGGCGCGAGTCGATGCGGCCCGAGCACCTGGCGCGGGCCGCTTTCGAGGGCATGCTCTGCGGGCTCGCGGACGCGCTCGACGTCCTGCGCGGGCGGGGCGTGGACGTCCGGCGGGTCTTCCTGCTCGGGGCCGCCGCGGAGCTGCCGGCCGTGCAGGCCGCGGCGCCCGCGCTGTTCGGCGCGCAGGTCGTCGTGCCGCAGCCCGCGGACTACGCGGCGCTGGGCGCGGCCCGCCAGGCGGCCTGGGCGCTCGGGGTGTCGCAGGGCACCCTCGATCCCCGGCTGCCACCCGTCTGGCAGGGTGCGGTCGCCCAGATCCTGGAGCCGGGTGAGGAACTGGCGGTGGGCCAGGCCGTACGGCAGCAGTACGTCTCCGTACGGGAGCAGACGCATCCTGGGGCGTTTCGCGCGTGACGGCGCGCAGGGGGGCACACGGGAGAGCCGGGACGTGCGGTGAAGTCCCGTGGGAGCCGCGGGCGTACGTCCGAAGGTCCGGTTCCGGTCGGCTCTTGGTCCGCTCTTGGATTAATCGATTGGGGTAACGCGGGTGGAGTGTCCGACGATAGGGGGTGGTGCACCACCGACCGCACTGCCGTCGACGACTCCGAGAGAAGCCGCGTGCTCATACGACTGCTTCGGACCTACCTCAGTCCGTACAAGAAACCCATCGCCCTCCTGGTGTTCCTGCAGTTCCTGCAGACCTGCGCCACCCTCTACCTGCCGACCCTGAACGCGCACATCATCGACAACGGCGTGGTCAAGGGGGACACGGGATACATCCTGTCCTTCGGTGCCCTGATGATCGGGATCTCGCTGGTCCAGGTCTTCTGCAACATCGGAGCCGTCTACTACGGCGCCCGGACGGCGTCGGCCGTCGGCCGGGACATCCGCGCGGCCGTCTTCGACCGGGTGCAGTCGTTCTCCGCGCGCGAGGTCGGTCATTTCGGCGCTCCGTCACTGATCACCCGCACCACGAACGACGTGCAGCAGGTGCAGATGCTGGCACTGATGACGTTCACCCTGCTGGTGTCGGCGCCGATCATGTGCGTGGGCGGCATCGTGCTCGCCCTCGGCCTGGACGTGCCGCTGTCCGCGATCCTGGTCGCCGTCGTGCCCATCCTCGGTATCGGCGTGACGCTGATCGTGCGCAGACTGCGCCCGCTGTTCCGGACCATGCAGGTGCGGCTGGACACCGTGAACCGGGTGCTGCGCGAGCAGATCACCGGCAACCGTGTCATCCGCGCCTTCGTCCGGGACGACTACGAGAAGGACCGCTTCCGGGGCGCGAACACCGAGCTGACCAAGATGTCCCTGGCCACCGGCCGGATGCTCGCACTGATGTTCCCGATGGTGATGACCGTCGTGAACCTCTCGTCGATCGCCGTGGTCTGGTTCGGTGCCCACCGCATCGCCAGTGGCGGCATGCAGATCGGCGACCTCACCGCGTTCCTCGCCTATCTGATGCAGATCGTGATGTCCGTGATGATGGCCACCTTCATGTTCATGATGGTGCCGCGCGCGGAGGTCTGCGCCGAGCGCATCCAGGAGGTCCTGGACACCTCCTCCAGCGTCGTGCCGCCCACCGCGCCCGTCCTGGAGCTGCGTCGGCACGGCCATCTGGAGATCCGCGGCGGCGGGTTCCGCTACCCGGGTGCCGAGGAGCCGGTGCTGAAGTCCATCGATCTGGTGGCGCGGCCGGGCGAGGTGACGGCCGTGATCGGGTCGACGGGCAGCGGCAAGTCGACCCTCCTGGGTCTGGTCCCCCGTCTCTTCGACGCCACCGACGGCCAGGTGCTGGTGGACGGTGAGGACGTGGCGAGCGTGGAGCCGCAGCTGCTGGCCAGGACGGTCGGGCTCGTCCCGCAGAAGCCGTACCTGTTCGCGGGCACGGTGGCGAGCAACCTGCGCTACGGCAATCCGGACGCGACCGACGAGGAACTGTGGCACGCCCTGGAGGTGGCACAGGCCAAGGGGTTCGTGGAACACCTGGACAACGGCCTGGACTCGGTGATCGCGCAGGGCGGCACAAATGTGTCGGGCGGTCAGCGCCAGCGCCTCGCGATCGCGCGCACCCTCGTGCAACGCCCGGAGATCTACCTCTTCGACGACTCCTTCTCGGCCCTCGACTACGCGACGGACGCGGCGCTGCGGGCCGCGCTCGCCGAGGAGACCGCCGAGGCGACCGTGGTGATCGTCGCCCAGCGGGTGTCGACCATCCGTGACGCCGACCGCATCGTGGTCCTCGACGAGGGCCGGGTCGTCGGCACCGGACGCCACCACGAACTGATGGCGGACAACGAGACCTACCGGGAGATCGTGCTCTCCCAGCTGACGGAAGCGGAGGCCGCCTGATGGCCGGGCCCATGGGACGCATGATGGCCGGGGGCGGCCCCGATCAGCGCTCGCTGGACTTCAAGGGATCCGGAAAACGGCTCCTGGCGCAGTTCAGACCCGAACGCGTGACCCTGTACGTCATGCTGTGCGCGGTCGTGCTGAGCGTGGGGCTCTCGGTGGTCGGACCGAAGATCCTCGGCAAGGCCACCGACCTGGTCTTCGCGGGGATCATCGGGCGGCAGATGCCGGCCGGGGCCACCAAGGCCGAGGTCCTCGCGGGCATGCGCGCGCGGGGCGAGGGCGGCATGGCCGACATGCTCTCGGGGACGGACTTCACCCCGGGCAAGGGCATCGACTTCGGCGCCGTCGGCAACGTACTGCTGGTCGCGCTCTGCACCTTCCTGGTGGCCGGACTGCTGATGGCGGTGGCGACGCGCCTGGTGAACCGGGCCGTCAACAAGACCGTCTTCCACATGCGTGAGGACCTGCAGGCGAAGCTGTCGCGCCTGCCCCTCTCGTACTTCGACAAGCGGCAGCGCGGCGAGGTGCTCTCGCGGGCCACCAACGACCTCGACAACCTCCAGCAGACGCTCCAGCAGTCGATGGGCCAGCTGGTGAACTCGCTGCTGACCATCGTGGGTGTGCTCGCGATGATGTTCTGGGTGTCGTGGCTGCTGGCGCTCGTCGCGCTGGTCACCGTCCCGCTCTCCTTCTTCGTCGCCACCCGCATCGGCAAGCGCTCGCAGCCGCACTTCGTGCAGCAGTGGCGCACCACCGGCCAGCTCAACGCGCACATCGAGGAGATGTACACCGGTCACACGCTGGTGAAGGTGTTCGGACGCCAGGAGCAGTCGGCCGCGCAGTTCGCGGAGCAGAACGAGAAGCTCTATGAGGCCGGGTTCAAGGCGCAGTTCAACAGCGGGGTCATGCAGCCGCTGATGATGTTCGTGTCGAACCTGAACTACGTGCTGGTCGCGGTGGTCGGCGGACTGCGGGTCGCGTCGGGCACGCTGTCGATCGGCGATGTGCAGGCCTTCATCCAGTACTCCCGGCAGTTCTCGATGCCGCTGACGCAGGTCGCGTCGATGGCGAACATGGTGCAGTCCGGGGTCGCCTCGGCGGAGCGCGTCTTCGAGCTGCTGGACGCGGAGGAGCAGGAGGCGGATCCCGTCCCGGCGGCGCGTCCGGACGAGTTGCGCGGGCGGGTGGCGCTGCACAACGTGTCCTTCCGCTACGACCCCGAGAAGCCGCTCATCGAGGACCTGTCCCTGAAGGTGGAGCCCGGACACACGGTGGCGATCGTCGGCCCGACGGGTGCGGGCAAGACGACGCTGGTGAACCTGCTGATGCGCTTCTACGACGTCACGGGCGGCCGGATCACGCTCGACGGGGTCGACATCGCGTCGATGTCCCGGGACGAACTGCGGTCCGGGATCGGCATGGTGCTCCAGGACACCTGGCTGTTCGGCGGCACGATCGCGGAGAACATCGCGTACGGGGCCTCGCGCGACGTGACCCGCGGGGAGATCGAGGAGGCGGCGCGGGCGGCGCACGCGGACCGGTTCATCCGGACGCTGCCGGACGGCTACGACACCGTCATCGACGACGAGGGAAGCGGGGTCAGCGCGGGTGAGAAGCAGCTGATCACCATCGCGCGCGCGTTCCTGTCCGATCCGGTGATCCTGGTGCTCGACGAGGCGACCAGCTCCGTCGACACCCGCACCGAGGTGCTGATCCAGAAGGCGATGGCCAAACTGGCGCACGGGCGGACGTCGTTCGTGATCGCACACCGGCTCTCCACGATCCGGGACGCGGACACCATCCTCGTGATGGAGAACGGGTCGATCGTGGAGCAGGGGGCGCACGCGGAGCTGCTCGCGGCGGGCGGGGCCTACGCGCGGCTGTACCAGGCGCAGTTCGCCCAGGCGGTGGCCGAGGTCGACTAGGCCGGGCCGGGGAGACCGGGGAGGGGTGCTCGCCGCCGCGAGCGCTCCTCCCCGCTCCTTTGCCCGTTCCCTCGTCCGGCACCGGCGGAGGCGTGCTCAGTCGAGGTAGCCGCGCAGTTGGTCCGCGAAGGCGTGGTCCCGCAGTTTGTTGAGGGTCTTGGACTCGATCTGGCGGATGCGTTCGCGTGTCACGCCGAAGATGCGGCCTATCTCCTCCAGGGTGCGGGGGCGGCCGTCCGCCAGACCGTAGCGGAGCTGGACCACCTTGCGTTCCCGCTCGCCGAGCGTGGACAGGACCGCCTCCAGGTGCTCGCGCAGGAGGAGGAACGCGGCGGACTCGACGGGCGACGCCGCGTCGCCGTCCTCGATCAGGTCACCCAGTGCCACGTCGTCCTCCTCGCCCACGGGGGCGTGCAGGGACACCGGCTCCTGGGCGAGGCGCAGGACTTCGCTGACCCGCTCGCTGGGGAGGTCGAGGTGGGCGGCGACCTCTTCGGGGGTGGGTTCGTAGCCGCGTTCCTGCAGCATGCGGCGCTGCACGCGGACCACCCGGTTGATCAGCTCGACGACGTGGACGGGGACCCGGATGGTCCTGGCCTGGTCGGCCAGCGCCCGCGACATGGCCTGCCGGATCCACCAGGTCGCGTACGTCGAGAACTTGTACCCGCGGGCGTAGTCGAACTTCTCGACGGCTCGGATCAGGCCCAGGTTGCCTTCCTGGACGAGGTCGAGCATGGTCAGGCCGCGGCCCACGTAGCGCTTCGCGACCGAGACCACGAGCCGCAGGTTCGCCTCGATCAGCCGACGCTTGGCCATGCGGCCCATGACGACCAGTTTGTCGAGGTCGAGGGCGAGTTGGCTGTCCAGGTCGCAGGCGAGCCGCAGCCTCTCCTCGGCGAAGAGGCCGGCCTCCACCCGGCGGGCGAGTTCGACCTCCTCGGCCGCGGTGAGCAGCGGGATGCGGCCGATCTCGCGCAGGTACTGACGGAACAGGTCGGAGGAGGGGCCGCCGGTGTCCGCGGTGCGGGTACGGAGCGGCTCCACGGGCTCGGGGGCCTCGGTCTCGACGTCGACCGCGTCCGTGGGCGGCCCGTCCGGCTCGGACGGGACGTCCGGCTCGGACGGGGCTTCCGGCTCCGCCTCGGGGTGGTGCGCGGCACGGCTCTGCGGGGGGAGCGCCGCGCCGACGCCGGGCTCCGCGTCCGTGTCCGTGGGGTTGTCGGTCTGTGTCAGGGTCTGGGTCTGCACGGGGGCGACCTCCAGGAATGTCGCTGCTGAGACGTGCGGCAGCGGTACGTCGGGGATGGGGTCGGCGGCCTCGCCGCTGTCCATCCCGTAGTCGTTTGGCGGAACGGCGGGTATCGGGAACCCGCCGCGTGCGGGTCGGCCGCGCTCCGAGGACTCAGGCACCGGAACCCAGTGTGGAGTACGACACATCGCCGCCACGAGGGGCGTGCGGTGACTTTTTGCGTCCGGTCCGTGACCGCGCGATTACCCTCGTGCACGAGTGCGCAGGGCCGGGCGTGCGAAACCTGTGGAAAGGCGCATGTGGGGGGCGAGCACCCCGGGGACGGCGTGAGCGCCGGGGTCGCTTCCGTGGCGTGCGGGCCGCGGGCGCGAGGCCCGCGGCGCGGCGGCGGCCCGGACCGGGCCGGGCTTCAGAGCGCCTCCGCGCCCCGTTCGCGCAGCGCCTGCCCGTACTGCTGGAGGACCCACAACTCGTTCTGCACGGCGGTCAGCTGGGCCGGGTCGCCGTGGGCGCTGGCGCGGGCCAGGGCGCCCTGGACGTCCACGACGCGGCGCTCGACGGCACGGCGGCGGACCATGACGAGCTGGTCGCCGGCGTAGGTCTCGTCGACGGTCCTGCGCATGATGGCCTCGACGGCCAGCTCGGTGACCATGGCGCGCACCGTGTTGTCCGGGGCCGCCTCACGGACCAGGACCAGGTACTCCTGGGGGTCCTGGGCCCCGTACTCCGCGCCGCCCGCCTCCATGATCGCCTGGCGTACGGCGGCGTACGGCGGCGCGGTGAACTCGTCGATCCCGTAGGCGTCGAAGGCCGGGGAGACCAGCTCGGGGCGCTGGAGGGCGAGCTTGAGCAGTTCGCGTTCGGTGGCGAAGACGGGGTTGCGGAGGTTGAGCGCGGGTCCGCCGCGCGGTGTCTGGACGGCCGCGTACGTCTGCTGGGGCCGCTGTCCGGCGGGGGCCGGTCCGGCCGGGCCCTTGCCGCCGCGGTCGCGGGCCCAACGGGCCAGCTGGGCCACCCGCTTGACCACGAACTGGGTGTCGAGGATGCCGAGCATGCCGGCGAGCTGCACGGCGACCTCGTGCTGGGCGCCGCTGTTCTTGATGCGGGCGACGACCGGGGCCGCCTCGTCGAGGGCGGCCGCCCGTCCGGCCGGGGTCTCCAGGTCGTAGCGCGCGACGATGTGGCGCAGCGCGAACTCGAAGAGCGGGGTGCGCGGTTCGACGAGGTCGGCGACCGCCTCGTCGCCCTTGGCGAGGCGCAGTTCGCAGGGGTCCATGCCGTCCGGGGCGACCGCGATGTAGGTCTCGGCGGCGAACTTCTGGTCGTCCTCGAAGGCGCGCAGGGCCGCCTTCTGGCCGGCCGAGTCGCCGTCGAAGGTGAAGATGACACGCGCCGAGCCGTTGTCCATCAGCAGCCTGCGGAGGATCTTGATGTGGTCGCTGCCGAAGGCCGTGCCGCAGGTCGCGATGGCGGTCGTGATCCCGGCCAGGTGGCAGGCCATGACGTCGGTGTAGCCCTCGACCACGACCGCGCGGCTGGTCTTGGCGATCTCCTTCTTGGCGAGGTCGATGCCGTACAGGACCTGGGACTTCCGGTAGATCGCCGTGTCGGGGGTGTTGAGGTACTTCGGGCCGTTGTCCGCCTCGTACAGCTTGCGCGCGCCGAAGCCGACGACCTCGCCGCCGATGTCGCGGATCGGCCACATCAGGCGTCCGCGGAAGCGGTCGATGGGGCCGCGGCGGCCCTCCTGGGAGAGGCCGGACAGGAGCAGCTCCTTGTCGGAGAAGCCCTTGCCGCGGAGGTGGCGGGTGAGGTGGTCCCAGCCCTGCGGGCTGTAGCCGACGCCGAAGTGCGCGGCGGCGGCCTGGTCGAAGCCGCGCTCGGCGAGGAACTTGCGGCCGGCGTCGGCCTCGGGGCTGGTGTCGAGCTGCTCGATGTAGAACTGCGCGGCGACCTTGTGGGCCTCGACCAGGCGGATGCGTTCGCCGCGCTGGTGGGACGGGTTGTACCCGCCCTCCTCGTAACGGAGTGTGATGCCCGCCTGTCCGGCGAGGCGCTCGACGGCCTCCGAGAAGGAGAGGTGGTCGACCTTCATCACGAACGTGATGGTGTCGCCGCCTTCCTGGCAGCCGAAGCAGTGGAAGAGACCCTTGCTCGGGCTGACCTGGAAGGACGGTGACTTCTCGTCGTGGAAGGGGCAGAGGCCCTTGAGGTTGCCGCCGCCCGCGTTGCGCAGCTGGAGGTACTCCGAGACGACGGCGTCGATCGGGACCGCGTCCCGAACAGCCTTCACGTCCTCGTCGTTGATCCTTCCAGCCACGGGTGAATTCTACGGGGGCGCGGTGACAGCCGAGTGCCGCCGTGGGTCACGGGAGCAGACTGTCCAGCGGGACGTGCGGGTCGGCCAGTGCCTCGGCGTCCAGCCGGGCCCGGGATCGGATCAGCTGCTGGATCGGCTCCGTGACGTCCCACACATTCACGTTCATCCCGGCCAGCACCCTGCCCTCCTTCAGCCAGAAGGCGATGAACTGCCGCTTGCCCGCGTCTCCCCGGATCACCACCTGGTCGTAGGTGCCCGGGGGCGCCCAGCCGGAGTACTCGAGTCCGACGTCGTACTGGTCGGAGAAGAAGTAGGGCACGCGGTCGTACGGCGTCTCGCGGCCGAGCATCGCGCGGGCGGCCGCCGGTCCGCCGTTGAGGGCGTTGGCCCAGTGCTCGACGCGCAGCCGGGTGCCGAAGAGGGGGTGGGGGAAGGCGGCGACGTCGCCGGCGGCGTGGATGTCGGGGTCGGAGGTGCGCAGCCGCTCGTCGACGGCGATGCCGCCGCCGTGCGCCCGGGGGGCGATCTCCAGGCCCGCGGCCTCGGCGAGCCCGGTGCGCGGCGCGGCTCCGATGGCCGCCAGTACGTCGTGGGCCGGGTGTTCTTCGCCGTCGTCGGTGCGGGCGGCGAGCACCATGCCGTCCTGGCCGACGATCTCGGTGAGGCGGGCGCCGAAGTGGAAGCGGACGCCGTGCTCGCGGTGCAGCTCGGTGAAGAGCTGGCCGAGCTCGGGGCCGAGGACCGAGTGCAGCGGGGTCGCCTCCGGCTCGACGACGGTGACCTCGGCGCCGTACTCGCGGGCCGCGGCCGCGACCTCCAGGCCGATCCAGCCGGCGCCGGCGATCACGATGTGCCCGTTGTCCCGGCCGAGCGCGGCGAGGACTCCCTTCAGCCGTTCGGCGTGGGCGAGGCGGCGCAGGTGGTGGACTCCGGCGAGGTCGGTGCCCGGGATGTCGAGGCGGCGTGGCTCGGCACCGGTCGCGAGGAGCAGCTTGTCGTAGTGGACGAGGGTGCCGTCGTCGCCGAAGCGGACCGTCTTCGCGGTCCGGTCGATCGCGTCGACGGTCTGGCCGAGGTGCAGCTCCACGTCGTTCTGCGCGTACCAGGCGGGTTCGTGCACGAAGACGCTGTCGCGCTCCTCCTTGCCGAGGAGATACCCCTTGGAGAGCGGCGGGCGCTCGTAGGGGTGGTCACGTTCGTCGCAGATCAGTATCACCCGCCCGGTGAATCCCTCCGCTCGGAGTGTCTCGGCCGCCTTGGCGCCGGCCAGGCCTCCTCCGACGATGACGAATGTCTGATCCGCGTCGACCACTTGATGCCTCCTCGTAAGGATGTCGCCCCATGCGAGCGTCCCGCACGCAGCGTGATGCGGGAAGAGGGAGTGGCCCGATCAGGCCACGCAGGGTCACACTCCGCCGCCTGTGGTGGGGCGGGTGGTGAGCCTGAGGTGCAGTGAGCGCGCCGAGGCGTCCGTCAGCGAGGCGATCTGGTCGACGATCACCCGCTTGCGGGCGCGGTCGTCGGGCGCCTCGTCGAACAGTGCCCTGAACTGCGGGTCCAGGCCGTCCGGGGCGCGGGCGGTGAGCGCCTCGGCGAGTTCGGCGACGACGATCCGCTGATCGGCGCGGAGCAGTTCCTGCTCGGCGCGCTGCATGACGTAACGGTCGGCGACCGCCTTGAGGACCGCGCACTCCAGGCGCGCGGCGCGCGGAACGACCAGTTCCGCGCCGTAGCGGGTGAGTCTGCCGAGGCCGTACGTGGTCCGGGTGGCGCCCTCGGCGGCCAGGCAGAAGCGGCCGATGAGCTGGCTGGTGGCGTCCTTGAGCCGGGCCTGCGCGATGGCCGATCCGTCGTAGCCGTGCGGCCACCAGTCCTGGTCGAGGAGGCGGTCGAGGGCCTCGGCGAGCTCGGCGGGGTCGGTCTCCGCGGACACGTACCGCCCGATGGCCACCGCGAAGATCTCCTGCCGCTCCGGCTCGGCGTACAGACAGCCGGGGTCGATGTGGCCCGCGTGCAGCCCGTCCTCGACGTCGTGCACCGAGTAGGCCACGTCGTCCGCCCAGTCCATGACCTGGGCCTCGAAGCAGGTACGGGTCGCCGGGGCGCCCTTGCGGATCCAGTCGAAGACCGGCCGGTCGTCCTCGTAGACCCCGAACTTCGAGGACTCGGGGGCGGTGGGGTGGGCGCCGCGCTGCCAGGGGTACTTGGTGGCGGCGTCGAGGGTGGCGCGGGTGAGGTTGAGGCCGACGCTGACCAGCTCGCCGGTCTCCTCGGACCGCACGAACCGCTTGGGCTCGATGCGGGCGAGCAGCCGCAGCGACTGCGCGTTGCCCTCGAAGCCCCCGCAGTCCCGCGCGAACTCGTTCAGCGCCTGTTCGCCGTTGTGTCCGAAGGGCGGGTGGCCGAGGTCGTGGGAGAGGCAGGCCGCCTCGACGAGGTCGGGGTCGCAGCCGAGGGCCGCGCCCAGCTCGCGGCCGACCTGGGCGCACTCCAGGGAGTGCGTGAGCCGGGTGCGGGGGCTGGCGTCCCAGGCCCGGTCGAGGGTCCCCCCGGTGCGGGCGGCGTCGAGGCCCTGGGGAAGGGTGCCGGGCGTGACGACCTGGGTCTTGCCCGCCAGCCGGCGCAGCGCGGAGGAGTGCAGCACACGCGCGCGGTCGCGCTGGAAGGCGGTGCGTCCGGGGCGCTTGTCGGGCTCGACCGCCCAGCGCTCGACGGCGGTCTCGTCGTACTCCTCGTGGCCGGTGCTGTGCTCGTACGCCTTCGGTGCGGTGCCTTCCATGCACCCGACAGTAGACGCAGGTGGTGACGATCGGGGCTCGGAGGACCACCGCGAGCCCCGGTTCAGGTGGCGGCGAGCTCGCGTTCGGAGGCCGGTTCGGGGGCCGCGAGGGCCTGGTCGTAGCGGTGCAGGACGAGGCGGGCCATCGCCGGGTGGGCGCCCAGGGGCGCGGCGGCGATCCAGGGGGCGGCCTCGGCGCAGGCGGTGGCGAAGCGGCCGGGCGCGGTGAAGTAGGAGGCGACGGCGACGCGGTGGCGGCCACGGGCGGCCATGGCCCGCACGGCGGCCGGGACGGTGGGCGCGGCGGCGGAGGCGTACGCCGCCACGACGGGCACGCCGAGGCGTTCGGCCAGCAGTCGGGCGGTGCGGCGGGTGTCGACGGCCGCTTCGGGGTCGCGGGAGCCGGCGGCGGCCAGCACGACACCGCTCGCCCGGCGGGCGGCGTCACTCGCCCGGGTGCGCCAGCCGGCCTCGACCAGCCGCTCGTACAGCGTCTCGACGAGCAGTGGGTGCGGGCCGAGCGGGGCGGCGACGCGGGCGCGCAGGCCCGGGACGGCGGCCGCGGCGTCGGGGACGTCCCGCTTGACGTGGTGGCCGCGGCTGAGCAGCAGTGGCACGAGGACGGCCCGGGGGTCCCGGTCCGTGTCGATCGAGGCGAGGGTGGCGGGCAGCAGCGGTTCGTCGAGCTCGATGTGACCGAGCCGCACGGACAGGTGCGGGCGCAGCTCGCGGACCCGTTCGACGAGGGTGCGAACGGTGCCGAGCGCGCGCGGGTCGCGGCTGCCGTGCGCGACGAGCACGAGCGGTGGGGGCGCCGGGCGCCGCGTGCCGTTGAGCGAGACGAGGCTGAGCTGACTGCCGAGCCGGCTGGTGATCGCGTTCATCAGTTGCGCCGTACTGTCGAGGGGGGCGCCCGGGAGCGGCCGGCCCCCGGTGCCGGTCGGGGACTCGTCGTGAGGGGTGTGCGACGCCGTCATGGACTGATCGTGCCGGTAGGAGGTTGCCGCGCCGTTGCACCGGCATGACGGGTGTTTTCCGGGGGTTCACGGTGACCTGCGGCCGGTCCGTGAGCCTCCTGCACCCGCGGTCACCCTGGCGGGGTGACCCCGGTCACCGCAGGGCGCCGAACCGAACCGGCTCACGCTGCGTCCCCATCTGTCGAACGCCGCTGCGAGCCGACGCCATCTGGGGGACACCGATCATGCTGCGCCTGCCGCGCCCGAGCATCCGTAGAGCGTTTCCCCGACGGCTCCCGCGGCTCCCGCGCACCCGCGCCGGGCAGCGCAGGGCGGTGCAGGTGATCATGCTGCTGTGCGTTCTGGCGCTGCTTCCCGCGACCTGGCTGTACGTCGTGACGGGCGACCGGCTGCGGACCACCGCGGACGTGCCGAGGACCGAGGTCGCGGTGGTGTTCGGGGCGGGGCTGTGGGAGGGCGAACCGTCGCCGTACCTCGCGCACCGGCTGGACGCGGCGGCGCGGCTGTACCGGGCGGGGCGGATCGAGGTCGTGCTCGTCACCGGGGACAACAGCCGCGAGGACTACGACGAACCGGACGCGATGCGCGCGTATCTGACGAAGCACGGGGTGCCGGACGGCCGGATCGTCAGCGACTACGCGGGATTCGACACCTGGGACTCGTGCGTGCGGGCCCGGAAGATCTTCGGGGTCCACGAGGCGGTGCTGATCAGCCAGGGGTTCCACATCCGGCGGGCCGTCGCGCTGTGCCGGGCGGCGGGGGTGCGCTCGTACGGCGTCGGGGTCGACGCCAAGCACGACGCCACCTGGTACTACGGGGGTGCGCGCGAGGTGTTCGCGGCCGGCAAGGCCCTGCTGGACGTGGTGTTCGAGCCCGACCCGCGGTTCCTCGGGCGCAAGGAGCCCGGGGTGGCGCGGGCGCTGGCGGCTGCGGGCGAGCGGTGATCCCCGCCGACCTGACGCCCGCGGAGTGCCGGGTCCGGGACGCCTTCCCGCTCGGTGAGGGCGTCGACTTCCGGGAGAGCCCCGACGAGGACCCCGCGGGCGGGGCGTCCTGGGGACCGGAGCGGACCGTGCGCGCCGAGGTGCTGCGGGCCCTGCTGATCGGCGGAGCCGCCCGGGACGGCGAGATAGCCGGCCTGAGGCTGAGCGGGGCGCGCGTCACCGGGCGGCTGGACCTCACCTACGGGACGGTAGACCACCCCGTACGGCTGCGGTTCTGCCACTTCGAGCAGGACCCGAACCTGTACGGAGCGCGGCTGCGCAACCTGGTGCTGAGCGACTCGGTGCTGCCCGGACTCACCGCGGGCACCCTGCGGGTGGAGGGGGTGCTGCGGCTCAGCTGCTGCCGTGTCAGCGGGCAGGTACGGCTCCAGGGAGCGAAGATCTCGGGCGCCGTCTTCCTGAACGGGGCGCGGCTCGGCACGCCCCCGGACCCGGACGCCCCGGACCGGGATCCCGGGGCGCCGGAGGCCTCCGCGGAACCGGCCCTCCAGCTCAACCACGCCGAGGTCGGCACCGATGTGTGGGCCGTCGGTCTCGTCGCCCACGGCCAGGTCCGGCTGAACGGGGCGACCCTGGGCGGGCAGTTGAACCTCGACGACGCCGAGCTGCACACGCCGGGCGGCACCGCGCTGCACGCCGAGACGTTGTCGGTCGGCACCGATCTGCGGGCCATGCGGCTGCGCGCCCACGGGCGGGTCAACCTGAGCGGTGCCAGGATTCCCCACCAGCTCAATCTCGCCTACGCCCGGCTGTCGAACCCCGGGGGACCGGCCCTGCGGGCCACCAGCTGTGTCATCGGCGAGCTGTGGCTGCGCGACGCCGCCCCGATCGTGGGCACCGTCAATCTGCGCCGCTCCCAGCTGGACCTGCTGCACGTCCCCCCGGAGACCTGGCCCGGCCGGGTGCGCATCGACGGCCTCAGCTACCGCACCCTCGCCCCGCACCTGCCCGCCGAGCTGCGGCTGCCGCTGCTGGAACGGGAGGAGTCCGGTTATCTTCCGTACGCCTACGAGCAGTTGGCCACCGCCTACCGGACCGTGGGGGACGACGCCGCGGCGCGCACGGTGCAGTTGGCCAAGCTCCGGCGGCACCGCGGGACGCTGCCACGCCCCGCCCGGTTCTGGGGTCATCTGCAGGACGCGACCGTCGGGTACGGCTTCCGGCCGATGCGTGCGGCCGGCTGGCTGCTGTTGCTGCTGTGCACGGGCGCGGTCGCCTTCGCGCTGCACCACCCGGCCGCCCTGAAGCCGGCCGAGGCGCCCGGTTTCAATCCCCTCGTGTACACCCTCGACCTGCTGCTGCCCCTGGTCGACTTCGGGCAGGAGACAGCCTTCGCGCCGCGCGGCGGGTACCAGTGGCTCTCGTATCTGCTGATCGCCACCGGCTGGATCCTGGCGACGACGATCGCGGCGGGCGTCACCCGCTCCCTCAACCGGCAGTAGCCGACGGCGGACTCCGCTCGCGCACCGCGCCCGGCGCGCCGCTTCCGCCGGGCGCCGACGACGGATTTCGTCACCGCGTACGCCGACGCTCCCGCCAGTCCCCGCCCGGGACGAGCCGGCCGTGGGCGCGCAGCCGGGCGGTGACGGCGGGGGCGGCCACGTACACCCAGGCCCGCGTGGCCGTGCCGTCCGCGCGGGTCACGTCCCGGACCACCCGCTCGTACAGGTTGCGGGGGTCGCCCGGCACGTACTCCTCCAGCCTGTCGAGCGCGCCGAGCAGTTCCGCGTACGTCTCGGGCAACGCCGCGACCAGCTCCCCGTGCACGACACCGGCGGGCTCCTCGACGGCGTACGGGTACCCGGGTCCGTCGTAGAGCACGATCCCCCGCATCGTCGCGGGCCGTTCGGACAGGGTCCGTCCGCGCAGGAACAGGTCGTGGTTGTGCTCGCCGGGGCGCAGGGTGCCGTAGACGAAAATGGGCAGCCGTCCCCCGTCCGTGACGCTCAAGAGTCGTTCCCCTCCCTCGTTCCCGGGTTGTCCCGGTGCCGCTCCGGACGTGGTCACCACGGTCGTTCCTGTGCTCGTTCCGGGGATGTTCCGGCCACCGTCTCCATGATCGTCTCTCATTAGTGAGGGCGCGGAAACGATTCCCTCCACACGCGCCGCAACCGCGTATGCGCTATGGACATGACATGTCATGGACCTTTAAACCTGAACCGACATCAGCGCCCCCCACACGCGCCTGAGCGTGCCTCCCCGAGGAGACCGATGAGTCGGAACCGGATACGGCCCACCCGAGGTTCCCGTCTGGCCGTCGGGGTGGCCGCCGCCACCACCGCCCTGCTGGCGACCGCCCTCACCCCCACCGCCGGCGCGGCCGACCGGCCGAGCCGGGCCACCGCCATCGGCGACGCGGCGGCGGCCCTCGTGCACGAGGCCGCCCGCCTGGGCCTGACCTCCGCCGAGGGCACCAGCGTGCGCGATGTCGTCATCGACGCGGACGGCAGCCGGCATGTGCGCTACGACCGCACCTACCGCCGGCTTCCGGTGCTCGGCGGCGACTTCGTGGTCCATCTCGCCCCGAACGGCTCCTACCGCGGCGCGGACCGGGCCACCGCCCGCGACCTCGCCGTCCCCACCATCACACCCGCGCTCTCCGCGCCGAAGGCCGCCGGTCTGGCCGCCACCGCGCTGCGCGCCGCACACGTCGGCCAGACCCTGAAGAAGGTGACGGCCAGTCCGAAGCTGGTCGTCGACGCCCTGCACGGCGCGCCGCGACTGGCCTGGCGCACCGATGTGGTGGGCCAGGACTCGCTGGGCAACCCGGTCGCCCGCGCGGTGCTGACCGACGCCCGCACCGGCCGGCAGATCGACGCCTGGGACAGCATCGAGACGGCGACCGGTACCGGCAGGTCGCTCTACAGCGGCACGGTCCCGCTGGAGACCACTCCGTCCGGATCGGCGTACCAGCTCAAGGACCCGACGCGGGGGAACACCTACACGGGCGACGCGGCGAACAAGACGGACCTGTGCGTCCTCGGCATCTGCGTCAGCCGGGCCCCGGCGACCCTCTTCACGGACGCCGACAACCACTGGGGCAGCGGGGCGGCCGCGGACCGTGCCTCGGCCGCGGTCGACGCCCAGTACGGCACGGACGCGACCTGGGACTACTACAAGGACGTGCACGGACGGAACGGCATCGCGGGCGACGGCAAGGGCTCGTACAACCGTGTGCACTACGGCAGCAGCTACAACAACGCCTTCTGGGACGACAGTTGCTTCTGCATGACGTACGGGGACGGTGACGGCACGACGTTCGGCCCGCTGGTCGCGCTGGACGTGGCCGGTCACGAGATGTCCCACGGTGTCACCTCGAAGACGGCGGCGCTGACGTACTCGGGCGAGTCCGGCGGACTCAACGAGGCGACCTCCGACATCTTCGGCACGCTGGTGGAGTTCCACGCGCACAACGCCACCGACCCCGGTGACTACCTGATCGGCGAGAAGGTCGTGCGTTCCGGGTTCGGCAAGCCGGCCCTGCGTTTCATGGACCGGCCCTCCAAGGACGGGAACTCGGCGGACTGCTGGAGTTCGTCGGTGGGGAACCTCGACGTCCACTACTCGTCCGGTGTGGCGAACCACTTCGCGTACCTGCTCGCCGAGGGCAGCGGCGCGAGGACCGTCAACGGCGTCTCCTACAACAGCCCGACCTGCGACGGCGCCAAGGTCACCGGCATCGGCCGGGACAAGCTCGGCGCGATCTGGTACCGGGCACTGACGGTCTACATGACGTCCTCGACCGACTACGCGGGCGCGCGGACGGCGACACTGAACGCGGCGAAGGATCTGTACGGCGCGGGGAGCACGGAGTACGACGCGGTGGCGGCGGCGTGGTCCGCCGTGTCCGTGGGCTGACGCGCCGGGCCGTACACCCGGGTACCGTCCGGTCCCGCCGAGGGCGAGCGAGTGCCGTGTCCTGCCGCAGCGCGTGCCGTGTGCTGCCGCCGGGGCCGGACGCCCGTGCCGCCGAGGCCGGACGCCCGTCTCCGCCGGGGCCGGAGGCCATCACCCGTTCACCATCGGCCTCCCCCCTTCGGGCCCCCGTTCTGCCCTCACGTCCGCGGCACACCGTTGACCTGCCGAAACGCTCTCCGATCCCCCCGTACGGCCCTCTCGCACCACACCCGTTCACCACACTTCCGGCCTTTCCCCGGCAAGCGGGCCCGCACCGATGCCACTTACCTCGGAAGGGCAGGGGCGCGACCGACGCAGCGGCACTTGGGGGTGCCGCGGGCCGTGCCCCCTCGGAGGAGCAGCAACCATGCGACGCACAGCCCGTCTGGTGACCGGTACCGCGCTCGCCGTCGCCGCCGCGGCCCTCACCGCCGTGCCCGCGTACGGCGGGAGCACCGTGAGCCTGGAGGTGTCCCCCTCCACCGCGCTCCCGGGTCACGACATCGCCGTCAGCACGGCGGCGTGCGGCACGAACGGCGCCGCCACGGGTGACGCCAGCGCGGTCGGCGCCGGCACCTTCATGCTCGCCGCCGGCACGCACGAGAACGACGCGGTCGGCCGGTTCCGGGTGCCGCCCAGCGCGCAGCCGGGGACGTACGAGATCGTCGCGAAATGCTCCCACGGCGCCCAGGTCACCGGCGATCTGACGGTGACGATGACGGCGGCGGCCTCGTCGCGCGACCAGGTCCAGCCGCACGGGCATGTGAACACGGGCGTCGGTGGCGCACTCGGCACCGACCCCACAAGGACCGCGGCGGGAGTGGCGGCCCTGGCCGTCGCCGCCGCGGGCGGTACCTGGCTCCTGCATCGCCGGGCGAGAGGCGACGGGATCTGACGGACACCCTCCGCTGTCCGTCCGCCGGTACCGCCGTTCCCTCCCCCTCCGTGGCCCGACGCCCCTCGCGGCCCGGAGGGGGACGGGGACCAACCCACCCACCCCCGAGCGACACCCCCGAGGCAGCCCGGAAGGACCCCTGCCTCCCCCGAGAGGAGGCTCCAGTGCACCGGATACCCAAGGCCGGTCACCCCGGCCGCGTCGGCAACACCGTCATAGCGTCCGTCACCGTGGTCGCCCTCTGCTCGGGCGTCTGGCTGGTGCGCAGCGGCACCGAGCGCCATCCGCCGCCCCAGCCCTCCGCCGCCCAGTCGGGCACCGGCAGCGCCGCCCGGCAGTCCGTGCCCGCGCTCCGCCACTCCCCGCCCGAACGGATCCGCATACCCTCGATAGGCGTGAACGCCCCGCTGATGGGCCTCGGGCTCACCCCCCAGGGCAGTCTGGACGTCCCGCCCGCCGAGGAGAAGAACCTCGCGGGCTGGTACGAGGCCGGCACCACGCCCGGTGAGCGCGGCACCGCCATCGTCGCCGGTCATGTCGACAACACCGAGGGACCGGCCGTCTTCTACGACCTCGGCGCCCTGCACAAGGGCAGCGCCATCGACGTGGCGCGCCGCGACGGCGGCACCGCGCACTTCACCGTCGACGCCGTCGAGGTGTACGACGCCCGTGACTTCCCCGACGACAAGGTGTACGGGGCCGCGTCCCGCCCCGAACTGCGCGTCATCACCTGTGGCGGCGGCTATTCGAGGACGACGGGCTACCAGGGCAACGTGGTCGTCTTCGCCCACCTCACCGGCGGCAGCTGACCCGGGCCCGCCCGCGGGCGGGCCGACGCGGGTCCGGCCGGAACGCAGGCCTCAGGCCACCCACTGCTGGTACGCCAGGTTCGCCACCAGCGCGAACACCACCGTCAGCAGGACCACCCGGACGAAGCCGCTGCCCCGCTTCAGCGCGGTGTGCGCCCCGACGGTGCCGCCGACGAGGTTGAAGACCGCCATCAGCGCGGCCAGTTGCCAGTACACCGTGCCCTTCCAGGCGAAGGTCGCGAGGGCGCCCGCGTTGGTGCAGCAGTTGACGATCTTGGCGGTGGCGGAGGCGGTGACCAGGTCGAGATGGAGCAGCGCGGTGAGGGCGAGGACGAGGAAGGTGCCCGTGCCGGGGCCGATGAGCCCGTCGTAGAAGCCGATGCCGAGGCCCGCGAGGCCGATCGCGGCGAGCACGCGGCGCGGCGGGACGGGCTCGGCGGAGGGCGCGGTGCCGAAGGCGGGGCGCAGGATGACGAACGTCCCGACGCCGACCAGGACCACCATGACGACCGGCTTCAGGACGTCCGTGCTCATCCCGGCGGCCACGAAGGCTCCGCCGGTGGAGCCGGCGAGCGCCGCGAGACCGATCCGGACGGCCAGCCGCACGTCGACGGGCGCCTTGCGGGCGTAGGTCACCGCCGCGCCGCTCGTCCCGACGATCGCGACCGCCTTGTTGGTGCCGAGCGCGTACGCCGCCGGGGTGCCGCCCGGCAGTCCGAGGAGCAGCGCGGGCAGCAGGAGCAGTCCGCCGCCGCCCACCACGGCGTCGATCCATCCCGCCGCGAGGGAGGCGAGGCACAGCACAACGACCATGGTCAGCGATATGTCGGGCATGATCGCGACCCTATGGAGGAGATGGATGTGCCGTCCATGGAATTGGGCGTCTTCTGAGGTACGGCGCTGGTCCGGAGCCCCGCGGGACCGCCCGGCACCCTCCGCGGACGCGTGTCGGGCGACGCCACCCACGGGTACACGGCATCCGGCGACGGCACCCACCGGTACCCGACGCCCGGCCACAGCACCCACCGGTACGCGACACCCGGCCACGGCACCCACCGGTACGCGACACCCGGCCACAGCACCCACCGGTACGCGACGCCCGGCCACAGCACCCACCGGTACGCGACGCCCGGCCACAGCACCCACCGGTACGCGACGCCCGGCCACGGCACCCGCCGGTGACGCCTGTGGGGCCGCCGCGGGGCGGGACCCTCACAACCGGCCGCCGCCTCCGCTGAGATCAGCGTTCCGCCCGGGAAACAGCGGGGATGCGGCCGGGTAACACCGGCATCGCACGCTGCGGGCATGACCTCGAACGAGCGGCCGGCGGTGACCGGTGCCGGATCCGCGGGGACCCGTCCCGCCCGCGGCGGCCCGAACCCGGGGCCGCGACGAACCCGGCGTCGCGAAGAGCCGGTGCCTCGGTGGTGTCCGCCGTACCCGCGGATGCCGATGAGCACCGCCCGCGCCACCGCGTGCCGCCCGCCCGGGTCCCGGCCGCAAGCCGCACGACCGCTCCCCGACGACGGAGGCTCCTGATGTCCACGGACTCCCCCACGATCGTGCTCGTCGGCCACGGCATGGTCGGCCAGCGCTTCCTGGAGGCGCTGGCCGAACGCGGGCTCACCGCCACGCACCGGGTGGTCGTGCTGGGCGAGGAGCCCCGTCCGGCCTACGACCGCGTCCGGCTCACCTCGTACTTCTCGGGCCGCACCCCGGACGAACTCTCGCTGACCGACCCCGGGTTCATCACCGCGCACGGCATCGAACTGCGCCTCGGCGACCCGGCCGAGACGATCGACCGGACGGCACGGACGGTGACGGCCCGCTCCGGCCTGACCGTCGCCTACGACACCCTGGTCCTCGCCACCGGCTCCGCCCCCTTCGTGCCGCCCGTGCCCGGCAGGGACGCCGAGGGCTGCTTCGTCTACCGGACCATCGAGGACCTGCTCGCCATCGAGGAGTACGCGAAGACGCGGGCGACGACCGGCACCGTGGTCGGCGGCGGCCTGCTGGGCCTGGAAGCGGCGGGCGCGCTCCAGAGCCTCGGACTGGCCACGCACATCGTGGAGTTCGCACCGCGCCTGATGCCCGTGCAGGTCGACGAGGGCGGCGGCGCGGCACTGCTGCGCACCGTCGGGGACCTCGGTCTGAGCGTCCGCACCGGTACCGGCACGCGGGAGATCGTCACCGGAGCCGACGGCGCCGTGACCGGCATGAGACTCTCCGACGACTCCGAACTCGCCACGGATCTCGTGGTGTTCTCGGCGGGGGTGCGTCCGCGCGACCGGCTCGCCCGCGACGCCGGACTCACGGTCGGCGAGCGCGGCGGCATCACGGTCGACGAGCGGTGCCGCACCTCCGACCCGCGCGTGTACGCGATCGGCGAATGCGCCCTCGCGTCCGACGGCCGGGTGTACGGGCTGGTCGCGCCCGGGTACGAGATGGCCGAGACGGCCGCCGCGACGATCGCCGGCGCGGACGCCGCTTTCACCGGTGCCGACCTCTCCACCAAGCTCAAGCTGCTCGGCGTGGACGTCGCATCCTTCGGCGACGCGCACGGCACCACCGCCGACTGCCTCGACGTCGTCTACGCCGACTCGCGCTCGGGCACGTACCGCAAGCTCGTCGTCGGCCGCGACGGCGAGTTGCTCGGCGGCATCCTGGTCGGCGACGCCGACGCGTACGGCACCCTGCGCGCCCTCACCGGATCGGTACCGCCGATCGCCCCCGGGCAACTGGTCCTTCCGGCGGGCGCGGGCGCCCCGGCCGTTCTCGGCCCCTCCGCGCTCCCCGACGCGGCCGTCGTCTGCTCGTGCCACCACGTCACCAAGGGCACGGTCCGCGACGCGGTCGCCGAACACGCCTTCACCACCGTGCCGGAGGTGAAGAGGTGCACCAAGGCCGGTACCGGCTGCGGGAGTTGCGTCAAGGTCCTCGGTCAGCTCGTGGACGAGGAGCTGGCGGCGCAGGGCGTCGAGGCCGACCACGGCCTGTGCGGCTGCTTCCCGCAGACCCGCGAGGAGCTCTACGAGATCGTCCTCGCGCTGCGGATCTCCTCGTACCGGGCGCTGCTGGACCGCTACGGGCGGCCCGGTGCCCGGGGCGGCGACGGATGCGAGATCTGCAAACCGGCGGTCGCCTCGGTCCTCGCCTCGCTCGCCCCGGTCATCGGCGCGAGCGGCCATGTCCTGGACGGCGAGCAGGCCGCCCTCCAGGACACCAACGACCACTTCCTCGCCAACCTGCAGAGGAACGGCTCGTACTCGATCGTGCCGCGCGTCCCGGGCGGCGAGATCACCCCCGAGAAGCTCATCGTGATCGGTGAGGTGGCCCGGGACTTCGGCCTCTACACCAAGATCACGGGCGGTCAGCGCATCGACCTGTTCGGCGCCCGGGTCGAGCAACTCCCGCTGATCTGGGCCAGGCTGGTGGACGCGGGCTTCGAGTCCGGGCACGCGTACGGAAAGGCGCTGCGGACCGTGAAGTCCTGCGTCGGCCGGACCTGGTGCCGCTATGGGGTCCAGGACTCGGTCCGGATGGCGATCGACCTGGAGCTGCGCTACCGGGGACTGCGCTCACCCCACAAGCTCAAGTCGGCGGTCTCCGGGTGCGCCCGGGAGTGCGCCGAGGCCCGGTCCAAGGACTTCGGCGTCATCGCGACGGCAGGCGGCTGGAACCTCTGGGTCGGGGGCAACGGCGGCGCCACACCGCGCCACGCGGACCTGCTGGCCCAGGACCTGGACGATGCGCGGCTGATCCGTCTGATCGACCGGTTCCTGATGTTCTACATCCGTACCGCCGACCGGCTGGAGCGCACCTCGGCCTGGCTGGAGCGGATCCCGGGCGGCCTCGGCCACATCCGGGACGTCGTCGTGCACGACTCGCTCGGCATCTGCGAGGAGCTGGACTCCCTGATGGCCGCCCATGTCCGCGCCTATCGCGACGAGTGGGCGCAGACCCTCCGCGACCCGGTGCGACTGGCCCGGTTCGTGTCGTTCGTGAACGCCCCCGGCGTCCCCGACCCGGTGGTCGGCTTCGTCCCGGAGCGCGACCAGATCAAGCCGGACCTGCCGCTCCTGGCCATCGGCCGACGCCCTCTGGAAGGAAGCGCCCAGCGATGACCCGACCCCGGAACACCCAGACCCCGAGCGTCCAACTCCTCTTGGGTGCCGACTGGTTGACCATCTGCGACCTGTCCGCCCTCACGCCCGGCCGGGGGGTGGCCGCACTGCTGCCGGACGGCCGTCAGGCCGCCGTCTTCCGCGACCGGACGGGCCGGACGTACGCCATCGACAACCGCGACCCGTTCAGCGGCGCGGCGGTCCTCTCCCGCGGCCTGACCGGCTCCCACCAGGGCCGGCCCTTCGTCGCCTCGCCGCTCCTCAAGCAGCGGTTCGACCTGGAGTCGGGACGGTGCCTGGACGACGAGACGGTGACCGTCACGACGTACGCGGTGCGGACCCACCGGAGCAGCGCGCACACCAAGTAACTTGACCAGTCGTTCTGGAAAAGCCTAGGCTGCCTCGCATGGCCAGGACCAAGGAGTTCGATCCGGACGCGGCGCTGCAGTCGGCCCTGGAGCTGTTCTGGCGCCGCGGCTACGAGGCGACGTCGATGACGGATCTCGTCGAGCACCTCGGCGTGGGGCGGGCCAGCATCTACGCGACCTTCGGCAACAAGCACGACCTGTACCTGAAGGCGCTGGACCGTTATCAGCAGGCGCGCAATCCGCAGCTGCTGCGGGAGTTGTCCCAGCCGGGCCCCGCCCTGCCGGCCGTCCGTGCGGTGGTCCGCCGTTTCGCGACCGAGGCGGCGACCGGCGAACGGCGCCTGAGCGGCTGCTTCGTCACCAACACGGCCACCGAACTGGCGCCGCACGACACCGACGCGGCGCGCCGGGTCGAGCACAACTGGGACCACCTCGAAACCCTGCTGCACGCGGCCCTGGTCCGCGCCGAGGCCCAGGGCGAACTGCCCGCCGGCCGCGACCCGCTGGCCCTCGCCCGCATGCTGCTGGTCCTGATGCAGGGGCTGCGGGTGGTGGGCAAGGCGTCCACGGACCCGGCCCGCGTGCGGGACGCCGCGGAACAGGCACTGACCCTGCTCGACTGAACACGCCGCCGCTCAGCGCGTTTCGGCGTCCCCTCATATTGAACCGATCAGTCAATAAAGTTGCCCTCTCCTCACCTACGCATCCCGTACGACACCGCAGACGAATGGAGGACTCGTGAGCGTCCGCTTCTCCGGCAGGACCGCCCTCGTCACGGGTGCCGGATCCGGCATCGGCCGCACCACCGCCCTGGCGTTCGCCGCCGAGGGCGCGCACGTCGTCGTCGCCGGGCGCACCGCCGCCCCGCTGGACGAGACGGTCGCGCTGATCGAGGCGCGCGGCGGCAAGGCGCTGGCCGTGCCCGCCGACGTGTCGCGCGCCGCCGACTGGCGGGATCTCGTCGGGGCGGCCGTGGACCGCTTCGGCTCACTCGACGTGGCGGTCAACAACGCGGCCGTCTTCCACGGCGGAACACCGCTCGCCGACCTCGCGGAGGCCGACTGGCGCGCACAGTTCGACATCAACACGACCGGCGTGTTCCTGGCTCTCCAGGCCCAGATCCGGCAGATGCGGACCCAGCCGTCCGGCGGCGCGATCGTCAACATCGCCTCCACCATCGGCGTGCACACCCGGCGCCCGGGCGTCGCCGCCTACGCCGCGTCCAAGGCGGCCGTCACCGCGCTGACCCGCGCCGCGGCCCTCGACCACATCGCCGACGGCGTCCGGATCAACGTCGTCAGCCCCGGCGCCGCCGCCACCACGATGTCGCTGCGCCCCGGGGAGTCGGAGGCCGAGCGGGTCGAGCGGGTGCGGCACGAACTGCCGCTCGGCCGGGTGTCCAGGACGGCGGAGGTCGCCGCGGCCGTCCTGTACCTGGCGTCCGAGGACGCGGCGTCGGTCGTCGGCACGGACCTGGTGGTCGACGGCGGCGGGGCGCTCTGAGCGCCGGCGGACCGGTCAGGCCTTCAGGGCGTCGTACGACACTCCGGTGAGCCGCTCGGAAACGTCCCAGAGCCGCTCGCCCGCCGTGTCGTTGCGGGTCCAGCCGGCCCGCCAGGACTCGGCCGGCGCGCCCCGCCACATCGCGAACGAGGGCCCGGTGAAGGAGTCGGGGCGCACACCGGGCGCGGTGGCCGCGTACAGCGTGGGCAGGGCCCCCGCCTGCGGGCTCTGCCCGAAGACCCGGTTGCCGATCTCCATGAACCGCTCGGCCCCCTTACGGCCGGCCATCCTGGGCCCGGCGGTCTGCAGGTTCGTCGCGGCGTACCCGGGATGGGCCGCGGCCGCCACGACGTCGGAGCCGACTGCGTCCAGCCGGCGTGCCAGTTCGTGGGTGAAGAGCAGGTTGGCGGTCTTGGAGCGGGCGTAGGCGATCCAGCGCCGGTAGGAGGGCCGCTCGCTGTCGAGGTCGTCGATGTCGATGTTGGAGAGCGCGTGCATCATGCTCGACACGGTCACGACACGTGCGTGGGGGGTGTTCAGCAGCGCGGGGAGCAGCAGCCCGGTGAGCGCGAAGTGCCCCAGGTGGTTGACCCCGAACTGCGTCTCGAACCCGTCGGTGGTACGCCCCTGCGGCAGGGCCATCACCCCGGCGTTGTTGACGAGCAGATCGAGCCGCTCGCCGTACAGGTGGTCGTACGTCGCCGCGAACTCCCGGACGGAGTCGAGATCTCCCAGGTCCAGCCGCACGAACTCCAGTTCCGCACCCGGCACTTCGGAGACGATCCGGTCGCCCGCCTCGCTCCCCCGCGCCTCGCTGCGGCAGGCCAGCACGACCCGCGCCCCACGCCGGGCGAGCTCACGCGCCGTCACATAGCCGATTCCGCTGTTGGCGCCGGTGACGACGGCCGTACGACCGCTCTGGTCGGGGATGTCGTTCACGTTCCACGCGGCCATGCCGGACCTCTCTCCACCGATGTCTGTTCCTCACCGTACGCCGCACCAGGTGCCCGACGTCCGTGCCGTCAGTCGCGTCGGATCAACTCGGGGTCGATCCGTCGCCCGGACAACGGCAACGCGCCGACGGCGGCCACGATCACGACGCCCAGCGCGCAGGCGAGCAGGACGGGGACCCCGGCCCCGTCCCAGCGGACCGGCCCTCCGCCGATGACCAAGCCGAGGATCATGCCTACGGTGAGGAGGGTTTTGACGACGGCCACTTCCTGGAGCGAGGTGACGACAAGGCCCTGCGGAATGACGTCCACAGCAGGCGCGGGCGAGGGTCCGGTTGGGTTGTCAACCGCCACTGGAGCGCGGCGACTTGCCCGGTCAGGGCCACGCACGACGGGGCGGCACCCCGCACAAGGTGCCGCCCCGCTTCTTTCGTACGCCGGAGCCGTCGATCGCCGGTGAGGGTCGAATGGTGGTCGACGGCGCCGGAGTTCCCGGTTTCCCGGGGCTACCGGTGGTCGCTGCCCTTCGCCGTCGACGCCGCGCGGCCCGCCTCCAGGCGTGCCACCGGAATCCGGAACGGCGAGCAGGAGACGTAGTCGAGGCCGACCTCGTGGAAGAAGTGGACCGACTCGGGGTCGCCGCCGTGTTCGCCGCAGACGCCGAGCTTCAGGTCGGGACGCGTCGCGCGGCCCGCCTTGACGGCGGAGCGGACCAGGGAGCCCACGCCGTCCCGGTCGATGGTCTCGAAGGGCGACACCCCGAAGATGCCCTTCTCCAGGTACGCCGTGAAGAAGCTCGCCTCCACGTCGTCCCGGGAGAAGCCCCAGACGGTCTGCGTGAGGTCGTTCGTGCCGAAGGAGAAGAACTCGGCGGCCTCGGCGATCTGCCCCGCGGTGAGAGCCGCCCGCGGGAGCTCGATCATGGTGCCGATGGCGAGCTTCAGCTCGGTGCCGGTCGTCTCCTGCACCTCCGCGATGACCCGGTCGGCCTCCTCGCGGACGATCTCCAGTTCCTGGACCGTGCCGACCAGCGGGATCATGACCTCGGCGCGCGGGTCGCCCTTGGCGTTCCTGCGCTCGGCCGCCGCCTCCGCGATGGCCCGTACCTGCATCGTGAACAGGCCGGGGATGACCAGTCCGAGGCGCACACCGCGCAGACCCAGCATCGGGTTCTGCTCGTGCAGCCGGTGCACCGCCTGGAGCAGGCGCAGGTCGTTCTCGTTGGCG
Source organism: Streptomyces sp. NBC_01176 (assembly GCF_045039825.1). Lineage (NCBI taxonomy): Bacteria > Bacillati > Actinomycetota > Actinomycetes > Kitasatosporales > Streptomycetaceae > Streptomyces > Streptomyces sp. NBC_01176. The sequence continues at coordinate 6,502,824 of NZ_CP108600.1, read as the reverse complement.
TCGCCGCGCGACTCCGCGAGCGCCACCCGTACCGACAGTTCGGTCACGTCGGGCAGGAACTCGTGCAGCGGCGGGTCGAGGAGACGGATCGTCACCGGAAGGCCGTCCATCGCCTCGAAGAGTTCGATGAAGTCCCGCTTCTGGAGCGGGAGCAGCTCCTTCAGGGAGTCCTCGCGCTCCGCGTCCGTGTCGGCCAGGATCAGGCGTTCCACCAGTTCGCGCCGGTCGCCGAGGAACATGTGCTCGGTGCGGCACAGGCCGATGCCCTGCGCTCCGAAGCGCCGGGCCCGCAGGGCGTCCTCCGCGTTGTCGGCGTTGGCCCGCACCCGCAGCCGGCGGACCCGGTCCGCGTACGCCATGATCCGGTGCACGGCGGCGACCAGTTCGTCGGCGTCGTCCGCGCCGGCGTGCATCCGGCCCTCGAAGTACTCGACGACCGGGGAGGGCACGACCGGGACCTCGCCGAGGTAGACCTTGCCGGTGGAGCCGTCGATGGAGACGACGTCGCCCTCCTCGATCACCACACCGCCGGGGGCCGTCATCCGGCGCCGCTTGGTGTCGACCTCCAGTTCCTCCGCGCCGCACACGCACGTCTTGCCCATGCCGCGCGCGACGACCGCCGCGTGCGAGGTCTTGCCGCCGCGGGAGGTGAGGATGCCCTCCGCCGCGATCATGCCGTCCAGGTCGTCGGGGTTGGTCTCGCGGCGGATCAGGATGACCTTCTCGCCGGAGCGCGACCACTTGATCGCCGTGTACGAGTCGAAGACGGCCTTGCCGACGGCCGCGCCCGGTGAGGCGGCGATGCCGCGGCCGATCTGCTCGACCTTCGCCTGGTCGTCGAAGCGCGGGAACATCAGCTGGGCGAGCTGGGCGCCGGTCACGCGCTGGAGCGCCTCGGCCTCGTCGATCAGGCCCTGGTCCACGAGCTGGGTGGCGATCCGGAAGGCCGCGCCGGCGGTGCGCTTGCCGACGCGGGTCTGGAGCATCCACAACTGGCCGCGCTCGATGGTGAACTCGATGTCGCAGAGGTCCTTGTAGTGGTTCTCCAGGGTCTCCATGATCTGCATCAGCTGGTCGTACGACTTCTTGTCGATCGACTCCAGCTCGGCGAGCGCGACGGTGTTGCGGATGCCGGCGACGACGTCCTCGCCCTGGGCGTTCTGCAGGTAGTCGCCGTACACGCCCTGATGGCCGGAGGCCGGGTCGCGGGTGAAGGCGACTCCGGTGCCGGAGTCGGGGCCCAGGTTGCCGAAGACCATCGAACAGACGTTGACGGCCGTACCGAGGTCGTGCGGGATGCGCTCCTGGCGGCGGTAGAGCTTGGCGCGGTCGGTGTTCCAGGAGTCGAAGACCGCGTGGATGGCGAGGTCCATCTGCTCGCGCGGGTCCTGCGGGAAGTCCCGGCCGGCCTCGGTCTTGACGATTCTCTTGAACTTCGTGACCAGCTTCTTGAGGTCCGCCGCCTCCAGCTCCGTGTCGACGGTGACCTTCTTGGCCGCCTTCGCGGCCTCCAGCGCGTCCTCGAAGAGCTCCCCGTCGACGCCGAGGACCGTCTTGCCGAACATCTGGATGAGGCGGCGGTAGGAGTCCCAGGCGAAGCGGTCGTCGCCGGCCTGCTGGGCGAGACCCTGGACCGACTTGTCGGAGAGCCCGATGTTCAGGACCGTGTCCATCATGCCGGGCATCGAGAACTTCGCGCCGGAACGGACCGACACGAGCAGGGGGTCGTCGGCCTGGCCGAGCTTCTTGCCCATGCTCGCCTCGAGCGCCTTGAGGTGCGCGCTGACCTCGTCACGCAGTGCCGCGGGCTCCTCGCCGCTGTCGAGGTAGGTCTTGCACGCCTCGGTGGTGATCGTGAAGCCGGGAGGGACGGGAAGGCCCAGGTTGGTCATCTCGGCGAGGTTCGCGCCCTTGCCGCCCAGGAGGTCCTTGAGGTCTTTGTTGCCCTCGGTGAAGTCGTAGACGAACTTCACGTCCCCGACGCCGCTGTCGCCGCTCTCGGCTACGTGGGGATCTTTGTTTTCCGACACGAGTCTCGACTCCTCGACGTCGCGGTGGCTGCCCTGACGGCGAGGAACATACCCAGATCGAAGGCGCCTGGGTACGTCTACTTGCACGTCATGAGCCTGTAACCACCCGTCCGCCACGCGATCGAAAGTCAAGGCTTGGCAAGCGCTCGGAGGGGGATGTTTTCACTTCTTGAACGAGCACCCCTCCACGCGCCAACAAAAACGCTCACGTGAGCACCCTCAGGCACGTCTGAGTTTAATCGATGAACGATCAAGGGGTGGCACTGAGTGCCACCCCTTAGGAAAGTGCAGTCGCCGAAGATCCGCTCATCTGAGCGCCACCCCGATCAGAGGTGGCGAGAATCACGCCGGGAGGGCGGCCGGGATTTCATCATGCGGACCGCGACGCGGACACGACACACGGCTGTCACACGGTGCCGGGCACCGGGCCGCGCGGACCCTCAGACACCCAGCGCCGCCAGCCGCTCCTCGACCCGCTCCGGCGCGTACAGGTACTCCACGACCAGAGCCCCGGCGCCGACCAGTCCGGCCCGCTCGCCGAGCCTCGACGTCACCACGTCCAGATGAGCAGTGGAGCGGGGCAGTGCCCGCTGGTACAACAGCTCACGCACGCCCGTGAGGAACGGGGTTCCCGCCAGGTCTCCGGCGATCATCAGGACACCCGGGTTGAGCAGGGTCACGACGGTCGCGAGGACGTCCCCCACCTGGCGCCCCGCCTCCCGTGCGAGCGCCATCGCCTCCGGGTGTCCGGCCGTCAGCAGGTCGCGCACGTCCGAGCCGGAGGCGGCGGGCACCCCGGACTCCGCGAGCCGCCGCGCGACGGCGCCTCCGCTCGCGACGGCGGCCAGACAGCCGTACGACCCGCACCGGCACAGCGCGTCGGCGCCGACGCGGATGTGCCCTATGTCGCCGGCGCCCCCGTCGACACCCCGGTAGATGGAGCCGCCGACGACCATGCCCGCGCCGATCCCGGTGGAGACCTTGACCAGGGCGAACGCCGAGCAGTCCGGGTACCCGGTGCGCTGTTCGCCGTACGCCATCAGGTTGGCGTCGTTGTCGACGAGGACGGGGACCGCGGCGGCGCGGCTGCCCGTGTGCTCCGCGAAGGCGCGCCCCAGGCGCCCCCGGATGTCGTAACCGTCCCAGCCCGGCATGATCGGCGGCTGCACGACCCGGCCGGTCTCGCTGTCGACCGGGCCCGGCACCGCCAGACCGATCCCGCACACCGAACCGACCGGCCGCCCGGCCTTCTCCAGCAGTTCGGCGAACCAGCCACCGAGTTCGCCGAGGACGGCGTCCGGGCCGTCCTCGATCCGCAGCGTGCCGTGGTGCTCGGCCTGGATCTCGCCGGTCAGCGAGACCACGGCGGCCCGGCCGTGCCGGGTGTCGAGGTCGGCGGCGAGGACGACGGCGTGCGCGTCGTCGAACTCCAGGGTGATGGAAGGGCGGCCGCCCAGCGGTGAGTCCACCGGGCCGCCCGCGCCCTCACGCAGCCAGCCCGCGCGGAAGAGCCGGTCGAGGCGCTGGCCGACCGTGGCCCGCGACAGACCGGTGGCCTGCTGGAGCGCGCCGCGCGTCGTGGCACGGCCGCTGCGCACCAGCTCGAGCAGATCTCCGGAGCTTGCCTGGTTCCCGGCCCTCATGCCCTTCGCCGTCCTTCCCGTCATGCCGGTCATGCCTCACCCCTTGCGTTCCCCAACTCTGCATTACATATTGAGTTTTGCGTGTTAAATAGGCGTAACCCTACGGTACCCAGTGCCGAACCGGTCGGCCGGACGTCTTCGGGGAGACCTGAGTGGACAGCACAACCCAACTCACCATCCACCGCACGGGAATCACCACCCCCGTGCGCACCTCGGGCTCCCCCGCTCCGCCCGGCTCGCGCGAGATCACCCACGCCGCCGCCGACGTATACGATCCCGTCAGGTCCGCCCGGTCGCTGCACCTCAGGGCCGCTCACGTGCTCGAAGACAACTGGACGGGAACGTCCACCGTCCCCTCGCGCGGCCTGTATCCGCACCAGTGGTCCTGGGACTCGGCCTTCGTCGCGATCGGGCTGCGCCATCTGTCGCCCCTGCGGGCGCAGACGGAACTGGAGACCCTGCTCGGCGCCCAGTGGGGTGACGGCCGGATTCCGCACATCGTGTTCAACCCCTCCGTCCCGCTCGACGCGTACTTCCCGAGCCCCGACTTCTGGCGCTCCTCGACCGCGGGGCGCGCCGCGGGCGCCCCGCGCACCGTACAGACGTCCGGCATCGTGCAGCCACCGGTGCACGCGTTGGCCGCCTGGCTGGTGCACCAGGCCGACCCCGGCCTGTCCCGGGCGCGGTCCTTCCTTCCCCGGGTGTATCCCCGACTCGCGGCCTGGCACCGCTATCTGCTGCACCGTCGGGACCTGGGCGGCGGCGGCCTCGCCTCCGTGGTCCACCCCTGGGAGCAGGGCATGGACAACAGCCCCTGCTGGGACGCCCCGCTCGGCCGGATCACCCCGGCCTCGCCGCGCACCTTCCGGCGCGCCGACCTGGACCACGGGTCCGCCGAGGACCGCCCGACGGATCTCGACTACGGGCGGTACGTGCGGCTCGCGACGGACTACCGGGACGGCGGATACGCCGACGGGGCCGGGGACGGGGCCGGGGCCGGGCGATTCGCCGTCGAGGACCCCGCGTTCAACGCGCTGCTGATCGCCTCCGAGCACGCGCTCGCGGCCATCGCCCGGGAACTGGGCGCGGCGGGGACCGCACGGCACGCACGCGCGGAGCGCCTGACGGCGGCGCTGGTGGAGCGGCTGTGGGACCCGGCCGAGGGGATGTTCTTCTGCCGGGACGTGTACGGCGGGAGTGAGAGCGGTGCTCACCGTAGGGAGCGGCGCTCTCCGAGTGGGGCGCTGATCCCCGAGCGCAGTGTCGCCGGGCTGCTCCCGCTCATCCTCCCCGCGCTGCCCCGCGACATCGCCACCACTCTCGTCCGCACCGCGGGCGGCCCGCACTTCGGGCTCGGCGGGGTCGCCCGGCTGGTGCCCAGCTACGACCTGACCGGACACGCCTTCGACCCGCGCCGCTACTGGCGCGGTCCGGCCTGGTTCAACACCAACTGGCTGCTGGAGCGCGGGCTGCGGCTGCACGGGGAGCACGGGCGGGCGGAGGAGCTGCGCTCGGCGCTGCTGGAGACGGCGGACGCGTCCGGCTTCGCGGAGTACGTGGATCCGTACACCGGCGAGGCCTGCGGAGCACTCGGCTTCAGCTGGACGGCCGCGCTGACGCTGGACCTGCTGCACGAGCCCTCAGGGGCGGATCAGGTCGTGTCCCGTCCGGGGTGCGACGCGTTCGACACGGCACAGGGCGCGGCCTCGCACGGCACACCGCCGGACGGCACGGCGCCGCGCAGTTCATTCGAGACGGGCGCCAAGGGAGGGGACCGGGGATGACGGACCGGCATCATCTGCTCGTGCACGGTGGGACGTTCGCCGCCGTGGGTGACGGCGGGGACATCAGCGGGGTGCGGGGCGGCAGCTCCCCGGACGGGTTGTTCGTACGGGACGCCCGGCACCTCAGCCGCTGGCAGCTGACCGTCGACGGCGCGGTGCCCGAGGCGCTGACGCCGGTCTCGGACGGCGACACGGCACGCTGTGTGCTGGTCCCGCGCGGCGGCCGCAACGAACCGCCCGCGTACACGCTCTTCCGTGAACAGGCGGTCACCGACGGCGCGTTCGTGGAGGCGCTGCGGGTCACCAGCAACCGTCCGACGCCCACGACCGTGCGGATCGCGCTCACCGTGGACGCCGACTTCACGGACCAGTTCGAGCTGCGCTCCGACCACCGCACGTACGCCAAGGCCGGGGCCGTACGAAGGCGTCAAGTCCTCGACGATGGGGTGGAGTTCAGCTACCGGCGCGGGGAATGGCGGTCCCGTACGACGGTCACCTCCGAGCCGCCGCCGGACGGGGTCGAGGAGACGGGCACGGGCGCCCGGCGCCTCGTGTGGACCCTGGACCTCCCACCGCACACCTCGTCGGAGCTGTCGCTGCGCGTCGCGGCGCGTCCGCACGGCGCGCTGAAGGAGCCGGAGGTGCCCGACTCCCCCGCCGCGGCGAACGAGCGGCTGCTCGCGCTGGAGGACGAGTTCGCGGAGGGTGTGCCCTTCCCGACCGGCTGGCCGGAGCTGGCGGCGGCCTGCGCGCGCGGGCTGTCGGACCTCGCGGTGCTCCAGGTCCCGGCGACCGGCCCGGACGGCGAGGAGCTGCGGGTGCCGGCCGCGGGAGTCCCTTGGTTCCTCACGCTGCTGGGCCGTGACGCCCTGCTGACCTCGCTGTTCGCGCTTCCCTACCGTCCGCGGCTCGCCGCCGCCACGCTGCCCGCGCTCGCCGCGACCCAGGCGGTCGAGGTGGGGGCGGCCGCGGTGGCCCAGCCCGGCAAGATCGTGCACGAGGTGCGGCACGGCGAGCTGGCGCACTTCGGGCAGGTGCCGTACGGGCGGTACTACGGGTCGGTGGACGCCACGCCGCTGTTCCTGGTGCTGCTCGGCGCGTACACCGAGCAGACCGGTGACGTGGCCCTGGCCCGGCGGCTGGAGTCGCACGCGCGGGCGGCGATCGGCTGGATGCTGGACCACGGTGGCCTGACCTCGTGCGGTTATCTCGTCTACCGCGCGGACGGCGGCGGTCTCGCCAACCAGAACTGGAAGGACTCCCCGGGCGCGATCTGCTCGGCGGACGGCAGCCGTCCCAGCGGCCCGGTGATGGCGGCGGGCGCGCAGGGATACGCGTACGACGCGCTGCGCCGCACCGCCCATCTGTCCCGTACGGTCTGGGGCGACGAGGTCTACGCGGCCCTTCTGGAGCAGGCCGCCGGTGATCTCCGCGACCGCTTCCAGCGGGATTTCTGGATGAGCGAACAGGCCTTCCCCGCGCTGGCGTTGGACGGTGACGGCCGCCAGGTCGACGCGCTCGCCTCGGACGCGGGCCATCTGCTGTGGTCCGGCCTCCTGGACAAGGAGTACGGCGAGCTGGTCGGGCGGCGTCTGCTGGAGCCGGACTTCTTCTCGGGCTGGGGCGTACGCACCCTGGCCGCCGACCAGCCCGCGTACCACCCGCTGTCGTACCACCGCGGCTCGGTCTGGCCCCACGACAACGCGCTGATCACGCTGGGGCTGGCCCGCTACGGCCTGCACGACGAGGCCCGCACGGTCGCCCACGCCCTGGTCGACGCGGCCACGGCGGCCGGCCACCGGCTCCCCGAGGTCCTCGCGGGCTACGGCAGGGCCACGCACGCGGAGCCGGTGCCCTACCCGCACGCGTGCGTACGGGAGTCGAGGTCGGCGGCGGCGCCGCTGGCGCTGCTGACGGCGGTGGGGGGAGCCTGACGGGACTCAGAGGGCGCTCATGGCGTCCCGGGCCGTCCCGGTGAACCGCTCCAGTGTGTGGCGGAAGGCCGCGTGGGCCTCGTCGAAGCGTTCGCGGGCGCCCGGGTCGCCGCAGGTCACGCGCCACAGCGCGCGGTTGGCCTGCGCCGCCGCCTGCTGGAGGGCGGTGGCCGCCTCGGCGGCCCGGACCGGGCCCTCCAGGACGACGACCCGGACACCGCGCATGAGCGGGTCGAAGGCGCCGCGCAGTTCGTCACGCAGTTCCTGAACACGCGTCAGACGGTCGTCCGGGTCGTCGAGTTGCGCGTAGGCGTCGCCGACCCGCCAGTACAACTGGCCGGTGAGGTGCGCCTGTTCCATGAGGTCGAGGTAGGCGGCCCGCCGGGTCTCCCGGAGCCGGTCGCGGTGCTGGACCCGGGCCGACGCCTCGGCCTGGACCCGGGCCGCGCGGGCGTTGCCCAGGGTGGTCACCCAGCCGGCGAGCACCGCCGTCGCGCCGGTGAAGACCGCGACCCATACCGTGCTGTCCGTCACGCCGATCAGTGTCGGGGAGCGGTGGTCCCCTGTCGAGGGCGCCTGCCGTCGACAGGGACCGGCCCGGTCAGCCCCCGGAGGTGTCCAGTTCGGCGTCCTCACTGATGCCCGCGCAGTCGTACGGGTCCTTCAGCCAGCCGTCCGGCAGGACGACCCGGTTGTTGCCGGAGGTGCGGCCACGGGGGCCGTCGGCACCGGTCGGCCACGACTGGTCGAGATTCAACTCGGCGAGCCCGTCGGCGAGTTCGGCCAACGACGAGGTGATCGCGAGGCGCTTGCGCAGGTCGGAACCGACCGCGAAGCCCTTCAGGTACCAGGCCACGTGCTTGCGGAAGTCGATGACGCCGCGGGCCTCGTCGCCGAGCCACTCGCCGAGCAGGGTGGCGTGCCGGACCATGACGTCCGCGACCTCACGGAGGGTCGGGCCGCCGCCGTGTCCGTCGGACCGGCCGTCCGCACGCCCCTCGAAGGCGGCCACCAGATCGGCGAACAGCCACGGCCGGCCGAGGCAGCCGCGCCCGACCACGACGCCGTCGCAGCCGGTCTCGCGCACCATCCGCAGCGCGTCCTCGGCGGACCAGATGTCGCCGTTGCCGAGGACGGGGATCTCCGGCACGTGCTCCTTGAGGCGCGCGATGGCGTCCCAGTCCGCCGTGCCGCCGTAGTGCTGAGCGGCGGTGCGGCCGTGCAGCGCGATGGCCGTGACACCCTCCTCGACGGCGATCCGGCCGGCGTCCAGGAAGGTGATGTGGTCGTCGTCGATGCCCTTGCGCATCTTCATCGTGACGGGCAGGTCCCCGGCGCCGCTCACGGCCTCCCGCAGGATCGCCCGCAGCAGGTTGCGCTTGTAGGGGAGGGCGGAGCCGCCGCCCTTGCGCGTCACCTTCGGCACCGGGCAGCCGAAGTTGAGGTCGATGTGGTCGGCGAGGTCCTCCTCCGCGATCATGCGGACGGCCTTGCCGACGGTCGCCGGGTCCACGCCGTACAGCTGGATCGAGCGCGGCTGCTCGGTCGCGTCGAAGCGGATCAGCTGCATGGTCTTCTCGTTGCGCTCGACCAGCGCCCGCGTGGTGATCATCTCGCTGACGAACAGGCCCTTGCCGCCGCTGAACTCCCTGCACAGGGTGCGGAAGGGCGCGTTCGTGATCCCGGCCATGGGGGCCAGGACGACGGGCGGCTGGACGGTGTGGGGGCCGATCGACAGCGGGGCGGCGGGGGCGAGGACGGTCGTGGACATTCCCCCATTGTCGCGTACGGGAGCGGGTGCCGTGACAGTGGCCGGCGCCTCTCGGGGACGTGCGGTGGACGTCGAGGCCGCGCCGTGACCGCCGTCACGGCATCCGACCAGGGTCATTAGTTAGACGCACTATCGAAGCGGGCGTAGGCTTGTGGAATGCCCGAGCTCACCCCACGCCGCCGCCTCCTGGTGCTCGCGATCTGCTGTATGAGTCTGCTGATCGTGAGCCTGGACAACACGGTACTGAACGTCGCCCTGCCCTCGATGCAGAAGGAACTGCACGCGAGCGTCGCCGGCCTCCAGTGGACGATCGACGCGTACACGCTGGTCCTCGCGTCGCTGCTGATGCTCGCGGGTTCGACCGCCGACCGCATCGGCCGCCGCCGGATCTTCAAGGCAGGTCTGGTGATCTTCACCGTCGGCTCGGTGCTGTGCTCCGTCGCCCCGAACCTCGAATCGCTGGTCGCCTTCCGCATGGTGCAGGCGGTCGGCGGTTCGATGCTGAACCCGGTGGCGATGTCGATCATCACCAACACCTTCACGGACCCGCGCGAGCGCGCCCGCGCGATCGGGGCCTGGGGCGGCGTGGTCGGCATATCGATGGCCGCCGGCCCGCTGGTCGGCGGACTCCTGGTGGACTCGGTCGGCTGGCGCTCGATCTTCTGGATCAATCTCCCGGTGGGCCTCGCCGCCCTCCTGCTCACCTGGCGGTACGTCCCGGAGTCCCGCGCCCCCAAGGCCCGCCGCCCCGATCCGGTCGGCCAGGTCCTCGTCATCGCGCTGCTCGGCTCACTGACGTACGCGATCATCGAGGCGCCCAGTTCCGGCGTCGCCAGGACCACCGTGTTCGGCGCGATCGCCGCCGCCGCCCTGCTCGGCCTGCTGTGGTACGAGCCCCGGCGCGCCGAACCCCTCATCGACCTGCGCTTCTTCCGCTCGGCGCCGTTCAGCGGGGCGACGGTCATCGCCGTCAGCGCGTTCGCGGCGCTCAGCGGCTTCCTGTTCCTGTCGACGCTCTATCTGCAGAACGTCCGCGGCCTGGACGCGCTGCACGCGGGCCTGTGGATGCTGCCCATGGCGGCGATGTGCTTCGTGTGCGCGCCGCTGTCCGGGCGACTGGTCGGCAGTCGGGGGCCGCGTCTGTCGCTGCTGATCGCGGGCGTCGCGACCACCGCCAGCGGGCTGCTGTTCGCCGCGTTCGAGGCCGAGACGTCGAACGTCACACTCGTCATCGGCTACGTGCTGTTCGGCCTGGGCTTCGGCTTCGTCAACGCCCCCATCACCAACACCGCCGTCTCCGGGATGCCCCGCACCCAGGCCGGTGTCGCCGCCGCCGTCGCCTCGACCAGCCGCCAGATCGGCGGCACCCTGGGCGTCGCCGTGATCGGCGCGGTCCTCGCCTCCGGCATCCACGCCTCCGCGTACCGGGAGACGTTCGTCTCGGCCGCCCGCCCCGGCTGGTGGATCCTCACCGGCTGCGGTCTCGCCGTCCTCGTCCTCGGCGCCCTGACCAGCGGACGCTGGGCGCGCGGCACCGCCGAACGCACGGCGCGGCAGCTGGCGCCCGCGGAGGCGGAGACGCGCGAACCGGTGGGCGCCCGCGCCCAGGACGCGCCGGCCACCTAGAAGACCCGGGGAGGCCCACCCCTGGGCCTGTCCGGCCATTTTCGTGATCGCCCGCAGGGCTGACGGGAACGGCCGGACGGGCACGGGGCGTGTTGCGAAAGTCCCGCCTGCCTCGCGACGCGTGGCACGCGCCCTAGGCCACCTCGGTCTCCGCCGCCCGCGCGATCGCGTACAGCTTCTCCAGCCCCTCACGGCTCGCCTCGTCGGTAGGGGCGTACGTCACCATCCGGGCGCCCATGTCGGGGGCGAGCCACAGGTCGGTGTGATCGAGGGTGAGGAGTCCGACGTACGGGTTCAGGAACTGCTTCGTCTTGCTGCGGGCGCCGCCGAACACCTCGTACCGCTCCCAGATCTCGCGGAATTCCGCCGACTCCGTCCGCAGTCGTTTGACCAGCATCTTCCAGGCGGGCTCGCCGAGGTGTCCGGCCATCGAGGCGCGCAGCTTGGCGGCCATCATGCGCATGGTCTCGTCGAGGAGCACGATCGACCTGCGCCACTCCTCGTGGGTGTACACGAGGACCATGCAGTTGCGGTCCTCGGGCGCCACCGCGTCCAGGTCGCTCATCATCAGCCGGGCGTATGTGCGGTTGTACGCCAGGATGTCGTACCGGCTGTTCTGGATGCAGGCCGGGACGGGCTCCAGCTGGGTCAGCATCTGACGCAGGGCCGGGGTGATGGTCGGGCACCGTGCGGCGGGCGTGGGGTCGACGGCGCCGGCCAGCTGGAAGAGGTGGGCGCGCTCGCTGGAGTCGAGCAGCAGGGTGCGGGCCAGCGCGTCGAGAACCTGTTCGGAGACCTGGATGTCGCGGGCCTGTTCGAGCCAGGTGTACCAGGTGACACCGACGGACGAGAGCTGGGCGACCTCCTCGCGGCGCAGTCCCGGGGTGCGCCGGCGCCGGCCGCGGGGCAGTCCGACCTGCTCGGGCGTGATGCGTTCGCGCCGGTTGCGCAGGAAGGCGGCGAGTTCGTGCCGGCGGATCGCGCTTCCGCGCGGGGCGGCGCCGGCGGCCGGGGCCGGGGTGGTGGTCGTCTCCCGCACCATCGTCGTCATGTCTCCAGACTGCCGTCCGCCGGAACCTGTTGCCAGGTACTGCCTCTACCAGGATAAGGACACTCTGGTACCAGCCTGAGGTGGGGACGAAGCTCTTTACGTGACCGAAACCGGAACCCTGACCACACCAGTCCGATCACCGTCCGCGCCGCCCCTTCTCAGTGGCCTCGGACTTTTCACCGTGTTGCTCGGTGCGGCACTGCCGCTCATCGACTTCTTCATCGTCAACGTAGCCCTCCCGACCATCGGCCGAGACCTGAACGCGAGCGAAGCCGTCCTCGAACTCGTCGTCGCCGGGTACGGGGTCTCGTACGCCGTCCTGCTCGTCCTGGGCGGCCGGCTCGGCGACCTCTTCGGACGGCGGCAGCTCTTCCTCGGGGGCATGGCGGCCTTCGGCCTGACCTCGCTGGCGTGCGGCCTCGCGCCCAGCGCCTGGACGCTGGTCGCGGCCCGCGTCGCGCAGGGCGCGGCGTCCGCCGCGATGCTGCCGCAGGTGCTCGCCACCATCCAGGCGGCGACCGCGGGGGGCCGCCGCGCCAAGGCCATGGGCCTGTACGGCGCGACGGCCGGACTGTCCATGGTGGCCGGGCAGATACTCGGCGGCCTCCTGGTCGCCGCGGACATCGCGGGCACCGGCTGGCGCGCGGTGTTCCTCGTGAACGTCCCCGTCGTCCTCCTCGGCCTGGTCCTGGCCGCACGGGCCGTGCCCGAGACACGCTCGCAGCACCCGGAGCCGATCGACACCCCCGGCACCGTCCTGCTCGCGCTGTCGCTGCTGACGCTCCTGGCCCCGCTGACGGAGGGCCGCGCGGCGGGCTGGCCGCTGTGGACCTGGCTGTCACTGGCCCTCTTCCCCCTGGTGGCGGCGGCGTTCTACTTCGTCGAGCGCCGGGAGGACCGGGCCGGCCGCACTCCCCTGGTGCCGCCGAGCCTGTTCGCGCTGACCTCACTGCGGCGGGGTCTGATCATGATCGTGCCGTTCTCGATCGGCTTCAGCGGCTTCATGTTCGTGATCGCGGTGGCCCTGCAACAGGGCGCGGACCTCGGTCCGGTGGCGGCCGGGCTGGCCCTCGCCCCGATGGCCGTGGTCTTCTTCGTCGCCTCCCTCTGCGGGCCGCGGCTGATCGCCCGCCACGGCACCCGGGTCGTCACCGCGGGGGGCCTGATCCAGGCGGTGGGCGTGGCCCTCATCGCGCTGACCGTGTGGCGGTCCTGGCCGGACCTCGGGGTGTGGGAGCTGCTCCCGGGCACGGCGGTCGCCGGTGCGGGGCAGGCGCTCCAGTTGCCGGTGCTCATCCGGATCGTCCTCTCCGAGGTGCCGGCCGCGCGGGCCGGTGTCGGCAGTGGTGTGATGGCGACCACCCAGCAGTCGGCGCTCGCCGTCGGCGTCGCCACCCTGGGCACCCTGTTCCTGTCCCTGGTCCCGGGTCACGGCATGCGGGACGCCCTGGTGACGACGCTGCTGGTACAGCTGGCGGGCGTGGCCCTGACGGCGGCATTGAGCCTGCGGCTGCCGCGCACGGTCGGCTGAGCGGGCAGCGCGGCGCGGGCCGGCCCGGCGAGCGCCGCGGCGGGGGCCGGGCGGCGGCTCCATCCGGTCACGGACCACCGGGGCCGTCCGGCGGGGCCGGGGCCGTGGGCTCACCGGACGACGGCGGGCCCGTTCAGACGGCGGACCCGTTCAGTGGCGGACCAGGCAGAACGGGTGCCCGGCCGGATCCGCGTAGATGTGCCAGCCGCGCCCGTCGGAGTCGTCCAGTACGGTCGCGCCACGTGCCAGGACCTGTTCGCGCGCGAGGTCGAGGTCGGGGACGCCGAAGTCCAGATGGAACTGCTGGGGCCGGCTGGGCTCCGGCCAGCGCGGCGGCTCGTACTCCGCCACCCGCTGGAAGGCCAGGACTGGACCGGACGGCGTGTGGAGCGTCGCCCAGCCCTCGCCGAGCGCCCAGCGCCGGTCGGGCCGGTCGACCTCGCCGCCGAGCAGTTCCGCGTAGAACCGGGCGAGCCGGTGCGGGTCCGGGCAGTCCAGCACGACGCACTGCAGTTCGGCGGTGAAGGGGGCGGGTCCCGGGCCGGCCGGCGGAGCGACCAGGTCCGGCGACTGGCCCGAGCGCCGCAGGGCGTCCGCGACGAAGCCGCCGGACTTCAGCTCCTCGACGACATCACGGAGGAAGCGGACGGTCTCGGGGCGGCGGGTCCTGGTCGTGCCGACCGCCTGCCGGATCTGCATGAACCGGTCCTCGATCAGCCGGAGTTCGGGATGTTCCTCGACGTACGCGGTCATCGGCTGCCGGATCCCGGCCGCGGCCTCCAGCCCTTCGGCGCGGAACGTGTCGACGCCCTCCTCCCCGCGTACGACGCTCGCGTGCCGCAGCGTGCGGGTGAGGAACAGGTCGTAGGCGGACCCGCGCTTCACACCGATCCGTATACCGGGACGGTCGACGTCGGCGGCGTTCACATGGTCCGAGTCGCGGGGCACGGCGTACACGCCCTCGATCACCACGTACGGCTCCGTGAAGGCGACTTCGGCCTCGCGTGCGGGTTCGACGGCCAGGAAGCAGAGGTCGGCCCGGCCCTCCGCCATCGCCTCGTAGGACTTGCGGGCCGCGTCGAAGCAGAGGAGTTCCACGGGCAGGCCCAGCCGCACGCCGATCTCGCGCGCGAGGTCCACGGTGACGCCGGCCGGGGACTGCGAAGTCCCCCGGGCCAGTACCGGATTGCCCAGGTTGATCGAGGCCCGCAGGGTGCCGGTCGGTGCGAGATCCCGCGCGATGGCGGCGGCTTCGGTCGTCATGCAGCGGAGTCTAGGCCGACGGCCCCTGGGCGAATTGCGAGAGTCGCGCCGGCCAACTGGTGACCGAAGAGCCCCCGTTGATCTTCTCCATGCTGCACACTCCTTGCTGCACAGGCCTTGCCGAACAAGCGGAGCGGAAACACCAGGAGGTGTCATGTTGCAGATCAACACGAGCAAGGTGAGCCGCTGGGACCAGCACGGCCGCGAGCACGTCGTCCACGTCCAGCGGACGGGGATGCAGCGCACGATCAGGTGCGGCACCTGCGGCTGGCGCAAGAGCGCGCAGTTCCTGCCGTGGCTGAAGGCGGAGGAACACCTCGCCGACGCCCACCAGGCGACGGTGGACCCGACGGAGGGCTGAGCGCTCTCCGCCGGGTCCACCGGTCAGGGACGCAGGCCGCGCAGGACGAGGTCGACGACCGCCGTGAACTCGGCCTCGATGCCCGGCTGTTCCCATTCGCGGGCGTAGGCCGGGTCGTGGAAGCGGTTCGTGGCGTCGAAGAGCGCGCGGGCCGTCGCGGCGGCGTCGCCGTCCACCGCCGCGAAGTCTCCCTCGCGCACGCCTCGGCCGACGATGTCCGTGAGCTGGCCGACGAGCTCCAGGACGTGTTCCTCGACCACGCTGCTGGTGTCGGCGAGGAGCACCGTGTACGTGGCGAACAGCTCGGGGTCGTCGCCCGCCTTGTGCCGCTTGGCGGCGAACAGCGCTCCGAACCACTGCCTGAGCGCCTCGGGAGGCGTCTCGTCCGTCGCCCCGACGATCCGGGCCAGCGTCTGCGACGTGCGGTCCAGCCAGCGCTTGGTGACCGCCTCCCGCAGCGCCGCCTTCGTACGGAAGTGGCGGTAGACGCTGCCGTGGCTGACGCCGAGCGCGCGGGCCACGTCCACCACGGTGGCCTTGGCCGGGCCGTGGCGGCGCAGCACCTCCTCGGTCACTTCGAGGATGCGCTCGGCGGTCAGGGTCTCGCTGGTCGGTGGTGCCATGACGACGACCGTACCCGGGGGTACTGTCAGCGCTCCGTGCCGAGGTGCGTCATCTGCGCCTGCGGGTAGCGGTCCCCCGCGGCGGCGCCGTCCGGCACGGCCTCCTCGATGGCGGCGAGGTCCCCGGCGTCGAGGGTGACGTCCAGGGCGCCCAGCGCCTCCGCCAGCCGCTGCGGGGTGCGGGCGCCGACCAGGGGCACGATGTCCTCGCCGCGCGAGAGCACCCAGGCGATGGCGATCTGGGCGACGGAGACGCTCTTCTGCTCGGCTACCTTGCGCAGCGCCTCGACGAGGGTGAGGTTGTGCCGCAGGTTCTCGCCCTGGAAACGGGGGCTCATCGCGCGGAAGTCGTTCGCGCCCAGTTCCCGGTCGGCGGTGAAGTGGCCGGAGATCAGTCCGCGGGAGAGCACGCCGTACGCGGTGATCCCGATGCCCAGCTCGCGGGTGGTCGGCAGTACCTCGTCCTCGATGCCCCGGGAGATGAGCGAGTACTCGATCTGCAGGTCGCTGATGGGGGCGGTGGCGGCGGCCCGGCGGATGGTGTCGGCGCCGACCTCACTGAGGCCGATGTGCCGGACATGACCCTTCTCGACCAGTTCGGCGATCGCGCCGACCGTCTCCTCGATCGGCACGCCGGGGTCGGCCCGCGCGATCCGGTAGACGTCGATGTGGTCCACGCCGAGGCGCTGGAGGGAGTACGCGGCGAAGTTCTTCACCGCGGCGGGGCGGCCGTCGTAGCCGCTCCAGCCGCCGTCCGGGTCGCGCAGCGCGCCGAACTTGACGCTGGTCAGGGCCTGTTCGCGCAGGGCCGCGGGCGCGGTGCGCAGGGCTTCGCCGATGAGCATCTCGTTGTGGCCCATGGCGTAGAAGTCGCCGGTGTCCAGCAGGGTCACGCCGGCTTCGAGTGCGGCGTGGACGGTCGCGATGGACTCGGCACGGTCCGCGTCGCCGTACAGCGCGGACATGCCCATGCAGCCGAGGCCGAGGGCGGAGACCTGGGGACCGGTCGTTCCGAGAGGGCGGGTGCGCATGCGGGTTCCTTGGGTCGGGGGGTGGGTGCCGTCGGGCGACCCGTACCCACCATGACATGACAGCTGACAGATTTCAATATCTGTCAGCTGTCATGTGTCAGCGGTGTCGCCCGCCTCGCCACCCATCCCTGCCGCCCCGCCACCGCCCCTATTTGGTCCAGACCTATTGACGACAGGTCTGGACCGCGCGCACTGTCATGCATGCGACACGCCCCCTCCGCGTCCCCCCACTCCAGGAGGCCCCGCATGATCCGCCGGAAGTTGCGCCTGCTCGCCGTCGCGCTGGCGGCCGCCGTCCTCGCCCCCCTGTCGGTCGCCGCCGCCCCCACCGCGTCCGCGGCCGACACCTGCGCCGTGAAGTCCCGCCCCGCCGGCAAGGTCCTCCAGGGCTACTGGGAGAACTGGGACGGCTCGTCCAACGGCGTCCACCCGCCCTTCGGCTGGACCCCGATCACCGACTCCCGTATCGCCGCGCACGGCTACAACGTGCTCAACGCGGCCTTCCCCGTCATCCGGTCCGACGGCACAGCGCTGTGGGAGGACGGGATGGACGCGGGCGTGAAGGTCGCGACGCCCGCGGAGATGTGCGCGGCAAAGGCGGCCGGGCAGACGGTCCTGCTGTCCATCGGCGGGGCCGCCGCCGGCATCGACCTCAGTTCCTCCGCCGTCGCGGACAGGTTCGTGTCGACGATCGTGCCCATCCTGCAGAAGTACAACTTCGACGGGATCGACATCGACATCGAGACGGGCCTGGTCGGCAGCGGGAACATCGGCCAGCTCTCCGCCTCCCAGGCCAACCTGATCCGCATCATCGACGGTGTGCTGGCCCGTATGCCGGCGAACTTCGGGCTGACCATGGCGCCGGAGACGGCCTACGTCACCGGCGGCAGCATCACGTACGGCTCGATCTGGGGCGCGTATCTGCCGATCGTCAAGAAGTACGCGGACAACGGCCGGCTGTGGTGGCTGAACATGCAGTACTACAACGGCAGCATGTACGGCTGCTCCGGCGACTCGTACTCCGCGGGCACCGTTCAGGGCTTCGTCGCGCAGACGGACTGCCTGAACAAGGGGCTGGTCGTCCAGGGCACCACCGTCAAGGTGCCCTACGACAAGCAGGTCCCCGGCCTGCCGGCCCAGTCCGGCGCGGGTGGCGGCTACATGTCACCGAGCCTCGTCTCCCAGGCCTGGCGCCACTACGGGACCTCGCTCAAGGGCCTGATGACGTGGTCGGTCAACTGGGACGGTTCGAAGAACTGGACGTTCGGGGACAACGTGAAGGCGCTGCAAGGCCGTTGAGACCTCGTTGAGACGCCACGAAGCCCCCGCCTCCCGTGATCACGGGAGGCGGGGGCTTCGTCGTCCGCCGGGCGGCGGCCGGTCAGCGGTCGGCCGACCACCGGTCCGGCGCCGGCCGGCGGCCGATCAGCAGCCGATCAGACGGGACGCGAGGTAGCCCTCGATCTGGTCCAGCGACACGCGCTCCTGCTTCATCGAGTCGCGCTCGCGCACCGTCACCGCGTTGTCCTCGAGGGTGTCGAAGTCGACGGTGACGCAGAACGGCGTGCCGATCTCGTCCTGGCGGCGGTAGCGGCGGCCGATGGCACCGGCGTCGTCGAAGTCGATGTTCCAGTGCTGGCGCAGCGCGGTGGCCAGGCCCTTGGCCTTGGGCGACAGCTCCGGGTTGCGGGACAGCGGGAGGACGGCGATCTTGACCGGCGCGAGGCGCGGGTCGAGGCGCAGCACCGTGCGCTTCTCCATCTTGCCCTTGGCGTTGGGGGCCTCGTCCTCGACGTAGGCGTCGAGGAGGAAGGCCAGCATCGCGCGGCCGACACCGGCGGCGGGCTCGATGACGTAGGGGGTCCAGCGCTCGCCGGCCTCCTGGTCGAAGTAGGACAGGTCCTGGCCCGACGCCTTGGAGTGCGCGTTCAGGTCGTAGTCCGTGCGGTTGGCGACGCCCTCCAGCTCACCCCACTCGTTGCCGCCGAACTGGAAGCGGTACTCGATGTCCGCGGTGCGCTTGGAGTAGTGCGAGAGCTTCTCGGCCGGGTGCTCGTACCAGCGCATGTTCTCCTCGCGCATGCCGAGGCCGGTGTACCAGTTCCAGCGCTCCTGCATCCAGTACTCCTGCCACTTCTCGTCCTCGCCCGGCTTGACGAAGAACTCCATCTCCATCTGCTCGAACTCGCGGGTGCGGAAGATGAAGTTGCCGGGCGTGATCTCGTTGCGGAAGGACTTGCCCATCTGCCCGATGCCGAACGGCGGCTTGCGGCGGGAAGTCTGCTGCACGGAGGCGAAGTTGGTGAAGATGCCCTGCGCGGTCTCCGGGCGCAGGTAGGCGACGGAGCCGCTGTCCTGCGTGGGGCCGAGGTGGGTGGAGAGCAGACCCGAGAACTGCTTGGGCTCGGTGAAGGTGCCCTTGTTGCCGCAGTTCGGGCAGTTCAGGTCGGCGAGGCCGTGCTCGGGGAGGCGGCCGTGCTTGGCCTCGTACGCCTCCTCCAGGTGGTCGGCGCGGTAGCGCTTGTGGCAGAAGGTGCACTCGGTGAGCGGGTCGCTGAAGGTGGCGACGTGACCCGACGCGACCCAGACCTCGGTGGCCAGGATCACCGACGAGTCGAGGCCCACGACGTCCTCACGGGAGGTGACCATGTAGCGCCACCACTGGCGCTTGATGTTCTCCTTGAGCTCGACGCCGAGCGGGCCGTAGTCCCAGGCGGCCTTCTGTCCCCCGTAGATCTCACTGCACGGGAAAACGAAGCCACGGCGCTTGCTCAGGCTGACGATGGTGTCGATCTTGTCGGCGGCCACGATGCTCTCTTCAGTACGACGGACGGCGCGAATGATTCAGGTTACCGGCGCCGCCCACCCTCGTATCAAATCGGTTCGGTGACCACCCCGCTCGCCCCGCCGTTCACCGAGGACTTACCGGGGGCTTGTTGACAATCGTTTCCAGGTTTGTTGAAAATGACTGTCATGAACGTACGACGACGCCTCATATCCGGGTCCGCTGCGCTGGCCGCCACCACCCTCGGTCTCGGCACCCTCTCCGCCTGCTCCGGCTCCGCGGCGGCCGACGGCAGGAGCGACGGGAAACTCGATGTCGTCGCGTCGTTCTACCCCATGCAGTACCTCGCCGAGCAGATCGGCGGGACGCACGTGCGCGTGACGAGCCTGACCGAGCCCGGCCAGGAGCCGCACGACCTGGAGATCAGCGTCCGGCAGACCATGCGGCTCGAGAAGGCCGGCGCCATCGTCTACCTCAAGGGCCTCCAGCCGGCCGTCGACACCGCCGTCGCCCAGTCCGAGGTCGGCACGAAGATCGACGCCGCGTCGCTGACCAGACTGGAGAAGCACGGCAACGAGGTCGGCGGACACGCCGCCGCCCACGACGACAGCGACGGCGAGGAGACCGGGGCCACCGACCCGCACATCTGGCTCGACCCGGTGAAGTACGCCGAGGTCGCCCGGGGCGTGGGCAAGGGCCTGGAGAAGGCCGACCCGAAGCACGCCGCCGACTACCGGAAGAACACCGCCGCGCTGGTCGAGAAGCTGGGAGCCCTGAACAAACGGTTCGCCGACGGACTGCGGACCACCAGGACCAGGACCTTCATCACCACCCACGCCGCCTTCGGCTACCTCGCCGAGCGCTACGGCCTCACCGAGGAGGCCATCAACGGCCTCGACCCGGAGTCGGAGCCCAGCGCGAACCGCGTGCAGGGCCTTGAGAGGATGGCGAAGGCCGACGGCGTCTCGACGGTCTTCTACGAGACGCTCGTCAGCGACAAGACCGCGAAGACGATCGCCGGCGACGCCAGGCTGAAGACCGACGTCCTCGACCCGATCGAGGGCATCACCCCGAAGTCCCGGGGCGACGACTACTTCCAGGTCATGGAGTCCAACCTGAAGGCGCTGCAGACGGCTTTGGGCGCCCAGTGATCCCTACGGAGGACGGCATGACGACCCAGCCCGTCGTATCCCTGCGCCGTGTCACCGCCGAACTGGGCTCACGCCCCGTCCTGCGCGGCATCGACCTGACCGTGCACCGCGGCGAGGTCGTCGCGCTGCTCGGCGCGAACGGCTCCGGCAAGTCGACCGCCGTGCGCAGCGTCATCGGCCAGGTCGCGGTCAGCGGGGGCGAGATCGAGCTCTTCGGTACACCTCGGCACCGCTTTCGCGAGTGGCGGCGCGTGGGGTACGTCCCGCAGCGCACGACCGCGGCCGGCGGCGTGCCCGCCACGGTCACCGAGATCGTCGCCTCCGGCCGGCTGTCCCGCGCCCGCTTCGGCGTGCTGCGCCGGGCCGACCACAAGGCGGTGCGGCACGCCCTGGAGCTCGTCGGCATGGCGGACCGCGCCAAGGACTCCGTGAACGCGCTCTCCGGCGGCCAGCACCAGCGGGTGCTGATCGCCCGCGCGCTGGCCTCCGAGCCCGAACTGCTGATCATGGACGAGCCGATGGCCGGCGTCGACCTGGCGAGCCAGGAGGTCCTGGCGCGGACGCTCAGGCAGCAGGTGGCGGCCGGCACGACCGTGCTGCTCGTCCTGCACGAACTCGGCCCGCTGGAGCCGCTGATCGACCGCGCGGTCGTCCTGCGCGACGGCTGCGTCCTGCACGACGGCCCGCCGCCGGCCGCGGTGGGCCAGCACGCGCTGCCCGGCCACGACCACGTACACCCGCACACGGCTCACGACGCCGAACCGATCCGGACGGGACTGCTGAGCTGATGGAGATCCTCGACTACGCGTTCATGCAGCGGGCGCTGCTCGCCGCCGTCCTGGTGGGCATCACCGCGCCCGCCGTCGGCATCTACCTCGTCCAGCGCCGCCAGGCCCTGATGGGCGACGGGATCGGCCACGTGGCGATGACGGGCGTCGGCCTCGGCTTCCTGCTGTCGGCCAACCCCGTGTGGATGGCGACGGCCGTCTCGGTGCTGGGCGCCGTGATCATGGAACTGATCCGCTGGTACGGCAGGACACGCGGCGACATCGCGCTGGCCATGCTCTTCTACGGCGGCATGGCGGGCGGCGTCATGTTCATCAACCTCGCCCCGGCCGGCTCGAACGCCAACCTGACCTCGTACCTCTTCGGCTCGCTCTCGACGGTCAGCGAGTCCGACGTGACGGCGATCTGCCTGCTGGCGGCCTTCGTGGTGCTCGTCACCGTGGGGCTGCGCCGCCAGCTGTTCGCGGTCAGCCAGGACGAGGAGTTCGCGCGGGTGACGGGACTGCCGGTGCGCGCGCTGAACCTGCTCACCGCCGTCACGGCGGCGGTCACGGTGACGGTCGCCATGCGCGTCGTCGGCCTGCTGCTGGTGAGCGCGCTGATGGTGGTCCCGGTCGCGGCGGCCCAGCAGCTCAGCCGCAGCTTCGCCGCCACCTTCGCCATCGCCGTCGCCATCGGGGTGAGCGTGACGATCGGCGGGACGGTGACCTCGTTCTACCAGGACGTGCCGCCCGGTGCGACGATCGTGCTGCTGACCATCGGAGCGTTCATCGCGCTGACCGCGCTCGCGACGCCGCTCGCCCGGCGCCGGGCCCGGGCCGCGGCGGCCGGGCAGACGCCCGGGGACCCGGCGGAGTGTGTGATTCCGGCCGGCCGCGCCCCGGAACGCAAGGTCGGCGTCTGACCACGGACAGTCCGGACTGGCACAATGGCCGGGCAAGGGCAGACGTGAGGAGGCAACGGTGACTACTGCTGGATCGCCCGTTCGGGGCCGCTCCACCCGGCAGCGTGCCGCCGTGGCGGCGGCGCTCGACGAGGTGGACGAGTTCCGCAGTGCGCAGGAGCTCCACGACATGCTCAAGCACAAAGGTGACTCCGTCGGACTGACCACCGTGTACCGCACGCTGCAGAACCTCGCCGACGCGGGCGAGGTGGACGTGCTGCGCACCTCCGACGGCGAATCCGTCTACCGGCGTTGCTCCAGCGGCGAGCACCACCACCACCTCGTCTGCCGGGTCTGTGGCAAGGCGGTCGAGGTGGAGGGCCCGGCGGTCGAGAAGTGGGCCGAGGCGATCGCCGCGGAGCACGGCTATGTGAACGTCGCGCACACGGTGGAGATCTTCGGCACCTGCGCGGAGTGCGCCGCGGCGACCACCTGAACCCCGGAGGGGATCAGACGCGCGTCAGGTTGCGGTCGAGGATCGCCCGCAACCGGTCGACGTCCTCGGGAACGCGCACGGCGCGCTTGGGCAGCACCGTGAAACCGACGGCGTTCCTGTCGGGGCTGATCATGACGAAGACGTCCGCCGTCTCCCGGTAGCGGGGCTGCGCGACCCAGTTGAGCGCCGTGGCGGCGTTGTCGGTGCGCACCGTCACCCCGGCGTCCGTGACGGTCACGCGGAACGTCCCCTGGCGCTCCGCGAGCCGGTGGAACTGGCGGGCCGTGAGCCAGGGCGACAACAGGACCAGCGGCGCGCACGCGACGAGCCAGATCGCGGGATATACGGACGCGTCCTGTCCGGCCAGCGCGAGCGCGGCCTCCAGCGCGACCACGACGGCCACGCCGCCCAGCACCCAGAACTGCCGCCTGCCCGCCCTGCTGACGCCTCGGCGCGCCCTCAGCGCCGCCGACAGGTCCCCCACGGTCGGCCGGTACTCCAGCTCGACGGTATCGGCCCCCTGCTCCCGCGGCTCCTCCGGCGACTCCCGCGGCTGTTCCGGCGACTCCTGCCGCCGCGCAACGCCCTGGTCCTCGACCACGGCCCCTCCCCAGTTCGGTGGTGACGAGCCGTGATCGTAACGCCCGATGCGGACGACGCCGCCAGGGGCGGGTACCACGCCGCGGGGGGTCGCCGGTGTTACGACCCGTCGCCCCGCATGTCCCGCTCCATCGCGAGCAGTTGCTCGTTCGGGACGGCGCCGCCGAAGCGGCGGTCGCGCTGGGCGAACTCCACGCAGGCGCGCCACAGGTCACGGCGGTCGAAGTCCGGCCACAGCACGTCCTGGAAGACCATCTCGGCGTAGGCGCTCTGCCAGAGCAGGTAGTTGGAGGTGCGCTGCTCGCCGCTGGGCCGCAGGAACAGGTCCACGTCCGGCATGTCCGGGTAGTAGAGGTACTTCGCGAAGGTCTTCTCCGTGACCTTGTCCGGGTCGAGCCGGCCCGCCCGCACGTCCTCCGCCAGGGCCTGCGCCGCGTCCGCGATCTCCGCACGGCCGCCGTAGTTCATGCAGAAGTACAGAGTGAGCCGGTCGTTGTCCTTGGTCTGCTCCTGGGCGACCTGGAGCTCCTTGGCGACCGACTTCCACAGCTTGGGCATCCGGCCCACCCAGCGCACCCGGATGCCGAGCGCGTCGAGCTGGTCACGCGTCTTGCGGATGAAGTCACGGTTGAAGTTCATCAGGAAGCGCACCTCGTCGGGCGACCGCTTCCAGTTCTCGGTGGAGAACGCGTACAGGGAGATGGCCCCGACCCCGGCCTCGATCGCACCCTGCAGCACGTCCAGCACCCGCTCGGCGCCGATCTTGTGCCCCTCGGTGCGGGGCAGCCCGCGCTCCTTGGCCCAGCGGCCGTTCCCGTCCATGACGATCGCCACGTGGTTGGGGACCAGCTCGCCGGGGAGCTTGGGCGCGCGGGCACCCGACGGGTGCGGCTCCGGCGTCTCGTACTCGCGGCGCTGGCGCCCCAGGAACCCGCGTACCACCATGTGCTTCTCGTCTCCCTAGGTCTTGCGTCCGTTGCCCTGCACTACTTCATCACTTCTCGACGTACCGCAGTGAGCGCAGCCCGCGCTCCAGGTGCCAGTGCAGATAGGCCGAAACCAGCCCGCTGCCCTCCCGGACGAACCGCGGCTCGCACGCGTCCGCGGTCTCCCAGTCTCCCGTGAGCAGTGCGCCCAGGAGTTCGAGGGCCCCCGCCGAGGGTACGACGCTGCCGGGCACCCGGCAGTCGACGCAGACGGAACCTCCCGCGGCGACCGAGAAGAACCGATTCGGTCCTGGCATTCCGCACTTGGCACAGGAGCTGAAACTGGGCGCGTAACCGTTCACGGCGAGGGAGCGCAGCAGGAAGGCGTCGAGGACGAGGTGCGGTTCGTGCTCACCGCGGGCCAGGGTGCGGAGCCCCCCGACGAGCAGCAGATACTGCTGCACCGCGGGCTCCCCCTCGTGGTCCGTGAACCGCTCGGCGGTCTCCAGCATGGCCGTCCCGGCCGTGTACCGCGCGTAGTCCGTCACGATCCCGCCGCCGTACGGGGCGATCGTCTCGCTCTGCGTGCACAGCGGCAGGCCGCGCCCGATCAGCTCGCTGCCCCGCGCGAAGAACTGCACGTCCACGTGGGAGAAGGGTTCGAGCCGCGCCCCGAACTTCGACTTGGTGCGCCGCACGCCGCGCGCCACGGCCCGTACCCGGCCGTGACCGCGTGTGAGCAACGTGATGATCCGGTCCGCCTCACCCAGCTTCTGGGTGCGCAGCACGATGCCGTCGTCGCGGAACAGACTCATGGGATCCATTCTCGCCTACGGCGCCCGCGCCCCGGCCCGGACCGCCCCCTTTCGTTCCGCGCGCTCCCGTCGCCCCCTTCAAGGGACCTCGCCGCGGCTGCGTGCGTTGGCGTACGCGGTGGCCGCGCTGAGCCGCTCCGCCGGGGTGGCCCGGCGCACCGCGCCCGGATCGCAGTCCCACTCCCGGCCGCCGCCCAACGGCCTCAGCTGTACGTACGGCCCCACGTGTCCCATGACCATCCCCACCCTCCCGGTGCCCACGTCCACGGCGTACGAGCCGACCGGTGGCCTCGCCGGCGGCTTCACCGCAGCGCCGCCCGGTCGGTCCGGTGCGGCGGCAACGTAATTCCGGCCTTCTTCCGTGGTGCCCGCAATTCCTTCACCGTTACCTCCGCCTCTTCGGCGCGGGGCGCCGAGTGTTGTGCCCTCACCCTGTTCCCCGGACTTTCGGAGTTTCACGCTTCACGTCTCCGTGGTGCCACTGTGCACCTACACTCGGCAGGAGTCTCTCCTCCACAAGTGCTGCACGTCATAGGACGTTTGACCTGTGGCCAAGGGTGCATGACAGACGGTGTGCGATTTCCTTCCGGAACCACGCCGGACAGCTCGAACGGCCCATTCGCAAAACACGTTCGGATGCGTCGTCGCGGATCCGAAAAAACCTGGAACCCGATGGTCCTTTCGAGTACGCCGGGCCGAATCCGAAGAAGGCCGGCGCGCACGCACCGGACGGGGAATTCCACGGCGTACACCGCCTCCGGGCCGTACCGGTCGGTGGCCGGCCGTCGGCGGGGACGACACGGATCGCCATCGGACGGCTGCCGTCGGCGGGAGGGTCGCGAGCGGAGCCGGTGTGTACGGGCGGGCGCGTGCGGCGCTGTCGGCGGGCGCCCGTACTGTGCACCCAACGCCGTCTCGCATCAGCCGCACTGGAGGAACCATGTCCGCGAGCGCCCGTCTCGTCACCACGCTCGCCGGCCCGCTGGACACGGCCGCGGCCGGCGCTCCGGACGTGCTGTGCCTGCCGGACCGGACACTGGTCCTGCAGAGCGACGACGCTCAACTGGCCGCGTACGACCTGGCCGAGGCCCTCGCGGGCGAGGCCTCGGTGGCGCGCTTCCCGGCGCCGTGGCGGCGCCGGTTCGGGACGCGCACGGTCGCGCCGGGGCTGGACGTCGCCGTCTTCGCCGGGGTGCACGCGATACGGGCGGTGGACAGACGTGGCGCGACGCTGTGGGAGGTGCGGCACGGCTGCTGGGAGGGCGGCTGCCGGGAGTTGCACACCTCGGTCGACGAATACACCGACAGCCGCGACCACTTGTACGCCGACAGCGGCTCGGCGGTCTTCTCGGCGGACGGCAAGATCGTGTGGGCCCATGTCCGCGGACCGCTGGCCGAGGACGGCGAGGACCCGGAGGTGCTCGACGAGTGGCTGGTGCTCGACGCGGCCGACGGGACGGTGCTCGGGGAGGCGGACGCGCAGACGGTGGCCGCCGGTTCGGACCACGTGTCGCACCCGGACCCGGGGCAGATGGGGCTGAGCGTCGGCGAGGGCCAGGACGGGGTGCCGCTGCTGTGGGGCCGCTGGGACGGCGAGCGGCTCTCCGTCGACCGGATCGGCGACGACGACCGGATCCTGCTCGCGGTGAGCCCGTCCGGCGAGCACTTCCTGACGGTCACGCACTATCAGGAACTCCTCGCCCTGCACCGGGTCGCGGACGGCTCGGTCGTCTCCGAGCTGGACGCCGAGGAGGCCGTCGCGCCCCATCCCGCGCTCCCGCCCCAGAACGACGAACCCGAGGCGCACTGGGACTACTACGCCGGTTTCCTCGACGAGCACACCGTCATCACGGGCACGGTCGAGGCCGACGAGGAGTTCGGGGCGGGACGGCACTGGCTGGTCGACGTGCGCGACATGCGCCTGCTCGGCGAGGTCGGCTATCCGTTCCCGATATCCGGTGTTCCCCTGGCCCTGGGCGACGGCAGCTGGTGCACGGTCGACGAGGACACGAACGAACTCCAGGTGTGGCGGCTGGACGCCTGAGCCGGGATTCGCGGTGGCTCCGGGCGGGGTTCCGGGCGCGGCCCCCCGACCCGGCGCCCGGCCCCCGGGAGCGGGTTCGGGGCGTGCTCGGTCGGTGAAGCGCCGTACGTACCGCGGTCGCCGGCGCGTCTCCACGGCGTGCCGCTCGCGGACGAAACGCCTGCCGCCCGGTCGGGCGGCAGCCCGTCGAGGACGGCCGGACAGGCCAGGGCGGTGCAGGGCCGGCCGGAGCCGTCACCCGGCAGGGCGCTCCCCCGGAAGCCGCGTTCAGCTCACGCCGCGCGACTCCTGGGCCGCCCTCGCCTCGATTCCGCGGAAGTGGTCGGCCATCGCGCGCTGCGCGGCCTCGACGTCGCGGGCGCGCAGCGCCGTGACGATGTCCCGGTGGCGGCGGACCGTCACCTCGGGTGCCGGGTCGTCCGTCCAGCCGCGGACGCCGGCGACCCGGCTGAAAACCGTCCAGAAGGCGCCGAGCAGCTGCGGCACCAGCGCGTTGCCCAGCGGGGCGTACAGCAGTTCGTGGAATTCCCGGTCGAGTTCGGGGAAGGGGCGGCCCGCGCGGCCCGCCTCCTCCATCGCGGCCACGACGGCTTCGAGCCGGTCGAGTTCCGTCCCGGTGACCACCGCCGCGACCCGGTGTATCAGCCCCTCCTCCAGGACCTCGCGGACCTGGAGGATCTCCGCCAGCGCCCCGGTCTCGTTCGTGTCGTCCTGCTGGGCGAGCGTGCGGAAGGTGAGGCCGTCGACGAAGGGGGTCAGGGAGGCCTGGCCGACATAGGTGCCGTATCCGTGCCGGATGTCCACTATGTCGAGCGCCTGCAGGGCCTTCAGGGCCTCGCGGACGGAGTTGCGGCTGACCCCGAGGTCGTTCATCAGCTCCGTCTCGGTGGGCAGCGGGGCGCCCGCCTGGAGCCTGCGGTCGAGGATCAGCTGCATGACCTCGCGCTGGATCTGGCTGCTCACCCGGCGCTCTGGCCTGCGCCGGCTCCCGGTCTCCTCGGCCATGCGCCGCATCGTACGCTCACTGGACATCCGACGTCCCACCTCCGGGCGGATTCAGCACCAACTACCCGTATGTCAAGGCTTCATTGGTCGCACCTCTGGAAGATACGCCATTCGTGTGCGAGCCCTTGACCACCCTCACGGCCCCTCCTAGTGTCGCGCTGCCCCTATGACGTAGGACGTCGTATCTCTGCCTCTCGGACCACCTCTCCCCACTGGAGGAACCGTGCGCGACGTGACCGACCTCCCGGCGCCGCACCGCCGGTCGTTCCTGAAGTACACGGGCGCGCTCGGCGCGGCCGCCGCACTCTCCTCGTCGCTGGCCGCCTGTTCGTCCGGCCCGCAGTCCACCAACGACACCGGCGGCGGGAAGGGCGGCAAGGACGCCACGCTCACCGCGGTCATCGGCTACGGGAACGACGGAAGCTGGGACCCGACCCAGACCGCGTCCGCCTTCTCCATGGCCGCCAACCAGCACATCTACGAGGGTCTGCTCGACACCGACCCGATCTCGCGGGAGCCCTACGCGGCCCTGGCCACCGAGGTCCCCTCCGACCTCACCGGCACCTCGTGGAAGTTCACGCTGCGGGCCGGGGCCACCTTCCACGACGGCAAACCCGTCACCGCCGACGACGTGGTCTTCGTCTTCGACCGGATTCTCGACCCCAACACCCAGACCCTCGCCAAGGGGTTCTTCGAGAGCTGGCTGAAGGAGGCTCGCAGGATCGACGCCACGACGGTCGAGCTGATCCTCAAGTTCCCCTTTCCCGACGGCCTTTCACGGCTCACCCTGGCGAAGATCATGCCGCGGCACATCTTCTCCCGGCCGGGTGCCTGGAACGACGCGATCAAGGGGAAGGCGGTCGGTTCCGGGCCCTACCGGCAGACCGCCCACCATCCCAAGTCGAACACCACCTTCGAGGCCTTCGCCGGCTACAACGGCCCGCGTCCGCCCGCCTTCAAGCGGATGAACTGGCTGACGATCGTGGACGCGGCCCCGCGCGTCGCGAAGATCTCGGGCGCCAGCGCCGGCGCGCAGATCGCCGACAACATCCCGTACGCCAACATCGAGCAGCTCAAGAAGGGCGGCATGAGCGTCCAGGGGGGCGCGGGGATGAACAACCTCTTCCTGATGTTCAA
The DNA here is from genome assembly GCF_045039825.1 of Streptomyces sp. NBC_01176. Taxonomy (NCBI): domain Bacteria; kingdom Bacillati; phylum Actinomycetota; class Actinomycetes; order Kitasatosporales; family Streptomycetaceae; genus Streptomyces; species Streptomyces sp. NBC_01176. The sequence goes on along the minus strand of NZ_CP108600.1, from coordinate 6,473,548 downwards.
CACCCGGCACAAGCCCTTCGACGACATACGGGTGCGCCAGGCGCTGCACTACGCCATCGACACCGCCAAGATGGTCGAGGTCGCCCTCAGGGGGCACGGCAGGCCGTCGAGTTCGTTCCTCAACGAGGGCAACCCGACCTACCGGTCCGCGAAGACCGTCTACGGGTACGACCCCGAGAAGGCGAAGAAACTCCTGAAGGCCGCCGGGGTGACGGGGCTCAAGGTCGACATCCTGGCGGTGAACGTCAGCTGGATCGTGGACTGTCTGCCGACCATCAAGGCCTCCTGGGACGCGATCGGCGTCGAGACCACGCTCTCGCCGCAGGAGACGACGGCCGTGTTCACCAAGATGGACCAGAAGCAGGACTACCAGGTCGTCGCCGCCGCCTCGAACCCCAACCAGTTCGGTCTCGACGCCGACCTGATCATGCACTACAACTACGGCCCGCAGAACCTGTGGATGCAGTACGCCCGTTGGGCCGACGACCCGGTCGCCCGGCAGCTCTTCAAGGACATGGACCGGGCGACACGGGAGCCGGACGCCGACCGGAAGAAGGCGATGATCCAGGACTACGTCGACGTCGTCGCCGAACAGGCCGTGCTCTACCCGGTGGTGCACAACGAGCTGATGACGGCCTGGGATCCCGGGAGGCTCTCGGGGATCAGGGCCCAGCCCTACCCGGGGATCAACCTCCTCCAGGCGAAGTGGGCATGACGGACCGGGGAGTTCGCCGATGACGGCCATCGTCCGCATCCTGGCCCGCCGGATCGTCCTGCTCGTCCCGCTGCTGCTCGGCATCGTGCTGTTCGTCTTCCTGGTGATGCGCTTCTCGGACGTCGACCCGGCGTCCGCGTTCTTCCAGGGCGCCAACCCCACCCCGCGGCAGCTGCACGACTTCCGGGAACGCAACGGCCTGCTCGACCCCTTCCCCGTCCGCTACGTCCACTTCGTCGGTGACCTGCTCCACGGCGACCTGGGCACCAGCGCCCTGACCCGGGCGCCGGTCGTCGACCAGGTCACCACCGCACTGCCGCTCACCCTCCAGCTGACCTTCCTGGGCCTGGGCATCGCGGTGGTGCTGGCACTGCTCGGCGGGGTCACCGCCGCGCTCCACCGCGACCGGCTGCCCGACCAGGTCATCCGGGTCGTGTCGCTGACCGGGGTCGCGGCACCGGCCTTCTGGCTGGCGCTGCTGATGATCCAGTACCTGGCCGTGGACCTGGGCTGGTTCCCGACCGGCGGCTACGTCAACCCCGGCGACTCGCTGAGCGGCTGGCTGAGAACGATGACGCTGCCGGCCTTCGCGCTCTCGCTGCCGGTCGCCGCGCAGCTCACCCGGATCGTCCGTACGGCCGTGGTCGAGGAACTGGACAAGGACTACGTACGGACGGCGGTCGGGAGCGGGCTGCCGCCCCTGGTCGTGGTCGGGCGGAACGTGCTCCGCAACGCCCTGATCAACCCGCTGACCGTGCTGGGGCTGCGGGTCGGCTATCTGCTGGGCGGCGCGGTCGTCATCGAGACGATCTTCTCGCTGCCCGGGATGGGCAAGCTGATGATCGACGCCGTGCAGAACGGCGACCCGGCGGTCGTCCAGGGGGTCGTCCTGACGACGGCCACCGGCTTCGTGGTCGTGAACCTCGTCATCGACATCCTGTATCTGCTGGTCAATCCACGCCTGAGGGACGCCGCTCGATGATCATCACGCGCAAGAGTCTCGCGGTGGCCCTCTCCCGGCCGGGGATCCGGCTGCGCCGGCTCCCCGTCCTGTCCCGGATCGCCGTCTGCTTCCTGGCCGTCGTCGTCCTGCTGGCCCTGTTCGCCCCCCTCCTCGCCCCGCACGACCCGCTCGACCAGCAGCCGCGGGCCGACGGCAGCGGGCATCCCTCCGCAGGCCACTGGATGGGGCAGGACAGCCTCGGCCGGGACATCCTCAGCCGGCTGATGTACGGCGCCCGCTGGTCCCTCGCGATCGGGCTCGGCGCCACCGCGCTGGCCCTGGTCGTGGGCGCGCTCCTCGGCGCGGTCGCGGCGACCTCCCGCAAGGCGGTCGACGAGACGCTGATGCGCTGCCTGGACGTGGTGATGGCGTTCCCCGGTATCGCGCTGGCCGCCGTCCTGGTCGCGGTCTTCGGCGGCGGCATCACGGTCCTGATCTGCGCGATCGCGTTCCTGTTCACCCCGCCGGTGGCCAGGGTCGTCCGGGCGAACGTGCTCGACCAGTACGGCGAGGACTACGTGACGGCCGAACGGGTCATCGGTGCCCGCACGCCGCACATCGTGCTGCGGCACGTGGCCGTCAACTGCGCCGCCCCCGTCCTCGTGTTCTGCACGGTCCAGGTCGCGGAGGCGATCGTCTTCGAGGCGTCGCTGTCCTTCATCGGCGCGGGCGTCCGGCCGCCGGACCCCTCCTGGGGCAGTGTCATCGCGGACGGCAAGAACATGGTGCTGACCGGCGGCTGGTGGGCGACGGTCTTCCCCGGCCTGCTGATGCTGATCACCGTACTGTCGCTGAACGTCCTCTCCGAGGGGGTGTCCGACGCCTGGGCGGCGCCGCCCGCGCGGGAGGTGGAGACCGGCGGGGACCGGCTGGAGACGCCGGAGCCGGGCAGCGGAGCGGTCCTCGAACTGCCGGATCTCGCGAAGGCGGCGGCCCGGCTGCGCTCCCGGGCCCGCCCGCTGCCCACCGGCCCGCCGGTGCTCCGCGTCGAGAACCTCGCCATCGGCTTCGACGCCCGGCACAGCGGCGTGGACATCGTCGACGGCATCAGCTTCGAGGTGCGCCCGGGTGAAGTCCTGGGTCTGGTGGGCGAGTCGGGCTGCGGGAAGTCGCTGACGGCGCTCGCGGTGATGGGCCTGGAGCCGCCGGGGTCCCGGGTGCGCGGCCGGGTCCTCTTCGACGGTACGCAGTTGGTGGGCGAGCCGATGCGGGTGCGGCGGCGGCTGCTGGGCCACGAGATGGCGATGGTCTACCAGGACGCGCTGTCGTCGCTGAACCCGGCCATGACGATCCGGGCGCAGCTGAAACAGGTGGTACGCAGGGGCGGCAGGCGCTCCCCCGCCGAACTGCTGGCGCTGGTCGGCCTCGATCCCGGCCGCACGCTGCGCAGTTACCCGCACGAGCTCTCCGGCGGCCAGCGCCAGCGCGTCCTGATCGCGATGGCCCTCTCCCGCAGTCCCCGGCTGATCGTCGCCGACGAACCGACGACGGCGCTCGACGTGACCGTGCAGGCGCAGATCATCACGCTGCTGCTGCGGCTGCGCGAGGAGCTGGGCTTCGCCCTGGTCCTGGTCTCGCACGATCTGGCGCTCGTCGCGGACGTCACGGACCGGGTGGTGGTGATGTACGGCGGCCGGATCGTGGAGACGGGGGTGACGGCGGACCTGGTCCAGTCGCCCGCCCACCCCTATACGCGGGGCCTGCTCGGCAGTGTCCTGTCCCTGGAGTCGGCGGCCACCCGTATGACACAGATCAAGGGGGTCGTGCCCTCCCCGGCCGACTTCCCGGCGGGCTGCCGGTTCGCCGACCGCTGTCCGTCGGCGACCGAGGTGTGCCGGACGACGAGACCCGCCCTGCTGGGCACGCCGACGCACACGGCGGCGTGCCATCACCCGGCGGTGGAGCTGACGACCACGGAGAGCGAGACCGTCTCATGACCGCACTCGTCCGGCTCGCGGACACCCATGTCGTCCACCGCGCCCGCAGCGGCAGCCTGTTCGCCCGCGACCGGGTGTACGCCCTGACCGGCGTCGATCTCACCGTCGCGCCCGGCGAGACGGTCGGGGTCGTCGGCGAGTCCGGCTGCGGGAAGTCGACACTCGCGAAGGTGCTGGTGGGCGTCCAGCGGCCGACGTCCGGCACGGTGACGTTCGGCGGCCGCGACCTCTGGACGATGAAGCCCGCCGAGCGGCGCGCGGCCGTCGGCGGCAACACGGGCATGATCTTCCAGGACCCGTCGACGGCGCTGAACCGCCGGCTGCCCGTACGACGGATCCTGCGCGACCCGCTGGACGTGCACCGGCGTGGCACCCCGGCCGAACGTGAGCTGCGGGTACGGGAGTTGATGTCCCTGGTGGGCCTGCCCCGGGCCCTGACGGAGGCCCTGCCGGGGCAGCTCTCCGGCGGTCAGCGCCAGCGTGTGGCCATCGCACGCGCCCTGGCGCTCGACCCGGACCTGGTGGTGGCCGACGAGCCGACGAGCGCGCTGGACGTGTCGGTCCGCGCCCAGATCCTCAACCTCCTGCTGGACCTCAAGGAACGGCTCGGGCTCGCGCTGGTGTTCGTCTCGCACGACATCCAGACGGTACGCAGGATGAGCGACCGGGTGGTCACGATGTATCTCGGCCGGATCGTGGAGGAGTCCCCGGCCGCGGAGGTCACCGACCGGGCCCGGCACCCGTACACCCGAGCCCTCTTCTCGGCGACGCCGGGTCTGCTGGCACCGATCGATCCCATCCCCCTGGCGGGCCCGGTGCCCTCGGCCACCCGTCCGCCCAGCGGCTGCCCCTTCCGCACCCGCTGCTGGAAGGCGGACGGAACCTGTGCGTCCGCCATGCCGGGCTTCACGGCCGCGTCGACCCCCGGACACCGCTTCCGGTGCCACCATCCTGTGGAGGAGGGCGAGTCGACGCGCGACCTGGTGGCACAGGCCGTGGCGGTCTCTCCCCCCGTGGCCGACATCCCCGCCCAGCATCACCAGCATCAGCCCTAGGGAGCCTCCATGCCGATCCCCGCCCCGCTGACCGGTGTCGTACCGCCCGTCTGCACCCCCCTGACACCGGACCGCGAGGTGGACGTGCCCTCCCTCGTCAGGCTCGTGGACCATCTGGTGGACGCCGGGGTCGACGGCCTCTTCGTGCTCGGCTCGTCCTCGGAGGCGGCGTATCTGACGGATGCGCAGCGCCGGCTGGTGGTGGAGACGGTGAGGGCGCACCTCGGCGGCCGGCTGCCCCTGCTGGCGGGCGTGATCGACATGACGACCCCCAGGGTGCTCGACCACGTCGCGTCGGTCACCGCGGCGGGGGCGGACGCGGTGGTGGCCACGGCGCCCTTCTACGCCCGTACCCACCCCGCGGAGATCGCCCGGCACTACCGTCTGATCGCCGCGCGCTCCTCCGTGCCCGTCTTCGCCTACGACCTGCCGGTGTCCGTCCACACCAAGCTGGGCGCGGAGCTGGTGCTCGAACTGGCCGCGGACGGGGTGCTGGCCGGTCTCAAGGACTCCAGCGGTGACCTGGGCGGGTTCCGTGCGGTGGTGACGGGGGCGAGGGCGCGTCCCGGTGTCACCGGTTTCAGTGTTCTCACCGGTTCCGAACTCGTCGTCGACTCGGCGCTCGCGCTGGGGGCGGACGGGGCGGTGCCCGGTCTCGCCAACGTCGATCCGCACGGGTACGTACGGATCGACCGGTTCTGCCGGGAGGGGGACTGGGAGCGGGCCCGGGCCGAGCAGGAGCGGTTGTGCGCGTTGTTCGGGATGGTGGGGGTCGGTGACCCCGGGCGGATGGGGAGCGGGTCGTCGGCGCTCGGGGCGTTCAAGGCTGCGCTGTTTCTGCGGGGGGTGATCTCGTGTCCGGCGACGGCGGAGCCGCAGGTGCCGTTGTCTGAGGGGGAGGTGGAGCGGGTGGGCAAGTACCTGGCGACGGCGGGGCTTCTGTAGCCGTTCTTTCGCCCCCGCCGCCCCTACCCGACCCGTCCCCGGGGGCTCCGCCCCGGACCCCGCCAAGGGGCTGCCGCCCCCTGGACCCCCGCTCGCCCGAAGGGCTCGTCCTCAAACGCCGGACGGGCTGAAGATCCGCAGCCCAGGCCCGCACCATCAGCCCGTCCGGCGTTTGAGGACAAGGCCCTCAAGGCCGGAGCGGGGGTCTGGGGGCGGAGCCCCCGGGGATGGGACGGGTAGGGGCGGCGGGGGCGAGAGCAGCGGCCGCGAGGCGACGGAACTCGATGCGGGCGTACGGACCCGACTCCCCCGTCTCGTAGAGGATCCCGACCCGCCCGGAACCGAGCGGCACGAGGTCCGAGTACGCGGCCGGCCGCGCGGAGAGGGTCGTGGCCCTGGTGAACGTGCCCCCCGCGTCCGTGCTGCTCCACACCGCCATGCCCCGCCGCGCGTGAGGGACGGACGGCCCGGAGAAGAGAAGGGGAGCGCGCCGGCCGGGCAGTTGCAGGACGCTGCCCTGGACCACCGGCACATCGTTCAGCCCCGGCTGGACGGCGTACGGCCGGGACAGCGTCCGTCCGCCGTCACGGGAGTACGCGTCCAGCCGATGCCCGCCCGAGCCCCCCGTACCGTTCTGGTCCCGCGCACTGAAGTACAGCCGCCCGTCGGGAAGTTCGGCCACACCGCTCTCGTTGACGTTGAGCCGTCCGTCGTACGAGTCGTCGACGAACCCGAGGCGCCAGTCCCGTCCGCCGTCGTCGCTGTAGAGGGCGTGCCCGCCGTAGTACCGGGGCTCCCGGCCGGTGTCGGCCGAGCCGGGCGGCGGCGCGGAGGAGTGGTCGGCGGGAACGACCAGCCGCCCGGCGTGCGGACCGTGCCGCAGGGCGATCGCGTGCCCCGGCCCCGTGGCGTACCACCGCCACCCCGGCCGTTTCACCGCGCCGGTGATCTCCCGGGGGGCGGAGAAGTGACGGCCGTCGTCCCCGCTCGTCTGGACGAAGACACGGCGGCCGAGTCCCCGCGCGGCCTCGCCCCGTATGATCTGCGCCTCGGTCACCCGGCCGCCGTTGAAGCAGGTGAGCAGGACGACGCGGCCGCTGCGAGGGTCCACGACGGGCGCCGGGTTGCCCCGGGTGTCCCCGTCGCCGGCCGTGACGACCCGCAGCGGACCCCATGTGCAGCCTCCGTCGGCGGACCGTCTCAGGACGACGTCGATGTCCCCCGTGTCGCCCTTGCCGTCGTGCCGTCCCTCGGCGAAGGCGAGCACCGTGCCCGCGCCGGTGCGGACGACGGCCGGGATGCGGTAGGTGTCGTAGCCGTCCTGGCCGGCGGTGTACGGCACGGAGGCCGCGCAGCGGGGCTCGGACCGGGCGGCCGCGGACGCGGTGCCGACGACGGCGGGAGCGGCGACGAGGCCCAGGGCCAGCGCGGCGACGAGGCTGCGTCTCAGGGTGGCCTCGCTCTCGCCTCGCACACCACGAGGCGCGCTACGTCACGTAGCGAACACATTACCCCGGGTGACGGCGAGTGACACCGGGTGATGGCCCGTACTTCCGCGGCCCGGCCTAGGACGGCGTGCGCGCCGCGACCAGGAGCCGTGTCACCTCGTCCGCGCAGATCGTCAGCGCCGCGCCGACGGTGGAGAGGACGTCCCGCTCGGCGGGCGTGTACGGCCCGTCGGCCAGGGCGATCCGCGCTCCCTGGAGCAGGATCGATTCACGGCCGGCCGACGCGAGGTGCGGCGCGAGCGGGTCCAGGGCCTCGTGGAGCTCTATCGCGAGTCCCGCCCCGCAGGGCTCTCCGAAGAGCCGGCCGGTGTCGGCGGCGAGGGCCTCGACGAGTGCGGCGAGCTGGTCCTCGGTGCAGTCGTCGAAGCCGGCCGAGCGCACCGCGACGGCCGCGGTCTCCAGGGACGTACGGGAGCAGGTGCCGCCGGCCGCGAGCACGGCGAGCGCGACGGTGTGGACGGCGTCGCGGAGCATCGCCGAGAAGCGGGTGGTGGTGGGGTGGTCGAGGACGTCCGCGCCGTAGTGGCGGCGACAGGCGGCGCACTCGACGACGGGGCCCGTCTCACCGCGCGGCAGGACCGGTACGCCCAGAAGGGTGAAGCGGCGGCGCCCGGTGAGGCGCTGGTAGTTGCGGTCGCCTCCGCAGCCCGGGCAGAAGAACTCGCCGTCCCCCATGGTGGTCCACGCGGTACGGGTGCCCAGGATGCGGGGAACCTGAACTGCACGACCGTTTCGTCCCCACCCTGGCAGCACCGTCGCACACCTCCGTAACGCCGCGGCAACATCGCCGCGCTGGCGTGATGTTAGCCACATTGTCGAGGCGGAGTCAGTACCCCGGACGAGACCTCTCCGTGATCTTCACGGGGATTGGCCGGTAAACGACGTGGCCCCGCCCGCCTCGAAAGGCGGACGGGGCCAGGAAAACGCCGGTCAGAGTGGTCAGCGGGCCGCGCGGTTGACGGCGGAGACCACGGCCTTCAGCGAGGCACGTGTCGTATTCGCGTCGATCCCGATTCCCCACAGGACCTTGTCACCGATCGCGCACTCGATGTAGGACGCGGCCTGCGCGGACGCGCCCTCGCTCATCGTGTGCTCCTGGTAGTCCAGCAGGCGTACGTCGACGCCGATGGACTGCAGGGCGTCGAAGAACGCGGAGATCGGACCGTTGCCGGTACCGGTCAGGACGGTGTCGACGCCGTCCACCGACGCCTCGACGGTCAGTGAGTCGATACCGTCGCGGTCGGTCGTGGTCTGGCCGGTCTTGACCTGGATGCGGCCCCACGCGTTCTGGGGGTTCGGCAGGTACTCGTCCTGGAAGATCCCCCAGATGTCCTTCGGGGTGACCTCGCCGCCCTCGGCGTCCGTCTTGGCCTGGATGATCTTCGAGAACTCGATCTGCATCCGGCGCGGCAGGTCCAGCTTGTGGTCGTTCTTCAGGACGTACGCGATGCCGCCCTTGCCGGACTGCGAGTTGACGCGGATGACGGCCTCGTAGCTGCGGCCGACGTCCTTCGGGTCGATCGGCAGGTACGGGACGGCCCACTCGATGTCGTCGACGGTGACGCCCTTCGCGGCCGCGTCGGCCTCCATGGCGTCGAAGCCCTTCTTGATGGCGTCCTGGTGGGAGCCGGAGAAGGAGGTGTAGACGAGGTCGCCGACGTACGGGTGCCGGGCGTGGACCTCCATCTGGTTGCAGTACTCGGCGGTGCGGCGGACCTCGTCGATGTTCGAGAAGTCGATCTGCGGGTCGACCCCCTGGGAGAACAGGTTCATGCCCAGGGTGACCAGGTCGACGTTGCCGGTGCGCTCGCCCTGGCCGAACAGGCAGCCCTCGATGCGGTCGGCGCCGGCCATCAGGGCCAGCTCGGCGGCGGCGACGGCCGTACCGCGGTCGTTGTGCGGGTGGACGGACAGGCAGACGTGCTCGCGGCGGGAGAGGTTGCGGCTCATCCACTCGAAGCGGTCCGCGTGCGTGGAGGGGGTCGAGCGCTCCACCGTGGCGGGCAGGTTCAGGATGATCTCCCGGCCGGGGCCGGGCTGCCAGACGTCCATGACGGCCTCGCAGACCTCCAGGGCGAAGTCCAGCTCGGTGTCGGTGAAGATCTCGGGGCTGTACTGGTAGCCGAAGGTGGTGCGCTCGTCGAGCAGCTTCTCGGCGTACTCCATGACCAGCCGGGTGCCGTCGACGGCGATCTGCTTGATCTCTTCCTTGGAGCCGCGGAAGACGACCCGGCGGAAGACGGGGGCCGTCGCGTTGTACAGGTGGACCGTGGCCCGCCTGGCGCCCACCAGGGACTCCACCGTGCGCTCGATCAGGTCCTCGCGGGCCTGGGTCAGTACGGAGATCGTGACGTCGTCCGGGATGGCCGACTCGTCCTCGACGATCGAGCGGACGAAGTCGAAGTCCGTCTGGCCGGAGGCCGGGAAACCGACCTCGATCTCCTTGTAGCCCATCCTCACCAGCAGATCGAACATCTCGCGCTTGCGGGCCGGGGACATCGGGTCGATCAGCGCCTGGTTGCCGTCCCGCAGGTCCGTCGACAGCCAGCGGGGGGCGACGGTGACACGCTGGTTCGGCCAGGTGCGGTCCGGGATGTCCACCTGCTCGTACGTGCCGTACTTGTGGATCGGCATGGCGGTGGGCTGCTGGAAGTTCGGCATGATGCGTGGGCTCCTCAGAGGGTGTCCGGAAGGACGGCCGACGGCGCAACGCCGAACTCCGCGGGGAGGGAGTCGGCCTCGACTACAGGCCCTCGCCGCGGCAGCTAAGGAGAAGCAGCCCGAAACGCATGATGCTCCGCAGCCTAGCCGAGCCACGCTCCGTGCGGGGGGCTGTATCAGTATGCGGGATCGCCGACCCATTAGGAAGAAAACCGACAAAACGTACGTCACATCACTCAGGGTGAGTCTTCATACCACTCAGGAGCGGACGCGGGCACTCCCTATCACCGCATTTCACACGATCTTGGTCGCCGGTAGTGACATGGAGGTGACTCAGTGCAATGGTGCCGGGCATGACCGCCAACGCGGCAGGCTTCGAGCCTGTCTTCTGCACCATCGTGCCGCCCCACGTCCTCGACACGCTGGCCCAGCACGAGGACCCCGCACTCTCCGGGCCCGCGCGCCGCACCCTGGAGCGCGACGCCTTCGAGCGCACCCACCGCCGGCTGACCACGGTCATCGGCGCGCCCACGGTGGCCGCGCCGCAGGGCGCTGCCACGGACAAGCCGCAGCGCACCGTCTACGACGCCCGCCACCACCAGGACCTGCCCGGCACCAAGGTGCGCGGCGAGGGCGACAACCCCGGCACGGACGCCACCGTCAACCGCGCGTACGCCGGCCTGGGGGCCACCTTCGACCTGTACCTCAACGCCTACGCCCGTAACTCGATCAACGGCGAGGGGCTTCCCCTCGACGCGAGCGTGCACTTCGACCGGGACTACAACAACGCCTTCTGGAACGGCGAGCAGATGGTGTTCGGGGACGGTGACGGCGAGATCTTCCTCGACTTCACCATCCCGGTCGACGTCATCGGCCACGAGCTGACCCACGGCGTCACCCAGTACACGGCGAACCTCACCTACTTCGGCCAGCCGGGCGCGCTCAACGAGTCCATGTCCGACGTCTTCGGCTCGCTGATCAAGCAGTACACGCTCGGCCAGACCGCGGCCGAGGCCGACTGGCTGATCGGCGCCGGCCTGCTCGCCCCGCGGGTCACCGGCAAGGCGCTGCGTTCCATGAAGGAACCGGGCAGCGCCTACGACGACGACGTGCTCGGCAAGGACCCGCAGCCCGCGACCATGGACGGCTATGTGCGCACCGGCCGCGACAACGGCGGCGTCCACATCAACTCCGGCATCCCCAACCACGCCTTCTACCTCGTCGCCCAGGCGCTCGGCGGCCACGCCTGGGAACGTGCCGGACAGATCTGGTACGACGTCCTCACCGGCGGCGAGCTCCCGTCGCAGGCGAGCTTCGCCGACTTCGCCGGGCTGACCGTCGCCCAGGCACGCAGCCGGTACGGGGAGGGCGAGGAACTGCAAGGGGTGACGAAGGCCTGGGAGCAGGTCGGGGTCGCGACGTCGTAGCCCCGGCGCCCGATCCGTACTAGACAGGACCCATGCGTATTCAGGTGAGGCGCACGGGCGGATTCGCGGGCATCGAGCGCCGGGCCGAGATGGACACCTCGGGGCGGGCCGACGGCCGTGAGTGGCAGGCCCTGGCCGAGCGGGCGGTCGCCGCCGGCCGGGGCACCCGCCCCGCCGGGGTTCCGGACGGTTTCAGCTACGAGATCACGGTGGACGGCAGGACGGTGTACGCGGCCGACCCGAGTCTGACGGAGGAGCAGAGGGAGCTGATCTCACGCGTGCTCAAGGAAGGGGCGTGAGAGGGGGCGCCAGGACGGGGCGGCGCCGGAGAAGCGGCAACTCGTAGTTCACGCCCGCCCGTTGACTTCCTTAACTGTCGGTAAGGATGATCGCGCGCATGGCGACGAACCCCCTCCCGCAGTTCCCGCCCGGCTTCCTCTGGGGCGTGTCCACCTCGGCCCACCAGATCGAGGGCGCCGTCCAGGAGCGCGACCCCTCGGTGTGGGACGCCTTCACCGCCGAGCCCGGCCGCGTCAAGGACGGCTCGACCGCGGCGGTGGCCTGCGACCACTACCACCGCTACCCCGAGGACGTGGCGCTCCTCGCCGACCTGGGCGTGGACGCGTACCGCTTCTCGGTCTCCTGGCCCCGGGTGAACTCCCCCGGCGGCCTCGACTTCTACGACCGGCTCGTCGACGCGCTGTGCGCCGCCGGGGTGCGCCCCGTCCCGACCCTCTTCCACTGGGACCTGCCGCTGGAGCTGGACTGGCTGAACCGGGACACCGCGGAACGCTTCGCCGAGTACGCCGCTGTCGTGGCCGCCCGGCTCGGTGACCGCGTACAGAAGTGGATCACCCTGAACGAGCCCGCCGAACACACCCTGCTGGGCCACGCGCTCGGGGCGCACGCCCCCGGCAGGCGGCTGCTCTTCGACGCGCTGCCGGTGGCCCACCACCAACTCCTCGCGCACGGCCTGGCGGTACGCGCGCTGCGCGCAGCCGGGGCCGCCGACATCGGGATCGCCAACTCGCACGGGCCGACCTGGGCGGCGTCCCGGAGTCCCGAGGACGTGGCGGCCGCGGACTTCTACGACCTCCTCCTCAACCGGCTGTTCGCGGACCCGCTGCTGCTGGGCGGCTATCCCGAGGGCATCGGCGAACTGATGCCGGGGTATCCCGAAGGCGTCGAGGCCGACCTGAAGGTGATCGCGGAGCCGTTGGACTGGTACGGGATCAACTACTACCAGCCGACCAGCGTGGGAGCCCCGCAGGGTACGGAGATCGAGTTCGGCGGCCTGACGCTGCCCGCCGAACTCCCCTTCTCGGTAAGGGAACTGAAGGGGTACCCGGTCACGGACTTCGGCTGGCCGGTGGTCCCCGAGGCGCTGACCGAACTGCTGGTGGGCTTCCACGAGCGCTACGGCGACCGGCTCCCGCCGGTGGTCATCACCGAGAACGGCTGCTCGTACGAGGGCATCGACGACCAGGAACGGATCGCGTTCCTCGACGGTCATGTCCGGGCCCTGCACCGGGCGTCCGAGCAGGGCGTGGACGTCCGCGGCTACTTCGTGTGGTCACTGCTGGACAACTTCGAGTGGGCGGAGGGGTACGCGCGCCGCTTCGGGCTGGTGCACGTCGACTACGACACGCAGAAGCGCACCCCGAAGGCGTCGTACGCCTGGCTGCGGGACGCCCTGCGGGCGCGGGGATGACGGCGGCGGACCCGGCCGCGACGCCCCTGAGCGCCCTCGCCGAGCCCGTCGAACGGGTCGGCCGGGGCTGGACATCGGCGCTCTCGCTCGCCAACGGGGCGATCTGGGTGGGCTGGTACGGCCCGCTGCAGATCCTCCTCGCCTCCCAGGCGGAGGACTTCGCGCCCGGCACCGGCCTGTCCAAGGAGACGATGCTGGCATGGGTGACCGGCGCGGGCGCGGTCGTGTCGCTGGTCGCCAACCCCGTCTTCGGCGCGCTCTCCGACCGGACCACGGCCCGCCGGGGCCGCCGTACACCGTGGATCGTGGCCGGGTCCGCGGGCGGCGCCCTCTCGCTGCTGCTCCTGGCCGGGGCGGGCGGAATCTGGACGATGGCGCTGGGCTGGTGTCTGGTCCAGCTGACCCTGAACGCGGCCTTCGCCGCGGTCACCGCGGCCGTCCCCGACCGGGTGCCCCGGCTCCAGCGGGGCTCGGTGGGCGGCTGGCTGGGCGCGGCGCAGATCCTGGGCGTCGTCGGCGGGACGGGCCTGGCGACCGTGGCCGGGGGCGTGGGCGGCGGCTACGCGGCCTGTGCGGTGTTCACGCTGGTGGGCGTACTGCCGTACGTGCTGCGCTTCCCGGACCTACGGCTGCCCCCCGCGCACCGGCCGCCCTGGTCGTGGCGCACCTTCGCCGCCTCCTTCCGGCTGAGCCCCCGCGACCACCCGGACCTGGCCTGGGCCTGGCTGACCCGCTTCCTGATCAACCTCAGCAACGCGCTCGTCCTGCTCTACCTGCTGTACTACCTGCGTGACCGGCTGCACTACGGCGATCCCGAGAACGGTGTGCTGGTCCTGACGGCGGTCAACGGTGTCACGCTGCTCGCCACGGTCGTGGTCGGCGGGGTGTGGTCGGACCGGGTGGGCCGCCGGAAACCGTTCGTGATCTGGTCGGGTGTGCTGATGGCCCTCGCCACCGGGGTCCTGTCCGGCTGGCAGACCTGGCCGGGCGCGATCGTCGCGGCCGCGGTGCTGGGCGTCGGCTTCGGCGTCTTCACCTCGGTCGACTTCGCCCTGATGACGGACGTGCTGCCCACCGCCCTGGATCGCGGCAAGGACCTCGGCGTCATCAACGTCGCCAACGCCCTGCCCCAGGTGGCCGCCCCGGCGCTGGCGGCCCCGATCGTGACCTACCTGGGCGGCTACCGGGTGCTGTACCTGGTCGCGGCGGTGATCGGACTCGCGGGGGCGGTGCTGGTGCGGCGGATCCGGGGCGTCGACTGAATTCGGGTGCCCGGGCGGGACCGTTCGTCTTGGATGACGTCATGCCCCCTGTGCACACACCCCTGGACCGGCTGGAGCGCTACTACGACGCGGTACCGCGCGCCGCCGCGCGGACCGAGGACTTCGGGCCCCTGACCCTCTTCGTGCGCGAGACGGCCGGCTGGCCCTACTACGCGCGCCCCACGCTGGACCGGACGGGTCCGGCCGCCACCGTCGCGGACGTGGACCGGGTGCGGGCGCGGCAGCGGGAGCTGGGGGTGCCCGAGGCCGTCGAGTGGGTGGCGGAGGTGACGCCGGGCCTGCGGGAGGCCGTCGAGGAGAGTGGGCTACGGGTGCACGCGCACCCTCTGATGGTCCGCGACCAGGCCGCTCCGCTGCCCGGCCCGCATCCCCTGGTCCGGGTCCTGGGACCCGAAGACCCCTTCCTCGCGGGTGCGTTGGCGGTGCCGCACCTCGCCTTCGCGGCGCCCGGCAGCGCGTCGGGCGAGGCCGGGGCCGAGGCACTGGCCGCCGTGATCACCGCCCGCGGCGGGGAGGTTCCCGCCACCGCCGACCGTATCCGGGCGGGCCGCGGCGTCCTCGCCGCGGCGGTCGGGGGCGGCGTCGTGCTCTGCTCCGGGATGCACCTGCCCGTCGGCCGCGTGAGCGAGATCGTGGGCGTCGGCACCCTGCCCGCCGCACGCCGCCGCGGACTGGCCTCGGCTGTCACCGCCGCGCTGGTGGCCGACGCGCGCGAGCGGGGCGTCGACACCGTGTTCCTCTCGGCCGGGGACGACGACGTGGCCCGTATGTACGCCCGCCTGGGCTTCCGGCGCGTGGCCACGGCCCTGATCGCGGAACCCGTGGAGTGATCGCGGAGGACCGCCCCGCCCGCGCTCCGCGGACGGATGGACTTCGGCCACTTTCGCCGCGTCTCCGAGGAATCCCCCGGGTGTCCCTTGCCATCCCACGCCGCCGGCGCATCAATGGAACCGCACGTTCCGACGGACCGTCAGATACGCCGTGCGGCGTCCCGCACCCCGCTCGCCGACGGTCCCCGCGTACACGTCTCTCCGCACCCGCACCGGAGCCCCGGTGACGCGTCCGTGTGCCCGGTACCGGAGACACACCGGTGCCGTCCCTCCATCCCCACATGGCAATTCCCGTACAAGGGAAGGGAACCCGATGAGACGCAAGCAACTGGGAACCGCCGCGGCGTTGGCCGCCGGCACCCTCGCCGCGGCCGGCCTGGCCTTCGCGCCGACCGCCGCGGCCGTCAGTCCGCCGACCGCCACCATCAGCGCCACCTGCACACTCGGCGGCGGCGGTGCGGCCACCCTCACGGCCACCCAGAACGGCACCGCCGCGACGATGACCCTCAGCTCCACCTCGATCACCTCCCCGCTCCCCCTGGCGCAGGACTCGATCGCCTCCACGCTGACGCTGACGAAGGCCGGGGGCGGCACCACCGCGTTCACCGGCACGAAGAACCCCGCCATCGCGGCCGGCGACGGGGTCTCCGTGGGCCCGCTCGACGGCACCGTCGCCGCCGGGGACAGCCTGGACGCGTACGGCGGCTCCCTGCGGATGGTGGTCTTCGGCATCACCATCTCGTGCACCGCGGACGCGCCGCAGTCACCGGGCCCGTTCGTCTTCGACTGATCCCCGCCCGCGCGCGTGCGGACCGGTGTCGCCTCCGCGCGGCGGCACCGGTCCGCGCTCCCGGCCGCACTACCGGCCGGCCCACGAACCCACCGGGCCGGTGATGTTGACACGATCTGATGGGCCATCAGTCGATGGCCCGGCGTTCCATTGACTTCTCTCACGACCCGCACGTCAATGGCCCCCTGTCGGCGCGGACGAGCCGCTGCGCCCGCATCCCTCAGGAGGGGGCAACAACCATGGGAACCACGGGTTCGACAACCCGAAGACGCCGCTGGGCGGCGCTGCTCGGGGCGACCGCGCTGGCGGTCACCGCGGGCGGAGCGCTGGCCGCCCCGGCCTCCGCCGTGTCCACGGAATCCCAGAACGTGGACTTCGCCACGCACTGCATCCCACCGGCCGTCGCGGGCATCCCCCCGATCGACGGCACCACCACCGCGGTCGTCTCGGTGGACAACGCCACTCCCAAGGTCGGTGACACCGTCACCGTGACGTACAAGGTGGTCACGCCCGCCGCGAGCAACCCCACCGCCATCAACCTGCCGGCCGACATCATGACGCCCACCGGCAAGGTCACCCTCGGCGGGGCCCAGACGGGCTCCATCACCGTCGCGGGCCCCAAGAAGAACGACCCGGTCGCGGGCAACGCCCCCTTCCCGTCGTTCAGCATGACCGGCACCTTCACGGTCACCGCGCCGGGCGCCATCACGCTCTCGCCCGGCGACTACAACATCCACACCAGTTACATCCTGGAACTCGACACCCCCTGCACGGTCACCAACCCGCCCGCCCCGGTCTCCGACACGGTCACCGCGACGGACGGGAGCCAGACCAACACCCGGGCCCTCACGCTCGGCACGGCCTCCGGGAAGCCCGGTGACAGCGTGACCGTCACCGGCAGCCACTTCACCCCGGGCGCCACCGTGACCCTCGCCGGACGGTCCGGCACCACCCAGACCGCCGACACCGCCACCGCCACCGCCGACGCTCAGGGCGCGTTCAGCGGCACGCTGGCCGTCAACGACAAGACGACGACCGGTGTGGTGGCGTACGAGGGCGCGAGCTGGAGCGACGACAAGGGCGCGGGACCGGCGGCGTACGTCGTCGTCGACGACACGCCTGTCCCCGGCAACGCCCAGAAACTCACCACCACGGTGAAGGCGGGGACACTGTCGATGTCACAGGCCGGGGACGCCGTCCAGCTGTCGGCGGTCGACTTCGGCCAGGGCGGGGCCTCGGACGGAGCGCTGCGCACGGTGACCGTCAAGGACTTCCGCGGCGGACCCGCGGGCTGGTCCCTGACCGGCAAGGTCACCGACTTCACCGGTCCCGGCGCCAAGATCGACGCCGGCCGGCTGAGCTGGAGCCCCGCCTGCGCCACCAAGGCGGGCAGCCCGAGCACCTGTCAGGCCGGTTCGTCCGGCACGGTGGGGCTTTCGGGAGCGACGCTGGCGTCCACTCCCAACGGGGGCCTCGCCGGCGGTGAGTTCACCGTCGACGCGGGGCTGTCGCTGAACGTGCCCGCGTTCACCCCGCCGGGTTCGTACTCCGGCGTGCTCACGCTGACGCTCACCTGACCGTTCCGTTCGCACCCCGGTGGCCGGGCGCGCACCCGCCCGTCCACCTCGTCCGTGGGGGTCCGCACCCATGCGCAAGCCGTACGCCCTCCCGCTGTCCGTCCTCCTGTCCCTGCTGCTCGCCCCGCTCGTCCTGCTCGCGCCGGCCGCGTCCCGCGCGTACGCCGCCGACAACGGCAGCTGGTCCGTCTACCCGTTCGCGACCCAGCTCTCCGCACGGCCGTACTTCACCCTCTCCGCCGACCCCGGGACCACGGTCGGGGACAAGGTCACCGTCACCAATAAGACCGCCGCCCCGCTGGCCTTCCGGCTCTACGCCGCCGACGCGTACAACACCGTGCGCGACGGGGGCTTCGCGGTGCGCACGGCGAAGGAGAGGCAGCGGGAGGTGGGCGCGTGGGCGCGACCGGCCCGCTCCCGGGTGACGGTTCCCGCGCACGGCTCGGTCACCGTGCCGTTCACGCTCCGGGTCCCCGAGCGGGCCGAACCCGGCGACCACGCCGGCGCACTGGTCGCGCTCGACGAGCGGATCGATCCGGGCGCCGGATCGGTCGCGATGGGGGTCCAGCGGGCGGTCGGCGCCCGGATCTACCTCCGGGTCGGCGGACCGACGGTCCCCGCCCTCGCCGTCGAGAAGGTCCACGTCAGCCACCACCAGCCGCTGGTCCCCGGCACGGGCACCAGCACCGCCACCATCTCCTACACCCTCCACAACACGGGCAACGTGACGCTGGACCCGAGGGTGCGGCTGAGGGCGGAGGGGCTCTTCGGCCGGACGCTGTTGTCCCGGGGCCTGACCAGGATCCCCGCCGAACTGCTGCCAGGACAGCGGGTACGGCTGAGCGAGCCGTGGCGCGGGGCGCCTCAGCTCGACTGGGGCGACGTGACCCTGACCGCGAGCGCGCAGGGCACCCGGCAGTCGGCGAGCACGTCCTTCCTCGCCCTGCCATGGCTGGTCCTGGCCCTGGCAGCGGCGGCGGCACTCGGCGGCGTGGTCGTGGTGGTCAGGGCACGTGGCGGCCGGGGGTGGCCGTGGACGCCCGGGGCGGCCTGGAGCCGTGCCCGGCCGTGGCCGCTCAGAGGGCGTCGGGACCGCGCTCGTCCGTCCGTACCCGCACCACCGTCTCGACCGGAACCGTCCACACCTTCCCGTCGCCGATCTTCCCCGTCCGCGCGGCCTTGACGATCGCGTCGACGGCCGGCCCGGCGTCGGCGTCCTCGACGACGACCTCGACACGGACCTTGGGCACGAGGTCGACCTGGTACTCGGCACCCCGGTACACCTCGGTGTGCCCGTGCTGGCGCCCGTAGCCGCTGGCCTCCGTCACGGTCAGACCGTGGACACCGAGTTCCTGCAGGGCGGTCTTGACCTCGTCGAGGCGATAGGGCTTGACGATCGCGGTGATGAGCTTCATGCCTGGGTCCTGGCCTTCTGCGCGGTGGAGGGACGACGGGACCGGGGCCCGGTGGCCCGGGACCCCGTGATCGTAAGCGGTTCCGGCGTGCGCCGCGGGGCGGCGGCCGGTGTGTTCGCGCACCTCGTCCGCCCGGCGGCCGACGCCCCCGCCGAGGCGTGCGGGACGGGCGGTTCGCGGTGGGCGGGGGCTTGCGGAACCTCGCCGCGGGCGCCGGGGGCGCACAGCGTGCGGCAGGTGCCCGTGGATCAGGGAGAATGGGCGCCATGAGCGTTCGTAGTCAGTCATCCGAGCCGTCCGAGGCCACCCATCGCGCCGGTTTCGCCTGTTTCGTGGGCCGTCCCAACGCGGGCAAGTCCACTCTCACGAATGCTCTGGTCGGCCAGAAGGTGGCGATCACCGCGAACCAGCCGCAGACCACGCGGCACACGGTACGGGGCATCGTGCACCGCCCCGACGCCCAGCTGATCCTGGTCGACACCCCCGGACTGCACAAGCCCCGCACCCTGTTGGGCGAGCGCCTCAACGACGTCGTGCGCACGACGTGGGCCGAAGTGGACGTCATCGGCTTCTGCCTGCCGGCGAACGAGAAGCTCGGCCCGGGGGATCGTTTCATCGCGAAGGAGCTGGCGTCGATCAAGAAGACGCCGAAGATCGCGATCGTCACGAAGACCGACCTCGTGGACAGCAAGACGCTCGCCGAGCAGCTCATCGCGATCGACCAGCTCGGTCAGGAGCTGGGATTCGAGTGGGCGGAGATCGTGCCGGTGTCGGCGGTCGCCGACCAGCAGGTGAACCTGCTCGCCGACCTGATCGTCCCGCTCCTGCCCGAGGGGCCCGCGCTGTACCCCGAGGGCGACCTGACCGACGAGCCCGAGCAGGTCATGGTCGCGGAGCTGATCCGTGAGGCGGCGCTGGAAGGCGTGCGCGACGAGCTGCCGCACTCCATCGCCGTCGTCGTCGAGGAGATGCTCCCGCGCGAGGACCGGCCCGCCGACAGACCCCTCCTCGACATCCACGCCTTCGTCTACATCGAGCGTCCCAGCCAGAAGGGCATCATCATCGGCCCCAAGGGCAAGCGCCTGAAGGAGGTCGGGATCAAGTCCCGCAAGCAGATCGAGGCGCTGCTGGGCACACCGGTCTTCCTCGACCTCCATGTGAAGGTCGCCAAGGACTGGCAGCGGGACCCCCGCCAGCTCCGCAAACTGGGCTTCTGACCCTCCCGGAACCGCGCCCCCGCTTCTTCCGGGGGCGCGGAACCATCCGCGCCGCGCGGCCTCGACAGGCCCCGCCCGCAACGCTGGACGGCCTCAACAGGCCCCGCCTGCGACGCCGGACGGCCGGAGACACCTGAAGGGGCGCGGCGAACCGCGCCACCGGCCCCCACCGCCCCGCACCCGAGGAACCCACCGGGGTCGGGGCGCGGCCGCGGAAGAAGGAGACGCCGGGCAACCGAGGAGTCAGCCCGCCGTCACCGTCACACGTACCTCCCCGTCCGGCCCCGCCAGCAACACCGGCGTGTCCGCCCCACCGAGGTCACGGACGGCCGCCCGGTCCTCCTCCGGAACGGCCTCCGCCCCGGAGACCACCGCCGCCGCCTCCAGGGACGTCGCTCCGGACGCCACCGCCATCGCCACCGCGGTCCGCAGGGCGCTCAGCCGCAGCGAGGGCAGGTCCACGGTGCCGGCGACATAGGTACGGCCCGTCTCGTCCCGGACGGCCGCCCCCTCGGGCACTCCGCTCCGGGCCCGCGCGGAGCGGGCCAGGGTGACGATCTTGCGGTCCTCGGGGTCGAGCGCGCTGCTGTCGGTCATGCCCCGAGCATACGAAGCGCCGCCCGGGCCCCGCGCGCCGGTCCATGCCTACCCGGCCACCGGGTACATCGACCCCCGCCGCCCTTCCGGCGAGGCCAGCCACTCCAGCTTCGCCGCGGTGTTCGCCTCCGGCAGCGGCGTGTGCAGCACGATCGTGAGGTCGGGCCGGGCCGGCACCTTCATCGCGGTGGACTCGACGGCGAGCAGTCCGACGAGCGGATGGTCGAGTTCCTTGCGGATCTGCCCCGCGTCCTCGATGTCCCGCCGCTCCCACAGTTCCGTGAACTCCGGGCTGGCCGCCTTCAGCCGGGCCAGCAGCTCCTGGAACCCCTCGTCGTCCGGCGCGGCGGCACAGGACGCCCGGAACTGGGCGACGACCGTACGGGCGTTGCGCTCCCAGGTCCGCGACCGGCCCCGGTACAGGGTGTCCGTGAAGAAGTCGACGACGCAGTTCTGCACGTTCTCCGGGCGCATCCCGAGGACCATCCCGGCGGCGTCGTTGTACAGGACGCAGTTGTAGTAGAGGTCCATGATGTGCGCCGGGTACGGCATCCACGTGTCGATCAGCCGCCGCAGCCCCTCGCACATGTCCCGGTCGTCGGGCGCGACTTCGGGGGCGGGCGGGTTGAGCCCGGCGAGCACGTAGAGGTGCCGTCGCTCGGCGTTGCTGAGCCGCAGTACCCGGGCGACCGCGTCGAGGACCTGGGGTGAGACGGAGATGTCCCGCCCCTGCTCCAGCCACTGGTACCAGGACGCGCCGACGCCCGCGAGGACCGCGACCTCCTCGCGGCGCAGCCCCGGAGTACGTCGGCGGGCCCCGCCGTCCGGCAGTCCGGCCTGCGTCGGTGACACCCGTGCCCGACGGCTCATCAGGAATTCCCGCAGGTCCCGCCGTCGGTGGGTCCTGAGCGCGTCCTCCGTCACGTGCGAATCCCCCTCGTGGTGACTGGTGGTGCGACCACCAGCATAAGTTCCCGCTCCCCACGGATATTCCGACGGCCGCAAGCTCCTGTCATGGCCACCAAGACGACGACCGGCACCGCGACCGACCCGACGACCCGGTCCACGACCGGCACCGCGACCGACCCGACGACCCGATCCACGACCGATCCCACGACCGGCACCACGCCCAGTCCCACCCGTCCCGCGCGCGGCCCCCGGCGCCCCGCCCGCGCCCGGCTGTCGGCCCGCGACAGACTCGTCCTCTTCGTGCTGTGCGCGGCTCAGTTCATGGTCGCGCTCGACTTCTCCGTACTGAACGTGGCGCTGCCCGTCCTCGGCACGGACCTGGGCATGAGCCGGTCCGCGCTGCAGTGGGCGGTCACCGCCTTCGCGCTGCCCTCCGGCGGCTTCCTTCTCCTGTTCGGCCGCATCGGCGACCTGTACGGGCGCCGCCGGCTCTTCCTGAACGGGCTCGCCCTCTTCGGCACCGCCTCGCTCCTGGCCACCTTCGCGTGGGACCCGGCGTCGTTCCTGGCGGGGCGGGCCCTGCAGGGCCTCGGCGCGGCGGCGATCGTACCGACGGGCATGTCCCTGCTGACGACGACGTTCCCGGAGGGCCCGGCGCGCGATCGGGCCCTCGGCATCTCCGGCACGCTCCTCTCGCTGGGCTTCACGGTCGGCATGGTGGCCGGCGGCGTCCTGACCGACGTACTGAGCTGGCGCTCCACCATGGGCCTGCTGTCGGTGTTCGCCCTGGTCGTGCTGCCGCTGGCGCCCCGCGTGCTGCCCGCCTCCCGGCGCCGGGACGCGCGGACCGGGGCAGCCTCCCCCGCCCCGGGCCGCGCGCGTCTGGACGCTCCCGGCGCGATCACCGTCACCGGCGGTCTGCTGGCCCTGATCTACGCCCTGTCGACTGCGGCGGACCGCGGCTTCGGCGGCACGGACGTGATCGCGACCCTGGTCGCGGGCGTCCTGCTGCTCGCCGCCTTCGGGTACGTGGAGTCCCGCGCCGCCGCGCCCCTGGTCAGCCTGCCCATGCTGCGCCGCTCCACGGTCGCGTGGGGCAACCTGGGCGGTCTGGTCACCTTCTCGATGATGTCGACGGTGGTCTTCGTGCTGACGCTGTACCTGCAGGAGACCCTCGGCCTCTCCGCCTTCGAGACCGGCCTGGTCTTCGGGGTGCAGGGCGTCCTGTCGGCCGTCGCCGGGGTGTACGCCCCGAAGGTCGTCGGCCGCTTCGGCGCCCGCCGCACCCTGGTCGGTTCGCTGGCCGGCCAGGGCCTGTTCGTGGGCTCGCTGGTACCGCTGAACGCGCACCCCTGGTCCGTCTGGCCGGCCACCGCCGCGGTCGCGCTGGCGAGCATGTGCCACCTCGGCGCGATCATCTCGTACGGTCTGACCGTCACCTCGGGCGTGCCCGACGAGGAACAGGGGCTCGCCACCGGGCTGGTGACCTCCACCCAGCAGGTCGGGATCACCATCGGCATCCCGCTCCTCGGCGTCCTCGCCACCACCTCGTCGGACCTGCTGGCCGGCGTGCACACGGTTCTCGCGCTGGACGCGGTCATCGTCCTCGCGGCGGCGGTCCTGGTCGCGGCGGGACTGCGCCGCGGCGGCTCAGGGGCGGTCGAGCCGGAGGCGCTCGGCCTTCGGTAGACCGGCGACGACCAGGTCGTACGAGTCCTCGACCAGCTCCCGGACCAGGCGGTCCGGGAGCTCGCCGTCGGCCGTCACCGTGTTCCAGTGGCGCTTGTTCATGTGGTAGCCGGGGATGATCAGCCCGGGGTGCTCGCCGCGCAGCCGGATCGCGTCCTCCGGGGCGCACTTGAGGTTCACCGTCAGCGGGCGCGCGTCCAGACTCGACAGCGCGAAGAGCTTGCCCAGCACCTTGAAGACCGAGGTCTCCGGGTTGAAGGGGAAGTCCTCGACGGCCGCGTTGAAGGAGAGGCAGAACGCGCGCAGCTGCTGGGGGGTCATTCCGGCTTCTCCTCCTCGCGGGGCTCCGCGCCCGCGGCCGGTTCGACGAGCACGGTGACGATCTTGTTCCGGCGTCCGGCCGAGGCCTCCGCCGTCAGCCGCAGCTCCCGCCCGTCGGGCAGCTCGACGACCGAGGACGCCCCGGCGATCGGGACCCGGCCGAGCGCCTTGGCGAGCAGTCCGCCGACCGTCTCCACGTCCTCGTCGTCGTACGCCTCGAAGCCGTACAGCTCGCCGAGGTCGCCGATGTCGAGGCGCGCGGTCACCCGGTAGCGGTCGTCACCGAGCTCCTGGACCGGCGGCAGTTCACGGTCGTACTCGTCGGTGATCTCGCCGACGATCTCCTCCAGGATGTCCTCGATGGTGACGATGCCCGCCGTGCCGCCGTACTCGTCGATGACGACGGCGACGTGATTGCGCTCCTGCTGCATCTCCCGCAGCAGGTCGCCCGCGTTCTTCGTGTCGGGCACGAAGGTGGCGGGCCGCATGGCCGTCGACACGAGCTCGGACTCGGCGTCGCGGCTGATGTGCGTCTTGCGGGCGAGGTCCTTCAGGTACACGATGCCGACGATGTCGTCCTCGCTCTCCCCGGTGACGGGAATGCGCGAGAAGCCGGAGCGCAGGGCCAGGGTGAGCGCCTGCCGGATGGTCTTGTAGCGCTCGATGACGACGAGGTCGGTGCGCGGCACCATGACCTCGCGTACGAGGGTGTCGCCGAGTTCGAAGACGGAGTGCACCATGCGGCGCTCCTCGTCCTCGATCAGCGACTCCTTCTCGGCGAGGTCGACGAGCGCGCGCAGCTCGGCCTCGGAGGCGAAGGGGCCGCGCCGGAAGCCCTTGCCGGGTGTCAGCGCGTTGCCGATGAGGATGAGCAGGGACGGGATCGGGCCCATGATCCGCGCGAGCGGCAGCAGGACGTACGAGGCGACGGTCGCCGTGTTCAGCGGGTGCTGGCGGCCGATGGTGCGCGGTGAGACGCCGACGGCGACGTAGGAGACGAGGACCATGACCCCGATGGCGACCCCGAGGGCCTGCCAGGTCTTGTCGAACTCCCGCAGGCAGGCGTACGTGACGAGCGCGGCGGCGGCCATCTCGCAGGCCACGCGGACGAGCAGCGCCACGTTGAGGTAGCGGGTCGGGTCGGCGGCGACCTGCGCGAGGTTGGCGCTGCCTCGCCGGCCGCCGCGTACGGCCTCCTCGGCGCGGAAGCTGGAGACGCGGGCGAGGCCCGCCTCCGCACAGGCGGCGAGCCACGCGACGACGACCAGCAGGACGGCACCGAGGACGAGTTGAGGACTCATGACACGGTCGGGGCCGGTGAGGGACCCGTCATGCCCTTCTCCGCGCGCCAGCCGTCCACGATGGCCGCCTGGAGACCGAACATCTCGGCCTTCTCGTCGGGCTCCTCGTGGTCGTAGCCGAGCAGGTGCAGCACTCCGTGGACGGTGAGGAGCTGCAGCTCCTCGTCCATGGAGTGCTGCGTCGGCGCGTCCTTGCCCTGCCGCTCGGCGACCTCCGGGCACAGCACGATGTCACCGAGCAGGCCCTGCGGCGGCTCGTCGTCGTCCTTGGACGGCGGGCGCAGCTCGTCCATGGGGAAGGACATGACGTCCGTGGGACCCGGCAGGTCCATCCACTGGATGTGGAGCTGCTCCATGGCGTCGGCGTCCACGACGATCACCGAGAGCTCGGAGAGCGGGTGGATGCGCATCCGTGCGAGCGCGTAGCGGGCGATGTCGAGGATCGCCTGCTCGTCGACCTCGGTTCCGGATTCGTTGTTGACGTCGATCGACATGCTGGTGCTGGTCTACTTCCCCTTGTGTCCGGCGTTGCCGCGGCCCCTGTGGGAGCCGTTCTCGGTGCCGTTCTCGCTGTCGTACTTCTCGTACGCGTCGACGATACGGCCGACCAGCTTGTGCCGTACGACATCGTGGGACGTGAGCCGCGAGAAGTGCACGTCGTCGAGGCCGTCCAGGATGTCCTGGACCTGGCGCAGACCCGACTTCGTCCCGTTCGGCAGGTCGACCTGCGTCACGTCACCCGTGATCACGATCTTCGATTCGAAGCCGAGGCGGGTGAGGAACATCTTCATCTGCTCGGCGCTGGTGTTCTGGGCCTCGTCCAGGATGATGAAGGCGTCGTTGAGGGTACGGCCGCGCATGTAGGCCAGGGGCGCGACCTCGATCGTGCCGGCCGCCATCAGCCGTGGGATCGAGTCCGGATCGAGCATGTCGTGCAGCGCGTCGTACAGCGGGCGCAGGTAGGGGTCGATCTTCTCGTAGAGCGTGCCGGGCAGGAAGCCGAGGCGCTCGCCCGCCTCCACCGCCGGGCGGGTCAGGATGATGCGGTTGACCTGCTTGGACTGGAGCGCCTGCACGGCCTTCGCCATCGCGAGGTAGGTCTTGCCGGTGCCGGCGGGGCCGATGCCGAAGACGATGGTGTGCTTGTCGATGGCGTCGACGTACCGCTTCTGGTTGAGCGTCTTGGGTCGGATGGTGCGGCCGCGCGAGGACAGGATGTTCTGCGTGAGCACTTCGGCGGGGGTCTCCTCGCCGTCGCCCTCCCCGTTCTCGCTCGCCCTGAGCATGGCGATCGAGCGTTCCACTGCGTCCTCCGTCATGGGCTGCCCCGTGCGGAGCACCAGCATCATCTCGTCGAACAGGCGCTGGACGAGAGCGACTTCACCGGCGTCGCCGACCGCACTGATCTCGTTGCCCCGGACGTGGATGTCGGCCGCCGGGAAGGCCTTCTCGATCACGCGCAGCAGTGCGTCTCCGGAACCCAGAACAGTCACCATGGGGTGCTTGGCCGGGACGGTGAAGTGCGCGCGCGCCTGCCCCTGAGCGGGGCTGTGAGCTGTGGGTGTCTGAGTCATGGGCCGGCTCTGTAGGCCTGCTTTTCCTCCTTGATCGGCACGCTTGCCACGGGGGCAGCCTTGCGCCTCCAAGGGTACGTCTCCGCACTGACGGAGCCGTAGGGCTTTTCGTCACCTCTCCCTGCGGCCTCGCCCTTTTCTTCCTGGCACGGTTCACACCGACCGGCCGAACCCGATCGTCGGCACCGCCCGCCGCAGCGGCCACGGCCGTGTCACCTCCGGCAGCAGGCCCTCCAGGAAGGCGTACCGGCGCAGGGCGGCCGGATCCTGGTCGTCGACGGACTGGACGCGGCGCCACCAGGCCGCGATCTCGGACCAGCCGGGGGCCGAGAGGGAGCCGCCGAACTCCTGGACGGACAGGGCGGCGGTGAGGCCGGCGAAGGCGAGGCGGTCGGCGAGCGGCCAGTCGGCGAGGGTGCCCGTCACGAAGCCGGCGACGAAGACGTCCCCGGCACCGGTGGGGTCGAGGGCCTCGACGTCGATGGCCGGAACCGCTGCGGTCTCACCGGTGCGGCCGTCCACGGCGTAGGCGCCCTCGGAACCGAGAGTGACGACGGCCAGCGGTACGTGCTCGGCGAGCGCGTGCGCCGCGGCCCGCGGACAGCGCGCGCCGGTGTAGCGCATCGCCTCCTCGGCGTTCGGCAGGAACGCCTCGCAGTGTTCCAGGTCGGCGAGGCCCGCCAGGTCCCAGCGGCCGGTGTCGTCCCAGCCGACGTCCGCGAAGATCCGGGTGCCGGCGCGCGCGGACTCGGCGATCCACTGCGCGCGCGTGCCGGGCGCCAGGGAGGCGACGGCGGCACGCGCGCGGGGGGCGTGCTCCGGGGCGGTCTCCACCGGCGGCGGCTCGTGCCCGTGGCTGACCATCGTCCGCTCCCCCTCGTAGGCCATCGACACGGTGACCGGCGAGTGCCAGCCGGAGACGGTGCGCGACGGGGAGAGGTCGATGCCCTCGCCCTGCTCCAGGGCGTCCCAGCAGTACTCGCCGTAGTGGTCGTCCCCGAAGGCCGCCGCGAGGGAGGTCTTCAGGCCGAGGCGGGCCAGCGCCGTCGCCATGTTCGCCACCCCGCCGGGGCTCGACCCCATGCCGCGCGCCCAGGACTCGGTCCCGCGCACCGGAGCCGAGTCGAGCCCGGTGAAGACGATGTCGAGGAAGACGGTGCCGGTGAGGTAGACGTCCCAGGGCGGATCCTGGGGGGTGCGCAGACCGGCGAGCGGGTCGACGTGGGCGTGGCAGAACGGTCGCTCTCCGTTGGACGCGATCACGGTGCGCTCCCTGACGTGGTGCGGATTCAGGCCAGTGTGCACCAATTGGCTCGCGGGACGGAGGGGACCCCGCGGAGGCGTCCGTCGCGCATCATGCCCTTCGACCGAACGGCACCGGCGGGCGGAAAGCCTCGTGTTTACCCCGCCTTCACCACACCAAACGGAACGTGATCCAGATCACGTCGCCCCACCTGTTTCCCACCCGGGGCCGCTTGATACAAATTGCCCGCGCGTTCCTGTCCGTCGACAGCCGCCCAACCCCCTCATCGAGCCGCTTCTTTCGCATGCCCTGGGAACGCCCGTGTCCGCCCGCACCACCCTGCCCTGGCCCCTCGTCGCCCTTTTCACGGCCGGGTACCTCGCCCCGTACCTGCTGCCGACCACCGTCGGCAGACTCAACGCGGGTCTCCCCCTCTCCGCCACCGAGGCCGGTTGCGTCGGCAGCGTCCTGCTGCTGAGCTCGGCGACGGCGGGCTTCCTGCTCGCCTCCCGCGTCGACCGCTTCGGCCCGCGCCGGCTGGCCCGCGCCGGGCTGCTGCTCGCCGCCGTCGGCTACGGCACCGCCGCCCTCACCACCACCGTTGCGCTGGTCGTCGCCGGCGCGATCGTCGGCGGTCTCGGCTCCGGCACGGTCACCACCGTCGCCGCCACCGGGATCGCCGCCCAGCGCGACCCGCACCGCACCACCACGCTCGGTCTGCTCGGTGTCTCCGCCCTCGCGGGCACGCTGTATCTGACGATCCCGCACCTGGGCCCGGGCCACGGCCAGCCGCTGGCCGCGATCGCCGTCACCGCGCTGCTCGTCCTGCCGACGACCCGGCGACTGCCCGCCCGCACACCCGCCGCGCGGACCCTGCGCGGCGGCACCCCGCTTCCGCACCCCCGTGCCGGGGTCGTCCTGGCCGCCGCCATGCTCTGCTGGTCCCTCGCGCAGAACTCCCTGTGGGGTGTGAGCGGCCGCATCGGCCTGACCCAGGCGGGGTTGAGCGAGGTCACCGTCGGAGCGGTCTTCGCGGCGGCGCTCGGCGCGGGGCTGCTGGGGGTGATCGGGGCGGGTGCGCTCGGCCCGCGCCTCGGCCGCGCGCTGCCCATCGGGGCGGGCACCGCGCTGATCGCGGGCTGCATCGCGCTCAGTTCGGCCGCCGACGACCTGCCGTCCTTCGCGACCGGCGAGATCGCCTGGAACACGCTGTACCCGGTCGTCCTGTCCTACGTCATCGGGCTCGCCGCGTCCCTGGACCAGCGGGGGCGATGGGCGGTCCTGGTGGGCTCCGCCTCCTCGCTCGGCACGGCCTGCGGCCCGCTCTCGGGCAGTCTGCTCTCCGCGCGGACGGGCTACCCGGGGATGGGCGTGATCCTGGCGCTCGGCCTGCTCCTGCTCACCGTTCCGATGACGGCGGTGGCCCTGCGCACCCGGCGCGGCACCCCGCTGGAACACCCGGTGGTGGAGATCCCGCTGGAGACCGCCGAGGCCCGGCGGGCGGCGTACGGCACGGCGGGCCCCCGGCAGACCGCCGTCGCGTCCGCGGCACCGGGCCCCGGACCGGGCTAGTCCCCGGCCCGGACCGGCCGCGCGGCCCGCGCCCAGTGGCTCCGTTCGAAGCGTTCATCGCTCCGGGCGGGCCCGCTCCAAGCGGCTCTACCCGAACTCGTACGCCTCGACCTCGGCGAGGTAACGCGCCCGCCGCTCCTCGTCGTGGTCGAGGAAGGACGCCACGAACGAGTTGCGGGCCAGTTCCCGCATCCGTTCGCGGTCCAGCCCGAGCGCCTCGTGCACCGCGTGGAAGGTGTCGCCGACGTACCCCCCGAAGTAGGCGGGGTCGTCGGAGTTGACGGTGCACAGGAGCCCGGCGTCCAGCATGGCGGGCAGGGGGTGGTCCTCCAGCACGTCGACGGCGCGCAGCCGTACGTTCGACAGCGGACAGAGCGTCAGCGGCACCCTGTCCCGGACCAGCCGCTCGACCAGCTCGGGGTCCTCCATGCAGCGCAGCCCGTGGTCGATGCGCTCGACGCCAAGGACGTCCAGCGCCTCGGTGATGTACGCGGGCGGCCCCTCCTCGCCCGCGTGGGCGACGCGTCGCAGCCCGAGCGCGGCGGCGGCCTCGTACACCTCGCGGAACTTGGCCGGCGGGTGTCCGACCTCCGCCGAGTCGAGGCCGATGCCGACGATCCGGTCGAGGTGGGGCCGCGCGGCATCCAGCGTCGCCATCGCCGACTCGGCGGACTCGTCGCGCAGGAAGCACATGATCAGCTGGGTGGAGACGCCGTGCGTGTCCTCGCTGCGGGAGAGCGCGCGGGACAGCCCCTCGACGACCGTCCCCATCCCGACCCCGCGCGCGAGGTGGGCCTGCGGGTCGAAGAAGATCTCCGCGTGCCGGACGCCCTGTGCGGCGGCCCGCGCGAGATACGCGTCGGCCAGGTCGGCGAAGTCCTGCTCGGTCCGCAGGACGGCCATCAGCTCGTAGTACAGGTTCAGGAACGACTGGAGATCGTCGAAGAGATACGCCTTGCGCAGTTCCTCGGTGTCCGCGTACGGCAGCGTCACGCCGTTGCGCGCGGCGAGCTCGAAGGCGAGTTCGGGCTCCAGGGTGCCTTCGACATGGAGGTGCAGTTCTGCTTTGGGGAGGGGCATCAAAGCATGGTACGGGCGTTTTATGAGCGCTTCGGGACCGGCACCCGCAGCAGATCGTGCGCCACGGTCAGTTCCCCGTCGAACCCGGCCGCCCGCGCCTGCCGCTCGAACTCGTCGGGATCGGAGTACCGCTGGCTGAAGTGCGTGAGCACCAGATGCCGTACGCCCGCGTCGCGTGCCACCCGGGCCGCCTGACCGGCGGTCAGATGCCCGTGGTCGGAGGCGAGCCGGTGGTCCTCGTCGAGGAACGTCGACTCGATGACGAGCAGGTCGCAGCCTTCGGCGAGGGCGTCCACCCCCTCGCACAGCCGGGTGTCCATGACGAACGCGAACCGCTGTCCGCGCCGCACCTCGCTGACGTCGTCCAGACGGACCGCGCCCAGGGCTCCCTCGCGCTGGATCCGCCCGACGTCCGGCCCCTTGATGCCGTGCGCGGCCAGCCGCTCGGGCAGTATCCGCCGCCCGTCCGGCTCGACCAGCCGGTATCCGAAGGACTCCACGGGATGGGAGAGCCTGCGGGCCTCCAGGGTGTAGGAGGCCGTGGCCGCGAGCACGCCGTCCGTGTCGACCGGCGCCTCGGTGAGCGCGACGGTCTCGCGGTACGCGGTGGCGTACCGCAGCCGGTCGAAGAAGCGCTGACCGGAGCGGGGGTAGTGCGCGGTGACCTCGTGCGGCACACGGTCGAGGTTGACGCGCTGGATCACCCCGGCGAGCCCGAGCGAGTGGTCGCCGTGGAAGTGCGTGACGCAGATCCGGTGCAGGTCGTGCGCGGCGACCCCGGCCCGCAGCATCTGCCGCTGAGTGCCCTCGCCGGGGTCGAAGAGCAGCCCCTCCCCGTCCCAGCGCAGCAGATAGCCGTTGTGGTTGCGGTGCCGGGTCGGGACCTGGCTGGCGGTGCCGAGGACCACCAGTTCACGTACGGACAACGCCGGTCACCCCGGTGGCCACTGCATGCCGCGGCCACCGAGGAGGTGCGCGTGCGCGTGGAAGACGGTCTGTCCCGCACCGCTGCCGGTGTTGAACACGATCCGGTAGCTGTCCAGCTTCTCCTCGCCCGCGATCTCACCGGCCTCGCGCAGCACGTCCGCCGCGATCCGGGGCTCCGCGGCCGCCAGCGACGCCGCGTCCGGGTGGTGCACCTTGGGGATGACCAGGATGTGGGTGGGCGCCTGCGGGTTTATGTCACGGAAGGCGAGGGTCGTCTCGCTCTCCCGGACGACGGTCGCCGGAATCTGTCCCGCGATGATCTTGCAGAACAGACAGTCGTCCTGCGGTTCTCCCGCCATGCGTGTCCCTCCTCGTGCCGGGCCGGCCCCGGTGTCCCGGACGGCGTCGGTCCCTGCGTCCGCACGGCGCCGACCTTCCCGCCGCGCACGGCGCCGATCATTACGCCGTGCATGCTATCGGCCGCACCCCGTCAACCCAGCTCCGGCAGCGGCGGCGGGGTCTTCGCCGGGTTCTCCTCCAGGGCCGCCAGCGCGATCCGGATCGCCTCGTCCAGCTGGACGTCGCGGCCGGCGGCGTGGTCCTGCGGGGCCTGGACGACCTCGATGTCCGGGTCGACACCGTGGTTCTCCACCCCCCACCCCTGCCCCTCCAGCCAGAACGCGTACTTGGGCTGCGTGACCAGGGTGCCGTCGACGAGCCGGTAGCGGCTGTCGATGCCGATCACTCCGCCCCAGGTGCGCGTGCCCACCACCGGACCGATCCCGAGCGCCTTGACCGCCGCGTTGACGATGTCCCCGTCCGAGCCGGAGAACTCGTTGGCCACGGCGACGACGGGACCGCGCGGCGCGTCCTCCGGATAGCTGTACGGCCGCATCCCGCGCGGCAGGTCCCAGCCCACGATCCGCCGGGCGAGCTTCTCGACGACCAGTTGGGAGGTGTGGCCGCCGCGGTTCTCCCGCACGTCCACGACCAGCCCCTCCCGGGCCACCTCGATCCGCAGGTCCCGGTGGAGCTGCGCCCACCCGGAGCCGACCATGTCCGGCACGTGCAGATAGCCCAGTCTGCCCCCGGAGCGCTCGTGGACGTACGCCCGCCGGTCGGCGACCCACGCGTGGTAGCGCAGCGCCTCCTCGTCGGCGAGCGGGACGACCACCGCGTGCCGGGGATCTCCGCCGCCGGACGGGGAGACCGTCAGCTCGACCGGCTTGCCCGCCGTGCCCACCAGCAGCGGCCCTGGACCGGCCACCGGGTCCACCGGCTGCCCGCCGACCTGGACGATCGCGTCCCCGGCCCGCACCGCGACCCCGGGCGCGGCGAGCGGTGCCCGCGCGTCGGGGTCGGAGGTCTCCGAGGGGAGGATCCGGTCGATGCGCCAACTTCCGTCCTCGTGACGGGAGATGTCCGCCCCGAGCAGTCCCTGCGCCCGGTCGCCGCCGGCCCAGCTGCCGCGCGGGTTCACATACGCGTGCGAGGTGCCCAGTTCGCCCTGCACCTCCCAGAGCAGGTCCACCAGGTCGTCGTGGGTGGCGATCCGGTCGAGGACCGGCCGGTAGCGGTCGAGTACGCCCTCCCAGTCGGCCCCGCCCAGATCGGGCCGCCAGAAGTTGTCCCGCATCAGGCGGCCGGTCTCTTCGTACATCTGGCGCCACTCGGCGGCCGGGTCGACGGTCTGGCGGATCCGCGAGAGGTCGACGGTGATGTTGGTGTCGCTCTCGTCGTCGTTCGAGGCGCGGCGGTCGCTCGGGACGAGCTTGAGCTTGCCGTCGGTCCACAGCAGGACCCTCTTGCCGTCGCCGGTGACGGCGAAGTGGTCGGCGTCCGCGGCGAGATGCTCGATACGGTGCTGGACCAGGTCGTACCGCTCCAGCTCGGTCTTCGGGTCCGGGTCGTCCGGAGTGGCGCGGGAGGCACCGAGCACACCGCGGACCGGGTGGCGCAGCCACAGCAGCCCGTCCTTGGCGGCCCGCAGCGTCGAGTAGCGGGCGGCCTCGACGGGGAACGGGACGATCCGGTCGCCGAGTCCCTCGAGGTCGATCCGGGTCGCGGGGGTGCCCTCGCTGTCGGGCGTCTCGGCCCCGCGGTCCTCGGGGGCGTCGAAGGCGCGGCCGTGCCGCTGCGGTCCGAAGGGGGACGGGGTGGTCGCGGCCAGCGTGATCAGGTGCGGGCGGGATCCGCCCACGAACGCCAGGTCGAAGACGTGTTCGTCGTAGACCGGGTCGAAGGCCCGCGCGGAGAGGAAGGCGAGGTGCTTGCCGTCGAGGGTGAACGCGGGCGCGTAGTCGCGGAAGCGCAGCGGCGTCGCCTCGGTGACCGACAGGTCCGCGGTGTTCGCCAGTTTCAGCTGGCGCAGCGGACGGGGGCCGGGGTGCGACCAGGCGAGCCAGGCCGAGTCCGGCGAGAAGACCAGCCCGCTGACGTCCCCGTCGGCGCTGCGGTCGACCTCGCGCACCTCCCCGGTCTCCCGCTCGACGAGCAGCACCCGTCCGTCGTGCGAGGCGACGGCGGCACGGCTGCCGTCGGGTGCCATCGCGAGCCCGAGGACGCGGCCGAGCTGACCGGCGGCGAGCCGGCGCGGGGTCGCTCCGGGGGCGGTCCCGGTGGCCGGGGCGAACTCCAGCGCGTCGTCACCCGCCGCGTCGGTCACCCACACCACGTACTCCTCGCCCTCCACCCGGAAGGTGCGCGGCAGCCGGGCGCGCACGCCGGGCCGGGCGGCGAGCGCGCGGGCCGGACCGGAGCGGTGGGTGATCCAGTGGACGGAACCGCGCACGGAGACCGCGCTGCCGCGTCCGGTGTGGTCGGGCGCGGCGGCCGAGAACCAGCGGGACGCGCTGACGGGGTGCGGCTGCTGTTCGACGCGCTGTCCGCCGAGCCGGATGTCGAGCCTCCGCGGCTCGGCGCCGTCCAGGTCGTCGAGCAGCCACAGTTCACCGGCGGACGCGTAGACGACCCGGGTGCCGTCGGTCGCCGCGTGCCGGGCGTAGAAGCCTTCCCCGGCGGGGGTGTGGCGGCGCAGGTCGGAGCCGTCGGCGAGGGACGAGTAGAGGGCCCCCACCCCTTCGTGGTCGGACAGGAACGCGAGCCGCTCCCCCGCCCACAGGGGGTATTCGAGGTTCCCGTCCAGCTCTTCGTGCAGGCGTACGAACTCGCCGTCGCCCTCGCGGTCGATCCACAGCTTGCCCGCCGTGCCGCCGCGGTACCGCTTCCACCAGGCGGCCTCGCGTCCCATCGGGGCGGACAGGAGCAGCACACCGGGGCCGCCGTACGCGACATCGCCGACCGGCCCGTACGGAAGGGTGGTGGCGGGACCGCCGTCGAGCGGGACGGCCCGCGCCCAGCTGCGCCGCAGGCTCGCCTGGCCCTGGGTGCTGAGGGCGAGCACCTGTCCGTCCGGGGTCCAGCCGCGCACCTGGGTCCGCGGATTCCCCCAGTACGTCAGCCGTCTGGCCGCTCCGCCCGCCAGCGGGGCCACGTGCACCTCGGGCGCCCCGTCCCGGGCGGAGGTCCAGGCGACGCTCTCACCGTCGGGCGAGATGCGCGGGTGGTTCACCGGGACGTTGTCGGCGCTGACCCGCCAGGCCCGGCCACCGCCGTCGAGGGGAGCGACCCAGACGTCGTCCTCGGCGGTGAACGCGACCAGATCGCCCCGCAGATGCGGGAAGCGGAGGTATCCGGGTGATACGGACGATGCAGACTGTGTCACCCGATCACCCTATGCAGCGACAGCTCACCCGGAAAGGGGTTTGGATCACTTGCCCCCGGCCGGGGGCGCCGACGGTGGGCGGCGTGCGCGAGGGCGTGTCTCAGTTGCGCAGGAGCAGCCACTCCTGGAGTTCCACGAGGTTGCCCTCCGGGTCCTTGAGGTGGGCCACGCGCATGCGGTCGGTCATCGGAGCGGGGCCGTGGGCGATGACGCCGCCGCGCGAGACGACACCGGCGCAGTAGGCGTCGAGGTCGTCGACGCGCAGGACGAGCAGGGAGCGGTGGCCCGTCGCCGAATCGCCCAGCTCACCGAGGATCCGGGCCATCATGGCGCGGTCCTGGAGCGCGATGCCCGCGGAGCCGGTGGCGGCACTGAACTTCTCGTACGGCCCCTCGGCAGCCCCCGACTGGGGCTTGAGGCCGAGGACTTCGGCGTAGAAGCGGTAACAGGCCGGGAAGTCGGCAACGAGCAGCCGTACCTGGGCGAGTTCCAACGCATCCCCCGTGAGTGTTCGTTCAGGACCAGCGGCCGGTGCGCCCCAGCAGCAGCGCGGTCGCCGCGGTCCCTGCGGTCGACGTACGCAGCACGCTACGCCCCAGCCGGTACGCCTTCGCACCCGCCTGTGCGAAGAGGTCCAACTCCTCGGGGGAGACTCCTCCTTCGGGTCCCACGACCAGCACGATCCTTCCGGACGAGGGCAGTTCGGCCGTGGCGAGCGGCTCGCTGCCGTACTCCCGGTCCTCGTGCAGCACCGCCGCGAAGTCCGCTTCGGCCAGAAGTGCGGCGACCTGCTTGGTCGTCGCCGCGTCCGCGACCTCCGGGAAGCGCACCCGGCGGGACTGCTTGCCGGCCTCGCGCGCCGTCGCCCGCCACTTGGCGAGCGCCTTCGGACCCCGGTCGCCCTTCCACTGGGTGATGCAGCGCGAGGCGGCCCAGGGGACGATCGCGTCCACCCCGGTCTCGGTCATCGTCTCCACGGCCAGCTCGCCCCGGTCACCCTTGGGCAGTGCCTGGACGACGGTGATACGAGGGGACTGGGGAGGTTCCTCGGCGAGGGAGTCGATGCGGACGGTCAGCCGGTCCTTGCCCTCGGCCGCGACGACGACGCACTCCGCCCAGCGTCCGGCGCCGTCGGTGAGGACGACGTCCTCACCGGCCCGCAGCCGCTTCACGGAGACGGCGTGCCGGCCCTCGGGACCGTCGAGGACATGGTGCCCCGCGCCGTCCACGTCGAAGTGGTCGACCACGAACACCGGTGCCGTCATCGGTCCGTACCGCCCGCTCCGTCGGCCGCGGACAGCGCTGTCCGCGCCGCGTCCAGCTCGGCGCACAGCACCTCCACCAGCTGCCCCGCGGACAGTTCACGGGCCATCCGGTGCCCCTGTCCCGCCCACAGGGCCATGCCCTGCGCGTCGCCCGCCCTGGCCGCCGCCTTGCGCAGCGGGGAGGTGAGGTGGTGGACCTCGGGGTACGCGGCGGGCGCGTACGGACCGTGCTCCCGCATGAAGCGGTTGACCAGGCCGCGCGCGGGGCGGCCGGAGAACGCGCGTGTCAGCTCCGTGCGGACGAAGAGGGGGTTGGTCAGGGACTGCTTGTGCACGGCGTGCGCGCCGGACTCCGGGGTGGCGAGGAACGCGGTGCCGAGCTGCGCCGCGTCGGCGCCCGCAGCGAGCACGGCGGCGATCTGGCTGCCGCGCATGATGCCGCCGGCGGCGACGATCGGGATCTGCACGCTCTCCCGGACCTGGGCGATCAGGGAGAGCAGTCCGATCCCCGTGCCGTCCGTCTCCGGGTTGACGCGGTGGGTGCCCTGGTGACCGCCGGCCTCCACGCCCTGCACGACGACCGCGGCGGCCCCCGCCCGCTGCACCGCGAGCGCCTCCTCGGCGGTGGTCGCGGTGATCATGGTGAGCGTACCGACCCGGGCGAAGGAGTCCAGGACGTCACGGGTGGGGCAGCCGAAGTGGAAGGAGACCACCGGCACCGGGTTGTCGAGGAGGACCGCGAGCTTGGCGTCGTAGCCGTCGTCGCGGCCGCTGTCCGGATCGCCGAGGTCCGTCTCGTACCAGGTGGCCTCACCGGCCAGCTGGTGGGCGTACACCTCGACGGTGGCCGGGTCCGCGTACTCGGCCTGCGGCATGAAGAGGTTGACCCCGAAGGGCCGGCTCGTCAGCCCGCGCAACTGCTTGATCTCCTGGTACATGCCGTCGGCGGTCTTGTACCCGGCGGCGAGGAACCCGAGCCCGCCGGCCTCGGACACGGCGGCCGCGAGGTGCGGGACGGAGACGCCGCCCGCCATGGGGGCCTGCACGATCGGGTGAGGGAAGAGATCGGTCAGTGCGGAGGACATGACGGCATGTTGTCACGTCCTCCGAACAAGTCCGAAATCCGGCCTTCCGCCCGCGGCGGGCCGCCGCGGGCCGCCGGGACGGACGGTCCACGGCCCTGTTCCGCCCTCGCCGCCGCCCCTGCTCGTCCCGGTCCGAAGGCCGCCGCCCCCGGACCCGCTTCGGCCCGTACGGCCTCGTCCTGGAACTCCGGACGGGCCGAAACGGACCGACGCCGGGGTCAGCGGCCGTTGAACGCGTCCTTCAGGCGGGAGAACAGGCCCTGCTGGCCCGGCTGGAACTGTCCCGTCGGACGCTCCTCGCCGCGCAGCAGCGCCAGCTCCCGCAGCAGCCGCTCCTGCTCGGGATCGAGCTTGGTGGGCGTGGTGACCTCGACATGCACGATGAGGTCGCCGCGGCCGCCGCCGCGCAGATGCGTGACGCCGCGCCCGTGCAACGGGATCGACTGCCCGGACTGCGTGCCGGGCCGGATGTCGACCTCCTCCAGACCGTCGAGGGTCTCGAGCGGCACCTTGGTGCCGAGCGACGCCGCGGTCATCGGAATGGTGACCGTGCAGTGCAGGTCGTCACCACGACGCTGGAAGGTCGAGTGCGGCAGTTCGTGGATCTCGACGTAGAGGTCGCCGGCGGGGCCGCCACCGGGCCCGACCTCGCCCTCGCCCGCGAGCTGGATCCGGGTGCCGTTGTCGACGCCCGCCGGGATCTTCACCGTGAGCGTGCGCCGGGACCGGACCCGCCCGTCGCCCGCGCACTCCGGGCACGGGGTCGGCACGACGGTGCCGAAGCCCTGGCACTGCGGGCACGGACGGGACGTCATGACCTGGCCCAGGAACGACCGCGTGACCTGGGACACCTCACCGCGTCCGCGACACATGTCGCAGGTCTGGGCGGAGGTCCCCGGCGCGGCGCCCTCACCGTTGCAGGTGGCGCACACGACGGCCGTGTCGACCTGGATGTCCTTCGTCGTGCCGAAGGCGGCCTCGTCCAGCTCGATCTCGAGCCGGATCATGGCGTCCTGGCCGCGCCGCGTGCGCGACCGGGGGCCCCGCTGCGACGCCGTACCGAAGAAGGCGTCCATGATGTCCGAGAAGTTGCCGAAGCCACCGGCGCCGAAGCCGCCCGCGCCCGCGCCGCCCGCCTGGGACAACGGATCGCCGCCGAGGTCGTAGACCTGCTTCTTCTGCGGGTCCGACAACACCTCGTACGCGGCGTTGATCTCCTTGAACCGCTCCTGCGTCTTCGGATCGGGATTGACGTCCGGATGCAGCTCGCGCGCGAGCCGCCGGAAAGCCTTCTTGATCTCGTCCTGGGACGCGTCGCGGCGCACGCCGAGCACGGCGTAGTAGTCCGTGGCCACCTTAGGACTCCGCCAGGATCTGTCCGACGTACCGTGCCACCGCTCGTACCGCTCCCATCGTTCCCGGGTAATCCATGCGGGTCGGTCCGACCACGCCGAGTTTGGCTACTGCCTCGTCGCCCGAACCGTAGCCGACGGAGACCACGGACGTGGAGTTGAGTCCCTCATACGCGTTCTCGTGACCGATCCGTACGGTCATGCCCGAATCCCCTGCCTCCCCAAGCAACTTGAGGAGCACGACCTGTTCCTCCAGCGCTTCGAGCACCGGTCTGATCGTGAGGGGAAAATCATGTCCGAAGCGGGTCAGGTTCGCGGTGCCGCCGATCATCAGACGCTCCTCGGTCTCCTCGACGAGCGTCTCCAGGAGGGTGGAGAGCACGGTCGCGACCGTACCCCGGTCGTCCGCCTCGAAGGCGTCCGGCAGGTCCTGGACCAGCGGCGGGACGTCCGCGAAGCGGCGGCCCGCCACCCGGCTGTTGAGCCGGGCCCGCAGATCCGCCACGGAGGTCTCCCCGAACGGCGCCGGACAGTCGATCATGCGCTGCTCGACCCGCCCGGTGTCCGTGATCAGGACGAGCATCAGCCGGGCGGGAGCCAGCGACAACAGCTCCACGTGCCGCACGGTCGATCTGGTCAGCGACGGGTACTGCACGACGGCGACCTGCCGCGTCAGCTGCGCGAGCAGCCGCACGGTCCGCCCGACGACGTCGTCGAGGTCGACGGCGCCTCCCAGGAAGTTCTGGATGGCCCGCCGCTCGGGTCCGGTCATCGGCTTGACGCCGGCGAGCTTGTCGACGAAGAGCCGGTAGCCCTTGTCGGTGGGGATGCGCCCCGCACTGGTGTGCGGCTGGGCGATGTACCCCTCGTCCTCCAGGGCGGCCATGTCGTTGCGGACCGTGGCCGGGGAGACACCCAGCTGGTGCCGCTCCGTCAGCGCCTTGGAACCGACCGGCTCCTCGGTGCCGACGTAGTCCTGGACGATGGCGCGCAGCACTTCGAGTCTGCGTTCACTCAGCATTCGCGCACACCTCCAGCTGTCGGTCCCTCGTCGCCTCGCTTGGCACTCAGCGCATGCGAGTGCCAGCATTCCCCGGCCCAGTGTACGGCCGCCGGGTACGGCCCCGGCAAGGGCGGGCCCGCGATCTTGCGCACGTATGCGGACGTGTCCCGCGATGTCTCACCGGCGTCAGCCCCGCGGCACTAGCGTCACCGTATGAAGGTGACTTGGGAAGAGCCGGGGTGGGAGGAGCTGGCTCCGCACGTGGGGCGGCGGCGGCTCGCGGGCTGGGACTGCACGGCGGGGCTGGTGGTGGGCGGCGGCGCGGCGCTCATGGTCGACGCGGGGGCGAGCCTCAAGGAGGGCGCACGGTTGCGCGCCGAGGCGCGCCGGCTCCTCGGCCCGGACCGGGACGTGACGCACCTCGCACTCACCCACCCGCACTTCGACCACGTCTTCGGCGCGGCGTCGTTCACGGACGCGCAGGTGTTCGGGGCGGCGGGTCTCGGCGCGGTGTTCGCGCACGGGGGCGGGGAGCTGCGCGCGGACGCCGTACGCCACGGCCTGGACCGGCGTGACGCCGCCGCGGCCGCGGACGCCCTGGTCCCCCCGCGGCACTCCGTGTCCGGCGAGCGGGCGCTCGACCTGGGCGGCGGTGTCCGGGCCCTGCTGGCGAACGTGGGTCCGGGCCACACCGCGCACGATCTGGTGGTCCTGGTGACCGGGGCGCCCGGCTCACCGGAGGTCGTCTTCTGCGGGGATCTGGTGGAGGAGTCGGGCGAGCCCCAGGCGGGTCCCGACGCCGTCCCCTCCCGCTGGCCGGCCGCCCTGGACCGGCTGCTCGGCCTGGGCGGCGAGGAGGCGGTGTACGTCCCCGGTCACGGGGCCGCGGTGAATGCGGCGTTCGTCCGGGCTCAGCGGGACGCGCTGGCGACACGCTTCGGCGTGTCGTAGGGATCTCGCCGTCACCTCCCCGCCGGTTCTCCTATCGTCATCCGAATGCGCCAGTACTCTCCGGATCTCACCCCGCCGTGGAAGAAGCCCAAGCCGGTACCCGAGGTCCCCGCGGACCCGGGTCTGGTGGTCGAGGAACCCGGTACGGGGTTCTGCGGGGCGGTGATCGGCTGCGAGGCGGGCACGGTGACGCTGGAGGACCGCTTCGGCAAGCACCGGGTGTTCCCGCTGGAGCCGCGCGGCTTCCTGCTGGAGGGCAGGGTGGTCACCCTGGTCCGTCCGGCCGCGGGGCCGGTACGGTCCGGCCGTACGGCATCCGGTTCGGTCGCCGTGCCGGGCGCACGGGCCCGGGTGGCGCGGGCCGGCCGCATCTACGTGGAGGGCCGGCACGACGCCGAACTGGTCGAGCGCGTCTGGGGCGACGACCTCCGCATCGAGGGTGTCGTGGTCGAGTACCTGGAGGGCATCGACGATCTCCCCGCCGTCGTCGACGAGTTCGGGCCGGGACCGGACGCCCGCCTGGGCGTGCTGGTCGACCATCTGGTGCCCGGCACGAAGGAGTCGCGCATCGCGGAGGCGGTCACGAGTGAGCACGCCCTCGTCCTCGGCCACCCGTACATCGACGTCTGGGAGGCCGTGAAGCCGTCCTCCGTGGGCATTCCCGCGTGGCCCCGCGTCCCACGCGGGCAGGACTGGAAGACGGGCGTGTGCCGGGCCCTGGGCTGGCCGGAGAACACGGGTGCCGCCTGGCAGCACATCCTGTCCCGGGTGCGCTCCTACAAGGACCTGGAGCCGGAACTCCTGGGCCGGGTGGAGGAGCTGATCGACTTCGTCACGGCGCCGGAGTGACGCCGGGGCCGTCGAGACCGTGAGGGGGGCGGGGGCCGTGGGAGCCTACGGGACCGCCGGCGCCGCCGACCCGGCTGCGGTGACCCTTCCTGTCACTTTCTCCCTGGTAGCCGAGCGGCATCCGCTCACCGCCGAACCAGAGCCGCGGTGCCCACTGCCGACAGCCCGCCGCCACCGCGTGCCGGGCCGCGGCGGGCCAGATGGGAACACGGTGGCGCAACCGGGGCAGCCCCGGCCGCAGCGGCTCGTTGTCGCGCACCCACGCCCACAGCAGCGGGTCGTCGCGGTCGATCCCGTCCTTCGGGCAGAGTTCGAGCGTGCGCAACGGCGGCGCCTCGTAGACGCCGACGCCGGCGAGCGAGTCCCACGGGAGCGTCGCGGACCGCCCGCTCCGGACGAAGTGGACCCCGTCGGCGTCCATGGTGACGCGGCAGCCGTAGTCCGCCCGGGCTCCCCGGGCGATGGCCACCACGGCCCAGCCGGCCGACAGCACCAGCACGGCGGCGATCACCTCGCGGACCACGGCGCCCGTACCGCGCCCGTGCTCGGGCACGAGTGCCCACACGGCCCACACGCAGAGCGCCACCAGCGCCAGCGCCACGCCGAGCCGGCGGCGCACCAGGATGACGCCCCTCTGGACGACCACCGTGTCCCCGATGTCGACGGCGTCGAACACCAGCGGTGCGCGCGTCCCGCGCGCCGGCGTGTCGGTCCGCCCGGCCGTCCGCTCCCGGTGGCCCGTCTCGTCCGGCCACCCCCGATACGACATCGGCTGCTCCTCGCGCCCGAACCACAGCTCGGGCGCCCACCGCACGAACGCCTTCTCGTACGCCTTGTGGGAGTCACCGACGTCGATGCGGTAGCGGATCCGGGGCAGGCCCGGCCGGAGCGGTTCCGTGTCGCGGACGAACTTCCACAGCAGCGGATCGTCGCGGTCCACCTCGTCACGCGGGCACAGCTCGACCGTGAAGACGGCATGGTTGCGCGTCCGAGCCCAGTGGATACCGACCCCGGCCAGCGAGTCCCAGCGGATCAGGGCGGTCTCCTTGCCGCGCATCCACCAGAAGCCGGTCGAGTCGAAGGCGGTGACCCACTGGCGGCCCCGCCAGCGGGAGACCAGATGGATCAGGCCGCCCAGGCCCATCGCCATGAGGAGGGTGAGAGGTATCCAGCCGGCACCGATCCCGTCGTCCCGG
This sequence comes from Streptomyces sp. NBC_01176, assembly GCF_045039825.1. Classification (NCBI taxonomy): domain Bacteria; kingdom Bacillati; phylum Actinomycetota; class Actinomycetes; order Kitasatosporales; family Streptomycetaceae; genus Streptomyces; species Streptomyces sp. NBC_01176. The sequence continues at coordinate 6,430,836 of NZ_CP108600.1, read as the reverse complement.
AAGGCGAGCCAGAGGCCCGTCCCGCCGCCCGCGAGGAACACCACCACGACCGGCAGGCTGAGCAGCAGCCGCCGCAACCCGTACCGGAGGACGGTCGCGTCCTCGGCCGGCCACTCACCAGAGATCATGCACGCGGACTGTAGGCGAACAGGTGTTCAGTCCACCAGGTCCCTGACCACCGCGTCCGCGAGCAGCCGTCCGCGCAGCGTGAGGACGGCGCGGCCCTCGTCGTAGGGGCCGTTCTCGAGGAGTCCGTCGGAGAGCGCGCGGCGGGAGGCAGAGAGCCCCTCCGGCCGCAGCAGGGAGAGCGGGCAGCCCTCGCGGAGCCGCAGTTCGAGGAGGATCCGCTCCACACGGCGGTCCTCGCCGGAGAGCAGCTCGCGCCCCGCCCCGGGGGACCTCCCGGACGCCAGCGCCGCCGCGTACGCCCCGGGGTGCTTCACGTTCCACCAGCGCACGCCGCCGACGTGGCTGTGGGCCCCCGGCCCGGCCCCCCACCAGTCCGCGCCGCGCCAGTACAGCTCGTTGTGCAGGCACCGGCCGGCCTCGGAGGTGGCCCAGTTGGACACCTCGTACCAGTCGAAGCCCGCCGCCGCCATCACCTCGTCCGCGATGAGGTAGCGGTCCGCGTGGACGTCGTCGTCCGTCATCGGGACCTCGCCGCGGCGGATGCGCCGGGCCAGCTGGGTGCCCTCCTCGACGATCAGGGCGTACGCGGAGACATGGTCGGGCCCGGCACCGAGCGCGGCGTCCAGCGAGGCCCGCCAGTCGTCGTCGGACTCGCCGGGCGTGCCGTAGATCAGGTCGAGGTTCACATGGTCGAAGCCCGCCGCACGGGCCTCGGCGACACAGGCCTCGGGGCGCCCGGGCGTGTGCGTGCGGTCGAGCACCTTCAGGACGTGCTGCCGGGCGCTCTGCATGCCGAAGGAGATCCGGTTGAAGCCCCCGGCCCGCAGGGTCGCGAGGTACGCCGGGTCCACCGACTCCGGATTCGCCTCCGTGGTGACCTCGGCGTCGTCCGCGAGCCCGAACTCCTCGCGGACCGCGCCCAGCATCCGTACGAGATCGTCGGCGGCCAGCAGCGTCGGCGTGCCGCCCCCGACGAAGACCGTACGGACGGGGCGCGGGTCGTCGCCGAGCACCTTGCGGGCGAGCCGGACCTCGTCGATCAGGGTGGACGCGTAGTTGTCGCGGGAGGCGAGCACGCCTCCGGTGCCCCGCAGCTCGGTCGCCGTGTAGGTGTTGAAGTCGCAGTACCCGCAGCGGGTCGCGCAGTACGGCACGTGGAGGTAGAACCCGAGGGGACGGTCGGCGGCCCCGGCCAGGGCGTGCGCGGGCAGCGCCCCGTCGTCGGGGACGGGCTCGCCGTCGGGGAGTGCGGAAGGCATGCCTTCCATTGTCCCGTACTCGGCCGCATGCCCCTTTCCACGCCGTCCCGCCCGTCCGACCGTGCGCTCCCACGCCGGGACCCGGTCTCACGGAGGCGTCCGCTCACCGGCCGGGCCCCGGCGTGCGGAGGGGCCCGTCCGCACGGCCGTCCTCGTTGTCCGCCCCGGCTGCGGGGTTCCCGGTCCCCGGGGCCGCCCCTACTCCGCCTGCAGCACCAGCAGGGCCAGGTCGTCCTCCGGGGGCTTGCCGCCGAACTCGTGGACCAGTCGCCGGATCCGCTCCGCGACCAGCTCGGCGCCGAGCCCCGTACAACTCGCGAGGGCCCGCGCGAGCCCCTCGTCGTCGTCGAACTGACGCGGCCCGCTGCGCCGCTCCGTCACCCCGTCGGTCACGCACAGCACGGTGTCGCCGGGGTACAGGTCCAGGGTCTCGGAGACGTAGGTCGCGTCCTCGAAGACGCCGAGCAGCGTCTGCGGCTCGGCCACCTCCCGTACGTCGCCGTCGGGGCCCAGGATCAGCGGCAGCGGGTGTCCGGCCGACGCGAGGGTGCAGCGCACGCCTCCGTCGAAGGGCACCAGTTCGCCGTACAGCATGGAGAGGAAGCGGGTCTGCGGGCCCTCGTCGGGGCCGAGGCCGGGGCCGCCCGCGGCCACCAGCGCGCGGGCCGCCGCGTCGGCCGCCTCCGTCGCGTCGTCGAGCAGGAGCTGGTTGAGGCGGTCGAGGACGTCGGCGACCTGGTAGCCCTCCCGGGCCAGCAGCCGCACCCACGGCCGGGCCAGGCCGATCACGACGGCGGCCTCGGGCCCCTTGCCCTGCACGTCACCGAGGACGAAACACCAGCGCCCGTCACCGGCCGGGAACAGGTCGTAGAAGTCCCCGCTGGGCCCGCCCTTGTCGAGCGGTTCGTACACGAGGGCGCTGCGCACCCCGGGGATCTCGGCGACCGCGCCGGGCAGCAGGCCTCGCTGGAGGACCCGGCTGATGGTGGCCTGCCGCGCGTACTGGCGGGCCGCGCCGATGGCGAGCGCGATCCGGCGGCTGAGGTCCTCGACGAGTCCGGTGATCTCGTCGGGGAAGCAGGTGAGCCCGGCCCGCCCGATGACGAGGGTCCCGAGCGGCCGCCCGCCGGCGATCAACCGGTAGGCCAACGCCGCCCCGCCCACCCCGTCGGCCCCACTCCCCCCTCCCGCGCCGGCCAGCATGTCGTCCGCCCCCAGCGTCTCCCCCGGCCAGGGCACGGGCACGGCCCGGGAACGCACCGAGTCGGGCAGCCGGGGCGGGTCCTTCTCCAGCGCCCCGCGCAGTTCCTCGAGGCGGTTCTCACTGCCGTGCCAGACCCGGGCGAGCCGCGGCCCGAGCGCCAGTCCGAGGCCGCCCGCCCGGTCGGTGGCCTCGTCCTCCAGCCAGACCGCGCACCAGTCGGCGAGCCGGGGCACCAGGAGCTGTCCGGCGAGCGCGGCGACCAGGTCCTCGTCCAGCTGGCCGGCGAGCAGGTCGGAGGCCTCGGCGAGGAAGGACAGAGCGCCGCGGTTGAGCCAGTCGTGTGCTCGGGACGGATCACGCCTCGGTTCCGCGGTGGTCGTCCCGCCGCCGAGCGCCCCGATCCCGCGCTCCCCGGCGTACGCCCCGGTCTCCGCGCCATCGCCCGGCCCCGCGCCGCCCGTCCACGCGACGACACCCGGGCCCCGGTCGCCCGAGCCCCGGTCGACGCCCGGTTCCCCCGCCGGGCCCGGCCCGGCGTCGCCCCCCGCCTCCCCCTCCAGCCCGAACCCCGCGCCGAACTCCGCCGCGCCGTCCACGGGCAACCGCGCCCACACGGTCTTGACGCCGGTGCGATAGGTGATGCCCCAGGCCTCGGAGAGCGTGGAGACGAGCCGCAGCCCGCGCCCGTACTCGGGTGTGCCGTACGGGCGTTCGGCCGCGTCCTCGCGCACCGCGCGCGAGGGATGGTGGTCGGAGACCTCGACGATCACCGCGTCCAGCGCACCCGGCCCGGCGTCGTCGCCGATCTCGAGCCGGCACACCAGCTCCACGTCCGTGCCCGCGTGCACCACCGCGTTGGTGACGAGTTCACTGACGATCACGACGGCGTCGTCGCGCAGGCGCTCGCCGACCGTCTCCGCGCCGGGCAGCGCGAGCGCGGCCCAGTCGGCGAGCGCCTCGCGCACCAGCCGACGGGCGGCGCCGGGCGCGAGCGGGGTGCCCGGCAGCGCCGCGCGCACCACTGTCTCGAGGTCGGCACGGTGGTGCGCGGGCGCGTCAGGGGCAAGCGTCATGGAGTCCCGCTGCGACTCCCGTTGCGTCGGAATGGCCCCCACTGTGCGGCTCCCTGAGCAGTTCGGACGATTACGCCTCAGGCGACACGGACAGAGTGACAGACTGGCCCCGCCCATAAGCACCGAGTTACCGAAGTGGGCCGCCATGAGTGAGAACAGTGCTACGCGCGTGCTCGAAGAAGGACAGAATCGGGCATTCGCAGACGGCCGGATCCGAGCGTCCGCTCCACGTCCGCTGCTCGCCGCGCACGACGGCGGCTTCACCGAGGTGCCGGGCACGGGGTACGGCCCGGCCGCGGAGCTCGGCACGGCGTTCCACCGGATCATGGACCGCGGCGTCCCGCGCCACACGCAAGTGCGGCCGGTGCGGGAGGAGTCGGCGCGGCACGAGCGGCCGTCCGCGCGTCCGGGACAGGGCGGCCGGACGACCCGTGCCGAGGACGTGAGCCAGTCGCTCCACGCCCTGGCGGCACCCGCCGCGAACACGAAGCGTGTCCTCGAGGCGGTGGCAGGCGCCGGCCTCACCCGGCGGGCCGACCCGCACGACCGGATCCGCCGACTCCGCGGCGCACGACTCCGCAGGGCACGACTCCGCGGCGCACCACTCAGCGGCGCCCGACTCCACGGCGCACCACTCAGCGGCGCCCGACTCAGCGGCGTCGCGCGCGACTACCAGGCGGACGACCTGCCCTCGCCCGTCCGCCACACCGCACGGGTCGCGACGGCGGTGGCCCAGCTCGCAGCGCGGGACGGCAGCCTTCCCGGACCCGTCGCTCCGGGACCGAGCACGACCGGGGAGGCCGCGGTCCCGCCGGCGACCGAGTGAGGCACCGTCACCATGAGCGCTGAGGAAACGACCGACGAGCGCGCCAGCATCCTCCTGGTCGACGACATGGAGGACAACCTGATCGCCCTGGAGGCCGTCCTGGGGTCCCTCAACGAGCCGTTGGTGCGCGCGCGTTCGGGCGAGGAGGCGATGAAGGCGCTGCTGCGGCAACGCTTCGCCGTCGTCCTCCTGGACATCCGCATGCCCGGCATGGACGGCTTCGAGACCGCCGCGAACATCAAGCGGCTCGACCAGACCAAGGACGTCCCCATCATCTTCCTGACCGGCACCGACGCCGACGCGGGCTACGCCTTCCGCGGTTACGCGACCGGCGCCGCGGACTATCTGACGAAGCCGTTCGACCCCTGGGTGCTGCGCGCCAAGGTCACCGTGTTCCTGGACCTGCACCGCAAGAACCGCCAGCTGGAACGGCTGCTGGCGCGGGAACACACCCACGCCGCCCGGATCAGCGCGCGACTGGCGGCCCTGGAGAGGCAGTTGGCGACCGAGGACCCCCCGAACGTGCCGGACCTGCGCAGACAGGTGCGAGAACTGCAGCATCTGGTGGCGCGGGTGACCGGCACCCGCGCCCCGTGACGGACGCGGGCGACCGCCCGCCGCGAGGGACGGGACGCGGCGCCGGGAACCGCGCGGCCGGCCACGGCGGACCCGAGGCCGGCGAGCGGTCCGGCCGCCCCGGGCTCACGCCTCGCGCGTACCGGCGTACATCTCCTCGATCAGCCCCTTGTACTCCCGCTCCACGACCGGCCGCTTCAGCTTCAGGCTCGGGGTGATCTCCCCGTGCTCGACGTCGAGGTCACGCGGCAGTAGACGGAACTTCTTGATCGTCTGCCAGCGCTGGAGGCCGCTGTTGAGCTCCTTCACATAGCCCTCGATCAGCTCGACGGTGACGGGCGCGGCCACGACGTCCGCGTACGACCTGCCCTCCAGCCCGTTCTCCTTCGCCCACTCCAGGATCGACGGCTCGTCGAGCGCGATGAGGGCGGTGCAGAAGTTCCGGTCGGCGCCGTGCACGAGGATGTTGGAGACGTACGGGCAGACCGCCTTGAACTGGCCCTCGACCTCGGCGGGCGCGATGTACTTGCCGCCGGACGTCTTGATGAGGTCCTTCTTGCGGTCGGTGATGCGGAGGTAGCCGTCGGGGGACAGCTCGCCGATGTCACCGGTGTGGAACCAGCCGTCCGCCTCCAGGACCTCGGCGGTCTTCTCCGGCAGCCCGTGATAGCCCTCCATGATGCCGGGGCCGCGCAGCAGGATCTCGCCGTCGTCCGCGATGCGCACCTCGGTGCCGGGCAGCGGCTTGCCGACCGTGCCGGTGCGGTAGGCCTCGCCGGGGTTCACGAACGAGGCGGCGGAGGACTCCGTGAGGCCGTACCCCTCCAGGATGTGGATGCCGGCGCCCGCGAAGAAGTAGCCGATCTCGGGGGCCAGGGCCGCGCTGCCGGAGACGCAGGCGCGCAGCCTGCCGCCGAAGGCCTCGCGGATCTTGGAGAACACGAGCGCGTCCGCGACCTTGTGCTTGGCGGCGAGCGCGAAGGGCACGGAGGCGGTGCCGGTGCGGCGGAAGTTGTCCTGACCGGCCTTCGCGTACTCGCGGGAGACCTCGGCGGCCCACTGGAAGATCTTGTACTTGGCGCCGCCGGCGGCCCGTGCCTTGGCCGCGACCCCGTTGTAGACCTTCTCGAAGATGCGCGGGACGGCCGCCATGTACGTCGGCTGCACCACCGGCAGATTCTCGATGATCTTGTCCACCCGGCCGTCGACGGCGGTGACGTGCCCGACCTCGATCTGGCCGGAGGTGAGCACCTTGCCGAAGACATGGGCGAGCGGCAGCCAGAGGTACTGCACGTCGTCGGGGCCGAGGAGTCCGGTCGAGGCGATGGCCTTCGCCATGTACGCCCAGTTGTCGTGCGGGAGGCGGACCCCCTTGGGGCGGCCCGTGGTGCCGGAGGTGTAGATGAGGGTGGCGAGCTGGTCGGCGGTGATCGCGCCGACCCGCTCCTCGATCAGCTCGGGGTTCTTCTCCAGGTACGCGGCGCCGCGCGACTCCAGCTCGGCCAGGGACAGGACGTCGTCGCCGGTCTCGACGCCGGCCGGGTCGATGACGACCACATGCGTCAGCTCGGGCAGTTCGGCGCGCTTCTCGCGCACCTTGGCGAGCTGGGCCGCGTCCTCGGCGACCAGGACCCGGCTGCCCGAGTCGGAGAGGATGAACGCGGACTCCCCGGCGTTCGTCTGGGGGTAGATCGTCGTCGTGGCCGCGCCCGCGCACATGATGCCGAGGTCGGCGAGGATCCACTCGACCCGCGTGGAGGAGGCGAGCGCGACGCGCTGCTCCGGCTGCACACCCAGTTCGATCAGTCCGGCCGAGATGGCGAAGACCCGCTCGGCGGCCTGCGCCCAGCTCAGCGACTTCCACTCGTCCGCGCCCTGACCGGCGGGGGCACCCGCCCGCTCGGGCGAGGCCGGGGCCGCGGGGGCGGCCGGCACGGGGTAGCGGTAGGCCTCGGCGTCCGGCGTGGCCGCCACGCGCTCCAGGAAGAGGGCCGCCACGGACGGCGGACGGTTCTCGATCAGGGTCTGTGTGTCGCTCACGACATCCTCCGGGGCCCGCGACAACGCGGCTGGCTGGCTCATTGCGGCTGTTGTTTAACTCGCGAGTAACTATCGAGCAGTGATCAGAGTAGAGCGCGTCCGGCCGGTGCGTAAGAGGCGGCGTCCTGTCACTTCCTACAGAGAGCGACGGTACGCATGCGCGAGGGCCCGCCACGCGAAAGCGCAACGGGCCCTTGAAATCGGCGAATCGGCCTACCCTGGGCGACTACTTCTTGCCCTTGGCCGCGCCACCGCTGTCGTCGCTGGACAGCACGGCGATGAAGGCTTCTTGCGGAACTTCCACAGAGCCCACCATCTTCATCCGCTTCTTGCCCTCCTTCTGCTTCTCCAGCAGCTTCCGCTTACGGGAGATGTCACCGCCGTAGCACTTGGCGAGGACGTCCTTGCGGATGGCGCGAATGGTCTCGCGGGCGATCACACGGGAGCCGATGGCCGCCTGGATCGGCACCTCGAAGGCCTGCCGCGGGATCAGCTCGCGCAGCTTGGCGACGAGCCGGACACCGTACGCGTACGCCTGGTCCTTGTGCGTGATCGCCGAGAAGGCGTCCACCTTGTCGCCGTGCAGCAGGATGTCGACCTTGACCAGGCTCGAGGTCTGCTCGCCGGTGGGCTCGTAGTCGAGCGAGGCGTAGCCGCGGGTCTTGGACTTCAGCTGGTCGAAGAAGTCGAAGACGATCTCCGCGAGCGGCAGTGTGTAGCGGATCTCGACGCGGTCCTCGGAGAGGTAGTCCATGCCGAGCAGGGTGCCGCGCCGGGTCTGGCACAGCTCCATGATCGAGCCGATGAACTCGGAGGGCGCGAGGATCGTGGCGCGTACGACGGGCTCGTACACGTCGTTGATCTTGCCCTCGGGGAACTCGCTCGGGTTGGTGACCGTGTGCTCGCTCCCGTCCTCCATGAGCACCCGGTAGACCACGTTGGGCGCGGTGGCGATCAGGTCGAGCCCGAACTCGCGCTCCAGCCGCTCGCGGATCACGTCCAGGTGCAGCAGGCCCAGGAAGCCGACGCGGAAGCCGAAGCCGAGCGCCGCCGAGGTCTCCGGCTCGTACACCAGAGCGGCGTCGTTGAGCTGCAGCTTGTCGAGGGCGTCACGCAGTTCGGGGTAGTCGGACCCGTCGAGCGGATACAGCCCGGAGAAGACCATGGGCTTGGGGTCCTTGTATCCGCCGAGCGCCTCGGTCGCACCCCCGTGCAGGGTGGTGATGGTGTCACCGACCTTGGACTGGCGGACGTCCTTCACGCCGGTGATCAGGTAGCCCACCTCGCCGACACCGAGCCCGTCGGCCGGAAGCATCTCCGGCGAGTTGGTCCCGATCTCCAGGAGCTCGTGCGTGGCGCCCGTGGACATCATCCGGATGCGCTCACGCTTGTTGAGCTGCCCGTCGATGACACGTACGTACGTCACGACGCCCCGGTAGGAGTCGTAGACCGAGTCGAAGATCATCGCGCGGGCCGGGGCGTCCTGGACACCCACCGGCGCCGGGATCTCGGCGACGACCTTGTCCAGCAGGGCCTCGACGCCCAGACCGGTCTTGGCGGAGACCTTCAGTACGTCGTCGGGGTCGCACCCGATGAGGTTGGCGAGCTCCTCGGAGAACTTCTCCGGCTGGGCGGCCGGCAGGTCGATCTTGTTCAGTACGGGGATGATCTTGAGGTCGTTCTCCATCGCCAGGTAGAGGTTGGCGAGAGTCTGCGCCTCGATGCCCTGGGCCGCGTCGACAAGCAGGACCGTGCCCTCGCAGGCCGCGAGGGACCGGGACACCTCGTAGGTGAAGTCGACGTGCCCGGGGGTGTCGATCATGTTGAGGATGTGCGTACTGCCCGGATCCTCGGAGGGCGCCCAGGGCAGCCGGACCGCCTGGGACTTGATCGTGATCCCACGCTCGCGCTCGATGTCCATGCGGTCGAGGTACTGAGCGCGCATCTGCCGCTGATCAACCACCCCGGTCAGCTGGAGCATGCGGTCGGCGAGCGTGGACTTGCCGTGGTCGATGTGCGCGATGATGCAGAAATTGCGGATCAGAGCCGGGGCGGTACGGCTCGGCTCGGGCACATTGTTAGGGGTCGCGGGCACGCAGGGTCCTGTCTCTTGAGGCGCCTGTCGCCTCGGGTCGGATCGATACGTAGGCTCCATGGTCCCACGGGTGGGGAACTGCGACCGGTTTGGGCCGGTCGTGCGGCGGCTGGTAGCCTGGGTGGCTGTGTCTCATGCCCTCTCTGCAGGAGGCACACCCCAAGGAAATCAAACGGCGGGCGAGACGTGCTGTCTCGCGCGCCTGAACCTGTAAAGGCTCATTCGTGGCGAACATCAAGTCCCAGATCAAGCGGATCAAGACCAACGAGAAGGCCCGGCTGCGCAACAAGGCCGTCAAGTCCTCTCTGAAGACCGCGATCCGCAAGGCCCGCGAGGCTGCTGCCGCGGGTGACGTCGAGAAGGCCACCGAGTACACGCGCGCCGCGTCGCGCCAGCTCGACAAGGCCGTCTCGAAGGGCGTCATCCACAAGAACCAGGCCGCCAACAAGAAGTCGGCGCTTGCTTCGAAGGTCGTTGCCCTCAAGGGCTGAGTCCTACTCGACTTGACCGCCGGAAGGGACCAAGCGGGCCCTCTCATCCGCTCCTGACCGGCACCCCCGGATCCGTGCGCGGCCTGCGTTCGCCACGCGGGCACGGATCCACAGGCTTGAACCGAGGGCCCCGCTCGACCTCCTTCCCCAGGAGGGGGAGCGGGGCCTTTGCCTTGTCGGGTGCCTCTGTCCTGTCGGGTGCCTTGTCGAGGAGTCCCGCCGAAAGTCCCGTCGAAAGGCCTACCGAAGAGTTCTGTCGAAGAGTTCTGTCGAAAGTCCTAGCCCCGTCGGGACCGAGCCGCCCGGGCGATGGCCACGACCGCCTTCTCCAGCGCGTACTCGGGGTCATCCCCGCCGCCCTTGACCCCGGCATCCGCCTCGGCGACCGCCCGCAGCGCGACAGCCACCCCGTCCGGCGTCCAGCCCCGCATCTGCTGCCGCACCCGGTCGATCTTCCACGGCGGCATCCCCAGCTCGCGGGCGAGATCGGCCGGGCGGCCCCCGCGCGCGGAGGACAGCTTCCCGATCGCCCGCACACCCTGCGCCAGCGCACTGGTGATCAGGACCGGCGCGACCCCGGTCGACAGGGACCAGCGCAGCGCCTCCAACGCCTCCGCCGCCCGCCCCTCCACGGCCCGATCGGCCACGGTGAAGCTCGACGCCTCGGCCCGCCCCGTGTAGTACCGGCCGACGACGGCCTCGTCGATCGTCCCTTCGACATCCGCGGTCAGCTGGGACACCGCGGACGCCAGCTCCCTCAGATCACTTCCGATGGAGTCGACGAGCGCCTGGCAGGCCTCCGGTGTCGCGGACCTCCCCAGCGCTCTGAACTCGCTCCGCACGAACGCCAGCCGGTCCGCCGGCTTCGTCATCTTGGGGCACGCCACCTCCCGGGCCCCCACCTTGCGCGCGGCGTCGAGCAGCCCCTTGCCCTTGGCTCCGCCCGCGTGCAGCAGCACGAGGGTGATCTCCTCGGCCGGCGCGCCCAGATACGCCTTCACGTCCTTGACGGTGTCGGCCGACAGATCCTGCGCATTGCGTACGACCACGACCTTGCGCTCGGAGAAGAGTGACGGACTCGTCAGCTCCGCGAGCGTGCCGGGCTGCAACTGGTCCGGGGTGAGGTCCCGGACGTCCGTGTCGGCGTCGGCGGCCCTGGCGGCGGCCACCACCTCCTGCACGGCACGGTCGAGCAGGAGATCCTCCTGGCCCACGGCGAGCGTGAGGGGGGCGAGAGGGTCGTCTTGTGCGGTCTTCTTGGCCATCCCTGACAGCATCCCACGCGCCACTGACACCAAACGCCGCACAGTCGGGCCCGGCCGGCACCGGTGCCCCCGGCGACGCGCGAGGGGTCGGACGACGCGTGCCCCGCCGACGGCATCCGCGCAGCCGACGCACCACCCGCACGCCCCGCACGGCGTCCCCCGTCCAAGGCCATCGCGCGGCCGACGCACCAGCCACACGTCCACATGTCCGCACATCCACGCGTCCGCACTCCCGCGTCGTGCGCCCCCGCCCGGCACGCGGCACCCCCGCACCCCCGTGACCCCCGCCCCGTCGGCACCCCGGCAGCTCCTGCTCCCCGGCACCCCAGCACCCCAGCACCCCAGCACCCCAGCACCCCAGCGGAGCCTGACGCGGCGGAGCCTGAACCGGCGGACCTTTACGGTTCCTCGCGCCAGCCGTCCCACTCCGCGGCGAACTCGTCCAGCTCCTTCGGATCGAGCCGCTCCTCGGAATCCGTCAGGACCACCAGCCACTGCGCGTCCTCGGCGTCGTCCTCACCGGCCAGCGCGTCCCTGACGAGCTGCGGTTCCTCCGCGAGCCCGAACCGGTCGCCGACCGCCTCCGCCGCCTCTTCCGCCGCGTCGCGGTCGGGCAGCACCAACACATGTCTCACGTCACTCACGAGGACATTTTCCGCTACGTCCGGCCGGGCCGACGCCCGGGTCCGTCATGGCGCCGGATCCGGTCAGGACTTCCGCACCTCCGGCACCTGGTCCAGTTCGATCCCGAAGCGCTCCCGGTAGATCGCCAGCACCTCCTCGTCCGTGGCCGGCTCCGTCACCTCCTTCGTCCCGTCCGCCGCCGTCACCGTCAGGCTCCGGCCGCTGAGCGTGATCCGCCCTCCGTCCTCCGTGACCCGCGAACACACCGTCGAGCGGCCGAAATGCGACATCGGCGAGGTGCTGTGCCACCAGGCACCCGCCACGAAGTCCCCGAGCACCCGCGGCCGCACCTCCAGGCGGTACTGCGGCCCGGCGTCCCGGATGACGTCCAGGTCCTCGGCCTCCCGTCGCCCTCCGACTCCCCGCACCCCCGCCGCGTCGGGTCCCGCCTCGACGACCCTGAACGTGCCGCCCGGGTCCGCCTGTTCGCTCCGCTCCCCGAAAGCCAGCGGATAGTGGCTGTGCGCCCCGAAGCCGACGTCGGCAAGCCAGTCGCCCCCGTCCACCGTCCGCACCCGCAACGCGAGGTGGTCGTAGGGAATCCCCAGCCGCCCTTCTTCCCCGTACCCCCGCGCCGAGAGAAGCGTCACATCGAAGCCCAACGCCCCCAGCAACGCCCCGAACAGGCCGTTCAGTTCGTAGCAGAAACCTCCCCTGCGGGCGCCGACCACCTTGTCCAGCAGGCGTTTCTCCTCCAGCACGATCTCCTCGCCGAGATGGATGGACAGGTTCTCGAACGGCACCGTCTTGAGGTGGCGGAGGTGCAGCTCACGCAGCACCCCGGAGGTGGGCCACGCCGGGTGCTGGGCCCCGATCCGGCGGAGGTAGGCATCAGCCTGTGCGGAATTCATGACCTCAGTCTCTCGCCACGCCCAGCTCCGCGCCCGCACCGACGACAGCCAGTGCCCCGTCCTCGTCCGTCCGCAGCACCACGGCGCCCCCCGCACGCAGCGCCGCGACCGTGCCGGGAGCGGGATGCCCGTACGGGTTGTCCCTCCCGCAGGAGATCAGAGCGATGCGCGGAGCTGCCCTCCGTATGAGCTCCGGATCCTGGTAGGCCGAGCCGTGATGGGCGACCTTGAGCACATCCACGGCCGCCAGCCCGGCGGCGACGGGCGACCTCAACAGCGCCCGCTGGGCCGGTGGTTCGAGGTCCCCCAGGAGCAGCATCCGCAGTCCGGCCGCGCGCACGAGCAGGGCGACGCTGGCGTCGTTCGGACCGTCCGGCACAGGGCCCGGCGGGCTCGGCCCCGGCCACAGCACCTGCCATTCGAGGCTTCCCGTCCGCCGTCGCTCCCCGGCCACGGCCCGTGTCACCAAGATGTGCCGCGCGGCCGCCTCCCGTCGGACGAACTCGGCCTGGTCCGGCGGCTCCTGGAACCCGGTCGTCTCGATCGCCCCCACGGAACGACCGCGCAACACCCCCGGCAGCCCCGCCACATGGTCGGCGTGGAAGTGCGTGAGTACGACGAGTGGAATCCGGGTGACCCCGAGCGCGCTGAGGCAGTGGTCGACCAGTCCCGGGTCCGGTCCGGCGTCCACCACCACCGCGGTGCCGTCGCCCGCCGCCAGCACCGTCGCGTCGCCCTGCCCGACGTCGCACATCGCGAACCGCCAGCCGGGCGGCGGCCATCCCGTGATCACCCTGGTGAGGGGTGCCGGCCGCACCACGATGAGCAGGAACACGACGAGGCACACACCGATCGCCCACGGACGCTTCAGGAGCCGTCGGCCGACGAGCACGACGACCGCCGTGACCAGGGCGAGCAGCACCGCCCCCACCCAGCTTCCCGGCCAGTCCACGGCCCCACCGGGCAGGGCCGCACCGGCTCGGGCGATGTCCGCGATCCACCGGGTGGGCCAACTCGCGCACCACGCCGACGCCTTGGCGACCGCAGGGACGAGCGGGGCGGTCGCCAGCGTCGCGAATCCCAGCACGGTGGCCGGCGCGACGGCGAACTCCGCGAGCAGATTGCACGGCACCGCCACCAGGCTCACCCGTGCCGACAGCACGGCGACGACCGGTGCGCACAGTGCCTGCGCGGCTCCGGCAGCCGCGAGCGCCTCGGCCAGCCGCGGTGGCACCCGGCGCCTGCGTAGCGCCGCACTCCAGCGCGGGGCGAGCGTGAGCAGGGCACCGGTCGCCAGGACGGAGAGCAGGAAGCCGTAGCTACGGGCCAGCCAGGGGTCGTACAGCACCAGTAGCAGTACGGCCGTGGCCAGCGCGGGGATCAGTGATCTACGGCGTCCGGTCGCGACGGCGAGCAGAGTGACCGCGCCACAGGCCGCGGCCCGCAGCACGCTCGGATCGGGCCGGCAGACGATCACGAAGCCGAGCGTGACCGCGCCGCCCAGCAGCGCGGTCGTCCGCAGCGGAACGCCGAGCCGTGGTGCGAGGCCGCGTCGCTCGGCACGCTGGGCGAGGCCGGGCGGTCCGATGAACAGGGCCAGCAGGATCGTGAGGTTGCCGCCGCTGACCGCGAGCAGATGCGTGAGATCGGTCGCCTTGAACGCGTCGTCCAGCTCCGGCGTGACCCGTGCGGTGTCCCCCACCACCAGCCCCGGCAGGAGGGCCCGCGCGTCCGCTTCCAGTCCGCCGGTCGCCTGCCGCAGTCCCTCGCGCAGCCGACCGGCGAACCGCTGCGGCCCGGACGGCTCCCCCACCACCTCCGGTGGCCCGCTCCCCCGTACCCGCAGCACCGCCGCGACCCGGTCCCCGTCCGACTCCGCGGGCGCCAGCCGCCCCGCCACCCGCACCCGGGTGGACGGTAGGAGCGACAACCAGGGCGACCGCCGGCCGGCCGGCCCGGGCGAGCCTCTGGGCGACCTCGCGTCGACGATCACCAGCACCGGCGTACGCGTCTCCACGTCTCGCCCGCTCCCGTCCGCCCGCGTCACCCGCCGGATCTCGGCGTCGAACAGCACGGCGGTGGGAGCCGCGTGGTCCCCCTTGATCCGGGGCCGGGTGAGCCGTGCGTCGGAGGTGATCTCCGCCTCGACGGTCACCCGGGCGAACTGCCGCGCCAGGGACGGGACCGGCCCACGGCGCACATCCGCCCCGTGCAGCCCCGCGGAGGTGGCGGCTGCCGCGGCGCAGAGCAGCACGGCGGCGGCGGACGTCCTCGGCCATACCCGCGGCGTCGCCCGTGGCCGCGGTCCGCCCCGTCGGCCCGTGCCGCGCGTGCGCCTCCGTCCCGTCGCCAGCAGGGCGCAGGCCACGGCCACGCAGCCCACCACCACGCCCGTGGTCCAGCCGACCGGCGCGTCCAGCGTCAGCGCCGCCGTCACCCAGGCCGCCAGCGCGGGCGGCACGAGTCGCAGGTCCGCCGGCCCTTCCTCCTGAGGATGCGCCATGCCCAGCCGCCTGCCGGAGGCCGCGTGCACGGCCCGGCGCGTCGTCGCACCGCGGGTGTTGGCCCCGTGACTCTCACCTCCCTGGCGGATGATCTCTGTCTCGCGCGTGCTCCCGTCGTCACGGAGGACCCCTTCGGCGCGGCGGTCCCGGTCGTCATGGAGGTCCCCGGTCTCGGGGGTGTTCCGAGGCTCGGGGACGGTCCGGGTCGCGGGGACGGTCCGGGTCGCGGGGACGGTCCGGGTCGTGGACACGGTCCGGTCCGAGGCCGTCCGCTCAGAGCGACGCGTGGGCCCGCTCACGGCCGCACGAGATTCTGCAGATCGGCGAACCGGCGGTCCCCGATTCCCTTGACCTCGCGGAGCTCGTCGACCGAGCGGAAACCCCCGTGCTCGGTGCGGTACTCGATGATGTGCTGGGCGAGCACCGGGCCGACACCGGGGAGGGTGTCGAGCTGCTCCACGGTGGCCGTGTTGAGGGAGACCGGAGCCGATGGCGCCGCCCCGGAGCCGGCTCCGCCCGCACCACCGGTGAGGGAGCCGCCGGTGGCCGGCCCGGCCGCGGGTGCGGGAGCCCCGACGACGACCTGTTCGCCGTCCACCAGGAGGCGTGCGCGGTTGAGACCCTCCGTGTTCGTCCCTGGCCGCACCCCGCCCGCGGCCCGCAGCGCGTCCTCGACCCGCGACCCGGCCGGCAGGCGCTGGAGCCCAGGGCTGCGCACCTTGCCGCTGACGTCCACCACGATCACGCCCCCGGCCGGGCCCGCGGTGTTCGCCGCCCCGGCCGGGCCGCCCGGCTCCGCCGACGACGGTTCCGCGACTCCACTTCCGCCTTCCGCCCCCTCCCGTCCGCCGAGAGGAGCGACCGCCCGCACCGCTTCGGGA
Organism: Streptomyces sp. NBC_01176; assembly: GCF_045039825.1. Lineage (NCBI taxonomy): Bacteria > Bacillati > Actinomycetota > Actinomycetes > Kitasatosporales > Streptomycetaceae > Streptomyces > Streptomyces sp. NBC_01176. The sequence goes on along the minus strand of NZ_CP108600.1, from coordinate 6,414,958 downwards.
ACCCGCACCGGCTGGGTCCGGCCGGCCCAGAAGTGCTGCACAGCGAAAACGGCGGCGACGACGAGCAGCACACCGAGCGCCGCCACGCTCCGGCGCTCCAGGCCGCACCTCGACTGCAGCCACAACGGCATCCGCTCCCGTACGGCGAGCCCGGCCCGGTGCCGCCACTCGGCCGCCGCGCCGCGCGCGGGAACGCCGGTACCCGCGGGACCGCCCGTGTCCGATGCCGGGGCCTCTTGCCCCGAGGGTCCGCCGGGCGAGGGGACGCCACCCCACAAGGGCCGGTTCTCGCCCCAGCCCTTGGCGACCCCGAGCCCCGCCGAGGTTCTCGCCCTCGGAGCTCCCACGTCCCGGTCCACCCCCGGCGGTCCGTGCCCCAACTCCCCTTCCTCTCGCTCCGATTGAGAGAAGAGCGCCCGTGCGCGCAGGCGGAGCGCCTCGGCCGGGGCGTCGTGGCGCCGAACGTCGGCGCGGGAGCGGCCGCGCAGGTGGGACCGGCGATGGTGGGTGCGGCCGTCGGAGACGGGACCGCGCCCCGGTCCACTGGTCGGTGTGGCTGTGCGTGAGCGTGATCGAAGTGCCATGCGTCGAGGATCCGGCACACCGCCGGCTCGCGATGATCTTGCTCAATTCCGGTGGACCACGGACGAATTGTGGACAACTCCGTCACCCGCAGGGGTCACGGCCGACGTACCCGACGTACTCGATGTACCGACGTGGCCGGCGCCGCCGACTCAATCGACACGATCGCCGACGGCCGACGGACGCCACGGCCGACACAACCGTCACGGCCGGAGAATCAGCACGATCGCGAACGGCCGACACCATCGCCACGGCGGAGCGATCAGCACGGACGCCACGGCCGGCACGGCCGGCTCAGCAACTCCTCGCCCTCACCGAGGCGAGACGACCGCCCCCAACAACCCGGGCCCGGTGTGCGCCCCGATCACCGCCCCGACCTCGCTCACATGCAGATCGGCCAGACCCGGCACCCGTACCCGCAACCGGTCCGCGAGGGTGGACGCCCGCTCGGGGGCGGCCAGGTGATGGACGGCGATGTCGACCTGGGCGCTGCCCGCGCGTTCGACCACGATCTCCTCCAGCCGGGCGATCGCCTTCGAGGCTGTCCGTACCTTCTCCAGGAGTTCGATGCGGCCGCCGTCCAGTTGCAGCAGCGGCTTCACCGCGAGCGCGGAGCCGAGCAGCGCCTGCGCCGCACCGATCCGGCCGCCGCGGCGCAGATAGTCGAGGGTGTCGACGTAGAAGTACGTGGAGGTGCCCGCGGCCCGCTTCTCCGCGGCCGTGACCGCCTCGTCGACGGTGCCTCCCGCCTCCGCGGACTGGGCCGCGGCCAGCGCGCAGAACCCGAGCGCCATCGCGACCATCCCCGTGTCCACCACGCGCACGGGCACGGGCGCCTCACGCGCCGCGAGGACCGCGGCGTCGTAGGTGCCCGAGATGTCGGCGGACAGATGGAGCGAGACGATGCCGGTCGCGCCCGACTCGGCGATCGCGCGGTAGGTGGCGGCGAAGACCTCGGGGCTGGGCCGGGACGTGGTGACGGGGCGCCGCTTCTGGAGTGCCTGGGCCAGGGAGCGGGCCGAGATCTCCGTGCCTTCTTCGAGCGCCTGGTCGCCAAGGACCACGGTCAGGGGCACCGCGGTGATGCCGTGGCGCTCCATCGTCCGGGGCGGCAGGTAGGCCGTTGAATCGGTGACGATCGCGACATGGCGGGACATGAGCTGGAGGTTACCCGCCGGGGCGCCCGGACGGCAGCCCGGCCCTCTCACCTGGGGTCCAGGTCGGGTCAAGTCGTGCTCTCGGGGCGGGGCTTCTTCTGCCAAGGGTAGGTGGGACGCCGCCCCGGCGGGGTGATGGCGGAACGCGTCTGCTCGTCGGCCGGGCGCGGTCGAGGGGGCCCCGGCCAGGTCTGGCTGTCGGAAGCTGTCGCGTCCGGAGCCGGTGCCTCCGGCCAGGAGGAGGTGGGTTGCGGCTCGGTCGTCCAGTGCCGCAGCGCGCCCGCTTCGACGTCGATCTGCGCGCTCAGCGAGTCCAGGTCGTCCTCGGCGAACCGGCGGGCCCGGTCCCGCGCGGCCCAGCGCAGCGAATCCGCGGACCCGGTGATCCGCTCGGTGCGCTCGCGCAGTCCGGGCAGGCGCGTGGCCAGGGTGCCCTTGTCCGGCTCCGTCTCGAGGCGCTTGAGCTCGTCGTCCAGCTCCCGCCCGTGCGCGCTGAGTCGCTCGAAGAGCCCCAGGGACTCCTTCAAGGACTCGTCCTCGCCCACGCCCGCGTGCAGCGCGTCCTGCGTGGCCCGCATCGAGGTGCGCAGCTTCAGCCGCAGCTGGGCGATCTCGCCGGCCGGGCCGAACTGGGTGAAGGTCTTGGCGCGAAGGGTGCTGTCCTCGACCGTGCGGCGGGCCTGCGAGATCGTGCGGTCCACGCCGCGCTTGGCGGCGCCGATCACCTTCACCGTGGCGTACGCGCCCAGGACCACGAACAGCAGGAAGAGCAGAGCGATCACTGCGATCACGGCTTCCACCACGCTCCTCCTCCCGACGGTCGCGGCGGCTGCCACGACACTCTTCAACGGTAAACGCAACGGGCAGGTCCGGAGTTCCGGAAGAACCCCGAACCTGCCCGTAGGGGACTACCCCGACGTCCCGGCCCTGAAGGGGCCGCCGGACGGGGAGACCGCACGTGGACTCGCGCGCGGACCTGCCCGCGGGTCCACGCGAACCCGCCATGGACACCTGTGAGCAGCCCGCGCGCGGACCCTCCGGCCGCCTTAGCCCGTAACGATGTTCACCAGCTTCGGCGCCCGCACGATCACCTTGCGGATGCCGGCGCCGTCCAGCGCCGCGACGACCTTCTCGTCGGCCAGCGCGATCTTCTCCAGCTCCGCGTCGGAGATCGACGGGGAGACCTCCAGGCGCGCCTTGACCTTGCCCTTGATCTGCACGACGCAGGTCACGGCCTCGTCGACGACGTACGCCGGATCGGCCACGGGGAAGTCCTGGTGGACCACCGTGTCCGAGTGGCCCAGCTTGCGCCACAGCTCCTCGGCGATGTGCGGGGCCAGCGGCGCGATCAGCAGCACCAGTGCCTCGGCGACCGTGCGCGACACCGGGCCGCCCGCCTTGGTCAGGTGGTTGTTCAGCTCGGTGACCTTGGCGATGGCCGTGTTGAAGCGCAGGCCTTCCAGGTCCTGGCGCACGCCGTCGATCGCCTTGTGCAGGACCCGCAGCGTGTCCTCGTCCGCGTCGTCCTCGACGACGGTGACCGAACCGGTCGTCTCGTCCACGACGTTGCGCCACAGGCGCTGCAGCAGCCGGTACTGGCCGACCACCGCGCGCGTGTCCCACGGGCGCGACACGTCCAGGGGGCCCATCGCCATCTCGTACAGACGCAGCGTGTCCGCGCCGTACTCGTCGCAGATCTCGTCCGGAGTGACCGCGTTCTTCAGGGACTTGCCCATCTTGCCCAGCAGCCGGGAGACCTTCTCGCCCTGGTGGTAGTACGCGCCGTCGCGCTCCTCCACCTCGGCGGCCGGTACGGCGATGCCGCGGCTGTCGCGGTACACGAAGGCCTGGATCATGCCCTGGTTGAACAGCTTGTGGAACGGCTCCGCGGAGGAGACATGGCCCAGGTCGAACAGGACCTTCGACCAGAAGCGCGCGTACAGCAGGTGCAGCACGGCGTGCTCGGCGCCGCCGACGTACAGGTCGACGCCCCCGGTGGGCTGACCCTCGCGCGGGCCCATCCAGTACTGCTCGATGGCCGGGTCGACCAGCTTCCGGTCGTTGTGCGGGTCCAGGTAGCGCAGTTCGTACCAGCAGGAACCGGCCCAGTTGGGCATGGTGTTGGTCTCGCGGCGGTACTTCTGCGGGCCGCGGCCGTCGCCCAGGTCCAGGGTGACGTAGACCCAGTCCTCGTTGCGGGACAGCGGCGTCTCCGGGGAGGTGTTCGCGTCGTCCGGGTCGAAGGTGCGCGGTGAGTAGTCCTCGACCTCCGGCAGCTCCAGGGGCAGCATCGACTCGGGCAGCGCGTGGGCGACACCGTCCTCGTCGTAGACGATCGGGAAGGGCTCGCCCCAGTAGCGCTGCCGGCTGAACAGCCAGTCGCGCAGCCGGAAGTTGACGGTGCCCTCGCCGATGCCCCTGCGGGCCAGCCACTCGGTGATGCGCGCCTTGGCCTCGACGACGCCCAGGCCGTCCAGGGAGATCTCGGCACCCGAGGAGTTGACGATCTTCGCGTCGTACGAGGCGAAGGCGTCGTCCCAGGTCGAGGGGTCGGTGCCCCGGTCGTCGCTCGGCTCGACGACGCAGCGCATCGGCAGCTCGAAGGCGCGCGCGAACGCGAAGTCGCGGGTGTCGTGCGCCGGGACGGCCATGATGGCGCCGGTGCCGTAGCCCATCAGTACGTAGTCGGCGATGAAGACGGGGATCCGCTCGCCGCTGACCGGGTTGGTGGCGTACACGCCGGTGAAGACGCCGGTCTTGTCCTTGGCCTCGGCCTGGCGCTCGACGTCCGACTTCGAGGCGGCCTGCGCGCGGTAGGCGGCGACGGCTTCGGCCGGGGTGGCGTGAGCGCCGGTCCACACCTCGTGGGTGCCCTCGGGCCAGGCCGCCGGGACGAACTTGTCGACCAGCGGGTGCTCGGGGGCCAGCACCATGTAGGTGGCACCGAACAGGGTGTCCTGACGCGTGGTGAAGACCGTGATGGCGTCGCCGTCGACCGGGAAGTCGACGCGGGCGCCTTCGGAGCGCCCGATCCAGTTGCGCTGCTGCAGCTTGATGGCCTCGGGCCAGTCCAGCGCTTCCAGGTCGTCCAGCAGGCGGTCGGCGTACGCCGTGATCCGCATGTTCCACTGCCGCAGCTTGGCCTTGAAGACGGGGAAGTTGCCGCGCTCGGACCGGCCGTCCGCGGTGACCTCCTCGTTGGCCAGTACGGTGCCCAGCCCGGGGCACCAGTTGACGGGCGCGTCGGAGGCGTACGCCAGCCGGTACTCGCTCAGGGCGTCGGCGCGCTCGGCGGCGGTCAGCTCGTTCCACGCGCGCGCGTGGCCGTCAGCGCCCGCGACGGCGCGGTCGCCGCTCTCGAACTGGGCGATCAGCGCGGAGATCGGACGGGCCTTGCCGGCCTCGTCGTCGTACCAGGAGTTGAAGATCTGCAGGAAGATCCACTGGGTCCACTTGTAGTAGTCCGGGTCGATCGTCGCGAAGGACCGGCGCTTGTCGTGGCCCAGGCCCAGCGCGCGCAGCTGGACCTTCATGTTCTCCATGTTGGCCTCGGTGGACACGCGCGGGTGCGTGCCGGTCTGCACGGCGTACTGCTCCGCGGGCAGCCCGAAGGCGTCGAAGCCCAGGGTGTGCAGGACGTTGTGACCGGTCATCCGCTGGAAGCGGGCGAACACGTCGGTGGCGATGTAGCCCAGCGGGTGGCCCACGTGCAGGCCCGCACCGGAGGGGTACGGGAACATGTCCATGATGAACTTCTTGGGCTTCGCGACCAGCGCGGGATCACCGGCCAGGTCACCGCTGGGGTTCGGCGCCTCGTACGTGCCCTCGGCGTCCCAGAAGTCCTGCCAGCGTGCCTCGATCTCCGCGGCCATCGCGGCCGTGTAGCGGTGCGGCGCTGCCACCTCGGAGGCGGCAGCGGGGTTCGTCTCGCTCATGATCCTCAAAGCTCCATCGATCGTCTCTGCCAGCGGCTCAGAAATGAAAAATCCCCTCGCACAGGAGGGGAGGCCGCGCCGATTCCGACCACGGGTCGTCAGTGGTCGGGACTGATCAGCGCGGCTCACTAAGCAGAAGGCGTACGGCACGCATGGCGTCAGGGTACCGCAGCACCCGCGCGCGTCGCGACGGGCTTCCGGGGCACGCGACACGCCGCGCGACGGTCACGATCACGCCAAAAAACTGAACAATATTCAAATATTACTTCGCGTAACGGACCCTAAGGGACAACACAAGGGCCCGGTGGCCCTTTGATAACAACGTAATAACTCAATCTCGTATCCCTCAGGAGGGACTCGACCTAGAGTGCGGCTTCGGGACCGCTTCCCCGAACCGTTGGGAGTAACCCCCTATGAACCCTCGTCGCAATGGCAGCACCCTTCCCCGCCCAGGTCGCTCCGCCTATGGAGTGGCCACCGCTGTCATTCTGCTTCTCATACCCGTGGTCGTACTGGCAGGAGGCAACGGAGTCCGGGACTTCCTGAACTTCGGCGCCGGCGTGCTGTCGCTGGTCGCGCTCTCCTGCTCCGTCATCTGGGGGCTGGTGGCGACCGACCGGCTGTTCCTGAACACCCGCCAGCGCCTGGTGGCGCAGGCGGTGCACCGCACGACCGCCGTCTCGTCGGTCGCCTTCCTGCTGCTGCACATCACGGTCAAGCTGGCGCTCGACCACACCGTGCTGATCGCCGCGCTGATCCCCTTCAGCCTCGGCGTCTCCGGGACGGCCGGACTCATCGGCTTCGGCTCCCTGGCCGGACTGCTCATGATCTTCACGGCCATCACCGGCGCGCTGCGCGGCGCCTTCGCGTCCCCCGCCCCGGTCGCGGCCCGCTGGCGCGCGATGCACATGCTGGCCTACCCGGCCTGGTGCTCCGCGCTGATCCACGGCCTCTACGCGGGTCGACAGGCGAAGCCGATCTTCACGATCCTGTACAGCCTGTGCCTGGTCGCGGTCATGGCCGCACTCGCCCTGCGCTCGGCGCCCGCCCCCTACAAGCGCAAGGTCGCCGACCGGGTCCTCGCGCTCCTCGGCGAAGGCAACGGCTTCAGCGCCCGCATGGCACGCGAGGAGCAGCTGACGGCGTCCCGCGCCCGAGCCGAGAACAACGCGCCGGGCTACGCGCCGCGCCCCGGCCAGCAGTCCACGGGAGGCTCCTTCGTGCCGCCGCAGCGCACCCCGGGCCCCGGGCAGTCGCTCTACCAGACCCCGGCGGACCCCGCCGCCGCGGGCGACACGCCCGGATTCGCGGCCGCCTATCGGGCCGTGTCGGGAACGCCCGGCGGGAATCCCGCGGGGGCCGCCCCGACCGAGCGCTTCCAGATGCCGATGAACACGCAGCCCACGGAGACGTTTCCGCGCGCCGACGGCAGCAGCCCGTCGGGCAGTTGGCCCATCCCCTCGCCGCCGCCGGTCGGCGAGGCACCCCGCTCCGCGTACGACCCGCTCGCGGACACGGGATACAACATCCCCGTCTACGACAATTCGGCCACGGCCGCGTACCGCACGAGTGATGTGTACGACACCGGTGAGACGAACCCCGCCTTCGGCACGTACAACACCAACGACACGTACGACAGCGGTCCCACGACTGACGTACTGCCGGGTGCCTTCGACGCTCCTGGCTCCGGTGAACCATGGAACGCCCCTTCCGGAGGCTTTAAGTGAACGAGGCCCTGCCCGACGTCCCGGAGGTCCGCGTCGTCGGACTTCCGCAGCTCACGTCGGGTTTCGACCTGGTTGAACGGCTCGATCTGCCCATGCACCTCAAGGTGCACGGGCCGCTCGAGCCGATGGGCGGTGAACAGCTCGCGGGCCTCGCCGAGGCGATCGGTCTGAAGGGCCGCGGCGGTGCGGGCTTCCCCTTCGCCAAGAAACTGCGCTCGGTCGCCGAGTCGGCCATCAGCAAGGGCATCCGGCCCGTGGTGGTCGTCAACGGAAGCGAGGACGAACCCGCCTGCCGCAAGGACACGGTGCTCATCAACCGTGCCCCGCACCTCATCCTGGACGGAGCCCTGCTGGCCGCGGAGGCCATGGGTGCGCGCACCCTGGTCATCGGCGTGACGCGGGAGTCCACCCAGAGGTCCATGGAGGCCGCGCTGGCCGAGCGCGGCCTGAGCGACCGGCGCGGATCGCCGCTTCGCGCGCGCGTGCAGCGCAATCCGGTACGCATGGTGACCGGGGCCGCGGCCTCGCTCATCCGCTCCATCGACGGCGGCCCGGCCATCCCGCCCGGCCGCAAGATCAGTGCGTCGCAGATCGGCGTCGGCGGCGCGCCCACGCTGCTGTCGAACGCCGAGACGTTCGCCCAGCTGGCCATCGCCGCCCGCATCGGCCCCGACCGCTACCGCAACACCGGCCTGTACGACGAGCCCGGCACCGTCATGCTCACCGTCTCCGGCGCGGTGGCGCGCCCCATGGTGATCGAGGTCCCGACCGGCGTACCCCTGCGGTACGTGCTCCAGCTCGCCGGCGCCCCGCCCACGCCGCAGGGCGTGCTGACCGGCGGCTACCACGGCAAGTGGCTGGACGCGGCGACGGTGAACGAGGCGATCATCTCGCGCAACTCCCTGGACGCCGTGGGCGGCGCGCTCGGCGCCGGTGCCATCCTCCCGATCACCCAGGAGACGTGCCCGCTGGGCGAGTCGCTCCGAGTGGCGCAGTGGCTGGCCGAGGAGAGCGCGGGACAGTGCGGTCCCTGCTACCTCGGCCTGCCCGCCGCGGCGCGCGGTCTCGAGGACATCCTCAACGGCGGCGGTCCGGCCGCCCTGGAGGCCGTGAAGCAGGTCGCCAAGGCCGTGAAGCGACGCGGTGCGTGCTCCCACCCGGACGGCTCGGCGATGTTCATCGAGTCGACGATCAAGGCGTTCACCGACGACCTCGCCGCGCATGTCCTCGGAAACGGCTGCGGAAGGCCCGTGGAGGGCGTTCTGCCGCTCTTCGAGGGCGGCCAGACCCCGACGGGCATCCCGGGCGGCCAGGCACAGGAGGAGGCGGGCCCCAGCCGCCAGAAGATCTACGTCGACTGGACGCTGTGCCGGGGGCACGGCCTGTGCGCGGACATCCTGCCCGAGGTCTTCGAGCTCGGCGCGGACGGGTTCCCCACCGTCGCGCAGGCACAGGTCCCCCGGTACGCGGAGGCGAAGGCGCTGCGGGCCGTACGCCGCTGCCCGGCGCTCGCCCTGCGCATCGAGGAGGACACCAGATCCTCCGCACCGGCACGCAACAACCTGCCGGTGCTGTCCCAGCGCCGTGGCCGCCGGGCGCTCGGCAGCGGCCGCTGAACACGACGAAGGCGGGCCACCCGATCGGGTGGCCCGCCTTCAATTCCTGTGGAGCTAAGGAGAATTGAACTCCTGACCTCCTGCATGCCATGCAGGCGCTCTACCAACTGAGCTATAGCCCCTTGTTCCGCTCCGCCCGGTCTCCCCGGCGGCGACGCCAACATTACACGGTCCTCCCCGTGCACCACCAAATCGATTCCGCGCCGCTCGGACAATACGGACAAGCGGGATAGTGTCGGCCTCCGTGACCGTGATCGCCCTCCCTCGTGTCCGCCGCCACGCGTCCGTCGCCCTGGGGACATGCCTGTTGTCGTTCGCCGCCTTCTGGTGCGCGCAGCGGGCCGCGCACGTGTCGATGATCGACCTGACGGTGTACCGGGCGGAGGGCGCGACCGTACGCACGGGCGGCGATCTCTACGCGCTGCGCACGACCGAGGCCCATCTGCCCACCACGTACCCGCCGTTCGCGGCGCTGCTGTTCACTCCGCTGACCCTGCTGGACACGGCGGACCTGCGGGCGCCGGCAACGGCCGGGAACCTGGCCCTTCTCGTGGCTTTCGTGGCGCTCTCGCTGCGGCTCGTCGGCCACGCGCGCGGGGAGAGCGTGTGGTGGGTGTCGGCGGCGGCCGTGTGGTGCGAGCCGGTGTGGACGACGCTGCGCTACGGGCAGATCAACCTGCTGCTCGGCGTGTTGGTGCTGTGGGACCTGACCGGGCGGCCCGGACGGCGCTGGGCCGGGGCGGGCATCGGGATCGCCGCGGCGGTCAAACTGACCCCGGCGCTCTTCGCGGTGTTCCTGCTGACCGCCGGCCTCGTGGAACACGCGCGCGGGGGCAGCGGAGGCCCCCTGCTGCGCCACGCGCGCGGGGCCGCCGTCGCGTTCACCGGGGCGACGCTGCTCGCGGCCGCCGCCCTGCCGTACGACTCGTGGCGCTTCTGGAGCCGGATGGTCTTCGAGACGGGCCGGGTCGGGCTGGTGGAGGACACCGCGAACCAGTCGCTGCGCGGGGTCCTGGCCCGGCTGCTGCACAGCGCGCACCCCGGCCTCTGGTGGACCGCCGCGGCAGCCGTGGTGGGGGCCCTGGGCCTCACGGCCGCCGTCACCGCGGAACTGCGCGGGCTGCGGGCCTGGGCGGTGACCGCCTGCGCGGTGACGGCACTGCTGGTCAGTCCGGTGTCCTGGTCGCACCACTGGGTGTGGTGCGTGCCGCTGACGCTGCTCCTCGCGACGCGCGGGAGGGTGTGCGCCGTCGCCACCGCCATGGCGTTCTGCTCGTACGCGCTGTGGTGGGTACCGCACGGCCCGGGCAGGCTCGAACTGCACCAGAACGGCGTCCAGTCGACGCTGTCGGCCCTCTACGCGGGAGCCGGCTGCGCCTTCCTGGCCCTGCTCGGGGTCAGGCTGTCGCGAACGAGTAGAAGCGCTTGAGCGTGCAGTGCTCGTCGAGGAGCCGCCCGTAGATCGGCTCGCCCTCCAGCTCGCGGTACGTCTCGATGGGGTCGCCTTTTATGATCAGCGCCCGCGCGCACTCCTCGCACCAGTACTGGTAGTCGTGGTTGACCGGTTCCATGTCGCGGACGATGGGCGTACCACTGCCGCACCAATCGCACTTTCGCCTGTGTGCACCCATCGATCAGCTCCAGCTGTGGCCGCAGGCCGTGCACACGTAGGAGATCCCGCCGTTGTCGCCGAGGACCTGGGCGATGTGGACGGATCCGCAGGAAGGACAGTCGAGGCGAGTGGCTCTTCTACGTTTCGGTGCCACTTCGAGAAGATCGTGGACCTCCTCGAGGATGCTCGCAGGCATCGCTTCTCCCTCCCGTCGGGCCGCGCCCCCTTCCGGCCGTTTGATTCTGCCACGGCCGGAGCAATACGGTCAGCGACGCCTTAGTACCAGTCCGGACACGGCACCCGACTTGGCCGTCGCGGCCAGCGCAGACGTGCACATGAGGAGCGCGTCCGCAGAGGTATACGCCCCCGGGGCCCCAAGTGACTCAAGCGGGTCCGAGAAGAGTGTGACGAAGGCCGCCCGGCGACCGACCCGGGTACACAAAAAACCCCGCCCCCCGGAGGGGACGGGATCTTCGTCATCGATCTTTGACGACTCAAGGGAGTCGATCTGTGGAGCTAAGGAGAATTGAACTCCTGACCTCCTGCATGCCATGCAGGCGCTCTACCAACTGAGCTATAGCCCCTTGCGTTCTTCCCGCCCTGCGGGGCGAACAAGAAGAACTTTAGCCTGCGACCTGCCGGAAAGTGAAATCCGGTCCCGACAGGTCTCCGGGACCGGACAGAGGGCCGCTCGATCCGCTCAGTCGTCGTCTCCGAGCACCGGCTCCGGCAGTGTGCCGGCGTTGTGCTCCAGCAGGCGCCAGCCCCGCGCGCCCCGTCCGAGGACGGACCAGCAGCAGTTGGAGAGGCCGCCGAGACTCTCCCAGTGCTGTGACTCCAGGCCGAGCAGACGCCCGATGGTCGTACGGATCGTGCCGCCGTGACTGACGACCACGAGGGTGCCGTCCTCGGGGAGTTTGTCGGCGTGCCGCAGCACCACGGGGGCCGCGCGGTCGGCGACCTCGGACTCCAGTTCGCCTCCGCCGCGGCGCACGGGCTCGCCGCGCTTCCAGGCGGCGTACTCGTCGCCGTACCGGCCGAGGATCTCCTCGTGCGTCAGCCCCTGCCAGACGCCCGCGTAGGTCTCCCGCAGGGCCTCGTCGTGGGTGACGTCGAGGCCGGTGAGCTCGGCCAGCTCGGCGGCCGTGGCGGCGGCGCGCCGGAGGTCCGAGGCGACGATCGCGTCGGGCTCCAGCGAGGCGAGCAGCCGGGCGGCGCGCCGGGCCTGGCCGATGCCGGTCTCGGTGAGCTCGACGTCCGTGGAGCCCTGGAAGCGGCTCTCCACGTTCCAGGAGGTCTGGCCGTGCCGCCAGAGGATGACGCGGCGGCCCCGGCCCGGCTTCCTGCCGGCCCCGGCGGTCACCGCAGCTCCTCCAGTTCGGCGGAGTCCTCCTCGGCCTGCAGCTTGGCGTGCTCGGCGGTCTTGCCGCGGGTGGCCTTGGCGTCGGCCGGCAGGTCCAGCTCCGGGCAGTCCTTCCAGAGCCGCTCCAGGGCGTAGAAGACGCGCTCCTCGCTGTGCTGGACGTGCACGACGATGTCGACGTAGTCGAGCAGCACCCAGCGGGCTTCGCGGTCGCCCTCGCGGCGCACCGGCTTGACGCCGAGCTCCTTGTTCAGGCGCTCCTCGATCTCGTCGACGATCGACTTGACCTGGCGGTCGTTGGGTGCGGACGCCAGCAGGAAGGCGTCGGTGATGGAGAGCACATCGCTGACGTCGTAGGCGATGATGTCGTGCGCGAGCTTGTCGGCGGCCGCCTGCGCGGCGGTGTTGATGAGCTCGATGGAGCGGTCCGTGGCGGTCACTACGCGGCTTTCCGTCGGCGGTCAGTAATGACTCAAGGGTCTCACGGACAGCCGAGGGCACCCCACGCGTTTACGCGGCCGCCCCCCGAAAGCCCCGGGCACGGCCGCGTACACCTCCTGATCGCCGGTCGTCACCGCCGGTCGCGCGGGGTCACCCGGCCGGGGTGGTCACCTTGTAGTCCTGGCCCAGGACCACGGACACGTCCGCGTTGGACGTCGCCTTGCCCTTCTTCACGGCGCCGGCCGGCAGGCCCAGGGTCTTCGCGACCTCGACGGCGTCGTCCTTCCTGGCGGCGTCGGTGTAGGTGATCTGGGACACGATCTGCGCCGCGGCGGCGGTGCCGGAGTCCAGGAAGGTGTAGCCGCCGTTGACCAGGACGACGCGGGCCTTCTCCGTGGCGGACTTCACGCCGGTGGCGTTCCTGATGCCGACACGGACGGCGGCGCCGGCGTCGGGGCTCTTGGCGGTACCGCCGAGCACGTCCTTGACCACGCTGTCGGTGGCGCTCTCGCTCAGGGTGCCGTCCTGCTGCACGGGCAGCAGCGCCGTCTTGTAGTCGCCGCCCTTGGCGAGGTCGGCGAGCTTGGCGAGGAAGACGCCGAGATCCTGGTCGGTCAGCGGCGGGTCGAGGATCTGCGCGAGGGTCTGCACGGTGGTCGTCGCGGCCTGCTTGTCGGACGACAGCTTGCGCAGCACACCCTGCATGACCTGCCCGAACCGCTCCAGCTGGGCGTTCTGGGCCTCACCAGGGGCCCGGTAGGTCGCGTAGGCGACGGCCGCCCTGCCGCTGAGGGTCTGGTCCTCGCCCTTCTTCACGAGGGCCGGCTCACCCTTCTTCTTGGCGTCGGGGTCCGGCACGGCGGTGTCGGTGGTGATGTCGATGTTGCCGACGAGTTCGACGAGGTTGCTGAGGTAGGGGGTGTCGAGACGCCAGGTGCCCTGGATGTCGGTCCCCAGCACCGTGTCGATCGCGTCCTGCGTCCCGGAGGAGCCGTCGTCGTCGACGGACTTGGCGAGTGTGGTCGTCGAGCCGTCGTCGCCCGTCAGGGCGAGGGAGTTGGGCAGCAGGACGGTGGTGCCCTGCTTGGTCGTGGTGTTGTCGACGAGCAGCGCGGTGGAGGTGCCACCGCCCTTCGTGTCGTGCAGGTGGACGACGAGCACATCGCGGTTCTGGGCGCTCGACGCCGTCGTCGCGGCGGGCTTGTCGTGCGAGGAGGTGCCGGGCAGCTTGCCCGCGTACCAGAGGTAGCCGACGCCGCCGACCAGGACGAGGGCGAACACCACGATCAGGGCGACGATCCGGCCGCGGGCGCGGCGGCGGGCCTCCTCGCGGCGTTCGGTGCGGTTCTCGGTGAACTTCAGCCAGTCGATGACGTCTTCGGACTCGGCTTCCTGCTCCTCGACGAACGCGAACTGCTCGGTGCGGTAGTCCCGGTCGGCCCGCGGCCCACCGTCCTCCGCGGGGCCCGCCTGCTGCGGGATGTACGCGGTCTGCTCGGCGACCCGCGGCTGCTGCCCGGTGCTCGCGGCACCGGCCGTGCCCGGGGTCTGCCCGCCGTACCCGGCGTGCCCGTCCTGAGCCGCCCGGCCGGTCCGACCCGGTTGACCCGTCCGTCCGGTCTGTCCGCCGCGCTCGGTCTGCGTCGTGTGAGCGGAGTGCGCCGTGTGAGGGGGCTGGGGCGTCCGGGCCGACTGCCCGTAGGGGTCGTACGCCGTGTCCGCCCCACCGGGAGCGGGCGCGCCGGCTCCGTACGGGTCGTAGGGGTCGTACGCCGGGACGGACGTCTGCTGACCGGTGTCGTAGGAGGACGCCGGCTGCCGGCCCGTGTCGTAGGCCGTCCCGCCGGTCGCGTACGGGTCGTAGCCGTAGCCCTGCGACTGCTGGGAGTGCTGGGGCTGTTGGGGCTGCGCGTACGGGTCGTAGTTCTGCTGGGACTGCTGGGACGGCACCTGCACCTGCCGGTACACAGGCTGCCCGAACTCGTCGTAGCCGACGAGCTCGTACTGGTCGCCGCCCGCGTATCCGTCGTATCGGTCGTTCACCGGTGCCCCTCTCGGCTCACTCGCCGCGGTACAGCTCACGCTTGTCGATGTAGCGCACTACACCGTCCGGCACCAGATACCAGACGGGATCTCCCCTGCCGACCCTCGCACGACAGTCTGTCGACGAGATGGCGAGCGCGGGAACCTCGACGAGCGAGACCCCGCCCTCGGGCAGCCCGGGGTCGGTCAGGGTGTGACCGGGCCGGGTGACTCCGATGAAGTGCGCGAGGGAGAACAGTTCTTCCGCGTACCGCCAGGTGAGGATCTGGCCGAGCGCGTCGGCGCCGGTGATGAAGAACAGGTCGGCGTCGGGGTTGAGCGCGCGCAGGTCGCGCAGGGTGTCCGTGGTGTAGGTCGGTCCGCCGCGGTCGATGTCGATGCGACTCACCGAGAACTGCGGGTTCTCGGCGGTCGCGATGACCGTCATCAGATAGCGGTCCTCGGCCAGGGAGACCTTCCGGTCGGTCTTCTGCCACGGCTGCCCGGTCGGTACGAAGATCACCTCGTCGAGGTGGAACTGCGCGGCGACCTCGCTGGCCGCCACCAGGTGCCCGTGGTGGATCGGATCGAACGTCCCGCCCATCACGCCGAGACGGCGCTTGCCCGGATTCGAGGGGCCGTTGCGGCGGCCGGTCGTCAGACGGCTCACGCCGCCACGCGCCCCGCCACCCGCGGCGTCGCCTACAGCGCCGCTCTCCGAGTCACTCGCCGGACCGGTAGGCATGTCCTGCTCTCCCATGCGTGCAGACCCTACCGGCCCGGTCGACGGGCTCCGCCCGACAGGGGTCCCGGGGATGGCCGCGGGTGGCTGAAAGGGCTCAGCGGTCGCGGTTGAAACGTGTCGTGATCCACAGCAGCAGGAGCAGGACGAAGAGGGCGCCACCGCCGGTCAGGAACGGGCTGAGGCTCTCGTGGTTGCCACCGTGCTCCTCGCCCTCGGCGGCAAGCGTGACCAACTGTGCGGCAGTGCTGTGGAAGCTCATCTCGGCAGGACCTATCCGATCGAGGTCCCCCCGCTCGAGCGGAGTCGAGAGTGGGGGAGGGCGGGATAAAGACGTCGGCCCATCGTAAGCGGGTGCCCCGGCCGCGATCACCCCGACTCCGCCGTTGGGGAAGCCGGTTGCCGCGCGCGACGGCCACGGGCGCGTGGAGGACGGCCACGGCGCCGGTTCACGCCCCGCCGGGTGCCCGGCGCGGAGCTCAGTCGTCCTCGCGCTTGTACCCCCGCAGCAGGAACCAGGCGGTCAGGGCCAGTCCGACGATCATCACGATCAGCACGACGCGGAGCAGATCGCCCGGGCCCTGCTTGTCTGCCGCGCTCGCGGCCTCGGTGAGCCAGGTGGCTGCGGGGATGTGCTCCATGGCGTACGACTCCTTCTCTGTACTGCCCGTCCACGGTATCTCCGCCTAGGCTGGGCCGTGCCTTGGGGGCACAAAGGGCACTCTGACGCACATGGGGGAACACATGTCCGACGACAGCCAGCAGGGGAACGGGCACGAGAGCGTGCCGAGCAGGCAGCGCAGGCGCTTCGAGGGGATCTCCTCGCGGGCGTACGAGCACCCGGCGGACCGCTCGGCCCTGGTGGCCCTGCGCAAGCTCACCGGCTTCGACACCGTCTTCAAGGCCCTGAGCGGCCTGCTGCCCGAGCGCAGCCTGCGACTGCTCTTCCTGTCCGACTCGGTGCGCGTCTCGGACGCCCAGTTCGCGCACCTCAACGCCATGCTGCGAGACGCCTGTTACATCCTGGACCTGGAGAAGGTCCCGCCGATGTACGTCACCCAGGACCCGCAGCCGAACGCGATGTGCATCGGCCTGGACGAGCCGATCATCGTCGTCACGACCGGTCTCGTGGAGCTGCTGGACGAGGAGGAGATGCGGGCCGTCGTCGGGCACGAGGTCGGCCACGCGCTGTCCGGTCACTCCGTCTACCGCACGATCCTGCTCTTCCTGACCAGCCTGGCCCTCCGGGTGGCCTGGATCCCGCTGGGCAACCTCGCGATCATGACCATCGTGACCGCGCTGCGGGAGTGGTTCCGCAAGTCGGAGCTGTCGGCCGACCGGGCGGGGCTGCTCGTCGGACAGGACCCGCGGGCCTCGATGCGCGGGCTGATGAAGATCGCGGGCGGCAACCACCTGCACGAGATGAACGTGGACGCGTTCCTCGCGCAGGCCGACGAGTACGAGGCCGGGGGCGACCTGCGCGACTCCGTGCTCAAGATCCTCAACGTCCTCAACCGTACGCACCCCTTCACCACGGTACGGGCCGCCGAGCTGAAGAAGTGGGCCGAGTCCCGCGACTACCAGCGGATCATGGACGGTCACTATCCGCGGCGCGGCGAGGACAAGGACACCTCGGTCTCGGACTCCTTCCGGCAGTCGGCGTCGAGCTACGCGACCGATGTCAAGAACTCCAAGGACCCGCTGATGAAGCTGGTCAGCGACATCGCGGGCGGGGCGGGCGACCTCGGCGGCCGGGTGCGGCGCGGCTTCGGCGGCTTCGCGGGCGGCTCCCCCAAGGACGCTCCGCCGCGGGACGGGCGGGACGGGCGGGACGGCGACGAGCGCCCCGGTGGCGCCGGCCCGGAGGACGGCCACCCGGGCGGCGGCGCGGGCTCCGAGGGCGACGCGGGATCGAAGGGCGACGGCTGACCGGACTCCGCGCCCGGTCGCCGGTCCCTGAGTCACCGGGCGCCGCCTGTCACGCCGCCTGACGATCGCCGGGTGCCGTCCGGGACGCCGTCTCACGAGCGCCGGGCGCCGACGCGCAGGTCAGAGCTTCGGCTGCGCGCTCGTCGCCAGCGACCCGCACAGTGCCGTCGCGCCGCCGGTCGCGTACGGGTCGGTGCCGGCCGGGCCGCCCGCCTTCGCCGTCTGTCCGGCGAGCAGCGGACGCAGCCGGTCCGCCGAGGCGTCGGCGCAGGCGAGCGGACCGGCCTGGAGGTTGGAGACGACCAGCTCGGCCTGGTGCATGCGCAGGTCGTCGCGGTCGAAGCGGAAGTGCAGCTCGCGCCGGACGGTGAACAGCGAGGCCTTCGCGCGGGTGTCCGCGCCCGTCGGTTTCAGGGCGTAGACGAAGGTGTGGTCCGCGACGACCTCGAGGGTGTTCGAGTCGGATTCGGCGGCCTGCAGAGTGCCCTGCACCCGGATCCTGAGGTCGGCCAGCTCGGTGCGGGCGGTGTCGAAGCGGACCAGCCAGCCGGTGGGCGCGTGCCGCCCGTCGGCGGCCGGGTGGGTGAAGCTCTGGTCGAACTGGTCGAGCTGCCGGGGGTCGAGCAGAATCCGTACCGGCCGGTCGGTGCCGCCCTTGAGCACGTCGGGGTCGAGCGAGGACTTCACGAGGTAGTCCTTGGCGGTCGTCAGGGCGGCGACGACCTGGCTGTCCGAGAAGTGCGCGGTGCGGCGGGAGGCGGGCAGCGCTATCCCCTCGGCACCGACGCCGAACTGCGCCGCGGGACTGTGCGCGTACAGGTCGTCGACGTTCGTGGCCCCCGGCACGGGGGTCTGGGGCGCGAGGGGGATGACCGTCATGCGCAGCGGCTCCGGCGGCTGGGCGACCGGGTTCTGGTAGGGGTGCCGTACGCCCATGTAGATCGCGGTGCCGAAGGCGACGGCTATCAGCATGACGAGGATCAGCGCCTGCCGGGACAGGCCGCGCTGGAGGGCGGGTCTGCGGCGCACGGCCGGGGCGTGGTCGGCCATCCGCTCCCGCGCGGAGAACTCCTGGAGGCGGGCAGCACGGACGAACGACTCGTCGAAGACGACGGATCGGTACTCGTCCTCTCCACCTGTGGGAGCGCCCTCGGGTGTCCCCTCAGGAGGGTCTCCAGGCCCGCCCATACCTTCAGAGTAGGTCTCCGGAGCCTCGGGTAAACGCGGCGGTGCACGACAAGTTCTGACAGGATCCCACCAAGACCACCCGGGATCACCGGGGTGTTCGAAGGGTCGACAACGCCGCTGGTGTCACGGGGTTCGGGGCGTCGCCGACACGGCCGGGTGGGAGTAGTCGGCCGAAGCCGAGGGACCGGTGCCGGTGATCTTTTCCTGGCCCTGTTCGAGGCCCGTGGAGGCCGGTGGCGGGACCTGGTCCTGGCGGCCCGAGGAGGCCCCCCGGTAGACCGCCGTGAAGGCCAGGGCGACCATGCCGATGCCCATCACCAGGGCCAGCACCCAGGCCACCGGACGGTGCCAGCGGGCCTGCTTCCCGTAGGCCCTGCCGTACAGCGCGCCGTAGCGGCCTTCCAGGACGTCGGTGTCGTCCAGGTCGTCCAGATCCGGGTCGCGGCCGTGTTCGCCGTGGCCGTCGGGGTCGAAACCGTCCTCGTAACGGTCGTCGTCGCCGCGGGCGCCCCGGGCGTGCGACCGGCGCGCTTCCGCCTCGGAGGCCTCCGCGCGGGCCTGAGCGGCTGCCAGCAGGCGTTCCACGGCGGTCGGCTCGTGGATCACCGCCGCCCGTACGAAGTCCTCGTCGAAGACCACGGAGGCGGATTCTTCGTCCGCACCCCCGCGGTCGCGGTCGTCGTCGGGCTCCCAGCCGTCAGGGAACGGCGTGCCCCCCACGTCCTCCGGCACGGATCCAGAGTAGACCTGGGGGGTCATTTTGGGCAGACGGTATGGAAATTCATCCGCCTGGCGAGACGCTTCTCGCGCGGACCTCACCGACGCGCGCCGTCTGACCCGCGCCGCGCGCCCCGCGCCCCGCAGCCCCGGTGTCTCAGCGCCGGATGTGCCCGTCCCCCGTGACGATGTACTTGGTGCTCGTCAGCTCCGGGAGCCCCATGGGTCCCCTGGCGTGGAGCTTCTGCGTGGAGATGCCGATCTCCGCGCCGAAGCCGAACTGGCCGCCGTCGGTGAACCGCGTCGAGGCGTTCACGGCGACCGTGGTGGAGTCCACCAACTGGGTGAAACGGCGGGCGGCCTGCTGCGAGGTGGTGACGATGGCCTCGGTGTGGCCGGAGGTCCACAGCCGGATGTGTTCGACGGCCCGGTCGAGGGAGTCGACGACCGCGGCGGCGATGTCGTAGGAGAGGTACTCCGTCTCCCAGTCCTCGGGCGTGGCCTCGACGACGGTGGCCCTGGAGTCCTTGGCGTAGGCGAGGACGCGCTCGTCGGCGTGCACGGTGACCCCGGCGTCCGCGAGGGCGTCCAGGGCGCGCGGCAGGAACTCGGGCGCGATGTCCTGGTGCACGAGGAGGGTCTCGGCGGAGTTGCAGACACTGGGCCGCTGGGCCTTGGAGTTGATCAGGATGTCGATCGCCATGTCGAGGTCGGCGTTCGCGTCGACGTACACGTGGCAGTTGCCGGTGCCGGTCTCGATGACGGGGACGGTGGACTCCTGGACGACCGTACGGATCAGCGAGGCGCCGCCGCGCGGGATGAGGACGTCGACCAGACCGCGGGCGCGCATCAGCTCGCGCACCGACTCGCGGTTCTCGCCGGGCACCAGCTGGATGGCGTCGGCGGGCAGTCCGGCGCCGCCCACGGCGTCGCGCAGCACGCGGACGAGGGCGGTGTTCGACTCGAAGGCCGAGGAGGAGCCGCGCAGCAGGACCGCGTTGCCGGACTTCAGACAGAGGGCGGCGGCGTCGACCGTCACGTTCGGGCGGGCCTCGTAGATGATGCCGACGACGCCGAGGGGGACGCGGACCTGGCGCAGGTCGATGCCGTTGGGAAGGGTGGAGCCGCGCACGACCTCGCCGACCGGGTCGGGCAGCGCGACGACGTCCCGAACGTCCGAGGCGATGGCACGTACCCGCTCGGGCGTCAGCGTGAGCCGGTCGATGACGGTCTCGCTGGTCCCGGCCTCCCGGGCCCGCGCGATGTCCTTCGCGTTGGCCGCGACGATCTCGCTCGTACGGACCTCCAGCGCGTCCGCGATGGCGAGCAGCGCGTCGTCCTTGTCGGCCCGCGGCAGCGGTGCGAGGTCGGCGGCGGCGGCCTTGGCCCGGTAGGCGGCCCGAGTGACCGGAGACATCGAGTCGTACGGCGAGAGCGTGGTCATATCGGAAGGGTAGTGCGCCGGACGGGTCCGGCCGGTCGCTGTCCCACACCCCGAGACACCCTCAAAAAGGGTGAACTCCCACCGGAGTGGCCGGAAGTGGCCCGTACCCCTCCGCGATGCGCTGGTGGTAGGTCTCCCGGTCGATGACCTCCAGGCCGACGATCTCCCAGGGCGGGAGCTTGGCGGTCTGCCGGTGCTCGCCCCACAGTCGCAGTGCGACGGCCGCCGCGTCGTGCAGGTCGCGGGCCTCCTCCCAGTAGCGGATCTCCGCGTGGTCGTTGGCGTACCGGCTGGTCAGCAGGAAGGGATGGTCGTGGGCCAGCTGTTCCAGCCCGCGCCGCACCTCCTTCAGCGGGGCCTCGCCGCCCGAGACGCTCAGCGTGACGTGCCACAGCCGCGGCTGGTCGGCCGGTTTCTCGCCCTCGAAGCTGTCTCCGGCCGCGACGCTCGTCAGGGCCCGTTCCTCGCCCGCCGCACGGGATGGGGCTCCCCCCGCTCGAGCGGAGCCGAGTGTGGGGGAGGCACCACCGCGGGACGCCGCCGCTCCAGGGCGCACTCGTCTCACGACGGCCTCCTTCACGCAATGGTCGTAACAGAACCTCGGGGTCTCCCTGCCACAAAGTTGAGCAGGTGGGGAGCGTCCGCGTGGCGCTTTTACGGAGTTTCACCGCGCTGCGACGGGCGTCCGCGAAACGTTCACACCAGTTTTCGGCCGGGGTGCGGAGAATGGGCCCCGGGTCGTACGCCGGCGCTACGGCGCACAGGTGCCGCGGACAGACGTCCTACGGGAACAGGAGCACCAGGTCGTCGCGGTGGACGACCTCGCGTTCGTAGGCGGGGCCCAGTTCGCGCGCCAGCTCGCGGGTGGAGCGGCCGATGAGCTGCGGGATCTCCTTGGCGTCGAAGTTCACCAGACCCCGCGCGACCGCGCGGCCGGCGCTGTCGCGCAGTTCGACGGGGTCCCCCGCCGCGAAGTCGCCCTCGACGGCCGCGATGCCCGCCGGCAGCAGCGAGGTGCGCCGGTCGACGACGGCGCGCACGGCCCCGTCGTCCAGGGTGAGCGCGCCCTGCGGGGTCGAGGCGTGCTGGAGCCACAGCAGCCGGTCGGCGGAGCGCTTGCCGGTGGGGTGGAAGTAGGTGCCGGTGTCCCCGCCCGCCAGGGCCTCGGCGGCGTGCACGGCGGAGGTGAGCACGACGGGGATGCCCGCGGCCGCCGCGATCCGGGCGGCCTCGACCTTGGTGACCATGCCGCCGGTGCCGACGCCCGCCCTGCCGGCGCTGCCGATGTCGATGTGCGCGAGGTCCTGGGGTGCGCGCACTTCCGCTATCCGTGAGGTTCCGGGCCTGCCGGGGTCGCCGTCGTAGACACCGTCCACGTCGGAGAGGAGGACCAGCAGATCGGCGCGGACGAGGTGGGCGACGAGGGCGGCGAGCCGGTCGTTGTCGCCGAAGCGGATCTCGTCCGTGGCGACCGTGTCGTTCTCGTTGACGACCGGCAGGGCACCCATCGCGAGGAGCTTGTCGAGGGTGCGGGCGGCGTTGCGGTGGTGGGCGCGGCGGCTCGTGTCGTCGGAGGTGAGGAGCACCTGTCCGACCCGGATGCCGTGCCGGGCGCAGGACGCGGTGTAGCGGGCGACCAGGAGACCCTGCCCGACGCTGGCGGCGGCCTGCTGCCGGGCGAGGTCCTTGGGGCGGCGGCGCAGGCCGAGTGGGGCCAGACCGGCGGCGATGGCGCCGGAGGAGACGAGGACGATCTCCTTCTCACCGCCGCTGCGGTGCTTGGCGAGCACGTCGACGAGGGCGTCGACACGGTCCGCGTCGAGGCCGCCCGCGGCCGTCGTCAGCGAGGAGGAACCCACTTTGACGACCATCCTGTGGGCCCGCGCGACGGCCTGCCGTACCGCTGTCGCCCGCCCTGCACCGTTCCCTGCCGCGTTCCCTTCCGCCTGCCCTGCCACCTGCGGTGTGTCCCCTCGTCCGTCCGGTCGTCCCGCCCGGCAATCTACGCGAAGGGGCCGGGCCGACGCCTCCCGGTCCAGCTGGCGGACGCCTCCGCGTAGTCGGCCGCTCACGGCTCGCGCATGCAGAAAAGGTTGTACGCGTTCCTCATGGAACTTAAAGAAGGTGCAAAGATAAGTTGAACGTTGTGGCACCTAATGTTCATCCAGTGAAGCGCATACTCCTGAGATCAGGGAAAAGCCCGTATGACGCCGTTCCCGTGGAACAGGCCCTCCACCAGGACGTCTTCGCCACCAACTCGGGCAACCTGATCTTCAGCGACGCCGCGCACAAGATCCTCGAGACCCCGGACACGGAGGTCGTGTCGAACGGCATCCGTACCGACGTCGCGGCCGCGGGCAGGATCAACGAGGAGTACGACGCGTTCGTCGTCCCCCTGGCCAACGCCTTCCGGCCCTCGTTCGAACCCCAGCTCAGGCGCCTGACGCAGCTCATCGGCAAGTTGCGGATCCCCGTGGTCGTGCCGGGGATCGGCGCGCAGACCGGCCTGGACTACAACCCGGCCCGGCTGAAGCCCATGGAGCCGGCCGTACGGGAGTTCGTCGCCGCGGTTCTGGACCGCAGCGCGTCCATCGGGGTGCGCGGCGAGTTCACCGAGCGCTATCTGAAGGACATGGGCTTCCGCGATGTCGAGGTCATCGGCTGCCCGTCCATGTTCATGTACGGCAAGGACCTCGACGTCCGCAGGAGGGCTCCCGCGCTCGGTCCCGAGTCCCGGATCGCGGTCAACGGTTCGCACAGCGCGGTGAAGTCCCAGGGCCTGGACCGGGTGATCCGCCGGGCGCACACGCGCTACCCGTATCTGCGCTTCATCGGACAGAACCTGAGTGACGCCCGCCAGCTGCACTGGCGCGACCTGTCGGACCCGAACGGCTCCGTCACCGCGATGCCCACGCACCCGGACCACCCGATGTACCGCGAGGACAAGGTCCGCGTCTACATCGACCCCGTCACCTGGATCGACGACCTGCGGGACTTCGACTTCTCGTTCGGCTCCCGCATCCACGGCAACATCGCGGCGCTCCTCGCGGGCACGCCCGCGACCGTGCTGTGCGGCGACTCGCGCACCCTGGAACTGTGCCGCTACTTCGACATCCCGCACCGCAGGATCAACACGCTGCCGCGGGACCTCGACCCGGCCGAGCTGTACGCGGAGGCGGACTTCGGCGCGCTGACGGGCGGCCACCAGGAGCGCTTCGAGCGGTTCACGGGCTTCCTCGACCGCAACGGCCTGCGGAACACCTTCACGCACGGCGACGGCGGCGCCGCCTACGACCGGCGCATGGCCTCGCTCACCTTCCCGGCCGGCGTCCGGCCCTGGAACGACGCCGACGTGGCCTCGCTCACCACCCGGTTCGGCTGGCTGCAGACCCGTATCAGCGAGTTGTCCACGGACAACGCCAAGCTGAAGCGTGACCTCGACCGGGCCCGCAAGGGGGGCCCGAAGGCCCTGACGCGGGCCGTCGTCCCGCAGCGCTCCGTCTACCGCATGGCGCGCCGCGCGGTGGGGCGCCCGCTGCGCAAGGCCCTGCAGTCGGGCCGGCAGTAGCGGCCATCCGCTCCCGCCGGGCCCCCGCTCCCCCGGTACGCGCCCCGCCGACGCCCGTTCCGTACGCCCCCAGGGCGCCGGAACGGGCGTTTCGCGTCATCCCTCCGCGCGGCGGGGTCCCAGCACCCGGCGGGCCACCCGGCGGGCGGTGCGCATACCGGGGAAGTGGGCGGCGGGCGCGAACTTGAAGCTCTCGATGGTGACCGTCTCGCGGCTGGTCGGGACGAACCAGCTGTCCGGAACGGGCGCCTCCTTGTCACGGAAGTGCGGGTAGCCGAGATAGGCCTTGCGGCTGCGCGGGTCCACGTGGAGCGTGGGCGCCGTCTTCTTCTTGAGGAACACCAGCAGGTCGACCAGGAGGTCGGCCCGGCCCAGCCCGGCCAGGTTCACCCGCAGCCGCTCGGCCACCTTGAGGCGGTCGGCGACGCCCTCGGTCCAGTACGCGTCGATCAGCGGCTTGGCCAGTGCGAGCTTGTCGCGTCTGACCTCCTCGTCGTCCCTGAGGAAGACGGGACCGAACTGCGGGAGCAGGGTGATGAGGAAGGGCCGGACCATCAGGCCGTCGCGGCGCTTGCCCGCGGGCACGTGCTCGGCGATCAGTCCCATCAGGGCCCGGGCGGAGTCGAAGCGCAGCCGGTAACTGCCGCTCTTGGTCACGTGCTTGCCGTCCTCGCGGCCGACCAGGTAGTAGCAGTCGTAGTCGGCGATCACCGAGACACCGTCGGCGCGGAGGTAGGCCTCCATGGTGAACAGCGCGTCCTCGCCGGTCTTCAGCGACTCGTCGAAGTGCATGTCGTACCGGGTGAGCAGCTCGCGTCGGAAGAGCTTCTGCGCGCTGAGCGTGAACTTGATCTGCGAGGAGAACACGTCCGTGCGGGGCAGGGTCTTGCCCCACATCGACTTCGGGGCGGTGCGGTTGACTCCGATGACCTTGCCGAGCACGACGTCCGTGCCCTGCGCGTCGGCCATGGCGACCATGCGCTCCAGGGCCTCCGGGCCCAGGTGGTCGTCGGCGTCGAGGAAGAAGACGTAGCGTCCGCGGGCCTTGTCGAGGCCGACGTTGCGCGGACCGCTGGGGCCGCCCGAGTTGGCCTGCCGGATCACGGTGACCGCCATGGCCGCCCGCTCGGCGAACTCCTCCAGGTGCTCCCCCGTGCCGTCCATCGAACCGTCGTCGACCGCGATGATCTCGATCCGGTCGGGACCGAGCGTCTGGTCCTCCACCGACTGCAGGCACTTGACCAGGTACGGCATGGCCTCGTACGCCCCGATGATCACGCTCACATCAGGCTGCGTCACTGTCACGTTTCCCCATCGTCATCAGAAATTTCCCCCCGTATCACCGCAAGGACTACTTAGTAGACGGGCGAGAGCGGGATTCGGTTGCCTGACGAGCCCTCATGTGTGACGCGCTTCACAGAAACAGGCCCGGCTCCGAGGTGTACCTCGGAGCCGGGCTCTGTCACACGCGCGTGGGCGACCGGCGGCGGGCCGGCGGCGGGGGGATCACCCCTTGACCGCCGCACCGCCCGTCTCGCCCGCGGTGGCGGTCCGCTGACCGGGCACCGCGCCCGCCGGCTCCGCCGCGGCGGACGCCCCGGCTTCCTGGCCCTGGTTGCGCACCCGGGACTTCTTCGCCAGCTCGCGCACCGCGCCGTTGAACTGCTCGATCGACGACGGCTCGTCGGGACCCAGCAGATACCGCTTCAGCTCCCCGCGGTCGGCGGCCAGCGTGTCCGCCGACGGGTCGACGACCCCGGCGAGCAGTTCGTCCAGTTCGGCGGCCGAGTTGGAGAGGATCACGGCGGCGCGCACCGCGGTGTTCTGCCGCTTGAACTCCTCGACGCCCAGCTCGGCGGAGTCCGTGACCGCGTACGGCTTGCCGCTCGCGATGAAGTCGGAGACCACGCTGGATATGTCCGAGACCATCGCGTCGGAGACGTTGAAGCAGTCGTACAGGCGGGGTTCGGCGCCGGTGATCACCCGGTGCTCGGCGCTGCCGAAGGAGCGCCAGTAGGCGTCGTTCCACTCGGCGCGCAGCCGGGCGACCTCGGCGTGCGCCGCGGTGTCGACCATGCCGTCACGGGTGGCCTCGGCCTCGTCGCCGCTCTCGGTGACACCGGTCAGCTGCTCGATACGGGCCGCGATCCGGGCCAGCTCGGCGACGGCCGCGTTCCGGGCCGCCGGGTCGCCGGTGAAGCGGGGGTCGGCGGCGCGTTCCGTGGCCGCCTTCTCGACCAGCGCGACGATCCTCTCGTGCGCGGCCTTGGCCCGCGCGCTGCGGGTGCCGGTGAACGGGTGCGGCTTGTAGAGGACGCGGACGGGCGGATCGGCCTGCACCAGACGACGGACGATGTTCTCGCCCGCCAGCAGGATCGAGGTGTTGCCCGGGTTGTCGTCCCAGCCCTCCCAGGTGGGGGCGTACAGGATCGTCGGGCAGCGTCCGTCGGCTGCCGCGCCGGAAAGTCCCTCCGCCGTGCCCTGCGAGGTCCGGATCGGTGCGAGCTGCGGGCGGCCGACCTCGGCGATGTCGTCGTCACGGACGCCGACATCGGCGATGGCGTAGCGGTCGCGGCCCGCGCGGCCGGCGGTCCACACCTCGTCGTAGGCCTTGCTGAACGGGTTGACGCTGGCGAGCTTGTCGCTGTCGCCGTGCCCGATGAAGACGTGCTTCATGGTGGGGACGCGCAGCAGGTGGATGTTCTTGCCGACGTTCGCCGCGTACAGCGCGACCCGCACCGTGGACAGGTCCATGTTCATCAGGTGCACCCCTCCGGGCACGCAGATGACCGGCACCGTGGTGGGCGCCATGCGGTCCAGGACGGCCCGCTCGCGCAGGATGATCAGCGGCCGGGTGTCCAGCTGCTCCATCGTCTCCAGCCACATGTTGACCTGGTACGCGGAGTCCTTGGAGCCCGAGAAGTACAGCACCGTCTCCGGGCGGTACTCGCGCAGCCAGCCGTCGACCGCGGCGAGGACCTTCTCCGCGTTCGGCGGGGTCTTCCTGGCGCGGATGTACGGGACGAGCGCGACGACGTAGAGGAACGCGAGCCCCAGCGAGACCGCGATGCCCGCGAAGCCGTACACGTCGTCGCCGGTGGCCGCGGTGACGAGCACACCGACGACCGCCACCAGGTCGAGGTGGAGCATCTTCTCCGCGGCCCGGTTCAGCAGGCGGCGCGGCGGCGCGTCGGGGATGCGGACGCGGGAGGCCAGGTCGACGTTGCGGGTGGCGACGGGCATCTTGCGGCGCAGCCGGATCAGCGTGACCAGCGCGCTGTGCGGGGCCTGGAAGCCGTAGAAGGCGAGGAAGCACGCGATCGCCGCGTAGAAGACCATGCTGCCGGACAGGTCGATACGCGCCAGGAGGAGCACCAGCAGCAGCTGCCGTACCAGGAATCTGATGGACAGACCGGCGCGCACCTTGCTGAGACGGTTGACCAGATAGCTGCCACGCCGGTGCAGATAGTGGTCCGCCAGGTACGTCACGGCGGCCGCGGCGGCGAAGGCACCGACGTTCGGGAGGAGCGCCGCGAGCATCAGGCAGGGAAAGCCCAGCATCATGAGGGCCGCCGCAGCCAGCTCGGCGGCACTGCCCACCCGGGCAACGCGTATAGCGGTGGAAATCACGGATAAACCTGCTCTTGGAGGGGAGTGCCGGTTTGGTACGGAAAATGCGCTTGGTACTGAAAAGTACTGAAGCGGTTTTGTGAACGTTCTGGGAAATTTACGGATTCAGGCCTCTGTGAATGCGCCGCGAACACGCGGCCACAGAGGCCTGAATTACCGGAAGATATTGAGATTGATTATGCCACGCCGTCCTGCCGGTCCAGCACGCTGGCCAGCGCCGCCTCGAAGCCGGAGGCCTGGCCGGCGCCCGCCGTCGGATCCTGCTGGCGCACGTCGATGACGTGACCGGTCAGTTCGGAGACGAGGACGTCGAGCGAGGTGCGCGCCACGGCCTCGGAGGAGAGCAGCGAGCCCGTGGGCTCCTGGCCGAAGGCCTTGGTCCGCATCGGGGTCGCGGTGCGCTCGGGGTTGATGCAGTTGACGCGGATGCCGTCGCCGGCCCACTCGTCGGACAGCGCCTGGGTGAGGTTCACCATGGCGGCCTTGGTGGAGGAGTAGAGGCTGTACTCGGCGCGGCCGCGGGTGTAGCTGCTGGAGGTGTAGAGCAGCAGCTGGCCCTTGGTCTCGGCCAGGTACTTGTACGAGGAGCGGGCGATCTGCACCGGCGCAAGGTAGTTGACCTTCAGCGCTTCCTCGATGGTCGCGTTGTCCGTCTCGGCGAGCTTGCCGATGCGCAGCACGCCGGCGGTGTTGATCACGTAGTCGATGCGCCCGGTCTGCGCGTAGGCCGTGGACAGCGCGTCGTCGACCTCCTCCGGGTTCTCGACGTGCGTGCCGGTGGTCGAGCGGCCGAGCGCGTACGTGTTCGCGCCGTAGCCCTCGGCCAGCTCGGCTATGTCCTTGCCGATGCCGTAGGAACCGCCGAAGACCACCACGGTCTTGCCGGTGAGCAGCTCGCGGTAGGCGGCCTCGTCGGCCTGTTCGGGCGCGGCGGTGGAGGCGAGCTGGAAGAGCTTGTCGGCGATGAAGACGTCGACGGGCTGGGTGACCTTCATGTTGTACTCGTCACCCGCGACGACGTGGATCGGCACGTCCGGCAGGTACTTGAGCACGACCGAGCAGTCGTCGGTGGCCTGGAAGTTGGGGTCACCGGCCGCGACCTCGTAGGCGCGGCGGATCGTGGACAGCTTGAACGCCTGGGGCGTCTGGCCGCGGCGCAGCCGGGAGCGGTCCGGGATCTCGGTGATGAACTCGCCGTCCTCGCCGTGGGTGCGGGTCACGATGATCGTGTCCGCGGACGGGATGGCGACGTCCACGGCCTGGAAGCGCTCCAGCGCGGTCACGCAGTCGTCGATCACGCGCTCCGACAGCAGCGGGCGTACGGCGTCGTGGAACAGGACGTTCGCGTCCTCGCCTTCGGCCAGGCCCTCACCGAGGGCGGCGATGGCGCGCTCGGTCGTCTCGTTCCGCGTCGAGCCGCCCTCGATCACCTTGGTGACCTTCTTCAGCCCCGCCTTCGCGACGATCTTCTCGACGTCCGGGACATAGCCCGGAGCCATCAGCACGATGATGTCGTCGATCGAGTCGGCCTGCTCGAAGGTGGTCAGCGTGTGCTCGATGACCGCCTTGCCGGCGATCTTCAGCAGTTGCTTCGGAATCGACAGACCCACGCGCTGACCGGTGCCGCCGGCCAGGATCACTGCGGTGGTACGGGGCTTGGCAATGTGCTCAGACACAGGTGACCTACCTTGGGGCGACAGGGAACATTCGGATGGTCCCACTTACGGTTACTGCGGTGCAAGGTGAGCGACCTCTGCCGCATATGTGCGCGCAACCGGTTATTCACCTTGCATGCAGGCGACTTCTCCGACACCTGTCCGGGTTGTACTGATTTGCTGTGAGTAAGTGCACACGTTTTCCCTGATCCCTTCACGTCCGCTCCGGACCGGGAGAACCGTGGCCCCGCCCGGCACCGGACGCGGTGTCCGCTTCCTGTGCCGACGGTCACGCCCGCTTCGGGCACGCGGAGCGTCCGAATCGCTCCGCGCCGCGCCGGCCCAGGACCTGACGGGTGCCCCGGACGGCCCGGCAGGAACGGGGTGACGGGTGCTGTGCGGGCCGATGTGCGGCAGCAGCCGGGGGCACGGTCGGGCGCGCGGGTGGGTGGCGCGGGGACGGGGGGGGCGGCACGGTGGCGCGGGGCGCCCTTTCCGGGCGACGGCTTCAGGGGACGTCGAATCTCTTACCTGAGTCATACGCAAGAACGCTCCGGGCCCACATGGTCCCCCGGCCCTGGGTCGGGGCGGGCCGGGGAGATCCGTGAGCGCCGGAGCGTTCCGTTCGGGCCGTCGGGCCGTCGGGCCGTCGGGCCGTCGGGCCGGGCGTGGCTGTCAGACCAGGCGTACGCCCGGCTCCCCCGCCTCGACCCGCAGCCTGGCCAGCGTGCTGGAGGCGGCGTCCGGCAGCAGCACCGTCCCGGGGGCGCGCACCGTCGCGTCGATGCCGTCGCGACGGATGTCGAAGAGGTGGTAGCCACGGTGGGCGTCGATGAACTTCCAGTGCGGGTTGTCCGGCATCCGCGCGTCCCACTCCGTGTGGAACGCCGCCTGGTCCTGGTCGCCGCCGCTGGAGATGGAGGTCCCCACGAACTCCGCGCCGACGACGCCGGAGTCCGGGTCGGCGAAGTCCTCCTTGAGGTCGCTGACCATGGTGAGGTGGCGGTCGCCGGTCAGCACCACGGGGTTGCGCACGCTCGCGAACTCGCCCATCAGCGCGTTGCGTTCGGCCTGGTAGCCGTCCCAGGCGTCGTAGTACCAGAGCTTGCCCGGGCCCACCTGCAGATCGGTCTCGGCCATCATGATCTGCGAGGCGATCAGGTTCCAGCGGGTCGGTGAGCGGTGCAGGCCGTCGAGCAGCCACTCCTTCTGCGTGGCACCGAGCATGGTCGTCGAGGGGTCCTCGGCGCCCGCCTGGCCGGTCGCCTGGTCGCTGCGGAACTGCCGGGTGTCCAGGACGTTCAGCCGCACCAGCCGGCCGAAGTCGAGCCGCCGGTACATCTGGATGTGCGGCCCGTCGGGGACCGCGGTCGCCCGGACCGGCATGTGCTCGTAGTACGCCTGGTAGGCGGCGGTCAGCCGGGCCACGAAGGCCTCGTGCGACTGCTTGGCCGGGTCCTGCGGGACCTCGCCGGCGAAGTCGTTGTCGACCTCGTGGTCGTCGAAGGTGACCACCCAGGGCGCGGCCGCGTGCATCGCCGCGAGGTGCGGGTCGGTGCGGTACTGCGCGTAGCGGTTGCGGTACTCGACGAGGGTGTACGGCTCCCCGACGCCCTCGTGCCGGCGCACAGCCGTCGCCGACGGCGCGGACTCGTAGATGTAGTCGCCGACGAAGAGGACAAAGTCGGGGTCCTGGCCGAGCATGTCGGCGTAGGGCGTGAAGTAGCCGTTCTGCCAGTTCTGGCAGGAGGCCAGGGCGACACGGAGCGAGCCGCCGCGGCTGTGCGGGTGCGGCGCGGTGCGGGTGCGTCCGACCGGCGAGAGCCGGCCCGAGGCGCGGAAGCGGTACCAGTAGGCGCGGTCCGGGCGCAGTCCGCGTACGTCGACATGGACGCTGTGCCCGTACGCGGGCAGCGCCTGCGCGACGCCCCGCCGTACCGGCCTCCTGAAGCGGGCGTCCTCGGCGACCTCCCATTCCACCGGCACCGCGCGGTCGGGCATGCCGCCCCCGTTCAGCGGGTCGGGAGCGAGTCTGGTCCAGATCACGACTGCGTCGGGCAGCGGGTCCCCGGAGGCCACACCGAGCGTGAACACCTCCTCGGGCAGGGGCGTTTCGGCCGCGCGGGCGGCGGTGGGCACCCACAACTGGGCGGTGGCTGCCGCACCCAGCACCGCGCCGCCGGCGGTGAGAAACCGGCGTCGATCGCGTGAGAATGCTCCGGGCATCGGCGAACTCCCTTGCTTCGGTGGCCCCTTGGACACCAGAAGGCTCACACGGCGCAACGGCACGGTCGCTGAACGGAGTCCATCAAGGGCATGACAAATAGGCGAGGAAAGAGCGACCCGCCGCGGGCGGGAAGGCTTCCCCCCTCCGCGGCGGGTCCGACGGTGTCTCCGTTTCCGTCACGCTCCAGATGATCGCCGGTCTCCGGACGTCCGCCGGCCTCCCGGTGCCCCGCGGCCTCCCGGTGTCCGACCGTCACCGGGTCCGGCCGGCCGTCACCGGGTGTCCGACCGTCTCCCAGGTTCTGATGAGCTCCCCGTTATTGAACCCCAGGGCCAGGCGGCCGCACGGGCACCTGAACTCCGGGCGGCCGGAAGGAAGTCGGGCGCGGAGCGGGAACACCCGCGTCCGCGCCCGCTACGACTTCCGGTCCACCCGCTCGGTCGCCCTCCGCACGCCATGGCCGTCCCCGACGTTCACCGGGGACGGCCATGGACCGTGGGGCCCGACCCGGCTCAGAACGGCTCGAAGTCGTCGTACTCCTTGTCCGCGTCGTCCCGCTCCGCCTGCTTGTCGCGGCGGCGCTGCGCGGCGGGCCGGGGGGTGTCGAGGCGGTGGTCCTCGCCGCGGCGGCCGAGCATCTCGGCGCCGGCCATGACCGTCGGCTCCCAGTCGAAGACGACCGCGTTCTCCTCGGGGCCGATGGCGACGCCGTCGCCCGAGCGGGCGCCCGCCTTCACCAGCTCCGCCTCGACGCCGAGGCGGTTGAGGCGGTCCGCGAGGTAGCCCACGGCCTCGTCGTTGTTGAAGTCCGTCTGACGGACCCAGCGTTCGGGCTTCTCGCCGCGCACGCGGAAGAGGCCGTCCTCCTCCTGGACCACGGTGAAGCCGGCGTCGTCGACCGCCTTCGGGCGGATGACGATCCGGGTCGCCTCCTCCTTGGGCTTGGCGGCGCGCGCCGAGCCGACCAGCTCGGCGAGCGCGAAGGACAGTTCCTTCAGGCCCATGTGCGCGACCGCCGACACCTCGAAGACGCGGTAGCCGCGGGCCTCCAGTTCGGGGCGGACCATCTCGGCGAGGTCCTTGCCGTCCGGTACGTCGATCTTGTTGAGGACCACCATGCGGGGCCGGTTGCCGAGACCGCCGTACTGCTTCAGCTCCTCCTCGATGATGTCGAGGTCGGTGACCGGGTCGCGCTCGGACTCCAGGGTCGCCGTGTCCAGGACGTGCACCAGCACGCTGCAGCGCTCCACGTGGCGCAGGAACTCGAGGCCGAGGCCCTTGCCCTGGCTGGCGCCGGGGATGAGACCGGGCACGTCGGCGATCGTGTAGACCGTCTCGCCCGCCGTCACCACACCGAGGTTGGGCACGAGGGTCGTGAAGGGGTAGTCCGCGATCTTCGGCTTGGCCGCGGAGAGGACGGAGATGAGGGACGACTTGCCCGCGCTCGGGTAGCCGACCAGCGCCACGTCCGCGACGGTCTTCAGCTCCAGGACGATGTCCTGGAAGTCTCCGGGCACACCGAGCAGCGCGAAGCCGGGGGCCTTGCGGCGGGCCGAGGCCAGCGCCGCGTTGCCGAGGCCGCCGCGGCCACCCTGGGCGGCGACGTACGACGTGCCGTGGCCGACGAGGTCCGCGAGGACGTTGCCCGCCTTGTCCAGGACGACGGTGCCGTCCGGCACCGGCAGGATCAGGTCCTGGCCGTCCTTGCCGGAACGGTTGCCGCCCTCGCCGGGCTTGCCGTTGGTGGCACTGCGGTGCGGCTTGTGGTGGTAGTCGAGCAGCGTGGTGACGGACTGGTCGACGACCAGCATCACGTCACCGCCGCGGCCGCCGTTTCCGCCGTCGGGGCCGCCGAGCGGCTTGAACTTCTCCCGGTGTACGGAGGCACAGCCGTGGCCTCCGCTACCCGCGGCGACGTGCAGCTCGACGCGGTCCACGAAGGTGGTCATGGGGGGTGCCTCCAGCACTTCGATTACGTCAGTACGTACGGAATGTCTTCTTGCGTACTGTATTTCATTGACAACATGCGAAAGGCGGACCCGCTTCCCGTACGGGAAGTGAGGTCCGCCTCGCGAAAGAACCGGTCAGGCGACCGGAACGATGTTCACGACCTTGCGGCCGCGGTGGGTACCGAACTCCACCGCACCGGCGTCAAGGGCGAACAGCGTGTCGTCCTTGCCACGGCCGACGCCGTTGCCCGGGTGGAAGTGGGTGCCGCGCTGGCGGACCAGGATCTCACCGGCGTTGACGACCTGACCGCCGAAGCGCTTCACGCCGAGCCGCTGAGCATTGGAGTCGCGACCGTTCCGAGTGGACGATGCGCCCTTCTTGTGTGCCATCTCTCCTCAGTCCCTTACTTCGCAGCCGCGGGGATCTCAGTGACCTTGATCGCCGTGTACTGCTGGCGGTGGCCCTGACGACGGCGGTAACCGGTCTTGTTCTTGTAGCGAAGGATGTCGATCTTGACGCCCTTGTGGTGGTCCACGATCTCGGCCTGGACCTTGATGCCGGCAAGGACCCACGGGTCGCTGGTCACGGCGTCGCCGTCGACAACGAGCAGGGTCGAGAGCTCGACCGTGTCGCCAACCTTGGCAGTGGAAATCTTGTCAACCTCAACGATGTCGCCGACAGCAACCTTGTGCTGGCGACCACCGCTGCGCACGATGGCGTACACGCGGATCTCTCTCTCGCTCGGAACGGAACCCCGCAGTCCAGCCACGCGCAGAAGCGAACGGCCTCTCCCGGGACGCAGAGCGCCGGGAGGAAAAAGGTTTACGGGATGCGGCGCGTCTAAGAACACGCCGACGGTCAAGGTTACGGGGCCACGACCGAAAGGGTCAAACCAGGTCGGGCCCCGTGGATGTGCCACCGGTCACGCCGGTGCCCCGGGCTCCGCCGATCGACGGAGACCCGGGGCACCGGGGCGGACTCAGCCCTCGTCGGTGGAGGCCGTGACGGAGGGGAGCGTCTGCTCGGCCGCCGCGGTCTTCTTCGACGTCGACTTGGTGGCCGTCTTCTTGGCCGTCGCCTTCTTGGCCGTGGTGGCCTTCTTGGCGACGGTCTTCTTGGCCGCGGTCGCGGTCTTCTTGGCGACGGTCTTCTTCGCCGTCGTCTTCTTGGCGGCCGTCTTGCGGGTGGCCGTCTTCTTGGCCGGGGCCGGAGCCTCGGCGTCCGCACCGGCGTCGCCCGCCGTGTCGGCCGCCTGGTCCTGCCCGGTCTGGGTGGCCGGCTCGGCGGGCGTCTCCGCCGCCACCGACGGGACGACCGTGACGGCCGCCTCCTCGGACGCGGTGGGCGCGGTGGCCTTGCGGACGGCGCGCCGACGCGGGCGGGCCGGAGCCGCGCTCTCGGCGGGCACCTCGACCGGCGCTTCGGCGGTCTGCTCGGCCGGGGTCTCCGGCGCGGGCGCCGCGACCGGCTCCGTGACCGTCACCACGGTGTCCTGCGCCGCCTTCGGTGAACCGGCCGGGGCCGACACCTTCCGCGTCGCACGGCGCCGTGTACGGCCCTTGGGAGCGGCCTCGTCCTCGACGGCGGGGGCAGGCGCGGCCTCCGTCACCTCGACGGCCTGGGCCTGCGTCACCGGCGCCTCGGCCACGGGGGCCTCGACGACCGGGTCCTCGACCGCGACCGGCTCGGCCTCGGCTGCCTCGCGGGAAGCCCGCTCGGCCCGCTCCTCGCGTCGGCTCCGGGGCGCGCGCTCATCTGCCTTCGGCGCACCCGCGGGGGCCGAGGCACGCCGGGTGGCGCGGCGCCGCGAACGGCCACGGGACGCCGCGGCCTCCGCCTCGGCGGCGCTGCTGTAGAACTCCTCGTCGGCCTGGAACTCCGGCACGGGCTGCGCGGCGGTCTCGACGGCCACCTCTGTCTCGGACTCGGCCGTCTCCGGCTCCTCCGCCGCCTCGTACGTCTGCTCGTGGTCGTGGTCGTGCTCGTGCACCTGCTCGGCGCCGCCACGGCCGCGCTTCTTGCGCTTGCCGCCGCCCCCGACGGACGTCGGCTGCTCCATGTGCACGATGACACCGCGGCCGTTGCAGTGGACGCAGGTCTCGGAGAACGACTCCAGCAGTCCCTGTCCGACCCGCTTACGGGTCATCTGCACCAGACCCAGCGAGGTCACCTCGGCCACCTGGTGCTTCGTACGGTCGCGTCCCAGGCACTCCAGGAGGCGGCGCAGGACCAGGTCGCGGTTGGACTCCAGGACCATGTCGATGAAGTCGATGACGACGATGCCGCCCAGGTCGCGCAGCCGCAGCTGGCGCACGATCTCCTCGGCCGCCTCCAGGTTGTTCCTGGTCACGGTCTCTTCGAGGTTGCCGCCCTGGCCGGTGAACTTGCCGGTGTTGACGTCGACCACGACCATCGCCTCGGTCTTGTCGATCACCAGCGAACCGCCGCTGGGCAGCCAGACCTTGCGGTCCAGCGCCTTCATCAGCTGCTCGTCGATGCGGTACGTCGCGAAGACGTCGACCTCGGAGGTCCACTTCGAGAGCCGGTCGGTCAGGTCGGGCGCCACGTGCGCGACGTAGCCGTGGATGGTCTCCCACGCCTCGTCGCCGCTGACGATGACCTTGGAGAAGTCCTCGTTGAAGATGTCGCGGACGACGCGGACGGTCATGTCCGGCTCGCCGTAGAGCAGCGTCGGGGCGTTGCCGCTCTTCGCCTTCTTCTGGATGTCCTCCCACTGCGCCTGCAGACGCTCCACGTCACGGCGCAGCTCGTCCTCGCTCGCGCCCTCGGCGGCGGTGCGCACGATGACGCCCGCGTCCTCGGGGACGATCTTCTTGAGGATGGTCTTCAGACGCGCGCGCTCGGTGTCGGGCAGCTTGCGGCTGATACCGGTCATCGAGCCCTCGGGCACGTAGACCAGGTAGCGGCCGGGCAGGGAGACCTGGCTGGTGAGGCGGGCACCCTTGTGGCCGATCGGGTCCTTGGTGACCTGCACGAGGACCGACTGGCCCGACTTCAGGGCGGATTCGATGCGGCGCGGCCCGTTGGCCATGCCGAGCGCCTCGAAGTTGACCTCACCGGCGTAGAGGACCGCGTTGCGGCCCTTGCCGATGTCGATGAAGGCGGCCTCCATCGACGGCAGCACGTTCTGGACCTTGCCCAGGTAGACGTTGCCGACGTACGAGGTCGACTGCTCCTTGTTGACGTAGTGCTCGACGAGCACGTTGTCCTCGAGGACGCCGATCTGGGTGCGCTCGCCGCTCTGGCGGACGACCATCACGCGCTCGACGGCCTCACGGCGGGCCAGGAACTCGGCCTCGGTGATGATCGGAACACGGCGGCGGCCCTGCTCGCGCCCTTCACGACGGCGCTGCTTCTTCGCCTCCAGGCGGGTGGAGCCCTTGATGGACTGCACCTCGTCGCTGGGGTGGTCGTCCTTCTTGCCGCGGGGCTCGCGGACCTTGACGACGGTGCGCTCGGGGTCGTTCTCGGTGGAGTCGGCGTCCGTGCCGGAGTCACCGGCGCGACGACGACGGCGGCGACGGCGCCGGCTGCTGCTGGAGCCGCCCGACTCCTCGCGCTCGTCCGCCTCCTCGGCGTCCTCGGCGTCCTCCGCGGTCTGCTCCGCGGTGTCCTCGGCGTCCTGCGCGGCCTGCTCGGCGGCGTACTCGTCGTCACCGGACTCGCCGTCCGCGTCGGCGGACTCGCCACGGCGACGGCGACGGCCACCGCGGCGGCGGCGACGGCGCGAACCGGCCGACTCCTCCTCGTCGGACTCGTCGCCCTCGGTGGCGTCCTCGACGGACTCGTCGGGCTCCTCCGCCTCGTCGGTGTCCTCGACGGGGGCGGCCTGTACGGGGGCGGCCACGGGCTCGTCCTCGACGGTCCGGCGGCGACGGCGCCGGCGTCCGCCGGTCGTCTCCTCAGCGGCCGCGGCGGGCTCGGGAGCCTCGACGACGGCCTCGGTCACCTCGTCGGCCTCGGGAGCCTCCACGGCGTCCTCCGCCGCTTCGGCGGCAGCCGCGGCCGCGGCCCGCTCCGGCGTCTGGAACATCGGCTCGGTGAACACGGGCGCCTGGAAGACGGCGACGGCCGGACGCGCGGGGCGACGGCCGGACTCGGTCTCCTTCGGCGCGGGGGCGGAGAAACCGACGGCGGCCTTGCGGGTCGCGCGGCGGCGGCCACGGCGCGGGGCACCGTCCTCGGCGGACTCCGTGGTCTCTACGGGCTCGACGGCCTCGGCCGGGGCGGCGGTGCTCTCGCCGGACCGGCGCGTCTCGCTGGGCTGGGTCTCGCTGGACACGGGCGCCTCCACACGCTCGTCGGCGGTGTCGCCCTCGGGCGCACCGGCGGGTGCGGAGACGCGCCGGGTGGCGCGACGTCGGGTGGTACGACGGGGTGCGGCGTCCTCGGCGGCGGGCGCCTCGGCCTCGGCGGGCACCGGCTCTGCCGCGGCGTCGGCGGACGCGACGGTCTCGACGGCTTCGACGCTCGTGGCGGCCTGGGGCGCGCCGGTCGGCGCGGAGGCGCGCCGGGTGGCACGGCGGCGCGGGCGGGCGGCGGGCGCGGCCTCGTCGGAGGCGGCCTGCTCGCTCCCGGCCTCTACGGCAGGGATCTCCGTTTCGGGGGCGGGAACCACGGTCTCCGCGGCCTCGGCGGTCTCCGCCGTCACGGGGGCGCCGGCGGGCGCGGACGCCCGGCGGGTGGCACGGCGGCGGCTACGCCGCGGAGCGGTGTCCTCGGCGGCGGGGTCCTCGACGCCGGTGCTGTCGGCCGGGGTCGGGTCGGCGACGGCGGCCTCGGCCACCGCTTCCTCGACCGTCTCCTCGGCCTCTTCGGCCTCGGCGGCCGCTACGGCCTCGGCGGATGCCACCGGCGGTATGGCCGGGGCGGTGGTCTCGGCCACGGCCGCGGACTCGGCCGCGCCGGTGGGCGGACCGGCAGGACGCGACGCCGCACGGCGGCGGCGCCGCGGCGGCAGGGTGTCGCTGGGGGTGTTGTTGGTGTCGGAGCCCGTGGAGGGCTCAGTGGGTTCGGTCGGTTCGAGCATGCGGGTGGATCTCCCGTCAGGCTCCCGGGCGCCGCGCCTGGCCCGGCAGTGCCGGTGACGTCCGCGGCTCGCGCGATGCGCGGTGCCGCCGTCCGGGGCGCGGGCGCCGCACGGGAGCTCTCTGTGTCCTGTCTCGCCGGTTCCGTACGCCATGTGTGCGTACGGCCTGGCGAAAGTCTTCTGGTGGGTGCGCTGCCCGACCCAGGTGGCTCCCGGATACGAGGGCGGCGCTACGACATCCGTCCCTACGCGGGACCTTCCTTACGCCGACGCCTTCGCGGCGGCAGCTGTGGCGGCCCCTGTGCGATCGGCTGGAGCGGCCGTGACTGCCTCGCGGTCGGGCGCGAGCGGGTCGGTCACCGTGCCGGTCTCTTCATCGAACAGCCCCTGCGCCAGCCTGGTCACCGCTGCGGCGACCGGCGGCGCCAGGTCGGCCACGGCGCGAAGACCGGACAGGACGTCGTCGGGTCGAACGGCAGGCGTCACGTGCCGAACAACCAGCCGCAGTATCGCACAGGGCTGGTCCGTCGGCCTATCAGCCTGCGCGGTGTGCGCCTCGAGGCTCGCCACTGCGCTGCGGGCGTCGAAGGTGCGCATCCCGTTCTTGGTCCTGCGCTGGACCTCCACAGTGTCGGCCGCGGTGAAGGCGACGACCGCGCGCTCCGCGTCCTCGGGCGCCACGCCGTCGAGGCGCAGCTCCCACACGGACGCGGTGAGCCGGTCGGCGAGACCCGAGGTGCGGGCCTCGACCGCCTCGATGATGTCGAGCCCCACGGGCATCGACTCGTCGAGGAGCTCACGCAGCTTCTCCGGGTCACGCGCCGCCGTGAGCGCGATCTCCAGGTACTCCGCCTCACTGCCCGTGCCGGTGGGTGCGGCATTGGCGTACGACACCTTCGGATGCGGTGTGAACCCCGCCGAGTAGGCCATCGGCACCTCGGCACGGCGCAACGCACGCTCGAAGGCGCGCTGGAAGTCACGGTGGCTGGTGAACCGGAGGCGGCCGCGCTTGGTGTAGCGCAGTCGGATGCGCTGCACCGCGGGTGCGGGCGGCGGGCCTTCGGGCTGTCGCTTGCCCAGTGTCGTTCAGTCCTTCGTGAGAGCGGTCGTACTGCTACCTAGAGTACGTGCAGCGGCGGCCTGCGGTTCCCCGCGGGGCTTCGCCGGCCGTAGCGGCTCGGGCTCGCGGGGCGTGCCGAACAGGATCCGGCGGACGTCGGCACGGGTCTGCCGCGCGGACTCGCGGGCGGCGTCCAGGATCTGCCGGGTGACCCGGCCCGCACTGCGGGCGGCCTCGGCCGCGGGCCGCAGGACCGTGTCCCGGACGACATGCCCGAGCGGTGTCAGGACGGTCCGGTAAGCCCAGCGCACGGGCTCCACGAAGGCCAACCGGAGCAGCCGCGCGAGGAAGCGTCCGACGGCGAGCGACAGATGCCCGGCCACCCGCCAGGCGTGCCCGAGCGCGTCCACGATCTCCCGGCCGACGACGGCGAGGACGCGTCCCACGGGCACCAGGATCCAGCGCCACACGGCGACCGCGGGCAGGACGAGCAGGACACGCAGCGTCCAGTAGAGACCGGTGCCGATCCCGCCGAAGATCATCCCTACGAGTCGTCCGAGTCCGCGCGCTGTCCACGCGACGGCCCGTCCGGCGGGCGCGAGGACCCACTCGTAGCACCACAGCGCCGGTACGACGATCAGATATCGCGTCAGCCAGGCCACGGCCCCGTACACGCCGAGTCCGACAGCCGCGAGCCCGGTCCCGACGCCCTTGAGCAGTCGGGCGAGCGCGCGGCCCACGGGCACCAGCAGCCACGCGTACACCCGGCCGAGCCCGGTGCCGATGCCGTGCAGCACCCGGCCGAGCCCGCCGCGAACGCCCCGGAACACCCAGGCCAGTGCTGCGCCGGTCCCCCGCGCCGTCCAGGCGATCGCGTGCCCGAGGGGGGTGAGCACCCGGTCGTACAGCCAGGCGGCGGGCACCACGAGCAGCACGTACCCGAGCCGGCCCAGCGTCCTGCCGACCGGGACCACGACGTACCGCCACAGCGTCACCCAGGGCCACACGAACACCGCCCACGCCACCCACAGCAGCGCCCGGCCCACCGGCCGCAGCACGGTGTCGCGCAGCAACCGCCCGCAGACGACCAGCGCGTCCCACGCCATGCGCACCGGCACCACGAGCACGAACACGACGATCCGTACCGGCAGCCGGACGGCGACGGTGAGGCACCCCTCGCCCCGGGGCACGGGTCGCTCAGTGGGCGGCTTTTCCAGATCCATACCGAAGTAGACGCGTCACCGCGGCGTCTGGATGCGCGCGACCTCCCCTCTCCTCCGCGCCATCCGCCCCTCACAGCACCGCGCGAATGCGGCAGGAGGATATCCGGAACGACAGGAACGGCAAGAATGACAAGAACGGCGAGAACGGGAACAACGGGGAGAACAGGGAACAGGGACAACGGGGAGAACAGAGAGAA
The DNA here is from genome assembly GCF_045039825.1 of Streptomyces sp. NBC_01176. Taxonomy (NCBI): domain Bacteria; kingdom Bacillati; phylum Actinomycetota; class Actinomycetes; order Kitasatosporales; family Streptomycetaceae; genus Streptomyces; species Streptomyces sp. NBC_01176. The sequence continues at coordinate 6,373,923 of NZ_CP108600.1, read as the reverse complement.
CGAGGACCAGCGGGAAACGCCCACTCCAGCAGAGATCAATTCCGCACTCGACCCTCACGCGCATCGGCGGCAGGCACCTCACCGCTGTCCGCGGACCGGCCCCCGCGACACCAGGCCACAATCCGACGCCTCTTCCATTCCCGTCCCCCAATACAAACGAATAGAGTCGAAGCTAATCCAGTCGCCCCCCCGGCCTTTGATGATTCCACCTGATCCTTTCGGCTCAAATGTCGGATGATCGGAAATGTAAAATGAATTCTTCAACTGCTCATTGCGCCATCCGAAGGGTAAACACTTCCCTTACCCTCTCCATAGCTTCCGGGCTGATTTTCCTGCGTAATATGCCACACCAGCAACATGGCTTCCCGGGCGATCGGTAGGGCCCGGTACGCCACGGCCCCCACAGAAAATGGCCCCTAGATGAAGCTGAAGTTCCCCCACGCGGCTCGCGGCCGCAATTTGTCCGGCTTGCTGGCCTCGGCTCTCGCCGCGACGGTTGCCGCCACGATGGTCGCCCTGACCCCGACACAGGCGATGGCCATCGCCACCCCCGTGCCGCTGGCCACCGCGGCGAGTTTCTCCGTCCTGGCCGGTCAGGGCGTCATGAACACCGGCCCGTCGGTGCTCAGCCACGACCTCGGCACGAGCCCGAACCCGGCCATCACCGGATTCCCGCCCGGCCAGGTGCTCGGCGCGGTGCACGCCGCCGACGCCGTCGCACTGCAGGCCAAGTCCGACCTGGTGACGGCCTACAACCAGGCGGCCGGCCAGGCCACGGACTTCGCGCTGCCGGCGGCCATCACCACGGGCACCACCCTGATTCCCGGTGTCTACACCGCCACGTCCGGCGTCGGACTCACCGGCGACCTGATCCTGGACGCCGGAGGAAACCCGAACGCCGTCTGGGTCTTCCAGATCCCCGAAGCCCTCACGACGGCATCGTCCAGCCGCGTGCTGCTGACCAACGGCGCTTCGGCCTGCAACGTGTACTGGCAGATCGGGAGTTCGGCCACCCTCGGCACCAACTCCACGTTCGTGGGCACCTTGATGGCCCTCACCTCGATCAGCGTGACCACGGGGACGAACATCGAGGGCCGGGCCCTGGCCCGCAACGGCGCCGTGACCCTCGACAACAACAGGATCTTCCTCAACAACTGCGCGACCGCCACCACCGGCGGCACGACGACCGGCACCACCGGCGGGGGTCTCCTCACGGGTGGTCTGGTCACGGGCGGCCTGGTCAGTGGCGGCCTCCTGGGCGGACCCGTCGTCAGTGTCACGAGTGGCGACACCTCGGGCAACATCGCCGGGAACACGTCCGGGAACACCGCGGGCAACACCGCGGGGAACACCACCTCCGGGAACACGCAGGGCAACACGGCCGGGAACGGCACCGCCGGAAACACCACCGGCGGGTCCGGACACGGCGGCAAGCCCGAAAAGCCGCACCACGGCGAGAAGCCCCACCACGGCCACAAGCCCCACCACGGCGAGAAGCCCCACCACGGCGAGAAGCCCCAGCACGGACACGAGATGGATCACGGCAAGCCCTCCTACGGCGAGCAGCCCGAGGAGAACTACGGCTACGCCGACGTCCCCCACGGCCGCGAGGCCGCCCTCGACTACGCCAAGGGCTACGAGGGCTAGACACCACCCCGCAGTGACTCCGCTCAGCGGATGACGGCGCGCGGCGGAATCCTCACCGATCCCGCCGCGCGCCGCCGGTGACAGTCCGAAAAATTGGCCAGACATGAGTAGCTGATATGAGAAAGACAGGGTGGGCGGTGTCGAGCGGAATTGAACCAGCGGACGTGAAGGAACTCCCGCACTCCGATTCCGGCCCGGCCGCACAGGAATGTCCTGACGACGTGCCCACGCCGGCCAGGACGTCCAAGAGTGCTCGGGCACTGAAAGCAGGGCTGTCCGCCGCAGTGGTCCTGTGTGTGGCGACGACTCTCGTCCATGTCGTCATGGTGTTCCTGCACGTCGCACCTGCCAACACCATCTCCAAGCGATACAGCCCGTTGATCAACGCATGGGTGTATCCGTTCTTCGAGCAGAACTGGCGGCTTTTCGCCCCGGACCCCGAATCGGTCAACCGGCAGATCCTCGCGAGAACGGCACGCAACGGCACCGGGAAATCGGTTCACGTGAGTTCCTGGTTCGACCTGACGGCCGTGGACAACTCCGCCGTCGAACACGACCCTTTCCCGAGTCACACAGCGCAGAACCTGTTGCGCCGCTCCTGGACTTCCTACGTCGACTCGCACGGTGGTGACGACAGGGCGCACACGGAGCGCGCGTCGATGATGCAGAAGTATCTGAGCAACATCGCCGCGGACCGCATGGCGGCCCACAACGGCGGCACCTTCGACTTCATTCAGCTCCGGGTCGTCACACGGCCCATCGCCGCGCCCGGGTCCCCGGCCGGCAGCCGCCCGCCGGCGCCGACCGAGAACCGGCTCCTGCCCTGGTGGAAGGTGACCCCCCATGGGAACTGAGCAGATCCCCCGGATCACCCCCACGGCGCCCGCACCCGACGGGTCGGGGGGCCGGCGCACCGCGCACTCCGGCCCCGTCCAGTGGCTCGTCGACCGGGCCGCAGCCGCGGGCGAACTTCTGACCGGCCGGCCGGTGTCCCTGTACGCCGCGTCGGTGCTGCGCATCGGCTACGGACTGCTCTACCTGGTCTTTCTGCTGCGCGAGTTCCCGCACCGTGACGAGATCTGGGGCCCCGACTCCCCGTGGACGCCCGCGTTGGCGCGAGAGCTCTTCGACCAGACAGGGTGGAACAGCATCCTGACCCTGTCCGACAGCCGCGCCTACTTCGAGCTCTGCTACGCGCTCGCCCTCGTCACGTCCGCGCTGTTCGTACTGGGCTGGCGGACACGCGCCCTGTCCGTCCTCTTCGCCCTCGTGGTGGTCTCGTTCCATGCCCGGGCGATCTTCATGACGGACGGGGGCGACAACCTGGTCCTGCTGATGGCCATCTATCTCGCCCTCACCGCGTGCGGCCGGCGCTGGTCCCTGGACGCACGGAGGGTCCGGCTGAGTACGGCTCGTACCGACGCCCCGGCGCCGCGGGTGAAGCACCACTTCCTCCGACAACTCCGCGCGTCCCTGACCACCTTGACCACGGTGGTCCACAACTGCGGGATGTTCGTCATCGCGGCCCAGGTCTGTTTCCTCTACGGATCAGCCGGCCTGTTCAAGGTCCAGGGCGCTTCCTGGGGCTCCGGAACCGCTCTCCACTTCGTCCTGAACCTCCGGCTCTTCCAGCCCTGGCCCGCGCTCTCCCACTTCGTGGACCAGCACACGATCCTGATCGCGATCGCCGGCTACCTGACGGTGCTCCTGCAGGTGGCCTTCCCGTTCGTGCTGTTCGGCAGGCTCAAGTACCCGGTTCTCGCCATGCTGCTGGGCATGCACCTCGGCATCGCGGTGCTCATGGGACTGCCTCTCTTCTCCGGCGCGATGATCGTCGCGGACGCCGTGTTCCTGCCCGACCGCTTCTACGTCTTCCTGCCTCGGCTGTGCCGGCGCGTGGGGCTGCGGACAGGCCTGTGGCGGCCGGCCTCCTCGCGGGCGACGGGAGCCGGATCGGTCCCCGCACAGGGCGGGCCCGGCGTACCCGGCCCGAAGTGTCCGGCCGCTTCGCCGGAGCAGCTGGACACCCCGGTCACCACCGAGCTCGCGTCCGGCAAGGACTGAGAGTGGACCGAGTCGTCACACACAGCGTCCACGACGTGCTCCGTCAGCGGTACGGGCGCAGATCACCGCGGGGCAGCGGAATCACCCGGGCCTGAAAGGTCCCGACGGGGGAACTCGACTTTCTGCGACACCGATGGGTGCCGCTTCCCCGAAGGAAAGAGAAGATCGTGTACATAGGTCTGGGTACTGTCGTCCTCATCATCGTCATCGTCGCCGTCGTCATGATGCTGCGCCGCGGCTGACCCACGCCCCGCGTTCCACACGGTCAGCCATGAACCAGAGCCCGCCCCGAATCTCCATCTCCGGGCGGGCATGGTCATGATCGGCAACGCCGGTTGCGACACCGTGAGAGCGGCGCGGTCCGCTCACAGCACCGACTCAGGCCGGCACTCTTGGCGCACCACGGGCCCGCGCCGGGTCCGTGGAAATGCGTGTCCGTCCCCGGCGGCACCACCGCGCAGGCGACCGCCTCGGGCCGTGACCGCCAGAACTGGCCGGAAATCCACGGACGATGATCTGCGTACATCCGCCGCGACGACAAATAGCATAATGGCCAGTCAATTCAACAGGTCGCCGTTTCCCTCGAATTCGCGTGTCAGGCAACAACGTCCCGGTCTCCCTTGTTAATCTGCGACTCCCAGAAATTGTAAACAAGGGATCGAACACGCCAATTGGCGGGGAATATTCACCTCGGCCGAATAATGGCGTAGTCCGGTCGAGAGGACACGGACCATGCAGGACTTTTCTCGTCGCGGGCTGCTGAAGGCCACGGCGGTCACCGGTGCGAGCGCGGTCGTTCTCCCGGGCATCGCGGCCGCGGAGGCTCCGGGAGCGAGCGCCCTCGCCCCCGAGGCCGAAAGCGCGACGTGCGGGCCGGCGAAGCTGACCGGCCGCATCGTCCGTCCCAACGATCCCGACTACGCGGACGCGAGCCTCGGGTGGGACGAACTCTTCGTCCACTATCCGCTGGTCATCGTCTACGCCCAGCGGACCCAGGACGTGGTCAACGCCCTCACCTGGGCCCGGCAGCACGATGTCGCGCTGCGGGTGCGGAGCGGCGGCCACAGCCTCGAGGGCTGGTCGAACGTGGACAACGGCATCGTGATCGACGTCAGCGAGCTGAAGTCGGCCCACATCGACACGGCCGCCCGTACGGCGACGGTCGGAGCCGGGCTCAACCAGCTGGAAGCGGTGACCACGCTCGCGAAGAAGAACCTCGCGGTGACGACCGGCACGGAAGGCACCGTGGGCCTGTCCGGTGCGACGCTCGGCGGCGGCTTCGGCTTCCTCACCCGCTACCTCGGAATGGCCTGCGACAGCCTGATCGGGGCCGAGATCGTCGTCGCGTCGGGCGGCGACTGCGCCAAGGTCATCAAGGCGGACCTGAAGAACAACTCGGACCTGCTGTGGGCACTCCGCGGCGCGGGCAACGGCAACTTCGGAATCGTCACGTCGCTCACCTACAAGGTGGCCCCGCTCAAGAGCGTCACCTATGTGCAGACGACGTGGGACGGGATCGGAGACCTGCACAGGGTCTTCGACACGTGGCAGCGCACGGCGCCGGTCGCCGACAACCGTCTCGGCACCCAGCTCGAAATTCACCGAAACCAGATCCTGCTGTTCGCGGTCCTCGCGGAGGGAACGCCCGCCGAGGCGAAGAGACTGCTCGCCCCGATCCTTTCGGTCGGTCGCCCCGAAGTCACGGTGCAGGTCGGCAACTGGGGTGACGTGTACGCGGGATTCCAGATTCCGACCGCGGACGAGCCGGCGAACTGGAAGTTCTTCTCGCAGTTCACCAACAAGCCGTTCCCGAAGAAGGCGATCAGCGCGATCGCCTCGTTCATGCGGGACGCGCCGACGGACGACAGCAACTTCTTCACCCAGGCCTTCGGCGGAGCGGTCAGGAAGAGCCCCCGCGGCGGCACGGCGTTCCCGCATCGCGACGCGCTCTTCTACTCCGAGCCGGGCGCCGGCTGGGGCACCCGTGGCGAGCCGGGCAGTGGCGACGCGCTGACCTCACAGGCCCAGGCCTGGATCGCCGAGTTCAGCCAGGCGCTGCGGCCCTACGTACACGGCGCCTACGTCAACGTCCCGAACATCGGCATGCAGGACTGGGAAACCGCCTACTGGGACGGCAACTTCGACCGGCTGCGCAAGATCAAGGCGAAGTACGACCCCCGCAACGTCTTCCAGTACGAGCAGAGCGTCCCGCCCGCGTTCTGCTGATCGACAGACCCGAGCCCCCTCCCCCGTCGGGAAGGGGGCTCGGCTCGTCCCACGATCCCCCATCCCCCATCCCCCATCCCGCATCCCGCACAGACCGGAAACGGCCTCAGCCCCACTCCAGCCCACTCCACCGCTCCGCCTCGGAGGCGATCCGCGAGGCGCGTCCCCCGCGAACGCGCCGCTCAGTGCCGCGAGGCACATGACAAGGTCACGTCCCGTTTCGGACGTCCCTCGAATTCGACGGCATGGCACATGATCAACAAGCCTCACTCCATGGCAACCTGCGGGCCAGAACAGTGACTTGGAGCCGGAGGTACACCGCCCGTGGCGGCACACATCAATCCCATTGTCAGGAAACGCCGCCTGGGAGCCGAACTGCGCCGACTTCGCGAGGCCAGCGGCCTGAAAAGCGCGGAGGTGGCCAAGCGGCTCATGGTCTCCCAGCCCAAGATCAGCCACCTGGAGAACGGCAACCGCGCCATCAGCCCCCGCGACGTACGAGACCTCTGCGCGCTCTACGGGGTATCGGACCCCCAGGTCATCGACTCGCTGATGCAGATGGCCAAGGAATCCGGAGAGCACGGCTGGTGGCACTCCTACGGCGACGTCCCCCAGAGCGTCTACATCGGCCTGGAGACGGACGCCGCCTCCCTCCACGCCTACGAACCCATGGTGATCCCCGGCCTGCTGCAGACCCCCGCCTACGCCCAGGCGGTCATCGTGGAGACGATCCCCCGGATCACTGCCGAACAGGCCGCCGCACGCCTCAAGGTACGGCTGCGCCGCCAGCACCGGATCTACGACCTGGCCCGCCCGTTGCGCCTGTGGGTCGTCCTGGACGAATCAGCACTGCGCCGCGTCGTCGGCAGCCCCGACATCATGCGCGAGCAACTGGAACACCTGAACGCACTGTGCGCGGAGCCGCACATCACCGTGCAGGTCCTCCCCTACGACGCAGGGGCCCACCCGGGCCTTTCCGGGCAGTTCTCCATCCTGACGTTCGCCGCCAGCTCCGATGCGGGGGTGGTGTACATGGATGGTTCCGCCGGCGATCACTACCTGGAGAAACAATCCGACGTGCAGCACTACAGCGTGATGCACGACCATCTCCGGGCCCGGGCCCTCAGCCCCGACAGCACCCGCGACTTCATCACCGACGCCACCAAGTCGCACATCGGCACGGCCGGCGGCGCCTGAGCCACCGCTAGACGCCTCGACAAGGCCGAGGCGCTGGGCCGTCCAGGCACCTCGCCCTGAGCCGACGGCCCGGTGCGCCCCACGGCGTACGCCCCGAGAGGCGGAGCTCATCGACAGCCCCGACCCGACGAGATCCGGCGGCACCGGAACCGCTTCGCCTACCTCATCCCGAGGCAGCCGGATCCCCCGGGTTCTTCGGATGATCCAGGGACGTCAGAATGGCGCGATGGACCATCGCCTCGTGGGCATCCCAGAGTTGAGCGGCGTTCCCCGTGTCGCCGTCGTCATCGACGTCATGCGCGCCTTCACCGTGGCTGCCTGGGCCTTCTCACGCGGCGTCGAGAGGATCGTCCTCGCCTCATCGGAGGGCGAGGCACTTGCCCTGAAGGAAAGCCACACGGGTTGGCTGGCTCTGAAGGACGGAGCGCCGGCAGCGGGCTTCGACGCGGTGAACTCGCCCGGCCTGCTCAGGTCACGCGATTTCGCCGGCCGCACGCTGGTGCAGAAGACGACGGCAGGGACCGTGGGCGCGCTGGCCGTCGCGAACGCGCCGCTGGTCCTGTGCGCGAGCTTCGTGGTGGCCGGCCCGACCGCGCGGTTCCTGCGGGCCAGGGATTCCGGTCCGGTGACGTTCGTGGTCACCGGCGAAGGGGGCCGGGCCGACGAGGACCGGGCGTGCGCCGAATACATTGGCCGATGCATGGACGGGGGCGATGTCGAACCGGCCCCGTATCTCCACCGCGCGAGGACCTCTCGTGCCGCGGCGGACCTCGCCGGTGGGCTGCGGAGTGGTTACCACCCGGACGACGTCGATCTCTGCCTGGAAATCGACAGGTTCTCCTTTGCCATGGTGGCTCGCCAGGAAGAGTCCCTGACGGTGCTCCGTCCCGTTGCGGTGCCTGACATCCCGTCCGGTATTCGCTGACCTGCCACCCGCTCCCCGCCGGCTGCTTCACCGTAGGCGGCAGCTGCTTCCCGCCCGTCGGGCCGATCTCGATGTGGGTGTCCATCTGGGTGCAGGCTGCGTACTTGATCAACGCTGCGACTGCGACCAACCCGCGATCCGCCGATGAGTTCCGCCGGCTGCGCCGGTCTACCGGGACGCACGCCATCGAGCCACCGACTGGAGACCCGCCATGACCAATCCCGCACATCCCGGCCGCACGCTGTTCCTGAACATCCCTGTCGCGGACCTCGAGCGCAGCAAGGCGTTCTTCGGCAAGCTCGGGTTCGGCTTCGATGCGAAGTTCACCGACGAGAGCGCCGCCTGCATGCTGGTCGGCGAGCACGCCTTCGTCATGCTGCTCAGCCGCGAGAAGTTCGCGGAGTTCGCGAAACTGCCGATGGCCGATCCCACCACCCACACCCTGGCGTTGTACTGCTTCAGCGTGTCGTCCCGCGACGAGGTCGATACGGTCAGCGCCGCTGCGCTCGCGGCGGGCGGCTCCAAGGCGGATGACGCCGAGGACTACGGCTTCATGTACTCACGCAGCTTCTTCGACCTCGACGGCCACGGCTGGCAGGTCATGTGGATGGACTCGACGGCGGCGGAGCAGGGCCCCGAGGCGTACGCGGCGTCCACGCAGGACGCTGACACCCCGGCCTGACCCACTGCGTTCCGCACATGCCTGCCCGCCGGGCCGACAGGACGTGGGGGTCCGTCCGCGGGCAGATCACTCGTCACACCGCACAGCGATCCGTGGTCGCCTCGACGAAACCCTGTCGGCGGGTCAGCCGGTGCAACCGGCCACGGGAGACGGGCTGCCGACGCAGTTGGTGGGACGGTTTCCCGTGATGGGAGAGTGCTTGTTCACCACGGTGTCTCCGACGTCGTTGAACACGCCTCCTGGGGCATCGGCCGCCTTGTTCTTGGTGACGGAGCTGCGGTTGAGGACGAGGTAGGAGCCGGAGTCGACGTTGTAGATGCCGCCTGCCAGTAGACCGGCGGTGTTCTTCGCGATGGTGCTCCGGTTGAAGGTGGCTCTTCCGAGCTGTGCGTTGGTGACGCCGCCTCCGTGGTCGCTGGCGGTGTTGTCGACGATCGTGCTGTCGTCGACGGTCATCCGGTGGTTGTTCCAGAGGCCGCCGCCGTCGCCCGCCGTAACCCTGTTGCCGGTGATGGAACTGCGGGTGATGGTGATGACGCTGTCGTTGAACACGCCTCCACCAAAAAATCTGCCGGCCGTGTTGCCCTCGACCGAGGTGGAAATGACGGAGGCGGAGCTTTCGCTGGAAATCCCCCCACCGGAGCCTGCGGCACTGTTGTCGGCAACCCTGGATCGAACGAACCTCAGGGTTCCCAGGTTCTCGATGCCACCGCCGTTGTTACCGGCGGTGTTCCCTTTGACGAGGACAGATGTCGCGTGGATTGTCCCCCCACTCTGGACGAGGAGGCCCCCACCGTCGCCGGTCACTTTTCCGTTCTCGATTGTGAGATCGCTGAGCGTCGCTTTTCCGCCGGTTGCGACCTCGAGAAGACGGAAGAGGTTCGCGGTAGTACTGCGTCGGAGAGTGGCGCCGTTTCCGTCGATGTGGACAGGCACCGTGATGGGAGGTGTCGCGTCATCACCCGAGAAGGGTGCTGTGAAGTCGTAGACGCAGCCCCTGGCGAGACTGAATTCACCAAAACCTTGGGCGTTGGCCTTGGTGATGGCGGCGATAAGAGCACTCGTCCTGCACCGCACATGCTCAGAGGTGTGGGCAGCCGCGGGGACAGCGGTGACGACGGTAGCGGCCGTGGCAATCGCGGCGGCACCGGCAAGGGCTCGGAGTGCGGACAAGGCGGCATCCCTGCTTTCGGATCGACGGGCTCCAGGCTTACGACCTGCATGGGCGCGCAACACAAATACGCGACAGTGTGAAGAATGTGTCTTACCGATTTCCGGCACATGGAGCCACGCAGGCTCCTCCCTCGTTCGGTCGGGAGGACAACCCGAAGAGACCTGCTGCTGTCCGTCGCCCGGTTGCAGTGGCCGACAGGCGCATTCTCACGGCAGTGCTCGACCAACTGCACAACGGCGCGGGCCGGCTATGGCGTCCGGGAAGACGCGGTCGTCGCAGAGGGTCGAGGGCCCGAAGTGCCCACCGCAGCCATCACCGCGGCAACCTCGTCCTCGCTCACCCCCCCGCCAGAGGGTCGAGCGCCCCGCTCACCTCAGTGCGTGTGACCACTCGAAGCGGGCGTCGGCGCCGCGTTCCTGACCGTCGGCGGCAGCAGCTTCTTGCCCGTCGGGCCGATCTGCATGTGGGTGTCCATCCGGGGACGCAAAGCCATACACAGTCGCGTCAAAGCGCGACTACCTCTGGAGAGGAGGCTCGCGGTCACACAGTCACGCACAGGCCGATACCGACCTCAGACCCACTCCACCCTGGAGACGACGTGCAGCGAAGCCTCAGGGCCCGGCAGGGGTGTCCGAAGGGGCACTGGCGGTGTCGACGGGTGCGCGGGGGAGGCGCCGGCCGCGGACAGTGCGGCCGTCACCTCGTCCTCGCTAGCCCCCACCAGCACCTCAACCACCCGATCGAGCGCCCCGCTCACCTCAGTGCGTGTGACCGCTCGAAGCAGGTGCCGGTGCCGCGTTCTTGACCGTCAGTGGCAGCAGCTTCTTGCCCGTCGGGCCGATCTGGATGTGGGTGTCCATCTGCGGGCAGACGCCACAGTCGAAGCACGGCGTCCAGCGGCAGTCCTCGACCTCGGTCTCGTCGAGGGAGTCCTGCCAGTCCTCCCAGAGCCAGTCCTTGTCCAGGCCGGAGTCGAGGTGGTCCCAGGGGAGGACCTCCTCGTAGGTGCGCTCGCGGGTCGTGTACCAGTCGACGTCCACGCCGAACGCGGGGAGGGTCTTCTCGGCGCACGCCATCCAGCGGTCGTACGAGAAGTGCTCGCGCCAGCCGTCGAAGCGGCCGCCGTCCTCGTAGACCGCGCGGATGACCGAGCCGATGCGGCGGTCGCCGCGGGAGAGCAGGCCCTCGACGATGCCGGGCTTGCCGTCGTGGTAGCGGAAGCCGATCGAGCGACCGTACTTCTTGTCGCCGCGGATCTTGTCGCGGAGCTTCCCGAGGCGGTCGTCCGTCTGCTCGGCGGAGAGCTGCGGGGCCCACTGGAAGGGGGTGTGGGGCTTGGGCACGAAGCCGCCGATCGAGACCGTGCAGCGGATGTCGTTCTGGCCGGAGACCTTGCGGCCCTCGGCGATCACGTTCATCGCCATGTCGGCGATCTGCAGGACGTCCTCGTCCGTCTCCGTCGGCAGGCCGCACATGAAGTACAGCTTCACCTGGCGCCAGCCGTTGCCGTAGGCGGTGGAGACGGTCCGGATCAGGTCCTCCTCCGAGACCATCTTGTTGATGACCTTGCGCATGCGCTCCGAGCCGCCCTCGGGCGCGAAGGTCAGGCCCGAGCGGCGGCCGTTGCGCGTGAGCTCGTTCGCCAGGTCCACGTTGAAGGCGTCGACGCGGGTGGAGGGGAGGGAGAGGCCGATCTTGTCCTCCTCGTACCGGTCCGCCAGGCCCTTCGCGAGGTCACCGATCTCGCTGTGGTCCGCGGAGGACAGGGACAGCAGGCCCACCTCCTCGAAGCCCGTCGCCTTCAGGCCCTTCTCGACCATGTCGCCGATGCCCGTGATGGAACGCTCACGGACCGGACGGGTGATCATGCCGGCCTGGCAGAAGCGGCAGCCGCGCGTGCAGCCGCGGAAGATCTCCACGGACATGCGCTCGTGGACCGTCTCCGCTAGCGGGACGAGGGGCTGCTTCGGGTAGGGCCACTCGTCGAGGTCCATGACCGTGTGCTTCGACACGCGCCACGGAACGCCCGACTTGTTGGGCACCACACGGGCGATCCGGCCGTCGGCGAGGTACTCGACGTCGTAGAACGCCGGGATGTAGACGTTGCCCGTCTTCGCCAGGCGGAAGAGGACCTCCTCGCGGCCGCCCGGACGGCCCTCCGCCTTCCAGGCCCGGATGATCTCGGTCATGTCGAGCACGGCCTGCTCGCCGTCGCCGATGATCGCCGCGTCGATGAAGTCGGCGATGGGCTCGGGGTTGAAGGCCGCGTGACCGCCGGCCAGCACGATCGGGTCGTCCAGCGTGCGGTCCTTGGACTCCAGGGGGATCCCGGCCAGGTCCAGGGCCGTCAGCATGTTCGTGTAGCCCAGCTCCGTGGAGAAGGACAGTCCGAAGACGTCGAAGGCCTTCACGGGGCGGTGGCTGTCCACCGTGAACTGGGGGACCCGGTGCTCGCGCATCAGCTCCTCCAGGTCCGGCCAGACGCTGTAGGTGCGCTCGGCGAGGACGCCCTCGCGCTCGTTGAGCACCTCGTAGAGGATCATGACGCCCTGGTTGGGCAGTCCGACCTCGTAGGCGTCGGGGTACATCAGCGCCCAGCGGACGTCGCAGGTCTCCCAGGGCTTGACCGTGGAGTTGAGCTCTCCGCCGACGTACTGGATCGGCTTCTGCACATGCGGGAGCAGAGCTTCGAGCTGTGGAAACACCGACACAGCGGCTTCGGCAGGCATCTCGCGAACCTTCGTGAGCGGGGATGTACTGACAGGGGTGACCATCCAGCGTAACGCGGCCGGGAGCACCCCCCGTACGCTCAGATCCCGCTGCCGCCCCCGACCGCCTCCCACTCCCCCGGGAACGCGGCCTCGACCGCCGCCGCGCGACGCTCCTCACGTCCGTACAGCACCCCGTACGTGAACGCGCTCTCGCCCGCCGCGTGGGCCTGGGCTGCCAGGTCGCGCAGGGCCTCGCGGGCCATCACGCTGTCCTGGTGGTCGCCGAGCAGGCTCTGCAGCGACTTCATCGACTTGACCAGGCCGGCCGCGGGTCCGCCGAGGGCGGGGACGGCGGCCTCGGCCGCGTACCGGGTGCGCTTGGCCTTCTTGCGGGCCTCGTGCATGGCGAGGTCGCGGTCGGCGCCGGGGGCCGGGCCGAGGGCCTGGTCGACCAGTGCGGAGACCTTCGCGAAGTCCTTCCGTACGGCCTTGGTGATCACCTTCGAGGGGTCGCCCGCCGCGGCCTTCAGCAGGGGCGGGTCGGTCACCACACCGTCCAGCGCCGCCAGCAGGTCCAGGTAGCGGCCGCCGTCCAGCACGGCGATCAGGTGGCGGCGGGAGCCGTCGCCACGGGCCTGCGACCAGGTGCGCAGACGGTCGCGGACGGGGCCGGTGAGCAGGGCACCCGGGAGCCCGTCGAGTGCCGTCGTCAGGCGCTCGGTGAGGACTTCCTGGTCACGGCCGACGCCCAGCTCTCCGGCGAGCCACTTCAGTTCCTCGCCGATCGGGTCGGTGACCGCGCGGTCGAGGATCTTGCCGTACGAGCGGAAGGCGCTGCGCATCCGGCGGGTGGCGACGCGCATGCTGTGGACGGAGTCGTGCAGGTCGCGGCGGACGGCGGGGTCCAGTTCGATGATCGCGTCGAGCTGGGTGCGGAGGTAGGCGAGGACGTGGTCGCCGGCCGTCCGCGGGGCCCGGTCCGTGGGCTCGTCCCGCTTCTTCGTGGTCTTCGTCGTCTTCGTGGTCTTCGTGGTGTCCGTGCTGTGCGTGGTGTCCGTGTCGCTGAGGGCCCTGGCCAGTTTGGACTTGGAGGAGGAGCGTGCGAGGCCCGCCTTGCGGAGCTTCTTCTCCACCTTGTCGAGGAAGGCCGGATCGCCGTCGTCGGCGAGTTCCACCTCGATCTCCGTCCACTCGGCGGCGCCGGTACCGCCGCTGAGGCGTTCCGCTCGGACGCGGTCGACACTGACCTCGGCGAGCAGGGCTCCGGAGGCGTCGACGAGGTGACGGACGTCCCGGGCCGACAGCAGGCGTACGACGGGGACGAGTTCGGCCTCGCGCACCCGGGAGCGTACGAGGGCGGACAGGGAAGCGGGGACGGTGTCGGAGAGCGGGGCGCGGATCTCGTCGCGGACGCCTTCGGAGACGGGGAGCTTGAGATGCCAGCCGGCGTCGTCGCCGCCGGTGCGGCGGCGCAGGGTGAGGGAGGCGGCGGCGAGTCGTTGGTCGGCCGTGTCGTAGTAGGTGGCGTCGAGGTCCGCCACGCCTTTGTCGATGACGCCCGAGACCCCGGGGACGCGGGTCAGGTCCGGCAGGGCCGGGTCACCTCCGGTGGGGGGACCCTCGTACTTCCGCTCGATTTCTCGCTTGGTGTCCGCCATGACCTGAATCTAGTGGCAGCGGGGCCGGGACGGCAGTGCCCGGACCTGCCGGGACTGTCGCCGGAGTCCGGATTTCGCCCCCGCCGCGCCTCCTCGTTCCGCTCCCCCGGGGGCCGCCGTCCCCGGTTCCCCGCGCGCCCTGAACGATCTCGTCCGAAAACCCCGGCCCGCCCTGGGCACGAACCGGCCCGACCCGAACGAACCGGCCCGACCGGCATCCGGGGGACGGCAACCACCGTTCGACGCACGGCACCCCGGCACGAGCGGGACCGGCCTCATCGTCGGGCCGCCCCGGAGACCGACGCGACGCGCCCTGCGGATGCTTCCCGCCGGGCGCCCCGCGGGAAGCGTCCCCGCCCAACCGCCAGAGGCCTACGCCGACATGGGCCGTTGGACTCTGATCGACTGCAGCAGACCCACCGCCACCCACACCGCGAACATCGATGAGCCGCCGTAGGAGACGAAGGGGAGGGGGAGGCCGGCGACCGGCATGATGCCGAGCGTCATGCCGATGTTCTCGAACGCCTGGAAGGCGAACCAGGCGATGATGCCGGCGGCGACGATCGTGCCGTACAGCTCGGTGGTCTCGCGGGCGATGCGGCAGGCCCGCCACAGGACGACGCCCAGCAGGAACAGGATGAGGCCGGCGCCCACGAAGCCCAGTTCCTCGCCCGCGACCGTGAAGACGAAGTCGGTCTGCTGTTCGGGGACGAACTGGCCCGTCGTCTGGGAGCCGTGCCCCAGACCGGTGCCGAAGAGGCCGCCGGAGCCGATGGCGATCCGCGCCTGGTTGGTGTTGTAGCCGACGCCGGCCGGGTCGAGGTCGGGATTGGCGAAGGCGGCGAAGCGGTTGATCTGGTACTCGTCGAGGATCTTGAGCTGCCAGATCGCCACCGCGCCCAGCGCGCCGGCCCCGAGCAGGCCGAACACCCAGCGGTTGGAGGCGCCGGAGGCGAGCAGCACGCCGAGCACGATGATGACCGCGACCATGATCGTGCCGAGGTCGGGCATGAGCAGCACGATCATCATCGGGACGGCCGCGAGGCCCAGTGCCTGGAGCACGGTGCGGTGGTCGGGGTACTGCTTGTCGCCCGCGTCCACCCGGGTGGCCAGCAGCATCGCCATGCCCAGGATGATCGTGATCTTGATGAACTCGGCGGGCTGGAGCGACAGACCGCCCGCGACGAGCCAGTTGCGCTGGCCGTTGATCGTCGCGCCGAGGGGGGTGAGCACCAGCAGGATCATGAAGACCGAGATGCCGTAGAGGATCGGGACCGCGGTGCGCAGGGTGCGGTGGCCGAGCCAGACCGTGCCGATCATCAGGGCGATGCCGATGCCGGTGTTCATGAGGTGGCGGATGAGGAAGTAGTACGGGTCGCCCTGGTTGATCTCGGTGCGGTTGCGGGTCGCCGAGTAGACGAGGGCCGAGCCGATCAGCGACAGCGCGACGGCCGAGAGCAGTATCGGCCAGTCGAGTCGGCGGGCCAGCGAGTCCCGGGCGAGGAGCCTCGACATGCCACCGCGCTCGGGACCGTACCCGGAAACGGAGAAGTTGTTCGCTCCGGTCATGTCAGGATCCTCGTCCTCCGCCGCTTCCGCGGGCGCTGCGCGCGCCTGCGGGTGTCGCGGTTGCTCGTGTTCGGCGACGGCGTGGTGGCCCCGTCCTGGTTCTGGTCGGTGGTGTCGGAGGTGTCCTTCTTGCTGGCCTGCTGGTCCTTGGCCGGGTCCTTGGAGATCTCCGGGGAGTCGATCGAACCGTCGGGCTGGATCTTGGGCAGGCTCTTCTGCGGGGTGGGGAGCAGGGCCTTCTTCTTGTCGATGGCACCGTCGGGCGAGACGCCGTACAGGGCGTTGTAGATGTTGCGCACGGCCTCACCGGAGGCACCGGAACCCGTACCGGCCTGGGCGATCGTCATGACGATCGTGTAGTCCTTGGAGTACGTGGCGAGCCAGGACGTGGTCTGCTTGCCGTAGACCTCGGCGGTACCGGTCTTGGCGTGCAGCGGGATCTTGTCCTGCGGCCAGCCCCCGAACTTCCAGGCGGCCGTACCGCGGGTGACGACGCCCTCCAGGGCCGCGTTCATGCCCTTGAGCGTGGCCTTGCTGATCGGCAGTTTCCCGCGGACCTTGGGCTTGATCTCCTTGACGCTCCTGCCGTCGGCGCTGACGATCGCCTTGCCGATGGTGGGCGTGTGCACGGTGCCACCGTTGGCGATCGCCCCGTAGATCATGGCCTCCTGGATCGGGGTGACGAGGGTGTCGCCCTGGCCGATGGAGTAGTTGATCGAGTCGCCCTCGCGCATCTTGTTGCCTTCGAGGCAGTTCTCGTACGCGATCCTCTGGACGTAGTCGCCGTTCTTCTTGCCGGTCTTGCACCAGACGGCCTTGTTGGCCTTCCAGTAGTTCTGCTTCCACTGGCGGTCGGGGACGCGGCCGGTGACCTCGTTGGGCAGGTCGACGCCGGTCTCCTTGCCGAGGCCGAACTGGTGGGCGGCCTTGTAGAAGTAGTCCTTGGGGGTCTTCTTCGGGTTGATGCCGCCGTCCTTCTTCCACTCGTTGTCGGCGAGGCCGTAGAAGACGGTGTCGCAGGAGACCTCGAGGGCCCGGCCGAGCGAGATGGGGCCGAAGTTCTCGCCCTCGAAGTTCTTGAAGACCTGGCTGCCCACGGAGTAGGAGCTCGTGCAGGGGTAGTTGCCGTCGAAGTCGTAGCCGGCCTCGACCGCGGCGGCCGTGGAGACGACCTTGAACGTCGAACCGGGCGCGGACTGTCCCTGTATGGCCCTGTTGAGCAGCGGGTAGTCGGAGTCCTTGCCGGTGAGCTGCTGGTAGTCCTTGGCGGAGATGCCGCCGACCCAGGCGTTCGGGTCGTACGTCGGGTTGGACGCCATGGCGACGATCCGGCCGGTCTTGGCCTCCATCACGACGACCGCGCCGGAGTCGGCCTTGTAGTTCTCGCTGGTGATCTTGTCGTACTGGGTACGGGCGATCTTCATCGCATCGTTCAGCTCGTACTCGGCGACGCGCTGGACGCGGGCGTCGATGCTGGTGACGAGGTTCGCGCCGGACTCGGCCTTGTCGCTCTTGGCCTTGCCGATGACGCGGCCCAGGTTGTCGACCTCGTAGCGGGTGACGCCGGCCTTGCCGCGCAGTTCCTTGTCGTACTGGCGCTCCAGGCCGGAGCGGCCGACCTGGTCGGAGCGCAGATAGGGCGACTCGCTGTCCTTGGCCTTGGTGATCTCGGCGTCCGTGACCGGCGAGAGGTAGCCGAGGACCTGTGCGGCGTTGGACTTGCCGGGAGCGGCGTAGCGCCGTACGGCCTCGGGCTCGGCGGTGATGCCGGGGAAGTCCTCGGAGCGCTCACGGATCTGCAGGGCCTGCTTGGCGGTGGCCTCGTCCGTGATGGGGATCGGCTGGTAGGGCGAGCCGTTCCAGCAGGGCTGCGGGGTCTTCGCGTCGCACAGCCGGACCTTCTGGATGACGTCCTCGGGCTTCTCGCCGAGCACGCCGGCGAGCTTGGTCAGGACCGCCTTGCCGTCGTCCTTCATCTTCAGGAGGTCGGTGCGCGAGGCGGAGACCACGAGCCGGGTCTCGTTGTCGGCGATCGGCACACCGCGCGCGTCGAGGATCGAGCCGCGCACGGCGGGCTGGACGACCTGCTGGACGTGGTTGCCGGAGGCTTCCTTGGCGTACTCGTCGCCGTTGCGGATCTGGAGGTACCAGAGGCGGCCGCCGAGGGTGCCGAGGAGGGAGAGCACGAGAATCTGGATGACGACGAGTCGGATCTGGACCCGTGGGGTCCTGCCGGTCTCGGGGATGTTGGTCACTGCTGCTGCCTCCCCCTCTCAGTGTGTGTACGAGACATACGAATACCCGGCCAACCTGTGTACGCGAGCCACGGCGCCCGGAGTGAACTCACCTGTGGTCACAGTCGCTTGACCCCCTTGATGCGCCCCGCGCGGGCGACGCGCGCCCTGGCCGCCTTGACCCGCATACCGCGCTGGCTGCCGATGCGCAGGCCGGTGCCGGAGGCGAGCCATCCCGAGGAGACGTCGGCGGCCTTGGTGGACGCGCCGGACTCGGCGAGCGGATTGTTCTCGGCGCGCCGGGCCAGCGCCATCAGCCCCGGGACCACGAAGGGGGCGAGCAGCAGGTCGTACAGCGCGGCCGTGAACAGCAGGCTGCCGAGGCCGACATGGCGGGCGGCGGTGTCGCCGACGAGGGCGCCGACACCGGCGTAGAGCAGCGTGGAACCGACCGCGGCGGCGACGACCACGGCCATCGGTCCGGTCGCGGACTTGAGCTGGCCGTTCTCCGGCTTCACCAGGCCGGCGAGATAGCCGATGACGCACAGCACGAGGGCGTAGCGCCCGGCGGCGTGGTCGGCGGGCGGGGCGAGGTCGGCGAGCAGGCCGGCGCCGAAGCCGATGAGGGCGCCCCCGACGTGGCCGTAGACCATCGCGAGGGCCAGCACGGTCAGGAGGACCAGGTCCGGGACGGCACCGGGGAGATGGAGACGGGCGAGGACGCTCACCTGGATCACCAGGGCGACGACCACCAGGGTGGTGGAGAGCAGCATCCGGTTGAGACGCATGGGATTCGGCTCCTACTGCTCTTGCTGCTGGCCGTCGAGGGGGGCGCTCGCCGAGGGGGTGACCGTGACGGTCACGGTCGGCGTGGGCGTCGGTCTGGGCTTGGGGGGCAGGACCTCGTCGCGGGGGTCCTTGCGGGGTGCCTGGACGACGACGCCGACGATGTCGAGCTTCGTGAACGAGGCGTACGGCGTCACGTAGACCGTGCGGGTCAGCCCGCCGCCGGAGGGGTCGACGCGGGAGACCACGCCGACCGGGACGCCGGGCACGAAGGGCTTGTCGGCCTGCGAGCCGAACGTGACCAGACGGTCGCCCTTCTTGATCTTGGCCTTGCCGTTGAGCAGCTCGACCCGCAGCGGACGGTCGCCCTGACCGGAGGCGAAGCCGAGTTCGTCGCTCGACTCCATGCGTGTGCCGACCGTGAAGTCGGGGTCGTTGGCGAGCAGCACGGTGGAGGTGTCGGGGCCGACGGTGGTGATGCGCCCGACCAGTCCGTCCCCGTTCAGGACGGTCATGTCGCGCGTGATGCCGTCGTTCGCGCCGACGTCGATCGTCACGGTCCAGGAGAAGCCCTGGGCCGCTCCTATGGCGATGACCTCGGCGCCCTTGATGCCGTACTGTCCGTCGCCGGCCATGCGCAGCATCTTGTTGAGCTGGCCCAGCCGGCTGCGGTTGCGGTCGTCGCTGCCGAGCTTCGCCTTCAGCGCCGCGTTGTCGTGCTCGAGCCGGGCGACGCGGTCGTGCCGGTCGTCCGAGTCACGGACCGCGGTGATCGCGTTGCCGACGGGGTCGACCGCGGAGGACACCCCGTTCTCGATCGGGCCGAAGACCGTGGCGGCGGCCTGACGGGCACCCTGGACCGGTGAGTCCTCTCCGCCCCGGATGTCCACCGTGATCAGAGCGAACGCGATGGCGATCAGCAGCACCAGGAGCAGCCGGCTCTCTCGTGTGTCCCTCACGTGCGGCGGCCGTGCCTTCCTCGTCGGAATTCGTCGTACCCAAAGAGGGCAGCCCGCAAGGCTGACCGAAGGGCTGCCCGAAGAGGCTGCCCCAAGAGGCTCTTTGGGTGAGCTTATGCCTCTATATCAACGATCCGCCGTACGAGAGGAGATCATCTCGTACGGCGGAACCGAAGAGTTACCTCATCTGCGCGGCTGGGCGTCCAGCACCTGCTGGAGCGCCTCGAACTCCTCGACGCACTTGCCGGAGCCGAGCGCGACGCTGTCCAGCGGGTCCTCGGCGATGTGGATCGGCATGCCGGTCTCACGGCGCAGCCGCTCGTCCAGACCCCGCAGCAGGGCTCCGCCGCCGGTCAGAACGATTCCGCGGTCCATCACGTCGCCCGACAGTTCCGGCGGGCACTTGTCGAGTGTCGTCTTCACGGCGTCGACGATCGCGTTGACCGGCTCTTCGATCGCCTTGCGGACTTCGGCCGCGGAGATGACGACGGTCTTGGGCAGCCCGGACACGAGATCCCGGCCGCGGATTTCGGTGTGCTCGTCAGTGTCGAGGTCGTACGCCGAACCGATCGTGATCTTGATCTGTTCCGCGGTCCGCTCACCGAGGAGGAGGCTGTACTCCTTCTTGATGTGCTGGATGATCGCGTTGTCCAGCTCGTCGCCCGCGACGCGGATGGACTGGGCGGTGACGATGCCGCCGAGCGAGATCACCGCGACCTCCGTGGTGCCGCCGCCGATGTCCACCACCATGTTGCCCGTGGCCTCGTGGACCGGCAGGCCGGAACCGATGGCCGCGGCCATGGGCTCCTCGATGATGTGCACCTGGCGGGCGCCGGCCTGGGACGACGCCTCGATGACGGCACGGCGCTCGACGCCCGTGATGCCGGAGGGCACACAGACGACGACACGTGGACGGGCGAGGTAGCGCCGCTTGTGGATCTTCAGAATGAAGTAGCGGAGCATGCGCTCGGTGATCTCGAAGTCGGCGATGACACCGTCCTTCAGCGGACGTACGGCAACGATGTTGCCGGGGGTCCGCCCGATCATCTTCTTGGCCTCCGCGCCGACCGCGAGAATGCCACCGGTGTTGGTGTTGATCGCGACGACGGACGGCTCGTTGAGTACGATCCCGCGACCCCTGACGTACACCAGCGTGTTGGCGGTCCCGAGGTCGACAGCCATGTCACGGCCGATGAACGACATTGAGTTCCCCATCAGGATTCGTCTGGCCTTCCCAAGTGGAGCTTTGATGGCTTGTTAGGTAGGCGAGGTGGGTGCTGTGACGTGAAGGCTTACATCGTAGACGCGCCTGCACGAACACTGCGCGAGGGTCTTCGCCATTGTCAGCATGTGCGGCGCCGACCCGCTTGTGGAGACGGGCCAACGGGGGCACGCGTTCCCCCGATCGCCACGCATATGCCACAGGACGGCCGTAAATTTCGCGGCCGCCCCGTGTCGGACATCCGAATGACGAGACGACCCCGCGAAAAATTCGCGGAAAATTAGCGCTCGCGCGGTCCGTGGAACTCAGCCGCGACCGGGGAAGAAGATCTTCAGCTCACGCTCGGCGGACTCCTCGGAGTCGGAGGCGTGGATCAGGTTCTCGCGGACGATCACGCCGTAGTCCCCGCGGATGGAGCCGGGGGCGGCGGCGATGGGGTCGGTGGGGCCGGCCAGCGCCCGCACCCCTTCGATGACCCGCTCACCCTCGACGACCAGCGCCACGACCGGGCCGGACGCCATGAACTCGACGAGCGGCTCGTAGAACGGCTTGCCCTTGTGCTCGCCGTAGTGCTGCTCCAGCGTGTCCTGGTCCAGCGTGCGCAGCTCCAGCGCGGTGATCTGCCAGCCGGCCTTGCGCTCGATGCGGCTGATGATCTCGCCGGTCAGGCCACGACGGACGGTGTCGGGCTTGAGCAGGACGAGGGTGCGCTGGCTCACGGTGGTGCTCCTTCAGGTCACAAGTGTGCGGGTGACCGAGGCTACAGGGCGTGTCGGGGTGGGTGTCACGCAGAGTCAGGTGCTACGAGGCCCGCGAGCTCGCGCGCAAGCCGTGGGGCGCGTCCGCTACGCGGCGTGCCCCTCCGCCTCCGCCTGCGCGGCGAACCGCGCCTTCGCCTCGTCGATCTTCCGGCCGTAGTGCACCGAAGCCCACCACAGCGCCGCGAAGACCGCGCCCAGGAAGAACATCGAGGTCACGAAGAACCCGCTGGCGATCAGCACGATCTGCAGGGCCCAGCCGAGCTGCACGCCTCCGGGGCGGGTGATCATGCCACAGAGCAGGACACTCAGCACCATGACGATCCCGCTGACCGTCCAGACGGTGGCGGTGGACAGACCCGGGTCCTTCATCGCGACGAGCCCGGCGAAACCGACGACGAAGAACTCGCCGATCAGGGTCGAAGCACAGAGCGTACGCACGGCGGTCAGCGCCTTCCCAGAAGCAGTCGGGCCTCGCCGACGGTGATGACGGAACCGGTGACGAGGACGCCGCCGCCGGTGTACTCGCCCTCCTCCTCGGCCAGCGTGATCGCGGCCTCGATCGCGTCGTCGAGCCGCGGCTCGACCTGCACCCGGTCCTCGCCGAAGATCTCGACGGCGATCCCGGCCAGCTCGTCCGCGTCCATCGCGCGATGGCTGGAGTTCTGTGTGACCACGACCTCGGAGAAGATCGGCTCGAAGGCTTCCAGCAGCCCCCGTACGTTCTTGTCGGCACTCGCGCCGACCACGCCGATCAGCCGGCTGAAGTCGAAGACCTCGCTGACGGCCTCCGCTGTGGCACGGGCGCCCGCCGGGTTGTGCGCGGCGTCCAGGACGACGGTCGGCGAGCGGCGCACGATCTCCAGGCGGCCCGGCGAGGTCACCGAGGCGAAGGCCTTGCGGACGGTGTCGATGTCGAGGCTCTGCGCGTGCGCGGCACCGACGCCGAAGAACGCCTCGACCGCGGCGAGCGCCACGGCTGCGTTGTGCGCCTGGTACGCGCCGTGCAGCGGCAGGAAGATCTCCTCGTACTCCCCGCCGAGCCCGCGCAGCGTGACCAGCTGACCGCCCACGGCGACCTGCCGGGCCACGACCCCGAACTCCAGGCCCTCGCGGGCCACGGTGGCATCGACCTCGACGGCCTTCTTCAGCAGCACCTGGGACGCGTCCACCGGCTGCTGCGCCAGGATCACCGTCGCGTCCTGCTTGACGATGCCGGCCTTCTCGGTGGCGATCTCGCCGGGAGTCGTGCCGAGGCGGTCGGTGTGGTCGAGGTCGATGGGGGTGACGACGGCCACGGCGCCGTCGATCACGTTGGTGGCGTCCCAGCTGCCGCCCATCCCGACCTCGACGACGGCCACGTCCACGGGGGCGTCCGCGAAGGCCGCGTACGCCATGGCGGTGAGCACCTCGAAGAAGGAGAGCCGGTACTCCTGCTGGGAGTCGACCATCTCGACGTACGGCTTGATGTCCTCGTACGTCTCGATGAACCGCTCGGCGGAGACCGGGACGCCGTCGAGGCTGATCCGCTCGGTGACCGACTGGACGTGGGGGCTGGTGTACCGGCCGGTGCGCAGGTCGAAGGCGCCGAGCAGGGCCTCGATCATGCGTGCGGTGGACGTCTTGCCGTTCGTTCCGGTGATGTGGATCGACGGGTACGCGCGCTGCGGCTCGCCCAGCACGTCCATCAGCGCGGCGATGCGGCTGACGGAGGGCTCCAGCTTGGTCTCGCCCCAGCGGGTGGCGAGCTCGGCCTCCACCGCGCGCAACGCCCTGTCGACCTCGGGGTCGGCCGGCCGGGCGGGCACGTCGGCCCGCTCCGCGGCGCTGCCCCGGGCACGCAGGGTGCGGCTGCCGGCCTCGATCACCGCGAGATCGGGGTCACGGTCGGTCTCGGCCGCGACGATCTCGTCGAAGAGACCGATCGGATCGCGCGGTTCCGATTCGTCGGACTCGCTGCTGTCGTCGTACGGGGGGAGCTCACTCACGCTCCCAGTCTACGGAGCCGTGCCCCTCCGGGGGTTCCCGCCCCCACCGGCCCGCGGCCTCGACTCCGCTCGCCCGGGGCACCGTCCAGGGGCGCTGCGCCCCCTGGACCCCCGCATCGGTCTGAACGGCCTCGTCCTCAAACGCCGGACGGGCTGAAAACACCCCCGGGCGAAACCCCGCTCGAGGGGCGCGGGCAACCCCCACCGGCCGGCATACGAAAGACCGGGCGAAGCCCGCCCAAAGGGGCGCGGGGAACTGCGCGACCAGCCCCCACCCGCCGGCATACGAAAGACCGGGCGAAGCCCGGCCCAAGGGGCGCGGGGAACTGCGCGACCAGCCACCACCGGCCGACATACGAAAGACCACGCGAAGCCCGGCCCAAGGGGCGCGGGCGGCCACCATCCGCCCGCGGCCGAAGAACGACAAAGGCCCCCGGAACCTCAAGGATTCCGAAGGGCCTTCGCCGGCCGGCGCTACGCCTGCGGCAGTCGCTCCAGCTGCGTGCGGATCCGCGCGATGTCCTCGTCCGCCTTGGTGAGCCGCGTACGGATCTTCTCGACCACCTGGTCCGGAGCCTTGGCGAGAAACGCCTCGTTGCCGAGCTTGGCGCTCGCCTGGGCCTTCTCCTTCTCCGCGGCGGCGAGATCCTTGGCGAGCCGCTTGCGCTCGGCCGCCACATCGATCGTGCCGGAGAGGTCGAGCGCCACCGTGGCACCGGCGACGGGCAGCGTCGCCGTGGCCGCGAAGGCCTCTCCCTCCGGCTGCAGGCGCAGCAGCTGGCGGATGGCCGCCTCGTGCGGGGCCAGCGCGGTCCCGTCGAGCGTGAGCCGGGCCGGAACGCGCTGACCGGGCTGCAGCCCCTGGTCGGCGCGGAATCGGCGGACCTCCGTGATGACCTGCTGGAGCGTCTCGATCTCCCGCTCCGCCGCGGCGTCACGGAACCCGCTGTCCTCCGGCCAGTCGGCGACGACGACCGACTCGCCGCCGGTCAGCGTCGTCCAGAGCGTCTCCGTCACGAACGGGACGACCGGGTGGAGGAGGCGGAGCGTCACGTCGAGGACCTCGCCGAGCACCCGGCCGGAGATCTTCGCCGGCTCGCCGCCCGCCATGAACGTCGTCTTGGACAGCTCGACGTACCAGTCGAAGACCTCGTCCCACGCGAAGTGGTACAGCGCGTCCGACAGCTTCGCGAACTGGAAGTCCTCGTAGAACGCGTCGACTTCGGCCACGGTCTTGTTCAGCCGCGACAGGATCCACCGGTCGGTCGCCGACAGCTTCTCCGGCTCCGGCAGCGGGCCTTCGACCGTCGCGCCGTTCATCAGCGCGAAGCGGGTGGCGTTCCAGATCTTGTTGGCGAAGTTCCGGGACGCCTGGACCCAGTCCTCGCCGATCGGCACGTCCGTACCGGGGTTGGCGCCGCGCGCGAGCGTGAAGCGGACGGCGTCCGAGCCGTACGCGTCCATCCAGTCGAGCGGGTCCACCACGTTGCCGAAGGACTTCGACATCTTCTTGCCGCGCTCGTCACGGACCAGACCGGTGAGGGCGATGGTCTTGAAGGGCACCTCGCCGTCCATCGCGTACAGGCCGAACATCATCATCCGGGCGACCCAGAAGAAGATGATGTCGTGGCCGGTGAGCAGGACGTCGGTCGAGTAGAACTTCTCCAGGTCCGCGGTCCGCTCGGGCCAGCCCAGCGTGGAGAACGGCCACAGGCCGGACGAGAACCAGGTGTCCAGGACGTCCGTGTCCTGCTTCCAGCCCTCGGCCTCCGTGCCCGGCGGCTCCTCGTCGGGGCCGAGGCAGACGACCTCGCCGGCGGGCCCGTACCAGACGGGAATCCGGTGGCCCCACCACAACTGCCGCGAGATGCACCAGTCGTGCATGTTGTCGACCCAGTCGAAGTAGCGCTTCGACATGTCCG
Organism: Streptomyces sp. NBC_01176; assembly: GCF_045039825.1. Classification (NCBI taxonomy): domain Bacteria; kingdom Bacillati; phylum Actinomycetota; class Actinomycetes; order Kitasatosporales; family Streptomycetaceae; genus Streptomyces; species Streptomyces sp. NBC_01176. Next base: position 6,348,201 of record NZ_CP108600.1, on the reverse strand, counting down.
CGGGGTGGATGGCGACCCGGCCGTCGCGGACGGCGTCACCGGCCGCCTGGGCGAGCGGGCCGACCTTGACCCACCACTGCATGGACAGGCGCGGCTCGACGGTGGTCCTGCACCGCGAGCAGTGGCCCACGGAGTGGACGTAGGGGCGCTTCTCGGCGACGATCCGGCCCTGCGAACGCAGCGCGGCGACGATCGCGCTGCGCGCCTCGAAGCGGTCGAGGCCCTGGAAGGGGCCGTGGACGGTGATGACGGCCCGCTCGTCCATGACCGTGATCGACTCGAGGCCGTGGCGCTGGCCGATCGCGAAGTCGTTCGGGTCGTGAGCGGGGGTGACCTTCACGGCGCCCGTGCCGAACTCGGGGTCGACGTGGGTGTCCGCGACGACCGGGATCGTACGGTCCGTCAGCGGAAGCTTGATGCGCCTGCCGACCAGGTGCTTGTACCGCTCGTCGTCGGGGTGGACGGCGACCGCCGTGTCACCGAGCATCGTCTCGGCACGGGTGGTGGCGACCACGAGGGTCTCGTCACCCTCCCCGTACTTGATCGAGACCAGCTCGCCGTCGTCCTCCTGGTACTCGACCTCGATGTCGGAGATCGCGGTCAGACAGCGGGGGCACCAGTTGATGATGCGCTCGGCGCGGTAGATCAGCTCGTCGTCGAACAGCTTCTTGAAGATGGTCTGGACGGCCTTGGACAGCCCCTCGTCCATGGTGAACCGCTCGCGGTCCCAGTCGACTCCGTCACCGAGGCGCCGCATCTGGCCGAGGATCTTGCCGCCGTACTCCTCCTTCCACTGCCAGACCCGCTCGACGAACTCCTCGCGCCCCAGGTCCTGCCGCGACTTGCCTTCCTCGGCGAGCTGCTGCTCGACCTTGTTCTGGGTGGCGATACCGGCGTGGTCCATGCCGGGGAGCCACAGCGCCTCGTAGCCCTGCATGCGCTTGCGGCGGGTCAGCGCGTCCATCAGCGTGTGCTGGAAGGCGTGGCCCAGGTGCAGCGAGCCGGTGACGTTCGGCGGGGGGATGACGATGGTGTACGCGGGCTTGTCGCTCTTCGCGTCGGCCGCGAAGTAACCCCGTTCTACCCAGCGCTCGTACAGCGGCCCCTCTACCTCGGCCGGCGCGTACTGGGTCGGCAGTTCGGAAGTGGGCGCTGATTGCGGCTGCTGAGAGTTCTCGGTCACGGGGTCAGTTTAGAGGCGTCACCGCCCTGTCCCTAAACGCGTTTCTTTCGTAACGGTCCGCCCCCCACTGCCGTGGCATCCCGGGCGTTGCGCCAGGATGTCAGGAACACATAAGCATCTGGAGGGGAACCCAGAATGAGCTACAACCAGCCGGGCCCGTACGGCGGGCAGCCCCAGCAGCCCGGACCGTACGGCGGTCAGCCGGGGCAGCCTGGACCGTACGGCCAGCCGCCGCAGGCGCCTCAGCCCGGCTACGGCTACCCGGCGCAGGCTCCGGGGACTCCCCCGCAGCCCGGCTACGGCTATCCCCAGCAGGCTCCCCAGGCGCCCCAGGGTGTCCCGCCCCAGACGCCTCCTTACGGTCAGCAGCAGCCTTACGGCCAGCAGCCCCCCTACGGCCAGCAGCCCCCCTACGGTCAGCAGCCCTACGGCGCTCCGCAGCCGCCCGCTCCCGGCGGCGGCAAGAAGAAGACGGCGCTCATCATCGGCGCGGTGGCGGTCGTGGCCGTGATCGCCGTGGGCACGGCCCTCCTCGCCGGTGGCGGCGGGGGCGGCAGTTCGGTGGCGGACGACGGGGCGCACAAGCTGACGGCGCCGGCGACGGTGATCGACGGCACGTACAAGAAGAGCGGCGACGCCAAGTCCGGCACCATGTCCAAGTCGGACATCAAGGACGCCGAGAGCTGGGGCGTCAAGAACCCCAAGGACGTCAGCGCGAGCTACCAGAGCGGCAGCCCCGTCAACGGCAAGCTGGTGACGTTCAGCGGCGTCTACGGCAGCATCGACGACCCGGAGAAGGTCATCGACGCCATGTTCGCCAACACCAAGAAGGAGTCCGAGAAGGGCTCCGCCTCCGACGGCAAACTCGTCGGCAGCCCTCAGAAGATGACGCCCGCCGGCTTCAAGAACGGTGTCATGAAGTGCCAGTTCGTGGAGACCGAGGCCAGCGGCAAGACGACCCGGATGCCGATCTGCATCTGGGGCGACCGCAGCACGGTCGCCTACGTGGTCTCGTACGACACGGCGAGCCTGCTCGCGGGCAAGAGCGGCTCGATGGACGTCGCGGCCGAGACGGCCAGCAAGCTCCGTGACGACGTCCGCGTAAAGATCTGACCGTTCGCGACGACCACGAAGGGGCCCCGGTCGGTCGACCGGGGCCCCTTCGTCATGTGCCTGGTGTGTCCATCCGCGGGTTACGCCGTCTTCTGCTCCCCCGGGCCCCGCCCGCGGGCGTCCCGCGGGATGAGTGTCGGGTTGACGTTCGACAGGACCACGTCGGCCGTGATGACGACCCTCGCCACGTCCTTGCGCGAGGGGACCTCGTACATCACCGCCTGGAGGACCTCCTCCATGATGGCGCGCAGGCCGCGCGCGCCGGTCTGGCGGAGGATGGCCTGGTCGGCGATGGCCTCGAGCGCCTCGCGCTCGAAGTCCAGCTCCACACCGTCGAGTTCGAAGAGACGCTGGTACTGCTTGACGAGCGCGTTGCGCGGCTCGACGAGGATCTGGAGGAGCGCCGCGCGGTCGAGGTTGTGGACCGACGTGATGACCGGGAGGCGGCCGATGAACTCGGGGATCATGCCGAACTTGACCAGGTCCTCGGGCATGACGTCCTCGAACTGGTCCTTCTCCTCCAGCTCGCGCTTCGAGCGGATCGTCGCGCCGAAGCCGATGCCCTTCGCCCCCGCGCGGGACTCGATGAGCTTCTCCAGGCCCGCGAAGGCGCCGCCCACGATGAACAGGACGTTCGTCGTGTCGATCTGGATGAACTCCTGGTGCGGGTGCTTGCGGCCGCCCTGAGGCGGGACCGAGGCCGTCGTGCCCTCCAGGATCTTCAGCAGCGCCTGCTGGACACCCTCACCGCTCACGTCGCGCGTGATCGACGGGTTCTCGCTCTTGCGGGCCACCTTGTCGATCTCGTCGATGTAGATGATGCCCGTCTCGGCCTTCTTGACGTCGTAGTCCGCCGCCTGGATGAGCTTCAGCAGGATGTTCTCGACGTCCTCGCCCACGTAGCCCGCCTCCGTCAGCGCCGTCGCGTCGGCGATGGCGAACGGGACGTTGAGCATCCGGGCGAGCGTCTGGGCGAGCAGCGTCTTGCCGGAGCCCGTGGGACCCAGCAGGAGGATGTTGGACTTCGCCAACTCGATGGCGTCGTCCCGGTTCTGACCGCCGCCGTTCTCACCTGCCTGGACCCGCTTGTAGTGGTTGTACACCGCGACCGAGAGGGCCTTCTTCGCGGCCTCCTGGCCGACGACGTACCCCTCCAGGAACTCGTAGATCTCGCGGGGCTTGGGGAGTTCCTCCCAGCGGACCTCGCTCGTTTCCGCGAGTTCTTCCTCGATGATCTCGTTGCAGAGATCGATGCACTCGTCGCAGATGTACACACCGGGGCCTGCGATGAGCTTCTTGACCTGCTTCTGGCTCTTGCCACAGAACGAGCACTTGAGCAGATCGCCGCCGTCACCGATGCGTGCCACGGTGTGCTTCCCCTTCGCCTGGGAGACGCCTAGGTCCAGCGGCTCCTGGTGCTGCCTTATGAACGACGGTACCTTGCCGAGCCCCCCGTTCGGGCCCCCCTTGGCGTGGTTCACTTTGTCGTGAACCACGCCAAGGAGCGGCAGACGATACAGCGGTACGTCAGACGACCGCGGAATTGTTCATCTTGCGGGTGGAGATGATCTGGTCGATCAGCCCGTACGCCAGCGCGTCCTCAGCGGTGAGGATCTTGTCGCGCTCGATGTCCTCGCGGATCTTGTCGATCGGCGTGGTCGAGTGCTTGGCCAGCATGTCCTCGAGCTGCGCACGCATCCGGAGGATCTCGTTCGCCGCGATTTCGAGGTCGGAGACCTGGCCGCGGCCGGTCTCGCTGTAGGGCTGGTGGATCAGCACACGGGCGTTCGGAAGCGCCATGCGCTTGCCCGGCGTACCGGCGGCCAGCAGGATCGCGGCGGCCGAGGCGGCCTGGCCCATGCAGACCGTCTGGATGTCGGGCTTCACGAACTGCATCGTGTCGTAGATCGCGGTGAGCGCCGTGAAGGAGCCACCGGGGCTGTTGATGTAGACCGAGATGTCACGGTCGGGGTCCATCGACTCCAGGCACAGCAACTGCGCCATGACGTCGTTGGCGGAGGCGTCGTCGATCTGCACGCCGAGGAAGATGACACGCTCCTCGAACAGCTTCGCGTACGGGTCGTACTCACGCACGCCCTGCGAGGTGCGCTCGACGAAGCGCGGGATGACGTAGCGGGACTCCGCGCGAGGACCGGTGTACTCGGCCTGCGTGCGGGCGTGGAGGCCGCTGCCGGGGAAGTCGTTCACTGTGTCTCCTGAAGAGCCTGAAAAGGGCTGAGGCGGTCGCCTGGGGGCGCTGGGGGCCCTGCGCCACCCCCGGGGGCGGGGATGGCGGCGGGTGGGCTCCACGGCCGCCCTGGGGGCGCTGAGGGGCTTACGCCGCCCCGGTGCCGCCGCCGCCCGGCATGCCGGCAGCGGTGGGCATGATGTCGTCGATGAGGCCGTACTCCTTGGCCTCGATCGGGTCGAACCAGCGGTCGCGGTCCGAGTCGCGGGTGATCTGCTCCACGGTCTGGCCGGTGTGGAAGGAGGTCAGCTCCGCCATGCGCTTCTTCGTGTGCAGCAGCCGCTCGGCGTGGATCTTGATGTCCGAAGCCGAGCCGGCGAGGCCGGCCGACGGCTGGTGGATCAGGATCTCGGCGTTCGGCAGCGCGAAGCGCTTGCCGGGGGTGCCCGCGCTGAGCAGGAACTGGCCCATCGAGGCCGCCATGCCCATGGCGATCGTCACCACGTCGTTCTTGATGTACTGCATGGTGTCGTAGATCGCCATGCCCGCGGTGATCGAACCGCCGGGGCTGTTGATGTAGAGGTAGATGTCCTTGTCCGGGTCGGAGGCAAGGAGCAGCAGCTGCGCCGTGATCTTGTTGGCGATGTCATCGTCGACCGCCTGGCCGAGGAAGATGATCCGCTCGCCGAGCAGTCGGTTGTAGACCTGGTCGCCGAGGCCACCACCGATGGGGTCGCCGGCAGCTGTGGGCATCAGATTCGTCACGTATCCACCTGCTCGTCTTACGACGGCGCCGGGCCGTCTCACGTCTTCTGCTGGGGGCGTGGGACCCCGGTGCAACACCGCTCCGGGCGGCTTCGGGGACTCCCCTGCCCTCGTATTCATGGACCCTAACGCGCTGGTCCCTTCGGTGAATCCCGCAGAAGGAACTGTTCGCTGTGAGCGCATGCGCCGGCCCGCTCGGACCGGGGTGCCGCGGGCCCCCGAAGAGGCGCGCGATGCGGCGCCGTCCACCCCCGCGGGGCCGTGCGGGCGTCCGCCACCGGCTGTGCGCCGTCGGGTACGTCCGGTGGCGGGGCGCTCGCCAGGCTCCGCACGCCCCCGGGACACGCGGCGGGCCCCAGGGGCGAGGACGGGGGCCCTGAAGACGTACGGGCCCCCGGGGACTCGTAAGTCCCCGGGGGCCCGTCACGGCGTACTGGTGAGGCGGTCAGCCCTCGGGCTGGTGAGGCGGTCAGGCCTCGGGCTTGTCCTCGGCGGCCTCGGACTCGACGACCTCGGTGGACTCCGTGGAGCCCTCCGTCTCGTCCTCGTCGTCCAGGTCGACGATCTCGCCGTTCGTGTCCTTGACCGTGGCGGCCTCGACGACGACCGCGAGCGCCTTGCCGCGGGCGACCTCGCCGACCAGCATCGGGACCTGGCCGCCTTCGACGACCGCCTGGGCGAACTGGTCGGGGGACATGCCGGAGGAGGCCGCACGCCGCATGAGGTGCTCGGTGAGCTCCTCCTGGTTGACGTTCAGCTTCTCCTTGTTGACGAGCTCGTCGAGGACGAACTGCGTCTTGATGCCCTTGACCGCGGCTTCCTTGGTCTCGGCGTCCCACTCTTCCTCGGTCTTGCCCTGGATCTCCAGGTACTTCGCGAGGTCGAGGCCCATCTGGCCGAGCTGGTGGTGCTCGAGGTTGTGCTTGCGGGTGTTGATCTCGTCCTCGAGCAGCTTCTCGGGGACGGGCACCTCGACCAGCTCGAGCAGCTTCTCCAGGACGCGCTCCTGGGCCTGCGTGGCCTGGTCGTACTCCTTCATGTTCTCGAGGCGCTTGCGGCTGTCCGCACGGAGCTCCTCGAGGGTGTCGAACTCGGAGGCGAGCTGCGCGAACTCGTCGTCCAGCTCGGGGAGTTCACGCGCGGCGACCTGGGAGACCTTGACGGTGACCTCGGCCTCCTTGCCGGCCGCGGAGCCGCCCTTGAGCTCGGAGGTGAAGGTGGTCTCGCCACCGGCCTCCAGGCCCTTGACGGCCTCGTCGATGCCTTCCAGCAGCTCGCCGGAGCCGATGGTGTAGGAGACGTCGGAGGCGACGCCGTCCTCCAGCACCTCTCCGTCGACCTTGGCCTCCAGGTCGAGCGTGACGACGTCGCCCTCCTCGGCGGCGCGCTCGACCGGCGAGGTGGACGCGAAGCGCTCACGGAGCTCCTCGACGGCCTTCTCGATGTCCTCGTCGCTCACCTCGATGGCGTCGACCTCGACCTCGATGCCGGAGTAGTCCGGGATCTCGATGGCCGGACGGACGTCGACCTCGGCGGTGAAGTTCAGCGTCTCGCCGTCCTTCAGCTCGGTGATGTCGACCTCGGGCTGGCCGAGGACGTTCAGCTCAGCCTCGTTGACCGCTTCGGTGTAGAACTTCGGGAGCGCGTCGTTGACGGCCTCTTCGAGCACGGCGCCGCGACCGAACCGCTGGTCGATGACGCGGGCCGGGATCTTGCCCTTCCGGAAGCCCTTCACCGTGACCTGCTGGTTGATCTTCTTGTACGCCGCGTCGAGGCTGTCCTTGAGCTCCTCGAAGGGCACCTCGACAGTGAGCCGAACCCGGGTCGGGTTCAGGTTCTCCACGGCGCTCTTCACGGTTCGGTCTCCTTGTGGCTGACTTCTTGGGGGTACTGCTGCGGGGTTCCGCCGCGTGCGTCCGCCCGGTCGGTCGGGCGGAGCCTCGGTGGATTCACGGGCCCTTGAGAGACGTAACAGTGCAGACATACGGGCGCGCAACCTGCATAGTAACCGCAGGCGGTACACGCCCCAAAAGGCGATCTTGCGATCCCGGCCATCGGCCTTCTGTCGCCGGATGCCGCTGGTGGTCGGGGTGGCGGGATTTGAACCCACGGCCTTCCGCTCCCAAAGCGGACGCGCTACCAAGCTGCGCCACACCCCGTCGGTGCGACACGTAGGGTACATGCCCGCAGGCAGTGCGGCTGCCGCATTTCACGGGCGTCCGCGGGGCGCCGGAACAGGGTGTGCGTCCGGGGGGTACAACCCGCTACGATGCCTTCAGCGCCGCGGTCCCCGACCTGCGGGGCAATGCGCGCGGGCGTAGCTCAATGGTAGAGCCCTAGTCTTCCAAACTAGCTACGCGGGTTCGATTCCCGTCGCCCGCTCTGAACGGCTCAGGGCCAGGTCAGAGGATCATTCCTCCGCCTGGCCCTGATCGTTTCCGCGGTCCGGGTGAGCCTACGGAAGCTTCAGCACGAGCGCTGCCCCTGACGGAACCCGGATTTGAAGCCGTCCTTGAAGCCGTGCTGGTAGTCCTTGTTCTTGTCCTTGTGCAGGACGGTGGCGGCTCGTTCGTCGCCCCCACAGCTCCGCTGACCCTGGCGGACACCGGACTTGAAGCCGTCCTTGAAGCCGCGCGTGTAGTCCTGGTTCGACTTGGAGACGTTGGCGGCCGCACTGACGTGCGTCTCGCTCGGCGCGGCCGCGGACGCCTGCTGCATGCCGACCGGGACCAGAGCGATGGTTGCGGCGACGAAGGCCGAGCTCAGGACGGCGGCGCCTCTTCTGTGCGCGGTAGACATAACAGTCCCTTCGCATTTTTCTCACATAGAGTCAAATCCCACTATAGTCACCCATTCGGGTGTCGCAACTGGGCTTGTCGCTCAGGCATTTCCTGCCCGGGGCGCGGCACCCAGGGGGCGCGAGGGCAGGAGTCGAGTGGCGTTCTCCCCCGCCCGGTCCCGGTCGCCTTCGGGGTTGCCGCAGTCCGCGGCGTGGCCGGCCAGTCCGCGCCGCGGACTCCACGAAGGGCCGAGCACGGCGCGGACCGGCGCGAAGGGGTGAGCGCGGCGCGGACGGCGTGAAGGCTCGCGCGCTCGGCGCACTACAGCGTGAAAGGTTGCGCACTCCGTGCGGGCGGCGCGGCGCGGTCACCGCGGGAGTGCCGGGGTGCGGTGGCCGCGCATCCGGCGAGCAGGGGTGACCGAGGGCACGGCCGTCGGTGTCCGCGGCCGTCGCGTGCGGGCCGGGCCGCGGCCGGGCCTGGATCAGGCAGGACCCGTCCGGTCAGAAGCTGATCGAGTTGATGGTCTGCGCTATCGAGTCGAGGAACCGTTGGATGGACGGAGCCATGCCGGTCGACGCGAGGAAGAAGCCGAAGAGCACCGCGACGATCGCGGGCCCCGCCTTGATCGATCCTCCCCGGATCAACACCACGAGGATGATCGCCAACAGCAGTACCACTGACAGCGAGATGGCCACAACTGATCACACCCTACGGTCGGTTCGCTCTCCCGGCCCGGGGATGCAACCCCTCACACCCCCGCCAGAACCATCGTGCCACCAACGCGGCTTCCGTATGCCGCAGGTGACACATCATCGGTCGCGAACCCGTGGAGCCCGCTCACCGGCAGCCTTCCGGGAGGAGTGAACTGCACCGCCCCGCAGCGTAATTCGAGGCCGTCCCGGTCAGGAAATTCAGCAGGACCGTTGCTGTGTCCACACATCTCGTTCGCAGGCAATTCGAATTGTTGCCACAGGCACATCGAGGAGGCCGCGCGTCGGTCGCCAACAGGCCACTAAAGACTAATGAACCGGACATATCACCAGAGTCGCCCGCGAACCTAATGCACCATTTAGTCATGAAGAATGTTGACAGAACGTCCGCGCAACCGCCCCCTACGGTAAGCGAATCGGTATGCGGATCCGCTTGCGAACCAACAGGCACACATCTTCAAATACGGGGTACTCGCAGCCCATATGCAGGAATGACGTCGAGGGTTTTACGAAGACACACATACGACGCTAGGGTGCCTCAGATGTTCCACGCCGCCTCGCCCCCCGCCAGCGCAGCAACGTTCCGGACCGTCTCCCTCCGCGCCTGGTGGGAGGGTCTGTGACGAACTCACTCCGACCGAACGGCCGGCAGCGGGCACCGCTCCCCCCGGCACAGCAGCCGGCCCGGGGAGTGCCGGGTCCGCGCTCCCCACGGGATCAGTCCGCGCAGCACGCCACGACGGGAACGTCCGAGGCCGCCGCCCCGGCCGCGAAACCCGCGGCGCAGCGCGACGCCTTCTTCGACAACGCCAAGTACCTGGCGATCGTGCTCGTGGCCATGGGTCACGCCTGGGAGCCCCTGAAGGGCCAGAGCCGCATCCTGGAGGCGGTGTACACGGTCGTGTACTCCTTCCACATGCCGGCCTTCATCATCATCTCCGGCTACTTCTCGCGCAGTTTCGACATGCGCCCCGACCGTCTGAAGCGGCTGGTGACCGGCGTCGCCGTCCCCTATGTCGTCTTCGAGGTGTCGTACGTCCTCTTCAAGCGCTGGGCAGACGGCGACACGTCGCTGCCGATCAGCCTGCTCGACCCGTGGTACCTCACCTGGTTCCTGTGCGCGCTGTTCATCTGGCGGCTGACCACCCCCCTGTGGAAGATGGTGCGTTGGCCGCTCCCGGTCGCGCTCGTCGTCGCCATGCTGGCGTCCGTCTCACCGGACATCGGTGACGACCTCGACCTGCAGCGCGTGCTCCAGTTCCTCCCGTTCTTCGTGCTGGGCCTGATCATGAAGCCCGAGCACTTCCAGCTGGCTCGCCGCCGTGAGGTGCGGATCCTGTCGGTGCCGGTGTTCGCCGCCGCGCTCGCGGTGGGCTGGTGGGCGGTGCCGCGGATGAACACCGCCTGGTTCTACCACCGCGACAGCGCGCAGGAACTCGGCGTCCCGTGGTGGGTGGGCCCGGTGATGGTGTTCGCCCTGTTCGGCTGCTCGCTGCTGCTCACCGCGTGCTTCTTCTCCTGGGTGCCGCGCCGCCGGACGTGGTTCACGGCGCTCGGCGCGGGCACGCTGTACGGCTATCTGCTGCACGGCTTCCTGGTCAAGGCCGGCACCTACTGGGGCTGGTTCGACCACGCGTGGATGCACAGGCCGCTCGGCGAGATCTTCGTGACCCTGGTCGCGGCCACGGCCGTCACCCTGCTGTGCACGGCACCCGTCCGCCGGGTCTTCCGCTTCGCGATGGAGCCCAGCATGGACTGGGCCTTCAAACGGGACGCGACGGAACTGGCCCGCGAACGGGCCAGGGCCAAAGCCTAGGTACGCCGGACTCAGTTCGGGGGCAGGCCCAGCAGGGCCCGCATGGCGGCGTACTTCTTCGTGAGCCGTGCGCGCGTGTGCTCGTCGAGGACCGCGAGGCGGGCCGGGTCACCGTTGTGCGCCAGGTCCGAGGCCTTGACCAGGAGGGCCCCCGGAGTCGTACGGATGCGCTTCGCGTACGCCTCCGGGGCCTCTCCCTCACGTTTGGTGAGCGCCAGCACGATGTCCCGCGTACGAGCGGGCAGCGCGGCCTCGCGCAGCCACTCCTCGGAGAGCACGTCGTCCTCGACGGCGTCGTGCAGCCAGGCCGCCGCCATCTGTTCGTCGTCGCCGCCACGCTCGCGCACCCCGTCCGCGACGGCCTGCAGGTGCTCGGCGTACGGCCGCCCCGCCTTGTCGGTCTGGGCGGAGTGCGCCGCACGGGCGAGGGCCTCTATCTCGGCCAGGGTCAGGAGAGTCTGCGTCACCCCTCCAGTGTCTCCCGTCGCAGGGCCGCGCGGGCCGGGACCGCCCCCACCGTGGCACCGAGCTCGGTGATCGACGTGGCGGAGCGCCCGCACGGCGTCGCGGAACGCCCTCGGGGAGAAAAGTCAGCGCGCCGGGGCGGGGGCGGGGGCTTCCCGGCAGATCAGCAGGAGCGCCCTGTCGTCGTTCACGTCCTTGGCCACCGCCTCGATGAGGTGCCAGGCGGCGCCGTGGAAGCCGCCGGCGACATAGCGGTCGGCCTCACCGGTGAGGCGGTCGATGCCCTCGACGATGTCGCGGTCGGAGGTCTCCACCAGACCGTCCGTGAAGAGCATGAGGACGTCACCGGGCCGCAGCGAACCCTTGACGGGGTCGAACTGGGCACCGTCGTAGACCCCGAGCAGCGGACCCTCGGCCGCCTTCTCCTCCCAGCGACCGCTGCCCGCGCTGAGCTGCAGCCCCGGTGGATGTCCGGCGGAGAAGAGTTCGTAGTCGCCGGAGTCGAGGTCGAGGACCAGGTGGATGGAGGTGGCGAAGCCCTCGTCCCAGTCCTGACGCAGCAGGTAGCCGTTGGCCGCGGTGAGGAAGGCGTGCGGGGGGAGCGAGCCCAGCAGGCCGCCGAAGGCGCCGGACAGGAGCAGCGCCCGCGAACCCGCGTCCATGCCCTTGCCCGACACGTCCGTGAGGACGACTTCCAGGGTCCGGCCGCCGTTCGTACGGGCCGCGACCACGAAGTCACCCGAGAAGGACTGGCCGCCGGCCGGGCGCAGCGCCATCTCACGGTGCCAGCCCAGCGGCAGCTTCGGCAGCTTGCTCTGGACCCGGATGCGCTCGCGCAGGTCGAAGAGCATGGTGCCGCCGCGGCGCCAGGGCACACCCACGCGGCTGCGGAACTGCGCGATCAGCAGACCGAAGAAGCCGCAGGCCGCGACGACCAGGACCACACCGGGGGTCACCCGGGACGGGCCCTCCGTGTACGGGCCGAGTTTCACGGACTCCACTATCAGCGCGGTGGCGGCGGCCGCGTAGAGACCCAGCAGGCTCGCGGGGCGCAGCAGGAGGCCGCCCGCCACGATCGGGAGGACCAGCGCGGCCGGTGAGCACCAGACCGAGTTGACCAGCGTGGTCGCGGCGATCAGCGGGATCGTGAGCAGCAGGCCGGCCAGGGCGATCCAGTCGGACCCGTCCCCGCGGAAGTAGTCCACGGCGGATCTGCGCAGGCCGGTGCGGGCCCGGTGCCACTGCTTCTTCAACCGGGCCGTGAACGTCTCGGCCGCCGCGCGCCGCCCTCGTCCTGCTGCCATTAGTTCGGGACCCTATCCATCGGACCAGGTGCTTGGCACGGGAGGTCCCACTTGTCCCCCGTCCGAGCGCTCAACATCACAGTGAACTGCACAGTGAACTGCACGGCGAGCCTCATGGAGAAGGTCACGGCGGGCACTCCCCGCGGCCGGTGGAAAATTCTCTCGCCCGTACCGCACCGCCCTGGTAGGCATGGCGCATGACGACTGACTTGCGGGTGCTGCGGCAGCCCGAGTGGGATGCGTGGTACGACAACCTGGTTCGCGCGTTCGGGGGCGTGCCGGAGTCGTCCGAGGAGCGCGAGCTGTGGAACGAGCTCACAGAGTACGACCGTTCCCTGGGAATCTGGGAGGGCGACCAGTGCGTGGGCACCGCGGGGGCGTTCTCCTTCCGGGTCACGGTCCCCGGCGGCGCCTCCGTACCGGCCGCGGGCATCACGATGGTGAGCGTCGCGGCCACGCACCGGCGGCGCGGGCTGCTGACGTCGATGATGCGGCGGCAGCTGGACGACATCCACTCCTGGGGTGAGCCGCTCGCCGTCCTGACCGCGTCGGAGCCGGCGATCTACGGCCGGTTCGGCTACGGCATCGCGACGCACCAGCACAGCGCCGAGATCGACACGACCCGGGTACGGCTGTCCGTACCGCCCGGCACCGATGACGTACGTCTGCGGTTCGCCGCGCCCGCCGATGTCCTCGACGTCTGTGAGTCGGTGTACGCACGGTCGGTCCCGGGGCGGCCGGGGATGCTGGCGCGGCGGCCCGGCTGGGAGCGGGTGACGGTGCTCGACCCGGAGAGCGAGCGGGACGGGGCGTCGCCCTTGCAGTGCGTGGTCGCCGAGCGGGACGGCGAGACGGTCGGCTACGCCCGGTACCGGATCAAACCGGACCACGACCACACCGGGCCCAGGGCCACCGTCGTCCTCCACGACCTCCAGGCCCTGGACCCGGCGGCGGACGCCGCGTTGTGGCGGCTGCTCTTCGACCTCGACCTGACGACGACGCTGCGCACCCGGGGGCGTCCGGTGGACGAGTCGTGGCACCACATGGTGTCCGACATCCGGCGCTGCGCCGTGCGGTTGCGGGACGCGTTGCATGTACGGCTCGTCGATGTCGACGCCGCGCTGGAGGCGCGCACGTACCAGGCGCCGGTGGACCTGGTGTTCGAGGTCGAGGACGCGTTCTGCCCCTGGAACGAGGGGCGTTGGCGGCTCACCGGTGACGCGAAGGGGGCCTCCTGCGTGCCGACCCGGGAGCCCGCCGATCTCGCGCTGTCCGTACGGGAGTTGGGGGCGGCGTATCTCGGCGGCGTGTCGCTGGTGTCGCTCGGGGCGGCCGGGCGGGTGCGGGAGCTGCGGCAGGGGGCGTTGGCGGAGGCCTCGGTGGCCTTCTCGTCGGCGGTCGCGCCGTGGCTGCCGCACGGGTTCTAGGGCCGCGACAGGAGACGTTCGCCCCGCCGGGGCACCGGGCGGGTTGCGGAAGTCCCGCCTGCCTCGCGACGCCTGGCACGCCCTGGGAGCGATTCGGAGCCGGGGCGCCGGCTCCGGGCCCGGGTCACGAGCCGGGGCGCCGGCTCCGGACGCGGGTCACCTGTGCTGGCAGTTCGGGCACCAGAAGAGGTTGCGGGCGGCGAGACCGGCGGTGCGGATCTCGCCGCCACAGATGTGGCAGGGCAGGTTCGCCCTGCGGTACACGTAGACCTCGCCGCCGTGGTCGTCCACCCGGGGTGGGCGGCCCATGACCTCGGGGGCGTGTGCCGGACGCACCGTGTCGATGCGGTTGTTGCGTACGCCCTCGCGCATCAGGTCCACGAGGTCGGCCCAGACCGCGTCCCACTCGGCGGGAGTGATGTCCCTGCCCGCGCGATACGGGTCGATGCCGTGCCGGAAGAGGACCTCGGCGCGGTAGACGTTGCCCACACCCGCGATGATCTTCTGGTCCATGAGGAGCGCGGCGATCGTCGTGCGGCTGCGGGAGATACGGTGGTAGGCCGCCGACGGGTCGGCGTCGGGGCGCAGGGGGTCCGGGCCGAGGCGGCCGTGTATCGCCCGCTTCTCGTCGTCCGTGATCAGGGCGCAGGTCGTCGGGCCCCGGAGGTCGACGTACGTCGTGGGGTTCGCGAGGCGGAGGCGGACCGTGTCCGTGGGGGGCGGGGCGGGGGCGCCGCCGAAGTTCACCTTGCCGAAGAGGCCCAGGTGGATGTGGATCCACTCGGAGGCGCGGAAGCCGAGGAAGAGGTGTTTGCCGTGGGCGTCGGCGGATTCCAGGGGGGTGCCGTCGAGGAGGGCGGCGGCGTCCGCGAACTTGCCCTGGGGGCTGGTGACGCGGGTGGGGGTGCCGTCGGTGAAGGCCGCCGCGTAGTCCTCGGCGAGCCGGTGGATCGTGTGCCCCTCGGGCACGGGGTCCTCCTGGTGGTGTGCGCCTGACGAACTGGGCGGGGGCCTTTTCTCGCCCCCGCCGCACCTACCCGACCCATCGCGTACCTGGGGGCTCCGCCCTCAGACCCCCGCAAGGGGCTGCCGCCCCCTGGACCCCCGCATCGCCCGAAGGGCTCGTCCTCGAACGCCGGACGGGCTGGGGGTGCGGACCCGCGCTGGATGGTTCCGGTCGGCGTTCGAAGGGGCTACGCCTGCGGGTGGTGGGGCGGGATCGGCGGGAGTTCGCCCGTGGCCTCGTACGCGGAGAGCATGTCGATGCGGCGGACGTGGCGGTCCACGCCGGAGAACGGGGTGTTGAGGAAGGTCTCGACGAACTTGGTCGCCTCCTCCTCGGAGTGCATCCGGGCGCCCACGGAGACGACGTTGGCGTTGTTGTGCTCGCGCCCCAGCTCCGCCGTCTCCTGGCTCCAGGCGAGCACGGCGCGGACGCCGGCCACCTTGTTCGCCGCGATCTGCTCGCCGTTGCCGGAACCGCCGATCACGATGCCGAGGGCATCGGGGTCGGCCGCCGTGCGCTCCGCGGCACGGAGGCAGAACGGCGGGTAGTCGTCCTCAGCGTCGTAGACGAGGGGCCCGCAGTCCACGGGTTCGTGGCCGGCCTCCTTGAGCCACTCCACGAGGTGGTTCTTGAGTTCGAAACCAGCATGATCGGAGCCGAGATACACGCGCATGGTCCGAGTGTGACACGGCTGTTTCGGATCGGCCTCGCCGGGTGCCGCGAGGGAAAACTGTGAGCAAGGCTACAAAACCTCAAGAAAACCTCAAGTAACGATCCGGATTCAAAGGTTCACGAATTCCTTTGCCTCCGATTCACTGGACCGGCTCGTACACCGCTCGTACGAGTCCCGTACACCGCTCGTACGGGAAGTACGAGAAGTCCGAGCAGTTCACCCCCAACGGAAGTACGGGAAATCCGCTCACCGGCGCAAAGGAATCCCCCCTCATGACCTCGCAGCCGACCCCCACGAAGGCCGCCGACGGCCCCGGAGGCCCCGGAGAACCCGGCTCGGGCCTCCAGGCCGGGCTCAAGAACCGTCATCTGACCATGATCGCCATCGGTGGCGTCATCGGAGCGGGCCTCTTCGTGGGCTCCAGTTCCGGTATCGCCACCGCCGGACCGGGCATCCTGCTCTCCTACGCCCTCGTCGGCACGCTCGTGGTGCTGGTGATGCGGATGCTGGGCGAGATGTCCGCCGCCAACCCGACCTCCGGTTCGTTCTCCGCCCACGCCGACCGCGCGCTCGGGCGCTGGGCCGGTTTCTCGATCGGCTGGCTGTACTGGTTCTTCTGGGTGGTCGTCCTGGCCGTCGAGGCGACGGCGGGCGCCACGATCCTCGAAGGCTGGGTCCCCGCCGTGCCGCAGTGGGGCTGGGCGCTCATCGTGATGATCGTGCTCACCGCGACCAACCTGGTCTCGGTCGGCTCGTACGGTGAGTTCGAGTTCTGGTTCGCCGGGATCAAGGTCGTGGCGATCGGCGCGTTCATCGTCGTCGGCGGCCTCGCGATCTTCGGCGTGCTGCCCGGCGTCGACGCCGAGAAGGCGGGGCTGGGGAACCTGACCGACCACGGCGGCTTCCTGCCGCACGGCCCCGGCGCGATCCTCACCGGTGTGCTCCTGGTCGTCTTCTCCTTCATGGGCAGCGAGATCGCGACCCTCGCCGCCGGCGAGTCCGAGAACCCCCAGCGGGCGGTCACCAAGTCCACCAACAGCATCATCTGGCGGATCGGTGTCTTCTACCTCGGTTCGATCCTGGTCGTCGTCGCCCTGCTGCCCTGGAACGACCCGTCCATCAAGGACAAGGGCTCGTACGTCGCCGCCCTCGACTCCCTCGGCATCGCGCACGCCGGTCAGATCATGAACTTCATCGTGCTGACGTCCGTGCTGTCCTGTCTCAACTCCGGCCTCTACACGGCCTCGCGGATGGCCTTCTCGCTCGGTGAGCGCGGGGACGCGCCCAAGGTCTTCGCGAAGACCACCTCGCGCGGTGTGCCGCTGGCCGCGATCGTCGTCTCGGTCGTCTTCGGCTTCGTCGCCGTCTTCTTCAACTACAAGTTCCCGGACTCGGTCTTCCTCTTCCTGGTCAACTCCTCCGGCGCGGTCGCCCTCTTCGTCTGGCTGGTCATCTGCTTCTCGCAGCTGCGGATGCGGAAGATCATCGAGCGCGAGTCCCCGGAGAAGCTGGTCGTCAAGATGTGGCTGTACCCGTACCTGACCTGGGCCACGGCCGCGCTGATCGTCTTCGTCCTCGGCTACATGCTGACCGACACCGAGCACGACGGACGCGAGACCGTGCTGCTGTCGCTGCTCGTCGCCGCCGTGGTGGTGGCCATCGCGGTGGTCAGGCAGCGGATGCGCGGCGGCGGTGCCGCCGCGGAGACCGCGAGCGCGCCGGTGCCGGTCGAGGCCTCGTCCGAGGCCCGCTGAGCACCGCGGATCCGACGAGGGCGGGGCCCGGCGGCAGTGCCGCCGGGCCCCGCCCCTTTTTCGCGCGGCCGCTCACAGCGGTGTGAAGCTCTTCCTGACCTCGTCGTAGACGCGCAGCGCGGGGGCCTCGATGTCCGGGTGGTACCAGGTGCTGATCTCGTACGACGTGCCCCCGGACCGGAAGCCCAGCAGCCGCACGTCCCAGAGCCGGCCCTTGGCCATGACGGTGTACTCCCACGCGACCGCGGGCTCCCCGCGGAACGTCGTCCGCTCCAGCCGGATCCGCCGGTAGTCCAGCCCCTTGCCGGTGTCCCCCTCCGCCTGCTCCCACTGCGTCAGCAGGTCGCCCTTGGCCGGGGTCGCGTTGGCCACGATCTCCTGCGCGCTGTCGGGCGAGGTGTAGTGCACCTCGGAGCCGCTCTGCGCCACCCGCTGCCAGCCCGGCGGCGGGACCCAGGCGTACAGCCCGGCCTCCTTGCGGGCCCCGGCGGGCAGGCTCGGCGGACGCGACGTCCCGTCGACGGTGGGGAGAGGGGAGGACGGTCCACCGGATGCCGCCGGTGAGCTGGACGCGGACGGTGACGACGCCGCCGCGCCGCCGGTGCCGTGGGAGGACCCTCCGTGCGCCGCGATCACGATCGCCGCGGCGACTCCCGCGACCACCACTCCGCCGGCGGCGGCGAGTGCCGTCCGGCGTCCGCGGTTGCCCGGAGCCGACGGCACCACGGGGCCGGGGGATTCACCGGGCGGCATGCGTACGGGGGCGGGGCGGTGAGCGGTGGGGTGCGAGGCGAGGGTGGAGAGCGACGAAGAGGCGGAAGGGGGTGAGGGGACAGAGGTGGCAGGGGCCGAGGGGATTTCCGAGCGGAACTGGGAGTGCAGCTCGGTGGGGGTCTCGGTGGAGGCGTTGGAGGTGGGAGTGGAGGGGGTGGCGAGAGGGGGGACAGGAGACTCCGGCGGTTCGGGTTCCTCGGCCGGGGACTCGCCGGGGTCGGGCGGGTACTTCCGCGTCGGGGTGTAGCGCGGGGGGATGGCGTCCTGCACGGGGGCGAGCTCGGGATCGGGGTCGGACCCGCGGTCAGGATCGGGGTCGGGGTCGGACCCGCGCCGGTGATCGGGGGCAGGTTCAGCCTCGCGCGCCGGATCGGGTTCGGGTTCCGGTCCCGAGTCCGGGTCAGGGCCGAGGGCCGGGTCGGGCACGGGTGCGTATTCCTCGTCCGGCGCCTGATCCTGGTCCGGCTCCCGGTCCTGCCCTCGCCCTCGCTCCCGCGCCCGCGCCTGCGCCCGCGCCGACGTCACCTCCGGCTTCGGCTCCGGCTCCGGCTCTGATTCCGGTTCCGGCTCCGCTCGTGGTGGACGGCGTCGTGCCTCTCGTATCAGCTGAGGGTCCAGGAACACCGGTGTGGGGGACTCCTCGTAGACCGGGAGAACGGAGGGTCCGGCCTCCGTTCCCCCGGAGAGTGCGGCGCCGCCCGGCGCGACTCCTCCCTCCCGTCCTCCCTCCGAGGAACCCGGGCTCGGATCCGGCCGCGGT
This sequence comes from Streptomyces sp. NBC_01176, assembly GCF_045039825.1. NCBI lineage: Bacteria > Bacillati > Actinomycetota > Actinomycetes > Kitasatosporales > Streptomycetaceae > Streptomyces > Streptomyces sp. NBC_01176. The sequence continues at coordinate 6,329,480 of NZ_CP108600.1, read as the reverse complement.
CGCGGCTCCCGCGTCGGCGTCGGCGTCGGCGTCGGCGTCGGGAACGCGATCGGCCGCAACGCCGTCTCCAGCTCCTCAAGACCGGGCCGGGTCGACGGGTCCTTCTCCAGGAGCGCCGCCAGGACGTCCCTCAAGCCGCCCTCGACGGAAGGGAGTTCGGGCTCCTCGTAAAGGACGGCGTGCAGTGTCGCCAGGGTGGTCGAGCGGGAGAACGGGGAACGGCCGCCGAGGGCCGCGCAGAGCGTCGCCCCGAGGGACCACACGTCGGACGGCGGGCCCTGCGGGCGGCCGGAGATGCGCTCGGGCGCCATGTAGTCGGGGGAACCGACCAGCATCCCGACCATGGTGAGCGCCTCGGCGTCCTGCAACGCGGCGATACCGAAGTCGGTGAGGACGACACGCTGACCGCGCCGCTCGACCAGGACGTTGCCCGGCTTGATGTCCCGGTGCAGCACTCCCCCGGCGTGCACCTGGCGCAGGGCCGCGACGAGCCCGAGGCCGATACGGGCCGCGGTGCGCGGGGCGAGCGGGCCGTCCTCGACCACCACTTGTTCGAGTGAGCGGCCTGCGACCAGTTCCATCACGATCCACAGCCGCTCGCCCTCGTCCACGACGTCGTAGATCCGTACGACGTTGGGGTGGTCGATCCGAGCCGTGGCCCTGGCCTCGCGCAGCGTGCGTTCGCGGCGGGTGCGGGTGTCCTCCGGGTCGAGTCCGTCGATGCGCATTTCCTTGACGGCGACCTGCCGGTCGAGCACGCCGTCGGTGGCCCGCCACACCCGTCCCATTCCCCCCTGTCCAATACTCTCGGCCAGCCGATATCGGCCCGTCACCAATAATCCCGGAACACCGCCACTCGCATTCCCCGTCAATCTCCCGCACCCCCTCGACACTCGCCATAAACGTCCGCCACACAGGAAACACAATGGTCACACTTCATGCCGTACCAGCATAGTGCGGAGAAATCTTGTGGTACCTCTCCAAGTACTGCGAATTCAGGCGCAGCCAAGGGGGACGAACATGAGTTCTCGTCGCACGACGACCATCGCGGGATCGCTGCTCACGGCATCTTTCTCGGCCGTGATGATCCTTTCCTTCACCGCCGTCGCGGACGATCAGGGACCGGGGAGCAGCAAGGGGGGAAAGGCCGTGGATCCGGCGCCGGCAGGCGTGAAACCGACCACCGAACTGCCCGCGAAGATCTCGGTCGACAACAGTTCGCACAAAACGTCGATTACCGCCACCGTGAAGAACGAGGGGACCAAGGAAAGCGGTGCCATTCGGCTTTCGGTGGTCGGTTTCGACGGTTTGCACGTCAAAGGCGTTCAGGGGTGTTCCGCCATGGCGGACAAAGATCTCCCGAAAGGTTCGAACAGCGGTTTCGTGTGCGACGTCGGCAATCTCGCGGCCGGAAAGTCGAAATCGTACGCCGTCGACGCGACCTTCGATCTGAGCAGGAACGGAAAGATCTGTCTGCCGGTCCAGGACAGCGCCGGGAAGAAGACGTTCTGGCAGCAGGGCCCGGTGCCGTTCGGTGCGACGAACCCGTCGCCCAACGCGCCGACCACCCCACTGCTGCTCGACACCACCAACAAACCGGTGTCGCTCGGCGGCGACGAGTTGCCCAGGACCGGCGTCGGAAGTGATCTCCTGCCGCTCGGGGCTGTGGGGGCGGCACTCGTCTCGATGGGCGCGGCGGGGCTGTGGTGGTCCCAGCGGCGGCCTCGGCGGCAGCCGTCCTGACCTGAGGGGGCATCCGCGCGGACGCGGAATCGCAGAAACGCGGTGACACAGAAACGCGGAAGAGGCTCGCCGAATCGAAGGTCGCTGTGCGACCCGGCGAACCTCTTCCGCGGAACCACTGAACCGGGGCCCGTCATGTCAGGGCCGCGACGTCACTTCTTGTCGAGGAACTTCCACGCCGTGGGCAGCAGGCCCATCGCGAGTGCCGCCTTCAGGGCGTCGCCGATCAGGAACGGGGTGAGACCCGCCGCGACGGTCGCGCCGAGGGACATGCCGGTGGAGGCGCCCAGGTACGGGAGGCCGACCGCGTAGATGATCGCCTCGCCCAGCAGCATCGCACCGGCGGTGCGCAGTACCGAGCGGTCGGCGCCGCGGCGGGCGAGGGCGCCCACGGCGGCGGAGGCCAGGACCATGCCGAGGACGTAGCCGAGAGAGGGGGCCGCGAAGCCGGAGGCGCCGCCGGCGAACCAGGGCATGCCGGCCATGCCGACGAGCGCGTACACCAGGAGCGAGAGGAAGCCGCGGCCGGCGCCGAGGGCCGTGCCCACGAGGAGGGCGGCGAAGGTCTGGCCCGTCACCGGCACCGGGGAGCCCGGCACGGGGAGGGAGATCTGGGCGGCGATCCCGGTGAGCGCGGCGCCGCCGAGCACCAGGGCCGCGTCCCGGACGCGGGAGGCCGGGAGCAGGTCGGCGAGGACCTCGCCGGGGCGGATGCCTGTGCGGGACGTGACGGCAGCGGTGCTCATGGGGACTCCGGCGGGTGACAGGGGCTGCGGGACACGGTGACGCTATCCCAGGGGCCTTGAGTGGATCACCATCAGCGGTCGACAAAGCGGGGATCGGCGGCTTGGTGCACCTCTCACAAAAGTGCGGCCTACACCTGCCGGAGCGTGACACTGGTCACTGAGGTGGGATCGTTTCGGCTACGGAGTCGGGGTGAGCGTCCGCTGTAGGGTCCCGCCAAACCGCCGTGGCCCGACCCGAAGGCCTTCACGGCCCGTGTTCCACTCCGCGCCCCGGACCTCATCCGGGGCCGCCGGCCAGGTGACCGGACCGTCACCCTCCGCATCAATCGCGTCCGCATGGTGGGCACGGACTGCCCCGGAGTGGACGGGCCGCCCAGACTGTGGGCGTTTTGCCCCCTCGCACGTAAGGGACCACCCGCTCTCATGTCCCGCACCACCCTCGACGCCCCGCCCGGTACCCCGGCCGCCGGGGACGCCCCGCTCACCCACGGCCTCAAGCAGCGCCACCTGTCGATGATCGCCCTCGGTGGGGTGATCGGCGCGGGCCTGTTCGTCGGCTCCGGCGCCGGCATCGCCGCCGCCGGACCGTCGATCGTGATCGCGTACGCCGTCTCCGGTCTGCTCGTCATGCTGGTGATGCGGATGCTCGGCGAGATGTCGGCCGCCCACCCGTCCTCGGGCTCCTTCTCGGCACACGCGGAGCGGGCGATGGGCCCGTGGGCCGGCTTCACCGCCGGCTGGTCCTTCTGGGTGCTGCTGTGCACGGCCGTGGGCCTGGAGGGCATCGGCGCCGCGAAGATCGTCACCGGCTGGCTGCCGGATACGCCCGAGTGGGGCTGGGTCGCCCTCTTCATGGTGGTCTTCTGCGCCGCCAACCTCGCCGCCGTGAAGAACTTCGGCGAGTTCGAGTTCTGGTTCGCCGCGCTCAAGGTCGGCGCGATCGGCCTGTTCCTCGTCCTCGGCGTGCTGGCCATCGCCGGTGTGCTGCCCGGCACGGACTCCCCGGGCACGGCCAACCTGGCCGACTTCCTTCCGCACGGCAGCGAGGGGCTGGTCATCGGCCTGCTCGCGTCGGTCTTCGCCTACGGGGGCCTGGAGACGGTCACCATCGCGGCGGCCGAGTCGCAGGACCCGGTCCGGGGCGTCGCCCGCGCCGTCCGTACCGCGATGTGGCGCATCGCGCTCTTCTACATCGGCTCGATGGCGGTCATCGTCACGCTGGTGCCCTGGGACTCGAAGGCGGTCGTCGAGCAGGGCCCGTATGTCGCGGCCCTGGACCGGCTGGGTATCCCGGGCGCCGGCCAGCTGATGAACGTGGTCGTGCTGGTGGCGCTGCTCTCGGCGATGAACGCCAACATCTACGGCTCCTCGCGCATCGCCTACTCGCTGGTGCGGCGCGGCCAGGGCCCGAAGGCCCTCGGGAGGGTCTCGGCCGGGGTCCCGCGCGTCGCCGTGCTCGTCTCCTGCGTCTTCGGCTTCGCCTGCGTTCTGCTGAGCTACTGGCGGCCCGACGACGTCTTCCCCTGGCTGCTGAACATGATCGGCGCGGTGATCCTGGTCGTCTGGATCTTCATCGCGGTCTCCCAACTGCGGCTGCGCCGCACGGTGGAGCGCGAGGCGCCGGAGAAACTGGTCGTACGGATGTGGCTGTTCCCCGCGCTGACCTGGGTCGCGCTGGCCGGCATGGCCGCGATCTTCGTCCTGATGGCCCGGGAGCCCGACACCCGGGTGCAGCTGTACTCCACGGGCGGGATGACGCTGCTCCTGGCGGCCGTCGGGTACACCAGGCAGCGGATGCGCACCCGGAGCTGAGCCCCGCCCCACCCACCGCCGCCCGCGCGGCGCCCGCCGCTCCCGAAAAGCCCTCGTGCCCCGCACGAGGGCTTTTTGCTGCTAGCGTGTAATTGCAAGTTGATTGCAATAAGCCTGGAGGGGACCCCGCCATGCCCGTCTACACACTCCCTGAACTGCCGTACGACTACTCCGCACTCGCGCCCGTGATCAGTCCCGAGATCATCGAACTGCACCACGACAAGCACCACGCGGCGTACGTGAAGGGAGCCAACGACACCCTGGAACAGCTCGCGGAGGCACGCGACAAGGAGTCGTGGGGGGCGGTCAACGGCCTGGAGAAGAGCCTGGCCTTCCATCTGTCCGGCCACATCCTGCACAGCGTCTACTGGACGAACATGACCGGCAACGGCGGCGGTGAGCCGCTCGCCGCGGACGGCGTGGGCGACCTCGCGGACGCCCTCACCGAGTCGTTCGGCTCCTTCGCCGGGTTCAGGGCCCAGCTGACCAAGGCCGCCGCGACCACCCAGGGGTCCGGATGGGGTGTCCTCGCCTACGAGCCGCTGAGCGGGCGCCTCCTGGTCGAGCAGATCTACGACCACCAGGGCAACGTGGGCCAGGGCTCGGTGCCGATCCTGGTCTTCGACGCCTGGGAGCACGCCTTCTACCTGCAGTACAAGAACCAGAAGGTCGACTTCGTCGAGGCGATGTGGCAGGTCGTCGACTGGCAGGACGTGGCGCGCCGTCACGCCGCCGCGAAGGCCCGCGCGAATGTGCTGCTGCCGGCCCCCTGAGACGGCGGCGAGACGTCCTGCTCGTGATCGTCTTCTCACCCTTCACGCGGCAGGCGGAGAAACGGGGAGCCCCCGCGCGGACCGGCCGCACGGGGGCTCTCCCACGCCGTGGCTCACACGCACGGCACGTTGAGCGACAGCAGCGCGGCGGCCCCGTCCGTCATCCGGAGTTCGGTGAGCGCCGCGTTGCGCAACCGGGGGAAGACCCTGCGGTACTCGCCCAGCGGGATGCCGAGCAGCGAGCAGAGCACCAGCCGCAGCAGGGTGTTGTGGGCGACGACCAGGACGCGTTCGCCGCGGTGGGCCGCCGCGATGCGGCGCAGGGCCGCGGTGCCGCGGGCCGCCGCGGTCCGGGGATCCTCCGCCTCCGGGAAGGGGTAGGACACCGGGTCCGACCGGTACGCCTTCGCGCGGGCCGGGTTGTCGGCCTCGAACTCGGCGAGGGTACGGCCCTCCACGACGCCGAAGTCGCATTCGCGCAGGGTGGGTTCACGGTGTGCGGTGAGGCCGAGGGCCCGGCAGGCGGGGGCGGCGGTGGCGACGGCACGGGAGAGGGTCGACGTCCACACGGCGTCCACGGGATGGGCGGCGGCCCAGCGCCCGAGAGCCTCCGCCTGGGCGCGGCCCTCGTCCGTGAGGGCCACGTCGCTCACCCCGGCGTAGCGGTTCTCGGCGTGCCAGACGGTCTGGCCGTGCCGGGCCAGCAGCAGGGTCGCGCTCGCCGGAGTCCCGGGGCTCGTGGCGTCGTCGGTGGTGTGCGTCGTCCTCATGACCCCGCAGTATCCAGGTCGAGGCGGGCGTGTGCGTGCGCTGCGACGGGAGCGGGCAGCCAGCCGCGTTCTTCGAGTACGTCGACCAGGCGTGCGTAGGGGTCGGCGAACCGCGCCGTGCGGGCGGGGCGCGGGGTGAGGACCGTGCGGACGCGGACCATGGGTGCGGCGGCCTCCGCGAGGGTGGCCGCGCCTCCTGTGCCGTACGCGGCCAACACGGCCATGCCCAGGGCGGTTTCGGTCCGTTCGGGGACGCGGACGGGGCGGCCGAGGATGTCGGCGCGCAACTGGTTCCAGTACGGGCTGCGGGCGGCGCCGCCGGTGAGGGTGAGCGGGCCCTCCAGAGGGGCGCCCAGGTGGTGCAGATAGTCCAGGCAGAGGCGTTCGACGAGACCGACGCCCTGGAGGAGGGCGGCCCACAGGTCGGCGTCGGAGGTGGGGGTGCCGAGGACGAGGGGGACGGCGTCCGGGGCGAGGAAGGGAAAACGTTCGCCGGGTGAGACGAGCGGATAGGCGAGGACGGACGCGGGTTCGTGGGCGGCGGCGACCCGGTCCAGGGCGGCCGGGTCGGCTCCCGGGAAGGCCGCCCGCAACGCGCCTGCGCCGACACCCGAGGCCCCGCCCGGCAGCCAGCTTCCGTCTGGAGCGCGGTGGTTGTAGACCACTCCGGTGTCGTCCCGTACCGGGTGCCGGGCAACGCCCTTGAGCACGAGCGTCGTTCCGAGCACCGCGTTCCAGGAGCCCTCGCTCAGGGCGCCGGAGGCGATCTGGGCCGCGCAGCCGTCGGTGGTCCCGGCGATCACCGGTGTGCCGGCGGGGATGCCGGTCCGCTCGGCGGCCTCGGGGTGGACCGTCCCGAGGGCGCTGCCGGGGCGGACGACCTCGGGCAGCAGGTCGCCCGTCAGGCCGAGTCCGGCGAGGGCGGTGTACGGCCAGGTGTCGTGCTCCAGGTCGTAGGCCGTCTTCAGCGCGTGACCGGAGTCGGTGGGGGCCGGACGGCCCAGGAGGCGGGTGACGATCACGTCGGCCTGGTGGGCGATGCGGGCCGGCCCGTACTCCTCCACCAGCCACATCGCCTTCGGCAGCCCCCAGCCGTTCTGCACCCGCAGGCCCGCCCGCCTGGCCCGCCCGGCCTGCGCCGCCGCGCGACCGTCGTCGTACATCAGGCCGGGTGTCAGCGGGCGGCCCGAACCGTCGGTGAGCAGCACCGTGCCGGAGGTGGCGCACACCGCGAGGCCGCCGATCCGCGCCGCCGGGCGGCCGGCGAGCGCGGCCCGGGACGCGGCGCACACGGCGTCCCACCACTGCGCCGGGTCCTGTTCGTGCCGCACTCCGGCGCGCCGTCCGGCCAGCGGGGACGCGCCGCCGCCGAGGACCGTGCCGTCGCCCGTGACGAGCAGGGCGCGCACCCCCTGTGTGCCCAGGTCGATGCCCAGCCAGGCCGTGCCGTCACCCTCCACCGGTACCTCCCGCGCCGTCGCACCCCATCGGACCGTCACCCGAACGTACCCACTCCTCCTCCTGTACGGCCGCCACGCGGGCTGGGAACCTGCTGCGGTGAGGACCACACCTGTCCATGTGCTGGCCGCCGGTGACCACTTCGTCCTGCCGTCCCTGATCGCCGAAGCGGTACGCGCCTCGCTCGGTGAACATCCCTGCTCGGTGCAGGAGTTGAAGCTCGGCTGGCCGCTGGAGCCGTTCGGCCCGGTGGCCGAGGTGGAGGAGGCGAGCGACGCCGAGGAGGAGCTGATCGACGCGCTCGCCGACGCGGACGTCCTGGTCACCCAGATGGGGCCGGTGACGGAGCGGGTGCTCGCCGCATCGCCCCGGCTGCGGCTGGTGGTCGTGTGCCGGGGCGGCCCGGTGAACGTGAACCGGGACGCGGCCCGCGCGCACGGCGTACGGGTGTGCTTCGCGCCCGGCCGGAACGCGGCGGCCACCGCCGAGTTCACCATCGGGCTGCTCCTCGCCGTCCTGCGGCGCATCCCGCGGGCGCACGATCTCCTGGCCCGGCAGGAGAGCTGGGAGGGGGCGGCCTACTACACGTACGAGCGGGCGGGTCTCGAGCTGGAGGACCTGCCGGTCGGACTCGTCGGGTACGGGGCGGTCGGCAGCCGGGTCGCCCGGGTGCTCGGCGCGTTCGGCGCGCGGGTCCTGGTGCACGACCCGTACGTGCGCGGCGAGGTGCACGGGCTGCGGATGGGCTCGCTGGACGAGCTGCTGCGCCGGTCCCGGGTGGTCAGTCTGCACGCGCGCCTCACCCCCGAGACCCGTGGACTGCTCGGCGCCCGCGAGCTGGCGCTGCTGCCGCCCGGCGCCGTCCTGGTGAACGTGGCGCGCGGTCCGCTGGTCGACGAGGGCGCGTTGTGCGAGGCGCTGCGGAGCGGGCGGCTGTCGGCGGCGGCGCTGGACACCTACGTGCGGGAGCCGGTCCCGCCCGGTTCCCCGCTCTTCGGCCTGGCCGCCTCCGGACGGCTGGTCATGACCCCGCATCTGGGCGGGGCGAGCCGCGCGGTGGCCGAGAAGGCGGCGCGCATCGCGGCGGCCGAGGTGGGCCGCTGGACCCGCGGGGAGCCACTGGCGCACTGCCTCGACTGAAGCCCGTACCGAGCGACGCGTTGACCTGAGGAGGCGGCATGTACATCGGTGTCGATGTGGGCACGTCCCTGGTGAAGGCCGCGGCCTTCGACTCCGGGGGCCGCCAACTGGCCGTCGAGGCCCGGCCGGTCGAGCTCGTCCTGCGCGGCGGTCTCGTCGAGCAGGACATGGAGGAGGTGTACGCGGCGGTCGTCGCCGTGCTCACCGCGCTGACCGCCGCCGTGCCCGGTCCCGTGGAGCTGGCGGGGCTGACCGGGCAGGGCGACGGGGTGTGGCTGGTCGATACCGAGGGCGGGCCGGTGCGCGCGGCGGCCTCCTGGATGGACGGCCGGGCCCACGAGCAGCTCGACCGGTGGCAGGCGGACGGCACGTTCGAGGAGGTCTTCCGGCGCACCGGCGGCGCGATGTTCCCGGGCTCCCCCGGCCCGCTGCTGGCCTGGCTCGACCGTCACGAGCCCGCGTCCCTCGACGCCGCGGCCACCGCCCTGTACTGCAAGGACATGGTCTTCGAACGGCTGACCGGGGTGCGGGCGACCGATGTCTCGGACGCGTCGATGCCGTTCCTCGACCCGCGCACCCGGACGTACGACGACCGCGTCGTCGACCTGCTCGGCCTGGCCCACCGGCGCCGGCTGCTCCCGCCGATCGGCGACCCGCTGCCCGTCGGACGCACGCTCGGCGGCGGTCTGCCCCCGCACACCCCGATCGCCAACGGGCCCTACGACCTGGCCGCCTGCGCGCTCGGCGCGGGCCTGACCGAGCCCGGCGACGGCCTGCTGATCGTCGGCACCTGTCTGGCCGCTCTGGTGGCGACGGCCGACCTCGACCTGACCGGCGAACCGGCCGGCCTGTACATCTCCACCGACCGGCCGGGCTTCTGGCTGCGCGCCATGCCCGCGATGGTCGGCACGGCCGCGCTGGACTGGGTGCTGTCGACGACGGGGGTCCACCACGACGAGGTGGACGCGCTGCTGGACACCACCCCGCCCGGTGCGAACGGGGTGCGCGTGCTGCCGTACTTCGCCCCGTCCGGTGAGCGGGCGCCGTTCGTGGAGCCGCGGCTGCGTGCCGAGCTGACCGGTGTCTCGCTGGAGTCCAGCCGCGGCGACCTCGTCCGCGCGGTCTGCGAGGGCATCGGCTACGCGGCCCGGCACTGTCTGGAGGCCGCGGGTCTGAAGGGTTCCCTGGCGGTCTGCGGCGGCGGCACCCGAAGCCCCGCCTGGATGCGGCTGCTCGCGGACGTCCTGGGCCGGCCGCTGCGGGTGGCCGAGGGCGAGGTGGGCGCGCGCGGCGCGGTGCTCGCCGCCGCCGAGCGGTACGGGATCGCCCTCGACACGGCGGCGTGGACGGAGCCGACGGCGGTGGTACGGCCGGACCCGGGGCGTGCGGCGTACTACGCCGAGGGGTACGAGGACCACCTGTCCAGGCTGGCGCGGGCCCGCGAACACGCCCGCCGCTGAACACCCGGGCGGTGCGACGCGACCGGCGCGGCGGCGTGCGCCGTCTTACGGTATGGGTGCTTCCGGTGCATTGTGGCGGGATGCCTAGGGAAATGACGTATCCCTGCTACACGTGCGGATCGGACCAGCCGCACCGACAGCCCCGGGACGACCGGGAACGGGACATCATCCGCGAGCTGGCGCACGCCCGGACGCCCCACGCGTACGTCGACGACTACTGGATCTGCGGCCGCACCGACTACGACTGCCGCAACATCCGGCACGCGTGGCGGGTCAAGCCGTTCGACCCGCCACAGAAGATGCCCGAGCCGGACTGAGGAAGACGTCCGGGCCGACCGACTCAGAGGTTGCTGAAGTCCGGACCGGCCGTCCGCGTCCGCTTGATCTCGTAGAAGCCGGGCGTGGAGGCGACGAGCAGCGCGCCGTCCCACAGCCTGGCCGCGGCCTCGCCCTTCGGGGTCGGGGTGACGACCGGGCCGAAGAAGGCGATCTGCTCGCCGTCGTCGCCGGGGAGCGCGATCACCGGGGTGCCGACCTCCTGGCCGACCTTGTCGATGCCCTCCTTGTGGGAGGCGCGCAGCTCGGCGTCGAACTCGAAGTCCTCCTGGTCGGCGTAGTCGATCAGGGAGGCCGGCAGGCCGACGTCGGCGAGCGCGCCCGCGACCGCCTCGATGGTCGGGCCCTCGCCCTGGTTGTGGATGCGGGTGCCGAGCGCGGTGTACAGCGGGCCGAGGACGTCCTCGCCGTGCTTCTGCCACGCGGCGGTGACCACCCGGATCGGCTTCCAGGCCTTCGTGGCGAGCATCTCCCGGTACTCCTCGGGGAGCGTGTCCAGCTTGTCCTCGTTCAGCACCGCGAGGCTCATGATGTGCCAGCGGACCTCGATGTCCCGGACCTTCTCCACTTCCAGGACCCAGCGCGAGGTCATCCAGGCCCAGGGGCACAGCGGGTCGAACCAGAAGTCGACGGGGGTCTTGCCGGAGATGGTCTCGGACATGGTTCTCCTCAAAGGGTCCTCTTTTCGGGGGCAACACCACGAGTGCCCCGGGTCATTCCCGGGTGCCCGCCGTCAGGGGCACATGGGAGGATCGCTCCTGTTCACACATGTCCATGACGCCATGAGGGAGTGCCGCCGTGCCCGGTGAGAATCTGTCCCGCGACGAGGCCCAGGAGCGGGCAGCCCTGCTGTCCGTGGACGGGTACGAGGTCTCCCTCGACCTGCGATCCGCCGTGGGCGACACCGAGGCCGGAGCGCGTACGTTCCGCTCGGTCACCACGATCCGCTTCCGCTGCGCCGAACCCGGCGCCGCGAGCTTCGCCGACCTGATCGCACCGAGCGTCACGGCCGTCTCGCTCAACGGCAGGGACCTCGACCCCGGCGAGGTGTTCGACGGCACCCGTATCCGGCTGGAGAACCTCGCCGCGGAGAACGAGCTGGTGGTCGACGCCCAGTGCGCCTACTCCCGCACCGGCGAGGGCATGCACCGCTTCGTCGACCCCGAGGACGGCGAGACCTACCTCTACACCCAGTACGAGCCCGCGGACTCCCGGCGCGTCTTCGCCAACTTCGAGCAGCCGGACCTCAAGGCGCCCTTCCGCTTCGAGGTGCGGGCCCCCGAGGGCTGGGTCGTGTGGAGCAACGGCGTCGGTGAACTCACGGACGGGGTGTGGAAGTTCGCCGAGACGAAGCCGATCTCGACGTACATCACGGCGGTCGTGGCGGGCCCGTACCACTATGTGACGGACAGCTACTCCCGCACCTTCGACGACGGTACGACGCTGGAGATCCCGCTCGGCGCGATGTGCCGCAAGGGCCTGGCCCCCCACTTCGACGCGGACGACGTCTTCCTCGTCACCAAGCAGGGGCTGGACTTCTTCCACGACCACTTCGACTATCCGTACCCCTTCGGCAAGTACGACCAGGCGTTCGTGCCCGAGTACAACCTCGGCGCGATGGAGAACCCGGGACTCGTCACCTTCCGGGAGGAGTACATCTTCCGCGGCAAGGTCACGCGGGCGTCGTACGAGGGCCGGGCGAACGTCATCCTGCACGAGATGGCGCACATGTGGTTCGGCGACCTCGTCACCATGGAGTGGTGGGACGACCTGTGGCTCAAGGAGTCCTTCGCCGACTTCATGGGCGCGTTCGCGCTGGTCGGGGCGACCCGCTTCGAGGACGGCTGGATCACCTTCGCCAACCGCCGCAAGGCGTGGGCCTACCGCGCCGACCAGCTGCCGTCCACCCACCCGATCACGGCCGACATCCGCGACCTCCAGGACGCCAAGCTCAACTTCGACGGCATCACGTACGCCAAGGGCGCCTCGGTGCTCAAGCAGCTCGTCGCGTACGTCGGCCAGGACGCCTTCCTGGAGGGCGCGCGCCGCTACTTCAAGCGGAACGCGTACGGCAACACGCGCCTGGGCGACCTGCTGTCGGCGCTGGAGGAGACCAGCGGGCGTGATCTGGCCACCTGGTCGCGGGCGTGGCTGCAGACGGCCGGGGTCAACTCGCTGACCCCGCAGGTGATCCTGGGCGCGGACGGACGGGTCGCCGAGCTGTCCGTGCTCCAGGAAGCGGCCGAGTCGCATCCCGAACTGCGCCCGCACCGGGTCGCGGTGGGCCTCTACCGGCGCGAGACCCGGCCGGACGGGGAGACCGGTTCCCTGGTGCGCTACGCACGCGCCGAGACGGACGTCGACGGCCCGCGCACGGTGGTCGGGGAACTCGTCGGCGCCGACGCCCCGGAGCTGGTCCTCGTCAACGACGACGACCTGACCTACTGCAAGATCCGCTTCGACGAGAACTCGCTGGCCACGCTGCGGGAGCTGCTCGGCGACATCACCGACCCGCTCGCCCGCGCGCTGTGCTGGTCGGCGCTGTGGAACCTGACCCGGGACGGGCTGATGCCCGCCCGTGACTTCGTCGGCCTGGTGCTGCGCTTCGCGGGCCGCGAGTCGGACATCGGCGTGCTCCAGATGCTGCACGCGTGGGCGGACTCCGCGCTCACCCACTACGCGGCGCCGGACTGGCGGGCGACCGGCGGCCGGCTCCTCGCCCAGGGCGCCCTGAAGGAGCTCCGGCTCTCCGAGCCCGGCAGCCAGCACCAGCTCACCTGGGCCCGTTTCTTCGCGGCGGTCGCCTCCGAACGGGCCGACCTGCGGCTGCTCCAGGACCTGCTGGACGGCACGGCGAAGATCGACGGCCTGGACGTCGACCAGGAGCTGCGCTGGGCGTTGCTGGAACCGCTGGCCGCCCACGGGATCGCCGACGAGTCCGCGCTGGCCGCCGAACTGGCCCGCGACGACACGGCCTCCGGCAAGCGCCACCAGGTCCGCTGCCTCGCCGCCCGTCCGTCGGCGGCGGTCAAGGCCCAGGCCTGGGCCCAGGTCGTCGAGTCGGACGCGCTGTCGAACGCGCTGGTGGAGGCGACCATCGCGGGGTTCACCCAGCCGTCGCAGCGGGAGCTGATCGCGCCGTACGCCGGGAAGTACTTCGCCGCCATCGAGCGGATCTGGGCCGAGCGCTCCATCCAGATCGGCATGGACGTGGTGAAGGGCCTGTTCCCCTCCCTCCAGGGCTCCCAGGAGACCCTGGACGCTACGGACGCGTGGCTGACAGCGCACGAGGGCGCGGCGCCGGCCCTGCGCCGCCTGGTGCTGGAGGCCCGCGACGATCTGGCACGGGCGCTGCGCGGACAGCGGTACGACGCGGCGACCGCCGGCTGAGCCGGGCGGAAACGAGCAGCGACGCGCGGAGGCGGGCGGACCCGAGCGGAAACGAGCGGTCCGACCCGCGGCACCGGAGGGGCACCGGTTCCGACCGGTGCCCCTCTGTCGTGGACATCACCGGTACGAGTGGTTACGAAATTCAGGTATGCAGAGCCGTAACCCCTACTAGTCCCCATCAGGACCAGCGCCTTTCGGCACTCGAACGCCCGTACTTTAGGACGAGCTTGTCCGCATTTGTCGACGAGCGTGTAACAGCGGTTAGGGGACGGATCGGGCGCGGAAAGCCCCTGTGCATGAACCACGACACCCCGCTCTCCCCCCGCCCCCTGCGTCACCTCTCCGACGTCCGGCGCCGGGTGCTGACCACCGCCCAGCTGCGCGCCCGCGGCGTCACCGCCGCCGGGGCGAGCGAGCAGTGCCGGCCGGGCGGACCCTGGCAGCAGTTCCTTCCCGGTGTCTTCCTCCTCCACGCCGGGCCACCCACCTCCGAGGAACGCCTGCACGCGGTCCTGCTGTTCGCGGCCCGCACCCCCGCGACGGCGCCCGCGACCGCGATCCCCGTCCAGCCGGGCGCCGAGGAGCCGCACGCCCCCCAGCCCTACTCGGACGCGCTGATCACCGGTCTGGCCGCCCTCACCCTGTACGGCTTCACGTCGGCCCCGTCCCTGCTCTCCCTCGACAGGATCGACGTCCTGGTCCCCCGCCTGCGCAGGCTGCGCTCGCAGGGCTGCGCCCGCGTCGTCCGCACCGCCTCCCTTCCCGCGCCCTCCTACGTCACCGGTGTCCCGGTCGCCCCGGTCCCGCGCGCCCTCGCCGACGCGGTGGCGGAGCTGACGGACGCGGACGCGGTGCGCCGTCTGCTGACCGAGGCGGTACGCGTCGGCCATTGCGATCCGGCGGCGGTGGTGCGGGAGTTGACGCAGGCCCGGCTGCTGAGCCGGCCGCACGTGATGGACGCCGTCGACTCCCTGCTGGCCGAGGGACGCTCCGTCGCGGAGGACCGGCTCTACCGCATGGTCCGTGAGCACGGTCTGCCCGAACCGGTCTGGAACGTGGACCTCCGTCTGCCGGGCGGCCCTCACCTGGGCGGTCTGGACGCCTACTGGCCGGAGCAGGCGGTGGCCCTGGAGCTGGACACCCGGGCTCCCCGCCAGGACGAGGACTCCCTCTGGTCGGAGTACGCCCGCAAGCGCGAACACCTGGAGCGGCTGGGCATCACGGTCGTCCACGTCACGCCGAGGAAGCTCCGTGACGCGATCCAGCAGCAGGCGACGGTCGTCCGGACCGCCCTGATGGCGGCGAACGACCGTGAACCGGCGGCGTATGTCGTGGTGCTGCCCCGGTAGATGGGACCGGACGGGCGGCAGGAGGGGAGCGGAGGGGCCACCGGGGTGCCGGTGGCCCCTCCGCGTTCGTGCGGGCACGGACCCGGGGTCCGGGCGGCGGCTACGGGGAGCAGAACTCCGCGTCGATCACCGCGTCACTGTCCCCCGACCAGTCGCCGTTGAAGTTGAAGGCGAGGAAGTGGCGGCCGTCCGCCGTCGTGGTGGCCGAGGACGTCGAGCCGTGGATGCCGCCGTCGTGGCCCCAGACGTGGACACCGCAGCCGAGGGTGCGGTCGATCAGGCCGAGACCGTAGCGGGCGTTCGGGATCCCCTCGGCCGTAACCGTGGTCTTCATCTCCTTGAGCTGCTCGGGCGGGAGGAGCCTGCCGCGCAGCAGCGCGGTGTAGAAGCGGTTCAGGTCGGAGGAGTCGGAGATCATCCCGCCCGCGGAGGAGGCGAGGGAGGGGTTCAGGGTCGTCACGTCGTAGGTCGGGCCGGTCGTCGTCGCGGCCAGTTTCGAGTACGCGCGGCTGCTGGAGCGCGGGAGCGTCGTCCGGGTGCCGGGGACGGAGGTCGCGCGCAGGCCCAGCGGGGCGATGATGCGCCGGTCGATCTCCGTCGCGTACGAGTGGCCGGTGACCTTCTCGATGACCATGCCCGCGAGGATGTAGTTGGTGTTGGAGTAGCTCCAGGACGCGCCCGGCGCGAACAGCGGCCGGTGGGCCGTCGCGATCGCCACGAGCTCGGCGGGCGACTTGGTGTCGTAGCGGTGCCGGAGGAAGCCGTCCTTGAGGAAGTAGGTCCGTACGAAGTCCTCGTCCTCGGTGTAGTCGAAGATGCCGCTGGTGTGGTTGAGGAGCCGGCGGACCGTCACCTTGCGGCCGTCGTTGCCGTGGCCGCGGACCAGGCCCGGGAGCCATCGGTCCACCGTGTCGTCCAGCGACAGCCGCCCCTCCGCCTCCAGTTGCAGCAGCACGGTCGACACGAAGGTCTTGGTGATGCTGCCGACGCGGTAGCGGTCGCTCCCGCCGCGGGGCTCGCCGGTCCTCAGGTCGCCCACACCCGTCGTGGCGGACCAGGTGCCGCGACGGTCCCCGGCCGTCGCCGTGACACCGGGGACGCCCGACCGCACGACGGCCTCCATGGCCCGCTCCGTCGCGGCGTGGCCCGCCGCGACGTGAGCCGCCGACCCCGCTCCCGCCGATGCGTGAGCCGCCGACGCGGGCCCCGCCAGGGCCGCCGCCAACGCCAGTGCGGTGAGCCCCACCACTCCCGTACGTACGGGCATCCGCTTCATGTCTTCCCCGTTTCCGCCGCTTTGCCGACGAGCATGTCGGCGGGAGGGACCCGCGGCGCGGGGGTGAGGGTTGAGCGGCCTGGGCCGGTTGGGTGGGATTCAGCCCTTCTTCAGGACGAGCTCCGTGTTGCGGTCGCCCGAGGTGCCGCTCAGCACGGTGCTCCGGCCGGGCGCGTTGAAGGAGAGCTCGCGGTAGAGCGCCGCCAGGCCCGTCTGGCTCAGGTCGGAGAAGTCCGTGCGGTGCGGGGCGGCGGACTCGATGAGGGTGGTGAAGAGGGAGAGCGTGCCGTCCTTGTTGTCGACCAGCTCGACGATGCGGGCGAGGTGCGGGAAGTCGACGTGGGAGGCGGTGTTGATCTCCCAGAACGACCCGTTGCCCGGCGCGGAGTGCGGGATGATCTCGTTCTTGTGGGTGTGGCCGTTCACCCAGGCCAGGACGTTGCGGTGCTTGGAGAGCGCGGCGACGACCTCCTCGCCGCCGTGGCGCTGCTCACCGGGGTGCGCGGGGTCCTTGCGGCGGTTGCGCATGGACTTGCTGGTGTGGTGGCTGAAGACGATCGCGTACGAGTCCTTGTTCTCGGTCAGCGTCCGCTCCAGCCACTTCAGCTGGGCCGTGCCGACCGAGCCCTCGTAGTGGCCGCCCGGGTCGGTGGTGTCGAGGCTGACGCCGATGACGTCGTCGGCGATCCGGAAGGCGTAGTACTGGGTGCCCGCGGTGAGGTTCGCCTCCGAGTAGCCGTGGCCGACCGGGCCCGGTCCGGTGTGCGCCGGGTCGAGGTGCGCCTTGAGGTACTCGGCGGGGGTGAAGGGAGCGCGCGACTCGTCGGGGGTGACCGACCTGAGCTGCCGCGCGTGCGCCTTGAGCAGGTCCCGGAGCTGGGTGCCCTTGGGGTCCTTGTCGTTCTTGATCGCGGCACGCAGGTCGACGCTCTGCGAGGCCGGCAGGCTCATCAGCTTCTTGCCGCCGACCGCGAACTCGGCGAGGAAGGAGTCGCCGTGCCGGTAGCAGCCCAGCGGCAGCGCGTCGTGGTTGCCGACGGTGGAGTACCAGGGCAGGCCGAGGCCCGGGCTGCGCAGTTCGCGGATGGCGGCGGCCAGGAAGCCGTGGAGGTGCGGGAAGCCGCGCTGCTTGTCGGCGTCGCGCACGGCCCCGTCGGGCTGCCAGTACGTCGTGATGCCGCTGTTCTGGACACCCTCGTAGTGGCGCGGGTCACCGCTGTTGGGGCGGATGCGGCCGCCGCTCATGACCTTCAGGAACCAGTCCAGCTCCGTCTTGGAGTTGTTGTCCGTGTTGTCCCCGGTGGTCATCACGAAGTGCAGCGGGGAGCCGGTGACGGGGGCTCCCCGCAGCGAGTTGACCCGCTCGACGAGCGAGACGGCGCCCGCGACGGTCAGCGCCTCCTGCGGACGCCAGGCGTTCGCGGCGCCCGAGCGCAGGAACTCCAGCCGCAGCGGGTGCTGGACGTCGATCAGGTGGAGGTCGGTGAACTGCACGAAGGAGGCGAGCGCGGTGCGCCGCTCGGCCCGGCCGGCCTTGGCCGACGCCAGCTCGCTGCGCACCACCCGCTTCCAGGCGGGGCCGTCGCCGAGCCGCTGGTAACCACCGGTGCCGGAGCGCGGAGCGGCGACGCTCTGCAGGGTGGTGCCGCGCTCGTACGGCGCGAGCGGGGCGGGGGGCGCCTTGCGGGAGACGGCGACGGGGGCCTCGCCGGCGTCGGCGGCATGCGCCCCGCCCGCGTCGGCGGCGTGCGCCTCGGAGTCGGGCCGCAGGGCGTAGCCGATGCCCGCGGACAGGGTCACCGCCCCGGTGGCGGCGAGGAGGGTACGGCGATTCATGGCAGCGGCGGTGGCGACAGAGCGTATGCGCGACATGGCGCGATCTCCCCGAGTGCGAACGCGTCGGCAGTGGTCGCGGGGGGCTCGTTGCGGTAACTCCCCGCTCACTCTGGATCGTTGGCACCTGGGGTGACCTGGACGTTAACTCGACGGCAACGCCCGACGCCGATCACCGTACGTGGATCTTGGACTACCCTGCGCGTCCATGGAGCCCTCCCCGGACGGCCGGGAGGCGGTCACTCCGTGTTCATTTTCCGGGGTAGGGAACGGTGGCCGTGGTCGGCCGCGGCCCGGCCCGCGGGCCGGGTCGCACGCCCGAGCGCCGGTCGTTCGCGCCAGAGCCCCAGGCCTATGTCGACCAGTCCGACCCGTTCGAGCGACGGCACCTCGTCGAGGGGGTACCAGGCCGCCATGTCGGTGGAGCCGTCCGTCTCGTGGCGGAGTTCACCGCCGGTGATCCGGGCCTCGTAGACGATCCGGAGGCCGTGGAAGTCGGTGGCGCCGCCCATCCGGCGCGGGTGGGTGCGCAGCTGGGAGTCGATGCCGAGCAGCGCGACCGGTTCGACGGCGTACCCCGTCTCCTCGTCGACCTCGCGGACCACGGTGTCGTACGGATCCTCGCCGTGGTCCATGCCACCGCCCGGCAGGGTCCACCGTCTGGTCCCGTCGCCCGCCACCCACCGGGCCAACAGCATCTGCCCGTCCCGCACGCATACGGCGTAGGCCGCCACCCTCAACTGCTTAGGCATGCCCAGACGTTACGGCAGCGAGGGGTTGGCGGGAGAGTATTCGGGCGCCGACCAGCGCAGGGGGCTGCCCGCGGGGGTCTCGACGACCCCGGTGACGGTGAAACGGACCGTGCGCTCCCCGTCCGGGGCGTACTCGGCGCGGGCCGTGCCGGTGAGCCGCAGCACCGTCCCCGACGTCCAGTCCAGGAAGAGCAGTCCGGCGCGCGGGTCCGTCTCCAGATTGCCGAGGGTCAGGAACATGGAGTTGCCGGGGTAGTCGCGCCAGTGCAGTTCGGACGGGTCGTCCGCGTGGACGAAGCCGGGGTTGCCGCCCCGGTGGCTGGCGTCGGCGCCGTGCGCGTGGACGGTGGCCAGGAAGAAGGTGTCGGCCGCCTCGACGAGGGCGCGCTGCCGGGGGGAGAGCCGGCCGGAGCGGCGGGCGTCGCCCGGCCGGCGTTCGACCGCCTCGTAGGACTCCCTGCGCTGCAGGTACTTCGGGCAGTTGGCGAAGACCCGGTCGGCCTCCACGGCGAATCCCCGGGCGGTGGGCCGGGAACGGCCGTTCAGGCGCATCCGGCGGCGGGTGCGCGGGTCGAGCGCGATCGTGCCGACGAGGGTGCCCTCGGTGGCGAGCGCGGCGGCGAGGGGGTCGCCCTCGGCCGGGACGCCGGTGACCGAGATCTGCCGGACGCCGGTGGCCCGTACGAAGCCGGGCGGGCCCGTGAGCAGTGAGGCCCACACCTCGCCGGTGGCCGGGTCGGCCGCCCCGGCCACCAGCATCGGCTGCTGTTCGAGGAAGGCGGCGGCCACCGGGCGGATGCCCTGCCCGACCGCCTGCCCCACGTGGTCGGCGAGATCCCGGACGCCGACCCGGTCCTGTACGGCGCGCGAGCCGGAGTGATAGGTCATCTCACCCTCCGTCTAGAAGAAGCCGCAGGTCGGAGCGGACTCGGAGGGCGCCGGTGCGCCTTCGGCGCCGGTCGGGGCGTAGATCTCCAGCCGGGTGCCGTCCGGGTCGTGGAAGAAGATGCCGCCGGACGCCGAGCCCTCGCGGTGGGCGACCACGCCCTCGTGGGCGAACGCGACGCCCTGGCCGCGCAGCGCCGCCTCGTACGTCCTGACCTGGTCGATCGAGTCCACTTCGAGGGCGAGGTGGTGGAGGCCGGCGCGGTCCTCGCCGTACGGCCCCCGCGCCTGCTGCCAGAGCGTGAGCACGGGACGGGCGTCCCCGTCCGAGGAGCCCAGGAACGCGTACCTGCGCTCGTCCTCCTTGCCCTCGGCGAGAAGGGTGAAGCCGAGCACGTCCCGGTAGAAGGCGAGCGAGCGGTCGAGGTCCGTGACGTTCAGGCCGACATGGCCGGTGCGCGGTGTCATGACTGTCCTCCGGGACGGCGGTGGCCCCCACAGCGAGAGCTAACCTTTGTATGCGAGGTTAAGGGTTAGAGTGGGTAACGTCAACCAGTCATCTACTCTTGAACGGTTAGCCGCCGAAGGGAGCCCCACCGTGTCCGCCGCCACCGACCCCCGCCCCCTCACCGGGGAACCGCTCGCGCTCGACCTGCTCAACACCCGCTGGAACCGCGAGGGGGTGCCCCAGGACCTGCTCGCCGACACCGAGGGTCTGGCGGTGTGGCTGACCGCGAACGGATTCGACCTCCCGGCCGACGACACCGTGCTGCGCCACACCCTCCAGGCGCGCGACGCCCTGCGCGCGACGGTGGACGGGCTTCTGCGGGAGAAGCGCGAGGCGGCCGGAACACCCCTGACAGGGGCGGACCGGGTCGACGCCGTCCTCGCGCACGGGCGGATCAGGGTCACCCTGACGCCCGAGGGGCCGGGAGAGCGTGCCGAGTTCGAGGACCCGGCATGGGGGCCCGGCTGGCTCGCCGCGCGCAACTACGTGGAGCTGCTGGGCAGTTCCCCCGACCGCATCCGCCACTGCGCCCACGAGACCTGTGTCCTGCACTTCCTCGACACCTCACGCAACGGCACCCGCCGCTGGTGCTCGATGGCGGGCTGCGGTAACCGGGCGAAGGCGTCCCGCCACTACGCGCGCACGAAAGAGAGCTGAGCCGGCGCCCGGACGGTCAGAGGCGTCCGGCATGTCCTCCCATACCGCGCTATCACCGGCGTGACGTATGGCGGAAGTACGCCATGGTTCCATCCCGTCACGGTCAACTCTCCCCAAATAACTGTCCCTTGGGTAAAGCTGAGCGGTCATCCGGGTTCACATACCGGACTGATGTGATCGCGTCCCGCAGGAACGTCGGGACCGGTCACCCCACGCTCGTTCCTTTACCTACAAGGGATGCCGATGACCCACGACCCCCAGCGCGCTCCACTGTCGGGCGCGAGACGCGTGGCCCGCATAGCCGTGGCCGCCGGCCTGGTGGCCGCACTCTCCGCGGCCGGACCGATACCCATGGCCCTCGCCGCGGACCACGCACCCGCCGCGACGCCCGACCCGGGCACCAAGTCCGCGAGCGCCAAGCTCGGTTCGGACGACGCGGCCCTCCTCGCCGAGGCCAAGGCCGACGGCACCAAGAACGTCACGATGATGGTCGCCACCGCGCCCGGCCAGACCGAGCAGGTCGCCCGGCAACTGGACGCGGTCCAGGGCGGTCTCGTCGGCCGGACCTTCGACAAGGTCGGCTACGTCCGGGCCACCGTCCCGACCGCGAAGGCGGACGCGGCCATCTCCGCCGCCACCAAGCTCGCGTCCGTGCACGGCATCGACCTGCGCCAGGACATCGCCCTCGACGACCCGACACCGAGCGCGGACACCGCCAAGGGCGCCGACAGGGCCCACGGCACGGTCACCCGCTCCGCGCCGAACAAGAACACCCCCGCCGAGAACCCCTACAACCCGTCCTTCGAGACGGGCGCCGTCGACTTCGTGAAGAAGAACCCGAAGGCGGACGGCCGCGGCGTCACCATCGGCATCCTCGACTCGGGCGTGGACCTGGGCCACCCCGCGCTGCAGAAGACCACCACCGGCGAGCGCAAGGTCGTCGACTGGGTCACGTCCACCGACCCGGTCAACGACGGCGACGGCAGCTGGCGGCGGATGACCAGCGCGGTCGCCGGCCCGTCCTTCCCCATCACGACGGCCAGCCAGGGCACCGAGACCTTCAAGGCCCCGGCCGGCGCCTACAAGTTCAACTACATGTACGAGTCGGCCACCGCGGGCGGCGACGAAGCGGGCGACCTGAACCGCGACGGCGACACCACCGACGCCTGGGGCGTGCTGTACGACCCGGCCTCCGGGACCGTGCGGGTCGACGCGAACGACAACCTCGACTTCACCGACGACGCGCCGATGAAGCCGTACAAGGACGGCTTCCAGGTCGGCTACTTCGGCAAGGACAACCCGGCGACCGACGTCGTCGAGCGCATCCCGTTCGTCGTCGAGATCCGCAAGGACGTCGTCTACGACGCGGCCGGCTCCAAGGCCGACTACGTCAACATCGGCGTCATCTCCAGCGAGCACGGCACGCACGTGGCGGGCATCACCTCCGCGAACGGTCTGTTCGGCGGCCGGATGAACGGTGCCGCGCCCGGCGCGAAGATCGTCTCGTCCCGCGCCTGCGTCTTCGGCCCCGGCTGCACCAACATCGCGCTCACCGAGGGCATGATCGACCTCGTCGTCAACCGCGGCGTCGACATCGTCAACATGTCCATCGGCGGCCTGCCCGCGCTGAACGACGGCAACAACGCGCGCTCCGAGCTCTACACGCGTCTCATCGACACCTACGGCGTCCAGCTGGTGATCTCCGCGGGCAACTCCGGCCCCGGTGCCAACACCATCGGCGACCCCGGCCTCGCCGACAAGGTCATCTCGGTCGGCGCGTCCATCTCCAAGGAGACCTGGGCCGCCAACTACGGCTCGGTCGTGGAGAAGAAGTACGCGATGATGCCGTTCTCCTCGCGCGGTCCGCGTGAGGACGGCGGCTTCACGCCGACGCTGACGGCGCCCGGCGCCGCGATCAACACCACCCAGACCTGGCTGCCGGGCTCCCCGGTCGCCGAGTCGGGCTACACCCTGCCGGCCGGCTACTCGATGCTCCAGGGCACCTCGATGGCGTCCCCGCAGGCCGCGGGCGCGTCCGCGCTCCTGCTGAGCGCCGCCAAGCAGAAGGGCATCGCCCTGACGCCCGCCGACCTCCGCACCGCCCTCACCTCGACCGCCGACCACATCAAGGGTGTGCAGGCGTACGAGGAGGGCGCGGGCCTCATCAACATCGTGGACGCGTGGAAGTCGATCAGGAACGACGCGACCGCCCACGAGTACACCGTGAAGGCGCCGGTCGACACCGCGATCGACTACGCGCTGAAGACCCCCGGCTTCGGCACCGGGCTGTACGACCGCGAGGGCGGTCTCAAGGCCGGCGTGAAGAAGACCTACGAGATCACCCTCACCCGTACCTCCGGTCCGGACCGGGCGATCCGCCACGAGCTGCACTTCGAGAACAACGCCGGTGACACCTTCAGGATCGTCGGCTCCGACGAGGTCAAGCTCGAACTGAACAAGCCGGTCACCGTCAAGGTCTCCGCGAAGGCCTCCTCGGCCGGCATCAAGAGCGCCATCCTCGAACTCGACGACCCGCGGACCGAGGGCGTCGACCGGCAGATCCTGACCACGGTCGTGGTCTCGACGCCGCTCAAGTACGCGTTCTCCGACTCGGGTTCCGTGCAGCGCGACAGCACGCGGTCGTACTTCCTGACCGTGCCCGAGGGCGCCAGGAGCCTCGAGGTCGCCATCGGCGGGCTGAAGGGCCTGAGCCAGACCCGGTTCATCTCCATCCACCCGTACGGTGTCCCGGTCGAGGACACCGGCACCCCGTACTGCTACAGCAACTACCCGAACACCAACGGCTGCAAGCCCGACGTGCGTTCGTACGCGGACCCGCAGCCCGGTGTCTGGGAGGTCGAGGTCGAGGCGCGCCGTACGTCGCCGCTGCTCGACAACCCGTACAAGCTGGAGGCCACCGTGCTCGGCGCGGCCTTCGACCCGGAGACCGTGACGGTGCCCGAGGCCAAGGTGGGCACGCCCGTCACCGCCTCCTGGAAGGTGACGAACCAGTTCGCCGCGATCGACGGCAAGCTGCAGGGCGGCCCGCTCGGCTCCTCGAAGACGGACCGGCCGACCATCGCCCAGAACGCCACGCAGACCACCACGGTCGACGTGCCCGCGGGCGCCGCCTCGCTGGACGTCGCCATCGGCAACGTCTCCGACACCGCCGCCGACCTCGACCTGACGGTGTACGACTCCACCGGCAAGCAGGTCGCCCAGTCCGCGGACGGCGACTCGGAGGAGGCGGTCTCCATCCCCAGCCCCGCCGCGGGCACGTACACCATCGAGGTCGCGGGCTACTCGGTCCCGTCGGGCTCGACCGCGTACGACTACCGTGACGTCTTCTTCTCGTCCGCGCTCGGCACGGTCGGCGTCGACGCGTCCACGCCGGTGAAGCTCTCCACGGGCGGCACGGCGACGGTGTCCGGCACGGTCACCGCCCTGGCCCCGGCACCCGAGGGACGCGAGTTCTTCGGCCAGGTGCAGCTGGTGAACGCCCGTGGCACCGCCGCGGGCCTCGGCAGCGTGAAGATCGAGAAGGTCACGCCGTAGCGCGTGCGCCCCTGAGGGGGGCGGGCATCCGGAATTCCGGGCGCCCGCCCCCTTTCTCGTGCCCGGGCCGGCCCTCTCATTCGCAGGCGAGGCCGCGGGAGGCGGGCAGCGCCCCGAGGATCCACTCCCGGTCGCGGGCGATGTCCTTCTCCCCCGTCGTCCACCGGTCGGGGGTCACCGCGCCCCGCCGGATGCCGACCAGTACGTGCTCACCCCGGCGCGCACCGGCCTCCTCCCGGTCCACCAGGAAGGTGACCCGCGCCCGCGCCTTCGCCGGCTTGTAGGAGCGCGTCACGTCCAGGGTGATCCGGTCCCGCCCGGTGCCCTGGACCGGCTCGATCCCGGTGATCTCGCCCTCGACCAGCAGCCGGGAGCAGGCGAGGTAGCCGGGGGCGCTGAGCGAGGCCGAGCCGCTCGCGCCGTCCGCCGCCTTCGCCGCGCTGTCCGACGACGTCTTCGAATCCACGCCCCCGCCGCCCTGCGCGATCAGCCAGCCCATGCCGACGACCATCGCGGCGACCACGGCCGCGGCGAGGGTGCCCAGGGCCACCGCCAGGGGACGGCGGCCCCGGTTCCGCGGCGGCGCCCCCGCCGGGCGGCGCGGACGCCGCCCGGAGACCCGTACGGGCCTCGCCTGCTCCCCCGGTTCCGCCAGGGCGCCCCCGATGGCCGCCAGCTGCTCCCGAAGCAGCGCCAGGTCCGCGACCGCCGACCGGTGCTCCGCCACGGTCTCCGGGTCGTCGCGGGCCCCCTCGGGCAGCGGTTCACCGGTGATCGCGGCCCACAGCGCGTCCGCTGCCGCACTGTCCTCGTGCTCGGCGTACCCGGCCACGTCACACCACCTCGTCCTCGTGCAGGCGGGCGCGCAGGGCACGGACCGCCGAGTGCAGCCTGCTCTTGACCGTGCCCTCCGGGATGCCGAGCTCCTCGGCTATCCCGCGCACGGGGAGATCGGCGTAGAAACGCAGGACGAGGACCTGCCGATGCGCGTCGGGCAGCTCGTCCAGCCCCTGCGCCACGGCGAGCGAGAGCACGCTGGAGTCCTCGCCCGAGGGGTGCTCCAGCTGCCGTAGCCCGGCCAGCCGCTCGCCGAGCCGCTGCTGGCGGTGCTTGGCCCGGTGCCAGTCCATCGCCAGGTTCGAGGCGACGACCGCCACCCACGCGGACACGTCACGCGGTGCCTCGTCCCCCTTCGCCGCACGCTCCAGCAACCGCAGGCGGACCTGCTGCACCCCGTCCGGCAGGTCCGCCTGCGGTACCCCGCCGAGCGCGAGCACCGCCCGCACCCGGCGTTCCTGCGCCGCGTCCAGCGGGTCGTCCACCCCCTGGGCACTGCGTGTCCTTCTGCGCAGCACAGCTGCCCTCCCCTCCCGCGTTTCCCCTACGACGCCGGAGCGGGCCGAAACGTTCGGCCGGCGCCGCGGAGTCGTACGGAGTCGTACGTCACACCGGGCCGCGACCGGGGGGACGCGAGCGCCGTACGGCTTGCGGTCGCCGGGGTCCGCGGGACGGTTTTCTTCCGGCCGCCGCGCGCCGGCCGCGTCCCACTCCGCGAACGGTGTGGGCAAAGGATTGGACACAACGGCACGGGTCAGACGCATGATGGAAGCGCTGGACCACGTAGAACGCACGCAAAGGGAGTCGCCGTGAGGGTCGGAATCGTCGGAGCCACCGGTCAGGTCGGCACGGTCATGCGCAGGATCCTGGTCGAGCGGGACTTCCCGGTGACGGAGCTGCGCCTGTTCGCCTCGGCCCGCTCGGCCGGCACGGTGCTGGACGGCGTGACGGTCGAGGACGCGACGACGGCCGACTACTCCGGCCTGGACATCGTCCTCTTCTCGGCGGGCGGCTCGACCTCCAGGGCACTGGCCGAGAAGGTCGCCGCGCAGGGCGCCGTCGTGATCGACAACTCCTCCGCCTGGCGCAAGGACCCGGACGTACCCCTGGTGGTCTCCGAGGTGAATCCGCACGCGATCGCCGACCGCCCCAAGGGCATCATCGCGAACCCGAACTGCACGACGATGGCCGCGATGCCCGTCCTGCGGCCGCTGCACGACGAGGCGGGTCTCGAGGCCCTCGTCGTCGCCACCTACCAGGCCGTGTCCGGATCCGGTCTGGCGGGCGTGGCCGAGCTGCACGGCCAGGCGCTGAAGGTCGTCGCGGACGCCGACCGGCTCACCCACGACGGCGGCGCGGTCGACTTCCCCGAGCCGCAGGTCTACAAGCGGCCCATCGCCTTCAACGTGCTCCCGCTCGCCGGCTCGATCGTCGACGACGGTCTGCACGAGACGGACGAGGAGCAGAAGCTCCGCCACGAGTCCCGCAAGATCCTGGAGATCGCGGACCTCAGGGTCTCCGGCACCTGCGTCCGGGTCCCGGTCTTCTCCGGCCACTCGCTCCAGGTGAACGCCCGCTTCGCACGCCCGATCACGGTGGAGCGCGCCACCGAGCTGCTGGCCGGCGCCCCGGGCGTCACGCTCTCCGACATCCCGACCCCGCTCGAGGCCGCGGGCCACGACGCGTCGTACGTCGGCCGCATCCGCGCCGACGAGACGGTCGAGCACGGTCTCGCCCTGTTCATCTCGAACGACAACCTCCGCAAGGGCGCCGCCCTGAACGCGGTCCAGATCGCGGAGCTGGTGGCGGCCGACCTCAAGGGCTGACGCCCACCGCGCACGCCCCCGGGGCGGTCACCCCACGGTGACCGCCCCTCCGCACGTCGTGTCCGCCCCTCCCCGCGGTACGTCCGTCCGTCCCGCGGCACGCGCCCGTCACGCCCGGCGCACCTCGTAGAGGAAACAGCCGTACTCGACGGCCCGTACATGGACCAGCTCCACCGCCGGGTCGGCGAACGCCGCCTCGAAGGCGGCCTGGAACGCGGACCACTCCGGGACCTCCACCAGCCGGCCCCCGAGGATGCGCCCTTCGGCGGAGTAGCGCCGCACGGTGCGGTGGGCGCCCTCGAACGGCCGGACGTCCGCGGCCGGACCCCCGCACTCCCGCGCGTGGACGAAGACCGGACCCTGCTCGTCGTAGGCGCCCGGATCGACGCCGGCCGCGGCGGCCCAGCGGCGCAGCGGGGCGTACGAGACGAGGGCGATCCGCTCCCCCGGCTCGCTTCGGCGCAGACAGCAGCGGAGCGGAGCGCCGCCCTCCTCGTCCGTGAAGGGAACCATCGGGCGCCCGGCGTCGTCAGCTGTGCGGAGATCCTTCAGGACCTCCGCTTCGATGGGGCGTGCGGCATGGATCGTCATGCGCTCCAGACTCGCGCCCGAAAGCCCCGGTCACCGGCGGGATACGGACATCGCGTTCCGTGCTGGTCCCGTGGAAGGATGGCGCAACCGTCACATAACGAGGAGATGACCGCGTGCCTGGCACAAACCTGACCCGCGAAGAGGCGCAGCAGCGCGCGAAGCTGCTCACCGTTGACTCGTACGAGATCGATCTCGACCTCTCGGGCGCGCAGGAGGGCGGCACCTACCGGTCCGTGACCACGGTGCGCTTCGATGTCGCGGAGGGGGGCGCGGAGTCCTTCATCGACCTGGTGGCCCCGGCCGTTCACGAGGTGGTCCTGAACGGGGACGCCCTCACGCCCGCCGAAGTCTTCGAGGACTCGCGGATCACGCTGCCCGGCCTGCTGGAGGGACGCAACGTCCTGCGGGTCGTCGCCGACTGCGCCTACACCAACACCGGCGAGGGCCTGCACCGGTTCGTCGACCCCGTCGACCAGCAGGCCTACCTGTACACCCAGTTCGAGGTCCCGGACGCCCGGCGCGTCTTCGCGTCCTTCGAGCAGCCCGACCTGAAGGCCACCTTCCGGTTCACCGTGAAGGCGCCCCCCGGCTGGACCGTCATTTCCAACTCGCCGTCGCCCGAACCCAAGGACGACACCTGGGCCTTCGAGCCGACGCCGCGGATCTCCACGTACATCACCGCGCTGATCGCCGGCCCGTACCACTCCGTGCACAGCGTGTACGAGAAGGACGGACAGAGCGTGCCGCTCGGCATCTACTGTCGTCCCTCGCTCGCCGAGTTCCTCGACTCGGACGCGATCTTCGAGGTCACCCGGCAGGGCTTCGAGTGGTTCCAGGAGAAGTTCGACTACGCGTACCCGTTCGAGAAGTACGACCAGCTCTTCGTGCCCGAGTTCAACGCGGGCGCGATGGAGAACGCGGGCGCGGTGACGATCCGGGACCAGTACGTGTTCCGGTCGAAGGTCACCGACGCCGCGTACGAGGTCCGCGCCGAGACGATCCTGCACGAGCTCGCCCACATGTGGTTCGGCGACCTCGTGACCATGGAGTGGTGGAACGACCTGTGGCTGAACGAGTCGTTCGCCACCTACACCTCCATCGCCTGCCAGGCCTACGCCGCGGGCAGCCGCTGGCCGCACTCCTGGACGACCTTCGCCAACTCCATGAAGACGTGGGCGTACCGGCAGGACCAACTGCCGTCCACCCACCCGATCATGGCGGAGATCCGTGACCTGGACGACGTGCTCGTCAACTTCGACGGGATCACGTACGCGAAGGGCGCGAGCGTACTGAAGCAGCTCGTCGCGTACGTCGGCATGGACGAGTTCTTCCGGGGCGTGCAGGCCTACTTCAAGCGGCACGCGTACGGCAACACGCGTCTGTCCGACCTGCTGGGCGCGCTGGAGGAGACCTCCGGGCGCGACCTGAAGAACTGGTCGGAGAAGTGGCTGCGGACCGCCGGCATCAACGTCCTGCGCCCGGAGGTCGAGACGGACGCGAACGGGGTCATCACCTCCTTCGCGATCCGCCAGGAGGCCCCGGCGCTCCCGGCGGGCGCCAAGGGCGAGCCGACGCTCCGCCCGCACCGCATCGCGATCGGCCTCTACGACCTCGACGACGCGAGCGGCAAGCTGGTGCGCGACGAG
Source organism: Streptomyces sp. NBC_01176 (assembly GCF_045039825.1). NCBI lineage: Bacteria > Bacillati > Actinomycetota > Actinomycetes > Kitasatosporales > Streptomycetaceae > Streptomyces > Streptomyces sp. NBC_01176. The sequence continues at coordinate 6,300,137 of NZ_CP108600.1, read as the reverse complement.
CGGATCGAGCTCGACGTCGACGGCGAGCTGACCGCCGTGCCCCAGCTGACCGGCAAGCGCCGTCCGGCCGTCTTCCTGCTCAACGACGACGACCTGTCGTACGCCAAGGTCCGTCTCGACGAGGACTCGCTGGCCTTCGTGACGGAGCACCTCGGCGACTTCGAGTCCTCGCTGCCGCGCGCGCTGTGCTGGGCCTCCGCCTGGGACATGACCCGCGACGGCGAGCTCGCCACCCGCGACTACCTGTCCCTGGTGCTGTCCGGCATCGGCAAGGAGTCCGACATCGGTGTCGTGCAGTCGCTGCAGCGGCAGCTCAAGCTGGCGATCGAGCTGTACGCCGACCCCGCCACCCGCGAGGCGCTGCTGACCCGCTGGACCGAGGCGACCCTCGCTCACCTGCGCGCGGCCGAGGCCGGCGGCGACCACCAGCTCGCCTGGGCGCGCGCCTTCGCGGCGACCGCCCGGACTCCGGAGCAGCTGGACCTCCTGGAGGGCCTGCTGGAGGACCGGGAGACCATCGAGGGTCTCGCCGTCGACACCGAGCTGCGCTGGGCGTTCGTCCAGCGCCTCGCGGCGGTCGGACGCTACGACGAGGCGGAGATCGCGGCCGAGTACGAGCGCGACCGGACGGCGGCCGGTGAGCGGCACGCGGCCACCGCGCGGGCCGGCCGTCCCACCGCGGAGGCGAAGGAGGAGGCCTGGGTCTCGGTCATCGAGTCCGACAAGCTCCCGAACGCCGTGCAGGAGGCGGTGATCGGCGGCTTCGTGCAGACCGACCAGCGTGAGCTGCTCGCTCCCTACGCGGACCGGTTCTTCGCCGTGGTGAAGGACATCTGGGACGCCCGTTCGCACGAGATCGCCCAGCAGATCGCGATCGGCCTGTACCCGTCGATCCAGGTCTCCGAGGAGACCCTCGCCAAGACGGACGCGTGGCTGGCCTCCGCCGAGTCCAACGCGGCCCTGCGGCGTCTGATCTCGGAGTCCCGCGCCGGGATCGAGCGCGCGCTGAAGGCCCAGGCGGCGGACGCGGCGGCCTCGTAACCGGTCGCCTCACGTCCTGCCTCGTACGCCGTACGTCCCACGTCGTACGGAAAGGGGGCGCCCGGCATGTGCCGGGCGCCCCTTTCCGTTCCCGGGGCGGGCGGATTCCTTCGGACCAGGGTGCGGCGGCACCACGGCGTTCACGAGGCCCGTGGATGCCTTCCGTCCACGGCGTCGCCGGACCCCTCTGTCGCCCGCGCCGCGAGAGGGGTCCTCACATCAGGGCGCGGGCGAGCACGAGCATGGTGCGGGCCTGGAGTGCGGTCTGGTCGGCGACGGGCACCCAGCGGGCGTCGAACGTGCGCTCCAGCTCGCGGGCCCACCCGGCCACGAGCGCGTCCAGCGCCGGTGCGCCGCCCAGGGCCTGGCTCATCATGGCCGCCGCGCGCAGCGGGATGCGGCGGGCCGCGATGCCGAGCGAGGCGGCGTTGCCGACGGTGGTGGCCAGTCGGGCGGCGCTCCAGGTGTCCACGACGCCGGAGCCGATGTCCATGAGTTCGCGGGCCGCCGTGAAGTGAGCAAGCTCGTCGGGCGTCGCGGGCGGACTCGGGTCCAACTCACCGACCACCGATTCCAGTTGCTTGATCCGGCCGAGCAGGAGTTCGCTGATGTCGGCGAGTTCACGGCGCGGCTCGGCCACCGGCCGGGGATCGCCGACGCCCGCCACGCTCCAGGAGGGCGCCTCGACCACGGCCGAGACGGTGCCGTGCCGCATCGCGTGCAGCCAGGTCGCCCGCGAGACGAAGCCCGAGGGGTCCCGTTCCTCCGCCGGGCTGCCGTCGGGCAGGACCAGCACGCCCGGTCCCTCGACGAGCCACCCCATGCCGTCGAAGGGCCGGTGTTCCAGGGGCACGCCCAGGTCCGCCGCGATTCGGCGGTAGGCGGCCGGTGCCCCGGGCACCGCACGGGTCAGTTGCAGGAAGGTTCCTCCTACTTCGACACCGTGCAGCGAGAACTGCACGACGGGGCGCAGTTCGTCGATGAGCCGCAGCAGGGCCTCGGACTCCGGCATCGGCGCGCGCGGATCCTCCGCGACGGGCGGGAACTCGGGCTGGGCGGCGAAGGCGGGGCGGTAGAAGCCCCGGTAGTAGCTCCCCATGAGGGGCGGTGCGGGGGCGGGCCGCACGGCGCGCGACGACGGCCCGGCTCCGGGCGGCGCCCCGTTCGTCCGCCCGTACGCGGTGTCCGAAGCGTTCCTGGCGTCCACGGCGTCCAGGGTGCTCACGGGGTCCACGGCGTCCAGGGTGCTCATGGGGTCGACGGTGCCCACGCCGTTCGGGACGTCGGAGGCGTTCGGGACGTCGGAGGGGTTCGCGGTCATCCAGCCCTCGGCGAGACGCGCACCGTCGGGATCGAGACAGAGCAGGAAGTGCCAGGTGCAGTCCAGCCCTCCGTCGCCCCTGCCCAGGACGCTCGGATCACGGGCGAGCCGGCGGGCGAGCCGGAGTGAAGTGGCTCCGCCCACCGGCTCGTTGGCGTGCGCGCCGGCGACCGTGAGCACCTGGCGCGGGCCGTGCCCGGCCGACAGCAGCCACAGCGGCCGGCCGGCACGCGAGGTCCCGATGTCGCGCAGACGCAGGTCGTCGGGCCGCGCTGCCACCGTCGCACGAGCGCCTCGCAGCAGCTCGTCCAGGGTGGGATACGGGGTTCCCCGCATGCCGGGCTCCGGTCAGGTGCCGTTCGCGTTGCTGGCCCCGGTGGTCTCCTTCTTGTCCAACGGACGGATCACGATCCTGGCAGCCATGTGGTCCCCTCTCCTTCACAACCTACGGTGCGCGCGACAGCGGGGCCCGGACCGTGCCGGGCCGTCGAGCGGGTACGGCGGGCTGGTCAGCCGCCGTTGCCGCCGCTGCTGTCGCCCGTGGTCTCCTTCTTGTCCAACGGACGGATCACGATCTTTGTGGGCACGCCAACTCCTCCCCCTCGCAAGGATGTTGCGCATCGTGGCGCGATCGTCGACCGCGTCTTGTCAAGGCTCGACTCGGGGCACCAGAGTGTCAAGGCATGTACCTGTAACGGGAAGGGGTCCTGGTGACGGTCACGGTCGAGACGCTCCGCCGACCCCGGATCAAACCCGAGCACCGGGCCTACCGCACGATCGACGGCAACGTCCGTATCGGCAGCGTCATCCACGGCATCGGCGCGGAGATCGCGGACCCGGAGGGCTGGGTCTGGACCCTGGTCGAGGCGATGGACGGGACGCGGGAGCCGGCCGAGGTGGTCGACGCGGTACTGCGGGCGCATCCCGGACTCATCGGTCTTACGGACGAGGACACCCGTCAGGCGATGGCCGATCTGCTCGACGCCGGGTTCGTGGAGGACGCGGGGGCATCCGTGCCGGTGTCCGGGCGCGAGCGCGTCCGCTACAGCCGGGGCGTGCCGCTGCTGCGCTGGATGGACCTCGGTCCCCGGGCCACCCCGTGGGACGCCCAGCTCCGGCTGCTCGGCGCCCGGGTGCTGCTGATCGGGGTCGGCGGCACGGGAGGCCACGCCGCGCAGAGCCTGGTCGCCTCCGGAGTCGGCCGTCTGCACTGCGTGGACCCGGACGTGGTCGAGCTGTCGAACCTCAACCGTCAGCCCCTGTTCCGCGAGCCCGACCTCGGCCGTCCGAAGGTGGAGGCCGCGCTCGCCACCCTGCGGGCCCTGAACTCGGACGTGACGGTGACCGGGGAACGGCGGGAGGTGCGGGGGCCGGAGGATCTGGCCGAGCTGGTGCGGTCCGGGGCGCCCGAGGTCCCGCGTGCGCTCGCGGTCCCGGATCCGCCCGGGGCCACGCGTCCGCCCGGGGCCCCGCGCGCGTCCGGTCCGTACGACCTGCTCGTTCTCGCCGCCGACCGTCCGGACGACATCCGGCGCTGGGCGAACCGTGTCTGCCTGGCCGCGGGCCTGCCGTGGGTCGACGCCGGATACCGGGGTCCCCTGGTGACGGCCGGGGTGCACGTGCCCGGCCGGGGAGCCTGCTGGGAGTGTCTGCGGGCCGCGGAGGTCGCCCGCCGCGACCTGCGGCTGGCGCCGGGCCAGGACGAGGAGGCCGCCTCCCCGCATCTGCCGTGGAACCCGGCGAGCGCGGTCACCGCCGGTCTTTCCGGCGGCCTGCTCGCCCACGCGGCCCTGGCCCTGCTCACCGGCGTGCCCGCGCTCGACCCGGGTTTCCGCTTCGGGATGAACCTGATGCTGCCCGGGGATCCCGTGCTGGAGAGATCCCCGCGACGACCCGACTGCCCGGCCTGCGGCGACCGGCCCACCGGAGAACGCGCCGCGTCACGCACCGAATCAGGGGCCGAGCCACGGGCCGAAGGACGAACCGGGGGCACACCCGGAGAACGGACCGAAGGACGAACCGGGGGCACACCCGGAGAGCGGACCGAAGGCCGGACCGAAGAACGGACCGAAGAACGGGCCGAAGGCCGGACCGAAGAACCTCCCGGAGAACGGGCCGAGGGCCGGACCGAGGGAACGTCCGGAGAACGAACCGGTATCCGGACCGGAGGGCAGTCCGGACACCAGGCCGGAGGCCAGGGGTGACCCGGTCCGCCGGGGAGCGTCACGGGTGCGTGGGCCCCGGCGGCGGGCCCCCGGCGACCCCGGGCCCCACCCCCCACGTACGGCTCCACCGGCTCGACTCGCGCCCTGACGGGGACGAATGGATCGTCGGGCGGCTCGCGACCGGCCGGTTCGTCGCGCTGCCCGAGGTCGGCAAGCAGGCGCTGGACCTGCTCGGGCAGGGGCTGGGCGCCGCCGAGGTCGGGCGGCGGCTGCGGGCGACGACCGGCGACGACATCGACGTACCCGATTTCGTCGAGGCGCTGGTGGACCTCGGGTTCGTGGCCGAGGTGGACGGGCGGGCGACCGAGTCACCGCCTCCGCCGAAGGCGACGTTCGCCCGGATCCGCCCCCGTCACGTGCGCTGGGTGCTGAACCCCGTCGTCCCCGTCCTGGTCGGACTGCTGATCGCGGCCGCCCTCCTCACCCGGCCACCCGTTCCGCTCAGCTACCACACCCTCCTGTGGAGCCCGCGCGGCAGCGCGGTGATCGCGCTCGGCGCGGGCGTGGGCTGGACCCTCCTGCTGCTCCACGAGTGCGCGCACCTGGTGGCCGCCCGCGCGACCGGCGTCCCCGGCCGGATGCGGCTGGGCACACGGCTGCAGTTCCTGGTCATGCAGACGGACATCAGCGGCATCGAGATCGCCCCGCGCCGGCACCGTCTGACCGCCTATCTGGCCGGCATCGCGACCAACCTGTCCGTCGCCTCGCTCGCCGCCCTCGCGGCGGGCACCACCGACGGCACGGGCCGCCGGGTCCTCGCCGCCGTCGCGCTGCTCGCCCTGCTCCCGCTGCCCTTCCAGCTCATGGTCTTCATGCGTACGGACCTGTACTTCGTGCTCCAGGACCTGACGCGCTGCCGTGATCTGTACGGGGACGGGGTGGCGTTCTCCAAGTACGCCGCCCGGCGCGTGCTGCGGCGCGCGTCCGCCCCGGACCCCAGCCTCGAACTGCCCGTCCACGAACGGCGGGCCGTACGCGTGTACAGCGCCGTGCTCGTCGTGGGCACCACGCTGTGTCTCGCGTTCCTCGCGGCCGTCACGCTGCCCGCGGACGTCACCCTGTTCGCCCGCGCGGTGACCCGGCTGGGCGCCGGCCACTCCGCCGCGCAGCGCCTCGACTCCGCGGCGGTCGTGGTCGCGCTCGGCGGGGTCCACCTGCTGTGGGCGCGTACCTGGTGGCGGGGGCGGCGCCGGCTCAGTGCGGGACCATCCCGCCCGTGACGTTGACGAACGTGCCGGTGATGCCGCCCGCCCGGTCGGAGGCGAGGAAGGCGGCGGTGGCGGCGATCTCGGCGAGGGTGGGGTTGCGCCGGGTCATCCGCATCCCGGCGAGGTTCGCGAGCAGTCCCTGAAGGGCCGTCTCGTCGAGGTCCATACCGCTGTCGACCGCGGCGAGCTTCTCCCGGGTCAGCGTCTCGGGCACCCCGGCGGCCCACAGGCCCACGACCCGCAGCCCGCGCGGTCCCAGCTCCGTCGCCAAGTTCCGCACCAGCGTGTCGATCGCCGCGTCGGCCGGTCCCGTGCCGCCCATCATCGGACTGCCGTGCGCGGAGCCGCTGTTGAGCGTGAGCACCACGCCCGAGCCCGCCTCGGCCATGCGCCGGGCGGCGGCGCGGGCGGTCGTGAAGGTGGCGCGGATGCCGGTCTCGACGGGCCGTACGAAGTCCTCGACCGGCAGGTCGACCAGCGGAACTCCGTGCACGTCGCCCCGCGTGACGAGGTTGAACGAGATGTCGACGGCGTCCAGCGAGGCGACGTGCGCCTCGACCGCCGCCTCGTCCAGGGCGTCGAGCACCGCGGTCTCGGCGTACCCGCCCGCCGCCACGATGTCCTTCGCCACCGCGTCCAGCGTCTCGCCCGTACGCCCCACCAGGTGCACGCGGGCACCCTCCTGGGCGAAGGTGCGCGCGACGGCGCCGCCGATGGATCCGCCGGCGCCGTAGATGATCGCGGTCCTGTCGGTGAGCAGCATGGTGACGTCTCCTGAAGGTGTCGGCCGTACGAGTGCGTCGTACGGGTCCGTCGAACGGGTCGGTCATACAGACGTACGCGCCCTCCCGCGCTCATCGGTCACCACTCGTCGGTCACCACCCGTCGGCCGGCAGTCGTCGGCCGGCAGGCGTCGGCAGGCGGTCATCGGGCCGCGCTCTCGGCGCGTCGGTCACCGGTCGGCCGGGAGCCGCAGGGGCAGGCCGAACGCCGGGAAGAGGTGCGGCTCGAAGGAGGTGATCTCCACGATGCGGTCGCCCTCGATGCGCAGGACATCGAGGACCTGGGCGCGAAACACGGTCGTACCCGGGCGGCGTACGTAACCCCCCGCCGCGAGCTGGCCGTTGGCCCGCGCGGGAAGGTGTCGCCAGTGGCCGAGGAAGAGCGGGGACGCGGGGTCGAGGCTGATCCCGAGGAACTCGGTGAGCGCGGCGCGGCCGACGAACCAGTACGGGTTCGGCGGCATGGTGAGCCTGATGTCCTCGCTGAGCAGGTCGGTGAACGCGGCGAGGTCGAGGCTCTCGGCGGCCGCCATGTAACGCCCGAGGACCTCGCGCTCGCGGGCGTCGGCCTCGGCGGTCCAGTCGGTGCGGCGGCGGGGCAGCCGGTCGCGCAGGGTGGGCCGGGCGCGTTGCAGGGCGCTGTTGACCGAGGCCACCGTCATCTCGAGCGCCTCGCCGGTCTCGGCCGCGGAGAGACCGAGCACGTCACGCAGGACCAGGACGGCACGCTGGCGGGGCGGCAGATGCTGGATGGCGGCGAGGAAGACGAGCTCCATGGTCTCCCGGGAGACGGCGAGGGCGTCCGGCTGGTCGTCGGCGGAGGGCAGGTCCTCGTCGGGGTACGGCTGGAGCCAGGTGATGCGGGCCGGGGGTTCGGCGCTGCCGTGGTTCATACCGGGCAGCGGCTCGTACCGCTGGGGACGGCGGGCGGTGCGCCGCTGGAAGTCCAGACAGGTGTTCGTGGCGATCCGGTACAGCCAGGTCCGTACGGCCGCCCGCCCCGCGAAGCCGTCCCGGGCCCGCCAGGCCCGCAGGAACGTCTCCTGCACGAGGTCCTCTGCGTCGTCGTACGAGCCCGCCATCCGGTAGCAGTGCACGCGCAGTTCGCGCCGGTACGGCTCCACGAGCGCGGCGAAGTCGCTCTCCCCGAGGGCCGCGTGCGGACCGGAGTCGTGCGTCACGGAGGGCCGCGTGACGGAAGGCTGCGTGACGGAGGCCCGTGTGACGGAATCGCCTGTGCCGGAGTCGCGCGTGCCCGAAGCGCGCGTACCGGGGCCCTGGTCCGGGGAGGTCCGCGGGGCGGTGGGGTGCGGTGCGTCGCGGTCCGCGGTGGTGGATTCGTCGGCGGGGACCGGTGAGTCCGGCCCTTTCGTCACGTCGGCCCGGGTGACGGAATCCTTCGCGGTGTCCCGGGCGACCCGGGCGATGCGGCGCAGCCGTCCGACCGAGGAGGCAAGGTCGGTCACGCCGGAGTAGAAGACGGACGGCGGCTGCGGAACCAGCGCCTCGACCTGCCGCCCGACCTCCTCGATCAGCCCGCGCACGGTGTCGACGGGCGCCGCCTGCCGCTCCCGGTACGCCTTCTGCCGACAGGCGGCGGAGCAGTACACCGAACTCCGTCCCGTCCGCCCGGCCCGCCCGGCCAGGGGCTTGGCACAACTGCGGCACACGGCATCGGTCACGGGAACCTCCGGGGGGACACGTCACGCGGGATCGACGTGACGCTATCGCCGCGGTCCGGCCTCGCGAAGGCGATCGGCCCGGTCCGCGCGAAGGCGATCGGCCCGGTCCGGACGGCACCCCCGGGCCGGACGACACCCCGGTTCAGTCGCCCACCGCGGCCGTCACCGCCGCCTCGACCGCCGCCTCGTCGGGGGTCTCCGCGGCCCAGGCCACGTATCCGTCGGGCCGCACGAGCAGCGTGGTCCGCCGGTCGCTCGCCCAACTCTCCACCACGAGGCGGTCCTTGCGGTCGCCGGCCTCGTACGGGCGAGGGGCCCGTCCCGGCGTCACGAGGACGAACCTGCCGCCCCGCAGTGCCTCGTAGAGACGTCCGCCGCGCAGGGCGACATCGGGGACACGGGTGCCGACGAGGGCGTGCGCGCCACGCGGCGCCCGGTAGGCGTAGCCGATGCCGGTGATCTGGCCGGTCGCCTTCCGGCCGGCCGGGCCGACCCTGTCGAGGACCGTGGTGAGCGCGGTGCGCAGCGCCAGCGTCCACGGGCGCTTGGCCATCGCGAGCCGTACGATCCCGCCGCTGCTGCGGAGCACCGACCTGCCGACGGGGTGGCGCTCGGCCTGGTAGGTGTCCAGCAGGGCGGGCGCCGCGTGGCCGTTGACGACCAGGGCCAGCTTCCAGCCGAGGTTCGCCGCGTCCTGGAGGCCGGTGTTCATGCCCTGACCGCCGGCCGGAGTGTGGACGTGGGCGGCGTCACCGGCGAGGAAGACCCGGCCGACGCGGTACGCGGGTGCCTGGCGCTCGTCGCTGTGGAAGCGGGACATCCAGCGGGCGTCGTGCATGCCGTAGTCGCGGCCCAGGGAGAGCCGTGTGATCTCCTTGACCTCGTCGAGTCCGAGCGGCTCGGTGTCGGGGACGTTGCGGCCCCGGTGCCAGCCGATCACCCGGTAGTAGCCGTCGCCGAAGGGGGCGATGAAGGCGAAGGCGTCGCCGACGGCGTTGGCGGTCAGCACCGACTCCGGTTCCTCGGCCAGCAGGACGTCCGCGAGGACGACGGACCGGATGACCGACTTGCCGGGGAACGGCAGTCCGACCGCTTCGCGCACCGCGCTGTGCATCCCGTCCGCGCCGACGACGTACGCGCCGCGCAGTTCCCCGGTCTCCCCGTCCGGGTGCCGGACGTCGAGCGTCACGCCGTCCGCGTCCTGGCGCAGCCCGGTCACCTCGGTCTCGTACAGGAACCGCACCCCGGCCTCGACCGCCCGCCGCTCCAGCGCCTTCTCCACCTCGTACTGCGGGATCACCAGCAGGTGGTTGAAGCGGGAGGGGAGCGTGTCGAGCGCGACGGAGAGCCGGCCGAAGAGCCGGATGCGGTCGAGGGGCCGGCCCTGGGCCTCCAGTTCGTCGGCGAGTCCGCGGGCGTCGAGCTGCTCCAGGGTGCGGGCGTGCAGGACGAAGGCGCGGGAGAGGTTACTGATCTTGTGCGGGCGCTTCTCGACCAGGGTCACGGGGACGCCGGCGGTGGCGAGGTCGGCGGCCAGCAGAAGGCCGGTGGGACCGGAGCCGACGATGATCACGGTCCGGTACGCGGCGTCGGTGCGGGTCTTGCCGTTCATGGCGGCCTCCTGATGCCAACAATCATGGGCCAACACTCGTTGACCGACCATTCCCGCCAGGCGGTCCCCGCCGGGCGATGCTGAGCGATCGCCGGTCAACGCATAGTCAACGCTTGTTGGCCAACGCTCGTTGACAACGTAGAACGCCCACACTGGACTGTCAACAGGTGTTGGCCTACGGTTGTTGGCATGCCTGTCAAGGAACCCTCGGCCACCGCGCCGGCCTCACCCCCGACCTCGTCCCAGGCCTCGCCCCGCCGCTCCGACACCACCCGCACCGCGATCCTCACCGCCGCCCGCGAGCGCTTCGCCGCCGACGGCTACGAGCGCGCCACCATCCGTGCCATCGCCAGGGACGCCCGTATCGACCCGTCCATGGTCATGCGCTACTACGGCTCGAAGGAGGGGTTGTTCGCCGCGGTCCTCGACGTCGATCTGCGGCTGCCCGAGCCGGAGCGACTGAACCGGCAGGACGTGGGACACGCCCTCGTCCAGCACTTCCTGGACCTCTGGGAGGAGAACGAGGTGCTCACCGCGGTACTGCGGGTCGGCGTCACCAACCAGGCCGGCGCCGAGCGCATGCAGGGCATCTTCCGGGACCAGCTGCTGCCGATCGCCCTGCACCTCTGCCCCGACCCGGAGCAGGCGCCGGTCCGGGCCGCGCTCACCACCGCACAGCTGCTGGGCCTCGCCCTCGCCCGCTACGTCCTGCGCTTCCCGCCCGCCGTGGCGCTGCCGCGGGAGGAGATCGTGGCATGGCTGGCCCCGACGGTGCAGCGGTACCTCACGGCGCCGCACCCCTAGGGCGTGCCGCGAAAGTCCCGCCTGCCCCCCGACGCCTGCCTCGCGACGCCTGGCACGCCCAAGAGGTCGCGCCGCGCTCCCGGAGCGTGCGCCCGGCACCCCGGAGGCACACCTCCTGGAAACACGTCGAGGGAGTCCCCGCACACCCGGACGGGTGAGCGCGGACTCCCTCGACGGAGAGACGGAAGGGCGGAGGAGAGCCGGAATCAGCCCCGCTTCGCCGGCTTGGGAGACTTGTCCAGAACCATCACGAGGCCCGCGATGATCGCGAACAGCAGGATCGGCGCGACGACGTAGAGGCCGACCGTGTCGATCACGCTCAGGCCCTTGCCGGGGTCGTCACCGTCGTCGCGGGTCAGCGCGAGCGCGGGGGACGACATGAGCAGCATCATCAGCGTCGTACCGGAAGCCAGGGCGCCGGCGCGCAGGGCGTTCTTCTTGTCCACGGTGCAAACGTAGCGAACCCCCGAACGCGCCGCGCGCCCGGGGGTGCCGTACGGAGGTCCCGGCGGTGCCTCAGCGGTACCTCAGGGGTGCCTCAGCGCTGTGGGCGACCTCCCCCGCCGTCCCCCGGGAGCGCCCGCAGCACGTCGACGAGGGCGTACAGCCGCGGTGAGGCGGCCAGTTCCTCCAGCGTGACCGGGCGGCCGTCCGCGTCGGCGACGGGCAGCCGCCAGTTGGGGTACTGGTCCCAGGTGCCGGGCAGGTTCTGCGGGCGCCGGTCGCCGACCGCGTCCGGCAGCCAGACACCGACCATGCGGGCCGGAGTGCGCAGCAGGAACCGGTGCACGGCCTGGATCTCGGCCTCCTCCGACACCGCGGAGCCCGAGCCGCGCAGCAGCCCGAGCCGGGCGAAGAGCGCCAGCCACTCCCCCGTCTCCGCCGCGGCCGCGGCCCGCTCCTCCGCCAGGCCGCCGGTCAGCAGGCCGAGCCGGTCCCGGAGTTCGACGTGGTCACCGGTGAGGCGGGAGGCGGTGGGCGGCAGGTCGTGGGTGGTGGCGGTGGCCAGGCAGTCCGCGCGCCAGCGCTCGGGAGGAAGGGGCTGTCCGTCGCCGTCCCAGTCGCGTTCGAACCACAGCACCGAGGTACCCAGCACCCCGCGCTCCTGGAGCGTCTCGCGCACCCCGGGCTCGACGGTGCCGAGGTCCTCGCCGATCACCAGAGCCCCGGCCCGCGAGGCCTCCAGCGTCAGGACGGCGAGCATCGCCTCGGCGTCGTAGCGGACGTACGCCCCCTCCGTGGGCGGCTGTCCCTGCGGGATCCACCAGAGCCGGAACAGGCCCATGACGTGGTCGATGCGCAGCGCGCCCGTGTACCGGAAGAGGGCGCGCAGCAGGCGGCGGTAGGGCGCGTAGCCCGAAGCGGCCAGCCGGTCCGGGCGCCAGGGCGGCAGACCCCAGTCCTGGCCGCGCGCGTTGAAGGCGTCCGGGGGCGCGCCGACCGACATGCCCGCCGCGTAGTACTCCTGCTGCGCCCAGGCGTCGGCTCCGCCCGGATGCACCCCGACCGCGAGGTCGTGCACGAGTCCCACGGGCATGCCGGCGTCCCGCGCGGAGCGCTGTGCGGCGGCGAGCTGGGCGTCGGTGAGCCAGGCGAGGCGGCTGTGGAAGTCGACCCGGTCCATCAACTCGCCCCGGGCGCGGGCGGTTTCGGGTGAGCGGGGGTCGCGCAGGCCCACGGGCCACTGCTGCCACTGCGGACCGTGGACCTCGGCGAGCGCGCACCAGGTGACGTGGTCCTCCAGCGCCTCACCCCCCTCGGCGAGGAAGTCGACGTACGCGGCCCGCCGTCCGGGCCCCAGCGGTACCTCGCGGATCAGTTCCAGCGCCTCGCGCTTGAGTTCCCAGACGGCGTCGCGGTCGATCAGCGCGTCCTTGTCGAGCACCGACGCGCGCAGTCGCTCGGCACGTTCCAGCAGCGTACGGACGCGGTCGCGGTCGTCGACGTACGCGAACTCGGGGATGTCCTCGATCCGCAGGTGCACCGGGTCGGGGAAGCGCCGGGAGGAGGGGCGGTACGGGGAGGGGTCCGTGGGCGTGCCGGGGACGGCCGCGTGCAGGGGGTTGACCTGGACGAATCCGGCGCCCAGGGTCCGGCCGGCCCAGGCGCTCAGTTCGGCGAGGTCGCCGAGGTCGCCCATGCCCCAGGAGCGGCGGGAGAGCAGGGAGTAGAGCTGGACGAGGAGTCCGTAGGTGCGTCCGGGCGGCGTGGGCAGCCGGTCGGGGGCGACGACGAGGTGGGCGTCGGCGGTCCGGCCGTCGGGTGCGGTGGCGCGTAACGCGTGGACGCCGGGCGGGAGTTGCTCGGCCGCGGCGCGGGTCTCGCCCTGTTCGGTGGTGATGCGCAGACGGGTGCCGGCCGGAAGCGCGGACAGTGCGTCGGGCGGGCGTCCGCCCCAGCAGACCACGGTCGGCGGCAGGAGCCGGTCCCGCGTCTCGGCCTCCCGGGCGGCGAGGGCCGCACGGACGGCGTCCGGGGTGCTCGCGTCGACGCCGAGCGCCGCCAGGGCGGCGACGACCGCGGTGTCGGTGGCCGCGACGGTCCGGCCGGGCGAGGGGCTGTAGGAAGTGGCGACGCCGTGCAGTGCGGCGAGCCGGGACAGCGGCATCTAGACCCCCGAGGCATCCGTGGCGGCGCCGGTGGAGATGGGTTCGCTGGTCAGGTGCGCGGCGTCGGCCAGCGGCGGCTCACTGGTCAGCGGCTCGGCGTCGGGGAGCGGGGGTTCGCTGGTGAGCGGGAGCTCGGCGGCGGTGCCCTCGGCGGTGAAGAGGCAGAAGCGGGGTTCGGCGCAGACGCGTGGCTCGACGGAGAAGCGGGGTTCGACGGTCGGTTCCGTCGGGCGTTTGGAGAGGGCCGAGAGCAGAAGGTGTGCCGATGCGGCCACGGGGGCCTCCTTGTCGGGTACGGCGGGCGGGTTACCGCAGCCCTACCCAACGCGCGGGACGGCAGACGTACACGGGCGAACAATGTGCTTTTGGTCACGTTCTGTTCCGCTCGGACCCGTGAGCCGTGCCGGAATGAACCGGTGGCTCCTACGGGGCCGATAGACGGGGTGTGAGACTGTTCCGCCCCGTGAGGGGCCACCGGGAGGACGCCACGGACGCGGCACTGCTGCGGGCCGTCGCGGACGGGGACTCGGCGGCGCTGGCCGCACTGTACGACCGGCACGCCGGATGGCTGCACACGCGGCTGACCCGGCGCTGCCGTGATCCCGAGGTCGTCCGGGAGGTGCTGCAGGACACCTTCGTGACCGTGTGGCGGTCGGCGGCCGGGCACCGGGGCGCGGAGGCGGGCGGCTGGCTGTGGACGATCGCGGCGCGCCGGCTCGTCGACGCCCGGCGGGCGCGGGAGCGGGCCGTACGGGTCGAGCGGGCCGAACAGACCGAGTACGCGGCGCCGCGGCCCGTGCCCTCCGCGGAGGAGCGCGTGCTGGCGGGCCTGGAGTACGGGGACGTGGGCACGGCCCTGGACCGCATCTCCCCCGAACTGCGCGAGGTGCTGCGCGCCACCGTCGTCGACGGGCTGACCACGCGCGAGGCGGCCCGGCTGCTCGGGATCCCCGAAGGCACGGTCAAGACCCGTGCGATGCGGGCGCGCGCGGAACTCAGGGCGGCGCTCGCCCACCTCAACCCCTCTGTGGACCCGTCACCGCTGGGAGGCCCGGCATGACCGGCTGGCACGCCGCCGACGATCTCGTCGCCCGTTACACGGACGGCTCCCTTCCGGAGCCGGACGCCTGGTCCCTGGAGAAGCACCTGGAGAGCTGCGGTTCCTGCGCCGCACGGGCCTCCCACGCGGCGCGCGCCGGGGCAGCGGGGCCGGTCCTGGCGCACGTGCGGGACGCGGTCCTGGACACCGTCCTGCACACGGCCCGGAATCCGCTTCCGGCTCCCTCGCTTCCCACGCCCGCTGTGCCCACACCCTCGGCGCCGCGGGCCGCCCGGGCCGCCGGGGGGCGGCTCGGGCGGATCGTCTGGGCCGCCGGGCCCGCTCTGCGCGGTGCCTGGACCGGGGCCGTGCTGCTGGTGGCCGTGGGGGCGCTCGCGCTGGCATACGGCGGCGGGTCCGACAGCGCGCGCCCGCTTCTGCTGGCCGTCGCGCCGGTGGTCCCCGTCGCCGGGGTCGCCCTCTCCTACGGCAGGCACGCCGACCCGCTGTACGAACTCGTCGCAACGTCGCCCTCCGGCGGACTGCGGCTGCTCCTCACCCGGACGGCCGCCGTACTGGCGGTGAGCGTGCCGCTGCTGACGGCGACGGGGCTGCTGCTCCCCACCGTCGGTCCACGCCTGCCGCAGGCGCCCATGGCGGCGGCCTGGCTGCTGCCGGGGCTCGCCCTGACGCTGGCCACGCTGGCGTTGTCCGGATACACGAGCTGTCGTACCGGCTCCGCGGTGGTGGGCGGCGGCTGGCTGCTCGCGCTGGCGGCACCGGTCCTCGCATCCGGTGGCCCGGGCCCGACGGCCACCGGTTCGGGCCTGACGGAGCGTCTCGCCCAGCAGCTCTCCCTCTACTTCACCGGCGCGCCCGCACAGTGGGGATGGGCGGCGGGGTGTGCGCTCTGCGCCCTGCTGCTCGCCGCGCGCCGCACCGCGTACGACCGTCTGGAGACGATGTGAACACCCCTGCCCCGCCCGGCACTTCCTCGAAGAACGGGGGTCCGGGCGCCGGATCCACCGCGATACGGGTGTCGGGGCTGACCGTCCGGCACCGCAGGACCACCGCACTCGACGCGGTCGACCTGGACTTCGGCACCGGCGTCCACGGGCTGCTCGGTCCCAACGGCGCCGGCAAGACCTCCCTCATCCGGGTCCTCGCGACCGTGGCCGAGCCCGCCGGGGGCCGCGTGGAGATGCTCGGCAAGGATCTGCGCGGGCACCGGGAGCGCAGCGCGTTCCGCCGTGAACTCGGCTATCTGCCACAGGACTTCGGGTACTACCCGGGATTCACGGTCCGGGAGTTCGTGGCGTACGTGGCCTGGCTGAAGGAGGTTCCGGCCACCGCCGCCCCGGCCTCGGTCGAGCGGGCCGTGGCCCGGGTCGGGCTCACCGACCGCATCGACGCGAAGGTCCGGACGCTGTCCGGCGGCATGGTCCGCCGGGTCGGCATCGCCCAGGCCATCGTGAACGACCCCCGTGTCCTGCTCCTCGACGAACCCACCGCGGGACTGGACCCGGAGCAGCGCGTCGAGTTCCGGGCGCTGCTGCGGGAGCTGGGCGAGGAGTCCACGGTGATCGTGTCCACCCACCTGGTGGAGGACGTGGCCGCGGCGTGCACGGGTGTGACGCTGATCGAGGCGGGCCGGGTCGCGTATCGCGGCACCCCCGGGACGCTGGCCGCCCTCGGCGCCGACGGCCACGAGTCCGACGGCAACGCGATCGAGCGCGGCTACACCACGGCCCTGCGCGGTCACCGCGCGGCGACAGGGGCGGCCCGATGACCGTACGGATCCGCCCGGACGACGACCGCCCGGCCGGCGAGGAGACCCCCGCCGACACGGCCGGCACGAACGCCCCGCCCTGCGGGAAGAACCCGGTCGGCGAAGCCCCGTGGTCGCGCCGACCGACCGAGCCGGAGGGCAGCCGCCCGACAGGCCCACCCCCACCGACCCGGCCTCGCGACAGTCACCCGTCAGGTCCAGGGCCCGAGCCGACAGACAGCCGCCCGGCGGACCCCCCTACCCGCCGCCCCCACGCCAACCGTCCGGCGGGCCGCCGGCCTCGGCCCCGGCCCTGGCCCCGACCCCGGCCTCACGAAAGCCCCGGGACGGGTGAGCGGACCCGGGACGTCCGCGTCCGCGCGGCGGGCGCCTCTCGCCACCCGCTCCGGATCGAGTTCCTGCGCGGGTTCGCCCCCTGGGCGGCCGCCGCGCTGCTGCTCGCTCTCGCCTGGGCACTCGCCGCCACGGCGGCGCAGTGGCAGGGCAGCTGGGGTGGGACGACGGACAGGCTGAGCACGGCATCCAGGGTGATCGCCGTTCCCTTCGCCCTTGCCGCGGGAGCCTGGCAGGGCGCCCGGGAGCACCGGCGGCGGATGACGGAGCTGCGGGCCTCGACCTCTCGTGCACCGCTCGCCCAGGCCCTGACGGCCGCTCTGCCGCTCGCCTGCGCGCTGGCGGGGGCGTACCTGGTGGCGGCGGCCGGCGCGCTGCTGGCCTGCGCGCCCTACGCGTCGGCGGGCGGCCCGGTCCCGACCGTCTTCGCCGGGGTGGCGCTGTCGATCGCCGCGTGCACGCTGCTCGGCCATGTGGCCGGGCGGGTGATGCCCTGGCGGCTGACCGCTCCCGCGTTCGCGATCTGCGGATACGTCCTGGCCGCCACCAGCGGCAGCCGCTCGTCGTCGGGTCTCACCGAGCTCGCCCCCTCCTCGCTGCGTCTGTTGGGCGACGGCTACCTCCCGGTCTGGTGGTACCCCCTGGTGTCGGCCCTCTGGGTGGTCGGCCTCGCCGCCGCGGCGGTCCTGGCCCATGCCGCGCGCCGCCGTGCCACCGCGCTGCTGCCGCTCGCCGCCGCTTCCGCCGCGGCCGTTCTGCTGGTCCACACGGGTGACGGGACGGTGCGCGACAACCCGCTCGCGCACCGCCAGGTGTGCGAGGAGTCGACCACTCCGCACGTCTGCGTCAACGCCACCCACCCGGGCCTGCTGCCGGAGGCCACCCGCGTGCTGTCCGGTGTCACGGCCCGGCTGAAGGGTGTTCGGAACCTGCCGGTCCGCTTCGAGGACCTGCCGGGCCCCCCGCGCGAGGACGAGGCGGAGCTGCCGATGCTCGCCCCGTTCGGCTGGTGGTCGGTCCGCGGGAAGGTGAACGATCCGGAGTGGTACGCCCGGCAGGGCGCCGGGAACCTGGTCCGCAGGGAGTGCGGGGAAACACCGTCCGATCGGCGCGTCCGGGCCACCGACCAGGCCGTGCTGCGCTGGCTGGCCCCGGACCACGCGGGACGGGACCTCCGCGAACGCTCCGTGGCATCGGCCCGGCAGCGGGGTGACACGGAGGAACTCGCGCAGTACCGCGCCGAGGACCGGGCGTACGCGCGCCTCGCCGCTCTGACCGGCGACGAGCGCCGCTCCTGGCTCGGCCGCTACTTCGCCACAGCCCGGGAATGCGGCCCCGACGCGAGCGAGGTTCCGTCCCTGTGAACGCCCCACGCGAAGTCACCCGGCCGGTCCCCCGCACCCTCTCCGCCCGCCACCGTGCCCCCCTCAGCCTCTACGCCCGCTCCCGTGCCGTCCCGGCCACCCTGGCCGCCCTCGCCGGTGCCGCCCTCCTCACCCTGTGGGCGGCGAGCGTGCCGGACGCCTTCCTCGACCCGTACCGCAGGGTTCCTCTGCTGTCGCTGGCCCCACTGGCGGTCTCGGCGGCGATCGGTGCGAGCCTGCACGTGTACGGGCGGGACCTGGACGACACCGCGGTGCGCCCCTGGTGGCCCAGGCGCCTGGCCCATCTCCTGGTCCTCACCACGCTCGGCGCCACCGCGCTCGCCCTCGCCCTCCCCGGGAACGCACAGGTGTTCGGTTCGGTGGGAATGGTCCGCAACACGCTGGGTGCCGTCGGTGTCACCGCGCTCGGGGCGGTACTGCTCGGCGCCCGGGCCGGCTGGATGCCCACGACGCTGTACTTCAGCGCGGTGTACCTGTCGGCCGCGTCGCCCCGCATGAGACACGCGACGGTCCTGAGCTGGCCCGTGCAGGCGGGCCCGCAGCGGGGTGCGTGGGCCGCCGCCCTGGCGCTGTTCGTGCTGGGCGCCGGGCTGTACGCGGTACGTGGCGCCCGCCCCGAAGGACCCCGCGGCTGACCACGGGGCGCACAGGGCGGGCCATGACGCACCCGGGCCGGGGGTGCACAAAAGCCCGGATCGTCAGGCGGAAATGCCGTCGATCCGGGCCATCGCATCCTCCGCGCCGTACGGCTGCAGGTAGGGCAGCCAGCGCGGGTCCCTGTGCCCTGTTCCGATGATGCGCCAGGCGAGCCCCGTCGGCGGGGCCGGTTTGTGGCGCAGGCGCCAGCCGATCTCGACCAGGTGGCGGTCGGCCTTGGTGTGGTTGCAGCGGCGACAGGACGCCACCACGTTGTCCCAGGCGTGCTGACCTCCGCGGGAGCGCGGGATGACGTGGTCGACGCTGGTTGCGACGCCACCGCAGTACATGCACCGGCCGCCGTCGCGGGCGAACAGTGCCCGACGGGTCAGCGGAACGGGCCCCCGGTAAGGGACCCGCACAAACCTCTTCAGCCGGACCACGCTGGGTGCGGGGACAGTAACGGTCGCGCTGTGCATGAAGGCGCCGGATTCCTCGAGAGAGACGGCCTTGTTCTCAAGGACGAGGACGAGCGCGCGGCGGAGCGGTACGACGCCGAGTGGCTCGTACGACGCATTGAGGACCAGGACATGCGGCACGGATGCCTCCTTGTACGCCGGCGGCGCGTGGCTCGCGCCGGGACGATCTGCAGTCAGTCTCCCCTCTTGCCTGGTGGAAGCGCCACCATGTCCCGGTAACGGGCTGGGAGTGTTTTCGACCACATTCTGTTCATCCCCAGGTGAGTACTGTCTCTCCCCCGAACATCACAACGATCCACACACGATGCCCCGTTAGTGTGGTTGTTCTGCCCGGCGGCGCCCATACCTGTCCCCGAGCCGCGGGCAGACCGCTACGCCTGGAGGTACCTGCTGTGTTCTCGACCGTCCTGCGGGCCGCAGGGTCCAGTCCGTCGCCCTCCCCCTCGGCGACGACGGGCCCTACGGTCGCCACGCTCCAGGACGCCCAGGAAAGCGCGACCAACGCCGCGAGCTGGGTCGAGCAGAACTGGTCGACATGGCTCGCGATCGGTCTGCGCGTGCTGCTGATCCTGGTCGTCGCGGCGGTACTGAGAGTGGTCGTCCGGCGGGCGATCACCAAGCTGATCGACCGCATGACCCGCACCGTCCAAGCGGTCGACGGGACGGCCCTCGGCGGCCTCCTGGTGAACGTCGAGCGCCGCCGCCAGCGCTCCCAGGCCATCGGCTCCGTCCTGCGCTCGGTGGCGTCCTTCCTGATCATGGGCACGGCCGCCCTGATGATCCTCGGCACGTTCGAGATCAATCTCGCACCGCTGCTGGCGTCGGCCGGTGTCGCCGGTGTCGCCATCGGTTTCGGCGCCCGCAACCTGGTGACGGACTTCCTCTCCGGCGTCTTCATGATCCTCGAGGACCAGTACGGCGTGGGCGACACGATCGACGCGGGGGTGGCCTCCGGCGAGGTCATCGAGGTCGGTCTGCGCGTCACCAAGCTGCGCGGTGACAACGGCGAGATCTGGTACGTCCGCAACGGCGAGGTCAAGCGCATCGGCAACCTCTCGCAGGGCTGGGCCACCGCCGGCGTCGACGTCCAGGTCCGCGCCTCCGAGGACCTGGACCACGTCCGGTCCGTGCTGAACGAGGTCGCCGAGGCGATGAGCAAGGAGGAGCCCTGGAACGAGCGCCTCTGGGGCCCGGTCGAGGTCCTCGGCCTGGACAGCGTGCTTCTCGACTCCATGGTGGTGCGGGTGTCGGCCCGGACGATGCCGGGCAAGGCGCTCTCCGTCGAGCGCGAGCTGCGCTGGCGCATCAAGCGCGCCTTCGACGCCGCGGACATCCGCATCGTGGGTGGGCCGACCGCGGCCGTGGACGAGGAGATCGTCGACCCGTCCGCCGCGGTGTCGGCCCCGTCGGCCCTCGGAAACCCGGCGTCCCCCCAGTCGGAGGCGGCCGCCCCCATCCCGGTCCCCGTCCCGGGCCCGACTCCGCCGAACGCGCCGAAGTAGGCCCCGGCCGTACGTACGAGGGGGCGGCACCCGGAACACCCGGGTGCCGCCCCCTCGTACGTACCGGCTCATCCACGAGCGGTCCCGGACTCCAGCCCGGTGGCCCCGGCCATCTGACGCACCGGGGCGAACGAGGAACCCTTTCCCAGTCCGGCCACCCCCAGGAGGCCCTCACTCTCCCGGACGTCGAGGACGACGTCTCCCGAGGGCAGGTCGAAGGACATCGATCCCCGGACGGACCGCTTCCCCGTCCGGGACGCCACCGGAAGTGGATCCCCTCGCGCCCCGTCCCGGCGACGAGGAACGCCCGCTCCGACGCCGCCAGTTCTTCGCGGACCCGCCCCTGCCACCCCGAACGGTTCGCGGGAACCCGTGAAGGTCACCGGATATCACGCGCCCCCGCTCACCCCGACCGGACGGGAAAGGCCCGGTCCCCGCCCCCGTAGGTAACGACTCGGTTGCCTCGGGGGCGGTTTCTCTTGACGCCTCCGCGACCTGCGGCCTACGGTCCTCCCACCAATAGGAAACCTTCCTAACAATGATCTTGCAGTGGACTTCCCCGCGACCACCCTGGGAAGCTGAGCGACTGGGCAGTTGAAAGGCAGGTGTCGACCCACATGGCAGGATCCGCCGGCACGCCGGGCACCCCGCGCGTCCTGCGCGCCATGAACGACCGCGCCGCCCTCGATCTGCTGCTCGCGCACGGGCCGCTCTCGCGGACCAGGATCGGAAAGCTGACCGGGCTGTCCAAGCCCACCGCCTCCCAGCTCCTCGCCCGGCTGGAAGCGGCCGGACTGGTGCTCGCCACCGGCACCAGCGAGGGGCGGCCGGGCCCCAACGCCCAGCTGTACGCGGTGAATCCGGTCGCCGCCCACGCGGCGGGCCTGGACGTCACCCCCGAGCGCATCCTCGCCGCCGTCGCCGACGTGACGGGCCGGACCGTGGGTGAGTACGAACTGCTGACGCCCGGCCGGCGCCCCGCGCAGCCCGTCGTGCGTCAGGTCACCGACGCCCTCGACGGCGCGGTGAAGGAGGCGGGGCTGGCCCGCGACGACGTGCACCGGCTCGTCATCGGCACCCCCGGCGCCTTCGACCCCAACACCGGACGGCTGCGGTACGCCTCCCACCTGCCCGGCTGGCACGCCCCGAGCCTCCTCGACGACCTGGCGGCCGCGCTGCCCATGCCGGTCGAGTACGAGAACGACGTCAACCTCGTCGCCATCGCCGAACAGCGACTCGGCGCGGCGCGCGGACACGAGGACTTCGTCCTGCTGTGGAACGAGGGGGGCCTGGGCGCCGCCCTCGTACTCGGCGGACGGCTGCACCGCGGCTGGACCGGCGGCGCCGGAGAGGTCGGCTTCCTGCCGGTACCCGGCGCACCCCTCGTACGGCAGGTGACCAAGGCCAACAGCGGCGGCTACCAGGAACTCGCCGGCTCCCAGGCCCTCCCGAAACTCGCCCGCGAGCTGGGCGTCCAGCCGATCCCCGCCGGGTCGTACACCGAGGTCGCCGCCGCCCTCGTCGGGCAGGCCGCCACCCGCGACGAAGGCCCCCACCGCAGGCTCCTGGAGACGTACGCGACCGGACTGGCCACCGGTCTCGCCTCACTCGTCTCGGTGCTCGACCCCGAACTCGTCGTCCTCAGCGGCTCCTCGCTCACCGCCGGCGGCGAACCACTGCGCGCCCTGGTGCAGGCCGAGCTGGAGGAGCTGGCCGCGTCCCGCCCGCGCCTCGTGGTCGGCGACGTACACGAACACCCCGTGCTGCGCGGCGCGTTGGAGAGCGCGCTGGCGGCCACCCGCGACGAGGTGTTCGACACCTCCCGCTGACCCCCCTCGACCCACTCGCCCGTCCCGCCCACACCACCGCCCCGGCCCTGCCCTAGGGAGACACCGCCATGCCCGGAATATCCAGGAAAGTCGCCACCGCACTCGCCGCTTCCGCGTCCCTCGCCCTGCTCACCACCGCCTGTACCGGCCAGTCGGACTCCAGCGCGAACGACGACGCCTCCAAGGAGACGACGATCAACTTCTGGCACGCCTGGAGCGCGCCGGGCGAGGTCCAGGGCGTGAAGTCCCTGGTCGCGGGGTTCGAGAAGGCGCACCCGAACATCCACGTCAACATCGTCGCCAACATGACCGACGACAAGATCAACCAAGCGCTGCGTTCCGGCGGTGACAAGGCGCCCGACGTGATCTCCTCGTTCACCACCAACAACGTGGGCAAGTTCTGCTCCTCGGGCGCGCTCGTCGATCTCAACCCCTTCTTCAAGAAGGCCGGCATCGACGCGGCGACGACCTTCCCGAAGGCGATGAACGAGTACACCCAGTTCGACGGCAACCGCTGCACGGTGCCGCTGCTCGGCGACGCGTACGGGCTCTACTACAACAAGACCGCGTTCAAGAAGGCCGGGATCACCGCGCCCCCGAAGACCTGGTCCGAATTCGAGTCGGACGCCAAGAAGTTGACCGTCCCCAAGGGCGACTCCTACTCCCAGCTCGGATTCATGCCGAACTACCACGGCTGGGAGTCCACCACCGAGCACTACTTCGGACAGTTCTCCCCCACCTACTTCGACAAGAGCGGCAAGTCCAGCATCGCCAAGGACCCCGCCTTCGAGGCCGGGTTCACCCTCCAGAAGAAGCTCGTCGACGAACTCGGCGGCTACCAGAAGCTGGAGAAGTACCGGTCCAAGCTCGGTGACGAGTGGGGCCCCAAGCACCCCTTCCACACCGGTCAGGTCGCCATGCAGCTGGACGGCGAGTGGCGGCTCGGCATGGCGGAGGAGGCCAAGCCCGGCTTCGAGATCGGCGTCGCCCCGCTGCCCGTTCCCGACGACCAGGCCGCCCAGTACGGCAAGGGTTACATCACCGGCACCATCGCGGGCATCGCGGCCACCAGCAAGAAGCAGAACGCCGCCTGGGAACTGGTCAAATACATGACCACGGACACGGACGCCGTCGTCGGCTTCGCCAACGCCATCCACAACGTCCCCTCCACGCTCGCGGCGCTCAAGTCCCCGAAGCTGAAGTACGACCCCCGTTTCAAGACCTTCCTGGACATCGCCTCCAACCCGAACTCGACGACGACCCCCGCGTCCATCAACGGCGGCACCTACCTCGTGACGATCCAGCAGTTCGGGTACGACTACGAGAGCGGCAAGGCCAAGGATCTGAAGGCCGGTCTGCAGAAGACCGCCGCACAGATCGACACGGACATCGCGCAGGCGAAGTAGGAAGCAGTACGGACATGAGCGCCACCTACACCCTGCGCGCCAAGCGACGCCGGGCGGCCCTGAGAACAGCCGCCTTCATGTCGCCCTGGCTGATCGGCTTCGCGGTCTTCTTCGCCTATCCGCTGCTCTCCACCGTCTACTTCTCGTTCATGCACTACGACGGCTTCAAACCGCCGACGTGGAGCGGGACGAAGAACTGGTCCTACGTCTTCCGGCACTACCCGCTGTTCTGGCCCGCGCTGCGCAACACCCTGTGGCTGGTCCTGGTCATGGTGAGCCTGCGGGTCGTCTTCGGGCTCGGCATCGGACTCCTCATCACGAAGATCAAGACGGCCACGGGCGTCTTCCGCACCCTCTTCTACCTGCCCTACCTCGCACCGCCCGTCGCCGCCACGATGGCCTTCGCCTTCCTCCTCAACCCCGGTACGGGGCCGGTCAACTCGATCCTGGAGAAGGTCGGCATCCCGGCGCCGGGCTGGTTCAACGACCCCAGCTGGTCCAAGCCCGCCCTCACCCTGCTCGCCCTGTGGGGCATCGGCGACCTGATGGTCATCTTCATGGCCGCGCTGCTGGACGTACCGACCGAGCAGTACGAGGCGGCGGAGCTGGACGGCGCGTCGGCCTGGCAGCGGTTCCGGTACGTGACGCTGCCGAACATCTCGCCGATCGTCATGTTCGCGGTGGTCACCGGCGTGATCCAGACCATGCAGTACTACACACAACCGCTCATCGCCGGGAAAGTCGCGTCGGGCGTCATCCAGGGCGCCGGTACGCAGTTCGAACCCGGCTACCCCGACAAGTCGACGCTCACCCTGCCCCAGCTCGTCTACAACCTCGGCTTCCAGCGCTTCGACTACGGCTCCGCCTGTGTGGTCGCGCTCGTGCTGTTCGCCCTGTCCATGGTGTTCACCGCGTTCCTGATGCGGCGCCGGGGCGGTCTCATCCAGGCAGGTGACTGACCATGACCCAAGCACCTCAGGTGTCCCGTGTGCTCGACCGGCCGGCGGAGCCGCGGACGAGGACCGTCTCCCCCGCCGAGCGCACCGCCCGCCGCAGGACGCTCCTGGAGTGGATCGCGGTCCACGCGCTCGGCGTCGCGGCCGCCCTCTTCTTCGTCCTCCCCTTCGTGTTCGTGTTCCTCACCTCGCTGATGAGCGACACCCAGGCGCTCAGCCGCGACCTGATCCCGCACACCTGGGAGTGGGGCAACTACAAGAAGGTCTTCGACACCCCGGGCTTCCTCACCTGGTGGAAGAACACCCTGCTGTACGCCGGCGCCGGCACCGTCCTGACGGTCGTGTCGTCGATCCCCGTCGCCTACGCGCTCGCCAAGTTCCGCTTCCGCGGCCGGAACCTGTCGCTGATGCTGGTCATCTCGATGATGATGCTGCCGCCGCAGGTCGTCATCATCCCGATGTACCTGTTCTGGGCGAAGCAGCTGGACCTGTCCGGAACCCTCTGGCCGCTGATCATCCCGATGGCGTTCGGCGACGCCTTCTCCATCTTCCTGCTGCGGCAGTTCCTGATGACCATCCCGAACGAGTACCTCGACGCGGCGAAGGTCGACGGCTGCGGGGACCTGCGGACCCTGCTGAAGGTCGTCCTGCCGATGGCGCGGCCCGGGATCGCCGCCGTGGCCCTGTTCCAGTTCTTCTACGCCTGGAACGACTACTTCGGGCCGCAGATCTACGCCTCCGAGAACCCCGGTGCCTGGACGCTGTCCTACGGCCTGGAGTCGTTCAAGGGCGCGCACCACACCGACTGGAATCTCACCATGGCCGCGACCGTACTGGTCATGGCCCCCGTGATCCTCGTGTTCTTCTTCGCGCAGAAGGCGTTCGTCGAGGGCGTCACGCTCACCGGAGTGAAGGGCTGACTATGAAACTGGCAGTAGTGGGCGGGGGCTCCACCTACACCCCTGAACTCATCGACGGCTTCGCCCGGTTGCGGGACACCCTGCCGGTCGAGGAACTGGTCCTCGTCGATCCGGCCCCCGAACGGCTGGAGTTGGTGGGCGGCCTCGCCCGGCGCATCTTCGCCAAGCAGGGGCACCCCGGCCGGATCGTCACCACCGACGACCTGGACGCCGGCGTCGAGGGCGCCGACGCCGTACTGCTCCAGCTGCGCGTCGGCGGCCAGGCGGCCCGCGAGCAGGACGAGACCTGGCCCCTGGAGTGCGGCTGCGTCGGCCAGGAGACGACGGGCGCGGGCGGCCTGGCCAAGGCGCTGCGCACGGTGCCGGTGGTGCTGGACATCGCCGAGCGCGTCCGCCGTGCCAACCCGAACGCCTGGATCATCGACTTCACCAACCCCGTCGGGATCGTCACCCGCGCCCTGCTCCAGGCCGGACACCGGGCCGTCGGGCTGTGCAACGTGGCGATCGGATTCCAGCGCAGGTTCGCCGCGATGCTCGGGGTCGCGCCCGCGGACGTCCATCTGGACCATGTCGGCCTCAACCACCTCACCTGGGAAACCGGTGTGCGCCTGGGTGGCCCCGAAGGCGACAACGTCCTGCCGAAGCTGCTCGCCGAGCACGGCGACGCCCTCGCCGACGACCTGCGCCTGCCGCGCGACATCATCGACCGGCTGGGCGTCGTCCCGTCCTACTACCTGCGCTACTTCTACGCCCACGACGAGGTCGTACGAGAGCTGCGCACCAAGCCGTCGCGGGCCGCCGAAGTCGCCGAGATGGAACGGGAACTGCTGAAGATGTACGGCGACCCGTCCCTCGACGAGAAGCCGGCGCTGCTCGCCAAGCGGGGCGGCGCCTACTACTCGGAGGCGGCCGTCGACCTCGCGGCCGCGCTGCTCGGCGGGGGCGGCAGCCCGTACCAGGTGGTGAACACGTACAACAAGGGCACGCTGCCGTTCCTGCCGGACGACGCCGTGATCGAGGTGCAGGCGGCGGTCGGTCCGCACGGGCCGACGCCCATGCCGGTGCAGGCCGTGGACCCGCTGTACGCCGGGCTGATGGCCAACGTCACCGCGTACGAGGACCTGGCCCTGGAGGCCGCCCTGCGAGGCGGCCGCGACCGGGTCTTCCGGGCCCTTCTCAGCCACCCCCTGGTCGGCCAGTACGCGTACGCCGACGCCCTGACCGACCAGCTGATCGCGCACAACCGGGAGCACCTCGCGTGGGCATGACCTCATCGGGATCCGAAGCCGGGACGGCCTCCGGGTCCGGCCCCGCGGGTCCGGTGCTCGCCATCGACGCGGGGAACAGCAAGACCGACGTCGCGGTGGTCGCGGCCGATGGCACGGTGCTCGCCGCCGCGCGCGGCGGCGGGTTCCGGCCGCCGACGGTCGGTGTCGACGTGGCCGTGGACGCGCTCGCCGAGGCGGTCGGCCGGGCCTTCGCCGAGGCCGGGGTCGACTCGGTCGCCCATGTCTCGGCATGTCTGGCCAACGCCGATCTTCCCGTGGAGGAAGCCCAGTTGGCGGACGCGCTGCGGGCGCGCGCGTGGAGCGCCAGCGTGGAGGTGCGCAACGACACGTTCGCGATCCTGCGGGCCGGGATCGCGGAGCCGCGCGGGGTCGCCGTGGTGTGCGGCGCCGGTATCAACTGCGTCGGCATGCTGCCCGACGGCCGCACCGCCCGCTTCCCGGCGCTGGGCCGCATCTCCGGGGACTGGGGCGGGGGTTGGGGGCTGGCGGAGGAGGCACTGTGGCACGCGGCGCGGGCCGAGGACGGGCGTGGCGGCCCGACGGCGCTGTCCCGCACGCTGCCCGGCCACTTCGGGCTCGACTCCATGTACGCGCTGATCGAGGCGCTGCATCTGGAGCACATCGGACAGGCGCGGCGACACGAGCTGACGCCGGTGCTGTTCGCCACGGCCGTGGACGGGGATCCGGTGGCCCGCGCGCTCGTCGACCGGCTCGCCGAGGAGGTCGTCGCGATGGCGACGGTGGCGCTGGCGCGGCTGGACCTCATGGACGAGGAGGCGCCCGTCCTCCTCGGCGGCAGCATTCTCGCGGCGCGTCATCCCCAACTCGACGACCGTATCCGCGAACTGCTCTCCGAGCGGGCCCCCAAGGCGGTCCCCCAGGTGGTCACGGCCCGTCCCGTGCTCGGCGCCGCGCTGCTGGGCCTGGATCACATAGGCGCCGTGGGCGAGGCCCACACCCGCGTACGGGGGTTCTACGAGGGTTCCTGAGGTCACCCGCCCCTGGGGGCTGCCGCCCCCTGGACCCCCGCATCGCCCGAAGGGCTCGTCCTCAGACGCCGGACGGGCTGAAAGACATGCCCCCGGCCCGAACCTGCCTGCGAGGCCCGACACCCCCAGCCCGGCCGGCCTGAAGGGCCTTGTCCTCAAACGCCGGACGGGCTGAGGGTGCGGGCCGGCGCTGAAAGCCTGCCCCCGACCTGGAACGATCCAGCAGCACGGGCGTGCACCCTCCAGCGCGGACCCGCACCTCCACCCGACGGCGAAACCCTCCAACACAGGCCCCATCTCCACCCGACGGCGAAACCCTCCAGCGCAGGCCCGCACCTCCACCCGGCGGCGGAACCCTCCAACACCGCCTGCACCTCCACCCGACCGCGAGAACCCACCACCAGCCCGCACCCCCACCCGACCGCGGGAACCCTCCAACACCAGCCCGCATCCCCACCCGACGGCGAAACCCTCCAGCGCAGGCCCCCATCTCCACCCGGCGGCGGGACTCTCCAGCGCAGGCCCGCGCCTCCACCCGACCGCAGAACCCTGCAGTGCAGGCCCCCATCTCCACCCACGGCGAAACCCTCCAACACCGCCCGCACCTCGACCCGACCGCGAGAACCCACCACCAGCCCGCATCCCCACCCGACGGCGGGAACCCACCACCACCAGCCCGCGCCCCCACCCGACGGCGAAACCCTCCAACACAGGCCCGCACCTCCACCCGGCGGCGGAACCCTCCAACACCGCCCGCACCTCCACCCGACCGCGGGAACCCCCACCACCAGCCCGCACCCCCACCCGGCGGCAGGACTCTCCGGCGCAGACCCGCATATCCAGCCCGTCCGCAGAACCCTGCAGTGCAGGCCCCCATCTCCACCCGACGGCGAAACCCTCCAGCGCAGGCCCGCACCCCCACCCGACCGCGAAACCCTCCAACACCAGCCCGCACCTCCACCCGGCGGCGGAACTCTCCAGCGCAGGCCCGCATCTCCAGCCCGTCCGGCGTTTGAGGACGAGCCCTTCGGGCGATGCGGGGGTCCAGGGGGCGGCAGCCCCTTGGCGGGGGGCTGGGGGCGGAGCCCCCAGACGGCGGCCACCAGAGGCAAGGGAACCGAACGGAT
Source organism: Streptomyces sp. NBC_01176 (assembly GCF_045039825.1). Taxonomy (NCBI): domain Bacteria; kingdom Bacillati; phylum Actinomycetota; class Actinomycetes; order Kitasatosporales; family Streptomycetaceae; genus Streptomyces; species Streptomyces sp. NBC_01176. The sequence goes on along the minus strand of NZ_CP108600.1, from coordinate 6,271,174 downwards.
ACCGAACGCGTATTCATGGTCAGGGGGATCCCGCACACCGCACCGTCGGAATCCGAACAAGATCCAGTCAAGGCCTGTGCGGATGTCGGCCCCGACGGCGATACTTGCGGCCGTGCACCTCCCCTTCGCGCTCCCGCGCACGCGGGGGACGGTGACCGACGGATGACCATGGGGGAGGTCAAGTGACACACCCGCCGCAAGGCAGCACGGCACCACCACGGCCCACGGCCGCAGCCACGATGCCGGCCGTCCCGCCGCAGTCCGGCTCCCCCGCGCCGCCGGGCAGACCCCCGGCGACGGGCCCCGACGCGATGCCTCCGCGCCGCACGGCCTGGGCCGAGGGCGTCGACCGGCTGCGCGCCGCGGCGACGACGGAGCCGGGCCGGCTCCGTATCATCGGCGCCGTACTCGCCCTGCTGGTCGTCGCGTTCGGCGCGGTCACCGCCTGGCAGACGACGGAGCGTTCGGCGGCGGCGGACGACGTGCTGCACAGCAGTCAGCCGCTGAGCGCCGGCGCGGCGGACATCTACCGTTCCCTCGCGGACGCCAACACCGCAGCCTCCAGTGGCTTCCTGGCGGGCGGTCAGGAGACGGCGGCCTCCCGCGACCGGTACGAGAAGGACATCCGGACGGCGGCCCAGGGACTGATCACCGCCGCGGCCAGCTCCGATCCCGGCTCCCCCTCCGCGCACACCATCACGAGGCTCAACCAGCTGCTGCCCGAGTACAAGGGCCTGGTCGAGCGGGCCCGTGCCAACAACCGCCTGGGCTACCCGCTGGGCGGCGCCTACCTGCGGTACGCGAACGAGAAGATGCAGGGGGAGATGCTCCCGGCCGCCAAGGATCTCTACGAGCGCGAGAACAAGCGGCTGGGTGCCGACTACGCGGACGCCAAGCCCTATCCGTGGGCGGCCATCGGTCTCGGCGTGCTGGTGCTGGCCGGACTCGCCTGGGCCCAGCACCGTCATTACCGGCACACGAACCGGGTGCTGAACCAGGGCATGGTCGCCGCCACCGCCGCCTCGACGGTCGTCCTGCTCTGGCTCGTGGTCGGCCACACCGTGGCCCGGGCCGAGCTGAACGCCTCGTACGACCACGGCGTCCGTTCGCTGAACGTGCTGCACGACGCCCGGATCGCGTCGCTGAACGCCCGGGGCAACGAGAACCTGACCCTGGTCAGCCGCGGCGCGGAGACGAAGAAGGTGTCGGCCACCGAGGTGGTGGACCGGTACGACTACGACTTCCAGCAGGACATGAAGACGCTCACCCAGGGGCTGGCCCTGGCGGCGGACCTCGCCGACGACAAGGCGGGCGAGGCCCCCGTGACCGCGGCGACCGGCAACATGAAGGTCTGGAAGGCCCGTCACCTGGACGCCCGCAAGGCCGACGACGACGGCAACTACCAGGGCGCGCTGGACAAGGTCATAGGCGCCAAGGGCGCGACGGGCGAGTGCTTCGATGGCGTCGACACCAACCTCGCGCTGGCGCTGACGCACGAGGAGAGCGAGTTCAAGCGGGCCGCGGGCGACGGCCTGGGCGCGATGACCGGTCTGCCGGCCGGTGCGGCGGCCCTCGCGGTGCTGGCCGCCGCGGGCGCGCTGCTGGGCATCGGGCGCAGGCTTTCGGAGTACCGGTGAAAGGGGGCTCGGCGATGACCGCACGGCGCCTGCGGGCGAGTCTGAAGGGCTGGGGTGGCGTGGGAGCGATGGCCCTCGCCCTGGTCGTCACCGCGGTCTTCGCCCTGCTGCTGCCGCTGAGCAGCGCCCGCGGGGAGGGCGGTGCGGGCATCGGCGGACAGGGCGTGGCCCGGGGCACCCAGGCGAAGGCCGACTCGTGCACCGACGGCACCGCGCAGGACAAGAGCCCCGCGCCGTCCGGTGACGAGAGCGGCGACACGATCACGGCCATCAAGGAGCGCGGCTATCTGTCGGTCGGTGTCGACCAGAACAGCTACCGCTGGGGCTACCGCGATCCGAACAGCACGAAGAAGAGCAGTGACCTGGAGGGCTTCGACATCGATCTCGCGCACGAGATCGCGAAGGAGATCCTCGGCAGCCCGACCGCCGTCCGGTTCCACGCCATCCCCACCAACCAGCGCGTCCCGGCTATCCAGAACGGCCAGGTCGACATGGTGGTCCGCACCATGACGATCACCTGTGACCGGCTGAAGGACGTCGCGTTCTCCGACCCCTACTTCGTGACCGGCCAGCAGGTACTGGCCCCGAAGGCCTCGGACATCAAGGGCTACGACAAGTCGCTGGCGCGGCACCGGATCTGCACGGCGTCGGGGTCCACCGCCCACGACAAGCTGGCCGCCGACCAGAAGGCGGGCGAACTCGCCTCCTCCGCGGACATCTCCACCACCGTGCCCAACCAACTCGACTGTCTGGTGCGGCTGCAGCTCGGTCAGGTCGACGCCGTGGTGACCGACGGCGCGCTCGCCGCGAGCCAGGCCGCGCAGGACCCGACCGTCGAACTGAAGGGCAGCACCTTCACCACCGAGTACTACGGCGTGGCGATGAAGCAGGGCGCGGAGGATCTGGTACGCCGGGTCAACCAGGTGCTGGTGGACTACGTCAAGAGCGGTGGCTGGCAGGCCTCGTACGACAAGTGGCTGTCCCCGACCCTGGGCGCGGACTCGCCGTCGTCGAAGCCACCCGCGACGTGACACCGTCGGACACCTCGGGGCAAGCCGCAGGGGCGACCGAGCTGATACGACTGGAGAGTTACCCCGGCGCACCGGACGGGCGCGCGGGCACGACCGAGAGCGAGAGGTGATCGATGGGCGTCACGGGACCCCCCGGGCCGGTGATGGACCGGGACGAGGTGGACCGTGCGCTGGCGCGGCTCGGCGCGGAGCACGAGGCCATCGAGACCTCGCTCCTCGCCCTGCAGGACCACGCGGGCCGCAGACTCCTCGAAGGCGCCGAGCTCACGGGCACGACCAGGGAACGCTGGACGACCGCGGACGCGTCGATCACGCTGCTGTGGGCGTACTTCGACGCGTACACGGACGCGCTGCGCTCCGCCCGCGACATCCGTTCGCGGCGGCGCTGGTCGAGCCGTGAGGACCTGGTCGAGCTGACCGAGCTGCTGCGCGGCGCGAGCGTCACGGTCGCCGGTTCGGCCACCGCGACGGCGAACGCCCCGACGCTGTCCGGAGCGGGCCGGCTCAGCGAGCAGTTCTCGCTGGCCGCCCTGGTGGAGCGGATGAACGAGTTGTACGCGTCCTCGCTCGACATGGTCGTGACCGCGGACGCCGTCTGGTCCGCGCTGCCCGCCCGGATCGATTTACTGGCCGCGGAGCTCCAGCGCACCCGCCAGCTCGCGCACTCCGTGGGCGTGCGCCCTGGTGAGCACCCGTCGGGTGACGATCTGGAGCGGATCACCCGGACGCTGACCACCCTGCGCGAGCGTGTCGTCTCCGACCCGCTGGCCTTCTGGGTTCCCGCGCAGGGCAGTTCGGCGCCCGGCGGCGGCCGTCCGGACACGACGACGTACGACCGCGAGGCGCGCGCCCTGGAGGACGTGCGCCGGGAGATCGACGCGGTGCTCACCGTCCGGCAGGACGCGGAGGCACGGCTGGTGCGGCTGCGCGATCTGCTCAGCCGTGCGGACCGTACGCTCGCGGAGGCGCGAAGCGCCCGCGGTGAGGTGCTGGCGAAGATCGCCGCGTCCGAGGTGCCCGCCGTCAGCGGCCCCCCGACGGTGCTGCAGGAGCAGTTGGCGACGGCGGCGGAGTACCGCAGACATGCCCAGTGGCACCGTCTCTCGCCGCTTCTGGAGGCTCTGGAGGAGAAGGCCGAGGACGAACTGCTGCGTGCCCGCGAGTCGTTGACCGCGGTCACCGCGCCGCTGGCGATCCGCGCGGAACTGCGCGGGCGCCTCGACGCGTACAAGGCGAAGGTGGCACGGCACGGCCTCGCGGAGGATCCGTTCCTCATCGAGCGCTACGACGCGGCGCGGCGAATGCTGTGGAGCGCGCCCTGCGATCTGCGGGTCGCCGAGGACGCGGTGCTGCGCTATCAGCGCGCGGCGGCCGATCTGCTGAGCCCTCGGGTGCCGGAGCAGGGCGGCCCCACCGACCGGAGAGGGCCCCAGGCGTGAGCGGTGAAGGTGATGCGGTGTGAGTGAACAGCCTGTGGGCGAGGAGCGGCGCACGTGCCAGCGACCCGGTTGCCCGGGGTCGTACGAGGACATGGGCGACGGCGAGCTGTACTGCGACACGTGCGGTCTGGCACCGGTCGTCTCGGCGACCGGCATGGTGGGCTCGCCCCCGACCGGGATCACGGCCGGCGGGCGGGGTTCGCGCGGGTCCGGCAGCCGCAGCGCCCGCTCCGGTTCGCCGGCCAGCTCCCGTACGTCGTCGCGCTCCTCGCAGTCCCGGCGCTCGGTCTCCGGCCGGCTGTCGCGTTCGGTGTCGGGCACGTCGACCGGCCGCTCGGTGTCGGTGCGCAGCTCCGGTTCGTCCACCGGTACCGGTGGACGCGGCCGGCTCGGCGCGGGTCTGGTGCAGGTCCCGGACGTACCGCGGCCGGACCCGCGCGCGATGGTCCTGGAGAACCCGGAGGTGCCCGAGCGCAAGCGGTTCTGCTCGCGCTCCGACTGCGGCGCGCCGGTGGGGCGTTCGCGGGGCGAGCGGACCGGCCGCACCGAGGGGTTCTGCACCAAGTGCGGTCACCCCTACTCGTTCGTGCCGAAGCTTCAGGCGGCCGACATCGTGCACGGCCAGTACGAGGTGGTGGGCTGTCTCGCGCACGGCGGCCTCGGCTGGGTCTACCTGGCCGTCGACCGTGCGGTCTCCGACCGCTGGGTGGTCCTCAAGGGCCTGCTGGACACGGGCGACCAGGACGCGATGGAGGCGGCGATCTCCGAGCGGCGCTTCCTCGCGGAGATCGAGCACGCCAACATCGTGCGGATCTACAACTTCGTCGAGCACCTGGACCAGCGGACCGGGTCGCTGGACGGGTACATCGTGATGGAGTACGTCGGCGGCAAGTCCCTCAAGGAGATCGCCAACGGACGCCGGACGGCGGACGGCAAGCGCGATCCGCTGCCGGTGGAGCAGGCCTGCGCGTACGGGATCGAGGCCCTGGAGGCGCTCGGGCACCTGCACAGCCGCAACCTGCTGTACTGCGACTTCAAGGTCGACAACGCGATCCAGACCGAGGACCAGCTCAAGCTGATCGACATGGGCGCGGTGCGCAGGATGGACGACGAGGAGTCGGCCATCTACGGCACGGTGGGCTACCAGGCGCCGGAGGTGGCCGAGGTCGGCCCGTCGGTCGCCTCCGACCTGTACACGGTCGCGCGCACGCTCGCCGTCCTCACCTTCGACTTCCAGGGCTACACGAACGTGTTCGTGGACTCCCTGCCGGATCCGGACACCATCGAGGTCTTCCGCCAGTACGAGTCGTTCTACCGGCTGCTGGTCCGCGCCACCGATCCCGACCCGGCCCGCCGGTTCGCCTCGGCGCAGGAGATGGCGGAGCAGCTCACGGGGGTGCTCAGGGAGGTCGTGTCCCTCCAGACGGGGCGTGCCCGCCCGGCGCTGTCCACGCTGTTCGGGCCCGAGCTCAAGCTCACGGACACGGAGCTGTTCGGGACGCTGGACGGGGACGTGTCGCGGCTGGGCGCGCGGATGGTGCCGGTGAGACGGAGAAAGGGCTTGCCGGCACCGCGGACCGGCGCCCACGGCACACCGGGCGCCAACGGCACGCCCGTGCTGCTGACGGCTCCCGCCCCCGCTCCGGTGACCCTGGTGAAGCCGCTGAACGCCGCCGCCACGGCCCTCGCGCTGCCGGTCCCCCTCGTCGACCCGGGCGACCCCAACGCGGGCTTCCTCGCGGGCCTGATGGCGTCCGCGCCCACCGAGCTGATCACCGCGCTGCAGGCGGCTCCCGCCGGCTCCCTGGAGCTGCGTCTGCGTGAGCTGCGGGCCCGGCTGGAGATGGGCGAGCTGACCGGTGCGGCCGGGGCGCTGGAAGCCCTGGAGGCGGACCATCCGGACGACTGGCGGGTGGTCTGGTACCGGGGCGTCGCGGCCCTGGCGACCGGGGAGCACGAGATCGCGGCGCTGTCCTTCGACGCGATCTACGACGCCTTCCCGGGGGAGCCCGCGCCGAAGCTGGCCCTCGGCCTGTGCGCGGAGGTGCTGGGGCAGCTGGACAACGCCGCCGAGTACTACCGCCTGGTGTGGACGACCGACCCCAGTTATGTCAGCTCGGCGTTCGGCCTGGCCCGAGTCCAGCTCGCGGCGGGCGACCGCCGTGGCTCCGTACGCACGCTGGAGTCCGTACCGGAGTCGTCGATCCACTACACGGCGGCGCGGGTCGCGGCCGTGCGGGCGCGGCTGCGGCAGCGGCTGGCCGAGGAGGCCGCGGCGGCGCCGTTCCTGGACGATCTGACCGCCGCCGCGGGCCAGGTCGAGGCGCTGGACGGATACGGTCTGGACGCCGTGCGACGCGAGCAGTTGTCGACGGAAGTCCTCGGCTGCGCCCTGGACTGGGTACTCTCCGGTAGCCAGGGTTCCGCCCCGCACTCCGGCGGCGGACGGGTGCTGCTCGGCAGTGAGCTGGACGAGCGCGGTCTCCGCTTCGGTCTGGAGCGCTCGTACCGCACGCTGGCCCGGCTCGCGCGGGGCGGCGAGGAGAGGATCGACCTGGTGGAACGTGCCAACCGTTACCGCCCCCGGACGTGGGTGTGATTGATGTCCCAGATGCCCCAGCCGACGGCCCTTTCGCGGTGCCCCAGTTGCGAGGAGCCCCTGGAGGCGGGTGACCGCTTCTGCGGTGCGTGCGGGTTCGACCTGTCCGCGGTGCCCGCACCGCCGGAGGACCACCCCACGATCACCATGAACGGCACGCCGGCGCCTCCGCCTTCGGCCGTCGCCTCCGTGGACTGGCCCGTCGCGCCCGAGCCGACGAACTCCGGCACACCCGTACACCGGGCCACCGACATCCAGGGAACCGACTCGGGCGGCTCGGAACTCCCGCACGAACACGGACACGGGCACGGGCACGGTCCGGGGCACGGGCAGCCGGGATCCGCGGGCCCGCAGCCCCCGGGCAGCCTGCCGTCCGGCGCACAGCCTCATGGCGCACAGCCGCCCGGCGCACAGCCGCCCGGCGCTCAGCCGCCCGGTGTGCGCTTCGACCGGCCCCCGGAGCCCGACGAGTACCCGCTGGCTCCCCCGGCCGGGCCCCCCGTCGGAGTCCCTGCGGAGGCCCCCGCCGGGCATCTGGCCGATCCGCGGACCGCGGACCTCGGCACGCCCCCCGCGGGCACCAAACTGTGCGTCGCCTGCCGCTCGGGCCACGTCGACAGCGACGGCTACTGCGAGAACTGCGGTCACGCCCAACCACGTGAACGCGACCACATGGAGCAGGAGTTGACCGCGGTCGCCGCGGTCAGCGACCGCGGTCTGCGCCATCACCGCAACGAGGACGCCTTCGCGCTCTCCTCGACCGCGCTGCCCGACGGCTCCCCCGCCGTCGTCGCGATCGTCTGCGACGGCGTCTCCTCGGCGACCCGCCCCGACGAGGCCTCGCTCGCCGCGTCCCGCGCGGCCGCCGAGGCACTGCTGGCGGCCCTGCCCCTGGGCACCCACCCGCAGCAGGCCATGCACGAGGCGATCGTCGCCGCCGCGGAGGCCGTCAACTCCCTGGCCGAGGCGCCCCCCGCCCACGACGAACACGCCCCGCACCAGAACGCGCCCGCCTGCACCCTGGTCGGCGCCGTCGTCACCCCCACCCTGCTGATCGTCGGCTGGGTCGGTGACAGCCGCGCCTACTGGGTCCCCGTGGACCGGAGTTCGCCCCCGGCCCGGCTCACCGAGGACGACTCCTGGGCCGCGCAGATGGTCGCCGCGGGCCTGATGAGCGAGGCGCAGGCGTACGCCGACGAGCGCGCCCACGCCATCACGGGCTGGCTCGGCGCGGACGCGTACGAACTGGAGCCGCACACCGCTTCCTTCAAGCCGGACCGGCCGGGTGTGGTGGTGGTCTGCACCGACGGACTGTGGAACTACGCCGAGGCGGCGGAGGAGATGGCCGAGGTCGTCCCGCTCGACGCCGCCGAACGGCCGCTGCACAGCGCCCAGGTGATGGTCGGCCACGCCCTGGACGGCGGGGGCCACGACAACGTAACAGTGGCCGTCGTACCGTTCCCCGCGCCGTCGCAGGGGGCAGGATCGGCCTGAGGCCGCAAAAAAGCGCAAGCGTCGACAACATCGTCAACGGCGACAACGGCGACAACGGCGCCAACGGGGTCGGCCTCGGACCGGAGGGGACCGGTCCGCGGACAGTCATCACCTCCGTCAACCACCGGAGGCCTTGAGGGGGACGAAGAAGGCATGGCCAATTTCTCGAAGTCGAGCGTGCCGCAGTTCTCGGTCGACGTGTACCAGAACGAGTACCTGCCCGAGAACGGCCGTGAGGTCAACGCCATCGTCACGGTGAGCGCCACCGGCGGCGGCACCGTCGGGAGCGCGGCCGGCGCGCCCCACCTGTACACGGCGGGGCAGAGCCCGGACGCAGCCGTGGCGATCATGGTCGACTGCTCGGGTTCGATGGACTACCCGCCGACCAAGATGCGCAACGCGCGGGACGCGACGGCCGCCGCGATCGACACCCTGCGCGACGGTGTGCACTTCGCGGTGATCGGCGGCACCCATGTCGCCAAGGAGGTCTACCCGGGCTCCGGGCGGCTCGCGGTGGCCGACGCGGCCACCCGCGAGCAGGCCAAGCAGTCGCTGCGCAGGCTGAGCGCGGGCGGCGGGACGGCGATCGGCACCTGGCTGCGCCTCGCCGACCGGCTGCTGTCGTCGGCGGAGGTGTCGATCCGGCACGGCATCCTGCTCACCGACGGCCGCAACGAACACGAGTCGCCGGAGGATCTGAAGGCCGCGCTGGACTCCTGCGCCGGACGGTTCACCTGTGACGCGCGTGGAGTGGGCACCGACTGGGAGGTCAAGGAGGTCACCGGGATCGCCTCGGCGCTGCTCGGCACCGCCGACATCGTCGCCGACCCCGCCGCCCTGTCCGCCGACTTCACGCAGATGATGGAGACGGCGATGGGCAAGGAGGTCGCGGACGTCTCGCTGCGGCTGTGGACGCCCGTCGGTACGACGATCAAGTTCGTGAAGCAAGTCGCTCCCACCGTCGCGGAACTGACCGGCCGTCGCACCGAGGCGGGCCCCCGCGCCGGCGACTATCCCACGGGTTCCTGGGGCGACGAGTCCCGCGACTACCACGTGTGCGTCGAGGTCCCCCTGGCCGGGGTCGGCCAGGAGATGCTGGCCGCCCGGGTCTCGCTGGTGATCCCGCAGGGTGACGGGAGCGTGCGGAACCTCGGCGCGCAGGGTCTCGTACGGGCGGTGTGGACCGACGACATGGTGGCCTCGACGAGGATCAACTCACAGGTCGCGCACTACACAGGTCAGGCGGAACTGGCACAAGTCATCCAACAGGGTCTCGATCTTCGCAAATCGGGAGATGTCGACGGCGCAACGGCCAAGCTGGGCCGCGCCGTTCAGCTCGCAAATGTGTCCGGCAACGCCGATACTGCGAAACTGCTTGCGAAGGTGGTGGACGTGGTCGACGCCGCGGCAGGTACTGTGCGATTGAAGGCAAAGGTCGAAGAGGCCGACGAAATGACGCTCGAGACCCGGTCCACAAAGACTGTTCGTGTAAAGAAGTAGCGAGCCCGGCTCCCGTGGGGAGCCGGAGAAACCCGGTCAGAACGACCGGAAGAGGAGAGGGGGAAGCGCCGACATGCCGACCTGCCCGAACGGACACCAGTCGGGTTCCGACGACTGGTGCGAGGTCTGCGGTCACCGCATGGCCGGTGCCGTGCCTCCGCCCCCACCGCCGCCGCCTGCCGGATACGGCTATCCGGCGCCGGGCTCGCAGCCCGGTCCCGGCGGACGGCAGCGCCACTCCCCCGTGCCCGGTGCCGAGCCGGAGCTCTGCCCGCAGTGCCGCACGCCCCGTGAGGGCGGTGCGCCGTTCTGCGAGGAGTGCCGGTGGAACTTCCTGACGAACACGGCGACCTCGTACACCCCGGCGGCGCCGCGCCCGCAGGCACCCGCGCCCGGGCTGCCCAATCCGGCGCTGCGGTTCCAGCAGTCGGGTCCGGGGCAGCCGGGCGGTCCGGGACAGCCCGGCGGTCCGGGGGGTGGCCCCGGTCACGACCCGTTCGACTACCAGAGCTCACGGCCCTCGCAGATGAACCGTCCCGCGGAACCGATTCCGCCATACGGGGCGGACCCCTCCGGTTTCCGCGGCGACCCGTCCCGTCAGGGCGGCCCTCCCGGCCCCTCCGGTGGTCCCGGCGGCCCCGCCGGCCCCGGCGGTCACGGCGGCTTCGGTGCCGACCCCTCGCGTCCGGGCCCGCCGCCCGGGCCCACGTCCGGCGGCCCCGGTGCCCCGCAGGCCTTCACGCAGCAGCCGGCCGCGCCCGCGTTCCCGCAGCAGGGCCAGCAGCAAGGCCAGCAGGGGCCCGGCCCCGGCGGCCCGTCCTTCGGCGGCGGTGACGACGACTGGGTGATCTCCCCGCCGGCCGGTGGCCAGGGCGGTCCCGGCGGTCGCCCCGGCGGTCCCGGCCCCGGTCAGGGCGGCGGCTACGGCTACCCGCAGCCGGGCGCGACCCAGGCCCCGCCCGGTGTCGGCTACCAGCAGCAGCGACAGCCGCTGTCCTGGAGCGTGACGATCGGCCCCGACCGCGAGTACTTCATGGCGATGATGCAGCGCTCCGGCCCCGAGGCCGCGGGCCTGAACCTGCCCGCGTACTCCCCGGAGCAGCAGCGCCCGCTCACCGGCAACCAGCTGACGATCGGCCGCCGCAGGCACTCCACCGGCGACACCCCCGACATCGACCTCGCGGTGCCCCCGGAGGACCCGGGGGTCTCGCACCAGCACGCGGTCCTGGTCCAGCAGCCGGACGGCAGCTGGGCGGTCGTCGACCAGAACTCGACGAACGGCACCACGGTCAACGGCGGCGAGGAGCCCATCCAGCCCTTCGTCCCGGTTCCGCTCCAGGACGGGGACCGGGTGCACGTCGGCGCCTGGACGACGATCACCATCAGGCTCGGCTGAGCGGCGCGTCCGGTACGCGTGCGGGGATCGCCTCCCGTACGCGTACTTCGCGCGTCCCGTGCCCGTACGAGGCCGCTCCAGTGCGCCCCGGGCCTCTCCCCGGGTGTGCGCGGTGCACGGGTTCTACGGCAGCGGCCAGGCGTGCGGCCCCTCGGGGTCGTCCAGCCACGCCCACGCGTCCGCGCCGCTGACCGTGATCCCGTACCGCTCGCGCACCGGCTGCCGCTCGCGCTCCCACAGCGTGAACGCCTCGTAGGGATCGAGGCTGCCCACCGTGAGCGTCAGCAGGAACCGGAACAGTTCGTCGCCGCGGGCCCGGCGCGGCAGCCCGCCCAGATGCTGCGGCTCCGGGTCGTCGGGCCGGGTGTCGCCGCGCAGCGGGACGAAATAGGCGGGTGTGTGCAGGAAGCGCCCCTCGGCGAACCCGGCGTCCCGGACCCGCAGCACGATCAGACCGGTGGCCAGCGGTGTGAGAATGAGCGCACCCGGACGGCACTGCGCCAGCCAGGGGCGCGGGATCGAGGTCAGCGTGCAGGTCGCGATGATCCGGTCGAACGGGGCCCGCTCGGGGACCCCGCGGGTGCCGTCACCGGTGACGACGGTGGGATGCCTGCCGACGGCGTCCAGGTGCTGTCGTGCGGACTCGGTTATCTCCGGGTCGAGGTCGACCGTGGTCACCAGGCCGTCACCGAGGCGGTGGGCGAGCAGCGCCGCGTTGTAGCCGGTCCCGGCACCGATCTCCAGTACGGCGTCCCCGTCCCGTATCTCCAGCGCGGTCAGCATCATCGCCATCAGCGACGGCTGGCTGCTGGAGGAGACCAGCTCGGCGTCTCGGACCCTGGTGGCCAGCGCGGTGTCCGCGTAGGCGCCGCGCACCCAGCGCTCCCGCTGTCCGGGGTCGGGGTCCTCGCACCACACCCGCTCGAAACCGTCCGAGGCGCCGACGTAGTAGTAGGGCACGAAGAGGTGGCGCGGGACCTCCTGGAACGCCTCCCGCCAGACCGGGTCGGCGTCCCAGGCCCCGCTGGCCTCGATCACGCGCACCAGCGCGGCCCGCGCCGACGTGGCGAGGTCGTCCAGATCCTTGTCGAGTGTGTGCGCGCCCATACCTCCACTGTGCTGCCGGGAGGGCCGGGAGGCGAGTGCCGGCCGGGCCGATCGGGTGTGCGCCGGCCGGTCCGGCCCGGGTGCGGCCGGCGGGCCGATCGGCGGCGCGGCCGTCGGGCGATCGTGGGGTGCGCGGACCTGGCCGGCGCCGGGCGCGGGCCGCCCCGGTCCGTCGGCCCAGGGAGTGGTCCTAAGCCTCGAGTCCTCGGTCACCGGGTCTGAGACCATGGGAGACGTGAATGAGATTCGGCGCGGCACGCTTCAGGAGCAGACCTTCTACGAGCAGGTCGGCGGCGAGGAGACCTTCCGACGCCTCGTGCACCGTTTCTACGAGGGAGTCGCCGAGGACCCGCTGCTGAAGCCCATGTATCCCGAGGAGGACCTGGGCCCTGCCGAGGAACGCCTCACGCTGTTCCTGATCCAGTACTGGGGCGGCCCGACGACCTACGGCGAGAACCGCGGCCACCCCCGGCTGCGGATGCGTCACGCCCCGTTCGCCGTCGACCAGGCGGCGCACGACGCCTGGCTCAAGCACATGCGCGTGGCCGTCGACGAGCTCGGCCTCTCCGAGGAGCACGAGCACACGCTGTGGAACTACCTGACGTACGCGGCGGCCTCGATGGTGAACACGGCGGGTTGACGGAGGCGGGCGGCGCCGGTCGCACGGCGCGGGTCGCCGAAGGGCCGGGGCCGCGCGGGCGATTTGTTGCAAGGGCCGGGCCCCGCAGGTACGGGCGAAGATTTAGGACGAAGGCCCCGCAGGTACGGGCGACTCGGGGCGAAGTCCCCGCAGGTTCGGGCGGCGGCTCAGCGGACGCTGACGTCCAGCGCTCCGAGTCCCGCCCGGCGGACGGCGATCGACCCGTAGGGCGTGCGGAGCCGCAGCCAGGCTCCCGACGAGTACAGGCCCAACGGGCTCTCCCCGGGGGCGGCCCGGCCGCCCGCACGGAGGAATCCCAGCGACTGCGCCGCGTGCGCGGCCCGTACCGGAAGGCCGCTGTCACCAATCGGCCGGGACCAGATCTCCCGCCCGATGCCGTCGAGTTCGGCGCGGGTACGCCGATCGGGCGCCAACTCCTCGGTACGGGACCGGAATTCGGCGACCGCGGCACCGACCGACGCACGCACGGCGTCCGGCGCGGGCAGCCCCGGCTCCTGCCGCCAGCCGCCACGGGGCGGCAGCACACCCGCCCACGGCGGGCCGGTGACGGCCGCGGGAACGGTGACCGTGGCCGCCGACTCCTCGACGGACTCCAGGAGTTCACCGGCGGAGACGGTCACGTCGAGCGTGACGTCGAGCCCGTTCTCGTACGGCTTGGCGAGCCGCACCGTACGGATCGCGAGGACCTCGAACGCCGGAGGGCGTCCGAAGACCGCGAGCGCGGTGCCGGACGCCTGGAGGCGCACGGCGGCCGCGCGGTCGTAGTGGATCAGCCGGGCGAGGAAGGCGGCGAGGTCCGCCGCCTCCCCGACGTCGGCGAGGTAGACGGCGGTCATGCCGCGACGGCCTCGTCCACGTCGTCCCGGTACTCCTCGAGGAACTCGCGCTCCTGCGCCGTGATCCGGCGCGGACGCTGCTGCGCGAAGTCGAACGGCACGATCACCGTCGAGGCCGTGACGTAGATCTGGTCCGGGTCCTTGACCTCGTAGGCGATCGTGAACGACGCCGCTCGTATCTGCGTCACCCACAGCTCGATGTCCACCGGCGTGTGCCGGTGGACCAGCTGCCGCTTGTAGTCGATCTCATGGCGCGCCACCACGGATCCCTGCTGGAAGTCCTTCTCCGGGCGGAACAGGAAGTCGATACGGGCTTCCTCCAGGTACCGGAGGAAGACCACGTTGTTCACGTGGCCGTACGCGTCCATGTCCGCCCAGCGCAGCGGGCAGCGGTAGATGTGCCGCAAGATCAGCCCCGGGTCAGCTTCTTGTAGGTGGCACGGTGCGGGCGGGCCGCGTCGGCGCCGAGCCGCTCGACCTTGTTCTTCTCGTACGACTCGAAGTTGCCCTCGAACCAGAACCACTTGGACTCGCCCTCGTACGCGAGGATGTGCGTCGCGACCCGGTCCAGGAACCAGCGGTCGTGGGAGACGACCACGGCCGCACCGGGGAACTCCAGCAGCGCGTTCTCGAGCGACGACAGGGTCTCGACGTCCAGGTCGTTCGTCGGCTCGTCGAGGAGCAGCAGGTTGCCGCCCTGCTTGAGGGTGAGCGCCAGGTTCAGACGGTTGCGCTCACCGCCGGACAGGACGCCGGCCGGCTTCTGCTGGTCGGGGCCCTTGAAGCCGAAGGCGGAGACGTACGCGCGCGACGGCATCTCGACCTGGCCCACGTTGATGTAGTCCAGCTCGTCCGAGACGACGGCCCACAGCGACTTCTTCGGGTCGATGTTCTCGCGGCTCTGGTCGACGTACGAGATCTTGACGGTCTCGCCGACCTTGATCGTGCCGGCGTCCGGGGTCTCCAGACCCTGGATCATCTTGAAGAGGGTCGTCTTGCCGGCGCCGTTCGGGCCGATGACGCCCACGATGCCGTTGCGCGGCAGCGTGAACGACAGGTCGTCGATGAGGACCTTGTCGCCGAAGGCCTTGGAGAGGTTGTTGACCTCGACCACGATGGAACCCAGGCGGGGGCCCGGCGGGATCTGGATCTCCTCGAAGTCCAGCTTCCGCATCTTGTCCGCCTCGGCGGCCATCTCCTCGTAGCGGGACAGACGCGCCTTGGACTTGGCCTGCCGGCCCTTGGCGTTGGACCGCACCCACTCCAGCTCTTCCTTGAGCCGCTTGGCGCGCTTGGCGTCCTTCTGGCCCTCGACCTTGAGACGCGAGGCCTTCTTGTCGAGGTACGTGGAGTAGTTGCCCTCGTAGGGGTGCGCGCGGCCTCGGTCGAGCTCGAGGATCCACTCGGCGACGTTGTCGAGGAAGTACCGGTCGTGGGTGACGGCGACGACGGTGCCGGGGTACTTCGCGAGGTGCTGCTCCAGCCACTGCACGGACTCGGCGTCCAGGTGGTTGGTGGGCTCGTCGAGGAGCAGCAGGTCGGGCGCCTCGATCAGCAGCTTGCACAGCGCGACGCGGCGCTTCTCACCACCGGAGAGGTTGGTGACCGGCCAGTCGCCGGGCGGGCAGCCCAGGGCGTCCATGGCCTGCTCCAGCTGGGCGTCCAGGTCCCACGCGTTGGCGTGGTCCAGGTCCTCCTGGAGCTTGCCCATCTCGTCGAGGAGCGCGTCCGAGTAGTCGGTCGCCATGAGCTCGGCGACCTCGTTGAAGCGCTTGAGCTTGCCCATGATCTCGGCGGCGCCGTCCTGGACGTTCTCCAGGACCGTCTTGGACTCGTCGAGCGGCGGCTCCTGAAGCAGCATGCCGACGCTGTAACCGGGCGACAGGAAAGCGTCGCCGTTGGAGGGCTGCTCGAGCCCCGCCATGATCTTGAGAACGGTGGACTTACCGGCACCGTTCGGACCGACCACACCGATCTTCGCACCCGGCAGGAAGCTCAGGGTGACGTCGTCGAGAATCACCTTGTCGCCGTGCGCCTTGCGCGTCTTGCGCATGGTGTAAATGAACTCAGCCAAGAGAAACCGTCCGGACGCTTGAAATCGGCAGTGGGCAGATACACCCCATCTTGCCTGACGGCCACCCCTCGAAGGAAACGCGTCTCATCCGGGGGCCGTGAGCCGGCGGTTCGGCGACCCCGCCGATCGCCGGGCCGTCACTGACCGTTGCCGGTCGGACACGTTCCCTGGGCGGACATGCGCCGCCGGCCGGATACTTCGCCGGCCGAACGCCCCGGAACGGGCCGGCGGCGCGAAATGGCAGGGTCCGGACCCTTTTGCGATCCTGGTCCGGTGGCACGTGATCCTGAACAGGTGGCACACCGCACCTGCGCGCACGGACCGGCCTCCGGACGGGACCCCGACCCCGGTCCGGACCCCGGTCCCGCGCCCGACGCGCCCCGGACCGACTACACGGGCGCGATCTACGGGTCGCTTCTGGCAGCTTCGGTGGTGGCCGGGGCCGGTGCGCTCGGCCCGCATCCGCGCGCGGAGCTCGTGGCCCTCCTGCTCTGCACCGGTCTGGTGTTCTGGGCCGCGCACGCCTATGTCCGGTTCGTCGGAAACCGATTGCGGCATCAGTCGGTGACCTGGCGGGAGATCCGCCAGGTGTGCGCCCGCGAGTGGCCGATCGTCCAGGCCGCGTTCCTGCCTGCCGTCGCCGTGGCGATCAGTCCCCTCCTGGGGCTCGGGGTCGAAGGGGCGGGATGGCTCGCGCTGGGCGTCGCCGTGGCCCAGCAGGTCGGCTGGGCCACGGTCACGGTCATCCGGGCCGGCGCCTCTACCGGCGCGGTGGCGTCCGTCGCCGCCGTCAACCTCGTCCTCGGTCTGATCATCGTGGCCGCCAAGGTCGCGCTCCACTGAGCGATCTGCTCCCGCGGCGCGATCTGCTCCCGCGGCCCGGCACACTCCGCGCACCGTCCACGACCGAGTGTTCGCATATCGCCCACCCCGTGCGGAGCCGGGCGAAGAAGCACACTCTGGAAGGAGGGCTGGGGTAGCAGGGGCTGGGGTCGGCCCCGGAGGTGATCGTGATGACGCAGACGACAGCAGACATGAAGCCGACACGACCGCAGGCACGGACCGCCGTCGGCTGGCACGTCGAGATGGAGTTCGAGGAGGACGAGCACCGCACGCGTGCCGCCGCCCTCCTACGGCTCGCCGACGGGAACGAGGTGCGCGCGCACGGGTACGCCAGCCGCCACCCCAGCGACTCGAACCAGCCGAGGGTCGGCGAGGAGGTCGCGGGAGCGCGGGCGCTCAACGAACTGGCGATGAAGCTGCTGACCAAGGCGCACGACGAGATCGACGAGGTCTCGGGCAGAACCTCGCATCCACTGCGGTGACGATTCGACTGGCGTGACGGTCCGGCGGGGCCAGGGCTTACGCGGGTGAGGAGTCGTCCACGACTGGCCGGCTGAGGACCTGGCCAGGTGAGGACTCGGCCGGGTGAAGGCTGGGGCGTGCCCTTTTCGGCGTGCTCTTTTCGGAGGACGCCCGCTCTTCCCGCAGGACGCGCGATGACCCGTGACCCGGTGACCCTGCGACGCGGTGATACGAGTGCCCCGGTGATACGAGTGACGCGCCCGTGGCGAGGAATGAACAGGGCGCCGGCCGCGGCCGATGGCGACGGCCGGCACCCGTCACCGCCTCGCTCCGGAAAGGGTCCGCATGCCCAAGAAGATCATCATCGACTGTGACCCCGGGCTGGACGACGCGATCGCCATCCTGCTCGCCGCCGGGAACCCGGACGTCGAGATCGTCGCCGTCACCACCGTCGCGGGCAACCACACCCTCGACAAGGTCACCCTGAACGCCCGTCAGGTCTGCACCCTGGCCGGCCTGCGCGGCGTACCCGTCGCAGCGGGCGCCGACCGACCCCTCGTCCGTGACCGGATCATCGCGGCCGAGATCCACGGCGAATCGGGCATGGACGGACCGGCCTTCATCGCTCCGGCCATGGAGGCCGACCCCCGGCACGCCGTCGACCTCATCGTGGAGACGGTTCTCACCCACCCCGGCGAGATCACGCTCGTCCCCACCGCGCCCCTGACCAACATCGCGCTCGCGCTGCGCCGGGAGCCCCGGATCGCCACGCTGGTCAAGGAGGTCGTCCTCATGGGCGGGTCGTACACCCGCGGCAACGTCACGCCCGCGGCCGAGTTCAACGTCCACGCCGATCCCGAAGCGGCCGCCATCGTCCTCTCGGCGGACTGGCCCGTGACCATGGTCGGTCTCGACCTGACGGCGCAGGCCGCCGCCACGCCGGACCTGCTGTACCGCATCGGGGCGCTGGGCACGCCGGTGTCCCGGTTCGTCGTCGATCTCCTGCACCGCTACAACGCCACCGTCGGCAAGGTCCACGGCACGACGGCCACGATCCACGACGCGTGCGCGGTCGGCCGGGCCATCGACCCCACCCTGATGGAGGCCGTCGAGGCCCATGTCGAGGTCGAACTGCGCGGCACGGCGACCTACGGGATGACCGTCACCGACTTCCGCGGCCACATCGGCCCGCCGAACACGCTCGTGGCCACCGAACTGCACACCGAACGCCTCTGGGACCTGCTCCTCCGCTCACTCGAGAACATCGCGGCCGCCACCCGGACGTCCATCTGGCCGGAGGCGAGCGACCCGAGCACGCGGAGCCGGGCGGGATGACCTTCGGAGGGAACACGAGAGGGCACGTCCGACGTCCGACAGGAGGAAACCACAGCCAGTACGGCCGCAGCGAGGTCGCTCGGCTCCCTCAACTCCTGGACGGCCGGCCCGAGCCCGGTTCCGGCGTACTCGATCTGTCCATGGCCGATGTACTCGGGCGGAGCTGAGTACGTGCGCTCTGGTCGGCGACGGAGTGAGCGGAAACGCTGGGGTCATGCGTGAAGGACCACTGAAACCTGTTCCCCAGTTGGTGTCGATCCTCCTGCTGGCCGGGGTGTCGCTGGCGGCGTGGGCTGCCTGGCTGGGCTGGGACCAGCATCGCGACGTACATCCTGACGGCACGACCACCGGTCCGTACGAGGCCTGGCAGGTGATCGGGCTGGTGCTGACCCTGCTGGCACCGGTGTACTGGGCGGCATCCCGGCGTCACCTCGCGGGCGCCGTGCTCGGCACCACGGCCGGCCTCACCGTTGCCGCCTCCTACGACTGGTCGGACGACTCCAGCGGCCTCTTCATGGTCGGCGTGGGGTTGGTCATGGCGGGAAGCCTCGTCGCGACCGCGGTCGTTGCCAAGATCGCCACTGCGAAGCGACAGGGCGGGCGGCCCCGGGGACATTGACGTCCGGGCAGGTGACGCAACCAGTGCCGGTGGGCGAGGGCACGCCCGTCGCACGGTCCCTCGACACGCCGAATTCATGGGGCGGTCCGCCGCCGGCCCCCCGGACGCGCGGTGGCCGCCGACCCCGTCCGCGCGCGGCGCAACTGCGCCATGGCACAAGAGTGACGTGCGCGACGCCTTGAACGACGGCGGGGGCGGCCGGAGGATCCAGTGATCTTTCGCTCTTCGCCGCGTCCCAGGAGTCTTCCTTGCCCAAGGTTCCCATCCCCCGGCCCGGCCCGATCGCCCTCGCCGTGGCGGCCGCGCTGACACTCGGCGTCATACCGGCGACCGCCGCTGTGTCCCCGTACTCCGCAGGTGAGGTGTCGCACAACGACGCCGGACACCGAACCCCCGGCGGTGCCGGCACCCACACCGTCACCCTGATCACGGGTGACAAGGTCACCATCGGGACCGCCGCCGACGGCACCGCCGTGCGCTCCTTCCAGGCCGCGAGCGGCGGAGCCACCACCGGCTTCCACCGCGCTGTCGTGGACGGCGCCACCTATGTCTACCCCGACGCCGCCCTGCCGTACGTGAGCGCCGGCAGACTCGACAAGCAGCTCTTCAACGTGACGCGGTTGATCACCGAGGGCTACGACGACGCGCACAGCTCCCGGCTGCCGCTGATCGTGCGCTACACCGACGCCGCCGCCAAGTCCCGCACCCGGGCGAAGATGGCCGGCTCGACCGACGTCCGCCGCCTGGACAGCATCCAGGGCGCGGCCCTCGCGCAGAACCACGAACAGGCACCGGAGTTCTGGTCCTCGCTCACCGGGGGTTCCGGCGCGGCGGCGCGGTCCGCGAAGCCGTCCTTCGCGGGCGGCGTCGCCAACGTGTGGCTCGACGGCAAGGTGAAGGCCGACCTGGCCGACTCCACCGCCCAGATCGGCGCGCAGAAGGTGTGGGCGGAGGGTGACACCGGCCAGGGCGTGAAGGTGGCGATGCTCGACAGCGGCGCGGACACCGAACACCCGGACCTGGTCGGGCAGGTGTCGGACAGCGCCAGCTTCGTCCCCGGCGAGGACGACATCGCCGACTACAACGGCCACGGCACGCACGTCGCCTCGACCATCGTCGGCACGGGCAGTGCCTCCGACGGCAAGGAGCGGGGTGTCGCCTCCGGCGCCCGGCTGGCCGTCGGCAAGGTGCTCAACTCCGAGGGCAGCGGCCAGGAATCCTGGATCATCGCGGGCATGGAGTGGGCCGCCCGCGACCAGAAGGCCAGGATCATCAGCATGAGCCTGGGCGGCGGCGGTGACAGGACCGACCCGATGAGCCAGGCCGTCGACGAACTCAGCCACGACACGGGCGCGTTGTTCGTGATCGCGGCGGGCAACGGCGGCCCGCACTCCATCAGCAGCCCCGGCGCCGCGGACTCCGCGCTGACCGTCGGCGCCGTCGACTCCACCGACACGCTCGCCGACTTCTCCAGCCAGGGCCCGCGTGACGGCGACGGCGGGCTGAAGCCGGAGATCACCGCGCCCGGCGTCGACATCGTCGCGGCGCGCTCGCACTACAAGCGCGGCTCCGGCTACTACACGACGATGAGCGGTACGTCGATGGCGACGCCGCACGTCGCCGGTGCCGCCGCGCTCCTCGCCTCCGCGCACCCCGACTGGACGGGCGCCCAGCTCAAGGAGGCGCTGGTCAGCAGTGCCAAGGCGACCCCGGCGTACACCCCGTACCAGGCGGGCGCCGGGCGTCTCGACGCGCTGGCGGCCGTGCACACCACGGTCTTCGCCACCACGACCGCCTACTCCGGCTTCCACACGTGGCCCCCGAAGCCCGGGGAGACCGACGTCCGGACGGTGACGTACACCAACGTCGGCGACGCCCCGGTCGGCCTCGGCCTGGCGGTCGACGGCACCGTCCCGGCCGGGTTGTTCAGCCTCTCCGCCGACCATGTCACCGTGCCCGCGCACGGCACCACCACGGTCACGCTGACCGCGGCTCTGGACAAGCTGGCGGGCGACCAGTCGGTCAGCGCCATGATCACCGGTACGGACGGCAGCGGAGCCGTCCGCGCCCGGACCCTGATCGGCGCGGCCCGAGAGGGCCGGCGGCAGAATCTGACCGTCGTCGCGAAGGACCGTGCGGGCAAGCCGCTGGCGGGCCGGGTCGTCCTCAGCGCCGAGCACCTCTTCTCGGTGATGGACCTCGACGCGTCCGGCACCGGCACGACGCGGCTGCCCGTCGGCAGCTACAGCGGCTGGCTCACCGGGGACGTGCAGGGCGCCGAAGGCCCGAAGTCGCTCGGCATGGTGCTGCTCGCCTTCAACGACGTGAACCTGGACCAGGACCGCACCGTCACGCTGGACGGCCGCAAGGCGCGCCGGATCCTGGCGCGCGTGCCGCAGCAGACCACCGCCGTCGCGCCGCGCCTGGACGCCCACCGGTCCTTCACCGACAGCCTGGTGGAGACGTCGATGCTGCCCAACCCGTCGTACGACAGCGTCTGGGCGCTCCCGACCGGCAAGAAGGTCACCGACGGCGAGTTCGAGGCCGGCGCCCGCTTCCGCCTCGAGCAGCCGGCGCTGACCCTGAGCACGAAGTCGACGACCTTCGACGACCCGCTGGTCAAGCGCGCGGCCACGCCGCTGCCCGCCGGTAGCCGGAACCTGACGGCGGTCTTCGCCGGCGACGGCACGGCCGGGGAGCTCGCGCGGCAGAACGTGCGCGGCAAGGCCGTCGTGGTGCGGGGCGCCGGCACGGAAGGGATCAAGGCGCAGGCGGAGGCCGCCGCGGCGGCCGGCGCCCGGCTGCTGCTGGTCGTCAACGACGGCGTCGGCCGTCTGCAGCCCTGGGACGAGGACCCCTGGAGCCCGCAGAGCCCGGCCCCGGTGACCGTGGCGACGCTCACCGCCGACCAGGGCGCGGAGCTGATCGGCTCGCTCCGGCACGGCGCGGTGTCGCTGAAGGTCACCTCGCACCCCACGACGGACTACGTCTACGACGTGGTGCACCACTGGACCGGCGCCGTCCCGGCGGACCCGACCTGGCGTGAGGAGCCCAAGGACCTCGGCCGGGTGAACGTCTCCTTCCGGAACTACCGGCAGGGCAAGGCCATGGAGTTCCGTCCGGACGTCTGGCGGGGCTGGGCCGTCGGCAACCAGCTCACGGCGCCCGCCCAGGGCGAGCGCACCGACTGGGTCACCGCCGGCACCACATGGCTGGACGACGCCTTCATCCAGGGCGAGACCGGACAGCACTCGATCGACCCGCTGCAGTACCCGGCGCGCAAGACCGGCAAGGTCAGCTGGTTCGGACCGATCCAGCGGCCCCGCATGGGCCCGGTGAACTACCAGCCCGTGCGCTACCTCGACACGATGTACATCACCGCGCCCGGCTGGGGCGACTCGGGGTCCGGTCACGTCGGCGACGCCGGCGCGAACTTCGACGTCAAGGACTGGATGTCGCTCTACCAGGGCGACCAGCAGCTCGACTGGGGCAACGCCGAGTACCTGCAGGTTCCCGGGCTCGGTGCGGAGCGCCTGCCCTACCGGCTGGTCCTCGACAACGACCGTGACGCCTGGGCGAACCCGTACTCGAGGCACACGCTGACCGAGTGGAACTTCACCTCCGCGGTCACCGGCAGCGAGTCGGCGGTGTCCCTGCCGCTGATCCAGCTCGACTACGGAGTGGACACCGACACGTCGGGCCGTGCCGACCGGCACGCCGGGCTGACGGTGACCGCCTCGCACCTGCCGGGCACCACCGCCGCCATCGCGAAGCCGTCCGTCGAGGTGTCGTACGACGACGGTGCCACCTGGCAGCGGACCGACCTGAGCCGGTCCGGTGACGGATGGCGGACGAACCTGCGCGCCCCGCGGTCGGCCGGCTTCGCCACCCTCCGGGTCGGCGCCCGGGACAGCGCGGGCAACACCGTCTCGCAGACGATCACCCGGGCCTTCGGCCTGCGCTGACGTCACACCCCGGGAGGTCACCCGGGTCAGCACCGCGTGGGCGGGACCGCAGCCGGCGGCCCCGCCCACGCGGCGTTCCCCGTAGGCAGACCCTGTGACCGTCTTCCTCCCGCATGGACAGCGAACGGTGGCCACAAAGGTCTTCGGGAGCCGCCTCGGGACTACGTCACGGTGCGGCTCGCGGACGACACCAGGGTCCGCCAGCCGCTCCGCTGGACGCGCTGGCCGAATTTCTCCGAGCAGGGCTCGGAAAACCCTCGCGTGGGCCGATCTTGGCTGATATACGCTGCGCCTGACTTGATCGAACAGATCGGCGAATCCGTGCCACCGGATACGCCCTGCCCGGGGGGGCATTCCCATGACTTCGCAGTTCCGCGCGGTGCTCGGCATCGCGCTCACTCCCGTCCTCGCCCTGGCGGCAGCGGCCCCGGCCGCGGCCACCGGCACCACCGCCAAGGCCACCGGCACCGCCCCGGCCACCGTCGAGACGCGCGCGCCGGGCCCGTGGGGCACCCGCACCCTGCACGCCCCGAACCCCGACCCCGTCTCCTCCTCGGGCGGGGTGAACGCCTTGGAGTCGGCCGGGAACGGCGCCCTCGTCTCCCTCACCGGCGACGGGCTCTCCCGTTCCACCCGGATCCGGCCCGCCGGCAGCACCCGCTGGCTCGCCCCGCAGACCTGGCCGGACGCCGGCGGGTCCAACACCGAGCTTGTCTCGCTCGGCGACGGCTCGGTGCGCCTGGTCTGGCGGGCCAAGCGTGCCGACGACCACAACAACTACTGGCTGAAGGTAGCCACCCTCGCGCCCGGCGCGACCGCCTTCTCCGAGCCCGAGTACGTCGCCGCGGTCCCCCAGCAGGGTTACCACCACCTGGCGGCGGCCCCCGACGGCCGGCTGGTCGCCGTGTGGTCGGTCTTCGGTGTCGTGAAGGCCGCCGAGAAGACCGGCCCGCGGGCCGCGTGGACCGCTCCGGCCGACCTCGACGAGCAGCCGCCGTCCGGCAGTCGGAACATTTCCAGCATGGACCTGGCGGTCGCCAAGGACGGCACCGCCCTGCTGGTGTGGCAGTGGCAGGCGAGCAAGGCCGTCGTCGCCCTGGAGAAGGCCCCCGGCGCGTCCGCCTGGACCGCGGTCCACGGCTTCCCCGTCCCTGGCGTGGAACTGGCGCGCCCGAAGGTGTTCGCTGATCCCCAGGGCGGCTTCGACGTGTTCTACGACGACACCACGCACCTCATGCACACGCGCCGGCCCGTCGGCGCCACGCAGTGGAGCACCCCGCGGTCCGCCGCCAACTACGGCAGCACGTACGGGATGACGGCGCCCGTCTACCTGCCCGACGGCGACCTCTTCGTCGCCGGCGGGCCCGGCTACTCGACCGGCCCCTGGTACGCGGTGCGCTCGGCGGCCACTGGCGCCTGGCAGCCGTACACGCAGCCCTTCTCCACGCACAAGAAGGTGCGCGCGGTCGACGCGGCCGCCACCTCGGGCGGCACGGTCACGGTGACGTGGCGGGAGGGCTACTCGAGCGAGGAGTACACGATGGCCGCCGTCTTCAAGGGCGGCACCTGGTCCGCCCCGCGGCGGCTGAGCGCGACGAGTGCCCAGTTCACCGGGGCGCCCCAGGTGGCCGCCGACGAGCTCGGCCGGCCCGTCGTGCTGTGGGACGAGTACAAGCGGACCGAGACGAACAGCTTCGTCCTGGACGGCGTCTACCAGGCCACCACCACCAGCCGCGCGTTGCCCAAGTGGCGTGACTTCACGGACGACGGCAAGGCCGACCTGTTCGGCCGCAACGGCACCGGGCTGAAGGTGTACGCGGGCGACGCGACGAAGCTGTCCGCGGGGCAGCGCGCGAGCAGCTGGCCGACGGGCACGCTCGTGCTGCCGTTCGGCGACCTCGACGGCGACCGCTGCAACGACGTGTTCGTCCGGTACCCGAAGGGCGAGGCCCGCGTCTACCCGACGATCTGCGGCGGGCTGCCCGACCAGCAGTCGTTCCACGTCAAGGTCTCCTCGGACTGGAGCGGGTACGACGCGGTCATCTCGCCCGGCGACGTGACGGGCGACGGACGGGCCGACCTGCTGACCCGGTCCGCCTCGACCGGGAAGCTGTACTTGTACGCGAACAACGGCGCGGGCGGCTTCAAGGCCCGCTCGCTCGCCGGGTCCGGCTTCGGCGGCTACAAGAGGCTGATGGCCGCCGGGGACCTCGACGGCGACGGCAAGAACGACCTGCTGGCCCTCGACGCGTCGAACGAGCTGTGGCGGTTCAGGGGGACCGGCGCCGGCACGCTCGCGCCCCGGTCGCTGGTCTTCAAGGACTGGGGCACCTCCTACAAGGACGTGGTCGGCGGGCTCGATCTGTCCGGGGACGGCCGGGCCGACCTGGTCTCGCTGGACAAGGACGGCCGTGCCTGGCTGAACCGGGGCAACGGCCACGGCGGATTCGACAACCGGTCGCAGGTCGGCAAGGCCACGAACTGGTCGGACATCCGCATCTCCTGACGGCGCGGATCCGGGAGCCACCCGGGACCACGGGGGTCCCGGGGGTCCCGGGGGCCGACTTCGCGTCTGTTCCCGGTTCCGGCGGCTCCGTCCGGACCGCCTCGACCCGGAAGGGCAGCGGACCGGCCGGGTCAGGCATCCGCGGTCGCACCGTGTCGCCCGGCCGAGCAGGGCACCGTCCACTTTTATGGACGCCGTTTCCCGCACAGGTGGCGGACTGGGCCGGCAACGAGCGTCCCGTTGCTCCTGGCGACCTACGCCCAGTGCGTCGACGGGCAGCTTCCTGACCTGAAACGGCGCCTCGAAGCCGCGGGAGATCTCCCCGAGTCGGCCGACGCGGGCTGAGGCTTCCCGCCCGAAAACTTCGACACGTATTCGACACGGCCACCCGCGAAAACCGGGTGCCAGCCGGACGACCCCGGCCCTTCCCCTTGATCATCGGGGAGGTGTCCGGGGCTTCGTCGGCCCGAGGGAAACATGCCCTGACCTGCAAAAAGCCCTCCCAAAGGGGAGGGCGGAGACTTGCGCCCCCGGCAGGACTCGAACCTGCGGCCAAGCGCTGAGAAGGCGCTTGGTGCGTCGCGCCTCACTCACAGGCTGACTGTGCCAACTCCTCGACTGGGCAGCCCAACGGACGAACGTCGACACGGATTCGACAGGCGGCTTCCTCGCCTGATGCCGAGCCCGTCACTGCACTCATCAGGGTTGTGCCATCAGGTCACGTGAAACCGGGCTGCTCGCGGGAGCTCTGGAGCGTAGCGTCAGCCCCGAAACCGTGGGGGTGGAAGCCTGTGTTGTACGCACACGAGGTGCTTCTGAACGAACTTGCACAGGGCCTCAGGCCGACAGCTGAGGGCGTCGAGTGGTTCGAGGGCCCATCGGAGGACGACCAGCGGAAGATTTTGCACGCGCTGGTGCTGTTCTGCGATCAGGCCCGCGCTCGCGAGGGCGACGTGCCGGAGAGCATCGCGCGTTCCGGCATCCGCCCGACTCATACGCCGGCGGTGATGCTCACGAACTGGCGCTTCGGAATGGACCAGTTGCCGACCTACGAACTCACGAGGTCATTCCGCCTGCTCGTCGCCCTCTTCACCATCGCCGACACCCGCAGGCGGACGCTGTACTGCGCCAAAGGGTGCGGCCACGCGTGGCACAACCTGCCGAGTCCGCCACAGGACGCGGCTGCGGACTGTTAACGGTTGATCGGGATCTCGTACACGATCTCCCGCGGCTCCGGCTGTTCCACGGCATGGCTCACCGTGATGCCGATCGCGGCCAATCGCCCTGCCTGCCCACGGCCTTCATGTCCGCGCGAAACGGGGACCCGTTGGGCTGCTCGCGCGCCGACGGCCGAATTATTGGTCGGTGTGGGCGCGTCGGGCGAAGGCGATGTCGACGTGCCCGGCCGGCTTGAGAGCACCCGCGGATCAGGTCGCGGACGGTGGCCAGACCGCAGGGGCGTTCTGGGCCCTAACAATACGCGTGCAATGGCCGCGCCTTCATGGCCCCGCCCGTGAATACCACCGTCCAACAATGATTTCAGGCCGTGCCGCGGCCGTAAATCGGCCAAGCCTTTGACCCGCCGCAGCGCCCTCGTAGAAGATCCCTCCTAGCCCTCGATAGCGGGGGTGGAAAAGGGGGAAACGTGAAAAGGTTTGGAAAGTCAATACTCTTCGGCATTTCGGGCGCCGCGCTTGCTGTTTCTAGCTTTTCCACCCCGGCAGCGGCCTACGGCCCTCAGAGCGGAACCGGTACCGATACCGTGGGCGAGGTCAGCGACGGCCTCATACCTGGGCAGCCCGTCATGCACGAGAGGGGTGATGGCGTCAACCCGCCAAAGGAATTGGGTGACCCCTCCGAGTGGGGCGTGGTAAAGCTGGAAATCAACGATTCGATCGCTGCTCAACTGAGAGGGAATACCTGCGAGAATGTGACTCATGGCAAATGGCGCTATGGGTATGACGTGGTGTCGGGCGGAAAGAAGTGCTATTCGAACTACATCGCGGATGTGACTCACAAGTCAACGGTCAGGGTCATCAACGTCGACCATTTCAAGTGGCTGGGTGGCGAAGGGGCAGACTTCCTACGCCAACCACACACAAGGTGCGGCATATACCTGCTATGCATATTACGATAACGCGTAAATTTGTCCGCAGTGATGAGGGTTGATCCCCCTCGGGCGGACCATTACTCCGGGCGCACACGGGTCCGGAGTAATGTCGCATTAGGGCCGGAAGGGGAGAGAGTGAATTTTTGGGGTGCTCGGGCCGCATCATTTGCGATGCCACTCGGGCTTGGCTTGTTGCTTGGCCTGATGGGGCCTACCGCTGAGCATTGGGGCGGCCGTCCAGGCGCGGCCGTGGGCGCCGTTTTCACCGGTGGGTGGCCGTGGGCCTGTTACGCGTTTCTGGTGGGTTATTTCCGCCGATCTAAAATCGAATCGGTTGTTCTCGCGCCTCTGGGGCTGGCTATCGGTGTCGTGACCTACTACCTGACCAAGGAAAGCCTGGCCTCCTTGGGTGGACTGGATTCCTCAGGTGCGGGGTCATCCGGAATTGTCCTCTGGGGTGTGCTGGCATTCTTCTTCGGAGCACCTCTTGGGTTCCTGGGGAACCTCGCGCAGGTGCCAGGCGTCGGCGGCCTGTTCTTCCGGCTGCTTATTCCCCTTGCGGCTTTTTATGAGACTTCCATGCGTCTGAAGGTGGAGTCGCGCGGGCCGAGTCAGGTTGTTCTGGGTACCTGGACCACCGTTCGGTTCACGGCTGTTGCCGTTGCGGTCGCTCTGGTGGGCCACACGGTCTGGGGTTGGTGGAGGTCTCGCCGTAATCGTTCCGCCGGGGTGGGCGTTGGCTAAAGACTGTCCCGTAATCCCCAGTGGATCAGCGCGCGGTGTCAGATGCGATGCATCGCAAGGCGGAGGGTCGTCCTCATACGGGGTGTATTCGGGCGATCCGACAACGCGGCGAGGTGCCGTAGCTGTCGTCGTGCGCCTGCCGGGCATTGCGGGACAGCTGTGTTTCAGCGTGACCACTGATCGAGTGACAACGTAACCGTCCGCAACAGCCCTGTTGGTTTCCTTACCTGCCGCACTCGACCTACCCCGTGCCCTGTTTCGTGGGTCACCATGCTCATCGTCACCCGCAAGGGTGACCGCCGCTGCAAGCTCCCACCGCACCAGCGCGCTCTGTCGGTCTGGTCACCTGCTCCGGCACGACACTCTCGCGCAGCTCGCCACCGGCTTCGGCACCTCCGTCGGCACCGCCCACGCCTGCACGACCGGGGTGATCGCCCTGCTCACCGACCGCGCGCCCGGCCTACTGCGCGCGCTACGCGAAGCCGACCCCGACTACATCTTGCTGGGCGGCACCCCTGCCATGGGCGACCGGGTCGGCGACAGCCGATCCCATTACGGGAGCGCGGGCCCGGCCGGGGGCCGGGCCGCGCGCGGGGAGCGGAGCGAGCCGCCTTGATGAAGTGGGGAGAGTCTTATCCCGCTGGAGCAGGAAGGGTCGGCGACGACTGTGGACCGACACCGGAGAGATCCACGAGGAACGCGACCTGAAGGGGCGTGCCGAGGGCGAGACACACAGCGCGCCGGGGCATCCGGCACTGACCCGCGTCCTGCGGGAGCACATCGATGACGAACGGCTCAAGCCCCGCGACCTGCTCTTCCAGGGAAAGAACGGCGGCATTCTCGCGGGCTTGGTGATCCGCCGGGCATGGCGCGGCGCGCGGAAGGCCGTCCTGCCCCCGCACGTCTTCGAGTCGCCCACGGGGAGGCGCGTGTACGACAACCGGCACACGCGCCTGACCAAGTGGCTGAACGACGGGATTCCACCCGCACAGGTGGCGGACTGGGCGGGCAACAGCGTCCCAGTGCTCCTGGCGACCTACGCTCGGTGCGTCGACGGGCAGCTTCCTGACCTGAAACGGCGCCTCGAAGCCACGGGAGATCTCCCCGAGCGACCCGACGCGGGCTGAGGGCTCCCGCCCGAAAAACTTCGACACGTATTCGACACGGCCACCCGCGAAAACCCGGTGCCAGCCGGACGACCCCCGGCCCTTCCCCTTGATCATCGGGGCGGCGTCCGGGGCTTCGTCGGTCCGACGGAAACATGCCCTGACCTGCAAAAAGCCCTCCCATAGGGGAGGGCGGAGACTTGCGCCCCCGGCAGGACTCGAACCTGCGGCCAAGCGCTTAGAAGGCGCCTGCTCTATCCACTGAGCTACGGGGGCCGGGTGTGGTGGCCGGTGTCGCAGTGCCCGGGTGTGGGCCGATCCGTGACCTTGTCGGGGACAAGGATAGGGCTCCCGGGTCCTTGTCCCTGGTGCTTCACCTCCGTGGCTCGATGTGGAGGTTCAGTGAAGCGGTCCTGATAATCGCAGGCAGGTACGAATCATGCACCGCTTTTGGCGCCCGGCGCCCCGGGTGTTGTGCACTCGTTATGCCTGCACCCCAGTCGCCCCTTCCGTTCCCTATGTCCTGTCGGCGCGCAGGTGTGGCCATATGCTTCAGAAAGCCTCCAAAATTGGGCATTCTTCGCATGTGGTGACCTTGGACGTACGGCCCCAGCTGCTCGACGCACTCTCCGCCCTGCGCGACCGTGTCGCCGCCGCACGCTTCCCGCTGCCCCTGGCGGGGGCTCCACGCGCGCGTGCCAACCGCGACGAACTGCTCGCACAGCTCAACGACTATTTGGTGCCCCGGTTGAGAGACCCCGAAGCGCCGCTTCTGGCCGTGGTCGGTGGATCCACCGGGGCGGGTAAATCCACCCTCGTCAACTCCCTTGTGGGACGCCGGGTCAGCGAGGCCGGAGTACTCCGGCCGACGACCCGTACACCGGTACTGGTGTGTCATCCGGAGGATCATCACTGGTTCAGCGGAATGCGGGTGCTCCCCGGCCTCACCCGCGTGTGGATGCCCCACCAGGAGCCCGGCGACGACCTGCCCGCGTCCGTCGAGCGAGGCGAACGGGTGCTCCGGGTCGAGACCGTCGACACCCTCCCCCGCGGCCTCGCCCTGCTCGACGCCCCCGACGTCGACTCCCTGGTCGCCGACAACCGCGTACTCGCCGCGGAACTGATCAGCGCGGCCGACATCTGGGTCATGGTGACCACGGCCGCGCGGTACGCCGATGCCGTTCCCTGGCACCTGCTGCGCACCGCCAAGGAGCACAGGGCGACCCTCGTCACCGTCCTCGACCGGGTGCCCCACCAGGTGGTGTCCGAGGTCTCGCGGCAGTACGGCGCCCTGCTGACCAAGGCCGGGCTCGGCGAGGTGCCCCGCTTCACGGTGCCCGAGCTGCCCGAGTCCGCGTGGGGCGGCGGCCTGCTGCCCGCCTCCGCCGTCGCACCGTTGCGTACGTGGCTCGTGCACCAGACACAGGACGCCGGCGCCAGACGCCAGGCGATGGCCCGTACCGCCCATGGGGTCCTCGACTCCTTGAAGGTCCGGATGCCGGAACTGGCGAGCGCGGCCGCGGCCCAGTACGCCGCCGCGCTGCGGCTCACCGCGGCCGTCGACGGCGCGTACGACAGGGAGCACGCGCGCGTGCAGGGGCGTCTGCAGGCCGGTGCCGTGCTCGCCGGGGACGCGCTCAAGCGGTGGCGCGCCTATCCGCTGGACTGCACCGCCAGCGAGTTGCTCGACTCGCTCGTCGAGAGTCTTGCCGCCCTGATGCTGTGCACCGTCACGGCCGCCGACGAGCGCGTGGACGAGGCCTGGCGCCGCGAACCGGCCGCGGGAGTTCCGGAGCTGACGGACCGTGATTCGGCCCTGGAGAGCCCCGAGCATCGGATCGGAGTGGCCGTCCGACGGTGGCGACGGGTCCTGGAGGAGTACGCCGAGGAAGAGGTCCGCCACCTCGACAAGAGCGCGGCCCCGGACACCGAGGCCGTCGCCGCGCTGGTCGCCACCACGCTCCTGGGCGGCAGCAGGGCACATGCCGCGGGTGAGCAGCTCGCCGACCGGATCGGCGTGCAGGGGGCCCTGCGGCTGCGCGAACGGGGCGGGCACCTCCTCACCGAGTACCTCGACCACACGCTGCACACCGAGCGCGAACGTCGCCTGGCTCCGCTCGACGCCCTCGACGTCCATCCGGAGCCCCAGTCCGAACTCATCGCCGCGCTGTCCGTACTGCAGAAGGAGAGGTGACCGCGATGACCGCCGTCACAGACCACACGGACCACACGGACCACACAGATCACACGGGCCACCCAGGTCACACGGATCGCTCAGATCACACGGGTCACGACGCCCACGTCGAGCGCGTCGGTGACGGGTCCTCCGGAAACGGCGTGTCGGACCACGGCGCGTCCGAGCGGGACGCCTCCGCCCAGGACACCTCCGCCCGGGGCGCATCGGGCGACGGCCCCTCCGGGGGGTCCCACGACGAGGACCGGTCCCCTGCTGCCGCCCGCGAGAAAATCGCGGACAGGGAGCCGGCACCTGGCCCGGCCCGGGATGGCCACCAGGACCGCGAGGACCGCATGGACCACGAGGCCCGCCAGGACCGCACGGATCACCAGGGCCACGGAACCCACGGGCCGCGCGAGAACCGTGAGGCCCGCGACCACCGTGAGGCCCACGGGAGCCACGAGACCCGCGAGGTCACCGAGGGCGCCGGGAACCGCCCCCCGGACGCCCCCCACCACGCCGGCCACACGCACCTGGAGCGCGACCCGGCCCACGCGCGCGTGAAGGACGACGCCGGGCACGCGCGCGTGAAGGGCGACGGCGCCCCCGCACGTACCGAACCCGAGTCCGTCTGGGACGACGGGCTGATCGCCCGCCGCGCGTCCGACACCCCCACGGTCCAGGAAACCCCGGCACCGGAGACCAGGACCGCCGCACAGGCTCCCCCGCCCCCTCTCGCGTACGACGGCCCCCTGCGTTCGCGACTCGACGCGCTCCGGGAGCTGGTCGGACTGTCACGCACCCGTCTCGACGCCAGGACCCTCGCCGAGGCGGGCAGGGTTCTCGACGAGGCGGCCGCGCGGCGCAAGCTCTCGGGGCAGCACACCGTCGTCGCCATCGCCGGAGCGACCGGCAGCGGCAAGTCACAGCTCTTCAACGCGCTCGCCGGGGTGACCATCTCGGAGACCGGCGTCCGCAGGCCGACCACCGCGGCGCCCATCGCCTGCAGTTGGAGCGACGGCGCGGCGACGCTCATCGACCGGCTCGGCATCCCGGGGCGGCTGCGCAGGCGCCCTCTGCAGAGCCCGGAGGCGGAGGCCCAGTTGCACGGCCTCGTCCTGGTCGACCTGCCCGACCACGACTCCGCCGCCGTCCAGCACCGCGAACACGTGGATCGCATCCTGGCGCTCGTCGACGCGGTCATCTGGGTCGTGGATCCCGAGAAGTACGCGGACGCCATGCTTCATGAGCGCTATCTGCGGCCCATGGCGGGGCACGCGGAGGTCTCCTTCGTGGTCCTCAACCAGGTGGACCGGCTGCCGGGCGAGGCCGCCGACCAGGTCCTCGACGACCTCCGCAGGCTGCTCGACGAGGACGGGATCGCGCTGGGCGAGTACGGCGAACCGGGCGCGACCGTGCTCGCGCTGTCCGCGCTCACCGGGGAAGGCGTCGGTGAACTGCGGGATGCCCTCGGGCAGTTCGTGGCCGAGCGCGGAGCCGCCGCACGTCGGATTTCGGCCGATCTCGACGCGGCCGCCACTCGGCTGCGGCCCCTGTACGCGACCGGTCAGCGCACGGGGCTCAGCGAGGAGGCGCGCGACGAGTTCTCGGACCGGCTCGCGGACGCGGTGGGCGCCACCGCGGCCGGCCAGGCGGCGGAGCGTGCGTGGCGCCGCAACGCCAACCGCGCCTGCGGCACCCCCTGGCTGCGGCTGTGGCACTGGTGCCAGGACCGGCGCGAGCCACCGACCGGACGGCACGCGCTGCGGATGCCCGCCGACGAGGAGGCCACGGCCCGCCAGCGTGTCGAGCAGGCCGTCCGTACGGTGGCGGACCGGGCCGCTCGCGGTCTCCCCGCGCCCTGGGCACTGGCGGTGCGCGAGGCGGCCGTACGCGGCGCACAGGGGCTGCCGGAGGCTCTGGACGAGATGGCGACGCGTGCCGCGACACCGGCGGGGCGGCCGCCACGGCCGGGCTGGTGGCCGGTCGCCGTTCTCGCGCAGGCGTCAATGACGATCCTTCAGGTCGTCGGCGGGCTGTGGCTGCTGGGGCAGATCGTCGGGTTCATGGCGCCGAACCTCTGGGTGCCGGTGCTGCTGATGGTGGCGGGCATCATCGGCGGTCCGTTCGTCGAGTGGAGCAGCAGGCTGGCGGCGCGCGGGCCGGCCCGGCGGTACGGACTCGACGCGGAACGACGGTTGCGGGAGGCCGCCGCCGGGTGCGGGAGGGCGCGGGTCCTGGATCCGGTGGCGGCGGAGTTGCTGCGCTATCGGGAGGTACGGGAGCAGTTCGGGCGGGTCACGGGGGCTTCGGTCGGTTGACCTGGGCTGGTCGGCCGACCGGATCTGGTCGGCCGACCGGGGTTGGCGGTGGACCCGGGTCTGGTCGCCGGTCCGGGGCCGGTCGGTTGCGGACCGGGGCCGCGCGATCGATGGCGCCGCACTCCCACGGGTGACGCGGTTGTCCACAATCCTCGGACCGTGCACAGCGTTCAGCGGGCTCGGCCCGGCGAAGGCAGTCTGAACTCGCGGCGATCGCAGCGCATGCGATCGCCGCGACAGACGCAGTCGTACGGGAGAGGGGTCCGGGCATGAACGAGACGATGGTCTGCGCGGTGGGCAACGTGGCGACACAGCCGGTGTACCGAGAGCTGGCGAACGGTGCCTCGGCGAGGTTCCGCCTCGCGGTGACGGCGCGATATTGGGACCGCGAGAAGAGCACGTGGACGGACGGCCACACCAACTTCTTCACCGTGTGGGCCAATCGAGCACTCGCCACCAACGTGGGGGCGTCCCTGTCGGTGGGCGATCCCGTCATCGTGCAGGGCAGGCTGAAGGTACGCACCGAGGTGCGCGAGGGGCAGAGCTGGACGTCGGCGGACATCGACGCGGTGGCGATCGGCCACGACCTCTCACGCGGCACTTCGGCTTTCCGGCGCCCGCACAAGGAGGGTGACGCACCGTCGGATCCCCGGCCGCCCGAGCCCAACTGGGAGACGGAGCCCGGAAGTCCGCCCGAGGCCGCTTCCCGTCAGCAGGCGACGCCGGCCGGGGTGACCTGAGCCCGGGTGGGGACGGTCGCGTGCGCGTCCGGACGGTGAACGCGGCGGCGGTGCCGCTGCCGTGCTCATCCAGGTCGCCGGACGGTCAGACCGAACTGCGCCTTATCGACGCGTACATGCGGTTTCGTCGTGGAACGCTCTCCCGACAGTCGCCATGGATTTGTCGATATGCGCAGCTCACAGCCTTGCTGAGCGATAACGATTCCGATTCGGATCGGTTATTCGGATGGAATGCCCGGGGAGCGTGGTGCGCCGCGTCCTTAGGATGCCGGGCATAGCTCACGGGGCTTCTGATTCTGCTGGCGGGACCGTCCCCCCATGTCAACGGGTCCTGCTCGAAGGGGAATTCTGTGTTTTCTGCGCTCTCTGCGCTCTCTGCGTTCTCTGCGGCGTCCGCTTCGGCGGCGGCGCGCAGGCGAGGGACCGGCCGTCTCGTCGCCGCGACGGTGGTGTCGGGGCTCGTCGCCGCCGGTGCGATGTTCACCGCCGGTCCGGCCGTCGCGGACGAGGTCCCGCAGAGTCAGGGCGGCGCGACCGCGAGCATCACCGGACTGAAGACGTACGGGTCCGCGGTGATCCACGACAACGGTCAGGACCAGCAGGTGTCCGCGGGTCTGTTCGAGATGTCCGTCGACAACGGCGGCATGTTGCAGACCTACTGCATCGACCTCCACAACCCGACCCAGCGGGACGCCAAGTACCAGGAGACGTCCTGGAGCGGCACGTCGCTGAACGGCAACAAGGACGCGGGCCGGATCCGCTGGATCCTGCAGCACTCCTACCCGCAGGTGAACGACCTGGCGGCGCTGGCCGAGAAGGCCGGGGCGAGCGGCCTCACCGAGCAGGACGCCGCGGCCGGCACACAGGTGGCCATCTGGCGGTATTCGGACGGCGCCGACGTGGACGCGGTGAACCCGCGGGCGGAGAAGCTCGCGGACTATCTGCAGAAGAGCGCGCGGAACATGCCGGAGCCCAAGGCCTCACTGACCCTCGATCCGCCCGCGATCTCCGGTCGCGCCGGTGAGAAGGTGGGCCCGATCACGGTGCACACCGACGCGGACAGTGTGACGGTGACGCCGCCCGCGGACGCCTTCGCGAGCGGTGTGAAGGTCGTCGACAAGGACGGCAAGCCGATCACCTCCGCGGCCAACGGCAGCCGGCTCTACTTCGACGTGCCGAAGGACGGTACGGACGGCTCGGCGGCCCTGACCGTGCAGGCGTCGACGACCGTGCCGGTCGGCCGGGCCTTCGCCTCGGAGTCCCGCAGCCAGACGCAGATCCTGGCCGGCTCCAGTGAGTCGACGGTCTCCGCGACGGCGACGGCCACCTGGGCCGCACAGGGTGCGATACCCGCGCTCTCCGCCGAGAAGAACTGCGCCGAGGGCGGTGTGGACGTCACGGTGGCCAACGCGGGCGACGCGCCGTTCACCTTCGAGCTGATGGATGCCGAGCACACCGTCGCGGCCGGTGAGTCCGTGACGGTGACGGTCCCGCTGCGGGAGGACCAGGCATACGCCTTCGCGGTCACGGGTGCGAACGGCTTCGAGAAGCGGTTCACCGGGATGCTCGACTGCAAGACGCAGGGCAGCGCGAGCGACGTCACGACCCAGACGGTCGGTGAGCCCAGCCCGGCCGTACTGGACGCCGCTTCCGGGGGCACCGACCTCGCCGAGACGGGCGGCTCCGGCGCGACCCCGATCATCACGGGCACAGCCATCGCCCTGGTCGTCCTCGGTGGCGGGGTCGTGTTCCTTCTCCGCCAGAAGAAGACGCCGACGCGGGACTGAACAGGCGCCGGCCAGGCACCGAGCGGCACTGCACCTTGGCAACTCAACAGCGAGTGACCGCGAGTACGAGTACGTGCGCTCGTGAGCCAACGGCCCCGGCCCGCCCCTTGGGCGTCCGGGGCCCCCTCCTCTCCGGCAGGCCTGTCACCGCTCGTGTCAGGCCTCGTCAGGCCCCGCCGCCTTTCGTGCCGAGCCCCCCCGTCAGGCAGCCGTGTCGGCCGGCCCGCAGAGCTCGGCGTCGGACAGCGAGGCGATGAGGGAGGTACGGGCACGGGCCACCCGTGAGCGGACCGTGCCGATCGGGCAGTCGCTCACCAGCGCCGCCTCCGCGTAGGGCAGTCCCAGGAGCTGGGTCAGTACGAAGGCCTCCCGGCGTTCCTCGGGCAGTCCGGCAAGCAGGTCGTCGAGCGCGATGCCTTCGTCGAAGCCCGGCAGGCCGCGCGGCTGGGCGCGTTCGACGGCGAGTTGCCAGTCGTCGAAGTCGGCGGGCCGGGGCCGGGTGGCCGCGCTCCGGAAGCTGTCGACCACGGCGCGGCGTGCGATGGCAAGCAGCCAGGCGCGGGCCGAGGAGCGGCCCTCGAAGCGGTGCAGGCTGCCGAGGGCCCGCAGAAAGGTGTCCTGGGCCAGGTCGTCCGCGGTCTGGGGGTCCGCGCCGAGGTAGGCGACGTAGCGGCGTACGTCTCGGTGGAGGGCGCGGACGAAGTGGTCCACGGCTTCGGGGTCGCCGCCGCGGGCGGCCATCGCCCAGGCCGTCAGCGAGGCGTCACGTGAGGTGGGCAGGGCAGGAGTGGTCACCTGGGGTCCTTCTCGGTCATCCGGGATCCGGCCCCGGCGCGCGGGAGCGGCCCAGGGGTCCGGTGAGGGGGACGGCCGCGCGCGAAGGCGCGGCTCGGCCCGGGGCGCACGGTGGTCGCCCCGGGATGCCGGCTGTCGTCAGACGACAGCGGTCCCAGCGGGCGGACCCCGAGAAGTGATCGCGTGGACGAGAAGGAGCAGGCGCGGAGCACGCGCCGGGCGATGACGCCGCAGGCGCGGGCGTGAGGGGCCCACCGGGGCGGGCAGCGCCAGGAGCAGCCGCAGCGGGGCGGCCAGCCGGGCCGCGAGGGCCCGCAGGACCCGGAAGGCGGCGCGCTCTCCGTGCGCGAGCCAGAGGCCGCACAGCAGGGCGGCCAGCAGGTGAGCGGCGAGCATGCCGAGCGAGGAGGTGCCGCCCGCCGCGCCGCCCATGTGGTCCATGGCTCCCATGGCCCCCATGTTCATGGAGTCCATACCCCCGGGGCCCATGGGCATGGCGTCTGCGGGCATGGCATCTGTGGACATGGCGCCAGCGGTCACGGCTCCCGCGGACATGGAGCCCATTCCCGGGGTGCCCGTGGTGGGCGTGGTGGACGCGGACGCCTGGGCGAGCGAGAACGCCGAGTGGAGTGCCGTCTGAGTGACCATCACCGCGGCCACGATCAGGGG
This sequence comes from Streptomyces sp. NBC_01176, assembly GCF_045039825.1. Classification (NCBI taxonomy): domain Bacteria; kingdom Bacillati; phylum Actinomycetota; class Actinomycetes; order Kitasatosporales; family Streptomycetaceae; genus Streptomyces; species Streptomyces sp. NBC_01176. The sequence continues at coordinate 6,233,222 of NZ_CP108600.1, read as the reverse complement.
CAGTCCACGCTCCCGGCCGGCCAGGCCCCACCCCGTGCCGCCGATCACCACGACCGAGGCGCCGAGGACCCACGGAGGCACCTCGGCGCCGGACATCATCACGTGCCCGAGGGCGGCGAGCAGCACACAGACCGCGGCGAACACCGCGGCCCGTACCGTGCGCGCACACCACCCAGCTGTCATGGCGGCCTCATCCTCGCATCCGTGCGCCGGTCGTCACGGAGAGGTACGGAAATTTCCCGCGCTCCGCTCACGCCCGGGCCGGGCCCGGCTCATGCCGGGGCGGCCTCGGCCCATGCCGGAGGGACGGTCCGGGGCGGGCTTCGGCGGCCGTCGCCCCGTCGGCGGCATTGCGGCCGGGCGGCCGACGGGGCGAGGACCGTCCGCTCGCCGAGGCTACGAACCGGTGTTGCGGCCGCGTACGAGGGCGAACGCCGCCGCGCCCAGGCCGAGGACGCCCACGACCAGCCCGGCGATGCCGAGGCCTCGCGCCGTGGAGTCACTGCTCGACGCCGAGCTCTTGGCCGAGGGGGCCGGAGCCGAGCTCGACGCCGACGACGTGTCGGAGCCCGACTCGGAACCCGACCCCGAATCCGCGGACGAGCCCGCGCCGGAGTCCGCGTCGGAACCGGTCTCCCCCGCCGCCTTGGCGGTGAGGGTGAGCACCGGTGCCGGGTTCTCCGGCTCCTCCCCGCCCTTCTGCGTCTCCTCGATCCAGCGGGCGACATTGCCGTCGGAGTACGTCTGCAGTGTCTTGAAGGCCAACTGGCCGGTGTCGTCGGGGAGCTGCCCGAAAGCGACGTCGAAGTCCTGGTACTGGCCGTGCCGGATCCGGCCGCCGGTCCAGGTGATCTCCGAGACGGCCTCGGTGATGGTGCCGTCGTCGGTCTTCACGGGGGTCTTGAGCTTCGTGGTCGTGACCTTCGCCGTCCAGCCGTTCTGGGGGGTGACGAGCACGCCGAGGACCGGGTGGTCCGTCGGGAGGAAGACCTGCACCTTCGTGGTACTGGCGGTGTCCTCCTCGTTGGGGACGCGGAAGGTCAGGACACCGTCCGTGGCTCCCTTGGCGTAGCTCCCGGGGTGGACGGTCACGTGCGCGGAGGCGGCACCGGCGGCGGTCAGGATCCCGGCCGCGGTGAGGGCGGTGACGAGGCCCGCGCGGCGCAGGGTGGTGCGCATCGGGGGCACTGAGAACATCGAGGGCATCGGGGACATCGGCGGAACTCCGTACTGGTGGGAATGCGGTCAGGGCGCGTACGACAGCCCCGGCGGTGGTCCCCGGCGGGACACCGCGTGCCGCAGCAGTACCTGCCGAAGCGGCCCGGGCGCGGCGGCGTTCGGGCAGACGGCGTCCGGCCGGACCGGGCCGCCCGGCGGTCCCGTCCGCACCCGCCACCAGGCCGCGAGCCCCGGCACCAGCGAGACGGCCCGGCGCAGCAGGCACCAGAACGCCGCCTCGCCGCGCCGCAGCCACCAGGTCGCCAGCACGGCTGCCGCCACATGGGCCGCCGTGGCGTGCGGGGTCATGGCATGCGGGTGACTCATGGGCATGTGCATGTTCATCGACATCCGCGGCCTGGCAGCCTCGAACGCGATGTGCAGTCCGGCCTGGGTGGCCAGCATCCCGCCGCCGATCCCGAGGAGCGAACGTTCGCGCCCGCTCAGCAGACAGCCGGCCGCGAACACGGCGAGGAATCCGGCACCGTCCGCCCACAGCGGGGGCGCCTCCCCCGACGCGAGCCCGTGACCACCGGCGGCCAGCAGCACGCACAGCACGGCGAACACCGCCGCGCGCAGGCTCCGTACCTCTGGGGACGCACTCATGAAGCCCAGATACTGCCACGGGGAGCGAACGGCCGTCGCGGCTTCCCCCTCAGTCGCCTCCCGCGGCGGCCGCGAACGCCTCTCGGTTAGGCTCCGGTCGAGCCTGGGAGGGACCTGACATGCGACTTCGCTGTGCTGTGCTCGACGACTACCAGGGGGTGGCGACCGAGGTCGTCGACTGGTCGCCGGTCGCGGACGACGTCGAGGTGGTCGGGTTCCGCGAACACCTCGCCGACGAGGACGCGCTGGCCGCCGCCCTCGCGGACTTCGACATCGTCGTGACGCTGCGCGAGCGGGTGCCCTTCCCCGCCTCGTTGCTGGCCCGGCTGCCCCGCCTGAAGCTGCTGATCGCCTCCGGGATGCGCAACACGGTGATCGACTACGTGGCCGCCGAGGCGCACGGGGTGACCGTGTGCGGCACCCCGAGTTCCTCGACGCCTCCGGTCGAGCTGACGTGGGCGCTGCTGCTGGGTCTCGCGCGGGGTCTCGTCGAGGAGAACGGCGCGTTGCGGGCGGGCGGCTCCTGGCAGAGCACCCTGGGCGCCGACTTGCACGGACGCCGACTGGGTCTGCTCGGGCTCGGGAAGATCGGCGGCAGGGTGGCGCGGGTGGGCCTCGCGTTCGGGATGCGGGTCGGCGCGTGGAGCCGGAACCTCACCGAGGAGCGCGCCGAAGAGGTCGGGGTGGAACGGGCGGCCTCCAAGGAGGAGTTGCTCGCGAGCAGCGACTTCGTCTCGGTGCACCTCGCGCTGGGTGAGAGCACCCGTGGTCTGGTAGGGGCCGCCGAACTGGCCCTCCTCAAACCGACCGCCTATCTCGTCAACACCTCACGCGCGGCGATCGTCGACCAGGACGCGCTGCTCGCGGCCCTGCGCGAGGGCCGGATCGCCGGGGCGGGTGTGGACGTGTTCGATGTCGAGCCGCTCCCCGCCGACCACCCCATGCGCACGGCGCCGCGTCTTCTCGCCACCCCGCATCTGGGCTACGTGTCGCGGGCCAACTACGAGGCGTACTACGGCGGGGCGGTCGAGGACATCCAGGCCTTCCTCGCGGGCAGACCCGTACGCCTCCTCGGCTGAGGATGCGGCCGGACCGAACCAATCGAACCGGAGCGAACCGGAGCGGACCGAACAGGGCAGTCCGGCCCATCCCGGCCCGGTCCACTCCGGCCCGGCCCGAATACGTCGGTTCAGACCTGTGCGGGCCGCCGGTAGACGCCGTGCTGCCGGGTCAGATGGTGCAGGTCCACGAGGTGACGCCGCAGGGTCACATGGTCGACCGGCGCGTCCTCGCACCAGACGCGCAGTTTCTCGTTGACGGTCCGCTCGGGGTACTCGACGCCCGGTTCGAAGGTCTGCTCGGCGATGTGCCGGAGCACGACCAGCTTGCGCTGCCACTGGGCGGGCAGCCGGACCAGGCGCCCGCCGCGTACGAAGGTCCGCAGGACGGCCTCGGTCCGCTCGTCCTCGGAGCCGTGGGTCCCGGCAGGTGTCCGGGTGCCGCGTGCGAAGTGCCTGAAGCGGCCGTAAGCAACGGCCAGTCCCCCGTGGTCGGTGATGACGTCCTGGCTCAGCAGCCGGCGCAGCGCCGTGGTCGCGTCCCTCGGGGACAGTCCCGCCTGCTCCATGACCTTCGTCGGGGTGTCCGCGCCGAGGGCCACCGCGGCGAAGGCGCGGACCCGGATCTCCTCGGCGAACAGCCCGGCCAACGGGTCGATCGGTGGGGAGACCGGTGGGGCGGTCGACGGGGAGGTCGGCAGGTCGGTAGGCATGCCTGGCAGGCTAATTGAGGGCACGCTGCGAGCCGTAGTGGATTTCCGTCCGCGACGCCGGCCCGGGCACGACTCGGCGGCGAGCGGCCCGGTCGAGATGAGTGATCCACCGATGTACGCCGTGACCGGCCGTGGGCAGGCGCGTTGAAGGGGGAGTGCGACCGCGTTCGAGCGGCCGCGCTCACCGATCCAAAGGAGAAACGTGATGTCGCGCATCGCGAAGGCAGCCGGTGTCGCTCTCGGCACGGGCGCCGTGGTCCTCAGCGGGGCCGGTCTCGCCATGGCGGACGCGGGTGCCCAGGGTGCGGCCGTCGGCTCCCCCGGCGTCCTTTCGGGCAATGTCGTCCAGGTCCCGGTCAACGTGCCGGTCAACCTCTGCGGGAACACCGTCGACGTCGTCGGTCTGCTGAACCCGGCCTTCGGCAACACCTGCGCCAACGTCGGCGCCCCCGCCCCGGTCACCAACGTCCCGGTCACCCCCACTCCGGGCGGCTACGGCTCCGACTCCGGCTACGGCAACTGACCTCCGTACGCACGAGGAAGGCCCCCGCAGCATGTGCTGCCGGGGGCCTCGCCGTGACACGGGCGACACCGCTTTCCCCCCCACACGAGCGGGCAGCAGCGGGCCGCGGGGTCTATGCGTACCGGTAGATCCTGCTGTGGTTCTCCAGTTCGTCCGGCGTGACGTCCCAGGGAGGCATCCGTTCGTGCCGGGCGACGATCCGTCCGTGCTGGTCGTTGCCGGAGCCCGGCGGCCGGGCGGGCAGGTAGCGGGCACCCCGGTGGCGTTGCTGCCAGCGGGACCACTGGAGGTCCACGAAGGCGTGGTGCAGCCAGAAGACGGGATCGTTGACCGAGGCGCCACCGAGCATGGCGCCTCCGACCCAGCGGTGGACCCGGTTGTGGTTGTGCCAGGCCGCGCTCCCGGACCCGCGCCCCCACCCTTCGAGCTTGTTGCGGAAGCCCTTGCTGGACGTGGAGTTCCAGGGGGCGGTGTCGTAGACGGGGTCCGCGAGGGCCGAGTCCAGTTCACGCTTCGTGGGCAGCTCGAACGGGCTCTGCCGGCGCCCTAGGTCGCGGGTGAGATAAGCGCCGTCGGTCACCCCCTCCCTGATCGTCCACTTCCCGTGGGCGTAGGCGAAGGGGCCGGTCATGACCTGGCGGTCGGAGTGCCGCCCGTTGCCTCCGAGCAGATCCGCGGTCCAGGGCACCGAGGACGGCTTCCGCTGCCGTGTCCAGTCCCAGTACGGCACGCTCACGCCGGAGTCCACGCGGCGCAGCGCCCGCTCCAGATCCAGCAGGAACCGCCGGTGCCAGGGCAGGAACGAGGGGGCCATGTGGGCCGTGCGCAGGCCCCGGTCGCCGTCCGCCACGTAGTACTCGATGTGCATCCGCACGAACTCGTCGTACTCGCCCCGGCGTTTGACCTCCAGCATCGCGGCGACGAACCGGCGTCGCTCCGCGCCGGTCAGCTTGCTGACGTTCTTACGCGTGTACACCACGGTGGCCGCTCCCCTCCGCCTCCACGCCGCGAAGCTGCTCCGAGGGGCCCAGTTCGTCGACGGCCGCACGCGCGGCGGCCAGCGCGGTCGGATACGACTGGTAGTGGTCCACCATGCTCAGATAGCTGCCGTCCGCACGACGCATCAGGTGCAGCGGCCGGCCGTCCACGGTGACCTGCCACTCACCGCCGCCGACCGCGGCACGGCCGCCCACTCCGGTCCTGGCACCCAGGATGTGGCGGCCGTGGTACACCTCGTCGAACGGGAGGTCGTCGGGGCCGGCCGGGTGCGGGGGCCACGATGCGGCGACGACGGGGGCCAGTACCGCGGCGGCCGCCGACGCGAGCAGGCCGTGCATCACGCCCCTCCGGGTCACCGGCACTGTGCTCGACACTCTGCTGACGGACATGATTCTCTCCTCGGCGGATCCGGTCGGATGAAGCGGCGGTGGCCCACACGGCACTCGGCTCGTGGTGCGGTTACGCCCCCGCGCCCATGCCCAGGTCGGCCTCCGGCACCGTCTTCAGCAGCGGTGTGAGGACGGCGACCTGAGGGAGCTTCGGGTCGGGCATGCCGAGCTGTGCGGGGTTCGGCACGGTGAGAGGGGCGTCCAGGGACAGTCCCGGGGTCAAGGCCGCCAGGTCGGCCGCGGGCGCGTCGAGCCCGAGGTGGTCGAAGCCCTCGCCGAGGACGTGCGGAAGGGCCGTCCGCACGTCCGCCCCCGGCAGCCCGGCGCTGACCGGCAGTTGCGGCACGGCCCGGTCCGGGAGCAGCCGGCCCTCCACGTACCGCGGCCCTTCGGGGCTGCCCGGCATGGGTACCGGCAGTTCCCCGGCGATGTCGGGTACGGGCAGGTTGAGACCCCGTTCCACACCGTCCAGGGGTACGGGGACGGGAACCGATCCGGCGGCGACGGCCGGGGTCACGGCGGCGGCACCGATCACTGCCGCGACACCGGTCACCACGGCGGCAAGAGTTCCTCGGGTGGTCGGCTTCATCTCAGGTACGGTCCCTTTCAGGATTCGGGGGCTCTGGGTCCGTACCGGGTAACGATCCCGCGGCCGACTTCACCTCAAGATTCCCCCGGCGGACTCAAAGGTCAGCTCGTCCAGAAATCCCACCACCGGGTCAGGATCAACATTCCGATGATGCCGACGTGCAGCAGCGGAAAAACCCAGGTGAATTCGCCCAGGAATCCCCTCAACCCATGAGGTGCGGGCAGGAAATCATTTCGTACGTTGAATGACGTCACGTACCAGAACATGATGATCGTGGCGACCCAGGCCAGGCAGCACCACAGGCACAGCGAGTTGATGCGGTACAGGGACTGGAACTGCAACCAGGTGCAGAATCCGACGCCGAAGAGGGTGCCGGCGTTGAAGGTCAGCCAGTACCAGCGCGGGAAGGTGGCCCGCGCCAGCAGGCTCACTCCGACGCAGATCACGATGCCGTACGCCACCAGGCCCAGCATCGGGTTGGGGAACCCGAAGGCCGAGGCCTGGTCGCTCTTCATGATGTTGCCGCAGGAGACGACCGGGTTCAGGCTGCACCCCGGCACGAAGTCCGGGTTCTCCAGCAGCTTGAACTTGTCGATCGTGATGACCCACGCGGCGAGCAGGCCGGCCGCACCGGTGATCACCAGCAACAGGGCGAGCGCACGGCTGCCCCCCGCGGTCCGGGTCATCAGCCGCGCAGGCTGCGCGCGGGCAGGAGCACGTGCGCCGCGCTGAGCAGGGTTTCCTCGTCACCGGCGAACGCGGCCAGGCTCTCGGGGGCGACGGGCCTGCCCGGCTCCGCCTCGGGCCAGGCCCGGGTGGCGAACAGGAAGTAGGCATAGCCACGTTCACCGACCGCCACGAGCCACTCCGGTGGCACGACGCACTGGGCGTTGAGGTACGGCATGGTGACGACGGCCTGGCCGGCCTCGACGAGCAGGGTGAGCGGCAGGCTCGGCTGCCGCGATCCGTCGAGGAGCGTGTCCCCGATGGGCAGACCGTTGTTGCGCAGCAGTTCCTCGATGGCGACCGTGGAGGCACCGGCGCCGCCCTCGCCGTCGCCCAGGGAATAGGCGAGGAGATAGGGCATGTCTCCGTCAGGGGCTTCACCACTGAAGGCCATGACGGCGAGCGTGCCGAGATCTGCGGCCCGGAAACGACGCGTTTCGCTTGAGGTTGAGGTCACCGCGGAACCTTATCGACGCACCCGAACGGACCTCACGCTTTCTCACCCGACCGGGCGACAAGCGGGCGGGTGACCACACGAAAGAGGGACCCGCCTCGAACACGCCAGGCGTCGACCCATTCGAAAGGGCCGGAGCCGCGGGGCACGGAGCCGGCCCTTCCCCCTGAATACCGCCTCCGCCACGGACGGCGCGACGTCAGTCGTGCGCGCAATCAGTTCGGCGCGTAATCAGTTCAGCGCGTACTCAGTCCAGCGCGCAATCTGTCACTGGTTGGCGCAGATGTTCCCGAACGCCGGATTCAGCACGCGGACGACGTCGACCGTGTTGCCGCAGAGGTTCACCGGAACATTCACGGGGACCTGGATGACGTTGCGCCGGAGGCGACACCGGGGGGCCTGAGTGCCGCGCCCTCCGCACCGGCGTCAGCGACGGCACTGCCGGCCGCGGCGCCCGCGGCCATTCCGGCGGTGACGAAAAGGAGAGCGGCCTTGGGGATGTGCCGCTGCCCAGGGATACGCCCACAGCACTTCCGGAAAGGACACGCGCCGAATGAGTCGATCAGCTCTGGAGCGGAAGTCCGCCGAGCAGCTGCGCGGGGCCTCCGGCCGAGTTGAGCGTCTTCGTGGTGCCGTTCAGGGAGTTGAGGACCGAGCCCTTCTTCTCGGTGTCGAGCGCGTCCGACTGGTGCTGCAGGGGCTGCACGTCCTTCAGGCTGAGCGAGCGCTGGCTGGTGATGGTCTCCAGGGCGCCGTTGAGGCTGGTGGGCGTGAGGTCGGAGGCCCCGGCGGCAAAGGCGGGCGCGGCGGCACCAGCGATGACCATGGACCCGGCGACGACAGCGGCGGCCTTCAGGGACTTCATCGTGTTCCTTTCTTCGGCAACTCGCGTCACCGGAGGGAGTTTTTCACTGCGCCCTGACTAACGAGCCCCGCACTGGACGGAAACCCCGTGTGCAGAAGATTCCTGCACCCCACCCGAACACCTCACCCGGGAACGGCGCGTCGCATTCTCATACAAGAGGAGCCGATCAGCCGCCGACGCGAAAAGACCGTCGTGCCGACCGGATCGGTCGGCACGACGGCGGGCGGACGAACACGTCGCCTCAGGCGCCGCCCCCCACGCCCAGGAGGGCAGGGGACCGGTCACCGGCGTTCACTTCCTCGACGTCCACGGCGCCGGCGATCCCGGCACGGGCGGTCCCGGCACAGGCGGTCCCGGCACGGGCGGTCCCGGCCCAGGCGGTCCCGGCACAGGCCTTCACCGCTCGGCGACCACCACGCGGGCGATCGGTTCGCCCTTCACGGCGTGGGCGATCACGTCACCGGCAGGCTCGGCAGCGAGCCCGTCGGCAGGCTCGGCAGCGCCGGCAGGCCGGGCAGGTTCGGTGCGGGCAGGCCGCCACCGAGCACGACGGCGACGACGAAGTTCACGAGGCCCGTCACCACGGCGGTGGCCGCGGGCACCACCTGGGTGGCATCGCCGGACGTGACCGCCTTGACCAGCGCGTCGACCGCCTTCTGCAACGCGGCGAGGGCGTCGGCCGCGAGGTTCGCCGCGGCTCGCGAGTCCCTGGCGCGCGGCGCCTTGTCGTCCTGCTGCTCGGCGCTGCCGCGCTCATCGGCGCCGCCCCGCTCGTCGGTGTTCTTGAGCGAGGGCACGGCGGGCAGTGCCGGCGTGCTGGGGAGCGCCGGAACGCTGGGCGCGGCGGGCACGGCCGGAAGCGTCGCGGTGGCCTTGGCGATCGCGTCCTTCACGGCCTGGCCGAGCTTCGCCGCGTCGGCGGCGGGCAGCTGGCCGTTCTCCGCCTTGAGAGCGGCGTTGAGCAGATCGGCGACCGGGGCGATGACGCCGCTGACGTTCGCGAGCGACTGAACCTGCGCCAGAAGCGCGTCCGCGCCGGGGACGGGTGCCGCCGCATAGGTGCGGCCACGCGTCGAGTCGCTGCCGGCCGCCGTCGCGGCCGGCCCGGTTATCCCGAGCAGAAGCGCGGCACAGAGTGCGGAGGACGCGATGCGCCGTGCGGGCAGAACACGCATGGATGTTCCCTTCGGTGGTGCTTGGAATCGTGTGCCCACCGTGTAAGCCGCCATCGCCGTACGCAACCGTATGAACGCGCCGCGTAGCCGCCTCTCGCCCCTACCACCCCCATCGCCGCTGGTGGGGAGCCACACCGGGGCCACGCGCCCCCTTGCCCCGTTCGGGGCAACGCGGACCGGCCGCCCTCCCGTTGGGGAGGACGGCCGGCAGAAGGGTCCGCGCCGACGTCAGTCGTTGGCGCAGGTGTTGCCGAACGTGGGGTTCAGCAGGCCGATCACGTCGACGGTGTTCCCGCAGACGTTGACCGGGATGTGGACCGGGACCTGCAGGACGTTGCCCGACAGGACGCCGGGAGAGTTGGCGGCCGCGCCGTTTGCGCCACTGTCGGCGGCGGCGATGCCGGCGGTGCCCGCCATGGCGGCGGCGGCAACGGAGGTCAGGGCCAGGCCCTTCGCGATACGCGACATGGAGAAGTGCTCCTTGAAATCGTCACAACAGCCGGGCGGAATGCCCAGCGCTGGAATCAACGCGCGGGGCACGCACGGGTTGTGCCTCCAAAGGAGTGATCTCACGAACCCCCGGACGACGGTTCCAGGGGCCCCGGGGAGTCACGCGCGCCGCCTGACCTCGACCGGTTCTCCGGCATTACGACACACTTGTCAGGTTTCGACAATTAAATACAGATAACAGCTAGAGTCGGTCACCTCCCGAGGCTGCTCGGAACCAGATGTCGGAAGGCGTCGAGACCGACGGGGGAGTCAGCGCGCACCCAAGTGATCTGCGGATCTCCGTTCCTCCGCCGGTCCAGAACCTTTTCCCGAAAGGGCAACGCCGGTCATGCGTCATTCCCCGGGCCCTCTGCCGCGCCGCGCGACGGCGGGCCGCTCCGCCCTCGTCGTCCTCCGGACACCGGGCGGCCCCGCGAAGGTCGACGGCGACCGCGGCAGCACCGGAGACCCGCTGGGCCTGTCGGCCGGCGACGGTGGACCGACCGCGCCGAGCGACACCGCCGACCCCCTGGACGACGTATCCGACCCGTCGGCCACCCGGCCGGGGAACGCCCCCGGGTACGCCCCGGCCGCACGCGTGCCCAAGTCCTCGAATCCGCCCGGACACGACTCCGCTGTGCACGGCTCGGACACGGAATTCCGGCTCGGGGGTGACCAGTTGACCGTCCAACTCGTTTCGCAGCGGGACGCGGCCTGGGTCGGAGCGCTGTTCGCCGCCGTCGACGCGCAGCGGTGACGCGCGCGTCAGAGCGCCGCCCGTCACTAAGGAACCCGCGCATGTCATTGCCATCGAGCGACCCCCCGCCGCGGGTCCTGCACCTCAGCCAGCCGGTCGACGGCGGAGTGGCCCGCGTGCTCACCGACCTGGTCGAAGCACAGCTCGCCGCCGGACTGCACGTCACCGCGGCCTGCCCGCAGGACAGCGGCCTCGCGCACACGCTCCGCGCGCTCGGCACCGAGGTGACGCACTGGCAGGCGACGCGCTCGCCGGGTCCCCGGCTGGTCCGGGAGGTACGAGGGCTCGCCCGCGTCGTCGCCGAGGCGCGGCCCGACGTGGTGCACGCGCACAGTGCCAAGGCCGGGCTCGCCGCCCGGCTCGTCCTGCGTGGTCGGGTGCCGACCGTGTTCCAGCCGCACGCCTGGTCGTTCGAGGCGGTCGACGGCTTCGCGGCGGGCCTCGCGCTGAACTGGGAGCGGTGGGGGGCGCGTTGGGCGTCCCGGGTGGTGTGTGTGAGTGAGGCGGAGCGTGTCACCGGAGTGCGCGCCGGGGTCAGGGCGACGTGGAGCGTGATCCCCAACGGGGTCGACACCGAGCGCTTCCACCCCGCGGAGGCGGGGACCGTAAGGACCGGGCTCCCGCTGCTCGACCGGCTCGATCCGGCGGCTCCCCTGGTCGTCTGCGTCGGACGGCTGTGCCGGCAGAAGGGGCAGGACGTCCTGCTGCGGGCCTGGGACACCGTACGGCTGCGGATGCCCGGAGCCCGGCTCGTGCTGGTCGGGGACGGTCCGGAGGCGGCGCGGCTGCGGGCCTCGGCACCCGGCGACGTGCTGTTCGCCGGAGCCGCCGACGACGCCGTGCCCTGGTACCAGGCCGCCGATCTGGTGGTGCTGCCGTCCCGCTGGGAGGGCATGGCGCTGGCCCCGCTGGAGGCCATGGCCTGCGGGCGCCCGGTCGTGATGACGGACGTGGACGGCGCCCGCGAGAGCCTGCCGCCGGGCCTCGACACCCGCTGTCTGGTGCCCTCCCAGGCGCCGGGCCCGCTGGCCCGCGCGATCTGCGACCTGCTGGCCGATCCGCCGCTGCGCGAGTCGCTCGGCCGGCAGGGGCGACGCCACGTACTGACCACGCACGACGTGCGGCGCGCGGCCGACGCGGTCGCGGAGGTCTACCGCGAGTTGCTCACCGCGGGGCCCGGCGGGCGCACCGTGTGCGGGGAACCCACCGAGTGCAGGGAGCCCATCCACACGTGACTGCGGAAAGCACCGTTCCCTCCCCCGGCGGACAGCCCCGGGAGTACGGATTCTCGCCCGTCTCGGTCATCCCTTCGCGCGGGGCCGCCGACGGCTTCAGGTTCCCCGCCGGGCAACGGCTGTCCGCCCCGCGCGCCCCGTGGCTGCCCCTGCTCGTCGCGGACGGCGGTGCGGCGCTGCTGGCGGGCATGTCCCTCGCCCAGGTCCAGCGGCACCCGCCGCTCCTCGTCGCGCTGCTGCTCGGCGTACTCGCGCTGAACACGCACGGGGCGCTGTACCGTCCCGGGCGGATCCCCACGGTGCTCGACGACCTGCCCGCCGTGTGCGCCCGCGTCGTGATGACGTGGTGCACGCTCGCGGCCCTGCTGGCGGCGCTCTCCCCCGCCGCGGCGCTGTCCGCCCGGACCCTGGCCGTGGGCTGCGTTCTGCAGTCGGCGGTGAGCTGCGCGGCCCGCGCCGTCGTGCACTGGCGACGTCGCAGGGCCCTGGTCCTGCGCCCCGACGCCACCCTGGTGATCGGCCCCGCGGAAACCGCCCAGCGGGTGGCCGCGGCCTTCCTGCGGCACCCGCGCTGCGGCCTGCGTCCGGTCGGCATCGTCGCCGCCCAGGGGGCCGGCGCCGACGGGCTGCCGGTCCTCACCACCGGCGAGGAGGTGCAGCGGGCCCTCATCCAGAACGGCGTGCGCGCGGTGCTCGTGGTGGAGCCCCGCAGTGAACACGGTCCGTTACTGCGGGCGTTGAGCGAGGCGGGCTGTGTGCTGTGGCACGTCGACGCGGACTCGGCGTCGCAGGAGCTCAGCCACGGAGTACCGCGGGGCAGAGCCTCCGCGGGCGCGAACGGCAGGACGGGCGGGAGCGGGCGGCTCGCCGGGTTCTCCTGCCGGCGGATCAACGTCTCCAGGCCGCACGGGACCCTCGGCAAACGGCTTCTCGACGTCGCCGTCTCGGGGGCGCTGCTGCTCGTGATCAGCCCACTGCTGCTGGTGTGCGCGGTCGCGCTGCGGCTGAGCGACGGACCGGGGGTGGTCTTCCGGCAGGAGCGCATCGGCAAGGACGGGCGGCCCTTCACGCTGCTGAAGTTCCGTACCCACCGCCCGGTCGACGCGCACGAGGCCGCGACCCGCTGGAGCGTCGCGGGCGAGCGGGAGATGAGCCGCTTCTGCCACTTCCTGCGGCGCACCTCGCTCGACGAACTGCTGCAGCTGTGGAACGTCCTGCGGGGCGACATGAGCCTGGTCGGCCCGCGTCCCGAACGGCCCTACTTCGTGGCCAAGTTCAGCCAGACCTATCCGGGCTACGCGGCTCGCCACCGCATGCAGACCGGCATCACCGGACTCGCCCAGATCCACGGGCTGCGCGGCGACACCTCGATCGAGGACCGCTGCCGGTTCGACAACGCGTACATCGACAACTGGTCGCTGTGGCAGGACGTCTGCATCCTGCTGCGCACGGCAGCCTCGCTGGTACGCCCGACGGGGAGCTGAGCCGATGAGCCGAGCCCTGCCCCACTCGCCGCCGGCCGCCGCGCACACGCCGCCGACCACCCCCTGCTCGCTGCCGCCGGCCTCCCCCCGCTCGCCACTGGGCACCCTGATGTCCGGGGTGCGCCGCGCGCTGCCGGTGCTGCCCGTCATGGCGGTGATCGCGCTGCTCGGGCTGCCGATGGCGCCGAGCGGGGAGGGCGGCGCGAACATCGCGGACGCCATGTCCGGTCTGGTCGTGGTCTGCTGCGCGGTACGGCTCGTACGGGACCGTCGGCGTCCCCTGTCCCCGGGCGCGGCGGTGGTCCTCGCCCTGCCCGTGATCGGCATCGCGGTCGCGGCGGCCGGGGCGGCGAGCCCCACGGCCGGGATCACCGGTCTCACCCGCTATCTGCAGATCTTCGTCCTGGTGCCCGCGGCCGTGCTGCTGCTGGTCCGGGACCGCCGCGACTTCCGGCTGCTCGCCTGGTCGTTCGTCGCCCTGGCGCTGTGGCAGGGGGCGGTCGGGGTGCACCAGTACGTCACCGGGACCGGTGCCTCCTACCGGGGCGAGGACGTCCGGGCCGTGGGCACCTTCGGGCCGACGGACGTGATGGGCATGGCGACGGTGGTCGCCTTCGGGCTGGTGTGCTCGCTCGCGCTGGCGCTCGGCTCGGGCACGGTACGGCAGCGGGCCTCCGCCGTGGCGTGCGCGCTGGCGCTGCTGCCGCCGCTCGCGCTGTCGTTCAGCCGGGGCGCGTGGATCGCCACGGCTCTGGCGTGCGGAGTCCAGCTGACGCTGGCGGGGCTGCGGCGCGCGATCAGGGTGGGTGCCGTCGTCGCTGCCGTGGCCGTGATCCTGGTGGGCGGACTCGGCGTCGGTACGGAGATGTTGCAGGAGCGCGTCGACAGCATCACGCAGGTCACCGACGCCCCGGACCAGTCGGTGGTGGACCGGTACACCATGTGGGCGGCGGCCGTCGACATGTGGCGCGACCACCCGCTCACCGGCGTCGGGCTCAAGGGCTTCCCCGACCACCGCGACGGCCACGCCTCGCTCGCCCTCTCCTCGGGCAGTGACATCGGGGGCGCCGGAACCGCCTTCAGCAAGCAGCCGCTGCTCTCCCCGCACAACATGTATCTGCTCGTGCTGAGCGAACAGGGACTGATCGGGCTGCTCGCCCTCACCGGCAGCTGGCTGGCGCTCCTGGTGTGCGCGCTGCGCGGACTGGTCCGGGTGCGCCGGACGGCGCCGGACGCCCTGGCGGGGCTCGGCCGACCGGTCCTGGCCCCCTCGGGGCTCGACTGCGCGCTGGTCTCGTGCGGGCTGCTCGGCTGGCAGCTGGTGGACTTCGTGTACGCGGACATCGGCGGGCCCTCGACCGTGCTGACGGGGGTCTGCTTCGGCCTGGTGGCCTGGTGGGCGCTGGTGGATCCGGCGTCCCCGATGTCCCTGGCCTCCGAAGCCGCCCCGTTCCCGGCATCCCGGGCCTCCGAAGCCGCCGCGCCGCCGGCACCCCGGGCCTCCGAAGCCGCCGCGCCGCCCCCCGTGTCCACGTCCTCGTCGGCGGCGGGCTCGCCGGAGGGGGCCGCGACGCGATGACGGTTCAGCCTCCCCGGGCGGCGGCCGACGGCGGCGGCGCCGGGACCGACGATCCGTTCGCCCTGCCGGGCGCCCGAGACGCGGCCCCCACCTACGACCCACCCGACCCGCTCACCCCTCCTTCTGCTTTCCCCCCGTCCTCCCTGCCCGTCTCCTCCACCCCTTCCACCCCCTCCGTCCCCACAGCCACCTCCACCGCCTCCGCCCCCGCCGCCCCCGCCGCCTCCGCCGCCTCCGCGGAGAACGCCTCCAACCGGTTCCTCGCCAAGGCCGCCCTCGTCACGATCGCGCTGTCGATCGCCGGAGCCCTGCTGGGCCTCGGCCGTGACCAGGCCCTCGCGCACCTGTTCGGAGCCGACTCCGCGACGGACGCCTTCCTGGTCGCCTGGACCCTGCCGGAGTTCGCGGCGACGCTGCTGATCGAGGACGGCCTCGCCTTCGTACTCGTACCGGCGTTCAGCATGGCGGTGGCGCGGCGCGCCCAGGGTGCCGTCGGCGACCCGGTCCGCGCGCTGGTCGCCGCGACCCTGCCCCGGCTGACGCTCGCCGTCACGGCCGTCGCCGCGCTGCTGATCGCCGGGGCGCCCTACCTCGTGGAGGCTCTCGCGCCGGGCCTGCCGGACCCGCGGCTCGCGGTGGACTGCACCCGGTTGACGGCCACCTGCGTGTTCACCTTCGGACTCGCCGGGTACTGCAGCGCCGCCCTGCGGGCGCACCGCCGGTTCGTCGCGCCCGCGGCCATCTACGTCGCGTACAACACCGGCATCATCACCGCCATGTTCGTCCTCGGCGGCCGCTGGGGAGTGCGCGCGGCGGCCCTCGGGGTCGCGGTGGGCGGCGCCCTGATGGTGGTCGCGCAGGCACCCTCGCTCTGGCGGCAGCTCAGGCGGCACGAGGTGACCGTGGACGGGGCGGCCGACGCGCAGGCGCGCCCGATGGACCTGGCGCTGATCAGCACGGTCCTGCTCTTCGCCCTGTGCCGGCAGTCCCAGGTCCTGATCGAACGGTTCCTGGCCTCGTCCCTGCCCGCCGGCGCCATCTCGCACCTGAACTACGCGCAGAAGGTCGCGCAGATGCCGATGGTGCTCTCGCTGATGCTGTGCACCGTCACCTTCCCGGTGGTGGCGCAGGCGATGGCCGAGGGCGACACCGAACGGGCCCGCGTCCGTGTGGAGCGCGACCTGGCACTGGTCTCCTGCACCGTGCTCCTCGGTACCGCGGCGGTCGTCGCGTGTGCACCCCAGATGATCCAACTGCTCTTCCAGCGGGGCGCGTTCACCGCTCAGGACACCGCGGCCACCGCCGCCGTGATGCGGGTCTACGCCGTTGGACTGCTCGGCCACACGCTGGTGGGCGCG
The DNA here is from genome assembly GCF_045039825.1 of Streptomyces sp. NBC_01176. Classification (NCBI taxonomy): domain Bacteria; kingdom Bacillati; phylum Actinomycetota; class Actinomycetes; order Kitasatosporales; family Streptomycetaceae; genus Streptomyces; species Streptomyces sp. NBC_01176. The sequence goes on along the minus strand of NZ_CP108600.1, from coordinate 6,217,005 downwards.
CTCGTGCGCTCGTACTTCTCCTCGGGACGGCCCACCTGGTACCCGCTGTTCGCGATGACCGCCGGGATCGTCGCGACCTCGTGGATCGGCGCGCTGGCCGTCGGCAGCTGGGGCGTGTGCGGCATCGCCGCGGCGAACGCGGGCGGCGTCACCCTCAGCGCCCTGCTCCTGCTGTGCGGCATGGGCCCGCGCAGTGTGCCGATCCGCACCCGTCAGGTCGTCGCCGAACTGGGCAAACCCGTGCGCGCGGCGCTCGTCGCGGGCGCGGTGGGGGCGCTCTGCGCGAGCCGTGCGGGCTCCCCCCTGGTGGGTCTTCTCCTCGGCGGCACCGTCGTGGCCGTCGTCTTCGCCGTGCTGGCCTGGGCCCTGGGGGTCCAGGCCCTCGCACCCGTCCTCCGTTCCCTCAAGCGAAGGCTGCCGCATGTCCGTTTCCGCTGACCGCTTCAGACGTGTCGACGCCCGCGCCGCCACCGACCTCCGTCGCCGCACCTGCTTCCACACCGCCGTGCGGGCCGCCGACACGGTCCCCTGGGTCGCGATGTACCACTCCGTGGGCGACTGCTCCGACGACCCGTACAGCATCACCGTCTCGCCGGACCGCCTCGACCATCAGCTGGGGTGGCTGCGCCGCCGCGGACTGCGCGGGGTGAGCATGGCCGAACTGCTCGCCGCACGCGCCCGGGGCGAGGGCCGCGGCCTGGTCGGTCTCACCTTCGACGACGGATACGCCGACTTCGTCGAGACCGCCCTGTCCGTCCTGCACCGGCACGGCTGCGGTGCCACCCTCTTCGTCCTGCCGGGTCGGCTGGACGGCGACAACGCCTGGGACCCGCTCGGTCCCCGCAAGCCGCTGCTCGGTGCCCAGGGCATCCGGCTGGCCGCCGCCGAGGGCATCGAGATCGGCTCGCACGGTCTCACCCACGTCGACCTGACCCAGGTCGACGACGCCCTGCTGCACTCCGAGGTCGCCGAGAGCAGAGCGACGCTCTCGGACCTGACGGGTGCTCCCGTCGACGGCTTCTGCTACCCCTACGGAACCCTCGACGCGCGGGTCGTCGACGCCGTGCGCGACGCCGGCTACACCTACGGCTGCGGAATCGATCCCGGCCCGCTGACCGGCCCGCACGCCCTGCCGCGCGTCCACATCGGGCAGAACGACACCGCCGTGCGCCTGCTGCTGAAACTCAAGCTGCACCGGTTGCGGCGGCGCCCCGTCGAGGGGGCCTGATGAAGGCCCTGCACATCATCACCGGCCTGGGTGTCGGCGGTGCGGAGCAGCAACTGCGCCTGCTCCTGCGGCATCTTCCCGTCGACTGCGACGTCGTCACGCTCACCAACCCCGGCGCGGTCGCCGACGGACTCGCCGCCGACGGCGTACGCGTCGTCCACCTCGGCATGACCGGCAACCGGGACGTCGCCGCGCTCCCCCGGCTGGCGAAGCTGATCCGCGGCGGCCGCTACGACCTGGTGCACACCCACCTCTACCGGGCGTGCGTGTACGGCCGGATCGCCGCGCGGCTGGCCGGGGTGAAGGCCGTCGTGGCCACCGAACACTCGCTGGGCGACTCGCAGATGGAGGGACGCCGGCTGAGCGCAGGCGTCCGCGAGCTGTATCTCGCCAGCGAGCGGCTCGGCCGGTCCACCGTCGCCGTCTCCCCGACCGTGGCCGACCGGCTGCGCCGCTGGGGGGTGCCCGGACCGCGCATCGAGGTCGTCCCGAACGGCATCGACGTGGACCGTTTCCGCTTCGACCCGGTGCTGCGCGCACGCACCCGTCGCCGGCTCGGGCTGCCCGACGGCGCCTACGTCGTGGGCGGTGTCGGCCGGCTCACCGCGGCCAAGCGGTTCGACGTCCTGATCCGCGCGCTGGCCGAACTGCCCCCGGACCACTGGCTGCTGCTGGTCGGCGGCGGTGCCGAGGAGAACGTGCTGCGACGGACCGCGCAGCGGGCCGGGGTCGCGGACCGGGTGCTGTTCACCGGCGAGCGCCCCACCGGCGGCCTGCCGGGGGCCGATCTGCCGTCGCTGACCGCTGCCATGGACGTCCTCGCCTCGCCCAGCGCCGAGGAGGCCTTCGGGCTCGCGGTCGTGGAGGCGATGGCGGCCGGGCTGCCGGTCCTGTACGTCTCCTGCCCCGCGGTCGAGGACCTGCCCGCGGGTGCCGCGCCCGGCGCGCGCCGGGTCCAGGGCGGCGCCGACTCGTTCGTACGGGCCCTCCGAGCGGTCCGCGGGGCGGGCCCCGGACCCCGTTCGGTACCGCACGCAGCCCACCACTACAGCATCAACCGCAGCGCCGCGCAGCTCATGGACGTGTACGCGGCCGCCGTCTCCTGCACCCCTCTGGGAGTGAGTTCCTCATGACCGAAATCCCCACCAGGCAGCAGCGCTCGGCCGAACCGGCCGGACCGGCGGACACACCCGGCCCGGCCGGACCGGTGGGCACACCTGGCCCGGCGGGCACGCCCGCCACCCGCCGGAGGGGCCTGCCGCCGTGGACCCTGCTCGTCGCCGGCGCCCTGCTCGGCGGCGCGCTCGGGGTCGCGTACGGCGTCGAGAAGCCTCCGACGTACACGGCGACGAGTTACGTCATCGCCGTCCCCACGGACAAGTCGGACCCGGCGTCGGCGCTCGGCTTCGCGCAGGCGTACGGCCGGGTCGCCACACAGCTCGCGGTGCTCGCGAACGCGCAGGCGCGGGCCGGGGTGCCGGTCTCCACGCTGCAGCGCAGCGTGCAGACCGCGACCTCGCCCGACGCGCCGATGGTCGCCGTGTCGGCCACGTCCCCGCGTCGGGGCCTCGCGGCCGACATGGCGAACGCCGTCTCGCGCTCGCTGACCGAGCACGCCAACGCCACCCGTGCCAGTACGCACGTCGAACTCCTGCAGTTCTCCCGCGCGATGAAGCCGACCGCCCCCTCCTCGCCGTCGCCGAAGGTGACCGGTCTGGTCGGCGCGAGCGCCGGCGGGCTGCTGGGCGGACTGATCCTGCTGGTGCGTCCGCGGCGGGACAGGGACTTGGCCCGAACGGCCTCCGTACCGAACCCGGCGACCGCCGCCGACGCGCACGGACAGCTGTGAACGGCACCCTGCTGGCCGGACTCGGCGGCACCCTGCGGGCCGAGATCATCACTGACGAGCGGGAGTTCGCCGCCCTGGCCCCCGCCTGGGAACGCCTGTACGGCCGGTGCGCCGCCGCCACCCCGTTCCAGAGCCACGCCTGGCTGTACTCCTGGTGGCTGTCGTACGGCACCCCCGGCCGCCTCCGTCTGGTCCTGGTCCGTGACGGCGACGAGCTCCGCGCGGTCGCGCCCCTGATGCGCGTACGCCGACCCCTGCCGGCGCTGGTCCCCCTCGGCGGGGCCATCTCCGACTACGGCGACGTCCTCATCGACGACGAGTACGCCGACCGCGCGGCGGCGACGCTCGCCGAGGGGCTGTCCCTGGCCGCCCGCAGCGCGCTGATCGACTTCCGCGAGGTACGGCCCGGCGGCGCGGTGGAGCGGATCTACGAGCGCTGGCGCGGACCGCGGCGCCGGGTGAGCGACTCGCTCTGTCTGGAACTGCCCGCCCTCTCGATGGACGAACTGGTGCGCCGGCTGCCCTCCTCGAAGGCCCAGCGCGTGCGGGCCAAGCTGCGCAAACTCGCCGCGCTGGGCATCGAGCCCCGGATCGTGCCGGCCGGGGAGGTGGACGCGGCGCTGTGCCGCCTGCTGGAACTGCACCGGCTGCAGTGGCAGGGGCGGAAGGTGACGTCCGAGCATCTCCAGGAGCGGTTCGCCGAACACCTGGTCCGGTCGGTCGGACCGATGGTGAGCTCCGGGGACGCGGTGGTCACCGAGTTCCGGCTCGACGGCACCGTGATGGCGGTGGACCTCACCCTGCTGTCCCCGCGGCTGGCGGGCGGCTACCTCTACGGGGCCCATCCGGATCTGCGCGAGCGGAAGGCGGACGTCGCCGTGATGCTGCTGGACGCCTGCGCCCGGCACACCGAGGGGGACCGCCACGGGGCACTGAGCCTGCTGCGCGGCGACGAGCCCTACAAGCACCACTGGCGCCCGAACCCCGTGGTCAACCAGCGGCTGCTGCTGGCCCGGCGGCGTACGGCACCGCTGCTGTCGGCGGTGGTCTGCGACGTCGTCGCGCGCAGCCGGGGCAAGGAGCTGGTGCGCCGCTGGAGGGAGCGTGGTGGCGACCGGACGTGACCGCCCCGTCGCCACCACGATGTCCCGTCCACGGTCCGGTCACCGGTTGCGCGACCACCAGTCGAGGCGGAGGCAGAGCTTCCCTCCGATCCAGTGCTCCACCCAGTCGCCCAGGTCCACCGGCGAACAGTTGGGAGGGTGCACCGGCGTCGGCACGGGAGTGGGCACGGGGGTCGGCACCGGCTTCGGCACGGACGGCACCGGCGTCGGCATGGGTGTCGGCTCCGGTGTCGGGTCGAAGTGGCCGGAGAGCACCGCGTGGTACACCGCGGACGCCTTCGGGTTGTCCGCGCACTGCCACACACCGTGCGGGCAGTAGTCGGTCAGCGTGTTGTACAGGGGCGGGTGCTCGTCCATCCACGCGAGCATGCGCTTCATGTACGCGGCGTTGTCACCGTTGCGGAAGAGCCCCCATTCGGGATACGAGATGGGCTTGCCGTGGGCCTTGGCGAAGTCCACGTGCTCCTGGAGGCCGTACGGCTCCTTGACCTCGTCGTCGAACGACAGTCCGCTCGGCTGGTCGTAGGAATCCATGCCGATGATGTCGACCGTGTCGTCCCCGGGATAGCACTGCGTCCACGGAACGGCGTCCTGGCCGCGGCTCGGGGTGAAATCGAACCGGAATTTCTGTCCGGGCACCGACCGCATGACGGTGACGATCCTGTTCCAGTACTTCTTCCACGCCTCCGGGTCCGGCCCGCAGCGGTGGGTGTACGTGATGCCGTTCATCTCCCAGCCCAGCACGATCACCGTGTCCGGCACCTCCAGCCGGACCAGCCGCTGGGCGAGCGCGCGGAAATGCCCGTCGAACGCCCCTTCGGCGCCCTGCCTCAGCAGTGCCCGCACCTCGGGGTCGGAGACGTTCTCCTCGTTGCGCTCCAGCATCGGCACGTTGAGGACGAACATCCGGTCGGCCCGCTCGCGCCGCCAGTTCGCCCAGACGTCGAGGAATCCGGGCGGTCCCTCGATGTTGCTCCAGCGGTCGCCCGGCAGGTACGTGTGCCCGACGCGCAGCTCGGTGCCGCCCAGCCACTGGCTGAGCTGGGCGATCCGGGCCACGCCCAGCGGGCCGTAGTCGAGGTAGGCCCCGAAGGCCGGGCGCGGTACGACCGTCGCGGGCGGCGTGGGCTTCGCGGACGTCGAGGGAGTCGGCGGCGTCACGGGTGCGGTGGGCGCGACGGTGGGTGTCACGGATGCGGCGGGAGTGGTCGGCGCGGCCGGCGTCGTGGACGGCGGGGGCGGCGCGGGCGGCACGGGCGGCGCGGGCGGCACGGGCGTCTGCGCCTGCGGTGTCACCGACGTCGGTGTCGGTGCCGGAGGATCGGCGACGCGTACCGCCCCGGCCCCCACGGCGTATCCCGGACCCGGCGCCAGGGCGATCGACGCGACGATGCCGGCCGCGACGAATGCCAGCCTTCCGCTCCGGGACCATTGCTGTTGTGGGGCCATGCCTGCTCCTCTCTCCGCTCTCTGCTGCTCCGGCTGCTCTCTTCCTCCTCCTCCACTGACACCCAGTCATATGAATGCCCGTTCCGCCAACAGAGGCATCGTCTTTCAGGCACGCCGGTCACCCGCGCGGGTGACGGAACCGAGGGGAAACTCCGTTCCTCTGCTCGGCGGAGCGGCGTGGACGTGTACGTGGTCGCGACTTCGCACGAATTCCCGTCCGGGGATTCGGCTTTCGTCCGCGAGACCCACCCATCGGCCTTGCCCGGCGTGAGCGGCACGGGCGTCGTACCGGCGTTGCTCCGAGTGGCCGCGCGTCCGTCTCGTCCAGCCGTGCTCATCCCGATGGATGACGCGAGCGTCGAAGCTGACGCGTCGGCGGGCGGCGTACGGCGACGTAGGACGTAGGGCTGGAGACGGTGGGGTGGAACGGCGGCGCGGCGGCACCGGTGGCCGAACGTCGCGTCGCGGGCGACGGGTTCGGCGCGAGCCGCGAACGGTACGGGCCGCTCGGCGACGAGCTGCGCGGGAGCCTGGCCGTGGTGGCCGGCTGCGGCGTCGAGTCCTCGGCGCCGGGTCTGTTCATGACGGCCTCGGGAACAGACCCAGGACCGGCTCGGACAACGAGCTCGGGTGCCGGACACGGTGAGGTGTCCGGCACCCGATGCGTCGTACGGGCATCCTGCTGGTGCCGCGTGCTAGCGACGCGACGTGGCTCGGCCTCGCCGGTACAGGACGGCGCCACCGATCAGCAGCGCGGCACTGGCGGCCGAGAACCCGAGCACGTCCTCACTGCCCGTCTGGGCCAGGGAGGGCGGCGCGGGAGGGGTGACGGGCGGCGCCACCGGCGGAGTGGCGGGAGGCGTCACCGGCGGCGTCACCGGCGGAGTCACCGGCGGCGGGGTGGTGGGGGGCGGCGGAGTGGTCGGCGGCGTCGTGGGAGGCGGCGGGGTGTCGCCGTAGCCGTTCTCGCAGTCGTTGCCGAACGCGGGGTTGCCGATGCCGATGACGTTCACCGAGTCGCCGCAGGCGTTCACCGGGATGTCCACCGGGGCCTGCACGGTGTTGCCCGACCCGATGCCGGGCGAACCGTGCGTCTCTCCGTACGCCGAGGCACCGGAGCCCAGCGAGCCGGAGCCCAGGGGACCCGAGCCCACGCCGGAGCCGGCCGAGTCGTGGCCGGTGGGGCCGCTGTAAGGGCCCGACCCGTGGTGGTCCGTGTGACCACCCACGTGCCCGGCCCGGCCCACCTGGTGGACGGGCTGGTGCGTCACGCCGCGCGACCCCTGCGAACCCGAGCCGTTGGCGCAGGAGTTCCCGAAGGCCGGGTTGAGCGCGGCGATCACGTTGACGGTGTTGCCGCAGACGTTCACCGGCACGTTCAGCGGAACCTGAAGCGTGTTGCCCGATGCGACGCCGGGCGAGTCCGCCGTGCCGCCGTTCGCCTGCGCGTCCGCGAACGCGGGGGTGCCGTACAGGGACAGGATGCTCGTCGTGGCCGCGGCCATGACCATTCCCTTGCTCAGGGTCTGTCGCAATCTCTTGTCCTCCCTGTGTGAAGAAGTGAGAAGTGATAAGTGAGGAAGGCCGGCCCCGGAACCGGAAAGACGGTCCAAGGCCGGCCGTGAAACAGCCGGGTGGCTGGTGTCCTGTCGCGTCAGTCGTTGGCGCAGGCGCTGCCGAACGCCGGGTTGAGCAGGCCGATGACGTCGATCGAGTTGCCGCACACGTTGACGGGGATGTGCACGGGAACCTGGACCACGTTGCCCGAGAGGACACCCGGGGAACCGATGGCGGCGCCCTCGGCACCGGCGTCCGCGAAGGCCGGGGCGGCCATGCCCAGGGTCATGATCGCGCCGGCGACGACAGCAGCGCTCTTCTTGTGCTTCACGTGCTTTCCCTTCTCTGCGGTCATGCCCCTATGACGGCCGAAGCCGAGCGAGCACAACGGGAACGGCTCGCTTCATGACCTGCAGGCTGTAAACGAGGGCGGGACGCCCGAAGAAACTACGGAACGCACACCGTTTGGGAATTCACTCGAATTGCCCTGTTTCCATGGCGGGACCGAGACCGCACAAGAGAAGAAACGCTTCCCTGAATTGCCGGGAAGAGCAGCGGACCGCCCGCGTCGAACGCGACGGGCGGCCCGAGCCTCTTCGAGGCGAAGATTCAGCGGCGACGGTCAGTGGTTGCCGACACCGTTGCCCGACAGGACCGGGATGTCGTCCACCAGGTGCGACAGCGGCTCGTCGCCCTTGGCCTGGGTCGAGTTCTCGGCGCACTGCTGGTTCTGCGGGGCAGACAGGACCGGAATGTCCTGGACGGCGACGGGCACGAGCACCCCGACGAGCGAGCCGGCGTTCGCCTTGGCCGGCAGGCCGACACAGAGCTTGTTCAGCGAGCCCTGCGCGAGGCTGAGCTGCGGGCTCATGTTGCCGCCGGTCACCGAGTTGCCGAACGACTGAGTGGCGCCGTTCCCGCTGACCGAGGTCGTACCGCTGTCGTCACCGATGGCAAGCGCCTGGGGCGCGGCCGCCGCCGAGACACCGACGACGGAAGCGGCGACCGCCGCCGCGGCCATTGCCTTCTTGAACATTTCGCGTTCCTTTCCTGGCAGAGACACGTGTTCCTGCCCTGGCATCAACCCGGCGGCCTCGCATTGGTTTCGGTGATTCACCCGGTTGGCCCGTTCAGCGGACGGGAATGCGCGGGAATCCATGGCGCGCGCGAGCCCGGAGCCCTCTTCGATGTGCGCCATCGGAGTGAATGGGAGCAACCAAGGACGTCCGCCGCAGTTGACCAGTGCGCTCCGGTGGACGGGGTTTCTCCAGAAGGGACTAGCTAGTGATCAAGAAGGTTATGGCCGCCGCCGCGGTCGCCGCTTCCGTCGTCGGCGTTTCCGCCGCGGCCGCGCCGCAGGCGCTGGCCATCGGAAACGACGGTGGCACGACGTCCACCAGCGGTAACGGTGCCACCCAGTCGTACGGAAACTCTGCGACGTTCGGCAACATGAGTCCGCAGATGGCGCTCATCCAGGGCTCCCTGAACAAGCCCTGCATCGGCCTGCCGGCCAAGGCGAACCTGGGCTCGCTCGTCGGCGCCGTGCCGATCAGCGTCCAGGACGTCCCGATCCTGTCGGCCCCGCAGAACCAGCAGTGCGTCGAGAACTCGACCCAGGCCAAGGGTGACGAGCCGCTGTCGCACATCCTGGACGACATCCCGGTCCTCTCCGGCAACGGTACGGGCAACAGGTAATCCGCCTCGCAGTCCTCTTCCTGAGTTCTCGTCAGCGGGCCGCCGAGCATTCGGCGGCCCGTCGGCGTTTCCTGAACCCTCCCGACTCTTCACACATTCGTCTCTTCACGCATTCCTCTTTTCCCTTCTTCCGCTCCTCCGCTCTCCTGCTCTTCGGGTCGTCCGTTCCTCGGGCGAATTCCTTTCCCGGCCGCGTGGTTCGCCGCGCTTCGGACGTGGCGTCTCCTTTCAGGGGAGCTCACCGGCGTACACGTGGCGAATCGAGCTCCCCGGGCGCTGCGCCGAATGGGGCACAACCCGAAACCCCGGACCAGGCAAGGCAGTTGATGATCATGCAGCTCCTCCCCCAGGAGTCCGCTTTTCGAAGGGAACGAACATGAAGAAGCTGTGGGCAACCGCCGCTATCGCCGCTTCCGTCGCCGGCATCTCGGCCGCGGCCGCCCCCCAGGCCCTGGCGATCGGTGACGACGGTGGCACCACGTCCGTCAGTGGCAACGGAGCCGAGCAGTCGTTCGGCAACTCCGCCACGTTCGGCAGCATGAGCCCGCAGCTCTCGCTGGTCCAGGGTTCGCTGAACAAGCCGTGCATCGGCCTGCCCGCGAAGGTCAACGCCGGTTCGCTCGTCGGCCTGATCCCGATCGCCGTGCAGGACGTCCCGGTCCTGTCGGCCCCGCAGAACCAGCAGTGCGTCGAGAACTCGACCCAGGCCAAGGGCGACGAGCCGCTGTCGCACATCCTGGACCAGATCCCGGTCCTCTCGGGCAACGGCGCCAACAACGGCTGATCCCCCCATCGCGCAGAGCGGGCCGTCGAGCATCTCGGCGGCCCGCTCTTCGCGTGTTCAGGTCCCGTACAGCGCCTCGATCTCGGCCGCGTACGCGGTCGCCACCGCATGGCGCCTGACCTTCAGGGACGGCGTGAGCAGCCCGCCCGCCTCGGTGAACTCCTCCGCGACCAGGGCGAAGGCGCGGATGGACTCGGCCCGCGAGACCGCCCCGTTCGCGTGGTCCACGGCCTTCTGGACGTCGGCGCGCAGCGAGGGGTCCCTCACGAGTTCGGACGGCGGGGTGTCGGCGGGCCGGCCGCGGACGGCGAGCCAGTGCGCGACGGCCTCGGGGTCGAGGCTGATCAGGGCGGCGACGAAGGGCCGGTTGTCGCCGACGACGACACACTGGCCGACGGGCGGACGGCTGCGCAGCCGGTCCTCCAGGACGGCCGGGGAGACGTTCTTGCCGCCCGAGGTGACCAGGAGGTCCTTCTTGCGTCCGGTGATGGTGAGGTAACCGTCGTCGTCGAGGGCTCCGAGGTCGCCGGTCGCGAACCAGTCGTCGCGCAGGACGGCGTCGGTCGCCGCCGGGTCGTTCCAGTAGGAGCCGAAGACGACACCGCCCCTGACGAGGACCTCGCCGTCGTCGGCGATACGGACCGCGGTACCCGGGACCGGAAGGCCGACCGTGCCGGGGCGGGGGCGCAGCGGCGGCACGATCGTCGCCGCGGCCGTGGTCTCCGTCAGGCCGTACCCCTCGTAGACGATGACGCCGGCGGCGTAGAAGAACAGATTGAGGTTGCGGTCGAGCGGCGCGCCGCCGCTGATGGCGTAGCGCAGGCGGCCGCCGAGTTCCCTGCGGATACGGCGGTAGACCAGCAGGTCGTACAGCCCCCACGCCGCGTACAGGCCGGGGCGGGGGCCCTTGCCCGTCCCCAGGAACTTGTCCAGGCAGGCCTGTCCGAAGCGGACGCCGACGCGGTCGGCGCGGTCGAAGGAGGCCGCGCGGCCGATCCTCTCGGCGGTCGCCCGCCCTGTGGCGTGGATCTTCTCGAAGAGGTAGGGCACACCGACGAGGAAGGTGGGTCGAAACTGCCTCAGCGCGGGGCGGAGTTCGTCCGGCTTGATGCTGGGGCAGTGGCCCAGTTCGATCCGGGCCATCAGGCAGGCGACCTGGAGGGTGCGGCCCAGGATGTGCGCGAGCGGGAGGAAGAGGAGGGTCGAGGTGGTCTGGCCGGTGACCTCCTTGAAGATCGGGTGCAGCAGCTCGACCGTGTTGGCGGCCTCGGCGTGCAGGTTGGCGTGCGTGAGGACGCAGCCCTTCGGCCGTCCGGTGGTACCGGAGGTGTAGCAGACCGTCGCGACCGTGTCCGGGGTGAGCGCGGTGCGGCGTTCGGAGAGTTCCTCGTCGGGGATGTCCCGTCCCCGGGCGGCCAGTTCGGCCATGGCTCCGGCGTCCAGTCGCCGTACGTCCGGGGGTTCGGGGTGCCGGGCGGTGCCGGTGGCGACGGTGTCCGCGTTCTCGGCGGTCTCGACGAGCACGAACCGTGCGCCCGAGTCCCTGACGATCCACTCCACCTGCTCGGCGGAGGAGGTCGCGTAGACCGGGACGGTGCGGCCGCCGGCCGCCCAGATCGCGAAGTCGAGGACCGTCCATTCGTAGCGGGTACGGGACATCACCGCGACCGGGCCGCCGGGTTCGAGGCCCGCGGCGATCAACCCCTTCGCGGTGTCGGCGACTTCGCGGGCGAAGGCCGCCGCGGTGACCGGGCGCCAGGTGGCGCCCTCCCTGCGGCGCAGGACCACGGCGTCCGGGGCCTCGGCCGCGTTGGTGAAGGGCAGGTCGGCCAGACTGCCGGTGGCGGGCCGGGGCGCGAGCGCTGCGGTGCGCACCTCGCGCACCGCACCGCTCGCGTCCCTGATCAGCTCGGTCTCGGCGCGGGCCGCCAGGTCGGTCCGCCGCCCCGCCCGTTTCAGATCCTTGCGTACGCCCATGACGGCTCCACCAGGTCGCAGGGTTCTTACTCGCGGGTCAACTTACTCACTCGTAAGGGAAGTTCAATGGTCCGGGCACGAGCGGTCGGGAGCCGTGGGCCGACGGTCGCCGGTCGCCGGCCCTTGCCGTCAGCCCGCCGTCAGCCCGTCAGGCGGCTCGCCCGCTCGACCGAGTCGGCGAGGTCGCGTACCGCTCCGTCCTCCGTGGCGGACGCCACCGTACGGGCCCGGCCCGCGAGTTCGGACAGGGGGAGGGCGCCCGGCAGCGCGCTCCCGCGGTCGCCGCCCGTGCGCAGAGCGTCGGCGAAGTAGGCGGCCACCGCGTCGACCTGGAGGCGGGGTGCGGAAGTCCACAGGTCGCTGTCGAGGGAGCCGGTCTCCAGTTGGCCGGACTCCTCGTGCGGTGTACGGGTGCGGGGGTCGAGCCAGCGCACGCTCGCGGTGGCGAGGTGGCCCGATGCACCGGGGCGGGTGCGCACGGCGTAGAGCGCGGTGACCGTGTGGCCGGGACCGATCTCGCCGCCGTCCACCCGGTCGTCCCGGAAGTCCTGGTCGGCCACCTGACGGTCGTCGTACCCGAGGAGCCGGAACTGCCGTACGGTCTGCGGGTCGAAGGCGACCTGCGCCTTGGCGTCGCGGGCCGTGAGGTCGATGTTCTCGGGGAGCTGCTCGCAGAAGACCTTGCGGGCGTCGTCGTCGTTCGAGACATACGTCGTGTGGCCGTCGCCCTTGTCGGCGAGGCGCTCCATGAGGGCGTCGCCGTACTCGCTGCCGACACCGACGCCGAAGAGGGTGATGCCGTGCTCGCGGCGGGCGCCGGAGATGCGTTCCAGGATGGTGTCCGCGTCGGTCTCCCCCGTGTTGGCGAGGGCGTCCGAGATCAGGACGACCCGGTTGGTGGCGCCCTTGCGCAGGCCCTCGACGGCCGTGTCGTACCCAGTGCGCACCCCCGCGCCGAGGTTGGTCGACTCCGTCGGTTCGAGCGCGTCGATCGCGTCGTGGACGCGGCCGCGGTGGTGGCCGAGGCGGGTCATCGGCAGCACGGTCTCGGCCTCGTCGCTGAAGGTGACCAGGGCGACCGAGTCGTCGTCGCGGAGCTGGTCCGTCATCACACCGAGGGAGTCCTTGGCGAGGTCGAGCCGGCCGGGTTCGCCCATGGAGCCGGAGACGTCGATGACGAAGGTGAGGGCGGCGGGCGGCCGTTCGCCCTCGCGCGCGGCCGTGCGGGTGGCGAGGCCGACCCGGACCAGTGACCAGTCCTCGTCCCGGGTGCGGGCGCCGTCGACGGTGACGGAGAAGCCGTTGCCGTCGGGGCGCCGGTAGTCCTGGCGGAAGCTGTTGACGAACTCCTCGGGGCGGACGGTGGTGGGGTCGGGCAGCCGTCCGTCGGCGAGCGAGCGGCGGGCGTAGCCGTAGGAGGCGGTGTCGACGTCGAGGGCGAAGGTGGAGAGGTAGTCGGGGGACGGCGCGATCTCCCTCCGCGCGTCGCCCGTCTGTTCGCCGTCCGGCTCGCCCTGGCCGGAGCCCGAGGTCCGGTTCGGGGCGGGCAGCGGACCCGAGTATCCGCCGGAGCGGTGCGCGCCGTCCGCGGAGCTGTGGCTGCCGTCGCCCCCACTGCACCCGGAAAGCAGCAGACCACCCGCGAGTACGAGGGCGAGCAGGGTGCCGCGCGGCCGCCACCGACGAACGGGGCGCTCCGACCGCCCGGGGTGCTCAGGGGACCCGGCGCGTTCGGGCCGTCCCGGGTGTGCCGGCCACCCGGCGCGTTCGGGCCGTCCCGGGTGTGCCGGCCATCCAGGACGTACCGTCCGCCACGGTCGCCGTATGTGGTCGTTCCCCATCCGTGCCCCCTCGGTGAGTCGCCCGTCGGCCGTGTACTGGGCCGATGTCTGTGACTGTGACGTCCGAGGGGGCTCCGGCGTGCGCCACGGAGCGTTGCGGATGGATCTCGAAGCGGCCACGAAGGGCGGTCGTCGAGACCGGTAGGTGACGCTCCGGAGATCTACGACACGATGTCCTTGCGCCGGAAACCCCGGAAGGCCAGGGCGAACAGGACCAGCGCGTACGTTACCGAAATCGCCGTGCCCTTGATCATGCCCGCCCACTCCAGCTGCGGCTGAACGGCGTCGGCCCACGCGAACTGCCAGTGCGCGGGCAGGAAGTCACGCCAGTGGCCGAGGGCGGTGACGGCGTCCAGGACGTTGCCCACGATCGTCAGGCCGACCGCGCCGCCGACCGCGCCGAGCGGCGCGTCCGTCTTGGTCGACAACCAGAACGCGAGCCCCGCCGTGACCAGTTGGGAGACGAAGACGTACCCGATCACCACCAGGAGCCGCTGGGTCGCGGTGCCCGTGGGGAGCGCGCCGCCGGTGGGGATCTCCAGCGGGCCCCAGCCGTAGGCCGCGGTGCCCACCGCCAGCGCGACGACCGGCAGCAGCACCATCGCGGCGAGGCTGAGGCCCAGCGCGACACTGAGCTTGGACCACAGGAGCCGGGTCCGCGGCACCGGCGCCGCCAGCAGATAGCGCAGCGAGGACCAGCTCGCCTCGGAGGCGATGGTGTCCCCGCAGAACAGCGCGACCGGGATGACCAGCAGGAAGCCGGCGGACACGAACAGGTTCACCGCGGCGAAGTTCGCGCCCGACGCCGTGGCCGTGTCCATCAGTGTGACCTGCCCGTTGCGCGAGCCGGGCCGGCCGCCGATCGCGAACGCGACGACGAGCACGAAGGGCAGCACCGCCAGGATCGCCCCCATGACGAGGGTGCGGCGGCGCTTGAGCTGCCGCAGCAGCTCGACGCGCAGCGGCAGTGTGTGCCGCGGACGGTAGCCGTCCGCGGTCTCGGCCCGCTCGGCGAGCGTGCTCATGCGGCACCTCCGATCAGGGTGAGGAAGGCGTCTTCCAGGCGCCGGTGCGGGCCCACCGACGCCACCGGCACTTCGAGCCGTACGAGTTCCACGACCAGGCGTTCCGCGCTGCCGTCCGCGTCGAGGCGGATGAGCAGCCCGCCCTCGGCGGCGGCGGCCGAGGCCACGCCCGGCAGCGCGCCGATCTTCTCGACGACCGGCCCGTCCACGGGCGACCCCGTGCCGACGAGGAGGGTGTCGCCGGAGCCGATGATCTCGCTCACCGGGCCCGCCTGCACCAGCCGTCCGCGGTCCATGACCACCAGGTGCGTGCAGGACTGCTCGACCTCGGCCAGCAGATGGCTGGAGACGATGACGGTGCGGCCCGCCGCGGCGTAGCGGATCATGACCTCGCGCATCTCGCGGATCTGGGGCGGGTCCAGGCCGTTGGTCGGTTCGTCGAGGATCAGGAGGTCCGGCAGGCCGAGCATGGCCTGGGCGATGGCGAGGCGCTGGCGCATGCCCTGGGAGTAGGTGCGGACCGCGCGGGCCAGCGCGTCCCCCAGGCCCGCGATCTCCAGCGCCTCCGCCAGATGCGCGTCCTCGGGCGGACGGCCTGTCGCCCGCCAGTACAGCTCCAGGTTCTCGCGGCCCGAGAGGTGCGGCAGGAAGCCGGCGCCCTCCACGAAGGCTCCGACCCGGGAGAGGACCGGCGCGCCCGGCCGGATCGCGTGCCCGAAGACGCGGATCTCGCCGCCGTCGGGCTTGATCAGGCCCATGAGCATGCGCAGGGTCGTCGTCTTGCCCGCGCCGTTCGGCCCCAGGAGTCCCAGGACCTGGCCTCTTTCCACGCGGAACGACAGGTCGCGTACCGCGTACCGGTCCGCGGACTTCGCGTACCGCTTGCTCAGGTCGGTGATCTGGAGCGGGACTTCGGCGAGGGCCGGGTCGGGCGCCCCCGGCGTCATACGGCGGCGGCCGGTGAGCAGGAGCGCCAGGGCGACCAGCGCGCCGGCCAGGGGCAGCCACCACACCCACGAGGGCAGGGGCGCCGCGGCGGTCCGCACGCCGGGGGCCGTGGGCACCTTCAGGTCGCTCTTCAGGGAGACGGTGTACGTCGCCGGGGCGACCGGTGACGCGTAGCCGAGGTCGGTCGAGGCGAGGACCAGCCGCAGCCGGTGGCCCTTCTGGATCTCGTGGTCGATCGCGGGCAGGACGATCGTGACGTCCTTGCCCGCCTTGGCTCCCGTCACCCGCAGCGGGGCCACCAGTTGTGCCGGCAGCACCGGCTGGGTGCCGCCCGGGCCGACGTCGTACACCTTCCCGAAGAGGACCGCGTCGTCGGTGCTCGATGTGACGTGGACCCGCACGGTCGGCGATCCGGTGACCCGCAGGCCGGTGCGGACGGGCGCGGAGTCGAACCGCGCGTACTGGCCCGGGAAGTCGAGCGAGACGCCGACGCCGAGGGAGGAGAGCTGGGAGAGGCCGCCCGCGCCGCCGAGCCCCGGGAGGGCGGAGATCGCGGGTGGGCTCGCGCCCGCCGGGTTCTGGAAGCTCTGCTTCCGGCCGGTGCCGAGTGGAATCGCGTGCTCGGTGCCCTCCAGGCCGGGGTATGCGTCGCCGCTCGCGCCCTTGAGCTGTACGGCGCCGTCGGTGGAGTCGATGCCTCCGGTGCGGGTGACGCGGAACGCGGGGCCGGTGTCGGCGTTCTTGTCGTCCTTCAGATAGCGGTCGAACCAGGAGCCGACGCGGGCCTCGACCCGGCCGGTCTCCATGTCCCCGCCGTCGTGGCCGCCCGCGATCCAGTCGACGTCCACGGGCGCGCCGTTGGCCCGGATCGCCTGGGCCATGGCGTCGGCCTGGCCGAGCGGGAAGAGGGAGTCGGTCTGCCCCTGCATGATCAGCGTGGGCACCTTGATGCGGTCGGCGACGGCGGACGGGGAGCGGGCCTCGAGCAGGTCACGGGCGGCGGCGTCCGGCTTCCCGGCCTCCGCGACCCGGTTGTACATGGCGCACAGCTGCGGCTCGAAGTGGGAGCAGCCGCCGCCGGAGTTGATGAAGATGCCGGCCCAGAGCTTCTTGAAGACACCGTTCGGGAAGAGGGCGTCCGCCAGGTTCCAGTACGTGATCGACGGGGCGATCGCGTCGACCCGCGGGTCGTGTCCGGCGGCCAGCAGCGAGACCGCTCCGCCGTACGAGGCGCCGGTGACGCCCACGCGCGGGTCGCCGGCCTTGTCGAGCCGGACCTCGGGGCGCGTGGCGAGCCAGTCGATGAGCCTGGAGACGTCGGCGACCTCGCCCTCGGGGTCGTTCAGCCCGATCCTGCCGCTGGATCCGCCGAAGCCGCGCGCCGACCAGGTGAGCACCGCGTACCCGTCGCGGGCGAGCTTCTCGGCCTCCTGCCGGACGTCGTCCTTGCTGCCGCCGAAGCCGTGCCCGATCAGCACGGCGGGGCGACGGCCGGAGCCCGCGGTGAAGTACGAGGTGTCGACGCGCACCCCGCCGCCCATGGCCATGACGCGGTCGGCGCGGTGGACGGCCGGCCCGCCGTCCGAGGCCACAGCCGTCCACGTGCCGGCGCCGGCGAGCACGACGACGGCGGCCGCCGCGGCTGTCCACCGTCGCCGCTTCCGCGGTGCGGGCCCGCGCAGTCGGGGCAGTCGAAGATCCATGCGTCAACGGTACGGGCCGCCGCCGACAACCGATGCCGCCGCCGGTCTGAACCCTCGCCCCTCCTGCGGGAGTAGACGTGGGCTTCGGCGTACCGCGCCCGTGGTACGAACGCCCCATGGAGATTCGCCGCGCCACCTCCGTCACCGAACTCGTGGCGGCCGAGCACCTCTTCGACCACGCCGTCCGCCCCGAGTGGGCCCGGCGCTTCCTGGACTCCCCGGGTCATCACCTGTTCCTGGCCCACGAGGACGGCGGCCCGGTCGGTTTCGTCAGCGGTGTCGAGACCGTCCATCCGGACAAGGGCGCCGAGATGTTCCTGTACGAACTGGCGGTCGCCGGGCCCTTCCGGCGTCGCGGCACCGGTCGGGCCCTGGTCCTGGCGCTCGCCGCGCTCGCCCGTGAACGCGGCTGCTACGGGATGTGGGTCGGTGTGGACACCGGAAACGACGTCGCCCTCGCCGCGTACCGCAGTGCGGGTGGCGAGGACGACGGGACGTGCACGGTGGTGACGTGGGACTTCACATGAGGGTCAGGCCTGCGCGTCCTCGGGGATCGACACCAGCCAGCGGGTCTCGCGGCGCGGTCGCAGGTAGAAGGCCCAGTAGAAGGTGGCGACGGCCGTGATGCCGCCGGTCCACACGAGGTAGACCGTCTCCTGCTGACTGAGGATGTAGGCGAGGACGGCGATCAGCAGGACCGGCACGGCGGGCCACAGTGGCATGCGCCAGGCGGGGGTGTGGGCGTGGCCGCCGCGCCGGGCGAGCAGCGCGGCGACCGCGACGAGCAGGTACATGGCCGTCACGGACACACCCGTGACGCCGTACAGCGTGTCCAGGTTGACGAAGCAGAGGGCGGCGCCCGGGACGCCGACGAGGAGGGTGGCGACCCAGGGGGAGCCGAAGCGGCCGAGCCGTGAGAGGCCCTTGTTGACCGGTCCGGGCCAGGCCTTGTCGCGGGCCGAGGCGAACAGCACCCGGGAGTTCTGGATGACCATGACGATGCCCGCGTTGATGATGGCGAGGGCGACGCAGAGGCTGACGAAGGTGCCGACGGCGGAGTTGGACCAGGCGGTGACCATGGTGCTGATGTCGCCGCCGGTGAGGGCCGCGAGGTCCGGGGCGCCCATGGTGATCGCGACGACCGGGACCAGGATGATCACGGACGAGATGGCGAGGGTGGCCAGGACCGTACGGGCGACGTTGCGGCGCGGGTTCTCCAGTTCCTCGGAGAGGTAGACCGCGGTCGAGAAGCCCTGGGTGATGAAGAGCGCGATGGCGAGTCCGGAGACCACGAGCATGGCCGTCACGGTGTCCGTGTGCCCGCCGGAGCCCGCGATCTGCATCGAGACCAGGCTGCCAGCGCCCCGCTGGCTGTGCGCGAAGCCCAGGACGGCCACCACGGCCGCCGCGATGACCTCCAGGACCAGGAAGACACCGGTGATCCAGGCGTTGGCCCGCAGGTCGAGCAGGCCCGCGAGGGTGGCCAGGAGCATCACGCCCGCACCGGCCAGCGACGCGTTGAGGTGCACGATCGGCGCCAGGTAGTCCGCGGTGCCCATCGCGATCACCGGCGGCACGATCATGACGACGAGCAGGGAGAGCACGAAGACCAGCCAGCCCGCGAGCCGGCCGGCCAGCGTGGAGACCATGGCGTACTCGCCGCCCGCGCTGGGGATGAGGGTGCCCAGCTCCGAGTAGCAGAACGCCACGGCGATACAGAGCAGCGAGCCGATCGCGATGGTGAGGGCGGTCGCGGTGCCGAGGGACGAGAACAGGTCGGGCACGACCACGAAGAGCGTGGAGGCGGGCGTCACGCAGGAGAGCGTGAGCAGGGTGCCTCCGACGATGCCGATGGAGCGCTTGAGCTTCTGGGGGCTGTCGGAGGCCGTGGAGGCGGTGTCCGGGGCAGCGGTCTCGACAGGGCGGAGCGTGTCGGTCATGGAGCGGTTCCGATCGACTCGTGCGTCAGAAGACGACTCGTGCGTCAAGTGATTCGGTCGGGAGCGCTATCGCCTCCGGCGGCTCGCTTCGTGCATCTCTTCTCTTCGTCCGCTCCCGGTTGGACCGAATGGAACCCCGACGAAAACCGTCGCGTCAATGGGTGTTTACCTACGGAATCCGCACCCGTAAGACCGTCTCAACGTTCATCGGGACGCAACAGGTCAAGCGGAGGAGTGCGTTGGCTCACTACGGGAACCGCAGCACCCGCACAGAAAAAAGTGAGGCCGTCCGCTATACGGACGGCCTCACAGGACGTGTGCGGGGGTTCTCAGTGGTTGCGCGGGAAGCCCAGGTCGACGCCGGACGGCGCCTCCGACGGGTCCGGCCAGCGGGTCGTGACGACCTTGCCGCGGGTGTAGAAGTGCGTGCCGTCGTTGCCGTAGATGTGGTGGTCCCCGAAGAGGGAGTCCTTCCAGCCGCCGAAGGAGTGGTAGCCGACGGGTACCGGGATCGGCACGTTCACGCCGACCATGCCCGCCTCGATCTCCAGCTGGAAGCGGCGGGCCGCCCCGCCGTCCCGGGTGAAGATCGCGGTGCCGTTGCCGAAGGGCGAGGCGTTGATGAGGGCGACGCCCTCCTCGTACGTCTCCACACGCAGCACGCACAGCACGGGGCCGAAGATCTCGTCCCGGTACGCGTCCGCGGTCGTGGGCACCTTGTCGAGCAGCGAGAGGCCGATCCAGTGGCCGTCCTCGTACCCCTCCACGGTGTAGCCGGTGCCGTCGAGGACGACCTCGGAGCCCTGCGCCGCCGCGCCGTGCACGTAGGACGCCACCTTGTCGCGGTGCGCCGCCGTGATCAGCGGACCCATCTCGGAGGCCGGGTCGTCGCCGGGACCGATCTTGATCTTCGCGGCGCGCTCACGGATCTTCTCCACCAGCTCGTCGCCGATCGCGCCCACCGCGACGACCGCGGAGATCGCCATGCAGCGCTCGCCGGCCGAGCCGTACGCGGCCGAGACCGCGGCGTCGGCGGCCGCGTCCAGGTCGGCGTCCGGCAGGACCAGCATGTGGTTCTTGGCGCCGCCCAGGGCCTGGACGCGCTTGTGGTGCGCGGCGGCGGTGGTGTGGATGTAGCGGGCGATCGGCGTCGAGCCGACGAAGGACACGGCGGCGACGTCCGGGTGCTCCAGGAGCCGGTCCACGGCCACCTTGTCACCGTGCACGACGTTGAAGACACCGTCGGGCAGGCCGGCCTCGGCCAGCAGCTCGGCGAGCTTCATGGCGGCCGACGGGTCCTTCTCGGACGGCTTCAGCACGAAGGTGTTGCCGCACGCGATGGCGATCGGGAACATCCACATCGGCACCATGGCCGGGAAGTTGAACGGTGTGATGCCCGCGACGACGCCCAGCGGCTGCCGGATCGACGCCACGTCGACCCGGGAGGCCACCTCGGTCGACAGCTCGCCCTTCAGCTGCACGGTGATCCCGCACGCCAGGTCGACGATCTCCAGGCCGCGCGCGACCTCGCCGAGCGCGTCCGAGTGCACCTTGCCGTGCTCGGCGGTGATCAGCTCGGCGATCGCGTCCCGGTTGGCGTCCAGCAGCGCCCGGAACTTGAAGAGGATCGTGGTCCGCTTCGCCAGCGAGGACTGGCCCCAGGTCGCGTAGGCGTCCTTCGCCGCGGCGACCGCGGCGTCCACCTCGTCCACGGTCGCGAAGGCGACCCGCGTGGTCACGGCGCCGGTCGCCGGGTCGGTGACCGGTCCGTACGTACCCGACTCGCCCGCGGCGTTGGCGACGGGCTTGCCACCGATCCAGTGGTCGACGGTCTTCGTCATGGCCAAGAACTCCTTCACAGATGGCGGCGTCGGGCGGCGACGTGCCGGTCGTACTCCTCACGCGCCTTGACCGCCGACGTTCGGGTCGCGGTCTCGGCCACAGGTACATCCCACCAGGCTTGGGCCGGGGGCGCGCCCGACACTGTGTCTGCCGTTCTGGTCTCCACGTAGACACAAGTGGGAGTGTCCGCGGCGCGCGCCTCGGCCAGGGCCGAGCGCAGGTCACGGACGGTCTTCGCGCGCAGCACGCGCATGCCGAGGCTGGCCGCGTTGGCGGCGAGATCGACGGGCAGCGGGGCTCCCGTGTACGTGCCGTCCTCGGAGCGGTAGCGGTACGCGGTGCCGTACCGCTCGCCGCCCACGGACTCCGAGAGCCCGCCGATCGAGGCGTAGCCGTGGTTCTGCAGGATGAGGACCTTGATCGCGACGCCCTCCTGCACGGCGGTGACGATCTCGGTCGGCATCATCAGATACGTGCCGTCGCCGACCAGCGCCCACACGGGGCGGTCGGGCGCCGCCAGCCGGACGCCGATCGCGGCCGGGATCTCGTAGCCCATGCACGAGTAGCCGTACTCGACGTGGTACTGGTCCCGCGACCGGGCCCGCCACAGTTTGTGCAGGTCACCGGGGAGCGAACCGGCCGCGTTGATCAGGATGTCGTCGTCGGTGACCAGCTCGTCGAGGACGCCGAGGACCTGCGGCTGGGTGGGCCGCAGATCGATGTCCTCGGCCTCGAACGCCGCGTCGACCCGGTACTCCCAGCGCTCCTTGTCGTCCGTGTACTCGGTGACGTACCCGGGCTCGGCGTGGTGCTCGTGCAGCAGCAGCGCCTCGGTGAGGGCCTCGATCCCGGCCCGCGCGTCGGCGACCAGCGGTATCCCGGACAGCTTGTGACCGTCGTAGGGCGCGATGTTGAGGTTCAGGAAGCGGACGCCCGAGGCGGCGAAGAGGGTGCCGGAGGCGGTGGTGAAGTCGGTGTAGCGGGTGCCGACGCCGATCACCAGGTCGGCCGTGCGGGCGAGCTCGTCGGCGGTCGCGGTGCCCGTGTGGCCGATGGCGCCCACGTCCTGCGGGTGGTCCCAGCGCAGCGATCCCTTGCCCGCCTGGGTGGAGGCGACCGGGATCCTGGTGGACACGGCGAGTTCCGCGAGCGCCTCCTCGGCGCGGCTGTGGTGCACGCCGCCGCCCGCGACGATCAGCGGGCGCCGGGCCCCGCGGATCGCCGTGACGGCGGCGGCCAGCTCGACCGCGTCGGCCGCCGGCCGGCGCACGGTCCAGGTCCGCTCCGCGAAGAACTCCACCGGCCAGTCGTACGCCTCCGCCTGCACGTCCTGCGGCAGCGCGAGCGTGACGGCGCCGGTCTCGACCGGGTCGCTGAGCACGCGCATGGCCTGCAGGGCGGCCGGGATCAGCGCTTCGGGACGGGTCACCCGGTCGAAGTACCTCGACACCGGGCGCAGACAGTCGTTGACCGACATATCACCCGCGTACGGGAGTTCGAGCTGCTGGAGCACCGGGTCCGCGGGGCGGGTCGCGAAGGTGTCACCGGGCAGGAGGAGCACCGGGAGATGGTTGATCGTCGCGAGCGCGGCGCCCGTGACGAGATTGGTCGCGCCGGGGCCGATGGACGTGGTCACGGCGTGCGCCGACAGCCGGTTGCTCTGCCGTGCGTAGCCGACCGCCGCGTGGACCATGGACTGCTCGTTGCGGCCCTGGAGGTACGGCATCTCGTCCGGGTACTCGACGAGCGCCTGGCCGATCCCGGCGACGTTGCCGTGGCCGAAGATGCCCCAGGTGGCGCCGATCAGCCGCTGCCGCTCGCCGTCCCGCTCCGTGTACTGCGCGGCCAGGAACCGCACCAGCGCCTGCGCGACCGTCAGCCTGGTCGTCGTCGACTCCTCTGACACCTTCGCCATCGGACCTGTCATCGGTAGCCCTCTGTGCTTTCTACGTGTCCCGGGTGGAAGCAGATCCGCCATTCCCTCTCCTCGCCCGGTCCGGCCATCACATTCAGGTAGTACATCGTGTGGCCGGGGTGGGCGATGGACGGCCCGTGCCATCCGTCGGGGACGAGCACGGCGTCGCCGGTGCGGACCTCGGCGAGGACGTCGGTTCCGCCCTCACGCGAAGGGAATACGCGCTGATAGCCGAATCCGTTCGGGCCGTCGATCTCGAAGTAGTAGATCTCCTCGAGCTCGCTCTCCTCGCCCGGCCGGTGCTCGTCGTGCTTGTGCGGCGGATACGAGGACCAGTGGCCGCCGGGGGTGATGACCTCGACGGCGATGAGCTTGTCGCAGTCGAAGGCGTCGGCGGAGGCGAAGTTGCGCACCTGACGGGCGAAGCTGCCGCTGCCGCGGTCTTCGACGGGAACCTCCGGCGCGGGGCCGTAGCGGGCGGGGAGTCGGCGCTCGCACTTCGCTCCTGCCAGGGCGAAGCGGCCTCCCGCGCCGGAGGCGATCTGTGCCCGGGCGTCTCGGGGCACGTACGCGAAGTCGGTGACCCCCGCGAACACGCTTTCCCGACCCAGGATTTGGAACTCTTCGTCCTCTGTGCGCACCGTACAGGCGCCGTTCAGCGGAAGCACGATCCACTCGCTGTCACCGGTGGTGAAGATGTGCGTGCCGCCGGGCTCCAGCTCCACCACGCGCAGGCTGCTGTGGGTCCAGCCGGCCCGCTCGGGGTCGATGTCGACGGCGTACAGCCCTCCGGCGGTGGCGCCCTTGGGGACGTACAGGTCGTTGCTCGTCATCGGATCCTCACAACAGTCCTACGGCGGTGTCCACCGCGGCGGTCACATCACCGTCGGCCGGGTACAGCAGCGAGCGGCCGACGACCAGGCCCTGCACGGTGGGGAGCTGGAGCGCGCCGCGCCACTTCTCGTACGCGCCCTCCTGGTCCTCTCCGACGTCGCCGCCGAGCAGCACGGCGGGCAGGGTGGAGGTCTCCATGACCCGGGCCATGTCGTCCGGGTTCTCGGTGACGGGGACCTTCAGCCAGGTGTACGCCGAGCTGCCGCCCAGGCCACTGGCGATGGCGATGGACTTGATCACGGCGTCGGCGCTCAGATCGTTGACCAGTTTGCCGTCCGCACGGCGACGGGAAAGGAACGGTTCCACGAAGACCGGGAGTTGACGCTCCGCCATCTCGTCTATCGCGCGGGCGGTGGACTCCAGGGTGCGCAGGGAGCCCGGGTCGTCGTAGTCGATGCGCAGCAGCAGCTTGCCCGCGTCGAAACCGAGCCGCTCGATGTCCCGCGGGCGGTGGCCCGTGAAGCGGTCGTCCAGCTCGAAGGAGGCGCCCGCCAGGCCGCCGCGGTTCATCGAGCCGAGGACCACCTTGTGATCCAGGGCGCCGAGCAGCAGCAGGTCGTCGAGGATGTCCGCGGTGGCGAGCACGCCGTCGACGCCGGGGCGGGAGAGAGCGAGGCAGAGCCGCTCCAGCAGGTCGGCGCGGCTCGCCATGGCGAACTTGCGGTCGCCGACGGCGAGCGCCCCGCGGGCCGGGTGGTCCGCGGCGACGATCATCAGCCGCCCCGTGTCGTCGAGGAGGGGCCGGCGCGTGCGGCGCGCGGCGGCCTCGGCGATGGCCTCGGGGTGGCGGGCGCGCAGTTGGACGAGCGCGGAGACGTCGACGTCCAGGGGGCCCTCGTGGCCCACGCGTCCCGCCCTCATCGGACCGCTCCCGCCACGAGCGCGTCCTCGACCTCTTCGGGAGTCGGCATCGCCGAGGAGCACTCCAGCCGCGAGGCGACGATGGCCCCCGCGGCGTTCGCGTGCCGCATGATCCGCTCCAGGTCCCAGCCGGACAGCAGGCCGTGACAGAGGGAGCCGCCGAAGGCGTCACCGGCGCCGAGGCCGTTGAGGACCGTCACCGGAAGGGGCGGGACCTCGGCGGACGTGCCGTCGCGGTGGACGGCCAGGACGCCCTTGGGTCCCTGCTTGACCACGGCGAGTTCGACACCGGCGTCGAGGAGGGCGCGGGCGGCCGCGTGCGGTTCGCGCGCGCCGGTGGCGATCTCGACCTCGTCGAGGTTGCCGACGGCCACGGTGGTGTGGCGCAGGGCCTCGGCGTAGAAGGGCCGGGCGGATTCCGGGTCCTTCCAGAACATGGGCCGCCAGTCGAGGTCGAAGACCGTCGTACCGGACCTGGCGCGGTGGGCGAGCGCGGTGAGTGTCGCCGTGCGGCTGGGCTCCTCGCTCAGGCCGGTGCCCGTCATCCAGAAGATGCGCGCCTCGCGGACGGCGCCCAGGTCGAGGTCGTGGGCGTCGAGCTCCAGGTCCGGTGCCTTGGGCTGCCGGTAGAAGTACAGGGGGAAGTCGTCCGGCGGGAAGACCTCGCAGAACGTGACCGGTGTCGGCAGCCCGGCGACCGGGGTGACCCAGCGGTCGTCCACGCCGAAGTCGCGCAGGGCCTCGTGGAGGTACGTGCCGAAGGGATCGTCGCCCGTGCGTGTGATCACCGCCGTGTTCCGCCCCAGCCGGGCCGCCGCCACCGCGACGTTCGTCGCGGAGCCGCCGAGGAACTTCCCGAAGGACGACACCCTCGCCAGCGGGACCCCCGTCTGCAACGGATACAGGTCCACACCGATCCGTCCCATGGTGATCAGGTCGTACGCCATCGAGTTCCCTTCGCTTCGGCCTCCCCAAGGTCTAGCCCCGCTCGGGACGCCCTGTCAACGGTTTGTCCAGACATTCGGACCAGGCCTTGACACCTCACCGGGGCCGTCGGAAGCTGACGCCCATGACGTCGTTGTCACCGCAGACATCACCCCAGTCCTCACTGTCCCGCATCCGGATCGGTTCGGCTCCGGACTCCTGGGGCGTGTGGTTCCCCGACGACCCGCAACAGGTCCCCTGGCAGCGCTTCCTCGACGAGGTCTCCCAGTCCGGATACGAGTGGATCGAACTGGGCCCGTACGGCTATCTGCCGACCGACCCGGCCGTCCTCGGGGAGGAGACCGCGCGGCGCGGGCTCACCGTGTCGGCCGGCACCGTCTTCACCGGGCTGCACCGCGGGCCGGAGGTGTGGGACGCCACCTGGGCGCACGTCTCCGACATCGCTGCGCTCACCCAGGCGATGGGCGCCGAGAACCTCGTCGTGATCCCGGCCTTCTGGCGGGACGACAAGACGGGCGAGGTACTGGAGGACAGCACCCTCACGCCCGCGCAGTGGCGCGACCTGACCTCCCAGACCGAGCGGCTCGCCCACGAGGTGCGCGAGCGCTACGGGCTGCGGATCGTCGTCCACCCGCATGCCGACACGCACATCGACAGCGAGGAGAACGTCACCCGTTTCCTCGACGCGACCGATTCGTCGCTGGTGTCGCTGTGCCTCGACACCGGGCACTACGCCTACTGCGGCGGCGACAGCGTCAAGCTCATCGAGACGTACGGGGAGCGCATCGGGTACCTGCACCTCAAGCAGGTGGATCCCGCGATCCTGGCCGAGGTGCGGGCGAACGAGGTGCCGTTCGGGCCCGCCGTCGCGCGGGGCGTGATGTGCGAGCCGCCGTCCGGCGTACCGGCGCTGGAGCCGGTGCTCGCCGCCGCGCAGAAGCTCGACGTCGACCTTTTCGCGATCGTCGAGCAGGACATGTACCCCTGCCCGCCGGACAAGCCGCTGCCGATCGCCCAGCGGACCCGGGCGTTCCTGCGCTCGTGCGGGGCCTGACGGCCTCCGGGACTCCGCGGGGCTCGTAGACGGAGCTCGTGGACGCAGCTCATAAACGGGGCTCGTAGTCGGGGCTCGTAGTCGGGGTGGGCGGGGCCCGCGGCGCCCGTGGTCGGGGTGGGGGGCCGGGGCCGCGGAGGCGCAGGCGTGCCCTGGGGCCGCGGGGGCCGAGACGGGGGACGAGGGGACCGCGAGGCACTTCCGGCCGAGGCCGGCGTGGCACCCGGCAGCGGAAGCCCCGTGGCACCGGCCGCGGAGCCCGTCCGGCCCGCACCCTCGCGACGCTCCCTCCCATTGCGTCACCTGTGTCACAAATGCCACCTTCCTGTCACACATGTCCCGTGTACGCGGGTCTTGCGTCACACCCGGTCGACAAGCACTGCCCTGCTCTCACGCTGTGTCGTTCACCGGGCACAGGCTTTGTGATCACCAGCGCAGCGCCCGGCTCCCCCGACGGCCGCCCCCGGCCGCCGCCGCGGCGCGCGCAGGGAGGTGCCACTCATGACCGACCGAAGGCTCTGGTCGTACAAGGAGATCGCGGCGCACATCAAGGTGCAGCCGGACACCGTGCGGTCGTATCGCAAACACGGGCTGCTGCCCCCTCCTGACCATGTGGAGGGCGGGAAGCCCTACTGGTACGCGGACACCGTCCGCGCGTGGGTCGCCTCCCGCCCGGGAAACCGCGGCCGCAGATCCGACTGACCGACCGACCGACCGACCGCGCAGGCCGGCCCGCGGTCCCCGCCCCACCCCTGCCCCCGTCCCGGCCCGGTCCGTGTCGTCCCGTCCACTGCGCCGGTCCGTGCCGTCCCGTCCACTGCGCGGGTCCGTGTCGTCCCGTCCCCTGCCCCGGCCTGTCCCGCCCCGCCCCGCCCGGCGTCCACCGGGTGGGGGCGGGACACACGAACCCCGCTCCTCTCCCCCGCTCCGCACGGCCCCTGATCCGGGCGGGGGGGGTGGGCCGTCCGTCGCGGTCACCCCGCGACGGGCCCGCTCACCTCCACGGCTCGATGACCGTCACTCCGGTCCCGGGCGCCGTCCCCATCGCGGCCAGCGCGGCCGGTGCTCCGTCCAGCGGCAGGGTGGAGGTGACCAGGAGGTCGGGCCGGAGGACACCCGCGCGCACCAGCTCCAGCATCCGCGGGTAGGCGTGCGCCTGCATGCCGTGGCTGCCCAGCAGTTCCAGTTCGAGGCCGATCACCCGGGCCATCGGAACGGCGGGATCCTCGGGCAGCAGACCGACCTGGACGTGACGCCCCCGGCGGCGCAGCCCGTTCACCGAGGCCGCGCAGGTGACCGGGGAGCCCAGCGCGTCGAGGGAGAGGTGGGCGCCGCCACCGGTCAGTTCGCGCACGGCCTCCGCCGTGTCCCCGGCCCGCGCGGCGTCCACGGTCTCCACCGCACCGAACGTCCGGGCCAGCTCCAGCGCCCGGGGCGAGACGTCGACCGCCACGACCCGTGCCCCGGCCGCCGCCGCGATCATCACCGCCGACAGGCCCACACCCCCGCAGCCGTGCACCGCGACCCACTCCCCCGCGGCCACCCTGCCCTGCGCGGCCACCGCGCGGAACGCCGTGGCGAACCGGCAGCCCAGCGCCGCCGCCGTCGAGAAGGACATCTCGTCCGGCACCGCCACCAGATTCACCTCGGCGTGCTCCAGCGCCACGTACTGCGCGAACGAGCCCCAGTGCGTGAATCCCGGCTGGGTCTGCCGCTCGCACACCTGCTGGTCGCCCGCCGCGCAGGAGGGGCAGCTCCCGCAGGCGCAGACGAACGGGACGGTGACCCGGTCGCCGGCCCTCCAGCCCGCCACCCGCGAGCCCACCGCCTCGACGACTCCGGCGAGTTCGTGCCCCGGCACATGGGGCAGGGTGATGTCCGGGTCGTGCCCCATCCAGCCGTGCCAGTCGCTGCGGCACAGCCCGGTGGCCTCGACCCGCACCACCACCCCGTGGTCGGCGGGCACCGGGTCCGCCACCTCACGGACCCCGGCCGGCTCCCCGTACCGCTCGAACACCACTGCCCGCATATGACCCGCCCTCCGCCCGAAGATCACCTTCCGGGGTGAACGCTAGCCGCGCACCTCGACCCTGTCCCGGTCCCGGTCGTCCGTCTGCTCGCTCGGGCTGCCGGGTTCCTCGCCCTGCGTGGCCGCCGGCTCCCGTGTCTCGTCCTCGCTGAGCCCGAACCGGTCGTGGAAGCGGCGCAGTGGCGCGGGCGCCCACCAGGTCGCGCGCCCGGTGAGGCGCATGACCGCCGGGACGAGCAGACTGCGCACGACCATCGCGTCCATCAGGACGGCGAGCGCGATGCCCAGGCCGAGCATCTTGGTGTTGGTCACGCGCGAGGTGCCGATCGCGACCATGACCACCGCCAGGATGACCGCGGCGGCGGTGATCAGTCCGCCGGTGCGCTGGAGGCCGAAGCGGACCGACTCCCGGTGGTCGCCCGTGCGGTCGTACTCCTCCTTCATGCGGGAGAGGAGGAAGACGCCGTAGTCCATGGACAGTCCGAAGGCGACGCAGAACATCAGCACCGGGAGGGTCGTCTCGATCGATCCCGGGCTGGTGAAGCCGAGCGGGCCGGAGAGGTGGCCGTCCTGGAAGACCCAGACCACCGCGCCGAACATCGCCGTCAGACTGAGCGCGTTGAGCAGCACCGCCTGGACCGGGATCAGCACACTGCCCGTGAGCAGGAAGACCAGCAGCAGCGTGACGATCGCGATGAACGCCGCCGCCCAGGGGAGCCGGTCGGCTATCGCGCGCTTGGAGTCGACCAGGACCGCCGCCGTGCCGGTCACCGCCGTGCCGAACGGGGCTTCCGTCGCGCGCAGTTCACGCACCAGGTGCTGGGCCCCGTCACCGACGGCCTCGCCCTTCGGCTGCACCGTGAAGTACGCGGTGTCGCCCTTCACCAGGGGCCCGTCCACCCGCAGCGCCTCGGGGAGGGACGCGATACGGCTCTTGTAGGACGCGTACTGCTCCTCGGTGGCCGGGCCCTCCGCGAGGATCTCCAGCCCGCCGCCGGGGCTGCCCGGGAAACCGTCCCGGATGTGCTGCTGGACGACGTGGGACGCTGCGCCCGAGGGCAGCTGCCGGTCGTCCGCGGTGCCGAACTTCACGCCCAGGAAGGGCAGTCCGAGGACGATCAGCCCGACGGTGGTGGCCACCGCGAAGAGCGGCGCCCTGCGCATGACGAGGGAGGCCATGCGTCCCCAGGCCGCGCCGTCGCCGGACGTGCGCGGCTCGCCGCGCCGGAACAGGCGCCGCAGGTCGAGGGAGTTGACCCGGTGGCCGAGCAGCACCAGAGCCGCCGGGAGCAGGATCAGGGCGGCCGCCGCGGCCAGCAGCACCACCGCGATGCCCGCGTAGGCGAAGGACCGCAGGAAGTACTGCGGGAAGAGCAGCATCGCGGCGAGCGACACGGCGACCGTGAGGGAGGAGAAGAGGACCGTGCGGCCCGCCGTGCGCAGGGTGGTGCCGACAGCGGTCACCGGTTCGGCACCGGTCGCCAGTTCCTCGCGGAACCGGCGGACGATGAACAGGGCGTAGTCGATCGCGAGGCCGAGCCCGAGGGCCGTCGTGAGGTTCATCGCGAAGACCGAGACGTCGGTGAACTCCGTGAGACCGCGCAGCACGGCGTTCGTGCCCAGGATCGCGACGATGCCGACTCCCAGCGGCAGCAGGGCCGCGACCGCGCTGCCGAAGACCATCACCAGCAGCACGAGGGTCACCGGCAGGGCGATGAACTCGGCCCGGGTCAGGTCCTCCCGGATGGTGGTCTGCATCTCGTGCTGCACGGCGACGGGGCCGCCGACCTTGATCTCGACCGGGCCGTGCGTGCCGCGGTAGGAGGGGGCGAGACGGTCCAGGGTCTCGCTCGCCGTCTTCTCGTCGCCCGTGATCCGTGCGGCGATCAGTGCCTCGTGGCCGTCCTCGGCGCGCAGCGCCGGGGTTCCCGACGCCCAGTACGAACCGACTCCCGTGACACCCCGCTCGGTGGCGAGCCGTGCCGCCAGCCGCTTCGCCTCGGCCGCCACCGCGGGAGCGTCGACCGTGGCGCGCCCCGAGTTGACCAGGAGCAGCAGATTGGGCTGGGAGGCGGGGAACTCGCGCTCCAGCGCCTTCGTCGCGTACGTCGACTCGGCGGTCGGGTCCTGCCAGCCGCCGCTGCCCAGCCGGTCGGCGACCCCGCTGCCGGCGACCACCGCGAGGGCGGTGAGCACCAGCGCGACGAGCAGGGACAGCCGGGGCCGCGCGGTCACGAACCGGGTCCAACCCCCCACCCGTGGACCGCCGTCCGTCCGCGCGCTGTCGCCCGGCCGGGGGCTGTCGCCCGGCCCGGGACGGTGGCCCGCGAGCGCGGACTCACCCGTCGGTGGAGCACCGTCCGTACCGTCCCCGCCTCGCGCGCCCCTCTCGCGCCCCGCGCCCCTGCCCCGGTCCTGATCTGCGCTGTTGACTTCGGTCATCGCGCGGTGTCCCCTTCACCGTGACCCTGTGTCCGTGCGTCCGCGGCCGTCCGTGCGCTCAGGCAGCATGGGTCTGTCATTGCCACAGAATCGGCAAACACGAGAGATCGCTCGCGTTTCACCAGAATGCGAGCGACCGCTCGCGTTTGTCAAACACGTCCGGAGAGTTGGGGATAACTCGTGCCCGACAAGCCCGAGAAGCGGCGTACCGCCGACGAGCGGACCGCCGACGTGCGGCCCGCCGCCGAGCGGACCCCCGGCGACCGGACCGCCGACGACGAGCGGCCCCGCCGGCGACAGGCCCGCGGCGAACGACGGATCGCCCAGCTGCTGGAGGCCGCGGCCTCCGTCTTCTGCACCACCGGCTACACCGCCGCCAGCACCAACGCGATCGCCCGGGAGGCGGGCGTCTCGCCGGGCACGCTGTACCAGTTCTTCCCGAACAAGGAAGCCATCGCGATCGAACTGGGCGACCGGCTCATGCACGAGATGCGGGCCACCTACGGCGAGGCGCTCGGCCCGGTCACCCCCACGACCACGCTGGAGGAGGCCGTCGGCGCCGCCGTCGACCGCTTCGTCGCCTTCAACTGCGAGCACCCCGTCTTCTTCGCGCTGATGCACGGCCCCGACATCCCGGGCCGGATCGCCGAGGAGCACGACGCGCTGCACCTGACCCTGGTCTCGCGGGTCGAGGGCCTGCTCTCCGCGTTCCTGCCCGACGCGCCCGCCGCCGGCGTCACCCGCACGGCGCAGGTGTGCGTGGGCATCTACAAGGCGGGGCTCGAACTGATCCTCGCCCACGAGGGGGCCGAGCGCGCGGCGTACGTCCAGGAGCTGAAGAACGTCCTGTTCCGCTACGTCGAACCACTGGCCGACGGCAAGGCACTCGCCCCCGACACCTTCGCCACCCGGCCCTGACCCGGGTCCCGCCCTCCCGCGCATCCGCGACCGGGTCGGCCCGCGCGCGCCACCCGGCCGCCGGGTCGCGCCCACCTGGCCGCCGGGTC
This sequence comes from Streptomyces sp. NBC_01176, assembly GCF_045039825.1. NCBI lineage: Bacteria > Bacillati > Actinomycetota > Actinomycetes > Kitasatosporales > Streptomycetaceae > Streptomyces > Streptomyces sp. NBC_01176. The sequence goes on along the minus strand of NZ_CP108600.1, from coordinate 6,184,896 downwards.
CCGCCCGTAAACCGCGCGGACACGCAGAACTGCGGCGTAGCAGGTTCTCTGCCATAAGGTTCGGACAAATCGGTCCGACATCCCGCACGACCCGAGACGCGCCCCCACTCCCCGCACCGACCCGCGCCCACCCCGACCCTGCTTGGAGAAATACCCCCTAGGGGTATAGTCTGGTGAGCATCGAAGGGAACCCTGGAATCTCAGGACCCCTTTAGACCCACAGGCACCACGCCGCGACCCGCCCCCGACCGACCCGCCTCCGACATTCCGCCCACCCCGCGACCCCGCACACGCCTCGACGAGGAGCACGCCATGACCGCGCAGACCGACACCCAGGGTTCCATCACGGCCGTCTACCAGGTGAGCGGCATGAGCTGCGGGCACTGCGAGGGCTCCGTCTCCGGCGAGATCTCCGGGATCCCCGGCGTCAGCTCGGTCCAGGCCGTGGCCGCGACGGGCGAGGTCACCGTGGTCTCCGTCGCGCCGCTGGACGAGGCGGCCGTGCGCGCCGCGGTCGACGAGGCGGGCTTCGAGCTCGTCACCAAGGCCTGAGCCGGCCGCCCTCCGCGTCGCACCCCAGTTCCGCCTAGCTCTCCACACCGGGCCGTACCGACCAGCTGATACTGGCTCCGTGCGGCCCGGCTCATTCCCTGGAGCCGGACCATGACCACCGCAGCACCCGAGTCACCCATAACCGAGACGCCCCCGACCGCCTCGCCGACCGCCGTCACCGCCGAAGTCGAACTCATGATCGGCGGCATGACCTGTGCCTCCTGCGCGGCCCGCGTCGAGAAGAAGCTCAACCGCATGGACGGCGTCACCGCCACGGTGAACTACGCGACGGAGAAGGCGAAGGTCGTGTACCCGGTGGGGGTACAGGTCGCCGACCTGATCGCCACCGTCGTGAAGACGGGATACACGGCCGAGGAACCCCCGCCGCCGCCGACCGCCACGCCGGAACCGGCCGCCACCGCCGCCGAGGACCCCGAACTCGCCTCCCTGCGCGAGCGGCTCGTCGTCTCCGCCCTGCTCGCGCTCCCCGTCGTCCTGATGTCGATGGTCCCCGCGCTCCAGTTCGACAACTGGCAGTGGCTCTCGCTGACGCTCGCCGCGCCCGTCGTCGTCTGGGGAGCGCTGCCGTTCCACCGGGCCGCGTTCACCAACGCGCGGCACGGCGCGGCCACCATGGACACGCTCGTCTCGGTCGGCACGCTCGCCGCGTTCGGCTGGTCCCTGTGGGCGCTCTTCGGAGGGGACGCGGGAATGCCCGGCATGCGGCACGGCTTCGACCTCACCGTCTCGCGCACGGACGGCTCGTCGACGATCTATCTGGAGGTCGCCGCCGGGGTCGTCGCGTTCATCCTGCTCGGCCGCTATCTGGAGGCCCGTTCCAAGCGGCGGGCGGGGGCGGCGCTGCGGGCGCTGATGGAACTGGGCGCCAGGGACGTGGCGGTGCTGCGGGACGGCCGCGAGGTGCGCGTCCCCGTCGAGCGGCTCACGGCCGGCGACCGTTTCGTCGTACGGCCCGGCGAGAAGATCGCCACGGACGGCACCGTCGTCGAGGGCGCCTCCGCGGTCGACGCCTCCATGCTGACGGGCGAGTCGGTGCCGGTCGACGTCACGGTGGGCTCGGCGGTGACGGGCGCGACCGTGAACGCCGGGGGCCGGCTCGTCGTCGAGGCGACCCGGGTCGGAGCGGACACCCAGCTCGCGCGGATGGCACGGCTCGTCGAGGACGCGCAGAACGGCAAGGCCGAGGTGCAGCGGCTCGCCGACCGGATCTCCGGCGTCTTCGTACCGGTGGTGCTGCTGATCGCGCTCGGCACCTTCGCGGTCTGGCTCGGCGTCACGGGCGACACGGCCGCCGCCTTCACCGCGGCCGTCGCCGTGCTGATCATCGCCTGCCCGTGCGCGCTCGGCCTGGCCACCCCGACCGCCCTGATGGTCGGTACCGGCCGCGGCGCCCAGCTCGGCATCCTCATCCGCGGACCCGAGGTGCTGGAGTCCACCCGCCGTGTCGACACCGTCGTCCTGGACAAGACCGGCACGGTGACGACGGGGCGGATGACACTGCGCGAGGTGTACGTCACCGCGGACGGCGACGAGAAGGAGCTCCTGCGGCTCGCAGGCGCCCTGGAACACGCCTCCGAGCATCCGGTGGCCCGGGCGATCGCCGCGGGCGCCCAGGAGCGGGCTGGAGCCCTTCCCGCGGTACAGGACTTCGAGAGCGCCCCCGGGCTGGGCGTGCGCGGGCGCGTGGAGGGCCATGACGTCCGCGTGGGGCGGCTCGATCAGGGACCGCTCCCGGAGGAGCTGGCCCGGGCGAAGGCCGGGGCCGAGGCGGACGGGCGGACGGCCGTCGTGGTCACCCGGGACGGGGTGGCGCTCGGCGTCCTGACCGTCGCCGACACGGTCAAGGAGACCAGCGCGCAGGCCGTGCGCGAGCTGCGCGCCCTGGGACTCACCCCCGTACTGCTGACCGGCGACAACCGGGCGGTCGCGGAGTCGGTGGCGCGCGCCGTGGGCATCGACCCCGGTGACGTGGTCGCCGAGGTGCTGCCGCAGGACAAGGTCGACGTCGTCAGGCGGCTGCAGGGCGAGGGACGGACCGTGGCGATGGTCGGCGACGGGGTGAACGACGCGGCGGCGCTCGCCACCGCCGACCTCGGCCTCGCGATGGGCACGGGCACGGACGCGGCGATCGAGGCGAGCGATCTGACGCTGGTGCGCGGGGACCTCCGGGTGGCGGCGGACGCGATCCGGCTGTCCCGCCGGACGCTGTCCACGATCAGGGGGAACCTGGTCTGGGCCTTCGCCTACAACGTGGCGGCGCTGCCGCTCGCCGCGGCCGGACTCCTCAACCCCATGATCGCGGGGGCCGCGATGGCCTTCTCGTCCGTGTTCGTGGTGACGAACAGCCTTCGACTCAGGACATTCTCATGACGACGGAGTAAGAGTCCCCCTAGAGTCCAACGGGAGCCTCACATAAGCTCTTCACAAGGCTCGCGCATCTTCCTTACGCTTGGCCCCCGATTCCCGTATCGGGGCTCTTGCGTATCTTCAGGACATACGCAAGAGACACAGATCACAGTGATGTGAACGTAACCAGCGAAGGGGTTCGTGAGTCTAAGTTGGCGATGCCAGGGACGTCTTGGGGGGCGTTTCTGACATCTGGGGATGTCTTGGGGGACGTTCCCGGAACTGCGTTGCCGGGGCACGTACACCGGGGAGCTTTGAGCGGCCCTCCCGTCGGTACGGGTCCCGGCAGATCGCACCGGAGCGCGCGCGGGAGCGCGCGGTAGCACGAAGAGTTCTGCTCGTTTTGCTCGCAGCGATTCAGGCGCTGTCCACAGACGCCCGGCCGGATCCCGTGGGGGGAATCCGCACCGGGACAAGGAAAGCGCCCTGACTGCCGGCCCGTGGGGGGACCGGTAGCAGGGCGCTTTCCGTTTTGCTCGGCTTGCTCGGTTGTGAACTCTTCGTACGGCTATGCCCGCACGAAGATGATCAGCGAGCCTCGACCGGCACGAAGTCGCGCTCGACGACACCCGTGTAGATCTGACGCGGGCGGCCGATGCGGGAGCCGGGCTCCTTGATCATCTCGTGCCACTGGGCGATCCAGCCCGGAAGGCGGCCGAGGGCGAACAGGACCGTGAACATCTCGGTCGGGAAGCCCATGGCGCGGTAGATCAGGCCCGTGTAGAAGTCCACGTTCGGGTAGAGGCTGCGCGAGACGAAGTAGTCGTCGGAGAGCGCGTGCTCCTCCAGCTTGAGCGCGATGTCCAGCAGCTCGTCGGACTTGCCGAGCGCCGAGAGGACATCGTGCGCGGCCGCCTTGATGATCTTCGCCCGGGGGTCGAAGTTCTTGTAGACGCGGTGCCCGAAGCCCATCAGGCGGACGCCGTCCTCCTTGTTCTTCACCTTGCGGATGAAGGAGTCGACGTCGCCGCCGGAGGCCTGGATGCCCTCGAGCATCTCCAGCACCGACTGGTTGGCGCCACCGTGCAGCGGGCCCCAGAGGGCGGAGATGCCGGCGGAGATCGAGGCGAACATGTTCGCCTGCGAGGAGCCCACCAGACGCACGGTGGAGGTCGAACAGTTCTGCTCGTGGTCCGCGTGCAGGATGAGCAGCTTGTCGAGCGCGGAGACGACGACCGGGTCGAGCTCGTACTCCTGGGCGGGGACCGAGAAGGTCATGCGCAGGAAGTTCTCGACGTACCCGAGGTCGTTGCGCGGGTAGACGAAGGGGTGGCCGATCGACTTCTTGTAGGCGTACGCCGCGATCGTCGGAAGCTTGGCGAGCAGGCGGATCGTCGAGAGGTGACGCTGCTTCTCGTCGAACGGGTTGTGGCTGTCCTGGTAGAACGTCGACAGGGCGCTGACCACCGACGACAGCATCGCCATCGGGTGGGCGTCGCGCGGGAAGCCCTGGAAGAAGCGCTTGACGTCCTCGTGCAGCAGGGTGTGCTGCGTGATCTCGTTCTTGAAGGTGGAGAGCTCGTCCACGTTCGGCAGTTCGCCGTTGATCAGCAGCGAGGCCACCTCCAGGAAGGTGGAGCGCTCGGCCAGCTGCTCGATCGGGTAGCCGCGGTACCGGAGGATGCCCTGCTCACCGTCGAGATAGGTGATCGCGGATTTGTAGGCGGCGGTGTTGCCGTACCCGCTGTCCAGCGTCACCAGCCCGGTCTGGGCGCGGAGCTTCCCGATGTCGAAGCCCTTGTCGCCGACGCTGCTGTCGATCACCGGGTAGGTGTACTCGCCATCGCCGTACCGCAGTACTACAGAGTTGTCGCTCACGTCATCCCTCACCGACGTTGTGCCTCTTCTTCGAGGTGCCCTGACTGTCTCTACCATCCCCCATTTGGCCCTGGAGAGTGCACTCGGGGTCGACCATTGGGCCTATCGGCGGCACTCAGTGCCGCCAACCTGCTCATCCTGCCCCCCTTCGCCCTGGTTCCGGAAGTGGTGTGTGACCTTTACGACTCCTTTGATCGATCATTTTTTTGGGAGACCCGGCCGAGCGGTCCGGACGGGGCCGTGCCCGGGGACCGGCCGGAACCGGTCAGGGCCGGTCAGGGCCGGTGGGCCGGTTCCGGCGCGGGCACGTGGGACAGGGGGCGGCCCGCGAGACGGAAGGCCAGGGCCGTACCGCGCCTGCCGGCCGACACCGTGCGGACGGCCTGGCCGATCGCCTTGCGGGAGCCGACGAGGACGACCAGCTTCTTGGCGCGGGTGACCGCCGTGTAGAGGAGGTTGCGCTGGAGCATCATCCAGGCCCCCGTGGTGACCGGGATCACCACCGCGGGGTACTCGCTGCCCTGGGAACGGTGGATCGTCACCGCGTACGCGTGGGCTAGCTCGTCCAGTTCGTCGAAGTCGTACGGAACCTCCTCGTCCTCGTCCGTCAGCACCGTCAGACGCTGTTCGACCGGGTCGAGCGAGGTCACGACGCCCACGGTGCCGTTGAAGACACCGTTCTGGCCCTTCTCGTAGTTGTTGCGGATCTGGGTGACCTTGTCGCCGACGCGGAAGACCCGGCCCCCGAAGCGCTTCTCGGCGAGCTCGGGACGCGCGGGCGTGATCGCCTGCTGGAGCAGGCCGTTGAGGGTGCCCGCGCCGGCCGGCCCCCGGTGCATCGGCGCCAGCACCTGCACGTCCCGGCGCGGGTCCAGCCCGAACTTGGCCGGAATCCGCCGCGCCACCACGTCCACCGTGAGCCGCCCGGTCTCCTCGGTGTCGTCCTCGACGAAGAGGAAGAAGTCCTTCAGTCCGTCGGTGACCGGGTGCTGCCCGGAGTTGATCCGGTGCGCGTTCGTCACCACCCCGGACTGCTGGGCCTGGCGGAAGATCCGGGTCAGGCGGACCGACGGGACGGGGCCGCCCTCGGCGAGCAGGTCCCGCAGGACCTCGCCCGCGCCCACGCTGGGGAGTTGGTCGACGTCTCCCACGAACAGGAGGTGAGCGCCCGGCGGCACCGCCTTGGCCAGCTTGTTGGCGAGCAGCAGGTCGAGCATGGAGGCCTCGTCCACGACCACCAGGTCGGCGTCCAGCGGCCGGTCCTTGTCGTACGCCGCGTCCCCGCCGGGCTTCAGCTCCAGCAGCCGGTGCACCGTCGAGGCCTCGGCGCCCGTCAGCTCGGCGAGCCGCTTGGCCGCGCGGCCCGTGGGCGCGGCGAGGACCACCTTCGCCCGCCTGGCGCGCGCCAGTTCGACGATCGAGCGGACCGTGAACGACTTCCCGCAGCCGGGGCCTCCGGTGAGCACGGCGACCTTCCTGGTCAGCGCCAGCCGTACGGCCTCCTCCTGCTCGGGCGCCAACTCGGCGCCCGTACGCCCCTTGAGCCAGGTCAGCGCCTTGTCCCAGGCCACGTCCCGGAATCCGGGCATCCGGTCCTCGTCGGCGCGCAGCAGCCGCAGCAGCTGTGCGGAGAGGGAGAGTTCGGCGCGGTGGAAGGGCACCAGGTAGACCGCCGTCACCGGCTCGCCACCGTCGGGACCGGGCACCTTCTCGCGTACGACGCCGGGGTCCGCGTCGTCCTCCGGGGGTGCCGCGAGTTCGGCCAGGCACTCGATGACCAGGCCCGGGTCCACCTGGAGGAGCTTCACCGCGTCCGCGATCAGCCGCTCCTCCGGGAGATAGCAGTGCCCCTGGTCGGTGGACTGCGAAAGGGCGTACTGGAGGCCCGCCTTGACGCGCTCGGGGCTGTCGTGCGGAATGCCGACGGACTGGGCGATCCTGTCGGCGGTGAGGAAGCCGATGCCCCAGACGTCGGCGGCCAGGCGGTAGGGCTGGTTCCTGACCACCGAGATCGACGCGTCGCCGTACTTCTTGTAGATGCGGACGGCGATCGACGTCGACACCTCGACGCTCTGGAGGAAGAGCATGACCTCCTTGATCGCCTTCTGCTCCTCCCAGGCGTCGGCGATCTTCTTCGTCCGCTTGGGCCCGAGGCCGGGGACCTCGATGAGCCGCTTCGGCTCCTCCTCGATGATCCGGAGCGTGTCCAGCCCGAAGTGCTGCGTGATGCGGTCGGCGAAGATCGGGCCGATGCCCTTGACCAGGCCGGAGCCGAGGTAGCGGCGGATGCCCTGGACGGTGGCCGGGAGGACCGTCGTGTAGTTCTCCACCGTGAACTGCTTGCCGTACTGCGGGTGGGAGCCCCAGCGGCCCTCCATCCGGAGCGACTCGCCGACCTGCGCGCCGAGCAGCGCGCCGACGACGGTCAACAGGTCCCCGGCGCCCCTGCCGGTGTCGACACGGGCGACCGTGTAGCCGCTCTCCTCGTTCGCGTAGGTGATCCGCTCCAGCACGCCTTCGAGGACGGCCTGGTGCCGTTCGCCTGTGGGAGTCCCCGCCTGGTGAGCCATGATCCGACGGTACCGGTGGGGACCGACAGGGGGGACCCTGCCCAGGGGCGCCGTCGAGGGGACACCCCCGACCGCTCACCGCCGCCGGGCGGGCCCCCCGGGTACCTGCTTCAGGGATTCGAGGAAGGCGGTGAAGGTGGGGGTGGGGAAGGTGAGGGTGGCCCGGGCGGGGGTCTTGGAGTCGCGGACGGCCACGTCGGTGTCCGTGGTCGCGATCTCCACGCACTCGTTGCCGTCTCCCGGGCCCGAGTAGGACGACTTCCGCCAGTTGTCCATGTGGTTCCTCATAGCTCTTTCGTCAGCCGGTGGATGAACTCGCGCGACTGTCCGGGGTCGAGTGACGCGCCCTCCACCTTACGGAAGCTCGTTCGATATGTGTCGAGCTGGGCTTCGGAATCGAGGAAGGCCGAACCGTGCAGCGCGTCGCGGACCACTGTGTCCAGCCTGGGCAGCGGGCCGCCCACGTACGTCATCGTGCCCGAGGCTCCGGCGAAGCCGTCCAGGTCCAAGGGGATGACGCGCACGGTGACGTGGTCGGCCTCGGAGAACTCAACCAGTCGGGTCAGTTGGGCCCTTGAGGTGGCACGGTCGCCGACTCTGATCCGAAGCGCCGCCTCGTGGATCACGGCCTCATACGGGATGGTGACCTGCTGACGCGCCTTTCGGTGCTGGATGCGCACCTCGATCTCGTCGCTGGTGAGTTCGGGCAGCCGGGACGAGAAGACCGCACGGGAGTAGTCCTCCGTCTGCAACAGTCCCGGTACGTACAGGATGGCCACGTGGCGCTGAAACCGGGCGTGGTGCTCCAACTCGGACAGGTCCAGGAATGACGTGGGGAGCAGGCCCCGGTACTCCTCCCACCAACCCCGCGTGCGGTCGATGGCCATCGCCACCAGAGCGTCGATGAGCTCCTCATCGGTACAGGCATAGTGCGAGGCGAAGCGGCGCAGTCGCTGCTCGCTCACACCCACGAGCCCTGCTTCGATCTGGCTGATCTGGACGCGACTCGTACCGAGCAGGGCAGCCGCCTCGGTGGCGCTGAGTCCCGCTGCCTCGCGGAGCCTGCGCAGTTCGGTGGCCAGGCGCATCTGACGCGCTGTCGGTTCGCGCCTCAGGACCATCTCGCTCCTCGGTTCAACACGCTTGCTGATGCGACTCGTTCGAGGGGCAGATTACGCGATCGACTTGCCCCGGATTAATTGTTAGCCGTACCGTCGGTGACGCAACACACACGCAGCGGAAGCGCACCGCTCCGTCCTGCCATGACGGATGCAGCAATGCCACCGTGCGTGCATTTCCCCCACAGTCACCGGAGTTGATGACGCATGCCCGAAGCATGGGAGTACACCCTCACCATCCCCAACGACCTCCGCGCGGTCACCGTCAGCCGCCGCACCCTCCGGCTGATCCTCACCGCCCACGGCCTGATCCGCCTGGTCGATGTCGCCGAGCTGCTCGCCAGCGAGCTGGTCTCCAACGCCGTACGGCACACGAAGGGACCGGCCGCCCTGCGGGTGCGCTGGGCGCCGCCGGGCACCCTGCGGCTCGGAGCGTGGGACGCCAACCCCGAACCGCCGGAGCCGCCACGGTCGCTGGACCGGTTCGCCGAACGGGAGGAGGGGCGGGGGTTGGCGCTGGTGCAGGCGTGCTCGGACCTGTGGGGCTGGCAGCCGTTGTCCAGGTTCGGCAATCGGGGCAAGTACGTGTGGTGCGAGCTGGCCGCGGCGTGATCCTCGCCCCGCCGCCGCCCGAGAGGCCCGGCGAGCGGGGAACCCCTCCGGAGCCCGCCCACGGGTGCCGCCGGCCGTCCCGCCGACCCTCCCGCGACGCCGGTGGGACCCGGATCACGTTCATCACGATCCGGTCTCAGAAGGCCTTTGGACCCTTGCCGGAAAGCCGTGTAATCGATTCCAATCCTCCGTGTAATCGATTCCACGAGGAGGTGGGGCGGTCATGGCGAGCATCAAGGATGTCGCCGCGGAGGCGGGTGTGTCCGTCGCCACGGTCTCCCGTGTGCTGAACGACCACCCGTCGGTCAGCCCGGACGCACGCACCCGAGTGCTGACGGCCGTGTCGAACCTGGGCTACCGCCCGAACGCCGTCGCCCGTTCGCTGCGCACCGACCAGACGCGCACCCTCGGCCTGGTCATCAGCGACGTGCTCAACCCGTACTTCACCGAATTGGCCCGCTCCGTCGAGGAGGAGGCCCGCGCCCTCGGCTACAGCGTGATCATCGGCAACGCCGACGAGCGGCCCGAGATCGAGGACCACCACGTACGGACCCTGCTGGACCGGCGCATCGACGGGCTGCTGGTCTCCCCCACCGACGGCGGCTCCCCCGGGATGCTGGACGCGGCGCGCGCGGGCACCCCGATGGTCTTCGTGGACCGCTGGATCGCCGGCGTGGACGTGCCCGTCGTACGGGCGGACGGACGCACGGCCGTACGTGACCTCGTGGCCCATCTGCACGGTCTCGGGCACCGCCGGCTCGCCATCATCGCGGGCCCGGCGGCGACCACCACCGGCAGTGAGCGCGTGGCGGCTTTCCGGGACGCGCTCGCCGCCCACGGCATCGCCCTGCCGGACGCCTACATCGGACAGGGCGACTTCCAGGCCGAGAGCGGGCGCCACGCCACTGAACGGTTCCTGGACCTGGCCGAACCGCCCGAGGTCGTGTTCGCCGCCGACAACCTGATGGCGCTCGGCGCGCTGGACGCCGTCCGGGCACGGGGGCTGCGGGTGCCCGAGGACATCGCGCTCGCCGCCTTCGACGACATCCCGTGGTTCGTGCACACCGATCCCCCGATCACCGCGATCGCCCAGCCGACCGGCGAGCTGGGACGGGCCGCCGTACGCGCGCTCGTCGACCGGATCGAGGGGCGCCCACCGCAGTCCGTCACCCTCCCCGCCCGTCTCGTCGTCCGCCGCTCGTGCGGCGAGCCGCCCCCGGTGCGGACGACCCCCGTACAACCGCCCCCCACCCAACCGACCCCACCAGAGACGACCCCCGCACAGCAGTCCCCCGTACAAAGGAGCCAGTCGTGAGCAACCAGGACGAGTTGCTGCGCATCGAGGGCATTCGCAAGACCTTCCCCGGCGTGGTCGCGCTGGACAGCGTGGACTTCGATCTGCGCCGCGGCGAGGTGCACGTGCTGCTCGGCGAGAACGGCGCCGGCAAGAGCACGCTGATCAAGATGCTCTCCGGCGCCTATCAGCCCGACTCCGGGCGCGTCCTCGTGGACGGCGAGGAGGTGCGCATCCACGGCGCGCAGGACTCCGAGCGCCTCGGGATCGCGACCATCTACCAGGAGTTCAACCTCGTTCCCGATCTGACGGTCGCCGAGAACATCTTCCTGGGACGGCAGCCGCGCCGCTACGGTCTGATCGACCGCGGCACGATGGAGACCGAGGCCGCCGCACTGCTCGAACGGGTCGGCGTGAACGTGTCGCCGCGCGCGCGGGTGCGTGAACTCGGCATCGCGCGCCTCCAGATGGTCGAGATCGCGAAGGCGCTGAGCCTGAACGCGCGCGTCCTGATCATGGACGAGCCGACCGCGGTGCTCACCTCCGAAGAGGTCGAAAAACTCTTCGTCATCGTGCGCCAGCTGCGCGAGGACGGGGTCGGCATCGTCTTCATCACCCACCACCTGGAGGAGATCGCGGCCCTGGGGGACCGGGTCACGGTCATCCGCGACGGCAAGAGCGTCGGCCAGGTGCCCGCGACCACGCCCGAGGACGAACTCGTCCGCCTCATGGTGGGCCGGTCGATCGAACAGCAGTATCCGCGCGAGCGCCCCGAGGCCGGGACCGAGGCCGGAACCGGTGCCGGCACCGCGTTGCTGACCGTCGAGGGGCTGACCCGGGACGGCGTCTTCCGCGACGTGAGCTTCGAGGTGCGGGCCGGCGAGGTCGTCGGCATCGCCGGGCTCGTGGGCGCAGGCCGTACGGAGGTGGTCCGCGCGGTCTTCGGCGCCGACCCCTACGACAAGGGCGCCGTGAAGGTCGCCGGCGCCGAGCTGCGCCGGCACGACGTGAACGCGGCGATGCGGGCCGGCATCGGGCTCGTCCCCGAGGACCGCAAGGGCCAGGGGCTTCTCCTCGACGCCTCCGTGGAGGAGAACCTCGGCCTGGTCACCATGCGGGCCGCCACCCACGGCGGACTCGTCGACCTCAGGGGTCAGCGGGTGGCCGCCGCGCGGATCGCCGAGCAACTCGGCGTCCGGATGGCGGGCCTCGGCCAGCACGTACGCACCCTGTCCGGCGGCAACCAGCAGAAGGTCGTCATCGGCAAGTGGCTGCTGGCCGACACCAAGGTGCTCATCCTCGACGAGCCGACCCGCGGCATCGACGTCGGCGCCAAGGTCGAGATCTACCAGCTCGTCAACGAACTGACGGCCGCGGGCGCGGCCGTCCTGATGATCTCCAGCGATCTGCCCGAGGTGCTCGGCATGAGCGATCGGGTGCTGGTGATGGCCCAGGGCCGGATCGCGGGCGAACTGTCCGCGGCCGAAGCCACGCAGGACTCCGTGATGGCACTCGCCGTCAGCACACCGACCACCAACTCCGAAACCGCTGTGGAGGGCTCCCGTGGCCACTGACACGCTCAAGAGCACATCGGGCGCGAGTGGCGCCTCGGCGGTCCGCCGCCTCCTGCTCGACAACGGAGCGCTCACCGCGCTCATCGCCCTCGTCATCGCGATGTCGGCACTGTCCGGCGACTTCCTGACGACGGACAACCTGCTCAACATCGGCGTCCAGGCGGCCGTGACCGCCATCCTCGCCTTCGGCGTGACCTTCGTCATCGTCTCGGCGGGCATCGACCTGTCGGTCGGCTCGGTCGCCGCGCTCTCCGCCACCGTGCTCGCCTGGACGGCGACCTCGGAGGGCGTCCCGGTCTGGATCGCGGTGATCCTCGCGGTCGCCACCGGCATCGCCGCCGGCCTGGTCAACGGCGTGCTCATCTCGTACGGGAAACTGCCGCCGTTCATCGCGACGCTCGCCATGCTCTCGGTGGGCCGCGGCCTGTCCCTGGTGATCTCGCAGGGCAGCCCGATCGCCTTCCCCTCCTCGGTCTCGCACCTCGGTGACACCCTCGGCGGCTGGCTGCCCGTCCCGGTCCTGGTCATGGTCGTCATGGGCCTGATCACGGCCGTGATCCTCGGCCGTACGTACATCGGCCGCTCCATGTACGCCATCGGCGGCAACGAGGAGGCGGCCCGTCTCTCCGGCCTGCGGGTGAAGAAGCAGAAGCTCGCGATCTACGCCCTGTCGGGTCTGTTCGCGGCCGCCGCGGGCATCGTGCTCGCCTCCCGGCTCTCCTCCGCGCAGCCGCAGGCCGCGCAGGGCTACGAGTTGGACGCGATCGCCGCGGTCGTCATCGGCGGTGCCTCGCTCGCGGGCGGCACCGGCAAGGCGTCCGGCACGCTGATCGGCGCGCTGATCCTCGCGGTGCTGCGCAACGGCCTCAACCTGCTGTCCGTGTCCGCCTTCTGGCAGCAGGTCGTCATCGGTGTCGTGATCGCGCTCGCGGTGCTGCTCGACACGGTGCGGCGCAAGGCCGGGGCGACCCCGGCGCCCGCGGGAGCCGGTACACCGGGCAACCGGGGCAAGCAGGCCGCGACGTACATCATCGCGGCCGTGGTCGCGGCGGCGATCGTCGGCGCGATGTCCTTCCTGCACACCGACTCCTCCTCGACGGCGTCGAAGAAGGTGGGCCTGTCCCTCTCCACGCTGAACAACCCCTTCTTCGTCCAGATCAAGGCGGGCGCGCAGCAGGAGGCGAAGAAGCTCGGTGTGCACCTGACGGTCACCGACGCGCAGAACGACGCCTCCCAGCAGGCCAACCAGTTGCAGAACTTCACCAGTTCGGGCCTCGGTTCGATCATCGTCAACCCGGTGGACTCGGACGCCGCGGGCCCGGCGGTCCGCTCGGCGAACAAGGCCGACATCCCCGTCATCGGTGTCGACCGGGGCGTGAACAAGGCGAACACGGCCGCGCTCGTCGCCTCCGACAACATCGCGGGCGGCAAGCTGGGCGCCAGGGCGCTGGCCGAGAAGCTGGGCGGCAAGGGCAAGATCGTGATCCTTCAGGGTCTGGCGGGCACGTCCGCGAGCCGTGAGCGGGGCGCGGGATTCGCCGAGGGCCTGAAGGCCTACCCCGGCATCAAGGTCGTCGCCCGGCAGCCCGCGGACTTCGACCGCACCAAGGGCCTCGACGTGATGACGAACCTGCTCCAGGCGCACCCCGACGTCCAGGGTGTCTTCGCCGAGAACGACGAGATGGCGCTCGGCGCGATCAAGGCGCTCGGTTCCAAGGCCGGCAAGTCGGTCTCGGTCATCGGCTTCGACGGCACCCCCGACGGGCTGAAGGCGGTCAAGAACGGCACGCTGTACGCCTCCGTGGCCCAGCAGCCGACGGAGCTCGGCCGGATCGCGGTGGAGAACGCGCTGAAGTCCGCCGAGGGCAAGAAGGTCGAGAAGACCGTGATGGTGCCGGTGAAGGTGGTCACGGCGCAGAACGTGGCCGGGTTCACCGGCTGAACCGACCGGCGACGGGGCGGCCCGGCGGTCCACGCGACCGGCCGGCCGCCCCGACTCACCTCAGCTACACAGGGAGACAGTTCATGTACGACTACGACCTGCTGGTCGTGGGCTCGGCCAACGCGGACCTGGTGATCGGGGTCGAACGGCGGCCCGCGGCCGGTGAGACGGTGCTCGGCTCCGACCTCGTCGTCCACCCCGGCGGCAAGGGCGCCAACCAGTCGGTCGCCGCCGCCCGCCTCGGGGCCCGTACGGCCCTGCTGGCCCGGGTCGGCGACGACGCGCACGGCCGGCTGCTGCTCGACTCGCAGCGGGCGGCCGGCGTCGACACCGCGGGGGTGCTCGTCGGCGGCGCACCCACCGGCGTGGCGCTGATCACGGTGGACCCGTCCGGGGACAACAGCATCGTGGTCTCCCCGGGCGCGAACGGCCGGCTGACACCCGAGGACGTCCGGGCGGCCACGCCTCTCGTGCGGGCCTCCCGGGTGGTCTCGGCACAGCTGGAGATCCCGTTGGAGACGGTCGCGGAGGCCGTACGGACACTCGCGCCCGGCAGTCGTTTCGTACTGAATCCGTCGCCGCCGCGGCCGCTGCCCGCCGAGGTGTTGGCGGCTTGCGATCCGCTGATCGTGAACGAGCACGAGGCCCGGGTGGTGCTCGGCGACGGTGCGGGCCCGGAGCCCGAGGACTGGGCGACGGCCCTGCTCGCCCTGGGCCCGCGCTCGGTGGTCGTCACGCTGGGCGCGCGGGGCGCACTGGTGGCGGACGCGGACGGTGCCGTGCGGGTGCCGTCCGTGCGGGTGGAGACCGTGGACACGACCGGTGCGGGGGACTCGTTCACCGCGGCGCTGGCCTGGCGGCTGGGGCTCGGCGAGCCACTGTCCGTCGCCGCCGCGTACGCGGCCCGGGTGGGTGCCGTCGCCGTCACCCGGCCCGGTGCTCAGGAGTCCTTCCCGACCGCCGAGGAGGTCGAGTCGTTGTGAAGAGAGCCGGAATTCTGAACCGTCATCTGGCGGGCGCCCTGGCCGAACTGGGCCATGGGCACGGGGTGCTGGTGTGCGACGCGGGCATGCCGATACCGGACGGGCCGCGCGTCGTGGACCTGGCCTTCCGGGCCGGGGTGCCCTCGTTCGCCGAGGTGCTCGACGGGCTGCTCGCGGAGCTGGTGGTGGAGGGCGCCGTGGCCGCGCGCGAGGTCCACGGGGCGAACCCGGCGGCCTCCGCGCTGCTGACCGCCCGCTTTCCCACGCTGGAACTGGTCCCGCACGAGGAGCTGAAGACGCTGTCGGCGGGCGCGCGGCTGATCGTCCGCACGGGGGAGGCACGGCCGTACGCGAACGTGCTGCTGCGGTGCGGGGTGTTCTTCTAGACGCCGGTGCCGGACCGGACGTGGTGCCGGACCGGACGGTTGGGCTACGGAGCCGGGAAGACGAGCCGCAGACCGTGCTCCCGCGCGGCCCGGTGGAGTGCCGGGACGATGGTCGCGCGCAGGGTGCGGACCTCGGCGGCGTGGTCGGCGAGGAAACGGGCGCGCAGCCGTAGACGGGCCGGTTCGCGGACGGCCTCGACGGGGCGCATGCAGTCGGCGTACGCACTGCCGAGGGCGCGATCGACGGCGGGCAGCCGGTCGGGGGCGGCGGTCTGTTCCTGGATGTCGGCGAGGGCGAAGAAGCCGTTCTCGTCGCGGACCCGGATCCCGTGCCCGGCCAGGCAGCCGGGCAGGGTGCGCAGTGCCTCCCGCACGGCGGGATCGCGGCGCAGGGGGACGAGGGTGTCGAACCACCGGCCCTGGAGGGCGGCGTAGGTGTCGCGCAGCGCCGTGGCGGCGGCCGTCCCCTCGGTGACGCAACGGCGCGCGGCGGCCGAAGCGCCGGAACCATCGCCGGACCCACCACCGTCACCGCTCACGCTCGCACCAGACGTAGCGGCGCCGGTCGTCACCGGTCCCGGTACGGCGGCGGGTACCGCGGCGCTCTCGCTCATCCCGTGCCGGGCGACGAAATCCAGGTCGGGGAGCTCGTAGTAGCGGATGAACGTGAGCGGGGCCCGCGCGGGAAGAGCCGTCCCGTGGTCCCGCGCGCACGACGCGGCGACGGCCCGCGCCTCCTGCCGTACGAAGACGTCCAGCCCCTGGGTCCAGCGGGTCTCGACGCCGGTCGCGGGCAGGACCATGCGGACCGGGTCGTCCGGCAGGGCGGCGCTGAGGCGGGCGGCGGCCACGCGTGCCGCCGGGGCCGGGGCCGACGGCGGGGCGGGGTCGGCCGAGCAGGCCGCGGTGAGCAGAGCGGCGACGGCCAGGACCCCGCCCCTGACCGGGAACCGGCGCCTGCCATCCGTCTCGGCCAAACGCACCATCCGAATCACTCCCCCCCCGCCTCCCCATCTCCTCCGCGGTCCCCCGTGTCCTGTCCCCGTGTCCCCCGCCCCTGGTCCCCTGTCCTCCGACCCCGGTCTCGCCCGTCGGCCCCCTGCCCCGGGCGGGGATGCCGTCGGCCCGCGCCGATGACATCCCCGCGGGACAGGAGACCGGGGCGGCGAACGCTCCGCTCCCGGTCAGTGGGTGATCTTGACGGAGTCGCCGCCGTCGAGCTGGCTCGCCACCGTGAACGGGGTGTTGTCGGAGACGTCGGTGCACAGCCAGTACGTGGAGTCGTTGACGCTGTGGCTGCCGTCGGAGGCCCAGACGTAGCCCTTGCTGCAGGTGTGCCAGACGCCGCTGGAGTTGCGCAGCCGGCCGGCGTAGTAGTCCCCGTACGGGGAGGTCGAGTCGTCCGAGTAGGTGAGGTTGAGGTCGCCGCAGCTGCTGGTGGCGGACTTGTTGCGGATGGTTCCGACGCCTTCGTTGCCCCCGGTGGTGAGCGTCGAGGTCACACAGGCCTGTGGGGCGGCGGAGGCCGCGGGAGCGAGCGTCAGACAGGTCGCGGCGGAGACGAGCGCGAGCGCGCCGGCGCCGATGGCTCTGTTCATGCTTCCCCTTTTCGGTGTTCCGGTTGTTCCGGTTGTTCCGGTGTTCCGGTTGTTCCGGTGTTCCGGTTGTTCCGGTGTTCCGGTGTTCCGGTGTTCGGTCGTGCCGTCGCTCGTGCACACGACGGTGGGTCCGGACGGACAGTGGCTGCCGCGCCCGGGGTGCACGCCACAGACGCTCGCAGAGCCGGCCCGTGCGGACCACGACCTTCGACCGGGCTCGAAAGTGCCCGGCCCGGCGGCGGAGTCCCTTGCTCCGGCGGTGACCGTGCGGCCGGTGGGGCCGGTGGGACGGTCCGGGGCGCGTTTCGCCTGCCGCGGACCGTGGGTCATGACCGGAACTCAGTGCCGGACCGCCGGGCCCCCCGGGGTCACCGGTCTCCGGCGGAGCAAGGCCGCCCCCAGCGGGGTGAGGGTGTGCAGCACGGTGTTGTGCCACCGCCTGCTGGTGATCAGCCCCGCGTCGCGCAGCACCGTGGTGTGGTGCGTGGCGGTGGAGGGCGAGACCCCGAGGAAGCGGGCCAGCTCCGAGGTGGTGGCGCCCAGGGCCAGGGACCGCAAGGCGGCGGCGCGGGTCCCGCCCAGCAGCGCGGCGAGGGGGGCGTCGGCGGCCGGCCCGGCGGCGGGCGGCCGGGAGGTGTGCAGGGGGTAGATCAGCACCGGTCGCAGGGTGTCGTCGGCCATCGAGATCGGCGACTGCCAGCAGAAGTACGACGGGACCAGGCGCAGCCCTCGGCCGCCGAGATACAGGTCGCGGTCCTCCACGTAGTCGACGTGGAGGACGGGTGGATGCCAGCGCATGACCGGCGACAGACCGGCGAGCAGCCCGTCGATGCCGGTGTCGAGGGTCTGGCGGGCCCGCAGCGCGCGCTCCCCGGCGATCCCCGCGCAGATGCGGTCGTGGTGCGGCGCGATGACCGCTTCGTGATAGGCGCGCAGAGCCTTGACGAGCTCCTCGCGGGTGTCGCGTTCGACCAGCCGGGGTGCCCAGGACGGGGCTCCGCTGAGCCGGTCCAGCAGACCCACCTCGTGGGCGACGCGGGCGGGCGGGGTGTCGACGATCGCCGCCAGTCCCCGGTCCAGCCCGTCGACGGCCTCGTACGGGGTGAGGAAGTCGGGGAGGTACAGCGCGCGGGGCAGGACCGGGACGAGCAGCCGGCGGACCGCCGCGCCGAGCCCAGTGCCCGCGAGGGTGTCCCGGGTGGTGCGGTACCAGTCGGCGTACGCCCAGCGCCCGCGCGTGGTCTGGAGCCTGTGCAGGCTACAGGTGATCTCCCAGAGCGGGTCGGGGGTGCCCGCCACCCGGATACGGGTGAAGTCCTCGGGCGTGAAGTGGATGCGCAGCACGGGATCCGCCCCCCGAATCGACCGTCGTCCGGCTCAGGGAGCAGCGTGGGCGTCCGCCGTCACGCGGGCAACGGTGGATTCAGCCGCTCCCCGTGGGGCACGGTCCGTGCACCGGTCCCGGCCATGGGCGGAGGCGGGGACACGAGCGGAGGCCGGAATGCTTCGAGGGGGCCCGGTCCGTCGACCGGGCCCCCTCGCGTTCCCCTCCGTATCAGAACCCCCGCGATCCCCCCAGATCCCCCCTCCAGAAGTCCTGATGCCAAGTACGACCCACCAGGTGCGGGGAGGGTTGTACGGACTTCCGGGATTTTTTTCGGCGCGCCGACCGACCGGGGTGGACGTAGCGTTTGCGGCATGAACGAGGAGCCACTCCAGAAGGATGTGCTCGACGCGCTCGACGACGCCGGGCTCCAGGAGATCGCGGGTCTGCTCGGCACGGACGCGGCCGGAGCGCGCGAGGTCGTCGGTACGACGGTGTCGGAGTTCTCCGGAGGCCTCCAGGACCGTGCGGTCACGGATCCCGGTGAGGTCCAGCAGGCCTACGCGGAGGCGCAGGAGGCCCCGCTGAGCGGTGTGGCCACCCTGGGCGGCATGGGCGGCCTGGGCGGCATGGGGACCGGCGGCCTGATGGGCGGCCTGCTCGCCCGCATCAGCAGGCCGGTCGCGAACGCGGTCGCCAGGAAGACGGGGCTGCCTCCGGCGACGGTGGCCCGGGTGATCGACCTGGTGATCCCGGTGCTGCTGTCGGTGCTGACCAGGCGGGCCGCCCGCGGTACCCGGAAGTAGCCTCCGCACGCTCCGGCGACGGGCGGCCGGCGCCACCCCGCGCGGCTGCCCACCACCGGCTACCGACTACCAGCCACTTGCCGCCCGGCTACCCGGCATGCTCCACGAACCGTGCCACCGTCTCCGCCAGCACCTCCCGCCCGTCTCGGGCCCAGAGCCCGTCGTTGAACAGCTCGACCTCGATGGGACCGGCGTAGCCCGCCGCCTCCACGTACCCCCGCCACTCCCGCATGTCGACGGTCCCGTCGCCGATCTGGCCGCGGCCGTTGAGGACGCCCTCGGGCAACGGGGTGATCCAGTCGGCGAGTTGGAAGGTGTGGATACGTCCGGACGCCCCCGCGCGAGCGATCTGGGCGGGTGCGGTGTCGTCCCACCAGATGTGGTACGTGTCCACGGCGACGCCCACCTGGTCGGCGGGGAAGCGTTCCGCGAGGTCCAGGGCCTGGGCGAGGGTGGAGACGACACAGCGGTCGGCGGCGTACATCGGGTGGAGGGGCTCGACGGCCAGCCGGACGCCGCGTCCGGCGGCGTACGGCCCCAGCTCCGCCAGCGCGTCGGCGATGCGCTCACGGGCGCCGCGCAGGTCCTTCGACCCGGCGGGAAGTCCGCCGGAGACCAGGACCAGCGTGTCGGTGCCGAGCGTCGCGGCCTCGTCGACCGCCGCCCGGTTGTCGTCCAGGGCGCGGGCGCGTTCGGCGGGCTCGATCGCCGTGAGGAACCCCCCGCGGCACAGTGTCGTCACCGACAGCCCCGCGTCCCGCACGAGCCTGGCGGTCGCCTCGATGCCGTAGGACCGGACCGGCTCCCGCCACAGCCCCACGCCCGGGACGCCGAACTCCGCGCAGGCACGGACCAGTTCGGGGATGCTGAGCTGCCTGACGGTCATCTGGTTGATGCTGAACCGCTCAAGGACGTCGCCTGCCGGCCGCACCGGGCCGACCGGGATCACTGGTCCACCCCGTACAGCGCGAGCAGGTTCTTGATCCGGGTCTCCGCCAGGGCCGGGTCGGGGAACAGCCCCAGTCCGTCGGCCAGTTCGTACGCACGCCCGAGGTGCGGGAGGGAGCGGGCCGACTGCAGGCCGCCCACCATCGTGAAGTGCCCCTGGTGTCCGGCGAGCCACGCCAGGAGGACGACTCCCGTCTTGTAGAAGCGGGTCGGCCTCCGGAAGAGGTGACGGGACAGCTCGACGGTGGGATCGAGCAGGCCACGGAATCCCTTCACATCACCCGTGTCGAGCACCCGCACCGCCTCGGCCGCCAGCGGCCCCAGCGGGTCGAAAATGCCCAACAGGGCATGGCTGAAGCCCTGTTCGTCGCCCGCGATCAGCTCCGGGTAGTGGAAGTCGTCGCCCGTGTAGCAGCGGACCCCGTGCGGGAGCCTGCGGCGCAGGCCGACCTCGCGCCGGGCGTCGAGGAGGGAGACCTTGATGCCGTCGACCTTGTCGGGACGGGCCGCGATCACCTCCAGGAGGACGTCCGTCGCCGCGTCCAGGTCGTTCGACCCCCAGTAGCCCTCGAGCGCCGGATCGAACATCGGGCCCAGCCAGTGCAGGACCACCGGCCGGGAGGCCTGGCGCAGGAGATGTCCGTAGACGTCGAGGTAGTCCTCGGGGCCCCGCGCGGCGGCGGCCAGGGCCCTCGAGGCCATCAGGACGGCCTGCGCGCCGCTCTCCTCGACGAGCGCGAGCTGCTCCTCGTACGCGGCGCGGACCTCCGCCAGGGAGCCGGCGGTGATCTGGTCGGTCCCCACTCCGCACGCGATCCGGCCACCGACCGCCTTCGCCTCCGCCGCCGACCGGCGGATGAGTTCGGCCGCGCCGGACCAGTCCAGGCCCATCCCGCGCTGCGCGGTGTCCATCGCCTCGGCGACACCGAGGCCGTGGGACCACAGGTGGCGGCGGAAGGCGAGGGTGGCGTCCCAGTCGACGGCGGCGGGTGAGTCGGGGGACACGTCGGCGTACGGGTCGGCGACGACGTGCGCCGCCGAGAAGACCGTACGGGAGGTGAAGGGCGGCCCGGTGGTGAGGGCCAGGGGCTCGGCGCGGGGCTCGTACAGCCGCACCCCGCCCGCCGGGTCCGGCAGTCGGACGGTCACAGCGAGATCTCCGGCACGACGAGACGGCGGCCCTCGGCCGAGGACTTCAGGCCCAGCTCGGCGAGCTGCACGCCGCGGGCGCCGGCCAGGAGGTCCCAGTGGTAGGGCGCGTCGGCGTAGACGTGCCGCAGGAACAGCTCCCACTGGGCCTTGAAACCGTTGTCGAACTCGGCGTTGTCGGGGACCTCCTGCCATTGGTCGCGGAAGGAGTAGGCGGCCGGGATGTCGGGGTTCCAGACCGGCTTGGGAGTGGCGGACCGGTGCTGGACACGGCAGTTGCGCAGTCCGGCGACAGCCGACCCTTCCGTCCCGTCGACCTGGAACTCGACCAGTTCGTCACGGTTGACGCGCACGGCCCAGGAGGAGTTGATCTGGGCGACGGCACCGCCCTCCAGCTCGAAGACGCCGTACGCGGCGTCGTCGGCCGTGGCGTCGTACGGCTTGCCCTGCTCGTCCCACCGCTGCGCGACGTGGGTGGCGGTGAGCGCCTGGACGGAAGTGACCCGGCCGAAGAGCTCGTGCAGGACGTACTCCCAGTGCGGGAACATGTCGACGACGATGCCGCCGCCGTCCTCGGCGCGGTAGTTCCAGGAGGGACGCTGGGCGGACTGCCAGTCGCCCTCGAAGACCCAGTAGCCGAACTCCCCCCGTACGGACAGGATCCGCCCGAAGAAGCCGCCGTCGACCAGGCGCTTGAGCTTCAGCAGCCCCGGGAGGAACAGCTTGTCCTGCACGACCCCGTGCTTGACGCCCTTCGCGTGGGCGAGCCTGGCCAGCTCCAGGGCGCCGTCCAGGCCGGTGGCGGTCGGCTTCTCGGTGTAGACGTGCTTGCCGGCCGCGATGGCCTTCCGGATGGCCTCCTCGCGGGCGGAGGTGACCTGCGCGTCGAAGTAGAGGTCGACGTCCGGGTCGGCGAGGACCGCGTCCACGTCCGTCGACCAGTGCTCCAGCCCGTGCCGCTCGGCGAGCGTCCTCAGGGCGTGCGCACGGCGTCCGACGAGGACCGGCTCGGGCCACAGCACCGTGCCGTCGCCCAGATCCAGGCCGCCCTGGTCGCGCAGGGCGATGATCGAGCGGACGAGGTGCTGGCGGTATCCCATGCGTCCCGTCACGCCGTTCATGGCGATACGCACCGTCTTGCGTGTCACGTCTTCCCCTTCGTACGCGGGTTCCGCGCCGCGTACGCCCCCCACTGACGAGCGTGACAGCAAGCGCTTTCTATCCTAGGGAGAAGCTAGCCTCTGTCCAGCCGATCGGACAAGACCACGCGGATGACGAGATGTTCGACCGCCCGGACGGCTGGACTTGGGGGCGCGGGCACGATCGGATGGACCCGCACGTGGCGGGCGTACACGGGTGCGGGGGTGTGTGCGACGCCTGGCCGCGCGCCTCGGCGCCCCGGCTCCTCGCACCCGCCTGTTTGACAGCACGACGACGACAACGCGACGCGTGACCGGAGGACGACGAGATGACCGTGACCCTGGCGGACGTGGCGGCGCGGGCGCAGGTCTCGCCGGCGACCGTGTCCCGGGTGCTGAACGGGAACTATCCCGTCGCGGCGTCCACGCGCGAGCGGGTGCTGCGCGCGGTGGACGACCTGGACTACGTACTGAACGGGCCCGCCAGTTCACTGGCCGCCGCCACCTCCGACCTGGTCGGGATCCTGGTCAACGACATCGCCGACCCGTTCTTCGGGATCATGGCGGCCGCGATCCAGTCGGAGATCGAGGGCCCCGGGGGGCGTGCGGGCGGGGAGCGGCTGGGGGTGGTGTGCAACACCGGTGGCATCGCGGAGCGTGAGCTGACGTACCTCACACTGCTGCAGCGGCAGCGCGCCGCGGCGGTCGTGCTGACCGGCGGCGCCGTCGAGGACGCGCCGCACGCGGCGGCGGTCGCGGCGAAGCTGCGCAAGCTCGGGGACGCGGGGACCCAGGTGGTCCTGTGCGGTCGTCCGCCCGCGCCGGACGCCCCCGGGGCGATCGCGCTCACCTTCGACAACCGGGGTGGCGGGCAGCGGCTCACCGAGCATCTGATCGGACTCGGGCACCGGCGGATGGGGTACATCGCCGGGCCCGAGGAGCGGACCACGACCCGGCACCGACTGGAGGGGCACCGGGCCGCGCTCGCCGCGCACGGGATCGAGGACGATCCGCGGTGGACCGTGCACGGGCGCTACGACCGTCGTTCCGGGTACGAGGCGACGGTCGAACTCCTGCGCAGGGAGCCGGGGCTGACGGCGGTCGTCGCCGCGAACGACACCGTCGCGCTCGGCGCGTGTGCGGCGTTGCGCGACGCGGGGTTGCGTATTCCGGACGATGTGTCGGTCGCCGGGTTCGACGATCTGCCGTTCAGTGTCGACGCGGTGCCGGCGCTGACGACCGTGCGGTTGCCGTTGTCGGAGGCGGGGGCGCGGGCGGGGCGG
This sequence comes from Streptomyces sp. NBC_01176, assembly GCF_045039825.1. Taxonomy (NCBI): domain Bacteria; kingdom Bacillati; phylum Actinomycetota; class Actinomycetes; order Kitasatosporales; family Streptomycetaceae; genus Streptomyces; species Streptomyces sp. NBC_01176. Next base: position 6,161,373 of record NZ_CP108600.1, on the reverse strand, counting down.
GTGGCGATGGGCCGTGAAGAGGCTCCCCCCGGGGGGATCGCCACGGTGCGGGGGGAGTTGATGGTGCGGGGGTCCACCGGGGTGCCCAGGGCTTGAGGCACCCCGGTCCTCTTGCCGGGCGCCGCCCCACCACCCAAACGGTTCCTCGCCCCAGCCGCCCCTACCCGACCCATCCCGTACCTGAGGGCTCCGCCCCCAGACCCCCGCCAAGGGGCTGCCGCCCCCTGGACCCCCGCTTCGCCCGAAGGGCTCGTCCTCAAACGCCGGACGGGCTGAAAAACCACACCGCACTCCCGTACCCGACGACGCACGGAAGGGGCCGTGCCGGTGTGTCGCAGGCCGTCGCTTACGTTCGGATCGAGCAGCGGCTCGCCCACCCGGCCCACGCCTGATCCAGCGGCGACGGCCTCGACACACCGGCACGGCCCCGACCCACCCACCGCGGACCACAAAGCGGCACCGGCAACCGCTCACACGTGCGGCCGCCGCCCCCGCTCCTGGTGCGGGAAGGACTGGTCGGCACCGGGAAGCGTCGGCTTCGGCAGCGTCGCCACCTCCTCCTTCGCCTTCTCCAACTGCTCCGCCGTGTCGTCCGGCAACCGCGGCGCACGCGGCCGGGAGTCGGAGAAACGGAACGCGGACGTCAGGTCACCGAACGCCGACCGCCGCCACTCACTGACGTTGGGCTCCTCGACCCCCGTGAACCGCTCCAGGAACTGCAGCGCCGACGTGTGGTCGAACGACTCCGTCGCCACCCAGCCCCCCACCGTCCACGGCGAGACGATGATCGCGGGCACCCGGAAACCACCCCCGATCGGCAGTCCCTGCACGAACTCGTCGGCCGTCCCCGCCGTCGGCGTGGGCGGCGGCACATGGTCGAACAGGCCGTCGTTCTCGTCGTAGTTGAGAATGAACGCCGTCTTCCGCCACACCTTCGGGTTCGACGCGATCGCCTCGATCTTCGAGGCGACGAAATCCGCACCCGCCGCGGGCAGATAGTCCGGGTGCTCCGACTGGTAGCTGGTCGGCATGATCCACGACACCGCCGGCAGCCGGTCGTTGCGGGCGTCGTCCTCGAACGTCCCCTCCGGCTGCGGCCGCACCCCCCGCTCGTACAGGTCGGATCCCGGCTGCGCGGCGCGGAAGTTCGCGAACTGCTCCAGCATGTTGCAGCCGTAGTCGTCGTCCTGCTGGTACACCTTCCAGCTGATTCCGGCCCCCTGCAGCCGCTCCGCGTACGTCGTCCACCGGTACGGCGTCGGCGCCTTGTTGACGAGGACCGGGCCGCCCTGGGTACCGCCCGGGTCGATCGTCCCCGTCATCCAGTAGAGCCGGTTGGGCCAGGTGGGTCCGAACACCGAGCAGAAGTAGTTGTCGCAGATGGTGAACGTCTCGGCGAGCGCGAACTGGAACGGGATGTCCTCGCGGGTGTAGTACCCCATCACGTACGGACCGTTCGCCCCGTCCGCCTTGCGGTGCGCCGGCAGCCACTGGTCCATCCTGCCGCCGTTCCACGCCTCGTGCTGCACCGCCCACGCATGGCTCGTGGAGGGGATGGCCTGGGCGCTGGACGTGTGCGTGTCGAGGTGGAAGGGGAGCAGGTACCCCTTCGGGTTCACGGCATCGGGCTGGTAGAAGACCGACCGGCCGGTGTCGAGCTTCAGCGCGTGGGGGTCGGCGAATCCCCGGACGCCGGACAGCGTGCCGAAGTAGTGGTCGAAGGACCGGTTCTCCTGCATCAGCATGACGACGTGCTCGATGTCGCGGAGCGAACCGTGCCGGGGCGGTCCGGCCGCGACGGCCTTCTGGACGCTCGGCGGGAGGAGGGAGAGTGCCGCGGCGCCGCCCAGCGCGCCGGCGGCCGAACCCAGGAGTCTACGACGGGTCAACTCGGCCATTGCTGCTCCTTCTTGAGACTTCGTCAGCTCTCCGGAGTCGAACTGCGGGGCACGCCGGGGCGCCCCCGCCGTTTCACTCTCCTAGGGGTTTCCGGGGGTTGGCAGAGGCGCGCGATGAACTTGTGGCCAACGCGCGGAAAGGGGTTGGCCAAGCCATGACCCCGGTCGCCGGAACGTCGCCCCGCCGTCGCCGGAGCTTGGCCGCCTTCACCTGGACTCCACGACCGCCGGACACGTCCGCCCCGTGGACTCCACCTCACCAACGCCCGTACGCTCGACCCGTCACCTCTGACTGGGTCAACCGTCCCCACCCCTCCCCCGATCCGCCCGCACCGCCCGCACCGCCCGCCCAGAGCCGAAAGCCAGAGCCGACATCCGGGGTTGACCATGACCGTCCAGGACATCCGCTCCTTCAACCGCTTCTACACGAACGTCATCGGCGCACTCGACTACGGCCGCCACCTCTACGCCCCGTACACCCTCACCGAGTCACGCGTGCTGTACGAGCTCGCGCACTCCCCGCACACCGACGCCGCCGACCTCCGTGGCGAACTGTCCCTGGACTCCGGGTACCTGAGCCGGATCCTGAGCAAGTTCGAGCAGGACGGCCTGATCGAACGGGCGCCCTCGGAGCGCGACCCGCGCCGCCGCCGGATCACACTCACCGAGCGCGGCCGGGAGACCGCGGCCGTCCTGGACGAGCGCTCCCGGGAATCCGTCGGAGCCCTCCTGGCGACCGTCCCGGCCGGCGACCGCCCCCGCCTCGCCGAGGCGATGCACACCGTGCGCACCCTCCTGTCCTCCCACCGCCTCCGCCCCGCTCCGGATGCGCGCCGCCACCGCGAGGACGTCGTGCTGCGCGAGCCCGTCCCCGGCGACCTCGGCTGGATCGTGCAGCGCAACGCCGCGCTGTACGCCGCCGAGTACGGCTGGAACACCGACTACGAGGGTCTGGTCGCCCGGATCGTCGCGGACTTCGCCGAGGACCACGATCCGCACCTGGAGCGGGCCTGGATCGCCGAGCTGGCCGGGCGGCCGGTGGGATGCGTGATGTGCGCGCGGGACGACGCCCCGGGAACGGCCCGGCTGCGGCTGCTCCTCGTCGAGCCGGACGCCCGCGGCCTCGGCATCGGCGACCGGCTGGTCGAGGCGGTCGTCGGTTTCGCGCGGGACGGCGGCTACCGGGACCTCGTCCTGTGGACCAACGACGTCCTGACCTCGGCCCGCCACATCTACCAGCGCCACGGTTTCTCCCTCGTCGCCGAGAAACCGCACCGCTCCTTCGGCGCGGATCTCGTCGGTCAGGACTGGCGGCTGGATCTGCACGGCTCCCCCGGATGATCCGGAGTGCCGGGTAGGGTCCCGGTCCATGAAGCTGGCCTTCTCCACGCTCGGCGTGCCCGGGCTCCCCGTCCCCGATGTCGTACGACTCGCCGCCGCGCACGGCTATCACGGCGTGGAGCTGCGCGCGCACCCCGAGGAACCGGTGCACCCCGGGCTCGGGCCGGCCGAGCGGGCCGGGGTGGCCGCCGCGTTCGAGGCGGGCGGTGTCGAGATCATGGGCCTGGCCGGGTACGCGCGGGTGGCGGCGCCCGGTGACGACGCCCGCGTCGTCACCGAGATCCGCGAACTCCTGGACCTGGCGCGGGACCTGTCGGCCCCCTTCGTCCGTGTCTTCCCGGGCGCGAGCGCCGACCAGAGCGCCGAGGAGGCCGACGCGACGGCGGCGCGACGGCTCGGCACGGCCGCGGAGTACGCCGCCGACCTGGGCGTACGCATCCTGCTGGAGACCCACGACTCGCACCGCACCGGCGCGGACGCGATGCGGATCCTGGGCCTGGTCGGCCATCACCACGTGGGCGCGCTGTGGGACGTCATGCACACCTGGCTCGGCGGCGAGGAGCCGCCGTCGACGTACGCGGCCCTGTGCACCTACCTCGGCTATGTGCAGGTCAAGGACATCGCGTCCGCCGAGGACACCACCCCGCTCCCGCTGGGCGCGGGTGTCCTGCCGCTCGCGGAGTGTGTGGAGCTGCTCTCCCGGGAGGGCTGGGACGGCTGGCTGTGCTGGGAGTACGAGAAGCGGTGGTACGAGGCCGCCGCGCCGCTCCCGGGACTGCTGGGTCCGGGCCGGGACCATCTCGCGCGGCTGCTGAACGAGTCGGCGTAGGCCCGCGCCGGCCCTCCGGGCCCGGCACCCGACCGCCCCGCGCGGGCCGGCACCGCACCCCGTCGCGGCACCCCTCGCCGCCCCCGGGCGCCCCACTCGTGTCCGAGGACCACCGCACCGTCTCCCCGCCACCACCTGGGGCGATCGCCCTACCCCCCACTGACCCCCGGCAAACCGCTATCGTGGTCGGCATGTCGGCCCCGGAACTGATCCGCATCGTCTCCCGCGACTCCCCCATGGCCCTGGCCCAAGTGGAGCGCGTACGCGCCGAGTTGAGCGCGCTCCGCCCAGAGATCCGCACCGAGGTGGTCCCGGTGAGGACCACCGGCGACAAGTGGATGGGCGACCTGTCCAAGGTCGAGGGCAAGGGCGCGTTCACCAAGGAGGTCGACGCGGCGCTGCTGGCCGGCGAGGCCGACCTCGCGGTGCACTGCGTGAAGGACATCCCCGCGGACCGCCCGCTGCCCGCGGGGACGATGTTCGCCGCCTTCCTGGCCCGGGACGACATCCGCGACGCGCTGATCCACCCCGCCGGTCTCACCCTCGACGAGCTGCCGCAGGGCACCCGGATCGGCACCTCCTCCGTGCGGCGCGTCGCCCAGCTGGCCGCCTCGCACCCGCACCTGGAGTGTGTGCCGTTCCGGGGCAACGCCAACCGCCGGCTGGAGAAGCTGGCGGCGGGTGAGGCGGACGCGCTGCTGCTCGCGGTGTCCGGACTCGAACGCATCGGCCGCACGGACGTGATCAGCGAGATCCTGTCGCCCGAGACGATGATGCCGCCGATCGGCGCGGGCATCCTGGCCCTCCAGTGCCGCGAGGGCGACACGGACCTGATCGAGACGATCAGCGACCTCGGCGACCCGGACACGCACCGCGAGGCCACCGCGGAGCGCATGTTCCTGCACGTGCTGCAGGGTCACTGCAACTCACCGATCGCGGGCTACGCGAAGGTCGGCGGCGGTGGCGAACTGTCGCTGCGCGCGTGCGTGTTCACTCCGGACGGCAAGACGGTCCTGAACGCGCACGAGTGGGCGGGCCGTCTCGACGCCGCGACCCTCGGCACCTCGGTCGCCGTCGCCCTGCTGCGCCAGGGGGCCCGCGAGCTGATCGACGGCATCCCGCACTGACCGACCGGCACCCACCGATTGGGCCCGGACCCGGGGATGCCGACCACGGCCACGCTCACGCGGGCTCCCCGATCCGGTCCCGTGCCGGTCCGTCCGCCGGGCGGACCAGCGCGCGGGGCGTCCGTGCGGGCGCCAGGGAGGTCAGGGCCACCCCTCCCACCAGCAGCGCCGCCGCTCCCCAGCGCAGTGGGCCGATCGACTCGCCCAGGAACAGGGCCGCGGACGACATGCCGAAGACCGGAACCAGCAGGGAGAAGGGCGCGACGGTGGACGCGGGGTGGCGGTGCAGCAGCCACCCCCATGCCCCGAAGCCGAGGACGGTCGTGATCCAGGCGACGTAGACCACGATTCCGGCGCTCCGCCAGTCGAGGGCGCGCAGCGCGTCGAGGTCTCGGGCCGGACCCTCCGTCAGCAGCGAGAGCCCCAGCAGCGGCAGTACCGGGACGGTGCTCACCCACACCATGAAGTTGAGGGAGTCGGGCGGGGACGCCCTGCGGGTGAGGACGTTCGACACGCCCCAGCAGGCCGCCGCCGCGATCACCAGCGCGAAGGCGCCGAGCGGGCCGCCGGTGCCCTCGTCCACGGCGGCCAGGCCCACCCCGCACAGCGCCACCGCCATGCCCGTGAGCCGTACACCGGTGGGCCGTTCACCCAGGACGACATAGGCGATCAGGGCCGTGAAGACGGCCTGGATCTGGAGGACGAGGGACGACAGGCCGGCCGGCATCCCGGCGTCCATGCCGATGAAGAGCAGTCCGAACTTGGCGACGCCCAGGACCAGTCCCACCGCCACGATCCACTTCCACGCGACCTTGGGCCGCCCCACGAAGAACACCGCGGGCAGCGCGGCCACCAGGAAGCGCAGCGCCGAGAAGAGCAGGGGCGGGAAGTGGCCGAGGCCGACCTCGACGACGGTGAAGTTCACACCCCAGACGGCGGCGACGAGGACGGCGAGACAGATGTGGGCGGGTCGCATGGGTCGAGGATCACGCCCGCGAACCGTTAAGCACCAGCGAATCCTGCTGCATGGTTGGATGAAGCATTCCTGATGAAAGGGGCGGCCCGTGCTCGATCTCCAGCGTCTGCGTGCCCTGCACGCCGTCTCCGTGCACGGCACGGTCGGCGCCGCCGCGGCCGCGCTCGGGTACACGCCCTCCGCCGTGTCCCAGCAGATCGCCAAACTGGAGCGGGAGACCAGGACCGTACTTCTCGAACGGCGCGGACGCGGTGTGCGGCTCACCGAGCAGGCCCTTCAACTGGCCTCCACCGCGCAGCAGTTGATGGCCATCGTGGAGCGGGCCGAGACCGATCTCGAGGAGCGGCGCGGGGTGCCCGCGGGCCGGCTGGACCTCGCCGCGTTCGCCAGCGCGGCACGCGGGCTGCTGCCCGCCGTACTGGCCGACCTGGCCGTCCGGCATCCGGCCCTCGACGCCCGGCTCACCGAGATCGACCCCCATCTCTCCGTGGACCTGGTCGCCAAGGGCGCCGTCGACATGGCCGTCGCGCACGACTGGGACATCGCGCCGCTCCCCGCTCCGCCGGGCGTGGAGCAGGCGGTGATCGGGGACGACCTGTGCGACCTCCTCGTGCCCGCCGGGCATCCCTTCGCCGGGCGGGCGTCCGTGCGGCGGGAGGAGCTGGCCGGCGAACGATGGATCTGCCAGCCGCCCGGCCGGGTGTGCCACGACTGGCTGGTGCGCACCCTGCGTGCGGCGGGCTGCGAGCCGGACATCGTCCACCAGGCGGACGAGAACCCGACCCTCGTCGCCCTGGTCGCGGCCGGGCTCGGTGTCGCGCTCCTCCCCCGGCTCGGGCGTGGCGCGCTTCCCGGCGGGGTGGTGGAGGTGCCGCTCGACCCGATGCCCGTACGGCGGCTGTACGCGGTGTGGCGCACCGGCGCGGCACGGCGTCCGGCCATCGCGGAGACAGTCCGCACCCTTCGGTCCCACTGGCCCTCGGCGTCCCGGCACGACGCCCCGTGAGCAGCGCCTCGGCGCCTCACCGGACCCGCCCGGCACTCCCGTACCGACTTCGGCGATCGGCCGGAATCCGGGAACCCGGACCCGTGCCGGCCCGTCCAATCCGCATGCTGCCGCACGAGTCTCGCAGTGCGGTGTCGGCCTCGCTGCTGGCTGCGATCGCTGACCACCCTCTCCGCCGCCTGCGGCCGGCAGCACGCCGTCACCGGCGCGCCCCCCTCCAACTGCGCCGGTGACGGCCCCTGTCCGGCTACTGTGCACACCCTTGACTGGAAGAAACTTCCCGGATATTCGTGTCTCCTCGGAAGTTTCCTTCACGAGGGAAGGAGCGCTCGTGCGCGACTCCAGCACGGGAAGCACCGCACCACCGTCCAGACGTACGGTTCTCGCCGCCACCGCCGCGACCACCGCCGCTCTCGCCCTGGGCGGCGTCCCCGCCCGGGCCGCCGGGGGCCATCATGACGAAACGTCACTCCGCGCCCTGATCTCCCGCATGACGCTGGAGGAGAAGGTCGGCCAGCTCTTCGTGATGCGGGTGTACGGCCACTCGGCCACCGCCCCCGACCAGGCCGACATCGATGCCAACCTCGCCGAACTCGGCGTCAGAACGGCCGCGGAACTGATCGCCCGCTACCGCGTCGGCGGCATCATCTACTTCACCTGGGCCCACAACACCCGTGACCCGCACCAGATCGCGGCTCTGTCCAACGGCATCCAGCAGGTCTCCCTGGCCCAGCCGCGCGGCCTGCCCGTGCTGATCTCCACCGACCAGGAGCACGGCATAGTGGCCCGGGTCGGCAAGCCCGCGACGCTCTTCCCGGGCGCGATGGCGCTGGGCGCGGGCCGCTCACGGGAGGACGCCCGCACGGTGGGGCGGCTCAGCGGGACCGAACTGCGCGCGCTCGGCATCCGGCAGGACTACTCCCCGGTCGCCGACGTGAACGTCAACCCGGCCAACCCGGTCATCGGCGTGCGCTCCTTCGGCGCCGACCCGGACGCGGTGGCCGACCTGGTGACGGCCGAGGTGCAGGGATACCGCGGCGCGGGCGTGGCCGCCACGTCCAAGCACTTCCCGGGGCACGGCGACACCGCCGTGGACAGCCACTTCGGCTTCCCGGTCATCACGCACAGCCGTGAGCTGTGGTCGGATCTCGACGCCGTGCCCTTCCGCGCCGCGATCCGGGCCGGCATCGACTCGATCATGACCGCCCACATCATGGTCCCGGCGCTCGACCCGGCCGGCGACCCCGCCACGCTCTCCCACCCGATCCTCACCGGCATCCTGCGCGAGGAACTCGGCTACGACGGTGTCGTGGTGACGGACTCGCTCGGCATGGAGGGCGTGCGCACGAAGTACGGCGACGACCGCGTCCCCGTGCTGGCCCTGAAGGCCGGCGTCGACCAGCTCCTCAACCCGCCGTCCATCGACGTCGCCTGGCACGCCGTGCTCGACGCGGTGCGCGGCGGAGAGCTGACCGAGGCGCGCCTCGACGAGTCGCTCCTGCGCGTCCTGCGCCTCAAGGCGAGACTCGGGCTGCTGGAGAACCCGTACGTCGGCGACGGCGGGGTCGACCGCGCGGTCGGCACCGCGGCCCACCTCAGGGCGGCCGACCGGATCGCCGAACGCACGACGACCCTGCTGGTCAACCAGCGCGGCCTGCTGCCGCTCTCCCGCCGTACGCACAGGAAGGTGCTCGTCGTGGGCGCCGACCCCGCCTCGCCCTCCGGCACCGACGGGCCGCCCACCACCGTCCTCGCGACCGCCCTGACCGCGCTGGGCTTCACGGCGACGGCGCTGTCCACGGGGACGACGCCCACCGAGGCGGCCATCGGGCAAGCGGTCACGGCGGCCTCGGGAGCGGACGCCGTCGTCGTCGGGACGTACAACGTCACGGCGACGAGTTCCCAGCGGACGCTCGTCGACCGGCTGGTCGCCACCGGCGTCCCGGTCGTCGTGATCGCCATCCGCAATCCGTACGACGTGGCGCATCTACCCTCTGCCGACGCCCACTTGGCGGCCTACTCCTGGACGGACGTCGAACTGCGGGCCGCCGCACGGGTGATCGCCGGGCGGGCGAAGCCGCGGGGCCGGCTTCCGGTCGCGGTGCAGCGGGCGGACGACCCTGCTCAGGTGCTGTATCCGATCGGGTACGGAATGACGTATTAGCCCTACGTCGCAGACCGGACGCACCACCCCCGACAGACGCAAAGCACCCCGGATGTCTGGCGTGTGCCCGCCGCGGCGGGTCACGCTGGGCAGGGGTATCGGGGGGAAGACATGCGAGCCAGCTCGGTGGGTCGGCGTTGCCTCGGGGCGGTGTGCGCGCTGCTGCTGGCCGCCGCCGCGCTCGCCGGCTGCGACCGCTGGTCGGACTCCGGCGACGCCGAACCCCGCCCGGTGACGACCTCGGCCAGACCCTCCGGCTACGGCGCGGTGTTCCTCGAGGTCGCCGAGTGCAGTTCCTTCGGGACCACCAGCTTCACCGAGGTGCCCTGCACCAGCGAACGGGCCGCCGCGCGCGTGATCGCCCGCTACGACGGCAGGGTCGCCGACGGCCCGCTGTGCCCGCCGGCCACCGACTTCGTCCTGCACATCAGCGAGACCCGGCCCACCGCGGACGGGAACGGCGACGCCGCGGTCCCGCAGGGCTACGCCTGCATGCGCAAACTGGAGGCCCCGCACCCCGGCGACCCGGGCGGCGGCGGAGGCCCCCGCACGATCGTCGGCGACTGCGTGTACAGCGCGGGCAGCGGTCAGGTCCGCGAGACCGCCTGCGACGGCAAGGGCAGGAAGGCCCCGCAGTACCGGGTGACCTCGGCGGTCGTCGACCGCTCCGAGTGCCCGTCCAGCACCGCTCTCTACGTCCAGTTGGGCGGCGGCAGACCGGTGGGCTGCGCCCGCCCGGTGTGACCGGCGGGCGGGCGCAGTCGCGCCTTACGGGCGCAGCGCGGGCTCGCGCTCGATGTCGCGCCGGTCGAGCCTCGCGTCGAATCCGGCCAGCGGCCGGGCCGCCGACGGGTCGGCCTGGACGGCCGCGGAGGCGACACCGGCCCATTGCAGGATGCGGGCCGTCGCGAGCGCCTTCTCGTCGGGGACGAGACCGGCGACGTTGGCACCGTGGTTGAGGCCGGGGGCCGTGAAGACGTAGGCGTCACGGGCGCCCCTGCCGAGGCGGAAGCGCTCCGCGCCCCACGGGTCGTTCTGGCCGTAGACGTACAGCATGTGGTGGGCGTGGTGCGCGACCCAGGTGTCCACGTCCCGCATCGCCGACCGCTGGAAGGTCATCGGGATGGAGCGCGGCACGAAGTTCCGCGGCGGCTGGTAGCCGTAGCGGATCAGCTTCTTCTCGATGGAGGGGAAGTGGATCGTGGGCGCGCCGAGCTGGGTGCCCGCCTGGTAGTAGTACGGCGTGTACGTCTCCAGGCCCTGGTCGGTGTAGGCCGAGAAGCCGGAGATGGTGTCGACGGAGTCCCAGATCGCGTCGTCCGTGGCGTGCGGCGCGTCGGCCGGGATCGTCGCGCAGTCGGCGAGCAGGCTGTACTGCCAGAAGCCCCACACGTAGTCGAGGACGACGGCCTCGTAGGCCTTGTCCAGGCTGCCGATCGTGGTGAAGGTGTAGCCGTTGTCGGCCGCGTACTGCGCGTACTTCTTCTCCAGCGGCTCCCGGCGCACCAGCGCCTCGCGCTGCACCGCGTTCAGCCTGTCGCGGCACTCCTTGGTGCCGACGTTCCTGAAGAAGCGGTCGTACGCCGAGTCCTCGTCGTTCACCACGTCGTTGGGGGCGACGTAGGCGACCACGCCGTCCATGTCGCGCGGGTAGAAGCGCTCGTAGTACGTGGCGGTCATGCCGCCCTTGGAGCCGCCCGTCGAGATCCACCTCTGGGTGTAGATCGGCTTGAGGGCCTCGAAGATGCGGTGCTGGTCACTGGCCGCCTGCCAGATGTCGAGCTTGGACCAGTCGGCCGGCTGGGGGCGGGACGGGGTGAAGAAGCGGTACTCCATCGAGACCTGGTTGCCGTCCACGATCTGGGTCGGCTCGCGGCGGCTCGGCGTCGTGGAGACGTTGTAGCCGCCGGTGTAGAAGACCGTCGGGCGTGCGGTGTCCTTGTGCAGCACCGTGATGCGCTGCTGGAACGTCCCCCTGGACGGGTGCCGGTGGTCGACCGGCTGGGTGTAGTCGAGGACGAAGAAGCGGTAGCCGGTGTACGGCTTCTCCTCGATCAGGCTCATGCCCGGTATCGCGAGGAGACGGTCCTTGATGTCCCCGGTGGTCGTGCCGGTGGTGGCCTCCGGCTGGGCCGCGGTGGCCGCCCCGGCCGTGCTCAGCGTGCCTATGAGCACCGTGAGCGCGAGCAGCCATCTGAGCGCCTTGCGCATGCACCCTCCCCTGGAGTTACACAGATGTCCGCCGGAACCTAGCGGAGCAATGGGTGTGACACCAGGGGGACTTGAGGGAACCCTGTGACTTCTCTGTGATTCAGCCGGGAATCGCCGGGCCTCCGGCCGGGACCGATCGGCTCAGCACAGGATCCAGCCCGAGCTCACGGAACCCGAGCCGACCGAGCCCCTGATGCGGACGCAGCGGTGGCCCGCGTGGACGGTGACCGGGCCCGCGTGGTGCGCGAAACGGCCCGCGTCGACCACCGGCCGGTTGCCGCGCGCCTGCACGCTGACCGACATCGGCCGCTTCTGCGCCTGCTGCTTCTTGGGGACCGTCACGGCGCAGACGTAACCGCCGTTCCGGTAGAGCTGCACCGAGCCGGTCGCGAAGGGGACCGTGCGCACCTTGCGTCCCGAGCAGTACGAAGCGGCCTGCGCGCTCCCCGGGCACACCAACGCGAGCAGCCCGGAGGCGGTCAGCACAGCCAGGCCGAGCGCCACGCGCCGACGGATCGCACCACTGTCCACAATCGCCCCTCCCCGACCATTGAGCGTACTGGTGTACGGACGCAGAACATATGTCGGATGGTTGCGCGCCGGCCATCCACCCCCGTCCGGTGACCCGGACGGGTTTTTTTCCGCTTTCGGGGCAACCGCACCGCTTTACCCGGTGTCCAACTGGTCAGAAAAGCGAAAGGTGGTATCCGATGTCCCGCACGTCCCGTTCCCGTTCGATCCGGTTCCGCACGTCCCGTTCCCGCGCCGTCGTCGGCGCGTTCGTCGGCGCCGCGGTCCTCGCCGCGGCCGGTGCCTCCGTGCCCGCGTTCGCCGGTTCCCCCGCTCCCCCGCCCGCACGTGGCGGCGCCAACGGCCCGGCGTACGACCGGGTGGCCGACTTCTACGGCGCCTACATCGACGCCGTGACCGACCAGGGCGCCGGCCGTCTCGGCTCCCAGCTGCGCTCGTTCTACCTGACCTCGGACCTGCGCACCCGGCTGGCCCGGTGGGAGAGCCGTGAGCACGCCGACGGCGTCCTGCGCGCCCAGGACGTGCCGCGCGCCTGGAAGGTGACGGCGGGCGACAGCGGCGCGGGCCACACCTGGTCGACCGTCCGGCTGACCTGGGGCTCCGCGCAGCACCCGACGTACACCTATCTGGCCGTCCAGTCGGATCTGTCGACGAAGAAGATCTCCGACATCAAGCAGAAGGGCTGAGCGGGCGGGCGTCAGGCGGTGGAGCCGACCGGCTCCTCCGGCTCCGACGCCCCCACGAAGGTCCGCCACAGCTCCGCGTACCGGCCGTCGAGCAGGAGCAGTTCGTCGTGCGTGCCGTCCTCCGCGACCCGGCCGTGGTCCATGACCACGACCCGGTCCGCGCGGGCGGCCGTGGTCAGCCGGTGGGCGACGACCAGGGTCGTACGGCGGCCCGCGAGCCGGTCGGTGGCCTGGTTGACCAGGCTCTCCGTGGCGAGGTCGAGCGCGGCGGTGGCCTCGTCGAGGAGCAGGACGTCGGGGTCGACGAGTTCGGCGCGGGCCAGCGCGATCAGCTGGCGCTGGCCCGCGGAGAGGTTGCGGCCGCGCTCGGCGACCTCGTGGAGGTAGCCGCCGTCCAGCGTGGCGATCATCTCGTGCGCGCCGACCGCGCGGGCGGCGGCCTCCACCTGGGCGTCGGTGGCGCCGGGGCGGCCGTAGGCGATGGCGTCGCGGACCGTCCCCTGGAAGAGGTACGCCTCCTGCGGGACCACACCGAGCCGGTGGCGGTAGGAGGTGATGTCGAGGGCGCGCAGGTCGGTGCCGTCGACGGTGACCCGCCCGCTCGTCGGATCGTAGAAGCGGGCGACCAGCTTCACCAGCGTCGACTTGCCCGCACCGGTCTCACCGACGAAGGCGACGGTCTGCCCGGCCGGGATGCTCAGGGAGACACCGCTGAGGGCCTCCTCGTCGTCGCCGTACGCGAAGCCGACGTCCTCGAAGGCGATGTCGCCGCGCAGCGAGAGCACCTCCAGCGGCTCGGCGGCGGCCTGTGTCGACGTCGGTTCCTGGAGCAGCTCCTGGATGCGGCCCAGCGACACCGTCGCCTGCTGATACCCGTCGAAGACCTGGGAGAGCTGCTGCACGGGCGCGAAGAACAGATCGATGTAGAGGAGGTAGGCGACCAGCGCGCCGGTCGTCAGCGTCCCGGCGTCGACCCGGTGCGCGCCCACCATCAGCACCGCGGCCGCCGCGACCGACGACAGCAGCTGCACGAAGGGGAAGTAGACCGAGATCAGCCACTGTCCGCGGATGCGCGCCGCGCGGTAGCCGGCGCTGCCCTCCGCGAACCGCCGGCTGCCCGCGCGCTCGCGCCGGAAGGCCTGCAGGATCAGCAGTCCGGAGACCGACTCCTGGAGGTCGGCGTTGACCGCCGAGACGCGCTCGCGGGCGAGTTCGTACGCCTTCACGCTCGCCCGGCGGAAGAAGAACGTGCCGACGACCAGCGGCGGCAGGGTCACGAACACGACCAGCGCGAGCTGGACGTCGATCACGAGCAGCGCGCCCATGATGCCGAAGAAGGTGACGACGGAGACGAACGCGGTGACCAGGCCGGTCTGCAGGAAGGTGGACAGGGCGTCGACGTCGGTCGTCATCCGGGTCATGATCCGCCCGGTCAGCTCCCGCTCGTAGTAGTCGAGTCCGAGGCGCTGGAGCTGCGCGAAGATCTTCAGGCGGAGCGAGTACAGGACCCGCTCGCCGGTCCGTCCCGTCATCCGCGTCTCGCCGATCTGCGCCGACCACTGGACGAGCACGGTGACCAGAGCCAGGGCCGCCGCGGCCCAGACCGCGCCGAGGGCCATCCTGGAGACACCCTGGTCGATGCCGTGCCGGATCAGCACGGGCAGCAGCAGGCTCATGCCGGCGTCGACGGCGACCAGTCCGAGGCTCACCAGGAGCGGGAGTCCGAAGCCGCGCAGCAGCCGGCGCAGTCCGTACGACTCCTCGGGCGTGACCGCGCGTGCCTCGTCGATGGCCGGGATGTCGGTGGCCGGGGGCAGCGCCTCGACCTGGGCGAGGAGCTCGGGCGTGGCCGGCATGCCCGCCAGCGCGTTGTCCCGGGGCTCGCGGTCGCCGGTCCACAGGTGCGGGGTGACACCGCGCTCGGCGTCGAACTCGGCGTCCAGTTCCTCTCGTACCGAGGTGTCCTCGGCCGCGGCCACGGGCTGGGCGTGTCCCGGGGAGACCCCGCCCAGTTCGTCCGGGTCGGTGAGCAGCCGCCGGTACAACGGGGAGCGGTCCTGGAGCTCTTCGTGGGTGCCGATGTCGGCGAGCCGGCCGCCGTCGAGCACGGCGATGCGGTCGGCGAGGTTGAGGGTGGAGCGGCGGTGCGCGATCAGCAGGGTCGTGCGGCCCTCCATGACCTGTTTCAGCGCTTCGTGGATCTCGTGCTCGACACGGGCGTCCACGGCGGAGGTGGCGTCGTCGAGGACGAGCAGGCGCGGGTCGGTGAGGATGGCGCGGGCGAGGGCGACCCGCTGGCGCTGGCCGCCGGAGAGGGTCAGGCCGTGCTCGCCGACCTTGGTGTCGTAGCCGGCGGGCAGCTCGGTGATGAAGCGGTCGGCCTGGGCGGCCCGGGCGGCCTGCTCGATCTCCTCCTGGGTGGCGTCGGGGCGGCCGTAGGCGATGTTGGCGCGCACGGTGTCGGAGAAGAGGAAGGAGTCCTCGGGGACCAGGCCGATCGCGGCGCGCAGCGACTCCTGCGTGAGCTCGCGGACGTCGTGGCCGCCGACGAGGACGGCGCCGTGCGTGACGTCGTAGAAGCGGGGCATCAGCAGCGACACCGTGGACTTGCCGGACCCCGAGGAGCCGACGACGGCCAGGGTCTCGCCGGGCCGGATCTCGAAGCTCAGCCCGTTCAGCACCGGCCGGCCGTCTTCGTAGGCGAAGGACACGTCGTCGAACTCGACGGTCGCGGGCGCGTCGGCCGGGAGGGCCTTGGTGCCGTCCTGGATGGCCGGTTCGGTGTCGATCAGTTCGAGCACGCGCTCGGCGCCGGCCCGGGCCTGCTGCCCGACGGTGAGGACCACCGCGAGCATCCGGACGGGCCCGACGAGCTGGGAGAGGTACGAGGAGAACGCCACGAACGTACCGAGCGTGATCTGTCCCCGTACGGCGAGCCAGCCGCCCAGCGCGAGCATCGCGACCTGGCCGAGGGCGGGCACGGCCTGGAGCGCGGGGGTGTACCGGGCGTTGAACCGGATGGTCCGCATCCGTCCGGCGAAGAGCCGTCGGCCGACCTCCCGGAGCTTGCCGGTCTCCTGCTCCTCCTGGCCGAAGCCCTTGACCACGCGGACGCCGCTGACGGCGCCGTCGACGACGCCCGCCACGGCGGCGGCCTGGGCCTGCGCGTACCAGGTGGCGGGGTGCAGCCTGGAGCGGCTGCGCTTGGCGACGAACCACAGGGCGGGCGCGACGGCCAGCGCGACCAGGGTGAGCGGCAGGGAGAGCCAGGCCATGATCCCGAGCGAGATCAGGAAGAGGAGCACGTTCCCGATGGTCATCGGGAGCATGAAGAGCAGGCCCTGGATCAGCTGGAGGTCGCTGGTGGCCCGGCCGACGACCTGTCCGGTGGACAGTTCGTCCTGGCGGCGTCCGTCGAGCCGGGTGATCGTGTCGTACATCTCGGTCCGCAGGTCGTGCTGGACGTCGAGGGCGAGGCGGCCGCCGTAGTAACGGCGGATGTAGGTGAGGACATAGACGACGACGGCGGCCGCTATCAGCGCGCCCGCCCAGGGGGCCATGGAGCGGGTGTGGTTCCCGACGACGTCGTCGATGATCACCTTCGTGATCAGCGGGACCACCGCCAGCACGGCCATGCCGCCGAGCGCGGACCCGAGCGCGAGCAGCACGTCCTTCGGGTACCGCCACGCATACCCGGCGAGTCGCCCTGCCCATCCCCGTTGACCTGCCACGCCGGTGCCTTCCGTAGATCTCACTCCGCCGGAAGACACCAACGCCGAACGAAGCGGATTTCATCCCTCCGCAACAATCATTCCCTCACCGTCCGTGGCAGTCGCACGCGCAGGGAGTACGGACGGGTGAGCCGCGCCGTGTTCCGGTTGTCGTCGCCGACCAGGGGCAGGCCGGGGCGGCCGTCCCCGGTGGGGGGGGTGAACGAGGACCGGCCGACGAGCGCGGCGGCGGCTCCGTCGCGGTTCACGGCGGATGAGAGATCGCCGACGAAGGTGCCCTCGCTCGTACGTCGTCCGGAGCCTGCCGGGGCGGCTGGATGGCGAGGGAGGGCGAACGGGCGGGGCCGGTGGGGCCCGGGCCGGGCCGGCGGCGGTCGGCGAGGCGGCCGCCGCCGGCCCGCGGTGACCGCTGTCGGCTCGCGGCGCGGGTGACCGCTGTCAGCTCGCGGGCGCGGGCACGGACGCCTCCTGCGGGGTGCCGGTGGGCACGTACCGCAGCACGCTCGCGCCGCTCTTGGCGGTGGCCGGCACGAGGTCCTTGTGGATCGCCTTGGCCACACCCTGGATCGTGCTGACGCCGTAGCTCATGGTGCTGTTCCCGTGGGTGAGAACGGTGATCATGTAGTCGTGGCCCGCACCGTTGAAGGTGCCGATGCTGTGGACGCGCCAGCCGTGCGTGGAGCGCGACAGCCAGCCGTTCTTGACGTGCACGGCGACCGAGGAGGGCGCTCCGGCCGGGGTGCCCCAGCGCTGCGAGGAGATGACCTTGCCCATCAGCTTCAGCTCGTACGCGCGGGAGTTGTCGCTCAGCACGGAGTTCTTGGCGGTGAGGAGCGCGAGCAGCTTCTGCTCGTCGCGCACGGTGATCTGGGTGAGACCCCAGTAGCCGTTCGCGCCCGGCTTGGTCTCGGTCATCCCGGCGGCGGCGAGGAAACCTTTCACCTTGGTCACGCCGAGCTGGTTCCACAGCGAGGTGGTCGCGGCGTTGTCCGACTTGGTGATCATGGCCGTGGTGAGCGTCTGCTCACGGCTGGTCAGATACCGGTTGTGCTTCTTCGCGTCCCACAGCAGCGTGGCCAGCACGGTGGCCTTGACCACACTGGCGGAGTCGTAGGCGGAGGTGGCGCGCAGGGTGCAGGTCGTCTTCGTCGTCCGGTCGTAGAGGCCGACGGCGATCGTGCCCGCGCGGTTCTTCACGGCCGCGGTGATGTCCTTCTGCAGCTTGGCGGCCAGGCCCGCCTTGGCCGAGGTGCAGCTGACCTGCGGCGCAGCGGCGGCCGAGGCCGGTGCCGCGGCCGCGGCCGCCGCGAACGGCACGAGCACCCCGGCGCCGAGGCTCGCTGCGAGCATCCGGGCACGCCGGGATATCCGGTGAGTCATGGAGGTTCCCCATCCCCTGTCGACCAGTACGAGCGCGCCTGCGGCGCACCCGACTGTCATGACTCGCAGGGGTGACCGAAAGTTGTACGTGCGTTCGTGGGGCGCGCGTACGTGCCGTCGCGTCGCCGCCGGCGTCCCTCACCTGTGCGCCGGGTCGCGACCGCCCGGGTGAGGAAGAACGCCACCGCGGTGAAGGAGAGCGCGTACAGCAGGACCGCGTCCACCGGGCCGGGTTCGGCCACGGCGACGCTCCGCCGCCCGGACCCGTCGGACGTCGGCCGACCCCCTCGGATACCGCCGACCGGCTCCAGGAACCCGGCCCCCGGCACCCCCGCGGCCCCCGACCCCTCCCCGGCCGGGGGCCGCTCGGCGCGTCACGCCGCCCACCCGGAAGGCGACCTGCCGGATTCCGACACGGAACCGACACCGCCCGTTCATTGCCCGCATCGCATGTCCATGTCACGCTCCCGTTGCCTGCTCAATCAACACGCGTAGAACGGACTCCCCACGATGCCCGCGACAACGCACATACGCCGCTGGAAGACGCTGGCGCTGACCACATCCGCCGTACTGGTGGGCCTCACCCTGCCGACGGTCGCCGCGACCCCCGCGAGCGCCACGACGACCGTGTACGACAGCACGTACTACAAGAACGCGGTCGGCAAGACCGGCGCGAGCCTCAAGTCCTCGCTGCACACCATCATCAGCAGCCAGAGCAAGATCTCGTACTCCGCGGTCTGGAACGCGCTGAAGGTCACCGACCAGGACCCGAACAACAGCAACAACGTGATCCTGCTGTACAGCGGCGTCTCCCGCAGCAAGTCCCTGAACGGCGGCGACGTCGGCGACTGGAACCGTGAGCACACCTGGGCCAAGTCGCACGGCGACTTCGGCGAGGTGACCGGCCCCGGCACCGACCTGCACCACCTGCGCCCCGCCGACGTCCAGGTCAACGGCGTCCGCGGCAACCTCGACTTCGACAACGGCGGCAGCGCGGTGACGAACGGCGGCGGCAGCCGCGTCGACTCCGACTCCTTCGAGCCGCGCGACGCGGACAAGGGCGACGTGGCCCGCATGATCCTCTACATGGCCGTGCGCTACGACGGCGGCGACGGGTTCGCCGACCTGGAGCCGGACGAGAAGGTGAACAACGGCAGCGCGCCGTACATCGGCAAGCTGTCCGTGCTGAAGCAGTGGAACGAGCAGGACCCGCCGAGCGCCTTCGAGGAGAAGCGCAACCAGGTCATCTACGACACCTACCAGCACAACCGCAACCCGTTCATCGACCACCCGGAGTGGGTCGAGGCGATCTGGTAGCGGCCCGTCCGGCTGCCGCGCTCGGTGCGGCAGCCGTTGGGTCCGGCCGTCGTTCGGTCCGGCAGTCGTTCGGTCCGGCGGCCGCTCAGCCGTCGAGGTGCGTGGGCGCGAACATCCGAAGGACCGCCGGGAGCAGCACCACCGACGGTCCGGGGGTCGCCAGCGCCTTCGACAGGTCCGCTTCGAGCGTCCCGGGGGTCGTACGGATCCCCGGGACACCGAAGGACTCGGCGAGGGCCACGTAGTCCGGGCGTGCCAGTTCCGTCGCCGTGGCCTGGCCGAAGGCGTCGGTCATGTACTCGCGCAGGATGCCGTAGCCGCCGTCGTCGACGATCAGCCAGGTGACGTCGAGGCCGTACTGCTTCGCCGTGGCCAGCTCGGCGATCGAGTACAGCGCTCCGCCGTCGCCGGAGACCGCGAGGACCGGGCGGGTGGGGTCGGCGGCCGCCGCTCCGAGGGCCGCCGGGAAGCCGTAGCCGAGGCCGCCGGCGCCCTGGGCGGAGTGCATGGCGTTGGGCCGGCGCGGGTCGAAGGCGGACCACGCCCAGTACGCCAGGATGGTCATGTCCCAGAAGGACGGGGAGCCGTCCGGCAGGGCGCGGCGCACGGCCGCCAGCACGTCCTGTTCCAGGGTGAGTTCCTGCGCGGCGATGCGCTCGCCGACCCGGGCGAGCAGCGTGCGCACGCGCTCGGGCGCCGTCGGGTCGGGGCGCTCGTCGACCGTCTCCAGGAGCGCGGAGAGCGCGAGCCTGGCGTCGGCGTGGATGCCCAGTGCCGGATGGTTGGACTCCAGTTTGCCGAGGTCGGCCTCGATCTGGATCACCCGGCCGCGGGGCTTGAACGTGTGGTAGTTCGACGAGAGTTCACCCAGGCCGGAGCCGACCACCAGCAGGACGTCCGCGTCCTCCAGGAGGTCGGTGGTGTGCCGGTCCTCCAGCCAGGACTGGAGGGACAGCGGGTGGTTCCAGGGGAAGGCGCCCTTGCCGCCGAAGGTGGTGACGACGGGGGCGTTCAGCCGCTCGGCGAGCTGGAGCAGCTTGCCGGAGGCGTCCGCCCGGACGACTCCGCCGCCCGCGATGATCGCGGGGCGGGCGGCCGTGGACAGCAGGTGGGCGGCGACCGCGGTCAGTTCGGGGCGCGGGACCACTTCCTCGGGGGTCGCGTCCATCGCGGTCACGACCGGCAGGTGCGTCGGGGCGAGCAGGACGTCCTGCGGGATCTCCACCCAGACCGGGCCGTGCGGGGCCGTCAGCGCCGACTCCCAGGCCGCCGCGAGGGCGGAGGGGATCTGGGACTGCGTGCGGACGGTGTGCACGGACTTCACGACGCCCCGGAACGAGGCCTGCTGGTCCGGGAGTTCGTGCAGATAGCCGTGGCGTCCGCCGCCCAGTCCGGCGGTCGGGATCTGGCTGCTGATGGCGAGGACGGGGGCCGAGGCGGCCTTGGCCTCCTGGAGCGCGGCCAGCGAGGTCAGCGCCCCCGGGCCGGTGGAGAGCAGCAGCGGCGCGGCCTCCCCCGTGATCCGGCCGTACGCGTCCGCCGCGAACCCGGCGTTGTTCTCGACGCGCAGCCCCACGTACTGGAGCGACGAGCGGCGCAGCGCGTCGAACATGCCCAGCGCGTGCTGGCCGGGCAGGCCGAAGACGGTGGTCGCGCCGAGCCCGGAGAGGGTCTCCACGACCAGGTCCCCGCCGTTGCGGCCGGGGGGCGGGTTCAGCGCGGCCTCCGTCTGCGCCGCCGACGGACGGAGTACCAGGTCGTGGTCGTGGGTCACTTCGCTGCCTTCTCCTGGGCGATCTGGCGGGACATGATCGTGGTCAGTTCGTACGCCGTGTGGGACGCGGCGACGGCGGTGATCTCGGCGTGGTCGTAGGCGGGCGCGACCTCGACCACGTCCGCGGAGACCAGGTTGCAGGAGGACAGGCCGCGCAGGATCTCCAGGAGTTCGCGGGAGGTCATGCCGCCCGCCTCCGGGGTGCCGGTGCCGGGCGCGTGCGCCGGGTCGAGGCAGTCGATGTCGATGGAGATGTAGAGCGGGCGGTCACCGATGCGCTGGCGCAGCTGGTCGGCGACCTCGTCGGCGCCGCGGCGGTAGATGTCCGCCGAGGTGACGATGCCGAAGCCCATCTTCTCGTCGTCGGTGAGGTCCTGCTTGCCGTACAGGGGGCCGCGGGTGCCGACGTGGGAGAGGGCGGAGGTGTCGAGGATGCCCTCCTCGACGGCGCGGCGGAACGGGGTGCCGTGGGTGTACTCGGCGCCGAAGTACGTGTCCCAGGTGTCGAGGTGCGCGTCGAAGTGGAGCAGGGCGACCGGGCCGTGCTTCTTGGCGACGGAGCGGAGCAGGGGCAGCGCGATGGTGTGGTCGCCGCCGAGGGTCATCAGCCGGGCGCCCGTGCCGAGCAGCTCGTCGGCCGCCGCCTCGACGGTCTCCACGGCCTCGTTGATGTTGAACGGGTTCGCCGCGATGTCGCCGGCGTCGGCGACCTGGGCGAGGGCGAAGGGGGACGCGTCCTGCGCCGGGTTGTACGGACGCAGCAGGCGGGAGGCCTCCCGGATCGCGTTGCCGCCGAAGCGGGCGCCGGGCCGGTAGGAGACCCCGGAGTCGAACGGCACGCCGACCACGGCGACGTCGGCGGTGCCGACCTCGTCGAGGCGGGGCAGCCGGGCGAAGGTCGCGGGGCCGGCGTACCGCGGGACGCGGGACGAGTCGACGGGGCCGCGTGGCTGACTGCCGCCTGCTGCCGGGTTCTCGGTGCTGCTCATCGTCGGACTCCTCCAGGTGATACCGGTGATGCGTGGTACGGGTGATACGGGTAGTACGTCTTCCAGTGTCGCGGACCCCGGTCACCGGGGTCCGCCCGGCCCGGCCGCCCCACGACGACCGGCCCGAAACTCTTCAGCCCTCCTCGGCCGCCGGGCCGCCGGCCCCGGGAGGCGACAGCGTCCCCTTCAGGGTCCGGCGGGCGAGGAGGCCCCTTCACGGCCCCGGGGAGGGCAGCGCCCCCTCAGGGGCGCGGGAAACGGCGCGACCAGCCGCGAACGACCCGCGGCCACACACGTCCCCCAGCGTTCCCGGGCCCTCGGGGGCCGGGACCCCGGGGCTCAGGAACCCGGGACCCCGAGAGCTCGCGCCCCGAGAACCCGGGGACCGATCCCCCCTCAGGCCGACACCCTCTCCCCCTCCACCGAGGGAACCCCACGCCCCGCCAGCCGCTCGCGCCAAGCGACCAGTACCGCCGGGTCGGTCGCGGGTGTGACCAGGGACACGATCACGTACACGACCAGGGAGGACAGCAGCCCGTAGTAGACCGGCTCGTTGGCGAGGATGCCGAACGCCGCCATCAGTCCGACGACCGCGAGCCCGCCGACCACGACGGACGCGAGCGCGCCCTGCGCGGTCCCGCGCTTCCACAGCAGTCCGCCGAGGATCGGCACGAGCAGCCCGCCGACGAGCAGGTTGTACGCGACGGTCAGCGCCTCGACGACGTTGTTGAGCGCGATGGCGGTGCAGATCACCGCGACGCCCATGACGAGGATGAAGAGCCGGTTGCCCTTGACCTCGTCGTGCTCGCCGCCGTGCTCCTCGCCCGCGGGCCGCACGGCTCCGCGCAGCCGGGACCAGATGTCGTTGTTGGCGACGGTGGCGCAGGCGATCAGCGCGCCGGAGGACGTCGACATGACGGCCGCGAGCGCCGCGGCCAGCACCAGCCCGCGCACGCCGACCGGGAGTTCGTCCTTGACGATGGTCGCGAAGGCGGCGTCGGCGCTGGGCAGCGTCGGGTAGAGGACCTTGGCCGCCGTGCCGATGACGGCGCCCGCGACGGCGTACACCAGGCAGTAGGTGCCGGCGACCGTGCCGCCCCACCTCGCCGTGGTGTCGCCGCGGGCGGTGAACACGCGCTGCCAGATGTCCTGGCCGATGAGCATGCCGAACGTGTAGATGAGCACGTAGGTGAAGATCGTCTCGCCGCCGATGCCCAGCGGATCGAAGTACTCGGTGGGCAGCTTGGCCTTCATCTCGCTGAACCCGCCGGCCTTGACGACCGCGATGGGCAGGAGCAGGAGCAGCACACCGATGGTCTTGACCACGAACTGCACCATGTCGGTGAGGGTGATCGACCACATGCCGCCGAGCGTCGAGTACGCGACGACGATCGAGCCGCCGATGATGATCGCGAGCGTCCGGTTCATGTCGAAGAGGACGTCGAAGATCGTGGCGTACGCGATGGTCGAGGTCACCGCGAGCATCAGGGTGTACGCCCACATGACGACGCCGGAGATGACACCGGCCCGGCCGCCGTAGCGCAGGTCCAGCATCTCGGAGACGGTGTAGACCTTCAGCCGGGCGATGCGGGCGGAGAAGAAGACGGAGAGGGCGAGCAGACCGAGCCCGATGGTGAACACCATCCAGGCCCCGGAGAGCCCGTACTGGTATCCGAGCCCGACGCCGCCGATCGTGGAGGCACCGCCGAGCACGATCGCGGCCATGGTCCCGGAGTACATCACGGGCCCGAGGCGGCGTCCCGCGACGAGGAAGTCGCTCTTGGACTTGGCGCGGCGCATGCCCCACCAGCCCATGGCCAGCATGCCGGCCAGATAGACGACGATCACTGTGTAGTCGACGGCCATGCGGGGCCCTCCTTCGCTCACTCTCGGTGGCGTGTCGTGCAGATGCGGACGGGGACGCGGCCGGGGCGAGCGCGGTCCGGCCGGGAAGACCGGCGGCGGATCCGCGAGCGGTTCCCGCCCGGTCGGTGCGGCAGCGGACCGCGGGGACAAACGCCCGTACCCGCGGCTGCCGACGGCACGACCCTAGGTGGCCGGAAGACGACTCTGAAGTGTACTTTTCATCCACTGTCGCCGAACCGGATGGAGGGAATGTCCAGCATGCCGGACGCATCCGCCCCGTCAGGCCCACCGCCCTCGTCCGCTCCCTCGGCTCCACCGGTCCCGCCGGCACCGCCGGTCCCGCCCACCCCGCCGGTCCCGCTGAGCGCGCTGCTGGCCCGGGAGGACCTGGCCCTGCGTCGCATCGCGGGCCCCTCGGACCCGGACACGGTGATCCACTGGGCCCACACCTCGGAGATGGCGGACCCGTACCCCTATCTGCTGGGCGGCGAGCTGCTGCTGACCGCGGGCGTGCACGTCCCGGAGACGGCGGGCCCGGCCGCGGACGCTCCCGGCCGGACGGAGTCGCGGCTCAGGGAGTACTTCGACGGCTACGTCTCCCGCATCGTCGCGGCGGGCGGCGCGGCGCTGGGCTTCGGCGTGGCGCCGGTGCACGACACGGTTCCGCGCGCGCTGGTCGAGGCCTGCGACGCCCACGGCCTGCCGTTGATCGAGGTGCCGCCCGAGACGACCTTCTCGGGGGTGGCCCGCGCGGTCTGGCAGCTGATGGCCCAGGCCCGCCTGGCGGAGCTGCGCCGGGTCACGGAGGGCCAGCAGAGTCTGGCCGCGGCGGCGGCCCGCCCCGACCCGGTGCCCGCGGTGCTGCGCCAGCTGGCCCAGCGGGTGTCCGGCCGGGCGGTGCTCTACGGGCCGGAGGGGGCGGAGCTGGCGGGTGCCGGAAGGACCCAGGAGGCGCCCGTCGCGCGGGCCCTCGCCGGGCTGGCGGCGGTGGTGCGCCCCGGGGAGACCCAGGGTCCGACCCCCTCCTCCGCCAGCGACACCGTCCAGGGAACCCATCTCGCCGCCTACGCCCTCGGCGGCGGGCAGGGCTTCGCCCTCGGCGTGGCGGCGCCGCGCCGCGACCCCGGCGACCACACCATCGCCTCCGTCGCGGCCGTGCTGCTCTCCCTGCTCACCGGGGAACAGCAGAGCGGGAGCGGCGCGGCCCGGTCGGCGGCGCTCGTCCGGCTGCTGCTCGGGGCCGCGCCGGAAACGGTCGCACCCCTGCTGGGCGGGGAACGGTGGACGGTCGTGCACGCGCGGCCCACGGCGGACGGTCCCGCTCCGGACGCCGTCGCCGCCTCCGCGCTGGGGACGGCACTGGGCTCCGCGCTCATCGACGCCGGCGGCGACGTGGTGCGCGTCCTCGTACCCGGCGACGGCGAGCCGACCGCCCAGCAGGGCTGGACCTGCGGGGTCAGCGCGCCCGTCGGTCCGCACGAGTGGGCGCTCGCCGACACCCAGGCCGCCCGGGCGCTGGCCCGCGCGCGGGCGACCCGTACGGCGCTGGTACGCCACGCGGAGCGTCCCGCGCTCGCCGACCTCGTTCCCGCGGCCGACGCGGAGGCCCACGCCCGCGCCCTGCTCGCACCCATCACCGCGACCCCGGCCCTCACCGAGACCCTGCGCACCTGGCTCTCCCTGCACGGCAGTTGGGACCGCACCGCGGTGGCCCTCGCCGTGCACCGCAACACCGTGCGTCAACGCGTGGCGCGCTGCGCGACGTTGCTGGGTGCCGATCTCGACGACGCCGACGTGCGCATGGAGTTGTGGTTCGCGCTGCGGGAGCGGTGAGCGGAACGCCCGGGAACGGCGTGGCGGGCGGGGACCGGGCGGCACGCCGAGGTCCGCGCCCGCGCTCCCCCGTCGCGAGTGACGCGCGTCCCAGGGCTCGGGACAGCCGTTCCCCGGGCGGGACGCCCCGGCACAATGGGGGCATGCCAATATCCGGGACCCCCAACCGCAGCGAGCTCGTCGACCACCTCGTACGGACGCGTATCGCGGGCGATGTCGCCACGCCCCGCGAGAACAACCTCTCCCACTACCGCAAGCTCGCGAACGGCGACCGCAACTTCTGGCTCGGCCTGGAGCTCGGTGACCGCTGGACCGACGAGCAGGACGTCCTCGCGGTGATGGCGGAGCGGTGCGGTGTGAACGACGACCCGGAGTACCGGTACGGGCAGGACACCATCGACCCGGAGCTGACGGTCGACGCCCTGGACCGGATGGCGGCACGGCTGCGCAAGGCGGCGGCCGCGAAGGAGCGGGTGCTGTTCGCGACCGGCCACCCGGGCGGGCTCCTCGACGTGCACCGCGCGACCGCCGCCGCGCTGCGTGCCGCGGGCTGCGAGATCGTCGTCATTCCCGAGGGGCTGCAGACCGACGAGGGGTACGTCTTCCAGTTCGCGGACGTCGCGGTGCTCGAACACGGCGCGACGCTCTGGCACACCCATTCGGGCGAGCCGATGCGGGCGATCCTCACCGGGCTGGAGCGTGAGGGCCGCCCGCTGCCCGGCCTGGTCGTCGCCGACCACGGCTGGGCCGGCTGCGCGGGCCAGCTCGGCGTCGACTCCATGGGCTACGCCGACTGCAACGACCCGGCCCTCTTCCTCGCCGAGTCCGAGGGCACCGTCCAGGTGACGATCCCGCTCGACGACCACGTGACGAGTCCCCGGCACTACGACCCGATGACGGCGTATCTGCTCAACGCGGCGGGCCTCGCCTGACACAGCCGCTTCGAGGAGACGCACCGCGTCCGACGCCGCACGCCGGTCCAGCGGGAACTCGGGGACTCGGGGACTCCCGGACGGCCCTCAGGGCCAGGGGTTCAGCCCCTCGGCCCGGCGTTGGGCGTGGCCCGGGGTCGGGTCCAGGTACACCCGGCTCACCACCGGGAACGCCTCCCGCAGTCGCTGTTCGGCCTGTTCGCAGGCCCACTCGATCTGCGCGGCGGTCGACACGTCGCGGAAGTCGACCTTGGCCGCGACGAGCGCCTCGCGCGGTCCCTGGACCAGGGTCGTCAGCTCCAGTACGGCCTCCACGTGCTCCACCGCGAGCAGTTCGGCCCGGATGCCCTCCCGGACGGCCTTCGGCAGCGGACGCCCGATGAGCAGCTCCGCGTTGGAGCGGCCGAGGACCCAGGCGACGTACAGCAGCAGGAGGCCGATGCAGAGGGACGCGACGGCGTCCCAGACGCCGGAGCCGGTGAGCTGCCCGCCGAGCAGACCGCCCGCGGCGAGGACGAGACCGATCAGCGCGGCCGAGTCCTCCAGGACCACGGCCTTCACGGCGGTGTCCGGGGTGTGGCGGAGGTAGCGCTTGAAGGGCGCCCCGATCCGTGCCGCCTCACCGCGCGCCTGCCGGACGCCGGTGCGCAGGGAGTAGCCCTCCAGCAGGAAGGCGACCGCGAGGACGACGTAGGAGACGAGGGGATTGCCCAGTTCCTCGCCCGCCACGAGGGTGTGCACCCCGTCGTAGATCGAGAAGACCGCGCCGCCGACGAAGGTCGCGACCGCCGCGAGCATCGCCCAGATGTAGCGTTCGGGCCCGTATCCGAGGGGGTGTTCCTCGTCGGCCGGTTTCTCGCTGCGCTTGAGCGCGGTGAGCAGCAGCACCTCGGTGACCGTGTCGGCCACCGAGTGCGCGGCCTCGGACAGCATCGCGCTCGATCCGCTGATGACGCCCGCGACCGCCTTGGCCACCGCGATCCCCAGATTGGCGAGGGCGGCGACGATCACCGTGACCGTGCTCTCGCCCGCGCCGTCGTCGTCCTGTGCAGCTTCAGTCATGCCCCAGTCTTACCGGGGATCAGGGCATCTCACGGGGGATCCGGACGACGCCCTCCTGGATCACCGAGATGGCCAGCCGGCCGTCCTGGGTGTAGATCCGGGCCTGGCCGAGCCCGCGGCCCCCGGACGCGGACGGGGACTCCTGGTCGTACAGCAGCCATTCGTCGGCGCGGAAGGGCCGGTGGAACCACATCGCGTGGTCGAGCGAGGCCCCGACGACGTCACCGGTCACCCACCCGCCGCGCCCGTGCGCGAGCAGGATGGAGTCGAGGAGCGTCATGTCGGAGACGTACGTGGCGAGGACGACGTGCAGCAGCGGTTCGTCGACGGCGCCGTCGAGTTTGCCGTTGGTGCGGAACCACACCTGGGAGTGCGGTTCGCGGGTCTCGCCCACGGTGCCGTAGGGCGGCGGGTCGACATAGCGCAGGTCGACGGACTCGCGCGCCTCCAGGAGGCGTTCCACGACGACGGGGTCCTTGAGGACGTCGGCGTAGCGCGGCAGCAGCTCGGCGGCCGTGGGCAGCGTCTCGGGGTCGGGCGCGGGCGGCATCGGGGCCTGGTGCTCCATGCCCTCCTCGTGCGCCTGGAAGGACGCGGAGAGGTGGAAGATCGGCTGCCCGTGCTGGACGGCGACCACCCGGCGGGTGGTGAAGGAGCGGCCGTCGCGGATGCGGTCCACCGAGTACACGATGGGCGCGCCGGGGTCGCCCGCACGCAGGAAGTAGGCGTGCAGGGAGTGGGCGAACCGGTCCTCGGGGACCGTGCGGCCCGCCGCGACCAGCGCCTGCGCGGCGACCTGCCCGCCGAAGACCCGGGGGACGACGGCGGAGCGGGACTGCCCGCGGAAGATGTCCTGCTCGATCCGCTCCAGGTCGAGCAGATCGAGCAGGGACTTCAGTGCCTGACTCATGGTGTCAGTTGTACCGCGCAGTTGTTTCCGGTGATCCTTCGCGGGCCCTACAGGCCCATGTTCTTGGCGATGATCGACTTCATGATCTCGCTGGTGCCGCCGTAGATGCGGTTGACGCGGTTGTCCGCGTACAGGCGGGCTATCGGGTACTCGTTCATGAAGCCGTAGCCGCCGTGCAGCTGGAGGCAGCGGTCGATGACGCGGTGCGCGACCTCGGTGCAGAACAGCTTGGCGCTGGCGGCCTCGGCCGGCGTCAGCTCGCCCTTGTCGAGGGCCTCCAGGGCGCGGTCGGCGACGGCCTCGGCCGCGTCCACCTCGGCCTGGCAGGCGGCCAGCTCGAACTTGGTGTTCTGGAAGGACGCGACGGGCTTGCCGAAGACGGTGCGCTCCTGGACGTACTCCTTGGCGAACCGGACGGCCGCCTTGGCCTGGGCGTACGCGCCGAACGCGATGCCCCAGCGCTCGGAGGCGAGGTTGTGGCCGAGGTAGTAGAAGCCCTTGTTCTCCTCGCCGAGGAGGTCCTCGACAGGCACCTTGACGTCGACGAACGCGAGCTCGGCGGTGTCGGAGGTCTTCAGGCCGAGCTTGTCGAGCTTGCGGCCGATGGAGTAGCCCTCGGACTTGGTGTCGACGGCGAAGAGGGAGATGCCGAAGCGGCGGTCCTCGGCGGTGGACGCGGAGGTCCGGGCACACACGATCACGCGGTCGGCGTGGACGCCGCCGGTGATGAAGGTCTTGGAGCCGTTGAGGACGTAGTGCGTGCCGTCCTCGGAGAGCTTGGCCGTGGTCTTCATGCCGGCGAGGTCGGAGCCGGTACCCGGCTCGGTCATCGCGAGAGCCCACATCTCCTCGCCGGTGACGAACTTCGGCAGGAACCGCTTCTTCTGCTCGTCGGTGGCGAGCATCTTGATGTACGGCAGGCCGAGCAGCACGTGCACGCCGGAGCCGCCGAACTGGACGCCCGCGCGGGCCGTCTCCTCGTACATCACGGCCTCGAACTTGTACGAGTCGATGCCGGCGCCGCCGAACTCCTCGTCGACACGGATGCCGAAGATGCCGAGCTCGGCGAGCTTGTGGTAGAAGTCGCGCGGCGCCTGGCCCGCGGCGAACCACTCGTCGTAGACGGGAACGACCTCGGCCTCGATGAAGGCCCGCAGGGTCTCCCGGAACGCCTCGTGGTCCTCGTTGAACACCGTACGGCGCACCGCCGCCTCCTCCGCCTGGTTACCTGACGCATGTCTAAGCGCTTGCTCAGAGCTCAGGTTACCCGCCGGTCACGACGGCCGTCCAGAGCCATCGGCCCCCCTCGGCCCATGACGCTCGTCACGCCGGCACCCGCCCGGCGCGCCCGGTCCGCCCGGTCCGCCCGGTCCGCCGGCTTCACTCCGCCCCGGCCGCCGCCTCGAACGCCCCCAGGGCCATCCGGTGCAGCAGGGCCGCCGTCACCCCGCGCCCCGGCAGCGCGCCCGGCCGTCCCAGGTGGGGCGTCGAGTTCAGCAGCCCGAACACCGAGTGCACCGCCGAGCGGGTGGTGGGTTCGGTGAGGGCCGGATACACCTCCCGCACGACCTCCACCCACAGCTCGACGTACTGCCGCTGGAGCTGCCGCACCAGCTTGCGGTCACTGTCCCGCAGGCGGTCCAGTTCGCGGTCGTGCAGGGTGATCAGGGGCCGGTCGTCGAGAGCGAAGTCGATGTGCCCCTCGATGAGCGAGTCGAGCAGCGCCTCCGGGCCGCCACCGGCCTCCGCCACCCGGCGCTTCCCCCCCGTGAGCAGCTGTCCGCTGATCCCCACCAGCAGCTCGGCGAGCATCGCGTCCTTGCCCGGGAAGTGCCGGTACAGACCGGGGCCGCTGATACCGACGGCCGCTCCTATCTCGTCCACGCCGACGCCGTGGAAACCGCGCTCGGCGAAGAGCCGCGCGGCCTCCTTGAGGATCTGCTCGCGTCGGGTGGGGGCGTCGGTTCTCGTGGCCATGAAAGCAATTCTAGACAGGGAGGTTAGCGGTCGTTAACCTGGACGACATGCGTTAACGCTCATTAACTGGTGGACCACTGGGCGAGGGGACCGCAGGACATGCACGAAGCACCGGAGCTGACGAGCGCGGCCGATCCCGCGTCGGAGGCCTGGCGGGCCAACGAGGCGGCACATCACGCCCTCGGGGAAGAGCTGCGCGCCAAGCTCGCCGAGGCGCGGCTCGGCGGCGGCGAGCGGGCCAGGCAGCGCCACACCGCGCGGGGCAAGCTGTTGCCGCGCGAGCGGGTGGACCAGCTGCTGGACCCGGGATCACCGTTCCTCGAGCTGGCCCCCCTGGCGGCGCACGGGATGTACGAGGGGCAGGCACCGGCGGCCGGAGTGATCGCCGGGATCGGCCGGGTCAGCGGCCGCGAGTGCGTGATCGTCGCCAACGACGCCACCGTCAAGGGCGGCACGTACTACCCGATGACGGTGAAGAAGCACCTGCGGGCGCAGGAGGTGGCGCTGGAGAACCGCCTCCCCTGCGTCTATCTCGTCGACTCCGGCGGAGCCTTCCTGCCCATGCAGGACGAGGTGTTCCCGGACCGCGAGCACTTCGGGCGGATCTTCTACAACCAGGCGCGGATGTCGGGAGCGGGAATCCCGCAGATCGCCGCCGTCCTCGGCTCGTGCACGGCCGGCGGCGCGTACGTCCCGGCGATGAGCGACGAGGCCGTGATCGTGCGCAATCAGGGCACGATCTTCCTCGGCGGCCCGCCCCTGGTGAAGGCCGCCACCGGTGAGGTCGTCACGGCCGAGGAGCTGGGCGGCGGCGAGGTCCACGCACGCGTGTCGGGCGTCACGGACCACCTCGCCGAGGACGACGCGCACGCCCTGCGGATCGTCCGGAACATCGCGGCCACCCTCCCCGCGCGCGGGGCGCTGCCCTGGGAGGTCGCACCGGCCGCGGAGCCCAAGGTCGACCCGTACGGCATCTACGGCGCCGTGCCCGTCGACTCCCGCACCCCCTACGACGTGCGCGAGGTCATCGCGCGCGTGGTCGACGGTTCACGCTTCGCCGAGTTCAAGGCGGAGTTCGGGCAGACCCTGGTCACCGGTTTCGCCCGCATCCACGGACATCCGGTCGGCATCGTCGCCAACAACGGCATCCTGTTCTCGGAGTCCGCCCAGAAGGGCGCCCACTTCATCGAGCTGTGCGACCAGCGCGGCATCCCTCTGGTGTTCCTGCAGAACATCTCGGGCTTCATGGTCGGTCGCCAGTACGAGGCGGGGGGCATCGCCAAGCACGGCGCCAAGATGGTGACGGCGGTGGCCTGCACCCGCGTGCCGAAGCTGACCGTCGTGATCGGCGGCTCGTACGGCGCGGGCAACTACTCGATGTGCGGCCGGGCCTACTCGCCGCGCTTCCTGTGGATGTGGCCCGGCGCCAAGATCTCCGTGATGGGCGGCGAGCAGGCCGCCTCCGTCCTCGCGACCGTCAAGCGCGACCAGCTGGAGGCGCGCGGGGAGTCCTGGCCCGCCGAGGACGAGGACGCCTTCAAGGCCCCGATCCGCGCCCAGTACGAGCAGCAGGGCAGTGCCTACTACGCGACGGCCCGCCTCTGGGACGACGGTGTGATCGACCCGCTGGAGACCCGGCAGGTGCTGGGCCTCGCCCTGACCGCGTGCGCCAACGCGCCCCTGGGTGACCCCCAGTTCGGCGTCTTCCGGATGTGAGGGACCTCTGACCATGTTCGACACCGTTCTTGTGGCCAACCGCGGCGAGATCGCCGTCCGGGTCATCCGCACCCTGCGGTCGCTGGGCGTGCGCTCGGTCGCCGTCTTCTCCGACGCGGACGCCGACGCCCGGCACGTGCGCGAGGCGGACACGGCGGTACGGATCGGCCCGGCGCCCGCCGCCGAGAGTTATCTGTCGGTGCCCGCCCTGCTGGAGGCGGCGGCGCGGACGGGGGCCCAGGCCGTGCACCCGGGCTACGGCTTCCTCGCGGAGAACGCCTCGTTCGCGCGCGCCTGCGCCGAGGCCGGCCTCGTCTTCATCGGCCCGCCCGCCGACGCGATCGCCCTCATGGGCGACAAGATCCGCGCCAAGGAGACGGTCCGGGCGGCGGGCGTCCCGGTCGTCCCGGGCTCCTCCGGCAGCGGCCTCACCGACGCACTGCTGGCCGAGGCGGCACGGGAGATCGGCATGCCGGTCCTCCTGAAGCCGAGCGCGGGCGGCGGCGGCAAGGGCATGCGGCTGGTGCGGGACACCGCGGACCTGGCCGACGAGATCGCCGCCGCCCGGCGCGAGGCCCGCGCCTCCTTCGGCGACGACACCCTCCTCGTGGAGCGCTGGGTCGACCGCCCCCGCCACATCGAGATCCAGGTCCTGGCGGACGGCCACGGGAACGTGGTGCACCTCGGCGAGCGCGAGTGCTCCCTGCAGCGCCGCCACCAGAAGATCATCGAGGAGGCGCCCAGCGTGTTCCTCGACGCCGGGACCCGGGCCTCCATGGGCGAGGCGGCGGTCCAGGCGGCCCGCTCCTGCGGGTACGAGGGCGCGGGCACCGTGGAGTTCATCGTCCCCGGCTCCGACCCGTCCTCGTACTACTTCATGGAGATGAACACCCGCCTCCAGGTGGAGCACCCGGTCACCGAACTGGTCACGGGACTCGACCTGGTGGAGTGGCAGCTCCGGGTGGCCGCCGGCGAGCGGCTGCCCTACGAACAGCAGGACATCACGCTCACCGGGCACGCCGTCGAGGCGCGCGTCTGCGCGGAGGACCCCTCCCGCGGCTTCCTCCCGTCCGGCGGGACGGTGCTCTCCCTGCGCGAGCCGCAGGGTGACTGGGTGCGCACCGACTCGGGGCTGAGCGAGGGCACGGAGGTCGGCAGCCTGTACGACCCGATGCTCTCCAAGGTCGTCGCGTACGGCCCGGACCGCGCGACCGCGCTGCGCAGACTGCGCGCCGCCCTCGCGGAGACGGTCACGCTCGGCGTCCAGACCAACGCGGGGTTCCTGCGCCGGCTGCTGGCCCATCCGGCCGTCGTGGCGGGCGAGTTGGACACCGGTCTGGTGGAGCGGGAGGCGGACGGGCTGGTCTCCGGTGACGTGCCGGAGGAGGTGTACGAGGCGGCCGCGGCCGTTCGGCTCGACGCGCTGGAGCCCCGGGGCGAGGGCTGGAGCGACCCCTTCTCGGTGCCGAGCGGCTGGCGACTGGGTGGCACTCCCGCGCCCGTGGGCTTCCACCTGCGGGTGCACGACCCCGTGGACCACGTCCCGCGCGGCACCCACACGGTCACCGCCGACCAGGTCTCCGTGACCCTCGACGGCGTACGCCACACCTTCCACCGGGCCGGTGACTGGCTCGGCCGCGACGGCGACGCCTGGCACGTCCGCGACCACGACCCGGTCGCCGCGTCCCTGACCGGTGCGGCGCACTCCGGCGCCGACTCGCTGACCGCGCCCATGCCCGGCACGGTGACCGTCGTCAAGGTCGCGGTCGGGGACGAGGTGGCCGCGGGGCAGAGCCTGCTGGTGGTCGAGGCGATGAAGATGGAGCACGTCATCTCCGCCCCGCACGCGGGAACCGTCAGCGAACTGGACGTCACCCCGGGCACGACGGTCGCCATGGACCAGATCCTGGCCGTGATCACCCCGTACGAGGAGACGACATGAGCACCCCGGAACTCGGCCTCCCGATGGTCGTACCGGCCCAGGACCTGCCCGCGCGGGTGCGGATCCACGAGGTCGGCGCGCGCGACGGACTGCAGAACGAGAAGGCGACCGTACCGACCGAGGTCAAGGCCGAGTTCATCCGGCGCCTCGCCGACGCCGGCCTGACCACGATCGAGGCCACCAGCTTCGTCCACCCCAGGTGGGTGCCCCAACTGGCGGATTCGGAGCAGTTGTTCCCGCTGGTGAGCGACCTCGGCGGCACGGCCGGCGCGCCCGGGGTGCGCCTCCCGGTCCTCGTACCGAACGAACGCGGTCTCGACCGCGCCCTCGCCCTCGGCGCCCGCCATGTCGCCGTCTTCGCCAGTGCGACGGAGTCCTTCGCGAAGGCCAACCTCAACCGCACCGTCGACGAGTCGCTGGCCATGTTCGAGCCGGTGGTGTCCCGGGCCAGGGCGGACCGGGCGCACGTCCGCGGCTACGTCTCGATGTGCTTCGGCGATCCCTGGGAGGGCGCCGTCCCCATCCACCAGGTCGTGCGCGTGTGCAGGGCCCTGCTGGACATGGGCTGCGACGAGCTGAGCCTGGGCGACACGATCGGCGTGGCGACGCCGGGCCACGTCCAGAACCTGCTGGCCGAGCTCAACGAGGAGGGCGTGCCGACCAGCGTGCTCGGTGTGCACTTCCACGACACCTACGGCCAGGCGCTCGCCAACACCCTGGCCAGCCTGCAGCACGGGGTGACGACCGTCGACGCGTCCGCGGGCGGCCTCGGCGGCTGCCCGTACGCGAAGTCGGCGACCGGCAACCTCGCCACCGAAGACCTCGTATGGATGCTCCAGGGCCTCGGTGTCGACACCGGGGTCGACCTCGGCCGCCTCACCGCCACCAGCGTGTGGATGGCCGGACAACTGGGCCGACCCAGCCCGTCCCGCACCGTCAAAGCCCTCTCCCACCAGGAGTGAATCCCATGTCCCTGGACCACCGCCTCTCCCCCGAACTCGAGGAACTGCGCCGTACGGTGGAGGAGTTCGCGCACGACGTCGTGGCGCCGAAGATCGGTGACTTCTACGAGCGGCACGAGTTCCCGTACGAGATCGTGCGGGAGATGGGCCGCATGGGCCTGTTCGGCCTGCCCTTCCCCGAGGAGTACGGCGGCATGGGCGGCGACTACCTCGCCCTGGGCATCGCCCTGGAGGAACTCGCGCGCGTGGACTCCTCGGTGGCCATCACCCTGGAGGCCGGCGTCTCGCTCGGCGCGATGCCGATCCACCTCTTCGGCACCGACGCGCAGAAGGCCGAGTGGCTCCCCCGTCTGTGCTCCGGCGAGATCCTGGGCGCCTTCGGCCTGACCGAACCGGACGGCGGCTCGGACGCGGGCGCGACCCGGACGACGGCCCGGCTCGACCCGGACACGGACGAGTGGGTGATCAACGGCAGCAAGTGCTTCATCACCAACTCGGGCACGGACATCACGGGCCTGGTCACGGTCACGGCGGTCACGGGCCGCAAGCCCGACGGCAAGCCGCTGATCTCCGCGATCATCGTCCCGTCCGGCACCCCCGGCTTCACGGTGGCAGCGCCGTACTCGAAGGTTGGCTGGAACGCCTCGGACACCCGTGAGCTGTCCTTCGCCGACGTCCGTGTCCCGGCCGCGAACCTGCTGGGCGAGGAGGGCCGCGGGTACGCGCAGTTCCTCCGCATCCTGGACGAGGGCCGCATCGCCATCTCGGCCCTGGCGACGGGACTGGCCCAGGGCTGCGTGGACGAGTCCGTGAAGTACGCCAAGGAGCGGCACGCGTTCGGCCGGAACATCGGCGCGTACCAGGCCATCCAGTTCAAGATCGCGGACATGGAGACGAAGGCCCACATGGCCCGCGTCGGCTGGCGCGACGCCGCCTCCCGGCTGGTCGCGGGTGAGCCCTTCAAGAAGGAGGCGGCGATCGCCAAGCTCTACTCCTCCACGATCGCCGTGGACAACGCCCGCGACGCCACGCAGATCCACGGCGGCTACGGCTTCATGAACGAGTACCCGGTGGCCCGCATGTGGCGCGACTCCAAGATCCTGGAGATCGGCGAGGGCACCAGCGAAGTGCAGCGGATGCTGATCGCGCGGGAGTTGGGGCTCACGGGCTGAGCACCCCCCTGCGCCGAAGTCTCGTGCACAGCCCCCTGACCAGGACGCGTCCGCGCCGGGCAGGGGGCTGTTCGGCCCGGTTCCTCGAACGGTCTCGGCACGCTTCCCGGGCAGCGGTCCGGACCTGACGGGTGGCACCGGCGGGCGGCCGGCACCCGCCCCCTGGACAAGCAGTGAGGTTAGGCTAACCTACCTTTGAACTTGTCCGGCGGGCGCTCCGCCCCGTGCCGAAAGCAGCCACTCTCATGTCCAACGCCCGTGCCACCCACCTCTCCCGCCGCGGCATCCTCGCCGCCGGCGGCGCCCTCGGCCTCGGTGCCGTCCTCGCCGCCTGCGGCGACGACGACGCGAAAAGCGGTGGCTCGGACTCGACGAAGGCGGCCGCCAAGTCCGGCCCCTGGACGTTCAAGGACGACCGCGGCACCACCGTGAAGCTCGACAGGACACCGGCGAACATCGTCGCCTTCACCGGGGTCGCCGCCGCGCTCCACGACTACGGCATCGAGGTCAAGGGCGTCTTCGGCCCGACCACGACCAAGGACGGCAAGGCCGATGTCCAGGCCGGCGACATGGACGTCACCAAGCTGACCGTGCTCGGCAACGAGTGGGGCCAGTTCAACATCGAGAAGTACGCGGCCCTCGCGCCCGACGTGCTGATCTCCACGATGTTCGACGCCGCGGGCACCCTCTGGTACGTCCCCGAGGAGTCCAAGGACAAGATCCTCAAGCTCGCGCCGAGCGTCGGCATCTCCGTCTACGACCGCCAGATGCCGCAGTCCCTGGAGCGCATGTACGCGCTGGCCGAGTCCCTCGGCGCGGACGTGAAGTCCGCCGCGATCGTCGAGGCGAAGAAGAAGTTCGAGACGGCCGCCGAGCGGCTGCGCAAGGCCGCCAAGGCCCGCCCGGAGATCAAGGTCCTGGCCGGCTCCGCGAGCCAGGACATCTTCTACGTCTCCGGCTCGAACCTCTCCATCGACCTCGAGTACTTCAAGGCGCTCGGCGTGAACATCGTCGAGCCCTCCGCCAAGGCCCTGAAGGCCAGCGGCGGCTGGTTCGAGAACCTGAGCTGGGAGAACGTCGACAAGTACCCGGCGGACGTCATCATCATGGACGACCGCAGCTCGACCATCCAGCCGGCCGACATCACCGAGGCCACCTGGAAGAAGCTGCCCGCCGTCAAGGCCGGCCAGGTCATCGCCCGCTCCCCCGAGCCGATCATCTCCTACGACAAGTGCACCCCGCTGCTCGACAACCTCGCCGAGGCCATCGAGAAGGCCAAGAAGGTCGCCTGACACCCCGCCGCGCAACCCTGACCAGCACTCAGGAGTACCGATGACGACGGCCGTCGCCGCCCCGTTCCGTTTCTTCTCCCTCCAGGTCGTACGGACGAGGCGGCTCGGCCCGTCGCTGGTCCGGGTCTCCTTCGCGGGCGCCGATCTGGACGCCTTCGCCTCCGGCGGCCGGGACCAGAGCCTCTCGCTCTTCCTGCCGCACCCCGGCCAGACCGACCCCGCCGTCCCCTTCGAACGGGGCGACGACTGGTGGCAGGGCTGGCGCGAACTCCCGGAGGACGTGCGGGCGGTGATGCGCTCGTACACCCTGCGCGCGCTGCGCCGCGACGCCCAGGGCCGTACGACCGGGATCGACATCGACTTCGTACTGCACGGAGTGGAGCCGGACGCCGAGGTCCCCGCGGGTCCGGCGTCCCGGTGGGCCTCGCGCGCGGCGGCGGGTGACCGCGTGGTCCTGCTCGGCCCGGCGGTCGAGGACAACCGGGCGATCCGCTTCCGGCCGCCCGCCGACGCGGACCTGATCGTGCTGTGGGCGGACGAGACCGCGCTGCCGGCCGCCTCCGCCGTCCTGGAGTCACTGCCGGCCGGCACCCGGGTCCGGGCCTGGCTGGAGGTCCAGCACCACGAGGACGTCCAGGACCTGTCCGTCGCGGCCGACGCGGAGATCACCTGGCTCGTGCGCGACAGCGGCTCCCCCATGGCCGCCGATGCCGTACGGGCCGCCCGGATGCCGTCCGCCGAGCGGCCGTACGCCTGGATCGCGGGCGAGTCCGGGTGCGTGAAGGAGCTGCGCCGTCATCTCGTGCGCGAGCGCGGGATCGACCGCAGGCGCGTCACCTTCGTGGGCTACTGGCGGCGCGGGCTGACGGAGGAGCAGCTGCGCGAGGAGGAGTAGCGACGGGACGGCCGCGCGGGCGGGACGGGTGCGCCCGCCCGCGCCGGCGTGCCGAGCGCCGTGCCACACACGGGTGAGGCCCGTCAAACAGAGGCGTACGTCACTGCCGGGACCCGGGGAACAGGGTCGCGGAACCAACTTAGGTTAGGCTAACCTAAGTTGAACGACGCGACTCCGTCCCTCTCGTCTTCTCGCCCTCTCGCCTTCTCGTCTTCTCGCCCGAGCCGTCCCTCTGCCACGCCGCCCGGACGCTCCCTCTTCCCCGCCCGGAGGACCCCCACATGCGCTCGCACCTGCTCAATGACAGGACCGCGGAGCGGTATCGCCGCTCCGTGACCGAAGGAATC
The DNA here is from genome assembly GCF_045039825.1 of Streptomyces sp. NBC_01176. Classification (NCBI taxonomy): domain Bacteria; kingdom Bacillati; phylum Actinomycetota; class Actinomycetes; order Kitasatosporales; family Streptomycetaceae; genus Streptomyces; species Streptomyces sp. NBC_01176. The sequence continues at coordinate 6,122,507 of NZ_CP108600.1, read as the reverse complement.
GAGCGGGTGGCGGCCAAACTCGCCACCACCGACCGTCCGTTCACGGGCGTCACGGTCGACGCCCTCGCGCCCCGCATCGACCGGATCGACCTGGACCGCCCGCTGCACGACACCGGCGCGGTCCTCGACGAACTGGAGGAGGTCTACCTCCGGGACGCGATCTACTTCCACCACCCCCGCTACCTCGCGCATCTCAACTGCCCGGTCGTCATACCGGCCGTGCTCGGCGAGGCCGTGCTCTCCGCCGTCAACTCCTCCCTGGACACCTGGGACCAGTCGGCCGGCGGCACCCTCATCGAGCGCAGGCTCATCGACTGGACCAACGAGCGCATCGGCCTCGGCCCCGCCGCCGACGGCGTGTTCACCAGCGGCGGCAGCCAGTCCAACCTGCAGGCACTGCTGCTGGCCCGCGAGGAGGCCAAGACCGACAACCTCGCCCGACTGCGCGTCTTCGCCTCCGAGGTGAGCCACTTCAGCGTCAAGAAGTCGGCGAAACTCCTCGGCCTGAGCGCCGACTCCGTCGTGTCGATCCCCGTCGACCACGACAAGCGCATGCAGACGCTCGCGCTCGCCCGCGAACTGGAGCGCTGCAAGAACGAGGGCCTGGTCCCGATGGCGGTCGTCGCGACCGCGGGCACCACCGACTTCGGCTCCATCGACCCGCTGCCCGGGATAGCCGAGCTGTGCGCCCGGTTCGGGGCCTGGATGCACGTCGACGCCGCCTACGGCTGCGGACTGCTCACCTCCCTGAAGAACCGGGACCGCATCGACGGCATCGAGCGCGCCGACTCCGTCACCGTCGACTACCACAAGTCCTTCTTCCAGCCGGTGAGTTCGTCCGCCGTGCTGGTGCGCGACGCCTCGACCCTGCGCCACGCCACCTACCACGCGGAATATCTGAACCCGCGCCGCATGGTCGAGGAGCGCATCCCCAACCAGGTCGACAAGTCCCTGCAGACCACCCGCCGCTTCGACGCGCTCAAGCTGTGGATGACGCTGCGGGTGATGGGCGCCGACGGCATCGGCGAACTCTTCGACGAGGTCTGCGACCTCGCGCGGGAGGGCTGGCGGCTCCTGGCCGCCGACCCGCGCTTCGACGTGGTGGTCGAGCCCTCGCTGTCCACCCTGGTCTTCCGGTTCATCCCGGCCGCCGTCACCGACCCGTCCGAGATCGACCGCGCCAACCTCTACGCCCGCAAAGCCCTGTTCGCCTCCGGTGACGCCGTCGTGGCGGGCACCAAGGTCGGCGGACGCCACTACCTGAAGTTCACCCTGCTCAACCCCGAGACGACGGTCGACGACATCGCCGCCGTCCTCGGTCTGATCGCCGGCCACGCCGAGCAGTACCTGGGAGAGTCCCTTGACCGCGCTTCCTGAATCCGCCGAAGGCACCGGAAAGACATACGACTTCGTAGGGATCGGTCTCGGCCCCTTCAACCTCGGTCTGGCCTGCCTGACCGAGCCGATCGCCGAACTGGACGGCGTCTTCCTGGAGTCCAAGCCGGACTTCGAGTGGCACTCCGGGATGTTCCTGGAGGGCGCGCACCTCCAGACCCCGTTCATGTCGGACCTGGTGACCCTCGCCGACCCGACCTCCCCGTACTCCTTCCTCAACTACCTGAAGGAATCGGGCCGTCTGTACGCGTTCTACATCCGCGAGAACTTCTACCCGCTGCGGGTGGAGTACGACGACTACTGCCGCTGGGCCGCGTCGAAACTCTCCGGCGTCCGCTTCTCCACCACGGTCACCGAGGTGACGTACGACGACGCGGCCGGGGTCTACGCCGTACGGACCGAGGCCGGTGAGACCTACCGCGCCCGCCACCTGGTCCTCGGCACGGGCACCCCGCCGTACATCCCCGAGGCCTGCGCGGACCTCGGCGGCGACTTCATCCACAACTCCCGTTATCTGGCGCACAAGAAGGAACTCCAGGCGAAGGAGTCCATCACGCTGGTCGGCAGCGGGCAGTCCGCCGCCGAGATCTACTACGACCTGCTCAGCGAGATCGACGTCCACGGCTACCGGCTGAACTGGGTCACCCGCTCCCCGCGCTTCTTCCCCCTCGAATACACCAAGCTCACGCTGGAGATGACCTCCCCGGAGTACATCGACTACTTCCACGCGCTGCCCGAGCAGACCCGCTACCGCCTCCAGACGGAGCAGAAGGGCCTCTTCAAGGGCATCGACGGCGAGCTGATCGACGCGATCTTCGACCTGCTCTACCAGAAGAACCTCGGCGGCCCCGTCCCCACCCGGCTGCTCACCAACTCGGCCCTGAACAGCGCGCGTCACGAGCACGGCGCATACACCCTCGGCCTGCGCCAGGAGGAGCAGGGCAAGGACTACGAGCTGCGCTCGCAAGGCCTCATCCTGGCCACCGGCTACAAGTACACCGAGCCCGCGTTCCTGGCACCGGTCCGCGACCGGCTGCGCTACGACACCCGCGGCAACTTCGACGTCGCCCGCAACTACGCCATCGACACCACCGGGCGCGGCGTCTTCCTGCAGAACGCCGGCGTGCACACGCACAGCATCACCAGCCCCGACCTGGGCATGGGCGCCTACCGCAACGCGTCCATCATCCGGGAGCTGCTCGGCACCGAGTACTACCCGGTCGAGAAGTCGATCGCGTTCCAGGAGTTCGCCGTATGAGCCGCACCGACATAGGTGTCCTCACCGTCCGCCCGCTCGATCCGATCCAGGACGCCGGGCTGCTGCACGGCTGGGTGACGCACCCCAAGTCCGCGTTCTGGATGATGCAGGACGCGAAACTGCACGACGTGGAGCGCGAGTACACGGCCATCGCGGCCGCCGAGCACCACCACGCGTACCTCGGGCTGCGCGACGGCGAGCCCGCGTTCCTGATGGAGGAATACGACCCGCGCCACGTCGAACTGGTCGGCCTGTACGAGCCCGAGCCCGGCGACGTCGGCATGCACTTCCTGGTCGCGCCGACCGACACGCCCGTGCACGGTTTCACCCGGGCCGTGATCACCACGGTGATGAAGCACCTGTTCGCCGACCCGGCGACCCGGCGTGTCGTCGTCGAGCCCGACGTGCGCAACACGGCCGTGCACGCGCTCAACGAGGCCGTCGGCTTCGTGGCCGAGCGGGAGATCCAGAAGCCCGAGAAGCGCGCCCTGCTGAGCTTCTGCACGCGGGAGCGGTTCGAGGCAGTGGTAGGAGCAGCCGTATGACCCTGTCCGACGCCGTGTCCCACCTCTCCCCCGAACGCTGGGAGCACGCCAACCGCCTCCTCGTCCGCAAGGCACTCGCCGAGTTCGCTCACGAGCGGCTGCTCACACCGGAGGCCGCCGGTGACGGCGGCTACGTCGTCCACAGCGACGACGGCCTGACCCGCTACGGTTTCACCGCGACCGTCCGCTCCCTCGACCACTGGCAGATCGACGCCGAGTCGATCACGCGTCATCGCGACGGGACCGAACTCCCGCTCGCGGCGCTGGACTTCTTCATCGAGCTGAAGAAGTCGCTCGGTCTGAGCGACGAGGTCCTGCCGGTCTATCTGGAGGAGATCTCCTCCACCCTCTCGGGCACCTGCTTCAAACTCACCAAGCCGCAGGTCACCTCGGCCGAACTCACCCGGGCGGGGTTCCAGGCGATCGAGACGGGCATGACCGAGGGCCACCCCTGCTTCGTCGCCAACAACGGGCGGCTCGGCTTCGGTGTCCACGAGTACCTGTCCTACGCGCCCGAGACCGCGAGCCCGGTCCGGCTGGTGTGGCTGGCCGCGCACCGCTCCCGGGCCGCGTTCACCGCGGGCGTGGGCATCGCGTACGAGTCCTTCGTACGCGAGGAGCTCGGCGAGCCGGCCCTGACACGGTTCGCCGCCACGCTCACCGGGCAGGGACTCGACCCGGAGGACTACCTCCTGATCCCCGTCCACCCGTGGCAGTGGTGGAACAAGCTCTCGGTGACCTTCGCGGCCGAGGTCGCCCGGCGTCACCTGGTGTGCCTGGGCGAGGGGGACGACGAGTATCTGGCCCAGCAGTCGATCCGCACGTTCTTCAACACGTCGAGTCCCGAGAAGCACTATGTGAAGACCGCTCTGTCGGTCCTCAACATGGGCTTCATGCGCGGGCTTTCGGCCGCGTACATGGAGGCGACACCGGCGATCAACGACTGGCTGGCCCAGCTCGTCGAGAACGACCCGGTGCTCAGGTCCACCGGCCTGACGATCATCCGCGAACGTGCCGCCGTCGGTTACCGCCACCTGGAGTACGAGGCCGCCACCGACCGCTACTCCCCGTACCGCAAGATGCTCGCCGCCCTGTGGCGGGAGAGCCCGGTGGCCTCCCTCCAGGAGGGCGAGACCCTGGCGACGATGGCCTCCCTGGTCCATGTCGACCACGAGGGCGCCTCCTTCGCGGGCGCGCTCATCGAGCGGTCGGGGCTGACGCCGGTGGAGTGGCTGCGCGGCTATCTGCACGCCTACCTCACCCCGCTGCTGCACAGCTTCTACGCCTACGACCTCGCCTACATGCCGCACGGCGAGAACGTCATCCTGGTCCTCAGGGACGGTGTCGTGCGGCGCGCGATCTACAAGGACATCGCGGAGGAGATCGTCGTCATGGATCCGCAGGCGGTACTGCCGCCCGCGGTCGAGCGGATCCGCGTCGAGGTCCCCGAGGACAAGAAGCTCCTGTCGATCTTCACCGACGTCTTCGACTGCTTCTTCCGCTTCCTGGCGGCGAACCTCGCGGCCGAGGGCATCCTCGACGAGGACGTCTTCTGGCGGACGGTCGCCGAGTCGGTGCGCGCGTACCAGGACTCGACGCCCGAACTCGCGGACAGGTTCGCGCAGTACGACCTGTTCGCGCCCGAGTTCGCGCTGTCCTGCCTCAACCGGCTCCAGCTGCGGGACAACCGGCAGATGGTGGATCTGGCGGATCCGTCCGGAGCGCTGCAACTGGTCGGCACGCTGAGGAACCCGATCGCGGGCCGATGAGCCGGGTGGGGCTCAGGGGACGGTCCCCCTGAGCCCCACCTCCGTTCACCGGGTGTCAGACGCCGGGCCAGGGGACCTGGGGCGACTTGTAGTAACCGATGCCCAGCGCGTCCCAGCGCGGCCCCTGGGCCGCGAGCCGCACCTTGTAGCTGTCCCAGTCGTGCGTCGAGGCGGGCGACCAGCCGAGTTCGGCCACTCCGGGCAGCCGCGGGAAGGCCATGTAGTCGATGTCCGCTCCGGTGACGAGGGTCTCCGTCCACAGCGGCGCCTCGACGCCCCGGATCGCCGACGCGGGCGCGCCGGGAAGGTAGGTGCCGGGATCCCAGTCGTACGCGCGCTTCACCTCGACCAGGCCCGCCCAGTCCTGCCCGAGCGGGGTGTCCTGCGTGTACTTCATGTCGAGGTAGATCCGGTCGGCCGGCGACAGCACGACCCCCGTCCCGTTCCGCGCGGCCTGCGCGACCTGCTCCTTCTCCGCCGCGCTGGTGTCGTCGAGCCCCCAGTACTGCGCGATCGCGCCCTTCGCCGGGGTGGCCCCGGTCAGCTGGTGCCAGCCGATCACCTTCTTGCCGTACTTGGCGACGAGGGGCTGCACCTTGTCCATGAAGGTCACGTAGTCGGCGTGGCTGGTGGAGTGGGCCTCGTCCCCGCCGATGTGGAGGTACTCGCCGGGCGTGAGCGCGGCCAGCTCCCGGATCACGTCGTCCACGAAGTCGTACGTCGCCGGCTTGGCCACGCACAGCGAGCTGAAGCCGACTTCGGTGCCGGTGTAGAGCGGCGGCGCGGTCCCGTCGCAGTTCAGCCGGGCGTACGAGGCGAGCGCGGCGTTGGTGTGCCCCGGCATGTCGATCTCCGGAACGACGTCGAGATAGCGCTCGGCGGCGTACCGCACGATCTCCCGGTACTGGGCCTTGGTGTAGAAGCCGCCGGGTCCGCCGCCGACCTGGGTGGAGCCGCCGTACGCGGCGAGCCGCGGCCGGCTGTCGACGGCGATGCGCCAGCCCTGGTCGTCGCTCAGGTGCAGATGCAGCTTGTTGATCTTGTACAGGGCCAGCTCGTCGATGTACCGCTCGACCTGGGCGACGGTGAAGAAGTGCCGGGAGACGTCCAGCATGGCGCCGCGGTAGCCGTAGCGCGGGGTGTCCTCGATGGTGCCGCCCGCGACCAGCCAGGGGCCCGGCTGCACGGAGTCGCTCTCCACGGCGGCCGGGAGGAGCTGGCGCAGGGTCTGCACTCCGTGGAAGAGACCGGCGGGTCTGCCCGCGGTGATGGTGACGCCGTTTCTGCCGCTGTCCAGCCGGTATCCCTCGGCACCCAGGCTCCGGTCGCCGAGCCGCAGCCGGATGCCGCCGGTGCCCCGGTCGGTGACCGGCAGCCGGTAGCCGGTGGACGGCCGCAGGACGCCGGCCAGGTACGCGCCGACCCGGCGGACCTCACGCGAGTCGTCGACCCTGATGCGGGTGTCCCGGGTGATGCCGTACGGTGACCCGCCCGCGTCCACCGAGGCGGGCGCCGGGACAACCCGGCCCAGCGGGACGGCTGTTCGGCCGGCGGCGGAGGACGTCGCGCCGACGACGGAGATGCTTGCGGCCGCCACGAGCAGCAGCGTACCGAGAAGGCGGGGCGTTCTGTGCTGTCTCACATGCGCTCCCTTCAGGTCCCACGAGCTGTCATGAGCCCCTTGGCTTCCCTGGGCTCCAATGGGTATAGACCACTCTGCCGCAGAGGCGGTGAAACAATCCCCCTCATGGCGGAAATCATCCAGAAGGACGGGACCTGGATCTTCGACGGCGACGCGCTGCGGCTGACTCCCGGGCGCGACAGGAACGTGAGCGTGCTCCGCAGGGCCCTGGGTGAACTGACCGTCCCGCTGGGGGCGTTGGCCGGAATATCCTTCGAACAGGGCAAGCGCACCGGGCGGTTGCGGCTCCGTCTGCGGGACGGCGCCGATCCGCTGCTGCAGGCCACCGGCGGCAGGCTCGCCGAGCCCAACGACCCGTATCAGCTGACCGTCGAGTCCGAGCGCTACGGCGTCGCCGAGTACCTCGTGGACGAGGTCCGCAACGCGCTGCTCCTGGACCAGGTCCCGGCCGGTCCGGTCGACGGCTATCTGCTCCCCGGACCCGCCGTGCCGCTGTCCGCCTCCGCGGGCGACGGCACGGCGAGCTTCGACGGGGAGCGGGTGCGCCTGGAGTGGAACTGGAAGACCGAGGACGCGAAGGCGTCCGCCGGCGCCCGCTGCCTCGCGCTCCGCGACATCACGGGCGTCGAGTGGCACCCCGCGGTCGGCCTGGAGAACGGCTGTCTGCGCTTCACCGTGCGCGGCGCCGGGACCAAGGCTCCGCCGAAGTACGACCCGCACGCGGTGGAGCTGTGGGGCTTCAAGAAGGATCCGCTGATGGCGCTGGTCGCGGCGGCGGTGCAGGCGCGACTCGACCATCCGACGGCGCCCCCCGAGCGGCCACCGGTCAAGGAATCCCCGGCGATCCCGCACCCCGCCCCGGAGGCCGACCACGACGCCCTGTTGCGGCGCCTGCGCGAACTGGGCGACCTCCACAGGTCCGGCGTCCTGACGGACGACGAGTTCGCCCTGGCCAAGCAGGCGGTCCTCAGGCGCATGTGAGCACCGGCGGAACGAGGACCGCCTGCGACGCGTACGCCCCGGTTCACGGGCGTACTTGGTGGCCTACTTGGCCCGGCGGGCCACCGTGAAGTGGTCGACCTCGGCACCGGTCTCGGCGATACCGCGCACCGTCAGCGTGGTCAGGCGGCCCTTCGACGCGGGGGTGACGTCCACGCGCAGGAACGAGTAGTTGAGGTAGCGCACCCGCGACCAGGCGACCGTCTCGTTCTGCTTGCCGTCCTTCAGGTTGATGAAGGAGGCGACCGAGTCGACCTCGTTCTCGTGACCCTCGTACGACTCCGCCGCGGTGAACGCGTACAGGCTGCGTCCGGCCGCTCCCGCCGTCACGTACACGACACCGTCGGTCTCCGGGTACGCCGTGCCGCCGATCGGCAGCTTCTTGGTGACCTTGTTGCCCTTGATGACGTCCGTGCGCTCGTACTGGTGGTTGTGACCGTTGATCACCAGGTCCACCGTGTACTTCTCGAACAGCGGCACCCACTCCTGTCGCACGCCCCCCTCCGAGGCGTGCGCCGTGGAGGTGCAGTAGGCGCAGTGGTGGAAGAAGACGACCACGAAGTCGACGTCCCTGGAGGCCCGGAACTTCTTGAGCTGCCCCTCCAGCCACTTGGTCTGGGTCCCGCCGGAGATGCCGAGGTTGGCCGGGATCTCGAACGAGATGTCGTTGGCGTCCAGCGAGATGATCGCCGTGTTGCCGTAGACGAAGGAGTACACGCCCGGGAGGTTCTTCGCGTCCGGGCCGTTGTCCGGGAGGTTCCAGCGGGCCTCTTCGCCGCCGTAGCCGTTGGGCGAGTACCAGGCCTCCATGTCGTGGTTGCCGTACGCCGGCATCCACGGGACCTGCTTGGCGACCGTCTCGGTCTGGGCGAGGAACTGGTCCCAGATGCGCGAGTCGAAACCGGCGTCGTCCGTCTTGCCCGCGCCGGCCGGGTCCGCGTACGCGATGTCGCCGGCGTGCAGGTGGAAGGCCGGGTTCTGGCCGAGCAGCAGGGCGTCGTTGGCGAGGCCGTGGTAACCGACACCCTCGTCGCCGAAGGCCGTGAAGGTGAACGGCTCGGCGTGCGCGGGCGCGGTGGTGAAGGTGCCGAGGGTGCCCAGCAGGTGGGGCGCGGCCGGGTCGAAGCCCGCGTGGCCGACGCCGTAGTAGTACGTCTTGCCGGGGCGCAGGTGGGTGAGCTTGGCGTGCAGGTAGTACTGCGTGTGGTCGCCGCTCGCGCCGACGCCGGCCGGGGTGTGGAGCGTGCGCACCTCGGCCTCGATCTTGCGGGAGAGGTCCCAGGGGTGGGCGCCGATACGGATGAACGGCTTCTTCACCGCGGTCGGGACCTGCCAGGAGACCGTGATCTCCGTGCGCGGGTCGTTGCCGAAGGCGAGGTGGCGGCCGAAGGGGGCGACGAGGGCACCGTCGACCTTCTCGGCGGCCGGGGCCGCGGTGGCCCGGGTCGGGGCCGCGGCCTGCGCCACGGCGCCCGGCACGAAGGCACCGCCCGCGACGGCGCCGAGGGTCACGGCTCCGCCTCTGATCATGTTGCGCCGCGAGAACTTGGCGCGGAGATACTCGTGCTGCTCGGCCATGCTCATGTGCTCGGCGAGCTTCTCCGGTACGCCCATGCGTGGAGTGTCCATGGGCTCAGAAGTTGCTCCCGGCAATCGACGCGGCGCAAGACGGAGTATGGACAGATCGCAAACAGCGGCCCATAAGAGATTCAACAGCCGCTTGCCCGATATCGGGCAGGATTCTTGCGAATCGACTCCTGGTACTCCAGGATCATCGGGTGCACGACGAACTTGCGGATCATCTGACGCGCTCCACGCCCCTGAACCGGGGCGAGGCGCTGCGGGTGATCCAGGACGTGCTCGCCTACTTCGACGAGCCGACCGAGGAGTACGTCCGCCGCCGCCACCGCGAACTCCAGGCCCAGGGCTGGGTCAACACGGCGATCTTCGAACGGATCGAGGCGGACCTGAAGTACCGGGCGGTCGCACCGCCGGAGCTCACGCTCAGGCAGCTGCGCCGCATTGTCTACGGTTGAGGAATACGTATATATGTGCGGAATCGTCGGATACATCGGCAGGCGTGACGTGGCTCCGCTGCTGCTCGAAGGTCTGCAGCGGCTGGAGTACCGCGGCTACGACTCGGCGGGCATCGTCGTCACCACGCCGAAGTCGGCCGGCCTGAAGATGGTCAAGGCCAAGGGCCGGGTCCGCGACCTGGAGGCCAAGGTCCCCGCACGCTTCAAGGGCACCACCGGCATCGCCCACACCCGCTGGGCCACCCACGGCGCCCCCTCCGACGTCAACGCGCACCCGCACATGTCGGCCGACAACAAGGTCGCGATCGTCCACAACGGCATCATCGACAACGCCGCCGACCTGCGGAAGAAGCTCGAGGCCGACGGGGTCGAGTTCCTCTCCGAGACCGACACCGAGGTCCTCACCCACCTCATCGCCCGCTCCCAGGCCGAGACCCTGGAGGAGAAGGTCCGCCAGGCGCTGCGTGTGATCGAGGGCACCTACGGCATCGCCGTGATGCACGCCGACTTCCCCGACCGCATCGTGGTGGCCCGCAACGGCTCCCCGGTCGTCCTCGGCATCGGCGAGAAGGAGATGTTCGTCGCCTCGGACATCGCCGCCCTGGTCACCCACACCCGGCAGATAGTGACGCTGGACGACGGCGAGATGGCGACCCTCAAGGCCGACGACTTCCGCACGTACACCACCGAGGGCACCCGGACGACGGCCGAGCCGACCACCGTGGAGTGGGAGGCCGCGTCGTACGACATGGGCGGCCACGACACGTACATGCACAAGGAGATCCACGAGCAGCCCGACGCCGTGGACCGCGTGCTGCGCGGCCGCATCGACGACCGCTTCTCCACCGTGCACCTCGGCGGTCTGAACCTGGACGCCCGCGAGGCGCGTCAGATCCGCCGTGTGAAGATCCTCGGCTGCGGCACCTCGTACCACGCGGGCATGATCGGCGCCCAGATGATCGAGGAGCTGGCCCGCATCCCCGCGGACGCCGAGCCGGCCTCCGAGTTCCGCTACCGCAACGCCGTGGTCGACCCCGACACGCTGTACGTCGCGGTCTCCCAGTCCGGTGAGACGTACGACGTCCTGGCCGCCGTCCAGGAGCTGAAGCGCAAGGGCGCGCGGGTCCTCGGCGTGGTCAACGTCGTCGGCTCGGCGATCGCGCGCGAGGCGGACGGCGGCATGTACGTGCACGCGGGTCCCGAGGTCTGCGTCGTCTCGACGAAGTGCTTCACCAACACCACCGTCGCCTTCGCGCTGCTCGCGCTGCACCTCGGCCGTACCCGTGACCTGTCGGTCCGTGACGGCAAGCGGATCATCGAGGGGCTGCGCAGGCTGCCCGGGCAGATCTCCGAGATCCTGGAGCAGGAGGACGAGATCAAGAAGCTGGCCGAGCAGTACGCCGAGGCCCGCTCGATGCTCTTCATCGGCCGGGTCCGCGGCTACCCGGTGGCCCGCGAGGCCTCGCTGAAGCTCAAGGAGGTCTCGTACATCCACGCCGAGGCCTACCCGGCCTCCGAGCTCAAGCACGGCCCGCTGGCGCTCATCGAGCCCGCGCTGCCGACGGTCGCGATCGTGCCCGACGACGACCTGCTGGAGAAGAACCGCGCCGCCCTGGAGGAGATCAAGGCGCGCAGCGGCAAGATCCTCGCGGTCGCACACCAGGAGCAGGAGAAGGCCGACCAGACGATCGTCGTCCCGAAGAACGAGGACGAGCTGGACCCGATCCTGCTGGGCATCCCGCTTCAGCTCCTCGCCTACCACACGGCGCTGGCGCTCGGCCGGGACATCGACAAGCCGCGCAACCTCGCGAAGTCGGTGACGGTCGAGTAGGACCGCCCGTTCGCGGCTGCCCGGACATGAACGGCCCCCTGTGCGTGCCACCTTCGCACAGGGGGCCGTTCCTTCCAGGCCGGAGCCGCCTGTACCCCGGCCCGCGCCGGGCTCAGCCGGTGGCCGTCACCCCCCGGCCGGCGGCGCGTCCGGGAAGAGCGGTGGGCCAGTGGGCCAGCGCCGCCGTGGCCGCGTACCAGGCGAGCAGCCCGCCTGCCGCGGCGAACCAGCCGCCGGCCTTGGCGAGGGCGGCGTTGTCGCCGAACCGGCCGACGGCCAGCAGGAGCAGGGCCACGAACAGCAGCGCGTACGTCCCCCGGGCGAGCAGCGGGGCGCCGCTCGCGCCCGCGGTCAGGCTCAGCGCGACGAGCGCGAACAGGAGCAGGAAGAGGCCGGTGGCGTTGGCGGACATCCGCCCGTCGGAGGTGACGCCCCAGGTGAACCAGAACGCGCCGAGTGCCGTGAACGCCGTACCGGTGAAGGCGTCACGGTCGCGGAAGGCGAACAGGCCCGCGACGAAGAGCGCGATCCCGCCGACGTACGTGGCGAGGGAGACGGAGTCGGCCGCCGTCACGCCGTCGATCACCCGGGTGTTCCCGAGGCCGAAGAGCAACAGGGTCAGTCCGAGGGCGAGTTGGCCGAGAGTCGAGGTAGTGCTTCCCGAGGGGACGTCATTGTCCACGGCGGGCTCCCTTCGTGCGGGTGCAGTCGTGCTGCGCGGTGCCGGCCGAGGGATGGGGCCGGTGACCGGTATGTACCCTTCACAAGGGCACAATCCACCTCGTCGCGCGAGCGGATTCACGCGTTTTCGGACGCGTGTCAAAGGGAGTTGACGGTCCGGCAGAAAATCGACCGGATCACCCCGCCTGGAACAGAGGCGAGTTGACGACCGGTCAGGGGATGACGATCACCGGACGCTGCGCGCGCTTCGCCAACCGCCCCGCCACCGAGCCGAAGATGCGCCCGACGATGCCGTGCGTGGAGCCGACGACGATCGCGTCCGCCTCGTACTCGCGCCCCACCTCCTCGAGTTCGTGGCAGATGTCTCCGCCGCGCTCGACGAGGATCCAGGGCACCTCGGCCAGGTATTCGGCGCAGGCGAGCTCGAGTCCGAGCACCTCGGTGCGATGGTCGGGCACGTCGACGAAGACCGGTGGTTCACAGCCCGCCCACACCGTGGTGGGCAGCCGGTTCGCGACATGCACGATGATCAGGCCCGAGCCGGAGCGATGGGCCATCCCGATCGCGTAGGCGAGGGCGCGTTCGCTGGACGTCGAACCGTCGAAACCGACGACGACGCCGTGCTTGAAGGCGGGATCGCAGGACTGGCGGGGTTCCTCCGCCGCCAGGGGCTCGGCCGCCGTGGGATCGGCGAGCGGGCGCTTGCGGTCCGCGGGATCGAAGAATTCGTGACCGGCCATGGGTATCTCGGCGTTTGGATCCTCGTGGTGGGGACGACAACGATCGGCAGAGCTGTGTCCGGGAATCATCTTCCCAACCCCATACCCCCAAGGGTACGGCGGCACGCCTCCTCTGCCCAGATACCGCGCGCGCTGTGCGGCGTTCCCCGGAGCATGCATGAGAGGCGCCCGTAACGCAATGGTTGCTGCCCCGTACAGGCGGTTTGCGCAGGGTTCACCCAGGGATGCACCCCCGGCACGGGATCGGAGACCGGTGGCCGGGCAGTGACCGGCCGGTCGAACACGCGTTGAACAGGTGAGCCACCGCCATGGAGAGCAATGGAGTACCAGGAACCAGGGAGCAGACCGTGCCCGGACCAGAGACCGCGTCCCGCCCCTCCTCCGGAGCACGCTCCGGACCGCCCCCCGCGCCGGACACGGCGAGCGAGGTGGCGCGCTGGGCGGCCTTCAGCTGCGTCCTCGTCCCGGTCGTCCTCGTCTGGTTCGGCACCTCGCTCGCCGGGGCGGCCGGTACGGCGCTGGGCCTGGCCGCCGTGACCGCGGCGTGCCTGGTGCTGCTGCGCCAGTCCGAACGGGGCGCGGCGCGCATGCGGGCCGGCCAGCGGGCCCCGCACCGCGCGCCGCGGCACGGCAGGTGCGGTCCGCGGGAGCGCGGGCCCCGGGAGCGGACACATCGGGACCGGGGCGGTCGGGACCGGGACGGGGGCGGCCGGAACCGGGACCGCAACGGATGGGATCCTGCCGCTCGCACCCCTGTCGCCCGGGATCGCGCCCTCGGCGCGCGGGATCGTGACGGCGGAGATCGCGTCGCGGGAGTTCCCGGGCCCGGCATCGGCCCCGGGGGCGCTCCGGCGCCGGCTCCCGGCGCGCAGGATGTGGCCGACACGCACATCATGAACGGCTTGCCGGGCAGGAGTGGCGCAGGGGCGCACAGGGGCGGACGCCGCGGTACGGGAAAGAAGCCGGTTGACTGACCGGTTTGCGCGCACGCCCCCGCTTCTTTTCAGCCAACTTCGGCCTCCGGGGCATCCCTTGTCGGAACGACCCCCCAACCCGCGTTCGACCTGCGGCTAAAGGCCCCTGGAGGGCCCGTGCACCCTATGTGGATTGGCCACTGACACGAGGCGCACTTCCCTGCACGGCCCACGAGTGCAACGCTTCGTGATCGAATGCTTCACGCCAAGTTGCCATGTCGACATTCTGCCGAGTGTCGAAGTGGTCACCCAGGCGTGACGGGACACAGTAGATTCGATCTTGACTGTCTTACGGCGGGGGACTCGTGCAGGACCGAGGGGAAACGTGCAGGAGCGACACAACCGAGGAGCCGCGACCACCGAGGGGGGCTTAGCAGTATGAGCCACGACTCCACTGCCGCGCCGGAAGCCGCGGCCCGGAAACTCTCCGGGCGACGCCGCAAGGAGATCGTCGCGGTGCTGCTGTTCAGCGGCGGCCCCATCTTCGAGAGTTCCATTCCGCTGTCGGTGTTCGGGATTGACCGCCAGGACGCCGGCGTGCCGCGCTACCGACTTCTGGTCTGCGCCGGCGAGGACGGCCCGCTGCGGACCACAGGGGGCCTGGAACTCACCGCGCCGCATGGCCTGGAGGCGATCTCGCGAGCGGGCACCGTCGTGGTGCCCGCCTGGCGCTCGATCACCTCGCCGCCACCGGAGGAAGCGCTCGACGCGCTGCGCCGGGCGCACGAGGAGGGGGCCCGCATAGTCGGACTGTGCACCGGTGCTTTCGTGCTGGCCGCCGCCGGACTGCTGGACGGCCGCCCGGCGACGACGCATTGGATGTACGCGCCGACGCTGGCCAAGCGCTATCCGTCCGTGCACGTCGATCCGCGCGAGCTGTTCGTCGACGACGGTGACGTACTGACATCGGCGGGCACCGCGGCCGGAATCGATCTCTGTCTGCACATCGTGCGGACGGACCACGGCAACGAGGCGGCCGGCGCGCTGGCCCGTCGTCTGGTGGTCCCGCCGCGCCGGAGCGGCGGACAGGAGCGCTATCTCGACCGGTCTTTACCGGAGGAGATCGGCGCCGACCCCCTCGCGGAGGTCGTCGCCTGGGCGCTGGAGCACCTGCACGAGCAGTTCGACGTCGAGACGCTGGCGGCACGCGCGTACATGAGCCGCCGCACGTTCGACCGCCGCTTCCGCTCGCTGACGGGGAGCGCGCCGCTGCAGTGGCTGATCACCCAGCGGGTGCTGCAGGCACAGCGGCTGCTGGAGACGTCCGACTACTCGGTCGACGAGGTCGCCGGACGCTGCGGCTTCCGCTCGCCGGTCGCGCTGCGCGGACACTTCCGGCGCCAGCTCGGGTCGTCCCCGGCCGCCTACCGGGCGGCGTACCGGGCACGTCGGCCGCAGTCCGAGCGGCCGTCGGACCCGGACGGTTCCGTGGGCTCGGCCGGGCAGTCCGCGGTCCTGAGCCAGGAGAGTCCGGTCCCGCCACAGACCCGTCGTACGGCGGCCGCCGGCGCCCTGAGCCCGGCCTCGCTGTCGACCGCGACGGATCCGGGCAAACCGGGCGCGGAGCTGTACGCCGCGGGTCGGCCGAGCCTGCCGGGGCAGCGCAGCGCGCCCTAGCGCTCGGGCGCCGTGGCGCCCCGGCGCCGTGACGACGTCACACCGCCCGTGCCGTGAACGGCCCGGGGCCCTCGGGTCCCGGGCCGTCGCCGTGCGCGCGGGCGCGCGGGCGCGAGGGCCCCGGGCCATCGCCGTCCCGGACCTGCCCGTGCGCCGGGGCGCGCCGTAGGGTTGGGGCCATGAACGATCGCATGGTGTGGATCGACTGCGAGATGACCGGGCTCTCGCTGTCGGAGGACGCACTCATCGAGGTGGCCGCACTGGTCACCGACTCGGAGCTGAACGTGCTCGGCGAAGGGGTGGACATCGTGATCCGCCCGCCGGACGCGGCCCTGGAGACGATGCCGGACGTGGTGCGCCAGATGCACACGGCCTCCGGCCTCCTCTCCGAACTCGCCGATGGCACCACCCTGGCCGACGCCGAGGCACAGGTCCTCTCCTACGTGCGTGAGCACGTCAAGGAGCCGGGCAAGGCCCCGCTGTGCGGGAACTCGGTCGGCACGGACCGGGGTTTCCTGCTCCGCGACATGGCCACGCTGGAGGGCTATCTCCACTACCGCATCGTGGACGTCTCCTCCGTCAAGGAGCTGGCCCGCCGCTGGTACCCGCGGGCGTACTTCAACAGCCCGGACAAGAACGGCAACCACCGCGCCCTCGCCGACATCCGCGAATCCATCGCCGAACTCCGCTACTACCGCGAGGCGATCTTCGTCCCGCAGCCCGGCCCCGACTCGGAGACCGCCCGCACCATCGCGGCGAAGCACGTACTGCCCGTGGAATGACGCGTGTCCGGGGTCCCGGGGGACCCCGGACAAAAGCCGGGCGCGAGCACCCCTCCGGACCCTGTACACTTTTTCTCGGCCGGTCAGGGAAACCAAGACCGGACATGGTGGGTGTAGCTCAGCTGGTAGAGCACCTGGTTGTGGTCCAGGATGCCGCGGGTTCAAGTCCCGTCACTCACCCTGACAGACCGAGGCCCGGTCCGCACAAGCGGACCGGGCCTCGCTCATGTGCGGATCCCGATCGAGTCCGGTGTCCGGTGCCCGGTCGTACGCGGGAGGGTCTGCCCCTAGGCTCACCGCGTGCCCCTCCACACCGACACCCTCCGCACCGCCCGCCTCGACCTGCTCCCCCTGCGCGTAGAACACGCCGAGGAGATGGCCGCGGTACTGGCCGACCCGGAGCTGCACACGTTCACCGGTGGCGCGCCCCACACCCCCGAGTCCCTGCGTTCACGTTACGAGCGTCTGGTCGCGGGCTCCGCCGATCCCGCCGTCCTCTGGTGCAACTGGGTGCTGCGGCTGCGCGAGGCCGCGGAGGACGGGAGCGACGGAGGCGACGGGAGCGACGGAGGTGACGCAGGCCCCCTGGTGGGGACCGTCCAGGCGACGGTCACCGCGGGGACCGCGGAGGTCGCCTGGGTGGTCGGCACCCGTCGGCAGGGGCGCGGGTTCGCCGGGGAGGCGGCGCGGGCGCTGGTCGCCCGGCTCGGCGAGGAGCCGGGCGTCCGTACGGTCGTCGCCCATGTCCACCCCGACCACCGGGCGTCCGCGGCCGTCGCCGCGGCGGCCGGGCTGACCCCCACCGGCATCGTCCACGAGGGCGAAGTCCGCTGGCAGCGAGCGGTACGGGCCTGAGGACCGATGCCGGGGGTCCGTCCGCCCGGCATCGGACCCCCGAATCCGCGCTGCCGGGTCCGGGCTCCTGGATCCCGGCGCCCGACCTCGGACAACCGACCTCGGACGGCCGACCTCGGACGGCGCGCCTCAGACAGCCGGCCTCAGTTGACCGGCGTGGTGTTGGCCGCCCGCCACGCCTCGGCGAAACGGTGGACGTTCTCGAAGCGCTCCCCGGGATCGGTCCGGGTCGCACGGACGATGACCGTCTGCTGGGCCGGAGTGCCCCGCCAGGCTCGCTCCTCGTCGCCCGCGTCCAGCAGGAGCCGGGCGGCACGGCCCAGCGTGAACACGGTCGTCCGGGTGTCGATCACGGCCCCGCGCACCCACTCCTCGGGAGCCATGAACCGCCGGGAGCCCGGCAGGCGTTCGTCCTCGACCACGAACGGACCCGGCCGGTACTCGTCGAGGTCGACCAGATGGGCCACGTCACGGTCGAAGTCGTACAGCAGCGCCCCGTCGTAGAAGTCGACGGCGACCTGGCCGGCGGCCTCCACCGCGAGGTGGGCGTCCAGGACCCGGTCGAAGGCGCGCAGGACCGCGTCGGCCGGCAGCGCGCGGAAGCGTGCCATCGCACTGGCCGGGTCCGTACGGTCGCGCACCCCGTCCACCTCCGCGGGGTAGAGCACCTCGCCCTCCCGCCAGGGCATCACCACCGCCCAGCCGCCGCCCTGCACGGCGATGCGGTGCACCTGCGGGACGATCGCCCGGTGCCGAACCGACCGGTGGAAGGCCCAGCCGCGCTCCAGCGAACGCCGGCCGTGCTCCGTGACCGCCTCCTTGAGGAACCACCGGCCGCCGTCGAGCAGTCTCACCCCGTACGACACGCACCCCGAGTCCTGCTCGCGGAACGTCCGGAACACCTCGCCCACCCGGCCCAGATAGGGCTCCACGGCGGGCACTTCATCGACTCCCAGCAAGGGATGCAGGACCATACCCGCCAGACTGCCCTACGGAGCTCTTCCCGTGCGGCAACAGCGGCAACAGCGGCGGGGCGGCTCGGCCGTCAGCAGTACAGGCGGTGACAGGGCAGCGGCGTGACGGGACGGGGCGGCCGCCGCAGTGGTGGCGGGACGATGGCGTGCGGCAGGACGGTCGCGAACGCCGGAGCGGTCGCGTACACCGGAGCGGTCGCGTACACCGGAGCGGTGGCGGGCGGCGTCAGGACGACGCCCGCGCCACCAGCTCGGTGGGCAGCACGACCTGACGCTTCTCCAGGTCCCGCGACACCGCCGGGCGGCGGTCGGCGATCTCCCCGAGCAGCAGGTCGATCATCGCCCGTCCCATCTCCTCTATCGGCTGGCGCACGCTCGTCAGGGGCGGATCCATGTGGCGGGCGATGGCGGAGTCGTCGTACCCGACGAGGGCCACGTCGTCCGGTATACGGCGGCCCGCCTCGCGCAGGACCTGGCGGGCGCCGGCCGCCATCACGTCCGATCCCGCGAAGACGGCGTCCAGGTCGGGGCAGCGGGCCAGCAGTTCGGTCATCGCCCGGCGCCCGCCCTCCTCGGTGAAGTCGCCGGCGACGATGAGGCCGTCGTCCACCGGACGGCCCGCGGCACGCAGACCCTCGCGGTAGCCGTCGACACGACGCTGGGCACCGAAGACGTCGAGGCGGCCCGCGAGGTGGACGATCCTGCGGCGCCCCCGGGCGACCAGGTGCTCGACGGCGAGGCGCCCCCCGCCGTAGTTGTCCGAGTCCACGGACGGCAGCGTCTCCTCCGCCGAGCGCCGGCCGCTGATCACCGCCGGGATCTCCAGCTGGGAGAGCAGGTCGGGCAGCGGGTCGTCCGCGTGCACCGAGACCAGCAGGACACCGTCCACCCGGTGCGCCGCCAGGTACTGGGCCAGGCGCTGCCGCTCCCGGTCGCTGCCCGCGAAGATCAGCAGCAGCTGCATCTCGGTGTCGGAGAGCTCCGCGCCGACACCCCGGAGCATGTCCGAGAAGTACGGTTCCGCGAAGAACCGGGTCTCCGGCTCGGGGACGACGAGCGCGATCGCGTCCGTGCGGTTGGCGGCGAGGGCGCGTGCCGCCGTGTTCGGGACATAACCGAGCTCCGCCACCGCCGCCTCCACCGCGGCACGGGTCGCGTCGCTGACCCGCGGGGAACCGTTGATCACCCGGGACACCGTGCCGCGGCCCACACCGGCGCGCGCGGCGACCTCCTCGAGGGTCGGCCGCCCGCCGCTCCGGCCCCGCGCTCCGTGGCCTGCCATGGTCCGCCTCCCGTCGACGCCGCGTTCCTGAGCGGCTGGCCTGGAATCTAACAGTCCCGTTCATGGACAGGGGCCCGGCCGTGGTGGCAACCTCGCCGGGGCTGCTGGTGCCGGCCTCGCCGCCACCGCCGGCCGACGCCGGGACGTCACCTCGGCACGACCCGCTCCACCCGTCCCCCCACCCTCTTGCGCCCTGCCCCTCGGAGTTAGTTAACAGGCCGATAACTGAACGCGGCTCTCCGTGTCCGCTCCCTTGACACCCCCGCGTGAACCGACGACTCTTCAACACATCACCTGTGGGAGCGCTCCCACGGTACCTGACACCTACACATCCCGCACGTTCCCCGCCCGAGCCGCAGCGAGAAAAACGGGCCCAACAATGCAGTTGGCCGGGGGGTCGGCACGTCAGGCAACAGGAGGACGCAATGCGCACGAGTACCCGCCGATCCCGCAGGCTGGGGGCCCTCGCGGCCGTCGCCGCGCTGACCACAGGGCTGCTGGCCGGCTGCGCCAACGACTCGAACGACGGCTCGTCGACCTCGGGCGACGGCGGTGGTGGCGGCAAGGGCAAGACCACGCTGACCATCGGTACCTTCGGCGTCTTCGGCTACAAGCAGGCCGGTCTCTACGACGAGTACATGAAGCTGCACCCGGACATCTCGATCAAGGAGAACGTCACCACCCGTACCGACGTGTACTGGCCCAAGACGCTCACCCGTCTCCAGGCCGGCTCCGGTACCGACGACATCCAGGCGATAGAGGTCGGCAACATCACCGAGGCCGTCCAGACCCAGGCCGACAAGTTCGTCGACCTCGGCAAGGAGGTCGACAAGTCGCAGTGGCTGGACTGGAAGACCGCCCAGGCCACCACCAAGGACGGCAAGACCATCGGGCTCGGTACGGACATCGGCCCGATGGCGATCTGCTACCGCAAGGACCTCTTCCAGAAGGCCGGTCTGGAGACCGACCGCACCAAGCTCGCCGCGCAGTGGAAGGGCGACTGGGCGAAGTACGTCGACCTGGGCAAGCAGTACATGAAGAAGGCACCGAGCGGCACCAAGTACGTGGACTCCGCCTCGTCGGTCTACAACGCGGCGCTCGGGGGCGAGAGCGAGCGGTACTACGACAAGGACGGCAACGTCATCTGGGACAAGTCCACGGGCGTGAAGAAGTCCTGGAACGCCGCGATGACGGTGGCGACCAGCAACATGTCGGCGAAGCTGAAGCAGTTCGACCCGACGTGGGACCAGGGCTTCGCCAAGGGTTCGTTCGCGACGGTGGCCTGCCCCGCCTGGATGATGGGCTACATCCAGGAGAAGTCCGGTGACGCCGGCAAGGGCAAGTGGGACGTGGCGGCGGCGCCGACCGCGGCCAACTGGGGCGGTTCGTTCATCGGTGTCCCGACGGCGGGCAAGCACCAGAAGGAGGCCGTCGCGCTGGCCAAGTGGCTGACCGCGCCGGAGCAGCAGGCGAAGGTCTTCGCCAAGCAGGCCAGCTTCCCGTCGACGCCCGCGGCCTACGACAGCCTGAAGCCGGCGGCCGCGACGACGTCGTACTTCTCGGACGCGCCGATCACGCAGATCTTCGCCGACTCGGCGAAGACCATCCCGGTCCAGAACTTCGGCACCAAGGACCAGCCGATCGGCACCGCGATCACCGACGTCGGCATCCTCCAGGTCGAGCAGAAGGGCAAGTCCCCCGACCAGGGCTGGAACGCGGCGAAGGCTGAGATCAAGGACGTGCTCGGCCAGTGACCAGCTCCAAGCAGGCTCTCGCGCATCCCGCGACGAGCGCCGACGCCGCGCCCGGCTCCCAGCCGGGCGCGGCCCGGGGCGCTCGGGGTCGCGGTACGCCGCCGCCGGACCCGGGTTCCTGGCGCAGCCGGCTGTACCGCTGGGACATGAAGGCGTCTCCCTACGCGTTCATCG
Source organism: Streptomyces sp. NBC_01176 (assembly GCF_045039825.1). Lineage (NCBI taxonomy): Bacteria > Bacillati > Actinomycetota > Actinomycetes > Kitasatosporales > Streptomycetaceae > Streptomyces > Streptomyces sp. NBC_01176. The sequence continues at coordinate 6,101,199 of NZ_CP108600.1, read as the reverse complement.
CCCCCTTCTTCGTCATCTTCGGGGCCTTCGGGCTCGTGCCGCTCCTGTACACGGCCTGGTACTCGCTGCACAACGTGCAGCTGTCCGGCCTGGACCACCAGACCTGGGCCGGCCTGGACAACTACAAGAACCTGCTGTCCTCGGAGTTCTTCTGGAACGCCCTGGAGAACACCTTCACCATCGGCGTGATCTCCACGGTGCCGCAGCTGGTCATGGCGCTCGGGATCGCCCACCTGCTCAACTACCGGCTGCGCGGCTCGACCGTGTGGCGGGTCGTGATGCTCACCCCGTACGCCACCTCGGTGGCGGCGGCGACGCTGGTCTTCACGCTGCTGTACTCGTGGGACGGCGGCATGATCAACTGGCTGCTGCACTTCGTCGGGGTCCACCCGGTCAACTGGCGTGAGTCGGACTGGGGTTCGCAGTTCGCCGTCTCCTCGATCGTGATCTGGCGGTGGACCGGTTACAACGCGCTGATCTACCTCGCGGCGATGCAGGCGATCCCCACCGACCTGTACGAGTCGGCGGCGCTCGACGGCGCGGGCCGCTGGCAGCAGTTCCGCCACGTGACGGTCCCGATGCTGCGGCCGACGATCCTGTTCACCGTGGTCGTCTCCACCATCGGCGCGACGCAACTCTTCGGTGAGCCGCTCCTGTTCGGCGGGGTCAGCGGCTCCAAGGGCGGCTCCGCGCACCAGTACCAGACGCTCGGCCTGTACATGTACGACCAGGGCTGGGGCATCGGCAACCTCGGCAAGGCGTCAGCGATCGCGTGGACGATGTTCCTGATCCTGCTGATCGTCGCCGCGATCAACCTGCTGGTCACCCGACGGCTGAGGAAATCCCAATGACCACCACTGAACTGACTGTCCCTCAGGCAGCGGCGCAGGGACCCGGCGACGACCGGGGCCGCGGACGCCGCCGGGTGCTGGGCGCGGGCAAGCAGCTGCACGCGGGTCCGGTCACCTATGTCGTCCTGGCCGTCTTCGCGCTGGTCTCGCTCGCTCCGCTGGTCTGGACGGCCATCGCGGCCTCCCGCAACAACGAGCGGCTGGCGCAGACACCGCCGCCCCTGTGGTTCGGCGGCAACCTGTTCAAGAACCTCCAGGCCGCGTGGGAACAGGCCGGGCTCGGCACCGCGATGCTCAACTCCACGATCGTCGCCGGGACCATCACCGTCGGTACGGTCGTCTTCTCCACGCTCGCCGGGTTCGCCTTCGCCAAGCTGCGGTTCAGGTTCTCCAGCACCCTGCTGCTGCTGACCATCGGCACGATGATGATCCCGCCGCAGCTGGCCGTCGTACCGCTGTACCTGTGGATGAGCGACCTGGGCTGGTCCAACCAGTTGCAGACGGTCATCCTGCCCACCCTGGTGAGTGCCTTCGGCACGTTCTTCATGCGGCAGTACCTGGTCCAGGCGCTGCCCACCGAGCTGATCGAGGCGGCGCGGGTCGACGGCGCCAGCAGTCTGCGGGTCGTCTGGCACGTCGTCTTCCCGGCGGCGCGGCCGGCGATGGCGGTCCTCGGCCTGCTGACCTTCGTGATGGCCTGGAACGACTTCCTGTGGCCGATCATCGCCCTCAACCAGCAGAACCCCACCGTGCAGGTCGCCCTCAACTCGCTGGGCACCGGTTACGTCCCCGACCAGGCCGTGATCATGGCGGGCGCGCTGCTCGGCACGCTGCCGCTGCTCATCGCCTTCCTGCTGTTCGGCAAGCAGATCGTGGGCGGCATCATGCAGGGCGCGATCAAGGGCTGACCCGCCGCACCGCCGCCCGTGGGGGCCGGGTCACCGCCGCCCCGGCCCCATCGCCCCTTTCTCTCTCCCCTTCTTCTCCCCCTACTCCTCCTTACCGTCGTTCGCCACGACCTCCTATGGGAGCGCTTCCATGCCTGAACCCTCATCGCCCGTGTCCTTTCCCCCCGCGTTCCTCTGGGGCGCGGCGACCTCCGCGTACCAGATCGAGGGGGCGGTACGGGAGGACGGCCGCACGCCCTCCATCTGGGACACCTTCAGTCACACGCCCGGAAAGACGGCCGGCGGCGAGACCGGTGACATCGCTGTCGACCACTACCACCGCTTCCGCGACGACGTGGCCCTGATGGCGGACCTGGGCCTGTCCGCGTACCGCTTCTCGATCTCCTGGTCCCGGGTGCAGCCGACGGGGCGCGGACCGGCGGTCCAGCGGGGTCTGGACTTCTACCGCAACCTGGTCGACGAACTGCTGGCCCACGACATCAAGCCGGCCATCACCCTCTACCACTGGGACCTCCCCCAGGAGTTGGAGGACGCGGGCGGCTGGCCCGAGCGCGACACGGCTCTGCGCTTCGCCGACTACGCCCAGATCGTGGGCGAGGCGCTGGGCGACCGGGTGGAGCAGTGGATCACCCTGAACGAGCCGTGGTGCAGCGCGTTCCTGGGCTACGGCTCCGGGGTGCACGCGCCGGGCCGCACGGACGCGGCGGCGTCGCTGAAGGCCGCCCACCATCTGAACCTGGCGCACGGCCTGGGCGCGAAGGCGCTGAGGTCCGTGATGCCGGCCCGCAACTCGGTCGCGGTGAGTCTCAACTCCTCCGTCGTCAGGCCGCTTTCGCAGAGCCCGGCGGATCTCGCGGCGGTCCGCCGCATCGACAACCTGGCCAACGGTGTCTTCCACGGCCCGATGCTGCACGGCGCCTACCCGGAGGGCCTGTTCGAGGAGACGTCCGCGATCACGGACTGGTCGTACGTCCTGGACGGCGACCTGGCGGTGATCAAGCAGCCCCTCGACGCGCTGGGGCTGAACTACTACACCCCGACGCTGGTGTCGGCGACGGACGCGACCGCGTCCGGTCCCCGGGCGGACGGTCACGGGGCGAGCGCGTACACGCCGTGGCCGGGCGCCGACGACGTGATGTTCCACCAGACTCCGGGCGAGCGGACGGAGATGGGCTGGACGATCGACCCGACGGGCCTGCACGACCTGATCACGCGCTACACGCGGGAGGCGCCCGGCCTGCCGCTGTACATCACCGAGAACGGCGCCGCGTACGACGACAAGCCGGACCCGGAGGGCCGCGTCCACGACCCCGAGCGCATCGCCTACCTGCACGGCCACCTGTCGGCGGTCCGGCGCGCGATCGCCGACGGCGCGGACGTCCGCGGGTACTACCTCTGGTCCCTGATGGACAACTTCGAGTGGGCGTACGGCTACGACAAGCGCTTCGGCGCGGTGTACGTCGACTACGCGACCCTGGCCCGTACGCCGAAGTCGAGCGCCCACTGGTACAGCCGGGCGGCCCGGACGGGGACACTGCCTCCGGTGACGGACGCGGCCGAGTAGGTCACGGCCCGGTGGGCCGACGGGCTCGGCCCCGGACGGCGGCGGGACCTTCGTCCGGAAGGGCGGCGGGCCCGTCGCCCGCGGGAGACCGGGGCGGGGTGTCGGGGGGCGGGGCGCGGCGTCCGGAACGGGGGCCGCGCCCCGGCCGGATGGGGGGTGGTCCCGGCCGGGACGCTCTTCCCGTGGGGGAGGACTCGGTGGCTGCCGGGCCTACTTGTAGGCGCCGAGGGCCTTCGAGAACGCCCCCGCGTCCTGGACGACCGAGCTGCACGTCGCGTCCGCGGAGTTCTTCGCGCCGCCCGGGCACTGCTTGTCGCGGCTCGCGGACCACATGGAGAGCCAGCCGAGCCCCTTGGACTTGGCGAACGCCACCAGCTGGGCGGCGTCGTCGACCTTGAAGATCTCGGACGCCACGTCGTTGACGCCGATCATCGGGGTGACGGCCACGGTCTTCCAGGCCGCGCTGTCGGAGAGCCCGAGGACGCTCTTGACCTGGGCCTGCGTGGCGGTGGCGGCCTGCTCGGCGTAGGCGCCCATGTCACCGCTGTACGCGGGCCCGTAGTCCATCGCCATGATGTTGACGGCGGAGATCTTCACGCCGTTCGACCTGGCGTCGGTCAGGAGGTTCACGCCGTCCTGGGTGAGGCCCTCGGGCATCACGGGGAGCGTGTAGGACACGTCCAGGCCCGGGTGCTGCTGCTGGAGCTTCGCGATGGCCTTCGCCCGGTTCGTGTTCGCCGTGGTGTTCGGCAGCGCGCCGCCCTCGACGTCGAAGTCCACCTTCGTCAGCTTGTACGCGTCCACGGCCTTCCCGTACGCCGTCGCCAGCGCGTCCGCCGACGAGCAGGTCGTCGCCAGCTCCGAGCCGGAGGCGCCGCCGAAGGAGACGCGGACGTCGCCGCCCTTCGCCCGCAGTGCGCCGATCTGCGCGGCCACCGCGTCACTGGCGAGGTCGCTCACCCCACCCCACTTGGGCGTGCAGCCGCCGCCGTCGGTGATGAAGGCGAGGTTGTAGTCCTTGACCCCGGTGGCCGTCGCGCTGCCGACCAGGTCGAAGGCCGGGTAGAGGGAGGTGTCGACGTAGGGCGCGAAGCCCGCGCCGGCGGTGGTGCCGCTGCCGGTGCTCGCCGAGGTGGACGGCGTCGGGGGGGCCGGGGTGGAAGCCGGGGTGGTCGGGGTGCTGCTGCGGGAGGCGGTCGGGGTGGGCTTCGGCGTGGCCGTGGGGGTGGCCGTCCGCGTGGGGCGACCGCTCGGTTCCGGGGTCGCGCCGTCGTCCACCGAGCACTTGGCGCCGTCGATCAGACAGCTCTTCGGGTCCGCGGTGCCGTTCACGACGAAGCCGACGGTGACCGACTCGCCGGCCGCCAGGCCGTCCTTGTCCCAGGACGGCGGCTTCACGGTGACGTGGCTTCCGCTCACGCCCGCCTCGCCGTTCCACAGTGAGCCGAGCCGGGCGCCGGAGGGCAGGTCGAACTCCAGTGTCCAGTCGCTCTTCGCCTGGCCGGTGTCGTTCGTGATGACGTACTGCGCGGTGTAACCCGTCGACCAGTCACTGGTCTTGGTGTACGCGGCGCCGACACCGGCGGCGAGCGCGGTGCCGGAGAACAGGAAGGCGCCGCCGCCGACCACGGCAGCCGCCACGACGCCGCCTATCGCCTTGTTCCTGCCACTGACCTTGCGCCGGTGCGTACTGCTCATCGCGTGCCTGCCTTCGCGGTTTCACGGGAGTTCGCTGGGGATTCCCAGGGGGTGCGGGCAGCACGCTAGCGATCCGGAATCGGGCAAACCGCTTCATCCGGACGGAGGCCTGCGATCTTAGGGTGCGCTTAAGGAAGGCATCGGGGACGGTTAAAGGTCGAGACCAGTTGAGGGCCGTGGACCGGCCGGGATCGGGATCGGCCTCGGCTCAGCCCGCGCCGACGCTGCGTCTGCGCCGCCGTACGGATCCCCGGTGCCCGCGCCGCACCGGCGCCCGCCCGTCCAGCTGGATCCATATCCGCACCTCGGTGCCTCCCAGTACCGACGAACCCAGCCGTACGTCGCCGCCCGTCGACTCCGCGAGCCGCCGTACGATGTCCAGCCCGAGGCCGGTCGAGCCGTCGCTGCCCGAGCCCCGCCCGCGTGCCATCGCCGACTCCCGGTCCACGATCCCCGGTCCCGCGTCCGACACCAGCACGATCACCGCGTCGTCGCCGTTGTGCACGTCGACCGCGAAGGCCGTGCCCTCGGGGGTGTGCCGGAAGACGTTGCCGAGGAGCGCGTCGAGCGCGGCCACCAGGTCGGCGCGCGCGACCGGTATGCGGACCGGACGGTCCACGCCCGCGACCCGTACCTTGCGGCCCTCGTCCTCGGCGAGCGCCGACCAGAAGTCCATCCGCTCGCGGACCACCTCGGACGCGTCGCACCCGGCTCCGACGCCCAGCGCGACCGTCTGCGGCTTGGCCTCCCGCGCCGTCCGGATGATCGTGTCGACCTCCCGCTCCAGTTGCGCCACGGCCGCCCGGGTCTGCTCGGCGGCCGGTCCGTCGCCGAGCGAGGCCGTGTTCAGCCGCAGTACGGTCAGCGGGGTGCGCAGGCGGTGCGAGAGATCCGCCGCCAGCTCCCGCTCGTTCGCCAGGAGTTGGACGACCTGGTCGGCCATCGAGTTGAACGCGACGGCCGCCAGCCGCAGTTCGGTGGGTCCTTCCTCGGGGACCCGTGCTCCCAGCTTGCCCTCGCCCAGTTCGTGCGCGCCCTCGACCAGCCGCTGGGCCGGCTGGACCATGCGCACGCCCAGCCGGTCGGCGACCGCGACCGAGCCGACGATGAGCGCGACGCCGACCGCGGCGAGCACCGCCCAGGCCGTCCCCACGCCGTTGCTGACCTCGGACTCGGGGACGTAGACCTCGACGACCGCGATCTCGCCGGAGCTCAGCGCGGTGGGCTGGAGCAGGGTGGAGCCGCCCGGGACCTCGGTGGTGGAGGCCCGGCCCAGTCCGCGGGTGGTCGCGATGTCCTTGGCGGCGGCGCGCTGCCGGCCGATGTCGACCGCCTTGGCGCCGTCGCTCGCCGGTATGTGCACGGCCATGCCGTCGTCGGAGCCGGCGGAGGCGACGACCCGCTCCAGCTGGTCCCGGTCGGTGGTGATGGAGAGCGCGGGCGCGACGGCCGCGGCCTCCCGTTCGGCGTTCGAGAACGCACGGTCCCGGGCCATCTCCTTGATGACGAGCCCGAGCGGCACCGCGAAGGCCACCACGACCATCGTGGTCACCGCCACGCACACCTTGACCAGTGCCCACCTCACAGCGGCGGCTCCGCTCGCGGGAACTCCGTCCGCGGTGGCTCCAGCTTCACGCCGACACCGCGCAGGGTGTGCAGATAGCGCGGCCTCGCCGCCGTCTCGCCCAGCTTCCGCCGCAGCCAGGACAGATGGACGTCGATGGTCTGGTCGTCCCCGTACGACTGCTGCCACACCTCGGCGAGCAGCTCCTTGCGGGCCACGACGACACCGGGCCGGCCGGCCAGGAAGGCGAGCAGGTCGAACTCGCGCCGGGTGAGGTCCAGTCGGACGCCGTCCAGCTCGGCCCGGCGGCGCAACGGATCGATGGCCAGACCGCCGACCCGGATGACCGGCGACGCGGGCGCCTCCCCCACCGCCCGCGAGCGGCGCAGCACGGCGGCCATCCGCGCGGACAGGTGCTCGACCGAGAACGGCTTGGTCAGGTAGTCGTCCGCGCCGTCGTTCAGCAGGCGGACGATCTCCGTCTCGTCGTCCCGGGCGGTGGCGATGATCACGGGGACGTCGGTGATGCCGCGCAGCATCTTGAGGGCCTCGGCCCCGTCCAGATCGGGCAGACCGAGGTCCAGGATGACGACGTCGAAGGAGAAATGAGCGACCTCGCGCAGCGCCTCGAGCGCGGTGCCGACACTGCGCACCGTGTGCGCGGCGTCGGTCAGATGCCGGATGAGGGCCGAGCGTACGAACTGGTCGTCCTCGACCACGAGCACACTTGCCATGGGCGGCACCGTACGCCATCCGTGCGATGCCGGTCCGGCGCCTGTGGACAACTGCGGCCGCACGACGGGCACGAGACACCCGTGGGGCGCGTGAGGCAGTATGGCCGCGATGCGCAGAGGACTCGTACACGTACTGGCTTGGACGCTCGCCACGGGCGCGGCGGTCACGCTGTCGTGGTGGGGTGTCCACACGGTCATGACGGGGACCGCCTACGACCCGCCGCGGGCACTGCCCGTCACGGTGGGCGACTCCCTCACGCAGAAGGCGAAGCCGCTCCCGTCCCCGACCGGCCGGACCGGGGTGCCGCACGAGGCGGCGACCCCGGAGCCGGAGCGGAGCCGGCGGCCGGCCGCCACCCCCTCGCCCTCGAAGTCGCCCTCCTCCGGCCCGAGTCCGAGCCCCTCCGCACCGGCCGGACGGACGGGTCGGGTCAGGAGTTACGACACCGACGGCGGGCGGGCGGTCTTCGACCTGGGCACGACCTCCGCGACGCTCGTCTCCGCGACGCCGGGCTCGGGCTGGTCGATGCAGGTGTGGAAGACCGAGTCGTGGATCCGGGTGGAGTTCACGTCGGGTGCGGACCGGGTGTCGGTCTTCTGCACGTGGCACGACGGGCCGCCGCGGGTGGAGGTCGGCACCTACTAGTGCCGCGGCAGGCGACGTTCGCCCCGGATCGTGCCGATCCGTCCGAGGCCGTCGGAGCGTCGCGCCGGACCGTGCCGGGCCGGTGTCGTCGTGGCGCCGGACGGCACCCGGCGGGCCGGTGTCGTCAGCGGAACACCGAGGGGGGCGGGGCCGGTGAGGCCACCGCCGCCGCGTCCAGGACCGGTGCCGCTCCCCCGGTGAAGTCGGCCAGCTGTCTGCCGTGTTCGACCCGTCCGGGGTGCGGGTCCGAGGCCGCTCGGCGGGTCAGTTCGGCCAGCGGCAGCGGCCGGTCGCAGGCGACGAGGACGGCGTTGCCGAAGCGCTTGCCGCGCAGCACCGTCGGGTCGGCGACCAGGGCCAGTTCGGGGAAGACCGCCGCGGCGGTGGCGATCTGGCCGCGCAGATGGGCCAGCGGGGGTCCGTCGGCGAGGTTGGCGGCGTACAGGCCACCGGGTTTGACGACCCTGCGGACGTCGTCGAGGAATTCCACGGAGGTCAGGTGGGCCGGGGTCCGCGCGCCGCTGAACACATCGGCGATGACCAGGTCCGCCCAGCCGTCCGGCACCTTGGCGAGTCCGTCACGGGCGTCCACGGAACGCACCCGGACACGGGCGTTGGGGTCCAGCGGGAGCTCACGCCGGACGAGTTGGACGAGGAGGCCGTCGCGTTCGACGACCTGCTGGGTGGAGCGGGGGCGGGTCGCGGCGGTGTAGCGGGCCAGCGTGAAGGCGCCGCCGCCGAGATGCACGGCGTGCACGGGCTTGCCGGGCGGGGCGACCAGGTCGATGACGTGGCCGAGGCGTCGCTGGTACTCGAAGCTCAGGTGGGCGGGGTCGTCGAGGTCGACGTGGGACTGCGGGGCGCCGTCGATCAGCAGGGTCCAGGCGCGCGGGCGGTCCCGGTCGGGTATCAGCTCGGCGAGCCCGCCGTCGACCGTCTCGACGAGGGGCTCGGTGGGCGCCTGGCCGCGCCGCGGGTTCTTCGACCTTCCCATCCCGCCATTATCAGGGGCTCCGGGACGGTCGGCCCAGCGGCCGCTTCGGGTGCTCAGCGACAGTTGTCCGCGGCCTCGATGAGCCGTGCCGCCTCGCCCAGCGCCGCCCGCAGGACGGCCGGGTCGGTCGCGCGGTCCGCCTCCCCCGGCGGCAGCAGCCAGTCCGAGCCCTCGACCGGCGGTTCGGGGACCGGTCGCAGGCCGCGGCCGACGGTCCGCGTACAGGTGCTGCCCGGCACGTCCCAGCCGTCGGCGGTGCCGCGCGGCACCAGGAAGCCGAGGGTGTCGCAGCCGCCGTCGAGCAGAACGGGCCCGACGGATTCGCAGGCGCCGCGGCGGAGAATGTCCACCGCCTCCAGGCCCTGGCGCGCCGGAACGGTCACCACGTCGCAGCCGGCGACCGGCTGCGGTGGGGCGCCGTACTCCGGGGACGACCCGTACGCGGCGGTCGACGGCGGTCTACGGAACTCGGTGTTCTCCAACCCGGCCTCCAACACGGAACCCCTCCTCCTGCACGAGCGGGTCGGGAGTTCGGGTGCGCTCCCGGTCCACCGGGTTCAACGCGTCAGAACGTCAACGGCTACGGCGGAACACCGCCGCAAAGGATGGCAGTTCATGGCAGATCATGCATGAGATATCCGTTTTGTAGCCAAACCCAGCGTGGCGACGTCGTCACAGCAGGTACGTTCTTGCTCCGCCGGAGCAGGACACCCCACGGCATGACACAGGCATTTCGCCCTGCTTCCGGCATGGTTCGACGGTTCGCAAGAGAGGGCCCGGCCATGGCGTCGTCAACGATGACCTCGTCCCAGTCCCCCCGGCCACCGCGGCCGAACCTCGCCTTCCGGCGGCTGCGCGGACAGCGCTCGCCGGGCGAGTTCGCCGCGGCGGTCCGGCGGGCCGCGCGCGAGATCGGCGAGCGGGTCAGCTGCGACGCGCGCTATGTCGGGCGGGTGGAGGCCGGCGAGATCCGCTGTCCCAACTACGCGTACGAGCGGGTGTTCCTGCACATGTTCCCCGGCCGCACACTGACCGACCTGGGCTTCTCGCCCCGCTCGTCCGTGCGCGGACGAGGGGCGCGCGGCACGGACGAAGAGCCCCCCACGCACACCACAAGCCTTTCGTGCACCACGGGTGAGACGGAAGGGGCGTGCGAGACGTATGAGACCACGCAGGCCCCGTACGACCCGCAGAACCCGCATGAGCCTTACGAACCGCACGACCCGCAAGACCCGCACGAGCACCATGAACAGAACCACGAGGAGAGCGACGTGCAGCGTCGCGCATTCATGACCGGAGGCACCGCCACCATGGCGGCAGCCACGCTGGGCCCCTTCGGGGGCACGTTCGACGGAACGGCCGAGGCCGCGGACCACCGTGTCCCCCGAGTCCATCGGGTGGGGACGTCCGAGGCGGGCGCCCTCGAAGAGGCCGTACGAAGGATCCGGCTGCTCGACGACCGGCACGGGGCCGACGGCCTCTACCGGCGGGCCGCCGCCCCTCTGCGCACCGCGTACGAACTGCTCGACGCGGGCACCACCCGCCGGCGGACCGCCGACCGGCTGTACGCGGGGGCGGGTGAACTGGCCATCTCGGTCGGCTGGTTGGCACACGACTCCGGGCGTTTCGACGACGCCCGCTCGCACTACGCCGAGGCGCTGGCGACCGCACGGATGTCCGGTGACCCGGGCCTGGAGGCCCATGCCTTCTGCAACACGGCCTTCCTCGCGCGCGACGCGGGCCGCCCGCGTGAGGCGGTGCGCGCGGCACAGGCGGCGCAGCGAGCGGCCCGCCCGCTCGGCTCCTCGCGACTGCTCTCGCTGCTCGCGCTGCGTGAGGCGGGCGGCTGGTCGGGGCTCGCCGACCGCGCGGAGTGCGAACGGGCACTCGTGCGCGCCCAGGCCCTCTTCGAGCGCGGCCCCTCGGAGACCGATCCCGAGTGGATGACCTTCTACGGAGAGGCCGAACTGGAAGGCCTGGAGGCGCAGTGCTGGTCCACGCTGGGCGACTGGCCGCGCGCGGCCCGTCACGCCCGTCGCGCGGCCCACCTGCAGGATCCGCACTTCACCCGCAACATCGCCCTCTACACCGCGGAACTGGCCGACGACCTCGCCCGCGGCGGCCGCCCCGACGAGGCCGCCGTCGCGGGTCTGCGCGTCCTCGACCTGCTGGCCGAGGTCCAGTCGTCCCGCATCCAGACCATGCTGGCGGCCACCGCGCGGGTGCTGCTGCCGCACCGCAGGGCGTCGGGCGTCTCGACGTTCCTGGAGCGCCACGCGAGTCTGCCGCGGACCGCCTGAGCCGGCCCCGCCGGGCAGAAGGCGGCCCCGACGCGAAGGGTGCGGACCCGGTACGAAGGGGCGGACCCGAAGCGAAAGGGCCGACCCGACGCGAAGAGCCGACCCGACGCGAAGAGCCGACCCGACGCGAAGAGCCAACCCGACGCGAAAGGGCCGACCCGGCCTACACGGTCAGATGTCCGAGGTCGTTCCAGGCCTCGATGGCGGGCTCCCCGTAGGCCCAGCCGAGCACCGACAGCGAGGTCGGGTGGAGACGGATCCGGGCGGCGAAGTCGAGCGGAAGGCCCAGCCAGCGGGCACCGATGGAGCGCAGGATGTGGCCGTGCGCGAAGACCAGCACGTCGCGGTCCGCGGCGCGGGCCCGGGCGACGACCTCGTCCGCGCGCGCGGTGACCTGCTCCAGGCTCTCGCCCCCGGGCACACCGTCGCGCCAGATGAACCAGCCCGGGCGTACGGCCTGGATCTCGGCCGGGGTCATCCCCTCGTACGCGCCGTAGTCCCACTCCATCAGCGTGTCCCAGGAGGTGGCGCGTTCACCGAAGCCGGCCAGCTCGCACGTCTCCCGCGCGCGTGCCAGGGGGCTGGTCAGCACCTCCGCCCCCGGGAGTCCGTCGAAGGGAGCCCGGTGCAGTCGCTCGCCCAGCGTCTTGGCTCCGCGCCGACCCTCGTCCAGCAGCGGTATGTCGGTCCTGCCGGTGTGCTTTCCGGACAGCGACCACTCCGTCTGTCCGTGCCGGGCCAGCAGGATGCGCGGTGCCATGAGGAGAAGCCTTCCCGATTCGCCGGATAAATGGGTCACTCCATCATCCCGCACCCCCGCGCGGGGCAACCCGCCGGGCGATCTCAGCGTCCTTGACGACCGGGGGCGCTTCCCATGGCCGTTCACATACGCCGTAAAATCCGGTGCGGCCACGCATCGTCACGAACAGACCTGCGCACCGTCACACCGCGAGCGGTAGCCCGCGCACGGCCGGTGCGGCCACCGGCGGGGTCGCCGGGGCACTACGAGCAGATGGGGGAGGGCGATCGGATGCCGCAGACCGATGCACGGCGGACCGGGACGGCACCGCGCGCCCGGCTCCGCCGGTGGACCGAGCTGCGCCCTTCCGCGCCCCGCCTCCGGCTGCGCTGGTGGACCGAGCTGCCGCTGATAGTCCTGGTGTACGCGTCGTACTCGGCGGGCCGGCTGCTCGCCCGGGGCGACACGGACAGCGCCGTCGGCCACGGCCTGGAGATCCTGCGCATCGAGAAGGCCCTCCACCTCAACGCGGAGCACCCGCTGAACCGGCTGTTCACACGCGAGGCCTGGCTCGGCGTGCCCGCCGACTTCTGGTACGCGTCACTGCACTACCTGGTGACGCCCGCCATCCTGATCTGGCTCTTCCGCTCCCGCGCCGTCGTGTACCGCGCGGCCCGCACCTGGCTGATGACGTCCACCCTGATCGGTCTGATCGGCTTCACCCTGATGCCGACCTGCCCGCCCCGGCTGCTCTCGGCGGGCCACGGCTTCGTCGACACGATGGCCCAGTACAGCTCGTACGGCTGGTGGGGCGGCGAGGCGAGCGCCCCCCGGGGTCTCGGCGGCATGACGAACCAGTACGCGGCGATGCCGAGCCTGCACGTGGGCTGGTCGCTGTGGTGCGGAGTGATGCTGTGGCGCTACGGCCGCACACGCGTCGTCCGGCTCGCGGGCATCGCCTACCCGCTGCTCACCACGATCGTCGTGATGGGCACGGCCAACCACTACTTCCTCGACGCGGTCGCCGGTGTCGCGGTGATGGGAGCGGGCCTGCTGCTCACCCCCCAGGTGACACGGCTCGCGGACCGCGTGAGGACACTCCTGACCACCCGGATCCCGTGGTTCGCGGGCGCCTCCCACGACGCGGGTTCCCCAATTGTCAGTGCCGGATGCCAGACTTCCACGGGTGAACGCATTCCCCGACAGCGCGAGTCCCGCACCGGACCGGGAGCCGACCCCGGTGCCCCACCCACGGACGCGGGGGACGGAGCTGCGGACTGGGATCTCCCCTCCTCCAGCGAAGCCGGGAGTCTGGGGAAGACTCGCTGAGCTGCGCGGCCCCGCCGTACCGCCCAAGGCCCTGGACGCGCGCGCTCTCGCGGCGCTCGCCGCGAACCCCGGATGCGAGCGGCGCGCGCTGCTCGACGGCGCGGGCGTCGACAAGGCGAAGCTGGCGGAAGGGCTGGGCTCACCGTCCTCCTTCGGCCAGTCCCAGTTCGCCTTCATGCGGGGCAACGCGTTCGAGGCGCGGGTCAAGGCGGACGGCGGCGCGGAGCTGCTGCGGCTCGTGCACGAGAAGCTGGACCCCGGCGCCGAGCCGCCCCGGGCCGGGACCGTCCCCGACCTGACCGCCGCCGGCCCCGAGGGCCGCACGGCCCGTACCGCGCTGGCGCTGCGCGACGCCACCGCCGCCGGCGGCTGGACCCTGCTCGACCACCCCATGGTCGCCCTCGACGTCGCGGGCTCCCCCGCCTTCCTCGAACCGGACGCCGTCGTCGTGCACCCCGACGGGACCTGGACGGTCGTCGAGATCAAGTCCTTCCCGATGCTGGACGGCTCGGCCGACCCGGCGAAGGTGGGCGCCGCGGCCCGCCAGTCGGCGGTGTACGTCCTCGCGCTGGAGGAGGTCGCCGCGCGTCTGGACCCGGTCCCCGAGGTCCGCCACCGCGTCCTGCTGGTCTGCCCCAAGGACTTCTCCAACCTCCCGACCGCGTCCGCCGTCGACGTCCGCAAGCAACGCGCGGTCACCCGCCGTCAGTTGGGCCGCCTCACCCGCGTCGAGGACATCGCGGCCGCCCTGCCCGAGGGCACCTGTTTCGACCCCAGCCTGCCGGCCGGCCGGCTGACCGCGGCGGTCGAGGCCGTCCCCGCGGCCTACGCCCCCGAGTGCCTGGCCGCCTGCGAGCTCGCCTTCCACTGCCGCGCCCGCTCCCGGGACGAGGGCGCGGTGACCTCGCTGGGGCGGTCACTGCGCGCGGAGCTGGGTGGTCTGACCACCGTGGACGACGTACTGGCGGCAGCCCGTGGAGACGCCGGGGACCCGCGTGATCCGGCGGTCGCCGCGCTGCGCAGAGCGGCCCGGCTGCGCGCGGAAGCCCTGCGGGGAGGGGAGTCGGCGCGCCCCACCGGCCAGGCAGCGCTTCCGGAGGTGGCCCCTTGTCGCTGATCGCCACCCTCGCCCGGCTGGAAGCCGTCGAGAGCGGCCGGGCGCAGCCCGTCGCCACCGTCCGGCACCGGCATCTCTCCGGCCGGCCGCTCGTCCTCGTACCCCTGATCACCGCCGGTGAGGCCGGCGCCCCCCTCGGCGCCCTGGTCGGTACGGACCGGGACGCGCCGCGGCTGCTGGTCGTGCCGCAGCCCCGGGACCGCGACCTGCGGTTCGCGTTCCTCGCCGAGCTCGCCGACGTCGTCCTGCCGTACCTCGACTCCTACGCGGACGTGGTCGAGGCGGCCGAGCGCAGCGAGACCGATCCGGAGACCGGGAAGCGGGTCAAGGTCGAGGTCGAGCTGTGCGCGGACGCGCCCCAGTTGATCGTGCCGAGCCGGGCCGGCGTGGAGTTCGTACGACTCCTCGGGCGCTCCATGCGGTTCCGGCGCACCGCGGAGCAGGAGCCGGAGGCCCCTCACCCGGCGCCGCCCCGGGTGCCGCTGCTCGGGCGGTGGCTGACGCACTTCGGGGAGCGGGCCCGGGTGCCCGGCTCCGCCCTGCTGCTCGCCCTCGGCGACGTGCTGTCCCGGCACTGGGCCACCGGTCAGAGCAGCCTGGAGGACCAGCACCTGGGAGCGCTGCTCGCCTGGATCGATCCCCCGGCGGGCGAGTCGGGCGCGCGGGCGGCCCTGGCGGCGGAGCTCCGGCGGGACTCCGGCGGCCAGCTCGTCCGCCCGCCCGCGGGACCGGCCACCGATCCCGCCTTCGACAACAAGCTGCTGGCCCCCGCCATCGAGCGCTACGACCGCGCGCGGACGGCACTCGCCGCCGCCGAGGACGGCCTGGAGGCGGACGACCGGCTCGGTGAACTCACCGCGGCCGAGCGGCAGATCCGCGCCCTGGTGGAGCGTGTCGCCCGGCCCACCTGGGACGCGGTGTGGCAGGGCCTCGACCTGCTGCGGACGCTGCCCGAGGGGGCGCACGCCGCCGACCGGTGGACCCGCGACCGCTGGTCGTTCACCGGTCACCGCGACCGGGTGGTCGCGGGCGAGCCACCGCAGCCGCGCCGCGACGACGCGGTCACGGCAGCGAACAAGCTGGCCACGCGCGAGCGCGAACAGGCCCGCCTGGACGCGCAGGAGGCCCTCGACGATCCGCTCGTCATGGCCGGCCGGCGCCTGGTCGGCGAGGCCTTCACGGGCGAGGTCATCGATGTCGTCATGACGTACAGCGAGAGCAGACGCCCGAGCCCCCGCCCCCTGGTGACCGTCCGCACGGACGACCGGCCGCATCTCGGTGAGCGCACGAAGGTCTACCGGTCGCTGGACGGCAAGCCGCAGGCGGCCGAGTTCGTCGGACACGCGGACGCCACGGTCCGGGCGGAGGCCCGCGGACACGCGGAGGCCCCCCGACACGCCGGAGACGGTGGCCCCGGCGGAGACGATGGCCCCGCCGGGGACGGTGGCCCCACGGGAGACGGCGAACCCGCGAGGGTCGTCGTCGGCCGGGACGGACCGGAGGAGGAGGGCGGTCTGCTCGTGCTGCGGATCGTCGACAAGATGGGCCGCGGCAAGGAGCCCGAGCCCGGATCCGTGCCGGAGAAGGGGGACCTCGTCTGCTTCACGCTCTTCGAGCACGAGCAGCGCGGCGGCGCGAAGCTGCCCGACCCGGAGGAGACACCGTGGACGCACGGCGGCCCGCCGGGCGACCCCGACGCCGTACCGCAGCCGGATCCGGTGACGGAGGAGGACATCCTGTGACCACGGACTTCGATCCCGGGGCCGCGGCCGCCCGCGCCACCGACGCGATCCTGCGCGACACCCTGCACGGCACGCACCGCGGAGTCGTCGTCGACTCCCCGCCCGGCGCCGGGAAGTCGACCCTCGTGGTGCGCGCGGCACTCGAACTCGCCTCCGCCGGACGCCCCCTGATGGTCATCGCCCAGACGAACTCCCAGGTCGACGACCTGGTGCTGCGGCTCGCCGAGAAGGATCCCGAGCTGCCGGTGGGGCGCCTGCACAGCAGTGACGCCGATCCGTACGACAAGGCGCTCGACGACCTGGGGAACGTCCGCAAGTCGGCGAAGGCCACCGATCTGGCGGGCCTCCCGGTCGTCATCTCGACCGCCGCGAAGTGGGCCCACGTCAAGAACGTCGAGCCCTGGCGGCACGCGATCGTCGACGAGGCCTACCAGATGCGCTCCGACGCGCTGCTGGCCGTGGCCGGCCTCTTCGAGCGGGCGCTGTTCGTGGGTGATCCGGGCCAGCTGGACCCGTTCGCCATCGTGGGCGCGGAGCAGTGGGCGGGACTGTCGTACGACCCTTCGGCGTCCGCCGTCACGACCCTGCTCGCGCACAACCCCGAACTGCCGCAGCACCGGCTGCCGGTGTCGTGGCGGCTCCCGGCGTCCGCCGCCCCGCTGGTCTCGAACGCGTTCTACCCCTACACGCCGTTCCGCAGCGGTACGGGACACGGTGACCGGCGGCTGGACTTCGGTGTGCCGTCGGACGGTTCCGGCCCCGACCGGGTCATCGACGAGGCGGCGGAGACGGGTTGGGGACTCCTGGAGCTGCCGGCCCGGCACACGCCGCGTACCGACCCCGAGGCGGTACGGGCGGTGGCCCAGGTCGTACGGCGGCTGTTGGAGCGCGGTGGCGCCGCGACCTCGGAGCGGTCCGCCGATCCGGTGCCGCTGACGGCCGACCGGATCGCCGTCGGCACGGCGCACCGGGACCAGGCGGCGGTGGTGCGGGCGGCGCTGGCGGAGCTCGGGGTCACGGACGTCACCGTCGACACGGCGAACCGGCTCCAGGGCCGCGAGTTCGACGTGACGGTGGTGCTCCACCCGCTCTCCGGGCGGCCGGACGCGACGGCGTTCCACCTGGAGACGGGACGGTTGTGCGTCCTCGCCTCCCGGCACCGGCACGCGTGCATCGTGGTCTGCCGGGCCGGGGTGACCGAACTGCTGGACGACCACCCCTCCACCGAGCCCGTCCAACTGGGCGTCACGGTGAAGTTCCCGGACGGCTGGGAGGCGAGCCACGCCGTGTTGTCGCACCTGGCGGAGCACCGGGTGGAATGGCGGCCCTGAACCCCGATCCGACCCGTTCCACGGGCCCCCTTGCGCGAGCGGGGGACAATGGACGGTGGCCCACCCACGAAACGGGCCCCTGAACCGTACGAGGAGGAGAAGACATGGCGGAGCCCACGCCGCGTCGGAACGAACCGCGGCTACGCCCCGCGCCCCTGCTCTTCGAGCCCGCGGAGGCGGCCGGTGACCCGGAGCACTTCTTCGATCTCGAGTCGATAGACGATCCGCGGGCTCTGCTGGCGCGGGCCACGGAGCTGACGCTCGCCTTCCGGGCGGCGGCCGACAGGGCGCTGGAGTTCCAGGCCATCGCCGCCGCACAGCTCGCCGACCCCCGCCGCTTCGACCGGCTCACGACGGCCGACATCGCCGAGCGCGCCGAGTGGACCGAGGACTACGCGAAGAAGATGGTCGAGTTCGGCCGTGGCCTGCTCCGGGGGGCGGACGGGAACGGACACGGGCACGGCGTGGGCGACCACGCCTAGCGGCACGGTGCGACGACCGGGGGACGCCCCCCGGTTTCCCGCCGGGACCTCCCCTGGCATCTCCGGCATCCCCGGCAGTCCCGGCCGTCGGCGGCCTCCTCGTGCCAGGTGGACGGCGCCCGCAGGATCTCCTGGCATACGCCAGCGGTGCGTGACATACCCCATTCGCACCCTCCCTGTCCCGATTTCCCGCAACCCTCGGAGACGGAGCGCTCACCGACGGTAGACCTTGTCCATGAGCAGCACACGGAACACCGCCGGCTCCTCCCCCCACGGCACCGGCGCCCCGCTGTCCGACCGGTCCGACGCCTCGGGCGTCACCGCGGAAGGGGCCGCCTGGCTCGCCTCGGCAGGAACGTATCCGCGCAGCACCCTCGCCCTCTGGGAGGACCGGCCGACCGCGCCGGTCGTCCTGCCCTGCGGCACCGCCTTCGATGTCGTCAACACGCCCGCGATCTTCGGTCGGCGGATGCTGGACCGGCTGTGGGAGGAGGGGCCGGGCTCCGGCCCGGTGGCCGTGTTCCGCGGGCGGATGCTGCTCTTCGGCGCGCCGGGCACCGCTCAGCGACTGCCGTCGCTCCTGGAGTGGGAGGAGTGGGGATCCCGCGGCGCCGAGGACTCATGGGGCATCCGGGACGCCGGCGCTCTCGGCGGCTTCGACGACCGCGACGACTTCGACGGCGGCATCGGCGCTCCGGCCGGTCCGGGCGGCCTGGGACGCGTCGGCGCGATCCCTCCGCTGCTCTGTCACGGCATCGGCGACGCGGTGACCGTCCCCGCCCTGAGGGACGGCGGCACGGCCGGCGGCGGCACCGGGCCGGATCCGGAGACCCGCCCCGATTCCCGCTGGCTGGTGGCCCCCGACACCCGGCATCCCTGGCTGCCCGGCGCCGAGATCCTGGTCTGGGCGGCCGTCCGTGCGGCCCGCGCGGCGGCCTCCGCCGCGGTGCGGATATCGATTTTTCCTCCCGCCGATCAGGATGCTAAGGTCTACGACGTCAGCAGGCGCCGCTAGCTCAGTTGGTTAGAGCAGCTGACTCTTAATCAGCGGGTCCGGGGTTCGAGTCCCTGGCGGCGCACGCTAGCGATGGCGAGGCTTGTTCGCAGACATGCGAACGCGCCTCGCCATCGCCATGTCCGCAGGGGTTCAGCCCGTCGTGATCTTCACCGTCCACTCCCCCGCGGCCGTCCAGTCCTCCACCTCGACGCGCACCTTCTCGCCGGGGACCGTGAAGCTCTCGCCGAGCCCTACCGGCGCGTCCGCGAGCGGCGGGTAGACCGACTCGCCCCAGCAGGACTCGGAGTGCGGGTGGGCGTCGATGACCTGGATCGGGCCGTCACCGGACGCGGCCTCGCTGCGGACGCGGTAGACGAGGATGCCCTGCGTGCAGGTCGTACCGTCGTTGCCCGCCGAGCCACGCGCCTCGAAGGCGAGCGCGCTCTCGGGCCCCGTACGGACGACCGCCAGCTTGGTGCCGCGCCCGGAGCCGAAGACCGGTAGGCCGGCGCCGACCGGCCCGGGACCGGAAGCGCCGCCGGGTGCGCCGCCGGAAGCGCCGGAGGTGTCCGCTTCCGCAGCGACCCCGGCCGCCGGAGCCCCCGCCGCGCCCACCCCGGCCGCCGGCGGCCCCGCGCCCAGCGGCTCCAGCGTCAGCCGTGTGCTCCCGTGGGCGCCCACGCACGCCACCTGCCGCGGCTCCAGCCACCCCAGCTTCCACTTGTGCCAGCCGAACAGGTCCGGCGCGAGGCCGAACTGGCTGCCCATGAGGTCCCAGTCGCCGACGTACGTGTCCCAGTCGCCCTTGTCGTCGGAGGGGCGGTGGTAGAGGTCGGGCAGGTCGAAGACGTGCCCCGTCTCATGGGCGAGGACGAGCCGGTCCGGCGGGTGCTTCTCGAAGACCGTGACGACGCGGCTGATGTCCTTGCCGTCGGCCCGCAGGGGGGTGTCGAGGTTGACGACCTTGGTCGCGTCGGAGTCGACGCCCGGCGCGTCCGGATCGGCGACGAAGTAGACGATGTCGTAGCGCGAGAAGTCGACCTGCCGGTCGGCCGCACCGATCGCGTCGCGCAGATAGGCGGCGCGGCGCGTGGCGTTCCAGTCGCGCCGCATGGCGTACGAGGTGGAGGAGTGCGGCATCCGGATCCAGTCGTGCTGGGCATGCGGACGCAGCGTGAACCTGCCGTAGGAGGCCCGCTCGAAGAAGCGGCTGGTGGAAGGGAAGTAATCGGCCGTCAGTTCGGCGGGCGTGGTGCGCGGCCGGGAGTCGGGGAAGGACAGGAAGACCAGCACCGCGTCGAGGGGACGGATGGGGCGCGGGTAGGCGGCGTTCCACGCGTCCAGGCCCTCCGAGTGGTGGGCGTCGGTCCGCTTCAGGGCGCAGGGGGCGAAGAGGGGTTCGGCGAGGGCGGGGCCCGTCACCAGGGACGTCGCGACCACCGCCGCCAGCGAGGTGAACGCGGCCGCGGTACTGCGCCAGCGGGAGGCCCCTTGGGGAGCGAGACCCAGCAGGAGCTCACGGGCGAGACTCCTCAGGGGGAGCTGACGCGGCACGTCGACCTCCGGATGCGGCTTTCGGGACACCACACCCAGCTTGGGTAGATTCGTACTACTTCGCCCTGTTTGTCTGCACCAGAAGAGTGAGGGGTCGCATGCCACCGACACCCCGGCCGACACCCCGAACACTCACGGAACGTCACATATGATCGCCTGACGAAGGATCCGGTCCAGATGCAGGCAGAAACGATCTGTCAGAACCGGTGGTTGTTCCGGGACACTGGAGAGTGGCTGCAAGGCCCCGAGACCAACCTCTATGATCGGCACACTTTCCTGCACGGACACGGCTTGTTCGGCCGTCCAGCACCGGCCGACCACTCCGAGAGACCCATACGAAGAACGAGTGCTTTGCGGGAGCGAGCGGTGAGCGGAACGTCCGAAGGGCCGGCGCCCGCGGCAGACCTCGACCGGCCGGCCGTCACAGAACGTCACACCACTACATCTCCTCGTACGTCCGCCGGATCGTCTTCCGGCGCGTCCGCCCCATCCGGCTCCCCATCCGGCTCGTACGTCCCGGCGGAACTGCTCACCGACCCGGCGGGGCCTCCCGGGACGTCCCCGCGTACGTTTCGCGCCGCCTTCGCCGCGGCGCCGCTCCCGATGGCCGTGGTCGACCGGGAGGGTCAGGTCGTCACCGCCAACGAGTCACTGGGCGCACTGCTCGGCTTCGGATCCGGCGCGCTCACCGGGCGGATCGCCGCCGATCTGGTGGACCTCGCCTCCGACGCCCGCACCTGGCACGCCTACCGGGAGGTGCTGCGCGGCCGGCAGGCCCGGCTGCGCTGCACCCGGCGGCTGAAGCACCCCGACGGGCACTCGCTGTGGGTCAAAGTGACGGTCGCTCCGCTGCCGCCGGGCGAGGAGGCGGTGCTGCTGTCCGTCACGGACCTCAGCCCCCGCCGTGAACTCCAGGCGCGGCTACGGCACTTGCAGATGCACGACCCGGTGACCCGGCTGCCCAACCGCACCCTGTTCTTCGAACGTCTGACGTCCGCGCTGGAGGCGGAGGCGTACGAGGAGGGCGGCACCGGCCGGATCGGGCTCTGCTATCTGGACCTGGACGGGTTCAAGGCGGTCAACGACACGCTCGGCCACCGGGTGGGCGACCGACTGCTCGCCGCCGTCGCCGAGCGACTGACGCGGTGCGCCGACGCGGCCGGCTCCGGCAGAGCGGCCACTCCGCTGGTGGCCCGGCTGGGCGGCGACGAGTTCGCGCTGCTCGTCGAGGACTCCACGGGCACCGACCAACTGGCGGACCTCGCCGGGTCCGTCCTGACGTCACTTCAGGCGCCGTTCGACCTCTCCGGCCGGCGACTGTCGCTCTCCGCGTCGATCGGGGTCGTCGAACGCCGCGCCGCCGGGACGACCGCGACCGGTCTGATGCAGGCCGCGGACACGACGCTGTACTGGGCGAAGGCGGACGGCAAAGGCCGCTGGACACTCTTCGACCCGGAGCGCAACGCCCACCGCATGACCCGCCAGGCACTCGCCTCCACCCTCCGGGCGGCCGTCGAGCGGGATGAATTCGCCCTGGAGTACCAGCCGTTGGTGGGCATGGAGGACGGCGGCGTACGCGGAGTCGAGGCGCTCGTGCGCTGGAACCACCCGCAGTTCGGGTTGCTGACGCCGAATCGGTTCATCGGGCTGGCCGAGGAGGACGGTTCGATCGTGCAGCTCGGCCGCTGGGTGCTGGCCACCGCCTGCCGGCAGGCGCGCCGCTGGCAGCTGGACCATCCGGACGCGCCGCCGATCTTCGTCAGCGTCAATGTCGCCGTACGGCAGGTGTGGGACTCCGACCTGGTCGCGGACGTCGGGGAGATCCTCGCGGAGACCGGCCTCGCCCCGCAGCTGCTCCAGCTGGAGCTGACCGAGTCGGCGGTGATGGGCTCGGCGGGCCGGCCGCTGCAGGCCCTGCAGTCCCTCAGCGACATGGGCGTGCGTATCGCCATCGACGACTTCGGCACCGGCTACTCGAACCTCGCCTACCTCAGCCGGCTGCCGGTCTCCGTCCTGAAGCTGGACGGTTCCTTCGTCCGCGGCTTCCAGTACGACACCCACGACGGCGGCTCCGCCCGGCCCAGTCCCGCCGACGAGGTCATCGTCGAGGCGCTCATCCAGCTCGCCCACCGGCTGGGCCTGACGGTCACCGCCGAGTGCGTGGAGACCGCCTCCCAGGCGTCCCGGCTGCGCGGCATCGGCTGCGACACCGGGCAGGGGTGGCTGTACTCCCGCCCGGTGGCGCCGGACCGTATCTCCGCGCTGCTGACGGCGGCCTGCGCTCAGGCCTGAGCGCCCTGCTCGGCCAGGCCCGCCGGGGCCTCCTGGCCGGCCCGGGCCTTCGGCAGCCCGTAGGCGTCCGCGATCAGTTCGTACGAGCGCAGGCGTACGTCGCCGCTGTGGGCGTTGCCCGTGATCATCAGCTCGTCGGCGCCGGTGCGCTTGTGGAGGTCATCGAGACCGGCGCGGACCTCGTCGGCGGTGCCGTGGATGACGTTGGCGTTCCAGGAGGTGATGAACTCCCGCTCCATCGGCGAGAAGGTGTACGCCTCCGCCTCCTCCGGGGTCGGGACCAGGCCGGGGCGTCCGGTCCGCAGGCGCACCATGTTCAGCGCGGCGGCCATCACCTGACGGCGGGCCTCGTTCTCGTCGTCCGTGGCGAGGGCGGAGACTCCGATCAGGGCGTACGGGGAGTCCAGCACCTCGCTCGGCCGGAAGGACTCTCGGTACAGGTCCAGGGCCGGGATGGTGTTCTGCGCCGAGAAGTGGTGCGCGAAGGCGAACGGGAGGCCGAGGACACCGGCCAGGCGGGCGCTGAAGCCGGAGGAACCGAGGAGCCAGATCGGGGGGCGGTGCGGGGACTGGACGCCGCCGGGCGAGGTGGCCTGCACCGGGCCGGGCACGGCGTGGATACGGCCGTAGGGGTGACCGTCGGGGAAGTCGTCGTCCAGGAAACGGGTCAGCTCCGCGAGCTGCTGGGGGAAGTCGTCTGCGCCTTCACCCGGGTGGTCGGTGCGGCGCAGGGCCGCCGCGGTGGCGCCGTCCGTGCCGGGGGCGCGGCCGAGGCCCAGGTCCACCCGGCCCGGGGCCATGGCCTCCAGGGTTCCGAACTGCTCCGCGATGACCAGGGGGGCGTGGTTCGGGAGCATGACGCCGCCGGAGCCGAGGCGGATGCGGGTGGTGTGGGCGGCCAGGTGGGCGAGGATCACGGCCGGAGAGGACGAGGCCACGCCCGGCATGGAGTGGTGCTCGGCGACCCAGTAGCGGTGGAAGCCGCGGGATTCCGCGAGGCGGGAGATGGCGACGCTGGTGCGGAGGGCATCGGTGGCGGTGCGGCCGGCGCCCACGGTGACCAGGTCCAGCACGGAGAGGGGTACGGGGGCGGTGCCCTGTGCGGTGCCTCGGATCTCGTCCGTGTCGTCCGTCGCGTCCACCGGGGTGCCTCCTGATTGCGTACGTGATGCGGTCCTTCGTGGTGGAACAGGAGACAGTCCCCGCTTATTCCCGCCCACCGGCCTTTCCTCGCCCCCGCCGCCCCTGCCCGACCCGTCCCCGGGGGCCGCGCCCCGGACCCCACCAAGGGGCAAGCGCCCCCTGGACCCCCGGATCGCCCGAAGGGCTCGTCCTCAAGCGCCGGACGGGCTGGATATGCCGGCCTGGGCTGCGGATTTTCTAGCCCGTCCGGCGATCGAGGACGAGGCCGTCCAGGCCGAACGGGGGTCTGAGGGCGCGGCCCCCAGGGACGGGGTCAGGACTGGACCAGGGGCTCCCTGGTGAAGAGGGTGCCGAGCGCGGGCGCGTTGACGCGGCGGTCCGCCAGCCGCAGTGCCTCCCAGACGCTGACCTGATTGGCGGTGAGGACCGGCTTCCCCAGCTCCTTCTCCAGTGCCGTCAGATGAGCGACCGTGTGCAGTGCCGTGTCCGGCAGAAGCACCGCATCGGCGTCGGAATGATCCCCGTCCCGGGCCAGCGCGAACACCTCCGCCTCACCCCACGTCCCGACCTCGGCCCCCGTCACGATCCCGGACGCCCGCACCGAGACCACCTCGGCCCCGGCCTTCCGGAGAAAGTCCGCGAAGAGTTCGGCCACGTCGTCCGGATACGTCGCGGCGACAGCGACCCGTCGCGCCCCGATCTCCTGCACGGCGTGCGCGAAGCCGAAGGACGTCGAGGAGGCCGGCAGGCCCGCCGCACGGGCCAGGGAGCGCACCTGTTCGTGCGCGCCCTCCCAGCCGTACACGAAACTGCCGCTGGTGCACGCCCAGACCACCGCCTCGGCCCCGGACAGCCGCAGCTCCTCGACGCCGGGCGAGAGCCGCGCCAGGGAGCCCATCTCGCGCAGGGCGTCCACCCGGTGCGCGTCCTCACCGATGTCCGTGTGGATCAACGGCAGCCGGATGTCGCTGCCCAGGAGTTGCTCCATACGCGGGTAGTCGTCCTCGGCCGAGTGGCCCGGGTAGAGGAATCCGAGTGCGGTCATGTCCAGCCTTCCTGTTCTTCCGGCAGTACGGGAGCCCGGTGCGCGGACTGTCCCCCGGAACCGGAGGGGCGGGGAAGGTGTCCCCGGACCAGCCGCTGGCGCGGGCCCACTGCCCGGGTACCCAGATGACGCAGCGCGGCCCACATCGTCACCTGGTTGGCCGAGATGACCGGGATGTTCAGTTCCGTCTCCAGCCGGGCGATGACGTCGTACGTCGGCAGATTGGTGCAGCTGATGAAGAGCGCGTCCGCCGGGCCGTTCCGGACGGCGCGGTGGGCCATGTCGACCACGTCGCGGTAGGGCACCTTCCAAATATGCCTGGTCAGGCCCATGAAGGCACGCCCGGTGACCTCCGCGCCCGCCTCGGCGAGGTACTCCTCCAGGGACTGGGTGACCGAGACCGTGTACGGCGTGACCAGCGCGATCCGGCGTGCGCCCAGCTCGGCCAGGGCCTCCAGCAGCGCCCCGGACGTGGTCAGCGAGGCCACCTCGCCCGCCCGCCTCATGGCCTCGCACATCGCCTGCTCGCCCGCGACCCCGCCCACGAAACTGCCCGAGGTGCACGCGTACGCCACGACCTCGGGCGCGACGGCGTTCAGCGCCCGGACCGCGTCGCCGAGCGTCTCGTGCTCGGAGACCAGGCGCGCCAGGTCCAGGCTGACCTCGACCGGCACGAACGGGGTGCGCGTGACGTGCAGGGAGACGTCGTCCGGGACCCAGCGCCACAGTTCCCGGTCGAGAGCGAAGTCGAAGGGGGCGACGACGCCCACCCCACGCTGCGGGCGGGGACCGCCCAGAAACGAGATGTCCAGGGAGACGTCCATGGCAGCACCGGCCTCACGAAGGCGAACGCGGACGACGAGACGAGGGGAGGAACAAGGAGGAGCGACGAAGAGCGAGGACGAGCGAGGAGGAGCGGGAACGGCGGTGGGGCAGGGCGGGGCGGAACACGGGACCCACGCGGAGGCGTCGACGGACAACAGACCGTGCGCGCGACCGTGTTGACGAAGGTAGGTTCGGGTGCGAGCGTGGTCAATCCGCGCATCTCAGACGGCTACGGCCCCGCCCGCTCCCCCGGCTTCGCCCCCCTCGGCCGCGTCTCGCGCACGCCCGGCCCCGCACGCTCGTCCCCGCAGGTTCGTCCTCTCAGGAAAGCGGACTCGCATTGCGAAACGGTTTCCCCCGCACGCCCCGCCCGGTGTCCGCGACCGCGTCCACGCCGCTGTCCGCCGCCGCGTCCGCGGACCGCGCCACGCTGCTCGTCCTGGACGCCGACCCGCTCCCCCGCCTCGGCAGGCTCACCGGCCGGGTGCGGATCGAGCACGCCGACGAGTCGACGCTCGCCGAGCGGCTGCCGCGCGCGGACGTGCTGCTGGTCTGGGACTTCACCTCGCGGGCGGTACGGCGTGCCTGGCCGGGCGAGGGCCGGCGGCCGCGCTGGGTGCACACGGCGAGCGCGGGCGTCGACCATCTGCTGTGTCCCGAACTCGCCTCGTCCGACACAGTGGTGACCAACGCGCGGGGCATCTTCGACCGGCCGATCGCCGAGTACGTCGCCGCCCTGGTGCTGGCGATGGCGAAGGACCTGCCGCGGACCTGGGACCTGCAGGGACGGCGGGAGTGGCGGCACCGGGAGTCGCAGCGGGTGGCGGGCACCCGCGCGTGCGTGGTCGGCTCCGGGCCGATCGGGCGGGCGATCGTCAAGTCGCTCAAGGCACTTGAGGTGACGACGGCGCTGGTGGGACGCACCCCGAGGACCGGGATCCACGGACCCGAGGAACTCGACCGGCTGATGGCACGCGCCGACTGGGTCATCTCGGCGGCGCCGCTCACCGAGGCCACGTACGGCATGTTCGACGCGCGGCGCTTCGGGATGATGCAGCCGTCGGCCCGCTTCGTCAACGTCGGGCGCGGGCCGCTGGTCGTCGAGGACGCGCTCGCCGAGGCCCTGTCGAAACGGTGGATCGCCGGCGCGGCCCTCGATGTCTTCCAGCACGAGCCGCTCGGTCCGGACAGCCCGCTGTGGGACGTTCCCGGCCTGATCGTGTCACCGCACATGAGCGGGGACACGGTCGGCTGGCGGGACGAACTCGGCGCGCAGTTCGTGGAGATGTACGAGCGCTGGGAGGCGGGCAGACCGCTGCCGAACGTGGTGGACAAGAAACGCGGGTACGTGCCCGGACACTGAACCGCCGAACTTCCTGGAGGGGCAGGCCGATGACCGAACTCACCGAGCTGACCGCGGTCCAACTCGTCGACGGCTATCGCAAGGGCGAGTTCGGCCCGGTGGACGCGACACGGGCCGCGCTGCGCAGGGCCGAGGAGGTGCAGCCGGCCGTGAACGCGTTCGTCCGCCTCGACGCGGACACGGCGCTCGCGCAGGCCGCGGAGTCCGCGGACCGGTGGCGGCGGGGCGAGCCCGTGGGGCTGCTGGACGGCGTTCCGGTCTCCGTCAAGGACATCCTGCTGCTGCGCGGCGGCCCGACCCTGCGGGGCTCGAAGACCGTCTCCCCGGCGGGCGACTGGGACGAGGACGCGCCGTCCGTCGCCCGGCTGCGCGAGCACGGCGCCGTCTTCCTCGGCAAGACGACGACACCCGAGTTCGGCTGGAAGGGCGTCACCGACTCACCGCTGTCGGGGATCACGCGCAACCCCTACGACGTGTCGCGCACGGCGGGCGGCTCCAGCGGCGGCAGCGCGGCGGCCGTCGCGCTGGGAGCGGGACCGCTGGCACTGGGCACGGACGGGGGCGGCAGTGTGCGCATCCCGGCCGCCTTCTGCGGGATCTTCGCGCTGAAGCCGACGTACGGGAGGGTGCCGCTGTATCCGGCGAGCCCCTTCGGGACGCTCTCGCACGTGGGGCCGATGACCCGGGACGCCGCCGACGCGGCGCTGATGATGGACGTGATCAGCGGGCCCGACGCGCGGGACTGGTCGGCGCTCGGGCCGGTCGGCGGTTCCTTCGTGGACGCGCTGGACGACGGGGTGCGCGGACTGAGGGTCGCCTACTCGCCGTCCCTCGGCGGGCAGGTCGCGGTCCGGCCGGACGTCGCGGCGGCCGTGCGGCGGGCTGTGGAACGGCTCGCGGACCTGGGCGCGTACGTCGTGGAGGCGGACCCCGACGTCAGGGACCCCATGGACGCGTTCCACGCCCTGTGGTTCGGCGGCGCGGCCCGGGTGGTCCAGCACCTCGCGCCGCGCCGGCGGGAACTGCTGGACCCCGCCCTCCGGGAGATCTGCCGGCAGGGCACACGCCTCAGCGGCCTGGACCATCTGGCCGCCGTGGACGTCCGGATGGACCTGGGCCGCCGCACGGGCCGCTTCCACGAGTCGTACGACGTGCTGGTGACGCCGACGGTGCCGATCACCGCGTTCGAGGCGGGCGCCGAGGTCCCGAAGGGTTCCGGACACCGGCGCTGGACGGGGTGGACCCCGTTCACGTACCCCTTCAACATGACGCAGCAGCCCGCGGCGTCGGTGCCGGTCGGTAGCGACGCCGCGGGGCTGCCCGTCGGCCTGCAGATCGTCGCCGCCCGCCACCGTGACGACCTGGTCCTGCGGACGGCGCACGCGCTGTACAGGGCGGGGGCGGCCGGGGTCGCCGCGCCGCCCGTCCTCGCTACGCCCGCCGGAAGCTGAGGCTCTCCCCCAGCGCGCCGGAGCGCCACAGGTCGTTGCAGGCCTCGGCCATGGTGTCGAGGCCTTCGACGATCTGGCCCCAGACGATGCCCGGCACCCAGCCCACGTCACCGTTGATCAGCAGGTTGTTGCGTTCGTAGAACAACGCGAGGTCGACGACCGTGGTGCCGGGGCGCACCTCGGTGTCGTAGCCGTACGCCTTGGTGCCCAGCTCGGTGCCCGCGAAGGCGAAGTAGCAGAGGTCGCCGGGGACGGGGGTGACCGTGGGGTTCTCCAGCGGGGGTTCGGTCGCCGCGAAGGGCGGGAACAGGGCGTAGATCTCGTTGCGCGCGTACTTGGCGTGATATACGTCACCGGCCAGGGGGAGGGCGTCCCACACCGCCGCGCAGGTGAGGGGTGCCCGCTCGTCGAGCAGTCTGGCCGTGCAGTGGACTCCCCGCTTGACCAGGGAGACTTCGATGTGCCGGTCGGTCATGCGCTCGGTCATGCGTTCCATGGTCTCGCCGGGGTCAAGGGCGCCTCGTCGACGGTCGGGGCGCACGGTGGCCGGAATGGATCGCGTGGTCCCGGGTAGCCGCGCCGCCATGGCTCCACCACTACGCAATGACGGAAGCGACGGGAACGGTGCGCGGACACGCGGCCCGAGCCGGCGTGCGCTGCTCACGGGCGTCTCGGCGCTCGGCGCGGTCGGCGCGCTGGGTGCCGCGGGCTGCAGCCGGGTGGCCACGGCCGCCGGCACGGACGGCGGCGATCTCCTCGGCCGGCTGAGGGCGCAGGGCGTCGTGCGGCTGGGCATCGCGGGCGAGATCCCGTTCGGCTACATCGACAGGAACGGTGAACTGACCGGAGAGGCGCCCGAACTCGCGAAGGCGGTCTTCAAGCGCCTGGGGGTCGACCGGGTCCAGCCGGTCCCCACCGAGTTCGGCTCGCTCATCCCCGGCCTCAACTCGCAGCAGTTCGACGTCGTGTCCGCCGGGATGTACATCAACGCCGAGCGGTGCGAGCAGGTCATCTTCGCCGACCCCGACTACCAGATGCTCGACGCGTTCATCGTGCGCAAGGGCAATCCGAAGGCCCTGCACGACTACAAGGACGTCGTGGCGAAGAAGGCCAGGTTCGCGACGGGCACCGGGTACGCCGAGATCCAGTACGCCGTCGAGGCCGGGTACAAGGAGAGCGACATCCTGATCGTGCCCGACCAGGTCGCCGGGCTGAACGCCGTCGAGGCGGGGCGCGTCGACGTCTTCGCCGGGACCGCGCTGACCGTCCGCGAGGTGGTGCGGAAGTCCCGCAAGGCGGAGAGCACGAAACCCTTCGCGCCGCTGGTCAAGGGCAAGCCGCACGTCGACGGCGGCGGCTTCGCGTTCCGTTCGGCCGAGACGCGGCTGCGGGACGCCTTCAACGGGGAGCTGCGGAAGATGAAGAAGAGCGGCGAACTGTTCCGCATTCTGCGGCCGTTCGGCTTCACCAGGGCCGAGATGACCGACATGACCGCGAAGGAGCTCTGCCGCGAATGACCCCGGGACTCTGGGAACTCGTACTCAAGGGGATCTGGGTCACCCTCCAGCTGCTGTTCCTCGGCTCGCTGGTGGCGGGGGCCGTCTCCTTCGTGGTGGGCGTCGCGCGTACCTCCCGGCGGTGGATCGTCCGCTTCCTCGCGGGCCTCTACACCGAGGTGTTCCGCGGGACCTCCGCACTGATCATGATCTTCTGGGTGTACTTCGTGCTGCCGCTCGCCTTCGGCTGGCAGCTCGTCCCGCTGTGGGCGGGCACGCTGGCGCTGGGGCTGACGTACGGGGCGTACGGCAGCGAGATCGTGCGCGGCGCCCTGAACGCCGTCGACCCCGCCCAGCGCGAGGGCGGCATCGCGCTCAGCTTCACGCCCTGGCAGCGGATGCGGCTGATCCTGCTCCCGCAGGCGATACCCGAGATGATCCCCTCCTTCTGCAACCTGCTGGTCGAGCTGCTCAAGGGCACGGCCCTGGTCTCGATCATGGGTATGGGCGATCTGGCCTTCAGCGGCAACCTGGTGCGGCTCGCGCTCCAGGAGAGCGCGGAGATCTACGCGTACATCCTGCTGATCTACTTCGTGATCGCCTTCGTGATCACCCGGCTGATGCGCGTCCTGGAGCGGCGGCTGAAGGCCGGGCTCGGCAGGGCGCCCGAGGGCCGTGTCCTCGCCCGGGAGCCGCGGCGCGCCGGGGCGAGCGGAGTGGGCGCGGCGAGCGGAGGTGCCTCATGACCCGGTACAGGACAGCCGATGACGGAGGTGTCGCATGACGTGGGACTGGAGCGCGGTCGGTGACTTCATGCCGCTCTTCCGGGACGGGCTGCTGGTCACCCTGAAGGCGCTGGCCCTCGGCTCGTTGATCTCCTTCGCCCTCGGACTGGTGTGGGCGCTGCTGATGCGGGCGCCGACCCGCTGGGTGCGCTGGCCGGTGGGGGCCGTCACGGAGTTCGTGCGCAACACCCCGCTGCTGGTGCAGCTGTTCTTCCTCTTCTACGTGCTGCCCGAGTGGAACATCACGTTCTCCGCGCTGACCACCGGGGTCGTCGCGATCGGGCTGCACTACTCGACGTACACGATGCAGGTCTACCGGGCCGGTATCGAGGGCGTACCGGCCGGCCAGTGGGAAGCGGCCACGGCACTCAACCTGCCCCTGCGGCGCACCTGGACCGCGGTGATCCTGCCGCAGGCGATCCGCCGGGTGGTGCCCGCGCTGGGCAACTACGTCATATCGATGCTCAAGGACACCCCGATGCTGATGGCGATCACGGTCCTGGAGATGCTCGGCGAGGCGCGGCTGTACTCGCAGGAGCACTTCCAGTTCACCGAGCCCCTCACGGTCATCGGGGTGGCCTTCATCCTCATTTCCTATCCGGCTTCCCTCCTTCTGCGAGCCCTGGAGCGACGTCTTGTCCGTTGACATCGACAACCAGACCCCCGACACCCCCCACCAGGAGACCCAGGAGCTGATCCGGTTCGACAAGGTCACCAAGCGCTTCGGGGACAACACCGTCCTGGACGGGCTCGACTTCCGCGTCGACCCCGGCAAGCACGTCACGCTGATCGGGCCCTCGGGCTCCGGCAAGACGACGATCCTGCGGCTGCTGATGACCCTGGCCAAGCCCGACGAGGGGACGATCACGGTGGCCGGGGAGCGGCTCTTCCCGGCCGGGGAGAAGCAGGTCCGTGAGGTCCGCAAAAAGATCGGGATGGTCTTCCAGCAGTTCAACCTGTTCCCGAACATGAAGGTGCTCCGCAACATCACCGAGGCGCCGGTCACCGTCCTCGGCCTGTCCAGGGACGAGGCCGAGGAACGGGCCCGTGAGCTGCTCGACCTGGTGGGCCTCGCGGACAAGTGCGACGCCTATCCGAGCCAGTTGTCCGGCGGTCAGCAGCAGCGGGTCGCGATCGCGCGGGCGCTGGCGATGCGGCCGCAGGTGCTGCTGCTGGACGAGGTGACGTCCGCGCTCGACCCCGAGCTGGTCGCGGGTGTCCTCGACGTCCTCCGTGACATCGCCCGCACCACCGACATCACCATGCTCTGCGTGACCCACGAGATGAATTTCGCCCGTGACATCTCGGACCAGGTGCTGATGTTCGATTCCGGCCATGTCATCGAGGCCGGGTCGCCGGAGCGGATATTCGGCGATCCGGAGCACGAGAGGACCCGGGAATTCCTCAGCGCGGTCCTGTGACTACAAGCAGTGAACGCGGGAAGGTGCGAGGTCCGGCCCCCGGGGCATGCCCGACGGGCCATGACCTTGGCATATGCCAGGGTGTCACGCCGCTGCTGAGAGCACCGCGGGGGACGAACATTCTGGTCAACAGCCCCTCCTTGTCCACCGTTTGACAGTTATCGTGGAGGAGCTCAGCTGTCCGGATCGAGGACCCAGGAAGCGCAGGGGGAAACCGTGGCGCTGATGAACGAGCCGACCGCGCCGTACCACTCGGCCCAGGACGCCCTGCGCGTCCTGGAGGCGGTGGCCCGGCACTCCGCCGGCATCACCGACGCCGAACTCGCCCGCAGGACGCGCCTCGGCCCCGACCGTCTGACCGCGCTGGTGCGGATGCTGCGCCGGGAGGGGTACGTCGAGCAGGTCACCGACGGCGTGTTCGTCGCCGGCGCCGCCCTCGGACGGCTGGACTCCGCCCACGGCCGTGACCTGGCGCTGCGCGAGAAGCTCCAGCAGACCATCGACCGGCTGCGCGACTCGGTGGGCGCCGCGATCTACATCAGCCGCTACATCGACGGCGAGGTGCAGGTCACCCAGTGCGCCGAGAGCCCGGCGACCCCCGCGGTCAACGAATGGGTCGACTTCCGCTCCTCGGCCCACGCCAGCGCCGTCGGCAAGAGCCTTCTCGGCCAGCTCGACCTCAACGCCCGCCGCGACCACCTCTCCCGTCACAGGATGGCCCGCCTCACCTCGCGCACCATCACCGACGAGCGGCTGCTGCTGTCCCGGCTCGACGCCCAGCCGCCGACGGTGCCGGTGCTCGACCTCCAGGAGTACGCGATCGGCACGGTCTGCGCCGCCGTACCCATCACCGCGGGCTCCTCGGTCGGCTGCCTCGCCCTGTCCCTCCCGGTCGAGCACGCCCACCGGCTGCGCCGGGCCGCGGACACCCTGAACCGCGGGGCGACCCCGGTGCTCGTGTCGCTCGCCCTCTAAGGGCTGTCCCGTGATCCCCGGTGGATCAGCGCGCGGCGTCAGACGCGGTGCATCGCAAGGCGGAGGGTCGTCCTCATACCGGGCGTATCCGGGCGATCCGACAACGCGGCGAGTGCCGTAGCTGTCGTCGTGCGCCCGCCGGGGATTTCGGGACAGCCCTTAGGGGCTGTCCGCGCCTTCGCGCCGCCCGACCGGTGGGCAGCGGCGGGCCCGACCCGGGTGGTCCGGAGCACCCCGCCGGACCAGGTAGTATTTCTTTCGTCGCCGACCGCGGAAGCGGAAGGCGGGAGTCATGCGCCGCTAGCTCAGTTGGTTAGAGCAGCTGACTCTTAATCAGCGGGTCCGGGGTTCGAGTCCCTGGCGGCGCACAGAATGAAGGCCCTCCACAGCTGTGGAGGGCCTTCACGCGTGTCCGGGCACCGGGGACGGTCAGCCCGCCGTGACGAACTCGGTCAGCACCCGCGCCAGCAGACCGGGGTCCTTCGCCCCGCACAGTTCGCGGGCGGAATGCATCGACAGCCCCGGTACGCCCACGTCGACGGTGGGGACCCCCAGCCGGGCCGAGGTGATCGGTCCGATCGAGGTCCCGCACGGTATGGCGTTGTGGGAGACGAACGGCTGCCAGGGCACCGACGCCCGCTCGCAGGCCGCGGCGAAGACGGCGACCCCGGTGCCGTCGGTGGCGTACCGCTGGTTGACGTTGACCTTGACGACGGGGCCGCCGTTGGGCAGCGGGTGGTGGTCCGGGTCGTGGCGCTCGGCGTAGTTGGGGTGCACGGCGTGCGACATGTCGGCGGAGACGCAGAAACCGCCGGCGAGGGCCCGGTGGAAGTCCTCGGCGCTGCCGCCCCGCGCACCGACGGACCGGCCCAGCACCCGCTCCAGCAGCGGTCCCTGGGCCCCCGACCAGGAGCCGCTGCCGACCTCCTCGTGGTCGAAGGCGGCGAGTACGGGCACGTAGGCGGGCGGCCGTACGGCGGTGGCCGCGGCGACCAGCGCGGTGATGCCCGCGTGCACGGAGATCTGGTTGTCGAGGCGGGAGGAGACCAGGAACTCCTCGTCCGCGCCGAGGTAGCCGGGCGGCTGGATGTCGTGCAGCATCAGGTCCCAGCCCAGGATGTCGGCGACGTCGGTGTCGGCCTCGTCGGCGATCCGGCCGAGCAGGGCGCCGGGCCGGGTGCCGCCGAGCCCCCACAGGGGGGTGAGGTGACGCTGCGGGTCCAGCGCGACACCTTCGTTGACGCCGCCGTCGAGATGGATGGCGAGCTGCGGCACGCGCAGCAGCGGCCGGTCGACACGGACGAGGCGACTGGAGCCGTCCCGCATCATCAGCCGTCCCGAGACGCCGAGGTCCCGGTCCAGCCAGGTGTTGAAGGGCACACCGCCGTAGACCTCCACGGCGATCTGCCGCCAGCCCGCCGTGCCGGTGTCCGGTTCCGGCTTGATCCGCAGGTTCGGGGAGTCGGTGTGGGCGCCGACGATCCGGAACGGCGTACGGGCCGGCGCACCCTCGGGGACGTACCAGGCGAGCAGCGCTCCCGCGCGGACGACGTACCGGCCGCCCTCGGCGCCGGCCACCCAGTCGTCCGTCTCGCGCAGTTCCTGGAAGCCCGCCTTCTCCAGGCGCTGGGCCGCGTTCGCGACCACGTGGTAGGGCGAGGGGCTGGCGCGGACGAAGGACAGCAGATCGTCGCTGTGACTGCGGTCATGCGTGGGGGACATGGGCGCTCATGCCTTTCGGGAAGACTGACGAGGGTGGAGGAGCGGGTCGGAGGGACCGTCCGGCCGAGTGCACGGTTCGGGGGACGGAGGCCGGTCGACGGCGGAACTCCCGGGCCGCGGCCGGGAGTTCCGCCGTCGCACGGGGAGGACCGAAGGAGGGGTCACCGCGGGACACGGGCCGGGGGCGCTCCCGCTCCCGGCGCCACCTGCCGAAGAACCCGGCGCCGTCGCGACGACTGGCGTGCACACCGCCCGGCCCCTCCCCGCCCGCGCCGTGGACCGCGGACGGCGCGGACGTCGCCCCGGTCGGCGGTCTCCCGTCCGGCACCGTGCTAGGCAGGGGCATGACAAAAGCCTGACCGGGATCCGCCCGCGGCATCACGCACGCGAGCCGTCACCGGAACCGCGCCATGAGCCGTCCGCAGCGTCCCAGCACCCCGAGTGGTCCGCGTGGCCCGCGTGGTCCGAGCGGTCCGCGTGGCCCGAACGGTCCGAACGGCCCCGGTCGTCCGGCGCCCCCGAATCCTCCGAGGGTCGCGCGGACGGCCCGTCGCGCCCGCGCGGGGCGGTGCGGCCCCGACGGCCTCCACGACCCGGATCAGGTGACGCATGTTCCCTCATTCCTCGACGCGGCGCCGTCCTCGGCACGGGCGACACGGGTGTCCGGGTGCATCCTCCCCCTGTCGGGCGGCGGCGATTCCTCCGCCGCCCGAGACCTCCGCACGACCTCCGCCCGCCTTGCGGACAGACCGGTACACACCATCGGAACGAGGCGGAACCCGAGCCGACTTCAGCCCTGCGTCACGGTCGGCAGCAGGCCCTCGCGCCCCCGCGCCCGGTACTCGGCCAGCAG
The DNA here is from genome assembly GCF_045039825.1 of Streptomyces sp. NBC_01176. NCBI lineage: Bacteria > Bacillati > Actinomycetota > Actinomycetes > Kitasatosporales > Streptomycetaceae > Streptomyces > Streptomyces sp. NBC_01176. Next base: position 6,065,278 of record NZ_CP108600.1, on the reverse strand, counting down.
TCCCCGCACATCCGCCGGCCCGAGCGGGCGGTAGACCGGCTCGCCGGCCGGCCGCCACCACACCGGGTCGGCAGTGCGAAAGCCCGCGCGCCGCAGGGCCGCCCGGTGGATCTTGTTCGTGGCGGTGACCGGCATCCGCTGCACGATCCGTACGAAGCGGGGTGCCATCTTGGTCCCCAGGTCGGGCTGCGCGGTCAGGAACGCGGCGAAGGCGCGCGGGTCGAAGGGGACACCGTCGCGCGGCGCCAGCGTCGCCATCACCTGGTCCCCCGCCACCGGGTCCGGCACCGCGTACACCGCGACGGCCGCCGCGCCCGGGTACCGGGCGAGGATGTTCTCGATCATCGCGGCGGCGAGGTTCTCGCTGTCGACGCGCAGACGGTCGTCCGTGCGACCGGCGAAGTAGAGGTAGCCGCCGGTGTCGCGGTAGAAGAGGTCGCCCGTCCAGTACCAGCCGTCGCGCCGCCGGGCCAGGTCGGCGGCCGGGTTGCGCCAGTAGCCCTCGAAGGGGCTGGCTCCGCGGTTCACCAGTTCCCCTATCGCCGCACTCCCGTTGAGCAGCCGGCCGTCCGGGCCGAAGACGGCCGCGGGGCATTCGGTGCGGGTCGCCGGGTCGATCACGGCCAGGTCGTCGCCGGGTGCCGCCCGCCCGATCGCGCCGGCCGGGGTACCGGGCGTGCGCTGGATGGCGGCCCCGCCCTCCGAGGAGCCGTACCCCTCCACCAGCCGCACTCCGAAGCGCTGTTCGAAGGCGGCCGCGTCGACCGCGCCGGCCTCCGTCCCGAATCCCGTCCGCAGGGGGTTGTCCCGGTCGTCCGGACGGGCGGGCGTGGCCAGCAGGTACTGCACGGCACGGCCCACATAGGTGAAGTACGTGGCTCCGCAGGCCCGTACGTCCGGCAGGAAGCCCGACGCGGAGAAGCGGCGCCGGAGCGCGACGCGCGCGCCGGCCGCCAGCGCGGGCGCCCAGTCGGCGATCACCGCGTTGCCGTGGAACATCGGCATGCAGATGTAGTGCGTGTCCTCCGGGCGCACCCCGAAGTGGTCGGCCAGTGAGCGTCCGGCGGCGGCCAGCCGGCCCTGGGTGCAGATCGCGGCCTTGGGGGCGCCGGTCGAGCCGGAGGTGAAGTAGAGGAGGAGACGGGAGTCCGGCGACACGGAGGGTGCCGCGTCCGGCTTCGCGCCCTCGTACGGCGCGAGGAGTTCCTCATAGGCCTCGGTGTCGGTGACCAGGACGCGTACGCCGGGCAGTTCGAGGCCGTCGAGGAGGGGCAGATGGGTCCGCCCGGTGACCAGGACACGGCATTCGGTGTGCAGGATGTCGCGGGCCAGTTCGGGGCCGCGCCGGGTCGGGTTGATCCCGGCGACGGCGGCACCGGAGAGGGCCGCCGCGCTCAGCCACAGGGGATATTCGGGGGTGTTGTCGAGCAGCACCCCGACGTGCGGCACGGCGCCGGGCGGCAGCAGATCGGCGAGGAGCGCCGCCCGCGCCGCCGCGCCCGCCGCCACCCGGTGGTGGCTGCGTACCCGCCCCTCGAACCACAGCCCCGGACGGTGGTCGCCCCACCGTTGCTGCACGAGTTCCGCGACGGTACACCTCATGGACCCCATGGAGGCGCACGGTAATTGACGTACCGTCAGAAAGGGAGCCCCGCGCCCTCGAACGCGTCCCCTCCGTTCCAGGCCGGGTCCCACATCGAGAAGAACTCGTGGACGCCCACCATGAAGCCGATGCAGACGAGGACGATCACCGTGCAGATGACCAGGGTGAAGACCGTGCCCGCCGCCAGCAGCCCCCGGCGCGGCGCGTGGGCCGTCGCCCTCTCCGGGCGATCGGCGATGTAGTGGACGGTGAGGATGTCGCCCTCGATGGTCGTCGCCGGGCCGTTCGGCTCCTCGAAGCGGATCGTACGGCCGTCGCGCGTCACGAACTCGTACACGTGGTGCAGCGTCGTGGAGACGGAGGTGTCACCACCGCCGCCGCTGGTCGTCGTGAACGACCGCACACAGCGCGCCTCCGCGGTCAGCCCGCTGTTCCACGCCCGGCTCATGTCCAGCGACCGGCGGACCACCACGACCGCCATGAAGATCACCCCGGCCATGATCACCGCCGGCACGGCATAGAAGAAGACGTCCATGACATTCCCCCGTTGTCAGGTGCAGCTCCACGCACGCCGTCATGGTCATGCCGACGTGCGTGGAACCTACCCGTGGGGGGTGGCCCGGCGCCTCAAGGGAGGCTCAGAACATCCGTGCTCGGTACCTTCAGAACGTGACGTCCGCGCACGAGTAGAACGCGTTCGCGGTGTCGGCGATCGTCCACACGCCGAGGATGACGTGGTGTCCGCTCAGACCGGTGGGCAGGGTGCCGGAGTGGGAGAGGGTGGACGGCGGGCGCTGCCCGTTGTACGGGACCGTCAGGAACGGTGTGGTGTTCAGGTCGGCCCGGGTCAGCGCGTGGTTCTGGTTCCAGCCGGGCTTGGTGACGAAGTACTTGAAATCGGTCGTGGCGTGCACGGCCGTGAACTGCCAGCGGAAGGTGTAGCTCTGGCCGCCGGTGACCTTGGTCGTGGGCCAGGCGCCGCCCGAGGGGGTCTTGGGCTGGTCGAGCTGGCCGAAGTTGGTGTGGTTCGCGGAGCAGATCCGGCCGTCCGCGGGGCCCGCCGCCGGGAAGCCCTTGGGCCCCTCGACGCTCTGGGGCTCCCACTGGATGTCACCGCAGTTGGCGACGGTGCCGCCACTGGCGCACATCTTCTGCCGGCTGAGGGGCTGGTCGGTGTAGCCGTGGGCGCCGGCACTGCCGGTGGAGAGCACGAAGGTGCCCGCGGTGGCGAGGCCGACGACGGCCGCGTACCACTTGGCGTTGTTCCTGGTCGTCCGTATGCGCATGCTGCCGCTCCTGGAGGACGTGGGGGAGGTTCTCGTGAGCCGTGCGCGCGTTTTTCAGGTCTAGACCAAGTCCCAGATTATTGCGGCTTCTTGAACATGTCCAGACCAATCACACACGTACCCCCGGACCTCTCGTCCGGATGAGGTGACGCCGGAACGCGGCGCCTCGTCAGCCGGGTCGCGTCCCCGTCCCGCCACCTGATCCGGACGACAGGGCCTACGGGGAGCCCTCCCGGCGGCCGGTGCAGAACGCCACCGTCAGATCCTTCACCAGCGCCTTGCGTTCGTAGTCGTCGAGTTCGACCAGACCGCGCAGGGTCAGCCGGGTGACCGTGTCCTCGACCGAATCGACGACGGAGTCGAGCACGGAGTCGCGGTGCTGGGCGTCCAGGGCCGCGATCCGGTGACGCTGTATCACGGCGGCGATCTCGGGTGCGTACTCGATCCGGGTCGGCTGCGCGGAGAACACCTCAAGACCGACCGGCGCCGCGTCCTCGACCACCAGCCCGGTCAGCGCCTCGCCGACGGCGTCGGAGTTGCGCAGGGTCAGGTCCTTGACCACCGAGGGCGGCAGGTCCGCCGGCAACCGCGTGAGCACCCGCGACAGCGCCGCCTCCACGCACTCGCGCAGGTACGTCTCATGGTCCTCGACCCCGAGCACGGCCCGCGCGGTGTCCTTGATCCGCCACACGACGAGCACCACCACCCGCAGCGCCACCCCGTTCGCGTCGACCACGGACATCGGCTCGCTGCGCCAGTGCCGCAGCCGTACGTCGGCCCGGCGCCGGATCACCAGCGGGTTGATCCACATCAGGCCGGTGCGCCGGACCGTGCCGCGATAGCCCCCGAAGAGACCGAGCACCCAGGCCCGCCCGGTCCGGCCGCGGGCCAGACCGCCGAAGCCGAACAGGCCGAGCGCGCCCGCTCCGGCGTACGCGCCCAACTGCGCGGGCCCGAGCCCGGCACCCGTGTGCCCGGGCAGCCCCAACGCCTGCCCCACGGCCGACGGCAGCGTCCCCGCCCACCACGTGCTGAGCACACATCCGGCCACCCCACAGGCCCCGGCCAGCACACCCGCCACCGCGGGCAGCACCCGCGCGGGCCGCTCCACCAGAGCCGGATCGACCTCCGGCACCGGGCGCGCGGGCCGGCCCGAAGCGCCCCGGCGGACCCGTGACGGTTCGCGCTCCCCGTTTCTCACCTGCGCCCGCAGGGGGACGGTGAGGTCCGGCTGCCGCTCCACGACGGCGGGCGCGAGCGGCACCGGCTCGGTCTCGTCCCGGAAGAGCAGATGGACGGGGATCTCGGTGGTCGCCTCGTTGTGGATGAGCCGGGCGGACCGGACGGCGCCGCTCTCCGCGGACTCATCGGGCTCCGGGGTGGGTGAAGTGGTCGAAGTCATTCCTGCCTCCGTGCCTGCGCGCGTGGAAGTGCGATCACGGACCGCGTCGGGACCGTGGGCCGTGCCGCCCCGTCAGAGTCCGCCGTGACGACTCGGGGACCTGCGCCGCGTCCGGGTTCCGTCCCGAGCCGCGGACCCGGTCACGAGAAGACCCGCCGCCAGGTCTCCGCGCCCGGGTAGCCGTCGGCCGCGCCGCCCCGCCAGCCCTGCGCCCGCTGGAAGGCCTCGACGGCGCGCCGGTCCGACTCGCCCCAGTCCGGCCCCGGCCCACCCGGGTAGTAGGCGCCGAAACCCTTCTTGACCAGCTGCTTTCCGAGCAGGGTGATGTACGCGTTGTGTGCGCCCGGCCGGAACATCCCGCGCCCGGGAAAGCCGGGAACGGCAGCGGACGGCGCCCCGTTGGCCCCCGTGGTGCCCACCGCCGTACCCACCGCCGTACCCACCGCTGTGCCTACCGTCGTACCCACCGCTGTGCCCACCGCGGGTGGGATGTCCCTGCCCTTCCCCTCCATCAGGTACGACCAGGTCCGCGGCCCCGGCAGCCCGTCCGCGCCGGCCCCCTTCCAGCCCTGGGCGAGCTGGAACGCCTGAGTGGCCCGTCGGTCCGCGTTCGACCAGCGCGGTCCCGGACCCGAGGTGTAGAAGCGGCGGCCGCCCCGCCCCACGAGGAGCCGGCCCAGCTGGGTGACATACGCGTTGTTCGTACCGGGGCCGAAGGCGGACGGGCCCGGGTAAGGAGTTGCCTGGGTACCCGGCGCCGAGGGCTGCGCGCCGCTCGCGCCGTCGGCCAGCCCCTTGTGACGGTAGGGCAGATAGTGGGCCGAGTTGCTCCAGTACGCGTACGGCGTGGACTGTCGGCGGGTGTGCGGGCGGGTCTGTTCGTAGGCGATGTAATACGTGTGCGTGTAGTCCGTCCAGCCGCCGAAAAGAACGACGTGCGAACCGTTCTGGGGATCCGCCGGATTGTGGAAGAGAAGAATGTCGCCGGGTTGCAGCTGATCGCGGGAAATGCGTACGCCGTACGTGCCGAGGCTGCCCGTCCATTCGTTTCCCGGCAGATTCCAGGCCATCGAGACGTATCCCGAGCAGTCCTGCCGGTATCCGTCCGACCAGTACGTGCTCATGCTGTACGGCACCTGCGCGGTGATCCACTTCTTGGCCCGGTTGATGATCTCCGCGCGGGTGGTGGCGGGCACCTCGACCCCGGTCCCCGGCTTCGCGGGACTTCCGGCCGACCCGTGCAGCGGGGCCTCGCCGCCCTGCGGCGTGTCGGGCTCGTCACCTGCGGGATCGCCCGGCCGGGCAGGTCCGTGCGCAGCGGCGACGACAGGCGCCGACGGGACCGCGACAAGGACCGCGCCCGCCGCCGCGGCGATCACGAAGGCCCGGTGCGCCGCCGGGCGGCCGACCGGTCCCGGGAGCACGGAAGGGGTCGGGAAGCGCCCGTGGCGCACGCATCCGGGGCAATCGCAGTCACTCGCGGGATCGAATTCCTCGAAGACCGGAGTCTCCATGCGTCGCCCCTCACCCTCCAGATAGAAATCTCCGCTTTTCTGCACAGTCGTCAGTTTCTCAACTGTCATCCGGTGGCGCATGTTGACGGTCCGAATGATGTACGCGGCCGACCATGGGCGGCCGGAACCGTTCCGCGGTCGGGAGCACCCGTTCGGATCGGGTAGAGTTCTCGGGTCAGCAGGCGCCGCTAGCTCAGTTGGTTAGAGCAGCTGACTCTTAATCAGCGGGTCCGGGGTTCGAGTCCCTGGCGGCGCACCGACAGAAGGGCCCCTCGCCACAGGCGAGGGGCCCTTCGTCGTACGGAGACATCCCATCTTCGCACAGACGTCCCAATTAGAGCGTATGACCGGTTAACAGCGCGTTTCGCACCTTGCGATCATGATGAGCGCCGTAGAACCCTGGGCGTCAAGGGACTGTCGGCACACGGCAGTTGGGGGCTTGGCCGGTTGCGTCCGTGGGGGGTTGGGGGCCCCGTACACGAACGGGTGTCGAGGGGGCGCCGTGCAACCGGATGGTCGCGTTTCCGCGCTCTTCACGCGTGTGGATGAAGGGCTGACGCTGCCTGCCAGCACGCGTCCGTGACGGTCGAGGGGGATCCGAGCGGGCGACAAGAACCGACGTACACGCACCCGACCGTGCGTGTGGGGGGAATGACTCATGACGTCGACGCCGACAGGCGCCCGACAGGACTTCGACGCGTCCGAGACAACCCGGCTCAGGGTGCCGGCACAACGGACCGGCTGCCCCGGCAGGATCGAGAAGACCCCGCCGAGATACGACTACGAGCACTACAGCAGGCTCGCGGGGCCTCTCACACGGCCCGATCCGAGCAAGCCGTACAAGGTGCGGTACCGCTCCCTGCTGTCCCAGGAGCCGCACCGCGTACGGGCCGCCCTCATGCTGGGCGCGGCACCACTGCTCTCACTGGTCCTGCTCGGCTGGCTGCTCCAGCCGGAGCACTGGACCGAACGCGACTACCCGGCCTACGACTTCCTGCCGGTGCTCGACATCGTGATGCTCGTCTCGATCGGCCTGATCGAGTTCTTCCGCTGCATGAACGTGCTCTCGAACGCACACGCGACCCTGGTCGCCCGCGACCCGATCCCGGTGGTGCCCGAGACCGGCACCAGAGTCGCCTTCCTCACCTCCTTCGTGCCCGGCAAGGAGCCGCTCGCGATGGTGACGAAGACCCTGGAGGCTGCCGTCAGGCTGCGCCACCGGGGCCTTCTGCACATCTGGCTCCTCGACGAGGGCGACGACCCCGAGGTCAAGGAGGTCTGCGAGCGCCTCGGCGTGCACCACTTCTCCCGCAAGGGTGTCGCGAAGTGGAACCAGGCCAAGGGGCCGCACCGCGCCAGGACCAAGCACGGCAACTACAACGCCTGGCTGGAGGCGCACGGCGACGCGTACGACTTCTTCGCCTCCGTCGACACCGACCACGTGCCGCTGCCGAACTACCTGGAGCGGATGCTCGGCTTCTTCCGCGACCCGGACATCGGTTTCGTGATCGGCCCGCAGGTGTACGGCAACTACGACAACCCCATCACCAAGGCAGCCGAGTCCCAGCAGTTCCTCTTCCACGCGCTGATCCAGCGGGCCGGCAACCGCTACGGCGCGCCGATGTTCGTGGGCACCTCCAACGCCGTACGCATCAGGGCGCTGAAACAGATCGGCGGCCTGTACGACTCGATCACCGAGGACATGGCGACCGGCTTCGAGATGCACCGCCACCGGAATCCGGCCACGGGGCGCAAGTGGCGCTCGGTCTACACCCCGGACGTGCTCGCGGTCGGCGAGGGCCCGAACGCCTGGACGGACTTCTTCACCCAGCAGCTGCGCTGGTCGCGGGGCACGTACGAGACGATCCTGAAGCAGTACTGGAAGGGCTTCTTCTCGCTGCCGCCGAGCAAGCTCTTCAACTACACCATGATGATCATCTTCTACCCGATGTCGGCCCTCAACTGGATCCTGGCCGCGCTGAGTTGCGCGCTGTTCCTGGGGCTGGGCGCCTCGGGCGTGAACATCGACCCGACGGTCTGGCTGATGCTGTACGGCAACGCCTCCGCGCTGCAGATCGGCCTGTACGTGTGGAACCGCCGGCACAACGTCTCCCCGCACGAGCCCGAGGGCTCCGGCGGCGTCGCGGGCATGATCATGTCGGCGCTCTCCGCGCCGATCTACGCCCGTTCGCTGATGGACGCCGTGCTGCGCCGCAAGAGCAGGTTCGTGGTGACCCCCAAGGGGGATTCGGCGAGCCCGGACACGCTGTTCGGGACCTTCCGGATCCATCTGTTCTTCGTCCTGGTCTTCGCCGGCTCGATCGTCGCCGGACTCCTGCTCGGGCACTCCCACCCCGCGATGATCACCTGGGCCTGCTTCGCCCTGCTGATCACGGCCTCGCCGATCCTCGCCTGGCAGTGGACGCTGCGCCGGGCCGGGAGGAAGCCCCCGGTCCCGCCCGAGGAGACCGCTCCCCTGCCCGCGCGGTCCTCCGCGCCCCGGCAGGAGCGGCACACCCCGCACGCGCCTGAGCACGAGCCCGGCCGGGCGGCGGCGCGGGGCGGCGCCGAACAGACCCTGCGGATGTCGCTCGGGGGGCGTGAGAAATGAGAGACGGTGCCCGTCGCCGCCGCGCTCGTCGTCTCGCGATGGGCGGGGCGGTGGTGCTCGCCCTGGCCGGGATGAACGGACCCTGGGTCTACCGCTTCAGCACGGAGAGGTACCACCAGTACACGATCAACAAGCCCGAGTACAAAGCCGAGAACGGCCACTGGGACGTCGTCCGGTTCCCCAAGCGGTACCGCCTGAACACCATCCACGCGGCCCTGCTGCACACCGGCAAGGTCCTGCTGGTCGCGGGCTCGGGCAACAACCAGGACAACTTCGACGCGAAGAAGTTCGACACGCGGCTCTGGGATCCGGTCAAGGGGACCGTCAAGCCGATCCCGACGCCGGCCGACCTGTTCTGCACGGGCCACACCCAGCTCGCCGATGGCAAACTGCTGATCGCCGGCGGCACCAAGCGCTACGAGACGCTGAAGGGTGACGTCACCAAGGCCGGCGGCCTGATGGTCGTCCACAACGAGAACCCCGACAAGCCGATCACGCTGCCCGCGGGCACCAGGTTCACCGGCAAGGAGAACGGCAGGACGTTCGTCTCCAAGGACCCGGTGCTCGTCCCGCGCGCGAAGAAGGTCTTCGCCAGGGCGACCGGCGCGTTCCTGCGCAACGACCCGGGCCTGGGCCGTATCTACGTCGAGGCGCAGAAGAGCGGCCCGAAGTACGAGACGGGCACCCAGGACAACTACCGGGTCCAGGGCCTGACGGGGCCGGACGCGCGCAACACGTACGGCATCGCCCAGAAACTCGCCCTGGACAAGAAGGATTTCCAGGGCATCAGGGACGCGTTCGAGTTCGATCCGGTCGCCGAGCGGTACATCGGGGTCGATCCGATGAACGAGGCCCGCTGGTACCCGACGCTGACGACCATGAGCGACGGCAGGATCCTCAGCCTCTCCGGCCTGGACGAGATCGGCCAGCTGGTCCCGGGCAAGAACGAGGTCTTCGACCCGAAGACCAGGAAGTGGACGTACACCAAGGGCATCCGTCAGTTCCCGACCTATCCGGCGATCAGCCTGATGCAGAACGGCGACATGTTCTACTCGGGCTCGAACGCGGGCTACGGACCGGACGACGTGGGCCGTGACCCCGGTATCTGGGACGTGGCGAGGAACAGGTTCACCCCCCTGCCCGGCCTGAGCGACCCCACCAGGATGGAGACGTCCGGCACGGTGCTGCTGCCGCCCGCACAGGACGAGAAGTACCTGGTGATCGGCGGCGGCGGAGTCGGCGAGTCCAGGCTCTCCAGCAAGAAGACCCGGCTCATCGACCTCAAGGACAGGAACCCGAGGTTCGTGGACGGTCCCGAGCTGGAGAAGGGCACCCGCTATCCGCAGTCCTCGATCCTGCCCGACGACACCGTCCTGGTGTCCGGCGGCTCCGAGGACTACCGCGGGCGCGGCGCCTCCGACATCCTCCAGGCACGCATCTACGACCCCCGTGCCAACACCTTCGACCGGGTCGCCGACCCCCTGGTGGGCCGCAACTACCACTCGGGGTCGATCCTGCTGCCCGACGGCCGCGTGATGTTCTTCGGCTCCAACCCGCTCTACGCGGACAAGGCCGGCACCAAGCCCGCCACGTTCGAGCAGCGCATCGAGATCTACACGCCGCCGTATCTCTACCGCGACTCGCGGCCCGGCCTGGCCGGCGGCCCGAAGACCGTCGCGCGCGGCGGCTCGGCGGCCTTCACCTCGGCGCACGCCTCGTCCATCAGGACAGCGCGCCTGATCCGGCCGAGCGCGTCCACCCATGTCACCGACGTCGACCAGCGCTCCATCGCGCTGGACTTCAGGAAGACGGCGACGGGGATCACGGTGACCGTGCCGAAGAACCGGAACCTGGTGGAGTCCGGCTGGTACATGCTGTTCGTGACGGACGACCAGGGAACCCCGTCCGAGGCCCAGTGGATCAGGGTTCCCTGATCCACCGGAGCCCGCCCCCGGTCCCGTACCGGCCGTCAGGCGCAGGCCTTCACTCGGAGGCCTTCGCCAGCTCCAGCGCGTACTCGGGCCACCAGTCGCCCGCCTTCGGACCCCCCTTGCAGGTGCCGTCCGACTCGCCGGGCCGCTTCACCCACAGATAGGCGTCGACGAGCGGATCGGCGGTCTTCGTCGTCGGGCTCTCGCCCAGCGCGCGTCCCGGCGGATTGCACCAGTTCTCGTCGGCCTCGCCCGCGGTGTACGGCCCGTTGCCGTTGCGGCTGGTGTCGATGACGAAGTGCTTGCCGCCGACCTTCGCGGACAGCTGCTTGCCGTACGCGACGGAGTCCCGGGTCGAGTAGAAGTTGGAGACGTTCACCGCGAAGCCGTCGGCCAGACCGACGCCCGCCCGTTCGAGCGGCTGGAAGATCTGGTCGGGGTGGCCCCAGCCCGCGTTGCCCGCGTCCAGGTACACCTTCGTGTTCTTCAGGGACTTGAGCCTGGTGACGGCCTCCTTCAGAAGGAAGTAGCGCTCCTCGTGCCACCGGCCCGGAGTGCACCGGTCGACCAGGTGCAGGATCGCGTCCGGCTCCAGGACCACCGTGGCGGGACGGTCACCGATCCCCCGGGCGACGCCGTCGATCCAGGTCCGGTAGGTGTCGCCGTCGGCGGCGCCGCCCTGCGAGAACTGGCCGCAGTCGCGGTGCGGGATGTTGTAGAGGACCAGTACGGCGGCCCGGTCGGCCCGCTGGGCGGCCTGTGTGAAGCCGCGCGCCTCCCGCTCCGGGTTCTCCGGCCCGATCCACTCACCGGTCGGCCGTTCCGCAATCTTGCGGATCTGCTCCGCGTCGTCCTTCCTGCCCGCCTTGGCGTACGCGGCGACCTGCTCGGCCGCGCTGCCCGCCGGGTTGACCCAGAACGGGCCGGAGTTCCTGGGCTGTCGGGTGATCCCGGATCCCGCACCGTCGCTCTCGTCCCCGCCGCCCCCCGCGGACGAACACCCCGCCAGCAGCAGCACCGCCCCCATCACCGCCATGGACGCCCGTGCCCCGGCCTCCTTGCCGCCGTACATGCAACTCCCCCTCGGATGCGCCGCATTGAGGGTCAATCGTGACATAGGCGTCTCCTCGCCCACGAGATCGCCCGAACCCTGTCGGAGAGCTGTTACAGGCCCGGACGCGCTGGGTAGGCGCCGCTGAGCGGGGGCCCGGCACAGCGGGACGGCACCGACGGGGACGACGGGGGAGCAGGGGGGACGACAACGGAATCGGGGTACGGGAGATGCATCCGAGCACCCGGGAGACACGGCTCGCGGCGGCACTGCTGGAAGCCGCGGACACCCTCTCCGACAGCTACGACACCGCGCACCATCTGCAGCGCCTGTCCGACCACTGCGTGGAGATCGTCGGCGCGCACTCCGCCGGGATCATGCTGGTCGCGGGCGCCGAGCGGGTCTCGTTCGTGGGCAGCAGCCGCCGCCAGGACATCGCGCTGGACCTGCTGACCGTCCAGGCGGCCCCGGACCGTCGCGGCCCCTTGCTGGACAGTTACGGCACGGGCAGGCCCGTCCCGCACATCCCGATCGGCGCCGCCCGGACCGCCGCCCGCTGGCCCGACTTCACCCGGCGGGCGCTGCGCCACGGCATCGCCGCGACCTTCGCGGTCCCGCTGCGCCGCCGCGAGACGCTGCTCGGCGCGCTCAACGTGTTCGTATCCCCGCCGTCCGGTCCCCCGGAGCCGCCCGGTCCGAGGGAGCCCCCCGGCCGACCGGAGCCGCCCGGCGACGAGGAGAGCGTACGGCTGGCGCAGCTGCTCGCCGAGGCGGCGGCCGCCGGACTGCACAACCAGCGGCTGCACGCGGAGTACCGCACGCTGGCGGGGCAGGCGCAGTCGGCGCTCTCCCGCCGCGTCCGTGTCGAGCAGGCGAAGGGCATACTCGCCGAGCGCTGGAACACGGGTGTGGACCAGGCCTTCCCGGCACTGCGCCGGTACGCGCGCCGGCACCGGATGCCGCTCGACGAGGTCGCGGCGCGGGTCGTGGCGGGCTCGTTGGACCGCGACGGCCTGGACGACGAACGGCCCCGGCCCGTATGACGCGGGCACAGGCCGCCCGCGGAGCGGCCGTCACCTGGGCGGATCACACAGCGCCACCAGGTGCCGTCCGACCTCCGACAGCCTCTAGGCCGGAACGCTCATCCGCTCTAGAGTTGCCTCGAACGCCCCCGGCCCCCGGCCGTTCGCGCCATGCCGGTCATCCGGATCACCGGGCTCCTGCCCGTGGTTCGCGCTGTCCGGAATGGTCTCGGAACCTCCCGCGCCGTCGCCGGGTTACTCCCGCAGCCCGTGCGCGCGCGGTCGAGGACCAGTCCGGTCGGCGGCCCCGGGGGGAGCGGGCCGCCGGCCGGGCCAGGTGCGCGGGGACCCCTGGGGCTCCGCCTGCGGGGTCCCCTCGGATTCAGAGGCCCTTTCCGGTGAGGTACGCGGACACGACCACGTTCGCGGTGTACGTACGGCGGGTCCGGTCGAAGGTGCCGCCGCAGGTGACGAGCCGCAGCTCGGCCCGCCCCGACTGCCGTGGCCCGTAGGCCTGTTGCGCGTCGAAGTGATCGCGCGGGAAGACCGCGACGTCGTCCACGGTGAACTCGGCGACCGTCCCGTCGTCGCGCATCACCCGGACCGTCTGGCCCGGCCGCATCGCGCTCAGCTTGTAGAAGACCGCGGGCCGGGTCTCGGTGTCGACGTGCCCCACGAACAGTGCGGTCCCGGCCGACCCCGGCTGCACTCCGGCGGCGTACCAGCCGACCACGCCGGGCTGCTCGTAGGGCGGCGGATCGATGGCGCCCTGGGTGTCGAGCCCGCGGGCCACGACCGGCGCCCGCACCCCCATGGACGGAATGTCGACGCGCTGGGGTCGTGCCCTGCCGAGCGGCTTCAGCGGGGGAGGCATCCGGACCTCCGGCGGCCGTCCCACCGCCGCGATGTCTCCGGTGGTCGGCGCCGACATCCCCAGCCGGACGTCGGTCACCTCCCGGCCCCACACCCACAGTCCGAGCAGCAGCAGCGCCCAGGCGACACCCGTCAGCAGCCGCCCCGCACCCGAGGAACGCTCCCTGTCCGGCATGTCACTCGGAGGTGTCTCGGCCGCGGCGGGCGCTGCGCAGCGCCACGGCCACCGCGGCGACGCCCGCGAGGACGAGACCGATCACCGCCTGCCGGGTCCCGGGACCGGTCTCCCGCGCGTCCACGGCCACCGTGTGGGTGCCGCTCCCGTCGGCGTGCGCGGTGCCGCCGCCACCCGCGTGCACCGGGGCGACGGGCGAGGCGGGGGCCGCGAGCGACTCCGGAGCGGACAGCGTGGAGAGCGGATCCGCCTGCCCGGTGACGGTCAAGGTGCCCTTGACCTGCCGCTGGCCCTGCCCGCCCTCGCAGCCGACCGTGACGTCATAGGTACCGGGCGACAGCGAGGTGCGGACCCGGGTCTCGCCGGTGAGCACCCCGCCCGAACCCGTGAGCCGCGCGTCCGAGACGAACGCGGTGGACGCGGCGGTGCCGGTGCTTCCCGCGCAGCCCTGCGCCCGCAGCCGGATGTCACTGCCGGCCGCGGGGGCCGCGGGTGTCACCGAGACGGCCGCCGCGTCACTCCGGGGAGCGGTCGGGTACGCGGCGGGGGTCAGCGCGGCCACGTACGCGGTGGGAGTCAGTGCGGCCGCGGCGACCGCACCCGCACAGAGAGTGAGTTTCCATGAACCCATCGTGAACCTCCAGATATCTGGAGACTCCCCCCGCGGACCGCCCGGCGCATCCGCTGACGCCCGCGACTGCTCCGGACGGGTTACAAATGGTTTAGGGGTGTGGTCACCCGTCAGATCCGGTCGACGAGGTCCGCGATCGAGTCGACGATCCTGGAGGGCCGGAACGGGTACTTCTCGATCTCGTCGCGCGTGGTGAGACCGGTCAGGACCAGGTAGGTCTCCATCCCCGCCTCCAGTCCGGCCAGCACGTCGGTGTCCATGCGGTCGCCGATCATCGCGCTGGTCTCGGAGTGCGCCCCGATGGCGTTCAGGCCCGTCCGCATCATCAGCGGGTTCGGCTTGCCCGCGAAGTACGGCTGCTTTCCGGTCGCCTTGGTGATCAGCGCGGCGACGGCGCCGGTCGCGGGCAGCGGGCCCTCGGTGGACGGGCCGGTCTCGTCGGGGTTGGTCGCGATGAACCGGGCGCCGCCCTTGATCAGCCGGACCGCCTGGGTCATGGCCTCGAAGGAGTAGGTGCGGGTCTCGCCGAGGACCACGTAGTCCGGCTCGTGGTCGGTCAGGACGTACCCGATGTCGTGCAGCGCGGTGGTCAGACCCGCCTCGCCGATGACGTAGGCGGTGCCGCCGGGGCGCTGGGCGTCCAGGAACTTGGCGGTGGCGAGGGCGGAGGTCCAGATGTTCTCCACCGGGACGTCCAGACCCATGCGGCGGAGCCGGGCGTGCAGGTCACGGGCGGTGTAGATGGAGTTGTTCGTGAGCACCAGGAACGGCTTCCCGGACTCCCGCAGCCTTTTGATGAAGGCGTCGGCGCCGGGGATCGGCACACCCTCGTGGATGAGCACACCGTCCATGTCGGTGAGCCACGACTCGATGGGCTTGCGCTCTGACATCTGCTGGATCTCCTGCCGTCCTGGCGTTCGTACGCACTGGATCCGGGGGCGCCGGAACGACGCTGTGCCGACGCCCCCCAGCCTAGTCAGGGCCGTACGGTCCCGACCTGGTCAGGCCTGTTCGATCCGCACCCCGTCGATCACCCAGTACCAGTTGTTGCCGCCGGTGTAGCGGAACCGGACGCGGGCCGTCCGCGCACCGGCCGGGACCTGGAGGGTGAGCGTCTCCGTGCGGGAGGGCACATCGGCGGTGTACGTCTTCACCGGGACCGGCGCGGCGTCGTCGTAGGAGACGAGCACCTCACCCTTCTGCGGCGCCTCCTGACGGTAGTACGTGGTGTACGTCAGCGTGGCCGTACGGCCGCCGGTGACCGGGTGGGCCGGGCTGATCAGGGTGGAGTCGAAGGTGCCCGAGACGCTCTTGTCGTTCCACTCGTCGCCGTCGGCGACCGCGAAGACGTCGCGGGCCCGGACGTTGGACTCGCGCTCCTGGTCGACCTGGGCCGCGGTCCAGAACTCGTCCGTGGTGAAGGACCAGCCGCGCCACTCCGTGACGCCGCCCGTGCCCATCGCGGCGTTGTCGACCGACCAGCCGGCGGGCGGGGTGTGCGTGAAGCCCAGGATGCCGGCGCCGATGCCGGTCTCGTCGACGCGCGTCCCCAACCGGGCGCGCAGCGCGTCGAAGTCGTCGGCCACCGGCTGCTGGAGAGGCCGTCCGTCCAGGCCCCACGCCGGGTCGATCGCGATGCCCAGGTGGGCGAGGGCGGAGGCCGCGACGTCGGGCATCTTGACGTCGTAGCGCACCGATCCGGCCGCTGTCCCGGTCCCGGTCGCGATCATGAAGGTCTGTCGCTCGGGCCGGCTGGAGCCGCCGTGGCCGCCCGCGTCGGTGTGTCCGTGGTCGGCGGTGATCATGATCAGCCAGTCCTCGTTCGGGTACGAGGCACGGCCCTTGACCGCGGCGACCAGCTGTCCGACCTGGGTGTCGACGCCATGGATGGCGTCCAGGTACTGGGAGCTGGCGGCGCCGTAGCTGTGGCCGGCGTGGTCGACGTTGTCGAGCTGGACGAAGACCGCGTCCGGGTTGGCGCCGCGCAGCGTCGCCACCGCGCGTGAGGTGGTACCGGTGTCGTACTCGGCGCTGGGGGTGGACACCCGGGTGTCCACCTTCGACGAGAAGACCGTGTCGGTGATCGGCGCCCAGGACGAGACGGCGTACGTGCTCAGGGACGGCTTCGCGGTCTCGATCCGGGTGAGGAAGTCCGGGTACTGCGCGAACCTGTGACCGGTGAAGGCGTTGTCCTTGACGTTGTGCTTGTCGGGCCAGACGCCGGTGATGATCGTGGACCAGCCGGGGCCGGACAGGGTGGGCGCGAAGGGGTTGGCGTAGATGCTGCTGGGCGCGGTGAGGCCCGCGGCCATCAGGGCGTCGAGGTTCGGGGCGTCGGCGTCCTTGATCCGGTTCAGCAGGGTGCCGTCCAGACCGATGACCAGGACCTTGGGCGTCCTGGCGGCGGCGCGGGCGAGGGCGGAGAGTGGCCCGGCGGAGGCCGCGAGGGCGGCCGCCGAGACGAGCAGCGAGCGACGGGACATGCGTGACGACACGTGGTCCTCCGTTGAGGGACGGTGCAGGGCACGAATGAGACGTGGAGCGCGAGAAGAGAACGAGAAGGGTGAAGCGGTGAGGACGGGTGAGGCCTCGGGCCGAAGGGCGGGCGGGCGTCAGCTGCCCGTGGCCGACTTCCAGTCCTCGACGTACGAGGTGAGGTTCTTGTCGATGTCGGACCAGTCCGGCTGGAAGACCTCGACCCCGTCCATGAGCTTGGTCAGGGCGATGGCGTTGGCGTCGGTGGCCTTGACGTCGCCCCGTGCGGAGAAGCCGCCGCCGATCTCGCTGACCTGCTGCTGCGCCTTGGCGGAGAGCATGAAGTCGAGGAGCCTGCGGCCGTTCTCCGTGTGCGGGGCCTTGGTGACGAGGCCCGCGGCGTACGGGAGCGCGAAGGTGGTCGGCTTCCCGGCGGCGTCGGCGGCCTTGTCGGTGGCCTGCGGGAACCAGATGCCGAGGTTCGGCATGTCCTTGGACTGCGCGTAGTTCATCTGGACGTCGCCGTTGGCGACCAGCAGTTCGCCCTTGTCGACCTTGGGGGCGAGCTTGCCGGTGGAGGCGGACGGGCCGACGTTGTTGGACTGGAGCTTCTTCAGGTAGGCGAGCGCCGCTTCCTTGCCGCCGAAGTCGTGGATCGCCTTGATGAGCACGGCGGTTCCGTCGCCGGCGACACCCGGGGTGGAGTACTGGAGCTTGTTCTTGTACGTCGCGTCGAGCAGTTCGTCCCAGTGGGTGGGCGCCTGCTTCAGCTCCTTCTTGTTGTAGACGAAGCCGAAGTAGTTGTTGACGACGGAGGTCCAGGTGCCGTCGGCGGCCTTGTCGGCTCCGTCGACCCGGTCGGAGCCCTTCGGGGCGTACTTCTGCAGCAGCCCCTTGCCGTCGGCCTGCTGGATGAACGGGGGGAGGGTGACGAGGACGTCGGCCTGCGGGTTGGTCTTCTCGCGCACGGCGCGCTGGACCACCTCGCCCGAGCCGCCCTCCACGTACTTGACCTTGATCCCGGTCTGCTTCTCGAAGTCCTTGAAGACCTGGTCGTACCAGCCGTCGCCGTTCTCGCCCTTGAGACCGTCGGCGCTGTAGACGGTGACGACCTTGGCGTCGGAGGCGGCGGAGTCGCCACCGCAGGCGGTGAGGGTGGAGGCGAGGGCGAGACCGCCGACGACGGCGGCGAGCGACTTGAGGAAGGTGTTTCTGGGCATGACGAGATGAACTCCTTGCGTGGTGGCGTGAGTCGGTGGGTCGGTGGATCAGTGGGGCGGCGGGGCGCCGGTGGCTCGGTGACGGGTCAGCGGTAGGTCGCCCTGGTGCGGATCCGGGAGACGGCGAACAGGACGATCACGGTGGCGGTCATGAGGACCACGGCGAGCGCGGAGCCGGTGAAGAGGGCGCCGCGGTCCGTGGCGGCGTAGATCTGGACGGGAAGCGGTGTCCAGTCCGGCGGGTAGAGCATCATGGTGGCGCTCAACTCGCCCATGGACAGGGCGAAGCAGAGGCCCGCCGCGGCGGTCAGCGAGGGCAGCAGCAGCGGCAGCCGCACCCGCCACAGCACGTACGAGGGCCGGGCGCCGAGTGAGGCGGCGGCCTGTTCGTACGCCGGGTCGAGACGCACGATGGCGGCCGACACCGACTGATGGGCGAACGCCGTGACAAGAACGGCGTGCGCGAGGATGACGATCCACCGGGTGCCGTTGAGCAGCACCGGCGGCTTGGAGAAGGCGACGAGGATCGCCAGGCCGACGACGACCGAGGGCACGGCGACCGGCAGCATGAACAGCGCGTCGAGGACGCGGGCGCCCCGTTTCCTGAGGGCGTGCGCGGCGAGCGCCGCCCAGGTGCCGACCAGCAGCGCGAGGACGCTCGCGGTGAGCGCCGTGACCAGGCTGGTGGTCAGGGCCTGGAGCGACTCGCCGCGGGTGGCGGCCGTGTAGTGCCCGGTCGTGAAGCCGGACGGGAAGACGCTCGACCAGTTGGTGGCGAACGACGCAGCCAGGACGACGAGGAGCGGCAGGGCGAACAGGGGCAGGAAGAGCAGGAAGAACACGGCCCAGGTGGCCCACCTCCCCCTGCGGCTATGCACCAGCACGACGGCTCACCACCCGGTACAGGCCGTAGAGGCCCACGGAGATCAGGACGTTGACGACAGCGACGACACAGGCGCCCGGGTAGTCGGACTCCAGGATGGCCTTGCTGTAGACGAGCATCGGCAGGGTCGTGACGCCCTTCGCCCCGGTGAACAGGACGATCCCGAACTCGTTGAGACACAGCACCAGGACGAGGCTGCCGCCGGCCGCGAGCGCGGGCAGCGCCTCGGGCAGGATCACCTGCCGCACGATCCGCGCGGGCCGCGCCCCCAGCGAGGACGCCACCTCCAGCTGGGCGGTCTCGATGCCCGAGAACGCGGCGAGCAGGGGTCGCATCACGAACGGGGTGAAGTACGTGATCTCGGCGAGCAGCACGCCCCACAGAGTGGTGAGGAACTGGAACGGCCCCTCGGCGGCACCGGTCGCGTCCGTCCACAGTCCGTTGGCGATGCCCACGCTGCCGTAGAGGAACAGCAGGGCGAGCGTGATGAGGAAGGACGGGAAGGACAGGAAGACGTCGATGAACCGGGCGACGGCCTTCCCGCCGGGGAACGGGACGAACGCGATGACCAGGGCGAGCGCGAACCCGAGGACGAGACACCCGGCCGTCGAGCCGACCGCCAGCCACACGGTGGTGCCGAGCGCGTCCCGGAAGGCGGTGGAGGCGAACACGTCGCCGTACGCCTGCGCCGAGGTGCCGCCCGTGTCCGGCTGGAAGGACTGCTGGACGACGAGGGCGAGGGGGTAGAGGAAGACGAGGCCGAGGACGGCGACGGGCGGCAGGGCCCAGGCCCACGGCGGTATCCGCCGGCGGGACCCGGCGGGCGCCGCCGTGGGGGCGGCGGCCACGGCGCTAGCCATCCGCGGTCACCCCCGCCGACAGCAGTACGGCGTCGTCGGGCGCGAAGTGCAGCGTCACCGGGTCGCCGTGGACGGGGGGTTCGCGCAGCTCGCGGAGGTCCGCCATCACCCGGTGGCCCGCGACGTCGACGTACAGCCGGTGGGTGGATCCGCGCCACTGGACCTCGCTGACGGTCCCGGCGACCTGGTTGGGTCCGGGCCCGAGGCCGACGAGGTGGGGCCGTACGCACAGGGTCGCCGAGGCGCCGGGCGCGGCGTCCGCGGTGTCGACCTTCAGCTCGGTCCCGGCGAGGGAGACCGTCCCGGATCCGACGGTCACGGGCAACAGGTTGGCGTTGCCCACGAAGGACGCCGTGAACGCGGTCCGCGGTGTCCGGTACAGCTCCTGCGGGGTCCCGCAGTCGCGCAGCCGCGCCCTGTCCATGACCGCGATCCGGTCGGCCAGGGTGAGCGCCTCGACCTGGTCGTGGGTGACGTACAGGATCGACACGTCCGGCAACTCGCGGTGCAGCCGGGCGAGTTCGGCGAGCATTCCGGAGCGCAGCTGCGCGTCGAGGGCGGACAGCGGCTCGTCGAGCAGGAGCACGCCGGGCCGGATGGCGAGCGCCCGCGCGATGGCGACGCGCTGCTGCTGTCCGCCGGACAGCTCCCGGGGGTGGCGCCGGGCGTAGGCCGCCATCCCGGTCATCTCCAGAGCCTCGGCGACCCGCCCGCGGATCTCGTTCCGGGCGACCTTCTGCGCCCTGAGCCCGAAGGCGACGTTGTCCTCGACGCGCAGGTGCGGGAAGAGCGCGTACTGCTGCACCACCATGCCGATGCCACGCCGGTGGGGCGGCAGGTCGGTCACGTCCCGGTCGCCGATGAACACCCGCCCGGCTGCGGGCCGTACGAATCCGGCGACGGCCCGCAGCGCGGTGGTCTTCCCGGATCCGGAGGGCCCGAGCAGCGCCATGACCTCGCCGGGTTCGACGGTCAGGTCGAGGGCGTCGAGGACCGTGGTGCCGTCATAGGCGACGGACACCCGGTCGAAGCGGATACCGCTGGTCATCGCCCGTCCCCGCCGGCCCGGTCGGATCCGAGGAGCAGGGCGGGCAGTTCGGCCACGGAGCCGAGCACGTGCCCGGCTCCCGCGGCGCGCAGTGCCGGGTCGTCGTGCGCCCCGGTCAGCACGCCGGCGACCAGGCCGGCCCCGGCGCGTACCCCGCTGAGCATGTCGTACGAGGTGTCGCCGACGACCGCGATCTGCTGCACACCCTCGGCGGCCCCGGTCCGCAGGAAGGCCTCCAGGACCATGTCGGGGTACGGCCGTCCCCGGCCGCCCGCGTCCGCCGGGCACAGCGTGAGCGCCACCAGGTCCCGCCAGCCCAGGGCGTCGAGGATCGCGTCCTGGGTGACGCGGGCGAACCCGGTGCTCAGTACGACGGTCCGGCCGGACTCGGTGAGCGCCTCGATCGCCTCGCGCGCTCCGGCGATCGGCGCGATGCGCCCGCCGTCGACGAGTTCCCCGTAGGCCTTCTCGAAGGCGGAGTTGGCCCGCTGGGCGAGGGGTTCCTCGCCGAACAGGTGCCGGAAGACGGAGATCTTGGACTCGCCCATGGTGGCCCGGACGTAGTCCAGCTTCTCGGCATGGTCCGCGGATCCGGGCTCGACGCCCAGTTCCCCGGCGGCCACGGCGAACGCCCGCTCCACCAGGCCGCCGTCGGCGACGGTGGTGCCGGCCATGTCGAGGACGACGAGCCGTGTGTCCGTGGTCACTTCCCTCACCATCTCTTTCACCATCCCAGTTCGTTGGCAGTGGTCTCGGCGATCGCCGGTGAACAGGTCATTCCGCGCCCGCCGGGCCCGGTGACCAGCCACACCCCGTCCCGCACCCGCTGCCGGTGCACGACCCGGCTGGTGTCCGTGCACTGCGCGTACACCCCGGCCCAGCGGCGCCGGATCTTCGGCAGCGGGCGTCCGAGGAAGGACTCGACGACCTCGGTGAGGTGGTCGTAGGGGTCTTCGAGGGTGTCGAAGGCGAAGGGGTGTTCGTACTCGTGGGTGTCGCCGATGGTCAGTCCGCCGTCCGCGCGCTGCACCATGAGCAGTTGCATCCGGTGCTCGGCGGCGGTCGGGGCCTGGGGCTGGAGCGTGTTGAGCTCGTCGAGGGCGGGGCTCCGGTAGGCGGGGTAGTACCGGAAGCTGTCGGCGTCGGCGACCGAGGTCGTGAGCGGCTCGCCGAGCGGGTCGGTCTGCATCATCTGCAGCCGTACGCGCCGCACGGGCAGCTCGGGACCGGCCAGCTCCCGGACGAGGCCGCCGAGCCAGGCGCCCGTGCACAGCACGACGACGTCACCGGTGTGCACGTCCCCGTGGTCGTCGCGCACGGCGTGCTCGCCGATCACGTCCCGGACCTCGCGACCCGGCAGGAAGGTGTAGTCCGGGGACCGCAGCAGCTCTTCACGCAGGGCGAGCTGGGCGGTGCGGGGTTCGACGGCCGCGTCGCGCTCGCAGTACAGGGCGGCGTCGAACGTCCCCCGCAGGGCCGGGTTCACCGCGCGCGCCTCGTCGGGCGTGAACAGCTTGTAGCCGCGGGCGGCGGCGTCCGTACGGGCCAGGGCGGCCTCGGCGACGGCGAGCTCGCGCTCTCCCCGCAGGGGGGTCAGCGAACCGTTGGCCCGGAAGCCGAGGCCGGGCACGCGTGCGCCGATCGACTCCCACAGTTCTCGCGCCCGCAGGGCGGTCTCGAGTTCCTCTCCTCCGGCGCGACCACTCACCCAGATCTGCCCGAAGTTGCGCAGCGAGGCCCCGCGGGCCTCCGCCTCACGCTCGATCTGGACGACCTCGTGGCCGCGCTCCACTGCGTGCCAGGCATGCAGGGTGCCCACCACTCCGGCTCCGACAACTATCACTCTCACGACGGCAACGCTCCTCGGTACGGGGGAATCGGAAGGGTCCGGACTGCAACCAGATGGTGAACTGCCCATCACGTTTGGGCTAGACCCGTTATCGTCTCGTTATAAAAAGGGGCGGGCCGGAGCCCGCCCGAACATGGCTCGAATCATCCCCCCAGGTGGGCCGTGAAGGAGAAGCGGTCCCCCCGGTACAGCGTCCGCACCCGCTCCAGCGGCCGCCGCCGGGTGTCCCGCGAGACACGGTGGATCAGGATCATCGGGAGGGCCGGCGGCGTGCCGATGAGCAGTGCCTCGCGCGGGGTGGCCAGCACGGTCTCGATGCGTTCGTCCGCGTCGCCGAACGCGATCCCGAGCCGGTCGTGGAGGTACGCGTAGAAGGACGAGTCCGGCGTGAAGTCGCGGTCGAGGTGCGGTACGCGCGCCACCGCGACATAGGTGCTCTCCAGCCCGACCCGCTCGTCGTCCGCGAGCAGCACACGCTCCATGTGCCAGACGGGCTCGCCGCGGGTGAGCCCGGCCTCCGCCGCGAGGGTCTCGGAGCAGGGGAAACGATCGAGGCTGATCAGCGTACGGCCGGGGGTGCGCCCCTGCCGCCGGACGCCCTCGGTGTAGCTCGCGAGGGAGAGCGGCTGCTCCAGTTTCGGCCCCGCGACGACCGTCCCGCGCCCCTGCCGCCGCAGCTTCCCTTCGAGCAGCAGCTCGCGCAGGGCCTGGCGTACGGTCTCGCGGGCGACCTCGTACTGTTCGGCGAGGTCCCGCTCGGTCGGCAGGAGGCCGCCTTCGCCCAACTCCTCGATCAGCAGGGCGATGTGCGCCTTCACCGCGTAGTACTTGGGGATGCGGCCGTGCTCCGGGATGCCGGAGCGGACGGGGGCGCCGGGGGCCTGGTCGTTCGGGTAGTCCACGGGTGGGATGGTCGCAGATGGGACGCGCGGCCGTGCCCGCGGGAGGGCTCAGCGGCGATCGGGCCAGGCCCGGAGGAAGCGCTCAGCGGCGTCCGGACCGGGACCGGAGTGAGGACTCAGCGGCGATCGGGCCGGGCCCGGAGGAAGCGCTCAGCGGCGTCCGGACCGGGACCGGAGTGAGGGCTCAGCGGCGATCGGGCCAGGCCCGGAGGAAGCGCTCAGCGGCGTCCGGACCGCGCTCGGCGGGCCACGACGAACAGGGCGACGCCGGTCGCGAACAGGCCGATGACGCCCGCCGCGCCGAACCCGTGCGGCGTGCCGGGCCCGGTCTCGGCGAGCTCGTCCGCGGCGGAGAATCCACCCGTACCCCCGTCGCCGCCCGTGCCCCCGTCGCCGCCGGTGCCACCGGTGCCGCCGCCGCTGTCACCACCACCGGACCCGCCCCCGCCCCCGTCCCCGCCGGTGGCGGAATCGGTACCGGCACTGGCACCCGTACCGGCACTGGCATCGCCGGTCCCGCCGCTGCCGCCGCCCTGGTCGGGGGTGGTATCGCCCCCTCCGTCGCCACCGCCGCTCCCCCCTCCTCCGGTGCCGCCGCTGTCGCCCCCGCCGGTGGCGCCGCCATCGGTGCGGCCGTGGTTCTCCGCGGTCCCGGGCACGTCGGGGTCACCGCCGGCGATCCGGAACCGGTAGTCGTTGGACTCCCCCACCCAGTCCCCGTCGTCGCCGTGCCGCTGGACCACCGCCGCGTTGGCGACGACGTCGTTCGGCACCGCGTCCGAGGTCACGGAGAGCCGGACCTTCACGGTGACCGTCCGGCCCGGCCCCACCGTGAACCCCGGGAACCCGTCGT
Organism: Streptomyces sp. NBC_01176; assembly: GCF_045039825.1. NCBI lineage: Bacteria > Bacillati > Actinomycetota > Actinomycetes > Kitasatosporales > Streptomycetaceae > Streptomyces > Streptomyces sp. NBC_01176. The sequence continues at coordinate 6,041,089 of NZ_CP108600.1, read as the reverse complement.
CGAACGCCCCCACGTTCTCGTCCTCGTCGCTCTTCTCGAACACGACCGGGTGCGGCTTCTCTCCCTCGTAGAACTCCAGCCGCGCCTGCTTGGGCTGCAACGCCCGCTTGCCGTCCACCAGCACGACGACCGGATGGATGTTGCCGCAGGTGTGCGCCGTGGTGTTGGTCAGGTCGATGTACCAGGTCCCGAAGCCGCCACCGGCCTCGAAGGTGCCGGGCCCCCCGTGGATCCGGGTCTTGACGGGGAAGGCGCGGGTGTCGGAGGCGACACAGGTGGGACGGGAGTCCGCCGGGACGACGAGCGCGTGCGCGGGGGCGGGCGCGAGAACCAGGGCGAGGGCGAGGACGGGCGCGGCGGCGGTCGGGGCGAGCGGGAGGGGGTGGGGGTTCAGGACGAGCGGGAGGGACGGGCGCGGTCGCATGAAAGGCCTTTGCCGATCGAGGACGGTGGGGACCAGGAGCGTCAGGCGGTAACGGGCAACGGCACGCGAGACCCTGCCACTCCCGCCCGGCGGCCTCGCGCCGCCACGCCCGCCCGTGGCCCCGATCGGCCGCGGAAGTCCCCTCGAACAGCGGACCGCGGCGCCTCTCAGCCCTCTCCCCGGCCGAACAGCGGGGCCAGCAACAGCTGCGCCGCCCCCTCCGCCACCCCGCGCGCCCCACCGGGAGCGACCCGCACCGGAACCGTGTCCGTGCCCTCCCGCCGGGCCCGCTCCCCCAGCACCGCACCGACCCCGCGCACGAAGGCCTCCTGATGAGCCGCGACCGTACGGCCGCCGAGCAGCACCAGATCGATGTCCAGCAGCCCGACCAGATTCGCGGCCCCGGCGCCCAGCACCCGGGCCGCCTCGTCCACGGCGCCGCGTCCCACCGCCGCAAGGCACAGCGCCTCGACGCAGCCGCGGTTGCCGCAGTCGCACAGGGGGCCGTCCAGCTGAATGACCTGGTGCCCGAATTCCCCCGCCCCGGTCCGGGCGCCCCGGTGCACGGCCCCGCCGAACACGAGCCCGGCGCCGAGCCCCGTACCGAGATGCAGATAGGCGAACGCGGCCTCCCCACCCGCGTGCACACCCCCGCCGTCCCGGCCGCCCTCGCCTCCGTCGCCCCGCGCTCGGGGACGGTCGCCGGCGTGGTCCCCGGCACGGTCGCCGGCTCCGTGACGGTGACTGTGACTGTGGCTGTCGCCGTCACCGAACCCGAACCCGGCACCCGGTCCGAGCCCCGGTTCACTCCCCGGCGCGCACCCGCCCACCGCCAGCCCCAGCGCGGCCGCGTTGGTGTCCTTGTCCACCACCACCGGCACCCCGAGCCGCCCCGCCAGCGCGTCCCGCAGCGGGAACCCGTCCCACTCCGGAAACCCCGTGACCCGGTGCAGCACCCCCCGCGCGTGGTCGAGCGGTCCGGGCAGCGCGACGCCCACCCCGAGGACGGACACCCCGGCTTCCCCGATCAGCGCCTCGACCTCGCGCGCCGCCCCTTCGACGACGGCCCCCGCCCCGGCCCCCAGACCGAGCGGCACCCTCCGCTCGGCGACCACCGTGCCCGCGAGATCGCAGAGCACCGCCGTCAGCTCGTCCCGGTCGAGGTGCAGCCCGACCGCGTGCCCGGCCTCGGGGACGAGCCGCAGCACGGTACGCGGCTTGCCGCCCGTCGAGGCCCGCTGTCCCGCCTCCGCCGCCAGCCCGTCCGCCCGCAGCCGGGCGGTGATCTTGCTGACGGCCTGCGGGGTCAGCCCGGTGCGCTCGGCGAGTTCGAGACGGCTGATGCCCCTCGTGCCCGCCGTCCGCAGCAGGTCGAGCACGAGCGCCCCGTTGTGACTGCGCAGGGCGAGCAGATTCGCCCCCGCCCCCTCGAGCCGCCCCGGCAGGCTCGCTCCCGACTCCGCGCTGGTCCTGTTCACGTACGCCATTGTCCCCCGCGCTTGCACTTTGGCAACAGCGTTGCCAAAGTGGAGTCATGACAGGAAGCACGACTGACACAGGTCCTGAAGCAGGTTCCGCCCCCGGCGCCCCCCTCCGCGTGGCCCTCATCGGCTACGGGCTCGCGGGCTCCGTCTTCCACGCCCCGCTGATCGCCGCGACCGAGGGCCTGGCCCTGGACACGATCGTCACCTCGAACCCGGAGCGGCAGGAGCAGGCCCGCGCCGAGTTCCCCCAGGTGCGCTTCGCCGCCACCCCCGACGACCTCTGGGCACGCGCCGACGAGCTGGACCTGGTCGTCATCGCCTCTCCGAACAAGACCCACGTCCCGCTCGCGACCGCCGCCCTCGAGGCGAACCTCCCGGTCGTCGTCGACAAGCCGCTCGCCGGCACGGCGGCCGAGGCCCGGGAGCTCGCGGCTCTGGCCGACGAGCGCGGCCTCCTCCTCTCGGTCTTCCAGAACCGCCGCTGGGACAACGACTTCCTGACCCTCCGCAAGCTGCTCGACGAGGGCGAGCTCGGCGACGTATGGCGCTTCGAGTCCCGTTTCGAGCGCTGGCGTCCGCAGCCCAAGGGTGGCTGGCGCGAGTCCGGCGACCCGGCAGAGATCGGAGGTCTCCTCTACGACCTCGGCAGCCATGTCGTCGACCAGGCGCTCGTCCTCTTCGGCCCCGCCGCGTCGGTGTACGCCGAGGCGGTCGTCCGTCGTGACGGCGCCGCGACGGACGACGACACCTTCATCGCGATCACGCACACGAGCGGTGTCCGCTCCCACCTCTACGTATCCGCGACCACCGCGCAGCTAGGCCCGCGCTTCCGCGTCCTCGGCTCGAGGGCCGGTTACGTGAAGTACGGCCTCGACCCGCAGGAGGCGCAGCTGCGCGAGGGCGGGCGGCCCGGCACGACGGCCGAGTGGGGTGTCGAGCCCGAGTCCCTGTGGGGCCGCGTGGGTTCCGGCGAGTCCCCGCTCACCGGAGGCGGCCGGCCCGAGCCCACGCTCCCGGGCGCGTATCCCGCGTACTACGCGGCGGTGGCGGCCGCTCTGCGCGACGGCGGACCGAACCCGGTCACCGCGCTGGAGGCGGCGGCAGCGCTCCACGTGCTGGAGGCGGCGCACCGCTCGGCCCGCGAGAACACGGTGGTGGCCCTGTGAGCGCCCCGGACATCGCGGAACTGGAGGAGCAGGAGCGCCGGCTGGTGCTTCCCCGGTTCACCCACGACGACGCGTGGACGCTGGGCACGCTGCTCGTCGAGCTCGCGCGTGAGCGCCGTGCCCCTGTCGCCGTCGACATCCGGCGGGGCGGCCAGCAGCTCTTCCACGCGGCGCTGCCCGGCTCGACGCCGGACAACGACGCCTGGATCGACCGCAAGCGCCGGGTCGTCGAGCGCTACGGCTGCTCCTCGCTCCTGGTCGGCACCCGCTTCCGCGCCAAGGGCACGACCTTCGAGGAGTCCTCACGCCTCGACCCCGACACGTACGCGGCCCACGGCGGCGCGTTCCCGGTCACGGTCGAGGGCGCGGGCGTGATCGGCACCGTGGTGGTCTCGGGCCTGCCCCAACTGGACGACCACGCGATGGTGGTGGAGGCCTTGACCCACTTCCTGACCCCCTGACATGGGAGCCCGTGCCCCACGTCCGGGGCACGGGCTCTTCCGGTCAGGGGAACACACCCCACGGGAAGCCCACACGAACGCGCCTTCAGGAGCGCGGGGCGCCTTCAGGGGCGCGGGGAACTGCGCGCCCAGCCCCTACCCGCCCGCAGCTGACCCACCACCCGCAGCTCCCCGCACCCCGCCCACCTCACCTCACCTCACCCGGCGGAGCCCCTACGCCTTGCCGAAGACCTGCCGCTGCCGCCCCAGACCCTCGATCTCCAGCTCCACGACATCCCCCGCCCGCAGATACGGCTTGGGCTCCGGCTGCCCCAGCGCCACCCCCGCCGGCGTACCGGTGTTGATGACGTCACCCGGGTACAGGGTCATGAACTGGCTCACGTAGCGGACCACTTCGGCGACCGGAAAGATCTGCTCGGCCGTCGTGCCGTCCTGCTTGAGCTCGCCGTTGACCCACAGCCTCAGCGCCAGGTCCTGCGGATCCGGGACCTCGTCCGCGGTCACCAGCCACGGCCCCAGCGGGTTGAACGTCTCGCAGTTCTTGCCCTTGTCCCAGGTGCCCCCGCGCTCGATCTGGAACTCGCGCTCGGAGACGTCGTGCGCGACCGCGTACCCGGCGACGTGCGCGAGCGCCTCCTCGTGGGACGCCAGATAGCGGGCGGTACGTCCGATCACCACCGCCAGCTCCACCTCCCAGTCGGTCTTGACCGACCCGCGCGGCACGAGCACGGTGTCGTGCGGCCCGACCACCGTGTCCGCCGCCTTGAAGAAGATCACCGGCTCGGCGGGCGGCTCCGCGCCGGTCTCCCGGGCGTGGTCGTGGTAGTTCAGGCCGATGCAGACGACCTTGCCGATACGGGCGAGCGGCGGCCCGACCCGCAGCCCCGCCGCGTCCAGCACGGGCAGCTCCCCCGACTCGGCGGCCGTACGGATCCGGCCGAGCGCCGCGTCGTCGGCGAGCAACGGCCCGTCGATGTCCGGGACGACACCCGACAGGTCCCGGAGGGTTCCCTCGGTGTCGAGCAGCGCGGGCCGCTCCGATCCCGCCGTACCGACTCGCAGCAGCTTCATGATCACAATCTCCCTCGATCGCGGGCAGCCTCCCATGGGTGCAGCCATCGGAGGACTGGTCGATCCTCCAAGCTGCACGTCCAGTCCGCAAGACCCCGTTCACGGACTGGACCGCCCGCCACCGTACGTCACCCCGGCCCGACCGGCCCGCGCCCTCAGGGGTACAGCACCGCCCGCTCCACCGCGCTCCACGTCGTACTGGTCACGACGTACAGCGCGGCGGCCAGCGGCACCCACGCCACGGTGAGGAGCGTGACGTAGGAGAGGAACGGCATGACCGCGCCGACCGCGCCGAGCCCGGGGACCTGCTGCTCCCCGCCGGTCTCCGGCGCCGCGGCGGCCGTCGTCCGCTTCGTACGCCGGTAGTTGAAGGTCGCCACCGCGGCGACCACCGCGAACAGACCGAGGTAGACGAGCCCCTGGGCCCCGAACACCCCGCCGTCGCCGAGCGCGTCCCCGTACCGGTGGCCGAGTGGCGCGCCGAACAGCCGGTGGTTCAGCAGCCCGTTGGGTCCGCCGCCGATCGTCGTGCTGGAGAACAGGTGGTAGAGGAGGAAGAAGGCCGGTATCTGCAGCAGACCGGGCAGGCACCCGGCCAGCGGCGACACCTTCTCCCGCGCGTGCAGTTCCAGCAGTGCCTTCTGGTACCGCTCCGGGTTGCCGCCGTGCTTCTCGCGCAGCTCGGCGACCCGCGGGCGCAGCGCGGTGCGCGCCCGCTGCCCGCGTGCCGACGCCCGGGACAGGGGGTGCACGAGCAGTCGTACGAGCGCGGTGATCACGACGATCGCGGCGGCGGCCGCCGAGGCGTGGAACAGCGGCTCCAGCAGGTCGGCGACCTGCTGGACCAGAGTGGCGAAAGCGGACATGAGTGTGGACATGGAGGAGCCCTCCGAGGGTCTCGTCGTGCCGGAGTCGAAGCAGCTGTCGGCATGACGACCCGCGTGAGCCACGGCGGTCGCACGGAAGGTGCGGAGCGTACGGAAGGGGGGCCGTGGCCTACGCGGTGGTCGCCGGGAGGGCGGTTCCTGGTGCCCGGGGACGGCTGCGTCCGGCCGCGTCGGGATCACGCTGCGGCAGGAAGGCCGTACGGTGCTCGCGGTCACGGAGGGCCGTACGGACTCTCGTGCGCGGGACGACGGGGGCGCAGCGCGCGGCGAGTACGGCGCAGACCGCGAGGGCGGAGCCGACCGCCGTGGTGGCGGCGAAGGCGACCGCGACGGCGGCCGAGAGGCCACCGGCGTCGAGCAGGACGACCTCGGCCAGGAAGAGGAGGACGAGGGGCCGGGGATGGGGGAACGACGCGACGGCGGAGCGCACGGTCGCCCGGCGACGGATCATCGGCCACTCCCCCTCTCGCGCGTCCTCAGGTCCCGCCGGGTCGGGATCGGGTCCGGGCCCGGCACCTCTTCGACGTCCGGGAGGGGCACGATGGTTCCGCGGGCGGGGCGTTCACGTTCCCGGTGGCGGCGCTTCTCCGGGACGCCCGGGTCCCACGGGGAGTTGACAGTGCTCACCGGGGCTTCATGGACCGCAGCTTCCCCCACACCACCAGGCGGTACGTGGAGGTGTACTCGGGGGTGCAGGTGGTGAGGGTGAGGTAGTACCCCGGCTCGCTGTAGCCGTAGGACGGCCGGACGCTGCTGCGCGGCACCGGGTCGATGACACCGCCGTCCCGCGCGGAGGTCCGCGGCAGCGTCCTGTCGACCACGTAGGTGAAGACGGCGGCCGCGGTCTCGACGCGGACGGTGTCCCCGGGCCGCAGCCGGTTGATGTACCGGAACGGCTCCCCGTGGGTGTTCCGGTGCCCGGCGAGCGCGAAGTTCCCGGCCTGGCCCGGCTGTTGGGAACCCCTGTAGTGACCGACGTACCCCTTGTTGAGGACGTCCCGCTTGCTGACGCCCTCGGCGACGGGGACCCGGAGGCCGAGACGGGGGACGGTGAGGACGGCGTACGCCTGGGACCAGCGAGGCGCGGCGGCAGAGGTGCCGGCGGACCCGGCCCGCCGTTCGCGCTCCGGGGCCCCGGCGCTCCCGTCCCCGCCTCCGGTCTCCGTCTCCGCCGCACCGGCCCCTTCGGCTCCCTCGGAGGGACCGGCCTGCCCCGGCGTCCCGGGTGCGCCCCACTCCCGTTCCAACGCCCGCACCTCGCGATCGGCGTGGTGCTGGGCCTGCCGGTTGGTCCACCACAGCTGGTGGACGACGAGGAGCAGGAGGACGACACCGACGGTGACGAGAAGTTCGCCGCCGGTCCACAGGACGCGTCGGCGCAGGGCACGCCGGCGCAGAGTGCTGTGCCGCACCACGGGAACCCGCACGCGCACCCCTCTTCTGCCGGTTCGCCTCCCCGGCCCGCAGACCTCAGCCCGGTCCGCCCGTCGCCCGCGCCCGCGGCCGCACCGGGGCCCGCACCGGGGCCCGCACGATAGGGCGTACCCCCTCAAGTCACCAGTCCTGTACGCCCCTTCCCGTCCGAGCCGCTTCGTACAGCCGTTTTAGAAAGGGGTGTCGCAACCCTCGACAACCCCACGCGCCACATCCGATGCTTCCTGAGGGCACCGGCGGGACCGGTGTCATCGACCGGACAGGCCGACGCCGCGGGGACGCGCGGCGGTTGAGCGGTACGGAAAGGTGGAGAGCCGTGATCCGACGCAGAACACTGCTGGCCGCAGCGGGCGGTACGGTCCTCGGTGGCGCTCTGGCGACAGGAACCGCGCACGCCGACGCGACCATCGCCGTCAACCCCAGTGCCACGTACGGGACATGGGACGGCTGGGGCACCTCGCTCGCATGGTGGGCCAATGTGTTCGGGGCCCGGGACGACTTCGCGGACCTCTTCTTCACCACCAGGTCGGTCACCTACAACGGCGCCGCGCTGCCGGGCCTCGGTCTGAACATCGCCCGCTACAACCTCGGCGCGTGCAGCTGGAACAGCGTGGGCGGCGAGACCATGGCCGCCTCCGCCGGCATCCCCGCGTACAAGCAGATCGAGGGCTACTGGCAGGACTGGAACAACGAGGACCCGACCTCGTCGGCCTGGAAGTGGACGGCGGACGCCACCCAGCGCGCCGCCCTCACCAGGGCGACCGCGCGCGGCGCGACGAGCGAGCTGTTCGCCAACTCCCCGATGTGGTGGATGTGCCTGAACCACAACCCGTCGGGCGCGTCCGGCGGCGGCAACAACCTCCAGTCCTGGAACTACCGCCAGCACGCCTCGCACCTGGCCGCGGTGGCCCTGTACGCCCGGAACAACTGGGGTGTGGACTTCTCGACGGTGGAGGCCTTCAACGAGCCGTCCTCCAACTGGTGGACGGCCACCGGCACCCAGGAGGGCTGCCATGTGGACGCCTCCGTCCAGTCCGCCGTCCTGCCCCACCTGCGCAGCGAACTCGACCGGCGCGGCCTCACGGGCACCAGGATCTCGGCGTCCGACGAGACGAGCTACGACCTGGCGCGTACGACCTGGAACTCCTTCGGCCCGACGACGAAGGCACTGGTCGACCGCGTCAACGTGCACGGCTACCAGGGGTCGGGCGGCCGCCGTGACCTCCTCTACACGGACGCCGTGACCACCGGGGGCAAGGCCCTGTGGAACTCCGAGTACGGCGACGGCGACGGCACCGGCCTCACCCTGGCGAGCAACCTCCTCCTGGACTTCCGCTGGCTGCACCCGACCGCCTGGGTCTACTGGCAGGTCATGGACCCGACGGCGGGCTGGGGCATGATCAAGTACGACGCGAGCACCCTCACGGCCGGCGCGGTCGAGACGAAGCTCTATGTGATGGCCCAGTTCAGCCGCCACATCCGCCCCGGGATGACGATCGTGGACACGGGCGTGGACTACGCGGTGGCGGCGTACGACGCCACCGCGAAGCGCCTGGTGATCGTCGCGGCGAACAAGTCCACGTCCGCCCAGACCCTGACCTTCGACCTCACCCGCTTCACCACCGTGACCGGCTCCGCGGGCGGCCTGGTCCCCCGCTGGAACACCGTCACCGGCGGTGGCGGCGACCTCTACACCGCGCACGCGGACACGCGTCTGAACAGAAAGTCACTGAGCGTGCCGTTCGCGGCGGGGGCGGTGCAGACACTGCAGGTCGACGGCGTGGTGGCCTGAGCCGGGCGCGCGAGCGGGCGCCCGCCGGGGAGGGGCGCCCGGCCCTGTCCTCCCGTGCCCCGAGACGGTTACCGGCCGCCCGCGCTCACCCTCTGGCCAGCGGATCTCTCCATTTCGTAAGACGACGGCAGTACGGTGTCACCCATGCGCCCCGACACGCCTGCCGAGAACGTCGACCACACCGCCGAAGCCGCACGCCTGGAGCGGACCGCCGGCCTCTATCCCGAGGACGCCGAACACCTGCTCCTGCAGGCCGCGGCCCACCTCGAACTGGCCGGCGACCGCCCCGGCGCCAGCGCACTCTACGACCGTCTCCTGTCCTCCCCGACGCCCCTGGAGCGCCCCCACCTGGTCCGCGCCCTGAAGGCGTCGAACCTGTGGGAGTACGGTCACGAGGCGGAAGCGCGCGCGATCATCGACGGAGTGCGCGCCGCGTCCCCGCGCGACCCCGCCCCCTGGGTGATCGTGGCCGAGGCACTTGAGTCGCACGACGAGCTGGAGGCGGCGCAGGAGACGTTCACGGAGGGCGCGACGCTGCTCCTGACGGACGTGACGGACCCGCCGTACGCCACCCGCCCCATCCTCTTCGGCCGCCACCGCGTCCGCCGCATGCTGGGCGTCACCCACGACGACTGGGACGCCCTCGCGGACACCCTCCACTCGTCCCCGGTCTCCCTCGACGAACTCCACGACCCCAAGCGCGTGTGGTCGCTCGGCTCGGAGAACCCGGCGGAGCTCCAGGCGGAGATCAGCCGCCTCCGCGCGGAACTGGGCGCCCACCGGGAGGCCCTCTCCCGCCCGTTCCCGGTCGCGGTCCTGCACTGGCCCGCCGACGAACTGACGGAACTCCTGGCCGCGTATCCGTCCCTCGCCGCGGAGTACCCGTCGCACGAGGAACACCTGGCGACGATAGAGGCGTCCCTGCGCGAACTGTCCGCCTCCGGCACCCCCAACCTGGGCATCGTCACCGGCACGGTCCCGTCCTACGAGGCCTTCTCCGCCTCGGAGGCCTCGTCCCCGTCCGACACGACGCTGCTCCCCCAGTACGCGACCACCCTGGCAGCCCGCGGCCGCGCAACGGCCTGGCCGCCTCAGCGGGGGGTTGTGTGCTGGTGTGGGTCGGGGCGGGGGTATGGGGAGTGTCACGGGGCGTCCAACTAACCGAAGGAACGCCCGTGCTCTGGCCCTGGCCTGTCGGCCGGGGCCCCGTAGGTCGCTTCCGCCGGACACCCTCGCAGAGACCGGCCGCCTCGTACGACGCCCGTCGGTGACGGGGCAGCCACCGGCCGGATGAGCCCGGGGTTTGTCATGGCCGGCGCGTACGGAAGCCATCCCCCTGTGCATCGGGGTCGCGCTCGCTTGCCGCCGTACCCGAAGGCCGGCCGACCCCCACGCAGCGCCCGGTCAGCCGGATACCCAACAGGGGGTCCGGACAGGTCGCAAACCGCGACTCGTACTGACGTCTGTGGGCCTTCCTCAAACTCTTCTGCTAACTCGCCACGTCCCACAACTCGGTTGTCTACAACGGCAGTTGTTAGAGTCATGACATGGCGACAGAAAAAGACACGATTGTTCCCGGAAACGTGCGTACGCGCGCAGAGATCAGACAGGTCTTCGGGGGGAGCTCACAGGGCGGCATATGCCCCGCCGTCGAAGAACGAAGCGTCAACCTCTACTCGGACCCTGCAGTGGGGGAGGTCAACGGCTACTACGACGGCTGGTTAGCAGAGGAAGACAGCCTCGGGCCCATATTCGAGTACACAGGGGCTGGGAAGTCTGGCAATCAGACGTTCACTGGGGTCGCCGGCTCAGGCAACCGCGCCATCCTGCTTCACGTCGAGCAAGGTCGAGCGCTGCGCGTTTTCACGCAGGTCGGCCAAGTTCCTCATAGTGGCACCAAGACGCATGAGTATCTCGGCGAATTCACTCTGGACGCTCTGGAACCTTACGTGTGGCGCAGGGTGCACGGCGAAGACAAGAAGGAACGCAATGTCATTGTCTTTCGTCTGCGACCAGATGGAGAAGTCCAGCACTCGCCACATAACGTCATCCCAGCCGCAGAAGAGACGATGGGGGAAATCGTCCCCTTCGAGATAGTTACTGCAGCATCACTTCAAAGCGACCCTGCGACGACTGGCGTACTGCCCTCCCTACAGAACCAGAGAAGTAAAAGAAGTAGCTCCAAGGCCTTGCGGCAGGCAGCCGAAAATGCAGCTACTAGCGGCAGCCTTGTTGTTTCAGAAACCTTCAACAAGAGGATGAGCGTTCGCTCGTCCACCGCAGCCCATATCGCCGTGCACCGTAAGGCCGAGCTCACCCGCACTTACGTGGCCTACCTTAAATCCATTGGGCGCAAGACTGGTGCATTCCAGATCAAGGTCAAGGGGCTCACATCCACGTTGCGGACAGATCTCTATGACGCAACAGGGCACGTACTCTATGAAGCCAAAGGATCTCCAAGCCGCGAGGACGTGAGGATGGCTTTAGGGAAGATTCTCGACTACAGCCGCTACGTGCGGACCGAGGAACACCAAGAACCGCCCAAACGGGTCATCCTCCTCCCCGCAAAGCCCGATCTGGATATGTTTGACCTCTGCGAATCCTACGGAGTTGAAATAGTTTACATGGCGGAAAACGGTAGCTTCATTGGAGAATCGGTACCAGACGAGTCAGCTTTCTAAATTTCCACTTACGGACCTTCCAATATCCTGGGGGGCGTACCCGCGGGAGTCATGCGCCATCGGCGTGAAATGCTGCCGAGGCGAGTGGCTCCCGCATACGGTATGAGATCGAGCGGGTGCATCCAAGCATCCGAGAAGTGAATGTTCAAGTGGAGGGCGAGGGCCAGCAAGATGTCTTGAGTAGGATCTGCATCTATCTGTGCGAGCAGCGATCCTGGCTGAGGCGAACGCTCAAGAAGTTGAGTTTCAGGATTCTGCCATTGCAATTGCCCCTTACCAAGGATCCACACACTGTCCGGCCAATCCGATGGAGGCCTAGTCTGGCACCAGTTCATGAGATGGCCCCCGATGGTCTCCAACTTAAGACTGTCGAAGGCGACGATGATTCCTGAAGTGGGAAAAAAGTCGTAGATTTTTCCGTGAGCGACGGTTTTCCGCGGGATAAGGCCGGGCGTCGGGCGGAAGGAATTCTTCGACATGCGCCGCAGCTTGCTAATTTTGTTGCACGCGTCTAAGAGTTGATCCTTGTCTAGCTTGGTCTTTACTTCAACGACCCCATACACACACTCATTGGGAAGTATTCGATATCCGCTCAGCGTGGTGAAAGGCGGAGTCCCTCGATCTGCGAGGACGATGTCGCATTGCGGAGACGTCTCGCCTGATGCGGTGACGATCTCGGCGTTGTGTACCGTTTTCACATGAGATGGCAGATAGCTGGCGAGAAAATCCCGTACGAGCGCTTCCCGAGAAGTACCGGCTTCACCGTTATGACCGAAGTTTCTTGACTGCTCGAAATCTGCATGCATTCGCCGGGCTACCGAACGCAGGATATTTCCGAGTTTCACTTGAGACATGAAATGATTCTAAGGCAACACGGCATAGTTGGCACGTATCAGCATCGTCTTTAGGAGTGCCAGCGGGCCCATTACCTTCCCCCGGCCAGCTAGCGCCACCCCTCACGACCGCCGCTTGACGGCTTCACCGCATCGGATGTCTGATCACTGAGGGGCGCGGCCCCCATGCCAGTGGAAAACCGACGGACCTCTTCTACGTCCAGCGGTTGGTCAGCGCCAGCCCGCTGTCGGCGGCCTCTGTTAGACATGAGCAGAGCTACTTGAGCGACCAAGGGGATCAGCGTGTCCGAGTCGGGGGATCTGACGCAGCCGGCCGTGGGGGTGTACGAGGAACTCATCACCGTGCGCTTCGAACAGAAGTTGAAGGAGTTCGCGAGCCTCGGGTGGCATCCGGTGAGCGACGCAGTCGGGACCGAGTCCGTTCCCCATGTCCTGGCAGGACACATCGCCCGGACGGTACGCCACGTGCTACAGAACCTCCCCGCAGAGGAACGGGTATACGCGGCAAACCACATCTTGGACTCCATCAGCACGCTTGAGGGAGCGCAACAGTGGGTGGACCTGGTGGCAGACGGGCCTCGCCAACTCCTCGCGCTGACCAAGCAGGAGGCACCCGGGGTCTTCACACTGCGCCCCGGCATCCCGCTCTCTGACACTGCGCTCATCACCAACTCGCCCGAAGATCCAAGCCTCGGCTTCGAACTGCGCGCCGAACTCGCCACCGCCGACCGCGTCGATCTGCTCTGCGCCTTTGTGAAGTGGCACGGTCTACGCATCATCGAGCAGTCCTTGAAAGCCGCCCACGATCGGGACGTGCCGATACGCGTCATCACAACGACCTACATCGGAGCAACTGAGCGGCGCGCCCTGGACCGGCTGGTGCGGGAGTTCAACGCCGAGGTCAAGGTCAACTACGAGACGCGCTCCACTCGCCTGCACGCCAAAGCCTGGTTGTTCCGGCGCGGCAGTGGCTATGACACGGCATACGTCGGTAGCTCCAACCTCTCCAAGGCCGCCCTGCTCGATGGACTGGAGTGGAACGTCCGACTGTCTTCCATCGCCACTCCAGACGTCTTGCGTAAGTTCGAAGCAACCTTCGAGGCGTACTGGAGCGACCCCTCCTTCGAGACCTACAACCCTGATGCGGATGGAGCCCGCTTGCAGGAGGCGTTGGCGATCGCGGGAGGTACGTCCTCGACGTCGTCCGCGGCCCGAAGAATCACGCTGTCCGGCCTTGAGGTGCGGCCTTACCCACACCAGCGCGACATGCTGGAGCGACTCGAAGTTGAGCGCAGCGTTCATGACCGACACCGGAATCTGCTGGTGGCCGCGACGGGCACCGGTAAGACCGTCATGGCGGCTCTCGACTACAAGCAGCTGTGCAAGAAGCACGACCGCAACCTGCGGCTGCTGTTCGTCGCCCACCGCAAGGAGATCTTGCAGCAGTCTCTGCGGACCTACCAAGATGTCTTGGTGAACCCGAACTTCGGGGAATCCCTCCACAGCGGGGAAATCCCGGAGCGATGGACACACGTCTTCGCCAGCGTGCAGTCGCTGAACGCTGGCGCACTGACCCGGCTCTCTCCCGACCACTTCGACGTGATTGTGATCGACGAGTTCCATCACGGCACCTCGCCGACGTACCGGAAGATTCTCGATCACTTCCAGCCGTTGGAACTGCTGGGGCTGACAGCGACCCCTGAGCGCATGGACGGCAAGAACGTCCAAAATGAGTTCTTCGATGGCCGCATCGCTGCCGAGATGCGGCTGTGGGAAGCCTTGGAGAACGATCTCCTCAGCCCGTTCCACTACTTCGGAATCAGTGACAACACCGACCTGAGCACGGTGGAGTGGAAGCGTGGAGCGTACGACGCGAGCGCTCTAAGCAATGTACTTACGGGTAATGACGCGCGGGCTCGACTGGTTGCGAAGGCGGTCGAGGAGAAGATCGCTGAGCCTGGAACCATGCGCGCCTTGGGCTTCTGTGTGTCGGTCGCGCACGCGCACTTCATGGCCGAGTACTTCCGGGCAGCGGGTCTCCATGCCGTTGCTCTGTCGGGCGAGACCCCAACCAACCAGCGTGATCAAGCACTGGCCGATCTCCGGTCGGGGTCACTACAGGTAATCTTCTCGGTCGACCTCTTCAACGAGGGCCTCGACATCCCCGACGTAGACACACTGCTCCTGCTGCGCCCTACTTCCAGCGCGACCGTGTTCCTCCAGCAACTTGGCCGTGGCCTCCGTCGCACGGAGGGCAAAGCAGTGCTGACAGTACTGGACTTCATCGGTCAGCACCGTAAAGAATTCCGCTTCGAGAACCAGTTCAGAGCGTTGACGAACCTCACCCGTAAGCGACTCCTGGACAACATCGAGCATGACTTTCCGCAGCTCCCCTCTGGCTGCCAGATCATTCTTGAGGAGAAGGCTAAGAACGTCATCATCGCCAACATCAAGGAGCAGATCGGTGTCAATGTGACTGCTCTCGCTAGGGAAGTCGCAGACTACGCCGAGCCGAGGCTTAGCAAGTATCTAGACGAGAGTGGGCGGGAGCTACGGGAGCTCTACCGCGGAAACGGGAACTCATGGACTGGGTTGCTCCGGCGTTCTGGACTTCTGAAAAGCGAGGCGCCCGAAGGTGAAGCCACGCTACTCAAGCGCGTTTCCGCCTTCCTTCACGTGGACGACCCGCTGCGCGTCGCCGCGTACACGCGACTGCTGGAAGATGACGCCCCTGATTACCACGCATTGGACGAACAGGGACAGGCTTACGCCCGCATGCTGTTCTTCCAGATCTGGCCGCTCGGTGGAATCACCCGGAAGAGCTTCGCGAGTTATGATGCCGGATTTTCGACGTTGCGCCGCCAGCACGCCGTGCGCGACGAGCTCCGTCAGGTGTTGGCGTACAACCTCGCCCACACCGAGCATGTGCCCATCCCGCTGCTCGGGGTCGGCGGGAAGGCGGGCATTCCGCTGACGGTGCACGCCTCCTACAGTCGAGAAGAGATCCTCCCCGCGCTCGGCCAATCCTTCATCGGCGGCTTTATGCCAGGCGACTTCCGCGAGGGAGTCAAGTGGTGTGACTCGATCAAGACCGACGCCCTACTGATCACTTTGGATAAAGACGAGAAGGACTTCTCCCCTCAGACCCGCTATCACGACTATGCGCTGAGCGAGACCCGCTTCCACTGGGAGTCACAGAACCAGACCTCGGCCACTTCCCCTACCGGCCTCCGCTACCAGCACCACTCCAGGGAAGGTAGCCATGTCTTGCTCTTCGTTCGCCGCTACAAGAACGCTGATATCGGCGGAGCCCAGCCATGGATGTTGCTCGGCCCCGGCGAGTATGACGGGCACGAAGGGAGCAAGCCGATGGCGATCACGTGGAAGTTGGCACATGAGATTCCGGCGGACGTCTGGACATACTCCGCAATCGCTGCGGGGTAGCACCTCATAGTCGATCTTCTTCCCCCGCGCATGCTTCCGCCTCAAAGTGCCTCTGCGCGCGTTCCAGCGCATCGTCCACGTCGCGGCCGTGTGCTTGCAGCCAGTGGAGGAGATCAGTGATGACGTCGACTGCCGTTTCCGCCGCCATAGCCGCTGCCAGAGCTGAGGTGCTCGAGCTCGTGTGTCGGGCCGCCCTCGCCGAGCCATAGGCGCTGAGGAGGACGTCCGCTCTTGCTACGCCGGCACCACCAGTGTGGCTGTTGGGTGCGTTCAGACTGGTCGCCAGCTCACACCAGGTGACCTTTCGATCGGCATGGAGTTGGACGCCCCAGTGATCCGCAATCGCGCCGACGAGCGCCATGCCACGGCCACCTTCGGAGTCGGCACTCGCGTCAAGAAGCGTCGGGAGAGCCCTGGTGTCGGGGTCGTGGACTTCAATGCGCAGATAGGTGCCCTTTATTGAGACGGCGAGCGTGGTCGGGGTGCCCGGGCCGACATGAGTGATCACGTTCGAGACGAGCTCGCTGACACAGAGTTGGGCCGTATCAGTGGCTTCCCCTAAGCCCCAGAGCTCAAGTTGCAACCGCACGATGCGGCGCAGCGCGGCCACTTCCTCGGGTTCGGCCAGAAAGGCCAAGTCCCACGGCTTCCGTGACATGCACGCCTGTTGGATCACCGAGACCCCTCTCATCGACGGAACGCCATCCCCGTAGATTGACAGAGCGTTACGTACGCTCACACCGAGTGGCGTCGCTTGTCAGGATGGCGGCTGCGAATCCCCCCGTGCAATGTGCACGGGGGGATTCCCACTTCCGAGTGATTGGCACGCACCCCCCTTGGCGAAAGACTGAACGCCCGTTATCAGGGGAGGGGTTGGGATGGCCGGATCGCCGACTGCACGTCGTCGACGTCTCTCGATCGAACTGAAGAAGCTCCGCGAGCAGAGTGCGCTGACCTGCGCTCAGGTTGGTGCCGCGCTGGACTGGAGTGGCTCCAAGGTCAATCGGATGGAGACGGGCAGCGGCAAGATCCAGCCGTCCGACATCGATGCCCTGTGCCGGTTCTACGCCACAAGTGACGAGCTGCGTGAGTTTCTGAAGGCGCTGGCCCGGCAGGCAAGGACTCGGGGTTGGTGGCAGGTGCACGGCGCCGGGGTTCCGGAGTGGTTCTCCATCTACATCGGTCTGGAGCAGGACGCCTCCACGTTCCGCCAGTACCAGTGCGAGCTGTTGCCGGGGCTGATGCAGACCCCGGCGTACGCCGGTGAACTCCACAGGACCGGCGCGCATCTGTCCGCCCAGGACATCGACCGTGCCGTGCGGGTGCGGATGGAACGGCAGGCAATGTTGACGCGGGCCGGCGGTCCCGAGGCCTGGTTCATCGTGAACGAGGGCGCGTTGCGCAATGTCATCGGGGATCGAGCTCTCATGCGCGAACAGCTCGAACGAATCCTGGAATCTATCGAGTTGCCTAGTGTGACGCTGCAGGTGCTGCCCTTCGATGCGGGCACCTACCCGGCCACTGGTTCGTTCACGCTGCTCGGCTTCCCCGACCAGGAGGACCCGGACCTCGTCTATCGAGACGGCATCACCGATGCCGTATACCTCGAAGGCGAGCATCATGTGCGTGAGTACACGAGGGCCTTCGACGGACTGCGAGCAGCGGCTTTGAGCCCTCGGCGCTCCGCCGAACTGATCGAGACCGTCCTCAAGGGGTATGCGAGATGAACGTCGCACCGTCCATGGCCGCCCACACCTCCGGCTGGTTCACGTCCTCCTACAGCAACGGCGCGGGCGGCGAATGCGTCGAGTGCGCACGCGGCGTGGACAGCGTCCTCGTGCGCGATTCCAAGGAGACCTGCGGACCCGTCGTCGCCTTCCGCTCGCACCCCTGGCGGGCGTTCATACGAGGGTTGGAGGGCGACCGTCGGTCAGCCGTCCGTCCGGGTTAGCCTCGGTTTGTTCAGCATGTGCAGGTAAGTGCAGGCACAGGTAGGCGCAGGAGGCAGCAATGGCGAAGGTACCGGCCGCGGTGGTGGCCGCCGGTGGGCTTGTCGGTGGGTACGGCGTGGCCCGGTGGACGAAGAAGCGGCAGCTCGGCGGGGTCGTGCTGGCCGCCGCGGGGGCCGCGGCCGCGCAGCAGTGGCGGCGGCAGGCCGGCGGGAAGGCCGCCGGGGCGCTGACCGTCGCGTACGTCGCCGCCTTCGCCGGGTCGCATCCGCTGGCCAAGAAGGTGGGCGCCTGGCCCTCCGTGTTCGGGGTCGCCGGGGCCGTCGCCCTCGCCTCCTGGGCCGTGGCCGACCGGCGCGCCTGAGCACCGCAGCGAGGCCGAGCACAGAGCACGGAGGGCCGGCGCGCAGCGCGACCGCGCCTCCGCCTCAGGAGACCCGCTCCTCCGCCCCCTGAAACGCCCGCCGGTACGCGTACGGGCTCGTCCCCACCACCCGTTTGAAACGTTCGCGGAAGGCGGTCGGGGAGCCGAAGCCCGCCTGGGTCGCGATGCGTTCGACCGGGTACGTGGTCGTCTCCAGGAGGTACTGGGCGCGGCGGACGCGGGCGCGGTGGAGCCACTGGAGTGGTGTGGTGCCGGTCTGTTCGCGGAAGCGGCGGTTGAGGGTGCGGGTGCTCGTGCCGGCCCGGACGGCGATGTCCTCCAGGGTCAGGTCCCGGTCCGCGTTGTCCTCCAGCCAGCCGAGCAGCGGCTCCATGGTCGTGCCGGCCGGTGCCGGCGGCTGGGCGTGGACGATGAACTGGGCCTGGCCGCCCTCCCGTTCGAGCGGCATCACCGACAGCCGGGCCGCGTGCGCCGCGACGGCCGAACCGTGGTCCCGGCGGATCAGGTGCAGGCACATGTCGAGGGCCGCGGCCGCGCCCGCCGAGGTGAGGAACTGGCCGTTGTCGACGTAGAGGACGTTCGGGTCGACGGTCACGGCGGGGTGCAGGGCCGCCAGGTCCCCGGCCGCGATCCAGTGGGTGGTCGCGCGCAGCCCGTCCAGCAGGCCGGTGGCGGCGAGGACGAAGGCGCCGACGCAGATCGACGCGATCCGGGTGCCGTTCGCGGCCGCCGCGCGCAGCGCCTCGGCGACCCCCGGCGGGAGCGGGGCGGTGGGGTTCTCGGTCCCGGGCAGGATGATCGTGTCCGCCTCGGCCAGCGCCTCCAGGCCGTAGGGCGCACGCAGCGTGAACAGGCCCGCGCCGACCTCCTGGCCCGCCTCGACCGAACAGACCCGGATCCGGTACGCCGCGCGGCCGTCCGGCAGGCGCGCCCGGCCGAAGGCGTCGATCGGGACCGAGAGGTCGAACGGGATCACCTGGTCGAGGGCCAGTACGGCGACGGTGTGCATGGCCAGAGCGTAGGCGTCCGACGGATTATGGCCAAGGGGCCCCACTACCGCCACGGTGAGCCGCCGGTCGGTCCCGCTGCGGCGCCCTCAGCTCGTGCGACCCCTGTGGCCTCCTACGGGCCCCTTACGGACGCGTGCGGCCTCGTACGGCCCCCTACGGCCACGTACAGGTCCTACGACCCGTACGACCACTGAGGATCGGCACTGCGACAGCCGCTGGCGGGAATCCGTCGAGCCCTGGCAAAAGTGCCACTTCTCCAAGATCCAGGCCGCCCATAGCGTCGGCCCGTGACCAAGTTCCTTCTCGCTGTGCACGTTCTCGCCGCGATCGTCGCGATCGGGCCCGTCACCGTCGCCGCCAGCATGTTCCCGCCCGCCGCCCGTAAGGCGCTCGCCGAGCCCCGGGACGGTCAGGCCCGCTCCACCGTCCAACTGCTGCACCGCATCTGCCGGGTGTACGCGACGGTCGGCGTCGTCGTCCCCGTGTTCGGGTTCGCCACCGCCAGTGCCATGGGTGTCCTCGGCGACACCTGGCTGATCGTCTCCATCGTCCTGACGGCGCTCGCCGCGGCCGTGCTCGCGGCGCTGGTGCTGCCCCGGCAGACCGCGATCGTGGAGGGCATCTGGCACGACACCGACGTGGTGGGCCCCCGGGCGACGGTCCGGCTCGCCATGTTCACCGGCGTCTTCAACCTGCTCTGGGCGGCCGTGACGATACTGATGATCGTCCGACCGGGGTCCACCACGGGTGCCTGAGGGCTGTCCCGTAATCCCTGGCGGATCAGCGCGCGGTGTCAGATGCGGTGCCTCGCAAGGCGGAGGGTCGTCCTCATACCGCGGTGTGTCCGGGCGATCCGACAACGCGGCGAGGTGCCGTAGCTGTCGTCGTGCACCCGCCGGGGATTACGGACAGCCCTCAGCCGCAGGATCCGGCCCGACGGCCCGTGAGGAGCGGGGTGTCGGCCTGTTCCTCCAGGTCCGCCCTGAACTGCCGTGCCACCGCCGTCGCGACCAGCACCCCCGCCGCGACGACCAACGTGAAGGATGCCCACGCCAGTGGCCAGACCGCGGCGTCCGGGGGCTCCGGGTGGGCGTGGAAGGAGACGTACATCAGGGCGGCCGGCGGGGCCGCGACCAGCAGCAACGGCCAGGCCAGCGCGTCCCGGCGGCCGAAGTAGGCCGCCAGGAGCAGCAGGGCCCCGCCGAGCAGCACGATGCCGAGGACGGTCACCGGGGTCGTCTCGGTGAGTGACCCGGGCGTCTCGGGACGGTTGCGCAGGTCCCAGGGCAGGCAGAGGAGGTACGCCGCGCCGGAGAGGGCGGCGCCGAGCACGCGCGTCAGCCAGCGTTCCGGCCAGGGGCGCGTGCGCAGAGGGCTTAACAGCTTCTCGGTCATGCGTACGAGGGTTCCCGTCCGGACGGCGGCCCGACAGAGTACGCGTACTCAGATCCTCGTAACTCGGCGGACCGACCAGGTCCTCGTCCCCGGCGGACCGACCAGGTCCTCGTACCCGGCGGGCCGAATCCGCTCGGCGGACCTCCCCGGTTCGGTGCACGGAACCGGGGAGGCGGGCAGAACCGAGGCGGCGGGCGGAGCCGGGGCGGCTCGTCGTCCGTGAGGCGGGTCAGGCCGTCTTCTGGGACGTGCCGGACGAGGCCGTCGACAGCGGGGCGGCGATGTCCTCCAGGGAGCGCCCCGCGGCCTTCACCGCGAGGAACGCGGCCACCAGGCCCGCCGCGCACATCAGGGCCGCGCCGATCTGGAAGGCGAGCACCGTGTCGCCGACGACACCGGACGACGTGAGGTCCGCGAAGACCAGCGGTCCGCTGATACCACCGGCGGCCGTTCCGAGGGCGTAGAAGAAGGCGATGGCCATCGCGCGGGTCTCCATCGGGAAGATCTCCGAGACGGTCAGATACGCGCTGGAGGCGCCCGCCGAGGCGAAGAACAGCACGACGCACCAGCACGCGGTGAGCGTCATGGCGTTCAGCGAGCCCTGGCCGAAGAGCCACGCCGTGCCGAAGAGCAGCACGCCCGACAGCAGGTACGTGGAGGAGATCATCACCTTGCGGCCGACCGTGTCGAAGAGCTTGCCGAGCAGCAGCGGGCCGACGAAGTTGCCGGCCGCGATGACGGCGAAGTAGTAGCCGGTGCCGCCGGAGGGGACGTCGTAGAACGTGGTGAGGATGGCACCGAAGCCGAAGGTGATCGCGTTGTAGAGGAAGGCCTGGCCGATGAAGAGGGAGAGGCCGAGCACGGCGCGTTTGGGGTAGCGACGGAAGACGGTCTGGGCGATGAGCCCGAAGCCGATGCTCTTGCGCTGCTCGATGGTGATCTCGCCCTCCGCGCGCGGCAGCGGCCTGCCCTTCTCCCGCTCGATGTCCTGCTCGACGGAGGTGACCAGCTTGTCCGCGTCCTCGCCGCGACCGTGGATGAACTGCCACCGCGGGCTCTCCGGCACATGCCGCCTGACCAGCAGGACCACCAGCCCGAGGACCACTCCGAGGGCGAAGGTGAGCCGCCAGCCGACGTCCTTGGGGAAGATGTCCGTGTTCAGCATGACGATGGACAGCAGTGCGCCGCCGACCGCGCCGAGCCAGTAGCTGCCGTTGATGATCAGGTCGACGCGGCCCCGGAACTTCGCGGGGATGAGCTCGTCGATCGCCGAGTTGATGGCCGCGTACTCGCCGCCGATACCGAAGCCGGTGAGGAAGCGGAAGGTGAAGAACCACCAGGCGTCGAAGGAGAGCGCGGTCAGCGCGGTCGCCGCGAGGTAGACGACGAGCGTCACCATGAAGAGCTTCTTGCGGCCGTAACGGTCGGTCAGCCAGCCGAAGAAGAGGGCTCCCGCGCAGGCTCCCGCGACATAGAGCGCCGCGGCGACGCCGGTGACCTGGGCCGAGGAGATGGACAGACCGCTGCCGTCCTCGGAGAGCCGGCTCGCGATGTTGCCGACCGTGGTGACTTCCAGACCGTCCAGGATCCAGACGGTTCCCAGGCCGATCACGATCATCCAGTGCCACCGGGACCAGGGGAGCCGGTCGAGGCGGGAGGGGACACTCGTGGTGATGGTTCCCATGGAAGCGGGCACGGGGGCCGGCGGGGCTGGTGGGGTCATGGCTCCCTCTCCGTTCGACGAACCCTGACCGGATTCCCCGCCGCGGGGTGGTTACGCCCCCAGCGCTCGCGACACCACGTAGATCAGCAGTCCGGCCAGTGATCCCACCACCGTGCCATTGATCCGGATGAACTGCAGGTCACGGCCGATGTGTGCCTCGATCTTCCGCGTCGTGTGCTCGGCGTCCCAGCCGGCGACGGTGTCGGTGATCAGGGAGGTGATCTCCTTGCGGTAGGTCGTCACGACGTACACCGCGGCGCCCTCGACCCACCGGTCGACCTTGGCCTGGAGCTTGGGTTCGGTGGCCATGCGTGTGCCCAGCGAGAGCAGCGAGGCCCGCACCCGTAGACGCAGCTCGCTGCGCTCGTCCTCGGCGGCGGAAACGATCATGGATCGTACGGCCGTCCAGGCGGATGCGATCAGGTCCTGGACCTCACCGCGGCCGAGCACCTCACCCTTGAGGCGCTCCACCCGGGCGCGGGTGTCGGTGTCGGACTGGAGGTCGGCGGCGAAGTCGCCGAGGAAACGGTCGAGGGCGCCGCGCGCCGGGTGGGACGGGGCGTCGCGCATCTCGGTGACGAAGCGCAGCAACTCCTTGTAGACCCGCTCGCCGACCTTCTTGTCGACGAAACGCGGGGTCCAGCCGGGCGCGCCGCCCTGCACGGCGTCCATGACCTGCTCGTCGTGGAGCACCAGCCAGTCGTGGGCACGGGCGCAGATCAGGTCCACGACCCGCTTGTGACCGCCGTCCGAGACGATCTTCTCCAGCATCTTCCCCATGCCGGGCGCGATCTCCTGGGCATCGGCGCGGCGCGTGATGGCCTCGCCGACCACCGCCTGCACGTCGGAGTCGCGCAGGACGGTCAGTGCTCCCCTGAGGGCGGTGGCCAGCTCGGCCGTGACCCGGTCCGCGTGCTCCGGTTCGGCGAGCCAGACACCCAGCCTGCCGGCGATGCCGACGGCGCGCAGACGCTGGCGCACGACCTCCTCGGAGAGGAAGTTCTCGCCGACGAACTCGCCCAGCGAGACGCCCAGCTGGTCCTTCTTGGTGGGGATGATCGCGGTGTGCGGGATGGGCAGGCCGAGCGGATGGCGGAAGAGGGCCGTGACCGCGAACCAGTCGGCGAGCGCGCCGACCATGCCGGCCTCGGCGGCCGCGGCGACATATCCGGCCCAGGGGCCCGCACCCTCCTGGGAGGCCCACTTGGCGAGGACGTACACCAGTGCGACCAGGAGCAGCAGGCCGGTCGCCGTCGCCTTCATCCGGCGGACGCCGCGCTGCTTCTCCTCGTCGGCGGGACTGAACGAGGCCATCGTGCGGTTCGCCGGGCCGGGTGCCGTCGCCGCGCGGTGCGTGGTGCCGCCCGGCCGGGCGCTCTGCCCCTCGGTATCCGCTGCTTCCGGTTCTGTGCGTTCCATTCGCTCCACCCGTTCGCCGACCCGTCCGAGGCCTCGTACCCATTGTCCCTTCCTGACCGACTCCTGGAACGGAACAGGAGTTCCCGGCGTCTTGTTCGGATGGGGAGAACTCAGGGAGATCTCCGGGACGCCTCAGGGTCGTCCCGGAAGGGGCCCTGTCCTTCTCCGTCTACCCCATGACGCATCATGGGTTCATCACATCGGAGCCTCGGGCTCCCATCGCCCGAGGAGACACGCACCGCATGACCAAGCGTCACGGTTATGCCCTGCTGGCCGCGATCGTCGCCGTGATCGCGGTCATATCCGCAGCCATATACATGGGCGCCGCGGCCGACGACGGAAGCGGCACCCGCGACGCCCTCGCCGGCGCCCCCGGCCCGCGCAACTCCGCGGCCCCCGCCTCCGTGGGCACCTGGGTCGGCGCCTGGTCGGCCTCACCCGGCGGAGCCGAACCCGGCACCGAGGCGAGCGGCATGGCGGGCCGCTCCGTGCGCAACGTCGTGCACGTGGGCGTCGGCGGCACCAACGCCCGCATCACCCTCTCCAACCTCTACGGACAGCAGCCGCTGCGCATCACGCACGCCTCGATCGCGGTCGCCGCGGGCGAGAACGACGCGGCGGCGGCAGCCGGGACCATGAGCCGCCTCACCTTCGCCGGCAGCCCCGCGGTGGTCGTCCCGGCGGGGCAGCAGGTGATGAGCGACGGCGTACGGATCCCCATTCCGCGCGACACCGACGTCCTCGTGACCACCTACTCCCCCACCCCGTCCGGCCCGGTCACCTATCACCAGCACGCGCGGCAGATCTCGTACGTCGCCGAGGGCGACCGCACCGAGGACCCGACCGGCGCCGCGTACACCGAACAGACCCCGTACTGGCGCTATCTGACCGCCCTCGACGTGCTGAGCAACGAGTCGGCGGGCACCGTCGTCGCCCTGGGCGACTCGCTCACCGACGGCATCACCTCCACGACGGGCGCCAACCACCGCTGGACGGACGTCCTTTCGGAGCGGCTGCGCGCCGCGGCCGGTTCCGGGGACGTGCCGCGCTACAGCGTCGTCAACCAGGGCATCAGCGGCAACCGCGTCCTGGCCGACGGTCTCGGGCGGCCCGCCGACAACCCGAGCGGCCTCAACCGTTTCCGCCGTGACGTGCTCGACCGCACGAACGTCAAGGCCGTCGTCATCGACCTCGGCGTCAACGACATCCTGCGCAACCCGTACCAGGTAGACCCGCGCACGATCACCGACGGACTGCGCCGGCTCGTCCAGCAGGCGCACGCCCGGGGACTGCGCGTCGTCGGCGCGACCCTGATGCCCTTCGGCGGCCACCGCGGCTACACGAGCGGCCGCGACGCGGTGCGCCGGGCCGTCAACGAGGAGATCCGCGCGGGCCTGGTGTACGACGCCGTCGTCGACTTCGACAAGGCGCTGCGCGACCCGTACGACCCGCGCAGGCTCCGCTCCGACTACGACTCGGGAGACCATCTCCACCCGAGCGACAAGGGGTACGAGCGGATGGCGGAGGTCTTCGACCTGGACGACCTGAAGGGGTCGGCCCCGGCGGAGCTGTAGCGGGGCCGACCCGGTCCGGAAAACGGGCCGGCGGCGATCCGCCCCGTTCGGACGTCGCGGTGACGGCGGCCGCGCACCGTTCGGACGTCGCGCCGCCGGCGGCTGCGCTCCGCTCAGAAGTCGCGGTGGCGGCGGTGGCGTTCCTCACGGCGGGCCTCGTGGCGTTCGCGGCGCTCGGCGTGCCTTTGCCGGCGTTCCTCGTGGCGCTCGCGGATCAGGTCGCGGGCCTCTTCGAGCGCCTCGAGGTGGGCGTCGTACACGTCGTCGAGGCGGCCGCGCGAGCCGTCCTCCAGCGCCCCGCGGCCGGCCTTGCGCTCCAGCTTCTCCTGGCGGCGCTCCTCCCTCAGGCGCTGCCGCTCGGCGCGGGTGATCTTCCGCTCCACGCCGACCCCGCCCCAGAACGCGAAGCCCGTGACGATCACGCGCGGGGCCCCGGGGTCGCCCGGTCGCCCCTCCTCACGGTGGTCGAAGCCGCCCATGATGCCGATGCCGCGGACGACGACCTCCACGCCGGGCGGCACCACGACGTTCACGCCGCCCATGACGGCCACGCAGTTGATGACGACCTCACGCTCGGCGAAGTTCGCCTCGCGCAGGTCGATCTCGCCGCCGCCCATGAAGGCGAAGGAGCTGAAGCGCCGCGGCACGGTCCAGCGGCCCTTGCGCTCGAACCCGGACAGGATCGCGACCCCCCACGCGGACGATCCCTCCCCGCCGACGATCCGCGCGGCCCAACTCCCGCTCTCGGCTGGCTCCTTGACCATGTTCACGGGAGTCGCGGCGGCCGGACCCGGCAGATCCTGAGTGAGCGGCGCCAGGTCCCGGTAGGTACGGGCCTTGAACGTCGCCTCCAGCCGCTCCTCGAACTCCTCCATGTCGAGGCGCCCCTCCGCGAGGGCGTCCCTGAGCTTTTCGGCGACCCGTTCACGATCGGCGTCGGAGGCTCGTAGCTCCGGGCCCGCGGGTTCGGGAGCCCGCGGCACCGGGCGCTGGTCGTCGCTTCCCCGGGAAGGCACATCCTCGGTCATGGGGCCAGCCTACGAGAGAGCCTTCTCCTCGTACATGCGGCTGATGACGGCCTCGATGTCCGGCTCCCGCACCGAGAGGTCCACCAGGGGGTACTCGGCCGCGATCCGCGCCACCAGCTCGGCCGCCGACGCCGACGCGGGGAAGGCCAGCCACTGCCGGGGGCCCTCCACCTTCACCACCCGCGCCGACGCCACCTCGACGGGCGGCAGTTCGCGCTCCAGGTCCACCACGAGGGTCCGCTCGCTCTCCCCCACCTCGTGCAGCCCGGTCAGCGGGCCGTCGTACATCAGACGCCCGTGGTCGATGACCATCACCCGCCGGCACAACTGCTCGATGTCGGTGAGGTCGTGCGTGGTGAGCAGCACCGTCGTGCCGCGCTCGGCGTTCAGGTCGCGCAGGAACGAACGGACCTTGGCCTTGCTGATCACGTCCAGGCCGATCGTCGGCTCGTCGAGATAGAGGACCTCGGGGTCGTGCAGCAGCGCCGCCGCGATGTCCCCGCGCATCCGCTGGCCGAGGGACAGCTGCCGGACCGGTACGTCCAACAGCTCGCCCAGTTCGAGGAGTTCGACGCATCGGTCGAGGTTCTCGCGGTAACGGGCGTCGGGAATGCGGTACATGCGGTGCATCAGCCGGTAGGAGTCGATCAGCGGGAGGTCCCACCACAGCGTCGTGCGCTGCCCGAAGACGACCCCGATCCGCCGCGCGAGCCGGGTCCGCTCCCGTGACGGGTCGATGCCCGCGACCCGCAGCCGCCCGCCGCTCGGGGTGAGGATCCCGGTCAGCATCTTGATGGTGGTGGACTTTCCGGCGCCGTTCGGCCCGATGTAGCCGACCATCTCACCGCGCGGCACGGTGAAGGAGAGGGAGTCCACCGCGCGCACCTGACGGCGCTCGCTGCGCAGGAAGCCGGTCTTCTTGCGCACGTCGAAGACCTTCTCGACGCGGTCGAGTTCGATGAAGGCGTCAACCGGGTCCGCGACCAGGTCCGTTGTCATGTCGGTTCAGCTCCCCGTACTGCGATAGGAACGAAGTCCCGCCCGCCAGGCGGCTCCTGCCAGCACGCAGCAGCACGCCGCGACCAGCGGTGGCGCGAAGGCGACCCAGGCCGGCAGGTCGAGCGGATAGGGCCGCC
This sequence comes from Streptomyces sp. NBC_01176, assembly GCF_045039825.1. Classification (NCBI taxonomy): domain Bacteria; kingdom Bacillati; phylum Actinomycetota; class Actinomycetes; order Kitasatosporales; family Streptomycetaceae; genus Streptomyces; species Streptomyces sp. NBC_01176. The sequence continues at coordinate 6,013,772 of NZ_CP108600.1, read as the reverse complement.
CCAGGACGTAGAGGGCGGGCAGCCAGTTCACGAAGGCGAGCGGAAGCACGAAGGTGACACCGCGCACCAGGTCCTTGGCGAAGACGGTCGGCGGGTACTGCAGGAGCGTACTGCCGCCGTACGTGAAGGAGTTCTGCACCTCGGAGGCGTCCTGCGCGACGAACTGGAAGGCCGCGCCGGCCACGAAGACGGCCGAGAAGATCGCGGCGCCGCTCAGCACCATCAGCGGGACCAGGAGCAGCTTCAGCGGCGTCCAGGTGATGTCGAGTGCGGTGACCGCGTACCCGAAGACCAGCAGTCCCTGGGTGATCCGGCCCAGCCTGCGCAGTGCGAAGCGGTCCGCGGCGACCTGCGCGAGCACGGGCACGGGCCGCACGAGCAGCGTGTCGAGCGTGCCGTCGCGCACCCGGCGCCCGAGCCGGTCCATCGAGCCGAGCGCGAGGTCCGTGAGCCCGAACGCGGTGGCCGAGACGCCGTACAGGAAGGCGACCTCGGGCAGGCTGTAGCCGCCGAGCCGGTCGATCTGCGAGTACATCAGCAGGATCGCGACGAAGTCGAGACCGGTCGCCGCGAAGTTGCCGAAGGTGGTCATCGCGAAGGACGCGCGGTAGGCCATCGTGGAGCGGATCCACATGGCGGCGATCATGCGGTAGGCGCTCAGTCCGTCGCGCAGCCGGGCGTACGTCCTCTGCCGGGCCCACGGGTCCTCGGCCGTCCGGGACCGCCCGTCCACCGGACCGTCCAGCGGGCTGTCCATCGAGCTGTCCATCGGGCTAGCCACCCTGCACCACCACCCTTCGCGTCGCCGCCGACTGGAGGAGCCGTCCAAGCGCCAGCAGCCCGACCGCCCAGGCCCCCTGGAACGCGTACGTGCCGAGGGGGTCCGCCGTGCCGAGCAGCACGTCGACGGGCGCCTGGATCAGGGACGACCACGGCAGGGCGCGCACCACCTCGCCCAGCGCGCCCGGGAAGACGTTCAGCGGCAGCAGCATCCCCGAGCAGAAGACGCCCGCGATCATGGACATCTGTGCCGTGCCCGCCCCGTCCAGGAGCCAGAAGGCGGACAGGGCGACGAGATAACGGATGGAGAAGCTGACCAGCACCCCGAGGGCCACCGCGACCAGGAACTCCAGCCAGGTCAGCGGGTCGGTGGGCAGCGCGAGCTCGAAGCAGAGCGCGCCGAACGCCAGCGGGACCACGCCGCGCCCCAGCAGATGGAACAGCGCCCGGCCCGCGTCCTGGGCCAGCCACCACAGCTGGAGGTCGGCGGGACGGTAGAGGTCGATCGCGATGTCACCCGTACGGATACGCTCCAGGAGCTCGTCCTCGAAGCCGCCGCCCATGGTGGCGACCACCATGAGCAGCGCCTGGGACAGCCACACGTAGGAGAGCGCCTGCGCCTGGTCGTAGCCGCCGAGGTGCGGTTTCTCGTCCCACAGCGCTGTCATGATGTACGCCAGGATGAGCCCGAAGACGGTGTTCGTGAACACACCGGCGGCCGTCGCCGTCCGGTACGTGGCGTAGCGCCGGAACCCGCCCAGGGCGACGGCCGTGTACAACCGCCCTGTCCCCACGAGGTTGTCCTCCTTGCGCCGGGAAAGCCGTTTTCGGCCGAAGCGCAGGAGCCTAGCCCCACGGCGGCGCTCGCTGCCAGGCATTTTCCGGTGCGACACGTGCCGGAATCCGGGAACGGAACGCTTGGTGCGACAGTCTTCAAGAGGGGGCGCACAAGGCGTATGAGGTCGTACGGGTGCGTACGACGTGAAACAGGAGTCCGGCAAACAGATGAGCGACAAGCCGCAGCCGCAACAGGACGACCAGGGCTGGGCACCCAGGGAGCCCGAGCCGGCTGCCCAGGCGGCACCGGGCGGACCCGGTGAGCCCGGGAAGGCGCCCGGAAAGCCGGGGGACCCGGAGCAGCCGGAGAAGCCGGGAAAGCCGGAGGAACGCGCGACGCCGGAAGCGCCGGGGAAACCCGAGGAACCCGGACAGCCGGAGGAACGCGCGAAGCCGGAGGCGACCGGAAGGCGGGACGAACGCGCGACGCCGCAGGAGCCCGGGAAGCCGGAAGGAATCGGAAGGCCGGAAGAGACCGGGAAGCCGCGGGAACGCGCGACGTCGCAGGAACACGCGACACCGCAGGGCCCCGCGGCACCGGAACAACGCGCGACACCCCAGGAACCCGCGACACCGGAACAACGGGCGACACCCCAGGAACCCGGGAAGCCGGGGAAGAAACCGAGGCGGAGGCGTACCGGCTGGGGACGGCTCATCCCCACCTGGCGAGTGGTCCTCGGCACCTTCATCGGCCTCGTACTGCTGGTGGTCGGTCTCTTCGCGCTCGGCTACTACCTCGTCCAGATCCCGTCCGCGAACGCCGCCGCGACCAAGCAGAGCAACGTCTACCTGTACGCGGACGGCAGCCAGCTCGCCCGAGACGGCGAGGTCAACCGCGAGAACGTGTCGCTCGCGCAGATCGCGAAGGACGCCCAGCACGCGGCGCTCGCCGCCGAGGACCGGGACTTCTACACCGAGTCCGCCATCGACCCCAAGGCGATGATCCGCGCCGGCTGGAACACCGCCACCGGCAAGGGCAGGCAGTCCGGCTCCACGATCACCCAGCAGTACGTGAAGAACTACTACCTGGGCCAGGAGCAGACGGCCACCCGGAAGGTGAAGGAGTTCTTCATCTCCATCAAACTCGACCGCCAGCAGAGCAAGTCCGACATCCTCGAGGGCTACCTCAACACCAGCTACTACGGCCGCAACGCGTACGGCATCCAGGCCGCCGCGCAGGCGTACTACGGCGTCGACGCCAAGGACCTGACGGTCGGCCAGGGCGCCTACCTCGCCGCACTCCTCAACGCGCCGAGCGAGTACGACGTGATCGCCCACCCCGAGAACAAGGCCGCGGCCCTGGCCCGCTGGAACTACGTCCTCGACGGCATGGTCAAGAAGCAGTGGCTGACCCCGGCGGCACGCGGCAAGGTCACCTTCCCCGAACCCAAGCAGTCGGTGATCGCCACCGGCATGTCGGGGCAGCGCGGCTACCTCGTCAAGGCCGTGAACGACTACCTCGTCGAAAACAAGATCATCGACGAGGACACCCTGCAGACCGGCGGTTACCGCATCACCACCACCCTGCAGAGGCCCAGGCAGGACGCCTTCGTCAAGGCCGTCGACGACCAGGTGATGAGCCACCTCGACAAGAAGGACCGAAAGGTCGACCGCTACGTCCGCGCCGGCGGCGTCTCCATCGACCCGGCCACCGGCAAGGTCGTCGCCATGTACGGCGGCATCGACTACACCAAGCAGTACGTGAACAACGCCACGCGCCGCGACTACCAGGTCGGCTCGACCTTCAAGCCGTTCGTGTTCACCTCCGCCGTGCAGAACGACTCACGGACCGAGGACGGCCGCACGATCACCCCGAACACCTACTACGACGGCACGGACAAGCGTCCCGTACAGGGCTGGAACGGCGGCCCGTACGCACCCGAGAACGAGGACAACGTCTCCTACGGGCCCATCACCGTGCGCACCGCCACCGACAAGTCGGTCAACGCCGTGTACGCGCAGATGGCCGTGGACGTCGGCCCGTCCAAGGTCAAGGAGACCGCCGTCGACCTCGGCATCCCCGCCGACACCCCGGACCTCACCGCCACCCCCTCCATCGCGCTCGGCCCGTCCACCGCCAGCGTCCTCGACATGGCGCAGGCGTACGCGACACTCGCCAACCACGGCAAGCACGGCACGTACACACTCGTCGACAAGATCACCAAAGAGGGCGCGGAGGACGTGCACCTGCCCGAGCAGGCCACGAGGCAGGCGGTGACCCGGCAGGCCGCCGACACCACCACCTCCGTCCTGCAGAGCGTCGTCGAGGGCGGCACCGGCACGGCCGCGCAGGCCGCCGGCCGGCCCGCCGCGGGCAAGACCGGCACGGCGGAGGAGGACCAGGCGGCCTGGTTCGCGGGCTACACCCCCGACCTCGCCACCGTCGTCGCCGTCATGGGCCAGGACCCCGACACCGGCGTCCACAAATCCCTGTACGGCGCGCTCGGCCAGGCCCGAATCAACGGCGGCGGCTACCCGGCGCAGATCTGGGCGCAGTACACGAAGTCCGCGCTCAAGGGCACCAGCCCGAGCGACTTCGACCTGCGGCTCCAGCCGGGCGCCGAGGAACAGCAGCAGCTCCCGAGCACCGGACCCACCGACCAGTCCCCCGGAACCGGCGACCAGGACAACGGCGGCGCCGCGACCGGCGGCCAGGACACCCAGAGCCCGCCGCCCGGGGACAACGGCGGCCAGACCCAGGGCCAGACGGACGGCGGCACCACGGACGGGGGCGGCACCACCGACGGATCGACCACCGACGGCACCACGACCGACGGCGGCACCACCGACGGGGGCGGCACCACCGACGGCGGCACCGACGCGGGCACCACGACCGACGGCGGCGCCACCGACGGCGGCACCCCCGGCAACGGCGGCGCCACCGACGGCGGGACGACGGGCACCACCACCGGCGTGGGACCGCTGAACGGGCTCACCCAGAGAAGGCAGTAGCCGCGGGCGCGGATCGCGACGGGTCAGTGGCCGGAGGTGACCTTCAGACCGACCACGGCCACCAGCAGCAGACAGACGAAGAAGATCCGGGCGGCGGTCGCCGGCTCACCGAGCACGACCATGCCGAGCACCGCCGCACCGGCCGCGCCGATCCCCACCCACACGCCGTACGCCGTACCGATGGGCAGTGACTTCGCCGCGTACGACAGCAGCACCATGCTCGCGACGACGCCCGCGCCCGTGAGCACGCTCGGCACCAGCCGCGTGAAACCGTCCGTGTACTTCATCCCGATCGACCAGCCGACCTCCAGAAGGCCGGCGACGAGCAGCAGGATCCAGGCCATGACAGGCACCTCCGTCAGTGGGGCAACAGGGGTGCGTCGTCTTTGCGGGATCCCGGTACGGCGCGTCTCGTCGGGTGTCTCCACGGTAGCAAAGCACAGGCAAAAGGGGCTGGTGACCATGGTCACCAGCCCCTTTCGGCCCGCGGACTACAGGTAGAGGCCGGTCGAGTCCTCGGAACCCTCGAACCGGTCGGCGGCCACGGCGTGCAGATCCCGCTCGCGCATCAGCACGTACGCGATCCCGCGCACCTCGACCTCGGCCCGGTCCTCCGGGTCGTACAGCACACGGTCGCCCGGCTCCACCGTCCGCACGTTCTGCCCCACCGCGACGACCTCGGCCCAGGCGAGCCGCCGGCCCACGGCCGCCGTCGCCGGGATCAGGATGCCGCCGCCGGAACGCCGCTCGCCCTCGGCGGCGTCCTGCCGCACCAGCACACGGTCGTGCAGCATGCGGATGGGCAACTTGTCCTGGTGGGTGTTCTGCTTGTCCTGATTGGCGCTCACGCCCCGAACCTACCTGCCTTTGAGCCGTCCGTACGCAGCCGGGTCAGCGCTTGCGGCGCCGCGAGCCCACGGCGAGCAGCCCCACCACGCCCACCACCACGAGCGCCACGGGCACGATCCGCTCCAGCCTCGGCGCGCCCTCCTCGGTCACCAGCCGGCCCTTCACGTCGCCGACGACCCGGTGGACACCCACGTACGCCCGCCCGAGGGTGTGATCGACGTTCGCGACGACCTTGGCCTTCGCGTCCCCGACGATCGTCTTCGGGTGCACCCGCACACCGATCTCGTCCAGCGTCTCCGCCAGGGTTTCACGGCGGCGTTTGATGTCCGCCTCGATCTGCGCCGGAGTCCTGGTATCCGACGTTCTCGACGTATCCGACACCGCGCTGCCTCCGTGGTCGATTCTCGAACTCTGTGCCGTCGACAGTCTGTCAGCTCACGCTGCGCCTCACCCCTCGGCACCCCCCATTACGCTCAACCCGTAGTTCCGTAACCATCCCCCGGCCACGTGAGGTACCGATGAGCGAGCGACTCCAGCCCGGCGACACCGCCCCCGCCTTCACCCTGCCCGACGCCGACGGCAACGAGGTCTCCCTCGCCGACCACAAGGGCCGCAAGGTCATCGTCTACTTCTACCCGGCCGCCCTGACCCCCGGCTGCACGAAGCAGGCCTGCGACTTCACGGACAACCTCGACCTGCTGGCGGGCGCGGGCTACGACGTCATCGGCGTCTCCCCCGACAAGCCCGCGAAGCTCGCCAAGTTCCGCGAGCAGGAGTCCCTGAAGGTCACCCTGGTCGGCGACCCCGACAAGACCGTCCTGGAGGCGTACGGCGCCTTCGGCGAGAAGAAGCTGTACGGCAAGACGGTGGTCGGCGTCATCCGCTCCACGATCGTGGTGGACGAGGAGGGCAAGGTCGAACGCGCGCTGTACAACGTGAAGGCGACGGGCCACGTGGCGAAGATCATCAAGGACCTGGGGATCTGAGGCCACCCGGTCCTCCGGAAGGGGATCCACACACCGGGAGGCAGGTACGGCCGCTGCGGCACCGGCCTGCCTCCCCGCCCCTGCCGTCCCGCCCCTGACATCCCGACCGGCACCGCGCCCTGCCCGCGGGCCGACCTTCACCAGCCCCGGACACCGAGCGTGACTGTCCGATGAGCGGTTCGTTACTCCGTACGAGGTCGCGAACACGCGAGCGGAGCGGAGGGGCGAAGGGCATGGGAAACACACCGGGACCCGAAGGCGGGACAGTACGCGGAGGTGAGACCCCGCCGTCGGATCCCTGCGCAAGGGAGCGGCTCGCCCAGGTCGTCGCGGAGGCCCGCAATTGGACCGACCTGATGAGGCGACTCGGTTTCAAGCCCAGCGGCGGCCGGCGACGCGTGCTCCAGGAGAAGGTGGTCGCGTACGGACTGGATACCGGTCACTTCGTCAAGCGCACCCCGTGGCGGAAGTATCCCGACACCGCCCTCGCCGAGGCCGCCGCTTCCTCCTCTTCGCTGCGCGAAGTGGCACTGAGGCTGGGCGCGACCCCGGCGACGGGAACTCTGTCCCACATCCGCCGCCGTATCGCAGCGGCCGGCATCGACATCGGTCACTTCCCCGGCATCAAGCGCTCCGAGCCTGAACTTTCCTTCACCACCGAGGAGTTGAGAGAGGCGGCTGCCGCGGCGAACAGTGTCCGCGGCCTGGCCCGCTCACTCGGTGTGCCGGACGACAGCCGCTCACGCGCCGCGCTGGCACACATGCTGCGCACAAGGGGCGTGGACATCGAGCACTTCTCCCACCGGCGCCTCTCGATCCCCGAGGACCGGCTTCGCAGCCTCGTGGAACACTGCGCGAGCTACGCCGATGTCATGCGCGGTCTCGGGCTGGAGGTCAACGACACCAACCACAGACGAATCCGGCGCGCGGCAACCCGCATCGGCCTTGAGACGCGTCACTTCAAGCGTCGGAGCTGGGGACGGCCCGCAGACCCCGCACCCGCGGAGAGAGCGAGCAAGGTACTGGTCGTCCTGCCGGAGCGCGCGGGCCGGACCAACAGGACTCAGCTCCATCGGGCCCTGACCGAGATCGGGGTGCCGTACCTGTGTGTGGCATGTGGCAACACCGGTGAGTGGCTGGGCCGGCCCATCACCTTGCAGATCGACCACGTGGACGGGAACTGGCGGGACAACCGCAGGGAGAATCTGCGCTACTTGTGCCCGAACTGCCACGCGATGACGAGCACCTGGTGCAGGGGACGCGCCCGAAGCCGGAAATCGGCGTGAGACAAAACCGCCGCTCATCGACAAGCTCGCGGCCGGTACGATGGCAGGCGGTTGGCGGCGGTGGCGCAATGGCGACGCAGCAGACTTAGGATCTGTGGCCCGTGAAACGGCTTGAGGGTTCGAATCCCTTCCGCCGCACCTCATACGGCCTGCGAATCGAAAGATCCGCAGGCCGTATTCGTACGCCCCCTCAGACCGACAACTCCCGCAGCACCGGCACCAGCGCCCGGAACGCCTTCCCCCGGTGGCTGATCGCGTTCTTCTCGTCCGGGGTGAGTTCCGCGCAGGTGCGGGTCTCGCCGTCCGGCTGGAGGACCGGGTCGTAGCCGAAGCCGTTCGTGCCCGCGGGGGTGTGCCGGAGGGTGCCCCTCAGCTGGCCCTCCACCACCCGTTCCGTGCCGTCGGGCAGGGCGAGGGCCGCCGCGCAGGCGAAGTGGGCGCCCCGGTGCGGTTCGTCGATGTCGGAGAGCTGGGCGAGCAGGAGGTCAAGGTTGGCCTTGTCGTCGCCGTGCCGGCCGGCCCAGCGGGCGGAGAAGATGCCGGGCGCGCCGTTCAGGACGTCGACGCAGAGGCCGGAGTCGTCGGCGACGGCGGGCAGGCCGGTGGCCCGGGCCAGGGCGTGGGCCTTGAGGAGGGCGTTCTCGGCGAAGGTGACGCCGGTCTCCCGGACGTCGGGGATCTCCGGGAAGGCCTCCGCGCCGACGAGGTCGTGGGAGAGACCGGCGTCGGCGAGGATCGCCTTCAGCTCGGTGATCTTTCCGGCGTTGCGGGTGGCGAGGATCAGGCGGGTCATGGCCCTCAGTATCCCCAACCCCCGCGGGTGGTTCCTACGGGGTGCAGACCTTCGTCAGTTCTCCCGCGGCGTCGGTGACGGGGCTGATGTCGGGGGTGTCGTCCCCGTTCCTGACGGCCGTACGGACGTGGTCGACGGCCTTGCCGAGGTCGTCGACGGCCTTGTTGACATCCGTGTTGTCGGTCTTGTCGCCGATCTTGTCGAGGTTCTGCTCTATGGCGTTGAGGGACTGGTCGGTCTGCGTCGGGTCGTTCGCCGCGTTCTCCACGGCCTGCTGGAGGTTGGTGACGCTGTCGGCGATGGCGTCGGCGGTCTGGACGCAGTCCAGTGCCTTGTTGACGGCATCGCAGCCGACCGCCGCGGGCAGGGCGACGAGTGCGGCGGCGACGGCGATTGCGGCGGTGCGGCGACGGTGGCGCGCGGCCATGGAACGGTCCCTCCCCGTGGACAGGATGTGGTCGACCGGTGGTGCGGTCGGCCCGCCCCGTGGGGGGCCGGCGGGGCGCACGGCTGGACCGTACGCCCGTACCCCTAAGAACGCGAAGGGTTAACGCACGGTTGCCTCGAGCGCCGCCCGCTGGATCGCCGCGAGCTCGTCGCAGCCCGAAACGGCCAGGTCGAGCAGCGCGTTGAGCTCCTTGCGGTCGAAGGGCTCGGCCTCGGCGGTGCCCTGGACCTCGACGAAGCGGCCGTCGCCGGTGCAGACGACGTTCATGTCGGTGTCGGCCTTGACGTCCTCCTCGTAGCAGAGGTCGAGGAGGGGGACGCCGGCGACGATGCCGACGGAGACGGCGGAGACCGTGCCGGTGAGGGGCTTGCGGCCGGGCTTGACCAGCTTCTTGTTCTGCGCCCAGGTGACGGCGTCGGCCAGGGCGACGTAGGCGCCGGTGATGGCCGCCGTGCGCGTGCCGCCGTCGGCCTGCAGGACGTCGCAGTCGAGGACGATGGTGTTCTCGCCGAGCGCCTTGTAGTCGATGACGGCGCGCAGGGAGCGGCCGATCAGGCGGCTGATCTCGTGGGTGCGGCCGCCGATCTTGCCGCGGACGGACTCGCGGTCGCCGCGGGTGTTGGTGGCGCGCGGGAGCATGGAGTACTCGGCGGTGACCCAGCCTTCGCCGCTGCCCTTGCGCCAGCGCGGGACGCCTTCCGTGACGGAGGCGGTGCAGAACACCTTGGTGTCGCCGAAGGAGACGAGGACGGAGCCTTCGGCGTGCTTGCTCCAGCCGCGCTGGATGGTGATGGGGCGCAGTTGCTCAGGGGTGCGGCCGTCGATTCGAGACATGGCGCTGAGCCTAGCCGTATGCGGATGAGGGGCTGCCTCCGATGGCGGAAGCAGCCCCTCAGGGGTGAGCCGGGCTCGAGGGAGCGTGGCTCACATCATGTCTTCGATGTCCGCGGCGATCGGGTCGGCGTCGGTGCCGATGACGACCTGGATGGCGGTGCCCATCTTGACGACGCCGTGGGCTCCGGCTGCCTTCAGGGCGGCCTCGTCGACCTTGCTCGGGTCGATGACCTCGGTGCGCAGGCGGGTGATGCAGCCTTCGACTTCTTCGATGTTGTCGATGCCGCCGAGCCCGGCGACGATCTTCTCAGCCTTGGTGGCCATGTCCTACTCCCTGATCCGAACCGCTTTGTCGCAGTAACCCACAGTTGGCCCAACTTCGCGAGCGTTCATGCGGTGTGTACCGAATGATGGCGTTCACGACAGTGCGGCCGTTCGCCGACCGGTCTTCCCCGACCAGCCCACACCCGACTGGTCTACACCAGCTGACGGACGGTCGCCAAACCGGCTCCGCCCAAAGGACGCCCATGAGTGCCGACAGCGCCGCCGTACCCGCGCGCGCCCGCTGGAACAACTTGTTCCAGGGGCTGCAGAAGATGGGTCGCAGCCTTCAGCTCCCGATCGCGGTACTGCCTGCCGCGGGCATTCTCAACCGCTTCGGCCAGCCGGACATGTTCGGCTCGGACGGACTCGGCTGGGACAGCGTCTCCAAGGTCATGAAGGGGGCCGGCGGGGCGTTGCTCGACGGCTCGCTCGGGCTGCCGCTGCTGTTCTGCGTCGGTGTGTCCATCGGCATGGCGAAGAAGGCGGACGGCTCCACCGCGCTCGCGGCGGTGGCGGGGTTCCTCGTCTACTTCGGTGTGCTGCACCAGTTCCCGGAGAGCTGTGCGCAGCAGGCGAAGGTGATCCAGAACATCGGCTGTCAGTTGCCCGACACCTCGGTGACGGCGTTCACGTACCAGAATCCGGGGGTCTTCGGCGGCATCGTCATGGGGCTGCTGACCGCCTATTTCTGGCAGCGGTTCCATCGCACCAGGCTGGTCGACTGGCTCGGCTTCTTCAACGGGCGCCGGCTCGTGCCGATCATCATGTCGTTCGTCGCCATCGTGTTCGCCGCGCTGTGTCTGTGGATCTGGCCGCCGATCGGCGACGGCCTGCAGACCTTCAGCGACTGGCTGGTCAGTCTCGGCGCGTGGGGTGCGGGCGTGTTCGGTGTGGCCAACCGGGCGCTGCTGGTGATCGGTCTGCACCAGTTCCTGAACGTGCCCATCTGGTTCCAGTTCGGCAGTTACACCACGCCGGACGGGACGGTGGTGCACGGTGACATCAACATGTTCCTGCAGGGCGACCCGAACGCGGGTCAGTTCACCTCGGGCTTCTTCCCCATCATGATGTTCGCGCTGCCGGCCGCCTGTCTGGCCATGACCCACTGCGCGAGGCCGCATCGCCGCAAGGAGATCGGCGGCATGATGCTCTCGCTCGCGCTGACGTCGTTCGTCACGGGCATCACCGAGCCGATCGAGTACTCCTTCGTGTTCATCGCGCCGGTGCTGTACACGGTCCACGCGCTGCTCACCGGTGTCTCCATGGCGGTGACGTGGGGGCTGGGCGTGCACGACGGCTTCAGCTTCTCGGCCGGTCTCATCGACTACGTCATCAACTGGAATCTGGCGACGAGACCGTGGGCGATCATCCCGATCGGGCTGTGCTTCGCGGTCCTGTACTACGTGATCTTCCGGTTCGCGATCACCAGGTTCGATCTCAGGACGCCGGGCCGGGAGCCGGAGGAAGAGGTCGAGGACCTCACCAAGGCGTAACCCTCCCCCGCACTGCATTCATGCCGAAAGGCCCCCGGACCTGCGGGTCCGGGGGCCTTTCGGCATGAATGCAGGGGTATTTCCGGTATGGCCGAGGCCACAAAATTCGTGGGTTCCTTATCCAGCCTTCACCGTGCTACAACAGGTCTACACCACTGAGTGGTGTAGACCACGACGCCCCCACCCCTTCCTTGTCCCCCGGGCGGCGCCTTGTCCACTGGAGGAAGTTGTGACCACGGCCAGTGCCGCTCCCGCGGCCGACAAGAAGAAGGGCCCCGGCGTGATGTCTGTTCTGCAGCGCATCGGCCGCAGCCTGATGTTGCCGGTCGCCGTACTGCCCGCCGCCGCGCTCCTGGTGCGACTGGGCAACACCGACATGCTCGGCCGTCCGTCCTTCCCCACATTCTTCACCAAGATCGCCGGCTTCATGGCGGCCGGCGGCAACGCGATCCTCGACAACATGGCGCTGCTGTTCGCCGTGGGCATCGCGATCGGCTTCGCGAAGAAGTCGGACGGCTCGACGGCGCTCGCGGCGGTGGTCGGCTACCTGGTCTTCAAGAACGTGCTGGCGACCTTCACCGACAAGAACCTGCCGAAGGTGGCCACGGCCGTCGACGGCAAGGTGGTCATGGTCGACGCACCGGTGGACGCCAAGGTCCTGGGCGGCGTGGTGATGGGCATAGTCGTCGCCCTGCTGTACCAGAAGTTCCACCGCACCAAGCTGCCCGACTGGGCCGGCTTCTTCGGCGGCCGCCGGCTGGTCCCGATCCTGTCCGCCTTCGCGGGCCTGCTGATCGGCATCGTGTTCGGATACATCTGGCCGGTGCTCGGCACCGGTCTGCACAACTTCGGTGAGTGGCTGGTCGGTTCGGGCGCCGTCGGCGCCGGCATCTTCGGTGTCGCCAACCGTGCGCTGATCCCGATCGGCATGCACCACCTGCTGAACTCCTTCCCCTGGTTCCAGGCGGGCGAGTACCACGGCAAGAGCGGCGACATCGCCCGCTTCCTGGCGGGCGACCCGAGCGCCGGCCAGTTCATGACCGGCTTCTTCCCGATCATGATGTTCGGCCTGCCGGCCGCGTGCCTGGCGATCGTGCACTGCGCCCGCCCCGAGCGCCGCAAGGTCGTCGGCGGCATGATGTTCTCCATCGCTCTGACCTCGTTCGTCACGGGTGTCACCGAGCCGATCGAGTTCACCTTCATGTTCATCGCACCGGTCCTGTACGCCATCCACGCCCTGCTCACCGGCGCTTCCCTGGCACTGACCTGGGCACTCGGCATGAAGGACGGCTTCGGCTTCTCGGCCGGCGCGGTCGACTTCGGCCTGAACATCGGCATCGCGAGCAACCCGTGGGGCCTGGTCCTGGTCGGACTCTGCTTCGCGGTCGTCTACTACGTCGTCTTCCGCTTCGCGATCACGAAGTGGAACCTGCCGACGCCGGGCCGCGAGTCGGACGAGGAACTGGCGGAGCTGCTGAAGGCCGAGGCCAAGTAGACCCGCCCAAAAACGAGTGAGGGCCCCCGGAGAGTGATCTCCGGGGGCCCTCACTCGTCGTACGGCCGCCGATACCGCGGCACTAGGGCGTCTTTCGCAACACGCCCTAGATCTCGTACGACATCCGAGGCGTCGCCAGATCCGCCGGGCCCGAGTACGCCGTGCGGGCGTCGGCCAGGTTGATCCGGGGGTCCGTCCACGGCGGGATGTGGGTGAGCAGGAGACGCCGGGCGCCGGCGCGGCTGGCCGTCTCGCCCGCCTCACGGCCGTTGAGATGCAGGTCGGGGATGTTCTCCTTGCCGTGCGTGAACGCGGCCTCGCAGAGGAACAGGTCGGTGTCCCGGGCGAGTTCGTCCAGCGTCTCGGTGACGCCCGTGTCCCCGGAGTACGTCAGCGACCTCCCCCCGTGCTCGACACGGATGGCGTACGCCTCCACGGGGTGACGGACCCGTTCCGTGTGGACGGTGAACGGGCCGATCTCGAACGAGCCCGGCTTGACCGTGTGGAAGTCGAAGACCTCGCTCATCGAGGAGGCGGTGGGAGTGTCCGCGTACGCGGTGGTCAGGCGCTGCTCCGTGCCCTCGGGTCCGTAGACGGGGATCGGGTCGCAGCGGCCGCCCTCGTGGCGGTAGTAGCGCGCGACGAAGTACGCGCACATGTCGATGCAGTGGTCGGCGTGCAGATGGCTGAGGAAGATCGCGTCGAGGTCGTAGAGACCGCAGTGGCGCTGCAGCTCGCCAAGGGCACCGTTGCCCATGTCGAGAAGCAGCCGGAAGCCGTCGGCCTCTACGAGGTAGCTCGAGCAGGCCGATTCCGCGGACGGGAACGACCCCGAGCAGCCGACGACGGTGAGCTTCATAAGAGCTGGAACCTCCGCGCTGACAGGAAGTGCAGAGAGTAAGTGCGGTAGGCAACTACTCGGAGCAGATACGGGAACGGGGGTCGTGCGGTCCGTCGAGCGTAAGGCGCAAAAGGGCGGGTCGCTCCTCCGCCAGGGGCCGTTGTGGGCGAACTCACCTGTGCTGTCACCGGTTCGGATGGACGCTCGGACGAAGGTGGCACGGGCGCGTCGCGCGGGCGGGGGGCGCGGCGGGGTGCGCGCCGGTACCTTCTTTGGTATGGACACGTCCTGGTGGCTCGCGTTGGCGGCCGTGGTGCTGCTCGCGCTCGTCGCGACGCTGGTGGACGGCTGGGGGCGCCGTGGGCGCCGGCCCGCCGCGCGTACCCGGCCGCCCGGCCGTCCCGGCCGGCGCCCCGGCGGGGTGCGGCGGGGGACGCGGCCCCGGCCGGCGGAGATCTGGTGGGCGAACGTTCCCTACGAGGACATGTCCGGGGGGAAGGACCGGCCGTGTCTGGTGCTGGTGGTGCGGGGGAAGCGGGCGACCGTCGCGAAGATCACGAGCAAGTACCACGACGAGCGGGCCGGGGTGATTCCGCTGCCGCCCGGGGCGGTCGGTGACGCGCACGGGCGGGCGAGTTTCCTGGAGACGGATGAGCTGCGCGAGGTGTCCGTGGGGGAGTTCCGGCGGCGGGTCGGGGTGGTCGATCCGGTGCTGTGGGACCAGGTCCGCCACCTGGCCGACTGAGCCGCCTCGCCCACCTGACCCGCCCCTGGCGGCTGCGCCCCCAGACCCCCGCCAGGGGCGCTGCGCCCCCTGGACCCCCGCACCGCCCGAAGGGCTCGTCCTCAAACGCCGGACGGGCTGAAATGCGTGACCCCGGCGCCAGCCTCGAGGGCGGCCATCGGCGCGGGCTCGCATCTCCAGCGCGGGCCGGCCTATCCAGCCCGTCCGGCGATCGAGGACGAGGCCGTCCGGGCCGAAGCGGGGGTCCGGGGGCGGCAGCCCCCGGGTGGGGGCGAACCCCGCCGTGGGCCCTACGCCCAGAGCTGCCCCTGGAGCGTGGCGATGGCCTCCTCCGTCGTCGCCGCGGTGTAGACCCCCGTCGACAGGTACTTCCAGCCCCCGTCGGCCACGACGAAGACGATGTCGGCGCTCTCCCCCGCGGCGAGCGCCTTGCGGCCGACCCCGATCGCGGCGTGCAGCGCGGCCCCGGTGGAGACCCCCGCGAAGATGCCCTCCTGCTGGAGCAGCTCCCGGGTACGGGTCACCGCGTCGGCGGAGCCGACCGAGAAACGGGTGGTCAGGACGGACGCGTCGTACAGCTCGGGGACGAAGCCCTCGTCCAGGTTGCGCAGCCCGTACACCAGGTCGTCGTAGCGCGGCTCCGCCGCGACGATCTTCACGTCCGGCTTGTTCTCCCGGAGGAAGCGCCCGACGCCCATCAGCGTGCCGGTGGTGCCGAGACCCGCCACGAAGTGGGTGACGGAGGGCAGGTCGGCAAGGATCTCCGGCCCGGTCGTCGCGTAGTGCGCCCCCGCGTTGTCGGGGTTCCCGTACTGGTACAGCATCACCCAGTCGGGGTGCTCGGCCGAGAGTTCCTTCGCGACGCGCACGGCGGTGTTGGAGCCGCCGGCGGCCGGACTGGGGATGATCTCCGCGCCCCACATGCCGAGCAGCTCACGCCGTTCCTGCGAGGTGTTCTCGGGCATCACGCACACCATGCGGTAGCCCTTGAGCTTGGCCGCCATCGCCAGCGAGATGCCCGTGTTGCCCGACGTCGGTTCCAGGATGGTGCAGCCGGGTGTCAGACGGCCGTCCTTCTCCGCCTGTTCGATCATGTGCAGCGCGGGCCGGTCCTTGACCGAGCCGGTGGGATTGCGGTCCTCCAGCTTCGCCCAGATACGGACGTCCGCGGACGGCGAGAGCCGCGGCAGGCGCACCAGAGGGGTGTTGCCCACCGCGGCGAGCGGGGAGTCGTAGCGCATGAGTGACCAGCGGCCGATCAGGCCATACCGCCGGCCACGGCCGGCAGGATCGTCACGTTGTCGCCGTCGGCGAGCTTGGTGTTGATGCCGTCGAGGAAGCGGACGTCCTCGTCGTTCAGGTAGACGTTGACGAAGCGGCGCAGCTGGCCGTCGTCGACGATGCGTGCCTGGATGCCCGCGTGCCGGGTCTCGAGGTCGGCGAAGAGCTCGGCGAGGGTCTCCCCGCCGCCCTCGACGGCCTTCTCGCCGCCGGTGTAGGTACGGAGGATGGTGGGGATGCGGACCTCGATGGCCATGGGTTCGGGCTCCTGTCGGAAGGAAGTCGGTCGGTGGGCGCGCGGCAGCGCGGAAAAAGCATGGGGTACGCCGGTTGCGGATCCCCGAAGCCCTCGGCTTCGCCCGGGGTGCCCCGATGGCTCACGGCCGTACGGCGGCGGCAGGATCAGGGTGTACAGATGGCGCTCTGCAGCCTGCACAGGTCGACGTGCAGCCGCGCCACGAGCAGCACGCCCGGCGTCTTCTCGCTCACGTCCTGGGAAACCATGGGCTCATCGTATCGATTCCCGCCCGGGATCCCCGAGTGTGGTCTCGCATTCCGGATACTTTCGGGCCAGAGGGTGAGATCAGTAGGCCTCAACGACCTTGACCTCCTCCTCCGTCACCTCGCCCTCCAGGATCCGGTACGAACGGAACTGGAAGGGCCCGGCGTCGTCGGTGTCCGCGGTCGAGACGAGGACGTAGTGGGCGCCGGGCTCGTTGGCGTAGGAGATGTCCGTACGGGAGGGGTACGCCTCGGTCGCCGTGTGGGAGTGGTAGATGATCACCGGCTCCTCGTCACGGTCGTCCATCTCGCGGTACAGCTTCAGCAGGTCGCCCGAGTCGAACTCGTAGAAGGTGGGCGAGCGGGCGGCGTTGAGCATGGGGATGAAGCGCTCGGGGCGGCCCGCGCCCGCGGGGCCGGCGACGACGCCGCACGCCTCGTCGGGGTGGTCCTGGCGCGCGTGCGCGACGATCTGGTCGACGAGCGTTCGAGTGATGGTCAGCATGTCGGCCAGGATAAGCAGACGGGCCGCCCCGTACCGAGGAGTGGTACGGGGCGGCCCGTATGCCGGACGTCCGAGCGGCGGCCCGTGCGGGCCGGACGTCCGCGGCCGGTCAGCCGGCCTTCTCGAAGGTGGGCTCACGGCGCTCGGTGACCTGCGGGTTGCGCGTCTTGAGGACGGCCCAGCCCACGGCCAGCGCGACGGCCCAGACGGCCATCACGTAGAGGCAGATGCGGGAGTCGGCGTCGTAGGCGATCAGGCCCGTGACGAAGAGCAGGAACGCGACCGCGACCCAGCTGCACTTCGCGCCGCCCGGGGCCGGGAAGGACGAGGCCGGCAGGCGTCCGGCGTCGACCGCGCGGCGGTAGAGGATGTGGCTGACCAGGATCATCAGCCAGGTCCAGATGCCGGCCGCGGTGGCCACCGAGGTGACGTAGCCGAAGGCCTTCTCCGGGACGATGTAGTTCAGGATCACGCCGATGCCCATGAAGAGCACGGAGACCGTGATGCCGAAGGCCGGGGTCTTGGTCGAGGAGAGCTTGTTGAAGACCTTCGGCGCCTCGCCGTTGTCGGCGAGGGTGCGCAGCATGCGGCCCGTGGAGTACATGCCGGAGTTGCAGGACGACAGGGCGGCGGTGAGCACGACGAAGTTGACGATGCCGGCGCCGGCCGGGATGCCGATCTTCGCGAAGGCTTCCACGAAGGGACTCACCCCGGGGGCGAACTCCGTCCACTTCACGACGCAGAGGATGACCGTGAGCGCGCCGACGTAGAAGAGGGCGATGCGCCACGGGAGGGTGTTGATGGCCTTGGGAAGCGTCTTCTCGGGGTTCTCGGACTCGCCCGCGGTGACGCCGACGAGTTCGACGGCGAGGTAGGCGAACATGACGCCCTGGAGGGTCATCAGGGAGGAGCCGATGCCCTTGGGGAAGAAGCCGTCGAACTGCCAGAGGTTGGCGACGGAGGCGGTGTCACCGGCGGAGCTGAAGCCGAAGGTGAGCACGCCGAGGCCGATCACGATCATGCCGATCAGCGCGGTGACCTTGACCATCGAGAACCAGAACTCGATCTCGCCGAAGAGCTTCACCGAGATCAGGTTCGCCACGAAGAGGACGACCAGGAACACCAGTGCGGTCACCCATTGGGGGACGGCCGGGAACCAGTAGTGGACGTAGATCGCGGCGGCGGTCAGCTCGGCCATGCCGGTGACCACCCACATCAGCCAGTACGTCCAGCCGGTGAAGTAGCCGAAGAACGGGCCGAGGAACTCGCGGGAGTACTCCGCGAAGGATCCCGAGACCGGGCGGTACAGGAGCAGCTCGCCGAGTGCCCGCATGATGAAGAAGATGATCACGCCGGCCAGGGCGTACATGAGGATGAGGCTGGGGCCGGCCTTGGCGATGTTCGCCCCGGCGCCCAGGAAGAGACCGACGCCGATGGCGCCGCCGATCGCGATCATCTGGACCTGGCGGCTTCCGAGCCCGCGCTCGTACCCCTCTTCGGGGGCGTCGCCGCCCACGGCCTCACTGCCCGCACGCGGCTCGTCGGTCTGGTCGACCTGCGATGAGGTCATGTGTGGTGCGCCTTTCTCCATGCCGTTCCGAGCCAGTCCCCCTGGCTTCGGATCGGGTTCCGATCCCCCCGGATTGATGGAGCGTGTGCCTGGCCGGCGATCCGCCGGCTCGGTGGCGCACCCGACCGGACGTGGGTGGTGTCCTGTCGGGCGGTCGTGAAGATTTATCACGACCGCAACGGACGGGGCGGGCGGCGCGTGTTGTGCACACCACAGGGAGAAGCGGACAAAAAGACCACGACGCTATATAGCAGGCCGCAACGGTGACGGGATCGTTATCCGGATTTGAGCGTCCTCTGAGCGAACGCAGAAATGCGGAGAGATCACGGCATAAGGGTCTCGACGAGCGTCTCCTGGAGACCGCCCAGCCAGAGGTAGGCCATGACCATCGGCTTGCGCGGGTCCTCGTCGGGAAGGCGGTAGAGGAGGTCGGTGTCCTCCTCGTCGACGACGTCGAGCCGGGCGCCGATCGCCAGCCGCAGGTCGTTGAGCGCGCGCAGCCACGACTCGGACTCCGGGACGGAGAGCTTGAGGACCGCGCCTCCGTCGCCCGCCGTGGTGAGCGCGTCGAGGCAGCGGATCACCACGAGGGCGTTCTCACGCTTGCCCGCGCGCAGGTCGTTCTCGGTGAAGCGGCGGAACTCGGAGGAGTACGCCCGCTGCTCCTCGGCCTGCTCCGCCGAGGCGGCCTCGACGTCGGGGCCGCTGTAGGCGTCCGGGAAGAGGCGCTGCAGCACCGGGTCGGAGGGCGGCTCGCTCGGGCCCTCCGCGAACAGCTCCGCGAGCGGGTCGTCCGGGGCGTCCTCCGCGGGGCCGGGACCGATGAGCTCCAGGAGCTGCACGGCGAGGGAGCGGATGATGGAGATCTCGACCTCGTCGAGCGCGACGGCCGCGCCGCCGTCGGGGAGCGGTTCGAAGTGTCCTGGCATGGAGTGAGTTCGCTACTTCCGGTCCTGCTCGCGGTTTCGGGGCTTTTCGGTGGTCCGGTTACTTCCGGTCCTGCTGAAGGGTGGCCCACAGACCGTAGCCGTGCATCGCCTGCACGTCGCGCTCCATCTCCTCGCGCGTGCCGCTGGAGACGACCGCCCGGCCCTTGTGGTGGACGTCGAGCATGAGCTTGGTGGCCTTGTCCTTGGTGTACCCGAAGTACGTCTGGAAGACATACGTCACGTAACTCATGAGGTTGACCGGGTCGTTGTGCACGATCGTGATCCAGGGGACGTCCGGCTCGGGCACGGCGAAGACCTCCTCCGCCGACTCGGTCTTTTCGGTCTCTAGGGGTGCGGGAGCCGTCACACGGCCCATGCTGCCACCACAAGGGGGTGCCCGCACAAACGGGCCCCACAAACCGGACCCACAAATCGTCAGAGTGACGAGATGGGGGTACGATCCCGTGCTGTGCGGCGATCCGGGGGACGACCCCCGGCCCCCTCGGCCCCGTGCCGGGGGACACGGAGCGATGAGTGCGAGGAGAGCACAGTGAATCCAGCGGACCTCGGACTGCCGGTGGACGTGCCCTCCACGGCGCTCTTCACCGACCAGTACGAACTGACGATGCTGCAGGCCGCGCTGGCCGCCGGGACCGCCGAGCGGCGCTCGGTCTTCGAGGTCTTCACCCGGCGACTGCCCGAGGGGCGCCGCTACGGCGTCGTGGCGGGCACCGGGCGGGTCCTCGACGCCGTCGAGAACTTCCGCTTCGACGCCGACGTCCTCGGCTTCCTGCGCGAGCGGGCCGTCGTGGACGAGCCGACCCTGGAGTGGCTCGCCTCGTACCGCTTCCGCGGGGACATCTGGGGCTATCCCGAGGGCGAGGTGTACTTCCCGGGCTCGCCCGTGCTGCGGGTCGAGGGGTCCTTCGCGGAGTGCGTGCTCCTGGAGACCGTGATCCTCTCGATCCTCAACCACGACTCGGCGATCGCGGCCGCCGCCTCCCGGATGTCCTCCGCCGCCGGCGAACGCCCGCTGATCGAGATGGGCGCCCGGCGCACCCACGAGCTGGCCGCGGTCGCCGCCGCACGGGCCGCGTACGTGGGCGGTTTCACGACCACCTCCGACCTGGCGGCCGGCTTCCGCTACGGCATCCCGACCGTGGGGACCTCCGCGCACGCCTTCACCCTCCTGCACGACACCGAGCGGGACGCCTTCCAGGCCCAGGTGAACTCGCTCGGCCGGGGCACCACGCTGCTCGTGGACACGTACGACGTCGCCGAGGCCGTACGGACGGCCGTCGAGATCGCCGGGCCCGAGCTCGGGGCGGTCCGGATCGACTCCGGGGACCTGCTGCTGGTCGCGCACCGGGTGCGGCAGCAGCTGGACGAGCTGGGGGCGACCGGGACGAAGATCGTCGTGACCTCGGACCTGGACGAGTACGCGATCGCCTCCCTGGCGGCGGCGCCGGTGGACGCGTACGGCGTCGGCACCCAGCTGGTCACGGGGTCCGGCCATCCCACCTGCTCGATGGTCTACAAACTGGTCGCCCGTGCCGAGTCGGCGGACCCGAAGGCTCCGCTGGAGCCCGTGGCCAAGAAGTCGACCGGAGGCAAGACCTCCATCGGCGGGCGCAAGTGGGCGGCGCGACGGCGCGACGAGCGCGGGTTCGCCGAGGCCGAGGTGATCGGGACCGGGCCGGTGCCCGGCGGACTCGCCGACCAGCAACTCCTGGTCGAGCTGGTCAAGGGCGGCCAGGTCGTCTCCCGGGAGCCGCTCGACATGGCGCGCGACCGGCACGCGGCCGTCCGTGCCCGGCTGCCTCTCTCGGCGACCCAGCTGTCGCGCGGGGAAGCGGTGATTCCCACGGAGTACGTCTGAGGTTTCCCCCGGAGTACGTCGGAGAAGGACTACGCGTCCGTCGAGAAGGCGTCTGCGCGGCGGGGTCCCGGGCGGCGTCCGGCCACGCCCGCCCGCACACGTCCGTTGCGCCCAGGGTGCGCCGGGGTGTGCGCGGGCAGCGCCGTGGCGGCACCCGGCTTCTTCGGCCGCCCCCGGGCAAACACGAATGAACGGGCGGTCAGCGGGAATGCAACGGCAGCACGCACGAGCACAGCCGTCGGGGCCGACAGTACTGACCCAACCCCTCCCGCGCCGCACGTGAAGTCTCCAGGCGGGCCCGACAGGCCGGGCCCGCATCCCCACACCGACCCCATAGTCGAAGGACACCGACCATGCGCCGCGCCTTGATCGTCGTAGACGTGCAGAACGACTTCTGCGAGGGAGGCAGCCTCGCGGTGGCCGGGGGCGCCGACGTGGCCGCCGCCATCACGGAGCTGATCGGGCAGGCGCCCGCCGGCTACCGGCATGTCGTCGCCACCCGTGACCTGCACATCGCCCCCGGCGGCCACTTCGCCGACAACCCCGACTACGTCCACTCCTGGCCCGCGCACTGCGTGGCCGGCACCGAGGGCGTGGGGTTCCACCCGAACTTCGCCCCGGTGGTCGCCTCCGGCGCGATCGACGCCGTCTTCGACAAGGGCGCGTACGCGGCGGCCTACAGCGGGTTCGAGGGCGCCGACGAGAACGGGGTCGCGCTGGGCGACTGGCTGCGGGCCCGCGAGATCGACGAGGTGGACGTGGTGGGCATCGCGACCGACCACTGTGTACGGGCGACCGCGCTGGACGCGGTGCGGGACGGTTTCCGTACGCAGGTGCTGCTCGACCTCACGGCCGGGGTGTCCGAGGCGACCACGGAGCGGGCGCTGGAGGAGCTGCGGGGGGCGGGCGTCGAACTGACCGGCAAGCCGGTCGTGTGACGGCTGTCCCGATCACCCCGGGATCCGTCCGTCAGGGCTGAGGGGCCGGGCGTCTCAGGAGGGCTCTGATCGGGTGCCAGAGCTCCTGGGACGGGACCGGGCACGCGACCCCGCTGTCGGGGGCCGTACGCCATATCAGGCCGTCGGGATGGTGCAGGACGGCGGTGATCTCGTCGGGTGTGGGCGGAGCCCCGTTGCCACTGAGGTACACGGCGCGCAGGCCCAGGTTGCGCAGGCGGGTCAGGGCGCGGGCCCGGTTCTGGGCCAGCACCAGGAAGCGCACGCAGCCCAGCGCCGAGCCCGGCGGGCTGGGCAGGTTCAGCGCCACCACCACGCTGCCGTTCGGCAGCTTGCAGAAACCTCCTGCGGCCATGCAGTCACACCCCCGTGCGTCCCGGTGTCAATAAGAAATCCACAGGACGCACCTAAACACGATCGGCCGCAACCCGCCAGGGGGTCACGGTCGATCATGCTCTGACCTGCTAAAACATCGCTTACTTCGTCGACGGACCCACCAGGAGCGTGATCGTCGAGCCGTCCTTGGGCTCCTTCACGATCCGGATCTTGGTGTTGGTGTCAGTGACCTTGACGCCACCCGTGGGGTTCGCCGGGTCGTAGTACGAGCTCCTGCCGTCGTCGAAGACGGAGACCCCCTTCTGCGACTTGATCTTCAGCGCGACGTCGGCGTTGTGGAGCTTGAGCGCGTCCGTCGGATAGGTGCTGAAGGTCGAGTCGAAGGTCTGGATCTTGTTCCGGAGGATCGTTCCGTCGGTCCACTTCAGGGCCGCCGGGTGCGCGTCCACCGGCAGGATCTGACCCGCGCCCGGGTGGGCGCTGGTGTTGTTGTCCGCCTGGGAGGTGTCCCACTTCCAGATCAGCAGACCGTTCTGGTACGGGTAGTGCTCGACCCAGTCCGGACGCGTCGTCGAGAAGCCGAAGTTGTACGGGCCGACCTTGAGGGTCTTGTCGTACGAGACGTACTGGCGGTTCTCGGCGATGTAGTACTGCGCGTACTCGTCGGAGAAGGACGCGCCGATCCGGGAGAAGCCGGCGGCGGTCCACGCGGCGTCCGCGCTCTCCGCGTTGTCGGAGAAGAGCGGCGTGCCGTCGGCGGTCACGGTGATCTCGTCGGCCGTGAAGCCCTTCAACGCCACGCCACCGTCGCTCTGGTAGCGGAAGCGCAGGTCGATCTTCTTGCCCGCGTAGGCGTCGAGCGGGAAGGACAGCTTCTTGTACGCGTCCACGGAACCGGTCAGCGCGGGCTTGCCGCTGCCGTCCCGCGGGATCGCGGCGCCGTCCACCGTGCCGTCGAGAGCGGTCCAGTTGGCGCCGCCGTCGGTGGACACCTCGGTGTAGAGGTAGTCGTAGTCCTGCTCGATGTCGTACCAGCCGTCGAGCGTCAGCGTGGCCGCGGACTTGCCGGTGAGGTCCACCGAACGGGTCAGCGTGTTCTTGAGGTCGTTGCCGCTGCCGCTCCACCACTGGCTGGCGCCCTGTGCGGGCGTGACGACCGTGGTGGTGACTTCCTTGTCAGGCAGCGAGACCACGACGGCCTGCCTGTTCTTGGTGTTGTACTCGGCGACGCCCAGCTTGTGCTCCGACGTCACGCCGGCCTTGGCCCGGTCGTAGTCGAGCCAGCCGAGCTGCAGCTTGTCCCAGGCGTTCATGTCGCCGGGCAGGTCGCCGATGGCGTTCTTGCCGGTGCCGAGCCAGGAACCTGCCGACATCAGCGTCCAGAAGCCGGTGCCGTTCTCGCCGCCGCCGGAGGTGTCGTACTCGTCCGGGAGGCCGAGGTCGTGGCCGTACTCGTGGGCGTAGACGCCGAGTCCGCCGTTCTCCGGCTGGATGGTGTAGTCGCCGACCCAGATGCCGGTGTCGCCGATCGCGGCACCGCCGAGCTTGTTGCCGACCGGGCCGGTCGCACCGGCGTCGGTGCCGAACGCGTACCAGCGGTGGGCCCAGATCGCGTCCTCGCCCTGCGCACCGCCGCCCGCGGACTCGTCCTCACCGGCGTGCACGATCTGGAAGTGGTCGATGTAGCCGTCGGGCTCGTTGAAGTTGCCGTCGCCGTCGTAGTCGTAGCGGTCCCACTGGTCGTACTGGGCGAGGTCCGCCTTGATGGCCGCGTCGGACTTGCCGGCCGCCTTCTGGTCGGCGACCCAGGCGGTGACGCCGTCCTGGACCGCGTACCAGGCACCGGTGGACGCCTGGTTGGAGCCGTAACGGGCCTCGTTGTACGGGACCTTGACCCAGTCGGTGACCTCGCCGTCGACCGAGTAACGGCCCGAGGACTCCTTCTCGTAGTACTTCTTCAGCGACTCGGTGTTCTTGCCGGTGCCGAAGTAGAGGTCCTGGAAGTGCTTCTGGTTGTAGTCCGCCTGCCACGCCGTGCTGTTGTCCTTGGCGCGGTCGGGCGCGGCTATCTGGTTGTGCAGCGGGCCGGCGGTGCCGCCGTAACGGCTGTCCACCTGGTCGCCGAACTCGACGAGGATCGTGAAGATCCGGTCGGTCTTCTCGCGGCCGAGCTCGACGTACTTGCTCTTGCCCTTGTTCTTGCCCTTGAGCTGGACGACGCGCGAACCGTTGCGGTCCTGCACCTTGGCGTCGCCGGATATGACCTGATCCAGGGCTTCCTTGCGCTGTGCGTCCTGGGTCTTGCTGAGCGGGCCGTCGAGGTCGTGGTCGACCTTGTTCCTGGCCGGCTGCGGGTCGTGGCGCTCCACGGTCGACGGCGACGCGGCGCCGTCGGCCTGCGCAACGGCGAACGTCGAGAACGTGGCGGTGGCCGCCGCGAGGGCGACGCCCACCGCGGCTGCTCTGAACGTCCATGGTCTGCTGGTCACTTGAAATCCTCCCCCGCGTGTCCGTCCGCGCGGATGGGGGGATCCCGGTGTCACGCTCCGCGCGCGTATACGCGTGTCAAGTGACGACATTTGACCGGAGTTACCAAAGAAAAGACAGATCTTGACTTGCACAAGTCAACTGCACTATGTAGGAGCGCCCGTTCGGTATCCGAACCCCCACAAGTGCACCCAACGGGCGCGTCCACACGTCCACTTGATGGACGCGATGAATCCGTGCGCCCCCTGTGCACCGGCACCGTGGGTTAGGTCACGCTTACCGGGCGTTCCAGTCGGGCATGCAGGCGAATAGAGTCGATTGGCGCAACGCTGGAATGCCAACGGATCGACAGGCGGACAGCGTTGTCGCCCCGCGATTCACCGTTCCGTCCGAGCTCGCGGCTCCACCCGGGCTCGGGGCTCCACCCGAGTTCGCAGCACCGCCCGAGTTCGCAGCACCGCCCGAGTTCGCAGCACCACCCGAGTTCACAGCACCGCCCGAGTTCGCAGCTCCACCCCGTTGTTGTCCGCATCCTCCCCCATCTCGAGAGGCACGGGGGGAGTACCCCCACCCCGAGGAATCGCCATGCCTCGTCCGACCGCCGCACAGCTCGCCTACGGTTCCTGCACCGTGATCTTCTCGACGCTCGCCATGCTGCTGCTGTCTCAGACGAGTTCGGGCCTGGGGATCGCGGTGATCACCCTCTCGGCACTCGCTCTCGGACTGCTCGTCGCCGTAACGGTTCCGCTGCCGAAGCGCGCACCGTCGGCCGCCGCGGCCCCCGCCGTCCAGGCGCGGGTTCCGGTGCGGCGCGAGACCGCGTCCGTCGCCGCTTCCGTATCCGCGTCCGTCTCCGTGTCGCCCGAGCCCGTTCACGAACCGGCGGGTCAGTGACCCCACGCACGTCCGGCGGGCCCCCGAAGCGCGGACCCGCCGTCCCGGTCAGCCGTCTCCCCGTGGAGTGCGGCTGATCGCGTGTGTCAGCCGGTGGCCACCACCACCGTCTTGGCCGCCTTGTCGTGCAGACCCTGCTTGTAGGGCTTGTCGAAGAAGCTCCAGCCCCCCGCGATCGCGGTCCAGATGCACGCGCAGCAGAACGCGAACGGGATCCACAGCACCAGCGCGCGGATCAGCGAGGTCTGCGTGGAGGGTGTGGCGCCGTTGTCCAGGTCGGCCACCCGCATGTTGAACAGTTTCATGCCGAGGGTCTGGCCCGACTTGCGGATCAGGAGGGTGTCGTAGCCGGTGTAGAGCACCGCGGCGATCACGGACTGCCCGAGGCCCTTGCCGTACTCGACCCGGTCCGCGTTCACGTTGTACTCGGTGACCCCGAACGCCCAGGACAGCAGCCACACCACGATGCCCACGAGGATCATGTCGAGGATCCTCGCCAGCACGCGTTTGCCGCTGTCGGCGAGCGGCGGCATGCCCTCCAGCGGATCGCCGCCGTAGGGGCCGCCGGGTCCGTAGGGGTCGCCGCCACCGGAGCCGTAGGGGCCACCGCCACCGGCGCCGTAGGGACCGCCGCCGCCCGAACCGTAGGGGCCCCCGCCGGGGGGCGGGGGCTGCTGACCGCCGTGCGGCGGGGGCTGACTCCCGTACGGCGGAGTCCGGTTGTCGTGCGGGGAGTCGTACGGCGAACCAGAAGGCGGCGGGGGCGAGGTGCCGTCGTACGGGGAACCGCCGCCCTCAGCCGGCGGGGGCTGCTTCTTGAACGGGTCATCCTCCGGTGGCTGCCCGGAGCCGGGGGGCGGCGGTTCGCTGCTCATGGCCCGAGTCGACCGCGAACCCTCCGGCTCCGCATCCCGCGGGCGGCCGTCCGGGGGACCGCGGAGCCCGCCGCCGCCTGACCCGGACGGCAGACCTCAGGCGGAGGGCGGCTGGGCGGCCACGAAGGTGTGGGCCGCCTTGTCGTGCCAGCACTGCCGCCAGGGCCGGTCGAACAGACACCACAGGACGCCCACGACACCGATGCCCAGGACGCCGGTGACGCCGTAGACGAGCCAGCGGCGCAGCGCCGCACCGAAGGACGGGGGTTCGTGGCCCTCGATGTCCCGGACCTCGATGCCGCACAGCTTCTTGCCGAGGGTGCGGCCCCAGCGTGCGGTGGGCAACGCGTCGTAGACCACGCCGAACAGGAGCAGGACGGCGAGGCAGACACCCAGGTAGCCCGTGGTCGTGCCGTCCAGCAGCCACACCGTCACGGTCTGCCCGGACCGCTTGGCCGCGTCGATCTTCTCGTTGATGTGGTCGATCGCCTTGGTGCCCAACGGCACGGCGGCCACGGCGGTGACGGTGCCCAGCACCGCGGTGTCCACGATCCGGGCCACCAGCCGTCTGCCCAGGCCCGCGGGCCGTGCCGCGGAGTGGCGGCGGGCGGCGGCCTGGAACACGTCGTCGACCGGCGGCTTCCAGGGCGGGACGGGCCCCTCGTCGCCCGCGAGCCGGTGCACCTGCTGGGCCCAGGAGGGCTGTCCGCCACCGGCGCCGCTCGACAGCGGCGTGGCGGCGGGGCCGCTGGACTGCTGGGGCACGGCCGGGGCGGGCGGCTGCTGGGCGGCGGCGGCCTTGGCCGCCTGGGCGGCGGCCTGTCCGGCGCCGAAGCCGCCCCCGGCGCCCGTGGGGCCGTCCGCCGGCGCGGCCGCCCCCGCCGCGCCGCCAGCCGGGGCCGTGCTCCCGCCCCGCGCCCCGCCCTGCTGCTCCGTGCGCGGGGAGCGCGCGCGGAAGGTCATGGTGCCCTCGGAGGGGACGGAGTCCTGGGCGCCCGGGGCACCGGTGGCCGCGGACGCTCCGGGGCCCGTCTGCTGCCCCGGGCCGGCGAACCGCGCGCCGCTCGCCACGGCCGGACCGGCGTCCTCGCCCGCGGCCCCCGCGGCGCCGGTCGCCGCGCCGGGACCCGCCGCCGGGGGCCGGCGGTGGAAGACGAAGGTGCCGTCGGACACCGGGGGTTGCGAGCCGCCCGCCGGGTCCGTGGGCCCGAGCGTCGCCGTGCCGTCCGTGTGCGGCGTCTCGCCGCCCGGCGGGCGGACCGCTTCGGCGGGCTCCGCCGCGCGCGGCAGACGCGGATCAGCGCCCTGGGGCGCCCCCCAGGACACCCGGCGGTCCTGCTCGCCGCCGAAACCGGACTGGTGCGAGCGGTCGGCGCCCCACGCGGTCGCGGGCTCGGGCCGGCTGCCGTGCTGCGCCTCGGCCGGGGTCACCCGGCGCGGCTCGGCGGCCGGCCCGGGGTCCTCGTCGAAGAAGTGCGGTCCCGTCTCCTCGGTGGGCGCCGGTGCCGGAGCGGGTACGGGGGCCACCGGGCGCGTGCCGGGGGGCGGCGCGAGCGGCACGCCGTCGGACGGCGCGGGACGGCTCGTACCCGGTACCCAGGCGGCACCGTTCCAGTACCGGACATATCCAGGAATGGAGGGGTCCGGGTAATACCCTTCGCGGGGCCTGTCGTCACCGGGGGCCGGGGTTGGGGCGCTCATGTCCGTCGTCCCGTATCTGCTCGGGGGTCTTTTGGGGGCTCCACATCTATCAGACCGACGCACCCGTCAGCGGCGCTCCCGCGGTACCCACCTCTTTCGGGCAAGGATCCGCCACTTCCGATCACCGGCCGGACGGTCGGCTCCGGCCCGCCCGCCAAAAGATTTCTCCGAACCCGCGTAATGGTTCCGCGCCGGCGCGCTCTCCACTCGTACGGACCCGCCTTGGAGGCCCGTAGACGAAGGGAAGCGCACCGACATGCACATCGTGGTGGAACGCGAACTCGAACTGCACCTCGTCCTGTCCCCCGAGCGCAGCATCCCCGTGCCGGCCCGGCTCGGCTACCGCTCCGACGACCCGTACGCCGTCCACATCACCTTCCACATCGGCTCGGACCATCCGGTCAGCTGGACCTTCGCCCGCGAGCTGCTCGTCGAGGGGGTGTTCCGGCCGTGCGGGCACGGCGATGTGCGGGTGTGGCCGACGAAGGTCGCGGGACGCGGTGTCGTGCTGATGGCACTCACCTCGCCCGACGGCGACGCGCTGCTGGAGGTGCCGGCCGCGCAGGTGTCCGCCTGGCTGGAGCGCACCCTGCGGGCGGTTCCGCCGGGGTCCGAGGGCGAGCAGCTCGGCCTCGACGACGGCCTCGCCGAACTGCTCGCGCCCTCCCCCAGGTTCTCGGCCTCTCCCCCGGGTTCGGCCTCGCGGGAGCGCGGGGACCTCCAGGACCAGCCGGGATCCCTGCCGGCCGACGAGCTGTGGCTGCGCGACCCGTGGCCGTCGGACGAGTCGAAGGACGGGGAGTGAACCCACGCGCGGGCACGGCGCCGCACCTGCCCAGGCCGACGCCGCGACAGGAACCGGGGCGTGGTGCGAGAGTCCCGCCTGCCTCGCGACGCCTGCCGGGCGGACGACGGGACTCTCGCAACACGCCCTAGAACACCTTGCCCGGGTTGAGGATCCCGAGCGGGTCGAACGCGGCCTTGACGGCGCGCTGCATCTCCACCCCGACCGGCCCGATCTCGCGCGCCAGCCACTCCTTCTTCAGGACACCGACCCCGTGTTCGCCGGTGATCGTGCCGCCGAGTTCCAGACCGAGGGCCATGATCTCGTCGAAGGACTCACGGGCGCGCCGGGACTCGTCGGGGTCGGTGGCGTCGAAGCAGACGGTGGGGTGGGTGTTGCCGTCACCGGCGTGCGCGCAGACGCCGATGGTCAGGGAGTACTTCTCCGCGACGCGCTCGATGCCTTCGAGCATGTCGCCGAGCCGGGAGCGCGGCACGCACACGTCGTCGATCATCGTGGTGCCCTTGACCGCTTCGAGCGCGGTGAGCGACAACCGCCGTGCCTGGAGGAGGAGTTCGGATTCCGCCGCGTCCTCCGCCGGTACCACCTGGGTGGCGCCCGCGGCCTCGCACAGCGCGCCCACGGCGGCGAGGTCGGCCGCCGGGTCGTGGGTGTCGAAGGCGGCGAGGAGGAGCGCCTCGGTGGTCTCCGGCAGGCCCATGTGGGCCAGGGCGTTGACCGCCTTCACGGTCGTACGGTCCATCAGTTCGAGGAGGGAGGGCACATGGCCGCCCTCCATGATCCGGCAGACGGCGTCGCAGGCGGCCCGCGCCGACCCGAACTCGGCGGCCAGCACGAGTTGTCGGGGCGGCTGCGGCTTCAGGGCCAGCACCGCCCGTACGACGATGCCGAGCGACCCCTCCGACCCGACGAGGAGCCGGGTGAGGTCGTAGCCGGCGACCCCCTTCGCGGTGCGGCGGCCGGTGCTCATCAGCCGTCCGTCGGCGAGCACGACGTCCAGGCCGAGGACGTACTCGGCGGTCACCCCGTACTTCACGCAGCACAGACCGCCGGAGGCGGTGCCGATGTTGCCGCCGATCGTGCACATCTCCCAGCTGGAGGGGTCCGGCGGGTAGTACAGACCGTGTTCGTTGACCGCGCGCGAGAGCGTGGCGTTGACGACGCCGGGTTCGACGACGGCGATCCGGTCGACGGGACTGATCTCGAGGATCCGGTCCATCTTCACCAGGGAGAGCACGATGCACCCGTCCGAGGCGTTCGCGGCGCCGGACAGGCCGGTACGCGCACCCTGCGGGACGACCGGGATCCGCAGGGCGGTCGCGGTGCGCATGACGTGCTGGACCTGTTCGACGGTGCGTGGCAGGACGACGACGGCGGGTGTGCCGGCCTCGCAGAAGCTCGCCATGTCGTTGGCGTACGAGACCGTGACGTCCGGGTCGGTGAGGACCGCCTCGCTCGGCAGGCCCGCCAGGAGACGGTCGACGAGGGTGCCGGTGACGTCGTCGCGCGGGGCTTCGATACGGCTCATGATCACAGCGTCGCACTCGGGGCCATCGGTGTGAACCCCGTCTGCCGCACCCTTCGTGTGTCGGGATGTGGTCGTCGTACTGACGCATGGTGAGCGGCATGGAGATCGAGCAGCGAGAGCGGGACCTCACCGGGCCGGGATCCCGAAAGGCGTCCGGGCGGCGCCGCTCCCGCGCCGCCCGGCGCGCGCTGATCGGCGTGGTCGCGGGGTGTGCCGTTTTCGGCGGGGCGATGGTGCTGCTGCCCACCGTCGGGTTCACTCCGACGCCGCCCGCCCCGGGGCCGGTGGCCGGGGCGATGACGGCGGTGGCGGCCGGGATGCCCGTCTCGCTGCACGATCTGACGGCGCTCGTCCGCGACCGCGAGGCGTATCTGCGCACCCATCCGCGGGACGCGGCGTCGTGGGCGGTGCTCGGGACGGCGTACGTGGAGCAGGGGCGGCGCACCGCCACGCCCGGATACTTCCCGAAGGCCGAGCGGGCGCTGCGTGCGTCGCTGACGGCCGGGCCGACGGGGAACCTGGCCGCGTCGCAGGGCCTGGCCGCGCTCGCCAACGCCCGCGGCGACTTCCGCGAGGGCCGCACGTGGGGGGAGACGGCGCTGAAGCTGGCGCCCAAGCAGTGGACGACGTATCCGCTGCTGATCGACTCCTTCCGGGGCCTCGGTGACTACAAGGCGAGCCGCAAGGCGCTGGAGAAGCTGCAGAAGCTGCACTCCGGGCCGCCGGTGATGGCCCGCGCCGCCCAGGTGTACTGGGACCGGGGCTGGCGCGAGGACGCGGTGGCGGAGCTCTCGGACGCGGCGGCGGGCGCCCGGACGCCGGCCGAGCGGGCGGTCTGGCTGGCGGAGGCCGGCCGGCTGGCGTGGGAGCGCGGTGACCGGGCGGAGTCGCTGCGCTCCTACGAGGGCGCGCTGCGCATCGACCGCAACGAGCCGGCCGCGCTCGCCGGGCGGGGGCGCGCGCTGGCATCGCTCGGGCGCGTGCCGGAGGCGCTGCGCGCGTATCAGGCGGCGTTCGCCGGGCGGCCCGCGCCGGGGTACGCGCTGGAGCTGGGCGAGCTGTACCAGGCGCAGGGCCTCGACGCGGCGGCGCGTGCGCAGTACGACCTGGTGCGGGCGCGGGTGCGCACGGAGACCGCGGGCGGTGTCGACGACACGCTGGTCCTCGGACTGCTGGAGGCGGACCACGGGGATGCGGCGGAGGCGGTGCGGCGGCTGCGCGCGGAGTGGAAACGGCAGCCGGGTATCGGCGTCGCGGACGCGCTGGGGTGGGCCCTGCACCGGGCCGGGAAGAACAAGGAGGCCCTGACGTTCGCGGCGCGGGCGACGGACAAGGAGCACGGCGGCGGGGTACGCAGTGCGCTGTACGTCTATCACCGGGGGCAGATCGAGCGCGGCCTGGAGCTGACCGGGGCCGCCCGCCGGCACCTCGCGGAGTCCCTCCAGATCAATCCGTACTTCTCGCCCCTTCTCGCTCCCCTGGCCCGGCGAACGCTGGACACGCTGGGCGAGCCGTCCACGTCGTCCACGGCGCTCCCGAGCGAGCTGGACGAGGATCCGGCGTTCCCGGAACCGGAGGTCCCGGAGCCCGTCCGCACCCCACCGGCCGCTTCCGCGCCGGACGTGTCCACCGCGCCCACCGCGTCCGTCCCGGCCCCGGCCGGGTCGTTCGAGGCACCGGCACCGGCGGCCTCGGCGCCCCCGACGTTCTCGGCCGGCCCGGCGACGGGCGGGCAGCGGCCGGAGTCCTCGACCGCGCCCCGCCGTACCGCCCCGCACTGACCGGGCGGGCGGTACGGCGGGGCGGTACGGCGGGCGGCGCCGCTACAGGTTGCCGCGCTTCTCCTGCTCGCGCTCGATCGCCTCGAACAGGGCCTTGAAGTTGCCCTTGCCGAAGCCCATCGAGCCGTGCCGCTCGATCATCTCGAAGAAGACGGTCGGACGGTCCTGGACCGGCTTGGTGAAGATCTGGAGCAGGTAGCCGTCCTCGTCGCGGTCGACGAGGATCTTCAGTTCGCGCAGGGTGTCGACGGGGACGCGGGTGTCACCGGCCCACTCGCCGAGGGTGTCGTAGTACGAGTCGGGCGTGTCGAGGAACTGGACCCCGGCCGCGCTCATGGTCCGTACGGTCTGGACGATGTCGTTGGTGTTCAGCGCGATGTGCTGGACGCCCGCGCCGCCGTAGAACTCCAGGTACTCGTCGATCTGGGACTTCTTCTTGGCGACGGCGGGCTCGTTGATCGGGAACTTGACCTTGAGCGTGCCGTCGGCGACGACCTTCGACATCAGGGCGCTGTACTCGGTCGCGATGTCGTCGCCCACGAACTCCTTCATGTTCGTGAAGCCCATGACCTTGTTGTAGAAGCCGACCCACTCGTTCATGCGGCCGAGCTCGACGTTGCCGACACAGTGGTCGACGGCCTGGAAGGTGCGCCGGGCGGGGGGCTCGACGATCGGGGCAGCGGCCTCGTACCCGGGCAGGTAGGGGCCGTCGTACCCGGTCCGCTCGACGAGCGTGTGCCGGGTCTCGCCGTACGTGGCGATCGCGGCCAGCACGACCGTGCCGTGCTCGTCCTTCAGCTCGTACGGCTCGGTGAGCGCGCGGGCGCCGTGCTCGACGGCGTACGCGAACGCGGCGCGCGCGTCCGGGACCTCGATGGCGAGGTCGACGACCCCGTCGCCGTGCGCCGCCACGTGCTCGGCCAGGAAGTGGCCCCAGGGGGTGGAGGGCTTGATCACGGAGGTGAGGACGAAGCGCGCGGAGCCGTTCTCCAGGACGTACGACGCCGTCTCCCGGCTGCCGTTCTCCGGTCCGGAGTAGGCGACAAGCCGCATGCCGAACGCGGTGGAGTAGTAGTGCGCGGCCTGCTTGGCGTTGCCCACGGCGAAGACGACGGCGTCCATTCCCTTGACCGGGAAGGGATCGGCCTGCCGGGCGGTGTCGGGAGTCTGGTCTGGGTTCGCGTCGATGAGGGACATGGCCGCAGGCTCTCGCCCTTCCACAAGGTGCGCAATAGTTTGAGTATCGGCTGGGCAATGTGTTCAGCACACCGCCCCGAATGCCGGGCGGTCTGTACAGGATGACCACTCCGGAGGCGCGCGTGGCGATCGATCATCTGGACGGCCGGCTCATCGTGCTGCTGGCGCGGGAGCCGCGGATCGGCGTCCTGGAGATGTCCCGGCGGCTGGGGGTCGCGCGGGGCACGGTGCAGGCCCGTCTGGACCGTCTTCAGTCGAATGGAGTCATCCGGGGATTCGGCCCGCAGGTGGATCCCGCCGCGCTCGGATACCCCGTGACGGCCTTCGCGACGCTGGAGATCCGGCAGGGGCAAGGCCCGGACGTACGGGCTCACTTGGCGACCGTCCCGGAGGTGCTGGAGCTGCACACGACCACCGGCAGCGGGGACATGCTGTGCCGGCTGGTGGCCCGCTCGAACGCCGATCTCCAGCGGGTGATCGACCGGGTCGTCGGTTTTGATGGCATCGTCCGGGCCTCCACGGCGATCGTCATGGAGAACGCCGTACCGCTGCGGATCATCCCGCTGGTGGAGCAGGCGGCGGCCGAGCACTGACCGACGACAGGGTGAGGCGGCGTGAATTTCTGGGAGTACCTGAGCGGCCGCCGTCAGCAGTTGCTCGTGGACGCGTATCAGCACGCCAGCGTGGTCTTCCAGTGCATGGTCGTCGCAACACTCATCGGCGTGGTGCTCGGTGTGGTCACCTATCGCAGCGACTGGGCGGGCGGCCTCGCCACGATCACCACCTCCTCGATCCTGACCGTCCCGTCGCTCGCCATGATCGGTCTGCTGATCCCGGTCGTGGGGCTGGGCGTCCCGCCCACCGTGATCGCGCTGACGCTGTACGGACTGCTGCCGGTCGTGCGCAACTCGATCGTGGGCCTGCGCGGCGTCGACCCCGCGCTGGTGGACGCCGCCAAGGGCATCGGCATGTCACGGGCGGCCCGGCTGCTGAAGGTCGAACTGCCGCTCGCCTGGCCGCCGATCCTCACCGGCATCCGGGTCTCCACGCAGATGCTGATGGGCATCGCGGCGATCGCGGCCTACGCCTCCGGGCCCGGCCTCGGCAACGAGATCTTCCGTGGCATCGGGTCCCTGGGCAGCAAGAACGCGCTCAACCAGGTACTCGCGGGCACGGTCGGGATCATCATCCTGGCGCTGCTGTTCGACGCCGCGTACGTGCTCGTCGGGCGGCTGACCATCCCTAGGGGGATCCGTGGCTGAGACGACCGAGGCCGGGCGGGACGGACACGCCGCCGCTGTCGCGCACACGTCCACGACCGGCGCCACCATCGAGCTGGAGCACCTCACCAAGCGCTATCCCGGCAGCCATGACCCCGCCGTGGACAGCGTCAACATGGAGATCAAGGCAGGCGAACTCGTCGTCTTCGTCGGCCCGTCCGGGTGCGGCAAGTCCACCACCCTCAAGATGATCAACCGGCTGATCGAACCGACCGGCGGCCGTATCCGCATCGGCGGCGAGGACGTCACCGACATGGACCCGGTGAAGCTGCGCCGCAGGATCGGGTACGCGATCCAGTCGTCCGGGCTCTTCCCGCACATGACGGTCGCCCAGAACATCGCCCTCGTACCGAAGATGGTCGGCTGGCCGAAGTCGCGGATCAGGGCGCGGGTCGAGGAGATGCTGGACCTGGTCGGTCTCGACCCGGGCGAGTTCCAGGGCCGCTATCCGCGTCAGCTCTCCGGCGGCCAGCAGCAGCGGGTGGGCGTGGCGCGGGCGCTGGCCGCCGACCCGCCCGTCCTGCTCATGGACGAGCCCTTCGGCGCCGTGGACCCGATCACCCGTGACCATCTCCAGGACGAGCTGATCCGGCTCCAGCGCGAGCTGCACAAGACGATCGTCTTCGTCACGCACGACTTCGACGAGGCGATCAAGCTGGGCGACCGGATCGCCGTCCTGCGCGAGCGCTCGCACATCGCGCAGTTCGACACCCCGGAGGCGATCCTCACCAACCCCGCCGACGACTTCGTGTCGGGGTTCGTGGGCGCGGGCGCGGCGCTGAAGCGGCTCAACCTCACCCGAGTGCGGGACGTGGAGATCACCGACTATCCGACGGTCACCGTCAACGACCGGCTCCAGGAGATCTTCAACAAGCTCCGGAGCAGCGGGACGAACGAGATCCTGCTGCTCGACAAGCGGCGCCGTCCCTACAAGTGGCTGCGGCGCGGCGACCTGATGCGGGCCAAGGGCTCGCTGGCGCGGGCCGGCACGCTGGTGCACGACACGGTGACCCGGGACGCCACGCTGCGGGACGCGCTGGAGGCCGTGCTCACCGACAACACCGGCCGGGTCGCGGTGACCGGACGGCGCGGCGAGTACATCGGTGTCGTCGACATGGAGACGCTGATGAACTCCGTGCACGAGCTGCTGGAGGAGGACCGGCTCGAGGCGATGGAGCACCAGCACGAACTGGAGGACGCGCGCGCCCAGCAGACCCACTTCGAGCAGGAGGGTCCGGGCGGGGAGGCGAAGGCATGAGGACTCCCCCGTCCGGGCGCAGGCCCGAGGGCGAGCACGAGGTGAAGGGGCTCGCGTTCCGGGACGACGGCGCGTTCCCCGACGACGAGGTCCTCCCCGAGGACGCCGGTCCGCCCGACGAACGGGAGGGCGTGCCGCCGCCCGCCGCGCCGCGGCGCAGGATCAGCCGGCAGAAGCTGACCGTCCTGCCGGCGGTGCTGGTGGCCGTGCTGCTGGCCACCTGGCTGTGGTTCCAGCAGGCCACCCTCGACCCCATCTCCAGGAACGCGCTGTCGAACGGGCAGGTGTCGAAGGCCCTGTGGCAGCAGATCGAACTGACCGTGATCTCGACGTTCTTCGTGCTGATCATCGCCATCCCGCTGGGCGTGCTGCTCACCCGCAGGATGTTCCGCAGGGCGGCGCCGGTCGCGATGGCCTTCGCCAACATGGGGCAGGCCACCCCGGCGATCGGTCTGCTGGCGCTGCTGGTCATCTGGCTCGGTACCGGCCAGAAGGCGGCCCTGATCGGCATCACCGTCTACGCCATCCTGCCGGTCCTCTCCAACACGATCGCGGGCCTCAAGGCCAACGACCCGACGCTCCTGGAGGCCGCGCGCGGTATCGGCATGTCCCCGATGGGTGTCCTGTCCCGCATCGAACTCCCGCTGGCCGTCCCGCTGATCCTGGCCGGTGTCCGCACGGCCCTGGTCCTGAACGTGGGTACGGCCACGCTGGCCACCTTCGGCGGGGGCGGCGGCCTCGGCGTCCTGATCACCACCGGGATCACCAACCAGCGGATGCCGGTCCTGGTGCTCGGTTCGGTCCTCACCGTGACGCTCGCGCTGCTCGTGGACTGGCTGGCCTCGCTGGCCGAACTGCTGCTGCGGCCACGGGGGCTGGAGGCGGGCTCATGAGGCGGGCGGGTCCGTGCGCGCTGCTGGCCGGTGCGCTGGTCCTGGTCTCCGGCTGCGGTCTGACCAGCGGCTCCCCCATGGTCGACGACGTCTCTCCCGGCTCCATCGGGCAGGGGCTGCCGCTCAAGGGCGCCCATCTGACGGTGACGTCGAAGGAGTTCACGGAACAGCTGATCCTCGGCGCGATCATGGGTATCGCCTTCCAGGCGGCCGGTGCGGACGTCCTCGACCGGACCGGCATCCAGGGGTCGATCGGCGCCCGGGAGGCCGTCAAGAGCGGCGACGCGGACGGCATGTACGAGTACACGGGCACCGCCTGGATCACGTACCTCGGCAACAGCAGGCCCATCCCCGACCCGCAGAAGCAGTGGCAGGCGGTGCACGACGCCGACCTGCGGAACGGAATCACCTGGCTGCCGCCGTCCGCGCTCAACAACACCTACGCGCTGGCCATGAACCAGGCCAACTTCAAGAAGTACGGCACGAAGACGCTCTCCGACGTGGCCGCGCTGGCCAGGAAGGACCCCGGCGCGGTCACCCTCTGTGTGGAGAGCGAGTTCGCCAACCGGGCCGACGGGCTGCCGGGCATGGAGAAGGCGTACGGGATGAGCGTGCCCGCGAAGAACATCACACAGATGGACACCGGGATCATCTACACCCAGGTGGCGAAGGGGAGTTGCACGTACGGGGAGGTGTTCACCACGGACGGGCGCATCAGGTCGATGCACCTGGTCGTGATGGCGGACGACAAGAAGTTCTTCCCCAACTACAACGCGGCGCCCGCGATCAACTCCAAGGCGCTGAAGAGATATCCGGCGATCGCCCGGGTCCTCGATCCGGTGACGAAGAAACTGGACAACACGGTGGCGCAGGAGCTGAACGCCAAGGTGGACGTGCAGGGGCAGGATCCGCACGAAGTGGCGCTGGACTGGATGACGGCGGAGGGGTTCGTGAAGCAGGGCTGACGCCCTGGCGCCGCGCCTCGGTGTCCGGCGGTCGGCATCCAAAGACCTGGTTGCAAAGAAACCCTTGCAAGCACTTCTTTGCAACGCTACCTTTGCATGCATGCAGGAGCACGGAGAACCGACCGACCCGACCGACCCGAGCGCACTCGGTGCACCGGCCGAACCCGCCGCAGCCGAACCGTCCGTATCCGACCCGACCGCACCGGCACTGAGCGCCCGCACCCTCGACGCCCGCTCGCTGCGCGGCATCGCGCACCCGCTGCGGATGCAGCTGCTGAACGCGCTGCGGCGCGGCGGCCCGGCCACCGCGTCCCAACTGGCCGCGAAGCTGGGCGAGTCCAGCGGGGCCACCAGCTACCACCTGCGTCAGCTGGCCGCGCACGGCTTCGTCGAGGACGCGCCGGGGCACGGCAAGGGGCGGGAGCGCTGGTGGCAGGCGGTCGATCAGGCGCTGGTCTTCGACAACGACCGTCTCGACGGCTCGGACCCGGAGATACGAGGAGCCGCCGACCTCTTCCTGCACGAGGTCGCGACCACCCACAACCGCGAGCTGTCCACCTGGATCGCGAACCGGGACGACTGGCTGCCGGCCTGGTCGCGCGCCAGCGACATGAGCGACTGGACCCTGCGGCTCACGCCCGAGCGCTCCGCGGAGCTGGTCACCAGGATGCACGAACTCCTGGACACCTACCGCGCGGATGCCGCGGCCGCGGACGACCCCGAGGCCGCCGAGGTCCGCGTCCACAGCCACGTCTTCCCTGTCCAGAAGGGCTGAGCCCGCCCCACCGTCGCCACCTCGACAAGGACAGAGCCCGCCCCACCGACTCCCTTCACCAGGCACCGACAGGACCGAGAGGTACTCCGATGATCGACGCCCAGACGCACCTCGCCCTGCACCACGCCCGCACCGCCGAGCTCCGCGCCGAGGCCGACGCCCACCGGCTCGCCGTCGCCGCCCGCGTACCGGGCGAACTGCG
This sequence comes from Streptomyces sp. NBC_01176, assembly GCF_045039825.1. Classification (NCBI taxonomy): domain Bacteria; kingdom Bacillati; phylum Actinomycetota; class Actinomycetes; order Kitasatosporales; family Streptomycetaceae; genus Streptomyces; species Streptomyces sp. NBC_01176. The sequence continues at coordinate 5,974,511 of NZ_CP108600.1, read as the reverse complement.
CACCCGCCTCGGCTGGACCCTGGTGGAGGTGGGCCTGCGCCTCGCCGCCGCGCCCAGGCCGGCCGTCGCCTCCTAGGCCACGGCCCCTGCCCCTGCGCGCCCGGCAGGAGAGGCCGGCGACACGTCCTAGCAGCCCGGAACCGAGCCCTTCCCCTTCTCCAGGGACACCAGCGCGTCCACCGCCCCCTTGAGCGTGGTCACCGCCACCAGCCGCAGCCCCTTCGGGAGCTCGGCCTTGGCGTCCGAGCACTCCGCCTTCGGAACCAGGAAGACCGTCGCGCCGTCTCGCCGCGCGGCCTGCGTCTTCAGCGCCACGCCACCGACCGCGCCGACCTTGCCGTCCGCGTCGATCGTCCCCGTACCCGCGACGGTGCGACCGCCCGTGAGGTCGCCGCCGCTGCCGTCGCCGTCCAGCTTGTCGATGATGCCCAGCGTGAAGAGCAGTCCGGCGCTGGGGCCGCCGACGTCGGCCAGCTTGAGCGTGACCTTCACGTCGTTCTTCTCGTGCAGATAGGACAGCGCGGCCTTGGTGGCCGTGTCCTGCGACTGCTTCATCTCGTCGGCGTTGTGCTGCTCGATCTCCTTGACGCTGTTCCCGCTCGGGTAGACCGAGTCGCGGGGCATCACCGCCCGGTCCTCGGCGAACCAGCCGCTGATCACGTCACCGAGCGAGACGTGCGCGTCCGGCCCGGTCGCCTCGATCGTCGTCATCCGCAGCTGTCCGCGGGTGGGGCGGACGGGCGATCCGCTGATCGTGATCACCGGGTCGCCCTTGTTCTCGCCGAGGACGTTCGCCGTCAGTCCCGGCTGCGCGAGGGAGAAGGGCAGCGGCGCGAACACCGCCGTGGCGAGCAGGGCCACGACGGGAACGGCGCAGACGGCGACGGCCTTGGGACGTGTGAGGCGAGAGAGCACGGGATCAATCTAACGTCCGTGCCCTCCCGGATCTTCAGGGCGTCGTCCGCCGGGCCGCCGGACCGGCCTCAGCGCAGGGCGTCCGCGACCTCACGGGCCGCGTCCATGACCCGCGGCCCGACCCGCTCCGGCACGGAGTCCGCGAGCATGACGACGCCCACGCTGCCCTCGACACCGGTCACGCCGAGGAGCGGTGCGGCGGCCCCGCTCGCGCCCGCCTCCAGTTCCCCGTGCGTGAGCGTGTATCCGGGCTCGCCCACGGGCGCCTGCCGGGCGGAGAGGATCGCGCGGCCCGCCGCACCCCGGTCCAGCGGGTGGCGGAACCCGGCGCGATAGGCGACGTGGTAGTCGGTCCAGGTGGGCTCGACGACGGCGACGGCGAGGGCCTCGGTCCCGTCGACGAGCGTGAGATGGGCGGTGGCCCCTATGTCCTCGGCCAGCGCGCGCAGCGCGGGCAGCGCGGCCTCCCGCACCAGCGGATGCACCTGGCGGCCCAGGCGCAGCACCCCGAGACCGACCCGGGCGCGGCCGCCCAGATCACGGCGCACCAGCGCGTGCTGCTCCAGCGTGGCGAGCAACCGGTACACGACGGTCCGGTTGACACCCAGTTTGTTCGAGAGCTCGGTGACCGTCAGCCCGTGATCCGTGTCGGCGAGCAACTTGAGGACGCGCAGTCCCCGGTCGAGCGTCTGAGAGGTCTCCGCGGTCACGACGCCCACTCCTTAGTGGTGAGGTCGGCGGCCCCCTCCCGGCGGTCGCGGCACCGAGTCCCGTCGGCGACGCGCTTCAGAGGCCGCCGTCGGCTGACGACCCGGGCTCTTCCCGGGCGGAGTCGCTACACGGCTGCGCTCCGCGGCTGCGCTGCCACGGGGCGTGTGCGTAGCGTGACAGTAGCGAGCCGGTCCGCTCAGCGGAAGTCTCCGTCCAGAATCCGGGCATGGGCCGGTACGGACTCTCTCCCTTTGTCCCGTTACACGCCGCGCCCGCCACACGGCGCGCACCACCCCCGCACACAGCGCACACACCCCGGGTCACACGCCGTGGCGCACACAAAAGCGCGCGCCGACGTCGATCGGCGCGCGCCAGGGGCGGGCGGAGAAGGTGCACGGGCCGTCACCGCATCCGGGTGGCCCACTCCTGCACCTTGGCGATCCGCTGGCGCAGCTGCCCCGCGGTGGCCTCCGCGCTCGGCGGCCCGCCGCACACCCTCCGCAGCTCGGTGTGGATCACCCCGTGCGGCTTGCCGCTCTGGTGGACGTACGCGCCGACCATGGTGTTGAGCTGCTTGCGCAGTTCCAGCATCTCCTTGTGCGAGACCACCGGACGCCGGTCGGCGGGGAGTTCGAGGAGATCGGCCTCCTCGTCGGGCTTCTTGCGGCTGTGCGCGATCTGCCGGGCCTGCCGCTTCTGCAGCAGCATCTGCACCTGGTCGGGCTCCAGCAGCCCGGGAATGCCGAGGTAGTCCTGCTCCTCCTCGCTCCCCGGGTGGGCCTGCATCCCGAACTCGGCGCCGTCGTACAGCACCCGGTCGAAGACGGCCTCGGACTCCAGCGCCTCGAAGGAGAACTGCTCCTGCTCGCCGGTGTCCTCGTCCTGCTCCTTGTTCGCCTCGTCCATCTCCTTCTCGGACTCGGCGTACGGGTCCTCCTCGCCCTCCTTCCTGGGCTTGTCGAGGACGTGGTCGCGCTCGACCTCCATCTCGTTGGCGAAGCCGAGGAGGTCGGGGACGGTCGGGAGGAAGACGGAGGCGGTCTCGCCGCGCCGCCGGGAGCGGACGAAGCGGCCGACGGCCTGCGCGAAGAACAGGGGGGTCGAGATCGTGGTCGCGTACACGCCGACGGCGAGCCGTGGAACGTCGACGCCCTCGGACACCATGCGCACCGCGACCATCCACCGGTCGTCGCTGTGGCTGAACTCGTCGATGCGGTTCGAGGCACCCGTGTCGTCGGACAGGACGAGGGTCGCCTTCGTGCCGGTGATCTCGCGGATCAGCTTGGCGTACGCACGGGCCGAGTCCTGGTCGGAGGCGATGACGAGGGCACCGGCGTCCGGGATGCCCTTGCGCACCTCGGTCAGCCGCTGATCGGCGGCGCGCAGCACGCTGGGCATCCACTCGCCGCGCGGGTCGAGCGCGGTGCGCCAGGCCTGGCTGATGGCGTCCTTGGTCATCGGCTCCCCGAGCCGGGCCGCGATCTCGTCGCCCGCCTTCGTGCGCCACCGCATGTTGCCGCTGTAGGAGAGGAAGATGACGGGCCGCACGACCCCGTCGCCGAGGGCGGACCCGTACCCGTAGGTGTAGTCGGCGGAGGACCGCCGGATCCCGTCGTTCCCCTCCTCGTAGGTGACGAAGGGGATCGGGTTCGTGTCGGACCGGAAGGGCGTACCGGTGAGCGCGAGCCGCCGGGTGGCCGGCTCGAACGCCTCGAGGCAGGCCTCGCCCCAGGACTTGGAGTCACCGGCGTGGTGGATCTCGTCGAGGATGACGAGGGTCTTGCGCTGCTCGGAGCGGTTGCGGTGCAGCATCGGCCGCACGCCGACACCGGCGTACGTCACGGCGACGCCCTGGTACTCCTTGCTGAGCGGGCCCGCGCTGTACTCGGGGTCCAGCTTGATCCCTATCCGCGCCGCCGCCTCCGCCCACTGCTTCTTGAGGTGCTCGGTCGGCGCGACCACGGTCACCTGCTGCACCACGTGATGGTGCAGCAGCCAGGACGCGAGGGTCAGCGCGAACGTCGTCTTGCCGGCGCCGGGGGTGGCGACGGCGAGGAAATCGCGCGGCTGCTCCTGGATGTACCTCTCCATCGCCCCCTGCTGCCAGGCGCGCAGCTTGCCCGCGGTGCCCCAGGGGGCGCGCCCGGGAAAGGCGGGTGACAGGTGGTGCGAAGAGGACGCGGTGGCGGCGGTGGTAGTCACGGTCTCCGTGGGGTGGTCGAGCGGCTCGGCTACGTATGACAACCGGGCCACCCTACCGGCGACCCGGATGTGTCACGGCGCGGACGACGCCGGGGCACCCGCGGATGCGACCCACCTCACAGCGCGCGCAGCCGGGTCGTCACCCAGGCGCCCGCCAGTGCCACGCCCGCCATCGGCAGGAACACGGCGGCGAAGGCGGCGGGGTGGGAGCCGGCCGCCGAGGTGGCCGTGTCCGTGACCGTGCCGCCGCCCAGGGAGGCGAAGGCCGCGCCGCCCGCCGCGAGGAGGACGATGTTGGAAAGGGCGTCGGAGATCTGCAGCGAGGCGGAGTTCGCGCCGGCCTCCTCGGGCGCCGAGAGATGGAGCAGCAGCACACTGGTCGAGGCGATCACCAGCCCCATCCCGAAGCAGCCGAACCCCCAGGCGACCGCGACGGTCCACACCGGCACGGCGTGCACCAGGACGCTGGGCACGGCGGCGATCGCGGCCGCGACCAGCACCATCCCGAAGAACATCAGCCGCTCCCGGTACGGCTCCACGCGCGGTCGCGACTGCACGTACGAACCCAGCGCCCAGGTCCCGCCGCCCGCCGCGAGCGAGAACCCGGCGAGCGTCGGTGACAGTCCGCGCTGGGTGACGAGCATGAGCGGCACGAAGGACTCGGCGGCGACGAAGGCGCCGGCCGCGACCCCGCGCAGCAGCACCACGGAGGGCAGGCCGCGCGCGGCCCGGTAGGTGCCGGCCGGGAGCAGCCGCAGTACGGCCGGGACGAGCAGGGCGGCCCCCGCCGCGGCCGGGACGAGGGACAGCCATCTCAGGTCCTGGGCGGCGTACTGGAGCAGCCCCGCACCGAGGGCGATCCCGAGCGCCGAGCGGATGCGCCGCCGGCCCGCGGGCACGAAGGCGGCGTCCGCCGTACGTCCCCGCGTGCGCCGCCGGATCTGCGGCAGGGCGAGGGCGAGCGGGAGGACGACCAGAACCGGTATACCGACGAATACCCAGCGCCAGCCGAGGTGTTCGGTGACCGCGCCGGCCGCGAGCGGCCCGACCACGGAGGGCACCACCCAGGCCGCCGCGAAGCCCGCCATGATCGACGGCCGCAGCCGCTCCGGGTAGGCCTGCCCCACGACCACGTACAGCGCGACGATCACCAGGCCGCCGCCGAGCCCCTGCACCGCGCGTCCGAGCACGAACAGCCACATGCCGCCGGCCGTTCCGGACAGGATCAGTCCCGCCGCGAAGGCCCCGATTCCTGCGGTCAGCGAACCCAGGGGGCCGTCCCGGTCCGACCACTGGCCGGCGAGCACCATCCCGAACAGGCTCGTCGTGAAGTAGCCCGAGAACGCGAACGCGTAGAGGGCGACCCCGTCGAGTTCCCTGGCCGCCACGGGCATGGCCGTGCCGACCGCCGTCGCCTCGAACGCGATCAGCAGCACGACGGAGACGATCCCGACGCTGAGCGCCCGGTACGGCCCGCTCAGCACCCCTTCCCGGGCCTGGGCCCCGGTCTGCGGCCGGGCGGTTGCGGCGTCCCGTGGTTCCAGTGCGGTCATGGCCGTCAGCGTAAGGGGCGCAACCGGCACTGGCTCCTGTCCGAAGACCGTGATCAGCTGGTTCTTTGGTCGTACGACCACCCGTGCGCCGCATCCGCGCGGCGTTTCGTGAACGGCGTGTGGCAGTCCCGTTGCAGCCCGTGCGGACCTCTTGAGCCCCGCCGGTGCCTGCGCCTACGTTCGACCCATCAGGTTCGGAACGAGTGAGCCGTGCCGCACCTGAGAACGGCCGTGTGCCCGAGTGGTTCAGGGACTCGCCTGCAAAGCGAGTTACGCGGGTTCGATTCCCGCCACGGCCTCAAAAGGTCCGCAGCCCCCGCCCCGGGGCGGTCGAACGGGGCGCCGCGCGTGGTGGGTCCGCGCGGGCCCCGGTGTCGGCGGGCCGGTGCCCCGGTGAGGGCGGTCTCAGCGGGGCTTCTCGGTGGGCCGGAGGCCTCAGTGCGGCCCCAGGCCGCCGCTGCCGAACGAGCCGCTTCCGCCCTCGACCCAGCGTGGTCGCTCCTGCGACGCGCTCGGCCGGGACGAGTGGGCCAGCTCGTACGGGGTGAGGGCGTGCCCGCTCTTGTCCACCTTGGGGACCTCGGCGGCCTCTCGGATCTCACGGATCTCGTGGACCGCGCCGCCCGGTGGCAGCTGCGGCTGCTCCTCGGGACGCGGCAGCTGTTCGCGTGCTCGTATGCGGCAGCCCAGCCAGAGGCTGCCGGCCAGCAGGGTCACGAGGGCCACGGCGACCAGGAACAGCCCGAGGCTGAGCAGGCCGCTGGGCGCTGCAATCTGCATCGATGCGGTACTCATATCAGTCAAATACCCACAAAGGCCCTCGCCAATCGGCCACCCTGCCCGATACGGGGAGTCCTGCCCTGATAAGGACCGCCAAGGACCGCCATGACCCGATACGGGTTGCCTTGGTGCGAGGGGGCCCGCTACGCGTACAGCGTGCCGCCCGCCTGGTCGTCGAACGCCTCCGGCCAGTAGCGCCGGCCGTCGTCGCCGTCGAGCCCGGGGGTCGGGTCGCAGGCGACCGGGTCGACCGCGGCGAGGGTCTGCGCCATGGTCGCGGCGAGCTGCTCGTAGGAGTCGGTGAGGTCGTACGCCGCGTCGATCGACTTCTCGCGGTGCAGCAGCCAGAGGGTGAAGGCGAGCGTGGAGATGTCGGCGTTGAGCGGGCGCAGCGTGGCGTCCGGCTCGCTCCAGGCGAGGACCGCGCCCGTCGTGCCGTCCACGACGAGACTGGTGTCCTCCAGGAGATAGCCGAGGCGTACGAGCCGGTCCGCCGTCGCGGGCAGCTCCTCGGCGGTGAACTCCTCGGGACGCTCGTCCGCGTAGTACTCGGTGAGGGCCGGCAGCGGCACCTCCGTGTCCAGCTGGAAGAGCAGGCCGTCCTCCGGCAGACCCGTCTCGCGCAGGAAGCGGCGCGTCGGCTCGTGGACGAGCGCGGGCGGGAAGTCGACGTCCTCGAAGCGCATGATCGCGCCCGGACCGAACTCCTCGTCCAGCAGCCGCTGCGGCAGGTCGAGCAGGAGCCCCTCGCCGGGGCCCGCGATCCGCGCGAGGGGACGGATCAGCGCGGCCATCCGCCAGTACGCCGCCACCTCGCCGCCCGCGCCCGCCTCGAAGACCTCGGTCAGCGACTCGGAGGCCTCCATGACCGCCTTCGGCCCGAACCGGCCCCCGTGGGACGCGAACTGCCCCTGGGGCGCGGTCAGTTCCTCCGTGGCCGCCGCGAAACGCACCAGCGCCTCCAGGGACGGGGCCAGCGGAGCGAGGTCCATCAGGACGGGGTGGGAGGAGAGGTGCGTCGTGCCGACCTTTCCGGTCGACCCGTCCAGCACGATCGCCTCCAGGTCCCGGTCGAAGATCCGCAGCGCCCCGATGACCAGCTGGTCACGGAGCTCCTCGGCGAGCTTGTCGGCGTCCGAGGCCAGGTCCGTCACCCGGCGCAGACCGTGCTCCCGCAGGGCGCCGAACTCCAGCAGTGTGCCGTCGGACGGCAGTCCCGGGCCCGTCAGCCGGTGCCGTGTGTCCGCGTGTGTGATGTACGGATCCAGCTCGCCCTCGGTCAGCGTGATCGCGCCGACGACATCGGTGTCAGTCGTGCTCATGGCTCCCCCGCGCATGTGAACGCTTGTGTGCTTCCCCCGGGCAACACCCCACCGCCCAGCGGCTGTTCCCCACTGACCGAGAACCATACGCCGCCCCACTGACAACGCCGGAAACTCGCAGGCACACGGGGGGCACCGCCGGGAAACCTGCCGGTTCAAGCCACCCACGGCAGGACCCCGCACCCGGTGCGGGCGTCCCGCGCGCGGGGCGTCGAGCAGTCGGGCCCGCGCTCCGGCCCGTCGCCCTGGCCTCAGGTGAAGTACACGCCGCCCAGCACGACCGCCAGGGCCGCCACGAAGAACAGCAGCACCCAGATCATGAGCTTGCCGACACTGGGCGGGGGTTCGTAGCGCGGCAGGTCCCCGTCGCCGTCCTGCGGCTGCGGCTGGGGCTGCGCAGGCGGGGGCTCCTCCCCCAGGGGCCCTGGCGTGGTCATGCGGTCGTCACCACCGCGGCCTGCGGGCGGATCGGGAGGCGGTTGACCGGGCGTCCGGTCGCCGCCCGTACCGCGGAGGCGACGGCGGCCGGGGACGTCACGACCGGCACCGCGCTGGCCGCCTTCGCGCCGAAGGGCGCCACGACATCCCGCTCCTCGACGAGCTTGACGATGCGGATGTCGGGCGCGTCCAGGGCGGTCGGGAGGGCGTAGCCGGTCAGGTCGGGGTGGCGGACCAGGCCGCGCGCGGTGCGCAGGTTCTCGGTGAGCGCCGCGCCGACGCCCTGGGTGACGCCCGCCTCGATCCGGGCCGTGAGCTGCGCCGGGTTGAGGATCCGGCCGACGTCCTGGGCGAGCGCGAGTTCGACGACCCGTACCGAGCCCAGTTCGATGTCCACGTCCACCACCGCGCGGATCGCGCAGAAGGCGAGGCCCACGAAGGCGTCGCCCTGTCCCGTTTCGTCCAGCGGCTCGGTCGGGTGGGGGCGGCACTGCGCGGTGGCCCACAGCTCCTTGCCGTCCATCGCCTCGGTGACGGTCGTGGAGAGCACGCCGTCGTACGACGTGATCTTGCCGTCGGTGATCTGGAGCAGTTCGGTGGACATGCCGAACTTGTGCGCCAGGGGCTGCAGCAACTGCGTACGGACCATCTTCGCCGCGCGTTCGACCGCCCCGCCCGACACCCAGGTGTGGCGGCCCCGGCAGCTCGGTCCGGCGGGCGGCTGGTCGGTGTCGACCGGTGCCACGTGCACCTCGTCGATGCCGAGCGTCTCCTGGACGATCTGCCGGGCCAGCGTGGTGAAGCCCTGACCGGTCTCGACGGCCGCGCAGAGCACCGTGGCGACACCGTCGTGGACCTTGACCGTGGCCGTGGAGACCTCGTCCGTGCCCTCCGCGCCGAGCATGTGGACCATGCCGAGGCCGTAGCCGACCCCGCGGCGCACGGCGCCGGGCTCGCCCGCGCCCTCGGGGCCGCCCGGGAGCAGCCACTCGTCCTCGGGGGTGTCCTTGGGAAGCGCGGGGAGCGGGAAGTCCCGTACCGCTTGGAGGAGTTCCGCGACCGGGGCGGGGCAGGTCACCGTCTGGCCGGTCGGCAGCACGTCACCGGTGGCCATCGCGTTGCGCAGGCGCAGCTCCGCCGGGTCGACGCCGAGTTTCTTCGCCAGCTTGTCCATCTGCGCCTCGTAGGCGGCGCAGACCTGCATGGCGCCCTCGCCGCGCACATGGCCGGAGGGCGGGTTGTTGGTGCGTACGGCCCAGCCCTCGATGAAGGCGTTCGGGACGACGTAGGGGCCGCACGCGAAGGAGACCGCCGCGGCCAGGGACTCGGAGGACGTGTCGGCGTACGCGCCCGCGTCGAGCAGGATCTGCGCCTCGACCTTCACCAGCTTGCCGTCGCCGTCCGCGTGGTGGCGGTAGCGCAGCAGCGTGGGGTGGCGGTGGGCGTGGCCGAGGAAGGACTCCTCGCGCGTAGCGGTGAGTTTCACCGGGCAGCCGGTCTTCAGGGCCAGCAGTCCGAGCGGAAGCTGGAAGCCCTGGTCCTCGCGGTCCGCGGTGGCGCCGGGCACGCCGGTGACGACGACCTTCACGCGCTCGGGCTCCAGGCCGTAGCAGGCGGCGGCCGTGTCGCGGTCGGTGTGCGGGTCGGTGGAGGCGATGTAGAGCTCCACCCCGCCGTCGGGCCGGGGCACGGCGAGGCCGGCCTCCGCGCCGATCGGGGCCGGGTCCTGGCGGCCGATGCGGTACAGGCCCTCGACGACGATCTCGCCCGCCGCGTCGGGGTCGCCGTGGCGCAGCGGGATGTGCCGGATCAGGTTGCCGTCGGGGTGCAGCGGTTCGGCCTCGAAGGCCTGCTCCGGGTCGGTGACCGGGTCGAGCACCTCGTACTCGACGATGACGGCGGCCGCGGCCATCCGCGCGGTGTCGGGGTGGTCGGCGGCGACGGCGGCGATGGGCTCGCCGTGGTGGCGGACGACCTCGGAGGCGAAGACGGGACGGTCCGCCCTGCCGCGGCCGTGCAGGGCGGCGCCGGGCACGTCCTCGTGGGTGATGACCGCCCGTACGCCGGGCATCTCGCGCGCGTGGCTGGTGTCGATCGACACGATGCGCGCGTGCGGGTGGGGCGACCTGAGGACGGCCGCCCAGAGCAGGCCCTCGGCCCACAGGTCGGCCGCGTACGGGAAGGTGCCCTCCGTCTTGGCGCGGGCCTCCGCGGCGGGCAGCGACACGCCGAGCCCGTGCGGCAGCGGCTCCGGTCCGGTCTCGGTCGCCGCGGCAGTCGCGGTCACGGTCTCGTTGCTCACGCCTGGCCTCCGTCCTGGCCGTACGGCTGCTCGTACGGCGCCCGGGCGTCGTACGGAGCGGGGTCCTCGTACGCCGAGGGGTTGACTCCCCCGGCGCCGGGGCCCGCCTGGTGCGGGATGCGTGGTTCGTCCGCGTCCGGCACGGACTCGGCGGCGGCCGCGCTGTGCGCCTCGCGTTCGGCGACGACCTCGCGCACGGCGTCCAGGACCCCCCGGTAGCCGGAGCAGCGGCACAGGTTGCCGCAGAGCGCCTGGCGGGCCTCCAGTTCGGTGGGGGCGGGGTTGCCCTCCAGGAGGTCGTGCACGGTCATGGCCATGCCCGGTACGCAGAAACCGCACTGCACCGCACCGCACTTGGCCAGCGCGCGCTGCACGTCCGAGGGCTGGCCGTCGGTGGCCAGGCCCTCCACGGTGCGCACCTCGCTGCCCGCGGCGGTGACGCCCGGCACCAGGCAGGACGCCACGAGCCGCCCGTCCACCTGCACGTTGCAGGCGCCGCACTCGCCCTGCGAGCAGCCGTCCTTGGCGCCCGCGAGGCCGAGCCGCTCGCGCAGGACGTAGAGCAGCGACTCGCCGATCCAGGCGTCGGTCACCGGGCGGTCGGCGCCGTTGACGCGCAGGACGTACGAGGCGAGGGGGTGTTCGTCGTGCGCGGACGGCGTGCCGGAGGGCTCGTCCGGGGCGTCGGCGGCGACGTCGGTGTCGGGGGCCGTGGAGTCGTCCTCGCCGGAGGCGGGGCCGGGCGGCCGGGTGGAGTCCGGTTCGCGCGCTTCGCGGTCCGCGGAGAGGGCGCCCTCCGCGGACGGGGGTCCGGCGGCCGGTTCGGAGGCCTCGTGAGCGCGTTCCGCGGCCTGCTGGGCGGCCTCGGCGGGCCGTTCGGCACGGGTGGGCCGCGAGGGCGCCACGGGGGCCTCAGCGGCCTCAGGAGCAGCCGACGGCGGTGCGGCAGACCAGGGTTCCCCGATGGCCTCCGTCGTCGCCCAGGGCGCGGACGCGCCGCCGGGGAGCGTGGCGGGCGGGGTGCCGCCCCACTGCTCGACGAGCGCCGACGTGGTGAACTCACCCGATTCGTCCGGAAGATCACCTCCGGCGACCGGGATCGACCACTGTCCGGTGACGTCGTGCCCGGGCGCGCCGTCCGCGTGGTGTCCGCCGGAGGCGCCCTCCTGGGCCACCTCTCCGAAGTCCCACTGCCCGGTGGCGCCGGGGTGGTACGAGAACCCGTCGTGCGAGGTCCGGTGACGTCCGGCGTCCTGGTGCTCGGTGCCCGGCTCGGGCCATTGGGCCGCCTCGGCCGGCGCGCCCCAGGCGCCCGTGCCGCCCTGGTCCTGCGCCGGGGGCGCCGCGGTGATCTCCGGGGGCACGTAGCCGTGTCCGGGCGCCGCGAGCGGGCTGTTGCTGTTGCGGTCCCGTTCCGCGAGGAGGGCTTCGATGCCTCCCTCGGGGAGCTTGACGAAGGCGGTGGCGCCGTCGTCGTAGTCGCCCTGCGGGAGGGGATCCCAGCGGCCCCTGCCCTGCGGAGCGCCCTCTTCGTGCTGGTCGTCGGTCACGACAGTGCCCTCCCCAGTGCTCGTCGGGCCAGCGCGGCGACGGTGCGGCGCAGATGCAGTACGGCGGGCGGAAGTGGTTGTACGGAGCCGTCCTCGGCCGGGACGGGGTCGGGAATGCAGGCCGCCGCGACGTACTCGCCGAACGCGGTGAGCGCCTCCGGCACGATCGCGCGGTTGTTGTCCCAGTCGATCAGCTGGGCGACCCATGCCTCCGCGTCCAGCGGACGCAGCGGCATCGGAGCTATGGCTCCGACGGCGCACCGCACGCCGCGCCGGGCCGGGTCGAGGACCAGCGCCACGGACGCGATCGCCCGCCCGGGTCCGGTGCGTCCCGTCGCCTTCAGGAAGACCTGGGGGGCGTGCAGCAGCGGAACGCGCACGTAGCCGATGAGTTCACCGCCGCGGAGCATCTCCATGCCCGCGAGCAGGTGGGACACCGGGATCTCCCGGCGGGAGCCGCCCTGGCCCGCGATGACCAGCGTGGCCTCCAGGGCGGCCAGCACGGGCAGCGCGTCCCCGGTGGGCGCGGCCGAGGCGATGTTGCCGCCCAGGGTGCCCGCGTTGCGGATCTGCGGCGGCCCCGCGGCGCGCGCGGCGGCGGCCAGCGCGGGGATGAGGGCGGCGAAGTCGGGGCGCCCCATGCGGGCGTGGGTGAGGCCGGCGCCGAGCAGCGCGTGGCCGTCCTGGTACTGCCAGCCGCGGATCTCGCTGATCCGGCCGAGGCCGACGAGCGCGGCGGGCCGCAGCTGTCCGGAGTTGACCGCGGCCATGAGATCGGTGCCGCCGGCCACCGGGACGGCGGCGGGCATGGCGGCCAGCGCCGCCACTGCCTCGTCCAGCGAGGCGGGCAGCGTCACGGCCTGCGCCGCCTGCGGTGCGTGCGTGGTCAAACCGGCTGCCCCTTCCCGCTGCCCCACCTGGTCCCACCTGTGTTGCGCGTACGGTACGTGCTGACAGGGCGGACGTGGCAACTCTGGCACATCTTCCCCGGCCCCCGACGCGGGGGTCCGCTAGGAGGCATTCGCCCCCCTCACCAGGGAGATGGTCCGTTTTCGTACGGCATCGCCGGTCAGTGCGAATTGCCACTCTTCGGTGACCCTTGGGCCTCTTTTTCCTCGTCGGGCCCCGGTGGCGGACCCGGCGGTCCGGGACACGCCGCCCGGGAGCCGCCTCACACGTTTGGGGGCGCCCCCTCGATCGGGCGTCCGAGCACCCCCGGGCGCTTCTGCCACGGAAGCGGACCTCCGGGCGGGCGATACGCCACTCCCAGAGCGTCAAGTCGCCCGTAGTGGGCGGCCACCCGCCGCTCGAAGCCGGTGAAGTCACGCTCCGCGGGGGCCGGAAGCGCGCTCCAGGCGACCTCCGCGAAGGCCGCGAGCCGGGGGAAGACCTGGTAGTCCACGCGCGCGGGGTCCTCCATCACCTCGGTCCACACGTTGGCCTGAGTGCCCAGCACATGCCGCGCCTCCGCCTCGGTGAGCTCGGACGGAACGGGCTCGAAGCGGTAGACGTCCTCCAGGGTGCGGACGTAGGCGATGGGCACCGGCTCGTCCTCGCCGGCGTCCTGGCGGTAGTCCAAGTACACCTGCTGCTCGGGGCACATGACGACGTCGTGGCCCGCGCGGGCGGCCGTGATGCCGCCCTGGTACCCGCGCCACGAGGACACCGCCGCACCGTCCGCGAGTCCGCCCTCCAGGATCTCGTCCCAGCCGATCAGCCGACGGCCGCGCGCCGAGAGCCAGTTGTCGAAATGCCGGACGAACCAGGACTGCAACTCGTCCTCGTCCGCGAGACCCAGTTCCTCGATACGCGCCTGCGCGGCCGGCGACCGCTTCCACTGGTCCTTGGCGCACTCGTCGCCGCCGATGTGGAAGAAGTGCGAGAACGGCCCGGCGTCCGCCGGGAACAGGTCGAGGAGTTCCTCGAACACCCCCTCGTAGAAGCGCAGGGTGTCGTCAGTGGGGGCGAGTACGTTTTCGGAGACGCCCCAGGAGTCCCAGACGGTCAAGGAGGCGGTGTCGACGACGTCGGAGTTGCCCAGTTCCGGATACGCGGCGATGGCGGCCTGCGAGTGCCCCGGGATGTCTATCTCCGGCACGACGCTGATATGCCGCTCGGCCGCGTACGCGACGATCTCGCGGATGTCGTCCTGGGTGTAGAAGCCCCCGTGCGGCTTCTCCTCCCACAGCGGCGAGGCGCGGTGGCCGAATTTCGTGCGTGCCCGCCAGGATCCGACCTCGGTCAGCCTCGGGAAGCGCTTGATCTGAACACGCCATCCCTGGTCGTCGGTGAGGTGGAAGTGGAAGACGTTGAGTTTGTGCGCGGCCAGCAGGTCGAGGTGACGCAGGACGCCTTCCTTCGGCATGAAGTGCCGGGACACGTCGAGCATGAGGCCGCGCCAGGGGAATCGGGGAGCGTCCTCGACGGTCACCTCCGGCAGTTCCCAGTCCCGGCCCGGCCGCAGCGGAGCCCTGCGGTACGCGTCGGGGCCGAGCAGTTGCCGGAAGGTCTGCGCGCCCCAGAAGACGCCGGCCGGGCCGCCTCCCTCGATCCGGTGCGTGCGGCCGTCGACGACGAGCCGGTAGCCCTCGGGGGCGAGGTGCGGATCGATGGCCAGCACGATGCGGTGGTCGGTGTCGTGCCCGTCCGCCAGGCCGAACCCGGTGGCCGCGCCCAGCGTGGCCCGCAGCCAGCGCGCCACGCCCTCGGTGCCGAGCCGGGCCTCGATCGTCGTCCGCGCGTCGATGCCCGCCCGCCCGCCGGGACCTTCCCGCCGGGAGCGGGCCGGTGCCCACGCGAGGTGCCGCGGCGCCGGAATCAGCCCGGAATCCGTCATGTCCATCAGTCCTTCACCGCTCCGCCGAGGCCGGAGACCAGTCGTCGCTGTACGAGTACGAAGAAGATCAGCACGGGAATCGTCATCACCGTGGACGCCGCCATCACGCCGCCCCAGTCCGGTTCGTCGGGCTTGTAGAAGACGAGCAGGGCCATCGGCAGGGTGGACTGCGAGGTGTCGCTGATGATGAAGGACTTGGCGAACAGGAAGTCGTTCCAGGCCGAGATGAAGGAAAAGACGCTCGTGGCCACCAGTCCCGGGAAGACGAGCGGGAAAAGGATCTGCCAGAGGAATCGCGCGCGGCTCGCCCCGTCGATGTACGCGGCCTCCTCCAGCGCGTCCGGCACGGCCTTCACAAAACCCCGCAGCATCCAGATCGCGAAGGGCAGCGAGAAGGCGATGTGGGGCAGGATCAGCGAGCCCAGTGTGTTCAGCTGACCGAAGTCCCGCATGAGGAAGAAGAGGGGGATCGTCAGCGCCTCCACGGGCACCATCTGCGCGACCAGGAACATGATCAACAGAGTGGTCCGGAAACGGAAGCGGAATCGCGTCACCGCCGTCGCCGTGAGAAACGCGATCAGTGCCGAGACGACGACCACCGAGCCCGCCACCACAAGGCTGTTGAGGAAGTAGCGGCCGAATTCCTGCTGCCCGAAGACCCGCCGGAAGGAATCCAGGGAGGGCGAAAGCGTCCAGGGCCGGGGCTCGGTGGACTCGATCTCACCGGCCGGTTTGAAGGCGCTGAGCACCATCCAGTAGAGGGGGAAGGCGACGACCACCGCGATCAGCAGCGCCGACGCCTCCGCGGCGAGCCGCCACGGCCGGCGCACGGCGATCCGTGGAAGGCTCACAGTTCCTCCCCCTGCCCGCGCAGCAGCCTCAGGTACACGAGCGTGACCGCCAGCAGGATCACCAGCATCACCACACCGATCGCCGAGCCGAGGCCGTACTGCGAGGAGGCGAACGCCTTCTGGTACGCGTAGACGTTCAGCACGAGGTTCTGACCGGCGATGCCGCCTCCGTTCGTCATCACGTAGATCTGCGTGAAGACCTTGAAGTCCCAGATGACCGACTGGATGGTGACGACCACCAGGATCGGCCGGAGCATCGGCGCGAGCACCGAGCGCCAGATCCGCCACTGCGAGGCGCCGTCCAGCGCGGCCGCCTCCAGCACCTCGGCCGGTACGGCGCGGATCCCCGCGTACACCGTCACCATCACGAACGGGAAGGAGCACCACACCACTTCGAGCAGGACGAGCGCGAAGGCGCTGTAGCGGCCGTACGTCCAGGAGTGGTCCCCGAGGCCGAGCATCCGGTCGACGGGACCGAAGTCGGGGTCGAAGAGGAACAGCCAGACGGTGGAGCCGGTGACCGCCGGGGTCGCCCAGGCGCCGAGCGCGGCCAGCATCAGCGCCAGCCGCGGCAGGGCCCGCACCCGGGTGAGGAGCACCGCGAGCGCGCAGCCGACGGCCAGCGTGGAGACCACGCAGGCCGCCGCGAACACCACGGTGGCGGCCAGCACCTGCCAGAACTGCTCGTCGGCGAAGAGCGCCGTGTAGTTGCCGAAGCCCTCGAAGGTGGTCGGCTCGCCGCCGCTGACCTGCGCCTGGGTGTAGTTCAGGAACGAGATCAGGCCGAGCTGGTAGACGGGGTAGACGAGCAGCCCGCCGAGGACGACGAGGGCGGGGGCGAGGTAGAGCCAGGGGGCCGGGCCCGCACCACGGCGCCGGGGCCGGGCGGGCGCCGCTTCGGTCACCGGGGCCCGCTCGGCCACGGCCTCTTGCGTGGTCATCCGCTCAGCCCGCGGAGCTGAACGCGTCGTTCATCTTCTTCGCCGCGTCCTTCGAGGCCGCCGCCACGTCCTTCTTGCCGCTGATGACCTCCTGGAACATGGTCGGCAGGACGAGCGAGGCGTCGATCTGCGACCAGGCCGGCGACGCGGGCACGAACCTGGCACCCGAGGCGAGCGTCTTCACGAAGGGCGCGACGAACGGCTGCTTCCTGGCCACGTCGTCCCGGACGTCGGTGTACGTGGGCAGGAACCCCATGGCGTCGAAGAGCGCGGCCTGGGTCTTCTTGCCCGCCAGCGCCTCCATCAGGTCGACCGCGAGGGTGCGGTGCGAGGTGCTCCTCAGGACGCCGAGGTTGTTGCCACCCGCGAACGCCGGGGCGATCCCGCCCGCCTTCAGGCCCGGCAGCGGCACGACGGCGTACTTGCCCTTGATCTTCCCGGCCTCGATCGCGGCGTGGCTGAAGTCGCCGCCGATGGCCATGGCCGCCTTGCCGGAGGAGAACGCGGTGACCGTGTCGTTGCCGGTCATGCCCGCGCACTTGGCGGCCGGACAGTTGTCGTCGCCGAAGAGCGAGGTGTACGTCTTGATGCCCTTCTGGGCGGCGGCGCTGTCGATGGTCGCCGCGTACGAACCGCCCTTGCCCTCGGCGAGTTCACCGCCCCGGGCCCAGATGAACGGCATCGCGCCGTAGGTGTAGGCACCGCCGACCGCGAGTCCGTACAGGTCCGGTTCGGCCGCCCGGATCTGCCGGGCGGCGGCGACCAACTCGTCCTGGGTCCTCGGGACTTCGATGCCGAGGTCCTTGAAGATGTCGGTGCGGTAGTAAAGGGCGCGGACGCCGACGAAGAAGGGGGCGCCGTAGATCTTCCCGTCCACCGTCACCGACTGCCTGGCCGTCGGGTCGGTGTCCTTGGACTCGCTCCAGTCCGCGAACTCCTCGGTGACGTCGGCGAGTCCGCCGTCCTTGACGTACCCGGCGGTGTCCGTGTTGCCGTACTCGATGACGTCAGGGGCGCTCTTCGGGTCGCTGAAGGCGGCCTTCATGCGCTGCGCGCGGGTCTCCACGGGGATGTACTCGATGGTGACCCTGGTGTCCTCGTGGGCCTTCCTGAAGGTGTCGACGGCTGCGTCGACGACCTTCTCCTTCGGCGCGTTGCTGACCTCCTGGAAGAGCCAGACGCGCAGCGTGCCGGTCTTCTCGTCCTTCCCGGAGGCGGAGTTGCCGGAGCTCTGGGGGGCGCAGGCGGTGGCGGTGAGAGCGCCGACGGCGAGTGCCGTCGCGACGGCGGCCGTGCGGACGGAGAGATTCGCCGTGCGGGCAGAGAGGTTCAGCGGGAGCTTCATCGAGCGTCCTCCGTGGGGGTGCGTTGCAACATGCGCAATGGGGGTTTTGCTCTGCACAACACACCGGAGGCTATGGAGTACATGAACATGCCCACAAGAGGTCTCCACCACTCTGTGACCACAGGACGCACTCCGTGCAACGCGCGCACGACAGGACCGCGGCACCCCGCACAGGGATGCCGCGGTCCTGCTCGCTCCACGCGGCGAGCCGCGCCCGCGAGGGCGCGGGGGCTCTACTTCTTGTCGCCGCCCTTGTCCTTGTCGCCACCGGCGCCCATGGACTCGTAGATCTCCTTGCACATGGGACACACGGGGTACTTCTTCGGGTCGCGGCCCGGGACCCACACCTTGCCGCAGAGGGCCACGACGGGCGTGCCGTCGAGGGCGCTCGCCATGATCTTGTCCTTCTGGACGTAGTGGGCGAAGCGCTCGTGGTCCCCGTCGCCGTGCGACACCTGCGGCGTCGGCTCCACGAGGGTCCCCGTCCCAGTGCCGCGCTGGGGCTGGGTCTCAGGCTCAAGAGTGCTCATGGGAGCAAGGGTAATCAACGACGCGCCGCTACAGCGACGGGCCCGCGTCACAGATGGACGGCCGCACGAGGAGCGACCGCGCGTTCCCGGCCGTTCGCCCCGCCGGAAACCCCTGCCCGAGACCGGGCGCGGGGGCGGAATCCGGCCCGGAGCCCGCACGTCAGTTCAGGGAAGGGTCGTCCGGATACGTCGCCACCATCGCCAGCTCGTTGCGCTGGCGGCGCAGCACCTCGCGCCACAGGCGTTCCGGGGACGGGGACGAGACGTCTCCCGGTTCGGACTCGACCACGTACCAGGCGCCCTCGACCAGCTCGTCCTCCAGCTGGCCGGGGCCCCAGCCCGCGTACCCGGCGAAGATCCTCAGGGAACCGAGGGCCGAGGCGAGGAGTTCGGGCGGTGCCTCCAGGTCGACCAGGCCGATCGCGCCGTGCACGCGCCGCCAGCCGAGTGGCGCGCGCTCCCCGGACGCCATGCCGCCCGGGATCACCGCGACACCCAGTGCCGAGTCCAGCGACACCGGGCCGCCCTGGAAGACGACACCGGGCTCACCGGCCAGGTCCGCCCAGGCCTCCAGGATGTCGCTGACATCCACCGGGGTCGGGCGGTTGAGGACGACACCGAGCGAGCCCTCCTCGTCGTGGTCGAGGAGCAGCACCACCGCGCGATCGAAGTTCGGGTCCGCCAGGGCGGGCGTGGCCACGAGCAGCCGCCCTGTGAGCGAGGACACCTCGGTCATGCCAGACATGATCCCGCATCTTCCCCGCGTAGGGGGACCCAATACCCGTAACCGAGTGAATGCAGCTCAGGGCGCAGAGAAGCGCCCCCCGCGCACACGGGTTCCGGTGACCCGGTGTGCCCGATACGAAACGGTTCGTGTTGTGGCAAAGCTATGACGCTCTTGGGTGGTCCTCGGGCTTACGGAAGGGGGGTGGGCGGCGATTACCCTTGCTGTTCGGCTCCCGCCCAACAGGCCTGCCGATGCGCACCCCTGCCCAACTCTTCGGATCGCGAGACACATGACCGTCAACGGCTCTGACGATGTACTGATTGTCCACGGCGGAACCCCGCTCGAGGGCGAGATCCGGGTCCGCGGTGCGAAGAACCTCGTACCGAAGGCCATGGTCGCCGCCCTGCTGGGCAGCGAGCCGAGCCGGCTGCGGAACGTCCCCGACATCCGCGACGTGCGTGTCGTGCGCGGACTGCTGCAGCTGCACGGGGTGACGGTGCGCCCGGGCGAGGAGCCGGGCGAACTGGTGCTCGACCCCTCGCACGTCGAGAGCGCGAACGTCGCGGACATCGACGCGCACGCGGGCTCGTCCCGGATCCCGATCCTCTTCTGCGGTCCGCTGCTGCACCGCCTGGGCCACGCCTTCATCCCGGGCCTCGGCGGCTGCGACATCGGTGGCCGTCCCATCGACTTCCACTTCGAGGTGCTGCGGCAGTTCGGCGCGAAGATCGAGAAGCGGGCGGACGGGCAGTACCTGGAGGCCCCGCAGCGGCTGCGCGGCACCAAGATCAAGCTGCCGTACCCGTCCGTGGGCGCCACCGAGCAGGTGCTGCTGACCGCCGTCCTGGCGGAGGGCGTCACGGAGCTCGCGAACGCGGCCGTGGAGCCGGAGATCGAGGACCTCATCTGCGTGCTGCAGAAGATGGGCGCGATCATCGCCATGGACACCGACCGGACGATCCGCATCACCGGCGTGGACTCGCTCGGCGGCTACACCCACGCCGCTCTGCCGGACCGTCTGGAGGCCGCCTCCTGGGCGTCCGCGGCGCTGGCGACGGAAGGCAACATCTACGTCCGGGGCGCCCAGCAGCGCTCGATGATGACGTTCCTGAACACCTACCGCAAGGTGGGTGGCGCGTTCGAGATCGACGACGAGGGCATCCGCTTCTGGCACCCCGGCAGCCAGCTCAAGTCGATCGCGCTGGAGACGGACGTCCACCCGGGCTTCCAGACCGACTGGCAGCAGCCGCTGGTCGTCGCCCTGACGCAGGCCACCGGCCTGTCGATCATCCACGAGACGGTCTACGAGTCCCGCCTCGGCTTCACCTCCGCGCTCAACCAGATGGGCGCGCACATCCAGCTCTACCGCGAGTGCCTGGGCGGCTCGAACTGCCGCTTCGGCCAGCGCAACTTCCTGCACTCCGCGGTCGTTTCGGGCCCGACCAAGCTCCAGGGCGCCGACCTGGTCATCCCCGACCTCCGCGGCGGCTTCTCATACCTGATCGCCGCTCTCGCGGCCCAGGGCACCTCCCGGGTCCACGGCATCGACCTCATCAACCGCGGCTACGAGAACTTCATGGACAAGCTCGTGGAGCTCGGCGCGAAGGTGGAGCTGCCCGGCAAGGCGCTCGGCTAGACACGGTCGAAGGCGCCCGGCACGTCTCGGGCGCCGGCACGACGATGGGGCGGCCCCCCGGTGAAGGGGGCCGCCCCATTGGCGTTACCGGACCTCGTGCGCCGTCCCGCGGCACACGCAGGAACCTACTTGCCCTTGGCCGCTTCCTTGAGCTTGCTGCCCGCGGAGACCTTCACGCTGTAGCCGGCCGGGATCTGGATCGGGTCGCCGGTCTGCGGGTTGCGCGCGGTGCGAGCGGCACGGTGGGTGCGCTCGAAGGTCAGGAAGCCGGGGATGGTGACCTTCTCGTCGCCCTTGGAGACGATCTCGCCGACGGTCTCGGCGAACGCGGCCAGAACGGCGTCGGCGTCCTTGCGGGTCACCTCGGCGCGGTCGGCCAGCGCGGCCACCAGCTCACTGCGGTTCATGTTGTTACTCCCGTGTTCTTCTTGCCGTTGAGGCGTGCCACGCGGCGGAGCCGCATGTCGGATGCGGCGAAGCCGATGCTGCCAGGGTCCTCGGTCGGTCCCCGGACCCGGGTCCGTAGCCAGACCCTCGCGCCCGAAGACGCATCCTGCCCCCACCTGCGGCGGGAAAGCCAATCCGGCACCCCTGGGAGTCACACGAACACCCTTGGGAGTCACACGAAAAGCGCCACTGCCTCAGTGTGGTGACGCTCCGTCCGCTCCCGGCAGCGGACCGCAGGGCCTGCGAAGGCCTGAGCCTGGCCGCCACCCTAGAGGGCGCCCACGGGCCCCGCGTTCCACGACGCGCCGGTGCCGGACCGGCCGTGGCGATCGTCACAGCCGGTGCGCGCCCGGGCGTGGCCCGCGCCGGCGGTCCACGCGTCCGGCGCGCCCCCGAACCGGCGCGCCGGGGTCTACTCGGCCGCCGACGCCCCCGCCGCCTTCGCGGCGTTGCGCACCGCTCCGGCGACCGCGCCCGCGACCTTGTCGTTGAAGACGCTGGGGATGATGTAGTTCGGGTTCAGCTCGTCCTCGGTCACGACGTCCGCGAGGGCGGCCGCGGCGGCCAGCATCATCTCCGTGTTGACCGTGCGGGACTGGGCGTCCAGCAGGCCGCGGAAGACGCCCGGGAAGACCAGCACGTTGTTGATCTGGTTGGGGAAGTCGGAGCGGCCGGTGGCGACAACTGCCGCCGTCTGGCGGGCGATTGCCGGGTCGACCTCGGGGTCGGGGTTCGCGAGCGCGAACACGATGGCGTCCTCGGCCATGGCGGCCACGTCGTCGCCGTCCAGCACGTTCGGGGCGGAGACGCCGATGAAGACGTCGGCGCCGCGCACGGCTTCCTTCAACGTACCCGTGAGGCCCTCGGGGTTGGTGTTGTCGGCGATCCAGCGCAGGGCCGAACCGTGGGCCGCGTCGACGAGGTCCGCGCGGTCGGCGTGCACGACACCGTGGATGTCCGCGACGACCGCGTTCTTGACGCCCGCGGCGATCAGCAGCTTGAGGATGGCCGTACCGGCCGCGCCCGCGCCGGACATGACGACCCGGATGTCACCGATCGCCTTGCCCGCCACCCGCAGCGCGTTGGTGAGGGCGGCCAGGACGACGATCGCGGTGCCGTGCTGGTCGTCGTGGAAGACGGGGATGTCGAGGGCCTCACGCAGCCGGGCCTCGATCTCGAAGCAGCGCGGCGCGGAGATGTCCTCCAGGTTGATGCCCGCGAATCCGGGGGCGATGGCCTTGACGATCTCGACGATCGCGTCGGTGTCCTGGGTGTCCAGGCACAGCGGCCAGGCGTCGATGCCGGCGAAGCGCTTGAAGAGGGCCGCCTTGCCCTCCATGACCGGCAGCGCGGCCTTCGGGCCGATGTTGCCCAGGCCCAGCACGGCCGAGCCGTCCGTCACGACCGCAACGGAGTTGCGCTTGATGGTGAGGCGGCGGGCGTCCTCGGGGTTCTCGGCAATGGCCATGCACACCCGGGCCACGCCCGGCGTGTAGATCATCGAGAGGTCGTCACGGTTGCGGATGGGGTGCTTGGACTGCATCTCGATCTTGCCGCCGAGGTGCATCAGGAACGTACGGTCGGAGACCTTGCCGAGCGTGACGCCCTCGATGTGACGCAGCTGCTCCACGATCTCGTCGGCGTGCGACGTGGAGGTCGCCGCGATGGTGACGTCGATCCGGAGCTTCTCGTGACCGGAGGCGGTCACGTCGAGGCCGGTCACCGAGCCTCCGTGGGACTCGACGGCCGTGGTGAGCTGGGAGACCGCGGTTCCGCTCGCGGGCACCTCCAGCCGGACCGTCATCGAGTAGGAGACGCTGGGCGCCGTTGCCATGGCCGACTTCCTCTGCTTTTCACCGTGTACTGCCGTGTCGCGGGTATGCCGTCCGATCGTCGCACCTACCGCGGAGTACGTGGTAGCCGCCCCGGGTTGCGAACGTTTTGTTCGCGAGCGGGAGAACTTTTCGGAAAACTGATTCCACCATACGAGAACCCACCTGGCGGTGGAAGGGCGGACCGGGAAGGACCACGCGCCGCGAAAATGAACTTTCGGGACGGGAATTGCCTAGCGGGGATCCTTTGTTACCGTGGACGTGACACCGGCCCGATCCAAGCCCCCGGGCCCAACCTTCGTCGCTACGAGCGACCACTTGCCGCGAGGCGAGCATGGCGGGTCGGTGTCGTGAACGAACGAGAGGCCCACGTCACCCCGTGACGTGGGCCTCTCGCCGTAGCCCCGGACGCCCCAGCGCCCGGGCGGAGGGCGCGCTTCAGTCCCGCAGCAGGTCCGGCACCCCGTTCCCGTCCGGCTCGTCCCGCTCACCGGAGACGATGGTCAGCTGCTGCGTGGCCCGGGTCAGCGCGACGTACAGGACCCGCAGGCCCGCGGGCGACTCGTCGGCGATCTCCGCCGGCGAGACGACCACCGTCGCGTCGTACTCCAGCCCCTTCGCCTCCAGGCTGCCGAGCGCCACCACGCGGTCGCCCAGGCCCGCGAGCCAGCGGGCGGCCTCCTCGCGCCGGTTCATGGCCACGACGACGCCCACGGTGCCGTCCACCCGGTCCAGGAGGTGCGCGGCCTCGGCCCGCACGGTCTGCGCGAGCGAGTCCTCCACGACCGCGAAGCGCGGCGCCACGCCGGTGGACCGGACCGCCGACGGGGCCTCGGATCCCGGCATGGCGAGGGCGAGGACCTTGGCGGCCAGCTCGGCGATCTCGGCCGGGTTGCGGTAGTTCACGGTCAGGGTGAAGCGGCGCCGGGGACGGCTGCCCAGCGCCTCGTCACGGGCCTGCGCGGCCTCGTCCGGGTCGGACCAGGAGGACTGCGCGGGGTCGCCGACGACGGTCCAGGTGGCGTGCCGCCCGCGTCTGCCCACCATCCGCCACTGCATGGGCGTGATGTCCTGCGCCTCGTCGAGGATGACGTGCGCGTACTCGGTCCGCTCCTGGGCCAGCCGCTCGGCCCGCTCGCGCTGCGTCTCCTCGCGCACGGGCATCAGCTCCTCGAGACCGGTGAGCTGGTCCAGCGGGTCCAGATCGCGCCGCTTCCTGGGCCGCGCGGGCGCGCCGAGAATCGCCTGGAGCTCGTCCAGCATCGCCACGTCGTGCACGGAGAGCCCGTCCCGCTTGAGCGAGCGCGCCACCCTGCGGACCTCGCCCGGGTTCAGGATCCGCCGCGCCCACCGCCCGAGCCGCCGCTCGTCGGCCATCGCCTCCAGCACCCCGCGCGGGGTCAGCTCCGGCCACCACGCGTCCAGGAACGCGATGAAACTGTCCTCGGAGGCGACGTCCTCGTCGAACGACGAGCGCAGCTCCGCGGCCAGCTCGGGGTCCGAGTGCCGGGTGCCGGCGCCGGACTGCGCCCACAGCGCGTCCAGCAGCAGCTTGCGGGCGCGCGGGCGCAGCAGGTTCACCGGGGCGGTCCCGCTCAGGGCGTTCTGCTTGACGCGGTCCAGCTCGGCCGCCTCCAGCTCCAGGCGCCGCCCGAAGGCGACGACCCGCAGCCGCGCGGGCGGCCCGGTGGGGGCCTCGGAGGTGTCCGCGCCGAAGGCGAGCTGCTCCCCGGAGCCCTCGGAGCCCGCGGGGCTCCGCCCGGAGCCCCTGTCGGGCCGCCGCGGGCCCGATCCCTGGCGGGAGCCGCCCGGCGCCTCCAGCGCCCCGCGCGCCGCCTTCCGGAGCACCTTGAGCATGCGGTAGGAGCCCTTGGCGCGGGCGACGGCCGGGGAGTCGTACAGGGTGGCCTCCGCGTCGTCGACGAGGGAGCCGATGGCACGGATGGCGACCTGGCCCTCCTCACCGAGGGAGGGCAGCACACCCTCGGTGTAGGCGACCAGGAGCGGGGTCGGGGAGACGATCAGGATGCCGCCCGCGTACCGGCGGCGGTCCTGGTAGAGGAGGTAGGCCGCGCGGTGCAGGGCGACGGCGGTCTTGCCGGTGCCCGGTCCGCCCTCCACGTACGTCACGGAGGCGGCGGGGGCCCGGATCACCAGGTCCTGTTCCGCCTGGATCGACGCCACGATGTCCCGCATGGTGTGGCTGCGGGCCTGGCCGAGGGCGGCCATGAGGGCGCCGTCGCCGATCACCGGGAGCGCCTGGCCGTCCAGGGTGGCCTTGAGCTCCGGGCGCATCAGGTCGTCCTCGACCCCGAGGACCCGGCGGCCCTTGGAACGGATCACCCGGCGGCGGACCACCCGGCCCGGGTCGACCGGCGTCGAGCGGTAGAAGGGGGCCGCGGCGGGCGCCCGCCAGTCGATGACGAGCGGCGCGTAGTCCGCGTCCAGCACCCCGATACGGCCGATGTGGAGCGTCTCGGCGATGGAGGCGTACTGACCGGTCTCGTCCGTGCGGACCGCGCCCTCGGCCGGTTCGACGGCCGTGTACGCGCCGTCCGGACCCTTCTTGCCGTCCTTCCCGGGCAGGAGGTCGATCCGGCCGAAGAGGAAGTCCTCGAACTCGTTGTTGAGGCGGTTGAGGTGGATTCCCGCCCGGAACACCTGGGCGTCACGCTCCGCGAGCGCTCCCGGCGTACCGACCTGGCCGCGCTGGGCGGCGTCGTTCATGAGGAACTCCGCCTCGTGGATCTTCTCCTCGAGGCGCCGGTACACCCGGTCCAGATGTTGCTGCTCGACCCCGATCTCCCGCTCCCGTACGGAGTCGTCCTTGACGGACTCCTCCGGTACGGAACCGTGGACCGGGCCGAGCGCGGTTTCCTGCTGAGCCTGAGCGGCCACCGGGCCCCCTTCTGACGTGCTGGGCAGCCGTCAACCGTACGCGAAGGGGACCCCGTGAGGCTACGTGCGCGCCCTGGCCTCGCTCACGCGTTCACCTGTACGAGCCGCTGGCCGTCGAAGGTCATGACCTCGAAGTGGTCGATCTGGTTGGGCGTGAAGGCCGCTCCGCCGTGCACGTAGAGGGGGCTCTTCGCCTTTTCCTCCGTGGCACCGGGGATGCCGTAGCCCCAGCCCGGGACCGCCCAGGAGGTGACCGTCTCGCGCTCGCCGTTCTTGCCGACGGCGATCAGGGAGCACTTGAGCGGTCCCTTGACGTTCGAGAGCTGGAGGACCGCGTGGGTGCCCCAGTCCTTCGACTCCACCGCGACGGTCGCCTTGACCTTGGTCTTCGGGTCCGTGGCCGTGACCTTGTCGGTCATCGTCTGGAACGCCGCCTTGGCCGGGCTGGTGGCCATCGCCGCGGGCGTCCGGGTACCGCCGTCGCCGCCGCCGTTGACCGCCATCACGGTCAGCGGACCGCCGATGATCAGAGCCGCCGCCGCGGCCACCAGGTACATTCCGCGCCGGCGCTTGACGGCGCGCCGCTGCGAGACCTCGTCGACCAGCCGTTCCGCGAGCCGTGGGCTCGGGCGGGCGGACAGCGACTCGCCGATGGCCGGGGTGCCCTGCGCGGCGGGCAGATCCGCGAGCGCGGCGAGCATCGGTTCCATGCCGGCGAGCTCGTCGAGCTGCTGGCCGCACCACTCGCAGGTGGCGAGGTGGGCCTCGAAGGCCGTGGCCTCCGCGTCGTCGAGGATGCCGAGGGCGTAGGCGCCGACGGTTTCGTGGATGTTGTCACCGGGGTTCTGCTGTCCCCGTGGTCCCTGCATGGCTCCTGGACCGCCCGTTCCGTATCCCCCGTACGCGTTCATGCCGTCACCCCCCGCTCCTCCAGCGCCAGCTTCATCGAGCGCAGGGCGTAGAACACCCGGGAGCGCACCGTTCCGCTGGGTATGCCGAGCGTTTCGGCCGCCTCATTGACCGTACGCCCTTTGAAGTACGTTTCGACCAGAACCTCCCTGTGAGCAGGGGTCAGGTCGTCCAGCGCGTCAGACAGTGTCATCAGCCACAACGCCTTGTCGATCTCGTCCTCCGCGGGGATGACCTCCAGCGGTGCCGGGTCCACCTCCTGCGGCCGGGCCTGCCGGCTGCGGTGACCGTCGATGACGATGCGCCGGGCGACCGTCACCAGCCAGGGTCGTACCGAACCGGTCGCCCGATTGAGCTGACCGGCGTTCTTCCAGGCACGGATGAGTGTTTCCTGTACGACGTCCTCGGCACGCTGCCGGTCGCCGGCGACCAGCCGCAGCACGTATGCGAGCAAGGGCCCCGCGTGCTCCCGGTACAGCGCACGCATCAGCTCCTCGTCGGGTTCGTTGTTCGACGAAGCCGACGCGGACGGATTCATGCGATGTCGGGCCCTTGACCTTCGTTCATCAGCCACGGCCGAATCCTTGCGCACGCCTACCTCCGGTGTCCGGGGGTTCCCCCAGTCGGTCGCTCATGACGGGGTACGTGCGGGGTCGGGCCCGTGTTCAAAGGGGCGGTACATATTTCCTGGGGGAGTTGTGAAGATCTCTCCATGACCACTCCGTGCGATCGGAAGATCACGTAGGGGTGGAGAAGAGGCCTTCGGAGGGCGGTTTCACGCTCGGGCGAG
Organism: Streptomyces sp. NBC_01176; assembly: GCF_045039825.1. NCBI lineage: Bacteria > Bacillati > Actinomycetota > Actinomycetes > Kitasatosporales > Streptomycetaceae > Streptomyces > Streptomyces sp. NBC_01176. The sequence continues at coordinate 5,946,996 of NZ_CP108600.1, read as the reverse complement.
GGCAGCCCGTCGGCGGTGCCGGGCCACTCGCTCCCGGTTGCCGCACACCTCGCTCGAGCACCATCGGCGGCGCCTGCCACGGGAGGTGTCGAGATAGACGATCGGGCAGTTGTCACCCGCGCATTGTCTCAGGCTCGCGCGCGCCGCCGGATCGGTGAGCAGTTCGAGGGCGTCACGGGCGATCACGGCGAGCAGCCCGGGACAGCCGGGCGGGGTGTGCAGTCCGCGCCGCAGCGAGCCGTCCTCGGCCCGGACGGCCGAGGGGGCGGGCGGGGCGGCGAGGGCGCGCGCGTTGACCCGGGCGAGCGCCGTCTCGGCGGGCCGCCCGTCCAGTTCCCCCCGGACCAACTGGGCGACTTGACCGCGTAGTTCGCGAAAGCCCACGAGCCAGGCGGGATCGGCCGCCGTCAGCGGTGTGCCCGCCGGGACGAGGCCGGACCGGGTGATCCAGACCCGTAGCCGGTCCACCGTGTCGAGCCGTTCCTCCGGGTGGGTGGTCGCCAGGAGGTCCAGGCAGATCCGCCCGGAGTCGAACCGCAACTCGTACGAGGCCGTGGCCGTACCCGATGCCATGTGCCTGTCACCGCCTTGGGGTTACCGCCGTGGGGGGTACCTCCTACAGTGCATGCCCGCGCGCGTCGCCGGAAGACCCGGTACCGCACAGGCCGTGGACGGGCGCGGGGGCGGCGGCGCGGGCAGCCGCGTGGACGTCCGCTTATGCGGCCGCGCGCCTCGGCCATGTCCCCTTTTCCGCCACGCCGGTTGACTCGGTGCCATGACAGAGAACAGCACGGGGCGGCCGGCGGCCGCAGGTGTCCTGGGCGCGGCCACGGTCGCGACGGGTCTGATCGCGGGCGTCTTCTACATCTTCGCCTGCGCCGTCATGCCGGCGCTGGCGCGCAGCGACGACCGCGTCTTCGTCGAGGTCATGGGGAACATCAACGAGGTGATCCAGAACTCGGTGTTCTTCCTGAGCTTCGTGGGCGCGCCGGTCCTCACGGCCGTCTCCGCCTGGCAGACGCGCAGGTCCCCCCACCGCCGGTGGGTGTGGGCGGCCCTGGTCGCCCACGGACTCGCGTTCCTGGTCACCACGGTCGTGAACGTCCCGCTCAACGACCGGCTGGCGGCCGCGGGCGCCCCGGCGCGGATCACCGACCCGGCCGCCGTGCGCGAGCGGTTCGAGGACACCTGGGTCGCCTGGAACGTCGTACGGGCCCTGCTGTCGGCCTTCGCCCTGGCCTGCCTCGCCCGCGCCCTGCTCCTTCACCGCCGGGCCTGAGGGCTGTCCCGTGCTTCCGGCGGGCCGGGGGATCGCGGGACAGTCCTCACCCGTCCGCGTACTTGGCGTCGGCGGCCGGGTCGAGGGCCAGCCGGTAGCCGCGCTTGACCACGGTCTGGATGAGTCCGGGGGCGCCCAGCGCGGTGCGCAGCCGGGCCATGGCCGTCTCGACGGCGTGCTCGTCGCGCCCGGCGCCCGGCAGCGCCCGCAGCAGTTCGGCCCGCGCCACCACCCAGCCCGGCCGCCTCGACAGGGCCCGCAGCAGCGACATCCCGGCGGGCGGTACGGGACGCAGCGCGCCGCCGACCAGCACCGCGTGCCCGCGGATCTCCACCCGGTGGCCGGCGATCGGCAACGTGCGGGCGCGGCCCGGGAGTTCCTGGCAGAGCAGCTGGACGAGGGGGCCGAGCCGGAAGCGTTCGGGCTGGACCGTGGTGACGCCGTGGGCCTGGAGCGGCAGCGCGGTGACCGGGCCGACGCAGGCGGGCAGCACGTCGTGGTGGAGGGCGGCGAGCAGTTCGGGGAGCAGCCCGCGTCCCTCGGCGCGGGACAGCAGGGAGGCGGCGGCGGGCGCGCTGGTGAAGGTGAGCGCGTCCAGGCCCCGGGTGACGGTGGCGTCCAGCAGCCGGTCGACGGGGCCGATGTCCTCCGGCGGCATCCACCGGTACACCGGCACGGGCACCACCTCGGCGCCCGCCGCCCGCAGCGACTCCACGAACCCGGGCAGCGGTTCACCGTGCAGTTGTACGGCGATCCGGCGGCCCTCCACGCCCTCCTCCAGGAGCCGGTCGAGCACCTCGGCCATGGACTCGGAGGACGGCGACCACTCCTCGGTCAGTCCCTGGGCCCGTATCGCGCCCTTGACCTTGGGCCCGCGGGCGAGGACCTCGACTCCGCGCAGCCGTCCGAGCAGGGCCTCGCCCAGTCCCCATCCGTCGGCGGCCTCGATCCAGCCGCGGAAGCCGATGGCGGTCGTGGCCACCGCGATGTCCGGGGCCCGGTCGATCAGTTCCTTGGTGGCGGCGAGCAGTTCGCCGTCGTCGGCGAGCGGCACGATGCGCAGGGCCGGGGCGTGCTGGACACAGGCGCCGCGCCGCTGGAGCAGCGCGGCGAGTTCGTCGGCGCGGCGTGCGGCCGTCACGCCCACGGTGAAACCGGAGAGGGGGCCGTGGTCCTGCGGGGCGGGTCGCTGCGGTTCCTCGTACATGGGTCTCGTCTCACGCTGGAGTCGTCGTGCACTTGCGGCCGACCGAGCCTGTCAACGCCCCGTGACGGGCCCGGTTCCCCGTGATGTCACCCGTGTTACGTCAGACCTCGGCGTAGTCGAGCCGCGGCTTCGCCTCCGCGGCCGCGACGGTCCGGGTCCGGGGTGCGGGCCCGCGAAGGTATACGGCCCAAGTGACCGCGAAGCAGAGCCCGTAGAAGGCGAGGAAGGCCACGAAGGCCCCGGTGCCGGAGCCGTAGGAGAGGAAGGACTGCCTCAGGGCGAGGTTGATGCCGACGCCGCCGAGCGCGCCCACCGCGCCGATGAGTCCCATGGAGGCCCCGGACAGCCGCCGCCCGTAGGAGGCGGCATCCTCCCCCCGCAGCCCCTCGGCGTCCGCCTTGGCCCGGAAGATCCCGGGGATCATCTTGTACGTCGAGCCGTTGCCGAGTCCGGTGAGCACGAACAGCGCGATGAACGCGACGGTGAACAGCGGCAACGACCTCTGGACCGAGGCGACCACGACGACACCGGTCGCGCCGGCCATGGCGACGAAGCTCCACAGCGTGATCCGCGCCCCGCCGTACCGGTCGGCGAGCCGTCCGCCGACGGGTCGGACCAGCGAGCCGAGCAGCGGGCCGACGAAGGTGACGTACGCCGCCTGCAGGGGCGTACGCCCGAACTGGTTCTGCAGCACCTGTCCGAACGCGAAGCCGTAGCCGATGAACGACCCGAAGGTGCCGGTGTAGAGGAGGGACATGATCCAGGTGTGCGCGTCCTTCGCGGCGTCCCGGACGGCGCCGGTGTCGTTCCGCACGGAGGCGAGGTTGTCCATGTGGGCCGCGGCGAGCCCGGCGGCGACGAGGACGAGCGGGATGTAGATGCCGATCAGCACGCGGGGCCCGCCGTGCGCGCCGATGACCGCGAGCGCCGCGAGTTGGATGACGGGCACGCCGATGTTGCCGCCGCCGGCGTTGAGGCCGAGCGCCCAGCCCTTCCGGCGCAGCGGGAAGAACGCGTTGATGTTGGTCATGCTGGAGGCGAAGTTGCCGCCGCCGACGCCGGCGAGCAGACCGACCAGCAGGAAGGTGGAGTACGAGGTCCCCGGCTCCATCACGACGAACGCGGCGACGGTCGGCACGAGCAGCAGGGCCGCCGAGACGATCGTCCAGTTCCTGCCGCCGAAGATCGCCACGGCGAAGGTGTACGGCACCCGCACCACGGCCCCGACCAGCGTCACCAACGACGTGAGCAGGAACTTGTCGGCGGGGGTGAGCCCGTACTCGGGCCCCATGAAGAGCACCATGACCGACCACAGGGTCCAGACCGAGAAGCCGATGTGCTCGGAGAGTACGGACAGGAGCAGGTTGCGCCGGGCCACCTTCGCCCCCGTCTCGTTCCAGAAGGTCTCGTCCTCCGGGTCCCATTCCTCGATCCAGCGGCCTCCCCTGTTCCGGGCGGGGGCTGTGCTCGGGGCTGTCATGACGCCTCCACGGTTCTCCGGTGCGGTGCCCAGGTGTCGGCCGACGACCTGCTGAGTCCCGAAGGTAGGGAGGACGCGTTTCCGGGCTGTGGCCGCGAGTGACCGGAGCGGAACGTTGCTCTCACCAAAGAGCGGGGGCGACGGTGAGGAATTCCCGGCGTGCCGTCGCCTCTCCGCCCGGGTTCAGGCCCGGTGGCCGCCTCCTGACGGTGTCTCGGGCCGGCCCCGGTGGCTGCCCCGGGAGGCACCGCCCCTCGACTTCGCTCCGTTCGGCCACAGCCGTGGGCTGCGCTTCGCCGCGATGTCCTCGATCCAGCCGAAGGCCAGGACGGCCAGGCCGATGAGCGGCCACACCAGGACGAACGTCCACAGCGTGTACGTCGCGTCCAGCGCCGCCGCCGCGCGGTCGCTGTCCATGAAGGGAAGGCTGTACACCCGGTCGAGGATCGGGACCGTGGCCATGATCAGCATGTTGTGCCACAGATAGATCGTGACCGCGCGGTTGTTGGACAGCGTCACGAGCTTGTCCCACCTGGCGAGGCGGCCCGGCAGTTCCTTCCAGGACGGGCTGTACTGGAGCAGGATCACCACGAAGCCGAAGGACCACAGCGCGTCGGCCAGCGGGATGTCGTTCAGGTCCCAGCCCTCGGAGCCGAGATGACCCGAGGCCCACCACAGGGCGAAGGCCATCACCAGTGTCGAGCCCGAGATCGCGAGGTAGCGGGGGACCTTCACCAGCATCCCCTCGTGGTGGGCGAAGCCGAGGACCCAGCAGCCGCCGTAGACCGCGAAGTCGGTGACGGCGTTGCCCGTCTCGCCCGGGATGGTGACCAGCCCGGTGCCGACCACCGCCGTCAGCGCGAGCGGAGCCAGCAGGGTCGCCCAGGGAACGCGGCGGAACGCCCACAGCAGGAGCGGGGACGCGACCACGAACCACAGGTAGGCGCGCAGGTACCAGAGCGGGCCCGCGCCCTGTTCCGCCCAAGTGGAGTCCAGCAGGCCCGAGTCGGAGCCGGCGTGCGCGGGGTACGGCGGGGCGCCGACCGGGACGATGTAGTTGAGGACGTCGGCGACGCCCCAGACACCGCCGCCGGTGTCCGGGTCGTGCGCGGGGTTCCAGCCGCCCGCGAACATCAGGGCCAGCACGACCGCGCTGAAGGCCCAGAGCGGAGGCAGCAGACGCCGCACGCGCCCCCGGATCACACTCCACGCGGGACGGCTCAGCGAGCGCGCCATCAGCGAGCCCGCCAGCGCGAACATCACGCCCATGGAGGGGAACAGGATCGACAGCCACGCCCAGCCGAAGAGGTGGTAGACGACCACCCGGACCAGGGCGATCGAGCGCAGCAGGTCGAGGTAGCGGTCGCGGCCCGGCTTGACGGCCGCCGCCGTGGGCGCCTGCGCGGGCACCGCCACCGGTTCGGTGCGGACGCGGGGGGCACCCAGGGGCGGGGTCGCACCCGCCGTGTACTCGTGCGTCGTCATGCGACCGGCCTCCGGTCCTTCCCGCTCTCGCTCCGTGCCGTCCGCTGCCGCGGGATCGCCCCGGGCGCCTCCACCACGCCCGTGCGCCGGAGCTTCTGCCAGCGCAGCCGGCCTCCGGTGAGAGCGGTGATCCAGGACTGGATCAGGACCATGTACATCAACTGCCGGTAGAGGATCTGCTGGAGCGGGAGCGATATGAGGTGGGTCATGCGCTCGCGGTCCAGCCGGAAGGCGTACGCCGCGCAGACCGCCTGGACGGCGAGGACACCGAGCCAGGCGATGATCGTCTTCTGCGTCGGACCGAACACCACCCCGTAGAGCAGGAAGACGTCGATCAGCGGGGCCAGCAGCGGGGCCAGCACCATGAACAGCGCCACCAGCGGCAGGCCCACCCGGCCGAAGCGGCCCGAGGGGCCCTTCTCCACGACGGCCCTGCGGTGTTTCCAGATCGCCTGCATCGTGCCGTACGACCAGCGGTAGCGCTGGGACCAGAGCTGCTGCACGGACTCCGGGGCCTCGGTCCACGCGCGTGCCTTCTCCGCGTACACCACCCGCCAGCCGTCGCGGTGCAGGGCCATCGTGATGTCGGTGTCCTCGGCGAGCGTGTCGTCGCTCATGCCGCCGACCCGGTCCAGGGCGGACCGGCGGAAGGCGCCGACCGCGCCGGGGATGGTCGGCATGCAGCGCATGATGTCGTACATCCGCCGGTCGAGGTTGAAGCCCATCACGTACTCGATGTGCTGCCAGGCCCCGATGAGGGAGTCGCGGTTGCCGACCTTCGCGTTGCCGGCGACCGCGCCGACGCCCGGGTCGGCGAAGGGCTGCACCAGTTCACCGACGGTGGCCGGTTCGAAGACGGTGTCACCGTCCATCATCACGACGATGTCGTGCCGGGCGTTGGCCACACCCCGGTTGAGGGCCGCGGGCTTGCCCGCGTTCAGCTGGCGCACGACGCGGACGTTCGGCAGCCGCAGGTCCTCGACGATCCGGGCGGTGCCGTCGCTCGAACCGTCGTCGACGACCACGACCTCGACGGGGTGCTCGCTCGCCATGAGGGAACGGACCGTGTTCTCGATGCACTTGGCCTCGTTGTACGCCGGCACGAGCACCGACACCGGTTCGGTGACCGGGACCGGGCCCCAGCGGAAGCCGTCGCGGCGCACTCGGCGGGCGTGTGCGGCGGAGAGCACGAGCATCATGCCGAAGCGGGTGAAGACCAGGACGCCGATGACGGCGATGCCCGCGACCAGCACGTCGGTGATGTCGTCGGAGGCCCCCACCAGGTGGATCCAGGCCCTGCCCTTCCACAGGTCGAGGCCGGTGACCGGGGTGTGCGCACTGGGGGCGTCCAGCGCCTCGGTGAGGTTCTGGAACTCGTAGCCCTGCCGCTGGAGTCCGGGCAGGAACCTGTCGAGCGCCTCCACCGTCTGGTGCCGGTCACCGCCGGAGTCGTGCATGAGGACGATCGCGCCCTTGCCGCCCTTGGGCGTGGCACGACGGATGATCTCGTCGACGCCGGGCTTCTGCCAGTCCTCGCTGTCGGTGTTGTTGACGACGGTGATGTAGCCGCGGGAGCCGACGTACTTCGTCACCGGCCAGGACTTGTTGTCCATGGCGTCGGCGAAGGAGGAGTACGGGGGGCGGAAGAGGGAGGTCCGGATGCCCGCCGCGCCCTCCAGGGCCAGCTGGCTCTGCGACAGCTCCCAGTCGATGCGCCCCTTCGACTGGTACGACAGGTCGGGGTGGTTGAAGGTGTGCAGGCCGACCTCGTTCCCCTCCTCGACCATGCGCCGCACCAGCTCCGGATAGCGCGAGGCCATGGTGCCGGTGACGAAGAAGACGGCGTGCGCGTGGTGCTTCTTGAGGACGTCGAGGACCTTGGGCGTCCACTTCGGGTCCGGGCCGTCGTCGAAGGTGAGGACGAGCCGGTGGTCGGGGACGCCGAGGCTGGTCGTGCGGCCGCCGCGGGTGTCGATGACGGGGCCGCCGTCGAGGATCTTCTCGGGCACCTTGTCGGTGGCGGCCTCGGGCTGGATGCGGTGGTCGGCGAGGATCTCGCTGTGGACGTAGCCGCGCAGCATCAGCATCGCGAGCAGGGCGACGAGGAGCAGCGAAGGCAGCAGGAAACGCATCGGCAGCCGTCGGCGCCGGGCGTCGGGAACCGGGCGCCGCGCACGGGGAGCGGACCCGTGCGCGCTGGTGCGGGAAGCCATCAGACGAGGTTCTCCGGAGACGGGGTGCCGGTGGTGCCGGGCGCGAGGTCCAAGGGGTGCGGCTCGACGGGGCCGTCGGCGACGGTTCCGCCGCCACCGGCGGTGGGGCTCTGCGAGGTGCCCGCGGAGGGGTCCACCGACGGGCTGGGGTCGGGAGAGCTGGACACCGGCAGGGACGGTTCGACGACCGGCTCCTTGGTGGTGCTGGCGCTCGGCTTCGGCCCGGTGGTCGTGGACGCCGAGGGCTTGGGGTCCGCGGAGGTGCCCGACGGCACGGCGCTGCCCGAGGCGGCGGGCGTCGGGGCGACGCCCGCCGCCGGCGTGGTGCCGTCGCCGACCACCGCGCTCGCGCCGGGTGTCACGCCGCTGCCCGCTTCGGAGGGCTGCACCGAGTCGGTGGGCAGCGGTGAGGTGTGGACCTGGCCGGCCGGTGGGTCGTCCTCCTGCCCCGGCACGGGCAGCCAGGGCGCGTTGGAGTTTCCGGACAGCAGCGTGGCGACGATGACCACGGCGTACACGGCGCAGGCGATGCCGACCAGGATGCCGAGGCGGCGGAACCTACGGCTGCGGCGCCCCGACTCGTCGACGAAGACCGGTCCGTCCGAACCGTCCGGAACACCGGGAGTGACCGTGGTCCGGTCGACGAGCCGGTCCTCCAGCCGGCGTCCGGCTCCGTCGAGCTGGACGGTCACCTCGTGGGGATCGTGGGTGTGGTCCGGCTCCTCCGGCCGCTCCCAGGGGACGGCGGCGAAGGCGGCACGGGGGCCGCTCTGCGGCGGACCGCCGGCCGCACTCCGGTGACTCACGTCGGCCGGGCGGTCCGCGCCGGCCGGTCGCGCGGCCGCGATCCGGCCGCCGCCCACCGTCGCCGACCGGTCGTCTCCGGACCGGCCCTCGACCTCACCACGAGGCTCCGAACCCGTCGGGCTCGCCCCGGACGTCGGACGGTCCGCACCCGTCGAGGTCTCCCCCGGGATCGGACGGTCCGCACCCGTCGGGCTCTCGCCCGACACCGGCCGGTCCACCGACGCCGAGCGGTCCGGCGGCATCGCACGGTCCGCCCAACTCGGCCGGTCTACGCGGAATCTGCGGTCCGTACCGAATCTGCGGTCCGCACCTATTCGGCGTTCCACCCCGATTCGGGGTTCCGTCCCGGTTCGGGACGGCGTCGCAACACCCCACTCCACCGCAGCTCCACGAGCTGTTTCGGCATCGTGTTCGATCTCGGTCTCAGATTCCGCTTCCGCGGCGCGCGAGGTCTCGGAGCCGATTCCGGCCTGCGGCCAGGTCGACGTCGCCTGGGCCGCGTCGGGCCAGACAAAGGGCTCTTCGGGGCCGTCCGACGTCGCGTCGCCGGCCGGCCGCCGTTCCGACGGATCAGGACCGGGCCCCTCCACCTGATCATCATTCCGATGATCAGGTTGGGCTTCTTCTCGCCACTTCTCCACGTGCACGTGCATCCCCCCAGGGACGGATTTCGGGGTGCGCGCACGACGCCAGGAACTACTGGCTCGCCGTCCGGAACGGGCCCCCACCCGTTCCGAGCGCCCCCTTTACCACAATGAACCCGGAAGATGAATGTAGCGCACGTAGAGGACCGGTGTGGTTATGTGTCAATCCTGCCCCGTCATGATGTCCGCGTCGCTGGCCGGAATCCAACTGTCCATCGGGCGTCGCAACCAGCCTTCCTCCGCCGCGAGTTCGACCGCCGCCCGCCGCAGGGCATCCAATCCGGGATGCTCCAGCCCCCTCCGCCACACCAGCGACACGGGCGAAAGGGGAACGGGATCGATCAGAGGTCTGCGCACGGTTTCGGACATCATCGGAAAGTCCACGACGGCCAGCACCGGGTTCCGCTTCTTCGCCATGATCCGCCGGAACTCCTCGACTCCGAGGGCCACGGGCGCGGGGGGCGCCAGCGCGATCCCACGTCCCTCGAAGAGGTGACGCGCCAGGTCGGTCCACTCCAGCGTCCGGGGATTCCCCGCGCCGGCGTACACGGTCTCGCCCGCCAGCGCGTCCAGCGGCACCGCGTCCAGGGCGGCGAGGGGATGGTCCTCGGGCAGGACGACGGCCATCGGCTCGTACCGTACGGGCTGCTGTGCGAGGCCGGCCCGGACCGCCGGACCGAGGCCCGCGAACCGTCCGAACGACGCGTCCAGGCGCCCGGCGAGCAGCTCCTCGGCCGCACCGGTGAGCCCGCTCTCGAAACGGGCCATCAACTCGCGGTCCGGGGCGAGCGAGCGGGCCCGGTCCAGGACGCGCCCGCAGCTGAGCCCCGGGGAGTTGACGTCGACCAGCAGCGGCCGGTCCGGGCCGTTCCCCGCGAACGCGGAGAGCAGGGCCTCGTTCGCCTCCAGCACCCGCCGCGCGTACGGCAGCAGGCGCTCACCGTCCGCCGTCAGCGTCACCTGCCGGGTCGTCCGCACGAACAGCTCCGCCCCGAGGTCCCGCTCCAGCCGGCGGACGTCGCGGCTCAGGGCCTGCTGGGCGACGTACAGCCGGGCCGCGGCCCGCGTGAAGTGCAACTCCTCGGCGACGGCGAGGAAGGCGCGCAGCAGACGGGGGTCGGGGTGGGCGCCGGGCCGGAGTGCGGGACGAGGGGCGGGACGGCAGGCGGGAGGCACGGTGCGGGATGCGGCCGAGGGCCGTTGACCAGGCATCACGCGAATTTACAACGCGGATGCGTGAATCACCGCCGAACAGGTGTTGGACCGCTCGCCCCACCCAGGGCGACGGTGGGCCCATGCCGCGACAGCCCTCCGAGCAGGCACGTACGCCACCGCTCCCCGTCACCGGCGCCGGCCCGGCGCCCGCCGCCCCGGACGTCCGCCCCCGCCCCCTGAAGACAACCCGACCCACCCGCACCCCTCGGACCACCCGCACCTCCCGAAACCCGTACCACCGCCTCTTCGCCGTCCCCGGCGCCCGTGCCTTCACCCTCGGGAACCTGCTCGCGCGGCTGCCCATGGGCATGTTCAGCGTCAGCGCGGTCGTCATGATCGCCGGGGCGCGCGGCTCCTACGCGCTCGCCGGTGCCGTGACGGCGACGGGCCTCGCGGCGACCGCGCTGATCGCCCCCTGGACCGCGCGTCTCGTCGACCGCCACGGTCAGGCCCGGATCGCCGTGCCCGCCACGGCCTTCGCCCTGCTGGGAAGTCTGGCGCTGCTGCTGTGCGTGCGCTTCGGGGCGCCCGACTGGACCCTGTTCGCCGCGTACGCCGCCACCGCCACCACGCCCAACACGGGCGGCATGTCGCGCGCCCGCTGGGCCCACCTCTTCCGGGACGACCCGGACGCCGTGCACACCGCGAACTCCTTCGAACAGGCCGCGGACGAGCTGTGCTACATGCTGGGCCCGGTGTGCGCGGCGTTCCTGTGCACCACGCTCTTCCCGGAAGCGGGGACGCTGGTGGCCGGGATCCTGCTGATGACCGGCGTCCTGGTCTTCGCCGCCCAGCGCGCCACGGAACCGCCGCCCCAGCGGCACCCGAGGTCCAAGTCCCCCGTCCTGGCCCCCGGAATGCCTCCGCTCCTGCTCGGCTTCCTCGCCACCGGAGCGGTGTTCGGTTCGATGGAGGTCGTCACGATCGCGTTCGCGGACGCGCAGGGGCACCGGGCGGCCGCCGGCGCGGTGCTCGCTCTGCAGGCCGCCGGCTCGTGCGCGGCGGGGCTGCTGTACGGAGCCCTGAAGCCGGCCGGCCCCGCCGAACGGCGGCACCGGCTCGGTCTCGCCGCCATGACGGTCACGATGTCCCTGCCGCTGCTCGCGGCCTCGCTCACCGGTTCGCTCCCGGTTCTGGCGGGCGCGCTGCTCCTCGCCGGGACCGCCACCGCGCCGACCATGGTCACCGGTATGGCGCTCGTCCAGCGGCGCACGCCCGAGGGCCGCCTGAACGAGGGCATGACGCTCGCGGTGACGGGTCTGCTCGGCGGGATCGCCTGCGGCTCGGCGGCCGGGGGATGGGTGGTGGAGCGCTTCTCCTCGACAGCCGGATATGTCGTGCCGGTCGTGGCGGCGGCGACCGCGTTCACGCTCTCGGCCCTGATATCAGGGCGTTTTCGAGGGAGTTCACCGACTTTTCGAGGGAGTGCGCCGTCCGGCGGGTCGAACCCGTGCGCCAATTACGACGCACCCCATTGACGCGCCCAGGGCCCCCACATACCTTCCCCCGTCGAAGCGCTTCGACGTCACGCATCGAATCGATTCGACGACTGCTGCGTGACGGCTCCGATCCCCATCCGACTCCCCGGAGGCAATGGATGTCGACGACACGAAGGCGTGTGGTGGCGACGGCGGCGGTGACCCTGACGGGCGCCCTGCTGCTGGCCTCCTGCGGCAGCTCGGACAGCGGTGCGCCGGACGGCAAGACGCTGAGACTGTGGCACTACGAAGGACCGGACAGCGCGATGGGCGTGGCCTGGAACGAGGCCATCAAGGAGTTCGAGAGGACCCATCCGGGCGTCAAGGTGAAGTTCGAGGAGAAGGGCTTCGAACAGATCCAGAAGACCGCGCCGATGGTCCTGAACTCGAACGACGCGCCCGACCTCATGGAGTACAACAAGGGCAACGCGACCGCCGGACTGCTCTCCAAGCAGGGGCTCCTCACCGACCTGACCGCGGAGGCGGCCAAGCGCGGCTGGGACAAGAAGCTCAGCGCGGGTGTGCGCACCACCAGCCAGTACGACACCAACGGGGTCATGGGCTCCGGCAAGTGGTACGGCGTGCCCAACTACGCCGAGTACACGATGGTGTTCTACAACAAGGACCTCTTCAAGAAGTACGGCATCGCGGAGCCCGCCACCCTCGACCAGCTCACCGCCGCCATGGACACGTTCGTGTCGAAGGGCATCACCCCGCTGGCCAACGCGGGCGCCGAGTACGTGGCCCAGCAGTACCTGTACCAGCTCGCCCTCTCCAGGGCCGACCGCTCGTGGGTCGACAAGTACGAGCTCTACAAGGGCAGGACGGACTTCCACGACGCCGCGTGGACGTACGCCGCCACCACCTTCGCCGACTGGGTGAAGAAGGGGTACATCAGCAAGAAGTCCACCTCGCTCAAGGCCGAGGACGCCGGCGTCTCCTTCATCCAGGGCAAGAGCCCGATCCTGTTCAGCGGCAGCTGGTGGTACGGGCGCTTCCAGGCGGAGAGCAAGTTCGACTGGGGCACCTTCCTCTGGCCGGGCAGCGATCTCACCCTCGGCTCCGGCGGCAACCTCTGGGTCGTCCCGAAGGGCGCCAAAAACAAGGACCTCGCCTACGACTTCATCGACATCACCATGTCGCGGAAGATCCAGAACCTGCTGGGCAACAAGGGCGGGGTCCCGGTCGGCGCCGACACCGCCGCCATCACCGATCCGAAGGCCAAGACCCTGATCGCCGACTTCAACACGCTCTCCGGCAAGGACGGTCTGGCCTTCTACCCGGACTGGCCGGTCGCCGGCTTCTACGACGTCCTCGTCTCCGAGACCCAGAAGCTGATCACCGGGAGCGAGAAACCGGACGCCTACCTGAGCGCGCTGCAGACGGCGTACGACAAGGGCGCGCCGAAGACATGACGGCCACCGTCGAACGGGGCGGCCAGGTGGTCCGGCGGCACCACGGCCGTACGGACCGCCCGCGCCGCCCCCGCTCCTCCTACGCCCTCTTCCTGCTCCCCGGCGCCCTCGCCTTCCTCGCGGTGATCGTCGTCCCGTTCCTGATGAACACCGGTGTGAGCTTCACCGACTGGCAGGGCGTCGGCTCCCCGAAGTGGTCGGGGCTCGCCAACTACCGCGAGCTGATGGACGACTCCGAGTTCTGGGCGTCCTTCCGGCACAGCCTCTTCATGGTCGTCGCGATGGCCGCCGTACCGACGGCTCTCGGGCTCGTGCTGGCCGCCGCACTCTTCGACTTCGTCGGCAAGCACTTCGGCACCAGGATCGCCGCCGTCCTGCGTGCCTGCTTCTACCTCCCCCAGGTCCTGCCCATCGCCGTCGCCGGCATCGTCTGGAGCTGGATCCTCGCCCCCGACGACGGCTCCCTGAACGCACTGCTGAAGGCGGTGGGCCTCGGCTCGCTCCAGCGGGACTGGCTCGGCGACCCCGACCTCGCCCTCTACAGCGTCATGGGCGTGATGGTGTGGGTCCAGATCGGCTTCCCGCTGGTCGTCTTCATGGCGGGTCTGCAACGCGTCGACCCGCAGCTGTACGAGGCGGCGGAACTGGACGGCGCGGGCTGGTGGCGCCGTTTCGGGCACATCACGCTGCCGCAGATCCGCCCGGAGATCTACGTCGTCCTCCTCTGGTGCACGATCGCCGCGCTCAAGGTGTTCGGCGCGGTGTACGTCCTCACGAAGGGCGGTCCCGGCGGCGCGACCGACGTGCCGTCCTACTTCTCCTTCACCACCTTCTTCGAGAAGACCCAGGTCGGCTACGGCGCCGCGATCTCCACCGTGCTGACCGTGATCATCCTCGTCCTCGCCCTGATCGGCCTGAAGCTCCAGACCCGTGCCGAGGACGCCGAGGAAGGACTCCGCGCATGACCGCCGTACGCCGTTATCCCGTCCTCGTGGCCCTGATCATCGCGGCCCTGTTCATGGTGCTGCCGTTCGCCATCGTCGCGGTCAACGCGGTCAAGTCCCCCGCCGAGTACGCGTCGAACGGGCCCCTCGGCCTGCCCCACGGCCTCTACCTCGACGGACTCGAGGACTTCTGGCAGCGCGTCGACTACGGCCAGAAGCTGGTCAACTCGGTCCTGATCTCCGGTTCGGTGGCGATCGGTGCCGCCGCGCTGTCCGTCCTGAACGCGTACGCGATCGGCATCGGCCGGATCAGGGGCCGCACCTGGGTCCTCGCCTTCTTCGTGCTGGCGAACATGCTGCCGCAGGAGGCGCTGGTCTACCCGGTCTACTACCTGAGCAAGCAGGCGGGCCTCTACGACACCCGGCTCAGCGTGATCATCGTGTTCACCGTCGTCCAGGCGGCTTTCGGCACGTATCTCCTGTCCTCCGTCCTCGGGCAGTTCCCGCGCGAGATCATCGAGGCCGCCCGGATCGACGGGGCGGACAAGTGGCAGGTGCTGTGGCGGATCGTGGTCCCCGTCAGCCGCCCCACCCTCGGCGTCCTCCTGGTCTTCTTCTTCATCTGGACCTGGAACGAGTTCCTGCTGCCGCTGGTCATGCTGATCTCCAACGACAACCAGACGGTGTCGGTGGCGCTCGGCGTCCTCCAGGGCCAGCGCCTGATGGACGCGACCATGACCAACGCGGCGGCCCTCCTCGGTGTGCTCCCCGCGATCGTCTTCTTCCTCGTCTTCCAGCGGACGCTGACCCGCGGCATCGCCGTGGGCGCGGTCAAGTAAGGGGTGTGGGCGTGAAGTTCACCGACGGCTACTGGCTGCTGCGCGAAGGCGTCACCGCGGCCCACCCGGTCGAGGTCCTCGACGTGAGCGCGTCCGACAGAACCCTGGAGATCCACGCGCCGACCCAGCCCATCCGCCACCGCGGCGACCTGCTGAAGGGACCGGTCGTGACGATCAGCGCGCACGCGCCGATGCCGGACGTCATCGGCGTGACGTTCACGCACTTCCAGGGCGAGGAACCGCGCGGTCCCCGCTTCGAAGTCCACCGGAGCGAGTTCTCCCCCCTCGTGGAACACGACGACGAGCACGCGACGCTCACCGCGGGCGCCCTGTCCGTCCGGGTCGCCCGCACCGCCCCCTGGCACATCGACTTCCTCGCCCACGGCCGCGTCCTCACCACCAGCGGCCCCAAGGGCATGGGCATCATGCGGGACGCGGCCGGCGCCCACTATCTGCGCGAGCAGCTGAACCTCGGGGTCGGCACCCAGGTCTACGGCCTGGGCGAGCGCTTCGGCCCGCTCGTCAAGAACGGCCAGGTCGTGGACATGTGGAACGCCGACGGCGGCACCGCCACCGAACAGGCCTACAAGAACGTGCCGTTCTATCTGACGGACGCGGGCTACGGAGTCTTCGTCGACCACCCGGGCCGGGTCTCCTTCGAGGTCGGCTCGGAGGCGGTGTCGCGGGTCCAGTTCAGCGCCGAGACACAGCAGTTGACGTACTACGTGATCCACGGACCGAGTCCGAAGGAGATCCTGAGCAAGTACACGCGGCTCACCGGCCGCCCGGCCCTCCCGCCCGCCTGGTCCTTCGGCCTGTGGCTGTCGACGTCCTTCACCACCTCCTACGACGAGGCCACCGTCACCTCCTTCATCGACGGCATGCGGGAGCGCGAAATCCCGCTCTCCGTCTTCCACTTCGACTGCTTCTGGATGCGCGAGTTCAACTGGTGCGACTTCGAGTGGGACCCGCGCGTGTTCCCCGACCCGGCGGCCATGCTGACCCGGCTGAAGGACAAGGGCCTGCGCATCTGCGTCTGGATCAACCCGTACATCGCGCAGCGCTCCCCGCTCTTCGCGGAGGGCAAGGCCCTGGGCCATCTGCTCAGGAGGCCCGACGGCAGTGTGTGGCAGTGGGACCTGTGGCAGCCGGGCATGGCGCTGGTCGACTTCACCAGCCCCGCCGCCCGCGACTGGTACGCCGCCAAACTGGAGGCACTGCTCGACCAGGGCGTCGACTGCTTCAAGACCGACTTCGGCGAGCGGGTCCCGGTCGACGTGGCGTACGCCGACGGCGCCGACCCCGAACGCATGCACAACTACTACACCTACCTCTACAACCGCACCGTCTTCGAGGTGCTGCGGGGGCACCGGGGCGAGGCGGAGGCCGTCGTCTTCGCCCGCTCGGCGACGGCCGGCAGCCAGCAGTTCCCGGTGCACTGGGGCGGCGACTGCGAGGCGACGTACGCGTCGATGGCCGAGTCACTGCGCGGCGGGCTGAGCCTCGGCCTGTCGGGCTTCGGCTTCTGGAGCCACGACATCGGCGGCTTCGAGGGAACGCCGCCGCCGGCCCTCTTCAAACGGTGGATCGCCTTCGGACTCCTCTCCTCCCACAGCCGGCTGCACGGCTCGTCCTCCTACCGGGTGCCGTGGCTGTTCGACGAGGAGGCCGTGGACGTGCTGCGGCTGTTCACCCGGCTGAAGCTCGGCCTCATGCCCTACCTGTACGAGGCCGCCCGCGCCGCGCACGCCGAGGGGGTGCCGATGATGCGGGCGATGGTGCTGGAGTTCCCGGACGACCCGGCCTGTGCGCAGCTGGAGCGGCAGTACATGCTGGGCCCCGACCTGCTGGTCGCGCCCGTCTTCAACGACGAGGGAGACGTCTCCTACTACGTGCCGGACGGCACCTGGACGCATCTCCTCACCGGGCGGACGGTGACCGGTCCGCGCTGGGTACGCGAACGCCACGGCTTCCTGAGCGTGCCGCTGCTGGTGCGGCCGGGCGCGGTGATCCCGGTGGGCGCGGTGGACGACCGGCCCGACTACGCCCACGCCGACGGGGTCACCCTGCGCGCGTATCGCCTGGAGCGCGGCGCCCGGGTGACGGTGCCGGTGGGCGGGGTGACCTTCACCGTCGTCCGTGAGGGCGACACGCTGCGGGCCTCGTCGAGCGATCCGGCGGCACCGTGGGGGCTGGCGGCGGACGGGCGGGAGGTGCGGGCGGAGGCGGGGACGGGCTTCCTGTCCCTGGTGCCGGGCTCCGAACCGGAGCCGGAGCGGGGTCCGGTGTCCGAGTGATGGTGAAGATCAACGATGTTGCGCGGCACGCCGGGGTCTCCCCCAGCACCGTCTCCTACGCGCTGAGCGGCAAGCGCCCCATCTCCGAGGAGACCCGGCAACGCGTCGAGGCCAGCATCCGCCGGCTGGGCTACCGTCCGCACGCCGGGGCGCGCGCCCTCGCCAGCAGCAGGTCCAACGTCCTGGCGCTGGTGGTGCCGCTGAGGGCGGGCATCCACGTGCCGGTGGTGATGCAGTTCGCGGTGTCGGTGGTGACGGCGGCACGGCGGCACGACCACGACGTCCTGCTGCTGACGCAGGAGGAGGGCGAGGAGGGGCTGCGGCGGGTCGCGGACACCGCGCTGGTGGACGCCCTGATCGTGATGGACGTCCAACTGCACGACCCCAGGCTGTCGTTGCTGCGCGCCCTGGACCGGCCCTCCGTCCTCATCGGGTTCCCTTCCCGGCCCGCCGGGCTCACCTGCATCGATCTGGACTTCAAGGCAGCGGGTGAGCTGTGCGTCGAGCTGCTGGCGGGACTCGGGCACCGGGTCGTGGCGCTGGTCGGGTCGCCCCCCGAGGTGTACGTGCGGGGGACGGCGTTCGCCCAGCGCGTGGTGGAGGGCTTCACCGCCGCCGCCGACCGGTGCGGACTCGCGTCCTCCGTCCACCCCTGCGACGCCTCGCCCGCCACCGCCCGCCGGGTCGCCGAACGGCTCCTGCGCGAACAGCCGGCGCTCACCGGCGTCGTCGTCCACAACGAACCGGTCCTGGAACCGCTGATCGACGCCTTCGAGCAGCTCGGTCTGCGTGTCCCCGCCGACCTCTCGGTCACCGCGATCTGCCCGGACGAGCTCGCCGAGAACGTCCGCGTCCCCGTCACCTCCGTCACCCTCCCGTCCACCGAGGTGGGCGCACGGGCGGTGGAACTGCTGATGAGGAAGCTGGGCGGCGCCGACGTCCCCGAGGCCACGCTCCTCGCGCCCCGGCTGACGGAACGCGCGAGCACCGCGCCGCGCGCGCCGACCTCTTGAGGGACCGTGCCCCCGAGGAGAGGCGGGGGACGGAGTCCGCGTACGACCGCGCGCACGACCCTCGCCGCTCCCCTTCATCCGGCACCGAGACGGGTCAGCGAGCCTCGGTGAGGTGATCCACGTCGGAGACGTGGTACGCGCCGTACCCGATGCGCTCGCCGATCGCGCCGTACCGGTCGTACTGCTCCTGGGTGAGCGGCACGGACAGCTCGATCAGGACGCGGAGGAACAGCCGGAACCCGAGATCGGGATCGATCCGGGTGACCACGTGCTCCAGCGCGTCCGTGACGTCCACGGCGAGAACGGGACGCCAGTGGGGACTGATGACCCTGACCATCACCGTGGACGCCACCTCCCGGACTTCCCGCAGCACCACGTCGGCGAGCTCGGTCCGGGCGGGCGCCACGACGGGCCTGTACGCGGGGGCGACCTCCCGCAGCCGCTCCCGGCACACGTCCGCGATCAGCCGTAGCCAGTCCCGGCCTTCGACGGGCCCCGGCACACCCGAGGCTCCGCCCCACAGCGCGGACAGCGCGGCGTCGGGCAGTGCGGACCCCAGCAGCCGGAGCGTGTCCTCCAGGAGGACGGCCGCCGCGGAGCCCGGGGTCTGTCCGACGTCGTCGCCGTCGGCCGCGCTGCGGATCTCCTCCCGGCTCGCACGCCAGTCCCAGTGGGCCTTGCCGGCGAGGCCGGACAGCCCGAAGTCCCAGGTGGTGTCGCGACGGGCGGGGTCGAGGGGCGGCCACACGATGTCGAGACCGGAGTCGACCAGCGCGGAGCTGTGACCGAACCTTTCGGCGAGCGCCTGCAACCGGTCGTACCACTCCTTGTCGATCCGTACGGAGTGGGTCTTCAGAGCCCGCAGGAAGAGCCGGAAGCCGAGTTCGGGAACCCGGGCGGCCACCTCTTCCAACGCGCCCGGAGTGTCGGGGGAAGGGAAGGAACCCGCCGACCGCTCGCGGCAGAACCGTATCTCCGCGACGACGTCGTCACGCACCTCGTCGGCCGCCGGCGGCCGGTGATCCCACAACGCGGAAGGTGCCGGCCGCCGCCCGGGGATTCTCCGGTGAGGGCGCGCGACGCAGATCCCGTCGACGCGCCGCAGCCAGTCGCGGGCGCTCATGCCGTGCGCCGCGGGATCCCACGCGCCCCCGGCGGCGGCTCGCCACACGGTCCGGATCGCCTCGTCCGTCAGCGGCGACTCGACGAGCCCGCGCACGTCCTCGCGCAGATCGTCGGCGTACCCCCACTCGTCGTGGCTGATGTCAAAGCCGAGGATGCTCCGCTCGTCCGCACTGAGATGGCCGACGCCGTCCACGGCGCATTCGAGGTCGTACGCGTCGAGCTTCGCCGTGACGAGGCCGAGTGCCGCGCCGGTGTCCTTCGGGGCGGGTGAGAGGGTGAACGCCTCGGTCAGCCCACTGAGCCCGAAGTCCGCGTCGTAGTCCACGTAGTACGGCTCCTGCCGTCCCGTCACGGTCGTCCCTCCACCTTCCTGATCGACCGGGCCGACCCCTCGACGCCGAGCGCCCGGCGCTCGAAGCCCCTCGGGGGGCGTCCGCATCGAGCCCCGTCGGGACCATCCGGTTCCCCGTCGGACGGCGCGCACCCGACGCTCACGCCGACAGGGCCTGCTCGCCGCCTTCCGCGTCCTCCGCGCAGGCGGCGGCCAGTTCATCGAGTGACAGGTGCAGGGCGTGGGCCAGGGCCGCCACGGTGAAGAAGGCCGGGGTCGGGGCCCGGCCCGTCTCGATCTTGCGAAGGGTCTCGGCGGACACCCCGGCCGCTGCCGCCACGTCGACCATGCTGCGCTCACCGCGGGCCTCGCGGAGCAGCGCCCCGAACCGCTCTCCACGTTGCCGCTCTTGCGGGCTCAAGGGAACTCTCACCATACCCGTGATACTAATACCGGTATAAGTATTGGACAGCATCGCAGGGCAGGGAGTCACGGCACATGGTGGAGATCAAGACCGACACGGCACTGGAGGCGATGCGCGAAGCCGGACGCGTCGTGGCCCACGCACTCGCGGCCGCCCGCGCGGCGGCGGCCGTGGGAGTTCGTCTGCGCGAGCTCGACGAAGCCGCCCGCACCGTGCTCACCGAGGCCGGAGCACGCTCTCCGTTCCTGGGCTACCAGCCCTCCTTCGCCCCCGTCCCCTTCCCCGCCGTGATCTGCGCGTCCGTCAACGACGCCGTCGCGCACGGCATCCCCGACGACCGCCGCCTGCGCGACGGGGACCTGGTCAGCATCGACTGCGGAGCCGAACTCGACGGCTGGACCGGCGACGCCGCGATCAGCTTCACCGTCGGCACCCCTCGCCCCGCCGACCTCGAACTCATCGCGGCCACCCAGCAGGCCCTGGACGCCGCCATCGCCGCCGCCACCGTCGGCCATCGCATCGGGGACATCTCCCATGCCGTCAGCACGGTCGCCCGCAAGGCCGCCTGCGGCATGCCATCCGACTTCGGCGGCCACGGCATCGGCCGTCAGATGCACGAAGACCCCCATGTCCCCAACCACGGGCGACCCGGCCGCGGCTTCCCCCTGCGCCACGGCCTCACCCTCGCCATCGAACCCATGCTCATGGCCGGAGGAAGCAACGAGTACTTCACCGACCGCGACGGATGGACCCTGCGCACGGTCGACGGCAGCCAAGCCGCCCACATCGAACACACCATCGCCATCACCGAGGACGGTCCCCGTATCCTCACCCTCCCCTGACCTCGAACCCGCTCCCGCCGGGCGGCCGGACCGGGAGGAGACGGAGCAGGGACGTGGACAGGTGGGTCCTTTACGCGTCGGTCGCCGGGCCGGTGGGACTCCACCGGACCACAGACTGGTGCCGGTGTGGGGGGCGCGGGGTAGCGCCCGCCCCCGGGTGAGTGCGGGCCCCCGGTCTACAACTGCCGGTCGCCCTGCCAGGTGACGGACGTCATCGCGGCCGGACCACCGTGGGCCAGGCCCTTGTACGTCACCTTCCGGGCAGGGCCGGCCTCGTGGGCGACTCGTCGCGCCAGCTCCGTCCCTTCGCGGAACCGCCGCTGCCACTCGTCGGCGTACTTGCCCTCCTCACGGTCCCGCAGGTCGAGGTTCAGCGTGAGGTCGATGCTCTTCGCCCACGCGTACAGGTCGACGACGAGCTGCTCGGACAAGTCCAGCCCGGCGGCGGGATCATCGGGGAAGAAGTCCCCGAATCCGTCCGCGCGCAGTGGAGCGAACTTGAACTCGCCCTCGACGGTGAGGTCGACCGGGTACACGGGTGTGCCGTGCCTCTCGCGTTCCCAGTGCAGGCGGTCGCATGTCCAGCACACCCACTTCGCCGTCCGGTGGCGCTCGTCCCAGTAGCGCACCGGCCACAACGGCCCGAGCTGCCGGGCCAGTCGCCGGGTGGCCACCAGCCCCTGCTTGACGTGCTTGCGCAGCTCCGGACGAGAGGGGAAACCCTCCGGTGGGCGGGACAGCGACCACGAGCGCAGCGCGTCCGCCAGCTCCGCCGGAAGGGCCAGCCGGTCGTCGTCCAGCGAGACGTTGCGGGTGAAGGTGCCGAGATCCTCGTACGTCCCGGCGTCCTCCGGCTCGTACAGCGGAGACGACTCGCCCCGGGCCCGCACGAGCAGGTCACGCGCTCCTTCGAGGGTCATGGCGGGCTTGCTCCGATCGTGTGTTCGCGGTCGACCCCGCTGAAGCCGCGTGCTGGGCCGCGCTGTTGAAGACGGCTTCGGGGGCGGCCTTCCGGACACCTGGGTGCCGACCCCGGTGTTCCAGGGCGGTGTCTTCTTCACGGGGGGCCGCGAACTGAGCCTACTCACACGGCGGAAGAGCACGGTGTGCCCTCACAGGACCTTTCCCGCCGGTCCGCCGGGAAAGGGGCGGCGGTCATTCCGGTGGACGGTTCACGGAATCCACGTGGTCGGGTAATTCGTCCCGCAGTGCGGTTCGTCCCAGGCAGGCGATATCGCGGCACGGCGGTCTTTCCCCCGTGGCGACGGTGTCGCCCGGGCGCCGGACACCGGGCGCCGGGCATGACGAAGGCCCCGCCGCTGGAGAGCGACGAGGCCTTGGCCCACATGGGATGTGGAGGTCCGAGGGGGACCTCCTGATCGTGGAGATGGCGGGAATCGAACCCGCGTCCACCGGTGCAGAATCAGGGCTTCTCCGTGTGCAGTTCGCTGCGATTTTCTCGGCCCCGGTGATCACGCGAACAAGTCGCCGACGGGCCCAGTCACTGTTTGATTTCCCATCGAACCCCGTGACCGGGCTCGATGGTTTAGTTCCCTAGATTATGCCAGGGTCCGGGTCGGGAACACCCCCGGGCTGACACCCATTAAGGGTCCTTCACTCACTGCTTATTAGGCAGCGAGGGCGAAGGACTGGGAATCGCTCTTGGAATTGGCGATTATTGGTTGCGACATATGGTTAACGAGATCATTGTCGCTTCCTCGACACGCTTCCCCTGCTTCGACAGCCGCTGTCGAAACCGATCATCCCCATGTTGTTTTTTCAAGCCCCTCCGAAGAGGGTCGCGCACCCGCTGTGGGATGCAGATCCCATCGTACGTGAACAACGCACGTCGGTGCCACCGTATTCCCCGTGGCCACCGCCTCGCGGTGGCGCCCGCGGCTACTCGCCCCGCTGCTTCCGCTTCGCCGCCGCGATCGCGCGGTCCGACTCCCGGCGGTCCTGCTTCTCGCGCAGGGTCTGCCGCTTGTCGTACTCCTTCTTACCGCGGGCGAGCGCGATCTCGGCCTTGGCCCGGCCGTCCTTGAAGTACAGGGCGAGGGGCACGATCGTGTGACCCGTCTCCTCCGACTTCGACGCCAGCTTGTCGATCTCCTCGCGGTGCAGGAGCAGCTTGCGCTTGCGGCGCACCGTGTGGTTGGTCCACGTGCCCTGGCTGTACTCGGGAATGTGGGCGTTGTGCAGCCACGCCTCGTTCCCGTCGATCTGGACGAAGCCGTCGGTCAGCGAGGCGCGTCCCTGGCGCAGCGACTTCACCTCGGTGCCGGTGAGCACGAGGCCGGCCTCATAGGTGTCGATGATCGCGTAGTCGTGCCGTGCCTTCTTGTTCTGCGCGACGATCTTGCGCTTGCCGTCCTTGGCCTTCGCGGCCCCTCCGCCCTGCTTGGGCTGGGACTCCTTCGGTACGTACATTCCCTTGCTCATAGTGCTGACCATTTTCGCACTACAGGGGGGCCCGGGGGAAAGCCGATTACGGGAGCCCCGAACCGGTGGCCACGAGGGGGCCGGTGATCACGACGGGCCAGTGGCCACGGCGGGCCGGACCGATGACTACGAAGGGTCGCCGAGGCCGCTGAGCACGGTCTCGGCGCGCTCCAGGGCACCCGCGTCGGCTTCCAGGTCGGGGGTGATGCCCCGCCCGTCGACCCCATGGCCGGAGGGGGTGCGGTAGTGCCCGACGGTCAGCTCGGCGACGGAACCGCCGGGGAGGGCGCTCGGCATCTGGACCGAGCCCTTGCCGAAGGTCCTGGTGCCCACCACGACCGCGCGGCCACGGTCCTGGAGCGCGCCGGTGAGCAGTTCGGCGGCGCTCATCGTGCCACCGTCGACGAGCGCGACCAGGGGTCTGGTGGTGTCGCCGCCGGGCGCGGCGTGCAGGGCGCGCTGTTCGCCGTTGACGTCGTACGTCGCGACGAGGCCGCCGTCGAGGAAGGCGGAGGCCGTCGTGACGGCCTCGGTGACCAGTCCGCCGGAGTTGCCGCGCAGGTCGAGGACGATCCCGGCCCGTTGGGGGGCCTGCTCGACCGCGGCCCGTACGGCGTCGCCCGCGCCCTTGGTGAAGGCGGCGACCTTGATCACGGTGACGCCGCCGGGGAGCTTGTGCACGGTCACGGAGTCCGTGGACAGCCTGGCCCGGCGCAGGGTCTCGCTCCACGCGCGCGTGCCACGCTCCAGACGGAGGCGGACCTCCGTGCCGGCCGCCGCGTCGTCCGCGTCCCCGCGCAGTAACGAGACCACCTCGGTGACGGGCCTGCCGTCGACGTCCTCGCCGTCGACGCTGCGCAGCCGGTCGCCCACGCGGATCCCGGCGGCCGCCGCGGGCGACGCGGTCTGCACCCGGGTCACCTCGATCCGGCCGTCACGCTCGCGCCGGGCCCACAGCCCGACGCCGGTGTACTGGCCGTCGAGGGCCTCCTCGAACTCCTCGTAGTCGCCCTGGGAGTAGACCGCGCCCCAGCGGTCGCCGCTGCGGCTGACCGCGCGCTCGGCCGCCTCCATGGGGGACTTGCCGTCGGCCATCGCCTCGGCCGCCGCCGCCGCGACGTCCTTGTGGTGGGCGGCCGGCGTCGAACGCGGCGACGGGAGCGGGGATTTCCGGTCGGGGTCGCCGAACGAACCGGTCGCCGCGCCGGCGACGAGCACGCTCGCAAAAACCAATGTCAGGGCAGCCCCGCGGCCGACGCGGCGGGGCTGACAGAACCGGTCACGACCTGACATGGCGGTGAGTCTAGGACAACGCGAGGGGCCGTACCGCCGGTTGACAGTACGGCCCCCTTGGCATGCGTCACACCTTCAGGTACTTGCGCAACGCGAAGAACGCGGCAAGTGCGGGCATCAGCAGACTCGTCGCGAGGATGAGCGGCAGCTTGGTGAGCACGGCGTCCCAGCCGATGAAGTTGATCAGGTTCAGCTTCTCGGACAGGGCCAGACCGTGATCGATGATGAAGTACCGCGCGATCACCAGGAATCCGCAGGCGACGCCGCCGCCGATGAGCCCGGCGACCGCGGCCTCCATGATGAACGGCGCCTGGATGTAGAAACCGGAGGCGCCGACCAGGCGCATGATCCCGGTCTCCCTGCGCCGGCTGAACGCCGAGACGCGCACCGTGTTGACGATCAGCATCAGGGCGACGACGAGCATCATCGCCATCACCGCGCGCGCGGCCCAGTTCATGCCGTTGAGCAGCCCGAAGAGGTTGTCCAGGATGCCCTTCTGGTCCTGCACGGACTGCACGCCGTCACGCCCGTCGAAGGCGGTCGCGATGACCTGGTACTTCTCCGGGTCCTTCAGCTTGATGCGGTACGACTCCTGCATCTGGTCCGGCGTCAGGGAGCTGGCCAGCGGGGAGTCGCCGAACTGCTCCTTGTAGTGCTTGTAGGCCTCGTCCGCGGACTCGTACGTCACTTTCTGGACGACGGTCATCTTGCCGAGGTCGCTCTCGATCTGCTTCTTCTGCTCGGCGGTCACGGCCCCCTTGGCGCAGTGGGGGTCGGACTCCGCGTCGCTCTTGTTGCAGAGGAACACGGAGACGTTGACCTTGTCGTACCAGTAGCCCTTCATGGTGCTCACCTGGTCGCTCATCAGGAGCGAACCGCCGAACAGGGCGAGGGAGAGGGCGACCGAGACGACGACCGCGAAGGTCATCGTCAGATTGCGACGGAGACCGACACCGATCTCCGACAGAACGAACTGGGCGCGCATGGCGTCTGCTAAGCCTTTCCGTGGACCGTCGTCAGTGCTGGTAGCCGTAGACGCCGCGCGCCTGGTCGCGGACGAGACGACCCTTCTCCAGCTCGATGACGCGCTTGCGCATCTGGTCCACGATGTTCTGGTCGTGCGTCGCCATCACCACAGTCGTGCCCGTCCGGTTGATGCGGTCGAGCAGCTTCATGATGCCGACGGAGGTCTGCGGGTCGAGGTTTCCGGTCGGCTCGTCCGCGATGAGGAGCTTGGGCCGGTTCACGAAGGCTCTCGCGATGGCCACACGCTGCTGCTCACCACCGGACAGCTCACCGGGTCTGCGGTCCTCCTTGCCGCCGAGCCCGACGAGGTCGAGCACCTGGGGCACGGACTTGCGGATCTCGCCGCGGGACTTGCCGATGACCTCCTGGGCGAAGGCCACGTTCTCGGCGACCGTCTTGTTCGGCAGCAGCCGGAAGTCCTGGAAGACGGTCCCCAGCTGGCGCCGCATCTGCGGCACCTTCCAGTTGGAGATGCGCGCGAGGTCCTTGCCCAGGACGTGCACCTGACCGTGGCTGCACCGCTCCTCGCGGAGGATCAGCCGCAGGAAGGTCGACTTTCCGGAGCCGGAGGACCCCACGAGGAACACGAACTCACCACGCTCGACCTCCAGGGAGACGTCCCTGAGAGCGGGGTGGGTCTGCTTGGGGTAGACCTTGGAGACATTGTCGAATCGGATCACGGATGCACCACGGGTCGCCGGGGGTAGGTGTGCGTGACCATACGCGAACCGGGTGTGGGTCCGCAGTCGGCGTCCGGGGTTGCGCGACGCTTGCACGTTTTGTCACGGATCTGACGGGCTGGAAAGCGTCCGGGCGGGGCAGGATAAGGCGGGCCGCGCCGAATTCCGCGGAACCTGGCACAGTGGAGGGGGAACGGTTGCGTTCCCCGCGGCGTTATGTACGCGGAGGACGGCGCAAGGAGGGCAAGCGCATGACGTACGACCGATTGGTGTGCGCGAACTGCGCGGCGCCCGTCAGTGAGGGCCGCTGCCCTGTCTGCCGCGCGAACCGGGAGCGGCTGCAGCAGGAGAGCCCCTTCGCCGGACTGAACCCGATGGCACTGATAGCGCTGCTGGCCGTGCTCATCGCGGCGGTGGCGCTGCTGGCCCACCAGACGGTGTAGGACCCGCGAGAGGGCACCCAGGGCGTACGAACAGCTACCCAGGGCGTACGGGAAGGGCCCGGAGCACTCGCTCCGGGCCCTTTTCGCATCTCACGCGCAGCAGGTGTCGCGTATCACACCGGTCTGCGTCAGGCAGCGGCGCCGCGGCCACCCATGAGGCGCGGCAGCAGGCGGAAGCCGATACCGCCGGCGATCATCGTGGCGGCGCCGACCAGCAGGAACGTGGTCTCGGCGGCACCCGTCTCGGCCAGCTCGCCACTCTTGCCCTGGGCGGAGGTGTCCGAGCCGGTGTCGGTCAGACCGGAGGAGCCCTTGCCCTGCTCGACGGGCTTGGAGCCGCCGTCGGGGTTGCTGTCGTTGCCGCCGGTGCCGGCCCCGTCGGTGGGGTTGTCGGTCGGCTCGTCGGTCGGGTCGGTGGGCTCGGTCGGCTCCTCGGTGGGGTCCGTGGGCCCGTCGGTCGGCTCGGTGGTGACCGGAGCGGACTCGGAGGGAGGCGGGGTGGTGGGCGGCTCGCTGGTCGGGGTCGAGCCGCTGGGCGCCGGGCTGGTGGGAATTCCGGTGGCGCTCGTCGTCGGGGTCGGGCCGTCGATCGTGACACCGACATTGATGTCGAGAGCCGAAGCGGCACCCGCGGCGGTCAGCGAGGCACCGGCGGCGATCACCGCGCAGGCGGCTATCCGCGCTGTGCGTATCCGCGTCTTCTTGGTCATCTGCTTGCTACCCCCAGTAGCTGATCGTCAATGGAGCAGCGCCCGGGGCCACGGCGTCACAGGGTGGCTTTGCTCGACCCCCCGGTTCACATGCGCCCCAGAGATACGCATGCCACGCGTCACCCTTCCCAGTTTTCAAAGCAACGTCAAGGTCGTTGCGGCCGCGATGTCCAGATCGGCGCCATTTGACCGCCATGAAGACATGTGACTGTGACGTAAAACCCAGACAACCGCCACACAAAAGGCAACTGCCGCTCAATGAGCGGCAGTTGCCTTGTCGACAAAGAGCCCCTGGGGCCCGGTGTCACTTCTCCTGCTGCTTGCGCCAGCGAATTCCGGCTTCGAGGAACCCGTCGATCTCGCCGTTGAAAACGGCCTCGGGGTTACCCACTTCGAAGTCCGTCCGCAGGTCCTTGACCATCTGGTAGGGGTGCAGCACGTACGAACGCATCTGGTTGCCCCAGGAGTTGCCGCCGTCGCCCTTGAGGGCGTCCATCTTGGCCTGCTCCTCCTGGCGGCGCCGCTCCAGGAGCTTGGCCTGCAGGACGTTCATCGCGCTCGCCTTGTTCTGGATCTGCGACCGCTCGTTCTGACACGACACGACGATGCCGGTCGGCAGGTGGGTCAGACGCACCGCGGAGTCGGTGGTGTTGACGCCCTGGCCGCCGGGACCCGACGAACGGTAGACGTCCACGCGGAGCTCGGACTCGTCGATCTCGATGTGATCGGTCTGCTCGACGACGGGCAGGATCTCGACACCGGCGAACGACGTCTGCCGGCGCCCCTGGTTGTCGAAGGGCGAGATCCGCACGAGCCGGTGGGTGCCCTGCTCCACGGAGAGCGTTCCGTAGGCATACGGCACGTGGACGGCGAAGGTGGTGGACTTGATGCCCGCCTCTTCCGCGTACGAGGTCTCGTAGAGCTCGGTCTTGTACCCGTGCCGCTCGGCCCAGCGCAGGTACATGCGCTGCAGCTTCTCGGTGAAGTCGGAGGCGTCGACGCCGCCGGCCTCGGCGCGGATGGTGACGACGGCCTCGCGGGAGTCGTACTCCCCCGACAGCAGCGTCCGCACCTCCATCTCGTCCAGCGCCTTCTTGACGGCGGTGAGCTCGGACTCGGCCTCGGCGCGGGTGTCCGGGTCGTCCTCCTCCTCGGCCATCTCGAAGAGCACGCTCAGATCGTCGATACGCCCGCGCAGCGCCTCGGCCTTCCTGACCTCCGCCTGGAGGTGGCTGAGCTTGCTGGTGATCTTCTGCGCCTCGTCCGGGTCGTCCCACAGGGACGGCGCGGCCGCCTGCTCCTCGAGCACGGCGACGTCTGCCCTCAGCTTGTCGAGGTCCAGGACGGCCTCGATCGACTCCATGGTCGAGGAGAGGGACTTGAGCTCTTCGGATACATCGACGACTGCCACGCCTCCAGCGTAACGGCTGCGGCAAGCGGGGCTCTCACCCCCGGGGACGGCGGCCCCCGGGCCTCCCCCGCCCCAGGGGCCGCCGCCCCCGGCCCCCCTGTCGGCCTGGACGGCCTCGTCCTCAAACGCCGGACGGGCTGTAGATGCGAGCCCGCGCTGAATGGTTCTGGATGGGCTGGAGGTGTGGGGCCTCGTGGAAAGGGCTGACGCCCGGGGTCATGTCTTTCAGCCCGTCCGGCGTTTGAGGACGAGCCCTTCGGGCGAGCGGGGGTCCAGGGGGCGGCAGCCCCTTGGCGGGGGTCTGGGGGCGGAGCCCCCAGGTACGGGACTGTCCACAGGTCCAGACGGGGGCCCCACGTCAGGGAGAGGCCGGCGCCGAGCTCTTCGTGTCGGACGGCTGCGACCCCGCGTCGTCCCCCGAGGTGGCGAGCCACGTCCCCACCCCCACCGCGGCGACGAGCACCACTCCCGCCGCCCCCAGCGTGATCCGGCGCCGCCGCGCGGAGGCCCGATGCCGGGCCGACCCGGGCCGGGGCGCCCCCGCGGCACGCGGCGCACGTGCCGTCCCGCGCGCCCCGCCGGCCAGCTCGTCCGGCCCCGGCACCCGCATCGACGTGTGCGTGTCCCGGTTCGAGTCCGGCGCGGCACCCGGCACCAGCGGCACGGCCCCTCGCCGTACCCGCGACGTCGGCTCGGCCGGCTCCGCGGCCTCCTCGGACGTCTCCTCCGCGGGTTCACCGTCCGGCTCGTCCACGTCGAGCGGCGGCATCCCCGCCAGCAACGGCAGCTGCTCCCGCAGCCGCGCTCCCAGCTCGGACGCCCGCAGCCGTGACGCCGGGGCCTTCGCCAGACACTGCACGAGGAGCTGCCACAGCTCCTCGGGGATCCCCGGCAGCGGCACCACCGTCTCGGTGACGTGCCGCCGCAGCACCGCTCCCGGGTGTCCGCCCCCGAAGGGCGTGAACCCGGCGAGCAGCTCGTACAGGACGGTCGCCAGGGCGTAGATGTCGACGGCGGCCCGCGGCGGCAGCCCCTCGATGATCTCGGGCGCGAGATAGTCCGGCGTGCCGATGATCTTCGTGGCCCGGGTCCGCCGGGGCGAGTCGATGAGTTTGGCCACACCGAAGTCCGTCAGCAGCGCGGGGTGCGCGCCACCCGGTCCGAGCGGCCCCTGCATGTCGAGCAGTACGTTCTCGGGCTTGACGTCCCGGTGGACCACCCCGGCCGCGTGCGCCGCCGCCAGCCCGTCCGCGACGTCGGCCACGATCGCGACCGCGGCCTCCGGCGCGAGCCGCCGTTCCCGGTCCAGCCGGGTGCGCAGGTCCGTACCCCGTACGAGGTCCATGACGAGCGCGAGGTCGTTGCCGTCCACCACGAGATCACGCACCGCGACCACATGGGGATGGTCGAGACCGAGCAGGGCCGTGCGCTCCTGCACGAAGCGGCCCACGAGCTCCTGGTCGGACGCGAGGTCCTCGCGCAGCAGCTTGATGGCGACGGGCCCCTCGGGTCCCTCGCCCAGCCACACCGTACCGGCGCTGCCCCGCCCCAGGATCTGGTGGGCGGTGTAGCGGCTCCCGATCTTCCGTGCCAAGACTGCTCCTACCGACGCGTGTTGCCGCTAAAAGTACGCGTCCGAGGAGCCAACCTTCACTCCGGAGGCGGAAATCACCCGCCAGATGTCGACAAGTCCCCAGAGTCGGCCGCGGACCGGCCGCCGGTCGGCGGCCCGTCGGTCATCGGCCGGGTGCGCGTCAGTTGCCGGACGAACCCGAGCCGAGATTCCCGACCCAGTCGCTGACGGTGTGGTACGTGTGGGTCACCTCGCCCCAGAACGACCTGGTGGAGCCGATCCAGTC
Organism: Streptomyces sp. NBC_01176; assembly: GCF_045039825.1. Taxonomy (NCBI): domain Bacteria; kingdom Bacillati; phylum Actinomycetota; class Actinomycetes; order Kitasatosporales; family Streptomycetaceae; genus Streptomyces; species Streptomyces sp. NBC_01176. Next base: position 5,916,094 of record NZ_CP108600.1, on the reverse strand, counting down.
CTGGAGGGGGCTGAACTCCCAGACCAGCCATCCGCCGACGAACAGGATGACGATCATGAAGAGGCAGCCCTTGAGGCAGCCGAGCCCCGGGATCCTCATCCGGTTGGCACTGCGCTGCCTCGGCTCGCGCGACTGCCTCGGCGCGGGCGCCTCGGGCTGCTGCGGCGCGGGGGCGTACCGCTGGGGCTGCGGCTGCTGACGCTGCGCCCGCCGGGACTGTTGTTGCTGCTGCTGCGCGTACTGCTGTTGCTGCTGTTGCTGCGCGTACTGCTGCTGGTGCTGCTGCTGCCCGTACTGCTGAGGCTGCTGACCTGCGTACCGCTGGGGCTGCCCCTGCTGCGGATACCCGTATCCGGGCGGCGGCTGATGGCCCTGCTGCTCGGGCCGCTGCTGCGGTCGTGCGACCTGCCGCTGCGGACGCCGGCGCAACGGGTCCTGGTCCGGGTCGACGTACTGCTGGACCTGCGTCTGCTCGTTGCGGTCGCGGGCCGCCCGCAGCTGGCTCTGCCAGGGATGCGGGTCCTCCGGCCGGCCGGCTCCGCCGCCGGGCTGGTTCTGCGGCACCGGCGGCATGACGGCGGTCGGGTCGGCGGCGCCCGTGTGCGGAAGGACACTGGTCGCGCCGTTCGGGTCGTACGCCCCCGGAGTGCCGTGCGGCAGCACCTGGGTGGGGTCGGCCGCGCCCGGCGTGCCCGGGACCGGCGCCGGTGCCGGGTCGGGGGCGAGCAGCGCGCCCACCCCGTCCGCGGCGGCGATCTGCGCGGAGGTGGCGTGCACGCCGACGCCCTCGGCGACGGTGCGCAGACCGCGCGCGAGGTTCTCGGCGCTGGGCCGCTCGTCCGGGTTCTTGCGCAGGCAGCGTTCTATGACCGTCCACAGCGGATCGGGCACGGTGGAGGGCCGGCGCGGCTCGGCGCTCAGGTGCTGGTGCAGGACTTCGAGGGCGGAGCCGCCTGAGAACGGCGGGCGTCCGGTGACCAGCTCGTACAGCAGGATGCCCGCCCCGTAGATGTCGACGGCGGACGTCTGCGGACGCCCCTCCGCGGACTCGGGCGCGACATACGCGGGCGTGCCGACGAACTCGTGGGTCCGGGTCAGGCCCGGGGAGTCGGCGAGCCGGGCGATGCCGAAGTCGGTGAGCAGCGGGTGCATCCCGCCGCCGTCCTGCTTGAGCAGGACGTTCGCGGGCTTCAGGTCCCGGTGCACGACGCCGTCGGCGTGGCTGGCGGCGAGCGCGTCGGCGACCTGGGCGGTGAGGAGCGCGGCGGCGACCGGCGAGAACGGCCCGTTCTCGCGCAGGTAGCGGTGCAGGTCGGGCCCCTCGACCAGATCCATGACGAGCGCGAGCAGGTCGCCTTCGACGACGAGGTCGCGGACCCGCACGATGTTCGGGTGGGTCAGCCGCAGCAGGACGGACCGCTCCCGCAGGAAGCGCATCACGACGTCCGCGTCGTTGGCGAGCTCCTCCTTCAGGACCTTGATCGCCACGGTCTCGCCGGGCTGGCCCGCGACGGCCGCCTCGGCACCCGCGGTCTCCCGCTGGCGGGCTCGCCAGACGGTGCCTGTGGCGCCGCGCCCCAGCGGCTCCTCAAGGAGGTACTTGCTCCCTACCGGCCGCACGTCATGCGCTCCCTGTTGCTTGCTTGCCTGGTCCGTCCGCCGTTGTCACTTCTGCCGCGGCGGTTCCGCCCACTGTAGTGCCGAGCTGCCCGGCACCGGGTTGTCGTCCTTGTGTGCTTCCCGTGAGCGCCTGTGGTCCGCATAAGCGCTTACGTACGCGTTCCCGTACATGTTCGATGGAAAGACGCTCACTCGCGACGGTTGGTTGCCGTTCGGCCCCTTCGGCGGGGGTGTGACGGATGCCGCGAGCGATCCCAAGCGGGCACCGGTCGGGCACTGGTCAGGCACTTTTACGGGCAGAGCCGACCAATCAAGATCACTTCTGCCCGGGTGGCGGGCGTGTTGTCAGTGGCAGGTGCGAGGATGCCCTCAGTACTGGCCGACGTGTCCGTGCGCGGTGGGGGGATCTGCGGTGGGGGGACCGCAGCACAGCCTCGTCCTCGTCGCGGGCGCCTGCGCGGAAGGGACCCCTGACGGCGATGCAGATCCGGCTGACCGTCGTAGACCCGCTGGGCCCGCCTTCGGAGCCGCGGGGGCGTGCCGCGGCCTGCGATGTGCTGGTCACCGCCCCCGCCGGGACGGCGCTGGCGGCGGTGGCGTCGGGTCTGGCCTCGGCGGTCGGCGGGGACGGGAGCGCCGCCCCGTCCGAGCGGAGCCGGGAGCTCGGCGGTGGTCCGGTCGTGCTGTACGCGGGCGCCGAGCGGCTCGACGGGCAGCGCTGCACGCTGGGTGAGCCGCCGCTGACCGACGGCGCGGTGCTGTCCCTGGGCGCCCCCACGGAACCCGGTCCGGACGTGGACGAGGACGCGGCCCAGCTCCATGTCGTCGCGGGCCCCGACGCGGGCGGCGTCCACCTCCTGCACGGCGGGCGGATCGACATCGGCCGCTCCGCGGAGGCGGACGTCCCGCTGGACGACCCCGACGTCTCCCGTCTGCACTGCGCGGTCACGGTCTCTCCGGAGGGCCGTGTCACGGTCGCCGACCTGGGGTCGACGAACGGTACGACGCTGGACGGCACCCGCGTCACCACCCGCCCGGTCGGCTTCCCGCCGGGCGCGCTGCTGCGCGTGGGCGAGTCCGCCCTGCGGCTGGCGCCCCCCGGCGGCCCGCACTCCGTGGGTACGGCGCCCGACGGGGAGGGACATGTCCGGGTGACCACCATGACCGGTGCGGGTGCCCGCCCCGATCCGGCGGCCGCCCGCGTCCCGTCCGTGCCGCAGGCCCGCACCGCGGACGCCTCCGGGCCGCCCCGCGGTGAGACCCGTCAGGCCTACGGATCGGCGCGGTGGGAAGCCGCCGGGGACGATCCCGGGACGCGCACGCACGGCCGGGCCGTACCCCCCGCCGCCCCTTCCGCCGCACCGGGCTCCGCCGCACCCTCCTCCATGCCCCCCGTCGTGCCGGAACAGGGCAGGGCGCCCGGGATCGAGAGCAGGCGGGCGGAGCCGTCCGGTCCCGGCACCCCGCCCGCGGGGGACGTCACCCGGGACCCGGCCGCTCCCGGCCAAGGCACCAGGAAGGGCACTCCCCCGCGGGGCACCGAGCTGCCGCCGGGTGTGCGCAAGCGGGGCGGCCTCGGGGCCTGGGCGCGCCGGCTGGCCGGAAGCCGGGGCGAGCCGGCGGACACCGGACAGGATCCGTACGAGTACGAGTTCGGGGAGTACGGCGCGTACGGGGAGCACGACAGCGCCGGGCCCACGGCGGACCGCGGCGCGGCTCAGGCGCCGGAGAGCTGGCCCGACCCCGCGGCGCTGCTGCTCACCGCGCTGGGACCGGGACCGCGGCTGTGGGAGCGCGGCCCGGGCCACCCGGAGGCGCTGACGGTGCGGCTGGGGACGTCCGACCGGGCGACGCCCCACGGTTCGGGGCTGCTGCCCGCCGTGCCGGTCACGGCCGGTCTGCGGGAGGTCGGCGCGCTGGGCCTGGCGGGACCGCGGGCGCGCCTCGCGGGGCTGGCCCGCTCGGTGGTGGCGCAGCTCGCGGCGCTGCACTCGCCGGACACCCTGGAGATCGTCCTGCTCAGCACCGACCGCTCCCGCACGGTCGAGGAGCGCACCGCGGAGTGGGCCTGGCTCGGCTGGCTCCCCCATCTGCGCCCCACCCACGGCCAGGACTGCCGCCTGCTCCTCGCCTACGACCGCGAGCAGGCGACGGCCCGCACCGACGAGCTCCTGCGCCGCCTGGAGGACCACCTCACGGACGCGGACGGCGGTCACGACACGCACTCACGGGGCGCGGGCACCACCGGCCCCGGCGCCCGCCCCCGGCCGTACGACGAGGCCGACCGCATCCCCCTGGACACCCGGGCGGCCGAACGGCGGCCGTCCTGGGCGCGGGACCAGGACCCGTCGGACGTGCGCGGGACCGGACACGGCGGCACGGACGGGGACCGGGACTTCGACGGGCCGTACACGCTGGTCGTCGTCGACGGTGACCCTGGGGGAGCCGATGTGCGGGAGGCCGTGCTGCGGCTGGCGCACGAGGGGCCCCGCGCGGGCATCCACGTGGTCTGTCTCGCCGAGACGCCGGCGGCGTCCCCCGCGTCCCCGGTGACGAAGACGTACGAGGCGGCCTGTTCGGCGTCACCGGCGTTCCGGGAGTGCGGGGCCGTCGCGCTGCTCAGCGGGGACGTGGCCACGGCGCTGCGGCTGACGCGGGTCGCGTCCGGCGGCCCCGTGGGGCACGGCACGGTCGCCACCGTGGACGCGGTGTCGCGGGCCTGGGCCGAGCGCTTCGCCCGCGCCCTGGCGCCCCTGCGCACGGACGGCGCGCACGGCGACCGGCACGCGCGTGTGTCCGCTCCGCTCCCCCAGGTCGCCCGTCTGCTGGACGAACTGGGGCTGGCCCGCGCCACCCCCGCCTCGCTGATGGCGCGTTGGGCGGACGCGGCGGACGACACGGAGGCGCTCGGCGGGCGCGGCCGGGCGGTCCTCGGCGCCGGTCCGCGGGGGCCGCTGGCCGTGGACCTCCCCGCCGAGGGCCCCCATCTGCTGATCGAGGGCCCGCCGGGCAGCGGCCGTACGGAGCTGCTCCGTTCGATCGCCGCGTCCCTGGCCGCCGCGGAGCGGCCCGACCGGCTCGGCATCGTGCTGGTGGACGGCCGGGACAGCACCGGCGGCCATGGCGCGGGACAGGGCGGCGAGGGGCTCCGGGTCTGTACGGACCTCCCTCACGTCACCACTCATCTCACCGCCAACGACCCGGTACGGATGCGGGAGTTCGCCCAGTCGCTGAGCGCCGAGCTGAAGCGGCGGGCCGAGCTCCTCGGGCGGCTCGGCTTCGCGGAGTGGCACACCCACCGGGAGGTGTCGGGCCGGTTCGTCGGCCAGCGGGCGGCCCGGCCCTCCCCCGGGGGACCGTCCGGCGCGTCCACCGGGGCCGCCGACCTGGACACGCCGCCCAGTGCGACGCTCCGGCTGCGTCCGGCGGCAAGCCGCGCGCGTGCCGAACCGGGGCCGCCGCTCGCCCGTCTCGTCGTCGTGGTCGACGACCTGGACGCGCTGCTCTCGCCCGCGCTGGGGTCGCCGGGTCGGCCTGCCGCCGGTTCGGTCGTACGTGCCCTGGAAGCGGTGGCCCGTGAGGGCGACCGGCTCGGTGTCCATCTCGTGGCGGCCGCCTCGGACGACGGGCGGGCGGCGGCCAGTGAGCCGGGGCGTTCCGCCGGGCTCCGTGTCGCCCTGGACCCGGTGTCGCCCGGGGCCGACGAACCCGCGCCCGGGCGTGGGCGGTTGTTCACGTCGGACGGCCGGGTCACGCCCTTCCAGGCCGGGCGGGTCACCGGGCGCATTCCGCGGACGGCCACGCTGCGGCCCACGGTCGTGCCCATCGAGTGGCAGCGCATGGGGGATCCGCCGGCGCGGCGGCCGGTACGGGAGTTGGGGAACGGGCCGACGGATCTGGCCTTGCTGGCCAGTGCGTTGGAGCGGGCGGCGAGGTCGGTTTCGGCCGCCGAGGTTCCGTCCCTCCTCTGACCCCGTTTCCCTCGCCCCCGCCGCCCCTACCCGACCCATCCCGTACCTGGGGGCTCCGCCCCCAGCCCCCCGCCAAGGGGCTGCCGCCCCCTGGACCCCCGCATCGCCCGAAGGGCTCGTCCTCAAACGCCGGACGGGCTGAAAGACATGCCCCCGGGCGTCAGCCCTTTCCACGAGGCCCCGCACCTCCAGCCGGTCCGGAACCATTCAGCGCGGCCTCACACCTCCAACCGTCCAGAACCATTCAGCCCGGCCCGGCACCTCCAGCCCATCCAGAACCATTCAGCGCGGACTCACACCTCCAGCCCATCCAGAACCATTCAGCGCGGGCTCGCATCTCCAGCCCGTCCGGCGTTTGAGGACGAGGCCGTTCAGGCCGACAGCGGGGGTCTGGGGGCGGCAGCCACCAGGAACGAGCCGGACGCCGACCTCACCACACCGGGCGTGCCTTTCAGCCCGTCCGGCGTTTGAGGACAAGGCCGTTCAGGCCGACAGCGGGGGTCTGGGGGGGGCGGCGGCCCCCGGGAACGGACGGGCCGGACAAGGACGGCGGCCTTGAGCCACGCCTCCAAGGGGCGCGGGGAACTGCGCGACCAGCCCCGCCCACCCGCACCCCTGGAACCACCCCCACACCCCAACCAGGCCGGCAGGCCACGTCACGACCCAATCACGATCTTCCCCTGGACACCGCAGGCGCTCTTGCCCCCCTTAAGGCCCCGGGCGTAGACCAGACCGCACGGGACAGCGCCGGACGTTCGACGAGGAACGAAGAACGGGGCAGTAATGCGCAGATCGCTTCGTACAAACAGGTCGCACACGCACTCGACGCACAGGGCCGCACAGGCCGCCGCGGTCGCCGTCATCGCCGGCGCACTCACCCTCACCGCATGCGGCGGCAGCGACGACAAGAAGAGCGACGACGGCAAGAGCGGCGCCGCCAGCGGCGACACGGCAGGCAGTGGCGGGAGCGTCAGTCTGCCCAAGCTCGACGGCGCGAGCCTGGAGGTCGCCGCCGTGTGGACGGGGCCCGAACAGGCCAACTTCAAGAAGGTGCTCGCGGAGTTCGAGAAGCGCACCGGCGCGAAGGTCACCTTCGTCCCCGCGCAGGACCCGATCATCAACTTCCTCGGTTCGAAGATCGCGGGCGGCGCGCCACCGGACGTCGCGATGCTCCCGCAGGTCGGCGCCATCAAGCAGGCCGTCGAGAAGAAGTGGGCCAAGCCCGTCGGCGCCGACGCCCAGGCGCAGCTCGCCAAGAACTACTCGCAGGGCTGGCAGGACCTCGGCAAGGTCGACGGCAAGCAGTACGGCGTGTACTACAAGGCCGCCAACAAGTCGCTGATCTGGTACAACACGAAGGTCTTCGAGAACGCGGGGGCCAAGGAGCCCGCCACCTGGAAGGACTTCCTCTCCACCGCGCAGACCGTCTACGACTCCGGGGTCACCCCCGTCTCGGTGGGCGGCGCGGACGGCTGGACCCTCACGGACTGGTTCGAGAACATCTATCTCTCCCAGGCCGGTCCGGAGAAGTACGACCAGCTCGCCCAGCACAAGATCAAGTGGACGGACCCGTCCGTGAAGGACGCGCTGACCACACTCGCCCAGCTGTGGGGCAACAAGAACTACCTCGCGGGCGGTCCGGACGGCGCGCTGCAGACGGAGTTCCCGGCCTCGGTGACACAGACGTTCACCGGCGGCGACCAGCCGAAGGCGGGCATGGTCTTCGAGGGCGACTTCGTGGGCGTCAACATCGCGGAGACGAAGGCGAAGATCGGCACGGACGCGAAGGTGTTCCCGTTCCCCGCGGTGGGGGAAAAGGCGCCCGTGGTCAGCGGTGGTGACGCGGCCGTCGTCCTGAAGGACTCCAAGGCGGCCCAGGCACTGGTCACCTTCCTGGCCTCCCCGGACGCGGCGACCATCCAGGCGAAGCTCGGCGGCTACCTCTCGCCCAACAAGAGCGTGGCGAACTCCGCGTATCCGAACGCCGTGCAGCAGTCGATGGCGAAGGCACTGATCGCCGCCGGCGACGACTTCCGCTTCGACATGTCCGACCAGGCCCCGCAGGCCTTCGGCGGTACGCCCGGCAAGGGCGAGTGGAAGGACCTGCAGGACTTCCTGAAGAACCCCAAGAACGTGGCGGGGACGCAGGCGAAACTGGAGGCCGACGCGGCCGCCGCGTACAAGGGCTGATCCGGCGATGACGTCGGCAACGGCGGGAGGGGTCGGCCCGACCCCTCCCGCGGCAACACGGCGCAAGAGCGTGACCGGTACCCGCAGGGCCGTGGCAGTGCTGTTCCTGCTGCCCTGTCTCGTGCTGCTCGGCGCGCTCGTGGTCTACCCGATCGGGTACTCGCTGGTCCGCAGCTTCCTCAACCAGTCCGGTGACGGTTTCGCCGGATTCGACAACTACAAGGCGTTGTTCACGGACGACGGCATTCGCACCGCGCTCAAGAACAACGTCATCTGGGTCGTGTTCGCGCCCACGATCGCGACCGCGCTCGGTCTCGTCTTCGCGGTGCTCACCGAACGGGTGCGCTGGGGCACGGCGTTCAAGCTGGTCGTCTTCATGCCGATGGCGATCTCGATGCTCGCCGCGGGGATCATCTTCCGGCTCGTGTACGACCAGGACCCGGACAAGGGCGTGGCGAACGCGGTCTGGGTCGGGGTCCACGACACGTTCGCGGAGTCGTCCGCGTTCCCGAAGGCCCACCCGGGGCGGCAGTCGCCGCTCCAGCCGGAGAAGGGCGGGTTCCTCACCGGTCAGCCCGTCAGGGCGGGGCAGTCCGTCGCCCTCCCGCTCGTCGGCGTCGCCCCGGACCAGATGCCCGGCAGCGCGAAGAAGGCCGTACGGGCCGCCGTCGAGCCGGGCAAGGTCACCGGTACGGCCTGGCAGGACTTCACCCGCGGCAAGGGCGTCGGCAGGCTCGGGCAGGTCGACCCGAGCGAGCTGGGCTACGCCGGCATGAAGGTCGAGGCCGTCAAGGACGGCAAGGTGGTCGCCTCCACGAAGGTGCGCGACAACGGCACGTTCACGCTCCCGGCCCAGGCCGACGGGGCCCGGCTCCGGCTCCCCGCGAGCAACTTCAAGGAGCCGTACAACGGCCTCGACTGGCTCGGCCCGTCCCTGGTCACCCCGGCGATCATCGGCTCGTACATCTGGATGTGGGCCGGTTTCGCGATGGTGCTGATCGCGGCGGGGCTCGCGGGCCTGCCGCGGGAGCTGCTGGAGGCCGCCCGGGTCGACGGCGCGAACGAGTGGCAGGTCTTCAGGAGGGTCACGGTGCCGCTGCTCGCGCCGGTGCTCGCGGTCGTCGCCGTCACCCTGATGATCAACGTCCTGAAGGTCTTCGACCTGGTCTTCATCATCGCGCCGGGCTCGTCCCAGGACGACGCCAACGTGCTGGCCCTCGAGCTGTACCGCAAGGGCTTCTCCGAGGACCAGCCGGGCATAGCGAGCGCCATCGCGGTGTTCCTGCTGCTGCTCGTGATCCCGGTGATGCTGTTCAACATCCGACGGCTCCGGCGGGAGGTACGGCGATGACCACACACGCCGGCACGGTCACCAAGACCACGCCCGTCACCGCCCGGGAGAAGGCCAGGACCTCGCTCGGCTCCCGCCTCGTGAACGGCGTCAGCGGCGGGATCCTACGCGTCTTCCTGCTGCTCGTCGGCCTGTTCTGGCTGGTGCCGACCATCGGGCTGCTGCTGTCCTCGCTGCGCAGGCCGGCGGACATGAGCGCGTCCGGCTGGTGGAAGGTGTTCAGCGAGCCCTCGCAGCTCACCGTGGACAGCTACCAGAAGCTCCTGGAGAACAGCGACATCACCAACTCGCTGCTGAACACGGTGCTGATCACCGTTCCGGCGACCCTTCTGGTCGTGGTGATCGGCTCGCTCGCGGGCTACGCCTTCGCCTGGATGGAGTTCCCGGGCCGCGACTGGTGGTTCCTCGGCACGGTCGGCCTGCTGGTCGTCCCCGTGCAGGTGGCGCTGATCCCGATCGCCGAACTCTTCGGGAAGATCGGCATCTTCGGCACCATCTTCGGTGTGATCCTCTTCCACGTGGGCTTCGGCCTGCCCTTCGCGGTGTTCCTGCTGCGGAACTTCTTCGCGGAGATCCCGCGGGAGCTGCTGGAGGCGGCCCGGCTGGACGGCGCGGGTGAACTGCGCCTGTTCGTACGGGTCGTGATGCCCCTCGGCGGTCCCGCGATCGCCTCGCTGGGCATCTTCCAGTTCCTGTGGGTGTGGAACGACATGCTGGTCGCGCTGGTGTTCTCCGACTCGGGCAGCCAGCCGATCACGGTCGCCCTGCAGACCCAGGTACGCCAGTTCGGCAACAACATCGACGTGCTGGCGCCGGGCGCCTTCATCTCGATGGTGATCCCGCTGGCCGTCTTCTTCGCGTTCCAGCGGCAGTTCGTGTCCGGTGTGATGGCGGGCGCGGTCAAGTAGCGGTACGGCAGGCGGATCGAGGGGCGGGCCGGACACCGGTTCGCCCCTCAGCGTTCACCCGGGGTCCCCCATATGCCACATCTGGCGTAACCAAGTCACCCCTTCGGCCGTTGCCGGGCAGTATGCCCGCGCCGACCCATGGATGTCCGTTGCCCAGGTTCAGTGTCATCGTCCCCGCGTACAAGGTTCAGGCGTACCTGCACGAATGCCTCGAATCCGTGCTGGAGCAGTCCTGTCCCGACCTCGAACTGATCGCCGTCGACGACTGTTCGCCCGACGCCTGCGGCGCGATCATCGACGAGTTCGCCGACCGTGACGCCCGGGTCCGTCCCGTACACCTGCCGCGGAACGTGGGCCTGGGACACGCCCGCAACGCCGGACTCGAACAGGCCACCGGCGACTACCTGGTCTTCCTGGACGGCGACGACACCCTCGCGCCGGACGCCCTGCACGCCATCGCCGGCCGGCTGAAGGAGACCGGCGAACCGGACGTCCTGGTCTACGACTACGCGCGCACCTACTGGTCGGGCGAGGCGGTCCGCAACCAGTTCGCGGCGCAGCTCACCGAGGAGGGCCCGGCGCCCTTCCGGCTCGACGACCGGCCGGGGCTGCTCAAGGTCCTGATGGTGGTGTGGAACAAGGCGTACCGGCGGGAGTTCGTCGAGCGCGCGGGCTTCACCTTCCCGCCCGGGTACTACGAGGACACGCCGTGGACGTACCCGGTGCTGACCTCGGCCGGGACGATCGCCACCCTCGACCGGGTCTGTGTCCACTACCGCCAGCGCCGCCAGGGCAACATCCTCGGCACCAGCAGCCGCAAGCACTTCGACATCTTCGCCCAGTACGACCGGGTCTTCGCGCACCTCGACGCGCACCCGGAACTGGAGCACTGGCGCCCGGTCCTGTTCCGCCGCATGGTCGACCACCTCTCGACGGTGTTCACCAAGCGGGGCCGGCTACCGCGCGGCACCCGCGCCGAGTTCCTGCGCGCGGCCCGCGCCCACTACCGCCGCCACCGCGCGCCGGGAGCGCCGGTCCGCCTCCGCACCCGTGTGCGGCACGGCCTGGTCCGGCTCGGCAACCACCGCACGTACCGGCTGCTGTCACTGGCCTCGCGCGTTCACAAGAAGACGCTGCGCCGCACCAAGGAACTGCTCCGCAGGGCCCGCGGCGCGGCGCTCCAGTTCCACTACCGCGTACAGCTCCGCCTCCCGCTGCGCGCCGACCGCGCCGTCTTCTCCAGCTACTGGGGGCGCGGTCACGGCTGCAACCCCGGCGCCCTGGAGTCCGCGTTCCGCGATCTCGCGCCGCACATCCGCACCGCGTGGATCGCGCACCCCGAACACCACCACACGGTCCCCCGGTCGACGCGCCGGCTGCGGCCGGGCACGGCCGGGTACTGGACGGCGCTGGCCCGCTCCAAGTACCTGGTCAACAACGTCAACTTCGACCGCAGGCTGGTCAAGCGGCGCGGCCAGGTCATGATCCAGACCCAGCACGGGACCCCGCTCAAGCACATGGGCCTGGATCTGCAGGACCGCCCGGCCGCCGCCCGCGGCACGGACTTCGCCGAGCTGCTGCGCAGCGCCGACAAGTGGGACTACTGCCTGTCCGGCAACCGCCACTCCACCCTGGTCTGGGAACGCGTCTTCCCCGCCGCCTTCACCACGCTGGAGTACGGTCTGCCGCGCAACGACGTGTTCCACCGGGCGACTTCGGCGGACGTCGCGCGGCTGCGCGAGTCCCTGGGCATCCCCGCGGACACGGTCGCGGTCCTCTACGCGCCGACGTACCGCGACTACCGGCGCACCCAGCGCCTCACCCTCGACCTGGAGCGCGTCCTGCGCTCGCTCGGCCCGCGTTTCGTCGTGCTGACCCGCGCCCACCACGCGTACGCGGGTCCGCTCACCGCCGTCGCCGGCGGCCGGATCATCGACGTCTCCGACCACCCGAGCGTCGAGTCCCTCTGTCTCGCCTCGGACGCGCTGGTCACCGACTACTCGTCCCTGATGTTCGACTACGCGGTCCTCGACCGGCCGATCGTGATCCACGCCGACGACTGGGAGGCGTACGAGGCCTGCCGCGGCACCTACTTCGACGTGCGCGCCTTCCCGCCGGGCGAGGTCGCGCGGAACGAGGACGAACTGATCGACATCTTCGCGGGCGGACACTGGCGCGGCTCACGCTCGGCCCAGCTGCGGGCCACGTTCCGCGAGCGCTTCTGCCCGTACGAGGACGGCTTCGCCGCCGAGCGGGTGGTGCGCCATGTCGTGCTGGGCGAGAGCGGCGGGCTGCCGCGGGCCGTCCCGCTGGCCGAGCGCCGCCCGGTCCCGTCGGCCGCCCAGGACCACCCCGTGCCGTCTCTCGCCACGGTGCCCGCGCCGGGTTCCCCCGTCCCCGTCACCGAGACCCTCTGAACCGGAGCAGGCATGCCCTCCAGCCCCTCCCGGCCCACACCGTCCCGGCCCGCCACCTGGCGTCCCGCCGGTCGGCCGGGGCGATGACACCCCTAGACCTCAGCTCCCTGTGAGAGAAAGAGCAGAATGCCCCGCTTCAGCATCATCGTCCCCACCCATGGAGTCGCCGGGCGGCTGGCCCTCGCACTGGACTCGGTCCTCGGCCAGTCCTTCGGCGACTTCGAGCTGATCACGGTCTGCGACACGCCGGACTCCCCGACGGGCGAGGTGGTCGCCGGGTACGCCGCGCGCGACCCCCGGGTCGTCCCGGTGCACTCGCCGCCGTCGGACGGGCTGAGCGCGGCGCGCAACACCGGGATCGGGGCGGCGGCCGGCACGTATCTGCTCTTCCTGGACGGTGACGACGTCCTGGTGCCGGGCGCGCTGGGGGCCCTGGACGGCGTGCTCCGCGAGGAGACCGACGTCCTGTACTTCGCGCACGAGCGGGTCCACTGGTGGGACGTCGAGACCAGCACGCCCCCGCTCCCGAGGACACCCGAGGGGGTCTTCGCGCCCGACCGGGCACCGCGGCTGACCGGTGTGCTGCTGCCGGCCTGGAGCGCGGCCTACCGACGGGACTTCCTGCGTGAGCGCCATCTCTCCTTTCCCCAGGGCCACTTCACGGACCTGGGCTGGGGCGGTCTGGTGAACGTCGCCGCCGAGCGGATGGCGGTGCTGCGCTCGGTCCTCGTACGCCATCTGCTGCGCCGGCAGGGCAGCCGGCTGAACGAGCCGGGCGAGCACCAGTTCCACCTGCTCGACCAGGTCGACCTGGTGCTCGGGCGGGCCGCCGGACAAGGGCTGTCCGAGGAGCGGAGGAGGGCGCTGTTCACCGACCTCTTCACGGCGGTGCTGAAGTCGGCGGCCCATCCCCGGCGGCTTCCCCTGAGCCGGCGCCGGGCCTTCTTCCGCCGTGCGGGCAGGCTCTACCGACTTCACCGCCCGGCCGGGTTCCGCCCCCCGACGGGCCGGATCGGGGTGCAGCACCGGCTGCTGGCGGCCGGGGCGTACAGCGCGTTCCGTGCGCTGCGCGGCGCCAATCAGCGGCTGCCGAGGATCTGGGCAAGGGTGCCGCGCCCCCGGCTGCTGCGCACCCGCACGCGGTACGCCGCGCAACTGCGCCGCCCGCTGGACGAGAACCTCGCGGTGTACTGCGCCTACTGGGGGCGCGGCTACGCCTGCAATCCGGCCGCGATCCACGCCAAGGCCCGTGAACTCGCCCCGCACATCCGGGGGGTGTTCCTGGTCGAGGCGGACGCGGTGGACGGGCTGCCCGCGGGCGTGGACCACGCGGTGATCGGCAGCGCCCGCTCCTGGGAGGTGCTGGCGCGCGCCAAGTACCTGATCAACAACGCCAATTTCGCGGACGGCGTCGTCAAGCGCCCCGGCAGTGTGCATCTGCAGACCCAGCACGGCACCCCGCTGAAGAAGATGGGCGTCGACCAGTCGACGTACCCGGTGGTGGCCGCGGCGACCGGCAGCTTCGCCAAGCTGCTGACCCGGGTGGACCGCTGGGACTACAACCTCTCCTCCAACCGGCACTCCACGGAGATGTGGGAGCGGGCGTTCCCGGGCACGTACGAGGCCCTGGAGTACGGCTATCCGCGCAACGACGTCTACTGCACGGCGACCGCCGAGGACGTGGCCCGGGTACGCGCGGAGCTGGGCGTGCCCGAGGGCAGGACCGCCCTCCTGTACGCGCCGACGCACCGGGACTACAGCACGGGATTCGAGTCCCGGCTGGACCTGGAGGCGTTCTGCGAGGAGATCGGCGACTCCTTCGTCGTGCTGCTGCGCGCCCACTACTTCTACGACGACGGCGGTCGCGCGGGCAGCGGCCGGATCATCGACGTGACCCGGCACCGCTCCTCGGAGGACGTCTGTCTGGCCGCCGACGCGCTGATCACGGACTACTCGTCGATCATGTTCGACTACGCCAACCTCGACCGTCCGATCGTCGTGTACGCGGACGACTGGGAGGTGTACCGGGAGACGCGGGGCGTCTATTTCGACCTGCTCGAGGCGCCGCCGGGGCCGGTGGCCCGTACCCCCGAGGAACTCGCGCGGGTGTTCCGCGACGGCTCCTACGCGGACGGCTCCTCGCGGGCCCTGCGGGCCGGCTTCCGGGAGCGGTTCTGCGCGTTCGACGACGGGCAGGCCGCCGAACGGGTCGTCCGCAGAGTGCTGCTGGGCCAGCCGCCCGAGGCGATCCCCCCGGTGATCCCGCTCGCCGAACGCCTTCCGGCTCCCGCCGCGTCCACCCTCGTAAGGAGCTGACGTGCCCCGCTTCAGCATCATCGTCCCCGTCTTCAAGGTGCAGGGGTTTCTGCGCGAGTGCCTCGACTCGGTCCTGGAGCAGTCGTACACGGATCTCGAGGTCATCGCCGTCGACGACTGCTCGCCGGACGGCTGCGGCGCGATCCTCGACGAGTACGCGGCCCGCGACCCGCGTGTGCGGGTGCTGCACCTGCCGCGCAATGTGGGCCTCGGCCGGGCCCGCAACGCCGGAATCCCTTACGCCGGCGGGGAGTTCCTCTTCTTCCTGGACAGCGACGACACGCTCACGCCGGGCGCCCTGCGCGCCATCGCCGACCGCCTCGACGAGATCGCCGGCACCGACGGCCCCGAAAGCCCCGATGTGCTCGTGTTCGACTACGCGCGCACCTACTGGTGGGGCGGGACCCGCCGCAACGTCCTCGCCCATCTGCTGTCCGAGGCGGGCGACGGCACCTTCCGGGCCGCCGAGCACCCGGAGATCCTCGAACTGCTGATGGTGGTGTGGAACAAGGTCTACCGCCGCGACTTCGTCGAGCGGGAGGGCTTCACCTTCCCGCCCGGCTACTACGAGGACACGCCCTGGACCTTCCCGGTCATGCTCAGCGCCGAGCGGATCGCGACGCTCGACCGGATCTGTCTGAACTACCGGCAGCGGCGCCAGGGCAACATCCTGTCCACCACCAGCCGCAAGCACTTCGACATCCACGACCAGTACGAGCGGGTCTTCGCGTTCGTGGACTCCCGCCCGGAGCTGGCGCGCTGGCGCCCGTATCTGCACCGCAAGATGGGCGAGCACTGTCTCGACATCCTGGCCAAGCCGGACCGGCTGCCCGCCTCCGACAAGGGCGAGTTCTTCGCGCGGACGGCCGCGCTCTTCCGCCGGCACCGCAGCGGCCCCGTGCCGCCCGAACTGCGCGTCCTGCTGGGCGGTTACGCGCGTTACCGGGCCGGGCGGCAGGCGGCCCGCGCCGGCGGGGAGCTGGCCCGGCGCGGGCAGCGGGCGCGCTCGGCCGCGGTCACCCGGATCAAGCGCGGCTGGTCCGCGGCGCACGGACTGCGGCCGCTGGACCCCGGCCTGGCGGTGTACTCGGCGTTCTCGCACCGCGGGGTGCACGGCGACCCGGGTGCCGTCTACCGCGCGGCCCGTGAACTCGCCCCGCACATCCGGGGGGTGTGGGTGGTGCGAGCGGACCAGGTGGCGCTGCTGCCGCCGGGTGTCGAGCACGTCACCCCGGACTCGCTCGACTACCGGCGGGTGACCGCGCGGGCGACGTACTTCGTCAACAACGTCAACTGGCCCGGCTCCCTGGTCAAGCGCGAGGGCAGCGTCCACATCCACACCCACCAGGGGACACCGCTGAAGTACATGGGCGCGGACCTGCTGGGCAAGCCCGGTGCCCGGTACGGCTTCGACGTGCCGCAGATGCTGCGCCGCGCGGACCGGTGGGACTACAGCCTGGTCGCCAACCGCCACTCCGAGCTGGTCTGGGACCGCGCCTACCCCTGCCACTTCACCTCGCTGCGCACCGGCAGCCCCCGCAACGACCTCCTCGTGCGGGCGCGGCCCGAGGACGGACTGCCGGTCCGGGCGCGTCTGGGCATCCCGGCCGGCCACCGGGTGGTGCTGTACGCGCCGACGCGCCGCGACTACGTCAGGGGCGGCCACCTCGAGCGTGTCGATCTCGCCCGGTTCGCCGCCGACCTCGGCGAGGGCCACACCCTCGTCGTACGTCTGCATCCCTCGCTGGCGGACGGTCCGGCGCGCGGGGCGGGTCTGTCCGAGCTGCACCGGCGCGGGGTCGTGGTCGACGCGACGGACGAGCCGCACGTCGAGGAGCTGATGCTCGCCTCCGACGTGCTGGTCACGGACTACTCGGCCCTTCTGTTCGACTACGCCAACCTGGACCGGCCGATCGTGGTGCACGCCGACGACTGGGGCGCGTACGCGGCGAGCCGGGGCGCGTACTTCGACATCACGGCCGACGCACCGGGTCATGTGACCCGCTCCTACCAGGAGCTCGCGCGGTTGTTCGCGTCCGGGGCCTGGCGGGACGCGGAGTCGGCGCGGCTGCGCGCCGGGTTCCGGGCGCGGTTCTGCGCGTTCGACGACGGGCGGGCCGCCGAGCGGGTGGTGCGGACGCTGATGCTCGGTGAGCACGTCGAGGGACCGGCGCGCTCCGTCCAGGTGCCCGCGCAGGCGGAGCACGACGTCCTCACCTCGTCGTGAGCGCCCCGGTGGACGTTCTGCCGTTCTCCAGGCCCGCGCGGTTCTGGGTGATCGTCCTGGCCGCCGTCTTCGCCGTCCTGCAACTCGCGAACGTGACCGGCCGGGACACCCCGGACAGCAAGAACTACCTCTCGTACGCGCTGAGCCTGGGCGGCGCGGGCAAGCACGAGGCGGCCTCGCTCACCATCGACTACGTCTGTACCGGCAGGGCCTCTCTCGCACGCCGTGACCAGAGCGTCGACGTGCTGCGCTTCCACGCGCCGAGCCCCACCCGGCGGGTCTTCGAGGAGTGCCGGCGGGAGCAATGGGAGGGGGTGTCGAAGCGGCTGCGGGCCGGGCAGACCTCGGGACACACCGTGCCGTTCATGTCGGCGCGCTTCATGCGGATCTTCGAGGCGCGGCCCGGGTATCCGGCGCTGCTGGCCCCGTTCGTCACGGTCCTCGGGGTGACGTGGGGCGTGTGGGTGTCGAGTGTCCTCGTCACCGTCGCCGGGGGCGTGCTCGCCTTCCTCCTGCTGCGCACCCTGCGCGCCCCCACCGTCGCGGCCCTGACCGGGCAGGCGCTCTTCTACGTCCTGCCGTGCGGCACGACCGCCATGCGGCCGATGACCGAGGGCCTGCTGCTGGACCTGACGCTGGCCGCGCTGTGGGGCTGCGCGCTGGCGCTGGAGGGCCGTGCGCGGGCCGGGACCCTGCTGGTCGGGGGGTCGCTGGCGGCGCTCTTCACGGTGAAGCACTCGCAGGCGTTGTTCCTCGGGCTGTGTCTGACGGGCGCGTGCGCGGTGATCGGTGTGCGGCGCGGGGGGCTTCGCCGGCCGCTGCGCGGGCTCACGCCGCCGCTCAGGGGCATCGGCGCGGTGGCGGCCGGGGCGGTCGTCGTGACGGTCCTCGCGGCGCGGGCGCTGCGCTACCCGTCCGAGGCGGAGAGCCTCCAGGACCTGCTCACCGGACACTTCGCGGTCCCGGACCGCACCCGCCCGTGGCCGGAGTTCCTGCATCTCGAAGCCGACTTCTGGGTGGAGTGGCTGCGCCGCGAGCTGTGGGAGCCGTCCGTCCTCCCCGCCCTGGCGGCCGGGGCCTGGGGAGTGGGGCGGCGGCGTCCGGCGTTCGCCGTCCTCCTGCTCGCGGGCGCGCTCACCGGCGTCCTCAACCAGGCCGGGCATCCCGACATCACCATCTACGGGGACCGGCTGATCGTGCTGGTGTGGGTGCTGCCGGTGGTGGGGCTCCCGCTGCTGCTGGAACAGGCCGTACGGCCACGGGTGCGCGGTCTGGACACGGTGCCGGGACCGCTGCGATCGGACACCGGAGTCACCCGGTGAGGTGAAGGGCGGGGTGTGCGCGGGGTGTGCGGACCCGCCCGGACACCGCGGGGCGACGAGGGGCGGGTGCGCACGGAACACCCCGTGCCCCCCGCAGGCGCGGGGGGCACGGGGTGGGGTCGCACGGCGCGGTACTACTCGACGACGAGCTCGACCGGGATGTTTCCGCGGGTCGCGTTGGAGTAGGGGCAGACCTGGTGGGCCTGCTCGACCAGCTTGCGGCCGGTGGCCTGGTCCACGGAGTCGGGGAGCTCGACGCGCAGCGTGACGGCGAGACCGAAGCCCTCGCCCTGCTTGCCGATGCCGACCTCGCCGGTCACCGCGGCCTCGCTGACGTCGACCTTCGCCGCGCGGCCGACGAGGCCGAGGGCGCTGGCGAAACAGGCGGCGTAACCGGCGGCGAACAGCTGCTCGGGGTTGGTGCCCTGCCCGTTGCCGCCCATCTCCACCGGCACGGCCAGCTGGAGGTCGAGCTTGCCGTCGGAGCTGACAGCACGACCGTCACGGCCGTGGGTGGCGGTGGCGACAGCGGTGTAGAGCGCGTCCATGAAGACCATCCCTCTCAGGTGAATGTCCTGTCGGAGCGGCCGGTCCGGCCGCCTCACGGAGTTGATTAGAGCACACAATTCAATTGCACACAACTTAGTGATGGACGAGACGCTATCCTGTGGGCATGACCGCCATGCCGACCCCGCGCCCCCAGGCCCCGTCCGACGGGGACTACCTCCGTCTCGACCAGCAGATCTGCTTCTCCCTGAACGCGGCGTCGCGCGCCTTCGGCGGCGTCTACCGGGTGATCCTCAAGGACCTCGGGCTGACCTACCCGCAGTACCTCGTGATGCTGGTGCTGTGGGAGCACGGCGAGCTGCCCGTGAAGAAGGTCGGCGAACACCTGCGGCTCGACTCCGGGACCCTGTCGCCGCTCCTCAAGCGGCTGGAGGCGGCCGGTCTGGTGCGGCGTGAGCGCAGCGCCCTCGACGAGCGCTCCGTGCACGTCCACCTCACCGACGAGGGCACCGCCCTGCGCGAGCGCGCCCTGCAGGTGCCGCGCCGGATCGCCGCCGCGACGGGTTTCGAACTCGGCGAGATCCTCGACCTGCAGTCCCGCCTGGACCGGCTGACGGCCGCGCTGGACGACGCGGCCCGGAAGGAAGCGCCGGACCCCGCGTCAGGCCGGAACTAGACCCGCGCCAGACCTGCGCCAGACCGGCCGGAGGGCGGCCCGCGGGTCGCCCGCCGACGGCTGGCGCACATACAGGCGCAGGGTGATGCCCCGGCGCGCGTATTGCTCGCGCAGGGTGAACTCCGCGCCGATCACGGCGAGTTTGACCCGCTCGGTCGGGGTGTGCGGATGCCAGCCCGGCCGCAGCGCGAACGGCGCGGCGACCAGCCACACGTGGTCGAGTCCGGCGAGCCGGCGACGCAGTTCGGCAGGGCCCTCCTCCTCGCCGTACAACGTCCCGGAGGCCGTCGCGGAGGCCCGGAGCGCGACGTCCCGCGCCCCGCGGAAACCCTTCGGATAGGCCAGCGCGGACCGCCGCGCGAGCGAGGGCAGGAACAACACCGGGTCACCGGGGCGCAGTTCGCGCCCGGCGGCGGCGGAGACGGCGGCGAGGTTGTCGGGGCGCCGGCCGGGGGCGCGGTCCTGGCACAGCAGCGGGAACTGGACGGTGAGCGCGAGCGCGACCGCGAGGACTCCGGCGAGCGCGGCCACCGGCAGCCGCGTCCTCGTCCGCGCCGTCCACGGCGACCGCGCCCCCGTCCACCGCTCCCACGGCCGTGCCACCGCCCGGGCCAGCCGGTCCGTCCCGGCGGCGGCCAGCAGCGGCGCCCCCGCCAAGGCGTAGAGGACGTACCGCTCGTCGTACAGCGGCCAGAAGCGGGAGACCGTGATCAGCACCGCGGGCGGAAGCACCATCAGTGGCGCGGCGACCGCCGCGAGGGTCACCTCCCCGCGCGGCACCGACCTCAGCACCCCGAGGACGACAAGGAACAGGTAGGGCACGAAGACCGGTTGGGTCGGCCCGGTGAACTCCCGCAGCAGCCGGTCCACGCTCTCCCAGTCCGGCGCCGTCAGCCAGGCGACCTGCCCGGACTGCCCGTGCGAGACCAGGACCAGCGGCGACAGCACCAGCACCACCCCTCCCGCCGCGCGCCCCCAGCGCCGCCAGACCCGGCGCGGCAGCCGGGCCGAGGCCAGGGTCGTGGCGTGCGCGAGCAGCAGGAGCACCGCGAACTCGTGCAGCAGACAGGTGACGGCGACCGTCGCGCCGTACCCCCACCACACCCCCGTCCCCGCCGACCGCACACCCCTGACCAGGAGCAGCGTCGCCCCCGCCGCACCCGCCGCGACCAGCGCGTACGACCGGCCCTCCTGCGCGAAGTGCCCGGCCATCGGGGTGACGGCGTACAGCAGTCCCGCCCACAGGCCGACCCGTGGGCGGCACAGACAGACACCGAGGGCGGCGACGAGGCCCGCGGCGGCGGCGGCGCCGCAGACCGAGGGGAGCCGGAGCGCGACCTCACCGGGGTCGGAGGCGAGGACGGCGTGCATGAAGAGGTAGTACAGGCCGTGCACCGCGTCCACGTGGTGCAGCAGATGCCAGATCTGCGGAACCGAGCGTCGCGCGACCTGGAAGGTGGCCGCCTCGTCGCGCCACATGCCGCCGCGGTCGAGCCCCCAGAGCCCGAGCGCGAGCATGACGAGCACGGGCAGCAGGACCGCCACGACCTCCGCGACGACCACCGGACGGCCGGCTCCGGACCGCTTCATCAACACCCTCACCCTGAGACCGATTTAATACTATTAGCCAACCTTTAAAGGGTCCTGACGGCGTATCGCCGCCCCTGAGGCATTCAGGAAGCTTACGATCCGGCATTGATGAGCGTTTACCTGAGCCCCCGACACCGCCTGTTCTCCCTCGCCGCCGCCTGGGCCGTCACCCGCGCCCTGATGCTGTGGCTGCTCGCGCACGACGACCTCGCCGTGCTCGGCGGCGGCGGGGTCTCGCGGGAGGTGAGCCATCTGTACTTCCGCTGGTACGGCGTCCTGTCGCACGGCGCCTGTCCGGCGGGCGACCGGCTGTGGCAGTACCCGCCGGGCGCGGGCGCGGTCCTGCTCTCGCCCGCGCTGCTGCCGGGCCTGACCTACCCGCAGGCCTTCGTCGCCCTCACACTCCTCGCGGACGCCGTGATCGCCGTGGCACTCGTGCGCGCGGGTTCCCGGGCGGGTCGCAGCCTGCGGGGCGCGACGCTGTGGACGCTGGGCCTGCCGCTGCTGCTGCACGTGCCGCTCGCCCGTTACGACGTACAGGTCACGGCGTTCGCGGTGATCTCCCTGCTGGCCCTGCCGCGCTCCCCGCGCGCGGGCGGCGTGTTCGCCGCCTGCGGCGCCCTGGTGAAGGTCTGGCCCGCACTGGCCCTGCTGGGCACACCGCGCGGCCGTACGACCCGGGAGGCCTGGACGTCGGCGGCCGTCGCGGCGGCCGTCCTGCTCGCCGTTCTGACGGCGGCCTTCAGCGACCCCTTCGACTTCCTGCGCCAACAGGGCGGCCGGGGCGTGCAGATCGAGTCGCTCGGCGGCACGGTCCTCGGTTTCGCGCGCCACGCGGGCTGGCAGGGCAGCGTGCGCTACCAGTACGGCGCGATGGAGTTCGTGGGCCCGCACGTCCCCACGGTCGCGGCGGCCTCGCTCGCGCTCACGGCCGTCTGCTTCGGGCTCCTGCTGCTGTGGCGGGTGCGCGCGCGCCGCTGGACGCTCGCCACCCCGAACGACGCGGCGCTCGCCGCCGTGCTGCTGTTCACCGTGACCAGCCGGGTGATCAGCCCCCAGTACATGGTGTGGCTGCTCGGCCTGTCCGCCGTCTGCCTGACCTCGCGTCACACCACCCAGCGCCCGGTCGCCGCGCTGATCGTGGCGGCGACCGCGGTCAGCTCCGTGGTCTACCCCGCTCTGTACGAGGAGGTCACCCGGAGCACCTGGACGGGCTGCCTGCTGATGCTCGTACGCAACGGTCTGCTGGCGACGGCCGCCGCGCTGTCCTTCACCCGGCTGTGGCGTTCCGGCCTCCCCGCGGCGCAACGGCCCGAGCCCGCCGCGGCCGTCGGGGACCCGCAGCCGGCTCCCGCCGTCTCCCCCACCGGGCACTGAACACCTCTTAACGGAACATATCTGCCATCACCTACGATTTCGGCCAGTGAATCCATGAAGCCTCAGCACGCGCAGGTCTGTGTCGTCGTCATCGGGTACAACGACGCCGCCCACGTGACGGACGCGGTGCGCTCGGCACTCGCGCAGGGCCCGGCCGTCCGGGAGGTGCTCGCGGTCGACGACCGGTCGACCGACGGGAGCGCCGGTCTGCTCGACCGCCTCGCCGCCGGCGAGCCGCGCCTGCGGGTCGTCCACCGCCGGGAGAACAGCGGCGGCTGCGGCAGCCCCCGCAACGACGGCATCGACGCGACGACCGCCCCGTACCTGATGTTCCTGGACAGCGACGACGTGCTGCCGCCGGGCGCGGTCGACGCGCTGCTCGGCGCGGCGCTCGAGCGGCGCGCCGAGGTCGCGGCCGGCCTGTGCGTACGCCGCGAGCTGCCCTCCGGGCGCGAGACCCCGTGGCAGGGCGCGCTCTACGCCGAACCGGCCGTGCTCCCCCACCCTTCCCGGCGGCCGCGCCTCGTCCACGACACGCTCTGCGTCAACAAGCTGTACCGGACCGACTTCCTGCGTGAGCACGGCGTCCGCTTCCCCGAAGGCCGCCACCCCTACGAGGACTTCGTGTTCACCGCGCGTGTGCTGGCCGCCGGGCCGCGCATCGCGCTGATCCCCGACACCGTGTACGTCTGGCACGTACGGCGCACCGCCGAGCGGCTGTCGATCTCGCTCGACCGCGCCGACATCGACAACTGGCGGGCCAGGACCGAGGCCGGCCGGGCCGCCCACGCGATCCTCCTCGACGCCGGCGAGAAACGCCTCGCACGCGCCTCGCACGCCAGGTTCCTCGACCACGAACTGCGCCTCTACGCCCGCGAGCTGGAGCTGCGCACCCCCGCGTACCGGCGTGCGTGGTGGGACCTCACACGCGCCCATCTGGGGTCGTTCGACGCGGCCGACCTCACCGTCGACCCGACCGCCCCAGGCCGCCTGATCGCCCGGGTCGTCCTGGCCTCCCCCGGCCCCCGTGACCTCCCCCGGCTCAAGGAGCTCGCCGCCCGCCCCGCACGACTGCGCCCGCCGTACGCGCGCGCCGCCGACGGCACACCGGTCTGGTCCGACGACCTCCCCCAGGTGACGCTGGACCACCTCCTGCTGCGGCCGGCGCGCGTGCTGCCGGCCGCCGTCGACGCCGAACTGCGGCCACGCGCGCGTGCGGCCCTGCTGCGACTGCGCCTGCACGACCTCTACGGGCGGATCGCGCAGGCCGGCCCGGCCGCGGCGGACGTCACGTTCTCGCACCGGGAGGAGGGGCGGACGGCCCCGAGCCTGAGGGTCGCCCTCGCGCCGGACCCGGACCGGGACCCGGACCGGGGCAGCTGGTCGGCCGAAACGCCGGTGGACCTGTCGGCGCTGGGCCACGGCACCTGGGACCTGCGGCTGCGGCTCCACTTCCGCGACGGCACGCACCGGGACGTCAGCGCCCACGCGGTCGGCGGCCCCGGCCTGCTGCGCCGCCGCGCGGTCCCCGACACCCGGTACGGCGTGCTCCTGGTGCAGCCTTACCGCACCCACGCGGGGGCGCTGGCACTGCGGCTGGCGCCCGGATGGCGAGGAATGACCGAAGTGGTACGCCGTCGCCTCGACCGCCTGCTTCACTGAAGGGCGACCATGTCACCGGTCCACGGCCACCCCGCCGATCCACGACCGGCGACACCGGCACGCCCGCGGCCGCTCCCGGCGGCACCACGGGACCTGCGGGACCAGCAGAACCTGCGGGACCAGCGGAACCTGCGACACCAGCACCGGCACCATCACCGGTCCACCGACGAGAGGACGACCGTCCATGACCTGGCTGATCACCGGCGGCGCCGGTTACATCGGGGCGCACGTCGTGCGCGCGATGCGGGATGCGGGCGAACAGGCCGTGGTCTACGACGACTTGTCCACGGGCATCGCGGAACGGGTGCCCGCGGGCGTACCGCTGGTGGTCGGCTCGACCCTGGACGCGGGGCTGCTGGCCCGGACGCTCACGGAGCACGCCGTCACCGGCGTGGTCCATCTGGCGGCGAAGAAGCAGGTCGGCGAGTCCGTGGACCTGCCGCTGCACTACTACCGGGAGAACGTCGAGGGGCTGCGGGTCCTGCTGGAGGCGGTGACGGCGGCCTCCGCCCGCTCCTTCGTGTTCTCGTCCTCGGCCGCGGTGTACGGGATGCCGTCGACCGCCGCCGGGGACCTGGTGACGGAGGAGACCCCGTGCGTGCCGATGAGCCCGTACGGCGAGACGAAGCTGGCGGGCGAGTGGCTGGTCCGCGCGACGGGCCGGGCGACGGGTCTGTCCACCGCCTCCCTGCGCTACTTCAACGTGGCGGGCGCGGCCACCCCCGAACTCGCCGACGTCGGCGTCTTCAACCTCGTCCCCATGGTCTTCGAGAAGCTCACGCAGAACGCGCCGCCGCGCGTCTTCGGGGACGACTACCCGACGCCGGACGGAACGTGCGTCCGTGACTACATCCACGTGGTCGACCTCGCGGAGGCCCATGTGGCCGCGGCCCGCGCGCTGGACGCCTCACCCGGCCGGGACCTGACCCTCAACATCGGGCGCGGCGAGGGTGTTTCGGTCCGCGAGATGATCGACCTGATCAACGCGGCCACCGGCTACGACCGCCCGCCGGTGACCGCGCCGCGCCGCCCTGGCGACCCGGCCAGGGTCGTCGCCTCGGCCGACCGCATCCGCGGGGAGCTGGGGTGGAAGGCGCGGTACGACGTCCAGGACATGATCACTTCGGCCTGGGCGGGGTGGCTGCGGCTGCACCCGGAGGCCGCACGCGCCTGACCCCTGACACCTCCTTCCCGTCAGGCCCCGGCCGACCCGGCCCGGACACCCGACGGACCTGGGCGCAGCCCGCCCGACGGAAAGGGGCGACCCGGCCCTCAGCTCCCTGCCACGACCGTCCGCGCGGCCTCGCCCAACCGGGGGAAGGTGACGCCGGTCAGCTCCTCGGAGGCCCGCCACAGACGGACGGCGGAGACCGGGTCGCTGGCCGCGGCCGAACGGCCGACGAGGGTCGGTCCGCCGCGCATCTCGCCGAACCCGTCCGGTCCGACATAGCTCGCGCCCGGCAGGTCCTGCGTGGCCGCGTACAGCGTGGGCAGCGCGCCGGCCCTGTTGTCCTGGGCGACGAACCTGTTGCCCACCGCCATCAGGGCGCGGCGCACCACGCTGGCGTCGTGGCCCTGGAGACCGGTGGCGGCCCAGCCGGGGTGCGCGGCCAGCGCGCGTACGGGCGACCCCGCCGCCGCGAGCCGGCTCTGCAGCTCCAGGGTGAACAGCAGGTTGGCCAGCTTGGACTGGCCGTAGGCGGTGATGGGCGTGTACTCGCCCGTCAGGTTCAGGTTGTCGAAGTGCATGTGGGTGCTGCCGGGAATCCGGTGGGCCCCCGAGGACACGGTGACCACGCGGTCGGTGATGTGCGGCAGCAGCAGGTTGGTCAGGGCGAAGTGCCCCAGGTGGTTCGTCCCGAACTGCATCTCGAAGCCGTCCCTGGTGCTGGCCTCGGGGATGTTCATGACGCCCGCGTTGTTGATCAGCAGGTCGAGTTCGCCCCGCCATGACGCGGCGAACTCACGGACGGAGGCGAGGTCCGCCAGGTCCAGCCGGCGCACCTCGACGCTGCCGTGGACGGTCCGGGCGGCGGCCTCACCGCGCTGCGGGTCCCGCACGGCGAGGACGACATGGGCGCCGGCCCGCGCGAGGGCGTCGACGGTGGCGACGCCGAGCCCGCTGTTGGCGCCGGTGACGACGGCGGTGCGGCCGGTCTGGTCACCGACGTCGCCCGCGCTCCACTTCTTCTTGCTCTGCTCGACAGCCGAGTCCTTGGTAGCCATGGCCTCAATGTAGGCGTCGCCAACAATGATGTCAACGACAACAATGGTGGCGATGCCAACAATGTAGTCGCCGGTCACATACCGGATAGACTGCCGCCCATGCAGACCCGCCCCCGCCCCTACCACCACGGCGACCTGCGCGCCGCCCTGCTGGCCCGCGCCGAGGAGACCCTCAGGGAGAAGGGGCCCGCCGCACTCTCGCTGCGCGAGCTCGCCCGCGACCTGGGCGTCAGCCACGCCGCACCGAGCCGCCACTTCAAGGACAAACAGGCCCTGCTGGACGCGCTGGCCCTGACCGGCTTCGAACGCCTGAGCACCACCCTGGCCGCCTCACAGGAGACCGCGGGCGACTCCTTCGCCGACCGCCTCGGCGCCCTCGCCCGCGCCTACGTCGGCTTCGCCACCGCCAACGCCGAACTCCTCGACCTCATGTTCTCCATCAAGCACGACCCCGCCGCCTCCGAAGCCCTCGTCCAGGCCTCCCAGGGCATGGCCGCACTCGCCGCCCGGCTCATCGAGGAAGGCCGCCGCACCGGCGAGGTCCGCGACGCCCCGCTCGAAGCCATCGCCGTCCCGATGTTCAGCACCCTCCACGGCTTCGCCAGCCTCGCCGTCAGCGGCACCCTGCCCCCCGACACCCTCGACACCCACCTCGACGACGTCATCGCCCACACACTCCGCGGCTGCGCACCCGACCACCCGGCCCCCCACCGACCCACCCTCCCCGGACAGCCCCGTACCCTGCCCCGATGACCGGGCCCCGTGAACTCCGCGCCCTCGGCAGCGTCCTGGGTTCCGCCGTGGGCGACGCGCTCGGCGCGCCCTTCGAGTTCGGGCCCGAGGGCGCGTTCTCGGCACGCTTCCCGCAGCCCGGCCACGGCGGGGAAATGTGCGGCGGCGGGTGGGAGCCGGGCGAGGCGACCGACGACACCCAGATGGCCGTGCTGGTCGGGGAGTCACTGCTGGCGCGGGATGGCCTCGAACTCCCCGACATCTTCCGGAGGTTCCAGCGGTGGGCGGCCGCGGAGCCCAAGGACATCGGGCTGCGGACCGAGGCCGTGCCGGGCAGCGGGGACCCCTGGGACCTCGCCGCCGGACTGCACTTCCAGATCAGTCAACGGGCGGCGGGCAACGGGTCGTTGATGCGCGCCGCCACCTCCGCCGTGTACTTCGCGCGGCACGGGCGGGATGCCACCATGGAGGCCGCCCGGCGCATCGCCGCGCTCACCCACGGCGACCGTGCGGCCCGGGAAGGCACCGCGGTGTTCCACGAGTTGGTCCGGGTGGCGCTGGACGGCGGCGATCCGCTCACCGCCGTACCCCCGGCGCTGCTGGCCGTGCACCCGGACCACCGGGCCCGCTACGCCGCCGTTCTCGCCGACGACTGGCATCCCGACCGGGCGACCGAGTTCAACGGCGCCGTGTGGCCGTGTCTCGGCTCCGCCGTCCGGGCGCTGCGGAACACGGACTCCTACGAGGCCCGCCGTACGCGCCGCCATCGACCTCGGCGGTGACACGGACACCGTCGCCGCGGTCACCGGCGGCCTGGCGGGGGCCGTGTACGGGGCGGACGGCATCCCCGGACGGTGGATCGAGCCGCTGCACGTGCCGCTGCCGGGCTTCGGCGGGCGGGTGCTGCGGGCGGCGGAACTGGGCACACTCGCCCGGCGCCTGGCGGAGTGAACCGGGCCCGGGGACCACGCGCACCAACAGCACCGAGGCCGCGCCGACGGTGCGCGTCGGCACCGTCGAGACCATGGGGACCGTACACGTCGGCGTCATCAGGACCGCGCGGACCATACGGGCCGGCGCCGCCGAGGCCGCGCGGAATCCCCACCCCGTCGCGGGTACGGGCCCGCTACAACGCCCGCAGCGCCGCCGCCGTCGACCGGGCCAGGCTCGCCAGATACCCCTTCGGCAGCTTGGGGCCACGGACCACGACCGCGCGCCAGTACAGCGGCCCCGACATCAGGTCGAGCGCGAGCTCCAGGTCGATCCCCTCGTCCACCTCGCCCCGCGCGGCCGCCGCCGCCACGATCCCGCTCGCCACTCCCTGCTGGCCCTCCCGCAGCGCCTTCTGCAGGGCGTCCGCGATGTCGGGGTTGCGCGCCGCCTCGGCCTGGAGGTCCGGGATGATCTGGCCGACGACGGGGTGCCGCAGCGCCCGCGAGGTGACCTCGTACAGCAGACGCAGGTCGCCCTCCAGGGAACCCGTGTCCGGGGCGGGCAGGCCCTGCACCGCTATGGCGGAGACGAGGTCGAGGACCAGGTGCAGCTTGGAGCGCCAGCGCCGGTACACCGCCGTCTTTCCGACGCCCGCGCGACGCGCGATGCCCTCGATGGACATCCGGGCGAAGCCGACGGCCGCGAGTTCCTCGAAGACGGCGGCCCGGATCGCCTCGGTCACGTCCTCCCGCAGCACGGCCGCACCGGCGGGAGCCCTACGACGCGGGGCCTTCCCGGCAGCACTCTCCGCACCCGCGGCGGCACTCGTGGTGTCGGCGTTCGTCGTCATACGGACCAGCATAGGCCGTAGCGACGAAACGGTTGCGTTCCGACGCTCCGAAGCTCTACGCTCCCGTTGCGACGATACGGTCCCGTCCCGACGTAAGCTACTGGCAAAGACCCAGTGGGGAAAACGTCAAGGACGGGACCGCGCATCCCACCCCCTGAGCGAAAGCAGCGGATGTGAGCCAGGTCCTCCACACACCGCCCCCGACGCCGGTCCCCCCGGCCGACGATCCCGCGGCGCTCGCCGCCCGGTACGGCCTCAGCGTCAGCGGCGCGCGTCCGACCCTGCGCGAGTACGTCCGTCAGCTGTGGGCGCGGCGCCACTTCATCACCGCCTTCGCCACCGCCAAGCTCACCGCCCAGTACAGCCAGGCGAAGCTCGGCCAGGTGTGGCAGGTGATGAACCCGCTCCTGAACGCGGCGGTCTACTACTTCATCTTCGGTGTGCTGCTCGGCTCCAAGAAGGGTGTGCCGGACTACATCCCGTTCCTGGTCACCGGCGTCTTCATCTGGACCTTCACCCAGAGCTCGATCATGGCGGGCACCCGGGCCATCTCCGGGAACCTCGGCCTGGTGCGGGCCCTGCACTTCCCGCGGGCCGCGCTGCCGGTCTCCTTCGCGCTCCAGCAGCTCCAGCAGCTGCTGTTCTCGATGGTCGCGCTGATCGTCATCCTGCTCTGCTTCGGCGTTCCGGTCAGCGCGTCGTGGCTGCTCGCCGTGCCCGTCCTGGTGCTGCAGTTCACCTTCAACGCGGGCGTCGCGATGGTGATGGCGCGGATGGGCGCCAAGACCCCGGACATCGCGCAGCTCATGCCGTTCGTGCTGCGTACCTGGATGTACGTCTCCGGCGTCATGTGGAGCATCGACAAGGTGCTCAGCAAGGACGATCTGCCGCGCTGGGTGATGGTCGCGCTGGAGAGCAACCCGGCCGCCGTCTACATCGACCTGATGCGCTACTCGCTGATCGACAGCTTCCACGCCCACCAACTGCCGCCGCACGTGTGGGCGGTGGCGATCGGCTGGGCCGTGCTCGCCGGGGCCGGCGGCTTCATCTACTTCTGGAAGGCCGAGGAGACGTACGGACGTGGCTGACACCCTGACCAAGGAATCCGGCCTGCCGCAGGACGCGGTCCCCGCGGCGACTCTCATCCCCACCGTCGTCGCCGCCGGGGTCGACATCGTCTACCGGGTCAACGGCACCGGCGCGGGGCGGGGTTCCGCCACCGCCGCGCTGAACCGCATGCTGCGCCGCAAGCAGTCCGAGAAGGCCGCGGGCGTGCGCAAGGTGCACGCCGTCAAGAACGTCTCCTTCACCGCCTACCGCGGTGAGGCCATCGGCCTGATCGGCACCAACGGCTCGGGCAAGTCGACCCTGCTGAAGGCGGTCGCCGGGCTCCTCCCGGTGGAGAACGGCAGGATCTACACCGACGGCCAGCCCTCCCTGCTCGGCGTGAACGCGGCGCTGATGAGCGACCTCACGGGCGAGCGGAACGTCTACCTCGGCGGGCTCGCGATGGGCATGTCCCGCGAGCAGATCAAGGAGCGCTACCAGGAGATCGTCGACTTCTCGGGCATCAACGAGAAGGGCGACTTCATCACGCTGCCGATGCGGACCTACTCCTCCGGCATGGCGGCGCGGCTGCGCTTCTCCATCGCGGCCGCCAAGGACCACGACGTACTGATGATCGACGAGGCCCTCGCCACCGGCGACCGCTCCTTCCAGAAGCGCTCGGAGCAGCGGATCCGCGAGCTGCGCAAGAGCGCGGGCACCGTCTTCCTGGTCAGTCACAACAACAAGTCGATCCGCGACACCTGCGACCGCGTGCTCTGGCTGGAGCGCGGTGAGCTGCGTCTGGACGGGCCGACCGAAGAGGTCCTCAAGGAGTACGAGAAGTTCACGGGCAAGTAGTTCACGGGTAAGTAGGGGGAAGCGGCGCTGAGGCCCGGGCCGGACAGGCCCGGGCCTCAGCGCTCACCGCTAGCGCTCCAGGAACGCGAACAGCTCCTCCCACCTGCGCACGATCTCGTCCGTCGAGTAGCGCTGGATGTTGACGCGGGCCGCCTCGCCCATACGGTCGCGCAGCCGCTTGTCGGACATCAGTGTGTCGAGGCGGCGGGCGAGTTCCCCGGTGTTGCCCCGGGTGGCGAGGAGACCGTCCTCGCCGTCGCGGACGATCTCGTGCACGCCGGGCGCGCAGTCGAAGGCGGCGCACGGGAGGGCCGCCGCCATGGCCTCCATGACGGCGAGCGGGAAGCCCTCGCCGCGCGAGGACAGCACGAAGACGGAGCCGCCCCGCAGCGCGCCCGGCACGTCCGTGGTCGCGCCCATCCACTCCACCGAGTCGTCGAGACCCAGGGCCGTGCACTGCTTCCGGAGGATCTCCTCGTCCTCCCCGGAGCCGTAGATCCGCAGACGCCAGTCGGGGTGGCGCGGCGCGACCTCGGCCCAGGTGTCGAGGAGCATGTCGATGCCCTTCTGGTCGGTCAGCCGGCCGACGCTGACCACCACCTTCGCGGTTCTGGGCGAGGGCACCTCGGGCATGAACGGGATCGGGTTCGGCATGAAGGACGCGTTGTCGAGGCCCTGCCTGATCCACAGGTCGGCGTCCTCACGGGTGAGCGTCAGCATCCGGTCCACGTCCCGGTAGTGCCGCCGCACCCGCCCGAAGCGCGAGGTCACCCGCGAGTAGGCGAAGGACTCGTGGCTCATGCCGATGACGGTCAGACCGGTGGTGTCGGCCAGTTTCACCCACTCCATCGCCCACACCTGGGTGACGATCACCACCGCCCCGGGGCGCGCGGACCGGAACAGCACGCTCAGCTTGGCGGCCTGCTCGCGCATTCCCGCCGCCCGTTCGGCACGCCGCCTGCGCTCGGCCAGGTCGAGCCGTCCCCTGATGCCGCGCGCGGGGCCGACGCGCGGCGGGTGGACGTCGTACAACGTGAAAGTGGGGTACGGGAGTTCGCCGAGCTCCTGGGGGACCTCGGGGTCGGTGATGCCGATGACCTTCACCCGATGGCCGCGCTCGGTGAACAGGCGGGCCATCTGGTGCGACCAGCTGGTCACCCCGCCCAGCTCGTCGACACTGTTGGAGACGAAGAAGATGTCCCGCCGGGGATCCGCGGTCACGTGCGCCTCCAGTGGGCGAAGAACTGGTCGACGACGCTCTGCGCGGCGTTCCCCCGGTCGAACTCGCTGAAGTCGGCGGCGAACCGCTCCCGCTGGGCCGCGAACTTCACCCTCTGGTCCTCCAGCGACCCGAGGACGGCGTGGAGTTCGTCCTCGGTGCGGACGACCGGCCCGGGGGCCCGCTCCAGAAGGTCGAAGTAGGTACCGCGGTTCTCGTGCACGTACTCCTCGTAGTCGTACGTGAAGAAGAACATCGGGCGGTCGAGGAGGGAGTAGTCGAACATCACCGACGAGTAGTCGGTGATCAGGCCGTCGGCGAGGGTCAGCAGCGGGGTCACGTCGTGGTGGTCCGTGACGTCGATGACGCGGCCGCGCACGGACGGCGGGAGCACGACGTGGTTGAGGTAGTGCGAGCGGACCAGCAGGACGTACCGGTCCTCGAAGGTGTCGGCGAAGCGCTCCACGTCGAAGGGCAGCTCGAACCGCTTCCGCTTGCGCCCGTGCTGCCGGAAGGTGGGCGCGTAGAGCAGCACCTCCTTGTCGGACGGAATGCCCAACTCGGCGGCCAGGATCACCGGTTCGCGCCGGCCTCCGGACGCCTCCGCGCGCTTCCTGGCCCGTACCAGCGCGTCGTTGCGCGGATAGCCCACCCGCAGCAGAGTCCGCTCCTGGAGTCGGAACGCCCGCGCGAGAGTGCGTACATCGTGCTCGGAGCGGATCAGGAACCGGTCGAAGCGGTCGAGGGTGCGCTGTTGTGCGGCCTGCGCGGCCTGGGACCTGACCTTCCACCCCGGCTCGTCGAAGCCCATGCGCTTGAGCGCGGAGCCGTGCCAGGTCTGCAGGTACGTGGTCCCCGGCCGTTTGGTGAGCTTCAGCGGGTAGCTCTGGTTGTCGACCCAGAACTCGGCCTGTGCCAGCGCCTTGAGGTACGGGAGCGACCAGCGGCGCACCAGTGTGGCGTCGGCCGGGAAGCCGTCGGGGCTGCCCGCGTACGCCCACACGGCCTCGAACTTCAGCCCCTGCCTGCGCATCTCCTCGTAGATGGCCTTGGGGCTGTCGCTGTACTGCCGGCCCAGGTGGCTCTCGAAGACGACGAGGCCCTTCCTGTGCGGGAGACGGCTGAACACCTTGTGGTAGAGGCGGAGTTTGGAGCGTCCCGACGCGAGGTCCCTGCGCCGTGCCCTGGCCTTGCGGTAGCCGGACTTGACGCGCCGTGCGGCCCTTCCGCGCATCCCGCGTCGCACCAGCTCGTCGGCCTTCTTGCCCGGGACGAGCCGGAAGGAGAGATGGCCGCGCGCCGAGACCTCCGGCTCCATGCGGTCGGCCACCAGCCGGGTGAGGCGGGGCCGCACCGGCAGCCCGCCGGCCGGCGGTCCGGCTTCGGCGGCGGTGAGCCGGGTCGTGGTCCGGGCACCGTCGACGTCGAGGTGGACGCGTACGTCCCACACGGCGTCCACGATGCCGATGGGCCGCACGCCCTTGGCGAGGTCTGCCGAGGCCTCCCAGTCGATGGTCTCGCCCTCGTGCCGCACCTCGGCCACGGGGAAGCGGAAGGTCTGGAAGCGCACCCCCTTGCGCCGGGCGTAGAACTCCAGCTGGGCGGAGAGCCGGGCGCCGGGCGGGATCACACCGAGCGGGTTGGTGATGCGGCCGGCCAGCCGCACGGTGCCGGCGCGCTCCTCGTAGAGGGTCAGCGCGTTGCGCAGGAACATCTTCTCGACCGGCTTGGTGTGGTAGCCCAGTTCGGTGACGTCCAGGACGTGCCGGCCGAAGGAGTCGTCCTCGATGTGCCGGGCGCACCAGTACACGCGTCCGGCGCGCTCGACGAGCGGCGAGGAGATCTTGTCGCGGTTGATGAGTGTGTCCACGGCGGGCAGCAGGTTGTCCCAGTCGCTCTCGTGGAGGAGGTAGGCGCAGATCGCCTGGATCGGCTCGGTCTCGTCGAAGGCGGCGCGGTCGATCGACTCCAGGTACGCGCGGGCGATCGCGGCGAACTCCCGCCGGTAGGCCGCGTCCCGGAACGGCAGCTCACGCAGGTGCAGGACCAGGTCGTGCTTGAGCCACTTGACGTCCTTGGCGAACTTCAGCTCCAGCAGTCCGTGCCGGGCGAGCAGCCGGTCCACCCGGCGGTGGATCTCCATGCGGTGCGCGAAGTTGGCGATCTCGTCACGCCGGTTGCTGATGGACCTCGCCGCCGTCGTCCCCGGCCGGTCCACGATCCGCCAGTCGTAGACCCGGTTGGGGATGAGGGTGATCCGTCGGGCGGCCACGTACGCCTGGGCGGAGAAGAGCAGGTCCTCGTAGTGGATGCCGACCGGGAACTCCAGTCCCTCGTCCAGCAGGAACCGTCTGCGGTAGCACTTGTTGGTCGACAAGGTGTCGAAGACCAGCAGGTCGGGCAGTTCGGAGACGGACTCCAGGGTGCGGGTGCGCTCGTACAGCCAGGGGTACCACTTGACCTCCTTGCGCGTGCGCGAGTCGACGTGCACCCGTACGCACAGCCCGGAGACGAGGTCGGCGCCGGTGTTCTCGGCGGCCTCCAGCATGTTGCGGCAGGCGTTGCGCTCCAGGACGTCGTCACTGTCGAGGAAGAGGACGTAGTCGCCGCGTGCCTGCTGGATGCCGTGGTTGCGCGGGGCTCCGCAGCCGCCGCTGTTCTCGGGCAGCCGGAAGGCGCGGACCCGGTCCGGGTGGGCGGCGGCCAGCCGCTGCGCCGCCGGGTACGAGCCGTCGGTGCTCCGGTCGTCCACGATGACGACCTCGACGCTCCGCAGCGTCTGGTCGAGGACGGAGTGCACGGCCGTGGGCAGCCTGTCCTCGTCGTTGTAGACGATCACGACCACGGACACGGCGGGTACGGCTCCGGTTCCGGGGGGCCCGGTCCCGGATGCGTCGGGCGCGCAGCGCTGATCCACTTTCACCCTGTCAAGGGTAGACATTTCCTATGAAACTACACAGGTGACTGCTCCATCCGTGTGTCACCCGGGCAGCTGCGGGTCGTGGGCAAGCTCTTGGCCGTCGCGTTTCGTCTGCTCGAACACCCACGTCCGGTACACCAGGAACCGGAAGGCCGAGGCCAGCACGATCGACAGCGCCTTGGCCAGGTTGGAGCCGAGCGGACCGCTCATGCCCAGGCCGTGGTACGCGACGTAGAAGAGCGCGCTCTCCATGACGACGCCGATGCCGCTGAAGACGAAGAACAGGAAGATCTGCCGCCGGGTGCGCGAGGCCCGGTCGCGGTAGGCGAAGAAGCGGAAGCCGAGGTAGTTGGTGCCCATGGCGACACAGCTGGCGATGACCGTGGCGACCATCGGGGGCCACTTCAGGCCGTGCAGAAGGAGATTGAAGACCAGGAAGTTGACCGCGACACCGCTCCCGCCGACGGCTCCGAACTTGACCACTTCGAGAGCGATGCGACGGGTCCGCGCGAAGGGACCGCGAGGACCGGCGGGCGAGGGCTGGGCGGGCGCGGGGGCCCGGCGCCCGATACGGGCCCACCCCTCGGAGAGATTCACGGTCACAATTGTCCCTTTTATCAGCAATAGGTAAAATCCAAGTCCGGTTTTTCCGTGAGGTCCACGAGAGATCGGCAAGAAAGACGGGGCGCCCCCGGCCTTGTCGGCCGGGGGCGCCCCAGGAGCGTCGGGAACGTACTACGAGTGGGTCCGCAGCAGGGTCCGCATCGTGCGCATCGCCACCGACAGGTTGGCGAGGTCGAACGAGTCGGAGCCCTGGATCTCCTCCAGAGTGGTGCGGGCGCGGCCCAGGATCGCCGCGTTCTTCTCCTCCCAGGCCTTGAAGCGCTGCTCGGGGGTCGAGGTTCCGTTGCCGACGGCGAGGACGTCGGCGGTGAGCAGGGCGTGGGCCGCGTACAGGTCCTCGCGGATCGAGGCGCGGGCCATGGACTGCCAGCGGTCGGCACGCGGAAGCTCGATGATGCGGT
This sequence comes from Streptomyces sp. NBC_01176, assembly GCF_045039825.1. Lineage (NCBI taxonomy): Bacteria > Bacillati > Actinomycetota > Actinomycetes > Kitasatosporales > Streptomycetaceae > Streptomyces > Streptomyces sp. NBC_01176. Next base: position 5,880,150 of record NZ_CP108600.1, on the reverse strand, counting down.
CCATGAGCTGGGTGATGCTCAGGCGGTCGGCGAGGTCGTAGTACACCTCGGCGACGGCCATCGGGTTCTTGCCCATACGGTCGGCCACCGCGACGATGTCCAGCGTCGGGAAGGCCGAGGAGAACCCGGCCACCCGGGTGGCCAGTTCCTCCGGCACGCCCGCACCGGACAGCTCGTCGAAGATCCGCTGGTACCACTCCAGGTCCGCGCCGCGCAGCAGCTTGGGCAGCTCGTCCCAGACCTGGGCGACCCCCTCACGGAAGAACGAGATGTTCTCGGCGAGCTGGAGCGGCTGCGGCCGGTTGTTGAGCAGCCAGCGCGTACCGCGCTCGACGAGCCGGCGGGAGTGCAGCCGGATCCGCGTCTGGACGTCGGCGGCGACGACATTGTCGAGCGCCTCCACCGCGTCCCACACCGTGCTCGACCCGAAGATCTCGCGGGCCGCGGTCTGCGCCCGGACGATCTCCTCGAGGGAGGCGCCGGTCTCCTCGCGCAGACGGTGCAGGAAGCTCGTACCGCCCGTGTTGACCGTGTCGTTGACCAGAACGGTCGTCACGATCTCGCGGCTCAGCGCGTGTCCCTCGATCTGCTCGCGGAACTTCTCCCGCAGCGCCGTCGGGAAGTACGCGAACAGCAGGCTCTGCAGATACGGGTCGTCGGGCAGCGAGGTGGCGAGCAGCTCGTCGGAGACCGTGATCTTCGTGTAGGCGAGGAGGACGGCCGTCTCAGGACCGGTCAGGCCCTGCCCGGAGTTGAGCCGCTCACGGATCTGCCGGTCGCTGGGCAGGAACTCCAGGGCCCGGTCGAGGTGGCCCTCCCTGACCAGGTGGCGCAGGAAGCGCTGCTGGGCGTGGAGCATGCTCCCGGACTGGGCGAGCGCGTTGGAGATCGCCACGTTCTGCGCGTAGTTGTTGCGCAGCACCAGACGGCCGACCTCGTCGGTCATCTGGGCGAGCAGCTTGTTGCGCTGCTTGACGGTCAGATCCCCGTTGGCCACCACGGCGTTGAGCAGGATCTTGATGTTCACCTCGTGGTCGGAGGTGTCCACGCCCGCGCTGTTGTCGATGGCGTCCGTGTTCATCTTGCCGCCGTGCTGCGCGAACTCGATCCGGCCGAGCTGCGTCAGGCCCAGGTTGCCGCCCTCGCCGACGACCTTGACGCGCAGGTCGGCTCCGTCGACCCGGATCGCGTCGTTGGCCTTGTCACCGACGTCCGCGTGCGACTCGGTGGACGCCTTGACGTAGGTGCCGATGCCGCCGTTCCACAGCAGGTCGACCGGCGCCTGGAGGATCGCCTTCATCAGGTCGGCCGGGGTCATCTTCGCGATCCCGGACTCGATGCCGAGGGCCTCGCGGACGTGGGAGTTGACCGGGATCGCCTTGGCGGTCCGCGGGAAGACCCCGCCGCCGGCGGAGATCAGCTCGGTGTTGTAGTCGGCCCACGAGGAGCGCGGCAGCTCGAAGAGGCGGCGGCGCTCGGCGTACGAGCTCTCCGCGACCGGGGTCGGGTCGAGGAAGATGTGCCGGTGGTCGAAGGCCGCGACCAGCCGGATGTGCTCGCTGAGCAGCATGCCGTTGCCGAACACGTCACCGGACATGTCACCGACACCGACGACGGTGAAGTCCTCGGTCTGGGTGTTCACGCCCAGCTCCCGGAAGTGCCGTTCGACGGACTCCCAGGCACCGCGGGCGGTGATGCCCATCTTCTTGTGGTCGTAACCGGCCGAACCGCCGGAGGCGAAGGCGTCCCCGAGCCAGAAGTCGTAGCTCTGGGCGACCTCGTTGGCGATGTCGGAGAAGGTGGCGGTGCCCTTGTCGGCGGCGACCACCAGATAGGTGTCGTCCTCGTCGTGCCGGACCACGTCCGCGGGGGGCACGATCTCACCGGCGACCATGTTGTCGGTGATGTCGAGCAGCGCGGAGATGAAGGTCCGGTAGCTGCGGATGCCCTCCGCGAGCCATGCGTCGCGGTCCACGGACGGGTCGGGCAGCTGCTTGGCGACGAAGCCGCCCTTGGCACCGACCGGCACGATGACGGTGTTCTTCACCATCTGCGCCTTGACGAGCCCGAGGATCTCCGTCCGGAAGTCCTCCCGCCGGTCGGACCAGCGCAGACCTCCGCGGGCGACCTTGCCGAACCGCAGGTGCACACCCTCCACCTTCGGCGAGTACACCCAGATCTCGTACGCGGGGCGCGGCGCCGGCAGGTCCGGGATGGCCTGCGGGTCGAACTTCATGGAGACGTACTCGTGCGGCTTGCCGCCCAGCGCCTGCTGGAAGAAGTTGGTGCGCAGCGTCGCCTTGATGACCGTGAGGAAGGAGCGCAGGATCCGGTCCTCGTCGAGCGAGGCGACCTGGTCCAGGGCGGCGTCCAGCTCCTCCATCAGGGCGTCCGTCAGCTCGACACCGGCGTGCTGGCGCTCCGGCGCCATCCGCGCCTCGTAGAGCGAGACGAGCAGCCGGGTGGTGTGGACGTTGTTGCGGAGGGTGTCCTCCATGTAGTCCTGGCTGAAGGTCGACCCGGCCTGGCGCAGGTACTTGGCGTACGCGCGCAGCACCATCGCCTGCCGCCAGGTCAGTCCGGCGCTCAGCACGAGGGCGTTGAACCCGTCGTTCTCGGCCTCGCCGATCCAGGTGGCGGCGAAGGCCTCCTGGAAGCGCTCGCGGCCGTCGTCGCCGAGGTAGTCGCCGTTGCCGTTCAGGAACTTGGGCAGACGCAGCCCGAAGTCGTAGATCCACGCCGTCGTACGGTCCGAGCAGCGCAGTTCGTAGGGACGCTCGTCGGTGACCTCGACGCCGAGGCGGTTGAGGGCCGGCAGGACCGCGGAGAGGGAGACCTGCTCGCCGGTGCGGTAGATCTTGAAGCGGCGCTCGCCGGGACCGGCGCCCACCGGCTCGTACAGACTGAGCGCGAAGTCCTTGGTGTCGTCGTCGGTGAGCTTCTCCAGGTGGACCAGGTCGGCGACGGCGGCCCGCGGGGTGTGGTCGGCCTTGTAGCCCTCGGGGAAGGCCCCGCCGTAACGGCGCAGCAGCTCGGCCGCGCGCTCCTCACCGCACTCGGCGTTCAGCGCCTCGGCGAAACCGTCGGCCCAGGAACGGGCGGCCTCGACGAGCCGCACCTCGAGCCTGTCCTTGTCGGCGTCGCTGAGCTGCGCCAGCTCGGTGCCCTGCGGGACCCGGACCACGAAATGCAGCCGGGAGAGGATCGACTCGGTGTTCCAGGCCGTGAAGTCGACGCTGCTGCCGCCGAGTTCCTCCTTCAGGATGTCGATGATCCGAAGGCGTACGCCGGTGGTGTAGCGGTCGCGCGGGAGGTAGACGAGCGCCGAGTAGTAGCGGCCGTACTCGTCCTGGCGCAGGTAGAGCCGCAGCCGCCGCCGCTCCTGGAGGTAGAGCACGGAGGTGACGATGGAGCGCAGCTCGTCGGGGGGCGTCTGGAAGAGCTCGTCGCGGGGGTACGTCTCCAGGATCTGCAGCAGGTCGCGGCCGTCGTGGCTGTTGGGCGAGAAGCCCGCGCCCCTGAGGACCTCCTCGACCTTGCGGCGGACGACGGGAACGCGCCGTACGGACTCGGTGTAGGCGGCCGAGGAGAACAGGCCGAGGAAGCGCCGCTCGCCGACGACGTTGCCGTCGGCGTCGAACTTCTTCACGCCGATGTAGTCGAGGTAGGACGGCCGGTGCACGGTGGCGCGGCTGTTGGCCTTGGTGAGCACCAGGAGCTTGTGCTCACGGGCCTTGGCGCGGGCGTCGGCGGGCAGCCGCTCGAAGGAGGGGCTGACGGGGTGGCTGTCCTCGCCGGCGTGCTGCGGGTCGGAGCGCAGGATGCCGAGCCCGGTCCCGGGCACGGCCGCGAGCACATCGTCGTCGCGCAGCTCGTATTCCCGGTACCCGAGGAAGGTGAAGTGGTCGTCCGAGAGCCAGCGCAGCAGCTCACGGGCCTCTTCGACCTCCCGGTCGCGCAGGTCCCCGGCGGTCGGCTCGGCCGGCAGTTCCTCGGCGATGCGCAGCGAGGCGTCGCGCATCTTCTCCCAGTCCTCGACGGCCTCGCGGACGTCGGACAGGACGCGCAGCAGGTCGGCGGTGATCTGCTTCAGGTCGGCCCGGTCGGTCTCGCGGTCGATCTCGACGTGGATCCAGGACTCGATGTGCGCGTCGTGCGACAGCTCGTCGGCGACGGGCCGGCCGGGCAGCACCTCGATGAGCTCGCCGGTCACGTCGCGCCGGACGACGACCTGCGGGTGGATGACGAGGTGGATGCCGCGCCCCTGCCGGGACAGCTCGTTGGTGACCGAGTCGACGAGGAAGGGCATGTCGTCGGTCACGACCTCGACGACGGAGTGGCTGCAGGTCCAGCCGTTCTCCTCGACGGTGGGCGTGTGCACCCGGACGCTGGCCGTGCCCTGGGGGCGGTTCTCGGCCAGTCGGTAGTGCGAGAAGGCGGCTCCGAAGACGTCGACCGGGTCGCGGTCGGTCAGGTCCTCCGGGGCGGTGTGCAGGTAGTAGCGCTGGAGGAACGCGAGCACGGTCTCCCGGTCCGGGGTGCCCCCGCCCGTCTTCACGGTCGGTAGGTGCCCCCCGACCGGACTGTTCTCAGCTACCCGGGCGGCCCGTTCGAGCAGCTCGGCCTTTGCTTCGTCCAGCTTGGTCTGCATTGTCCTCTGGCTCCTGTCGCGCGCCATTGCGTGACGTAGAAGGAAGTACGGTCTCTTCTCCGACGTGACGCCGTGACGCGGGGTGTCCGGTCTGGTCCGACGCTATGCCGCATGGAGAGATGAGCGGGGGGATATCGGCCATGTTCGGCATCCCTGGAGACTGTGACGCTGCTCTCGGCGACGTCCGTCCACGGGGTGTCATCGGCATACGGAGTGCGCTTGCCGCTCCGTCCCGCCCGCGAAGGTCAGCGACTGACGCCCGGTCACGGATGTCGTCCGTGGTCTCCGGGCGCGGGGCAGGGGCGACGGCGCCCCCGCGAGATATCGCGCTGATCACGCCACCAGGCTATCGCTCCTCACCCCGGACTCGTCATGAGCCGTATGTGTACAAAACCGGGGGTCGAACTTTGACAGTCTGCACAGGGACGAAAGGGGCGGTAACGTGCAGTGCGGGCCACGGGGGCCCTCGGCGCGGGCCCCGTACGGGCCGTGGGCACGGCTTGCGAGCCCCTGGAGGGACGCGGGGAACCGCACGACCCGGACGACCACCGGACGACCGGCCACGAGTGGCCCGCGGCCGGCCCACCCCGCGGTGCCCCGGCCGGCCGCCACTCCGCGCCCGAAACACCTGCACGCCCCCTTGGCAGACCCCGCCCGCGCAGGCACGTTGCCCAGGACGGCTGACGAAGACGCACCCACGGCTTCACAGAGCGGAGCGACATGGCAGCGAAGATCCTGATCGTCACCGGTGACGCGGCGGAGTCACTGGAGGTCCTGTACCCCTACCAGCGCCTGCGCGAGGAGGGCTACGAGGTCCACATCGCGGCCCCCAGCCGCAAGAAGCTCCGGTTCGTGATCCACGACTTCGAACCCGGCTTCGACACGTACACCGAGAAGGCCGGCTACACCTGGCCCGCCGATCTCGCCTTCAGCGAGGTCGATCCCGGCCAGTACGTCGCCCTGGTGATCCCGGGCGGCCGCGCCCCCGAGTATCTGCGGGGCGACCCCGAACTCCGCAAGATCCTCAGGTCCTTCTTCGAGGCGGACAAGCCCGTGGCCCAGATCTGCCACGGGCCGCTCCTCACGGCCTCCGTCGACGCCCTGCGCGGGCGCCGCGTCACGGCGTATCCGGCACTGGAGCCGGACATGCAGACCGCCGGCGCGACCTTCCAGGACACGGAGACGGTGGTCGACGGCACACTCGTCTCGGCGCGCGCCTGGCCGGACCACTCCAGCTGGATGCGCGAGTTCCTCACCGTACTGCGCGCGAAGGCGCCGGTGAGCTGACGGCCGTGAGCTGACGGGAACGACGCCGTGCGGGCCGTACGGGCCGGGCGCAGAACACCGTACGAGGCGGGCGTGAGGGCCCGTACGGCGTACGGGGCTGGGCGCGAGGCCCGTACGGCGTAGGGGGCTGGGCGCGAGGCCCGTGCCGAGCGGGCGCAGGGCCCGTACCAAGCGGGCGCGAGGCCCGTGCGGAGCCCCTCTTCCCGCCGTGCCGGCCGCCCGGCGTCGCCGTGGTCAGGCCGCCAGCCGCTCGGCCTCCTCGACCGCCTCGGCCAGGCTGTCCACCACGGGCACGCCCACCACCTCGAGGCTGGCCCGGCCGTGCGATCCGCCGGTGTAGAGCACGGCCCGGGCCCCCACGTGCAGCGCGGCGACCGCGTCGTCGGCGGCGTCCCCGATCACGACCGTGCGCCGCGGATCCACCCCGGCGAGCGCGCCGATGTGCCGCACCATGTGCTCCGCCTTGCTGCCGCCGGACGGTCCTGTCCGGCCCTCCACGCGTACGAAGTGCGGCTCGATCCCGAAACCTCTGACCAACGGGACCAGCTCGTCGTGGACGTACATGCTCAGCAGTGACTGGCTGTGCCCCGCCGACCGCCACCCGGCGAGCAGCGTCGCCGCCCCCTCGGTCAGCTCGCAGGCCGTGCGGTGCTGCGTGTAGTACCGGTGGAAGGTCTCGTCCATGATCTCCCACTCGGCGTCCGTCGGCAGCCTCCCCATCAGCCGCTCGTAGAACTTGGGCACCGGGACGCAGTACAACGCGCGGTACCGCTCCAGCGTGATCGGTTCCAACCCCAGTTCGGCGAACGCCGCGTTCGTCGCGCCGATGATCGCGGTGTTGTCGTGGAACAGAGTCCCGTTCCAGTCCCACACGATGTGCGCTGCTGTTCCCTGCTTCCCCATACGAAGAACGTACCCGGCCCCACCGACATCGTCGTGCCGCGTCGGACCGGACACCGGTGCGCGGCGTGTCCGTACGCGCGGCGGGTTCGGGACGGGCGGCGGAACGGGACGGGGGGGTGCCTCAGTCCCCGAGTCCCACCAGGTTGGGGATCTCCTGCGTCGCGAACCACAACAGCTCATGGTCCTCCGCGCCGTCCACGACGAACTGCGCGTCGTCGTCCCCGTGGTCGGCCGCCCCGAGCGCCCGCACGGCGGCTGCCACGTCCTCCTCGGCGTCGTCGGCGTCGACGTGCACCGCGGCCGCCTTGGCCAGCGGCACCGCCCCGGACACCCGCACCTCACCGAGCGCCACCGGATCGAGCCCCCGGTCGGGATCCGCGACCGCCGCGCGGTCGGGGACGTCGACGGCGACGACCACCCGGCGCCGCGCGGTGTCCCGTTCCCCCGCGAGCAGCCGGAGCGAGGCCAGCGCGGCCCGGTTCAGCGCCGCGTACTCGAGCTCCTCGATGTCGTCGGAGAGATACCACTCGCGCAGGGCGGGCGTGACGGCGTACGCCACGAACGGTCCCGCTCCCAGTTCCCCCGTCTTGTGCGCCTCGGCGAGGCCGGAGAGGGTCAGGGGGACGTAGACGCGCATGGCTGGCCGCTTTCGTAGTCGGGAGCTCCAGGGCGGTCGGGGAGCTCCTGGGAGGGCTGTCCCGCGCCTCCCGGGAGGGCCTTCAGGATACGTGCGGGCGTCCTCTTTCGGGTCCCGGGCCCCACTGCCCCCGACGTCCACACGCGGCCCGCGATTCACCCGGTACGCCCCTTTCGCGTCAAGGCCCCCGCACCCACCGACCACCCTGATAGGTGAATCCCACGGCCACCGCGACATGCGCCGGACATCCTTGCGGGCCCCCGCCCCCGCCTCGTACAAGATCTCCAACACGAAAGTTACCGCCCGGTACCGATCGGGCCGCAGCGAACGGGGACGACGCATGAACAAGGTGATGACCAGGACGCAGCGCCGCCCGGGCACCCGCCCTCCCGGCCGCCAGGACACCCGCCGCCCGGGCACCACCCCGCCCCGCGCCCCGGGCGGCGACGCTCCTCGCACGTCCCCCGCGGGCAGCCCGCCGCCGTCACCCCCGCGGGCGACTCCGGTCCCGTCCCCCTGCCCCAGGGGAACCCGGCAGGGCCCCGCTCCACAGCCCCGGCCCACCGACCTCTTCGCCGAGCGCCTGCTCGCCGTGCTGAGCGGTCAGCGCCCCGTCCACTGCATGCTGCGCCACACCGCGGGCCGCGCCTACGACGAGCTCGCCTGGCTCGCCGAACGCGGCCGACTGCGCACCCGCGGCAGCCGGCCGGTCGTCCGCGACATCGGCTACTACGTGCCCCGCCCCGGCGCGATCGAGGCATTCGCGCGCATCGGCGCGGGCGACCGGATCCGCGCGATGGCCTTCCGCCTGGAGCAGGGCCCCGACCTCCGCTGGCGGTGCACGGCGGTGGAACTCGGCGGCCCCCGCATGCCCCGCGCCGCCGACGACGGCTGAACGACGCGAAGGGCCGGACACCCGAGGTGTCCGGCCCTTCGACCCATCAGCACGTCACGGCGCCGCCCCACCGGACCGCTCAGCCCTCACGGACCGCTCGGCCCTTCCGGGCGCGCGGCCGTCACTTCTTGCGGCGGCGACCGATGCTCTTCTGCTGCTTGCGGCGCTCCGCGCGCGTGAGGCCGTCCGCCTCGGAGCGCACCGGCTCGTCGTCGTTGGCGAAGTCGCCCTCGACCACGCCGCCCTCACCGTCCACGGTGGGCGCGGAGAAGTGCAGCCGGTCGGGGCGCTGCGGAGCGTCGAGGCCCTTGGCGCGGATCTCGGGACGCGCACCCGCGGGGACGGCGTCCTCCTTCTCCAGCGACGGCACGGCGTCCTCGACCGGGACCTCCTCGACCTGCTGCTCGACCTGGACCTCCAGGTTGAACAGGTAGCCGACGGACTCCTCCTTGATGCCGTCCATCATGGCGCCGAACATGTCGAAGCCCTCGCGCTGGTACTCGACCAGCGGGTCCTTCTGCGCCATGGCGCGCAGACCGATGCCCTCCTGGAGGTAGTCCATCTCGTAGAGGTGCTCACGCCACTTGCGGTCCAGCACGGAGAGCACGACCCGACGCTCCAGCTCGCGCATGATCTCGGAGCCGAGCTGCTCCTCGCGCGCCGCGTACTGCTCGTGGATGTCGTCCTTGATGGACTCGGAGATGAACTCGGCGGTCAGACCGGCGCGGTCACCGGCCGCCTCCTCCAGCTCGTCCACGGTGGCCTTCACCGGGTAGAGCTGCCTGAAGGCGCCCCACAGACGGTCGAGGTCCCACTCCTCGGCGAAGCCCTCGGCGGTCTCGGCCGCGATGTACGCGTCGATCGTGTCGTCCATGAAGTGCTGGATCTGCTCCTGCAGGTCCTCGCCCTCCAGGACGCGGCGGCGCTCGCCGTAGATGACCTCGCGCTGACGGTTGAGCACCTCGTCGTACTTCAGGACGTTCTTGCGGGTCTCGAAGTTCTGCTGCTCGACCTGCGACTGGGCGGACGCGATCGCGCGCGTGACCATCTTGTTCTCGATCGGCACGTCGTCCGGCACGTTCGCCATCGACATCACGCGCTCGACCATCTGGGCCTTGAAGAGGCGCATCAGGTCGTCACCGAGGGAGAGGTAGAAGCGGGACTCGCCCGGGTCGCCCTGACGGCCGGAGCGGCCGCGCAGCTGGTTGTCGATGCGCCGGGACTCGTGGCGCTCGGTGCCCAGTACGTAGAGCCCGCCGAGGTCCTTGACCTCCTCGTTCTCCGCCCTGACGGCCTGTTCGGCCTTCTCCAGGGCGGCGGGCAGGGCGGCGGCCCACTCCTCGATGTGTTCCTCGGGGTCGAGACCGCGCTGACGCAGCTCGGCCTCGGCGAGGTCCTCGGGGTTGCCGCCGAGCTTGATGTCGGTGCCTCGGCCGGCCATGTTCGTGGCGACGGTCACGGCGCCCCGGCGGCCCGCCTGGGCGACGATCGTGGCCTCACGGTCGTGCTGCTTGGCGTTCAGCACCTCGTGCTGGATGCCGCGCTTGGAGAGCTGCTGCGAGAGGTACTCGGACTTCTCGACCGACGTCGTACCGACGAGGATCGGCTGGCCCTTCTCGTGCTTCTCCGCGATGTCGTCGACCACCGCGTCGAACTTGGCCACCTCGGTGCGGTAGATCAGGTCCGACTGGTCCTTGCGGACCATGGGCTTGTTGGTCGGGATCGGGACGACACCGAGCTTGTAGATCTGGTGGAACTCGGCGGCCTCGGTCATCGCCGTACCGGTCATGCCGGAGAGCTTGCTGTAGAGGCGGAAGAAGTTCTGCAGGGTGATCGTGGCGAGGGTCTGGTTCTCGTCCTTGATGTCCACCCCTTCCTTCGCCTCGATCGCCTGGTGCATGCCCTCGTTGTAGCGGCGGCCGGCGAGGATACGGCCGGTGTGCTCGTCGACGATCATGACTTCGCCGTCGATGACGACGTAGTCCTTGTCCTTCTTGAAGAGTTCCTTGGCCTTGATGGCGTTGTTCAGGTAACCGACGAGGGGGGTGTTCACCGACTCGTACAGGTTGTCGATCCCCAGCCAGTCCTCGACCTTGGCCACGCCGGGCTCGTGGATGGCGACGGTGCGCTTCTTCTCGTCGACCTCGTAGTCGCCGGTCTCCTCGATGCCCTTGAGCGGGTTGCCGGCCTCGCCCTTCTTGAGGCGGGTGACCAGCTTGGCGAAGTCGCCGTACCACTTGGTGGCCTGGTCGGCCGGGCCGGAGATGATCAGCGGCGTACGGGCCTCGTCGACGAGGATGGAGTCGACCTCGTCGACGATCGCGAAGTTGTGACCGCGCTGGACGAGTTCGTCCTGGGCCCACGCCATGTTGTCGCGCAGGTAGTCGAAGCCGAACTCGTTGTTCGTGCCGTAGGTGATGTCGCACGCGTACTGCTCGCGGCGCTGGGCCGGCGTCATGTTGGCCAGGATGCAGCCGACGCTCAGGCCCAGGAACTTGTGGACGCGGCCCATCATTTCGGAGTCGCGCTCGGCCAGGTAGTCGTTGACCGTGATGAGGTGGACGCCGTCTCCGGAGAGGGCGTTCAGATACGCGGGCAGCGTGCCGACCAGGGTCTTGCCCTCACCGGTCTTCATCTCCGCGACGTAGCCGAGGTGGAGCGCGGCGCCACCCATCATCTGCACGTCGTAGTGACGTTGGCCGAGGACGCGCTTGGCGGCCTCACGGACCGTGGCGAACGCCTCGGGCAGCAGGTCGTCGAGGCTTTCGCCGTCGGCGTACCGCTGCTTGTACTCATCGGTGAGGGCCCGCAGCTCGGCGTCGGAGAGGTCGACGAAGTCCTCTTCGATGGAGTTGACCTGGTCCGCGATGCGGTGCAGCTTGCGCAGGATCTTGCCTTCGCCTGCACGCATGATCTTCGAGAGGACGGACACGGGGGTTTGTCTCCTTGCCGGTCGGGCCTGGGACGGTCGGTTTCAATGGCGGTGTCAAGAGCAGCTTGAGCAACGGCCATCGTAAGCGAGGACCCCACCGCACCGGGAGGTCTGCCCACGACAGCCACTAGGACAACGGACAGGGGTTGCGTAAGGTGCCGCGTCCACGCTGCGAAAAGTAACCGAAGCATCACCCACGGCAAAGGAATGGCGCCCTTACGGCAGCCCGAGCAGAATCGGCCCGATGGACCCCGTCACGCTCACCACCGACCGCCTGCTCCTGCGCACCGTGGGCTCGCACGACACCGACGCCGTGTTCGACGCGGCCCAGGATCCCGACATCCAGCGCTGGACCACGATCCCGTCGCCGTATCTCCGCGAGCACGCGGCGGGGTTCACGGACCAGATGGTGCCCGACGGCTGGGCGGACGGCTCCATGTTCACCTTCGGCGTCTTCCTCCCTTCCGGGGAACTGGTGGGCATGCTCGGCATCACCATGCGCTCCCTGGGCGTCGGCGAGGTCGGCTTCTGGGCCACGAAGGAGCACCGCGGCAACGGCTACCTCACCGAAGCCACCGTCGCCGCCTCCCGCTGGGCGTTCACCAGCCTCGCCGTCGACCGCGTCGAATGGCGCGCCGAGGTCGGCAACCAGGGCTCCCGCGCGGTGGCCGAACGGGCCGGCTTCACCGTGGAAGGCACTCTCCGCTCCGCCATCAACAACAAGGGCGTACGCCGCGACTGCTGGATCGGCTCCCTGCTCCCCTCGGACCTGGGGCTGCCCTCGACGGCGCCGTACCTCCCGGGTCCCTCCGGCGCGCCGAACCCCTGAATCCGGGACACCCCGCGCGACGCCGGCCTTTCCGCGCGTCCCGGCCACCGCCCGGGCGCGTCGGCGGGCTCCCCTGCGCCCGGAGGACGGGCCCGGCCCCCACTGTCAGTGCCACCGCCTATCGTGCGGGCATGACGAGTTTCCCGCGTCCCGCCACCGACCTCTCCGCCGACGAGGCCCGCCGCATCGCCCTCCGCGCCCAGGGTTTCCTGGGCGCCCCGGACCGCAGGTCCGGCGTCCGCGGAGTCCTGCGGCACCTGGGCGCGGTCCAGCTCGACACGATCTCCGTCCTCGCCCGCTCCCACGAACTCATCCCGTACGCCCGGCTGGGCGCGGTGGGCCGCGGCACGGTGGACGAGGCGTACTGGACACCGGGTGCCGGCGGCGCCCCTCACGCCTTCGAGTACTGGTCCCACGCGGCCTGCATCCTCCCCATCGAGGAGTGGCCGCACTTCGCCTTCCGCCGCCGCGCCTACCGCGCCCGCCCGCATTGGAACCACGCCCTGCCGGACGGCACCTACGACCAGGTCATCAAGCAGCTCCGCACCGAAGGCCCCCTCACGGCCACGGACTTGGGCGGCGCGAAGAAGACCAGCGAGTGGTGGGACTGGTCGGGCACGAAGGTCGCCGTGGAGCGCGCGCTGATGTACGGCGAGGTGGTGTGCACCGAGCGCCGCGGCTGGAAGCGGGTGTACGACCTCGCGGAGCGCGCCGTCCCCGACGCCCTGCTCCATGACGAGCTGGACGACGCGGAGTGCCTGCGCCGCCTGGTCCGCCTCGCGGGCCAGTCCCTGGGCGTCGGCACCCGCGCGGACATCGCCGACTACCACCGCCTCAGGGGCGAGCAGGTCGACGCGGTGATCGCGGACTCGGGGCTGGTCCCGGTGGCCGTGGAGGGCTGGGGCAAGCCGGCCTGGGCCGATCCGGCGGCGCTGGAGACGACGCCGCGCGGCCGTCACCGTACGACGCTGCTGTCCCCGTTCGACTCGCTCGTCTGGGAGCGGGCCCGGACGGAGCGCATCTTCGGTTTCACCCACCGCCTGGAGGCGTACACGCCCAAGCCGAAGCGGGTCTACGGCTATTTCGCGATGCCGGTCCTCGCCGGCGGCCGACTGGTCGGCCGGGTGGATCCCGCCCGGGAGGGACGCACCCTGGTCGCCAAACAGGTCACCCTGGACGGCGCCAAGGCGGTGCCCGCCGTGGCCCAGGCCCTGGTGGAGGCCGCCGGCTGGGTGGACTGCACGAGCGTGCGCGTGGAGCGGGTGGACGCGCCCGAGCTGCGCGACCCGCTGGCGAGGGAGCTGACGCGCGCCCTCGGGTGACGACACCGGACCGGCCAGCCCCGTGGCGACGGACCGGGCGGGCGGCGTCGTGGGCCGGACCCGGCGGACGACATCGTGGGGACGGAGCGGCCGGACCGCGCGCCGAGCGGGCGCCGGCCGTGCGACGGCACCGCACCGCCCTCGCCACGCCACGCACCACCCCCCGCGGCGCGGCGCGGTGTGTGCGGCTAGCGGATCTCGAGGATCTTCTCCCGCATCGCGTACACCACCGCTTCCATCCGGGAGTGCAGCTGGAGCTTCTCCAGGATGTTGCGCACGTGGTTCTTCACCGTGTTCTCGGAGATGAACAACTCCTTGGCGATATCCCGGTTGTTCATGCCGGTCGCGACGAGCTTGAGAACTTCCAGTTCGCGATCGGTGAGCCGCGGCGCGGGCACCAGCCTGCGCTCGTCGGTCCGCTGGATCATCGACTTGAACTCGGTGAGCAGTTTCGACGCCATCGAAGGGCTGATCTGCGACTGACCGTCCGCCACCGCGCGAATGGCCGTGGCCACCTCGTCCGTGGAGATCTCCTTGAGGAGATATCCGGTCGCACCGGCCTTGATCGCGTCGTAGAGGTCGGCCTCCTCGTCGCTGATCGTCAGCATGATGATCTTCGCGCTGGGGGCCACCTCCTTGATGGAGGTGCATGCCTCGATGCCGCCCCTTTTCGGCATGCGTACGTCCATCAGCACGATGTCCGGAAGCAGGTCGGCCGCCTTGTCGACCGCCTCCGCCCCGTCACCCGCCTCGCCGACGACCTGGATGTCCTCCTCGGCCGCGAGCACGATCTCCAGACCGCGGCGGAAGAGGGCGTGGTCGTCCACGACGAGGACACGGATGGGCTCCTTGCGCGAGGCGCCCGCGTCCGGACTCGTGCCGACGAGCCCGCCGTCGGCATCCTCGGCACGCATCGGTCCGAAGCTGTCCGCCATCGTTCCTCCCCCTGAAGGCCGTGGCCTGTGTTCCTGTGCCATCGCCAACCCAAGGCAACGGCCCCCCGGTTGGGGCCGGTGCGGTCATGATTTCATGCCCGGACGACAGTGGGGTGACAGAGCGGGTCGTGAAGTGGTCGCACACCGGTGCCCCTGGGGGCGCACGCGCGCACCAGGGGCACCGGCTCAGTCGTCATCGGAGCGGGTCTAGCCGCCGAGCGCACCGCCCGGCGCGGCCGATCCGGCCTGGGTGACCATCGGGTCCGTATTGAGGTGGATGACGCCGTAGTCGTACGCGTGCCGCCGATAGACGACACTCGGCTCCTTGGTCTCGGAGTCGACGAACAGATAGAAGTCGTGCCCGACCAGCTCCATCTCGTAGAGCGCCTGGTCGAGCGTCATCGGGGCGGCCACGTGGGTCTTCTCCCGGACGACGAGGGGCCCTTCTCCCATGACCTCGAGGGAGCCGATCTTCTTGGTCGGCACGCTGTCGGGCTCGTCCTCGTGGACAACACTCCCGTTCCCGTTCAGTGTCGCGGCACCCGGGACGTGGTCGGCGACCTCGGCTGCCGAGAGCCGACCGTTGCCACGACGGGTGTAGCGCTTGTCGTGCTGCTTGCGCAGCCGGGCTTCGAGCTTGTCCGCCGCCAGGTCGAGTGCTGCATACGGGTCGCTCGCCGCTGCCTCCGCCCGGATCACCGGACCGCGGGAGCGGAGCGTGATCTCCACTCGGTCACAACGGTCGGCCTGCCGGGGGTTGGGCTCCTTGGACACCTCGACGTCGAGGCTGATCACCTTGCCATCGAGCTTCTGGATCTTCTCCAGCTTCAGCTTCTCGGCCACGTGCTTGCGGAACCGCTCGGGCACCTCGGTCTTGCGGCCCTTGACGACGATGTCCACGCAGAACTCCGTTCCCGGATAGCCCCGCTCCACAGGCGGAGCATCTCCCTTTTGCACCAGATCCCGGTGAGCCCCGGAACCTCGGACTCGGTGACTTTCACCTCCTCCTCCCCCATGGGCAAGATCTACACCCCATGGCGGGCGGGTGATTCAGAAACCCGCAGCACGGCATTCGGATATACGAGGTGTGGCCAGCGCCGTTGCCTCACAACCGAACATATCTCGCGCGGGCGGATGTCGTCACCCTCTACTGCGGCGTACCTCCGTTCAGGTGAATTGACCTGGTCATTACCAGCAACGATGGAAGTTCTCAGTCAGTTCCGGTTGATTTCGAAACCATCCGGCGACGCCGCGACCACAGCGGCACAAATCATGGCGCCGGCTCCGTTCGCGTCCGTCTTTCCCCGGGCTGCCGGATTCCGGCCCTCGCCCTCTGTCGTTGCCTCAGTCATCCGTTTCCCCGCTCGTCTCCGGATCCGTTCTCCCGTTGCTTCCCCGGCTTCCCTTCCGTATGCATCCGCGCCCGCCACCGCCACCCGTACGGCGCGCGCCGCCTCGGCCAAGGACGCTCCCGTCGTCATCAGGTCGTCCACCAGCACCACCCGTCCTGCGCCCGCCAGCAGCCGGTCGCCTCCCGTGGCGACCTCCAGCGCGCCCGCGAGATTGTGCCGCCGCTGCCGGGAGTCGAGTCCCGCCTGGTCGGCCACCACGCGACGCTGCCGCAGCACAGTCAGCACCCGGACCGGCGCCCCGGTGCGCCGCAGTTCTCCGGCGGCCGCGAGAGCGATCCGACGTGCCGGATCGTGGCCGCGCGCCCGCACCGCCCGCCGCGAGGAGGGCACCGGAACCAGCAGCACGGGTCCCCGCCCGCCGGCGGACCCCAGCCACCCGCTGCCCTCGCTCAGAGGCCCACCCGAGGCCGCCGCACGCCTGCGTGGGTCCAGGGGGCTCGGATGCTCCAGAGCCGCCCTCACAGCCCCCGCCAGGGCCGTTCCCAGTGGTGTCGCCAGTGTCAGTGCCCCCCGTTCCTTGTGCGCGAGGAGTACCGCGCGCACCTCGTCCTCGTACGGGGCCGCCGCGTGCACGACCGGCAGCCCGGGCGGCGCCGGATCCGGGCGCACCCGGCGCGGTGCGGCCCCGCTCAGGGCGGCACGGCACTCCGGGCAGAGCACCGCGCGAGGTCTCCCGCAGCCTCCGCACTCGGCCGGCAGCACCAGGTCGGTGAGGTCCTGCCACCACGCCCGCATGTCCACCACTGTGCCAACAGCACGGCCCACCGGCCACCCCTGTGGACAACCACCTGTGGACAACCGGACACCCGTCACCCGCGGGGCTGACCCTCGACCGACAGACCTGGCGGACCGACCCACGGAGCCCCACGGACCGCCAGGGAACGCGGACAGTTCCCCCACGCAACGCGATCAGGGCCGCCCCGGAACCACGGGACGACCCCACCTCGACACGGACACGGAGGACACGGACACGGCAGGGAACCGGGCCGACCTACCCGGGGTAGACCGGCGCCGTGCCGTTCTTGACGACCTTCTGCCACTGCTCCCCGGACGACAGCCGCACGATCCCGTCCTCCTCCGAGTGCGCCACCAGAGGCAGCCGCTCGTCCTCGGACGCGGCGATCTCCTTCACCCCCGTCAGCGCGGAGGGCGCGGCGCCCACCGGAGTGGAGCCGTCGACCTGGACGTACCGCATCTGCAGCACCCCCTCGGATTCCCGCCCGACGACCACGAGCCGGCTGTCCCCGGCCCACGACATGGCCGTGACCTCCTCCAGCTGCGGTGCGACCGAGTGCAGTTCGAAGACCGAGACGCTGGGCCGCTCACCGGCGTCCCGGTCGATGCGCCCGATCTGCAGGGAGCTCTTGCCGTCCTTCTCGACGATCAGCGCGATCCGCACCCCGTCGGCGGCCACCCGCACCGCCTGGATCCGCCCGTCGAGTCCCGGCGTCGAGACCTCCAGCGGTTCGCCCGCGCCCTTCTCCAGCAGCAGCAACCGGGGTTTCGCGGGATCGCGGTCCGCCACCCACAGGTCGCCCCGGCCGTCCCAACTGGGCGTCGTCAGCCGGTCCTGCGGCGTCCTGCCCTGGCTGCGCAGCACCGCGTCCCCGAGCGAGGCGCCCGACACCAGCGAGCCGACGTACAGCGAACTCCCGTCCGCCGACACGCCGGCCGCGCTGTCCTCGTCCCGTGACACCGCGGCGGCCCGCAGCTTCCTGCCGCCGTCGCCCAGCGCGCCGGGCACCGGCTCGGGCTCCTTGCCGCCGCCGGCGCTGGGCAGCCGTACGAGGCGCTGCTTGCCGTCGATGAAGTACTCGAACTCGGGATGCTCGGCCGTACCGTGCGAAGCGATGATCTCGGCGTGGTTCTCGGTGAGCACGCACAGCTGCGAACCGTTCGACCGCTGCAGCTCCACCTCGTCGACCCCCGTGGGCGTCAGGTCCCGGAAGGTGAGCAGGAGTTGGGCCGCCATCCTTTCGCACTGGGCCTCGTTGACGTGGTCGGCTCTGCGGTTCAGCGGGACCGTCACGCGGTTGCGGTCGTCGGGCGACAGCGAGGTGACGCCCTCCTTCAGATCCGTACCGGACGGGAAGCTCGACGTCACCACCGGATCGAGCCAGCGCGTGGGCCCCTTCAACAGCGCCCGGGCCATCTCGGTCATCGGGTCCACCTTCTCGCGCACGTAGACCGGATCGGCGACGGTCCCCAGCTGTCCGGCCGACCCTGCGGGCGCGTTCGAGGCGAAGTAGTACTTGTTGACGGACACGTAGTTGCGCTGGAAGTCGGAGTTGCCCATCACCACGCCCTGCGGCAGCCCGTCGATGCGCCACTGCTTGGTGTCCTTCTGCCGGGTGAGGTGCACCGTCGCGTGGTATGCGGCCGAGTCCGGCGTGTACGCGTGCTGGTCGTTGACCGTGGCGACCTTGGTCCCGGCCAGCACGTAGGAGTAGCTGCCGTCGCTGCCGTCCGCGTTCACCTGCTGCTGGCGGTTGGCGTCGGGGCCGTCGGTGAGGACGGTGGTGGAGCTGAAGGGGTCCCAGGTCTTGCGGGCGGCCGGCGTCAGGTACTTGAGCGCCGTCTTGTACTGCGCGTCGTCACTGGTCAGCGCCTCCAGGAAGCCCTGCACGATCTCGGCGGGCCGGGCGTCCTCGCGCGGCGGCAGTGCGAAGACGCGGACCTGCGAGTCCTGCCGCGGCGTGGACTCGACGCCGCGCAGATCCCCGCTGTCCGGCATCGAGGCGCACCCCGTCAGCAGCAGCGCACCACAGCCGAGGTACACCCCCACGCGTACGGGAATCAGCCGGCCGCTCCCCTCGCGGTCAGCGCCCACGGAATGTCTCCCCTTGTCCGAGCTCTTCGTGCTGCCCGAGCTCCTCGTGCTCGCCGCGGTCCTCCGCGGTCCGCTCCCCACCCGCGGCCGGTGTGCCGTCCGGCCGTCGCACGGCCCCGGCGGGCCGCGGTACCACGCGTGCGCCGTTGCCCGGCAGCGCCGTCGGATCGGCCGTGGGCGACACCCCGGCCATGCGCGACTCCATGGACGTGCGCGGCGGCATCGGGGGCGGTGCGTGACCGCCCGTGGACTGCGCCGGCACCGTGGCGAGTTTGCCGCCACCGCCGGAGGGCAGTCCCGCTTCGCTCAGTCCACGATTGCGCCGTGAATCCTTGGGCTCCAGGGGTATCGGGGACCCCCGCAGCGGCTCGTCCGCCGTCCGCGGCAGCGTCAGCCGGAACTGCGACCCACCGCCCGGTTCGCCCCACGCCTGGAGCCAGCCGCCGTGCAGCCTGGCGTCCTCCAGGGCGATCGACAGCCCGAGTCCGGTACCGCCGGTGGTCCGCGCCCGGGCCGGGTCCGCGCGCCAGAAGCGGCTGAAGACCCGGGTCGCCTCGCCGGGCTTGAGGCCCACGCCGTAGTCGCGCACCGCGATCGCGACCGCTCCGCCCGCCGCGGCCAGCTTGACCACGACCTCCTTGCCGTCGCCGTGCTCCACGGCGTTGACGACGAGATTGCGCAGCACCCGCTCCACCCGCCGGGCGTCCGCCTCGGCGATCACGGGCTGCGCGTCGCCGACGATCCGGATCGGGGATCCCTTGCGCTCGGCGAGCGGCTCGGCTCCGCTGACCACCCTGCGTACGACCTCCCTGAGGTCGATCGCGTCGGCCTCCAGCGCCGCCGCGCCCGCGTCGAACCGGCTGATCTCCAGCAGGTCCGCGAGCAGCGTCTCGAAACGGTCCAGCTGATCGGCGAGCAGCTCGGCCGACCGGGCGGTCATCGGATCGAAGTCCACGCGCGCGTCGTGGATGACGTCGGCCGCCATCCGGACGGTCGTCAGCGGCGTGCGCAGCTCGTGCGACACGTCCGACACGAAGCGGCGCTGCATCCGCGACAGGTCCTCCAGCTGCTGGATCTTCAGCTGGAGGTTCTGCGCCATCTTGTTGAAGGCCTCACCGAGCCGCGCGATGTCGTCCTCGCCGGTGACCTTCATCCGTTCCTGGAGATGGCCGGCGGACAGCCGCTCGGCGATGCCGGCCGCCATCCGCACCGGCGTGACGACCTGGCGCACCACGAGCCAGGCGATGGCCCCCAGCAGCACCACGACGAACAGCCCCGCCGTCGCGAGCGTCCCCTTGACGAGGCTCAGCGACTTCTCCTCCTGCGTCAGCGGGAAGAGGTAGTAGAGCTGGTACGGGTCTCCGTTGGGGTCGTTGACCTGCTTGCCGACGACCAGCGCGGGCTGCGACTGCGTGCCGTCCTTGTACACGACACGGGTGTAGCTCTGGGCCGCCAGCGTGCTGCTGTCGACGCGGGCCCGCAGGTTCTCCGGCACGCTCAGCGTCGGATCGACGTCGCCCGAGGAGCGCGGCCCGAGCCCGGCGCCGCCGGAACCGGCCGCGGTGGAACTGAGCGTCACCACGTCGAAGGCACCCTGGCCACCGCTGGAGAGGGACACCACGAGGTCGCTCATCCACTGGCTGACGTTCTTGGAGGGGCGGTCGTCCGTGCCGGACCCGGCGTCACCGTTGGCCGTGGCGGTCGCGTCCGCCTTCTGCTTGGCCACCGAGAAACCACCGGTCGCCTGGCTCTGCGACGCCTTCACCTTGGCGTCCAGCAGTCCGTTGCGCACCTGCCCGATCACGACGAAGCCGAGCAGCAGGACAACGCCCAGCGACATCAGGAGCGTCGTGACGACGATCTTGAGCTGGATGTTGCGCCGCCACAGCCGCATCACCGGCAGCAGCGGACGGCGCACCCAGCGCATGAGCAGCCGGAGGATCGGGCTGCCCTTGACTCCGCCCTGGAGCAGCCCGCCCGCCATGAGCCGCTCCCAGCCGGAGCCCGTCATGTTCCGGCCGACAGGCCGCTCCGCGCGGTTCCCCGGCTGTCCGGGCGCCGAAGCGGCACTGTCCCTGGACACGTCAGCTCGGTCCCGCCTTGTAACCGACTCCGCGGACGGTCACCACGATCTCCGGCCGCTCCGGGTCCTTCTCGACCTTGGAGCGCAGCCGCTGGACGTGGACGTTCACCAGACGGGTGTCCGCCGCGTGCCGGTAGCCCCACACCTGCTCCAGGAGCACCTCACGCGTGAACACCTGCCAGGGCTTGCGCGCCAGCGCCACCAGGAGGTCGAACTCCAGCGGCGTCAGTGCGATCGACTGCCCTTCCCGCTTCACAGAGTGACCGGCGACGTCGATCACGAGGTCGCCGATGGCCAGCTGTTCCGGCGCCGGCTCCTCGGAACGGCGCAGCCGCGCCCTGATCCGTGCCACCAGCTCCTTTGGCTTGAACGGCTTCACGATGTAGTCGTCGGCACCCGACTCGAGGCCCACCACGACGTCGACGGTGTCGCTCTTCGCCGTGAGCATCACGATCGGTACCCCGGACTCCGCCCTGATCAGGCGGCACACCTCGATGCCGTCCCGGCCGGGAAGCATCAGGTCCAGAAGCACCAGATCGGGCTTGGTCTCACGGAAAGCGGCCAGCGCCTTGTCGCCGTCGGCTACGAAAGACGGCTCAAAACCTTCACCACGCAACACGATGCCGAGCATCTCGGCCAGTGCGGTGTCGTCATCGACGACAAGGACTCGTCCCTTCATAAACGACATCATCCCATTAACTAAATCGTTACCTGGCGTGACCTGTCACACAGCTCGGCAAGCGCCTCAGCCGTCACGGGCGAAACAACGCCCTCTTCGGTCACGATCGCCGTCACCAACTCGGGCGGCGTCACATCGAATGCCGGGTTGTACGCCTGGGTTCCCAGGGGTGCCACCGGTATCCCGCCTCCCGCTTCCACTCCCACCACCGGCACCTGCGGCGCCGTGAGCTCGGTCACTTCATGACCGGCGCGCTGCTCGACCTCGATGGATGCTCCGTCCGGGGTGTCCGGATCCACCGTCGTCAGCGGCGCCACCACGATGAACGGCACATGGTGGTACCTGGCCAGCACCGCGAGCGGATAGCTCCCCACCTTGTTCGCCACCGAACCGTCGGCGGCGATCCGATCGGCCCCCACGAGCACCGCGTCCACCTCACCCGCCGCGAACAGGGATCCCGCCGCGTTGTCCGTGAGCAAGGTGTACGCCATTCCGTTGCGCGCCGCTTCGTAGGCCGTCAGGCGAGCACCTTGCAGCAACGGACGCGTTTCGTCCACCCACAGCCGCCGCAGCTGCCCCACCCGGTGCGCCGCGAGGGCCACCGCGAACGCCGTGCCCTCCCCGCCGGACACCAGCGCCCCGGTGTTGCAGTGGGTCAGAATCCGGTGGCCGCCGCCCGGCAGCAGCTCGTCCAGCAGCGCCAGCCCGTGCACGGCCATCCGGGCACTGGCCCGGGCGTCCTCCCGGTGCAGCGCCCGTGCCGCGGCGAGCGCCGCCTCCCCGGCCGCCCGCTGATCACCGCCGTCCGCGAGTGCTCCTCGGTACGCCGCCTGCGCCCGGCGCACCCCCACGGCGAGGTTCACCGCCGTCGGCCGGGCCCCGGCCAGCGCACGGGCGGCGTCCTCGACGTCGAAGCCGCGCACGGCGGCGAGCGCGACACCGTACGCCCCGGCGATGCCGAGCAGCGGCGCACCGCGCACGGCCAGCGTGCGGATGGCCTCCACCAGCGCGGGGGCATCCGTGCACACCAGCTCGACTTCCTCGGCCGGCAGCCGTGTCTGATCGAGAAGGACCACTACAGGCCCTTCGGGTGGTTCGTCCCAGCGGATCGCCGGTATCTCCATCGGCCCGTCGTGCTCGCGGGATTGCGCGTACTGATCAGCCATCCGCCCAGTCTGCCCCGTACCCGGCGGACAATTGAAGATGTGCAGCCCATACTGCGGCCGGTCCCTGCCGGGCACACCGTGGCACGATGGCTGCCAACCTGCCGCCGCGTCCCGCGGACGGGCACCGTGAAGGAGCGACGATGAACGACACTCCGGGCTGGGCCTCGCCCGGATCCGCCCCCTCCGACGGGCAGGAGCCGGACGGCTCCGGCACCGCGCAGCCCACGGAGCGGCCCTCGGCCCCGGGCGGCACCAACCAGCCGGAGCCGCCGTCGAAGTGGTCCAAGGAGCAGCCCCCGGCCGGCCAGTGGTCCGCTCCGAGCCCCCAGGGGCCCGGCCGGACCTCGCCACCGCCCCCGCCCGGCACCGGCCGGGCCGCCGGGGCCGGCCGGCCGCCCGGCCCCGGCGGCCCGGCGGGCCAGGGCGGCGGCTACGGAGCCTGGGGCGGCCCCGGCCGTGGGCCAGGGGGTCCCGCAGGCTGGGGCGGCAACTGGGGCGGCCCGCCCCCCGCCGCCAAGCCCGGCGTCATCCCGCTGCGCCCGCTCGGCGTCGGCGAGATCCTCGACGGCGCGGTCTCCACGATGCGCACGTACTGGCGCACGGTGCTCGGCAT
The DNA here is from genome assembly GCF_045039825.1 of Streptomyces sp. NBC_01176. NCBI lineage: Bacteria > Bacillati > Actinomycetota > Actinomycetes > Kitasatosporales > Streptomycetaceae > Streptomyces > Streptomyces sp. NBC_01176. Next base: position 5,856,976 of record NZ_CP108600.1, on the reverse strand, counting down.
CTCGCTGACCGTCGCCGTCGTCACGGAGGTCGCGGTCGTCCTGCTCCGGGGCTTCTTCCTGGACGACAACGCCGGCGCCGACGCCCTCAACGACCCGAGCGCCACCGTCGGCGAACTGAGCCACGCCCTCGGCGCCGCCATGCTCAGTTCCGGCGTCGTCCTGCTCATCACCCTGCTCGGCACCATCGTCGCGACGGCGCTGCTCACCTCCGTCACCAGTCGCGCGGTGCTCGGCAAGCCCGTCACCGCCACCGAGGCCTGGCGGGACGCCCGGCCCCAGCTGCTGAAACTGTTCGGTCTGACCTTCCTGCTGCCGCTCCTCGCCGGCGCGATCATCGGCGTCGGCGTCCTGCCGGGTGTGATCATCGCGTTCGCCGGCGCGAGCGGCGCCGGCGCCGCGCTCGCCGTCCTCGGCGGACTCGGCGCGGCCGTCGTCGCCCTCTGGCTGATGATCCGCTTCTCGCTCGCCTCGCCCGCGCTCATGCTGGAGAAGCAGGGCGTCCTCAAGTCGATGAGCCGCTCCGCGAAGCTCGTCCGCGGCTCCTGGTGGCGGATCTTCGGCATCCAGCTGCTCGCCACGATCATCGCCAACATCGTCGCGGCGATCGTCGTCGTCCCGTTCTCCATCCTCGCCGCCGCCCTCAGCGGCAACGGCATCAGCGGCTTCCTCAACAGCGGCAACGGCAGCCTCGGCTGGACGTTCCTCGTCATCAGCGGGATCGGCTCGGTCATCGGGTCCATGCTCACCTTCCCGATCACCGCGGGCGTCACCGTGCTCCTCTACATCGACCAGCGCATCCGCCGCGAGGCCCTCGACCTCGACCTGGCCCGCGCCGCCGGCGTACAGGACTACGAGTCCCACGCCCCCGGCACCACTGCGGGGAGCTGACGGAGTGAGTCCCGCGGGGGGAGTTCTCACAGCGCTGCGAGCGCTGCCGCACACCGGCGCCGCGGCCGTCCTCGCGCTGCCGCACGGCGGCGACGAACCACCGGTGACGATCCCGCGCGACCCCGCGCGGGAGGCGGCCAGGCGCGAACTGTCCAAGCCGATGTACCACCAGAACGAACCCAGCCTGGTCCAACGCGCCCTGAACGCCTTCTGGGACTGGGTCGGCAAACTGTTCGGGGCCGCTTCCTCCGCGACCCCCGGCGGCACCCTCGGCCTCCTCGTGATCGTGCTGGTCGTACTCGCCGTCGCCGCCGCCCTCTGGTGGCGCCTGGGCACCCCGCGGCGCACACCCACCTCGTCCGCCGCGCTGTTCGACGACCGCCCCCGCAGCGCCGCCGAACACCGCGCGGCGGCAGAGGCCCACGCCGCCCAGGGCCACTGGAACCAGGCCGTCCAGGAACGCATGCGCGCCCTCGTCCGCTCCCTGGAGGAACGCACCCTCCTCGACCCGCGCCCCGGCCGCACGGCGGACGAGGCGGCCGCCGAGGCGGGCCGCACCCTGCCCGGACACACGGACCGACTGCGCGCCGCCGCCCGCGACTTCGACGACGTCACGTACGGCGGACGGCCCGCCGACTCCCGCACGTACGGCCGCCTCACCGAGCTCGACCGCGATCTGGAGCGCAGCAAACCCGTGCTCACCGGCAGCGCCCACCCCACCGGCCACGGAGCCGCCTCATGACCGAGGCCGCCCTCCCCTCCACCTCGGCCTCGCCCACCGCCCGCCAGGTGTGGACCCGCGCCCGGGGAATCACCCTCGCGGTCGTGATCCTGCTGGCCGCCGCGGTGGCGATCGCCGCGATCCGATCCGGCGCCCAGCACGGCCGCCTCGACCCACGCTCCGCCGACCCCTACGGCAGCCGCGCCACCGCCGAACTCCTGGGCGACCGCGGCGTCTCCACCCGCGTGGTCACCACCCTGGACGAGGCCCGCGCGGCGGCCGGCCCCGACACCACCCTGCTCGTCGCCGCCCCCGACCTGCTCACCGACAGCCAGCAGACCGGCCTCCACCGGGCCACCGCGAGCTCCGGCGGCCGCACGATCCTGATCGCCCCCGACGCTCCCTCCCTCGGCACCCTCGCCCCCGGCGTCACCGCCGACCCCGCGATCAGTTTCGACTCGACGCTCCCGCCCGGCTGCGACCTGCCGGCCGCCCGGCGCGCGGGCAGCGCCGACACCGGTGGCATCCGCTACACCACCACCGACCTCGGCGCCGACTCCTGCTACCCCAGCGAGGGCCTGCCCACCCTGCTGCGCATCCCGGCAGCCTCCGGGAACGGCGACACCGTCGTCGTCGGCGCCCCCGACATCCTCTACAACAAGCGTCTCGACAAGCAGGGCAACGCCTCGCTCGCCCTCCAACTGCTCGGTTCCCGCCCCCACCTGGTCTGGTACCTCCCCTCGCTCTCCGACACCTCGGCGACCGACACGGGCCGCAAGACCTTCTTCGACCTGCTCCCCTCGGGCTGGCTCTGGGGCACCCTGCAGCTCTTCATCGCGGCAGCCCTGGCCGCCTTCTGGCGAGCACGCCGGCTCGGGCCCCTCGTGTCCGAACGCCTGCCCGTCGCGATCCGCGCCTCCGAAACCGTCGAGGGCCGCGCCCGCCTCTACCGCAAGGCCAACGCCCGCGACCGCGCCGCCGGCGCCCTGCGCTCCACCACCCGCACCCGCCTCGCCCCCCTCGTCGGCGTGTCCCCCGCCCAGGCACACACGCCCGAGGCCCTGCTCCCCGCCCTGTCCGCCCAGCTCCACGGCGACGGACAGACCTCCCTGCACTCCCTCCTCTTCGGGCCGCCGCCCCGCGACGACGCGGCCCTCGTCTCCCTCGCCGACCGACTAGACGCCCTCGAAAGAGAGGTACGCCGTTCATGATGGCCCCGACCACTGACAACGCCGGGTACAGCGGGGATCCGGGCGCCGCCCGCGCCTCCCTGGAGGCCCTGCGCGCCGAGATCGCCAAAGCCGTGGTCGGCCAGGACCCCGCCGTCACCGGCCTCGTCGTCGCCCTCCTGTGCCGCGGACACGTGCTCCTCGAGGGAGTCCCCGGGGTCGCCAAGACGCTGCTCGTCCGCGCCCTGGCCTCGGCCCTGGAACTCGACACCAAGCGCGTCCAGTTCACCCCCGACCTGATGCCGAGCGACATCACCGGCTCGCTCGTCTACGACGCCCGCACCGCCGAGTTCTCCTTCCAGCCCGGCCCGGTCTTCACCAACCTGCTGCTGGCCGACGAGATCAACCGCACCCCGCCCAAGACGCAGTCGTCCCTCCTCGAGGCGATGGAGGAACGCCAGGTCACGGTCGACGGCACCCCCCGTCTGCTCCCCGAGCCCTTCCTCGTCGCGGCCACCCAGAACCCGGTCGAGTACGAGGGAACGTATCCCCTGCCGGAAGCCCAACTGGACCGCTTCCTGCTCAAGCTGACGATCCCTCTCCCCTCCCGCGAGGACGAGATCGACGTCCTCACCCGGCACGCCGAGGGATTCAACCCCCGCGACCTGCGTGCCGCCGGCGTACGCCCCGTGGCGGGCCCGGCCGACCTGGAAGCCGCGCGCGCCGCCGTCGCCAAGACCGCGGTCTCCCCCGAGATCACCGGCTATGTGGTGGACATCTGCCGCGCCACCCGCGAATCGCCCTCCCTCACCCTCGGTGTCTCCCCGCGCGGCGCGACGGCCCTCCTCGCGACGGCCCGCGCCTGGGCCTGGCTGACCGGCCGCGACTACGTCATCCCGGACGATGTGAAGGCCCTGGCCCTCCCCACGCTCCGCCATCGCGTCCAGCTGCGTCCCGAGGCCGAGATGGAGGGCGTGACCGCCGATTCGGTCATCAACGCGATCCTCGCCCACGTCCCCGTCCCCCGCTGATGGCACTCACCGGACGCGCGGCTCTCCTGGCGGCCCTCGGCACCCTCCCCATCGGCATCTGGGAGCCGAGCTGGACGGGCATTCTCGCCGTGAACGGCCCCCTGGCGCTGGCCTGCGCCTGCGACGCCGCGCTGGCCGCACCGGTACGCCGTCTCGGTCTGACCCGCTCCGGCGACACCTCGGTACGCCTGGGCGAGACCGCCGACGTCACGCTGACCGTCACCAACTCCTCGGGCCGCCCGCTGCGCGCCCGCCTCCGCGACGCCTGGCCCCCGAGCAGTTGGGAGCCCGGCACCGAGGTGGCCGCGTCCCGCCACGGCCTGAGCGTCCCGCCCGGTGAACGCCGCCGGCTGACGACCCGGCTGCGCCCCACCCGCCGCGGCGACCGGCACGCCGACCGCGTCACGATTCGCTCGTACGGTCCGCTCGGTCTGTTCTCCCGCCAGGGCAGCCACAAGGTCCCGTGGACGGTCCGGGTCCTGCCCCCGTTCACCAGCCGCAAGCATCTCCCGTCCAAACTGGCCCGGCTCCGCGAACTCGACGGCCGCACCAGCGTCCTGACCCGCGGCGAAGGCACCGAGTTCGACAGTCTGCGCGAGTACGTCCCTGGTGACGACACGCGGTCCATCGACTGGCGTGCCACGGCCCGCCACTCGACGGTCGCCGTCCGCACCTGGCGACCCGAGCGAGACCGCCACATCCTCCTGGTCCTCGACACGGGCCGCACCTCGGCGGGCCGTGTGGGTGACGTCCCGCGCCTCGACGCCTCTCTGGACGCGGCCCTGCTCCTCGCGGCACTGGCCTCACGGGCCGGCGACCGGGTGGACCTGCTCGCGTACGACCGCCGGGTACGCGCCCTCGTCCAGGGCCGCGCGGCGGGCGACGTCCTGCCTTCCCTGGTCGCCGCGATGGCCACTCTGGAGCCCGAGCTCGTGGAGACCGACGCCCGCGGCCTGACGGCCACCGCACTCCGTACGGCCCGGCGCCGTTCCCTGATCGTCCTGCTGACGACGTTGGACGCGGCCCCGGTCGAGGAGGGTCTGCTCCCCGTCCTCTCCCGTCTCACCCAGCGCCATACGGTCCTGGTGGCTTCGGTGGCCGATCCGCATATCGCCCGTATGGCGAGGGCCCGTGGAACCACCGACGCCGTGTACGAGGCGGCGGCAGCGGCCCACGCCCAGGCGGAACGCCGTCGCACGGCCGAGCAGTTGATGCGTCATGGAGTCACGGTCGTGGACGCGACGCCGGACGATCTGCCGCCCGCTCTCGCGGACGCATATCTGGCCCTGAAGGCGGCCGGACGCCTGTAAGCCGGCACAAAAAAGGGGCCTCTTGTTTCAAGAGGCCCCTCAAACAAAACGATCCCGAACGCAGAAAACCCCCGTACCGGTTTCCCGGTACGGGGGTTTTCTTCAAAATTTGTTCGGCGGCGTCCTACTCTCCCACAGGGTCCCCCCTGCAGTACCATCGGCGCTGTAAGGCTTAGCTTCCGGGTTCGGAATGTAACCGGGCGTTTCCCTCACGCTATGACCACCGAAACACTATGAAACTGTCAACCGGAGCCGTGGCAAAGCTACGACGGTTGTTCGTGGTTTCAGAACCAACACAGTGGACGCGAGCAACTGAGGACAAGCCCTCGGCCTATTAGTACCGGTCACCTCCAGCGGTTACCCGCCTTCCAGATCCGGCCTATCAACCCAGTCGTCTACTGGGAGCCTTAACCCCTCAAAGGGGGTGGGAATACTCATCTCGAAGCAGGCTTCCCGCTTAGATGCTTTCAGCGGTTATCCCTCCCGAACGTAGCCAACCAGCCATGCCCTTGGCAGGACAACTGGCACACCAGAGGTTCGTCCGTCCCGGTCCTCTCGTACTAGGGACAGCCCTTCTCAATATTCCTACGCGCACAGCGGATAGGGACCGAACTGTCTCACGACGTTCTAAACCCAGCTCGCGTACCGCTTTAATGGGCGAACAGCCCAACCCTTGGGACCGACTCCAGCCCCAGGATGCGACGAGCCGACATCGAGGTGCCAAACCATCCCGTCGATATGGACTCTTGGGGAAGATCAGCCTGTTATCCCCGGGGTACCTTTTATCCGTTGAGCGACGGCGCTTCCACAAGCCACCGCCGGATCACTAGTCCCGACTTTCGTCCCTGCTCGACCCGTCGGTCTCACAGTCAAGCTCCCTTGTGCACTTACACTCAACACCTGATTACCAACCAGGCTGAGGGAACCTTTGGGCGCCTCCGTTACTCTTTAGGAGGCAACCGCCCCAGTTAAACTACCCATCAGACACTGTCCCTGATCCGGATCACGGACCCAGGTTAGACATCCAGCACGACCAGACTGGTATTTCAACGACGACTCCACCATGGCTGGCGCCATGACTTCAAAGTCTCCCAGCTATCCTACACAAGCCGAACCGAACACCAATATCAAACTGTAGTAAAGGTCCCGGGGTCTTTCCGTCCTGCTGCGCGAAACGAGCATCTTTACTCGTAGTGCAATTTCACCGGGCCTATGGTTGAGACAGTCGAGAAGTCGTTACGCCATTCGTGCAGGTCGGAACTTACCCGACAAGGAATTTCGCTACCTTAGGATGGTTATAGTTACCACCGCCGTTTACTGGCGCTTAAGTTCTCAGCTTCGCCAAACCGAAGTTTGACTAACCGGTCCCCTTAACGTTCCAGCACCGGGCAGGCGTCAGTCCGTATACATCGCCTTACGGCTTCGCACGGACCTGTGTTTTTAGTAAACAGTCGCTTCTCGCTGGTCTCTGCGGCCACCCCCAGCTCACCGAGTAAATCGGATCACCAGTGATGGCCCCCCTTCTCCCGAAGTTACGGGGGCATTTTGCCGAGTTCCTTAACCATAGTTCACCCGAACGCCTCGGTATTCTCTACCTGACCACCTGAGTCGGTTTAGGGTACGGGCCGCCATGAAACTCGCTAGAGGCTTTTCTCGACAGCATAGGATCATCCACTTCACCACAATCGGCTCGGCATCAGGTCTCAGCCTTGATGTGCGACGGATTTACCTATCACACGGCCTACACCCTTACCCCGGGACAACCACCGCCCGGGATGGACTACCTTCCTGCGTCACCCCATCACTCACCTACTACAGGTCTGGACCATCGGCTCCACCACTCCCCTTTGCCCGAAGGCTCCAGGGCGGCTTCACGGACTTAGCATCGCCTGGTTCAATGTTTGACGCTTCACAGCGGGTACCGGAATATCAACCGGTTATCCATCGACTACGCCTGTCGGCCTCGCCTTAGGTCCCGACTTACCCTGGGCAGATCAGCTTGACCCAGGAACCCTTAGTCAATCGGCGCACACGTTTCTCACGTGTGTATCGCTACTCATGCCTGCATTCTCACTCGTGAACCGTCCACCACTGCCTTCCGGCGCGGCTTCACCCGGCACACGACGCTCCCCTACCCATCACAGCAGGCGTTGGCCCTATAGCTGCAATGACACGACTTCGGCGGTACGCTTGAGCCCCGCTACATTGTCGGCGCGGAATCACTAGACCAGTGAGCTATTACGCACTCTTTCAAGGGTGGCTGCTTCTAAGCCAACCTCCTGGTTGTCTGTGCGACTCCACATCCTTTCCCACTTAGCGTACGCTTAGGGGCCTTAGTCGATGCTCTGGGCTGTTTCCCTCTCGACCATGGAGCTTATCCCCCACAGTCTCACTGCCGCGCTCTCACTTACCGGCATTCGGAGTTTGGCTAAGGTCAGTAACCCGGTAGGGCCCATCGCCTATCCAGTGCTCTACCTCCGGCAAGAAACACACGACGCTGCACCTAAATGCATTTCGGGGAGAACCAGCTATCACGGAGTTTGATTGGCCTTTCACCCCTAACCACAGGTCATCCCCCAGGTTTTCAACCCTGGTGGGTTCGGTCCTCCACGACCTCTTACAGCCGCTTCAACCTGCCCATGGCTAGATCACTCCGCTTCGGGTCTTGAGCGCGCTACTAAATCGCCCTATTCGGACTCGCTTTCGCTACGGCTTCCCCACACGGGTTAACCTCGCAACACACCGCAAACTCGCAGGCTCATTCTTCAAAAGGCACGCAGTCACGACGCACTGAGTAAACTCAATGCGCGACGCTCCCACGGCTTGTAGGCACACGGTTTCAGGTACTATTTCACTCCGCTCCCGCGGTACTTTTCACCATTCCCTCACGGTACTATCCGCTATCGGTCACCAGGGAATATTTAGGCTTAGCGGGTGGTCCCGCCAGATTCACACGGGATTTCTCGGGCCCCGTGCTACTTGGGTGTTTCTCAAACGAGCCGTTGACGTTTCGACTACGGGGGTCTTACCCTCTACGCCGGACCTTTCGCATGTCCTTCGCCTACATCAACGGTTTCTGACTCGTCTCACGGCCGGCAGACCGTGAAAGAGAAATCCCACAACCCCACATACGCAACCCCTGCCGGGTCTCACACGCATATGGTTTGGCCTCATCCAGTTTCGCTCGCCACTACTCCCGGAATCACGGTTGTTTTCTCTTCCTGCGGGTACTGAGATGTTTCACTTCCCCGCGTTCCCTCCACTTGCCCTATGTGTTCAGGCAAGGGTGACAGCCCATGACGACTGCCGGGTTTCCCCATTCGGAAACCCCCGGATCAAAGCCTGGTTGACGACTCCCCGGGGACTATCGTGGCCTCCCACGTCCTTCATCGGTTCCTGGTGCCAAGGCATCCACCGTGCGCCCTTAAAAACTTGGCCACAGATGCTCGCGTCCACTGTGCAGTTCTCAAACAACGACCAACCACCCATCACCCCCGGCTCACACCGGAGTTCACTGGGGCCGGCACTGAAGGCAGCCAAAATCGGCCGTACCTTCAGACACCCAACAGCGTGCCCGACCAGATCCCGTCCGGAGATCATGCTTTCCACGCTCCTCTCAGAGCAGTACTCGCAAGCCTCCGACCCGTGAAACCGGCCGAATAATCAACGTTCCACCCATGAGCAACCACCGTCGAACATTTGCCGACGTAGTGGCCTCTGACCTCACCCCGGAGGGATCGGTAAGAAGTGCTCCTTAGAAAGGAGGTGATCCAGCCGCACCTTCCGGTACGGCTACCTTGTTACGACTTCGTCCCAATCGCCAGTCCCACCTTCGACAGCTCCCTCCCACAAGGGGTTGGGCCACCGGCTTCGGGTGTTACCGACTTTCGTGACGTGACGGGCGGTGTGTACAAGGCCCGGGAACGTATTCACCGCAGCAATGCTGATCTGCGATTACTAGCAACTCCGACTTCATGGGGTCGAGTTGCAGACCCCAATCCGAACTGAGACAGGCTTTTTGAGATTCGCTCCGCCTCACGGCTTCGCAGCTCATTGTACCTGCCATTGTAGCACGTGTGCAGCCCAAGACATAAGGGGCATGATGACTTGACGTCGTCCCCACCTTCCTCCGAGTTGACCCCGGCAGTCTCCTGTGAGTCCCCATCACCCCGAAGGGCATGCTGGCAACACAGAACAAGGGTTGCGCTCGTTGCGGGACTTAACCCAACATCTCACGACACGAGCTGACGACAGCCATGCACCACCTGTACACCGACCACAAGGGGGGCACTATCTCTAATGCTTTCCGGTGTATGTCAAGCCTTGGTAAGGTTCTTCGCGTTGCGTCGAATTAAGCCACATGCTCCGCTGCTTGTGCGGGCCCCCGTCAATTCCTTTGAGTTTTAGCCTTGCGGCCGTACTCCCCAGGCGGGGAACTTAATGCGTTAGCTGCGGCACCGACGACGTGGAATGTCGCCAACACCTAGTTCCCACCGTTTACGGCGTGGACTACCAGGGTATCTAATCCTGTTCGCTCCCCACGCTTTCGCTCCTCAGCGTCAGTAATGGCCCAGAGATCCGCCTTCGCCACCGGTGTTCCTCCTGATATCTGCGCATTTCACCGCTACACCAGGAATTCCGATCTCCCCTACCACACTCTAGCTAGCCCGTATCGAATGCAGACCCGGGGTTAAGCCCCGGGCTTTCACACCCGACGTGACAAGCCGCCTACGAGCTCTTTACGCCCAATAATTCCGGACAACGCTTGCGCCCTACGTATTACCGCGGCTGCTGGCACGTAGTTAGCCGGCGCTTCTTCTGCAGGTACCGTCACTTTCGCTTCTTCCCTGCTGAAAGAGGTTTACAACCCGAAGGCCGTCATCCCTCACGCGGCGTCGCTGCATCAGGCTTTCGCCCATTGTGCAATATTCCCCACTGCTGCCTCCCGTAGGAGTCTGGGCCGTGTCTCAGTCCCAGTGTGGCCGGTCGCCCTCTCAGGCCGGCTACCCGTCGTCGCCTTGGTGAGCCACTACCTCACCAACAAGCTGATAGGCCGCGGGCTCATCCTTCACCGCCGGAGCTTTCAACCCACCCAGATGCCCAGGCAGGTATTATCCGGTATTAGACCCCGTTTCCAGGGCTTGTCCCAGAGTGAAGGGCAGATTGCCCACGTGTTACTCACCCGTTCGCCACTAATCCACCCCGAAGGGCTTCATCGTTCGACTTGCATGTGTTAAGCACGCCGCCAGCGTTCGTCCTGAGCCAGGATCAAACTCTCCGTGAATGTTTTCCCGTAATCGGGACGACACCACGAGAGCGGAACCAGGAAGAGGAATAATCCTCCCGGTTCACAGCGTCCTCGCTGTGCGCCCACCCCAGTCAAGGAGCGGGACTTTTTCAAAGGAACCTCGCCCCGACCGATCGGCCGGAGACGGGGTATCAACATATCTGGCGTTGATTTTTGGCACGCTGTTGAGTTCTCAAGGAACGGACGCTTCCTTTGTACTCACCCTCTCGGGCTTTCCTCCGGGCGCTTCCCTTCGGTCTTGCGTTTCCGACTCTATCAGACCGTTTCCGTATCCGATTTCCTCGGTGCTTTCCAGGTTTCCGCTTTCGCGTTTCCCTTTCCGGCGGTTCCGACTTTACCAGATCCGTTTCCCGTTCCGTTTCCGGTCGGAATTCATTTCCAGTGGCCGTTGGAAGGGCCTTTGCCTATTCGCGCCTTGCGGCTCTCTTTCGGCGTGATCCGACTTTATCAGAAGCTTTTGATCGGCCTTACCGGCCGCTCGGTCCTGACTAATCGGGAGGTGCTTCTCGGAACCACGTTCACAAGAAGCTCGCAGATGCTAACCGTCGCCGACTGGACGTGTCCAGTTCTAGGCAACTGTTCGAATCTACCTCCCCACCGGCTCCATGTCAATGGCTCCTGTGGGGCGAAGAGGAGACTAGCAGGTCAGCGGGCGCGGTCGCACATCACGCGGCCGTCGGCAGCGTGGCGCTGCGCTCGGCCTCCTCGACGTCGCCGGTGTCGCCGGCCCGCACGGCGCGACCGCCCAGGACATAGACGTACGTGAGGAAGGCCAGTTCAGCCGCGATCCCTATGGCGATGCGGGCCCAGGTGGGGAGGCCGGACGGGGTGACGAAGCCTTCGATGGCGCCCGAGACGAAGAGGACCAGCGCCAGGCCGATCGCCATGCCGAGGGCGGCTCGGCCCTCTTCGGCGAGGGCTGTGCGGCGGGAGCGGGGGCCCGGATCGATCAGGGTCCAGCCCAGGCGCAGTCCCGTACCCGCGGCCACGAAGACGGCCGTCAGTTCCAGGAGACCGTGCGGAAGGATCAGGCCGAGGAAGGTGTCGAGGCGGCCGGCCGACGACATCAGGCCGATGCCGACGCCTACGTTGAGCATGTTCTGGAAGAGGATCCAGAGCACGGGTATCCCCAGGAAGACGCCCAGGACCAGGCACATCGCGGCGGCCTCGGCGTTGTTCGTCCACACCTGGGCCGCGAAGGAGGCCGCCGGGTGACTCGAGTAGTAGGTCTCGTACTCGCCGCCGGGGCGCGTGAGCCGGCGGAGTTCGGCGGGTGCCGCGATCGAGGACTGGACCTCCGGGTGCGCGCCTATCCACCACCCCAGGAGGACCGCGACGGCGGTGGACACGAGTGCCGTGGGGACCCACCAGTGGCGCGAGCGGTACACCGCGGCAGGGAACCCCTGGGTGAGGAAGCGGGTGACATCGCGCCAGGAGGCGCGGCGGGTGCCGGTGACGGCGCTGCGCGCGCGTGCCACCAGCTGGCTGAGGCGCCCGGTGAGCTGCGGGTCGGGGGCGCTGGACTGGACGAGGGAGAGATGGGTGGCCGTGCGTTGGTACAGGGCCACGAGTTCGTCCGCCTCCGCTCCGGTGAGCCGGCGCCGACGGCGCAACAGGGCGTCCAGCCGGTCCCATTCCGCGCCGTGCGCGGACACGAAGACGTCGAGGTCCATCGGTTCTGCTGCTCCTCGTCCTCTCGTACCGCGTGTCAGCTTGTCGTACCGCGGCGCGATGTTGCCCTCAGCTTGGCAGACTGGCGGTTCTCGGGGCAGGTCAGGGGAAGGACGGACGAGCGTGAGTGAGCTAGTGACGGGCGAGGCGGTGGCGTTGGAGCTGCGCCCCGCGAAACTGCCGAGCCGGGCGCTGGCCGTGCTGCTCGACCTGGTCGTGGCGATGGCGGCCTATCTGATCGTCACCGTCGCCCTGATCGCGTCGACGGCGGCCCTGGACGAGGCGGCGCAGGTCGCGGTGTCGATCGCGAGCTTCGTTCTGCTGCTGGTCGGTGGGCCGATCGCGGTGGAGACACTCAGTCACGGCCGCTCGCTGGGGAAGCTGGCCTTCGGGCTGCGGGTGGTCCGGGACGACGGGGGGCCGATCCGGTTCCGGCACGCGCTGGTGCGCGGCGCCATCGGGGTGGTCGAGATCCTGATGACGTTCGGGATCGTCGCGTGCATCGCCTCGCTCGTGTCGGAGCGGGGGCGGCGACTCGGTGACGTGTTCGCGGGGACCCTCGTCGTGCGGGAGCGGATCCCGGCCGGGCGGAGCGCCTTCGTGCCTCCCCCGCCGCCCTGGTTGGCGGGACGGTTCTCCGGGCTCGACCTGTCGGCGGTGCCGGACGGGCTGTGGCTGGCCATCCGCCAGTACCTGACGCGGATGCGGCAGCTGGATCCGCAGGTCGGTGCGGCGATGGCGGAGCGGCTTGCCTTCGATCTCGCCGCCCGTACCGGGGCTCCGGCGCCCCAGGGTGTCCCGGCGGCCGCGTATCTGGCGGCCGTGGTGCACGAGCGGCAGGCGCGGGATGCCAGGCGGGCCTTCGGGGGCGGGCCGGCCGCCGCAGCGGGACCGGGAGGTCCGGGCGGGTTCGTCGCCGGGATGCCGGGCGTGAGTGGACCGACCGTGCGGCAATCGGGATTCCCGGCTCCGCACGCCGCTCCCGCCTCCGCTCCAGTCGGCGGATTTCCCCATGCGTCGCCGTCGCCGGTCGTGGACGGCGACGGGGCGCCGGGGCGGCAGGCGGTTCCGCCCTCGGCGGCGCGGGAGGAGCGGACCGACCGGCCCGCGACCGGATTCGCGCCGCCCGCCTGACGCCCGCCGCGGCGGGCGTCAGCCTCAGGCGAACGCCGACGGCGGTGATTCGAGGTGTTCCAGCTCGATGCCGGGTGCCGCGAGGACGACGTCTCCCGCCAGGTGCACGGCGTGCTGTTCTCCCGTGTCCAACGCTGTGACCTGGTACGCGTCCACGATCAGGGGGCCGTTGTCAGTGGCGTGTGTTTCTCTCGAGACCAGGGCCCAGGACTGGTCGAGGGTGCGCGGGGCGAGGACCGGGTCGGTGAAGGCGACGAGACGGACGCGGGTGGCCGACGCGGAGGGGGTGAGGCGCAGGAGACGGGCCGTGGCGACGAGGAACGCGGGGGACGTGCCGGTGAAGGCGTGGGCGTGGGCATTGCCCTCGGTGGCCTCGGTGCCCGTGGGATCGGTGCGGACCCAGGTGACGCCTTCGAGCGCGGCGCCCCGGACCTGCCAGCTCGCGGCGTGCAGTTCCAGCCGGATGGGGCGGCCCAGCTCGTCGAGAGCGAGGTCGACGGAGCCGGCGTGGTCGCCGGAGGGTGCCGTCAGCTGGGAGACGTAGCGCCAGCCGGAGGGCCCCGGCGCGCAGTGGAAGTGTTCTTCGACCAGGGGGGTGTGATCGTGCGGATCGTGGAGCGAATAACGGCCGCGTGGCATGGGCGTTCAGGTCCTCATCGGGGACAGGCCCCCGCCACGGGGGCGGGGGCCTGTCGACATCCGTACGCCGCACGGCCGGTGCGGCCGCGTGGCGGGGGTGCTCAGTAGCGGTAGTGGTCCGACTTGTACGGGCCATCGACCTCTACGCCGATGTAGGCGGCCTGCTCCGGGCGGAGCGTCGTGAGCTTGACGCCGAGGGCGTCGAGGTGGAGGCGGGCGACCTTCTCGTCGAGGTGCTTGGGCAGCACGTAGACGTCGGTCGGGTACTCGTCGGGCTTGGTGTACAGCTCGATCTGGGCCAGCGTCTGGTCCGCGAAGGAGTTGGACATCACGAACGACGGGTGGCCGGTGGCGTTGCCCAGGTTCAGCAGGCGGCCCTCCGACAGCACGATGAGCACCTTGCCGTCGGGGAACTTCCAGGTGTGGACCTGCGGCTTGACCTCGTCCTTGACGATGCCCGGGATCTGCGCGAGGCCGGCCATGTCGATCTCGTTGTCGAAGTGGCCGATGTTGCCCACGATCGCCTGGTGCTTCATCTTGGCCATGTCCGAGGCCATGATGATGTCCTTGTTGCCGGTCGTGGTGACGAAGATGTCGGCCTTGTCGACGACCTCGTCGAGGGTCGTGACCTGGTAGCCGTCCATCGCCGCCTGCAGGGCGCAGATCGGGTCGATCTCGGTGATGATCACGCGGGCGCCCTGGCCGCGCAGGGACTCCGCGCAGCCCTTGCCCACGTCGCCGTAGCCGCAGACGACGGCGGTCTTGCCGCCGATCAGGACGTCGGTGGCGCGGTTGATGCCGTCGATCAGGGAGTGGCGGCAGCCGTACTTGTTGTCGAACTTCGACTTGGTGACGGCGTCGTTCACGTTGATCGCCGGGAACAGGAGGGTGCCGTCGCGGTGCATCTCGTACAGACGGTGCACGCCGGTCGTGGTCTCCTCGGTCACGCCGCGGATCTCCGAGGCGAGCTGGGTCCACTTCTGCGAGCCGTCGGTGATGGTGCGGTTCAGGAGTTCGAGGATGACGCGGTGCTCGTCGGACTCGGCGGTGTCGACCGAGGGGACCTTGCCGTCCTTCTCGTACTCGACGCCCTTGTGGACGAGGAGGGTGGCGTCACCGCCGTCGTCCAGGATCATGTTCGGGCCGCCGGTGGGGGTGTTCGGCCAGGTGAGAGCCTGCTCCGTGCACCACCAGTACTCCTCCAGGGTCTCGCCCTTCCAGGCGAAGACCGGGACGCCCTGCGGGTTGTCCGGCGTGCCGTTCGGGCCGACGGCGATGGCCGCGGCGGCGTGGTCCTGGGTGGAGAAGATGTTGCAGGAGGCCCAGCGGACCTCGGCGCCGAGGGCGACCAGGGTCTCGATGAGGACGGCGGTCTGCACCGTCATGTGCAGGGAGCCGGTGACGCGGGCGCCCGCCAGGGGCTGCGTGGCCGCGTACTCCTTGCGGATCGACATCAGGCCGGGCATCTCGTGCTCGGCGAGGGTGATCTCCTTGCGGCCGAAGTCGGCCAGCGAAAGATCGGCGACCTTGAAGTCCTGTCGGTTGTCGACAGTCGTCATGGGGAGCTGCTCCTCGGGATTGTGGCGAGGTGGGTACGGCTGTTCTGCGCGACGGCGGACACAAGGGTGCCCACGGGCACAGGCGTGCCCGGTGCGCGCAGCTCAGTCCGTCGGAGGCCCTCTCTCCCTCGGCCGGTCCGCGGTGGGACCGCCCGACCGCCATCAGCAGCGACGTCTGGCTCAGTCACCAAGCTACACCGGTCACCCCAGGCCTCCCCAGTCCGGCTCCGGCCATAGTGTGCCTCGGAGGTTCCCGGGAAACCCCTAGCGTCTGGGTGCGCGGGCGCCCGGGCATGGGCTCGCCGCGCACGTCGCCGGGGTTCGAGGTCAGTGCTCGGCCGGACGTGCCGGGCCCCCGGGGGTCGCGTCGGGGTCCGGGCCCTTGGCCGCCTCGGCCTCGCTGTAGATGTCCGGCTCCAGGTAGATGACGCGCGCGATCGGGACGGACTCCCGGATGCGGGCCTCGGCGGCGTTGATCGCGGCGGCGACCTCGCCCGCCGTGTCGTCGTGCTGGACGGCGATCTTCGCGGCGACCAGGAGTTCCTCCGGGCCGAGGTGGAGCGTGCGCATGTGGATGATGCCGGTGACCGTGTCGCCGTCGACGATCGCGGTCTCGATCTTCTTCACGTCGTCGACGCCGGCCGCCTCGCCCAGCAGCAGGGACTTGGTCTCGGCGGCCAGGACCAGTGCGATCAGGATGAGCAGGACGCCGATGCAGAGCGTGCCGATGCCGTCCCAGAGGCCGTCGTCGGTGAGCAGGGCCAGGCCGACGCCGCAGAGGGCGAGAACCAGACCGATCAGCGCGCCGAAGTCCTCCAGGAGGACGACCGGGAGCTCGGGGGCCTTGGCGCGGCGGATGAACTGCGACCAGGACAGCTTGCCGCGCGACTCGTTGGACTCCTTGATGGCCGTGCGGAAGGAGAAGCCCTCGGCGATGATCGCGAACACCAGGACGCCCACCGGCCAGTACCAGTGCTCGATCTCGTGCGGGTGCTTGATCTTCTCGTAGCCCTCGTAGACGGCGAACATGCCGCCGACCGAGAAGAGGACGATCGAGACGAGGAAGGCGTAGATGTAGCGTTCACGGCCGTAGCCGAAGGGGTGCTGGGGCGTCGCCTCGCGCTGGGCCTTCTTGCCGCCGATCAGGAGCAGGGCCTGGTTGCCGGAGTCGGCGATCGAGTGGACACCCTCGGCGAGCATCGAGGACGAACCGCTGAAGGCGAACGCGACGAACTTCGTTACCGCGATCGCGAGGTTGGCGCCGAGTGCCGCCACGATCGCCCTGGTGCCGCCTGAAGCGCTCATCTGCTCCTGCTGTCCCTTCGTACGCCGTCCCGGTCCCCGTGCGTACCCTCGTACCCCGGTCCGGGCTTTGCCCGCCCTTTGCGGTGGGTCATTCTTGCAGCCCGGTCCGGCGGCGGCGCGGCTGGCCACCCTGGCGACCGGGCCGGGCGGCTGCCGTCACCCCGTCAGGCGACCACTGTCGCACGGAAGATCGTGCCGGAGCCGGACACCTCGGCCTTTTCGCCGGCCGGTACGAAGACCGACTGGCCGGGGGTCAGAACGTCGCCGTCCGCGTGGACGGAACCCGCCGTGCAGAGCAGGATCTGCGGGGTCTCGCGGGTGAGGTCGTGCGGGGCGGCACCCTCCGCGAGGACGTAGCGGGAGAGGCGGAACTCGTCGATGGGGGTCGCGTAGACCTCCTCGCCGCCGGGCGACTCCTCCGGGCGCAGGACACCGGGGTCGCTCGCCTCGAAGCGGACGACGCGCAGCAGTTCGGGCACGTCGACGTGCTTGGGGGTCAGACCGCAGCGCAGGACGTTGTCGCTGTTGGCCATGATCTCGACGCCCAGGCCGTTCAGGTACGCGTGCGGGACGCCGGCGCCGAGGAACAGGGCTTCGCCGGGCTGCAGTTGGACGTAGTTGAGGAGCATCGCGGCGATGACGCCGGGGTCGCCGGGGTAGTGGTGCGCTATGTCGGCGTACGGGGCGTAGGCGCCGCCGAGGCGGTCGCAGGCGGCCGCGGCCTCGGTGACCGTGCGGGCCATGTCGTCGGGGTCCGCGCTCAGCACCGCCGTCAGGACCTCGCGCAGGGCAGCGTCCTGCGGGTGGGCGCGCAGCAGGTCGACGTACGGCTTGAGGGAGTCGACGTCCAGGGCGGCGAGGAGAGCGGCGGCCTCGTCCGGGGTGCGGAAGCCGCACAGGCCGTCGAACTCGGTGAGCGCGCAGATGAGTTCGGGCTTGTGGTTGGCGTCCTTGTAGTTGCGGTGCGGGGCGTCGATCGGGATGCCCCGGCGCTCCTCGTCCTCGAACCCCTCCCTCGCCTGTTCGAGGTTCGGGTGCACCTGGAGGGAGAGGGGGGCGCCCGCGGCGAGGATCTTCAGCAGGAACGGCAGCCGGGGGCCGAATTTGGCGACGGCCGCGCGGCCGAGCTCCTTCTCGGGGTCCTCGCCTATGACCTCGGTGAGGGGACCGCGCGCCGTGAGCGAGGGGGCGCCGGGGTGCGCGCCCATCCACATCTCCGCCTGCGGTTCACCGGTCGGCTCGACGCCGAGCAGCCGCGGTATGGCGGTGGTCGAGCCCCAGGCGTAGGGGCGGACGGTGTTGTCGAGGCGGTCCATGTGCGCTGTCTTCTCCGTACGTACGCTGCTCTGCGGTCGTTTCCCCACCGGGTGGGCACCCGTGCGTGCGCCCGCGGTGGGGCGTCAGCCGGTGTGGCTCAAGGTCAGGCCCCCGAGGCGAGCGCCAGGTAAACGGCGGCGAAATCCGTGACGGCGATCAGTTCCGCGAGTGTCTCGAGGTCGCCGCCCTCCTCGGGTTCGAGCTCGCTGATCGCGGTGTCGTGGCTGAGGGCCAGCTCGCGGGCGGCGGGCGCGGCGGTGAGGCCGCCTGCCGGGCGGTCGCGCAGGAGCACCACGCGCGCGTGCAGGACCTGCTGCTCCTCGACGCGGTCGCGGAAGAAGTCGTCGGGGTCGGCGGCCGCGGCCAGCGCGCCCGAGAGCAGGACGCTGTGGGCGGCGAGCGCCTCGGGGAGTTCCGCGGCGAGCGCGGGGCGGCCCGCCAGTTCCGCGAGCGCGGCGGTGAAACGGCGGCCCGCGGGGCCCGCGGAGGTGCCCTCCGTCCAGATCACCGGGAGTGCCTCGGCCAGATCGGCGGCGAGCGTCTTGGCGGGGTTGCCGTAGGTCGCGATGGCCGGGCCGCAGCGTTCGGCCACGTGGTCGAGGCGGTCGGCGACCTTCTGCAGCGCCTCTGGCGGGGCCGAGACCAGGCCGGTGCGGTCCAGCAGGGCGAGGAGCGGGGTGAGCAGCGCCCACAGGACGCCGGGGGCGGAGGCCGCGAGGGGTGAGTTCGGCTCGTACGGGGCGGTCGCCATCGGTACGAACAGGCCGTGCGTGCCCTCCACCGCTTCCGCGATCGGGGTGCCGGTGGGGGCCACCGCGACGACGGAGCTGCCGCGCCGGTACGCCTGCTCGACCAGGAGTTCGAGGCCTGGTTCGGCGCCGTCCGGGGTGGCGATCAGCACGAGGTCCACCGGGCCGGCCCAGCCGGGCAGCTCCCAGCGCAGGGCGCCTCCCGCGGGGGCGACGCCGGTGGGGGTGAGCCGGGTGACGGGGCAGCTGGCTCCGGCGAGCGTGCCGAGCAGTTCGGCCACTCCGGTGGCCGCAAGTCCGGGGCCGGCGATCAGGACCGCGCGGGGGCGGCCGTCCGGCTTCAGGTCCGGGATCCCGGCCTCCGTGGCGTGCCGGACGGCGGTACGCACGCGGGCGCCGGCCTCGGCGGCGCCTCGGAGCAGCTCACGACGGTCGGCGCGGGCGAGCGCCTCTGGGTCGTCGAGCAGCGAGTCGTCGAGCATGGGTCGGCAGCCTCCCGATCGCCGGTGTGTCGCCTGTGTCGCCTGTGTCGCTGTGGTGCGGGGTGGGCGCCCGGGTGGTGGGGGCGCCCGGTGGCTCGCTTACGCGGGGCGGCGGGCCTCGTCGACGAGCAGTACGGGGATGCCGTCCCGGACGGGGTAGGCGAGGCCGCAGTCCTGTCCCGTGCAGACCAGCTCGCTCTCCTGCTCCTTGAGCGGGGCGTGGCAGGCCGGGCAGGCGAGGATCTCCAGGAGGCCGGCTTCGAGCGGCATGGGGTGTCCTTTCGAACAGGTGGATGCGGCCTGGTCAGAGTACCGCTGTGGGGGGCCGGGTGCCGGAGTTAGGTGACCGGGGGTTCCGTCGTCCCGCGCGTGGGGCTCCGCCCTGGACCCCGCCTGTCTCTGCCTCGGGCGCCCGGTGGGCTCCGGTCCCGCACCTCGCCAAGGGGCTGCCGCCCCCTGGACCCCCGCATCGCCCGAAGGGCTCGTCCTCAAACGCCGGACGGGCTGGAGATGCGGGCCTGCGCTGGAAAGTTCCGGACGGGCCGGAGGCGTCAGCCCGCGCCGGACGGTTCCGCACGAGCCGGAGATCTCAGCCCACACCAAACAGTTCCGGTGTCGGCCCACACCGAACAGTTCCGGACCGGCCGGAGGCGTCAGCCCACACCCGACGGTCCCGGACCGGCCGGAGGCGTCAGCCCACACCCGACGGTCCCGGACCGGCCGGAGGCGTCAGCCCGCGGTTCCGGCGCGGCCGGACCTCAGCCCACAACAAACGGTTCCGGACCAGCCCGAGACCTCAGCCCACACCAAACAGTTCCGCACGCGCCCGAGACCTCAGCCCACACCAAACAGTTCCGGGCCGGCCGGAGGTGTCGGCCCGCGCCGAATGGTGCCGGGGCGGGCCGTCCGGGACGGGGTCAGTCTCGGATGAGGTCCAGTACCTCGTCGCGTACCTTCGCCACCGTCGCCTCGTCCCTGGCCTCCGCGTTGAGACGGAGGAGGGGCTCGGTGTTGGAGGGGCGGACGTTGAACCACCAGTCGTCCGCTGTGACGGTCAGGCCGTCGAGTTCGTCGATGGTGACGCCCTCACGGCCCTGGTAGGTGTCCCTGATCGCGGTGAGGCGGGCCGTCTGGTCGTCGACGGTGGAGTTGATCTCGCCGGACGCGGCGTAGCGGTCGTACGCGGCGACGAGCTCGGAGAGCGGGCCGTCCTGGCCGCCGAGCGCGGCGAGGACGTGCAGGGCGGCCAGCATGCCCGTGTCGGCGTTCCAGAAGTCGCGGAAATAGTAGTGCGCGGAGTGCTCGCCGCCGAAGATCGCGCCGGTGCGGGCCATCTCGGCCTTGATGAAGGAGTGGCCCACGCGGGTGCGGACCGGCGTGCCGCCCTGCTCGCGGACGACCTCGGGGACCGACCAGGAGGTGATCAGGTTGTGGATGACCGTGCCGCCGCCGTGCTTGGCGAGCTCGCGGGAGGCCACCAGCGCGGTGACGGCGGACGGGGAGACCGGGTCGCCGTGCTCGTCGACGACGAAGCAGCGGTCCGCATCGCCGTCGAAGGCGATGCCGATGTCGGCGCCCTCGTCGCGGACGCGCCGCTGGAGGTCCACGATGTTCGCCGGGTCCAGCGGGTTCGCCTCGTGGTTCGGGAACGTGCCGTCCAGCTCGAAGTACATCGGGACGAGGTCCAGGGGCAGGCCGGCGAAGACGGTCGGGACGGTGTGCCCGCCCATGCCGTTGCCCGCGTCGACGACGACCTTCAGGGGGCGGATGGAGGCCAGGTCGACGAGCGAGCGCAGATATCCCGCGTAGTCCTCCAGCGTGTCGCGCTGGGTGATCGAACCCTGCGTGGCGTCCGAGGTCGGGGCGCCCGAGTCGAGCCAGGACTCGACGAGTTCGCGGATCTCGGCGAGGCCGGTGTCCTGGCCGACGGGGGACGCGCCCGCGCGGCACATCTTGATGCCATTGTACTGCGCGGGGTTGTGCGAGGCCGTGAACATGGCGCCGGGCAGGTCGAACGCGCCCGACGCGTAGTACAGCTGGTCCGTCGAGCAGAGCCCGATCTCGGTCACGTCGACCCCGCGTGCCGCCGCCCCGCGCGCGAAGGCCCGCGACAGGCCGGGCGACGAGGGCCGCATGTCGTGCCCGATCACGATGGCTTCCGCTCCGGTCACCTGGACGAAGGCGGCCCCGAACAGCTCGGCCAGCGACTCGTCCCACTGGTCCGGGACCACCCCGCGTACGTCGTACGCCTTCACGAGCTGCGACAGATCAGCAGTCACGGCCAACCCTCCAGAAGTCCACTTCGGTCACCCCAAGCTACCCGTCCGTGCTGACAGTCCGCTGTGCGGCGGTTGATCGGACGCGCATCCGTCACCTGGGAAGCCCCACTCGTCACCCAGGGGTAACGCACGGGCCGTACCCCGTCAGGGCAGCATCCACCCGAGGACGGGCGAGCTCTGCCCCAGCACGATCAGGCACATGATCAGCAGCAGCCCCGCGCTCCATGGCAGCACCTTGCGCAGCAGATCCCCCTCACGGCCCGCGAGCCCGACCGCCGCGCACGCGATGGTGAGGTTCTGCGGCGAGATCATCTTGCCGAGGACGCCTCCCGAACTGTTGGCGGCGGCGAGCAGTTCGGGAGAGAGCCCCGATTCACGGGCCGCGCTCACCTGGAGGGCGCCGAACAGGGCGTTCGCGGAGGTGTCGGAGCCGGTGACGGCCACACCGAACCAGCCGAGGACGGGTGACAGGAAGGCGAGGCCCGCGCCGGCGGCCGCCACGAACTGGCCGATCGTGGCGGCCTGCCCCGACAGGTTCATCACGTAGGCGAGGGCCAGCACGGAGGTGACGGTGAGGATCGCGAACCTCAACTCACGGACGGTGGCCACCCATTCCTCGACCGCCACGCGCGCGTGGACACCGAGAACGGCGGCCGTGCACAGCCCGGCGAGCAGCACGAGGGTGCCGCCGGTCGAGACGATCGGGAGCGTGAAGACGTTGCCGCCGACCGGCTTGCCGTCCGGGTTCACGACGTTCAGGAAGGGCCAGTCGAACGTCCGTGTCGCTCCCGCCAGCCAGTCCTTGACCGGCGGGATCTGGGCGACCGAGAAGACGACGACGATCAGCGCGTACGGGGCGTAGGCGCGCACGACTTCCGGACGCGGGTCCTCCTCGTCCAGGTCCGTGCTGCGGACGCCGGTCAGGACCGCGACGCGTACGGGCTCGGCCGCGGGCCGGCGCGCCTGCGGCAGGGCGACCAGGGCGGCGGCGCCCGCCAAGGCCGCGGCGATGTCGGCGAGTTGGGCGGAGACGTAGTTGGAGGCGGCGAACTGGGCGACGGCGAAGGCGACTCCGCACGCCAGAGCGGGCGCCCAGGCCTCCCGCAGTCCGCGCCGCCCGTCGACCAGCGCCACGAGCAACAGGGGCACCACGAGGGCCAGCAGGGGCGTCTGACGGCCCACCACGGAGGCCACCGAGTCCAGTGGCAGGCCGGTGACCTGGGCGAGGGTGACGACCGGTGTGCCCATCGCGCCGAAGGCGACCGGCGCGGTGTTGGCGACGAGTGCCACCACGGCCGCGCGCACCGGGTCGAAGCCGAGCGCGACCAGCATCACGGAGCAGATCGCGACGGGCGCGCCGAAGCCCGCGAGCGCCTCCAGGAGCGCGCCGAAGCAGAAGGCGACGACGAGTGCCTGGATGCGCGGGTCGTCGGAGAGGCGCCCGAAGGAGCGTCGCAGGATGTCGAAGTGCCGGGTGCGGACCGTCATCCGGTACACCCACAGGGCGTTGACGACGATCCACAGGATGGGGAAGAGGCCGAAGGCGGCTCCCTGGGCGGCGCTGGACAGCGTCTGGCCGACCGGCATGCCGTACGCGAACAGGGCGACCAGGGCGGCCGCGAGGAGACCGAGGAGGGCGGCCACGTGCGCCTTCATGCGGACGCCGCCGAGCAGCACGAGGACGAGGACGAGGGGCAGGGCCGCGACGAGGGCGGACAGGCCGAGCGAGTCGGCGACGGGTTCCACTTCCTGGACGTACACGGGCGCCTCCCGGATCCGGCCGCGTGGGAGATTCCGCGATGCGGAAAGCGATTTCTCACGGCTGCCGAAATGGTCGTGTCCGCGACAACCAGTCGTCAATGGGCGTGCACCGCCCTGTGACACCGGGGCGCGCGAAGGGGAGAGGCGGGGAAGGGGGAGGAAGGGCGAGGAAGGGGAGAGGTGGCGGGTGGGGCGCCGGTCGCGCCGGGGGCGGAGCCCGGAACGGGGGAACTGGACGGAGCGGGAGCTCAGTTGTCCGGTGAGCGCAGCACTCGCAGGTGGCCGCGGCGGGCGACCTCCATCGGGTCCGCCGACCGCGCGCTGCCGCCGGCCTCGGCGGCGCGCTGCTGCGGACGGGCCGCCTCACGCACCGCGTTGGCGAGCGCCTCCAGATCGTCACCGCTGGGGCGGGAGGGGGCGGAGGCGTCGGCGAGCCGGACGACCTCCCAGCCACGGGGCGCGGTGAGGCGCTCGGAGTGCTCGGCGCACAGGTCGTAGCAGTGGGGTTCGGCGTAGGTGGCGAGCGGGCCGAGGACCGCGGTCGAGTCGGCGTAGACGTACGTCAGCGTCGCGACGGCCGGACGGCCGCAAGCGGTTCGCGAACAGCGACGTACAGGGCTCACGATGTTGGACGGTACCGCACTCTTGAGCGGGCCGCGACGACTCTCCCCCAGGTCACCCCACCGTGTCGTGCTGTGAGACCGCCCACAGGGGCCCGTGGACCCGCCTGGCCGACCTGGGACGACATCCGCCGCCGGAAGGCCGAACGGACCTGAATCCGGTCGCCACTTGGTGCAAACCATGTCAATTGCCATGTGTGCGACGGTCCTGGAGGGATACGGAATCGAGCCCAAGGTTGGCTGGAATGGTCATCCGGCGACATCCGGAACACCCGCCGGGGCCCCGTCGAGGGGTCGCGGGCAGCCGCGTGGGGGCCGGGCGCGCGGCCCTCGCGGGGACTACGCTTCGTCAGTGATGGACACCCCCGTACCGCCCCGCGCCGCAGCACCCGGGCCCCGCCGCCGTGATCGCCACGGAAGGGGCATGCGCGGCCCCGTCGCGCCGCCCCAGGTGCCGCTCGCCGCGAGCCGCGCCGAGGTCTTCGCGGACCTCGTGCAGGACTCGGTGGAGCGCCTGGAGCGGCGCTGGCCGCAGCTCGCCGACATCGATTTCATGGTCCTGGAGGTGCCGCGCCTGGACGGCCCCGGCGAGAGCTGGAACGACGAGGCGGTACCGCTGGGCGGCACGATCGCCGCACGGGAGGGCCATCCCGCGCGTGTGGTCGTCTACCGCCGCCCGGTCGAGATCCGCACCAAGGGCCGCGACGAGCGTGCGGCGCTGGTGCACGAGGTCGTCGTGGAGCAGGTCGCGGAGCTTCTGGGGCTGACTCCGGAGACGGTGGACCCGCGGTACGGCGAGGAGTGAGGACCCACCGTGTCCCCTCGGGACCCGGTGGATCACCCGTACGGGATCACTCGTACGTGATCAGCTCTTGAGCAGTACCGACAGGTCCTGGTCCGCCTCCGGGACCGCCACCGTCCCGTGGTCGTCCGGGAGTGTCTGGATCGTGAAGCCGGGCACGCCCTCCTGGGTGGAGGCGAGCGTCCGCGAGGCGTAGACGGGACCTCCGGAGACCGACTCGACCGTCAGGGCGTACGTCCCCCGCAGACCGCTGGGCGCGGGGGCGTCGACGTCCTGGGTCGTGCCGGCCTTGATCGTGTACGTCTTCGTCGCCGGTGTGCCGCCCTGGCTGCCCGCAGACGCGGTGACCTTGACCTGGGCGGTCCGGCCGGGCGCGGACAGGGCGAGTGTGGTGCCCTTGGCGCTGTTGTCGGCGACCGTCGCGCGCGCGGCGACCGGAGCCGTGGCCGGGATGAACGCCGACTCCTGCTTGTCGCCCTTGCCGCGCACCACCCGCAGGGCGGCGACGACCGGCACCGGGGTGCCGCCGGTGGGGGTGAGCACCAGGGAGCCCGCCTCGCCGCGTGTGACGTCGCCGAGGTCGACCGCGGTGGTCATGCCGGACTTGATGTGGAGCGTCTCGTTGCCGGCCGGGGTGATCAGGCCCGAGGGGGAGGCGAGTCGCACCTTCAGGTCGGCGTCCTGGTCGCCGGGCGCGAAGGCGACCAGCCGCACGGAGGTGGCGTCCTTCGGGATGCCCGGCATGACGAGGCTGCCCGCCGGGTCGGTGGAGGCGCCCAGCCAGTCGCCGCCGGTCCGGTCGTCCAGGGCCTGGACGGCCGCGCCGACACGGCCGCTGCGGACGGTGACGTGGACCGTGAGGTCGGTCTGCGGCGCGCCGGTGAGGGTGTTCAGCAGGATCGGCTCGGCGGCGTGCGGCGGGACCGTGATGCCGTCGCCCACGGTGGACTTGAGGGTGCCGTCCTTGCCGTACAGCTCGACGTCGACGACGGCGGCCGAGTCGTCCGGGTTGGTCAGGTGCACGTAGTCGGTGCGGCTGTCGGCGGTGCTGGCGCCCGGGAACCAGAACTCGGTATCCGGAGCCGTGCAGTTGGTGCCGAGCAGGCCGCGTCCGGTGCCCGCGGCGACCTCGGTGGTCTCCTGAACGGTCCAGCCGGGCGCGAACCGGCCCTCGGCGGTGCCGACCAGGGCGGGGCCCTCGGCGCCCGAGCTGTCGCCGGTGGCCGGCGTGCCGGGCGCCTTGGGCACCACGGCGGGCTTGGAGGCCTTCTTGCCGGTCTTCTTGCCGCTCGGGGAGTCCGGCGACTCCTCGGTCGCGGGCTGCAGTTCGGCCTTGCCGCCCTCGCTCGTGCCCCGGGTGACGGGCGTGAACGACGTGTACGCCGTCTCCGCGAGGTCGGACGTGCTGGGCTGGGGGCACAGCAGGCGGCTGCGCTCCACGGGCTGCTGGACGGCCGCGCGCGCGGTGCTGTCGCTGGAGGCGGCAGGCGCGTTGAGCGAGGCGAATCCGGTGACGGCGGCGAGCGCGGTCGCGCCGGCGATCAGGGACAGGGTGGTGCGGTTCACTGCTGGCTCCCGTCGGGGCGCTCACTGTCGGTGCCGTGCGGCGGCTGCGGGGGCATCGGGGGCTGCTGCGGGTCGTACGCCGTCTCGTAGCCCTGCTGGTACGTCTGGTCGTACGGCGTCGTGTTCCCGTACCCGTACGGGTCGTACTGGCCGGTCTGGTACGGGTCCGCCTGATACGGATCGGCCTGGTACGGCTGTTCGTAGGTGCCCGCCGGGTACTGCTGTGTGCCCTGGTACTGCTCGCCGCCGTAGGAGCCGTAGTCGGCGCCCGCGTAGCTGGGCGCGTCCCATTCGCCGTACGTCTGCTGGTGCGGGATCGCGGCGGCTCCGTGCTCCGGCTCCTCCTCGTCGTCGGGCTGGAGGTCCGTGTCCTGGCCCGTCCGGGCCGCCTCGTCCGCCTCGGCCTCGGCCTGGGCGCGCAGGCGGCGGGCGCGGCGGCCCTCGCCCGTGACGTCCTGGGCGGGCAGGACCGGCTCCTCGGGGAGATCGTCGTCGATGTCGCGGCGCCGCCCGGGCAGGGCGAGGACCACGAGGACGACGGCGAGCGCGCCCTGGGCCCACAGCCAGCCGGTGTGGCTCAGCGGGGCGTCGAAGGCGACGTCCAGCCTGCCGCCGTTCGCGGGCAGTTCGAAGCCCTGCGCCCAGCCGTCGACCGTGGTGCGGGTCAGCGGCTTTCCGTCCAGGGTCGCCGTCCAGCCGGCGTCCGCGGTGTCGGCGAGGCGCAGGACGCGGCCCTCGGAGCCGGCGGGGACGGTGGTGTGCAGCTCTACGGGTCCGGCGGCGATGGCCAGCGGCTCGCCACCGGACCTGGGGACGATCGAGGCGCGCGAGACCTGACGGTCCAGACGCCACAGCGCGCTTCCGTCCTGCTGGCTGAGCCGGGACAGACCCGGGGTGGCGTCCAGGACGCGGCTCACCTCGCGGGGCGCGCCCTTGCGGACCAGGACGTAACGCACGGCGAATCCGCCGAGTTGGTCGGCCTGGTCGGCGCCGGAGCCCGCGACGAGGTTGGCGACGACCTTGTCGAGCCTCTTGTTCTCACCGCCCGCCGCCGCGAGTTCGCCGTCGCCCATGCGCCCGCCGGAGCCGCGTACGAGGGTGTAGCCGACGCGGGCGCCGGTGTCGCTGTCGAGCACCAGGGTGCGGGCCTGGTCGCGGGTGCCGCTCTCCTCGGCGACGAACGCCGGCACCTGCACCGGGTCGCGGCGCTCCACGGGACCGTCGGCGCCGCCGATGATCCACCCGGCGGCCACGAGCAGCGGGCCCGCGGCCGAGGCGAACGCGATGAGCGCGGCGACCGGCTGGCGCCAGCCGAAGCTCTGCTCGGCCACACGGGAGCGTGCCCCGTCGGCGCCGATCACGGCGGCGACGAGCAGCGCGAGGCCGTAGACCAGGGTGGCGGGGCCGGCCCACGCCGACTTGTTGGACAGCACGGCGAAGACGAGCGCCACCAGGGCGACGGCCCAGGCCGTCCACACCGCGCGCTGCCGCTCACCGCGCAACAGGGCGGCCAGCGCGGCGAGCACGATGCCGATGAGCATCAGTCCGCCGACCGTGCCGGGACCGCCGGGGCTGGCGCCGAGCAGGTCGAGTGCGGAGGCCGCGCTCGCGCCGTACGGCAGGCCGGCCTCTTTGAAGAAGCCGGACGGAAGCAGGGTCAGCGACCAGGGGGCGAGGACCAGCAGCGGGGTGCCGAGCTGGGCCAGGAACCGCGGCGCGTAGGCCGTGAGCTCCCTGCGGCGCACGGCGAGGAGCGCGATCCCGAGCACCAGCGCGATGGGCCACACGATCGGCGTGAACGCCGTGGTGAAGGTCAGCAGCAGGGCGTACGCCCAGGTGGCGCGCCAGCTGCCGCGCGCGCCGGAGGCGTGCGCCAGCCCGCTCGCGGCGATGCCCGCGCGGGCGATGAGCGGCAGCAGGATCGCGAGGAAGGCGGTGCCGACGCGGCCGCCGGCGAGCGCGCCGGCGGCCGCGGGCAGGAACGCGTACGCCACGGACGCCCAGGCGCGCAGCAGGCGCGACTCGACGAGCGGGCGGGAGGCGAAGTACGCGGCGAAGCCGGCCAGCGGCACGGAGGCCACCATGAGCACGGTGACCGCGAGCCCGGTGGAGCCGAGGAGCAGCGAGGACAGCAGCGCGACGAGAGCGAGGTAGGGCGGCGCGGACTCGGTGCCGCCGGCTCCCACCGGGTGCCAGCCGTCGAGGTAGCGCGACCAGAGCTCGGAGGCGTCGGCGGGCGCGGGCAGCAGCGCGCCGCCCGCGAGCGCCCCGCCGCCGAGGAGGCCGCGGCAGGCGAGCAGGGAGACGAACAGCAGCACCAGGAAGAGCATCGGGCCGGGGTTGCGGGCGATGCGCTTGAGACGGGCGAACTGCTCGATCTCGAGGAAGTCGGCGTCGTCGCCGCCGGGGCCGGACTCGACGGCGCCGCCGTGCCGTCCGGCGCCGGAGGTGGCCTCGGGGTCGTCGCTGCCCATGATGTTGCCCGCGGCCTGCTCGACGGTGGCCCGCACGGTCGCGCCGGGGGGCGGGAACAGCGCGCGCAACTCGCCCTTGTCGACCTGGGGGCTGCCTCGCCTGCGGCGGCCCGCGAGGATCCGCTCGGGCCGCAGCAGGGTGCCGAGCAGACCGCGGATCTCGTCGACGGCCTGCCCGGGGACCTTGCCGACGAGGTAGGCGAGGGTGCGCAGCAGGGTGCCGAGGACGAGCCGGATCAGGATCCAGGGGAGCTGTGCCGTCCGGGCGTTGACGAGGAGGGTGTAGACGGCGCCCGCCTTGTCGACCTTGTGCGGGGAGGCGGAGGTGCGCCCCACGCAGTCGACGGTGCGGCGCTCGCGGGAGGCCGCCTCGGCGTGCCGGACGACCGCCTCGGGGGCGACCAGGACGCGGTGTCCCGCGGATTGGGCGCGCCAGCACAGGTCGACGTCGTCACGCATCAGGGGCAGACGCCGGTCGAAGCCGCCGAGCTCCTCGAAGACATCACGGCGGATCAGCATGCCGGCGGTGGAGACGGCGAGCACGGGGTGGACGTGGTCGTGCTGGCCCTGGTCCTGTTCGCGACGGTCCAGACCGGTCCAGCGGCGGCCGGAGTTGGCGATGGTGACGCCGACCTCCAGGAGGGCGCGCCGGTCGTACCAGCCGCGGAGCTTGGGGCCCACGACGGCGACTTCCTTGCCGAGCTCCTGTTCGTTCTCCACGACGCGGAGCAGGTGGGCGAGGGCGTCGGGCTCGGGGGCGCAGTCGTCGTGCAGCAGCCAGAGCCACTGCTCGGGTTCGCCGTACGGAAGCTCCGGCATGTCGTACGCGTCGTCGCGCCAGGTACGGGTGACGGGGTCCCAGCCGCTGGGGCGCTTCAGGTAGGGCAGGTCGTCCGGGGTGAGCACACCGGCGCCGCGGATGGCCTCCTCGACGGCCTGGCCGAAGCCGGTCCGGCGGGCGAGGTGCAGCACCCGGTCGGCGCCGAGTGCGTCGGTGAGCAGCTGGGCGGAGTCGTCCGCGCTGCCGGTGTCGGCCGCCACCGCGTTCTGCACGGGGCGCTCCTGGCCGAGCAGGCCGGCGAGCGCGTCGGGCAGCCAGCGGGCGCCGTCGTGGGAGACGAGCACCGCGGTCACCACGTGGCGCGGGAACTCAGGAGCGGCAGCGTCTTGTTGGGCTGCCGTATGGCTGTGCACGGACATCGAGGTACGGGCCCCGGTTCGATGGACTGCGGTGGACGCCTGTGTCCGGCGGGGACAGCTGGACGTCTCGGACGAGGGCCCACACTAACGGCTGGGCAACACGGCGGCCCGCCGCCTGTGGATAACCCACCTGCGACGGGCCGTTCCTTACGTGTCGGTACGGAGAGGTGTGCGCCGTTCGGTCGGACGGCGGCCTGCTTCGGACGGTGTCGTGCGCGGTCAGACGGCGGCCTTCTTGAGACGGCGCCGCTCGCGCTCGGACAGACCGCCCCAGATGCCGAACCGCTCGTCGTTGGCGAGCGCGTATTCAAGGCACTCGGAGCGGACCTCACAGGCGAGACAGACCTTCTTGGCCTCGCGGGTGGAGCCGCCCTTCTCGGGGAAGAAGGACTCGGGGTCGGTCTGGGCGCACAGCGCGCGCTCCTGCCAGCCGAGTTCCTCGTCCGCGTCGTCGACCAGCAGTTGCTGCACCAGCTCGGTCATGTGCGCCCCTCGTCTGTCTTTCGCGTCCCCGTGATGCTGTCGTTACCGTTTTCGGCTGAACGACACGAGTGAAATTACAAGTGTGCCGATCCGGGCCAGTCAAGCCGAGATCTGCTATTGGGCCCCTTATTCACTCTGCGGAACCAAGGCTATGCGGAAAGTGTTCAAATCGGCATAAACCATGACAGCCTCAAGGGTCCGACCGGACCTCCGACCCGCTACAGGGAAGGACGTCCAGAAGTTCGATCTCGTTCCGACGCGCACCCCGAAGCGAACCGGATCACATTTGGATCACAGGATCGCGCCGAGGTTTGCGCGCCCGGTTGTGCGCCATGTGTCCGGGGCGGCTCCTGAGCAAACCTTTCGCCTTACAGATGAACCGGATGAGGTGAAACATCTCCCACATACCGGACAGGAAGTTGACAGTCCGGGTGTGAACCGGTGTGCTAGTGGGCATGCTCGCGAACTTGGCACGCACGACGACCCGCACCGCCGGGTCACAGGGTGCTGCCCTCGCTCGCCGCAGCTGTTGTTGCTGTTCCAGCTGTTGAGCCTCACCGCGCTCCGGCTGCCTCGCCGCCACTGAGGCGAATCCCCGCCCCCGCAGGGGCGAACGCCCGCACCAGGGCACCCCTCCCCGTCCGCGACCCGGACGCAACGGCCCTCCCCCACGTTTTCGGCTTCGCTCGAACAGGGGGTCCCCCGCACTCTCCGCCGAGGAAACCACCGCACCCATGAACAGCGACAGCGACCTCCAGATCGCCGGCGACATCCTCGAAGTCCCGCACCTGCTCCAGCCGCCGCGCGAGCACCCCGCCACCGTGGCCGACTTCGTCGGCCTCGCCCGCACCGTCTCCGCCGACCGCTCCCGGTGGGAGCACCTCGTCCAGTACGACGCGACCTCACGCTGGTACCACCGGCTGCACACCGGGCCCGGCTACGAGGTGTGGCTCCTCTCCTGGGTGCCCGGACAGGGCAGCGGTCTGCACGACCACGGCGCCTCCTCCGGCGTACTCACCGTCCTGGACGGCGTGTTGACGGAGCGCACCGACCGCGGCAGGCGCACGTTGGGCGCGGGCGCGCAGCGGGTCTTCGCGCCCGGGTACGCCCACGAGGTCGTCAACGACTCCCTCGAACCGGCCGTGAGCCTGCACGTCTACTACCCGGGTCTCACCGAGATGCCGATGCACGGGGCGCGGTGCGCCGTCGCCGAGGTCCAGTAACCGACTCACACCTTGTCGTGGCCGCCTGCGAGACTGAACACCATGCGCATTGTGGTTCTGGCAGGCGGCATCGGTGGTGCCCGGTTCCTTCGTGGTCTCCAGCGGGCCTCGCCGGACGCGGACATCACGGTCATCGGCAACACCGGTGACGACATCCATCTCTTCGGGCTGAAGGTCTGCCCGGACCTCGACACGGTGATGTACACCCTCGGCGGCGGCATCAACGAGGAGCAGGGCTGGGGTCGGACCGACGAGACCTTCCACCTCAAGGAGGAGCTCGCGGCGTACGGGGTCGGGCCCGAGTGGTTCGGGCTCGGCGACCGCGACTTCGCCACGCACATCGTGCGGACGCAGATGCTGAGCGCGGGCTATCCGCTCAGCGCGGTCACGGAGGCCCTGTGCGACCGGTGGAAGCCGGGCGTCCGGCTGATCCCCATGTCCGACGACCGCGTGGAGACCCATGTCGCCGTCACGCTGCCGGACAGCGGCGAGCGCAAGGTGATCCACTTCCAGGAGTACTGGGTGCGGCTGCGCGCCTCCGTGCCGGCCGAGGCCGTCGTGCCGGTCGGCGCCGAGCAGGCCAAGCCCGCGCCCGGGGTCCTGGAGGCCATCGCGGAGGCGGACGTGATCCTCTTCCCGCCGTCCAACCCGGTCGTGTCCATCGGCACCATCCTCGCTGTGCCCGGCATCCGGGAGGCCATCGCCGACGCGGGCGTGCCCGTGGTGGGCCTGTCCCCCATCGTCGGGGACGCGCCCGTGCGCGGCATGGCCGACAAGGTGCTCGCGGCGGTCGGCGTGGAATCGACCGCGGCGGCGGTCGCCGAGCACTACGGCTCGGGGCTCCTGGACGGCTGGCTCGTCGACACGGTGGACGGGTCCACCGTGGAGCGCGTGGAGGCGGCCGGCATCCGCTGCCGTGCCGTACCGCTGATGATGTCCGACCTCGACGCCGCCGCACGGATGGCCCACGAGGCGCTGACGCTGGCGGAGGAGGTGCGGGGCGCTTGAGCGGCGGACCGGTCGAGGACGAGGGAGCCACGGGCGACGTGCGGCCCACGGACGACTCGGGCCGTGCGCGCGGTGCGGGCGACGGTACGGGCGGCACGGGCGGCGGCGACGGTACGGGCGGCCAGGGCGGCAAGGACGACGGCAGGGGCGCAACGCGTGGCACGGGCCCGGATGCCGCCGTCGGCTACCGGGTCTGGGCCCTGCCCGGCCTTCCGGAGGTGCAGCGGGGCGACGACCTCGCCAAGATCATCGCCGGGGCCGAACCGGGGCTGGCCGACGGGGACGTCCTGCTCGTCACCTCGAAGATCGTGTCCAAGGCCGAGGGGCGCCTGGTGGAGGCCTCCGACCGGGAGGCGGCCATCGACGCCGAGACCGTACGGGTGGTGGCGCGCCGCGGCGCGCTCCGGATCGTCGAGAACCGGCAGGGCCTCGTGATGGCCGCCGCCGGGGTCGACGCCTCCAACACGCCGGCCGGGACCGTCCTGTTGCTGCCCGAGGACCCCGACGCGTCCGCCCGGACCATCCGGTCCGGCCTGCGGGACACCCTCGGGGTGGACGTCGGCGTCGTGATCACCGACACCTTCGGGCGCCCTTGGCGCACC
This sequence comes from Streptomyces sp. NBC_01176, assembly GCF_045039825.1. Taxonomy (NCBI): domain Bacteria; kingdom Bacillati; phylum Actinomycetota; class Actinomycetes; order Kitasatosporales; family Streptomycetaceae; genus Streptomyces; species Streptomyces sp. NBC_01176. Next base: position 5,823,674 of record NZ_CP108600.1, on the reverse strand, counting down.
GGGCTCACCGACGTCGCCATCGGCGCCGCGGGCGTACGGGTGCTCGACGACCTGCGCGGCGGCACCGACGCGCACGGCAATCCGCTGAGCGCGACCGTCGTCGCCACCGCCGACGAGCTCGCCGGCGCCGGTGACCTGGTCAAGGGCAAGGCCTCCGGGCTGCCGGTGGCCGTCGTGCGCGGGCTGCCCCACGTGGTGGCCGAGGACGACGGCGAGGGCACGCGCGCGATGGTGCGGGGCGCGCGCGACGACATGTTCCGGCTGGGCACGTCCGAGGCCGTACGGGAGGCGGTGATCCAGCGCCGTACCGTGCGGGCCTTCACCGACGAGCCGGTCGACCCGGGCGCCGTACGGCGCGCGGTCGCCGCCGCGGTGACCGCGCCCGCGCCGCATCACACCACGCCCTGGCGGTTCGTGCTGCTGGAGTCCGCCCGGTCGCGGACGCGGCTGCTCGACGCCATGCGGGACGCGTGGATCGAGGATCTGCGCGGGGACGCGAAGAGCGAGGAGTCGATCGCCAAGCGGGTGCGGCGCGGCGACGTGCTGCGCAACGCGCCCTACCTGGTGGTGCCGTGTCTGGTGACGGACGGGTCCCACACGTACGGCGACCCGCGCCGGGACGCGGCCGAGCGGGAGATGTTCGTCGTCGCCATGGGCGCGGGGGTGGAGAACTTCCTCGTCGCGCTCGCCGGGGAGCGGCTGGGCTCGGCGTGGGTGTCCTCGACGATGTTCTGCCGTGACGTCGTACGGGACGTGCTGGCCCTTCCGGAGGACTGGGACCCGATGGGGGCCGTCGCCGTCGGGCACGCGGCAGAGGCGCCCGGGACGCGGCCCGAGCGGGACGCCGCGACGTTCGTCGAGGTGCGCTGACCGGCGGCGGTAGGACGCCCGTGGCCCGCGGCTCCGGGGGACATGGGCGACTCGTGTGTCCACGGTGCCGGGAGCGCCTACCCTCGTAGGGCGACCCGAGCATCCCGAGGACCTCTTCCGTGGCTGGACGATTCACCCCCCGGCCGACGCGTACGACCGTGCGCGGCGGGCACGTCGACGTGCCCGCGGGCGCCGGTCCCGGCATACCGCGGCAGTCGGCCGGGCCCGGACTCGGGCGGACCTGGACACCGCCCGGTCCGCTCGATCTCGGCCTGGTGCTCGGGCCGCTGCGCCGGGGGCCGGGCGACCCGGCCTTCCGCGCGACACCGGACGGGTCCGTGTGGCGGGCCAGCAGGACGCCCGCCGGCGCCGGGACCCTGCGGGTCGCGGTGCGGGCCGGGGAGGTCCGGGCCGAGGCGTGGGGGCCGGGGGCCCGGTGGCTGCTCGAACAACTGCCCGACATGCTCGGCGCGTCGGACGATCCCGCCGCCTTCGAGCCGCGGCACCGGCTGGTCGCGTCGACGCGGCACCGGCGGCCGGGGTTGCGGCTGACCCGTACCGGGCTGGTGCTGGAGTCGCTCATCCCGTCCGTTCTGGAGCAGAAGGTCACGGCGGACGAGGCCTACCGGGCGTGGCGACTGCTCGTACGGAAGTTCGGGGAGCCGGCGCCGGGGCCCGCGCCGGAACGGATGTACGTCATGCCGGCGCCTCGGACCTGGGCCCTGATCCCCTCCTGGGAGTGGCACCGGGCCGGGGTCGACAACAAGCGGGCTTCGACGATCCTGCGGGCCGTGCGGGTGGCGGCACGGCTGGAGGAAGCGATGGGCATGGAGGCGGAGCGGGCGCAGGCGCGGCTGGAGCTGGTGTCCGGGATCGGGCCGTGGACCTCGGCGGAGACCGTGCAGCGCAGTCATGGGGCGGCGGACGCGGTGACGGTCGGGGATCTTCATCTGCCGGGGATCGTGGGGTACGCGCTGGCCGGGGACCGGGACGCGGACGATGCCGTGATGCTGGCGTTGCTGGAGCCGTATGCCGGGCAGCGGCATCGGGCCGCCCGGTTGATTCTGTTGTCGGGGCGGACGCCGGCGCGGCGGGTGCCGCGGATGCCGCGAGGGGATATCGGGCGGTTGTGATCCGGGGGGTGCGTGGGGTGACGGGGCCGGATGTTCCTCGCCCCCGCCGCCCCTACCCGACCCATCCCGTACCTGAGGGCTCCGCCCCCGGACCCCCGCCAAGGGGCTGCGCCCCCTGGACCCCGCATCGCCCGAAGGGCTCGTCCTCAAACGCCGGACGGGCTGAGGGGGCGGGCCCGCGCTGAACAGTGCCCGCCCGCGCCGGGTGACGGGCTCCCGTGCCCGGCGGTTACTGGTCCGACGAGAAGCGGAGCGCTCCCGCTGGGATGTGGGCCTCGCACCAGATGCGTACGCCCTCGCGGAGTTCGTTGTCGGGGCCGATCACCGCGCCGTCGCCGACGACCGTGCCGGAGAGGACGGTGCGTTCGCCGATGCGGGCGTGGGCTCCGACGAGGGAGTCGGTGATGACGGCGCCGGGTTCGACGACGGCGCCGGACAGGATGGTGCTGCCCATGACCCGCGCGCCCTCACCGACGTGCGCGCCCTCGCCCACGACCGTGCCGCCGGTCAGCTTGGCGTCCGGGGCGACCCGGGCCGTGGGCAGGACAAGACGGTCGCCGCAGCGGCCGGGGACGGCGGGCGAGGGGGCTCGGCCGAGGACCAGGTCCGCGGAGCCCCGCACGAAGGCCTGGGGGGTGCCCAGATCCAGCCAGTAGGTCGAGTCCACCATGCCCTGCAGGTGGGCCCCGGTGGCCAGCAGCTCCGGGAAGGTCTCCCGTTCCACCGAGACCGGCCGGCCGGTCGGGATCGAGTCGATGACGGAGCGGCGGAAGACGTACGCCCCCGCGTTGATCTGGTCGGTGACGATCTCCGCGGGCGTCTGGGGCTTCTCCAGGAAGGCCGTCACCCGGCCCGTGGGATCCGTCGGGACCAGGCCGTACGCCCGGGGGTCCTCGACCCGGGTCAGGTGCAGGGACACGTCCGCGCCGGTCGTCTCGTGCGTGGTGACCAGCGCCTGGATGTCCAGCCCCGTCAGGATGTCACCGTTGAAGATCAGGACCGGCTCGTCCGGGCCCGAGTGCAGACGCCCGGCGACGTTGCGGATCGCGCCGCCCGTGCCGAGGGGTTCCTCCTCGGTGACGTACTCGATGTGGAGACCCAGCGCCGAGCCGTCACCGAAGTACGGCTCGAAGACCTCGGCCAGGTAGGAGGTCGCCAGGACGATGTGCTCGACGCCCGCCGCTCTCGCCCGCGCCAGCTGGTGCGTGAGGAAGGGCACCCCGGCCGCCGGAACCATCGGCTTGGGGGTGTTCACCGTGAGCGGGCGCAGCCGGGTGCCTCTGCCACCGACCAGGAGGATCGCTTCTGTCACCTGTCGTCTCTGCTTCCTGCCGGGACCGGCCGAAGGGTGTTCCGGCCGGTCAGTGTATGCAGTCCGTTCGATGGCGCCTTCGACGGCGGTGGGGTGTCCTGGACGGCCGGGGCCGATGCCGGGCCGGACGGCCGGGTCCGTGGGACGTGGGGCTTCGCGATGGCCTCCAGCCCTCTCAGCGGCCCTGGTACCGGGCCGCGGTCGTGCGGGCCGAGCCGAGTTTGCCGTACAGGAGTCGTCCCGGGCACTCCGTGGCGAACCCGTCCCGATGGCCGGAGATCACGTTGAGTCGTACGTTCTTGCCCTTTCGGTAGAGATTGCCACCCGCGGACTTCAGGTATGTCTTGCCGCGCGGATTGACTCCGTAGAGACCGAGCTTCCATGCCGTGAGCCGCGCGATGGCCCTCAGCGCGGCAGCGGCCGGCTTCGTGCGGGCGAAGCTGCCGAGGACGGCGATCCCCATGGTGTCGCTGTTGAAACCGAGGGTGTGGGCGCCCATGACGGGCTTGGCCACGCCCCCGGCCCGGCCTTCGTAGATGTTTCCGCACTTGTCGACGAGGAAGTTGTAGCCGATGTCACGCCAGCCGCTGCTCTTGACGTGGTAGCGGTAGATACTGCGGATGACCGAAGGGGCTTGCGAGCAACGGTAGTTGTTGCCGGAGGCCGTGTGGTGGACGAAGGCGGCCTTCACCTTTTTGGTGTACACCGAACCGCGCTCGCGCAGGCTCTCGTCGGCGCCCCAGCCGCGCCGGGTGACGATGCGCGGGCGCGCGCCGATGTACGGCTTCGCACGCGGTTCGCCCGGGCGGGCGGCGAGGTACGCGCGCTCGGTGCGGGCCTTGGAGAGTGCCGGGATCACGGTGGCGCCCAGCGGCGCGAGTTCGGCGTTGGCCGCGGTCGCTTCGTGGGCGGCGGCGGTCGCTGAGGCGGCGTCCACGGCGGCGGCCGCGGAGCCCGGCCCGGCGTTCGGCCCGGCGTTCGACCCGGCGGTGCGGCTGCCCGCCGACGGCGCGGCCTCGGACCGCGGCCCCCCGTCGGGGTCGACGAGTTCGAGGTGCATGCCCCTGGGGAGGGGCGACTCCCCGGCGGAGGTCGAGCGTTCGTCCACCTCCGCCTGGACGCGTACCTCGACGCCGTCGGAGTCCCCGACCCACAGCGGCGCCGTGGAGCCGCGCACCCGGCCCGAGCCGCTCTCGGCGGTGTCGGGGTCGGCGCCGTGTTCGTGGTTGTGCGTCTCGATGTCCTGCCACCCGGTCCAGTGGGCGGTGCCGAAGGCGCGGGTGCGGACCTGGACGCGGCCGCGCAGTTCGGTGCCGGGGTCGTCCCAGATGACGCCGACGAGCGAGAACGACCGTACGGCCCGTCTGGCCACCCCCTGTTCGGGCGCGGCGGGTCCGAGGCCGCGGTCGTCGCCCAGCGGGACGAGCGGGAGGGATTGGGTGCTGCCCGGGACGGCGGGCTCGGTCTTCGCCGCCTGGGGAACGGCCTGTGCCGGGGCGGACAGGGCCAGCGGAAGGGCGAGAGCGGCCGCGCAGGTGACGCCGACCGAGGAAGCAAGGAATCCACGCATGCCCCTGATCGTGGACATAGGCATACATATCTGTCCATTGGTGATGTGACGGACCGTCTGCCGCGCTCGGCCGAACCGGTGGCACGGCCGGTCCGCCCCGCGCGCGGGGTCCGCGTACGCTTCTGCGCGTGAACGCCACCGATCGCACCCCTGCCGACCTGCTGCGATCCGCGCTCGCCGCGGACCCGGCCCGCCCGCTGGTGACCTTCTACGACGACGCCACGGGTGAACGTGTCGAATTGTCCGTGGCCACCTTCGCCAATTGGGTGGCCAAGACCGCCAACCTGCTCCAGGGCGAGCTGTCCGCCGAACCCGGCGACCGGGTGGCGCTGCTGCTGCCCGCGCACTGGCAGACGGCGGTGTGGCTGCTGGCGTGTTCGTCGGTGGGGGTGGTCGCGGATGTGGGCGGCGACCCCGCCGCGGCCGACCTCGTGGTCAGCGGGCCGGACACGCTGGAGGCGGCCCGTGCCTGCTCCGGCGAGCGGATCGCGCTCGCGCTGCGGCCGCTCGGCGGGCGCTTTCCGCAGCCGCCGGCGGGCTTCGCCGACTACGCGGTGGAGGTGCCGAGCCAGGGGGACCGTTTCGCGCCGTACGCGGTGGTGGACCCGGAGGAGGCCGCGCTGATCGTCGCCGGGGCGGAGTACACGGGGGCCGAGGTCGTGGAGCGGGCCCGGTCCGGCGCGCCCGCGCTCGGGCTGACGGGGCCCGGTTCGCGGATCCTGTCGGGACTCGCGTACGACACCTGGGAGGGGCTGAGCGCGGGGTTGTACGCGCCGCTGTCGACCGGTGCGTCCGTGGTGTTGTGCCGGCATCTGGAGCGGCTGGGTGAGGAAGGGCTGGCGAAGCGGGTCGAGAGTGAACGGGTGACGGCGACGGTTCGCTAGCGCGGGCTTGTGCCGGTGCCGGTGCCGGTGCCTGTGCCGGGGGCGGGTGTGGGTGTGGGGCTGGGTTGTGGGGTGCGGGCCGTGTGTGGCTGGGCGCGCCGTTCCCCGCGCCCCTGACGGGGCACCGCCCGTGCAGGCTGCCGGAGGGCCGGGCGCCCGGAACCAGCATGTGGGGCTTGGGCTGTCGGGTGCGGGCCGTGTGTGGCTGGGCGCGCCGTTCCCCGCGCCCCTGGCGGGGCACGGCCCGTGTCAGGCCGCCGGAGGGCCGGGCGCCCGGAACCAGCACGTGGGGCTTGGGCGGTCGGGTGCGGGCCGTATGTGGCTGGGCGCGCCGTTCCCCGCGCCCCTGACGGGGCACCGCCCGTGCGGGTCGTCGGAGGGCCTGGGCGGCGGGACCAGGTCCGTGGGATGACAGCGGTCGGGTGTGGACCGTGCGTGGCGGGGCGCGGCGGTCCCCGCGCCCCTGGGGGTGTCGCCCGTTTGGGCTATCAGCGGCCGGCCCCGGGCGGTCCGGCGGGCCATGGTCGTAGGAACACCGCAGCGCGACACGCCCGTACGCCAGGAGGGGGTTCCCCGACGTGACCGACAGCGCAGGGCCGGGAGCGGGGGCGTCGGCCACCGGTACCGGGCTCGCTCGGCGGCGTCGGCGGTTGTGGCTGCGCAACGCGTCCCTGGGGCTCAGTGTCTTCGTGCTGGCCGCGAGCGGGACCGGCTGGGCCGTGTACGAGAAGCTGAACGGGAACATCACGGCGGACAACGACGCGGCCGCCGAGCTCGCCCGGTACGACAAGGAGCGGCCCACCGCGCTCGTACGGGGGGCGCAGAACATCCTGCTGATCGGATCGGACTCGCGCTCGGGGAAGGGGAACCGGAAGTACGGCCGCGACTCCGGCACCGAGCGCTCCGACACCACGATCCTGCTGCACCTGGCCGCGAACCGGCACAGCGCGACCGCCGTCTCGCTGCCCCGCGACCTGATGGTGCATCTGCCGGACTGCCGCCGCCCGGACGGCACCCGCAGCCGGCCGGCGTTCGCGATGTTCAACTCCGCCTTCGAGCAGGGCGGTTCGGCCTGCACGATCCGGACCGTCGAGAAGCTCACGAACATCCGCGTCGACCATCACATGGTCGTCGACTTCCACGGCTTCAAGGACATGGTCGACGCCGTGGACGGGGTCCAGGTGTGCCTGAAGCAGCCCATCGACGACAAGGACGCCAAGTTGAGGCTGCCCGCGGGCGAGGTGACGCTCAACGGCGAACAGGCCCTCGGCTACGTGCGCGCCCGCAAGAGCATCGGCAACGGCAGCGACACCGACCGGATGGACCGCCAGCAGCGGTTCCTGGGCGCGCTCGTCAACAAGGTGCGCAGCAACGACGTCCTGCTGAATCCGACGAAGCTCTATCCCGTGCTCGACGCGGCCACCTCCTCGCTCACCACGGACCCGGATCTGGCGAGCCTGCGCGGGCTGTACGAGCTGGTGCGCGGCATGCGCGACATTCCCGTGGAACGGGTGCAATTCCTGACGGTGCCCCGGACGTCGTACGCGTACAACGCCAATCGCGACCAACTCGTCGAGCCCGAGGCGGCCCAGCTCTTCGCACGGCTGCGTTCGGACACGCCGGTGGCGGTCGCCAAGGGTCTCCCGAAGGGGTCTCCCGCGGACGTTCCGGAGGATTCCGGAACGCGGAGCGGGAATGCGCCGGCGGGCCGTCCGGGCCCCGCGCGGAACTCGTTCGAGGGCCGCCGTGAAGGCGCGTACGACGTCGCATTCGACTACGAAGAGCAGTCGCGCGACGACGGGAAGTGGCCGGGTGAACAGGGTCTCTCCCCCGCCGGCACCCCTCCCCCCGCGCCGACTTTCCGGGGCAACACCGCGGCCGAGGACGCCTGCGGGTAAAGCGTGCGCCAAGGACGGGAACTGCTGAGCTAAGAAGTCCCTGAGGTATAGGGCGGATTGCCCAGTTGTAGGCAAGTGGAATTTGTCACCGTCGTCGCTCGACACGGAACTGGGCAGATAGTGTGAGCGATCCGGTGCACCCGAGGTCTGTCCTGGGGGTCGCGCACTGTTTGACCGAGAGACCCGAGCGCCTTGAGGGGGAAGGGCGCCGCGTGGCCCCGACGGAGGATTCAGACAACCGTGGACGCGCAAGGCCGTGGGCGGGCGGACAATATCGATCCCGCAGACCAATGGGTGCTCAACCCGAACACCGGCGAATACGAACTGCGACTGAACGCTTCCGCACCGCAGTCGGCGGTCCCGAGACCGCGTCGCGGCAACCCCGCGCCGACGGGGGCGGGAACGAGGTCGGGACAGCGAGCGCGCACGGCGCCGGAGCGGGACAGTCCCGCGCCGCCCGGCACCGACGTCCCAGGGCCGCGCCGACGCCGCGGCGCCCCGGCCGAGCCGCCTCCCGGCCGCCGCCGGACGAAGCCCAGGAAGTCGAAGGCGAAGAAGGTCCTGCTGTGGACCGGCGGTTCGATGGCCTTCGTGCTGGTCGCCGTGTCGGCCGCGGGGTACCTCTACATCAAGCACCTGAACGACAACATCACGTCGGTGTCCGACGACGGTGCGAGCACCGGTGGCTTCAGCAAGGACCAGGCGATCAACATCCTGGTCATCGGGACCGACAAGCGGACCGGCAAGGGCAACGACGGCTACGGCGACGCGGGCAGCGTCGGGCACGCCGACACCAACATCCTGCTGCACGTCTCCAAGGACCGGTCCAACGCCACCGCGCTGAGCATCCCGCGTGACCTGATCGTCGACGTCCCGGACTGCCCGACGCAGCAGGCCGACGGCACCGACAAGGTCATCCCGGGCACGCAGGGCGTCCGCTTCAACACGAGCCTCGGGCAGGACGACCGGACACCCAGCTGCACCATGCGCACGGTGACCGAGCTGACCGGGATCAAGCCGGACGACTTCATGGTCGCGGACTTCAACGCGGTCAAGACGCTGACCGAGGCCGTCGGTGGTGTCGACGTCTGTCTGGCCAAGGACATCAAGGACCCGGACTCGCACCTGAACCTCTCCAAGGGCACGCACAACATCTCCGGCGAGCAGGCGCTGGCGTTCGTCCGCACCCGCCATGCCGTCGGTTTCGGCGGCGACCTGAGCCGGATCACGCTGCAGCAGCAGTTCCTGAGCGCGCTGATGCGCAAGCTGAAGGGGAACTCCACGCTCTCCAGCCCGACGAAGATGCTGAAACTGGCGGAGGCGGGCACCAAGGCGCTGACCGTCGACGACAAGTTGGACAGCATCGGCAAGCTGAAGGACCTGGGGCTGGAGCTGGGCAAGCTCAACCCGAAGAACCTGACTTTCACGACGGTGCCGGTGCTGGACAACCCGGCGGAGAAGGTCAAGGCCACGGTCGTCCTCAACGACGCGAAGGCTCCCGCGGTCTTCGACGCCATCAAGAACGACGTCTCCTTCACCGAGGTGAAGAACAAGCAGAAGGCGGCGAAGGACGCCGAGGCGGCTCGTCTCAAGGGCACCAAGTCCGCGGCCTCCGAGGTGCGGGTGCGGATCCTCAACGGCGGTGCCGCCGGCGGCTCCGCTCAACTGACCCTCGCCTGGCTGCAGAACTCCGAGGGCGTGCTGAAGTCCGAGAACGCGGGCAACGCGCCCGCGGCACTGAGCAAGACCACGCTCGAGTACGCGCCCGACCAGGCGGCTCAGGCACGCCGGCTGGCCGAGATCATGGGGCTGTCCGGATCCGCGCTGAAGCCCGGCAAGAGCGTGACCAACTCCCAGGGGCTGCCCGCGATGACGCTGACTCTGGGCAAGGACTTCAAGGGCGCGGGCGAGCCGCTCACCGCCGCGACGAAGGCGCCGGAGGTCGACAAGTCCACGGCGGACAAGGTGAAGTGCGCCTCTTAGGTAACCCATCGGGTCCGTCGTGCGTCTAACCGGGCGCGGGGCGGACCCGTGTCAGGCGCAGGGTGGGGAGGGCAGGGAGATGGCGCAGAGCGGTGTGCGCGGGGAGGGAACGCGACCACGCGACCAGCAGGCAGGTCAACTGGGCTGGGACGAGAGTCTTTACGACGGGAACGGCAAGCCCCCGGGGAAGGGCGGCGACGGCCCGTCGGCCAAAGCACGAGAGCGGAGCCCGCGGGGAGGCGACAGCAAGGGCGGGGGGCGTCCGCGTCGCAGACGCCGCATACTGCGCTGGTCGGCCAGCGTCCTGGCGGTACTGATACTCGGCACCGCGGGAGCGGGCTACCTGTACTACCAGCACCTGAATTCCAACATCAAGAAGGACGCCCTCAACCTCGGCGACGAGAAGGACAGGGCCGCCAAGTCCCGGGCGAACTCCGCGGGACAGACTCCGCTGAACATCCTGCTGATCGGCTCGGACGCCCGGGACACCAAGGAGAACCAGCAGCTCGGCGGTGCCCGGGACACCTTCGGCGGAGTGCCGCTGGCGGACGTCCAGATGCTGCTGCACGTCTCCGCCGACCGCACCAACATGTCGGTGGTGAGCATGCCGCGCGACACCCTGTTGCAGATCCCCAAGTGCACGGACCCGACCAACGGGAAGGTCTACCAGGCCACCATCGGACGGATGATGACCAACGAGTCGCTGGGCCGTGGCGGCCCCGGCTGCACGGTGGCCACCTGGGAGAAGCTCACCGACATCCACATCGACCACTTCATGAAGATCGACTTCTCGGGTGTGGTGTCGATGGCGGACGCGATCGGCGGCGTCCCGGTCTGTGTGGACGCCAACATCTACTCCAAGGACAGCGCGGGCCACGGCTCGGGGCTGAAGCTGGAGAAGGGCACCCACCCGGTCAAGGGCAAGCAGGCCCTGGCATGGCTGCGCACCCGCTACGGCTTCGAGGACGGCAGCGACATCGCGCGTGCCAAGGCACAGCACATGTACATGAACTCGATGGTCCGCCAACTGCGTGAGAACGCGACGCTCAGCAACCCGAACAAGCTGCGCATGCTCGCCGAGACGGCCACCGACGCGCTCACCGTCGACGACGGCCTCGGGACCGTCAAGAAGCTCTTCGACCTGGGCAACGAGCTGAAGAAGGTGCCGTCGCAGCGCATCACCATGACGACGATGCCGTTCCGGTACGTCGGGGCGCGCGTGGAGCCCACCGCCGACGCCGCGAAGCTGTTCCGGCTGGTGCGCGAGGACATCGCGCTGGACGGCAAGGACAAGAAGAAGACGGCCGACGACGCGACCTCGAAGGACCCGGCGGCCGCGGACGACCAGATCGGGGTGCTGGTGCAGAACGGCACCCGCACCTCCACGCTGGCCGCGGCCCGCGGGCGCGCGAGCACCGTGGCCCAGCGGCTCGTCGGGAAGGGGTTCACCAAGGCGGCGGCCGACACGTCGACGGCGGTGTCCGAGGCCACCACGGTGATCCGCTACCCGAGCGCCGACCTGGCGGGCGACGCCCAGCGGGTCGCCAAGTCCCTCGGTATCCCGTTGAGTTCGGTGGAGAAGTCGACCGACGTCTCCGGTGTCACGCTGGTCGTGGGCGCCGACTGGCGGGAAGGGACCACGTACAAGGCCGCGGCCGACGACAACAGGACCCCCAAGTCCGCCGACGCGCTCAACGGGGCCGACACCAAGGCCTGCATGCACGTGAACCCCGGCTACACCTGGTCGTAGAGCGCGAGGCGCAGCGGCCGTGAACGCGAGCGGGTCCGCCCCCTTCCGGAAGGGGGCGGACCCGCTGTTCGTTCCGCGTCCTCGGTCAGCCCGTCGGCGCGTCCGCCCGTACGGCGGGACGCCGTGAGGCGATCACCTTTCTGGCCAGCGCTCGCGGGCTGGTCAGGAAGCCGAAGCCCCAGGACATGTGCATGGTGGCGAGGGCCACCGGGATCTGCAGGCGGGCCCTCGCCGACAGCCCCTTGCCCGCGGGCAGCGAACCCGCGGCTATCGCCGCGAGGTAGCCACCGGGGATCAGGAAGCCCCAGGGCGTCAGGGCCGCGCCCACCACGACGCCCGCCGCGATCGCGCACACCGCGGTCGGCGGGGCGAGGTAGCGCAGGTTGATGGAGCCCTCGTGGTAGCGGGCGACGACATGGCGCCAGCGCCCGTAGTCCTTGTACTGCTTGGCGAGTGCCCTGACGGAGGGCCGCGGCCGGTAGGACACCTTCAGCTCGGGCGAGAACCAGATGAGGCCGCCGGCCTCCCGGATCCGGAAGTTCAGCTCCCAGTCCTGGGCGCGGATGAACTCCTCGTTGTAGCCGCCCTGCCGCTCCAGCGCCTCGCGCCGGAAGACGCCGAGGTACACGGTCTCGGCCGGTCCGGCCTCCCCGCCCGTGTGGAAGGCCGCGTTGCCCACGCCGATCTTCGAGGTCATCGCGGCGGCGACGGCGTGCTCCCAGTCGTTCTCGCCCTCGGCGTGCATGATGCCGCCGACGTTCTGCGCGCCGGTCTCCTCCAGGAGACGGACGGCGGTGGCGATGTAGTTCGGCGAGAGCATGCCGTGCCCGTCGACACGGACGACGACGGGATGCCGGGACGCCTTGATCGCCGCGTTGAGCGCGGCGGGGGTACGGCCGGTCGGGTTCGGCACGGTGTGCACGCGCGGGTCCTCGGCCACGAGCCGGGCCGCGATCTCGTCCGTACGGTCCGTGGACGGACCGATGGCGATCACCACCTCCATCTCGCCGTCGTACTCCTGCGCCAGGATCGCTTGGACGGCTCCGCGCAGGTGCCGCTCCTCGTTGAGGACGGGCATGATCACGGATACGGCGGGGGGCTGCACGCCAGACTTCTCGCTCATCGGACGTCACGTTACCGCGAATGGGGGACACGGGCGCGCGCCGCCCTGCCTACGGGCCGGGCAGGAGATCGTATCTGCCTACCGTGCTCACGCATCCCCACGCCCAGCTTCGCGGAGGTGTCCCTCTTGCCCACGTCGCCCCGCTCCGTCGCCCCGCCCCACGCTCCCGACCCCGCCCGCCCGCGGCGGCCTCCTCACCAGGGCCGCCCGCAGCCGTCCCGCACCCGGCGGCCTCCGGCGCGGCCCCCCGTACGGAGGAAGAAGCCGCGCTGGGCCATGCGGGTCGTCACCACGCTGTCGGTGGTGGTCCTCGCCTCGGCGGGCATCGGGCACGCGGTGGTCACCAGCCTCGACGAGGACATCACCCGGGTCGACCCCTTCAAGGACATGAAGAACCGCCCCGCGGCGGGCCACGGCATGAACATCCTGCTGGTCGGCACCGACGGCCGCGACAGGATCACGGAGAGGGAGCGGCGCAAGTACCGCCTGGGCGGAGCCCCCTGTCACTGCACCGACACGATCATGATCGTGCACATCGCGGCGGACAAGGAGCGCGCCAGCGTCGTCAGCCTGCCACGCGACTCGTACGCCGAGACGCCCGCGCACACCGACCAGACCACCGGCGCACAGCACGGCGCGCACCCGATCAAGCTCAACGCGGCGTACGCGGAGGGCGGCCCGCAGCTGACCGTGCGCACCGTCGAGAACATGACCCACCTGAAGATCGACCACTACCTGGAGGTCGACTTCACCAGCTTCATGAAGACCGTGGACGTGCTCGGCGGCGTCGACATCTGCACCACGCGGCCCCTGAAGGACGCGTACACGGGACTCGACCTGACGGCCGGCCCGCACGAGCTGAACGGCGGGCAGGCGCTGCAGTACGTGCGCTCCCGGCATGTCGACGGCGCCTCCGACCTCGGCAGGATGCAGCGCCAGCAGCGGTTCCTGGCGGCACTGATCAGCCGGGCCACCTCCTCCGGGGTGCTGCTGAACCCGATGCGGTTCCGTGACGTCACCCGGGCCGTGCTCGGCTCGGTCCGCGCGGACAAGGGCTTCGGCACGGACGAGCTGCTGGACCTCGGCCGGGCGATGCGCAACTTCTCCCCTTCCTCCTCCGAGTTCACCACCGTGCCGATCGGGCAGATGGGCTACGCCGTGAAGGGCATCGGCTCGACGCTGAAGTGGGACGGGCCGAAGGCCGCCCACCTCTTCCGGTCGCTGCGCGACGACGAGCCGCTCGCCCCGCCCCACCAGGCGGCGGTGCGCGACGCGGTCGCGCGCGTCGAAGTGGCCCCGCAGCAGATCCACGTCCAGGTGGAGAACGCGACCTCCACCGAGGGCCTCGGCAGGCGGGTGGACGGCGCGCTCGCCGCCTCCGGGTTCCGTACGACCGGCCGGCCCACCGCCGCGCGGGAAACGGGCCTGAAGCACACCGTCATCGCCTACGACCCGCGCTGGGACCGTTCCGCGCGCTCCCTGGCGGCGGCGCTGCCCGGCAGCGAGCTGCGCGCGGTCGCCGGACAGGGGCCGGTGCTGAAGGTGCTCGCGGGGGCGGACTTCAAGGAGGTCAGACGGGTACGGGTGGACGCTCCGCCCCAGCCGGGGTCGTCCGCCGTGGTGACCGGCGACGAGGTGCTGTGCCGCTAGGGCCGGCCTGCGACAGGGCCCCGCCGAGGTGCTCGGCGGGGCCCTGTCACGGCTGCGGGGCGTCGGGTCCTCAGTTGCCCGAGACCGTCACCTTGTCGTCGTTCTTCAGCTCGCCGACCAGCGCCTTGACCTTGGTCTTGTCCCAGACGAGGTTGCCGCCCGTGGAGCCGGAGATCGGCATGTTCATGGACTTGCCGTCGCCGCCGGTGACGCCCTTCATCGCCCAGAACATGTCCGCGAGGTCCCACAGGCTCATGTCCTTGTCGACGGTCAGCGAGTCCAGGCCGGCGCCCATCGTCGGATAGAGCGTGAAGGGGTTCAGGACCGTGGTCGGGGTCGCGACCTGGTGGGCCAGGGCGGCCAGGAACTTCTGCTGGTTCTTGGTGCGCTCCAGGTCCGAGGCGGCGAAGGCGTGCCGGGTACGGACGAAGGCGAGGGCCTGCTCGCCGTTCAGCGTCTGCTTGCCCGCCTTGAAGTCGGCGCCGGAGTACTTGTCCTTGAAGCCCTTGTCGAGGGTCATGTCGACGCCGCCGACCGCGTCCACGATCTTCGCGAAGCCGCCGAAGCCGATCTCCACGTAGTGGTCGATGCGCAGACCGGTGTTGAACTCGACGGTCCGCACGAGGAGTTCGGGGCCGTCCTCCGCGTACGCCGCGTTCAGCTTCACGTGCCGGCCGGTGCCCTGGTACGTCTTGCCGGAGTCGGAGCCCTTGTACGTCGGTATCTCCACGTCCGAGTCACGGGGCAGCGAGACGAGCGTGGAGCCGTTGTCGCCGGTGTGCAGGATCATCATGGAGTCCGTGCGCTTGCCCTCGGCGGACCCGGTGTGCAGCTTCTTCTTCTCCTCCGCGGACATGCCGGCGCGGCTGTCGGAGCCGACGATCAGGTAGTTGGTGCCCTTGCCCCCGTCGGGCCGGTCGATGACCTTC
Source organism: Streptomyces sp. NBC_01176 (assembly GCF_045039825.1). Classification (NCBI taxonomy): domain Bacteria; kingdom Bacillati; phylum Actinomycetota; class Actinomycetes; order Kitasatosporales; family Streptomycetaceae; genus Streptomyces; species Streptomyces sp. NBC_01176. The sequence goes on along the minus strand of NZ_CP108600.1, from coordinate 5,808,572 downwards.
GACAGATCCACGTCACGGTGGAGCTTGGAGTCCGCCCAGAAGTACGTGCCGACGGAGACCACGACCAGCAGCGTGACCAGCGTGATCGCGGTCCACTTGATCCGGCGCCGCCAGTTCGGCGCGGGACGCGGACCGCGGGTGCCGGTGCCACCGGGACCCTGCGGACCCCCGGGACCGTTCGGCGATCCGTAGACCTGGCCGGTGTTGTAGCCGGAGTCGTATCCGTTGTCGTAGCCGTCGCCGTACCCCTGGCCGTCACCGTAGTTCGGCTGCTGGGGCACTCCGCCGTAGGGCGGGGCGCCGGGGCCCGGACCGGGCGAGGCCGGGCCGCGCCGAACCTGCCGCATGACGCGGGCGCTCTCGGGCTGTGCGCCCGCGCTGCCGCGACCGTACCGGTTGCCGCCGTTGTTGCGGCTGTCGTCCCACCCGTCGGGCCAATCGTTCATGCGGACCAGTGTGCAGGGCCGCACCATGCGCCTAACAAGAGAGGGAGGAGATCTGGGTCACGCCTGTTGCAGACCTGATGCAAAGCGGACCGTGTCCGCACCCCGCATAGGGTGGAGGGCATGACAGACCACGCGCCCACCCCGGAATCCGATATTCCGGGCAAGCCGACCTCCGCGTCCCGAACCACCCTCAGCCACATCATGACCCACAACGACACCAACCTTCTGGGCACGGTGCACGGTGGAGTGATCATGAAGCTCGTTGACGACGCGGCGGGCGCGGTGGCAGGGCGGCACTCCGGTGGGCCCGCGGTGACCGCCTCCATGGACGAGATGGCCTTCCTCGAGCCCGTGCGCGTGGGCGACCTCGTCCATGTGAAGGCCCAGGTCAACTGGACGGGCCGGACGTCCATGGAGGTCGGCGTCCGCGTGCTCGCCGAGCGGTGGAACGAGTCCACGCCGCCCCAGCAGGTCGGCTCGGCCTATCTCGTCTTCACGGCGGTCGACGCCGACGGCAAGCCGCGCCGCGTCCCGCCCGTCCTCCCGGAGACCGAGCGGGACGAACGCCGCTACCAGGAGGCGCAGATCCGCCGCACCCACCGGCTGGCCCGCCGCCGGGCGATCATGGAACTGCGGGAGAAGCGGGTGGCGGACGGCCTGGACGCGTAGAGCCCGCGGCGCGCGGTGTCGCGGATGTCACGCGGTGTCGCGGAAGTACGGAGAGTGCCCGCCCTGGTCGACGGCTTCCCGGGGCCGGATGTCAGGGTGGCGGCATGACCCTCTCCCCCGCCTCCCGCCCCACCTCGGACGGTCGCCCCTTCGACGCGGTGCTGTGCGACGTCGACAACGTGATCCGCGTCTACGACCCGTCCCGCCTGAACGCGCTGGAGCGCGCCGCCGGACTGGCCGAGGGCACCACCATGAAGCTGGCCTTCGCCCCGGACACGGTGCTGCCGCTGGTCGTCGGCCGGATCACGCCGGACGAGTGGGCGCGGTCGGCCGTGCGGGGCCTGGCCGGACTGGTGTCGCAGGAGACGGCCCGGGAGCTGGGCGGAGCGCTCGTGCGGACGCCGTTCCGGGCGGACGCGGCGGTGGTGTCGCTGCTGCGCGGGGTACGCGCCCGGGTGCCGCTGGTCCTCGTCACCAACACCTCGGTGCAGCTGGAGGAGGACCTGGAGGTCCTGGGTCTGACGGACCTCGCCGACCACGTGGTCAGCAGCGCTCGGGTGGGCATCGCCAAGCCCGACCGGCGCATCTACGACATCGCCGTCGAGCGGGCCGGCGTTCCGGCCGAGCGCTGCCTGTTCGTGGACGACACCCTGGAGAACGTGGAGGCGGCGGCCGCACTCGGGATGCGGGCCGTCCACTACCGCGGCCCCGAGGACCTGCGCCGCGCACTGGGCACCCTGTGACCACCGGTCGGCAAGGGCCCTGAATCCGCCCCGCTCCGTACCGCCCGCTCCGTCCCGTCCCGACGGCAGCAGCCCCCGGCGGCGGGCCGGGGGCTGCGGTGACTGTGACGGCCGGGGCGGCCGGGGCGGCGGTGGCTACGGCAGGTTGCGCGCCATCACGATCCGCTGAACTTGGTTCGTGCCTTCATAAATCTGCGTGATCTTGGCGTCGCGCATCATGCGCTCCACCGGGTAGTCACGGGTGTAGCCGTAGCCGCCGAGCAGCTGGACGGCGTCCGTGGTGACCTCCATGGCGACGTCGGAGGCGAAGCACTTGGCCGCCGCGCCCTGGAAGGTCAGGTCGGCGTCCCCCCGCTCGGACTTGGCGGCCGCCGCGTACGTCAACTGGCGGGCGGCCTCTATCTTCATGGCCATGTCGGCGAGCATGAACTGGATGCCCTGGAAGTCGGCGATCGGCTTGCCGAACTGCTTGCGCTCACGGACGTAGCCCTTGGCGTAGTCGAGAGCGCCCTGGGCGATGCCGAGCGCCTGGGCCGCGATCGTGATGCGGGTGTGGTCCAGGGTCTTCATCGCGGTGGCGAAGCCGGTGCCCTCCTCGCCGATCATGCGGTCCGCGGGGATGCGAACGTTGTCGAGGTAGACCTCGCGCGTCGGGCTGCCCTTGATGCCGAGCTTCTTCTCCGGAGCGCCGAAGGAGACGCCCTCGTCCGACTTCTCGACCACGAAGGCCGATATGCCCTTGGAGCGCTTCGTGGGGTCGGTGACGGCCATCACCGTGTAGTACTCGGACTCGCCCGCGTTGGTGATCCAGCGCTTCACGCCGTTGAGGACGTAGGTGTCGCCGTCGCGGACCGCCTTCGTCTTCATGCCCGCCGCGTCCGAGCCCGCGTCCGGCTCGGAGAGGCAGTACGAGAACATGCCGTCGCCCGCCGCCAGGGGCGCCAGGTACTTCTGCTTCAGAGCCTCGGAACCGGAGAGGATCACCGGGAGCGAGCCGAGCTTGTTCACGGCCGGGATAAGAGAGGAGCTGGCGCACACCCGCGCCACCTCCTCGATCACGATCACGGTCGCGAGCGCGTCGGCGCCGGCACCGCCGTACGTCTCCGGCACATGCACGGCGTGCAGATCGGAGGAGACCAGGGCATCCAGGGCCTCCTGCGGGAAACGGGCTTCCTCGTCGACCACCGCCGCGTAGGGCGCGATCTTCGCCTCGGCCAGCGAGCGGATCGCGTCTCGGAGCATGTCGTGCTCCTCGGACGGGCGGTACAGGTCGAAATCAGCCGATCCGGCCAAGGTCTCTCACGCTCCAAAGACGCTAATTACCGTTAAGTAACCCAAATTTTAGGGGTCCGCCCACAGGAGGTATACGTGAGCTTGGCGACAGCGGAGAACCTGCCCGACGAGGGGGCCCGTCATGCCCCGACTATGCTCGGGCAGCGCACCCACGGCCGTATACCCCAGGAGCACGCATGGCCCTCAAGATCACCGTGATCGGCACCGGCTATCTCGGCGCCACACACGCCGCGGCCATGGCCGAACTCGGTTTCGAGGTGCTGGGGCTCGATGTCGTCCCCGAGAAGATCGAGATGCTCCAGCGGGGCGAGGTCCCGATGTACGAGCCGGGCCTGGAGGAGCTGCTGCGCAAGCACGTGGCGGGCATCGAGGGGTCCACCGGGCGCCTGCGCTTCACCATGGACTGGGCCGAGGTCGGGGCGTTCGGCGACGTCCACTTCGTCTGCGTGAACACCCCGCAGAAGCACGGCGAGTACGCGTGCGACATGTCGTACGTCGACGCGGCCTTCGAGTCGCTCGCCCCGCACCTCACGGGACCCGCCCTCGTCGTCGGCAAGTCCACCGTGCCCGTGGGCTCCGCGGAACGGCTGGCGCGGACGCTCGCCGAGCTGTCCCCCGCGGGCGAGGACGCCGAGCTCGCCTGGAACCCGGAGTTCCTGCGCGAGGGCTTCGCCGTACAGGACACGCTGCACCCCGACCGGATCGTGGTGGGGGTGCGCGGCGAACGGTCCGAGAAGCTCCTGCGCGAGGTGTACACGACGCCGGTCGCCGAGGGCTCGCCCTTCGTCGTGACCGACTTCCCGACCGCCGAGCTGGTGAAGACGTCCGCGAACTCCTTCCTCGCGACCAAGATCTCGTTCATCAACGCCATGGCCGAGGTCTGCGAGGCGGCCGGCGGCGACGTCGCCATGCTGGCCGAGGCGATAGGGCACGACGAGCGGATCGGCAAGAAGTTCCTGCGGGCCGGGATCGGCTTCGGCGGCGGCTGTCTGCCCAAGGACATCCGCGCCTTCATGGCACGCGCCGGTGAGCTGGGCGCCGACCAGGCGCTGACCTTCCTGCGCGAGATCGACTCCATCAACATGCGGCGGCGCGGCCAGATGGTCGAGATGGCCCGGGAGGCGCTCGGCGGCGGTTCGTTCCTCGGCAAGCGGGTCGCCGTGCTCGGCGCGACCTTCAAGCCCGACTCCGACGACGTACGGGACTCGCCGGCGCTGAACGTCGCCGGGCAGATCCACCTCCAGGGCGGCCAGGTCACCGTCTACGACCCCAAGGGCATGGCGAACGCCCAGCGGCTCTTCCCGACGCTCGGGTACGCCGACTCGGCCGCCGGGGCCGTACGCGGCGCCGATGTCGTCCTGCACCTCACCGAGTGGCGCGAGTTCCGTGAGCTGGACCCCGCGGCCCTGGGCGAGGTGGCCACCGCCCGCGTGCTCCTCGACGGGCGCAACGCCCTCGACCCGGAGCTGTGGCGGCGGGCCGGCTGGACGTACCGGGCGATGGGACGGCCCACCGCCTGACCCGCCCGCTCTCCTCCGCTTGCGGGCCCTTGACGCAGGACCCCACGCTGTCCCTGACGCCCCTTGTGTTCGATCTGTCCCGTTGCGGCCCGGTCACGTGATGCCACGGCGTTGATCGCAGGCGCCTCCTCGGCCACGCGCCTGTCCGGTCCCGGCGACGGAGGGCGGTGACGCACGGGTGACCGACGGATCGCGTCGTACGCACGGACGGGCGGACGCGCCCGGCACCGGACCTGGCACGGGTCCGGATGCGGGCCGCGGCTCCGGTCGTGGCGGGCGACGGGCGCGGTACGTCGTACGGGGGAGCCGGCCCGCGGGCGGTGTGGGCACGGTGGCCCGGGCACGTACGGCCGGGACGGCGGCGCGGCGCGGCGGCGGCCGCGACAGCGTGACGCCGAGCGTGAACAGCGGCCTGCGGGTCACCGCCGCGTACGCCTGGCGGCTGCTCGTGCTGGGAGCGGCCGCGTACGCGTGCTTCAAGATCCTGGGGCGGCTGCAACTGGTCGCCGTCGCGCTGTTCCTCGCGCTGGTGGTGACCTCGGTGCTGCGGCCGGCGGCCAATCTGCTGGCGCGGTGGGTGCCGCGGGGCGTGGCGGCGGCGGTGAGCCTGGTCGGGAGCCTGGTGGTGGTGCTCGGGCTGCTGGCCCTGGTCGGCAGTCTGGTCGCGGGGGAATCGGACCGGCTGAGCCAGGAGTTCGCCGGCGGCGTCGGACGGATCGAACGGTGGCTGGAGGGGTCTCCCTTCCACGTGGACCACACGGCGCTGGCGAACTTTCAGGACAAGGTGACCGCGTACCTCTCGCAACACCGTTCCGCACTGCTCAGCAGCGCGCTCAGCGGTGCCGGGCGGCTGCTGGAGGTGCTGACCGCCGCCGTGCTCGCGCTGTTCTGCTCCCTGTTCTTCATCCTCTCCGGGGAGAGGTTCTGGCACTGGTTCCAGGGGCTGCTGCCCGAGAGCGCGCGGGAGTCGTGGGACCGCGCGGGACGGGCGGCCTGGCGGACGTTCGCCGGGTACACCCGGGGCATCATCATCGTGGCGGCCACCAACGCCGTGCTGGTGGGTGTGGCCCTGTCCCTGCTGGGCGTGCCGCTGGCCATGCCGCTGACCCTGCTGGAGTTCTTCGCCGCGTTCGTCCCGCTGGTGGGCTCGCCCGTCGCGCTCGGCGTGGCCACGGTCGTCGCGCTGGCCTCACGGGGTCCGGTGGTCGCCGTCGTGGTACTCGCCCTGATCGTGGTCATCGGCCAGCTCGAGGGTCATGTGCTGCACCCGCTGGTGCTCAGCTGGGCGGTCCGGCTGCACCCCGTGGTGGTGGCCCTCTCCGTCATCGCCGGCGGCGTCCTGGCCGGGGTGATCGGCGCGGTCGTGGCCGTTCCGATGGTGTCGGTCGCCTGGTCCGTGTTCGGCGCGCTGCGCGGCCCGCCCGTGCCGGTCTCACCGGATCCGCGCACCCCCGACAAACCACACCCTTAGCCGCGTTCAGAGCATTCCACGCATCTCGTTTCAACCCCGGGGCTGGGGGGACCCGACAGGTAGAGGCGCACATCGGGCGCCGGCGAGGAGGCTCTGCCCCATGTCAACAGGAACACTTCTGGCCATCATCATTCCTGTCGTGGTGGTGATCGCCCTGATCGCGGTGGTGGCTTCACAGCTCATGCGGCGCCGGAAGCTGCGCGAGCGCTTCGGTCCGGAGTACGAGCGAACGGTGGAGAACGCCGACAACCGCTCGGACGCCGAGCGTGACCTCAAGGCCCGCGAGAAGCGGCACGACTCCCTGGACATCCGGCCGCTGGACAGCGGCGCCAAGGACCGGTACACCCGCGACTGGGCGGGCGTACAGGAGGACTTCGTGGATCACCCGGAGGGCGCCGTGCACGACGCGGACCGCCTGGTGACCTCGCTGATGAACGAACGCGGCTATCCGACCCAGGACTTCGAGCAGCAGGTCAAGGACCTCTCGGTCGAGCACGGCCGCACCCTGGAGCACTACCGGGCCGCCCATGACGTGGACGCGCTCAGCATGCGGCACCAGGCGACCACGGAGCAGCTGCGGGGGGCCATGGTGCACTACCGCGCCCTCTTCGACGAGCTGCTCTCCGACGGCGGCCGTCGCCGCCACGCACGGGCCTGACCGGCCCGGACGGATCGGAGGAGTAGATGCACCGCCAGGACATACGAGGGCATGACATGCCGGACACCGCCACCGAGAGCGGTCTGTCCACCGACGACCTCGCCCAGCCCCGCGACCGGGCCACCACCGAGGACACGTCGGGCCCGCCGCCCGAAGCGCCGACGTTCCCCGGAGAGAGCACGGCCACACCGAGCGACGCCCCGGAGCGCGACGACACCGGACGCGAGGACGCGGGAGGCGAGGACACCGATCGCGAGGGTGTCGACCGCGCGGACACCGGACGCGAAGCCGGCGGCCTGGAGGACCCGGCCGGGAGCGCCGACCCGCAGACTACGAGCTCGCGGGAGCGGACGGCCGCTGGTGACTCCCAGGCCACCCGGGCCACCCAGGAGGGGGACGACACTCCCCAACTCCTCAGTCCGCAGGACGAGGAGGCGTTCCGCGCACGCTGGCAGGAGGTGCAGAGCCAGTTCGTCGACGACCCGCGCGACGCCGTGCACACCGCCGACGCCCTCGTCGCGGACGTGATGCAGCGGCTCGCCGCCACCTTCGCCGATCACAAACAGGAGCTGGAAGGACAGTGGAACCGGGGCGAGCAGGCCGACACGGAGAACCTGCGCCTGGCACTGCGCCACTACCGTTCGTTCTTCAACCGGCTGCTGGTCACCTGACGCGGCGCGGCAGCACCCGGGCGACGCCGGTCCGGCCGAGGCTCAGTCGGCCGGACCGGCGTCGCCCCACATTCTCCACCGTCCCGGTGACCGGCGGGGCCGGACGGCCCACTTCGTACGGCTGCGTCGGCCGCTGCTACTTCGCGCGGTAGCGGCGCATCTTGGCGCGCGCCCCGCAGACCGACATCGAGCACCAGCGGCCGCGGCCGGCCGGGGAGCGGTCGTAGTACGCCCAGTGGCAGGTCGACGCCTCGCAGGCCTTCAGCCGGGCCCAGGTGCCTTCGACGAGCGACTCCGCGATGGCCGCGGCGACACGTGAGGCGAGGGACTCGCTCGCGGCGGGCAACGGGGCGCCAGAGGTCGAGAGTGCGCCAGGGGCCGCAGGGGCGGCCGGTGCCGAGGTGACCGCGGGGGCGGCGGGAGCGAAGCCCGCGCCGCCGTCCCGTCCGTCGACCATGAGGTACAGGGGCGCCCCGGCCAGCAGCTCGCCGAGCGGGGTGACCGGCCGGTGCGGCGGGTGGTCGGCGTGCGCCAGACACACCGCGCGCAGCGACTCGCGCAGTTCGCGTGCCGCCTCCGTGCCGCCTGTCGCGAGGCCGAAGGCCGCCCGGCCCTCGGCGGTGTCCAGTCGGTCCGCGCCCGATTCGAGGTCGAGGGTGTTCACCAGGGACTGGATCAGCGCCAGCCGTCCGGGCGCGGGTGCGCGGTCGTTCATGGTTGCGACGTTACCTCCTGTGCGGGACCATGCAGTAACCGTTACCCCATTCAGGGGTCTACGGGTAACCATTCTTCCTCAGGAGGAGTCATGGCTCTCGCCGAACTCGGCGCCGTCGTCCTGGACTGTCCCGACCCGCGCGCGCTGGCCGGGTTCTACGCCGAGGTGCTGGGCGGCACCGTGGAATCGGACGGGGGAGACGGAGGCGACTCGGACTGGGTGGATCTGAAGGTGCCCGGCGGACGGTCGCTGGCGTTCCAGGCCGCCCCCGGGCACGTACCGCCGCGGTGGCCCGCGCCCGAGGGCTCGCAGCAGTTCCACCTGGACCTGACCGTCGACGACCTGGACGCGGCCGAGAAGGGCGTGCTCGCGCTCGGCGCGCGGCCGCTGGACACCGAGGACCGCTCGCGGGGCTGGCGGGTCTACGCCGACCCCGCGGGGCACCCGTTCTGCCTCTGCGCCTGCTGACCGGCGCGGTTCCGGGTCCGGGCGGCCCGATCAGCCGTCCAGATCGGCGATCCTGGCCGTGGAGGGCTCGCGGCGCTGCTGGGCCGCTCGCGCCGTGAAGTCCGCGGTGCGCACGATTCGCTGGACATTTCCCCAGGTCAGCAGGGCGAGGTCGGCCTCGGACCAGCCACGGTCGAAGAGTTCGGCGATCAGGTTCGGGTAGCAGGACGCGTCAGCGAGGTCCTGCGGGTGCGCGGCCCCGGAGTCGTACGTCCCCGAGACGCCGACGCACTCCGGGCCCGCGACGGACCGGACGTGGTCGAGGTGGTCGGCGACGTCCCGGACGGTCGGGCCCGCCTGCTCGGCCGTGAGCGGGACGAGACACACCCCCTTGGCCGCGCCCAGTACGGCGAGTACGTCGTCGGAGAGGTTCGCCGGGTGGGGACGCAGCGCGCGGGCCGCGGAGCGGGTGAACAGGACCGGGGCCTTGGATGCCGCGAGGGTACGGGCGATGGTGGCGTCCGAGGTCCCGGAGAGGTCGGCGATCACGCCCAGCCGGTTCATCTCGCGCAGCACCTCCTCCCCGAACCTGGTCAGGCCCGCCTGGCTCGCCCAGGAGGCGCCCGCGAGGGTGAGGACCCGCAGGCCGAGGGAGTGCAGGGCCCGCAGGATGCCGAGCGAGTCGCCGAGCGCGGCGGCACCGGCCGGGCCCAGCAGCACGGCCACCCGGCGGCAGTGCCGGGCGTCGTTGACCTCGGAGGCGGTGTGGGCCATCCGCAGCCCCTCGGGGTGGGCCCGGACCACCGTGCGCACCAGGTCCAACTGCTCCAGGGTGGCGCCGACGGCCCGGTCACCGGCCAGCCCCTCGGGCAGGTGCAGCGACCAGAACAGCGCGCCGACATGCCCCTCCCGCAGCCGCGGCACGTCCGTGTCCACGGCGCTCTCGCCCACCTCCAGGTCGTACCAGGGCAGGTGCCGCAGCGCCCAGGGCAGACCGCTGTAGCCGTCGGCGACGGGATGACCGGCGAGGAAACTGCGCGCCCGCTCCAGGGGATCGGCGTCCGGGGCGGTCTCCGGCGCCGCCGCCGGCGCGGGCTCCGGGACGTCCAGGTCGGCCGTCCCGGACTCCGGCCCGGCCTTCGCCCAGGCAGTGGGCCGGTCGAGCTCCGCCACCTCGGGGGTGGGGTGCAGTTCTTCCTGCAGGTCTGCCATGACGTGGCTCCGTTGGGTGGACGGTGATCGCAGTACCGTCACCGTCGCACGGGGCGCGGGGGAGCTTCCTGGTGGACGGGGCGTTCGGGGGTACGGCCCGTCCACCGGGAAGCGTCCGGAGCGGTCAGCCGTCCAGCTGTCGCAACGTCGCGTTCGACGGGCCGCGCGTCGCCCGCAGGTCGCGGGCCACGTCCTCGGCCGCGCCCAGCACCCGTACCGCGTTCTGCCAGGTCAGCTTGGCGAGGTCGGCGCGGGACCAGCCGCGGGCGAACAGCTCCGCGATCAGGTTCGGATAGCCGGATACGTCGTCGAGGCCCTCGGGCGTGAACGCCGTGCCGTCGTAGTCGCCGCCGATGCCGAGGTGGTCGACGCCCGCGACCTCACGCATGTGGTCGAGGTGGTCCGCCACCGTCGACACCGTGGCGACGGGCCGCGGGTTGGTCTCCTCGAAGGCACGGTGGACCTTCATCCCCTCAGGGGTGGTGTCGAGGTGGTGGAGGCCGTGCGCGCGCATGTTCTCGTCGGCCGCGGCCGTCCAGTCGACCGCGGCCTGCAGGACGAACTTCGGTACGAACGTCACCATCGCCACTCCCCCGTTGGCGGGCAGCCGCTCCAGGACGTCGTCCGGGATGTTGCGCGGGTGGTCGCAGACCGCGCGCGAGGAGGAGTGCGAGAAGATCACCGGGGCGGCGGAGGTGTCCAGCGCGTCCCGCATGGTCGTCGCCGCGACGTGCGAGAGGTCGACCAGCATGCCCTCGCGGTTCATCTCCCGCACGACCTCGCGGCCGAAGGCCGACAGACCGCCGACGGCGGGGACGTCCGTGGCCGAGTCCGCCCACGCGACGTTGTCGTTGTGGGTGAGCGTCATGTACCGCACGCCCAGCGCGTACAACCCCCGCAGCGCACCGAGGGAGTTGTCGATGGAGTGGCCGCCCTCCGCGCCCATGAGCGAGGCGATACGGCCCTCCGCCCGCGCCGCCGTCATGTCCGCCGCCGTCAGCGCGGCGCGCAGGTCGGCCGGGTGCCGGTCGATCAACTGCCGTACGCAGTCGATCTGTTCGAGCGTCATGGTGAGCGGGTCGGGCAGGTCCGAGCGGACGTACACCGACCAGTACTGCGCGCCGACGCCACCGGCGCGCAGACGCGCCAGGTCGGTGTGCAGATGGGCGCTCTGGTCGGCGGCGATGTCACGGGCGCCGAGGTCGTAGCGGACCTGCTCGCGCAGTGCCCAGGGGAGGTCGTTGTGCCCGTCGACCACGGGGAACTCCCGCAGCAGGTCCCGGGCTTCGTCGAGGGATGCCATCCGCGTCACTTCCCGAAGCCGAAGCCGCCGGCCGCGCCCTCGACCTTGGCCCGCAGCCGCTTGCCCTTCTCGGTGGCCTGGTCGTTCAGCTCCTGCTGGAAGTCCCTCATGCGGGTGAGGAGTTCCTCGTCGTGCGCGGCGAGGATCCGGGCCGCCAGCAGCCCGGCGTTGCGCGCGCCGCCGACGGAGACGGTCGCGACGGGGACACCGGCCGGCATCTGCACGATCGACAGCAGCGAGTCCATGCCGTCGAGGTACTTCAGCGGGACCGGTACGCCGATGACGGGCAGCGGGGTGACCGAGGCGAGCATCCCGGGCAGGTGGGCGGCGCCGCCGGCACCCGCGATGATCGCCTTGAGCCCACGCCCCGCGGCCTGCTCGCCGTACGCGATCATCTCGTGCGGCATGCGGTGCGCGGAGACGACGTCGACCTCGTAGGGGATCTCGAACTCGTGGAGGGCCTTGGCGGCGGCCTCCATGACGGGCCAGTCGGAGTCCGACCCCATGACGATGCCTACAACTGGGCTCATTCTGTGATCGTGCCTCTCAGGTAACCGGCTGCGTGACGGGCGCGATCGAGGACGTCGTCCAGGTCGTCGCCGTAGGTGTTGACGTGGCCGACCTTGCGGCCGGGCTTCACGTCCTTTCCGTACATGTGGATCTTCAGCTGGGGGTCGCGGGCCATGCAGTGCAGGTACGCGGAGTACATGTCCGGGTAGTCGCCGCCGAGGACGTTGACCATGACCGTCCACCTGGCGCGCGGGCGCGGGTCGCCGAGGGGGAGGTCGAGGACCGCGCGGACATGGTTGGCGAACTGGGAGGTGATCGCGCCGTCCTGGCTCCAGTGGCCCGAGTTGTGCGGGCGCATGGCCAGTTCGTTGACGAGGATGCCGGGCGTCCCGTCGGGCTCGCGGATCTCGAACAGTTCGACGGCCAGGTGGCCCACGACGCCGAGTTCCTTCGCGATGCGCAGGGCGAGCTCCTCGGCCCTCAGGGCCAGCTCGTCCGAGATCCCGGGCGCGGGGGCGATCACCGTGTCGCAGACGCCGCCGACCTGCTGGGATTCGACGACCGGGTACGCGACCGCCTGGCCGTGCGGTGAGCGGACGACGTTCGCGGCGAGTTCCCGCACGAAGTCGACCTTCTCCTCGGCCAGCACGGGGACGCCGGCGCGGAAGGGCTCGGCCGCCTCCTCCGGGGAGCGTACGAACCAGACCCCCTTGCCGTCGTAGCCGCCGCGGACGGTCTTCAGGATCACCGGGAAACCGTCGCCCTCGACGCCGGGCGCGAGACCCTCGGCCGCGAACGCGGCGACGTCGTCGACGTCGCTCACGATCCGGTGCCGCGGGCAGGGCACGCCGATCGCGTCGAGCTTCGCGCGCATCACACCCTTGTCCTGGGCGTGCACGAGCGCGTCGGGCCCTGGACGGACGGGGATGCCGTCCGCCTCCAGGGCCCGCAGATGCTCGCTGGGCACGTGTTCGTGATCGAAGGTGATCACATCGCAGCCCCGCGCGAAGTCACGCAGCGTGTCGAGATCGCGATAGTCGCCGATGACGACATCGCCGACCACTTGCGCCGCGGAATCCTGCGGGGTGTCACTGAGGAGCTTGAACCTGATGCCGAGCGGGATGCCCGCCTCGTGTGTCATACGAGCGAGCTGACCCCCGCCGACCATGCCGACTACCGGGAACGTCACGCTCCAAGAGTATCGGCCGCACCGCGGGGACCGGATTCCGCTCTCCGCGCCCCGGCCCCCGCCCGCCGCGCGGCCCGCCCGTCCCCCTGTCGTACGCCCCGCGCCCGCCGCCCTCGGCCCCCGTCGGTGAACCGCTTTTTCCACACCCGTGAGTCTGCCCACAGGCAGGACAGGGAGCCGCTGGTTAGCATGGCCGGGTTGAAATAACCGAACGACGACCGACCGATGACCGATCGACGGGGGCTGGCGACACCATGGGCAGTGCTTCTTCGGGGCTTCATACGAGGCCTCGCAGCGCGGTTCGCCGCCGGTTCGACCAGCTCCTGCGCGAAGTCGCCAAATTCGGCGCGGTCGGCGGAGCGGGGCTGCTCGTCAACCTGGTGACCTTCAACCTGGTCCGGCACGCCACCGGCCTTCAGGTCGTCCGGGCCAGCGTCATCGCCACGGTCGTCGCCATCGTCTTCAACTACGTCGGGTTCCGCTACTTCACCTACCGGGACCGCGACCGCGGCGGCCGTACCCGGGAGATGACCCTCTTCGTGCTGTTCAGCGCGGTGGGGCTGGTCATCGAGAACGGTGTCCTGTACGTGGCGACGTACGGCTTCGGCTGGGACAGCCCGCTGCAGAGCAACGTCTTCAAGTTCGTCGGCATCGGCATCGCGACCCTGTTCCGCTTCTGGTCGTACCGCACCTGGGTGTTCCGCACGCTGCCGGCCGAGGAGCCCGCGACCGAGCCGGAGCCCGGGGCGGTGCTGCGGACGCGGCCCGTCCTCGACGCGGAGGCGCAGGCCGGCGCCGAGCGCGCACCGGCCAGGGCCCGCGCCAACTAGCGCGGGCATCTCCGCGCACCCGCCGCGTGACCCTCCGCCGCGCCGGAGCCCCGCGTCACCGGACCGTCGGCTCCTCGTCGTCCACCAGCGGAGCCCTCTTCAGCGGCGTACGCGACAGGAACAGGCCGAACACCGGCGGCTGCGCCTGCAGCATCTCCAGACGGCCCCCGTCCGCCTCCGCGAGGTCGCGGGCGACCGCCAGACCGATTCCGGTGGAGTTGCGGCCGCTGATCGTGCGCTCGAAGATCCGGGCGCCCAGGTCGGTGGGGACCCCGGGGCCCTCGTCCGTGACCTCGACGACGGCCTGGTTGCCGGTGACGCGGGTACGCAGGGCGACGGTGCCGCCGCCGTGCATGAGCGAGTTCTCGATGAGCGCGGCCAGCACCTGGGCGACCGCGCCCGGGGTGCCGACCGCCCGCAGGTGCCGCTTGCCGGAGCTGACGATGGCCCGGCCCGCGCTGCGGTAGGCGGGGCGCCACTCCTCCAGCTGCTGCTTGATGACCTCGTCGAGGTCGAAGGAGACGGCGGAGCCCGTACGGGGGTCGCGGGCGTTGGTCAGCAGCCGCTCCACGACGTCCGTGAGCCGCTCGACCTGGGTGAGCGCGATCGTCGCCTCCTCCTTCACGATGTCCGGGTCATCCGTGAGGGTGATTTCCTCCAGCCGCATGGAAAGGGCCGTGAGGGGCGTACGGAGCTGGTGGGAGGCGTCGGCGGCCAGGCGGCGCTCGGCGGTCAGCATGCGGGCGATGCGCTCCGCGCTGCCGTCCAGGACGTCCGCGACCCGGTCCAGCTCCGGGACGCCGTAGCGCTTGTGGCGGGGGCGGGGGTCGCCGGAGCCGAGCCGCTCGGCGGTCTCCGCGAGGTCGGTGAGCGGGGAGGCCAGGCGGTTGGCCTGGCGTACGGCGAGCAGGACGGCGGCGATGATCGCGAGCAGGGCGACCGCCGCGATGATCAGGAGCGTGCGGCCGACCTCGCGGGTCACGGCCGAGCGGGGCTCCTGGACGACGACCGTCTCACCCTCCTCGCCCTTGGCCGTGGAGTGGATGACGTCGCCGCTGGGCTGGATCCCGACCTCGACGGGGGCCTGGCCGGGGACCCGGATCACGGCGTAGCGGTCCTCCGCGACCTGGTTCTTGAGGATCTCCGCGTTGATGTGTTCCTCGCCGAGGATGCGGCTGTCCACGATGCTGGCGAGGCGCAGGGCCTCGGAGTCCACGCGTTCCTGGGCGCTGTTGCTGATGGTGCGGGTCTCGACGATCACCAGGGAGACGCCGAAGACGGCGATCACCACGAGGACGACGGAGAGGGTGGACTGGATGAGGCGGCGACGCACGGGGCCCTCCGGGCGGGTGGCTGTACGGGGACCAGTGTGCACTGTCGCGGTGGCGGACGGGTTTCTTCGCCCCCGCCGCCCCTACCCGTCCCTTACCTGGGGGCTCCGCCCCCGGACCCCCGCCAGGGACGGCGCCCCCAGACCCCCGCTTCGCCCGAAGGGCTCGTCCTCAAACGCCGGACGGGCTGAAAAGCACCGGGCGCCGTCAGCCCGTCCGGCCATCGAGGACAAGGCCCTTCGGGCCGGAGCGGGGGTCTGGGGGCGCCGTCCCCAGGGGACGGGATGCGCGCGTCAGCTCTTCTCGAAGCGGAAACCGACACCCCGTACCGTCGCGATGTACCGCGGATTCGCCGCGTCGTCACCGAGCTTCTTGCGCAGCCAGGAGATGTGCATGTCGAGGGTCTTGGTGGACGACCACCACGTGGTGTCCCAGACCTCGCGCATGAGCTGGTCCCGGGTGACGACCCGCCCCGCGTCCCGGACCAGCACCCTCAGCAGGTCGAACTCCTTCGCCGTGAGCTGGAGTTCCTCGTCACCCATCCAGGCCCGGTGCGACTCGACGTCGATCCGTACGCCGTGCGTGGCGGGCGGCTGCTGCGGCTCCGCGGCTCCGCGCCGCAGGAGCGCCCGGACGCGGGCGAGCAGTTCGGCGAGACGGAACGGCTTGGTCACGTAGTCGTCGGCGCCCGCGTCGAGACCGACGACGGTGTCCACCTCGTCGGCGCGTGCGGTCAGGATGAGGATGGGGACGGTGTGGCCTTCGGCACGGAGCCGGCGGGCCACTTCCAGGCCGTCCATTCCGGGCAGCCCCAGGTCCAGGACGACCAGGTCGACGCCGCCCTGCATTCCGGCGTCGAGCGCGGTGGGGCCGTCCTCGCGCACTTCGACCTCGTAACCCTCCCGGCGCAGGGCACGGGCCAGCGGCTCCGAGATGGACGCGTCGTCCTCGGCGAGCAGTACACGGGTCATGGGGTGATGGTAGTCCGCCTCGGACAGCACCTGTGGTGTGATCGGCGACCGGGATTCTTACCTTCGGCCGGTCGGAGAGCCGCCTTCGGCTGTGGGGCGCGATCTTGAGTAGGGCCTTCGAATACGCTTCCGTGGTTCCATTGTCACCTGTGATCCATCTCTCAAGTCCTTCCATATGCCGCATTGACATGTCGTATGGTGACCGAACGCCTGTAGCACCACACGGGGACCTTTGGCGCGTTACGTGACGCTGAGGGTCTCTTTTGTGTGCGGGCTGGTGTTTCGCCAGCCTTGAAAGGAATGACCTGTGGCCGGGCCCGAGCGCATCGACGCGTGACGGGCGTGGATCCCGGTGGTCGCCGTGCACCGCTTCGCAATCCGGAGCGGACTCCCCGTGGGCGTGGGGTGGACGGGTCGGACCTCGCCGGTGCCGGCCGCCCCCCACCGGGCGCGCCACGCTCCAGCAGCGCGTCCCGACCAGCAAGGAACGACCATGGCGTCCAGCCTGACGAAGGACTCGGTCACACCGGGCACCCCCGGTTCCGAGAAGACCTTCTTCGGCCACCCCCGCGGACTGGCCACTCTCTTCATGACCGAGATGTGGGAGCGTTTCTCCTACTACGGCATGAAGGCTCTGCTCCCGCTGTACCTGGTGGCACCGGGCGGCCTGCACATGAGCGCGGCCACCGCGACCGCGATCTACTCCGTGTACCTGTCCCTGGTGTACCTCCTCGCCCTGCCGGGCGGCTGGTTCGCCGACCGTGTCCTCGGCCCCCGCAAGACGGTCGCCGTCGCGGGCCTGATCATCATGCTGGGCCACCTCACGCTGGCCCTGCCGACCTCCGGGACCTTCTTCGCGGGCCTCGGCCTCGTGGCCATCGGTTCCGGTCTGCTCAAGGCCAACATCTCCACGATGGTCGGCCACCTCTACGACGGCCCGGACGACCCGCGCCGCGACGGTGGCTTCACGCTCTTCTACATCGGCATCAACCTGGGCGCCTTCATCGCGCCGCTGGTCATCGGCACCGTCGGTGAGAACGTCAACTGGCACCTGGGCTTCGCGCTCGCCGCGCTGGGCATGGCCCTGGGTCTGGCCCAGTACCTGCTCGGCGGCCGTCACCTGAGCCCCCGCTCGCAGGAGGTCCCCACGCCCCTGTCGGCCGAGGAGAAGGCCGCGACGCTGCGCAAGTCGGCGTTCTGGGCGGCCGTCGCCGTCGTCTTCTACGCGATCGTCGGCTTCTCGGGCCACTACACGCTGAACTGGCTGCTGGTCCCGATCACGGTCGCCGGTCTGGTCATCCCGGTCATGGTCATCGGCCGTATCAAGCGGGACAAGAGCCTGAACCGCGCCGACCAGTCGAAGATGTCCGCGTACATCTGGTTCTTCGTCGCCGCGGCCGTCTTCTGGATGATCTACGACCAGGGCGGCTCGACCATGTCGATCTTCGCCGAGTCGTCCGCCAAGAACACCATCTTCGGGTGGAACTTCCCGGTCTCCTGGTACCAGTCGGTCAACCCGGTCATGATCATGGCGCTCGCCCCGGTCTTCGCCTGGGCGTGGCTGGCGCTGAACAAGCGCGGCAAGGAGCCGAGCACGGCCACGAAGTTCGCCTCCGGTCTGATCCTGGTCGGTGCGTCGTTCTTCCTCTTCCTGGCCCCGCTGACGATCGCCGAGGGCGGTCACAAGGCGGCCGCGATGTGGCTGGTGGCGATCTACTTCGTGCAGACCGTCGGCGAGCTGACGCTCTCTCCGGTGGGTCTGTCGGTCACGACGAAGATGGCTCCCGCGAAGTACGCCTCCCAGATGATGGGTGTCTGGTTCCTGGCGGTCACCGCCGGTGACGCCACGACCGGCCTCCTCTCCATCGCCGAGGTCGACCTCAACAAGACGGGCATCGTCGCCCTGGAGGCCACGCTCGCCGTGGTCGCCGGTGTGGCGGTCTGGATGTACCGCAAGAGGGTCAAGCAGCTGATGGGCGACGTCAACTGAAGCACCCCGGCAGGGGCTACCCCCGAGTCGACGCCTTGCACCCGGAGGGCCACCGCACCACATCGGCGCGGTGGCCCTCCGGCGTTCCCGCGCCCGGACGCGGGGACGGTCAGTGCGGGTGCCGGCGGGGCAGGAACGTGAAGACCGCTCCGCCGAGCAGGATCACCGTTCCGGCGACCAGCCCCAGCGCCCTGAGCGCGCCGTGGCTGTCGGAGCCGGTCTCCGCGAGGCCGCCGGACGTCGACGCGGACCCCGCCGACGTGCCGCCGGAGGTGGAGGAGGAACCTCCGCCGCCCGACGCCCCGCCCTCCTGCCGCGTGGTGTCCAGGGTCAGGGAGACCTGTGACGTCGCCGGGGTGCAGGTCGTCGTGGTGCCGAGGGCCGTCACCGTGAGCACACCGGGCGCCAGGGTGGACTCACCGCTCGCGCCGGGCTTGTACGTACCCGTGAGGTCGGGCACCTCGATCGGGTCGCCGGACTTGATCGGCTGGGCGTTGGCGGGCCCCTCGACATGGACCGTGCCCTTGTCCGCACCGCCCAGGACCACCTCCATCGACGGCTTGACCGAGTTCGCCGGGATGTCGGCCGGACTGTCCATCACGGACTTCTTGAACCTGACCGTGAGATCGAAGTCCTCGCCGTTCTTCCGTGCGTCGATCTGCACGGGAGAGGTGGCGTTCTTGTCCCCGATCGGCGTCTTGCACGCGTAGGCGACGGAGACCTCCTTGCCGGTGAAGTCCGTCTGTCCCCCGCTGTCGCTCGGGCTCGCCGACGCCGATCCGGTGGGCTGCGTCGAGGGCGTGCCGGAGGGAGTGGTCGAGGGCGTCGTCGACGGTGTCGGAGTCGGCGTCGGTGTCGTCGGCGACCCCGTCACCTCGATCGTCGCCGCCGGCTTCACCGTCTCGGTGGGTGCGCACTTCGTGTCCGTCGAGAAGGCGTTGATGCTGTACGCGTCCGGGGTCAGCGTGACCGTGCCCGGCGCCGTCAGCTTCAGGGTGCCCTTCATGTCGGAGAGCACCATGGCCCCGCCCTTGGGTATGGCCGGGTTCTGACGTGGTCCCTGCATCGCGAGGTCCGCGGTCTGCGCGCCGGCCGCCTTGAGGGTGCCGCTCGGCTGGACCGAGTCGGCCGGGAGGTCGATGAGGTCGGGGTTCTTCGACGCGGCCTGCGTGAACTTCCAGACCACCTCGACCTCGTCGCCCACGCTCGCCGTCGCGGGCGCGGTGATCTGCACCTCGGTGGTGCCCATGACGGGGTCCAGGCCGGAGGCCGCGGGCGGGACGCATCTGGTCGCGTACGCCACCCCGGCGGCCTGTGCCGGGCCCGCCGCCACGCCCACCAGAAGGCCCGCGCCGGCGAGCATCAGCGCGCATCCGGCCGCGCTCGCTCTCCGGCCGCCCCGGGGGACTGTTCTCCGCCCGTCCGAGGGGGCGCCTCTCCGCCCTCCCGCCGGCACGACTCTCCATCGCGTACTCACGTGTTCCCCTTCGTCGTCGGACTGTTCTCCTGCGGTGCGGAGAGCTGACCGTTCGCGGCGCCACCGGGATCGCTGTCCGGTGTGAACCACGGCAGGGTCGGGGTCGTGGCGGTCCTCGGCGCGCGGTTCCCCGCCGCGGCGGACGTCGTCGCCTCCGGCGCGGAACCCGGCGCGGGGGGTGCGGACGGCGAGGCGGGGGAACCGCCCGGCCACGGCAGCCGGACGGTGATGTCCGGCAGCCGCGGACCCCGGTGACGGCGCGCACGGCGCGCCGACCTGCGGGGCCGCACCCGGTCCACCACGGCCATCCCGATCCGGAACACCGCCGCCGGGACGACCACGCCCAGCAGGATCCAGAAGAGCGTCACCCCCCAGGGGCGGCCGACGCCCCAAGGCTGTTCGGCGAGGACCTTCCCGCCGTACTTCAAGGAGACCGTGTAGTCGCCGTGCGCCCCGGCCGCGAGCTCCACCGGGAGGGTGATCCGCGCCTTCCTGCCGGGCGCGACCGTGCCGCGCCACTGCTGTTCCTCCCACTGCGGCGCGAACACCCCGTGCGAGGTGCCGACCTGGAAGACGGGGTCCTTGACGGAGGCGGTGCCGACGTTGCCGACGGTGAAGACGAGATCCCGCGCGGGCGGCGCGCCGAACCAGGTCAGCAGTCCGCCGGAGCCGTCCAGCCGGGTGTCGGTGAGCATCGCCAGGCGGCCGGCGCCCGATTCCTCGGGCAGCGGTTCGACCGAGTGACCCGCGACCATGAAGACGGCGTCCGCCGCCGCCTGTTCGCCCGTGACCGTGGCGACGTGCACGACGCACGGGCACGGCTTGGGCGGCTCGGTGACCGGCAGTCTCTTCTCGAACTTCCCCTGCGCGTCGGTGGTGACGGCCCGGCCGTCCGCGTTGGCGCAGGAGTTGGTGCCGCCGATCACCCCGCGGGACGGTACGGACTGCCCGCAGATCAGCATCATCAGCAGTGTTTTCGGACGCCATCCACTGCCGGTCACGGTGACCGAACCACCCGTCCCCGCCTCGGAGGTGGACAGTCTCACCCCCGGTCTCCCCGTGTCGGACGCGACGGACACGGCCGACACGGCGGGTCCAGTGGATCCGGCGGACGCGACGGATCCCCCGGACGCGACGGACACGGCGGCCGTCCCCGCCACCGGGACCACGAGCAGCGCGACCGCCGCCGCCCGCACCGCCGCGCGCGCCCTGCCACCGACGAAGCTCACGACACCGCTCCCGTCCACTCCGCTTCCGTACACGCCGTTTGCGTACGCCGCGCTTCCGTACGCCGCGCTTCCGTACGCCGCGCTTCCGTACGCCCCACTTCCGTACACGCTGGTGCGCACGCCCCGTCGTCCGTCGTACGGCGCCCGCGCCGCCGTACGACGAGCGGCGCCGCGACCGCCGCGAGACCGCACCCGACACCCGCCACCGCGCCCCACGGCACGAACCGCACCGGCGTGGAGGCGGTGGCGCGCGCCCCTCCCGCCGCCGTCACCGTGAGCCGCACGTCCACCGCGTCCAGCGCCGGCGGGTCGCGCCACGGCTCGGTGAGCGTCACGCGGCGGCCCGGCAGGAGCTCGACCGGAAGGGTCCTCGCAGGGCGGTCGAGGACCCTGCCGAGGACACCGTCGGCGCGTACCGCGAGCTTCGGGGCGAGCACGGTGTTGCCGCGGTTGACCAGCTCGTACGAGATGCGTCCGCCGTGCAGGGCGACGTGCTCGACCGTGAGCGCCGACAACGCCGGTCCGCCGACCCGCAGCCGCACCCGTACCGCCGAGGAGCGGCCGCCGGCGCTCGCGACGATCGCCCCCGGATGGTCGCCGGGCGTCGCGCCCGGCGGAACGCTCAGGCTGAACGGCACGTCGGCACGGGTGCGCGCGGGCACCCGCACGGACACCGTGCCGGTCGGCGCCCGGTGTCCCTGCCGCTCCTCGGCGAAGGCGATCCAGGCGCCCGCGTCCGTCGGCCTCCCGGTGGTACGGACGGTGAAGCCGCCGCGCGCGGTGCTGTCGGCGTCCGCGCCGCGCAGCCGGACCGTCAGCGGCCGCGCGCCCGGGTTGAGCACGGACACGGTGTCCTGGAGGACCGTGCCGGGCGTCCCCTCCGCGTAGACGTACGGCCGCCCGGTGCCCGTGCCCGCGGACGGCACGACGGACCAGCCGTCCGCGCCCGCGGCGGCCGCGGGCGCGGCCAGCGACAGCAGCACGCCGACGGCACAGCACACAACACGGGCGTAGGGCATCGGCGGCTCCTGGTCGTCGAACGGGTCAACGCGTCAGCGGCGTGCCGCCTGATGCCTGCGCGTCAGCCACAGCGTGCCCGCGGCGCCCGCGAGAAGTACGGTGCCGCCGAGCGTGCCGAGGGCCAGCGCCGAGTCGGCCGGGCCGGTCTGCGGGAGCTGTCCGCCGGAGCCGGAGCCGCCCTGGGAAGCCGATCCGCCCGACCCGCCCGACCCGCTCGACCCGCCCGACCCGGACCCGCCGCCCGCGGCCGTGACGTCGAGGGTCAGCGAGGGCCCCGGGTCGTTGGTGGGCGTGCAGGTGGTCGTCGTGCCGAGCGCCTTGATGGTCAGCACACCCGCCGTGAAGGTGACCTTGCCGCTCTTGGACGGGGTGTACGTCCCGCTCAGGTCGCTGATCTTGATGGGGGTGTTGGCGGGGATCGCGGCCGCGTTGGCCGGCCCGCTCACCGCGACCGTGCCGCTGTCCGCGCCGCCCACCTTGATGACCGCGCTCGGGCTCATCGCGCCCTTGCCCAGCTCGACCGGGCTGGACGAGACGCCCTTCTGCCAGGACATGGTGAGCTTGTAGGCGCTGCCGCTCCTGACGCTCCTGATGTCGATGGGCGACACGGCGCTCTTGTCGCCGATCGGTGTCTTGCACTGGTAGTTGACGTCCACCACGGCGGCCTGGGCTGCCGGGGCGGCCATCAGCACCGCCGAGCCGGCCAGGGCCGCGGCGAGCGCGAGCGCGGCGGTTCGTTTCTGGTACGTCCGGTTCGGCACGGCCTGCCCCTCACTCCCGACTGGTTCCTGACGGAACATCAGATCGGCCGTCAAGGTACGCCCGGGGCCTTGTGGAGGGAAGACAAAGCGCGCGCCGGATCTGAGGAGATCCAGCGCGCGTGCGGCACGTACGAAGAGACGTCATGACCGCGGGTAACTCCTGGTGGGCGTCAGGCAGGTGCCCCGAGTTCCGCCCATACGGTCTTGCCGGTGACGCCCGGGGCACGGACGACTCCCCAGTCCAGGCACAGCCGCTGCACGATGAACATGCCGTGGCCGCCGGGCCGTCCGGCGCGGTGCGGGGTGCGCGGGGCGGGCTGGCCGGTGCCCCGGTCGGAGACCTCGACGCGCAGCACCTTGTTGTCGCAGCTGATCCGGAGCTCCTCCGGACCCTCGGCATGCAGGCAGGCGTTGGTGACCAGCTCGGAGACGACCAGCAGGACGTCCTCGGCGGCGGCTCGCCGGTCGGCGCCCGCGGCGGGCAGCCAGCCCCACGCGTGCAGCGCCTGACGGGCGAAGTCACGGGCGAGCGGCACGACGGCGCTCTCACCCTCGAAACTCAGACTGCGGGCCGAACGGGCGGCGGACGGAACGCCCGCGTCGCCCGCGGACACCGTCACGGACACGCCGTCGGCGGTCGGGGCCACCGAGTGCCCGGACACGCTCACGCCGTCTCCCGACGCCCCGGAAGCGCCGCCGTCGCCCGACTCCGGGCCGCGGTCGCCCGGCGAGTAGGGCCGGGTGGTGCTCATCAGCGCTTCACCTCACCGATTCACCAGTATCACGATTCAAGACTCAGTACTCAGCATGTGGTACGCACACCAGGGGCTTCCGCACTCAGGACATCAGGACACTTCCGTGTCCAGGACGCTCGGGACGAATATCTACAGCGCTTCTCTACGACGTTCCCACCGATTCTCGCCGACATAGTCAGGATGTCTCCTGCCCGACTGTCGCGCCGGAACACCCCCCGACGAGGCCGGGAATGTGTGACAGACGTGACGCGGCGGCCGCGCGGGCGCACCGGGGCGCGGCAGAGCGGCGCCCGAGCGCCCCGCCTAGTCGGCCAGCGCCGCATCGAGCGTCTCGTGAACGGTGAAGACGGCCTCCGCCCCGGTGATCTCGAAGACCCGAGCCACCACCGGCAGCATCCCCGCCAGATGGACGCCACCGCCCGCGGCCTCGGCCTTGAGCCGGGCACCGAGCAGCACGTTGAGCCCGGTGGAGTCGCAGAACTCCAGCCGTGAACAGTCCACGACGAGCCGGGCATACCCCTTTTCGAGGCAGGCCTCGAGTGGCTCACGCAACAATTCGGCCGTGTGGTGATCCAACTCACCCGCGGGAGTCACGACGGCACTAGAGCCCTCTTCCCGCACCTCGACCAGAAGCCGGCCCGACTGTGCGCTGCCGACCGTCCCGCGGTCCATGCCGTCTCTCTCCCGAGCGTCGTGAGTGCTGATTACGCACTCGAACACTACGCCTTCCTTACGATCCCCGACACCCGAACAACCCCCATAAAACGGACATTTAGCAGTGAAACGCACTTGCGAGGGATGAGCGAAAGCGGGTAGGGCTAGTAGCGACAGCTATTCGACACGGCCGGCTACGGAGGCGCCGCACACCGCAGTGCACGTATTGGCATCGGCGGCCATATGCCGAGAACGATGGAGGACACATGTCACCCCGGCTCGACGCATCGCAGACCCAGAGGGCGACGTCGGCACCCTCTCCGGAGCACCCGGACCACGATCCCGCCGACCTCGGCGCGGAGCTCGCCGGTCTGGAAGGGCTCCCGGAGATCCCCCCGTACGACGAGGTGGGGGCGGTGGACGCGCGAGCGCTGTCCAAGACGCTCTTCGAGCGCCTGGAGTCCCTCGAAGAGGGCACCCACGACTACTCGTACGTCCGCAACACGCTCGTCGAACTCAACCTCGCGCTGGTGAAGTTCGCCGCCTCCCGCTTCCGCTCCCGCAGCGAGCCGATGGAGGACATCATCCAGGTCGGCACGATCGGTCTGATCAAGGCGATCGACCGCTTCGAGTTGAGCCGCGGCGTCGAATTCCCCACCTTCGCCATGCCGACCATCATCGGCGAGATCAAGCGCTTCTTCCGCGACACCTCCTGGTCCGTGCGGGTGCCGCGCAGGCTGCAGGAACTCCGGCTCGACCTGGCCAAGGCGGGCGACGAACTCGCCCAGCGGCTCGACCGGTCGCCCACCGTGGCCGAGCTCGCGGAGCGCCTGGGCATCACCAACGACGAGGTCGTCGAGGGCATGGCCGCCTCGAACGCCTACACGGCCAGCTCGCTGGACGCCCAGCCCGAGGAGGACGACTCCGAGGGCGCGCTCGCGGACCGCATCGGCTACGAGGACCACGGGCTCGAAGGCATCGAGTACGTGGAGTCCCTCAAGCCCCTGATCGCCGGTCTCCCGCCGCGCGACCGGCAGATCCTGTCGCTGCGCTTCGTCGCCAACATGACCCAGTCCGAGATCGGTGACGAACTCGGCATCTCGCAGATGCACGTGTCGCGGCTCCTGTCGCGCACGCTGGTGCGGCTCCGCAGGGGCCTGACGGTCGAGGAGTGACGGGGCCTCACCCCCACGAGCGGTCCCGGAACTCCCCCACGCACTCCTGGTACCCCCACAAGCGGTCCCGGAACTCCCCCGCGTGGTCCCGGTGGAAAGCGGTCCGGCCCTGACGGTGCCGGACCGCTTCTTTCCGCTTCATCCGGTTCATTCCGCACAGTTCCTTTTCCCGGGCGGAAGTTACCCCGGGAAACCTCCTCCCCACTCTTTCCCCGGAGGGTCACCCCTGTCACTGTGGGCACCCCAAACCGGCCGGTAGGTCAGTACGGGGCGAGCGACCGCACGGGGGACGAGGAGGCGGAGGGATGGCTCAGGGCGATCCGGCCGGCAAGGACGACGGGACCGGGGCCGGCGACGGCGGTGCCCACGCGCGGACGCCCGACGCGCGCCTGACCGAACTGCTGCGCGCCGCCACCCCGACCGCGTACCCGGCCCTGCAGGAACTCCGCGGCCGCCACCGCGCGTCGGTCCTCGCCTACGCCCGCCTCTGCACCACCAGCGAGTCCGTGGCACGCCAGCTCGCGGCGCAGGCCTTCACCCTCGCGGCCCAGGAGACGGCCCGCGGCAGCGACCCCGGCGTCCCATGGCGGCACCAGCTCCTCCTGCTGACCTCGCGGGTCGCCGCGTCCTGGGCCGCCGACGAGCGGGCCGCCGGACTCGACGCCGGGCTGCTCCTGGTCCTGAACACGACGGGCCCCGAGGGCCCCGCCCCACGGATGCTCCCGGCGTTCCAGTCCCTCCCGTCCCGCGCCCAGGGCCTGATCTGGTACGGGCTGGTGGAGCGGGAGCCCGAGGAGCGGACGGCGGTGCTGCTCGGCCTCACCCGTGAGGATGTGACGTACGGCACGGAGCAGGCGCTCCAGGCGTTGGGCCAGGCCGGGGTCAAGGCCCGGCTGGCGGCGTCCGACGACCCCTCCTGCGGGGACTTCCGGCGGCTCATCGAGGAGTCGCTGCGGCCCGACAACCCTCGCTTCAGTCCCGACCTCGACGCCCACATGGCGCACTGCGCGCACTGCACGACGGCGTACGAAGAGCTGTCCGCCCTGCGCGACCACCCGCGCACCGCCCTGGCCGAGGGCCTGCTGCCCTGGGCCGGCACGGCCTACACCCTGACCGGCGCCCACGAGCCGGCGCCCGACGTCCGGGCACTGTCCGGACCGCCCTGGCCGCCGTCCCGCCGCCTGGTGCTGGCGTCGGCGGCCCTCGGGGTCGCCCTGGCGCCGCTGCTGCTCTTCCTGCTGCCGTCCGGTGGCCCACCGGCCCAGAACGCGGCGGGCGCGGCCGGCACCCCCGTGAGCCCGCCGTCGGTGACGGTCACGGCGACGGTCTCGGCGACGCCGTCCCCGTCCCCGTCCGGCGCGTCGGCCTCGGCGAGCGGCGCCTCCGCCCCGCCGACCGCGTCGTCGTCCCCTTCGAGGTCCCCGCGCCCGAAGCCGTCCCCCACGCCCGCCCCGGCCGCTCCGCCGGGAGGCGCGTACGCCCAGGTGGTGAACGCCGCCTCGGGCCTGTGCCTGGACATCCGGGACGGCGACCTGGAGAAGGGCACGGACGTCGTCACGGCCTCCTGCGACTCCTCGCCCACCCAGCGCTGGCGCGTCGACGCCTCCCGCGGCGTCCTCCAGTCGTACGCCGACTCCGGCTTCTGCCTGGACAGCCGCGGCTCCGTCGACAACGGCGTCGGCATCTGGGAGTGCTCCTCGGCCGAGGGCCGGCACGCCCAGAACCTTCGGTTCACCGTGGACGACGACGGTGTGATCCGCCCGGCCGTCGCCCTCGAGACCGCGCTCACCCCGGACGGCGGCGACGGCCTGGCGCTGCTCCCGCTGAACGGGAGCGGGGAGCAGCGGTGGCGGGCGGGGGCGTCCTGACCGGGCCCCGCTCCGGGACGCCCGGACCGGGGCCCGGGACGGTCAGACCTCGCGTACGCCGCGCCGCCAGACGCCGGTGACCAGCGGTACGCCGGGCCGGTAGGCGAGGTGCACGTGGCTGGGCGCGTCCAGGAGGGTCAGATCCGCGCGGGCGCCGACGGTGAGGCGGCCGATGTCCTCGCGCCGCAGGGCCGCGGCGCCGCCCGCCGTGGCCGACCACACCGCCTCGTCCGGGGTCATCCCCATGTCCCGCACCGCGAGCGCGATGCAGAACGGGACGGAGGAGGTGAAGGAGGAGCCCGGGTTGCAGTCGGTGGAGAGGGCGACGGTGACGCCCGCGTCCAGCAGGCGGCGGGCGTCCGGCCACTCGGCGCGGGTGGAGAATTCGGCGCCGGGCAGCAGGGTCGCCACCGTGTTCCCGCTCGCGAGTGCCGCCACGTCGGCGTCGGTGAGGTGCGTGCAGTGGTCGGCGCTCGCCGCGTCGAGTTCGACGGCGAGCTGGACGCCGGGGCCGTAGGTGAGCTGGTTGGCGTGGACGCGCGGGTGCAGGCCCCGCGCCTTTCCCGCGGTGAGGATCGCGCGGGCCTGGTCGCCGTCGAAGGCGCCCTTCTCGCAGAAGACGTCGATCCAACGGGCGTACGGGGCGCAGGCGTCGAGCATCTCGCCGGTCACCAGGGCCACGTACGCGGCCGGGTCGTCGGCGTGATCGGGGGAGACGATGTGCGCGCCGAGGTAGGTGACCTCGTCGGTGTGGCGGGCGGCGATCCGCAGGGCGCGCGCCTCGTCCTCGACGGTGAGTCCGTAGCCCGACTTCGTCTCGAAGGTCGTGGTGCCCTGGCGCAGCGCCTCGCCGAGGTAGTGCGTGAGGTTGCGCTCCAGGTCCTCGTCGCTCGCGGCACGGGTCGCGGCGACGGTGGTGCGGATGCCGCCGGCCGTGTAACCGCGGCCGGACATCCGGGCGTTGAACTCCTCGGTGCGGTCGCCCGCGAAGAGGAGGTGCGAGTGGGAGTCCACGAAGCCGGGGATGACGGCCCGGCCCCCGGCGTCGACCCGGTTGTCGGTGGCGGGTGCTTGCCTCGAGTCACCGGTCCACGCGACGCGGTCGCCGTCGATGACGACGGCCGCGTCCCGGATCAGACCGAGGGGTCCGTCGCCGAGGGAGGGATCGTTGGTGACCAGCGTGGCGATGTTGGTGATGACGGTGCTCATGGCGTCCTTGTCGGTGGTGAGCCTGTGGACGGGTTTCAGGCGCGCAGGGCTTCGACGGCGTCCGCGAGGGCCTTCGGCACATCCGGTACGAGGGTGTGCGCGCCGTCGCGTACGACGGGCCGGCCCGCCACGACCGTGTGGCGCACGTCGGCGGCCGTCGCGGCGAACACGGCCGACTCCGCGCCGAGCCGCGGCAGCGTGCCCGCGGTTCTGACCGAGTCGAGCGCGATGGTCGTGAAGTCGGCGCGCGCGCCGGGTTCGAGGATGCCCGCGTCGTCCCAGCCCAGGGCCGCGTGACCGTCCGCGGAGGCGGCGCGCAGCAGGGCGGCGGCCGTCCAGTGGCCGCGGGTGCGGGTGCGCAGGCGTTCGTTCAGCTCCATCGCGCGGGCCTCTTCGAGGAGGTCGATGACGGCGTGGCTGTCGGATCCGAGGGAGAGGGGTGAGCCCGCGCGCTGCAGGGCCGCGGCGGGGCCGATGCCGTCGGCGAGGTCGCGTTCGGTGGTGGGGCACATGCAGGTGCCGGTCGAGGAGCCGCCGAGCAGCGCGATGTCCTCGTCGGTGAGGTGTGTGTTGTGGACGCCCGTGGTGCGCGGGCCGAGCACACCGTGGTCGGCGAGCAGCCGGGTGGGTGTGCATCCGTGGTGCTGGAGGCAGGCGTCGTTCTCCGCGGTCTGCTCGGACAGGTGGACGTGGAGCGGGGCCCGCCGCTCCTCGGCCCAGCGCGCCACCGTCGCCAGCTGTCCGGCGGGCACGGCCCGTACGGAGTGGACGGCCGCGCCGATCCGCGCGTGGTCCCGGTCCTTGAGGAGGGATGAGCGTTCCGCCCAGGCGTCCGCGTTGCCGTCGGAGAAGCGCAGCTGGTGGCGGTTGGGCGGCTGGCCGAAGCCCGAGGAGACGTACGCCGTGTCGAGCAGCGTGATCCTGATCCCGGCCTCCCGCGCGGCCTCGATCAGTGCCTCGCCCATCGCGTTCGGGTCGGCGTAGCGGGTGCCGCCCGGGGCGTGGTGCAGGTAGTGGAACTCGCCGACGGCCGTGACGCCCGCGAGCGCCATCTCGGCGTACACCGCGCGGGCGAGTGCGTGGTAGGTCTCCGGGGTCAGCCGGTCCGCGACGGAGTACATGGTCTCGCGCCAGGTCCAGAAGGTGCCGGACCCCACCTGGACGGTGCCGCGCAGGGCTCGGTGGAAGGCGTGCGAGTGGGCGTCGGCGAGCCCGGGGAGGGTGAGTCCGCGCAGGATCTCGGCGCCCGGGGGCGGTGTGCGGACGCCCGTGCGGAGGGCGGTGATGCGTCCGTCCGCGCCGGCGGCGGAGCCGGTGGTCGACACGGTCAGGGCGACGCCCGGCTCGACGTGGGTGTCGAGCCAGGCGTGTTCCAGCCAGTACGTCTGCGTCACCTGCAGGCCAGCCCTTCGAGTACGTCGGCGAGTGCGGTCACCCCGGCCACGCAGTCGTCCTCGGCGGCGTACTCGGCCGGGGAGTGCGAGACACCCGTGGGGTTGCGTACGAACAGCATGGCGGTCGGGACGGTCCCGGAGAGGATTCCGGCGTCGTGTCCGGCGCCCGTTCCCAGTACGGGGACGGTGAGGTCGGCCGCGGTGGTGAGGATGCGGGCGAGCTCGTCGCGCAGGGCGTGCTCGAACTCGACGACGGGGGTGAACGACTCGCGCACCACGTCGAGTTCGACGCCCTGGGCCTGCGCGTACTCGCGGGCCGCCTTCTCGATGCCGGTGACGACGGTGTCGAGGGTCGGCTGGTCGGCGGCGCGGGAGTCGAGCCAGCCGCGCACCAGTGACGGGATGGCGTTCACGCCGTTCGGCTCGACGGAGATCTTGCCGAAGGTGGCGACGGCGCCCGTGAGCCGGGCCTCGCGCCGGGCGGCGAGCACGGTCTCGGCGTACGGGAGCATCGGGTCGCGGCGGTCCACGAGCCGGGTGGTGCCCGCGTGGTTGGCCTCGCCCCGGAAGTCGAAGCGCCAGCGGCCGTGCGGCCAGATGGCACTGGCGATGCCGACCTGGTCGTCGGACAGGTCGAGGGCCCGGCCCTGCTCGACGTGGAGTTCGACGAAGGCGCCGATACGGGAGAGGCGTTCCGGGTCCGGTCCGATGGTGTCGGGGTCGTACCCGGCCCGCTCCATCGCCTGCGGCAGCGTGACGCCGTCGGCGTCCGTGAGCCGGTGTGCCTGCTCGACGGTGAGCTGCCCGGCGGCCAGCCGGGAGCCGACGCAGGCGAGTCCGAACCGGGCGCCCTCCTCGTCCCCGAAGTTGACGACGGCGAGGGGCCTGGTGAACCGGACCTGCCTGCCGCGCAGTACGTCGAGGGCGGCGAAGGACGACACGACGCCGAGCGGGCCGTCGAAGGCGCCGCCGTCGGGCACGGAGTCCAGATGGGATCCGGTGACCACGGCGTCGCCCTCGGCGGGGTCGCCGAGCCAGGCCCACTGGTTCCCGTTGCGGTCCAGTTCGTAGCGCAGCCCGCGGGACTCGGCCTGCGACCGGAACCACGCCCGGCAGTCGGCGTCGGCCCCGGTCCAGGCGAACCGGCGGTATCCGCCGCTGTCCGCGTGGCGCCCGATTGGCCGAAGGTCCCGCCACATGGCGTGGAAGGAGGCCGGCGCGGAGCCGCCCGGGGCGGCCGGGGCGGCCGGGGGCACGGTCCCCGGCCCGCCGTCGTGCTGGGTCACGCGGAGTCGCCTTCCCGCATCGGGACGCGCACGCCGCGCTCGGCGGCGACGGACTCGGCGATGTCGTAGCCGGCGTCGACGTGGCGGATGACGCCCATACCGGGGTCGTTGGTCAGGACGCGGCGGATCTTCTCGCCGGCCAGCGCGGTGCCGTCGGCGACGGTGACCTGGCCGGCGTGGATGGAGCGGCCCATGCCGACGCCGCCGCCGTGGTGGATGGAGACCCAGGAGGCGCCCGAGGCCACGTTCACCATGGCGTTGAGCAGCGGCCAGTCGGCGATCGCGTCGGAGCCGTCGAGCATGGCCTCGGTCTCGCGGTACGGGGAGGCGACGGAACCGCAGTCGAGGTGGTCGCGGCCGATGGCCAGGGGCGCGGCGAGCTCACCGGAGGCCACCATGTCGTTGAAGCGCTCGCCCGCCTTGTCGCGCTCGCCGTAGCCGAGCCAGCAGATGCGGGCGGGCAGGCCCTGGAAGTGGACGCGCTCACCGGCCAGCTTGATCCAGCGGTGCAGGGACTCGTTCTCCGGGAAGAGGTCGAGGATCGCCTTGTCCGTCTTGTGGATGTCGGAGGCCTCGCCGGACAGGGCGGCCCAGCGGAAGGGGCCCTTGCCCTCGGAGAAGAGCGGGCGGATGTAGGCGGGGACGAAGCCGGGGAAGGCGAACGCCCGCTCGTATCCCGCGAGTTGTGCCTCGCCGCGGATCGAGTTGCCGTAGTCGAAGACCTCGGCGCCGGCGTCCATGAAGCCGACCATGGCCTCGACGTGGCGGGCCATCGACTCGCGGGCGCGGGTGGTGAAGCCCGCCGGGTCCTTGGCCGCGTACGAGGCCATGTCGTCGAAGTCCACACCGACGGGGAGGTAGGCGAGCGGGTCGTGGGCCGAGGTCTGGTCGGTCACGATGTCGACGGGGGCGCCCTCGGCGAGCATCCGGGGCAGCAGCTCGGCGGCGTTGCCCAGGAGGCCGATGGAGAGCGGCCTGCGCTGGTCGCGGGCCTCGACGGCGAGCTGGAGGGCGTGCTCCAGGGAGTCGGCCTTCACGTCCAGGTAGCGGTGCTCGATGCGGCGCTCGATGGCGCGCGGGTCGACGTCGATACAGATGGCGACGCCGTCGTTCATCGTCACGGCGAGCGGCTGGGCGCCGCCCATGCCGCCGAGGCCGGCGGTCAGGGTGATGGTGCCGGCGAGCGTGCCGTTGAACTTCTTCGCGGCGACCGCGGCGAAGGTCTCGTAGGTGCCCTGGAGGATGCCCTGCGTGCCGATGTAGATCCAGGAGCCGGCCGTCATCTGGCCGTACATGGTCAGGCCCAGGGCCTCCAGGCGCCGGAACTCCTCCCAGTTGGCCCAGTCGCCGACCAGGTTGGAGTTGGCGATGAGGACGCGCGGGGCCCACTCGTGGGTCTGCATGACACCGACGGGACGGCCGGACTGGACGAGCATCGTCTCGTCCTGCTTCAGGGTCCGCAGGGTGCGCACCATGGCGTCGAAGGAACGCCAGTCGCGGGCGGCCTTGCCGGTGCCGCCGTAGACGACGAGCTTGTCGGGGTGCTCGGCGACCTCGGGGTCGAGGTTGTTCTGCAGCATCCGCAGCGCGGCTTCCTGCTGCCATCCCAGGGCACTCAGTTCCGTACCGCGCGGCGCTCGGACGGGGCGGGGTCCTGACATGGTCTGCCTCCTGTGCGGAACTGTTCCGGCTGACGCTGCAGCGAACTGTTGCAGCAGATATTCACATCCTGGCTTCTTGAATAGAGCTAGTCAATAGCTGTGTAGGCCAGCGCGGGCGCGCCGCGGGTGTTTGGCTGGGATGTATGGGCTCAGACAGGGACAGGTCGCGGGAACCGATGAGCGACGGGACGGGTGGGCACAGGGTGATGCCCGTGACGGCCCCGGGCGATGGCAGGCCGCCCGCGGGGGACGGTGGGCACGGTTCGGACTCCGATCGGGTGGCGCGGCGCGACGAAGCGGTCCGGGCCGCCGTGGAACAGGGGCTGCTGGGGCCCGAGTCCCCCATCATCGCGCTGCTCGACGTTCCCGGCATCAGGGCCTCGGCGGCGGAGCTGCGGGCGGCCTTCGACGTGGTGACCGCGCCCGGCACGCCCGTCCTGCACGCCTTCGCGGTGAAGGCGACGCCCCTCGTGGCCGTCCTGCGGCTGCTGCACGAGCACGGCATCGGCTCCGAGGTGGCGAGCCCGGGCGAGCTGGCCCTCGCCCGGGCGGCCGGGATACCGCCGTCCAGGACCGTGCTCGACTCCCCGGCCAAGACGCTCGCCGAGCTGCGCGAGGCGCTGGCGCTGGGCATCGCCGTCAACGCGGACAACCCGCAGGAGTTGGCGCGCCTCGACGCCCTGGTGGGGACCACGACTCCCGCCTCACCTCTCGGAATCCGGGTGAACCCGCAGGTCGGCGGGGGTTCCATCGAGGCACTCTCGACCGCGACGGCCACCTCGAAGTTCGGCGTCGCCCTGCGCGACGAGGGTGCCCGAGAGTGGATCGTCCGGGCGTACGCCGACCGCCCCTGGCTGACCCGGCTGCACGCGCACACCGGGTCGCAGGGCATCCCGCTCTCGCTGATGGCCCGGGGGATCGCCGAGACGTACGCGCTCGCCGAGGAGATCAACCGGCACGTCGGACGGCGGCAGATCGACACGCTCGACATCGGCGGCGGACTGCCGGTCAACTTCGGCTCCGACGCCACGGCCCCGACCTACGCGCAGTACGCGCGCCTGCTCGCCGAGGCCGTGCCGGGGCTCTTCGACGGGCGCTACGGACTGGTCACCGAGTTCGGGCGGTCCCTGCTGGCCAAACACGGAACCGTGGTCGCGCGGGTCGAGTACGCGAAGTCCGCAGGCGGCCGCCCCGTCGCGGTCACGCACGCCGGGGTGCAGATCGCGGCCCGTACGGTGTACGCGCCCGCGTCCTGGCCGCTGCGCATCGCCGCCTACGACGCGAAGGGGCGGCCCAAGCCGGGACCCGACGTGGTGCAGGACGTCGCGGGCCCGGCCTGTTTCGCGGGCGACCTGCTCGCCGAGGGACTCGCGCTGCCGCTGCTCGAACAGGGCGACTACGCGGCGGCGCTGGACACGGGCGCGTACTACTTCGCGCACCACTACGCGTACAACTCCCTGGCCCGCCCCGGCATCCACGGTTACGCACCGGCCGGCGGCGGCGACCGGGACACGGGCGGGCGCGGGAACCCGGGGGTGCGTTTCGCGGTCGTACGGGAGCCGCAGACCGTCGCCGAGATCGTCGCCGAGTCGGGCGGTGCCCACCCCTCCGCGCTCTCGGACCTCTAGGACGTGTGCCGCCATTGACCCGGGAAACCCGGCGGCGGCCCGGGTCGGCATCGAAGACCGGACCGGACCGGGCGGTGCGGCGCGCGGAGGCCGGCCGCGCGCCGCGGCGGGCTCACGAACGCCCCCGGCGGGCCTTCGGACGGAGGCCCAACCCGGCGGAAAATGTGGTCAGTCGACCCACCTTAGTCAACGCCGGGCATGTACCACAGGAAAATGCCAATTCCCTCACCCGTCACGCACACGTTGCGTAACTTCGTCGTCACTCGGCCGAACCCTTTGGCGGGAGGGGATGAACGGTGCCCGGAATCGACGAGTGCCTACTGGAAGCCATGCGACTGCCCGGTGCCCGGGGCGCCGCGGTGGTCGACTGGACCAGCGGGCTGGCCCTCGGCACGGTCGGGGACGCGCCGGGCGGTGACCACGAGACGACCGCGGCCGAGGCCGCCGAACTCGCCCGGCTCGCCGCCGAGCACAAGGCGTTCGCCCCGGCCGACGGTTCCGACTGGTCCGAGCAGGAGACACCGGTCGAGGACCTGATCATCAGCAACCGCGACAGCTACCACCTGCTGCGGTTCGTCAGGACCACCTTCGACAGCAGCGTCTTCCTGCACCTGTGGCTGGACCGCGCGGACGGCAATCTCGCCCTGGCCAGGATCAGGCTCGGCGAGATGGCCGGACGGCTGGTGCTGGGATGACCACGGTCAGAACACCGCCTCCGCTCGAACTTCCGGTGCGCGACAAGGGGGCGGGCCCCGTCAACGCCGTCTCGCCGATGCTCAGCCGGCTCGCCGCCGAGCGCGCCACCGGCGTCCTGGTGCGCGAGCGCGGTGTGCTCTACCTCTGCGACGGAGACGTCGTGCACGCCGAGAGCCCCGCCACCCCGTCGCTCGACGTGCTGCTCACCGCACGCGGGGTGGTGGCAGCCGAGGCCTGGCGGGAGGCGGTCGCGGAGGCCGGCGCGCGCCGCCGGGTCGGCCGGTTCCTGGTGGAACGCGGCCGGATCGCCGAGGGCGCGCTCGAACTGTGCCACCTCGGGGCGCTGTACGACGCGGCGTACTTCGTGCTGGGGCCGAGCAGCACCCCGGCCCGGTTCCGGTACGGGGCCGCGCACTGGCTCGGTCCGGTACGCCCCGTACCGGTGGCCGCGCTGGAGCGCGAGACGGTGCGCCGCCGTCAGTTGCTGCACCGCGTCTGGCCCGACTCCGCGACGGACACCGCTCCGCTGGCGCGCTCCCGGCGCTCCTGCGAACCGTCGGTCCCGCTCCGGCAGTGGTCCGTGCTCGGCCGGGTGGACGGCCTGCGTACGGCCTCGGACATCTCGCTCGCCCTGGGGCGGCCGGCCTTCCACACCCTGGTCGACGTCCGCCGGCTGGCCGCCGCCGGAGTCGTGACGGCGGCGACCCCGCCGGAGCGGCCTCCGGTGCCCACTGTGCTCACCCAGTCCTCCTCCGCCGACCCCGACGTCGCCCTGCTGCGCCGACTGCGAGACGCGCTGGAGGCGCTGTGACCCCGCAACGACGGGAGGCCCTGTGATCCGCGCGCTGCGACAGCGTGCCGAGAGGAGACTGCTGATGGCGGCGGAACCCGAAGTCCTCGACGAACTGCACCGGTTGAGGGCACGCGTGCCCCAGCTGACCGGAGCTCTGGCGGCCAGCGTCGACGGTCTCGTGCTCGCCCACGACACGCCCGGCGTGGAACCCGAGGGCGTGGCCGCGCTCACCGCGGCCGCACTGGGGGTCGCCGTGCGGATGGCGGACGCCACCGGGCAGGGCGACTTCCGCGAGCTGCTGGTGCGTGGCGTCGACGGCTATGTGGCGACGTACGCGGCGGGCACCTCCGCCGTACTGACGCTGCTGGCCGAGGACCGGGTCAACGTCGGCCGGCTGCATCTGGAGGGGCGGCGCTCCGGCACCCGGATCGGCGAGCTCGTGGAGGCCGCGACGGCGCGCGGCGAACCGGTCACCCCGGCGAGGGCTCCCACGCGGGCCACCAGCCCGCTCCCCACGCGCGCCCGCCCGGCGCGCGGCGCATCCCGTACACCGACCACTCCTACACCCAACACCCCACGCACATCGGAAAGCTGAGAAGGAGAACCACACCATGACCAACACCGAAACCGCACTGAAAGAGGCGCTGGCGTCCATCGAGGGCGCGACCGGAGCGGCTCTCGTCGACTACACCAGCGGCATGGCGCTGGGCACGATCGGCGGCAGCAAGGGCTTCGACCTCACCGTCGCGGCGGCCGGCAACACCGACGTCGTCCGCGCCAAGCTGCGCACCATGGAGCACCTCGGGCTGAAGGGCGAGATCGAGGACATCCTGATCACGCTGTCCGACCAGTACCACCTGATCCGGCTGATGAAGGGGCGCGGCGGCAACGGGCTGTTCCTGTACCTGGTGCTCGACGCCAAGCGCTCCAACCTGGCGATGGCGAGGCACCAGCTGAAGAGGATCGAGGCGGACCTCGAGGTGTAACGGCCGGGCCGGTGTCCGGTCAGCGACGCCGCGCTCCTCCGGGCGCGGCGTCGCCGGCCGCCACCCCGGTGGCCCGGCAGGCCTTGACCGCCTTGCCGGCGGGGGCACCGGACCCCCGGCCGAGCCAGTCGACCCGTACCCAGATCAGCGCCTCCGCGGCGCGTTCGCGGCGCCCGAGCCAGCCGGCCTTCAGCCACAGACCGACGCCCGCGCCGGCCAGCAGCATGCCGCCAGCGGCGGGCAGGGCGAAGGAGCTTCCCAGCGCGGCCACGAAGGCGAGCAGCAGCCACCAGCGGTGGCCGCGGCGCCAGTTGCGCATCGTCACGGCCCGGTCCTGGAGGATGTCGTGCTTGCTCGCCCGGGCCGCGGCACGGACCAGTGCGGCATACCGCTTCCTGCGGCTGTACGCCGTCACGGCGGCGGCCAGGACGAACAGTGCGGCCCCGGCCAGAACGCCGATGCGCCGCCCGGTCAGGCCCGGCACCAGCACTCCGATTCCGGCCGCGAACACTCCGCACCACCACAACGGTGCGGCCCCGGCCCGCACGACGACGGCCACCCGAGCCAGTCCCTGCCCTCCGTGTGCCACCTTCCGCCTCCCTTTCGTCGCCGTCAGCGTCCTCGGGCGGGCACGCTAACGAGCGAAGGTGAGACGAGTCTGAGAAGCGCGGCGGCTCCACCGAACCGTGACCACGGAACCTATTCCACGAACAGTCCCCGGGCCGAGGCCCGGGTGTCGAACTCCTCCAGCCGCGCCTGCGCGTCCGGCAGGTCGTCGCACATCGCCTCCAGCAGGACCCGCCCGAGGAGCATGGGGGCGCAGGCCGTGTCGAAGGCGAGGCCGGTGCCGACCGCGGCCGGCAGCAGCAGGTCCGACACCTTCGCCACCGGCGCGAAGGCGGAGTCCGCGACCGTGACGACCGTCAGTCCCGCCTCCTTCGCATAGCCGAGGGCGTCCACGACCTCGCGCGGGTGGCGGGGCAGCGCGAAGCAGAGCAGGGCACTCGCTCCGGCGCGTACGGCAGCGTCGACACGGTCGTGCAGCATGGTGCCGCCCTCGTGCAGCAGCCGGACGTCGGGGTGGACCTTGGCGGCGAAGTACGCGAAGCCGTACGCCTGGGAGGCCGCGGCCCGCAGCCCGAGCACCGGGAGCGGGCGGGAGGCGGCCAGCAGTCGTCCCGCGCGCTGCACCGGGCGCGGGTCGGCGAGCACCGCCGCGAGATGCTTCAGGTTCTCGATCTCCGCCTCGACGGCCTGCTGGTACTCGTTGTACGAGCCCGGGGCCGCCGCCTGTTCGGCGGGGGCGACCTCGCGCAGGTGCCGGCGCAGCGCCGGGTAGCCGTCGAAGCCGAGCGCGACCGCGAAGCGGGTCACGGACGGCTGGCTGACGCCGGCGAGTTCGGCGAGTTCGACGCTCGACAGGAACGGCACGTCGGCCGCGCGCCGCACCATGCTGTGCGCGATGCGCCGCTGGGTCGGTGTCAGCCGGTGCCCCTCGAAGAGCGCCTGAAGGCGCCCGGCCGGGCTGTCCGTCACGTTCATGTCCCTGTCCACGCTCATGATCCGCTCCCCCTCCAGATGTCCGTGAACCGGTCGAGCAGCGCGGCCGCCGCCGTCACGTCGTCGGTGAGCGGCCGGTCGGCCTGGTCGAGGCCGAGTACCGACTCGGCCAGTTCCAGCGCCCGTCCGACCGGCAGCTCCGGGTCGGGCCGCAGGTCGCGCTGGCGCAGCGCCCTTACGGCGGCGACCAGTTCACAGCCGACGACGAGACGGTAGGCACCGCACGCCCGCAGTGTCTGCCGTGCGGCGAGCGAGGCGAAACTCGCCTGTTCCTCGACGCCCCGGGAGAGTACAGCGTGGCCGAGCGAGGCGGGCGCGGAGAAGGCACGCAGGTCACCGAGGGCGGCCCCGGCGGCGTATTCCAGGATCATCACACCCGAGGACGCGGGCTCGTGGTCGGCGAGGAAGGGGCGCAGCCGGGTGTAGGCGGGTTCGTTGAGGGTGGAGAGCCGCGAGGTGGACAGCCGGGCCACCTGGGTGACCGCCAGCCTGAAGTGGTCCAGGGCGAGGGCGAGTTGGGCCTGGTAGAAGCCGCCGTGGTGGTAGGCGGCCATGTCCTCGGGGGAGATCAGGGGGTTCTCGGCCGCGGCGTTGATCTCGACGGAGAGGACCTCGTCGAGCGCGTCCGCGGCGTCGTGCGCGGGCCCGTGGATCTGCGGAACGCAACGGAAGCCGTACGGGTCCTGGATCCGCCCGAGCGGCGGGGTGGGCCGGTCCGCGGCGCCGATCAGCTCCCGCATCCGCCGGGCCACTTCGCCGGACCCCCGGTGCGGCCGTGCGGCGTGCACGGGGGCGGCGTACGCCTCGTGCGAGCCGTCCACGGCCAGCAGCGACAGCGCGGCGACGACCTGGGTGGCCGCGATCAGCCCGCGCAGCTCGTGCAGGGCGAGGGCGGACTGTCCGAGGGTGAGCGCGTTGCTGCTGATCAGCGCGAGCGCGTCGTTGTTGTCGAGGGGCTGGGGCTCCGGAGCGCCCGTTCCCCGCCACCGGTGCTCCCCCACCAGCGCCAGTCCGAGCTGTGCCAGCGCCGCGATGTCCCCGGTGCCGACCGATCCGAACTCGTTCACCACGGGGTACGCCCCGGCCTCCAGCGCCTCGCACAGGGCGGTGACGACGGTGGGCCGCAGGCCCGCTCCGCCCGCCAGCAGCTGGTTGGCGCGGACGGCGAGCATGGCCCGTACCTGCCGGGCGGGGAGCTCCTCGCCGATCGCCCCGGCGTGACTGCGCAGCAGCCGCAGACCGTGCTCGGCGGCGGCCTCGGTCGGCACGTCCTCGTTCCGGTTGGCGCCGACGCCGGTGGAGCGACCGTAGACCCGGCCGGTCGCGGCGATCTGCCGGGCGGCGTCCCAGGACAGCTCGACGCGCTTCATCGCCTCGGTGCCGGGGACCGGGCGCGCGGTGCCGTCGGCGAGCCGGACGATGTCCGCGACACCGGTGCCGCACCCGTCCAGGACCACGAGTCCGGCCGTGGCCGGTGCGTCCACCGCGCCGAACGTGTCCGCATTTCGAGACGACATAGAGCCCGAACTCCCCTCGATCCCGACATTGAATCTTGCCTGGCGGCCATAAGTAACCAGCGATTAACGCCGGACCGTTGACAACCTATTCAGGTACAGAGAACTCTGCATGACGATATGCAGACCGGGCAAGGGACACCTCATGATCCAGTTCGACACGGTCCACAAGCGCTTCCCCAACGGCACGACCGCAGTCCACGACCTCTCTCTGGAAATGCCGGAAGGCGGCGTGACCGTCCTCGTCGGATCCTCCGGTTGCGGTAAGACCACCACCCTGAGGATGATCAACCGGATGGTCGATCCGACCTCCGGCACCATCCGCGTCGGCGGCAAGGACGTCCTGGAGCGGGACGCCGCCGAACTGCGCCGCTCCATCGGCTACGTCATCCAGCAGTCCGGCCTCTTCCCGCACCGCACGGTGCTCGACAACATCGCCACCGTGCCGCTGCTGCTGGGCTGGGGCCGCAGGAAGGCCCGCGCCCGGGCGGCCGAACTGCTGGAGACGGTCGGCCTGGCCGCCGACGCGGGCAAGCGCTACCCGCACCAGCTCTCCGGCGGCCAGCAGCAGCGCGTCGGCGTGGCCCGCGCGCTCGCCGCCGATCCGCCCGTCCTGCTCATGGACGAACCCTTCGGCGCGGTCGACCCGGTGGTGCGCACCCAGCTCCAGGACGAACTGCTGCGGCTTCAGAAAGAGTTGAGCAAGACCATCGTCTTCGTCACGCACGACGTCGACGAGGCGGTCCGGCTCGGCGACCAGATCGCGATCTTCCGGACCGGCGGCCACCTGGTGCAGTGCGCGAGCCCCGCCGAACTGCTCGCCCGCCCGGCGGACGACTTCGTCGCCGACTTCCTCGGCGCCGAGCGCGGCCTGAAGCTCCTCTCGCTGGAGAACCTCACCGACGTGCCGCAGGGCCCGGCCCCCGAAGGCGGCCCCTGGACCCTCGTCCTCGACGAGGACCGCCGGCCGCGGAACTGGCGCTCGACGTCCGGGGAGGCGACCTTCCCCGTACGGCCGCTGCGCGACGGCGATTCCCTGCTCGCCGCCCTGAACGAGTCGATCGCCTCGCCGACCGGCCTGGTGGCGCGTGTCGACGCACAGGGCGCGCTGACCGGCGTCACGTCCCGGGACGACATCCACGAGCACGCCGCCAGGGCCCACGGCACCACGGGCGTCGCCATATGACCATCGACTGGTCCTGGCTGGGCGACCACACCGACGACCTGACCAGCCTCACCCTCTCGCATCTGCAGGCCGCGCTCTCCGCGGTCCTCCTCGGCCTGCTGATCTCCCTCCCGCTGGCCGTCGTGGCCCACCGGGTGCGCGCCCTGCGCGGGCTGCTCCTCGGCCTCTCGAACGTCCTCTTCACGATCCCCTCGATCGCGATCTTCGTCCTCCTGCTCCCGGTGAGCGGCCTGACCCGCACCACCACGGTCATCGGTCTGACGGTCTACTCACTCGTCGTCCTGCTGCGGAACACCGTCGAAGGCCTCGACTCGGTCCCGGCGAAGACCAAGGAGGCCGCGAAGGCCATGGGCACCCGCCCGCTGCGCACCCTCCTCACCGTCGAGCTCCCGCTCGCCCTCCCGGTGATCATGGCGGGGGTCCGCATCGCGACGGTGATGTCGATCTCCCTGGTCTCCGTCGCCACGTACATCGGCGACGGCGGACTCGGCCAGCTCTTCACGGACGGATTCCAGCGCAACTTCCCGACGCCGGTGATCGTCGGCGTGGTGCTGACCCTGCTGCTGGCCCTGGTCGCGGACGCGCTGCTGGTCGCGATCCAGTACGTACTCACCCCCTGGACGAGGCGGCGAGCCTGACATGTACGAACTCTTCGAGAACCTCGCCAAGTGGCTGGTCAGCGGCGATCAGTGGGCCGGCACCGACGGCATCGCGCACCGGATCGCCGAGCACCTGGAGTACTCGCTGTTCGCCACGCTCATCGCGGCCGCGATCGCGCTCCCGCTGGGCCTGCTGATCGGTCACACCGGCAAGGGCGCGTTCCTCGCCATCAACCTTTCCTCCTTCGGCCGCGCGCTGCCCACCGTGGGCCTGGTCGTCCTGGTCTTCCTGATCAGCGGCCTCTCACTGTGGTCGGTGTACGTGGCCCTCGTCGTCCTCGCGGTACCGGCCATCGTCACCAACACCTACGCGGGCATGACCGCCGTCGACCCGGAGGTCAAGGACGCGGCCCGCGGCCAGGGCATGCGCGGCCACCAGGTCCTCTTCCAGGTGGAGATCCCGCTGGCCCTCCCCCTGATCATGACGGGCCTGCGGCTCTCCCTCATCCAGGTGGTGTCCACCGCCACCATCGCCGCGTACGTCAGCTTCGGCGGACTGGGCCGGTACGTCTTCGACGGCCTGGCGCAGCGCGACCTCGTCCAGGTCCTCGGCGGCGCGGTCC
Source organism: Streptomyces sp. NBC_01176 (assembly GCF_045039825.1). Lineage (NCBI taxonomy): Bacteria > Bacillati > Actinomycetota > Actinomycetes > Kitasatosporales > Streptomycetaceae > Streptomyces > Streptomyces sp. NBC_01176. The sequence continues at coordinate 5,766,529 of NZ_CP108600.1, read as the reverse complement.
TGGTCGCGGTCGTCGCCGTCGTGCTCGACCTCGCGCTGGCCGGACTCCAGCGCTACCTCTTCCGTCATCTCCGTACCGCCGCCGCCCACTGAGGAGCCGAAGAACCATGAACCGTAGGACTCTGCTCGGGGGCCTGTTCGCCGCGGCCTCCGTCCCCGCCCTGGCCGCCTGCGGCAGCGGCATCACCTCGCTCGACAACTCGGGCGGCGACAGCGGCGGCGGCTCCGGATCCAGTGCCGGCGGCCTGACCATCGGCACCGCCAACTTCACCGAGAACCAGATCCTCGGCTATCTGTACGCGGGTGTCCTGGCGGCCGCGGGCATCAGGACGCAGGTCCGCCCCAACCTGGGCTCGCGCGAGATCGTCGTGCCCGCGCTGGAGGGCGGCGACATCGACCTGCTCCCCGAGTACCAGGGCAGCCTTCTCCTCTACCTGGACGCGAAGGCCACGGACACCGAGGCCGGCGCCATGCAGAACACGCTGACGACCGTGCTGCCCGCCGGTCTGGAAGTCCTGCCGTACGCGGCCGCCGAGGACCGCGACAGCTTCGCGGTCACCCGGGAGACCGCGGACAAGTACGGCCTGAGGAGCCTCGCCGACCTGCGCAAGGCCAACGGCCGGCTGGTTCTGGGCGCCGCGGCCGAGATGAAGAAGCGGGTCGTGGGCGCGGTGGGCCTCAAGGAGCGCTACGGCGTGGAGTTCAAGGAGTTCAAGTCCCTCGACTCCTCCGGGCCGCTGGTCAAGGGCGCCCTGAAGAAGGGCGACGTCGACGTCGCCAACGTCTTCACCACGGACGTGGACGTCATCGAGAACGGCTGGGTCGTCCTCACCGACCCGCTGAACCTGATCCCCTCCCAGCACATCGTCCCGCTCATCGCCTCCCGCAAGGCCGACGCCAAGGTCCGCAAGGCCCTGGCGTCCCTCGGCAACGTGCTCTCGTCCGAGGAACTGACCAGGCTCAACCGGCTCGTGGACAAGGAGAAGAAGGACCCCGACGAGGTCGCGGACGCGTGGCTGAAGACGAAGAAACTCTCCTGACCCGCCCCTTTCGCCTGAACGGCCTCGTCCTCAATCGCCGGACGGGCTGGAGATGCGAGCCCGCGCCGAAAGGGTGCTGGAAGACCGACGCCCGGGGTCACGCATTTCAGCCCGTCCGGCGTTTGAGGACGAGCTCGGGCGAGCGGGGGTCCAGGGGGCGCAGCGCCCCTGGCGGGGTCCCGGGCGGAGCCCCGGGGACGGGTCGGGAAGGGGCGGCGGGGGCGAGAACCTCGTGGAACTACACCCGTACGGCCGACCCGCGTTCACTCATCCGAGGTGCGCACAGGATCCTCTTCCTCCGCACCCGCTTCCCCTCGATCGCCGCAACGGTCAACCGCGCAGCCTCCGCGGCGATCTCGGACAACCCCCAGTCCACCGTGGTCAACGGCGGAGCCAGCACCCGCGAGACGGGATGGTCGTCGAACCCGACCACGGACACGTCCCGGCCCACCACGAGCGACGCCTCGGCCGCCGCCGCGTACACCCCGTACGCGAGCGAGTCGGAGAAGCAGAACACGGCGGTCGCGGGCCGGGGCCCGTCCAGCAGCCGGCGCGCCACCACCGTCGCCTCACCCAACTCCTGCGGACACGGCACCAGTTCGGCCCGCAACCCGAGCCGCTCGGCCGCCTCGCGCACATACACGTCGGCGGGCCGGTCCGGCGTGCTCGGCCGGGTCGGGGTCAGCACCGTCACCCGCCGGTGGCCGAGACCGTGCAGATACTCCAGCACGGCGTCGATTCCGGCCCGGTTGTCGAAGATGACCTGCCCCGCCGTACGGGCCGCGCTGAGCGAGTCCCCGACGGCCACCACCGGCAGCGCGTCGGCGATCGCCGCCCACCCCTCGGCCGAGGGGTTCACCGGCGACACCAGCAGCGCGTCCACCCGCTGGTCGCGCAGCTGCTTGGCGAGCACCAGCTCACGGTCGGGATCGCCACCTGCGTCCAGGATCAGCGCGTAACGGTCACCGGCCAGCAGCTCCCGCCCGATGGCCGCCATCAGCTGCTGCTGCCACAGGTCCTGGAGGTCCCCCGCGAGGACGCCGACCATGCTGGTACGGCCGCTGGCCAGCGCGCGGGCGATGGGGTCCGCCTCGTAACCGAGCTCGGCGGCGGCCTTGCGCACCCGCTCCTCGGTCTCCTTCGAGACGTGCTTGCCCCGCAGGGCGTAGGAGACGGCGGCGGTGGAGAGACCCGTGGCCTCGGCCACCTCCCGGAGGGTGGTGCGCTTATTGGGCCTGGCCATGCCGGGAAGCCTACCGGGAGGCGTCCGCGCTACGGGCGCAGCCTTGACACGACACGTTGTTAACCGCTTAAGTTAAGCGCATAAGTGAAGCGGTTAACCTGTCCCGACCCCACCCCTTCCGGCCCTTCCCGGCCCCCTCCCACCCTCCCCGAGGACTCCTCCCAAGGACCGCCGCGTGCCCACCGACGTCCACCAGCACCTATGGCCGCCCGCGTTCATCGAGCTGCTGCGCGCCCGCACCGCGCCACCGCGCCTCGACGGCTGGACCCTGCATCTGACGGGCGAGCCGCCGTACGAGGTCGACCCGGCCGACCACGACCCCGCCGCCCGCACCGCGCTCGCCCGTACCGACGGCCTCGACCTTGCCCTGGTCTCACTGTCCAGCCCCCTCGGCATCGAGTTCCTGCCGCCCGCGGACGCCGCACCCCTGCTCGCCGCCTTCCACGACGGCGCGCTCGCCCTCCCCGCACCCTTCGGCGTCTGGGCATCCCCCTGTCTGTCCGCACCGGATCCCGAGGCGGTCGAACGGGAGCTCCGCCGCGGCTGCGCGGGCCTCCAACTCCCCGCCACCGCCCTGCTGGACGCGGCCGGCTGGGAGCGCCACGCACCGCTCCTCGACGTCCTGACCCACGAGGACAAGCCGCTGTTCGTGCACCCGGGCGCGGCGCCACCGGCCCCGCACGCCCCGCCCTGGTGGCCGGCGCTGGTGCCCTACGTCCACCAGATGCACGCGTCCTGGTTCGCCTTCCGCGCCTTCGGCCGCGCCCGCCACCCTCGGCTGCGCGTCTGCTTCGCCGCCCACGCGGGCCTGGCCCCGCTGCACGGCGAGCGGCTCGCGGCCCGCGGCGGAGGGCGTGGCGAGATCGACTTCGACGTCTTCTACGAGACCTCCTCCTACGGGACGCGCGCGGTGGACGCGCTCGTCCGGGCCGTCGGCATCGACGTCGTCGTCAGCGGCAGCGACCGCCCCTACGCGAGCCCCGTCGTCCCCGACCTCGGCGCGGACGCCGCCGTCCACGCCCTGCGCACCGCCAACCCCGACCGACTGCTGAAGGGAGCCACCCCATGACGTACCAGGCACTGCCGGACCGCACGCTCGACAAGCGCGAACTCCACGCCCTCGTCGACGATCTCGCCGCCCGCCCCGAACACTGGCGGGAACAGGTCGCGTTCTCCGACGAGGAGCGGCACTACGCCTCGCTGTACCGCGACGAGTACGTCGACGTCTGGCTGCTGTGCTGGACCCGGCAGAACGACACCGGCTGGCACGACCACGACATCTCCTCCGGCGCCGTCGCCGTCGTCCAGGGCGCGCTGAACGAGTCCAACCCGCGCATAGGCGGCAGCCATCTGTCCGTCACCGTCGGCGCGGGCGAGTCCTTCTGCTTCGGCCCCGAGCACATCCACCGCCTCACCGGCGCCACCGACGACACGGTCTCGCTGCACGCGTACTCGCCGCCGCTGTGGCGGCTGGGCCAGTACGACATCACCGAGGACGGCCTGATGCGCCGGATCTCCGTCTCCTACGCGGACGAGCTGCGCCCGCTGGACCTTCCCGCCGCGTGAACCGGGTCTGATCGGCCTTCTGCCCTGAACCCCTCCGTCCTGGCGGCCGCCGAGCCGCCCGGAGTTGCTCCGGCTCGCCCGGGGGCCTTCCGTACGGGGGTGCGGCCCCTCCCCAAGAGGGGGGCTATCCCCAGTGCCACGGAGGCGCGCACTGCCTACCGTGAACACCATGACCGGTAGGGAAGCGGGCGGCGACGCCGAACTGAAGAAGGAACTCGACGCCACTCTGCACGCACGCAGGGAGTTGGGCGACGAGTACGAATCCGCGCTCGTCGACTCCTTCCTGGAGAAGGTCGAGCAGCGACTGGACGGGGCGGTCGACCGAAGGGTGCGGCGACAGCTCGCCGAGCAGCAGATGGTGGTGGCCCGGGGCGCGCGCTCACCCCAGGGGACCGATTCATGGGGCGAGCGCTTCGGCTTCGGCATCGTCTCGCTGGTCCTCGCGGTCCCGCTGTCCGCGATCGGCGGCGGGGTCGCGCACCTGCCCGGACTGCTCGTCGCCTGGATCGGCATCGTGGGGGTGAACGCGGTGCAGGCCGCGCGGGTCTCCCCTGGCCTCTTCGGCCGCCGCCACCGGGAGAAGTCGGACTGGGAAGACTGACCCGAGGCGGGACAACGGTCACGGGGGGCACGGGGGCACCGGGGGGAACGGCGCGAACGGGAAACAACAGAAGGGCCCGGCACCCTCGGGGTGCCGGGCCCTTCCGACGTGTTGCGCGGGGACCGCCGCACCCCCGTTGCCGGGGGGCGGGACGACGGCGGTCCCCGCGAGGGACGCGGGCCGGGTCAGGGCCAGGCTTGCGCGTCCTTGGCGTCCATGGAGGTCCGGGAGCCGCTCCGGAGGTCCTAGGCGCCGTTTTGGTGCCGGCCGGGGCGGGGAGCCGCTCCCGCCCTGCCGACACCCACCAATGTGCCGGACGCGTGTTAAGCGGGTGCTGCGCGGACGTGACACGCTCGTACCACTTCCGCGAAGTTCCGCACCGACAGACCGGAAGATCCGTGCCAGGAGGGGAACTTCCGGAGATTTCCCCCCGCCACCTGCGGAAATCCCGCTGACCGGGGCCTTCTCGCCTCCCGCCGGCAGCTCCCGCCGGCTCGGGTCCGCGCCCCTCTCCGCGCCCAGGCCCGCACCGCGCCGCGGCCGGTTCGCTCCGCGCCGCGGCCCACTCCACCCGGTGCCCGGCCGTCCTTACTGCCGGGCGCCGCCCTTGGCGAGGAAGGACAGCAGGTCCTGGCGGCTGACGACGCCGGTGGGCTTGCCCTCGACCAGCACGATGGCGGCGTCGGCGGTGCCGAGCACGGACATCAGGTCGCCGACCGGCTCCCCGGAGCCGACCTGCGGCAGAGGTGCCGACATGTGCTTCTCCAGCGGGTCCTGCAGCGAGGCCCGCTGGGTGAACAGCGCGTCGAGCAGCTCGCGTTCGACCACGGATCCGACGACCTCGGCGGCCATCACGTCCGGGTGACCGGCGCCGGGCTTGACGATCGGCATCTGCGAGACGCCGTACTCACGCAGCACCTCGATGGCCTCGCCGACCGTCTCGTCCGGGTGCATGTGGACGAGCGAGGGGATGGAGCCGCCCGCCTTGTCGCTCAGGACGTCGCAGACCCGCGCGCTCGGGCCCGTGTCCTCCAGGAACCCGTAGTCCGCCATCCACTCGTCGTTGAAGATCTTGCTGAGGTAGCCGCGCCCGCTGTCTGGCAGCAGGACGACCACGACGTCGTCGGGTCCGAGCCGCTCGGCCACGCGCAGCGCCGCCACCACGGCCATGCCGCAGGACCCGCCCACGAGCAGCCCCTCCTCCTTCGCGAGCCGCCGCGTCATCTGGAAGGAGTCCTTGTCGGACACGGCGACGATCTCGTCCGCGACCGTCCGGTCGTACGCCGTCGGCCAGAAGTCCTCACCGACGCCCTCGACGAGGTACGGCCGCCCGGACCCGCCGGAGTACACGGACCCCTCGGGGTCGGCGCCGACGACCTGCACCTTGCCGTCGCTCGCGTCCTTCAGGTACCGCCCGGTGCCGGAGATCGTCCCGCCGGTCCCCACGCCCGTGACGAAATGGGTGATCCGCCCCTCCGTCTGCTCCCACAGCTCAGGGCCGGTGGAGTGATAGTGCGAGAGGGGGTTGTGCGGGTTGGAGTACTGGTCCGGCTTCCAGGCGCCGGGCGTCTCACGGACGAGCCGGTCGGACACGTTGTAGTACGAATCCGGGTGCTCCGGGTCGACGGCCGTCGGGCAGACGACGACCTCGGCGCCGTACGCCCGCAGCACGTTGATCTTGTCGGTGGAGACCTTGTCCGGGCAGACGAAGATGCACTTGTAGCCCTTCTGCTGGGCCACGATCGCGAGTCCGACCCCGGTGTTTCCGCTGGTCGGCTCGACGATCGTGCCGCCGGGCTTGAGGGCGCCGCTCTCCTCCGCGGCCTCGATCATGCGCAGGGCGATGCGGTCCTTCACGGACCCGCCCGGGTTGAAGTACTCAACCTTCGCCAGGACGGTCGCCTGGATGCCTGCGGTCACGTTGTTGAGTCTCACCAGCGGGGTGTTGCCGACGAGACTGATCATCGAGTCGTGGAATTGCACCGTTGTCTCCGGAGCTGCGTTCTAAAGGGATGGTCCCGTCAGCCTAAGGCCCGCCGTGGGCGTTCACGTGTCGTTGAGATTGGCCGACCCGTTCCACGGGGCAAGCAGTGGTTGTACGGCTACGAGGAGGTGGCGGCGACGCATGACGAGCTTGTCGAGGGCGAGGGTGGCACGGCGGATCGCGGCGGGTGCTGCGTACGGCGGCGGCGGGATCGGTCTGGTGGGCGCCGCCGCGATCGGTGTCGTGCTGGCCGAGGTGCAGCTGGCGAAGCGCCATGTGGGCAACGGACACGGCCAGGCGCCCCGCGCGAACGGTCTGTACGGGTACGCGTACGCGGCCCAGGACGGGCCGCCGCTGCGGCTCGCGATGCTCGGTGACTCCACCGCGGCGGGGCAGGGGGTGCACCGCCCCCGCCAGACACCCGGCGCGCTGCTGGCCTCCGGGCTCGCCGCGGTCGCCGAACGTCCCGTCGAGCTCTGCAACGTCGCGCTGCCGGGCGCCCAGTCCGACGACCTCGACCGGCAGGTCGCGCTCGCCCTCGCGGACACCGCTCGGGTGCCCGACATCTGCGTGATCATGATCGGCGCGAACGACGTCACCCACCGGATGCCGCCGACGCGATCGGTCCGTCACCTGTCCGCTGCGGTGCGCCGGCTGCGCACCGCCGGTGCCGAGGTCGTGGTCGGCACCTGTCCCGACCTGGGCACGGTCGAGCAGGTCCAGCAGCCGCTGCGGTGGCTGGCACGGCGGGCCTCCCGGCAGCTCGCCGCCGCGCAGACCATCGGGACGGTCGAGCAGGGCGGGCGGACGGTGTCGCTGGGTGACCTGCTGGGCCCCGAGTTCGAGGCGAACCCGCGCGAGCTCTTCGGCCCCGACAACTACCACCCCTCCGCCGAGGGGTACGCGACGGCGGCGATGGCGGTGCTGCCCACGGTGTGCGCGGCGCTCGGCCTGTGGCCGGCCGAGGAGGAGCGGCCGGACGTCTCCCGCCGCGAGGGGTTCCTGCCGGTGGCACGGGCGGCCGCGGAGGCGGCGTCCGAGGCCGGTACGGAGGTCACGGCGGCCATGCCGACGGGGCCGCGGGGGCCGTGGGCCCTCCTCAAGCGGCGCCGGCGCCGGCGTGTCCCTGCCACGGACCCGGCGCCCACGCCGACCCCCTGAACCGGGGCTCCGCCCCGATCCCGGTGGGTTCTTCGGGTGCGGGTCGGAACCGGGGCTCCGCCCCGATCCCGCTGGGTTCTTCGGGTGCGGGTCGGTGGGGGCTGATCGCGCAGTTCCCCGCGCCCCCAAAGGCATGACCCGCACCCGGCACCTTCAGCCCGGGCTCCAACCCGGCCGGAACATCCCAGCGCGGCCCCGCACCTCCAGCCCGACCGGAACCTTTCGGCGCAGGCCCGCATCTCCAGCCCGTCCCCGGAACCTTCCGGCGCAGGCCCGCACCTCCAACCCGACCGGACATCCCAGCGCAGGCCCGCATACCCAGCCCGTCCGGCGTTTGAGGACGAGCCCTTCGGGCGATGGCGGGGGTCCAGGGGGCGCAGCGCCCCTGGCGGGGGGCCGGGGGCGGAGCCCCCGGGGACAGGAGGGGACGGGTAGGGGCGGCGGGGGCGTCACCCGGGCCGGTCAAAAAAGCAAGCGCTTAGAAAAGTGCGGCCGGAGTCACACGACCGGAGCGGTGACCTGGACGGTACGGACGGGTAACTTCCCAAGCAGTCCCGCCCGTCATCCCCTCGTGCCCATGGAGCCGTGATGCCCGAAGCCGTGATCGTCTCAGCCGCCCGCTCCCCGATCGGCCGCGCCTTCAAGGGCTCCCTGAAGGACGTCCGCCCCGACGACCTGACCGCCACGATCATCCAGGCCGCCCTCGCCAAGGTTCCCGAGCTCGACCCCAGGGACATCGACGACCTGATGCTCGGCTGCGGCCTCCCCGGCGGTGAGCAGGGCAACAACCTCGGCCGCATCGTCGCCGTACAGATGGGCATGGACCACCTCCCGGGCTGCACGATCACCCGTTACTGTTCCTCGTCCCTCCAGACCAGCCGCATGGCCCTGCACGCCATCAAGGCCGGCGAGGGCGACGTCTTCATCTCGGCCGGCGTCGAGCTGGTCTCCCGCTTCACCAAGGGCAACTCCGACTCGCTCCCCGACACGCGCAACCCCTTCTTCGCGGAGGCCGAGGCCCGCACCGAGGCCGTCGCCAAGTCCGAGGGCTCGACCTGGCACGACCCGCGCGAGGACGGCCTCGTCCCGGACGCGTACATCGCGATGGGCCAGACCGCCGAGAACCTGGCCCGGATCAAGGGCGTCACCCGCCAGGACATGGACGAGTTCGGCGTCCGCTCGCAGAACCTCGCCGAGGAAGCCATCAAGAACGGCTTCTGGGAGCGCGAGATCACCCCGGTCACGACCCCCGACGGCACGGTCGTCAGCAAGGACGACGGCCCGCGCGCCGGCGTCACCCTGGAGGGCGTGCAGGGCCTCAAGCCCGTCTTCCGCCCGGACGGACTCGTGACCGCCGGAAACTGCTGCCCCCTCAACGACGGCGCCGCCGCCCTCGTGATCATGTCCGACACGAAGGCCCGCGAGCTCGGCCTCACCCCGCTCGCCCGGATCGTGTCCACCGGCGTCACCGGCCTCTCCCCCGAGATCATGGGCCTCGGCCCGGTCGAGGCGAGCAAGCAGGCGCTCCAGCGCGCCGGCCTCACCGTCGACGACATCGACCTGTTCGAGATCAACGAGGCCTTCGCCGCCCAGGTGATCCCGTCCTACCGCGACCTCGACATCCCGCTGGACAAGCTGAACGTCAACGGCGGCGCCATCGCCGTCGGCCACCCCTTCGGCATGACCGGCGCCCGCATCACCGGCACGCTCATCAACTCCCTCCAGTTCCACGACAAGCAGTTCGGCCTGGAGACGATGTGCGTCGGCGGCGGCCAGGGCATGGCGATGGTCATCGAGCGCCTCAGCTGATCCGGCCGAGCTGATCCACGATCAGTCCACGACGGGGCCGCACACCATCCTTACGGGTGACCGCGGTTGGACCCAGCGTGACCGAATCGGCCTGGATCCCGGTTGCCACCGGGATTCCGGGCCGATTTGTGATCCAATCCCTCCCAAGATGTGACCTATCTCCCCCTGGAGAGCGATTTACGCAGGTCAGAGCCGTTGCGTAGGTAAACCCGAGGCCCAAAGCCCTGTCCTATTCGTGACGTTACGCACTGACAGCTCGGTGGTCCGCCCTTCAAGCTGATGTAGGAAGTCGGGGGTCGACTTTGAACCGGGAGTACGTCAGTGAGCGCCATGCCGATTGCTTTGCTGCTCACCACCGCCGCGACCGCGGCCGTGGGCGTCGCCGTTCTGCGCACCCTGCTGGGTCTGCGCGGGCAGGTCGCAGCACTGCGCAACGAACTCGCCGAGAACCGTGCCGGCGCCGCCCGCGGTCTCGTGCCCGCCGCCCGCTCGGCCGCGGACACCGACGAGATACGCGCCGCGGTGACCGAGGCGCTCGCCGAGGAGCGGGAGCGGGAGCTCGCCGAGGCCCGGGCCTTCTGGGCCGCCCAGGAGGCGCGTGACGCCTCGGACGCGCCCTCGCTGCTCGGTCTGACCGACAGCGAACTGTTCACGGCCCGCCCCTCGGACTTCGCGGGGCTGGAGTACCTGGAGACGGTCACCGAGCCCGACCTGGACGCCGAGGAGTTCGCCGCCAGGGACTTCGTGCAGGGAGGCACCGCCGGGGACTCTCCCGAACTGGCCGCCGCCCGCCGCCGTCACCCCTCGCACCCGGACTTCGTGCCGGTCCAGTCACCCGTCGCGAACGACCACGAACGCACGGTGGCCTGCCTGGAGGAACTCGCCGAGGCCCGCACCGAGCTGGCGGACGTCCGCCCCGGTCCGCTCGGCACCCTCGACGTCTACGTCTTCACGGACGGCACGACGCTCTGCATGACCCCGGGCCACCGCGAGACCGCGGAGCGACTGGCCGCGGCCCTGCGCGCGGGCGAGACCCCGGTCCTGCTGGGCGGCTCGGGCGTCTCGGGCGCGTACGCCCTGACGTTCGCGTGCGGCGAGGAGAACGTCTACATCCTGGCGGACCGCGTCATAGCGTCGCTGTAGCGCCACCGTCCCGCGGCGAGCGCCCCGGAGAAGGGGGCGCGCGCCCGCGCACCGACACCGCACGCACACCACACGCGCCGGGCGACGCGCCGCACGCCCCCACCGCACCCACGCGCCGCCCGCACCCTTCGGACCCCCGGCAGCCCTCACCCGGATCAGACGACGGCAGTCGCCCACCCGGACCAGGCCCGCGGCGGTCCCCCCGCACACTTCGGACCCGCGGCAGCCCCACGCGGACCAGGCCCGCGGCTCTCGCCCGCGCAGGTCGGACCCGGAGCAGCCGACCGCGCGGGTCAGACCCCGGCCCGCTTCTGGGCCTCCTCCACCAGCGCCACCGCCTCCGCGACTTCCGCCTCGTCCCTCAGCACGAGCGCCAAATCGTGCGCCGCGACCGTGATTTGGTCGGCGGCGGCGAACATCCCCGCCTCGGGCATCTCCCTGGGTTCCCCGGACGGGTCCTCCACACGCTGGGCACGCAGTGCCAACTCCCTGGCCAGACCCAGTGCCTCGGCGGCCGCCCCCCGCTGCAGCCGGCTCTGCGGGGCGGCCCGCAACCGGTCGGCGAAGTGGTCCACGGCTCGGGTCAGCGACGTCGTATCAAGCACGCCGCGAGACTACGCGCCGCGACGGGACTGTTGCCAACAACCCAACCCTCAGGCACCGTGGCGTGAAGGACCGGCTTACATCCCCTTTGCGTCCGGAGGCGCCGATGTCCCAAGTGTTCTCGCAGGAGACCCACCGCAATCTGCTCGCCCGCATCCCCCACTGCACCGGTCGTGAGATCTCCGACTGGCTGCGCACCGTCGACGAAGGCCCCGCCCTCTTCCGCTTCGAGGAGAAGGTCAGCTGGCTCCGCGCCGAGCACGACCTCGCGTACGGCCACGCCAAGGCGATCATTCACGAGTACGACCTGAGGAGGGCCGCGCGCAAACTGCTCTGAGCGCGCACCACCGGCACCACCCGGTGTCCTACCGACATCCCGACAGGCATCCGCGATACGGCGAAGGGCCCGCGAACCGTCGGTTCGCGGGCCCTTCGGACGCCTGTCGCCGGCCATCGCCGACGACGCGGTCCGCGTCGCTAGTCGTTGCTGCTGAAGATGGCGACCAGCCGCAGCATCTCGACGTAGATCCACACGAGGGTCATGGTCAGGCCGAACGCGGCCAGCCAGGCCTCCTCGCGCGGCGCGCCGTACGCGATGCCGTCCTCGATCTGCTTGAAGTCGAGGGTCAGGAAGAACGCGCCGATCAGGATCGCCAGGATGCCGACGATCGCCCCCAGCGGACCCATGCTGCGCAGTCCGCCGTCCCCGGCCACACCGAAGGCGACGAGCAGCAGGTTGACCGCCATGACGACCACGAAGGCGATGGCGATGGCCATACCGATGCGGGCGTACCGCGCGGTCACGCGGATCCAGCCCGCCTTGTAGACGAGCAGCGTCGCGCCGGCCACCGCCATGGTGCCCAGCACCGCCTGGAAGGGGGCGCCGCTCCACCGCTCGTTGTACATCTCGCTGATGACCCCGAGGAAGACGCCCTCGAAGGCGGCGTAACCGAGGATCAGCGCGGGCGTGGCCTTGCGCTTGAAGGACTGCACCATCGCCAGGACGAACGCCACGAGGGCGGAGCCGATGGCGAGGCCGTAGCTGGTGGACGACACGGGCAGCAGCGCCCACGCCAGGACGGCGCCGACGGTGACGGTGCCGAGTGTCATGGCGGAGCGCATGACGACGTCGTCCATCGTCATCCGGCCGGTGGTGACCGGGGCCTGCGGCGGGGCGCCGTACTGCTGGCCCTGCTGTGCGTAGGGGTTCTGCGCGTAGGGGTTGCCGCCCTGCTGGGCGTACGGGTTGGCCTGCGTGCCGACAGCGGGTCCCCCGGCCTGCGGCGCCGCGTTGAATCCCGCGTAGCCGTTGTCGCGGCTGAACCCCCGTCGCGAGAAGACCGGGTTGCTGCTCCTCATTTCACTCCTCCATGGCCACCCTGCGCGGCCTTGGCCTCAAGGGTAATAGGTAGGCAAAGGATCGACCCTACTGCTTGGGGAGGATCTTTCCCTCGTCCTGCCAAGGTACGCGTGTGTTCCCTGGCCTGCGAGCACTGGTACCAAGCCGTGACAGGCCCTTGTCGCGGCGCCCGGCCAGGCCTTTCGGCGCCGGATCGGCTCCGGTTCTCTCAGTCCAGCGGAAACCCGGTGTACCCCTCGGCCAGATCCGTCTCCGCCGCCCGCGAGGTGGCCATCCGGCGCAGCCGGGCGAGCTGGATACGGTCCTCGAAGGGGGTCGCTCCGGGGGCACGGTGCAGCAGGGTCGTCATGTCGTACGAGAAGCGCTCGGCCTGCCAGACACGGCTCAGACAGGTTTCGGAATACGCGTCCAGGCGCTCGGCCGAACCGGTGTCGCCGAGGTGCGTCAGGGCGCGGGCGAACGTCACGACGTCGCCGACGGCGAGGTTGAGCCCCTTGGCTCCGGTCGGCGGGACGATGTGGGCGGCGTCCCCGGCGAGGAAGAGCCGCCCGTGCCGCATGGGCTCGTGGACGAAGCTGCGCATGGGGGTGACGGACTTCGAGGTGACCGGCCCGCGCTCCAGTCGCCAGTCGTCACCGGTCTCGAGGCGCCGCTCCAGCTCGTCCCAGATCTCGTCGTCCGCCCAGGCCCCGGCCTCCGTGCCCTCGGGCACCTGGAAGTAGAGCCGGGAGACGGTCGGCGAGCGCATGCTGAGCAGGGCGAAGCCTCGGTCGTGGCGGGCGTAGACCAGCTCGTCGTGGGAGGGCGCCACATCGGCGAGTATCCCGAGCCAGCCGAAGGGGTACGTCCGCTCGTACACCCGGGAGAGCTCGGCGGGCACCGCCTTGCGGGCCACGCCCCAGAACCCGTCGCAGCCGACGACGTAGTCGCAGTCGAGCACGTCCTCGTGCCCCTCGTGCCGGAAGCGGACCCGCGGCCGGTCGCTCCGCGCTCCTTCGACGGCCAGCGCCTCGGCCCCGAAGAGCAGCGGACCCCCCTCCTTGAGCTGGAGCGCGATCAGGTCCTTGCAGACCTCCGTCTGGGCGTACACCAGCACGGAGCTGCCTCCGGTGAGGGCCGGGAAGTCGACCCGGTGCCGCTGCCGCTCGAAGCGCAGCTCGATCCCGTCGTGCCGCAGCCCCTCCCGGTCCATCCGCTCGCCGGCCCCGGCGGCCCGCAGGACGTCGACGGTCCCCTGCTCCAGGATCCCGGCGCGCTGCCGCTGCTCCACGTACGCCCGGTCCCGGCTCTCCAGCACCACGGAGTCGATGCCCGCGTTCCGCAGCAGCCGCGCGAGCAGCAGTCCGGCCGGTCCGGCTCCGATGATCCCGACGGTGGTACGCATCCGGTACGCCCCTTCGCGTTCCCTGCGGCCGCTGTTCGTCCGTGGCGCCTGTTCGCCTCCAGCGCCTGTTCGCCCGCAACGACTGGTCGTTCGCCTACTCGTTCGTCTGGTGAAATTACCTTCACCTGAGCCGCACGTGAGTCTCCGGGGGCACGCGCTCGCTGTCAACGGATCGCGACGAACTCCTCCGGCGGGCGCGCCCGGGGAGGACGGGTCGGGAGAGAGCGGGAGAGGTCGGAGGTGCCCGGAACCGGACTTGAACCGGTACGCCCGCGAGGGGCAGCGAGGTTTAAGCTCGCCGTGTCTGCATTCCACCATCCGGGCAGGCCATGGGCTCCGCGTCGAGATTCCGAGCCTATCGGGGCCCGCTCCTCGAACAGCGGTCGGGCGAACCGATGTTGTCTTATTTTATTGACGTCTGAGGGTGCATCAGCCCCCGGTACGGGCCATCCGCACTTGCCAATAGCCTTTCGGGCGCCGCGGGGACGCGTATACGGAATGACGGAATTTCACCGTCCGAACGGACGCGCCCCGCGCGGCCGTACCCGGACGGAGCTCAGGGAGCACCCTCATCCCCAGGTATGACTCCGCCGCTCGCGGTCCGACCGGAGGCTGCCCCGGGAACCGGAACAGCGGCTGACTACACGGCGCCGAACGGCCGCGACGATGGGACACGTCCCCTTGAAACGCCGTCGTCCCGACAGGAGCACCCTCCCGTGACCACCACGCCCCTTGCCGACCGGACCACCACGGTGGCCGCCCGCGCCACGGAACTGTCGAAGGTCTACGGACAGGGCGAGACCCAGGTGGTCGCCCTCGACCGGGTCTCCGTCGACTTCCGCCAGGCCGAGTTCACCGCGATCATGGGCCCCTCGGGCTCGGGCAAGTCCACGCTGATGCACTGCGTGGCGGGCCTCGACTCCTTCTCCTCCGGCTCCGTGCGCATCGGGGAGACCGAGCTGGGCTCCCTCAAGGACAAGCAGCTCACGAAGTTGCGCCGGGACAAGATCGGCTTCATCTTCCAGGCGTTCAACCTGCTGCCGACGCTGACGGCCCTGGAGAACATCACCCTCCCGATGGACATCGCCGGCCGCAAGCCGGACCGGGAGTGGCTGGACAAGGTCATCGCGATGATCGGCCTCGCCGACCGCCTCGGGCACCGCCCCTCCCAGCTCTCCGGTGGTCAGCAGCAGCGCGTCGCCGTCGCGCGGGCGCTGGCCTCCCGCCCCGACATCATCTTCGGCGACGAACCGACCGGAAACCTCGACTCGCGTTCGGGCGCGGAGGTGCTGGGCTTCCTGCGCAACTCGGTGCGGGAGCTGGGGCAGACCGTCGTCATGGTCACCCACGACCCGGTCGCCGCCGCCTACGCCGACCGCGTGGTCTTCCTCGCCGACGGCCGCATCGTCGACGAGGTGTACGGGCCGACCGCGGACTCCGTCCTGGACCGCATGAAGCAGTTCGACGCCAAGGGCCGCACCAGCTGACCCGGCGTCACCTCGCCCCGGACCCAAGCACCGTCCCGAACAGCCTCACCCTCCTGGACTGAGAAACCCCATGTTCCGTACCGCCCTGCGCAACGTGCTCGCGCACAAGGCCAGGCTCCTGATGACCGTGCTCGCCGTGATGCTCGGCGTGGCCTTCGTGTCCGGGACCCTCGTCTTCACCAACACCATCTCGGACGCGTACCAGAAGAGCTCCGCCAAGGGCTTCGGCCAGGTCGACGTCGCCATCCAGCCGGAGGGCCGCAAGGACTCCGGCGACACGATCGGCAAGGACCCGAAGCTCACCCAGGCCCTGCTGGACAAGGCGGCCAAGGTCCCCGGCGCCGGTTCCGCGATCGGCGTCGTGAACGGCTTCACCGCCGTCGCAGGCAAGAACGGCAAGCTCGTCGGCAACGGCTTCCAGTCGCAGGGCGGGAACTACTGGGGCACCAAGGACCCCCGGTACCCGCTGACGAGCGGTCACGCGCCCCGGGGCGGGAACGAGGTCGCCATCGACTCCAGGACCGCCGCACGGGCGGGCTACAAGGTCGGCGACACCGTGCGGCTCTCGGTCGACGGTCCGGTCCTCACCCCCACCGTCGCCGGCGTCTTCACCACCGACGACGGCAACGTCGCGGCCGGCGGCAGCCTCGCCCTCTTCGACACGGCGACCGCCCAGCGGCTCTTCCACCGGGTCGGCGAGTTCGACGAGATCGACGTGAAGGCCGCACCGGGCACCG
The DNA here is from genome assembly GCF_045039825.1 of Streptomyces sp. NBC_01176. Lineage (NCBI taxonomy): Bacteria > Bacillati > Actinomycetota > Actinomycetes > Kitasatosporales > Streptomycetaceae > Streptomyces > Streptomyces sp. NBC_01176. The sequence continues at coordinate 5,750,412 of NZ_CP108600.1, read as the reverse complement.
GCCAGACCGCCCTGCGCGACGCCCTCGACCAGGTCGTCCCCGAGGACGTCGCCTCCACCACCACCGGCAAGCAGCTCGCCGACGACCAGGCCACCCAGATCGCCTCGGCGATGAGCGGCATGAAGACGGGCCTGCTGGTCTTCGCCGGCATCGCGCTGTTCGTCGGTACGTTCATCATCGCCAACACCTTCACCATGCTGGTCGCCCAGCGCACCAAGGAACTGGCCCTGCTGCGCGCCGTCGGCGCCTCCCGCAGGCAGGTCACCCGGTCCGTCCTCGTCGAGGCGTTCTTCGTCGGCGCGGTCGCGGCGGTGGCGGGCCTGGTCGCGGGTATCGGCATCGGCGCGGGGATGCGCTCGCTCATGGGCACCCTCGGCGCCACCGTCCCGGACGGCCCGCTGGTGATCTCGCCCGGCACGGTCGCCACGGCCCTGCTCGTCGGCGTCCTCATCACGATGCTCGCCGCCTGGCTGCCCGGCCGCCGCGCCGCGAAGATCCCGCCGGTCGCGGCGATGAGCAGCGTGCACGCGCAGGCGACCACCAAGTCCCTCGTCGTACGGAACGCGCTCGGCGCCCTGTTCGCCGCCGCGGGCGTCGCCGTGGTCCTGTACGCGACGACCATGAGCGGCTCGGACGGGCAGGCCCCCATGGGCCTGGGCGCGGTCCTGCTCATCCTCGGTGTCTTCGTCCTCACCCCGCTGCTGTCCCGCCCGCTGATCGCGGCGGCCGCGCCGGTCCTGCGGATCTTCGGGGTGTCGGGCAAGCTGGCCCGCCAGAACTCGGTCCGCAACCCGCGCCGGACCGCCGCGACCGCCTCCGCCCTGATGATCGGCCTCACGCTCATCACCGGGATGACGGTGATGGCGGGCAGCCTGCAGAAGTCGATCGACAAGATGGCCAGCTCCGCGATCAAGGCCGACTACGTCGTCTCGATGGCGAACGGCAACTCCCTCTCCCCCGACGTCGCGAAGACGCTGTCCGGGCTCGACGGAGTCACCGCCACCAGCCCCCTGCGCAACGCGCCCTCGCGGATCGACGGCGAGACCGAGTACCTGACGGGCGTCAACGGCGCGTCCATCGCCCGGCTCACCGACCTCAAGGTCGACGACGGCGCCTTCAAGGTCGGTGGCACCCGGGTCGTCGTCGACAAGGACACCGCCGAGTCCCACCACTGGAAGGCCGGTTCCGGCTTCACGGTCTCCTACGAGGACGGTGCGAAGAAGCGGCTCACGGTCGCCGGTGTGTACGAGGGCAACCAGATGATCAACGGCATCATCCTCGACAACACCGCGCTCGCGCCGCACCAGACCGACACCTCCGACATGCAGGTCATGCTGAAGACGTCGAGCGGCACGTCCGGCGCCACCAAGACCAGGCTGGAGAAGGCCCTCGGCGACAACCCGGCCATCCAGGTGCAGGACAAGAAGGACATCTCCAACGGCATCGCGCAGATGTTCACCCTGATCCTGAACATGCTCTACGGCCTGCTCGCGATGGCGGTGATCGTCGCCGTGCTCGGGGTCATCAACACCCTCGCCATGTCGGTCTTCGAGCGCTCGCAGGAGATCGGGATGCTCCGCGCGATCGGCCTCGACCGCAAGGGCATCAAGCGGATGGTCCGCCTGGAGTCCCTGGTCATCTCGCTCTTCGGCGGTGTGCTCGGCATCGGTCTCGGCGTGTTCTTCGGCTGGGCGGCCGGTGAGCTCGTCGGCAGCAGGATGGCGACGTACGAACTGGTCCTGCCCTGGGCCAGGATGGCCCTCTTCCTGCTGCTCGCGGCCACGGTCGGCGTCCTCGCGGCGCTGTGGCCGGCCCGGCGGGCGGCCCGGCTGAACATGCTGACGGCGATCAAGTCCGAGTAGCCGCGACGGCGGTACGCGGAAGGGCCCCGTTCCGGGCAGGAACGGGGCCCTTCCTCCGTCGGCGCCGAGGGACCGGCGCCGGGACCGGTCACGGGTCTACGGCACGACCGGGTTCCAGGTCCTCGCCCGCAGCGGCAGTCCGGAGGCACCGGAGGGCTCCGGTGTCCTGACCGCCAGCACTTGGTTGACGCCGATGCGGTTGCGCTCGAAGGCGAGCGCGGAGGCCGCCATGTAGAGGCGCCAGACGCGGGCCCGGCCGGGGCTGGTGAGCTGCACCGCCCGGGGCCACTGCGCCTCCAGGTTGGCGACCCAGTGGCGCAGGGTGAGCGCGTAGTGCTCGCGGATCGACTCGACGTCACGGACCTCGAAACCGGCCCGCTCCAACTGCGTCACCGTCGTGCCCACCGGGGCCAGTTCGCCGTCCGGGAAGACGTACGCGTCGATGAACTCGTCGACCGCGTACTCCGATTCGTCGCGCTGCGGCCGACGCCCGATCTGGTGGTTGAGCAGCCGCCCGCCCGGCGCGAGAAGCCGGTACAGCACCCCCGCGTACTCCAAGTAGCGCTCGGCGCCCACGTGTTCGGCCATGCCGATGGAGGAGATCGCGTCGTACGGTCCGTCGGCGACGTCCCGGTAGTCCTGGACCCGGATCTCCACCCGGTCGGTCAGGCCCTCGTCCGCGACCCGCTTACGGGCGAACGCGGCCTGCTCCTGGGAGAGCGTCACCCCGACGACACTCACACCGTGCTCGCGGGCGGCGTGGATGGCCATCGAACCCCAGCCGCAGCCGACGTCGAGGAGCCGCTGACCCGGCCTCAGGGCGAGCTTGCGGGCGATGAGTTCGAGCTTGTCGCGCTGCGCGCTCTCCAGGGTGCCGTCGTCCTCCCAGTAGGCGCACGAGTAGACCATGGACGGGCCGAGGACGATCTCGTAGAAGTCGTTGCCCACGTCGTAGTGGTGGCTGATCGCGCGCCGGTCGCTGCGTTTGGTGTGCAGGTGACGGCGTCTGCGTACCTCCTCGCGGGGCGGGGCGGGCGGCAGCGGGGACCCGGCCATCCTGACCAGTCCCCGGACGGCGGCGCGGACGTCGGGGTCGCGCAGGGACTCCGCGAGGCTCCGTGCGTCCTCGCCCCGGTCCCAGATCAGCCCCGACACCAGGCCCAGGGCGGTGTAGAGGTCTCCCTCCACGGCGAGGTCGCCGGAGACCCAGGCGCGCGCGAGCCCCACCTCGCCCGGTTTCCACAGCAGCCGGCGCAGGGCGCGCCGATTGCGCACCACGAGAGCGGGGGCGCCGGGCGGGCCCGCCTCCGAACCGTCCCAGGCGCGAATACGCACCGGCAACGGGGACCCCAGCAACTGCTCGACAAGGCTCTTCAGCCGCGGCGCGGCGTCCTGCATGGCGTACACCTCCGAGACAACACTCCCGAACGCTCCAACACCACGTAAACACCAACCGGCCTCGTGCGCAGTCCCCCTTCCGCGTTACAGCTGAGCAAAATAGCTGTAGCCGCCACGCGTTCCGCCCCCGCGGCCCCTTCCCGACCCCGTCCGCACCCGGGTGCTCCGCCAAGGGGCTGCGCCCCCTGGACCCCCGCATCGCCCGAAGGGCTCGTCCTCAAATGCCGGACGGGCTGAAATACATGACCTGGGCGCCAGCCTCCGAGGGCGACCCATCAGCGCGGGCTCGCATCTCCAGCGAGGGCTCGCATCTCCAGCTGGCCCGCATCCCCAGCGTGGTCCCGCATCCCCAGCGTGGTCCCGCATCTCCAGCGCGGGCTCGCATCTCCAGCCCGTCCGGCGATTGAGGACGAGGCCGTCCAGGCCGAAGCGGGGGTCTGGGGGCGGCAGCCCCCAGGAACGAGCCGGACCCCGACCTCACCACACAGCCCCGCACCTCCAGCCCCGGCCCCTACGGCGCACGCCGAAGGGGCCCCCCGCACCACGGATGGCGGAAGGCCCCTTCGGGCTGAACAGTTTGAGACAGAATGACCGACGACGGGTCAGGAGGCCTTGGCCCGCTCCTCGGTCTTGGCGGCCGGAGCCGCAGCCGCGGCAGCCGGCGCCGGCTTCGCGGCCTCGTAGAACTCCTCACGCGGAGTCTCCATGGCCCCGAGCGAGACGACCTCACGCTTCAGGAACATCGCGAGCGTCCAGTCCGCGAAGACACGGATCTTCCGGTTCCACGTCGGCATGGCGAGACCGTGGTAGCCACGGTGCATGTACCACGCCAGACGACCCTTGAGCTTGATCTTCGTCTTGCCCATGACGATCATCGCGACGCCCTTGTGGAGGCCGAGACCCGCGACAGCACCCTTGTTGGAGTGGCTGTAGTCCTTCTGCGGGAAGCCCCGCATACCGGAGATCACGTTGTCGCCGAGGAGCTTGGCCTGCCGGAGCGCGTGCTGCGCGTTCGGCGGGCACCAGGCGTTCTCCACGCCGGCCTTGCGGGCGGCGAGGTCCGGCACCTGGGCGTTGTCGCCCGCGGCCCAGATGTAGTCCGTGCCCTGCACCTGCAGCGTGGTCTGGGTGTCCACGTGGCCACGCGGGCCGAGCGGCAGACCGAACCGGGAGAGGACCGGGTTGGGCTTGACGCCCGCCGTCCACACGATCGTGTCGGAGTCGACCTCGAGGCCGTTCTTCAGCACGACGTGGCCGTCGACGCAGGAGTCCATGGAGGTGGAGAGGTAGATCTCGACCCCGCGCGACTCCAGGTGCTCCTTGCCGTACTGGCCGAGCTTGGGGCCGACCTCGGGAAGGATCTTGTCCGCCGCGTCGACGAGGATGAAGCGCATGTCCTCACGGGACACGTTGCCGTAGTACTTCGACGCGTCGCGGGCCATGTCCTCGACCTCGCCGATGGTCTCCGCACCCGCGAAGCCACCGCCGACGAAGACGAAGGTCAGCGCCTTGCGGCGGACCTCCTCGTCCGTGGTCGAGTCGGCCTTGTCCAACTGCTCGAGAACGTGGTTGCGCAGGCCGATGGCCTCCTCGATGCCCTTCATGCCGATGCCCTGTTCGGCAAGGCCGGGAATCGGGAAGGTGCGGGAGACCGCGCCCATCGCGATGACGAGGTAGTCGAAAGGCAGCTCGTACGCCTCACCCACGAGGGGGGCGATCGTGGCCACCTTGCGGTCCTGGTCGATGGTGGTGACCCGACCGGTCAGAACCTCCGCCTTGGGCAGCACGCGTCGCAGTGGGACGACGACGTGCCGCGGCGAGATGCTGCCGGCGGCGGCTTCGGGGAGGAAGGGCTGGTAGGTCATGTACGACCGGGGGTCGACGACCGTGACGGTCGCCTCTCCGTAGCGCATCTTCTTGAGAATGCGCCGAGCTGCGTACAGGCCTACGTACCCACCGCCTACTACGAGGATCCTGGGACGCTCCGTGGTGCTCATGCCATCGAGTATCCACCCGCCCCTCGGGGGTCGCTCGTGCGCCCCTTCACAAGCTTGGGTGGGCCCTCTGCTACACTGCGCGGCTCACGTGACCCAGGTCATGTCGCCGCGAGGGAACCAGTGTTCGGGGCGGACCGTTGTCAAGAGCCCGTGAGCTGCTACTCCGAGCGTTCGAGTGCACCGAACCACTCTTCGACTTCACCCGCCGGAAACACTCCCGGAATGCTCCGGTGAGCATCGCCCCGAGACCGGCGAGCACCCCTGCGGCACCCGAGTGGCCCAGTCGTCGCCCAACAGGGCCGAATTCCTTGTGAAGAACTTCACGAAGTTTTCCGACGGCGTGTCGCAGAGAGGGCCCGGATGGCCCCTTGCGCGCGCTCATACGTTATCCGACCTGCTCAGGAGAGGCTACCAGCGGGTAGCAAGCGCTCCCCAGCCCCCGTGGCCAGGGCTCAGGCGACGGACCACGCGATCCCGTCGAGGATGTCGTGCTCGCTGACGACGACCTCCTCCGCGCCGATCCGCTCCATGATCGCGAGCAGGACGAGGGCGCCCGCGGCGATGACGTCGACCCGCCCGGGGTGCATCGAGGGGATCGCGGCCCGTTCGGCGTGGGTGGAGCGCAGGAGCCGCTCGGTGATCTCGCGGACCTTCTCCCGCGGGATGCGGGAGTGGTGGATGGCGGCCGAGTCGTACGCGGGGAGGTCAAGCGCGATGGCCGCGACCGTGGTGACCGAACCGGCGAGGCCGACCAGGGTGCGGGCCTCGCCCAGCGGGACCGTCCCGGCCACGAGGTCCAGCGCGGCTTCGATGTCGGCGCGGATCGCGTCGATCTCCGCGGGCGCCGGCGGGTCGCTCACCACGCCGGCGTGCACCAGGTGGCGCTCGGTCATCCGTACACAACCGATGTCCACGGAGCGGGCGCCACGTACGTGGTCGTCGCCGACGACGAACTCGGTGGAGCCGCCGCCGATGTCCACGACCAGGTACGGCTTGGCGAGGTCGTCCCGGCCCGCGAGTTCCCTGGTCGCTCCCGTGAAGGAGAACTCGGCCTCCTGGTCGCCCGTGATCACCTCGGGCTCGACGCCCAGGATGTCGAGGACACCGCGTACGAACTCGTCCCTGTTCTCGGCGTCGCGGGAGGCGGAGGTCGCGACGAAGCGGAGGCGCTCCGCGCCGTGCTCCTTGATGACCGCCGCGTACTCGTGGCAGGCCGCGAAGGTGCGGTCGAGGGCCTCGGGGGCGAGGCGGCCGGTGCGGTCCACTCCCTGGCCCAGCCGGACGATCGTCATACGGCGGTCCAGGTCGACGAGTTCGCCCGTCGCCGGGTTCGCGTCGGCGACGAGGAGACGGATGGAGTTCGTACCGCAGTCGATGGCGGCGACCCTGGTCATGAGCTGTGGTCTCCTGTGGTGGTTTCCGATTCCGGCGTGCAGCCGTCCCAGCCTATTTGGCTCCGCCGTCCCTGCCCTCCCCCGAGCTCTCGGCTTCGCTCGAGCAGGGGGACACCGTCATCCCGTACCTGGGGCTCCGCCCCATACCCCGCCAAGGGGCTGCGCCCCCTGGACCCCCGCATCGCCCGAAGGGCTCGTCCTCGAACGCCGGACGGGCTGACATGCATGCCCCCGGCCGCCGGCCGTTCAGCGAGACCTCGCACCCCCGGCCCGCACCGGAACCACCCGACGTGGACCGATGTCTCCGGACCGATGTCTCCAGCGCGGGCCCGCATGTCCAGCCCGTCCGGCGTATGAGGACGAGGCCGTTCAGGCCGATGCGGGGGTCCGGGGGCGGCAGCCCCCGTGGGGTCGGAAGCTCACCCCTCCGCGCAGGCCCCGTCGGCCACGGAATGGTCCACGCACGGACCCTTGCGCCACCACTCCGGCAGCATCGCGATCGCCTCGTCCCCCAGCGGGTTCACACCGGGGCCCGCGGCCAGGGAGTGCGCCACCAGGACGTGCAGGCACTTCACCCGGTCCGGCATGCCCCCCGCGCTCGGGAACCCGGCGAGCACCTCGATGGCGTCGCGGCGCGCGATGTAGTCCTCGTGGGCGGCCCGGTACGCGGCGGCCAGCTCGGGGTCGGTGGCGAGACGGTCCGTCATCTCCTTCATGACGCCGTTGGCCTCCAGCGTGCCGATCGCGGAGGCCGCGCGCGGACACGTCAGGTAGTACGTCGTCGGGAACGGCGTCCCGTCGGGAAGCCGGGGCGCCGTCTCCACCACGTCCGGCTCGCCGCAGGGGCAGCGGTGCGCGATCGCGCGCAGTCCGCGCGGCGGCCGGCCGAGCTGCTGCTTGAAGGCCTCGACGTCCGCGTCGGTGGGCTCGGTCCGCGGGGTGGGCGGCGGGGGCGTTTCCATGCCTGTGCTCAAGTCACTTTCTCTGTCGTTTCACCGGTCCGTGTCAGCTCACCGGTCGGAGCGGTCGGACTTGTCGACGCCGTCCCAGACGTTGGCGTACCAGGGGCGGGCGTCCGCCCCGCGGTTCGTCCGCGACTGCTTCACCGCGTCCGGGTCGATCACGACGTAGCCGGTCTCACCCGGCATCACATAGTGCAGCCGTTCCCGGATCCGCTGCTCCGCGTACGCGTCGTCCTGCCAGCGCGCCTTCAGGTCGCGGAGCTGTTCGACCCGGGCGCGGGCCTGCTCCTGCTGCCGCTGCAGATCGGCGATCTCGGCGCGCTGGGACACGTACTGCCTTATGGGGTACGCGAGGGCCACGACCAGGGAGCAGACGACGAGCGCGAGCAGCGCGGCCCGGCCCGTCAGCCGCGAGCGCCGGGCCTGACGCTTGGTCTGGGAGCGGTAGACCCGGGCCGCCGTCTGCTCGCCGAGCAGCCGCAGCCGGGTCGCGGTGGAGAACCGGTCCCGGTCCTTCACGGCCATGTCCCCGCCTCCCCTTCACACGTGCGTACGTCCCCGCACACGGTACGGGACCGGGTACGGGGACGTACGTGCGACTGGCTAAGCCTTAACCCTGCCGGGGTCAGCCCTTGAAGCGCGGGAAGGCCGAGCGGCCCGCGTACACCGCGGCGTCGTCGAGGATCTCCTCGATGCGCAGCAGCTGGTTGTACTTGGCGACGCGGTCCGAGCGGGCCGGGGCGCCGGTCTTGATCTGGCCGCAGTTCACCGCGACGGCCAGGTCGGCGATGGTGACGTCCTCGGTCTCGCCGGAGCGGTGGGACATCATGCACTTGAAGCCGTTGCGCTGGGCCATCTCGACGGCGTCCAGGGTCTCGGTCAGCGAGCCGATCTGGTTCACCTTGACGAGCAGGGCGTTCGCGGAGCCCTCCTCGATGCCGCGGGCGAGGCGCTCGGGGTTGGTGACGAAGAGGTCGTCGCCGACGATCTGGACCTTGTCGCCCAGCTTCTGGGTGATGACGTTCCAGCCGGCCCAGTCGTCCTCGTACAGCGGGTCCTCGATGGAGACGAGCGGGTACGCCGCCACGAGCTCCTCGTAGTACTCCGTCATCTCGGCGGCCGAGCGGGACTTGCCCTCGAACTCGTACTTGCCGTCCTTGTAGAACTCGGACGCGGCGACGTCGAGCGCGAGCGCGATCTGCTCACCGGGGACGTAACCGGCCTGCTTGATGGCCTCGAGGATGAGGTCGAGCGCGGCGCGGTTCGACTCCAGGTTCGGGGCGAAGCCGCCCTCGTCGCCGAGGCCGGTGGACAGGCCCTTGGACTTCAGGACGGACTTGAGGGTGTGGTAGACCTCGGCGCCCCAGCGCAGCGCCTCGGAGAAGGACTCCGCGCCGATGGGGGCGATCATGAACTCCTGGATGTCCACGTTCGAGTCGGCGTGCGAGCCGCCGTTCAGGATGTTCATCATCGGAACAGGCAGCAGGTGCGCGTTCGGGCCGCCCAGGTAGCGGAAGAGCGGGAGGTCGGACGCCTCGGAGGCGGCGTGCGCGACGGCCAGCGACACACCGAGGATGGCGTTGGCGCCCAGCGAGCCCTTGTTGTCGGTGGCGTCCAGGTCGAACATGGCCTGGTCGATCAGACGCTGCTCGGTGGCGTCGTAGCCGACGAGCTCCGGGCCGATCTGCTCGATGACGGCGAGGACGGCCTTCTCGACACCCTTGCCCTGGTAACGGTTGGGGTCACCGTCACGGAGCTCGATGGCCTCGAAGGCACCCGTGGAGGCGCCGGACGGGACGGCGGCACGACCCGTGCTGCCGTCGTCGAGGCCGACCTCGACCTCGACCGTGGGGTTGCCTCGGGAGTCCAGGATTTCCCGGGCTACGACGACGTCGATGGACGGCACGAGCATCTCCTTCTGGGATGTGACGCGGGTACGCGGGCCCGCGGGGCCCGCACTGCACGGTGCCGCGTTCGGCTCCGCGGGATGAGCCTAACCGGCCCGGAGCGATCGGCCAGCCGCTCGACCACCCCTTGAGCAGAACTGAGGGTAAATATTGTTCCCCTTCGAAACAAAAAGCCCCGCTCCGGTGCGTACGGGGGAAGACGCACCGGAGCGGGGAGCCCGTGGGGACGGGGGTGGACCCTTATCGGGTCTCCGGCGTGGAGACCCTTCCTACGGGAGGCCTGCCAGCCGAGGGGCCTGTCATCCGAGAGGCCCCTCGTCCGGGGGACCGTCGTCTCAGCTGAGGTGGAGCTGCTGACCCGGGTAGATGAAGTCCGCGTCGTCGACGATGTCCTTGTTCAGCTTGAACAGCTGCTGCCAGCCGCCCTTGACCTTCTTCTTCTCGGCGATCGAGCTGAGGGTGTCGCCCTTGACGACCTTGTACTCGCCGTCGCCCTTCTTGACCTTCTTGCCGGTCGGGGTGGAGACGGTCTTCTTCTGGGCCGCCGGGCGCTCGGAGGAACGGGAGGCCGCGGTGTCCGTCGACCGGGTCTCGCTGCTCTGGGTGCCGCCGGAGGTGGACGGCTTGGCGGGGGCGGTCGTGCCACCGGTGTACGCGGCGCCGGACAGGCCCGTGCCGCAGGTCGGCCAGGCGCCCTTGCCCTGCGCGGCGAGGACCTTCTCGCCGATGGTGATCTGCTGGGACTTCGAGGCCTTGTCGGCGGTGGAGGCGTAGGCGGTGCCGCCGTACGCGGCCCAGGTGGAGGCCGAGAACTGCAGGCCGCCGTAGTAACCGTTGCCGGTGTTGATCGACCAGTTGCCGCCGGACTCGCACTGGGCGACGGAGTCCCACTCGGAAGCGGTGGCGGCGGAGGCGTTGCCTGCCGCCATCAGCGGAGCGGCGATGGCGACGCCGGTGACACCGGCGAGCGTGGCGACACGAGTGGCCTTGGACGGACGGCGGTGCTTGCCCTTGCTGGAAAACAGCATCGAGTGATCCCCTCACCGACGCCTGCGAGGTGAGCTGTCGGGTTCGGGCGGGTGAGTGCCCGGCCGTGCGCTCTCGGCGCACGTCTTCACCCCAAGCCGCTCCCGGTCAACTACCGGGCGCGGCGCTTACCTTGGGTCCCCCGCTCCTGCCTACGGCGCTTGACGCGTCGACTGTTCCCGTACGGCCGCTGGCAGGATTCGGCGTTGCGACCGTCGGGGCCCGCTGTGGCGAGCGGTGATGACCGTAAGCAGTCGATCGACCGAATTTCAAAGACGATCAGGGCCTTTGAGATCCATCTCTCACTTGCGCCAAACCGGACATTACCCAGCGAACCGTGACGTGAACTCCCGCTACTTTTCGCCCGATTCGGCATCAACTGCAAGGCTCTGACCGGGGAGAATGAGGTCCGGGTCGACGCCGACCGTCTTCGCGTTCGCGGCGTAGAGCCCGGTCCATCCGCCTTCGAGGTCAAGGGTGTCGGCGATGGTCGAGAGGCTGTCTCCGGTGCGGACGACGTACGAGCCGTCGACGACGCCGCGGGCGGCGCCGGAGTCGCGCGAGGCGTGCCGGCCGGAGGAGTCGTCGCCGCGGTCGTCCGCCGTGGCGTCGGTGGAGTTCTCGGCGGCACTGCCACCGCGGTGGCGCCCGGCACCGGTCGTCGACCCCTCGGAGGCCGTCGAAGCGTCCCCGTCCTGGCCCGAGTTGCCCGATTCGCCACCCTTCGCCGACCTCGCGCCCGCACTGTCCGTCTCCCGGGCGCTGCCGGACTCCTCGTCCGAGGGCGTGTCCGATTTCGTGCTGTTCCCGGTCCCGTCCGATGACGAATCGGTCGAGGACGAATCGGTGGAGGAAGAGTCGGAACGGGAGGAGTCGGACGAGGAGGCGCCGATCCCCAGCGAATCCCCCAGGGAGCCGGATCCATCGGACGAAGTGGATGAATCGGATGAACTGGACGAGTCGTCGGCCACGCCGGTGTCGACCGAGACCTCGCCCGAGTTCTTGCTGAGCCCGGAGAGCGGGCCGCAGGTCGGCCAGGCGGCGAGACCCTGGTCGGCCAGGACCTTCTCGGCGATGGCTATCTGCTGCGACCGGCTGGCCTCGTCGGCGCTCGGGGCGTACATGCGGCCGCCGTACCGCTGCCAGTTCTCCTGGGTCAACTGCAGTCCGCCGTAGTACCCGTTGCCGTCGTCGGCGCTCCACTGCCCGCCGCTCTCGCACTCGGCGACCCGGTCCCACGTGGTGCCGTCGGCCGCGTTCGCGCTGGCGGCACCGAGCAGCGGGATGGCGATGGCCGATCCGGTCACTCCTGCCGCGACGATGAGGGCCGGGGCCTGACGGGGGCGACGATGGCGGCCGTTCCCGGAGAGCATGCGAGAGCCTTTCACGTGACAGCAGGTGACTACGCGGCCGATGAGCCGCGTTGATGGGTGAACGTATCCGCACCCGATCACTTGTCACAAGTAGGTGCAGCGCAGATCACGTGAAGATCACAGAGTTGAGGGAGCATCACCTTTTGGCGACCGGACCTTCATACTCTGCGGCCACCACTACGGGGCGCCGCGACAGCCACCTCGCGCACACCGTACGACTGCCGCATGACTACCGACCAGGTGTGAACTCCACCGGAAGCGTGCGCAATCCGCGCATAATGAGTCCGCCACGCCATCGCAAATCAGCCGAATCGACCGCGAGTTGGAGGTCGGGCAGCCGGGTGAGGAGGGTGGCCAGCGCGGTCTGTCCCTCCAGCCGGGCGAGCGGCGCGCCGAGGCAGTAGTGGATGCCGTGGCCGTAGCCGAGGTGTTGGTTGTCACGGCGGGAGAGGTCGAGCGTGTCGGGCCGGCCGAACCGGGCGGGGTCACGGTCCGCGGCCGCGAGGACGACGAGCACGGGGTCGCCGGGCGCGATGTCCTGTCCGCCGATGCGGACCGCCTCGGTGGCGAACCGCCACGTGGCCAGCTCCACCGGGCCGTCGTAGCGCAGGAGTTCCTCGACACCCGTCTCCAGCAGGCCCCTCTCCCCGGCGGCGAGCGAGGTCTGCAGCCGCTCCCGCTGCCCGGGGTGGGTGAGGAGCGCGTACGTGCCGTTGCCGATCAGGTTCACCGTCGTCTCGAACCCGGCGAAGAGCAGGATGAAGGCCATGGCGGCGGCCTCGTTCTCGGTGAGGTGCTCGCCGTGGTCGGAGGCGCGGATGAGACCGGAGATGAGGTCCTCGCCGGGCGCGGGCACGTCGGGGAGGGCCTCACGCTTCTTGTGGATGAGCTCGCCCAGATACCCGCGCATCTTCTTGACGGACCGCCCGACCCCGCCCCTCGGGCCGCCGCCGTGCCGGATCATCATCCCCGCCCAGTCCCGGAAGTCGTCCTGGTCCTCGCGGGGCACGCCCAGCAGGTCGCAGATGGCGTAGATGGGGAGCGGGAAAGCGAACTCGTGGATCAGGTCGGCGGAGCCCCTCTCCTGGAACCGGTCGATGAGGTGGTCGGTGAGCTCCTGCACGCGCGGTGCGAACTCGGCGACCCGGCGCGGGGTGAACGCCTTGCTGACGAGCCGCCGCAGCCGGGTGTGGTCCGGCGGGTCGATGTTGAGCAGATGGGTCATCAGCTCGGCCTTGCGCTCGCCCGGGATGCCCGTCTTGCCTTTCGCGTGCGCGGGTTCGTCGTGGTGGGCCGGGTTCTTGCTGAGCCGTCCGTCCGCGAGCGCCTGCTTCGCGTCCGCGTACCGGGTGACCAGCCAGGCCTCCACCCCGCTGGGCAGCCGCGTCCGGTGCACGGGCGCGTGCTCCCGCAGCCAGGCGTACGCCGGGTAGGGATCGGTGGCGAACTCCCAGGTGAAGAGTTCGGGTGCGGGGCTGAGCGGCGGGGGCTGGTCGGTCACTCCCCGACGGTATCCGGCGGGCGGAGCACCGGCGTCCGCAGGGCGCGCGGGCCCCGAATGCGCCCCGGCGCAGCCGCCGCGCGGACTTCACCCCGGACTGTCCGTAAATCACCTGCCGTTTGACTCCGCGGCTCGACGACTCTCTACATTCGCGCCGTGGACCCCGAAATACTCAGATCCAGCTTCGCGGTCGTCGAGAGACGGGCCGAGTTCGCGGTCAAGTACTTCTACTCGCATCTCTTCCGGCACAACCCGGACCTGCGCGGGCTCTTCCCGCTGGACCACCCGGAGGACATGGAGCGGCAGCGGGACCGGTTGTTCGCGGCGCTCACCCATGTGCTGGAACGGCTGGAGGACCCGGCGCTGCCGGGGTACTTACGGGAACTGGGGCGCGATCACCGGAAGTACCTGGCGGAGCCGGAGCACTACGCGGCCGTGGGGGCGAGTCTCGTCGCCGCGTTCGCCGTCGTCGCGGGGTCGGCGTGGAACGCGGAGGCGGAGAAGGCCTGGGGCGAGGCCTACGGGGCGATCACGAACGTCATGCTCCAGGGCGCCTGGGAGGCGCAGCACGCGGGCGAACCGCCCTGGTGGGACGCCGAGGTCGTGTCCCGGACGCGGCACGGCGACGACCTCGTCGTCCTGACCCTGCGACCGCACCAGCGGCTCCGCTACTTCCCCGGCCAGTACGTCAGCGTCGGCGTCCCCCATCTGCCGGGCGTCTGGCGGCCGTACTCCATCGGCAACGCGCCCCGCGCCGACCTCACCCTCGATCTGCACGTCAGCCGGGTGGAGAACGGGGTGCTCTCCACCGCCCTGGTACGGCAGACCCGGGAGGGCGACGTCCTGCGGCTCGGCTCGCCCGGCGGCGGGCTGATCCTGCGCACGCCGGTGGAACGGCCGCTGACCTTCATCGCGGCGGGCACCGGGTGGGCGCCGGTCAAGGCACTGCTCCAGCGGCTCGACGCCACGCACGAGGCCCGGCTGTTCCTCGTCGCCCGTGACACCTCGTACCTCTACGACCGGTCGGCCGTGGAACACCTGCAGGCCCGGCTGCCCCGGCTGGGCGTCACCTTCATCACCCCGGCGCCCGGCCGCCCCAGGACGCAGGCGACCGAGCGGCTGCTGACCGCGCTGGGCAACCGGGCCGGCTGGGCCCGGCACGACGTCTATCTGACCGGTCCGCCCCAGCTCGTCGAGGAGGTCGGCGAGGCCCTTCCGACGCTCGGCACTCCGCCCGACCGGCTCTTCCGCGACCTCCTGCCGCCCACCGCGGAGGCGCGCGGCCGGCCGCTGGGCGCGGCGGAGTGGCTGCTCGACCGGCCCCGGCCGAACTGGCACAACCCGTCGGCCCGCGCGCCGGACGTGTGACCCCGGAACGGGGGACGCCGCCCCGGCCTCAGCCGTCGAGGGCCGGCGAACCCTCCCGCGCACGGATCGCGTCCCGGTACGCCCGCGCCGCCGCGCGCAGTGCCGCCTCCGGGTCCACGCCCTCGGCCTCGGCCCGCGCGGCCACGGCCAGCAGCTCGTACCCGACGCCCTCACCACGCGGCAGCTCGACCTCGAGTCCCGCCGTGCGCGCCCGTGAGGCGAGCTTGGCCGCGAGCGCCAGGCCCGGCTGGCCCAGCGGTATCCCCTCCGTCACGGACGTCCGGCGCTTCTCCTCGGCCTTCGTGCGCAGCCAGTGCTCCTTGACCTCTTCGGGGGTCGTGGCCGTCTCGTCGCCGAACACGTGCGGGTGGCGGTGGATCAGCTTGGCGACGATGCCGCCCGCCACGTCGTCGATCGAGAAGGGCTCGGCACCGTCCTCCGGGCGGCCCTCCTCCGCGATCCGGGAGTGGAAGACCACCTGGAGCAGGACGTCGCCGAGCTCCTCCCTGAGCTCGTCCCGGTCCCCCTCCTCGATCGCCTCGACCAGTTCGTACGCCTCTTCGATCCCGTACTTCGCGAGGCCCTCGTGGGTCTGCCGGGACGACCAGGGGCACTCGACGCGGATGCGGTCCATGACCTGGACGAGGTCGAGGAGGCGGGCGCCCGGCAGGTCGTACGAGGCGGGGAGCAGCTCCAGCTCGGGCATCTGGACCCGGCCGGAGCCGGCCAGCCTGGCCAGGCCGTCGGTGAGGCGGGGCTCGCCCTCGCCGGTGGCCACGACCACCACCGTGCGCCCGCCGGCACAGGCGTCCACCAGCTCCTGCGCGTCGGGCGAGGTCTCGTCCACGGTGACGCCGGCCTCCCGCAGATAGGGCAGCTGCGGATGCGCGCCGTCCGCGCACAGCACCTGGTCGGCGCCGCGCAGCGCCTGCCAGGCGGGCCAGGACAGCAGTCCGGGTGCGACGCGGTGGCTGGTGGTGAGCAGGACGATACGGCCGGAGGCGGCGGGGCCGGCCTGGGCGGCTGCGTCGGAGCTGATTGCGTTCACCCCTCGAACGTAACTCACGCCGCCGACACCCCCGGAGTTGTCCACAGGATCGACGGAACCGGTTGCCGAACCGCCTTCACGCCCGCCGCTCGCGCGCCGTGACCCGGCGCCGCCGACGGCCGTTCTCGGCCGTCTTCGGCGTCCGCCGGGGCGCACTCCTCCCGCCGGGTCCCGCCCCCGCCCGCCGGGTCCCTCCGTCTACCGGCTGCCCGTCCTCACGCCGACTGCGGGGTTCCCGCCGGCGTGACGTCCCGCAGCCACGGCGTCTTCGCGTCGACGCGGCCGCTCTTCTGCACGTCCCAGGCGCCGTAGCGCGGGTTCAGGTCGATGTGCAGTTCCTTGGAGGCCTGGGACATGGCCTTCCAGAACGTGGCCTTGCCGTCGGCGGTGTTCATGTCGGCGCCGAGCGAGGCCGCCACCTTCTGGGCCTCGATCTCGGTACGCAGGTTCTCGTCGAGGCGCGTCGGCGGCACGCCGTACTGCTGGAGCCAGACCGTCTCCAGTCCGTGCGCGCCGCCCGCCTGCTGTTCCAGGGACGACCGCAGCTGCTGGACGTCCCTGCGGGTGACGCTGACACGCGCGTCCTTCGCCGCCCGGTCGAGGACGCGGTCGAGGACCATGCTGTGCAGGGTGTCGCGGGTGAGGCTGCCGGACTTGGCGATGGCCTGCTCGTACTGGGCCTCGTCCTTGGTGTCGGCCCGCTGGGCCGACCGCACCTCGTTCACCCGGCCCTCGAGCTGGGCGACGGTGATCCGCTGGCCGCCGACGACGGCCGCGGCGCCCGGATGCGCCTCGCTGCCGCACGCGGTGAGCAGGGGAGCCGCGGCGACGATCGCTGCGGCGAGGACGACGGCGGTGCGACGGCGGCGGTGCAAGGAAACCTCCCGAGGAGATTGTGCGGCGGTGCACAAAGTCTTGCGGTGATCGATGTTAGGCAGTGGCCCGGCTCTCGGCCAGCCATTCGACCAACGATTCGCGGAGAGTTCGGGTACCACCGCGCACCCGTGCGGTACGTGCCACCCGCCCCGGGCCGCGTCACGCCGTCAACCGCGTGTGCCGACCTGTCGCTCGACCGCGTCCGCGACCTCGGCGCGCAGTCCGTCGCCGAGGGGCGCGAAAGTGATGTTGCCGGGGTCCTTGCCGCTCCCGGCGTTCGTGGCGCTCCCGGTCCCCTTGGTGCCGTTTCCGGGGTCCTCGGAGCCGCTCCCGCTGTCGCCGACGAGGACGAAGTCCACCGTCCGGTGCTGCGGTGCGGCCTGCTCGGCGGCCTCGACCTGGGGGCGTCCGGCCGCGAGCACCACGTCGCAGGAGCGCTGGAGCAGGCTGTTGAGGTAGGGCCGCGCATGGGCCGCGGACTGTTCTCCGGTCACCGTTACGTAGCTGACGCGCGCGCGTGTGGTGAGGGACGCGTCCTGCATGCCCTCCCAGACCTGGGCCGCCGTGGTCCCGGCGGTGATCCCGTCCTTGCCGGTGAGCAGACAGGCGTCGACGTCCTTGTAGGACCGGGCCCTGGTGTCCGGGAGGTGCCGCGCGGTCTCGGTACGGGAGAGGAAGTACCCGGTGACGGCGACGGCGGCCACCACGATCACGGCGCCCGCCAGCAGGGCGAGGGTGCGCCCGCCCAGTTCCCGCAGCCACAGCCGCGCGGACCGGGCGGCCGTGGTGAGCCGTGAGCGCGGCGTGGCGTCGCGCACCGCCTTCGCGCGCCGCGCCGGCGGTCCCTGCCTGACCCGCTTGACCACTGGTTGTCTCGTGCTCTCTGTCGTGCCTGCTGCCGCTGCCTACCGCCTGTTGCCGTCCGTCGCCTGTCGTGGCCCCGCTACGGACGGGCCGGCCGGCGGGGCCAGACCTTCCAGGCGTGGACCGAGGCCGCCACCATCGACAGCAGGATCAGCAGCACGTCGGCCGCGAACTCGCCGCCGTGCGTGGTGTCGAGTGTCAGCGCGAGCTGCGCGAGCCAGGCCGCGGGGACCAGACCGACGACGGGAACGGCCGCGACCCCGGCCCGCACGGCCGTCGCGGGATCCTCATGCCCCACTCCTTCGCCCTCGTCGGCAGGCTCAGCCGGTGATGGCGACCGGCGCGTCCCACGCGTCCCGGTCCACGGTGATGGTGTAACCGCCGTACGTTTCCTTGCTGTTGACCATGTACTGGTGGGCGCGGCTGTGGTTGGTCCACCGGTCGGCGCCGAACGGCCAGTCGGCGGTGGTGGTGTTCTGCTTGTCCCACAGCGCGTACCAGAGGTTGCCCGGCAGGTTCGTACGGTCGGTGGCGTCGGCGATGGCCTTCGCACTGGAGCTGCGGAAGCCGTAGAAGCCCGCGCGGTACGTCTTGGCGTTGAGCGTCTTGTCGAAGGCCCGGATGTACGTCAGCGTGGCGGTGTTGCACGACTTGTTGGTGATGTCGTACGACTCCATGTCCAGGTAGATCGGGCTGCCCGCCTTCATCCCCAGCGCGGACGCCTTGGCCACCGCGTCCGCGGCGTCGGTGGCGCCGAGCGAGGCGGCGTTGGAGGAGGTGAGCTTCTCCGGGTTGGAGCCCGTCTGGCAGGAGGGCTGGGCGCCGACGTACAGCGGGATGAGCTTCCAGCCCAGCGTGCTGACCGACTTGACCCAGGACGAGGTGAGATTGGGCTGGGCGCAGCCGCGGTTCTTGCCGCCGATGTACACGGCGGCCGCCCCGTACATGCCGGTGTGCCAGGCCTTCATCGCGTTCAGCGAGGGCGCGGCGCAGGTGTCGAAGGCGCGGCCCGTGTAGGTCCGCTGGGCGGGCCACGTGGTCGCCGCCATCGACGTCTGCGCCGCTATCCCGGCGCCCGCGACCACGGCGGCACCCGCCGTCGCCCAGGCGAGGTAACGGCCCTTCTTGGACATCCGATGGCTGGACATCCCCACCCCGATTCATGACACGCGCGGATCACGGCACGTGTGAACGCGCGTGATCCGCGGACAGTTGAGAACAGCGAAGAAAGCCCCTGAGACGGCGCCCATCCCCGGCACACCGGCGAACGGTGTCCGGCCCCCGGCGCCCGGGGCGGATCGCACCCTAACCGACACCACCCCCAGCCCCGGGAAACCCCTGATCTCGATCACCACAAGATTCCCTCAAGTCACAGCAAAGAGTCCCGAGTCGACGGCGATCCCGGGCCAACGCCCCGCTCCCGCCGCGGATCTTTGGCACATGCATACCTGTGCATGACCTGTACCTGACCTATGCATGGCTTGTGCGTGGTCCGCCCGCCCCTACAGTCCGCTCGGCTGCATCGCCCCACTTCACAGAGGACTCAGAGACCCCTATGCGTCACCCGTCCCCGTACCGTCCCGCCAGAACGCTGCTCGCCGCCGCGGTTCTCCCGCTGGCCCTGGCGGCCTGTTCCTCCGGAACCTCCGACCACCCCTCCTCCGCCCCTGCGAAGGCGGCCAAGGACCCCGACGCCGGTCTGCTGACGGGCGCCCGGCTCAAGAGGGCGCTGGCGCCCGCGTCCTTCTTCGCCTCCGGCTTCGCGGTCGACCCCGACGGCGCCCGGGACTCCGGGACGGCGTACACCGCGCCGTCCGCGTCCGCCGCGGCGAAGCCGGACTGCTCCCTGCTCGGCGGCACCAGCTGGATAGCCGTCTCCGGCGTCTCCGGGGTGTCCTTCGCCCAGAACGACTACGTCAGCAAGGCCACGTCCGAGGACATCGCCCAGGAGATCGACACCTTCCGCGGTACGACCGCGGCCGAGGTGCTGAAGGACCTGGAGAAGACCGCCACCGCGTGCGCGACCTTCACCGACACCCAGACCCACAGCCAGGTGAAGGTCACCGGTGCCGCGGCCCCCGGTCTCGGCGACACCGCGTACGCGCTCACCCTGACCGACAGCGCCTGGCAGAACGGCTCGACCCTGATCGCCGTGCGCTCGGGAACCGACGTCGTCAGCGTGATGTCCACGGACGGCCACGACAACGGCGCGGCCACGGCCGCGAAGCTCGCCGCGCGGATCGTCACGTCTCTGCGGGGCGAACACCAGCGCGCATGACCCCCCGAATGGGAACATGACGGCTCGGAGGGTGTCCCCGGGGTGTCCCGGGGCGGCTCCGGGAAGCCTCGGGGGTCTTGACGGTGAGCATGGACAAACGCCTGGAAGCCGGCTGGATCCAGCGGATCGCGTGGTCGGTGCTGGCCGTGGGATCGCTGGGTCTGCTGGTCTGGGTGCCGTTCCTGTACGTGGCGATCCGCCGCGGCCGGGGTTCGGACTGGGGTGCCTTCGCCGCGTTCCTGCTGTACGAGCTGGTGACGCTGCCGTGGGCGACCACCCAGCAGAGCGACTCGGGTGATCCCGTCCTCGGCGTGGTCGCGCTGGTCAGCATCGGCATGGCCGTGGGCATGCTGCTGTTCGCGGTGTTCGACAAACGGCAGCCGAAGTACCGGCCGACCGGCCGCGGTCCGGTGCCGGATCAGTTGCGAGGCCCCGTACAGGGCCCGGCGCAGGGACAGGGCGGCCCGGTGCAGGGCAACCCGTACCTCCGCTAGCCATCGAGCACGGGCGGGCACCGGCGGACGTACGCCGCTGCCCGCCCGGTCGGCCGCCGGCTCCGACCGCCGCCTCAGGCGCGCCGGGTGCCCCGCAGGACCCGTACGGCGGGCCAGGCCAGCAGCGCGCCGACACCCCAGAGGAAGACGGCGAGCACCGCCCATTCACCGACGCCGGTCTCCGGGTCCGAGAAGCCGAAGACGGTGTAGGCGAGCGCCACCAGGGACCACAGTCCCGCGAGGACACCGAAGATGACGAGCAGCGCGGTCTGGCCGCCGGTACGCCGGGCCGGCGCCGCCTTCGCCGACGCACCGGTCTCCCCGCCCCCGCCCGCCTCCGGTCGCGGCTGCCGCTGCCGGGGCGGCAGCCGGACCACCGTGCTCGGGTGCACCGCGGCGTCGATGGTCGCCATCGTGTGCGCGTCGATGCCGTTGAGCCCCGGCTCCACCTCCACGGACAGACCGTCGTGGCCGATGAGCCTGCGCCCGCCGTCGGGCCAGTTCAGTACGGCCGCGCACGCCCGGTAGAGCACGGTGGCGGTCTGGTCGCCCGCCGTCACGCTGACGCCCTCGCTCCCGACGATCAGCGACGCACCGTCTTTCCGCCGGGGGGCGAACGCGGTCCCCGTGACCGCGTACGTCGAACCGGTCGGCGCCTGCGCGTACCCGGCCCAGTCGGCGCCGTGGCCCGCGGGCGCCTGGAGCAGGGCGGTCCCCGCGGCCTCCAGCGCGACCCCGTACAGGTGCTGCGGAGTGATCGCCCACAGCTCGGACCGCAGTTCGTCGAACCCGCGCGGCGGCCGGTGAGCGAGGAGGTCCTCCGCCGCGCCGGGCAGCCTCCGTACCGCCGCGTCGGGCGCGGTCAGCGTCGCGTCGGCGCGGGCGCGTACGGCGTCCAGGTCGCCCTGCGCGATCCGGCCCGCCTGGAGCGCCGCGAGGACGTCCAGGAACCCGCCGAGCACCGCGTCCTGCTTCGCGGGCAGCGCGTCCGCGAAGGCGGTGACGACCGCGAACCCGTCCCGTCGTGACGTGTAGTCGGTGGCCGCCGTGTAGGAGTAGCCGCCCTCCTGCCGCAGGGACCGGGACAACTCCCGTTCCAGTACGCCCGCGTACAGCCGGGCGGCGGTGCTGTCACCGACCACGCTGTCCAGCAGGACGCCGCCCTTGCCGTCGGAGAAGTAGGCGGGGGTGGTGGGCAGGGCCGAGGTGACGGCGGGCATCGGACGGCGGTGACCGGCGGGCAGCTTGAGCGAGAGCCCGGCCGGCAGGCGTTCCCCCGCGATCCACAGCACGGCGTTGTCCCGGGTGAACCAGGTCTGCGCCCAGTGTCCCAGGTCCTCCGGCCGCAGTTCCCGTACGCCCCACTCCGGGTAGCTGACCAGCCCGTACCCCTGCGCTCCGTAGCGCCACAGGGGCAGTTGACCAGGCTCCCGGCGCGCCTCCTCGGTGCGCAGGATCTCCTTCTCGGTCTCCAGCCGCTCCATGGGCAGGTCGGTCAGGGAGGCGCACACTCCCTCCAGGTAGGCGACGATCTCGTGCTCGGCGCCCTCCGCGTGGAAGTGGGTGAACGCGCCCTTGGTCGCGCCGTTGAAGTGGTAGTCGGCCAGGCCCTGGCGGTGCAGGGCCAGGTGCTCGACCAGGTGCGTGATGCCGGACCGGGCGAGCGTCTCGTCGGCGACACCGACCCGGAAGACCAGTCCGGCGCGCATCGGCCCGGTGGCGTAGGCGAAGAGGGTCGGTATGCCGTCGACCTCGGTGGCGTGGATGGCCTGGCTCATCTGCTCAGCCTCTCGCGAGCGCGGCGGAACGGTGTTCGGCGTAGGCGTCCGCCGGCTCCCCGAGGTAGGTCCAGGGGTACTCGGTGGCCAGGTTGCCCAGCGCGCGGAAGTGCGCGGCGGCGCGGGCGGTGTCCCCCATCAGCGAGAAGAGCGCGGCGAAGTTGCCCTGCACGGTGACCCAGCCGTACGCCGGCCGGTAGTGCGGGTGCAGCACGGACCGTTCGGCGGCCTCCACGAGTTCGGAACGGACGTGGGCCTGGCGCAGATACCCCGTCCGTTCCTGCCCGGCGGGCAGGTCGAGCCAGCGCTCCAGGTGCACCTCCGCCACCAGGCCGCCGCTGAGCGTCCCTTCGGGCGCGTTCAGCAGGCACTCGCGGGCGAAGCCGTGCGCCGCCTCCCAGCTGCCGCTCCACTTGGGGCACAACTGCTGGAGCAGCCGGGCCTGTCCGCTGTAGTGGTGCGGGTGGTGGGCGGCCAGCCGGTCGTAGCGGCGCCGCGCCTCGTTCTGTCCGAGTTGCAGCCCCATGGCCGTGGTCAGCCGCGACACCCACGCGCCGTCGTGGGTCGGGTCGAGAGCGGTGGCCCGCATGAGCAGCTGCTCGGCCTGCCGCAGGTGCGCGCGCAGCCCCGCGAACTGTTCGCGGCTGACGTTCTTGGCGCGCGCGCTGGTCCGGATCTCCCAGCCCAGCATCACTTCACGCGTCCCGAGCAGTGTCAGGGCCAGTACGTCGTCGGGGGCGGCGGCGACGAGTTCGCGCAGCGGGTGCTCCACCCCGGGGATGTCGGCGATCACGCCGACGAGGAACGACCGGTTGACGCCGTGCGGGAGCCCGTCCGCGTACTGCCTGATCCCGGCCCAGTCCCGCGCGGCGACGGCCTGCCGCAGCCAGCCCGCCTCGGGAAAGGCCGAGGCGAGCTCGAAGTCGGGGGGTGGGAGGGGTGGTGCATCGGGTGACATGGCGCGGATCTTAAGCGAGCTCTGTGACAACGGGGCAAGTGGATACCCGGTGCGTAATTCCCAGGCGCGTGAGGGACTTCGACAGGTGAGGGTTCGCGATTCGTAAGTTCCCCTGCCGCACCGGGTCCCCGGGGTATCCGCGGGCTACACACGTTCCCCCGGCGGCTATATACTCCGCCTGGCAAATCTGCCGTGCCGCGCGCGAATGCATCCCCCGTTCGACAGCGCGCCCCCACGCACTCGCTCACTCGCCCGTCGGCATCGCCGTGCGTTCTTTTGCTCTGCCATTGCGCTTTCTTTGCGCGGCTTTTCCCCTGCCCTTTCTTTCCCGAATGCCAAGGAGCCCCCGTGTCCCTCAACTCGCGCCGCCGACGTCAACTGCTGGAGGCCACGGGCCCCTTGCTGCTCCAGGGGGAGCGGGTCGAACTCGCCACGCTGGCGGCGGTCGGCACGGTCTCCGTGCGCAGGCAGGTCCTGACCGCGGCAGTGGTCGGCGTACTCAGTGCCGGAACGGTGACGGCCACGGTCAGACCGCGTCCGCTGTACATCGCCCTGACCGACCAGCGTCTGCTGTTCTTCGACGGCAACAACGGCGGAAAGCCCGGCAGACTCCTGATGAACCTGCCCCGCCCCTATGTCTCCGTCGGCGCGACGAAGAAGGGCCTCTTCGGCCTCACCCTGATAACCCGGCTGTCCGTCGTGGAACAGGAACAGGGCCTCAAGCTGACCTTCCCCGTCCAGCACCGCGCGGACGGCCACCAGTTCGTGTCCCTTCTCCCCGTCACGCGCTGACACCCGGATTCCTCTTCCGACGAGGGGCGGCCGTCGAACGCATCGGTCGGCGTCCGCCTTTCCCGTCCTTCCCAGCCGACCGGGACATCGCGCACCCCACTCGGCCGGCACTCACACAGCGCCGCCACCGAGCCCGTCACCGGTCCGAGCGGCGCGCAGGACCTTCGCGCTCAGGGCGCGGATCCGGGTGTGATCGGTGGGCGTCAGTGACGAGGTGAGGGCGGCGACCCGCTCGTCCATCTCGGCGGTGCACCGGTCGGTGAGCTCCCGGCCGAGCGGGGTGAGCGCGACGAGGACGGCACGGCCGTCGTGGGGCGACGGCTCCCGCCGGACCAGGCCGCGCTTCTCGGCACGGGTGACCAGGCCGGTCATCGAGGACTTGTCCAGGTCCAGATAGCGGGCGAGTTCGAGCATGCCGGGGCGGCGGTCGCGCAGGATGCCGAGGAGCCGGGCCTGGATGAGGGAGAGGTCGTGCTCGGCCGCGATACCCGCCAGCACGCCTTGGACCAGGAACGACAGCTGGACCAGGGCGTCCACGGTGCCCTGCGGTTCGTCCGCGCCCGGATCGCCCGTCGTGGCCGGGGTGTGACTGGAGGTCATGGCGCCTTCCTCTGTTCGCCGCCGCGCGGCCTGGTACGTGACACAAACTACCTTGACCCAGTACGCGCCGCAAACTATCGTCACGGTCGACAGGTAGTACGTGCCACAAACCACTTGCGCGCCCATCAGGTCCCGGGAGGCCGGCCATGCATGCCGCCGTAGTCCACTCCTTCGATGCCCCGCCCCGCTACGACACCGTCGACACCCCTCGCCCCGAGGGGGATCACGAGGTCCTGGTGGACGTCCTGGCCGCCGGCCTCCACCCCCGCGTACGCTCCGGCGCCGACGGCACCCACTACACCTCCACCGACGCCCTGCCCCTCGTCCCCGGCATCGACGGAGTCGGCCGCACCCCGCAGGGCGAACTGCTCTACTTCGTCGCACCGGACACCGCCCTGGGCACCATGGCGGAGCACGCCGTGGTGGACCGTCGCCGCGCCATCACGCTCCCGGACGGCACCGAGCCGGTCGCGGTGGCCGCCGCGATGAACCCCGCGATGTCGTCCTGGGTCGCCCTGCGCCGCCGCGTCACCCTCCCGCCCGATGCCAAGGTCCTGATCCTGGGCGCGACCGGGAACTCCGGCCAGCTCGCCGTCCAGATCGCCAGCCACCTCGGCGCCGCCCATGTCGTAGCCGCCGGCCGCGACCCCGAACGTCTCGCCCTGCTGCCCGGCCTGGGCGCGGACGAGACGGTCTCCCTGTTGGGCGACCCCCAGCAGATCGCCGACGACCTCGGCCGGACCGCCGGCGACGCGGACGTCGTCGTCGACTACCTGTGGGGCCCGGCCACCGAACAGGCCATGCCCGCCGTGCTCACCGCCCGCCCCGACCGCGCCGAGGCGCTGGCCTGGATCCAGATCGGCTCCATGGCCGGGGCGGAGATCACCCTGCCGTCGGCCCTGCTGCGCGCCGCGAACCTGAACCTGATGGGCAGCGGCCAGGGCTCGGTCACCACGGCCGGAATCCTCGCCGAACTCCCCGCCCTGGCACGGGACATCACGTCCGGCACCCTGACCGTCACCCCACTCCCCCTTCCCCTCTCCGAGGTCGAACGGGCCTGGACCGCCCCTACGGCCCCCGGACGACGCGTCGTGCTGACCCCGGGCGGCTGACCGACGCCCCTGGGACCGTGTCGAACGGCCACTCCCCCTGTCAGAGGCGATCGGTATGGTCGGCGCACTTGATCAGCTGAGGAGCCCCGGCATGAAATCTCCGGCCGAACTGGACGACGTCCCGTGGTCCGCCCTGACCCACGCCTACGGCTCCGCGGAGGACGTGCCCGAGCTGATCAGGGCGCTGTACCAAGGCGACGAAGAGACGGCCGCCGAGGCGATCCACGAGCTCTACGGCAACATCCACCACCAGGGAAGCGTCTACCCGGCTTCGGCACCTGCCGTCCCCTTCC
Organism: Streptomyces sp. NBC_01176; assembly: GCF_045039825.1. Taxonomy (NCBI): domain Bacteria; kingdom Bacillati; phylum Actinomycetota; class Actinomycetes; order Kitasatosporales; family Streptomycetaceae; genus Streptomyces; species Streptomyces sp. NBC_01176. The sequence goes on along the minus strand of NZ_CP108600.1, from coordinate 5,724,531 downwards.
TCGCCCACGCCGTGCATCACGCGTCGGGCAGACGTGAAGACCTGCTGATGCTGCTCGCCACCCTCGCCGACCACGACCCGGCGGACACCGAGTTGCCGCACTGGCCGCGCAGTTCGGTCGCCGCCATCTGCGCCGGGCTCTGCGACGTGCTCCCTGATCTGCTGCCGTGCCTCGGGGACCCCGAGCGTGGGGTACGCCGGGCGGCGCTCCGAGTGGTCGCGGCCGTGGCCGAGTTGCTCCCGCACAAGACGGGGGCCCTGGCCGCCGAGCGGATCGACGCGCTCTACGTCGACGATCCCGTCCCGGCGGTGCGGGCCGACGCGCTCATCGTCCTCGATCGGTTCGGCCGGCCGCTTGAGCCCCTCGACAGCCCGCTGCCCGAGATCAGGCTCGCCGGGGCGCTGTTGGCCGCCGAGCGGTCCGGGCCGCCGTATCCGGCCGAGCTCGTGGAGGTCATCGCCGAGGACGGCGCCGAACCCGACCCGGGGGACGACGACTTCCCGTGGTCGGGCACCGCCACCCAGGACGAGCGGCTCACCCGCCTGCTGACCCGGGATCCGGACGCCGCCCTCGCCGTGGCCGCCCGTTGGATCGCGGCCGAAGACCTCGGCTCACGCGGTTCCCGGCTGGCCCAGCAGACCGCCGAGACCTGGCGCGACCAGGAGCGCGAAGTCCTGAATCTGCTGCTGGCCGCCCTGCCCCGGCAGCGGGACACCGTCGCCGTCGCCGCCCGCCTCCGCACGATCGGTCGCTGGATCGGCCACCTGCCCGAACCGGACGCCGACCTCCGGGACGCGCTCCACCGGTACACCGGTGCCGACGACGGGACGGCCGGGGCGGCCCTCCTCGCCCTGGTCCACTCCCGCGACCCCCGTGCCCTGGACCTGGTGGTGCACCGTCCCAGTGCCCAGCTGCTCGAAGCGGCGGCGCGACACTTCCCCGAGGCGGCCGGCCGACTCATCCCCGTGATCCGCCACGAGCTGGCCGCGGGCGCCACCGGGAACCCGGGGATCGACCTCGTCAACGCACTGGCACCCTTCGGCGCCGCCGCCCGCGAGGCCCTGCCCGAACTGGTCGACTGCCTCAGGACCCGTCGCGCGGCCATCGTCGCCGCCCGCCGGATCGGGATCGACGGCATACGGACGCCGGAGATCACCGACCTGCTTCGCGAGGCCACACGGAGCACCGACTCCTCACTGAGGGCCGCGGCAGCCGTGGCCCACTTCCAACTGGCCGATGACACCGACACGACACTTCGCACCTTCGAGGAGCTGCTTTCGGGCCCGGGCCCCGTCCACTGGTACCTGAGCGGCCTGGAGCCCCTGGGGAGCGCCGCCGCTCCGCTGCTGCCCCTCATCGAGCCTCGGCTGGAGGCCGGCTACGAATGGACGCGGATGGCGGCCGCCGAGGCCCACCACTGGATCACCGGGTCCCCGGACCGCGCCGTCCCCGTCCTCGCCGAGCTGGTCGAACCCACCCCGGTCGGCCTCCGCGCCCTCAAGGCCCTCGCCGCCATCGGCCGGGTCCCGGAGGAGCTCCGCCCCACCCTGCGTTCCTTCGTGTCCTCCCCGCTCCGCCTGCTCAGCGACTCACCTCTGTCGCGGGAAGGCCATCCGGACGAGGAACTCCGCGCCTTGGCGGGCGGGTTGCTCGCCACCGTCTGACGAAGCATGAGCGGTGACACAGAACGCCCCACACCAACTCGCCTCCCCTAAAGCCACCTTGAGCGGCGAAGGATCGGCGTCCAACCGACACCGCTTCAAAAGGGCGGCCGCTCCGAACCGGACGGAGGCGTTGTCTGCCGGCGGTACCCCTCCCGCATCTCCCACGGGTAGCACGGGTCGATGACGGCCGCAGCGTCCTCGCAGGATCGGCAGGCATTGGCCCATTCCGGAATCGTGCGTTCTTTGCAAGTCGCCCCCCCCGACCAGATCTGTTCATCCTCGGGGAGTGGTGCGCCGGCGACAACGACGAGGGGATCAGGGCCCAGAAGGAGGAACGGGGTCGCCTCCAGGAACGCGTAAGCCTCTCCCTTGGCACAGAACCCGCCGAAGGGGCCGTTGTGATAGGCAGGTCGCGTGATCGGCCGACTCCCTCTCGACCAGCAACTCGACTGCCTGCGCGCGACGCTGTCCCGGAACGAGGTGTTGAACGAGGTACTGGCCCGCACCGCCACGTTGGGCCTGCCCGGCTGGTATGTGACGGCCGGGTGCCTGTTCCAGACCGTATGGAACGTGGTCACGGGCAGACCGCCGACCAGCGGCATCAAGGACTATGACGTCTTCTACTTCGACGCCGACGATCTTTCCTGGGAGGCGGAGGACGCAGCGATCAAGGCCGGGCGGGAGGTCTTCTCCGGCCTGCCCGCGGAGGTCGAGATCCGGAACGAGGCGCGGGTGCACCTCTGGTACGAGGACAAGTTCGGGGTGGCATGTCCTCCGTACGAGTCCACCGAAGCGGCGATCGACAGTTTCGCCGCGACGACCTGCTGTCTGGGGGTGCGAACGGGGCCGGACGGCACGTGGCAGGTCTATGCGCCCCATGGACTGTCGGACGTGTTCAACCTCGTCGTCCGGCCCAACCCGGTCCTCGCTCCGCGATCGGTCTACGAGGCCAAGACGGCACGATGGCGTGGGCAGTGGCCCGAGTTGACCGTCCTGGAGTGGCCCCGTACGAGCGCCACCGCTCCCGCGGCCGGCGGCTGATGCCGACGGCCGCGTCCGTCCTGCTCAGCCGCCGCACTGCTCCAGCATCATCCGCTTGTCCGCGGACGTCACCGGAAGGTCGTACTTCAGCGACACCTGGGCGAAGCGCACCACGTAGGAGCAGCGGATCTGCTTGTTCGGGGGCAGCCAGGTCGCGGGCCCCGAGTCGCTCTTCGCGCCGTTGGTCGGTCCGTCCACCGGGATCAGGTTGAGCGGGTCGTTGGCGATGTCCTCGCGCTTGCCCTTCGTCCAGCGCGAGGCGCCCATCTGCCAGTCGTAGGACAACGGCATGACGTGGTCGATCTGGACCGTCGTCGCACGGGACTTGGCCCACTCGATCGTCTTCCCGGTGTACGGGTCGTGCAGCGTCATGGAGGTGACGATGCAGTCGGAGCCGGCCCGGAAGCGGGCCTTCTCGCCATCGCGCTTCAGGAGATCGTTCCGCGAGTCGCAGCCGTTGTGGGCAAAGGGGATGCTGCCCGGAGCCGAGTCCATCCAGGCGTAGCCGAACTCGTCCCTCTTGTAACCCGTCTTCGGCCCGCGTCCCTTCGTCGCCACCTTCCCGATCAGTGACCGCGCCTTCGCCTTGTCCGCGGCGGAAGTGATCACCGCCATCCCCGGCTTCGTACCGTCCGGATTGTCCAGCGGGTTCACCGCCCGGCTGTTGCCAGCGGGCGGGACGGCGGAGCCGGAGGGTCCGGCGTCCGCGGGCGGAGCGATGTCCTTGCAGCCGGCGACCACCATTCCGGCGGCCACCACCGCGGCGGACACCAGGAGGACGCGCCGTCCCCCGCCGCCGTACCTCACGCGCCTCTCAACGGGCATGGCGCACCGCCCCCTGGATGAACCGGGAAAGCACCGCGCCGAGCGCGGCGCCATCCGTGTCCTCCTCGCAGCCGCCGGCTCCGACGGCGAACACCGTCAGCGCGGCCACGGCCGCTCCACCCCTCAGACGCACCACGACGCCCCTCCCCTTGCCTCCCCGGACCCGCCCTGTGCGGGCGCATCTCCCCTGGTGCCCACGGTAGCGGCCGGTATGCCATGGCCATACCGGCCTTCAACGGGCAATAGGCGCACGCCGGGCGTATCGTCGGAGGTGACCCACCTCCGGAGGGAGTTCCTGGATGGGTATCTTCGACAGGTTCAAGGAACATGCGAAGTCCAAGGGCAAGAACATGTCCGACACCGCTGAACGGGACGTCAACCAGAAGACGGGCAACAAGTACACCGGCCAGGTCGACGACGCCCAGCAGCGGATCGAGGGCACGACGGGCCTGGAGCGTGACCGGCCCGACCGGCCCGACCAGCGGTAGCCCCTCCCCGGGGCATTCCCGTCGGACGCGCGGAAACACGACTCGCCCGTAAGCGCCGCGTCGTCCACCGATCGACCGTGACACCGAGGCCGTCCGCGACGGGCAACTCCCGCGGACGGCTTCTTCTTTGCCCCGCACCGGCGCCGCCCCGAGCCGAGCCATCCCGAGCCGAGCCGCGCCGTCCCGACCCGACCCGACCCGCGCCGCGCGGACGCCCGCGCGTCACACCCGCCCGATCCCCAGGGTCGACTCCGAGGGCAGCAGCCCCGAACCCAGCACCGCGACCCAGAACTCGCCGAGCAGTTCGACGAGACGGGCACGATCGGCCGCGGCGAGGACCTCCCAAGGAGCGGCGGCGAGTTGGTCCGTGCGTCGCTCGACCTCCGCGCGGAGGTCACGGCCCGCCGGGGTGGCGGTACCGGATTTTGCCACCAGACCGCGCGCGACCAGCCGTTCGCGTGCGGCGCCCCACTCCTCGGCGCTCCAGCCACGACTCTCGAAGCGCTCCACGGAGGCCGCCCCGATCGCCGCGAACGAGACCAGTGCCTCGACGGGGTCGAGTCCGGCGACGAGCAGCGCCGCGAGGTGACCGTCGCCACGGTGTTCGCGCAGGATCGTCGCCGCATGCCACAACTGGAGGTGCGGGGCCTTCGGCCACGGCAACTCCGCGTTGGCGGCGGCCAGGGGACGGCCCGCGGTGTTCGCGGCCTCGGCGACGCGGCGCAACAGTGCGGCGGACTCGGCGAGTTCGGGGCTCGAGACGCGGTCGCCGAATATCGCGCGGTACGCACGGTCCATGCCCCGCTCCCTCGCTCTCAGCACGTCCGCCGGACTCGCCTCGGCCCAGGCGGAGTCCATGTGCGCGGCGACCATCCGCGGGCTGAAGCTGTAGAAGGCGGACGCCACCCGCTCCCCGCCGGCCGCTCCGAGGGGCGCGGCGCGGAAGGGGAAGTACGACGGCCAGCGCTCATCCGTCCCGTACCCCAGCGCGGCCACCTCCTCGAAGACCTGTGGCGCGTAGTAGAGCACCGCGTGCAGGGGCTCCAGCAGATGCCACAGCCGACGCGCCTCGCCGGGATCGATCACGTCGCCGACCCGCACCGCCTGCCGCCCGGCCCCGACCTCGCCGATCCCGCTGTCGACCCCCCTGCCGTCCCGCGTCATGACGCCCTCCCCCTGTCACGCCCCCACCCGACAACTTGACACTGACAAGATTGCCTCGCCCGACCGAACTTGTCAATGCCTAGATTCCGCGTACGCTGACGACCATGGAGACCACCGCCCCCCGCCCGTACCACCACGGCGACCTGCGGCGCGCCATCCTGGGCGCCGCCCTGGACGTCATCGCCGCGGAGGGCCCGTCCGCGCTCAGCCTGCGCGACCTGGCCCGCCGGGCGGGCGTCTCGCACGCGGCGCCGGCGCACCATTTCAAGGACCGCACGGGCCTGCTCACCGCGATCGCGGCCGAGGGTCACGGACTGCTGGCCGCCTCGCTCGCCGAGGCCACGGACCTGCGGGAGGCGGGCGTCCACTACGTGAGGTTCGCGCGCGAGCACCCCGCGCACTTCCAGGTGATGTTCACACCGGAGCTGCTGCGGGCGAACGACGTCGAGCTCACCACCGCCCGCGCCCTGACGGCCGACAGCCTGCGCCGGGCCGTCGCCGCCCGGCACCCGGCCCCGGACACCGACCCCCGTCTCGCCGAGGTCGCCGCCTGGTCCCTGGCCCACGGCTTCGCGACCCTGCTCCTCGGCCACAACCTGGACGGCGCGGTCGGCGACCAGGACCCCGAGGAGGTCTTCCGCGCCCTGACGGGAATGCTGTTCGCGTCCCCGCCGAAGTGACCCCGCCCCCCGGACCACCCGGACCACCCGGACCGTCCCTACGACGAGGGCCCCGCCACCACCGATCCCCCGCGCGGCGCCGCACCCTCTTCACCGCCCCGGGACGTGGCCTCTACGACCCCAGGATCGTCGCCAGGAACTCCCCGGTCCACCCCAGCAACTCCCGCCCGACCAGCGGCTTCCCGCCCACCTTCGCGGTCTTCGGGCGGGGGACCAGCAGCTGGTGCGCGGCCGGCTTGATGACCGTGCCCGGGTACAGCCGCTTCAGACGCAGCTCCTGCGACTCCCGCAGCTCCGCCGGTGCGAAGCGGATGTTGTTGCCCTGGAGCACGACCTCGCCGACGCCGCACGCCCGCGCGAGCATCCGCAGCCCGGCGACCAGCAGCAGGTTCTCCACCGGCTCGGGCAACTTGCCGTAGCGGTCGACGAGTTCCTCCCGTACGGACTTCACGTCCTCCTCCGTGTTGGCGGAGGCGATGGCGCGGTAGGCCTGCAGCCGCAGCCGCTCGCCCGGCGCGTAGTCGTGCGGGACGTGCGCGTCGACCGGCAGCTCGATCTTGACCTCCAGCGGCGGCTCCTCCTCCACACCGCCCTCCAGCGAGGCGCGGTAGTCGGCGACCGCCTCGCCGACCATGCGTACGTACAGGTCGAAGCCGACGCCCGCGATGTGGCCGGACTGCTCCCCGCCGAGCAGGTTTCCGGCGCCGCGGATCTCCAGGTCCTTCATCGCCACGTACATGCCCGCGCCCATCTCGGTGTGCTGGGCGATGGTCGCGAGCCGCTCGTGCGCCGTCTCGGTGAGGGGCTTCTCCGGCGGGTAGAGGAAGTACGCGTAGCCGCGCTCCCGGCCGCGTCCGACCCGGCCGCGCAGCTGGTGCAGCTGCGAGAGGCCGAAGTTGTCACCGCGCTCCACGATCAGCGTGTTGGCGTTGGAGATGTCGATTCCGGACTCGACGATCGTCGTCGAGACGAGCACGTCGAACCTCTTCTCCCAGAAGTCGACGACGACCTGCTCCAGGGCCTGTTCCGACATCTGCCCGTGGGCCGTCGCGATGCGCGCCTCGGGGACGATCTCCCGCAGCCGGGCGGCCGCGCGGTCGATGGACTCGACGCGGTTGTGGATGTAGAAGACCTGGCCCTCGCGGAGCAGTTCGCGCCGGATGGCGGCGCCGATCTGCTTCTCCTCGTAGGGGCCCACGAAGGTCAGCACCGGGTGCCGCTCCTCCGGCGGGGTGGTGATCGTGGACATCTCGCGGATGCCCGTGACCGCCATCTCCAGCGTGCGCGGGATCGGGGTCGCGGACATCGTCAGGACGTCCACGTTGGCGCGCAGCTTCTTCAGCTGCTCCTTGTGCTCGACGCCGAAGCGCTGCTCCTCGTCGACGATGACCAGGCCCAGGTCCTTGAACTTCGTCTCCGAGGAGAACAGGCGGTGGGTGCCGATGACGACGTCCACCGAGCCCTCGCGCAGCCCCTCCAGGACCGCCTTCGCCTCCGTGTCCGTCTGGAAGCGCGACAGCGCCCGGACGTTCACGGGGAACTGCGAGTAGCGCTCGCCGAACGTGCCGAAGTGCTGCTGCACGAGGAGCGTCGTCGGTACGAGCACGGCGACCTGCTTGCCGTCCTGCACCGCCTTGAAGGCGGCGCGGACGGCGATCTCCGTCTTGCCGTATCCCACGTCGCCGCAGACCAGGCGGTCCATCGGGACCGTCTTCTCCATGTCCTCCTTGACCTCGGCGATGGTCGTGAGCTGGTCGGGGGTCTCCGCGTACGGGAAGGCGTCCTCCAGCTCCCGCTGCCAGGGCGTGTCGGAGCCGAAGGCGTGGCCCGGGGCCGCCATGCGCGCGCTGTACAGCTTGATCAGGTCCGCGGCGATCTCCTTGACCGCCTTCTTGGCGCGGGCCTTCGTCTTCGTCCAGTCGGCGCCGCCGAGGCGGTGCATGGTCGGTGCCTCGCCGCCGACGTACTTGGTGATCTGTTCCAGCTGGTCGGTCGGGATGTAGAGGCGGTCGCCGGGCTGGCCGCGCTTGGCCGGGGCGTACTCCACGACCAGGTACTCGCGGGTCGCGCCCTGCACGGTCCGCTGGACCATCTCGATGTAGCGGCCTACACCGTGCTGTTCGTGCACGATGTAGTCGCCGGCTTCGAGGGTCAGCGGGTCGATGGTCTTGCGGCGGCGGGCGGGCATGCGCGCGCCGTCCTTGCCGGCCGCCTTCTGGCCGGAGAGATCGGTCTCGGTGAGGACGGCGAGCTTGAGCGCGGGGTCCACGAAGCCGTAGTCGATCGAGCCGCAGGAGACGTGCACGACGGACGGCGCGATGCCCGCCAGGTCGGTTTCGAGGCGGGCCGCGATGCCCTCGCCGCCGAGCACCTCGACGGTACGGGCGGCGGGGCCGTGCGCCTCGGTGACGTACACCGTGCGCCAGCCCTCGGCGAGCCAGCCCTTGGTGTCGGCGAGCGCGCGGGCGGTGTCGCCGCGGTAGGTCTCGGGGGCGTGCATGCCGAGTTTGAGGGTGTCCGCGTCGCCCAGGCCGCCGGAGCCCTCGGTGAACGACTCGTCGGCCGCGAACGGCGACACCGACCACCACATCATGCCCAGCTCGCGTGCCCGGTCCCGGACGTCCGCGATGGACCACAGGGAGGCCGCGTCCACGTCGATGGGGGCCTCGCCGCCGCCCGCGGTCGCCGCCCAGGACGCCTGCAGGAACTCCTGCGAGGTCGCCACCAGGTCCGCGGCCCTGGTCCGTACCCGCTCCGGGTCGCACACGACGGCCATGGAGCCCTTGGGCAGCACGTCGAGCAGCAGCTCCATGTCGTCGACCAGGACCGGAGCCAGTGACTCCATGCCCTCCACGGCGATGCCCTCGGCGATCTTGCCGAGCAGCTCGCCCAGTTCGGGGTGGGCCTCGGCCAGCCGGGCGGCCCGCTGCCGTACGTCGTCGGTGAGCAGCAGCTCGCGGCAGGGCGGTGCCCACAGCCCGTGCTCGGCGACCTCCAGGGAGCGCTGGTCGGCGACCTTGAAGTAGCGGATCTCCTCGACGTCGTCGCCCCAGAACTCCACCCGGAGCGGGTGCTCCTCGGTGGGCGGGAAGACGTCGAGGATGCCGCCGCGGACCGCGAACTCGCCGCGCCTCTCGACCAGTTCGACCCGGGCGTACGCGGCTGCCGCGAGCGCTTCGACGATGCCCCCGAGGTCGGCGCTCTGGCCGGTGCGCAGCGCCACCGGTTCCAGGTCTCCGAGGCCCTTGACCTGGGGCTGGAGCACCGAACGGATGGGGGCCACGACGACGGAGACGGGGCCGGTCTCGGGGTCGTCGGGACGCGGGTGGGCGAGGCGCCGCAGGACGGCGAGGCGACGGCCGACGGTGTCGGAGCGGGGGGAGAGCCGCTCGTGGGGAAGCGTCTCCCACGAGGGGTACTCGGCGATCGTGTCGGCGGGCAGGAGCGATCTCAGCGCCGCGGCCAGGTCCTCCGCCTCCCGGCCGGTGGCCGTGACCGCCAGTACGGTCCGGCCGGCCTCGCGGGCGAGCGCGGCCACCGCGAAGGGGCGGGCGGCGGGCGGCCCCACCAGGTCGACATGCATCCGGACCTCGCCGGTCGCGGCCTTCACCGCTTCCGCGAGAGCGGCGTCCTTGACGACGGCGTCGAGCAGACCGTGCAGGCTCATGAAGGGCTTCCATCCGGAGAGTGAGCAACGCGAACCGCCCGACACGTCGCTACGGGCCGGGGATCTCCAGCCTACGACGGCGCGCTCCCTCACGCCGGGCCTGTGGACAACGCCCGCGCCGGGCGTCCGGCACCGCGACGGGCCCGGCCGGGGAGGTGATCACCTCCCCGGCCGGGCCCGTTCCCCCGCAACCCCCGTGTGCGGCGGCCTTCGGTTCCTCCCCCGCTCGCCCTCAGTGGCGCTCGCTCACCTCTCGATCGCCAGGCTGCCGGAGGAAGATCGTCAATCGGCCGTCGACCGGTCGCCGATCGGTCGTCAGTCGGTCGCGATCGCGTTCAGTACATTCATCCGACCCGCCCGGAACGCCGGGATCAGGGCGGCGAACAGGCCCACGAACGCCGAGCCGATGAAGACCGCGATGATGGTGCCCCACGGGATCTCCAGGACCTTCAGGCCCTCCAGGGCCAGCAGCTTCTGGGCGGTGGCGCCCCAGGCCATGCCCAGGCCGAGGCCCAGCAGGGCTCCGAAGAGGGCGATGACGACGGACTCCAGGCGGATCATGCGGCGCAGCTGGCGGCGGGAGAGACCGATGGCCCGCATCAGGCCGATCTCGCGCGTCCGCTCCACCACCGACAGGGCCAGCGTGTTGACCACGCCGAGGACCGCCACGACGATCGCGAGGGCGAGCAGGCCGTAGACCATGTTCAGGAGCTGGCCGATCTGGTCCTTCAGTTCCTGCTTGTAGTCGGTCTGGTCACGGACCTCGTACTGCGGGTAGCCGGCCAGCGACTTCTTGAGGGCCGCGTAGGCGGTCTTCTCCTGGCCGTCCTTGGCGCTGGCGAACATGATCTGGTCCGGCGGGATCCGGTCGGCCGGGAGGTACTTCCGCATGGTCTCGGTGCTGAGGTAGCGCGCGCCCTGGTCGATGGCCACGTCGTCGTCGGTGATCGCGGCGACCTTGAGCTTCGCGGTGCTGCCGCCCTTGAAGGCGACGGTCACGGTGTCCCCGAGCTTGACGTGGTGCTCGGTGGCGAAGTCGGAGCCGACGGACATCGAGTCCTTGCCGTAGGCGGCGGTCAGTTCACCGGCCGTCGTCTTGCGGTGCAGGTCCTGCGCGTAGGTGGGGTCGGCGGCGGTGACGCCGTCGCTGTCCGAGGAGCCGTCGGGGGCGATGAGCCTGGCCTCGATGTCCCGGTAGTGCGTGACGTGCGACAGACCGGGCGTGGACTCGATGGCCTTCGCCGCCTGCGGGACGACCCGCTGGTTGCCCTGGATGATGAAGTCGGTCCCGACGGTCTTGTCGAGTTCGTCGGTCGCGGAGGCGACCATGGAGGAGCCGACGACGGAGAGGCAGGCGACCAGCGCGAGGCCGATCATGAGGGCCGCGCCGGTGGCGCCGGTCCGGCGCGGGTTGCGCAGGGCGTTGCGCTCCGCCATCCGGCCGACCGGGCCGAAGAAGCGCAGCAGTACCGCGCTGATGACCCGGACCACACCGCCGGCGAGCAGCGGGCCGATGATGACGAACCCGATGAGGGTCAGGACGACACCGGCGCCCAGCACCAGCGAACCGTCGCTCGCCTTGTCCGCGCCGGCCGCCGTGTAGAGCGCGAAGGCTCCGGCGCCGGTGAGGACCAGGCCGATGATGCCGCGGACGAGACCTGCCCTGCCGTCCGCGGGGGTCCCGGCGTCGCGGAGCGCGGCCATCGGGGAGACCTTGCCGGCCCGGCGGGCGGGCAGGTAGGCGGCGAGGACGGTGACGACGACACCGAGGAGGAGCCCGATGGCCGGTGTGGTCGCCTTCACGGTCAGGTCGCGGGTCGACAGGTCCATGCCCGCCGCCGACATGAGCTTCATCAGGCCGACCGCGAGGCCGACGCCGGCACCGACGCCGAGGACGGAGCCGACCACACCGAGCAGGGTCGCCTCGATGAGCACGGACCGGTTGACCTGCTTGCGGGACGAGCCGATCGCCCGCATCAGGCCGATCTCACGGGTGCGCTGGGCGACCAGCATCGAGAAGGTGTTGATGATCAGGAAGATGCCGACCAGGAAGGCGATGCCGGCGAAGCCGAGCATGGCGTACTTGATGACGTTCATGAAGGAGCCGACGCCGGAGCGGTTCTCGTCCGCGGTCTCCTTCTGCGTCTGCACCTTGTAGGACGTCCTGGCGGTGGTGTCGGCGCCGAGCGTGGCGGTGACGTTCCGCTTGAGCTGCGCGTCGGTGACGCCGCTCGCGGCGGAGACGTTGATCTGGGTGAACCGGCCGGTGGCACCGAGCAGTTCGCGCTGGGCGGTGGCGGTGTCGAAGTAGACGATGGCGGCACCGGGGTTGGTCACCTTGAAGGTGGCGATGCCGACGATCCGGGCCTTGAAGTCACCGGTGACGGCTATGGTGCGCAGTTCGTCGCCGAGCTTGAGGTGGTGCTTCTTGACGGTGTCGGCGTCGACCATCGCCTCGGTCGGCCCGCGCGGGGCGTGACCGGTGGTGATCTCCATCGAGCGCAGGTCGTTGCGCGTCCAGTTGCCCGCGATGGTGGGGGCGCCGTTGCTGGAGCCCATGTTCTTGTTGGCGCTGTTGACGACGGTCACGTTCATCGAACTGACCGCGCCTTCGGCGTACTTGACGCCGTCGGCCTTCTCGGCCCGGGTCAGCACGGAGGCGGGCAGCGACTCCGGCCTGCCGTTCTGCGGGGTGTCGTCGGTCTTGGCGGCCTTCGGCGAGACCGTGACGTCGGACGAGGTCGCGGCGAACAGCTTGTCGAACGTCGTGTTCATGGTGTCGGTGAACACCAGCGTGCCGCAGACGAAGGCGACGGACAGCAGGACCGCGACGGCGGAGAGGGCCATCCGCCCCTTGTGCGCGAAGAAGTTGCGCATCGAGGTCTTCAGGACGGTCATGACGTACGCCCCCGGGCGTCGAAGTCCTTCATGCGGTCGAGCACCTGGTCGGCCGTCGGCTGGTGCATCTCGTCGACGATCCTGCCGTCCGCGAGATACAGGACGCGGTCCGCGTACGAGGCGGCCACCGGGTCGTGCGTGACCATCACGATGGTCTGGCCGAGCGAGTCCACGGAGCGGCGCAGGAAGCCCAGCACCTCGGCGCCGGCCCGGGAGTCGAGGTTTCCGGTCGGCTCGTCGCCGAAGATGATCTCGGGCCGGGCGGCGAGCGCCCTCGCCACGGCGACGCGCTGCTGCTGGCCGCCGGAGAGCTGGGTCGGCCGGTGCTTGAGACGGTCGGAGAGCCCGACGGTCTCGACGACCTGGCTCAGCCAGGCCTTGTCCGGCTTGCGGCCCGCGATGTCCATCGGGAGCGTGATGTTCTCCAGCGCGTTCAGCGTCGGCAGCAGGTTGAACGCCTGGAAGATGAAGCCGATCCGGTCCCGGCGCAGTTGTGTGAGCTTCTTGTCCTTGAGGCCGGTGATCTCGGTCTCGTCGAGGTGGATCTGCCCGCTCGTCACGGTGTCGAGCCCGGCGAGGCAGTGCATCAGGGTGGACTTGCCGGACCCCGAGGGGCCCATGATCGCGGTGAACTGTCCCCGCGCGATGTCCACGTCGATGTGGTCCAGGGCGACGACGCGGGTCTCTCCGGACCCGTACGCCTTCACGACCTGCCGCGCTCGCGCGGCAACGGCCGTACGCCCTCCAGTGCCCCCGTGCCTGGGAATGGTTACAGCCGATGTCACGGTAAGTCTCCTATGTCGGTCAGTCGATGAGCCGGTCGGTCCGCGGATGCGGTGTTGCCGGGCGGATGCGGTGCTCTTGGCTACGTCGGTAAGTCTGGTGGCGGGGGTGCTGTGGCGCGCTGGTGCCCATCGCAGTCTTTTGCTGGGGAAAACCCCACCCCCGGGAGTGCGGTCCGTACGACCCCCGTACGTCCCGACCGCGTCCCGACCGCTCGTCAGCGGCGTAAAGCCAGGTTAAGGAGGCACACCCCCTCTTCTCCTCCTCCGGCAGTACGAACCCTCCCCGAGCCGTAGTACGGAGGTACCCCTAGGGGCCGTCCACCCTTCGGTGGAGTCCTTCTCGGGGTCGGCTCCACCCTCGGGCGCGGTCAGCTTCCACCCTGCCGCGACGTGAGGGTCAAGTGAGAGGGTGGCCCGAGGCGGATGGATGCAAGGGGAAGGAATCCCGTGGACCAGGGGGACACCGAGATACGCACCGCGGGGGCCGCACGCCCGGGGGCTCCCCCCGACCGCAGGGGCGCGGTCGTCGCGGCTCTCATGCTCGCCATGGCGCTCGCCGCGCTGGACTCCACCATCGTGTCGACCGCCGTGCCGCAGATCGTCGGCGACCTCGGCGGCTTCTCGGTCTTCTCCTGGCTGTTCTCCGGCTATCTGCTCGCGGTGACGGTCACCCTGCCGGTGTACGGCAAGCTGTCGGACACCTTCGGCCGCAAGCCGGTGCTGATCACCGGCGCCGTCGTCTTCCTCCTCGGCTCCGCGCTCTGCGCCACCGCCTGGAACATGGCCGCGCTCATCGTCTTCCGCGTCGTCCAGGGCCTCGGCGGCGGCGCGCTCCAGGGCACGGTGCAGACGCTCGCCGCCGACCTCTACCCGCTCAAGGAGCGCCCGAAGATCCAGGCCAAGCTGTCCACGGTGTGGGCGACTTCGGCGGTCGCGGGCCCGGGCCTCGGCGGTGTGCTCGCCGCGTACGCGGACTGGCGGTGGATCTTCCTCATCAACCTGCCGATCGGCGCGCTCGCCCTGTGGCTGATCGTCCGTCATCTGCACGAGCCGGTACGGGAGTCCTCCGGCCGTGCGCGCATCGACTGGGCGGGCGCGCTCGCCGTCTTCGCCTGCGGCGGCGTCCTGCTGACCGCTCTGGTGCAGGGCGGGGTGGCCTGGGACTGGCTGTCGGCGCCCTCGCTCTCCCTGTTCGGTACGGGACTCGCGCTGATCGGGGCCGTGGTGGTGATCGAGCGCCGGGCGGCCGAGCCGATCATCCCCGGGTGGGTGTGGCGGCGCCGCACGATCGCCGCGGTGAATCTGGCGCTGGGCGCGCTGGGGCTGCTCATGGTCGCCCCCTCGGTGTTCCTGCCCACGTACGCGCAGGCGGTCCTCGGTCTGGCCCCGGTCACGGCCGGGTTCGTGCTGTCGGTGTGGACGCTGAGCTGGCCGGTGTCCGCGGCGCTCAGCCAGCACGTGTACCGGCGGATCGGTTTCCGCAACACCGCGATGGCCGGCATCGGCGCGGCGGCCCTGATCCTGCTGGCCTTCCCGTTCCTCCCCTATCCGGGCGCGCCCTGGCAGCCGACCCTGCTGATGCTGCTGCTGGGAGGCGCCCTGGGCCTCTTCCAGCTCCCACTGATCATCGGCGTCCAGTCGACGGTCGGCTGGGACGAACGCGGCACGACCACCGCGTCCGTCCTCTTCTGCCGTCAGACCGGTCAGACCGTCGGCGCGACCCTGTTCGGGGCGATCGCCAACGGAGTGCTGGCCGCGCGGCTCGGCGGGGCCGGGGACCTGGACGCGGTGACGCGGGCGCTGGACTCGGGCGCGGCGGGCGAGCGGGTGCGGCACGCGGTCGCCGACGCGGTCCACGCCGTGTACCTCGGCGCCGCGTGCGCCGCCGTACTCGCCTTCCTGGTGCTGCTGTTCGTGGCACCGAGGCGCTTCCCGGTCCTCGACAACCCGACGGACTGAGGGCGTCGCGGCTGCCGCCGGGTACGTGTTCCGGTGGGAGTGGAGTCTGTCAGCGGGGTACGCGGGGGAGGCACACGGTTGCGAACACCCCCCACCTCAGACACCACTCCCCTACCTCTTCACACTTCCACCACAGGGGTCACTCGGGTAACACCCCAGGTCAGCGAAGTAAGCGCATACCGACCGACCAGTTCGGCGAAACCCGCGCCCACAACGGCTACCTGCGAGTAGCGTGCCTCGCCCACCCCCTGCTCCCTGCGGTCCGCACCGGACCCGAGCCACGCAAGGAGAACCGGGATGCCAGACGCGTTCTCGTCCCCCGAGTACCAGACGCCGCACCGACCGCCCGGACAGCCCCCGCATCCACCCTCGTACCGGCCGCCGTATCCGCAGCGGTCCCCGTCCCCGTATCCGGAGTTCCAGGACGCTCCGGGGTTCCAGGACGCTCCGGAGTTCCAGGACGCTCCGGAGTACCGGGACGGACCCGCCCCGTACTCCCCCGCGTTCGCCACCTACCCCTGGCAACCGCGGCCCCCCGAGCCGCCGAGAAGGCGGCGGCCGCGGCATCACGCGCTGGGGCAGCACAGCGACATCCGGCTGCTGCGCGGCGCCTACCGCCGGCAGCGGCGGGTGGCGACGCTCACGGCGCTCGGGTACTTCACCCTCTTCCTCCTCCTGTCGGCGTTCGCACCGGGCCTGATGACGAGCACGGTGTCCGGCGGACTGCCGACCGGGCTGCTGCTCGGGCTGTTGCAGGTGCCCGTGACCTGCCTGGCGATCGGCGTGTACGAGTACACGGCACGCCGGGGCGTCGACCCGGTCGCGGACCGGATCCGGCGGCAGAGCGAGCTGGACGCCAAGCGGGAGGCGGCCCGATGACCGGGGCGATCGAGAGGGGCGGGACCGGGTTCAGCAGTTCCGCGCAGACCATGTCACTGGTGGCGTTCACCGCGGTCACCACGGTCACGCTGCTGCTGTGCGTGATGACCGGGCCGGACCGCGACGACCTCGACGAGTTCTACACGGGGTACGGGTCGCTGTCGCCGATGCGCAACGGCCTCGCCATCGCCGGGGACTACATCTCGGCGGCGACCGTGCTCGGCACCGGCGGGGTCATCGCGCTCGCCGGGTACGACGGGGTCGTGCTCGCGCTGAGCACGGCGCTCTCCCTGATGCTGCTGATGTTCCTGCTGGCCGAACCGCTGCGCAACGCGGGCCGGTTCACCATGGGCGACGCACTCGCGCGGCGGATGCCGGGGCGTGCCGTACGCGTCACCGCGTGCGCCGCGACCATCGTCGCCCTGCTGCCGCTGATGCTCGTCCAACTGGCCGGCACCGGCGACCTGCTGGCGTTCATCCTCGGCTTCTCCGGTGACGCGCTGAAGACCGGCTGCATCGTCGGGCTCGGCACGCTGATGATCGGCTACGCGGCGATCGGGGGCATGAAGGGCACGGCCCTCATCCAGATCCTGAAGATCGTGATGCTGCTCGGCTCGGGCACCGTGGTCGCCCTGCTCATCCTGAACCGCTTCGACTGGGACCCGGGGGCGCTCTCCCGGGCGGCCGCCGACCACAGTGGTGTCGGCAGCGCGTTCCTCCACTCCGGTCTGCAGTTCACGGGTGGCCCGAGCCCCCGCCTCGACATGATCACTTCGGAGCTGACGGTCGTCCTGGGCGGCGCCTGTCTCCCGCACGTCACCATGCGCATGTACACCGCCGGCAGCGCCCGTCAGGTACGCCGCTCGCTGTCCTGGGCCGTACCGTGCGTGGCCCTCTTCGTACTGGTCATCACGGTCGTCGGCTTCGGGGCCACGGCGCTGATCGGACGCGGGGTGATCGCGCAGGCCGATCCGCAGGGCAACACGGCGTATCTGCTCGGCTCGCGGGCCGCGTTCGGGCCGGACGTCTCGACGGCCGAGACGCTCCTGTTCACCACCGTCACCACGGCGATCTTCCTGACCGTGCTCGCCTCCGTCGCCGGAATGATCCTGGCCTGCGCCAACTCCCTGGCGCACGACGTGTTCGCGCACGCCCGGCTCTTCCGGGGACGGCGCCACGACGACGAGCTCTCCCCCCGCCGCGAGATGCTCCTCGCCCGCCTGTCGGCCCTCGCGGTGGGCGCGCCGGCGATCCTGCTGGCCACCCTCGTCCAGCACCGCAGCCTGCAGCCGCTGATCACGCTCTCCTTCTGCCTGGGCGCCTCCGCGCTGGCGCCCGCGCTGGTCTACGGGCTGTTCTGGCGCCGCTACACCCGCACGGGCCTGCTGTGCACCCTCATCGGCGGTTCACTGACGGTCCTGATCCTGATGACCGGCACCAACCTGGTCTCCGGATCACCCACCGCCGCGTTTCCCGAGGCCGACTTCAACTGGTTCCCGTTCACCACGACCGGGCTGGTGTCGATCCCGCTGGGCTTCGCGTACGGATGGCTGGGGACCGTGGTCTCGGGGCGCCGGAAGTCGGAGGAGCAGCGCAGGCAGTACGAGGCGGTGGAGGGCTGGATCCTGGCGGGAGCGGTGCGGTCACCGGGCCGTACGGGTTCTCGCGGCACGCGCTGAGCCTCCGGCGGCTGCCCCGTCGCCCCTCCCGTCGGCCGCCGGCGGACCGTGCGCCGCGGGGCGCTGCGGCGGGGCGCTGCCGCGGGGCGCTGCCGCGGGCCATGGGGCGGGGCGGGGGCGATGGTTCGGAGCGGGGCCGATGGCCGTGCGGCGCGGCGGCCGCGGCCGCCGCCAGGAGCGGGAACACGAGCCACGAGCCGTCCGTCGCGGGCCGCAAGTCCGCTGCTCCGGACCGCTGTCCGGAGCAGGACCGCTGTCCGGAGCAGGACCGCGGGCCGACGTGCGGAGCGGGGCCGCGGGTCGGAGCAGGACACGGGCCGTGCGGAGCTGGCCGTTGTCGGGGGCCGCAGGCCGGTGCGGGGTCACGGGCCGGAGCAGAACCACGACCCGTGCGCCGCAGACCCCTGTCGCGAGCCGCGGCCCGAAGCCGGCCCGCACGCCGTCATCCCGCGCGGGGCCGCGGGCCGGAGCAGGACACGAGCCTCGTGCGCCGCAGGACGCGGGCCGTTGTCGCAGACCGCAGCACGCCGTTGTCGCGGGCCGCAGGCCGGAGCGGGCCACGGGCCGTGCGCCGCAGGACGCGGGCCGTTGTCGCAGACCGCAGCACGCCGTTGCTGCGTGCCGCAGGCCGGAGCGGGCCACGAGCCTCGTGCGCCGCGGAACGCGGGCCGCTGTCGTACGCCGCGGGTCGGTGCGGGGCCGCGGGCCGGTGCGGGGCCGTGGGTCGGGACCGGGCCGCGGGCCGGTGCGGGGGCGTCGGTCGGCGTGCCGTCGTGGCTACTCCACCGGGGCCCGGCCCGTCAGGGTCATGAGGCTCGACCGTACGTGGTCCATGTGGGCCCGTACGTCGTCCCAGCGCTCGCCGTGTTCGCGCAGCACCCGCTCGGTCTCGCGGACGGTCCGCTCCTCCCGCACCCGCGCCTCGGCGATCAGTTCGGCGGCCCGCGCCACCGCGTCCTCCTGCTTGTGTCGGGCCGACTCCTCGGCCTGGGCGTAGTCGCTCCGGGCCGCGGCGAGGGCGGCCTGGGCGCGGGCCACCCGCTGTTCGTGGTGCGCCTCGAACGCCGCCACCCGCTCGGCGGCCCCGCGCTCGGCCTCCTCCCGGCGCGCGGCGTGCTCCTTCTCGTGCTCGACGAGGAGCCCCTCCGTGCGCCGGCGCACCTCGCGCAGCGCGGCCAGTGCCGCCCCGCGGTTCTCCTTGATCTCCCGGCGGGCGGCGATCCGTACGCCGTCGGCCTCGGCGCGGGCGGCGAGCAGCCGCTGCCGGGCGCCCTCCTCGGCCTCGGCGCGCAGCCCGTCGGCGTACTCCTGGGCGGCGTCGCGGACCCGGCGCCCCGCCGCCTCGGCCTCGTCGACGGCGTGCCGGGCCTCGTGGCGCGCACTCTCGCGCACGGCCGTGGCCTCCTCCTCACCGAGTTCGAAGAGCCGGCGGGCGCGTTCGCCGAGCGTGTCGTACGTCTGCGGGGCAAGCCGTGTCACGGCCTCGCGCAGCCGCCGTGCCTCCCCGTCCATCTCCTTGGCCAGGACGGTCAGCCGGGCGGCCCGCTCCCAGGCGGCGTCCCGGTCCCGCGAGAGGGCCGCGGTGTACGCGTCGACCTGCTCGGGACGGTAACCGCGCCCCCGTACAGCCGGGAAGCCGTGCGGCGACACCGATGCGCTGCTCATCCCTGAACCCCTCTCCGATGTGCGCCCTGCGACATGATTCGTCGACATCATGTGGCGCATATCCTGATGGATGAGGCGTAAGTGTTCATAACGCGACACTCCGCCCGCCCGTTCCGGTCGAGGGAAGTAAAAAATGGGTTGAACCCGGTCATGTGCACCGGGTTCAACCCATGGGTGGTGTTCCGCGCGGAAGCCGCGACGCTCAGCGGAAGGTGGAGGTCACAGCAGGCCGTCCCACATCTGTTCCAACAGGACCGACCACCAGCTCTCCGGCGAGCCGAGCGCCGCCGGGTCCAGGGACGCGAGCTGGGCCTGGAAGTCGACGGTCCAGCGCCCCGCCTGCTCCTGGTTGAGCCCGAACCGCAGCCGCCACATCCGGCCGAGCAGCGCCAGGCAGCGCGCGAACTCGGGCAGACCCGTGTTCACGAACTGGGGCGGCACCGGGGCACCGCCCGGACCCGCCTCCACCGGCACGGCCACGATGTTCGCCGTGCCGTACTGGACACAGATCGCCTTGCCGAAGTCGCTGCCCATGACCAGGTACGAACCCGCGTCCGGCGCCGGATGCACCCCGCGCTCCTGCGCCAGCTCGGCGAGCGTCGGCACCGGACGGCCCGGCTGCGCCTGCGCCCAGAAGAACGGGCCCATGTCGACCGGGAGTCCGGCCACCACCAGGGTGTGCGCCACGATGTTCGGCACGCCCTGCCGGGAGACCGCGACCTGGTCGAACCGGAACACGCCCGGTCCGAACGCCGCCGCCAGCTCGTGCCCGATCGCCTCCGGCGGGACCGGCGGCGCGGGCTGCACCGGCGGGATCGGCGCCCGCACCGGTGCCGGGCGCGCCGGACCGTCCGCCACCTGGTGCAACTCGCCCTGGTGTGCGAGGAGTTCGTGCATACCCTGCTGACGGCTCGCGTGGTCCGTCCCGTACGGGGCGATGCTCGTGATCCGTGCCTGCGGCCAGGTCTCCCGGATCATCCGTGCGCAGTACGCGCCCGGCAGCTCGCAGGACTCCAACTCGGTGTGCAGCTCCAGCACTTGCTGCGGCGGCACGTTCATCGCCCGCAGTTCGTGCAGCATCTGCCACTCCGGGTGCGGGGTGCCCGGCGCCGAACGCCGGATCAGCTGCTGCTCCGAGCCGTCCTGCGCGCGGTAGCGCAGGACGGCCTGGTAACCGGGGCCGACCGTCGGCTGACCGGTCGGCGGGTACCCGTACGCCGGGGGCTGCTGGCCGGGGGGCATGGGGTGGCCGGGGACCGGACCCCCCATCGGCTGGCCGGGCATGGGCTGGCCGGGCATGGGCTGGCCGGGCATCGGCTGGCCCGGCATGGGCTGTGGTGCGCCCTGCGGCACGCCGGGGACCTGCGGCGCGCCTGGACCCTGCGGGGGCGGCGGTGCGCCGGGGCCGCCGGACTGCGGGCCCGCCAGCATCGTCGCGGCGTGGTGCACGCCGGGGGGCTGACCGCCCGGAGCCCCGGGAGCACTTGGGGGCCCGGGGGTACCGGGCGGCTGGGGTGCGCCGGGGCCACCCGCGGGCGGACCCGCCAGCATCGTCGCGGCATGGTGGACACCGCCGGGCGGCGTCCCGCCCGGAGGCTGCGGGGCGCCGGGCGTGGCAGGCGCCCCGGGAGGGCCGGGAACGCCCGGCGCCGCCGGGCCCCCGGGGCCGCCCGGGCCCAGCTGGGAGACGAGTTGGGTGGGTACGTACCCGCCCGCCGGGGTGCCCGGAGCACCGGGCCCGGACGGCGCGGGCGCGCTGCCCTGCCGTACGCCCGGGGCACCCGGGGCGCTCGGCGGGGGCGGCGCGCTCGGGACGCCGCCCCGCGCGCCCCGCGGCGGCTGTGCCTTGCTGGTCGCGGCGTCGGCGATGTCACCGGCGTTCGGCGGCAGCGGCCGGGGAGGCGTCACGGGGGCACCCGGACCGGCGGGCGGCTGCGGGGAGTTAGGCGCGTCGTCCGGCGCCTGTGGGTAGCCGTACCCGGGCGCACCCGCGGAGGGCGTGCCCTGCGGACCGTCGGGAGCGGAAGGACCGGGCGGCGGAGGCGGCGGGGTACTCGGAGCGCCACCGGGCCCCTGCGGGAACCCGTAGGCGGGCGGGGCGGCGGGAGGTGGTGTGCCGGGCACCGGCCGGCCCTGCGGGTAGCCGTACGGCGGGGCCGGTGCGGGGTCGTCGAGCGCGGGTGCGACCGCCGTGCGCGGAAGTTGGCTGCCGCCGGAGATCAGGGCCGTCTTGGCGTCCGCGATCGCCCCGGGCAGTGGCGTGCCGGTGTCGTCGACATCGGTCAGCGGCGGCGCGAACACCGTCGCCGGCAGCGGTACGGAACGGTCCTCGCCCGCGTCGGCGTTGGTGTCCGTCCCCGCCCACGGTGTCGCCGACGCGGGAACCCCCGGCGCTCCCACGGCGTCCTGCGGACCGGCGTCCGGTTCGTCACCGGCCGCGGCGGCGGGCCAAGGCGTGGCTCCACCGGAAACGCCGGAACCACCGGACCCACCGGGAAGACCGGCCACACCGGGCACACCGGGCGCGGTGCGCGGTCCGGCTCCGAAGGGCCCTGCGTGCGGCACCGCGTCCTCCGGCTCACCCGGCGCCGGGACCACCGGACCACCGCCCGCGGAAGCCGGGCCCTGCCCCGGGCCGGATGCCCCGGCGGCGGCAGCCGCAGCCGCAGCCGCAGCCGGACGGGATCCCGCCCCGTCGGAGCCCGACCCCTCGGACGCCCCCGGACGTCGGTCCGGAATCCCCAGCTTGTCCGCGGCCTCCTGCAGCCACTCCGGGGGACTCAGCAGGAACGACGTCTGGTTGAGATCGACCCGGGCCGAAGGCGCCGGCGCCGGTTCCGGGGGCCCGTCCGGCACCCCGTACTCCTCCTCGTACCGGCGGATCACCTCACCGACCGGCAGCCCGGGCCAGAGCGTCGCCTCGCCGCTGTCCCGCGCGATGACGAGCCGCTGCGCGCCACCGTCCGAGCGCGGACCGTCGGCGCGGTCCTCCGCCCAGACGACGAAGCCGAGTTCGAACTCCCGGACCCGCACCTCGCGATGCTGGTAGCCGGGCACCTCGCCGTTGATCCACTCTTCCGCGCGCTCCTGCGCCTGCGCGAAGGTCACCATCGGACGTTCACTCCCCCACCGAAGACTCGGAAGAGACGGGAACGGCGTGCGCGAAGCCGCCGTCCACCATCAGGTTCGCCACCGTCTCCAGCTCCGGCGGATTGCCCGCGAGCCGGGACAGGAACTGGTCGAAGTCGGCGCCGCAGGACAGCAGCAGCCGCTGCACACGCTCGGCCGGCGGCCACGCGTCCTGGTCGCGGGCGTCGTCGTACGCGCAGAACCACACCGACCCGATCGCGTCACCCTTCACCTTGACGGCGAGCAGGCCGCCCTGCACGAACCCGACGCACAGGTAGTCCTTGGTCAGATGGTCGCGCAGACACTTGTTGATGTACACGAGGTCGTTGACCGCGGCCTCTTCGCGCACCGTGAAGAACGGCTGGTCGAGCAGGAGTCCGAGTTCCGCGTCGAGCACGGCACCCACCGGCGCGCAGCCGCCCGCCGCCTTCAGGAAGGACCGATAGGCACCCGGCAGCCGGTACCCGAGATCCTCCTCGACCGCCAGCACCTGCTGCTCCGTGACCGCGACCGAGGACTTCGGCAGCGCGAAGTGCGCGGGCCGCGTCTCCTGCAACGGCCGCGTCCCACGCTTGGTGTGGTCGACGTTCGTGGTCGCGATGCCACCGTGGTGGCGCAGCAGCGCCTTCACCTCGACGGGGACGAGCTCCAGCCGCCGGGTACCGGCCACGTGGTGCCAGGTCCAGCCGTGCGGCGTGGCCACGGGCGGGATCGTGTCCCACAGCTCGTGTCCGGTCGCGGCGAGCGCCGCGTTCGCGGACACGTAGTCCGTCAGGCGCAGTTCGTCGACGCCGAAGCCCTCCGGGGGTTCGGCGATCTCGGCGGCGGCACGCGCGTACGCCGAGAAGTCGGGGTAGCCGTGCGCGTCGACCCGTACGCCTCTGGGGTGGCGAGCGGCCCGGACCGGATCCGGGAAGTGCACGACCTGCCCGGCGTAGGCCGCGTTCGGCGGCGCGGCTTGCTGCCCGAGCCGACCTGTCGTCATGGCTGTTGCCCCCTGCGGCGTTCTCAATAGCTGTATGGATCGCGGATGTCGACAGCCTATGCGGTTGAAGGACACCGGTCACCGGGCCTCCGGTTCCGTGACCTGCCGTCACCTGGCCGTGACGGTGCGACGAAGCCCGGGCGTGTCGCGCGCCCCAGCTTCCCCACCCGCCACGCCGTTTGGCAGTCTGTAGCCGCATCGGGGGATGCACGGGAGGGAAGAGCGATCATGAACGCGACGCATACAGGCACGTCCGGGGACCCGCGCGTCGGCTGGAGCGGCTCCGAGGCACCGCACGCCCCCACCCTCCTGCACCGCCGGGACGGCATACTTCCGACCGTCGCCGCCGCCCTCTCCGTGCGCGGCGCGACCCTGACGGGCACCGCGGCCCGCGGCGACCAGCCGCCCGCCCTGCACCCCCTGGTCCAGGACTTCCTCGACACCCTCACCAGCGCGCAGCGCGACCGCTTCACCGGCCGCTGCGCCGAGGCGATCCTGATCTCGCGGCACATCACCGGTCTGGACGCGGCGCGCAGCAAGCGGGCCGCACGCAAGCCGATGACCAACGGCGAGGCGCGCAGGGCCCTCAAGCAGGCCAAGCTCACCGCGCGTCGCATCCGCGAGGACGGTGACCCGCTGCACGGGAGCTTCGCGGCGCCCTGCCGTGCCTGCACGGCGCTCAGTGAGCACTTCGGCGTCCGCGTCGTCGATCCGACGGCGTCCGCCGACGCCTGAACCCATCCGCCCCCGCACCCGTACGTACAACGGCGCCCGTCTTCTCCCACCGCCACGCCCCGCCGCGCCGCCGATCTCCTGTCCCCGACTTTCTCGTCCCCCGCTCCCATGTCGCTCGACGAACGAAGGGCAGATGCACGCCGACCGCACCTCCACCACACGCTTCTCCGTCCCCGTGGACGCCGCGCTCCGCTCCGCGGGGTGGCAGCCCGGACGCTGGGACATAAAGCAGGCCGAGTACTGGGCCGACGCACTGCGGGAGTACGAGTCGCCCGCCGGGCACCGGCACGCCGTGTTCCCGGCCGCGGTGGAGGCGTGGGCGGAGTTCGGCGGTCTACGGGTCGTGCCGTCCGGGCCCGGACGGCAGCTCGCCCCGACCGCGCTCCACTTCGACCCGTTGCACGGGCTGCACATGGCGCGCACCCTTGGTGACCTCGGGCGGGCGCTGGACGCCGAGGTGTGTCCGCTGGGTGAGGAGTCCGACTCCCGGGCGCTGCTCGCCATCGACAGTGAGGGGCGGGTCTACGCGCTCGATCACACCGGTGACTGGTATCTCGGACCGGACATCGACGCGGCCCTGACGACCCTCGTGTCCGGTCTGGAACCGGTGCGCCTGACGGCGGGCTGACCGGGTTCCTCGCCCCCGCCGCCCCTACCCCCGACCCGTCCCCGGGCTCGGACCCCGCCAGGGGCGCCGCGCCCCCTGGACCCTCGCCTTCGCCCGAAGGGCTCGTCCTCAAACGCCGGACGGGCTGATGATGCGGGCCCTGGCTGCAGAATTTCAGCCCCCGTCCGGCAATTCATCTCGCCCGGACGAGGCCGTCCAGGCCGAACGGGGGTCTGGGGGCGGAGCCCCGGTCACGGGACTGCGGCACCCGGGAACCCGGGGTCGCGGCGGATGCGTTCAGGCCTGCGCGGGGAGGACCGCCGACACCCGGAAACCGCCCGCGTCCGTGGGACCGGAGACGAACACCCCGCCGAGCGCGGCAACACGTTCCTTCATGCCCAGCAGCCCGTTGCCCCCGCTGGGAAGCCGCACGGCGGACACCGCCCCGGGCTCGGGCGGGCACTCGTTCTCGACCTGCATGGCGATCTCGGACACCCGATGAGCGAGCCGCACGTACGTCTTCGCACCGGCCGCGTGCTTGTGGACGTTGGTCAGCGCCTCCTGGACGACCCGGTAGGCGGTCTGTTCGATCTCCGGCGCGTACGGGCGCGTGTCGCCCTCCACCGACAGAGCGACCACCATCCCGGCCGCCGCCGACTGCCCGACCAGCTCGTCCAGTTCCGCGAGGCTGGGCCCGTCACCCGGATCGTCTGCCGCGCGCGACGCCGCCGCGGCCGCCGCCATGCCCACCGCGGCCAGCGGCACCGGCTGAGGCCGCGAGGCCAGCCCGTCCCCCGTGCGCAGCACGCCCAGCATCTCGCGCAGCTCGGTCAGCGCCTGCCGTCCCATGTCGCCGACCAGCGCCGCGTTCCGTACGGCCTTCTCGGGGTCCTTCCGGGCCACGGCCTGAAGAGCCGCCGCGTGCACCACCATCAGGGACACCCGGTGCGCGACCACGTCGTGCATCTCCCGCGCGATCCGCGTCCGCTCCTCGTTGCGCGCCCACTCCGCCCGCTCCTCGGCCCGCTCGGCCAGCAGTTGCAACTCCCGCTCCAGCGAGTCGGCCCGCTCCCGCAGGCTCTCCATCAGCCGGCGCCGTGCCCCCACGTACAGGCCGAGCAGGACGGGCGGGGCGGTCATGCCGATGGCGGTCGTGATGGAGACGAAGGGGACGAACCAGTCCCCCATGGTCACGTCCCCGCGCACCATGCCCTGATGGGCCCGGACGAACGTGACGATCAGCATCCCGGCGAAGGACATTCCGGCGAGCGCCGCGATGATCCGGCGCGGCAGCTCGGACGCGGCGAGCGTGTACAGCCCGACGAGTCCCATCGCGAAGCCCATCTGCGCGGGCGTGATCGCGATCGACACCAGCACGACGGCGATCGGCCACTTCCGCCGCAGCAGCAGCACGGACCCGGCGAGCAGACCGAACACCGCGCCCACCGCCGCCGGCAGGCCCGCGTCGTGTGCGAACGGAATTCCCTCCGTCGCGCACTCGGCCGCCGACACCGCCGCGAGGCCCGCGTCGAGCGCGGCACCGCGCCACCTGACCCACCACCACGGCCCTGTCCCGGCCTCGGTGTGCTCTTCCCCCGTCGTGGTCATGCCTCCAGCCTACGTTTGCTCCCCGCCCCTTTTCCGGTGAGTTTCGCCTCCTCTCCGACACCGCGGCCCGCTGTCGATCGGACGCGAAACCTGCCGGTATCCCTCGAACTGCCGAATCGCTCACCGTTCGACCCCGGAAGCCCCGCTCGCATCAGTACCGTCGCGTCGAAGGCACCCGGTACGGCATAGTGTTGGGTGCCCACTCGGCGACCTGACCAAATGTCCGGTTCAGTCGGGTTTGATCCCCCGTGGTGTAATTGGCAGCACTGTGGCTTTTGGTGCCATCTGTCCGGGTTCGAGTCCTGGCGGGGGAGCCACGACCGATTCGGGCCCTGACAGTTCCGTCGGGGCCCGCTCTCATGTCACTCCTGATACGCCCCGGTATCCTGCGGTTGTCCACACCCCAGCCATCCGTAGCCGAAGGGCATTCCCGTGAGCGCCAATCGCCCGGCAGCCGTCGTCGTTCTCGCAGCGGGTGAGGGCACCCGTATGAAGTCGGCCACACCCAAGGTCCTGCACGAACTGTGCGGCCGTTCCCTGGTGGGCCATGTACTCGCGGCCGCCCGCGCGTTGGAGCCGGAGAACCTGGTCGTCGTCGTGGGCCACGCCCGCGAGCAGGTCACCGCGCACCTCGCCGCGGCCGACCCCGCGGTCCGCACCGCCGTACAGGCCGAGCAGAACGGCACCGGACACGCCGTCCGCATGGGCCTCGAA
The DNA here is from genome assembly GCF_045039825.1 of Streptomyces sp. NBC_01176. Taxonomy (NCBI): domain Bacteria; kingdom Bacillati; phylum Actinomycetota; class Actinomycetes; order Kitasatosporales; family Streptomycetaceae; genus Streptomyces; species Streptomyces sp. NBC_01176. Next base: position 5,697,359 of record NZ_CP108600.1, on the reverse strand, counting down.
GAACTCGGCGGCGGCATCGACGGGACCGTCGTCGTGGTCTGCGGCGACACCCCGCTGCTGAGCGGCGAGACCCTGCGCCGCCTCGCCGCGGCCCACGACACCGACGGCAACGCCGTCACCGTGCTCACCGCCGAGGTCCCCGACGCCACCGGCTACGGCCGTATCGTCCGGGACGGGGCCAGCGGCGCCGTCACCGCCATCGTCGAGCACAAGGACGCCACCGAGTCGCAGCGCGCGATCCGGGAGATCAACTCCGGGGTGTTCGCCTTCGACGGACAGCTGCTCGCGGACGCGCTCGGCAAGGTGCGGACCGACAACAGCCAGGGCGAGGAGTACCTCACCGACGTCCTGGGCATTCTGCGCGAGGCCGGGCACCGGGTCGGCGCCTCCGTCGCCGCCGACCACCGGGAGATCGCCGGGATCAACAACCGCGTCCAGCTGGCCGCGGCCCGCCGCACCCTCAACGACCGGCTGCTGGAGCGGGCCATGCTCGCCGGCGTCACCGTCATCGACCCGGCCTCGACCTGGGTCGACGTCACCGTCACCTTCGAGCAGGACGCGATCGTGCACCCCGGCACCCAGTTGCAGGGCGCCACGCATCTCGCCGAGGGCGCCGAGGTCGGGCCCAACTGCCGTCTGAAGGACACCAGAGTGGGCGCGGGGGCGCGGGTCGACACCACGGTCGCCGACACCGCCGAGGTCGGCCCCGAGGCCACCGTCGGCCCGTTCGCCTACCTGCGCCCCGGCACCCGCCTCGGCCTCAAGGCCAAGGTCGGCACGTACGTCGAGACGAAGAACGCCACGATCGGCGAGGGCACCAAGGTCCCGCACCTCTCCTACGTGGGCGACGCGACGATCGGCGACCACTCGAACATCGGTGCCGCCAGCGTCTTCGTGAACTACGACGGGCAGGAGAAGCACCACACCACCGTGGGCTCCCACTGCCGCACCGGTTCGGACAACATGTTTGTGGCTCCCGTCACGGTGGGGGACGGCGCGTACACCGCGGCGGGCTCCGTCATCACCAAGGACGTACCGCCCGGTTCGCTCGCCGTGGCCCGTGGCCAGCAGCGGAATATCGAGGGTTGGGTGGCCCGCAAGCGTCCGGGGAGCGCGGCCGCGAAGGCCGCCGAGGCGGCCTCCCGGGAGCCGGAAGGCGAAGCCTGACCGGAAACAGGTGCGTCTGACACGGCGTACCGTGATAAGTGCACACCCGCACCGTGCACCCGCACCCCCAGCTGAGACGGCCTCCCGCGCCCAGTGGAGATGTCCGCTCACCATCCAGCTGAGACACCTCTGAGGAGACAGTGCTGTGACCGGGATCAAGACGACCGGCAAGAAGAAGATGATGTTCTTCTCCGGCCGCGCCCACCCCGAGCTTGCTGAGGAAGTCGCCCACAAGCTGGGTGTCGGGGTAGTCCCGACGAAGGCCTTCGACTTCGCCAACGGCGAGATCTACATCCGCTACCAGGAGTCCGCCCGCGGCGCCGACTGCTTCCTGATGCAGAGCCACACGGCTCCCATCAACAAGTGGATCATGGAACAGCTGATCATGATCGACGCCCTGAAGCGGGCGTCCGCGCGGAGCATCACGGTGATCGTGCCGTTCTACGGTTACGCCCGGCAGGACAAGAAGCACCGCGGACGTGAACCGATCTCGGCGCGTCTGATCGCGGACCTGATGAAGACGGCCGGTGCCGACCGCATCCTCACCGTCGACCTGCACACCGACCAGATCCAGGGCTTCTTCGACGGCCCGGTCGACCACCTCTTCGCGCTGCCGATCCTGGCGGACTACGTGGGCGCCAAGGTCGACCGGTCGAAGCTCACCGTCGTCTCCCCGGACGCGGGCCGGGTGCGCGTCGCCGACCGGTGGTGCGACCGCCTGGACGCCCCGCTGGCGATCGTGCACAAGCGCCGCGACAAGGACGTCGCCAACCAGGTCACCGTCCACGAGGTGGTCGGTGACGTGAAGGGCCGCGTCTGCGTCCTCGTCGACGACATGATCGACACGGGTGGCACGATCTGCGCCGCCGCCGACGCCCTCTTCGCGCACGGCGCCGAGGACGTCATCGTCACGGCCACGCACGGTGTGCTCTCCGGTCCGGCCGCCGACCGCCTGAAGAACTCCAAGGTCAGCGAGTTCGTCTTCACGGACACCCTGCCGACCCCGGGCGAGCTGGAGCTGGACAAGATCACGGTGCTCTCCATCGCGCCGACGATCGCCAACGCGGTGCGTGAGGTCTTCGAGGACGGCTCGGTGACGAGCCTGTTCGAGGAGCAGTAGAGATCCTTTTGGGTGTGGCCTTCCCGCCGAGTACACTGCCAAAGTTGCTCGGCGAGGGAGGCCACACTTCTGTGTGGCGGTCCGTTATCGACGCGCTCTTCGTAGCAGGCCGTTGTTCGGCCGGGTGACTCATCCCCAGGCCCTTCGGGTCCCTTACTACGAGGAGTGAACATGTCCGAGGTCAAGCTCGCCGCCGAGACCCGTACCGAGTTCGGCAAGGGCGCCGCCCGCCGCATCCGCCGCGAGAGCAAGGTTCCCGCGGTCGTCTACGGCCACGGCACCGAGCCCGTCCACATCGCGCTGCCGGGCCACGAGCTGCAGCTCGCCCTGCGCACCCCGAACGTCCTGCTCACCCTGGACATCGAGGGCAAGACCGAGCTCGCGATCCCGAAGGCCGTCCAGCGTGACGCCATCAAGGGCTTCCTCGAGCACGTCGACCTGCTCCTCGTGAAGCGCGGCGAGAAGGTCAACGTCGAGGTCTACGTCCACACCGAGGGCGAGCTCGCTCCGGGTGCCTACCTGCTCGAGCACGTGCTCAGCACGCTGACGGTCGAGGCCGAGGCCACCCACATCCCCGAGTCTGTCACCGTCTCCATCCAGGGCCTGGAGGCCGGCGCGGCCATCCTCGCCAAGGACATCCCGCTCCCCAAGGGCACCACGCTGGCGATCGACGAGGACGCGGTCGTCCTCCAGGTCCTCGCCGCCCAGGCGGAGGAGGCCCCGGCGGACGCCGAGGCCGAGACCACCGAGGCCTGATTCCTCCCGGAATCGCATGCGCCGGCCGCCGCTCCCTCCCGGGGCGGCGGTCGGTGCGTTGTCCAGGACACAGGCGCATCAAGGACCCATGGGAGACACCGACGTGACGACGGACGCAGGCGCCCCCTGGCTGATCGTGGGCCTCGGCAATCCCGGCCCCGAGTACGCCATGAACCGGCACAACGTGGGCTTCATGGTCGCCGACCTGCTGGCGGAGCGGATCGGCGGCAGCTTCAAGCGGGCGGGGAAGGCCCAGGCGCAGGTGATCGAGGGCCGCATCGGCCCGCCCGGTCCGGCGAACCGCCGGGTGATCCTGGCCAAGCCGATGTCGTACATGAACCTGTCCGGCGGCCCGGTGAACGCGCTGCGCGACTTCTACAAGGTGCCGCTCGCCCATGTCGTCGCGATCCATGACGAGCTGGACATCGACTACGGGGTGCTGCGGCTCAAGCTGGGCGGCGGCGACAACGGGCACAACGGGCTGAAGTCCATGACGAAGGCGATGGGTCCCGACTACCACCGGGTGCGCTTCGGCATCGGCCGGCCCCCGGGCCGGATGCAGGTCGCCGACTTCGTCCTCAAGGACTTCGCCTCGGCCGAGCGCAAGGAGCTGGGCTACTTCGTGGACCGGGCCTCGGACGCGGTGGAGTGCCTCGTCATCGACGGCCTGGAGCGGGCGCAGGGCACGTACAACTCCTGAGCGGCCGTCAGGGGCGAGCGATCTGCTCGTACAACTGTGGACTTGTCCCCCGGCCGAGTTGACCGAACGCAGGGCCATGGCCAAGGATCGCCGCCATGCCCGCCGCCGCACACAAGCACGCCCGCAAGAACGCGCACACGGCGCTGCGGTTCGGGCGGCTCGCGGCGATGGGGACGGTCACGGCACTGATCCTGATCGCGGGTGTCTGGGGCTCCTGGGGCACGGCACAGCACGTGATGCTGAGCAAGGGCCGGGAGCAGGGCACGATGACCGTGACGGCGTGCTCGGAGGAACGGTGCACGGGGCCGTACCGGCCGGTGTCGGCGGGTTCCCGGGCGCGGGACCGCGTCACCATCGAGGAGTCGGCCGCGGTGCGCAAGGGGCGCACGTACGCGGTCACGGTGAAGCCCGGCAGCGGTGACGTGGTCCGCAGCGGCCCGGCCGGACTGCTCTACGCGTGGGTCCCGTTCGGAGGCGCGCTGCTGCTGGCCTCGGTAGTGGTCGCGGGTGGTCTGCGACGCCCTCGGTCGGCCTGGGTGATGGCGGGCGCGGGGCTCGCACTGCTGACGGCGACGTTCCTGGCCCTGTGAGCCGACGGCGGTACCCCCGGGCCGGGGGTACCGCCGTCGGCACGCCGAGGATCAGCCGGTGTTGCGCAGGCCGGCCGCCACCCCGTTGACGGTCAGCAGTAGGGCTCGCGACAGCAGCGGGTCGGGTTCCGCGCCGGCCGCGGCCTCGTCGCGCTGGCGCTTGAGCAGGGCGACCTGGAGGTAGGAGATCGGGTCCAGGTAGGCGTCGCGGATCGAGAAGGTCTGCTGGAGCACGGGGTTGGTGTCCAGGAGCCGCTCACCGCCCGTCACGCGCAGCACTTCGCTGACGGTGAGCCGGTGCTCGGCCTCGATGCTGGCGAACACGTGCTTCAGCTCGTCGGGGACGAGCGTGTCGACGTAGTGCCGGGCGATCCGCAGGTCCGTCTTCGCGAGCGTCATCTCGACGTTGGAGAGGAAGTTGCGGAAGAAGTGCCACTGCTCGTGCATCTCGTCGAGCACCGTGTCGAGGCCGGCCTCGCGCAGGGCCTTCAGACCCGAGCCGACACCGAACCAGCCCGGCACGATCTGCCGCGACTGGGTCCACCCGAAGACCCACGGGATGGCGCGCAGTCCGTCCAGCGAGACGCCCGAGCCGGGGCGCCGGGAGGGCCGCGAGCCCAGGTGCAGGTCGGCGAGCTGGTCGACCGGCGTGGAGGCGAGGAAGTACGTCGGCAGGTCCGGGTCCTCGACGAACCGCCGGTAGGCGGAGTGGGCGGCCTCGGAGACGACGTCCATGGCCGCGTCCCAGCGGGCCAGTGCCTCGTCGGACTGGCGCGGGGCGGTGTGCAGGGCGGAGGCCTGGAGGGTGGCGGCGACCGTCAGTTCCAGGTTCTCCCGGGCCAGCGAGGGCACGAGGTACTTGTCGGAGATGACCTCGCCCTGCTCGGTCACCTTGATCTCGCCCTCGAGGGTGCCCCAGGGCTGCGCGAGGATCGCGTCGTGGGAGGGGCCGCCACCCCGGCCGACGGTGCCGCCCCGGCCGTGGAAGAGCCGCAGCCGCACCCCGTACCGGTGGGCGACGTCGCGCAGCCGTCGCTGGGCGCGGTGGATCTCCCACTGGGAGGTCGTGATGCCGCCGAACTTCGAGGAGTCGGAGTAGCCGAGCATGACCTCCTGGACGTCTCCGCGCAGCGCGACGAGGCGCCGGTAGGAGGGGTCGGCGAGCATGTCGTCCAGGATCACGTCGGCGGCGCGCAGCTCGTCGGTGGTCTCCAGGAGCGGCACGATGCCGATCTTCGCCCAGCCGCCGTGCAGGTCGAGCAGGCCCGCCTCGCGGGCGAGCACGGCGGCGGCGAACACGTCGTCGGCGCCCTGGCACATCGAGATGATGTACGACTCGATGACCTCGGGTCCGAAGACCTGCAGGGCCCGCTTCACCGTCTGGAAGACGCCGATGGTCTTCTCACCGGCGGCGTCGACCGGTGCCGGGGTCGGGGCCAGCGGGCGCCGGGAGCGCAGTTCCTTGGCGAGGAGCTTGGCGCGGTACTCGCGGGGCATGTCGGCGTAGCGCCAGGACTCCTCGCCGAGCCGGTCGAAGAGCTGGCCGAGGGCGTGGTGGTGGGCGTCCGCGTGTTCGCGTACGTCCATGGTGGCGAGCTGGAGGCCGAAGGCGGCCAGCGTGCGGATGGTGCGGTTCATGCGGCCGTCGGCGAACAGCGCGCCGCGGTGCTCGCGCAGCGAGCTCTGGATCAGGGTGAGGTCGCGCAGCAGCTCGGCGGTGCCGAGATAGTCGCGGCCGGCCTCGTGCGGGATGCCCCTGGCGAGACGCTGCTTGGTGTTCTCCAGCTTCTGGCGGATGCAGGTGGCCTTGAGCCGGTAGGGCTCCTCGGCGTTCAGCCGCTTGTAGCGGGGGCTGATCTCCGGCAGCCGCTCCAGGTCGGCCCGGAGGGAGTCCAGCAGTTCTTCGGTGGCGCCGGTGTACCGGATCGAGTTCGACAGGAAGCCGCGCAGTTCGTCGATCATCTCCAGCGCGTCGTTGATGCCGTGCTCGTGCTGGAGGATCAGGACGTCCCAGGTGACGTCGGGGGTGACGTTCGGGTTGCCGTCGCGGTCGCCGCCGATCCAGGTGCCGAAGGTGAGCGGCCGGGTCTCGTCGGGCACCTTCACGCCGACGCGCTCCAGTTCGGCGGTGAGGTCCTCCAGTACGTCCCCGACGGCGCCGGCGTGCAGCTCGTCCAGGTAGTAGATGGCGTTGCGGGCCTCGTCGGCGGGTTCGGGGCGGACCACGCGCAGCTCGTCGGTCTGCCACACCAGGTCGATGTTCTCCGCCAGCCGGATGTCGTAGCGGCGGCGGTCGGCCTCGATGACGGGGGTCTCCAGCAGGGCGGCGATACGGCGCAGCTTGTTGAGGACCGAGCGGCGGGCCGCCTCCGTCGGGTGGGCGGTGAAGACGGGGCGGACGTTGAGGTTCTTGACCGTCTCGCGCAGGTGGTCCGGGTCGGCGTCCTTGAGCCGGTCGGCGGTCCGGGAGAGCAGTCCGCCCTCGGCGGCCCGCCTGGCGCGCAGCTCACGGCCGCGGTGCACCTGCTCGGTGACGTTCGCCAGATGGAAGTACGTCGAGAACGCGCGGACCAGCTTGGCCGCGGTCTCCAGCTCGGTGCCGCGCAGCAGCTCGGCGGCGGCTTCGCCGTCCTCGCGGGTCAGGCGGCGGACCTTCTCGACCAGTTCCAGGAGCTCGGGGCCCTCCTGGCGGACGAGGGTCTCCCCCAGCAGGTCGCCCAGGCGCCGGATGTCGGCGCGCAGCTCGCTGCTGGTCGTCGTGGTCTGGTCGTCGGCACTGCTCACAGGTGCGGCTCCTTGCAGTGTGGAAGCTCGGCTGAAGAGTGTGGAAGCTCGTCTGAAGCTCGTCTGGGAGGGAACCCGGGTGACGACCGCGCGGCGGGTGCCGCTTAGGGACGTGGCATCCGGGAATAAACAGAACGGACCGCGCTGTCCGACCGACTCCAAGGATAGGTGTCCAGGTGGACGCGCAGGGTCTCGGGCTGTTGCCGCTCGGCAGCGCGCTGCCATACTTACGATGCCGTAGGTTACGGAAGCGTAGGGATTCCCGTCAGACAACGGGAGAACCCTGGAGCCCGTACCCGGCCACTCTTCCCCACCCTCGAATCCCACAGGGGACGCCCATGCGCACGAGCTCGGATGTGATCGACGATGCCCCGGGGGCGAACGACGACCCCTCCATCCCCCCTGCCACGCTGGGCGGAGAGAAGAAGGGGTCGCTCGAACAGCTCACACTCCTCCTCTTCATCACCGTCCCGTTCCTCGCGCTGCTCGCCGCGGTACCGCTGGTCTGGGGCTGGGGAGTGAGCTGGCTGGATCTCGGCCTCCTGGTCTTCTTCTACTACCTGGGTTGCCACGGCGTGACGATCGGCTACCACCGCTACTTCACGCATGGTTCGTTCAAGGCGAAACGCCCGCTGCGGATCGCGGTCGCGATCGCGGGTTCGATGGCGGTCGAGGGCCCGGTCGTCCGCTGGGTCGCCGACCACCGCAAGCATCACAAGTTCTCCGACGCGGAGGGCGACCCGCATTCGCCGTGGCGCTACGGCGAGACGGTTCCGGCGCTGATGAAGGGCCTGTGGTGGGCGCATATCGGCTGGATGTTCGATGAGGAGCGGACCCCGCAGGAGAAGTACGCCCCCGACCTGATCAAGGACCCGGCGATTCGTGCGATCTCGCGCCAGTTCATCTACTGGACCATGCTCTCCCTCGCGCTGCCGCCCCTGATCGGCGGTCTGGCGACGATGTCCTGGTGGGGCGCGTTCACCGGCTTCTTCTGGGGCTCACTCGTCCGGGTGGCCCTGTTGCACCATGTGACCTGGTCGATCAACTCGATCTGCCACGCGGTGGGCAAGCGTCCGTTCAAGTCGCGTGACCGCTCGGGCAACGTGTGGTGGCTGGCCGTGCTGTCCTGCGGCGAGTCCTGGCACAACCTGCACCACGCCGACCCGACCTCGGCCCGGCACGGCGTGGAGCGCGGCCAGCTGGACTCCTCGGCCAGGATCATCCGTTGGTGTGAGCAACTGGGCTGGGCGTACGACGTGCGCTGGCCGTCACGCTCGCGTATCGATTCCAAGCGTGACACCGACGGGTCCGCCTCCCGGCGCAAGACGGAAGCCCCCGACCCGGCATGATTGACGGCGTGGCGACCGACTCCAGCAGCACCCCAGGCAGCAATGAAAAGCCGCGGCGTGCGCGTCGCACCCGCATGACCGGTGCCGAGCGCCGTCAGCAGCTGCTGGAGATCGGCCGCACCCTGTTCGCCGCGAAGGGTTTCGAGGGCACGTCGGTGGAGGAGATCGCGGCCAAGGCGGGCGTCTCCAAGCCGGTGGTCTACGAGCACTTCGGCGGCAAGGAGGGCCTGTACGCGGTGGTGGTGGACCGTGAGATGCGCCGGCTGCTGGACATGGTCACCGGCTCCCTGACGGCGGGCCATCCGCGTGAACTGTGCGAGCAGGCCGCCTTCGCCCTCCTGGACTACATCGAGGAGTACACGGACGGCTTCCGCATCCTGGTCCGGGACTCCCCCATCCCTCAGTCCACGGGGTCCTTCGCCTCACTCATCTCCGACATCGCCACCCAGGTGGAGGACATCCTGGGCCGCGAGTTCAAGAGCCGCGGCTTCGACCCGAAGCTCGCCCCGCTGTACGCGCAGGCGCTGGTCGGGATGGTCGCGCTGACCGGGCAGTGGTGGCTGGACGTCCGCAAGCCCCGCAAGGCCGAGGTCGCCGCGCATCTGGTGAACCTGGCCTGGCACGGCCTGGACGGCCTGGAGCCGAAGCCCCGTCTGATAGGGCACCGCAAGAGCTGAGTGTGCCGCCGCAGGCTCGATATCGACCACAAAGAAGGCGTTCCCCACGAGGAGGTCGGGCGAATGCTGGGGCCGCGTCCGTGACTTACCGCATCGTGACCACCGGCTCCAGGAACTCCAGCCGGTTGCCGACGGGGTCCTCCGAGTAGAAGCGGCGGTGGCCGGGCAGGTCGTCGTCCCAGGTGACCTCGGCCCCGTGGGACTCCAGCCGGGCGGCGTACGCCTCGATGTCCGTGACCCGCAGCCCGGGATGCGCCTTCTTCGCGGGCCGGAACCCTTCCGGTCCCTCGCCCTCGGAAGCGCCCTCGATCCCCAGGTGCAGGTGGACGGCCCCCGCCCGGAACCAGCAGCCCCCGCGCGCGGCCAGGACGGGCGGCTTGGGGATCTCGGTCATCCCGAGGGCGTCGACGTAGTAGCGGCGCAGGAGGTCCTCCGACCCCGGCGGGGCGGCGAGCTGGACGTGGTCGAGGGCGGTGAGCATCCTCAGGCCTCCTTCCGCGCGACGGCGAAGACACGGCGGAAGGGGAACACGGTGCCGTGCGCGGTCGCCGGGTACGCCTCGCGCAGCGCGTCCCGGTACTCGGCGACGAAGCCCTCCGCGTCCGCCCCCAGCTCGGTGAGGACCGGCCGCAGCCCGGTTCCCTTCACCCAGTCGAGGACGGGGTCCTCGCCCTGGAGGAGATGCAGATACGTCGTCTCCCAGACGTCGGCCGCGCAGCCCAGGGCCGTGAGCTGCTCCAGGTAGACGGCCGGGGTGTGCACGGCGTCGTCGTGGCGCAGCGCCCCGGCCAGGCGGTCCTTCCAGCGGGGGGAGTGGGCGAGTTCGCGCATCAGGCGGTGGCTCGGGGCGTCGAAGTTGCCGGGGACCTGGAAGGCGAAGGTACCGCCGGGGGCGAGGCCGGCCACCCAGTCGGGGAAGCGGGTGACGTGTCCGGGCACCCACTGCAGGGTCGCGTTGCTGATCACCAGGTCGTACGGTTCGGCGGGTGTCCAGGTCCTGGCGTCCGCCGGGGCGAAGTCGAGACGGCCGCCGCCCGGGGTGGGGCCCGCGTGCGCCTCGGCCCGCGCCAGCATCTCCGGGGAGTTGTCCAGGCCGGTGATCCGCGCGCCGGGCCAGCGTTCGGCCAGTCCTGCCGTCACGTTCCCGGGGCCGCAGCCGAGGTCGGCGATGCGGGCCGGGTCGCGCGGCAGCTCCGGGACCCGGGCGAGGAGGTCGGCGAAGGGGCGGGCGCGGTGGTCGGCGTGACGCAGGTACTGGCCCGGGTCCCAGATGGGGGCGGTGGCAGGCATGGGCAGGCCTCCTCGAAGTCGCGTACGGACAGCATGTCCGGTCGGGTCTCCACCCTCACATCGAAGTATCTCGACGTCAAGAGACTTGATATCAAGGAACTCACTCACAAATGACTTGATACCAAGAGGCTCCACATCAAGAGACTTCACATCGACACAACCACTACACTGATCGTCATGGAGGACGAGGTCGATCGGCTGGTCGGAGCGTGGCGCCGGGAGCGCCCTGACCTCGACGTGGAACCGCTCGAGGTACTCAGCAGGGTCAGCAGGCTGGCCCGGCACCTGGACCGCGCCCGCCGGCTGGCGTTCTCCGAGCACAGCCTGGAGCCCTGGGAGTTCGACGTCCTGACCGCGCTGCGGCGCGCCGGCTCCCCGTATCAGCTCTCGCCCGGCCAACTGCTCACCCAGACCCTCGTCACCTCCGGCACGATGACGAACCGCATCGACCGGCTGACGCAGAAGGGCCTGGTGGAGCGCCTCCCGGATCCGAGCGACCGCCGGGGCGTCCTCGTACGCCTCACCGACGAGGGCCGCGACCGCGCCGACCAGGCGCTGGCCGGACTCCTCGACCAGGAGCGCGCGATCCTGGCGGAACTCAGCAGGGCGCAGCGTGGCGAACTCGCCTCGCTGCTACGCCAGTTGACCGCCCCGTTCGACAACATCCCCGGCTAGGTCGACAGGCCCGACCCCGGCGCGCCGGGCGAGGGCCACGGCGGCGAGCGTCGAGTGCACGCCCAGCTTCCCGAGCACGTTCTGCATATGGGTCCGGACGGTGTGCGGCGAGAGGAACAGCCGCTCGGCCACGGCTTTGCGCCCCAGCCCCGCGACCATGCAGCGCAGCACCTCCCGCTCCCGGGGCGTCAGCGACTCCACCAGCCGCTCGCTCTCGGTGCGGTGCTTGCGCGCGGCCGTCAACTCCCGCAGCACACCGGTGAGCAGGGCGGGCGGGAGATGCGTCTCGTCCCGCAGCACACCCCGTATGACGGTGAGGAGCCGCGACAGGGAACAGTCCTTGGCGACCCAGCCCGAGGCACCGGCCTGCAGGGCGAGGGCGGCCCGGCGCGGGTCGTCCTTCTCGGCGAGTACGACGATGCGCACGCCGGGCTGACCCGCACGAACACCCGCTACCAGCGAGATGCCGTCGACCAGCCCGTCCTCGTTGCTCTCCTGCACCGGGACGGCGGGCCGCGCGCCCGGCACGTTTCCGCCGAGGTCGGCGTCCACGAGCAGCACGTCGAACCTGCGGCCCTCCGCTGCCGCCCGTTCCAGGCAGCGCAGTGCGGCGGGACCGCTGCCGGCGGCGGACACGTCGACATCGGGCTCGGCGGCCAGAGCCGCGGCGAGCGACTCGGCGAAGATGCGGTGGTCGTCGACGACCAGGACTCGGATGCGAACCACAGAAACCCCCTTCCCCACGCTCCTGAGGAGCAGGGGATACCCCATTGTCGGGGGACGACCCGCGCAGGTACGACACCCGGAGAGAACCCCGAACCGGTCTCCGGCTCGGAGAACGGGGCGCCGCAGCCGCACGGCCGCCGCCGTGCTGGAAGTGCTACCCCCACTCCGGGTGTCGTACCCGGCTGTCTCGCCCCCTGATCAGCACCGGCCCCCACCGGTGCTGTTCATCAGAGTACGGCCGGGGGCCGGGAGCGGAAGGTAATTTGCAGAACTGATTGGCCGGGGCGTTTAGGGTGAGTCGTATGTTTCGTATGGAGACAGAAGTCGACAAAGGCCGACGTGAACTGCTCCGCCAACGGCTGCTCGACGCCAACACGGCGGCGTCTCCCGTCCTTCGCGCGCTGCGCGGGACGCCGGCCGAACGGGAACTTCCGCTCCACGTCTGGGCCTTGGACTCCGCCGGTGACCTCGCGGGCGGGCTCGTCGGGCACACCTGGACGACGTGGCTGCACGTGACGTATCTGTGGGTGGACGGCGTCCACCGGGGTTCCGGTCTCGGTTCCCGTCTCCTCGCCGAGGGGGAGCGTCTGGCGCGGGAGGAGCGCGGCTGCCTCGCGGTCCGGTTGGAGACGTGGGACTTCCAGGCTCCCGAGTTCTACAGGAAGCAGGGGTACCAGGTGGTGTGCGTGGTCCCGGACTATCCGCCGGGGACCACGGAGTACACGCTGACCAAGCACCTGGGCTGACCCCTGGGTTCTCTCGCCCCCGCCGCCCCTACCCGGCCCATCCCGTACCTGGGGGCTCCGCCCCCAGACCCCCGCCAAGGGGCTGCCGCCCCCTGGACCCCCGCATCGCCCGAAGGGCTCGTCCTCGAACGCCGGACGGGCCGGGTATGTCGACCCGTCCGGCGTTCGAGGACGAGGCCGTTCAGGCCGAACGGGGGTCCGGGGGCGGAGAAGAGCAGGTCAGTGCAGTCGGCGTGCGCCCGCCGAAGGGACGGCCGGGAACACCCGCGGCGCGGTGTACCCGGCCCCCGCGAACGCCTCCGTCACCGCCTTGCCGACGGAGTCCACGTCGGCCGACTCGACCAGCACGATCGCCGAGCCCCCGAAGCCGCCCCCCGTCATCCGCGCCCCCAGCGCCCCCGCGGCGTTCGCCGTAGCGACGACCAGGTCCAGCTCCTCGCAGGAGATCCGCAGATCGTCCCGCAGCGAGGCGTGCCCGTCCGTGAGGACCGGCCCGATGGCCCGGACGTCCCCCGCGTCCAGCAGCGCGATGACCCGCTCCACCCGGTGGTCGTCGGAGACGACATGGCGCACGTACCGGCGCACCCGCTCGTCGGACAACCGGGCGAGCGCCGCGTCCAGCTCCCCGTACGCGACGTCCCGCAGATGGGATACTCCCAGCTGCCGCGCGCCCTCCTCGCACCCCGCACGCCGCTCGGCGTACGCCCCGTCGCCCAGCGCGTGCTTGACCCGGGTGTCGACGACCAGCAGCTCCAGGCCCTGGGAGGCCAGGTCGAAGGGGATCTGGCGGATCGACAGGTCCCGGCAGTCCAGGTGCAGCGCGTGCCCCTCGGCGCAGCACGCCGACGCCGTCTGGTCCATGATCCCGCAGGGCACCCCGACGAAGTCGTTCTCGGCGCGCTGCGCGAGGCGGGCCAGCTCGGGCCGGCTGAGCCCGAGTTCGTAGAGGTCGTCGAGGGCGAGTGCCGTGACGACCTCGAGGGCGGCCGAGGAGGACAGTCCGGCCCCCGTGGGCACGGTCGAGGCCAGATGGACGTCGGCACCCGTCACCGCGTGCCCGGCCTCGCGCAGCGCCCACACCACACCCGCCGGGTACGCGGCCCAGCTGGTGTTCGTCAGCGGCGTCAGTTCGTCGACGCGCAGCTCGACGACCGGTCCCTCGATGTCGGCCGAGTGCAGCCGAAGTACTCCGTCGTCGCGACGCGACACCGCGGCGACCGCCGTGTGCGGCAGCGCGAGCGGCATCACGAACCCCTCGTTGAAGTCCGTGTACTCGCCGATCAGGTTGACCCGGCCGGGCGCCGCCCAGACGCCCTCGGGCGCGGCGCCGTACAGCTCCTCGAAGCCCTCGCGAACCCCCACCTACTGCTCCCTTGCGATGTTCTGCGCGAACGCCCACGCGTCCGCGACGATTCCGGCGAGGTCCGCGCGGGACGGGTTCCAGCCGAGCCGGTCGCGCGCGGTCGCCGCGGAGGCGACCAGTACGGCCGGGTCCCCGGCGCGGCGCTCCGCCATGACCTCGGGGATCGGGTGCCCGGTCACCTGGCGGACGGTCTCGACGACCTCGCGGACCGAGAAGCCGTTGCCGTTGCCGAGGTTGCAGATGAGGTGTTCACCCGGAACGGCCGCCTTCAGCGCCAGCAGGTGCGCGTCGGCCAGATCCGCGACGTGGATGTAGTCGCGGATGCAGGTGCCGTCCGGTGTCGGGTAGTCGTCGCCGTAGACGGAGATCGCCTCGCGGCGACCCTGCGCGACCTGGAGCACCAGCGGGATCAGGTGCGACTCGGGGTCGTGCCGCTCGCCCTGCGCGCCGTAGGCGCCCGCCACGTTGAAGTACCGCAGCGACACGGCGCCCAGCCCGTGCGCCGCGGCCTCTCCGGTGATCATGTGGTCGACGGCGAGCTTGGAGGCGCCGTAGGGGTTGGTGGGCCTGGTCGGCGCGGTCTCGACGATGGGGGTGGTCTCCGGCTCGCCGTACGTCGCGGCGGTCGACGAGAAGACCAGCCTGCGCACGCCCGCCTCGCGCATCGCCGCGAGCAGCGCCATCGTGCCGCCGACGTTGTTGTCCCAGTACTTCTCGGGCTTCACGACGGACTCGCCGACCTGCGAGAACGCGGCGAAGTGCAGGACGGCGTCGTACGAGGCGTCCAGCCACTTGGCGGCGTCGCGGATGTCGCCCTCGATGAAGGTGGCCCCGCCCGGGACGCCCTCCCGGAAGCCGGTGGAGAGGTTGTCGAGGACGGTGACCTCGTGGCCGGCCTCGATCAGGTGCTGCGCGACCACACTGCCGACATATCCGGCGCCACCGGTGACCAGGTACTTCCCACTCATGTACTCGCTACCTCTCGCAGTCGCTGAGCCGCGGCCTCCGGCGGCACGTCGTTGATGAACACACTCATGCCGGACTCGGAACCCGCGAGGAACTTCAGCTTGCCGGAAGTGCGGCGAATGGTGAAAAGCTCGAGGTGGAGCGCGAAGTCGTCGCGGTTGACGCCGTCGAACTCCTCCAGCGTGCCGAACGGCGCCTGGTGCCAGGCGGCGATGTACGGCGTCGGAGGCTCCCCCACCCCTTCCTTCTCTCCACCCGGCCCGTCGAAGATCCGGTCGAAGCGCTTCAAGAGTTCCAGGTAGACCTGGGGGAATTCTGTGCGTGCGCCCTCGCCGAGGCCGAGCAGGTCGGGCACCCGGCGCCGGGGGTAGAGGTGGACCTCGTAGGGCCAGTGGGCGGCGTACGGCACGAAGGCCACCCAGTGCTCGGTCTCCAGGACGATCCGTTCGCCCTCGGCCAGTTCGCGCGCGACGACCTCGTCGAAGAGGTTCCCGCCGCCGGTCGCCTCCTTGTGCGCGGCCAGGGAGCGCAGCATCAGCGCCGTGCGGGGGGTGGTGAACGGGTAGGCGTAGATCTGCCCGTGCGGGTGTCCGAGCGTGACGCCGATCTCAGCGCCGCGGTTCTCGAAACAGAAGACCTGTTCGACGGAGGGGAGATGGGACAGCTCCGCCGTCCGGTCCGTCCACGCCTCCAGGACGAGCCCCGCCTGCTCCTCGGTCAGATCGGCGAAGGACGAGTCGTGGTCGGAGGTGAAGCAGACGACCTCGCAGCGGCCGGAGTCGCCGGCGAGGGAGGGGAAACGATTCTCGAAGACCACCACGTCGTACGAGGAGTCGGGGATCTCGCTCAGCCGGTCACCCTGGGAGGGGCACAGGGGGCATTCGTCGGCCGGCGGGTGGTAGGTGCGGCCCTGCCGGTGCGAGGCGACCGCCACGGCGTCACCGAGGAGCGGGTCGCGGCGCACCTGGGAGCTGGTGACGGTCGGCTCCAGCGGACGCCGGTCCACCGCGTCGCGCACCGTGTCGTCGCGTGAGTCGTAGTAGATCAGCTCACGACCGTCGGCAAGCCGGGTCGAGGTCTTCTTCACCGCTGGACTCCTCATCCGCACCGCTTCGAACCAGCAAAGCCACTCAACAGAACCCAACACAACAAATCACAAAGCAACAGTAACGTCAATGCCTGTGCGGGTTTGGGGGGTGTCTGTGAAGCTTGGGCGGCCCCTGGGGCGCACGGGGCATAGATACCGGCATGCCTACCCCCACCTACCTGGCCGACGGGGCCGTCCAGCTGGCCTCCGGCCACCTGGCCTCCGGCCCCACCGCCCACCTGGCCGAAGGGCTCCGGCTCCCCACCAACGGGCTCGACTACACGATCCTCGGGATCTACTTCGTCGTCGTCCTCGGCATCGGCTTCGCCGCGAAGCGCTCGGTCAGGACGAGCCTCGACTTCTTCCTCTCCGGGCGCTCGCTGCCCGCCTGGGTCACCGGCCTCGCGTTCATCTCGGCCAACCTGGGCGCCACCGAGATCCTGGGCATGGCCGCCAACAGCGCGCAGTACGGCGTCTACACCGTGCACTGGTACTGGATCGGCGCCATCCCCGCCATGGTCTTCCTCGGCCTGGTGATGATGCCGTTCTACTACGGCTCGAAGGTCCGCTCGGTTCCCGAGTTCCTTCTGCTGCGTTTCGACAAATGGGCACACCTGCTGAGTTCGATCCTGTTCGCCTTCGCCGCCATCCTGATCGCGGGCGTCAACCTCTACTCGCTCGCGATCGTCGTCGAGGCACTGCTCGGCTGGCCGCAGTGGGTGGCGATCGTGGTCGCCGGCTTCTTCGTCCTCGCCTACATCACGCTCGGCGGCCTGTCGTCGGCGATCTACAACGAGGTCCTGCAGTTCTTCGTCATCCTCGCCGCGCTGATCCCGATCGCGGTGCTGGGCCTGCACCGGGTCGGCGGCTGGAACGGTCTGACGGACTCACTGGACAAGTCCCACGGCGGCCACTTCACCACGGCGTGGGGCGGCACCGGCATCGGCAGTGACAACCCGCTCGGCGCCAACTGGCTGACCATCGTGCTCGGCCTCGGCTTCGTGCTCTCCTTCGGCTACTGGACGACGAACTTCGCGGAGGTGCAGCGCGCGCTGTCGGCCAAGAACCTGAGCGCGGCCCGGCGCACCCCGCTCATCGCCGCCTACCCGAAGATCTTCATCGTCTTCCTGGTGATGATCCCGGGGCTGGTGGCGGCGGTCCTGGTCCCGAAGATCGGCACGAGCGGCTCGGACCTCCAGTACAACGACGCGATCCCGTACCTGATGCAGGAGTTGCTGCCCAACGGCGTGCTGGGCATCGCGGTGACCGGTCTCCTCGCGGCCTTCATGGCGGGCATGGCGGCCAACGTGTCGTCCTTCAACACCGTGTTCACCACCGACATCTGGGCGAAGTACGTGGTCAGGGACCGCGAGGACGCCTACTACATCCGCTTCGGCCGTCTGATCACGGTGATCGGCGTCCTCGCGTCGATCGGCACGGCCTTCCTGGCGTCGTCCTTCTCCAACATCATGAGCTACCTCCAGACGCTCTTCTCCTTCTTCAACGTGCCGATGTTCGTGGTGTTCATCGTCGGCATGTTCTGGAAGCGGGCATCCGTGAAGTCGGGCTTCTGGGGGCTGCTGGCGGGCACCACCGCCGCGATGGTCAACTACTTCGTCATCTACAAGCAGGGCATCATCGGCATCCCCTCCGACCAGGGCGCGAACTTCGTGTCGGCGATCGCGGGCTTCGTGGCCGGCGCGGTGGTGATGGTCGCGGTCTCCCTCTTCACCGCGCCCAAACCGGCGGAGGACCTCCAGGGCCTGGTCTACGGCACCCGCTCACCGGGCACGGCCGAGCCGCCCGCCGCCGGCGACGACGCCTGGTACCGCAGGCCCGCCCTGCTGGGCTGGGGCGCGCTGATCCTGGCGGCGGCCTGCTACCTCCCGTTCTCGCTCTGATCCCGCTTCCGCGTCCGCTGCCACCCCGAAGAGAAAGGACCAGGAAACCATGTCCGACCACTACTCGGACCGCGACGTCCAGCGCGAGGTCACGGAGCTGGAGAAGAACTCCGCGACCGCGGCCCGCCTCTTCGACATCCGCCGCATCATCGGCGGCCTGTTCGTCGTCTACGGCGTCATCGTCACGGTCGCCGGCCTGACCGCCTCCGACACCGACCGCGCCAAGACGCAGGGCATCAACATCAACCTCTGGACCGGCCTGGGCATGCTGGCCCTGGGCCTCTTCTTCCTGGCCTGGCTGTGGCTGCGCCCGCTGGCACCGCCGGTACCGGCCTCCGGGGAGGAGGAGCCGGCCGAATAGCCGGGCGGCGAACACCGCGCACGGGGCCGGACCTCACCGACCGAGGTCCGCCCCCGTGCGCGGCCCCAGGGCACCCGCCGCTGGCATCCGGCCCGTGCGGACGCCCGGGTCACATGCCGGGAGCGACATCCGTGCCGTACGCACACCGGGGCCCGGTGACCGAGCACCATCCGGCCCGTACGCACACCCGAGCCCCGGTGACCGAGCACCATCCGGCCCGTACGCACACCCGAGCCCCGGGACCGAGCACCATCCGGCCCGTCCGCACACCCGAGCCCCGGGACCGAGCACCATCCGGCCCGTACGGGCGCCGGCGCACCTCACCGGGCGATCTCCGGGCCGGCAGGGAACCGGGACCCGGGACACCGCCCCGGCCCGGGGCTACGTCGCCACCGGCCCCGCCCGGTCCAGCAGCCCCGTCCGTGCCGCCAGCGCGGCCGCCTCCAGCCTCGACCCCACGCCCAGCTTCATCAGCACCCGCTGGACATGGGTCCGGGCCGTGGAGGGCGCGATGCCCATCCCCGCCGCGATCAGCCGGGTGTCCTCGCCGTCTGCGACCCGGACCAGCACCTCGACCTCCCGAGGCGTCAGCATCTGGAGCAGGCGCTGGCCCTCGTCGTCCGGCTGGGCGGCGGGGTTGAGCAGTTCGCTGAAGGCGCCCTGGAGCAGGCCGGGGGCCACCGCCGCCTCGCCCGCCCTCGCCTTCATGATCGCCCGCTCGACGCCCTCTATGCGCTCGTCATGGCGTACGTATCCCGAGGCGCCCGCGGCGAACGCGGCGGCGATGCCCCGCGGGTTCGGCACCGGTCCCAGCACCAGGACCGCCACCTGCGGACGCTCCCGCTTGATCTTGACCACCGGGTCGAACATCCCCGGCTCGGCGGGTGTCGCCGTACCGATCAGGCACACCTCGGGTGCCCTCGTGATCACCAGCTCCGCCGCTCCCGCGGCGGGCGCCGCCGCGGCGAGCACCCGGTGCCCGCGCAGCTTCAACGCCGAGGCCAGCGCCTCGGCGAGCAGTCGGTGGTCGTCGACCACCATGAGCCGCACTCCCATCGAGCAACCCCCCAGTCCCCCCAAGCATCCCCACTGGTTCCCCGTGGATTAGGAGCCCCCCGGCTCTCCATCCCCCGGAAGCTACACGCTTGTTCGACGTTGCGCTTCCCCTACCGGCGAGAAGTGCCCCGGAATACCGAAATTCCTCGCATTCGGGAATGATGAGGGGGAACCGCACGGCCCCGCCCCTGAGCAGGGACGGGGCCGTGATCACGTCGTGCCGGTCAGTGCGCGCCGAACGCGATCGCCAGATACTCCTTCTCGTCCGTGCCGGTCGGCTTGTGGGCGTAGACCGCGGACATGTAGAGACGACCGTCGCCGTAGAGGATCTCCGCGTAGTCCGGGAGCATGCTCGTCTCCGCGTCGCGGACCGACTGGGTCGCCGGGTTCTCCAGGAGCTTGGTCTCCTTGAAGGTGGTGCCGTCGATGCTGACGATCTGACCGCCCTTGTCGTACGGCGGCCGCTTGTACGCCAGGATGTTGGTGCCGTCCATGCGCAGCGGGGAGATCGTGTAGCCGTCGCCCGCGTTGGCGCGCTGGCCGGTCTGCTTCCCGGTGCCGAGGTCGAAGGCGACGATCTCGTTCGTCTGGCTGTACTGGCCGCTGCCGTCGTGTTCCTCGGTCGGAATGTAGAGCTTGTCGTTGCCGACCGCCAGCATCGTGCACGCCTCGGTCCTGCTGATGCCGTCGCACTTGGCGGCGTACGTCTTGCCGGGCGCGGAGATCCTGGTCCGCAGCCGGCCGGTCCTGTTGTCGATCGAGAAGAAGTCGGAGATGCCACTGCCGTCCCCGGCGGTGTCGCCGACATCGGCGGCGACCACGAGGGGGTCGGTCGACACGACACTCGCGTAC
Source organism: Streptomyces sp. NBC_01176 (assembly GCF_045039825.1). Lineage (NCBI taxonomy): Bacteria > Bacillati > Actinomycetota > Actinomycetes > Kitasatosporales > Streptomycetaceae > Streptomyces > Streptomyces sp. NBC_01176. The sequence goes on along the minus strand of NZ_CP108600.1, from coordinate 5,677,193 downwards.
TCGATGCCGGGCGACATCTTGTACTCGGAGATCACCTTCCCGGACTTCGGGTCGATGGTCTGGATGTGCAGCTGACGCGCGCTGCCGTACGCACCGCACTTGCGGACCGCGACCAGCTTGTCGCCGCCGGCGTACCCGGCGTCGTAGCAGCTGTCCGCGGGCTTCGGCGACCAGAGCGCCTTGCCGGTGGAGATGTCGAACGCGGCGCCGCCGCTGGTGCTGCCGGTGGCGACCGTGTTGCCGCTGACGGTGACGTTGTCCAGGCTGATCTTCTGGTCACCGGACTTGACGGACTTGGACCACAGCTCCTTGCCGGCGGCGAGGTCGAGCGCGGCGACCTCGCTGCAACCGTGCGAGGGCTTGGCCTTGGTCGGCATGGCGGGCTCGTAGACGATCGCGGTCCGGTCGGAATCGGTGGCGTGCCGGCTGGCCGTGCACACCGGACCCGGGAGCTTGATCGTCCACAACTTGGCGCCGGAGTCGGGGTCGTAGCCGTCGACCTCGGCGTTGCCGCTCTTGGCGTACACCTTGTCGGTGAGCCAGGAGCCGACGGTGGTCACGCTGCTCCCGGCGGCCACGGACGGCGCGGGGACCTGGAAGAGGACCTTGGAGCTGGTGTCGGCCGGCACCTTCTCCTCACCGTTCGACCCGGTGGTCCCGCCGCCGCCCGTACCGCCCTTGTCGTCCTTGCCGCCGGTGGCGCCGCCCGTACCGGAGGAGTTGTTCTTGCTGTCGTCCTTGCCGGAGGAGGTCGCGTACAGCACACCGCCGCCGATGATCAGGGCGACGGCCACGACGGCCGCCACGATGATGACCGCCTGGCTGCTCATCTTCCGCCCGCCGCCGCCCTGATGGGCCTGCGGCTCCATGGGGTAGGTCGGCGGCTGCTGCGGATAGCCGTAGCCGTACGGCGGCTGCGCGGGCTGCTGGCCCGGATAGCCGTAGCCCGGCTGGGACTGGGGCGGGGGCGGGGGTGCCTGCGGGTATCCGTAACCGGGTCCCGGCGGAGGCTGCGGGGCACCGAACCCACCGGGCGGCGGTGCCTGCGGGGCGCCGAACCCGCCGGGCGGCGGATCCTGGGGCGCACCGAACCCACCCGGCGGCGGATCCTGGGGCGCACCGAACCCACCCGGCGGCGGATCCTGGGGCGCACCGAACCCACCCGGCGGCGGATCCTGGGGCGCACCGAACCCACCCGGCGGCGGATCCTGGGGCGCACCGAACCCGTCCTTCTTCGGGGGCTCGTTGGGCGGCGGCGGGGGCGGCGGCTGGCTCATGGCGTGTGTACCTCGGATACGGATGCGTTGGGGACGTGGACGGAGAAGGTGCCGAAGGCGGCGTGAGCGCGCCTCACTTGCCGTAGGCCAGCATCAGCTTCTCCCTCGACTGGTCATTGCCCGTCAGCCGGGTGGTGGAGATGTAGAAGCGCCCGTCCACGTAGTCGACCGCCTTCGAGAAGAACCCGTTCTCGATCGACGCCGCGCCCTGCGGGTTCTGCAGCAGCTTCGCCGGCGTGTGACCACTGCCCGTGGTCGGTATCGACACGACCTGCCCACCGGCGTCGTACGACGGCTCGACGTACGCGATCAGCCGGGTGCCGTCCATCCTCAGCGGCATCATCGACTCGTCCGCCGGGGACTTGACGCGCCACTTCTCCTTGCCGGTCGCCAGGTTGAACGCGACGACCTCGTTGGCGCCGGTCTTCGCCTCGGTCGGCAGGTAGAGGGTGTTCGCGTCGGCGACGGCGCCGAAACAGCCCGGCAGATCCCGGTCGATGATGGCGAAACCGCACTCGGGCGCGAAGGAGTCCTTGCTCGACAGCTGCGAACGGACACCTCCGTCGTCCTTCAGGGTGGTGATGTTGACCGTCTTCTTGTCGTCGTTGGTCATGTAGAGGACGACGGGGTCGACGGAGTAGGCGCGCACGACCCGCCAGCCCTTGGGGATCTTCGTGGTCCACCTGGCCTTGCCGGTGGCCGGGTCCAGCTCCTGGACCTCGTCGTGCTGGGTCGGGCTGCCGGCCCCGCAGGACGCGACGGACAGCAGTTTGGCGCCGCCCGCGAACGCGGCCGGATAGCAGGCCTGGCCGTAGTTCTTCTTGTCCCAGAGCTTCTTGCCGCTGGTGACGTCGTACGCCGTACCGGACTGCGACCGGCCGACCATCAACGTCTTCCCGGCGACGGACAGTTCGACGGTGAGCGTGCTGTCGAAGAGCGCGCCGTCCGCGACCTTCCCGCTCCAGCCCTTGGCTCCGGTGGCGAGATCGATCTGCTGGAGCTGGTTGCACTTGGCGCTGTCGCCCGCGCCGCTCATGTACGCCACGACGACCTTGTCGTCGGACGTCTTGTGCGGGGTGACCGCGCAGATCTTCTGCGGAAACGTGATCGGGTCCCAAGTGGGCTTGCCGTCACCGACGTTGTACGCGAACACCTGCTTGTACGCGGCCTTCACCGCGGACTTGCCGGTGATCCACATGCCGGGGGCGTCGGCGCCCGAACCGGGCGCGTCCGGCGCCTGCTTGTACCAGAGCACCTTCGCCTCACCGGCCTTCCGGCCGTCGTTGAGGTTCTCCGGGTCCTCACCGCCGTCGCCGCTGCCGTCACCCGGGTTGGCCGGGGCCGGGGACGCGGTGTCCTTGCCGTCCGTGCCGCCCTTGCTGTCCTCGGCGACCGGCTTCTTCCCGTCGTCACCACCGCCGCCGCCGCTGACGGCCCACACCGTCCCGCCGACGACGAGCAGCGCGGCCACGGCCGCCCCGATGATCACGGCGGGCCGCCCCTTGAAGGGGTTCCTGGAACCGCCGGGTATGCCGGGCGCCGGAGTACCGGGCGCGCCCGGGTACGGCACCTGCCCGGGGTAGCCGTAGCCGGGCCCGTATCCCTGGCCCTGTCCGGGTGCCTGCCCGTATCCCGGCTGCTGGCCGTACGGAGCGGGCTGACCGTAGGGGCCCGGCTGCTGGCCGTACGGAGCGGGCTGACCGTAGGGGCCCGGCTGCTGGGCGTACGGGCCGGGCTGGGCGTAGGGGCCGGGCTGCGCGTACGGGCCGGGCTGCTGCGGGTAGCCGTAGCCGGGCTGCGGCGGTCCGGCCGGCGGCGCCTGCGGTGGTGGGGGCGCCTGGGGCGGCTGCGCGGGCGGCGGCGGCGCCTGCCGGGGATCCTGGGGCGGTCCGAAGCCGCCCTGCGCCGGTGGCTGGTCCTGTGGTGCTCCGAAGCCGCCCTGCGGCGGCTCGTTCGGCGGCTGACTCATCAGCGCGTCCCCCTCATTCACTGATGTGGCGCCCCACCGGCGGCGTCGGCGGCCCGACCCCGCACGGGTCTCGACCGCACCTCCGTCTCGCGTCACGCCGGTGGTTCTCAGACTGTTCTCAGACGGCCCTTTCTATCACTCCGCACGCCTCGTACAGGGGACCGATCGTTCCCCTGTTCCCAAGGGAGGACCGGCCCGTGATGCCCTCGTTACGCGCCTTCACGCCCCCTTCACGGGACGTGCGCGCCGCCCGCCCGAGGCTCAGGCGTCTTCCGCGAGCTCCAGCCAGCGCAGCTCCAGTTCCTCGCGCTCGCCGGCCAACTCACGCAGTTCGGTGTCGAGTTTGGCGACCTTCGCGAAGTCCGTGGCGTTGTCGGCGATTTGGGCGTGCAGCTTGGTCTCCTTCTCGGAGATCTTGTCCAGCTGCCGCTCGATCTTCTGCAGTTCCTTCTTGGCGGCGCGTGCGTCGGCGGCCGAGGCCGCCTTGGCGGGCGCGGGGGCGGCGGCGAGTACGGCGGCCGCGGCGACCTCCTCGATCCGCCTGCGCCGCTCCAGGTACTCGTCGATCCCGCGCGGCAGCATGCGCAGCGTGGCGTCGCCGAGCAGGGCGAACACGTTGTCCGTGGTCCGCTCGATGAAGAACCGGTCGTGGGAGATCACGACCATCGAGCCCGGCCAGCCGTCGAGCAGGTCCTCCAGCTGGGTCAGCGTCTCGATGTCGAGGTCGTTGGTCGGTTCGTCGAGGAAGAGCACGTTGGGCTCGTCCATGAGCAGCCGAAGCAGCTGGAGGCGCCGCCGCTCACCGCCGCTCAGGTCGCCGACGGGCGTCCACTGCTTCTCCTTGTTGAAACCGAACGTCTCGCACAGCTGCCCCGCCGTCAGCTCGCGGCCCGTGCCGAGGTCGACGCGGTCCCGCACCGCCTGGACGGCCTGCAGCACCCGCCACGTCGGGTCGAGCTCGGCGACCTCCTGGGAGAGGTAGGCGAGCTTGACGGTCTTGCCGGTGACGATCCGGCCGGCGGCGGGCTGCCGCTCGCCCTCGCTGCGGGCGGCCTCGGCCATGGAGCGCAGCAGCGAGGTCTTGCCGGCGCCGTTCACGCCCACCAGCCCGACCCGGTCGCCGGGGCCGAGGTGCCAGGTCAGGTGCTTGAGCAGCACCTTGGGGCCGGCCTGTACGGTCACGTCCTCCAGGTCGAAGACGGTCCTGCCGAGCCGGGAGCTGGCGAACTTCATCAGCTCGCTCTTGTCGCGGGGCGGCGGCACGTCCGCGATCAGCTCGTTGGCGGCCTCGACGCGGAAACGGGGCTTGGAGGTACGGGCCGGGGCGCCGCGCCGCAGCCAGGCGAGCTCCTTGCGGACCAGGTTCTGCCGCTTGACCTCCTCGGTGGCGGCGATGCGCTCACGCTCGGCCCGTGCGAAGACGTAGTCGGAGTAGCCGCCCTCGTACTCGTACACCGAGCCCTTCTGCACGTCCCACATGCGGGTGCAGACCTGGTCGAGGAACCACCGGTCGTGGGTGACGCACACCAGCGCGGAGCGGCGCTCCCGCAGGTGCTGGGCGAGCCAGGCGATGCCCTCCACGTCCAGGTGGTTGGTGGGCTCGTCGAGGATGATCAGGTCCTGCTCCTCGATGAGCAGCTTGGCGAGGGCGATACGCCGGCGCTCGCCTCCGGAGAGGGGGCCGATGACGGTGTCCAGTCCCTGCGGGAAGCCGGGCAGGTCCAGTCCGCCGAAGAGTCCGGTCAGCACGTCCCGGATCTTGGAGTTCCCCGCCCACTCGTGGTCGGCCAGGTCACGGATGACCTCGTGGCGGACGGTGGCCGTGGGGTCGAGCGAGTCGTGCTGGGTCAGCACCCCCAGGTGCAGGCCGCCGGAGTGCGTGACGCGTCCGGTGTCGGCCTCCTCCAGCTTGGCGAGCATGCGGATGAGGGTGGTCTTGCCGTCGCCGTTCCGCCCGACCACACCGATCCGGTCGCCCTCGCTGACGCCGAGGGAGACTCCGTCGAGCAGGGCACGGGTTCCGTACACCTTGCTGACGGACTCGACATTGACCAGGTTGACGGCCATTTCTCTCCTGCCAGGGGGGACGATCGACCCTCAAGAGTAGTCCGGCCGACCCGTCACCCGATCCACCACCTTTCCTCTCCCACCCGTCCCTGGGGGCTCCGCCCCGGGGACGGGACAGGCAGGGGGCGGCGGGCGCGGGGCACCGCGGTCACGTGCGGGCCGTGCGCTCCACCAGCAACCACCCCACCAGCGTCATCGCGACAGCACCCGGCGCCGTCACCCGCACGGCCACCAGCACCGCCGTACGCCCGTCCAGAAGCCCGCCGAACCCGACCAGCGACAGCCCGAGGATGCCGAAGAGGCACAGGCCGACCCCCACGGCGGCAGCCACCCGCGCGCCCCCGGACACCCCGCGCACCCCCTTCACGGCGGTGGCCCGCTCGAAGCCCCTGAACACGGCGACGAGCCCCGCGGTGACCATCCCGGCCACCACCCCCCGCACCGGCACCTGCGCCCACCACTCCCCCGTGGCCGGCTCCGGCAGCCGTACCCCCAGCCCCAGCAGCACCCCGTACACCCCGAGCATCGCGGTGAGATGCCACAGGAACGCGGTCATGGAGACACCGTTGGCCGCGACGACCACCCGCCACACCCGCGGCCTGCGCAGCCACCGTCCCGCGGCCCCGCGCACCAGCTCCACCGCGCCGACCAGCCACAGCCCGTGGCACAGCAGCGCGAAGGTCGGCGGCGCCATGTTCGAGATGCTCTCGCCGGGCATGCCGACCATGGAGAGCGGATAGGGCCCGCAGGCCACCAGGAGCACCGCCCCGGCGAGCCCGGCGCCCGCGAGGACGTACGGCCGCCGCACTCTTCCGTCCGCGCGCAGGAATCCGAGCTGATGGATCGCGAGCCAGACGAAGGCGAAGTTGAGGAATCCGACGTACGGGACACCGAAGCCGAACCGGAGGACGTCCACACCGCCTGCCGCCGCGACGAGCCCACCGAACGCGCCCCACCCCCCTCGCTCGTGGAGCCGGAGCAACGGCGGGGTGAAGGCCACCATCGCCAGATAGATCCCTATGAACCACAGCGGCTGGGCGACCAGACGCAGGGAGACGTCCAGCAGCCCGCCTCCCTCACCGGCGAGCTGCAGCACGAGGGCGGCCGCCCCCCACACCCCGATGAACACCATGGTCGGCCGCAGCAGCCTCTGGAGCCGCGCCCGCAGGAAGACGGCGTAGAGCGACCCCTCCGTGCCCTCCCGCTCCGCCCGGCGCCGCAGCGAGCGGTACGACAACGCGTGCGAGAACCCGCCGACGAAGAAGAAGACGGGCATGACCTGGAACACCCAGGTGAGCAGTTGCAGCCTGGGCTGCACGGCGAGCAGGTTGCCCACCTCGGCCCGCCCGTCGTCGCCCACGGAGACGGCGGCCATCAGCCAGTGCCCCAGCACCACCGTGCCGAGCGAGGCGACCCGGAGCAGGTCGATGTACTTGTCGCGCGCGGCGGGAGTGGCCGCGGCGAGGTCACGAGCGCTTGATGCCATACGGGTACGGTCGCGCCGCGGGGCCGCCCGGCGTCAGCGCGCCCGTACTCAACTCACCTCTGAGTACGGGAAGTCGGCGTCCGGAACGATCAGAAGGCCGGAGAGGCCGGAGAGGCCGGACGGTCCGAGAGGCCGGACGGTCCGCGAGGTCACACGACGGTGGCGCCCGGTGCGGGGCCTTCGGTGACCCTCACCGTCCGGCAGGTCCCGGAAGCGCGCAGGGCCCCGGCCACCGTCCGCGCGGACTCGGCGTCGGCCGCGAGGAAGGCGGTGGTCGGCCCGGAGCCGGAGACGAGCGCGGCGAGGGCGCCGGAGGCGCTGCCCGCGGCGAGGGTGTCGGCGAGGGCCGGGAAGAGGGAGAGGGCGGCGGGCTGGAGGTCGTTGGAGACCGTGGCCGCGAGGGCGGCGGCGTCGCCCTTCGCCAGGGCGTCGAACAGGTCCTGCGAGGCGACCGGTTCGGGGATCCGCACCCCTTCGTTCAGCCGGTCGAACTCCCGGAAGACCGCCGGGGTCGACAGCCCGCGCTCGGCGATGGCGAAGACCCAGTGGAAGGTCCCGCCGACCTCCAGCGTCCGCAGCCGTTCGCCGCGTCCGATTCCGAGTGCCGCCCCGCCGACCAGGCTGAACGGCACATCGCTGCCCAACTCGGCGCAGATGTCGAGGAGTTCCCGGCGCGAGGTGCCGGTTCCCCACAGGGCGTCGCAGGCGAGCAGCGCGCCGGCGCCGTCGGCGCTGCCGCCCGCCATGCCGCCCGCGACGGGGATGTCCTTGGCGATGTGGAGGTGGACGGCGGGGTCGATGCCGTGGCGGCGGGCGAGTTCGAGAGCGGCGCGGGCCGCGAGGTTCGTACGGTCCAGGGGGACCTGGTCGGCGTCGGGGCCCGAGCAGGTGACGCGCAGCTCGTCCGCCGGCGTCACCGTGACCTCGTCGTACAGGCCGACCGCGAGAAACACGTTGGCCAGGTCGTGGAAGCCGTCGGGGCGGGCGCCGCCCACGGCGAGCTGGACGTTGACCTTGGCAGGGACGCGTACCGTCACCGTCTGCGTCACGGCTGGACCGACTCCTTGTTCTCGACGGTGTTCCCGGCGACCCGGTTCTCCGCGATGCGGGCGAACTCCTCGACGGTGAGGGACTCGCCGCGGGCCTGCGGGGAGACCCCGGCGGCGACGAGCGCGGCCTCGGCCGCGACGGGGGAACCCGCCCAGCCGGCCAGGGCGGCGCGCAGCGTCTTGCGGCGCTGGGCGAAGGCGGCGTCGACGACGGCGAAGACCTCGCGCTTGGCGGCGGTGGTCGCCACGGGCTCGGCACGCCGGGTGAGGGACACGAGGCCGCTGTCGACGTTCGGAGCGGGCCAGAAGACGTTGCGGCCGATCGAGCCGGCCCGCTTCACGTCGGCGTACCAGTTGGCCTTGACGCTCGGCACGCCGTACACCTTCGAGCCCGGGGCGGCGGCGAGCCGGTCGGCGACCTCCGCCTGCACCATGACGAGCGTGCGCTCGATGGTGGGGAAGGTGTCGAGCATGTGCAGCAGCACGGGTACGGCGACGTTGTACGGGAGGTTGGCGACGAGCGCGGTGGGCGCGGGACCCGGGAGCTCGGACACCTGCATGGCGTCGCAGTGCACGAGCGCGAAACGGTCGGCGCGGGCCGGCATGCGGGCCGTGACGGTCGCGGGGAGCGCGCCCGCGAGGACGTCGTCGATCTCGACGGCGACCACCCGGTCGGCCGCCTCCAGCAGCGCGAGGGTCAGCGAGCCGAGGCCGGGGCCCACCTCGACGACCACGTCGTCCTCCCGGACGCCTGCGGTGCGCACGATACGGCGCACGGTGTTGGCGTCGATCACAAAGTTCTGGCCGCGCTGCTTGGTGGGCCGCACGCCGAGCGCGCCCGCGAGTTCGCGGACCTCGGCGGGGCCCAGGAGGGCGTCGGGGGTGGGGCTGTTCACGCAGCCAGGGTACGGGGGCGACGACCCCGGCCGACTCCACCGGGCCCCGCGGGCGGCTTCGGAGGCGGTGCGGGTAGGCGGGGGCCGGCCGCGCAGTTCCCCGCGCCCCTGGGAAACAAGGGGCACGGGCGGCGCTTTTTCAGCCCGTCCGGCGCTTGAGGACGAGACCGTCCAGGCCGAACGGGGGTCCGGGGGCGGAGCCCCTGGGCGGGAACCGCACGGTGAAACAAGGGGCGCGGGCGGCGCTCTTTCAGCCCGTCCGGCGCTTGAGGACGAGACCGTCCAGGCCGAACGGGGGTCCCGGGGCGGAGCCCCTGGGCCGGAACCGCACGGTGCCTCGGGCGCGAGTGGGCGGGGGGCTCGCCGCACACCGCCCCGCGCCCCTGGGAAACAAGGGGCGCGGGGCGGTGTTTTCAGCCCGTCCGGCGTTTGAGGACGAGCCCTTCGGGCGAGCGGGGGCCAGGGGCGGAGCCCCCGGACAGGCACACCGGAGGTCAGCCGTGGAGGCGGCCCCCGCAGTGGGGCCACGGAGCCGCACCCCGCCGCACGTACAGCTTCTTCGCCCGCATGGTCTGCTCCCTGGCGGGCGCGTCCTGGGGTCGCCCCGCCCCCCCGAGGCTGTGCCAGGTGTGGGTGTCGAACTGGTAGAGGCCTCCGTAGGTCCCGGAGGAGTCCACGGCGGCGGGCCGCCCTCCGGACTCGCACGCCGCGAGGCCGGACCAGTTCAGGTGGTCGGCCCCCCGGACGGAGTCCGGCCGCGGCTTGGTCCCGACCCGCACCACCCGTGTCCGCGGTTCCCGCACCACCTCGGCCCCCATCCGCCGGGGCCGCTCCTTGACCCCGTTGACGGTCCGCAGCAGATACAGGACCCGCCGGGTCCCCGGCTCACCGGCCCGGTCGACGACCTCCGTGCCGCGGAAGAGCGTGGGATCGTTCGTCCGCGTCACCTTGAAGGGGATCGGCTCCTCGCGGATCTCCCTGGACCCGGTGATCCGCATCACGCTGACCGTCTGGCCGTCCCGCGGGAAGCTCCCGGACGGCACCGACGTCGTGTCCTGGTTGCGCAGCGTGATCCCGGCCTCCTCGACGGCCTCCGCCACGGTCGCCGCGTTCGTCCGGATCGTCCGCGCCCGGCCGTCCGCCATGATCGTCACGGTGCGCTCGGTGCGGACGTCGAGCGCGAGGCCCTCCCGTCCGATGGGCCGGGAGCGCGAGGCGGACAGGTACGCCCCCTCGGCCCGCACCCCGAGCTGCTCCAGCGCCCCGTCCACGGTGGCCGCCGTCGTCCACACCCTGCGCCGGTGCCCGTCGAGCGTGAGGTGCACGGGCCGCCCGTAGTGGACCGCGACCTCGTCACCGCTGGCCAACGGGGTGCCGGGGGCGGGCGCGACGACATCGTGGGGGCCCACCCGCACGCCCTCGCCGCGGAGCAGTTCGCTCACGTCGTCCGCGAAGGTGTGCAGCGTGCGCGGCTTCCCGTCGACGGTCAGTTCGATGGCCTTGTCACTGGCGACGAAGGCGGAGGTGCCGCCGGCCAGGAAGGCGACGACCAGTGCCTGCGGGAGCAGCCGGCGCAGCGGATCGGTGCGTGCGGTGGTCCCTCGGCGCCGGGGCGCACGCCGGGAGGTGCGTCGCACCTCCGCCCGCCCGCCGGTCAGGGGTTCCACCAGCGTTGTCTCAGCGCCCCCCGCGTCCGCAGGCGCCGCCACCGGCCCCTGCACGTACTCCCGGCGGGGCAGCTGGGGCTCCGTGGGGGCCTGGGACAGCAGGGTGACCTGGGACACCTGGGTCGTCCGGTCGGCCAGTGCCTCGTATGCGGGCCGGTACGTGTCCCCGGAGCCGCCCGGCGGTCCGACGGGACCGTCCGGGGGGCCGTCTCGGTACGGCTCGGGGTTCTCGTACGACTCATACGACTCGTAGGCCTCGTAGGACTCGTGGGTCCTGTACGGCTCGTAGGGCTCGTACGGCGTTGCGCTCAGGCCAAACGTCTCGTACTGCGAGTTGCTCACGACGACACGCTCCAGGGTCCGGATCGGGCGACCAGAACCTAGCGGAGCGGTCGTCACTCTCCCAAGCAACGCGGCTACGCTGTGTCGCGACACTGTCCCCGGCCGAGCCCCCGGAAAACGCCTGCAAGCGTTATCGCTCAGTAATCAAAAGCGCGTGCCGTGTTCGCCGAGAGCGCCGTCGCCAGCACGTCTTCGTCGATACCGCGCACTGCTGCCATGGCGCGGACCGTGACCGGAATGAGATACGGCGCGTTGGGCCGTCCGCGGTACGGCACGGGTGTCAGGAAGGGCGCGTCGGTCTCGACGAGGAGCAGCTCCAGGGGCGCCACGGCGATCGCGTCGCGCAGCGGCTGGGCGTTCTTGAAGGTCATGTTGCCGGCGAAGGACATGAAGTAGCCCGCGCGGGCGCAGATCCCGGCCATCTCGGCGTCGCCGGAGTAGCAGTGGAAGACGGTCCGCTCGGGAGCGCCCTCCTCCTTGAGGATGCGCAGCACGTCGGCGTGGGCGTCGCGGTCGTGGATGACCAGCGCCTTTCCGTGCCGCTTGGCGATCTCTATGTGGGCGCGGAAGGACCGTTCCTGGGCGGCTGCGCCCTCGGGGCCCGTGCGGAAGTAGTCGAGTCCGGTCTCGCCGACGCCCTTGACCTGCGCGAGCGCGGCGAGGCGGTCGATCTCGGCGAGGGCCTCGTCGAGGGCGTCGTCGCCGCCGGGCCGCCGCGCGCCCTGGCGGGACCAGCCGTCGGGGTCGCCGTGCACGATACGGGGCGCTTCGTTGGGGTGCAGGGCGACGGTCGCGTGGACGGCGTCGTACGCGGCGGCGGTCTCGGCCGCCCAGCGCGAGCCGTTCAGGTCGCAGCCGACCTGGACGACCGTCGTCACGCCGACCGCCGCGGCCTTGGCGAGGCCTTCCTCGACCGTGCCGGACTGCATGTCGAGGTGGGTGTGCGAGTCGGCGACGGGCACCCGCAGCGGCTCGGGGAGCGGGGGTGCTTCGGTCTTGTCGGAGGGCATGCCCCGATCCTACGAAAGGGGCATGCCCGGTCTCACCCGAGCGGGGGCCGAGCGTCGGCCCGCGCCGCGGTGAGGGTCAGCCCGCCCGGCGGTAGGGGTCAGCCCGCCCGGCGGTGAGCGTCAGCTCGCCCTGCGGTGGTGGAAGGGGTGCAGCAGGTCGGAGAGGTGCCAGTGGTGCGACTCCCCGGGCGCCGCCGCCGACCGGTCGAGGTCCTCGTCCGGGCCCTCCCCGCGCACCTGCGCGGGCTGCCGGGGCAGCGGCCGGTCCGGGTGGTGCGTCCGGTGCATGGAGTTCTGGACGGAGGACACCTGGCCGGCGCGCATGATGCGCACCACGTGACCGTCGCAGTTCTGGCAGGAGGGGCGGCTCAGCGGCGACGGCACGACACGGCCCTCCGCCACGTACATCACGAACTCGCTGCCCTCGGCGTCGTGGTGGTGCTCTATCTCGTACGACTGCTCCCAGCCGTGCCCGCAGCGCATGCAGGCGAAGGAGTACGACTCGTTGACGATGGCGGTCGCCGCGCTGCGATGGCCCGTCTGCTGCCCAGTGACCGGGCCATCGATACGGCCGGTCCGTCCTGCGATCTCACTCATGCCAGTGCTCCTCTTGTCCGCTGGACAAGCGCCTTCGCCGACAGGATTCCCCCTGAATCCCTCCGGCTTTTCGAAGACTGGGGACCGGTGCGTCCCTTCGACCAGTGGACGCTTCTCCGAGCGCGAACGCATCCGGCCTGTCGACTGTTGGAGCCGTTTTGGCCTTTCCTTGTCGGAACGGACTCGGAACACGGTCCGAGCTTTGCTTTTGGCGACCGCCCTTTGCCCTTCTATGGGGCGTTGTGCGCCGCATTCTTTGCTGCGACGACCGCATCGAAGACATCGCGCTTGGGAATTCCGGCTTCCGCCGCGACCGCCGCGATGGCCTCCTTACGGCGTTCACCCGCCTCCTCGCGCACCCGCACCCGGCGCACGAGCTCTCCGGCGTCCAGTTCCCCGGCGCCCTTGGCGGGCGCGCCCTCGACGACGACGGTGATCTCCCCGCGCACGCCCTCGGCGGCCCAGGCGGCCAGCTCGTCCAGCGGCCCGCGCCTGACCTCCTCGTACGTCTTGGTCAGCTCGCGGCAGACGGCGGCCCGCCGGGTGCCCCCGAAGACCTCGGCCATCGCGGCGAGGGTGTCGTCGAGCCGGTGCGGCGCCTCGAAATAGACCATCGTCCGGCGCTCTTCGGCGACCTCCCGCAGCCGCGACAGCCGCTCCCCCGCCTTGCGCGGCAGGAACCCCTCGAAGCAGAAGCGGTCGACGGGCAGCCCGGACAGCGCGAGCGCGGTGAGCACGGCCGACGGGCCGGGCACGGCGGTGACCTTGATGTCCTTCTCGACGGCCGCCGCGACCAGCCGGTAGCCGGGGTCGGAGACCGACGGCATGCCCGCGTCGGTCACCAGCAGCACCCGCGCACCGCCCGCCAGCGCCTCGACGAGTTCCGGGGTCCGGGCGGCCTCGTTGCCCTCGAAGTACGACACGACCCGCCCGGTGGGCTGCACCCCGAGCGCCTGGGTGAGCCGGCGCAGCCTGCGGGTGTCCTCGGCGGCGACGACGTCCGCGCTCTCCAGCTCCTGGGCGAGCCGGGGCGGGGCGTCGGCCGTGTCACCGATCGGGGTGCCTGCCAAAACAAGGGTTCCTGTCACGGATCCATCCTCGCAGGGGCGATCCGCGGCAGCCTCATCCACCCATTAAGGCCCGTGCACGGGACTCGCACAGACCTGTTCCCTACGATGGCGCGGTGACCAGTACCGCGTCCTCCACGGACACCCGGCAGGGCCAGGCCGCCGAAGCGCAGCAGCCGTCGTGGCAGCAGCGGCTGCGCCGCTTCGGATACACGCCGCCGCCGAGAACCGATGTGCGCGACCGGCTCGTGCCGCCGTACGCCGAACCGAGCCCACGGATCTGGGCCGCGTTCGGCCTGCGCCACGAGGTCGCCGAGCGCCTCACACGCTGGTCGGGGTGGGGAGGACCGCTTCTGGTGACGCTGCTCGCCGGGCTGATGCGGTTCTGGAACCTGGGCCGTCCCAAGGCGGTGATATTCGACGAGACGTACTACGCCAAGGACGCGTGGGCGCTGATCCACCGCGGGTACGAGGTCAACTGGGACAAGAACGCCAACGACCTCGTCCTCCAGCACAACGGGCACGTCTCGATCCCCACCGACGCCGCCTATGTCGTCCATCCCCCGGTCGGCAAGTACGTCATCGGGATCGGCGAGTGGATGTTCGGGTTCAACCCGTTCGGCTGGCGCTTCATGACGGCGGTGCTCGGCACGCTGTCGGTGCTGCTGCTGTGCCGGATCGGGCGCAGGATGTTCCGCTCTACCTTCCTGGGCTGTCTGGCGGGCGCGCTGATGGCGGTGGACGGGCTGCACTTCGTGATGAGCCGCACCTCGCTCCTCGACGGTGTGCTGATGTTCTTCGTCCTGGCGGCCTTCGGCTGTCTGGTCGTGGACCGGGACCGGGCGAGAGCCCGGCTGGCGGCCGCGCTGCCGGCCGACGCGGACGGGGTCGTGCGCCCGGACGCGCACACCGCCGAGACGGTACGCCTCGGCTGGCGGCCCTGGCGCTGGACGGCGGGCCTCATGCTGGGACTGGCCCTCGGCACCAAGTGGAGCGGCCTCTACGTCCTCGCCGCGTTCTGCCTGATGTCCGTCCTGTGGGACGTCGGCTCGCGCCGCGTCGCGGGTGCCCGGCACCCGTACGCCGCCACCCTGAAGCACGACACGGGCCTCGCGTTCCTGGCGACGGTCCCGGTGGCGATCGTCACCTACCTGGTCTCCTGGACCGGCTGGATCCTCTCGCCGGACAACGGCAAGGGCGGCTACTTCCGCAACTGGGCCGTGACCGACGGCAAGGGCGGCAACTGGACCTTCCTGCCCGACTGGCTGCGCAGCCTGTGGCACTACGAGCACGAGGTGTACAACTTCCACGTCCACCTCTCGTCGCCGCACACCTACCAGTCGAACCCGTGGAGCTGGCTCGTCGTGGGCCGCCCGGTCTCGTACTTCTACGAGTCCCCGCTGCCCGGCAAGGACGGCTGCCCGGCCGACGCGGGCGACAAGTGCGCCCGCGAGGTGCTGGCGCTGGGCACCCCGATCCTGTGGTGGGCCGCCTGCTTCGCGGTCGTCTACCTGCTGTGGCGCTGGGCGTTCCGCCGCGACTGGCGCGCGGGCGCCATCGCCTGTGGCATCGCGGCCGGCTACCTGCCCTGGTTCCAGTACCAGGAGCGCACGATCTTCTTCTTCTACGCGGTGATCTTCCTCCCGTTCCTGTGCCTGGCCCTCGCCATGATGATCGGCGCGATCCTCGGCCCCCCCGGCTCCACGGAACGCCGCCGCGTCATCGGCGCGACGAGCGCGGGCGTCCTGGTCCTCCTGATCGCCTGGAACTTCATCTACTTCTGGCCCCTGTACACGGGCACGTCGATCCCCATAGACCAGTGGCGATCACGGATGTGGCTGGACACCTGGGTCTAGCCGGACGGACGCATCACGAGGGCGCGGCGGTCCGCCGCGCCCTCTCGTTCGTCCCCGGTGGCCGCCGGTGCCCGTGGTGTCACGGGAACAGGGCGATCCCGACGAGGATCAGCAGGATGATGCCGGCGACGAGCGCGACCGTCGCCCACGTGCCCCGGTGGTGCAGCGGTGCCGCGGGGCTGCCGCCGCGCGGCCGGTCCTCCGGCAGCAGGGGGGCGGCCGGCCGGCCGTGCGCGTAGAACTGTTCGTCGGTCGGATAGACGTTGCGCGGGTCGTCGAAGGCGCGCGGATCGATCTCGTGTGGACTGGTCATCACAACTCCCCGGCACGGCGCCTCGGCGGGGCCGGGGACCGGCGGACGCCTGGGTTCGCGCCGGAGGCGGCGGCTCACCGTCTCCCGGACGCGCAGCCCTTCGGGAAGACGCCGCACAGGCTCTCGCCCCGCTCGCCGCGCACCTTTCGATCGTATACCCGGGCCGTCCACGCGGCCCTGGGAAGCAGCTGCCTCATCCGTGACCACGGTTCGAGGATGTGAACCGAGGTCTGGTCTAACGATTCGGAAAATGTAGACCCCACGCGTCCCTCCTCCCGCATACAGTGCTACGCAGACCGACTTTTCTGAACGCGTTCAGAAGTTCGGGGGGCGGTCCACGGGGAGGGTTTCGCGCGATGCGCAAGGGGGCAAAGGCCGCCATCATCGGCAGTGTGTTCGCCGTGATGGTGGGAGGCGCCGGATACGGCGCGTTCAACGTGGTGAGCGCGCTCGACGGCAACGAGAGCGGGAGCGCGGGCGGGCCCGCGCCGGTGAAGAGCGGGCCGCCGAGCGGCGCGGAGGTCAAGGAGACCTCGGCGAAGTTCCTCGCCGCCTGGGCGAAGGGCGACGCGGCCGAGGCGGCGACGTACACGAACTACGCGAGCCAGGCCGAGGGCCTGCTCGCCGGCTACCGCGCCGACGCCCACCTCACCGGCGTCCGGATCACACCGGGCACGCCGTCCGGCGCGTCCGTGCCGTTCTCGGTGAAGGCCACGGTGTCGTTCGAGGGGAAGTCCAAGCCCTTCGCGTACGACTCGGAACTGACCGTCGTACGCGGCGAGACCACCGGCAAGGCGCTGGTCGACTGGAAGCCGTCGGTGGTCCATCCGGAGCTGAAGGAGGGCGACACACTGGTCACCGGCGAGTCGGCGAGCCCGCCGATCGAGGCCGTGGACCGGAACAACGTTGTCCTGACCACGGAGAAGTACCCCTCGCTGGGTCCGATCCTCGACGCGCTGCGCGAGAAGTACGGCGACCAGGCGGGCGGCACGGCCGGCATCGAGCTGGCGATCCACCACGCGACCGAGGGCGCGGGCGACACCACCCTGGTGACCCTCGCCAAGGGCGAGCCGGGCAAGCTGCGCACCACGCTCAGCGCGAGCGCGCAGGCCGCCGCGGAGAAGGCGGTCGCGCGGTACGCCGAATCGTCCGTGGTCGCGGTCAAGCCCAGCACCGGTGAGGTACTGGCGGTCGCCAACCACCGCGCGGACGGCTTCAACGCGGCCTTCCTCGGCAAACTCGCCCCCGGCTCCACCATGAAGATCATCAGTGCGGCCACGCTGATCGACAACGGCATCACCACGGCGAACGGCCCCGCGACCTGCCCGGACAGCGCGGTCTCGGAGAGCCAGACCTTCCACAACCTGCCGGGCATGGCACCCCAGCTGAACGCGACGCTCTCCGACAGCTTCTCGCGCTCCTGCAACACGGCGTTCGTGAAGTACGCGGACACGGTGAAGGTCGACTCGCTCACCAACGAGGCCGAACAGCGCTTCGGCCTCGGCCGGAACAACTGGAAGACCGGCATCGAGTCCTTCGACGGCTCCGTCCCGGCCTCCGGCGGCCCCGACACGGCCGCCAACCTGATCGGCCAGGGCCAGGTCCAGATGTGCCCGCTGAACATGGCGTCCGTGACCGCGACCGCGATGACCGGCGTCTTCCGGCAGCCGGTCATCGTGTCGCCCCGGCTCGACAACCGTGAGATCGCCACCGCCAAGGGGCTGCCGCCGGGCACGGTCGCCCAGCTGCGCACGATGATGAACCGCACCGCGGTCAGCGGTACGGCCGCCCAGGTGATGGCCGGCCTCACCGGCAGGATCGGCGCCAAGACCGGTTCCGCGGAGGTCGACGCGCAGTCCCGGTCGAACAGCTGGTTCACGGGCTACCGCAACGACATCGCGGCCGCCGCGATGACCCAGCAGGGCGGCCACGGCGTGGACGCGGCCGGTCCGATCGTCGCAGCTGTGCTACGAACGGGCGGCTGACGTCACCCTTCACAGGGCGGGACCCTAGGCTGGGAGCCCTCGTTGAGGAGCGTGAGGGCACCGGGGGCCAGGGGAAGCAGCGGAGGATCGGGAACCGTGGGGAAGAGAAGGCGCGTCGCCGAGCGACGGAAGACGAAGCCCGCCGTGGTCGGCGGGCTGATCGCCGTGGCTGTCGTCGGCGGGGCGTTCGGCGCCTACAGCCTGTACGGCGGTGGCGCGTCCGCCGAGGACGGGACGAGCGTCGGCCACAAGGCCGTGAAGAGCGGTCCGCCGACGGCGGCCGAGGTCACCGCCCTGTCCACGCGGTTCCTCGCCGCCTGGCAGAGCGGTGAGGTCGCGAAGGCGGCCGGTGCCACCACCGACGCCGGGGCCGCGACCACCGTGCTGACCGGCTACACCAAGGACGCGCACATCACCGGCGTCACGGTCACGGCGGGCACCCCGTCGGGGGCCTCCGTCCCGTTCTCCGTCAAGGCCACGGTCACCTACAAGGGCAAGAGCAAGCCACTGGCGTACGAGTCGAAGCTGACCGTCGCCCGGCGGGCCGAGGACGGCGTCGCGCTGGTCGACTGGAAGCCGTCCGTCGTGCACCCGGACCTCCAGGACGGCGACCGTCTGGTCACCGGCGCGGCGGGCACTCCCCCCATCACGGCGCTCGACCGCGCCGGCGGTGAACTGACCACGGCCAAGTACCCCTCGCTGGGCACGGTCCTGGACGGGCTGCGCGAGAAGTACGGCAAGACCGCCGGCGGCACGGCGGGCATCGAGCTGCGGGTGGTCCGCAAGGCCGCGGCGAAGGGCACCCAGAAGTCGCCCGACAAGACGCTGGTGACCCTCAGCGAGGGCACCCCGGGCACGGTGAGGACGACGCTCAGCGCGACCCTCCAGGCGGACGCCGAGCAGCAGGTCGAGAAGAAGACCCGGGCGTCGGTCGTCGTGATGCGTCCCTCGACCGGCGAGATCCTCGCGGTCGCCAACCAGAGCCACGGTTTCAACACCGCCCTCCAGGGGTCCCTGGCCCCCGGGTCCACGATGAAGGTCATCACCTCGTCGCTGCTGATCGACAAGAAGATCGCCTCGGCGGACAAACCGCACCCGTGCCCGAAGTACGTCACGTACGGCGGCTGGAAGTTCCAGAACGACGACAAGTTCGAGATCAAGGGCGGCACGTTCAAGGCGAGCTTCGCGCGGTCCTGCAACACGGCCTTCATCAGCCAGGCGAAGAAGCTGGAGAACGCCGACCTGACGCAGCAGGCCCAGCAGGTCTTCGGGCTGAGCATGAACAACTGGGCCATCGGCGTCCCCAGCTTCGACGGCTCGGTGCCCGTCCAGTCGCAGGCCCAGATGGCGGCCTCGCTGATCGGCCAGGGCGGAGTCCGCATGAACCCGCTGAACATGGCGTCGGTCGCCTCGACGGTCAAGTCGGGCGTGTTCCACCAGCCGTACCTGGTGTCGCCGGACGTGGACCACCGCAAGCTGGCCACCGCCTCCCGCACCCTCTCCGCGGACACGCTCTCCCAGCTCCGCGAACTCATGCAGTACACGGCGGCGTCCGGTACGGCCGCCGAGGCGATGTCCGGGCTCGGCCCCGACTACGGCGCCAAGACGGGCTCCGCCGAGGTCGACAACCAGAAGAAGCCGAACGGCTGGTTCACCGCGTGGAAGGGTGACCTCGCCGCGGCCGGCGTCGTCCAGCAGGGCGGCCACGGCGGCGACACCGCGGGACCGATCGTGGCGGCGCTCCTCAAGGCGGGAAGCTAGACCACGGGCGGCAGGCCGGTGGACGTGCGTGAGCGGCGCCGGTGACCCCACGGGTCACCGCGGCGGTGCTGTTCGCCGCGTTCACCCACGCCGGCCGTAGTCGCCTGAACACCCCGACCGCAGCCCGTTCCCGCTCTCCCCTACGGGGCGGCCGCAGCGGCCGCATCTCCGGCGCGGCGACATGACGCTCGAAGGTCACCGGCCCTCTTCGATGCGACGGGGCAGGGGCCGTCGCGCGTCGGCAAGGGGCTCAGCGGCGGCCTCGCCGGTCCTCGTAGTTGACGAAGAAGCTCACGACAATGAGCAAGCCGAAAATCCCCACGGCGAAGGTGCCGAGGATCGTCCAGATCCCCTTGCCGTCCAACGCAGAGCGCACCCCACCGGCGAGCCCGCCGACGGACATGCAAAAGCCGAAGACGAGCATCCGTGAACTTTGGGGTCTCAGCCAGTGCCGCAGATCCGGTCGGCGGCGGCCACGCGTGGGCGGGCCCGCGGAATGCGTCATTGGTACCTCACCTTTCCCGGTTCTTCCGGGGCGTCCACATGGGTGTCGCCCGGGGTCCTGGGCTGATTGGGCGTGTAGTAGAAGTCGATCCCCGTCGCAACCACGGCAACCGGCATGCCGAATATCTTCTCGCCGAACTTGCCGATCGTGTTGATGAACGTGGGGCGATGGTGTTTCCCGGTGACGTCGCTCAGGAGCGCGCCCTTGGCGAGGTGCTTGCTGGCCTCGCCGCCGGCCGCGGAGGGGGCGCCGCCGATTGCACCCTGTATCGCGCCGTTGAGGTCCCCATGCATGGCCGCCTCGGCCCCGCCCATCCAGGAGCGGTAACTGAGGAACTCGGCAATGGGCTTGATGGTGCCGCTGCCCCACTTCGCGGGCGGCGTGTACTCCACCGCATCCGTCTTCGTCCGCTGCGCCTGTCGGGCGTCGGTGCTCGCGTCCTTGAGGGAGCCGTAGTACGTGCTGCCGAACTCACGCTTGTCCTTGGCGAGTTGCCACAGGCCCCAGGAACAGGTCGAGTCCGCTTCCGCCGCCCGGGCGACGATCGCATCGATGCGGCGCTGCAGGGCGTCGAAGTCGTCCTGGGTCACCACAGTCTCAGGATCCCCGTGAGACATGCGGTGGGGGGAGATCCGGTGTGGCCAACGGCCTCGTACGGTCCACCCGCGGGCACGCCCCGGGTCACTCCCCGAGTGCCGCCCGCACCGCCCGTACCAGCGCCTGCGCCCGCGGGTCGGCCGTCACGCTCTTGCGAAAACCGTTCGTCACGTACCCGAAGGCGATCCCCGTCCCGGGGTCGGCGAAGCCGAGTGAACCGCCGCGTCCGGGGTGTCCGAAGGAGCCGTCGCCGAGCAGCGGGGACGCGCTGCCGTGCAGCATGTACCCGAGGCCGAAGCGGGTGTGCACGACCAGGATCCGGTCGGGCCCCGCGGACTGTTCGGCGCGGGCCAGTGCGACGCTCTCCGGCGTGAACAGCCGTACGCCGTCCACCTCACCGATCAGCGAGGCGTAGAAGCGGGCCAGGCCGTCCGCCGTCGCGACGCCGTTGGAGGCGGGCAGGACGGCGGCCCGGTAGGCCGGATCGTTCTCGTCCTGCTGCGGGGTGATCGCCGCGAACGCACGGCGGGTGAGCGACTCGGGGTCGGCGTACGCCTCGGAGACCGCCCGCTTCGGACGCAGCCGCAGGCCGCCGCCCTCCGCCGGGGCCTCGATGGGGGCGACCCGGCCCACCCGGCCCGCCTCCGCGTCCGGCAGCCCGACCCACAGGTCGAGTCCCAGCGGCCCGGCGATCTCCTCGGCGATCCAGGTGCCGATCGAGCGCCCGGTGACCCGGCGCACCAGCTCGGCCGTCAGCCAGCCGTACGTCTGCGCGTGGTACCCGTGATCGCTCCCCGGCTCCCAGGCCGGTGTCTGCGCGGCCACGGCGGCCGCGGCCACGTCCGGGTCCGCCGCCTCGGCCGGGGTGAGCGGACGGTCGAGGACGGGCACCCCGGCCCGGTGCGCGAGCACGTGCCGGACCAGGGCGCGCTCCTTGCCACGCGCCTTGAACTCGGGCCAGTAGTGGCCCACCGGGGCGTCGAGGTCCAGTTCCCCCCGCTGGGCGAGCAGCAGCAGGACGGCGGCGGCCACACCCTTCGTCGCCGAGCGCACGATCTGCGCGGTGCCGTGCTCCCAGGGCGCCTCGTCCGCCGGGAAGCCGGGGTCCCCCGCGTCCCGGGTGTCCCGGGTGTCTGCGGTGCCGTCCGCCCCGGCCGACACGGTCGCGTTCTTCGCGCCGCCCCACAGGTCGACGACCTTGCGCCCGTCCCGGTACACGGCGACGGCCGCGCCCCGGTCCCCGAGCGTCTCGAAGTTGCGCAGGAACGCCGCCCTGACCGGCTCGAAGCCCTCGGCCACTGTGCCGTTCACGTTCACGTCCGCACTCCGTCCACTCGCCTGCGACAGTGGCTGCAACACTCGTGCGAAGGCCTGGATTCCTAGCCCAGCAGGATCGTGACCTCGATGTTGTTCCGGGTCGCGTTCGAGTAGGGGCAGACCTCGTGGGCCGCGTCCACGAGCTTCGTCGCGAGGTCCCGCTCGACGACGGGGAGCGAGACGCTCAGGGCGACCGCGAGACCGTATCCGCGCTGTTTGTTGGGCCCGATGCCGACCTTCGCCGCGACGGTCGACCCGGACAGGTCGAAGCCCGCCCGGCGCCCCACCAGGACGAGCGCGTTGTGGAAGCACGCGCTGAACCCGGCGGCGAAGAGCTGCTCCGGGTTGGTGCCGTTGCCGTCGCCGCCGAGCGCGGGCGGCATCGCGACCTTCAGTTCGATCTGGCCGTCCTGGCTGGTGACATAGCCGTCACGGCCGCCGTGCGCGGTCGCCTCGGCGACATACATGATCTTCGTCGGACGAGTGTCGACAGCGGTGCCGTCGATCATGGCGGACCTCCCCCAGGACGGAAAACACAGGAGTGCACAAGTGCATCGTGCACAAGATACTGGCGGGTACGGAGGGCTTGACCACCAGGGGTCGAAGACCGCGGGTAACCCCCGCGCACTCGGAACGGGGCAGGTCAGCGGGCCCGCCCGGCGGCCTCCTCAGCCCGCTCGGCCAGCCCCCGCAACTCCTCCCGCAGGCGCCCCGCCGCGTCACCGTCGAGGCCGGTCGACGCCAGCAGCGCGCGCGGCACCCCCGCCGCGCGCTCCCGCAGCGTCTCGCCGCGCACCGTGACCGTCACCAGCACCGACCGCTCGTCGTGGGCCGAGCGCTCACGACGGACCAGGCCGGCCGACTCCAGTCGCTTCAGCAGCGGCGACACCGTGCCGTAGTCCAGCCGCAGCGCGCCCGCCAGTTCCTTGACGGTGGTCTCGCCGCGCTCCCACAGGAGCAGCAGGACGAGGTACTGCGGATAGGTGAGCCCGAGTTCCTCCAGCAGCGGGCGGTACGCGGCGGTCACGGCGCGCTGGGCCGCGTACAGCGCGAAGCACAACTGGTCGTCGAGGAGCGGCGATCCGGCGTCCTCTTGGTTCGTCACGCGCCCATTGTCAGGGAGCGGCGGGTGTCACGGGGTGCCGATGGCCACGGAACGCGGATCGAATCCGAAGGGCAGTTCCAGCCGGTGGGTGCGCATCAGCCCGTCGTCCGAGAGGAGTTCGCCGGTCCTGCCGTCGGCCGCGATCACACCGTCGCTCAGGATCAGTGCCCGGGGGCACAGTTCGAGCGCGTACGGCAGGTCGTGCGTGACCATGAGGACGGTGACGTCCAGGGACCGCAGGATGTCGGCGAGTTCACGGCGCGAGGCGGGGTCCAGGTTGGACGAGGGTTCGTCCAGGACCAGGATCTCCGGCTCCATCGCCAGGACGGTCGCCACCGCCACCCGGCGCCGCTGGCCGAACGAGAGATGGTGCGGGGGCCGGTCGGCGAAGGCGTCCATGCCGACCTGTTCCAGGGCCGTGCGCACGCGTTCCTCCAGCGCGGCGCCCTTCATCCCGGCCGCGGCCGGCCCGAAGGCGACGTCCTCGCGCACGGTCGGCATGAAGAGCTGGTCGTCCGGGTCCTGGAAGACGATGCCGACCTTGCGCCGGATCTCGGCCATGTGCCGCTTGTCCACCGGGAGTCCGGCCACCGTCACGGTCCCGGCGCCGCCGGTGAGGATGCCGTTGAGGTGCAGCACGAGGGTGGTCTTGCCGGCGCCGTTCGGGCCCAGCAGCGCGACGCGTTCGCCGCGGCCGACGGTGAAGTCCACGCCGAACAGGGCCTGGTGTCCGTCGGGGTAGGCGAAGGCCAGTCCGGCCACTTGCAACGAGGGTGAAGAGGTCACAGGGTCCATCCCAACAGGCAGACGAGCAGGGCGGCGGCGGGCAGGGCGAGCGCGTACGACCACTGCGCCCGCGACGCGGTCACCTCGTCGATGACCGGCATCGAACCGGCGTATCCCCGGCTCACCATGGCGAGATGCACGCGCTCCCCGCGTTCGTAGGAGCGGATGAAGAGCGCGCCCGCCGACTTGGCGAGGACGCCCCAGTGCCGTACTCCGCTCGCCTCGAAGCCGCGCGACTCCCGGGCGATCCGCATCCGCCGCATCTCGTCCGTGATGACGTCGCCGTACCGGATCATGAAGGACGCGATCTGCACGAGGAGGGGAGGCAGCCGCAACCGCTGGAGGCCGAGGAGCAGTTCGCGCAGTTCGGTGGTCGAGGCCAGCAGCACGGAGGCCGCCACGCCCAGCGTTCCCTTGGCGAGCACGTTCCACGCGCCCCACAGTCCGTTGACGCTGAGGGACAGGCCCAGGACGTCCACCCGCTCGCCCTCGGCCACGAACGGCATCAGCACCGCGAAGGCGACGAACGGGACCTCGATCAGCAGCCGTTTGAGCAGGAACCCGGCCGGCACACGGGCTCGCCACGCGACCGTCGCGAGCAGCGCGGCGTACAGCGCGAACGCCCACATCGCCTCGCGCGGGGTCGAGACGACCACCACCACGAAGGCGAAGGCCGCGGCGAGTTTGGTGTGCGGGGGCAGGGCGTGCACCGGTGAGTGCCCGTGCCGGTAGAGGCGGTGGGCGTGGCCCGCGCCCATCTCAGACGCCTTCCGGGAGGGAGGCGGGTGACGCGTCGGCCGTACGGCGCCTGCGCAGTGTCCAGAAGACGGCGGTGCCCGCGACGATCGTGACGCCCACGCCGATCACACCCGCGAGGCCGCCGGAGATGCGGGCGTCGGAGATGTCCTTGACGCCGTACCCGGCGAGCGGGGAGTCCTCGGTGTGGTGCTTCCTGGTGCGCTGGTCGATGCCCTGGTCCTTGGCGACCTTCTCCAGGCCGTCGGGGCTGGCGGAGGCGTAGAAGCTGACGAAGCCCGCGAGGACGAGGGAGGTGACGAGACCGGCGATCCACACCTTGCGGCGGGAGACCGGGGCGGCGGCGGGAAGGGTGGGGGTGACCGCGTCGACCAGTTCGCCGTCCACCCGCAGCTTGAGCCGCTGTTGCAGACCGCGGGCGCCGTACACGAGGTCCGGGCGTACGGCGATGACCGCGCCGACCGTGAGTGCGGTGATCGTGGCCTCGCCGATGCCGATGAGGACGTGGACGCCGATCATCGCGGTGGCGACCTTGCCGATCGCGACGTCGGTGGTGCCGCCGAGCGCGTAGATGAGGGTGAAGGCGACGGCGGCGGCCGGGACGGACAGCAGCGCGGACACGAAGGCGGCCGCGGTGATCGAGCGCCGTCTCCTCGGGAGCACCTTCAGCAGGCCGCGGAAGACGGCGTAGGAGACAACGGTGGTGACGATCGCCATGTCGGTGATGTTCACGCCGAGCGCGGTGAGGCCTCCGTCGGCGAAGAGGATGCCCTGCATCAGCAGGACCACGGAGACGCACAGAACCCCCGTGAAGGGGCCGACGAGAATCGCGGCCAGTGCGCCGCCGAGCAGATGTCCGCTGGTCCCGGCCGCGACCGGGAAGTTCAGCATCTGTACGGCGAAGATGAAGGCGGCGACCAGGCCGGCCAGTGGCGCGGTCCTCTCGTCGAGTTCGCGGCGGGCGCCTCGCAGGCTCACCGCGACGGCGCCGGCGGCGACCAGTCCGGTGGCGGCGGAGACCGGGGCGTTGATGAATCCGTCAGGCACATGCACCGTTCGATGATAGTGCCTTGTTGCGAATGGCTTGCAAGAGCGATGCGCCTATGAATAGCGGAAGGAACGGCGGCCCCGCGACGCGAGGAACCGAGGACCGCCGGCCGTCCCGCCGGACAGCCGTCGGAGGCGACCTGTCGCACCGCCGGGGAGTCCACAAAGGCGTCCTGCCGCACGTCCCGTCACGTGGCGTGCCCCACAGAACCGTGTCACGAGGGCCCCACAGGGGTACCCGATGTCCGAGAGCGGATTCCACGGAATGTGCGACATTGGAAAGGTGACGGATTCGTAGATTCCGCACAGGTTACGCAGCGTAAGGAGTCGGTTCATGTCTGCCGTCGAACAGTACGCACGCGCCCACATCGTCACGGACACGGCCGACTCCGCCGAGGACGAAGGCAGAGCCGTTCCGGTGGCCTTCCACTACGATCCCGAGGCCGATCCCCGCCAGGTGCGCATCACCCTGCCCGGGCCGCACGAGTGGATCTTCCCCCGTGAGTTGCTGGAGCAGGGGCTCCGGGTCCCCGTCAGCAACGGCGACGTACGTGTCTGGCCCTGCGGCCGGGTGCAGGCGGTCATGGAGTTCCACTCCGCCAAAGGGGTGGCGGTCGTGCAGGTCGACTCGAAAGCCCTGATGCGCTTCCTGCGCCGTACCTACATGGCCGCCACCCCGGTGGCTCACTGACCTCGGACGGTCAGACCCGCGCCAACTCGCGGTCGCCGTCCTCGTTCTTCGGGTGGCCGGCGCCCAGCTTGCGCAGCCCCTCGCCCTCGACGTCCACGTTCGGCAGCGCCCGGTCCAGCCACCTCGGCAGCCACCAGGCCTTCTTGCCGAGCAGCGCCAGGACCGCCGGGACGATCGCCATGCGGACGACGAACGCGTCGAAGAAGACGGCGATCGCGAGGCCGAAGCCGATCATCTTGATCATCGACTCACTGGAACCGATGAAGCCGGAGAAGACGGCGATCATGATGACGGCCGCGGCCGTCACCACCCGTGCACCGTGCCTGAAGCCGGTCACGATGGCCTGGCCGGGCTTCTCCCCGTGCACGTACGCCTCGCGCATCCGGGTCACGAGGAAGACCTCGTAGTCCATCGCGAGGCCGAAGACGACACCCACCATGAAGATCGGCATCATCGACATGATCGGGCCGGTCTGCTCGACGCCGATGAGGTTCGCCAGCCAGCCCCACTGGAAGACCGCGACCACCGCGCCGAGCGCCGCCATGACGCTCAGCAGGAAGCCGAGCGCCGCCTTCAGCGGGACCAGGATCGAGCGGAAGACCACGATCAGGAGCAGGAAGGCGAGGCCGACCACCAGCGCCAGATACGGGACCAGCGCGTCGTTGAGCTTCTGCGAGAAGTCGATGTTCATCGCCGTGCTGCCGGTGACCAGCACCTGGGCGTCGGTGTCCGCCTTGATGCCGTCGCCCGCGTCACGGATGGTGTGCACCAGGTTCTCGGTCTTCACCGAGGACGGCTTCGAGTCCGCGATCACCGTGATCATCGCGGTGTCCCCGGGCTTGTTGTACGTCGCCGGAGTCACCGAGACGACGCCCTTGAGGTCCTTGACCGTGTCGGCGACCCGGGTGACCGCGCCCTTGGGGTCGTCGCTCGCCTTGGCGTCCACGACCAGCATCAGCGGACCGTTGAAGCCCGGACCGAAACCGTCGGACAGCAGGTCGTAGGCCCTGCGCTGGGTGGTCGAGGCGGGCTGCGAACCGTCGTCGGGCAGACCCAGTTCCAGCGAGGCCGCCGGTATCGCGGCGGCGCCCAGACCGACCACACCGAGCAGCAGGACGGCGAGCGGACGGCGGACGACGAAGCTCGCCCAGCGGGTGCCCATGTTGGGCCGGCCCGCCTTCTTCGCGGCCCGGCCGCCGCCGAGCAGCCTGCTCTTCTGTCCGGCCGGCTGGACCTTGCGGCCCGCGTAACCCAGCAGGGCCGGGATCATCGTGAGCGCGATCAGGACGGCGATGGCGACCGTGCCGGCCGCCGCGACGCCCATCTTCGTCAGCATCGGGATGTTCACGACGGACAGGCCGACGAGCGCGATCACGACCGTCAGACCCGCGAAGACCACCGCCGAGCCCGCCGTGCCGACGGCCCGCCCGGCCGCCTCCTCGCGCTCGCGGCCCTCGGCGAGTTCGGCGCGGTAGCGGGAGACGATGAACAGCGCGTAGTCGATGCCGACCGCGAGGCCGATCATCATCGCGAGTGTGGAGGTGGTGGTGCCCAGGTCGAGCGCGCTGGCGAGGGCGGTGATGGTCGAGACGCCGATGCCGACCCCGATCAGCGCGGTGAGCAGCGGCAGCCCGGCGGCGATCAGCGAACCGAAGGTGATGACGAGAACGACCGCGGCGATCGCGATACCGATGACTTCGGTGGAACCGGTCTCCGGCGTGGCCTGGAGCGCGTCACCGCCCACCTCGACGGTCAGCCCGCCGTCCCGCGCCTGCTGCGCGGCGGCCTCCAGGGCGTCCTTCGAGGAGTCCTTCAACTCCATCCCGGAGACCTTGTACTTCACCGACGCGTAGGCGATCGAACCGTTCTTGCTGACGGCCTTCGCCTTGAACGGGTCGGTGACGGAGGTGACCTCCGAGCCGTCGCCGAGCGCCTTGACGGTCTTCTCGACGGTCGCCTTGTTGGCCTTGTCCGCCATCTTCTCGCCGCTGGGCGCCTTGAAGACGACGCGCGCGGTCGCTCCGTCGGCACTCATGCCGGGGAAACGCTGCTCCAGCAGGTCGAAGGCCTTCTGCGCCTCGGTGCCGGGTATGGAGAACGAGCTGGCGCCGGCGGCGGGGGCGTTGGCCGCGCCGACTCCCGCCAGCGTCAACAGTGCCACCCAGATCAGGGCGACGAAATGCCGTCGCCGGAAGGCGAGTCGGCCGAGTTTGTAGAGGAACGTGGCCACTAGGGCGTACTCCCGGTCAGGTCGTGGGATGGCAGGGGCTGGTGAGGTCACCCGGTGGGGGGCAGGGGAGATCAGCCCGACGACGTGAGCGGTCGCGTCAGGTACGGATACGGGGGTTCGTCCCGGGGGTGTGCGGGATCAGGCGCCGAGTGCGGGGAGCATCACGGCATCCACGTACGAGGTGAGGAAGGAACGGGTCGGTGGCCGCTCGTCGATGATGCCGCGCACCGCGAAGGCCCCGATCAGCATGTGCAGCACGTACTCCTGCGCGGGGTTGTCCGGGCGGATCTCACCCCGGGCGACGGCACGCTCCAGTACGCGGCGCAGCTCTACGGTCTCCGGTTCGATGATCAGTTCCCGGAAGGCCTTCAGGAGATCGGGGTTCCCGTGCAGTGCCATGGCCAGACCCCGCATCAGCGCGGAGTTCTGCTCCATGCGGCAGTCGTCCTCACGCGTCACCAACGCGTGGAAGTCGCCTGCCAGGGATCCCGTGTCGATGTCGCCGGCGCTCGGCTTCTCGTGCCGCAGCGCCTTCACCACCAGCTCGGCCTTGCCGCCCCACTGACGGTAGAGGGTGGCCTTGCTGGATTTGGTGCGAGCGGCGACGGCGTCCATGGTCAGAGCGTCGTAGCCGACCTCCCTGAGCAGGTCGAGCACGGCCCGGTACAGCTCGGCCTCGCGCTCGGGCGTGATCCGACTGCGACGCACCGTTGCGGCTCCAGTCATCCCACTCACCATCTCCCGCTCAGAACGACTCGGTCCTGTACGTCATCGTTGTACGGCATCTTCTTCGTCTTCGTACGTTTTTCAAGATACCTCGACCGCGAGCGAAACGAAACTGTTTCGTACGTGTGTTGGGTCACGTGCCCGCCGCGCCGGACGTGTCCCCCGCACAAGTTGCCGGGGCCCTCCGAGGGGAAAAGCATGGGGAGGTGAGCGACACGTACGAGAAGGCGACCGCGGACAAGGACACCACCGACCGCGCATCCGGATACCTGCGCTTCCCGCACCTGAGCGGCGACCGGCTGTGCTTCGTGACCGAGGACGATCTGTGGGTGGCACCGCTGGACGGGCAGGGGCGGGCCTGGCGGCTCACCGTGGACCGTACCAAGGTCGGACACCCCCGTTTCTCCCCCGACGGGAGAGACATCGCGTACACGAGCTGGCGCAGCCATGTGCCGGAGATCCATCTGGCACCGGTGGACGGCGGACCGGGCAGCCGCCTCACCTACTGGGGCAGCGCGGACACCCGGGTCTGCGGCTGGTCCCCCGACGGCGACATCCTCGCCGTCGCCTCGCACGGGCAGCCCTTCTCCTATTTCACCTGGGCCCACAGCGTCCCGACCGACGGCGACCCCGGCGGCAACCTGCCCTGGGGACCGGTGTCGGACATCGCGGTCGCCGACATCGACGGCGAACGCAGGACCCTGCTGCTCACCGGCACCCCGCCGCACGATCCCGCCGCCTGGAAGCGCTACCGGGGCGGCGCCATGGGCCGGCTCTGGCTGCACGGGCAGCGTCTGCTCGCCGGCATCGACGGCCACCTCGACTCCCCCATGTTCGTCGGCGGCCGGATCGCGTTCCTCTCCGACCACGAGGGCATCGGCAACCTGTACTCGTGCGCGTACGACGGTTCCGACCTGCGCCGGCACACCGACCACGACGCGTTCTACGCCCGCAACGCCTCCAGCGACGGAAGCCGGGTTGTGTACCAGTGCGCCGGGGACCTGTGGATCGTCGACGACCTGTCCCCCGACTCGATCCCGCGCCGTCTCGACATCCGCCTCGGCGGGCAGCGCGCGGGCCGGCGTCCCTACCAGGTGCCCGCGGCCCAGCACGTGGACGCCATCTCCGTGGACGAGACGGGACGGGCCGGCGCCGTCGTCGTACGCGGCAGCCTGTACTGGCTCACCCACCGCGACGGGCCCGCCCGCACCATCGCCGACACCCCGGGGGTACGGGTCCGGCTCCCCGAGATGCTCGGTTCGGGCGGCCAGGTCGCCTACGTGACCGACGCGGACGGCGAGGACGCCGTCGAGATCGCCTATCTGCCGCGGGCCTCCGGCGCGCGCGAGCCGCGCCGGCTGGCCTCCGGCGAGCTGGGCCGCGTACTGGAACTGGTGGCCGACCCCCAGGGGGAACGGCTCGCGATCGCCTCGAACGACGGACGGCTGCTGCTTCTCGACGCGACGGAGGATGCGGGAGAGACGGAGGAGGTAAGGGAGCCGGAGGAGCCGGAGGAGCCTGCGAGGACGGAGGCTGCGGAAGAGGCCGCTGAGGCGACGGAGGCGACGGAGGCGACGGAGGCGACAGAGGCGACAGAGGCGACAGCGGGCGAGGACGCGGAGGAGACGGGGGTATCCCGCGGGACCGGACGGGCGGAGAACGCGGGAGGCGGGGTCACGGAGCTGATCCAGTCCCTCAACGGACCGGTCCGGGATCTCGCCTTCTCCCCGGACGGGGCCTGGCTGACCTGGTCGCACCCGGGGGTCGGCCGCTCCCTGCGCCAGATCAAGATGGCGCGGATAAAGGACCGGCTCGTCGTCGACGTCACCGACGGGCGCTTCGAGGACGAGAACCCGGTCTTCACCAGGGACGGCCGCTATCTGGCCTTCCTCTCCTGGCGCGGCTTCGACCCGGTCTACGACGTCCACACCGGCGACCTGTCCTTCCCGCTGGGCTGCCGCCCGTATCTCGTCCCGCTGTCCTCCGCCACCCCTTCTCCCTTCGCCCTGAACCCCGACGGGCGGCCGGTCGCCGGAGGCCTGGACCCGGTCGACGACGAGGTTGCCGACGGCGCGGTCAGCGTCGAACTGGAAGGCCTGGAGAGCCGGGTCACCCCGTTCCCGGTCACCGCCTCCAAGTACTCGGCGCTCTACCCGGTCGCGGGCGGCGGGCTGGTCTGGCTGCGCTGGCCGATCTCGGGCGCGCTCGGCGAGACCTTCGCCAACCCCGACGACACCTCGGGGCGTCCGACCCTGGAGCACTTCAACGTCAGCAAGGCGAAGAAGTCGGAACTCGTCGGCCACCTGGACTGGTTCGCGGTGAGCGGCGACGGCTCCCGGCTGGTCGTGGTCGACGAGGGCGAGCTGCGCGCCGTCCCCTCCACCGAGCCCGGCGACAGCGACTCGACGGTCTGGATCGATCTGCGCCGCATCCTCCACGAGGTGGACCCGCCCGCCGAGTGGCGCCAGGCTTACGACGAGGCGGGCCGCATCATCCGCGCCTACTTCTGGGAACCCCACATGTGCGGCATCGACTGGGACGCCGTACTCGCCCAGTACCGCCCCCTGGTCGAACGGGTCGCCTCCCCCGACGAGTTCGCGGACCTGCTGCGTGAGGTCCTCGGCGAACTGGGCACCTCGCACGCCTACGTCGCCGCCGCCCGCCGCAACGAGGGCCCCGGGCACTACCAGCGCTGGCAGGGCCTGCTGGGGGCCAACTTCGTCCGGCGCGACGGCTGCTGGACCCTGAAGCGGATCCTGCCCGGCGACTCCTCCGACTCCAAGGCCCGCTCACCGCTGGCGGGCACCGGCATCCGCGAGGGTGCGGTGCTCACCCACATCGACGGCCGCCCGGTGGACCCGGTGACGGGCCCGTACCCGCTGCTCGCGGGCGCGGGCGGTACGACGGTGGAGCTGACGTTCGTCCCGCCGACGGGTCAGGGACCCTCGCGCCGGGTGGCGGTGGTCCCGCTGATCGACGAGCGGCCGCTGCGCTACCAGGACTGGGTGGCCAAACGCCGTGAGGTGGTCAGGGAGTTGAGCGGTGGCCGCTGCGGCTACCTCCACATCCCTGACATGGGTGGATCGGGCTGGGCACAGTTCAACCGTGATCTGCGGCTGGAGGTCTCGCGCCCGGCGCTCCTCGTCGACGTGCGCGGCAACGCGGGCGGCCACATCAGCGAACTCGTCGTCGAGAAGCTGACGCGCAAGATCCTGGGGTGGGATTTGACGCGCAACGCCCAGCCGGTGTCGTACGCCTCGAACGCTCCGCGCGGCCCGGTGGTCGCTCTCGCCGACGAGGCGACCTCCTCCGACGGCGACATGATCACGGCCGCCTTCAAGCTGCTCGGGCTCGGTCCGGTGGTCGGCCAACGCACCTGGGGCGGAGTCGTCGGCATGACCGGCCGGCACCAGCTCGGCGACGGCACGGTGATCACGGTCCCGATGAACGCGGCCTGGTTCGACGCGTACGGCTGGTCCGTCGAGAACCAGGGTGTCGCCCCGGACCTGGAGGTCCTGCGCACCCCGCTGGACTGGGCGGAGGGCCGTCACGCCGAGATGGACACCGCGATCGAACTGGCCCTGGATCTGCTGAGCACCCACCCGGTGGCCTCCCCGCCCGACCTCTCGGACGTACCGGACCGCACCCGCCCGAAGCTGCCGCCACGCACCCGCTGACCGACGTCCGGCACACGGCCGAGGACCGGCACCCCGCCGGGGCCCGACGCACGGCCGAAGACCGGCGCCCCGCCGAAGACGGACGCGCTGTCGAAGACCGGCGCGACGGCCGTGGACCGGCGCCCGAACCGCCTGGCGCCGCCCGGCCGTTGAGCGACACGCAGCCGTTGAGCGACACGCAGCCGAATGGGGCGCCCCGAAGCCGGGGCGCCCCACTCAGACTTCAAGCAGACGTCCGACGTCAGGCGTCGTAGTCCTCGTCGAAGCGGTCCTGCGCCTCACGGCGCACGCGCTCGTTCTCCGGGATGGAGCGGTCACGCTCCTGAGCCGAGCCCTGCGCCGAACGCTGGGCCGAGCCGGCCGAGCCCTGCGCCGAACGCTGGCCCGCCGCCTGCGGCGAACGCTGGGCCGAGCCCTCCTGCGGGGCGCGGTGGCCCGTCCCCTGCGGGGAGTGCTGGCCGGACTGCTGCGGAGAACGCCGTCCCGGCTCGCTGATCTCCTGGTCCATCTTCTTCTTGCCCTGCTGCTTCATGTTCTCCGCCTTGTTCTGCATCTGGTCCTTCTTGCCCATGCTGTTTCACTCCCATGTGTGGGTGAGGGGATCGGGCTCGACCAGACTTACACGGGGACACTACGCACGCATTTCGATCAGTAACCCACAGTGATCCAGGCGGAATAACCCATGGTCAGACGCCCTGTTCTCGTCTGTCGTCGGCCGCCCCTCCGGCCCCTACGAGCCCCTTGCCGACACTCCCCAGCCGGGGCTCGAACCGCCGCATCTCCCGCTGCCCGACCGCCCCGATGACCGCGGGCAGATAACCGCGGATGCCCTGCATGCCGCGCAGCCACCACTGCGCGTACACATGGCTCGACCGCCGCTCGATCCCGGCGACGACCCGGTCGACGGCCGGTCCGAGCGGATAGGTCTTGTTGGACGGCCAGGGCAGCCGCTGCCGCAGCTCGCGCATCACGTCGTCCTCGTCGGCCCCGCGCACCATGTCGGTGTCGGTCCAGGACAGATATCCGACGCCCACCCGCACGCCCTTGTGGCCGACCTCCGCACGCAGACTGTGCGCGTACGCCTCCACACCCGACTTGGACGCGCAGTACGCCGTCATCATGGGCGCCGGCGTGATCGCCGCGAGCGACGCGATCTGCAGCAAGTACCCCCGGCTTTCCATGAGTACGGGCAGGAACGCACGGGCGGTGACGGCCGAACCGATGAGGTTGACCTCGATGACCCGGCGCCAGGCGACCGGATCGGAGTCCACGAAGGGACCGCCGTTGGCGACACCGGCGTTGGCGACGACGATGTCCACCTTCCCGAACCGTTCCTTCACCTCGCCGGCGACCCGGGCCATCGCCTCGTGGTCGGTGACGTCGGCGTACCAGTGATCGCTCTCGCCGAGCAGCCGCTCCGACACCTGCTTGAGCGCGTCCGGCTCCAGACCGACGAGCGCGACCTTGGCACCACGCGCGGACAGCTTGCGGGCGAGAAGTTCACCGACGCCCCGAGCGGCCCCCGTGACGACCGCGACCTGTCCCTCCAGGCTCACCCTGCTCATGCGCCCTCCTTGATCTGTGCGTAGTCGGCGGCGAGTTCGCGTATCCGTGCGGTCACCACGTCCGGCGCCTCCACGGGTGTCATGTGTCCCATTCTGGTCAGCTCGGTGAGGCCGACGCAGTTCGGCAGCGTCGCGACCAGGGCGCGCGCGTGCACGAGAGGCGTCAGCCGGTCCGCCGTCCCCGCCACCACGGCCGTCGGCACCGCCAGCTCCCGTACCCCGTGGTCGAGGTCGAGCAGGTCGAGCACCTGCGACCAGGCGTGCCGCACCGCGCGCGGACAGGCGTGCACGATCCGCGCACACGCCTCGACCATGCCCGGCGACGAACCGGGGCCCATGGTCGCGTACTTGAGGATCCTGCGGG
This sequence comes from Streptomyces sp. NBC_01176, assembly GCF_045039825.1. Classification (NCBI taxonomy): domain Bacteria; kingdom Bacillati; phylum Actinomycetota; class Actinomycetes; order Kitasatosporales; family Streptomycetaceae; genus Streptomyces; species Streptomyces sp. NBC_01176. Next base: position 5,642,485 of record NZ_CP108600.1, on the reverse strand, counting down.
CGAGCGGCGTGACGGGCCCGAGCGGCGCCCGCGAACCGAGGATCCGCTTCGTGACCTCCGTGCGCAGCCGCCCGGCGGGGAACGGCAGCACGCGCGCCTCGGCCACCAGCCGCGAACTTCCCGTGCTGCACAGCAGAACCGCCGCCGCGTGCTCCCGGAAGCGCGGCCGCACCGAGGCGGCCATCAGCGTCATCCCGCCCATGGAATGCCCCACCAGCACGGCCTTCTCACCCGGCCCGAGGGCGGCCGCGAGCACGGCCTCCAGGTCGTCGGCGAGCGCGTCCGTGCCGCACGCGTCGCTCGCGGGGCTGCGCCCGTGCCCGCGCTGGTCGTACGCGATCACCCGGTGGTCGGCGGCGAGGTCCCGTATCTGCGCCGCCCAGAAGGCGGTCGAGCAGGTCCACCCGTGCGCGAGGACGACGGTGGGCACGGCGGCGTCCGCGGGGCCGTGCACCTCGACGTGCAGCCGGGCGCCGTCGGCGGAGACCACGGTCAGCTCGCGCGCGGGGGCGGGCGGCGCGTAGGGGCCGCTCGCCACGTGCGTCAGTCGGCTCATGCCCCGGCCTCCACCTTCTCCTGGCTCCCCGGCTGCTCGCCCTGCCGCGTCACCGGGGCCCGCAGCACCTCGTACTCCCCGAGGTCCAACCGGCGGGTGGCCGTGCGGAACTCGGTCGTCGTGCCCGGCCAGACCGTCGTGTTGCGGCCCTGCGCGTCGAGGTACCAACTGGTGCAGCCGCCGGTGTTCCACACCGTGCGCCTCATCCGCTCCTGGACCTTGCGGTTCCAGTCCGCCACCGCGCCGGGCCGCGCGTCGAGGGCCACCCGCCCGCCGAGCACACCCAACTGCCGTACGAAGTCGGCCATGTAGTTCAACTGGGACTCGATCATCAGGATCATGCTGGAGTTCCCGAGCCCGGTGTTGGGCCCGATGATCGTCATCCAGTTCGGGAACCCGGCCGCGGAGGCGCCGCGCAGGGCGCTCATCCCGCCCTGCCACGCCTCGGCGAGTGTCCTGCCCTCCGTGCCCACCACCCGATCGGCGATCGGCATGTCCGTGACGTGGAAGCCCGTACCGAAGATGATCGCGTCGACCTCGGCCGTGCTGCCGTCGGCGGCGACGAGGGTGGACCCGTCGATCCTGTCGAGCCCGGAGGCCACCACGTCCACGTTGGGGCGGGTGAGCGCGGGGTAGTAGGCGTTGGAGAGCAGGATCCGCTTGCAGCCGATCCGGTAGTCCGGCGTCAGCTTCGCGCGCAGCGCCGGGTCCTTGACGGCCCGCGCCATGTTGCGCTTGGCCAGCCGCTCGACCAGGCCCAGCTCGTCGGGGTGCTTGGTGAACGCCTGGACCTGCAACTCCCGGATGCCCCAGAGGAGTCCACGACGGGCCTGGGCGGTGAAGGGGAGCATCCGGTGCAGCCCGCGTTCGAGCCCGCTGATGGCCCGGTCGACGCGGGGCATCACCCAGGGCGGGGTGCGCTGGAAGAGGGTGAGGCGCGTGACCTCGGGCTGGACGGCCGGCACGATCTGGATGGCCGAGGCGCCGGTCCCGACCATCGCCACGCGCTTGCCGCGCAGGTCGTAGTCGTGGTCCCAGCGGGCCGAGTGGAAGACCTTGCCGGGGAAGGAGTCGATCCCCGGGATGTCCGGGATCTTGGGGTCGGACAGCGGTCCGGTGGCGGACACGACGAGGTCGGCGCTGAGGGACCCGCTGCTGGTCTCGATGTCCCACCGCAGTTTCTCGCCGTCCCACGTCATCCGCTTCACCTCGGAGTCGAAGCGGAGGTGGGGGCGCAGCCCGAAGACGTCGGTGACGTGCTCCAGATAGGCCCGGATGTGCTCCTGCCCGGAGAAGGTACGGGGCCAGTCGGGGTTCGGCGCGAACGAGAACGAGTACAGATGGGACGGTACGTCGCAGGCGCATCCGGGGTAGCTGTTGTCCCGCCAGGTGCCGCCCACGCCGCCGGCCCGTTCCAGGACGACGAAGTCGGTGACCCCTTCGCGGCGCAGCCGTACCGCCGCCCCCAGGCCTCCGAACCCCGACCCGACCACCGCCACGCGTACATGTTCGTGCTCGGTCATCCCGACGCCTCCCTAGCCGCACGACCCTGCCAGTGAACACTGGCGCAATGGGGAGCGTAGAGCAGCTCCGTACTGATGGGTAGGGGTCGCGACCGGGAAAGTTACCGAGGGTACGACGTAGGGTGCGCACGTGGCGGAGAAGCGTGAGTACCGAATGGAGGAGCTGGCCGAGGAAGCCGGCATCACGGTGCGCACCCTGCGCTTCTACCGGGAGCGCAAGCTCATACCGCCGCCCCGCCGCGAGGGCCGGATCGCCTGGTACGACGACACGCACCTGGCCCGGCTGCGCACGATCTCGGCGCTGCTGGAACGCGGCCACACGCTCAGCGGCATCGCGGAACTGGCCGAGGCCTTCGACCACGGCCGCGACGTCGGCGAACTCCTCGGCCTCGGCGAACCCACCGAGGAGACCCCGGTCCGCCTCTCCCCCGAGGAACTGGCCGACGTCTTCGCCGGCCAGGCCACCCCGGAGAACCTCGCCGCCGCCCTCGATCTCGGCTACCTCGGCACCGACGGCGGCGAGATCGTCCACATCAGCCGCCGCCTGCTCGACGTGTCGGCGGCCCTGGTCCGCGAGGGCATCCCGCTCGCCGACGTCCTCACCGCGGCTCGCCGCGTCCGTGACCACGCCGAAGCCCTCGCCGACCTCTTCGCCGGCATCGTGCTGAGCGAGAACCGCACCACGGAGGACCTGACGCGCCTGCGCCCCCTGGCGAAGAGCGTGGTGGAGGCGGAACTGTCGATGGCCCTGGACCGCCGGCTCAGCCGCCGCCCGGAATCCTGACCGCCCGCCCGCCGCGGCGAGCGGCTCGGCTTCCCGCGGGCCGGTGAGGCATACGGCCCGACCCGGCCCACGCGGGTCCGGTCGGGCCTGCTCCGGTCAGGCCCGGTCCGGTCGGGCCTGGTCCGGTCGGGCCTGGTCCGGTCGGGCCTGGTCCGGTCAGGTCAGGTCAGGTCAGGTCAGGTCAGGTCAGGCCTGGTCCGGTCTCGAAGACCACGGTGACGGGCGCGTGGTCCGACCACCGCTCCCCGTGAGTGGCGGCCCGCTCCACGAACCCCTTGACCGCGCGCCGCGCGAGCCCTCCGGTCGCGACGATCAGGTCGATCCTCCAGCCGGTGTCGTTGTCGAAGGCGCGCCCCCGGTAGGACCACCACGAGTACGGCCCCTCCGTGTCCGGGTGCAGGGCGCGCACGACATCGACGTAGCCGCCGTCTGCCGCGTCGAGGACCCGGCCCAGCCACTCGCGCTCCTCGGGCAGGAAACCGGAGTTCTTCTTGTTCGCCCGCCAGTTCTTGAGGTCGGCCTCCTGGTGGGCGATGTTCCAGTCGCCGCAGACGACGACCTCGCGCCCGTCGGCGGCCGCCCGCTCGCGCAGGCCCTTCAGATAGGCGAGGAACTCGCCCATGAACCGCGTCTTCTCGTCCTGCCGCTCGGTGCCGACCTCCCCGGAGGGCAGGTAGAGGCTGGCGACGGTGACGCCGGGGAGGTCCACCTCGACGTACCGGCCGCCGGCGTCGAACTCCTCGGAGCCGAATCCGACCTGGACGCGGTCGGGCTCGCGGCGGGTGTACAGGGACACGCCCGCCCGGCCCTTGGCGGCGGCCGGAGCGTGCACGACGTGCCACCCCTCGGGCGCCCGCACCTCCTCGGGCAGTTGTCCGGGCTCGGCCCGCACCTCCTGGAGGCACAGGACGTCCGCGGAGGTCTCCGCGAGCCACTCCACGAAACCCTTCTTCGCGGCGGCCCGGAGTCCGTTCACATTCACAGAGGTGACAGTCAGCACCCGGGCACGATACTTAATACGTCCGTTCCCCCGCACGCATGCATAGATGTACGATATTCGGTATGCATATCCGCCCGGTCCCTTTCGACCACCCCGACGCCGTCAAGCTCAACGACCAGGTGCAGGCCGAATACGCCGAGCGCTACGGAGACGAGGGCGATGTCACACCGCTGGACGCGTCGATGTTCAGGCCGCCGCTCGGCCTGTACCTCCTCGCGTACGACGAGCGGGACCGCCCGGTCGCGACGGGCGGCTGGCGCAGCCAGGACGAGAACGACGAGGGGTACTCGGACGGCGACGCCGAGCTCAAGCGCATGTACGTCGTCCCGGAGGCCCGCGGCCTCGGCCTCGCCCGCCGCATCCTGGCCGCCCTGGAGGACGACGCCCGCGCGGCCGGCCGCACCCGCATGGTCCTGGAGACCGGCGCCAAGCAGCCCGAGGCGGTCGCCCTCTACACCTCCAGCGGCTACGCGCCCTGCGTGAAGTTCGGCTACTACCGTTTCCACGACTTGAGCATGTGCTTCGCCAAGCCGCTCTCCGCGTCCTGAGCCGGGCGCACCGAGTTTCGCGCCGGAACATCCGGAGCGACCGGAACATGCAGAAACCCCGCCGGACGAATCCGGCGGGGTTCTGAATTGCGGTGGACCTGTGGGGATTTGAACCCCAGACCCCCTCGATGCGAACGAGGTGCGCTACCAGACTGCGCCACAGGCCCTTGCAACGAGTGAAACTCTAGCATCCTCATCCGGGTGCTTGGAAATCCGTTCCCGGCTGGTCAGCCGGGGCTCCCGGACAGACGGTCACACGGCCCGCGCGCACAGGGCCGTGCGGCCCGCGCGCGGGGTCACTCGTTGGCCGCGCGCGGCCGTTCGCCGTCCTCGTACTGGTCGAACAGCGGGGTGCGGCCGCGCTCTCGGGCCCGCCGGGCGGACGCGGCGCGCCGGGCGTCGCTGCGACCGTCGCCGTCGACCTCGGCCCCTTCGGCGGCCTCGGCTGGGCCGCCCTCCTCTGCGGGCTCCGCCTCGGGCTCGGCCGGTTCGACCGCGCTGGAGCGCGCGGAGCTCCACGCGTCCGGGGCTCCCAGGTCGACGCTGGACGTGGCCCGCGGCGCGACGGGCGCGGTCACGTACGTCGGCAGCGGAACCGGCACCGGGTCCCAGCTGTCACCCCGGCCGGGGCCCCGCTGACGCTCCCGCTGCTGGTCGACCCACTCGGCGTGGTCGGTCTGCTCGACGAGGGCGCGACGGTCGGCCGCGAGCACGGAAAGGCCGGGGTCGGCCTCCGGCTCGGGGCCTTCGTCCTGCTCCTCGGTGCCCGCGTCGAGGCCGGCCCGGCGGCGCGGCTGCCGCTCGCGCAGCCGCTGCGCCGCGGCCTCGGCCCGGCGGCGGTCCATGACGTAGGTGAAGCGCCGCCGCTCCTGGGCCCGCAGATAGACGATGTACGCGCTCAGCATCACGGCGGGCACGCCGGGAGCCCACAGGAACGCGAGTCCTCCGACGGCCGCCACGATCGCGCCGCAGGTGAAGGCGAGGAAGAGCATGACGGTCGTACGCCGCCGGCGCGCGAGCGCCTTCGAGCGCCGGGCGCGTGCTGCGGCCTCCGCCGCGGAGACCCGCCGGTCGGCGGGAACCCGCGAGGCCGCGGAAGCGCTCGACGCCGACGAGGGCAGGGGTTCGGTGTGCGCCGACGACTGCGGCACCGGTCTGGCGGTCGCCGCGGCGCCCTGCGGGGCACCGTGCCGGGCGGCCGACTGCGGTGCCTGCTGGGGCTCCGGCTCGGCGGGCTGCGGGAGTTGGGCCTTGGTGTGTTCCCGGGCCGGAGGCATGGCGAAGGCCCGGACGTCCACCGAATCGGTGGCACCGCCCGGGTCGGCGCTGGGCTCCCCCTCTTCGGTGGAGCGCGCCCGCAGGTCCTTGGCGTACCGGCGCTCCATCCCCGCCCGTCCGGACAGCAGCCGGATGGCGGTGCTGAAGCGTTCCGTCGGACGGGCTTCGTTCAGCTCGTCCTGCCTACGGAGCCACATCGGCACCAAGTAGGCGGCCCAGGCCCCGACGATGACTGCGTAGATGAGGCCGCTGCTGCTCACGCCTCACACGGTAGAGGGGTTTGCGTGAGGCCATCTGCCAATTGAGCCGGTGTGTCGCACGATCTGGCTGATATTTCGAGCTTTTTTTGTGACCGATGCGATCAGCAGGCTGCCGGGACCCGTGAATTTAATGCCGCGGGACGACCCGGAGAGGCACCGAGATGGTTCCGAGGTGATCGCCGACCGATCAATTTCGAACACACATTTCATTTACTGAGTACTCGGCCTGCTCCGGTTCTGTGAGCGTGCCCGCTGCCAGCGTCCGAGAAGCCCCTCGGGCACCTCTTCCGCGGTGAGCGCGAAGACGAGATGGTCGCGCCAGGCCCCGTCGATGTGGAGATAACGCGGCCGGAGCCCTTCCTCACGGAATCCGAGTTTCTCCACGACGCGGCGGCTGGGTCCGTTCTCCGGGCGAATGCAGACCTCGATACGGTGCAGTCCGACCGTGCGGAAGCAGTGGTCGGTCACCAGCGCCACGGCCGTCGGCATCACCCCGCGCCCCGCCACCGCCTGGTCCACCCAGTAGCCGACGTGCCCCGAGCACATCGAACCCCAGGTGATCCCGGCGACGGTCAGCTGACCCACCAGACGGCCCTGGTACTCGATCACGAAGGGCAGCATGCGGCCCGCGTTCGCCTCGGCGCGCAGATGGCGGACCATCTGCCGATAGGTCGGCCGGTGCGCTATCGGCCCGCTGGGGGTGGGGGGCGGAATGGTCGCCTCCCACGGCCGCAGCCAGTCGCGGTTGCGCCGGTTCACCTCGCGCCAGGCCCGCTGGTCGCGCACCTTTATCGGCCGGAGGACGACATCGCCGTCCACCAGCTCGACGGGCCAGGACGGGCTGTTCAGCTCGCACCCCCACTGCCGTTGGGTCTGGGGTGGTCGCCGCCGCGGATCTGCTCCACGGCGTGGACCAACAGGGGCTCCAGGACGGCCAGACCGTCCTTCACCCCGCCGGTGGAACCCGGCAGGTTGACGATCAGTGTCCGGCCCGCGACTCCGGCGAGCCCCCGGGACAGCGCCGCCGTCGCGACCTTCTCTCTACCGAACGCCCTGATCGCCTCAGGAATGCCCGGGACTTCGTGATCCACCACGCGCCGGGTCGCCTCGGGCGTCCGGTCGGTGGGCGAGATCCCCGTGCCACCGGTGGTCACGATGACGTCGTACCCGGCCTCGACGCCGGCGCGCAGCGCCGCCTCCACGGGGTCGCCGTCGGGTACGACCCGGGGACCGTCGACGGTGAAGCCGTACGACGTGAGCCCCTCGGCGATCAGGGGTCCGCCCCGGTCCGCGTAGACGCCCGCGGCGGCCCGGTTGGAGGCGGTGACCACGAGGGCGCGGTACGACGGCGATGTCATGCCCGGCTCCAGTCGCCCGACTTTCCGCCTGTCTTCTCCTCGACCCTCACGTCCGTGATGACCGCCCCCTTGTCGACCGCCTTGACCATGTCGATCACGGTCAGGGCCGCCACGCTGACCGCGGTGAGGGCCTCCATCTCGACGCCCGTACGGTCGGTGGTCCTCACGGTCGCGAGGATCTCGACGGCGTCGTCCGCGACCGACAGGTCGACCTTGACGCCCGACACCGACAACGGGTGACAGAGCGGGATGAGATCCGGGGTGCGCTTGGCGCCCATGATGCCCGCGATGCGCGCGGTGGCCAGGGCGTCGCCCTTGGGCACTCCCCCGCCGCGCAGCAGTTCGACCACACGGGGGGAGACCAGGACACGGCCGCTGGCGCGGGCGGTGCGCGCGGTCACGTCCTTCCCGGAGACGTCGACCATGCGGGCGGCACCCGCCTCGTCGATGTGGGTCAGTCGGTCCTGCGTACTCATGTGCGGCAGCGCTCCCGGTCGGGCCTGTTGTGCGCGACACGGTACCGCCAACTCGGGGCGGGCAGCCGGGCAGGACCCTTCCGGGCTGCCGCCGGTCAGCCCAGCAGGACCACGTCGACCTCGGTGCCGGGCTCGACCGAGGTGGTGTCCTCGGGCACGACGATCAGCGCGTCGGCGTGCGCGAGGGCCGCGACCAGGTGGGATCCGGCGCCGCCGACGGGCGTCACCCGGCCGTCCTCGTACGTGGCCCGCAGGAACTGCCGGCGTCCCGAGGGCGAGGTCAGCGCCTTCTCGGTCTCCAGAGTCGCCCGGGTGGTGGGGCGGTGGACGTCGTCCAGGCCCATGAGGGTGCGGATCGCGGGGCGGACGAACAGTTCGAAGGAGACGTACGACGACACGGGGTTGCCCGGCAGGGCGAGCAGCGGGGTGTGGTCGGGGCCGATGGAGCCGAAGCCCTGGGGCTTGCCGGGCTGCATGGCGAGTTTGCGGAAGTCGACGCCGGCGCCCGCCTCGTCCTCGTCGCCCACCGAGGACAGGGCCTCCTTGACGACGTCGTACGCGCCGACGCTCACGCCACCGGTGGTGACCAGCAGGTCGGCCCGGATGAGCTGGTCCTCGATGGTGGAGCGGAGTGTCTCGGCGTCGTCGGCGACCGCGCCCACGCGGTAGGCGATGGCCCCGGCGTCGCGGGCGGCGGCACACAGGGCGAAGCTGTTCGAGTCGTAGATCTGGCCGGTGTCCAACGCCTCGCCCGGCTGGACCAGTTCACTGCCGGTGGACAGGACGACCACGCGCGGGCGGGGGCGCACGCGGACGGTGCCGCGGCCGATCGCGGCCAGCAGACCGAGCTGCGGGGGGCCGAGGACCGTACCCGCCGCGAGAGCGAGGTCGCCCGCCCGCACGTCGCTGCCCTTCGCACGGACATGGGCGCGCGCTTCGGCCGGGCGGTGCACCCGCACCTGGCCGGAGGCGCCCTCGGGGGCGGCGCTGTGGGCGCGCATCCCGGAGACCGGGCCCTCGCCGAGTCCCCCGTCGGTCCATTCCACCGGGACGACGGCTTCGGCACCGGGCGGCAGCGGGGCGCCGGTCATGATGCGGGCGGCCTGCCCCGGACCCACGTGCGGCGGCTCGGCGCCGCCGGCCGCGACATCGCCGACGACGGTGAGAACCGCCGGATACTCCTCGCCGGCGCCCGAGACATCCGCGACCCGCACCGCGTACCCGTCCATCGAGCTGTTGTCGAACGGCGGCAGCGAGACCGGCACCGTGACGTCCTCGACCAGGACGCAGCCCTGGGCGTCGAGGAGTTGCAGCTCGATGGGTTCGAGGGGGCGGACGGTCGCGAGGATGTCCTCCAGGTGGTCGTCCACCGACCAGAGGCGGTCCTGGCCGGTGGTGCGGGCGGCGGCGTTGCTCAAGATCCCTGCATCTCCTCGGCTACGTAACTGCGAAGCCAGGTCCGGAAGTCCGGGCCCAGGTCTTCACGTTCGCACGCGAGTCTGACAATGGCACGCAGGTAGTCGCCGCGGTCACCGGTGTCATAGCGGCGGCCCTTGAAGACGACGCCGTGCACCGGGCCGCCGACCTTCTCGTCGGCGGCGAGCTGCTGGAGGGCGTCGGTGAGCTGGATCTCGCCGCCGCGGCCCGGCTCGGTCTTGCGCAGTATGTCGAAGATGTGGGGGTCGAGGACGTACCGCCCGATGATCGCGTAGTTGCTGGGGGCGTCCGCCGGGTCCGGCTTCTCGACCAGTCCGGTCACCTTGACCAGGTCGCTCTCACCGGTGGTCTCCACGGCGGCGGAGCCGTAGAGGTGGATCTGCTCGGGCTCGACCTCCATGAGCGCGATGACGCTGCCGCCGTGCTGCTCCTGGACCTCGACCATGCGGGCGAGCAGGGGATCGCGGGGGTCGATCAGGTCGTCGCCGAGGAGCACCGCGAAGGGCTCGTGGCCGACGTGCGGGGCCGCGCACAGGACCGCGTGGCCGAGACCCTTGGGGTCGCCCTGGCGCACGTAGTGCATGGTCGCGAGGTCGCTGGACTCCTGGACCTTGGCGAGGCGGCCGGCGTCGCCCTTCTTCTGGAGGGCCGACTCCAGCTCGTAGTTGCGGTCGAAGTGGTCCTCGAGGGGGCGCTTGTTGCGTCCCGTGATCATCAGGACGTCGTCGAGACCCGCCGACGCGGCCTCTTCGACCACGTACTGGATCGCCGGCTTGTCGACGACCGGCAGCATCTCCTTGGGAGTGGCCTTGGTGGCCGGCAGGAACCGGGTGCCGAGGCCTGCTGCGGGGATGACAGCCTTGCTGATCCTGGGGTGCGACTCAGTCATGCCCGTAACCATATCCGGTGGCTATGAGCAGAATCTGTGGCTCCGGTTACTTGGCTCTCATATGAGCACATAAAGAAACACGGGGAGAGATCTGTGCACCACGCCGGACGCGAGGCCGAGCCTGACAAGCGAATGTTGCGCCAAGGATTCCTCGCGGTGAGAAGCAGGTTGACAGCCGATGACCTGCGGGAGACCGCCGAGGCCCTGGCCGTGCGCGCACTGGAGCTGCCGGAACTGGCGCACGCGCGCACGGTGGCGGCCTACGTCTCCGTGGGGAGCGAGCCGGGCACCCTCGCGCTCCTGGACGCGCTGCACGCCCGGGGCGTCCGCGTACTGCTGCCGGTCCTCATGGCCGACAACGACCTGGACTGGGGCGCGTACGCCGGCGAGGACTCCCTCACCCGGGTCCGACACGGCGGGCGGATGGCCCTCCTGGAGCCGGCGGGTGAACGCCTCGGCCCCGAGGCCGTCCAGGAGGCCGACGCCGTCCTGCTGCCCGGCCTCGCGGTGGACCGGCGCGGACTGCGTCTGGGGCGCGGCGGCGGCTCGTACGACCGCGTACTGGCCCGTCTGGCGCGCGCGGGGACGGATCCGGCCCTGGTGGTGCTCCTTTACGACACCGAGGTCGTCGAGGACGTCCCGCGGGAGCCGCACGACCGTCCGGTGCACGCCGTGGTGACGCCTTCGGGGATTCGGCGCTTCCGGTGACGTCGCCCGGAGCTCCCCCGGCCGGGCTGGCGGGCGACCCGGCCGGCCCCGGACGGCTCGGCGTCCCCGGACACGGCTCGGCGTCCCCGGCGAAGCACGGAAAGGGCCCTCCACGCGTGCGTGGAGGGCCCTTTGCGCGGATGCCGTCAGTGCCTCACGGCTTGAGCACCAGGGTGTCCCTCGTGCTCTTGTCGACCGCCTTCGCCGAGAAGGCCCACGGCAGCAGCTCGCCCTCGGCCCACTTGTCCGTCTGGTCGGTGTAGTGCGCGCTGTAGGCGTGCCCGGACGCTCCGGAGAGGTTGATCCACTTCGACTTGTCGAGGTCGTCGAGGTTGACCACCATCCGCATCGACGGCACCCACACCACTCCGTAGCCGCCCGCGGCGTTCCAGCCGGTCGCGTTGACCGTCGCCTCGCCGCCACTGAGCTTCCAGGGGCCGCGGTTGAGCATGTACTTCAGGAAGGAGGGGCCCTCGGTGCCCAGGGTCTGGTTCTTCAGGAACAGGCGGTGCAGCCGGCCCCAGCTCCAGGTGTCGAGGTCCTTGCCGAGCTTGGCGGTCAGCTCCCAGCGGGCGTCCTTCATGGCCCGTACGAACAGCTCGTCACGGGTGTCGATCGCCTTGTCGAGGCGCGTCTTGGGCGCCTTCCACCAGTCGTTGTGCTCATCGTCGATGATCTTGCGGACGACCTCGAACCAGCGGTCGCCACCGTCCGGCTGTGCCTGGTCGGCGTCGCGCTGACCGCACTCGAGCACCTTCCGGTCGCCGTCCGCCGGACCGGTGGTGTCGACCGGGTCGACGTACAGGCACTGGCCCTTGACCCGCAGCTCCTTGGGCAGCTTGTTGCCGAAGGCCAGCTTGAGGATGTTGCGCCAGACCGCGTTGAAGTACGCGGCCGCCGCGGAGTCGGCGTCCTGGGTGTAGTCCCAGCCCTCCAGGAGCTTCTGCGTCTCGCGGACGTTCTTGTCGGCGATGTCCAGCTTGAGCAGCTTGGGCACGATCAGCTTGGCGATCTCGCTGCTGTTGTCGAGCTGCATCTGCCGCATGTCGTCGGTCGAGATCTTGCCGCCGCCGTCGGTCTTCGTCGTGATCAGATCGGTGATCCGCTGGCTGCGCGCACCGTAGCCCCAGTCCGTGGTGAGCGTGTAGGGGTACTTGTCCTTGTCGACGACGGCCTGGTTGGCGGTGACGATGTAGCCGCGCCTCGGGTCGAACTCGTAGGGCAGTTCGGACGGCTTGATGTAGCCGGTCCACCTGTACTTGGGGTCCCAGCCGGGCGAGGGGAGCGAACCGTCGTCGCCCTTGGGGCGGGTCGGGATCTTGCCGGGCAGCTGGTAGCCGATGTGGCCCTTGGGGCCCTTGCCGTCGGCGTAGATCAGGTTCTGCGAGGGCACCTCGAAGGACTCGGCCGCCTTGCGGAACTCGTCCCAGCCCGACGCCTTGTCGATCCGGAAGACGGCATCCATGGAGGTGCCGGGGTCCAGGGCGGTCCAGCGCAGCGCGATGGCGTAGCCGTCGCCGCGGTCGGGCGCCGCGGCGTCGACGGTGGCCTTCTTGCCGACCTTGACCAGCTCGTCGTCACGGTCGGACAGCAGCGGTCCGTTGTTGGTGGTGCGCACGACGATCGTCTTGCTGCCACCGCCCGCGATCTTGATCGTTTCCTTGCGGGTGGTGAAGGGCTTCACCTTGCCGTCGTACTGGTACCCGTCGCCGGTGATCTTCTCCAGGTAGAGGTCGGTGACGTCGACCCCGGAGTTGGTCATGCCCCAGGCGATGTTCTGGTTGTGGCCGATTATCACGCCGGGCATGCCCGCGAAGGTGTAGCCGGAGACGTCGTACGGGCACTTGCTGGAGACCGCGGTGCAGTGCAGGCCCATCTGGTACCAGACGGAGGGCAGCGAGGCCGACAGGTGCGGGTCGTTGGCCAGCAGCGGCTTGCCGGTGATGGTGCGCTCGCCCGACACGACCCACGAGTTGGAGCCGATGCCGTTGCCGTTCACCCCGACGGCCGTGGGCACGTCGTCGAGGACGTCGTAGAGCTTGGAGAGCTGGCTCTGCAGACCGCCGGGCGCCGTCGTGTCGCCGGCCAGCCCGGTGCCCGCCGTCGACTGCCCGGTGCCGCCGGTGGTGGTCGAGCCGTTCTGGACGTACGACTGCGTGACGCTGTCGTACGCACCCTCCTGGGTGATGGTCTTGTTCCGGTCGTACGGGTACTCCGGGTACAGGTCGGCGATCTGCTTCGGGCCCAGGCGGCTGGTCATCAGGGAGCGGTCGATCTCCTCCTGCATGTTGCCGCGCAGGTCCCAGGCCATCGCCTTGAGCCAGGCCACCGAGTCGACCGGGGTCCACTCCTGGGGCTTGTAGTCGTTGGTGAAGCCGAGGGCCGCGTACTCCAGGGAGATGTCCTTGCCGTCCTTGCCCTTCAGGTAGGCGTTGACTCCCTTGGCGTACGCCTGCAGGTACTTCTTCGTGGAGGCCGACAGCTTGGTGTCGTACTCCTCCTTGGCGACCCGGTTCCAGCCCAGCGTGCGCAGGAACTCGTCGTTCTTGACCTGGCCCTTGCCGAACATCTCGGACAGCCGGCCCGAGGTCATGTGCCGGCGCACGTCCATCTCGTAGAACCGGTCCTGCGCCTGCACGTAGCCCTGGGCCATGAACAGGTCCGCGTCGGAGGAGGCGTAGATCTGCGGGATGCCGTAGCCGTCGCGCTTCACGTCGACGGGCCCCGAGAGCCCTTCGAGCGTGAGGGAGCCCTTGGTCTGCGGGAAGGAGGCGCGGACGGTGCTGACTCCCCAGTACCCGCCGTAGGCCACGCCCCCGATCAGGGCCAGAACCAGGACGATCAGGATCAGACGGGCGCGGCGCCCCTTCTTCCTGCCGGACTTGCCGGGCTTCTGGCCGGAAGAGGCGGTCGTGTTCGGGGGCATCGCTGTCCTTGCTGTCCTAACGCGAGCGGCAGGCGGTCCTGGAGTGCTGGAGCAACCATAGGCGCAGGGCCCACCGCGCCTTGACGCGGAGTCGGGTACCCGGACGGCCGAGCGTTTGATCTCGGCCCCGGGAGCGTCAAGAAAGCGTCAAGAGTTAGGTAAGGTAACGAAGTACTTGGACCGCTGTACCGACTTCCGGCGCCCGGATCGACATGCTCGGATCCCGTGCCCGGATCGGCGAGAAGGGAACGGCCGCTGACTGTCCACCACCTCAACCAGCTCTTGCTCGTCTGCTCGCTCGTTCTGCTCGTCGCGGTGGCAGCGGTTCGGATCTCCTCGCGCAGCGGGCTCCCCAGCCTGCTCGTCTACCTGGGCATCGGCATGGCCATGGGCCAGGACGGCGTCGGCGACATCCACTTCAGCAACGCCGAGCTGACCCAGGTCATCGGATACGCGGCCCTGGTCGTGATCCTGGCCGAGGGCGGCCTCGGCACGAAGTGGAAGGAGATCAAACCGGTCCTGCCCGCCGCCACCTCGCTGGCGCTGGCCGGCGTCGCGGTGAGCGTGGGGGTCACGGCCACCGCCGCCCACTACCTGATCGACCTGGAGTGGCGACAGGCGCTCATCATCGGCGCGGTGGTGTCCTCGACGGACGCGGCGGCGGTCTTCTCGGTGCTGCGCAAGGTCCCCCTCCCCTCCCGCGTGACGGCCGTCCTGGAGGCCGAGTCGGGGTTCAACGACGCCCCGGTGGTCATCCTCGTCGTCGCGTTCAGCACGGCGGGCCCCGTGGAGCACTGGTACGTGCTGGTGGGAGAGATAGCCCTGGAGCTGGCCATCGGCGCGGCCATGGGCCTCGCGGTCGGCTGGCTCGGCTCCTGGGGGCTGCGGCACGTGGCGCTGCCCGCCTCCGGCCTCTACCCGATCGCCGTGATGGCGATCGCCGTCACCGCCTACGCGGCCGGCGCCCTCGCCCACGGCAGCGGCTTCCTCGCCGTGTACCTCGCCTCGATGATGCTCGGCAACGCCAAACTGCCGCACTGGCCCGCCACCCGGGGCTTCGCCGAGGGGCTCGGCTGGATCGCGCAGATCGGCATGTTCGTGCTGCTCGGCCTGCTGGTCACACCGCACGAGATGGGCGACGACATCTGGCCCGCGCTCGTCATCGGCCTGGCGCTGACCGTGGTGGCCCGGCCCCTGAGCGTCTTCACCGCCCTACTGCCCTTCCGCATCCCCTGGCAGGAGCAGACGCTGATGTCCTGGGCGGGGCTGCGCGGCGCCGTGCCCATCATCCTGGCGACCATCCCGATGGTGAGCGGCATCGAGGAGAGCCGCCGGATCTTCAACATCGTCTTCGTCCTGGTCGTCGTCTACACCCTCATCCAGGGACCCACGCTGCCCTGGCTGGCCCGCACGCTGCGGCTGGGCGGGTCCACGGGCCCCGCCGACCTGGGCATCGAATCGGCGCCCCTGGAGCGGCTGCGGGGGCATCTGCTGTCCGTGGCCATCCCCAAGGGGTCGCGCATGCACGGCGTCGAGGTGGCCGAGCTGCGGCTGCCCGCGGGCGCCGCCGTCACCCTCGTCGTACGCGAGGGGACCTCCTTCGTACCGCTGCCCACGACGGTGCTGCGGCGCGGCGACGAGCTGCTGGTGGTGGCCACCGACCCGGTCCGCGACGCGGCCGAGCGACGGCTGCGCGCGGTGGGCCAGGGCGGCAAGCTGGCGGACTGGCTGGGCCCTCTGGGCGGCGGACGCGGACGCTGAGACCGCGGAAATCCACCCCGTTGCGCATTCACAGGCGAGTGGCGCGGTGGTGCTCGCTTTCACAGGCACCGCACGCCTCTCCCCCTGTACCATGAAGGCATACTTTGATCGAACCAACTCTGCCTGACGCAGAGCTGGCGCGACCGTATGGCGGTCGTGGTGCCCTTGCAGGGGGCGGCGCGGCATCTACCGCAGTTCCGCGCAAGAGGACAGCTCTCGGCGCCCCCGCACGGGCGCGCTACCAGGCGGCAGAAAGGCACGGGCCGTGGCATCCACGGTCACCTCCCGCCCCGGGTACGGACAGCTGCTGCGCACCCGCGGCGCCTGGACGTTCCTGCTTCCCGGCTTCGCGGCGCGCCAGCCGTTCGCGATGCTGACCATCTCCCTCGTGCTCCTCGTCCAGCACACCACCGGCTCGTACGGGGCCGCCGGCGCCGTCGCCGCGGCCACCGGCGTCTCCATGGCGCTGTTCGCGCCCTTCACCGGCCGTCTCGCCGACCGTCACGGGCAGCGGGCCGTCCTGCTGCCCGGCGTCCTGGTGCACGTCCTGGCCGCCCTCTGCCTGACCGCCCTGGCCCTGTCGGACGCCCCCCTGTGGGCTCTTTTCCTCGCCGCCGTGCCGACCGGCGCCTCGGTGCCCCAGATCGGGCCCATGGTGCGCGCCCGCTGGGGCGTGAAACTCCAGGACTCGCCCCTGATGAGCACCGCGGCGGCCTTCGAGTCCGTCACGGACGAGCTGACCTTCGTCCTCGGCCCGCTGGTCGCGACCGCCCTGTGCACCACCGTGCACCCGGCCGCGGGCCTGCTGACCGAGGCCGGGCTGACCCTGGTCGGCGGCCTCCTCTTCGCCGCGCAGAAGAGCACCCAGCCCGCCACCGCCCGCGAGGGGCACGCGCGCGTGGAGCACGGTTCCGCGCTGCGGATCCCCGGAGTGCGCGTACTGATCGTGACCTTCCTGGGCATCGGCTCCGTCTTCGGCGGCATGCAGGTCTCGCTCGCCGCGTTCAGCGAGTCCATCGGCGAGCCCGGCATGAACGGCGTCCTGTACGGGGTCTTCGCCGCCGGCAACATGCTCTCGGGCGTCGTCTGCGGTGCCATCGCCTGGAAGGTGGCCCCGCGGCGCCGCCTCGTCATCGGGTACGCCGCCCTCACCCTCACCGCGTCCGGGCTGTGGGCCGCCCACTCGGTGGCCGTGCTCATCGGCATCGGACTCCTGGTCGGCATGTGCATCGCTCCGGCCCTGATCACCGGCTACACGCTGGTCGAGGGGCTGGTGCCGGCCGGCGCCCGCACCGAGGCCTTCACCTGGCTGACCGGTGCCGTCGCCCTCGGCCAGGCCGCGGCCGTCACCGTGGCCGGGCAGATGGAGGACCGCCTGTGGGACGGCGCCGGATTCCTGGTGCCGATGGGCGGTACGGCCCTGGCCCTGGTCACCCTGGTGGCCCTGCGTTCACGGCTCGCGACACGACCCGCCGGGCGCACCGTCGCACGTGGCGTCGGTCACCGAGTGCCGGTGACAGTGGACTGATCTCTCGGAATACGTCACTATGGACCGTCGTTAGCACTCACTGAGTGAGAGTGCCAGGAGGAAGACAAGTGCCGACCTACCAGTACCAGTGCACCGAGTGCGGCGAGGGCCTCGAGGCGGTGCAGAAGTTCACCGACGATGCCCTGACCGAGTGCCCCAACTGCGGTGGCCGCCTGAAGAAGGTGTTCTCTGCCGTCGGCATTGTCTTCAAGGGCTCCGGCTTCTACCGCAATGACAGCCGCGGCTCCTCGTCGACCAGCTCGCCGGCGTCCAAGCCGTCGACGTCCTCACCGGCGTCGTCCTCACCGGCGTCGTCCTCGTCTTCGACGACCTCGTCGTCGTCCTCGGAGTCGAAGTCGTCGGGCAGCGGTTCGTCCAGCAGCTCCGCCGCGTAGTCCGCACGCGGGACGCGATGCGTACCGGACCCTGTCGTCAGCCGACGGCAGGGTCTTCGGTGTGTCCCGGGCCCGGTTAGGGTGCGGTCCATGGCGAACACGGAGAATCCACTGAACCCTGCCGGGGAGCAGCCGCCGGCCGCGGCCGAGATCGGCGTCATCGGCGGCTCGGGCTTCTACTCCTTCCTCGACGACGTGACCGAGATACAGGTGGACACCCCTTACGGGCCGCCCAGCGACTCCCTGTTCCTCGGCGAGGTCGCCGGGCGACGGGTCGCCTTCCTGCCGCGCCACGGCCGCGGTCACCATCTGCCGCCGCACCGCATCAACTACCGGGCCAACCTGTGGGCGCTGCGCTCCGTCGGCGCCCGGCAGATCCTCGGGCCCTGCGCGGTGGGCGGTCTGCGCCCCGAGTACGGGCCGGGGACGCTGCTCGTGCCGGACCAGCTGGTCGACCGGACGAAGGCGCGGGCGCAGACGTACTTCGACGGACTGCCGCTGCCGGACGGCACGGTGCCGAACGTGGTGCACGTGTCGCTGGCCGACCCCTACTGCCCCGTCGGCCGCAAGGCCGCTCTGGAGGCGGCGCGCGGGCGGGACTGGGAGCCGGTGGACGGCGGCACGCTCGTGGTGGTCGAGGGGCCGCGGTTCTCCACCCGCGCCGAGTCGCTGTGGCATCAGGCGCAGGGCTGGTCCGTGGTGGGCATGACCGGCCATCCCGAGGCCGCGCTCGCCCGTGAACTCGAGCTCTGCTACACGTCGTTGACCCTCGTCACCGACCTGGACGCGGGCGCGGAGG
Source organism: Streptomyces sp. NBC_01176 (assembly GCF_045039825.1). Classification (NCBI taxonomy): domain Bacteria; kingdom Bacillati; phylum Actinomycetota; class Actinomycetes; order Kitasatosporales; family Streptomycetaceae; genus Streptomyces; species Streptomyces sp. NBC_01176. The sequence continues at coordinate 5,624,259 of NZ_CP108600.1, read as the reverse complement.
CAGGCGAGGGCGTCTCGCACGACGACGTCCTCAAGGTGTTCGCGGCCAACGTGGACCGGCTGCGGGGCGTGCTGTTCGACGTGGTGGCGGGTCTGCCGGGGAACGGAACGCGGGACTGCCTGTGCACGACGGCGATGGGGGGCATGGACCCGGGGTTCGAGCTGCCCTGACGGTCGGCGGGCGGGACGGGGCGAGGCGGGTACGGACCGGCGCGCAGACCGGCCGGGGCGTGCGGAACTCCTCGTTCGGGTGAGGGAGTTGTCCACAACCGGTCGGTGATCCACCGGCTCCGACGGGATCCGCCGCGAAGCCTCATCGTGGGATCGCAAGCCCGGTCCCTCGTCACAGGTGGTGGTTCCCCATGGTCCAGCGCTCCCCGTCCACCCGCCCGCTCCCCACGGCTCCCGTCCTCCCCTGGGACGCGCAGGTCCCCGTGAGGCGTCCAGTCGGCCTCTGCGTGGGCCCGCCCATGGACCCGCCCATGGACCCGTACGACGTGGACGACCCGCCTCCGCCGGGTGTGGAGGCGCCTCCGACCTGCGAAGTGCCGCAGTTCCCGCCCGTTCGCGTGCGCGGCGGCCGGTATCGGCTGCGGCGCCTCACCCGGCACCGGCGGCGGGCCGTGGCCGCGGGTCTCGCGGTCACGGCGGCGGCCCTCGTGGCGGCCGGCCCCCGGGTCGCGGATCGGGCGCGCGGCCACCCGGCGTCCTCGACCCCGCCCCCGGCCTCGTCCTCGCTCCTGTCCACACCCGGGTCCGCTTCCTCCGCCTCGTCCTCTTCACCTTCCGGTTCCGCTTCCGGTTCCGTGCGGGGACCCGGCGGGGTCGAGATGGTGGCGGCACCGGTGCGGATCGCCGACGCGGCCACGGTGCGGCTGCTCAGGCCGGGGGACCGTGTCGACGTGGTCGCGGCGGACGGCCGCGGTCAGGGGCGCGTGGTCGCCGCCGGGGCCCGGGTGAGCGCGGTGCCGGACTCCGGCGGTACGGAACCCGGTGCGCTGGTCGTGCTGTCCGTGCCCCGGCCCACCGCGGCACGGCTGGCGGGCGCGGGCATCACCTCACGGCTGGCGGTGACCCTGTGCTGAGGACTCCGCGGGATATCGAATCGGTGTCAAGTCCCACACGGGAGCTACGGAATTGGACAGCTCCTGCATGCCCTGACGTAGGTTGCGGAGCTGTTTGTTCCACAACTTGTGCAGAGGGGCCTCTTGGTGAGCGAGAAGCAGCAACCCGGCGTCTGGGAGGGCTTCAAGGCCTTTCTCATGCGGGGCAATGTCATCGATCTGGCCGTCGCGGTGGTCATCGGAGCGGCCTTCACCAACATCGTCAACTCGGTGGTGAAGGGCATCATCAACCCCCTGGTGGGCGCGATCGGCACGAAGAACCTCGACAGTTACAGCTACTGCCTGAAGGATCCGTGCAAGGGCAGCGGGGACACCGCCAGGGGGGTCCGGATCCTGTGGGGCTCGGTGCTGGGCTCCACGCTCAGCTTCGTGATCACCGCGGCCGTCGTCTACTTCCTGATGGTCCTGCCGATGTCGAAGTTCCTGGCCCGGCAGGCGGCCCGCCAGAAGGCCAAGGAGGGCAGGCAGGAGATCGTCGAGGTGTCCGAGCTGCAGGTGCTCAAGGAGATCCGCGACGCCCTGCTGGCTCAGCGCGGTTCGGGACAGCGGCCCGACTAGGCCTGTTCCGACGAGGCCTGTCCCGACGCGGGCTGTCCCGACGGGGGCTGTCCCGACGCGGGCTGTCCCGACGCGGGCTGTCCCGACGCGGGCTGTCGTCACAGTGGGGACCGGGCGGGGGCCGGTCGCCAGGGGGTGGGGGTCGCGTCCGTCGGCCCCGCCGCCCGGCTCAGATGTGGTGGGGCGGCTTCTCGTCGAGGAAGCGCTTCAGGTCGGCCGCGCTGTCGGCGTCGTTGCGCGACCCCTCGCCCCATCCCCGGTCCGTGTCGTCGGAGGACTGCCGGCTCAGCGGGTCGTCGAAGACCAGCGTCGGCTTCCGGGGGGCGGGGCGTACCTCCCCGGACGCCTCGGTGCGCGGTTCCGGAGCATCGCGCGGTTCGGGCGCGGGGGTGTCACTCATGCGTCCAGGGTACGCCGAGGGCGTGCCGGCCCCTCGCGCCACAACCGGGAGATCAGGCCCCCGGCGTGGGCGTTCCGGGTTCTTATCTGCTGTGCTTGGCCGCATGACGTCCAGTTCCGCTTCCGAATCCGCACCGCCGCCCGACCCGTCCCGGCTCGGGCCCCTGCGCAGGATGACCGCCCGGGGCCGGGAGGAGGCGCACCGGGTCGCGACGCCGCTGGAGCTCTTCTTCGACCTGTGCTTCGTCGTGGCGATCGCCCAGGCCGGCGCCGAGCTGATGCACTCCATGGCCGAGGGCCACGCAGGCAAGGGCATCCTCAACTACGTGATGGTCTTTTTCGCCATCTGGTGGGCGTGGATGAACTTCACGTGGTTCGCCTCGGCGTACGACAACGACGACGTGCTCTTCCGAGTGGTCACGCTGGTGCAGATCGCCGGTGTGCTGGTGCTCGCCGCCGGGGTGTCGCGGGCGTTCGAGGACCACGTCTTCGTGGCCGTCTGGCTCGGCTACGTGATCATGCGGTTCGCTCTGATCACCCAGTGGCTGCGAGCGGCGCGCTCCAGCGAGGGCGCCGAGAGAACGATGGCGCTGCGCTACGCGGCCGGCGTGCTGCTGTGCCAGGTCGGCTGGCTCGGACTGGTGGTCCTGCCGGAGTCCGCCCGCGCCTGGGTGTTCCTGGTGATGGCACCCCTGGAGATGTGCGTCCCGCTGTACGCGGAGAAGGACTACGTCACCTCGTGGCACGCGCACCACATCTCCGAGCGGTTCGGCCTGTTCACGATCATCGTGCTGGGTGAGTCGATCTCCGCGGCCACGGTCGCCGTGAAGACGGGCGTGGACGAGCACGACGCGCTGGGCCACCTGATGCCGATCGCCGTGGGCGGACTGCTGATCGTCTTCGCCGCCTGGTGGATCTACTTCGCGGTGCCCATCCACGGCTTCCTGCGGTCCAACAGACAGTCGTTCCTGTGGGGGTACGGCCACTATCTGATCTTCTCGTCGGCGGCCGCGATCGGCGCGGGTCTGGAGGTCGCGGTCGAGCAGGCGGTCGGCAAGGCACACATCTCGACGCTCGCCGCGTCCGCCGCGGTGACACTGCCGACGGCGCTGTACTTCCTCATGGTGTGGCTCCTGCACGCGCGCCACTTCAAGGTGGGCACCGCACAGCAACTGGTGCTGCCGACGGCCGCGTTGCTGGTGATCCTGTGCACCTTCCTGGGCGAGTGGGCGGTGCTCGTGGCGGGAATCGTGGCGGCCCTGACGGTGGCGGTGGGCGTGATCCTGACGGCGCGGACGACCGGACCGGAGAGACGAGAGACGGCGGGGGCCGTGTAGGGGCCGGTCGAGCGGCTCGGGCACGGGCGGTCGGGGGCGATGGACAAACGGGCGGGCCCGCCCGACCGACGGGTCGATGGGCAAACGGGCAGTGGTGCAGAGGGGTAGAGGGAAGTACCGGCGGGCGGGCGAGTCGGTGGATGACCGAGTGGGCGAGCCCGGGTAGCGCGGAGGAAGCGCTGGGTGGAGAGGAGGGGAGAGGAGAGGGGAGCGCCGAGGGCGGGGCGGGGGAAACACTGGACCCATGACAGTTGACGCTCTGACAGATGTCGCGGGGCTGCGCGTGGGGCACGCGACACGCACCGGCGGCGGTTGGCTCACCGGCACCACCGTGGTGCTCGCTCCCCCGGGCGGCGCCGTCGCGGCCGTCGACGTGCGCGGCGGTGGACCCGGTACCAAGGAGACCGACGCGCTCGACCCGCGCAACATGGTGCAGAAGGTCGAGGCGGTCGTCCTGACCGGCGGCAGCGCGTACGGGCTGGACTCCGCGTCCGGGGTGATGGCCTGGCTGGAGGAGCGGGGCCGCGGCGTGCGAGTGGGCGTCGATCCGGCGCACGTCGTGCCGGTGGTGCCCGCCGCCTGTGTCTTCGACCTGGGCCGCGGCGGCGACTTCCGGGCACGGCCGGACGCGGCCACGGGCCGGGCCGCGGTCGAGGCGGCCGACGCGAGCGGACCGGGCGCTCCGGTGGCGGAGGGGTGCGTGGGCGCCGGCACGGGGGCGACGGTCGGGACCGTGAAGGGCGGGGTCGGGTCGGCGAGCGCCGTGCTCGACTCGGGGATCACGGTGGCCGCGCTGGTGGTGGCCAACGCTGCGGGATCGGCCGTGGATCCGGGGACGGGAGCGCTGTACGGGGAGTTGCTGGGGGGCGGCCGGGTGGAGTATCCCCCGGCCGGGGTCCACGAGGCGGCCCGGAACCGCCTTGCCGAGGCCGCCGCGAAGAGCGCGCCGCCGCCGCTGAACACGACGCTCGCCGTCGTCGCGACCGACGCCGCCCTCACCCGGGCACAGGCGCACAAGCTCGCCGGGACGGCACATGACGGCATCGCCCGCGCGGTACGGCCGGTGCATCTGCTGAACGACGGGGACACGGTGTTCGCGCTGGCCACCGGCGTCCGGCCGCTCGACGCCGGGAACCCCCTCGCGCTCAACGAGATCCTGGCGGCCGGCGCGGATCTGGTGACACGGGCGATCGTGCGGGCCGTACGGGCCGCCGGGCCGGTGGACGGTCCGGGCGGGATGTGGCCGTCGTACGAGGAGTTGTACGGGAGCCGGTAGTCAATGACCGGTGGCCGACGACCGCCGGCCGGTGCCTCGCGGCCGGTGGCCGACAACCCCTGGACGGTGGGCCGCTGGCCGCTGGCCGGTGGCGTGGGGGCGCCCACCAGAGGGGCGATTGTCCTGGTTCTGTCACCGGACGGCGACAGGCGGAGATCGTGGGAACCCTTCTCTTCACGGCGCGCTCTTTCCCCACGCACCGGAGCGGATCACCCACACCACAAGGAACTGGAGAAGCCCGTGAATACGCCGAACTCAGCAGCGCGGCGCGCACTGGGGGCCTGTGCCGCCCTGATGGTCGGCGCCCTCGCCCTCACCGCCTGCGGCGGCAACGCCAGCGCCGACACCGACGGCAAGGGTGGCAAGAACGGCAGCGGCTCGGCCAAGACGTCCACGGCGAAGATCGTCATCTCGGCCAAGGACGGTTCGACGAGCGCGTCCATCAACGCGACCGGCGTGAAGGTCAGCGACGGCAAGCTGACGGACGTGAAGATGACGGTGTCGGGGAGCGGGGCCGCCGTACCGGGGGCGATAACCGCCGACGGCGGCAGCTGGCAGCCCAAGGCACAGCTGGAGCGCGGGACGAAGTACCAGATCTCGGCCACCGCGAAGGACGGGAGCGGGCGCACGGCGGCCGCCAACTCCATTTTCACGACGGTCTCTTCGAGCAACAGCTTCATCGGGACGTACACGCCCGACAACGGCAGCACGGTCGGCGTCGGGATGCCGGTCTCCTTCACCTTCGACAAGGCGATCAGCAAGCAGAAGGCCGTGCAGTCGCACATCAGCGTCACTTCCAGCAGCGGGCAGCAGGTGGTCGGGCACTGGTTCGGCGCGCAGCGGCTCGACTTCCGGCCCGAGCAGTACTGGAAGGCCGGCTCCAAGGTGACGATGAAGATCGACCTGGACGGCATCGAGGGGGCGAACGGCGTCTTCGGCGTGCAGAAGAAGACGGTCACCTTCACGGTCGGTCGCTCGCAGGTCTCCACGGTCGACGTCAACACGCAGACCATGACGGTGGTGCGGGACGGCAGGACCCTCAAGTCGGTGCCGATCTCGGCCGGCAGCCCGGAGCACACGACGTACAACGGGCAGATGGTGATCTCCGAGAAGTTCACGCAGACGCGGATGAACGGCTCGACGGTGGGCTACGGCGGCGAGTACGACATCCCGGACGTGCCGCACGCGATGCGCCTGACGACCTCGGGCACCTTCGTCCACGGCAACTACTGGTACAACCGCGGGAATCCGCCCTTCGGCCGGCAGGGCACCAGCCACGGCTGTGTGGGAATGGCCGACGTGCAGGGCGCGCAGGGGGACACGACCGCCAAGTGGTTCTTCGACAACTCCCTCGTCGGGGATGTCGTGACGGTGAAGAACTCGCCCGACAAGACGGTCGCGCCCGACAACGGTCTGAACGGCTGGAACATGTCGTGGAGCGCGTGGACCGCGGGAAGTACCGCCTGACGGGGCGCCGTTGACACCGAAGCGGGCCGCGTGGGAACTCGCCGCGCGGCCCGCTCGTTTTTGTGTCCGTACGTTTTCTCGGTTCCCAGGAATGATGTCGGACCGAGGGGCTACGGTATGCACCCACAAGGTGACATGCAGCAACGCCGGGAGAAACCTTGAGCGTTCCGTACGAGACAGCAGCGTACGAACCACCCGAGTCGCCCGAGTCTCCGGAGGAGCACCTCGCGCGACTCCTCGGCCGTGCCCTGAACTCCTTCGAACTGCCCGACGAGGCGATACGTCGGCTCGACTGCGCGCTGGCGCACGACAGTTCGCTGCACTCCGCGCACCACAGCGCGGGTCTGCACCGCGAGACGTACCGGCACACCTGGCTGCTCGCCGACGGCTCCGCGGTCACGCTGTGGGAGCTCGTGCACAACACGGCGCCGGGAAGCGAGCCGCAGCACGAGGTGTACGTCGACGAGGAGGAGCTGCGCGCGGCCACGGCGCGGCTGCCGCTGCCGCCGGACGCGCCGGACTTCGAGCTGCCGGTGACGGCCAGTCCGTCCCCGATCCCCGAGCCGCGGCACGCGTACGTGCCCGACGACTCGGCGGACCACGCGCGGCGGCTGCTGCGGCGCGCGGAGAACGCGGACCGGCCGGGTCCCGACCTGGCGACGCTGCTGCTGCGGACCGCGTTCGCGCACCAGATCACCCAGGCCTTCGGCCGCCCCTGCCGGGCGGGCCAGGCAGGCCTGTGCTTCTCGCTCTACGAGCACGCGTTCCTGCTCCGCGACGGCCGGGAGATCTCCCTGTGGGAGGTCGAGCACACGGCGACGCCGGACGGGCGGCACATGTGCGAGGTCTACCCCACGGAGGAAGCGGCCCGCGCCGCGATGGAACGCCGGGCAGCGCGACTCGGCTGACACGCCTGCCGAGACGACTCGGCCGGCACCACTGGACTGACAGGACTCGGTGCGGATGAGGCCCGGCGTCCGGGTGCGGTCCGGTGTCGCAGGGGACGCGGTTGCGGTCCAGCGGCGCGCAGCACGCCTTCTACGGGCGGCTGTTGCTGAACTGACGTACCAGGCCCGCGAACGCGGCGCGCTCCTCGGGGGTGAGCTCGACGGACTCGGCGACGGGGCCGGTGCGCCGCTGGTGGGGAATCGCCCGCAGCACGGCTCCGCGGGGCCGCAGGACGCCCGCGGCGCGGGCCCGGCGCACCAGACGGATCAGACCGATGGCCCAGACGACGGTCAGGAGGGCGAGGACCGCCACTCCTATCAGCTGGGAGATCGATACATGCTCAGGCATACGCACCAGTAGACACCACGGTCCGGGGCTTGGCCCCGGACCGTGACGTATATCGCAGATGCCCCGAAGGGGCTGATCTCTCGCAGGAGCGGTGAACGGCTCACCACCGCACCAATCGGGCGGGCGGACGGCGGCGCGTCTCAGGCCGCGACCGGCTCCGTGGTGTCGGCCTTCGCCGCTATGGGAGCGTCCGCGACACCGGCGTCCGCGTCGGCGGAAGCCTGCTTCCGCATGCCCTTCAGGACGACCACCAGCGCGGTGGTGACACAGACACCGGCCGCGATCGCGATCAGGTAGAGGAACGGGTTGCCGATCAGCGGGACCACGAAGATGCCACCGTGCGGGGCCCGCAGCGTGGCGCCGAAGATCATCGACAGGGCTCCGGTGACCGCGCCGCCCGCCATGGCGGAGGGAATGACGCGCAGCGGGTCGGCGGCCGCGAACGGGATCGCGCCCTCCGAGATGAAGGAGGCGCCCAGGACCCAGGCCGCCTTGCCGTTCTCACGCTCGGTCTGGGTGAAGAGCCGGCCGCGCACCGTCGTGGCGAGGGCCATGGCGAGCGGCGGCACCATACCGGCCGCCATCACGGCCGCCATGATCTTCATGGCCGAGTCGCTGGGGCTCGCGACCGCGATACCGGCGGTGGCGAAGGTGTACGCGACCTTGTTGACCGGGCCGCCGAGGTCGAAGCACATCATCAGGCCGAGCAGCGCGCCGAGCAGGACGGCGTTGGAGCCGGTCAGGCCGTTGAGCCAGTCGGTCATGCCCTTCTGCGCGGAGGCGATGGGCTTGCCGATGACCACGAACATCAGGAACCCGACGATCGCCGCGGAGATCAGCGGGATCACCACCACCGGCATGATGCCGCGCAGGGCCGCCGGGATCCTCACCTTCTGGATCCCGATCACCACACCACCGGCGATGAGACCGGCGGCCAGGCCGCCGAGGAAGCCGGCGTTGATGGTGAGGGAGATCGCCCCGCCGACGAAGCCGGGCACGAGACCCGGCCGGTCCGCCATGCCGTACGCGATGTAGCCCGCCAGCACCGGGACGAGGAACCCGAAGGAGACGCCGCCGATCTGGAAGAGCAGCGCGCCCCAGCTGTCCGCCTGGGTCCACACGAAGTGGTCCATCACCGACGGCGCCTTGTTGATCTGGTAGCCGCCGATCGCGAACCCGAGGGCGATCAGCAGACCGCCGGCCGCGACGAACGGGACCATGTAACTCACGCCGGACATCAGCCACTTGCGGAGCATGGTGCCGTAGCCCTCACCGGAGGCACCGGCGCGCTCCATCGGCGCGCCCGGTGCGGAGCCCGCGGTGACCTCGCCGCGCTCCGCCTTGCCGCGGACCTCGGAGATCAGCTCGGTGGGCCGGTTGATGCCCGCCTTCACACCGACGTCCACGGTCGGCTTCCCGGCGAACCGGTCCTTGTCCCGTACGGGCACGTCGTGCGCGAAGATCACGCCGTCCGCGGCCGCGACGACCGCCGGGTCGAGCCGGGTGAATCCGGCCGAGCCCTGTGTCTCGACGACGAGTTCGACGCCCGCCGCGCGGCCCGCGTTCTCCAGCGACTCGGCCGCCATGTAGGTGTGCGCGATACCGGTGGGGCAGGAGGTGACGGCGACGATCCGGAACGGACGCTCGCCGGTGGTGCCCGTGGCGGTGTCGGCGGAGGCCGCCGCCGACACCGCCACGGAGTCCTGGGAACCCTCGGCCGCCTCGGTTGCCTCGGTGGCCTCGGTGGCCTCGGTCGTTGCCGGGGACGCGGCCGCGCCGGCAGCCGTGGCCGCCGGGGGCTCCTCGCCGCGGATGAGCGCGGCGGCTGCCGTCGCGTCGTCCACGGCCCGCAGCGCGGAGGTGAACTCGGCGTTCATGAGCTGGCGCGCCAGCGACGACAGGATCGTCAGATGCGCGTCGTCGGCGCCCGCCGGAGCGGCGATCAGGAAGATCAGGTCGGCGGGCCCGTCCGGCGCCCCGAAGTCGATCCCGGCGGCACTGCGTCCGAAGGCGAGCGTCGGCTCGGTGACGTGTTCGCTCCGGCAGTGCGGGATGCCGATGCCGCCGTCGAGACCGGTCGGCATCTGCGCCTCGCGGGCGGCCACGTCGGCGAGGAAGCCGTCCAGGTCGGTGACCCGGCCCTTGGCAACCATGCGCTCGGCGAGGGCGCGTGCCGCCGCCTCTTTGGTCTCGGCGGACAGGTCGAGATCGACCAGGTCCGCGGTGATCATCTCGCTCATCGCGGGCTCCTTCGCACGCGTATCGCCCGTGGGGAGCGGGCGGGGGTGGGGACGGGGGTGAGGACGGGGACGGGGGTGAGGACGGTGGTGCCGCACGCGGAGGACTCCGGAGGTGCGGGGATGGCGGGACCTACGGGGCCTGCGAGGCCTGCGGGATCCGCCGGACCTGCCGGATCCGCGGGATGCACGGGATCCGCGAGGCCGGCGCCGTGGGTGGGACCGTGGAAGTCCCGCCACATCAGCGCCCGTTCGGGAGGCGTCTTCGGGACCGGACCGCGGCGGCTCGACGTCTCCGGGACCGGTCCGGGGAGCGCGCCCCGGCGCGTGGCCGCGCCCGCGGCGGCGGTGTCCGTCATGACACCGGCTCCGTGAGGACGCGGTCCACGGGGATCTCCGTCGTGACGGTCACGCCGGCGGGGTCGAGATCGGCGGGTCCCGGCATGACGCTGCCGGGCAGCTGCACGGCGGCGGCACCGTGGGCGACGGCGGAGGCGAGGGCTTCCGGGCCACGGCCGCCGGCGATCAGGAAACCGGCGAGCGAGGAGTCACCGGCGCCCACGTTGCTGCGTACGGCGTCCACCCGGGCGCTGCCGAACCAGGCTCCCGAGGCGTCCACGAGCAGTTGCCCGTCCGCGCCGAGGCTCGCGAGCACGGCACCCGCGCCCATCTCGCGCAGTTCCTCGGCGGCCTTGACCGCGTCGCCCACGGTGGTCAGGGGACGCCCGACGGCTTCCGCGAGCTCCTCGGCGTTGGGCTTCACCACGTCGGGCCGCTCGCGCAACGCCGCGAGCAGCGCCGGCCCCGAGGTGTCCAGGGCGATCCGGGCACCTGCCGCGTGGGCACGGGCGACGAGGTCGGCGTACCAGGAGGGACCGAGTCCGCGCGGCAGGCTGCCGCAGCAGGTGATCCAGTCGGTGTCGCCGGAACGGTACTGCTGACGCACCGTCTCCAGCAGCGACTCGGCCTCGGCGGGGGAGAGTTCGGGGCCGGGCGCGTTGATCTTCGTCAGGGTGCCGTCGGGTTCGGCGACCGAGATGTTCGACCGGGTGGCTCCCGCGACCGGGACCGGGGCGACCTCGATGCCCTGCGCGTCCAGCAGCTCGGCGACGAGTGCGCCGGGCGCGCCGCCCAGGGGCAGTACGGCGATCGTGCGCCGCCCGGCCGCGGCGACCGCGCGGGAGACGTTCACGCCCTTGCCGCCCGGGTCCATGCGCTCACCGGTGGCCCGGTTGACCTCACCGCGGTCCAGCGAGGGGACCTCGTACGTGCGGTCGAGGGAGGGGTTCGGGGTGACGGTGAGGATCATGCGCGTACTACTTCCGTGCCGCCGCGCTCGATGTCGGTGGCGTCTTCCGGGCTCAGACCGGTGTCGGTGATCAGCAGGTCCACGTCACTCAGGTCGCCGAAGCGGGCGAAGTGCTCCTGGCCGTGCTTGGAGGAGTCGGCGAGCAGCACCACCCGGCGCGCCGCCTGGACGGCCGCGCGCTTCACGGCGGCCTCGGCGAGGTCGGGGGTGGTCAGTCCGTGCTCGGCGGAGAAGCCGTTGGCGGCGATGAACAGGACGTCGGCGCGGATCTCGCCGTAGGCCCGCAGCGCCCACGCGTCCACCGCGGCGCGCGTACGGTGCCGGACGCGTCCGCCGACCAGGTGGAGCTGGATGCCGGGATGGTCCGCGAGGCGGGCCGCGATCGGCAGGCTGTGGGTGACGACGGTGAGCGTCGCCTCGAGCGGGAGGTCGCCGGCGAGGCGGGCGACCGTGCTGCCCGCGTCGAGGATCACCGTGCCCTCGCCGGGCAGTTCGGCGACGGCGGCCAGGGCGATGCGGTCCTTCTCGTCGGCCGCGGTGGACTCGCGCTCGGCGAGATCGGGTTCGAAGTCCAGGCGCCCGGCGGGTATGGCACCGCCGTGCACCCGCCGCACGAGACCCGCGCGGTCGAGGGTCTTCAGGTCACGCCGGATGGTCTCCGCGGTCACCTGGAACTCCTCGGCCAGCGACAGCACGTCCACCCGGCCGCCGTCACGAGCCAGCCGGAGGATCTCCTGCTGCCGCTCCGGTGCGTACATGTCCGTTCGCCTCCGACTGATGCCCGAATCTGTGGTTTCAGTCGGAGGCTACGCCCGGATTTCCGGAAAGTAAACAGGTTCGGACGTGGGACGGACACAAACAGGCATCCACCTCAGCCCGCTCGGCCACTCGTGCCGCCCGCGCCGCCCCGAGCCACCGAGCCGCTCGCACCGCCCGCACCGCCCGCACGAACGGCCTGTGCCCGCCCTCCACCGGCGGAGAGCGGGCACATGACTGGCCTGGGCACCGGCCCCTCGGGGACCGCTCGCCCCCGAGCCTCGGGAGATCAGCCCGTCAGCACCGGCCCACCGTCGGACACCGCGGCGTCCTCCGACGAGCGCACCCTGTCCTGCGCGCCGTCCCGCACGCCGTCCCGCCCCGCGGACGGGGACTCCTCCCCGGCGGGCCCCTCCTCGGCGGACTCCTCCCCCGCCCCCTCCACATGCTGCGCCGGCCGCTTCGGCAAGGCGAACATCAGGAGGAAGATGACCGCCATGACCGCCGCGACCCAGCCCAACGCGTACTGGAAGGCGTTCACGAAGGCCGGGCCCACCTGGACCAGGGTGAGCCGGTCGGCGATCTGGCCGAAGAAGAGCACCGAGACCAGTCCGAGGCCGAGCGCGTTGCCCATCTGCTGCACGGTGTTGATGAGCCCGGACGCCGAACCGGAGTGCTCGCGCGGAACCTCCGACAGCACCGCGTCGGTCAGCGGGGCCACGATGAAGCCCATGCCCGCGCCCATCACGACCAGCGGAAGGGCCATCTGCCAGGAGGCGATGGACATGCCGTACCGGTCGGACTCCCAGATGTAGAGCAGTACGCCGACCCCCATGATCAGCGCGCCCGCCTGGAGCACCTTGCGCCCGAAACGCGGGACGAGCAGCTGCACCGACATACCGGCCGCGGCCGAGACCGCGATCGAGAACGGCACCCCGGTCAGCCCCGCCCGCAGCGGGGTCCAGCCCAGACCGACCTGCATGTACAGCGTCCAGACCAGGAAGAAGATGCCGAGGCCGACCCCGAAGACGGTCTGTACGGCGATGCCCGCGGCGAAGCTCTTCACCTTGAACAGCGACAGCTCGACCAGCGGCGAACCGTCCCGCGCGGCCTTCCGCCTCTCGTACGCCACCAGCGCCGCGAAGACGACGAGGGAGCCGGCCATCGACGCGTACCCCCACAGCGGCCAGCCCAGCTCCCGCCCGCGGGTCAGCGGGTAGAGCAGCATCAGCAGGGCCAGCGTCACGAGAGCCACGCCGACGAGGTCGAGCTTGAGGGCTTTCGGCGCCTTGGACTCGCTGATGAAGCGTCGTCCCAGGATCAGCGCGGCGACACCCACCGGCAGGTTGATGAGGAAGATCGGCCGCCACTCCAGGCCGAACAGGTTCCACTCGGTGAGCAGCGCGCCGAGGAGCGGACCGGACACGGCTCCCAGACCGACGATCGCGCCGAAGAGACCGAAGACCTTCCCCCGCTCGTGCGCCGGGAAGGTGGCGTGCACGATCGACAGCACCTGCGGCACCATCATCGCGGCCATGCCACCCTGCAGGATCCGCGAGGCGACGAGCATCTCCGGGTTCGCGGCGAAGCCGCACAGCGCCGAGGCGACCGTGAATCCGCCTATGCCGAGGAGGAAGACCCGCTTGCGGCCGTATATGTCGCCGAGCCGTCCACCCGTGATGAGGCCGGCGGCGAAGGCCAGCGCGTAGCCGGCCGTGATCCACTGGATCTGGCTGAACGAGGCGCCCTCGTCCCGCTGGATCGACGGGATGGCGATGTTGACGATCGTGACGTCGACGAGGTCCATGAAGGCCGCGGTCATCACGATGGCCAGTGCGAACCAGCGCCGCCGGTCGGCCGCGCCGGCCGAACCGCGCGCCTGCTCGGCCGCGCCGCTGGAAGGGGTGTCGGTGGAGGTCATGAGAAGAAGGTAGGCCCCCATTAGGTCAGGTCATGTCCTAGATCTGCGGCACTCTGGGAAACATGACGACGGACACGCCGGCCCGGCTTCTCCAGCTGCTCTCCCTCCTCCAGACGCCCCGCGAATGGCCCGGCGGTGAGCTGTCCGAACGGCTCGGGGTGTCCCGGCGTACCGTCCGCCGCGACATCGACCGGCTCCGCGAGCTGGGGTATCCGGTGCAGGCGACGAAGGGCGCCGACGGCGGGTACCGGCTGGTGGCGGGCAAGGCGATGCCCCCGCTGGTGCTCGACGACGAGGAGGCGGTGGCCATCGCGGTGGGGCTGCGGGCGGGCGCCGGGCACGCGGTCGAGGGCGTGGACGAGGCCTCCGTACGGGCCCTCGCCAAACTGGAGCAGGTGCTGCCGTCCCGGCTACGGCACCGCGTGTCCACGCTGCAGGCCGCGACCACCCCGCTGACCAGCGGGGACGGGGCGAGCATCGCACCCGAGACACTGACCGTGATCGCCTCGTCGGTGGCCGGCCGCGAACGGCTGCGGTTCGCCTACCGCTCCGGGGACGGAACACCGTCGCGGCGGCAGGCCGAGCCCTACCGGCTCGTCTCCACCGGCCGTCGCTGGTACCTCGTGGCGTACGACCTCGACCGCTCCGACTGGCGCACGTTCCGCGTCGACCGCATCACCGAACCCTTCGCGACGGGCGTCCGTTTCACAGCGCGCGAGCTGCCGACGGGAAGCGCCGCGGAGTATCTGCGGCAGTCGATGTACCGGCGTCAGGAGACGTACGACTTCGAGGTCACCTTCGCCGCGCCCGCCGCGTTCGTCGCGGCCCGGCTGCCCAACTGGCTCGGCGCGCCCGAACCGATCGACGAGCACAGCTGCCGGCTGCGGTCCTCCGCCGGTGACTCGGTGGAGTGGCTGGCCGTCCGGATCGCCCTGGTCGACTGCGAGTTCACGGTCCACCGGCCGCCGGAACTGGTCGGGTACATAAGGGAGTTGGGCGAGCGTCTGACACGGGCGACGGGTGGCACGGAGGACTTCGGCACCGTCATCGGGTGACGTACGCGGCGGTACGCCGAGGCGCCGATCCCCCCGGTGCGGCTCCGTCGGGGCCGGTCCGCCGGTCCGTCCGCTCCGTCGAGGAGTCGGGTGGGGGCGCGTCGTTCAGGCGCTGCCCCAGGGGAAGTCACGCAGCGCTTCGAGGTTGCTCAGCGCGCGAGGTGCCGGTCCGGCGGGGCCGTCGGCCGGGGCGTCCCCGGCGGCCCAGGTCTCCACCGCGACGCGCACCGCCGCACCGGCGACCGCGGCACTGAGCCGGATCCCGGGAGCCGTCACGCGCCCCGCCTCGGCATCACCCGCCGCACCGCCGCGATCGGCACCGTCACTGCCTGCGGCACCGCTGTCCGGCGCGGCCCCACCCGACTCCTCGCCACCCGGCGCACCACCCTTCGCGGCACCCCGCTGGGAAAGCCGCGCCGCCAGCACCCCCTCCAGTGTCCGTTCCGCGCCCTGGCACGCCTCGCCCCACACTCTGAGCAGGGCCGGGCTCCCGTCGGCCAGGCGGAGGAGGGAGCGAACCCATTCCATGGACTCCGGCCGCACCCCGACACCGGGTGTGAGGGTCCGGACGACGGCGTGGCGCAGCGCGTCGGGGACGGACAGGCCGGCCGGGGCGTCGCGTACCGCCTCGGCCCACTTCTCGACGCCCGCGGCGAAGAGCGGGCCGAGTGCCTCCTCCTTGCCGGCGAAGTAGCGGTAGAAGGTGCGCGGCGCGACCCCGGCGGCGCGCGCGATGTCCTCGGCGCGGGTGGCCCGCAGGCCGTGCCTCATGAAGAGTTCCGCCGCGGCGCGGGCGATCTCCATCCGCGTGGCGGCCTTCCGCCGCTCGGTCAGCGACAGAGCGGCGCCCGCGCCCGTACCGACGCCCGGTCCGGTTTCGGTGCGGGTACCGACGCCAGGTACGGAATCCGTGCGGGTACCGACGCCAGGGCCGGTGCTCGCGTTGATGCCGGCGCCGCGCGACGGGGAGTTCCCTGCGTGGGCGGCGGAGGCACGGGCGGCGGCGCGGGCCGCGCGTTCGGTACCGGTCACGGTCGGCAGGTTATGCCCTTGTGGCAGACTCTGCCATCCGGGTCACCCCGGGGTTCAGGTACGGGGTGGCCCGTCGGCCTGCCCGAAAACCGAGCCCCCCGCCGCCCTCCCCCGACGACCGCTCCGGGGCCCCGTAAGCGCGGACCGCGCAGGACCCCGCACGACGACGAACACGACGACAAAAATGGAGCCGAGCCCCGGCGCCAGGGGGGGGAGGCGCCGAAGCTCGGCTCTGGAAGAGTCCCGGCGCGGGGGGGGAGTGCGTCGGGACTCGGTTCTGGGGGGTCTGGGGCCTGCGCCCCGGGACCCTGAACCCTGGGCCCTGAGGTCTTGTGCCCCGAGCTCAGCGTTTTGAAGCGGCGTTACATGGCCATGTCCGGTCGAGTTATGGCCGACCTCAAGCGGTGACGGATCGGCCGCCCCGCCCGGACGTACCGGACGGGTGCTTCGGATCCCTACGAACCATACGCGGACCGGAACGGTATGAACCGCACGAACCGCGCGAACCGCACGTACTCATTACGTCGCCCTCGTCACGTCGGCCCCGTCACACCGCCCCCGTCACGCGGACCTCGTCACGCCGCCGCGTCGAAGCCCGTGTCGCGAGCGAGCTTCTTCAGCTCGAGCAGCGCGTGCTTCTCGATCTGGCGGATGCGCTCACGGGTGAGGCCGTGCTCCTTGCCGACCTCGGTGAGCGTGCGCTCGCGGCCGTCGTCGATGCCGTACCGCATCTTGATGATCGAGGCCGTGCGCTGGTCGAGGCGGCCGATCAGGTCGTCCAGCTCCTCGCTGCGCAGCAGCGTCAGCACCGACTGCTCGGGCGACACGGCGGAGGTGTCCTCCAGGAGGTCACCGAACTGGGTGTCGCCGTCGTCGTCCACCGCCATGTTCAGCGAGACCGGGTCGCGGGCCCAGTCCAGCACGTCGCCGACGCGCGCCGGGGTCGAGTCCAGCTCGGCGGCGATCTCCGCGTGCTCGGGCTCCCGGCCGTTCTTCCGGTTGAACTCGCGCTGCACACGGCGGATCCGGCCCAGCTCCTCGACGAGGTGCACGGGGAGACGGATCGTGCGTGACTGGTCGGCTATGGACCGGGTGATGGCCTGACGGATCCACCACGTCGCGTACGTGGAGAACTTGAAGCCCTTGCGGTAGTCGAACTTCTCGACCGCGCGCACCAGGCCCGCGTTCCCCTCCTGGATCAGGTCCAGCAGCGGAAGGCCGCTGCGGGGGTAGCGGCGCGCCACCGCGACGACCAGCCGCAGGTTCGAGCGGATGAAGACGTCCTTGGCCCGCTCGCCCTCGACGATGAGCGCGTCCAGTTCCTCACGGGTCGCGTCCGCCTTGGGGGCATCCACCTCGCCGTCGATGATCTGCCGCGCGAACACACCCGCCTCGATGGTCTGGGACAGCTCGACTTCCTTGGCGGCGTCGAGCAGGGGTGTGCGCGCGATCTCGTCGAGGTACATGCCGACCAGGTCGCGGTCGGCGATTTCGCCGCCTACGGCGCGAACACTGCGTGCCGCGTCGCTGGTCTCGCCGGTGGCGGACTGACGACGGGCGACGGCACGGGTTGCCATGCGTGCTCCCTTGCGTATGGAGGTACCCCCTGCTCCAGCCGGGGCCGAGAACTCGGGGGAGGGCTTGCGGATCCTGGTGGCGGCTCGGCCACTCATCCGAGTGCCCGGCATCCGAAGGAAACAACGACTGGAATCCGGACAGAATTCCCAACCCGTTGCTCAATTTTTCTGATCATGCAGTACCCTGTGCCGCCACAGCTGGGGGTCAGATGATGTCAGAACGTACAGATGTGCAGGTCAGGGCCGGAGCCGAGGGCGATCTCGCCGGCCTCACCGAGATCTACAACCACTACGTGCGCGAGACGCCGATCACCTTCGACACGGTGGCCCTCACTCCGGAGGACCGCCGTCCGTGGCTGCTCTCCCACCTGCAAGACGGTCCGCACCGCCTGATGGTTGCCACGGACACGGACCCGGAAGCAGGGGGTGGACGGATTCTGGGATACGCCACCTCCAGCGGCTTCCGCCCGAAGCCCGCCTACGTCACCTCGGTCGAGGTGTCCGTCTACCTCGCCCCCGACGCGGGCGGCCGCGGCATCGGCACGCTGCTGTACGAGGCACTCTTCGAGGCGCTGGCCGGCGAGGACCTGCACCGCGCCTACGCGGGCGTCGCGCAACCCAACGAAGCGTCCGTGCGGCTGCACGAACGCTTCGGGTTCCGGCACGTCGGCACGTACCGGGAGGTCGGCCGCAAGTTCGGCCGTTACTGGGATGTCGCCTGGTACGAGAAGGAGCTCTGACCCGGCGGCGGCCCGGCTCAGCCCCGATGCCGCCCGACGCCGCCCGACGCGGCCCCGCCGGTGACCCCGCCCCGCCACCGCCCGGTTCAGCCGAACTGCACCGACCGCTTCGCCAGCCCCATCCAGAAGCCGTCGATCACGGACTTCTGGCCGTCGAGCTCGCCGGTCGCGTCCGCCGCGCCCATCGTCACGAACAGCGGGGCGAAGTGCTCGGTACGGGGGTGCGCCAGCAGGCCGGCCGGCGACTTGCGGGTGAAGTCGAGCAGGGCGTCCCAGTCGTGGGCGTCCAGGGCCCGGTGACCCCAGTCGTCGAACTCCGCCGACCAGGACGGGACGCCGCCCTGCCGCAGCGCCGCCAGATTGTGCGTGAAGAATCCGGAGCCGACGATCAGGACGCCCTCGTCACGGAGGGGGGCCAGCTTGCGGCCGATGTCCATCAGCCTCACCGGATCGAGGGTCGGCATCGAGATCTGCAGGACGGGGATGTCGGCCTCGGGGAACATCTCGACCAGGGGCACGTAGGCACCGTGGTCGAGGCCGCGGTCCGGGATGTCCTGGACGGGGACGCCGGGTGCGCGCAGCAGCTTGCGCACGGACTCGGCGAGCCGGGGGGCGCCGGGGGCCGCGTATCGCACCCGGTAGTAGTGCTCGGGGAAGCCCCAGAAGTCGTACACGAGCGGTACGGTCTCCACCGCGCCGAGGGCCAGCGGGGTCTCCTCCCAGTGGGCGGAGACCATCAGGATCGCCTTGGGGCGGGGCAGTTCGGCGGACCAGGCGGCCAGCTGGCCGGGCCAGACCGGGTCGTCGGCCAGCGGCGGGGCGCCATGACTGAGATAGAGGGCGGGCATGCGCTCTCGCGGGGCACGCCCCTCGGTGACGTCGGACATGGCGACAGACATGGCGGCTACTCCCTCCGAGGGTTCCATCGTAGGACCGATCAGCCTGTTATTTGAAGTCTCAAGCTCTCAGAGACTCTACCCCCGACTTGTTTAAGCTTCAAGAAGAGGCTCGTACAGTGGAGTCCATGAACACGGCATCCGCACCCGCTGAAGAGCCGCGCTGGCTCACCGACGAGGAACAGCGCACCTGGCGTGCGTACATGCACGCCGCCACCCTCCTCGAGGACCACCTCGACCGGCAGCTGCAGCGCGACGCGGGCATGCCGCACGTCTACTACGGGCTGCTCGTCCAACTCGAGGAGGCGCCGCGCCGGCGCCTGCGGATGACCGAGCTGGCCATGAACGCCAAGATCACCCGCTCCCGTCTCTCGCACGCGATCGCACGCCTGGAGAAGAGCGGGTGGGTACGCCGGGAGGACTGCCCCTCCGACAAGCGCGGGCAGTTCGCGGTGCTCACCGACGAGGGCTACGCGATGCTGCGCAGGGCGGCACCGGGCCATGTCAGCGCCGTGCGCCAGGCCTTCTTCGACCGGCTCACCCCCGAACAGCACAAGTCCCTCGGCGACGCCATGCGCATCATCGCCGAGGGACTCCAGCCGAAGGACGCGGGCGCGGATCTGCCCTGGCTGCGGTAGCGCTCCGCCGGGTGCGCCGGTCCCCGGACGCGGGTCCGCCCCGGCTCCGAAGAGTTCGGAACCGGGGCGGACCCTGGGATTCGTACGGGCGAGGCGTCCCCACCCCGCGCCCGTACACGAAGTACCGCGTCGCGGGTGATCAGTGGGCGATCACCGGCACCTTGATCTCGTCCTCGGCACCCTCACCCGAGCCCGCCGTCGAGGACATGTCCGGACGGCCGGTGTTGACGAGGGTCACGGCGATCGCGGAGGCGAGCACCAGGATGCCGACGGCGAACCAGATCGCGTTGGTGTAACCGTTCACCAGGCCCTGCAGCTGGACCAGCTGCTGCTGCGGCTTGGAGGCGGCACCACCGATGTGGTCCGCGATGTACGAGGTGGTCGCCGAGGCGGCGATCGTGTTCAGCAGCGCCGTACCGATCGCGCCGCCGACCTGCTGCGAGGTGTTGACCATCGCCGAGGCGACACCCGCGTCCTGCGGCTGGACACCGTACGTGGCCAGGGACATGGCCGGCATGAACGCGGTACCCATGCCGAGGCCGAGCAGCAGCTGGGCCGGAAGCAGCAGACCGGCGTACGAGGAACCGATCTCCATCTGGGTCAGCAGCAGCATGCCGATCGCGGCGGTCAGGAAGCCGGGGGCCATCAGCAGCCGGGGCGGAACCCGGGTCATCAGACGGGCACCGATCTGCGTGGAGCCCGTGATCATGCCCGCGATCATCGGCAGGAAGGCGAAGCCGGTCTTGACCGGCGAGTAGCCCTTCACGATCTGCAGGTAGTAGGTCAGGAAGAGGAACAGGCCGAACATCGCGATGATCGCGAGACCGAGCGAGAGGTAGACACCGCCGCGGTTGCGCTCGGTGATCACGCGCAGGGGCAGCAGCGGAGCCTTGACCTTGGACTCGACGAGGACGAAGGACGCGAGCAGCACCGCCGAGGCGACGAACAGGCCGATCGTGCTGGAGTCGCTCCAGCCCGCGGACTCGGCGCGGGTGAAGCCGTAGACGAGGGAGACCAGACCGAGGGTGGACAGGACGACGCCCGGGATGTCGAGCGGCGAGCGGTTGCGGCCACCGGCCGGCTCACGGATGACGAAGTACGCGCCGAGGGCGGCGATGATCGCGAACGGGATGTTCACGAAGAACGTCCAGCGCCAGTTCAGGTACTCGGTGAGGAAACCGCCCAGGATCAGACCCACGGCACCGCCGCCACCGGCGATCGCACCGTAGATGCCGAAGGCCTTGGCGCGCTCCTTGGCGTCCGTGAACATCACGGCGAGCAGGGAGAGCGCGGCGGGCGCGAGCAGCGCGCCGAACGCACCCTGAAGGGCGCGGGCCCCGAGCAGCAGGGCCTCGCCCTGTGCGGCGCCGCCGAGGGCGGAGGCGCCGGCGAAGCCGATCAGCCCGGTGACGAAGGTGCGCTTGCGGCCCCACAGGTCGGCGATGCGGCCGCCGAAGAGGAGCAGGCCGCCGAAGGCCAGGGCGTAGGCCGTGATGACCCACTGCCGGTTGCCGTCCGATATCCCCAGGTCGCGCTGGGCGGAGGGCAGCGCGATGTTCACGATGGTCGCGTCGAGGACGACCATCAGCTGGGCGAGCGCGATGAAGGCGAGGGCCTTCCAGCGGTTGGAATGCGCGTCGGCCGCTTCCGCCGTCGCTGTCGGTGTTGCTGATGAAGACATGGGGATACCCACTCCGGGACTTCGCAGTGAAAAAAGGTGAGGGAAAGAGACGGCTCGTCCTCGTCGACGGCCGAAGGCTTTGGGGAGTCCGTGGCCCGGAGTCCGACGTCCGGCGCCCGCGGTCCGGAAGCCGCGCACGGAACACAAGGTACGGACTGCGGATTACGGGTTATGGACTACGGGTTACAGGTCGGGACTACGGCTACGGGCTGGCTGTCGGGCCATGGACCGGCGCCGCGCGCCGGACTCATCGCTCGGGTCTGATCGGTCAGGCGGTTCGCAGGCCCTCCACGGTGGCCGCCACTCCGGGCAGTACGGAGCGGGCCGGTGCCCGCAGACCGTCCAGGAACAGCTGCAGATGACGGTGTACGAACCGGTCGATGCCCTGACACGCGGTGCCGGGCAACGGCCGGGTGAGCTGGCTGACGGCGACCATCAGGTCACCGGACTCCACGTCGGAGCGCAACTGGCCGGCCTCGCGGGCCCGCCTCATCAGCGCTTCGATCAGGTCCATGGTCCGTTCGCGTGCCGCGTACAGATCCGGATGGTTCTGGTCGAAGGCCGCGGAGAGCATGGGGCACAGGGCACCGATCCGCTCGTCCGCCGAGAAGTGCACGAAGCGGCTCAGGGCGTCGAAGGCGTCGCCGCCCTCGACCAGTGCCGCCTCGATCCACTCCGACGTGCGGTCCATGACCGAGCAGACGACCTCCCGCGCGAGCGCGTCGCGGTCGGGGAAGTTGCGGTACACCGTGGCGTTGCCGACACCGGCGCGGCGGGCGATCTCGTCGAACGGCACCTCGGGGCCGAACTCGACGAACATCTCGCGCGCGGCGGCGACGATCCGCTCCCGGTTGCGCAGCGCATCGGCTCGGGGCCGGGGCATCCGACGCTTCACGGGGGTGGCGGTCTCCACGGCGTGCTCCTCGGAAGTAGGTGAAGGCTCTTGGCGCGATCCGGGGATTCCCTCCCCGTTTCACTCGGACACCTATGGCAAACGGGGAAACCATCCCCGGTTATTTCCCCGATCCGCGCCCACTTCCTGTGACCCGCGTCACACCTTCCTCGCCGAGAAACCCACGATCGGGCTCTTCCAGCGAGCGCCCGCGCATCCATCGACACAGGGTGATCGCACAGGGTGCAGTCGGTGACCGGGCGGCTGCCGTGAGCGAAGGACCCCTGCATGCAGCCGACCAGCCACCGGATACGCCGGCGCCGCGTGGCCGCCCTGGCCTCGGTGACCCTCCTCACGCTGGCGGTCAGCACCTCCGCCGGCACCGGGCACCTCACGGTGGGCTCCACGGCGGCGGGCTCCATCGCGCTGGCCCGTTCGACGGCGCTCGGTCCCTGCATGATCAGCGGCGCGAAAGGCGTGCAGATGGGGGAAGGGATACCCACCCTGCCGGGATACGCCCGCTCCACCGGCACGGTCCGGGCCCTCACCGTGATGGTCGACTTCTCCGACGCACCCGGTCAGGGCAGCGCGCTCGACCGGCTGGGCGAGTTCTTCCCGCAGACCCAGGACTGGTTCCGCACCAGTTCCTACGGCCGCCTCGACTACCGTCCCGAGACCCCGATACGGCACTGGCTGCGCATGCCCAAGCCCTTCAGCGCGTACGGCATAGAGCGCGGCGCCCCCTTCGACCCCGGGTACCGCGGTCTGGTCCAGGACATCGTGGCCGCCGCCGACCCCGAGGTGGACTTCCACTCGTACGACCTTCTGAACGTGCTGGTGACGCCGAACGCCGGGCCCTCCGCCCTGGACACCGTCCTGTCCGTCACCTTCGCCGGCAACGCCGAGGCCCCGGTCGCCGACGGTGTCCCCGTCTCCAACGCGTCCTTCGTCTACAGCCGCCAGGACGACGGCTCGGGCTCCTACGCGGACACCGGTTTCCGGGTGCTCCCCCACGAGAACGGGCACACCTTCGGCCTGCCCGACCTCTACACCCAGGACGGCGGCGGCTCGGTCGGCCACTGGGACATCATGAGCGAGGACTGGGGCGCCGACAACGATCTGCTCGGCTGGCACAAATGGAAACTGGGCTGGCTCGACGACTCGCAGGTCAGTTGTGCCGCGCGGCCCGGGACCACGCGGTACACGCTCACCCCGCTGTCCCGGCCCGGCGGCGCCAAGCTCGTCTTCGTCCCCACCGGCGCCCGGACGGGCTTCGCCCTCGAACTGCGCACCCCAGGGGGCAACGACACCGCGATCTGCCGCCCCGGCATCCTCGTCTACAAGGTCGACGCGGGCGTCGACACCGGTAGCGGCCCCATCACCGTCTACGACTCGCACAAGAACAGCGGCGGCTGCACCCGCAGCCCGAACGTCCACGCGGAGCTGTCCGACGCGCCCTTCGCCCCCGGCGAGTCCTTCAAGGACCACGCGACCGGCGTCACGATCGCGGTCACGGGGGCGAATCCCGCGGGCGACTACCAGGTGTCCGTGACACGGCGCTGACCTCCCCGCGTCCCCCGGCGCCGGCCGCACGCCGTCCGTGGGCACGGACGCCGCCGACCTGCTGAGTCGACCCGGTAAGCACTACCGTGTCTCTTCTGGGTCTCTGCCCACGCAGAGCCCCGACGGTCCCTCCCGCATCGTCCCTTCCGCATCACTTCCGCCGCACTTCCGAACAGCCTCCACCGAGAGTC
Organism: Streptomyces sp. NBC_01176; assembly: GCF_045039825.1. Lineage (NCBI taxonomy): Bacteria > Bacillati > Actinomycetota > Actinomycetes > Kitasatosporales > Streptomycetaceae > Streptomyces > Streptomyces sp. NBC_01176. The sequence goes on along the minus strand of NZ_CP108600.1, from coordinate 5,600,315 downwards.
GCAACGGAGACCACATGCCATCGAACGTCGAGGCGGCCCCGGGCAGCGGCGAGGCCGGGCGCCGGACCGAGGGCCGGACCGGGAACGAGTGGGCCGGACAGGCGGGAGCCGAGGACAGGGCCGGTAGCGGGCACGAGGCCCAGGACGGCGCCAAGGACGGGCACCGGGCCGAGGACGGGCTCAAGGAAGGCCACGGTGCCCAGGGCGGGCACGAGGCCGAGGCCGCCGTGCCCGTCGAGGCCGTCACCCCGCTGATCCGCGGGCTCGCGGTGCTGCGGCGGCTGACCGAGGCCGACGGGGTGTCCAGCCTCAGCGGCCTGGAGCGGTCCACCGGGCTCGCGCGATCCACCGTCGACCGCATCACCGCGACCCTGGCGCGCAGGGGGTACGTACGTCTCGACGGCCGGGACGCCGTACTGGCTCCCCGCCTGATGGAACTCGGCAACGCCTACCTGGCCGCCCTGCGCCTGCCCCGACTCCTCGACGCGCACGCCGACGCCCTCGCCGACGAGCTCGACGAGTCGGTCTCCCTCGCGGTCGGCGACCAGGACGGCATCCGCTTCATCCACCAGGCGACCCGGCGCCGCGCCATGTCGCTGAGTTTCCGCATCGGCGACCTGCTGCCCGCCGAGCGCACGGCGCCGGGACCGCTGTTCGCCACCGAGTGGGGCGAGCGGGAATGGGCACGCTGGCGGGAGCGGCGTGCCGCGGATCCCGAGGACCGCGGCTTTCCGGCCGTCCCGGCGCGCAGCCGGCCGATCGAGACGGAGGCGGACTCCGAGGCCGGCTCCGAGGCCGGCTCCGAACGACGGAACGCCTCCGGCGCGACGCGCGCCGACCGGTCCCCCGGCCCTGAGGACCAGCTGTCCCCCGCCCCCGCCGCGGGCGGCGGCCGGATCGTCCCCCCGGCCACCGGTCGGCCCCCCTTCCCGGAAACAGGCCCGCTCCACACGCTGGGCGACGACTTCGAGCGGCGTACGGCCGAGGCGCGGGAGCACGGCTGGGCGCTGGACGACCAGTTGATCGAACCGGGCCTGGTCGCCATCGCCATGCCCGTCCGGGAGGCGGGCCGGATCGCCTGCGTGGTGAGCGTGGTGAGCCACACCAGCCGGCACACCGCCGCCGATCTGCGCGACACCCTGCTGCCCCGGCTGCGGACGGCCGTCGCCGCGATGGAGCGGGAGCTGAGCGAGGTCCCGCCCGCCGCACCCGCCGCACCCGCCGCCCCTTCCGGCCTCGCCGTCTGGACCGGCGCGTCCAAGCAGGAGCTGGGCCGGGACTTCATCGAGTCGCTGGCCCGCGGTCTCACGGTGATCACCGCCTTCGGCGAGGGCCGCTCCGAACTGACCCTCACCGACGTCGCGCAGGCCACCGGGCTGGCCCGCGCGACCGCCCGCCGCGCGCTGATCACCCTGGAACACCTCGGCTACGTCACCACGCACGCCCGTGTCTTCCGGCTCACCCCCCGCGTGCTGGGCCTCGGGTTCGCGCCGCTCTCCCGTACCTCGCTCGCCGAGATCGCGGCCCCGCACCTCACCGGGCTCTCGGAGTGCCTGCGCGAGTCGGTGTCCCTGGCGGTCCTGACCGGCGACGAGATCCAGTACACGGCCCGCATCACCACCAGCCGCATCCTGAGCGTCCACATCACCGTCGGCACCCGCCTGCCCGCGTACGCGACCTCGCTGGGCCGGGTGATGCTGGCGGACCTGCCCGAGCCCCCGCTCTCCGAGCTGCGCCCCCTGACCCCGCGCACGATCACGGACCCCGGCCGCCTGAAGGCGGTGCTGGACCGCGTACGGGACGAGGGGTACGCCCTCGTCGACGAGGAGTTGGAGCAGGGGCTCCGCTCGATCGCCGTCCCGGTACGGGAGCGCGGCGGCCGGGTGGTGGCCGCCGTCAATGTCGCGATGCACAGCAGCCGTCGTACGACCGCGCAGTGCGTCGACGAGGTGCTGCCCGAACTACTGGCCACGGCGGGGAGCATCGAGGCGGACCTGCGGGTCGCGGGGCGGTTCCGGCGGGTTCCGAGAGCGTGAGGGAACGGGGAGCGGGGGTGCCCTCTCGTACGCGTGACCACACCCACGCGTACGAGAGTCCCGTCTCGCGTCAGCGGTGGACGTCGGCGAGCCGGGCGACCGGCTCGGAAGCGGCGCCGCCGTCGAGGGGAGAACCGTCCGCGACCGGCCTGACGTCCCGCATCAGGAAGACGGCGAGGACCGCCGCGACCACGACACCCCCGGCGCCGGCCAGGAAGCTCGCCGACATGGCGCCGGTGAAGGCGTCGTGGGCGGAGGCCAGCAGCGAGGTGTCGCCGGTGCGGCCCGCCACGGAGAGGGCGTCGCCGATGGAGCGGCGGGCGTCGGCCGGGGCGTCGGCGGGCATGCGGCCGGTGAAGGTACTGGAGAGGACCGCACCCAGCACGGCGACTCCGAGCGCCGCGCCGGCCTGCTGGACGGTGTCGTTGAGCGCGGAGCCCACTCCGGCGTGCTCGTCGGGAATCGCCCCCATCATGGCCGCCATCGCCGCGGGCATCGTCAGACCACCGCCGGCTCCCATCAGGCACATCGCACCGGCGAGCACACCCCAGCCGCTCTGCGGGTCCAGGGTGGACAGCAGCCCGAACCCGGAGGCGATGACCAGGAGACCGAGGACCACCATGACCCGGTTGCCGGTCTTCGGGAGCAGCGCGGCACCGACGCTGTTGAAGGCGAGGGTGGCGAGGGCCAGCGGGGTGAAGGCGAGCCCGGTCTGCGTGGCGGAGTAGCCGAGGACGAACTGCAGGTACTGGGTCAGCACCAGCATGAGACCGCCCTGGGCGAGGGTCAGCAGCACGAGGGAGAAGCTGGCTCCGGTGAAGACGCGGTTGCGGTAGAGCGACACCGGGATCATCGGCGAGGAGCAGCGGGTCTCCCAGAAGCCGAACCCGGCCAGACCGAGCACGGCCGCGGCGAGCGAGAGCTGGGTGCCCGGGTGGCTCAGGCCGCCCTGGGGGAACTCGATGATCGTCCAGATCAGCGCGGTCATGCCGACCATCGACAGCACCATGCCCACGGGATCGGCCCTGCGCCACGGCCCCTTGGACTCGGGCATCAGGACGAGCGCGGCAAGAATCGCGAGAGCGGTGATCGGGATGTTGACGAGGAAGACGACTCCCCACCAGAAGTGCGCGAGCAGCGCGCCGCCGAGCACCGGACCACCGACCAGCCCGACCATCGCGACCGCGCTCCAGGCGGCGATCGCCCTGGGCCGCTCGGCGTCGTCGAAGACGGTGACGAGGATCGACAGGGTGCTGGGCATCACCAGGGCGCCGCCGACGCCCATCAGGACCCGGCCCAGGATCAGCGCCCCGGGCGTCGCCGCCTCCATGGCCACCACCGAGGCCGCTCCGAAGAGCGCGAGCCCCACGACCATGACCCTGCGCCGGCCGAACCTGTCGGAGAGGCTGCCCGCGGTCAGCAGCAGTCCGGCGAAGACCAGCATGTAGGAGTCGAGGATCCACTGGAGGTCCTGGGTGCCCGCGTGCAGGTCCTCGGCGATCGTCGGGATCGCCACGGTGAGAGCCATGTTGTCCACGACCAGCACCAGGGTGCTGAGGCACAACACGATCAGGATGAGCCAGCGGCGCGGATGACGGTCCATTCCTCTACCCCCCAAACGTCTCGGACGGACTGAGCCGCACACACTGTGCGCTCAGGAGAACACCGTACGAGTCTGCGTACAGTGTGCGCAAGGGGGAACGGCGTACCGGACCGGGTAGGGTGTGCGCACCGCACGGAACGGGAGAGAGGGACGCCGCATGCCATCCCAGGAGCCGACAGGCCACCAGGCCGAGGCCCCGAAGGCGCCTCAGCCCCCGCAGCCTCCGCAGCCGATCACCTCCGTCTGGACCCGTCCCCGGTCCGGACGCGAGCAGCCGGCACTGAGCCGGGACCAGATCGTCGCCGAGGCACTGCGCCTCCTCGACTCCGACGGCATCGACGCCCTGAGCATGCGCAAGCTGGGCACCCGGCTCGGCGCCGGAGCCACCTCGCTCTACCGGCACGTCGCCAACAAGGACGAGCTCATCGAGCTGGCCATCGACGAGATCTACGGGGAGATCGAGGTCCCCGGGTCCCCCGACTCCGCGACCTGGCGCGCGGACGCCGTCCACTGCGCGCGGAGCCTGCGCGGCACGATGCTGCGCCACCCCTGGATCGCCTCGGTGCTGGGCGAGATGGGCATGTCCTACCTCGGCCCGAACGCGATGCGCCTGGCCGAGGGCATGCTCGCCCTCTTCACCCGCGCGGGCCTCCCCGTCACCGAGGCCGACCAGGCGGCGTCGACCCTCGTCGCGTACGTCACCGGCATGGCCACCAGCGAGGCCGCCTACCTGAACGTCCTCGCCCGCAGCGGCCAGAGCGAACAGGACTGGGTCGACAACGTCTGGCCCACCGCCGAACGGGCCGCCGAGTCCTACCCCCACCTCCGCGACGGCTACGCCGAACAACGCGGCAAGGACCCCCGCGCGTCCCGCGACACGAACTTCCAGTACGGCCTGGACCGCGTCCTGGACGGCCTGGAAACCCGAATCACCCACAGACCGGACGCCCCGACCCCCGCCCGCCCGCATCCGCTACGCTAGTCGCCGGACCTCACAGAGATCCGTCCCGCCTTCGTAGCTCAGGGGATAGAGCACCGCTCTCCTAAAGCGGGTGTCGCAGGTTCGAATCCTGCCGGGGGCACACGGGAAAAGGCACCTACGGAGATCCGTAGGTGCCTTTTGACATCCACTTCTGACATCAACGAGCACGGTCACCGACGACCGGGGCGCTTCCTGAGCAGCCGGTCCATGTGGTGGCGGATGGACGGGGCGCCGTATGCGGGTGCCGGCCCGTGGAGGGCGTGCGTGGAGTGCTTCCAGCCCGTCAGCCATCGACCCAGGCAGAGCCGAGCAGACGCGGCCCCTGGCGTCCACGTCGTTCGTACAGTGGCGCGCTCCACCTGGACGCCATGAACCATGCCCGCTCCACGGTGTGGGCCGACGGCAGACGGGATGGAAGCCGGGGCGAGTGGTGGGTGAGGTGCGACAGATGGCACGTGCGAGCGCACACCACTGCCACTAGGGCGCCGCATGAGGGGGATTGAAATGGCGGACAAGACCAGTTGGTGGCATCACCCGCACGGGAACCTAGTAGCCGTGCTACCGCTCGCGGTCTATCTCGTCACCGAAGACAACACGATCACACGTTGCCTCCTGGCCTCCAGCCTCGCAGTCGCGGCCGTTCGTTACGGGAAGGAGCTGGCCGCGTGGTCCCCCGCCAAGACCGACTCGACCCTGACACCAGCGGATGACACCAACAGTCGCAGACGACGGCGGTCGAGCTTGGACCTCAGCGACTGATCAGCCACGACACGATGTGGGTTGACCACCGTCGACAGGTCCCTGTGATCGACCTGATAGGGATGGGGCCAGACCTCAAAGCCTGGGTCCGACGCGAGCATCGCCCTCAGCCGATCGACTGCGCCCCGCCGGCTTGACTCGGCCATTGAGACTCCACCGACTGCGATCGCAGGCGCGGCATGCATCATGGCGCCGTGCATCAACTCCCGATCAGCGCGGACGACAGGAGAACCGTGGCCTACCAACTCAGCTTCTTCTGCCGCTCCGGGGAAGAGAACGGCGACGAGGCGCTTGATCGCCTGCTGGACTACTTGCTGGAGAGCGGCGACGGTTTGGTAGGCGAGTGGTTGGGTCCGTTCGAAGATCGGTGGCCGCGTTCAGGCTCGGTACTCGCAGTAGGGACAGCGACGGGCTGGTCCCGGACTTGCTGACACTGGAACTGCACGTGGGCGTAGCCGAGATCGCAGAGTCCGTGATCGCTGCATCGCCCAATGACGAGTGGGGTATCTGGGGATGCGACCTGCTTGCCATCGTCACTCTCAGCGGGGACAACCCCGACTGGACTCTCGTGCACCGCATCTGGGCCGCTGTGGTGAGCCTGTGGAAGGCGGTTCCGTGGGATGAATCCTCCGGATTCGAGATTGCCGCCGGGGAAGCGCCGCAGCACTGACCCCTACCAGGGCTTCGACCAACGGATCAGATGTTCTCCGTGCCACAACCGTGCCAGAACGAGCGGGGACTCGGGAAACAGCAGGCGCCAGTGGGCCGCGTGCCCCACGTCAGCCAGAGTGCTGCTCGGCAGGCCAGCCACGGGAAAAGGCACCTACGGATCTCCGTAGGTGCCTTTTGACATCCACTTCTGACATCAACGAGCACGGTCACCGACGACCGGGGCGCTTCCTGAGCAGCCGGTCCATGTGGTGGCGCGCTCCACCTGGACGCCATGGACCACGCCCGCTCCACGGTGTGCGGGTCGACGGCGGACGGGATGGGAGCCGGGGAAAGTGGTGGGTCGATCCGGTTGGTCAGTTCACGCAGCCGGGCACCGGGACTGCGCTGCCGGCGCAGTTGGTGGGCTTGTTGTACTTCACCTTGCTGTGGTTCAGGGCCACCGTGCCGGACTTGTTGTTGATCCCGCCGGGAGGGGCGCTGCTGGTGTTGTGCTCCACCTGGCTGCTGGTGAGCGTGGCGGTCCCACCGTTGTTGGTCAGACCACCGCCCTGGGCACCCGTACCGGTGGAGGTGTTGCGTTCGATCTCAAGCCGCTTGGTGCTCAGCGTGCCCTCGTTGTAGACGCCACCACCCTGGGCGTTGGTCCCCTCGGCCGAGTTGCGTCCGATCTTTCCGCCGTCGATCGTCACCGTGGCGGCCACTCCCTGGTTCGAGATCCCCCCGCCCACGCCCGGCGCGTTCGCCGTCGCGGTGGCCGTGTTGTGCTCCACACGGGTGTGGTGCAGGTCCACCTTGCCGAGGTTGAGGTTGAAGATCCCTCCACCGCCTCTGAAGCCACCGGTGCTGGCCGCGCTGTTCGAGGAGATCTCGGAATCATCGATCGTCGCCTGGCCGCTGTTGGCGAGTCCGCCACCCACGCCGCCGGTGGCGTTGTGACTGATCGTGGTGTGGTCGGCGATGGTGAGGTCGCCTCTGCTCGAGATGCCCGCGCCGAATGCTGCCGAGGTGTTGTAGCCGACGGCACTGTGACGGATCCGCACGGTGGCAGAGGCGAGAATGAAGAAGCCGCCGCCGTCGAAGGCGGTGCCGTTCTTCACGACGCTACGGGTGAGGTCGACGGTCCCACCCGAATTGGCGAAGATGTTGCCGCCGTCGGTGGCGGTGCCGTTCGTCACGACGCTACGGGTGAGGCTGAGAGTCCCACCCGGATTGACGAAGATGTTGCCACCAGCAGTACCCGGGACGCTGCCGTTGCGGACGGTGAGATCGTTGAGTGCCAGGTTCCCGGGTCCGTCGATTTCGAAGATGCGGAACAGGGCTGCCGTCGTCGGATCTCGTTGGATGGTGGCGTGGCGTCCATTGATGGTGAGTTTCTTGGTGATCACGGGCAAAGCGTTGTTGGCGTTGTCCGGCGTGGTGTAGCTGTAGACGCAGTTGTGGGCCAGCATCAGCGTGTCCCCGGAGTGGGCGCCAGTGATCGCGTTCTTCAGTGCGGTCGGGCTACAGGGCACGTTGGTTGTCGCGGCCTGGGCCGTCGCGGGCACGGCCACCAAGCTCACCACCATGCCGGCCACAGCGATCGCGCCGCGCAGACAGGCGCCTCGAAACGCTGCCATGGGGCCTCCTTCTTCTCGGGCGGTGGGCCCGGTCCAGAGCCACACGTCGATCACGTCTGCTCTCGCTCACAGTGACGACAGGCCGGATGTCAGCCCCCGCACGGCACGCCGACATCCACCGAACAGACCACAGGAGCGGCGGGCGCAGCACCTGCCCCTGACATCACCGGTTGACTCAACGACGACGGACCGGAGCGCACAGGCGCGGCCACGACTCGGAGACCCATGCAGCCCCTCGAGCGCGTTGCCGGACGTAGCCCGAGCTCTCGAGTGGAGGTCATCGAGGGCCAACGGGCCGTCAGGGGTGGCGGGATCCGGACGCACGGTCCGCTCGTCCCGAGGCGACTCTGGACGTTCACCGGCTACGGCCGCCCCCACCGGGTATCCGCTGAGCATGCTCGCTCTGGTCTGAGGGGTCGTGTCGGGCGGGTGCCAGGTCGTACGGGGGAACCGCGGGGAACACCCGAGAACCGGAGCACCCGTTGCCGGAGTGGCTCACCCCTGGTGTGACGGGGCATCGACGAAACGTCTGAACGTGTCCAGGGCCAGCCGGTCCGTCGTGACGCTCCTGCCGGACAGACGATGGACGACGACCCAGCCCTGCGGTGCGGCACCCGCGAAGACCGAGGCGCCCCCCGTCGCGCCGTTGTGCCACAGCAGGTGTCCCACTTTCTGCCAGGCCGGTGCGGGCTCGCCGAGCCTGCGGTCGACGAGCAGGCCGGTGACGAGGCGGGCGGTGGCCTCGGGCGTGGCCCACAGGCCGCCGGCGGGCAGGATCGCGCCGGTCATGGTCCAGGGCCGCTCCGGTCGTCCGAAGAACCCCCGGCGGGACAGCCGTCTGCCGGGCGGCGGGTCGACGGCGACGTCGGTGACGCCCAGGGGGTCGAGGACATGCCGGTGCAGGAGTTCCTCGTACGGGGTGCCGGTGGCCGCGACCAACGCGGCGCCCAGCAGGGCGTATCCGAGGTTCGAGTATTCCTCGGTGGTGCCCGCGGGAGCCGTGACCAGGGTGTCCAGGCGCCGTACGACCGTGTCCAGGGCCTGCGCGTCGAAGGCCGCGTAGGGGTCGCGGCCGCTGATCCCAGGGGGCAGCCGTGGTAGGCCCGAGGTGTGCTCGGCGAGGTGGCGCAGGGTGATGCCAGTGCCCTCGGGCGCGGGCAGGAACGACTCCAGCGGGTCGTCGAGGCTCAGGACACCGCGGCCGGCCAGGGCGGTCAGGACGGTCGCGGTGAGCGTCTTGGTCAGGGACCCGATCTGCACGAACAGGTCCAGGCTGTGGCCGTTGCGTACCCGTGGCGGCTCGAAGCTGCTGAGTACGCAGGTGGGGACTCGGATCATGTGGGTCCTCAGTCGTGCGTCCGGGGCAGCGCGCAGGCCGCCGTGCCTCCAGGCATGCGGTGCCGGTGGGTGGCCACCTGGCGATGGACGAGGCGAGCGGCCTGTCTGATGACGGGCGCGCGCGGGAGCAGTCCCGTGGCCCGGTAGCGGAAACGGGGTGACGACGCGAGGTAGGAGCCGAGCGCCTGCGCTCCGGAATCAGCCACGCGGGTCCCGCGGAGGACGAGGACTTCTCGGTCGAGGCGTTCCCGGTGCGGCCGGGTGATGTGGTCGGGCAGGGAATGCCACGGCGTGGCCCGCATCCGTGGCCTGGCACGGCGTTGCAGCCGGCTGACGGTGGCCCGGCAGAAGCCGCAGTCACCGTCGAAGGCGAGCGTGGGCGCCTCGGGGCCGCTGGCCGCCGAGAGGTCAGTGCGCACGGGCTTGTCCTCCTGTGCGGGGTTCGTGGGCGGGCCGGGGCAGACATGGGCCGCCCCTGAAGGGCCGGTCAGGCGCACGCGAGCCAGAGTTCGAGCACGGCCTCCCGCTCGCGTGACCGGAGGATCTTGGTCGGTCGGGTCTGTTCCCACCACTTGGTCATGACGGCGGGCGTGGCGGTGCCCTGGATGAAGTTGTCGAGCAACCGGCGTGAGAGAGCGACCTCGCGCGGGGAGTAGGCGACGGAGACACTGGAGTAGACCGGCGTCCGACAGGTGCCGTCGGACGCGATGACGGAGACGGTCATCTCGGTCGGGCTGCTCGGCACCCAGGCGTCCAGGGCTGCCGCGACGAAGCTCGCGGCGTGGGTCGCCCAGCGTTGCGGAGCGGAGCGGGTCGGGACTTCGGTGATCTCCAGGCCGACGAGGTCGGACCATGTCCACTCCCGTGGGTGCGGACCGGCGACGCGAGGCCCCGCTGTCGTGAGCACCATGTTGGGGGCCGGTGCCGTCGCCGGGGCCCCCAGGTAGACGCCGTCCGCCGAGACCCAGAACAGTCCCACCGTGGCGCCGTCCTCGGCGGGGTGAAGGGGCGGGGTTTCTTCCATGTCCTGTCGGTCTCCTTGGTCGACCCGGTGAAACTGCGAACCTGCCTGGCGCCCGGCACCGATGCGCCGTTTTCCGTCAAAGGCACCGGGGCCGTGCGGCCCCCTCGGTACGGACGTCCGGGCCCCTCTTGTACGGACTCCGCTACACGGACTCCTCAGCGAGCGCTCCTTCGCGGGCGTGCTCGGTGCGCTGCCGCGTCTTTCGGACCCACCGGCTCAGCCGTACGGCCGCCTCGCGCGCCAGGGAGACGGCCTTGCCGAGTTCCTTGTCGAGGAAGACGAGGTCACAGGCGATCATCGTCAGGGCGAAGCCGGTCAGACCCATGCACACCGCGATGGCGAGGTGGAAGCTGATCGACAGCGCGGCGGCCCAGGGACGCAGCGCCGGTACCAGCACGCCCAGGGGGAAGTAGACGAGGAAGATGACGGTGACGTACGTCCCGGCCACGACCAGGAAGTCGTTGCCGTAGACCAGGTTCGAGACGCCGGGGAGCGAGAACTCCGGGACCCGGAGCACGTAGAACAGGGCGGTCCCGTCCTGCCACATCTGCCCCTGCACCTTGTACAGGCCACTGACGACGTACACCAGGCACATCTGGGCGGCCACGGCCACGACCCCGAGATTGTGCAGCGGTGTGGTCAGCGAGCTCAGCTGCGCGGGCACGCGCCGGGCGAGTTTGTCCGCGAGGCCGGAGGACAGGGAGAACCGGTCGTAGCAGCGCGTGGCGAGGAGCATGAGAAGGACCAGGTAGGCGAGGTTGTCGCCGCCGTCGAGCAGGACCGGCTGGCGCTCGTAGAGGGACCACAGGAGCACCCAGTGGCAGGCGAGTACGGCCCTGCCGCCGATGCCCAGGGTCACCATCAGGGCGGCGATCAGGCCGAGATGGAAGACCAGTTGGGACCATGCCTCCGAGGAACTCCAGGCGTACAGGCTGAAGGAACCCCCCTCGTGCAACTGTGTGACGAAATCACGCCATGGCAGAACGGCGGTGGGCCCGAAGAGGTAGTCCCGGTCGGCGTACTGGCTGACGTAGAACATCAACCCGACGAACCCCAACAGGGCACGGGTTCCGGACACGCCGATGACGCCGAGCGGCACCGAACTCCACCTGTCGACAACGGAGATGAGCTTTTTCATCCCGCTGCCTCCGTATTCCGCCACTTGAGGTCCTCGAAGCTGGTCCTTCCTTTGGCGGAGGAATCCTTGCGCTGCGACCACGAGGGCAGTTCGTGCACATACATGCGCACCTGCACGGCGGAGGGTGCCGAGCCGTCACAGACCTTCGGCAACTGGGACTGTGAATACCGCGCCAGGAAGTTCTCCGCGTCGTTCCGGGACGTCTTCTCTTCGGGAAGGAGAGGAACCGGCCGCTTCTTCTTCTCCATTTCCTTGTTCCGCAAGCGCGCCAGAACCGGATCCGGGTTGGCCATCTGAGTGATGGTCCCACTGACGAGCCGGTTCATACGAGACGGAAAGAACCGGTCGTGTTGAACCCTGGCCACATAGGGCCGGGTGACGTCATAGAAGCCGGTGATCCGGCCGTCCCCGCACTTGGCCCGCGCGACGATGCCGCGGTCGTCCGACAAGGGGTCCGGAGCGAAAAGCATCCAGTTCTGCGACAGATAGGGCTCCGTCACGGAATTGATCTCGTCGTAGTAGCGCAGCTTGACGGGGTTCAGCGGGGCCTGGGTCAGTGCGGCGGTGGCGAGATAGGCGCCCAGGAGGGCGGCCCCGGAAACGAGGACCGCCCTCCTGAACACGACGTGCTCGGTCACTTGTCGAAGACCGTCTCGGCCGCCTTGGCACCGCTGACGCCCCCCGTGGGCTTCAGATGAGTCCCGAAGACGTCGTTGGCCACCTGGCCGAGCCCCTTCGCCACATGCGGACAGGCCGCGCGGCCGTGCACCACGGCCTTGCCCAGCAGGCTGCCGAAGCCGGCGGGCGTCCTCGCGGCGCCCGGCTGGACGGCCGCCGGAGCGGCGTGCACCTGCGGCGCGGCGGCCTGCGCGGTTCCCTGCATGCTCAGCACGGCCGCGACACCGGCCGTGGCGATACCCGCGACGGCGAACAGCTTTTTCATCTTCTCTCCTTGTACCTGCCGAATTTCGGGCAGATTTATCCGAGGGACAGAAGAGGGATGGAATGCCGACAGCACGGAAGTGCTGCCCAAATTTCCCCCTGTTGACCACGAGGACACTTTCGGCATGTGGTCAGCACGCCGTGCCCTCGTTGGCTTGAATACTTCCACATCGAGAGCCGATGTTTCTCGCCAGTAACAACCGTGCGACCGAAAACGATCACCCACGGGGCGAGGCGTGACCAAAATGGTCAAATAATGAACTTTTGCTTCATGGTCAATTCAGAACAAACAAGGACAACAGTTGAGGCGGTCCACGGCAATCAGGAGTGGATGCCCCTCCGGCGCCCAGCGGAAGGGTTGGCCGAAAACATGCGGGCTCGGCACGGTCGGCGCTGCCTGGCTCGTTCCGGTTCAGATGCCGGTGGTGGAGGACGGTCCCGACGGCTTCGGTCTCACGAGGGCCTGCCGGGGCGGACCGTGAGGTAGGTCCACGGGCTCCACACGCCGGCGGTCTGTGCGTCCTTGGCCGGTGGCGTGTAGTGGCTGCGGACGCGGTAGTGGTCGTTGCTCGTGAAGAGCTTCAGATCGCGGCCGTAGCCGTACCAGCCGTCGGAGTACAAGGGCACGCAGGACCGCGAGGTGACCTGATGCCAGGCCCCCGAGGAGTAGTGCTCGAGGTACACCGTGGTGCAGCCGCCGGACTGACGCGGAGTGACCTGGACGTTGAAGCCCATGGTGGCTTCGGACTTGTAGAAGACCTGGTAGGTGGTGGATCCGACTCGGGTGGTCGCCTGCGGCCACTGCATCGCCGTCCGGACCGTCGGCGTGAGGGCCGCACTGGTGGTCACCGTACGCGGCGCGTAGCGGTAGTCCCCCGCGAAGGCCGCGCTGAAGACGGTGTTGCGAGTGACCTTGTAGTTCGCGACGAGGTTCCCGTGCGCGTCGGCCTTGCCGCTCCCGAGCTGCGTCCGCGGCTTGCCCGCGGGCTGGGTGTACAGCGTCATGACACGGGAGTTGTACGTGGTCCCCAGGTGCGCGGTGACCTTGACGGTCGCGCCGGAGTGGTACGCCTTCGCGTCGGTCGTCACGCTCAGGCTCGGAGTGGCCCGGGACACCTGCACCTTCGCCGACGCCGTGACCGGGAGGTAGGACGTGCCACCGTCGTAGGTGAAGGCGTAGGTGTTCACGCCGCCGACCTGCGGGGTGTCGTGGAAGGTGAAGCTGCCGTCGGCGGCGACCGGCACGGTGGCCGGCGAGGAGCCGGAGGGGTGCGCCGGGTCGGTCCTGACGACGTGCACCGCACCGGTCCTCACCTGCGCGTGCGGCCAGGTCAGACGCCCGGTGACGGTCGTCGGCGCGGCCCGGCCGGCGGTGGACGGAGCGGTGAGCGCCAGCGTGGGCGCGTACTTGGCGACGGGGACGTCGAAGGTCTGGCCGGCCGGGCCGTAGTGGCCGCTTCCGGAGTAGTCGACGCGGAAGCTCAGCGGGCCGGTGAGGGGGGCGGTGCCGGAGACGTGATAGGAACCGAAGAAGTCGGCCGGCGCCCGTGCCGGGGTGGCTGTCGGGTCCGGGACGAGCACGCCGTGCGGATCGGCGGCGTCGTAGCGCGTGATCCGTACGGTGCCCGGAATCATGGATTCCCCGGCACCGAGGCCGAGGGGCGAGTCGAAGCCCGCCCGGAACGAGTAGGCCTCGCCGGGGGCGAGCGGAGCAGTGGTCGAACGTCCGTCGAACGGACCCACGCGGTTTCCGGGTCACGAGCCGTCCGGAGCGTCGGTGCTCCCCCGGAGGCGTCCGCTTCGACGGCGTAGAGACGGCTCCCGTCCGGTGCCCAGGCGAGGCCATGCGCGGCCAGGCTCAGCGGAGAGTCGTACGCGTACTCGTTGTAGTAGCTCTCGCCCGTTTCCGGAAAAGCCGCGAACGCGTAGGTGCAGCCGCAGCCGGCGACGGTGCCGTCCGGGGCCACGGCGACAGCCTTGGCGGCCAGCGGCATGGCGAACCGTCCGTCCGCCGTCAGGTCCGAGGTGCGGTAGCGGGCGTCGCTCGGGCGGGCCGAGGACGAGACCGCCAGGTGCTGCCCGTCCGCCGTGACCGCGAAGTCGCTCAGGCCGGGGACGGGGAGCGCCTTCGCGGCCTGCCGGGTCAGCGCACCGGCCTCGGCCCGGTACGTGACGAAGGCGGAGGTGTCGCCCGTCTGCACGGCGGCCGCGAGTACGCCGGAGGGCGTCGGGGTCGTCGCCAGCATCGGCGGGGCTGTCCAAGTGCCGGAGTCCTGACGCAAGGTGACCGCACCGGACCCGTCGACGGACCCGATGCCACCGGCGCCGGCGCCTGCGCCTGCCGTTCCGTACCCGAACCAGAGAGTGCCCCCGGCGACGGCCAGCGAGTCGGGATGCGTGCCCGCGCCCGTGCCGTGACGAGCCGACTCGGTCAGGTTCTCCGTACTGATCGCCGCGATCGCGTCCTGGTCCGGGAGAGCGGCGTACAGCTCCGAGCCGTCGACGGAGAGGGCGAGGCCGGTGGCACCCGGCTCGCCACCGATCGTCGTCGGGTTCCCGCCGTCGAGGTCGGTGACGAGAATGCCGTCGGTGCCGGCGCCGCCGCTGATGAACAGGTGTCCGTGCGGAGCGTCCACGACCATGTGCGCGAAGTGCGCGATCGGCAACGGGACGCCCGACGCCGCGTACGAGTCGACCGCGCCGGGACCGATGACAGTCGTCAGTCCCAGGAGCAGCGCTGCGGCGGTCGGCGGTGAGAATCGCGCCAGCTTCACGAAAGGCCCCCACATAACCTTCACGATCAAGGGGCGCAACGTAGCACGGCGACATACTGGGCCACCGGGCAGGTGTCACACGGCTTCGCCGGTCGAGCCGGCGGGCATGGAGGGGCCCGTCAGGCACCGTTGTCGGCCGTGCGGGAGCTCGCTGTCACCCGGTCGCGACGCTGAGGGCCGGTCCGGCGATGGACATGTCGCCGCTGAGCCGGGCGACCTGTGAGACGGTCACGTTCTCGAAGGTGATGGTGCGGGTGGGCACGGCGGGGTGGGAGAGCCACGGGGGCAGCGCGTCGGGGGTGACGGTGACGCTGCGGTCCGCCGGGAGCGGAGCGCCGCCCAGTCCGACGAGCGTCCCGTACAGCTTCCGGGTGTACAGGGTCACCACGTCCCTGCCCTTGAACGTGGAGGTGGTCGCGGGCTTGGCCCGCAGGCGCATCGCCGCGCGGCCGCGGCCCGCCGTCAGGTCGAGGTCGCCGAAGTCCAGCGACCGTGCGGTGAACTTCAGCAGCCGCTCGGTCCCGGCCGCGGTCCTGACGATGACCACGCCGCGGAAGGCACTCCCGTGGAGCACGAGCCTGTCGGCACGCAGCACCCAGGGGACGTTCGCCGGATGGTCCGGTGGTCGGGCGGCCGGCGT
Source organism: Streptomyces sp. NBC_01176 (assembly GCF_045039825.1). Lineage (NCBI taxonomy): Bacteria > Bacillati > Actinomycetota > Actinomycetes > Kitasatosporales > Streptomycetaceae > Streptomyces > Streptomyces sp. NBC_01176. Next base: position 5,584,791 of record NZ_CP108600.1, on the reverse strand, counting down.
GCCGGCGCCTGCCGGCGACCCGGACGTGCCGATGCCGCCAGGGGCGAGCAAGGCCTTCGAGGCCGCTAGTGTGGCGAGTTGCAGGACCAGGGACAGGGCGGCCACTGCCAGCGCGCAGGCGAGGGGCCGCAGCAGTTGGCCGGTCGGGTGGCTCTTCGCCGCACCGTCCGGACGGCAGGGGTCGGGCTCCGGCCCGCTCACCGCGCAGCCGGACAGCGCGGACGCACGGCCGGACAGGGCGGACGCACAGCCGGTCAGGGCGTCACTTGCCACCCTGGTCCTCGCCCACGGGGACGGGGGTCGACGCACTGTTCGCCGCGGGCCGCGACTCGGCGGCGCCCGTCGGAGGAATCCAGGAACAGGCCAGGGATCCGCCGATCAGACCGCAGACCAACCCGATGAGAAGGCCCCCGAAATTGGCGACGGGAAACGAGATGAGGGCAAGCAGAATGACCGTGATCCCCGCGAATACGCGCACTTGCTGCTGGAACCAGAGGGAGATGGCGAGGGTCACCAGGAGAACGCCGATGATCAGCGACCCCGCGCCGGCCGAGGTCGACAGCGCCAGGGGGATGGCGCCGAAGTTCAGGTGCGCGTACGGAAAGTAGATGATGGGCAAGCCCGCTGCGAAGGTGAACAGCCCGGCCCAGAAGGGGCGTTCGCCGCGCCAGGTCCTGAATTTTCGTCGGGCGTCGGTGGCGGCGACGCGCACGTTCTCGCGTCTGCCGCTGCGTGGGAAGGACACGTGAGCTCTCCGTGATGTCCGGCGGTCGGGAGTACGTGGCGGTCGGGCGTGCAGGGTGCGGGTTGCGTGCCGCTGGATCAGAAGCACTCGTGGTGGCCCTGCCTGAGTCGCACGTCGAGGCCCGGAACGTTGAACGTGGCGGCCGAGACCGCGACGGTGGTGAAGCGCACGTCCCTCAGAAGGGCCGAATCCGCCTGCTGGGCAAAGCCGTTGGGATCGAAGAACCGGGAGTTCCGGTCTCCCCGGCTGATCGGGCCCTTGCTGACCGCTCCCGCCGCCACACCGATGTCGAGGTCGTTGAAATTCGCCTGTGCGCTCGACACGGATGTCGCGTCGAGGAACAGGTCCCTCGCCTCGATCCGGCTGCGTTGGCCGCCGGTGATCCTCAGGGTGTACGTGCCCAGGACCGGGATCGGGACCACCACGGACTGGCACAGCCCACTGATCTCCGCACGGCGGGCACCGGTGACCACGACCGGCACGAGGGTGCCCTCCCTGGTCACGTCCACCGTGCCGTAGATGCTCAGACCATGCGCGTCCAGAGTGTCCAGGGCCACCTGGAACTTCTGGCCCGAGATGAGGAACGACGCGGCCAGTGCTCCTTGGGCCATGCCGACACCGAGGGCCGCGGCGGCCACGACACCCGGGACGAGAACGCGGGCGAAGCGCTTCCAGGAGGTCCTGCCGGCGCGGTGCAGCATCCCGTCTCCTCCGGTCAGACGTGGGCTCGCCGATGCCAGACAGGGGTAGGCGACGTCTCTCTCTAGTGGCGGATCCTAGGCTTCCGGGCGCGGCAGCCGACGGCACCTCAGGTCGGCCGGACGGGTGAGTCGGTCTCCGTTGCGCCATCCGGACGAGTCCCGGTGCGGTGACGCCACCGGGCCCGATCCGGTTCGCTCTCCGATCCCTTTGGGGTCGGAAACGCTGTACACGGGGTCGGGTCACGGTGCGGGCGGTGTCACGCTTCCCGCGTCGGCCGGGAAAGCCTCATCCGTCACGGTGATGCGGTCCTCAGAGCCGGAGGCGCCTGTCCCGGCGAGTGCGGCGGTGGCCGATCCGGGCTAGAGGAGGCCGAGGTCGCCGAGTTCCTTGTGCAGGTCCGCGCGGGGATTGTCCGCGGCCGTCTGCGCGGCGCGGCGGGAGGTTCCCCCGGTGGCGCCGCCGGAGCGGGCGGGCGGGCCGGACCGTGGGCGCCGGTCCCGGAAGAGCCAGGCTCCGAGCAGACCGCCGATCAGACCCCCGAGGTGACCGAGCCAGCTCACCCCGGGTGTCCCGGGTACGGCAACGGTGAGCAGATAGGCGAAGGAGGCCGCCATGACGATGCCGATCAGCGTGTCGATCAGGTGCCGGTCGAAGATCCCGCGGACCACGACGTAGCCGAAGTACCCGAAGATCAGGCCGCTGGCGCCCACCGTGTCGACGCCGCCCCGTTCGAAGAACCACACCATGAGTCCGCTGGTCACCGCCACGAGCAGACTCAGCCCGAGGAAGCGGACGACACCTCGGTACGCCGCGAGGAATCCGAACACGAACAGGGGCCCGGAGTTGCTCTCGATGTGTGCCCAACTCCAGTGCAGGAAGGGCGCGCTGAGGATGTCGGGCAACGTCGCGAGGTCACCGGGGACAACCCCGTGGTCCCGTGAAAGGGCGTAGTGGTCGGCCGAGTTGGCCAACTGCACCAGCCAGACGACCACCAGGAACCCGAACATCACGAAGAACGCCTTGCGCGCCTCCGCGATCATCTGCTCGGGGTCGACCGGCCCCCGGCCCGCCCGCTCCTGATCCGGTCTGCCGCCCATGGCACGTTCCCCTCCCCGGCGGATCCGTATCCGCGTCACCGCGAACTCTATGAACTCCCGGCGGGTCCGCCCAGGGGGAGGCGGGGCGCGGAGTACGGGGCTGGTCCTGGTGCGCGCTCCTACGGGAGGGGCTTCGCCTGGTGCGCCGTCGGCGCCGGCCCGGTTCCGGCGACGCTCCCCCGGCCGGCCGACTCCGAACCCGGCCCCGCACCCGACCCCGACCCCGACCCCGACCCCGACAGCGTGACCGCCGCCGTCACGGCGATCGACGCCGTCGCCATCACCGTCATCGCCGTGCCGGGCGAGGTCAGTTGGGCGACCGAGCCCGCCAGGGCCGCGCTCGCGCCCTGCAGGGTCAGCATCCCGGAGGAGTGCAGCCCGAGGGCGTGGCCGCCGAGTTCCTCGGGTGTCAGCGCCATCAGCCGTTCCTGCTGGATCAGGCTCGACCCGAAGCCGACGGAGGCGACGGCCGCGCAGGCCGCGGAGACCGCGATGCCCGGGTGGAGGGCGAAGAGGAGGTACGGCGTGGCCAGGAGCAGGAGGAACGGGACGCCCAGCCGTGCCCGGACGCGCGGTGCGAGGAGACGGCCGGTGGTCACGTCGCCCAGCAGCATGCCGAAGGCCGCGGCGGCGAAGAGGACACCCGAGTGCTCGGGCTCGTACGGGACGAAGAGGGATTCGCAGCCGACGATCAGGCCGTTGGGGATCCAGAGCAGCAGAAAGACGGTGCGGCGGGGACCGTACGACCACAGGAGGGCGTTCGTGCGCCAGGTCCGGGCGACCGACGGGCGGCCGGAGGCACGGGGCGCGCGGCGCGTCAGACCGAGGCGGGTGCCGGCCGCCGCCGCCAGGTACAGCGCCGCCGCCGTCAGGAGTCCGACGCGGGGGGACACGGCGGCCACCAGGACGCCACCTGCCGCGTACCCCGTGACCTGGGTGATCCCGCTCATCATGTTGAAGACGGAGCGGCCCAGCAGATAGCCGTCCCTGGGGAGGATCTCGTTCAGCAGGCCCCAGCGGACTCCGCCGCCCAGGGAGGCGATCAGGCCGAGCGCGAAGAGGATGCCGAAGATCGCGGCCACCGGGAGGCCCGGCAGCGCCACCGCCGCCGTGCCGAGCGCGAAGGCGAGGGCGATGCCCGTCGTCATCGCGCGCGGCGGCAGCCGGTCCGCCGCGGACAGGAGCGTGGTCGCGCCGAGCACCTGGGCCAGGGACGGTCCGAACATGCTCAGTGCGGAGAGCAGGGGCGAGTCCGTCGCCCGGTAGACCAGTGTGCCCAGGGCCAGGCCGCCCACCGTCGAGGCCGCTCCCTGGAGCGCGGACGTCAGGAAGAGGGGGGTGAACTCCGGGGTGCGGAAGAGGTCGGAGTAGCTGCGCATGCGCGCAGTCTCGGGCGGTGTACGAGGCTGTCGGTATTGTTTCGCGGGGTGGCGAAAGCAAGAGGGGTGCGGGGCGGTACGGCGAGGAGGGCCACGGTCGGACGGCCGCCGAGACGGCCGGGGACCAGCGGGAATGCCGGGCCGGAGGGGTGCGGGGGCGGCCACGTGGGCAGGAGCAGGCCCGGAGGGACACGTCCGGGGCGGGAACAGGCCCGGGGACAGGGACGTCCGGGGCCGGAAGGCCCGGGGACAGAGACGTCCCGGGGCAGTAAAGGCCCGGGGGCAGAGACGTTTCCGGGGCAGGAAGGCCCTGGGCCGGAGCAGACGCCGGGGCGGGTGCGGCGGAAGGGACAGGGTGCGGACATGGGGTGGTGGCAGGTCAATGCCGACACCCTCGCCGGCAGCCGCTTCGTGCTCTCGCCGCTCGCCGAGACCTTCGCCAGCCTGAAGGTGCTGCAGTCGGGCACGGCCGCGCACCCCGGCGAACGTGCCTGGCTCGACGCCCATCTGCCCGCGTACCGCCGTCGGCTGGCCGAGGATCCGGTCACCGCGCTGCTCATCCGGTCCGGGCTCGGCCGGGAGTGGATCGCGGACTTCCTGACACCCACGCCACGGGGCGAGGCCGGCTTCGAGGAGGAGGTCGCACGGGTCAGGGAGGTGCCGGCCGCGGACGCCCGCGCCCACCTCGCCGTCGCTCTGCGCGGACCGCTCCCCGCCGCCCTGCACCGCGACGACCTGCCGGAGCGTGCCGCCGATCTCCTCACCGACGTCTGGACCGAGACCGTACGCCCCTACTGGGCGCGGCGTCGGCGCGTCCTGGAAGCCGACGTCGTCGCCCGGAGCGCACAGCTCAGCCAGGGTGGCTGGGCGACCGCCCTGGACGCGCTGCGGCCCGGAATGCGCTGGCTCGGCGACAACCGGCTGCAGGTCAACCACCATGAGTATCCGCCGCGCGAGATCTCGGGTGCCGAGCTGTACTTCGTACCGGTCACACCACAGAGGCACGGCTGGGTGTCGTGGGAGGAGCCGCACCGGTACGCGGTGGTCTACCCGTGCGTCGGGGCGCTCGCCCACGCCGGACCCGAGGTCGTGCCGGCGAGCCTGGGCGCGCTGCTCGGTCCCGCCCGCGCCGGTGTCCTCGTCCTCCTCGGTTCGCCGCTGAGCACGACCCAGCTGGTGGCGCTGACCGGGCAGGGGCTGGGCTCGGTCGGCCGGCATCTGCGGGTGCTGCTGGACGCCCGGCTGATCCAGCGGCGGCGGGCCGGGCGGTCGGTGCTGTACTCCCGTACGGCCGCCGGCGAGGTGCTCGTGAAGGCTCAGGGCGGCTGAGTCCGGTGACCGTAGGGGGCGGAGTTAGCATCCGTTCATGACTACTGACAACTCTGTGTTCGACGTCCGGATCGATTCCCTGCAGGGCGGCTCCGCGGATCTCGGGCAGTACCGCGGCAAGACCGTGCTCATCGTGAACGTGGCCTCCAAGTGCGGGCTGACCCCGCAGTACGCGGGCCTCGAGCGGCTGCAGGAGCGGTACGCCGCCCAGGGCTTCACCGTGCTCGGTGTGCCCTGCAACCAGTTCATGGGGCAGGAGCCCGGTACCTCCGAGGAGATCGCCGAGTTCTGCTCCGCGACGTACGGGGTGACCTTCCCGATGACCGAGAAGGTCGAGGTGAACGGGGACGCGCGGCACGAGCTGTACCAGCGGCTGGTGGACACCGCCGACGGCGAGGGCCACACCGGTGACATCCGCTGGAACTTCGAGAAGTTCCTGATCGGGCCGGGCGGGGATGTGGTGGCGCGGTTCTCGCCGCAGGTGGAGCCGGAGTCGGTGGAGGTCGTGGCGGCGGTGGAGAAGTCGCTCGCGTAGTTCGCGGCGCCGCTCGGGTTTCGATTCCGGGGCAGGTGCCGGATCCGCTGCCGGGGCCGGATCCGTTGCCGGGGCCGGATCCCTTGCCGTGCCGGTTTCGATTCCGATTCCGGTCCCGGTTCCGGTTCCGGTTCCGGTTCCGCGGGGTTTGACCTTGCCCCTGGGGCAGGGACCAGTGTTCCTCGTCACCGGGCGGACCCCGCCCGGTGACGGAGGATGGGCTCGTGCATCAGGAACTGCTCACGATCGGCGCCTTCGCCGCCCGCGCGCGGCTCTCGCCGAAGGCACTTCGGCTGTACGACCGGCTCGGACTGCTCGCTCCGGCCTACGTCGACGAGCTCAGCGGCTACCGCTACTACCGCGCCGACCAGGTCGAACGCGCCCGCACGGTCGCGCTCCTGCGCCGCCTCGACATGCCGCTCGCGCGGATCGCGGAGGTGGTGGAGGCCGACGGGACCGCCGGTGCCGCTCGGCTCGCCGCGTACTGGGCGGAGGCCGAGTCGCGGTTCGCGTCGCAGCGGACGCTGGCCGACTACCTCCGTGGACGGCTGTCGGGAAGGAGCTCCGAGATGTACGGGAAGTTCGTGGTCGAGACGGTGGACGTGCCGGAGCGCGTGGTGCTGACGGAGACACGGCACACGCTCGCGGATGAACTGCCGGTGTGGATCCCCGCCTCGCTCGGGCGGCTGGAGGAGGGGGCCCGGGAGTGCGGGGGGACGACCGGGGCGCCCTTCGTCGTCTACTACGCCGAGGTCAGCATGGAGAGCGACGGGCCTGCCGAGTCGTGCGTCCCCGTCGCCGACGGGGACGCTGCGCGGGGCTGGGCCGAGCGGTGGGGGCGTGGTTCCGGGGTGGGGGTGCGGGTTGAGCCGGCGCGGCGGTTGGCGTACGCGCGGATCGCCAAGGCGCAGGTGGCTCATCCGCAGATCGTTGCGGCGTTCGAGGCGGTGGAGGCGTGGGTTCGGGAGCGGGGGCTCTCGGTCGACGGGCCCTGTCGGGAGGTGTACTTCGGGGACTGGGATGCGGCGGGGCCGGAGGACGCGGTGTGTGATGTGGCGTTTCCGGTGACGTGACCCTCCGGGGGCGGGATTCTCGCCCCTGCCGCCCCTACCCGACCCATCCCCGGGGGCGGCAGCCCCCCAGGGATCACCCACGGGTCAGCGGAGTTCCTCCGGGCACGGGGTGCCCCTGGGGAGCTGATAGGGCGCCGCCAGGCGATACGTGCCAGGGCCCGGCGCCAGGAGTTCCGTCCACTTGTCGCCGGAGGCGTTCTCCTGGGTCTCCATCAGGCAGCCGTTGAGGTTGTCGTACGTCTTCGGGGCGCCCTCGGCCCGGTGCTTGGACTTCTCCGTCTCCTGCGGCGGCTTCACACTCTTGCCCTCGGCGTCGACGAGGCCCAGCCACGGCGAGTACGGAACGCGGATGAGAACGCGGCCGGCCTTCTTCACCTCGATGGTCAGCTCGCCCTGCTCCGCACGGTCGACGACGGCCGGCGGGTCGGCGAGCGGCGTCGGATCGGTCACCGCGAAGAGCTGCCAGTTCGCGTCGCCCCAGATCTGCCGGAGATAGGGCATGCCGCGCTGGACCAGCTGACGTTCGCGTTCACCGCCGTTGCCGTCCGGCTCCCCCTTGGGCAGCACCACGTAGTGGACGGCCCAGCGCTGGAGCCACTCGTGGTAATTCGCCGAGTTGAGCGTGTCGTCGTAGAAGAGCGGGTTCCTCTCCATGTCGGCCTGCCGGTTCCAGCCGCGGGCGAGGTTCACGTACGGCGCGAGCGCGGACGCCTCGCGGTGGGAGCGGGCCGGGACGACCTCGACGCGGCCCTTCTCGGCACCGACGACCTGGAGCTGGTTCACGAGCGGGGCGAGCTCCCGCGCCCAGGACGCCGCCGGTGTCGTGTGCACGATGTCGTCGACGGACTTGAAACCGATCCACCCGGTGAATCCGACGAAGGCGATGAGGGTCACGTACCACTTGCGCGTCTTCGGCACGGTGAAGGGAAGGGCCGCCAGCAGCGCCACCCCGGCGAACAGCATCGCCAGCCGCGTGATGTTGGAGCCGATCTGCGAGCTGATCAGCCAGACGAGGAGGACACCGAGGCCGTACACCGCCGACGTGATCCGTACCGTCTTCCACTCCTTGGGCACGAGCGCGAAGACCAGCACGGAGTAGATCAGCGGCAGCGAGGCCGAGCCCAGGGACATCGGCTGGGTCCCGGAGAACGGGAACAGCCAGGCCGAGGCGGCCACGACGAGTGTCGGCGCGATCCCGAGCGCGTACGCCCCCGGGCGCCGCTTCTGGAGGAAGAGGGCCGCCGCGACCAGGCCGACGAACAGCCCGGCCACCGGCGACGCGGCGGTGGCGAGCGCGGCGAGGGGCGCCGCGCACAGGGCCTTCGCCCAGCGTTTGTGGCGCCAGCGGTAGGGCCAGCAGAAGACGACGGCTGCCGCGGCGAGCGCGAACACCATGCCCAGGCCGTACGTGACGCGGCCCGACGCCGCGTTGCACAGCAGCGCGAAGACCCCCGCGAGCGCGGGCCACAGCGGCTTGCGCACCGCACGGCTGCGGATCAGGATCATCGTCAGCAGTCCGGCGGAGAGCGTCCCCGCGATCATCATCGTGGTCCGGACGCCGAGCACGGACATCAGATACGGCGACACCACGCTGTACGACACCGGGTGCATACCGCCGTACCAGGCGAGGTTGTACGCGGAGTCCGGGTGCCGTCCGACGAACTCCGCCCAGGCGTCCTGCGCCGCGAGATCCCCGCCGCTGTTCGCGAACGAGAAGAACCACGCGACGTGGAGCAGCCCGGCCAGCGCGGTGACGACTGCGACCGGGTGCCGGTCCAGGAAGCGCTTCAGGCGGGCGGCACGGGCCCCGGGCTCCTCGTCGGCGCCGTTCGGTCCGTCACCGTCGTTCGGTCCGTCAGCGCCGTTCGGTCCGTCGGCGCCGTTCGGTCCGTCGGCGTCGGCGGGACGTGCGGGTAGCCGTATTCGCGAACCCGCTCCGGGGCCCGGATCGGCGTCGTCGGCGTGTGTCGGCTCCGCTGTCGCCACTACAAGGCACTCCTGTGTCCCGTTTCCTCGCGCTCGCCCCGGGACCCGCGGCCCGCGACCGACCTGCCCCGATCTCGCGACGCTAGCACGCACCCCGCCGGGGAGCGCCCGGGTGGGGCGCCCCCGACGGGGTGCGGCACGTTCGCGCTGCGCTCACCGCGCGTTCAGGTGGTGTTCCGGGGCACGCTCGCGGCGCACGGGGACGCGCCACCGTGAACGCGCCCCCCAGGAACATCCGCTCAGCTCACGCGGGTCAGCTTGGCGCCGAAGCCCGGCTCGGCGAGGTCCTTCTGGAGCGCGACGGGGATCTTGACGGCGTGACGGGAACCGTCGCCGACCGTCAGCACACCGACGGTCTTGCCCGCCTTGCCCGTGTGCGGGACCGCCTGGCCGTCGTCGCCGATCGACAGCTTCGTCTTCAGACCGGGCCAGCCGACCGCCGTCATGTTCTTGGTGGCGACGACCGGGGTCCGGCCGCCGAGCTGGTCGTCCACGTACCCGACGACGTCGCCCTTCTTCACCACCGTGGCGGAAATCAGGCTCCGCTGGACCTTGTCGATCAGCTTCTGGCTGTTGGTGAGGGCGAGCTGGAGACTGTCCCAGACCTTGCCGGTCCCGGCGTTCTGGCCGAGGACCGCGCCGTAGATCGTCTGCTGCTTGCCGTTCACCGTCTTGGTGGCGGCCCACACCAGGTTGCCGCCGGCGGGGGTCGACGAGCCGGTCTTCAGGCCGATCACACCGACCTGCTTCACCAGCAGGTCGTTGTTGTTGTAGATCTTGCTGTCGAGGCCGGGGATCTGGGCGCTGGCCATCCCGACGATGCCGCGGAACACGTCGTTCTGCATGACCTGCTTGGCCAGCTTGAGCTGGTCGGTCGCGGTGCTCACCGTCGTCTTCTGCAGACCGCTCGGGTCCGTGTACGTCGAGTTCGTCATGCCGAGCTTCTTGGCGGCGGCGTTCATCTTGGCGACGAAGGTCTTGCTGTCGGAGTCCCAACGGGCGAGCAGCCGCGCCGCGTTGTTGCCGGACGGGATCATCAGCATCTGGAGCATCTCGCGCTCCGTGAACTTCTGCCCCTTCGACATGGCGGCGGTCGACTCGTCCGGCAGCTTCGACTCGTCCTCGGCCTGCTGGTCGACGGTGATCTTCTCGCCTCCCTCGTTCCCCTTCAGGGGGTGCTCCTGGAGGATCACGTACGCCGTCATGATCTTGGCGACGCTCGCGATGGGGGCGGGTGTCTGCTTGCCGTCCGTGCCGAGGCTGCCGACGCCCTCGACCTCTATGGCCGACTGTCCCCGGCCCGGCCAGGGCAGGTCGAGGGCGCCGCCCTCGAAGGTGTACGTGGCGTCGGCGGTGAGCCCGAGAGCCGCGCTCGGCAGGGGGCGTACGGCCTGCGCGATCGCGAAGATCACCACGAGCAGCAGGACCAGCGGGGTCCAGATCTTGACGCGGCGCACCAGCGTGCGCACCGGGGTCTGCGGGGGCGGCGGGGTGTTCGTCAGCTCGGCGAGCAGGTCCAGCGGCGGCTTCGGCGGAAGCGGCTGCTGGGTGGTGCGCTCGGGGCCGACCTGGGGCATCGCGGTGGTGGCGTCGGCGGGGGTCACCCGCGGCTTCGCCGGTGCCGGTTCGTCCAGGGTCCTGAGGGCGACGAATTTGCTGGTGCGTTCGGCCTCGGCCTCGGCCTTCGGCTTCGACTTCGGCTCGCCCTCGGGCTTCGCTCCGGTCTTCGTCCCGGGCTTCGATCCCGGCTTCGAGCCGGGCTTGTCCGTCGGCGTCCCGGTGGATCTGGCGGCGGGCTCGGAGGCGGGCTTGTCCGTGGCCGGCTTCGCGTCCGTCTTCGCGTCCGGCTTCGCGCCCGGCCGCGCGTCGCCCAGCTTGAGCATGGTGGTGGGCTGGTCCACGGCCGGTCGCCGCGGCGTCTTGAAGACGGCGGTGGGCTGGTCGACGGGGGGCTCCGAGGGCGCGGAACCCGACGGGGTCGCCATCGCCGATCCCCTGGAGTCCTTCGGGTCCTCGGAGTCGTCCCGCGAGTCCTCGGGCGAGCCCTTCGGGGAATCCTTCGGGCCCGGCTTCAGGTCCGACTCGGAGCCGGGCTCGCCGTCCTCGACCGGGTCACCATCGGGAACGGAGTCGTCACCGGAACCGGGGTCCTCGCCGGACCCGGAGTCGGTTTCCGCTTCGGCATCGGCTTCGGCATCGGCGGCCTTCGTCCCGGCCGCGGCCTTCACCTCGTCGGCGGCCAAGGGCTCGGCGTCCCTCTTCGGATCGGCCTTCGGATCGGCGTCGGCGTCGGCGTCCACATCCGTGTCCGCCTCGGCTCCGTCCGTCACCGCACGATCGGCCTCGGCCGCACCGTCGTCGCCGGCCCCGGCGCCGCCCTCGCCCTCGCCCTCGCCCTCGTCCTCGCCCTCGGCATCGTTGTCGCCCGCGGACTCCTCAGCCGACGCTCCGTCAGCCGCGTTCCCGGCATCCCCGGCATCCCCGGCGTTCCCGGCCTCCGCGTCGGCGCGCTCCTCGGCTCCGGCCCCCGCCTCCGCGTCCTCAGCGGCCGTCCCCGAGTCCTCCGCAGCCGTCTCCGCGCCCTTCGCGGCCGAGGTGGACTCCTCCGCCTCCTCGGCGCCCGCGGCGCCGCTACCGGCCTCCTGCGGAACCTTGGGCTCCTCCTCGTCCGCGCCCGACACCCACGCGGCCACCGCGGCCCGCAGCCGGGCGTCGCCGCCGGATCCCCGCTCGCCGGATCCCCGCTCGCCGGATCCCTGCTCGCCGGACCCGCCGGAACTCTCCTCCTCGGACCCGCCGGAGGCCCTCTCCCCGGTTCCGGCGGAACCTTCCGCCAGGGCCCGCGTCGAGAACACCGCCGTGGCCTGATCCACCCGCACGGTGGCGGCCCGTTCGCGGGCCACCGCCAGCCGGGGGTCCGCCGACGCGGCCGCGGCGGACCGGACCGGCCCCGGAACCGCGGCGGGGGTCCCCGACGTCGCTTCTGCCGACGACGCCGACGACTCGTGCTGCTTCGACCTGTCGGGGGACTCGCCCGCCACCGATGCCTCCTCCGTGCGCCACCCACCGGGCGCCCAACGACCCATGAAACCCTTGACCCGCTGCCCGGACATCGCTGTCCGAACCATGTACCAGTGTCCTGTGTGCGGGCTTAACCCCCGCGGTAGACGAGAACGACATACCTGCCGGTTCCACTACGAACCGGTCACGCACTCTCGACAGACCATTGTGAGAGGGGTCACCCTGTCATTCATCCACGCGGGGAGGCATGGATGGGCAGGAGCCGCAGAACACTTCCGGAGGAGCTTCTGCTGCTGGCGTTGGACCCGACCACGGGTACCACCGCACAGCCGCAGTCGCTCGACCTCGGTCTGGCCGGAGCACAGCTAGTAGAGCTGGCGCTGGCCGGACGGATAGCCCCAGACGGGGATCGTATCGCCGTGGTGGCACCACGGCCGACTGGAGATCCAACACTGGACTGTGCGTTGGAACTGCTTCGCCGACGCGGAGCACCCGTACGCGCGGTCAACTGGATTGGCGGGCCCCGACTGGGACTTCGCCAGACCTACCTCTCGCATCTGGAGAGGTGCGGCATGGTCCATGCCGTGGCCGGCCAGATGTGCGGGGTGCTTCCGACGACTCGCTACCAAGCGACGGACACGGAGATCAGCCGGGAGATCAGGTCCCGGCTGGACAGCGCGATCCGCACCGGCGTACCGCCGGACCCGCGGACCGCGGCGCTCGCCGCGCTGGCCCATGCGGTCGGTCTCGGCAAGCACCTGTATCCGGGTAATGAGGGACGCTCGTCCCGCTCCCGGCTGCGGGACCTGATCAGACACGACCCCATGGGCGGCCTCGTGGCCCACGCGGTCATGGACGTTCAGAACGGTGTGGCCGCACAGCCGCGCCGCAGCCCGGCACCGGCAGGCCGTCCGGCCACCGCCGGAGTCAGGTCCGCACCGGAACCCGCCCGTGGGGTTCCGATGCAACCGCGCCACGGTTCCATGGCGCGCGCCGTGGTCCACTGAGCCGCAGTCCCTCGGCACGCACCGGCGGGCACCGTCGTACGCACCAGTCGCACCGCGTTCACACGGCGCACGCAGGAGACGCACCACACGCAGTACCCAGCACCGCCGGCACCACCCCAGCATCACCCAGCGCCGCACCGCAGTCCCCAGGATCCGGTTCGGGAGCCGCTGGCTCGCGCGGGGCGGTGGGCCGTACGTCCGGACGACGACACGGCTCCGCCGCCCCGCGCGGCCGCATTCAGGGGTGGAGCGCATATGCGCGCGGTATGCGCCGACGGGACGCACGGGTGTCCGAGAGGCGCCCCGGTACGCGCCGCATCCCCGAACTGGCCCGTACCCAGCGCATATCCGCTGTTTCCCAGCGGTAGAAAGCACCTTGGTGGCAATCTGCTCAACAGCAGATACGCAAAGTAGAGGCCCGCAGCCGGAGGTGCACGTCCCGTGGCGTCAAGTGTCAATCCCACCGTCCGGCGGCGCCGGCTCGGCCAGGAGCTGCGCCGGCTCCGCGAGCTCAAGGGCATGACGGCCGAAGAGGTCGCCGAGCGTCTGCTGGTCTCGCAGTCGAAGATCAGCCGGCTGGAGAACGGGCGGCGCAGCATCAGTCAGCGCGACGTCCGCGACCTGTGCGGGGTCTACGAGGTCGAGGACCACCGGATCGTCGACTCGCTGATGCAGATGGCCAAGGACTCGCGCCAGCAGGGCTGGTGGCACTCCTTCGGCGACATTCCGTACAGCGTCTACATCGGCCTCGAGACCGACGCGGCGAGCCTGCGCGTGTACGACCCCCAGGTCGTCCCGGGCCTGCTCCAGACCCGGCCGTACGCCGAGGCACTGATCGCGGGCGCGCTGCCCGAGACCGCGCCCGCCGACATCGACAAACGCGTCCAGGTACGTCTGCGCCGACAGGAACGTATCTCCGCCCCGGACAACCCGCTGCGCCTGTGGACCGTCCTCGACGAGTCCGCGCTGCGCCGGGTCGTCGGGAACCGCTCCCTCATGCGCGACCAGCTGGAGCACCTGGTGGAGCAGTCCCAGTTCCCGCACGTCACGGTGCAGGTGATCCCCTTCGAGATGGGCGCGCACCCGGGCCTCAACGGCCAGTACGCGATCCTGGAGTTCCCCGACGCGGCCGACTCCAGCGTCGTCTACATCGAGGGTGTCACCAGCGACCTGTACCTGGAGAAGGCGAACGACGTCCAGAAGTACAGCGTGATGTACGAGCACCTGCGGGCGCAGGCGCTGAACGTGGAGCAGTCGCGCCGGCTCATCGCGGACATCGCCAAGGAGTACGCGCGCTGAGGCGTGTTCCGGTGCTCCGGACGCACCCCTGATGGAGAAGTGGGGCACCTTACACTCCCGCCACTCCAGGACGGAAGACCCCACTGGAATATGCCACCCGGTCGAGTGAATAGTCGCTTCGCCCGCCGATGTTGGCGAGTAGCGTCGATCACGCCATCAAGCAACAACGTTGGCGTAAACCGCACCGCGAGTTCCGTAGCGAATCCGCGGTGCGGTGACAGCAACTCGACGACTGGCTATCGGAGCAATCATGGCAATCCAGCAAGGCGCCACGGACACGTGGACCAAATCCTCGTACTCGACCGGCAACGGCGCTTGTGTCGAGGTCAAGTCCCCGGTTCTCGCGGCGATGGCCGTCCGGGACTCGAAGGTCCCCGAGGGTCCCACGCTGGCGTTCCCCGCGAACTCGTGGAACTCCTTCGTGGCAGAGGTGAGCCGGGGGGCTTTCGACCTCGCCTGATGCATCGACATCTTCGCCGACACCCACAACTGCACCGACCAACCGCATACGCACCACAGACAGAGCCCTCTCGACTGGCCCGCCGTCCCGGCCGAGGGGGCTCGGCCCTTTCCCGGGAGCTCCCCCGGTTCAGCGCAGCCGGTCCACGTACCGGTCCGTCCCCGGCACCGTGGGAATGAACGGCGCCACCAACTCGACCTTCCCCAGGCCCCCTTCGGCCACCTCCGCCTCCCGTCCGGCGAAGTGCCCGGCCCAGCACTCCCGCGGATCCGTCTCCAGGAACCACAGCAGGGTCAGCCGTGTGCCGACGCCCTCGACCTGTTTCACGTACGTCATGCGGTCGCCGGGGAGCGGGGTGGGGCGGAAGACCGTGACCATGGCGGCCGGGGAGTGCGCGAGCCGCCCGGGGAGGTGGCGGGAGCGCAGCCATTCCAGCAACTCGGCCCGCTGCTCCGGCCCTTCGGCGTCGATCACCTCCAGGACCAGCCCGGCGTAGGGGTGGTCGAGGGCGTGGAAGTCGCGGGGCCCCGAGGCGCCGTCCCGGTACACCGTCGCCTCGTGGTCCTGGAAGGCCGTGAAGACATGCGTCCGGTCCTGGTACACCCGGCTGTCACGGTTCAGCCGCTTGTTGATCCCGACGGTCCACTTCATGTGGTCGTCGTAGCGGCCCTCGGTGACCCAGTACGTCGAGAGGTAGCACCCGGCGGTGACGGGCTGGGCGACCGCCGACTTCTCCGGCAGGCGCAGGAGTTGGAGGTCGCGGGTGGCGACCCAGCGGCGGCCCGCGTACATCCAGGGCATGGCCATCGCCCCGGCGTAGTAGTGGTCGTCCTCGTACCAGCGGTTGTAGGCGTACTCGTGGCCCGGGTGCGGCTCGACCATGGTGATCAGCGCGTGGCCCGGACGGACTCCGTACGGGCCGAGGGCGGCCAGTTCCGCGTACACCTCGCTGCGGGTGTCCTCACTCACGTCGTTCCCCTTCCTTCCTCCGCCGGTCGCCCATACTCTGACGCTCCGTCAGACAAAGCGCCAGAGCCGCGGCGCCCCGCGGCACGTGGACCGAAGGGGCGGCCCGGCCCGGAGGCGGACGCGCCGCACGAGGGAGGGGAGACTGCGATGTCACTGCTCGCGGGCAAGACCGTGGTCGTTTCGGGGGTCGGCGCCGGACTCGGCCATCAGGTCGCGGCGGCGGTCGTCCGCGACGGGGGGAACGCCGTGCTGGGGGCGCGCACGGAGGCCAACCTGGCCAAGTCCGCGGCCGACCTCGACCCGGACGGTGCGCACACCGCCTACCGGGCGACGGACATCACGGACGAGGCGCAGTGCGAGGCGCTGGCCGCGCTGGCGACGGAGCGGTTCGGCCGGATCGACGCCGTCGTCCATGTCGCCGCCTGGGACAGCTACTTCGGCGGCCTCCAGGACGCGGATTTCGCGACCTGGCAGTCGGTCATCGACGTGAACCTGCTGGGCACCCTGCGGATGACCCGCGCCTGTCTGCCCGCGCTGAAGGTGTGCGGCGGCTCGGTCGTCATCATCGGGACACAGTCGTCGGTGGCCGCCCCGTCACAGGTGCGGCAGGCGGCGTACGCGGCCTCGAAGGGCGCGCTGACGAGCGCGATGTACTCCATGGCGCGGGAGCTCGGTCCGCACCGGATCCGGGTCAACACCGTGCTGCCGGGCTGGATGTGGGGGCCGCCGGTGGAGGCGTACGTCCAGTTCACCGCGTACACCGAGGGCGTACCGGAGGCGGACGTCCTGAAGCGGCTCACCGAACGGATGGCCCTGCCCGAGCTGGCCACGGACGGGGATGTCGCGGACGCCGCGGTGTTCCTGGCCTCCGACCGGGCGCGGGCGGTCACCGGGCAGTCCCTGCTCGTGAACGCCGGCGAGATCATGCGGTAGCCGTACCAGTCCCGCCGTCCCTTCCCAGCCGTACGGGACCCGCATCCCGTACGCCCGTGTCACCTAGGTCGTCCTGTCGATGTGCTGGCGAAGTGCCCGCTCATGGTGTGGTCCGCGTCACGGACACGACAACAGCCCGGGGGGTAAAGTAGAGGCAAAATCGTTCTGCTTTCTGATCTGCGTTCATATCTGTGACCGCGAAGGGTCTTGACCGCCCCCTCCGAACGGCGGTTCAATCCCCGAAGTCCCCGCTCCCGCACGGGGGCGCCGCCCTCCCCCGTTCGGCTTCGCCCGAGCAGGGGGAACCCATGCGTACTGGCGAAGTGCCGTCCGGTATCTGCAGGTTCACAAGGCGGACCCCTGGAGGGGGCACATGAACGGTCTCGACTGGGCCGTCCTGGTCGCGTACTTCGGCGTCATGACCGCGATCGGCTTCTGGTCCCACAAGCGCGTGGACGACGTCAGCGACTTCTTCACCGCGGGCGGCAAGATGCCGTGGTGGCTGTCCGGCATCTCGCACCACATGTCGGGCTACAGCGCGGTGATGTTCACCGGGTACGCCGGCATCGCGTACACGTACGGCATCACGTCGTACGTCACCTGGGCCCTGCCCATCGCCATCGGCGTGCTGCTCGGCGCCAAGCTCTTCGCGCCCCGGCTCAACCGCCTGCGGTCCCGGCTGCACGTGGCCTCACCGCTCGAATATCTCAAGGACCGCTACAACGTCTCGACCCAGCAGGCACTCGCCTGGTCCGGCATCCTGCTGAAGATCGTGGACGTCGGCGCGAAGTGGGCGGCCATCGCCACCCTGCTGAGCGTCTTCACCGGGGTCACACTCACCCAGGGCATCCTGATCACCGGCGGCATCACGGCCGTGTACTGCACGATCGGCGGATTGTGGGCCGACGCGCTCACCGAACTCGGCCAGTTCGTCATCCAGTTGCTGGCCGGGCTCTCGATGCTGATCATCGCGCTGAACAAGATCTCCGACCAGGGCGGCCTGTCCAAGGCGCTCGACTCACCGAAGCTGCACGGTCACGCGAACGGCTTCGCGGGTCCCTATCTGACCGTCTTCTTCATCGCGTACCTCTTCATCAAGCTCTTCGAGTACAACGGCGGCATGTGGAACCAGGCCCAGCGCTACATGGCGACGGGCAGCGCGAAGCAGGCCACGAAGTCGGCCTTCCTCTCCGCGGGACTGTGGTTCGTCTGGCCCGTGATCCTCTTCATTCCCATGTGGCTGTCGCCGCTGCTCGTCACGGCGAAGAAGCCGGACGGTTCCGACGCCTACGGCCTGATGACCGAACAGCTGCTCCCGCACGGGCTGTTGGGCCTGGTCGTCGTCGGCTTCTTCTCGCACACGATGGCCATGTGCTCCTCGGACGCCAACGCCATCGCCGCCGTGTTCACCCGGGACGTCGTGCCGGTCCTCTCCAAGGCCGCGCGGGCCTGGGACACCCGGGCCGGGCTGATCGCCGGACGCGTCACGACCGTCGCGTTCCTCGGCCTGTCGATGGCGGTGGCCACGCAGGTCAACTCGCCCACCTTCAAGGACATCATCACGGTGGTCATCAAGTGGGTGGCCGGTCTGATGGGTCCGATCGCGATCCCGTTCATCCTGGGACTGCTGCGGCAGTTCCGGAAGTCCGGGCCGACGGCGGCCCTCACCAGCTGGGCGTGCGGGCTGCTCGCGTTCTTCTTCGTCAACTACCACCTGGATTTCTCGCAGCGCACGGACGTGAAGCTGGAGTACCAGGTCTCCCTCCCGATGGTCATCTCCCTCGTCCTGTACATCCTCATCGGCCTGATCAAGCCCGAGGACACACCGGAGCGGGACGCGATCATCGAGAAGATCAACACGGACGACGACGGGGACGGGGCGGCCGCGGCGGCGATCCCGGCCCAGGCGGACGGTGCGTCGGCCAGCCCCTCGGGCGTCTGAGGACACGCCCTTCCGGCGCCCGCGCACGCGTCGTGAGGACCGGCCCCGGGGACGGCGTTCCAGTTCGGCCCCGGGGACGGCGCTCAGGCCCGCGGATAGCGGGCGAGCCACCCGGGGGACGACGCCCCGGGGCTGTGCAACGCGGGCCCCTGCGTCATCTCCATCGCGAAGTCGTCCGCGAGGACGAGCATCGTGGGACGGCCCTCCAGCTCGGCCAGCCAGGCCGGCGGGAGGGCCGTCTCGCCGTGCAGGGCCCCCAGCAGCCCCCCGGTCAGGGCCCCCGCCACCGCGGAGCGCCCACCGTGGTTCACGGCCAGACACAGCCCGTGCCGGATGTCCTCCCCCACCAGCGCGCAGTACACGGCGACCGCGAGCAGCCGCTCCGCCGTGCCCTCACCCGCCAGATCCTCCACCCGGGCCGGCGACGGCATCCCCTGCCGTACGGCCCCCAGCGCGTGCTGCAGGGCGTCGCTGACGGGCTGCTGGCCCGGCCGCGCGGCCAGGATCGCGAGCGCCCGCTGCACGGCGCTGTCGAGGCTCTCGCCGCGGGCCAGCGCGTGGACGATGACGGCGTACGCGCCCGCCGCGAGATACGCCGTGGGGTGCCCGTGCGTCTGCGCGGCGCACTCGACGGCGAGCTGCACCACCAGTTGCGGCTCCCAGCCGACGAGCAGTCCGAAGGGCGCGGAGCGCGCGGCGGCCTCGGGGCCCAGCTCGCCGGGGTTCTTGGGGGCGTCCAGCGTGCCCATGGTCTCGTCGCCGAAGCCGGTCAGACAGGCCCTGGCGGGGTCGCGCCGGGCGTACAGCCACTCCTCGCGGGCCAGCCAGCCGTCGTCCTTGCGGCGCTCGTCCGGACCCCAGTCGCTCTGGGTCGCCGCCCAGCGGCGGTACGCGCGGTGCAGGTCGGTCGGTGGATGCCAGGCGCCGGTGTCGCGGCGCACCTGGGCGCGGACGAGGCCGTCGAGGGTGAAGAGCGTGAGCTGGGTGAGGTGGGTGACGGTGCCGCGGCCGTCGTGCCCGACGGCGAGGTCGTTCAGCCCCTCCGCGCCGTACTCCTGACGGATCTCCTCCAGGGTGAGCCCGTCGAGCGGAGTGCCCAGGGCGTCGCCGACAGCCGTGCCCAGCAGGGTGCCACGGACCCGGCTGCGGAAGTCCTGCTGTTCGGCACGGCCCCAGACGGCACCGGCTGTCGCACCCACCGAGACCTCCCCAGGCACCGTCCGCACGTCCGACAGTTCAGCACTGTAATCGACAGGGAACGGTCCGTTCAGAGCACGGAACGGTATGGGAAGTGTGCCCCGACTGAACCAAGTGATCGCTTATGGACGCCGTTCGGTCGGCTTCTCCCGGATCACGCGCGGCGGGTCATCCGGGACGCGGGGCGGACCGGGCCGCCCGCGCCGCGGCGACGCGTTCGACGAGCGGCACGAGGCGGTCCCGGTCGGCGCCGGGCGCGTGCAGCAGGGCGTCGAGCGCTTCGGACAGGTCGTCGAGAGCCCGTCCGCCCGGCCCGTCGCCGGAGCGGGGCCCCAGGGCGTGCTCCAGGTCGAGGCGGGCCTCGTCGTGGCGCCGCAGGGCGGTCAGGGCGCGGGCACGGCACAGCAGCACGGCCGTCTCGTCGGGCCGCAGGGCCTTCGCCCGGTCGGCGTCGGACAGGGCCGCAGCGGCATCGCCGAGCCCGAGGCGGAGCTCCGCCCGGTGACGCAGTGCCCAGGGGTACTCCGGCACCAGGGCGATGGCCCGGTCCAGGTCCGCGAGGGCCTCGGCCGACCGGCCGAGGCCCCGGTGGCAGACCCCTCGGCTCGCGTACGCCGACGCGTACGCGCCGTCGATGCCGATGGCCCGGTCGTAGTCGGCCAGCGCCTCCTCGTGCCGGCCCGCCGAGCGGAGCGCGTCACCGCGCTCGCACAGTCCCCAGCCCCAGTCGGGCAGCAGGCGCAGGCCCAGGTCGAGGTCGGCCAGCTGCCGGGCCGGCTCGCCCAGGCCCCGCCACACCCGGGCCCGGCGGCCCAGCGCCCAGGGGTAGTCGGGCTTGAGTTCCAGTGCGCGGTTCAGATCCGCGAGGGCCTCGGCGAGCTGTCCGAGCCGCTGCCGGGTCGCTCCCCTGGACGCCCAGGCGAAGTGGTACGAGGGGTCGAGTGCGATCGCCCGGTCCAGATCGCCGATCGCCTCGGCGTCGTGCCCGAGGATGCGGCGGTACTCACCGCGCACGGAGATCGTCTCGGCGTCGTCCGGGGCGAGCGCGGCGGCTTGGTCCAGGTCGGTGATGCCGTTCTCGTAGTCGCCCAGACCGTTGCGGCCGAGGGCCCTGCCGCGGTAGGCCCGCGCCAGTCCGGGATCGAGGGCGATGGCCCGGTCGTACTCCGCCAGCGCCTCCTCGTACGCGCCGTCGTGCCGCAGCGCGCTGCCGCGGACCACCCTGGCGAGGGCCTGCCGGCGTTCGTCCAGTCCGCCGCGGTCCAGCAGCACCCCGAGCGCGGCGGCCACCCCGCCGTCGGCGAACGCCTCCGACAGGGCCCGCCCCCACGTCCGTACGGGCTCCGCGTCCGCGTCCTCCCCCGCCTCCGTCAGGACGCGTGCCCAGCGCCGGGCGGCGACGTCACCGCCGTCGCAGGCGTCCACGAAGTCCCGCAGCGCGGCGGGCAGCGCCGTCCGGGCGTTCGCGCACAGCAGGTGGTAGGTCTCCGCGAGCCGCAGCTCGCGCCAGCCCTCGTCCGCCCACAACTCCCCGGTGTCCCGGCCGTCCTCGGCCTCGGTCTCGGCCCGCCACCGCCCGAACGTCTCCGCGAGCCGGGTGTGCCGCTGTGCCCACCCTCGTGGCGAGCGCAGCCGCTGGAGGCGCAGCATCGGGGCCCGTACGACGTCGTGGTACTGGACGCGGTCCCCGCGGTCGCTGACGAAGGGGAGGCCGCGCAGCCAGCCGAACAGCGCGTCCGCCTCGTCCTGCGGGCAGTGCGCGGCGGCCCTGAAGACGTCGGCGTCCAGCCTCCTCGGCAGGGCGCAGGCGAGGGCCGCGGCCCGCCGGACGGGGTCCTGTTCCCACTTCAGGAAGCGCTCCACGGCCGTGGCGCTGGGGTCGCCCACGTCGTCCGGCCCGGCGGGCCGTCCGGCGGCGAGGGTGGACACCAGTACCGGCAGTCCGCCGGTGAGGCGCAGCACCTCCTCGACCACCGGTTCGGCCACCACTCCCTTGTCGGCGAGCAGGGCCCGCGCCTCGGCCTCCGTGAAGGGCGCGAGCGGTACGTCGGCCACGAAGTCGGCGAAGCCGCCCCAGCGGGCGGTGTCGAAGGGGCGCTGTCCGGCGGTGACGACCACGACGTTCGCCGGCAGGGCGCCGTGGCGGTCGGTCGTCATCACCTCGTGCAGCCATCCGTCGAGGAAGGGCGCGGTCCGCTCGTAGGTGTCGAAGAGCAGGACCAGCCAGGGGACCTCGGCGGCGACGGACGTCAGCTCGTCCAGCAGGACCGGGGTGAGGACGCGCTCCGGTGACTGGACCAGCCGCACGTCCTCCTGGTTGCGCAGCCGGGCGCCGATCCCGGCCCGCAACGAGTCCGCCCCGTGGGCGAGTTGGTTCGGGTCGAGGACTCCCGCGAAGGCGCCGACACCGGGCAGCAGGCCGAGTCCGACCAGGCTCGCGCGGGCGGCGGCCAGACTCGCGGGCGACGGCGGGGACGCCGGGGGTTCCGGCGTCTCCAGCGCTGCCGCCTCGGCTTCGTGCCGGCGCTCCCGGTGGGTGGCCAGCAGCCGGTCGAGGTCCTTGAACCGGTGGCCCTGCCGGGCGAAGCGCTCGCTGACCGCCGCCATCGCCTCGGGCACGCTGCCCACGCCCTCGTCGACATACGCGGTCAGCGCGCCGCGTTCCCGGGCGAGCTGTTCCAACTCCCGGACCAGGAAGGTCTTTCCGACTCCCGCGTTGCCGTGCACATGGAACAGGAACCGGTGCCGCTCGTCCTCCGGCGACAGCTCGAAGTTCTGCCGGAAGGCGGCCCGTTCGGCGCCGCGCCCGACGAACCCCTGCCGTCTGCGCTGCCGGATCAGCTCCTGCATCGACGGCCGCCCCCGCACCATCCGCCCGTTCCCCCCGTCACCGTCCGCTCGGACCGGACTCCAGTCTGGCGCATGGCGTCGGGATCGACGTGGGTCCGGTCCTGACGGACGACACCGTCACTCGACGACCGAGACGGGCGTCCCCTTGCTGCCGAACTTCCAGACCGCGTCCCCGTCGGCGCTGTGCATCCGGATCGCCCCGGTCCGTGCCCCGGCCGAGGGCTTCGGCGAGGAGCCGTCCTGGGCGTTGGAGAACGCGATGAAGACGCCCGACCGCACGGTGAAGTAGACGATGTTCTCGACCTTCGTCCCGTCGGTGCCCGTGGTCGAGGCGACGGTGGACGACACCGCGTACCGGCCCGGCGCGGGGCTCACCGTGCCCGGCCACACCGTGAAGGTGCGGCCGGCGGTGCCGGTCGCGTCGACGAGCCACACCCGGCGCTGAGCGAGGGAGTAGACGATGCGGCGGCCCGTGCCCGAGCCGTCGGGGACCGCGACCGGTGCGCTCTTCCTGGGCGAGGCGGAGGGGTGCGGGCTCGCCGACGCCGAGGGCTTCGCCTTCGGGGCGGAGGCGAGCGGGTGTGCCCCCTGGTCGGCCTGTGCGGCCAGGGCCGTGACGCCGACGAGCGCCGCCGCGGTCAGACCGGTGACCCAGACCCAGGAGGGAAGCCGTCGGGCAGGCACGGACACGCAACTCCTCAGCTCATGAAGCTTCCGGCTGACGAAGCTTCCGACCCTCGGCCGAGGGTCGGATCATCGTACTGCGAGACGCCGAGCGCGAACGCCGACCCCGGCGGCCCGGCTCGGGAGGCCCCGGCCCCCGAAGGCCCGCCCCCGCTGCGCCGGTCCCGGACGCCGCTCACCGCCACCGCCGGGTCCCTCACTCCAGTACGGGAAGCAGTTCCGGCAGGTGGCCGTCCGACGCCGCCGCCGCCCGCTGCCGCTCCTGGGGCACCTCGCCGTACAGGGTCGTCCGCGGCTTCGCCGGGCGCCCCGCCGCCTCCGCGACCGCGACGAGGTCCTTGACGGACTTGTAGGAGCCGTACGAGGAGCCCGCCATCCGGGAGATGGTCTCCTCCATCAGGGTGCCGCCGAGGTCGTTGGCGCCGGAGCGGAGCATCTCCGCCGCGCCCTCGGTGCCCAGCTTCACCCAGCTGGTCTGGATGTTGGGAATGTGCGGGTGGAGCAGGAGGCGGGCCATCGCGGTCACCGCGCGGTTGTCGCGGATCGTCGGGCCCGGCCGGGAGATGCCCGCCAGGTACACCGGCGCGTTGGTGTGGATGAAGGGGAGCGTCACGAACTCCGTGAAACCGCCGGTCCGCTGCTGGATGCGGGACAGGGTGCGGAAGTGGCCGAGCCAGTGCCGGGGCTGGTCGACATGGCCGTACATCATCGTCGAGGACGAGCGGATGCCCAGTTCGTGCGCGGTCGTCACGACCTCGATCCAGGTCGCCGCGGGCAGCTTGCCCTTGGTCAGGATCCAGCGGACCTCGTCGTCCAGGATCTCCGCGGCGGTGCCGGGGATGGTGTCGAGGCCCGCCTCCTTGGCCGCGGTCAGCCATTCGCGCACCGACATCCCGGTGCGGGTCGCGCCGTTCACCACCTCCATGGGCGAGAAGGCGTGCACATGCATGCCGGGGACGCGCTCCTTGACCGCCTTCGCGATGTCGAAGTACGCGGTGCCGGGCAGGTCGGGATGGATACCGCCCTGCATGCAGACCTCGACCGCCCCGACGTCCCAGGCCTGGGCGGCCCGGTCGGCCACCTGGTCCAGGGACAGGGTGTAGGCGTCCGCGTCCGTACGGCGCTGGGCGAAGGCGCAGAAACGGCAGCCGGTGTAGCAGACGTTGGTGAAGTTGATGTTCCTGGTGACGATGTACGTGACGTCGTCACCGACGACGGACCTGCGGACGTCGTCCGCGATGCGGCACAGGGCGTCCAGCGCCGGGCCGTCCGCGTGCAGCAGCGCGAGCGCCTCGTCGTCCGTCAGCCTCGTCGGATCGTCGGCGGCCGTCGCCAGCGCGGACCGGACGTCGGTGTCGATACGGGACGGCACCATGCCGGGGGCCGCCGCCTCCCGCAGCGCCTCCCAGTCGCCGTAGACGAGGTCGAAGTCCTCGCGGCGGTCGCCGGTGCGGCCCTCGGTGTCGATCGACGCGTGCAGGTCCGTACGCCCCGACGCCGTGAACGCCTCCTCGGGTTCCTGCCAGGGGTGCCCCTCGACGACGGCGCCCGGCAGCGCCAGGCCCGTCTCCGGATCGGCCAGCGCCCGTACGTGCGGCAGCAGCCGCGGGTCCAGCCAGGGTTCGCCGCGCTGCACGAACTCCGGGTAGACACAGAGCCGTTCGCGCAGTTCGAAGCCGGCCGCGCGGGACTGCTCGGCCAGCTGCTCGATCCGCGGCCACGGCCGCTCGGGGTTGACGTGGTCGATGGTCAGCGGGGACACCCCGCCCCAGTCGTCGATCCCCGCGCCGATCAGCCGTCCGTACTCGGAGTCCACCAGGTTGGGCGGTGCCTGGAGGCAGGCGGCCGGACCCATGATGTGCCGGGCCACGGCCACCGTGGCGACCAGCTCGTCCAGTTCCGCGTCCGGCATCCCGCGCATCGCGGTGTCCGGCTTGGCGCGGAAGTTCTGGATGATCAGTTCCTGGATGCCGTGGTACGCGCGGGAGACGCGGCGGAGCGCGAAGAGGGAATCGGCGCGCTCCTCGTACGTCTCGCCGATGCCGATCAGCAGCCCGCTGGTGAAGGGGACCGAGGAGCGGCCCGCGTCCTCCAGGACCCGCAGCCGTACGGCGGGTTCCTTGTCCGGGGAGCCGTGGTGCGGTCCGCCGGGCTCGCTCCACAGCCGGGTGGCCGTCGTCTCCAGCATCATGCCCATGCTGGGCGCGACGGGCTTGAGCCGCTGGAAGTCGGTCCAGGACATGACGCCCGGGTTGAGGTGCGGGAGCAGTCCCGTCTCCTCCAGGATGCGGATGGAGATGGCCCGCACATAGGCGATCGTGTCGTCGTACCCGTGCGCGTCCAGCCACTCCCGCGCCTCGGGCCAGCGGTCCTCGGGTTTGTCGCCGAGGGTGATGAGGGCTTCCTTGCAGCCGAGTTCGGCACCGCGCCGGGCGATGTCGAGGACCTCGTCCGGGGACATGAACATCCCGTGCCCGGCCCGGCGCAGCTTGCCCGGGACGGTCACGAAGGTGCAGTAGTGGCACTTGTCCCGGCACAGCCGGGTGAGCGGGATGAACACGCTCTTGGAGTACGTGATGACGCCGGGCCGGCCCGCGGCGTCGAGGCCCGCGTCACGCACCCGCGCGGCGGACGCGGCGAGGTCGTCGAGATCCTCGCCACGCGCCTGGAGCAGTACGGCCGCCTCGGTGACGTCGAGCGCGACGCCGTCCCGCGCGCGCCTGAGCGCCCGCCGCATGGAGTTCGCCGTCGGCCCGGTCCCGGGAGTCGCGGAAGTCGTCATCCTTCGAGCATACGATCGCCGTGATCAGGCGTCGGAGGGCGTGGGCGGATTCCTCCGGCCGGGCGGACCGGCACGGGGGCGGCCGCCGGCCCTGCGCGGGACCGGTTCCCCGTCGCCGGAGCGGTTCCCGCATCGCGCGCCGCTGCACCGAAAGCTGTCGATCCCCTTCCCTTGCACCACCGTTCACTGCTGAATACCAGGGTTGTACGGGATACGCCCGCACCACCCCTGCACCACCCATGTCAGCGACGACACCCTGGGAGCGGCAGTATGTGCGAGGACGAACACGACGACGGCATGGCCAGGCGCGCGCTGTTCGCGACGGGAGCGGCCGCGGCGCTTACGTTGGGAAGCGTGACCTTCGCGAGTGGCGCCGGAGCGGCCGACCGTACCGAGACCCGGACGGTGTCGGGCACCCTGCCCGTCGGTGCGCCGGACTTCGTGTACCTCCCGGTCGAGGTCCCGCACGGGGTGCGGGAGATCCACGTCGCGTACACCTACGAGAAGCCGTCGGTCCCGGCGGGCACCGCGGGCAACGCGCTCGACATCGGCCTCTTCGACGAGCGCGGCACGGAGCTGGGCGGCGAGGGCTTCCGCGGCTGGTCGGGCGGGGCGCGTACGGAGTTCTTCGTCCGGGCGGACGACGCGACCCCGGGATACGTCCCCGGCCGGATCCGCCCCGGCACCTGGCACATCGCGCTCGGCCCGTACACGGTGGCGCCGCAGGGCCTGTCGTACGAGGTCACCGTCACGCTCACCTACGGGGAGCAGGCCGCGACGCCGGCCCCGGTGTACCCCCCGTCGCGCGCGAAGGGCCGCGGGCGTGCCTGGTACCGGGGCGACTGCCATCTGCACTCCTGGCACTCGGACGGCCGCCGCACCCCGGCGGAGATCGCGGCACTGGCACGGGCGGCGGGCCTGGACTTCATCAACACCTCGGACCACAACACGCACTCCTCGCATCCGCACTGGGCGGACCAGGCGGGCGACGACCTGCTGATCATGCTCGGTGAGGAGGTCACCACGCGCAACGGCCATGTGGTGGCGCTCGGCACGGACCCGGGCACGTTCGTCGACTGGCGCTACCGCGCCCGCGACAACCGGTTCGGCCGTTTCGCCCGCCGGATCCGCCGCGCGGGCGGCCTGGTCGTCCCGGCGCATCCGCACACCACCTGCATCGGCTGCGGCTGGAAGTTCGGGTTCGGGGAGGCGGACGCGGTCGAGGTGTGGAACGGCCCGTACACGCCGGACGACGAGGTGGCCCTCGCCGAGTGGGACAACACGCTGGTGGCGTCCGTCCGTTCGGAGACGCGGTCCTGGCTCCCGGCGACGGGCAACAGCGACGCCCATCGCGACCCGGACGCGGTCGGCACACCGCAGACGGTCGTCCTCGCCGACGACCTGACCCGGGAGGCCGTCCAGGAGGGCATCCGCGCGGGCCGTTCGTACGTGGCGGAGTCGAAACTCGTGTCGCTCTCCTTCTCCGCCACCGGTGCGAAGGGCGAGCACGCCGGGATCGGCGAACGCCTGCGGGTCGCCCACGACACCCCGGTCACCGTCCGCCTGGAGGTCACCGGCGCCCCGCGCTGCACGGCCCGCTTCGTCACCGACGAGGGGGTCCTGTTCACCAGTGACGTCCTGCCGGTCTCCGGCTCGGGCACGGTGGAGTGGCGGACGACCGCGCGGTACGCGGCCTACGTACGGGCTGAACTGCGGCACGAGACGGCGGCGGGTCCGGTCCCGGGAGCACTGGCCGCGTTCACCAACCCGATCTTCCTGGGCGCCTGACCGGCGGGCTCACGCCCGGCCGAGGGCCAGCAGGGCCACCAGGAGGACCATCAGCGCGCCCAGTCCCGCCCCGGCCGCCTTCGCACCGCCCCGGGGCAGGAAGATCCCGGCGACCGTCGCCAGCGTGACGAGCGGCACGCCGACCAGGGCGAGCAGGACCAGCGCGTCCGTGGAGCCCGTTGTGCGCACGCCGTCCTGGCAGGTGTCGCAGGCAACGGCGAGCAGCGGACCAAAGGCCGCGACGAGTGTGCCCGTTCCGAGTACCAGGGACGCGAGGACGGTCAGGACGGCCCACTCGGAGGGGGTGCGCCGGGGCCGGGTGCTGTCGGTGTTCGCCATGCCGTCGACGCTACGGAGGGCGCGGAACGGCCCGCATCCGTCGTCGTACTCAGACCACCGCGCCCCGGTACCTGAGCGGCGTCGCTACGGCTGTTCCGGAGCCGTGTTGGAGAGCCGGTCGAGCCACTCCCCGAGCAGCGCGGACTCGCCGGGGGTGAAGGCCGGGCTGGGGGTCTGCCGGAGGAGCGCGCCGAGGCGGGTGGCGGTGGCGGGGACCGGAGCCTCGCCGGTGCCGTCCGTCGCGGTGCCGGACGAGCCGGGGGCGGGGGCGGGGTCCGTCATCACCTCCGGTACGAAGACCGCGGTGTGCACGGCGTCCCGTACCCGGCGCGACAGGGTCCTGTCGTCGAAGGTGGCCGGGCGGGAGACCAGCATCAGGCAGACGCCCACGTTGGCGGACATGATCATCTGTGCGGCCAGTTCGGGTGCCAGGCGCAGCTTGCCCTGCTCGGCCGCCCGCCGGAGGTCCTCGGTGAGGATGCGGTGGGACTCCAGGGCGGCGGCGGGCGGGGTGCGCATCGCCGGGGAGTTCATCAGCCGGTAGAGGTTGGGGTTGCGCAGGGCGAAGTCCGTGTGGGTGTCCCAGCCGTCGCGCAGGTCCCGCACGGGATCCGTGCCGGGGCCCCGCTCGCGCTTGGTCGCCAGGTACTGGTCGAAGCCGTGGTCGACGACCGCCGACAGCAGGCCCTCCTTGTCCCCGAAGTGGCGGTAGAGCGCCGGGGCGCCGACCCCGGCGGCCTCGCACACCGCCCGGGTCGAGACGTCACCGTCCGGGGACCGGGCGACCAGGGCGGCCGCCACCTCGAGGATCCGCGCCTTCGTACTCACGGGGCCGACGGTAGCGGAGGTCACGCGGCCACCTCGCGCGGGGCCGGGCGCGGGGCCAGCAGGTCCTCCAGGCCGATCCGGGTCAGGAACTCGGCCCGGACGCGGTCCGCGACCCGGCTGACCTCCTGCGAGCCGTCGTCGGCGGGGTCCACGTGCACCCGGAAGGGCCGCTTGCCGTCCGGGGCGGCGACGACCTCGACGACGGCGTCGGCGACGAGGGACGCGTCCACGCCGGCGGGCGCGAGGGCGGCGAGGCGCCGGGCGACCTGGTCCGTCAGACCCGCGTAGTGCTCCTCGTACGCCCGGATCACCGCGGCGTCGGCGGGACGGCCGCCGTTGGCGAAGTGGTCGGTCCCGGAGGTGAAGGCGCCCGGCACCACGATGCTGGTCTCGATGCCGAAGCGGGCCAGTTCGGCGGCGTACGACACGGCGAGCGCGTCCATCGCGGCCTTGGCGGCGAAGTACGGCGCCAGGTAGGGCGGGGTGCCGCCGCGCGAGGAGGTCGAGCCGACCCACACCAGCAGGCCGTGCCCCTGGGCGCGCAGGTGCGGCAGCGCGGCCCGGTTGACCCGCTGGGTGCCGAGCACGTTCGTGTCGTAGACCGCCGCCAGTTCTTCGGGCGTGAAGGCCTCCGCCGGTCCGGTCACCATGTGCCCGGCGTTGTGCACCAGTACGTCCAGGGTGCCGGTCCGCGCCAGCACCTCGGCGATCGCCGCGTCGGCCGACTCCTGGGAGAGGACGTCGAGCTCGACCGTACGGAGATCCACCCCGTGCGCGGCGGCGTACTCCTCGGCGACGGCGACCCGCACGGCGTTGCGACCGGCGGTGTCGCGCATCGCCGCGTACACCGTGTGACCGGCGCGGGCGAGGGCACGGGCGGACAGTGCGCCGAAGCCCGAACCGGCTCCGGTGATGAGGATCGTCCTGGGCGGGACGGGGACGGAACGCGCATCGGCGTCCATGGTCGAACTCCTTCGAGCCGAGGGGGGTGGGTCGGGAGGGGTGGGTCGTGGGGTCAGACGATGCCGCCGTTGGCGCGGAGCACCTGCCCGTTGACCCAGCGGCCGTCCGGGCCCGCGAGGAAGGAGACGATCCCGGCGATGTCCTGAGGGGTGCCGAGGCGCTCCAGCGGGGGCTGGGCCGCCGCCCGGGCGATGGTCTCCTCGTCCTTGCCGTCCAGGTACAGCGCGGTGGCGGTGGGGCCGGGGGCCACCACGTTGACGGTGACGTCCCGGCCGCGCATCTCGCGGGCGACGATCAGGGTCATGGCCTCGACGGCGCCCTTGCTGGCGGCGTAGCCGCTGTACCCGGGGAGCGCCAGCGCCAGCACGGAGCTGGAGAAGTTGATGAGGGCGCCGCCCGCGCGCAGCCGGCGCACGGCCTGCTGTCCGACGACGAACGTGCCGCGGACGTTGGTGCGGTGCATCCGGTCCAGGGCGTCGAGGTCGAGGTCGGCCAGCGGGGCCAGGGTCATGACTCCGGCGGCGTGGACGACGACGTCGACACCGCCGAAGCGGGCCTCCACCGCGTCGAAGAGGGCCGCCGTCGCGGTCTCGTCGGCGACGTCGGCGCGCAGGGCGAGGGCCTCGCCGCCCGCGTCGGTGATCGCGGCGACGGCCTTGCCGGCCTCCGCCTCGTTGCCCGCGTAGTTGACCACGACGGTGTATCCGTCGGCGGCCAGTCGCTCGGCGGTCTCGCGGCCGATCCCGCGGGATCCGCCGGTGACGATCGCGACGCGCGGGGAGGTACCGGTCCGCTCGCTCATGACGTTGCTCCTCGACCTTCGGGGGTAGCGGTGCTCGCAACCCGACGAGAGCAACGCTAACACCTCTTCGATAGCAACGCTACCTTCTGGCGTAGCGACGTTACGGACCGGTCGGCCACCTCCGCCGTACGAGGGTCATCCCGGCCATACGAGGGCCTGCACCTCGCTGTACGCGTGCAGGGCGTAGGAGCCCACGTCCCGCCCGACACCGCTCTTCTTGAACCCGCCGAAGGGCGCCTCCATGTTGCGGCCGACGGTGTTGATCCCGACCCCGCCCGCCCTGAGCCGCCGGGCGACCCGGAAGGCGCGGGCCACATCGCCCGACCAGACGTAGTCGATCAGCCCGTAGTCGCTGTCGTTGGCGAGCGCGATCCCCTCCTCCTCGTCGTCGAAGGGGACGACCACGACGACGGGCCCGAAGATCTCCTCGCGCACCACCCGCATGTCCGCGGTGCAGTCCACGAGAAGCGTGGGCGCGACGTAGAAACCCCGGTCGCGCGGGGGCCGTTCGCCACCCGCGACCACCCGCGCCCCCTCCTTCCGGCCGAGTTCGACATACGCCTCGACCCGGTCCCGGTGGGCCGCCGAGATGACCGGCCCGACCACTGTCCCCGGCTCCCGCGGATCCCCGACCGTCAACCGTCCGGCGTACGCGGCGAGTTCGCCGACCAGCCGGTCGTACACACCCCGCTGCGCGAGCACCCGGGTGGGCGCCGTACAGATCTGTCCGCTGTAGAACGAGTACGTGGTGCCGATCCCGGACACCGCCGAGTCGAGGTCGGCGTCGTCGAAGACGACCGCCGCCCCCTTCCCGCCCAGCTCCATCAGCTGACGCTTCATCCCGCGTCCGCACACCTCGGCGATCCGCCGGCCGACCGCGGTCGAGCCGGTGAAGCTGACCATGTCCACGTCCTCGCAGTCCACGGCCGCCTCCCCGGCCTCCGCACGCGAACCGCTCACCACGTTGAGCACACCCGGCGGCACGCCCGCCGCCTCCAGCGCCTCCGCCATCCGGTACACGGACAGCGGGTCCTGCGGGGCGGGCTTCACGACCACCGTGTTGCCCATGGCGAGCGCGGGGGCGATCTTGCCCGCCGGGTTGGCCCAGGGGTTGTTGTACGAGGTGATGCAGGTGACCACGCCGACGGGCTGGCGCACCGCGAGGGCGCCCATCACGGCCGCCCCGCCGAACGGCCCCGCCTCGTTGATCTGCGGCGGCAGCGGCCGCTCGGCCGGCTCGACCCTGGCGTAGCGCCGGAAGCGGGCGGCACCCACCCCCACCTGCATCCCGCGCGCGGTCGGCGTCGTGGCACCGCTCTCGGCCGCGGCGAGTTCGGCGTACGGGACGACATGGCGCTGGATGATGTCGGCCGCCCGGCCCAGCACGGCGGCGCGTTCCGCCGGGGGCGTCCGGGACCAGGGCCCGAAGGCCTCGCGGGCGGCGGCCGCCGCCGCCCGCACCTGGTCCCGGGAGGCCTCCGGCGCCCATCCGACGAGCCCCTCGGTCGCCGGGTCGGTCACCGCGTAGTGCCCGTCGTCGGGCGCGACCCACGAGCCGCCGATGAACAGCCGCTGCCCGTCGGCCGCCGGCCCGTTCCCGATGGCATCGCTCACCGCGTGCTCACCGTCCTCGTGTCCCGCCCGGAGCGGAGCACCTTCCCGGGGACGGCCCCGGTCACCGTGTCGTCGCGGATGGCCTCGACGCCGTTGACCCACACCGCCCGCACGCCGATCGCCTTCGAGTCCAGCCGCGGGCTGTACCCCGGCAGGTCGTGCACCAGGGTGGCCTTGCCCGCGTCGATCCGCTCCGGGTCGAAGAGCACGAGGTCCGCGTGGAAGCCCTCGGCGACGCGCCCGCGTTCCCGCAGCCCGAAGAGGCGCGCCGGGTCGTCCGTGAGCATCCGCACGGCCCGCTCCAGCGGCACCAGTCTCCGCCCGCGCAGACAGTCCCCGAGGAACCGGGTCGTGTACGGGGCCCCGCACATGCGGTCCAGATGGGCGCCCGCGTCCGAGCCGCCGAGCAGCACGTCCGGGTGCTGCCAGGTCTCCGCGCGCAGCGACCAGGAGTCGGGATCGTTGTCGGAGGGCATCGGCCACAGCACGGTCCGCAGCCCGTCTGCGGCGCAGATCTCGACCAGGCACTCGAAGGGCTCCTGGCCGCGTTCGGCCGCGATGTCCCCGACCACCCGTCCGGTGAGTCCCTCGTTGGCCGCGCTGTAGGTGTCGCCGATGACGTACCGCCCGAAGTGCGCGAGCCGCCGGAAGACACCGGCCTCCTTCGAGCCGGCCCGGCGCAGCATCTCGGCCCGTACGTCCGCGTCGCGCAGTCGCGCGATGCGCTCCGGCACGGGCAGCGCGAGGACCGGTCCCCAGCCGGGGATCAGGTTCAGCGCGCAGAAGGTGCCCAGCGACATGTTCATGGGGGTGAGGATCGGCATGGTGAGGGCCACCACCCGGCCGCCCGCCTTCCGTGCCCGCTCGCTCGCCAGCAGCTGCCTCGGCACCCGTTCGGGCACGGCGGCGTCGATCGTCAGCACGTTCCAGTTCAGCGGACGCCCCGCCACCGCGCTCATCTCGGCGAAGAGGTCGATCTCCGCGTCGCTGAACTGGTCGAGGCATCCGGCCGTGATCGCCTCGATCTGGGTGCCCTCGTGCTCCCCCACCGCCCGGCTGAGCGCCAGCAGTTCGCCGGGGCCGGCGTGCCGTGAGGCGACCGGTCTCCCGTCGCCGTCGGAGTGGGTGGAGGACTGAGTGGTGGACAGACCCCAGGCGCCGGCGTCCATCGCCTCGTGGAACAGCGTGAGCATCCGGGCCAGTTGCTCCCCGGTCGGCTGTCCGCCCACCGCGTCCGCGCCCATCACGTACCGTCGCAGCGCGCAGTGGCCCACCATGAAGCCCGCGTTGACGGCGATCCGCCCCTCCAGGGCGTCCAGGTACTCGCCGAAGGTGTGCCAGTTCCAGGGCGCGCCCTCCTCCAGGGCGACCAGGGACATGCCCTCGACCTTGGACATCATCCGCCGTGTGTAGTCGGCGTCCTCGGGCCGCTCGGGGTTGAGCGGGGCGAGCGTGAAGCCGCAGTTGCCGCCCGCGACGGTGGTGACCCCGTGGTTCAGGGACGGGGTCGCGTACGGGTCCCAGAACAGCTGGGCGTCGTAGTGCGTGTGCGGGTCGACGAAGCCGGGGGCGAGGACGAGACCCGTGGCGTCCTCGCTCGTCCGGGACGGTTC
The DNA here is from genome assembly GCF_045039825.1 of Streptomyces sp. NBC_01176. Classification (NCBI taxonomy): domain Bacteria; kingdom Bacillati; phylum Actinomycetota; class Actinomycetes; order Kitasatosporales; family Streptomycetaceae; genus Streptomyces; species Streptomyces sp. NBC_01176. Next base: position 5,550,854 of record NZ_CP108600.1, on the reverse strand, counting down.
GGTCACCGTGCCGATCACGGCGATCCGGCCGTCCCGGATGCCGACGTCGGCCCGGCGGCCGGGCGCGCCCGTGCCGTCCACGACGGTCGCGTCCCTGATGACGTGGTCGAGCATGGCCGCCACCCCTTCAGGAAGCCTGGCGGAACCGGGTGGTCCGGTGCACCGGGTCCGTGTCGATCTTCGGAATCACGTGCCGGCCGATCAGCTCGATGGTCTGGAGCGTGTACTCGCGCGAGACCCCGACCGGCAGGCCGAAGGAGAGCTGGTCGGCGCCCGCCTGCTCCCACCGCTTGCACTGGGTGAGCACCTCGTCCGGGTCGCCGCAGATCAGCAGCTCCTCGGCGATCAGCAGCTCGATGAACTCCTCGTTGTACTCGGGAAGGGTCTCGGGCCAGACGGGGAAGCCCTCGGGGCGCGGGAAGGTGTCGTGGTAGCGGAAGACGAGGGAGGGCAGGTAGTGCAGGCCGCCGCTGACGGCGATCCGGACGGCCTCGTCGTGCGTCGGCGCGCAGATCGCGGTGGTCGTCACCATCACGTTGTCGTTGACGAAGTCCCCGACGGGTTCCGCCTCGACGACGGCCGTCTTGTACTGCTCCAGGACCCATTCCATGTCGGAGACCTTCTGCACGCTGAAGCCGAGCACGCCCAGCCCCTTGCGGGCGGCCATCGCGTACGAGGGCGGCGATCCGGCCGCGTACCACATGGCGGGGTGCGACTTCCCGTACGGCTTGGGCAGGATCTTGCGCGGCGGGAGCTGCCAGTGCTTGCCCTGGAAGCCGGCGTACTCGTCCTGGAGCCACATCTTCGGGAACTCGGCGATGGTCTCCTCCCAGATCTCCTTGGTGTAGTTCATGTCGGTGACGCCGGGGATGAAGCCGAGGATCTCGTGGCTGCCGGCGCCCCGCCCGCTGCCGAACTCGAAGCGGTTGCCGGTGAGGTGGTCGAGCATGGCGACCTTCTCGGCGACCTTCACCGGGTGGTTGACCTGGGCGAGCGGGTTGAAGATGCCCGACCCGAGGTGGATCCGCTCGGTCGCGTGTGCCAGGTACCCGAGGTAGACGTCGTTGGCCGAGAGGTGCGAGTACTCCTCCAGGAAGTGGTGCTCGGACGCCCAGGCGTACTTGAAGCCGGACTTGTCCGCCTGGATGACGTACTCCGTCTCCTCCATCAGCGCCTTGTGCTCCGCGAGCGGGTCGGTCTCGGCGCGCTTGCCCACGTATCCCTGTACAAAGAGCCCGAATTCCAAGGAGGTTCACCGTCCCCATCCGTATCTGACATTCCGTCAGATCTACTGTCCGCCGACTGTCGCACCGGGCCCCCGAGGCGTCAATAGCTGACGGGACGTCAGATGACGCTGACACCCGCCAGCCAGCCCCCGTCGATCACGAACGGCTGGCCCGTGATGTACGAGGAGTCCTCGCCGGTGAGGAAGAGGGCGAGGCGGGCCACCTCCTCCGGCCGCCCGATCCGGCCGAGCGGCACGAGCTTGCGGTACAGCTCGTCCAGCGCCCGGGACGTCGCCGCGCTTGCGGCGGGGTCGGCGTCCGGGTCCAGCTGGGCGGGGTTGCTCATCGCCGTGTCGATGGCGCCCGGGCAGACCGCGTTGACCCGGATCCTCTTGGCGGCCAGTTCCAGGGCGGCCACCCGTGTCAGGCCCACGATGGCGTGCTTGGTCGCGGCGTAGGCGCCCACGCACGCCATCCCGGTGAGGCCCGCGTAGGAGGCGGTATTGACGATCGTGCCCCCGCCCGCGCTCGCGATCTCCGGCGCCACCGTCCTGATCCCGAGGAAGACCCCCACCTGGTTGACCTGCACGACCTGCTGGAACTCCTCCAGCGGGGTGTCGACCAGCTCGTGGAAGCGCAGGATGCCGGCGTTGTTGACCAGCCCGTCGATCCGCCCGTACGTCTCCCTGGCGACGGCGACCGCCGCACGCCAGCCGTCCTCCTCGCGCACGTCGAGGTGGACGTAGCGCGCGCCGATCTCCTTGGCCAGCGCCTCCCCCTGGTCGTCGAGCACGTCCGCGACGACGACCCTGGCGCCCTCCCGCGCGAAGAGCCGCGCCTCCTGCTCGCCCTGCCCGCGCGCCGCGCCGGTGATGAGGACGACGCGTCCGTCCAGCTTGCCCATGTCCGTCTCCCTGGTCGTGTCCGACAATCCGCGCCGCCCGCCCGACCGGCAGGGCGGCCCCGGCGGTTCAGCCGAGAAGGGGCGCCACGCCGGCGCCGAACGCGGCCATCTGGTCGACGAGTTCGCCGCTCCCGCGCGACCGGAACCGCACCTGGATCTGGTCCACCCCCATCGCGCGGTACGCCCGCAGCGACTCGGCGAGGGCCTCGGGCGGTCCGCTGAGCGTGCGGCGCCCGACCTCCCAGCCGGGCTCGCCCACGTACAGGGGCTCGGTGATGGCGCCGACGGTGAGCGGGTCGGGGACGCCCGCCTCCTCGCGCAGCCGCCGCAGCGTCTCGATCTGCCCGGGCAGCCGTTCCCGCGGGTCGCCCTGCGGCAGCCAGCCGTCCGCCTTCAGCGCGGCCCTGCGCACGGCGGCGGGCGAGGAGCCGCCGACCCACAGGGGCACCCTCGCCTGCGCCGGCCGGGGCCGCTGGCCGAGCCCCTCGAAGTCGTACAGCTTCCCGTGGTGCTCGGGGAACTCGTCCTGCCCCAGCGCCGCCCGCAGCGCGTCGATCGACTCGTCGAGCACGGCGCCGCGGTGCCGGAAGTCGGCCCCCACCGCCTCGAACTCCTCCGGCACGTGCCCGGCCCCGACCCCGAGGATCAGCCGTCCGCCGCTGAGGTGGTCGAGGGTGGCGTACTGCTTGGCCGTGATCAGCGGGTGCCGCAGCCCGACGACCGCGACATGACTGAGCAGCCGTACCCGCCCGGTCACGCCGGCCAGGAAGGCGAGCGTGGCCACCGGGTCGTACCAGACCGTGCTCATGGCGTCCGCGAGCCGGCGCGGGACGGCGACGTGGTCGCAGCACGCGACGTACGCGAACCCCGAGCGGTCGGCGGCCCGGGCGATCTCGACGAGATCGGCGGGACCGGCGCCCGCCTCCCATCCCTCGGCGTAGAGGGTGCTCTGCGACTGGACCGGGAGCTGGATGCCGTAGCGCAGGGGCCGGTCCGCGGCGCCGTGCGGCCGGGACCCGTTCCCGCTCACCGGGCACCGCCCGGACCCGCCCACAGACCCTCCCGGGTCAGCCCCAGCAGGTCGATCGCGTTGCCCCGTACGATCCGTTCGACCACGTCCGGGTCGAGGTGGCCCATCTGGGACTCCCCGACCTCGCGGGACTTCGGCCAGGTGGAGTCGGAGTGCGGGTAGTCGGTCTCGTACAGGACGTTCGCGACGCCGATGGAGTCGAGGTTCCTGAGCCCGAAGGCGTCGTCGAAGAAGCAGCCGTAGACGTGGTCGGCGAAGAGCTCGGACGGCGGGCGGTGGACCTTGTCGGCGACGCCGCCCCAGCCGCGGTTCTCCTCCCAGACCACGTCGGCGCGTTCGAGGATGTAGGGGATCCAGCCGATCTGGCCCTCGGCGTACATGACCCGCAGGTTCGGGAAGCGCTCGAACTTGCCGCTCATCAGCCAGTCCACCATCGAGAAACAGCAGTTGGCGAAGGTGATGGTGGAACCGACGGCGGGCGGGGCGTCGGCCGAGGTCGACGGCATCCTGCTGCTGGAACCGATGTGCATGGCGATGACCGTGCCGGTCTCGTCGCAGGCCGCGAGGAAGGGGTCCCAGTCGTCGGTGTGCACGGAGGGCAGCCCCAGATGGGGCGGGATCTCGGAGAAGGCGACCGCGCGCACACCGCGGGCGGCGTTGCGGCGCACCTCGTCCGCCGCGAGCGCGGGGTCCCACAGCGGAATGAGGGTGAGCGGGACGAGACGGCCGGCGGCCGCCGGGCCGCACCACTCCTCCACCATCCAGTCGTTGTAGGCCCGCACCGAGAGCAGTCCGAGCTCACGGTCCTTGGCCTCGGTGAACGTCTGCCCGCAGAAGCGCGGGAAGGTCGGGAAGCACAGCGCGGACTGGACGTGGTTGACGTCCATGTCGGCGAGCCGCTGGGGGACGTCGTACGAGCCGGGCCGCATCTGCTCGTACGTGATGACCTCCAGGCGTATCTCGTCCCTGTCGTATCCGACGGCGGTGTCGAGGCGGGTGAGAGGCCGGTGGAGGTCCTCGTACACCCACCAGTCCCCGATCGGCCCGTCGTCGCCCGGCCCGCCCATCACCGGGGCGAACCTGCCGCCGAGGAAGGTCATCTCCTTCAGCGGCGCGCGCACTATGCGGGGCCCGGTGTCCCGGTACCTCGACGGGAGGCGGTCCCGCCAGACGCCCGGGGGCTCGACGGTGTGGTCGTCCACCGAGATGATCCTGGGGAAGTCGGAGGCGGTCGAAGGGGTCTGGGTGGTCTCCATACGGCCCACGGTAGCGCCGATCTGACGACCCGTCAGCTCCCTGGAAGCGCTCCCGGAAACCCGCGACTCTGTGCGAACGTGTGCGGAGAGCGTGTGAAGGACATGTGATCTTCCGCGTCCGGCCCGCGCGCGCGGCTGTGATCGCCGTCTCCCACGGCTGACGCATCCGCCATGAACAAGGCAAACTGGCCTCGTTGCACTGACGGTTCGGCAGGGGGACAGCGATGGACGGTGTACCGCGAGTGCCGGAGCAGCGGCGCGCCGAGGAATCGGCGGCGTTGCGCTTCAGCGTGCTCGGACCGGTGCGCGCCTGGCGTGGCGAGGATCCGCTGCCCACAGGGTCCCCGCAGCAACGCGCCCTGCTGGCAGCACTGTTGCTGCGGGAGGGCCGCACCGCCACGTCCGGCGAGCTGATCGACGCCCTGTGGGGCGAGGAACCCCCCTCGCAGGCACTGGCCGCCGTCCGCACGTACGCCTCCCGGCTCCGCAAGGCCCTCGACCCCGGCGTGCTGATCAGCGAGTCGGGCGGCTACGCGATCCGGCTGTCCGAGGGCGCGGGCACGCTGGACCTCGCCGAGGCCCAGGAGATCTCCGCCGACGCGGAGAAGGCGAAGCACTCCGGAGACCTGGGCCTCGCCCGCGAGCTGCTGAACAGGGCGCTGGTCCTGTGGGACGGGGAACCCCTGGCGAGCGTGCCGGGGCCGTACGCCGACACCCAGCGGGCACGCCTGGAGGAATGGCGCCTCCAACTCCTCGAGTCCAGGCTCGACATGGACCTGGAGCAGGGCTGCCACGCCGAGGCGGTGTCCGAGCTCACCGCGCTGACGGCGGCGCATCCCCTCCGGGAGCGGCTGCGCGAACTGCTCATGCTGGCGCTGTACCGCAGCGGTCGGCAGGCCGAGGCCCTCGCCGTCTACGCCGACACCCGCCGGCTGCTCGCCGACGAACTGGGCGTCGACCCGCGCGCGGGCCTGAAGGAGCTCCAGCAGCGCATCCTCCAGGCGGACCCGGGCCTCGCCGAGCCGTCCGCCCCGACGGCGGAACCCGCGGCGGCACCGGTGCGCCCGGCCCAGCTCCCGGCCACGGTCACGGACTTCACGGGCCGCGCCTCCTTCGTCCAGGAACTCAGCGACGTACTCGCCGCCGCCTCCACCGAGGAGGGCCGGGTGATGGCGGTCTCGGCGCTCGCGGGCATCGGGGGCGTGGGCAAGACGACCCTCGCCGTGCACGTCGCCCACCAGGCGCGGGCCGCCTTCCCCGACGGACAGCTCTACGTCGACCTCCAGGGCGCCGGGGCAAGGGCGGCGGAGCCGGAGACGGTGCTCGGCGCGTTCCTGCGTGCCCTGGGCCACCCGGCCTCCTCCATCCCCGACACGCTGGAGGAACGCGCGGCGCTCTACCGCTCGGTCCTCGACGGCCGCCGGGTCCTGGTGCTGCTGGACAACGCCCGGGACGCCGCTCAGGTACGGCCCCTGCTTCCCGGCATGGAGGGCTGCGCGGCCCTGGTGACGTCCCGGGTGCGGATGGTGGACCTGGCCGGCGCCCATCTGGTGGACCTCGACGTGATGTCGCCCGAGGAGGCCCTCCAGCTCTTCACGAAGATCGTCGGGCAGGAGCGGGTGGCGTCGGAGCGCGAGGCGGCCCTCGACGTCGTCGCGGCCTGCGGCTTCCTCCCGCTCGCGATCCGTATCGCCGCCTCCCGGCTGGCCGCCCGCCGCACCTGGACGGTCTCGGTGCTGGCGGCGAAACTCGGCGACGAGCGCCGCCGCCTCGACGAACTCCAGGCCGGCGACCTCGCCGTCAAGGCCACCTTCGAGCTCGGCTACGGCCAGCTGGAGCCCGCCCAGGCCCGCGCCTTCCGTCTGCTGGGCCTCGCGGACGGCCCGGACATCTCGCTGGCCGCGGCTGCCGCCGTCCTGGACCTCCCGGTCGAGGACACCGAGGACCTCCTGGAATCCCTCGTCGACACCTCCCTCCTGGAATCCGCCGCCCCCGGCCGCTACCGCTACCACGACCTGGTCCGCCTCTACGCGCGCGCCTGCGCCGAACGCGACGAACAGCCGCCCAGCGAGCGGGACGCGGCGCTGTCGCGGCTGCTGGACTTCTATCTGGCGACGACCGCCGGGGTCTACGCGATCGACCGGCCCGGGGACCGGCTGGTGGAGCACCTGGAGGCCACGGAGTATCCGGGCCTGGTGTTCGAGGACCGGCACCAGGCCCAGGACTGGCTGTACGCGGAGGCGGTCTGCACGCTGGCCTGCGTACGGCAGTCGATGGGCCCGGAGACGCTGGCACGCGCGGTCGACCTGCTGTGGGCCGCCTGCGACCTGGCCGAGTCGGGCGCGAACTCCAAGGAGTACGAGGCCGTCGCCGGGGCCGCGGACGCCGCCGCGCAGGAGGCGGGCGCGTCGCGGGCGCAGGGCCGGGCCCTGACGACCCTGGCCTTCGTGCACCACATCACCGGCCGCTTCGACCCGGCGGACCGGGCCGCCACCCGTGCCCTGACACTGGCGCTGGCCTCCGGCGACCCGCTGACCAGCTGCTGGTCGTCCAACATCCTCGGCGTGATCGCGATCTACCAGAACCGGCACGAGGACGGCGAGGCGCACCTGACGCGCGCCATCGAGAACTTCCGCGCCTGCGAGGACCGGCCCGGCGAGGCGAGCGCCCTGTGCAACCTGTCCCGTATCCACCTCGCCACCGGACGGACCGCGAGCGCGGTGGCCCTGGCGCGGCAGGGCACGGCCATGTACGACGACATGGACCACGCGCTGAAGGGCGCCAACGGCCGTTACGCGCTGGGCCTGGCGCTCACCCAGAGCGGCCAGCTCTCGCAGGCCGTCGACCGTCTCCAGGAAGCCCTCGCGGTGTTCCGGGACAGCCGCCAGCGGCTCTGGGAGGGCATGACCCTCTTCCGGCTGGCCGAGGCCGACGTCGCCGCCCGGCGGTCCGCGCAGGCCGCGGCCAACGCCGAGCTGGCGCTGACCGTGCTGCGCGGCATCGGCGGCGACTGGCGGCGCGGCAACGTCCTGACCGTGCTCGGCCGGGCCCTGAGCGCGATCGGTCAGTCCGGCCGCGCCCAGGTCTGCTGGCGGGAGGCGCTGGACATCTTCGAGGCGATGGGCGCGCCGGAAGCCGCCGAGGTGCGGTCGCTCCTGAAGCCGCTCGCCGTCGCCTGAGGACGCGGGGCGCCGGCCGTCCCCCGAACCGGCACGCCCATGCCTGTCTCCCGTGACCGTGCGCCTGCGCGTTCATCATTCGTTTATCGCCACACGTCACTCTCAACGAGTCGATCCGTCGCGTCGGGGGGCAGGCGGGATGACAACAGGCCGGGCCTCTAGGGTGAACCGGCCACGAAGTGCCCGTCCGGCGACCCTCGGGGGAGTTGCCGGACGGGCGCCTTCCGCCCAACGCATCCAAGAACTGCAGGGGAGCCAGTCATGAGCGACACCAACAGCACCGACAACGTCCACGCCACCGACGAGCCGACGGCCACGACGGACAACGTCCACGCGACCACCGAGCCTCTCAAGGGCAAGAACCCGATCGCCCCGGGCGAGACCGGCGACGCCACCACGGACAACGTCCACGCCACGGACGAGCCCGCCTGACACCGGGTCCGCACGGGGGGATCGACGGAACCACGGGGGCCAACGGGGGCCAACGGGGGACCACGGGGGAAACGGGGGACCACGGGGGACCACGGGGGACCACGGGGGAAACGGGGGACCGACGGGGGATCAGCGGTCCGCACCACACGGGGATCGGCCGCGGCGGCGCGGAGGGGGAGCCGCCGCGGCCGACGTGTGTCCGGGGCCGGCCCGGACGGCCGGACACCCCGCGCCCACCGCTCCGGCCGGCGCCACCGCCGTCCCCTCCCCCGACGCCCTCAGCGCTTCCGAAGGTCCCCCTTCACCACCTTCCCGCTCGCGTTCCGCGGGAGTTCGGTCACGAACTCGACCGTCCTGGGCACCTTGTAGTTGGCCATCTCGCGGCGCGACCAGGCGATCAGGTCGTCGCCGGTCAGGGCCGCACCCGGGCGCCGTACGACGTAGGCCCTGCCGACCTCTCCCAACCGTCCGTCGGGCACGCCGATCACCGCCACGTCCGCGACCTCCGGGTGGAGGCCGAGGAGCTGTTCTATCTCGGCGGGGTAGGCGTTGAAGCCGCCGACGATGAACATGTCCTTGATCCGGTCGGTGATACGGAGGTTCCCGGCCGCGTCGAGGACGCCCACGTCACCGGTGCGCAGCCAGCCGTCCGGGGCCAGCACCGCCGCCGTGGCCGCCGGGTCCTCGAAGTAGCCCCGCATCACGTGGAAACCGCGGACGAGCACCTCGCCCGGGGTGCCGGGGGCGAGGGGCGCGCCGGTCGCGTCCGCCACCCGGACCTCCGTGTCCGGGATCGCGCGCCCCGACGTGGAGGCGATCACGGCCGGCGCGTCCCCCCGGCGGCACATGGTGACGATCCCGCTCGCCTCGGAGAGCCCGTACGCGGTGAGTACGGTGCCGATCCTCAGCTCCGACCTCAGCCGCTCCACCAGTCGCAGGGGAACCACGGCCGCCCCCGTCACCACCAGTCTCAGGGCGGACAGGTCGTACGCGTCCCGGGACGGGTGGTCCAGAAGGGACTGGTGGAGCGTGGGCGGACCGGGGAGGACCGAGATGCGTTCCGCCGCCACGTTCGCCAGCACCGTGTCCACGTCGAAAACGGGCTGCGGGACCATCGTCGCGCCGCGCATCAGACAGGCCAGCACGCCCGCCTTGTAGCCGAAGGTGTGGAAGAAGGGGTTCACGATCAGATAGCGGTCGCCCGCGCGCAGCCCGGCCAGCTCGCTCCAGATCGCGTAGCCCCGCAGGCTCTGCGCGTGTGTGATCACCGCGTCCTTGGGCCGCCCCGTCGTCCCCGACGTGAAGACGATGTCGGACGGAGCGGTTCCGGGCACGGACGCCGCCCGCTCCCGTACCTCCGCCGTCCCGACGCCCTCCCCGTCCGCCAGGAAGTCCTTCCAGGTCCGGAAGTCGGCGGGGGCGTCGTCCGACAGCACCACCACCCGCTCCAGGTGCGGGAGTCCGGGGAGCGGGCCGGAACCCTCCCCCTCGCCGGCCGCCCGGCGCAGTGACGCCACGTACGAGGTCCCCAGGAACGTCCCCGTCACGAAGAGCAGTCTCGCCCTGCTCCGGGCCAGTACGTAAGCCGCCTCGGCGCCCTTGAAGCGGGTGTTGAGCGGGACCAGCACGGCGCCCGCCGAGACCGCGCCGAGCGCGCAGACGATCCAGTCGAGGGTGTTCGGCGCCCAGACGGCGACCCGGTCGCCCGTCCGCACCCCCTCGGCCAGGCAGGCCGCGGCGGCCCGTTCCACGCGGGCGCCCAGCTCCGCGTACGTGATGCGCGTCCGGCCCTCGACGACGGCCTCGCGGTCCGCGAACCGCCGTGTCGCCGACCGGATCAGCCCCGGGATGCTGCCCCACTCCAAGTCACCGCGCACAGCGGGCCTCCCCATGACCGACGACAGCTAGCTGACTGCCCGTCAGATTAGCGGTAGCCTGACGCACTGTCAGCAGCCCCGGTTCACAGGGAGGCGCGCGCCCATGGCACGGAGCACGGCGGGGATCAAGGACGCCACGGCCGTCGTCGGTATCGGTCAGACCCCCTTCGCCAAGCAACTCCCTGATTCCGAGAAGACCTTGGCCTGTCGCGCGATTCTCGCCGCCCTCGACGACGCCGGGATCGCACCCGAGGAGGTCGACGGGCTGGCCTCCTACACCATGGAGGAGACCGACGAGGTCGAGGTCGCCAAGGCCCTCGGCTTCGGCGACCTCACCTTCTTCAGCAAGGTCGGTTACGGGGGCGGCGGTTCGTGCGCGACCATCGCCCATCTCGCCGCGGCCGTCGCCACCGGACAGGCGACGGTCGGGGTCGCCTGGCGGTCGCGCAAGCGCGGCAGCGGCCCCCGGCCCTGGAGGAACACGGTCGCCCAGCTACCCACCCCGGCGCAGTGGACCCGCCCCTTCGGCCTGCTCAGACCCGCCGACGAGATCGGCATGCTGGCGCGGCGCTACATGCACGAGTACGGCGCCACCCGCGACCACCTCTTCAACGTCGCGCTCGCCTGCCGCAACCGGGCCAACCAGAACCCCGCCGCGATGATGTACGACCGCCCGCTCACCCGCGAGATGTACATGACCTCCCGCTGGATCAGCGAACCCCTCTGCCTCTTCGACAACTGCCTGGAGACCGACGGGGCATTGGCGTGCGTGGTCGTGTCGGCCGAGCGCGCGCGGGACTGCCGGCACCGGCCCGTGTACGTCCACTCCGTCGCCCAGGGCCTGCCCGCCCAGCACCACGGCATGGTCAACTACTGGAACGACGACCCGCTCACCGGCCCCGCCTGGACCGCCGCCCGGCACCTGTGGAAGAACGCCGACTTCACGCCGGACGACGTCGACGTGGCCCAGATCTACGACGCCTTCACGCCCCTCATACCGCTCTCCCTGGAGGGCTACGGCTTCTGCGGCCGGGGCGAGGGCGCCGCCTTCACCGAGGGCGGCGCACTGGAGATCGGCGGACGGCTGCCCCTCAACACGGGCGGGGGCGGGCTCAGCGAGGCGTACGTCCACGGCTTCAACCTCATCAACGAGGGCGTGAAGCAGCTGCGCGGGACCAGCACCGCGCAGGTGCCGGGAGCCGCCACCTGTCTGGTCACGGCCGGGGAAGGGGTCCCCACCTCCGCGGTCCTGCTGCGAACCTGAGGAGCCGAGATGACACGACCCCCCGCCCCGGACACCACCGAACGCCTGCTCTCGCCGGTCGTGGACGACGACGGCGCGCCCTTCTGGGAGTACGCCGCCCGGGGCGAGCTGCGGATCCAGGCGTGCGCCGACTGCGACGAGCTGCGCTTCCCGCCCCGGCCCTGCTGTCCCCACTGCCGTTCCTTCGACAGCCGGTGGCGGCTGATGAGCGGAGTGGGCCGCGTCTGGTCGTACGTCGTCCCGCATCCGCCCCTGCTGCCGGCGTACGCGGCCCGGGTGCCGTACAACGCGGCCGTCGTCGAACTCACGGAGGCCCCGCACATCCGCCTGGTCGGCAACCTGGTCGCCGGTCCCGGCGCCCCGCTGGGCTCCCTCGCCCCCGACCGGATCCGGATCGGGGCGCGGGTACGGATCGTGTTCGGCGCCGAGGGGCTGCCGCAGTGGGTTCTGGAGCGGTCGTGAGCGGCGGGCTGCGGATCTCCTGCGACAAGGACACCGGGGTCGCCGTCCTCACCCTGGACCGGCCCGCCAGACTCAACGCGATCGATGTGGCGACCGCCGCTGAACTCGCCGCCGCCTGGCAGGCGTTCCGGTTCGACGACTCCGTGCGGGCCGTCGTGCTCACCGGGGCGGGCGAGCGGGCCTTTTGCTCCGGACTCGACCGTGCGGCCGAGGTGCCCCAGCCGGACTCGCCCTTCATGGTGGACGATCCGCTCCTGCGGGTCGGCCCCAAGGCCAACGACCTGTGGAAGCCGGTCGTGGCCGCCGTGCGCGGAATGGCCTGCGGCGGCGCCTTCTACCTGCTCGGGGAGGCGGAGTTCGTCGTCGCCGACGAGACCGCGACCTTCTTCGATCCGCACACGACGTACGGCATGGTCAGCGCGTACGAGTCCGTCTACATGGCGCATCGGATGCCGTACGGGGAGGCCGCGCGGATGGCGCTGCTGGGGACCGCCGAGCGGATGTCCGCGCGGCGCGCGTACGACATCGGGCTGGTGTCCGAACTCACGCCTCCCGGCGCGGCGTTGGAGGCCGCCGTCCGGTGCGCCGAGGTCGTCGCGTCCTGTCCGACGGAGGGGGTGCAGGGCACCGTGCGCGCCCTGTGGACGGCCCACGAGGCGGCCCGCGCCCACGCCTTCGCCCAGTCCCCCCAGCTCATCTCCCTGGGCAACCTGCCCCCGGACCGGCAGGCGGAACTGTTCTCCGCCCGGCGCCCGGACGGTTTCCGGACGCGGTGAGCCCGGCGGGACGTCAGCTCTCGGGGACGGCCCGTGGCTCCACCCGGCAGTGGTCGACGGAGCCGGCGAGACCCGCGCTGCCCACGGGGACCCGGACACTGGCCCGGCCCTTCGCGGGCACTCGCACCCGCCCCGTGCCGCCGACGACGGTGACGTCCGCGTGGTCCTTGAAGGCGACCGACACGACGAAGGCGCCCTCGCGTCCGTTCGGGTTCCGCACCTCGACCGTCGCGTAGGGGGCCTTCTCGGACGCGCAGCTCACGAGGGTCGCGGTGCCGTCCGCCAGGGGCCGGGCGGTCCCGCCGGAGGACGCGGTGGAGGTGGAACGGTGCGTGGGCCGCGACCGGTAGGTACCGCCGCTGCCGGCGCTGCCGGCGCTGTCGTCGTCGGTCGAACCGGAGCCGTACGTGGCGCCGCCGGACGAACCGCTGCCGTACGAGCCGCCGCCGCCCGACGTCGACGACGAACTGTCGTGGTCCTGGCGGGAACTGCTGCACCCGCCCCCGCCACCGCTGTGGCGGCTGCGGCTCCCGTGGCCATGGCCTGTCGAGAACCCGGTCAGAGCCAGCACCACTATCGCCGACACCGCTGTGAACTTGAGTCTGCGCCCCCGCGTCTGCATGCCGTCCAGCCTACCCACGGCCGGCGCTCCCGATCCGGCGCGGGTCCACCGGCGGCCCGTCTCACGCCGTGCGAGCCGTACCGGTGCCCTTCTCCGCGTCCAGGGCGTACACACAGCGGTCCTTGCTGCAGGCGTACACGACGCCGTCCTTGACGACGGGGGCGCCGGTGATCTCGCCGCCGGTCGCCAGCTTCCAGCGCAGGCGCCCGTCGTCGGCCTTCAGCGTGTACAGCAGATGGTCCGTGGAGCCGAAGTGGATACGGCCCTCGGCCACGGCGGGCGCGCCCACGATGTCGCCGCCCGCCTGGAAGCGCCACTTCGGCGTACCCGTGACCGCGTCCAGGGTGTACAGGCCCTTTCCGCTGCCGACGTGGACATGTCCCGCGGCGACGAGCACCGGCTCGATGGAGGCACGGGCCTCGGTCGCGATGCGCCAGCGGTCGCGCCCGTCGGTGGCGTCGAGCGCGTACACCGTGCCGAGGTAGTCCGCGAGGTACACGCCGCCCCCGGCGACCGCGGGCCCCGGTACGAAGGTCGGCGGGCACAGGAAGACCGCCGGTGCCTCGAAGTGCCAGCGGACGTGACCGCTCGCCATGTCGACGGCGAGCACCCGGGTGCCCGCGGAGATGTACACGTAGCCGTCGTCGGCCCGGGTCAGCCGGACCGGCACACCGCCGCACGACGCCGCGTCGCCGATCGGGTACGACCAGCGCTCTTCACCCGTACGGGCCTCCAGCGCGCGCAGCCGTGCGTCCTTCCACACGAACACCGTGCCGTCGTGCACGGCGGGCCCGGCCTCCGGGGACTCGAAGTCGGTCTGGGCGCCGGTGACCTCCCAGAGTTTCTGACCGTTGGAGGCCTCCCAGGCCTGCACCCCGCCGCCGCGCGTCCCGGTGACGACCGTCCCCCGGTCGGCCTTGAGGGAGTAGACCCAGGCGTCCGTCGCCAGCCGCCACAGATCGGCGCCCTCCCGGGCGTCCAGGGCGAAGAGTGTCGGGCCGTCGGAGGCGTGGATACGGCCGTCCGCGACCGCCATCGACCAGGCCACGTCCCGCGTCTTGAAGCTGCGGCGGCCGGTCGCCACGTCCAGGGCGTGGACCTCGAAGGACGTGACGTAGACGAGGTCGCCGGCGACCGTGGGCGTGCCCCAGACGTCGTTCGACATACGGAAGCGCCACGGCCGCCAGCCGGACGGGGAGTCCGGCGGGGGCGGCGGCGCGATCACCGGCACGGGGTCGGCGCCGTTGACGCCGACGCGCGGCCGGGACCAGGAGGCGGCGAGGCCCGCCTCCGGAGGAGGGGCCTTCACGGCCGCGGCACGGGCGTCGGCGACGCGCGGCCCGGGGCCGATGGGCACCTTGGCACCCGCCAGCCGCACCGGGCCGGTGTCGGGCGCGCCGATGACCGCGGGAGCGTGCGAGGGCGGCGGGGGCACCGCCGGGCGGCCGCCACCGCTGCGGCCCCCGGACGGCGGGGCCTTCACCGGCGGACGGCCCCCGCGGCGCGACTCGATCAGGCCCACCGCCCGCTCGGGCAGCCAGGCCGATGCCGTACCGCTGTCGTCCGACCCGGAGCCGAACAGGTGGGGAGCCAGCTGCGCCTGGAGGTCGGCGGGGTTGGGGCGGCCGGTCGCCTCCATCTGCATACAGGACTCGATCAGCGGCCTCAGCTCGTCCGGGAGGCCTGCGAGGTCGGGACCCTCCCGGAGCAGCATGAAGACCGTCTCGACCGGGTTCGCGCCGTGGAAGGGGGCGTGTCCGGTGGCGGCGAAGACGAGCATCGAGCCGAGCGAGAAGACGTCGCTCGCGCCGGTGACACTGCGCGAGTCCTTCGCCTGCTCGGGTGACATGTACGCGGGCGTACCGACGGCGACGTTCGTCATCGTCAGACGGGTGTTCGATACACCGGACGCGATACCGAAGTCGATGACCCGCGGCCCGTCCTCGACCACCAGCACGTTCGAGGGTTTCAGGTCGCGGTGCACGAGCCCCGCGCCGTGGATGGACTGCAGGGCCTCCGCGACGCCCGCGGCCAGCCAGCGGACCGCCTGGGCCGGCATCGGCCCGCACTCGTTCACTATTTCCTCGAGGGAGGGCGCCGGAACGTACGCGGTGGCCAGCCACGGCACCGCGGCGCGCGGGTCGGCGTCGACCACGGCCGCCGTGTAGAAGCCGGAGACCGCGCGCGCGGCCTCGACCTCACGCGTGAAGCGCACCCGGAACAACTGGTCCTCGGCGAGCTCCGTTCTGACCGTCTTGATCGCCACGCGACGGCCGGAGGCCGAGCGCGCGAGATAGACCAGCCCCATGCCGCCGGCACCCAGCCGCCCCAGCACCTCGAACGGCCCGATCCGACGCGGATCGTGCTGCGTCAGCTGATCCACCACTTGCCTGCCACCTCCCCGTACGAGCCACGTCATCCACGTATGAACGCAGCCCAGTGCAGCGTCTCACCACCGCACCGCCTTGGCGGCACGCACCCCGATTCTTCCTGTCCGCGCCACCGGTTGCGAACCGGGGGCGGATCGGGGTGTCTCGGGATATAACGGCTTCTCCCCACCGGTGGACGGAGCTTCACCGCCACCGGCCGGGGCCGTTCACCGCTGGATGACGGCGAACGACGCCCCTTGATTGTCGGTGACGACGGCCACTTTTCCGTACGAGGTGTCGAAGGCGGGCACCTGGACCCGGCCGCCGAGCCGGTTCACCGTTCCGAGTGCCGCCTCGACGCTCTCGACCCCGAAATGGACCAGGAAGTGCGGCGGCATCTCGGCCGGGAAGACGTCGAGGACGGGGGCCCGGCCGACGTCCGGGGAGGCGTCGGCGCCGAAGAGGGCGTCGTGGAAGAGGGCCCCGTAGAACGCGTCGACGACCCAGGTGTCGCGTGCGTACAACTCCGCCCAGCAGAAGGAGCCCGGCGCGTGCCGCTTTCCGAAACCGGGGTGGTCCCCGGCCTGCCAGAGGCCGAACACGGCGCCCTCGGGGTCGGTGGCGAGGGCCGTCGTGCCGAAGGAGCCCACCGGTGTGGGCGCGGTGATCAGCTGTCCGCCCGCCGTGGTGATCCGGGCGGCCAGTGCCGCGGCGTCCGGGGTGGCGAAGTACACCGTCCAGACGGTGGGCATGCGGCCGTCCCCCTTGGGCACCAGGGCGGCGACGGGCTCGCCGTGGTGGCGCGCCCACACACCGGTCCCGGGCGGCCCGAACCCCTCCCCGAAGGTCCAGCCGAACAGCTCGCCGTAGAAGCGCCGGCCCGCCTCCACGTCGGGAAGCTGCGCTTCCACCCAGCAGGGGACGCCTTCGGGGAAGGCACCGGACGCGTCGAAGGCGCCGGATGCCGGGGATACGGCCATGCGGCCAAGTTAATGGCGTTTTCCCCACCTCGCGCGGTGGCCCGCACCGGCCGGAGAGGCCCCGCGGACCCGTCCGGCGCCCATCTCACACCTCACCCACGCCCCACAACACCCCACCGCACCCCATTTGCAGTCGGCCGAATCGCGCTCCGATCACCCCTCGGTAAGCTGACGGCATGACAGGACAAGTGCGTACCGTCGACGGCCGCGTGGCCGGTCGGCGTGGGCAGGCGACCAGGCAGAAGCTGCTCGACTGCCTCAGTGAAATGCTCAGCTCCTCTCCCTACCGGGACGTCAAAGTCATTGATGTCGCCCGTAAGGCAGGCACTTCACCGGCGACTTTCTACCAGTACTTTCCGGACGTCGAAGGTGCCGTCCTGGAGATCGCGGAGCAAATGGCCGCGGAGGGCGCCGGGTTGACGGAACTGCTCGACGGGCGCTCCTGGGCCGGCAAGGCCGGCTGGCAGACCGCGCAGGAACTCGTCGATGGGTTCCTGGAGTTCTGGCGGAAGAACGACGCCATTCTCCGCGTGGTCGACCTGGGCGCCGCCGAGGGCGACAAGCGGTTCTACAAGATCCGCATGAAGATCCTCAATTCGGTGAACAACTCCCTTACGGACACGGTCGCCGAACTGCAGGCCAAGGGCAGGGTCGACAAGGACGTGAACCCCGCGGCGATGGCCGGCTCCCTCGTCGCGATGCTCGCGGCGGTGGCCTCGCACCAGAAGGGTTTCCAGACGTGGGGTGTCAAACAGGCTGAACTCAAGCCGAATCTCGCGCTGTTGGTGCACCTCGGCGTGACCGGGAAGAAGCCGACCAAGTAGAAGTCCTCTTTCTCTCCCTTTCCCTCCCTTCCTCTGCGTTCCGCCGCTTTCTTCCGCTTTCCTCTGCTTCTCCCTGCCCCCCCACGTCCTGTCATGCGGGCGGCAGCCACGCCGGACGGTCCGTTTCCGGCGGGCTGCCGCCCGCTGTGCTGTGCGGGCCCCGCGCCTCGCCTTTCCGCGCGTCCCCCGTGGCCGTGACCGGGCGGCTCCCGCCCTCAGCGGCGCGTGATCCGGAACAGCCGGATCTCACGGTCGATCCGCGCCTGGTACGTGGCGTACGGCGGCCAGAACGCCAGCGCCGCCTTCCAGGCCGCGGCCCGCTCCTCCCCCTCCAGCAGCCGGGCCGTCACCGGGATGTCCGCGCCGTTCCAGTTCACCTCGGCGTCCGGGTGGGCGAGCAGATTGGCGGTCCACGCCGGATGGTCCGCGCGTCCGAAGTTGGAGCCGACCAGCAGCCAGCCGGCCGCGTCGGCCCCCTCCGGCATGCAGGCCAGCGGTGTCCGCCGGGCCAGCCCGCTCCTCGCACCGCGCGTCGTGAGGACGACGCCCGGCAGCATCCGCGCGCTGAGCAGCACCCTGCCGCGGGTCAGCCGGTGCACCGCGCGGTCCACGGCGGGGACGAGATGCGGCGCGACGCGGGCGAAGGTCCGGGTCGAGGACACCTTCTGCACGAGCCGGACTCCGCGGAGCGCCCCGCGGGCCATCAGACCACCACCTCCCCGCCCTCGAAGAGGCGCGCGTCGTCGGCCGCGTGCGCCCGCAGCCGGTGCACGGGCCCGAAGAGCAGTTCGTCGCCGGACGCCCGCTTGAAGTACAGGTGGGCCTCGTGCTCCCAGGTGAAGCCGATGCCCCCGTGCAGCTGGATCCCCTCGGCGGCGGCTGTGCGCAGCGCTTCCAGGGCCTGGGCGAGCGCGAGCCCCCCGACCCGTTCGGGGTCGCCGCCCTCGCCGGCCGCCCACGCCGCGTAGTAGGCGGCCGAGCGCGCCGCCTGCACCCGCACGTACACGTCCGCGAGGCGGTGCTTGACCGCCTGGAAGGTACCGATGGCCCGCCCGAACTGTTCCCGCTGCCGCACGTACTCGACGGTCCGCTCCAGCGCCCGGTCGGCGGCGCCCACCGCCTCCGCGGCGAGTACGGCGGCGGCACTCCGGCCGAGGCCGGCCAGCGCGCCGAGCGCGTCGGCGCCGTCCCCCAGCGGCTCGGCCGCCACGTCCCGCAGCTCCACCCGGGCCTGCGCCCTCGTCTCGTCCAGCGAGGTCTGCCGTGTCCGTACGAGCCCGTCGGCGCCCTCCCGTACGAGGAACAGCGAGGTCCGCGACCTGGCGAAGCCTCCGGTGTGCGCGGCCACCACCAGGAGGCGCGCACTGTGCCCGTCGAGCACATGGGCCGCCTGCCCGTAGAGTCGCCAGCCGCCGTCGGCCCGCCGGGCCTGCACCCCGCCGGCGCGCCCCCCGCCCGCCCAGTCCCCGTGGTGGTCGCCGACCAGCCCGAGGGCGGTGGGGAGCCCGGCACCCGGCACCGCCAGGGCCGCGGTCAGTTCGCCGCCCGCGATCCGGGGCAGCAGCGCGGCGCGCTGGTCCTCGGTGCCCAGGGCCAGGATCAGCGGGGCGGCCAGGACGGCCGTGGAGATCAGCGGCGAGGGGGTCAGGGCCCGCCCCGACTCCTCGCAGGCGAGGGCGAGTTCGGTGACCGAGCAGCCGACTCCGCCGTACCGCTCGGGAAGGGCGAGCCCCGGCAGACCGAGCTGCCGGGCGAACGTGTCCCACAGGCCGGTGTCGTATCCGGCGGCGGTCCGCACGGCCGCCCGCACCTCGTCCGGGCCGCACCGCTTGAGCAGGAGTTCCCGGAGGGTGCGGCGGATCTCGTCCTGTTCGGGGGTGAAACGGGCGTCCATGGGCAGGCCCCTCCTGATCTGACGGGCCGTCATGTTAGGCCGCACGGAGAGAGATGCACAGAGACGGAACGGGACGGGACGCACACGGGACGGATGCCGGGCGGACGCGGGACGAAGAAAGAGCACCCTCCCCCGCACCCGTTACCTGATGTACCGTCAGATTCATGACTCCGGGGAAGCGCAAGGTCGCCGTGGTGGGTGTCGCCCTCTCCGACTGCGGCCGGGTGGACGACGCGACTCCCTACACCCTGCACGCGCAGGCCGCCCGCCGGGCGCTGTCGGACGCGGGCCTGGACCGGGCGCGGGTCGACGGCTTCGCCTCGGCCGGCCTCGGCACGCTCCCCCCGGCCGAGGTCGCCGAGTACCTCGGGCTGCGGCCCGCGTGGGTCGACTCGACCGCCGTCGGCGGCTCCACCTGGGAGGTCATGGCGGCGCACGCGGCCGACGCGATCGCGGCCGGCCACGCCCGCGCCGTCCTCCTCGTGTACGGGTCGACGGCGCGCGCGGACATCAGGGCGGGCCGCCGCACCGGCGACCTCTCCTTCGGCGCCCGGGGCCCCCTCCAGTTCGAGGTCCCCTACGGCCACACGCTCATCGCCAAGTACGCGATGGCCGCGCGCCGCCACATGCACCAGTACGGCACGACGCTCGAACAGCTCGCCTCCGTCGCCGTCCAGGCCCGCGCGAACGCGGCCCTGAACCCGGAGGCGATGTTCCGCGCCCCGATCACGGTCGACGACGTCCTGTCCGGCCCGATGATCGCCGACCCCTTCACCAAGCTGCACTGCTGCCTGCGTTCCGACGGCGGCGCGGCGGTGCTGCTGGTGGCCGAGGAGTACGTACGGGACTGCCGTACGGCCCCGGTGTGGATCCTCGGCACCGGGGAGCACGTCTCCCACACGACGATGTCCGAGTGGGCCGACTTCACGGTGTCCCCCGCGGCGGTCAGCGGACGCCTCGCCTTCGAGCGGGCGGGGGTGCGGCCGGACGAGATCGACGTGGCCGAGATCTACGACGCCTTCACCTACATGACGCTCGTGACACTGGAGGACCTGGGCTTCTGCGCGAAGGGCGAGGGAGGGGCGTTCGTGGACGCGGGCAAGGGACGGCTGCTGGTGGGCGGGGAGCTGCCGGTGAACACCGACGGGGGCGGGCTGTCGGCCCAGCACCCCGGGATGCGAGGGCTGTTCCTGCTGGTCGAGGCGGTCAGGCAGCTGCGCGGAGAGGCGGACGGACACCAGGTACGACGCCCGGACGGCGAACCGCCCCGGCTGGCCGTGGCGTCCGGCACCGGGGGCTGGTTCTGCTCGTCCGGCACGGTGGTACTCGGGCGGTAGGGCCGCGACGGCCGCCTCAGCGGACGGTACGGAGGAAGGCCGTCCAGGTGGTGGGGGTGACGGCGAGGGCGGGGGTCGCGTCTGCCGGGTTCTTGGAGTCGCGGATGTGGATGGTGGTGGGGGTGATGGCTATTTCGAGGCACTCGCCGCCTTCGTTGGTGCTGTAGCTCGACTTGAACCAGGCCAGTTCGGTCGTGTTCACAGTTGCCCCGCTTTCATCGCGATGAGTTCCGCGGACTCCCATGGCGTCAGAGCCTGGGCTCGCAGCATGCCGAACAGGTCGAACAGACCGTTGACGTGTTCCGGTTTGGAGATCAACGTACTGCCTGCCTGAGACTCGACGAAGACCAGATTGCGGCCTTCCTCCGTGCTCATCAACTGCATTGGCCCTTGCAGCCCCGCGTGCGTGTGCCGCTTGTTCGGCATGACCTGCACCGTCAGGTGGTTCAGCGTCCTCATGCACTCCAACAGATGCAGCAATTGCTCCTTCAGCACCACCGGCCCGCCGAACTCACGCTCCAGCGCCGCTTCCTCGACCACGTAGCCCAGTCGGGGCGGTGGGGTGCGGGTCAGCACCACCTGCCGTTCCAATCGAGCCTGCACGTGGCGCTCGATCTCCTCCTCCGTGTAGGCAGGCACGCGCGACACGTACAAGGCCCGCGTGTAGGCCTCGGTCTGGAACAGCCCGGGGACAACCATCACCTCGTACCCGCTGATGATCTTCGCCAGCCGCTGCAGCCGCACCCAATCCAAGTACTTCGGCGGGTACTTCTCCTCGTCGATCATCTCGACGCACGCAATGAGCGCCCCTCGTGCGTCCAGTCCCTTGTCGGCACCCTTGAGGAACTCGATCGGCGGGATCCGCTCAGCCCTCTCGTAAGCCCCGAAGATCGACTCGGAGACGAGCAGCAGCTCTCCGGCCTCCTTCTGCGTCAGCCCCAGCCGCCCCCGGTGGATCCGCAGCAACTCCCCCACCAGCCTGCGCCCCATGGACACCCCACCACTCGCCCCCACGACAGCCACCGTCCTCCCCACAACCGGCAATGTGGACCGTGTTCATCTGGTCACGCTACGCAACCGCCGTCACGCTCATAGTCATGACGAACGAACTCACCCCGAATTGGGTCCCCAGGTCAGGTCTTCAACTACGTCTCGCCGGGGTCCACTTCGACGCCGTCCGGGTCTGCGGCGTCCGCGGGGAGGCCGTGCTGCACCACCTCACCGGACTGACCGAGGGACGCCCCGGACCCGTCGTACGGGAGATGAGCGGCTGCCGGTGGACGTACTTCCTGCTGGCCCCCGGGGAGAGCGCGGAGCACGACTGGCCGCCGGGAGCCCGCCGCTTCACCCGGTCCGGGCAGGACGAGTACATCGGGGTCCCCGCACCGGAGGGCAACACCTACCCGCTCGGCTGGGGCGCCGGCGCACCGGAGATCGGCGAGTTCGTGGACGCGGAACTGCTGCACGGGGTGCTGATGGCGCAGCTCTGCCGGATGCCCGAGTGATACTCGGGGCATGGGAACGGATCTTCACGAGCTGCTGAGGTCGCTGCGGGTGTGGGACGTCGAGCTGCCGGACTTCGACCCGGCAGCCGCGCCCGCCGCACCCCTGCCCCTCTTCACGGAGTGGCTCGCGCAGGCGGTGGCGGCGGGCCAGACCGAGCCGCACACGATGTCGCTGGCGACGGTGGACGAGGACGGTCTGCCGGACGTACGGATCGTGATGCTGCACGGCGCGGACCCGGACGGATGGGCCTTCGCGAGCCACACCACCAGCCGCAAGGGACGGCAGCTCGCCGCCCGTCCGTACGCGGCGATCGAGTTCTACTGGCCCGCCCAGGGCCGTCAGATCCGGCTGCGCGGACCGGTCACGGCCGCACCGCCGGAGGAGGGGCAGGCGGACCTGCACGCCCGCTCGACGGGAGCGCTGGCCGCGGCGCTGGTCGGCAGGCAGAGCGATGTCCTCGGCTCGGCCGAGGAGCTGGCGCTCGCCTCGGACGCCGCCTGGGAGCGCGCGGGGCGCGAGCCGGACGCGACGGCGCCGACCTGGACCCTCTATCGCCTCCAGCCCGAGGAGGTGGAGTTCTTCCAGGGAGACGCGCGACGCCGCCACGTACGGCTCGTCTACCGCCGTGCGGGGGCGGACTGGCACACGGAGCTGCTGTGGCCCTGAGGGGCTGAGGACGCGGGCCGCGCTCCCGCCACCGTCAGGCGGACACTTCTGCGGGACGCGAAGGGTCCTTGAAGTCGTACACGTCGAAGTCGGCCACCGGCCGGTAGCCGATCCGCTGGTAGAGGCCGTTGCTGGTGGGGTTGGAGAGGTCGGTGAAGAGCAGGACGTCGTCCACGCCGGAGGCCAGCGCGGCCCGGCCGACCTCGACGGTGGCGGCCCCCGCGTACCCCCGGCCACGGAAGGGGGCGGGGGTGTAGACGGGCCCGACCCGCACCTGTCCGGCGACCCGGGGGGTCGTGCCGGCCATCGCGACCGGGGTTCCGTCCGGCGCCTCCCAGAGGGTGATGCCGCCGTGGGCGATCCGCGCGGCGGCCCAGTCGTCGGCGACACGCGCGGTCCGCTCACCGATCGCTTCGGCGAACTCGCCGTACCACCGGGCGAGCAGCCCCTGGTCACCGTCCGCGGCGGCCCGCGGCCGGCCGGGCGGCACGGGCCCGGGCACGGCCGGTGTGTCCAGCCGGTACAGCCGGTCGTGGCGGTACAGCGAGGCGCTCACGCCCGTGCGGCGCCGCTGCCAGGCCTCGGCGAAGACCGCGGCGGTGGCCCGGTCGGCGGTGACGCCCGGCAGGTCGTGACCGAGGTCCGCCAGGCGCGCGGCGAGGGAGTCGGCGTCCTCCTCGGACAGGGGCGTCACGTTCAGCCGGTGGGGCGGCGTGCGGAAGAAGGCCGCGCGCACGTCCCCGCCGCGCTCCAGCAGGCCGAGCACCGGCGCCTGCGCCCCGAACGTGCTCGGACCCCGGGTGCGCAGCGCGTGGGTCACCGTCAGCGGCACGGTGTGCAGAGCGGGCCGCGAACGGAGGAAGTCCCCCGCGCGCGTGAGGAAGGCGTCCACATCGTGGGTGACCGCCCAGGTGTGAGGCTCACGTGGCATGCCGCCATGATTCCGTCCACCGCCCGGTCGCCGCCTCCGGTTTTCCGGTACGGCGAAGGGCCGGAAAACGGGACGGGCTCGGGAACGGCACCGCACAAGGCGCCGCGGCTAGGCCACGTACGTGTCCGGGTCCGGGTTCAGGTTCGGGTCCGCCGGCACCGGGTCGGTCGCGACCCGCGCGTGCAGATGGACGTCCCGGAACGCGTCGAGCCGCCCGGCTTCGAACATCGCGCCCCTGAGCGTCCCTTCGTAACGGAACCCGCAGCGCTCGGCGACCCGGCAGGAGGCCTCATGGCCGAGGGCGTGGCCCAGCTCCAGGCGGTGCAGACGGATCGCGCCGAAGGCGAAGCGGGAGGCCAGGGCGAGGGCGCGGGTGGCGACCCGGTGGCCGCGGGCCTCCGGCAGGACCCAGTAACCGATGCGGGCGACGCGCAGGACGTGGTCGATCTCGTTGATGCCGATGTGCCCCAGCGCCGTACCGCCCGATCCGTCCATGACGCAGAAGGAGACACCCGTGCCGTCGGCGGCGCTCTCGGTGCGTGAGCGGAGCGACTCACGGGCGCTGTCGATGTCCCGGACGGGCCGGAGCGGGGTGTTCCAGCGCTGGAACTCCGGGTCGGACACACCGCGCAGCCAGGCCGCGACGTCGACGTCGGAATCCGCGTCCCAGGGCCGCAGCAGCAGACCGTGGCCGTGCAGCTCGGGGAAGGGCTCGGCGGGGGACCTCACGTGGAAACCGGACACCCATTCATTGAAACGCGTCGGCGGCCAGAGCTCACACCCGGGGCGCCCGGGGCCCGTGGGGGTGCGCGGGCGGAGCGGCGGCGGGACGGGGACGGAAGACGGGTGTCCCTTCGCGGAAGGCCACCTCCAGGTCCATGCCGATCCGCAGCGCACCCTGCGGGCACTCCACCACCTCGGTCATCATCCGCGGCCCCTCCGCGAGGTCGACGACGGCCGCGACGTACGGCACGCGGTCGCCGAACGGCGGGAGGTCGTTGCGGTGCACGACGGACCACGTGTAGAGCGTGGCGCGGCCGCTCGCGGACCGCCAGCGCACGTCCTCGCTCCAGCAGTGCGGACAGAACTCGCGGGGGTAGTGGTGCGCCCGGCCGCAGGCGTCGCAGTGGCGCAGCAGCAGCGAGCCCGTCGCGGCCGCCTCCCAGTACGGCCGGGTGAAGGCGTCGGTCTCGGGCACGTCGAACCGGGCGTTCACCGGAAGAGCCCGATCGCGTCGTCCAGCGACCACGTCTGCCAGGCCATCCCGAACAGGGCGACGGCCGAGATCAGCGCCATCATCGCGTTCTGCCCCTGCTCGGCCCAGTCGTGGATCATGAGCGTGAAGTACAGGACGTTGAGCAGCAGTCCCCCCGCCAGCGCGACCGGGGTCAGCAGGCCGGCCACCAGGCCCAGTCCGAGGGCGAGTTCGGCGTGCACGACGACGTGCGCCATCACCTTCGGGTGCGGCGCCACGACCCGCTCGAAACCGGAACGCACCGCGCTCCACCGGTGCTTGGCCGCCACGTCCGCGGCCCACGCGATCCCGGTCCCCCGCTCGAACCAGGCCGCCCTGTCCTTGTGCCGCCAGCTCTCCAGCCACCACAGTCCGAGCCCGATCCGCAGCACGGCCAGCCATTGCGCCCCGTCGAGCCAGATCGTGTCCATGGCCGAACCTCCTGCCGCCGCCGTTATCTGACGGTACGTCAGTTCAGCGTACGCGGGATGTCCGCGCAAGAGGCGGACACCGACCCCGCCTCCACGTCCGGAACACAACCAAGTGACCTACGCCACCAGCCGCACCCACTCCTCCTACAGCCGTGATCAGTTCGCAACCGATTCCGGGCTTGACCGAGACCTATCAATTGACGACGTGATTACGCTCGCGCTCATGGCCGACTCGACTGCTTCCTCCACACTCCGCCCGGTACCGTCCCACGAGGACCGACCCGTGTACGTGATCGGCGGCGGTCCCGGTGGCCTCGCGGCGGCGTACGCGTTGCGCGCCCGGGGCGTACGGGCCGTCGTGCTGGAGAAGTCCGACCGGGTCGGGGCCTCCTGGCGGCGCCACTACGACCGGCTGCATCTGCACACGACGCGGCGGCTGTCCGCCCTCCCTGGGCTCGCGATGCCCCGCGCGTTCGGGCGCTGGGTCTCCCGGGACAACGTGGTGCGCTACCTGGAGAAGTACGCCGAACATCACCAGTTGGAGATCGTCACGGGTGTCGAGGTCTCCCGCGTCGAACGCGTCGGTGACTCCTGGCTGCTGCACGCCACCGGCGGCCGCGAACTGACCGGCAGCGCGGTCGTCGTCGCCACCGGCCACAACCACACGCCCCGCATGCCGGACTGGCCCGGCCGCGACGCCTACAGCGGCGAACTCCTGCACGCCGGCGAGTACCGCAACCCGGCGCCCTACGCCGGACGGGACGTCCTGGTCGTCGGCGTCGGGAACACGGGCGCCGAGATCGCCGTGGACCTGGTCGAGGGCGGCGCCGGGCGGGTGCGGCTCGCGGTGCGCACCGCACCGCACATCGTGCGGCGCTCCACGGCCGGCTGGACCGCCCAGTTCACCGGCATCCTCGTACGGCGGCTGCCGGTGCGCCTCGTCGACGCCCTCGCCGGACCGATGGCCAAGGTGAGCGTCCCGGACCTGTCGGCGCAGGGGCTGCCGCGACCCGAGACCGGTCTCTACTCACGCGTCAACGAGGGCTCGATCCCCGTCCAGGACGTCGGTCTCGTCGACGCCGTGCGCAAGGGTCGGGTCGAGATCGTGGCGGCGGTGGAGGGCTTCGAGGAGGGCAAGGTCGTCCTCGCCGACGGAACGCGGATCGGCCCCGACGCGGTGATCGCCGCGACCGGGTACGAGCGCGCGCTGGAGGGACTGGTCGGACACCTCGGCGTACTGGACGAGCGCGGCCGCCCGGTCGTGCACGGCGGACGCACCCCGAAGAACGCGCCCGGCCTGTACTTCACCGGTTTCACCAACCCCATCAGCGGCATGTTCCGCGAACTCGCCCTGGACGCACAGAAGATAGCGAAGGCCGTGGCCCGCGCCGCGGGACGGACCCGCGCCGCGAACTGAGCCGAATCCGTCGGCCGCGCGGCGGGCCGGGCCGGGCCGGTCACGACCGTGACCGGACACACGCCCGGCCGTGCACCCGCAGGGAGCGGGCGGTGACGCCGGAGCCCGATGACGGGTTCCGGTCCCCGTGCCGCGGGTACGAACCAGGTGCCCGTCGAGCCCGTCGAGCCCGTCCACGGATCCACCGCCCGTCTGCCGCGCACCCGCCACACACCCGCCCGAGCGGCCGTCCGGGCACTCGCCCACGCACCCAGGGGTTCGGCACCCGCACCGCACGTACGCGCGGCTTTGCTTGCACGACTGTTCCTGACAGGCCGTCAGTTAAGTAATCTGACACAGCGTCAGTTAATTGGCTGTCACACAGGAGCGGGCGGACCGATGCTTGGATCAACCCACGGCACCCTCACCACCGACTCCCGCCGGGCCCGGGTCATCGCCTGCGGCGAGCAGCCCTCACCCGTCGTGCACGGCCGGCCGGCCGATGTCGACGACCTCGACGTCAGCGGACGCCCGCTGTACGCCGACGTACCCGATCTGGACCGCTTCTTCCGCCCCGAGTCGGTGGCCGTCGTCGGCGCCTCGGACACCGAGGGACGGCCGAACACCGGCATCACCCGGCAGTTGATGTCCTGGGCCGAGCGGGTCGGGGCCCGGCTGCACCCGGTGCACCCCACCCGCAGGTCCGTCTTCGGCCTGCCCTGTTTCCCTTCCGTCGGGGACCTGCCCGAACAGGTCGACCTGGCCGTGCTCCTGGTCGGCGACCCGCTCGCCGTGATCGGCGAACTGAGCGAGGCCAAGGTGAAGTTCGCCGTCGCCTTCGCCTCCGGGTTCGCCGAGACCGGCGCCGAGGGCGCGGCCGCGCAGGACCGGCTCGCCGCCGCCGTGCGCCGCTCCGGCCTGCGGCTGCTGGGCCCCAACACCAACCTCAACGCCTTCGAGCGGTTCCGCGACGACCTCGAAGGGCCCGCGGTCGCCCTCATCACCCAGTCCGGCCACCAGGGGCGCCCGGTCTTCGCGATGCAGGAACTGGGCGTACGGCTCTCCCACTGGGCACCCACCGGCAACGAGGCCGACCTGGAGACCGCCGACTTCATCTCCTACTTCTCCGAGCGGCCCGAGATCGGCGCCATCGCCTGCTACGTCGAGGGGCTCAAGGACGGCCGCTCCTTCCTGCTCGCCGCCGACCGCGCCGCCCGGCGCGGGGTGCCCGTCGTCGCCGTCAAGGTCGGCCGCACCGAGGCCGGGGCCCGCACCGCCGCCTCCCACACCGGAAAGCTGACCGGCGCCGACACGGTGGTCGACGCGGCGATGCGGCAGTACGGCGTGATCCGCGTCGACGGGCTCGACGAACTCCAGGACACCGCGGCGCTGCTGGCCCGCGCCCGCGCCCCGCTGGCCGACGGGGTCGCCGTCTATTCGATCTCCGGCGGCACGGGGGCGCACTTCTCGGACCTGGCGACGGCGGCGGGGCTGCGCCTGCCGGACCTCTCGGCGGCCAAGCAGGCCGAGCTGCACCAGTGGATACCGGAGTATCTGAGCGTGGCCAACCCCGTCGACAACGGGGGACACCCGGTCGGCGACTGGCGCGGCCGGAAGATCATCGACGCGATCCTCGCCGATCCGGCGGTCGGGGTGCTGATCTGCCCGATCACCGGCCCCTTCCCGCCGATGAGCGACCTGCTCGCACGGGACCTGGTGGACGCGGCGGAGCGGACGGACAAGCTGGTGTGCGTGGTGTGGGGGTCGCCGGTCGGCACCGAGGCCGCCTACCGCGAGACGCTGCTCGGGTCGGCGCGGGTCGCCACCTTCCGTACGTTCGCCAACTGCATCACCGCCGTGCGGGCCTATCTGGAGCACCACCGGTTCGCCGCCGCGTACCGCTCGCCCTTCGACGAGGCGCCCCGCACCCCCTCGCCCTCCTTCCGCAAGGCACAGGCGCTGATGCGGCCGGGTCAGCAGCTGAGCGAGCACGCGGCGAAACAGCTGCTGCGCGCGTACGGGATCCGGGTGCCGCGCGAGCAGTTGGTGACCAGCGCGGCGGCGGCCGTGCGCGCGGCCGGTCTGGTGGGCTACCCGGTGGTCATGAAGGCCTCCGGCGCGCAGATCGCGCACAAGACCGAACTCGGCCTGGTGAAGATCGGGCTGACCTCCGCCAGCCAGGTCAGGGACGCCTACCGCGAACTGACCGACATCGCGCGCTACGAGGGGATCCCGCTGGACGGGGTGCTGGTGTGCCAGATGGTCGAGCGGGGCGTCGAGATGGTCGTGGGGGTCACGCACGACCGGCTCTTCGGGCCGACCGTGACCGTGGGGCTCGGCGGCGTCCTCGTCGAGGTGCTGCGGGACGCGGCCGTCCGCGTGCCGCCCTTCGGCGAGGACCAGGCCAGGGGGATGCTCCGCGAGCTGCGCGGCCGGGCGCTCCTGGACGGCGTGCGCGGGGCGCCGCCGGTGGATGTGGACGCGCTCGTCGAGGTCGTCCTGCGCGTCCAGCGGATGGCGCTGGAGCTCGGTGACGACATCGCCGAGCTCGACGTCAACCCGCTGATGGTGCTGCCCAGGGGGCAGGGGGCGGTGGCGCTCGACGCGCTGGTGGTGTGCGGCTGAAGCGCCGCGCCACCCGCCGCGCGACCAGCCGCCGACCACGCCTCGTACGAACTGGAGCACCCCCATGCCCGACTCCCCCCGCGAACCGTCCGATTCCACGCAATCCACTCGAAAGTCCCTCGACTCATTGATACGCCACGCCACTGACAGCGCCGTCTCGTGGATCACCCTCGACCGCCCCGAGGCGATGAACGCCCTCACCTGGGACCAGCGGGAACGGGTGATCACGCTGCTCGCGTCGGCGTCCGCGGATCCGGACGTCCGGGCCGTGGTGATCACCGCGACGGGCCGCGGCTTCTGCGCGGGCGCGGACCTGAGGGGGGCGCCCGCGGCCGGCGAGCGGATCCCCGGCGACGTCGCCCGCACCCTCCGTCTCGGCGCCCAGCGGCTCGTCGCGGCGGTCCTCGACTGCGAGAAGCCGGTGATCGCGGCGGTCAACGGCACCGCGGCCGGCCTCGGCGTCCATCTCGCCCTCGCCTGCGACCTCGTACTCGCCGCCGAACCCGCCCGCTTCATCGAGGTGTTCGTGCGTCGCGGGCTGGTTCCCGACGGCGGCGGCGCGTATCTGCTGCCGCGTCTCATCGGTCCGCAGCGCGCGAAGGAACTGATGTTCTTCGGCGACGCGCTCACCGCCAGGGACGCCGAACGGCTCGGCCTCGTCAACCGCGTCGTCCCGCCCGAGGAGCTGGAGAGGACCGCCCGCGCGTGGGCCGAACGCCTGGCCGCCGGCCCGACCCGCGCCCTCGCCCTCACCAAGCAGCTGGTCAACGCCTCCCTCGACACCGACCGCACGGCCGCCTTCGCCGCGGAGGCGGCCGCCCAGGAGATCAACATGACGACGACGGACGCGAAGGAAGGCGTGGCGAGCTTCGTGGAGCGGCGGGGGGCGCGGTACCGGGGGCGGTGAGAGGGATTCCTGACGCCGGCGGGCCCGCACGGCGGGGACACCGGTCCGGTCCGGTCCGTTCCGTTCCCGGCGGCCACCCTTCCAATCTGACGCGTCGTCAGGTTCAATGGTGAGGTGATGGGACACGCAGGAATGGCGGCGGCCGCCGTGCGGTATCTCCGGTCGGCCGGAGCCCCCACCGTCGCGGGGCCGGTCGAGATGCTGCCGCGGCCGGAGTTGCGCGCGGTGGGCGAGGACGAGCGGGCGCCGGTCGACCAGGGCGAGTTCCGGCGGGTCCTGGGGAACTTCGCGACGGGCGTGACCGTCATCACCGCACCGGAGGGACCCGGGGACGCGGGACCGGCCGGTTTCGCCTGCCAGTCCTTCTCCTCCCTCTCCCTCGAGCCGCCGCTGGTCTGCTTCATGGTCGGCCGTACGTCGACGACCTGGCCGCGCATCGCCCGCGCCGGCGCCTTCTGTGTGAACGTGCTGGGCGCGCATCAGGGCGACCTGTGCCGCGGGTTCGCGGTGCGCGGGGCGGACAAGTTCGCGGGGGTCGGGTACGACGCGGCACCCGTGTCCGGCTCGCCCCGCCTCGCGGGGACGGCGGCCTGGATCGACTGCGCGATCCACGCGGTGCACACGGGCGGGGACCATCTCATCGTGGTGGGACGCGTGGACGCGCTCGGCACGGGGGACGACGACGCGGGCCGGGGCGACGGCGCGGGCGTCGCGCCGCTGCTGTTCCACCGAGGGCGCTTCGCCTAGGGCGCGTCCGACATCGCCCGTGGGGGCGTGGTGCGCCGTTCATGGGTCTCGGGCATGGCTCTCAGGGGTGGACCCTGACTCGGCGTCAGGGGTGGATCAGGGTGGGCCGGGGGGCTTCCCGGTGGCTGCCCAGGGGTGCGCGGCGGCAGGCTGAACGGCATGGAGATCACCGCTGAGAAGCGCCCCTCGGCCGTCCGTCGTGGGGCCGCCGGGCTCGCCGTCGCCGCCGCCCTCGCCACCACGGTCACCGCCGCGGCGGGCTCCCCCGCCCTCGCCGCCACCCCGACCGTCACCACCATCGCGGACGCCGCCCCCACCGCCGCCGCCCACGTCGCCACCATCGCCACCACGGCCAAGGACGCCGGCACCGCTCCGCCCGTCGTCCCGTACGACTTCAGTGACTGCCCGGACATCCCGGCCGGCGTCGACGCGGCCCGCTGGAAGTGCGAAGTTCTCACCGCCACCGGGTCGTTGACGCTCGGCAACAGGAGAGTTCCCGAGCTGGCGCCGATGACCATCACCCACGCCGAGGGCCCGCTGCCGGACGGCGGGGACGGGCAGGTCTGGGGCGCGATGCGCAGCACCTCGACCCCCGTCCCCGGCGGCCTCCTCGGCACCGGGCCGGCCGGTCACGGCCCCCTGCTGCCGCTGGCCCTGCGTCCCGAGTACGGCGGCAGGTCCGACTTCTACTCCACCGGGAACAGCCTGGGCCTGTTCACCCTGCGCTTCCGCGTCCTGAGCCCCCTGCTGCCGCACGGGTGCGTGACAGGGGGCGGCGACGCCCCCGTCGAACTCCGTCTGCGGCGCGCGGGCGACTCCGAGTGGGTCTCCCAGGACCCGCCGGTCATCAGGTTCGACGCCTACGACGACACCTTCACCGCCCCGGCCACCGTCGGCTGCGGCCCGCTGGGCCGGCTCGTCGACGACCGGCTCGGCCTGCCGGGAGCGACCGGGAACGCGATCACCCTGTCCGCCCGGTACACCTTCAAGACGTACGACCGGCTTCCGGCGCGCTGACCTCAGACGGCCGCCGGCACGGACAGCAAGGGAGCGACCGGCCGCCGCCGGATGACCAGCGCCATCATCGCCGCCACCGCGCACAGCGCACCCGAGGCGACCCACACCATGTCGTACGAACCGAACGCGTCCCGCGCGACACCGCCGAGGAAGGCGACGAGGGCGGCGCCGATCTGGTGGGAGGCGAGCACCCAGCCGAAGACGATGGCACTGTCCTCGCCGTACTGCTCACGGCACAGGGCCAGGGTGGGCGGGACCGTGGCGACCCAGTCGAGGCCGTAGAAGACGATGAAGAAGATCATCGGGGGATGCACGGTCGAGGACATGAGCATGGGGAGGAAGAGGAGCGAGACCCCGCGCAGCGCGTAGTAGACCGCGAGCAGCCGACGCGGTTCGAAGCGGTCGGTGAACCAGCCGGAGGCGATCGTGCCGACCACGTCGAAGACCCCGATGACCGCGAGCAGTGAGGCCGCCGCCGTGATCGGCATCCCGTGGTCGTGGGCCGCGGGCACGAAGTGCGTCTGGATCAGGCCGTTCGTCGAGGCGCCGCAGATGGCGAAGGTGCCGGCCAGCAGCCAGAAGGGGCCGGTGCGGACCGCGGAGAGGAGGACGGTCACGGCACGCCGGGCCGCGCCCTGCACGGGCGCGGGCTTCGGCACGAACTCGGCCGCGCCGTAGGGCTTCAGGCCGACGTCCGCCGGGTGGTCGCGCAGCAGCAGCCAGACGAAGGGGACGACCGCGAGCGCCGCGAGGGCGACCGTCACCGCGGCCGGGCGCCAGTCGTGCTCCGTGACGATCCAGGAGAGCACCGGCAGGAAGATCAGCTGGCCGGAGGCCGAGGCCGCCGTCAGGATGCCGGTCACCAGGCCCTTGCGTGCCGTGAACCAGCGGTTGGTGACCGTCGCCGCGAAGGCCAGGGCCATCGATCCGGAGCCCAGTCCGACCAGCAGGCCCCAGCAGAGCAGCAGTTGCCAGGCCGCCGTCATCCACACGGTCAGCCCGGAGCCGAGCGCGATCACCATCAGGGCGACCGCGACCACGCGCCGGATGCCGAAGCGGTCCATCAGCGCGGCCGCGAAGGGCGCCGTCAGTCCGTACAGCGCGAGGTTGATCGACACCGCCGCGCCGATCGTGCCGCGCGACCAGTGGAACTCCTGGTGCAGGGGGTCGATCAGCAGACCCGGCAGCGAGCGGAAGGCCGCGGCGCCGATGATCGTCACAAAGGTGACGGCGGCGACGAACCAGGCACGGTGGATCCGGGTGCGGCCGGGGGCGGAGGCCGGCGGAGCGGCGTCCACGGCGTCGGTTGTCTGGGTCACACCAGAGAGCTTCGAGGATGCGGCCTTCCCGAACGAGTGGCCGGGAGGACAGCATTCGCTAGGATCGGGCCATGGGTCCTCAGGGTACGTTCCGCCGGCACCGCGTCGTCGTGCTCGCTCTCGACGGGCTGCTGCCCTTCGAGCTCGGCATCCCGCAGCGCATCTTCGGCAAGTCGCAGGATGCCGAGGGGCGATCCCTGTACGAGGTCGTCACCTGCTCGATCCGGCCACCGGGCCCCGTCGCCACCGACGCCGACTTCGCCGTCCTGGTCGCGAACGGGCCGGAGGCACTCGCCACCGCCGACACCGTCGTCGTCCCCGCCTCCTACGAACTCGGCCCGGTCCACGAGCAGGGCGTCCTGACCCCCGAGCTGGCCGCCGCCCTCGCCCGCATCCGCCCCGGCACCCGGCTCGTCTCCATCTGCACCGGTGGATACGTCCTCGCCGCCGCCGGATACCTCGACGGCCGCCCCGCCACCACCCACTGGTCCCACGCCGAGCACTTCCAGCGGCTCTTTCCCAGGATCAGGGTCGACGCCGACGTGCTCTTCGTCGACGACGGGGACATCCTCACCTCCGCGGGCGTCGCCGCCGGAATCGACCTGTGCCTCCATATCGTCCGACGTGACCACGGGACGGCGGTCGCCAACGACGTGGCCCGCCGGACCGTCGTACCGCCGCACCGCGACGGCGGTCAGGCGCAGTACGTGCAGCGGCCCGTCCCCGAGCCGCAGGCGGCCACCACGACCGCGGCCCGTGCCTGGGCGCTCGACCGCCTCGGCGAGCCGATCCAGCTGCGCGACATGGCCGGGCAGGAGTCCATGTCCGTGCGCACCTTCACGCGCCGTTTCCGTGAGGAGGTCGGCGTCAGCCCCGGGCAGTGGCTCACCCGGCAACGCGTCGAACGGGCCCGGCATCTGCTGGAGTCCAGCGATCTGTCGGTCGACCAGGTGGCCCGGGACGCCGGCTTCGGCACCGCCCAGTCGATGCGGCAGCACCTGCAGGCGGTCCTCGGGGTCACCCCCACCGCGTACCGCCGTACCTTCCGCTCCTCGGGCCGGAAGGCCGAAGCCCGGCCGGACGGCGGGGCCCGAAGCGGTGGCACTCGACTCGGCACCGCGCGGGCGGGCGCCGTCGCCTGAGCGGCGCGGTCCCCGGCGGAACCCCCCGGCCTGTGGACGACCGCCTCCGCGCCTCCCTAGAACGTCAGTACCGCCCGTGCCACCCGTCCCTCGTGGGCGTCCTGGGCCGCCTTGCCGAAGTCCTCGACCGGATACGTCCGGGTGACCAGTTCGTCGAGCAGCAGACGGCCCTCGCGGTAGAGGTCGGCGTAGAGGGCGATGTCGCGCTGGGGGCGGGACGAACCGTAGCGACAGCCGAGGATCGACTTGTCCAGGTACATCGCGGAGACGAGGAAGGACGCCTCGGCGGTGGCGGGCGGTACGCCGAGGAGGACCGCCTGGCCGTGGCGGTCCAGCAGGTCGATCGCCCGGCGGATGAGTTCGACGCGTCCGACGCACTCGAAGGCGTGGTCCGCGCCCGTGGGGAGGATCTCCCCGACGGCCTCGGTGGAGGTGAGGAAGTGGGTCGCGCCGAACCGGCGGGCCACCGCCTCCTTGGCCGGATTGGAGTCGACCGCGACGATCCGCAGGGCGCCCGCGATCCGGGCCCCCTGGATCACGTTGAGCCCGACGCCGCCCGTGCCGATCACGAGGACGCTCTCGCCGTGGCCCACCCGCGCGCGGTTCAGGACGGCTCCCACGCCCGTCACCACCCCGCAGCCGATCAGGGCGGCGGACGGCAGCGGGATGTCCTTCGGGATCCGGACGGCCTGGACCGCCTTCACCACCGTCCGTTCCGCGAAGGCCGAGTTGGAGGCGAACTGGTGGAGCGGCCGCCCGCCCCGCGCGAACGGCTGCCGCGGCATGCCGATCGCCTTGCGGCACATCGTCGGCCGCCCCCGGTCGCACTCCGCGCACGCGCCGCAGTTGGCGAGCGTGGACAGTGCGACATGGTCTCCGGGCCGGACATGGGTGACACCCGCGCCCACCGACTCGACGACCCCGGCGCCCTCATGGCCCAGCACCACGGGAACGGGGAAGGGTATGGTCCCGTCCACCACGGAGAGGTCGCTGTGGCAGAGCCCGGCCGCGGAGACGGCGACCAGCACCTCGCCGGGCCCCGGATCCCGTACCTCCAGGTCGTCCACGACCTGGGTCTGCCTGCCGTCGAAGATCACGCCTCGCATCGCACCGGCTCCCCTCTCGTCCCCGGGACTATCCCCGGGGTTCCTTCGGCAGACCGAGCACGCGCTCGGCGATGATCGTGCGCTGGATCTCGTCCGAGCCGCCGTAGATGGTGTCGGCCCGGCTGAAGAGGAACAGGTGCTGGAGCGGGTCGAGTTCGTACGGTGCCGCGGCCGACCAGTCCGCCGGGCCGGTCGCCGCCTCCGCTCCCCTCACCTGCACCGCGAGTTCACCGAGCCGCTGGTGCCAGCCGCCCCACAGCAGCTTGGCGACGCTCGGCGCGCCCACGTCGCCCGAACCGCCCAGCGTCCGCAGGGCGTTCCAGCGCATCGTGCGCAGCTCCGCCCACAGGCGCACCAGGCGGGCGCGGACGACCGGATCGTCGGCCGCGCCCGTCGCGACGGCCGTCTCGATCACGCGTCGCAGCTCCGCCGCGAAGCCGACCTGCTGGGCGAGCGTCGAGACGCCACGCTCGTGTCCGAGCAGGCTCATGGCCACCCGCCAGCCGTTGCCCTCGCCGCCGACGACGTGCTCGGCCCGCGCCCGCGCTCCGTCGAAGAAGACCTCGTTGAACTCGCTGGTGCCGGTGAGCTGGCGGATCGGCCGGACCTCGACGCGGCCCGGCTGGTCCATCGGGACGAGGAGCAGGGACAGGCCGTGGTGACGCGGGGCGTCCGGCCGGGTGCGGGCCAGGACGAAGCACCAGTCCGCCTCGTGGGCGAGCGAGGTCCAGATCTTCCGGCCGCTGACGCGGTACGTCCCCGAGGGCGCGGAGCCCTCTTCCCGTACGGCCGTCGTCCTGATGCCCGCGAGGTCCGAGCCCGCACCGGGCTCGCTGTAGCCCTGGCACCAGAGCTCCTCGCCGCGGGCGATCGGGGGGAGGAAGCGGGCCTTCTGCTCCGCCGTCCCATGGCCGATGAGGGTGGGGGCGAGGAGTTTCTCGCCGATGTGACCCGAGCGGGCGGGCGCCTTCGAACGGGCGTACTCCTCGGCCCAGACGACCTGCTGGGTCAGGCTCGCGCGCCGGTTCCCGTATCCGTCCTCGGGCCATCCGAGGCCGATCCAGCCGTCCCGTCCGAGCTCCCGTTCCCAGTCCCGGCGGCCCGGATCACCCGTGTGGTGCGCCGCCAGCCAGTCCCGTGCCGTACGCCGGAAGACCTCGTCCCCGGCATCGAATCCGAACTCCACGCGTCGTCCTCCCACTCGGCCGGCCCCACGGGCACCCCACGGGCACCCTCACGCGTTCGGCCGCGACTTCTCCGCCGCCGCCCGCGCCATCGCCTCCACCCGCTCCAGCAGCGGCATCGGATCCACCCCCACCGTGCCCGGCAGGAAGTCCGCGATCCGCTCCGGGGTCCAGGCGCCCTCCGCGTACCCGGCGCGCAGTTCCCGCGGCTGCGCCCACACCGCGATCTTCGGTCCGGCGATGGTGTACACCTGCCCGGTGATCCCTTCCTGCCGGGCGCGGTCCGACAGCAGGTAGACCACCAGCGCGGCGACGTCCTCCGGTTCGCCGATCTCCGCCAGTTCCATGGGGACGTTGGCCGACATGCGGGTGCGGGCGACCGGTGCGACCGCGTTCGCCGTCACCCCGTACTTGTGCAGGCCGAGAGCCGCGCTGCGGACCAGCGAGATGATCCCGCCCTTGGCCGCGCTGTAGTTGGCCTGTGCCACGGAGCCCTGGTGATTGCCGCTGGTGAAGCCGATCAGCGTTCCCGAGCCCTGGGTGCGCATGACGGCCGAGGCCGCCCGGAAGACGGTGAACGTGCCCTTCAGATGGGTGGCCACGACCGGGTCCCACTCCTGCTCGGACATGTTGAACAGCATCCGCTCGCGCAGGATCCCGGCCACGCACACGACTCCGTCGATCCGCCCGTACGCCGTGAGCGCCGCGTCGACGACGTGCTGCCCGCCCGCCATCGTGGAGATGTCGTCGGCGACCGCGACGGCTTCCCCGCCCGCCGCCTCGATCTCCTTGACCACGGCGTCGGCGACCGAACTCGTCGGCTCGGCGCCCTCGACCGAGACCCCGTAGTCGTTGACGACGACGCGCGCCCCCTCACCGGCCGCGGCGAGCGCGACGGCGCGGCCGATGCCGCGACCCGCCCCCGTCACGGCGACGACCTGGCCCGCCAAGAAGTTCCCCACGTCCGGCCCCTTCCCGCAGTTTCTGACGGTCCGTTAGATTCAACTCGGATTCTACGACCCGTCAGATACCTGGAGACAAGCCCTCGGGGAGGACTCATGTCAGCGCCGACGCTCCACCCGGCCTTCCACGAGATCGCGAAACGCGTGAACAACTGGGGGCGTTGGGGTGCGGACGACGAGATCGGGACCCTGAACCTCATCACCGACGAGGTGGTGCGCCGGGCCGCGGCGGACGTCCGCTCGGGGCGCCGCATCCCCCTCGCACTCCCCCTCCAGCAGGACGGGGTGCAGACCGGGATGATCCCCGGGCGGGTCAATCCGCTGCACGTCATGGTGCAGATCAACCAGGAGATCTTCGGCCCCGGCACCGTCGCGTGCAGCGACGACGCCGTGACCCTGGGGCTGCAGGCGGCGACCCACTGGGACGCGCTGACCCACGTCTCGCACTCGGGGAAGCTCTACAACGGCCGTCCGGCCGACACGATCACCCCGCACGGCGGCGCCGCGTTCGCCGGCATCGACAAGCCCCGGCACATCGTCTCGCGGGGCGTCCTGCTGGACGTCGCCCGCGCCCGGGGCGTCGACCGCCTCGACGGCGGGCACGCCGTGACCCCCGACGATCTGGACGCCGCCGAGGAACTGGCCCGCACCCGGGTGCGGGCGGGGGACATCGTGCTCGTACGGACCGGTCAGATCCAGGTCTATCTGGCGGGCGACAAGCACGGGTACGGATATCCGTCCCCCGGGCTCTCCGTCCGCACACCGGAGTGGTTCCACGCGCGCGAGGTCGCGGCCGTCGCGAACGACACCCTCACGTTCGAGATCTTCCCTCCCGAGATCGAGGACCTCTGGCTGCCCGTGCACGCGCTCGACCTGGTCGAGATGGGGATGTTGCAGGGGCAGAACTGGAATCTCGAAGAGTTGTCCACAGCCTGTGGACAAGAAGGGCGCTACTCCTTCCTGCTGTCGGCGATGCCCGAACCCTTCGTCGGCGGCACGGGCACGCCGGTCGCCCCCGTCGCCCTGCTGTAGGGGACACGGGGACACGGAGAGGAAACCGGGGAAAGGCGACGGAAGGCAACAGAAAGAGTCGACTGGCGGCGCGCCACTGCTCGCCCCGAGCACGGCAACGCGCGCCGCCATCCGGCTCCGGCGCGCCCGCCCTGCCCCGCAAGACCCCTTGGGAGCCGACGCCGAATCGCGACCCGCACTCGCCAAGGGCTCCCGTCACCGGAACCCTCGCCGTCCCCTCGCGGCGCATCGCTACCCATAAGCGTGATCAAACGGACACGTCACGTCAACACCCGTTCGGGGGATTATCACTTATGCGCCCTTTGTGTCGGCGCGCAGAGAAGCACAGCCCGGCGCATTGGGCTCGGCCCGCTGCCGGCGACCCGGGATTCCTGCATACATGCACGAACCGGGTACGCGTCAGACGGCCTCGTAGGCCTCGTAGGCGAAGCCCTGGTAGGTCACGTACGCGGCTGAGGCCCTCGCCGCCGTCGTACAGCGGTCCACCTCGCACCAGATGCTCTTGCCGACGCCCTCGGGGTTCCAGCCCCAGCGATCCGCGAGTCCGTCGACCAGCTCCAGGCCGCGGCCGTTGGTCTCGTCACCCTCCGCATGCCGGGGCCGCGGGGGGCAGTCACTGGAGTCGGCCACCTCCAGGCGGACCGTGCCCAGCGACTCACCGGGGACGCCCGGCAGGGAAAGCCGCAGCACGGCCGGACACCCGGTGTGCACCACGGCGTTGGTGACGAGTTCGGAGACGAGCAGGATCAGCGTCTCGGCGAGCGGCTCGTCGGCCTCTATGCCTGATCCGGCGAGCCTCGACCGGGCCCATCTCCGGGCTCGCCCCACCTCCGCGGGGTCGGGCCGGATCTCCAGCTGCACTTGAAGCACCTGCACCGCTCACACCATCCGAACCGGCGGACACATCGCCTCGCGCCTCACGAGGGCCACGATCGTGGCCATGGACTGCATGACCAGAACCAGGATCACAGAACGTGATTCCCTTGAGAGACAGCATGGTTGACGTACAGTCACCCCAACAAGCGCTTCGGGCATATTCCAGCGCGAAGGAGTACGCGTGCGGGATACTGTGCGACGCTCGCCACGGGGAGTCGAACAGGCGGTCACGGGGTCCCGGACCGCCTCGCGAACGGCGAGCATCGCCGGATCCGGCGCGGCCTCAGGGGCAACACCGGGATGGCTCAGTCTCGGAACCACTCGCATCCCACACAAGGTACCCGAGCCCGGCGCCGACTCCAGGCCGTGACAAGTCACGCGTAGGACACAACCCGGTATCAACGCTCTGTGATGCCCATATGCCACGATCGGTGACATTCGGCGCGGCCCGTTCCGCGGCGTGCCTGGACAGAGCCTCATCGGCCCGCTCCGGCCACCAGATCGTCCGCCAGCAAATCCTCACTCTCCGTGGTCGAGCCGCCTCGTCGGGTCCGCACCCAGGCCCTCTTGAGATAGAGATGGACGTCGGACTCCCAGGTGAAGCCCATACCGCCGTGCACCTGGAGGCAGTCGCGGGCGCCGCGCACGGCGGCGTCGTCGGCGAGCAGCCGGGCGGTCGCGATGTCCATGGGGTCCGCGGTCACGGCGGCCGCGTAGACCGCGGCCCGGGCCAGCTCCACCCGCACCAGCATCTGCGCGCACAGGTGCTTGACCGCCTGGAAGGCCCCGATCGGCTGCCCGAACTGCTCGCGGGTCCGGGCGTGTTGCACCGCCGTCTCGCAGGTCCGTGCGGCGTTGCCGAGCTGTTCGGCGGCGGTGAGGAGGGTGGCGAGGAGATCCGGGGGGCGAGGAGGCCCGGTAGGGCTGATGGGGCTGGTGTCATCCATGAGGTCGGCATGGCCGGTGGGAGCGGCGGGGAAGCCGCCGGGGACCCGGTGCAGCGGTGTCAGCGGGTCCACCGAGGTGAGCGGTACGGCACCGGCGGCGCCGTCTCCGGCCGGGCCCCCCGCGCCGTCCCGTACGGCGTCGGACTCGTCCAGCCATTCCACGAGGCCGCCGTACACGGCGGTGACCACCGTCTCTCCGGTCGCCGCCCCGGCCACCTCGCCGGCCGCGAGATGCGTCGCGACCAGGGGGCCCGGGAGCAGCACCCGGCCCGCCTCCTCGAACGCCAGTACCGTCTCGGGCAGCCCGAGTCCGACACCGCCGTCCGCCTCCGGCAGCCGCAGCGAGAAGAAGCCCGCCTCACCCAGCTCCCGCCACAGTGCCCGGTCGAGGCCCCGGCCGCCGCGGGCCACCGCCGCCCGCAGGGCCTCCGGCCCGAAACGGCCCGCCAGCAGTTCCCGTACGCCGGCCCGCAAGGCGCGCTGGTCGTCGGTGAGTTGGAAGTCCACGGAGTGAGTTCACCGCCCTTTCGGCAGACCCAGGATGCGTTCGGCCACGATGTTGCGCTGGATCTGCGAGGTGCCGGCCGCGATGGTGTACGACAGGGAGGTGAGGCGATCGCGGGTCCACTCCCGCTCCAGGTCCAGAGCCTCGGGGCCGAGGACCTCGGCGGCGGCGTCGTACAGCTCCTGGCGCGCGTGCGAGTACCGCAGCTTGAAGACCGAGCCGCCGACGCCCGGCACTCCCCCCGTCCGCTCCGCCTCGCTCACGTTCCACTGGGTGAGCCGCCACAGCGCGCGGAACTCCGCGTTGAGCCTGCCCAGCCACCGCCGCAGCACCGGATCGTCCCAGCGGCCGTTGCCGCGCGCCGCGTGGGCGAGTTCGCCCAGGACCCGCCGGCACGCCACGACCTCGCCGACGAAGGCGGTGCCGCGCTCGTACGACAACGTCACCATCGTCACGCGCCAGCCGTCGTTCTCGGCGCCGACGCGGTGGGCGACCGGTATCCGCACCTCGTCGAGGAAGACCTCCGCGAACTCGGCCGACCCCGCGAGCGTGCGCAGCGGGCGAACGGTGATCCCGGGGGCGTCCATGGGCATCGCGAGCCAGGAGATGCCCCGGTGTCTGGGCGCGGCCGGGTCGGTGCGCACCAGCAGTTCGCACCAGTCGGCGACCTCCGCGTGGGACGTCCAGATCTTGGATCCGCTCACCACGTAGTCGTCGCCGTCCCGCCACGCGCGCGTGCGCAGCGCCGCGAGGTCCGAGCCCGCGTCCGGCTCGCTGAACCCCTGGCACCAGACCTCCTCGCCGCGCAGCACGGGCGGCAGCCAGCGCGCCCGCTGCTCGGTGGTCCCTTCGGCGGCGATGGTCGGCCCGGCGTGCAGCAGCCCGACGAAATTGGCCCCTACGTAGGGGGCGCCCGCCTTCTCCGTCTCCTCCAGGTAGATGAGGTGCTGGACCGGCGTGGCTCCCCGGCCCCCGGCGTCGAGGGGCCAGTGCAGTCCGGCGTACCCGGCGTCGTACAGCGTCCGCTGCCACCCGAGGTCGTACGCGCGCCGGCCGGGCCAGTCGTCGGCGGAGGGTTTCGGGGGCAGCGCCGGGAGCGTCTTGGCGAGCCACTCGCGCAGCCGGGCCCGGAACTCCTCCTCCTCGGCGGTGTACGTGAGGTCCACGGGCCGGCTACCTGTCGAGGTCGAGGTCCAGCATGCGGATCGCGTTGCCGCGCATCAGCTTGTGGACCGTCTCGTCGTCGAGGCCCTTCACGTGGTCGAGGGCGACCTCCTTGGTGTGCGGGAAGGTCGAGTCGACGTGCGGGTAGTCGGTCTCGAAGGTGGCGTTGTCGCGGCCGACGACGTCCAGGGACGCGACGCCGTGCTTGTCGCGGAAGAAGCAGCAGAAGATCTGGCGGTAGTAGTACGTCGACGGGGGCTCCGGGACGAGGTCCTTGACGCCGCCCCAGGCGCGGTGCTCCTCCCAGACGTCGTCGGCGCGTTCCAGGGCGTACGGGATCCAGCCCATCTGGCCTTCGGAGTAGGCGAGTTTGAGGCGCGGGAACTTCACCAGGACGCCGCTGAAGAGGAAGTCCATCATCGAGGCCATCGCGTTGTTGAAGGACAGCGACGCCTGGACGGCGGGCGGCGCGTCCGGGGAGGCGGCGGGCATCTGGCTGCTGCTCCCGATGTGCATGTTCACGACCGTGCCGGTCTCCTGGCAGACCGCAAAAAACGGGTCCCAGTGGCCGGAGTGGATGGAGGGCAGGCCCAGATGGGTGGGGATCTCGGAGAAGGTCACCGCCCGCACGCCGCGCTCCGCGTTGCGCCGGATCTCCGCGACGGCCAGGTCGATGTCCCACAGCGGGATGAGGCAGAGCGGGATCAGCCGGCCGCCGCTGTCACCGCACCACTCCTCGACCATCCAGTCGTTGTAGGCGCGCACGCAGGCCAGCGCCACCTCCTTGTCGTGCGCCTCGGCGAAGGTCTGGCCGCAGAAGCGCGGGAAGGTCGGGAAGCAGAGGCTGGCCTCGACGTGGTTGAGGTCCATGTCCTTGAGGCGCTCGGCGGGGTCCCAGCAGCCGCGCCGCATCTCCGCGCGGGTGATGCCCTCCAGGGTCATCTCGTCGCGGTCGAAGCCGACGGCGGCGATGTTGCGCTTGTACGGGAACTTGAGGTCCTCGTAGATCCACCAGTCGGTGGGCGGCCCGTCCGGGTCCATCGTGATCCGGTACTTGCCGGCGACGTAGGCGAGCTCGCCGATGCCGGCCGTGAGGGGCTTGGGCCCGCGGTCCCGGTACTTCGCCGGCAGCCAGGTCTCGAAGAGGTGCGCGGGCTCGATCACGTGGTCGTCGACGCTGACGATCCGCGGCAGTTCCGTCATGGGTGGCCTCCGCCTGGCATACGTATCTGATGACCCGTCAGATAGCAGGCTAGCTCCGCGCCTATGGACCGACAAGGCGGTGCGGCCTACGCTCCGCATGGATCTGACAACCCGTCAGCTACAGGGGGCCGTCGTGAACGACACCGCACACGCTCTGGGCGCCTCGCGCACCCTCTGGGAACTGGTCGACCGCCGCGCCGACCTCACCCCCGGCCGGCCCGTCCTCCTCCAGGGCGACCGCGCGCTGAGCTTCGGCGCCCTGCGGGAGCGGGCCGAGCGGGTGGCGGCGGGCCTGTACGACCGGGGCGTACGCCCCGGCACGGTGGTCGCCTGGCAGCTGCCCACCCGCATCGAGACCGCCGTGCTGTCCTTCGCGCTGGCGCGGCTGGGCGCGGTCCAGTCCCCCGTGATCCCCTTCTACCGGGACCGCGAGGTCGGCTTCGCGCTGCGGGAGTCCCGGGCCGAGTACTTCGCCGTACCGGGTGAGTGGCGGGGCTTCGACCACACGGCGATGGCCCGACGGCTCGGCGCGAAGGGCGTCTTCGAGGCGTACGACGCGCTGCCGGACGGTGATCCCGGCGTCCTCCCGCCACCGCCGGCGGACGG
The DNA here is from genome assembly GCF_045039825.1 of Streptomyces sp. NBC_01176. NCBI lineage: Bacteria > Bacillati > Actinomycetota > Actinomycetes > Kitasatosporales > Streptomycetaceae > Streptomyces > Streptomyces sp. NBC_01176. Next base: position 5,506,916 of record NZ_CP108600.1, on the reverse strand, counting down.
CACCTCCGTGCGCTGGATCTACTGGACCTCGGGCACCACCTCCGACCCCAAGGGCGTCCTGCACACCGACCGTTCGCTGATCGCGGGCGGCTCCTGTCTGGCGCACGCGCTGCGGCTGTCGGCCGAGGACGTGGGCTCGATGGCCTTCCCGTACGCGCACATCGCCGGGCCCGACTACACCGTGATGCTGCTGCTGTACGGATTCCCCGCGGTGATGTTCGAGCACTTCTCGCTGCCCGCCGCGCTGGAGGACTACCGCGCGCACGGAGTGACGGTGGCGGGCGGTTCGACGGCCTTCTACTCGATGTTCCTGGCCGAGCAGCGCAAGCAGCCGGGGCGGCCGGTGATCCCCACGCTGCGGCTGCTGGCGGGCGGCGGAGCGCCCAAGCCGCCCGAGGTCTACCACCGTGTCGTACGGGAGATGGGCGTCCAGCTCACCCACGGGTACGGGATGACCGAGGTCCCGATGATCACCATGGGGGCGCCGGACGACACCGCCGAGAACCTGGCGACCACGGAGGGCAGACCTCCGGAGGGCATGGAGATACGGATCGTGGACGGGGAGGTACGGCTGCGCGGGGAGGCCGTCTGTCAGGGATACCTGGATCCGGCGCAGACCGCCGAGGCCTTCGACGGGGAGGGCTTTCTGATCACGGGTGACGTGGGGCATCTGACGGAGAGCGGGCACCTCGTCCTGACCGGCCGGCTGAAGGACGTCATCATCCGCAAGGGCGAGAACATCTCGGCGAAGGAGATCGAGGATCTGCTGCACCGGCACCCGGCCGTCGGTGACGTCGCGGTGATCGGGCTGCCGGACGCCGAACGCGGGGAACGGGTCTGCGCGGTGGTCGAACAGCCGCCCGGGGCGGCGCCGCTGACGCTCGCGGCCGCGGTCGCGTACCTGCGCGCGGAAGGGCTCTCCGTGCACAAGCTGCCGGAGCAGCTGGAGGTGTTGGAGGCCCTTCCGCGCAACGAGACGCTGCGGAAGGTGCTGAAGTACCGGCTCCGGGAGCGGTTCTCGGGGCCGTCCGGGCCGGCGGGGGCTACTCCGGCACCGTGAAGTAGCGGGCGAAGGCGGTCACGACCTCGGACTCGCCGATCCGGCCGTCGGCGTCCGTGTCGAGGGCCCCGGCGGCCAGGGCGGCGATCTCGTCGCTCACGCCCAGGGCCCTGAGCACGCGCTCGGCGTCCTCGACCGTGGCCGCTCCGTCCCCGTCGGTGTCCGCGACGGCGAGGGCCGCGTGCAGAAAGGGGCGGGCGATCTCCCCGAAGCGGTCGGGATTGTCCCGCAGCCGCTTCACGGCGCCGTTCACGAACTCCTGCCGGTTGATGCGCTGGTCTCCGTCACGGTCCGCTATCCCCGCCATGCCCTGCCAGAACGCCTCCGCGCCCACGTACAGGGCCTGGCCCTTGTCGGACCGGGCCGCGGTACCGAACTCGGCGAGGACGGACTTCGCCGCCGCGTTGAAGTCCTCCCGGTCGATGTAGCCGTTGCCGTCCTGGTCGAAGCCTGCGAAGCGGGCGGCAATCCTGCGTTCGTACTCGGTACTGACCATGGTCTTCTCGGACCGCCTTACAACTCAGCCGGACTCTGTGCCGGACTGCGGGTTCACCTGGCAGGGAGCGTACGACGACCCGGCCGCGAAGGGAGCCGGAAAACGACGCTTGTACCAAGACCGCAGGAATTCTTGGACAACTCCGCGGCGCACCGCGCCGCCGATCGGACAGGGGGCGTGGCCCGGGGGACTTCACGCCGAGAGCGGGCTCGACTCCTCGTCGACGGCCGTGAGGGCGTCCGGATAGACGTCGAAGAGACGGCGGACGCCGAGGGCCGCGAGGACCCGGTTGACGTGCGAACCGTCGGCGGCACCCTGGGCCGGCAGGATCAGGCGCAGCCGGCCCTGACAGGAGCGCACCAGCCGGCGGGTGGCGATCAGGACGCCGACACCGCTGGAGTCGCAGAAGAGGACCTCGGAGAGGTCGAGGACCAGGCTGCGGCGCCCTTCCGCCACCGCGTCGTGCACCCGCTGGCGCAGCACCGGTGACGTCGCGAGATCCATCTCGCCCGACACCCGGAGCACGGCCCATCCGCCCAGTTCGCCGTCGGTCACCTTGAGCGTCACCGCGTCGCCTCTCGCTCGCCTCGCCCACCAGGAAACGGAAGCAGTTCCTACGCTTCCTTTCAGCGCGGCTGCCCAACCGTCGTTCCATGAAACACCGGACCGCGATCGATGAAACGTCGGTCTACGGTCGAAAATGCTGAACGAGCGAACTGTTTCGGTCGCATGTCGGTCACGTACGGTCTTATTCGATCGGATGTGCGGGGGGAAGTGAGGGCTTTTACCATTCCCGGGCCGCCCAGGGGCGCACGTTGGCGTAAAGGGGCGTGCGCTGTCCTGAGTGCCGACTACATTCGAGACAGCGATGCGCACAGGCTGGACACGAGCAGACACACCGGGCACGAGCAGGGGTGAGGGGGCCGTATGGCGGCGAAGGACGCACCGCCCCGCTGGGACCGCAAGATGCAGCAGCGGCTCGCACGCGGGGAGGCGGCGGCGCTCGGTGAGCTCTACGACCGGTTCGCCTCGCTGGTGCACGGCCTCGCGCACCGCGTGCTCGGCGACGAACGGGCCGCCGACGGGATCACCCGCGAGGTGTTCGTCCATGTCTGGGAGAACCCCGAGTCGTACGACCCGAAGCAGGGCCCGCTGCGCTCCTGGGTCGCCACACTGACCCATCGGCTCGCCGTGCAGCGGCTGCGCGCGACCGAGACCGCCGCGCTCGCCCTGGAGGGCGGGGGCACCACCGAGGAGCTGGAGCGCAAGGTGCGCAGTGCGTCCGTCGCCGCCCGCGCGGACTACATCGTCACGTCCATGCCCACCCCGCTGCGGGCCGCGCTGGACCTGGCGTACTTCCAGCGCCGCGACTACCGCCAGGCCGCCGCCGACCTCGGCGTCACCGAGGACGAGGCCCGGCGCCGGCTCCGCCTCGGTCTGCAACTGCTGTCCACCGCCCACGACGCCGGGTCCTCCGGCACGCCGCCCGGGTTCGGGGGTGCGCGGTGACCGAAGGAGCGGGCCGGTCCGACGCCTTCGACGAGCACGAGGGCGGCAAGGGGTCACAGGAGCGCGTGGAGCACGTGGATCATTCGGAGCGCGTAGAGCACTCGGAGCACTCGGAGCACTCGGAGAGGGAGCGGCGGGGGAAGGAACACGAGACGTCGCACGAGGGGAAGAGCCGTGGTCCCGCTGGTTCCGAAGGCGGTGACAGCGATGTCGGCGATGCCCGCGGTGACGGTGTCGGGGGCGCCCGTGCCCGGGACGCCGGGGGCCGCGGCGCCGGGGACCACGGCGCCGGGGACCACGGCGGTTCGGGCGGTTCCGCCGGGACCGGACAGCCGTCGCGCATACCGACACCGCGTCCGTCCGTCGAGGACACCGGACTGCCCCTGCCCGCGCCCGTGCCGCTCGTCCTGGAGCACCGGGTGCTGAAGTCCCTGCTCGGCGCGTGGGCGCTGGCCGCGTGTTCGGGGGAGGAGACCGCCGCGGTCGAGGAGCACCTCGGGGAGTGCGGCGCGTGCGCGGACGAGGCGCTGCGGCTGCGCGGGGCGGTCGGGCTGCTGCACCCGCCGGAGAGCCTCGACCTCGACCCCGCGCTGCGCACCCGGGTCCTGGAGAGCTGCCTCGACCGGCGTCCGCCGCGCATCCCGGTGCCCGAGTGGGCGGCACCCTACGACGCGGAGACCGCGCGGCTCGACGCGCTGCTTCAGGACATAGCGGACGCGGAGTGGCATGCCCCGGTGCGGCTGCGCTGGTTCGAGGACGACGGGCCCGTGAGCCGTCGCACGACGGTCGCCGGGGTGATCGCGCATCTGCTCAGCGTGGACGGGCTGGTCGGGGTCGCGCTGGGACTGGACGACCCGCTCGGCGGGACCGCCGCGCGAGTACGGGCCGAGACCGAGGCCGCCGCCGCGGCGGCCGGGGAGGCGGCGGGGCTGGACCTGCCCGCGCCGGAGGCCGCGACGCCCACCGGGCGCACGGAGGCCTACTGGCGTGCCTCGCACTTCCCGCCCACCCGGGCCGTGCGCAGGCCCTGGCGGGAGCAGAGCCACCATCTCGTCCGTACGGTGGCGTTCGCGGGCGGGGGTTCCGGGCGGCTCGCCGTGTCCTACGGCGGCTTCGCGCTGCCGCTCCGTGACTCGATGCTGGACCGGGCCTTCGAGTGCTGGGTGCACGCCGGGGACATCGCGGACGCGGTGGACTATCCGTACGAGCCGCCGGCGCCGCGGCATCTGCACCGGATGATCGACCTCGCGGCGCGGATGCTGCCCGTGTCGCTGGCCGAGCGGCGGCGGGTGGGGCGGGCGGCTCCGGCGTCGCGTCATCTGGTCGCGGCGGGGGCGCCCGGGCGCAGTCTCCGGCTGGAGATCGAGGGGGCCGGGGGCGGGGAGTGGCTGATTCCGCTCGACTCGCCGGCCGCTGAGGCGTCCGCCGAGCACGAGGTCGCTCATGTCGCGCTGGACGGAGTGGAGTTCTGCCGGCTGGCGGCCGGGCATGTGTCGCCGGAGGAGGCCGCGGCGGGGCAGGTCGGTGACCGGGAGGCGATCAGGGATGTGCTGTTCGCTGCGGCGGCGTTGAGCCGGATGTAGGCGCCGGGGGCGGTTCTCGCCCCCGCCGCCCCTACCCGACCCGTCCTGTCCCTGGGGCTCCGCCCCAGGCCCCGCCAAGGGGCTGCGCCCCCTGGACCCCCGCTTCGCCCGAAGGGCTCGTCCTCAAACGCCGGACGGGCTGAAAGACATGACCCCGGCCGGAACCATGCAGCACACGCCGAGATCTCCAGCGCGGGCCCGCATCTCCGCCCGTCCGGCGTTTGAGGACGAGGCCGTTCAGGCCGAAGCGGAGGTCCGGGGGCGGCAGCCCCCGGGCAGGAGCCGCCCGAGCTACGCGAAGACGACCGTGCGGCGGCCGTTCAGGAGGATCCGGCGTTCCGCGTGCCACTTCACCGCACGCGCCAGCGCCCGGCACTCCACGTCCCGGCCGAGCGCGACGAGCTGGTCGGGGGTCACGTCGTGGGCGACCCGCTCGACCTCCTGCTCGATGATCGGCCCCTCGTCGAGGTCCGCGGTGACGTAGTGCGCGGTGGCGCCGATGAGCTTCACGCCCCTGGCATGCGCCTGGTGATACGGCTTGGCGCCCTTGAAGCTCGGCAGGAAGGAGTGGTGGATGTTGATGATCCGGCCGCTGAGCTGCTTGCACAGGTCGTCGGAGAGCACCTGCATGTAGCGGGCCAGGACGACCAGTTCGACGTCCTCGGCCCTGACCAGCTCCAACAGCTCCGCCTCGGCCTGCGCCTTGGTGTCCCTGGTCACCGGAATGTGACGGAAGGGAATGTTGTACGAGTTCACCAGCTCGGCAAACTCCGTGTGGTTGGACACCACGGCCGCGATCTCGACGGGCAACGCCCCGGTCCGCGCCCGGAACAGCAGGTCGTTCAGGCAGTGGCCGAACTTGCTGACCATGAGGACGATGCGCATCTTGTCCTCGGCCCGGTGGATCTGCCAGTCCATGTGGAAGGAGTCACCGATGGCCGCGAAGGTCGCCCGCAGCTTGTCCACGGTCACCGGCGACTCCGCCGAGAAGTGGACGCGCATGAAGAACAGGCCCGTGTCGTGGTCGCCGAACTGCTGACTGTCCTCGATGTTGCAGCCGGTCATGAAGAGGTAGCTCGACACGGCGTGCACGATCCCCTTCTTGTCCGGGCAGAAGAGGGTCAGGACGTACTGCTCGGCGGGCTCGGCGGCGCGCACGGACTGCTCGTTCATGCGGCACAGGGTTTCATACCGGGGCCCCGCGACGGACGACCGTCCCGCCACGCGGACGCCCGCGCCGAAGCGCTACACCGCGCGCGTCATGATCCGCAGTACCTCCAGCGTCCGCGGCGGGACATCGGGGTCCTCGCCGTCGCTCGAGGCCAGCCGGACATGCGCGTCACGCGCCGCCCGCACCGCCTCCGGCCAGGCGGCGTGGTCGACGTACGCGGAGACGGGAGCGTCGGGGCCGACCTGGTGCATGATCCGCAGGACGCGGAGCACCGCGGTGTCGACGAGGGCCGCCTCCTGGGAGTCCCGGAAGATCGTGCCGACGTATTTCTCGGCGGACCAGTTGTCCAGCCAGGTGTCCTCGACCAGCCGGTACACGGCATCGGTGACGTCCCCGTATCCGTCGACGCCGGCCAGCCAGACATCACGCTGGAAGGCGGGGTCGGAGAGCATGTGCAGCGCGGAGCGCACATTGCTGCGCCAGCGCCACCACGGCATGTCGTTCAGTGGCATGCCGCCCATGGTGGGGGAGCGACGGCCGCGACGGGAAGAGTTCTCCGAACCTTGCACGGTCACCGATCGTACGTTCCTCATGAAAAGCAGATCATCCGCCCCTCCCCTTCACCTCGATGTCACCCGGCGTTGACCGCGGGTCACACGCGGGTTAGTGATGTGGGGGAATCGTGCGTGTCCATGACCGGCAGGCGACGCACCCGCACCACCCCGCCCACTCACCCCCGACGCGCCAGAGCCTGGCTGCTGTCCGCGGCCGCGCTGGCCGCGTGTGCCTCGCTCGCCGTCGGCTGTGGTGTCGTGCCCGGTGTCCTGGGGGGTTCCGGGGACGACACCATCAAGGTGATGACCTGGGCTCCTCAGGACACCGCCGCGACCAACAAGCCGGGCATGCCCGCGCTGGCCGAGGCCTACGCCCGCTGGGTGAACGCGCACGGTGGCATCAAGGGCCACAAGCTCACGGTCCTGACCTGCAACGACCACAACGACACGGTGGGGGCCGCGCAGTGCGCCCGGCGGGCGGCCAAGGAGGACGTGGTCGCTGTCGTCGGCTCGTACAGTCAGCACGCCCGCTCGTTCCTGGCTCCGCTCGAGGCCGCCGGCATCCCGTACATCGGCGGCTACGGCGTCACCGACGACGAGTTCACGAGCCCGGATTCCTACCCGATCAACGGCGGCGCGCCCGCGCTGCTGGCCGGCCTCGGGGAGCAGCTCGGCACGAAGTGCGGCCCGGTGTCGCTGATCCGTCCCGACACCGTCGCGGGCGACCAGCTCCCGGTGCTGCTCGACTCGGGCCTCAAGTCGGAGCACCACGCGCCCGCCGAGGACCAGCGCGCCGCCGAGGACGCGACCGAGTACTCCGGGCAGGCCAAGCGCGCTCTCGAGCGCGCGACCGCGAACCCGCAGAGCACCGGGTGCGTGGTCACGGCGCTGGGGGACCGCACGGACACCTTCATGGACTCCTTCCGGCGCAGCCGCGGGGACTATCCGAAGGTGGGGACGGGCACGGTGCTCGGCAGCGTCGACCAGTCACGGATCGACGCCAGCGGCGGGAAGTCCGGCCCGTACGAGGGCGCGTACGTCACCGGCTGGTACCCGGTGGCCAGCGATGCGCGCTGGGACCCGATGCGCAAGGTCATCAAGGAGCAGGCCTTCGGCGACAACCGGATCGACCCCGCGGACGCCGGGGTGCAGACCACCTGGATCGCGTACAACGTGTTCAAGCAGATCGTGGAGTCGCTCGGCGGCGACGTGACCTCGAGCGCGATCCGGCAGACCCTCGACAACGGCCTCAAGGTGACCACGGGCCGGCTCACCCCGACGCTCAGCTGGCGCTTCGAGGACCTGATCGCGGCCGTCGACTTCCCGCGCCTGGTCAACGCCCATGTCACGTTCCAGGTGGTGCGGCAGGGTCAGCTGGTCCCCGCCGGCGACGGCAGATTCGAGGACGTGTCGACGACACTGGAGAACGCGGACCAGCACTGAAACGCCTGGGGCCCGCCCCGCCGGATGATCCGGCGGGGCGGGCCCCAGCGGTTTTCAGAGCTGGATCGGTGTGCGCTGCGTCAGTCCGTACTTCGACGCGATGGCGTTCCACAGCCCGGCGGCCTTCGACTTCTGCGCACTCGCGGTGCCACTGGCCGCGTTGGCCGCCTGGGTCTGGCCGGTGGCGCGGGCGTGACCGCCCTTGCAGCCCCTCTTGCCGCCGACCTGGTCGGCCCAGGCCGCGTAGTGGTTGTCGGCCGACGCGGAGGCCTTCCACGCGTTGTTCAGCGCGTTGGTCAGCGCGGCGTGGTTCGGCAGCTTGTCGACGGAGAGGGCCGAGAGCCGGGTGACGAGCCCGGCGCGCTGCTTGGCCGCGTCCCGCAGGTCGCCGGCCGCCTGGCCCAGGTTGTTGCACGCCTTCACGTTCTCGACGGCCTTGACGACCGAGTCACGGCTGTTGTTGCTGTCCGCGAGGAGCTTGTCCAGCGCTACGGCCTGCGCCTTGGCCGGGTCGGCACCCGCGGACGCAGACCCTTCGGTGGCGGCGGCCGTCGCCGACACGTTCTTGCTGCCGCCGTCCGCGCTGTCACCGCTCCCACCGCCGCTGAGCAGGGCACCGGCGCCGACACCGAGCACGACGATGCCGATGCCGACGGCGGCGATCAGCGGGAGGCGCGAGCCGCCGCGTCCGCCACCGCCCTCGGGTGCCGCGCCGCGCCGGGTGGCGGCGCGCCCGCCCGGTCCACCGGGCGCCCCCGGGGCCTGCGTGGCGTACGGGGTGTGCGGAGTCTGCGCGCCATATGGGTCCTGCGCGGCGTACGGGGTCTGTGGGGTGTGCGGGGCCTGCGCTTCGAAGCGCGGAAGCTGCTGCGTGGACGCCGGCCCTTCCGGTGCGCCCGGCTCGGTGCGGAACAGATTGTCGAACTCCGCGGGCGGCTGCCGGTCCTCCGGGCCGCCCGGGCGTATCCCGTACGACGTCCCGGCCGGATCGGCGGGCACCGGAGCCATGTACTGCGTGGCCTCGGCGTCCGGGTTCGCGGCCGGGGGCGGCGAACCGGCGCCGGGCATCCCCTGGGGCGCGTGCCCCGGGAACTGCCCGCCGCCCCCGCTCACCTCGGGCGGCAGGGCGCCGGGGCCGATCGGCGGAAGGAACTGGGTCGCGCCCTCGTCGGCGGCCGGGACGGGCGGGATGTACTGCGTGGCGCCCTCGTCGGCGGCGGGAGGCAGAGCCCCCGGGCCGACGGCGTGCGGCAGCGGCGCGGGGCCCGCTCCCGCGTACCCGTCGTGCGGCCGGCCGCCCTGAGCGCCGTACGCCTGGGCCTGTCCGTTCCCGTACGAGCCGTTCTCGTACGAGCCGTTGTCGTACGAGGACGTCCCGTGGCCGCCGTACGACGGGGACTGCTGCCCGCCGTAGGGCTGGGGCTGCGCGCCCTCGGCCGGGAGCGGCCCGGCACCCGGCGCCTGCTGCGGTGCCTGCTGTGCGTCCTGCCGGCCCGACGCGCCCCAGCGCGCGTCCGGGGCCTGGTCCGACCCCGCCGACCAGCCGGCGGAACCCTGGGACACGTCGTGGGCGCCCCAGTCCGGACCGGGCTCGGCGGGCTGGTGCGCACCGGGCTCGCCCCAGGCCTGGGTGCCGTTCGCCTGCGGCCCCCAGCCCTCGCCGGGCTGTGGGGCGGGGGCGGTCGCGGGGTCGGGACCCCACGGCCGGTCCCAGGACCGGCCTCCCGCCGGAACGGCCTGGTCGCCCGTCATGCCCGGCAGCAGCGGCTCGCCACCGTCGGAGGGCAGCACGATGCCTTCACGCGCGGGGCGCGCCGAGGGCTGCTCGCCCTGTCCACTCTGCGTCACCGGGACTCCTACTGATGGGGGACCTTTCGGAATCGTCGGCTCACGCTACCGGGTCCCCACGAGCCCGTGCCACGCAGCACAGGTCATCACCCCCGCCCCCTGTGACCGGGGTAACGAATACGCCCCGCCGTGCGCTGTATTCCCCTTCCCTCCCGCACCAGGCCGTCGTTTTCCCGCCGTTCACACCTCCGCGTACAAAACGTTCACGCCGCCGCCTGCAGCTCCAGCCTTGCCCCGAACTCCCTCACCACCGGTTCGTCCCGGTACGGATCGAGACGCTGCTGCAGGTCCTCCAGGTACTCCGCGCCGCGGTTGGAGCGCAGCGTGCCCAGCAACTCGACCGCCCGCAGCCCCGTGTGACACGCCTGCTCCACCTCCCGCTGCTGGACCTGCGCGGTGGCGAGCAGCACATAGCCGATGGCGCGGCGGCGGGCCCGCGACTCCGGATGCCCGGCCAGCGACTCCTCCGCGCACCGCGCGGCCGCCTCCGACTGCCCCAGGTCACGATGGCAGTGCGCCAACTCGTCGGCGAGATACGCCTCGTCGAAGTGCGCGATCCACGCCGGGTCGTCGCCCGAGGCCGGGTCGGCGGACTCCAGGGCGGTGACCGCGCGCCCGGTCGCCACCTGGGCGGCGCGCGCGTCGCCCAACAGCGCGTGACCGCGCGCCTCGGCGGCGTGGAACATCGACTCCGCGCGGGGTGTCACCCGTCCCCGCGCGCCCTCCTGGGCGGCGCGTGCCAACTGGGCGATCTCGCGCGGGTTGCCGAGCTGCGCCGCCAAGTGGCTCATGGACGCGGCGAGTACGTAGCCGCCGTACCCCCGGTCCCCGGCCGCCTGCGCGAGTCGCAGCGCCTGGATGTAGTAGCGCTGGGCGAGGCCAGGCTGACCTGTGTCGATGGCCATGTAGCCCGCGAGCTCCGTCAACCGGGACACCGCGGCGAAGAGTTCGCGCCCGACCGCCTCCCGGTAGGAGCCCGCGAGCAGGCCGGAGACCACGCTGTTGAGGTAGTGCACGACGACCGGGCGCACATGGCCGCTGCCGTACTGGTGGTCGAGGTCCACCAGCGCCTGGGTCATCGCGCGGACCGCCGCCACGTCCGAGAGCCCCACCCGCGGGCCCGCCGCGCGCGCCACCTGGGAGTCCGGCGCGGAGATCAGCCAGTCTCGGCTGGGCTCGACGAGCGCGGAGGCGGCGACGGACGAGCCGGACAGGAAGTCCCTGCGCCCGACGTCGCTCCGCCACAGCTCACAGACCTGCTCGATGGCACCCAGAACGGTCGGCGAGAACTGCAGGCCGACGCCCGAGGCGAGGTTCTTGCCGTTGGCCATGCCGATCTCGTCGATCGTGACCGTACGGCCGAGCTTGCGGCCCAGCGCCTCCGCGATGATCGCGGGCGCCCGTCCCCGCGGCTGCTGGCCGCGCAACCAGCGGGCCACGGACGTCTTGTCGTAGCGCAGGTCGAGGCCGTGCTCCGCGCCGCACATGTTGACCCGGCGGGCCAGGCCGGCGTTGGAACAGCCCGCTTCTTGGATGAGCGCCTGCAGTCGTTCGTTCGGCTGCCGCGCGACGAGCGGCCTTGCGGCCATGGCGTACCCCCTGTGGCTGCGGTGCCTGCCCACGCACCGATTTGACGTGTCCTCACCGGCCGACGACAAGGAACGAGGCCGGCCGTGAAGATCAATACCCCGCAGACATACCGAAGATGCGAGACATGTGAGGATTGCCGGGGTAGGGGCGGTTGCCCGACCCCTCCCCTGATTACCCACCCCCCGCTGCCGTTCCCCACGCGCGCCCCCACCCGTGCATCCATGCGCCCCACATGCGGGAACGATGCCCCTCCCCCGCGCACGGGGCGCCCGTAACCCCCCGTGGCCGCCAGAGTTGTGTTCATCGTGGAAGAGACCATCGCGGGGCCCGAGGCCGCCCAGATCCCGAAGCAGCGCGGCGAATCGCTGCTGGACACCGCCGTGCGATATGCCGAGGAACGCCACTGGGACGTGTTCCCGGGTGCCTGGCTGGAAACCGCCGACGGGACCCAGCGCTGCTCCTGCGGCGACCGCGGGTGCCCCGCGCCCGGCGCGCATCCGGCGCGTGACGACTGGGCCACGCAGGCGACCGGCAGCGCGACCGTCGCCCGCCGCATGTGGTCGATGCAGCCCACGGCGTCGATCCTGCTGCCCACCGGGCGTACGTTCGACGCGATCGACGTGCCCGAGTCGGCCGGCTTCCTCGCGCTCGCCCGCATGGAGCGGATGGAGCTGACGCTCGGCCCGGTCACCTGCGCCCCGGACCGGCGCATGCACTTCTTCGTGCTCCCCGGTGCCGCCGCGAAGGTCCCCGACCTCGTACGCAGGCTCGGCTGGCCGCCGGCCTCGCTCGACCTCGTCGCGCTCGGCGAGGGCTCGTACGTCGCCGCCCCGCCGACCCGGTTCGGATCCCGGGGGGCCGTGCAGTGGGCCTGCCGCCCCACGCCCGCCAACCGCTGGCTGCCGGACGTGGAGGAACTGATCTCACCGCTCGCCTACGCGTGCGGACGGGACCGGTAGGACGGTAGGGCTGTAGGACCGTGGCTCCGATCCGGCTCGGCTCCGTCGTGGCCGGTCGCACGGTTCCCCGCCCCCTTGGAACAAGGGCGCTCCCCCGTAGGGTGCCTACATGACCCAAGGAGCAGCCGTACACGTGCAAGGGCTCTGGAAACGGTTCGGGGAGCAGGTCGCCGTCGGCGGGATCGACCTGGAACTGCCCGCGGGCCGGTTCATCGGGCTCGTCGGCCCGAACGGGGCCGGGAAGACCACCACCCTCTCGATGGTGACCGGACTGCTCAGGCCCGACCAGGGCACCGTCGAGGTCGTGGGCCGTGACGTGTGGCGCGACCCGGCGGCGGTGAAGGCCCGGATCGGCGTCCTGCCCGAGGGCCTGCGGCTGTTCGAGCGGCTCTCCGGGCGCGAACTCCTCGCCTACACCGGACGGTTGCGCGGGCTGCCCGGCGCGGAGGTGGACAAGCGCGCCACTCAGCTCCTCGACGTCCTCGACCTCGCGGGCGCCCAGCACAAGCTCGTCGTCGACTACTCGACGGGCATGCGCAAGAAGATCGGCCTCGCCGCCGCTCTCCTCCACAACCCCGAAGTCCTCTTCCTCGACGAGCCGTTCGAGGGCGTCGACCCCGTCTCCGCGCAGACCATCCGCGGCGTCCTGGAGCGGTACACGGGATCGGGTGCCACGGTCGTCTTCTCCTCCCACGTGATGGAACTCGTCGAGTCGCTGTGCGACTGGGTCGCCGTCATGGTCGCGGGGCGCATCCGCGCCCACGGCCCGCTCGCCGAGGTCCGCGGCGACGCGCCCTCCCTCCAGCAGGCGTTCCTCGAACTCGTCGGCGCGCACGGCCGCACCCCCGGGGCCGACCTCGACTGGCTGGGCGGCGGCGCACGGTGAGCACCCCGGCGAGCATCCCCGCGAGCACCGCGTCGGGCACGCCGGCGAGCTCCTCCGTGCCCGGCTCCGCCGCGTCGATCACCCCCGTCGTCGTACGGCTGAAGCTGTCCCTCCTGCGCAACGGGCTGCGGCAGTCGGGCGGGCGGCGGGCCGCGTACCTCACCTCGGTCGTCCTCGTCCTCCTCTTCGCCGCCCTCCAGCTGCTGGGCCTCATCGCCCTGCGCGGCAACCCGCACGCCGTCTCCGTCACCGTGCCGCTCGTGGTGGTCCTGGCGCTCGGCTGGGCCGTGATGCCGCTGTTCTTCCCGAGCGGCGACGAGACGCTCGACCCGACCCGGCTGGTCATGCTGCCGCTGCGGCCGCGCCCGCTCGTCAAGGCGCTGCTCGCGGCCTCGCTGGTCGGCATCGGACCGCTGTTCACGCTCTGCCTGCTCGTCGGATCCGTCATCTCGGTGGCGCACGGCACGGCGGCGTACGTCACCGCCGTCGTCGCCGTGGCCGTGGGCCTGCTCGTCTGCGTGGCCCTCGCGCGCGCCGTCGCCGCCGCCAACATCCGGCTGCTGTCCAGCCGCAAGGGCCGCGATCTCGCGGTGCTCAGCGGGCTGGTCATCGCGGTCGGCGCACAGCTGGTCAACTTCGGTGCGCAGCGGCTCGGTTCGGCGGGCGGCCTCGCGGAACTCGACCCGGTGGCGGACGTGCTGCGGTGGGTGCCGCCGGCCTCGGCCATCGGCGCCGTCGACTCGGTGAGCAAGGGCTCGTACGGGGCCGGGGCCGTTCAACTGGCGCTGGGCGTGGCCGCGCTGGCGGGGCTGCTGGCGCTGTGGTCGCGGCATCTGACCCGCCTGATGACCTCACCGGACGGCTCGACCCTGCGGACCGCGGAGCCCGCCCGGGAGAGGGGCCCGTCGGGGCTGGGGCGGCTGCTGCCGTCGGGACGCACCGGAACGGTCATGGAGCGCAGCCTGCGGTACGTGTGGCGGGATCCGAAGACGAAGGCCGCGTGGGTGACCTCGCTGGCCATCGGACTGATCGTGCCCGTGTTCAACGCGCTGCAGGGCACCGGCTCGGTCTACTTCGCGTGCTTCGCGGCCGGGATGCTCGGGATCCAGATGTACAACCAGTTCGGACAGGACACGTCCGCGTTCTGGATGGTCGCGATGACGATCTCGTCCCCGCGCGACGCGTATGTCGAACTGCGCGGGCGGGCGCTGGCGCTGCTGCTGATCACCCTGCCGTACGCGACGCTCGTGAGCGTCCTGACGACCGCCCTGCTCGGCGACTGGACCCAGCTGCCCGAGGTGCTGGGGCTGTCCTTCGCGCTGCTCGGCGCGATGCTGGCCACCGGCGCCTGGTCGTCGGCCCGCTTCCCGTACTCGATCCCGCAGGAGGGCTACAAGAACGTGGCCCCCGGGCAGGCGGGCCTCGCCTGGATCTCCATCTTCGGCGGGATGGTCTCGGCGGCGCTGCTGAGCGCCCCCGTCATCGCTCTCGCGATCTGGGTGAACGTGTCGGCGGACGGAGACCGGTGGGGCTGGCTGCTGCTGCCGCTGGGGGCCGGGTACGGGGCGCTGATCGCGCTGCTGGGGCTGCGGATGGCCGCGCCACGGACGGCCCGGCGGCTGCCGGAGATCCTGGCGGCGGTGAGCAAGGGGTGAGCCGGGGCGTGTCCGTGAAGTCCCGTCGTCCGCCCGAAGGGCCTGCCTCGCGGCGTCCGGTGCGCGCTCCGGGTGCGCCGGGCGCGGGCGCTGGTACCGGCCGTACTCGGCGCCGTGCGCGGTGCGGGTGCGCCGCGCGCTGGCCCTGATACCGGCCGTACTCGGCGCGGTGCGGGTGCGCCGCGCGCTGGCCCTGATACCGGCCGTACTCGGCGCGGTGCGGATGCGCCGCGCGCTGGCCCTGATACCGGCCGTACTCGGCGCCGTGCGCGGTGTGGGTGCGCCGGGCGCAGGCCCTGATACCGGCCGTACTCGGCGCCGTGCGCGGTGTGGGTGCGCCGGGCGCAGGCCCTGGTACCGGCCGTACTCGGCGCCGTGCGCGCTCCGGGTGCGCCGGGCGCAGGCCCTGGTACCGCCGTACTCGGCGCCGTGCGCGGTCGGCGAGTGGGGGCACCTCCCCCGACCTTGGGGCAGCGGGGAGCGCGCGGGCGTCGTGCGGCAGGCGCGACCGTGCGGACACGCCCCAAGGGCGCGCGGGCCGGGACCCGGGCCCCGGGTCCCGGGTCCCGGTCAGCCGGTGAGGACGCCGTCGAGGAACGGCTCGATCGCGGTGCGCCAGGCCGCCGGCCGGTCGTAGTGCACGAGGTGGCCGGCGTCGGCCACCTCCGCGTACCGGCCGTGCGGCAGGACCCGGACCATCTCCTGGGACTCGGCCCGGCCGAGCTCGCCGTCCAGGCCCCTGACGACCAGGGCGGGGCACCGGACCTGCGCGAGCTCCTCCCAGTGGGCGTCGTACACCCAGGTCTCGCGGGACCTCAGCATCTGGTCGGGTTCGAAGACGGGACGCCAGCCGTCGGCCGCCTCCCGCATCACCTCGGCGTAGAACTCGCCGCGGGACGGGCTGGGGCGCTCCACCCAGGGGTCGTCCTCGCCGAACCACTTCCGTACGTCGGCGAGCGAGGCGAACGGCATCGGCCAGGCCTTGAACCAGTGCTCCCACTCCCGCTGCGACGCGGCGCCTAACGCCGAGGCCCGCATGTCGCAGATGACCAGCCCGCGGACGAGGTCGGGGCGCTTGGCGGCGAGCTGCCAGGCGGTCAGCGCGCCCATCGCGTGACCGACGAGGACGGCCGGGGCGAGACCCAGCTGTTCGAGGGCGGCCTCGGCGTCCTCGACGTACGCCTCGCGGGTGTACTCCTCCTGCGGCGCCTTGTCGCTGTCGCCGTGGCCGCGCTGGTCGAGCGCGACGGCGCGGTGCCGCTCGGAGAGCCAGCGGGCCGTGGACGCCCAGTGCGAGGCGCGGCCCATGAGGCCGTGCAGCAACAGCACCCCGGGGGCCGGCGGGCCCGGCGGAGGATCGTTCTCGGGAGAATCGGCGAACTCCCACGCAGCCAGGCGTAGGCCGCCCGCGCCTGTCACGTCGATGCGCCGCACCATAGGTCTGGCACCCCCCTAGCTCGCTCGGACCGCCCGCTCCCACTCGAGCCCGCCGGTCCCTCGTACCGCTCCGTGCCGCTTCCTGCCGCTGTCGTGGCGCCGCCACCGCTGATGTGCCGATACCGGCGGTGTGCCGCTCCGTGTGCCGCTCTACCTGCCGCTCCGGGTGTACTCCGTACGCCCGCCGTTCGCCGCCACATTATCGAATAGGCATTCGAAAATAGCCCGCTCGGCGACAACACCCCTCGTTCGAGTGACCATGAGCGGGGATTGACGGCCGCTGCCGAGGGGAGATCTTCAGCGGGAGGCGGACCGCTCGGGGACAACGGTCCGAAGGGGATGACCCTGGGAGCTCGGGGCTCCGGGTCAGCACAGGGGAGGACAGGCCCCGGCGCCATCTGGTGCCGGGGCCCTCTCCCTGTCTGCGGCACATCCTCCCCGCCCCCTCCCCGACCGCGCGACATCCCTCTCGGACACGGTCAAGAGTCCTCAGGTCATATGCCTCACGCGACAGCCTCGCACGCAAATGGTCTCGCCGCTGCGATTCGGCACACTGAATCTTGGTTTCGACGGGGCAGCGCAGGTACCACAACTACCCCAGCAGCCCCAGGAGTTGACACAGCCGAACCGGGCGGGCAGGGGTCCGGCAGCAGGCTCGACGGCGCCCGGTGGTGACACGGACCGCGTGTCTCGGCCGTGTCCGGCGGGCTCCCGGGAGCGGACCCCGGGGTCCGGCCTAAGCCGGGCCCCGCGGCCCGCGCCCGGGGGCTGCCCCTCGCGGGCTCAGGAACCGGGGGACGCGCACCGAGGTGTCGACGTCCGCCCACGGCCACCGGACGCAGGCGCTCCGCACGGAACACCCGTCGTCCGCGGCACGCACACCGTCCACGGCCACCGGGCGGCTGCCCGCCGCCCGCCGCCGCCCGTGGCGCGTCAGCGCTTCGCGACGAACACGTGGGACGCGACGTCCGACTCCAGCTCGGCCGCCTCACCACCGCTGCCGACGAGCACGC
Organism: Streptomyces sp. NBC_01176; assembly: GCF_045039825.1. Lineage (NCBI taxonomy): Bacteria > Bacillati > Actinomycetota > Actinomycetes > Kitasatosporales > Streptomycetaceae > Streptomyces > Streptomyces sp. NBC_01176. Next base: position 5,489,712 of record NZ_CP108600.1, on the reverse strand, counting down.
CGCCCGCCGACTCCGTCACGCTCACCACGGAGCCGGGCTGCACACCCGCCCGGCGCAGGGTGTACATCAGCTGCGCGTCCGTCTGGATGGGTTCGCCGATCCGGCGTACGACGACGGTCTTGCCGTCCAGGCCCGGGTGGAGCTCGGCCAGCGACACCATGCCCTCGTCCAGGAACGGGTCGGCGCCGTCCTTCTCGCCGAGCTCCTCCAGACCGGGGATCGGGTTGCCGTACGGCGACTCGGTCGGGTGGCGCAGCAGCTCCAGGACGCGCCGCTCGACGGCCTCGCTCATCACGTGCTCCCAGCGGCAGGCCTCGGCGTGCACCTGCTCCCACTCCAGGCCGATCACGTCGACGAGCAGGCACTCGGCCAGGCGGTGCTTGCGCATCACCCGGGTGGCCAGGCGGCGGCCCTCGTCGGTGAGCTCCAGGTGGCGGTCACTGGCGACCGCCACCAGACCGTCGCGCTCCATGCGGGCCACCGTCTGGCTGACCGTCGGTCCGCTCTGGTCGAGCCGCTCGGCGATCCGGGCGCGCATGGGGACCACGCCTTCCTCCTCCAGCTCGAGGATGGTGCGGAGATACATCTCCGTGGTGTCGATCAGTCCGGACATACGTGCCCCTCGATTAGCTCTGCCGGAGGCTCGGTGGCTCACCGGCTTGTGCGCTGGCGCTGAACTCAATTCTGACGCATACCACTGACAACCGTGCCTCGCCGGGGGAACCACACGATGACGAGTGTCTCCGCCGCCTCCGCGGCGACGCGGGCCGAGGCCCGGCCGGATCGGACACGACCGGCGCCCGGACGCGCATCCGGGGTCGGGCGTCGTCCACAGGTGTGCGGCGCCCCGCGGGCGGGTGGTGCCCGCGGGCGGCGGCTCCGCCGTCGGGCCGCGCGTCGGCGGCCCTGCGCCCAGTGTCGCTCTCGCGGGCCGTATTGACAGCGCACTGGTCCAGACCGCAACGTGATCCGCGACACGACGGGAGCAAGGCTGTGCCGGGCCGCCGGTTCGCCCGCTCGCCGGCCCTGTGCCGACGCGACTTCTAAGGGGCTTCGCCGATGAGCGACAGCAAGCTGGCCGGGCAGTTCTTCGACGCCGCGATCGGCCTGCTCCAGCGGGTGCGGGACGAGTGCGCCGAGGACGTCGAGGCGGCCGGCGCCCTCATCGCCGACACCGTCGCGGAAGGCGGCCGGCTGTTCGCCTTCGGCGCCGGGCACTCCTCGCTCGCCGCGCAGGACGTCGTCTACCGCGCGGGCGGCCTCGCCCTGATGAACCTGCTCACGGTGCCGGGCGTGGTCGGCGTCGACGTCATGCCCGCGACGCTGGGCTCCGCCCTGGAACGGGTCGACGGCCTCGCGAGCGCGGTCCTGGACTGCAGCCCGCTCCGCTCCGGCGACCTCCTCGTGATCATCTCCCTGTCGGGCCGCAACGCGCTCCCCGTCGAGATGGCCATGAACGCCCGCGCGCTGGGCGTGAAGGTCATCGGGGTCACCTCGGTCGCCTACGCCTCGGAGACGACGTCCCGGCACGTCTCGGGCACGTATCTGAAGGACCACTGCGACATCGTCCTCGACTCGAAGATCGCGGTCGGGGACGCGGAACTGACCCTGGACGCCATCGAGGCCCCCTTCGCCCCCGCCTCCACTGTCGTCACGTCGGCCCTGCTCCAGGCCGTCATGGCCACGGCCGCGGGCGCGCTGGCCGGGCGGGGCATCGAGCCGCCGCTGCTGCGCTCGGGCAACGTCGACGGCGGCCACGAGTGGAACGGCCGCGTGATGACGGAGTACGGGGACCGGATCTTCTACCGGCGCTGAGCCGCGCGTCCAGGACACCGGCACTCGGCCCTTCGTCCTGGACACCGGCGCGGGGTCCCCGCTCCGGCCCGGGACTGACCCCCGTGGCCGTCACGCCCCCACCGGTCCCGGAGGCCCCACCGGTCCCGGAGGTCCCACCGGTCCCGGAGGTCCCAGAGACCCAAGAGCCGCCGGCACCCTCGCGAGGCCGTCGCGCCGCGCCTACGGCCGCTCCGCCAGCCCCTCCAGGTCCAGCGCCATGGCGATCCGTACCGCCACATCCTCCGCGTACGTGGCGTCCGTGCGCTCGAACTGGCTGCGCCCCGCCCCGCGCAGAAACGTCACGACACCCAGCGTCCGCCCCCGGCTGCGCAGCACCGCGCACAGGGCGTGCACCGAGTCCGCCGGCCACTGACGGGCCGCGGCCCACTCCCGCGTCCGCTCGGGCGTGCTCTCGCCGGAGCTGGCCCGCACGGACCCGGCCCGCTCCACGCACTGCAGCGCGGGGTGCCCCTCGGCGTACCGCACGGGCAGCCCGGCCTTTCCGGTGAGCAGGCTCGGCCCCGGCGCGCCGGCGGGCGTGGCGGTGGCCCGTACGAGCCGCACGGGCCCTTCGTCGTCGGCCACCGGGCCGCCGGCCACACGGTCGATCAGCGCGTGGTCGGCGAATCCGGCGAGCGAGAAGTCCAGGTGGACGGTGGCCGCCTCGCCCGGGTCCTCGCACTCGGCCGCCGCCCGGGCCGCCCGGTGCAGCTGATTGGCCCGGAACCGCAGCAGCGCCGCCTCCTGCTCGGTCTGCTTGGCCTCCGTGACGTCCTGGAAGAGCCACCCGACACCGAGCGGGACCGGTTCCTCCGTGAGCGGCGAGGCCAGCCGCACGAAGCCGCTGCGCCAGCACCGCCGTTTCTCGCCCTCCGCCGAGCGCACGCTCACCCACATCTCGGCGGGCGCGGGCGGCGCGCCCTCGGCGAGCACGTGGGTGAGCGCGCTCTCCAGCTCCTCGACACCCTGCGAAAGCAACTCCCCGAGGGGCCGTCCGAGCACCGCCGTACGCCCCGTCCCGAGGGCACGGGCCGCGTGGGCGTTGACCACGGCGGGCCGCAGGTCCGCGTCGACCAGCACCACGCCCCAGCTGGCGTCCTCGAACAGCGCCTCGCTCAGGGCGATGGACCGTTCGAGGTCGATCTGCGCGTGCACCTCGCTGAAGGCGCAGTACACCCCCGCGGGCTTGCCGTCGGGCCCGCGCACGGCGGCGGACTGGGTCCGGACGAGCACCCGGCCGCCGTCCTTGGTCAGCAGCGCGAACTCGTTCACCTGCCGGCCCGGGGCCTCCATGGCGGACAGCAGCCGCCCCTCGACCTCCTCGGCGTCCGCGGTCCGCACGGCCCACCCGGCGAATCCGCGCCGCCCGACGGCCTCGGCCGCGGTCCAGCCGAGGATCCGCTCGGCCTCCCGGTTCCAATGGGTGACGACGCCGTCGGCGTCGAACGCGCACAGGGCAGCGTCCATCCCGTCCAGCAGCGCGGCAAGGAGATCCGAACCATCCGGCTCGGGCTCGTCCGGCCCCAGCTCATCGGTGGTCCCACTACGTCGGGAAGCACTCACCTGGACCCCCTGCAGGCTGCGTCCGCACGTACGGCGAGACAGTTCACTCACTGGCAGTCATTCAACTCGAACGTGACCCAGCCCACACCTGATTCCCCGAAGATTGGACGAAATCGTTGCGCGCCGGGAATTCCGTCCCACCTGTCCCGGCATGCGCGAACCCGTCGGAAAAAACAGTTGAGCGGTCCGCGATCGGTTCCTAAGGTGTGGTGCACACGAGAGAGGAGGTGGTTCGGCAGATGTATGCAAACCGGACGCGTGAGGTGGCTGCGGGCTAGCGGCCCGTCACCCCATTCAGTGCGGTGCCGGACCAGCGCGTGAAGCAGCGCGCAGCCGGCCCAATCTCCAGCAGTCACCCGACCCGTGAGTTCGCCGGTACGTCCGGCCGGCTCCTCCGCCGCGAGGCGGAGGGACCCGAACTCGCGGGTCGCCTGCGTTGTGCGGGGCGTGTGAGGTGCGACACATACGTTTGTGAGGGTCCGCAGTACTCTTTGGCCCATGCTTCCGATGCTCGTCCGACGCCGACACGTGGACTACGTGCGCGTCACGAGCATGGGCTGTCGGCCCAGCGTCTGACCTCGGCCCTCACCTCTCTCCTCCGGCTCCCGTGGCCCCCGCCCCATCCCCGGCGGCCCCCACGGGCACCCCGTACACCCCCGCGGACGCACCTCATGACGACGTACCCGTCTTCCTCGCCGTACCACCAGCTTCCGATCATCGACCTCTCGGCGGCCGACCGCGGTCCCCAGGCCCGCGCCCTGCTCCACGCGCAACTGCACAGCGCGGCCCACGACGTGGGCTTCTTCCAGCTCGTCGGGCACGGGGTGAGCGCGGCCGAGACCGACGCCCTGCTCGACGCCATGCACCGCTTCTTCGCACTGCCCGAGGCCGACCGGCTCGCCCTCGACAACGTCGGCTCGCCCCACTTCCGCGGTTACACCCGCACCGGCGACGAGCGCACGGGCGGCAGCCGGGACTGGCGGGACCAGCTGGACATAGGCGCCGAGCGGCCCGCGCGGACACCCGGCGCGGATGAGCCCGCCTACTGGTGGCTCCAGGGCCCCAACCAGTGGCCCGCCGCGCTGCCGGAGCTGCGGACCGCCGCCCTGGCCTGGATCGACCGGCTCCGCTCGGTCGCGGCACGGCTGCTGCGCGAGCTGCTGACCGCCATCGGGGCGCCCGCCGACTTCTACGAGCCGATCTTCGGGGAGCGGGCCCATCCGCATCTGAAGCTCGTGCGGTACCCGGGGAGTTCCGGGGACGGCGCGGGTCAGGGCGTGGGCGCGCACAAGGACTACGGGTTCCTGACGCTGCTGCTCCAGGACACCGTGGGCGGGCTCCAGGTGCAGCGGGCGGACGGCCTCTTCCACGACGTGCCGCCGCTGCCGGGGGCGTTCGTGGTCAACCTGGGCGAGCTGCTGGAGGTCGCCACCAACGGCTATCTGGTGGCCACGAACCACCGGGTCGTGAGCCCGCCCGGGGCCACCGAGCGGTTCTCCGTGCCCTTCTTCTACAACCCGCGCCTCGACGCCCGTGTCGAGCCGCTGGTCTTCCCGCACGCGTCCGCCGCGCCCGGGATCACCGACGACCCGACGAACCCGCTCTTCGCCGAGTACGGGTTCAACGAGCTGAAGGGCAAGCTGCGGGCCCATCCGCTGGTCGCCGCCCGTCATCACGCGGAGCTGCTCACGCCCGCGTGATGACCGGCGGCCCGCGGGGCGGGCCCCGGCGGCGGGCTCAGTGGGCGATGCGCTCGTAACCGTCGATCTCCTGGGGGCCGCGCGGGCCGGGGCCCACGTAGTGCGCGGACGGCCGTACGAGCCGTCCCGTGCGCTTCTGCTCCAGGATGTGCGCCGACCAGCCGGCCGTGCGGGCGCAGGTGAACATCGAGGTGAACATGTGCGCCGGGACCTCGGCGAAGTCGAGGACGATGGCGGCCCAGAACTCGACGTTCGTCGCCAGGACCCGGTCCGGGCGACGGGCGTGCAGCTCCGCCAGGGCGGCCTTCTCCAGCGCCTCGGCCACCTCGAAGCGGGGGGCGCCGAGGTCACGGGCGGTGCGGCGCAGGACCCGCGCGCGCGGGTCCTCGGCGCGGTAGACGCGGTGACCGAAGCCCATCAGGCGTTCACCCTGGTCCAGCGCCTGTCGGACGTACGCCTCGGCGTCCCCGGTGCGCTCGATCTCCTCGATCATGCCGAGGACGCGGGAGGGGGCGCCGCCGTGCAGCGGGCCCGACATCGCGCCCACGGCTCCGGAGAGCGCCGCCGCCACGTCCGCGCCGGTCGACGCGATGACGCGGGCGGTGAAGGTGGAGGCGTTCATGCCGTGCTCGGCGGCGGACGTCCAGTAGGCGTCCACGGCGGCCACGTGCTTGGGGTCCGGCTCGCCGCGCCAGCGGATCATGAAGCGTTCGGCGATCGAGTGCGCCTTGTCGATCTCGCTCTGCGGCACCATGGGGTGGCCCTGCCCGCGGGCGGACTGGGCGACGTACGAGAGGGCCATGACGGCGGCGCGGGCGAGGTCCTCGCGGGCCTGCGACTCGTCGATGTCGAGGAGGGGCTTGAGGCCCCAGACGGGGGCGAGCATGGCGAGCGCGGACTGGACGTCGACGCGGATGTCACCCGAGTGGACCGGGATCGGGAACGGCTCGGCGGGCGGCAGGCCGGGGTTGAACGCGCCGTCGACGAGGAGTCCCCAGACGTTTCCGAAGGAGACGTGACCGACCAGATCCTCGATGTCGACGCCCCGGTACCGCAGTGCGCCGCCCTCCTTGTCCGGTTCGGCGATCTCCGTCTCGAACGCGACGACTCCTTCGAGTCCGGGTACGAAGTCGGACATCAGGCGGCTCCTCATGATGTGTGCGACAGGGGTCTGCGGGCGGGTGGTGCGATGGACCGTGCCGTGGGAAACCATGCGCCAGTGACGGGTGGTCGACGTCCGGTTCCACGGTCGGCTCGTGGACTCGTGGTCCGGTACGTCTTCCCGGTGATGCCCCGTGCGGCCGGCGGTCACCCCACCGGAGCGGCAGCAGCACGATATCCCCGAGTGCCACCGTTGGGGAGGGCACGCGGCACTCAGTGCCACGCAGTGATGAACCCCACTCCCGCCGAGTGGGGGTCGAAGTACGGCAAGATGACCGCGTGAACGACCGTTACCCGGATGAATCCGCCGAACCCCTCGTCCAGCGCGCGGCCGAGGCCGCCGCCGAAGAACAGGCCGGAGAAGGAGCCGCCGCGGAACTCGGCACCGACCCCGCCGCGATGCGCGCCCACTACCGCGCCGAGGGACTGGTGGAGTCCGATCTCGCCCCGCATCCCATGGACCAGTTCGCCCGCTGGTTCAAGCAGGCCGCGCAGGCCGCCGTGCAGGGTGTGGTGTACGAGCCGAACGCGATGGTCGTGGGCACGGCCGACGCCGACGGGCGGCCCAGTTCCCGCACGGTGCTGCTCAAGCAGTACGACGAGCAGGGCTTCGTCTTCTACACCAACTACGACTCCCGCAAGGCCCGGGAGCTGGCCGCCAACCCGTACGTGTCGCTGCTCTTCCCCTGGCATCCGATGGCCCGCCAGGTCATCGTCACCGGGACGGCCCGCCGCACCGGCCGCGACGAGACGGCCGCGTACTTCCGTACCCGCCCGCACGGCTCCCAGCTCGGCGCCTGGGCCAGCGCCCAGTCCTCGGTCGTCCCCTCCCGCACCGCACTGGACTCCTCCTACGCGGAGCTGAGCGCCCGCTATCCCGAGGGTGAGCAGGTCCCGGTCCCCCCGAACTGGGGCGGCTTCCGCGTCGCCCCGCGGACGGTCGAGTTCTGGCAGGGCCGCGAGAACCGCCTCCACGACCGGCTGCGGTACACGGCGGAGTCCGACGGCGGCTGGAAGGTGGAGCGGCTCAGCCCGTGAACCTGGCGCGGCGCCACCCGTGAACCGGGCGCGGCTCAGCCCGTGAGCCGGCCCGGCTCAGTCCAGTACCCCGTTCAGGATCTCGCCCCACTGCGCGACCACCCGCTCCCGGCGCGCGGCGTCGTCCGTGAGGAGGTTGGCGAGACCCAGACCGCGGGACATGTCGAGGAAACCCTGGACGGTCTCCCGTACTCCTGGGCGGGACTCGTCCGCGGCCAGCAGGTCCACGGCGATCCGGTGGGTCTCGCGGCCGACGCGGGCCTCCAGTTCGGTGACCCTGAGGCGGAGCTGCTCCTCGTTGGAGGCGGCTACCCAGAGGTGGAGGGCGGCCCGGAAGAGCGGGCCGGTGAAGAGGTCGACCAGGGCCGCGACGACGGCGCGCCGGTCGGCGGCGCCCTCCGGGAAGAGGGCGCGCAGGGCCGTGGAGCGCTCCTCGGCGACGTACTCCACCGCCGCCGTGAACAGGTCCTCGCGGGTCGGGAAGTGGTGCTGCGCGGCGCCCCGGGAGACACCGGCGCGTTCCGCGACGACGGCCACCGTCGAGCCCGCCCAGCCGCGTTCGGCGAGGCAGGCCACGGCGGCCGCCAGCAGCCGCTGCCGGGTGGCCCGGCTGCGGTCCTGCTTCGGGACATGCGGAGGGCGGGAGCCGCGCGAGCCCTGAGCCGCGGCGTGGCCGGTACGGTCCGCGTCCCCCGCGTCCCCCGCGTCCCCCGTACGTTCCGTGGGCCGCGGATCTGCCGGGTCCGTCGCGTCCGTCGTGTCGTCCGAGGCTTCCGCCGTGCTCACACCACCCATGCGGGATCCCGTCGTTCGAGGAAGGCCGTCATCCCCTCGCGGGCCTGTACGGAGGAGAACAGCTCGGCCGAGAGCGCCGTCAGGGCGACCGCGTCCTGGTCGAAGGCCTCCAGCACCTTAGCCGTGAGCAGCCGTTTCGTCTCGGCGAGGCCCTGCGGGGAAGCCCGGCGCAGACCGTCCAGGACGGGGGCAATAGTCACGTCGACGTCGTCGCCCGTCGCGGTCAGCAGTCCCGTCCGCACGGCCTCGGCCGCGTCGAAGCGTTCGCCGGTGAGGTAGTAGCGGGCGAGGGCGCGCGGGTCCGTGCGGGGCAGCAGGGGGAGGGAGATGACGGCGGGCGCGACGCCGATGCGGACCTCCGTGAAGGCGAACGTGGCCTCGGCGGAGGAGACGGCGATGTCGCAGGCGCCCAGCAGACCGAGGCCGCCCGCCCGGACGTGCCCGGTCACCCGGGCCACGACCGGTTTGGGCAGTCCGACGATCTGCCGCAGCAGACCGACGAGCGCGTCCGGGTGCGGCGGGTCGCGCAGGTCCGCGCCCGCGCAGAACGTGTTGCCGGTGTGCGCGAGGACGACCGCGCGGACACCGTCGTCCTCGCCGCACCGCGTGAGCTCCTGGGCCAGTTCGCCCACGAGCGCGGACGACAGTGCGTTGCGGTTGGCGGGCGAGTCGAGGGTGAGGGTGGCGACGGCGCGGTCGTGGTCCGCGTGCACGACGGTCATGACCGGCCCCGCAGTTCGCGCCGCAGGATCTTTCCGGAGGCCGCCCGTGGCACCTCCTCGACGAAGGTGACGCCCCGGACCCGTTTGTACGGGGCGACGCGCTCGGCGACGTACATCATCACCTCGCCCGCGGACAGTTCGGTGGCGGACCGCTGACGCACCACGTGGGCGTGCGGGACCTCGTTGTTGTCCTCGTTGTAGACCCCGACGACGGCGGCGTCCGCGATGCCCGGGTGCGTCAGCAGGAGCGCCTCCAGTTCGGCCGGCGCGACCTGGAAGCCCTTGTACTTGATGAGTTCCTTGACCCGGTCGACGACGAACAGCCAGCCGTCCGCGTCCACGTACCCGACGTCCCCGGTGTGCAGCCAGCCGTCCGGTTCGATCATCTCGGCGGTGGCGTCGGGACGCCCCAGGTAGCCCTTCATCACCTGGGGGCCGCGGATGACGATCTCCCCGGCCTCGCCGACGCCCAGCTCCTGGTCCGGGTCGTCGAGGGAGACGATCCGCATCTCGGTGCCCGCGATGAGCCTGCCGACCGTCCCCGGGGGCGCGTCGGTGGCGTCCAGCGGTACCAGGTGCGTACAGGGGGAGAGTTCCGTCATGCCGTAGCCCTGGCCGATGGGCGGGAGGCCGAGCCGCTCGGCGCAGGCCGCGGCGAGCTGGGCGTCCAGGGGCGCGGCGGAGGAGATGACGTACTTCAGGGACGACAGGTCGTAGCCCTCGACGGCCGGGTGCTTGGCGAGCGCGAGCACGATCGGCGGGGCCACGAACAGGCCCGTGATGCGGTGCCGCTCGATGGCCGTGAGGAACGTGTCGAGGTCGAAGCGGGGCAGCACAACGACGGTGGCGCCCTGCCGCAGGGGCGCGTTCATCAGGGCCGTCAGCCCGTAGATGTGGAAGAAGGGCAGCACCGCGAGGATGCGCTCCCCCTCGTCCATCGGCACCGAGCGCGCCAGCTGCGCCAGGTTGGTGGCGATGGACCGGTGGGTGAGCATCACGCCCTTGGGGACGCCGGTGGTCCCGGAGGAGTACGGGAGGGCCGCGACGTCCGCCACGGGGTCGATGTCGATCAGGGGCTCGGGTGCGGTCGAGCCGAGCAGGTCGATCAGCGACCGGTGCCCCGGCGCGCTGTCGCAGACGAATATCTCCCGCACCCCGCCCGCCAGTTGCGCGGCCCGCCGGGCCGTCTCCAGAAGGGGTGAGACGGTCACGATCCAGCGCGTGGCGCTGTCCCGCAGCTGTTTGGCGAACTCCTCGGCCGTGGCGAGCGGGTGCACGGTCGTGACCGACGCCCCCGCGCGCGTGGCGCCGTAGAACACCGTGGGGAACGCGATGGTGTTCGGGCTGTGCAGGGCGAGCACGTCGCCCTTGCAGAGGCCCGCGTCGGCGAACGCGGCGGCCAGCCGGCGGTGGAACCCGTCGAGTTGGCCGTAGGTGAGCGTGGTGCCGTCGACGCCGTCGACCAGCGCGGGCGTGTCCGCGCGCTCGGCGGCCCGGCCGAGGACGGCCTCGTGGATGGGTTCCTCGACGGCCGGGACATCGGCGTACTCACTGCGGAACACGGGTCCTCCTGGAGCGGCTCGCTGGGTGGGACTGGCCGGTGGGTTCTTCGGTGCGAGCACCCACCGGTGGCGCCCTGGGGGGCTGGCCGGTGGGCTTGTTCGTCGGTACGGCCGACCGGTGGTCCTCTTCGGCGCGCCCCTCAGTACGACTTGGGCAGGCCCAGGGTCTGGTGGGAGACGTAGTTGAGGATCATCTCCCTGCTGACCGGGGCGATACGGGCCACCCGTGAGGCCGTGATCAACGAGGCGAGCCCGAACTCGCGGGTGAGTCCGTTGCCGCCGAGGGTGTGCACGGCCTGGTCGACCGCTTTCACACAGGCCTCACCGGCGGCGTACTTGGCCATGTTGGCGGCCTCCCCGGCGGCGACGTCGTCCCCGGAGTCGTACAGGAAGGCCGCCTTCTGCATCATCAGACGGGCGAGTTCGAGTTCTATGTGGGCCTGTGCGAGCGGGTGGGCGACGGCCTGGTGGGCGCCGATGGGGGCCTTCCAGACGGTGCGTTCACGGGCGTACTCGACGGCCCGGGAGAGCGCGAAACGGCCCATGCCGATCGCGAACGCGGCCGTCATCACCCGCTCCGGGTTGAGCCCGGCGAAGAGCTGGAGCAGACCGGCGTCCTCGTCGCCGACGAGCGCCTCGGCGGGCAGCCGCACGTCGTCGAGCGTCAGCTCGAACTGCTTCTCCGCGCTCTGGAGTTCCATGTCGATCTGCCGTCGGCCGAAGCCGTCCGCGTCGCGCGGGACGATGAACAGGCAGGGCTTGAGGCTGCCGGTGCGGGCGTCCTCCGTACGGCCCACGACGAGGGTGGCGTCGGCGATGTCGACGCCGGAGATGAACACCTTGCGGCCGCTCAGCACCCAGTCCGCGCCGTCCCGGCGGGCCGTGGTGGTGATCCGGTGCGAGTTGGAGCCGGCGTCGGGTTCGGTGATGCCGAAGGCCATGGTGCGGGAGCCGTCGGCGAGGCCGGGCAGCCAGGCGCGCTTCTGCTCCTCGGTGCCGAAGCGGGCGATGACGGTCCCGCAGATGGCGGGGGACACGACCATCATCAGCAACGGACAGCCCGCGGCTCCCAACTCCTCCAGAACGAGGGAGAGTTCGGCGATGCCGCCGCCTCCGCCCCCGTACTCCTCCGGCAGGTTCACGCCCAGGTAGCCGAGTTTGCCCGCCTCGGCCCACAGCTCGGTGGGGTGACGGTCCTCGCGGATGGCGCTCGTGAGGTAGTCGCGGCCGTAACGCCTGCCGAGGGCGGCGACGGCGGCGCGGAGCGCCTGGTGCTCTTCGGTCTCTGTTGCGGGGCTCATCGGGCCTCCTGAGTACGGAAGGTGCGGGTCGGTCGTGGCGGAGCGCGCGGTCGGCCGCGGCCCCTATCCGGGCACGTCGTCGTCCACGACCGCCAGCAGGGCTCCCATCTCCACCTGCCGGCCGGGGACCGCGTGCAGGGCGGTGAGGATGCCGTCGGCCGGGGCGGAGATCCTGTGCTCCATCTTCATCGCCTCCAGCCACAGCAGGGGCCGGCCGGCCTCCACCCGGACGCCTTCGGCGAGGCCCTCGGCCACCCGGACCACGGTGCCGGGCATCGGCGCGAGCAGGGAACCGGGGGCGTGGTCGGTGGTGGCTTCGGGGAAGCGGGGCAGCGCGGTGAGGGCGGTGGCGTTCACGTACACCTGGTCGCCGTGGCGTGCCACCCTGAACCGCTCCCGCACACCGTCCACTTCGAGGACGACGAGACCGGCGTCGGCGCGCACCACACGCACCCCGTCGGCGGTCAGACCCTCCCGGGTGTGCCGGTAGCGGACCTCGTGCTCCTCCCCCGCCATGAGATACCGCCTGGTCTGCGGCTGGGAGGGCAGATTGCGCCAGCCGCCGAACCGGGAACGGCCGTGCGCGTCGGCGAGGGCGGCTGCCAGCGGCGCGTACGGGTCCGCGGCGGGCGTCGTGAGGGCGGCGAGGTGACGGTCGTAGAACCCGGTGTCCATGCGTCCCTCGGCGAACTCCGGGTGCCGCAGGGACCGTACGAGCAGATCCCTGTTGGTGACCGGGCCGTGGATGTCCGCCCGCTCCAGAGCGCCCGACAGGGTGCGCAGGGCCTGCGCGCGCGTGGGGGCGTGGGCGACGGCCTTGGCCAGCATCGGGTCGTAGTGCACGCCGATCCGGTCGCCGTCGCCGTAGCCGGTGTCCAGGCGGACACCGTCCGGGACGGCGAGGCGGTGCAGGGTGCCGGTCTGCGGGGCCCAGGCGGCTGCCGGGTCCTCCGCGTACAGACGGGCCTCGACCGCGTGCCCGCGCGCGGGGGGCGGCGCGTCGTCGAGCGCGGTGCCCTCGGCGACCTGGATCTGCAGCGCGACGAGGTCGATCCCGAACACCGCCTCGGTGACGGGGTGTTCGACCTGGAGGCGGGTGTTCATCTCCAGGAAGTGGGCGGTGCCGTCCGCGATCAGGAACTCGACCGTCCCGGCGCCCACGTAGTCGACGGCGCGGGCGGCGCGCACGGACAGGTCGTACAGCGTGTCGGTGAGCGGCTGCCCGAGCCCGGGGGCCGGGGCCTCCTCGATCACCTTCTGATGGCGCCGCTGGAGCGAGCAGTCGCGCGTGCCGAGCGCCCAGACCGTGCCGTGCGTGTCGGCGAGGATCTGCACCTCGACGTGCCGGCCGCCCTCCACGTACGGCTCGACGAAGACCTCGCCGTCGCCGAAGGCGCTGAGTGCCTCGGCCCGCGCCGCCGCCAGCTCCGTTTCCAGGGCGGCCAGTTCGCGCACGATCCGCATACCGCGCCCGCCGCCGCCCGCGGCCGCCTTGACCAGCACCGGAAGGTCGTCCGCGGTGACCTCCACCAGCGGGGCGAGGCCCATCAGCTTCTTGGCGCGGGTCTTGGACGCCATCGCCTCGATCGCCTCGGGCGGCGGACCGATCCAGACCAGGCCCGCGTCGAGGACGGCCCGCGCGAAGTCCGCGCTCTCGGAGAGGAAGCCGTACCCGGGGTGCACGGCGTCCGCACCGGCGCTCAACGCCGCTTTCACGACCAGGTCGCCGCGGAGGTACGTCTGCGCGGGGGTCGCGCCCGGCAGCCGCACCGCCGCGTCGGCCTCCCGCACGTGCAGGGCGTTCTCGTCGGCGTCCGAGTGCACGGCGACGGTCCGGATCCCGGCCTCCCGGCAGGTGCGGAAGACACGGCAGGCGATCTCGCCCCGGTTGGCCACGAGTATGGAACTGATCATGGGGAGGGACCTCACATCCGGAAGACGCCGAAGCCGCCGCGCGCGCCCTCGTAGGGCGCGGTGTGGATCGCGGACAGGCACAGGCCGAGGACGGTGCGGGTGTCACGGGGGTCGATCACCCCGTCGTCGTACAGCCGCCCGGACAGGAACATGGGCAGGGACTCCGACTCGATCTGCTGCTCCACCATGGCGCGCAGGGCGGCGTCGGCCTCGTCGTCGTACGGACGGCCCTTGGCCGCCGCGGACTGCCGGGCGACGATGGACAGGACGCCGGCGAGCTGCTGGGGGCCCATGACGGCGGACTTGGCGCTCGGCCAGGCGAACAGGAAGCGCGGGTCGTAGGCGCGTCCGCACATGCCGTAGTGGCCGGCTCCGTAGGAGGCGCCCATCAGGACGGACAGGTGCGGGACACGGCTGTTGCTCACCGCGTTGATCATCATGGCGCCGTGCTTGATGATGCCGCCCTGCTCGTACTCCCTGCCGACCATGTAGCCGGTGGTGTTGTGCAGGAAGAGGAGCGGGATGTCGCGCTGGTTGGCGAGCTGGATGAACTGGGCGGCCTTCTGCGACTCGGCGCTGAAGAGCACCCCCTGGGCGTTGGCCAGCACCCCGACCGGGTAGCCGTGCAGCGTCGCCCAGCCCGTCGTGAGGCTGGTCCCGTAGAGGGGCTTGAACTCGTCGAAGTCCGAGCCGTCGACGATCCGGGCGATGACCTCGCGGGGGTCGAAGGGGTGCTTGAGGTCGCCGGGCACGATCCCCAGCAGTTCGTCCTCGTCGTACTTGGGCGGGGCCGCCGGTCCCGGGTCCGGGTACGCCTTGCGGTGGTTGAGCCGGGCGACGACGCGCCGGGCCTGCCTGAGGGCGTCCCGTTCGTCGACGGCGAAGTAGTCCGCGAGGCCGGACACGCGCGCGTGCATCTCGGCGCCGCCGAGGGACTCGTCGTCGCTCTCCTCGCCGGTGGCCATCTTCACCAGCGGCGGTCCGCCCAGGAAGACCTTCGCCCGCTCCTTGACCATGATCACGTGGTCGGACATGCCGGGGACGTACGCGCCGCCGGCGGTGGAGTTCCCGAAGACCACGGCCACGGTCGGGATGCCCGCCGCCGACAGCCGGGTCAGGTCGCGGAAGATCGCGCCCCCGGGGATGAAGATCTCCTTCTGGGACGGCAGGTCGGCGCCGCCCGACTCGACGAGGCTGATGCAGGGCAGCCGGTTGGCGAGGGCGATGTCGTTGGCCCGCAGCGCCTTCTTCAGGCTCCAGGGATTGCTGGCACCGCCGCGTACCGTCGGGTCGTTGGCGGTGATCAGGCACTCCACGCCCTCGACGACCCCGATCCCGGTGACCAGAGAGGCCCCCACCGTGTACGCGGGTGCGTCGCTGCCCCAGGCGGCCAGCGGTGACAGCTCCAGGAACGGTGTGTCGGGGTCGAGCAGCAGCTCGATGCGCTCGCGGGCGAGCAGTTTGCCGCGCTCCCGGTGCCGGGCGACGTACTTCTCGCCGCCGCCCGCGAGCGCCTTGGCGTGCTCGGCGTCCAGCGCGGCGAGCTTGGCGAGCATGACCTCGCGGTGGGCGGTGTGTTCGGGGCTGCGGGCGTCCAGGGCGGACGCGAGGACGGTCACAGGAGTGCCTCCGGTATGTCCAGGTGGCGGGAGCGGAGCCATTCGCCGAGGCCCTTGGCCTGGGGGTCGAAGCGGTGCTGAGCGGCGACCCCCTCGCCGAGGATTCCCCCGACGACGAAGTTGAGGGCGCGGAGGTTGGGCAGCGCGTGGCGGACCACGTCGAGATGACGGCTCTCGGGGATCAGACTCCGGAACCGGTCGGCCGTCAACTCGTGGGCGAGCCACCGCCAGGCGTCGTCCGTACGGGCCCAGACGCCGACGTTGGCGTCGCCGCCCTTGTCCCCGCTGCGGGCGCCGGCCACCAGACCGAGAGGGGCGCGGCGCGTCGGCCCGGCGGGCGGCGGCTCGGGCAGGGCGGGCTGCGGCGCCGGTTCCAGAACCAGGGTGTCGCGGGCCGGGGCGACCGGGATCCGTCGCCCGTCCGGGAGGACAGCCACCTGGTCCACGGCGTCCTGGGGGACGCGGGAGTCCTCGAACACCCCGTACGGCGAGCCCTTTCCCGGGGGCGCCAGCACGTGGAAGCCCGGATAGCTCGCCAGGGCCAGTTCGACGGCCGCCCCGCCGAGCGTGCGGCCGACCGCGTCCTGGTCCGGGTCCCGTACGACGAGACGGAGCAGGGCGCTCGCGGTCTCCTCGGTGGGCGCGTCCGGCCGGTCGGTGCGGGCCAGCTCCCAGCGGACCTCGGCCGGACGCGACTTGGCGGCGTCGAGCGCGGTCTCCATCTGGTCCCGCACGAGCGCGGCCTTCGCCTCGATGTCGAGCCCGGTCAGGACGAAGACGACCTCGTTGCGGTAGCCGCCGAGACGGTTGAGGCCGACCTTGAGGGTGGGCGGCGGTGCCTCGCCCCGGACCCCCGCGATCCGGACCCGGTCCGGACCCTCCTGGGTGAGCGACACCGAGTCGAGGCGGGCGGTGACGTCCGGGCCCGCGTACCGGGCGCCGGACGTCTCGTACAGGAGCTGCGCGGTGACCGTGCCGATGTCCACGACGCCGCCCGTGCCGTCGTGTTTGGTGATGACGCTCGTGCCGTCCTCGTGGAGTTCGGCGAGCGGAAAGCCGGGACGGCGCAGCCGCGGCGCGGGATGGTCGCCGAAGAAGGCGTAGTTGCCGCCGGTCGCCTGCGTGCCGCACTCCAGGACGTGCCCGGCGACGACGGCACCCGCGAGCCGGTCGTACGCGTCCGGGGCCCAGCCGAAGTGGGCGACGGCCGGCCCGGTGACCAGTGCGGCGTCCGTGACCCGGCCGGTCACCACGATGTCCGCGCCCTCGCGCAGACAGGCGGCGATCCCGGCGCCGCCGAGGTAGGCGTGCGCGGCGAGGGTGCCGGGGTGGCCGCGGGTGAGGTCGTCCCCCTCGACATGGGCGACGCGCACCGGGATGCCCAGCCGCTCGGCCAACTCCCGGACGGCGCCCGCGAGTCCGGCGGGGTTGAGACCGCCCGCGTTCGCCACGACCCGGACGCCCCGCTCGTGCGCGAGGCCGAGGCACTCCTCCAGCTGCCGCAGGAAGGTGCGCGCGTAGCCGCCCTCCGGGTTCTTCAGACGGTCGCGGCCGAGGATGAGCATGGTCAGTTCGGCGAGGTAGTCGCCGGTGAGGATGTCCAGGGGACCGCCGGTGAGCATCTCGCGCATCGCGTCGAAGCGGTCGCCGTAGAAGCCGGAGGCGTTGCCTATGCGCAGGGGACGCGGGGAGGGCAGGGCGCGGCTCACTCGGCCGGCTCCTCGGGCCGTGCCGTCCCGGGTTGCCGTCCGGCCCCCGGCGGCCCCGCGAAGGCCTGGGCGATGTCCAGCCAGCGGTCGGCGTCGGGGCCCTGTGCCCGTACGGCGAGGTCGGCGCGGTGGGCACGCTGGGTGACCAGGAGACAGAAGTCGAGGGCGGGGCCGGTGACCCGCTGGGACGCGTCCTCGGGTCCGTACGTCCACAGCTCCCCGGCGGCACTGACGAGTTCGACGCGGAACTCCCCGTCCGGCGGGGTGAGACCGCGTACCCCGAAGGCGAAGTCCCGTGCCCGGACGCCGATGCGCACCACGTGCCGGAGCCGGTCCGTGGGGGTGCGCGTCACCCCCAGCGCGTCCGCCACGTCCTGGCCGTGCGCCCAGGTCTCCATCAGCCGGCCGGTGGCCACGGAGGCGACCGACATGGGCGGGCCGTACCAGGGGAAGCGGGTTCCGGCGGGGGCCGCGCGGAGGGACGCCTCCAGCGCCCCGCGCCCCGCACGCCAGTCGGCGAGCAGCTCGGCGGCCGGGCGGGCCGCGCCCTCCTCGGCGCCCTCGTCCACGAATCCGCCGGGTGAGGCGATCGCCTTCTCGACCTCCTTCGCGAAGGCGTCGGCGTCGGTCACGGCGAGCAGTGCGGAGCGGTCCGTCCAGGCCAGGTGCGCGATCTGATGGGCGACGGTCCAGCCCGGGGCCGGGGTGGCGAGCCGCCAGCCCTCCTCGGCCAACCCGCCCACCAGCAGGTCGAGTTCCTCGCTCTCCCGATGCAGATCGTCGATCACGGACGACAGGTCGGACACGATGGCGCTCCCTCGGGGCACGACGATGTGCGGGGTCCTGCGCGGTGCGTTCTGGAGCATGGCAGCGGGCGGAGAAACAATCAAGCGTGCTTGCATTAATCAGGGGGCGGGACATCCGGAGTGGGTGCGGACGCGCCCCTCCGTCCAGTCCCCCCGCCAGGGGCGCTGCGCCCCCTGGACCCCCGCCATCGCCCGAAGGGCTCGTCCTCAAACGCCGGACGGGCTGGAGATGCGGGCCTGCGCTGGACGGTCCCGGACGGACCGAACCCGACGACCCGCACCGGACGCCCATGGACGGGCTGGAAGCGTCAGCCCGCACCGGACGGCCCCCGACCGGCCGGAGACGTCAACCCGCACCGGACAGCCCCCACTCGGCCGGAGACGTCGACCCGCACCAGACAGCCCCCGACAGGCCGGAGACGTCGACCCGCACCAGACAGCCCCCGACAGGCCGAAGACGTCAACCCGCACCGGACAGCCCCCGACAGGCCGAAGACGTCAACCCGCACCAGACAGCCCCCGCCCGGCCGGAGACGTCAACCCGCACCGGACGGCCCCCGACGGGGTCATGTCTTTCAGCCCGTCCGGCGTTTGAGGAGGAGGCCGTTCAGGCCGACAGCGGGGGTCTGGGGGCGGCAGCCCCCAGGGCCAAGCCACGACGGACGGCGCGCGGAAGACAGCGACGCCCCGCTCCCATCCTGGTCACCCCCGCGGACGCGGTCACGCGGAGGCGGCCCGCCCCCGTCCCACCTGCGTCCGTACCGCACCCATGCTCGCCGCGATGACGAGGGCGATCGCGAGGGCCTCGGTGGCGGAGAGCGCCTGGTGCAGGACGAGGAATCCGGCGGTCGCGGCGACGGCCGGTTCCAGGCTCATCAGGATGGCGAAGGTGGAGGCGGGAAGGCGGCGCAGGGCGAGGAGTTCGAGGGTGTAGGGGAGGACGGAGGACAGGACGGCGACCGCGGCCCCGAGCGCCGCGGTCGTCGGGTCGAGCAGCCGGGTCCCGGACTCGGCGATCCCCAGCGGCAGGAACGCCACCGCCGCGACCACCATGGCGAGCGCGAGCCCGTCGGCCTGCGGGAAGCGCCGGCCCGTACGGGCGCTGAAGACGATGTACGCCGCCCACATCGCGCCGGCGGACAGCGCGAAGGCGACGCCCGCCGCGTCGAGGCTGCCGAAGCCTCCGCCGCCGAGCAGGAAGACCCCGCCGAGGGCGAGGCCCGCCCAGAGCAGGTTCAGGGCGCGGCGGGAGGCGACCACCGAGAGCACCAGCGGGCCGAGCACCTCCAGCGTGACGGCGGGGCCCAGCGGGATGCGGGCGACCGACTGGTAGAAGAGGCCGTTCATCGCGGCCATGGTCAGCCCGAAGAGGACGACCGTCGCCCAGTCCGCCCGGGAGTGTCCGCGCACCTTCGGCCGGCAGATCACCATCAGCACGATCGCGGCCACCAGCAGCCGCAGGGTCACCACGCCGAGCGCCCCGGTGCGCGGCATCAGGGTCACCGCCAGCGCGCCGCCGAACTGCACGGAGACGCCTCCGGCGAGGACCAGGCCGACGGGCCCGAGGCCGCCGCGCCGGACCGGGGATCCGCCGCCCGTACCGGGCAGGGGGGCCATCACCGGGGCGACCGGGGCCGCGGTCGCCGGGGAGGACGGGACGGCGCTGGGGGTGTTCACGGTGCCTTCCAGGGGCTCGACTCGGGATGCGTGCATCACGCTGCACTTTCCGGTCCAGAGTAATGGACCCGGTCAGGCGCGTGAACCCTTGACGACCCTGTCTCGTTCCTCACAGCGGCCGCCCCGGCCCCCGGGCCTCAGCGGCGGGCCAGGTACAGGTCGAGGACGCGGTGGAGCACGCGGTGGAGGGGGAAGTCCCACTCGCCGAGGTACTCGACGGCCTCGCCGCCCGCGCCGACCTTGAAGCGGAGCAGGCCGAGGAGGTGGTTGGACTCCTCCAGGGTGTCGGTGATGCCGCGGAAGTCGTAGACGGCGGCGCCCAGTTCGTGGGCGTCGGTCATCATGCGCCACTGGATGGCGTTGTTGGGCTGGACCTCGCGTCTGCGGCTGGTGGAGGCGCCGTAGGAGTACCAGACGTGGGTGCCGACCGTCAGCATCGTGGCCGCGGCGAGGACCTCGCCGTCGTGGTGCGCGAGGTAGAGCCGCATACGGTCCGGGTCCTCGGCGGTCAGCGCGGTCCACATGCGCTGGAAGTAGGCCGGCGGGCGGGGGATGAAGCGGTCGCGTTCAGCGGTCTCCGCGTAGAGCTCGTAGAACGCGGGCAGGTCCTCGTAGCCGCCGCGCACCACCTTGACGCCGGCCTTCTCGGCCTTCTTGATGTTGCGCCGCCACTGCTGGTTGAGGCCGCGCTGGATCTCCTCCAGCGGCCTTCCGCCGAAGGGGAGCTGGAAGACGTAGCGCGGCTGCCCGGCCGCGAACCCGTCCTCGGCCCCCGCCTCGGCCTGCCGCCAGCCCCTGTTCCGCAGCTTCTCGGCCACACCGGCGGCGGCCGGTTCGTACGTCGTCGCCTCCGTGTCCCCGAGCCGGCGCGCCGCCGGATCGGCGATCGCCGCCTTGACGGCGTCGGCGCTCCACCGGCGTACGACCACGGGCGGTCCCATCTTCACCGAGAACGCGCCCCGCCCCTTCAGATACGCGAGCATCGGGTCGAGCCAGCGCTCCACGAGATCGGCCGCGTACCAGTCGACGACCGGCCCCTCCGGGAGGTAGGCGAGGTAGCGCCGCGTCCTCGGCAGCGGACGCAGCAGTACCAGCCCGGCCCCGACGAGCCGCCCCTCCCCGTCGAACCACCCGAGGCTCTCCGCCCGCCAGTCCGGCTTCACCTCGCCCCAGGACGGCACCTGCATATGGCTGACCGAGGCCCGTGTCGCGACGAACGCCAGGTGCTCTTCACGGGTGATGACCTGCAGGCGGAGCCTCATGCGCGGCACTCCTCGGTGAGGGGGATGGCTGGAAATTTCGGCACACTCAGGACATTTCGCCATTCTCGTGCCCCTGGCCGTGGCCCGCCCCCCGGCCGGAGCCATCGAGTGCCTCCGCCAGCACCTCCGCCAGGTGCCTTCCCCCGCGGCCCGTCAGCTGCTCCAGCTGGGTGCGGCAGGAGTAGCCGTCCGCGAGGAGCACCGCGTCGTCGCCGGCCGCCGCCACCGCCGGGAGGAGCTGTTCCTCCGCGCAGGACACCGACACGGCGTAATGGCCCTTCTCGAAGCCGAAATTGCCCGCGAGGCCGCAGCAGCCGCCCGCGAGGGACCCGGTCAGACCCGCCGCCGCGCGCAGCCGGCGGTCGGCCGCGTCGCCGAGGACGGCGTGCTGGTGGCAGTGGGTCTGGCCGACGACGGGGCGGTCCAGCGAGGGGGGCGACCAGTCCGGGGCCAGCCGTTCCAGCGCCTCGGCGAACGTCAGCACCGCCGAGGCCAGGCGCGCCGCGCGCGGGTCGTCGTGGAGGAGCTCCGGGAGGTCCGTGCGCAGCGCGGCGGCGCAGCTCGGTTCGAGGACGACGACGGAGGGGGGCCGCGGGTGGACGTCCGGATCCAGGAAGGCACCCATCAGGTCGAGGGTGCGACGCATCACCGCGCGGGCGAGGTCGAGCTGGCCCGTGGAGACGTACGTGAGACCGCAGCAGACGCGGCCCGCGCGGCCCACCGCCCAGGGGGCCGGCCCGTCCGACGCGCGGCCCGCGCCCGACGCCCCTGCCGCCGTCCCGGCCGTCCCCGCCGTCGCCTTCTTCCGGCCCTCTTCCTTGTCGCCGCCCGCCCTCTCCTTGCCGCCGTTCCCCTTCCCGTTCCCGCCGGTCCTCCCCGGACTCCCCAGCTTCCTCATCCCCACCGTGGGCGTCAGCATCACGTCCACGCCGGCCGCCTCCAGCACCCGTACGGCCGCCCGCCCCACCGACGGCGAGAGGTGCTCCGTGAAGGTGTCCGGCCACAGGAAGGCCACCTCCGCCGGGGCGACGGCGCCGTTCCCGTCGGCGCCGTACCCGTCGGTCCCGTGCACCCCCTCGCGCATCATCCGCCCCACCCGCTCCTTGAACCGCCGCTGCCACCACCGGCTGAACGTCTCGGGCGCCAGACGCGGGATCCCCCGCTCGGGTGCGATCCCGGCCAGCCGCTTGGCCACCGCGGCCAGCGGCCGCAGCGAGGACAGGGCGTTGAGCAGCCCGGCGGTCCTGGTCCGGGCGACCAGCCCGAGCCACCCGGGCAGCCGTCCCAGGGCGTAGTGCGCGGCGGGGCGGCGCCGGCCCGCGTAGTGGTGGTGCAGGAACTCCGCCTTGTACGTGGCCATGTCGACGCCGACCGGGCAGTCGGAACGGCAGCCCTTGCAGGACAGGCACAGGTCCAGCGCGTCACGGACCTCCGTCGACCGCCATCCGCCGGTGATCACCTCGCCCGCGAGCATCTCGTGCAGCAGCCGCGCCCGCCCCCGGGTGGAGTGCTCCTCCTCGCCCGTCACCCGGAACGACGGGCACATGACACCCGTGTCGGCGGGCGTCGTCGTACGGCACTTGGCGACCCCCACGCAGCGGCGCACCGCGGCGGAGAAGTCCCCGCCGTCCGCCGGATAGCCGAACGTCACGTCCACCGGCTCGCGCGGCAGCACCGCGAACCGCAGGTTCTCGTCCAGCCGGTGCGGCCGCACCAGCATGCCGGGGTTGAGCAGGCCGTCCGGGTCCCAGAGGTCCTTCGCCCGCTCGAAGAGGCCCACGAGTTCGGGACCGTACATGAGGGGCAGCAGCTCGGCCCGGGCCTGCCCGTCGCCGTGCTCGCCGGACAGTGAGCCCCCGTGCGAGACCACCAGTTCCGCCAGTTCCCGTGAGAAGCCGCGGAAGCGGCCGATCCCCTCGTCCGTCAGCAGGTCGAAGTCGATCCGGACGTGGATGCAGCCGTCCCCGAAGTGCCCGTACGGCGTCCCACGCAGCCCGTGGGCCGTCAACAGGCCCCGGAAGTCGCGCAGATAGGCTCCGAGCCGGGCCGGCGGCACCGCGCAGTCCTCCCAGCCGGGCCACGCCTCTCCCCCGTCGCCGGCCATCCGGGTCGCCGTGCCGCTCGCGTCCTCGCGCACCCGCCACAGCGCACGCTGCCCGGCCGGGTCGGTGACCACGGCGGCGTCGAGGACGTCGGCGGCGCGCAGGATCGCGTCGGCACGCGCGCGGGCCTCCCCCGCGTCGGCGCCGCCCGTCTCGACGAACAGCCAGGCCCCGCCCCGCGGCAGCCCCGCGCCGGGCGGTACGAGGTCCGCGGCCATCCCCTCCACCGTGAGCGGCCCGAGCGGCAGCAGCCCGGCGGCCGCCTCCGCCGCCGCGCCCTCGTCCGCGTACCCGAGCACGGCCAGCGCCGTCGCCCGCGGTGCCTCGACCAGCCCCACCACCGCTTCGGTCAGCACGCCGAGCGTGCCCTCGGAGCCGCAGAAGGAGCGGGCGACGTCCGCACCCCTCTCGGGGAGCAGGGCGTCCAGCGCGTAGCCGGAGATGCGGCGGGGCAGGTCCGGGAAGCCGGTGCGCAGACGGGCCAACTCGCCCTCCACCAGGGTGCGGAGGCCGCGCGGGGCGCCCTGCCAGTCCCGGCCGAGCGTGCGGGCCTGCCCCCGGCCGGTGAGCACCGACAGCTCGCGCACGCTGTCCGCGGTCGTGCCCCACGCCACCGAGTGCGACCCGCACGCGTTGTTGCCGATCATGCCGCCGAGGGTGCAGCGGCTGTGGGTGGAGGGGTCGGGTCCGAAGCGCAGGCCGTGCGGGGCGGCGGCTTCCTGGAGTCGGTCCAGGACGACGCCGGGCTGTACGACGGCGGTGCCGGCCTCGGGGTCCAGCGCGACGATCCGGTTCATGTGCCGGGTGAAGTCGAGGACGACGCCGGTGCCGGTCGCCTGGCCGGCGATCGAGGTGCCGCCACCGCGCGCGACGACCGGCACCGCGTGCGCGCGGCACACGGACAGCACGGCCGCCACGTCGTCGCTGTCGCGCGGGGCCACCACACCGAGCGGGACGCGCCGGTAGTTGGACGCGTCCATGCTGGTCAGCGCGCGTGCGGTGGCGTCGAAGGAGACCTCGCCGCGAACCTCCGCGGCGAGCCGTTCACGCAGTGCGGCCCGTAGTTCCCGAAAGTCCGCCGGTCCCCGGTCGCCAAGATCCGTCATGCCTCCAAGGATGGCCCCGCGCGGCGCCTCCGGGCGGTACCCGGGGTGTCCGAATCGCGGTCCGATGACGGGACCGGATCCAGAACCTTCCCAATGCGATCACGAACTCTCATATAGTGACGGCGAATTGAGTATCAGGTGTCGCCTCTCGCCCAGGAAACGACCGAGGACACGGACCGAGGACAGGATTCATGACCGCGCCCAGCCCCTCCGGCGAACGACCCACCCTCCGCGCCACGGCGCCCGCCCCCCTGCTCACCGCCGCTCTGGCCGCGCTCGCGGTGGTCGGCGCGGTGGCGGCCGCGCCGAACTCCGCACGGGTGCCCGTCGCCTGGGTCACCGGGACGGCCGCCGTGCTGCTCTGCGTGGCCGTCGCGGTCGCCACCCGCGCCGTGCGGACCGCGCAGCTGGCGCGCCGCCGCCTCGACACCGTGAGCCAGGACGCCGGCCGCCTGCTGCAGGAACGGGCCCGCCAGGCCGAGGAGTTCAACCAGGAGCGGACCCGGCTCGCGGAGGAGTCCGCCCGCGACCGGACCCGGGCGGCCGATGCCGAGGCCCGCGAACGTACCCGCCTCACCGCCGAGTTCGAAGCCGAACGGCAGCGACTCGTCGCCGAGATCGCCGACGAGCGGCAGCGGTCCGCCGAACTCACCGCGGACGGAGCGCGCCTCGTCCAGCAGGTCCGGCAGGCCACGAGCGACCGCGCCGCCGCGATCTCCGCCACCGCCAACGCGGCCGGCCGGATGCAGGCCCTCTCCACGGCCATGCTCGCCGACCTGCGCGCCATGGAGGAGAAGCACTCCGACGAGGAGGTCCTCGCCGATCTCCTGCACCTCGACCACCGCACCGCGCAGGCCGGCCGTCTCGCCGACTCCGTCGCCGTCCTCGCAGGCGCCCGCTCCGGCCGCCGCTGGGCACGGCCCATCGTCATGGAGTCGATCCTGCGCGGCGCCATGGGGCGCATCGGCGGCTACCAGCGGGTGCGCCTGCACTCCTCCAGCGACGCCGCGGTCGCCGGCCACGCCGCCGAGGGCGTGATGCACGCGCTCGCCGAACTCCTCGACAACGCGGCGAACTTCTCGCCGCCGACCGCCGAGGTCCATGTGTACGTCGAGGAGGTCCCGGCCGGTGTCATCGTCTCCGTCGAGGACAGCGGCCTCGTCATGGGCGACGTCCAGCTGCGCCGCGCCGAGCGCGCCGTCTCCGGCGACGGCGCCGAACTGGGCGGTCTCACCGGCACCCGGCTCGGCCTCGCGGTGGTCGGCCGGCTCGCCCGCAAGCACGGCCTGAAGGTCTCCTTCCGGCCTTCCGCGCGCGGCGGCACCGGCGTCCTGGTGCTCATCCCCCAGGACCTGCTGTCCCTGCCGTCCGCGCCGGCGCCGACGGCTCCCGAGGCCATGCCCGCCGCGGCCCCCGCCCCGGCCCCCGTACCCGCCGAGGACACCGCCGCCACGGCCGAGGACCACCCCGCCCCCGGGCCGGCGCCCCGCGCGTCGTACGCCGCCGCCCGAGCCACCGGGGACCTCGACCCGGACCCGGTCCCCACCCACGACTCCCCCCGGCACGCGGACACCGAGCCCGCCGCCGGCAGCCTGCCCAAGCGCCGCCGCGGCCGCACCCTCGAGCACGCCGAGCGCAGCCGCGCCCGCCTCGCGGACCAGGCCGCCGGATCGGATCCCCGCACCACCGACTCCAAGGTCACCGCCGCCCGGTTCGGCAGCTTCCGGCAGGCGGTCCGCGGCACGGCACCGGACCAGGCCGCGGTCCAGGGAACCGTGCCCGAGGACTCCGTACGCGCCCCGGCGTACACCCCCGAGAACGCCGTACGCGACGAAGCAGCCGTACGGGACACCAACCCCCCGCACCCGGAAGGCGACACCACTTCATGACCGGCACCACCACCGCCGACGAGAAGCTCTCCTGGCTCATCGAGGGCCTCCTCGAGCGCACCCCGGGCGCCCGGCACGCCCTCGTGCTCTCCCGCGACGGCCTGAAGCTGTGCCGCACCCCGGAGCTCACCGTCGACCGGGCCGACCAGCTCGCCGCGATCGCCGCGGGCATCCAATCGCTGTCCCACGGCGCGTCCGTGGAGTTCGGCGACGGCACCGGCGGCGTCCGCTCGGCGATGACCGAGTTCTACGGCGGGGTCCTGTTCATCGTGGAGGCCGGTGACGGCGCCCACCTCGCCGTGGTCACCGCCGAGGACGCGGACGCCGGCCTGGTCGGGCACAACATGAGCGAGCTGGTCGAGCAACTCGGCGAACACCTGAGCGCGCAGCCCCGGACGTCATGAGCCGTCCGGGCAGGGACGACGCGCCCGACCGGCTGTACACCCTCACCGGAGGACGCAGCCGTTCCGGGCCTGACACCCCGTTCGACCTCGTGACGCTCGTGGTCGCCGAGTGCGATCCGGCCCTGGGCATGCAGTCGGAGCACGCCGCGATCCTGCGGCTGTGCGAACGGCCGACGGCGGTCGTGGAGATCGCCGCCGTGCTGAAGCTGCCGGTGTCCATCACCCGGGTCCTGCTCTCCGACCTGCTCGCCGCGGGCCGGGTCAGCGCCCGCCACCCGCAGAAGGCAGCACTACCCGATCCCGACATCCTGGAGCAGGTGCTCGTTGGACTACGCAACCTCTGACGCGAGGACCCCGCTGGGCGCCACCGCCGACAACGGTCTGAAGATCGTGGTCGTCGGCGGTTTCGGCGTCGGCAAGACGACCCTGGTCCGCTCCGTGAGCGAGATCCGTCCGCTCAACACCGAGGAGACGATGACCCGGGCCGGGGAGACGATCGACGACATCAGCGAGGTCCGCGGCAAGTCCGCGACCACCGTCGCCTTCGACTTCGGCCGCATCACGCTCGACGCCCGCAACGTGCTGTACCTGTTCGGCGCGCCCGGCCAGGAACGCTTCTGGTTCCTGTGGGACCGCCTCTTCTCCGGCACCCTCGGCGCGGTCGTCCTCGTGGACACCCGTCGCATCGACGACTCCTGGTACGCGATCGACCGCCTGGAGCACCACGGCACGCCGTTCATCGTCGCCTGCAACGACTTCGGCGGCCCGGGACACACCCCCGCCGAGATCCGCGAGGCCCTCGACCTCGACCCGCACGTCCCGCTCATCGACTGCGACGCCCGCTCGCGGGAGTCCAGCAAACGGGTGCTGATCACCCTGGTCGAACACCTGAAGACCGTGTACGCCGCCTCGGCCGAGGCCGCCACCCCGGCCACCGAAGAAGTCACCAAGTCCCCGGAGTTGGCCCTGTGACCCCCGCCCCCGTGCCCCTCAGCGGGCCCCGGTTCCAGACCGAACCCGCCGAGCTGTACCGGGAGATGCGGCGCGACCACGGCTCGGTGGCGTCCGTCGTGCTGGACGGCGACATCCCGGCGTGGCTGGTGCTCGGCTACCGCGAGCTGCACCAGGTCACCGGTGACCCCGTGCTGTTCAGCCGCGACTCCGACCTGTGGAACCAGTGGGACCGCATCCCCGACGACTGGCCCCTGCTGCCGATGATCGGCCGCAAGCAGCCCTCCATCCTCTACACGGTCGGCGAACGCCACCGTGAGCGCGCCGCGATGATCAGCGAGGCGCTGGAGGCCGTCGACCCCTTCGAACTGCGCACCCACGCCGAGCGGTTCGCCGACGAACTCATCGACGCCGCCTGCGCCAAGGGCGAGATCGACCTCGTCGGGGACTACGCGGCGCTGCTGCCCGTACGGGTCCTCGCGACGCTCTACGGCTTCTCCGAGGAACAGGGCCCCGGCCTGGTCACCGCCCTCAACGACATGATCAACGGGCGGGAGGGCGCACTCGCCGGACAGCAGCACCTCGCCGGCTCCATGGCGCGGCTGCTGGCCGACCGCAAGGCCGACCCCGCGAGCGACGTCGTCTCCCGGATGCTCGCCGACACCTCCGGCTTCACCGACGAGGAGATCATCCAGGACCTGATGGTCATGATGGCCGCGGGCCACCAGCCCACCGCGGACTGGATCGGCAACTCGCTGCGCCTGATGCTCACGGACGACCGTTTCGCCGCCTCCCTCTTCGGCGGCCGCAACAGCGTCGCGGAGGCCATGAACGAGGTCCTCTGGGAGGACACCCCCACCCAGAACGTCGCCGGGCGCTGGGCCTCCCGCGACACCCAGCTCGGCGGCCACCGCGTCCGCGCCGGCGACCTGCTGCTGCTCGGCCTCCAGGGTGCCAACTCCGACCCGCAGGTCCGCACCGACGGCTCCGCCCTCACCGGCGGCAACAACGCCCACTTCTCCTTCGGACACGGCGAGCACCGCTGCCCGTTCCCGGCCCAGGAGGTCGCCGAGGTCATCGCGCGGACGGGCATCGAGGTCGTACTGGACCGCCTGCCCGACATCGACCTGGCGGTACCCGCCGCGTCCCTCACCCGCCGGCCCTCACCCTGGCTGCGCGGCCTCACCGAACTCCCGGTGCGCTTCACCCCCGTACCCGCACTGTGAGACTCCACCGCGCCCGGCCGGCCCGCGTGTCCGGCCGGGGGCCGCGGGGGCCGCGACGGCCTGCGCCGACGCCACGGCCCCCGCGACGACGCGGCATCCCCACCCCGGCCCTTGGAGGCATCCCCGCATGACCGCACGTATCGCCCTCGACCCGTTCGTGTCCGACCTCGACGGCGAGAGCGCCAGGCTGCGCGAAGCCGGTCCGCTGGCCGCCGTGGAGCTGCCCGGCGGCGTGCCCGTCTGGGCGGTCACGCACCACGCGGAGGCCCGCGCCCTGCTCACGGACCCCCGGCTGGTGAAGGACATCAACGTGTGGGGCGCCTGGCAGCGCGGCGAGATAGCCCCCGACTGGCCGCTGATCGGCCTCGCCAACCCCGGCCGGTCCATGCTGACGGTCGACGGCGCGGACCACCGCAGGATGCGCACGCTGGTGGCACAGGCGCTGACGCCCCGCCGGGTGGAGCAGATGCGGGAGCGGATCACCAAGCTGACGCAGGGGCTGCTCGACCAGCTCTCCGCCGACGCCGGAGTCGTCGACCTGAAGGCCGACTTCGCCTACCCGCTGCCCATGTACGTCGTCGCCGACCTCATGGGCATCGAGGAGTCCCGCCTCCCCCGCCTCAAGGAGCTCTTCGAGAAGTTCTTCTCGACGCAGACCCCGCCCGCCGAGGTCCTCGCCACGCTCACCGAACTGGCCGGGATCATGGCCGACACCGTCGCGGCCAAACGCGCCGAGCCCGGCGACGACCTGACCAGCGCCCTGATCCTCGCCTCCGAGAACGGCGACCACCTCACCGACGAGGAGATCGTCTCCACCCTCCAGCTGATGGTGGCGGCGGGACACGAGACGACGATCTCCCTCATCGTCAACGCGGTGGTCAACCTGTCCGCCCATCCGGAGCAGCGCGCGCTCGTCCTTTCCGGTGAGGCCGACTGGTCGGCCGTGGTGGAGGAGACGCTGCGCCACTCCACCCCCACCTCGCACGTCCTGATCCGCTTCGCGACGGAGGACGTGCCGGTCGGGGACAAGGTCATCCCCGCGGGTGACGCGCTGATCGTGTCGTACGGCGCGATCGGGCGCGACGAGAACGCCCACGGCCCGACGGCCGGGGACTTCGACATCACCCGCACCACCGCCAACCGCCACATCTCGTTCGGCCACGGCCCGCACGTCTGCCCGGGTGCCGCCCTGTCCCGGCTGGAGGCCGGAGTCGCGCTGCCGGCGCTGTACGAGCGCTTCCCCGCCCTCGACCTGGCGGTGCCCGTCGCGGAGTTGCGCAACAAGCCCGTGGTGACCCAGAACGACCTGTTCGAACTGCCGGTCCGGCTCGCCCCGTAGCTCTCCACGGGGGCGGGCGGAACGCCGTGGCCCCCCCCCAGCGGCCACGGGCCGGCCGGGTCGTCTCATCGAACGGACACGCTTCCGTCCGGTTTCGCCGAAGAGATACCCTCCGGCTCGTGGCTGACATCCAGATCCCCGCTGACATCAAGCCCG
Organism: Streptomyces sp. NBC_01176; assembly: GCF_045039825.1. Lineage (NCBI taxonomy): Bacteria > Bacillati > Actinomycetota > Actinomycetes > Kitasatosporales > Streptomycetaceae > Streptomyces > Streptomyces sp. NBC_01176. Next base: position 5,459,874 of record NZ_CP108600.1, on the reverse strand, counting down.
CCGACGGACGATTCGGCGCCGGCCCCTCCAAGGTGCGGACGGAGGCACTGGACGCGCTGGCGGCGACCGGCAGTTCCCTGCTCGGCACGTCGCACCGCCAGGCGCCGGTCAAGAACCTGGTCGGGAGGGTCCGGGAGGGTGTGCGCGAACTGTTCTCGCTGCCCGACGGGTACGAGGTCGTCCTCGGCAACGGCGGCTCCACCGCGTTCTGGGACGTGGCGACCCACGGCCTGATCGAGAACAAGTCGCAGCACCTCAACTTCGGTGAGTTCAGCTCCAAGTTCGCCAAGGCCGCGAAGCTCGCCCCGTGGCTCGCCGAACCCACCGTGATCGCGTCCGACCCGGGCACCCACCCCGAGCCCTCGGCCGAGGCCGGCGTCGACGTGTACGCCTTCACCCACAACGAGACCTCCACCGGTGTCGCCGCCCCCATCAGGCGGGTCGCCGGCGCCGACGAGGGCTCCCTCGTCCTGGTGGACGCCACCTCCGGCGCAGGCGGCCTGCCGGTCGACATCGCCGAGACGGACGTCTACTACTTCGCCCCGCAGAAGTCCTTCGCCTCCGACGGCGGCCTGTGGATCGCCGTCTTCTCCCCGGCCGCCATCGAGCGCGCCGAGCGAGTCCACGCGTCGGGCCGCCATGTGCCGGAGTTCTTCTCGCTCCCCACGGCGATCGACAACTCCCGCAAGAACCAGACGTACAACACCCCGGCCCTCGCCACCCTCTTCCTGCTCAACGAGCAGCTGGAGTGGATCAACGGCCAGGGCGGTCTGGCCTGGTCCACGGCCCGTACCAAGGACTCCTCGACCCGGCTGTACACCTGGGCCGAGGACTCCAAGTACGCCACTCCGTTCGTCACCGACGCGGCCAAGCGTTCGCAGGTCATCGGCACGATCGACTTCGACGACGAGATCGACGCCGCCGCGGTCGCCAAGGTCCTGCGCGCCAACGGCATCGTCGACACCGAGCCCTACCGCAAGCTCGGCCGCAACCAGCTGCGCATCGCGATGTTCCCGGCGATCGACCCGGCGGACGTCGAGGCACTGACGAAGTGCGTCGACCACGTCATCGAGAAGCTCTGACCTCACCCGTACCCGGAAAGGGGCGCCCGGCACTCGCCGGGCGCCCCTTTCCGCTGTCGCCGCGCTCCCGCTCCGGCTTCCTAGGACCTGCGCAGCAGCCGTCTCACCGCGAAGACCACCACCAGCACCGCGCCGACGGCCAGCGCCCCCTTGGCGCCGGAACCCAGGCCACCGCCCCCGTCACCGCCCGCCGACGACGAACCACCGCTCGCCGAAGGGGACTTGGAGTCGGATCCGCCCCCGGGAACCGAGCCGGGCTGCACCGGGCTGTCCTTGCCCTCGCTGCCGTACATCAGCTCCGACCCGTCGGGCGTGTACGTGACGGACTCGCCCTGCCCCTGCAGGGGAACGTTCAGCCGACCCTGCCGCTTCGGCTTCCCGTCGTTCCAGGTGTACAGGATCCCGCCGAAGTACCCGCGCAGCGCCAGCTGTTCGCCGTTCGGCGAGAAGGCTCCGTCGGTGACCCAGAGGTCGATGGTGGCGACCCGGCGGAACACGTTCGTGCCGGAGGAGGAGAGTTGTGCGGGACCCTCGTAGAGGTGCCCGCCGTCCTCGTTCTTGTCGGCGATGTAGACCCGCCCGGTCTTCGGATGCACCATCAGCGCCTCCGCGTTGCGGGGCCCGTCCGCGTACTTCACGACGTACTGGGTGGCCCGGATCGTCTGGTCCTTGAGCACCTTCGGCTCGGGCAGCTTGTAGATCCAGACGTGGTTCCAGGTGCCGCCGAGGTTGTCGCCGATGTCACCGACGTAGAGATCGCCGTCCGGGCCCAGCGAGATGGCCTCGACGTCGCGGGGGGCGCCGACCCCGCTCATCGTGACGGTGGCGACCGTCTCGCCGGTCCTGCTGTCGACGGCGTAGAGGTACGGGCCGTCGTCGCTGTCGTTGTGCGTCCAGTAGATGCCGGGGTGCAGGTGCGAGGCGGCGAGCCCGCTGGACTCGGTGATCCGGGGGTCCTTGATCGTGAATCCGCCGTCCCCGCCGTCGGCGACGGCGGGCGCCGACAGCGCGACGACGAGGGCGGCTCCGGCGGCCAGTCGGGCGGCGGCTCCGGCAAAATGGGAGGGCGATCGGCGCATGGCCCAAGCCTGCCATCTCGAACGGACTTTCAGTTCGATCTCCGCCCGCGGCCGGCCCCGTATCGCGTCCTCGAGGCGTGTCCAGCCTCACACCCCCGGCGGTCATGCCCTCCGCACCGATCGTCCATGATGAGCGGATGCTCAGGTTCATGCCCGTCGGCGACTCCCAGACGATCGGGAGCGCGGGGGAACACACGTGGCGTTACCGGATGTGGCAGCACCTGCGCGCGACGTACGGGGGCCCGTTCCGGATCGTCGGCCCGCGCGAGACGCTCTACGACAAGGCGACCGAGTCCCCCGACTCGTACGAGTACGCGGAACCGGACTTTCCGCAGGCCCACCTCGCCGGCTGGGGCGAGGGCTGGATCCACATGGTCCCGCTGATCCAGGACGCGGTTCGCGCGCACCGCGCCGACGTGCTCCTGGTCTCCCTCGGCCTGATCGACCTGGGCTTCTACACGAACGCGGAGCAGACGGCCGAGAACGTCCGCGCCTTCGTCGCCGAGGCCCGCGCGGCGAACCCGCGGATCCGGATGGCCGTCCTGCCGGTGATACCGAACGTCCGCGCGCAGTCCGACGCGCCCTTCGCCGCCGCGGTGGCCTCCTTCAACGACTTCCTCGCGAAGGCGGTCGCCGACCTCGACGAGCCCCGTTCCCCCCTGCTGCTCGTCTCCCCGCCCCCCGGGTACGACATCCACCTCGACACCTACGACGGCACCCACCCGAACGAGAGCGGCGAACACCGGATCACGGAGGCCTTCGCGGAGGCGATGTACCAGGCGTGGGACCTCGGGGAGCCGTACTCGGCCGACAGCGCCTGACCGAATCCCGGCGCACCCGGATCGTCGTACGTATCGTTGAACCGCGTGGCTGCGCTCGACCGGGTCGCGGCGGGGAGGAGTGCCACGATGACCGTCCTCGAAGACAGGATCGAGATGGCCGACGACAACCACGAACTGACTCTGGACACCCTGTTCGAGTCGATGGAGCGGACCACCCCCGAGGGATACAAAGTCGAGATCGTCGAGGGAACCGTCTTCACGGCACCGCAGCGGGACACCCACTGGGAAATCATCCTCGACATCGTCGAGCAGTTGCGCACCAAGTACCCGCGCAGGCGCGTGAAGTCCGACGTGCGCATCGACTATCCGGGCCATCTCAACGGGTTCGCCACCGATGTGACGCTGGTGGCGGAGGACGCCGCCAAGGACTCCAAGGGGCTGTGGAACTGCCAGGACGTCGAGTTCGTCGCCGAGGTCATCTCCAAGGGGACGGCGGCCAACGACTACGGCCCCAAGAAGACCGCGTACGCGAACGCCGAGGTGCCGGTCTATCTCGTCGCCGACCCCTACCAGGGCAAGTGCCATCTGTACACCCAGCCCAAGGACGGCGACTACATCACCGAGACGACCGTCGCCTTCGGCGGAGAGGTCGACATGACGACCACCCTCCTCGGCCTCACCGTCAAGACGGACGACTTCCCCCGGGACTAAGGGCTGTCCCGTAAGGGCTGTCCCGGCGTTCCACTCTTGCCTAGAGCGCACTCCACGCCGTTGGGTGGGGAGTCATGAAGTACACGCAGCTCGGACGCACGGGACTCAAGGTCAGCCGGCTCGTCCTCGGCACCATGAACTTCGGTCCGCAGACCGACGAGGCCGACAGCCACGCGATCATGGACGCGGCACTGGCCTCAGGGATCAACTACTTCGACACCGCGAACGTGTACGGCTGGGGCGAGAACAAGGGCCGTACGGAAGAGATCATCGGGAACTGGTTCGCCCAGGGCGGCGAGCGGCGCGACAAGGTCGTGCTCGCCACCAAGGTGTACGGCAACATGGCCGCCGAAGGCGACGCCTGGCCCAACCACGACAAGCTCTCCGCGGTCAACATCCGGCGGGCGGTCGACGCCAGCCTCAAGCGGCTCCAGACGGACTACATCGACATCTACCAGTTCCACCACGTCGACCGCCGCACCCCTTTCGAGGAGATCTGGCAGGCGATCGACGTCCTGGTCCAGCAGGGCAAGATCCTCTACGTCGGCTCCAGCAACTTCCCCGGCTACAAGATCGCCCAGGCCAACGAGATCGCCGCCCGCCGCGGCGGCACCATCGGCCTCGTCAGCGAGCAGTGCCTCTACAACCTGGCCGAGCGACGCGCCGAGATGGAGGTCATCCCGGCCGCGCAGGAGTACGGGCTCGGGGTCATCCCCTGGTCGCCGCTGCACGGCGGACTGCTCGGCGGGGTCATCCGGAAGGAGACGGAGGGCGGCCGCAGGGCGGGCGGCCGGGCCGCCGAGTCGCTGGCCAACACCGCCATCCGCGCGCAGATCCAGTCGTACGAGGACCTGCTCGACAAGCACGGGATCGAGCCCGGCGAGGCGGCGCTGGCCTGGCTGCTGACCCGGCCCGGCGTCACCGGCCCCATCGTCGGCCCGCGCACCGCGCAGCAGCTCGACTCCGCCCTGCGCGCCGTCGAGCTGGAGCTGTCGCCGGAGCTGCTGTCCGCGCTGGACGAGATCTTCCCCGGCCCGGGTCCCGCGCCGGAGGCCTTCGCCTGGTAGCACGCCCCCACAGGGCGTCCAGGGAGTCGTCAGGGGTGCGGGAACCATGCGGCCTGTCCCACGGGACCGGGGCGCGCGGTTCCCGCGCCACCCGGCGGGTCCGGGCTGTCCCTGGTTCTCCCGGGGGGTGCCCGGTTCTCCCGGGTGCTCCCCGGTACTCCCGGTGGCTCCCCGGTGGAGCGCGCCGATCGCGGGCGGGCCGCCTACTTGACCGCCGCCGCCAGCGCCACCACGACGAACATCAGCACGAGCACACCGGCCATGATTTGGTTTCGGGTCTTGGGATTCACGCCATTGAGGTTAACCGGCGGTCCCCGGCCCCCTTCAGCCGCCCGCCCCGGCCAGCGCCCACCGCGCCACCGTCTCGTAGCGCGGCTGCTCCCCCGGGACCCCCGACCTCGGCAGATTGCTGCGTACGAGACACAGCTCGCCCGCCGTCCAGGGATGCCCGGCGAAGTCGTCCAGGGCGGTGACGTACGCCTCGAAGTCCGCGGCCTGCCTGCTGCGGGCCACCGTCAGATGCGGGCGGTAGCGGCGGTGCTCGCCCATCGGGACGCCCGCCCTGCGCGCCGCCGCCTCCGCGCGGTCGGCGAGCAGGCGCAGGGTGGTGACGTCTCCCGACACTCCGGCCCACAGGGCCCGGCCGCCGAAGTGGCCCCCGCCCCGGAGGGCGAGCGGGACGGGCGGCGTGCGCCGGGCGGCCCGGGACAGCCGGTCCGCGAGGGGACCGGTGAGCTCCTCCTCGACCTCGCCGTAGAAGGCGAGCGTGAAGTGCCAGCCCGGACGGCCCGTCCACCGCAGACCGTCCGCGCCCGGCAGCCGGTGCAACGCGTCCACCGCCGCGCCGAGTTCACGTACCGCTTCCTCGGGTGGCAGCACGGCCGCGAAGAGTCTCATGGCCCCACTGTCCCAGGATCGGGGGCCACGGTCGCCGGTCAGACCGCCGTCGCCAGCCGTTCCTTGGGGACGAAGCGCACCTGCGGATGGCCGCGGTGCCAGCCGACCGACAGGCGCAGCCCGCCCACCCGGGCCAGGACCAGGCCGACGGCCGTCGCGGCGGCGGCCGAGACCAGACCGCCGAGAGCGAAGCCGACGCGCGGACCGTAGGCGTCGGTGACCCAGCCGACCAGCGGCGCCCCGAGCGGCGTACCGCCCACGAAGACCATCATGAACAGCGCCATGACACGGCCGCGCATGACGGGGTCGGTGGCCATCTGGACCGTGGTGTTCGCCGTGACGTTGACCGTCAGGCCGAAGACCCCGATCGGGACCATGAGCAGCGAGAAGAGCCACAGCGACGGCACCACGGCCGCCACCGCCTCCAGCAGACCGAAGGCCAGGGCCGCCGCGATCAGCACGCGCAGCCGGGCCGTGCCGCGGCGGGCCGCGAGCAGCGCGCCGGCCACCGAGCCGACCGCCATCAGCGTGTTGAAGAGGCTGTACGCGCCGGCGCCCGCGTGGAAGACGTCGTCCGCGTAGGCGGAGAGCCAGACGGGGAAGTTGAAGCCGAAGGTGCCGATGAAACCGACGAGGACGATCGGCCAGACCAGGTCGGGGCGGCCGGCGACATAGCGGAGGCCCTCGCGGAGCTGCCCCTTGCCGCGGGGCGCCCGCTCGACCATGTGCAGGTCGCGGGAGCGCATCAGCAGCAGACCCGCGATGGGGGCCACGAAGGACAGTCCGTTGAACAGGAACGCCCAGCCGGTGCCCACACCGGTGATCAGCACGCCCGCGACGGCGGGGCCGACGAGGCGGGCCGACTGGAAGTTGGCGGAGTTGAGGCTGACCGCGTTCTGCAGCTGGCCGGGGCCGACCATCTCGGAGACGAAGGACTGGCGGGCCGGGTTGTCGACGACCGTGGCGAGGCCGACGGCGAAGGCCGCCAGGTAGACGTGCCAGACCTGGACGTGGCCGGAGAGGGTCAGGAAGGCGAGCGCGAGCCCGGTGAGGCCCATGGCCGTCTGGGTGGCCAGCAGGGTGGGGCGCTTGGGGAGCCGGTCGACCAGGACGCCGCCGTAGAGCCCGAAGAGCAGCATCGGCAGGAACTGCAGCGCGGTGGTGATACCGACCGCGGCGGAGGATCCGGTGAGGCTCAGCACCAGCCAGTCCTGGGCGATGCGCTGCATCCAGGTGCCGGTGTTGGAGACGACCTGGCCCAGGAAGAACAGCCGGTAGTTCCGGATCTTCAGGGAGCTGAACATCGAGGACGACGAGGCCGCCGAGGGCGCGCGGGGTGCCGGGGGTGCCTGGGGTGCCGGGGTCGGCGAAGAAGACGGGGAGGCCGCCGTGGCCGAGGGGGTCCGGGATCCGGGTGTGCGGGACGGGCGGGTGGCGCCGTCAGGGGTGGGCGGGGAGTCGTGGGTGGCTGGTGCGGGGGCGGAGTCTGCTCCGGATCCCGTACTCAAAAGGGCTCGCCTCCTTGGGGGCACGGACGACGGTGTCCAGGGTGAGGGCGTGCCGGCCGGACGTCGGTCGGCACGCCGGGCGGGGCATCAGATCTGCGCGAGTTTCTCCAGGACGGGAGCGGCCTCGCGGAGCTTCGCCCACTCGTCCTCGTCCAGGGCCTCGACCAGGCCGGCCAGCCACGCGTTCCGCCTGCGGCGGCTCTCTTCGAGCATCGCCTCGGCCTTGTCGGTCTGCGTGACGACCTTCTGTCGCCGGTCCTCGGGGTGAGGCTCCAGCCTGACCAGGCCCTTGGCTTCCAGCAGCGCGACGATGCGGGTCATCGAGGGCGGCTGCACATGCTCCTTGCGGGCGAGTTCACCCGGCGTGGCGGAGCCACAGCGGGCCAGGGTGCCGAGCACCGACATCTCGGTGGGGCTCAGCGACTCGTCGACCCGCTGGTGCTTGAGTCGACGTGACAGCCGCATCACTGCGGAGCGCAGGGCGTTCACGGCGGCAGCGTCGTCGCCATGGGTGAGGTCAGGCATGTATTTAGCTTAACTCATTACTCTCGCTAAAGAGCATCGGGGTGCCCGTGACACGGACCACTGAACCCTTACGTCACTCATACGAGTGAGTCCCGTGCGGAAAGTGACCCGTTCCGCGGCGAAGTCCGGCGACCCTCGACTCCATGGGGACCACTGTGCTCAGCCTGCGGATAGACGGGGAGCTGCTCGACCGGCTCCGAGACCACGCCGCCAAACGCGGAATGAGCGTCCAGGACTATGTCGTCCGGACGCTCATTCGCGATGACTTCGACGAGCGGTTCCAGACCGCGGTCGAGGAGACGGAGAAGTTCTACGGGGTCACGTGAGCCGGGGAGCCCGGGAGATTCCGGGAGTGCCCGAGGACGGGGACGCCGGGACGCGTGGCCCCGCCCGTCAGGTGAGGCCGAGGGCCGGCATGAGGTAGTAGAAGGCGAACACCGCCGACACCACGTACATCGCGACCGGGATGTCGCGGCCCCGGCCTGCCGCCAGGCGCAGCACCACGAAGGTGATGAAGCCCATGCCGATGCCGTTCGTGATCGAGTAGGTGAACGGCATCATCACCATGGTCACGAAGGCCGGGATAGCGATCGTGTGGTCGGCCCAGTCGATCTCACGGACCGAGCCCGAAAGGATCAGGAAGCCGACCGCGAGCAGCGCGGGGGTGGCGGCCTGGGACGGGACCATCGTGGCGATGGGGGTCAGGAAGAGCGCCACGGCGAAGAGCGCGCCGGTGACGACGTTCGCGAAGCCGGTGCGCGCGCCCTCGCCGACGCCCGCCGTGGACTCCACGAAGCAGGTGGTGGCCGAGGAGGAGCTGGCGCCGCCCGCGGCGACCGCGATGCCGTCGACGAAGAGGACCTTGTTGATGCCGGGCATGTTGCCCTGTGCGTCGGTCAGCTTGGCCTCGTCACTGACGCCCATGATCGTGCCCATCGCGTCGAAGAAGCACGACAGCAGCACGGTGAAGACGAAGAGGATGCCCGTCAGCACGCCGACCTTGCCGAAACCGCCGAAGAGGCTGACCTTGCCGACGAGTCCGAAGTCCGGGGTGGCGACCGGGTTGCCCGGCCACTTCGGGGTGGTCAGACCCCAGGACGGGATCGTGGCGACGGCGTTGACGATCACCGCGAGCACCGTCATGGTGACGATCGAGATGAGGATCGCGCCCGGCACCTTGCGCACGATCAGCGCGAGGGTGAGCAGCGTGCCGAGGACGAAGACCAGCACCGGCCAGCCGTTGAGGTGACCGTCGGAGCCGAGCTGCAGCGGCACGGTGGTCTGGGCGACGTCCGGGATGCGGGAGACGAAGCCGGAGTCGACCAGGCCGATCAGCATGATGAACAGGCCGATACCGATCGAGATGCCCTTGCGCAGCCCCAGCGGCACGGCGTTCATGACGCGCTCGCGCAGCCCGGTGGCGACCAGCAGCATCACGATGAAGCCGGCCAGCACGACCATGCCCATGGCGTCCGGCCAGGACATCCGCGGGGCGAGCTGGAGCGCGACGACCGTGTTCACACCGAGGCCGGCCGCCAGCGCGATCGGCACGTTGCCGATGACGCCCATGAGGAGGGTGGTGAAGGCCGCGGTCAGGGCGGTCGCGGTGACCAGCTGGCCGTTGTCCAGGTGGTGCCCGTACATGTCCTTCGCGCTGCCCAGGATGATCGGGTTCAGCACGATGATGTAGGCCATCGCGAAGAAGGTGGCGAGACCGCCGCGGATCTCGCGCGGGATGCTGGAACCGCGTTCGGAGATCTTGAAGTAGCGGTCGAGGGCGTTCCGCGCGGGCCGGGACTCCGGCTCCTGCGGGGCGGGGGCCTTGGTGGCGGCCGAGGTGGACATGCGGGTCCTCAAGCGTGCGGGGGGGACGGGGAACATGATCGAGTCCGGCCGGCGGTCGATCGCCACCAACGGGATTCCCCGGTCGCTGTTGGTGTTTCCTACGAATACAACTGGCCAGACTCGGACTGTTTCAGTATGAACATATGAATCGGAAATCGCTATCTCCGCGCGTAGACCGTTGGTAGGCCACGGGAACACGGGTGCGAGCATCGTCCGGTCCGCGGCCTCGTAAGCTGTGCCCATGGCGAAGTGGACCCCCAAGCACGAGGCGCCGGAGCCCCTGGAGGGGCCCGTCGTCGCCACCATCACGGGCGGCACGATCCTCTGGTTCGTCCTCTTCCTGGTGCAGCTGCCGTTCTACGGCTGGTACGACGACCACGGGCACACCTGGTGGGTGTGGACCTGCCTGGCCGGCGCGGGCCTCGGACTGATCGGCATCTGGTACGTCCGCAGGCGCGACGCCGCGATCAAACGGGCCGCGGCGGCCGGCACCGCGCCGTCGTCCACCGCCGCGGAGTAAGCGGCCCCGCCCGGCACCCTCCGCCCTCCGGCCCGCAGACTCCGACCAGGGCATCACGGCCCGCCGTCCCCCGTCCTCCCCTGGTCGGATCTCCGGGGCACTCGGCAGGTGAAGCCCCCCTTCCGCACGTACCGTCGAATGCATGACGCACATCGACGCGGGCGCGGAACTGGATCCGGTGCACCCCGTGCCCCTCCCCGCCCCCGGGCGGGCCAAGGGGCTGTCCGCCGCCGAAGTGGCCGAAAGGGTGGCGCGCGGCGAGGTGAACGACGTCCCGGTGCGCAGCAGCCGCTCACTGGGCGAGATCGTCCGCGCGAACGTCTTCACCCGGTTCAACGCCATCATCGGTGTGCTCTGGCTGATCATGCTGTCCGTGGCTCCGTTCCAGGACAGCCTGTTCGGGTACGTGATCATCGCCAACACCGGGATCGGCATCATCCAGGAATGGCGGGCCAAGAAGACCCTGGACTCGCTCGCGGTGATCGGCGAGGCGAAACCGACGGTGCGCAGGGACGGGGTCGCCGCCGAGGTCAGCACCTCGCGGATCGTGCTCGGGGACGTGATAGAGATCGGCCCCGGGGACAAGATCGTCGTCGACGGCGCCTGTGTGGAGGCCGACGGCCTGGAGATCGACGAGTCGCTGCTCACGGGTGAGGCCGACCCCGTGGTCAAACGCCGCGGCGACAAGGTGATGTCGGGCAGCTTCGTGGTGGCGGGCGGCGGCGCGTTCACCGCGACGAAGGTGGGCCGGGAGGCGTACGCGGCACAGCTGGCCGAGGAGGCGTCGCGGTTCACGCTCGTCCACTCCGAGCTGCGCAGCGGTATCTCCACGATCCTCAAGTACGTGACGTGGATGATGATCCCGACCGCGATCGGTCTGGTCATCAGCCAGCTCGTGGTCAAGCAGCACGGCTTCAAGGACTCCGTCGCGCGGACGGTCGGCGGGATCGTGCCGATGGTCCCCGAGGGTCTCGTCCTCCTCACCTCCGTCGCCTTCGCGATCGGCGTCATCCGGCTCGGCCGGAAACAGTGCCTCGTGCAGGAACTTCCGGCCATCGAGGGCCTCGCCCGCATCGACACCGTCTGTCTCGACAAGACCGGCACCCTCACCGAGGGCGGCATGGACGTCACCGAGCTGCGGCCGCTGGGAGGTGCCGACGAGTCGTACGTACGCAAGGTCCTCGGCGCGCTCGGCGAGTCCGACCCGCGGCCGAACCCCTCCCTCCAGGCGATCATCGACGCCTACCCGGACAGCGAGGACTGGCGCTGCGTCGAGTCGCTGCCCTTCTCCTCCGCCCGCAAGTACAGCGGGGCGTCCTTCAGCGAGGGCAACGGCGAGTCCGGTACGTGGCTGCTCGGCGCCCCCGACGTGCTGCTGCCCGCCGGGGACCCGGCGCTCGCCGAGACCGATCGGCTGAACGAGGAGGGGCTGCGGGTCCTGCTGCTCTGCCGGGCCACCAGGGACCTCGACGATCCCGAGGTGAAGAAGGGCGCCCGGCCGACCGCGCTGGTCGTACTGGAGCAGCGGCTGCGCCCGGACGCGGCGGACATCCTGCGCTACTTCGCCGAGCAGGACGTCAGGGCGAAGGTCATCTCCGGTGACAACGCGGTCTCGGTCGGCGCGGTGGCCGGGAAGCTCGGTCTGAGCGGCGAGGTCGTGGACGCGCGCCGGCTTCCCGACGAGCGGGAGGAGATGGCGAAGTCACTGGACAAGGGCACGGTGTTCGGGCGGGTCACCCCGCAGCAGAAGCGCGACATGGTGGGCGCGCTGCAGTCGCGCGGCCACACGGTGGCGATGACGGGCGACGGCGTGAACGACGTCCTGGCCCTCAAGGACGCCGACATCGGCGTGTCCATGGGGTCGGGTTCGGAGGCGACCCGGGCGGTCGCCCAGATCGTGCTGCTCAACAACAGCTTCTCGACGCTGCCCTCGGTGGTGGCGGAGGGCCGCCGGGTCATCGGCAACATCACCCGGGTCGCGACCCTGTTCCTGGTGAAGACCGTCTACTCGGTGCTGCTGGCGGTGCTGGTGGTGTGCTGGCGGGTCGAATACCCCTTCCTGCCCCGGCACCTGACCCTGCTGTCCACCCTGACGATCGGCATCCCGGCGTTCTTCCTCGCGCTCGCCCCCAACACGGAGCGGGCGAGACCGCACTTCGTACGGCGGGTCATGCGCTACTCGATCCCCGGCGGTGTCGTCGCCGGGGTCGCCACCTTCGTGACCTATCTGGTGGCCCGTCACCACTACACCGGGCCCGACCAGTTGAACGCGGAGACCAGCGCGGCGACGCTGACACTGTTCCTGATCTCGATGTGGGTGCTGGCGATCATCGCCCGGCCGTACACCTGGTGGCGGATCGTCCTGGTGGCCTCGATGGGGCTGGCGTTCCTCGTCGTACTGATCGTGCCGTGGCTCCAGCACTTCTTCGCGCTGAAGCTGGTCGGCACGCAGATGCCGTGGATCGCGGTGGGCATCGCCGCGGTGGCGGCGGCCTGCCTGGAACTGCTGTGGAGAGCGGTGGACCGCCGCATTCCCACGTGAACCACCCGGTGGGTCACGCGGCGAACCACACGGTCCCCGCACCCCTGGCGGGGCGGCGCGGGGACCGCACGGTGGAGTACCGCGAGCCGGTTACTGCACGTCGACGTAGTCACCCGTGGCGCTGACGCCCGGGGTGGTCGTCGTGCCCGCGAAGGAGTAGCGGTAGGTGCCGTCGACGGACGCCGTGACCGTCGTCTTCAGCGCGCCACCCGTGGTCGTCTTGACCGTCTTGACCGTGGTGTAGGTGCTGGCGCCCTTCTTCTTGAACTGCAGCTTCACCGGCTGGCCGGTGTAGCCCGGGTACTTCCCGGTCTGCCAGCTCGCGCGGGTCAGGGCGCCGGTGACCGTGATGGTCTTGCCCTTCTTCACCGGCTCCGGGGCGGCGTTCACCGTCAGCTTGGAGGCGCGCTGGATGTAGAAGCTCTTGGCGTTGTCCTTCTGGACGTAGTTGGCGTCCTTGCCCTGCGCGATCGCCCAGACCTTCCAGGTGCCCGCGTGCGCGTCGAGCAGGTCCTGGTTGGCCTGGACCGTGAAGGTCTCCTTGCAGTTCGAGGTCGTGCTGCTGACCGCGGTGCAGGAGGCCTTCTGGCCCTCGTTCGGTACGGCGCCGTTGTCGGCGTCGTCGATGTTCGCGCCGTGGTACAGCACGGCGAGCGCCATGGCGATGCCGGAGTTGTCGGAGGCCGTGAAGGTGACCGTGAAGGTCTTCTTCGTGGTCGGGCCGAGGACGATCGCCTTGCCGCCGTTGACGACGACGTTGGAGATCTTGGTGTCACCGTGGGTCTCGTCGGTGGGTGACTTCACCGTGTTCGTCTGGACGCTGCGGGTGAGCGCGGCGGCGCCCGGGGCGTCGGCGGCCTGAGCGGCCGGGACGACAAAGGCGGAAAGGGCCAGGGCGCCGGAGACGGCGGCCACAGTGGCGCGTGTGCGCATGCGATCCCCAAGTGGAGAAAGGGGCCCCGGTGGTGAGTGATCGTTCCTCACGGCTCGTCTTCCCTTGGGGCCCAAGTGATCGTGGAGTCTGTTGACTCGGGTGATCAGATTCGCGGCGGTGACGAATGGTTGTACGGGTGGTGAAACTTTTGTGCGGTCATGACGCAGGTCGCGCCGCGGGACCGCCGGAGGGGGCACGGACGAGCGCGCACACCCTCCGACGGGCCGGTACCCGGCTCCCTCCGACGGACCCCGTATCCGGCCTCAGTCGAACCAGCGGTCCCGGGCCAGTTCCGCCGTGCGGGACGGGTCCTCCAGCAGGGCCGCGACCTCGAAGCGGCGCGGCCACTGTCCGGCCGCCCAGGCGAGGCCGGCCGCCACGCCCTCCAGGGTGGACGCGTGCAGCACCCCGTCCCGGGTGCGGCGCCAGTCCAGCTCGGTGCCGTCGACGACGAGTTCCTCGTGCTCGACGTACGAGGCGGGGGCCGAGGGGCCCAGCAGGATCCGAACGGACTCCGGTACGTCGTGTTCGGCGCCCTCGGAGGTCACCTCGCCGGTCACCGACTCGCTGAGGCGTCGCACCTGGAACAGTTCGGCGAGGTCGGCGGCGCGGGACGGGCGGACCGGGAGCAGGGGCATCCCGCCGGTGAAGGGCAGCAGGTCGGGCGAGTCGACGACCACGGCGTCGGCGGCGTCCACCACGGTCACCCGTCCGTCCAGCACGGCGCGCAGTTCGTCCGGCAGGGTCACGCGCTCGGGCTCCAGATCGGCCAGGGCGCCGTACAGGGCGTGCAGTTGGGCACCCGAGACCTCGCGGTCGGGGTCGGCGAGCCGTTCGAGGAGCTCGGCGGCGCCCCCGGGTTCGTCCAGCAGGGCGGCGACGGACGTGCGGACGCCCAGCGCCCGCAGCACCTGCTCGTCGTCGAAGCCGGTCGCGTCGGCCTCGTCGTAGAGCCCGCGCAGGAGCGGGTCGCCGCCCGCGGCGAGCAGCCCGGCCGGGTGACGCCCGTCCAGGACCGGGTGGCCGCGCAGCCACCACGCGGAGTACGGCCGGACGATCTCATGGGTGCCGTCCGGGAGCAGGATGCGCACCGGCTGGGTCAGCGCGTCGCGCAGCGGCGGACGGGACAGCAGGGCGAGCGCCTGCGGCCACCGCTCGTCGTCCACCAGGTCCAGGTCCCGTACGGCGACGATCTCGGTGGCGACGGGCGGTACGGGGGTGTCGGGCAGCCGGTCGAGGACGTCCTCGCACCACACGTCGACGGCGTCCAGCAGCCCCGCGTCGTCGGGTTCGGCGAAGTCGGTGTCGCGGGGCTCCAGTTCGTCCGGGTCGAGGACCACGTCGGTGGCGCGCACCAGGGCGAAGTCGGCCAGCACGCCACAGGCGGCGAGCGGCTGCTCGCTCCACCGGTCGGCCCATTCCGAGTCCACGAAGGCGAGTTCGCCCTCGCGCATGACCTGCGCGAACGGGCTGCCGGGCAGCACCAGTTCACCGGCGGGAGCGAGTTCGCCCTCCTCGTCCGGCAGGGCGAGGGCGCCGAGCCAGGGCTCGTCGCCGGGTTCGAGCGCGGCGTCACGGACCAGGGCGAGGACCAGTTCCGCCACCTCCTCGGCGTCCGGCGCCTCCTGGTCCCAGCCGACCCCCTCGTCGTCGAGCGAGGCGGCGACGGCGGCGCGCACCTGCGGGGTGGTGAGGACCGCGCGGGGAGTGGCCGGGAGGGCGCCCAGCTTCTCCAGCAGCGGGTGGGCGGCGTCCGAGTGGGCGACCTTGAGGCCGAGGCGGGCGAGGGTGTCGGGCGCGGCGGCCCGCATGTCGTCGGAGCCGGGCAGCAGGATCTGCCGGGGCCCCACCGCCGTCCGGCCGTCGGCGAGCGGCACGGGCAGCCCGGACAGCCGGTCCGGGTCGACCCCGGCCAGGCTCTCGTACAGCCGCCACCACCAGCCCGGGTCCTTCTCCAGCCCGGCCAGCCGGTCCACCGCCTCGGCGAGCGGGACGCGGGCGACGCCCAGCGTCCGCAGCTCCACCCGGCGCTCCAGGCCGGCGGGCAGCAGGCTGGGCAGCACCTCGGCGAGCACCCGGACGGTCTCGGCACCGGCGCCCTCGACGACCTCGGCGTCACGGGGGCGCAGGGCGGCCGGGTGCTCCGTGGCGCTGCTCTCGGGCCAGTCGGCGACGTCGTCCTCGCCGGTGTTCTCCGGCGGGGCGGCCGGCGGCAGGAAGGCGGTGCGCGGCAGCCGGTCGAGGATCGCGCGGCGCAGCACGCCGTCCAGCTCGCCCTTCCCGAGCGGGCCCGGCACCAGGTCGATGATCCCGGAGTCCACCGGGCTCCAGGCGGCGAGCAGTTCCGCGTACGCGTCCGCCGCGCGCTCCACCAGGAAATCGGTGAGCGGGCCCGGGGCGGCGTGCCGCCGGCTGGTGTCGAGCGGCAGGGAGGCGATGAGCAGGGCGGGCACGCCGAGCGGCTCGTCACTGGGGGTCGGCGCGTGGACGACCGGGCTGGTGCGGGGGCGGCCCGGGGTGCCGTCGGTGTCGACCGGGACGGCCCAGGTCACCGACCAGTGCGGACGCAGCCGTTCCTCGACCGGACGGTCGGCCAGCAGGGCGGGGTCCAGGGGGCCGTGGTGGGAGACGGTGCGCCAGCGGGTGGCGCCGTCCCGGGAGTCCTCCAGGGTGACGCCGTGCTCCTCGGTCCTGCGGCGCAGCGTCCGTACGTCGCCGCCCGTGCCGCCGTCGCCGATCTCGACGACCACTTCCTCCAGGCCGGGCAGGGCGAGCAGGAGCGCGTCGTCGAGCCCCCGCAGCAGGCGCTCGGCGAGATCCTCGGCGGCGGTGTCCCGCAGCGGCAGGATGACGGCGGTGTCGTACGGGTCGGGGGCGGTGCCCTCGGCCGCGAACGGCAGCCGCAGCAGGGGCACATGGCCGTCGCGGCGACGGATCTCGTCGCCCAGGCCCGGACTGTGGCGGGCGGTGTCCGCCGCCAGTTCGCGGGCCTCCGCGAGGGACCAGCGGATACCGCCGTGTCGGCCGACCACTGCGGGCTCGTCGGTGACCGCGACGACCGCGGCGAAGCCGACGCCGAAGCGGCCGACGGCGGTGTCGTGGGCGTCGCGCTTGGCGGAGGCGCGGAGGGTGGAGAGCGACTCGACGCCGGCCGCGTCGAGGGGGGCGCCGGTGTTGGCGGCGACGAGGACCCCGTCGCGGAGGGTGAGCCGGAGGCGGCCGGGGACGTGGGCCCGGGCCGCCGCGTCGGCGGCGTTCTGGGCGAGCTCGACGAGGAGACGGTCACGGTATCCGCCGAGGACGAGGTCCTCCTCGGCGTTGGCGTCCTCGCGGAACCGGGCCGGGCTGGTGGCCCAGGCGTCCAGCACGCCGCGGCGCAGGCGGGCCGTGCCGAACGGGTCCGCGCCCTCGGGTGCCGGTTGCACGAACTTGCTCACGGTTCACTCTCCCTCTCGCTTCGCGCGACCGCGAGCGCTGGGCTCGGTCGCGGCACGAAGGTACCGTGCGGGGCGGTGGGGGGCGGTCGCGCGTTGCCCTGCCGGGGGCGCCCGGGGTCCGGTGGTGGGCTGTGCGACGGGGCCGGCTGCGGGTGGGTGGGGGTTGAGCGCGCAGTTCCCCGCGCCCCTTCAGGGCAGCACCCGGCAGGCACGCCACAGGGGTGGCCGGGAGCCGATGGCGGACTGCACCACGTGCCCTGCCTGCGGGCCCGTGAGGGCTGAGCGCGCAGTTCCCCGCGCCCCTTCAGGGCAGCACCCGGCAGGCACGCCACAGGGGTGGCCGGGAGCCGATGGCGGACTGCACCATGTGCCCTGCCTGCGGGCCCGTGAGGGCTGAGCGCGCAGTTCCCCGCGCCCCTTCAGGGCGGCACCTCAGGAGGTCGTCTTCAGGGCGGCGCCTTCAGGCGGTCGTCTCAGAGGGTCGCCTTCAGGGGGTTCTCCGAAGGGGCGGTGCGTGGTGTCAGCCCGTCCGGCGTTTGAGGACGAGGCCGTTCAGGCCGGAGCGGGGGGCCGGGGGCGGCGGCCCCCGGTGACGGGACACCGGGGTTACGAGTGGCCCAGTTCGGACGACGGCTCGTCCGGGGTGATCGAGACCGAACCGGAATCCGGCGAGGGCCGGAGCGGGAAGGGATCGACCCGGGTCTCGTCGATGACCGGCGGCGCCGGCCGCGGCGGCGTCGGCATGACCGCGGCCTCGGAGTGCCCCCCGCACCCGTACGAGAGCGCCACGACCCGCCCGTCCGCCGGCGAGAACTCATTCGCACAGACACCGAACGCCTGTCCGAGCGAGCCCCCGATCGGATTCAGGAAGCCGCAACTGACGCACGACGCGGGCGCCGCCTGCGCCATCGCCGTCTTGGGCCCGTACGACTCCTCCCACCGGTCGGCGGCGACATGCAGCCCGTACCGGGAGAGCACCCGTGCCCGGCGCAGCCCGAGCTCCTCCGCCACCGCCGCGATCGAACCGCGGCGCGGCGCGAACGGAAGGTGCGCGGGAACGCCCTCCGTCACCTCCGCGTCCTCCGCCTCCACCAGCTCGGCCATGTCCTGCGAGACGGCGGAGTTCGGCGCGGGCTCGTCCTCACCGGAGAAACCGGGCTCGAGCCGCAGATCCTCGGCGTCCGTGGGCAGCAGGTCACCGGGGCCCATGTCACCGGGCCGCAGCCGCTCGCTCCACGGCACCCACTCGGGCGCGAGAAGGGCGTCGGCACCGGGCAGCAGCACCGTCTCGTCCAGGGTGACGATCTTCGCCCGGGAGGCACGGGCGACCGTCACGGCCCAGCGCCAGCCCCGGTAGCCGAACTCCTTGCACTCGAAGTAGTGCGTGACGACACGGTCCCCCTCGGAGACCACCCCCACATGTTCGCCGACGACGCCGGGGGCGGCTGCCTCCTCGGCGGCGGTGCGCGCGAGGTCGACGGCCTCGGCGCACAGACGGTCGGGGGTGCGGCTTCGCGTGGTCGCTGCGCTCACAGGTATCGCTTCTCTCCTACGCCGTCTCACGGGTGCGCCCTTCCTCGGCGGCGGTGCGGACGGAGCGGACCGGTGGGCCGCGTCGACGTCCGCGCCCGATCGCGCTCGGGCGCACCTACGCCATCCATTCTGCGGGATGGCCGAGAGGCGCGCGGCCGAGAACAACCGCCGCAGGCGCGTTACGCACGCTACCTTCTCCTGAGCCCTGGGCCCACACCGGCGGGGCGCTTCCGCACTCCGCGCCGGTGTTCTTCGCCGCCGCGAGGCGCCGTTTTCCCACCCTCCGCCCCATCTCGGCCGGACCGGAAGGGACATTCGCCGCGCCGCTCCCGGTCGGCCGGAGAGCCCGCCCGGCCCCTTCACGGGCGGCCCGGCACGGGCCCGCACCGGCCCCACTCGGCCTCTATACGCGCGGTAACCGCACTACCCACGCCATTCTCGGGGCACTATTGCGGAGTGGCAGCCGCGAGGTCGCCCCAAGGAGCCGCCGGAATCGGCAGCGCCAAGGGGAACATTCGAAGCGGCGGATCGGGCCGGATGAGCGGGTCCGTCCGCGCGGTCGGCCGTGCCCTGCACTTCCCGTTCACCGGCACGGCCCGCGGAATCCGCAAGGCGACGCACGCGCACGGGGCGGGCGAGTCGGGCCTCGGCAAACTGATCGAGCTGCACGCGGTCAACGGCGCCGGCGACGTCATGATCACCATCGCCCTCGCCTCCACCGTCTTCTTCTCCGTGCCCACCGACGAGGCCCGCGGCCGCGTCGCCCTCTACCTCGCCATCACCATGGCGCCCTTCACCCTCCTCGCCCCGGTGATCGGCCCGCTCCTGGACCGCCTGCCGCACGGCCGCCGGGCCGCGATGGCCGGCGCGATGCTCGCCCGGGCGATGCTCGCGCTGCTGCTGTCGGGCGCGGTCGTGAGCGGCAGCCTGGAGCTGTATCCCGCCGCGCTGGGGGTGCTCGTCGCGTCCAAGGCGTACGGGGTGGTGCGCAGCGCCGTCGTGCCCCGGCTGCTGCCGCCCGGGTTCTCCCTGGTGAAGGCCAATTCACGGGTCACCCTCGGCGGACTCCTCGCCACCGGCGTCGCCGCGCCCGTCGGAGCGGGACTGCAGGCCCTCGGTCCGCGCTACCCGCTCTACGGCGCCTTCGCGATCTTCGTCGCGGGGACGTTCCTGTCGTTCACCCTGCCACCGAAGGTCGACTCGGCCAAGGGCGAGGACAGGGCGCTGCTGGCCGCAGACGAGGACCATGTGCGCGGGCCGCAGCGGGAGAGGGCACCGCGTCCGGGGCTGCGCACCGTCGGTACGGCCGTCACCCACGCCCTCGCCGCCAACGCCGCCCTGCGCTGCCTCTCCGGCTTCCTGATCTTCTTCCTCGCCTTCCTGCTGCGCGAACATCCGCTCGCCGGCGAGAGCGCGGCCGTCTCGCTCGGGATCGTGGGCGTGTCGGCCGGCGCGGGCAACGCGCTCGGCACCGCGGTCGGGGCCTGGCTGAAGTCCCGCGCCCCCGAGATCATCGTCGTGACCGTCGTGGCGTGCGTGCTCGGCGCCGCGATCACCGCCGCCCTCTTCTTCGGGGCCGTCCTGGTGGCCTGCCTCACGGCGGTCGCCGGGTTCTCGCAGGCGCTCGCCAAGCTGTCCCTGGACGCGCTGATCCAGCGGGACGTGCCGGAACTCGTACGGACCTCCGCCTTCGCACGCTCCGAGACGCTGCTGCAGGTGGCCTGGGTGTTCGGCGGCGCGATCGGCATCGTGCTGCCCCTCAACGGCACGCTGGGCCTCTCCGTGGCGGCCGCGATCGTCGCCGTCGGATGGCTCACCACCGTCCGGGGGCTGATCGGCGCGGCCCGGCACGGGGGCACGGCGCGGCCACGCGTGGCATGACTGCGGCACGCCGCACCCCACGTGGGGAGAGCGGTGGACGTGCCCGATAGCCTTCGGCCATGACCTCCCTGCCCCGCGGCAGAGCCGCCAATGGACATCACCGTCGCGCCGTTGCCGCTCTCGGCGCCGTTTCCGCCGGACTTCTCGTCCTGTCCGCCTGTGACAAGCCGACGCCGCTGGCCACGATCACGGTCGGCAAGAGCTCGGTGAGCTCCGAGACCGACTGCTACAACGACGGCAAGGCGGTGAGCAGCGCGGACCTGGCCAAGTGCCTCAAGGCCAAGGACATCAAGTCCATCAAGGTCGACCCCGACGACACCGTGCGGTTCGGCGTGGACCCGAAGATCGCGGACAACGGCTGGACGATCCTGATGAACGGTCAGCCGCTGACCGAATCCAGCAAGAAGACGTACCGGACGATCCCGGGAAGCGTGTTCTTCAACGCCCAGTACGGAGCCAGCGGCAACTCCACGCTCGTCTCCGTCAAGGAGGGCGACAAGACGGTGACCGGACTGTGGTCGTTCAAGCTCGAGAAGGACGCCTGATCGCGGCCGCTGGGCCGAAGGTGCTGGTGGCCACCGCCGTCCCGGTCGAACGGGACGCGGTGGCCGGGGCGTTCGCGGGCCCGCACCATGAGGTGCGGCTGCCCGGGGTGACCCTGCACCGGCTGTCGCCCGCCCTCGTCGTCACGCCGCCCGGCGCCGCCTCCGCCGCCGGGCCGACCCTCGATCTGCTGGCCGCCGGTGTCGGCCCCGCCCTCGCCGCCGCCTCCACCGCCGCCGCGCTCACCGCGGCCGCCCTCGAAGGCGCCCCCTACGACCTGGTCGTCTCCGCCGGGATCGGCGGCGGTTTCCAGCCGGACGCACCCGTCGGGTCCCTCGTCGTCGCCGACGAGATCACCGCCGCGGATCTGGGCGCCGAGACCCCGGACGGGTTCCTCCCGGTGACGGAACTCGGCTTCGGCACCGTCACTCACCGTCCGCCGGAAGCACTCGTACGAGAGCTCGTGGCGGTCACCGGCGCACGCGCCGGGGCCGTACTGACCGTGTCCACCATGACCGGCACCGCCGAGCGCACCGCCGCGCTGCGCGTCCGGCATCCCCATGCCCTCGCCGAGGCCATGGAGGGCTTCGGTGTGGCCGAGGCCGCCGCCGCCCACGGCGTGCCCGTACTGGAGCTGCGCGCGGTGTCGAACGCCGTCGGCCCGCGCGACCGCGCCGCCTGGCGCATCGGCGAGGCTCTCGCGGCCCTCACCGAGGGTTTCGGGAAGCTCGCGCCC
This sequence comes from Streptomyces sp. NBC_01176, assembly GCF_045039825.1. Taxonomy (NCBI): domain Bacteria; kingdom Bacillati; phylum Actinomycetota; class Actinomycetes; order Kitasatosporales; family Streptomycetaceae; genus Streptomyces; species Streptomyces sp. NBC_01176. The sequence continues at coordinate 5,438,252 of NZ_CP108600.1, read as the reverse complement.
GTCCTGGAGAGTTGGAACCCACATGAGCCCTGAGAAGCTGCCCGAGCCCCTGCGGATCGCGTACTCGCCCTGCCCGAACGACACCTTCGTCTTCGACGCCTGGGCCCACGGCCGCGTCCCCGGCGCGCCCGCCCTCGACGTGACCTTCGCGGACATCGACATCACCAACGGCATGGCCGAGCGCGGCGAGTTGGACGTACTGAAGGTGTCGTACGCCGTGCTGCCGTACGTTCTCGACGAGTACGCGCTGCTGCCCTGCGGCGGCGCGCTCGGCCGGGGCTGCGGCCCGCTGGTGCTGACCCGGGAGGCGTCGGGCGGGGACACCACCCAGCCCGAGCGAAGCCGAGGGCTCGGGGGGCTCACGGGCGCTACGGTCGCCGTGCCGAGCGAGAGGTCGACGGCGTACCTGCTCTTCCGTCTGTGGGCGGCGGACCAGGTGCCGGGCGGCGTGGGCGAGATCGTCGTGATGCCGTTCCACGAGATCATGCCCGCCGTACGGGACGGGAAGGTCGACGCCGGACTCGTCATCCACGAAGCCCGTTTCACGTACCAGAACTACGGCCTGCACAAGCTCGCCGACATGGGGGAGCACTGGGAGCTGACGACCGGGCTGCCCATCCCGCTCGGCGCGATCATCGCCAAACGCTCGCTCGGGCAGGAGCGCCTGACCGAACTCGCCGACGCGACCCGCGCCTCGGTCCGCGCCGCCTGGGACGACCCCGAGGCCTCCCGCCCGTACGTCCTCGCGCACTCCCAGGAGATGGATCCCGCCGTCGCCGACCAGCACATCGGCCTGTACGTCAACGAGTTCACCGCCGACCTCGGCGAGGACGGCTACGCGGCGATCCGCGGCCTGCTCACGCGCGCCGCGGCCGAGGGACTGGTGCCGCCCCTCGGCCCGGACGCGCTGAGGTTCCCGTAGTCCGGCGTCGCCGTGACCAGGGGTTCCCGTGACCGGGGCTATACGTCGAGTTGGTCGGCGACCGCCCGCAGCAGGCCCGCGATCTTCTTCCCGGAGGTCTTCTCCGGGTAACGGCCCTTCTCCAGCATCGGTGTGATGTTCTCGAGGAGGGTCGTCAGGTCCTGCACGATGGAGGCCAGTTCGTCCGGCTTGCGGCGCTGGGCGGCCGCGACGGAGGGGGTCGGGTCCAGGATGGTCACCGAGAGCGCCTGGTCGCCGCGCTGACCGGCGACGACACCGAACTCCACACGCTGGCCCGGCTTGAGAGCATCGACTCCGGCGGGCAGGACCGAGGAATGGACGAAGACGTCGCCGCCGTCGTCGCGGGAGAGAAAGCCGAAGCCCTTCTCGCTGTTGAACCACTTGACCTGGCCAGTCGGCAAGGCACACGCTCCCTCTATCGGTCCCGGACGCTCCTGGGCGCCGGTTGAACTGCCGTTGAAGCAGCCTACCGGGGGTCTCTCCAACCGAACACGCCTTAAAACGAGAGTGAGCCCCTGCCGTGATGACAGAGGCTCAAAGTGGTGCAGGAAGCGGGACGGCCACCGCTCCAGTCGCAGATCATGATCTTCATACGTTGATGACGGCGCTGTCGCCGGACGGACGAGCCGAGGTGATGCGGCGGGGCGGGCGAGGGTGGTCAGCGCGGCGAACAGGTGCTGGATCCCGTCGCAGGTGAGCGGGATCAGGGGGCTGAGCATGTGGTCGACCACTTCACGGCCAGTGTGCCGGCGCCAGGGGCTCTCTCGTGTTGTCAGCGGCCCACAAGAGCTTCCACAACCTCACGCCGGCACCCCTCCGGGGCGTTGTGGCTGAACACCCTTGTGATCCCGGTCTTTCCAAGGCGGTCGGGGAAGAGCTCTTCCGCCATGGTGCGGATATCTCCCAGGTCCATGACCATTCCTGCCGCGCTCTCGTCCCTTCCCTTGCCCCAGGCCCAGACCCTGACTTGATAGGTGCGCAGGAACTCCCTACGGTCCTCCTGGTCCTTGACCGCCCAGACTTCCCCGTACTTCCTCCCCGTGGCCTTCAGATCCGGGTGCGCCCTGTCGGCTTCCTGCTTCGCCAGGAGAGCGACCCTTCCAGAAAGGCTCTTGTGCATACGACGGTAGGACTCCTCCTGTCCCTCTCCGTCGTACTCTCCTGACAGGAATTCAGTTTCAAGCTTCTCCAGACGCGCCTTTGCCGACTGCAGTTCCCCTGCCTGAGAGGGTCCGACTCCCGCCCTCTCGTACATGTCCCACGTACCCACGCTTCCCCGGATCTCCTGGTCGACCCATGCATCCAACACATCCGCACGGACGTAGAGACCCTGCACACAGGCTCCGCCCTTGAACTTGTTGGAGCAGCGGTAATACCTGTGACCAGGAACCTTCGTACCGTCTTTCCTGGTATGGCCGGAGCCCAGCAGAGAGGTGACCGGCGCTCCACATTCTCCACAGTGGGCAACACCGGAGAGGAGACTCTTAGCGCCGTTACGGCTTCCCGTGGAGACTCTTGCGGGATTCCCCGCGGGCTTGATCCGGTCCACCAGGTCTGTCCATTCATCCATCGTGGCCAGAGGGCGTACAGGGAGGATCACAGGCTCTCCGTCATCGCCCAGGACGGCTTCTCCCTTGTAGGTGTAGAACCCTGGCACCCAAGGGGAACGGATGAACTTGTTGATGATGGTGGACTGCCACTGAGTTCCTTTGGTGGCTTCCCCCTTCGACTTCCGCAGATGGTCACCCCACGTGAGGATTCCACGGGAGTTGAAGTCACGTGCGATCCGGTGTGTGGACTGACCCTCTCGGATGCGGGAGAAGATCTCTTCCACGTAGGGGGCGAACTCCTGGTCGATCTCCAGAATCTTGCGCTTCCCGCCTTCAACTGCCTTGATTCTGTAGCCAGTCGGCGGAGCACCTGTCAGCCACGAACGGTTCTCCAGGCGTGCCTGTACGCCGTTGATGATCCGGGCTTGGATCGTGTCCCACTCGGCCTCGGCGAAGACGGCCGTCATGCGCGCCATCATCTTTCCCGGAGGAGTGGAGAGGTCGAACCCCTCCTCCACGCACACGACGAACTTGCCGTTCCGCTGCGCCCACTCCAACAGTTCGCTGAAGTGCATCGAGCGTCGGGTGAGCCTGTCCATCCTAGCCGCGATCAGGACGTCGAACTCATCAGCCCTGGACGTGAGCCACCTGCCCAGCTTCGGACGCCTGAACGGGGAGACGGACCCTGAGATGTCCACGTCCTCCGCCTCCCCCACCAGGACACCGGACAGGAGCGGAGAGGCCACGTGGTGGCGGATCACGCCACGCTGCCACTCGATGGAGGTGGAGCCGTCCGCGTCGCCGGAGAGCCTGAGGCAGGAGAGGTAGCGCAGACCAGGTGTCATGGCAGCGAGGTTAGCCACCCTGTGCTTGATCGACCACCGACTTCGGACCGGTAGGCACGCCTGTCTGCTGATCGCTCGTACGCGTCGGGCAACCCCTGGGAAACTGCTCCGGACAGCACTGCGGCGGGCCGTCCGACCCGCCGGTACCAAGGCTGATGGCCCGGGGGCCACTGACAAGACGTCGCCTGACTGTTCCTTCGCGCTGGGAACTACCCTGGTCCGGTGCGTGACAAAACCCAACCGAATTCCGCGGAACCGGGTGACCGGCTGATCCGCGCCGGTGCTCTCGTGTTCTTTGCCGGTGCCGTGGCCACACTCGTCACCGTGGCCCCGCTGCTTCTCGACACCACACCCTTTCCGACCTACATGTTCGGATTGAGCATGCTCATGGGCGTCGGTTTCCTGATCGCCGGAGCCGGGGTGTTCCGGTCGGTCGCGGCCGGCCGCCGCCGGGCCCGCGCGGTTCAGGCGGGCGCGGCCTCGCGGTAGCCGCCCAGCCACGCCGGGAAGTGCGTCAGGTCGGTGAGGACGACGTCCGCGCCGGCCGCGCGCAGCTCCGCCGCGTCGCACGGCCCGGTGGCCACGGCGACGGAGTACGCGTCCGCGGTGCGCGCGCCGCGGACGTCGCCGGTGTGGTCACCGACGTACACGCCCGCGCCGTGCTCGCGCAGGGCCTCCGCCTTCCGCTCGGCCCACAGGTTGCCGACGACCGCGTCCGCGCCGATCCCCAGGTGCCTGAGGTGCAGCCTGGCGTTGGGCTCCCACTTCGCCGTGACGACGACGGCACGCCCGCCCGCCGCCCGCACCGCCTCGACGGCCTCGTGGGCACCCGGCATGGCGAGCGTGCCGGTGATGGCGTACTCGGGATACAGCTCGCGGTAGAGGTCGGCGACGGCCGGGACCCGCTCCGCCGGGAACCAGTTGACGAGTTCCTCCTCCAGCGGCGGTCCGAGCCGGGTGACGACGAGGTCGCAGTCGATGTACGTGTCCGTGCGTGCCGAGAGCGCCTGGTAGCAGGCGTGGATGCCGGGGCGGGAGTCGATCAGGGTCATGTCGAGGTCGAAGCCGACGGTCAGCCCGCGCGAGGGCATCGGTGCTATCTGCATATGGACCATTGTGCCCAGGCGGCCGCGGAGCGGTCCGGGGCGGCCCTGGGGTCCTGGGCTCCTGGGGCGGCCCGAGGCGCGGTCCGGGGTGCGAGGCCCTTCAGCGGCGGCGCTGGGAGCGCCACACCAGGTACAGCGCCGAGGCGACCGCCGCGCCGCGCACCACCCACGGCCAGGTCTCCGCGAGCGCCTCGTCCATGTGGCCCGCGGCGATCGGATCGCCCCAGCGGCCGTCCGTACGGCCCCACAGCCAGACGATGCCGGCCACGGCCACCAGGCCCGGCATGCCGAGGACGGCCCACTTCGACTCGTGGGGGCTCAGCCGGCGGGACGCGTAGGCGATGAGCCAGCCGAGCCCGAGCGCGAACCAGTTGCCGAGAGCGGCGCCCGCGACGAGGAGGACGGCGGCGAGCAGGAGCAGGGGGTTGCTCCACGTACGCGGGCGGGGGAGCCGCACCCGGGGCGTGCGGCCCTCCGCCTCGGTGACGGGGACCGCCTTCCCGGCCTTCGGCGCGCTCGTCGCCCGCACCGGTTGCGCCCGTGCCTTCCGCCACCGCCACGACGAGGCCGGTTTCGGCGCGGCGTTCGCCTCTTCACCGGAATCGGCGTCCGCTTCGACGCCGGCATCGGCATCGGTGGCGGAATCGGTGCCGGTGCCGGAATCGGCCTTCCGGGGCCTCGGCGGTGGTTTGAGCAGTCCGGGGATCTCCACGCCGCCCACGAAACCCGGTACTCCGTCCCCGAGTTCGAACGTCTCGCCCTCCACGCGCCACCAGTCCTGTGGGGTGGAGGCGTCGCCCGGTGCGTAGGAGCCGGCGTGGTGGGGCGGTGAGAGGCTGTCGCCGGTGGCGGCCTCGGTGCCGTCCGCGTCGGAGGTGCGCCGCGGCCTCGGGACGACCCTGCGCAGACCCTTCGGGCGGGACTCCGGTTCACCGGCGCGCTGGGTGGGCACGGCGGCCTGGGAGTCCGTGCCCGCCTCGGACGCGCCCTGACGGGCCGAGGTGACGATCTCGTCCGGTGTGCCCAGGCGGGAGAGGATGCGGCGGACGGCCGCCGGGTTGTCGACGGGAGCCTTCGACCGGCGGCGGTCGATCTCGTTGCGCAGCTCCGAGACGAGTCGCATCCGGGTGGCCGAGGGCAGCTGGCGCTGCTGGGCCAGGTCTCCGACGCGGCTCAGATAGTCGAATACGAGCTGGTCGCTCTCAATCCCCACGAAGTCCCCTCCGGGGCGCGTGCGTTGGATACCCCGTGGCCACGACGGTACCGTGTCGGGCCCCGTTCCCGGGGGCTGCCGCCCCCGGACCCCCGCATCGGCCTGGACGGCCTCGTCCTCAAGCGCCGGACGGGCTGGAGACGCGGGCCCGCGCCGAAAGGGTGCTGGAAGGCCGACGCCCGGCGTCATGTATTGCCGGGGCCCCGGGGTCACGTATTTCCGACGCCGGGGGTCATGTATTGCAGCCCGTCCGGCGTTTGAGGACGAGCCCTTCGGGCGATGCGGGGGTCCAGGGGGCGCGGCGCCCCTGGCGGGGGTCCGGGGGCGGAGCCCCCAGGGACGGGACGGGACGGGACGGGTCGGGTAGGGGCGGCGGGGGCGAGGAACCACTACCGTTGAGCGGATGAGGACAGAGGAGCAGCGCGACCCGGACCCCGCCCCGGCGGGCAACCCCCCGCGCTCACTGGCGGAAGCCCTCCGCACGAGGGACGACACCTCCCTGTCGACCCTCCTTCGCATCCGCCCGGATCTCATCACCCCCGTCCCCACCGACCTGACGCAGCTCGCCACCCGCGCCGGCACCCGCGCCTCGGTCGTCCGGGCCCTGGAGCGCCTGGACCGGTTCGCCCTGCAGACGGCGGAGGCACTGGCGGTGGCGTCGGACCCGGCGACGTACGACGAACTGATGGGCCTGATGGCGGGCGACGACCGCGACCCCGCGGTCACGGCGGCGTTCCCGCGCGCGCTCGCCACCCTGCGCGAGCAGGCCCTCGTCTGGGGCACCGACGACCGCCTCCGGCTCGTACGCACGGCGCGCGAGCTGCTCGCCCCGGCCCCCCAGCACCCCTCCCCCACCGGCCTCGGCCCGACGGTCGCCGAGGCCACGGCGGGCATGTCCCCGGGGCGTATCCAGGAGATCGTGGCCGCCTGCGGTCTGCCGACCACCCACGACTCCGTCTCCGCGGTGGCCTCGCTGGCCGCCCTGTTCACCGACCGGGAGCGGATGCGGGTGCTGCTCGACACGGCGCCCGCCGAGTCGCTGGAGGTCCTGTCACGGCTGGTGTGGGGGCCGCCGTACGGCCAGGTGACCGCCGATCCGGCGCGCCATCTGCGCTGGTTGATCGACCGTGCGCTGCTGCTGCCGACGGCGCCCGGCACGGTCGTCCTGCCCCGTGAGGTGGCCCTGCATCTGCGGGCGGGCCGCGCGCACCGGGAGACGGACCCGGTGGCACCCGCCCTCGAACCGGCCCGCACGCACCGTCCGCAGATGGTGGACACGACGGCGGCCGGCCAGGCCTACACCGCGCTCGCCACCGTCGAGGAACTGCTCAAGGACTGGCACGAGGGCGGGCCGTCCGTGCTGCGCGCGGGCGGTCTGAGCGTGCGGGACCTGAAGCGGACCGCGGTGGCGCTGGACGTGGTGGAACCGGTGGCAGCGTTCTGGGTCGAGCTCGCCTACGCGGCGGGGCTGCTGGCCTCGGACGGCGAGGCCGACGAACGGTACGCGGCGACGCCCGGTTACGACGAGTGGCTGGAGCTGCCCGCCGGTGAACGCTGGGCGCGGCTCGCCTCGGCGTGGCTGGCCGCGACCCGCACGGCCGGCCTGGTCGGCGGACGGGACTCCAAGGACCGTACGTTGTCGGCGCTGGGGCCGGGTCTGGACCGCTCCGCGGCCCCCGAGGTACGCCACCGGGTCCTCGCTCTCCTCGCCGGTCTCCCCGAGGGCTCCTCCGCCGTCCCGGACTCCGTCATCGCCCGGCTCCACTGGGAGCGTCCCCCGCGCGGCCCCCGGACCGCCGCCGGCGACGACCTGCGCGGTCGGCTGGCCCGCTGGACCCTGTCCGAGGCGGAGCTGCTGGGCGTCACCGGCCGAGGCGCGCTGTCGGCGCAGGGGCGGGCCCTGGTGGGCCTGCCGCCGGCGCCGGACCACGACACGGCGTCCGGGTCCGGGTCCGTCGGAGCCGGAAGAGGGGCGGGAGCAGGGGCCAAGCTTCCCGTCCACAGGCACCACCGCCCGGTCGCCGAACCGGCCGCCCTTCTCCCGCGCACCCCGGCCGAACAGGCCGCCGCCGCCGCACAGGCCGCCCGGATCCTCGGGCCGCTGCTCCCCGAGCCGCTGGACCACGTCCTCCTCCAGGCCGACCTGACCGCCGTCGCGCCCGGCCCCCTGGAACGCCCCCTGGCCGACACCCTCGGTGTGCTCGCGGACGTCGAGTCGAAGGGCGGGGCGACGGTCTACCGCTTCACCCCGGGGTCGGTACGGCGGGCCCTGGACGCGGGCCGTTCGGCCTCCGACCTGCACGCCTTCCTCGCCGCGCACTCCCGCACCCCGGTGCCGCAGCCGCTCGCCTATCTGATCGACGACGTGGCCCGCAGGCACGGCCATCTGCGGATCGGCGCGGCGTCGGCGTACGTCCGTTGCGACGACGACGCCCTGCTGAACGAGATCCTCGCCGACAAGCGTTCCCAGGGGCTGCGGCTCAGACGCCTCGCGCCCACCGTGCTCGCCGCGCAGGCCGATCCGGCGGCCCTGCTCGAGGGCCTGCGTTCCATGGGGTTCGCGCCGGCCGCCGAGTCCGCCGAGGGGGATGTGCTGATCACCCGCGCGCACGCCCACCGCACCCCGCCGCGCTCCGCCCCCGCCCCCGTCCCGGACGGCCCGCCGGTGCCCGACACCACGCTCCTGGACGCCGCGATCCGTGCCATCCGCGCCGGTGACCTGGCCTCCACGACCCCGCGCAAGGCGGCCCAGGCCGATCTGCCGGGCACCGGTGAGCTACCGCGCACCAGCTCCGCCGAGACCCTCGCCACCATGCAGGCCGCGGTCATGACCGGCGAGGCCGTGTGGATCGGGTACGTCAACGCCGAGGGCGCCGCCAGCCAGCGCGTGATCGCCCCGATCCGCGTCGAGGGCGGCTTCGTGACGGCCTACGACCACACGGCCGACGAGGTCCGCACCTATCCGCTGCACCGCGTCACGGGGGTCGCGGAGCTGGCGGACGACCAGCGGTGATCACCCGTTCGTAAGGCACACTTGAGGTTTGGCCGTGCGGAAGGGATAGGTACGTACGTGAACGGTCCCCTCATCGTCCAGTCCGACAAGACCCTGCTCCTGGAGGTCGACCACGAGCAGGCAGACGCCTGTCGCCGGGTCATCGCACCGTTCGCCGAGCTGGAGCGGGCGCCCGAGCACATCCACACCTACCGGGTGACACCGCTCGGGCTGTGGAACGCGCGGGCCGCGGGCCACGACGCCGAACAGGTCGTGGACGCCCTCGTCGAGTTCAGCCGCTACCCGGTGCCGCACGCGCTGCTCGTCGACATCGCCGAGACGATGGACCGCTACGGCCGGCTCACGCTCAGCAAGCATCCGGCGCACGGTCTCGTCCTGACCAGCACCGACCGGCCCGTTCTCGAAGAGGTGCTGCGGTCGAAGCGGATCGCGCCGCTGGTGGGCGCCCGGATCGACCCCGACACCGTGGCCGTGCACCCCTCCGAGCGCGGGCAGATCAAGCAGACGCTGCTGAAGCTGGGCTGGCCGGCCGAGGACCTCGCCGGGTACGTGGACGGCGAGGCGCACCCCATCGAGCTGGCCGAGGACGGATGGGCTCTGCGGCCGTACCAGAACCAGGCCGTGGAGAACTTCTGGCACGGCGGGTCCGGGGTCGTGGTGCTGCCCTGCGGTGCCGGCAAGACGCTCGTCGGCGCCGGGGCCATGGCGCAGGCCAAGGCCACCACCCTGATCCTCGTCACCAACACCGTCTCCGCCCGGCAGTGGAAGCACGAGCTGGTGAAGCGGACCTCGCTGACCGAGGACGAGATCGGCGAGTACAGCGGGACGCGCAAGGAGATCCGGCCGGTCACCATCGCGACCTACCAGGTGCTGACGACGAAGCGGAAGGGCGTCTATCCGCACCTCGAGCTCTTCGACTCCCGCGACTGGGGCCTGATCGTCTACGACGAGGTGCACCTGCTGCCCGCGCCGGTCTTCAAGTTCACCGCCGATCTCCAGGCGCGGCGCCGGCTGGGGCTCACCGCCACCCTGGTCCGTGAGGACGGGCGCGAGTCGGACGTCTTCTCGCTCATCGGACCGAAGCGGTTCGACGCGCCGTGGAAGGAGATCGAGGCGCAGGGTTACATCGCACCCGCGGACTGTGTGGAGGTGCGGGTCAACCTGACCGACTCCGAGCGGCTCGCGTACGCCACCGCCGAGGCCGAGGAGAAGTACCGCTTCTGCGCGACGACCGCGACCAAGCGGAAGGTGACGGAGGCGCTGGTACGGAAGTTCGCCGGGCAGCAGATCCTGGTGATCGGCCAGTACATCGACCAGCTCGACGAGCTGGGCGAGCATCTGGACGCGCCCGTCATCAAGGGCGAGACGAGCAACGCGCAGCGCGAGAAGCTGTTCGACGCGTTCCGTGAGGGCGAGATCAGCGTGCTCGTGGTCTCGAAGGTCGCCAACTTCTCCATCGACCTGCCGGAGGCGACCGTCGCCATCCAGGTGTCGGGCACCTTCGGGTCGCGCCAGGAGGAGGCCCAGCGGCTGGGACGGGTGCTGCGGCCGAAGGCCGACGGCCACCAGGCCCACTTCTACTCGGTCGTCGCCCGCGACACCATCGACCAGGACTTCGCCGCCCACCGGCAGCGGTTCCTGGCGGAGCAGGGGTACGCCTACCGGATCCTGGACGCGGACGAGCTGCTGGCCGACAGCTGAGCCAGCACCAGCAGCCCCAGCAGCGGGTACGGCGAGGCCAGCGGCTGCTGCCACCAGGGGAGCCGGAGGTCCAGGTCGCCCTGGTGCGGGATCAGCCAGAGGGTGCGGGCCGTGAAGACCGCGGCGACGGCGGCGGCCGGACGCGGACCGTGTCCGGCGTACAGCACGGCGATCAGCGGCACGCACCACACCCAGTGGTGCGACCAGCTGATGGGTGAGACCAGAAGGGCCGTGAACGCGGTGCCGAGCACCCCCCAGCGGTCGGGATGCGGACCGGCGGCCGGGGCGGGCCGTCCGCCGCGCACGGGGACGCGATCCGGGGCGTACGTGGTCCTCGACCCGTAGGTGGCCGGGGAAACGGGCACGGTCTCCGGGGCGTGCGGGGGCCGCGACATGTGCGGGGGGCCGGAGGTGTACGGGAGCCCGGACGTGCACGGGATCCCTGAAGCATGCGGGGGCTCGGAGGCGTACATCGTCGCGGAGGTGTGCGGGGCCTTCGCGGCGCGCTGGGCCCGGGCCGCGTACGGGCTCTGCTCGGGGGACGGGTCCCTCTCGGCGTACGGGCTCTGCTCGGCGTAGGGGCCCTCGTCGGCGTGCGGCGCGCGGGCCGCGTGCGCGCTCTTCGCGGCGGTGGTGGTGCGGGTGCAGGACAGCCAGAGGCCCGCGCAGCCCACGGCGGCGGCCGGCAGGGCCCACGCCGGTCCCGGTGACGGCTCTCCCAGCATGCGGGCGATCAGCCCCTGGAGCGACTGGTTGTCGACGATCCACGGCTTGCCGACGCGGCCGGTCTCGTAGAGCCGCCGGGTCCAGAAGTCCACGCTGGCTGCGGGCAGCACGAACGCGCCCAGCAGCACGGTCCCGGCGAAGGTGCCCGCGGCCGTGCCCGCCTCCCGGCGGCGGCCCGTGCACAGCAGATACGCGATGAACGCGACGGGGGTCAGCTTCACCCCGGCCGCGATCCCGAGCGCGACACCCTTGCCGCGGGCGCCGGGCGGCCGGGACAGGTCCCACAGGATCAGACAGACGAGGGCGAGATTGATCTGGCCGAAAAGGACGCTCTGGAAGACGGGTTCGAGCCACAGGGTGAGCGCGGTGGCGGCACAGACCGCGGGGAGCCGGGCGGAAAGGCCCGCGAGGCGGAAGGAGAGCCGTACGAGCACCGCCAGCAGGACCGCGTTCCCGAGGACGAAGACCACCTTCAGGGTGGGCGGAGCGAGCCAGGCGGCCGGGACGAACAGGAGCGCCGCGAAGGGCGGGTACGTGGCGGGCAGCCGCCACTCGGTGACGGTGAATCCGTAGAGGTCCGTGCCGTGCGCGACGGCCGCGCCCTCGGCCCGGTAGACGAGCGCGTCGGCCATGGGAGCGCGCTGGAGGACGCACAGCGCGGCGAAGGCGGCGAGGGAGACGGCGAGCAGGGCGGCCGCGGCGGCGCTCGCGAGCGGGCGGCCGGCGTCGGCTCCGGTGGGTGAGCGAGTGATCACGTTCCGCTGAAGCACGGGGTGACCCTAGTGCCGCGGCACTTCGCTCCGGCGTACGGCTCACCGCGGTGGGCGGGGCGTACGACAGCGGCGGTGGCCGCGGCTCAGTGGCGCCGTACGCCCGCCTCCTCTCCGTACTCGCCGAGGATGACCACGTCGACCGCCGCGCCCGCGAAGACCTTGACGGCGCGCAGGGCGTCGCCGAGGAGGTGGCGGTGATGACCGACGGAGAAGGCGGTCGCACCGCGGGCGGCGGGACCGTGCTGGGCTGGACCTGGGGTGAAAGTGGCTGCGCTCATGTATCCATCATGGGAGCGTCCGCCCCTTATGGCGTCGGTCCATGGACCGAACCTCGGCGCCCCCTCGTACGCCCCCGGGCCTCCGTGTGTCCGCCTCACGACGGACGGCGACCCCTAGGGATCCGGGCTCCGCGACCCTGACACCGCCGGCCCACGCCCCCGGCGCCGTGGAACCCGCCGCCCCGGCGCCACGAAAAAACCGGTTGGCCCGTGTCCGCCCCCCTGACCTAGAATCTCCGCTCTTGCCCGCCTCCCTCGACGGAGTGCCGCCGCCCGGACGGAAACCGGCCGGCTCCCAGGAACATCCAGGATCCAGTCACGCCGCAGGTCTCCGGAGGCAGCCCCCGTGTCCACCCCGCCCGCCGACCCCCACGCCGACCACGCCGACCACGCCGACCGCTCCGGCCGTGGTCCGGACACCCAGGACGATCCCCTGCTGCGCGAGCGCACCCACCTCGGAGAGTCCCGCGCGGCGCTGCGCGCGATGCGCGAGGACGTGGAGAACCTCGACATCCGCGACGTCACCGCGAACTGGGTCAACGCCGCGGTGCTCCAGCGCCAGATGGACGAGCGGATCAGGGCCCTCGCCGATCTCCGTCACACCCCGCTGTTCTTCGGCCGTCTCGACTACCTGCATGCGCCCGGCGCCGACAGGGCGGAGGGTGCCGAGGGTGAGCGTTTCTACATCGGGCGGCGGCATGTGCACGACGCCGAGGGCGACCCGATGGTCATCGACTGGCGCGCCCCGGTGTCACAGCCGTTCTACCGGGCCTCGAAGAAGGACCCGATGGACGTCGGGCTGCGCCGCCGCTTCGGGTACACCGGCGGCGACCTCACGGCGTACGAGGACGAGCACCTCTCCGACCCCTCCGAGACCGCGGCCACCAGCAAGCTGCTCCAGCAGGAGATCGAGCGGCCGCGCGTCGGCCCGATGCGCGACATCGTGGCGACCATCCAGCCCGAGCAGGACGAGATCGTCCGCAGCGGGCTGAGCGGAAGCGTGTGCGTCCAGGGAGGTCCCGGCACCGGGAAGACCGCCGTCGGCCTGCACCGCGTCGCCTATCTCCTCTACGCCCACCGGGAACGGCTGGCCCGCACCGGCACCCTCGTCATCGGGCCGAACAAGTCCTTCCTGCACTACATCGAGCAGGTGCTGCCCGCCCTGGGCGAGCTGGAGGTCAAGCAGGCCACGGTCGACGACCTCGTCGCCCATGTGGAGGTGCGCGGCGCCGACGCGGCCACCGCCGCCGTCATCAAGGGCGACGCGCGGATGGCCGAGGTGCTGCGGCGCGCGGTGCGCGCGCACGTGACAGCGCCGAGCGAGCCGGTCGTCGTGGTGCGCGGCTCCCGGCGCTGGCGGGTACCGGCGTACGAACTGGAGGAGATCGTCCGGGAGTTGCTGGACCGCGACATCCGGTACGGCGCCGCCCGCGAGGCCCTTCCGCAACGGATCGCGCACGCCGTGCTGGTGCAGATGGAGCGGGCCGGGGAGGCACCGGACGACCGGGTGCAGGACGCCGTCGCCCGTGACAGCGCGGTGAAGGCGGCCGTGAAGGCGATCTGGCCGCCCGTCGACCCGGCCCGGCTGGTCCTGCGGCTGCTCACCGACGCGGACTTCCTCGCCCTGCACGCCGAGGGTGTCCTCGACGCGGACGAGCAGAAGGAGATCCTCTGGGCGAAGCCGGCCCGGTCCGTGAAGGCCGCCAAGTGGTCCCCCGCGGACACCGTGCTGATCGACGAGGCGACCGACCTCGTACAGCGCACGCACTCCCTCGGACACGTGGTGCTCGACGAGGCGCAGGACCTCTCCCCTATGCAGTACCGCGCCGTGGGCCGCCGGTGCACGACGGGTTCGGCGACCGTGCTGGGCGACCTCGCGCAGGGCACCACCCCCTGGGCGACCCGGAGCTGGGGCGAGGCGCTCGCCCATCTCGGCAAGGAGGAGGCCGTCGTCGAGGAGCTGACGGCGGGCTTCCGTGTCCCCACCGACGTCATCAGCTACGCCTCCCGGCTGCTGCCGCACATCGCGCCGGGGCTGACCCCGGTGGCGTCGGTCCGTGAGAACCCGGGCTTCTTCGAGCTGCGGGCCATCGCGACGGACCCCGAAGTGGTCGACTCCTGCCGGGAGTTGCTGCGCCAGGAGGGCTCGGTCGGGCTCATCGCCGCCGACGCCCGCGTGCCGGCGCTCGCCGAGGCGCTGACCGCCGCCGGTCTGACGTATCTCGGTCCGGGCGAGGAGACGACCCCGGACACCCGGCTGACGCTCGTCCCGGCCTCCCTGGCCAAGGGCCTGGAGTACGACTACGTGGTCCTGGACGAGCCGCGGGCCGTGGTCGACGGCGAACCGGACGAGCGGACCGGGCTGCGCCGTCTGTACGTGGCGCTGACCCGCGCGGTCTCGGGACTGATCGTGACCCACGCGGCGCCGCTGCCATCCCAACTGAGCTAGCCCGGCGGGCCTCGGGAACGGGAACGCGGGGACGGCGGGTCCCGGCGCGTCCGACGCCGACCGGGGGAACCGCCCCTACGCGTCCAGCGCCGCCCGCCACTGCCGTACCGCGTCCGCGGACACCGGGGTCTCCCACCCGCCGGGCCGGGCCGCTCCACCGATGTGGAAGGCGTCGACCCCCGCGGCGCGCAGCCTGGGCACGTGGTCGAGGCGCAGGCCGCCGCCGACCATGACGCGCGGCTCGTAGCCGGGCTCGCCGGCCCGGGCGGTCTCGGCGAGCAGGGTGGGGAACCCGTCGTCGACGCCGTCCGGCGAACCCGCCGTCAGATAGGCGTCCAGGCCCGGCAGTTCGGCGAGCTGCTTGCGCAGCGAGTCACGGTCGGCGGCGCGGTCGATGGCGCGGTGGAAGGTCCAGGGGCAGCCGTCCAGTTCGACGACGATCCGCTCCACGGCGGACAGGTCGGGTCCGCCGTGCTCGTCGAGGAAGCCGAGGACGAACTCGTCGGCCCCCGCGGTCCGCATCTCCCCCGCCACGCGGACGAGCGCGTCGACGTCCCCGGCCGCGAAACCGTCGGCCAGTCTGAGCATCACGCGCAGCGAGATGTCGACGGCGGCGCGGATCCCGGCGAAGGTCTCCACCGCCGGGGTCAGCCCATCGGCGGCCATGTCGGTGACCAGCTCCAGCCGGTCCGCGCCTCCGTCCTGGGCGGCGACCGCGTCCTCCACGCCGAGGGCGATCACCTCCAGGGCCGCACGCCTGTGCTCACTCATAGGACCTCTTCCCTCGGACGGCTACTACAGGTCTAGTCCAATCCCAAGCGTACGCCGGGAACAGCCACCGCCGCGAGAAGATCCCCCGAGGGCGTCCCCGCCGCACCCTGTGGTCCGCCGCCCCGGCGCGGGAGAATGCGCACATGCCCGACCTCGACGCGTTGCGCGCCCGCTGGACCCATGCCCTGGAAGGCGCCCGCCCGCCCGGCGGACCCGACCCGGCCCCGTACGCGGACAACCTCCTCGCCCGCTGGCAGGAGCCGCAGCGCCGGTACCACTCCATCGCGCATCTCATGGCGGTCCTCGACCACATCGATCTGCTGGAGAAGTACGCGGACGATCCGGACCTGGTACGCCTGGCCGCCTGGTTCCACGACGCCGTCTACCATCCGGACCGCTCCGAGAACGAGGAACGGTCCGCCCGGCTCGCCGAACGCGCCCTCGCCGAACTGGGCGGCGACGCGTCGCGCACGCGGGAGGTCGCCCGTCTCGTCCGCCTCACCGTCACCCACGACCCCGCCCCCGACGACCGCAACGGCGCGGTCCTCTGCGACGCCGACCTCGCCGTCCTGGCCTCGCCGCCGGGCGCCTACGCCGCCTACACCGCCGCGGTCCGCGAGGAGTACGCCTTCGTCCCGGACGAGGCCTTCCGCGTGGGCCGGGCGGCGGTGCTGCGCGAACTCCTCGACCTGCCACAGCTGTTCCGGACGCCGTACGGACAGCGGGAGTGGGAGGAGCGGGCCCGGCACAACGTCGGGCACGAGCTGGGCCGGCTGGATCCGGCCGCGCCCGGCGGGGCCGGCGCATGACCGGCGCGCGTACCCGTATGCCGCTCGCCGTCCACATCCTCGCCCTCTCCGTCTTCGCCCTCGGGACCAGCGAGTTCATGCTCTCGGGGCTACTGCCGCCGATCGCCGACGACATGGGCGTCACCATCCCGCGGGCGGGCCTGCTGATATCGGCGTTCGCCGTCGGGATGGTCGTCGGGGCGCCGCTGCTCGCCGTGGCCACCCTGCGGCTGCCGCGCCGCACCACCCTCGTCGCGCTCCTCGCCGTGTTCGGTCTCGGGCAGGTCGCGGGGGCGCTCGCTCCGACGTACACCGTGCTCTTCGCCTCCCGCGTGGTGAGCGCGCTGGCCTGCGCGGGCTTCTGGGCTGTCGGCGCGGCGGTGGCGATAGCGATGGTCCCGCGGACCGCCCGGGCCCGCGCCCTCTCGGTGATGATCGGCGGGCTCTCCATCGCGAACGTCCTGGGCGTCCCGGCCGGCGCGTTCCTCGGGGAGCACCTGGGCTGGCGCTCCGCGTTCTGGGCCGTCGGCGCCGCCTCGGCGATCGCCCTGGTGGGCGTCGTCACCCTGATCCCGCGCATCCCGCCGCCGGCCGAGAAGCCACGGCTGCGGCGGGAGGTGGTCGTCTACCGCGACACGCAGGTCTGGCTCGCCGTCTCCGTCGTGATGCTCTCCGCGGGCGGCGTCTTCTGCGCGTTCAGCTATCTCTCGCCGCTGCTCACCGACGTCGCCGGGCTCGACGACGGCTGGGTGCCCGGCGTCCTGGCGCTGTTCGGGGTCGGCGCGTTCATCGGTACGACGATCGGCGGCCGGATCGCCGACGCGCACCTGTTCGGGGTGCTCCTCACCGGTATCGCCGCCTCCGCCTCCGTCCTCGTCGCGCTCGCCCTGCTCGGGCAGTTCGCGATCGCGGCCGTCACCCTCTCCTTCCTGCTCGGCGTCTCCTGCTTCGGCACCGCCCCGGCGCTCAACGCCCGCCTGTTCGACCTCGCCGGTGCCGCCCCCACCCTGGCCGGCGCCACCACGACGGCCGCCTTCAACCTCGGCAACGCGGGAGGCCCCTGGGTCGGCGGCGCGGTCATCGACGCGGGCCTCGGGTACACCGCGACGGCCTGGGCGGGCGCCGCGATGACGGTGGCCGGGATGGCCGTGGCGGCGGTCTCGCTGCGACTGCACCGGCGGGGCGGGCCGTCCCGCGTGGTGGCGGCCGGAAACGCGAACAATCCAGTACGCACACAGGCCTGAGCGCACTTATCCTCACCCGCATGCGAGACATGGGTGGGGACCAGGTGCAGGAAGCCGTCGCCGGGGCCGTGGCACTGCTGCGGACGGTGACCGGACAGGACTGGGACGGGGTCCGGGCGGGCCGTCTGGAGTGGAGCTGCCGCAGGACGGCCGAGCACATCGCGTCCGACCTCATCGCGTACGCGGGCCAGTTGGCGGGCCGCGCGACCGGGGCCTATCTGCCGTTCGAGATCGTCATGGACGACGGCACCGACGCAGCGGCCGTCGTCGACGTGATCGAGGCGACCGGCACGCTGCTGGCCGCCGCCGTCCGTACGGCACCCCGCGAACTGCGCGCCTTCCACCCGTACCCGTTCCGCAGCGCCGGCCGCGAGGGCTTCGCCGCGATGGGCGTCACCGAGGTGCTGGTGCACACGCACGACATCGCACAGGGGCTGGGGGTCGCCTACGAGCCCCCGGCCGAGCTGTGCGAGGACGTCCTCGCCCGGATCTTCCCGCAGGTGCGGCCCGGCCACGCCCCCTGGCCCACCCTGCTGTGGGCGACCGGCCGCGGCGGACTGCCGGACCGCGCCCCGCTCACCGAGTGGCGCTGGAACAACAACCTGGTGATCGAGGCCGAGCGGCTCACCCTGCAGGGCGTCACGCCCGCGGCCGCCGCCGATCTGCTCGCCGGCGGCACGGGCGGCTTCCGGTGGATCGAGGGCGGCCCCTTCGAGGGCACCCGGGACGCCGCCGGGATGATCGTGAAGGGGTACGAGGCGGGCGTGCACCGCCCGGAGTGGGGCATGTTCGTGCTCGTACGGACCGCGGACGGCCTGGCCGTCGGCGCCCTGGGCTTCCACGGCGCACCCGACGAGGAGGGCCGCGCCGAGGTCGGCTACGACCTCACGGAGGGCGCCCGCGGTCACGGCTACGCGACCGAGGCGCTCGGCGCCCTCGCCGCCCAGTACCTCGCCCGCGACGACGTCAAGGTCCTCTTCGCGGTCATAGACAGGGACAACGCCGCCTCCCAACGGGTCGTCGCACGCGCCGGTTTCACCCGGGTGAGCGAGGACGCCGGTCAGTACGCGTACGAGCTGGCCGGCCCCGACCCGGCCCTGCGGGTGTACGCCCGCGAGCACTGACCCGCGCCCACGGACGCGGTCCCGTCCGCCCCGCGTCATCCGCCGCGCCCGGCCCACGCTCCTCCGGAACACCGGGGCCGGCCCCGATGACGGTCACCGGCCGACGGCACACCCGTGGACCCGCTCCTCACCGGCCGGCGTGCTTGCGCCGGCGCAGCCCCGCCCCGTGCAGCAGCCGCACCACCTCGCGGCTGCCGACCTCCACCGCGCCGGCGCGCACGGCGTCCGCGTAGCGGTGTGCCGGGAGGTCGTAGTGGTCGCGTTCGAAGGCCCGCGACGGGACGCCGAGTCCGGCCGCGAACCGGTGCAGTTCGTCGTACGACAGGTCGCTGATCAGGTGGGACCACAGGCGGCCGTGGCCCGGCCAGGTGGGCGGGTCGATGTAGACGGTCACGAGGACGGGGTGTCGCCGGCGGCGGATCCCAGGGTGCCCACCGAGGCGACCTTCACACCGGCCTTGTGGCACACCCAGTGCGGGTCGGGCCCCAACTCGGGCTCCACGTCGAGCGCGTGCGGGTCCCCGGAGCCGCAGACCGGGCACAGCGGCCACCGCCCGTAGCGCTCCAGGAGCGCGTCCTGGACGTCCTGGGCGACCAGCCCGGCGACATAGCCGACGCCCTCCGGCCACTGCTCGACCCACCAGCGGCGCTGCACCACCGAGTCCTCGACGAGCGAGACGACGTCCGCCTCGGCCACCTCCCCGGCGACCAGGTCCGCCAGGACGAGGGCACGGGCCGCGTGCAACGCCTGCTCCAGGGGGCTGATGGGATCACTGTGGGGGGGCATGCACCCATTGTGCGCACTCTTGACCGGATACCCCAGCAGAAAATATCTTTCAGAGGTGACCCAAGAAGTGAAGGAAATTTTCGCCGGTGAGGCCCCGCCCGCTCCGGCCGCCCTCGCGGCCAAGGTGCGGACGCTGGCCCCGTCGATGACCCGCTCCATGCAGCGGGTGGCCGAGGCCGTCGCCGCGGACCCGGCCGGCTGCGCGTCCCTCACGGTCACCGGCCTCGCCGAGCTCACCGGCACCAGCGAGGCGACGGTCGTGCGCACCGCCCGCCTCCTGGGCTACCCCGGCTACCGCGATCTGCGCCTGGCGCTCGCGGGCCTCGCCGCCCAACAGCAGTCGGGCCGCGCCCCCGCGGTCACCGCCGACATAGCGGTCGACGACCCGATCGCCGACGTCGTCGCCAAGCTCGCCTACGACGAGCAGCAGACCCTCGCCGACACCGCGGCCGGGCTCGACACGGTCCAGCTCGGCGCAGCCGTCACCGCGCTCGCCGCCGCCCGCCGCGTCGACATCTACGGGGTCGGCGCGTCCGGCCTCGTCGCCCAGGACCTCGCCCAGAAGCTCCTGCGCATCGGGCTGATAGCCCACCCGCACAGCGACCCGCACCTCGCCGTCACCAACGCGGTGCAGCTGCGCGCCAAGGACGTGGCCGTCGCGATCACCCACTCCGGCTCCACCGGCGACGTCATCGAGCCGCTCCGGGTCGCCTTCGAACGCGGGGCGACCACGATCGCGATCACCGGCCGCCCGGACGGGCCCGTGACGCAGTACGCGGACCACATCCTCACCACCTCCACGGCCCGCGAGAGCGAGCTGCGTCCGGCGGCGATGTCCTCGCGCACCAGCCAGCTGCTGGTGGTCGACTGCCTGTTCGTGGGGGTCGCCCAGCGGACGTACGAGACGGCGGCGCCCGCGCTGGCCGCGTCGTACGAGGCGCTGGCGCACCGGCACACCCCCAGGGGGCGTACGCGGTAGCGCGCCACCGCAGGCCGGGAAGGACCGAAGGCCGTACGAGAACCCCGGACCGTTCCCGCCCGGCCCGCCCACGCGACCGAGCCGCACGAGTCACAGCCCAGCGCCCCCGAAGGGCACCCCCTTGTCACCCCGCACCGGAAAGAGCCGCTCCACATGACCTCCACCGCCGACGCCTCCTCCAACTACCGCGATCTGCGTGCCGAGCTGGAGACGCTGACCACCGAGGCGTTCCGCCCCGAACTCTCCGAGATCGACCGGCTGCCCACGCTGGAGATCGCGCAGCTCATGAACGCCGAGGACGCGACCGTGCCGGCGGCCGTCGCGGACCGGCTCCCCCTCATCGCCGCCGCGATCGACGACATCGCGGAGCGGATGTCCCGCGGCGGCCGGCTGATCTACGCGGGCGCGGGCACCGCGGGCCGCCTCGGAATCCTGGACGCCTCCGAGTGCCCGCCCACCTTCAACACCGACCCGTCCGAGGTCGTGGGCCTCATCGCGGGCGGCCCCGGCGCCATGGTCACCTCGGTCGAGGGTGCCGAGGACTCCAGGGAGCTGGCGGCGGCCGACCTGGAGGCGCTCTCCCTGACCCCCGACGACACGGTGGTCGGCATCTCCGCCTCCGGCCGCACCCCGTACGCCGTCGGCGCCGTCGAACACGCCCGCGCACGCGGCGCGTTGACCATCGGCCTGTCCTGCAACGCGCACAGCGCCCTCGCGGCCGCCGCCGAACACGGCATCGAGATCGTCGTCGGCCCGGAGCTGCTGACGGGCTCCACCCGTCTGAAGGCGGGCACGGCCCAGAAACTCGTCCTCAACATGTTCTCGACGATCACGATGATCCGGCTCGGCAAGACGTACGGGAACCTGATGGTCGACGTCCGCGCCTCGAACGAGAAGCTCCGCGCCCGCTCCCGGCGCATCGTCGCGCTGGCGACCGGCGCCTCGGACGAGGAGATCGAGCAGGCCCTCGCGGCCACCGACGGAGAGGTGAAGAACGCCATCCTCGCCCTCCTCGGCGGGGTGGACGGACCCACGGCGGCCCGCCTCCTGGAGGAGAGCGACGGCCACCTGCGCGCGGCGCTCGCGGCGGCACCCCGCTGAGCGGCACCTGTCGCACCGGCCTCACCGAGTTGTCGGTGCGGCGTGGCAGGGTGGACGCATGAACCACGCACAGCTGACCGCCCTCGGCCGGGCCCTGCGCGTCCTCGGCGAGCACGGCGACGCGCTGAACGCCGACACCCCCGACGCGAAGCTGCACGAGGTCAAGGCCGACCTCAAGCGGGCCCTGGACCTGCTGGAGGAGACGGTCACCACGGCGGTGCCCACGACCCGCTGCGCCGAGCACCCGAACGGCCCG
The DNA here is from genome assembly GCF_045039825.1 of Streptomyces sp. NBC_01176. Taxonomy (NCBI): domain Bacteria; kingdom Bacillati; phylum Actinomycetota; class Actinomycetes; order Kitasatosporales; family Streptomycetaceae; genus Streptomyces; species Streptomyces sp. NBC_01176. The sequence goes on along the minus strand of NZ_CP108600.1, from coordinate 5,416,606 downwards.
GTGGACGAGGGTGCCACCGACCTCTGTCTGCTCTGTGAGACGCGCCGTCGCGCCGCCCGCCGCACCGAGGTCAACGACGCCTACGGGCACGCCCGCACCGCCGGCCCCGACGAGTCCCCCGAGCGCACGATGTCCCGGTACGGCGTGCGCGCCGACCGCCCCCAGCCCCAGCAGCGCTGGCTCCCGGAGGTGTGGACGGGGCAGGCCTGGGCGCTGTGCGGCACCCCGCGCCGCGACCGCCAGGAGGCCGAGCGCTATCTCGCCGCGGAGCGCCGCACCCCCCGGCCGGGGATGGCCTACCGTCTGGTCCACGAGTTCACGGACTACGAGGTGCTGCGCATCTGGGGCACCCCGGTCAAGGTCGACATCGAACCGATGGGGAACCTGTAGCGGCCCGTCGAACACCTGTCGCCGCCACCCTTCGCGGCGTGTTGCGCGGCCCGCGGCGGCGTGAAGCTGGCTGGTCAGGAGGTCGAGCGCCTCCCGTAGCACCGCGCGGTACACCGGACACCCCGGTACGTCACGGGTGGCACTCCCCTTGCGAGGGGTGCCACCCGTGACCCGCCGCTCACCGCGCCGACGCGGCACCGGGGAGCGCGCCCCTGGGCGGGCACCAGCGCGCCGGGGTCCCGGCCCGGCCAGGGGAACGGGGTCAGCTGAGCGTCCGCAGCGCCGCCGGGTCGTACGCCTTCAGCTCGTCGAAGCGGCCGGCGAGCACCTTCTGCGCCCACTCGGGGTCCTGGAGCAGCGCGCGGCCCACGGCGACGAGATCGAACTCGTCGCGCTCCAGACGGTCGAGGAGGTCGTCGATGCCCCGCACGGAGGAGCCCTCGCCCTGGAAGGCCTTAAGGAACTCGCCGTCCAGGCCGACCGAGCCGACGCTGATGACCGGCTTGCCCGTCAGCTTCTTCGACCAGCCCGCCAGGTTGAGGTCGGAGCCGTCGAACTCGGGGAGCCAGTAGCGGCGGGTGGAGGCGTGGAAGACGTCCACGCCGGCCTCGGCCAGCGGGGTCAGGATCGCCTCCAGCTCCTCCGGGGTCTCGGCGAGCCGGGCGTCGTACGCCTGCTGCTTCCACTGCGAGTAGCGGAAGATGACCGGGAACTCCGGCGAGACCGCGGAGCGGACCGCGGCCGCGATCTCCGCCGAGAACCTGGCCCGGGCCACGGGGTCGCCGCCGTACGCGTCGGTGCGGCGGTTGGTGCCCGACCACAGGAACTGGTCGAGCAGATAGCCGTGGGCACCGTGCAGCTCGACGCCGTCGAAGCCGATGCGCTCGGCGTCGGCGGCCGCCTTCGCGAACGCCTCGATGACGTCGTCCAGGTCCTGCTGGGTCATGGCCCTGCCGGTGACCTCGGCGCCCTCGTTGGTCAGACCGGACGGGCCTACCGGCGGGGCGTCGGCGAACGGCGGCTGGCCCGCCTCACGCACCATGCCGATGTGCCACAGCTGGGGCACGATCGTGCCGCCCGCCGCGTGCACCGCGTCCGCGACCTTCGTCCAGCCCGCGAGCTGCTCCTCGCCGTGGAAGCGCGGGACCCGGTCGCTCTGCCCGGCCGACTCGTGACCGACGTAGGTGCCCTCGGTGACGATGAGGCCGACGCCCGCGGCGGCACGGCGCGCGTAGTACCCGACGACGTCCTCGCCCGGAACACCGCCCGGCGAGAACTGCCGGGTCATCGGCGCCATCACGATCCGGTTCGGGACGGTCAGGCCGTTCAGGGCGACGGGGCGGGACAGGATCTCGGCGGCACGGGAGGCGGCGTTGGCAGTCACGTACGGGACTCCTCGGAGAGGTCGGTCGGTCATCGGGCGGACGACTGACGGGCATTCCACTCGGTATGTGCATGCGCATCAACGCCCGTCCCTACAACCGCCGGGTCCGGCGCGGCATTCCGGCGCTCTCCGAGTCCTTGTGTGACCCCGGACACGCCCGAGGGCGGCACCCCCTGGGAGAAGGGGTACCGCCCTCGGAACGTCAGGACAGTGATCAGCCGGAGGCGGATCAGAAGTCCATGTCACCGCCCGGCATGCCGCCCGGAGCGGCCGCGGCGGCCTTCTCCGGCTTGTCGGCGATGACGGCCTCGGTGGTCAGGAACAGCGCGGCGATGGAGGCGGCGTTCTGCAGGGCAGAGCGCGTGACCTTCGCCGGGTCGATGATGCCTTCCGCGATCATGTCGACGTACTCACCGGTCGCGGCGTTGAGGCCGTGGCCGACGGGCAGGTTGCGCACCTTCTCGACGATGACGCCACCCTCGAGACCACCGTTGACGGCGATCTGCTTGAGCGGGGCCTCCAGCGCGAGCTTCACGGCGTTGGCGCCGGTCGCCTCGTCGCCGGTGAGCTCGAGCTTCTCGAAGACCGAGGAAGCCTGGAGCAGGGCCACGCCACCACCGGCGACGATGCCCTCCTCGACGGCCGCCTTCGCGTTGCGAACGGCGTCCTCGATGCGGTGCTTGCGCTCCTTGAGCTCGACCTCGGTGGCGGCACCGGCCTTGATGACGGCCACGCCGCCGGCCAGCTTCGCCAGGCGCTCCTGGAGCTTCTCGCGGTCGTAGTCCGAGTCCGAGTTCTCGATCTCGGCACGGATCTGGTTCACGCGACCGGCGACCTGGTCGGCCGAGCCGGCGCCGTCGACGATCGTGGTCTCGTCCTTGGTGATGACGACCTTGCGGGCACGGCCCAGCAGGTCCAGACCCGCGTTCTCCAGCTTGAGGCCGACCTCCTCGGAGATGACCTCGCCGCCCGTGAGGATGGCGATGTCGCCGAGCATGGCCTTGCGGCGGTCACCGAAGCCCGGGGCCTTGACGGCGACGGACTTGAAGGTGCCACGGATCTTGTTGACGACCAGGGTCGACAGGGCCTCGCCCTCGACGTCCTCGGCGATGATCAGCAGCGGCTTGCCCGACTGCATGACCTTCTCCAGGAGCGGGAGCAGGTCCTTGACGTTGCCGATCTTGGAGTTGGCGATGAGGATGTACGGGTCGTCGAGCGACGCCTCCATCCGCTCCATGTCGGTGGCGAAGTACGCCGAGATGTAGCCCTTGTCGAAGCGCATACCCTCGGTGAGCTCGAGCTCCAGACCGAAGGTCTGGGACTCCTCGACGGTGATGACGCCTTCCTTGCCGACCTTGTCCATCGCCTCGGCGATGAGCTCGCCGATCTGGGTGTCGGCGGCGGAGATGGAGGCCGTGGAAGCGATCTGCTCCTTGGTCTCGACATCCTTGGCCTGCTCCAGCAGGGCACCGGAGACGGCCTCGACGGCCTTCTCGATACCGCGCTTGAGGGCCATCGGGTTGGCGCCGGCGGCCACGTTGCGAAGGCCCTCGCGGACCAGCGCCTGGGCGAGCACGGTCGCGGTGGTCGTTCCGTCGCCGGCGACGTCGTCCGTCTTCTTGGCGACTTCCTTGACCAGCTCGGCGCCGATCTTCTCGTACGGGTCCTCGAGCTCGATCTCCTTGGCGATGGAAACACCATCGTTGGTGATCGTGGGGGCGCCCCACTTCTTCTCGAGGACGACGTTGCGGCCCTTGGGGCCAAGGGTGACCTTGACGGCGTCGGCGAGCTGGTTCATCCCGCGCTCGAGACCGCGCCGTGCCTCCTCGTCGAACGCGATGATCTTGGCCATGTGAAGTGGTCCTCCCGGACTGGGGTGGATTGCTCCGGACCGCGCTGGCGCCCGCGACGGACGGCCTGCCTGCCCCGTGGTTCCTTGCACCACCTGGCCTGCGGGCCTCACCGACCCGGTCCTTCGTTATCACTCTCACCTTCAGAGTGCTAACGCAATGATTAGCACTCGCCCCTGCCGAGTGCAAGCGACTCCGGAGGATCCCCAGGTGGACAGGGGCGGCACGACCGCCCTCCCGAGGGGGTGGCGCGGACGTCCCGAAGGGTCACGCGGACGCCCCGGGCAGACCGAAGGGCTCGCACCCCAGAGGGATACGAGCCCTTCGTCACGTCGAACAGTCAGTCGGCGCGTGCTTCAGCCGGTCGCGAGCCGGACCATGTCCGCCTGCGGCCCCTTCTGGCCCTGCGAGATCTCGAAATCGACCCGCTGACCCTCTTCCAGGGTGCGGTAGCCGTCCATCTGAATCGCGCTGTAGTGGACGAAAACATCCGCACCACCGTCGACCGCGATGAAGCCGTACCCCTTCTCCGCGTTGAACCACTTGACGGTGCCCTGAGCCATGCCTAACTCCCCTATTACTGGCCCTTGCACAGGACCGCACTTCGCGGGCCCGGGTCAGACCTCCACCCCCCAACGGATTGGGGGTGTGCGCCGGAACGCGTCGACCGCGGCTGAATGTATCTGCCCAACTGCCGTCTGCAACAGGTCAATCGGACGAGAATTCTGGGCAGGCCCGATCGGGAATATAGGGAGAATTCGCGAAGATTTAGGGCAACTCGGGCCCCATAAAGGCCACATAAGGCTCAAAAGCGCCGGGCACTTTGGCCACTTCTTATCGCAGGCCGACGCGCACTCATATGCATCCGGCATGGATAAGGCGGCGGGTTCCCCAACTGTACCCCGCTCAACCATGCAGAATTGCCCCCTCCGCTTCTCTCACGGAGGGGGCAATTCGATGAACTCTCAGTGATTGGCATTACCCACGGTAATGATTTCACCGTGGGTAACCGCCCGTCAGCCTCCGGCGACGGCCGGGATGATCGAGACGCCCGCGCCGTCCGGCGTCGCCGTCTCCAGGCCCTGCTCGAAGCGGACGTCGTCGTCGTTGACGTACACGTTGACGAACCGGCGCAGCTTGCCCTCGTCGTCGAGGACGCGCGCGGCGATGCCCGTGTGGTTCTTCTCGAGGTCGGAGATCACCTCGCCGAGGGTCCCTCCCTCGGCGGTCACCTCGGACCGGCCACCGGTGTAGGTGCGCAGGATGGTGGGGATGCGGACGTTGACGCTCATGCGGTGACCTCCCGGTCGGATGGTGGCGTACGGCGGAGAGCGCCCCGGCAGGGGCGCGTGGAACTGCGCGACCAGCCCCCGCGGGCCCGTGGCCGGGGAGGATCCTCCCCGGCCGGGCGGCTACGCGAGGCCGGCCTCGCGGAAGGAGTCCAGGCTGGGGCGGATGGTCGCGGTCAGTCCCGTGCCGGCCACCGCGTCCAGCGTCTTGAGGCCGTCACCGGTGTTCAGCACGACCGTGGTGAGCGTCGGGTCGAGCAGCCCGTTCTCGATCAGCTTCCTGGCCACCCCCACCGTCACACCGCCGGCGGTCTCGGCGAAGATCCCCTCGGTGCGCGCCAGCAGCTTGATCGCGTCGACCACCTGCTCGTCGTTCACGTCCTCCACGGCCCCGCCCGTCCGCCGCGCGATGTCCAGCACGTACGGGCCGTCGGCGGGGTTGCCGATGGCGAGCGACTTGGCAATGGTGTTCGGCTTCTGCGGCCGGACGACGTCGTGGCCGGCCTTGTAGGCGACGGACACCGGCGAACAGCCCTCGGCCTGCGCGCCGAAGATCTTGTAGGGCTTGTCCTCGACGAGGCCGAGCTTGATCAGCTCCTGGAGCCCCTTGTCGACCTTGGTCAGCTGGGACCCGGAGGCGATCGGCACGACGAGCTGGTCGGGCAGCTGCCAGCCGAGCTGCTCGCAGATCTCGTACGCGAGGGTCTTGGACCCCTCCGCGTAGTACGGCCGCAGGTTGACGTTGACGAAGCCCCAGCCCTCACCGGCCGGGTCGCCGATCAGCTCGGAGCAGAAGCGGTTCACGTCGTCGTAGTTGCCCTCGATGCCGACGAGCTCGCCGCCGTAGACCGCGGCCATGACGACCTTGCCCTGCTCCAGGTCGTGCGGGATGAACACGCAGGAGCGGAAGCCGGCACGGGCCGCGGCCGCGCCCACCGCGCCGGCGAGGTTGCCGGTCGAGGAGCAGGAGAGGGTGGTGAAGCCGAAGGCGCGGGCGGCCTCGATGGCCTGGGCGACGACGCGGTCCTTGAAGGAGTGCGTCGGGTTGCCGGAGTCGTCCTTGACGAAGAGCCGGCCGGGGTCGACGCCCAGCTCGCGGGCAAGGTTGTCGGCCTTGACCAGCCTGGTCCAGCCGGGGTTGATGTTCGGCTTGTCGGCGACGTCGGCCGGGACGGGGAGCAGCGGCGCGTAACGCCAGATGTTCGCGGGGCCCGCCTCGATGCGCGCCCGGAGTTCTTCGGTGTCGTAGGCCGAGAAGTCGTAAGCGATCTCGAGCGGTCCGAAACACTCCTCGCAGGCGAAGACCGGACCGAGCGGCACCCGGTGGCCGCACTCGCGGCAGGAGAGCGCCGCGGCGGGGCCCAGATCGACGGTGCCGGTGGAGGTGGTGGAAGCCGACGGGTTCGCGGAGGTCGCGGTGTCCGGAGTGCTTGCAACAGTCTGCGCAGCCATGGAGGCGAGGCCCTTTCTCCTCATCTTCCTCACGACGCACTTCGCCGTGAGACGGATTTGGCACCTTCCCGAGCCGGGAGCCCCGCGACGCGATCGGCAATGATCGGTACAGGACCGGCTGGAGGGTTGCCGGGGCTTCATCGGGCCGTATCCCTCTGCCCCTCTGGATGAGCGGTATTCGGTTGTTGGTCTTCAGTTCGGGATGATCTACGACATGCGATGGTCATCCGCGTTGTTCAAGACTGTAACCGAAGGCCAGGACAGTTGAGATAGTCGTCCGAACCGCGAGATGGATCACACCGTGAGACACCGGGTGATCAGACAGTGAGGAGCCGCAGACTGTGCTGAAGGAAGTCGAGCGCTGGCTGAACACACGCTCCTGGTCCGTGGCCGATCGCCCGCTCCACAGAATCATGTCCGCCAAGCGCGCCTCGGGCTCCACGGTGAGCGTCGTGCTGCCCGCGCTGAACGAGGAGGAGACGGTCGGCGAGATCGTCGCCGTCATCCGCCACGACCTGATGCGGCAGGTGCCCCTCGTCGACGAGATCGTCGTCGTCGACTCGGGTTCGACCGACCGCACCTCGGAGGTGGCCGCCGCGGCGGGCGCGCGTGTCGTGCACCGGGACGAGATCCTGCCCCGCATCCCGGCCGTGCCCGGCAAGGGCGAGGTCCTGTGGCGGTCGCTCCTGGTGACGAGCGGGGACATCGTCTGTTTCATCGACGCGGACCTGAGGGAGTTCTCGTCGGAGTTCGTCTCCGGGATCGTGGGCCCGCTGCTCACCGAGCCGGGCGTGGACCTCGTCAAGGGGATGTACGACCGTCCGCTGGCCGGCGCCGCCGGGCAGGGCGGTCGCGTCACGGAACTCATGGCCCGCCCACTGCTGAACATGCACTGGCCCCAACTGGCCGGCTTCGTCCAGCCGCTCGGCGGTGAGTACGCGGCCCGCCGCTCGCTGCTTGAACAGCTGCCCTTCCCCGTCGGATACGGCGTCGAACTGGGCATGCTCGTCGACGCCCTGCACCTGGTGGGTCTCGACGCGCTCGCCCAGGTCGACGTGGGCGAGCGCAAGCACCGCCACCAGGACGGGCAGGCGCTGGGCCGGATGTCCGCCGCGATCTACCGCACGGCGCAGCTCCGGCTGGCCCGCGGTCATCTCGTCCGGCCCTCCCTCACCCAGTTCGAGCGGGGCGAGGACGGTTTCGAGCCGCGTACGTACTCGGTGGACACGGAGGAACGCCCCCCGATGGCCGAAATCTCCGAGTACGTCGCACGCCGGGCGGCGTGAACCGCGTCCCTGGTGAGGGGGTGGTGGACGGCACGACCGGCGCCACCGCCCCGCGGTTCGTGTCCTTCGTCGCATACGGCCGACGGGAACGTTTGAGCGTTTCGGTGCCGGGCTAGGTTTCGAGGCATGGCTTCAACGGCTTCAACGCATGGCACCCACCGGATCCTCGTCGCGTCCAACCGCGGCCCGGTCTCCTACGAGGTGCGCGAGGACGGCTCGCTCCAGGCCCGGCGCGGCGGGGGCGGGCTGGTCTCCGGCCTCTCCGCGATCGGCCCGGACGCAGGCGCCCTGTGGGTGTGCTCGGCGCTCGGCGAGGGGGACCGCGAGGCGGTCCGGCGCGGGGTCGGCGAGGTCGGCGTGCGGATGCTGGACATCGACGCCGCGGTGCACGCGGACGCCTACAACGGCATCGCGAACTCCGTGCTGTGGTTCGTCCACCACATGCTGTACCAGACGCCGCTGGAGCCGGTGTTCGACCAGGAGTTCCGGCGCCAGTGGGCGTCGTACGAGGCCTACAACCACGCGTTCGCGCGCGCCCTGGCGGACGAGGCGGCCGAGGGCGCCGTGGTGATCGTGCAGGACTACCACCTGACCCTGGTCCCCGGCATGCTCCGGGAACTCCGCCCCGACCTGCGCATCGGTCACTTCTCGCACACTCCGTGGGCCCCGGTCGACTACTTCCGGATGCTGCCCGACGACATCGCGGAGCAGGTACTGCGCGGCATGCTCGGCGCGGACCGGCTGGGCTTCCTGACGCACCGCTGGGCGAACGCGTTCACCGCCTGCTGCGAGGCGCTCGTCGGCGGGCTCGGCGACACCCGGGTCGGGGTGCACGGGCTCGGCGCGGACGCGGACTTCCTGCGCGGGCGCTCCCACGAGGCGGACGTCGCCGAGCGGATGGACGCGCTGCGCGAGCAGATCGGTGAGGGCCCCGACGGCCGCGCCCGCAGGGCGATCGTGCGCGTCGACCGCACCGAGCTGTCGAAGAACATCGTGCGGGGCCTGCTGGCGTACCGGCAGCTCCTGGAGGACCGGCCGGAGTGGCGCGAGCGGGTGGTCCACGTGGCCTTCGCCTACCCCTCCCGCCAGGACCTGGCGGTCTACCGGGACTACACGGCCGCCGTGCAGACCCTGGCGGACGAGATCAACTCCGAGTACGGGACGCCGGGTTGGACCCCGGTGGTGCTCCACGTCAAGGACGACTTCGCCCGCTCGCTGGCCGCCTACCGGCTCGCCGACGTCGCCCTCGTCAACCCCATCCGGGACGGCATGAACCTCGTCGCCAAGGAGGTGCCCGTCGTCTCCGACGAGGGGTGCGTGCTGGTGCTGTCCCGGGAGGCCGGGGCGTACGAGGAGCTGGGCGAGGACGCGGTCGTGGTGAACCCGTACGACGTGGTCGGCACCGCGCGGGCGCTGCACGAGGCCCTGTCCCTGCCGGCCGGTGAGCGGGCCGAGCGTACGAAGCGGCTCGCCGCGGCGGCGACGGCCCTGCCTCCGGCGCAGTGGTTCCTGGAGCAGTTGCGCGCGCTGGAGGAGTGAGGGCGCCGTCCGCCGCGGCGGGCCGGGGCTACCGGTCCAAGCGGTCGGCCAGGGACCTCAGCAGGTGGACGACCCCGGCGGGGCCGTCCACCACCAGGTCGGCGCGGTCGGCGAGTTCCGCGACCTCCGAGCTGCCGCTGCACACCAGCAGGCCCGGGACGCCGTCCGAGCGGAGTTTGTCGACGGCGGCGAAGGCGGGGAGGTCGCCGAGGTCGTCGCCCGCGTAGAGGACCGCTTCGGCGCCGACCTCGCGGACGTACTCCAGGAGGGCGACGCCCTTGTCCATGCCCGGCGGGCGCAGTTCCAGGACCATCCGGCCCGGTTCGACGATCAGGCCGTGCCGGGTGGCGAGATCGGCGAGGGGTTCGCGCAGCGACTCGAAGGCGGCCTGCGGGTCCGTGGCACGGCGCGTGTGGACGGCGAGCGCGCGGCCCTTCTCCTCGATCCACGTGCCCTGCCAGGCGCCGACCCGGTCGAGGACTCCCGGCAGCTCGGCGCGGACGGCTGCCACGCCGGGGTGGGGGGCGGGGGCGCTGACGGTGCCCGTGCGGGCGTCCCAGCGTTCGGCACCGTAGTGGCCGAGGACGACGAGGTGGTCGAGGCCCGGGACGCCCGCGAAGCCGCCGTGGCGCACCGCGACGCCGGCGGGTCGGCCGGTGACGACGGCGACGGAGGCGACCTTCGGGGCGAGGGCCGCGAGGACGGGGACCGCGGCGGGGTGGGCGCGGGCCTGTTCGGGGTCGGGGACGATGGGGGCGAGGGTTCCGTCGAAGTCGAGTGCGATCACCGTCCGGGCGGGGCGCGCGAGGATGGCTCGCAGGCCGTCCTGTCCCGCGGCGGTCGCCGGTGTCGGGACGGTGTCCGTGGTCTCGGGGTGTTCCGGGGATTCCGCATGACTGCCCATACGCCGACCCTATCGGCGCCGCCCCGAACCCTCCCACGCTTCGTTCGCCCCCGCCGCCCCTAGGGCCTTGTCCTCGAACGCCGGACGGGCTGAAAATCTGCGGCCCACGCCCGCGTCATCAGCCCGTCCGGCGTTTGAGGACGAGCCCTTCGGGCGAAGCGGGGGTCCAGGGGGCGCAGCGCCCCTGGCGGGGGTCCGGGGGCGGGAGCCCCGATACGGGATGGGTAGGGGCGGCGGGGGCGAGAACCCCGGGTCAGCGGTCGTCGCGGCGGGACTCCCGGACCCGGCGGAGCCGGTTCACCGTGACCGGATCGTGGGCCAGCGCCCGCGGATCGTCGAGCAGGGCGTTGAGAAGCTGGTAGTAGCGCACCGGCGCCAGCCCGAGCTGCTCCCTTATCGCCCGCTCCTTCGCCCCCGGCCCGGCGAAACCCCGCCGCTCCATCGCGAGAACCGCCCGCTCCCGCGCCCCGAGCTCCTCCATGGACGTCATGGGAAGCACCGTAACCCCGGCCACCGACACCCGCGCCGGTCCACCGGTGCCGCGGTCCTAGTCCGTGCTCTCCCTGATGGTCGCCGTCCGCTGGAGCGCGCCGAGGACCCCGGCCGGGCTGCCCTCCGGAGCGACCGCCTTGCCGATGTCCTGCTTGATGTCCGCGCTCACGGACGCCCAGGAGGTCTTGCCGACCGGGTAGAGCTGGGACGTGGGCAGCTCGTCGAGGAACGGCACCAGATCCTTGTCGTGCGGGTCGGCGCTCATCGCCTGGGACGCGGACGTCGTCACGGGCAGCAGGTCGTACTCGTGGGAGAAGGCGAGCACGTTCTTCTGGCTGTACACGTAGTCCAGGAACGAGCCGATCTGCTCCCGGTGGCCGTTGTGCTTGAACGCCATCATCCAGTCGGCGACACCCATCGTCGCCTTGGCCCTGCCGTCGACGCCCGGCATCGGCACCATGCCGAACTTCACGCCCTTGTCGGCGGCCGCCTTCATCAGCGTGGGGTGCCCGTTGAGCATCCCGACCTCGCCCCGGGCGAACGCCGCGAAAGCGTCCGCGCGGTTGAGCTTGGCAGGTGCGACGGGTCCGGTGAGCCCCTTACCGACCAGTTCGTTCTTGAGCCAGGTGAGGGTGTCGACGTTCTCCGTCGAGTCGAGGTGGTACGTGCCGACGTCGTCGGTGTAGCTGTCGCCGCCGCTGAGCAGCCACTGCATGGTCTCGGCCTGCGCCTCCTCCGGGCCCAGCGGAAGGGCGTAGGGGAACTTCACGCCCCGCGCCTTGAGCGCCGCGGCGTCGGCCGCGAGCTCGCTCCAGCTCTGCGGCGGGGTGAGACCGGCGTCCGCGAAGAGCTTCTTGTTGTAGAACAGCAGCCGCGTGGAGGCCGCGAAGGGCATGCCGTACTGCACCCGGTTCATCTGCCCCGCCTCGGTGAGCTGGGAGACGAAGTCGGCCTGGACCGGAATGGAAAGCACCTGATCGGCGCTGTAGAGCTCACCCTTGGCGGCATAGTCGGCGTACGCGCCGATCTGCGCCATGTCGGGCGCCTGGCCCGCCGCCACCCTCTCGCCGACCTTCCGGTCGACGTCGGTCCAGGGGAACACGCTGACCTCGACGCGCACACCCGGGTGGGCGGACTCGTATCCCTCGACCAGCGTGTCCCAGTACTTCTGGGAGCTGTTGGCCTTGGAGTCGCCGTAGTCGGCGGCCACGAGTTCGAGGGTCACGTCTCCGGACCCGTCCGAGCTGCCGCAGCCCGCGAGGGTGGCTGTCATGCCCAGTGCGGACATCACCGCGACCAGTCCTGTCCTACGTCGCTGCACGCTGTTGTCTCCCACCCCTGCGCCGGCTTGCCGTCTTTGCTTCTGCGTCCATTGCATCCGTCTCGGAATGCGGATACAAGGTCTACACCACGTGAGTGGACTAGACCTCTCCTGGGGTAAGGGGCGAGACTGTCCCCGTGAGACATGTCATCGCCCTCGATGTGGGCGGCACCGGGATGAAGGCCGCCCTCGTCGGGCCGGCGGGCGAGCTGCTCCACCAGGCCCGCCGCGCCACCGGCCGGGAACGCGGCCCGGACGCCGTGGTCGACGCGATCCTCGACTTCGCGGCCGAACTGCGCGCCGACGGCGAGCGGCGGTTCGGCGTCTCCGCCGCGGCCGCCGGGGTCGCCGTCCCCGGCATCGTCGACGCCGACAGCGGTACCGCCCTCTACTCGGCCAACCTCGGCTGGCGCGACGTGCCGATGCGCCGGCTGCTCGGCGAGCGGCTGGGCGGGGTGCCGGTGGCCCTCGGACACGACGTGCGCACCGGCGGTCTCGCGGAGGGCCGGATCGGCGCGGGGCAGGGGGCCGACCGCTTCCTGTTCGTCCCCCTCGGCACCGGCATCGCGGGCGCCATCGGCATCAACGGCGCGGTCGAGGCGGGCGCGCACGGCTTCGCCGGCGAGATCGGCCACATCGTCGTACGCCCCCGGGGCACCGCGTGCCCGTGCGGACAGCACGGCTGTCTGGAGCGGTACGCGTCCGCGGCGGCCGTCAGCCAGGCCTGGGCCGAGGCCTCCGGATCTCCCGACGCCGACGCGGCGGACTGCGCGAAGGCCGTGGAGTCGGGCGACCCGCGGGCCGTGCGGGTCTGGCAGGACGCCGTCGACGCGCTCGCCGACGGTCTCGTCACCGCGCTCACCCTGTTGGACCCGCGCACCCTGATCATCGGTGGCGGTCTCGCCGAGTCCGGGGAAACCCTGTTCACACCACTGCGGGCCGCCGTGGAGCGACGCGTCACCTTCCAGAAGCTGCCCTCCGTCGTCCCGGCGGCCCTCGGGGACACGGCCGGCTGCCTGGGCGCGGGCCTGCTGGCGTGGGACCTGCTCGACACCGACATCACCGACCGCTCGGAGGTAACCACCTGATGGCCCCTAGCAAGGTTCTCTCCGGCGCCCGGGTGGTCCTGCCCACCGGAGTCGTGGACGGCGGACGCGTGATCGTCGACGGCACGCGCATCGCCGGGAGCGCGGCCGAGGACAGCCCGGCCACCGATCTCTCGGGCCACTGGCTCGTCCCCGGTTTCGTCGACCTGCACAACCACGGCGGCGGCGGCGCCTCCTTCACCTCCGGCACCGTCGAGGAGGTCCTGCGGGGCGTGCACACGCACCGGCTGCACGGCACCACCACGGTCGTCGCCTCGACCGTGACCGGTGACATGGACGGCCTGGCGCAGCGCGCCGGGCTGCTCTCCGAGCTGGCCGAGCAGGGCGACATCGCGGGCATCCACTTCGAGGGCCCGTTCATCTCGCCGTGCCGCAAGGGCGCCCACTCCGAGGAGTTGCTGCGCGACCCGGACCCGGCCGAGGTCCGCAAGCTGATCGACGCCGCGCGGGGCCGGGCCAGGATGGTCACCCTCGCCACCGAACTGCCGGGCGGCCTCGACTCCGTGCGCCTGCTGGCCGAGCACGGGGTGATCGCGGCGATCGGGCACACGGACGCGACGTACGAGCAGACGGTGGAGGCCATCGACGCGGGCGCGACCGTGGCCACGCACCTGTTCAACGCGATGCCCCCGCTCGGCCACCGCACGCCGGGGCCGATCACGGCCCTCCTGGAGGACGAGCGGATCACCGTCGAGCTGATCAACGACGGCACCCATCTCCACCCGGCCGCCCTCCAGTTGGCGTTCCATCACGCGGGCGCGGACCGGGTGGCGTTCATCACGGACGCCATGGACGCGGCGGGCTTCGGCGACGGCCGCTATCTGCTCGGTCCGCTGGAGGTCGAGGTCAGCGAGGGTGTCGCGCGGCTGGTGGAGGGCGGCTCGATCGCGGGCTCGACGCTCACCCTGGACCGCGCCTTCCAGCGGGCGGTCACGGTCGACCGGCTGCCGGTCGAGGACGTCGTCGCGGCCCTGTCCGCCAACCCGGCCAAGCTGCTGGGCGCGTACGACAGGGTGGGCTCGCTGGAGCCGGGCAAGGACGCCGACCTGGTGGTTCTCGACGCGGAGTTCGCGCTCAAAGGCGTGATGCGCAAGGGCGATTGGGTGGTCGATCCCCAACTGGGCTGATTCATCCGTTTGTTGCCGTGCGGCGGTCGGCCCGGGGGACTGGGCCGACCGCCGTCGCGTTTGGCATGATCGTGCCTCCGGAACTGTCGGCAAGCGCATCGGGGGAGGTCGGCCCAGGTGATCCTCACGGTCACACTGAACACCGCTGTCGACATCACCTACCGCGTGCGGGCCCTGCGGCCGCACGCCTCGCACCGGGTGACCGAGGTGACCGAACGCCCCGGCGGCAAGGGGCTGAACGTGGCCCGGGTGCTCGCCGCCCTCGGCCACCGGGTGACGGTCACGGGCTTCACGGGCGGTGCCACCGGACGTGCCCTCAGGGATCAACTCGCCGCCGGACCCGGCCTGGTGGACGCGCTGGTCCCGGTGTCCGGCTCGACGCGCCGCACGATCGCCGTGGTCGACACGGCGACGGGCGACACCACCCAGCTCAACGAGCCCGGTCCGGAGATAACCCCGGCCGAGTGGGCGGCCTTCCAGGAGACGTACGACCATCTGCTGGGCTCCGCCTCGGCGGTGGCCCTGTGCGGCAGCCTGCCGCCGGGGGTGCCGGTGGGCGCGTACGCGGGGCTGATCCGCGCGGCCCGCGCGGCGGCCGTCCCGGTCCTCCTCGACACCAGCGGCGAACCACTGCGCCGGGGGGTCGCCGCCCGCCCCGACATCGTCAAGCCGAACGCCGACGAACTGGCCGAACTCACCGGCTCCCACGAGCCGTTGCAGGCCGCCCGGGACGCCCGCAGGCGCGGCGCGCACGCCGTGGTGGCCTCACTGGGTCCGCAGGGGCTGCTCGCCCACACGGCGGAGGGCCTCTGGCGGGCCGCCCCGCCCCACCGCGTGCACGGCAATCCGACCGGCGCGGGCGACTCGGCGGTCGCGGGCCTGCTGTCGGGCCTGGTGGAACATCTGCCGTGGCCGGAGCGCCTGGCCCGGGCCGTCGCCCTGTCCACGGCGACAGTACTGGCGCCGGTGGCGGGCGAGTTCGACCGGGCGGCCTACGAGGAACTGGTGGAACGGGTGTCACTGACCGGGGAGATCAGCGCGGCCTGAGACGGACCGGCGTTCCCGGCGTCACCCCGGGTGCCGTCGGAGGCCGGGGCCTCCGACGCCCGCCAGGGCCGGCACGCCCCCGGGAGCTCAGCCGCCGGACTTGACCCAGCCGTTGACCAGCCACATCTGGTCGATGAGGGCGTCGCACTGGTTGCCCTGCTCGCACGAGAGCTTGATGGTGTTCGTGCCCTTGTCGAGCTGGATCCAGTTGTAGGTCTTCGTCCAGCCCTTCGCGTAGTCGCCCGCGGCGCCGCCCGCCCAGTTCTTCAGGCCGACAGGCGTCTTCGAAGCCGTGCCGTTGACCGTGAGGGTGGCGGTGCCGTCCTTGCCGGGGACGCTGTAGCCGACGTACACGCTGTACTTGCCGGACTTGGGGATGCCGTTGACGGTCCAGGTGACGGAGGCGCCGGCCTGGTTGAAGCCGGTCACGTAGACGCCGCCGTCCGCCTTGGCGCCCTCGACGTCCGACGCGGTGGCGGTTCCGCCGTCCAGCCGCAGGGCCTTCGCGTCGATCGTCGGGAGGTTCTCCTCGGCGGCGGCGCTGTTGCTGTTCGAGGGGCTCGGCTCCGAGCTCTGGGCGGCCGTGGGGGACGAGCCCGCCTGGTCACCGGTCTTGTCGTCGTTCGAGTCGCCGCCCATCATCGCGATGCCGATGCCGATGACGACGGCCGCGACCACGGCGATCGCGCCGATCAGCAGGCCCTTGGTGTTCGGGCCGCGACCGCGGCCGCCACCGCCGGCCGACGACTGCCGGGAGGTGGGCGCACCGCCGGGCACCGTCTCGGGTGCCGCGTAGTGCGCGTTCGGCTGGCCGTAGCCGGGCTGCTGCTGCTGGCCGGGCTGGCCGTAGGGCCCCTGCTGCGGGACCTGGCCGTAGGGCGCGGTGGGGGCGGCGGCCTGCTGCTGACCGTGGCCGGGCTGCTGCTGCTGACCGTAGTTGGGCTGCTGCTGTCCGTACTGGCGTTCACCGACCGCTCGCACCCGGTTGACCGAGCCCGGGTAGCCGTAGCCGCCACCTCCGCTGGGCGGGGTGGCGCCGTTGGCCTGACCGTCGGCGTACAGGTAGCCGAACGGGTCGTCGTCCTCGGGCGTGCTCGCGCCGTTGTTGCCGGGCGTCATCCCTAGGTACTCCTCAACAGGTGCGGTACAGATGCGGTACACGAAATGAAGCACGTGAATGGCGAGCCTACCCGCTCCCAGGGGGCCAAACGGGTGGCCTTCACCGCATCAACCCACTGACCTGTGACTTATCCGGCACGCCGATGCTGTTTGGGACGAGAACGTTTCTCGACGTACATCCGTTCGTCAGCGGATTTCAAGACCTCGTCCGCCGTCATGCCGCAGTGTGCCCATCCGATGCCGAAGCTGGCGCCCACCCGGACCGCCCGGCCGTCGACCCGGATCGGCGGAATGATCGCGTTCCGCAGCCGTACGGCGAGGTCCGCCGCGTCCGCCCGGCCGAGACCGTCGGCGAGCACCACGAACTCGTCACCGCCGAGCCGGGCGACCGTGTCGCCGTCGCGGACGCCGTTGGTCAGGCGCCGGGCGACCTCGATGAGCACGGCGTCGCCCGCGTTGTGCCCGAACCGGTCGTTGATCGACTTGAAGCCGTCGAGGTCGCAGAAGAGCACCGCGAGCCCCTTGGCGCCGTCGTCCGTCTCGTCCTCGGGCGCGATCGTGTGCACGTGGTGGTCGAAGGCGTCGTACGCCGCCGCGCCCGGTCCGAAGTCGAAGCCGTGCGCCGCGGCGTGTCCGTCGAAGCCGCCGTGCTCGGCCGCCTGCTCCGCGTACGGCCCGTGCCCGTAGGCGGCGTCCAGCGACTCGACCGCGCCGGGCTGGAGGGCCTGTGGGCGCTGGCACAGCCGGGAGCCGAGGCGGGAGCGCAGCTCCGCCGAGTTCGGCAGGCCGGTGAGCGAGTCGTGCGAGGCGCGGTGGGCGAGCTGCAGCTCGCGCCGCTTGCGCTCCTCTATGTCCTCGACGTGCGTGAGCAGGAAGCGCGGGCCGTCGGCGGCGTCCGCGACGACGGAGTTGCGCAGCGAGACCCAGACGTAGGTGCCGTCGCGGCGCCCGAGCCTGAGCTCCGCGCGGCCGCCCTCGGCCGAGGTGCGCAGCAGGGTGCCGATGTCCTCGGGGTGCACGAGGTCGGAGAAGGAGTAGCGGCGCATCGCGGAGGCGGGGCGGCCGAGCAGACGGCACAGGGCGTCGTTGGTGCGCAGGATGCGGCCGTGCTGGTCGCCGCCCATCTCGGCGATGGCCATGCCGGAGGGCGCGTACTCGAAGGCCTGGCGGAAGCTCTCCTCGCTGGCGCGCAGGGCCTGCTGTTCGCGCTCCAGGCGGACCAGGGCGCGCTGCATGTTGGCCCGCAGCCGCGCGTTGCTGATCGCGATGGCGGCCTGGAAGGCGTACATCTGCAGGGCCTCACGGCCCCAGGCGCCGGGCTGTCGCCCGTTGCGCGGCCGGTCCACGGACAGGACGCCGATCAGTTCGCCCGTGTTGCCGCCGACGCCGGGGGTGTACATCGGTGCGAAGAGGCGGTCGGAGGGGTGCCACTCGTCCTCGAAGCGGGGCGCGGGGCCGTCGGTGTACCACTGCGGTACGTCGTCGTCGTCGAGGACCCAGCCCTCGGTGTGCGGTATGAAACGCAGGTCGCCCCAGGCCTCGCCCATGTTCAGCCGGCGGTCCCAGGAGGTGCGGGAGCCGACCCGGCCGGTGATCAGCGCTTCGGCGGCGGAGTTGCCGGCCAGCGCGGCGACCACGAGGTCGCCGTCGGGGCGTACGAGGTTGACACACGCCAGCTCGTAGCCGAGGCCCGTGACCACGCCGTCGGCGACGGTCTGCAGCGTGTCCGCCAGGCTCCGCGCGGTGTTCATGTCCGCCATCACCTGATGCAGCTGCCGCAGGGTCGCAAGGCGGACGTAGGGCTCCGACTCGGTCTCCATTCGCCCTCCCCTCGAGACCTCGCAGCTACTCCAGGGTTGTCTTCGGCGTACCTGGTTCTCTGTACCGGTTCTCTGTACCTGAGTTCTCTTGCGCGTACTGGTTGGTAGCTTCCCGCATAGCTTCCCCGCCACTGAATCACAGCGCGCTGCCCACTCGGTACACAGGGTCAACAAAATATGGCTCCTGTGACTCAAGTCACAGCGTAAGATGAACAATTGAGTGGGGTTTCTGCATTTTCCCCGTGTGTTAACTGAACACATATTTAGATGCCGTGCAGACACTGTGAGCGGTTGTGTCCGTCCTGGGACCTAGGACCCGGCTCGGGCCGAGGTCCGATGTGGACGCCCCGGGTCGGAGACTAGCGTTTCGGCGTGCTGAACACTCCCCCTGCCGTTCCTTCCACCCCCTCCGTGCATGCTGAGGGGGTGAGCAACGACGAGTTCCGCGCCGCCATGTCCCGGCTGGCCGCGGGCGTGGTCCTGGTGACCGCGCACGAGCCCGCCCTGGACCCGGAAGGACCGGGCGGCGAGGACGTCGGCATGACGGCGACGGCGTTCGTGTCCGTCTCCCTCGACCCGCCGCTGGTCCTCGTCAGCCTGCGCGAGGGCTCCCGTATGGACGACCTCCTCGACGAGCAGCCGCTGTGGGGCGTCTCGGTGCTCGCCGAGAGCCAGCGCCACATCGCCGGCCGCTTCGCCATGAAGGGCCGCATCAGCGACCGTCTGCTCTTCGAGGACATCCCGTACGTCCGCGGCGAGGCCGCCGGCGCGCCCCTGGTGGGCGGCGCCCTGGCGACCCTGGAGTGCCGCACCGAGCAGCGGGTCACCGCCGGCGACCACACGCTGGTCGTCGGGCGGGTGCTGACGGCGTCGGTGCCGAGCGCGGACGGAGGGCCGCTGGTGCACTTCAAGGGGCGCTACCGGCAGCTGGGCTGACACCCCGGCAGCCGACGCGCGGGAAGGCGGCGTCCCGGCAACGGGCGCCCCGAAAGCCGACACCCCGGCAGCCGCCGCCTCGGAACACGGCACCCGTGGGGCTCCGGGGGCCGCCGGCCGCGGGTCACCTGTCGAGGACCGTGACGTCCACCCGGGCCAGCCGCTGCGGATCGTTGAGGATGTCGATCACCGCGATCCGCCCCCGTACGACCGTGAACGCGAGGACGCCGACAGGGCGTCCCTCCTCGATCACCACGACTCCCGCGGCGCCGTTGACCAGGGCGGGCCGCGCGACCCGGGCCAGATGGGCGAAACGGCTCGCGTTCGAGGCCACGTTCACCGCACCGGTCGTCACCCCGCCCTCGGACCGTGCCACCACGTCCGGGTCGAGCACCGCGACGAGGGCCGTGAGGTCGCCCTCGCGCGCCGCCGCCAGGAACGCCTCCACGACCTCCCGCTGCTGCGCCAGGTCCGGATCGGGCGCCGGGGCGCCGCCCTGGACACGGCGCCTGGCCCGGCTGGCGAGCTGCCGGGAGGCCGCCGGTGTACGGCCCACCAGGGGCGCGATCTCGTCGAAGGGCACCGCGAACAGGTCGTGCAGCACGAAGGCGAGCCGCTCTGCGGGCGTCAGCGTCTCCAGGACCACCAGCAGCGCGAGACCCACCGAGTCGGCGAGCAGCGCCTCCTGTTCGGGGTCGACACCGCCGAAGGGGCTGAGCACCGGCTCGGGCATGCGCACTCCGGGCCGCTCCTCCAGCGGCTCCTCCCCGCGGGTCCTGCGGGAGCGGAGCATGTCGAGACAGACCCGGCCGACGACCGTCGTCAGCCAGCCGCCGAGGTTGTCGACCCGGCCGGCGTCGGCGCGGCTGAGCCTGAGCCAGGCCTCCTGGACGGCGTCGTCGGCCTCCGCGAGCGAGCCGAGCATGCGGTAGGCGACGGCGCGCAGACGGCCGCGATGCGATTCGAAACGCTCGGCGAGGAATTCGCTCCCGCTCCCGGCATCGTTCCCGACACCGCTCCCCGCGCCACCGCCGTATTGATTCGCTTTCGCATTCCCGGACGTGTTCCCGGACGTCTTCTCGCCCGTGTTCTCGCGCGCGTCAGGACTGTTCTCATGGTTCTCGTTCAGAAATTCGCTGTCGGTCATCCGTCACATCTCCCCGTCGGGCCCGCGGTCCTTCGTCCGTCGGTGGATTGACGGATCGCGGGCCCGGGATGTGACGTCAGGCCTCCGGCACGGCGCTCAGCCGCAGCCGGCCGGGGTCTCCCGCCCGCTCCACTTCGACCTCCGTCACGGAATCGTCGCCGAAGCGAAGGGTGAAGTACGGGCTGGCCTCGATCAGGAACTGCATGTCCTCCCGCGCGCCTCTGTCCAGCGGCGGCGAGACGACGGCGTCCCACGCCCGGGAGTCGGGCCCGGCCGCCAGCCGGACGGGGATCCGTGCCAGGCAGCTCGATCGGTTGGCCCACCACTCCAGATGCGCTCTGTCCTCATTTCCGTCCATTCCCCGAGCGTAGCCACGAGTGACCGACTCGGCCCGCCGCTCAATACGCGTACGGCGCCGGGCGTTTCGCACGGCGCCGCCGGAGCGCGATGTCCGGAATGTGACGATCTGGTGTTGCGGCCCTAGAGCGTGTTACGAATCCCGTCGTCCGCCCGGAGGCGTGCCAGGCGTCGCGAGGCAGGCGGGACTTTCACCACCCGCCCTAAGACGACGTTTCCTTTGGCGGGGGATGTCGTTGTGTTGGTATGACGAGTCTTGCTGAGCATCTGGTCTCGGACGAGTTGTGGGAGTTGTTTCGGCGGGTGGTGCCGGAGACGGTGGTGGTGCGTCCGCAGGGCGGAGGCCGTCGGCGGGCCGGGGACCGCGAGTGCCTGACCGCGATCGTGTTCGTGGCCACGTCTGGGTGCTCCTGGCGGCAGTTGCCGCCGGTGTTCGGTCCGGCCTGGCCCACCGTCTACCGACGGTTTGCGCGGTGGAGTCAGCAGCGTGTCTGGGCCCGACTGCACCGCGTCATCCTTGACGAACTCGGTGCTCAGGGGGGATTGGACTGGTCACGATTCGCTGTTGACTCCGTCAGTGTCCGCGCCCTCAAAGGGGGCAGTTGACCGGACCGAATCCGACCGACCGCGGCAAGTTGGGATCGAAAATCCACCTCGTCGTCGATCGTGCCGGCCTGCCCGTCTCTGTCGCTGTCTCTGCCGCCAACACCCACGACAGCGTGGCCCTGCAATCCCTGGTCATGGGGATCCCGCCCGTCCGCAGCCCCCGCGGACCGCGGCGTCGCCGACCGGCAAAGCTCCACGGCGACAAGGGCTACGACTATCCCTACCTGCGGCGATGGCTCCGCGAGCGGAACATCGTTCCTCGCATCGCCCGCCGCGGCGTCGAGAACTCACAACGACTGGGCCAACACCGCTGGGTGGTCGAGCGCACCATGTCCTGGCTCGGCGGATGCCGCCGCCTCCACCGACGCTACGAACGCAAGGCCGAACACTTCCTAGCCTTCACCGCCATCGCCACCAGCCTCATCAACCACCGCCGACTCACCAAGTGAAACGACGTCTAAGGGCTGTCCCGTAATCCCCGG
This sequence comes from Streptomyces sp. NBC_01176, assembly GCF_045039825.1. Lineage (NCBI taxonomy): Bacteria > Bacillati > Actinomycetota > Actinomycetes > Kitasatosporales > Streptomycetaceae > Streptomyces > Streptomyces sp. NBC_01176. Next base: position 5,394,952 of record NZ_CP108600.1, on the reverse strand, counting down.
CGGGCGCACGACGACAGCTACGGCACCTCGCCGCGTTGTCGGATCGCCCGAATACACCCGGTATGAGGACGACCCTCCGCCTTGCGATGCACCGCATCTGACGCCGCGCGCTGATCCACCGGGGATTACGGGACAGCCCTTAGCCCCAGTCGCGCCCGGAACGCCCGCGCTTGGTGTCCGAGCGCTGCTTCTTCTCGCGCAGCCGTCGCTCGTTGATGCCCCTGGGGATACGGGTCGCCCGGCGCGGCTTGGGCGGCACCGTCGCCTCGGCGAGCAGGGAGGCGAGCCGTACGGCCGCGGTCTCCCGGTTGCGCCACTGCGAACGGTGCTCCGAGGAGCGCACGCTGATCACGCCGTCGACCAGCCGGCCGGCGAGCTTCGCGAGCGCCCGCTCCTTCCAGACCGGCGGGAGCGCCTCGGTCTTCGCGAGGTCGAACCGCAGCTCCACCTGCGAGTCGGTGGTGTTGACGTGCTGTCCGCCCGGCCCGCTGGACCGCGAGAAACGCCACATGAGCTCGGCCTCGGGGAGGGAGACGGAGCCGCGGATGACATAAGGACCGGACATGGGGTTCATGGTCTCCCGGATGTCCGGTCCACGTCACCCGTTTTTCGCGCGGGAGTCCGCCCGGCGCAAAGGTAAAGAAAGTAAAGACAGCCGGAACCTTCGGCACCCCTCTTGGCGTTCTTAGGGGTAGCTGTAGCTTCGTGGCCGTAAGAAGCCCGACGTACGGGCACACCGCACGTACGCAACGAGGGAAGGGACTCCCAACAATGGCTGTAAGCCTGTCCAAGGGTGGCAACGTCTCGCTCACCAAGGAGGCTCCGGGCCTGACCGCCGTCACCGTGGGCCTCGGCTGGGACGTCCGCAGCACCACGGGCACCGACTTCGACCTCGACGCCTCGGCCATCGCGGTCAACCAGCAGGGCAAGGTCTACTCGGACGCCCACTTCGTCTTCTTCAACAACAAGCAGACCCCGGACCAGACCATCGTCCACACCGGTGACAACCGCACCGGCGAGGGCGCGGGCGACGACGAGGCGATCAACGTCAACCTGGCGGGCCTCCCGGCCGACGTCGACAAGATCGTCTTCCCGGTCTCCATCTACGACGCGGAGACCCGCTCGCAGAACTTCGGCCAGGTCCGCAACGCCTACATCCGCATCGTCAACCAGGCCGGCGGCACGGAGATCGCCCGCTACGACCTCTCCGAGGACGCGGCGACGGAGACGGCGATGGTCTTCGGCGAGCTCTACCGCAACGGCGCGGAGTGGAAGTTCCGCGCGGTCGGCCAGGGCTACGCCTCGGGTCTGGCGGGCATCGCCCAGGACTTCGGCGTCAGCGTCTGATCCGTACGCGCGAGTCGACAGAGCCCCTGACCCGGGAACCCGGGCCAGGGGCTCATCGCGTGGACCCGGGGCCGCCCCTGGCGGGGGTCTGGGGGCGGAGCCATCCACGACGTCCCCTGATCAGGCTTCGACTCGGCCCGGCTCCAGCTCCGGCTCCGGCCCCGCCCACTAACCTGCACCGCGTGATCCTCGAATCCCTGCCCCTCACCCCCGACCACGACATCCCGGGCCCGCTCCTGACCGAACTCACCGCCCTGCACGTCTCCAACCGCGACTTCAACGCCCTGAGCGGCGACTTCCCCGACCCGGACGACATCCGCCCGGAGCAGGTCGCGGAGGCGCTCGCCGAGGAGGCGGCCCACCCGGGCGTGGAGTTGCTGCTCGCCCGTGGCGCCGGGCGGCTCGCCGGGTTCGCCATCACGCTGGCGCACCATCCCGACCCGGCGGATCCGGACCCGTGGATCGGCCTGCTCCTCGTGGACGCCCGCGAGCACGGCAAGGGATACGGCAGGGCACTGGCGGCCGGTGTCGAGGAGCGGTTCCGGGCCGCCGGCCGCACCGGCGTGCGCCTTGCCGTCCTCGACAACAACCCCAAGGGCCTCGCCTTCTGGACCGCCCTCGGGTACGAGGTGATCGACCACCGCGAGGACCGGCGGCTGGGCCGTCCGTGCGCGGTCCTGCGCAAGGCGCTCGACTCCCCCGGCCCCGACCGGGCCGACGCTCCCTGAGGGCTGTCCCGTGATCGCGACGGGGCGAGCGTCGCCTGCTGCGGAACTGGTCCTTCAGGCGCCCGGGAGGAAGAGGCAGAACGGGTGGCCGTGAGGGTCGCGGAGGACTCGTACCTCCTTCTGGGGCTGGTGTTCCTCCAGCGTCGCGCCGAGGGCGCGGGCCCGCTCGGTCTCCGCCTCCAGATCGTCGACCTGGAGGTCCAGGTGGGCCTGCATCTGCTGCCGGCCGGGGCGTTGTGGCCACACGGGGGGCGTGTGGTCGGTCTCCAGCTGGAAGCTGAGGCCGGGGCGTTCCTGTCCGGGAGCCCGCAGGCGGACCCAGTCCGGCTCGCGGTCGACCTCCTCCCAGCCCAGCAGGGCCCGGTAGAAGTCGGCCAGCGCCGGCGGATCGGGAGTACCGAGGACAAAGGCACCGAGCGTCGTCGTCATGCCTCCCACCCTGCCCCCGGCGCGCGCCCCCACGCTTCCGCCCGCGCCCGGCGAGCCCCACGCCGGTCGAGGGCCGGATCGGTCTAGGGCCGGGCGGGTCTGCCCTCGCCGTACAGCCAGTCCTTCCAGATGCCGCCGAAGTCCTTGCCCGGCGCCTTCCTCTCGACGTACGCGGTGAAGTCGGCGGTCGTCGCGTTGCCGTGGCGGTGGGTGGCGGCCCAGCCCTGGATGATGTCGTAGAAGGTGTCGTCGCCGACGGTCCTGCGGATCTTGTGGAGGACCATGGCGCCGCGGTCGTAGACGGGACTGTCGGCGATGTGGGCCGCGCCGGAGGGCTTGGCGGGCGGGAAGTCCCAGATCGCCTCGTTGTCGGCGGCGTCGTCGTAGTAGTCGCCCCGGTAGAGGGCGTTGAAGATCTCGTCGGCCGTGTCGCCGTCGTGGTCCTCCTGCCAGAGCCACTCCGCGTACGTGGCGAAGCCCTCGTTGAGCCACATGTCCTGCCAGGACGCGGGGGTGACGGAGTCTCCGTACCATTCGTGGGCCAGCTCGTGGACCAGCGTCTCGATGTCGGGGGCGCCGGGGAAGACGGGGCGGTTCTGGGTTTCGAGCGCGTAGTCGGCGACACCGGCGCGCTCGACGATCGCGCCGGTCGAGGAGAACGGGTACGGGCCGAAGTTGTACGCCTCCCAGTCCATGATCTCCGGAATGCGGGCCAGCACCTTCGCGCTGGCGGCGGTCTGTGTCGGGTCGACGGCGACGTACACGGGCAGACCGCTCTTCGTCGCACTGCGGGTGATGTCGTACGCCCCGACGGCGAGCGTCGCGACATAGCTCGCCATCGGTTCGGCCGTGTGCCAGGCGAAGGTCCTCCGTCCGTCGGCGCCCGTCGTCTCGCTCCTCAACTCCCCGTTGGAGACCGCGCTCAGGCCCTTGGGGACGGTGATCGTGATGTCGTACGACGCCTTGTCGGAGGGGTGGTGGTTGCCGGGGAACCAGGTCATCGAGCCGACGGGTTCGCCGAGGGCGAGCGCGCCGCGGGCCGTGGGCAGCCAGCCCTCCTGCGAGCCGTCCGGGTCCGTGAGCGTTTCCGGGGTGCCCGCGTAGCGGACCGTGGTACGGAACGTCTCGCCCTTGCCGAGGCGCGTGGGCGGGCGCACCGTCAGTTCCTGGCCCGCCCGGCTCCAGCGGGCGTCCCGGCCGCCGACGGAGACACCGGCGACGTCCAGGCCCTTCAGGTCGAGGTCGAAGGCGTCGAGGCTCCGGGTCGCCCGCGCGGTGATCCGGGCGGTGCCCCGCAGCCGCTTGCTCCCGGGGTCGTAGGAGAGGTTCAGGGCGTAGTGCGTGACGTCGTAGCCGCCGTTGCCCATCTTCGGGAAGTAGGGGTCGTGCAGGACCGGGGCCCCCGCCGGGCCGTCCCCGCCGCCGCACGCGGTGAGCGCGCAGGTGAGGGTGAGAGCCAGGGCACAGGGGACGATCGCGGAAGATCGGGGCACGTCCGCGATCCTACGAGGCCATGACACCATCACGTACGTGCTCGACATCGGCTACGCCCTCTCCAACCGGTTCCCGGACCCCCCGCAGACCGACTACCGCCGCGCGGACGTCCACGCCCTGCGGCACGACCTGTTCTGCGGCGACGTGTACCTCGCCGACACCAAGGCGGACCGGGAAGTGTCGACGGCCTGGGGATGGGTGCCGGTGCTCGACTTCGCGTGGGCGCTGTGCGACATCGTGGAGCAGCTGGACCGGGATCCGCGGGGCAGCCGGGCCTCCCGTCCCCAGCACGCGGAGCTCGACTTCACCGAGTCGACGGACCGCATGCTCTTCGAGCGCCGCTTCGGCTGGGTCGACATCGAGGCCGACTGGATGCACCGCGACGAGGAGCCGCTGACCTTCTCGCACTCCGCGCTGCGCCGGGAGGCCCGCGACTTCCTGCACGACCTGATCGCGGACCTCACCGACCTGCACGACGACCTCGCCGAGAACCCGGCCCTGTGGACCCTCCAGGCCCGCTTCCCCCGCGTGACCTGATCCCCCCGCGGGCCTGCCCCGTCTCCGCGTGGACGCCCCCATATCCCACCCCCGCGGACCTCGTCTCCCCCTCAGCTCGCCCTCAGCCTCAACTCGCCTTCACCCTCAGCCCGCCTTCACCCTCAGCCCGCCTTCAGCCTCAACTCGCCTTCACCCTCAGCCCTCACGCGTCGCCGTGCACCCGCACGCCCAGCGCCGCCGCCAGCACCGGTGCCAGGTCGAACAGCTGGGCCGGGCTGATCACCGCGCCCGCCAGGCGGTCCACCCCCCGCGCGATGTCCAGCTCCGCGGCACGGCGCAGATCCACGTCGACCAGGGTCGCCGCGGTGAGGTCGGCGCCCTTGACGACACAGTCCACGAATTCCACGCGCTCCAGCCGGGCGGCTCCGAAGTCCGGCTCCACCAGCACACAGCCCTCGAAGACGACGTCCTTGAGGCGCGCCTTGCGCAGATTCAGGTAGTCGATCTTGCCGCCGCGGATCAGTACGCGCTCCAGCACGGAACCGTGCAACTGCACTCCGCCCAGGCGGGCGTCCACCAGCTCGACGTCGCGCAACGTCGACTCGGCCAGATCGGTGCCCACGCCCCGCAGGCCCGTCAGGACCGAGTCCAGCACACGCGCGTGGTGCAGCCGCGTCTCGTCCAGCGCGCACCCCGTCAGAGCGCAGTCCATGAAGCGCGCGCCCCCGCCGTCCTGCCCGGCGAAGTCCGTCTCCCTGAACTCCAGCCCGTCGTAGTCCCCGTCCGGCTCCAGAGCGGAACCCTCGTGGGGCTCCAGCGACGGCAGCCGCACCTCCGGCCGCCGCGCCCCCTTCACCGGCCCGCTCGCCCTGCCCGTCGCGCCCGCCGCTTTCCGCACCATGCCCCCATCCTGCACTCCCCCACTGACAACGCCTCCGACCTGCGGTCCTGCCCTCCGATGTCACATTCCGGCCCCGCGAACAGTCGTACCCGACAAGACGACCCCGACCGCAGGGAGAGGCCCACCATGCACCACCTGACCGTCATCGGCGGCGGCCTCGCCGGACTCACCGCCGCGATCACCGCCGCCGAGGCAGGCGCCAGGGTCACGCTGTACGAGGCCCACCACACGCTCGGCGGCCGGGCCCGCACCGCGGACGGCCCGTACCGGACGGACAACGGGCCGCACACCCTGCACGCCGGCGGCCCGCACTGGACCTGGCTCAAACAGCGCGGCCTCACCGGACCCCTCGCCCCCGTACCGGCCCGGGAGACCGCGCGGCTGCGCCTGCACCACCGGGGTGTCCTGCGCCGCACCCCGCCCCTCGCCCTGGTCAGACTGCTGCGCCGGGACGCCCGGCAGGCGCCCGTGGACGCCGACTTCCTGAGCTGGGCGAGCGCGCGGACGGGCGAGGAGGGCGCCCGCGCCGCCGCGCACTACTCGGCCGTCACCCTCTTCCACCACGATCCGGGGGCGCTTTCCGCGGCCTTCGTGCAGGAACGGCTGCGCAGGGCCGCCCGGCTGCCCGCGGAGGCCCGCCACCCGCGCGGCGGCTGGGCGAACCTCGTCGACCGCATGGCCGCCCGCGCCTGGAACCTGGGCGTCCGGGTGGAGACCCTCGCCCGCGTCGACGCGCTCCCCGACCGTCACGGACCGGTCGTCGTCGCCACCTCCCTCGACTCCGCCCGCCGCCTCCTGCGGGACGACTCCCTCAGCTGGACCGGCGGCCGCACCGCCCTCGTGGACCTGGCCCTGCGCACCCGGCGCGGCGACCCCTACGCCCTCTCCGACCTGGACGCGCCGGGCCGGCTGGACCGTCCCACGGCGCGGGACCGCACCCTCGCCCCGGCCGGGGAGCAACTCGTCCAGGGGCAGATCCCGATCGCTCCCCACGAGTCCCGCGGCGACGGCGCCGCCCGCGCCGAACACCTCCTCGACCTCGCCTTCGAGGGCTGGCGCGAGCGCGTGACCTGGCGGCGGGACGCCGTGTCGCTGGGGCGCACGGGAGCGGTCGACCCGCCGGGCACCACCTGGCGCGACCGCCCGGCCCTCGACCGCGGTGACGGCGTCTACCTCGCGGGGGACCAGGTGGCCGCGCCCGGCATGCTCTCGGAGGTCTCCTTCAACAGCGCCCTCGAAGCCGTCGCCCTGGCCTTCGGGATCCGGGAACGTCTTGACCTCAAGCACGCTTGAGGTCAAAGGCTGGGGCCCGTCACCGCCCGCCCCACCCGAGGAGCGCTCCCGATGCACGCCGTCCGCCTGCACACCTTCGGCCCGGCCGAGAACCTCACCTACGAGAGGACCGAGGACCCCGAGCCGGGACCGGGCCAGGTCCGGGTCGCCGTGGCCGCGGCCGGTGTCCACCTCCTGGACGCCGCCCTGCGCGAAGGCGCCCGGGGCCCCGCGCCCGCCCCCGTCACACTCCCCACCATTCCCGGCCGCGAGGTCGCCGGCACGGTCGAGTCGCTCGGCGACGGCGTCCCCGGCCACGTGCTCGGCAGACGCGTCGTCGCCCACCTCGGCTTCGCGCCCGGCGGGTACGCCGAACTGGCCGTGACCGATGCCGGCCGCCTGCACGAGATACCGGAGAACCTCGGCTTCGCCCAGGCCGTCGCCATGATCGGTACGGGCCGCACGGCGATGGGGATCGTGCAGTTCGCCGAGTGGGGCCCCGGCACCGTGGCCGTGATCCCCGCGGCCGCGGGCGGCATCGGCACCCTTCTCGTGCAGTACGCCCGCAACGCGGGCGCCACCGTGATCGGCGTCGCGGGCGGTCCGGAGAAGGTGGCCCTGGTCCGGGGGAACGGCGCCGACCTGGCCGTCGACCACCAGGACAGCACCTGGCCGGCGCGGGTGCGCGAGTACCTCGGCCGCCGCACGGCGTCCCTCGTCCTCGACGGTGTCGGCGGCGCCACCGCCCGCGCCGCCGTGGACCTGCTCGGCCCCGGCGGCCGCCACCTCGTGTTCGGCTGGTCCGCCGAGGGCATCCGGGACGGCGGGCCGCTGATCGTGCCGGGTGTCACCGAGCAGGTGCTCGGCCCCGCGATGATGCGCAGGGCGGGCGGCCCCGACCCCCTGCGCACCCTGGAACTGCGGGCCCTCGGCGAAGCGGCCGCCGGCCGCCTCACCCCGGCCCTGACCCGCTTCCCGCTCGCCTCGGCGGCCGCCGCCCACCGTGCTCTGGAGACCCGCGCCACCATCGGCAAGGTGGTCCTGGAACCGTGAGCGGGAAGGCCTCACCGACGTGAGCGGAAGGCCTGACCGAAAGGTGCGCCGACCACCGATCCATGGTCTTCTGGGCAGGTGAGTGTCACCCGAACAGGTGAACCCGCAGGCGCCGATCCCCATCGTTGGTGGGGTCTGGTGATCATCGCTCTCGCCCAGCTGATGGTCGTCCTGGACGCGACCATCGTGAACATCGCGCTTCCTTCCGCACAGCGTGACCTGGGCATGTCCGACGGCAACCGTCAGTGGGTCATCACCGCGTACACCCTGGCCTTCGGAGGCCTGCTCCTGCTCGGCGGCCGGATCGCCGACCTGGTCGGTCGCAAACGCACCTTCGTCATCGGGCTCATCGGTTTCGCGGCCGCCTCCGCGCTGGGCGGGGGCGCCACCACCGCCAGCATGCTGTACGGCGCCCGCGCCCTGCAGGGCGCCTTCGCCGCGCTCCTCGCCCCGTCCGCGCTCAGCCTGCTGACGACCACCTTCACCGACCCGAGGGAACGCGGAAAGGCCTTCGGCATCTACGGCGCCCTGGCCGGCAGCGGCTCGGCGATCGGACTGCTCGCGGGCGGGCTGCTGACCGAGTACCTGAACTGGCGCTGGTGCCTGTACGTCAACATCCCCATCGCCGTCGTCGCGGTCGTCGGCGCGTCCGCCCTGCTGCGCGACCGACCCGGCTACCGGGGCGCCCGCCTCGACGTACCGGGCGCGGTACTCGGCTGCGGCGGCCTCGTCGCCATCGTCTACGGCTTCAGCGAGGCGGAGCCGCGCGGCTGGACGGACCCGGTGGTCCTCGCGCTGCTCGCGGCCGGCCTCGCCTTGATCACGGCCTTCGTGTGGTGGCAGAGGCGGGCCCCGAGCCCCCTGCTGCCCCTGCACATCGTCGGGGACCGCAACCGCGCCGGCTGTTTCCTGACCATGGCGCTCGCCGTCATCGGCATGTTCGGGATGTTCCTGTTCCTGACCTACTACCTGCAGGTCGTCCTCGGCTACTCGCCGGTGCGGACGGGACTGGCCTTCCTGCCCCTGACGGTCGCCATCGTCGTCGCCTCGACACAGATCTCCGCGCGGCTGCTGCAACACGTGGCACCGCGCGTGCTGATGGTCCCCGGCACGCTCCTCGCCGCGTCCGGGATGCTGGTCTTCACCCGGCTGAGCGTGCGCCCCGACTACGCGGGCCTGATACTGCCCGGCATGCTCCTGATGGGGCTCGGCATGGGCCTGATCTTCATGCCGATCTTCGCCACCGCCACCGCCGGGGTCGCCGCGCAGGACTCGGGCGTCACCTCCGCGACCGTCAACACCTCACAGCAGGTCGGCGGTTCGATCGGCACGGCCCTGCTGAACACCGTCGCCACCACCAGCGGCGCCACCTACATCGCCGCACACCTCACCGACCCGGCGCGCAGGGCGCTGGTCGTCCGTGAGGGCGTCGTGCACGGCTACACGGTCGCCATCTGGTGGGCCTGCGGCATCATGCTCCTGGCCGGTCTGATCGCCGGCCTGCTCGTGACCGCGAAGGCCCCCAAGCACACGCTCGGGGCGGCTCCCGTCCCCGAGTCAGTCCCGTGAACCCAGCTCCCGCAGCGCCCCGTCGGTCAGCCGGTACACCGTCCACTCGTCCTGCGGCCGCGCGCCGAGCGCCTCGTAGAACTCGATGGACGGCCGGTTCCAGTCCAGCACCGACCACTCCAGCCGCTCGTACCCGCGCGTCACGCAGATCCGCGCCAGTTCGGTGAGCAGCGCCTTGCCGTGCCCGCCGCCACGCGCCTGCGGACGCACGTACAGGTCCTCCAGGTAGATGCCGTGCACCCCGCGCCAGGTCGAGAAGTTCAGGAACCACAGCGCGAACCCGACCACCTCCCCGGCCTCCTCCGCGAGGTGCGCGAACGCCGCCGGGTGCTCGCCGAACAGCGCCTCGCTCAGCTGCGACGGGGTCGCCCGCGCCTCGTCCGGCACCTTCTCGTACTCGGCCAGTTCACGGACCATCGCGTGGATCACGGGGACGTCGGCGGGGGTGGCGGTGCGAATCATGGGCGCAGTGTCACACACCCGCCGTGCGGCCGGCCGGGCGCGGTCCCGCCCCGTCAGTGGCGCCCGGTCAGTGCCGCCCGGCCACCCGGTCCGCCATTCGCGCCAGCCGGGACGACTCCGCGCTGCGCGTGGTCAGTTCGCGGCGGTCCGCGGTGCGGTAGGTCGCGTACATGCCGTGCACGCCGATCCAGCGGAAGGGCTCCGGCTCCCACTTGCGGACCTTGTGGCCGACCCAGGGCAGGCCGGTCAGCCCGGTCGGGCCCGCCTCACCCGAGTCCAGCCGGACGAGGTCGCGCAGGGTGCGGGCGGCGAGGTTGGTGGTGGCGACACCGGAGCCGACGTAACCACCGGCCCAGCCGAGGCCGGTCGCGCGGTCCAGGGTGACCGTGGCGCACCAGTCGCGCGGCACACCGAGCACGCCCGACCAGGCGTGCTCCACCCGGACTCCGGCCAGGGACGGGAAGAAGCGGACCAGGATCCCGTACAGGGCCTCGACGGTCGCCTGCTGCGTGCCGCCGTCGTGGTCGGTGCGCGAACCGAAGCGGTACGGGACACCCCGGCCGCCGAGCGCGATGCGGTCGTCGGCGGTGCGCTGCGCGTACATGTACGCGTGCGCCATGTCGCCCAGCGTCTCGCGGCCCTCCCAGCCGATCCGCGCCCACTGCTCGGGCGTCAGCCGCTGCGTCGCGATCATCGACGAGTTCATGGGCAGCCAGGTGCGCCGCTGGCCCTTCAGGGAGGCGGTGAAACCCTCCGTGCAGCGCAGCACGTAGGGGGCGCGGACCGTTCCGTACGGCGTCACCGCGTGCCGCGGACGGATCTCCGTCACCGGCGTCCGCTCGTGGATCGTCACCCCGAGCGCCTCGGCGGCCGCCGCCAGGCCCTTGACCAGCTTCACCGGGTGCAGACGCGCCCCGTGCGGCGTCCAGGCCGAGCCCACCGCGTCCGCGACCCGGACCCGCTCGGCGGTCTCGCGCGCGCCGTACAGCTCGCGGTCCCGCTCCCCGTACGACAGCTCGTGCTCGTGGAAGGACTTCAGCCGGGCCAGCTGCGCGGGTGTGTACGCCACCTCCAGGACTCCGCCGCGGTGGACGTCCGCCTCGATGCCCTCCTCGGCGGCGACCCGGACGACCTCGTCGACCGTGTCGTTCATCGCCCTCTGCAGACGGACCGCCGCCTCGTGGCCGTGCAGCCTCGCGTACCGGTCGCGGCCCGCGACGCCGTTGTAGAGCCAGCCGCCGTTGCGCCCCGACGCGCCGTACCCGCAGAACCTCTGCTCCAGGACGGTGACGCGCAGCGAGGGCGCCGCCTTCTTCAGGTAGTACGCGGTCCACAGACCCGTGTAGCCGCCCCCGACGATCACGACATCGGCGGTCGCGTCGCCCGGCAGGGGCTCGCGCGGGACGGGGAGGCCGTCGTCCGCGTACCAGAAGGAGATGCCGCCGTTGACCGTGCCGCTTCCCGTGCCGCTGCTGCTCATGGCCGGGACGTTAACCCCTGGGAGCGGCCAGTGTCTCCTTCGGATTCCGTGCTTTTCCACGGCCTCTGACCAGCGGATAGCAGCCCAGACCGATCATCACGGAGAGGAAATGTCCGCATTGGGTGAGGGTGGGGGTGCCGAGGACCGGCACCCCGTAGAAGACCAGGACCGCCGCCAGATACGGATACCGCCAGGGCGCCGGGATCCGGTACGTGAGCACGGCGATCACTCCCGCCAGCGAGTAACTCACCCCGATGTCGAGGGTGTTCACGGAGGACTCCGGTGCGATGCCGCGCCGTACCGACTCCAGCAGCGCCCCCTCGCTGGCCAGCGTCGCCAGCACGTGCGAGGCCACGCACACGGTCAGCCAGCGCAGGGTGCCGAGCCAGCGCTCCGCCTGCGCGTGGAACACCGTGAAGAGAAAGGCGTACGGGAACCAGTAGCCGCCGTCGATCCACATCGCGCTGGAGACCATCACCCGCAGCGGGTCGTTCGACAGCTCGTGGATGTTGGTGGACCGCTGCCGCAGGAAGTCCTCCTCGAAGTCCGGCGACATGTGGTGCAGGGCCACGGTGGTGAAGAAGAGGACGCCCAGCCATATGTAGGTGCCGGGAGCGGCGCGTAGGTAGCTCCCCACGGAGCGCAGCATCCGGTCAACGCGCATGGGCCACCGCCCCTTCGCGCGTAGGGTCGGCCGGGTGATCGACGTTCCGGACGCCCTGGCCGCCTCCCAGCACCGGTACAACGGAGCGGCGGGCCGTGCCTTCGTCGCCGCGCTCCCGCGGCGGGCGGCCCACTTCCTGGACCGCTGGGAACTGCGCCCCGACGGCCCCTCGATGCACGGCGTGACGGCGCTGGTGCTGCCGGTGCGCCGGGCCGACGACACCCCGGCCGTGCTGAAGCTCCAGTTCCTCGACGAGGAGAGCGCGGGTGAGCCGCTCGCGCTGCGCACCTGGGCCGGCGGCGGCGCCGTACGGCTTCTCGACCACGACAGGGACACCTGCACCCTGCTGCTCGAACGGCTCGACCACACCCGTATGTTGACGCACCTCGCCGACACGCGCGAGGCCGCCCTCGTCATCGCGCGGCTGCTGGTCCGGCTGACGGCCGTGGCGGCGCCGGAGGGCGTGCGGCGGCTCGGGGACGTCGCGGCGGACATGCTGGAGCGGGTACCGGGTGCCCTTCGGCGGATTCCGGACCCGTCCGACCGGCGGCTCGTCGAGGACTGTGCCGCGGCGCTGCGCGAGGTGGTGACCGAGCCGGGCGACCGTCTCCTCCACTGGGACCTCCACTACGACAATGTCCTGCGCGGCCTCCACCACGACGACGAACATGACGACAACCGCGACGACAACCACACCGACCACGCCGACCACGCCGACGACCGTGCCGCCGGGCGCGCGCCCTGGGTCGTCATCGACCCCAAGCCGCTCGCGGGCGACCCCGGGTTCGAACTCTGTCCCGCGCTGCGCAACCGCTTCGAGCCCGGCGAGATCCGCTGGCGCTTCGACGCGATGACCGACGTCATGGGTCTGGAGCGCGCGCGGGCCCGCGCCTGGACCCTCGGCCGTGTCCTACAGAACACTCTGTGGGAGATCGAGGACGGCCGCCCGCTGGAACCCGTTCAGCTGGAGATCGCCCGCCGGTTGCGGGAGGTCACGTAGTCCGCGTGTCCGCCATTCGAGTCACGGGCGCGGCGACGCGGCCGGCACCGGAAGTGCCCCGGCCGAGCCCGCCCCGCGACTCACTCCGCATCCGCGGGAGCGAGGGCGCGGCCCAGTTCCAGCGGGTCGGCGCGCCCGTCCAGGGCGGTGTGCAGGGCCATCGCCAGCTCCGGGTGGGTCAGCAGGCCCTCGCCGGCCCGGTCCCCGGCGGCCCGCGCCGCCAGTCCGAGTCCCACCCAGGCATCGGGGTCGCCGCCGCGGGCCGCCCGTGCGTGGAACGCGTCAAGGGCCTCCGGTGTACGGCCCTCCACCAGGGCGACGTCCGCGCCGACCGCGCCCGTGACCACGGCACCCGGGTCGTCCCGCAGTGCCACGAAGCCCGCCGGGTCGGCCAGCAGCCACCGCAGCAGCACCGCCCGTGTGTCGAACCCGCGGAGCGGTCTGCCGTACGGGCTGCCGTACGGGCTGCCGGGGACGGGTGCCGTGTCCGGAGCCGGGGGCAGCGGTGCACCGCGGGACCAGTCCGCCGCGTACGCGCGGACGGTGTCCGCCGCCGGCCGCAGATGGTGGGCGCGCCAGCTCGCCCGGTGGTCCGCGACCGCGAGGGCGGCCGCGGTCCTGGCCCGCACGTCGACCGGTTCGTCCAGCCAGGGTTCGACGCGCCGCGTCAGCTCGGCCACCAGTCGCCGCCCCAGCTCGTTGAGCCCGTCCGCCGAGCCGATCGCGCGCAGCGCGTGCGCCGTCTGGCAGCGCCACAGCGCGAACTCGAACTGCCCGAGCACATGGACGCGCCGCCGCCAGAACGCGGTGACCCCGAAGAAGGCGTACACGCCCTGGAGCAGGCCGCCCAGCGGTCGTGGATCGTCGCGCCAGGGGGCGTAGTGCAGCCGCTCGTCACGGTCGTCGTACAGGGTGAACAGGTGCATGAACGCGCTGAGTTTGTTGTGCTGGAACTCGTGCACCAGTGTCGAGGCGAACTGCTCGGCGTCGTCCGGCGCCGAGGCCAGTGCGCCGCCGAAGGCCTCGCCCGACGACGCGCTGTGCGGCCGGAACCGCTCGGCGCGCGGACGGGGCACCACCGACACCAGCCCGCCCGCCAGCGCCCGGGCGCCCTCGGTGTCGGTGCGCCGGAGGATGTCCCAGGCCGGGGCGAACAGTTCCTGCCACTCGCGGGCCGAGGCGACGGGTTCGACCCGGCCCGGTCTCCGCAGGTCGCGGTAGGGGTCGGTGTCGTCGAGGAGCAGGGTGCAGCCGGCCGCGCGCAGCTCCGTCAGGGCGTGCCAGTCCGGTCCCTCCAGCGGGCGCCCGGCGATCCGTACGCGTCCGGCGGTGGCGGAGACCTCGGCCACGTCCCAGTCCGCCGGGCCGGGTACCCGCATCGCCCCGAGCGCGGGCAGGACCGCCCATCCGTGCCGGACCGGGATCTCGGCACGGAACTCCAGGCCGGCCCGGATCGCCGCGGCCGCCGCGATGGCGTGGAGGTGTCCGGTGTCCGCCCAGAGGGGCGCGTCGTCCTGGGCGGTCCCCCGCAGCCGGCGCAGCGTGTGGGACGCCCAGACGCCGACCGCCGGATATCCCAGCAGTTCCTCCACCGCCTCCCGCGCCTGCTCGGACACGGTCCAGGCGCGGGACAGCAGCCGCCAGCCCTCCGTCGGAGGAGGCAGCGGGCCGGAAGATGCCGTCGCCGCCGAGTCCAGCAGGGCCCGTACGACGAGCAGCCGCCAGCTCCGCTCGCTCCTGCGCAGCAGGTCCACCGTCGCGGGGCCGCCCCCGCCGCCCAGCAGTTCGTCGAACGACTGCGGTGACAGGACGTGGGGTCGGGCCGTCTGCTGCATGGGGGAGCCTGTTCGTTGCTGCTGGCGAGGGGGCGGCGACGCTTTCGGGCGGTCGCTGCGGCCGTCAGTCCTCGCGCTGCGGGTTGTAGCCGCCGAGGCTGCTGGCGGGGTCGTCGATGCGGCTGAGCAGCCGGCGCATGGAGCCCGACGCGGACGGCAGGTCCAGCTGTGGCCAGGCGTCCAGCGGAACGTCGCTGAGGTCGATCAGCTCGGACTCGACTCCGGACTTCTCCATGGCGGCGCCCCTGTGACGGTGAAGGTGTGCGGTCAAGGTCGGTGATGCAACGTCTATGCGACGCCTGCGATCAATGCCCTATCTATCACTGAAATATGGCTTTCTCAGTGATTTGAGGCTGCTTGAGTGACCCTAGTGCATCGGAGAGGTCACACAGAGCCACATCGCGCAATCGACCCGGATCGGGTGACGCCCCCCGGACCGAGTGACGCGTGGGCGCCGAGGGTAGGGAGCCGGTGTGATTGAACTCGCTGAACTGATCGAGGAGTTGCGCAGGGAACTGACCGCGGCCCGGACGGCGGCGGAGGGGGAGGATCTGTACTTCGAGGTGGGTCCGGTGGAGCTGGAGGCGGCCGTGGTCGTGGAGCGGTCCGCGACGGCGGGCGGGAAGATCCGCTTCTGGGTGGTGGAGGCCGGCGCGGACGGGCGCGTGGCCGACAGCGTCACGCACCGGGTGAAGCTGACGCTCGATCCGCGCACCCACAGCGGCGGCGGACGGGCGCCATGGGTGGGCGGGGCCGAGGCCGACCGGGAGCGCTGAGCCGTGCCGGGGCAGGAGCCGCGCCACGGACTGGATCCGGTCCGGGTGGCGGAGGTGATGGTGCGACCGGCGGGCCGGGGTCCCGGGCGGCGCGGTTCCGGGTACCGGGTCGGGCTCCGCTGGGTGCTCACCGCCGCGCACGTGGTCCGCGACGCCGAGGCGGGAGCCGCGGGCGTACGGTTCGAGGCCGACCGCGCCGCGGAGTGGACGGCGCCCGCACGGGTGCTGCTGGCCTCCGACAAGGCGGACGTGGCGCTCCTGGAGATCACCGGGTCCGTACCGCAGGGCGTGCACGCGGCCGCGACCGGATCCCCCTCGTACGGGACGTTGCCCGACACGGACGTCGTCCTGCCGTGCGGCGCGATGGGCTTTCCGCGCTTCAAGCTGCGCGAGGACCGGATGCGGCTGCTCGACGACGGTTCGGCCTCCCAGTACCGCGACTCCTGCCACGCCACGGGCATGACCTCGGTGCTGTCCAACCGCCGCGAGGGCACCCTCGAACTCGCGGTCACCCCACCGGAGTCGGACACCGAACCGGACCGCTCCCCCTGGGAGGGCATGTCGGGCGCGGCCGTCTGGCACGACGGCACACTCGTCGGCCTGGTCAGCGCCCACCACCGCGCGGACGGCCTCGGCCGGCTGGCCGCGGTGCGCGTGGACCGCTGGTACGAGCTGCTGACCGGGGCCGAACTGGCTGTGCTGCACGAGTGCGCCGGCCTCCCCGCCTCGGCACCCGGGCTGGTCCGGTTCTCGCCCGAGAGGAGCACCGCGGCGGTCCCGGTCACCCTGGCGAACCTGCCGGACGACCTTCCACTGCGCGAACTCGCGGGCCTCGCCGAGGCGTTGACCACGCTGCCCACGGTCAGCGACCGCACCACCCTGGCCCTGGTCCTGGGCAGCATCGACCCGGTCGTCGCGGCGATGAGTCCCAGGGCGCCCGCACTGCGCCCCGATGTGTTCGGGATCCTGCGGACCTGTCTGCGCTACCCGGGGACCCTGGATCAACTCCTCGAAGCGATACGGTTGATGGAGGGCGACTCCGCAGGGGTGGCCCGCATGGACCAAGAGGCGGTGGAGTTGTCCCGGCGCCACCGTCGAGCCGATGGGCGCCGCTGACCTGATATCGCGCCGCCCCGCAGGTGCGGGGTTTCATCCCCCGTACGGCGGGCCATTATCAGGAGGATGTGAGCAGCCCGCATCCACAAATGCAGCCGGGGGGAAGGGGTTTGGCCGTCATGGAGCCGTCTGTGGCCGCCGTCGAGTCCAGCCTGGTCGATCTCGCGGGGGTATCCCTTGAAACGCTGCGCTCCATTGACCGCCGGGTTCTCGCCGCGTCGCTGGAGGAGCTGCAACAGCGCATCGACCTGCCGCAGGCCAGTGTCAGCGACTTCAACCCCGCGGAGCGTTTCGACTGACGACGCCAGGGCCGCCCATGCGTGCTGACCCGTCCCCGCCCCATCATCACCTGCCCTCCGCCGCGCTGGCCGAGTTGGCCCGTGGCGAAGGCGGTCCGGCCACCGTGGACCTCCTGCTCGAAGCCGAACGCAGCCGCCGTCTGCTGTTGCTGCGGATGCTCGACGACGCCATGGGCCCCGGTCCCGCCTGGGACCTCCTCAGCGAGGCGCAGCGACGTGCGCCGTCCGTCGTCGACGAACTGCTGATGTATCCGCAGACGGGAATGTGGCTGGCCACCGCGTTGCGTCGGCTGCGCGGGTCGGTCCCGCAGGACGAACCGCCGCTGTGGGTGGTGCTCGGCCATTTCTCGGCGCTCGCCGCCGTGGCGGCGCTACGCGCGGAGCTGGACTTCGGCATCGAGGTCCCGGTTCGGCACGGCCGGGTGCCGCTGCCGACGCTCGGCTGCGCGGTACTGCCGGCGACCGAGCCGTGGACGACGGCCACCGTGCGCGCCCAGGGCGGACGCGCGATGGTGGAGGGGGCCGGCGTCACGATCGGCGTACCGTCTGCGCCCGGGTCGGCCGGACCAGGGTGGCATGACATGCGCAGGCTCGCGGTCGGCCCCGCCGGGCGACAGCTCGACGTGGCACTGGACGACCTGGACCCGTATCGCACGTATCCGCAGCCGACCGAGCCGCGCCCGCTGCCCGAGGAGGCGGTGACGCAGTGGCGGCAGGAGCTGGAGCGGGCCTGGGGGGTGCTGCTGCGGGAACTGCCCGGGACCGCCGAGGCCATGCGGCGGGGAGTGTTCTCGCTGACTCCGACCCCGGCGAGGGAAAGGTTTCGGCCGCGCAGCGTGACGTCCGGGGACGCCTTCGGCGGCATCGAGGCCTCGGAACCCGACGACGCCGTTCAGCTCGCGGTCACACTCGTGCACGAGTTCCAGCACACCAAACTGGGCGGCCTCCTGCACCTGACACCTCTGCTGACCGACGGTGCCGACGCGGGTACGGAGCTGTGGTACGCGCCCTGGCGCGACGACCCCCGGCCTCTCGACGGGCTGCTCCAGGGCGTCTACGCGTTCATGGGGATAGCCCGCTTCTGGCGCGCCCACCGGGAGAACGCCGACGCCCACGAGGCCATCGCGCACTTCGAGTTCGCACTGTGGCGGACCCATGTGGCCACGGCGCTGGACCAGTTCGACGGCCATCCGCGCCGCACGCCGCTCGGTGCCGCCCTGCTGGACACCCTGCGCGACCACTGCGCGCAGTGGCTCCGGGAACCGGTTCCCGAGGAGCAACTGGCCCTGGCCCGGCTGTGCGCCGCCGACCATGTCGCCCGCTGGCGGGTCCACCACCTGCGGCCCCCCGCCCCCGCGGTGGAGGCGACCGTACGCGCCTGGCTGGCGGGGGCGGCCGGACCGCCCGCGGCCCTGGCGACCGAGCCCGAGCTCGTCCCCGACCCGTCCGCACGCTGGCTGGACAGCATGGCCATGCTCGCCCGCCACCACCTCAGCACCGCCCCGGGCGAACATCCGCCGTCCGAAGACCCCGAGAAGGCCGCGGCCCACGTCACCGGGGCCCTGCCCGGCGACGCACTGCTGGCGGCGGGAGATCCCACGGCGGCCCAGCACGCCTACGCGGCCCACCTGGCCGTCGAACCCGAGCGGGCCGGCGCCTGGGCGGGCCTCGGCCACGCCCTGAAGGCGACGGGCACGGAACCCGCGGCGGCCCACCTGCTCTGCCACTGGCCCGAGCGGGCACGGGCGGTCCACCGAGCCGTGGCACGCGCCACCGGTACCGCACCGGACCCCGTCCGCCTGGCCGCCTGGCTCGCCTCACCCTCGGGTTCGCGGTAGCCGGCGGCGGTCACGCGGCCTTGGCCCTCACCTCACAACGGCATCGGGTCGATGTCACAGTTGGCCCGCTTCATCGCCCGGGTCTGCAGCGTCGCCGGGTGCGGCGTGGGTTCGGCGGAGTGCAGCCGGGGCCCGTCGAGGACCCGCTCCATCCGCTCCAGCGTGGCCGCGTGCAGGGCCGCGGCCTCCGTTTCCTGTCCGACGGTGCCGAGGTCGAGGGAGAGGTTGGCCGCGCACACCAAGGTGGTGGGGTGGTCCTCGCCCAGTCGCTCCCGGCACAGCTCCAGTGTCTTCTCGCCGAGTTGGCGGGCCTCGGCCGACCGTCCCTGCGCGCTCAGATCGCTCGCCAGGTTGATGGCGCAGGCCAGCGCGATCGGATGGCTCGCCCCGAGGCGCTCGGTCAGCGACGCCAGCGCCGTCTCGTCCAGCTGCTGGGCCTCCTGCGCCCGGCCCAGCAACCGCAGCGTCACGGCCAGGTCGATATCGGCCGCCAGGACGTGCGGGTGGTCGGGCTGGAACAGCCTGCGGTAGCGCTCACGCGCCTTCTCCCCGCGGTCACGGGCCGCCTCCAGCTCACCGTTGTGCCGCAGCGCCACCGACAGCGCGAGGGACGCGGTCAGGGACTCGGGGTGCGTGTCCCCGTACCGACGGGTGAACTGGTCGAACGCCTCGCGTGCCAGTTCCAGCGCGGTGACCGGGTCGCCCTCCTTGCGGCATGCCTCACCGAGCTGGCGCACGGTACCCAGGGTCGAGGGGTTGCCCGCCCCGAAGACCGCGCGGAAACCGTCGACGACCGCCTGCTGCAGGGACCGGGCGCCGACGTAGTCGCCGGTCTCGCGCACGTCGACGGCGATGCTCGCCTCGGTGATCAGCGACTGCTGGTGGTCACGTCCGAACAGCCGCGCCTTCAGGGCGTGCGTGTGCTGGTCCAGTTCCAGCGCGCGCCGGAACTCTCCGACCAGCCGTAGACTCACGCCCAGGTTGTGGGCCCTGTCCAGGGTGGTGGGATCGTCCTCGCCGAAGGCACGGCGGGCCCGGTCGTAGGCGGCCTCGTCCAGTTCGGCCCCGGCGGCGAAGTCCCCCTGGACCCGTCGCACGGCGGCTTCCAGGTTCAGGGTCTCCAGCGCGTCCTCACGGGTGTCCTCCCGGTCCGCGGGCGCGGTGCGGGCATAGACGTCCTTGAGCTGGGCCACGAGCTGCGAGGCATCGTCGTAACGACCCACCTTGAGATAGACGAAGCTCAGCCACCATGCCATCAGCCGCGTCTGCTGGTCCTCCTCGCCGAACAGCTCCCGCCAGGTCTGCCAGGCCTGCTCCATGAACTCGCGCGCGACCTTGTGGTCCCCCCAGTACCAGAGGTACTTGGCGACGTTCATCACGAGCTCGCGCACCCACGGCTGGTCGGACTCGACGGCGCCCGACGCGATGACGTGACCGTAGAGCTCGGCGTAGCGCGGCCAGTTCGCCGACTGGTTGGGTCCCTTGGGGTCGGAGGCGGCCAGAAGGGTGTGGGCCCCGTTACGCATGCGGTTCTGTTCCTCGGGGGTCATGCGGTTGATCAGCACGGCCTGGACCAAGCGGTGCATCTCGATCGAGTTGGTCCGGTGGTCGATGCGGGCGAGGGAGTAGCGGTTGATCTCCCGAATGGCGCGGGCGAGCCGCATCGGGTCGTTGAGAGCCCGGTCGAGTTCGGGGTCGATGCTGGAACCGCCGAGGCCGGAGAAGATCGAACGGGAGATGGGGTCCGGCGCGAAGTAGGAGCACAGCTGGAGCAGGCGCAGGGCGGCGAGGCTGCGCGTCTCCAGGTGGTCAAGGGAGACGTTCCACGCGGCCGCCACCGGGAGCTGGTAGTCCGGGGGCGGGGACACCTCGAGGAGTTCGCTGCGCTTGTCCTCGAACAGGCGCAGGTACTCGGAGACCGGCATCCCGGTCTCGGCGCGCCAGGCGGCGGCCTGCTCGAGCGCGAGCGGGAGGTCTCCGAGGGCATCGGCGAGGCGATCCGCCTCGGCGTCGTCGAGGTCCCCCGGCGAACCCGAGCGGCGCAGCAGCTCCTTGCTCTCCTCGCGGGTGAAGACGTCGACCTCCAGGGAGGGGCCGACGACACTCCAGCGCCGGTTGCGGGAGGTGACGAGGATGGTGCCGCTGCCGCCGGTGGGGAAGTAGTCGCGGACGCGTTCCGGGCTGTCGGCGTTGTCGAAGATCAGCAGCCAGCGGGAGTACGGCCGGCCCTCGCGCAGTGCCTCGCGCACCGCGGGACCCGCGATATTGGCCTCGGCGCTGGTGCCCAGGCCCAGCCGCTGGGCAAGCTCCACCAGTGCCTGGCCGATCTGTCCCGGGCGCTCGGCGGGGATCCACCAGACGACGTCGTACTCGGACTGGTGCCGGTAGGCGTACTCGATCGCCATCTGGGTCTTGCCGACACCGCCCATGCCGTGGATGGCCTCGGGAAGCACGGTGGTCGTGCCTTCCTGAAGGCGCTCTCGCAGTCGTTCCAGAAGGTCCACGCGGCCGGTGAAGTTCGGATTGCGCGGGGGGATGTTCCCCCAGATGCGCGGCTGCGTCGAGCGCGCGCTCTCCACCGTCGGCTGCTGCGTGGTCGCCATGGTCGTGGCTCCTTCTGAAGTTGTCTCGGGCCCCCTCGGGGCGTGTGCGGCATCCCGGCGGGCCCGGGTGGCGGGGGCCTGGTCCCGCGTATGGGTACGTGCGTCCTTGCCCAGGTTGACGGTGTTCTGCCGGTCGTACGCGCGCAGAACCTGCGCGAGACGCTCGGCCCGGGGCAGGAAACGTCCGGACAGGGCGCGCAGCGCGGTCAGTTCGACGCGCAGGAACGCCACGTTGCGTGGGGTCACGGGCGGCACGCCGGTCGCCTCGACGGGTTCGTCCGGGGCGGGCAGGACCGGCTCGGAGCCCTCCGGGGCGGTCGCCATCAGCACCCGTACGTCGTGCAGCACCCGGACGGTGTCCCGGCGGCGGGCCAACGCCAATAACTCCTGGCGGATGTTCGGACCGAAGGCGAAGACCATCTCGGCCGTGCGCTCGGCCTCCGCGCCCGCCGGCCGCACCAGGCCGCTCATCAGCAGCTCGGTGAGGTGGGCGGGGCCGGCACCCGGCACCGAGGCCGTCAGGGCGCTCATCACGGACAGCGTCAGCGGAGCCGCCGCGAGACGGGTGGCCAGGGCGAACGCGGTGGGCGACGCGGCGGCCCGGAACTCCGAGACCCGCTCCCACGGCGGCACCGCGCTGGCGGGGTCGGGAACGTCGTCGACCCACGGGACGGCACGGGCGGCATCGGGCCGCCGCTTCCAGTCCCGGGCCCGGACGCCCGACATCTCCACCCAGTCACCGGCCCTGGCCGCCACCAGGTCGGCCCAGTCGGAGAGCGAGTGGTCGGTCCGCTCCAGGACGGGGACCGGCACCACGCCGGAACGCGCCGCCGGATCGTCGTCCACGGGTTCGAGCGGGGAGGTGCGCAGCTCCCACCGCAGGGAGTCGTTCGGCGCCCAGGGACGCCCGGACTTCAGTCGCATGCGATGCACGTCGAGGCCGGTGCGGAACCAGAGCCGTTGCGGCAACAGGTGGAGCACCGCGAGAGGTTCGGAACGGCCGAGTTCCCTCAGCAGCGGCAGTACCGCGTCCGACCGCCAGCCCGCCGCCAGACCGTCGGTCAGCACCAGCACCACCCGGTGTTCACCCACGGGCGGGGGAAGGTGCTCCAGCCGGATCCGGCCCGGCTCGGTGTCGTCGGAGCCCAGCAGCCGTAAGCGCGTGACCGGGCCGGACGACTCCTGGGCGGCGAGCTCCTCGGTCAGCCGGTCGACCGTCTCGTCCCAGACCCGCATGGTCACGTAGTCGTCCACGACGAGCAGGACGGACGCACGGTCCGCGGACCCGGCCCGCTCCAGTCCCCGCAGAGCATGCGCCACCGCGCACGGTGACGCGTCGCCAGAAGCCCGTCCCGCTGGTGGTCGTGGGCCGTCGTCACGCTGCATAAGCGCCCTCAGAGCGTCCGGTCATGCCCGACGACGGAGGGAGCACCGAGGAGGAGTCCCGCAGTCCGCGGGCATGCGTGACATCCACGTGCCAAGCCTGGCAGTGGTCTGCGTGCGGTGCAAGACGGCAGGCCACAGGGGGCGGCAGGACCGACGGAAACTCAATCACCGGGCGGTACCCACCCGTTCGGCGGTACCGGCCCCCTGTGGACAGCCGGTGAGTCTGTCTCGGCACCAGCGTGGCACTCGGCGATGGCGCATGCAAGACCACGGGGTACCCGCCTCCGCGCGCCGGTCGGAGGCCCGTTCCTGGCCGCGGGGGCATGACGCCCTACACCGGTCCGGGTGGGCTCGGCTTGCGCTCGGGGTCGTCGAGCAGAATGGCCAGATGGCGACCGACGTGCCCGTCCCAGGCCGCGGGGCCGAGGGCCAGCGCCTCCCTGCGCCACTCCCCGACCCGTTCCGCCAGACTGCCCAGCCCCCGGTCCTGCAGGATCTCGCCGATGGCGTCCTTGAACTTCGGGTCCGCGCAGTCGCTGCGGTGCCAGATCATCGCGGGCACCCCGGCCCGCAGCCCGGCCAGGACCTCACGGCGGCCGGTGCCCGAGTCGTCGCCCGGCGGCTGGCTGAGCACCAGGCACACCGCGTGCTGGTCCTCCTTCAGCTCGCGCTCCAGGTGGAAGAAGTACGCCCCGTCCCGCTCCGGACTGCTCCAGTGCGGATGGCTGTCCGCCGGGCGCTCCCGCAGTTGCCGCCACTTGTTGTGCCAGGGCCGGTGCCAGGCGGCACGCTGTAACCGCTCGATGCTGCGCACCACCACCGGATAGTCCAGGACCAGCGGGGTCGGGGACCCGGAACCGGACTCCTTCGACCACCACTCCACCGGCTCGTTGAGCAGTTCCCACGGCAGTATGAACTCGAGGATCACCGGCTGCCGCAGGTCGGCCCACTTCTCCTCGGCCTCCTCGATCAGCCGCTCCACCGCGCCCGGGAGCTCCTCCCGGCCCAGATGGGCGGTCTCGCCGCGCACGGGGTGCCAGCCCTCGGAGTCGGACTGACGCCAGTGCGACAGGTAGTAGTGGTCCGCCTCGATCCGGTCCGGCTCGAACTGGATCATGAGATAGGCGGGGACGAGGGACGGCGCGGGATGCGGGAAGTCCGCCTGCTGCCGTTCCGCCAGCACGTTCTCCACTCCCAGGGCGGCGGCCTGGCCGCGGTTGAAGCGGCGCAGCACCTCCGCGGCCTCGGCCTGGCCGTCCTCCACCAGCCGGTCGGCCGACAGCGCGAGGAAGGCCATGCTGGGCGGGAGCTCACCGGCCGGGGAGTTCTCCCCCGCCAGCCGCAGGAAGACCTGCCATCCCGTACGGCACCACGCGGGCAGCTCCTGCACCCGGGAGCGGCTGGAGCGGCGCGCCATGACCGCCAGATCCGAGGAGCCCATCGACAGCAGGACCGGGCGCAGATGGCCGAGATCCGCGTTGTTGAAGAAGTCGACGGCCTCCCACTCGTCCACGAGCGGCCACAGTTCCACGACCGTCGCCGACTGCTGCTCCACGTACTCCAGCGACCGCACCAGGCAGGCCAGGCCGTCACCGACGGCGGTGCACGCCTTCACCACCTGCAGCAGCCAGGGCCGCAGCCGGTCCCCGCCGAAGGGTTCCACGGGCGAGGCCAGTTCATCGGCCAGCATCTCCCGCCAGATCTCACGGCTGCCGGCCTGGCTCACCGTCGCCGAGTTCTGCAGCGCGTCCACGATGGACACGATGAGCTCGTTGCGGACCCGATCCGGACTGCGCCCTTTCACCCCGTATACCTCCACACAGCTGGCGCGGCTCCCTGATGGTGCCCAACAGGGTAAGGCCGCGCCACGGGGCATGGCAGCGAAAGCACGGGCATCGGTGCTGGATGTGGGTGCCGTATGCTCGCGCGTCCCGGAGCGGACCGGAAAGCACCGCGCCGTTCGAGGCGTACGGGGCGTACGGGGCGTACGGGAAGTACTGCATGCGGTGCGAGCACCTGCGGGTTCATGCGGGTCGTTGCCGCAACGCCCTTGGGTTCGCGTGGTGTTGGGGACCCGTCGGACGGGCCGCGGCCCACTCGGAAGCGGTGCCGGCGCGCTTCACCGGAGGACCGTTCCGGGGCGCGAGCGAAAGAAGTGCCGGGCGGGTTGTCCGGCGAGCCGGGGCTCACGGCCACGGGCGGCTCGTGCCTCCGGGCGAGGGTGGAGCGAGCGCCTCCTCGGTGAGGACCGACGCGGGGGAAGGAACCGCGGACGGCGGGTCGCCGCCCAGGACCGCTCGTGGCGATCCGGAGCCGAGACCCGCGTGTCCGTGCGCTGCCCGGGACGTCGTCAGACCGTCGGGGCTATGCCGTTGTTCGGCACCTCGGACAGCGCCCTCTTGATGGTGACCTTCGCGAAGTAGCCGGCGCCGAAGAAGATGCACTGGACGACGTACCAGAACTTCTCGGCACCGGTCATCTCGACCAGCCCGTACTCGCTCAGCGCCTTCTTCACCGGGACCTTCTGGAAGTAGGCGGCACCGAAGTAGATGCAGCCCAGGACGTACCAGAACTTCTCCCACGAGGTGTTGGTGCCCTGACCGAGGTACTGCCGTTCCGCCATGACGTGCTCTGCCTTCCGATGACCATGTGGTGCCGGGGGACACGCCGATCCGGGCCCCTGCGAGCAGCCTCGGGGCAGCGGTCGGCCATGGGCGCCGACGTCTGCTGGCATGCTCGGGCTCAAGATGAGATGGCGTGGGTGATGCGCACTTGGTCACGGTGTCGGCCGTCATGAACGGCCGGCGGCCCCCCCGGACGCGCAAGCCGCAGTGTATAGGCAAGATCCATCGATCTTGCCTCTCTCCCGGGTGAAGTTAGTGCAACTGTTCGGTTTCGAAAGGTGCGCGCTTCCGGAAGGCCGGGCGGCGGTCGCCGCGCTGGTCGGCCCGGCCCCGCCGGGGGCGCACACGGCGCGGGACCGGTGCGCTCACAGATCGCGGTGACGGCGGACGTCTGCGCCCACGTGAGTGACGGCGGCCGGAGAGAGGCCATGGGCCGGTGGTCCGTGGAGCCCCCTGTCGGATTCGAACCGACGACCTTCGCTTTACAAGAGCGGCGCTCTGACCAGCTGAGCTAAGGAGGCCTGCACGCGCGCGTGCGGCGTGCCTGCCGCGTGCGTGCCCGTGCAGTGTACCCACGTCACCGTGGGCCCCTGTCGAAAATTTCCGCGAAGTTCACAGGGCTGCGGGTACTGACAGAGCACGTGAACGGGAGGTACCGTCCAGAACCAGTTCACTCTTGTGGACTACACCACCGCGAAGCTTCGCGGTGGTCACCACCTTTACAACGGATCGTCCGGCACGTTCCTGCCGGTGAAGGGGGCCCCTCACCATGGCCACTGTCTCGTTCGACAAGGCGACCCGGATCTACCCGGGTTCCGAGAAGCCCGCCGTCGATGCCCTGGAGATCGACATCGAGGACGGCGAGTTCCTCGTCCTCGTCGGTCCCTCCGGCTGCGGCAAGTCCACCTCGCTCCGCATGCTCGCGGGGCTCGAGGACGTGAACGCCGGCGCCATCCGCATCGGTGACCGCGACGTCACGCACCTGCCGCCCAAGGACCGGGACATCGCCATGGTGTTCCAGAACTACGCGCTGTACCCGCACATGACCGTCGCCGACAACATGGGCTTCGCGCTCAAGATCGCCGGCGTCAACAAGGCCGAGATCCGCCAGAAGGTCGAGGACGCGGCGAAGATCCTCGACCTCACCGAGTACCTCGGCCGCAAGCCGAAGGCCCTCTCCGGCGGTCAGCGCCAGCGTGTCGCGATGGGCCGCGCGATCGTGCGTGAGCCCCAGGTCTTCCTCATGGACGAGCCGCTGTCGAACCTCGACGCCAAGCTCCGCGTCTCCACCCGTACGCAGATCGCCTCGCTGCAGCGCCGCCTCGGCATCACCACGGTGTACGTCACCCACGACCAGGTCGAGGCCATGACCATGGGCGACCGGGTCGCCGTGCTCAAGGACGGTCTGCTCCAGCAGGTCGACTCGCCGCGCAACATGTACGACCGCCCCGCGAACCTCTTCGTCGCCGGGTTCATCGGCTCCCCGGCCATGAACCTCGTCGAGGTCCCGATCACGGACGGCGGCGTGAAGTTCGGCAACTCCGTCGTGCCGGTCAACCGTGAGGCCCTGAAGGCCGCCGCGGACAAGGGCGACCGCACCGTCACGGTCGGTGTCCGTCCCGAGCACTTCGACATCGTCGAGCACAACGGCGAAGCCGCCAAGTCGCTGACGAAGGACACCGAGGACGCCCCGGCCGGCCTCGCCGTCTCGGTGAACGTCGTCGAGGAGCTCGGCGCCGACGGTTACGTCTACGGCAGCGCCAAGGTCGACGACACCCTCACCGACCTGGTCGTCCGCGTCAGCGGCCGCGCCGTCCCGGACAAGGGCGCCACGCTGCACGTCGTGCCGCGGCCGGGCGAGACCCACGTGTTCTCGACCTCCACGGGCGAGCGCCTCTCCGACTGAGGCAACCCGGACGGCTCCGACACCCCCGGAGCGGGTGAATTCACCCAAGTTGACGAGGAGGGCCCCGCAGCCTGCTGCGGGGCCCTCCTCGTTGTCGACAAATACCCCGGCAAGCCGGTCATTTCGATACGTGTACGTCAACGCGCTACCCGGAAACCATCACTTCCTCATCCCCCGAACCGGTGACTAAATGTCGCCAAATCATCACCCCGCGCTACCCTCACTCGCGTGAAGCACTCCACCACTAACCAACGGACCCGGCGTGGCCGTGGCCCCGCCCGCCGGATCGGCCGCACCCTCGCCCTCGTTCTGCCTGTCGTCCTGGTGCTCTCCGGGACCCTCGCGGTCACCCGAGTCAACTGGTCGGGGAACTCCTCGGAGTCGGTGCTCACCGCCTCCTCCTCGGACGTCTCCTCGCGCGCCGTCTCCCGGGCCCCGCAGGACGTCCTGCGCGACCGGCTCCTGCTGGAACTCCAGGAGAAGGACCCGGGAACCGCCCTCACCCACCTCCAGGAGGCGGTGAACGGCCGCCCGTCGCTGGCGAAGCACTGCGTCTCCATCGCCCGCGCCCTCGGCCGCGCCGCGGTCCGCGCGTACGGCCCGACGCGCGCCCAGGCGTTCGCCCGCCCGGTCTGCGACACGTCCTTCGCATCGGGGGTCGCGGCCACGCATCTCTGAACCCGGGGACCTCGTCCGAGGCCGGAAAGGCCCCTTCCCGCCCGCCAGGTAACAGCTGCTTAAGGGAACGGTTGCCGACAGAAGCCACCAGCGGGGCGCCACGTACAGTTCGGGCATGACCGATCCGAACGCCGCGTCGCGCCCCGTTCAAGCCGTTGTCCTGGCCGGTGGTCAGGGCTCCCGACTGCGCCCCTACACCGACGACCGGCCCAAGCCGATGGTCGAGATCCCCGGCACCGGGACACCGATCATCGGCCATCAGCTGACCTGGCTCGCCGAAGAGGGCGTGACCGACGTCGTCGTCTCCTGCGGCCACCTCGCCGAAGTCCTCCAGGAGTGGCTGGACGCGGCCCACCTTCCGGTCAATGTCATAACGGTCGTGGAGAAGGAGCCCCTGGGCCGGGGCGGCGGCCTCAAGTACGCCGCCGCGCACCTCCCCTACCCGGACCGGCCCTGGTACGCGACCAACGGCGACATCTGGACCCGTTTCTCGCTGCGCGACATGGCGGACTTCCACACCGAGCGCGACGCCGTCGCCACCCTCGCCCTCGCCCGCCCCCGCATCCCGTGGGGCGCCGTCGAGACGGACGACTTCGGTCGTGTGACGGACTTCATCGAGTCACCGCCGACCACCTACGAGATCAACGCGGGCGTCTACGTCTTCTCCGCCGAGTTCGCCGGCCTGCTCCCCGAGCGCGGCGACCACGAGCGCACCACGTTCCCGCACCTGGCCCGCGAACGCCGCCTGGCGGGCTTCTCCCTCCCGCAGGGCGCCTACTGGCGCGCCATCGACACCGCGAAGGACCTCACGGAGGCCGCCAAGGAGCTCGCCGCGCTCGGGCGCTGAACAGCCCCACGGCACACGACGGGGCCCCGCACATCGGATGTGCGGGGCCCCGTCGTCGTACCGTCCGGGAACCTACCCGAGCAGGCCGCCGACCAGCTTGTCGGAGCCGCCGGTCGTCCCGCCGCCGGAGCTCGAACCGCCGGACGTCCCGCCCGTACCGGCGCCCGTGGAGCCACCGCTGCCGCTGCCACCGCCGCTGCCGCCGGTGGACGTCGGACCCGCGCTCGTGCTGGGGGCCTGATGCACCGGCGCGGAGTGCTGCGGCGGCGCCTGACCGCCGCCCTGCGTCCGGCTGGGGCCGCTGCTGACCGTGCCGCCCGTCCCGCGGGTGGCGCCCGGCGTGGCGGCCGGGCCCGACGGCGACGAGGAGCCGCCGTGGGTGGGCGCCTTGGCGGAGGCCGACGGGGTGCTGGTCCCGCGCTGGGGGGTGCCGGGCTCCTGGGGAAGCGGGGAGCCGGGCAGCTCGTTGCGCGGAGCCTCGCCCGGTCCCGGCACGACCACCCGGTCGGCGTCACGCACGGCGCCGCCCAGCAGCGAGCCGACCAGCAGCGTGAGCCCGATGACGACGGCCGAGACCAGCGCGCCGCGGCGCAGCACACGCGCCCGCAGATCCCAGATCTCGGCGCGCGGCCCGAGGGTGCGCCAGGCCTCGGCCGCCAGACGTCCGTCCACCGAGTAGACGGGGGCGCCCGCGATGATCAGCGGGGACCAGGCGGCGAGGTAGATGATGTCCGGCGCGTCGTACGCGGGGACGGTCTTCCAGCTGACGGTGACGATGAGCGCGGCCGACAGCATCGCGCCGACCACCGCGGCGACCCGCTGCCACAGGCCGAGCACCGTGAGCACGCCTACGATGACCTGGAAGAAGGCGATGACGAGCCCGGAGCCGACCGGGTGCTGGAGCGCGAACTGCCGCAGCGGCTCGGCGACTTCCCAGGGATGCAGCGTGTTCAGCCACTTCACCATGGAGCCGCGCTTGCCGCCGTCGAAGTAGACGGGATCGCACAGCTTGCCCATGCCGGCGTAGATGGAGATGAACCCGAGGAAGACGCGGAGCGGAAGCAGCACCACGCCGAGGTTCATCCTGCGGCCGGGGTAGTACCCCTGCCGCACCGAGTCCGTGGCCTGCCGTCTGACCGGCGGTTCGGCCGCCTCGTCCTCGTAGCCGTAGGCGTAGGCGTCGTCACCCTCGTCGCCCGCGAACTCCCCGCCCCCGTAGCGCGGTTCGTCGTACGCGCTGTCGACGCTGCGCATGTTCGGCAGCAGCCGGCCCTCGCCGGCGAGGGAGGATCCTGCGGTCCGGCCGGAGTCGAACCCGGGCGAGGAGCTGGTGCGCTGGCTGCCGACGAGCGGCGTCTCGACCGTCTCCACGGTCATGTCGCCCTCGTAGCCGTGGTGTTCGTCGTACCGCGGGATGACCTGCGTCGCGCCGACGTCGCCCACCGGGGCTGCCCCGCCGTGACCGACGCTCGTGCTCCGCACGGCCTGGAGCAGACGGTGCGCGCCGGTGTCGTCGGGCGCGGACTTCCCGCTCCAGACGACGGGCGCGCGGCGACGGGTACCGGCGGCGCCCTGGCCGGCCGCGCCCGCTCTGCCCGCCGGACCGCCGGCGGGCATCCGCGCGGAGGCGCCGCCGACGCTCAAGTGCCGTGCGACGCGCGAGGATTGGGGTCGCGACGCAGCGCCCAGCTGCACGCGGAAGCTCGCATGATTGACGATGACCTGCGCCGGATCGCTCGGCACCTTCACCATGCTCAGCGCGGGAGCGTCGTCGAATCCCGACGAGCGGTCCCCCGTGGGTGTGCGGGGTGTTCTGGTGTCCACACTCATCTAACCGAGTGACGTGTGTTTAGGACACTGCTTTGACCTCGCCGATCTGTCCGGACCGCGTCAAGGCCGTCCGGACCGCCTCGATCACCCCACGGGGGTGACAGCGCGCACGCCTGTTCAGGCGCGTCGCCGAGCCGCCTCGTACAGGACAACTCCCGCCGCCACACCGGCGTTCAGCGACTCCGCGCCGCCCGGCATCGGAATCCGCACCCGGAAGTCGCAGGTCTCCCCGACGAGCCGGGACAGCCCCTTGCCCTCACTGCCGACGACGATGACGACGGGGCCGCCGAGGGCCTCCAGGTCACCGACCTCGACCTCGCCGTCCGCGGCGAGCCCGACGACGACGAGCCCGGCCTTCTTGTACGACTCCAGGGCGCGCGTCAGGTTGGCGGCGCGGGCGACGGGCGTACGGGCGGCGGCGCCGGCCGAGGTCTTCCAGGCACCGGCGGTCATCCCGGCCGCGCGCCGCTCGGGCACGACGACACCGTGGCCGCCGAAGGCGGAGGTGGAGCGGACGACGGCGCCCAGGTTCCGCGGGTCGGTCACACCGTCGAGCGCGACGATCAGCGGGTCCTGGCCCTCGTCGTACGCGGCGGCGGCGAGGTCCTCGGGGTGCGCGTACTCGTACGGCGGGACCTGCAGGACCAGACCCTGGTGGTTGAGCCCGTTGGTCATGCGGTCCAGCTCGGGACGCGGAGCCTCCATGAGGTGGATGCCGCCGCGTTCGCCCGCCAGCTGGAGGGCCTCCCGCACCCGCTCGTCGTTGTCGATGAACTGCTGCACGTACAGCATCGTCGCCGGCACGCCCTCGCGCAGCGCCTCGACCACGGGGTTGCGCCCGACCACCATCTCGGACGTGCCCTTGCCGCCACGCCCGCGCGGCGCGGGACGGCGGGCGGTCTGCTTCGCCTTGACGTTGGCGATGCGGTTCTTCTTGTGTCCCTTGCGCATCTCGGCGGGCGGGGTCGGGCCCTTGCCCTCCAGGCCCCGGCGTCGCTGGCCGCCACTGCCGACCTGCGCGCCCTTCTTGCCGGACATGCGGCGGTTGTTAGCGGCCATGACCTACCTGTTCTGTGTGAGGTGTGCAGACGCTTCGCGTGCACGTTCGTCTATGCAGTGTGCCGCCCGGAGAGCCGGGCGGCACACTCGATCAAGGAACACTCAGCGCGGGCCGAGTGTCCACCGGGGTCCCTGCGGGCCGTCCTCGATGACGAGACCCGACTGGTTGAGCTGGTCACGGATGGCGTCCGCGGTGGCCCAGTCCTTGCGGCCCCGCGCCGCCTCGCGCTGCTGGAGCACCAGGCGTACGAGGGTGTCGACGACCCCGTGCAGGTCCTCGCCGCGGTCGCCCTCGCCGGCCCACGCCGGGTCCAGCGGGTCGAGACCGAGGACCCCGAGCATGGCCCGGACCTCGGCGAGCCGTGCCACGGCGGCTTCCTTGTCGTCGGCGGCCAGGGCGGAATTGCCCTGCCGCACGGTGGTGTGCACGACGGCGAGCGCCTGGGGCACGCCCAGATCGTCGTCCATGGCCTCGGCGAACGCGGGCGGCACCTCGGCGACGGGCTCGACGACGCCCCCCGCCATCTCCGTCACCCGCTGCACGAAGCCCTCGATCCGCGCGAACGCCGACTCGGCCTCACGCAGCGCCTCTTCGCTGTACTCGATCATCGAGCGGTAGTGCGGGGTGCCGAGGTAGTAGCGCAGCACGATGGGGCGCCACTGCTTGACCATCTCGCTCACCAGCACGGAGTTGCCCAGGGACTTGGACATCTTCTCGCCGCTCATGGTGACCCACGCGTTGTGCACCCAGTACTTCGCGAACTCGTCCCCGAAGGCCTTGGCCTGCGCGATCTCGTTCTCGTGGTGCGGGAAGATCAGATCCAGCCCGCCGCCGTGGATGTCGAACGCGCTGCCCAGGTACTTGTGCGCCATCGCACTGCACTCCAGGTGCCAGCCGGGCCTGCCGCGCCCCCACGGCGTCTCCCAGGTGGGCTCACCGGGCTTGGCGGCCTTCCACATGGCGAAGTCGCGCGGGTCCCGCTTGCCGGTCTCGCCGACGCCGGACGGCTGCTGGAGGTTGTCCAGCTCCTGGTTGGACAGCTGCAGATAGCCCGGGAAGGACCGCACGTCGAAGTAGACGTTGCCGTCGGCCTCGTACGCGTGACCGCGCTCGATGAGGCCGCGCATCATCTCGACCATCTCGGTCACGTGCCCGGTCGCCCGCGGCTCGTAGCTGGGCGGAAGGCAGCCCAGCACGTCGTAGCCGTCGTTGAAGGCGCGCTCGTTCTCGTACCCGATCGACCACCAAGGGCGGCCCTGCTCGGCCGACTTGGTGATGATCTTGTCGTCGATGTCGGTCACGTTCCGGATGAACGTGACGTCGTATCCGCGGTACTCGAACCAGCGGCGCATGATGTCGAAGTTGAGACCCGAGCGGATGTGCCCGATGTGCGGGGCGGCCTGCACGGTGGCGCCACAGAGGTAGATCGAGACACAACCCGGCTTGAGCGGGGAGAAGTCACGGATCTGCCGGGCGCTGGTGTCGTACAGGCGAATGGTCACGCCTCCAGGGTAGTGGGCCCTGGGTAGTGCCCCGCGACCCTTCCCGCGCAAGGGGCACGTATTCGTGACATACGACCCTCACGGACGACACCTGCGTCCCGGGTCCCTCTTCGGTCCCGGCCCGCTCCTGGGGGCTGCCGCCCCCAGACCCCCGCTTCGGCCTGGACGGCCTCGTCCTCAATCGCCGGACGGGCTGAAAGACATGCGCCCGCGCCGGAGCCGTCGGCACGCCCCCGGAACCTTCCAGCCCGGGCCGGCAGCCTCAGCCCGTCCGGTGATTGAGGACGGGCCCTTCGGGCGAAGCGGGGGTCCAGGGGGCGGCAGCCCCCTGGTCGGGGCACGCACCTCAGACCGCGCGGGCCACCAGAGCCGTCGCCACCGCCATCAAACCCTCGTCGCGGCCCGGGAACCCCAGCCCGTCCGTGGTGGCCCCGGACACCGACACCGGCGCCCCCACCGCCTCGGACAGCACCTTCTGCGCCTCGTCCCGCCGCTTCCCGATCTTGGGCCGGGGCCCGACGACCTGGACGGCGACGTTGCCGATGACGAAACCGGCCGCCCGCACGATCCGCGCGGCCTCGGTCAGCAGCGTCACCCCGGACGCACCGGACCACTCGGGCCGCCCGGTGCCGAAGTGCGCGCCGAGGTCGCCGAGCCCGGCCGCGGAGAAGAGGGCGTTGCAGGCGGCGTGCGCGACGACGTCCGCGTCGGAGTGCCCGGCGAGACCGGTCCCCTCCCCCTCCCACAGCAGCCCGGCGCACCACAGCTCCCGGCCGTCCTCGAAGGCGTGGATGTCGGTACCGACACCGACCTGCGGCAGCGCCGGCACACCGGGGGCCGACGGTGTCCCGACGGCAGCCGGCCCGGAGACCTCAGAACCCATCGTTCGCCCTCCTGCGCGCGAGGACCGCCTCCGCGAGGACGAGGTCCAGGGGGCGCGTCACCTTGAACGCCTCCTCGTGCCCCGGCACCACCACGACCCGCTCCCCGAGCCGCTCGACCATGCTCGCGTCGTCGGTGACGTCGTCGGTGACGGTGTCGTGGGCCCGTACGAGGGTGGCCCGGTCGAAGCCCTGCGGCGTCTGCACGGCCCGCAGCCGCGCCCGCTCGGGCGTACCGACGACGGGCTCCGGCGTCCCCGGCACGCTCGCCGGCTCGACCTGCTTGACGGTGTCCGCGAGCGGCAGCGCCGGTACGACGGCGGGCGCGCCGTCCCGTACCGCCTCGATGACCGCGTCCACCGTGTCCACCGGCACCAGCGGCCGGGCCGCGTCGTGCACGAGGACGATGTCGATCCCGGGCGGCAGCGCGTCGAGGCCGTACTTCACGGACTCCTGGCGGCTGTCCCCGCCGGCGACGACCAGGAAGTCGGTGCGCTCGGGCAGCGCGTGCGCGTCGAGCAGGGTCTTGACCTCGGCCGTCCCGTCGGGCGGCGCCACGACGACGACCAGCGAGACGGCACGCGAGGCGGCCATGGCCCGCACCGCGTGGATGAGCATGGGCGTGCCGTTCAGCGCCCGGAGCGCCTTGGGGGCGCCCGGACCGAGGC
Organism: Streptomyces sp. NBC_01176; assembly: GCF_045039825.1. Classification (NCBI taxonomy): domain Bacteria; kingdom Bacillati; phylum Actinomycetota; class Actinomycetes; order Kitasatosporales; family Streptomycetaceae; genus Streptomyces; species Streptomyces sp. NBC_01176. The sequence goes on along the minus strand of NZ_CP108600.1, from coordinate 5,360,206 downwards.
GCACGCCCCGGCCGGCGGCCGGAATCACGGCCGCGACGGGGGTCCCGGACGGCGAAGGGCGCGAATCGTCAGACATCGGTTCCTGTCAGGTTTGTGTACTCGGCCTGCTTGGGTATGGCCCTGGCGTGCCTCCCGCTCGCGGAGCGTGGGGGAGTGCCCGGCGCGACGTCCTGACCGGACCCTTCCGTGACATCCGGTCGAGTCGGCCGCCCGGGCCCGGCACATCAAGTATCGGGGCATCGAGTCTCGGGGCGGGGACACCGGGGAGACCCGGGTTCCCGAAGAGATGCGGGTACGAACATGCCGCAGCGCCCGGCGACAGCAATTCCCATTGCGTCATCGGGCACCGCGGCATTTCATTGCACAGCTGCGCGGCCTTGTGCTTACGTCAGAACGACTACCGTCCGAACGACAGAAGAACCAGCCCACCGTCCGAACGACCACCGTCTAGGCGCTGTATGCGTCAGGACGCGAGAACCTCGTCGAGCAGAGCCTCGGCCTTGTCCTCGTTCGTGTTCTCCGCGAGGGCGAGCTCGCTCACCAGGATCTGCCGGGCCTTGGCAAGCATCCGCTTCTCACCGGCGGAGAGTCCGCGCTCGCGCTCACGACGCCACAGGTCACGTACGACTTCCGCGACCTTGATGACATCGCCGGAGGCGAGCTTCTCCAGATTTGCCTTGTAACGACGCGACCAGTTCGTGGGCTCCTCGGCGTACGGCGCGCGCAGCACCTCGAAGACCCGGTCCAGCCCGTCCTGACCGACCACATCACGCACGCCGACGAACTCCGCATTGTCCGCTGGCACACGTACCGTCAGGTCGCCCTGGGCGACCTTCAGCACCAAGTAGGTCTTGTCCACGCCTTTGATCTGGCGAGTTTCGATGGCCTCGATCAGCGCGGCCCCGTGATGGGGATAGACCACGGTGTCGCCAACCTTGAACGTCATGTGACAGGTACCCCTTCCGTGGCTATCCAGGGTAACACGGAAACTGCGTCTTCTGAATGGCGTTTTCGCAGGTCAGGGCATATCTCGGGGCTTGACAACCGCGACAGGAACGTGCTGCGAGGGGCGAGCGGAAGAGGGTATTCGCAGGTGGGAGCGGCTGTCCAGGGCAAGCGAAACGCGTACGGTACACACACCTGTACCCCCTGACCAGGGTCTGAACATCCCGTTTTGTCCTGCTCCAGGAGCTCGACTTCCGCTACTCCGTTCGGTTCCCGGAGTCGGGTACGAGACGAATCCGGAATTGATCACGCCCGCCACCGAACTGTCGATGATCAATTTTCCGGTCCACCACGGATTCCCTACCGGAAAAACCCAAGCGGATCTCCTGGCTACTTATGTGAATGGCGGACGAGCCGATGCCCAAAGGAGCCGTCGAGGCGGCTTCCGACGGCGCACGGGGCGGCGTGCGCGGACGGCGCGACGGGGCTCGAGGGGGCGAAGGGGCGGGTCGGGTGCGGTGGCGCGGGAACGGCTCGGTAACCTAAGGCCGCTGACAGACCCTTAGGGCGGCTTTACACAGAAGTCGCCCTGCTTCGCCCACGTTCAAGGAGTTGCCGCCGCCGTGAGCAGCAGCCTTCGACGCGGCGCCCTCGCCGCCGCCGCCATTGCGTTCTCGATCGCCTCGCTCGCCGCGTGCGCTGCCGGCAACGACGCACAGACGCTGGAGGTCAAGCCGGACAACGCGGCGACCAGCGTCGGCGACATCAAGATCCAGAACGCCCTCGTCATCACCCAGCCCGACACGACGTCCACGGGCCCGGCGGTGATCTCCGCGACCCTGTTCAACAACGGCCGCACCGCACAGACCCTGGACTCGGTCAGCGTCGCCGGTGACGGCACCGCCCAGCTCACGCCCGCCGCGGGCAAGGGCAAGCTGACCATCCCGGCCGGCGGTTCCGTCATCCTCGGTGGCAAGGGCAACGCCTCCGCGGCCCTGTCCTCCCCCGGGACGGCCGTCAAGGACGGCAACGCGCAGAAGATCACCTTCACCTTCAGCAAGACCGGTGCCGTGAGCCTGCGCGCCTTCGTCGTCCCGGCCGCGAGCTACTTCAGCAAGTGGGGTCCGAGCGACATCCCGGCGGCGCCCGGCGCGACGGCGACCGGCTCCGCGACCGCGTCGCCGGATGCGTCCACCTCGCCGTCCGACTCCGCCTCCGGCGCGCCGTCGGACTCGGCGTCGTCCGGCGCGGACGACGCCGGGACGGCCACCGCGACGGCCACGGAGTCCGCTTCCGGCCAGTGACCGGCGTCCCGGCGCACACCGCCGGGACGATCACCGTAGAAGCCCGTACGACGCCGAAGGGCGGTACCCCCGATGGGGTACCGCCCTTCGGCGTCGTCGTGCCGCCACACGCGCGGCGGCCGCTGCGAGCCGGCCCGCGGAGCCTCGGTTTCCCGGGCGTCCGTTCGCCGGCGGGCCGGTCTACGGCTCGAACTTGTAGCCGAGCCCGCGTACCGTCACCAGGTACCGCGGCGCACCCGGGTCCGGCTCGATCTTCGCGCGCAGGCGCTTGACGTGGACGTCGAGGGTCTTGGTGTCGCCCACGTAGTCGGCGCCCCACACCCGGTCGATGAGCTGCATACGGGTCAGCACGCGGCCCGCGTTGCGCAGCAGCATCTCCAGCAGGTCGAACTCCTTCAGCGGGAGGTCGACCTTGGAGCCGGAGACGGTGACCACGTGGCGGTCGACGTCCATCCGGACCGGACCGGCCTCCAGGGCGGCCGGGGTGACCTCCTCCGGCTCGCCGCGGCGGCGCAGGACGGCCCGGATACGGGCGACCAGCTCACGGGAGGAGAAGGGCTTCGTGACGTAGTCGTCGGCTCCTATTTCCAGCCCGACAACCTTGTCGATCTCACTGTCCTTGGCGGTGACCATGATCACCGGAACGTTGGAGCGGCCGCGCAGCTGACGGCACACCTCCGTGCCGGGCAGCCCCGGCAGCATCAGGTCGAGGAGGACGAGGTCGGCGCCGTTGCGCTCGAACTCGTCGAGTCCGTCGGGCCCGGTGGTCGCGATGGCGACCTCGAAGCCCTCCTTGCGGAGCATGTACGACAGGGCGTCGGAGAAGGACTCCTCGTCCTCGACGACGAGCACTCGGGTCACGGAAGGACCTCCGGGGCAGGAAGCGGTTCATACGGGGATGAGACGGTGGTCGTCCCGTCGGGCTGCTCGGTCTCGTCGTCTTCGTCGAGTCCGGGCATGTGGTGATCGGTCACGCGGTCGCGGGCCGCACCCGCCTCCGGCAGCCGCAGGGTGAACGTGGAGCCCTGACCCTCGGAGCTCCACACCGTGACCTCCCCGCCGTGCGAGGCGGCCACGTGCTTGACGATCGCGAGGCCCAGGCCGGTACCGCCGGTCTGGCGGGAACGGGCCGGGTCGACGCGGTAGAAGCGCTCGAACACGCGCTCCCGGTCCTTCTCGGAGATGCCGATGCCCTGATCGGTCACGGCGATCTCGATGAGGTCTCCGCCGGGCGCGGTCACCCGGCGCGCGGCTATGCCCACCCGGGTACGGGCGGGCGAGTAGTTGACGGCGTTCTCGACGAGGTTGCCCAGGGCCGCGGCCAGCTGGCCGCGGTTTCCCCAGATGCTCAGCTCGGCGGTCCCGCCGGCGGCCATGGTGATCTGCTTGGTGCCGGCCTGGTGGCGGCACCGGTCGATGGCCTCGGCGACGAGTTCGCCGACCCGCACGGGCTCGGCGTCCTCCAGGGGGTCGTCGTTCTGCACCCTCGACAGGTCGATGAGCTCCTGCACGAGATTGGTGAGCCGGGTGGCCTCGATCTGCATGCGCCCGGCGAAGCGCTCCACGGCCTCCGGGTCGTCCGAGGCGTCCATCACGGCCTCGGAGAGCAGCGAGAGCGCGCCGACCGGCGTCTTCAGCTCGTGGCTCACGTTGGCGACGAAGTCACGCCGTACGGCCTCGATGCGCCGCGCCTCGGTGAGGTCCTCGACCAGCAGCAGGACGAGCCGGGAGCCGAGCGGCGCGACGCGCGCGGAGACGGCCAGTGCCTCGCCGCGGCCCGTCCCCCTTCTCGGCAGATCCAGTTCGACCTGGCGTATCTCGCCGTCCCGGCGGGTGTCACGCGCCATCTGCAGCATCGGCTCGACGGCGAGCTTGCCGCCGCGGACCAGCCCGAGGGCGTACGCGGCGGAGCTGGCCTTGACGACGGCGTCGGCCTCGTCGAGTACGACGGCGGAGGAGCGGAGCACGGAGAGAACCGTGTCGACACCTGGCGGAAGCACCGGGTCCGTGTGAAGAGAGGTGCGGGTGGGGCGTTTCTGGTCGCGCTCGCTCCAGCGGAACGCCAGCATGGCGATGACACCGGTAAGCACTCCGGCGATCGCTGCCGCTGCGGCGACCGCCGCGTTCACGTCCATGCCCCCAGGTTAGGCATGTCGTCGCGCCAGGCCACAGCCATCCGAGTGCGACCTCGAACACTCGTCGCCCAGAGTTCACCCAGGAGCCAGTGGTGGTTCATTTGGGATGCCGGAAACGGACGCGTACGAGCCGGAACGTGGGAGCGTGGGGTTCACGGGGCCCGTCCGGCGGTCATTAGATGCCTCTGGGTGCCCGGCCCCCAGGCCCCCAAAGGTGACGTAGGAGAGGGACAACACGATGCGTGACGCGTACCACGAGGAACTTGACTCGATCGGCGAGGGTCTGGTCGAGATGGCCCGGCTCGTCGGGTCGGCGATCGGACGCGCCACGACGGCCATCCTCGACGCCGACCTGAAGCTCGCGGAGAGCGTGATCGCGGCCGACCAGAAGGTCGACGATCTCCAGCACGAGCTGGAGGCCCGCGCGATAGCCCTGCTGGCCCGCCAGCAGCCGGTGGCGACGGACCTGCGCATCGTGGTCACGTCCCTGCGGATGTCGGCGGACCTGGAGCGCGCCGGCGACCTGGCGCAGCACGTCGCGAAGCTGGCCCGGCTGCGCTTCCCCGAGCGCGCGGTCCCGCACGACCTGCACGCCACGATCCTGGAGATGGGCCAGCTCGCCCAGCGCCTGATGGCCAAGGCGGCCGAGGTCGTCATCACCAAGGACGTCGACCTCGCGCTCCAGCTGGAGCAGGACGACGACGACATGGACCTCCTGCACCGCACCCTCTTCCAGCACCTTCTCGACGACCGCTGGAAGCACGGCATCGAGACGGCCGTGGACGTGACCCTGCTCGGCCGCTACTACGAGCGCTTCGCCGACCACGCGGTGTCCGTGGCCAAGCGCGTGGTGTACCTGGTGACGGGCGAGCACGCGGACGAGCTCCAGGCGGACATCCACCCCGTCACGGGGGCGGAAGGCGTCTGAGACCGGGGCGGGGAGGCCGGGACCCGGGCGGCAGGGACCGCGACCGGGGCGGCAGGGACCGGGACCGGGGCGGGAAAAGACCTGCTTCTGGGCTCCGGGGGCGCTCGCGAGCCTCAGTGCGCCGTTGATGCGCCCAGGGGAGCGGGCATGGAATAGGCGTAGGCACCCATGCCTCGATGCCTCGCCGAGGCCTCATTGAGGGAGGACCCCATGGCCGAATCCCCCGCCACCGACCCGACCCTGGACCGGGACACCGAACAGCCCGCCGACATCAAAAGCCTCCCCCTGTTCGGCGCCTGCGGCTGCGGCTCCGGCTGCGGGTGCGGCTGCCAGTCCGGCAACCCCTGCCAGTGCGGCTGACCGGACACCCGGGCCCACCAGGGCACACGGATCCAGAGGGGCCCCGTCGTCACGGCGGGGCCCCTCCTCCGTGGACGGACCTCGCGACCGCGGGTACGGACCTCACGACCGGAGGAAGTGCGCCGAGCGCCGGGTCGTACCGAACAGTAAAATAAGGCGCGAAAGGCACATCTCCGCAACAAATGGGAGACGTTCCATGCGCAAGCTTCGTCCACGCAGTCCGAGCGCGACCGCGGGTCTGGCCGCCGTCCTCCTCATCACCGCCCCCACGGCGTCGGCCGCCTGGTCGGCCACCCCGTCAGCCTCCGACACGGGCCGGAGAATCCACCAGCACACGGAGATCATCCAGCTGGACGCCAGACAGACCCGTTCCGAGAACCTCGATGTGGGCAAGAAGGGGCTCAGTCCGGGAGACGAGATCCTCATCGCCGAGGACCTGTACCGCGACGGCAAGAAGATCGGTGACCACACCGTCGTCTGCACGTACGTCCAGACCAAGCCGGGCGAACTCCAGTGCCTCGGCACCTTCGCCCTGCCCCAGGGGCAGATCACCTCGCAGGCCCTGCTGCACCTGCCCGCCGCCCCCTCGGTCGACATCGCCATCACCGGCGGGACGGGCGACTACCGCTCGGCCCGGGGCTTCGTGCACACCGTCCCGGCGGGCACGCACACCGTCCCGGCGGCCGTGACGGAACGACGGCTCACCTTCCACATCCTCGTGGACGACCAGCAGGAGGGCTAGCGACCATGACCGACGCGCCCGGCGCCCCAGGCCCCGACCGCCCGTACGACCTCGTCGGCCGGACGGTCGTGGTGATCGGCGGCAGCGCGGGCATCGGGCTGGAAACCGCCCGCCGGGTCCGCGCGGACGGCGGTCAGGTGATCCTGGTGGGGCGCGACCCCGAGCGGCTGCGGCAGGCGGCGCGCACACTCGAGCCGCTCGACACGGCGGCGTTCGACGCCGGTGACACCGAGCGGCTGAAGCGGTTCTTCGAGGACCTTCCCGGACCGGTCGACCATGTGATGGTCACCGCCGGCGGCCCCTTCTACATGCCCTTGGCGGACATGGACCCCGTCGTCGCCGGCGCCCACATCGGCGAGCGGCTCGCCATGACACTGGCGGTCGGCCTCTACAGCCGCGCCAAGGTCCGGGCCGGAGGCACCCTGTTGTTCGTCGGCGGCACCGGCGGCCGACGCCCCGGCATCGGCATGTCCGTCGCCTCCGCACTCACCGCCGCACTGCCCGCCCTCATCGCCAATCTGGCACTGGAACTGGCGCCGGTCAGGGTGAACCTCATCGCCGCCGGGTTCGTCGACACGCCCCTGTCGGCCGCACTTCTCGACGATCAACTGGAGTCCCGCCGCGAGGAGTTGCGTGCCACGCTGCCCATCCGACGGGTCGTCGGGCCGGCCGACGTGGCCGCCCTGGCCGTACACATCATGGGCAATGACGCGCTGACCGGCGGCACGTACGACATCGACGGCGGGCAGCAACTCGTAGCGCACTGACGGGATCGCGCACGGACGAGATCGGTGGCGCGCTCACGGTTGGCGTACCCGGTTGGCGTACCCACGACGCCCCTCCGCACGTCCGCGGGCCCGTGTGCTCAGATCAGCCCGCTCAGATCAGGCCCGGCCGCCCGGCCAGTTGGGGATACAAAGCCCCCGGGCCCTCGGCGAGCGCCGCCTGGACCTGCCTGCTGGCGTCGTCCGCGAGCACCTCGTGCAGTCCGGCCTCGACACCGTCGAGCGCCGCACGCGCCACCGCGACCGGATCGGCCTTCGGAGCCGTCACGCTCGCGGCCATGTCCGTCGCCATGTAACTGACGTGCAGGGCGGTGACCTGCGTGCCCTGTTCCGCGAGAGCCAACCGCAAGGAGTTGGTCACCGACCACTCGGCGGCCTTGGCGGCGGCGTAACCGGCGCTGGCCGGGATCGACAGCCAGGACAGTACGGACAGCACGTTGACGAGCGCGCCGCCCCCGTTGCGTCCGAGGGCGGGGGCAAAGGCCCTGCACATGGCGAGGGTGCCGAGAACGTGCGTCTCGAACTCGGCGCGGAACGAGTCCAGTCCGGCCGTGAGCACGTCGGCCCGGGTCGTCGAACCGGCGTTGTTGACGAGCAGCGTCACGTCCTGGGCCAGGTCTGCCGCCGCACGCACGGATTCCGGGTCGGTGATGTCCACGGCGACCGGAACCACCCCGGGCACCGTGACCTTCCCGGGGTCGCGCGCTCCCGCGTAGACCTTGGCCGCTCCGGCGGCGACCAGCTCCCGCGCGAAGTGCTCACCGAGCCCGCGGTTCGCACCGGTGACGAAGGCGATCGACTCCTGGATCTTCATGGGGGCACCTCACGGCATGGGTTGCAGGGCCGAACCGGCGCCACGACCAGGCACGACCGCGCGACGCCACCCCTTCTTCGAACGTATACCGCCCCCTGCACGGTCACCACCCGAACCGCACCCGGTCCGAACCCGAACCCGGCCCCGAACCCGAAGGGCTCGGGTGAGTAGATGTACTCATGACGCGTGCCGCGACGCGGGGGAGGATCGGGGGTATGACGGTGATCAGGACGACGGGGGTCCGGTTCGGGATGGTGCCGATGGTGGTACCGGCCGTGCTGGCGGTGCTGACGGTGGGGTGCGGAACGCAGCGGGCCGGGGACGAGGCCGGTGCGGCCGGGGTGGCCGGACCATCACGGGCGGCGGTGACGCCGAGCGCGCCGGTGGACTTCCCGTGCCCCGGCGAGAGCCCGAAGCCGACGCCGACGCCGACCCCGAGCACCTCGGGGCCGGCCACGCCGCCCACCGACCACTACGCCGAGAACCACGGCTTCATGGTGCCCTTTCCGCTGCACGGCCAGGAGCGGTGCGAGGGGCTCGCGGCCATCGCACGGATCAAGGGCGCGCTGGAACCTCTGCGTGAGCGAGGCGACTTCGCGCCGGACAGCACCCTTGGCGCGCTCACCGGCCTCGGCTACCCCGCCTCGAAGGTGCGGACGTACCAGGACGGTCCCACCGGGGTCGGCTTCCTCATCGACACCTACCCGCTGTGCGTCGAGGGCGGGATGAACCGCGTCTCCACCCAGGCGGACGCCTTCGGCGGCTACCCCGACCACTCCGCCTGCGACCGCCCCTCCGGCGGCCACTGACCCCGGCCACCGACCCCGGCCACCGACCCCGGTCACCGCTACGGACGACCGGCGAGCACGGCACCGGAGCCGGACGCGCAGCGCGGAGGGAGCCTGACCGTACCGGGCTTGTGCGCGAACGTGTCCATCACGAGCCACTCGTCCAGCTGGGGATCGTAGAGATTCTGGACGCCGAACTGCAGCACCTGCCAGAACGTACCCGGATCCTTCTGATCGACGTAGATGTCGCCCAGCGCGAGGGGGAACCGCAGGTAGTTCCCCGGAGGGCGCTCCGGCAGGACGACACCGACCCGCCAGTGGTTCACGTACCGGTTCGGGTTCCGCTGGAGGATCTCCCGCCCGACGAACCGTGCGCCTCGGAATGCCTGGTTCAACTGGTCGAGGTCGAAGCCGGGGATCCGTGAGCACGGATGTTCGGTCAGGCCGGGCCACTTGTAGGTCAGCGTGTAGAGCGTGCCGTGGTGGATCAGGTTGGTGAACCAGATCGGGTACTGCGGGCCGCCCGCGATCATCTGGCTGTCGCCGTCCCTCCCCTCCCAGGTGAACGGGACCGTGATGCCCAGGTCCCGGACGACCCACTTGCCCTTCCCGCGAAAGTCTCGAGGGAGCCGAGGGGGACGCGGCGTGGGCGGGCCGGGCCGTTTCGCCGCCACCGTCGCGAAGGACCGCGCGGCCCCGGTCCGCGTTCCGGCGTGGGCCGGCGACAGCATCGTCGAGACGATGGCGATCGCTCCGACGAGAGCCGCCGACGCTGCCGCCCGACGTGTGCGTGTCCAGCCCATGGTCTCCCTCTACCTCTTCTGTCGCGTCAGGTGCCGTCGTGGCGCGGGTTCGAACCCAGAGATGCCACCTGGTCGCGCTCTGCGGGGCAAGAGCGCACCAGGTGGGACATTCCCTATCAGATGACGGCAGGGTTGACGCTGAGGCGAGCCGTAGGCCGTGCCCCTGCTTTCGCTCATTCCTCTTTACGGCGGGCGGCCGGGGCACGAGCTTCCTCTTCACGACGGGCGGCCGGGGCGCGAGCGACGTACGCGGCATTCCCGTGAACGCGGTGGAAGAGCCGGTTCCGGCGGCGGGGGCCGGGGGCAGGCGGCCGGCAAAAGACGACGGCCGGCAAAAGACAAAGGCAAGGAGATCTCTCTCCCTGCCACTCTCAACGTATAGCGCACCGGGGGGCTTGCGGCAAGACCCGGGTGGTAGCGCAAAATCGTCGGCCGAGGCCACAACCTGCGGAAACGGGGCACGACGTGCGTGTGTTGTCGACATATGGGGGACGCGGTGACGTGGAACCGGTGACACGAGGTTCGACGGAGTGGGAGCCGCCGGTGATCCGATCGGCCGGTGCGGTGCAAGGGGACACGACTGCCTCGGGGGTGTCGCGGTGATCGAGCAGTACGTGTGGGACCTTCAAGAGGCCGACGAGACCCGGGGCGCGGTCGTCGGCGGCAAGGGTGCGCACCTGGGCGGCCTGACACGGATCGAAGGCATCCGCGTGCCGGCCGGCTTCTGCGTGACGACCGACGCCTTCCGGCGGATCATGGCGGAAGCGCCGTCGATCGACGATCGGCTCGATCAGCTGTCGCGCCTGAACCCGGACGACCGGGAGGCGATCCGCACGCTCAGCGCGGAGATCCGCGGGACCGTCGAAGCGATCGCCGTCCCGGGCGATCTCGCGGCGGCGATCACCCGCGCGCTCGCCCGGCTCGGTGAACAGGCCGCCTGCGCCGTCCGATCCAGCGCGACGGCGGAGGACCTGCCGACGGCCTCCTTCGCCGGCCAGCAGGACACGTACCTGAACGTCGTGGGGCCCGCGGCGATCCTCCGGCACGTCAGCCGGTGCTGGGCCTCGCTGTTCACCGAGCGGGCGGTGACCTACCGCCTGCGGAACGGCATCGACCACCGTACGGTCCACATGGCCGTGGTCGTGCAGCGGATGGTCTTCCCGCACGCCGCCGGCGTCCTGTTCACGGCCGACCCCGTCACGGGCGACCGGAAGGTCGCCACCGTGGACGCGGGCTTCGGCCTCGGCGAGGCCCTGGTCTCCGGCCTGGTGAACCCGGACGTCTTCAAGGTGCGGCACGACGAAGTCGTCGCCAGGGCGATCGCCGTCAAGCAGCGTGCCGTTCACGCCCTGCCGACCGGCGGTACGCGCGAGGTGGCGATCGACGCGCGGCGGCAGGAGCAGCCGGCGCTGACGGATGCGCAGGTCATACGGCTCGTGCGGCTCGGGCGACGGATCGAAGCGCGCTTCGGCCGCCCGCAGGACATCGAATGGTGCCTGGACGACGCCGGCTTCCAGATCGTTCAGAGCCGGCCGATCACGACGCTGTTCCCGGTCCCCGAGACCGGCGACCAGGAGAATCACGTCTACGTCTCCGTCGGTCACGGGCAGATGATGACCGACCCCATGAAGCCCCTGGGGCTCTCCATGTGGCAACTGACGGCCATGGTGCCCATGCACGAGGCCGGCGGGAGGCTGTTCGTCGACGTCACGCGGCGCCTGTCCTCGCCCGCGAGCCGCGCCGGCCTCCTGGAGGTCCTGGGGAGGGGCGATCCGCTGGTCAGGGACGCGCTGGAGACCGTTCTCGACCGCGCCGACTTCGTCCCGTCGCTTCCGGACGCGGGTCCCGGCCGGCCGCCGGTCGGCGGCACGTCCGCCCCGGGCGAGCCCGATCCGGCCATCGTCACCGAGCTGATCGAGCGCAGCCGGACGTCCGTCGCCGCCCTGGAGCGCGACATCCGGACGAAGACCGGACCGGCGCTGTTCGACTTCCTGCGGGGAGCGTTCGAGGAGCACAAGCGAGTCCTCGGAGATCCGCTGAACCTTCAGGCGATCATGGCGGGGATGGAGGCCACGTGGTGGCTCAACGACAAGCTGCAGGAGTGGCTGGGCGAGAAGAACGCGGCTGACACGCTCACGCTGTCCGCTCCCGGCAACATCACGTCGGAGATGGGACTGGCGCTGCTCGACGTCGCGGACGTGATCCGCCCGCGGCCGGAGGTGGTGGCGTTCCTGGAGGGCGTCGAGGACGAGGGTTTCCTGGACGAGCTGGCGAAGCTCGCGGGCGGCGCCGAAGCGCGTGACGCCGTGGAGGCCTACCTCGACCGGTACGGCATGCGCTGCGTCGGCGAGATCGACATCACGAGGCCGCGTTGGCGCGAGCGCCCCACCACGCTCGTGCCCGTGATCCTCGACAACGTCAGGAACTTCGAGCCGGGCGCCGCCGAACGGCGCTTCGAGCAAGGGCGGCAGAAGGCGCTGAAGAAGGAACAGGACGTGCTGTCGCGCTTGCGGGCCCTGCCGGACGGGGAACGGAAAGCCGAGGAGGCCAAGCGGATGATCGACCGGGTCCGCACCTTCATCGGGTACCGGGAGTACCCCAAGTACGGCATCGTCAGCCGCTACTTCGTCTACAAGCAGGCCCTGATGGAGGAGGCCGAGCGCCTCGTGCAGGCCGACGTGCTTGCCGAGAAGGAGGACATCTTCTACCTCACGTTCCAGGAACTCCACGACGTCGTGCGCTCGAACGAGGTGGACGACCAGCTCATCCAGCGGCGCAAGGACGCGTTCCGGTCGTACCACGCGCTCACCCCGCCGCGGGTGCTCACGTCGGACGGCGAGGCCGTCACCGGGGCGTACCGTCGCGACGACGTGCCGGACGGCGCCCTGATCGGCCTGCCGGTCTCCGCCGGGACCGTCGAGGGGAGGGCCCGCGTCATCCTCGACATGGCGGAGGCCGATCTCGAGGCGGGCGACATCCTGGTCACGACCTTCACGGACCCCAGCTGGTCACCGCTGTTCGTCGGAGTCGCGGGCCTGGTGACGGAGGTGGGCGGCCTGATGACCCACGGCGCGGTGATCGCCCGGGAGTACGGCTTGCCTGCTGTCGTGGGCGTGGAGCGGGCCACCCGGCTGATCCGGGACGGGCAGCGGATCCGCGTCCACGGAACCGCCGGGTACGTCGAGATCCTGCCTTCCATGTGAGCGTTCTGATTGCCGTTCATGTCGACGCACCCGTCCTCGCCGTGGGAAGAACCCGCTGATCCGTACGGGGAGCCCCGGGATCAGCAGTACGAACTCCCGTACGGCCAGCAGTACCCGGGTCCGCACGGGCAGCAGTACCCGGGTCCGCACGGGCAGCCGTGCCCGAGTCCCGAGCAGCCCCTGTACGGCCAACCCGAGGGCCAGCCGTACGACATGGGGCAGCCGTACCCGAGTTCGCGCCGTGCGCGGTGAGCGATTGGTCGATGAACTCGCACAGTGCTCGCGCTCGTCGGTCGACGTGAGCAGTTTCTCGGGGGGAACGGTCCCGCCATTCACGCGCACTCAGGGTCCAGGGTGCCGGCGGCAAGCTCTTCGGCATCTTTGGCTGTGCAGTTGCGCCAGTTCGTCGTAGGTCTCTCAGCCGGGGAGCGGACCGTACAGCGCGAATGCTTCTCGAGGAGCAGGGTCAATGGCCCTCTGCTCACTGGAGACCGGCGGACGGTGCCTGGATCAACGACGGTGCGCGGTTCAGAGGTGGTTGCCCCACTTGGTCGGTATAACCGTCACCCAGGCCGTCCATCACACCCCGCAAGTCCCCCGCTTGCCCCCCCGAGTGCCGCGAACCAGGGGCGGAACCTCTGGGCTCCACCCCCCTTCTCGTCATCTCCTGGCTTTACAATCCGCGCCTGATGTCGGCGCACGGTCGGTGCGCCGAGAAGGAGGGGGTTGTATGACACGTCAGAGGTTCAGGGGGAGATGGAGAGCCGTAGCCGTGGTCGTCGCGCTGGGGACCACGGCCCTGGGGCCGGTCACCCCTGCGGTGGCCGTGCACGGCGCGGTGCCGGGTGACTTCAACGGGGACGGGTACCGGGACGCGGTTCTGCCCGCACCGGGCGCGAACGTGGCCGGCAAGGACGGGGCCGGTGCCGTCGTCGTGCTGTACGGGTCGAAGTCGGGACTGTCGGCCAGCAGGCGGCAGACCATCACGCAGAACAGTGCGGGCGTGCCGGACTCGGCCGAGGCGGGCGACGGGTTCGGGGCGGCCACTGCCACGGCCGACATCAACCGCGACGGCTTTGCCGACCTGGTGGTCGCCGCCCCCTACGAGGACACGTCCAAGGGCAACGACTCGGGCGCGGTCGTGGCGCTGTGGGGCAGCAAGAACGGGTTGACGAGCGCCACCGACCTGCCGAATCCCGCCAGACCCCACGACGGGGCGAGAGAGTACGGGCGCGACGTCGCAGTGTTCGCCGGCGGCCCCGGAGCCAAGACGCAGGTCGCGGTCGCCGGTACCGACGGTTCCGTCTACTTCACCGGGCCGTTCAGCCGTACCGGCACCTACGGGTCCAGGGAGTACAACCGGGACACACCCTCCGTCGCGAGCGTCGCGCTCGGCGACTTCAACCACGACGGTGCCCCCGACCCGGTTGCCATCACCGTCCGTCTGGCCGGCCTCAGCGGCGGCGAGGTCTACGGGGGCCCTGGGATGATGTACGACGACTACATGACCCAGGGCAACGGCCTCATCGCCGCCACCGGGGACATCAACGGCGACTCGTACGCCGACCTGGTGGTCGGCGACCCCGACGAGCCCGCCAAGGACGGCGTGGACGGGGCGCACGGCGGGCGGGTCCTGGTCTGGTACGGGGCGAAGCGGGGCATCCCCTTCGACACCAAGCCGGTGCAGCTGACCCAGAACACTGCCGGAGTGCCCGGCACGAGTGACAAGGGCGACGACTTCGGCGGCGCACTCGCCGTGGCCGACCTCAACCGGGACGGACTCGCCGACATCGTGGTCGGGACCCCGTACGAGGGCAAGTCCCACGCGGGGCAGGTCACCATCATTCCGGGCCGCCGCTCCGGTGCGCTCGGCGCCGGATCGTACTCCTTCACCCAGGACACGGCCGACGTCCCGGACACCTCGGAATCCGACGATGCGTTCGGCACGACGGTCGCCGTCGGAGACGTGAACGGGGACGGCAGGCCCGAGCTGTTCGTCAGCGCGGCATTCGAGAACATGGGCCCGGGTGCTGTCTGGGTCTTCCCCGGCACTACCACCGGCCCGACGGCACGGGGCTGCCACGAGTTCACCCCGTCCTCCGTCGGCCTCAGCGGCCGCAGTCCCAGTTATCTGGGCGGCGCGGGCCTGCTCTGGATGATCTGACGCACTGCGCGTGATGGAGGTCGTCCAGGTCGTGTGTCGGCCGAAGAGGCTGAGCCTCTGGTACAGCAAGGTTCTGGTGAACGGGCTCCCGCCGTGATCCTCACCGGCGTGTCCGAGGAAGCCGCGGCGGCGGCCGTCTCGGCCCTCCGCGACGCGGGAGCCCGGGCGGAGACGAGAGAAACAGCCGGAGCCGGACTCCTGAAGCGCTGAGTACGGCCCGGTCAGCCGACTAACGGGCCCAGAGACGGCCCCAGCACAGCAACAAGCCCCCTACCGGCGGAGAACCCGCAGATAGGGGGCTTGATCAGTCCGCCCTACTTCTTCTTGCCCTGGTTCTTGACCGCCTCGATCGCCGCCGCGGCAGCATCCGCGTCGAGGTACGTGCCGCCGGGGTTGAGGGGCTTGAAGTCGGCGTCCAGCTCGTACGTGAGGGGAATGCCGGTCGGGATGTTCAGGCCCGCGATGTCGGCGTCGGAGATGCCGTCGAGGTGCTTGACGAGGGCGCGCAGCGAGTTGCCGTGGGCCGCGACCAGGACCGTGCGGCCGGTCAGCAGGTCGGGGACGATGCCGTCGAACCAGTACGGCAGCATGCGCACGACGACGTCCTTGAGGCACTCCGTCTGCGGGCGCAGCTCCGGCGGGAGCGTCGCGTAGCGCGGGTCGTCGAACTGGGAGTACTCGGCGTCGCGGGCGAGCGGCGGCGGCGGGGTGTCGTACGAACGGCGCCACAGCATGAACTGCTCCTCGCCGAACTCGGCGAGGGTCTGGGCCTTGTCCTTGCCCTGGAGCGCACCGTAGTGCCGCTCGTTCAGGCGCCAGGAACGGTGGACCGGGATCCAGTGGCGGTCCGCGGCCTCCAGCGCGAGCTGGGCGGTGCGGATCGCGCGCTTCTGGAGCGAGGTGTGGACCACGTCGGGCAGCAGGCCGGCGTCCTTGAGCAGCTCACCGCCGCGGACTGCCTCCTTCTCGCCCTTCTCGTTGAGGTTGACGTCCACCCAACCGGTGAACAGGTTCTTCGCGTTCCATTCGCTCTCGCCGTGGCGGAGGAGGATCAGCTTGTACGGTGCGTCGGCCATGCGGTCGAGCGTAATGGAACCGGTTGACGCGCCGCTCCCCCGGTCGGCAGACGGACACCGACGCTCGGGCGAACGTCGGCCGGTTGACGGCATCTGTTAATCGAGTGGCCCTCCCGAACCGGATTCTCGTAAGTTGTGCCCACCGCCCGAGCCGCTTACGCGCCTGCCTGACCTGGGGTCCGCCATGCCACTAGCCGTGATGAGACGTGCCGTCCGAGAGACCGTGTCAGGGCTCCCCCGTGAGTTCTGGTGGCTGTGGACCAGCACCCTGATCAACCGGCTCGGGGCCTTCGTCGCCACCTTCATGGCGCTGTACCTGACGCTCGACCGCGGCTACTCCGCCTCGTACGCGGGCCTGGTGGCGTCCCTGCACGGCCTCGGCGGCGTCGTCTCCTCGCTCGGCGCGGGGGTGATGACCGACCGGCTCGGGCGGCGGCCCACCCTGCTCATCGCGCAGACCTCGACGGCGGCCTCCGTCGCGCTGCTCGGCTTCATGCACGACCCGGTGAGCATCGCCGCCGTCGCCTTCCTCGTCGGCATGGCCAGTAACGCCTCCCGGCCGGCCGTGCAGGCGATGATGGCCGACATCGTGCGGCCCGAGGACCGGGTCCGGGCGTTCTCCCTCAACTACTGGGCGATCAACCTCGGGTTCGCGGTCTCCTCGATGGCCGCCGGGTTCATCGCCGAGTTCAGCTACCTCGCGGGCTTCCTCATCGAGGCCGGCATGACACTGGTCTGCGCGCTGGTCGTGTTCGCGAAGCTGCCGGAGTCCCGGCCGGTGCGGACCGCCAAGGAGACGGCGGACGAGGCCGGCCTCGGGACCGTGCTGCGCGACCGGCGCTTCATGAGCGTCGTCGGGCTGTCCTTCCTGGTCAGCCTCGTCTTCCAGCAGGGGTCCGTGGGGCTCCCGGTGGCGATGGGCGAAGCAGGGTTCACCCCGGCCGACTACGGCCTGGCGATCGCCGGGAACGGTGTCCTCATCGTCGCCCTGCAGATCCCGGTCACCCGCTTCATCCAGCACCGGGATCCACGGCGGCTGCTCGTGGTCTCGTCGCTCCTCGCCGGGTACGGCTTCGGGCTCACCGCCTTCGCCGGATCGGTCGGCGTCTTCGCGCTCACCGTGTGCGTGTGGACCCTGGCGGAGATCGTCAACGCGCCGACGCAGACGGGGCTGGTCATCCGGCTCTCCCCCACACATGGCCGCGGTCGGTACCAGGGCATGTACACCATGTCCTGGTCGCTCGCCGCGCTCATCGCGCCCCTGATGTCCGGCGTCGTCATCGACCGGCTCGGCGCGGAGTGGCTGTGGGGGCTGTGCGCGGTGGTGGGCACGGCCGCGGGGCTCGGGTACGGGATGCTGATGAGCCGTCTCCCGGCGGAGGAGCCCGCGGCCCAGGTGCCCGCGGCGGAGTCGCCCGTGGTGAAGGTGTCCGTGGTGGAGGCGCCCTCGGTGGAGGCCGGACCGGCGGTGGAAGAGATCCTCTTGGAGGCGGAGGCGGCGGCAGGACCGCCGCCGCAGGTGATGCCACCGACGCCCGCAGGTCCGACAGCGGTGACAGGTCCCCCGCCGACGGCGAAGTCCCGCGCCGGGACGGTGTGAACCGGACGGGACGCACCGGCCCGGCAGGCCCCTCCCCCCTCCCGAGGACCTCCCATCCCGACATCCCGAGGACCTGTCCCCCATCCCGACATCCCGAGGACCTGTCCCGCATCCCCAGGACACGTCCCCCATCCCGAGGGCGTGGCAACCCGCCCGGCCGCCCGCCCGGCCGCCTCAGGGATGCATCCGGGCTCCCTTGAACACCTTGTCCACCCCGTTCCGCGGCCCGTACACTGCGAGCCCCACCAGATCCAGTTCCGCGGTCGGCACGGCCCGTACGGCGGCCCGGTTGTCCCGGTCGTTGCCGGTGGCGAACAGGTCGGACGTGAAGACCGCCCGCGGCAGCGCCCGGACCAGCGCGCGTCCGTGCGCCGCGGTCAGCGTCTCCTTGCCGCCCTCGAAGATCATGACCGGCTGGCGGAACATGGGCAGGTACGGGACGCCGTCCGCGTCGGCATAGGGCTCGCCGACCACCTCGGGGACGGTCGCCCCGAGGCCGCTGACCAGGAAGGCGGTCACGTTGAGCCGCTGCCAGGGCTCCAGCTCGTCCCTCAGCAGCACGGCGATCTTGGTGTCGAAACGGATGGGCTCGTTGTCCGGTGTGCTCATGCCTCGAGACTGCCGACCGCCGTACGCCGTCGTCTTGTACGTTGTTTGCATGGCGGCCCAGCGGGAGATCTCCGCATGGCGCCCGCGGATCCCGGGCGTCGTGGAGGTCTTCCACGCCCACTACACCGAGTACGCGTACCCGATGCACGTCCACGAGGCGTGGACGCTGCTGATCGTCGACGACGGTGCTGTGCGCTACGACCTCGACCGGCACGAGCACGGCACCCCGCACGACACGGTCTCGCTGCTGCCGCCGCACGTCCCCCACAACGGTTCGCCGGTCACCGAGGACGGATTCCGCAAACGGGTCCTCTACCTCGACCTGAGCCGGCTCGACGAGAGTCTCATCGGCCCCGCGGTGGACGGTCCCGACCTGCGCGACCCTCTGCTGCGCCAACGCGTCGGGCAGCTGCACACCGCTCTCGCGCACCCCGGTGACGAGCTGGAGGCCGAGAGCAGGCTGACGCTGGTGGCCGAACGGTTGCGCGGCCATCTGCGGCCGCGCCACGTCGAGGAGACGCGTCCCGACGCCACGCTCGCCGACCGGCTGCGCGAGCTGCTGGACGCGCGGCTCGTCGACGGGGTCTCCCTCGACGAGGCCGCCCGGCTCCTGCACGCCCATCCCGCCCATCTCGTACGGGCGTTCAGCGGTGCCTTCGGGATCGCGCCGCACCAGTACCTGATGTCGCGGCGCGTCGACCGCGCGCGCCGGCTGCTCCTGGACGGCGGCAGACCGGCCGAGGTGGCCACCACGACCGGTTTCTACGACCAGTCCCACCTCACCCGCCAGTTCAAGCGGCTGGTCGGTGTCGCCCCGGGGCGCTTCCGCGGCGGCGCACGGCGGTAGCCATCCGCCTCAGAGGTCGCGCTGTGCCTCGTACAGGTTCCGCGGCCGTACGACGTCCGTCGTCCCGTACAGCTCCAGACGGGAGTGCAGGTCGCCGGTGAAGTCGGGTACGTCGATCTGGTCGAACTCCGTGCAGGTGTTGACGCCGACCGTGGCGCTGTAGGGCGCAAGGCCGTCGATCTTGACGAGGCCTGCGCGGTTGTTGGTGTCGCGGATGTTCCAGTGGGTGAAGCGGGCGCCGAAGAGGGGCCCGGCGGAGGCGTCGCCGCCGTGGCGGCCGTTGTTGTCGACGGTGATGTCGGTGCGGACGTTGGCGAAGGGCATCCCGCGGTGGGAGTCGAAGGTGCCCATCCGCATGTCGCCGCGCGACCAGACGTTGTGGGAGGAGAGCCCCTCCACGTTGATGCCGTGGAGCTGGGTGTCCGCCGGGGCCGGGACCGTGCGCTGCTCGATGGTGAAGTCCTCGACGAGGTTGTCGTGCGAACCCTCGCGGCAGAAGTAGGGATGGTGCGAGCCGCGGCCGGCCACGCGGGTGCGGCGCAGGGTGCAGGCGGAGGCGGCCACGAGTCCGAAGCCGTTGTCCACATGGCGTACGACGACGTCGTCCGCCCAGCAGTCGTACGCGCACTGGAAGACGACCCCGTTGTAGCCCTTGTCCAGGAGGTGCGGGGACTGCGGGGTCTCGACGACCTCCAGGGTGAGGCCCTCGACGCCCGAGCCCGTCAGCGGCTCCACGAGGGTGGTCAGGCGCGGGTCCCACTCGGGGCGTATGTCGAGCGGGAGGGGACGTTCCAGGGTGACCTTCGTGCCCCGCACGCGGCTGACGCGCACGGGCCACTCGTAGGGGACGTAGCTGGTCAGTTTGGTCTTGTCGTCCCAGTAGTAGGCCTCGGGGCCGGGGCCGCCGCCCGCCATGTGCTCCAGAAGGGTGTGGCCGGCGTCGTCGGCGAGGCGGAGCAGGACGAGCCGGCCCGCCTTCAGCCGGTGCGGATCGGTGACCGTCACCGTCCATGAACCACGGGTGGCGGGTGCCACCGTCGTCAGCGTCTCCCACTCGTCGCGACGGTTGCCGGTCCAGCCCTCGAAGGGCCAGGCCTTCGCCCGGACGGCGGCGACCAGGGAATCCCAACGGGCCGTGGGAGCCAGCCAGATGAGGCCGCCCGCCCAGGACCAGGAGGACTTGTCGCCGCCGTAGCGGGAGCCGTAGACGCCGATCAGCTCGGTGAGGTTCCTGGTCGCGTACAGCTTCGTACGGTCGCTGCCGGCGCCGCGCAGGACGACGTTCGAGTGGCCGACGCGGATCAGGTCGTCGACGCGGAAGGTGCCGGGCGGGATGAGAACCGTGCCACCGCCGGCCCTGCCGGCAGCAGCGATGGCACGGTTGATCGCGGGGGCGCAGTCCGTCACGCCGTCGTCCGCCACGGCGCCGAAGTCGCGTACGTCGGCCACGACGGGGTGACGGGGCAAACCCGCCGTCCCGCCCCGGAAACCGGCCCGGCCCACGTAGGGGATCTGCGGGTGGGTGAAGGGGGAGCGGGTGAACTCCCGCCAGAGTCCGGGCACTCGGCCGTGCGCCCCGTGCCGCGCGGCTTCCGTGCCCGTCGCCCCGGCGGTCGTGCCCGCCGCCCCGGCTTGCGTGACCGGCGGACCGGCGACGGCCGCGGCACGACCCGACGCGGCCTCCGCCGGCCCGCCGGTCACGGCGGCGGCCGCCACGGCCACGGCGCTGCCGAGCAGGCCCCGCCTGCTGATGCCCACGTGCTCCTCGCTCATGACCGCCCGCCTTCGCTCGCATCCATGGATGTGAATGACGTTCAGATCTGCGTCGGCGGTGAGCATGCCACTGCGAAGGCCCGCTCGGAAGGGGGCGTGCGGCAGTTAGTTGGACTGGACCATGAGTCAGTTGGTCGGGCGCTGAGTCAGATGGGTGAACGCATCCAGATTGCGCGTCGACTCCCCACGGGAGACCCGCCAGGCGTACTCCTTGCGGATCGCGGAGGCGAAACCGAGCTCCAGGAGAGTGTTGAAAGACCCGTCGGCGGCCTCCAGGACCGAACCGAGCAGCCGGTCGATCTCGTCCGGCGTGACCGCGGCGAGCGGCAGCTTGCCGACCAGGTACACGTCCCCCAGGGGGTCGACCGCGTAACTCACGCCGTAGAGCTTGAGATTGCGCTCCAGGAGCCAGCGGTGGACGCCTTCCGCGTTCTCGTCGGGATGGCGGACCACGAAGGCGTTCAGCGACAGGGAGTGCTTGCCGACGATCAGCGAGACGGTCGTCGAGAGCTTGCGGGTGCCGGGCAGTTTCACGACGTACGAGCCCGTCGCTGGGCTCTCCCACTCCAGCTCGGCCTCGGTGAGGGTCTGCTCGACGATCGACGCTGCGTCAGCCATGGGGCGAGCGTACGTCAGCCGACGGACAGCGGGGGTGTCAGCCCTGGTGGCCGCGGACCTTGCGGCGGTGGGTCTGTGTCGCCGCCGCGTACACGTCCGCCGTGGCCGCCGCCGCGGTGTCCCAGCCGAAGCGCTGCGCGTGCCGGGCGGCGGCCTCGCCCATCCGGGCCGGGAGCGTCCGGTCGTCGGCGAAATCGCGCAGCACGCGCGCGTAGGCGGCGGGATCGTGCCCGGGGACGAGGAAACCGGTCTCCCGGTCGCACACGGCGACGGGCAGTCCGCCGACCGCGGCCGCCAGCACCGGCGTGCCGGCCGCCTGCGCCTCGATGGCCACCAGACCGAAGGACTCGCTGTACGAGGGCATGACCAGCACCGACGCGGCCCGGAACCAGTCCGCGAGCTGCTCCTGGTCGACGGGCGGCCTGAAGCACACGACATCGGCGATACCGAGCCGGGCGGCGAGCTTCTGCAGGCCCTCGGGCTTGGCGAGTCCGCTGCCGCTGGGACCGCCCACCACGGGGACGACGATGTTGCGGCGCAGCTCGGGACGCTCGTCGAGCAGGACGGCGACCGCGCGCAGCAGCACGTCGGGGGCCTTCAGAGGCTGTATGCGGCCCGCGAAGAGCGGGATCAGGGCGTCCTGCGGGAGCCCGAGGCGGGCGCGGGCCGCGGCACGGCCGTCGGCCGGACAGAAGCGGTCGAGGTTCACCCCGGGGTGGACGACGGCGACCTTGCCGGACTCGGCCTCGTAGTGGCGTACGAGTTCCCCGGCCTCTTCCGCGGTGTTGGCGATGAGGCGGTCGGCGGCGCGCACGATCTGGGTCTCGCCGATGACGCGGGCGGCCGGCTCGGGGCTGTCGCCCTCGGCGAGCGCGGCGTTCTTGACCTTGGCCATGGTGTGCATCGCGTGCACCAGGGGCGCACCCCAGCGCTCGGCGGCGAGCCATCCGACGTGGCCGGAGAGCCAGTAGTGGGAGTGCACCAGGTCGTAGTAGCCGGGGCGGTGCCCGGCCCAGGCCTGCATGACGCCGTGCGTGAAGGCGCACAGCTGGGCGGGCAGGTCCTCCTTGGCGAGGCCTTCGTAGGGGCCCGCGTCGACGTGCCGGACGAGGACTCCGGGGGCCAGCTCGACGGTCGGCGGGAGGGCGGCCGTCGTGGACCGCGTGAAGATCTCGACCTCGATGTTGATCGCGGCGAGGCGCTGGGCGAGCTCCACGATGTAGACGTTCATGCCGCCCGCGTCGCCCGTGCCGGGCTGGTGCAGCGGGGAGGTGTGCACGGAGAGCATCGCGACGCGACGGGGCCTTCGGTTCAGCCTGAGCCGCGACGGCGTCGCCGGAGAGCGCCGCCCGAGCCTGCTGACGTACTGGCTCACGTGGCGTTCCTCCTCGCTGCGGGCATGCCGGTCGAAGGGCACGGCGCACCCTCCAATCCTGGGGAACGCCGGAGCAGGCCGCTCCATTTCCCTTTTGCCGAATCATTACCAGATGTCGATCAACCGTTCGATAGCGAGTTGCGTACGCGGTCTTTGTCCACAGGGCCGGCGGGCGGGACGGAGGTTGTCCACAGGGCAGACACGGCGTCGCGTCCGGCCGCCTACTCTCGTACGCATGACAGCCCGCGCCGCGTCCCGCCCCGTGGGAACGGTGACGCGCGGGACCACGAACCCCAACCGCCTGCGCCGGATGGACCGCTGGATCGCGGCCACCCACGGCGCCGAACTGCGCCGGAGCCCCGGCCCGGTGGCGGTCGACCTCGGTTACGGGGCGGCCCCCTGGACCGCGGTCGAGCTGCTGACGCGCCTGCGCACGGCCGCCCCGCGCACCCGCGTGGTGGGCGTGGAGATCGACCCCGCCAGGGTCGCGGCGGCACGGCCGTACGAGCGGGAGGGGCTCACCTTCCGGCACGGCGGCTTCGAGGTCCCGGTCGAGGGCAGACCGACACTCATCCGGGCGGCGAACGTACTGCGCCAGTACGACGAGGAGCAGGTCGCCGCCGTCTGGGAGCGCCTGTGCGCGCGGCTGGCGCCGGCGGGGCCGGGTTCCTCGGGCGGTCTGCTCGTCGAGGGCACCTGCGACGAGATCGGCCGCCGGCACGTCTGGGTCGCGCTCGGCCCCGAGGGCCCTCGCACGGTCACCTTCGCCACCCGGCTGGGATCGCTGGACCGCCCCTCGGACCTCGCCGAGCGCCTGCCGAAGGCCCTGATCCACCGCAACGTCCCGGGCGAGCCCGTCCACGCGTTCCTGCGCGACTTCGACCGCGCCTGGGCGGCCGCCGCGCCCTACGCCTCGTACGGCGCGCGACAGCGCTGGATCCGCACGGTCCGCGACCTGGCGGCCGACTGGCCCGTGACCGACGCGATAGCGCGCTGGCGCCAGGGTGAGGTCACGGTGGGCTGGGAGGCCCTGGCGCCGGGGGTGTGACGACCGGAGGTGTGACCCCGGTCCGGTGCGCGGGCGCGCTTCGGCGAACGGCCGCGGACCTCACCCGCCCGTACCACTCACGGAACGAACTCCATGAGTGGTTCGTCACACAGGCCGGGAGATCGTCTTGCGGAAGCGCGGCGGAGGGAAGGGAGTTCTTGCCCGCCTCTGTCGCGTTGCGCGCCGACATGGCACGATCCCCCAGGCGTCCATAAGTTACTGACGGTAAATCAGTTTGGGGGCGGAGCAATGGGATCCGGCAAGCGGAGCCTGACCACGGCGGCCATGGTCGTGGCGTGCGCCTGCGCGGTGCTGTCGGCACCGGGCGTGGCGTACGCGAGCCCGACACCGGGCCCCACACGGACACCCACCCCGTCGGGCAGTACGGCCGGCGCGAGCGGTGCGGGCGGTGCGGCCGCCCAGGATCCCCAGGCGATCCGCAAGAAGAAGGATCTCCAGGCGATCCGCGAGAAGCTGGACGATCTCTACCACGACGCGGCGGTCGCCACGGACGCCTACAACGCCGCCGAGGAGAAGGCCCGCCAGCAGTCCGCCCAGATCGTCGACCTGGCCCAGGACATCGTCAAGGGCCAGGAGAAGCTCGACCGGTTGAAGGACCTGGCGGGCGCCGCGGCCCGGGCGCAGTACCGGGGCGGCGGCCTGCCCCCCGAGGCGCAGCTCTGGCTGAGCAGGAACCCCCAGGAGTACCTGGACGGCGCGGGCAGGGTCCGCCAGGGCGAGCACGCCACCAAGGGTCTGCTCGCCGAGATGGCCCGCACACAGCAGGACTTGGAGCAGTACGCGAAGGACGCCTCCGCCCAGTGGCAGAAGCTGGAGGCCAACCGCGAGGCCAAGGCCGAGGCGCAGAAGAAGATCAAGAAGCAGATCGCCGCCGCCGAGAAGCTGCAGTCCCAGCTCCAGAAGGAGGAGAAGGAGCGGCTGGCGAAGCTGGAGGAGGAGGCCGCCCACAAGGCGCAGACGGCCTGGCTGAGCTCCGGCGTCCTGGCGGAGATCAACGGCAAGGCGTCCGCGCAGGGCAAGAAGGCCGTGCAGTACGCCACCGACCAGATCGGCAAGCCGTACGTGTGGGGCGCCGAGGGCCCGAAGTCGTACGACTGCTCGGGGCTGACCTCCCAGGCCTGGATCTCCGCGGGCCACGGCATTCCGCGCACCTCGCAGGAACAGTGGAAGCAGCTCACCCACGTCGACATCAAGGACATGCGCCCCGGCGACCTGATCATCTACTTCGACGACGCCAGCCATGTCGCGATGTACATCGGGGACGGCGCGATCGTGCACGCGCCCCGGCCGGGGCGGACGGTGACCGTCGCGGGCGCGGGATCGATGCCGATACTGGGGGTCGTACGGCCGGACGCGTGAGGCGTTGGGCGCGGGCCAGACGCATCGGGCGTGACCGTCCGGTGACCGGGCCCCGCACGCCACCCGCCCCGTCGTGACCCACCGCACGTGACCTGCCCCACGGGGGCGTATGCCTCCCCCACCCGGGGACGTGACGTTCGTCATCTTCGGCGACCCGGCATCCTGTCCAAGTGCGGTACAGGATGCGGCATATGACGGTGGCCGATTGCCGGACGCCCCGCCGCGCACCATTCCCCCGCGGCGTCCGCTACCGCTATGGTCCCCGTCGGTGGGTCGAGGACCTTCGCCCCACCACGCCCTCGGGGGGAGGGAAGGAACAGACGATGCCCGTACCCATACCGCGGCAGAGAGCGATCCCGGCCGTGGAAAGTGGTCAGGCTTCAGCCGCGTCCTCACCCGGCGGCCCATCCGGAGAGTCAACCGGCGGCCCCGCCGGACACGCGACTGGCGGCCCGGCCGAAGCCCTGCCGGCGCCCCGCGCCGCGACCCCGGTCGCCACCAACCTGACCCTGCTCGTCATCGAGGACGACCCGGCCGGTTCGCTGAGCGTGCCCGAAATGCTCGACGCGGCCGGCAAGCCGATCCGTATCCGTACCGCCCGCAACCTCACCGAGGCCGAGCGGCTGCTCACCGACGACGTCCACTGCATCCTGCTCGACCTCGCGCTGCCGGCGCCGGGCCGGGCGGCCGACTCGGACGACGAGCTGGCCACGCTCAAGCACGTTCTGCGGCTCGCGCCCCGGCATGCCGTGCTCGCGCTCACCGCGTCGGGTGACGCCGAACGCGGCACCGAAGCGGTACGCGTCGGCGCCCAGGACTATCTGTTCCGCGACGAGCTGGACGGCCGGCTGCTGAGCCGCGCGATCCGGTACGCGGTGGAGCGGAAACGTTCCGACAGGGCCGAGCGACGGCTCACCGAGTCCAGGCTGCGTGCCCAGGAGAACGCGCGCCTGGAACGCGGTCTGCTGCCGACCCCTCTCCTGGAGGGCTCCTCGCTGCGGTTCGCCGCGCGCTACCGCCCCGGTCGGTCCCGGGCCCTGCTCGGCGGCGACTTCTACGACACGGTCCGTACGGCCGACGGCACGGTGCACGCCATGATCGGCGACGTCTGCGGGCACGGACCCGACGAGGCGGCGCTCGGCGTGGAGTTGCGCATCGCCTGGCGGGCGCTGACGTTCGCGGGGATGTGCGGTGACGAGCTGCTCTCGACGCTCCAGCAGGTGCTGGAGCACGAACGGGAGAACGACGAGATCTTCGCGACGATGTGCACGGTGGACATCGCGCCGGACGGCCGCCGTGCCGGGCTCTGCCTGGCCGGTCACCCGTCCCCGCTGATAGCGCGCCCCGGCCGCCCGGCCGAACTGCTGCCGTACGAGAACGGCGGCCCGGCGCTCGGTCTGCTGCCCGGCGCCCGCTGGCCGCGCCAGCAGGTGGAGCTGGGCGGCGAGTGGAGTCTGATGCTCTACACGGACGGTCTGATCGAGGGCCGTGTCGGCGAGGGCAACCAGCGGCTGGGCCAGGACGGCATGGTGGACATGGTCCGCCGTCAGCTCGCCGAGGGCCTGGAGGGCGAGCAGCTGCTGCGGGCCGCCGTCAGCGAGGTGCGCGAACTCAACGGCGGAGAGCTCACGGACGACGTCGCGGTGCTGTTGCTCGACCGCACGCCCTAGCGTCGTACGCCCACCGGAGTGCCGTGTTCGTCGGCCGGACCACCGGGCCCGGCCGACGAAGCGGCGTACCTGTCCGACGACGCGGCGTACCTGTCCGACGGAGCGCACGGAGCGGTGCGATCACCGAGCCGGTCAAGGGCCGCGGCGGCTGCGCGAGGTGGTCAACGACCGCCGTTGTACGGACCGTAGGGGCCGTCGCTGCTGCTTCCACCGCGGCGGCCGCCTCCGGAGACCTGGCGGAGCGCGGGGCGTACGTCCACGAAGAAGACGATCGTGGCGACCAGGCCCGCGATCTGCAGGAAGATCATCGGGACCAGCAGGTTCACGGCCACCGTGATGCCCAGGATGATCAGCCAGAACATCTTGCTCTGCTTGTCCGCCGCGCGGTACGCGTCATCGCGGGCGATCGCGGCCATCCCCAGTGCCACCACGGCGAGCACCAGAATGGCCAGGAAGATCAGCGACATGAAGCCGCCGAATGCCGTCAACAGCACTATGCCCACCGCCCGGGTCGAATCATCTCTACGGTCACCGTACCCGGAGAACGGGCCGGGAACTCTGAGAGTGCCCGGCCCGTCCCCGCATCCCTACGCCGTTCGCCCACCACATCCGTCGGCGGGCTCGCGGCAGTCGCTCACTTCGCGGGCGGAGTCGTCTTCTTGGCGACGGGCTTGCGCAGCGGGGCCTTCTTCGGCGCGGTCTTCTTGGCCGCGGCCGGCTCCGCGGCGGCCGCGGCCGGCTTCGGCTCCTGCTTGACCTGGGCGGACTGCGCCTCCGGCTCGACGGCCACGGCCAGCTCCTCGATGCCGTCGGCCGCCTCACCGCGCCAGGTCCGCACGGTCTGCTCGCCGTGCTCGGCGACCTTCTCGTACGTCTCCCGGGCCTTCACGGCGTACTCGGCGGCGACGCCGACACCGCGCAGGGCGAGGTCCTGGGCGGACTCACCGAGCTTCTTGAGGTCGGTGTCGAGGGTGCTGATGAAGCCCGTCACCCGGGTCTGGATCGTCTCCTGCGCCTCCTTGGCACGGGAGGCGGCCTTCTCCTGGACGGTGTTCGCGTCCATGTTCTTCACGGTCTCGATGCGCGCCGGGGCCTCGGCGCGGATCTGCTCCACGATGCCGGGGACCTTCCGGGCCTGCTGGACGGCCAGGTCGGCGGTGCCGGCCAGGAAGTACAGCGGGGTCGGGTCCGTGGCGGCCTTGCGGATGTCGTCGGTGATGGCCATGGCGATGATCCTCCCGGAGTCGCTTTCAGCTGAGGGTTTGGGTGGTCCGCGGCGAACCTGCCGGTCTGCACCGGTGGCGGCGGCACTGCCGTCGCCGGTACGGGTCAACCGGCGGTCTGCTGCGGATCGGCATCGCTTCCGCCGGCCGTGCGGGGGCCGCGGACCGCGGTGTCCGGCGAGTGCCGGGTGTCCGATATGTTCCGTACCGGGTCCTGCACCGTCTCCTGGACCACGTCTTCGGCCATGTCCTGTGCCTGGCCCTGGACCATGTCCGGCGTGATCTCGAATCCGTTCTCCTTGCGGAAGGACTCGTAGATCTGGAGCAGTACCTGCTTCTGCCGCTCGTTCAGCGTGGGATCGGCGAGGATGACGGCACGTGTCTCCACCTCGTCCCGGTCCCGCTCGGCGTCGAGGATGCCGGCCCGCACGTACAGCGTCTCGGCGGAGATCCGCAGCGCCTTGGCGACCTGCTGCAGCACCTCCGCGCTCGGCTTGCGCAGCCCGCGCTCGATCTGGCTCAGATACGGATTGGACACCCCGGCGGCGTCGGCGAGCTGCCGCAGGGACAGCTGCGCGTTGCGCCGCTGATCGCGCAGATACTCACCGAGATTGCCGACGTTGAGCGATGCCATGGCTCCACCTTGCCGCACCTCCGCTAACAATTGCAAGCACCCGCTTGCAAAAGTGCGCTGTGCCACGCCGAAATCCCCCCGGTCGGACGCACGCGCCGGGCCTGGGCCCGCGCTGTGCCCCTCGCCGTGCATCTCGGCGACGGCACCCGCCGACGGACCGCGGCCGCGCGCGGCGGGTACATCCCCGCGCTCGGCCCTCCGCTCTCGTGCTCGTCTTCCACTCACGGGCCGGGACGAAACTCGACAGGACGGCGTCGGCGTGATCACCGCGCAGGGGCGCCCGGCGGCCGGACGACCTCGAAAGCACACCCTCGCCGGCAGGCCCCACCCGACGACCGGCCGCACCTGACAACAGGCCGCGCTCGACAGCAGCAGCGTTCGACAGCAGCAGCGTTCGATGACCGATCGCGTTCCCCGCGACGAATACGCGGGCCGGGCGGCGCGAATTTCGACGACTGACGCGGTGGACGACTGACGGCGGTAATGGACAGCGGCCGAAAGTGGCTGACCGGAGAGGGCCGAGTGGCCGGGAATTACCGGCCCGCGCATTGCCTCGCAGGCACCTCGGCACTACCGTTGCGGCCATGACTGCCGGGTCGGCCTCGTGCCGTGAGCGAGTGGGTTGCCCGGCCTCCGAGTGAGGCCGGGGCGGTGCAGGGCACCGCCCACTCCTTTTCTCCGCGCACTCCGGGATACGGAGTATCGCGCGCCTTCCTCTCCCCTTGATTTTCCGTAACGCGGGCTTCGCGTGCCCTCGCACGCGCACGGTGCCGCGGCGATTCCCCCTGCCCGAAAACTGCCCGAAGACAGCAGAAAGCAGAGCATGCCCAACGCCTTCAACCAGCAGATCATCGATGAATTCCGCGCCCGTCACGGGAAAGTCGGCGGCCCTTTCGAAGGAGCCCGGCTGCTCCTTCTGACCACCACCGGGACGCGCACCGGAACCCCGCACACCACCCCCCTCGGCTACTACCCCGACGGCGGCGGCCGGGTCCTCGTCATCGCCTCGGCCGGGGGAGCGCCGAGACACCCGGACTGGTTCCGCAACCTCGTCGCCGACCCGCGCGTACGCGTCGAGAGCGGCGTCTTCACGTACGACGCGCGGGCCGTCGTCCTGGAGGGCGCCGAGCGTGACCGGCTCTTCGCCCGCGCGGTGGAGGCCGACCCGGGGTGGGCGACGTACCAGGCGAAGACGGACCGCGTGATCCCCGTCGTCGCGCTCCAGGAGATCGCCCAGGACGGGCCGCCGCGCGTGAACGCCGGTTCCGTGAGCGAGGCCCTGAAGGCCGTCCACGACGCCTTCCGGCGCGAACTCGCCCTGATCCGGGCCGAGTTCATGACCTCGGGTCCCTCCCTGGGTGCCCAGCTCCGCGTCAACTGCCTCACCCTCTGCCAGGGCCTGCACCAGCACCACACCGGCGAGGACATCGGACTCTTCCGTGCCCTCGCCGACCGGCACCCCGAACACGCGCCACTGCTGGACCGGTTGCGCGACCAGCACGGGCGGATCGCCGTGCTGACCGGGGAACTGCGCCGGGTCGTCGGCGAGCAGCACGCCGACCCGGCCCTCGTACTCCCCGAGGTGGTACGCCTCACCGAAGCGCTCGAAGCCCATCTCGGCTACGAGGAGGACCAGCTGATCCCGATTCTGGACGCGGCGAGCGCCCGCTGAGTCGACGGTCGGCGGTCTCGTCGAGCGGGACGAGGCCGCCGGCCGGCCACCTTGCCCGCCTGTACGAGCGGTTCACCCATGACGCCGTCGGCCGTCCTGCCCGGCCCGTCGGACATCCGCCGTCCCCTCCCCCGTGGCGAAGCCCGGCGGCAGGTCAGAGGTCCGCGGAGACCTCGGCTGTCCGTCGGGCTCCATGGTGTCCGTGCGGCAGCGCACGGGCGAGATGGGGGTTCGCCGTCCCTCTGCCCGGAAGCCCCAGCACCGCGGTCGCGTCGGCCAGGGTCATCGCGTACGAGTCGACCGCCCGGCGGACGTTCGGTGTGTCCAGGCTGTCGCCGGTCACCAGGCGGTCGAGGTCCACGTACGCGGAGCGGACGACCTCCATCCACCGGTAGACACGCCAGTCCTCGCGCCAGCCCTTCGTGCAGTCCTCCGGCAGCACACGAGCCCAGCGGGAGAACAGGCGCTCCCGGATCTCGGGGCGCGTGGGAGTGAGGTGCATGTGCCGCACCAGGTCGTACAGGGGGTCGCCGACAACCGCCATCTCCCAGTCGATGAGGACCAGTTCGCCCTGCCCGCCGCGCACCAGGTTCCACGGGTTGAGATCTCCGTGCAGGAGCACGGGCCGACGTGGGACCAGCGTGTGGCGGTCGAGGATCTCGCCGAGCCGGTGTCCGTCCGGGAGTCCGAGTTCCCGCATCAGGTCCCGGGTCGGCTTGGGCAGTCCGTTCACCATGTGGACCAGTTCGTCGCGGAGTCCGGGGTAGAGATCCAACCCGTCCGCGTCCTGAGCCAGCTGCTCACAGTCCACGGACGTCAGGGCCCGGAGCTGGTCCACGAGATCGTCCGCCTCGTACGGCCGCAGACCGTCCACGGGGTGATCCGGTGGTCTGAACGGGTCCGCCGGCCCTTCGTACGAGTGGATGGTGAACTGTTCCTTCAGGCCGCTGGTGCCCAGGGCCAGCACGCGCGGGGCACGCACGGGCACGTTCGACCGCTCGATGGCTCCGAGGACGGCGTGCTCGTTGAGGAACCGGCGCTCCCGGGCGTTCGCCGTGCCGATCTTCCGGCGGACCATGACGGGAAGGGGCACGCCCGTCACCCGTACCGCCGTGTTGAGATGAGCCGTCCCCTTGAACACCCGGTCCGCGGAGGCGGCCCCCTCCTCGAACAGCGCCTCGCTCACGACCGCCGAGGTGAATGCCCCCTGCTCGGGGACTCGGGGGTCGCGTTCCCAGACGATCCGTGAACGCGACCCGCGCCGTTCGTGCTGGCCTCCGTGGGACTCGTGCCACCGGAAGAGAACGCGCTCGATCGCGGCCTCGTCCGGCACGCCCGCGAGTCGCAGAGGTGCCTCGGCCGCCAGCAGGGCCCGGTGCACCGCACCGGACGCGGCGTCCCGTTCCTGCTGGGTGGCGGAGTCACCGAGCGACATGGCGGCCCGGATCACGTCCGGGTACACCGACTGGGCACGCTCGAAGGCGACGTAGTGTCCGAGGTCGCGGTCGAGCCCGTGCACGGCCGCGGGGCGCCGTCGGCCCATCGCCTCACGCCATGCCTCGATCACCTCGGGCCACTGGTAGTCGGGGTACCGCATCCGCACCAGGTGCGTGGCGAGGTCGTGCAACGGGTCGCCGTAGGTCGCCAGTTCCCAGTCGACACAGGTCAGAGGCGGCCCGCCGCCGTCGGGGACGATCACGTTGTGCCGGTGCAGGTCGGTGTGGAGCAGGCTGAAGGGGCGGCCGGCCAGCGCCGGCACCCTCTCGGCGAAGCGCACCATCGCGTCCTCGGGAACACCCAGCATCGCGAACAGGCCGCCGAACTCTGCCCAGTTGCGCTCTCTGATCTGCTCCTCGGCCGCGAACGCCAACGCCCGCAGAAAGGCTCTGCTGTCCCGGTTGGAGTGCGGCCAGGACGGGGGCAGCGGAGGAAGGTGCTGTCTGCGCACCCGCGTCATGTCCGCGAGGAGATCCGCGAGTGCGGTGATCAGGCCGGAGTCCAGTGGCTTGCCGTCGGGGCAGACGCGCGACAGCGGCACGCCCGCCACGTGGCTCAGGATGGTCAGATCACGGTGCTTGACCAGGCAGCGCGGAACGTGCGGCAGTACGCCGCAGATGGTGTTGAGGATCTCCGCCTCGTCCCGCCAGGTCCTGATGACCACGGGGAGCGCCGAGGGGATACGTTCCCGCACCGTCACCGGTGCGCCGTCGTCGCACACCACCAGTCGGGAGTCACGCTCCGTGAGCGGCCGCACCATGTAGTTCAGGTTGTGGTGACCCCGGCCGAACGATCCGCATGCCTTGGCGTACCGCACGAAGTCGCGGTACGCCGTGTCCGCCGCCTCTTCCAGGGCCGGTGGGCCGGGCGGGCCGGGCATCGGCGGAACGCCCACGGGTCACTCCTGAATGGCTGTGCGTGATCGCCGATGTTCATGCATCGCGACGAGGGTGGACACACAGTAGTGCCCGCCCACGGCCGTGGACGGGGAAACGCCCTGTACTTGAGGAAGAGTTCTAGTTCCAGGAGGCACCACGTGGGGGGCCGGTGGATTCCCTGCCGTCTCAGGACGGTCGCGCGAGGAGATTCCGGCAGGTATCGAACCAGGCGTACCCGCTCTCCACGAACACCGGCCCGCGGGAGTCGGGATCACCCTCGCCGTTGACGTGGCGGGTGGGTGTCGGTCCCGGGCCGAGCACGTCGATGGCGTCCCCTCGGTCGCGTCGTCGATGAGGATCGAGCGTTCCACCACCACGTACGGCCCGGGCAAGGCCTCGACGCCCTCCCATCGAGCGGTCGCCGTTCGACGGCCGGCCGGGAGAGCGCCCCGGACGTGACACCGCTCGACACCCGCCGCGACCCCGTCAGTCCTGCCCCCGAAGCACCCGCAGCACCGGCTCCAGCGAAGCCACCACGTTCTCGGCGCCCGCGTCGCGCAGCAGCTTCTCCTGGTAGGCGTTGCGTGCGTAACCGAGGAAGGGGACGCCGGCCTGTCGGGCGGCCTCGTGATCGGAGGGGGTGTCGCCGATCATCAGGGCGGCGGAGGGGGCCGCGCCCATGGCGTTCAGTGCGCGATTGAGGCAGTGCGGGTGCGGTTTGAGATGGTTCAGGTCCTGCGTGCGGCCGTAGAGGTTGCGGGTGAAGCAGTCGGTGAGGCCACGGCTTTCGAGATAGCCCGAGACCGTACGGGCCGAGTTGTTGGTGGCGATGGCCAGCCGCACGCCCACCGCGCTCCAGGTCCGGATCAGCGGATCCGCGTACGGGGTCGGCCAGGCGGAGGCCACCGCCTTCAGTTCCTGCTGGGTGAGGCGTTCCTCCAGTTCGGTCACCAGGTCGCTGTGCGGATGGTGCCGGTGGACGGCGTACAGGACGACCATCGGATCCGGATGGCTCTGTTCCTCCTCCGTCAGCAGCCCCCGCATGCCCTGGTGTTCGAGCCACTCCACCAGGTCCTTCGCCACGTTCTCCGCCAGGTGCCCCGCGAACAGCCGGCAGATCGGCCCGTCGAAGTCGAAGAGCACGAAGCGAGCCCGTTCGATCACTTCTCGCAGGTTCTCGGTCTCCGCTGTCACCGGTTCGGTCTGCCTCGTATCAGAAGTCACTAGGAGAGTGTCAGGTCCGTGGTGATGGTTTCCCAGAGGGCGTCGAACCACTTCTGCGATTGCTCCACGAACGCGGCGTCCCGCATACCGGACCGCTTCTCGAAGGAGAAGAGGAGGGAGTCCGATCCCACGGCGTCGTACATGTCCAGCGTCACGTCGGCCATCTCCTCCTCCCGCCGCGTGACCATGTAGTACGCGAGCAGGGCCTCGGCCTCGTTGAGAAGGTACAGCTTCACGGGCGGCGTGAAGGGCAGGGCCCGGAACGTCACCCGTACGTCGACACCGTGCGAGGAGCGCAGGGCGCGCAGGTTGTGCTGGAGGACGTGGACCTGGGCGTTGCGCTGGGTCAGCCAGCGACCGTGGACCGGGTCGTCGTCCGCGCCGCTGTCGACGGAGACCGGGAAGGCCAGGTTGATGTCCCGGGACGGGAGCAGGATGCGGACGTCGATCGACTCGGGGCGCAGGCGGCCCTCATGGATCAGGCGGACCGGTTCGCCGAGCGCCAGCATGAGCGTCTCGGCGGTCAGACAGGCCGCGTCGATCCGGACGTGCGGCGCCGAGAACGCCTGGGCCAGGCGGGGCGCCAGGCCGACCATCGTCGTCTGGGGCTCGCCCTGTGCCGGGGCCCGCTCCGCGATCCGTGGCGGGCTGCCCTTGCTGACGTTGCTGAGCAGACCGTCGTCCTGAAGGGCGCGCAGGGCCTGCCGGACGGTCCCCCGCTCGACACCGAACTCCTCCGCCAGCTCGGCCTGCGTGGGCAGACGGTCTCCCGCCCTGAGGTCTCCGGCCCGGATCCGATCCCTCAGGACGTCGGCGATCTCCTGCGGCGAAAGCCTTCTGCTGCCGTTCACTGCAACGTTCTCCTGGGTCACGACCAAACGTTACAACTCCCATCCATCTACGGGGAGTTGTTTCAAAGTTGTTTATGACTGGCGGCCAAGTGGGGACAACCTAAGCAGAGTTGGCAGCCAACTTATCCAAGTTGGCGGAAGTTTTGCCTCCCCCACCGAGCCAGGTGCCCCAGCTCCCCGGACTCACCCCCGCACACCCCAGAGGAACCACCACGCCACAGTAGAAGCAGGAGAACCGACCATGCCCGCCATCGCCCTTCTCTCCGCCCTCTTCGTCGTCGGCTTCGACCAGTTCGTCCAGTGGCAGTACGGCACGACCGGCGTCGTCGGACTGCTGCTGCTCACCATCGGGGTCAAGGCGAAGAGCCCCACCTGCAGCTCCATCGGGGCGGTCGTCCTCGCCCTGCTGGTGGCCGGCCCCGCCCTGTGAGCCCCGGCCGGGAGACGGTCAGCCCGAAAGCAGCAGCTCCGAGCTGATGGTCTCCCACAGCGCGTCGAACCAGAGATGGGACTGCTCCACGAACGTGGTGTCCCGCAGCCCGGCTCCGTGCGCGAACGGGAACAGCATCGACTGGGTGCCCTGGACGTCGTACATCTCCAGGTACTCGTGGTCGACCTCCTCCTCGCGCCTGGCCAGGGTGTAGTACGCGAAGAGCGCCTCTACCCCGTTGAGCAGGTACAGCTTCACGGGCGGGGTGAAAGGCAGCGCGCGGAAGGTGACGTTGACGTCGATGCCGTGCGTGGCGCGCAGGGCGAGCAGGTTGTGGCGCAGCACCTGGCCCTGGGCGTTGCGGTTGGTGAGCCAGCCGCGCTGGAGCCGTTCCGAGGCCGAAGCGTCCACCGGGGCCGGGAAGGCCAGGTCGATGTCACTGCTGGGGAGCAGTACGCGGACGTCCACCCTGGCTGGTTTTATGCGGCCCGCGTGAATTTGCCGGAGGGGCTCGCCCATGGCAAGGGTGAGCGAGATCGAGGTCAGGCACAGCGCGTCGATCTGCACGTGCCGGGCCCCGAAGGCGGCCGTGATCCGACCGCCCAGCGCCACCGTGGTGGGCTGCGGTGAGGCTTCCGGGCCGGTCAGGGCCCGTCCCAGGGTGTCGGCGACGGTGGCCGGGCTCCCCTTGGACATGTTGACGAGCAGGTGCTCCGACTGCAGGATGCGCAGCGCCTGACGGACGGCCCCGCGCTCGACGCCGAACTCGTCGGCGAGCTTGGCCTGGGTGGGCATGCGCTGGCCCGGCCGCAGCTTGCCGGACCTGATCCGGCTCCGCAGTTCGTCGGCCACTTCACGGTGTGACCTCTGTGGCCGTGGTGACCTGTTCCGCCCATTGGCGGCGGCGTGTTCCGGCTCCACGACCAAACACTACAACTTCGCGCCATCTTTGGGCAGTTGAAGGATAGGTGGTTATGAGTCGACCCAACGCGGAGATAACCATGAGTGAGTTGGTTGCCAACTTCAGCAACATGGTCAAACTTTCCGAGGGGTTGGCCGCCGGAGTCGTCCAAGCGCACGTTCGGTCGACCAGGTGGACGGTCCCCAGCGGGGTCCGCCTCGCCGTCCCGAAGGAGGGACCGTCATGCCGCTCATCGCCCTCGCCGTCGCCGCCCTCGCCATCGGATTCGAACAGATCATCCAGTGGAGGTACGGGCCGATGGGCCTCATCGCCTTCGCCGTGCTGACCGTCGGCCTCAAGGCCAAGAACACCACCCTCAGCGGCATCGGGGCCGTGATCCTCGTCCTGCTGCTCTCCCAGTCCGGCTGATCGGGCACCACCGTCCGGCAGTCCGGCTGACCGGGCTCTCCTCCGGAGGGGAGCCGGGAGCCCGGTCGGTCCGTACGACGCACCACCGCACGACGAACAACCACCACAACCGCAGTGCTACGGAGCACACCCCAACAACCCCAACAACCCCAACCACAAGGAGCAAGGAAGCCGCGGCCACAGGGAGGAGCAGGAGTCGGGCCGGTAGAACCAGGGACTCAGAAGATGTCCGGGCACCACGGTCGCCTGGACGTGCGGAGCAGGGCGTCGGCCACGGAGGCGGCGCCCTCTCGTTCTTCCCGCACCCGCCCGAGCGCGGCCAGCCGCACCGCCGACGCCTCGCCGAGCCACAGCGCCGACAGCTCGCGTACGTCCAGCGTGAGGTCGGCGGCCTGCCCGGTCGGGGCGCACACGGCCCCGTCCGGACCCACGTCCAGCCGGTAGCGTCCGGCGGACAGTCCGTCCCCGTCGGTGACGTCCAGGACGAGGGTTCCCGAGCCCGCGTACGTGCGCGCCTCCATGGCGCGTACGACATCCAGGATCCGCACCCACAGCCAGTCCGCCTGGCTGGTGATCCGGGCGGCGCGTGGGTCCGGCAGGAGGTCCGGCAGCAGGTCGTCCGGGGCGCGCCAGCCGGTTTTGACCTGGGTGATCCAGTCGATCGAGCAGAGGTACTGCCACAGGGCGCGCTCGGCGGCGGGGGTCACCCCGATCAGCCATTTCACGGTGGCCGTGTTCAGCGGCTGCTTCGCGTCGCCCCAGTTGTCGTCCGACTCGTAGGCGACCAGTCCCTCCGCCTCGCCGTCCGCCGAGCGGTACACGGCGTAGAACGGCTCCGTCCACGCGACGCCGCCCGGCTTCAGCGCGCCGGTGTTCACCTGCCACCAGCGCTCCGCACGGCTGACCACGCCCGGCTGGGTGCGGCTGAGCCGGGCGTGCAGCTCCGGGCCTGTCTTGCGCACCTCCTCGCCGTCCACCAGGTCGATACGGCCGCCGTCGGCCGGGCCCGACCAGCGGCGGTCGAGGCCGGTCCGGGGGACGTCGACGGTCCACTGGGCGGCGGTGGTGGCGGGTCCGAAGCCGTACCGCCCGTAGATCGGGTACTCCGCGGCGATCAGCGTGGCGACCACGTCGCCCCGCTCCTTCGCGGCCGTGAGGGCGGTGCCCATCATCCGGGTGAGGAGGCCGCGGCGGCGGTGGGTGGCGGTGACGGAGACGTTCGTGATCGCTTCGGCGGGGACGTGGGCGCCGCCCACGGCGGTGAGCTGCTGCGGGAACGAGCGGAAGGTCGCGACGCATCGGCCGGCGTCGAAGGCGCCGAGTGTGCGGGGCAGGTGCATGTACGAGCCGCGGTCGGCGGTCTCCTGCTCGGAGACGGCCGGGGAGCGCAGGAATCCCGTGTTCAGCGCGCGGATCCAGTCCGGGATCTCGGTCTCGGTGATCGGTCGTACGTCTATTCCATCGCGGCGGCTCATGAGGGCACGCTAGGTGTACGCGCCCGAGGCTGTCGCGGGGTTTTTCGCCCCCGCCGCCCCTACCCGGCCCATCCCGTTCCTGGGGGCTGCCGCCCCCAGACCCCGCCAGGGGCGCTGCGCCCCCTGGACCCCCGCTTCGCCCGAAGGGCTCGTCCTCAATCGCCGGACGGGCTGGATATGCGGGCCCGCGCTGGATTGTTCCGTCCCGGGCGTCGGCCCTTTCAGCGCGGGCCCGCCCTATCAGCCCGTCCGGCGATTGAGGACGAGGCCGTTCAGGCCGAAGCGGGGGTCTGGGGGCGGCAGCCCCCAGGAACGGGATGGGTCGGGTAGGGGCGGCGGGGGCGAAGAAACCCCGTCTTGGTCAGAACGTGGCGCGGACCTCGCCGACCTCTCCGCTCCCGCCCATCAGCGGAGCGTGTCCGATCCGCGCCAGGACCGGCGCGTCCAGGCCCAGACGGGTCAGCGTGCGGGCCAGGACGGGACCCAACGCCCGGCCACCACCGTCGTCGATCTTGAAGGCGAAGGCCCGGCCGTCGGGAAGGGCCACCGCCTGGACGGCCTCCGCACCCATCTTGGACAGCACCCCGGGCACCTCCCGCATCAGCCACGTGTCGGGCCGCCGCGTACCGGCGACGTACTCGGGATGGGTCCGCATCGCGTCGGCCACCCGCCGCTCCGCGGAACCCGGCGCGGCGGCGACGAAGGAGCGGAACGCCCGCGCCAGCCCGGTGAGGGTGAGGGCCATCAACGGCGCCCCGCACCCGTCCGTGCCGACCGCGGCCACCGGCTCCCCCGCCGCCTCCTCGACCACGGTGTGGATGAGCTGCTGCAGAGGGTGGCCGGGGTCGAGGTAGGACTCCAGCGGCCAGCCCCGCTGCGCGCACACGGCGAGCATCGCCGCGTGCTTGCCGGAGCAGTTCATGGTGACCCGGTCGCGCACACCGCCGGCGGCGAGATAGGTCTCCGCCTCCACCGGATCCAGCGGCAGGTCCGGCGGGCACTGCAACAGCCCGGCGCTCAGCCCGTGCTCGTCCAGCATCTTCCGCACGAGATCCAGGTGGAAGGTCTCCCCGGAGTGGCTGGCGGCGGCGAGGGCCAGCCGTTCACCGGTCAGGTCGAGGCCGGCCCGCAGTACCCCGGCCGCCTGCATCGGTTTGTTCGACGAACGCGGAAAGACGGGTGTGTCCGCGTCGCCGAGCGCCCATTCGACGGACCCGTCCGCGGCCAGCACCACCAGGCTGCCCCGATGGTGCCCCTCGACGAATCCCGAACGGACGACCTCGGCCAGAACGGGAAGGTCCGGAGACGTCCGGACCGACCGGGGCGCCCGGAGTGCCTGGAGTGCGGGGAGGGCCTCACCGGCCGCGCCCTCCGGGTGGACCGGCGGGACCGAGGGGGACGACGGAGGTATGGAGGGGTCTGCGGGGGCGGCGGACATCGGCGGTGACCTTCCGGGACGGGACCCGCGCGTGATCGGACCGGGACGCCGCACCGGGGAGGTCCCGGATGCCGCCGGCCGAGCGCCACGACCGCGTGCCGGGCCGTTCCCGGTGCGGTCGCAGCGACCACCGCACACCCCCGGGATCGCCGGGGGCCACCGCGTCACATGAGCAGGTCGTCTACTTGTGCTTCCCCATCACGGTACCTGCGGGCGATCTCGGCGCTGCAATCGTCGGCCGTCCGCTGCAGGCGCTGGCGGCGCCGGGAGACCTGCTGCTCGTAGCGCACCAGCCGTCCCATTCCCTCGACCAGCTCTTCGTCCGTACGGGCCTCCAGGTCCGACAGCTCCACCTCGGAGAGCATGTCGGAGGCGAGCCGGCGGTACTCCTCGCCGTGCGGTGTGCCCACCGTCACATGGCGGGCCGAGGATCGGTGCCGGGCCGGCGCGTCCGTCAGGATCTCCGGGAGCCGGTCGACGACCGAGGGCTCCCCCGCCGCCCCGCGCCCCACGGCCGACGAGGCCGAGGACGACGAGGTCGTGGACGCGGTCGATCCTCCCGGTCCTCCCTCGGTCGCACCCGAGCCCGACTCCGCGGCAGGCGCCCGCAACCCACCTCGCCGCGCCAGCTCCGCCCGCAGGATGTCGATACGGCCCTGGAGGAGCCGTCGCACATAGCTGAGATCGGCCTCGTCGCGCTGGGCGTCGCGCCGCAGGGTCCGCAGTTCGGGCAGCCGCAGCAGGGTCAGATCGGGCTGGGGCGAGTCCGGGGGCAGCGGGCTGTCGGTGCGCTGCGCGGGAGGGCGGTGGGCTCCCGCGCGACCGCCTCCCGCCCGCGGATTCGTCCGGGTCAACGACACGGCTCCGGGCGGCTGCCCGATACTCGGTGTGCTCATCTGCCTCTTCCGTCCCCTCAACCGGCGCGGTCCACCCCACGGTTGCACCGCAACACACGCATCGTGCCACCCCAAGTGGCCGCTATGTGACCGAGTGCCCCTGATCAGACCTAGATGGGGGGTTAAGGACAAAAAAAGAAACCCCAAAGGGCGCCACAAGGACCTCGGAGGACTTCGCCGGGACCCTTCCGAACGGTCTTCGCCGCACACGGCATGATGGTCACATGCGTGCGGTGGTGCAGAGGGTGGACGGGGCGAGCGTCGTCGTGGACGGCGAGACGGTCGGGGCGATCGACGGTGAGGGGCTGTGCGTGCTCGTCGGCGTCACGCACGACGACACCAAGGAGAAGGCGGCCCAACTGGCCCGCAAACTCTGGTCGATCCGCATGCTGGCCGACGAGAGGTCGTGCAGCGACATCGACGCACCGCTGCTCGTGATCAGCCAGTTCACGCTGTACGGCGACGCCCGCAAGGGGCGCCGCCCCACCTGGAACGCGGCGGCCCCCGGCGATGTCGCCGAGCCCCTCGTCGACGAGGTCGTCGCCCAGCTCCGCGCACTGGGCGCGACGGTGGCCACGGGCCGTTTCGGCGCCCGGATGCGCGTCTCCCTGACGAACGACGGCCCGTTCACCGTCGTCATCGACATGTGACGACCGCCGACTGTCGACGGGTGGCGGGTGCCGACCGTCGACGGGCGGTGGGTGCCGACTACGGCTCGACGACGACTTCCTGCGCCGCGGCCGTGGTGTCCGCGAGCAGCGGCGCGTCGAGCGGGACGTTCCGCTTCACCAGCGCCAGCGCGATCGGGCCGAGCTCGTGGTGCCGTACGGCGGTGGTGATGAACCCGATCTTCCGGCCGTCGGGGCCTTCGCCCGCCAGACGGAGTTCGGCGCCGTGCGGCGGAAGGTGCACCTCGCTGCCGTCGAGGTGCAGGAAGACCAGCCGGCGCGGTGGCTTGCCCAGGTTCTGCACCCGGGCCACGGTCTCCTGGCCCCGGTAGCAGCCCTTCTGCAGATGGACGGCGCTGCCGATCCAGCCCAGCTCGTGCGGGATGGTGCGGTGGTCGGTCTCGAAGCCGAGCCGCGGGCGGTGGTGTTCGACGCGCAGCGCCTCGTAGGCGAGCAGCCCGGCCGCCGGACCGCTCTTCCCCGCGTACGACTCCAGGTCCGCGCGCGGAAGGAGGAGATCACGCCCGTACGGCGTCTCGCGGACGACGGCTCCCTCGGGGACCTCGGCGATCGAACCGGCGGGCAGGTGCACGACCGCCAAGTCGCCCGTGCGGTCGGCGACTTCGACTCGGTAGAAGAACTTCATGGACTCCAGGTACGCGATCAGCGCGTCCTGGGTGCCGGGCTCGACGTGGGCCCAGGTCGTGGTGCCGTCGTCGACGAGGTACAGCGCGTGTTCGATGTGGCCGTGCGCGGAGAGGATCAGCGCCTCGGTGGCACGGCCCACCGGGAGGTCCGTGACGTGCTGGGTGAGCAGCAGGTGCAGCCAGCTCAGCCGGTCCTCGCCCGTGACGGCGACGACGCCGCGGTGCGAGAGGTCCACGAAGCCGGTGCCGTCGGCGAGGGCGCGCTGTTCGCGGAACAGGTCGCCGTAGTGGGCGGCGACGTCTTCGTCCACGCCCTCGGCGGGGACCGCGCCGGGCAGGGCCAGGAGGGGGCTCTTCATATCCACACAGCCTACGACCCGGCAGCCGCCGAATTTATTTCTTATTTCGGAACCCTGCTTCCCGGCCCTCCCGGCCCCTGCTTCTCGGCCCCTGCTTCTCGGCTCCTACTTCTTGGCCGCGCAGTCCTGGCAGCGGCCGAAGATCGCGAAGTGTTTCATGTCCGTCTCGAAGCCGAAGGTGTCGCGGAGCTTCGCGGTGAACTCCGCGGCGACCGAGATGTCGGCCTCGATGACGTTCGTGCAGTCCCGGCACACCAGGTGGATGTGGTGATGACGGTCGGCCAGGTGGTAGGTCGGCGCGCCGTGCCCGAGATGTGCGTGGCTGACCAGGTCCAGCTCCTCGAGCAGCTCCAGCGTTCTGTAGACCGTCGAGATGTTGACACCGGAAGCCGTTTTGCGCACTTCGACCAGGATGTCGTCCGGGGTCGCGTGCTCCAGCGTGTCCACGGCTTCGAGCACAAGCTGCCGCTGCGGAGTCAGCCGGTAACCGCGCTGCCGCAGATCGCTCTTCCAGTCGGTGCCTACCACGCGGCCCAGTCTAGGCTGCCAGGATCTCTCTGACGCGTGTCACGACGTTCTCCAGGCTGAAGGGCTTGGGGAGGAGGACCACCGGGACCTCGCGGCCGGCGTCGCGCAGGATGCGGGCGACGTCCGCGCCGTCGAAGTCGGGAAGGCGCACGTCGAGCACGACGAGGTCGGGGGTCTCGGCGTACGCGGTGTTCAGCGCGGCGACGCCGGTGCCGACCGCGGTGACGGCGAAGCCCGCCAGCCGGAAGGTCTCGGTGAGCAGCTCGCGGACGTCCTGCTCGTCGTCGACGACGAGCACGCGGGCGGGAGCAGGTACGGGTACGGAAGCCGGTACGGGTACGAGAGCAGGCTCGGCAGCAGGCGCAGGCGCAGGCGCAGGCACGGGTGGGTTCGCGGGCTCTTCGGGAAGGAAAGCGGGGCCGGTCACCCTCGTAGAGTTACCGGCCCCGCATCAGAGGAGCGTGAGCTTTCCCTGTACATCGCTTGAGAGTCGCCGCTGACGACGCGATCGGCGCCCGGTCTACTTGAAGAACGCGATCCCGTCGTCCGGCATGTCGTCCGGGAGGGCCTTGGCCCAGCGCTCGACGTCCTCCGGGGTGACGACCTTCTTCAGGTGCGCGGACATGTAGGGGCGCAGCTCGACCTCGGGGGTCTGCTTCTCGCCGACCCACATGAGGTCGCTCTTCACATAGCCGTACAGACGCTTGCCGCCGGTGTACGGACCGGA
Source organism: Streptomyces sp. NBC_01176 (assembly GCF_045039825.1). Lineage (NCBI taxonomy): Bacteria > Bacillati > Actinomycetota > Actinomycetes > Kitasatosporales > Streptomycetaceae > Streptomyces > Streptomyces sp. NBC_01176. The sequence continues at coordinate 5,316,762 of NZ_CP108600.1, read as the reverse complement.
GGCGGCGGTTCGCGCCACCGCGTCCGTGACCAGGTCGATCTGGGGCTTCTTGTCGGCCAGGTCGCCGTACCAGATCTCGACGACACCGTCGTCGCGGGTCATGACGACCTCGACCTTGCGGTGGGCGTCGATGCGCCAGAAGCCCGACTCGGACTCCAGCGGCCGGACCTTGTTCCCGTCGGCGTCGAGCACCCAGGTGTGCGAGTGGTACTCGAGGAAGTCGCGCCCGTCGTGGCTGAAGGTGACCTCCTGCCCGAAGTTGCACTTTTCGGAGCCGGGGAAGTCGTGGACGCCCGCGCCGGCCCAGTTGCCGAGCAGGAAGGCAAGGGGGAGCAGGTCCTTGTGGAGGTCGGACGGGATCTCGATCATGAGCAGCTTTTCGTCGTCGACGTCAGAGGCGGGGTCAGCGCTGGCCCTGGTACAGCTTCTTCACGGTCAGCCCGGCGAAGGCCAGAACGCCGACGCAGACCAGAACCAGCAGGGCTTCGAAGAATGCCTCAAGCACGGGGTGCTCCTCGGGTGACGCGGTGGTGGGCGGTGACAGGCGGTACGAGAACCGGACCCCACTCTAGTCGTGCGGGGCCCGGCTCTCTCTGCGAGGTACGCCCTGGCGGCTCAGCCCAGCAGCTGGCTCTGCAGGGCCACCGTCTGCTGGAAGGGAATGGCCCGCGTGACGCCCTTGCGGGACTGCACGATCACGGCGAGGGTGTCCCCGGCCTCGAGGTACGCCTCGCGGACCTGCTCGGCACCGTACGGCTTGGTCTCGGCGTACGCCGAACGGTCGACGTCGTCGGTACCGGCACGGGCGGGGTAGTCCTCGTCCCTGGACATCCCCGCGGCGCCGCGCATCGCGTACTCCGGGCTGTTGTAGGAGGTCAGATCGGTGGTGCCGAGTTCGTCCACGACGGCCGCGGTGCCGAAGTGCAGCAGGTAGATCCGCGTGTGCGTGCCGTCCGGTGTACGCCAGCCGCCCGCGGCGATGTTCCGCAGCCCGTTGTCGGTCAGCAGCTGTCCGAGGGTCTCCCGGTCGTCCTTGGAGGCGTACTCCGCCAGGAAGGTCTTCGTCGCCAGCCAGCCGTCCTCGCCGCGCAGCGCCGCGTCGGCCTTGGCGCCCTTCGGCGCGGGCAGTACGAGTTCACGCAGGTCGGCGTAGTGGGTGCCGGCCTTGTTCGCGTCGTCGAAGGGGCGGGGGCTGCCCGCGGGCAGCGGCGGCAAGGTGATCTCCGGGTAGTCCCAGCGACCGTCCGACTCCGTCGCCAGACCCGGGACGTCGGTCCGCTCCAGCCGGGTGACGCCGTACGCGGCCGAGGTGCCGACCGCGGCGAACACCACGGTGGCGGCCGTCCAGCGCAGGACGGCGCGCAGGACGCGGCGGTCCTTCTTCACCGGCGGTCCGACGGGTGCGCCGGCCGGCGGTTCGGCAGGCGGACCGGCCAGCGGTTCGGCAGGCGGACCGGCCGGCGGTTCGACGGACGGTTCGGCCGCCGGATCGACGGACGGTTCGGCGGGCGGCTCCGTGAGGGGCTCGTCCGCCGGTCGGGGTGCGGGCAGCGGTGCGGCCTGTTCCTCGACGGACGTCGTCTGCTCGGTCATACCGCCTCCCCCGGTTCCGCGATGCGGTCGAGCTGCTCGCGCAGCAGCTTCGCGACACCCTTGGTGTTCAGTGGCTTGGCCCCGTACGCGGTGAGGCTGACCAGTACGTCGCCCTGATAGGCGGAGCAGACCATCGCGTCGAGCTTCTCCTTCTTGTCCTTGGGCGGCAGGAAGCACTTGGCGTTCTTGTGGCCCTCGATCTTCGGCCCCGTGCGGAAGATCTTGAGGGCGTCGAAGAACTCGTTCTGGAACGTGGACATGTTCCGGACCGCCGTCTTGTCCTCCATCTGGGCCAGCTCGATGCTCACCGTGAACTCGGCCTGCAGCGTGTAGGTGTCGGTGCCCAGGTAACTGCGCATCGCGATGCCCTTGGTGTGCTCCTTGTCGATGCGCTTCTCCAGCTGCCGCCGCTGGGAACGGGGCAGCTCGCGCAGCGACTCCTTGCGCAGGGCGGTGGCCTCGGGTCCGCTGAGCGAGGCGTCGTTGCCGAACTCGGCGATGTCGGGTCCCCGGGTCCAGCCGTCGGTGCCGTACGGCACGAGCACGGCGGCGAGTCCCGTGGGCCCCTTCGCCGTTCTGGCGTCGTGCGCGGTCTTGGGGAAGGTCCAGGTGGGCGCGCCGGGGTCCCGGTCGGCGTCCTGGACGGTCACCACGGTGTAGGCGCTGCCCGCGACGACGGCCCCGACGAGCAGGACGGCACCGGCGACGGCGGCGACACTGCCACGACGTACGCGCTTCCTGGCCGGAGCGGGCTCGGGCACGGTCGACCCGGGTTCGGCGGAGGTCTCCGGCGCCACCGGCTCAGGCGTGGCGGCGGGCTCGGCCGTGGCGGTGGGCTCGGGTGTGACGGTCGACCCGGGCGTGGCGGTGGGCTCGGGCGTGTCGGCCGCCGGGACGGCTCCCGCGTCCGACGGGTTCGCCGGTTGCTCGTTCACAGCCGCTCCATCTGCCGCTTGGCCAGGTCCATGATCGTCGCCTTCGGGATCGGCTTGCTGTCGTAGATCCAGATCTCCATGGCGATGTCGCCGCGCCAGGCCTGCGCTTCCGCCCCGTAGATCGGCACGTAGCCGGGATTCGTGTCCGGCTTGCTGTGGACGTACACCATGCCGTTCCCCGTGCCGGGAATGGCCCAGCTGCGCGTGCCACTCTCCTCGTCCGCCCAGTACTGGCCGTTGTCGGACGCTTCGCCGGCGGCGAGTTTCTCCTCCTGGCGGTACTGGAGGAGCCTGATTTCCACGGTGCCGGCGCTGCCCTGCTTCCAGCCCGTCACGGCCGCGCGCCGGAACTCGTCGGTGACCAGGTCCTTGAAGGCGCCGGCCGGCTTCGTGAACGACTCCGCGTACTCACCGACGTCCATCCAGCCGTCGCTGTCGATCCACTCGGCCTCCCGCGCGCCCTTCGGCCGCTTCAGCAGCAGCTTGCGCAGGTCTCCGTCGGTCTTCACCCGGTGGTCCTGCGCTGCCGACAGGGGCTCGGGCGCCGCTCCCCGCGCCTGGGCGACCACGGGCTGCGAGAGCGACGGCAGCCCGGTGGGCTCACGGTCGGCCTGGATCAGATAGCCGGCACAGGTACCGGCGACCAGCCCCAGCACGGCGGCCGTGGCGATCAGAAGGGTCGTGCGCCCACGCCGGCGCCGACGCGGGCCGGGTACGCCGGACTCGTCAGGCGCCTCAGGCGCGTCGGGCGCGTCGGGTACGTGCTCGGGCGTCTGCCCGGACGTCTGGTCGAGCGGCTGCGGCGCTGGGGGTCTCTCCCCTGCGTCGGCCGCCTCGGATGTTTCGGGTACTGCCTCGACTTCCAACTCGTCCCCCCACGGAACGCGAAGCACGGATTCCGTATCCGCGCGCACAGGAGACCCATGGGTAACCCACGGGGTTGTAGAGGCCTTGATCACGATTCGGACTCCGCCGACTACGATGCATCCATGGCGAAGAAGCTCCTGATCAAGGTGACGGCGGGGGCCGACGCCCCGGAGCGCTGCTCACAGGCGTTCACGGTGGCGGCGGTGGCCGTGGCCAGCGGCGTCGATGTCTCCCTCTGGCTGACCGGCGAGTCCGCGTGGTTCGCCCTGCCGGGCCGGGCCGCCGAGTTCGAGCTTCCGCACGCGGCTCCGCTGCCCGGTCTGATCGACTCGATCCTCGCGGCGGGCCGCATCACGCTGTGCACGCAGTGCGCGGCCCGCCGGGACATCACGGAGAAGGACGTGCTGGAGGGCGTGCGCATCGCGGGCGCCCAGGTCTTCGTCCAGGAGGCCATGGCGGACGAGACGCAGGCGCTCGTCTACTGAGCGGTCGCCGCCGGCCGGGCGGGTGCGGACGGGAGCTGTCCGACCGGCCCTACGGCCGCCGTTTCTTCCCGTCCAGCTCGTCCCACCACTCGTCGGACTTGGGGTCGCCCGACGGGTCGTCCCACCAGCGGTCCTCGGGACCGCGCCGGTTGGCCACCATCGCGGCGAGCGGCGGAATCACCATCGCCACCACACACATCCCCACGGCCGCGGGAATCGACCAGATCCGCACGACTCCCCAGGCCAGGACGAAGAGACCGATGCACGTCCCCATCATGGCGAAGTACACGTGCCGCCGTCGTGCGTACATACGTCCAGAGTAGGTCCACGGAAGCGGTCCGGCGCGGGACGTGCGGGCATGCCGAAGGGCCGCACCCCGAGCGTTCCACCCGGGGTGCGGCCCTTCAGCCGTTCAAGGTCCTGCGGGGTGCCTTCAGACGGCGATGGCGACCTCGGCGAGGCCGCCCGTCCGGGCGACGACCGTGCGGTCCGCGGTGCCGCCGGGGACCAGGGCGCGTACGGTCCAGGTGCCCTCGGCCGCGTAGAAGCGGAACTGGCCCGTCGCGGAGGTGGGGACCTCCGCGGTGAACTCGCCGGTCGAGTCCAGCAGACGCACGTAACCGGTGACGGGCTCGCCGTCACGGGTCACCTGGCCCTGGATGGTGGTCTCACCGGGCTTGATCGTCGAGGCGTCCGGGCCGCCGGCCTTCGCTCCACACATATTTCGATTCCGTCCTTCAGGCCTTGGGGGTTACTTGTTGGCGCCGAGCTCGATCGGGACGCCGACCAGGGAGCCGTACTCGGTCCAGGAACCGTCGTAGTTCTTGACGTTCTCGACGCCGAGCAGCTCGTGCAGCACGAACCAGGTGAGCGCGGAACGCTCACCGATGCGGCAGTACGCGATCGTGTCCTTGGCGAGGTCGACCTGCTCGTCGGCGTAGAGCTCCTTGAGCTCGTCGTCCGACTTGAAGGTGCCGTCGTCGTTGGCGTTCTTCGACCAGGGGATGTTGCGGGCGCTCGGGACGTGGCCCGGACGCTGCGACTGCTCCTGCGGAAGGTGCGCCGGGGCGAGCAGCTTGCCGCTGAACTCGTCGGGCGAACGGACGTCGACCAGGTTCTGCGAGCCGATCGCGGCGACCACGTCGTCACGGAAGGCGCGGATCGCCGTGTTCTGGGCCTTGGCCTTGTAGTCGGTCGCGGCGCGCTCGGGCACCTCGACGACCAGGTCGCGGGAGTCGAGCTCCCACTTCTTGCGGCCGCCGTCGAGGAGCTTCACGGCCTCGTGGCCGTAGAGCTTGAAGTACCAGTAGGCGTAGGAGGCGAACCAGTTGTTGTTGCCGCCGTAGAGGACGACCAGCGTGTCGTTGGCGATGCCCTTCGACGACAGGAGCTTCTCGAAGCCCTCCTGATCGATGAAGTCACGGCGGACCGGGTCCTGGAGGTCCTTGGTCCAGTCGATCCGGATCGCGTTCTTGATGTGGTTCTTCTCGTACGCGGACGTGTCCTCGTCGACCTCGACGATGGCCACGCTCGGGTCGTCCAGGTGGGCCTGGACCCAGTCGGCGTCTACCAGGACGTCGCTGCGGCTCATGCTCTTTCTCCTCCGGGGCAGTTGCGGCGGGGCGGTGCGTTAGAGAGAGGGTGCGCGGTCATGCCTGTCTCGGCTGCGCGGCGCGCACGGGGGTCCCTGGCGAAGAAGGGCCAGGGCGGGGCGGATGGGCGAATGCCCCCGCTCAGAAGGTGCGACAGAGCATGGCGGCGACGCGGCACAGGTCTACTGCCCGCCGCTTCGTGAGATCCGCCTGTCGCTTCATGCGTCCGATCGTAGGGACGGACAGCGGGACATGTCACCGGTGTGTCGCATCATGAGATGGGATCGTCCGGGATGTGGGATGAGATGACCATCGAAACCACTCGCGCCCGCACACCGGGCCCCGGCGCCCGGCATCGCGCCCGCCGCGCATCTGCCGTACGGACGGGCCCGTCTCGCCCTTCGGACAGCCTCGCCCCGACCGCCGCCCGCGACCGTCCTTCCGGCCGCCACCTCCGGCCGTCGCACCTGAACGCGCCCTGGCATGCGACCACCGGCCCCGTACCGCCCGGAACCGCGGCCCCGGCGGGGGCCGTCAACCGTCCTACCCGACCAGCTTGACGTCCGAACCCTTCACCGAGATGTCCACGCCGTTCGCGGCCGCCTCGACCTTGTCCAGCTTGATACCGCCCGGCAGCCCGTCGATCCGCTGCTCGAAGTCGGTGATCGCCCGGATCCGGCCCTCGACGAGATCCACGCCCAGCTTGGGCAGCCCGTCCGCGTGCACCTTGACCAGGTTGCCCCCGACCACCGCGACGGAGCTCAGCACGGAGACCGGCTCGGGCAGCTTCTTGCCGAACACGGTGGCCGTGAGCTCGACCTTGATCTTGCCGTTCCCGCCGTCGGAGAGCCCGACGACCTGCGCGGTGACGCCGGGGGCGACCTGCGTGGGCTGGGACTTGGCGGCCTTGAGCAGCTCGGCGTAGGAGACGGTCGCGGAGCCGGAGGCGCTGTTCGCGGTGGCGGAGCTGTAGTCGCCGTTGAAGCGGACGCCGTGCATCTCCGCGTTCAGGGTGTCGATGCGGATGGTGCCGGCGCCTCCCGCGGTGCCCTTGGCGCCCTCCGCCGACGCCTCGTAGTCCTTGATGCCGATCTTCACGTCGTCGAGTTCGCCGCCGGCCACCTGGGTGAGGAAGGGGAAGCCCTCGATGGACACGTCGGGGGTGCTGGTGAGGCCCTCGGTGCTCCTGATCCGGTCCGCCGCCTTGTTCTCCGCGAAGCCAACCGCCACGCGGTCCGCGATCACGAACAGCCCGCCGAGGATGACGGTGACGACCAGAATTATTCGCAGTGCGCGCATGCTCAGGGTTCCCCATCTGGACCGGGTCCGGGCGGCCGACATGGCCGTCCAGCGCGAACGTAACCCCGAAGGGCCCCGTGAAGGGGCCCCCCGAAGCGGTTGTCGATCACCTGTGACGAACGGCGGGATCCCCCGACGCCGGCAGGACCCGGACGCCGCTCCCTTGACGGGCGGTCGCCTGCCGCGGCACTAGCCGAGCGCGCGGCCCAGCAGATAGACCGCCGGAGCGGCCGCCGCCAGCGGGAGAGCCACACCGGCCGTGAAGTGCACGAAACGCGACGGGTAGTCGTAACTGGCGACCCGGTGGCCGATCAGCGCACAGACACCGGCGCCGAGGCCCAGGAAGGCGCCCTGGCCGCCCAGGTCCGTCATCCCGCCGACCACGAATCCCGCGCCGGTGGCGACCACCAGGGCCACCACCACGGAGGCGGCGGTGGGCAGCGGCAGCGCGCGGGCCAGGATCGCCACCGCGACCGCGGCGGCGCCCACCGTGACGGCGTCCGGCTCGGCCGCGAGGTGACCGGCCGCGATGATCGCCAGCGCCGCCGAGACGACGGTGGCCATCAGGCCGTACATCCGGGTGTCCGGGTCGGCGTGGCTGCGCAGTTGCAGGACGAGGGTGAGCAGGACCCACACGCCGAGGGTGCCGAGGATGGCGGCGGGCGCGTTCTCCCGGCCGGCGGCGAGCAGCACCACGTCGGCGGTCACCGCGCCCAGGAACGCCAGCGCGATGCCCTGCCGGGCGGGCCACATCCCGTTCAGCCGGAACCAGCCCGCCGCGGTCACGGCCTGCAGCAGCACCAGCGGGACGACGAGGGCGTACTCGCCGATCGCCGCCGTGCCCGAGAGGAGCAGCGCGAGCACCGCGGTGAGCCCGGCCGGCTGGATGCCGGGTTCGATGACGGGCGAGCGGCCCTCGGCGCGGGCGCGCTGGGCGTCGGTGACGCGGGCGTTGCCGGTGACGGTCGCGGGGCCGTAGCCGGGTGCGGCCCCGGCGCCCGGGGCGTTGCCGGCCGCGGGGGCGGGGGCGGACCCCGCCATGTGCGCGGGCGCCTCGGGGTGCTGCTGCGGCCGGGCGTGGTCCCAGCCCTGCGCGGCGGGTTCCTGGGGCAGCGGCCGGGCCGCGGCTCCGTACCCGTACGCCTGGGCGTGCGCGCCGCCCTGCGGGTGCCCGGTGCCCTGCGGCTCCGCGTACCCCTGGTGGGCCTGCTGGTGGCCCTGGGGGTCCTGTCGGCCGTCGGGGGTCCGGGGCGGCGCGTACGCCGGGTCGGCGGCGGGCGTCGTGGGCTGCACCTGGGTCTCCCAGGTCTGGCCCTCCCACTGCTGGGTGTGCTGCTGCCAGTCGGCCTGCTGCTGAGGCTGCTGATACAGGTCGTGCCCCTCGTGCGGGGGCTCGAACCGGGGCTCGTACGGCTGGTTGCTCATCGTCTCGCTCACCCTCCTGCGAACGGCGGGAGCACCTCGACCGTGCCGCCCTCGGCCAGCGGTACCGTCTCATGCCCGCGGGTACCCACGGGGTCACCGTCGATGAGGAACGAGCATCGCCGCAGGACGCGGACGAGTTCGCCGGGGTGTCGCTCACGGGCCCCGTCGAGTGCCTCGGCGAGCGTGCCCGCGTCGTACGGCTCCTCGGCGACACCTGCCGCGGCCTTGGCGGCGGCCCAGTAACGCACCGTGCCCTTTGCCATGTCGTTCCTCAATCGGTGGACCGGCGGATCCTGTGGACCGGCGGATCGGTGGGTACGTGCCATCAGTCGATACGTGCGTCAATGGATACGTGCGTCGGTGGACACCCGCATCGGTGAATCCTGTGAACACGGTCAGGCTAGCCCGCGGCCGAACCCGCCCACGCACCGATGCGGGCCAACAGCTCGTCGCGGGCCGCGTGCTCGGCGTGGCCCATCCCGTGCTCCACCCAGAGTTCGGCGTGGCCGCCGGAGGCCTCGGCGAGCATCCGCGGGTGGTCCAGGGGGAAGTAGCCGTCCTGGTCGCCGTGGACGATCAGCAGCGGGGTGGGCGCGATCAGCGGGACCGACTCGACCGGCGAGGCCGGTACCGGGTCCCAGTCGCGGGAGTGGATGCGGGTCCGCAGTCCGTAACGGCCGACCACCCGTCCCGCCGGCCGGGTGACCAGCCAGTGCAGGCGCCGCATGGGAGCCGTACCCCGGTAGTACCAGCGGGCCGGCGCGCTCACCGAAACCACCGCGTCCGTACGCGCCTCCGTGCGCCCCTCGTGCTCCCGGCCGGCTTCCCCGTGCATCGCCGCGTGCCGGAGCACCACCGACCCGCCCATCGAGAAACCGACGGTGGCCACGCGCGTGTGCCCCAGTTCGCGGGCCCATCCCACGGCGGCGTCGAGGTCGTGCACCTCACGGTCGCCGACGGTGGAGCGGCCGCCGGAACCGCCGTGACCTCGGAACGAGAACGTGACCACCGCCGCGTCCCGGCCGAGGACGTCGGCCACCCGTCGCACGTGCGGACGGTCGAGACCGCCCGTGAAACCGTGCGCCACGACGATCGCCAGGCTCCCGCCCACGTCATCGGAAGTCCCCCTCGCGGGGTCGTACGCCGCATCGATCGTCACCCCGTCGACGGTGCGCAGAAACCTCCGCAAAGGGGCGCGCGAGGCCGTCTCAAGGGATGGACGAAGGGAAGATCCCGTCACTTGACCTGCCGGACCTGAGCTCATGTGGGCTATTCTGCTGGGCAGAGGACTCGGGCAGCGAAGCCCCCGGGTCCTTTTGTGCTTTCTGAAGCGTTGTATACGAAACGGGAAACCGCCGGTGTACGAAGCCCACGAAGGCACGGCGACTCCCCGGGACGCGGGAGCCGCGCCGCAGGGGAACAAGCGAAGAAGCAAGGAAGCAGTGCCGCAAACTCCCCCACCGCCCCGAGGGCGTGGGAGGTACCCCCATACAGGGACCGAGGAGGAACCAGACGTTATGGGCGAGCGAACCGTGCACGAACGTAGGACGACCCGGGCAGGTGGGGCGCGATGAGTTCTCTGCTGCTCCTGACCAATGCCCTTCAGCCGTCGACGGAGGTGCTTCCCGCTCTCGGCCTGCTCCTGCACAACGTGCGAGTGGCCCCGGCGGAAGGACCCGCCCTCGTCGACACCCCCGGTGCCGACGTCATCCTGATCGACGGCCGGCGTGATCTCCCGCAGGTGCGCAGCCTGTGTCAGCTGCTGCGCTCGACGGGACCCGGCTGTCCCCTCGTCCTCGTCGTGACGGAGGGCGGTCTCGCGGCCGTCACCGCCGACTGGGGCATCGACGACGTTCTCCTCGACACCGCGGGTCCGGCCGAGGTCGAGGCCCGGCTGCGGCTCGCCATGGGCCGCCAGCAGATCGTCAACGACGACTCCCCCATGGAGATCCGCAACGGCGACCTCTCCGTGGACGAGGCGACGTACAGCGCCAAGCTCAAGGGCCGGGTCCTCGACCTGACCTTCAAGGAGTTCGAGCTCCTCAAGTACCTCGCGCAGCACCCGGGCCGGGTCTTCACCCGCGCACAGCTGCTCCAGGAGGTCTGGGGCTACGACTACTTCGGCGGCACGCGGACGGTCGACGTCCACGTACGCCGGCTGCGCGCCAAGCTCGGTCCCGAGCACGAGTCGCTGATCGGAACCGTCCGGAACGTCGGTTATCGATTCGTTACACCCGAGAAGGTGGAGCGGGCAGCGGACGAGGCGAAGGCCAAGGCCGCACAGCCAAAGGCGGCGGATGCGGACGAGACGGCGCACCTCGGCGCCGCGCGCGCGGTCGAGGCCAAGGCCGAGGTCCAGTAGGCCTCCGTACGCCCTGCCCAGAGGCGGGTCCATCCGCGTAGACTCCGCGCGTGGCCAAGGTGACGAGGGACGATGTGGCACGACTGGCGGGTACTTCGACCGCCGTCGTCAGCTATGTCATCAACAACGGACCGAGGCCGGTCGCCCCGGCCACGCGCGAGCGCGTTCTCGCCGCGATCAAGGAGCTGGGGTACCGGCCCGACCGGGTCGCCCAGGCCATGGCGTCGCGGCGGACCGAGCTCATAGGCCTGATCGTGCCGGACGCGCGCCAGCCCTTCTTCGGCGAGATGGCGCACGCGGTCGAGCAGGCCGCGGCCGAGCGCGGGAAAATGGTCCTGGTCGGCAACTCCGACTACATCGCCGAGCGCGAGGTCCACTACCTGCGCGCCTTCCTCGGCATGCGGGTCTCCGGCCTGATCCTCGTCAGCCACGCGCTCAATGACAACGCTGCCGCGGAGATCGAGGCCTGGGACGCCCGCGTCGTGCTGCTGCACGAACGCCCCGAGGCGATCGACGACGTGGCCGTGGTCACCGACGACATCGGCGGCGCCCAGCTCGCCACCCGCCACCTGCTCGAGCACGGTTACGACTACGTGGCCTGTCTCGGCGGCATCGCGGAGACGCCCGTCGTCGGCGACCCGGTCTCCGACCACGTCGAGGGCTGGCGGCGTGCCATGCAGGAGGCCGGGATCCCCACCGAGGGCCGTCTCTTCGAGGCGCCGTACAACCGCTACGACGCGTACCAGGTCGGCCTGCAGCTGCTCGCCGGGCCCCACCGGCCGCCCGCCATCTTCTGCTCCACCGACGACCAGGCGATCGGCGTGCTGCGCGCCGCCCGTGAGCTGCGCATCGACGTGCCGGGGGAGCTGGCCGTGGCCGGCTTCGACGACGTCAAGGAAGCCGCGCTGACGGACCCGCCGCTGACGACGATCGCCTCCGACCGGTCGGCGATGGCCCGCGCGGCGGTGGATCTCGTACTGGACGACGGGCTGCGGGTCGCGGGGTCGCGGCGCGAGCGGCTGAAGGTGTTCCCGTCCCGGCTGGTGGTGCGGCGGTCCTGCGGTTGCGTGTGAGACCGCCGGTCCGGCCCCCGGCCGCCGCGCGGTTCCCCGCCGCCCCCTGAAACGCACGTCGGCCCCGCGGATCGCGGGGCCGACGCGTTGTTTCCGGAGTGCCCCGGAGGGCACGAACCGCCTGGAACGGCGGGTGGTACCGACTAGAACAGCAGGTTGTACTGGTTGAAGCCGGAGCCCAGGCCGACCCGCGAGCCGAAGAGGCTGCTGGAGGCCTTGTTGGTGCCGGGGTAGAGCCAGAGCTTGCCGGCCGAGTCGCGGGTGATGACATCGGCGATGCCGTCGCCCGTGACGTCGCCGTTGGAGACGTACGAGGTGAAGTTCCAGCCCGTACGGGCCTGGATCCGCGCCGACCACGGGGTGTGCTCGACCTGCGTACCCCGGTAGAGGTACAGGACGCCGGAGCTGTTGCGGACCAGCAGGTCGGCACGGCCGTCGCCGGACAGGTCGCCGTGACCGAAGATCTTGACGTTCTTCCAGGCCTTGTCCACGACCTTGACGCGGCCGTAGAACTCGCCGTTGCCCTTGCCCGGGTAGAGGTAGACCGAGCCGTCGGCGTCCACCGCGACCAGGTCGGGGCGGGCGTCACCGGTCATGTCGCCGGGGATGGCGTACGACTTGTAGCCGCCCCACACCGAGGTGATCTGCATCCACTCGAACTCGTCCGAGCTGTGGTTCAGGTAGCTGCGGTACAGCTTGCCGTCGCCCTTGTCCCGGATGATCAGGTCCTGGAAGAAGTCCCGGTCCAGGTCGGCCTGCAGACCCCAGCTGGCGTTCTGCCAGCCGCTGCTCTGGAAGGCGCGGGTGGTGAGCGAGGTGCCCTTGCTGTCCTGCTCGAACAGGCCCCCGGACGGGGTGCGCTCCAGCAGGTCGGCCTTGCCGTCGAAGGTCAGGTCCGCGTCGTCGATGCGCGGCTGCGCGGCCCAGGTGTACGAGGACACCTTGGTGAAGACGGGGTAGGCGCCCTTCGCGGTGCAGCCGGCGACGCCCCACGAGACGATGCCGACGACCTTGCCGCCGACGATCACCGGACCGCCGGAGTCACCGTTGCAGGGGCTCTTGGTGCCCTCGTCGGTGCCGGTCGCCGGGGTGCCGGCGCAGAACATCGAGCCCTCGACGAAGTCGTCCTCGTGGAGGACCGAGTTCATCGCGCTGTTGCAGGTGGAATCGGCGACCACGGGCAGGGTCACCTTGCGCAGCGTGGCCGACAGGTCGGCACCGTCGGCGCCGGAGGTCAGGCCCCAGCCGTAGACGGTGGCGGAGCTGCCCGCCTTGTAGGAAGCGCTGTCGCCGGCGGCCACCAGCCGCTGCCACTGCTGCTCCAGCGGGCGGTCCAGGGTGAGGACGGCGATGTCGTTCTGGACGGTGTCGCTGTTGTAGTGCGGGTGGTTCCACTGGCGGTAGACGCCCGCGACCGTACCGGTCGTGTCGTCCAGCAGACCGGTGGCACCGGCCAGCACAGCGCCGTTCTTGACCCAGTTCAGGCCGGAGACGCAGTGGGCGGCCGTCAGGACCTTGTTCGGGGCGACGAGCGTGCCGCCGCAGAAGTAGCCGGTGTCGGCCGCGCTGTCGTAGTAGGAGAGCTGGACCATCCACGGCGCGGAGGAGATGGTCGTCTGGCTGCCGCCGATGATGAACGGCGTCTTCTTGGGGCTCGTCGCCGGGGTCGCCTGGTCCTTGACGGCCTCGGCGACCCGGTTGCGCAGCTCCTTGTCGGAGACGGTCGGCTTCGCGGGCTGTGCCTGGCCGACGTCCGGCAGCGACGGTCCGTCCGCCGCCTGGGCGGGCTGCGCCGCGAGGGCGCCGGCGCAGGTCAGCGCCAGCGCGAGGGCGGCCGTGGGCAACGCCGTGACAGGGCGTCTCCAGCGGTCGCGCAGAGCACGTATCACTCAGGGCTCCTGGTATGGGTGCGGGTGGGTCATGACGTGAGTGGCCCGAGAAGGGCGTACGACGCACCGGCCCGACCGACGACAGCGGGCGTCGGACATGGCCGACCAACCGCCTGCGTCGAATCAGGCACCACCGCGGAGCCCCCCTCCGGCGCGGTGATCGTAGGCCCCACCCGCCCCAGAACACATGTGCTATGCACCAGGCATTCAAGTATTCGTCGGTCGCATTCCGTGAGATCACCCCGGCGCAACCTGTTGTTTCCCCGACCCGAGCGGGCGCGGGCGCCTTTATATCGGGCATACGAGGTTCTGTCGGGCTTCTCAGCGGGGACTCAGGGAGCTCTCATGATCGCGCGGGAGTCTCATGTCATGACCGAGAGCTTCCGCCGCAGCGGCGAGTACCCCCAGGGCGACGACCACCAGTCCCCGTACCCCCAGCAGCAGCCTGCCTCCGCTCCCTCCCCCGTGAACCCCGAGTGGCCGGCGCCGCCGGCGTACGCGCCGGCCCCGCCGGTCGCCGTCGAACCGGGCACCACCGTGTGGCCGGGCTCCGGTCAGGTCGGCGGCGGCGCAGCCGGCGGTCATGGCGGTGGTCACGGCGGCGGTCACGGCGGTGGCTACGGCGGCGGAGGCGCTGCCCACCCGGGACACCCCGAGCCGCCGGCCGGCTCCACCGCGGTGCTGTCCGCGGCCCCCGTGCCGCCCGGGACCGCGCGGAAGAAGCCCGCGAGGGGCCCGCTGGCCCTGATCGCCGCGGTCGCGATCGTCGCCGCCGCCATCGGAGGTGGCACCGCGTACGGCATCCAGGAGCTGACCGGCAAGGACACCGCGTCCAGCAGCACCAGCACCACCGTGGTGCCCACCGCCAAGAGGGGCACCGTCGCCGGGGTCGCCCAGGCGGTCAGCCCCAGCATCGTCGAGGTCAGCGCGACCTCGAACGCCGGCTCGTCCACCGGTTCGGGCGTGATCATCACGTCCGGCGGCGAGATCGTCACCAACAACCACGTCGTCTCGGGCGCCTCCGCGATCAAGGTGCGGCTGAGCGACGGAAAGTCCTACACCGCGAAGGTCGTCGGTACCGACAGCAAGAAGGACCTCGCGCTCCTCGAGGTGGCGGACGCGCCCTCCGGTCTGAAGGTCGCCACGCTCGGCAACTCCGACGGCGTCCAGGTCGGCGACGACGTCGTCGCGATCGGCTCCCCCGAGGGGCTGACCGGCACCGTCACCAGCGGCATCGTCTCGGCCCTGGACCGGGACGTGACCGTCTCCACCGACGAGAGCCAGGGCCAGCAGCAACAGCAGGGCGGCGACAGCGGTCAGTGGCCGTTCTCGTTCGGCGGCCGCCAGTTCAACGGCGACACCGGCTCCTCGACCACCACGTACAAGGCGATCCAGACCGACGCGTCCCTGAACCCCGGCAACTCAGGCGGTGCGCTGATCGACATGAACGGCAACATCGTCGGCATCAACTCCGCGATGTACTCGGCGGCTTCGGACTCCTCGTCCAGCTCGTCGGGAGCGGGCAGCGTGGGCCTCGGCTTCGCCATCCCGATCAACACCGTCAAGGCCGACCTGGCGAACCTGCGGGCCGGCGGCTCCGACAGCTGACACCACCGAGACGGCTGACAGCAGCACAGGACAGCACACCCAGGAGGTCGACATGATCTGGAAGAGGATCTCTCGGATTTCCCCGGTCACGCACTCCCGCGAAGGCGGCGACCCGGCCGGGCTCGACCTGGCCCTCGCCGTGGCCCGTGAACTGCACCTGCCGGTGCCGCGGGCGCCCGAGGTGGCGCTCCCGGCCGCCGTCCCGCAGCTGATGGGCCTGCGCACCCCCGCCACCCGCCCGCACCGCCGCAAGGTCCCGCTGAGCAGGCTCTCCACGCTGGCGGGCTGAACGTCCCACGGCAGTACGGGACACTCCTTCCGCGTCTGAGCCTTTTCCTCCCGACTGGGACGGTTCTTCCCCGACTGGTGCTTTCCGTCCCCGCCCGGAAACGTGCGACGCTGAAGGCCGTCAGACCCTCCACCCCACCGCACCCGAGGACTCCCGCCCATGAGCCCCGCCGAAGGCGACCGTGAACCACAGCGCATCCTGATCGTCGACGACGAGCCCGCGGTGCGCGAAGCACTCCAGCGCAGCCTCGCCTTCGAGGGATACGACACCGAGGTCGCGGTCGACGGCGCGGACGCGCTGGAGAAGGTGACCGCCTACCAGCCCGAGCTGGTCGTCCTGGACATCCAGATGCCCCGGATGGACGGCCTGACGGCGGCCCGCCGGATGCGCGGAGCCGGCACGACGACCCCCATCCTCATGCTGACGGCCCGTGACACGGTCGGGGACCGGGTGACCGGCCTCGACGCGGGCGCCGACGACTACCTGGTCAAGCCCTTCGAGCTGGACGAGCTGTTCGCCCGGGTCCGGGCCCTGCTGCGGCGCAGTTCGTACGCGGCGACGGCGGGCGCCGCCCCGGACGAGGACGCGCTCACCTTCGGCGACCTGCGGATGGACCTCGCGACCCGCGAGGTCACCCGGTCGGGCCGGGCCGTGGAACTGACCCGCACCGAGTTCACCCTGCTGGAGATGTTCCTCGCGCACCCGCGCCAGGTCCTCACCCGCGAACAGATCCTGAAAGCCGTCTGGGGCTTCGACTTCGAACCGTCCTCCAACTCCCTCGACGTCTACGTCATGTACCTGCGCCGCAAGACCGAGGCGGGTGGTGAGCCGCGGCTCGTGCACACGGTGCGCGGAGTCGGGTACGTGCTCCGCTCGGGCGGCGCGGAGTGATCAGAAGGTTCCGCTCCCTGCCGATCCGTTCCCGGCTGGCGCTGCTGGTGGCGGCGGCGGTGGCCTTCGGGGTGGCGGCGGTCTCGGTGACCTGCTGGTTCATCGTGCGGGGGAAGCTGTACGACGAGATCGACAACAACCTGCAGGACCAGAAGCAGGCCCAGCAGTACACGCTGGTCCAGTCCGTCCTCAACGACTGCCGCAAGGAACCGAGCAACGAGAACGACTTCCACGGACGGTTCGACGACTACGCCCAGGTGATCAACTCGGACGGGACCGTCTGCGTCTTCGGGTACTCGGCGGGCTCGGTGACGGTGACCGACGGCGACAAGGCCGTGGCCAAGCACCCGCAGTTCAACAAGAGCGCACCGCGGAACGGGACCGACACCAAGGGCAACGACGTACGGGTCCTGGCGATGCCGCTCGTCGTCACGAACTTCCCCGGCGAACTCCCCGGCACCCGCGTCCTGTACAGCGACCGCGCCTATGTCGTGGCCGTGCCCCTCAAGAGCACCCAGGCCACCCTGAACGACCTGGCCCTCGTCCTGCTCCTGGTCTCCGGGATCGGCGTGGTCGGCGCCGGCGCGGCCGGGCTCGCGGTCGCCCGGGCGGGCCTGCGCCCCGTCGACAAGCTCACCGAGGCCGTGGAACACGTGGCCCGCACGGAGGACCTCTCCATCCGCATCCCGGTCGAGGAGGACAACGAGGACGAGGTCGCCCGTCTCTCCCGCTCCTTCAACTCGATGACGTCCGCGCTGGCCAGCTCCCGCGAGCTGCAACAGCAGCTCATCGCGGACGCCGGCCACGAACTCCGTACGCCCCTGACCTCCCTCCGTACGAACATAGAGCTCCTCACCCGCAGCGAGGAGACGGGCCGCCCGATCCCCCCGGCCGACCGCAAGGCACTCCTCGCCTCCGTCAAGGCCCAGATGACCGAACTGGCCTCGCTCATCGGCGACCTGCAGGAGCTCTCGCGTTCGGACGCCGGCCAGCAGGCGAACACCGTGCCGACGGTCCCCCTCCAGGACACGGTCGAGGCGGCACTGCGCCGCGCACGGCTGCGCGGACCCGAGCTGACGATCACGGCGGACCTCCAGCCCTGGTACGTCCGGGCGGAGCCCACCGCGCTGGAGCGGGCCGTCGTCAACCTCCTCGACAACGCGGTGAAGTTCAGCCCGGAGGGCGAGGCCGTCGACGTCGTCCTCAAGGACGGCGAACTGACCGTCCGCGACCGCGGACCCGGCATCCCCGCCGAGGAACTCCCGCACGTCTTCGACCGCTTCTGGCGCTCCCCGTCCGCCCGCGCGCTCCCCGGCTCGGGTCTTGGGTTGTCGATCGTGGCGCGTACGGTGCAGCAGGCGGGCGGCGAGGTGTCCCTGCGGCCGGCCGCGGGCGGCGGCACGGTGGTGTCGGTCCGCCTGCCGGGAGCGCCCACACCGCCGCCGGAGACGGCCCTCGACCAGGAGTGACCGCGGGGAGCGGGGAGCGGGCCGCTCACGGACTCACCGGCGCCGGCTCGGTGAGGGGCCGTTCGGCTCCCCGTAGGGCACGGGACGGCCCGTGAAGGCGTCCAGGAGGACGCGGTCGCCGAGCCGCCCGGCCAGTCGCACCGTCACCTCCTGGCGCAGCATCACACCCGCGCAGGGACCTTCGCGCACCCCGGTGACGAAGGCGGACAGCACCACGCTGCCCCCGGTCTCCAGCACGTGCACGGCGGGCCCGTCGTCGCAGGCCCCGTGTTCCGCGCTCACGGTCGCCGACCGGCCGTCGCCGGCCACCTCGACCAGCCCGGCGAGGGGCGCCAGTTCGCTCGTGGACACCTGCCGCTGCGGCCCGATCGGCGGCGGGGGGAGCTTCGAGGGGGCGACGGCGGCCCGCTTGAGCGGGGTGTCGTACCCCTCCAGGGTGAACAGCCAGGCCGGAACCGTCGCCGGGCCACGGCTGGTGGCCAGGGTCATCACGCCCGGCCTCGCCCCGGTCACCGTCAGGTGCGGGCCGTCGTTGCCTCCCCGGGCCACGGACCCGTACGCCTCGCGTGCCCCGACCAGCGGCAGGAGGAGCGGGGCTCCGCTCCTCCACCGCACCTCCCCCTCCGTGCGACCGGCCGCGGGAAGCGTGCCGCGCAGGACGAAGTTCTGCGTCGTGAACGCACGTTCGTCGGCGCCCGCGTGGAAGCCGCCCGCCGGCGGCTGCACCGCCTCCCCCATCGGGTGGTAGCCGGCGCGCCACGTCCGCGCGGCCCCGGATCCGTCCCAGGCCGCGGCGACTTGGCGGGCACGGGCCTGCCTGCGCGCTTCCGTGCCGGTGTCACGGCCCTGCGCACCGTGGCCACGGGTCTTCGGGCCGTCGCAACCGGCGACGGCACCGGATCCGACGGTCAGGAGGGCGAGGGCGAGGAGCAGGCGGGCGGTGCGCGTGGTCTTCGTACGCATGGGATCCCCAGGGACGGACGTCGGCGGACGGAGTCGTGCGGCGTGGAACCCGCACCGCACCTGTGACGCCCGGCCCCCGGGCCGCGTTCGGTCCGTTCGTCCCGTGGCCGCGCACGATGCCGCATCGTTACCTCCCCCGTGCCGGGCGACCGGGCACGGACACCGCCCGCACGGCACGGACACCGCCCGAACTGCGCGGCGGATCCGACCGGTGACGGCGAGGCCGTACGCCACCCGCCGTACGCCACCTACCGATCGCCACCCGCCGACCGCCGCGGCACTAGACGCTCCGCGTCACCAGGGAGCCGGTCTCCGGCGTCGCCAGCCGCGCGTACGCGCCGCCCCTCGCCAGCAGTTCGTCGTGTGTGCCGGTCTCCAGCAGCCGGCCGCCGTCCACGACCAGGATCCGGTCCGCGTCCGGCGCCAGTGACAGATCGTGCGTGATCATGATGGTGGTGCGGCCCGCCATCAGCCGCCGCAGCGGCCGCACCACCCGGCGGGCGGCGATCGAGTCGAGCCCGGCGGTCGGCTCGTCCAGGACCAGGACGGGCGCGTCGCGCAGCATGGCGCGGGCGATGGCGACGCGCTGGAGCTGGCCGCCGGAGAGCGCGGCCGTGCCGGGGGCGATCCGCGTGTCGTACCCGTCGGGCAGCGCGCTGACGAAGTCGTGCGCGGCGGCGTCCCGGGCCGCCCGCTCGATGTCCGCCCGGGACGCTCCGGGCCGGCCGCACTCGATGTTCTCGCGGATCGTGCCGCGCAGGACCAGGGTCTCCTGGGGCAGCAGCGCGACGTTCTCGCGAAGGAACTCCAGGGACATGTCGGGCAGGGGGACGCCGTCCAGGCGGATCACGCCGGCCGTGGGGTCGTAGAAGCGGGTGAGGAGTCTGGAGAGCGTGGACTTCCCGGCGCCACTCGGACCGGTGACGACGACGAGTTCGCCGGGGCCCGCCGTGAAGGTCACGTCGCGCAGGGAATCGCGCTCGGCGCCGGGGTGGCGGAACGACGTGCCGTGGAAGTCGACCCGGCCGCGCACGGGCCAGTCCGGGACCGGCTCGGCGGGTTCGGTGACGGCGGGTTCGGTGTCCAGGATCTCCTGGATGCGTTCCGCGCCGGCGGTGGCGGCGGTGAGGGTGAGGCCGAGCCCGCCCAGACCGCGGATCGGCGGGTACAGATACCCGAGGAACGCGGCGAAGGCGAGCAACCGGCCCAGCGACATGCGCCCCTGCGAGATCTCCCAGGCACCGAGGCCGATCACCACGAGCACGCACAGGGTCTCGACGACCTCGACGAACTGCTCGTACCTCTCGCTCGCCCGTGCGCCGCGCACCGATGCCCGCATCCAGGCGCGCGCCTCGCGGTCGAGCCGCCGCTCCTCGGCGCGCCGGCGGTTGTAGGCCTGGGTCAGCACCACGTTGCCGAGCGACTCCTCGACGACCGAGGTGATCGCGCCGTCGGCGGTCCGTTCCTCCTGGGAGGCCTGTCTGATCCGGCCGGAGAAGCGGCGGGCGACGACGAGGAAGAGCGGGGCGAGGACGAAGGTGACCAGGGCCAGGTCCCAGCGCAGCCAGAGCGCCGCGGCGGCGTAGAAGACGGCCGAGAAGGCGGCGGAGACCGTGCCGACGACACCGGACACGACCATCTGCTCGATGGCCTCGACATCGCCGGTGAGGCGCTCGACCAGGTCGCCCCGGCGGTGCTTCTGGAAGAAGTCGGGGGGCAGGTCCTGGACATGCCGGAAGACGCTCGCGCGCAGCCGCAGGACGAATCTCTCGGCGGTCCACACGGCGAGGGAGTTGCCGAGGTAGCCGACGATCGCGCCGATCACGGACACGCCCAGCCAGGCTCCGGCCGGCCCCCAGAACGCGGCGAGCGATCCCGACTTGAGCGCGTGGTCGGTGAGCTGCGCGAAGAGCAGGATCGCGGCCGTCTCGGCGAGCGCGGCCACGACCACGCAGCCGACGATCAGCACCATCCATGCGCGGTCGCCGCGGGTCAGCGGCCAGAAGCGTGCGAACACGGCCCGTACTTCACGCATATCCACTCGGTTTCCCTTTCCGGTCCTCGAATTGTCCGGCAAAGCCGAGGCGGGGCCACCGGAAGGGAATTCCGGGGACCCCGCCTCGTGCGATGCGCCGGCTCGCCCCGAGCGATCTTCCGGCCTGTCGCGCGATCCGCTAGCGGCCCTGACGGCTCACCGGGCGCGGCTTCGGGGCGGCCTTCTTCGCGCCGGGCTTCGGCGCGTGCTTGGCAGCGTGCCGGGGGGCCGGGGCGGCCTTGTGGGCGTGCTTGACCGGGGCGATCCTGTGGAAGCTCATGAGTTCTCCTTCTTCGCTTCGGGTGAATTCCCTTTGCCGTTCGCGCTGTTCGCTTTCGACATGGAAAACACTACGGCGCCCCGGACCAGGAATCCGCCAATTCCGCTGAGACCTGCATGAATTGCGACTGAAAAAGGTTCTCAGGACGACGGCGGAACCAATCGGCCGCTCACACAGAATTGATGACGCCTCGTACCCGGGACTTACCGACGCAAGGCCAGGACGATTGAATTCAGCGAGGTTTTGTCAGCGCCCGACCGACAGCCCGGTCCCCGTCACGTCGACCCGTATCCCGTCCCGCTCCACCCGCACGTCCCGCAGCCGGATCCGTCCGTCCGCCGGATGCGGCAGCCGGAAGCCGAGCGAGAGCTGGTCGACGAGGACGGGGCGGGTCAGGCGGGAGAGGCCGTCGAGCAGTGCCGGGTCCAGCCCCAGCCGCTTCAGGAGCTCGGGGTGGGCCGTCGCCAGGTCGAGGAGGTTCAGGCGCATCGCCTGATGGACGAAGGCCGGCGACCCCGTCAGGGACGCGAGTTCGGTGTCGTCGCGCAACGCCTCGCGCACCACCCGGTCCGGGACCCCGAGCCTGCGGACGACCGACGGGACGGACAGCAGCGCCCTCGCCCTGGCGGTCTGGCCGCCGAGGCGGGCCGCCGAGCGCGGGGTGAGGTGGAGGCCCTCGGAGGCGCGGACACCGGGGCGGTACGTTGCCAAGTCGCCTATGTCCAGGCGCATTCCGTCGATGTGGGTGGAGATGCCGCGCGTCCCGTCGCGCCGGATGCGCGCGTCGGCCCGGAGCCTCAGGTCGTGTCCGGCGACCGGCAGGGTGCCGCGCGCACGCACTTGGTCGCGGCCGTGCCCGGTGAACGTCACCTGGGAGGAGCCCAGTTCGCGGTTCAGGTCGTCGAAGGAGAGCAGCACCTCGCCGTGCAGCTCGGGGATACGGGCGCCGTGCACGTCGGTCGGTCCGTCGCTGTCGAGCCGTACCCGCGTCGCGGTGGCCGACACCTTCGCCAGGGAGACCCGGTCGGCGGCCACGTCCGGCACGGTGACCCGCACGGAGTCCAGCCGGTCGTCCGCGAGTTGGGTCAGGAAGGGGAAGCCCCCGATCTCGACCTCGGGCGCGGCGGTCAGGCGCAGTTGGTCCTTGAGTGTCTGCGCGGCCTGGTGCTCGGCGTACAGCAGCGCCCAGCGGTCGGCGAGCGTCAGGAACGCGGCGAGGGTCACGACGAGGACGGCCGCCTTCATCGCGAACGGCGGTCCGGCGAGGTGCCTGCGGCGGCGTCGGCCGCCCCGGCGGTGGTTGGGCGGGGCCCACGCCCCGCCCGGCTCTTCGCCCGGCTCTTCGCCCGGCTCCTGGTGGGGCGGGCCACCCGGCCAGGTCTCCGGCCCGGCACCCGGCTCGTCCTCGTGGAAGAAGTCCTCCAGCGGGCCCGCGCCGCCGAGGGTGCCCAGTTCGTCGTACGGGTTCGGGTAGCGGTCCGGCGGGTCGTCCGGGAGGTCGTACGGATGGTCGTACGGGTTCGGGTGGTGGTCGGCCGGGTCCGGGTGGTGGTCGGCCGGAAGGGGATGCGCTGTCATGCGGTGGGGGGTACGCATCGTCTCATCCGACCATGCGTACCGCCCCCGACCGCAACCGCAACCGTCCGGATGCGATCTACTTCACGATCTTCGCCGGTTCCGGTGCCCGGCCCCGACGGCTACTGAACGACCGTGACACGGTCCGCCGAGGGCACCGGATAAGGCGCCGTGGCCGAGGAGTTGGCCGTCAGGTAGGACTCGAAGGCGGCCAGGTCGTCGCCGCCGACCAGGACGTTCGTACCCTTGCCCAGTTCGGCGAAGCCGTCACCGCCGCCCGCGAGGAACGAGTTCATCGCGACGCGGTAGCCGGCGGCCGGGTCGATCGCCGTGCCGTCGAGCTTGACCGAGCCGGCCACCACGCGGGTGGCGCCCGTCTTGGTGAGGTCCAGCGTGTAGGTCAGGCCCTTGGAGATCTGAAGGATCTTCGGCGCGGCCTCGTTCGCCCCGCTGACCTGCTGCTGCAGTGCGGTGATCAGCTGGGCGCCGGTGAGCGTCACGAGGTTGACGGTGTTGGCGAACGGCTGCACCGTGTACGCCTCCCCGTACGTCACCACGCCGTCGCCCTCGCCGCCGCTCGCGGTGTAGGTGAGGCCGGCGCGGATACCGCCCGGGTTCATCAGCGCGATGTCGGCCTCCGGGTCGACCGACTTGGCGTACGCGAGCTGCGCGTCGGCGATCATGTCACCGAGCGGGGACTCGGTGCCGGCGTTCCCGATCTCGCCCGCGATGTAGCCGATGGGGCGCGAGGCGATGGGACCGGCGAGGGTGTTCCACTTCGCGATCAGGCCCGTCATGTCGGCGGCCTTCGCCACGTCACGGGTGACCACGTGGTTCGCGGACTTCACCGCCGTACGCGCGATGTCACCCGTCCAGCGGTCGTACGTCAGCGTGGTGTCCGTGTAGAGACGGCCGAACGAGGAGGCCGACGTCACCATCCGGGGGTTGCCCGCCGGGTCCGGGATCGTGCACGCGTACGCCTGGTGGGTGTGACCGGTGACCAGCGCGTCCACGGCCGGCGTGACGTTCTTCGCGATGTCGACGATCGGGCCGGAGATGCCGTCGCCCGCGCCGGGGCTGTCGCAGTCGTAGTTGTACGCCGCCGAGGCGGGCGCGCCGCCCTCGTGGATCAGCGCGACGATGGACTTCACGCCCTGGCGCTGGAGCACCTTGGCGTACTTGTTGATCGTCTCGACCTCGTCACCGAACTTCAGGCCCTTGACGCCCTCCGCCGACACGATGTTCGGGGTGCCTTCGAGGGTCACACCGATGAAGCCGACCTTGACGCCGTTCTTCTTCCACACCCAGTAGGGCTTGAGGATCGGCTTGCCGGTCTTCTCGCTGGTGACGTTCGCGGCGAGGTAGGGGAAGTCGGCGCCCCGGAACTTCGCCTTCTTGTCGTAGCAGCCGTCCGTGGGGTGGCAGCCGCCGTTCTGCAGGCGGGCCAGCTCCTTGGCGCCCTCGTCGAACTCGTGGTTGCCGACGCTCGTCACGTCCAGGTCGAGCTTGTTCAGCGCGTCGATCGTCGGCTCGTCGTGGAAGAGCCCGGAGAGCAGCGGGGAGGCGCCGACCATGTCACCGGCGGCAGCCGTGATCGAGTACTTGTTGCCCTTGCGGGCGTCGCGCAGATGCGTGGCGAGGTACTCGACACCGCCCGCGTCGATCGACTTCGTCGTCCCGTCCGCCTGGAGCTCCGTGACCCGGCCGGAGGAACCGGACGGCGGCTCCAGGTTGCCGTGCAGATCGTTGAAGGACAGCAGTTGTACGTCCTGGTAGCGGCTGCTGCCGTGGTGGTGCCGGGCGGTCGCCCTGTCCTGCCCCGCGCTCGCCGGCATCGCGGCGGCCAGGGCGGCGACGGTGGCCAGGCCCGCGGCACCCGCGAGGAGGCGATGGGTACGTCTGTTCCGGAACGTCGGCGGCATGGGGTCCCCCCTGGAGAACGGTGAGAGCTACGAGTGTCACGAGCACGGTGCGACGGCCGTGGCTTTGCACGCACTTTAGAATCAACGCGCGTAGCACACCAGGGGGTTCGGGGTTACGGACTGGTTGCCATCGCCTCACCGGCAGACGCACGCGCGGGGACCCGCGAGGGGGCGCACACGGAGTTGCCGCGTGGGTCGCCCCGCCGCCGGGAGGCGGCCCGCCCCGCCACGATCCACATCCACCCCGCCCAACTCCTTGTCCGGAAAAGAGCGCGCCGTACCCTCGTATCCATGACCAGCGACGACACCGCACCCCCCGCGCTCTCCCGCTCCATCGAGACCTCCAGCGCGCTCTCCCCCGCGCAGGCCGAGGACGTGCTCCGGCTGCTCTCGGAGGCCGCCCTGGCCGACGGACAGCAGGCGGTCTCCGAGCAGGGTCGACTCCAGCTGAAGGGCGGTGCGCGCGAGGGCGTACGGCACCTGCTGCTGACTCTCGGCGACGTGCTGGTCGGATACGCCCAGTTGGAGGACACCGACCCGGTCGAGGCCCCGGCCGCCGAGCTGGTCGTGCACCCGGCGTACCGTGGGCACGGCCACGGACGGGCGCTGGGTTCGGCGCTGCTCGCCGAGTCCGGCAAGCGGCTGCGGGTGTGGGCGCACGGCGGGCACTCCGCGGCCCGGCATCTCGCCCAGGTCCTCGGGCTCACCCTCTTCCGCGAACTGCGCCAGCTCCGGCGGCCGTTGACCGACCTCGACCTGCCCGAGCCGAAGCTCCCGGACGGGGTGCGGGTCCGTGCCTTCGTGCCGGGCCGGGACGACGCCGCCTGGCTCGCCCTGAACGCCGAGGCCTTCGCCCACCATCCCGAGCAGGGCGCCCTCACCCAGCGCGACCTGGACGACCGCATGGCCGAGCCGTGGTTCGACCCGTCCGGGTTCTTCCTCGCCCTGCGCGGCGACGAACTCGTCGGTTTCCACTGGACGAAGGTCCACGCCACGGAGGGCCTCGGCGAGGTCTACGTCCTCGGGGTCAGCCCGGCCGCCCAGGGCGGCGGCCTCGGCAAGGCCCTCACCACGATCGGGCTCCGCCATCTCGCGGCGCAGGCTCTGCCGACCGCCATGCTCTACGTCGACGCCGACAACACCGCGGCCGTGGCCGTGTACGAGCGCCTCGGTTTCGTCACCCACGAGACGGACCTGATGTACCGCAGCGAGTCCTGACGGACCCGGGCGGGACCGACGCGCCCCGGGCGGGGCCCTACCTCTCCGGAGGCCGGCCGTACTGGGCGGAGCCCGGCGTACCCGGGGCGCAGTCCTACGTACCCAGCCGGGGGCCGGCGGTACGTGAGCAGGGCCCGACCTTTCCGGAGGCCCGGCCGTAGCTGGGCGGAGCCCGGCGTACCGGGGGGGACCTACCTACCCGGGGTGGAGCCATACGTACCTCCGCCGGGGGCCGGCCGTACCCGGGGCGGAGCCCGACGTACCCGGGGCGGGACCTACGTACCCGGGCAGGACCTAGGTACCCGGGGCAGAACCCGGCGTACCTGGGCGGGACCGATGCTCCCGAGGGCGGAGCCCCACGTACCCCCCGGCCGGGCCCGGTACCTGAGCGGGGTGCCGCGCACCCGGGGGGCTCGGCCCTGGCTGGGCGGCGCCCGGCGGGCTCGGGGCGGAACCCGGAGCACCCGGGGCGGAGCCCGACCGGTGGTGGGGCGGAGCCCTCAGCGGCGGGCGGGGGTCGGCGGGCGCCACGCCCGTGCGGGTTCCGTGCAGCACGCCGCGCAGAGCAGTGCCGCCACGGCCAGGACGGCCGCCCACCGCTCGTGGGCGGCGTCCCAGTGCGGGTCGTCCACGGCCACGACCAGCGCCCACCGCTCGGGCAGCAGCAGGGTCGGCACCGTCATGGCGGTGACCAGCAGCCCCGTCGCGACGGCCGGGCCCGGCTCGGTCCGGTCCGTGAACCGTACGGCGGCGGACGCGGCGGCCAGGGCGGTCGCGGCGATCGCGGCCGCCTCCAGGGTGAGGGCGCCGGCCGGGGGCCGCGTCCGCTCCGGTACGAGGAGCAGCGCGACCGTCCACCAGAGCGCGGCGGCCGGGGCCACCAGCGCCATCCGCAGGCCGCTGCGCAACGGCCTGCGGGCCGGTACCGCCGCGGTGGTGTGCCGCGCCGGGTCGTCCAGCAGGAACGCCAGTCCCACGGCGAGGACGAGCGCGGCTCCCCGCAGCAGGTTGAGGCACAGCCACGGATCCGGCTGGCCGGGCAGCAGGCGCGGGATCCCGGCCAGCAGGAGCCCGAGACCGCCGCAGGCCGCGAGGGCCGTCCGGGGCAGGGTGCGCCAGACGGGCCGCACGAGGGCGCGGATCATGAACTGCTCCCCGTTCGTCCGTCCACGGTTCGTACGCGTCCCCTCCGTGCGCCGACTGTTCGTGCGCGCCCGCTTCGTCCGCCCCCTGTCCGTACGCTCCCGCTTGCGCCGGCTGTTCGTACGCCCACCGTTCGTACGCTCACGCCCCGTCCGCCGGCGGATCGCGCACGCGCGTCCGTGTCCGGCGCGGTCATCCCTCGCACGAGTCACCGTCCGGTGCCGGGTCCGTCGCCCCCGCCTTGGCCGGCACTCCCAGCAGCTCCGCCACCCGGGCCGTCGAGGTCTTCGGGGAGATCAGCTGCGACCAGTGGGCCTTCACCTTGGCGGTGACGCCGTAGCGGGGCTTCGTCAGCAGCTCCCGCACGATCCGCGTCTGTTCGGCGGTCATGGAGAGCGGCTCCGCGGGGGCCAGGACGATGGCGGAGCCGGTGACGCTGTCGTCGAGGCGGACGTGCCGGAAGAGGGTCATCGGGTCGGACTCCGCGCCCAGTGCCAGCCACATGATGGTCACCATGCGGGCGTCGCACACCGCGCTGCCCGCCTTCTCGTTCCCCGCGACCAGGACGGACGCGACGGCGACCGCGAACTCCGGGACCCGGTTGCCGCCCCAGGCGGTGCCCACGGTCACCTGGCCGGGCACGGTGGACGGTTCGAGGGCCGGGTTGTCCGCCAACCCGGAGCGGGCGTCGACGCGCTGGCGCACCGTCAGCCGCTCTCCCCAGGCGGCGCCGCCCGCGAGGCTCCGGACCCGGTCGACGACGGTGGCCCAGTCGGCCGTGCGGCCCTTCCACTCGGGGAAGGCGCAGTACACCGAGGTGCCGTGCTCCAGACACGACTGGACCTTCTCGGGGGTGAGCGAGGCCCGTTCACGGGCCGCGACCGTCGCGGCCGGGGTGCCGCCGGACTGGGCGACCGCCCCCACCAGCGTCAGGGCGAGCGCACCCGCGAGGACCACCTGGACGGTCCTCGTACGGCCGCCGCCGACCAGCACGGCGAGAACGGCCACGAACAGGGCGAGCCCGAGGAGGTACAGCGCGTGCCAGGCGGCCGGGCGGCCCAGCAGGTCGGAGGGGAACGGCCTGGCGCCGGTCTCGGCGACGACCGGGGACAGCCAGTCCGTCCAGCCGGTCCCGCCGGAGGTGCTCCCGCCGAGCGCCTGGGTGAACAACAGGAAGACGAGGAGGACCGGCGCGGCCACGGCGGAGGGGACCAGGCGCCCGAGGAGGACACCGAGCGCGCCGAACAGCAGGACCGTCAGCGGGCCCACGGCCAGTTCGGCCGGTGAGCCGTGCCCGACGGCACCGGGCTTGAGCGCTTCCCAGGTGAACTGGACGGTCACGCAGACCGCGACGAACAGGGCGGCCGGGACGACGGACAGCGCGTGCGCGACCGTACGCCGCCAGGGCTCGACGACCAGCACCCCGAAGAGGCGTTCCGTGTCGTCGCGGTGGGAACGCCGGACGGCGCGGTTGACGCACAGCATGACCGAGAGGCCGACGAGCATCGGCATGCTCTGGGTGGCCCGGTCGACGTCCTGCAGCACGGGGTAGTCGCCCGTCCGGCTCGTGCACTGCCAGACAATCCAGCCGACGTACAGCAGCGCGACACCGATGAAGGACAGGTAGAGGCGCAGCTCGCGTGCCTCGAAGCGGGCGAGGGCGGCCACGGCCGCCCAGGGGTGCGGCTCCCGCGCCGGCTCGACGGCCCTGGCGGGGGTCTCCAGTACGGTGCTCATCCCGCCGCCACCTCCGCGGGCGTGCCGTCGAGGGTGAGCAAGTACCCGTCCTCCAAGGTCGGTTCGAGGAGTTCGGCGCCCGGGGGCGGGTCGCCGACGTTGCGGAAGGAGCCCGTGCCCGTGCGCCATCCGGCGCGTGCGGCCGGGTCGCGCTCGGCGCTGCTCCACACATGTCCGTCGGCGCGTGCGGCCAGTTCGGCGGGGGTGCCCTCGAAGAGGACACGTCCATGGGCCATCACGATGACGCACTGGCAGAGCATCGCGACGTCCTCGGTCTGGTGGGTGGAGAGGAGAACGGTGCGTTCCTCCCCCGCGCGGGCGATCAGCTCCCGGAAGCGCATGCGCTGTTCGGGGTCGAGGCCGACGGTGGGCTCGTCGAGGACGAGGAAACCGGGGTCGCCGACGAGGGCCGCGGCCAGCGCGACCCGCTGGCGCATACCGCCGGACAGCTTCTTGATCCGCTTGCCGCGTACGTCGGTCAGGTCGACGGCCTCCAGGACCCGGCGCACCTCGCGGTGCCGGGCCGTACGGTCCGTCTGCTCCTTGAGGATCGCCACGTAGTCGACGAACTCGAAGGCCGTGAAGTCCGGGTGGAATCCCGGGGCCTGCGGCAGATAGCCGAGCGTGCGCCGGACGTTCTGGCGCCCGGCGGGCGTGGCCGGGTCGTGTCCGAGCACGGTGAAGGCGCCCCGGTCGGCGGGCACGGCGGTGGCGAGCACCCGCAACAGGGTGGTCTTTCCGGCCCCGTTGGGACCGATGAGCCCGGTGACACCTTCCTGGAGCCGCACCGACACGTCGTCGAGGGCGGGGGTCCTGCCGTAGCGGAGGCTCAGCCCGGAGGCGGAGACGGTGGGGGTCATACGGCGCTCCTGCGGGAGTGGTCGAAGAAGGAGGACGAGGTGAAGGGGACGGAGGGGAGGGGTGAGAGGGGTGAGAGGGGGGACAGGGCGGAGACGGGGTGGGCCGGTGAGGTGGCCGTGGGCGTCCTCACCCGTCGCCCCCGCCGTCACCGCCTCCGGTGTCCCCGCCGATGTCCCCCGCGAAGGACCGTCCGCGGTGGCGGTCGGGGGCGCGGACGACCAGGTGGAGCAGCTCGGCCGCGAACGCCGCGAGGGAGACGGCCATCAGCAGCACGGCCTTCAGGAGGCGCAGCCGCCGCTCCCGCCGGGTGACCGGCGTGACCGGCGCGACCGGCGTGACCAGTGCGAGCGTCACGGCCTGTGCGGGTGGTGTGCGGTCCGTCATCCCGTGCCTCCTCGGGTGAACCCCCGGAACGGCTTCCGGGGGGACGACGCGTCGAACCCGTCGCGCGCCAGGTACAGCAGCCCGGCGGCCAGCGCGGCCACCGCCGCCGCGACGCCCTGCCCGGCCGCCGTGAACGGCGCGGGCGTCGTGTGGTGGGTCCCGGCCGCCGACGCCGTCAGCGCGATCAGCGTCACCCACACCGTGGCGACCAGGCCGGGCGCGAACACCGGGCCCAGCCGGGGCGTCAGCGCGAGCCCGGTCCCGGTGAGGGCCAGCGCGGGCAGCAGCCAGGCCAGCGCGCGCAGCCCGTACGCGGGCAGCGCGAGGGTGGCGAGACCGTTCAGACCGAGGACGACGGTCAGCACGGCGAGCGTGCGGATCATCAGCAGCCGGAATCCGTGCGTCGGTGCGACGACCGCCATCTCGTACGTCGGGTCGAGCACGGGCCCGTACGACAGCGCGACCCCGGCGAGCGGGAGCAGCGGCGCGAGGGCCAGGAACAGGTTGGGCGCGGTGGCGGTCTGCGCCGAGTCGGCCGCCGCCACGGTCATGACCAGCACGGCGGCGACCGCTCCCAGCCAGGAGCGGCGCAGCACGGGTGCGGCGGCCAGCAGGCGCGCGGTGTGGTCGGCGACGCCGATGCGCACCAGCAGTGACTCGAGCAGGCGCGGCCGCGGTGCGTCCAGTTCGGCGTCGAGCCGTTCCCACCCGGCGTCCAGCGCGACCGGGTCGGCCGCCGCGGCGAGCGTCTCCCGGCAGTGCGCGCACGTGGCGAGGTGGGTGTCCGCGGACCAGAGCCGGGGCGGGGTGAGTTCTCCTCGCGCATAGGCCCGGATGTCGTCGTCCGGCACGTGCCAGGCCGTGCCGGTGTCCTTGTCGATGCCGCTCATGCCAGCGCCTCCCGCAGCTGCTTGCGCGCCCGCTGGGCCCGCGTCTTGACCGTGCCGGGCGGTATGCCGAGCAGGACGGCCGCCTCCCTGGTGGTGAGGCCGTCGATCACCGTGGCCTGGAGCACGGCCCGCAGTTCGGGCGAGAGCCGGACCAGGGCGCCCGCGAGGTCTCCGTGCTCCACCCCCGCGAGCACGCGTTCCTCGGCGGACGCCTCGTCCCGGTGGCGCAGGCGGGCCAGGGCCTGCCGCAGCCGGCCGCGTGCGCCGTCGCCGCGCAGGGTGTCGATCAGCCGCCGGGAGCCGACGCGCCAGAGCCAGCCGGCCGCGTCGCCCTCCTCCCGGTAGCGCGCGGTGCCGCGCCAGACGGCGAGGAACGTCTCCTGTACGACGTCGTCGACCACCCCGGCGTCCGCGCACCGGCCGCGCAGGCGTGCGGTCAGCCACGGCGCGTAGCGCCGGTACAGCTCCTCGAAGGCGCGACGGTCCCCGTCCGCCGCGATGGCCCGCAGCAGCTCCCCGTCGCTTCTCGTTTCCCTCACATCACCTCATCGGACGAGCCCCGGCGATCGGTTCACGTTCGCGCCGACGGATTTCGCACTTGACTCACGGCACCCTCCTGCACCACCCTTTCACTACTCAATTAGTGAAAGGGTGGTTGCCGAGTGGTGGAGTACCGCATCGACCGGCGCAGCGGTGTCGCCACGTACGTCCAGATCGTCCAGCAGACCAAGCAGGCGCTGCGCCTGGGCCTGCTCGAACCCGGCGACAAGCTCCCCACGGCCCGCGAGGTCGTGGAAGCCACCGCGATCAATCCGAACACCGTTCTCAAGGCCTACCGCGAGCTGGAGCGCGAGGGCCTGGTCGAGGCCAGACGCGGCCTCGGTACCTTCGTCCGCCGCTCACTCGGCACCACCACCCCGGCCGACTCGCCCCTGCGCGCCGAACTGGACGCCTGGGTGACACGAGCTCGCGAGGCGGGGCTCGGCCGGGACGACATGGCGGCGCTCTTCACCTCCGCACTCGACGACCGCTTCACTCAGGAACACGCCAAGGGAGACCAGGAATGAGCAACACCGCCATCGAGGCGGCCGGACTCGGCAAGCGGTTCGGGCGACGCGGGAGCTGGGCACTGCGCGCGTGCTCCTTCCGGCTCCCCGCGGGACGCGTCTGCGCCGTCGTCGGTCCCAACGGCGCGGGCAAGTCGACCCTGCTGTCCCACACGGCCGGCCTGCTCGCCCCCACCGAGGGCGCCCTCACCGTGCTCGGCACCCACCCGGCCGCCGCCCGCGAGCGCGTCGCGTACGTCGCCCAGGACAAGCCGCTGTACCCGCAGCTCACCGTGGACCAGACGCTGCGCCTGGGCCAGGAGCTCAACCCCGCCCGCTGGGACGCCCGGGTCGCCGGGCGGATCGCGTACGAGGTCGGCGGCCTGGACCCGAAGAAGAGGATCCGCGCGCTCTCCGGCGGCCAGCGCACCCGGGTCGCCCTCGCCCTCGCGCTCGGCAAACGGCCCGAACTCCTGCTCCTGGACGAGCCGATGGCCGACCTCGACCCGCTCGCCCGGCACGAACTGATGGGCACCCTGATGGCCGAGGCCGCCGAGTACGGGACGACGGTCGTGATGTCCTCGCACGTCGTCGCCGAACTGGAGGGCTCCTGCGACTACCTGCTGCTGATAGGCGACGGCCGGGTAAGGCTGGCGGGCGACCTGGACGACCTGCTGGCCGCGCACACCCTGACCACCGGCCCGGTCCGCGACCTCGCCCCGCACACCGTGGTCGAGTCCCGCACCACGGGACGCCAGCAGACCGCCCTGATCCGCCCGCAGGGCCCGTACCCCGCCGACACCGGAGCCACCGCGCCCTCGCTGGAGGACCTGGTCCTCGCGCATCTGCGCAACCCCGCGGCCCCCGCGCTGATCCTCGCACCCGCCCGCACCCAGGAGCCCGCCGTATGACCGAGCTCGCCACCACCGGCACCCCGGCGGCTCCCGTCCGCCGCCCGTCGGCCTCGCGCGGCCTGGTCCGGACGGTCCTGCTGCTGCACCGCCCGGCCCTCTGCGCCGGGGCGGGCCTGTTCGCCGTCCTCACCGTCCTGCTGCTGTGGCTGCACGGCCCCGCGATGGACGCGGCGGCCACCGCCTGGCGGCAGTACGACCACTGCCGGGAGTCCGCCTGCACCTACGACCAGGACGCGCTCCTCACCTACAAGTCCTTCTCCCAGTACGCCACCATCGCGGTGACCCTCGTGCCCTTCCTCGTCGCCGCCTGGGCGGGCGCGTCGCTGTTCGGCCGCGAAATGGAGACCGGGACCGCGCGACTGTCCTGGACCCAGTCGGTCTCCCCGGCCCGCTGGCTCACGGTCAAGCTGGCCCTCCCGGCCGCACTCGTGACCGCCGGGACGAGCGTGCTGGTCCTGCTGCACCAGCGGACCTGGCGCAGGAGCCAGAGCCGGATCGACACCGCCAAGGGCTGGGCCGACCCCCTCGTCTTCCACGCCAACGGCCCGACCACCGTCGCCATCGCCCTGTTCGGTCTGGCCGCCGGCGCGCTGGCCGGCCTCGCGCTGCGCCGCTCGCTGGGCGCGCTCGTCGTCTCCCTGATGTTGACGGCGGGCGTCCGGGGCGCCGTCGCCCTGGCGCTGCCCCACCTCTGGTCACCGGTGCGGACCGTCACCAGCCTGCACCACAACGGCCCCAGGAGCCTCGGCCTCACCGTCGACGAAGGCCTTCTCACCTCCGACGGGGGCCGCCTCGCCGACCCGTACTGCGGCAGCGACCTCAGCACCCGCTGCCGCGAGCTGTACGCGAAACTGCACGCCACCGGCTTCTACAGCGACTCCCACCCGTACTCCCACTACTGGCCCCTCCAGTGGGTGGCGACCGGGATCGTCCTCGCCCTCACCGCGCTCGCCGTCCTCACCGCCTTCCGGCTGCTGGCCCGGCAGGTCGGCGCCGCCCCCAAGGGGAGCCGCCGATGAACGCCGTCAGCGGAGTCCCGTGGACCGTCCTGCGCCTGCACCGCCCGGCACTGGCCCTGTGGGGCGCGTTCGTGGCCACCGTCGCCGGGCTCCTGGTGTGGGCGGTCGAGGTCCAGGCCGACAAGGCCCGGGCGGAGCTCGCCCACTGCGCGCACCACGACACCTGCTCCACCATCGCCACCGTCGACTACGGCGACCTCCTCCGCTGGGCCGCCGTCGTCGTCTGCTGCTCCTTCTACGCCGTGGCCGCCTGGGCGGGCGCCTCCCTGGTCGCCCGCGAACTGGAGTCGGGCACCGCACGGCTGGCCTGGACCCAGTCGGTGTCGCCGGCGCGCTGGCTGGCCGCCAGGCTCGCCGTTCCCGCGCTGGCCGTCACGCTCGGCGGTGCGGTGCTCGTGCCGCTGTTCCGCTGGGCCTGGTCGAACAACCCGGACCGGCTGGACGACGGCTGGAGCGGCTTCAACACCTTCGTCGCCCTGGGCCCCGCGACGGTCGCGTACGGCCTGTGCGCGCTGGCCGTCGGCGCGCTCACCGGCCTGCTGCTGGGACGCGCGCTGCCCGCCCTCGGCGTGACCTTCGCCGTGATGCTGCTGCTCAACCAGGTCCTGGGGGCCTGCCGCGCCGACCTGTGGCCCAAGGTCACCCGGACCGGCGCCACCGAGACCGCTCTCCCCCACCGGGCCTGGCAGCTGGAGAACGGGGTGCTCGTCCACGGCCGCCGGGTCGCGAACCCCGACTACGGGCAATGCGTCGGCACGGCCGCTCGGATCAGACGCTGCGCGGCCGACCACGGGATCACCGGCCACTACTCGGTCTACCATCCGTTCTCCCACTTCTGGCCCCTCCACCTGGTGGAGACCGGCATCGTCCTCGCCGTC
The DNA here is from genome assembly GCF_045039825.1 of Streptomyces sp. NBC_01176. NCBI lineage: Bacteria > Bacillati > Actinomycetota > Actinomycetes > Kitasatosporales > Streptomycetaceae > Streptomyces > Streptomyces sp. NBC_01176. The sequence continues at coordinate 5,282,120 of NZ_CP108600.1, read as the reverse complement.
ACCACCGCGGCCACCGCGGTCACCTTCCGGCTGCTGCGCCGCCGCACCGCGTAGACCCGGCCCCCCGCACCGCGGGAAGGGGCGGAACCGGCCCCCGCGACCTGTCCGTACGCCCTCCACGGGGGTGGGGACGTACAGGGCCCCCGGACATCTGGACGTCCGGGGGCCGCTCCCCGATATCCCGCACGTCATGTCGCCGTAACCATCGATTCAGACGAGCTTGCGACGCTCAGCCAATGAAGCCCGCCGTGCCAGAGCCTTCGCCTCCACCGGAGAACGAGCCCCAGCCGTCGACGGCGGACGAACCCGTGTCCGTGCCCCGCCCGGGGCACTCCCGGTCGGACGAAGCCGTGAGCCGGGGAGCCGTCATCCGCCTCGCCGCGCTGCCGCCCGCCCGCTCCGACGCGCCGGTCTCGCGTCCGGCGCGGAAGAATGGGTCCATGAACCAGCCCAGCGCCCAGGCCCAGGTCCAGCACCCGCAGCCGTCCGTCGGTTCCATCGCCGCGCACCGGCCGCACACCGTCGCCGCCAACGTCTCCGACCTGGAGCCCGACCTCGACGCCGACCTCGACGCGTACGAGGACACGGTGCAGGACGGCATCCAGCTCCCGCAGGGCCGGTTCCTGGACCGGGAACGCAGCTGGCTGGCGTTCAACGAACGCGTCCTGGAGCTCGCCGAGGACCCGAGCACGCCCCTGCTCGAACGGGCGAAGTTCCTGGCGATCTTCGCCAGCAACCTGGACGAGTTCTTCATGGTCCGGGTGGCCGGACTCAAGCGCCGCATCGCGACCGGCGTCGCCACCAAGTCCGCCTCCGGGCTGCAGCCGCGCGAGGTCCTGGAGATGATCTGGGCCCGCTCGCGCGAGCTCATGGCCCGGCACGCGGCCTGCTACCAGGAGGACGTCGCCCCCGCGCTCGCGGAGGAGGGCATCCACCTGGTCCGCTGGAGCGAGCTCACCGAGAAGGAACAGGCCCGTCTCTTCACGCTCTTCCGGCACCAGATCTTCCCGGTCCTGACCCCGCTGGCGGTCGACCCCGCGCACCCCTTCCCGTACATCTCCGGCCTGTCCCTGAACCTGGCCGTGGTGGTGCGCAACCCGGTCAGCGGCCACCGGCACTTCGCGCGTGTCAAGGTCCCGCCGCTGCTCTCCCGCTTCCTGGAGGCCTCCCCGGACCGCTACGTCCCCATCGAGGACGTGATCGCGGCCCACCTGGAGGAGCTCTTCCCCGGCATGGAGGTGCTGGAGCACCACACCTTCCGCCTCACCCGCAACGAGGACCTCGAGGTCGAGGAGGACGACACCGAGAACCTGCTCCAGGCACTGGAGAAGGAGCTCATGCGCCGCCGCTTCGGGCCGCCGGTGCGCCTGGAGGTCGAGGAGTCCATCGACCGGTACGTCCTCGACCTGCTGGTACGGGAACTGAAGATTTCCGAGGCCGAGGTGTACCCGCTGCCGGGCCCGCTGGACCTCACCGGCCTGTTCGGCATCGGCGCCCTCGACCGGCCCGAGCTGAAGTACCCGAAGTTCATCGCGGGCACCCACCGCGACCTCGCGGAGGTCGAGTCGGCGTCCGCGCCCGACATCTTCGCCGCCCTGCGCGAGCGCGACGTCCTGCTGCACCACCCGTACGACTCCTTCTCCACCTCCGTACAGGCCTTCCTGGAGCAGGCGGCGAGCGACCCGGACGTCCTGGCGATCAAGCAGACGCTGTACCGGACGTCGGGCGACTCGCCCATCGTCGACGCGCTGATAGACGCCGCCGAGTCCGGCAAGCAGGTCCTCGTCCTCGTCGAGATCAAGGCACGCTTCGACGAACAGGCCAACATCAAGTGGGCCAGGAAGCTGGAGGAGTCCGGCTGCCACGTCGTGTACGGGCTCGTCGGACTGAAGACCCACTGCAAGCTGTCGCTGGTGGTACGGCAGGAGGGCGACACCCTGCGCCGCTACAGCCATGTCGGCACCGGCAACTACCACCCCAAGACCGCCCGGCTGTACGAGGACCTCGGACTGCTCACCGCCGACCCGCAGGTCGGCGCGGACCTCTCCGACCTCTTCAACCGGCTCTCCGGCTACTCGCGCCGCGAGACCTACCGCCGGCTCCTGGTCGCCCCCAAGTCGCTGCGCGACGGCCTGATCGCGCGGATCAACAAGGAAGTCCAGCACCACAACGCCGGACGCCCCGCCTACGTCCGCATCAAGTGCAACTCGATGGTGGACGAGGCGATCATCGACGCGCTGTACCGCGCGTCCCAGGCCGGAGTCCCCGTCGACGTGTGGGTGCGCGGCATCTGCGCGGTCCGGCCCGGCGTCACGGGCCTGTCCGAAAACATACGGGTCCGGTCCGTGCTCGGCCGCTTCCTGGAACACTCACGGGTCTTCGCGTTCGGTAACGGCGGCGAGCCCGAGGTGTGGATCGGCAGCGCCGACATGATGCACCGCAACCTCGACCGGCGGATCGAGGCCCTCGTCAGGATCACCGACCCGGCCCACCGGGCAGCCCTCAGCCGGCTGTTCGAGACCGGGATGTCGGACACCACCGCTTCCTGGCACCTGGGCCCGGACGGCGAATGGACCCGGCATGCGACCGACCAGGATGGCCAACCGCTGCGGAACGTCCAGGAGATGCTCATAGACGCCCGGAGGCGCCGGCGTGGCACAGCAACACCTTGACCCCACCGACCCCACGGCCGGGTCCTCACCCCGGCTGGCGGCCCCGCCCGACCGGCGGCACCCCCATGAGCAGGGCGGTACGCCCGTCGGCGAGGTCCTCGCGGACTATCTGCGGGACCAGGCCACGGAGTTCCTCCGTTCGCTGCGGCAGCACCGGGAGACCGGCGCCGCGGCGGGCGGCTCGGCGGATTCGGTCGACGCGGCGCGCGCCCTGCGCCGCTCGGCCCGCCGCATCAGCGGCACCCTGCACACCTTCCGGCCCCTCCTCGACACGGACTGGTCGGAGGGGATGCGCCCCGAACTCGCCTGGCTGTCGGGCACCTTGGCGCGTGAGCACGCCTACGCGGCCCGCCTGGAGCGGCTGCTCGGCGCGCTGAACCGGCTGTCGGGACCGTCCGCCTTCCCCGCGCAGTCCGCGGGGGGCGCCGACGTTCCGCCCAAGGGCCAGATGACCATCGGGGCGGCGAAGGCGGGCGCGCTGCTCGACCGGCAGCTGACCCTCGCCCGCACCCGGGCGCACTCGGCGGCACTCCAGGCGCTGGGATCCTCCCGTTTCCACGCGGTCGCGGACAGCGTCGCCGTGCTCGCGAGCGAGGTACCGCTCACCACCGCGGCCACCGCGGCCGACCTGCGGCCGCTGGCGGCCGCCGCACAGGACCGGCTCATCGACGCGGTCGCCGCGCTGCCGCTGCTCACCGCGGGCCATCCGTACAACGCGGAGGCCCTCGTGCACGGCCTCTCCGCGGACGCGGCTCCCCATCCCCAGGACGCGCCCTGGCACCAGGTCCGGCTGCTGCTGCGGCTGCACCGCTACGCGCGCGAGTGCCTCTACCAGGAGGGCGTCCCCTCCGACGTACGGCTGCTCGGCGCGGGTCAGGCCCTCGACCGGCACCGGGACGCGGCGGAGGCGGCCGCGGCCGCGGCGTCGGCGGCCCGCACCCCGCGCATCGCCCCGGCGACCGCGTACGCGCTCGGCGTGCTCCACGCGGACCAGCGGCACGAGGTGGAGGCGGCACGCTTCGCCTTCCAGCAGAGCTGGCAAAAGGAAGCCGTACGCACCCCCTGAGGGAGAGCCCATGACCGGCGGCACCGACATCATCCGGGCGGCGGGCTGCGTCCTGTGGCGCCGCTCGCCCGTCGACGGCGAGCTGGAGGTCTGTCTGGTCCACCGGCCGAAGTACGACGACTGGTCGCATCCCAAGGGCAAGCTCAAGCGCGCCGAGGACCCCCTGGCCGGCGCGCTGCGGGAGGTCGAGGAGGAGACGGGGTACTCCGCGGTACCGGGCGCCACGCTGCCCACGCTCGGATACCTCGTCGGCGGACGCACCAAGGAGGTCCGCTACTGGGCGGCCGAGGCGGCGGACGGCTGCTTCCGGCCGAACAGCGAGGTCGACCGCGTCCTGTGGCTCCCGCCGACCGCGGCCCGGCACCGCCTGACCCAGCCCAGGGACCGCGACCTGGTCGACGCGCTGCTGCACTCGCTGCATCTGGCGTAGGACCGTGCGGCCCTGGGACTCGGGCCCGGGAGGCGGCCGATGAGGTCCCGGGACACGGCTCATGAGAGATCGCGGTGCAGACCTTGTCGGTCACCATTCCGGCGCCCGTCGCTCCGGACCTGCTGGAGGGCCCGGACGGAGCGTGAGGTCCGGCGCACGCCGTCGCACCCCGTCCGGACTCCACGCCTGCGCGAGGCACCCGTGCGCCGTACACGTGCGCCGGGTCGCACCCGGTCCCGTCCCGCCTCTGGCGCCGAAACCTGAACGATTGCGGCTGGTTGCCTAGAGTTACCAATGAGACCCGAGTTGTCGGAAACCGCCCCGTGTCCTCGACGTAAGCGTTCCGTGACCTCACCGCACCGACCGCAGGGGTTCACCCTCCGTTCACTTATGGCCATCGGCGCCTTCACCTCTTCTGCCTAATTTCGGCCTTACGCGGTGCGGACCGCGCCCCGGGCAGGTCCTGGGACACGGCTTCCGCCTACCACCGACATCGCACGCCGCCACTCGACGGCGGCTCCTGGAAGGAACTCCCGAAAAGTGAAGCTTCAGCGCAAGAACCGGCTTCGCGCCCTCTCGCTCGGTGCCGTCGCCGTCTCCGGCGCCCTGGCCCTCACGGCGTGCGGCTCGGACGACACCGGTGGCAAGAGCAACGGTGGCGACAAGGCGACCTCTTCCGCCACCAGCGCCAGCGCCATCAAGTGCGACGACGCCAAGGGCCAGCTGCAGGCCTCCGGCTCCTCCGCGCAGAAGAACGCCATAGACGCCTGGGTGAAGGAGTTCACCCAGGCCTGCTCCGGCGTCCAGATCAACTACAACCCGACGGGTTCGGGCGCCGGCGTGACGGCGTTCACGCAGGGCCAGACCGCGTTCGCCGGTTCGGACTCCCCGCTGAAGCCCGAGGAGGTCGGCGCGGCCGCGAAGGCCTGTGGCGGCAACCCGGCCATCGACCTCCCGATGGTCGGCGGCCCCATCGCGATCGGCTACAACCTGCCGGGCGTGGACGGCCTCGTCCTCGACGCGTCCACCATCGCGAAGATCTTCGACGGCAAGATCACGAAGTGGAACGACGCCGCGATCGCGAAGCTCAACCCCACCGCGAAGCTGCCCAGCACCAAGATCCAGGCGTTCCACCGCTCGGACGAGTCCGGCACCACGGACAACTTCACCAAGTACCTGAAGGCCGTCGCCCCGTCCGACTGGAACTACTCCGGCGGCAAGGCGTGGCAGGCCAAGGGCGGCCAGTCCGCGCAGGGCTCCGCCGGTCTCGCCCAGCAGGTGAAGCAGACCGCCGGTGCGATCTCCTACTTCGAGCTCTCCTACGCCGCTGACGGCATCAGCACCGTCGACCTCAAGACGGACGCCCCCACTGCGGTGAAGGCCAGCGTCGAGAACGCCACCAAGGCGATCGCCAGCGCCGAGGTCAAGGGCAGCGGCAACGACCTGTCGCTCGGCCTGAACTACAAGCCGACCACCGAGGGCGCCTACCCGCTCACCCTGGTCACGTACGAGATCGTCTGCGAGAAGGGCAACAAGGCGGACACCCTGCCCGCCACGAAGGCCTTCCTCAACTACATCGCGAGCGAGGACGGTCAGAAGCTTCTGACCGACGCCAAGTACGCGCCCATCCCCGCCGAGATCATCACCAAGGTTCGCGCAGCCGTCTCGAGCCTGAGCTGACCTGAGTGTGCGGCCCGCCTCACCCGAGGCGGGCCGCACCGTCCGGTGCACCGCCGCCTGGAGCCGCCACCCCTTACGGTTCCGCAGACCGGAGAATCCTCATGGACATAACGACACAGAACACCGAAGCACCACCTCCCACCCCACAGACTTCCGCGCCCGGCACGAAGATCGCCGACCGCGGCGCCTCCCCCGTCGGAGACCGCGTCTTCATCGGCCTCTCCCGCGGGTCCGGCATCTTCCTTCTGGTGATCATGGCCGCCATCGCGGCCTTCCTCACCTATCGCGCGGCCAACGCGATCAGCGAGGACCACGGGAACTTCCTCACGACGTTCGAGTGGAACACCAACCTGCTGCCGCCGAGCTTCGGCATCGCGGTGCTGGCCTTCGGCACGGTGGTCTCCTCGATCATCGCCATGGCCCTCGCGGTCCCCGTCGCCGTCGGCATCGCGCTGTTCATCACGCACTACGCGCCGCGCAAGCTCGGCGGCCCCATCGCCTTCGTGATCGACCTGCTGGCCGCCGTCCCGTCCATCGTGTACGGCCTCTGGGGCGCCCTCGTCCTCGTCCCGCACATGGACGGCCTCTTCGGCTGGCTCGACCACTACTTCGGCTGGACCGGCATCTTCGACTGGCAGGGCGGCGCCCCCCGCTCGATGCTCACCGTCGGCGTCCTGCTCGCCATCATGATCCTGCCGATCATCACCAACGTGAGCCGCGAGGTCTTCCGCCAGGCTCCGCTGATGATCCAGGAGGCCGCGCTCGCGCTCGGCGCCACGCGCTGGGAGGTCATCCGCATGTCGGTGCTGCCCTTCGGCCGCTCCGGTGTGATCTCCGCCTCGATGCTGGGCCTCGGCCGCGCGCTCGGCGAGACGATGGCCGTCGCCACGGTCCTCTCGCCGACCTTCGAGATCAACGCCAGCCTGCTCGACCCGGGCGGCGGCACCTTCGCGCAGAACATCGCGAGCAAGTTCAGTGAGGCCACCCCGCTCGGCCAGGACGCGCTGATCGCCTCCGGTCTCGTCCTGTTCGTCATCACCCTGCTGGTCAACGGCGGCGCGCGGATGATCATCAACCGCCGCAAGGAGTACTCGGGGGCCAACGCATGAGCCACGCATCCGTCACCGAGAGGCGCCCCAGCAGCCTGCGCGGCGCCAGTCTCCCCTCGTGGTCCCCGTGGGGGATCGCCGTGGGCGCGCTCGTCCTCGCCGTGGTCATCGGACTGGTGGGCGGCCTCGACAGCAAGGTCCAGTGGGGCCTGATCGCCGCGATCCTCTTCATCCTCGGCACGTACGGCATCTCGGCCCGCGTCGAGGGTCGTCGCCAGGCCAAGGACCGGGTCGCAACCAGCCTCGTCTGGGTCTGCTTCCTCGTCGCCATCGTCCCGCTGGCCTCCCTGATCTGGGAGACCGCCAAGCGTGGCGTAAAAGTCTTCGACGTCTACTTCCTGACCCACTCCATGGGTGTGGTCGCCGACACCGAGACCGGTGGCGGCATCTACCACGCGATCATCGGCACCCTGGAGCAGGTCGGCATCGCCACCCTGATCGCCGTGCCGATCGGTGTGCTCACCGCCGTCTACCTGGTGGAGTACGGGCGCGGCAAGCTCGCCAAGGCCGTCACCTTCTTCGTCGACGTCATGACGGGCATCCCGTCGATCGTCGCCGGCCTGTTCATCCTCAGCTTCTGGATCCTGATCCTGGACATGGGCTACTCCGGCTTCGCCGGTTCGCTCGCCCTGTCGATCCTGATGATGCCGGTCGTGGTCCGCTCCACGGAGGAGATGCTCAAGCTCGTACCGAACGAGCTGCGCGAGGCCTCCCTCGCACTGGGCGTCCCGAAGTGGCGCACCATCATCAAGGTGGTCCTGCCGACCTCCATCGGCGGTATCACCACGGGTGTGATGCTCGCGGTCGCCCGCATCACGGGCGAGACCGCCCCGGTGCTGCTCCTGGTCTGGGGCACGAACTTCATCAACACGAACCCGTTCTCGGACCCGCAGGCCTCGCTGCCGCTGTACATCTACCAGCAGTACGCGAACAGCGCCGGCTCCGGCGCGGCCTACGACAGGGCCTGGGCGGCGGCACTCGCGCTCATCGCCTTCGTCATGATCCTGAACCTGGCGGCCCGCGGCATCGCCCGCTGGAAGGCCCCGAAGACGGGCCGCTGACGCGGCCAATCAGCGACCCGAACCTCTCGAAAGAAGCAGTGACTGACATGGCCAAGCGAATCGACGTGAGCGGTCTGACCGCTTACTACAGCGCCCATAAGGCGATCGAAGACATCTCGATGACGGTCGAGCCGCGCTCGGTGACGGCCTTCATCGGCCCCTCCGGCTGCGGCAAGTCGACCTTCCTGCGCACCCTCAACCGGATGCACGAGGTCACCCCCGGCGGCCGTGTCGACGGCAAGGTCCTCCTGGACGACGAGGACCTGTACGGCCAGGGCGTCGACCCCGTCGCCGTGCGCCGCACGATCGGCATGGTCTTCCAGCGCCCCAACCCCTTCCCCACCATGTCGATCTTCGACAACGTGGCGGCGGGTCTCAAGCTCAACGGCTCCTACCGGAAGTCCGAGCTCAACGACATCGTCGAGAAGTCCCTCAAGGGCGCGAACCTCTGGAACGAGGTCAAGGACCGCCTGAACAAGCCCGGCTCGGGCCTGTCCGGCGGCCAGCAGCAGCGACTGTGCATCGCGCGGGCGATCGCGGTGGAGCCGCAGGTCCTTCTCATGGACGAGCCGTGCTCGGCCCTGGACCCGATCTCCACCCTCGCCATCGAGGACCTGATCGGTGAGCTGAAGGAGCGCTTCACGATCGTCATCGTGACGCACAACATGCAGCAGGCCGCCCGCGTCTCCGACCGCACCGCGTTCTTCAACCTGGCCGCGGTGGGTCAGCCCGGGCGCCTCATCGAGATCGACGACACGGAGCGGATCTTCTCCAACCCGTCGGTCCAGGCCACCGAGGACTACATCTCGGGCCGCTTCGGCTGAGCCGACCCCCACGAACCCCTCGCGGTGCTGCATGGCGGTGCCACCGCGAGGACGAGAAGGGCCCGCCCCCGGCTCCCGGGGGCGGGCCCGCTCCCGTTCCGGCCCGAACGGCCTCGCCCCCGATCGCCGGACGGGCTGAGACCTGAGCTGAGAACGAGACCCGCCACAGAGACACCCGACCCACGCTGACCGCTCACGCCGCAGATCCCGGCGTGCGCTGAGGATTCCGGCCGAAGCGATGCCCTCCAGCCCGTCCGGCGTTCGAGGACGAGCCCTTCGGACGATCAGGGGTCCAGTGGGCGGAGCTCCCTTGGCGGGGCACGGAGGCGGGCCCCCGCAGAATGCCCTCGGCCAGAGCTACCAGCGGGGTCCTGCGCGAAGCCGCACACCGGCGTCCAGGGCGAAGCCCCAAGCCAGGAACCTGGGCGAAGCCGCACGTCGGCGTCCGGGGGGCAAAGCCGCACACCGGGATCCGGAGACGAAGCCCCACGCCAGGGGTCCGAAGGCAAAGACCCACGCCGAGGTCCGGAGACGAAGCCCCACGCCAGGGGTCCAAAGACAAAGACACACGCCGGGATCCGGAGACGAAGCCCCACGCCAGGGCACTGGGCAAAGCCGCACGTCAGCGCCCGGGGGACACAACCCCAAGCCGGCATCCAGAGCTTCCAAGCCGGGGTCCGGGGCGGAGCCCCAAGCCGGGGTCCGGGGCGGAGCCCCAGGTACGGGATGGGTCGGGTAGGGGCGGCGGGGGCGAGAGAAACCGGTCACCAACCCCCGCAGGGACCAGAATCCCTACAGGAACGCCAGGTCAACAACCCAGAAGCTGGCGGCAGCCACCAACGCCGCCGCCGGCATGGTGATGAACCACCCCAGCACGATGTTCTTGGCGACACCCCACCGCACGGCGTTCACCCTCTTGGTCGCCCCCACACCCATGATCGCGGAAGTGATCACATGCGTCGTGGAGATGGGCGCCTTGAACAGAAACGCCGTGGCGAACATGATCGACGCCCCGGTGGTCTCCGCGGCGAACCCCTGCGGCGGATCCAGCTCGATGATCTTCCGCCCCAGCGTCCGCATGATCCGCCACCCACCCGCGTACGTACCGAGGGACAGCATCACGGCGCAGGAGATCTTCACCCACACCGGAATCGGGTCGTCGGCGCCCTGGACGTCACCGATGACGAGCGCCATCACGACGATACCCATCGTCTTCTGCGCGTCCTGCAGACCGTGCCCGAGCGCCATACCGGCCGCCGAAACGGTCTGGGCTATCCGAAAACCCCTCTTGGCCTTGTGCGGGTTGGCCCGGCGGAACAGCCACATGATCGCGCACATCACCAGATAGCCGCCGATCAGACCGACGACCGGCGACAGGAACATCGGGATGATGACCTTGTCCAGGACGCCGGACCACAGGACGGTCGTACCGCCCGCGAGCGCCGCCCCCACCAGACCGCCGAACAACGCGTGCGACGAGGACGAGGGAAGACCGAAGTACCAGGTGACGAGGTTCCAGACGATGGCCCCGATGAGCGCGGCGAAGAGGATGCCCATCCCCTTGGAGCCCTGGGGCGTCGCGATCAGACCACTGCTCACGGTGTGCGCGACCCCGCTGCCGAGGAACGCGCCCGCGAGGTTCATCACCGCGGCCATGGCGAGCGCGGCCCGGGGGGTCAGCGCACGGGTGGACACGGACGTGGCGATGGCGTTCGCCGAATCGTGGAAGCCGTTCGTGTACGTGAATCCGAGCGCGACCCCGATGGTCACGATCAGCGCAAAGGTGTCCACGAAGCCTCAGGACTCCTTGACGGCGATGGTCTCCACCGTGTTCGCCACGTGTTCGAACGCGTCGGCCGCTTCCTCCAGCACATCCACGATCTGCTTGAGCTTCAGCACCTCGATGGCGTCGTACTTGCCGTTGAAGAGCTGGGCGAGCAGCTTGCGGTGGATCTGGTCGGCCTGGTTCTCGAGGCGGTTGACCTCGATCCAGTACTCGGTGAGGTTGTCCATGGTCCGCAGGTTCGGCATCGCCTCGGCGGTCAGCTCGGCCGCCCGCGCCAGCACCTCGATCTGCTGCTCCACGCCCTTGGGGAGCTCCTCGACCTGGTACAGCACGACCAGGTCGACGGCCTCCTCCATGAAGTCCATGATGTCGTCGAGGGACGAGGCCAGGTTGTAGATGTCCTCGCGGTCGAAGGGGGTGATGAAGGAGGAGTTCAACTGGTGGAAGATCGCGTGCGTCGCATCGTCACCGGCGTGCTCGGCTGCCCGCATACGCTCTGCGATCTCGGCTCGGGCGGAGGCGTCGGCCCCGAGCAGTTCCATCAGGAGTTTCGAGCCCGTGACGATGTTGTCCGCGGATGCGGAGAACATGTCGTAGAAGCTCGTCTCCCTGGGGGTCAGACGAAATCGCACGTGAGGTCCTCGGGGTCCTTTTGTTTCGGTCAGGCTGATGCTAGGCGCATCATCCGGCCACGGCTAACCGGCCGTCCCCCAGTGTCGCCCATGAGGCACAGTGATCAGCACAGGGTCCGGTCCCGGCATCGGGCAAGGGCCCTATACCCAACGAAGTTCGATACCATATACCTACCAGGGGTATATGTAACCGACCTTTCCGGCGGGATCAGCAGGAGGACGCGATGACGACCACCGAGGCCGGCGCGCCGGTGCCCTCCGGTGACACGCGGGAGACCGCGGAGGCGGTCGTGACCGACCACGACCGCGGTGTCCACGGCTACCACAAGCAGAAGGACGAGCACCTCAAGCGCCTGCGCCGGATCGAGGGCCAGATCCGCGGTCTGCAGCGCATGGTCGACGAGGACGTCTACTGCATCGACATACTCACGCAGGTCTCCGCCTCCACCAAGGCCCTGCAGTCCTTCGCCCTCCAGCTCCTGGAGGAGCACCTGCGCCACTGCGTCGCGGACGCGGCCCTCAAGGGCGGCGACGAGATCGACGCGAAGGTCGAGGAAGCCACGAAGGCGATCGGCCGGCTGCTGCGTACCTGAGGGCCGTCACCGTCCGCCCCCTCGCGACCCGGCACCCACCAGGCGGGGGGGGCGTGGCGGCAGGACCTACTGCTCCGTGCCGCTCTCCCGCGCACGTTCTTCAGCCACTTTCAGCACCTCGTCGATGCTCTCCAGGCTGAGCCGGTCCTCATGGGCGGCCGACGCCGCGATGATCAGATCGCCGCACAGCTCGATCTCGGCGAGGGCCACGTGGTCCTGAACTGCCGTACCGCCGACCGGAGCCACGCGCGTCACCTCTTCCTGCCGTCACCGACTTCCTAGAGTAGGGAGCGGCCTACACACCGCGCATGGCACGGAAGGGCCATTTCCAGCCCCCAACCCCGCCTCCCACGAGGAGCCCGCGCGGCAACTCCGCGCGCCCTCCGGTCCGGGCCCCTACCCGGACTTCGCCGGCCCGCACGGCGTACCGCACACCCTTCACCCCGCGCTTTCCGCACCTCTACGGCTCCGCGATCTTCCCCGCGAAGATGTCCCCGGACTCGGGAAGCCGGACGGGCGCCGGGACCCCGAAGTCGTACAGCAGGGTCGTCGAGGTGACCGCGACCGTACCCCTGTGCTGGCCGTTGACGAAGCTGAACCGGCACCGCAGCGTGCGGATCCGTCCCTCGTCGTCGAGATAGACGTCGAACGGGACCTCGGGGGTGGCGAACCCTTTCGCCGCCGCCCGCAGCGCCTCCCGGTTCCCCTTCGACGCGCTCCGTGCGGCGAGGTCCAGGTCGGCGGTCCCGCGATAGTGCGCCACCGGGACCCCCGCCACCTCCGTCCGGCCGGCGTACGTCGCCGTCCGCGCCCCGCGCAGCAACTCGGCCGCGGCGAACGGGTCGGTGGCACCGCCGGTCACCAGATTCCCGTCGGAGAGCGTGGCCGTGTCGACGCGCACCCACTTGTCGGCCGGGACACCCGCGCCACGGTTCTTCATGAACAGGGCTCCCGGGGCGAGGAGTTCGGTGATCGGCCGATGCTCCTCGGCACCGGCCGGGTCCTGCGGCAGCTCCACCGTGAGCTGCCCCGACTGCTTCCTGAAGTCGTAGACACCCTCGCCCCGGATGGTGACGCGGGTCCCGCCGGTGGCCATCTCCATCGACGTACGGGCCCGCGCGCTGCCGGCCCGCTCCAGGGTGGCGGCGGCGCGGTGCAGCAGCTCGGCGGAGACGGTGCCCGAGCGGGTGCCCACGGCGGCGGGGCGTGCGTCCTCGGCACCGGCACGGCCTGCCGAACATCCGGCGACGCAGCACATGAGCCCCGCCACCGCGACCGCGAGAACGCGCGCGTCCGTCCGCCTGCCCTGCTGCGCCACCATCGTCCGCCGACCCCCAGCCGGTCCGTCCCGGGCCTCCTGTCGTACCGGTTAACGACGAGTAGGGGCGCTCGTCACGCGGGCGCGATTCCGTTTGCTTGCCTTGGGTAACGTTACGGACGTGGCGCAGCAGGACGACATCCCATTCGCCGGAGAACACCGGACCATCACGGTCGAGCAGGGCCGCTTCTGCGTGGCCCGCTGCTCCTGCGGCTGGAGAGGCCCCGCCCGCCGGGCCCGCAGTCTCGCCCGCACGGACGCGGAGTCCCACACGACGCCGTCGCTCGCCTGACCGCATCCCTGCCCCGCACGCCCGCACGCCCTCGCACGCGAGGGCCGGGCAGGCGCGAAGCCCCCGACGGGAGCCCGGATTCGGGGTGGGATGCCCGTGATATCCGTCATAGGGGGATCACGGTCCTGTAGCGGTTGCGTTCTTCGCCCGTCCGTTGTGGAACCCTCGGAACCGGTCACCCGTCTCGTCCCACGGGAACCGAGCGGGAGGCTCACATGCAACGGCGAATATTCATAGGCGGCGGCGCGGCCGTACTCGCGGCGGCGGTCACCACCGCGTGCAACGGGAAGGACGGGGCGGCCACCAGGACGACGTCCGGGGCCGCGGAGACGTCCAGCACCGCCGTCCGCACGACTTCGGGCGCCACCCCCGCCGGCGTCCGCGCCGCGGCGAACTGGACCGCCCTCGCCAAGGACCTGGACGGCCCCCTGGTCCGCCCCGGCGACCGTGCCTGGCCCGCGGCGCACCAGCTGTACAACACCCGCTTCGACGCGCTGAAGCCCACCGCCGTCGCGTACGCCGCCCACGCGGACGACATCCGTACGGCCATGGCCTACGCCCGCGCCCACCACATACCGCTGTCGATCCGCAACGGCGGCCACTCCTACGCGGGCTGGTCCTCCGGCGACGGCCGACTGATCCTCGACGTCTCCAAGCTGAACAAGATCCGGGCGTCCGCGAACGAGGCCGTCGTCGGCGCCGGCTCCAAGCTGATCGACGTCTACCGCGCCCTCGCCGCGAAGGGCGTCACCATCCCCGCGGGTTCCTGCCCGACCGTCGGCGTCTCCGGTCTGACCCTCGGCGGCGGCCACGGCGTCGTGTCCCGGGCCTACGGCCTGACCTGCGACAGCCTCACCCAGGCGACGCTGATCACGGCGGACGGCAAGCAGCTCGTCGCGAACGCGAGCGAGCACAAGGACCTCTTCTGGGCGCTGCGCGGCGCCGGCAACGGCAACTTCGGTGTCGTCACCGAGCTCCGTTACAAGACCCACCCCGCCCCGCAGGCCGTCTCCGCGTACCTGTCCTGGCCGTGGGCGAAGGCCGCCGCCGTGGTGAAGGCGTGGCAGGAGTGGGGACCGGACCAGCCGGACGAGATCTGGTCGTCGCTGCATCTCGCGAACGCCGCCGGGGGCACCCCCACCGTCTCCGTCGCCGCCTTCTCCCTGGGCACCTACGGCGAACTCCAGAACGCCGTGGACCGCCTGGCCGACCGGGTCGGCGCCCCCGCCTCCAGCGTCTCCCTCAAGAAGCGCTCGTACGAGGAGTCGATGGAGGTGTACGCGGGCTGCTCCTCCTTCCCCACCGACCCCCAGTGCCATCTGCCGGGCACGACGCCGGGCCGTTCCGCGCAGGGCGCCCTCGGCCGCGAGACGTACGCGGCCCGTTCGGACTTCTTCGACCGCTCGATCTCCGCGGCCGGCATCCAGACGCTCCTGAACCAGATGGCCGCGGTCCGCGGCGGCGCGGGCAGCATCGCGCTCACCGCCCTGGGCGGCGCGGTCAACCGGGTCTCTCCCACCGCGACGGCCTTCGTGCACCGCCGCTCCCGGATGCTCGCCCAGTACATCGCCTCCTGGCAGGCGGGCACCTCCGGCACCACGGCCCAGTCCTGGCTGACCTCGGCGCACACGGCGATGGCCCGCCACGCCTCCGGCGCCGCCTACCAGAACTACACGGACCCGACCCTCACGGACTGGCGCAAGGCGTACTACGGCGACGCGGCGCCCCGCCTCACCGCTCTGAAGAAGCAGTACGACCCGGACCGCTTCTTCTCGTTCCCGCAGGCGCTGTAGAAACCGTCGGCTCCAGAGGCCGTCGGCTGCGGAAGCTGCCCCCGCGCGGCCCGGTGGGAACCGGGCCGCGGCCGGAGGCGGCGGCTACGCCGCCAGGTCGGGCTCTTCGGGCCGCTCCGCCCGCGCCTCCGGAATCCGCGCCCGCTGTCCCGTGAGCCCCGCGCGCCGCGCCCGCACGAGCCGGCCGGCCCGCGGGGACCGCTCGACGGCCTTCATGACCGGCGTCAGCAGGGCCATGGCGAGCGGGGACAGCAGCAGCGCGACGGCCGTGCCGAGGGCGAATCCGCCGATGACGTCCGTCGGGTAGTGCACGCCCAGGTAGACCCGGCAGAACCCCTCGACGAGCGCGAGCCCTATCCCGGCCAGGCCGAACTTCCGGTGCACGACGAACAGGCCGACCCCCATCGCCATCGTGAGCGTCGCGTGGTCGCTCACGAAGGAGAAGTCGGTCTTGCCCGCCACCAGGACATCGAGTCCCTGGTGGTCGACGAACGGCCGGGGCCGCTCCACGAAACCTCTTATCGGCACGTTCACCAGCACCGCGATTCCGGCGGCCAGCGGCGCCCACACCAGCCCGGCCACGGACGACGCCGCGCCCTCGCCACCGCCGCGCCGCACGGTCCACCAGCACCACAGCACCAGCAGGACCATGGCCAGCAGCAGTCCGTACTCGCCCACGAGCTCCATGCCCCGGTCGAACCAGTGCGGTGCGCCCTTGGCGAGGCCGTTGATGTCGTAGAGCAGGTCGACGTCGGGGTTCGAACCGGATTCGGCGAGTCCAGCCATGGTGCTGCGGCCCCTTCGTCGTCTTTCCCGCGGGCACACCCTTTCGCGCGCCGCTCGATCCACCCCGTGATGTGTAGAACCGCGGCCCGGAGGTCCTGGATCCGCTCTACGTCATCAGGAACGCACAGTCCCGTTCAGTACGTTCCACACTCCACCGAATGATCACGCAGACGTTATCGAAGAGAGATACATCGCCGCAGCTCAGGGGGTGGGTTCAGACCGTCGTCGGCAGTGCTTTCGCGCCATCCTCGGTCACGCGCGTCGCCCCGAAGTAGTCGGGGGTGTCGATCGGGTCGAAGCGGATGACGGCGCCCGTCCGCGGTGCGTCGATCATGTAGCCGCCGCCCACGTAGATCCCCACGTGCCGGATGGCCCGGGAGTTGGTGAGGTCGTCGGAGAAGAACACCAGGTCCCCCGGCAGCAGTTCCTCGCGGGCGGGGTGCGGCCCGGCGTTGTACTGGTCGTTGGCGACCCGCGGCAGGGTGACCCCGACGCTTTCGTACGCGGCCTTCGTCAGACCCGAGCAGTCGAAGCGCCCGCCCTGGTCAGCGGTGCCGTTGCCGCCCCACAGATAGGGCGTGCCGAGCTTCTTCTGCGCGTAGTAGATCGCCGCGGCGGCCTGCCGTGACGGATCGACCCGGTTCACGGGCCGGGCGAAGCTCTTCTCCAGGGTCGTGATCGTCTTCACGTAGTTCCGGGTCTCCCGGTACGGCGGAACACCCCCGTATCTGATGACGGCGTACGCCCCCGCGTTGTAGGCGGCGAGCATGTTCTCCGTGATGTTCCCCGGCGCGTCCTTGACGTACGAGGCGAGCTGGCAGTCGTACGAGGCGGCCGACGGAATCGCGTCATTCGGATCCCATACGTCGCGGTCGCCGTCCCCGTCGCCGTCGACTCCGTGCGTGGCCCACGTCCCCGGGATGAACTGCGCTATCCCTTCGGCCTTCGCCGGGCTCCTGGCGCTCGGATTGAATCCGCTCTCCTGGTACAGCTGGGCGGCCAGCAGCGCGGGGTTGATCGCGCCGCACAGGTTTCCCCACTTCTGTACGAGCGTCTGGTACGCGGCCGGTACCGCGCCCTTGGCGAGCCCGACCGAGCCGCCCCCGACCCCGTTCGCGAGGTTGCCCGCGACGACGTAGACCCCGACGACGAGCAGCATCACGAAGGAGAGTCCCGCCCCGGCGACAGCGGCCGCCACGACCCATGCCTTACGCACCGTCAACCGCCCTTCGCCGCCCAGGAGTCCGCCGACGCCAGTGTAGAGGCGGCCCCCGCGCCGCGGGACGATCACACACAAGGAGAAACCGCATGTGGCGGCCCTGTCCGGGCGCCTGCCGCACCCCTTGCGCAACTCCCCTGTCCCGCAAGGCGGTAACACGCCAAAGGGGACACCCCGCTATGGCCAAAAGGCGTCCGCGCGCGGCGCGGCGCTCCCCCGCTACTGCTCCTGTGTCGACCGGTACAGGGCCCGCGCCTCGTCCCCGAGAACCACGCTGTACGAGATGTCGTCGGTGTCCCCGCCGGCCTCGTGGCCGCCGATGACTCCGACGACCTCCCCGTACCCGTTCACCCAGGGGCTGCCGCTCGTGCCGCCGGCGAAGGCGGGGCAGGCGATGCGCTGCTGGGTGCGGCTGTGGACGGTGGGCCTGTTCGTGCACGTGATCGGCACTTCGAGGGTGCTGGGGTAGCCGGTGACGGTCACCGCGGTCGCGCCGGTCTCCCGCCCCGTGACGAACGCGTTGCCGCCGACGACGTCCTCGACGCCCTTGCCGCCCCGGTCGGCGACGGTGGCGAAGGCGACATCGCTGTCCTCGTCCTGGGCGCCGGTCCACGCGTCACCGACGTACGTCCTGCGGATCTCCCAGATGCCGTACGGCGCCTTCCCGTCGCGGTATCCGGGCGCGAAGCGGAGCTTTCCGCCGCCGTCCAGGCAGTGCGCGGCGGTCACGAGCAGGTTCCGTCCCCTGCTGTGCACGACGGACGCCGTACAGAAGTGGCCGCCCTCCAGAGCGCCGCTGCCCCCGAACAGCGCGCCGACACGAGAGGCCGCCACGGTGCCGGAGGCCCGCGCGGTCACGCCGAGGGGCCCGCGGCCGTCATCGGCCGCCGCCACGGAGGCCGATGTCACGGCCAGCACCGCGACCGCGACGAACAGGGCGTTCCGCCTGGCACCAGGGGGACGAGTGATGCGCTTCATCGGTTCATACTCTGGCTCACGGATCTGAGAGAAATCCTGAAACCACCTTGAGAAATTGGCATGAGTCGCCCGACGGAATCCGCCGTACGGCCTACGCCCACCGACCGTCCTCTCTCGCACTCCGATCAAATGACGTCACGCTACGTTACTCCAGTCACGCCCTCCGCGCGCGGCGGCCGGATATCCACAGCCTGTGGACACCCGCCCCGCACACCGCCCCGAGGCCTCCACGGCCCAGGTACCCCCGAACCCCGACGGGACACGGGCCGCCCCGACGGCGCTGCACGGGGCCGTGTCAGGACGCGGTCGGGGAACCGCCGCCCGCGGACTCCCCGTCCCCGGCACCCCCGCCGTACGCCGCGGCCGTACGGGCCGCGGCCTCCCGGGCGGCACCCTCGGGCTCTCCGGCCGCGAGGCTCGCCCGGTACCAGCCCTCGCTGCTCAGCGTCACGAACCGGCGCCCCTCCTCGGAAGCGAGCCAGGCCGTGCTCTCCTTCGGGTCCACGGACGGCCCGGACGACAGATGGGCGGCGAGCCCCATCAGACCGAGGTCCCAGCCGACACCGACCGCGCCCGGTCCGTACTGCGCCCAGCGCTCGTCGTCGACGTGCGCGATGTGCGCCAGCTCGAAGCGCGTCACGGCTTCCGCCACCGCCGTCAGCCTGACCTCGATCCAGCTGACCTCACCGCCGAACTCCCAGGTCGCGGCGAAGCCCCGGGGCGGGTCGCAGCGCTCGACGGTGCCGCCCGCGTTGCCCTCCAGCTGGTAGGTGCCGCCGAGCCTCAGCTCCCCGGAGACCGGCAGGAACCAGCGCGGGATGCGCCGGGCGTTGGTGCAGGCGTCCCAGACCTCCTCGCGCGTCACGTCGTACGTCTGGCGCACCGTCACCACCCGGGCCTCGCCCGCCCTCCCGGAACGGGTACCGACCTGCCGCCTCACCGCGTCGATCTGATGGCTGACGTCGATCATGGAGTGCTCCTCGGATCCGCTCGCTCGGCGGCCATCTCACCACCGAAGGCCTCCGAAGCCGCGCAACTCCACGCGTTTCCCGCGAGCCCGGCCGAGCCGACGCCGGGCGACGGGACCGCACCCCGCACCCCCGCTCCGCGACAGCCCTCGTCAAGTACCGCTCGCACCAAGGCCTCCCGCCCCGCATCCTCACCAACGGCTGTCCCTGCAGAGCCAGTCGGGCCGGTACGACGGCGAAACGGGCCGCGGCGACCGGCCACGGCCCGTTTCCGTGCGCCACGGCGACGGGGATAGCCTGCGTGACAGTGATCGGGCGTCCACATCCGGCAGACGCGCGACCCGGAGAACATCGGCTCGACAACCCGTCAGAATCGGGACGCGTCCGCAGCACACCTACGAGGCGAGCAGGGCGACTGTCCCGCGCACTTCGTAGAAGGGGTTAACGACGGAACCACACCACAGGTTCCGCATCTACTTCATTGCCCGGCGTGACCTGCCGTGATACACAGAGTGACCATACGACTCTCCGCATACCGGCGCACGCCTCCCGAATGGGGCCCGCGTGCGCCGGTCGCAAGGGATTCGTACGAAACCCGCCAATCAATGACGCCAAGTCGACATGCGACAGCGTCATTGTCGGCGAGAATGGGCCCGACCTCTGCGCGCAGTGGCAGGGGGTGCAGAACTACCCACTAGGGGCGGTGACTTACATGCTTTTCGCAGCCGACAAGGGCGACATCACCACAATCATCGGCGGGATCGCCCCGGACTGGGGTCCCTTCGGCAGCCTGGGCAACGAAGCCAAGACGATGATCCAGGTCGTGATGGCGGTCGCCATCCTGCTCTGCCTCGGGATCGCGATCTGGGGAGCGGCCAAGCAACGCATCGGCGCGACGGCGCTGCGCGACACCTTCAGCGCGGAACAGGGCAAGGGCCTGATCATCGCGGGCCTCACCGGGGTCTTCATCATCGGGTCCCTGGGCACGCTGTTCACCATCGTGTACGGCATGGCCGTCTAGCCCCGGCCGGGGCGCCCGGCTTCGCTCTCCTCCGTCTGTCCGATCCACCTGTCCGTCGCGCCCACCGGCTGAGGTTGCGTTTCCCTGATGTCGAGTCACCACACCGCGTCCGCGCGGAAACCAGCACGGCTACCGTCGTACTACGCGATTCAGCAGAGGTTGAGGGGGCGTACGCGGCATGAGTCTCGGTGACGAACCCGGATACGGGGACGGCTCCCGCGGCGACGACGGGAGATACGGGGGCACGGGCCAGACCCGGACCCGGCTCCCCGACCGCCCCGGCGACGTCTACGGCGGCGCCCGCCGTGGACGCTCGTCCTCACGCAGCCTGGTCACGGTGGTCGGCGTCGTGGTCCTCCTGATCGCCGCGATCGCCTTCGCGAACCGTGGAGGAGACGATTCCCCTTCGTCGGGCAACGGCGGCGGAAGCGGTGGCGACAAGTCCAGGACCTCCCCCACGGCGGCTTCCGGGGAGCGGCCGGTCGATTCGAAGCCCGGAAGCATCCCGGCGGGATTCGCTCACAGCGAGCAGGGGGCACAGAGCGCGGCGGCGAACTACGGTGTGGCGCTGGGATCGACCGGGATGTTCGACTCCGACCAGCGGCACGCGATCGTCGCCACGGTGTACGCGCCCGAAGTCGCCGACGCCCGTCAGTCGGATCTCGACGCCGCTTACTCCAGCGAGAAGTTCCTGACCAACATCGGTCTCGACAAGGACGGCGCTGCGCCCGCCGGTCAGACCTTCGTCTCACGGGTCATCCCGGTGGGCACCAAAGTCACGTCCGCCGGTCCCGACAGCGCCACCGTTGATCTCTGGTACA
The DNA here is from genome assembly GCF_045039825.1 of Streptomyces sp. NBC_01176. Taxonomy (NCBI): domain Bacteria; kingdom Bacillati; phylum Actinomycetota; class Actinomycetes; order Kitasatosporales; family Streptomycetaceae; genus Streptomyces; species Streptomyces sp. NBC_01176. The sequence continues at coordinate 5,261,071 of NZ_CP108600.1, read as the reverse complement.
CATCGCTTTTCGGTCTGTCCGGCCAGGGATCAACGAACCCCGTGTCGGAGAGTTGGTACACGACCACGTACAAACTCAAGTGGATCAGTGGGGACTGGAAGGTAACGGACTTCTCGCAGAAGGACGGGCCGGTCCCGGTCGGACGCGACCAAAGGGCCTCCACCGCCGACGACATGACCAAGGCTGTCGAAGAGTACGGAGGGTTCACGTATGCCCGCTAGCCGCCGCGTACTCAAAGTCGCCGCCGCTGTCACGGCCGTTCAGGCCACGACGGTGCTGCTGGCGACTCATGCCCTCGCCGCCCCCAAACCTTCGCCGACGACGAGCAACGACCCTTGCGACCTCATCCGTGGCCCCGCCAAGGACTACTGCGAAAAGGGCGGCCGTTCCGGCGGCACCGCCGGCTCGCCCCCCAGCCTCACCTCCACCCTCGACCCCCTCTCCTCCCTCGCCAAGGGCTGCGCCGACGCCGCGTCCTGGACCATCGACAAGCTCTCCTCCGCGGTCAACGACACGGCGAACGTCGACTTCACGAACCCCAAGTTCCTCCAGCAGTACGCCGTCGTCTTCGCGGCGTCGACGATCCTCACCCTCCTCCTGTGGCTGCTCGCCGTGGCGAAGAGGGCGGTCCGGGGCGTCCCCCTCGGCACCGCACTCTCCGAGGCCATCGGCTTCCTCTGGCTCACGGTGCTGGCGTCCGCGTTCACCCCGCTGATCCTCTACACCGTCGTCTCGGCCTCCGACGGCGTCACCGACGTCCTCGCCAAGACCACCGGCAACCAGACCGACACCTTCTTCGGGACCTTCTCCGGCGCACTCGCCAAGGGCGAGAACATCGGCGGCGGCCCGATCATGCTGATCGTCGTGTCCCTGGTCTCGATCCTCGCCGCCGGCGTCCTGTGGCTCGAGCTCGTCATCCGCGCCGCACTCCTCTACGTCGGCGCCCTCCTCGGCACCGTCGTGTACGCGGGTCTCGTCGACAAGAATCTGTGGGGCCACGTCCGCCGCTGGGCCGGCGTCATGATCGCCGTCATCCTGGTGAAACCGGTGATCGTGATAGTGCTGGGCCTGGCCGGCGCCCTGTCGACCGACAACGGTCCGGACTCCTTCTCCGCCGTCGTCTCCGGCCTCGCCATCATCCTGCTCGCCATCTTCGCCAGCGCCATGATCTACCGCTTCGTCCCCGGCTTCGGCGACGAGATCGCGAACTCCCGCAACAACCGCATCATGCAGGGCGCCGAAGGCAAGGCCGCAGCCGTGATCAGCTCCCCGGCCACCCTCGTCGCCCAGGGCATCAAGACCCACAGCACCCGCGCCGACAACAACGGCGGCGGTGGCGGAGGCAACAGCGGCAACCAGCCGCCCCGCCCCGCCAACCCCGCCTCCGGCGGCGTGGCGGCGCACAGCACACGTACACCGAACGGAGGCGGCGGATCCGTCCCGGCCGCCGCGCCGCCGCCACGTACGAGTCCCACCGGAAACACCCGCAACAGCAGTTCCAACCGCACGGGAGGTGAAGGGCGTTGACGACCGAGTCCCACGTGTCCCATCCGGTCACGCCCCGCCGTACATATCTGATCGGCCGCGCCCGGCCGAACGCGATGGTCGGCCGGAATCGCGAGTCCGGCGAGATCGTGCTCATCATCGCGGGCGCGTTCCTCGGCATGATGTGCGGTCTGCTCGTCCCCGTACTGTCCCTGCGGATCGTGCTGCTGATGGGCTTCCCGCTGGTCGCCCTCGCCGCGGTGTACGTCCCGTACAAGCGCCGCACGTTCTACAAGTGGTTCGAGATCAACCGCAGTTACAAGCGCAGTCTGCGCCGCGGCACGGCCTACCGCAGCAACGTCATGGAGGCCGGCACGCACCTCGACGGCCGGGAGATCGAGATCGGACCGCCGCCCGGCATCGGGCGGATCTCCTGGCTCGCGGCCCCCTTCGGGCCCGACGAGATCGCCGTGCTCCTGCACGCCGACCGCCGCACCGTCACGGCCGCCATCGAGATCGAGGGCCCGGGCGTCGGCCTGCGCGACAGCGAGGACCAGGAAGCCCTCGTCGACCGCTTCGGCACCCTCCTCAAGCACGTCGCGAACGGCGACGGCTTCGTCACCCGTCTCCAGATGCTCGCCCGCACGCTCCCCGCCGACCCGGACGCCCACGCGAAGGACGTCGCCGTACGCGGGGACGAGAAGTCCCCCGGCTGGCTGCAGCAGTCGTACGACCAGCTCCAGTCCATGGTGTCCACCAGCAGCGAGCAGCACCGCGCCTATCTCGTCGCCTGCATGCACTGGACCCGCGAACTCGCCGCCGAGGCCCAGGCCATGGCGCGGGCGGCCCGGCCCCAGGGCGGCAAGAAGCTGGACCGCGACGCGGGTCTCGCCGTCGTCATGGCCCGCGAGCTGACCGACATCTGCTCGCGGCTCCAGGAAGCCGACATCCGCGTACGCCAGCCCCTCGGCCAGGGCCGGCTCTCCTCCCTCGTGCACTCCATGTACGACCCCGACCACCCCATCGACCACATCCAGGCGATGACGAAGCGCAACGCGTGGCCCGCCGAGCTCGACGCCATGGAGCCCACCTACCTCCAGGCGAAGACCCGGGAGTCCTCCACCCGCGCGCCCTGGTGCCACGCCACGGCCTGGGTGAAGGAGTGGCCGATGACCCCGGTCGGCGTCAACTTCCTCGCCCCGCTGCTGGTCCACACCCCGGACGTCATCCGCACGGTCGCCGTCACCATGGACCTCGAACCCACCGAGATCGCCATCGAGCGCATGCTGACCGAGAAGACCAACGACGAGGCCGAGGCCAGCCGCCAGGCCAAGATGAACCGCACGGTCGACCCGCGCGACATCGCCTCCCACAACCGCCTCGACCAGCGCGGCGAGGACCTCGCGAGCGGCGCCGCCGGTGTGAACCTCGTCGGCTACATCACCGTCTCCTCCCGCTCCCCCGAGGCCCTCGCCCGCGACAAGCGCACCATCCGCGCCTCGGCCGGCAAGTCGTATCTGAAGCTGGAGTGGTGCGACCGCGAGCACCACCGGGCCTTCGTCAACACGCTCCCCTTCGCCACCGGTATTCGGAGGTAAGGCCCTGATGCGGGATCCGCTGTCCGCCGCCACCGACACCTTCACGTCCTTCCTCTTCGGCAAGGTCGAGACGACCCGGCTGCCGGTCCGCACCTCCACGGGCCAGGCCCAGGCCGTCTACCTGCCCACCGCCGCACCCGGCCTCGGCGACTCCGGCGTCATCATCGGACGCGAGGTGTACTCCGGGAAGGGATACATCTACGACCCCTTCCAGCTGTACGGGCAGCAGCTCCCGGCCCCGCACTGGCTGGTCCTCGGCGAGTCCGGCAACGGCAAGTCGGCCCTGGAGAAGACCTACGTCCTGCGCCAGCTGCGCTTCCGCGACCGGCAGGTCGTCGTGCTCGACGCCCAGGGCGAGGACGGGGTCGGCGAATGGAACCTCATCGCGGAGGAGCTGGGAATAACTCCCATCCGCCTCGACCCCACGGCCGCCCTGGACATGGGGATCCGGCTCAACCCGCTCGACCCGGCGATCACCACCACCGGCCAGCTGGCCCTGCTGCGGACCATCATCGAGGTCGCGATGGGCCACGGCCTCGACGAGCGGTCCGGCTTCGCGCTGAAGGTCGCGCACGCCTACGTGAACGAGACGATCGTCGAGCGCCAGCCGGTCCTGATGGACATCGTCGAGCAACTGCGCCACCCCGAACCGGAGTCGGCCGAGGCGATGAACGTCGCCATAGACGACGTACGGGCCTGGGGCCTGGACGTGGCCCTGGTGCTCGACCGGTTGGTCGACGGTGACCTCAGGGGCATGTTCGACGGCCCCACGACGGTCGGCATCGACCTGGACGCCCCGCTCATCGTCTTCGACCTCTCCCACATCGACCGCAACTCCATCGCCATGCCCATCCTGATGGCGATCGTCGGCGTGTGGCTGGAGCACACCTGGATCCGGCCCGACCGCAAGAAGCGCATCTTCCTGGTGGAGGAGGCGTGGCACATCATCAACAGCCCCTTCGTCGCCCAGCTCTTCCAGCGCCTGCTGAAGTTCGGCCGACGCCTCGGCCTGTCCTTCGTGGCGGTGGTGCACCACCTGAGCGACGTGGTCGACGGTGCGGCCGCCAAGGAGGCCGCGGCGATCCTGAAGATGGCGTCCACCCGCACGATCTACGCCCAGAAGGCCGACGAGGCACGGGCGACGGGACGGGTGATCGGCCTGCCCCGGTGGGCCGTGGAGATCATCCCGACCCTGACCCCGGGCATCGCGGTCTGGGACGTCAACGGCAACGTACAGGTCGTCAAACACCTGATCACGGAGACCGAGCGGCCCCTCGTCTTCACCGACCGCGCCATGACCGAGTCCTCCGCGGACCACCTCGCCGACGACGCGCTGCGCGCCGCGGAACTGGAGGCCGAGGAGCGGGCGGCGGCCTTCGTGGAACAGCACCTCAGCGATCTCGACGGCACGTCCGAGTCCACGGTGGCATGAGATGAGACCGGACGAGCGGGAACGGGAGCGGGCGGGGGGCGTCCCCGACGGTCTGCTGGTGGGCGTACTGGGCTTCCTCCTCGGCATGACCCTGCTGGTGTGGTCCGCCACCGGGCTCGCCGGATGGCTGGCCCGGGGAGCCTGGCCGGCGGCGGTCACCGTCGCCCGTACGCCCCTGGCCCTGCGCCATCTGATCGGGCAGCCACAGGACGTGGCGGGCGCCTGGCCGGACACCCCCGCCGGCCAGTTGTCGGGGTACGGGCTCTTCTGGGGTCTGTTCATCGGGCAGTTGATGGTGCTGGTCGTGCTGACGGTGTTCGTGATGGGCACGGTGGCTCGGTGGCGGGCGGTGCGGGCACGGCGGAAGGCGGGCGCGTACGCGCCTCAGGCCCACGTGGCCGCCCGTGCACCCGAACCCGCGCCAGAACCGGCCCAGCCGTACGCCGAGGTCCCGAAGAGCGCCGAGGAACCCGCGCGTCACGAGGTCCCGGTACCCCGGCCCGCACCCGAACCGGCCGAACTCCCCACGGAGGCCGCGCGGACGACGCCGGCTCCCCTGGCGGCCGCCGGTCCACGGGCGGCCGGCTGGGACGGGACCCCGGCCGCGGGCGCGGTCGTCCTCGGCCCCGCCGAGGCCCGTCGCCCCACCGCCGCCCAGGCCGTACGGGACGCGGAGGGCCCCGTGCTGGTCGTCACCTCGGACCCGAGAACCTGGTCGGAGACCAAGGACGCCCGGGCCAAGCTCGGCCCGGTCCTCCTCTACGACCCCACCCACCGCTGCGACACCCCGGCCCGGCTCCACTGGTCCCCCGCCGCCGGCTGCGAGGACAGGGCCACGGCGGCGGCCAGAGCCGCGGCGCTGCTGGCCCCCGTGCGCCCCACCGCCAAGGTCGACCACGCCATGGCCGACGTCGCCGAAACGCTCCTGCGGAGCTATCTGCACGCCGCCGCCGTGGAGGGCAAGGCCTTCCGGCACGTCCACCGCTGGGCCCAGGGATCCCAGGTCCAGGACGCGGTACGAGCCCTGCGCACGAACCCCAAGGCCGCTTCCGGCGCGGCGGGCGAACTCGAGGCCGCGCTCACCTCGCACCCCGAACGCCGTGACATAGCGCAGGAGTTGACGGCCCGCGCCCTGTCCTCCCTGTTCACGGTCAACATCCGCGAATCCTGCACGCCGAACCGAAGTGACGCCCTCGCGCTGGATTCCTTCGTGAACGAAGGGGGCACGCTTTATGTGGTCGGTGAACCCATCGAGGATCCCAGGGCGAATCCCGGCGCCATGCCGCTCCTGACGGCCCTCGCCTCAAGCGTGGTCGAGCGCGGCCGCCGCATGGCCGAACGGTCATCCTCCGGTCGCCTCGACCCACCACTTGCGCTCGTCCTGGACGACGTGGCCGCCGTCGCCCCGCTCCCTCAGCTCCCCGACCTGCTGACCGCCGGAGCGGGCCTGGGCCTGCCGACCCTGGTCCTGCTCCGCTCCCGGGAACAGGGCAGGTCCCGCTGGCCGCAGTACGAACTCCCGCTCTGACAACAGGGGTCAGCCGTCCGTCGAGGGCCACCACCGCGTGATCCACCCAGCACCCCCCTAGGACCGTGTGATCACGAACTCCAGATCCCGTGCTCCCTTGTCCCCCACGGACGGCGTGCTCCCGCCGGTCGGCGCGAACCCGGTCCGGCGGTAGAAGGCCTCGGCGCGCCCGTTCTTCTCGTGCACGAACAGCCGCACCCGCTCCAGGCCGATCTCCCAGGCCCACGCGAGCGCGGCATCGAAGAGCGCGTCCGTCACACCGCTTCCCCGGTGCTCGGGCCGTACGAAGACGCCCACCAGATGTCCCTGGTCCCGCTCGCTCACATTCCCGAGAATGTCCAGCTCGCCGGCCTTCTCGACCAGCACGACCACGGAGCCGGTCCACACCCCGTCCGGGTCGACGGCGACGAACTGCCGCCGCTCGAGCACGCCTTCGGCGGCCCCGGCGGCCCGTTCCTGCCAGAACGAGTCGGGCCGCGCCAGGGACTCCTCGTACGTCTCCACGAAGGCGAGATGTGCGACGGGGTCCCGCAGCGCGACGAGCCGGAGCTCCTTCACCGAACGCCAATCGTCGGCCCGTATGGAACGGATCTCTTGGTTCATGCGGCCACGGTAATGCCCGGGCGTCTCCGCGCTCATCCGGTTTTCCGCCCCCGGAGTTCCACCCTGCCGACCCCGGAGATCCACCCTGCCGATGCCCGTGGTCCAGGCCCCCGTCATGCTCTTCCCTGTACGACGTGCTGTGCGACGTCCCCGACGACGTTGCCACGACGCGGAATTGACTCTTACTGTCGCCGGTTTGCCAGGGAGAACGACGCATGCCCAAGGTCCAACTCGAAGAACTCCGTCACGTCATCCACCCTCCGGGCAAGCTGGAGAGCAGGGCGGAGCACTGGGCCGGCCGCCTCTACATGCGTTCCGTTTCCCTCCGGGTGACACGGCTGGCTCTCGGGACCCGCTTCTCGCCCAACCAGATCACGGCCGTGATGGTCGTCGCGGGCGTGCTCTCCGGAGTCGCCCTGGTCCTGCCGGGTCTGGGCGGTGCCGTGCTCTCCGTCGTCTTCATGCAGCTGTACCTTCTCCTGGACTGCGTGGACGGTGAGGTCGCCCGCTGGCGACGGCAGTACAGCCCGCTCGGCGTCTACCTGGACCGTCTCGGTGCCTATCTCGCCGACGCCGCCGTGATGGTCGGCATGGGCATCCGCGCCTCCGAACTCGGCCTGGACCCCTACCTGGTGGCCGGCCTCGCGGCGGCCATCGGCGTCCTGCTCCTGAAGTCGTCCTCGGACCTCGTGCACGTGGCCCGCTCCGACAGCGGCATGGAGAAGGCGACCGACCAGTCCGTCGTCCCGCGCTCCAGCGGCCTCGCCCGGATACGACGTCTCACCTCCGCGGTCGGCCTCCACCGCCTGGTCAACGGCATCGAGTGCACCCTGCTGCTGCTCGTGACCGCGGTCGTCGACCTCGCACTCGGCGATCTGACGGCGACGCGTGTCGCGACGGTGGGTGTGACGGTCATCGTGTGGCTGCTCGTCCCCGCGCACATCGTCTCGATCGTCGCTTCGTCCCGCCTGAAGTAGCGGCGCCCAGAGCAGTCCTCAACGCGTTCAGCCCCCACTCCCGGGAACGGGGGTGGGGGCTGAACGTCTGTACGGGCATCGGGGAGCCGGCACCGGACCGGAAACGCGAAGAAGCCCCAACTCGCGGGTTCTATCCCAGAGTTGGGGCTTCTTCTCAAAATTTGTTCGGCGGCGTCCTACTCTCCCACAGGGTCCCCCCTGCAGTACCATCGGCGCTGTAAGGCTTAGCTTCCGGGTTCGGAATGTAACCGGGCGTTTCCCTCACGCTATGACCACCGAAACACTATGAAACTGTCAACCGGAGCCGTGGCAAAGCTACGACGGTTGTTCGTGGTTTCAGAACCAACACAGTGGACGCGAGCAACTGAGGACAAGCCCTCGGCCTATTAGTACCGGTCACCTCCAGCGGTTACCCGCCTTCCAGATCCGGCCTATCAACCCAGTCGTCTACTGGGAGCCTTAACCCCTCAAAGGGGGTGGGAATACTCATCTCGAAGCAGGCTTCCCGCTTAGATGCTTTCAGCGGTTATCCCTCCCGAACGTAGCCAACCAGCCATGCCCTTGGCAGGACAACTGGCACACCAGAGGTTCGTCCGTCCCGGTCCTCTCGTACTAGGGACAGCCCTTCTCAATATTCCTACGCGCACAGCGGATAGGGACCGAACTGTCTCACGACGTTCTAAACCCAGCTCGCGTACCGCTTTAATGGGCGAACAGCCCAACCCTTGGGACCGACTCCAGCCCCAGGATGCGACGAGCCGACATCGAGGTGCCAAACCATCCCGTCGATATGGACTCTTGGGGAAGATCAGCCTGTTATCCCCGGGGTACCTTTTATCCGTTGAGCGACGGCGCTTCCACAAGCCACCGCCGGATCACTAGTCCCGACTTTCGTCCCTGCTCGACCCGTCGGTCTCACAGTCAAGCTCCCTTGTGCACTTACACTCAACACCTGATTACCAACCAGGCTGAGGGAACCTTTGGGCGCCTCCGTTACTCTTTAGGAGGCAACCGCCCCAGTTAAACTACCCATCAGACACTGTCCCTGATCCGGATCACGGACCCAGGTTAGACATCCAGCACGACCAGACTGGTATTTCAACGACGACTCCACCATGGCTGGCGCCATGACTTCAAAGTCTCCCAGCTATCCTACACAAGCCGAACCGAACACCAATATCAAACTGTAGTAAAGGTCCCGGGGTCTTTCCGTCCTGCTGCGCGAAACGAGCATCTTTACTCGTAGTGCAATTTCACCGGGCCTATGGTTGAGACAGTCGAGAAGTCGTTACGCCATTCGTGCAGGTCGGAACTTACCCGACAAGGAATTTCGCTACCTTAGGATGGTTATAGTTACCACCGCCGTTTACTGGCGCTTAAGTTCTCAGCTTCGCCAAACCGAAGTTTGACTAACCGGTCCCCTTAACGTTCCAGCACCGGGCAGGCGTCAGTCCGTATACATCGCCTTACGGCTTCGCACGGACCTGTGTTTTTAGTAAACAGTCGCTTCTCGCTGGTCTCTGCGGCCACCCCCAGCTCACCGAGTAAATCGGATCACCAGTGATGGCCCCCCTTCTCCCGAAGTTACGGGGGCATTTTGCCGAGTTCCTTAACCATAGTTCACCCGAACGCCTCGGTATTCTCTACCTGACCACCTGAGTCGGTTTAGGGTACGGGCCGCCATGAAACTCGCTAGAGGCTTTTCTCGACAGCATAGGATCATCCACTTCACCACAATCGGCTCGGCATCAGGTCTCAGCCTTGATGTGCGACGGATTTACCTATCACACGGCCTACACCCTTACCCCGGGACAACCACCGCCCGGGATGGACTACCTTCCTGCGTCACCCCATCACTCACCTACTACAGGTCTGGACCATCGGCTCCACCACTCCCCTTTGCCCGAAGGCTCCAGGGCGGCTTCACGGACTTAGCATCGCCTGGTTCAATGTTTGACGCTTCACAGCGGGTACCGGAATATCAACCGGTTATCCATCGACTACGCCTGTCGGCCTCGCCTTAGGTCCCGACTTACCCTGGGCAGATCAGCTTGACCCAGGAACCCTTAGTCAATCGGCGCACACGTTTCTCACGTGTGTATCGCTACTCATGCCTGCATTCTCACTCGTGAACCGTCCACCACTGCCTTCCGGCGCGGCTTCACCCGGCACACGACGCTCCCCTACCCATCACAGCAGGCGTTGGCCCTATTGCTGCAATGACACGACTTCGGCGGTACGCTTGAGCCCCGCTACATTGTCGGCGCGGAATCACTAGACCAGTGAGCTATTACGCACTCTTTCAAGGGTGGCTGCTTCTAAGCCAACCTCCTGGTTGTCTGTGCGACTCCACATCCTTTCCCACTTAGCGTACGCTTAGGGGCCTTAGTCGATGCTCTGGGCTGTTTCCCTCTCGACCATGGAGCTTATCCCCCACAGTCTCACTGCCGCGCTCTCACTTACCGGCATTCGGAGTTTGGCTAAGGTCAGTAACCCGGTAGGGCCCATCGCCTATCCAGTGCTCTACCTCCGGCAAGAAACACACGACGCTGCACCTAAATGCATTTCGGGGAGAACCAGCTATCACGGAGTTTGATTGGCCTTTCACCCCTAACCACAGGTCATCCCCCAGGTTTTCAACCCTGGTGGGTTCGGTCCTCCACGACCTCTTACAGCCGCTTCAACCTGCCCATGGCTAGATCACTCCGCTTCGGGTCTTGAGCGCGCTACTAAATCGCCCTATTCGGACTCGCTTTCGCTACGGCTTCCCCACACGGGTTAACCTCGCAACACACCGCAAACTCGCAGGCTCATTCTTCAAAAGGCACGCAGTCACGAGGCAAGCACAAGTGCTTGCCCGACGCTCCCACGGCTTGTAGGCACACGGTTTCAGGTACTATTTCACTCCGCTCCCGCGGTACTTTTCACCATTCCCTCACGGTACTATCCGCTATCGGTCACCAGGGAATATTTAGGCTTAGCGGGTGGTCCCGCCAGATTCACACGGGATTTCTCGGGCCCCGTGCTACTTGGGTGTTTCTCAAACGAGCCGTTGACGTTTCGACTACGGGGGTCTTACCCTCTACGCCGGACCTTTCGCATGTCCTTCGCCTACATCAACGGTTTCTGACTCGTCTCACGGCCGGCAGACCGTGAAAGAGAAATCCCACAACCCCACATACGCAACCCCTGCCGGGTCTCACACGCATATGGTTTGGCCTCATCCAGTTTCGCTCGCCACTACTCCCGGAATCACGGTTGTTTTCTCTTCCTGCGGGTACTGAGATGTTTCACTTCCCCGCGTTCCCTCCACTTGCCCTATGTGTTCAGGCAAGGGTGACAGCCCATGACGACTGCCGGGTTTCCCCATTCGGAAACCCCCGGATCAAAGCCTGGTTGACGACTCCCCGGGGACTATCGTGGCCTCCCACGTCCTTCATCGGTTCCTGGTGCCAAGGCATCCACCGTGCGCCCTTAAAAACTTGGCCACAGATGCTCGCGTCCACTGTGCAGTTCTCAAACAACGACCAACCACCCATCACCCTGCCCGGAAGGCAAGTTCACTGGGGCCGGCACTGAAGGCAGCCAACAATCGGCCGTACCTTCAGACACCCAACAGCGTGCCCGACACCCTCGCCACTCATGATCAGCTTTCCACGCTCCGAAGAGCAGTACTGGCAGCCCGAGATGACTGAAAGTGCCGAATAATCAACGTTCCACCCATGAGCAACCACCGTCGAACATTTGCCGACGTAGTGGCCTCTGACCTCACCCCGGAGGGATCGGTAAGAAGTGCTCCTTAGAAAGGAGGTGATCCAGCCGCACCTTCCGGTACGGCTACCTTGTTACGACTTCGTCCCAATCGCCAGTCCCACCTTCGACAGCTCCCTCCCACAAGGGGTTGGGCCACCGGCTTCGGGTGTTACCGACTTTCGTGACGTGACGGGCGGTGTGTACAAGGCCCGGGAACGTATTCACCGCAGCAATGCTGATCTGCGATTACTAGCAACTCCGACTTCATGGGGTCGAGTTGCAGACCCCAATCCGAACTGAGACAGGCTTTTTGAGATTCGCTCCGCCTCACGGCTTCGCAGCTCATTGTACCTGCCATTGTAGCACGTGTGCAGCCCAAGACATAAGGGGCATGATGACTTGACGTCGTCCCCACCTTCCTCCGAGTTGACCCCGGCAGTCTCCTGTGAGTCCCCATCACCCCGAAGGGCATGCTGGCAACACAGAACAAGGGTTGCGCTCGTTGCGGGACTTAACCCAACATCTCACGACACGAGCTGACGACAGCCATGCACCACCTGTACACCGACCACAAGGGGGGCACTATCTCTAATGCTTTCCGGTGTATGTCAAGCCTTGGTAAGGTTCTTCGCGTTGCGTCGAATTAAGCCACATGCTCCGCTGCTTGTGCGGGCCCCCGTCAATTCCTTTGAGTTTTAGCCTTGCGGCCGTACTCCCCAGGCGGGGAACTTAATGCGTTAGCTGCGGCACCGACGACGTGGAATGTCGCCAACACCTAGTTCCCACCGTTTACGGCGTGGACTACCAGGGTATCTAATCCTGTTCGCTCCCCACGCTTTCGCTCCTCAGCGTCAGTAATGGCCCAGAGATCCGCCTTCGCCACCGGTGTTCCTCCTGATATCTGCGCATTTCACCGCTACACCAGGAATTCCGATCTCCCCTACCACACTCTAGCTAGCCCGTATCGAATGCAGACCCGGGGTTAAGCCCCGGGCTTTCACACCCGACGTGACAAGCCGCCTACGAGCTCTTTACGCCCAATAATTCCGGACAACGCTTGCGCCCTACGTATTACCGCGGCTGCTGGCACGTAGTTAGCCGGCGCTTCTTCTGCAGGTACCGTCACTTTCGCTTCTTCCCTGCTGAAAGAGGTTTACAACCCGAAGGCCGTCATCCCTCACGCGGCGTCGCTGCATCAGGCTTTCGCCCATTGTGCAATATTCCCCACTGCTGCCTCCCGTAGGAGTCTGGGCCGTGTCTCAGTCCCAGTGTGGCCGGTCGCCCTCTCAGGCCGGCTACCCGTCGTCGCCTTGGTGAGCCACTACCTCACCAACAAGCTGATAGGCCGCGGGCTCATCCTTCACCGCCGGAGCTTTCAACCCACCCAGATGCCCAGGCAGGTATTATCCGGTATTAGACCCCGTTTCCAGGGCTTGTCCCAGAGTGAAGGGCAGATTGCCCACGTGTTACTCACCCGTTCGCCACTAATCCACCCCGAAGGGCTTCATCGTTCGACTTGCATGTGTTAAGCACGCCGCCAGCGTTCGTCCTGAGCCAGGATCAAACTCTCCGTGAATGTTTTCCCGTAATCGGGACGACACCACGAGAGCGGAACCAGGAAGAGGAATAATCCTCCCGGTTCACAGCGTCCTCGCTGTGCGCCCACCCCAGTCAAGGAGCGGGACTTTTTCAAAGGAACCTCGCCCCGACCGGTCGGCCGGAGACGGGGTATCAACATATCTGGCGTTGATTTTTGGCACGCTGTTGAGTTCTCAAGGAACGGACGCTTCCTTTGTACTCACCCTCTCGGGCTTTCCTCCGGGCGCTTCCCTTCGGTCTTGCGTTTCCGACTCTATCAGACCGTTTCCGTATCCGATTTCCTCGGTGCTTTCCAGGTTTCCGCTTTCGCGTTTCCCTTTCCGGCGGTTCCGACTCTATCAGATCCTTTCGGGCCTGATTCCCAGTCAGAGGGGCTTGTCTTCCCGGCTGTTGGGCCGTTCCGACGTCCCGAACTTTAGCGGATCCTCCCGGCAGGTCCTAATCGGACCGCCGAGCCCATTCGAATTGAATTCGGGCACACCGAATTCGCCCCGGCTGGGAGATCGTGCTGGTGGTTTGGGTGCCGCGTCCGCGGCGGAGGTGCTACCGGAGAACCGTTACGGCCCCGTGGCAACTCGAAGAACCTTACGGAGCCACGAGGGGTATGTCAACCGCCTCTGTCAAGATCTTTAATCGAGGTCGGTGAGTCGACCGCCGGCGTCCGGCTGCGCGTGCTCCACGCGGCGGAGGAGCCGCGTCAGGACCTCGCCCAGGACACCGCGCTCCTCGGCGGAGAGGTCCTGGAGGAGGTCCTCCTCGAAGACCGTGGCCAGGCGCATGGCCTCCAGCCACTTCTCGCGCCCCTCGCCCGTCAGCTCCACGATGACCCGCACCCGGTTCGACTCGTCGCGCTCCCTGGTGACGAGCCCTTCCGCGACCAGGCGGTCGATCCGGTGGGTCATCGCGGCCGGGGTCAGCCCCAGCCGCTTCGCCAGGTCGCTCGGACCCATGCGGTAGGGGGCACCGGAGAGCACGAGGGCCTTGAGGACCTCCCACTCGGCGTTGCTGATGCCGAGGTTGGCGGTCTGACGGCCGTAGGCGACGTGCATCCGGCGATTGAGCCGGCCGAGCGCCGAGACGATCTTCTCGACCTGGGGGTCGAGGTCCTGGAACTCGCGCTGATAGGCGGCGATCTGCTCTTCGAGGGTCGGCTCGCCGCTGACGCCGGGGGTGTCGGCCATGGCCGAAGTATCGCATGGCTCGCTTGGCGTTGAAGTCCTTCTAGGTGTAGAGTTCAACTTCTAACTTTAGCTTCGAAGTCTTCAGGCTTGCACCCTTCGGGGTGCAGGCCTGTGCTTCGCGACCAAGGCAGGTGAAAGTGACCAGGGCGATGGGCGCAGCGATGCGCCGGATCCACGTAGGCAACGCACTCGGAGCGTTCGGGCTCGGCTTTACCGTCCCCTTCCTCTATGTCTATGTGGCGCAGGTGCGGGGACTCGGCTCCATGACGGCGGGCATCGTGCTCGCCGTCTTCGCCGTGGCCGCGCTCGTGGTGCTGCCGTTCGCCGGGCGCGCCATCGTCCGGCGCGGTCCGCTGCCGGTCCTGCTCACCGCCCTGGCCACGGCCGCCCTCGGAGCGCTGAGCCTGGGGCTCGCGAGCAGTGCCACGACCGTGGTGCTGTCGGCGGCCGCGCTCGGTGCCGGGCAGGCCGTGATGCAGCCGGCGCTGGCGACGATGATCGTGGACTGTTCCACCGCGGACACCCGTTCGCGCGCCTTCGCCACTCAGTTCTTCCTGCAGAACCTCGGGCTCGGGGTCGGTGGTCTGATCGGCGGCCACATCGTCGACACGACCCGGGCGGGTTCGTTCACGCTGCTGTTCGGGATCGAGGCGGCGATGTTCCTGGTGCTCGTCGTGATCATGGCGACGGTGCGGATGCCGCGCGCGCCTCGGATCCGGGACGAGGCACCGCAGGCCAGGGGCGGCAGCTGGAAGCAGCTGCTCGGCAACCGGGCCATGGTGCAGCTGTCCGTGCTGGGCTTCGTGCTGTTCTTCGCCTGCTACGGGCAGTTCGAGTCGGGGCTTTCCGCGTACGGCGTCGAGGCGGCCGGGATCTCCACCTCCGCGCTCGGGACGGCGATGGCGGCGAACACGGCGATGATCGTGGTGGCGCAGTTCGCCGTGCTGAAGCTCGTGGAGCGCCGGAAGCGGTCCCGGGTGATCGCCACGGTGGGGCTCATCTGGGCCGTCGCGTGGGTCGCGGCCGGGTACGCGGGCCTCGGGCACGGCAGCCGGACCATGGCGACGGCCGCGTTCGTCTCGACGTACGCGCTCTTCGGGCTCGGCGAGGCGATGCTGTCGCCGACCGTCGCGCCGCTGGTCGCCGATCTGGCACCGGCGGGCCTCGCGGGGCAGTACAACTCCGCCTTCGCCCTGGTGAAGCAGCTCGCGCTGGCCATCGGGCCGGCGGTGGGCGGTCCGATGGGGGCCTCGCTGCACGGGCCGTACGTCGTGACGTTCCTGCTGTTCTCGCTGGGCATCACGGTCCTGGCGGTGCGGCTCGGGCGGCAGCTCAGTCCGGTGCAGAACCAGCCGTGGCTGGCGAGGAGCCGGGTGGTCGCTCAGGGCGGGGCGCCGGCGGAGCCGGTGGCGGCGAGCGCCTGACGAACGGCACGGAGCCGGGCCGTCACCACGTCCTGTGGTGACGGCCCGGCTGTCCGCGTTCCGTGGGGGACCTGCGAGGGGAGTTCCGGTTCAGGGGGCGGTGCGGGCGAGTGCGAACTCGCACCACACGGCCTTTCCGCCGCCGGGGGTGCGTCTGGATCCCCAGCCGGAGGCGATCGTGGCGACGATCGCGATGCCCCGGCCGGCCTCGTCGGCGGGTTCGGCGCGGCGGCGGCGCGGGAGGTGGTCGTCGCCGTCGGTGACCTCGATGATCAGGCGGCGGTCGGTGCGGCGCAGCCGCAGCCGCATCGGCGGGGTGCCGTGCTGCAGGGAGTTGGCGACGAGTTCGCTGGTGGCGAGGACGCCCAGGTCGTGCAGGTCCGGGGGGAAGCGCCAGCTCGTCAGGACGCCGGAGGCGAAGGCCCGCGCGCGGGGGGCGGCTTCCACCCCGCCCAGCAGTTCCAGCGCGGCGTTGCGGAAGAGCTCGCCGTCGGGGCCCGTGCGGGCCGGGTGCTGGAGGACCAGGACGGCCACGTCGTCGTCGTGGTCGGCGGTGACGCCCGCCGAGCGGACGAGCCGGTCGCAGACGACCTGGGGTGTGCCGGTGGCGCCGGCGAGGGCGCGCTCCAGAGCGGCGATGCCCTCGTCGAGGTCCTCGTCGCGGCGCTCCACCAGGCCGTCGGTGTAGAGGACGGCCGTCGAGCCGGGTCCCAGGGGGACCGAGCCCGACGTGTGCATCCAGCCTCCGGTGCCGAGGGGCGGGCCGGTGGGTTCGTCGGCCCGCAGCACGGTGCCGTTCTCGTCGCGTACGAGGATCGGGAGGTGGCCCGCGGACGCGTACACGAGCCGGCCCTCGTTGGGGTCGTGGACGGCGTACGCGCAGGTGGCGATCTGGTTGGCGTCGATCTCGGTGGCCAGGCCGTCGAGGAGCTGGAGCACCTCGTGCGGGGGCAGGTCGAGACGGGCGTACGCGCGGACGGCGGTGCGCAGCTGGCCCATGACGGCGGCGGCGCGCACCCCTCGTCCCATCACGTCGCCGATGACCAGGGCCGTGCGGCCGCCGCCGAGGGTGATCACGTCGTACCAGTCGCCGCCGACCGCGGCCTCGGTGCCGCCGGGCTGGTAGGTGGCGGCGACACGCAGGTCGTCGGGCTCCTCCAGCTCCTGGGGGAGCAGGGAGCGCTGGAGGGTGACGGCGGTCTCGCGCTGGCGGCGCTCGCTGGCCCGCAGCCGCTCGGCCGCCTCGGCGTGGTCGGTGACGTCGGTGGCGAAGATCAGCACGCCGCCGTCGGGGCCGTCCGGGGTGGCGTCGACGGGTGTGCAGGTGAAGGTGTACGAGCGGCCGCCGGGCGCCTTGCGGGACTTGACCGTCCGCGGCTTGCCGCTGCGCAGGACCTGGTCGAGGAGCGGGAGCAGGCCGGTCTCGGCGAGCTCGGGGAGCGCCTCGCCCGCGGGCTCGCCGACGGGACGGGCGCCGAAGGCGGTCGCGTAGGCGTCGTTGACGTAGGCGAGGCGGTGCTGGGGGCCGTGCACGAGGGCGACGAGGGCCGGGACGCGGTCGAGGACCTCGCGCACGGGGAGGTCGTCGACAGCGGGGACGGGCTGCTGGTCGTCGGTCAGCCGCTCGGCGCGGGCCGCGGGCACGGCCCCTTCACCTCGCCGGTCCGGGGAGGCCATGTGCTCGGTCCGCGCTGCGGCGCGGCGCTGCGTTCCGGGGAGCCGGGCGCTCCAGCGCGTGAAATTCACCGAATCCTTGCCTCGTGATCCTTGCCTGGTGATGGTCGTCTCCGGTCGGCTCCGGATCCGGTCGGGGTCGGCCCGCGGCGCGGTCGCCGAGGGCTCTGCGTCCCCTGGGGGTGCGGCGCTTGGGAAGAAGCCTCGTGGGTGCGGAGAGCGGGCGGGCGGCCCGCCCAAGGTCGTGGACCAGTCTGGCCGACCGGACCGACATCCGTCAGACGCCTGCCTGATCGGTGGAGTTCCTGGGTCCGGTCAGGACGACCCCTTCGGGTCGAGCTTCGGGTCGAGTGGATGTTTTCCACCGGCCGCGAGTTCGAACTCCGCTCGGGGGTGTTCGAGGGATCCGAGCGACACGATCTCCCTCTTGAAGAGTCCCGCCAAGGTCCATTCGGCGAGTACACGGGCCTTGCGGTTGAAGGTCGGGACCCTGCTGAGGTGGTAGACGCGGTGCATGAACCAGGCAGGATAGCCCTTCAGCTTGCGGCCGTAGACGTGCGCGACGCCCTTGTGCAGTCCCAGGGACGCGACCGAGCCGACGTATTTGTGGGCGTACGTCTCGAGCGGTTCGCCGCGCAGGGAGTGCGCGATGTTGTCCCCGAGGACGGCGGCCTGGCGCACCGCGTGCTGGGCGTTGGGCGCGGTCTCCTTGCCGGTCTCCGCGGCGGTGACGTCGGGGACGGCGGCGGCGTCTCCCGCGGCCCACGCGTGCGGGGCGCCGTCGACGGTGAGCCGGGGGGTGCACTTGAGGCGGCCGCGTTCGTTCAGCGGCAGGTCCGAGGCGGCGAGGACGGGGTGCGGCTTCACTCCGGCGGTCCACACGACCGTACGGGTGGGGAAGCGGGCGCCGTCACTGAGGACGGCGATCCGGTCCGCGCAGGAGTCGAGGCGGGTCTTGAGGCGTACGTCGATGTTGCGGCGGCGCAGCTGGGTGATCGTGTACGTGCCCATCTCCTCGCCGACCTCGGGGAGGATGCGGTCGGAGGCCTCGACGAGGATCCACTTCATGTCCGCGGGCTCGATGTTGTGGTAGTAGCGCGCGGTGTAGCGGGCCATGTCCTCCAGTTCGCCGAGGGCCTCGACGCCCGCGTACCCGCCTCCTACGAAGACGAAGGTCAGGGCCGCGTCGCGGATCGCGGGGTCGCGGGTGGAGGAGGCGATGTCCATCTGCTCGATGACGTGGTTGCGCAGGCCGATGGCCTCCTCGACGGTCTTGAAGCCGATGGCGAAGTCGGCGAGACCGGGGATCGGGAGGGCGCGCGAGATCGAGCCGGGGGCGAGGACGAGTTCGTCGTAGGTGAGCTGTTCCGTGCCGGCGTCTTCCTCGGTGGCGAGCGTGCTGAGTGTCGCGGTGCGCCGGGCGTGGTCGATGGAGCGGACTTCGCCGATCACGATCCGGCACCGGTCGAGGACCCGGCGCAGCGGGACGACCACATGGCGCGGGGAGATCGAGCCGGCGGCCGCTTCGGGAAGGAACGGCTGATACGTCATGTAGGGGTCGGGCGAGACGACGACGAGCTCGACCTCACCCTGTTTAAGTTCCGGCTTCAACTTTCGCTGGAGACGGAGGGCGGTGTACATCCCGACGTAGCCGCCGCCGACGATGAGAATGCGCACAGGTTCCTTCACCATCCCATGACGCACCCAGCTCTGGAGTTTGTCCACAGCCTCGACAATTTGTGTGACCGGCTGCCGTGAACGCGGAGGGTTGGCCGATTTGCCGGAGTACGAGGGAAATTCGCAGGTCAGCGCGAGTGGGTGGGGGGTGCGGAGGGGGCGCAATCGGGAGGTATCCGACCCGTACTCCGATCGGGGGGCGCTCTGTGCGGAACCTGCCCCTTCTGAATTGACCCCCACTCAACTATGTTCGTGTGTCGACGGGGTGTAGGGGGATGTGCTGGACGAGTCCGCGCGGCGGGTTCGGGAATCAGGCTTGTTCCGCTCGCTCCGTCTTCCAATGGCGGGGAGTCTCCGGGGGGAGACGTCATTACCGGGGGAACGCTTATGCACATTCAGGACTCTCATTGGTCTTCCGCGTCTGCCATCGCATCCGGTGGCACGGTCGGCGCGGCAGCGGGCGGCAACGGCCGTGTTCCGGCGGACGGATCACGGACGGCGCCGCTGCGCGTGGACGCACAGCGCAATCTGGAACACGTACTGCGCGCGGCGCGCGAGGTCTTCGGCGAGCTGGGATACGGCGCGCCGATGGAGGACGTCGCGCGCCGCGCCCGGGTCGGTGTCGGCACGGTGTACCGGCGCTTCCCGAGCAAGGACGTCCTGGTGCGCCGGATAGCCGAGGAGGAGACCTCCCGGCTCACCGACCAGGCACGCACGGCGCTCGGTCAGGAGGACGAACCGTGGTCGGCGCTCTCGCGCTTCCTGCGGACGTCGGTGGCCTCGGGCGCGGGACGGCTGCTGCCGCCGCAGATCCTGCGGGTCGGTGTCGCGGAGGACGGGCCCGTCGCGGACGGGGCCCGGGTGCCGCAGCAGCGCTCCCAACTCGGCGCGGAGCTCAGGCTCGTGGAGCAGCGGCCGGTACCCGAGAACGTGGTCGACGACGCCGGGGCGGCCGCGCTGCTCGACGTGGTGGGCCGGCTGGTGGACCGGGCGCGTGCGGCGGGCGAGCTGCGCACGGACGTGACCGTGGCGGACGTCCTGCTGGTGATCGCCACGGCGGCGCCCTCGCTGCCGGACGCCGCCCAGCAGGCCGCGGCCTCGGCCCGGTTGCTCGACATCCTGCTGGAGGGGCTGCGCTCGCGTCCGGCGTGAGCGCCCTCGGGCCGGTCCGCCAGGACCGACCGTTCCGGCAGCGGGATCTTCCCGCGGCGGTGGACCACCGCGCGCGGGTGCTCCGGCACGCGTGCCGTACACGCACGCCGTACATCCGCGCCACGAGCGGCGCTCGCACCACCCGCACATCCGTGCCACCGGCACCATCCGTGACACCCGCACCACCCGCACATCCGTGCCACCGGCACCATCCGTGACACCGGCACCATCCGTGACACCCGCACCATCCGTGACACCCGCACCACCACGCCGCCCGTGCCGCCCGCCTCGTCGGGGGGCACGGGCGCTGCGGTCTCCAGGGGTGGTGCCGGGCAGATCACGGCATAACGGCCATAGCGGCAACTTCCGTGCTGGAAGCATTTATTGACTATTCCCCAATCGGGTGACCGCTAGAGCTGTCGTGCGGCAAAACCCCCCGGACGAGTGGTTGGCCCGTGCGGCGCGGTCCCGCCCCTGCGGCATGTGGCACTCTGTCCCGGTATTCGGGTCCGAGTGTGCAGGCGGGGGCTTTCCGCGATGAGCGTTGACGGGCGGGACGAGTCACTCGGTGACGGCGGCGCGGAGGCGGGCGGTCTGCCCTCGCAGCAGGTTCCCAGTCAGGGCGGGCCCCCGGCGGAGGACCTGGGTTCCTCCGGCGCGCCGAGGCCCTCCGGCATCCCTGGCCCCTCCGGCGCCCCGAACCTCCCGGGCCCCTCCGGCACCGCCCACGGCACCCCCGGCGATCCCAGCGTCCCGGCGCAGCGCGACCGGTTCGATCCGCGGGACGTCAGCGGTGTCCTGCCGCCCCCGGTCGAACTGCCGCCGTCCGACGCGGATCTGATCGCGCGCATGCGCTCGGGTGACGACACGGCGTACGAGGCGCTGTACCGCCGTCACGCGGAGGCCGTCCGCCGCTACGCCCGTACCTGCTGCCGGGACGCGCACACCGCGGACGACCTGACCGCCGAGGTGTTCGCCCGCATGCTCCAGGCGGTGCGCGGCGGCCACGGCCCCGAGCACGCCGTACGCGCGTATCTGCTGACGACGGTCCGCCGCGTCGCCGCGAACTGGACGAAGTCTGCGAAGCGGGAGCAACTGGTCGACGACTTCGCGGTGTTCGCCGCGCAGGCCGTGCGCGGTGCCGAGGTCTCCGACGACGACACGCTCGACCTCGGCGCGGACGCGCGCGCGATGCACGAGGCCGAGCAGTCGATGGCCATGCGGGCGTTCCGCTCGCTGCCGGAGCGCTGGCAGGCCGTGCTGTGGCACACGGAGGTCGAGGACGAGTCGCCGAGCGAGGTCGCCACACTCTTCGGGCTGGACGCCAACGGCACCCGTGTCCTCGCCAGTCGTGCCCGCGAAGGCCTCAAGCAGGCCTACCTCCAGGCGCATGTGAGCGCCACCCTCACCAGGGACGAGGAGTGCGCGCGCTACGCCGACCGGCTCGGCGCCTACGCCCGCGGCGGGCTGCGCACCCGGGCCGAGCGTGGACTGCGCAAGCACCTGGAGGAGTGCGCCAAGTGCCGGCTGGCCGCGGGCCAGATCAAGGAGGTCGCCAGCGGTATCCCCGCCGTCGTGCCGGTCGCGGTCATCGGCTGGTTCGGTGCCGCCGGGTACGCGAAGGCCGTCGCGCTCATCGCCGGTGGAGCCGGGGCGGGCGCGGCGGGAGCGGCCGCCGCGGCAGGCGGCTCCGGCGGAGCGGGCGCGGGTGGCGGCGCGGCGGTCTCCGAGGGGCTCGGGGCACCGGTCAAGGCCGGGATCGCGGCGGGCGTCGTCGCGGTCGCCGCCGCGGCGGTCGCACTCGCCCTGGCGGGCAACGAGAGCACCGCCAGGAAACCCGAGGCCAGGCCCGCCGCCTCGCCCGCCGTCGAAGCACCGCCCCGGACACCGACGCTCCCGCCGTCGAAGAGGCCCGCGCCGCGGCAGCCGGTGGCGGTCACCCCGCCCGCCCGCACCCCCGCCGCGCCGAAGCCCACCCCGAAACCCGCGCCCGAGCCGTCCCCGGCCCCCACGAAGGCGAAGCCGGAACCCACGACCGGCCCCACTCCGCCCGCGCCGCTGCCCCCGGACCCGGCACCCAGTCCGACGCCGACGCCCGCACCGGTCGTCTACCAGTGGAACGAGCTGCGCTACGGCATCACCGGCGACCACACCGGGCCCGAGATGCGGCTCGGCCAGAGCAGTTGGGTCTGGCAGCGGTGGGGAATGTCGATCGCGGACCAGCGGTACGCGCACGGAGTGACCGTCCACGGCACGTCGTCCGTCACCATCGACCTCAACCGCAGCTGCTCGGCGTACGAGGCTCGGGTCGGCGTCGACGACCTGACGTTGGGCCTGGGCCGGGTCAGCTTCTCCGTCTACGCCGACGGAGCGCGCCTGTGGCGGTCGCCGCTGGTCGAGGGCGGCGACCGCACGATCCCCGTCCGGGTGAATCTCACGGGCCGGAGGACGATCCGGCTCGTCGTCGAACCGCGCACGCCGTTCGAGTCGGTGGCGCTGGCGGACTGGGCGGAATCGAAGTTCGAGTGCCAGTGAGCCCCGCCGCACGAGGAGCCGCACCGGAGCCGCACCGGCCACCGCCGGCTCCGGCGGCCCCGGCGGCCCCGGCGGCTAAGAACTGTCGGCGGGGTGCTCCTTCACCGCCTCCGCGAGGTCACGCAGGGCCTCGTCCGCGGTGAAGTCCGCTCCCCTGGCCTGCTCCGACGCGTAACGGTGGGGGCCGAGGGCCGTACGGGCGGCGGCCTCACCACGCTCGGCGGCGGTGCGCTCCAGCACGGGACGGGGGTGACCACCCCGCCACCGTGTCCCCACGGCGAGCAGACGGGTCGCGCGAGGATGGTCGCCGAGCCCGGACAGCAGGCCCGCCGCGCTCTCGACGAGGCTTGCCGTCACCACATCGGCGCACCGCCCCGCCACGGCTGCCCCCAGGGCGTCGGCCATCTTCCGCAGTCCGCGCTCCGGACCGGACTCGGCGGCCGTGATGAGCGCCTCGACCCAGTTCAGCGCCGCCATGAACTGCGGCGGAGGGGTGCCCCGCAGACTCATCTCGCCGGCCTTCCCCCACATGTCGCGCGCGAGGGCGATCTCGCCGTCGTCCAGGGCCAGCTGCGCGCGCAGCAGCCGGACGAAGGCGCGGGAGTCCATCACCCCGTACCGCTCGGCCGCCGCGTCCGCCTCTTCCAGGGCGGCCAGCATCCGCGCCCGCTCGCCCGCGCGGTAGGCGAGCTCGGCCAGCCGCGCCAGCAGGAACGGTGTCTCGGCGTGCGCGCCGACCTCGAAGGCGAGCCGCAGCGCCTCCTCGTACTCGGCCTTCGCCTCGTCGTGGAGACCGCGCGCCATGGCCGCCTCGGCGGCGGCGCTGCACACCTGGGCGCGCATCCAGCGGTCGCCCACCCGCCGGCTGAGCACGCGCAGTTCGGCGAGGTCGTCGTCCACCCCGGGCATACCGCCCGGGGCGTCGACGACCATGTGCGTACGGAACATCAGGGTGACGCCGATCGCCCAGTCGTCCCCGTACGCACGGCAGTTGGCGACCGCCTTGTTCATGGCCGGACGCACGTCGTACGAGCCGCTCAGGAAGAAGGCGGCCATCGGCCACACGATGCCCGGCATGCTCGCCGCGTCCGGGCCGCCCTTCTCGAAGGCGTCCCGCACCCGTTCGACATATTCGCGGATACGGGGATGGTCCTGTTCGTCCAGCGTCTCCGTCTCGACCCGCATGAACAGGTGCAGCATCCGTATCCGCATCCGCAGGCGGTGCAGCGGATGGGACTCCTCGCCGTCCGGGGCGTCGAGGAAGGCTTCCAGCGGGTCGAAGCGCTCGAGCTCGACGAGTCCGGCGCACCCGTCGGCGCCGGGCGCCGTGGGCCCGCCGTGCGCGGATCCGGTCGCGTCGAGTGCCACGCCCAGACGCAGGACGCGGTCCGTCCACTCCGTGCCCTCGCGGCGGAAGTTGCGCAGCCACCAGAACCATCCCATGGCGAGGACGAGCGAGGCCGCCTCCTCCTCGGCGCCGGCGACGACCGAACGGTGGAGGGCCGCCCGGATGTTGTCGAGCTCGGTCTCCAGGCGGCGGATCCAGGGCAGTTGGGCGGCGGAGCGCAGCAGCGGCTCGGCCTGTTCGGCGAGCCGTCGCGCCCACGCACGGTGGCGGCGCTCGGCCTCGGCACGCAGGTCGGGAACCTCGGCGGCGCGCTCGGCCGCGTACTCGTGAATGGTCTCCAGCATCCGGTACCGCATGCCCCCACCGCCACGCGCGCCGTCGGCGCCGCTCACGTCGGGGTCCGTGTCGTAAGGGGTCGCGACGACGAGGGACTTGTCGACGAGCGCGCCGACGAGGTGGGCGGCGGGGCCGGTGCACACGGCCTCGGCGGCGGCGAGGTCCCAGCCGCCGGCGAAGACGGACGCCTCGCGCAGCACGGTCCGCTCCCGCTCGTCGAGCAGGTCCCAGGACCAGTCGACGACGGCGCGCAGGGTCTGCTGGCGGGGCAGCACGGTGCGGCTGCCGGAGGTGAGGAGCCGGAAGCGGTCGTCGAGCCGGTCGGCGATCTGACGTGGTGTCAGTAGACGTAGGCGCGCGGCGGCCAGCTCGATGGCCAGGGGCAGGCCGTCGAGTCGCCGGCAGATCTCGTCCACCGCTTCGAAGTCGCGCAGGGCGGCGTCGGCGCCGGGACGCACGGCCGCCGCGCGCTGCATGAACAGACGCCGCGCGGGATCCGGTGGCAGGGGTTCGACCGGACGCACCAACTCACCCGGTACGCCGAGGGGTTCACGGCTGGTGGCGAGGATCGTGAGCCCCGGGCAGTGCGTGAGCAGGGTCTCGGCGAGCTCGGCCGCGGCGCCGATGACATGTTCGCAGTTGTCGAGAACCAGGAGCGGGTCGCGCGCGGCGCAGTACTCGACGAGCAGGGCGAGCGGGTCGTCCTGGGCGACCACCGTCTCGTTGCTGATCAGCGCGGTCTCGCGCAGACCGAGGGCGCTGACCACGGCGCCGGGGACCGCCTCGGGACGGTCGAGCGGGGCCAGCTCGACCAGCCACGCCTGCGGGAGCCCGGCGGCGGCTTCCTCGGCGAGGCGGGTCTTCCCCGAACCGCCCGGTCCGGTCAGCGTGACCAGACGCGCCCGCCGCAGATCGGAACGGATGGCATCGAGGTCGGCTTCCCTCCCGACGAACGAGTCCAGACGGGGGCGAAGGTTGCCGTTCCGCTCCGGCCTGGAGGGCATCGGCGTCGGCCCGGTCTCCCGGGCGAGCAACTCGGCGTGCAGGGCGCGCAGTTCCGGCCCCGGGTCGGTGCCCAGCCCGTCCAGCAGGGCACGGCGCACCTCCTCGTACGCGGCCAGCGCGTCCGCGCCGCGGCCCGTGTCGCGCAGGGCCCGGAGGAGCAGGGCACGCAGGGCCTCGTCGTACGGGTGGGCGGTCGTCAGCTCCTTCAGCTCCGGTACGACGTCGGGGGCGCGGCCCAGTCGCAGGTCCGCCTCGATGCGGGTGCGCGTGGCCTCCAGGCGGAGTGCGTCCGGGCGGGTCGCGGCGCTGCGGTCGGGGAGGTCCGCGAGGGCCGGGCCGCGCCACAGGGCGAGCGCCTCGCGCAGGCTGCGGGCGGCGGTGGGGGCGTCGCCGTGTTCGAGCGCCGCCGTGCCCTCGCGGACCAGGCGCTCGAAGACGAACAGGTCCACGTCGTCCCTGGCCGCGCGGAGGCGGTAGCCGCCCGCCTCCGAGACGACCGCGTCCCTGCCGAGGGTGCGGCGCAGGCGGCCGACCAGGGCCTGCAGTGCCGCCGGCGCGTCCAGTGGGGGTTCGTCCGCCCACACCTCGTCGATCAGGGTTTCCGGGGGCGTGGTGCGGTCGGGGCGTCGGGCCAGGGCGGCGAGCAGCGCGCGGACGCGGGGGCCGCCCACCGTGGTCGGTGTTCCCCGTTCGTCCGTTGCCTGGGCCACGCCCAGGATCCTGTACCGCACGACCCCATTCTCACCGGTGCCGGTGTGGGGGGCCGCGGCTTTCCCCCCGCCCGGGCGTCGCGCCTCCGTCGGCCCCCCGAAAACCTTCCCTCGCCCCCGCCGCCCCTACCCGACCCATCCCGTACCTGAGGGCTCCGCCCCCAGACCCCCGCCAAGGGGCTACCGCCCCCTGGACCCCCGCTCGCCCGAAGGGCTCGTCCTCAAACGCCGGACGGGCTGAAAAACCACACCGCACCCCTGTACCCGCCGTGCCACGCGAGGGGCCGTGCCGGTGTGTCGCAAGGCCGTCGCTTACGTTCGGATCGAGCAGCGGCTCGCACACCCGTCCCAGGCCTGATCCAGCGGCGACGGCCTCGACACACCGGCACGGCCCCGACCCACCCACCGACCAGCGCCGGCACCGGCACCCGACCAGCAGCGCCCGCCTACCCTCTACCCCCGCCCCCCGCTCCCGCCCCCAACGCCCGCCCCTGCGGCACGATCCCCGCAGGCACCGCCCGCTGTCGCGCGGGCGTCCCCGTCCAGCACGTCCCCCGCCGCGCCAGCAACCGCCGCAGCCACAGCTCCAGGGAGACCAGATCCGCGAGCCCGTCCAGCGGCAGCGGCTCCCCCGCGGCAGCCGCCCGCAGGGCCTTGCGCACGACCCGCGCCTCCACCAGCCCCGCCTGCGCAAGCAACGGCGTGTCGAACAGCGCGATCAGGGAGTCCGCGGCCACGCGCAGCCCCGTCCGCGCGGCCGCCGCCGAGGACGCGTGCGAAGGCGCCCCCCACCCGGGCGGCAGTTCGGCCACCCCGGCCCCCTCCAGCACCGAACGCAGAATCTCCGCCCGCGCCCCGGGCTGGACCCGCAGTGCCTCCGGAAGGACGCGGCAGGCGCGGACGACCTGGTTGTCCAGGAACGGCATGTGCAGCCGCTGGAATCGGATCTCGGCGGCCTGCTCCAGGACACGGAGATCGCCGGCGTGACGAGCGAGTGCCGCACGGGCGCGGAAGTCACCGGGCCGCTGTCCGGGCCCGACCCCGGGCCGACCTGTGGTTCCCTGCAGGCGAACCGATACTTCAGCCAACGCCTCGCCGGTCAGCCAACGCGCCGCCGGGCCGGGCCTGGCCCAGGTGAGCGCGGCGAGCGACGCCCCCACGGCCCCGCCCGGTTCCTCGAACCGCCGGTGCAGCAGCCGGTCGGCGAGGACGTCGACACCGGTCCGGTACGGCGTGCGGGCCAGTCTGCGTGCCGCGCCGTACACGCGCGCGGGAACCATCACCGACCCGTCGGCCTTCGCCAACGCGGCGACGGGTCGCACCAGATGACGTCTCTTGCGGTCCATCAGCAGGTCGGCCAGCCGCGCCGGATGGGCGTCGAGCACCTGCCGCGCCCCGTACCCCGTGAAATGGTCCGCGCTGCCGGAGGCGAGCCGCGCCCGGTGCCGCGCCGCGGCCACCAGGGACGGTCCGGGTTCGTCGGTCAGCGGACCGTCCAGGTCGGCGTACGGAAGGGTCTCCTCGGCCCCGGTGACCACCACATGGTGCAGCCGGGGATTGGCGGCCAGGGTCCCGGCCCGTTCCAGCTCGGCCTCCCGCCCGCGCACGGCGAGGTCGTTGAACGTGACCGCGAGCAGCCGCTCCCCGGCCCCCGTGCCGTGCCCCAGTACGGTCCCGGGCGCCCCCGGAAGCCCCGCGGCGAGCAGGGCCAGCGTCCCGGAGGCGGGCCCTCCCGAGAGGTCGGCCCCGATCCCGGGCACGGGCATGCCTCGCGCGGCGCGCCGTTCCGCGGGTCCCATTCCGGGGACGGGCCCGGGGTCGATGTCCGTGCCGGGAACGTGCCGGGGCGCGGCGAGACGTGCGCGCACCGCCTCCACGAGGGCGTCCCGGACGCCGTCCATCGCGCGGTCGGGGTCGGCCGAGGGCGCGGCGACGGCGAGCGAGGCGACGGGTTCGTAGCCGGCGATCTCCCGGGCGCCGGTGCGCAGGATCAGCGCGTGTCCCGGCGGAATCCGCCGCACCCCTTCGTAGGGCGTCGAGTCGTGGACCGCGGCCGGTACGTCGGGGGCGGCGAGCAGGGCCGCCAGATGTCCGAAGTCGAGGTTGGCCTCGATGAGGTCGGCGAGCGGCAGCGCGGCGGTCGCGTACGCGGTGCCGCCGGCCCAAGGGGTGTAGAAGACGGGCCGGATGCCGGCGAGATCACCCGCGACGGTGACGCGGCGGCCGACCTGGACGACGGCGGTGTAACTGCCGGACCACGCGGTGAGATGCCGCAGTGCGCCGCCGCGCGCCGCGAAGAGTCCGACCCGGATCTCCTCGTCGCTCGCGCCACAGGTCCCGAGGACCGCGATCCGGTTCTGTGCGTCGGCCTTCACGACGCGCACCTCGTCGGGGCGCCAGTCGCCGACCGCCCAGAGCGGATCGGGGTCGCCCCACAGGAGTTGGGAGCCCACCGGGTGCACGGTCTCGCCGTCGTTGCCGGTGGCGCCGGCCGAACCGATCTCGGGCGCCCTGGCGGCGGCACTGCTCCACCCCACCAACCACCGCATCGACGCCTCCACGGACTGTGGACAACCAGTGCACCGTACGAACTCGGCACCATGCTGCCACGAAGAGTGCGTGCGGGAGGGTTCCTGCGACGGCTTGCGCCCCCTGGAATGCGCCCCCGCGAACGCGCGCGCGCCGCTGGGGAGCGACTGCAAAGCCGATCCGACACGACTGCGAACGCCCGCCGGGGGGAGGGCAGTCAGGGGAGACGGGCGAACGGACCGCCGAGGGCGGGGGTCGATCTGCGACGCGAATGCGCCCCCGATACGCTCCCCTCGGACACCCTGCGCGCCCTCAAGTCGCGTGGTAGGAGCGGTAATCACCCGCGAGAAGCACCGTCGATTTTCGGCCAAATCGGCCACGGCCGGACAGCGTTGCACACGCTCCGTACAGGCCCTGCGCACCACTGGACCGACGCACGGTCCGGGAGGCGGGGTTCGCCTCCCGGACCGGTCCGCCGCCCGCGGGGATGGAGGCGGCGGTGTCCCCCAGCCCACTGGATCCAGTACAGCGGGCCGACCCACGCACCCTCCATGGAAGCGCTCCCCCGATGGCCGGAGAAGAGCGCACGGGCGGGCGCACAGCCACACAACAGGAGCACGCCGCAACCGTCCGTACTTCCGTACGGACCACAATCCCGCCATTGGGAACAACGCCCCTTAACGCATGGGATGCGGCGAACTACGCTGGGTTTACGAATGCCGCATGGTTATGCCAGCGCGGCAGCCGTCTGTGTCGAGGGGTGGCGCATGTCCAGGGAGCAACGCGGGCCGAACGAAAAACTCGGCGCCGTTCTCGCCCTCGCGGGAATCAGCAACGCAGGACTCGCGCGGCGCGTCAACGATCTTGGCGCTCAACGCGGGTTGACTCTTCGCTACGACAAGACGTCCGTGGCGCGCTGGGTGTCGAAGGGAATGGTGCCGCAAGGCGCGGCTCCACACCTCATCGCGGCCGCCATCGGACAGAAGCTCGGCCGCCCGGTGCCGCTCCACGAGATCGGTCTGGCGGACGCGGATCCCGCGCCCGAAGTGGGCCTCGCCTTCCCCCGTGACGTCGGGCAGGCGGTGCGGTCGGCCACCGATCTGTACCGTCTCGATCTCGCCGGGCGCCGGGCCGGCAGCGGCGGCATCTGGCAGTCACTGGCCGGTTCCTTCGCGGTGAGCGCCTACGCGACCCCCGCCTCACGCTGGCTGATAACCCCGGCCGACAGTTCGGTGGCGCGGGACGCGAACCCTGCCGAGGGCTCCGGAGCGCCACTGAAAGTCGGCCACAGCGACGTGCAGAAGCTCCGCGAGGCAGCCGAGGACGCCAGGCGCTGGGACTCCAAGTACGGGGGCGGCGACTGGCGTTCGTCGATGGTGCCGGAGTGTCTGCGCGTCGAGGCGGCTCCGCTGCTGCTCGGCTCGTACTCGGACGAGGTCGGCAGGGCCCTCTTCGGGGCGTCCGCCGAACTCACCCGCCTCGCCGGCTGGATGGCCTTCGACACCGGCCAGCAGGAGGCGGCGCAGCGCTACTACATCCAGGCGCTGCGGCTGGCCAGAGCCGCGGCGGACGTCCCCCTCGGGGGCTACGTGCTCGCCTCCATGTCCCTCCAGGCGACCTACCGGGGCTTCGGCGACGAGGGCGTCGACCTCGCCCAGGCCGCCCTGGAACGCAACCGCGGCCTGGCCACGGCCCGCACGATGAGTTTCTTCCGCCTCGTCGAGGCACGCGCCCACGCGCGCGCGGGTGACGCCCACGCGGCCGGCGGTGCCCTGCGGGCCGCCGAGGGCTGGCTGGAGCGGGCCCGGGACGGCGACAACGATCCGTCCTGGCTCGGCTTCTACTCGTACGACCGGTTCGCCGCCGACGCGGCGGAGTGCTACCGCGATCTCAAGGCGCCGCGCCAGGTCCGCCGCTTCACCGAGCAGGCACTGTCGAAGCCGACGGAGGAGTTCGTCCGCTCCCACGGTCTGCGCCTGGTGGTGTCGGCGGTCGCCGAGCTCGAGTCGGGCAATCTGGACGCGGCGTGCGAGCAGGGCGTACGGGCGGTGGAGGTCGCCGGGCGCATCTCCTCCGCGCGCACCACCGAGTACGTGAAGGACCTGCTCCACCGGCTGGAGCCGTACGGCGACGAACCGCGCGTGGCGGAACTCCGGGAGCGCGCACGACCGCTGCTGATGGCTCCCGCGTAGACCGTGTCCGACGGCCGTGCCCGGTGACCGTGTCCGACAGCCGTACCCGGTGACCGTGTCCGACGGCCGCGTCCGGCCTGGTGGTCCTTCCCGCGTCACCCGGCGGGAAGGGACCGGACGGCCGGACACGGCCGGGATCGGATCCACTCCGGTGTGCGGGGACGGGGTGTGCGGGGCGGGATGAGCCCCCGCGGGACACGGGCTCGCCCCGTCCCCCGCACGCGCGGCGTCCGCTCGTCCATCTGTGCGATCTTCGCGGCGCTTTCCGGGTTTGAGGGCATTGTCAGTGGCGCAGTGCACTATCGAAGCCGGGAGGTGGAGCAGGTGCGGATCGTTCACGACTGCGATGTGCTGGTGATCGGCGGCGGGATCGTCGGCCTGTCGACGGCGTACGCGATCTCGCGCGCCGCGCCGGGCACACGGGTGACCGTGCTGGAGAAGGAGTCCGGCGCCGCCCGGCACCAGACGGGGCACAACAGCGGGGTGATCCACAGCGGGATCTACTACCGGCCGGGCTCGCTGAAGGCGCGGTACGCGGTGCGCGGCGCCGCCGAGATGGTCAAGTTCTGCGCGGAGTACGGCATCGCGCACGCCGTCACCGGCAAGCTGATCGTCGCCACGGAGAAGGCCGAGCTGCCCCGCCTGCACGCACTCGTCCAGCGGGGCCGGGAGAACGGGATTCCGGTCCGCGAGCTCGGCACCGCCCAGCTCGCGGAGTACGAGCCGGAGGTGCGCGGGCTCGCCGCGATCCATGTCGGCACGACGGGGATCTGCGACTACGTGGCGGTCGCCCGGCAGCTCGCGGAGGCCTCCGGCGCGGAGATCCGCTACGGGGCCGAGGTCGTCCGCATCGACCGGCGGGACGCCCTCGGGGTCGCCGTCCGCACCGGTGACGGCGCGATCGTCCGTGCGCGGGTGCTGGTCAACTGCGCGGGGCTCCAGTGCGACGAGGTCGCGCGGCTCGCGGGGGACGAGCCCGGGATGCGGATCGTGCCGTTCCGCGGCGAGTACTACTCGTTGGCGCGGCCCGAGCTGGTGCGGGGGCTCGTGTATCCCGTGCCGGACCCCGCCTTCCCCTTCCTCGGGGTGCATCTCACCCGGGGGATCGACGGAGACGTCCACATCGGGCCCAACGCGGTGCCGGCGCTCGCCCGGGAGGGGTACGGATGGGGGGTGATCCGTCCCCGCGAGGTGGGCACGACCCTGGCCTGGCCCGGGTCGTGGCGGATGGCCCGGCGGCACTGGTGGTACGGGGCGGGGGAGCTGCGGCGGTCGGTGTCCAGGAAGGCGTTCACCGGAGCCGTGCAGCGGCTGCTGCCGGCGGTGACGGTGGACGATCTGGTGCCTGCGGAGGCGGGGGTGCGGGCGCAGGCGGTGCTGCGGGACGGGACGCTGGTGGACGACTTCCTGATCGAGGAGGGGGTGCGGACGGTGCATGTGCTGAACGCGCCGTCGCCTGCCGCGACGGCGGCTCTGCCGATCGGGAGAGAGGTTGCGCGCAGGGCGCTGGCCTCGCTGGCGGCGACCTGAGGATTTTCGCCCCCGCCGCCGCTACCCGACCCATCCTCCACCTGGGGGCTCCGCCCCAGACCCCGCCAGGGGGCTCCGCCCCCTGGACCCCCATCGCCCGAAGGGCGTCCTCAAACGCCGGACGGGCTGAAATGCATGACCCCGGGCGCCGGCCTTCGAGGACGACCCAACAGCACGGGGCTCGCACCTCCAGCGCAGGCCCGCATATCCAGCCCGTCCGGCGCTTGAGGACGAGGCCGCCCAGGCCGATGCGGGGGTCGGAAGGCGGCAGCCCCCGGCGGGCAGCGGACGGTGTGTGCCGGACCTGGTCGTAAAATCGACGCATTGTGTCTGAGTTCCTGAGCAGCTCCCCCGAAGAGCCCCACCCCACCGGCGACACCCAGCGGGAGCGCCCCCGTGCCAAGGGAGAGCCCCGCTTCCCCGACGGGCCGAAGGCCGATCCCGCCGGGTCGCACTTCGAGCGGCGGATCCGGAGTTTCCAGCCGCGCCGGAGCCGGGTGACGGCCGGGCAGGCGGACGCCCTGCAGCGGCTGTGGCCCAAGTGGGGCCTCGACATCGACGGGCAGCGGATCATCGACCTGGCCGAACTCTTCGGTGCCGACCTTCCCGTCGTCCTCGAAATCGGATTCGGCATGGGCGAGGCCACGGCGCGGATGGCCACCGAGGACCCGGGGACGGGCATCCTGGCCGTCGACGTGCACACCCCCGGCCAGGGCAACCTGCTGAACCTCGCGGACCAGAACGGACTGTCCAACATCCGGGTCGGCAACGGCGACGCGATCATCCTGCTCCGCGAGATGCTCCCGCCGGACTCGCTGAGCGGCCTGCGCGTGTACTTCCCCGATCCGTGGCCCAAGAAGCGCCACCACAAGCGCCGGCTGATCCAGCCGGAGTTCCTGGACCTCGTCGCGACCCGCCTCGCGCCGGGCGCGCTGGTGCACTGCGCGACCGACTGGGAGCCGTACGCCGAACAGATGCTGGAGGTGCTGACCGCACATCCGGACTTCGAGAACACCGCGCCGGACGGCGGTTTCGCGCCTCGTCCGGGCTTCCGGCCGCTGACCCGTTTCGAGGGCCAGGGGCTGGAGAAGGGTCATGTGGTGAACGACCTGCTCTTCCGGCGCGTACGGCACCGGGAGCAGCACACGTCGGGCGACTGACACTCCCGCGGACCGCCTCCGGCACCGTCGCGGGGACCGCCCCTGCCTCGTTAGGGTCAATGCCGTGGCCACCTTCCCCGCGTACCCCACGCACCCCGGCGCTCCCGGCGACGCGCCGACCGCCGGTGCGCCGCGGCTCCCGCACTGGTGGCAGCGATGGGGGTACCTCGCTGCCCGAGCGCGGCCGACAGCCTGGGGGAGAGTGCGTTACGGCGCGCCGGCCGCCCTGCTCGCGCTCTCCGGTCTCGTGATCCTGGCCCTGGTGCGCCAGCAGACGGGTACCGAGGGTTTCCTGGTGGGTCTCGGCCTCGCCGTGCTGCCCGTCCCGCTCCTTCTCGCCGCGTTCCGCTGGCTGGACCGGGTCGAGCCCGGCCCCTGGCGGAACCTGCTCTTCGCCTTCGCCTGGGGCGCGTGCGCGGCGGCGCTGATAGCGATCGTCGCCAACAGCTTCGCGACCCGGTGGATAGCCACCGCGACCGCCGACCCGTCGAGCGCGGACACGCTCGGCGCGACGGTCATAGCCCCGATCGTCGAGGAGTCCGCGAAGGCCACGGCCGTCCTGCTGGTCTTCCTCTTCCGCAGACGGCACTTCACCGGGATCGTCGACGGCGTGGTCATCGCCGGGGTCACGGCGACCGGCTTCGCCTTCACCGAGAACATCCTCTACCTCGGCAACGCCTTCGGCACGGACCAGCTCAGCGGCGAGCACGGACTGGCCTCAGTCACCGCCGCGACCTTCTTCGTCCGGGTCGTGATGGCGCCCTTCGCGCACCCGCTGTTCACCGTGTTCACCGGCATCGGCTTCGGCATCGCGGCACTGTCCGCCGAGCACCGGCGGCTGCGCCGCGTCCTGCTGCCCCTGGGCGGACTGCTGCTCGCGATGGGCATGCACGCCATGTGGAACGGCTCGTCGAGCTTCGGGAAGTACGGGTTCTTCGCGGTGTACGGCGCGTTCATGGTGCCGGCGTTCGGGCTGCTCACCTTCCTCGTCATCTGGACGCGGCAGCGCGAGCTGAGGACCGTCCGCGCCGAACTCCCGGCGTACGCCGCCGCCGGGTGGCTGACACCGCCCGAGCCGTACGCGCTCGGTTCGATGCGGGCACGGCGGCTCGCCCGTCGGTACGCGGCCCATCACTTCGGCAGGGCGGCGGCACGGTCGGTCGCGCGGTACGAGGCCTGCGCGACCTCGCTCGCGTTCCTGCGGCACCGGGGACGCAGCGGCCGGGCCGGCGCCGATTTCGTCGTACGGGAGCGGGAGTTGCTCCACGAGCTGTGGCGCCGCCGGGAGGTCGCCCGCCCCTCTCTCGCGTACGCGGCACGGGTGACCGCGCCGGCCGTACCGGTGCCGCCGCCGTGGCCCGCGTACGGCTACGGCGGCTACAGCCACGGCGGCTACGGCCATGTCCCCGCGCAGCCGTCCGCCCCGGACGGACGTCCGTATCCGGCCCCGGCAGCGCCCCGTCCGGCGTACGACCCGTACCGGACCTGAGCGGCGCCGGGGCCGCGGAGCGGATCGCTCAGGCGGACGCCTCCGTCAGCCGCGCCAGTTCGTCGTCCGTCAGCGTCAGGTCCGCGACCGCGAGCAGCGCCGGAAGCTGTTCGACCGTCCGCGCCGAGGCGATCGGGGCCGCGACGGTGGGCCGGGCGGCGAGCCAGGCGAGGGCGACCGTGGCGACCGGGACGTCATGGGCGCGGGCGACCTCGTCGAGGGCGTCGAGGACACGGGGCCCCCGCTCCGTCTCGAGGTGCTTGGCCGCGCCCTCGGCCCGCGCCGAGTCGACGGTCGTGCCCGGACGGTACTTGCCGGTGAGGAAGCCGGACGCGAGGGCGAAGTACGGGACGGCGGCCAGTCCGGTCCGGGAGGCGACCTCCTGGAGCGGGCCCTCGTAGGTGTCGCGCGAGACGAGGTTGTAGTGGGGCTGGAGGGCGGTGTAGCGGGCGAGGCCCTCGCGGTCGGAGAACTCCAGGGACTCCGCGAGCCGCTCGGCGGAGAGGTTGGAGGCGCCGATCGCCCGGACCTTGCCGGCCCGGACCAGCTCGTCGAGCGTGCCGATGATCTCCTCGACGGGGACCGAGGTGTCGTCGAAGTGGGTGTAGTAGAGGTCGATGTAGTCCGTGCCGAGCCGGCGCAGTGATGCGTCGGCCGCCGCCCTGATGGTGTCCGGGGCCAGCCCCTTGTACTGGGGATGGGAACCGACCTTGGTGGCGAGGACGACATCGGAGCGATTGCCGCGCGCGGCGAACCACTTGCCGATGATCGTCTCGGACTCGCCGCCCTTGTTGCCGGGGATCCACGCCGAGTAGCCGTCGGCGGTGTCGACGAAGTTGCCGCCCCCGGCGGCGTACGCGTCGAGGACGGCGAAGGACTGCGCCTCGTCGGCGGTCCAGCCGAAGACGTTGCCGCCGAGGGCGAGCGGGAAGACCTCGAGGTCGGAGGAACCGAGCTTGCGGAGAGGAGTCATACCCCATTGCAACAGCCGTACCGGACGACTGCATTCCGCACCCGCCGTACTGGTGGCGGGTGCCGGATCAGGGGTTGATGCCCTTGCCGTGCAGCCACGCCATCGGGTCGATCGCGGCGCCGCCGCCGGGGTGGACCTCCAGGTGGAGGTGCGGCCCGGTCACGTTGCCGGTCGCGCCCACCCGTCCGATGACGTCACCCGTGCCCACCTTCTGGCCCACGCTGACGCTGATGGACGACTGGTGGCAGAACCACAGCTCCGTGCCGTCGTCGAGGGTGAGGATCGTGCGGTAGCCGTACGCGCCGGCCCAACCCGCCTCCGTGATGGTGCCGCTGTGGATCGCCTTGATCAGCGTGCCCGTGGGAGCGGCGAAGTCGAGGCCGGTGTGGTACCCGGAGGACCACATGGAGCCGGCGTCGCCGAAGCGGGAGGTCAGGGTGTACGAGGAGGTCGGCAGCGAGTAGCTCTTGGCGAGCTCCGCGAGACGCGCGGCCTCGGCCTTCTGCTTGGCCTCAGCGTCCGCCTTCTTCTTCGCGGCGGCTTCCTTGGCCTTGGCCTCGTCCTGCTGCTCGGCGGCCAGCGCGACCGCCTTCTTCGCGGCGGCGGTCTCGGCGGCGGACTGGGCCGCACTGTCGACCTGGTCCTGCTGGGACTCTGCCTGCTCCATGATGCGGGCACGCAGCGCCTCACCGGCGTCCGCGTTGCCCTGGGCGGCGTCGGCGCTGGTGAGACCGGCGCCGGTGAGCGGGGTGGAGGAGCCCTTCGGCGTGCTGGAGCCGCCGTCGGAGATCAGGGCCTTGGCCGACTGGGTGACCGAGGAGAGGTCGGGCAGCGAGATCGACACGGGCGGCTTGCCGGGTGCGGCGGTGGCGATGCCACCCGCGCCGACGGCGGCCAGGACACCGACGCCGAGGACGGTGGAGCTGCGGGCGAGCCCGCCCCCGCGCTGCTTGGAGACGCGGTGCCGGCCGCGGACGGGAGCGACGGAATCCGCGGTGGGGTTCCACTCCTCCCAGGGGCCCTCGTCGTCGCCGCGGGAGTAACCGAAGGTCTGGGTGTCGTTCGGCGCGAACGAAGTGGGCTGGGCAGGCCGGTTGGACGCCACGTGGGCGCGCTCCTTTCCTTCCTTCTCGCCTACCGGGTTAGCTGACGGGTTCGGAGCAGGAAGGTCTCCTACGCGCGTCAACCCACGGTGTCTCCACCGTGAAAGACGCTCGATTCACCCCAAGTTGGTGGTTCCCCGGTTCCCTCGCGGGATTCGGCGCGTGCGCACGGAGCCGTCTCTTGTGACGGCTGGGACGACCGCGCTGCGTTATCGAACGTTAATAGACTCGGGTACCGGATTCCAAGCCGTTCGTGCTGATCATTGCGCTCTCTTGGCCAGGACTTACGGGGCATGAGCGGGGGAAAACGGGCGAGTTGGCCCACCGTCCCCGGTGAGGCCGTTCTTGACGGTGCGTCAGTCGTTAT
This sequence comes from Streptomyces sp. NBC_01176, assembly GCF_045039825.1. Taxonomy (NCBI): domain Bacteria; kingdom Bacillati; phylum Actinomycetota; class Actinomycetes; order Kitasatosporales; family Streptomycetaceae; genus Streptomyces; species Streptomyces sp. NBC_01176. The sequence continues at coordinate 5,223,711 of NZ_CP108600.1, read as the reverse complement.
GCGGAGGGATACCGTCCGGCTACGCCTCGTGACGGCGATCAAGGAGCTTCGCCGTCTGCCGGGGGCGCCGTACGGCGAGCAGTGCCATGTCGTCCGAGAGCGCGCCGCCGGTGTGCCGTCGGACCCCCGTCGCGAGCGAGGCCAGCAGGGCGTCCGGGTCGCGGAAGGTCCGTCCCGCGAGCCGTTCGGCCGGCTCGTAGAAGGTCCCCCGGCCGTCGCGCGCCTCGGACAGCCCGTCCGTGTGGACCAGCAGCGTGGAGCCGGACGGGAAGTCCGCCGTCTCCGCGCGGTCGGGCCAGGAGCCGAGCTCGCCCATGCCGAGCGGCAGCGCGGGGTCCGCGGCGTCGAGCGTGGCCAGCGTGCCGTCCGCGTGCAGGAGCAACGGCGGAGGATGGCCGCGGTTGACGATCCGTACCGCGTCGCCGTCGTGCGGGATCTCCGCGAGGACGGCCGTGGTGAAGCCCTCGAAGGCGTCCAGGCCCTCGCGCCGGGTGCCCTCGCGGGCCAGCGCCCGTTCCAGCCGCTGCGCGACCGCCTCCAGGGTCGCCTCCTGCTCGGCCGCCTCCCGGAACGCCCCGATGACCACCGCGACGGCGGCCACCGCGCCCATGCCCTTCCCACGGACGTCGCCCACCACCAGCCGTACTCCGTGCGGGGTGTCCTGCACGGCGTAGAGGTCGCCGCCGATGGACGCGCCCTCCTGGGCGGCCTCGTAGCGCGCCGCGACCTCCAGGGCGCCGATCCTGGCCTCGGGCTCCGGCAGCACGGCGCGCTGTGCCGCCTCGGCGATCTGGCGGGCCGAGGCGAGCCGTTCGTCCGAGCGGCGGACGAGGATGTTGATGAGGACGGCGAGGCCGACGACGGTCGCCACCGTGACGACCTCGGTGATCGAGCCGATCCTCATGTGCAGGCCCAACCTGAGACGGAGGGCGAGCAGCGCGGCCAGCGTCAGGGCCCCCGTGAGGAAGGTGCCGCGCAGCGAGAAGAGCGGCGCGGCGACGAGCGGGGCGGCGGTGAAGAGCGGGGCCGCGGTGAAGTCGGGCGGTGTGAGGACGTCGTAGACCACCGCGACGACGACGAGCAGCACCGGCAGCACCCGCACCAGGGTCCAGGCGCGCGAGATCCGGCGCGCGTCCGTCTCGACCGGAACCCGCGGCGGCTCGCTCCCGAGCCCCGGATCGGGCACGGGGTCGCCGGGCAGCCGTCCGCCCGACCGGTCGTAGGGCGGTTCGGCCCGCTGCGCACCTCCTGGCTGCCCCACCCGTCCAGGTTTCCCGCAGCGGGGGGAGGGGGCCAGCGGTGTGGGCCGACCGGGGGACGGGTCCGCCGACAGGCGTCGCGCGCGTCCTGCGGCCGGTCCCCGTATCCGCGGCCGGAGAGACGCCGGGGGCCAGCGGGCGGAGGGACGCCGGGGGCCGCGAATACCCGGAACCGAGGGCCGCGCGAACACCGGGAACCGGAAAACACCGGGAACCGGAAACGCCGAAGGCCCGGAACGCCAAGGCCCGGAACACCAAGGACGGAAACACCAAGGGCCGGAACTCGTGAATCCGAGTTCCGGCCCTTGGCCTTGAGTAGCGGGGACAGGATTTGAACCTGCGACCTCTGGGTTATGAGCCCAGCGAGCTACCGAGCTGCTCCACCCCGCGTCGTTGAAACCAGTGTACGCCATGTTCGACCCCCGGAGCACACCCGTTCACGCACGCCCCGCGACCAGGCCTCTTCCTCCGCGGTTCCGCTCCGATCCCCCCGCGATTCCGCTCCGCTCACGACCACCACGGCCGGGGCGCCCGGCCGCCGGAAGCCCCTCCGCTAGGGGGCGCCGAGAAGATGCGCGTTGGGTGCCGTGGCCCGCTCCTCGAACTCCGGGAGCACCACGACGTCCGCGCCCGCGGCCGCCAGCAGCCCGTTTCCGTCCGCGCCCGCCACGAAGGTGTCCGGTTCCCGCCAGGCGGTCACCACTCTGCGCACGCCCGCGTCGAGGATCAGCCGGGCGCAGGGCGCGGGCCGCGAGGCCCGCCGGGCGCACGGTTCCAGACTGCTGTAGACGGTGGCGGTCGCCAGCCGGGGATCCCCGGCGGCGATCTTGGCGAGTGCCGCCTCCTCCGCGTGCGCGACCGGGTCGCCCCCCTCCCGCGAGTGTCCGCGGGCCAGCTCGGTGCCGTCCGCGGCCACCACCACCGCGCCCACACTGAACGCGGTCCGCGACGGCGGGCACAGCGCTGCGAGTTCGCACGCGACCCCCAGCCAGTGCCGGTCCGCGGCGGCCGCGAGCCCACCGGTGCCGGGTGCCGTGGGGACGTAGCGGATGAGGACGACGTCTCCCACCGCCCGGGTCTCCACCAGCCGCATCCGCCCGGGCGGGTATCCCCCGGGCCCGAACAGCCGCGGCGCGTCCGCCTGTCCCACGAAGAGCGGCGCGACGGCGAGCTGCAGCTCGTCGGCCAGGCCCTGGCCCATCAGCTGGGTGTGCACCCGCCCGCCGCCCTCGACCATGAGACGCCGTACCCCCCGTACGTCATGGAGGTGTTCGAGCACGGCGCGCCAGTCCAGTTCGGCCCCCGTCGCCACCACGTCGACGCTCGGACCGCGCAGGGCGTCGGCGGCCCGTACGGCTCCCTTGTCCGTGGTGTAGACGATCTTCTCGCCGCCCGTGTGCCAGAACTGCGCGTCGGGGTCGAGGTCGCCGGAGCCGCTCACGGTGACCTTCAACGGGTAGGCGGGGCGGCCTTCGGCGACCCGGGCCGCCCGCCGCTCGGCGGAGTTGACCAGGAGCCGGGGATTGTCCGAGCGGATGGTGCCCGCGCCGACCAGGATCGCGTCGCTGGACGCCCGCACCTCGTCGACCCGGTCGAAGTCGGCCGGACCCGAGAGCAGCAGCCGTTCGGGGCCGGTGTCGTCCAGGAAGCCGTCGAGCGAGACGGCGGCGGACAACAGGACGTAGGGATGGGGCATGGGACGCTGCCTCCGGCTCCGAGCTCCGCGCTCTGGGCTGCTAGTGACTCAAGTGGGCGTTCGAGTAGCGATCGATCAGTGGTTCAACTTTTAAACAATACCTAGACTGGCGATATGACGACCCGCTGGCTCACCCCCGCCGAGCAACGCGCCTGGCGCTCGTACATCGCCGCCGTCTCGCTCCTGGAGGACACGATCGACCGGCAGCTCCAGGCGGAGGCCGGCATGTCCCACCTTTACTACTCCATCCTGGCCATGCTGTCCGAGGCGCCGGAGCGGCGGCTGCGGATGACCGACCTCGCCGAGGTCCTGAAGATCACCCGCAGCAGGCTGACCTACGGCGTGACCCGGCTGGCGAACGACGGCCTGGTACGCCGGGAGGGCTGCCCCACGGACCGGCGCGGTCAGGTCGCGGTCCTCACGGACGAGGGTATGGCCGTCCTGGAGCGGGCGGCGCCCGGGCACGTGGAGCAGGTGCGCGCGGCACTCTTCGACCGGCTGACCCCGGAGCAGGTGGGGCAGTTGGAGGAGATCTGCGCAAGCGTCACCCGTGGCATCCAGGGCGGAGAGCCCGGGGTCCAGGGGGAAGATCTGCCGTGGCGGCGGCGTTCCTCCTGAGGGCGCACGGAGGGGGACCGGACGGACAGGGCGGACGGGGGACGGGAAGCCGGGTGAGCCCCGGTCGGCTCATCTCCCTCGAACGTGTTGCTTGAACTTTAAAGCATCAGGTACGGTCGCTTTCCGAGACTGTGCTTCAAATATGAAACACACGCCCTGGGAATCCCCTGCCACCGACCCGCTGGACCGGAGAGACAACATGCGCGACTTCCCCACCGCCACGGTGCGCACCCGCGTCGCCGTGCCCCTGCGCTTCGGCGACGGCTACTCGGTCGACGCGGAACTGGTCACCTTCCACGGACTGGCCGACGGCCGGGAACACCTCGCCGTGGTGCTCGGCGAGGCGGGCGCGAACCCGCTGGTGCGCCTGCACTCCGAGTGCCTGACCGGCGACGTCTTCGGCTCGGCCCGCTGCGACTGCGGCCCGCAGCTGCGCGAGGCGGTGGAGCGGATCGCGGAACGGGGCGGTGTGCTCCTGTACCTGCGCCAGGAGGGCCGCGGCATCGGCCTCTACAACAAGCTCGACGCGTACGCCCTCCAGGACCAGGGTCTCGACACCTACGCCGCCAACGCCGCCCTCGGCCTGCCCGAGGACGACCGCGACTACACGGCGGCCGCCCAGATGCTCCGGGCCCTCGGTGTCGGCTCCCTGGATCTGCTCTCCAACAACCCCGACAAGGCCGAGCAGCTCCGCGACCTCGGCATCGAGGTCTCCCACCGCGTCCCGACGGGCGTCTTCACCACGGCCCACAACGTGCGCTACCTCCGCGCCAAGGTCCTCCAGACCCAGCACACGCTCCCGCTGCCGGAGCTCACGGCCGGCTGAGCCCGGCTGCCCCCCCAACACACCGAAGCCCCGGGCCGGATGATTCCGGCCCGGGGCTCGTCGGTAGACCCTGTGGGACTCGAACCCACAACCAATGGATTAAAAGTCCACTGCTCTGCCAATTGAGCTAAGGGTCCACGCACCGGCCCGCATCCATCCCGCGCCGACGCATCCCCGAGCATAGCCGGACGAGGCCGGGACTCCGATCGGGTATCGGTCTCCCGGCCGCGCCGAGGGTGCGCACGGCCGGGTACCAACCGCGCACAACGCTACGGATCGACCGGTTCGGGCGCACCCTTGCGCGCCGCCTCACGGGCCCGGGTCCGGGCGTGGTCGGGGTTGAGGAACCAGTGGCGGGCCGAGGCCGTCCACCAGGCCGCGGCGGAACCGAGGACCACGAGGACGGCGACCGGGGCGTAGTTGAACGTCTCCCAGGTGACCGGGGAGACCTGCGGCAGCATGAACAGAACGGTGATGACGACCACCCAGACGACCGACACGACGCCGATCACGCGCGACCAGCGGCCCAGATGCCACGGCCCCCGTTCGAACGCCTCCCCCTTCCGCAGCCGCAGCAGCGTCGGGATGACGTACGCGATGTAGAGCCCGATCACGGCTATCGACGTCACGGCCGCGTACGCGGTCACGTTGATGAGGTAGGGCAGCCCCAGCACCAACGCCCCCAGCGCCGCCAGCCACACCGCCGCGACCGGTGTGCGCGTGCGCGGGCTCACGGTGTGCCACACCCGGGAGAACGGCAGCGCCCCGTCGCGCGAAAAGGCGTAGATCATGCGGCTGTTGGCGGTCACGGACGCCATCCCGCAGAACAACTGCGCGCCGATCACGACCAGCAGCAGGAGCTTGCCCGCGGTGGCTCCGAGCGCGTCGAGCAGGATCTGCGCCGGCGGCGCGCCGGTCGCCGAGCCCAGCTCCTTGTCGTACGACTGGATGGCGAAGGTGAAGCCGAGCAGGAGGACGAAGCCGGCGATCCACGACGTCCAGATCGACTGCACGATGCCCTTGGGGCCGGCCGTCGACGCGTCGTGCGTCTCCTCCGTCATGTGGGCGGAGGCGTCGTACCCGGTGAACGTGTACTGCGCCATCAGCAGGCCGACGAGGACGACGTACACACCGCTGCCCCAGCCGGTGTTGTTCACGAAGTGCGTGAAGACGAAGGACGCGGACTGGTGGTGGTCCGGTACGAGGGCGAGGGCGCCCACGATCACCGCGACGCCCAGGACGTGCCACCACACGCTGATGTCGTTGAGGAGGGCGACGATCCGGACTCCGAAGGTGTTGAGCAGTCCGTGCAGGACGAGGATGCCGGCGAAGAGCAGGATCGTCCGGCCCGGCGTGACCTCGAAATCGAACTGCAGGTTCAGGTAGGCGCCCAGGAAGGACGCCGCGCCGAAGTCGATGCCCGCGGTCACCGCGACCTGCCCGAGGACGTTGAACCATCCCGTGAACCAGGCCCAGGCCGCCGCGGAGCGCTCGGGGGCGAGCCGGTGCGCCCAGAAGTACAGCCCCGCGGACGTCGGATAGGCCGAACAGATCTCGGCCATCGACAGTCCGACGAACAACGTCATCAGTCCGACCGCGACCCATCCCCAGGTGATCACGGCGGGACCGCCGGTGTTCATGCCGAACAGATACAGCGTCAGGCAGCCCGAGAGCACCGAGATGATCGTGAACGAGACCGCGTAGTTGGAGAACGCCGACATGCGGCGGGCCAGAACCTGCGTATAGCCGAGCTGGGCAAGCCGTTCTTCGTCCGACAGCCCACTCGCCTTGGCGTCATCTGTCATGCCCCCAGCGATTCCCTTGCCGGGGGCATGACATGCGCCACAACGGTGAGCAAACTGGCTAGAAAAGGCCCCTGTAGCCCTGCCAGCCGCTCGCGATCTTCACGCGCGAGCCGAACGAGCCGGTCCCCGTCCCGGCGTTGCGGTAGACGTTCCCCGAGGTGTCGCGCTCGACGAGGTCGCTCTTCCCGTCGCCGGTGATGTCCCCGACCCCGACGATCGCGTTGTAGGACGCGCCCCAGCCGGAGAAGACCTTCACCCGGTCCTTCAGCAGGCCCGTCCCCGTGCCGTTGTAGCGGTACAGCGTCCCCGCCTTGTCACGGGCGAGCACGTCCCCGATCCCGTCGCCGTTGAGGTCCCCGGCACCGACGATCTTCGTGTAGCCCTTCCACGCCGTACGGATCCTCTTGCCCGGGGCGAGCGTTCCGTCGCTCTTCGCGGCGAACAGGTAGATGTCGCCGGTCGAGGCCTTCCGCGCCAGCAGATCGGACCGCCTGTCACCGGTCAGGTCGCCCGGCGAGGTCAGGACGTCGTAGGCGTTCCATCCGGTGCCGAGCGCCTTGTACGGCGTCGAGGGGGTCGGCGCCGTGCCGCACGCGGGCTTGTAGCCACGCAGGGACCCGTCGCTCATCCGCACCAGGACGTCGTTGCAGCGGTCGCCGCTCAGATCGCCGAACGACACCGCGACGGTCTTCGTCGACCAGCCGCTGCCGGTGACCTTCCCGGCGAACGCGCCCTTCCCGTCGCCCTGTTGGAAGGTCAGGCCGCCCGTAGAGTTCAGGGTGAGGAGGTCGGCGGTGCCGTCCGGAAGCCGTTCGGCGCCCACATGGTCGTGGCGCACCGGGCTGCCGCCGTGCAGCCGCACTGTGCCGCGCACCTGGAGGGGGCCACCGACACCGTCCGCGGGCGTGACGGAAAGGGTCCAGTCGTAGGAGCCGTCCGGCAGGAAGACGTCCCCCGTGAGCCCCGGATCATCGCCGTGCCAGCCGACACTCAGCTCACCTCGCGCAGCACCCCCGTCCAGACCGTCGCCGTAGACCTTGCCGGTGGCGCGGTTACGCACGTTCAGATCCCAGGTCGCGGCCGGCTTCGACAGCAGCACGGTGGTCAGCGTGTCCGGGATGGTGTCGATCTCGTGCGCCCCGACGGACGACGCGCTCCGCGCGGGCGCCAGCAACCGCAGCGGCTGCTGAGCCACCCCGGAGGGTACGAGGTGCACGCGCTCCTGGTCGTCCACGTACGCCGCGTTCGCGCCGGACTCGTCGACCGTCCAGCGCACGTCCCGCTGTGAGACCCCGGTGTCGGGCAGATCGCCGACGATCCGGCTCTCGGCGCTGCCACCCGCGACCGCCGTCAGCGTCAGCTTCCCGGCCCGCTTGTCGTGCGTGACGACGTACCCGTCGCCGAGCTTCGCCTCTCCGGCGGGCACGGCCACGGACTTCTTCGCCGTACGGTCGAAGACGCCGGCCCTGCCGCCACAGGTCCAGTAGATCCACCGGCCGAGGGCCTGGAGCTCGGTGGGCATGCAGCCCGCGTCCGTGGTCAGGGTCTCGGTGGTCTTCTTCGCGGTCAGGTCGTACGCCGTGACGGTGCCGGGCGTCGCTCCCGTCGTCCAGAGCACGTCGCCGGAGAGGGCGGCGGCTCCCGGGGTACGGGTGAGCGCCGGAGTTCCGTCGTTGCCGATCGCGTACACGTACTGCTTGTCGGCGGCCGTGTAGAGGACGTACCGGCCCGAGACTTCCGTGACCCGGCCGCCCGCGGGCACGCTCCGCTGCCACAGCCCCGCTGTCGTCGGGCCGTTCACCCGAAGCAGCTCGGAGGTGTCCGACCCGTGCTCCAGCCAGACGATCCGGCCGTCAGCCGTGCCGTGCAGCGGGGCACAGGCCGCGCTGTCGGTCGCGCAGGAGCCGATCACCACGTCGGACGTGAGGCGCGGGGTGAAGTCGACACGCTCGCCGTACTCGGGGCTTCCGGTCACGGCGACGCTCCGCACGTAGTCGTCACGCGTTCCGTTCCTGCTGGTGTCCGTGACGACGAGACGGCCCTGGTCGAGGGAGATCCCCTGGACCGGGACGGCCGGCTTGGGCAGCGGCTTGACCTGGGTGACGACCGGGGCGCCGTCGGGGCCGGGGGCGATGCGCTGGATGCCCCAGTCGTCGGCACCGGTGCGGCCGATCTTCACGGCGGTGCCCCCCGGACCGCTCACCATCCCGTAGGCCGAGGACGGCATCAAGGTCACCGCCGCACCGCCGCCGATCGGCTGCGCGACCACCTGGTTGACGCCGTTGACCAGCCAGTCGCCGACGACGGCCAGGTCGTGGTTGGAGTTCACCTGGTCACCGACGTTCCGCAGGACGACCTCGGCCGGTGCCGCCGACAGGTCGGCGCGGGGGAACACCAGCACCTTGGCCTTGTCGTAGGCGGCGACGACGACATGGTCCGGCGAGATCCACACCTTGCTGTACGCGATGGAGAGCGGACCACTCCAGCTCTGCACCTGCCCGCTCTCCCGGTCGACGGCGACCAGGCGCGCCTCGCCGTCCAGCGTCGCGCGCAGGAAGACACTCTTGGCGTCCGCGCCGGCCGGCAGCCCGAACTTGAGACCAGCGGGTCCACCGCCGACGGTCACGTCTCGGGTGCTGCCGTCCGCCCCCGGGGTCAGCAGGTGAATGATCCGGGTGCTCGTGCCGTCCTCGGCGGTCCCGTTGCGAGAACCGACGACCAGGTTGTCGTAGGGATTCAAGAACCCGGTGCCCGCAGGCATCTGGAGGCGCTGGGTCGTGCCGTCCGCCGCGTTCCACAGCTCGACCAGGCCGTCGGGGTACTTGTAGGCCAGGACGTCACTACCGGTGGGTATGGCGGACGCCCCCGACCGGACCGGGACGGGTACCGACTCACCGTCCGCGTAGCGCGTCCACAGCGACGGCTCGCTGCCCTCCACACGGTGGAAGACGCCCTGTGCCCCGGCGCTGTCGTGGCCGTTCGCGCTCGAGGAGTTGAGGAAGGCGGCCGAGGTGTAGGTGTTCCGCAACTGGGCCGGAACCACCGTTTCCTGTGCCACGGGCAGCGCGGACGCCGGCGTCGGCAGCAGCGGGACCAGCCCGCCCGCGAGGGCCGCGGCGGTGGCGACAGCGATACGTCTCCGTCGAGCGCGTTGGACGAAGGCATGACGAACCAAAGGGATCCCCTCCCGGAGCGGTGCGGAGAGGCGACTACCGTCCCGGGCGTCGGCCTGGCCCCCAGCCGTCGCATCCCCCACACACAAGTCGGCCGATCATACAGAGAGTTCACAGGGGAGCAGAGAGCGTTTACCGCGCCTGCCCTCGCGGACAGCGATGTGGCCCCCACCCGGAACCCGGGTGGGGGCCACATCACTTGGCTATGTCAGCGGCGGTCAGCCGTTGCGCTTCCAGCGCGGCTTCTCGTCGCGGCGGAAGGAACCGCCGCCGGTGCCCGGGCCGGTGCCGGTGCCGCGGTGGTCGTCGCGGCGGCCGTACGGACGGTCGTGGCCACCGGAGCGGAAGCCGCCGCCCGCGGGACGGTCGCCCTGACGGTCGCGGTTGAAGGGACGGTCGCTGCCACGGTGGCCGCCACGGTCGTCACGGCGCTCGAAGGAACGGCCGGTGGTGCCACGGTCGTTGTCGCGGCGGAAGCCACCACGGTCGCCGTCACGGCGGTCGTCCCGGCGGAAGCCGCCACGGTCGTTGTCCCGACGCTCGGGGGAACGGCCGCCACGGTCGTCGCGGTTGAAGCCGCCGCCACGGTTGTCGTCCCGGCGGAAGCCACCACGGTTGTCGTCACGACGCTCGAAAGAACGGCCTCCACGGTCATCGCGGTTGAAGCCGCCGCCACGGTTGTCGTCACGACGCTCGAAGGAGCGGCCGCCACGGTCGTCCCTGCGGTCGTTGTCGCGGCGGAAGCCACCACGGTCGCCGTCACGGCGGTCGTCACGACGGGGGCCACGGTCGTCGCGGTTGAAGCCGCCACGGTCGTTGTCACGGCGGAAGCCACCACGGTCGTTGTCACGACGCTCGTAGTTGCCCCGCTCGTCACGGCGCGGACGCGACTGCTCGTAGGACGGACGCTCCGCGGGCTGCTCGGACACGGCGGCGGGCACCTCGGCGGGAGCCTCGGCCGCGGCCTGCTCGATCACGGCCTCCGCGGCGGCGGCGACCGCGGTCTCCGGGTCCTCACCCCGCTCACGCGCGGCACGGGCGACCAGACGGTCGGCCTCACCGCGCAGCTCGGCGGCGCGACGCTGCGCGCGCTCCAGCTCCTTGGTGAGCTGCGTGACCTCGCGCTCGGCCTGCTGGGCGGCGTCGCCCGCGGACTGCGCCTGGACCTCGGTCATCGAGCGGGCACCGGTGATCTCGGCGACCTCGGGCTCGAAGGCCGTACCGGAGTTGATGATGTGACGCGCGGCGTCGACGCCCGCGTCCTCCATCAGCCGGAAGATCTGGCGGCGCTGGTGCGGCAGCGACAGCGACACGACGGTGCCGGAGCGACCCGCGCGAGCGGTACGGCCGGAGCGGTGCAGGTAGTCCTTGTGGTCACCGGCCGGGTCCACGTTCAGGACCAGGTCGATGCCGTCGACGTGGATACCGCGGGCGGCGACGTCGGTCGCGACGAGCGCGTTGACGTAACCGTCCTTGAAGTCGGCCAGCGTCCGGGTGCGGGCGCCCTGCGTCATGCCGCCGTGCAGCGCGTCGGCCTTCACACCGGCGTCGCGCAGCTGCTCGGCGATGCGGTCGGCGCCCAGCTGGGTGCGGACGAAGATGATCGTGCGGCCCTTGCGGGAGGCGATCGCGGCGGTGACCGGCGCCTTGTCCTTGGGCTTCACGATGAGGATGTGGTGCGACATGGTCGTGACGTTGCCCTGGGCGCTGTCGACCTCGTGCGTGACCGGGTTGGTCAGGTAGCGCTTGACCAGCGTGGAGATCTCGTTCTCCATCGTGGCGGAGAAGAGCATCCGCTGGCCGCCGGCCGGGATCTGGTCGAGCAGCTCGGTGACCTCGGGCAGGAAGCCCAGGTCCGACATCTGGTCGGCCTCGTCGAGGACGGCGATCTGGGTGTTCTCCAGCGAGCAGGCACCACGGTTGATGATGTCGCGCAGTCGGCCCGGGGTGGCGACGAGGACGTCGACGCCGCGCTCCAGGGCGTAGATCTGGTTGCCCATCGACGTACCGCCGCAGACGACCTTCATCTTCAGGCCGAGGACGTCGCCGTAGGGCTGCAGCGCGTCGGCGACCTGCATGGCCAGCTCACGGGTCGGCGTGAGGATGACGGCGCGCGGCTTCTTCTTCTCGGTGTGACCGCCGGCGAGCTGCGCCAGGGTCGGCAGACCGAAGGAGAGGGTCTTGCCGGAGCCGGTGCGGCCACGGCCGAGGATGTCCTTGCCGGCCAGGGCGTCCGGGATGGTCGCGGCCTGGATCGGGAACGGGCTGGTCACGCCGTTCTGAGCGAGCTTGCGGACGACGCCCTCGGGAAGACCGAGGGTCGCGAAGGTGATCTCGGGGGCGGACTCGGTGGCCTCGACAGCCTCGGTGGTCTCGACGGAGGCCTCGACAGCGGCCTCGACGCCCTCGATGTTGTCGCCCTCGTTGTTCTCGGGCACGACGACGTGATCAGTACTGGAAACAGACATGCGAAATGCGAACCTTCCGGAGTTCTACGGCACGCGCCCAAACTCCGTGAAGTCGCAATCGACCGCCTCTATGCGGTCCGGCCACGGCAAGGGAGAGTACGCGCCACGCGGCGCTCTCTGCGTTGGCGCCGGGCAAATGGGATCAAACGATCTACTACCATACGCACCCTTCGACCTTGAAGGCAAACTGACCTCAAAAAGCCAGGTCAGGCGCGTACGGGAAGAGGAACGCCCCCGCCCCCCGAACGTATTCCCCGCCCTCCTCCCCTTCTTCCGCTCCTCGCTCTCCGCCCCCTCCCTCCGCCTCTCACCGCCCCCCTCCTGCCCTCCCCGTGCTCGCCCTGCTCCCCGTGCTCCCGGTCCTCGTCACCACCGGCGGTGCCGGACCGGCGCCCCGGCCCGCGGCGCCGGCACCCGGTTCAGCATCTGGGTGCCCTGCTCGTGCGCGGACGACGACGGCTCCGCCGTACTCGGCTCGGGGGACGGCGACGAGGGCGGCGGGGGAGGCGGGGGCGGGGGTGTCGGATCGGACGTCGCACGAGTGGGACTCGGCACACCGCCGGACGGACCGGGCCGGTCCGTCCGCCCCTTCCCGTCCCCCTTCCCGCTCGCCCCGCCGGACGGCTTCGCCGTGCCCGACGCCGACGCCGACGCGGACGCCTCGCCGGACCGTGACTCCCCGGGCCGGCCCGGGGCACCCCCCTTCGCCCCCGTCCCCCCGTGGAACCCGCCGCCGCCCCCGCCGCCCGCGGATCCCCCGTCCGGTGCCCCGCCTCCGCGGTGCCCCGCCGAGTGCGCGGGCTCGGGGCGGCCCGCGTCGTCACCCACACTCATGCAGCCGGCGGCGGCCGCTACGACGATGACCGTGGCGGCCAGACGGACGGGTACGTACAAGGCGCGCACGGGCAGCCACCTCCGGTTGGGGTCTCCCCTGCTCGATCGCTGCCGAGAGCCCGGGGAAGTTCGGGCAGTCCCCCTGCCCAACTCCCGCCGCCCGCAGGAGGACACGCGCCAAGACGCCCCGCCGCCGGACGACTCACCCGTATCCGAGCGCGTGCAACCGGTCGTCGTCGATCCCGAAGTGATGAGCGATCTCGTGCACCACGGTCACCTCGGTCTCCGCGATCACGTCCTCCCGGGTCGCGCACATCCGCAGCGTCGGCCCCCGGTAGATCGTGATCCGGTCCGGCAGCACCCCCGCGTACCACTCACCGCGATCGGTCAGCGGAGTCCCCTCGTAGAGCCCGAGCAGCCCCGGGTCGGACGGGTCGGGCTCGTCCTCGACGAACACCGCCACGTTGTCCATCAGCCGTGTCAGCTCCGGCGGAATCCGGTCCAGCGACTCGGCGACCAGTTCCTCGAACTCCTCGCGCGTCATCTCCAGCACACGGCCATTGTCCGGCACGACCGCCCCACACGAGAGTCGACGGCGGCCCCGCACGGAACACGGGAGTCACCGAGTCCTCCGGGGGCGGAAGCCGCCGCGCCCTCCCGGTCGGGGACCGCCCGCCCACGCCGCACCGCATACCCGCCCGCACCCTTGGGCATACGGGACCAATGGTCCGCGTCCCCGCTGCCGTAACCGTCCCCGCGACCGCCCTGGCCCGCCGTTGCCGCACCTTCGGCAGCCGCGTCCGCCGCACTCCGCACACCCCTCGCACCCGTCCCGTGGCCCAGGAACTCGTGCAGCAACCGTCCCCGTACGCCAGGGCGCTCGGCCTGATGGCCGTCGTCCTGCTCGGCGCCTGGCTGGGCCTGCTCATCGTGGGCAACGTGCGTGCCCCGGTCGGCCCGATGAACACCACGATGACCCTGCGCCCGTCGGTGACCGGCGGCACGAAGATAAACGTCTCCCCGCTGGGCGCCCTCGAACTCGACAGTCATGTCGCCCCCGTCCGGCTCGACGTCAACGTCGACCAGCTCGACCCGGTCCGCGCACAGGCCCTGGTCGACCACCCGGAGCGCCTCTCGGGCCTCCAGGACGAGGTCGCGCACGACGTCGAGCACGGCACGCTCGACCTGGCCGTACGGTCCTGCGTCGCGGTCGTCTCCGGGGCCACGGCACTCGGCCTCGCGGTCTACCGCCGACCACGCCGCGCCCTGGCCGCCGGCGGTCTGGCCCTCACCCTCCTCGCCGCCTCCGGCGCGACGGCCTTCGCCACCTGGAACCCGGACTCCGTCCTGGAACCGAAGTTCTCGGGCCTGCTCTCCTCCGCCCCCTCCCTCGTCGGCAACGCCCGCAGCATCGTCAGCGAATTCGACGTCTACCAGAAGGAACTGGCGCGCCTGGTGACGAACGTGACGAAGCTGTACGACGTCACCTCCACGCTCCCGACCTACGAGCCGGACCCCAGCACGATCCGGGTCCTGCACGTGTCCGACATCCATCTCAACCCGGCGAGCTGGAAGATCATCGCGTCGCTGGTGAAGCAGTACGACATCAACGTGATCGTCGACTCCGGCGACACCATGGACCACGGCACCGCGGCCGAGAACGGCTTCCTGGACCCGATCGCGGACCTGGGCGCGCCGTACGTCTGGGTCAGGGGCAACCACGACAGCCATCTCACCCAGCGCTATCTGGAGCACCTGAAGAACGCGCACGTCCTGGACGACGGCCGCGCGCTCACGGTCGCGGGCCTGCGCTTCGCGGGCATCGGCGACCCGCAGTTCACCCCCGACCGCTCGGTCGCGCCCGGCGGCGGCGCGGCGGAGGAACTGGCCGGCGCCCGCCTCGCCTCCTCCCTGCGCGACCAGCGCGCCGCGGGCACGCCCGTCGACATCGCCATCGCCCACGAACCCTCGGCGGCCCGGCTGACGGACGGCGAGGTGCCCCTGGTCCTGGCCGGCCACCTGCACCACGAACAGACGGAGGTCATGAAGTACGGAACCCGCCTGCGGGTCGAGGGCTCGACGGGCGGCAGCGGCCTGCGCGCGATCGAGGGCACCTACCCGGACCCCATCGAGGCCTCGGTCCTCTACGTCGACCGTGACACCCGCCGCCTCCAGGCCTGGGACGAGATCAAACTGGGCGGCCTCGGACTCACCACGGCGGAGGTCAGCCGCCACCTCCCGAAGGAGAACCACCCGGGCGCCCCCCAATCGCCCTCTCCCACCGCTCCCCCCTCTCCCCCCTCTCCCATTTCCGCGACCCCCGCCACCCCTTCCTCCAGCCCCTCCGACAGCGCCCCGTAAACCGTTTTGGCGATACCTCCCGCCATCCCATATGCTTCTCACGTCCCCGACGCGCTGAGGAAGCGCCCAGGCGGGCCGATAGCCCTCATCGTCTAGCGGCCTAGGACGCCGCCCTTTCAAGGCGGTAGCACGGGTTCGAATCCCGTTGGGGGCACGCAACACCGTGTGCGACACTGTTCACGCGTCGCACACAACAGCTTGGTCCTGTGGAGCAGTTTGGAGTGCTCGCCACCCTGTCAAGGTGGAGGCCGCGGGTTCAAATCCCGTCAGGACCGCTGAGGTTTCTCCGGAAATCTCGTGGCTGGGTAGCTCAGTTGGTACGAGCGATCGCCTGAAAAGCGATAGGTCGCCGGTTCGACCCCGGCCCCAGCCACCACATGAAGGGCCCCGTCCGACGGACGGGGCCCTTCATCGTATGGTTCACCCCTGAACTTGGCATGCACCGTGCAGGACACGGTGTCCTGGGGATGGGGAACCCATGGTGTTACTCAAGGGCGAGCCGAAGGCGCAGACCGCGGCCAGGCGGCAGGCGCCGGTGCGCGAACTCGACCTGGAGCGGTATCGCGCCCGATACGGACTGCAGGCGGTCCTCCTGAGCAATCTGGCGATCGCCGGCGTGGCGATCTTCGGAGTCTGGCGCCTGGACGGTGACAAGTCCGTCATCATCGGCGTCCTCACCGCGGCCTTCACCGCCGTCAGCACCATGACCACGGCCTATCTGGGCATCAAAGCCGTCTCCAACACCGCCCAGGCGATGGCCCAGTCGGACCCCTCCCGCCGAGACGCGACCCCTCCCACACCACCCCCCAAGAATCCGTAACGGCCCCACGCACCCACAGCCGCCGACACACCGAAGGCCCCGCACCCGCACGTCGCGCCTCGGCAGCCGCGGGTCGTGCCGCCGCCGACGACGCGCGGAAGGGGCCGTGCCGGTGTGTCGCAAGGCCGTCGCTTACGTTCGGATCGAGCAGCGGCTCGCACACCCGTCCCACGCCTGATCCAGCGGCGACGGCCTCGACACACCGGCACGGCCCCGACCCACCCACCGACCAGCGCCGGCACCGGCACCGGCACCCGACCGGCACAAGCCGCCACCGCCACTGCCACCGCACCCGGGAACCACACCTCACACCCCCGCCGAAGGCACCCCCGCCCAAAACCGTTCGCCAGGAATTTCGGCGAGGTGAGATCCTGGACCGCGTATGTCTACGCATCCTGCCCCCGCCCTCGGCGATCTCGCCCCCCGCCTGGCCGAGCTGTCCCTGCGCGACGCGCACCGGCTCGGCCGCAGGCTCGAGGGCGCGCGCCGGATCCGCAAGCCCGAGGCCCGGACCGCCGTGCTCGCCGAGATCGAGGCGGAGGTCACCAAGGCCGAGGCCCGCATGGCCGAGCGCCGCGCCCGCGTGCCCGCCGTCACGTACCCCGAGCAGCTCCCGGTCAGCCAGAAGAAATCGGACATCGCCGACGCCATACGCGACCACCAGGTCGTGATCGTCGCCGGTGAGACCGGCTCCGGCAAGACCACCCAGATCCCCAAGATCTGCCTCGAACTCGGCCGCGGCGTCCGCGGCATGATCGGCCACACCCAGCCCCGCCGCATCGCCGCCCGCACGGTGGCGGAACGCGTCGCCGACGAGCTGGACACCCCGCTGGGCGAGGCCGTCGGCTGGAAGGTCCGCTTCACCGACCAGGTCAACCCGGACGGCACCTTCGTCAAGCTCATGACGGACGGCATCCTGCTCGCCGAGATCCAGACCGACCGCGAGCTGCGCGCCTACGACACGATCATCATCGACGAGGCCCACGAACGGTCCCTCAACATCGACTTCCTGCTGGGCTACCTCGCCCAGCTGCTCCCCAAGCGCCCGGACCTCAAGGTCGTCATCACCTCCGCGACCATCGACCCCGAACGCTTCTCCCGGCACTTCGGCGACGCCCCGATCGTCGAGGTCAGCGGCCGTACCTACCCCGTGGAGGTCCGCTACCGCCCGCTCCTGGAGGAGGACGGCGACGACGCGGACCGCGACCAGATCACCGCGATCACCGACGCCGTGGAGGAGCTGCAGGCCGAGGGCAAGGGCGACATCCTCGTCTTCCTCTCCGGCGAGCGCGAGATCCGCGACACGGCGGACGCGCTCACGAAGAAGAACTACCGCTTCACCGAGGTCCTCCCCCTCTACGCCCGCCTCTCGCACGCCGAGCAGCACCGCGTCTTCCAGCCCCACACCGGCCGCAGGATCGTGCTGGCGACGAACGTCGCGGAGACCTCGCTCACCGTCCCGGGCATCAAGTACGTCATCGACCCGGGCACCGCCCGCATCTCCCGCTACAGCCACCGCACGAAGGTCCAGCGTCTCCCGATCGAACCCGTCTCCCAGGCCAGCGCCAACCAGCGCAAGGGCCGCTGCGGCCGTACGTCCGACGGCATCTGCATCCGTCTGTACTCCGAGGACGACTTCGTCTCCCGCCCGGAGTTCACGGACGCGGAGATCCTCCGTACGAACCTGGCGAGCGTCATCCTCCAGATGACCGCCGCCGGCCTCGGCGACATCGAGAAGTTCCCCTTCATCGACCCGCCGGACCACCGCAACATCCGGGACGGCGTGCAGCTCCTCCAGGAGCTGAACGCGTTGGACCCGACGGAGAAGGACGTACGCAAGCGCCTGACCGAGACGGGCCGCAAGCTCGCCCAGCTCCCCGTGGACCCGCGGCTGGCCCGAATGGTGCTGGAGGCCGACAAGAACGGCTGTGCGCGCGAGGTGATGGTGATCGCCGCGGCGCTGTCCATCCAGGACCCGCGCGAGCGCCCCTCCGACAAGCAGACGCAGGCCGACCAGCAGCACGCCCGCTTCAGGGACGAGACCAGCGACTTCCTCGCCTTCCTGAACCTGTGGCGGTACGTCCGCGAGCAGCAGAAGGAGCGGGGCTCCTCCGCCTTCCGCCGCATGTGCAAACAGGAGTTCCTGAACTTCCTGCGCATCCGCGAGTGGCAGGACATCTACACCCAGCTGCGCACGGTGGCGAAGCAGATGGGCATCCACCTGAACGAGGAGGACGCGGCCGACCAGAGCGTCCATGTCTCGCTCCTGGCCGGCCTGCTCTCCCACGTCGGCATGAAGGACGTGAAGGAGACCGGCGGCGAGAGCGGGCGCGCCACCGGCAAGAACGAGTACCTGGGCGCCCGCAACGCCAAGTTCGCGATCTTCCCCGGTTCGGCGCTCTTCAAGAAACCCCCGCGCTTCGTGATGTCGGCCGAGCTGGTGGAGACCTCCCGCCTCTGGGCGCGGGTCAACGCGAAGATCGAGCCGGAGTGGGTCGAGCCCCTCGCCGGGCACCTCCTCAAGCGGACGTACAGCGAACCGCACTGGGAGAAGGACCAGGCCGCCGTCATGGCGTACGAGAAGGTCACTCTCTACGGCGTGCCGATCGTCGCCCAGCGGAAGGTCAACTACGGGCGCATCGACCCCGAGGCGTCCCGCGAACTCTTCATCCGCAACGCCCTCGTGGAGGGCGACTGGCGCACGCACCACAAGTTCTTCGCCGACAACCGCAGGCTGCTCACCGAGGTGGAGGAGCTGGAGCACCGCGCCCGGCGCCGGGACATCCTGGTCGACGACGAGACCCTCTTCGACTTCTACGACCAGCGCGTGCCGGAACACGTCGTGTCCGGAGCGCACTTCGACTCCTGGTGGAAGCACAAGCGCCACGACGAGCCCGAGCTTCTCGACTTCGAGCGTTCGATGCTCATCAACGAGAAGGCGGGGGCCGTCACCAAGGACGACTACCCCGACTCCTGGCGTCAGGGGCGTCTCAAGTTCCGGGTGACGTACCAGTTCGAGCCGGGCGCGGACGCCGACGGCGTGACGGTGCACATCCCGCTCCAGGTCCTGAACCAGGTGACGGACGAGGGCTTCGACTGGCAGATCCCGGGTCTGCGGGAGGACGTCGTGACGGAGCTGATCCGCTCCCTCCCCAAGCCCATCCGCCGCAACTACGTGCCCGCCCCGAACGTCGCGCGGGCCTTCCTCGACCGTGCGGTCCCCCTCCAGGAGCCGCTGACGACGACGATGGCCCGCGAGCTGAAGCGCATGGTCGGTGTCACGCTCACCGCCGACGACTTCGACTGGTCCCGGGTCCCCGACCACCTGAAGATCACCTTCCGGATCGTCGACGAGCGGCGCCGCAAGCTCGCCGAGGACAAGGACCTCCAGGCGCTGCAGCTCCAGCTGAAGCCGAAGGCCCGCAAGGCGATCTCGCAGGCCGCGGCGGCGACGGCGGAGCGCGAGGGCGGCGAGTCCCTGGAGCGCACGGGCCTCACGGACTGGACGATCGGCTCGCTGGCGCGCGTCTTCGAGACGCGCCGGGCGGGCCAGCCGGTCAAGGCCTACCCGGCCCTGGTGGACGACGGCGACACGGTCTCCGTACGCCTCTTCGACACCGAGGCCGAGCAGGCGCAGGCCATGTGGAAGGGCACCCGGCGGCTGATCCTGCGCAACATCCCGGTGAACCCGGGCAAGTTCGCCTCGGACAAGCTGACGAACGCCCAGAAGCTCGCTCTGTCCGCCAATCCGCACGGCACCGTGCAGGCCCTCTTCGACGACTGCGCGACGGCCGCGGCGGACAAGCTGATCGGCGACTTCGGGGGCCCGGCGTGGGACGAGGAGTCGTACCGCAAGCTCTACGACAGGGTGCGCGCAGAGATCGTCGACACGACGGTCCGTACGGTCGGACAGGTGCAGCAGGTGCTGGCCGCCTGGCAGGCCTGTGAGCGCCGCCTGAAGGACGTCAGGAGCCCCGTGCTGCTGGCGAACCTCGCGGACGTGCGGGGGCAGCTCGACGCCCTCGTGAAGCCCGGCTTCGTCACGGCGACCGGTCTGCGCCGGCTGGCCGACCTCATGCGTTATCTGGTGGCCGCCGACCGCCGGCTGCAGCAGATGCCGACCAGCGTCCAGCGGGACACCACCCGGATGGAGAAGGTCCACGAGATGCAGGACGAGTACGCCTGGCTCCTGGAGCAGATGCCGCAGGGCCGTCCGGTACCGCAGCAGGTCCTGGACATCCGCTGGATGATCGAGGAGCTCCGGGTCAGCTATTTCGCCCACGCGCTCGGCACGGCGTACCCCGTCTCCGACAAGCGCATCGTGAAGGCGATCGACGCCGCGGCACCGTAACGACGCCCGTACGGTGGGTGAGTTCGACCCTGGGCTCACCCTCCTGTACAGTCTCTTTTCGCAGCACAGCGCACGACGGTGACTGCGAAACCTGGTCCTGTGGAGCAGTTTGGAGTGCTCGCCACCCTGTCAAGGTGGAGGCCGCGGGTTCAAATCCCGTCAGGACCGCAGTAGATACGAGAGCCCGGGTCTTCGGACCCGGGCTCTCGTGCGTCCGGCATCCTCCCGCACCCCGCGCTACCGGCCGACCCGCGTCTCCGCTCCCACCCCGTCCCGCCCGCGGGCTTCCGCGTCTTGACGGCGCCACATTCCCCGGGTACCCCAGAAACCAGGGCTCTCGACCCCCTGGAGGTGGCCCATGGCGGCATCGGCCCGGCACGAGACGCGCGCCCTGCTCCGCGCCCATCTGTCGGCCGCTTCCGGCTACCGCCATCTGACCCGGCACTGCCCGATCTGCCACCAGCTCCTGAGGCTGGCCATGGAACCCGCTCCGTACGGCGAGGAGGACGAGACGGCGGCCGAGGACGAGAGCCCCTCCAAGGCCTGAGCCGGCGCGCCGGGAATACGGCCCCCCTCCCAACTCCTTTAGCGCAGAGGAGTCGTGAGCGACAAGGACTCTGGCATGTGACGGGTGTCACCGCATAAGTTTTCAGAACAGCGAAACTTACACCCCACCTACAACTAGTCAATTTAATATGTGCAATTGCACCGCCCACCGAGGACCGCCACAGGAGATCCGACAGCCCTCCCCAGACTCCCCCAAGGCCGCTCACGGACCCTCCGGACCGCCCACCCCCGCGGCAGCCCGGCGCACGGACGGAGCGTCAAGGGGGCGCGCCCGGGGCGCCGACAGAGCGCCGGCGGGCCTGCCAGGACCCGGCCGGGGCACAAAAAAATCGCGCTGGACCCGGCGGAGTCCAGCGCGATCGACGACGCACCCTTGTCATTGGTGGAACTGGGTCGGGCGTGAGCCCTGTTGGGGCAGGACCCGCGTCGCTTGAAGCTGTGGTTCGGACGTTCCGGCGGATTGGGGGAGCTGCCGAATTGTCCGTTTATGTAATTGTTCAGGCCTCGCTGCGCTGCTGCGGGATGCCCGCGAGCAGTGCACGGACCTCCGCTTCGCGGTAGCGGCGGTGCCCGCCGAGCGTGCGGATGGACGTAAGTTTGCCGGCCTTCGCCCACCGTGTGACCGTCTTGGGGTCGACGCGGAACATGGTGGCGACCTCAGCCGGGGTCAGCAGCGGCTCGGCATCAGGGGTGCGAGCGGTCATGAGCGGCCTCCTCGGGAGAACCGAACCTTCTCGGTTCTTTCCTCTAAATTCTGCACCTTGACCCGCGTTGCCCGAAATGGCGGACGCGAGTCGAGTCGGTTATAGGACGAACGGCTTGTCCTCGGCACTACAACTACACCATCCGTCCAGCCGCGTCGGCCAAACCGATGGAATTGCCCTCCCAGGTGTTCATCAGCGACGGAAGCCGATGGACCATGCCATAGCGGACAGTCACGACACTGTGACGATCAGTCACAGGGCGATCAGGAGTCACCAGACCCCCCATAGCGTGCAATGCGGAGATTCCACCCAAACACGGGTAGAAGGAGTCCTCCCCGGACTCCTTGTCCTATTTTGGCACGGGGAGGGGTAAGCGATGCAAGAGCCAGGTAAGTGCCATCCGTCACGCTTGACACACCCTTGACGCAAAAGACCGGATCGGGACCTACGTCCCATAGTCGGGACCTACGTCCTACAGTGGGAGCTCTTCGGCGTGCGAGGACCATACGTCAGTTCGGTTGCGGGCGGCTGAGATACGCGTCACACGTCCCGGACGAGACCACGCGACACGCCCGGCCCACGCGATCCACCCGGCGGACCTCAGTTCGAGGACTGCCGGTCCCTGACCGAGCGCCAGCGCTCCACGAGCCGCCCGTACGCCTCGCCCGCGGCGACCCCGTCCCCGTCCCGCAGCGCCCCGATGCCCTCGGCGACGTCCGCCGCCGAGTGGTCGTCCTCCAGGTGCCCGGCCGGCAGGGCGTGCACCAGGCCGCCGTAGTCCAGCTCGACCAGCGAACGCGGGTGGAACTCCTCGAGCCAGCGCCCCACGTCCACCAGGCCGTCGATGAGCGGCCCCTCGTCGAGGGTGTCGCGGAGCGTCTTCAGCGCCCGCGCGGTCCGCCGGCGCGCCTGCACCATCGGCGTCCGGTAGCGCAGCACCGGCGCCGCGCCGTCGCCGCCCGCGCCCTTCTCGTACTCCCGCTCCTCGTCGGAGACGAGCACGAACCAGTTCAGCGGCACCTGCCAGGTCGAGCTGCGGATCCACGGGCGGGCGTCGGGGTTGCGGGCCAGCCAGCGCTCGTAGTCCAGGGCGGCCTGGCGGCGGACGAGCGGGGGCAGCACCGCGTCCAGGACCGGCGCCGGCAGTTCCTCGGCCAGCTCGCCCAGCGCCTGCCAGCCCCGCAGCCGCGTGCGCCAGGGACAGACGCAGAGCACCCCGTCGACGTCCAGCACGAACGCGTCGGCGCTCTCCTGCACCGGCACGGGGATCGGCGGCGTCGGGAGCAAATCGGCCAGGGAGCGGCGCAGTTCGTCCTGGTACGACGGACGCTCCGCGCGCCGGGCGTAGCGGGCCCAGTGGCCGCGCTCCGGCTCCGCAAAGGCGGCCAGCGGTTCGTAGACGCGCAGATAGGACGCGTACGGGACGACCACCGAGGACACCTTGGGCACCTCTGCTCCCTCCCCATCGGACCGAACGCGAAACCCGGACGGGAACGCGTTCAACCGGCACACGAGCGACCGGGAAAACACTGCAAATCGTCCCACGGTCGTGCGGAAACGTACTCCGGGAGAAGGTGATCCTGAACACTGCGCGGATGGTGACCGGACACAGGCTCTACCCTCGTGCCCACGGGCGCCCGCCATCCGCACGGGCACCGTCCTCAACCGCCGCTACTTACCTGGGAGTCACCACAGTGACCGACGTAACCGACGGCGTCCTGCACACCCTGTTCCACTCGGACCAGGGGGGTCATGAGCAAGTCGTGCTGTGCCAGGACCGGACCAGCGGCCTCAAGGCCGTCATCGCCATCCACTCCACCGCCCTGGGCCCCGCCCTCGGCGGGACGCGTTTCTACCCGTACGCGAGCGAGGAGGAGGCCGTCGCCGACGCGCTGAACCTCTCGCGCGGGATGTCGTACAAGAACGCCATGGCCGGTCTCGACCACGGCGGCGGCAAGGCCGTCATCATCGGCGACCCCGAGCAGATCAAGAGCGAGGCGCTGCTGCTGGCCTACGGCCGGTTCGTGGCCTCGCTCGGCGGTCGTTACGTCACGGCCTGCGACGTCGGCACCTACGTCGCCGACATGGACGTCGTGGCCCGGGAGTCCCGCTGGACGACCGGTCGTTCGCCGGAGAACGGCGGCGCGGGCGACTCGTCGGTCCTGACCGCCTACGGGGTCTTCCAGGGCATGCGGGCCAGCGCCCAGCACCTGTGGGGCGACCCGACGCTGCGGGGCCGCAGGGTGGGCATCGCGGGCGTCGGCAAGGTGGGCCACCACCTCGTGGACCACCTGCGCCAGGACGGCGCCGAGGTCGTCGTCACGGACGTGCGGGCGGACTCCGTGCAGCGGATCCTGGACAAGCACCCGACCGGGGTCACCGCCGTCGCCGACACCGAGGCGCTGATCCGTGTGGAAGGGCTCGACATCTACGCCCCCTGCGCGCTCGGCGGGGCACTGAACGACCACTCCGTGCCGGTCCTCACGGCGAGGATCGTGTGCGGCGCCGCCAACAACCAGCTCGCGCACCCGGGCGTCGAGAAGGACCTCGCGGACCGCGGGATCCTGTACGCGCCCGACTACGTGGTGAACGCGGGCGGTGTCATCCAGGTCGCCGACGAACTCCACGGTTTCGACTTCGACCGGTGCAAGGCGAAGGCCGCGAAGATCTTCGACACCACGCTGGCCATATTCGCACGTGCGAAGGAGGACGGGATTCCGCCGGCCGCCGCGGCCGACCGGATCGCCGAGCAGCGGATGGCGGAGGCGCGGCACCGCGGCTGACGGAACCCGGCCATTCGGAACCCCTCGTTCCGGCTCATTTCCAGCTTGTCAGGGACCCGCCGAGGGGAGACTTGGAGAGAACTCTCACTCCTGTCGGCGGGTCGGGCGCCAAGAAGAGGTTAAAATCGCGGTTGACCAGCGGGGACAGGGCACCTCGCAGGTTCTGGGCACAGGCGCGTCCTGCGGGCGACGTACCGTATGGGCGCGGGCTCAGGTACCGTGGAAGCCCTACGGACCGGTCTCTCCACGGAGAGCCCGTTCCAGATCATGAACGCGTGTCAAGACTCTGGGGCCACCGAGCCCCGTATCCGAGGGGGTCGAGCCATGGGGCGCGGCCGGGCAAAGGCCAAGCAGACGAAGGTCGCCCGCCAGCTGAAGTACAGCAGCGGCGGGACTGACCTCTCGCGCCTGGCCAATGAGCTGGGCGCTTCGACTTCGAGCCAGCCGCCGAATGGCGAGCCGTTCGAGGACGACGACGAGGAAGACGACCCGTACGCCCAGTACGCGGATCTCTACAACGACGACGATGAGGACGAGGACGACCAGTCCGGTCCCCAGTCCCAACGTCGCGGCGCTTGACGCAACAGCGTCCCTCGCGGTTTCCGCGATCTCTCGTAGCAGATTCCTGTTGGCGGACTTCTGCCGACAGATCTTCGCCGGCGGTTCTCCGTCGGCGGGTTCTGTCGGCAGAATTCTTATGACAACCGCACTTCACCCGGTCCGGGGCGTCAGCGCCGGACCGGGTTTTGTGCTGCCCGGCGGGCGTCAGTTCGCGTAGTCACCGATCAGGGCCGCGCCCGTCGTGTGCGCGCCGCGCTCGGTGATCTCACCGGCGATCCAGGCGTCCACACCGCGGTCGCCGAGGGTGGCGAGCGCCGCGTCCGCCGATTCCTCGGGGACGATCGCGATCATGCCCACGCCCATGTTCAGCGTCTTCTCCAGTTCGAGCCGCTCGACCTGACCGGTCCGGCCGACGAGGTCGAAGACCGGGGCCGGGGTCCAGGTCTCGCGGTCGACGATCGCGTGCAGGCCGTCCGGGATCACCCGGGCGAGGTTCGCCGCGAGGCCGCCGCCGGTGATGTGACTGAAGGCGTGCACCTCGGTGGTCCGGGTGAGCGCCAGACAGTCCAGCGAGTAGATCTTGGTGGGCTCCAGCAGCTCCTCGCCGAGCGTACGGCCGAACTCCTCGACGTGCTGGTCGAGGCTGAGGTTCGCCCGCTCGAAGAGAACGTGCCGGACGAGGGAGTACCCGTTCGAGTGAAGCCCGGAGGCAGCCATGGCGATCACCGCGTCACCCGTGCGGATACGATCCGCCCCGAGCAGCCGGTCGGCCTCGACCACGCCCGTACCGGCTCCCGCGACGTCGAAGTCGTCCGGACCCAGCAGACCCGGGTGTTCGGCCGTCTCGCCGCCCACCAGGGCGCAGCCCGCGAGGACGCAGCCCTCGGCGATGCCCTTCACGATGGCCGCGACGCGCTCGGGGTGGACCTTGCCGACGCAGATGTAGTCGGTCATGAAGAGCGGCTCGGCGCCGCACACCACGATGTCGTCCATGACCATCGCGACGAGGTCGTGTCCGATCGAGTCGTACACGCCGAGCTGCCGGGCCAGGTCGACCTTGGTGCCCACGCCGTCCGTGGCGGAGGCGAGCAGCGGACGCTCGTACCGCTTGAGGGCGGAGGCGTCGAAGAGGCCGGCGAAGCCGCCGAGTCCGCCGAGGACCTCGGGGCGCTGCGTCTTCTTCACCCACTCCTTCATCAGCTCCACGGCGCGGTCGCCCGCTTCGATGTCGACGCCGGCAGCCGCGTAGGAAGCGCCGGAAGGGCTGCCCGTCGCCGGAGGTGACTGATCAGAGACAGAAGACATTGCCTGGGATCTTTCGGGTTGGTGAAACGGGGCTCTGCGGCACTTACGGGCGACGGATGGCGTCAGCCGCGGCCGTGGCTGCGGGACCCGCGGCCAGCTCGGTCTCCAGGAGCTGCTTGCCGAGCAGCTCGGGGTCGGGAAGCTCCATCGGGTACTCGCCGTCGAAGCAGGCCCGGCACAGGTTCGGCTTGGCGATGGTCGTGGCCTCGATCATCCCGTCGAGGGAGATGTACGAGAGGGAGTCGGCGCCGAGCGAGGTGCCGATCTCCTCGACCGTCATGCCGTTGGCGATCAGCTCGGCGCGGGTCGCGAAGTCGATGCCGAAGAAGCAGGGCCACTTCACGGGCGGGGAGGAGATCCGGATGTGGACCTCGGCGGCGCCGGCCTCGCGGAGCATGCGCACCAGCGCGCGCTGGGTGTTGCCGCGGACGATCGAGTCGTCGACGACGACCAGCCGCTTCCCCTTGATGACTTCCTTCAGGGGATTCAGCTTCAGGCGGATGCCCAGCTGGCGAATGGTCTGCGAGGGCTGGATGAAGGTCCGGCCGACGTACGCGTTCTTGACCAGACCCGCGCCGAAGGGGATTCCGCTGGCCTCCGCGTAACCGATCGCGGCGGGCGTCCCGGACTCCGGAGTCGCTATCACCAGATCAGCCTCCACAGGGGCTTCCTTGGCGAGCTTGCGGCCCATCTCGACACGGGACAGATACACGTTCCGGCCGGCGATGTCCGTGTCGGGGCGGGCCAGGTAGACGTACTCGAAGACACAGCCCTTGGGCTTCGCTTCCGCGAATCGAGAGGTGCGCAGGCCGTTCTCGTCGATGGCGACGAACTCGCCCGGCTCGATCTCGCGGACATATGCGGCGCCGCAGATGTCGAGGGCGGCGGACTCGGAGGCGACCACCCAGCCGCGCTCCAGCCGGCCGAGGACCAGTGGGCGGATGCCCTGCGGGTCGCGGGCCGCGTAGAGGGTGTGCTCGTTCATGAAGACGAGGCTGAAGGCGCCCTTGACCTGCGGGAGGACCTTCGCGGAGGCCTCTTCCACGGTCAGCGGCTTGCCGTCGTCGTCGACCTGGGCCGCGAGCAGCGCGGTGAGCAGGTCGGTGTCGTTGGTCGCGGCCACCCGGGTGGTGCGGCCGTCCTGCTTGGGGAGGTCGGCGACCATCTCGGCGAGCTGCGCCGTGTTGACCAGGTTGCCGTTGTGGCCGAGCGCGATGGAGCCGTGCGCGGTGGCACGGAACGTCGGCTGGGCGTTCTCCCAGACGGAGGCGCCGGTGGTCGAGTAGCGGGCGTGACCGACCGCGATATGACCCTGGAGCGAACCGAGCGAGGTCTCGTCGAAGACCTGGGACACGAGGCCCATGTCCTTGAAGACGAGGATCTGGGAGCCGTTGCTGACCGCGATACCCGCGGATTCCTGGCCTCGATGCTGGAGGGCGTAGAGCCCGAAGTAAGTGAGCTTGGCGACCTCTTCACCGGGGGCCCAGACTCCGAAGACGCCGCAAGCGTCCTGGGGGCCTTTCTCGCCGGGGAGCAGATCATGATTGAGTCGACCGTCACCACGTGGCACGGCTCCGAGTGTAGGCGAGATCGACCACTGGTCCGAATTGGGGATACGGGGCCGCGACGGCTCACTTTTCGGCGACCGCCGTGACGTGCGTGCCGTTTGTGCTGGTCAGAGCGAGGCTGCGGTGATCCAGCGTGTAGCGCACCGTGCCGTCGAAGAGGCTCAGCAGGGTGCGCTCGGTGTCCATGAGTGAGGCGTCGCACACCATCCGGGTGGTCCGGGGGGCGCCGAGGGTGATATGTCCGTCGCGGACCGTGGCTTTCGCCGAGACGTTGTTGCAGCCGAGGCGGCCGGAAAGTGTCCCCTGGCGCCGGTCCAGGACGAAGTACGCCGCGGTTCCCGCGGGCAGGGGCCGGGCCGCGTCGCCGGTACCGACGGACGTGATGGTCCACTTCGTGCCGTGGAGCGGGACGTCCGCCTCCCTGGTGAGACCGATCCGGTCGCCGTCGCCGGTGGTGAGGGTGAGTTTGTCGCCCTTGACCGCGGTGGTGAACGTGTCCCGGCCGAAGAGGCGGACCAGGCGCTTCTCGAAGGCCATGGGGGTCTTCCCGCAGGCCATCTCCGTCGTCCGGACGTCCCCGAAGTCGACGCGGTCGTCCTTGACGGTGGCGGTCGAACCGAAGCCGTTGCAGCCGAGGTTGCCGCTGACGCGGCCGTCCCGGTCGATCCGCAGGTAGGCGCCGCCGGGCGAGCGGGTGGTCCTCCCGTCGACGGTGAGGCTGTCGACGTTCCAGTGGACGCCGGTGACGCCGGTGCCGTGCGCCGCGGCGACGGACGACGAGCCCGTCCCGGCGGAGTCACCGCCCGCCGTCTCGGTGCCGCAGGCCACGGCGAGCGGAAGCAGGGTCAGGACGCTGAGGGTCAGTCGCTGCTTGTCCATGGCGATGGGACGGGACGGGTGGGGTGGTCGGTTCCCTCCGGCCCGGCGTCGCGCGGGCCGGTCGACGTCACGCGGATCCCCTCGGCGGCGGATGCGCGGGGCGCGGCGCGACCGGCGTATGCGCGGCTCGCGGCGCGATGTGCACGCGGGGCGCGGCGCGCGGGACAGGCGAGGCCCACGGCATTGGTTCGCGGGTGCCGCGGCAGCGCATACGCAAGCCACCGCGGCGGCAAACGGCACACGGGTCCCGGGCGCGGGTCGCGGGTCGCGGGTCGCGGGTCGCGGGTCGCGGAGCAGGCAGCACACGGGGCACAGGGCGCGCGCCACGACGGGCGCGCAAGGCCCACCGCAGCGGACTCACGGGTCCCGCGCCGGTCCGGTGGCGAGGGTGCGGGTCAGCCCATGAGCGGCAGGAGCGGCGCGAGATCCGCCCGTTCCCCACTCGCGCCGACCGTGGCCTCGTCCAGCGCCGTCCGCCACTCCACGCGTCCCGTCGCGAGCCGGATCCAGGTCAGCGGGTCCGTCTCGACGACGTTCGGCGGCGTGCCCCGGGTGTGCCGGGGACCCTCCACGCACTGCACGACGGCGAACGGCGGGATCCGCACCTCCGTCGACGCGCCCGGCGCCTTCACGGCGAGCGCGTCGGCCAGCAGCCGGGTGCAGGTGGCCAGGGCCTGCCGGTCGAAGGGGATGTCCGTCCCGGCGGCGCGGTTCAGGTCGTCGGTGTGCACGACGAGTTCCACCGTGCGGGTGACGAGGTAGTCGGCGAGGGTCATGGCGCCGGTGGGGGCACCGGCCGCCCGGTCGGAGCCGGGGGTCCGGGGGAGCGTGGCGAGCAGCCGGCCGTCGGGTGCGGTGGCCAGCCGCTCGGCGTACCGCTCCCCGGTGCGGGCGTAGAGCGCGTCGAGGTCGGGGTGGTCCGCGGCCAGGCGGCGCGTGCCGTCGGCGATGTCGCCCGCCCGCCCGGCGGTGGCGAACGGCCAGTCGAGCAGCGTGACCTCCCTGCCCGCGGGTTCCGGCAGGTCGAGGTTCCGGCTGACGTTCTCCAGGGCCGTCGTGATGTGCGCGGCCAGTTCCCGCACACTCCAGTCCCCGAGGCCCGAGGACCGCGCCAGCCGCTCCTCGTCGAGGTCGCGTACGCCGTCACGCACGTGTCCGAACTGCGCGAGCACCGCCGCGCGCGTCTTGGCGGGGTCGTAGGCGCGGGGGCGTTTCCTGGCCGGAGGCATGATCCCCAGAGTAGGCGGTGGACGGACACGGGCGTGGGGCCCGGGCGCGCGAAGGCCCCGCCCGGAATTCCGCTGCCCGGGCGGGGCCTTGAGGTCGGTACGGCCCGCGGTGCTACGCGAGGAGCGCCGGGATCGTCGCCTCGTGCGCCGTGCGCAGCTCCGTCAGCGGGAGCGCGAACTCACCCTGCACCTCGACCACCGCGGTCGCGTCGGACTCGGTCCCGTCGACGACACCGATACGGGTGACGGGCAGGCCCCGCGCGCCGCACATGTCGTTGAAGCGCAGCTCCTCCGAGCGCGGGACGGCGACGACCGCGCGGCCCGCCGACTCCGAGAAGAGGAAGGTGAAGGCGTCGAGACCGTCGGGCACGACCAGTCGCGCGCCCTTGCCGCCGAGCAGCGCCGATTCGACCACGGCCTGGATCAGACCGCCGTCGGACAGGTCGTGCGCCGAGTCGATCATGCCGTCGCGGGAGGCGGAGATGAGGATCTCGCCGAGCAGCCGCTCGCGTTCCAGGTCGACCTGCGGAGGCAGCCCGCCGAGGTGGTCGTGGACGACCTGCGACCAGGCCGAACCGCCGAACTCCTCGCGGGTGTCGCCGAGCAGGTAGAGGAGCTGTCCCTCTTCCTGGAAGGCGACCGGTGTGCGGCGGGCGACGTCGTCGATGACGCCCAGCACGGCCACGACCGGGGTCGGGTGGATGGCGGCCTCGCCCGTCTGGTTGTAGAGCGAGACGTTGCCGCCGGTCACCGGGGTGCCCAGCTGCAGGCAGCCGTCGGCGAGACCGCGGACGGCCTCGGCGAACTGCCACATGACGGCCGGGTCCTCGGGCGAGCCGAAGTTCAGGCAGTCGGAGACGGCGAGCGGCTTGGCACCGGTCGTCGCGACGTTGCGGTAGGCCTCGGCGAGCGCGAGCTGCGCACCCGTGTACGGGTCGAGCTTCGCGTACCGGCCGTTGCCGTCCGTGGCGATGGCGACGCCGAGTCCGGTCTCCTCGTCGACGCGGATCATGCCCGAGTCCTCGGGCTGCGCCAGCACGGTGTTGCCCTGCACGAAGTGGTCGTACTGGGAGGTGATCCAGGACTTGGAGGCCTGGTTGGGGGAGCTCACGAGCCGGAGGACCTGGTCCTTGAGCTCCTCGCCCGTCGCCGGACGCGGCAGCTTGTTCGCGTCGTCGGCCTGGAGGGCGTCCTGCCACTCGGGGCGGGCGTAGGGGCGCTCGTAGACCGGGCCGTCGTGCGCGACCGTGCGCGGGTCGACGTCGACGATCTTGCCGCCGTGCCAGAAGATCTCCAGCCGGTCGCCGTCGGTGACCTCACCGATGACGGTGGCGATGACGTCCCACTTGTCGCAGATCTCCAGGAACCGGTCGACCTTCTCCGGCTCGACGACCGCGCACATGCGTTCCTGCGACTCGCTCATGAGGATTTCCTCGGGAGAGAGCGTCGAGTCCCGCAGCGGTACGTCGTCCAGGGTCACGCGCATGCCGCCGGAGCCGTTCGAGGCGAGCTCGGAGGTGGCGCAGGACAGACCGGCCGCGCCGAGGTCCTGGATGCCGACGACCAGCTTCTCGGCGAAGGCCTCCAGGGTGCACTCGATGAGGAGCTTCTCCTGGAAGGGGTCGCCGACCTGGACGGCGGGACGCTTCGACGGCTTGGCGTCGTCGAAGGTCTCGGAGGCCAGGATGGAGGCGCCGCCGATGCCGTCGCCGCCGGTGCGGGCACCGTAGAGGATGACCTTGTTGCCCGATCCGGACGCCTTGGCGAGGTGGATGTCCTCGTGCTTCATGACGCCGATGGCGCCGGCGTTGACGAGCGGGTTGCCCTGGTAGCAGGAGTCGAAGACGACCTCGCCGCCGATGTTGGGCAGGCCCAGGCAGTTGCCGTAGCCGCCGATGCCGGCGACGACACCGGGCAGGACGCGCTTGGTGTCGGGGTGGTCGGCCGCGCCGAACCGCAGCGGGTCGACGACGGCGACCGGGCGGGCGCCCATCGCGATGATGTCGCGCACGATGCCGCCGACGCCGGTGGCCGCGCCCTGGTAGGGCTCGACGTACGACGGGTGGTTGTGCGACTCGACCTTGAAGGTGACGGCGTAGCCCTGGCCGACGTCGACGACACCGGCGTTCTCGCCGATGCCCACGAGGAGCGCGTCGGACTGCGGGGCCTTCTCGCCGAACTGGCGCAGGTGCACCTTCGAGGACTTGTACGAGCAGTGCTCGGACCACATCACGGAGTACATGGCGAGCTCGGCGCCGGTCGGGCGGCGGCCGAGGATCTCGACGACGCGCTCGTACTCGTCCTTCTTGAGGCCCAGTTCGGCCCAGGGCAGCTCGACGTCGGGGGTCGCGGCCGCGTTCTCGACCGTGTCCAGAGGCGTGCGGCTCATGCGGTGACCAGCTTCTTGAGGATCGAGGTGAAGAAGGGGAGGCCGTCGGTGCGGCCGGAGCCGACGAGGGGCTCGACGGCGTGCTCCGGGTGCGGCATCAGACCGACGACGTTGCCCGCCTCGTTCGTGATGCCGGCGATGTCGCGCAGCGAGCCGTTCGGGTTGACGTCCAGGTAGCGGAACACGACCCGGCCCTCCGCCTCCAGCATGTCGAGCGTGCGCTCGTCGGCGACGTACCGCCCGTCCATGTTCTTCAGCGGGATGTGGATCTCCTGGCCGGACGCGTAGTCGGCCGTCCAGGACGTCCCCGCGTTCTCCACCCGCAGCTTCTGGTCGCGGCAGATGAAGTGGAGGTGGTTGTTGCCGAGCATCGCGCCGGGCAGGAGGTGCGCCTCGGTGAGGACCTGGAAGCCGTTGCAGATGCCGAGAACCGGCATTCCGGCCTTCGCCTCGGCGATCACGGTCTCCATCACGGGCGAGAAGCGCGAGATGGCGCCGGCCCGCAGATAGTCGCCGTACGAGAAACCGCCGGGCAGCACCACGGCGTCGACCTGCTTGAGGTCCTTGTCCTTGTGCCAGAGGGCGACGGGTTCGGCGCCCGCGAGCCGGATCGCGCGCTGGGTGTCACGGTCGTCGAGGCTGCCCGGAAAAGTGACGACTCCAATACGAGCGGTCACTTTCCTGCCTCCACCTTCTCGTCCTCCACCTTCACGGTGAAGTCCTCGATCACGGTGTTGGCGAGGAAGGATTCCGCGAGTTCGTGGATGCGGGCGAGGGCGGCCTCGTCGACCGGTCCGTCCACTTCCAGTTCGAATCGCTTTCCCTGACGTACGTCGGAGACGCCTTCGAAACCGAGACGCGGCAGTGCACGCTGCACCGCCTGGCCCTGGGGGTCGAGGATCTCCGGCTTGAGCATGACGTCGACTACGA
Source organism: Streptomyces sp. NBC_01176 (assembly GCF_045039825.1). NCBI lineage: Bacteria > Bacillati > Actinomycetota > Actinomycetes > Kitasatosporales > Streptomycetaceae > Streptomyces > Streptomyces sp. NBC_01176. The sequence continues at coordinate 5,190,585 of NZ_CP108600.1, read as the reverse complement.
CGCGTGCCACTGGCACTCCCGGTGTGTGGTGCTGAGCAGGTCCCTTCAGACTACCCGTACAAAATTTCTACCCGCGTAGATTCGTAGAATCCTACGTGAGCCCGATCACGATCCCGCATCGACGCGGGGGCCTGCACGGAAAATCCTGGGAAAAACCGCAGAAGAGCGGTGGGACCCCATTGCCTCCTGACACGCGGAAGGATTTAGTCGGACTTCACAATGCAATGCCCGGCACTGTACAAAGGAATTGGCAATAGCCGATACTTTGCCCAATAACAGCCGGACAGTCGGCATCTCCCCGACAACTCCGTGGCGTCAGCGCACGTCATGGGGTGTGATCGCAGAGGTGCCGCGCGAAGGGACCGATATTCGTGGCGCAGCGTGTCGTGGTCACTCTCTTTGACGACATCGACGGCTCGGAAGCGGCGGAAACGATCGCCTTCGGACTCGACGGCAAGTCGTACGAGATCGACCTCAATCCAACCAATGCCAAGAAACTGCGTAAGGTCCTCGCGCCCTACGTCGAGGCCGGCCGCAAGCAGTCGAAGTCCGGGAAGGCCTACACGCACACCGCGTTGACGCCCGACCCGGCCGCCGTCCGCGCCTGGGCCCGCTCCAACAAGCTGGACGTGCCGCCGCGCGGCCGCATCCCCAAGAAGGTCTACGAGGCGTTCGCCGAGGCGCACTGAGGCCCGCGCTCCCTCCGTGCCGGGGCGCCCCCACTGCCGGGGGTGCCCGCGAGGGCCCGTCAGCGGGCCCTGGCGACAACCGACTTGCGCAGACCCCCAGGTGATCAGCTAGAGTCTGGAACACGCCGAGGGGCAAGGCCGAAAGGCCCGAACCCCGAGGAGTCACGCGGGTGTAGTTCAGTAGCAGAACATCCCCCTTCCAGGGGGAAGGCGCAGTGTGCAATTCCTGTCACCCGCTCTGCAAGCCCTATCGATCAGGTAGGGTGGTGCTCGCACCGATCGGTGAAAGCCGGTCGGGGGCAAATGCGGACGTAGCTCAGTTGGTAGAGCGCAACCTTGCCAAGGTTGAGGTCGCGAGTTCGAGCCTCGTCGTCCGCTCCAGGAAGCAAAGACCCCGGTCAGCCGACCGGGGTCTTTCTCGTATGTCCGATGCGCGGCTGCCGCATGCGCCGAAGGCCCGTGCCCAGGTCGTGTGTTGAAAGCTCGTGCCGAAGACCCGTGCCGGTGGAGCCCGGTGAGAAGGAACAGCGGGAAGGCACCGGCAGGCTGGCGTCTGACATTTGTCATGCGGAGTGATGACACCGCGCACTGCTGCCGCGTCCGGTCCGCGGGGACGCTGATCTCATGAACACGAACGAGCACGATGACGTGATTGAGGTCACCGATCTGCGGCGCGTGTACGGGGGAGATTTCGAAGCCGTGCGCGGAGTCACCTTCTCCGTGGGCCGCGGTGAACTCTTCGCACTGCTGGGGACGAACGGCGCGGGCAAGACCTCCACGGTCGAACTGCTGGAAGGCCTCGCCCCGCCGGCCGGCGGACGGGTCCGGGTCCTCGGGCACGATCCGTACGAGGAACGCGCCGTGGTCCGGCCCCGGATCGGCGTGATGCTGCAGGAGGGCGGCTTCCCCTCCGAACTGACGGTCGCGGAGACCGTACGGATGTGGGCGGGCTGCACGAGCGGAGCCCGGCCCACCGCCCAGGCACTCGACCTGGTCGGTCTCACACGGCGGTCCCGCGTACGGGTGAAACAGCTGTCCGGAGGCGAGAAGCGGCGCCTGGACCTGGCGCTCGCCCTCCTCGGCCGCCCCGAGGTCCTCTTCCTCGACGAGCCGACGACCGGGCTGGACGCCGAAGGGCGCCGGGAGACCTGGGAGTTGGTACGGGAGCTCCGCGACACCGGCACGACCGTGCTGCTGACCACGCACTATCTGGAGGAGGCGGAGCAGCTGGCCGACCGGCTCGCGGTCCTCCACGAAGGGCGCATCGCGGCCTCCGGCACCCCCGCCGAGGTGACCGCCTCCCAGCCGTCCCGGATCTCCTTCGAACTGCCCGCCGGCTACTTCCTCGGGGACCTGCCGCCGCTCGGCACGCTCGGCGTGACCGACCACGAGACGACGGGCCGCACCGTCAGGCTGCGTACGGACGAACTCCAGCGGACCGCGACCCGTCTGCTGCTGTGGGCCCAGGACGAACAGGTCGAACTGCGGGGACTCGACGTCCGGTCGGCCTCGCTGGAGGAGGCGTTCCTGCGGATCGCGCGGAACGCGTCCGGGGCCGACGGGGACTCCGGTGCCGGTTCCCGGACCGGGGCCGGCTCCGGTGACCGTGACGCAGGGGCGACGACGGAGAAGGAGGCCGTGGCATGAGCGCGGCGACCATGACCGACCCCCGGACGGGGACCACCACCACGGCGGGGCGGATGGCGGCGCTCGCACGCGCCGAGCTGACCCTGCTGGGGCGAACGAAGGCGACACTCGCCGCTGCCGTGATCGTGCCGCTGGCCCTGCCGTTCAGCCTGCGCTCGACCGTCGACCAGATGGACCTGAAGGGCACCGGACTCTCGGTGGGGTCGGTCGTCCTGCCGTCCTCCGTCGGTTTCTCCCTCCTCTTCGCGGTCTACAGCTCGCTGGTGAGCGTGTACGCGGCCCGCCGCGAGGAGCTCGTCCTCAAGCGGCTGCGCACCGGGGAACCGCGGGACGCGGAGATCCTCGCGGGCGCTGCCCTGCCTTCGGTCGCGATCGGTCTCGTCCAGTGCCTGGCCCTGACCGTCGCGTGCGCCGCCCTGCTGGACGTCGGGGCACCCGAAGCCCCCCATCTCGCCGTCCTGGGGCTGCTTCTGGGCCTGGCGATGTGGCCTCCGCTCGCGGCCGTCACCGCGAGCCTCAGCAGGAGCGTGGAAGGCGCCCAGGTGACCGCCATGCCCCTGATTCTGCTGTCCCTGCTCGGTTCGGGCACCTTCGTCCCCCTCCAGATGATGCCCGGCGCACTGGCCTCGGCCTGTGAACTGCTGCCCCTGACCCCGGTGATCACCCTGGTCCGCGGCGGCTGGACCGGCGGCCTGTCCGCGCACGACGCCCTGGGCGCCGTCGGGACGGCGGTGGCCTGGATCGTGTTCGCGGTGTTTGCTGTACGGCGGTGGTTCCGCTGGGAGCCGCGCCGGTGACCACGGACCCTCGGAGGTCGGCATGAGCAGGCCGGGTGGCTGGTGGCAGGGCAAGAGCACACCGGCGAAGGTGGAGACCTACACGCGGTGGTCGTTCCACTTCTTCGCCCTGATCGAGATCACCTCGATCGGACTGCCGCTGTTCGCGAACGTGGCCGGCACGCTGTCCTGGTGGCTGTTCGCGCTGGTGTGCGGGCACTCCGTGCTCTGCGCGGCGACCGCCTCGCGGGCGCTGGACTGGGTACGCGGCACCCGAGACCGCCCCCGGCGGATGCTGACCGCGCTGGCGGTGGTCACCGCTCTGGTCGCCGTGGTGGCGCTCACCCTCTCGGGCACGGACTGGCGTCCGGCGACCGACGTCGAGGTACGCCAGGGCGCCTCGATGTTCGTCGGCGTCATCGCCTTCGGCACCGGGACACTCGCGCTCGGCACGCGGGACCGGCGCCGGATGGCCCATGTGGTGGTCGGGGCGACGGTGGGTGCCGGAGCGGCGTCGTTCCCGCTCGGCTTCCCCGGCCCCGCCGCGCTGGCCATCGCCGGCACGGTCCTGCTCACCGCCGGATTCCTCGCCTTCACGGCCGCCTTCTCCGTCTGGCTGCTCAACGCCGTGTACGAACTCGACGCGGCCCGCGAAACCCGGGCCCGCCTCGCGGTCGCCGAGGAGCGGCTGCGCTTCGGACGCGATCTGCACGACGTGATGGGCCGCAACCTCGCGGTGATCGCGCTGAAGAGCGAACTCGCCGTCCAGCTGGCCCGGCGCGGGCGGCCGGAGGCCGTGGACCAGATGACCGAGGTGCAGCGGATAGCCCGGGAGTCCCAGCGCGAGGTGCGTGAGGTCGTGCGCGGCTACCGCGAGGCCGACCTCACCGTCGAACTCGCGGGCGCGCAGGGTGTGCTGAAGGCCGCCGGCATCACCTGCGAGGTGACCGGTTCCGCGACGGGACTTCCCGCGCAGGTTCAGTCGGCGCTCGGCTGGGTCGTACGGGAAGCGACCACGAACGTGCTGCGACACGGGGACGCGCGGCGGTGCGGGGTCTCGCTGCGGGCGGCGGACGGGAGAGTCACCCTCACGGTGGAGAACGACGGGGTGCCGGACGCGGTCGCCGCCGCCTCCGGAGCGGGAGAAGGCGCCGGGTCCGGCGAAGGCTCCCGATCCGGTGGGGGCTCCGGGCTCGTGGGCCTGCGGGAGCGGCTGACCGAGCTGCACGGGACCTTGCGGGCGGGGCCGGCCGGCGCCGGCACGTTCCGTCTGACGGCCGAGGTGCCGCTTCCGCATCCGTCCGGGCCGGATCGGCCGGAGGCGAGTCACCCCGTGGCGAGTCAGCCGGAGCCGGATCTGCCGGAGCCGGATCTGCCGGTGGTGCCCGCGCCGCGCCGAGTGAACGAGGTCAGACCATGACGCACGTACCGTCCCCGTCACCCGTACCGCCCGTATCCCCCGTCCGTCTGCTGCTCGCCGACGACGAACATCTGATCCGGGGAGCGCTCGCCGCGCTGCTGGCCCTGGAGGACGATCTCGTGGTGGTCGCCGAGGCGGCGACCGGGCCCGAGGCACTGGCCATGGCACGGGCGCACGTTCCCGATGTCGCCGTGCTCGACCTCCAGATGCCGGGGGCGGACGGTGTGAGCGTGGCCACATCGCTGCGGGCCGAACTGCCCGGCTGCCGGGTGCTGATCGTGACGAGCCATGGGCGGCCGGGTCATCTGAAGCGGGCGCTCGCGGCAGGTGTACGGGGATTTGTCCCCAAGACCGTCAGCGCGCAACGGCTCGCCGAGATCATCCGCACCGTGCACGCGGGAAACCGTTACGTGGACCCGGAGTTGGCCGCCGACGCGATCTCCGCCGGGGACTCCCCGCTGACCGCGCGGGAGGCCGAGGTGCTCGAGTTCGCCGCCGACGGGGCGCCCGTCGCGGAGATCGCGGAACGGGCCGCGCTGTCGCAGGGGACGGTACGGAACTATCTGTCGTCCGCCGTCTCCAAACTCGGGGCGGAGAATCGGCACGCGGCGGTGCGTCTCGCACGGCGGCGAGGTTGGGTATAGTTGCTCTCGCACCACAGCGCATGCGGACGTAGCTCAGTTGGTAGAGCGCAACCTTGCCAAGGTTGAGGTCGCCAGTTCGAACCTGGTCGTCCGCTCCAGTGCAGAAGCCCCCGGCCTCCGGCCGGGGGCTTCTTCGTGTGCCGACCCGCTTTCTCAGCTCCAGCTGGTGCCGGTCAGCCGCTCGAACGCCTCGATGTACTTGGCGCTGGTCGCCTCCACGACATGCGCCGGGAGCGCGGGCGGCGGCTGCTCGCTCCTGCGGTCCCAGCCCGACTCGGCGGACGTCAGCCAGTCGCGGACGAACTGCTTGTCGAAGGACGGCTGGGCACGGCCCGGCTCCCACGCGTCGGCCGGCCAGAAGCGCGACGAGTCCGGGGTCAGCACCTCGTCGGCCAGGACGAGGGTCCCGTCCTCGTAGCCGAACTCGAACTTGGTGTCGGCGAGGATGATCCCGCGTTCACGCGCGATGTCACGGGCGCGGCCGTAGACGGCGAGGGTCGTCTGACGCAGCTGGGCCGCGGTCTCGGCGCCGACCTGGCGGGCGACCTCCTCGTAGGGGACGTTCTCGTCGTGCTCGCCGACCTCGGCCTTGGTGGCGGGGGTGAAGATCGGCGCGGGGAGTTCGGAGCCGTCGACGAGACCCTCGGGCAGGGCGAGACCGCAGACCGTACGGGAGGCGTCGTACTCCAACAGGCCGGAACCGGTGAGGTAACCACGCGCGACGCACTCGACCGGGACCATCCGCAGCGACTTGCAGATCAGGGTGCGGCCGGCCCAGTCGGCGGGGGCGCCGGGCGGGAGTTCGGTGCTCAGGACGTGGTGGGGGACGAGGTCGGCGAGCTTGTCGAACCACCACAGGGAGAGCTGGGTGAGGACCCGGCCCTTGTCGGGAATCTCGGTGGGCAGTACCCAGTCGTAGGCGGAAAGACGGTCACTGGCGATCATCACGAGGTCGCCCGCCTCGTTCCGGTACAGGTCGCGCACCTTGCCGGTGTGCAGATGCACCAGACCCGGGACCTGGAGGGGCTCGGGCTTTTCGACGAATCCGGACACGGTTCCTCCCCGTATTTCTGTCCAAGTGACTCGATTCTCCCGTATGCGGAGAGCGGCTCCGGCCACGGGGTGCCCGGACGGGCGCGGGATGGTGCCGCGCGGGGTGCGCGGCGGGTGCGCGGTGCGGTGCCCGCTCAGTCGCGTTTGCAGATGCGGTCGAGGAGGTTGGCCGTGGCCCGCTGGACGCGGGTGTCGACGTGGCCCGGCCGGTCCAGGGCCGGGGACCAGGCGAACGTCCCGGACGCGAAGACCAGCGCGCCGGAGGGCGCTCGGTAGAGGGAGGTCTCCTGGTGACGGACGGCGCCCTCGCTGTCCCGGTACGGGGAGTGGGCGAGGAGGATGCGGCCGTCGTGCTCCGGCAGCGGGGCGCGGGGGAAGTAGCGGTCGGCCTCGCCCGCGACCATGCCCTCGAGTTCGTCGCCCTCGTGCGCGCCGGTGGCGTCCCACAGCCAGTGGTCGCAGTTGCGGACGACCAGGGGGTGGGGGTCGGGGACCCTGCCCGCGTACTGGATGCCGATGAGCTGCTGCTCGGGCCGGTCGATCTCCCGCCACAGCGACGGCTTTCCGGGGCCCCTGCGCTTGCGGCAGGTCAGCAGGCGGTCCGCGACACCGGACGGCGAGGGGCCCAACTCCACCTGCCAGTACATGGTGTTGGCGGAGAGAAAGACCAGCGAAGTGCCGTTTCCGCAGGCGAGTTCCGCGGTGCGGCGCATGGCCGGCGACCAGTACTCGTCGTGGCCCGGGAAGACCAGGCCGCGGTAACGGGTGGGGTCGACGCGGCCGGCGTGCAGGTCACGGGCGTCCGCGTAGGCGAGGTCGTAGCCGTAGCGCTCGGCCCAGCGGATGAAGTCGTAGGCGTGGCCGACGTGGAGGGGGAGGCCCGCGCCCGCGTACGGGCGGTCGAAGGAGACCGTCGTCGCCGCGTCCGCCTCGCCGAGGAGCCGGCCGTCCTCGTCCCAGGCGTGATAGAGGCTCGCGCCCGTGCGGCCGTCCTCCGGGTAGAGGTTGTACGCCTGCCAGGTGATGTCCGGGAGCAGGAGCAACAGGTCGGCGGGGTGGTTGTCGCGGACCGTGAAGGGGACGTGGGAGCGGTACCCGTCGGCGGTGGTCAGGACGGCCACGTACGCGCCGATGTTCCAGTAGCTCGGGATCTGCAGGCGCCAGGACAGCCACCAGTGGTGGCAGGAAACGGTTCTGTCGGCGGTGAGCGGCGGGGGCTGGACGATCCCGGAGAGGCGGGGGCTGGTGGTGATCTTGCTGGCGCCGTCGCCTCCGTAGTGCCCGATGCGGTAGATGTCGACGCTGAATTCCTGGGGCGGGTCGACGGTGACGTGGAAGTCGATGGCCTCGCCCGGCGCGGCCGCGCCGTTGGAGGCGAACCCCTTGATCTGGCGGTGCACGTCGTCCGCGGAGCGGGGGCCCCCGATCCTGGGCTGGGGAATGGCACCCCGCACCGGCTTCGTGGCGTCCCGCAGGAGGGTGGCGCCGGGGGCGTGGTCGATGTACCAGGGGACGACGTGCCCGGTGTCGTCGAAGTACTGCTCGTCGCCGCGGAGCCAGGGAACGGGTCCCTGACCGAAGGGGTCCGTCACGGCGTGCGCGAGAGCTCCCGACTCCCAGCGGCGGATCTGCTCCGATCCCATGCCTGCTCCCCTCCCTCGTGCCCCCGTCGGTTCCGTCAACCTCTGCCCGGCGCGCGAGTCTCCGCCCGGCGCGCGATCGGTCCCAGCACATCACATTACGCACGCACTCCGTCACCGTTCGTCGCGAATTGACGTGAACGGAACGGGGGAATCCGGACCCGGGCGGGAGAATCCGGACCGGGGTGAGTGGGAAGGGTCCCACTCCCGCGGTGCCGAGCACGGTACTCGGCTCGGCACCGGCGCGTCGCCGTCGTGCTCAGACCAGCCGGACCGGTTTCTCCGGGCGGACACCGAGGCGGCGGAGCCAGTCCCGGAGGGGTGCCGGGTCCCCGTCCTCGACCAGGGTCAGGACGCGGGGGCCCAGATCGGCCGCGCGTACCCCGCCGACCAGGAGGGACGGTCCGTCGAGCCAGTCGAGCCCGGGTGCCGCGCCCGCGGTGTCCATCGCCGCGCAGCAGACCATCGCGGTGACGTGGTCGGCCAGCAGCTCGCGTCCGGTGCGCGGCGGCTGGAGCGGGAAGAGCGGCAGCATCCCGTCCTCCCAGAACGCCAGGTCGGGCCCCGGCTGCTCCGCACCGCCACTCGGTACGGAGGCCGGCACCGCCGCCTCGTCCCGGGCCAGCTCCGCGCTGAGCCCGGCCGCGAGCGCCGCCGTCCGTTCGCTCCCGAGGCCGAGATCGCCGTCGTCCTCGTCCGCGCCCATCCGTTCGTACGCTCCGCGCCGCTTGGTGACGAAGGGAACGGAATCCGGCTCGGGGGTCGTCCCGGAGGCGGCGCGCGGGCCGGTGTCGGCGTCGGTGCCCGCGCCGATACCGGTGTCCGCGCCGGCGTCGCTGTCGTTCGGCGGCGCGGTCAGATGGTCCAGGACGCGTGCCAGTGTCGGGCCGCCACGGTCGGGCACCGTCGGGTCCGAGGAGTGGCGGACGCCCAGCGCGTCCAGGACCCGGTGCAGGCGGGCGGCGTCGGCCCGCCAGGTGCGGTCGACGACCTCGTCCGGATACTCCTGCCAGTCCACCGGAGCCCAGTCGGGCCCGGTCTCCGCGGGCCCGCCGTGGAAGAGCCGGGCGGCGAGCAGCGAGGCGGCCTCGTCCACCGTGCCGGGCTCTTCGAGCAGGTCGCAGGCGGGGCGCTCGCCGAGGCGCGAGGTGAAGCCCTCGGCCAGCCGGTCGCGGCGGGAGAGCTCGGTGAGGGCCGCGACGACACCCGCGTCCAGCCGGGACGGCCAGCGGCCCATCCGCCAGGCGGGCAGCGCGACGCGGTTCAGCAGTCGGTCCCAGCCGGCGTAGGCCAGGCCCACCTGTTCCTGGGCGACGATCCGCAGGCCGTAGTCCACGGCCTGGGCGCGCTCGGCCGCGGCTGCCGCCACTCCCCGCTCCATCTCGGCCGCGTGCCCCCGGCAGCTGCGCAGCAGCAGGCGGGTCACCCAGCCGACACCGGCCAGCACCGTGCGGACCACCGGACCGTGGGCGGGCGCCGAGGTCACGGCCACGGCCGCGTCCAGCCCCCGTACGAAGCGGCGGGCCGCGGCTATGTCGGGGTGCGCGGAGGGGCCCGTACCGGCGACGACCGGGGCGAGGACCGCGCGCAGCTCACCGACACGCATCCACCACAGGAAGGGCGAGCCGATGACGAGGACGGGAGCGGCGGGGCTGCGGCGGACGTGCGCCGAGGCTCCTCGTACGCCCGCTATCTCATCCCTGGCCTCGGGCGGCGGCGGGCCGTGCGCCGGGTGGGTGCGGTCCTCCAGCCAGCTGTCGCAGTCCGGGGTGAGCGCTATCGCGGAGGGGGGAGGGACGTCGAGGCGGTCGGCCAGGTCCCGGACCATGCGGTACAGGTCGGGGGCGGATTCCTCCGCGACCGGGACCGTGGGGCTCACGGCGGGACGGGCGCGGGCGACGACGAGCGCGATGCCCGCGGCCGCGAGGAGGACGAGGCCGGCGAGGACCGCTACGACCCAGCGCGTGACGGGCCACGCCCCGCCGGTGATGTGGCCGGTCGAGCCGCCGACGAGCAGCACGACGGCGACAGCCGCGGGCAGCAGGGCTACGGCCAGCGCGCGGCTGCGGATCCGCAGCACGGCGAGAGCCCGGGAGCGCGCGGCCTGCGCGCCCACCTCCACACCCATACCGGTCACGACCGGAGGTCACCCCCTACTGTCCGCTCGTACGGGGCTGTTGCACAGCCCGCGCCGGCGGATGCCCTGGCTTTGCTCACTCCCCCACTGTGGCACCCGCCACCGACATCGCAATGCCGGTGGGCCAAGTGCCGGAATGCTTTCGCCGCACCCTAGTTGGGGCCTCGGTCCCCGTCAGGCGGTTGGGGCATCGCTCACTCGATGGAATGGCTTTGGGGAAAGGTGGATGACCGTGGGCAATGATCAGGCCCCGGATTCCGTACAGAATCCGGGGCCCAGGGGCAGGTCGAGGACCGGGGGCTACGCCGTCGCCGCGGCCCCCGCCGAGGATTCGGCCGCGGCCTTCGCGGCGATGTCCGTACGGTGCTGGGAACCGTCGAGGCCGATACGGGCGACCGCCGTGTACGCGCGGGCGCGCGCCTCGGTGAGGCCGGTGCCGGTCGCCGTGACGGACAGCACGCGGCCCCCGGCGCTCACGACCGCGTCGCCGTCGTACTTCGTCCCGGCGTGCAGGACGTACGCGTGCGGGGCGTCCTGGGCCGCCACCTCGTCGAGCCCGGTGATGGGGTCACCGGTACGCGGGGTGTCCGGGTAGTTGTGCGAGGCCACGACCACGGTGACCGCCGCGTCGTCGCTCCAGCGCAGCGGGGGCAGGTCGATGAGCGTGCCCTCGGCGGCGGCGAGCAGGACGCCGGCCAGCGGGGTCTTCAGACGGGCGAGGACCACCTGCGTCTCGGGGTCGCCGAAGCGGGCGTTGAACTCGATCACCCGTACGCCGCGGCTCGTGATCGCCAGGCCCGCGTAGAGAAGCCCGGAGAACGGGGTGCCGCGGCGGCGCAGCTCGTCGACGGTCGGCTGGAGGACGGTCTCCATGACCTCTTCCACCAGCTTCGGGTCCGCCCACGGGAGGGGCGAGTACGCGCCCATGCCGCCGGTGTTCGGGCCCTGGTCGCCGTCCAGCGCGCGCTTGAAGTCCTGGGCGGGCTGCAGCGGGACGACGGTCACACCGTCGGTGATCGCGAAGAGGGAGACCTCGGGGCCGTCGAGGAACTCCTCGATGACGACGCGATCGCAGGCGTTGGCGTGCTCCCGGGCCTTCGCGAGGTCGTCGGTCACCACGACGCCCTTGCCGGCCGCGAGGCCGTCGTCCTTCACGACGTAGGGGGCGCCGAAGGCGTCCAGCGCCTCGTCGACCTCTTCGGGGGCCGTGCAGACGTAGGAGCGGGCGGTCGGAACGCCCGCCCGTGCCATCACGTCCTTGGCGAAGGCCTTGGAGCCCTCCAGCTGCGCGGCCTCCTCGGAGGGGCCGAAGCAGGGGATGCCCGCGGCGCGCACGGCGTCGGCGACCCCGGCGACGAGCGGTGCCTCCGGGCCCACGACGACCAGCTCGGCACCGAGCTCGGTGGCCAGCGCGGCCACCGCGGCACCGTCGAGGGCGTCGACCGCGCGCAGCTCGGCCACGTCCGCGATGCCTGCGTTCCCGGGGGCGCAGTGCAGGGCGGTGACGGCGGGATCGAGGGACAGGGAACGGCACAGGGCGTGTTCGCGGGCGCCGCCGCCGATGACAAGGACCTTCACGGGGTCAGCCTAACCGCCGGGGGCGCGTGCCTTTTGTGGGGGCTTCCGAGGCGGGGGGTCGGCGGAGTTGGTGGGATCCTCCAAGCGGTCCTGGGGTTGCCGGGGTTCCTGGGGGTCTTGAGGGACCTCGGGTTCCTGGGGTTCTTGTGCGTCCCGGGGTCCGGGTCGGGTCCGGGGGCCGGGGGTCTCGGGGCCGGGGTCTCGGGGCCGGGGTTTCGGAGCCGGGGGTCTCGGAGCCGGGGGTCTCGGGGTCCTGGGTCCTGGGTCCTGGGTCCTGGGTCCTGGGTCCTGGGTCCTGGCAGGGAGTGGACAGCAACCGTGGCTCGGACGGTCGTGGGTCCGCGACCGTGGCCGGCCTCGGGGCAGGGCCCCGGGCTACTCGTTCGAGAACTCCTCGACCACTGTCGCCCCCAGTTCGCGGACGATCAGGTCGTGGCCCGAGAGAGCGGACTCGTCGAGGTCGGGGTCGTCGTCCTCGGGAATGTCGTCCTCGGGGGCCACCGGGGGCGGCGGCTCGGGGGCGGGAGGTCCGCTGGGTCTCGACGCGGGCGCGGCCGGTGCCTGGCCCGCGGGCGGCCCCTGCGGCGCGGCGGGGCGCGAGGCCGGGGCCGGCGACTGCGGGGTCGCGGGACGCGGTGTGGCCGGCGCCCCGCCGTATCCGGCACCGCCACCGCCGTACCCGCCACCGCCGCCTGCGCCACCACCACCGCCGCCGAACCCGGGGCCGGGTGCCGTCATCGGCGGCGGTGCCGAGCCGCCCGAGGCGTCGACGATCGCCTCGATCTTCCACTGGATGTTGAACTGCTCGGACAGCGCCTGCTTGAGAACGTCCTCGCTGCCACTGCTCGCGAAGTTGTCCCGCGCGCCCGCGTTGACGAAGCCGATCTGCAGCGTCGTGCCGTCGTAGCCGGTCACCTGGGCGTTCTGGCTGAGCAGGATCCAGGTGAAGCGGCGGCGGTTCTTGACCGCCTCCAGGATGTTCGGCCACAGCACGCGGGGGTCGGGTCCATCGGCCGGGGGCGCCTGCATCGGCGCGGCGGCGGGCGCCGCCGGGGTGCCGGGGGCGGTGGGAGCCGAAGGCGTCGGGGGTGCCGCGGGCGCGGCCGGGGCCTGCCCGCCGCCCGCGGAAGCCGGCGTCGGCCAGCCACCGGGCCGCCTGCCGCTGCCGGCGGCCGTCGCGGTGGGCCACGCACCGGGCGCGGGTCCCGCCGGCGGAGCTGCCGCGGCGGCCGGCGCCGGTGCCGGTGCCGGTTCGCTCGTCGGGGCGGGGGTGGTCGGGGCGGGGGTGGTCGGCGTGGGGGCCTGGGACGCGGCGGCGGGTGCGGCCGGGGCGGGAGCGCCCGCACCCTGCGCCGGAGCGGCGCCGCCGGCACCGGCGGTGTCGTACCCCCCGTGCCCCTCGGAGCCCGCGCCGCCGGGACCCTGCGCCCGTACGGCGGCCCGGGCCGCGGCGGGGCCGCCGTACGGCGGAGCCCCGGGGCCTCCGGGGGCCGCGGCCGCCATTCCATGTACCTCGGGACCGGGCACATACCCCATGGCGGGGGCGCCACCGCCGGCGAAGTTCACCCCGCGCTCGATACGGTCCAGCCGGGCCATGAGGGCCCGCTCGTCCCCATAGGCGGCGGGCAGGAGCACGCGCGCGCAGATGAGTTCGAGCTGGAGCCGCGGCGAGGTGGCGCCGCGCATCTCCGTCAGTCCTTCGTTGACGAGATCGGCGGCGCGGCTGAGCTCGGCGGCGCCGAAGACCCCGGCCTGGGCCTGCATGCGCTCCACCACGTCGGACGGGGCGTCGATGAGCCCCTTCTCGGCGGCGTCGGGCACGGCCGCCAGGATCACCAGGTCGCGCAGCCGCTCCAGCAGGTCGGCGACGAACCGCCGCGGATCGTTGCCCCCCTCGATCACGCGGTCCACGACCTCGAAGGCCGCGGCGCCGTCCCCCGAGGCGAACGCCTCGACGACCGAGTCGAGCAGCGACCCGTCCGTGTAGCCGAGGAGCGAGGTGGCCATGGCGTAGGTCACACCCGCGTCCGCCGCTCCCGCGAGGAGCTGGTCCATGACGGACATGGAGTCACGCACGGACCCCGCGCCGGACCGCACGACCAGCGGCAGCACCCCGTCCTCGACGGGAATGCCCTCATGTCCGCAGACCTCGCCGAGGTACTGGCGGAGGGTCCCCGGGGGCACCAGCCGGAACGGGTAGTGGTGCGTACGGGACCGGATCGTCCCGATGACCTTCTCGGGCTCGGTGGTGGCGAAGATGAACTTGAGGTGCTCCGGCGGCTCCTCGACGACCTTCAGCAGCGCGTTGAAACCCGCCGACGTGACCATGTGGGCCTCGTCGATGATGTAGATCTTGTACCGGCTGCTCGCGGGCCCGAAGAACGCCTTCTCTCGCAGGTCACGGGCGTCGTCGACACCACCGTGCGAAGCGGCGTCGATCTCGATGACGTCGATGGATCCCGGGCCGTTGCGTGCGAGGTCGCGGCAGGACTGGCACTCCCCGCAGGGCGTCGGCGTGGGCCCCTGCTCGCAGTTGAGGCACCTGGCCAGGATGCGCGCGCTGGTGGTCTTGCCGCACCCGCGCGGACCGCTGAACAGGTACGCGTGATTGACCCGGTTGTTCCGCAGCGCCTGCTGCAACGGGTCGGTGACATGCTCCTGCCCGATGACCTCGGCGAACGACTCCGGGCGATAGCGGCGGTACAGCGCGAGAGACGACACACATACGAGGTTATAGGCGCCCACTGACAACAAGGACCGCCCGCGATGACAGCGTCCGGCAAGCGGGGACGGCTCGCCCTCACATCCCCGGCAGACGCAAGCGCCCCCCACGCACCCGCCAGAGCCAACCTACCCTTGCTGCCTTCCGGCCCTGGGGGAGTTCAGTCAGATAGCGCCACGTGAGGGGCTGCGCTCACAGTACCCGATCCGAGCGGGGGGAACGAGTTCGCGAGCACTCCTCAACGTCTTGTATTGTTTGCCGCGGAGGATTCGCCTAGAGGCCTAGGGCGCACGCTTGGAAAGCGTGTTGGGGGCAACCCCTCACGAGTTCGAATCTCGTATCCTCCGCCAGTGCCTCACCGGGCACGACTCGAAGGGCCCCACCGTTCGCGGTGGGGCCCTTCGACGTTGTCCGCCTCGGTTTCCGTCTCAGCGGGTATTTCCTTCGGCCCCGGACGGCTCCCGGAGGGCCTGTCCGACCTGCCGCGCGGCCTTCCCGGAGCATCGGGCCCGTGACGTGCGTGTACCGAGCGCGCATCCGGGCCGCTCCGCCGGACTCCCGTCCCATTGACCGCGTCGACCACGACGTCCGGACGCCGACGATCAGGAGCACGGTCGCCGCCATGTGACGAGCGTCACGGAGCGGTCCGTCCCGGACGCTCCTTCTCAGCGCAGTTGCTCGGCCAGGCCGACGATGACGCCCTCCGGGCCGCGGAGGTAGCAGAGCAGATAGCTGTCCTCGAACCGGGCGATGTCCCCGACGAGTTCGGCGCCGTGAGGGCGCAGGCGGGCGACGGTGTCCTCGATGTCGTCGACGGCGAACATGACGCGGTGCGTGCCCAGAATGTTGTGCGGCCGGTCGCGCGGCCCGGCACTGATCACCGCGGGGCTGCGGTACTTCGCCAGCTCGAGCCGGCTGTGGCCGTCCGGGGTCCGGACCATCGCGATGTCACAGTGGACGCCGTCGAGTCCGGTGCACTGGTCGGCGAAGGGGCCCTTGACCTCCGCCCGGCCCTCCAGCTCCATGCCGAGTTCCACGAAGAACGCGATGGCGGCATCCAGGTCCTCGACGACGATGCCGACGTTGTCCATCCGCTGAATCGCCATGCTGGTTTCTCCTTCTTCCACGTGCGGCCGGTGGTGGCCGCCTCAGTCCCTGGGACGGAGCGGGTGACACGTTCTCGACATCCGCGGACCGCCGGACTCCGGAATCCTGCCGTTCTGGCATCGGGCTCGAACGTCTGGGCGGGGAAGCTGACGCTGCCGCCGGGGAATCACGTGAAGTTCCCCAGCGCCGGCCGCGGTAGGCCTCGGCCGGAGGCGGCTGCACGGACCGCTTCGATGCCCCACCCGTCAATCAGGACGGGTGGGGCTCCCTCCGTGCCAGAACCGACGGAACCGACCGGAATCGAGGTTCTCCAGAGTGCGTACCGCCCCACCCTGCCCGAGGCAGGGATTCCCACCCAGGTCATGCCTGTGATCTCCCAGCCTCGCTGCTAAGAGCGGTGATCACGCGTCGGGTGTGCCGGGCACGGGGCGGGGAGCCTCAAGGCGTAGCACGAGTGCACGTAGGGCCCGGAGTTCGGCGTCCAGGGCCTGCGCGCCTTCGCGGGTGAGGCTTACCCATGTTCGGGGGCGCCGACCGGCGTAACCCTTCTCCACGGTGATCATTCCGGACTCCTCCAGCACCTTCAGGTGCCGGGAGAGATTTCCGTCGGTGACGGCCAGTTGCTTCTTCAGGAAGCTGAACTCGACCCGGGCGGCTTCGCGGGCAACGGTGAGGACGCCGAGCCGCACGCGCTGGTGAACGGTGTCGTCCAGCGCCTGGGTGGGATGCAGTTCCTCCTGGTCGTCCTGCGTAGCGGTCGAGTCGTCGACGCTCATGGGACGACCGTACCCAAAACTGCGCCACCGGGCGCGCCCCGGCGGCGGGCCGCCGTCCACTCGCACAGACCCGCGAGGAGCAGGACAGCAGCGAGCAGAAAGGCCTTGACCTGCGGTCCGTCCGCCCAGCCGGGGTGGGCGGGGTGCTGCCAGGGAAGCCATCCGCTGCCCCAGGAGGCTCCCAGGTACCCCGTGAGCAGCAGGGCGTGAACGGTGCCGGCCGCCGCGGCGATCCCACTGCGTTCGGCAATTCCGAGGGCGAGAAGTCCGATGCCGACCAGGTACCACGGGGAGGCGTAACTGTTCTCCAGCAGCACGGCCTCCCACGACTGGTCCTTGCCGAACAACAGCGCCACCAGAGCTGCCGTGATCACGGTGGTGGATGCGGCGGTCACGCGGACCCACATGCCGCGCCGGGGGACGACGCCCCGGGCCTCGCCGCGCAGGCGATACCAGCGGGCGAGGACGAACCATGCGAGGGGAAGGAGCGCGAACCACACGCCCCATGCCGCGAAGCGAAGGACGGCTCCGTCGAACTCGCCCTCCAGGCAGGGGGTCCCCGGTTCGTGGACGACGCACAGGCCGGTCAGCTCGGCGTAGGCAAAGGCCGGATAGGACCCGATGTCGCGCCCGTGCGCCCCGAAGTTGAAGGCGTACCGGGCGACCGGAACGGCTGCCAGCGCAAGGAGCCCGAAACCAAGGAGGGGAGTCCATGCCCCATTGGTCTGCGTGCGGGTCCTCGCCCGGAGGCCTTCCGTCGCAGCCAGCAAGGCGGCCGCGGCCGCCCTCGGTTCCGATCCCGCGCCGCTCGGTACGGATGTTCCCATTTGTCCCCCTTGTGGCCAGGCGCTTCGGCAGCGTTCGCGAGCGGACCGCCAATGGTCGATGGCCATCCGCTGAACTAGCTTTGCGATACAAAGTACATGGCAATCAAGAGTTAAGGTGCGTACCGACAACGGACCACGGGGAACACCGGGAATCGAACAGCGGCCCACCAGGGGCGCCAGCCCCCTTGGCCGCTGTTTGCCGCGCGATCGAGCCCCTCGTCCAGGAATCCCTCGTCCGCCTCCTGCCGGACGGGCTCCTGCCCGTCACTCCGGCGATCGGCGGGTACTGGACCCGGAGCAACGACGTCGAAATCGACCTGGTGGGCGCCGAGACGCCCACGACCATCCCTTGACCCATCACAGGCGCGGTCATGACCACTCGTTCACCGCGTCTTCACCTGCGGTGATGCGTCTTTGACAGGATTCTCAACGGGCCTGTGAACCTTGGGAGTTCCGAGCGTCCGGGCTCGCTGCCGGCCCAACGGATTCACATCCCCTCCCCTATCGACCGTTAAGGACACGAGTGTTCCCTTCCCGTCACACCGCCAGAGCGGCACGCGTCATAGGCACCTTCGGTGCCGCGGCCGCACTCTCCCTCGGTATCGCTGACACGGCGTCGGCATGCAATATCAGCGACTTCTCGGCAGCGGCCGTGTGCGACGCGGGCGGCACCGGCGTCATCCGCGTCACCGACCGGGACGGCTCCGGCACCCCGGC
Organism: Streptomyces sp. NBC_01176; assembly: GCF_045039825.1. NCBI lineage: Bacteria > Bacillati > Actinomycetota > Actinomycetes > Kitasatosporales > Streptomycetaceae > Streptomyces > Streptomyces sp. NBC_01176. The sequence goes on along the minus strand of NZ_CP108600.1, from coordinate 5,172,852 downwards.
CACCGTCAAGCTGTACCTGCAACTGAACATGCCCGGCGGCGAACGGCTCGTCGACACCAAAACGATCGAGCACCCGACCGCGCAGGGCGTATCCGTCGATCTCACTCCCCCGGACTGGTACCCAGGGGGGACCTACCGGGTGCACGTCAAGGCAGGCGACCAGGTCGACGACGACATCCAGCCGATGACCGTCATACCGGATGAAACCTGCGCGCCCTCCACCCCCTCCTCCTCGGCGCCCGCCACTGCGCCGGCGCAGTCCTCCTCGCCCGCCTCGCCCTCCTCCGCCACCACCCCGGCGACGCCGAGCCCGGCGCAGAGCAGCAGCGCGGCCGCCGCGCCGGGTGCGAGCAGCGCCCCGACCGCCGCCGGCGGCAGCACCGGCCTCGCCGAGACCGGCGCGGGCAGCGGCACCACCGTGATCGCCGGCGCCGCCGCGGCCCTGGTCGTGACCGGCGGCGGCATGGTCGTTGCGCTGCGCCGCCGAGCGGTACGCCGCTACTGACGGCACCTGCCCTCCTGAGGCCGAAGTGCTCCCTCTCGAGGCCGAGGCACGATCGTGCGGCCGGGACCAGGCGGCGACCGGCCTCATCGCACCGGTAAGTGAGCCGGCTCCCCTCTCGGTCAGGGCCCCACCGTCCGCGGCGGGGCCCTTCGCCGTCGCCCGTCCCGGACTCCGCCCCTCAGCTGGTTCCTTCTTCATCTCCGGGCGACTCCCAGCGGGCCCGCCCTGGCACTTCGGTACGCAGCCAACGAGCAAGCTCGGAGAAATCGGCCCCGGTGAGGCCCTTGGCCGGGTCGACACGGTGGAGCAGTGAGGGTCCTGGGTGCTGCGCGGCGACCCAGAGTCGGTCCACGGCGCTGATCTCGTCGTCGACCCAGATGAAGGGGCGGCGGCCGGCCCACTCCACGAGGGGACGCGTCTTCCAGTGCAGGCCGTGCGGGCCGGCGTCGGTGGAGGGCTCGGGCCACTCCACGACCGGCAGCCTGGGCAGCCCGATCCGCGCGGCGACGGACTCGTTGGCCTCCTCCATCCACGTCGAGGCCCACACCAGGTCGCATCCGAGGGCCATCAGCCGCGGCCCCACCGCGCGGTCGAGCCGTCCGAGCAACGGGTTCCCCTCGTCGGAGAACGCTCCGGGACCGGAAGCAGGAGCCTGAAGCCGGCCGGGCACCGGCGAGTACACGCCAGCGCGCCGTGACCTTTCCGCCACGCGCCCTGTTAGCGACTCTGCCCGCCGCCCACCTGCGCCAGGGAAGCCCTCATGACGATGACCAGACCGTGTCCGGCGGTGCACCTGTGACCACGACGGTTCCGAGCCCCAACGCGGTCGACGGCTGCTTCCTCAGCTACGAGCGGGACGAGCCCCGGTTCCGGCCCTATGTCGGGGCGGTCCTGGAGGTGACCGGCTCCAGCCCGGGTCCGGGCCCGGTGCGCGAGCAGATCGCCGAACGTGTGGACCGCATGCCGAGCCTCGCCTGCAAGGTCACCCGGCAGGGGCGCCGGACGGTCTGGGAGCTCGATCCCGGCTTCGACCCGCGCCGCCATGTGCACGAGATCGTCGTGGAGGACGGCCTCCCCTCGCTCGGCCGGGCCGTGGACGCCCTGCTCGGTGAGCCGATCGGCACCGGTGCGCCCCGCTGGGGGGTCTGGCTCATCCACGGCTACTCCCCGGACAGATACGCGCTGTTCTACCGCGCCCACCACGCCGCCCAGGACGGCCAGGCGGTGCTGGACGCGCTCACGGCGCTGTTCGGGGTGGGTCCCGCCGTTCCTCCCCGCCAGGCGACGGACGACGCACCCGGCGGCCGTGGCACCGGTGGGGCCCGGGACCGGCTCGCGTGGGTGAGGAACATCCCGGCGCGGGCGATCGCGCAGAACGCGGCCGACACCGTACGCGGCCTGCGGTCCACCCTGACGTGGGCGCCGCACCGCCCCCTCACCGGCCGGACACGGCTGTTGTCCGCGGCCGTGCCGGTGTCCTGGCCCCGGGACGTCGCGAAGGCCCTCGGGGCCACGCCCAACGACGTCTGTCTGGCCGCGCTGGCGGAGGCGGTACGGGACTGGGTGCCCGAGGAGTGGCGGGCCCGCCCCGGGCACGGCCGGGAGCTGCACGTGGGCATGCCGGTCAGTCTCCGCCGGCCGGAGGAGCGGTTCGCGGTGGGCAACAGGGTCTCCGCCGTGCGCGTTCCGCTGTCGTACTGGGCGAAGTCCCCCGCCGCACGAGTGGTCGCCGTCGCCCGCGCGACCCGCCGGGTCAGGACCGAGGGGATGCGCCGGGTGCTGCGGGCGCAGCTGGAGTGCTTTCCGGACTGGCTCGTCTACCGCTTCGTCCGGCAGTCCTGCGCCGCGAGCAGCGCGGTGGACACCTCCGGGCTGCTGCGCGTTCCCCGCCGGCTGGCGGTCGGGGCGGATCCGGTCGAGGGGGTGGTGCCCACCCTGTTCCTGCACGGCGACCACCTCTTCGCGGTGTCGTTCCTCTCCTACCAGGGACGGGTCCGGGTGAGCTTCACCGTCGACCGGGCACTGGACGACGTCGGTGATCTCGCCGCCCTGTGGGCCGGAGCCGTGGAGCGGCTGTGGCGCGACGTCACCGTCGGCCCCGCCGGTCACACCGGTCACGCCAGTCACGCCAGTCACGCCAGTCACAGAGATTCGTACGCGTCCCGTACCGGGGAGAGCTCATGAGCACGACGGGCCGAGAAGGGTCCACCGCCCTGGTCACGGGCGCCAGTTACGGCATCGGCGCCGACATCGCCCGCGCCCTCGCCGCCCGTGGCCACCATCTCGTCCTGGTGGCCCGCAGCGCCGAGCCCCTGGACCGGCTGGCGGCCGCCCTCGAAGCCGAGTTCGGGATCAGTGCCCGCCCGCTGGCCGCCGACCTGAGCACCGAGTCCGGCATGGAGCTGGCCGCCGCGCGCGCGTGCGACGCCGACATCCTCGTCAACAACGCCGGTGCGGGACTGGGCCTGTCCTTCGAGCGCACGGCGTGGGAGGAGGAACGGCGGATGCTCGCCCTCAACGTCGTCGCCCCTTCCCGGCTCGTCCACGCGGCACTGCCCGGAATGCTCGGCCGGGGCCGCGGACGCATCCTGAACGTCTCCTCGGTGGCCGCCACCGCGCCGGTCTGGCAGGGCACTTCCTACGGCGCCTCGAAGGCGTACGCCCTGGCGCTGACCGAGTCGCTGGCCCACACGCGCCGTCTCCGCAGCTCGCCGGTGGCGCTGACCGCCCTCGTACTGGGGCACACCGTCTCGGAGTTCCACGAGCGGGCCGGTATCCCGCCGTCCCCTCCCTCGCTCACCCTCGCCTCGCCGTACGTCGCCGAGCGGGCGGTGCGGGCCATCCTCCGGCGCCGCCCGCCCGTCGTCTGCGTGCCGAGCGTCCGCTACAAACTGCTGGCCGGGCTGCTGCGTCATCTCCCGCGCCGGGTCGTCGCCCTGCCCCACCTCGCCGACGACTTCACCGTCACCTCGTACGAGGCGCCACGCCCGCCGTACGGGGCGGGGGAGCCGCGGACCGGCGGGCGGGAGTCAGCCGGGAGTGACGGCCAGGACGGCGTTCTGCCCGCCGAAGCCCACGGACAGCGAGAGCGCCAGCCCTAGCCTTGCCCGGCGGCTCCCGGTCGGGATGTCGAGGTCGATCGCCGGGTCGGGTTCCTCCAGGTTGGCCGTGGGCGGCACGAGGCCCTGTTCGACGGCGAGAACGGTGAACGCCGCCTCCACCGCGCCCGCCGCTCCCAGCAGGTGCCCGGTCACCGGCTTGGTGGACGTCACCGGCGGGCGGTGCGGGAAGAGCCCGGCCAGCACCGCGGCCTCCGCCCGGTCGCCCGCCGGGGTCCCGGTGCCGTGGGCGTTGACGTGGTGCACGTCGCGCGCGCTCGCGCCGGCCTGGGCGAGGGCCTCGCGGACAGCCGTGCCGAGCCCCGTGCCGTCCGGATGGGGCCGTACCACGTGGTGCGCGTCCGAGGAGGCTCCGAAGCCCGTGATCCGGGCGCGGGTCCGGGCACCGCGCGCCCGGGCGTCGGCGGGGCGCTCCAGGACCAGCATCCCGGCCCCCTCGCCGATGACGAAGCCGTCCCGCCGCCGGTCGAAGGCGCGCGGCGCTCCAGCGGGGTCGTCGAAGCGGTGGGACAGCGCGCCGATCCGGTCGAACCCGGCGACGTAGAACGGTGTGATGGCGGCGTCCGCGCCACCGGCCAGCACGATGTCGCACCGGTCCAGGGTCAGCAGGTCCCGTGCCATGCCGAGGGCGGTCGCACCCGAGGCGCAGGCGGTGTTGACCGTGCAGCTGGCGCCCGAGGCAGCGAACTCGATGGTCAGCTGGGCGGCCAGGGAGTTGCCCAGCGCGGCGGGCACCGCGTAGGGCGACATGTCCTGCGGGCCGGCCGCCAGCAGGGCGCGGTGCTCGGACTCCAGGGTCCGGGCGCCGCCGGTGCCGGAGCCCACGATCACCGCGACGCGCGCGCCGTCCCACCGCGCCGGGTCCAGCCGGGCGTCGGCCAGCGCCTCCCGCGCGGCGAGCAGGGCCAGCTGCGCACAGCGGTCGGGCCTGCGCGCCCGGGCCCCGCCGAGCCGGACCGGGTCGAAGCCGCCCACCCGGCAGGCCAGGTGCGCCGGAAACGTCTCCTGCTCCCCCGCCAGTACGGCGGTCGGCAGCCCCTTGCAGACCCGCTCCCAGCCGGGGACCCAGCCGTCGCCGGCGGGTGTCACCAGTCCGAGGCCCGTGACGCAGACGTCCTGTCGCCCGGTCATACGGAGGTCACCTGGCTCCGACGAGGGCGGCCACGTCCGCGACGGTGTGGGTGGCGCCGATCTCCTCCTCCGTCACCGCCACCCCTTTCTCGCGGCGCAGGACCAGGGCCAGTTCGACGACGGCGATGGAATCCAGGCCCGCTTCCTCGCGCGTGGCGTCCGGGCTGATGTCATCCTCGGAAAGCCCAAGAGAAACAAGAACGTTTTTGAGTTCTTCGTATGACACTTTTTCTCCGTCGCGTGGATAGCAGGGCAGACACCTCAAAGTACCATCTCCAAGGGAACCGAATTCCCCGAGAGAATTAATGCGACAGGCGAGCGATGGGCGAACGCAGGCATGGATATTCTGGAAAAGTGCCGGCCGTGGACCGCGGAGCATCTGCGGGCGACGGGACGGGACTGCTACTTCCGGGCGATCGGCGACACGTTCGACGGCACGGAGGCCGATTTCGAGGGCCGTCGGGTGATCATCGCGGCCTCCCACGACTACCTGGGCCTCTCCGCGGAGCCCCGGGTGCGTGAGGCCGCCGTCGCCGCCGTACGGCGCTTCGGCACCTCACTGGGAGGGTCCCGGGCGGTGAGCGGCTCGCTGGAACTGCACGAGGAGCTGGAGAACGGACTGGCGGCGTTCCTGGGCCACGAGGCGGCCGCCGTTCTTCCCTCCGGATATCAGGCGAATTTGATGCTCGCCCCTCTCCTCGGGGACGGGGACATGGTATTCAGCGACTTTTCCAATCACGTTTCACTGGAAGAGGCAGTTCGTCTCGGCAGGGCGAAGGAACGCAAATTCCTGCACGGCAACCTCGATCACCTGGAGGAATTGCTCCGCACCGCCGACGGAATCGGAAACGGAAACGAAGGAGCCGGAACCCGAGGGGGCGGAAGCGGAGGGGAAGGAAGCGGAGGGGAAGGAAGCGGAACCGGCGGGAAGTTGATCCTCACGGACGGGGTCTTCTCGGTGGACGGCGACGTCTGCAACCTTCCCGGCCTGATGAAGCTGGCGGACGCGCACGGAGCACGGGTCGTCGTCGACAGTTCGCACGACCTCGGGGTGCTCGGCCCGACCGGAGCGGGCGCAGGCGAGCACTTCGGACTGCGTCCCGACCTCGTCACCAGCGCCCTGTCCAAGAGCCTGGCCTCGGTGGGCGGGGTGATCGCCGGCCCCGCCGACGTGATCCGCTATCTGCGGTTCCACGCGCGGACGGCGCTGTTCACCGCGGCGGCCTCACCGGCCAACGTCGCCGCCGCGCTGGCCGCACTGCGGATCCTGCGCACCGAACCCGAACGGCGTGTACGGGTCCTGGATCTCGCCGAACGGCTGCACAACGGCCTGCGCGCGCTCGGCTTCGACACCGGGGCGTCCGTCACACCGGTGGTGCCGGTGCTGGTGTCGGGGCGCGAGCGGTGCATGCGGATGTGGCGGGAGCTGTTCGAGGCCGGAGTGTTCGCCGCGCCCATGGTCCACCCGGTCGTCAGGACCGGGCGCGAGGTGCTGCGGGTCACCCTCACCGCCGCGCACACCGATGACCAACTGGCCCGGGTCCTGGCCGCGTTCGAGCACGTGGGCCGCGTCGAGGGGGTCATCCCCGGCTCCGCGCCGGCCTCGCACACCCCGGTACGGATCGCCCGCCCGCGCGGCCCGCTGACACTGGCCGCCGCGCACGACGGGAGGTCCACCGGCGCGGGGGCGCGGCGGGCCACCCCGTGGGCGGGCGGACGTAGCTCGTAGGGCGGGGACGTACCCCGTGCTGCTCCCGGTGCCGCGGCTCAGCCGATCTTCACGGTCTTCGAGACGGTGACCTGGTCGATGTCGGTGGTGCGGACCGTCGCCTTCATCGTCCAGGTGCCCGCCACCGGGAGGGTGACGCCGTCGGCCCCCCAGTAGCCGCCCCGGTTCGCCAGTTCCGCGTCGATCGGGCCGATCCGCTGGGACTCCAGGGTGAAGGTGAGGCGCAGTTCGGGCACGGTCGCGATCCCTCCGTCGGGGCCGAAGATCACGGCCTGCACGGAGTTCTCGCCCACCCGGCCCGGCGCCAGTTCGATCTGCACCTTGCCGTGACCGCCCGGTGTGCCCACGTCGAACGGGATGATCGTCGCGGCCCCCGCCGGCTGCCCCGCTGCCGCGGGTGCGGAGGCCGCGGCGGCCTCGGTGGCCGCACGGCCCGGCTGGGTCCCGGTGAGCAGGGTGGTGATCACCAGTACGACGATGCCGACGGTGACCTCGGCCAGGACCGAGCCCCGCAGGGCCCGCCGGTAACGGGCGGTCTCGCCGGAAGGAGGCACGTCCGGGGCCGGCCCCGGACTGCCGGAGGTGCCCTCCGTGTCGGCCGCACCGTCGACGGTGTCCCCGGCGTCGGCGGACGCGTCACCGGTCGTCGAATCGCCGGCCGACACGACCCCGGAGACCGCCCCGCTCCTGTCCCCTACCGCAGGTGCCGCGCCGGTGCCCACGACCGCCGGTGCCCCGACGGTCTCCGGCACGCGCTCGGCCACCGCCACCGCGGCGCGCTCCTGCGCCGCCACCATCAGCCGGCCCGCCCAGCGTCGCGAGTACGCCGCCCCCGCCAGCAGGCACAGCACCGCGATCAGCTTGGCGACGAGGATGCGGCCGTACGACGTCGAGGTGAGGGCGTCCCAGGAGCCGAGGCCGCGCCAGGACTGGTAGACGCCGGTGACGACCAGGACGGCGACGGAGGCGAGGGCGAGCCGGGAGAAGCGGTTGACGGTGGCCGCGGGGAGCGGTTCGGCCGACCGGTACAGCGCGGTCAGCAGCGCCGTCAGTCCGCCCAGCCACACCGCCATGGACAGCAGGTGCAGGACGGAGGAGACCATCGCGACGGGTACCTGGACACCGGCGGACGCGTGCTCGGCGGCTGCCCAGGTGACGGCGAGGGAGACGGTGAGCAGCGCGCCCAGCGCGAGGACGCCGCGCTCCCGCCGGTCCGCGCGTACCGGGTAGAAGGCCACCGCCGCCAGCAGCACCAGCCGGGCCAGCAGGGTGAGGCCCGGCCTGCTGACCAGTGTCTCGTTCAGGACGGACGGGTCGAGGGCGTCCGCGGGACCGCTGCCGCGTTCGTAGGGGCCCCGCAGCAGGAGCAGCGCGAAGGTCGAGAGGAACAGCGTCCACCAGCCCGCGAGGAGCAGCCGCCGTACCGGGCCCGGGAATCCGCAGACCAGGACGAAGGCGGCGGCGCCGATGAGCAGGGCCAGACCGCCGTACGCGACATAGCGCGCGAGGTCGTAGAGCGTGGCGGAGACCTTGTCCCCGGCGGGGTCGACGGGGACCGGCGCGACGGTCGCGGAGGGTTTGCCGATGGAGAAGGTGAAGGCGCCGGAGACCGGGTGGCTGTCCGCCGAGACGACCCGCCAGGCCACGGTGAAGGTGCCGGTGCCGAGGCCCTTGGGCAGGGTCACGCGGGCGGTGTCGGACCGTCCGTCCGCGTGCCCCGGCTCACCGGTGTGGACGCGCCGGTTGCCCGGGTCCAGCACGCGGAAGGAGTCGTCGAGGAGCCCGACCGACTCGGTGAACGTCAGGGTCACCTGGCGGGGAGCCGTCTTCAGCACGCTGCCGTCCTGGGGATCGGCACCGGTCAGCGCCGCGTGGGCGGACGCGCCGCCCACACCGCCGAAGAGGACCAGAACCAGCACCGTGCCCAGCAGGGCCAGTCCCCGGGCCACGCGTCGTCGCTCCCGCTGTCCTCGTCCGCTCACACGCCGTCTCCGTCTCGGTGTTTCCAGAGTCACGGATACGTACGGACGAATCCGGCGCCGTGCTCACTCCACCGGCTGAGCGCCCGGTCCGGCCGGGGCGCCCGGGGTGCCGGGCGAGCCCGTCCCGAACACCGCTTCCCGGTGCAGGAAGGCGAGCCGGGCGCGCTTCTCGGGCAAGTAGACCCCGGGAAGGTCGATTTCGGGAAGCACGATCTCGGGGCCCGGTTCGAAGCCCTGCCGGACCAGGCGGGAGATCGCCTTCGCGTTGCGGGCGTCGGGTTCGACCACCACCCGCCGCCGGCCGAGGCCGATCAGCACATAGGCGGTGAACGCGGTCAGCAGCTTCGAGGACCAGCCCGGCCGGCGACCCTCGGCTCCCGCCGGGCCGATCAGCAGATGGACCCCGATGTCGCCGGGCTCGACGTCGTAGCACTCGCTGACCCGGTCGGCCTCGGGTTCGTACGTCTGGAAGAGCGCGGCGGGTTCGCCGTCCTTGACCACGAGGAAGGCGTGGTGGGTGTCGAGCGAGTCGAGATGGAGGTAGGTCTCCAGGACCTGTTCCCTGGTGAATCCGGTCATGCCCCAGAAGCCGGCCCGCTCCTGTGTCACCCACCGGTGGATGACGTCCAGATCGGCGGAAGGGTCGACGGGCAGGACGCGGACGGTGCCGAAGCCGTCGAGCTCCTGTTCGTGGACGGCCTCGCGGGCAGCCGCGTACGGCTCAGTGGTCATGGTTCTCCTCGTTGTCCCGGACGGGTTCCGGGGTCTCGGGCGGGGCCGTCTCCCGTTCCTCGGTCAAGCGGCTCCAGTCGGTGCGGACGGGAATCAGCTCTCCCCTCAGCCACAGGGGGAGTTGGTCGCGGTGATGGGCCGAGCCGGGAACCCCGGAGGCGCCGAACGGCACCACCCAGAGGCTGTTGTCGCGGTCGGCGAGGTCCCAGACGTAGCGGGCGGCCGGGCCGCGCGCGCTCAGGTCGGTGAGGCCGGGGACGGCCGAGGTGCACAGCACGCAGTCGTGGTCGCCGGCGAGCCCCGGTTCGTCGTACGCGTCGCTCGCCAGCGCCCGCCAGGGGGCGAGGCGGTGGCTGTCGCCCCAGACGCCGAGTGGCCGTGCGGCCGCCTCCTCGACGGCCGCGCGCACGAGGCCGGCACGGTCGATGCCGTACAACTCCTCTGCCCTGAGCAGGTTCTCGAGGGCGAAGCCGATGCGGGGGAGCAGGGCGAGCCAGGGGCGGAGGACCTCGGGGTACTCGGGCGGGTCGGCCAGTACGGCGAAGACGGGGTGGGCTGCGAGCCGTCGTACGACCCCGCCGCGGACCGCCGCGAACGCCGCCGCCCCCGTGCTGTCGGCCTCCATCCGGCGGTCCCAGAGCAGCAGCCGGTCGCGCAGGGCCGCCGCCGGCGGGGTCAGACCGTCGAGGGTGGCGAGGTGGTCCAACAGGGGTGCGGCGGAGGCGAGATGGGTGTCCATGTGGACGGCCGCCATGTCCGGGGCCGGCCAGGCCGTGCGGGAGGCGAGCAGGTCGCGGATGCGCGCGGCGCGGTGCGGCGGGGCGAACTCGACGCCGAGCGGGGTCGCGGGGCCGCGCTGGTTGGCCATCACGGCGATGCCGTCCTCGACGGTTCCGTACGGCATCTCGTGCCAGCCCCGCCACTCGTGTCCGGGCTCCCAGGCGGCGACGATCCGGGTGCGGTTGTCCTCGCCGCGGACCGGGACCCGGCCCGCGACCCGGTGCAGCACCCCGCCCGCGGTGTCGGCGGCCTGGATGACGTTGACGGGCTCCGCCCAGAGGTCGAACGCCCGGTCAACGTCGGCGACTTCGCGGGCCCGCAGAAGCGGGAGCAGGGCACTGAAGCCGAGGTCCCCGGTGACGCGGGGCGGATAGCGGAGGCTGATGGGGCCGACCGCACCGCGGCCGTCCGCGTCCCTTCCGCTCCCCTCGGCTCCCGCGTCGCTCCCCTCGGCCGTGTCGTGGCCCGTTCCGCTTCCCCCTATGACGACCGGCCCCCGCGCGGTCTCGATCACCTCGACCTCGACCGGGGCGCCGCCCGCGACCTCGACCGTCTCCACGTGCCGGGTCACCGCCCGCCACTCACCGTCCGGGTCCAGCGCCTCCAGGTCCTCGCCGCCCGCTCCGGCCGGGCGCAGCCGCTCCCGGTACAGGTCCTGGTAGTCGGCCATGGCGTTGGTGATGGCCCAGGCGACGGTGCCCGTGTGGGCGAAGTGGGCGATGCCCGGGACGCCGGGGACGGCGAGGCCGACGACGTCGAACTCGGGGCAGGAGAGATGGATCTGCTGGTAGACGCCGGGGTCCTCGATGAAGCGGTGGGGGTCGCCCGCGATGACCGGCTGTCCGGTGACGGTCCGTTCGCCGGTGACGAGCCAGCCGTTGCTGCCGGCGGTGCCGGGCCCGTCGGTGGCGAAGAGCCCCACGGCGTCGGCGCCGAGCCGCCGGGCGACCTCCTCGCGCCAGAGCTTGGCGGGGAAGCCGGCGAACAGGATGTGGGTGGTCAGCCAGACAGCGAGCGGGGTCCAGTGCTCCCAGTGGCCCGGTACGAGTCCGGACCGGGCGAACTCCGCTGCGTGCCGGGCGCCTTCGGCGAGCCCCTCGTTGACCCCGTCGACGTACGAGACGACCCACTCGGCGGTCTCCGGGTCCCGTTCCTCCAGGGCGGCGAAGCAACGTCTCGCGGTGTCGTCGAGCCGGGCCCGGCGGGCGAACACGTCCCAGGCGACTTCCCCCGCGCCGAGGAACGTGGCGGAGGTGCCCTGCGAACGGTGCCGTTCGACCTCCAGCTGCCACGCGCGGTCGACAGCGGTGGTACGGCCCTGGGCGTGGGCGAGTTCGTGTGCGTTCTCGGCACGCAGGTGGGGGATCCCCCAAGGGTCACGGCAGAGCTCGGCGTTCATGATCCATCCCCACTGTTCTCAGGTTAGGCTAACCTAACTCCCGTTGGGGCGAAATCGTACGCGAGGGGTGGGGACAGGATGGGCCAGGGGCACGGCTGGGAGGGCGCGGTACTCAAGCTGCTGCGCGGCAAGGACTTCACGTTCACCGTGACCGGGGCCGAGGACGTCACCCCGCACTACCGGCGGCTGCGCTTCACGGACGGCGGCATGCTCGCGGCGACGGGGGTGCACCCCACGCTGTGGGTCCGCCTGTGGTTCGACAACGCGGGCAAACCGCACCAACGGGCGTACACGCTGGTCGACCCCGATCCGGCGGCCGGCACCTTCGGTCTGGAGTTCGCGCTGCACGAGGGCCGCGCCTCGGACTGGGCGCGGGCGGCCCGTCCCGGCGACACCATCGAGGCGACGGTCCACGGCACCGCGTTCACGGACCCGGACCCGGCCCCCTCCCATGTCTTCGCCGTCGCCGACCCGGCCTCGCTCCCCGCCCTCAACTCCCTGCTGGACGCGATGGGGCGGGCCCCGGCGACGATCTGGTTCGAGACGGACCACGGCGTGGACGGGCTCCCCTTCCGCACCGCCTCCGCCCGCCACACCGTCCGCCCGGTGCCCCGCCGCGACCAGGGCGCCCACCTCGTCGCCGAGGTCAGGGCGGACCTCCCCGGCCTCCTGAAGGGCGAGCCGGACCCGTACGTCTGGATCGCCTGCGACACCGCCACGACCCGCTCCCTGACGACGTACGTCCGCAAGGAGCTCGCCCTCCCCAAGCAGCGGGTCAACGCGATGGGCTACTGGCGTACGACCTGAACGGTGCCCCGTGCGAGAACGGTGCCCCGTGCGAGAACGGGCTCCGCGCGGAACGCTGCTCCGCGCGGGGAGGCGGCGGGGCCGTCCGCGCCGGATCATCGACGCATGGACATCAGCCTTCACATCGCCCAGGATCCCGACGCCGACGAACTGCTCGGCCGCAGCCCGCTCGCCGCCCTGGTCGGGATGCTGCTCGACCAGCAGGTACCGATGGAATGGGCGTTCAAGGGACCCCGCACGATCGCCGAGCGCCTCGGCACGGACGACCTCGACGCGCACGAGATCGCGGCGTACGACCCGGAGAAATTCGCCGCGCTGCTCTCGGCGAAACCGGCCGTGCACCGCTATCCCGGCTCGATGGCCAAGCGGATCCAGCAACTGTGCCAGTACCTCGTGGAGCACTACGACGGAGACGCCGCCGCCGTCTGGAAGGACGCCGGCACCGGCGCGGAGCTCCTCCGGCGCCTCAACGAGCTGCCCGGTTTCGGCGCCCAGAAGGCCCAGATCTTCCTGGCCCTCCTCGGCAAACAGCTCGGGGTGCACCCCAAGGGCTGGCGCGAGGCGGCGGGCGCCTACGGCGAACCGAAGGCGTTCCGCTCGGTCGCCGACATCACCGGCCCCGAGTCCCTGGCCAAGGTGCGGGCCCACAAGCAGGAACTGAAGGCGAAGGCCTCCGGCGGATGACCGGCACCGTTCCTGGGGGCTGCCGCCCCCGGACCCCCGCCTCGCCCTGAACGGCCTCGTCCTCAAACGCCGGACGGGCTGAAGACATGCCCCCGCCCGGAACCATCCAGCGCGGGCCCGCACATCCAAGCCGCGGGAAACCATCCGACGCGGGCCCGCACATCCAAGCCGCGGGAAACCATCCGACGCAGGCCCCCACATCCAAGCCGCGGGAAACCATCCGACGCAGGCCCGCACACCCAACCCGCGGGAAACCATCCGACGCAGGCCCGCACACCCAACCCGCGGGAAACCATCCGACGCAGGCCCGCACACCCAACCCGCGGGAAACCATCCGGCGCGGGCCCGCACATCCAGCCCGTCCGGCGATTGAGGACGAGCCCTTCGGGCGATGCGGGGGGCAGCGCCCCTGGCGGGGGACCGGGGGCGGAGCTCGCAGGGACGGCGTCCGCCGGATGAGCCACCCCGCTGGCGCACCGTCCCGCACAGCCCAAACATGGGACAGGACCGCGGCATCCGACACCGCCCCCAGCGTCAACCACACGCCCATCCCGTACGCCATGAGGGCGTATCTCCCCGCCGCCGGATGAACCACCCTCCCGCTGAGGGGACATGACCTGACATGAGTCCCGCCTCGCCGCACCGCCGCCCGCCCCTGTGGCGCCGGCACGCGTGGATGCGGGTCCTGGCGCTGCTCGTCGTCACGTTCCTCGCCACGGGTGCGCACGCCGGGGCGCTCTCCGCGGCGGCCCCCGTGGCCGCCGCGGACGCACCGGGCCACTGCGCCGAACACGACGTACCCGACACGGCGCTCCGTCCCCCCGCCCGGCCCGAACACGGCCGCGTCACCCCGCCGCGCCCCACGCCCGGCGCCGCCGCCGGACACCCGGACCACCCGTCCCGGCCCCGCCCCGTGGCGGCTTCGCCCTCTCCCGTCCCGCCCGCCCTGCGCTCGGTGGTCCTGCGCTGCTGACAGACCCGGTCGGTCAGCTGATCAGGTACCAGCCAACGCAAGGACACAGTCATGCCCAACGACCCGTACGCGGTCCTGCGCGCCCTGCTGCGCGCGGAAGCCGCCCGCAACGCGCCCAAGCCGAACCACGACGCCGTCCGGCCGCACGGTCCGGACGAGGGCCGGGACACCCCGTCCCCGTCGTCACTGACCTCCCCGGCGGTCGCACCGAGGAAGCGCGGGCGCGGCTAGGCGCCCCCGCAGACCGGGACGGCCGTCCCGCACCGGGCGGCCGTCCCTGGGCCTGGGGGTGTCCTCACCTTCCCGTGGCGCCCTTCCCGCCCCTTCGCGCCCTTTCCCGTCGGGCGCGCGGCGCGAAGGGGCGCGCACGCCCTACCTCCTGCGGCGAGCCGTCCCGAAGAGGGAGCGGGTGATCTCCCGCCCGATCTGTGTCCCCACCGACCGTGCCAGGGACTTGAACACACCGCTGGTGACGACCTGCTCGACGACCGACGTCTCCTTCTCGGGACGGCCCTTCGCCGGCGTCCCCCCGGGTGAGGGCTCGACCTCCGCGGCAGCCCGCGCGCGTGCGGCCTCCTGAGCGGTGAGCTTCTCGTACGCGGACTCGCGATCGACCGCCTGCGCGTACCGCCCGTACAGCGAGGACTCCCGCGCCGCCCGGTCCAGGGCGGCCGCGTCGACCGGGCCCATCAGGGACCGCGGGGCCCGCAGCCGGGTCGCGGCGACCGGCGTCGGCGCGCCCTTCTCGCTCAGCACGGTCACCACGGCCTCGCCGATCCCGAGCGAGGTGAGGACCTCCTCCAGGTCGTACCCGGAGTCCGGGAAGGTCCGCACCGTCGCCTTCAGGGCCTTCTGGCCGTCCGGTGTGAAGGCCCGCAGCGCGTGCTGGACACGGTTGCCGAGCTGCGCGAGGACGTCGGCCGGCACGTCCTTCGGGGTCTGGGTGACGAAGAAGACGCCGACCCCTTTCGAGCGAATGAGACGGACCGTCTGCGTGATGGCCTCCAGGAAGGCCTTCGACGCGCCGGTGAAGAGCAGATGGGCCTCGTCGAAGAAGAAGACCAGCTTCGGCCGGTCGACGTCGCCGACCTCCGGGAGGTCGTGGAAGAGGTCCGCGAGCATCCACATCAGGAAGGTCGAGAAGAGCTGCGGCCTGTCCTGGACCTCGGGGAGTTCGAGGACGGAGACCAGGCCGCGCCCGTCCGGCGCCGTCCGCAGCAGCGCGCCGGTGTCGAACTCCGGTTCCCCGAAGAACGGGCTCATGCCCTGCGCCTCGAACGCGGTGAGGGACCGCAGGATCACCCCGGCCGTCGCCGTCGACAGCCCGCCGATCCCCTTCAGCTCCTGCTTGCCCTCGTCCGAGCTCAGGAACGCGACGACCGCGCGCAGGTCCTTGAGGTCGACCAGTTCGAGGCCCTTCTGGTCGGCGTAGTGGAAGATCAGACCGAGGGACTGCTCCTGGGTCCGGTTGAGCTGGAGCACCTTCGACAGCAGCACCGGGCCGAAGCTGGTGACCGTGGCCCGTACGGGGACGCCGTGACCCAGGCCTCCCAGCGCGAGGAACTCGGCCGGGCAGCCGGCCGGCGTCCACGCCTGGTGGAGCTCCTGGGCCCGCGCCCGCACCGTCTCCTGCTCCACGCCCGGCTCCGAGATCCCGGACATGTCGCCCTTGACGTCGGCCAGGAACACCGGCACCCCCTGGGCGGACAGCTGTTCGGCGATCAGCTGCAGCGTCTTGGTCTTGCCGGTGCCGGTGGCACCCGCGACCAGGCCGTGCCGGTTGAGCATGGGCAGCGGGATGCGGATCCGCGCGTCCGGCAGACACCGCCCGTCCCAGAGCAGGGCGCCCAGGTCGAGAGCCGGCCCGGCGAAGGCGTAGCCGGCGGCGACCCTCAGGGCTTCGGCGGGCAGCGCGGCTCCGCCGCTCACCGCCTCCGGCACGACGGCCGCTTCGCCGCTCACCCGATCAGGTGCAGCTGTCGGAGGCGTCCCCGACCCGGTGTCACGGTCACTCATGTCAGGCCTCTGTTCCCTGGTGCCTCCCGGTCCGGGTGTACCCGGCAGGTTCCGGGCAGGCAGGGAGAGTTACCGGTTCGCCCGGATTTACAACGTCTTTTCCAGCGTCGCACTCCGTCGCCATGGCTGCGCCCGGAAGGTCTGGGCCGGTAGGCTTTCCGTGTGATCTTCAAGCGCATCGGAAACGGCCGGCCGTACCCCGACCACGGCCGGGAAAGCACCCGGCAGTGGGCGGACGTCGCACCGCGCCCGGTCCGCCTCGATCAGCTCGTGACGACCAAGGGCCAGCTGGATCTGGAGACCCTCCTCGCGGAGGACTCCACCTTCTACGGCGACCTCTTCGCGCACGTCGTGAAGTGGCAGGGCGACCTGTACCTCGAGGACGGTCTGCACCGCGCCGTCCGCGCCGCGCTGCAGCAGCGTCAGGTGCTCCATGCCCGCGTCCTCGAGCTGGGCTAGAACCCGCCGGACCGGAGTCCCGCCCGCTCGAACGGGCGAAGGTTGACCCTTTTGGGTTGGACTGCGCGCGGGTCAATGATCATTTAGTAGGCATCGCCGCCGCGGCGCACTACGCTGCGCCCATGAGCATGCTCACTCCCCCTGGCATGGGCGGCCAGTACCGGATCACGGGGGACAAGTACCCACGGATGCGCCGGCCCCGAGGGCGCCGCAGGCTCGTGTTCCTGGTCGTCGCCTCCGTCACCGCGCTCGGGCTGATCGGGTGGGGAACCCTGCAGCTCATCGACGTCTTCACGGGCGGGGGTGACAGGGCCACGGCGGCCGGCACCAAGGCGCACTGCGCGACCGGTCCGTCGGCCAAGGCGTCCACGGCCGCGGTGTCCAGCGCCGCCGGCGCCCTGCCCCGACCCGGCGGCATCACGGTCAACGTCCTGAACGCCACGCCCCGCAGCGGGCTCGCCAAGGACACCGCCGACGAGCTGAAGAAGCGCGGGTTCCGCATCGGTGACGTGGGCAACGCGCCGAAGGAGTACGACAAGAAGGTCGCCGGCCCCGGGCTGCTCCTCGGCTCCGCGGCTGCCGTCAAGGCCGCGCTGCCGGTCCTGGGCACCCAGCTCACCGGTGCCCAGCTGAAGGCCGACGGCCGGACGCAGGCGGACCGGGTCGACCTCGTCATCGGCACCGGCTTCACGTCGCTCACGAAGAAGGAGGACGCCGACAAGGCGCTGGCCCTTCTGACCGACCCGAAGCCGGACTCCTCCACCGAGCCGAAGAACTGCTGACCGCCGGACACACCCAACACACCGGACACACCGAAGGTCCCGCGTCGGACGCGGGACCTTCGATCACTTCACGGGCCGGGCGGCACGCGGGGGCTGCTACTCGGCGGCCCCGTACATCCGGTCGCCGGCGTCGCCCAGGCCGGGCACGATGTAGCCGTTCTCGTTCAGGCGTTCGTCGACGGAGGCCGTGACGACGGTGACGGGCGTGCCCGCGAGCTCGCGCTCCATGACCTCGACGCCCTCCGGGGCGGCGAGCAGCACGACGGCGGTGACGTCGTCGGCGCCGCGCTTGATCAGTTCCTGGATCGCCGCGACGAGCGTGCCGCCGGTGGCCAGCATCGGGTCCAGGACGTAGACCTGGCGCCCGGAGAGGTCGTCCGGCATCCGGGTCGCGTACGTGGACGCCTGGAGGGTCTCCTCGTCGCGCACCATGCCCAGGAAGCCCACCTCGGCGGTCGGCAGCAGCCGCACCATGCCGTCGAGCATGCCGAGGCCCGCGCGCAGGATCGGCACGACCAGCGGGCGCGGGTAGGACAGCTTGACGCCCGTCGTGGAGGCCACCGGGGTCACGATGTCGACCTGCTCGGTGCGCACGTCCCTGGTGGCCTCGTAGGCGAGCAGGGTGACCAGCTCGTCGGCGAGCCGCCGGAAGGTCGCGGAGTCGGTGCGCCGGTCGCGCAGGGTGGTGAGCTTATGGGCGACCAGGGGGTGGTCGACGACGTGGAGACGCATGCCCACAACAGTAGCCGGGCCGCCGTGTCGCTCGCGCTGGCATCAAACCGCCCGTCCGAGGGAAGGCGGGAAGGACGAACCTGGGGTGGTGTGCGTATGACGGACCGGGAAGAGAAGTCCCCGGAGCAGTCCATGCAGCCGAAGCAACAGAAGCGCTCGGCGCGACCCGAGCGGCCCGAGCAGCCGCCACGCTGGCCGGAGCGGCCGGTCCAGCGACCGGAGCAGGAGACGGACGCCCAGCGCAGGCGACGCCGGGCCCAGTTCCTCCGTGAACTCACCGAGGCGCGCGAGCTGCGCGATCGCGTCCAGCCACGCCGCGCCAAGGTCGCCCGCCTCCGCCACGCCATGCGCATGCGCACCTTCCGCTGGTAGCTCCGCGGGGATCCGCCCACGCCGTGAGGGCGTAGACATGCACGCGTGACGCCAGGGGCCGCGTACGATCCGCTGGTAGCGATCAAAAGAGGCAGACACAGCAGGCCGAAGGCGTCCCCTGAGCGCTCTGTTTCTGCCACGATTCCGAGTGGGTGGGGTCTCGGAGCAGCACTCCCCGCCCATCAACCTCCGCCGGGGGGACCCCCAACCGGCACGCCTATGACCAGTGGGAGAGTCACGGTGTACTTCGCCGCACTGCTCGCGCGCACCGAAGACGGGTGGGAAGCGAGCGACACAGAGCTCGACGATGTGGAGACCCTGTCGGATCTGACCGACCTGGCCCGTGAAGCCTCGGAGGAGGACACGGTGCTCGTACTCATCGAGCAGGAGGACGCGTGGTTCGGCGTCGTCCGCGTGGACGGCGAGGAGGACCCTCGTATCTACGTCTCGGATGCCGCAGCCGCCGCCCGCAGCTCGTACGGCGAGATCCTGCTCACGGACGAACTACTAGGACGGGATCCGGGCGACGACGACGCCGACCTGGACTCCCTCGACCTGGACGGCACCGAGGACGGTGAGCCCGACGACGCACACGACTCCGACGACGAGGACGAGACCGTGTCCAGCGAGGCCGTCTCGCACAGCCCCGTCGGGGACCGCGAGATCCTCGCCGACCTCGGGGTGAGCGAGAAGGAACTGCTCGCCCTGGACGAAGGCGACGCGCTCAGCACGATCGCCGACGCCCTGGGGGCGGCGGAGGTCCTGGAGACCGTCCGCTAGTTCCCCGGGTTAGGTTTCCCGGGTGAGCGGCACAACAGAGACCTTTCCACGAGATCCGGTGCGCGACCGCTGGCGGGCCGCGATGCGGCTCGCCCTGGACGAGGCCGACCGGGCCGTCCAGGGCGGGGATGTCCCCGTCGGCGCCGTCGTGCTGTCCACGGACGGTACGACGGTGCTCGCGACCGGACACAACGAGCGTGAGGCCACCGGTGATCCGACGGCGCACGCCGAGGTGCTCGCGATCCGCGGGGCCGCCCAGCGGCTCGGCGAGTGGCGGCTGTCCGGCTGCACGCTCGTCGTCACCCTGGAGCCCTGCGCGATGTGCGCGGGCGCGCTGGTGCAGTCCCGGGTGGACCGGGTGGTCTTCGGTGCCCGCGACGAGAAGGCGGGCGCGGTCGGCTCCGTCTGGGACCTCGTGCGGGACCGTCGGCTCAACCACCGGCCCGAGGTGATCGGCGGTGTGCTCGACGAGGAGTGCGGCCGTCTCCTCACTGGATTCTTCCGCTCCCGCTGAACTCCGGAGGTGCGGGAAAACGGATTTCGGACCACGGCCCACCTTGGGGTAAGGTCTCTCTCGGTAGCGTGTCCGAGCGGCCGAAGGAGCTCGCCTCGAAAGCGAGTGTGGCGCAAGTCACCGAGGGTTCAAATCCCTCCGCTACCGCTTGATAAGGGCCCCGTCGAAAGACGGGGCCCTTTGTGCGTATCCCGCCACTGGGGGCCGGGGGAAGCGACGTGGGGGACACGCCGCCGCCCCGGCGGGGGCGGCCCTCAAGCCCGCGCCGCGGGTTCGGAGGAATCCCGTGGCGTGGACCCCGCAGTGAGGTCCGTCCCCGGCCCTGCGGGCTCCCGACCGCCGGGCTCGGCTCCATCCTGCGCCTCCGCGGTCCTGGAAGGCACCGGCAAAAGGCCCCGGTCAGCGGGCCGTTGGTCCATAAAAAGGGCGTGAAGGTTACACTCACCGCCGGCAACAGGGGGCCCACCGGCCGCAGCAGTCACAGGGGAGGCCGCGATGGCGGTGAATTCGAAGAAGATCGCCGTCTATGTGCTCGTGGTCTTCGCGCTGTACGTGATCATCACGGATCCGGCCAAGGCCGCCGACTACGTCCAGATAGGATTTGAGGGCATTTCGTCCGCCGCTCGGTCCGTCGGCGACTTCATGACGTGGGTCGCCGACGGAGCCAAGAACTGACGCCCCACCCGCGCCGCGCCACCAGGGAGTGCCCGTGATCCGCCATCTGGTCCTCTTCAAGCTCGACGAGGGCGTCGAGCGCGACGACCCGCGCGTCGTCGAGGGCGTCGCCGCCTTCCGCGCGCTCGGCGATCTGATCCCCGACGTGCGGTTCTGGGAATGCGACTGGAACATCACCGACCGGCCCATCGCCTACGACTTCGCGATCAACTCCGCGGTCGACGACGCGGACGCCCTGCAGCGGTACTTGGAGCATCCGGCGCATCAGGCGGGCGTCGCGCTGTGGCGCGAGTTCGCGACCTGGGTGATCGCCGACTACCCGTTCTGAGCCGCGCGCCCCGGAGCCCCTCGCCACGACCGGCGGGGGGCTTCTCCGCGTCACGGGCCCCCAACTCTCCACCATTCCCGCTCAACACGGCTTTATGCGGTGCTTGCACACAGTGCACATGTCTTGTGATGCTATGACCGCTTTTGACGGATGAGTTGACGGATCTGACGGATGATAGAGGTGGAGTTGACCGTGCCGGCCAGTACTGCGCCTCAAGCACCGCCCCAGGAACCGACGGCGCCCCTGGAGCGGACCCCGCTCCACGAACAGGCACCTCCCCAGGAGCGGGCTCCCCTCCAGGAACAGCCGGCACCTCCCCAGGAGCGCCCCCAGCTCCTGGAACAGGCGGCACCGCCCCAGGGCCGGACGCCGGAGCATGAGCGCGCTCCGCAGGAGCCTCCCGCGCCGGGGCAGGAGCCTCCCGCCCCGGAGCAGGAGCGGGCGCCCGAGGAGGAGCAGGTCCCGTTCCAGGAAGCCGCTCCCGAGCGCCGCCGCGGCGCCGACACCCGGGCCCTCACCCAGGTGCTCTTCGGCCGGCTCAAGACGCTGGAGCCGGGCAGCGCGGAGCACGACCACGTACGCGGGGCGCTCATCGAGGCGAACCTGCCGCTCGTCCGCTACGCCGCCGCCCGCTTCCGCAGCCGCAACGAGCCCATGGAGGACGTGGTCCAGGTCGGCACCATCGGGCTCATCAACGCGATCGACCGCTTCGACCCGGAGCGGGGCGTGCAGTTCCCGACCTTCGCGATGCCGACGGTCGTCGGCGAGATCAAGCGGTACTTCCGCGACAACGTCCGCACCGTGCACGTCCCCCGTCGGCTGCACGAGCTGTGGGTGCAGGTGAACAGCGCCACCGAGGACCTCACGACGGCCTTCGGGCGTACGCCCACGACCGCCGAGATCGCCGAGCGGCTGCGCATCACCGAGGAGGAGGTGCTGTCCTGCATCGAGGCCGGGCGCTCGTACCACGCGACCTCCCTGGAGGCCGCCCAGGAGGGCGACGGACTGCCCGGACTGCTCGACCGGCTCGGCTACGAGGACCCCGCGCTCGACGGGGTGGAGCACCGCGACCTCGTCCGCCACCTGCTCGTGCAACTGCCCGAACGCGAACAGCGGATCCTTCTGCTGCGCTACTACAGCAACCTGACGCAGTCACAGATCAGCGCCGAGCTGGGTGTTTCCCAGATGCATGTGTCAAGGCTCCTCGCCCGCAGCTTCGCACGTCTTCGATCCGCAAACAGGATCGAGGCGTAACCGGTAAGAGCGAATCGCTCAGAGATTCCTTTTCCGTCCGTTCAGCCGTGAAAAGCCGTCAGACCCCCTTTTTCCAGGGCCGATTCACCCCCTCCATGTCGACATGTCACTACAGCGTGTTGCCGACATGTGACATTCTGCCGGAAGCGCGTTTGCCGCAGCCTCCCGACCGGTATTCAGGTGGAGGCTGCGTTCCTCCGACGGGAGCGTCCGCCGCGACCGTCCGCGACCCAAAGGGGGTGGCATGTCCGCAGACCAGGGCAGCTCGAAGGTGCTCACGCTCACGAAGAGCGACTCGGAGCCCGACGCGCTTCACGTTGTCGTTGCCGACGTATCGGCCCTTCCGGCCCCGGATGCCGTCCCGGCCGCTCCGGCCGCCCAGGCCGCTCCGACCTCGGAAGCCATCGACACCCGCACCCTGTCCCGCTCCCTGTTCCTGCGGCTCGCCGCACTCGGTGAGGACAGCCCGGAGCGCGGCTACGTCCGGGACACGCTCATCGAGCTGAACCTCCCGCTCGTCCGGTACGCGGCGGCCCGCTTCCGCTCCCGCAACGAGCCGATGGAGGACATCGTCCAGGTCGGCACGATCGGCCTGATCAAGGCGATCGACCGCTTCGACTGCGAACGCGGGGTGGAGTTCCCGACGTTCGCGATGCCCACCGTCGTGGGCGAGATCAAGCGCTTCTTCCGCGACACGTCGTGGTCGGTCCGGGTGCCGCGCCGTCTCCAGGAGCTGCGGCTCGCCCTCACCAAGGCCAGTGACGAGCTCTCCCAGAAGCTCGACCGCTCCCCGACGGTCGCCGAACTCGCGTCCGTGCTCGGTGTGTCCGAGGAGGACGTGGTCGACGGCCTGGCCGTGGGCAACGCGTACACGGCGTCCTCGCTGGACTCGCCGGCCCCCGAGGACGACGGCGGCGAGGGCTCCCTCGCGGACCGCCTCGGCTACGAGGACACGGCCCTGGAGGGCGTCGAGTACCGCGAGTCGCTGAAGCCGCTGCTCGCCAAGCTCCCGCCCCGCGAGCGCCGCATCATCATGCTGCGCTTCTTCGCGAACATGACTCAGTCGCAGATCGGCGAGGAGGTCGGCATCTCCCAGATGCACGTCTCCCGGCTGCTCACCCGGACCCTCGCCCAGCTGCGCGAGGGACTGATCTCCGACTGAGGAGCCGGCGCGGGAGAACGACCTCCCGAGCCTTCATAATTGACGACCCGTCAGTCACACTGGCGCGATGCGTCGAGCGGGTCGAGCTACTTGTCATCCTGGCCGTCGAGGCGCCCTGGTGGGCGCCTCGACGGCTGTGGTGTGCCTGAGCGCGGTGCTGGCCGCCTGTGGCAGCGGCGGGGGCGGCGGCCACGTCGCGGCGGGAGTGCCCGGGGGGTCCGGCAGGGCCGTGGCCCCCACCGGGGACGTCTCACTGGCCCCACTGACCGGGGGGAGCGCCTCACGCCCCGGGAAGGGTCCCCGTGGCGACACCGGGGCAGCCGACGACGGGACGACGCGGCCGGCCGGGAGTCCGGGGCCGCCCGGACCGTCCTCGGGCGTTGCCGGGAAGGGGGCGGGGGCGGCCAGCGGCGCCGGGAACGGCGGACCTCCGGCACCCGCCTCGGCGGGCGGCAGCCCGGGTCGGGCGCGGGCGAGTTCCGGCAGCACGCCGACGACCGCCCCGCCGACGCACCCGGCTCCGTCCCCGCCGGCGCCCGCCGCCGTGCAGGTGGGCGCGCCCGAGCGGGAGGCCACCGGTCAGCGCTGGTGCGAGAAGGTGACCCTCTCCTTCCGCAACACCGGCGGCACCGCGGTGCGTTCGGGCACGGTGACCCTCGGGACGCACATCATCGGGGCGCTCGGGATCGACTGGGCCACGATCGGGTCGACGCGGGACCTGCCCGCGCCGATCGCCCCGGGAGCGGGCACCAGGAAGTCCTGGACGGTGTGCGTCGACGCCTGGCGCGTGCCGTTGGGCATGCACATCGAGACGCGGGACGTGTCCGTCCAGTGGAAGTGACCCGCCGCTACCGGCGGGGCGTCCTCACGACAGGGCGAGCCATGCCACGGCGGCCACGACCGCCACGGCGACGACGATGCCGATGATGAGGCCGATGCGGGGACCCGCCGGGGCGGCCACCTGCTGCTGCTGACGGGCCTGGGGGCCCTCGTCGACGAAAGCGCGGAACATCTGGGTGCTACCCGCGGGGTCGTAGTTGCCCTCGGGGCCCTGGGTGTTTGCCATGGCCCAGGACCCTAGCGAATAGCCGGAGCCCGCCCAAGTGCGGGGGCCCCTCCGGTGCGCGGCCGGGCCTCACAGCCGACTCTCAGTCTGGCACCGCCCTCACCAGCAGGTTTACATTTGCCAATGCCTGCCTTTGCCATGTTTTTATCCCAGCGGGCACCCTTTTCGTTTGCCTGCAGCAACCAACTGCATTTATGGTTGCCCCAAGCAACGAATATGGAGGGGTGATGGCCGAGCGGGCGCAGTACGAGGAATTGGCCCGTCAGCTCAGTGCCATCGGCGCCGTGAAGAGGGAGCTGGCGCGGATCCTGCCGCACGACTGCCCGGCGGGTTCCGCCGCCGTGCTGACGCTGCTGGGCCGCCACGGTGACATGCGGATGAGCAAGCTCGCCGAGCTGCTCTCCGTGGACATGTCCGTGACCAGCCGCCATGTCGCGCACGTCGCCGACCGGGGCTGGATCGAACGCCTCCCCGACCCGGCCGACAAGCGCTCGCGCATCCTGCGTCTCACCGACGCCGGACACGCGCGGCTCGACGAGCTCTCCCGGCGCTCCTCGCAGCTCTTCGCCGACCGGCTCAGCGACTGGTCCGACCAGGAGGTCGGGCTGCTCAGCCACCTCATGGGCCGGCTGCGCGAGAGCTTCGGCGACTGCCGCGCCACCCAGCGGCCCCCCTGTCCGGCCGATGCCCACGCAGTCCACGCAACAGAACCGACCACCACCCGTACACCCGCGTAAGCACGCAAAGCACTAGAGAAGGAAGCCCATGGCAACGACCACACCAGCCGGTGTGCGGGCTCACGCCAAGCACGGAGGTGGGTCCTCCGACGGCGCTCCGATGACACACCGGCAGATCATGGAGGCGCTCTCCGGGCTGCTCCTCGGCATGTTCGTGGCGATCCTGTCGTCGACGATCGTCACCAACGCCCTGCCCGAGATCGTCGGCGACCTGGGCGGCGGCCAGTCCGCCTACACCTGGGTCGTCACGGCCGCGCTGCTCTCCATGACCGCGGCCACGCCCCTGTGGGGCAAGCTCTCCGACCTGTACAGCAAGAAGGCGCTCGTACAGATAGCCCTGATCATCTACGTCCTCGGATCCGCCGCCGCGGGTCTGTCGCAGAACGCCGGCATGCTGATCGCCTGCCGCGTGGTCCAGGGCATCGGCGTCGGCGGTCTGTCCGCCCTCGCCCAGATCGTCATGGCGGCGATGATCTCCCCGCGCGAGCGCGGCCGCTACTCCGGCTACCTCGGCGCGACCTTCGCCGTCGCAACCGTCGGCGGCCCGCTGCTCGGCGGCGTCATCACCGACACCTCCTGGCTCGGCTGGCGCTGGTGCTTCTACGTCGGTGTGCCGTTCGCGGTCATCGCGCTGATCGTGCTGCAGAAGACCCTGCACCTGCCCGTCGTCAAGCGGGAGGTGAAGGTCGACTGGGGCGGCGCGTTCTTCATCTCGGCCGCGGTCTCGCTGCTGCTGGTCTGGGTCACCTTCGCCGGTGACAAGTACGACTGGATGTCGTGGCAGACCGCCGCGATGGTCGGCGGCGCGATCCTCCTCGGCGCGGTCTTCGTGCTCGTCGAGTCCAAGGCGAGCGAGCCGATCATCCCGCTGCGGCTGTTCCGCAACCGCACCATCACCCTCTCCTCCCTCGCCTCGCTCTTCGTGGGCGTCGCGATGTTCACCGGCACGGTCTTCTTCAGCCAGTACTTCCAGCTGGCCCGTGACAAGTCCCCGACGATGTCGGGCGTCATGACCATCCCGATGATCGGTGGCCTGTTCATCGCCTCCACGGTCTCCGGCCAGGTCATCACCAAGACCGGCCGGTGGAAGTACTGGCTGGTCAGCGGCGGCGCCCTGATCACCGCGGGCCTCGGTCTGCTGGGCACCATCCGCTACGACACGACCTACTGGCACGTCGCGATCTTCATGGCGCTGCTGGGCCTCGGCATCGGTATGACGATGCAGAACCTGGTGCTGTCCACGCAGAACCAGGTGGCGCCGTCCGACCTCGGCTCCGCCAGCTCCACGGTGACGTTCTTCCGCTCCCTCGGCGGCGCGATCGGCGTCTCCGCGCTGGGCGCGATCATGTCCACCCGGATCACCGACTACGTCAAGGACGGCCTGTCCGGCCTCGACCCCAAGTACGCGGCCGCGGCGGCCTCTTCCGGCACGGGCACCATCCCGGACATGGACGCCCTGCCCGCCCCGCTGCGCACCCTCCTGGAGAGCGCGTACGGCCACGGCATCGCGGACGTCTTCATGATCGCCTCCGTGCTGGCGCTGCTCGCCTTCTTCATCATGCTGTTCATCAAGGAGGTCCCGCTGCGGACCTCGGGCGCGCTGGCCCAGGCCGCCCAGGCCGCGCAGGCCGACGCGGGGGTTCCCGCCGTCGCCGCCGAGGAGGCCCCGGCCCGGTCCGTCCCCGCGACGGGTACCGCGACCAGCTCCGTGGCGGACACCGAGTCCGCGCCGGAGGGCACCCAGCGGCTCGCCGCCGTCGCCACGGCGACGCGCGAGAGCGCCCCGGCGCCGTCCGGCGGGATCCCGGTCCGCGGTCACGTCCGCGGCGCCGAGAGCGCGCCGGTGCCGCAGGCCGCGGTCACGCTGATCTCGCTCGCGGGACGGCAGCTGGGCCGGTCGGTCGCACAGGCCGACGGCTCCTACGCGGTGGACGCGCCCGGCACGGGTTCGTACGTCCTGATCGCCTCCGCCGACGGCTTCCAGCCGCAGGCCTCGACGATCGTCGTGAACGGCGAGCCGGTGGCGTACGACATCCTGCTGAGCGGCACGAGCGGGCTGAGCGGGCTCGTGCGGGCCGCCGGAGCCGGGACCCCGGTCAAGGACGCCATGGTCATCGTGACCGACGTGCGCGGCGACGTGCTGGCCACCGGGACCACCGGTGAGCAGGGCGAGTTCAGTTTCGCCGAGCTGGTGCCCGGACCGGTGACCGTCGCGGTGAACGCCGCGGGCCACCGTCCGCAGGCGCTGCCCGTCGAGGTCGGCGGGGCCGGGGTCACCCGGGTCGAGGTCGAACTCCGCGCGGGCGCCCAGCTCCAGGGCGTCGTACGGGCGCCCGGCGGCCCGCTGCCGGACGCGCGGGTCACGCTGGTCGACGCGGCCGGCAACGTGATCGGCACGGCGCGCACCGGCACGGACGGCGCGTACGCCTTCACCGACCTGGACGGCGGCGAGTACACGGTCATCGCGACGGGCTACCCGCCGGTGGCCACCGCGCTGACCGTCGGCGGTCGCGGTGTCGACGACCACGACATCGAACTCGCCCACCCCGGCGAGTAAAGGGAATCCCCGGCCCGTGGGACGCGCACTCCATGCGGAGACCGTGCTCCCACGGGCCGGTTCATGTGCAAGACAGGCAGGAGAAAACGGGATGGGACTGACCGCACGGATTCGTACGCGGGACGGATGGGCCGTGTCGCACGCGGTCGTCACGGTGACCGACATGACCGGGACACAGGTGCTGCGGGCCGAGGCGGACGCCGAGGGCGCCGTACGGGACGCGGGTGCGCTGACGCCCGGCGCGTACACCGTGATCGTCACCGCGGTCGGGTACGCGCCCGCCGCCTCCAGCGCGATCGTCACGGCGGGCGGACGGGCCGAGGTCGGCACCGTGGTCCTCGCCCGGCAGGGCGGCACCGAACTGCCGCCGCCCGGCCCCTGGACCGTCGACCCCGCCCACTCCTCGGTGGGTGCCGTCGCCCAGCACCTGGGCATCTCCAGCGTGCACGGCCGGTTCACCGACTTCTCGGGCACCATCGAGATCGCCCCGGACGAGGTGGCCAAGTCCCGTGTGGAGGCCGTGATCCAGGCGGCCTCCATCGACACGGGCAACGGGATGCGCGACGGCCACCTCAGGTCCCCCGACTTCCTGGACGTCGAGACGTACCCGCTGATCACCTACCGTTCCACCGGCCTGACCCCGGCCGGCTCCGACCGCTGGACCGTCCACGGCGAACTCACCCTGCACGGCGTCGTCCGCCCGGTGGACCTGGACCTCGCCTACCTGGGCACGGGCGCGGACCCGTGGGGCGGCACCCGCGCGGCCTTCCGAGCGACGGCACAGCTCCACCGCGAGGACTTCGCGATGAACTACAACCAGGTCGTCCAGGCGGGCATCTCCGCGATCGGCACCACGCTGAAGGTGGAGCTGGACGTGCAGGCGGTGCAGGGCGGGTCGTTGCCCCAGATGTGAGGTGCCTGATGTGAGGTGCCTGATGTGAGGTGACACCCCACGCGGCGGCCCGTTGCCGGGCACGGGGCAGCCCTTAGGCTGCCCCCATGGCACCGAACATCGCGACGAACACCTCCGTATCCCGCGACGAACTGCTCGACTTCGTCCGCCCCCGCCACCGCGCCGTCCTGCTCACCCGCCGGGCCGACGGCAGCCCCCAGGGCTCGCCGTTGACCTGCGGGGTCGACGACGCGGGCCGCGTCGTCGTCTCGACGTACCCCGAGCGCGCCAAGACCCGGAACGCCAAGCGGGACGAGCGGGTCAGCCTGATCGTGCTGAGCGACGAGTGGGACGGGCCGTGGGTCCAGATCGACGGCACGGCCGAGGTCATCGACCCGCCGGACTCCGTCGAACCGCTGGTCGAGTACTACCGGAACATCGCGGGCGAGCACCCGGACTGGGACGAGTACCGCGCGGCGATGCTCAAGCAGGGGAAGTCGATCATCCGGATCACGCCCGAGAAGTGGGGCCCGGTCGCGACGGGCGGCTTCCCGGCGCGTCTGGCGTCCCAGGAGTAGCCGGGGAGCACCCCCGAGATCGCCCGTACCGCGGCGGTCGGCGTCCGCCCCGCCGGGCGGACGCCGACCGCCGCGGGGCGATACGGCCAGGCGTCCGCGCCGCGGGGCGATACGGCTAGGCCGTGTCCGCGCCGCGGGCCACCATCGTCTCGATGCCCGCGATCAGCGTCTCCAGGGCGAACGTGAAGTCCCGTTCGCGCATCTCCTCGACCGTGTCGCCGCCGCGGGCCTCCATCAGGTCCGCGGCGCTCTCGAAGTTGACCGAGAACTGCGGCTGTTCACTGATCGTGCTCATGGCCTGGCGGAAGTACTCCTCCTGGCTCATGCCCGCCGAGGCGCAGCGCTGCACGAAGTGGCCCTCGATGGTGCCGAAGCCGTACACGAACTGGAAGACCGCCGAGAGCGCGCCCATCTGGCCGTACGGGGGCAGGCCCGTGCTGCGGACCACCTTCTGGACGCAGAGGGAGAAGGCCATGGAGTGCGGGCCGATGTTCAGGAACGTGCCGATGAGCGGTGACACCCAGGGGTGCCGGACCAGCAGGGCGCGGTAGCCGGAGGCCACGGAGCGCAGCTGGTCGCGCCAGTCCTCGCCCGACTCGGCGTCCGGCAGCTCCAGTTCACCGAAGACCGCGTCGAGGGCGAGTTCGAGCAGGTCGTCCTTGGTGTCCACGTACCAGTACACGGACATCGCGGTGACGTTCAGCTCGGCGGCCAGACGGCGCATGGAGAACCTCGCCATCCCCTCGGCGTCCAGCAGCCGCACCGTGACCTCGGTGATCCGGTCCCGGTCGAGCCCCGACGGCTGGCCACCGCCGCGTGCCGCACCGCCCCGGGGGGCCTTGCCCTCCAGCCAGACACTGGTCCGCGCCGGACGCTTGGGCCGGTCGGCTGCCCTCACCATGGCGTACCTTCCTCGGAACGGGGACTGCGGTCATGCGCGACGGCGGGCCGGAACGCTCCCGTCCGTCCTTCCCGATGCTAAGCGCGCGCTGCACGGAAACCGCCATCGCGGAGTCTGCCCTCTCCCACGCCGTAGCAACGCCGCGGCCACGGAACGGGCGGTGGCCCGGAGCTCGTTCGCTCCGGGCCACCGCCCGGCGAAGACCTCCAGGTCAGCTCGTCGGCTGCGTCAGGTCGTAGAAGGTGGCCGAACCTACCGTCACCTTCTTGAAGTTGGCCGTGACCCACGAGCTGATCCGGGAGGAGGTGGAGGTGGTCCCCGAGGCGCCGCCACCGCCCATGCCGCCCCCGCCCATGCCGCCACCCGAGATGAAGTAGTGGATCCTGCCGTCGGTCACGTACTTCTTGAACTGGGTCAGGGTCGGGGACGGATCGGTGCCGTTGAAGCCGCCGATCGCCATCACCGGTTTACCGGTGGCCAGTTGGTAGCTCGCCGAGTTCTGGGAGCCGATGGCCGCGGCCGCCCAGGTGTAGTCGTCGGCGTCCTTCGACAGCAGCGTCCTGGCCGCGGAACCGACGCTCGCGCCGTTCAGCAGACCGCCGGCGCCGCGGCCCGCGCCCATGCCTCCGCCACCCGTGCCACCGCCGGGCATGCCGCCCCCCTGGTTCCGGCCCTGGGCACCGTTGTTGCCCTGAGGGTTCCCGTTGCCCTGCTGGTTCCGGCCGGGAAAGCCACCGGTGCCGCCCGTCGGGGGCGCGCCCGCGCCGCCGCCCTGCTGCCCGTTCTGCTGGGTGCCGTTGCCGTTCCGCTGGTTCGGGGCGCCACCGGGGAAGCCGCCCCGCATACCGCCACCGCCACCGGGACCGCCCATCACGCTCGCCCCGGACGGACCGGCCGTCACGATGGAGCCGGAGTGCCCGGTGTTCACCGTGGAGAGCGTGTACGCGGTCGGGCCCGCGACCGCGGCCACGAAGCCCAACCCCGCTGTCGCGAGCGCGAGATGCCGGCCGAGCCGGGTCACGAAGATCAGGCCGAGCGCGCCCGTCAGACCGCCGACGAGGACCAGCCACTTGAGCCAGGGCAGGTAGTCGGAGGTGCGGTTGAGGAGGACGTACCCCCAGGCC
The DNA here is from genome assembly GCF_045039825.1 of Streptomyces sp. NBC_01176. NCBI lineage: Bacteria > Bacillati > Actinomycetota > Actinomycetes > Kitasatosporales > Streptomycetaceae > Streptomyces > Streptomyces sp. NBC_01176. The sequence goes on along the minus strand of NZ_CP108600.1, from coordinate 5,142,082 downwards.
GCGGACGCGGTGACCGCACCGGCCAGGGTGAGCGACGCCCACACCCTGCCCCGCTCCTCCCACAGCATCGTCGCGCCCATGCCGACGACGGCCGCGATGTAGGGGGCCAGGGCCACCGTGTAGTACTGGTGGAAGATGCCGGCCATGTAGCTGAAGACGGCCATGGTCATCAGCAGCGAGCCGCCCCAGGCCAGGAACGAACCGCGCGTCAGGTCGGTCCGCCCCGCCTTCCGGGTGAGGACGATGCCGGCCACCAGCAGGATCAGGGCCGCCGGGAGCAGCCAGGAGATCTGGCCGCCGATCTCGGAGTTGAACATCCGGTCCCAGCCCGTCTCGCCCCACCGCCCGGTGCCACCACCACCGCCACCACCGCCACCGACGCTGCCGGTCTCGTCGCCGCTGATGCGGCCGAGGCCGTTGTAGCCGAAGGTCAGCTCCAGGAACGAGTTGTTCTGCGAGCCGCCGATGTAGGGGCGGGACGACGCGGGCCACAGCTCGACGATCGCGACCCACCAGCCGCCGGCGACGAGCACGGCACCCGCCGAGAGCCCGATCTGCGCGAACCGTTTCCGCAGGCCCACCGGCGCGCACACCGCGTACAGCACGGCCAGCGGCGGCAGGATCAGGAAGGCCTGGAGCGTCTTGGCGAGGAACGCGAAGCCCACCGCGACGCCCGCCCACACCAGCCACTTCGTCCGGCCGTCCTCCAGGCCGCGCAGCACGCAGTAGACCGTGACGGTCATCAGCAGCGCGAGCATCGCGTCCGGGTTGTTGAACCGGAACATCAGCGCGGCGACGGGAGTCAGCGCGCACACCGCGCCCGCGATCAGACCGGCCGCCGGGCTGAACCGGCGGCGTACGGCCGCGTACAGGACACCGACCGTGGCGACGCCCATGAGCACCTGGGGGACGAGGATCGCCCACGAGCCGAGGCCGAAGATCCGCACCGACAGGGCCATCGGCCACAGCGAGGCCGGGGGCTTGTCGACGGTGATGGCGTTGGCCGAGTCGAGCGAGCCGAAGAAGAAGGCCTTCCAGCTCTGGCTGCCGGCCTGGACGGCCGCCGAATAGAAGGAGTTCGCGTAGCCGGAGGCGCTCAGGTCGTAGAGGTAGAGCAGACCGGTGGCGACGAGCAGGCCGACGAAGGCGGGGCGCACCCAGCGCGGGTCCTCGGGCCGGCCGCGTCGGACGCGGTGGAGGAAGGGCCGCCCGGGCTCACCGGTCCGGGGACGGACGCCGGGTACGGAGGACTCCCGTGGGGCCGTGTTCGGCTCGCCGGCCGGCGGGCGTCGGGCGGGCGCCGGGTCCGCGGAGGGATGCGCGTCGCGCTGATGGCTCGTGTCGGGCTGAGTGGTCATCGTGCGTCCCTCGGATCGTGGTCGTGCGGGCGCACCGGCTGCAACTGCATGGTGGCGTCCCCCCAGGTGCGGTCCGCGGCGTCACGGGCGCGGAGTCCGTCGGTGTCGTGGGCGTTGTCGTAGGCGTTGTCATGGGCGTTGTCGTGGTCGTTGTCATAGGTGTTGTCGTACGCGTTGTCGTACGGGGCCGGGGTGTGCCGCGCCACCACCGTCGAGGACGTGCCGTCGCGCCGGTCCGGGAAGACCCAGGCGCGGAAGAGCAGGAACCGCAGCACGGTCGCCGCCAGGTTGGCGGCGATCAGTACCGCCAGCTCGGTGGAGTGCGCGGGGCTGCTCGTCGCCGCGTTCAGCGCGGCGAGCGATCCGCTGGTGAGCGCGAGGCCGATACCGAAGACGACCAGGCCCTGCGCCTGGTGACGGACCGCGCCGCCCCGGCCGCGGACCCCGAAGGTCAGCCGCCGGTTGGCGGCGGTGTTGGCGACGGCCGAGACCAGCAGGGCGAGCGCGTTGGCGACCTGTGAACCCGAGAAGGTCCGGAAGCCGCTGTAGAGCAGCAGGTAGAAGAGCGTGGACAGGGCGCCCACCACGCAGAAGCCGACCAGCTGACGGGCGAGTCCCCCCGGCACGTCGGCCAGGTCGCGGTCGCGCGGGTCGTCCCCGAAGGGGCGCGCGAGCCGGTCGAGCGGCAGTGATCCGGTGCCGAGGGCGCGCCCCACGCGCCACACGCCCTTCAGGTCGTCGGTCGCCGTCCGCAGGATGTGCACGGTCGAGTCCGGGTCGTCGACCCAGTCGACCGGCACCTCGTGGATGCGCAGCCCGGCGCGCTCGGCGAGCACCAGCATCTCGGTGTCGAAGAACCAGCCGGTGTCCTCGATCAGCGGCAGCAGCACCTGGGCGACGTCACGGCGGATCGCCTTGAAGCCGCACTGCGCGTCCGAGAAGCGGGCCTGCAGCGAGCCGCGCAGGATCAGGTTGTAGCCGCGGCTGATGAACTCCCGCTTGGCGCCGCGCACCACACGCGAGCTCCGGGCGAGCCGCGAGCCGATGGCGAGGTCGGAGTGGCCGGAGATCAGCGGGGCCACCAGCGGCAGCAGGGCGTTGAGGTCGGTGGACAGGTCCACGTCCATGTAGGCGAGGACCGGGGCGTCCGAGGCCGACCACACGGTGCGCAGCGCGCGCCCGCGGCCCTTCTCTTCGAGCCGGCAGGACCGGACCTCCGGTATCCGCGACTCCAGCCGTGCGGCCACCCGGGGAGTGGCGTCCGTGGACGCGTTGTCCGCGACCGTGATGCGGAACGTGTACGGGAACGTGCGCTGGAGATGCTCGTGGAGTCTCACCACACACCGCTGGAGGTCCTTCTCCTCGTTGTAGACGGGGATCACCACGTCCAGGACAGGTGTACCGGCGGACCCGGCCGGGAGGTGCTCCCGCGCCGGCAGGTCGCCGGGAGAAGAGTCGCTTCGCATGGGAACGACTCTGGTCAGATGCCCTGTCGCACCCATGTGGTGGCGCTGTGCTGTGGCTGTGAGTGCCGTTGCGCCTTTGTTTCCCCGGTCGTCTCCACGATCGGGTCGCGGGTGGGCGCGGGCAGGTGCAGGGTGAACACCGTCCTGCCCGGCACGCTGTCGACGGTGACGGCGCCCCCGTGTGCGGAGGCGACGGCCTGCACGATGGCGAGCCCGAGACCGGTCGAGCCGGAGGCGCGGGAGCGCGAGGAGTCGCCGCGCGCGAAGCGTTCGAAGACGCGGGGCAGCAGGTCCGGCGGGATGCCGGGTCCGTCGTCCTGGACGTCCACGCACAGCCACGGCCCGTGCCGGTGCACGCGTGCGGTGACCGTCGTACCGGGCGGGGTGTGGGTTCTGGCGTTCGCGAACAGGTTGACCATGACCTGTTGCAGACGGGCGGCGTCCGCGAGGACGAGCGCGGGTTCGTCCGGCAGCTCCAGCCGCCAGTCGTGGTTCCGGCCGGCCGCGCGGGCGTCGCTCACGGCGTCGACGACGAGCGGTACGAGGTCGGTGGCGTCGTACTGGAGCGGGCGTCCGGCGTCGAGGCGCGCGAGCAGCAGCAGGTCCTCCACCAGCCCGGTCATCCGGCCGGCCTCCGACTCGATCCGCCCGAGGGCGTGCCGGGTGTCGGGCCCGGTCTCCTCACGTCCGCGTCTGGTCAGCTCGGCGTACCCGCGGATCGACGCGAGCGGCGTACGCAGCTCGTGACTGGCGTCCGCGACGAACTGCCGTACTCGCATCTCGCTCTGCTGACGGGCGTGCAGCGCGCCGTGGACGTGGTCGAGCATCCGGTTGAGCGCGGCGCCGACCTGGCCGACCTCGGTGTGCGGGTCGGCCTCGGACTCGGGGACGCGCTCGTAGAGGGTGACCTCGCCGGTGTGCAGCGGCAGTTCGGAGACACGGGTGGCGGTGGAGGCGACCTTGCGCAGGGGGCGCAGGGCCAGCCCGACCAGGACACTGCCGGCGATGCCCGCCGCGACGAGACCGGCGCCGGTGACACTGACCTCGACGAGGACCAGGGTGTTGACGGTGTTGGTGACGGTCCTGGTGGGGATGGCGACGTAGAAGGCGCCCCGGGGGCCTTCCTGGTACTCGGCGCGGTACTCGCCGAGGCCCGGGACGTCGACGTTGTGCGTGCCGGTCCTCGGCACGGCGGCGAGCGCGGCCTTCTGGGCGGCGCCGAGCTCCTTGGTGCCCATGTCCGTGACGCTGCCGACGGCGGTGGCCCTGGAGACGACCGCCCGGGTGATCACGCCGTTCGACACGACGGCACCGATGGTGTCCGCCTGGTTCGGCCCCCTGGTGAGGAAGTCGAAGACGTCGGCCGACACGATGCCGACGCCGTCGGACCGGGCGTTCGGGGGTATCCCGGTGCCACCGGTCTGGTTCCCGCCCCCCGGTTTGAAGGGGCCGGTGGCGCGCTTGGCGACCTCGCCCAGCGTCTCGTCCAGCTGCTGGTACAGATGGGACCGCAACGCGAACGTCGTGACCGTCCCGATCACCGCGCACACCACCGCGATCAGCGTCACCGCGGAGACGACGAGCCGCGTCCGCAGGGTGCGCGGCTGCCGTCCCCGCCCCTGCGCACGCGGCCGTCGCCGTCCGCTCATGACACCGCGGGCTTGATCAGGTAACCGGCTCCGCGCCGGGTGTGGATCATCGGCTCGCGCCCCGCGTCTATCTTGCGGCGCAGATACGAGATGTAGAGCTCGACGACGTTGGCCTGGCCGCCGAAGTCGTAGGACCACACGCGGTCGAGTATCTGTGCCTTGCTGAGCACGCGCCGCGGATTGCGCATGAGGAACCGGAGCAGTTCGAACTCCGTCGCGGTGAGGTGGATGTTGTCCCCGGCCCGGGACACCTCGTGGCTGTCCTCGTCGAGGGTGAGGTCCCCGACGACCAGCGTGGAGTCGGAGCGCCGGTCGGCGGCACCGGAGCGGCGGATCAGCCCGCGCAGCCTGGCCACGACCTCTTCCAGGCTGAACGGCTTGGTGACGTAGTCGTCGCCGCCGGCCGTCAGACCGGCGATGCGGTCCTCGACGGCGTCCTTGGCGGTGAGGAAGAGGACGGGCACGTCCGGCAGTTCACGGCGCAGCCGCCCCAGGACCGCGAGCCCGTCCATGTCGGGCAGCATCATGTCCAGCACCACGGCGTCGGGGCGGAACTCGCGCGCGCTCTGCACCGCGCCCTGTCCGTCACCCGCGCTGCGGATCTGCCACCCTTCGTAACGAAGGGCCATGGACAGGAGCTCGGTGATCGACAACTCGTCGTCCACCACCAGGACTCGGACGGGGCTCCCGTCCGGCCTCAGCAGTTCGGTGCGCCCCTGGGGCGAGGTCGTGGTCATAGCGGACACCTTGCTGGGCGCCGCTGAGAACATCCTTTCGGAGACCTGTGATTTTTCTGAGAAACACACAGGTGCCTCTCAGGGAATCCCTGGGAAGATCACTCGGCGTCCCGGGCACCTCCGGACGGGGCACCTTCGGACGGGGCGCCTTCGGACGGAGCACCTCCGGACGGAGCACCTCCGGACGGGGCACCTTCGGACGGGGGCGTGATCCCGAAGAGACGCGCGCCGTTCTCGTAGCAGACCGCCCTCAGCCAGTCGTCCCCCAGGCCGAGCCGTTCCAGGGCGTGGAGTTGATGGGCGTAGGGATACGGGATGTTCGGGAAGTCGGTCCCGAGCAGGATGCGGTCGCCGAGGGCCGCGAGCCGGGCCGACGCCTCCCGCGGGAACGGCGCGAGCCGCTCGCTGAAGTCCGTGAACGCCATCGTCGTGTCGAACCGCACCTCCGCGTACCGCTCGCCGAGGCCGAGGAACTCCTCGTACTCGGGCATCCCCAGGTGCGCGACGATCAGCCGCAGCCCGGGATGCCGGGCGAGGAGGCGGCCGGCCGGCTCGGGCCCGGTGTACTTGCCGGGCGTGGGTCCGGACCCGCAGTGCATCACGACCGGGATCCCGGCCTCGGCGAGCAGCCCCCAGCTGGAGTCGAGAAGCCGGTCGGCCGGGTCGTACGCGCCCACCTGGACGTGTGCCTTGAAGACGCGGGCGCCCTGCTCCACCGCCTCCCGCACATACGTCTCGACGTCCGGCTCGGGGAAGAGGGTGGCGGTGTGGAGGCAGTCGGGCGTGCGGCGGGCGAAGTCGACGGCCCAGGAGTTGAGCCACCGCGCCATGCCGGGCTTGTGCGGATAGAGCATCGCGGTGAAGGCCCGTACGCCGAACTCCCGGATCAACGCCAGCCGTTCGTCCTCGTCGCCGCGGTAGGTGATGGGCCATTCGATGCCGCCGGTCAGCGGGCCGAGGCCGTCGAAGTAGTCCCACACCTTGCGCAGGACCCGGTCGGGCATGAAGTGGGTGTGGACGTCGACGAGCCCGGGGAGCCCGAGCCGCTCCCAGAACCGCCGTACGTCCTCCGTGTCAGCCGTGCGCACGAGCCGACCCCCCGCCGCGCCGGAACGTGTGGCTGCGCTCGACCTTGGCGACGTGCAGGGTGTACGCCTCGTACCAGTGCTCGCGCCCGTGCCGCTGGGCGGCGAGGTGCTCCAGGTCGGTGCGCCACCGCTCGATGGCCGCCGGGTCACGGAAGTACGCGACGGTGATCCCGAGACCGCCGGGCGTCCGCGCGGAGTCCTCCCCGAGGAATCCGGGAATCCCCCTCACGAGCTCGCCCATGCGCTCGGCGGTCTCGGCGTAGCCCTGGTCCCCCTCGGTTCTCACGGAGGTGAAGACGACCGCGTAGTAAGGCGGTTCGGGGGCGGCGACGGGTGCGTCGGGCAGGACGGTCGGGACGTCGCCGGGCACATGACCTTGGACGTCGACAGGTGTCCGGGGTTGATCGCTCATGTCGCCCACGATGGTCGTCGGTGTCACCGCCGGTCCACCCCCTTTCCGAAAGGGTCGCCAAAGGGATCCAACTCTTGACCTCACGCTCCCCGGCCGACCGGGCACACCCTCAGAACAGCCCGTCCTGCACCACGGTGTCCTCCGCCTCGCGGAACTCCCGTACGGGAACGGTGAATCCGCTCGCTCCCGTGGTCAGTTCCCACCCGGTCATGAGCCGGGTGTCGAGTACGACCACACCCCTCCCGGTCGCCAGGTGCAGATCGGGACCCGCGGCGGCGACCAGCTCTCCGCTCACCGCGCCGCCGCCGGTCAGCTCGCTCACCGCGCCCACGGCGGCCGGGACTCCGTCGAGCCCGAACACCCCGACGTGGTCGACGGCCCGGAACGGCGCCCGCTGCAGGGAGTCGGGCCAGCCGTCGAGCGCCGCCACGCGCGCGTGCAGCTCCCGGATCTCCGCCAGCCGCTCGGCCGCGTCCGGCAGCGCCGACCGCATCCTTCGCTTGTCGGCGTACCGAATCCGGTCCGGCACCCCGAGCGCGGCCCGCAGCAACTCCTCGGTGCGCCGCGCGGCCATCAACGGTCCCTCGCCCAGCCAGCTGAAACAGAGGGCTCCCTGCTCCAGCAGCCGCGCCGACCCGCGTGCCGAGCCGGTGATCCCGACCTTCACCATCCCGGGTCCGAACCAGGCGAGGTACACGCGGTAGGGACGCGGGTCGTCGGCCATCGTGTCGGCGGCCACGGAGTGCGCCCGGTCCAGCCGCGCGCACTCCTCGCACCGCGCTCCCGTGCTCCGCCCCGACACGGCCGCCCGCACGGGGCACGCGGTGCCCCGCGCTCCCACGCACGTCCGGCCGCCGCCGTCCACCACGGCGAAGGCGACACGCTTCCCCGGGGACAGCGCGCTCTCCCGCCCGCCACCCCACACCAGCACGGGACCGCCCGCCGACCACCGCAGACCCGAACATCTCCACGTCTGTGCCATCACTCACGAGCGTAGGCGCTGCCACTGACACGCGCCCGGCCCGCCCGCGGGGAGCCCGTCCTCTCGCCAGTCCCCCGAACGCCTCTCCGTGCGCTCATCGCTCCCGCGGAGTCATCACCGGCGGCCTCTCACTCCCGGCCCCCGCTCCCATCCGCCCGGCGATCCGGTCCAACGACTCGGCCACCCGTCCCAGGGCGACCGCCACCGCGTCCTGGCTCCGGGCGATCATCTGCCGGCTCCGGCTGATCACCTCCTGGCCCCGTGCGAGCGCGTCCTGGCTCCGGGACACCGCGCGCCGGCCAGGGCCTGACCGCCGCGGCAGCCGGTTCGTCTCCACCACCGCCCGTGCACGCCGGGCCGCCATCCGATCGCCCCCGGCCGACAGCACGTCGCGCCCGGCCGACAGCTCGTCGCGCGCCGCCGCCCGCGCCGCGAGTTCCTCGTCCACCACGATGTTCCGCTCCTCGAACCGTACGAGGGCATCGGCGACCTGCTGCGGGACGACGTAGGCGACGCTCCCGTCGGAGGCGGGTTGCACGGGAGCCGGTTCGAGGGCGTAGCAGCCGTCGCGCTGGATGGTCACGACGGTCTCGGCCACCCAGGCCTTGAAGGGCTCGCACGCGGGCTTGGCACACCCGTCGACGAGCCTGACGAGCCCCTGCAGATTCACCATCTTCATCGACTTCTTGAGCCTGCGACCCGCGATCCTGCCCAAGCCGTCCGCTCCGTGGACGCCTCGCGCGAGATCCTCCAGACTCTGCCGGCACTCTGCCGCGACATGCCGGAGAAGGGCTTGGCGGGTGTTCGTGTACCCGAGAACCCTGGCCACGTCGGACGCCGCGAACCAGTGCTCTCCGTCCGGCAACGTCACCCTCCGTACCCGCGACCCGGTCGCCGCGGACACGAAGTCGTCGATGTCGATCGCGTCCTGCTCGTACATCGAGCATCACCTCCACGCCGGAAATTAGGCGAGGAGGCAGGCAACTCCCCTGGACATCAACGACGTTCACCCGATAGGCGACAGAAGGATCGATTCGTCGCAACCACCCCCACCCGGAGGGGCCGCCGGCCCGACAACGCGGACCGCGGATTCCGACCCGGATCCGGCACGACCACCGCCAGGCCGCGGCCGCGGAAGCTGTCGGGTGTAACGCGGAGGCACCCCCACAGCGTGTAAGAGGTGACGTTCGACCACGAAAGGACACACGGTGAGGGAAGCACCCGCGGACTACCTGGAGTTCGCAGTCGCCCGCAGCGGGCCTCTGTTCCGGACCGCCTGTCTGCTCACAGGTGACTGGCACCTCGCCGAGGACCTGGTTCAGGAAACCCTCGCCAAGATGTACCGCTCCTGGCGGCGGATCAGCCGTGCGGAATCCCCGGTGGCCTACGCCGACACCGTGCTGGTGCGGACCTTTCTCTCCCAGCGCCGCCGCCGCAGCTCCACCGAGCGCCCCAGCGACCGGCTTCCGGACGCGGCCGGCCCGGGGCAGGACGCGGAGCTGCGGATAGCCCTGCTGGACGGCTTGGCCCGGATGACGGCCAAGGACCGTGCAGTGTTGGTGCTGCGCTACTGGGAGGACCGCTCGGTGGAGGAGACCTCACAGGTGCTGCATCTGTCGCCGGGAGCCGTTCGGGTCCGGACCATGCGGGCCCTGCAACGTCTGCGCGCCCAGCTCGGCAGTCAGTTGGCGGATCTGGCCGCATGACGAGCACGGCCAGGCGGCACCTCGCGCCGCAGGTCCCGACCAACGCCCCAGACGAACGGAGATCCACCATGCCACTCGACGACGACCTCGAGGTACGGCTGCGCGCCATGAGGAGCGACACCGACGAGTTCCCGCCCCACTCCGCCGACCTGGTACAGCGCTCGATCGCCCGAGGCCGGCGGATGCGGCTGATCCGCGCCACCCGAGTCGCTGCCGTCACGGCCGCCTTCGCGCTGATCACCGCGGGCAGCACCCTGATGGCCACGGACGCCTTCGGTATCCGGGGCGGCGACGGCAAGCCCGATCGGCTGCGGGCCGGCGCCTCGACGCGCTCCACCGAGCGGCCACCCTCCCATGAGCCGTCGTCCATCAGCGGGCAGGAGATGACCCATACGCTGGAGAGCCTGTTGCCACCGGGCGGCACCGTCTCCGCCGCCTCGGGCAGGGGTTCCCGGTCGGATGGTCCGGTCGTCTGGCCGACCGCCCAGCTCACCTACTCCACCGAGCACGGGTCCTCCGGCATCGACATCACCATCGCCCGGCTGGAGTCCGGCACCCCCGCCGACCAGCAGCAGGGCCAGGCCGGGTGCCTTCCGGTGGAGGTGCGCCCGTACGACAAGTGCACCACCGAGAAGCTCCCCGGCGGTGCGGTGCTCAACACCACCAGGTCATTCACCTACCCCAACAGCGCCACAGGGCAGAAGCGCTGGTACGTGGTGCTCACCAGCCCTGACGGGGTCCAGCTGACAGTGCAGCAGTTCAGCGGCGGCGGCGAGAAGGGCTCGTCCAGCGGAGCCGACCCGCTGCTGTCGATCGCCCAGCTGACCTCCGTCGTGCGCAGCCCGGTGTGGGAACGGGCCATCGCCGCGGTGCCGGCCCCGCGAGGAGCCCCCTTCCCCTCCACCGGTGCCTCCACCGGTGCCTCCACCGGTGCCTCCACCGGCAAAAAACGCGTTCCCGGCGCACGTATGACCCGGGTGCTGAAGTCACATCTGCCGCAGGGCGGGACCGTCTCCGGCCTCGACTCCGGCGACGGGATGGCCCAGCTGATCTACGACGACGGCCACGGGAAGAACATGGTGGAGGCCGACGCGCAGTACGACAGGACCGCCCTCCTGGCCGGGCACATGGGCTGCGCCGATGTCCCCGGTGAGTGCGAAGCCACGACGCTGGCCGACGGCACCCAGGTCAAGAAGGTCAGGGGACCCTCGGAGAAGGGCGGCTCGGCCGTGGTGTGGCTGGTCGACACCCTGCGCCCGGACGGCCGCCGGGTGGTGGCGCGGGAGGTCAACTCGTACGCCGAGGCGGGGCCGGTGACGCGCCCCCAGCCCGCGCTGAGCATGGACGAACTGCTGAGCCTGGTGCTCGACAAGCAGTTCTTCACGGACTGAGCACCGGTACGGGCGTGGCGGCGCACCGGAGTGGCCGGTACGGCAGGGCCGGCCTTTCACCTGTGCGCACTCGGCAGGATTCGCGGCCCGGTAAGCATCGGGCGCAGGTCCCCGAAGCCCGCCACGATGGTGCCGGGGGTGAGGAAGCCAGGGAAGTAATGCTCCGTGCGGGCCACAATCTCATCGGAGGCGTCGTAGGCCGTGGAAACCAACCAGTTCAACAGCGCCGCGCGGATGGTGACGTTGCGATAGGGCCGGCGGGTCATGGCCGCCGGGTGGGTGAGGATGCCGGCGACATACGGGGCGACGGGGGCGGTGGCCTCGTAGATGGTGTTCTGGTGGCCGACCGGCTCACCCAGCTCCGACAGAGCGGAGACCTGAACCGTGGGATCGGGCTCCAACAGCCGTGCCAGAACCCCGGGAAGGTCCTCACCGCTCCCGAAAGCCGTCTGGAGCGAATCCCCATCCGTCTCCGCCAGGACTACCTGGTAGGGCGGCAAGTCAGGCTCGTGGTCCGCCCCGGCGTGGGGAAGGCTGTGGTTCACAGCCCCAACCTAGACCGGACTTCCGACGATTCCCTTCCGGGGCGGAATATCCTCCCCAACCCGCCAATTTCCCTAGCTCCCCTCCATCCCGGTGCCGGCCGATCCCCCGCCGGAGGCATCGTCTTTGACCGCGGGCGCCCTATGCGGTGATCGACTCATGGACGCCGGCCCTACTCAACCGGTCGGGGGCGGCGGCTGGGTTGCGGTCCTTCACTGCTGTACGCCTGCCTCTGGACTCGGCTCCGCGTGCGAGCAGGCTTACGCGCCTCGGATGGACAGAGCGTTGAAACGGGCCCCGTGCGTGGGTCGCCGCTGCGACCAGGGATGTGCCGGGGCCCGTTTCTGCTGTACGTCGATCAGGTGGGAGGCGTGCGGGGTGGGTCAGAAGCAGCCGGGTCCGGTGACGGGGCTGAAGCAGGCGTTGCGGCCGGGGCCGCCGTCGTTGGTGTTGGTGCCGGGGCCGCCGAAGAGCGCGTCGTTGCCGGGACCACCGAAGAGGGCGTCGTTGCCGTTCCCGCCGTTCAGGGTGTCGTTGCCGTTGCCGCCCTCGATGCGGTCGTTGCCGTCGCCGCCGGTGAGGGAGTCGTTGCCGTCGCCGCCGCAGATGATGTCGTTGCCGCCGCGGCCGTCGACCACGTCGTTGCCGCCGAGGCCGAAGATCACGTCATCGCCGGGAGTGCCGATCAGGACGTTGTTGCCGTTGGTGCCGGTGATGGTGGGCGTGGCGGTCGCGCAGGTGGGGGGGACCGGCTCGTAGGTGATGGTCACCTGGGCCGGCCCCGCGGCGGGAGCGGAGGTACCACCCGTGGGGACACGGTTCGACGCACCACCGCCACCACCGGGACCGAAAGCTGGAGGAAAAGAAAGACGGTTGCAGCCTCCGCCGCCGCCTCCGCCGAACCAGCCGCCCCCGCCTCCGCCCGCCCCGAAGCCGCCTCCGCCGGTGCCGCCCGCACCGCCCGTGCCCGGAGTGCCGGATGTACCACCGGAACCGGGGCATACGGCTCCGCCTGCGCCGCCGGCTGTCTGGGTTCCGCCGCCTCCGCCCTGGCCGCTGTTCGTTCTGCTGCCGCCGGCACCCCCGGTGATTCCGGCGTCTCCGCCGGTGGCCTCCGGGTTGAGGTAAGTGGGGGGGAAGCCGCTTCCTCCGCCGCCTCCGCCGCCCGCGACGATGAGGCGGGGGTCGGTGCCGGGGACGCCGGTCAGGACACAGCTGACGTTGGCCGAGCTGCAGGTGCGGACGTCGCTGGAACCGCCGCCGGCACCGCCCGTAGACCCCCCTCCGCCGCCGGCGCCCCCGCCCGTGCCGACGTTGACATAGAGGATGGTGGTGCTCGGCGGCACGGTGACGGTGCCGGTGACGGTGGCGCCGTTGCCGCCTGCGCCGCCGCCGGGGCCGTTCTGGCCCGCGGCGCCGGTGGCGGTGACGGTCAGTTGGGTGACGCCGGCCGGGACGGTGAAGGGCTGGTCGGCGCCCGCGTTGAAGGTGACCGTCACGGGCACCGCCGCAGCAGCGGGCGTGGCCGTGGGCACCACCAGTGCCGCCGGCAGCGCCACCGTGGCGAGCAGGACCGCAGCACGCCTCGCCGGGCGCCACCGCTCACCCGCGGCTCCCGCGCCACGTCGAGGGAAAACGGCATGTTGCAGGGTCGGTCTCACGATGGGGACTCCTCGACAAAGAGCGCGGCACTCGGCACGTGCCACGGACGTCGGTGGGTGTTCAGGCCCCTGCCGGGACCGCCCGACGATCAAGCCACACCCGCCCCCTGCGGCCGTACAGACACACCGTCATACCGCCCGCGTTCCACCGACCAGACGCTGCCGGTCCCCTCTTGTCGCCTGCTACGACCTTGCGCTGCCGGGATGCCGACGTGCGGCGCGTGAGGGCTACGGAGCGCATGGACGACGCGCTCAACCTCGAAGCTCACCAGAGTGACAGGCCGCGTCACGGACCCCCGGAGCCTGATCTTGTAGCCGGACGCCTTGATGAAGTCGTCGGCTCGGCCGATGTAGGCGATGTGCGCGTTGATGTCACTCGCTGATGTCAAAGGCCCCGTCCGGAGAACCGGCGGGGCCTTTGATCTGTGTGCACTCGGCAGGATTCGAACCTGCAACCTTCTGATCCGTAGTCAGATGCTCTATCCGTTAAGCTACGAGTGCTTGTTCTGTTGTGGAACCGGTGTCCCGCTTCCGGGCTTTTGACCCGCTCGCGGCGACAGGAAGAACATTACATGACTGCCGCCGCCATGTGAAATCCATTAGCCACACCCCTTGTGAGCTGGGCAAACGTGCTTCCGTGGGGCGTAACGCCGAAGCCCCGGTCCAGAGGGACCGGGGCTTCGGATCTTGCTGCGGAGGCGGAGGGATTTGAACCCTCGATGGGCTTTAAGGCCCAAACCGCATTAGCAGTGCGGCGCCATAGACCGGACTAGGCGACGCCTCCAGCACTACCGCCCGCGCGAGCGCGGTTGGTGCGTTGCAGATGATGACACAGCCGGGTGGGCTGTCACCAATCGGCTCCTACGGTACTAGGCAGGCGGGCCGCAGAGCAAAGCCCCCCAGGCCCTCGGGGCGTCGCGCAACCGCGTGGGGCGCGGGGCGTTAGTCAGGTCATGTCGCGTCCTTCCGTCACCATCCCCCGGCCCCCTCTCTTCCGCCGGCCCCCTCTCTTCTCCCGGCTCCCTCTCCCCTCCCGGCTTCCCCTCTCCCCACGGCTCGCGTTCGTCACCGCGGCCACCGCCGTGTCCGTCTCCGCCGGGCTGTCCGCCGTGCCCGCCGCCGCACACGCGGACGCCGCGCCGGGAGAAGGCCGGCACATGGAGGCCACGCGCCCGCAAACACCCCGCACGGGACTCGCCCCCGCCGTCCTGATGCCCCCGCCGGTCCGCGCGGACGACTCCGCGGACCGGCTGACCGTCACCGTCAGCCACCTGACAGGCACCGGCGACAGAACGTACGAACTGCGGTGTCATCCGGCCGGCGGCAGCCACCCCGCCCCGGAACAGGCGTGCGAGACGCTCGACCGGCATACGACCTGGGGGAAGGACCCCTTCGCCCCCGTCGCACCCGGCACGATCTGCACGATGGTCTTCGGGGGACCGGCCACCGCCCACGTGACCGGGACCTGGGCCGGCCGGCCCGTCGACGCCCGGTTCGACCGCGCCGACGGATGCCAGATCGCCCGCTGGGACGCCCTGGTCCCGCTGCTGCCGGACACCGGCGCGTAGGGGCGCGGTGCCGCTGCCGGACACCGGCGTGCGGGGGCGCGGATCGCCACTGCCGGACCGCACCGGAGCCCGGCGGAGGGCACAGCCGGATCATGGTTCGGGGGAGGGCGAAATGCACCGTCACAGGTTCCACGTCTCATCTGCGTCGGTTCTGCGTGCGACCTCCCTCTCATCCGGCACCGCGAGCGGAACCTCTGCCCGTAGACTCCCTCGCGTGACACGCTGCGGGCAGGTTGGCAAGATGGCCCTCGCGGTCGGCAAGGTGCGGTAACAGGGAGGAAGCGTCTCGTGAGCAGCAGGCCATCCCGAGGCGCTGCTCGCCTCGCAGCCATACTGGACGCGCTGCCCGACGCGTTGGTGCTGGTCAACGCCAATGGGACCGTCGTCAACGCCAACACCATCGCCCTGGAGGCCTTCGAGGCCCCGGGCACCGCTCTGGTGGGACGGGGCCTGCTCGATCTGCTTCCGCAGTTCGACTCGCGGCTGATCCCCGGGTCCATGCGCAGGCCCGACACCATCGACGAGCGCGGGCGGACGAAGCCCACCCGGATGGTCGCGCGGCGGACCGACGGGAGCGAGTTCCCGGTCGAGGTGACCAGCGCGAACCTGGAGGACGGCCAGCAGGCCTACGACAGTCACGGCTACACCGCCGACGAACTGCTGATGCTCGTCGTACGCGATCTGTCGGGCACCGTCGACACCGAGGCCGAACTCGCGCGTTCACAGCGCCAGACCGAGATGATCCTGCGGGCCGCGGCCGAGGGCGTCGTCGGGACGGACACCGAGGGGCGGGTCGTTCTGGTCAACCCGGCGGCCGCCCAGATACTCGGATACCGGGCCAGCGACCTCGGCGGGCAGGACCTGCACTCCCTCATCCTGCACTCGCGCGCCGACGGTGAGGCCTTCGCGTACGAGGAGTCCCCGCTCGCCGACACCCTGCGCTCCGGGCGCAAGCACCGGGTGCGCGGGCAGGTGCTGTGGTCCAAGTCCGGGGCCAAGGTCCCGGTCGACCTCACGACCGCTCCGGTCCGGGACGGGGACCAGCTCGTCGGCGCCGTGATGACCTTCACCGACCGCCGGCCGTACGACACCCTCGTCGAGGAGAAGGACACCGAGGCCACCCGGCACGCCGAGGAGCTCGCGCGGATCGGTGAGGAGCACGCCGGGGAACTCGACGCGCTGCGCGAACAGCACGCGGCCGAACTGGCCGAGGTGCGCGAGCGCCACGAGGAGGAACTCGCCGCGGGCGACGAACGGTACGCGGCGCTCGGCGAGCGCGAGAAGGACCGCTACGAGGCACTGGCCGCCCGGCACGACCAGTTGCTCGCCGTGCTCGGGCAGTCCCTGCGCGGGCCCCTCGACCAGCTGCGCGGCGAACTGTCGAAGCTCGCCGCCGACGACGCCGGTCAGCTGTGGCCCGAGGCCAACCAGGTCCTGCACCACCTCGCCGCCGGCTACTCGCGGATCACGACGCTGGTCGACAACGTGCTCGGCTACCAGCGGCTCGACTCCGGCGCCGAACAGATCGTCCGAACGAACGTCATGCTCGACGCGGTCGTCGCGGCCGGTGTCGACGGCGCCGTCGAACTGATCGGGCCCGGGCGCGTGCAGTTCGCCGTGCACGCTCCGCCCATCGAGGCCCAGGTCGACGCCGGGCTGCTGGCGAGGGCCCTCGCGCATCTCGTCGCGGACGTCGCGGGCGTCGACGCGACCGGCAACACGCCGGTGTCCGCGGGCGGCTACATGGACAACACCGTCGTGGTCGCGGCGGCGCAGCGCGGCGAGGTCGTACGGATCGAGGTGCGCGGGCCGTACGCCGGGGGAGACCCGGTGCACGAGCCGATCGTGCGCGGGATCGTGCGCGCGCACGGCGGCGTGCTGCAGACGCACGAGGTGCCCGGCATGAGCGGCAGCGCGTTCGTGCTGGAGGTGCCGATCGGCACCGGCGCGGGGGCGGTCGTGCCCCCCGTCACGGCCATGCCGCAGATCGAGGCCCCGGTCTCCACCGGCGCCGAGGTCGCGCTGCCCGAGCAGGCCTCGCACCAGGGCGGTGGCAGGCGGCGGGCCCGGCGGTCCTCCGTGGACGCCTTCCTGGAGAGCGAGGTCGCCGCCGCGGAGCCGGTGGCGCCCGACAGCGGCGCGGTCGCTCCCACCGGACGGCGCCGCCGGCGCGCGGCCGGCGAACAGGACGCCGTCGAGGTGTCCGTGCCCGCGCAGGGGTCGGGCGTCGAGCTCTCCGGTGACGACGGTTCCGGTGGTACCGGCCGCCGGCGCGGGCGGCCGAGTGCCGTCGAGGACACGGGTGACGGCGGGACCGAGGCCGTCTCCGAGGGCGCGGTCGTCATGGCGGGCGAGCACGGGGCGGGGACCGCTGCCGTGGGTACGGGGCTGGGCGGGACGGTGCCTCCGCAGGGAGTGCCCGGGCCGTCCGGGTCGTCCGGGCGGCGTGCCCGGCGCGACGGCGAACAGCACGCGCTGCCGCCCGCGCTGCCCGTGACCGCCGGCGCCCCGAACACTCCGGGCGCGCAGGTCGCCACGAGTGCACCCGGCGCATCGGGTGACCAGGGGCTCCGCGAGGCCGGCGGGACTGCCGAGGGTTCCGGTCCGCAGGCCGGCGGGCGGCGCCGGCGCGCGCTGGCCGCTGCGGCCGAACGCGCCGCGGCCGCCCAGGAGACCGGCGCCCGACCCGTGTTCGCGCTCCCGCCCGCGGACGCGGACCGTTCACCCGAGTACATCCAGGCCCAGCAGGCGCAGCAGGCCCAACTCGCCCAGCAGCGGCTCCTGGAGCAGAGCGGCGACGCCCTCGGCGCCGGGCACGCCCACGGCGGCGAAGGCCGCCACGACGTGATGTCCGCCGGCTCGGCCGACGAGCACACCCCGCCCCAGCCGCACCCCGTTTCCGCGCCGTCGGGTCGGCGCCGTGCGCAGCAGGCACCGGCTCCGGCCCAGCCGGGCACGGTCCCGCCGGGCACGGTCCCGCCGGGCGCGATCCCGTCGGGCGCGATCCCGTCGGGCGCGATCCCGTCGCCCCAGGTCCAGTCGGCGCCGGTCCAGCAGGGTGCCGTCCCGCCCGGTGGCGGCCGGCCCGGACCGGCGGGGGCACCCGCGCAGGGCGGCGTCCCGGCGCAGGCGCCCCCCATGCCGGGCCTCCCCGGACAGGCCCGCCCCGCGCAGGCCGGCCCCGCCGCGGCCATGGCGCCCCAGGCCTGGCCGGCCCCGAACACCGGGGACACCTCCGGTGCCGGGACCCCCACCCCGCCGCAGCCGGGCGCCCCCGCGGCCCCCGTGCCTCCCGGGGCCGCCGCCCAGCCGCAGCTCCGGCCGGAGAGTCCCGCCCAGGGCACCCCTCTGCCACCCGAACTGCCCGCGCAGCCCCAGCCCCAGGCCCCGCCGCGACCCCAGCCGCAGGCGCAGGCACGGATCGCCCAGCCACTGCCCGCCGAGGCCGCCGCGCCCGTCGACCCCAACTCGACGCAGGGCCGGGCGATCAGCGTGCGGACGCTCGGGCAGGGCGTCCCGTTCGCCCGCCAGGCCGCCGCGAACGGATCGCAGGCACCGGCGCAGGCGCAGTCCGCCACGCCTCCCCCGCACCAGACGAACGGCTCCGGCCGCCGCCGCAAGCTCGGTACGCCTCCGGAGCCCGTCGTCGAGCGCCCGGAGGCCGCGGCC
The DNA here is from genome assembly GCF_045039825.1 of Streptomyces sp. NBC_01176. Taxonomy (NCBI): domain Bacteria; kingdom Bacillati; phylum Actinomycetota; class Actinomycetes; order Kitasatosporales; family Streptomycetaceae; genus Streptomyces; species Streptomyces sp. NBC_01176. Next base: position 5,123,852 of record NZ_CP108600.1, on the reverse strand, counting down.
CGTGCGCACCCGACGGCCGGTCAGGCCCCCGGGGCCCGGCTGCCCGGCGCCACCGACGGCGCGGGACGTTCGTACGCCATAGGAGCCCCGGACAAGAACGCCGACGAGGGCCCCGAACCGCTGGACGGTCCCGGCGGCGCGGTCGAGGTCGCCGACCAGCCGCACCCGCGGCCGGTGGACGACGAGCTGCCCCCCGAGCCGCTGGACAACCCGCGCCGGCTGCTCGTGTGGCCCGCTCCGGACGTGACGACCCAGCAGGCGCTGAGCGACCGCGGGTACCGGCCCGTCATCGTGCACTCGCGCGAGGAGGTCGACGCGCAGATCGCCGCGTTCCCGGCCGCGCTCTTCGTCGACCCGCTGACCGGTCCGATCACCCGCACGGCACTCCAGTCGCTGCGCCAGGCCGCCGTCGCCGCCGAGGTGCCGGTGCTGGTGACGGCGGGGCTCGGGCAGGCGACGCGCGAGGCGGCGTACGGCGCCGATCCCGCCGTGCTCCTGAAGGCGCTGGCGCCCCGGGACTCCGAGCAGCACCCGCCGCGCGTCCTGCTCATCGAGGAGCACGCGGAGATCGCGCTGGCGCTGACCTCGACCCTGGAGCGGCGCGGCATGCAGGTCGCGCGGGCGTCCACGGACGAGGACGCGGTGACGCTGGCCTCGCAACTGCGGCCGAACCTGGTCGTGATGGATCTGATGCAGGTACGGCGCCGGCGTGCCGGAATCGTCGACTGGCTGCGGGCGAACGGACAGTTGAACCGCACCCCGCTCGTCGTCTACACCGCCGCCGTCGACCAGGCCGAACTGCCGCGGCTCGCCGCGGGGGAGACGGTGCTGTTCCTCGCCGAGCGTTCGACCAGCGCCGAGGTGCAGGACCGGATCGTCGACCTGCTGGCACGGATCGGCACCAACTGACCCGCGCGCCAGGCCTGGTCGCGCGCGCCGGGCTCGGGCGTCCGTAGAGGGCCTCCGTACGCGTACGGAGGCCCTGCGCGGGTACGGCGCCCCGGCGTCCGTGCGGAGCCGACCTGCGCGTACGCCGGGCGGGGAGCCGTGGAGTCACCCGCCCGGCGAGGGGGGGGGGTCAGAGCCTGGTCACGTCCAGCGCACCCTCGGCGTACTGCCTGCGCAGCACCTTCTTGTCGAACTTGCCGACGCTCGTCTTGGGGACCGCCCCGATGATCGTCCAGCGCTCGGGGAGCTGCCACTTGGCGATCCTGGCCTCGGTGGCGAGGAACGCGCGCAGCGTCGCGAAGTCGGCGGTGGAGCCCTCCTTGAGGACGACGGTGGCGAGGGGGCGCTCGCCCCACCTGTCGTCGGGGACGGCGACGACGGCGGCCTCGGCGACGTCCGGGTGGGACATCAGCGCGTTCTCCAGGTCGACCGAGGAGATCCACTCGCCGCCCGACTTGATGACGTCCTTGGCGCGGTCGGTGAGGGTCAGGAAGCCGTCCTGGCTGATGGTGCCGACGTCACCGGTCTTGAGCCAGCCGTCCTCGCTGAACTTGTCGGCGGGCCGGAGGGGTTCGGTGCCCTGGCCGCCGTAGTACGCGCCGGCGATCCACGGACCGCGCACCTCCAGCTCGCCCGCGGACTCGCCGTCCCAGGGGAGCCGTTCACCGCCGGGGCCGGTGAGACGGGCCTCGACACCGGCCGGGAAACGGCCCTGGGTGAGGCGGTAGGCGAACTCCTCCGCGGTGCCCACGACACTGGCCGGCGGCCGGGCGATGGTGCCCAGCGGGGACGTCTCCGTCATGCCCCAGGCGTGGCAGACCCGCATCCCCAGCTTGTCGAAGGCCTCCATGAGCGAGGGCGGACAGGCCGAGCCGCCGATCGTGACCTGGGTGAGGGAGGAGACGTCCCGGGGCCTGGCGTGCAGTTCGCCGAGCAGTCCCTGCCAGATGGTGGGGACGGCCGCGGCGTGCGTCGGCCGCTCGGCCTCGATCATCTCGGCGAGCGGCGCGGGCTGGAGGAAACGATCCGGCATGAGGAGGTTCACGCCGGACATGAACGTGGCGTGCGGCAGCCCCCAGGCGTTGACGTGGAACTGCGGGACCACGACGAGCGAGGTGTCCTGGTCGGTGAGGCCCATCGACTGGGCCATGTTGACCTGCATCGAGTGCAGGTAGATCGAGCGGTGGGAGTAGACGACGCCCTTGGGGTCGCCGGTCGTGCCGGAGGTGTAGCACATGGCCGCGGCGGCGCGTTCGTCCAGCTCGGGCCAGTCGTACGCGGCCGGCTTCCCCGCGATGAGCTCCTCGTACTCGTGCACCCGCACGCTCGCTCCGGCGAGCAGCGCACGGTCGCCGGGACCCGACACGACGACGTGCTCCACCGTCGGCAGATGGGGGAGCAGGGGTGCGAGCAGGGGCAGCAGGGAACCGTTGGCGATGATCACGCGGTCGGCGGCGTGTCCGACGATGAACACCAACTGCTCGGCGGGGAGGCGGAGGTTGAGGGTGTGCAGGACCGCGCCCATGGAGGGGATCGCGAAGTACGCCTCGACGTGCTCGGCGTTGTTCCACATGAGGGTCGCGACCCGGTCGTCGTCCGCGACGCCGAGGTCCTCGCGCAGCGCGTGCGCCAGCTGGGCCGCACGGACGCCGATCTCGGCGTAGGAACGGCGCTGCGGCTCTCCCTCACCCGTCCAGGTGATCACCTGTGATGTGCCGTGGATGGCCGACCCGTGGGTCAGGATCCTCGAGATCAGCAGCGGTACGTCCTGCATCGTGCTCAGCACGGCGTCCTCCCGGGGGCGACATTGCCTACGCGGTGTTAAGGGTTGCGCTGATTCTGCGCACATACCGCGCGGTATGTCACTAGTTCCGGGTGATCGATCAGCTCACAGGGGTCGAACGGCCACGGAGGGGATCACCGAACACCGGTCCGGTGTCAGCGCACGGGCTCCAGCTCGGGATCCTCACGCAGCTTGCCCAGCGCCCGTGACACGGCCGACTTCACCGTCCCGACGGAGACGCCGAGCACCTCCGCCGTCTGCGCCTCGCTCAGGTCCTCGTAGTACCGCAGGACGACCATGGCCCGCTGCCGCGCCGGCAGCTTCATGATCGCGCGCCACATCGCGTCACGCAGCGCCTGCTGCTCGGCGGGGTCCCCGGCCGGCACCCCCTCGGGCTCCGGCAGCTCGTCGCACACGAACTCGTCGACCTTGCGCTTGCGCCACTGCGACGTCCGGGTGTTCAGCAGCGCCCGCCGCACGTAACCGTCGAGCGCCCGGTGGTCCTCGATCCGCTCCCACGCGACATACGTCTTGGTCAGCGCGGTCTGCAGCAGGTCCTCCGCGTCGCTCGCGTTGGGGGTCAGCGACCGGGCGGTGCGCAGCAGCACCGGCTGACGCGCCTTCATGTACGACGCGAACGACGGGTAGGACGGATACGACGGGTACGGGAAGGTCCGCGTCGCGACGTTCGCACCGCTGGTGCAGACGGGTGTGGTCATGGCTCCACGCTAGGAGTGACCCCTACTCCTTCGGATCGGCCGCAGGTCCCGAAGCGATGTCCCCCTCAGGTTGTAGGAGGGGGGCCCGCTCCACCTCCTGAGGGTGGAGGAGCGGCGCCCACACCCTGAGGGTCCACCCCTGAGAGACCCGTACGGCGGTGCTACGGCGGCGGTACGGCGGCTGCCACGGGGGCCTCCGGAGTGTCCTCACGAGACCCCGGGCGCCTGTTCTCCCCCGTCCGTCCCCAGGATCAGCCCCGAGGTGGGGACCCCGGTACCCGCGGTGACCAGGGTGCGGCGGGCACCGCGTACCTGGTTCACGGACGTGCCGCGCAGCTGCCGGACCGCTTCCGCCACCCCGTTCATCCCGTGCAGGTACGCCTCCCCGAGCTGCCCCCCGTGGGTGTTCAGCGGCAGGCTCTCCGCGGCCACGAAGTCCGTGGCCTCCCCCGGTCCGCAGAACCCGAACTCCTCCAGCTGCATCAGCACGAACGGCGTGAAGTGGTCGTACAGAATCGCCACGTCGATGTCCGCGGGGGTCAGCCCCGAGCTCCGCCACAGCTGCCGCGCCACCACTCCCATCTCCGGCAGCCCGGTCAGATCGTCCCGGTAGAAGCTCGTCATCTGCTCCTGTGCCCGGCCGGCGCCCTGGGCGGCCGCCGTGATCACCGCGGGAGGGCGCGGCAGGTCCCGGGCCCGCTCCACCGAGGTGACCACCAGCGCCTGACCACCGTCCGTCTCCTGGCAGCAGTCCAGCAGTCTCAGCGGCTCCACGATCCACCGCGAGGCGGCGTGCTCGGCGAGGGTGATCGGTCTGTCGTGGAAGTACGCCGCCGGGTTCGTCGCCGCGTACTTCCGGTCCACCACCGCGACCGGGCCGAAGGCCTCGGGCGTCAGCCCGTACGTGTGCAGATAGCGCTGGGCGGCCATGGCCACCCAGGAGGCGGGGGTGAGCAGCCCGAACGGGAGGGCCCAGCCGAGCGCCACCCCCTCGGCCGACGGCTCCCGCTGCCGCACCCCGGCGCCGAACCTCCGTCCCGACCGTTCGTTGAACGCCCGGTAGCAGACCACCACCTCGGCCACGCCCGCCGCCACCGCAAGCGCCGCCTGCTGGACGGTCGCACAGGCCGCGCCGCCCCCGTAGTGGACGCGCGAGAAGAAGGACAGCTCGCCGATCCCGGCCGCCTGGGCGACGGTGATCTCCGGGCTGGTGTCCATCGTGAACGTCACCATCCCGTCCACGTCCCCCGGCGTCAGGCCCGCGTCGTCGAGCGCCGCCCGCACCGCTTCCACGGCGAGCCGCAGCTCACTGCGCCCGGAGTCCTTGGAGAACTCGGTGGCCCCGATCCCGACGATCGCGGCCCGTCCGCCGAGGCGGTCCCTCGCCCGCACGCTCATGCCGCTCCCCCGGCCGGGAGGGTGACCGTCACCGTCGCGGTCACGTGTCTGCCGATGCCGTTCGCCCCGACGACCCGGACCGTCGCCGTGGTGCCCGAGACCTCCTCGACCGTGCCGGTCAACACCATCGTGTCGCCCGGGTAGTTGGGCGCTCCGAGCCGTATGGCGACCTTGCGCAGGACGGCGTGCGGCCCGAAGTGGTCCGTGATGTACCTGCCGACCAGGCCGTTGGTGGTCAGGATGTTCATGAAGATGTCGGGGGACCCCTTCCGCCGTGCCAGCTCCGGGTCGTGGTGGACGTCCTGGTAGTCCCGCGAGGCGATGGCGCCGGCCACGATCAGCGTGCGCGTGACCTCGATCTCCAGCGGCGGCAGCTCGTCACCGGGCCTGGCCGTCAACAGTTCGTCACCGGGCTTCGTCATCGGCGGACCGCCGGCGCGCTCCGTCCTCGGCGCATCCTTGTCGGCCGTCATGCCCCTCCCTCCTCGCGCACGAGCAACTCTCCCAGCTCCTGCAGCACTTCGTCGCCACAGCCCAGGTAGGCGTCCAGCTGCCGGCCCCACAGGAAGTGCCGGTGCACGGGGTGCTCCAGATCCGCCCCGGTCCCGCCGTGCAGATGCTGGCCCGTGTGCACGACCCGTCGCCCCGCCTCGGACGCCCACCAGGCGGCCGTCAGGGCGTGCGTCGCATAGGGCAGCCCCTCGTCACGCCGCCAGGCCGCCTCGTACGCCGTCACCCGGATCGCCTCGGTGTCCATGTAGGCGTCGGCCGCCCTGAGTTGCACCGCCTGGTTGGTGGCGAGCGGGCGCCCGAACTGCTCGCGGGTGCCGGTGTGCTCCACCGCGCGTGCCAGCGAACCCGCGCACACTCCGGCCTGCAACCCGGCGAAGGCGGTCCGGGCGGTGGCGAGCACGTCCGCGTGGACATCCCCGGCGTCCCCGGCCGCGAAGGCGTCGGGCGCAGCCACGGAGGCGGCGGGCACGGGGACGTCGGACACGGGGACGTGGGACACGGCCGCGGAGGCGTCGTCGTCCCGCCCGCGCGCGGCTTCTCCATCCGTCCCTCCGCCCCTCTCGCCGCCCGCCGCTCCGCCCAGCCGCTCGCCCGGCGTGCCGTCGAGGGTGAGCCGCCCCGCCGACCAGGGCGCCGTCAGCTCGACCGGCTCGCACCGCGCGTCGGCGGTCCGCACCAGCCACAGCCGACGCCGGTCGTCGGCGACGAGCACATGCGTGGCGTCCCGCAGCCACGGCACCGACGGGGCGACACCGCTCAACCGCCCCGAAGCCGTGGCGCGGACCGGTGACGGCGGGGAAACCGCGCCGCACACCACCACCGTCCCGTCCGCGATCCCGGGCAGCAGCCGCTCCCGCTGCTCCGGCGTACCGTGTGCCGCCACCGCCAGCAGGCCGTACACACAGCTCGCCGCGAACGGCACCTGGGCGGTGGTCCGCCCCTGTTCCTCCAGCAGGAGCACCAGACCGAGGAGCCCGGTCTCCGCCACGGCGGCCATCAGCCCGGCCGCGCACAGCGTCTTCCACAGCTCGGCGTCACTGCCGGTCCCGGCGGCGGACAGCCGCTCGTGCGTGGCGAGGTCCGCGAAGATCCGGGCGGCCAGATCGCGAGCCGCCGCCTGCTCCTCCGTGGGCGTGAAGTCCATGTCAGCGCCCGCCTCCCTCGATGCCGTCCCCGGCCCGGAAGACCGGGAGGACCAGCTCCTCGTCGTACCGCTCGAACTCCAGCCGCACCGGCATCCCGATCCGCACCTCGTCGTACGGCACCCCGATCACGTTGCTCACGATCCGCACGCCCTCGGACAGCTCGATCAGACCGACCGCGTAGGGCGGATCGAAGGCCGGGAAGGGCGGGTGGTGCATGACGACGTACGAGTAGACGGTCCCCTCACCGCTCGCCCCCACGGTGTCCCACTCCGGGGCGCCGCAGGCAGCGCACCCCGGCAGCCAGGGAAGGCGCAGCGTCCCGCAGCCGGCGCACCGCTGGATCAGCAGCTGGTGCCGGCCCACGCCCTCCCAGAACCCGGCGTTGTCCCGGTTGACGACCGGCCGTGGCCTGGCGCTCTTCGTCCTGCCCGCCGCCGGGGCGTACTTGAGGATCCGGAAGCGGTGTGTCCCCACGAGCTCGCCGGCCGACCGCACCTCCGTCCGGGTCGTGACGAAGTGCCCGCTGCCGAGCCGGGTCGTCTTGTGCTCGGAGACCGATTCGATGACCGCGTCGTAGGTGATCTCGTCCCCGGGGCGCAGCGGCCGCAGGTACTCCTGCTCGCAGTCGGTGGCGACCACCGAGGTGCACCCGGCGTCGTCGAGCAGCCCGAGCAGCTCCTCGAACGCGCCCGAGCGGCTCCGCTGCCCGGAGAGGCCGCCCATGGTCCACACCTGGAGCATCGTGGGCGGTGCGACGGCGCCGGGACCCTCGTACGCCGGACTGGTGTCGTCCATCGCCTCGCACCAGTGCCGGATCATCGGCTCGTTGACCGGGTCCTTGCCGACGCCCGCGACGGCAGCCGCCCGTCCCTCGTACGCCTTCAGCCGCGCCGTCCACCCGGCCGGTCCGGCGCTCACCGCCGCCCCCTCGCCATCCCCAGCCGCATGGTGGCCACGATCTCCTGCTGCACCTCGCTCACCCCGCCCCCGAACGTGTTGATCTGCGCCGCCCTGTTCATCCGCTCCAGCTCGCCGTCCCCGAACACCCCTGGCGAACCGGAACGCACCAGCGCGTCGGCACCCACGATGTGCTGACATATGCGATACGTCTCGACCGCCGATTCCGTTCCCGCGACCTTCACGCCGGCGGCGTCGCCCGGCGCCAACCGGCCGGCCCCCACATCCGCCACCAGACGCCAGTTGAGCAGGCGCGACGCCGCCAGCCGCGCATGCGCCTCGGCCAGCCCCGAACGCACCCAGGGCTCGTCGACCCGGCGCCTGCCTGTCACCGGATCGGGTGTGCGCGCCGCTGCCAGCGCGGCCGTGTAGAAGTCCTCCGCCTGCATGCCGATCGCGGCGAGGGCGACGCGCTCGTGGTTGAGCTGGTTGGTGATCAGCTGCCAGCCGCGGTTCTCCTCGCCGACGAGACGGGAGGCGGGGACACGGATGCCGTCGTAATACGTGGCCGTGGTGGTCAGGCCGCCGACCGTCTCGATCGGCGTCCAGGAGAACCCGGGGGCGTCCGTGGACACGAGGAGGATGGAGATGCCCCGGTGGCGGGGAGCGTCGGGGTCGGTGCGGCAGGCGAGCCAGATCCAGTCGGCGTGCTGGGCGTTGGAGGTGAAGATCTTCTGCCCGTGGACCAGGAAGTCCGTGCCGTCCCGTCGCGCGCGCGTGCGCAGCGCGGCCAGGTCCGTGCCGGCCGAGGGCTCCGAGTAGCCGATCGCGAAAACGAGGTCACCGCTCAGGATGCGTGGCAGGAAGTACTGCTTCTGCTCCTCGCTGCCGTACTTGATGAGCGTCGGACCGACGGTGTTCAGCGTGACCATCGACACCGGCGCACCGGCCCGGTACGCCTCGTCGAAGAACACGAACTGCTCGTCCGCGCCGCGCCCTTGTCCCCCGTACGCGGTCGGCCAGCCGATTCCGAGCAGTCCGTCGGCTCCGATGCGGCGCAGCAGCGCGCGCTGCCGGCCGGGATCGTGGGCGGGCGGGGGCCCGTCGGGCATCAGGTCCCGGAAGTACGTGCGCAGCTCGGCGCGCAGCCGTCGCTGGCGCTCGGTGGGGGCGAGATGCACGGCGGCGGCCCTCCCGGACCTCGTACGGACAGGGGTTTCTGACTGTCCGTCAGCTTCCGTGTGCTGTCAAGGTCGGCGCAAGGGGCGGGCGTACCGCCGGCGGACGCCGTCCGGGGGCCGCCCGGGAGGTGGTGGACGTGCGCGGACACACCGAAACGTCTGCACGACGGCACCGAAGCACCGTCGCGCAGACGCGTTACGACCCCAGGAAGCACACCCCCGTCAGGGAGGCGGGACCGATGAGCTCGACCAGGGCTCATCGGCCGGCACTCACCAGAGCTTGGTGAAGTGGACGACGGTGGTCGACTGATTGACGGCTGTGAACGCGGAGTGGTTCACCTGCGCGGTATTGCTCTGGTTCGAGGCGCCTGAGCCCACCGCCTGCTGTTGCGTGGTCGAGGAGTTGCCGCTGTTGTCGCGTCCGACCCCGCTGCCGCTGACGGTTGCCACCCCCGCGTTCGATCCGTTGTCCGAGATCGCGCCGTTGTCCGCCGTCGCGACACCCGTGAACAGGGCGGCGGCGAGGGGCAGGGCCGAGACGGCGGCGAGAACGCGGGCGGTACGGATGCTTGCCATGTGAGTTCCTCCATGAACCGGATGTACGGACCGGCGGTGGGCCGGGTGGTACGTGGGATACGGCTTGCTCCGAGGTGGCCGGCCGACCGCCCCGACGCTGTTCACGACGTCGCGAGTCCAGAGTTGCCCACCGAATCCCCGGCGAACCACCCCGGAAGCCGCGATTCCCCCTCAAGCGTGAGGACAAGTCGATAAACCCGCTTCGCGACAGTAAAGCCGCGGCTCAGCACGGATCGGGCAGCGGAAAACCAGGCACCGCAAGGGCTGAAGCGTTTCGCCACATGCCCGCCCAAACCGCCCGAAGCCCCCACGTCACGCTCCCGCGCCTGGCGCACTCTTCCATTTTTCGAACACTCGTACGAACATAGAGGCATGGCCACCATCGACCGGCAGGCCACGACCCTGGCCCTGGCCCATGCCCTGTCCGCCGCCGAGCGCGGCCTCGCGGTGATCCCGCTGTCCCGTACGAAGCTCCCGGCCCTGCGCTCACCCCACCGCGCCGACCCCGATCAGACGACCCCGCCCTGCCACGGCGAGTGCGGGCGCTTCGGGCACGGCGTGTACGACGCCTCCACCGACCCCCGACGTATCCGCGCGCTCTTCGCCGCCGCCCCCTGGTCCACCGGCTACGGCATCGCCTGCGGCCTCGACCCGCACCACCTCATCGGCATCGACCTCGACACCAAGGCCGGTACGGACTCCTCCACCGCCCTGCGCGAACTGGCCCTGCGCCACCTGTTCACCATCCCCGACACCGTCGTCGTCGTGACCCCGAGCGGGGGCCGCCACCTCTGGCTGACCGGGCCACCGGACGTGGTCGTCCCCAACTCGGCCAGCCGGCTGGCCCCCGGCATCGACATCCGCGGCGCCGGCGGCTACCTGGTCGGCCCCGGCTCACGCACCGAACACGGCGTGTACGGCACGGCTCCCGGCACCGCCCACCTCGCGCCCGCGCCCTGCCCGGGTGAACTCCTGCGCCTGCTCACGCCCCCACCCCGTACGCGCCACCGCACGCCTCCCGCAACCGGCCATCAGGGCCAGGGGCTGATCCAGTTCGTGCTCGCCGCCCACGCGGGCCAGCGCAACACCCGTCTGTTCTGGGCCGCTTGCCGCGCCTACGAGAACGGCATCGGACCCGACCTGACCCCCGCCCTCGTCGAGGCCGCCGTCCATACCGGCCTCACCGCACGCGAGGCCCACTCGACGATCGCGTCGGCGTCCCGCATGTCGTCCCGGCAACCCGGTCCGTCGCCGGACTGAGGCGCACCGCGGATCACGGTTTCCCGGGGTGCCGTCATGGCACGGACCCGCCTCACCCTGCCTTGGGCCCCGTCGGGACGCCGCCCGCCGTGGCCTGCGTCGGGACCTTCCGGACGAGAACACGGCTCCCGCGCCGCTCACCGTCCCCAGGGAGGAAACGGCGCGGGGCTTCGGTCTCCGGCCCTGACCCGGGACGGCCTCTTCGTTCCGGTCACGCGGGTCCGGCGGGCGGTGTCCGTTCCCCGTCGAGGAGGCCGAGGACGACGACGTCGACGAAGGCGCCGTACACCCAGGCGGAGCGACGCAGGGTGCCCTCGACACGGGCGGCGAAGCACAACGTGTGCGTCCACCCTCTCAGCGGTCCCGGCTGCACCGTCTGGGCCGGGCAGCGACGGGGCCGGAAGCAAGCTGCAATACAGCGGCAAAGCGCGGATGTCCGAGCTCCTTTCAGCGACCTGCGCCGGCCTTACCGGGCTCACCTGCCAACACGTGAGAACGGCCCCCGACCGACTCACCCGGTCAGGGGCCGTTCATCCGCGGTGGGTGTGGCAGATGAACCTGCGTGTGCGACCTGCCCGCACGCCGATCCGATCGACCTCGACCGGTGTCCTGGCCCACGGATGGCCCACGAACGGCCCACGGAAGTGCGCCGCGGGGGATCAGCCGACCCGCAACTGAGCGGGCCTCGGCGAATGGCTTTCCCACCCACCCGGATCGTGAAATCAGTTGTTGTTGGTGTTGGTGCCACCGCCGTTATTGTTGTTGTTATTGGCGTTGCCGCCATTGTTGTTGTTGTTATTGTTGTTGTTGACGTTGACGGTGATGTGCAACCCGCCGTCGTCGAGGTAGTCCCACAGGTCGCGGCCACCGTAGAAGTCCGCACCACCCTTGAGGTATGCCAGGTCTTCGGCGGCATCCGCCTCCGCGGCATCCTTGTAGTCCGCCAGGTCCTCGGCGCCGTCGACGCCCGCGGCATCCTTGTAGTCCGCCAGGTAGTCGGCGGAATCGATGCCCGCCGCGTCCTTGTAGTCCGCCAGGTCTTCGGCGGCGTCGGCCTCCGCGACGTCCCGGGGGACGTTGAAGGTGACGCTCGAGTGGAAGGTCCTGTGCGATTCATGACCTGCGGCCTGCGCCATGGGCGCCGACCAGAGACCTACCACCCCGGTGCCGAGCACGATCAGGGCCGCCGCCCTCGCACCCAGGCGGGGGTGACGCGAGGCGGTGCCCTCGTCCTGGCGCCCGTTGCGCGTCACCTTGAGCTTCGGGGACATATTGCGTCCTCTCTCCCCGCATAGGCGAGGGAACTGTCCGATTGGTTCGAGGATGCAAACGTTGAGCCGCATCCAGCCTCATCACGCTTTCCGTGCGAACTGCATGCGATAACGGTTCGGCCTGCGGTGTTAGGCCAGATGCTGGCATGTCTACGACATGCGGCTCACACCGATGGCGCCCTTGGGTGCCAGGCGATAAAGTGATCGGCCTCAAATTTTCGTGACGCTGCGTCAGTTCGCCTGTCAGGCCGTTCGAAGGGTCGGTGCCGGACGGGCGGAGGCGGCGACAGGTGGTCAGGTCGCGCGGCGGGCTGCGGGCTGCACGCGGAAGGGGCGCCCCCGTCACCGGGAGCGCCCCTTCCGACCTTCAAGACTTCGACCTGCGCGGTGGGTGTGGGATTTGAACCCACGGTGACATCGCTGCCACGACGGTTTTCAAGACCGTTCCCTTAGGCCGCTCGGGCAACCCACCCCGCGCCGCCCACGATTGTCGGTGGCGCGGGGACAAGACTAACCGGTCAGCTGTCGCCGTCGCGCTGGCCCAGGGTGACCTCGGTGGTGCGGGTCTTCCCGTCGCGCGTGAAGGTGAGCTTGACGGTGTCGCCGGGCCGGTGGGTCCAGATCTCGCCGATGAGGGTCGGGCCGCTGTCGATCACCTGGTCGTCGAGCTTGGTGATGACGTCACCCGGCCTGAGGCCGGCCTTGTCGGCGGGGCCGCCGGAGGTCACCGCCGCGGAACCGCTCGCGCCCTGTTCGGTGATCTTCGCGCCGCTGGTGCCCTCTTCGAGGGAGACGGACGCGCCGATCACCGGGTAGACCGGCTTGCCGGTCTTGATGAGCTGCTGGGCGACGTTCTTCGCCTGGTTGATCGGGATCGCGAAGCCGAGACCGATGGAACCGGACTGACTGGTGCCGCCCAGGCCGCCGCCGCTCGTCGACTGGATCGCGGAGTTGATACCGATGACGGAGCCCTGGGCGTCCAGGAGCGGGCCACCGGAGTTGCCCGGGTTGATCGAGGCGTCCGTCTGCAGGGCGCTCATGTACGAGGCCTTGCTGCTCGAGCTGCCGTCGCTGGAGGCCACCGGGCGGTTCTTGGCGCTGATGATGCCCGTGGTCACCGTGTTGGACAGGCCGAAGGGGGCACCGATCGCGATCGTCGAGTCGCCGACGGCCACCTTGTCGGAGTTGCCGAGGGCGAGCGGCTGGAGATCGGACGGCGCGTTCTTGAGCTTGATGACCGCGACGTCGTAACCCTGCGCGTGGCCGACCACCTCGGCGTCGTACTTCTTGCCGTCGGGGAAGGTCGCGGTGAGCTTGCCGCCGTCGACCGCGTCCGCCACGACGTGGTTGTTGGTGAGGATGTGGCCCTGCTTGTCGAAGACGAAGCCCGTGCCGGTGCCGCCCTCGCCGTTGGTGCTCTCGGCCTCGATGGTGACGGTGCTCGGCAGCGCCTTGGCCGCCACGCCCGCGACCGTGCCCGAGGCGCGCTTGACGTCGCCGCTGTTGCTCGGGGCGGAGACCGTCGTCGAGCCGGTGGAACTGTCGTTGCCCCTGGCCAGGGAGTAGCCGATGCCACCGCCGACTCCGCCCGCGACGAGCGCGGCCACCAGGATGGCGGCGACCAGGCCGCCACGTCCGTTCTTCGGCTTCGGCGCGGGCTGCCCGTAGGTGGAACCCCACCCGCCGCCGCCCGAGCCGCCACCGTCCGCGTACGCCGGGGTCGCGGGCGGCGGAGGCGGCCAGCCCGCCTCGGCCGCGGGAACGGCCCCGGGCGCCCCGGAACCGTAGCCCGGCGCCCCGGGAGTCCCCGAGCCGTGCCCGTACGGGTCGGGCGCCCCGGCGCTCGTCGACGCGTACGCCGGTGCCTGCCCCGGTGCGCCGGGGGCGCCCGGAGGCACCGACGGGATCTGAGCGGTCGGCGCGCCCCCTTCGGGCGCAACGTTCTGCGCGGAAGCAGCGGGAGTTTCCACCGGCACGGGAGGTGCGGACGGGGCCGGGGGTACTGCGGTGCCCTCGTTCTCGGTGCTCACAGCTCTTCTCCTCGATCCACGGCTGTTGTTCTCGGTCGCACTCGGTCACGCTCGCTCACGCTTGTCGACGGGTCCGGCGCGATGCAGCTGTGCTGGTCGTGCATGTGCTTTTTGTACGCCGTCAGCTTTTCCCACAGGACGTCAGAGCACCATAAGCGGTGGCTGTGGGTCCAGGTCCATTCTTTACATAGGTCTTTTCTGGCGCAATGGTTTCATTTGTGGCGTATCCGACCCGACGGTCGCCCCGCAGCGGTGGCACCATGACGCGGTGACCCACGCACGACAGCACCCGATCCAGGTCGTCGCCCATCGCGGGGCCTCCGAAGAGGCCCCCGAGCACACCCTGGCCGCTTACAAGAAGGCGATCGAGGACGGTGCCGACGCCCTCGAGTGCGATGTACGGCTGACCGCGGACGGACACCTCGTCTGCGTCCACGACCGTCGCGTCAACCGTACGTCCAACGGCCGCGGGGCGGTCTCCGCCCTGGAACTCGCCGACCTGGCAGCGCTGGACTTCGGCGCCTGGAGGAACCGCGACGAGTCCCCCGACTGGGAGTACGGCCCCGGGGACCCGGAGGACACGTCCGTCCTCACCCTGGAGCGGCTGCTCGAACTCGTCGCGGACGCGGGCCGCCGCGTGGAGCTGGCCATCGAGACCAAGCACCCCACACGCTGGGCCGGGCAGGTCGAGGACCGGCTGCTGCTGCTCCTGAAGCGTTTCGGGCTGGACTCCCCGCAGAGCGCCACGACCTCGCCCGTCCGCGTCATGAGCTTCTCGGCCCGCTCCCTGCACCGCGTCCGGGCCGCGTCCCCGACCATGCCGACGGTCTATCTGCTGCAGTTCATCTCGCCCCGGCTGCGCGACGGACGGCTTCCCGCGGGTGTCCGGATCGCAGGCCCTTCGATGCGGATCGTACGCAGCCACCCCGGCTACATCGAACGGCTGAAACGAGCCGGGCACCAGGTGCACGTCTGGACCGTGAACGAGCCCGAGGACGTCGACCTCTGCGTTGAGCTGGGCATTGACGCCATCATCACCAACCGGCCGCGCGCGGTCCTGCACCAGCTCGGCCGCTGACCTGGCGCGCTCCCCCCTCGGAGGCCACCGGTCGAACCCCGGGACGGCCGTCGAAATCCAGCCACACGGTGACAGGGAGTGCACCGGCGCGTTCGTTCCGTATTCGATCGTTACGAGTGCGTCAGCAGACCTGGATTGGCCGGTTTCCGGTCCAGTTCAGTGGGGCATCCACACCGTGGCGTGGGGCAAAGGAGGTCTCGGGGGTGGCGTTGGTGGTGGCACGGGAAGTGCCCACGTCGTCGAGCATGGCCGTTCCCCATGGCCCTGCGGGCGTGGGCAAGGCCAGGCGTCGGATGAGGGATCAGCTGCGCACGGGCGGAATGGCGGAATCGGTCGTCGACGACGCCGTACTGATCCTTTCCGAATTGCTGAGCAACGCGTGCCGGCACGGCAGACCGCTCGGCGACGCCCTGTCGGGCGACGGCGACGTGCGGGCCGCGTGGCGCGTCGACGCGTCCGGAAGGCTCACCGTCGAGGTGACGGACGGCGGCGGGCCCACCCGCCCGGTTCCGGCCACCCCCTCGGTCACGGCACACGGCGGCCGCGGGCTGAACATCATCACGGCGCTGGCGAAGGACTGGGGCGTCCGCGACGACGCCCGCGGGGAGGTCACGGTGTGGGTCGTCGTCCAGGAGGACGTCGCCGACGTGACCACCGGGCACCGTCGCGACGACTTCGCTACGCGCGTCGCGTCACCGGCTGTGTCCGCGATACCCGAGCTGGACTTCGCGGACGCCTTCGACGACCTGGACTGAAAACCCGGTTCCGGAAGGACCCGGTGCGTTGTCCACAGGGTCCCTTCGGCCGTCGCGCGAACGGCTAGGCTCGCGCCCGTACGAGTCGAGCCGTGATCGGGAGACACCCACGATGGCCAAGAAGCGACCCCAGACGAAGGCCCAGCGGCCTCAGCTGCAAGACGGGGAAATCCCGGTTGTCGGCGCTCGCGAACCCTGCCCCTGCGGCAGCGGCCGCCGCTACAAGGCCTGCCACGGCCGGGCGGCCGCGCACGCGGTGACCGAGCTGGTGCAGCGCCCGTTCGAGGGCCTGCCGAGCGAGGGCGACTGGGTCGCGCTGCGTGAGCTGGTCCCCGCCGCGACCGTCGAGCTGAAGCTCAAGGAGAGCCTCCCCGAGGACGTTCCCTCGGTGACGCTCGCCACCGTCCTGCCGATGGCCTGGCCCGCGCTGCGCCGCGACGACGGCTCGGTCCTGCTCGGCCTGCAGAACGACACGGCGTCCGGCGACATCAGCCGCGACCTCGCCGACACCCTGCGGCGCGCCCTCACGGCCGAGCCCGGCACGCCGGTCCCGGGCCGCCGCGCCCCGGCCGACGGACCGCGGCTGCAGGAACTGCTCGACCCCGAAGGCGCCTTCGAGCCAGTTGTGCACACGGGCTTCGAGTTCTGGGTCCCGGACGCGGAGAACTCGACGCCGGACGTGGCCGCCTCCCTGGAGCGGGCCAACGCCGCGGCCGTCCCCACCGTGAAGCTCGCCGGCGTCGACGCCGCGTACTGGTGCGAGACCCCCGACAAGAACCACCTGCGCTGGGTCATGCCGCACCCCGAGGAACAGCTTCTGGACGCGCTCGCGCGACTGCACGCGGCCGGCCGGTCGAGTCTCGGCGAGGGCACCCGGCTGGTCGGCTCCTTCCGCGCGCACGGGCTCACGGTGCCGGTCTGGGACCTGCCGAGCGGTGTCACGGCCGACGACATCGAGAAGCCGGCGGCCGAATTCGCCGAACGCCTGGCGACCGCCCTGGCCTCGGACGCGCCGCTCACCGGGGACGAACGCCGGGCACGCGGCGGGCTCACCAACCGACAGGTCACGCTGAGCTGATCCTCGGTCGCGGCACTGACCGACCGGTCAGCTGGTCCAGGCCCTTGAGCACAGGTGACTCCTGTCACAACTCCCGGTTGTGACAGCGGAATCCGTGTCCGAATAGCCGAGATCGAATTTGCGAACCGCCGATCTCTTGTTACCGTTCGAGTAGCCCGGTTGCTGGTGCATCCCCCGTCGCCAGCAACCGGGTCTTTTCATGTCCGGAATCTCGTACGGCCTCAACGGCCTTGCCACAGAGGCAAGTTGCTAAGAACCCGTACTGCTCCCGGAGCGCAGCAGCAGCGGCCCGTCCCCGGCGCCCTTCGCGAACTCCGCGACCGCCGTGTAGGCCCCCGCCCCACCCGCCGTGCGCTCCCTGGGCGTCTCGCACGCTCCTGGATCGTCCTCCGCGTCCACCACGCACCTCATCTGCACGCTGTGGCCGGCGGGCCCCATGAGGCTCAGCACGGAGCTCAGCGCGTCGCCGGTCGCGTTGCGGTAGTACGTGCGCGCCCAGGTGTCCGCCCCCCGGGTCAGGACGCAGGTCTGTGCCTCGATGCCGTCCGGAGAGGAGAGTGCGGGGCCGCACCGGGCGGCGGTGGCCAGGTCCCGCCCCAGCAGCCGGGACGAGGACGCGCGCAGGCCCCCGGAGCCGGGAGGACGCCCCTTCTCGTCGACGCGCCCGGAGGCACCGACGACCGCGGGGCCCTCGTCCCCGACGGGCCCCGCGGACGCCACGGTCAGCGGCAGAGCGACGATGAACGCCACGACACCGGTCAACGCCCCCAGCCGAACACTTCGGGGGCCCGGCCCGCCGCGCAGCGGCAAGGAATCTCTGTGTCGGCCAAGATGACGCTGCATACCGCGGAAGATAACGAGCCCGGGCGGGCGCGCGGCTCGCCGCGCGCCGGAGCGCCCTACAACTCGGGCGCGCTCACACCCGTACGAGTGAGCGCCTCCACCACGGCGTCCACCACGGCCTCCACACCGGGCACCCAGGGCGCGGCCGAGCCGGGCAGCGGTGCCCGCTCCCAGCGGATCCGGCCCTGGCCGGTCTCGGACGGGGGCAGCGCGATGTAACCGCCCTCGCCGTGGAAGCGCAGGGAACCCGGTACGAAGTCCTTGGCGTAGAGCAGCTCACCGAGCTGCTCCATGGAGTACGGCGCGACGAGGATCGCCCACCGCGTGGGGGCCGCGACGACCGGGCCGAGGCGCATGCCCTTGCGGTCGAGCGCGTCGAGCGCGCGGGCCGCCGCGGGGGCGGGCAGGCTCACCGCGCAGGGGGCCCTGCCGCCGGTGGCCAGCACGATGGGTGCCGACGGCCGGTTGGTCCACCACCAGCGCACCATGCGCTCGTCGGCGGTGGCCGCGAGGAGGCCGGGGTCGAAGGGGTGGGCGCCGGGCACCGTGCACTCCGGGTCCGGACAGCCGCAGCGGGCACGCCCCTGCGGATCCGGTGCCACACCCGGGAGTACGGGCCAGCGCCAATCGGCCGCGAAGGTCAGGGCCGCGCTGAGCATCTCAGGCCTCCCGTTGTTCCGCCTGGACAGGAGCCTGCGTCGCCTTCCGAGGATCTCGCGCATGAGCGCTCGTTCCTTTCCGTTGCACGCCTGGCAACACCGTGGATCACATCACGTCATGTGTCGATCACTTCACTGTGCGTACCTGCTGGCGCATCACACCCCTGCACACGGCAAGGGGAACCCCTCTGGGCCGAGCATTGGCTGCGTCCGCGTCCATACTGCGTCTGTCTGAAGCACGGGCATGGCGTGGGGTGGCGGCGCCTGGCGCTTTGCTGTCCCGCGTATTGCTTGCCGCCTCCGCCACGGGAGGATGGGGCACGGTCATCGGTAGTTAAGACGCCCGGGTCCGATTCCAGGTTCCGAGCGGATCCCAACCGCCCCTGGCCTTCACCGAGTACGTACCCACCACGACCGCTGTGACGCTCCGTCGAACGAGGCCAGTCGACCTCAATAACGTGTTACCCGAGTCAGTTTTAAGCCAACTTTGCTTTCCCGCAAGGGTTACCGAGGGTCTCCTGGACACCAGGAATCCCAGCAGGACAATGCTGGACATCCCCTCACGAGTGCGTGTACATGTGGAGACACTGCCAGCGGCGCAGAACGACATGGGGGTTTGCGATGCTATTGAGCAATACGCACAGGTCGGAAAGCCGGACGCCATGAACGCCCCTCACCTTCCGAAAGTGGCCGGAATCGATTCAACGGTTCCCGCTCCCGCACACACTGTCGCGCCTACATCCTCCGCCCCGGGCGCCACTTCGGCCACTCCGGCGGCTCCGGCCACCGGCCCCGGCCTCGTCCTCCAGGACCGGCTCGCCGGCTGGGTCTCCGATCTCACGACGCTCCACGAACTCACCGAGCGCCTGGCGCGCACCGCGGCGCTGAGCGACGCCCTGCACGAACTGCTGCGCGCCGGAGCCTCCCTCGTGGGCGCGCGGCGCGGTCTCGTCGTCCTGGAGCCGGGCGACGGACTCGGCCCGGACACCACCGTCGGCCTGGGTCTGGGCCGCGCCGATCTCGGCCACATCGAGACCGTTCCGCGCAGCTCCATGTCGTACGGCAGGATTCTGGACGGCCTGCCCGGCGGCGACGCCGAGATCGCTCAGCCCGACCTGCTCTCCGAGGACGGCCTCGACCCCCGCCACCGCGAGGTGGCCGCCCGGCTCGGCTACGCCGCGAGTTACACGCTGCCCCTGTCCACCCGGGCGGCGGGCCGGCTGGGCGCGGCCGTATGGCTCTACGACGAGCCCGCCGAACCGGTGGAGCGCCGGCGCCACCTCGTCGGCCTCTACGTCCGGTACGCGACCGAGCACCTGGCACGGCTGGTGGAACTGGAGCGCACGCGCGCGTGCCTGGCGACCGTCTCCGAGGAGCTGCTCCCCCCACGGCTGCCCCGGGTCCCCGGCATCCAGCTGGCCGCCCGCCATCGCACGGGTCCGCGCGGTGGCGGAGACTGGTACGACGCGCTGCCGCTGCCCGACGCCGCGCTCGGCCTCTCGGTCGGATCCGTCACCGGGTCGGGACCCAGCGCGATCGCCGCGATGGGCCGGCTGCGGGCGTCCCTGCGGGCGTACGCCGTGATGGAGGGCGAGGACCCGGTCGCGGTCCTGTCCGACCTCGAACTGCTGCTGCGGCTGACGGAGCCCGCCCGTTCCGCGACCGCCCTCTTCGCCTACTGCGAGCCCGCGCTGCGCAGGATCACCCTCGCCGGGGCCGGTCACAGCCCGCCGCTGCTCATCGGCGCCCGGCGCACGGAGTTCGTGGAGACCTCACTGTCCGCGCCCCTGGGGATGCTCGCCTGCTGGGAGGCGCCGAGCGTCGAGCTGACCGCCGAGGCCGGTGAGACCGTGCTGCTCTACACCGACGGTCTGCTGCACCGCACCGGCGACCCCATGGACCGTGCCTTCGCCCGGCTGCACGCGGCGGCCGCGAGCGTGCCGAGGTCGCTGCGCGAGGATCCCGGCGCCATCGCCGACCATGTCCTGCGGACCGTGCTCCCGGACGAGTGCGGGACCGGCTCCGCCGGGTCCGGGGTGCCGGTCGGCACGGCGAGACCCTGGGCGGGAGGCGGCAGCGACGAGGACGTGGTGCTGCTGGCGGCCCGCTTCGAGTGACGGATACGTGGGGCCGCCGCAAGTGATCGCTTCGAGTGACGGATGCGTGGGGCCGCCGCAAGTGATCGCTTCGAGTGACGGATGCGTGGGGCCGCTCCGAACAACCGCGACGGGGCCATCACGCGGGGCGCTCCGGCGCCCTCGCGACGGGTGGCTCAGATGTTCTCGGACCGCGCACCCCGGCGCCTCCTCGGCGAGCCCTCCTCGCTCCTCCCGGTGGATCCTCCTCCGCCGCTCCCGGCGAGTCCCCCGGAGCACTCCCCGTGAGCTCTGGCGCACGCACGGTGCGTTCCGGCGTGCGCGCGGTGGGGTCGTCTCGCACGCGCGGTGAGTCCCCTCGCACACGCGGTGAGCTCTGGGCGTAAAGGCCTTCCGGCCCCGGGCACGTTCCCGTACGACCGTACGATGGAGGCGGTCCAGAGTCGTATCAAGGAGGCAGACCGTGTCGGAGGCGCTCAACCCGGAGACCCCGGAAACCGTGCTCGACGAAGCCGCTGACGAAGCGGTCGAAGAAGAGCCGATCAAGCAGCGCAAGAACGGCCTGTACCCGGGCGTGTCCGACGAGCTCGCCGAGAGCATGAAGTCCGGCTGGGCCGACACCGAGCTGCGCGGCCTGGAGCCGATCGCGCAGGCCGAGTACACCGCCGCCCGCCGCGCCGCACTCTCCGCGCGTTTCCCGGGCGACCGGCTGGTGGTCCCCGCGGGCAACCTGAAGACCCGGTCGAACGACACGGAGTACCCCTTCCGTGCCTCGGTCGAGTACGCGTACCTGACCGGCAACCTGACCGAGGACGGCGTCCTGGTCATGGAGCCGACGTCGGACGGCCACAAGGCCACGATCTACCTGCTGCCGCGCTCCGACCGGGAGAACGGCGAGTTCTGGCTGTCCGGCCAGGGCGAACTGTGGGTCGGCCGCCGCCACTCCCTCACCGAGGCCGAGCAGCTGTACGGCATCCCGGCGTCGGACGTCCGCGAACTGGCCGCGGCGCTGAAGGAGGCCACCGGTCCCGTCCGTGTCGTGCGCGGCCACGACGCCGGCATCGAGGCGGCCCTGACCGACAAGGTCACCGCCGAGCGCGACGAGGAGCTGCGGGTCTTCCTCTCCGAGGCACGGCTGGTCAAGGACGAGTTCGAGGCCGGCGAGCTGCAGAAGGCCGTCGACTCGACGGTGCGCGGCTTCGAGGACGTCGTGAAGATCCTGGACAGGGCCGAGGCGACCAGCGAGCGCTACATCGAGGGCACCTTCTTCCTGCGCGCCCGCGTCGAGGGCAACGACATCGGCTACGGCTCCATCTGCGCCGCCGGGCCGCACGCCTGCACGCTGCACTGGGTGCGCAACGACGGACCGGTGCGCTCCGGCGACCTGCTGCTGCTGGACGCGGGCGTCGAGACGCACACCCTCTACACCGCCGACGTCACGCGCACGCTGCCGATCGACGGCACGTACACCGAGATCCAGAAGAAGATCTACGACGCCGTGTACGAGGCCCAGGAGGCCGGCATCGCGGCCGTGCAGCCCGGCGCCAAGTACCGCGACTTCCACGACGCGGCGCAGCGTGTGCTGGCCGAGAGGATCGTCGAGTGGGGCCTGGTCGAGGGCCCGGTCGAGCGCGTCCTGGAACTCGGTCTGCAGCGTCGCTGGACCCTGCACGGCACGGGTCACATGCTCGGCATGGACGTCCACGACTGCGCGGCCGCGCGGACCGAGACGTACGTGGAGGGCACGCTGGAGCCGGGCATGTGCCTGACCGTCGAGCCGGGTCTGTACTTCCAGGCCGACGACCTGACCGTCCCCGAGGAGTACCGCGGCATCGGCGTCCGCATCGAGGACGACATCCTGGTCACCGAGGACGGCAACCGGAACCTGTCGGAAGGGCTGCCGCGGCGCTCCGACGAGGTCGAGGCGTGGATGGCCGCGCTGAAGGGCTGATCCTGAGCAGGACGGCCGGGTACCCCACGGGTGCCCGGCCGTTCTCGGTTCGCGGCGGCGCGGCCCGTCCTGTCCGGCCTGGCAGGGTGCCCCGGGCTTCACCGGCCGGCAGCGTGCCTCGACAGTCGGCGGTCAGTGGTCGGCGCTTGGCGGTCGGGCGGCTTCCGCGCTCCCTTCGGGCGCGGTACTCGGGGGGAGGGCGCGGTTCCATGGACGACTTCTGGTCCGGTGTCGGTGTGGATCTGCACCTGGAGCCGGACGTGGCGGCGGGACGCCGGGCGGGGCTCGAACGCGCGCTGCGGGACGCGGTGCGCGAGGGACGGCTCGCTCCGGGTACCCGGCTGCCCGCGACCCGGCGGCTGGCGGCGGAACTGGGCGTCTCACGCGGCACCGCGAAGGCCGCGTACGACCAGCTGGTGGCCGAGGGGTATCTGACGGCGCGCCAGGGATCGGGCACCGAGGTGGCCCTGTTGCCGGCCACCTCCCTGGAGGCACCCGAGGGAGCGGCACGCGCGCGTCCCCCGCGACTCGATCTGCGGCCGGGCAGCCCGGACGTCGGCTCGTTCCCGGCCGCGGCCTGGCTGCGGGCGCTGCGCCGCGCGGTCGCGACGGCGCCCTCCTCGGCGTACGGCTACGGGGATCCGCGCGGCCGGATCGAACTGCGCACGGCGCTGTCCGGCTATCTGGGGCGGGCCCGGGGTGTGATCGCGCCGCCGGAGCGGATCGTGATCACTTCGGGGTACGTGCAGGGGCTCGCCCTCCTCACCCGCGTGCTGGGCGGCGGAGTGGTCGCGATGGAGGACCCCGGGCTGCCCTTCCACCGGGACGTGGTGCGGCGGGGCGGCGGGACGGTGGTTCCGCTGCCGGTCGACGAACGGGGCGCCCGCGCCGCGGAGTTGGCGGACGGCGGAGCCCGTGCGGCGGTCGTCACGCCCGCGCACCAGTATCCGACCGGGGTCACGCTGCATCCGCGGCGCCGGCGCGCACTCACCGACTGGGCCCGCGCACACGGCGCGCTGATCGTCGAGGACGACTACGACGGGGAGTTCCGCTACGACCGGCAGCCCGTCGGCGCCCTCCAGGGGATGGCGCCGGGACACGTCGCGTATCTCGGCACGGCCTCCAAGACGCTCGGCCCCGCGCTGCGGCTCGGCTGGATGGTACTGCCGCCGCACCTGGTCGACGCGGTGACGGACGCGAAGCTGCACACTGACCATCACACCGAGGTCATCGGCCAGTTGGCGCTGGCCGAGATGATCACCGGCCACGCGTACGACCGCCATGTGCGCGCCTGCCGCCTCCGCTACCGGCGGCGCAGGGACCAGCTCCTGGACCGGCTCGGAGCATCCCGGAGCGTGCGCGGGATCGCGGCCGGGCTGCACGCGCTGGTGGAGGTCGCCGACGAGGCGGAGACGGTGGCGCGGGCGCAGGCGCTGGGGCTCGCGGTCGGGCGGCTCGGGGACCACTGGCACACGCCCGGGGTGGATCGGCCGCAGGGGCTGGTCGTGGGGTACGGGACGCCACGGGAGCGGGCGTACCCGGAGGCGCTGGAGGTGCTGGGGCGGGTGCTGGAGGGGACTTGAGCGGCGGCGGAGGGGGCGACCCCCCTCCGGCGAGGGCCGCGAGGGGGACCGATTGGGCCAGGAATCGGTGCCGTGATTGGTTCTGCCCAGGGGTCCACCGCGCTCCTAGGGTCGTTGTCATGACGAACCCCCTCGTCCCGCCCGCGGGCCCCCGGCGCGTCCTCGCCCTGGCGCAGTTGGCCAACTCCGTCGGTGACGGCGCCTATTACGTGACCTCGGCGCTCTACTTCACGCGCGTCGTCGGCCTCGCCCCCGCGCGCGTGGGACTCGGACTGACCGTCGCCTGGGCGGTCGGCTCCCTGGTGGGCGTGCCGCTGGGGCGCCTCGCCGACCGGCGCGGGCCGCGCGGCACGGCGGTGCTGCTGGCGCTCGCGACCGGGCTCGCGGTGGCCTCGTTCCTCGTCGTACGCGGCTTCGTACCCTTCGTCGCGGCGGCGTGCGCGTACGCCGCCGCGCAGTCGGGGCTGGCGGCGGCGCGGCAGGCGCTGCTCGCCGGTCTGGTCCCCGCCGGGGAGCGGACCGGACTGCTCGCGCACCTCCAGTCGACGCTCAACGCCGGTCTGGCCGTGGGCGCGGGCCTCGGCGGACTCGCCCTGCACGCCGGGACACGGGCCGCGTATCTCGGGGTGTTCGCGCTGGACGCGGTGAGCTTCCTGCTCTGCGCGGCACTGCTGCTGCGACTGCCGTCCCCGCCGGCGGCCGGCGTGACACGACGGCACGGGACCGGCGTCCTGCGCGACCGCCCCTACGTCCTCGTCACCCTGCTGAACACCGTGCTGCTGCTGCGGATGCCGCTGCTCAGCCTCGGCGTCCCGTTGTGGATCACGGAGCGGACCTCGGCGCCCGCCTGGCTGGTCTCCGCGCTGTTCGTCCTCAACACCGTTGTGGTGATGGTCTTCCAGGTGCGGATGGCCCGCGGTGTCACGGGCCTCGCCTCGGCCACGCGCGCGATCCGCCGCTCGGGGCTCGTCATGCTCGCGTCCTGCGCGGTGTTCGCCCTGTCGTCCGGCACCCCGCCGTGGATCGCCGCCGGGATCCTGGTGGCGGGCGCGCTGCTCCAGGTCGTCGCCGAGATGCAGCAGTCGGCGGGCTCCTGGCAGTTGGGGCTCGGCCTCGCCCCGGCCGACCGCGTGGGCGAGTACCAGGGATTCTTCGGCACCGGCGTCACGGTGGCCCGCACCATGGGCCCGCTGGTCCTGACGGCCCTGCTGGTGGGCTGGGGAACGCCGGGGTGGCTGCTGCTCGGGGTCCTGATGCTGGGCGCGTCGTACGGGACGGGGCCGGCGGCGCGGTGGGCCGCCACGCGTACAGCGGCCGGGGACCCGGGACGCGGCTGCGCGGAGGGCTCCGGGACAGCCGACGTCGCGGAGAACCGCCCGGTCAGACGGCCATCAAAGGCGCGTCTTTCCGCCACTTGAGGATCTTGTCGAAGGTGACCACCGCACCGCCGCCCCGGCCCGGCTCGTTGTCGAACCGGACGTGGTCGGCGAGCTCCTGGATCAGACACAGCCCCCGGCCGTGCTCGGCGTCGGCGCGCGCCGGGCGGAGCGGGGGGCGGGCACGTCCCGAGGGGAATCCCGGGCCGGAGTCGGCGACTTCGATACGGCACTTCTCGCCGTCGAGGTAGGCGGTCACCCGGTAGGCCCCGGTGGCCGCGCCGTGCGCGGTGTCGCCGCCGTGCTCGACGGCATTGGCGCAGGCCTCCGTGAGCGCGACGGAGAGGTCGTACGAGATGTCGGGGTCGACGCCCGCCGTCTCCATCGTGCCGAGCAGCAGCCGTCTGGCGAGCGGAACGCTCGCAGCCTCGCGCCGCAGATGGAGTGACCACCAGATGCTCATGCTCCAGCCTCCAGGCCGCGGCTCGACATACCGTTACGTATTACCGCGAGTACCCGTGCGCAATCGCCCGGATGACGTGATGCCGCCCATACGGCGGATGCGTGCGCGTCAGGGAGGGTGTATGCGTGGCCGGTTTCGCCCAGATGGCCACTTTCCCGTCCGTACCTCGCGTTTCCCGTCCGTACCTCGCGCGACGTCACCTTGCGGACCTGCCGTGGGACACGGGAGCGCCCAGTGCGATGATGGGGCCGCCATGACTGCCCCCCACCCACGCAGGGCGCGCTCCGGACAAGAGCTCCGGATTCTGCGGGCCGCGGTGTTCGCCGCGGTCTGCGTCGTGCTGGCCGCGGCCGGTCATGGGATCGCCTCCTGCGCGAC
Organism: Streptomyces sp. NBC_01176; assembly: GCF_045039825.1. Classification (NCBI taxonomy): domain Bacteria; kingdom Bacillati; phylum Actinomycetota; class Actinomycetes; order Kitasatosporales; family Streptomycetaceae; genus Streptomyces; species Streptomyces sp. NBC_01176. The sequence goes on along the minus strand of NZ_CP108600.1, from coordinate 5,097,871 downwards.
CGTCCCGCTGTGGACCCTGGGCGCGGGCTTCCTCGCCGTCTTCGCCGTCGCGGCCCCGCTCGCGGGACGCGAGCGGACGCTTCCGGGCATCGCGGCGGTGCTCGCCGTGGGGCAGACCGTGCTGCACACGCTCTTCGGACTCGGCGTGTCCGGCTCCATGGCAATGGGCTCCGGCTCCATGCCGACGGCCGACGCGTCGCTCGTGCAGCGCGCCGCCCGCATCGTGTGCGGCACGACCGCCGCGGCGATCAGTCCCGCACAGGCCCAGAAGATCCTGGCCGACGCGGGGCTCGACCCGGACATGACACAGTCCATGCCCATGTCGCCCATGTCGTCGATGTCGTCGATGTCGTCCACGTCGATGCACCACCCCGCGGACGCGATGTCGTCGGCCGCGGGCTCCTCGATGGGGTTGCTGCCCTCGCTGCCGATGCTGCTCGGCCACCTCCTCGCGGCCGTCGCCGCCGGATGGGTCCTGCGCCACGGTGACATGGCGCTGCTACGGCTCATGCGGCTGTCCGCGCACGGGGTGGCGGAAGGCGCGCTCGTACGGTCCCTGCGCGCGGCTCTCGCGCTCGTACGCGCCCTGCGGGCGGGACTCCCGGGGACTTCGGGCGCGGCACCGCGCACGCCGCGCACCGCACCACGCGCCGCGCCGAAGCCGCGCACCACCGCTCTTCAGCACTCCGTCGTCCGGCGCGGACCGCCACGCTCCACCGCTCTCGTCCTCGCTGCCTGACACGGCGCACCACTTCACGATCACGAAGGGGCCGCCGCCGTGCGGCACGCGCGCGTGCCCGACGACGCCTCGCACGGGGCGCCGCTCCGCGGCTGTCGGCACGCACACCCCTTCCTCATCGGACTGAAAGTGGAGTGTCCTCTTCCATGAAGGCTTCCCGTATCGCCGCCGCCGGTGCCGTCGCCGCCTCGGCCGTTCTCACCCTGTCCGTCCCCGCCTTCGCGCACGTCAGCGTGCAGCCGGAAGGCGTGGCCGCCAAGGGCGAGTACGCCGTCGTCGACTTCAAGGTCCCCAACGAACGTGACGACTCCGCGACCACCAAGGTCGAGGTGAACCTCCCCACCGACCACCCGCTCGCGTCGGTCATGCCGCAGCCCCTCGAAGGCTGGTCCGTGAAGGTCACCAGGAGCAAGCTGGCCAAGCCGCTCACGGTGCACGGCGAGCAGATCTCCGAGGCCGTCTCCAAGGTGACCTGGACCGCGACCGGCAAGGGCATCGAGCCGGGCTTCTTCCAGAAGTTCCCGCTCTCCGTCGGCCAGCTGCCCGAGGACGCCGACGAGTTGGTCTTCAAGGCGATCCAGACGTACGACAACAAGGAGGTCGTGCGCTGGATCGAGCCGCAGAAGGAGGGTGCGGAGGAGCCCGAGAACCCGGCTCCGGTCCTCGCGCTCTCCGCCGCGTCGGGGGACGGCCACCACGGTTCCGCCGCCGAGGACGCCTCCGACACCTCCACCCCGGCCGCCAAGGACACCGCCTCCGCCTCCTCGTCCTCCGACACGGACACCACGGCCCGCGTCCTGGGCATCGTGGGCATCGTCGTCGGAGCGGCGGGCGTCGCGTACGGCGTTCTGGCCGGCCGCCGGCGCGTCGGCGCCTGAGGCCCACCGCACCTCTCCGTTGTGCACCGGCAGGTCGTACGCCCCCGTCACGGCGTCGTACGACCCCGGTGCACACCGGAGCCCTCACATCTGGGACATTTTTCTATGCGCAAGAAGACGTATGCCGCCGCCGCCCTGTTCGCCGCCGCCGCACTGAGCCTTTCCGCCTGCGGCAGCGGTGACGACGGCAACAAGCCGATCGCCGACGTGTCCGCCGAGGCCGACTCGGGCCGGGCCGCGACGGTCCTCGACCAGCCGTTCGAGAAGCCGGATCTCGTCCTCACCGACACACACGGCAAGAAGTACGACCTCCTCGCGGAGACCAAAGGCCGCCCGACGCTGATCTACTTCGGCTACACCCACTGCCCCGACGTCTGCCCCACGACGATGAGCAACCTCGCCGTCGCCAAGAAGCAGCTGCCCAAGGCCGAGCAGGACGAGCTCCGCGTCGTGTTCGTCACCACCGACCCGGGACGCGACACCCCCGCCGCGCTCGGCAAGTGGCTCAAGGGAATCGACCCGGCCTTCATCGGCCTGACCGGCGACTTCGCCACCGTCCAGGCCGGTGCCCGGACCCTCCACATCTCCATCGAGCCGACCACGAAGGACAAGAACGGCAAGCTCGTCTCCGTGCACGGCACCCAGGTCATCGCGTTCTCACCGAAGACCGACGGTGGCTATGTGCTGTACAGCGAGGCCGCCACCGTCGACGACTACACCAAGGACCTCCCCAAGCTGATCAAGGGGGAGAACCCGTGAGGCGCCGCGTGGGAGCCGCGGCGGTGACGGTCGCGGCACTGGCGCTGGCGCTCGCGGGCTGCGGCTCGGACGACTCCACGTCCTCCACGTCCTCCAGGCCCGAACTGAAGATCACCGGTGTCTACATGCCCGCCCCCGTGACGGACACCATGGCGGCCGGGTTCTTCACCGTCACCAACTCCGGCGGCACCGACACGCTCACCTCGGTCACCAGCGACCTCTCCGCCGATGTCACGCTGCACTCCACCAAGGACGGCGCGATGGAGGAAGAGAAGTCGTTCGCCATACCCGCGGACGGCACGCTCGCCTTCACGAGCGGCGGCAACCACCTCATGTTCGAAAAGCTCACCCACAGACCCCGGGAGGGCGAGAAGGTGTCGCTGACGCTCCACTTCGCCAGGACCGGCACGGTGAAGGTCTCCATGCCGGTGAAGTCCGCGACGTACAACCCGAAGACCGGGCACTGAGGGAGGGATCACCGTGACGCAGACCACCGTTCCCCGCCGTGCCGTCGTCCGTGGCTCGGTCCGTGGCGCCACCAGCGCCGTTTTCCGGATACGGACACTGCTGCTGCTGTTCCTCGCCGTCACCGGCGCGGTCCTCGCCGGCGCCGCCCCGGTCTCCGCGCACGCCGCGCTGACCGGGAGCAACCCGCAGCAGGGAGCGGTGGTCACCCAGGCACCCGACCAGGTGTCGCTCACCTTCTCCGAGAAGGTGGCGATGTCGGACGGCGCCGTGCGCGTACTCGACCCCAAGGGCAAGCGCGTCGACACCGGCAAGGCGTTCGAGACGGGCGGCACCACGTACGGCGTGAAGCTGCACTCGGGGCTGCCCGACGGCACGTTCACCGTCACCTACCAGGTGGTCTCGGCCGACAGCCATCCCGTGTCGGGCGCGTTCACCTTCTCCATCGGCGCGCCCTCGCGGACCTCCGTGGCGCTGTCCGACACGGCGGTCGGCGGCGGGGTCGTCGGAACGCTCTACGGCATCGGGCGCTACGTCTCGTACGCCGGTTTCATCCTCCTGGTCGGCGGCGCGGCCTTCGTGCTCGCCTGCTGGCAGCGCGGCGCAGGGGTCCGGGCGGTCCAGCGGCTCGTGGTCTCCGGGTGGCTCGCGCTGACCGGTGCCACACTCGCGCTGCTGCTCCTGCGCGGCTCCTACGTCGGCTCCGGCAGGATCGGCGACATCTTCGACCTGTCGCTGCTCGCCCAGGTGCTGCAGACCAAGTCGGGCGCGGCGCTGGTCTCCCGACTGCTGCTGCTCGCCGCGGCGGCGCTGTTCATCGCAGTGCTCTTCGGCGCGTACGCGCGGCGGGACGAGGCCGACGGCACCGACGGAGGCACCGCCCAGGACGCCACGGATGACACGGCCGACGCGGCCCGGGTCTCCGGCGGCGGCAGCGCGGACGGCGGCGCGGGGACCGGCACCGGCGATCGCGTCGACGGTGCGGGTCGCTCCGCGGGTGCCGGCCTCGGCGAGCATGCCTCGGACACCGACAAGAGGGACCTCACCTTCGGGCTCGCGATCGGCGGCACCGTCGTCGCGGCGGGCCTGGCCGCGAGCTGGGCGATGGCCGAGCACGCCTCGACCGGCATCCAGGCGGGCCTCGCGATGCCCGTCGACGTCCTGCACCTGCTGGCGGTCGCCGTCTGGCTCGGCGGGCTGTCGACCCTGCTCGTGGCCCTGTTCAGGGCGCCCGCCGGGGAACAGATCGAGGCGGCGGCCGTACGGCGCTTCTCCCGCGTGGCGTTCGGCGGCGTGACCGTGCTGGCCGCGACCGGCATCTACCAGTCGTGGCGCCAGGTCGGATCCTGGTCGGCGCTCACCGGCACCTCGTACGGACAGCTGCTGCTCGTCAAGATCGCCCTGGTTGCGGTGCTCGTCGGCATCGCCTGGATCTCGCGCCGCTGGACGGCACAGCTGTCCGAGGCGCCGACCGGGGTGGCCCGGCTGGTGGAACAGCGCGCGGCCGAGAAGGAGCCCGCCACGGTGGCCGCCGGCTTCGGGGACGCGCGCCGCGCCGCCCAACTGGCCCGGCAGCGGGCCGCCGTGACCGCCACGCGACAGAAGCGCGTCCGCGACGCCGACCCGGTCCGTACGGGTCTGCGCCGCTCGGTGCTGGCCGAGGCGGGCGTCGCGATCGTCCTGCTGGCGGTGACGACCGTGCTGACGTCCACCGAGCCCGGACGTACGGAGGAGGAGGCCAAGGGGGCCACCGCGGCCGCCTCCCAGCGGTCCGGGCCGCTCTCCCTGAAGATCCCGTTCGACACCGGCGGCGAGGACGGCAAGGGCACCGTCGAGGTCACCCTCGACCCGGCCCGCGTCGGCGGCAACGAGATGCACATCTTCGTGGTGCGGCCGAACGGCAAGGCGTTCGACGTCCCCGAGGTCAAGGTCGCCTTCACCCTGGAGGCGAAGAAGATCGGCCCGCTGCCCGTGACCCCCGACCGCATCGCCACCGGCCACTGGTCGGCGATCGGTGTGCAGATCCCCATGGCGGGCGACTGGAAGATCGCGGTGACCGTGCGCACCTCCGACATCGACCAGGCGACCGTGAACAAGAACGCGAAGATCGGCTGAACCACACCATGGCTGACCAGTCCAAGGCCTCTGCCAAGGGGGGCACCGCCGCTCGGCAGGACACTGAGGAGTCCCCCCGGTCCCCTCTCCAAGGGGGAAAGGGCGCCTTTTCCCGGCGCCGGCTGCTCGGCACCGCCGGCGCCGGCGGTCTCGCGCTGGGCGCGGCCGGCGGCGCCGCCGGATATGCGGTGGCGCCCGCGGCCGACCGGTCCGCGCCCCTGACCTCGCTGGGCGCGGACACGGTGATGTTTCACGGGAAACATCAGCCCGGCATCACCACCCCGCTGCAGGCCCGCGGCCATCTCGTCGCCTTCGACCTGGCCCCGGGCACGGGCCGCAAGGAGGCCGCCGCGCTGTTGCGCCGGTGGTCGACGACGGCCCGGCGGCTGATGGCGGGCGAGGCGGCGGCGCACGACGACACGGATGTCGCCCGCGACGCCGGCCCGTCGTCCCTGACGGTCACCTTCGGCTTCGGCCACAGCTTCTTCGCGCGCACGGGCCTGGAGAAGCAGCGCCCGGTCGCCCTCGACCCGCTGCCCGACTTCTCCTCCGACCACCTCGACAAGACGCGCAGCAACGGCGACCTGTGGGTGCAGATCGGCGCGGACGACGCGCTGGTCGCCTTCCACGCCCTGCGCGCGGTTCAGAAGGACGCGGGTGGCGCGGCCCGGGTGCGCTGGCAGATGAACGGCTTCAACCGCTCACCCGGAGCCACCTCCCGACCCATGACGGCCCGCAACCTGATGGGCCAGATCGACGGCACGCGCAATCCGAAACCGTCCGAGCCCGACTTCGACCAGCGCGTCTTCGTGCCCGCCTCCGGCGACCCGGCGTGGATGGCCGACGGCTCGTACGCCGTCGTACGCCGGATCCGCATGCTCCTCGACGACTGGGAGAAGCTCTCGGTCGGAGCGCAGGAGGACGTCATCGGACGGAAGAAGGCGACCGGCGCGCCGTTGTCCGGGGGCTCCGAGACCACCGCGATGGACCTCGACAAGACCGACGCCGCCGGCGACCTGGTCGTCCCGATCAACGCGCACGCCCGCATCACCCGGCCCGACCAGAACGGGGGCGCCGCGCTGCTGCGCCGCCCGTTCTCCTTCCACGACGGCTTCGACCCGGACGGTGTGCCCGACGCGGGCCTGCTGTTCGTCTGCTGGCAGGCCGATCCGCTGCGCGGCTTCGTCCCGGTGCAGCGCAAGCTCGACCGGGGCGACGCCCTGTCCGCGTTCATCCGCCACGAGGCGAGCGGACTGTTCGCGGTGCCGGGCGGGGCGGCACCGGGGGAGTACGTGGGGCAGCGGCTGCTGGAGGGCTGAGGGCCCCCCTTCGGGTGCTGTTTCCGCAGCCGCGAGCCGGGTCGCACAAGGCCCATTAGGGTGAGGACATGCCAGCCAGCTATGCGTATCTCGGTCCTGAAGGCACCTTCACCGAAGTCGCCCTGCGCACTCTCCCGGAGACCGCCACCCGCGAACTCGTCCCGATGGTGTCGGTCCCCGCCGCGCTGGACGCGGTGCGCAACGGCGAGGCGGAGGCCGCCTTCGTCCCGATCGAGAACTCGGTGGAGGGCGGCATCACCACGACCCTCGACGAGCTGGTCGCGGGCAGACCGCTGATGATCTACCGCGAGGTGCTGCTGTCGATCACCTTCGCCCTGCTGGTCAGGCCCGGCACCAAGCTGTCGGAGATCAAGACGGTGACCGCGCACCCCGCCGCACAGCCGCAGGTGCGGAACTGGCTGAGGAACAACCTGCCGGACGTCCTCTGGGAGTCCGCGGCCTCCAACGCGGACGGCGCCCGTCTCGTGCAGGAGGGCCGTTACGACGCCGCCTTCGCGGGCGAGTTCGCGGCGGCCAAGTACGGCCTCGAGGCACTGGAGACCGAGATCCACGACGCGGAGAACGCGCAGACGCGCTTCGTGCTGGTGGGCCGGCCCGCCCGGCCCGCGGCGCCGACCGGAGCGGACAAGACGTCCGTGGTCATCTGGCAGCGCGACGACCACCCGGGTGCCCTCCTCGAACTGCTCCAGGAGTTCGCGGTGCGCGGGGTCAACCTGATGCTGCTGCAGTCCCGGCCGACCGGGGAGGGCATCGGCAACTACTGCTTCGCCATCGACGCCGAGGGGCACATCTCGGACCGCCGCGTGGGCGAGGCGCTCATGGGGCTCAAGCGGGTCTGCCCGGAGGTACGTTTCCTCGGTTCGTACCCGCGTGCGGAAGTCGACCCCAAGGATGTGCGCGCGCCCCGGGCCGGCACGTCGGACAGCGAGTTCTCCGCGGCGTCGGACTGGCTGGCGCGCTGCCAGGACGGCCGGTTCTAAGCCGCTCGCCGAGCCGTCCACCGGGCCCGTCCTCGCCAGTCCTACCTGCAGATTTTCGTCATCCACAGATGTTATCCACAGGCGTGCTTCTCGACCTGGGGACAAGTCGACAACGAAGCACTACATCGTCGACAAATCGGTCTACAGGCCCCCACTTCGTCCACAGACCCTCACGTCACCCCTCGTCCACTCTTTTCCCTTGATCAATCCTTTGGAGCGAAGCATTTCCACTCGAACGTGGGTGTAGGGGTGGTTTGACCGGGGAATTCTCCGCCCGGCATGCGGCTTTCGGAATGATCCACTCCGCAGTCCACAGATCTTCCACACAGCCTGTGGATAACTTCACGGGGGGCGGATGCCTGTGGACAACCCCGTCTCAAATCCCGGTCGCCGCAAGGGAGTCCGGTCAACCGGCGCGCCGCCCTCTGCCCCGTTTCAGGGAGTGGAGTCCCTTTTATTGACGGCTATGGATGATCAAGGGATTCGATCTGGCATTTCACTCATAACGTGACACACGTGACGGAGTGGAATATCGAGTCGATGGCCGGAAGCGCGCACCGGTAACCTTGTGGGGTGATTGACCTTCGCCTGCTCCGTGAGGACCCCGACCGTGTGCGTGCGTCGCAGCGCGCCCGTGGAGAGGACGTCGCACTCGTCGACTCCCTCCTCTCCGCCGACGAGCGGCGCAGGTCGTCCGGCGTCCGCTTCGACGAACTCCGTTCCGAGCAGAAGGCGCTCGGCAAGCTGATCCCCAAGGCCTCCGGCGACGAGAAGGCCGAGCTCCTGAAGAAGGCCGGCGAACTCGCCGCAGCCGTCAAGGCCGCCGACGCCGAGCAGCACGAGACGGACGAGGAGACCAAGCGGCTCCTCCTCCAGCTCGGCAACCTGGTCCACCCGGACGTCCCGGTCGGCGGCGAGGAGGACTTCGTCGTCCTCGAGACGCACGGCACGATCCGCGACTTCGGCGCCGAGGGCTTCGAGCCCAAGGACCACCTGGAGCTCGGCGAGGCGCTCGGCGCCATCGACGTGGAGCGGGGCGCCAAGGTGTCCGGCTCGCGCTTCTACTACCTGACGGGCGTCGGCGCCCTCCTGGAGCTCGCCCTCGTCAACGCGGCGATCGCACAGGCCACCGAGGCCGGCTTCATCCCGATGCTGACCCCGGCGCTGGTCCGCCCGCGCGCCATGGAGGGCACCGGCTTCCTCGGCCAGGCCGCGGAGAACGTGTACCACCTGGAGAAGGACGACTACTACCTGGTCGGCACCTCCGAGGTCCCGCTCGCGGCGTACCACATGGACGAGATCCTCGACGCCGACCAACTGCCCATGCGCTACGCCGGCTTCTCGCCGTGCTTCCGCCGCGAGGCCGGCACCTACGGCAAGGACACCCGCGGCATCTTCCGCGTGCACCAGTTCGACAAGGTCGAGATGTTCTCGTACGTGGCCCCCGAGGACGCGGAGAACGAGCACCAGCGGCTCCTGGAGTGGGAGAAGCAGTGGCTGACCGGCCTCGAACTGCCCTTCCAGGTGATCGACGTGGCCTCCGGCGACCTCGGCTCCTCCGCCTCCCGCAAGTTCGACTGCGAGGCGTGGATCCCGACCCAGGGCAAGTACCGCGAGCTGACCTCGGCCTCGAACTGCGACGGCTTCCAGGCCCGCCGGCTGTCCGTACGCATGCGCGACGGCAAGAAGGTGCAGCCGCTCTCCACGCTGAACGGCACCCTGTGCGCCGTACCGCGCACGATCGTGGCGATCCTGGAGAACCACCAGCTGTCCGACGGCTCCGTGCGGGTGCCCGAGGTGCTGCGCCCCTACCTGGGCGGCCGTGAGGTCCTGGAGCCGATCTCCAAGTGACCGGCACCACTGGACCGGCCGCGTCGGCCGGGGCGTTCCCCTACAAGCTCGTCGCGACCGACCTCGACGGGACGCTGCTGCGCTCCGACGGGACGGTCTCGGCGCGGACGCGTGAGGCGCTCGCCGCCGCCACCGCGGCGGGCGCGGCCCACATCGTCGTCACGGGGCGCGCGGTGCCCTGGACCCGGCACATCCTCGACGACCTCGGCTACGAAGGGCTCGCGGTGTGCGGTCAGGGAGGGCAGGTCTACCACGCCGGCGAGCACCGGCTGCTCACCTCGGTGACGCTCGACCGGCAGCTGGCCGGTCTGGCGCTCGCCAAGATCGAGGCGGAGGTCGGCCCGCTGCTGCTCGCGGCGAGTCGTGACGGGCTCGACGGTGAGGTACTGGTCGGCCCCGGCTACCGGACGCAGGACGGCCCGCTCCCGGTCGTGCCGCTCAAGGACGCGGCGGACCTCTGGTCGGCACCACTGAACAAGGTGTACGTCCAGCACCCGACGCTCTCGGACGACGCGCTCGCGACGGTGGCCACACAGGTCGCCGGTGGTCTGGTCGGCGTCACGATGGCGGGCGCGGGCATCGTGGAGCTTCTCCCCCTCGGCCTGTCCAAGGCCACGGGGCTGTCCCTCGCCGCCCGCCGCCTCGGCGCGCGGGCCGCGGACACCATCGCCTTCGGCGACATGCCCAACGACATCCCGATGTTCGCCTGGGCGGCGCGCGGGGTGGCGATGGCGGACGCCCACGAGGAACTCAAGGCGGTCGCCGACGAGGTGACGTCCTCGAACGACGAGGACGGCATCGCGGTGGTACTGGAACGGTTGCTGGGCTAGCCGGTCCGGGCCGGGAACTGCCGGTCCCGGTCGGCCCGGGCCCGCGGTTCGCGAGCCCGGTCATGGTGTCATGGTGTCGCGGAGGATGCGCGGATCGAACGCGCGCGGGGTTTCCAGCCCCGACCACGGCTTAGCAAGCCGGTGCCTTTCCACTCGGCCAATCCTCCGGGTGGGCGGCCCGCGCGAGATGCGCGCTCGAAGCGGCCGCCCCGGGCAGCCCCCCGTGCGGAGCGGGTTCGACGGAGAGGTGACTACTCCGGAACCCGCCGCGGGCTGCCCTGTCGGGAGCTCGACGAACTGATCCTGATGAACATCGTCGCGCTCCTCTCCCAGAATGCGGCGCCGGCCGGATGCGGCGACGTGGACACAACTACTGTGCCCGTACGCCGCTTTGGGCGCCACTGATTAAGTCCGCGACTGCCGCGCGGGGGCCGCGCGGCAGCGGTCGAAGGCCGCGTGCGGAAGTCGTGGCTACTTGCGGCGCCACCTGCGTCGGCGGGCCTTGCTGAAGAACCAGCCCGCGGGCGGCTCGTCGGAGCGCCAGGGCTGTGGATCCGGTCCCCCTTCGCGCCAGCGGGCGGCGAGCATACGGGAGCGGGCGGACGGCTCGGCCGTCTCCGCGGACCGTATGAAGTCCTCGTCGAGTACGACGTCGTCCCAGAGGTCCCCCGGCCCCCGCTGTCCTTCGCCCCGCCGCCCCTCACCCTGCTGTCCCTCGCCCCGCTGTCCCTCACCCTGCGGTTCCGCCATCCCCGTTCCTCCTCGCCGCGCGTCCCCTTTTGTCCAGTGTGACCGGACAGATGTGAAGCGGATGTCAAGAAAACGGGGCTCCACGCGTGCGTGGAGCCCCGGCTCACTCCTCGCCGGCCAGCGTCAGCGACCGCAGCCGCTGTCCGGCGTACCAGGTGGCGAGGACGGTGACGGCGACCAGCAGCACCGTCGCCGTCGGGAGTCCCACGTCCGAGGTGACGAGGTCCCCGCCGGTGACCTTGTGGGCCACCGCGAGCGCCCACTGCTGGACGCTGAGCGTGCGCGCGCCGGACACCAGCGACCCGAAGAGGGCCTCCCAGACCAGCGCGTAGACGAGGCCGAAGACGACCGCGTGCCGGGTCACCGTTCCCAGCAGCAGGAAGAGTGCCGCGTACGCGATCGAGGCGACCAGCGCGGCCACGGTGTAGGCGACGGCGATCTGCTGGCCGTTGCCGTTCAGGATCATGCCGGCGATGAAGGTCGGGACCGCCGAGAACGCCATGGTGACGGCGACCGCGACGATCAGCTTGGTGAAGATGATCGTCGGCCGCTTGAGGGGCTTGGCCAGCAGATACACCACCGAGCCGTCATCGATCTCGGGCCCGATCGCGCCCGTTCCCGCGATGACACCGATGATCGGGACCATGGTGGCGAGCGCGAACCCGCCGAGCAGGTCCGAGGCCACCTGGTCGTCGGCTCCGGAGAAGCCGCGTACGGCCACGGCGATCACGATGAGCAGGACGGGCAGCACGCAGAGGATGAGGGCCCGGCGGCGGCCGAGCAGGCCCCGATAGGTGAGTCGGGCGACTGTGGGGTCGTACATGTTCGGCCTCCTACGCCGCGACGAGATACGAGAAGACGGACTCGAGGGACTCGTCGGACGGCGAGACCGTGAGCAGTCGGATGCCGTGTTCGCGTGCGACGCGCGGCAGCAGGGTGGTGAACCGGCCGAAGTCGACCGCCTGGACACGCAGCGCGCCCTCGGCGAGGTCCACCTCGATGCCCGATGTCGACGGGTCCGCGATCAGCGCGGCGGCCAGCGTCCGGTCGTCGCTGGAGCGGACGAGGTAGCGGTGCGGGCGGTCGGTCATCAGCCGGCGGATGCGCCGGAAGTCGCCGCTCGCCGCGTGCCGGCCGGCGACGATCACCTCGATGTGGGCGGCGAGCTGCTCGACCTCCTCGAGGATGTGGGACGAGAACAGCACCGTGCGGCCCTCGTCGCCCATGCGGCGCAGCAGGTCCATGAGCTGCATGCGCTGGCGTGGGTCCATGCCGTTGAAGGGTTCGTCGAGCAGCAGCAGGGACGGTTCGTGGACGAGCGCGGAGGCCATCTTCACGCGCTGCCGCATGCCCTTGGAGTACGTCGAGATCTTGCGGTCCTGCGCGTACTCCATCTCGACCGTGGCGAGGGCCCGTTGGGCGGCCTTCGCGCCGAGTCCGTGCAGTTCGGCGTTGGCGACGACGAACTCGCGGCCGGTGAGGAAGTCGTACATCGCCTCGCGCTCGGGGACGATACCGATGTGCTTGTAGATCTCCTCGTTGCGCCAGACCTGTCGGCCGTCGAGGGTGACGGTGCCCGTGGAGGGGGCGAGGAAGCCGCCCATCATGTTGATGAGGGTGGACTTCCCGGCGCCGTTCGGGCCGAGCAGGCCGGTGACTCCGGGGCCGATCGTCATCGTGATGTCGTTGACCGCCACCACGTTGCCGAACCAGCGGGAGACGTGGTCGATGTTGAGCGTGGTCACAGCCCGACCTTTCGGTAGCGGCGCATCAGGAGGCCGTAGCAGCCGGCGATGAGGCCCAGGATGACGATGAGGTAGACGACGCCCTGCCCGGACGAGGGGCCCTCCCCGCCGGGGAAGGCGGAGGTGGCGCCGAGGAAGGCCGTCTGCACACCGTCGATGAGGGTGATCGGTGAGAAGAGACCGAGCCACGGGACCGCTCCCGTGCTGGACTGGTTGAAGGCGATCGCCTGGACGGTGGAGACCGCCCCGTAGGAGATGGTCAGTGCGGCGATGACGGCCGCGATGCCGAAGCCGCGGCGCGGGGTGATCGCCGAGATGACCAGGCCGATGCCGGCGAAGAGCAGCGACAGCAGTGCCACCGAGACGAGTCCCTGTCCGAAGCCCTTGGACTGGTCGGCGAAGTCGAGCTTCGCCAGCAGGGCCCCTACGTAGAGCACGATCAGGGGTGCGGCGGTGAGCACGAACAGCGCCGAGGCCAGCGCCGCGTACTTGGCGCGTACGTAGTCGACGGTCTCGATGGGACGCGAGAAGTACAGCGGGACGGTCTTGAAGCGCAGGTCCCGCGAGACGGACTGCGGTCCCTGGGAGGCGACGTACAGGCCGATGACGGCCTGCATGATGATCGCGTACCGGGTGTAGTCGACGGGCAGGTCCTTCGCCTTGGTGGCGACCGCGACCGCCACCATGATGAGTGCGGGCACGCACATCACCACGAAGAGCAGCATCGGCAGCACCTTGGACTTGACCGAGCGGCCGAGTCCGTAGGAGCCGCGCAGCGACTGCGAGTACAGGGAGCGGCGGGCGTACGCGCGGCCCAGACGGGGGCCGTCGTAGTGGCGGTAGCCGATGTTGTGGATCCGGGTCTGCTCGCCGTTCTGGGCGAGGGGCTGCTCAACCGCCATGGCCGACCGCCTCCTTCCGCTGCTCGTCGCGTTCCGTGTCGCTGTCCTTGAAGACCTCGGCGATGTGGTGCCTGCGCTGTTCCATGCGGACCAGGCCGAGTCCGAGGTCGGCGACGACGTCGCGGACGAGGTCGTAGGTGTCCTCCCCCTCGGCGGTCAGCAGCAGGACGTGTCCCGCGCCCGGCAGCCCGCTGCCGTCGTGCGTCTCCACTCCGCGCGCCCGGAGCACGTCGCGCACCGCGCGGGTGCCGTCCGGGTGCTCGTCGGTGTCGGTGACCTCGATGGCGAGGGTCGTCGTGTTCTGGGTGAAGTCAGTGGTGGAGCTGGACCGCAGCAGCTTGCCGCCGTCGACGACCACGACGTGGTCGCAGGTCCGCTCCAGCTCGCCCAGCAGGTGGGAGGTGACCAGGACCGAGATCCCGAAGTCGGTGTGGATACGGCGGATCAGGCCGAGCATCTCGTCGCGGCCGACCGGGTCGAGGCCGTTGGTCGGCTCGTCGAGGAAGACCAGCTGGGGGTCGTGGACGAGGGCCTGCGCGAGCTTGACCCGCTGCTTCATGCCCGTCGAGTAGCCGCCGATGGGGCGGTAGCGCTCCTCGTAGAGGCCGACGTGGCGCAGGGTGTCCGCGGTGCGTTCGCGGGCGGCGGCGGGCGGGAGCCCGGACATGCGCGCCATGTGCACGACGAACTCGGTGGCCGAGACGTCGGGGGGCAGGCAGTCGTGCTCCGGCATGTACCCGACCCGCTCGCGGATGGCGCCGCCCTCGGTGGCGACGTCCAGGCCGAGCACCCGTGCGCGGCCCTCCGTGGCGGGGGACAGACCCAGCAGGATCTTGATCAGTGTGGACTTGCCGGCTCCGTTGGCTCCGACGAGTCCGGTCACACCGGGTCCGACGTCCACGGAGAGCCGGTCAAGAGCGGTCACCCGTGGGTACCGCTTGCTCAGGCTTTCGGTCGCGATCACAGTCACGTTGACGAAGGTAGTGGCGCACACCACAGGGGTCGTCAACCCGTGGAGGTGTATCCGCGTCCCTCTCGGGTCGTACGTGCCCGTAGGGGTCCCCCTGAGGTCGAACAACCGGTGGGGTGTCTCTCCCCATCCGGCCGGTCGTCCACAGGCGTCGAACGGCCCCATTGACGCAGCCTCTGACAACTGTCACATTCGCCAGTGTCACGTTACGGGCACGTACCGCAGTGGATGGGGACAAGGTGGGACGGTGGCATGACGACGGCAGTGGCGGGCGGACTCTCGGCGGAGCTGCGGGGGTTCCGGGAGGTCCAGCGTCTCGCGTACGACTGCGCGGAAGCGGTCGCCGCGCAGCTGAGGCCGGGCGTGACCGAGCGCGAGGCGGCGCGTATGCAGCGCGACTGGCTGCGCGAGCGCGGAGTGCGTGACTGGTTCCACCTGCCCTTCGCCTGGTTCGGGGACCGCACGGCGTTCGTGAACTTCCGCGTCCCGCTGCAGTTCTTCCCCACCGACCGGCGTCTGGAGCCGGGGATGCCCTTCATCCTCGATCTGGCCCCGGTCCACGGGGGTTTCACGGCGGACGTCGGATACTCCGGCTCGCTGGGCCTCAACCCCCTGCAGGACAGGCTGCTCGCCGACCTGGAGGCACACCGCGAGCTGATCCTGCGCGAGGTCCGCGACCGCAGACCGCTGCGCGAGATCTACGAGGACGTGGACCGGCTCATGGTCCGCCAGGGCTACGCGAACCGGCACCGCGCCTACCCGTTCGGGGTGATCGCGCACAAGGTCGACCGGGTGAAGGAGCGCCCCTGGTCGCCGCGTCTGTTCGGATTCGGCGCGCGGTCCCTGAAGGGGCTCGCGGCCGACGCGCTCCACGGACACCGCGACGGCTGGTCACCGCTGTGGTCGCCGTACCGGTTCTCCGACCATCCGCCCCGGCCGGGGCTGTGGGCGGTCGAACCGCACCTCGGATTCCGGGGTACGGGTGCGAAGTTCGAGGAGATCCTGGTCGTCACCGATTCCAGGGATCCGGAGCAGAGCGCCTTCTGGCTGGACGACGATCTGCCGCACGTGCGGCGCTGGGCGGAGGAGAAGTGAGTCTCGAAGGAGCGCGCGAGCGCCGGGTGCGGACGGGCGGGATCGAGCTGTGCGTCGCCGAGCTGGGCGACCCGGCACAGCCCACGGTGGTGCTCGTGCACGGCTATCCGGACTCCAAGGAGGTGTGGTCCGAGGTCGCGTCGCGTCTCGCCGAGCGCTTCCACGTCGTGCTGTACGACGTCCGTGGACACGGCGCGTCGACGGCCCCGCGGCCGCTGCGGGGCGGGTTCACCCTGGAGAAGCTGACGGACGACTTCCTGGCGGTCGTGGACGCGGTCAGCCCGGACCGGCCGGTGCACCTGGTGGGCCACGACTGGGGTTCGGTGCAGTCCTGGGAGTTCGTCACGGTCGCGCGCACGGAGGGCCGGATCGCCTCCTTCACCTCGATGTCCGGGCCGTCCCTGGACCACTTCGGGCACTGGATCAAGCGGCGGGTCGAGCGCCCCACTCCACGCAGGGTGGGCCAACTCCTCGGCCAAGGCGCCAAGTCCTGGTACGTGTATCTGCTGCACACCCCCGCGTTGCCCGAGCTCGCCTGGCGCGGACCCCTCGGCAGGCAGTGGCCGAAGATCCTGCGGCGGGTCGAGCAGGTGCCCCTGGGCGGCTACCCGACCGCGTCGCTGCCGACGGACGCGGCGCACGGCGCCTGGCTGTACCGCGACAACGTCCGGGCCCGGCTGAGCCGGCCGCGCCCGGACGCGTACGCGCATGTGCCGGTGCAGCTCATCACGCCGCTGGGGGACGCGTTCCTCTCCGAGCGGCTCTACGACGACCTGGAGCGGTGGGCCCCGGAGCTGGTGCGCCGCACGCTTCCGGCCAAGCACTGGATTCCGCGCACCCGGCCCGACCAGGTGGCCGCCTGGATCACGGAGTTCGTGCACACCAACGAGGACGGTGTGCCCGTGCGGGACACCGTGGCCACCGGCAGGTACGCGGAGCGCTTCGGCGGACAGCTGGTGCTGGTCACCGGTGCGGGCAGCGGCATCGGCCGGGCCACCGCGTTCGCGTTCGCCGAGGCCGGGGCACGCGTGGTGGCCGTCGACCGGGACGCCGAGGGCGCCGCGCGCACGGCCGAGATGTCCCGGCTGATCGGCTCCCCGGACGCCTGGGCCGAGACGGTCGACGTCTCGGACGAGCAGGCCATGGAGAAGCTCGCCGAGAAGGTCGCCGGCGAGTACGGCGTGGTGGACGTATTGGTGAACAACGCCGGGATCGGACTGTCGGGGTCCTTCTTCGACACGACCCCGGAGGACTGGAAGAAGGTCCTCGACGCCAACCTGTGGGGTGTCATCCACGGCTGCCGGCTCTTCGGGAAGCAGATGACCGAGCGCGGCCAGGGCGGTCACATCGTCAACACCGCGTCGGCGGCGGCGTACCAGCCCTCGAGGACACTGCCCGCCTACAGCACCTCCAAGGCGGCCGTCCTCATGCTCAGCGAGTGCCTGCGCGCGGAGCTGGCCGGCCAGGGCATCGGGGTCTCCGCGATCTGCCCGGGCTTCGTCAACACGAACATCACCTCGACCGCGCACTTCGCCGGGGTCGACGCCGCCGAGGAGAAACGCCGGCAGAAGCGGGCGGCGCGGCTCTACGGACTGCGCAACTACCCGCCGGAGAAGGTGGCCGACGCGATCCTGCGCGCGGTGGTCCGCAACCAGGCGGTCGTTCCCGTCACCGCGGAGGCGCGCGGCGCCCGCCTGATGGCGCGGTTCACGCCGAGGGCGCTGCGCGCGGTCGCCCGCATGGAGCCGCCGCTGTGAGCGAGCAGCACCCGATCACCCCGCGCCGGGTCTCCTTCGACTGGGAGCGGACCCCGCTGCACTGGATACCGGACGAGCCGACCGCCACCCACGTCATCAACGTGCTGCACCTGCTGCTGCCGGCAGGGGAGCGGTGGTTCGTGAAGGTCCTCAAGGAGGGGCTGCCGTTGATCGGGGACCCCGAACTCCTGCGCGACGTGAAGGGGTTCATGGGCCAGGAGGCGACGCACAGCGTGCAGCACGCGTACGTCCTCGACCACCTGGCGGCCCAGCGTCTCGACACGGGGGACTTCACCCGGCACGTCGACTTCCTCTTCGAGAAGGTGCTCGGTGAGCGCCCGCCTCTGGGGGTGCCGCTGCCGGACCGGGAGTGGCTGCGCCTGCGGCTGTCGGTGGTCGCCGCGATCGAGCAGTTCACGGCGGTGCTCGGTGACTGGGTGCTGGCCGCCGACGGCCTGGACCGTGCCGGGTCCGACGAGGTCATGCTCGACCTGCTGCGCTGGCACGGCGCGGAGGAGGTGGAGCACCGCGCGGTCGCCTTCGACATGTACCAGCACTGCGGCGGCGAGGGCCTGCCCCGGTATGCCCGCCGGATCGCGGGCATGGCGGTCACGGCGCCGATGATGCTCTACCTCTGGGCATGGGGCGCCGCTTATCTCCTGCGGCACGACCCGCAGCTCGCCGGACGGGCGCGGTATTCGCTCGGGGCCCACAACAGGGCGGTCCGCAAGGGCCTGTTGCCCACCTGGAAGGAGCTCGGCGCGGCCGTGCCCCGCTATCTGCGGCGGTCGTACCATCCCTCGCAGGAGGGTTCGCTGCGCAGGGCCGTCGAGTATCTGGCGCAGTCGCCCGCGGCACGGACGGCGGCGGGGGCGACCGGACGGGCCGCCGTCTCGTAACGGCCCGGGAGGCCGGGAAGGCAGGGAGCGGTGAGCGACGAGCCGGTCGGTGCCGGGTACCGCATCGAGGACCTGGCGCACCGCAGCGGCGCCACGGTCCGGACGATCCGCGCCTATCAGGACCGCGGGCTGCTCCCCCGGCCCGAGCGGCGGGGCCGCGCCAACGTGTACGCGGACGCGCATCTGGCCCGGCTGCGGCAGATCGCCGACCTCCTGGACCGCGGCTACACCCTGGCCTCCATCAAGGAGCTCCTGGAGGCGTGGGACACCGGCCGGGGCCTGGGCGGGATCCTGGGGCTGGTCGCCGAGGTCGACGGACCGTGGACCGACGAGCGGGCGGTGCGGATCTCCCGGGCCGAGCTGGACGAGCGCTTCGGAGGGAGTCCGGACGACGCGGCGGTTGCCGACGCGGTGGAGCTGGGTGTGCTGGAGCCGGTTCCCGGCAGCGAGGACACCTTCCTCGTACCGAGTCCTCAAGAGCTGTCCGTGGCAGTCGAGTTGTACGCGGCGGGAGTTCCGTTGTCCGCGATCTCGGGTCATCTGCGGGAGTTGAGGAGCAAGGTCGAGCACATCGCCGAGCGTTTCCTTGAGTTCACGACCGAGCACGTCTTCGCGCGCTATCTCGGCGAGCGTCCGCCGACGGACGCCGAGGCGGCCGAGGCGGCCTCGCTCGTACGCCGGCTGCGGCCGCTCGCCCAGCAGACCGTGGACGCCGAACTGGCCCGGGCCATGCGCCTGTTCGCCACCCGCCACCTGCGTGAGCACCTGGGCTCGGAGCAGCCCCGGGAGCAGCGGGAGGAGACGTCTTCCGTGGCACTCCCCGCCGCCACAACGCGAGCCGTGGAGCGACTGGTTGGCAGGGATCAGGTCGCGGCCTTCGTCTCGGCGGCGGCCGAACGTGAGCTACAGGCAAGGAGCTTGGACCGCCTCACCGCAAACCATGCCAAAAAGCGCATAGTTGACGAAACTCCTTGAATCGACGATCAGTTGTCCACAGAATCGTCAATTCCCCTGTGGATAACCACACTTGGCTGTGGATCAAACCTCCGAACCAAAATCAAATGCGTGATCAGCGTCTCGCCAGGCACCCTGGTCGGATGAACGAAGAGATGAAGGTAGGAATGGATGAAAGACGCACCGTGAAGGTGTCGAAGTACCTCTCGAAGCATCTGCGGCATCAGCCCGAGCGGATCGGGCTCACGCTCGGCGAGGGAGGCTGGGTCGAGATCGACACGCTGATCACGGCGGCCGCGTCGCACGGGTTCCGCTTCACGCGCGCGGAGCTCGACCACGTGGTGGCCACGAACGACAAACGGCGCTTCGCCGTGGAGGGCACCCGCATCCGCGCCAGCCAGGGCCACTCCGTCGAGGTCGACCTCGGGCTGCCCCCCGCGACCCCGCCCGCGCACCTCTACCACGGGACCGTGGCGCGCAACCTGGACGCGATCCGCGCCGAGGGCCTGCGACCCATGAACCGGCACGACGTCCACCTGTCGCGGGACCGGGAGACCGCCACCCGGGTCGGCGCCCGCCGCGGACGACCGGTCGTGCTCGGCGTGGACGCCGCCGCCATGCACCGCGACGGCCATGTCTTCCGGGTCAGCGCGAACGGCGTGTGGCTCACCGAGGCCGTGCCCCCGGCGTATCTGCGGTTCCCCGGCCCGCACTGACCGGCGGCCGGCCCCGGAGTGATCACGCGATGGCCGCGACCACCCCGCGGCTCCGCTTACGCTCGATGCATGAGTCTGCGTCTGAGCACCGTGATCCTGCCGTACCTCCGCTGGCACGAGGGCGGCCGTTCCGCCTGGCAGCGTGCGGAGCAGCTCGGCTTCCACACGGCGTTCACCTACGACCACCTCTCCTGGCGGACCTTCCGGGACGGCCCCTGGTTCGGAGCCGTGCCGACGCTCACCGCCGCGGCGGCCGCCACCGACCGTCTCCGGCTGGGCACGCTCGTGACCTCGCCGAACTTCCGGCACCCGGTCACCCTCGCCAAGGAACTGATCTCCCTCGACGACATCTCGGACGGGCGGGTCACCCTCGGCATCGGCGCGGGCGGCACCGGCTTCGACGCCACGGCGCTCGGCCAGGAGCCCTGGACCCCGCGCGAGCGCGCCGACCGCCTCGCCGAGTTCGTGCCGCTGCTCGACCGCCTCCTCACCGAGGACTCCGTCACGTCCGAGGGCGCCTTCTACTCCGCGCACGAGGCCCGCAACATCCCCGGCTGCGTCCAGCGCCCCCGGCTGCCCCTCGCGGTGGCCGCCACCGGTCCGCGCGGGCTGAAGCTCGCCGCCCGGTACGGACAGGCCTGGGTGACGACCGGAGACCCGAAGCTGTACGAGACGGGGACCTCCGAACAGTCGGTTCAAGCCATTCGTGGACAGGCCGGGAAGCTGGCGGACGCCTGCGCCGCGATCGGCCGTGACGCGGACGAGCTCGACAAGATCCTGCTCACCGGCTTCACCCCCGACCGCGGCCGTCCGCTGGAGTCCCTCGACGCGTTCGTCGACTTCGCGGGCCGCCACGCCGAGCTGGGCTTCACCGACATCGTGATCCACTGGCCCATCCCCGACTCGGACTTCGCGGCCGACGAGAAGGTCTTCGAACGCATCGCCATGGAAGCCCCGGCGCAGCTGCGCTGACGGGCCCCGGCTCCGGGCTGTGACGGTACTGGTGAGAGCGGTAACCACTCACCTGTGCGGACCCCCGCACGGCCGTGCGGGCATATGCGCCAGAATGGCGCGGTGACCTCAGCGACTCGACAGCCCGAGCCCCCGGCCTCCCGCGCCTCCCGCACGCTCTCGACCGCGCTCGAACAAGGAGGTACTCCCATCGCCCCGCCCCGCCTGATCGCCACGGACCTCGACGGCACCCTGCTGCGCGACGACAAGTCGGTGTCCGAGCGCACGGTCGCCGCCCTCGCCGCCGCCGAGGAGGCCGGCATCGAGGTCTTCTTCGTCACCGGCCGCCCGGCGCGCTGGATGGACGTGGTCAGCGACCACGTGCACGGGCACGGCCTGGCCATCTGCGGCAACGGCGCCGCCGTGGTCGACCTGCACGGCGGCCCCGGTGCCCACCGGTTCGTCAAGGTGCGGGAACTCGCACGGGAGAACGCGCTCGACGCCGTACGGCTGGTGCGCGAGGCCGCGCCGGGCACGGTGTTCGCCGTGGAACAGACGTACGGCTTCTATCAGGAGCCCGCGTATCCCAGGATGCACGTGGAGCTGCCGGACGCCCTCGGCCCCGCCGAGAAGCTGCTGGCCCCGGATGCCCCCGGTGCCGGTGAGCCGGTGCTCAAGATCCTCGCCTTCCATCACGAGCTCGACCCCGACGCCTTCCTCACCGTGGCACGCCGTGCGGTCGGCGACCGTGCCACCGTCACCCGCTCCAGCCCCAGCGCGCTGTTGGAGATCAGCGGTCCCGACGTCTCCAAGGCCAGCACGCTCGCGCTCTGCTGCGCCGAGCGCGGTATCGCGCCGGAGGAGGTCGTCGCCTTCGGGGACATGCCGAACGACGTCGAGATGCTCACCTGGGCGGGCACGTCGTACGCGATGGGCAACGCCCACCCCGCCGTGATCGCCGCGGCCTCCGGCCGTACGGTCGCCAACAACGAGGACGGAGTGGCGGTCGTCATCGAGCGGATCATCGCCGACCGGCTGTAGCACCGGCTCGCAGAAACGATTCGAGCTGGCATCACGGTCCAGCGGACCGCGACTCCGTGCTGGGCGGCCACGGCGCCGGATCCATGGCCGAGCCCGGTCGCGGGGGGCCTCACCTCGAAGTGCGGATGCGGTCCGGCACCCGCCGTCCCGTTCACGTCGTACGCCCGGGAGACGCACCCTTCCGGGCGGCCGTCGCTTCTACAGCGAGCCGGCCCGCGGAACGTACGGCGCCTGCCACACCACGGTCGTACCACCGGCGTCCCCGCCGAGTCCCGGCCCGTACCAACTGTCGCCGCCCAGCGCCTCGGCCCGCCGCCTGAGATTCGTCAGACCGCTGCGCCGGCCGCTGCGGGGGATACCGACACCGTCGTCCGCGACGCTCAGCCGTACCCCGCGCCGCCCGTCCCGCAGGGTGACGGTCGCGTCGACGACGACATCGATGCGGGAGGCCCCGGAATGCCGGAACGCGTTGGAGAGGGCCTCGCGCAGAGCGGCGATGAGATTCCTGGCGGTCAATTCGCCGACGGCCGTGTCGACGGGCCCGACGAAATGGTGAACGGGCTTGAAGCCCAGGGGCACGGCGGCCATGTTGATCTCGCGCAGTACGCGGGTACGCAGTCCGGACGGGGCCTCGGCGGGGCCCTGTTGCAGCGCGAAGATGGCGGTGCGGATCTCCTGGATGGTGACGTCGAGCTCGTCGACCGCCTTGCCGACGCCCTCCCGCACCTCGGGCACGTCCGAGCACCGCTGGGCGCTCTCCAGCATCATCCCGGTCGCGAACAGCCGTTGGATGACGAGATCGTGCAGGTCGCGGGCGATCCGGTCGCGGTCCTCGTAGACCGCGAGCCGCTCCCGGTCCCGCTGCGCCTCGGCCATGATCAGGGCGAGCGCCGCCTGCGAGGCGAACTGCGCGGCCAGGGTGTGCTCGGCCTCGGTGAACGGGCGGGCACCCCGTTCCCGGGGAGTGACGAGGGCCCCCAGCAGGCGGCTCTCGCTCTGCAGGGGGAGCATCATCGTCGGACCGTACTCGCGGACGAAATCGGTGACGATGCGCGGATCGGTCGCCGCGTCGGCGAGGAACACGGCGTTCCCGCCGAGGAGTTCGGCGACCAGCTCGCTCTCCGGGGGGATGACGAAACCGAGCGCCTGGGACGGGCGGTCCCTCGCGACCGCGGTAATCTCCAGGCCGCCCGCGTCGGCGGGCAGCAGCACGATCCCGGCCGCCGCGCGGGAGAGCCGACGCGCCTGCTCGGCGACGACCTGGAGCGCGTCCTCGGCGTCGCCGCCCGCCAGCAGAGCCGTGGTCACGGCCACCGAACCGTCGATCCAGCGCTCGCGCTGCTGGGCCGCCTCGTACAGCCGGGCGTTGCCGATCGCGATGCCCGCCTCCGCGGCCAGCACCCGGACCATGTCGAGATCGTGGTCGCCGAACGGGCCACCGTCACGTTTCTCCGCCAGATAGAGGTTCCCGAAGATCTCGCCCCGCACGCGGATCGGAACCCCGAGGAAGCTGCGCATCGGCGGATGGTGATCGGGGAAGCCGCACGAGCGGCCGTCCTCGTCCAGGTGCGTGAGCCGCAGCGGTCCCGGATCGTGGATGAGCGCCCCGAGCAGCCCCCTGTGCCCGTCGGGCAGACGCCCGATCCGCTGGGCGGTCTCCGCGTCGATCCCGTGGTGCGCGAAGTCCACGAGCCCTTCGCCGTCGTCCTCGACGACCCCGATCGCCGCATAGCGCGCGTCCGTCAGCGCTGCCGCGGTCTCACAGATCCGGTCCAGCGTCGCGTGCAGCTCCAGCTCCGCCCCGACCGCCCGCATCGCGTCCAGCAGGCGCGGTACGTCCGGACCACCGTCCGGGTCGGGCGAGGTGGAAGCCTCGGAAGCGACTGCCATGCCTTGAGCGTAGTGAGTCGCTTTTGCTACCGAAAGTCGGATACGGAACCCACGGCATCGCGGACACCCAGGGGCCCGGCGCCGGACGCGCTTCCGCTCGCCGCCGCTCCGGCGAGCAGATCCCCCGCCGCCTCCCGCTCCACCATCTCCCGCAGCGGACCCTCCACCACGGACAACTCGGCATACGCACCCCGCTGCGCCACCCGGCCCCGTGCCAGCACGATCACCTCGTCCACCGCTTCCAGCCCGGCCAGCCGGTGAGTGATCAGCAGCGTCGTACGGCCCTCCGTCGCGGCCAGCAGGTCCGCGGTGAGCGCGTCGGCCGTCGGCAGGTCCAGATGTTCCGCGGGCTCGTCCAGAACGAGGACGGGGAAGTCGGCGAGCAGCGCTCGGGCGAGCGCCAGACGC
This sequence comes from Streptomyces sp. NBC_01176, assembly GCF_045039825.1. NCBI lineage: Bacteria > Bacillati > Actinomycetota > Actinomycetes > Kitasatosporales > Streptomycetaceae > Streptomyces > Streptomyces sp. NBC_01176. The sequence continues at coordinate 5,073,836 of NZ_CP108600.1, read as the reverse complement.
TGGCGCTGACCGCCGGACAGCCGCGCTCCGTGCTCGCCGATCAGTGTGTCGAGTCCGTCGGGCAGATCGTCCGTCCACTCGAGGAGCCGGGCTCGGGCGAGCGCGTCGCGCAGTTCGGTCTCCGTGGCGTTCCTTCTGGCCAGCAGCAGGTTCTCCCGCACGCTGCTGTCGAAGAGGTGCGCGTCCTGGGCGCAGAGCCCGACCAGACGGCGTACGTCGTCCCCGTCCATGCCGTACGCGTCGGTGCCGTCCAGCGTGTACGTCCCCGCATCCGCGTCCAGGAAGCGCAGCAGCACCTGTGCCAGCGTGGTCTTGCCGGAGCCGGAGGGGCCCACGACGGCGATCCTGCGGCCCCGTTCGAGGGTCAGGTCGAGACCGGCCAGTGCGTCCCGGTCCTGTCCGGGGTGACGGGCCGCGAGCCCGCGCACCCGCAGTGGGAAGGGCGAGACCGGCGCCGGCCGCGGCTGCTCAGGTTCGCGTACGGGGTCGGGGGCGTCCAGGATCTCGTACACGCGGCCCGCGCTCTCCCGCACCCGCTGCCGGTGCTGGACGGCGAGCGGCAGCCCCAGAACGGCCTCGAACGCGGCCAGCGGGACAAGGACGACGACGGCCATCGCCACGCCGCTCAGTCGTCCGCTCGCGACCGCCTGGGCCCCCACGAGGGCGGTCGTGGCGACGGTCAGGCCGGTCGCCAGTGCGGCGAGCCCGTCACCGAGCGCGGTCGCGGTGGCGGACCGCGAGGCGATGCGGGTCAGCACGGTGTCGGCGCGCCGGGCCTCGGCGGTACGGGCGGCCAGCGCGCCCGCGACCGTCAACTCGGCCGTGCCCGTGAGGAGATCGGTGACGCGGGTCGCCAGGACGCCACGGGCGGGGGCCAGCCGCCGTTGCGCGCGGCGCGCGACAGCCCCGGTCACGAGCGGCACGCCGACCCCGGCCGCCAGCAGCCCGGCCGCGAGGGCGGCTCCGGCCTCGGGCAGCAGCCAGGCGGTGAAGCCCACGGAGGCCGCGGACACCAGGACCGCGGCCCCCGCGGGCAGCAGCCACCGCAGCCAGTAGTCCTGCAGCGTGTCGACGTCGGCGACGAGCCGCGAGAGCAGATCCCCGCGCCGGGTCGTGCGCAGCCCCGCCGGCGCGAGACGCTCCAGGCGCCGGTAGACGGCGACGCGGGTGTCGGCCAGCATCCGCAGCACGGCGTCGTGCGACACGAGCCGCTCGGCGTAACGGAAGACCGCCCGGCCGATCCCGAACGCCCGCGTGGCGGTCACCGCCAGCATCAGATACATGACCGGCGGCTGCTGGGACGCCCGCGAGATGAGCCATCCCGAGGTGGCCATCAGGCCGACGGCGCTGGCGAGCGCGAGACTGCCGAGCAGGAGCGCGAGCGCGAAACGACCGCCGCGGGGACCGGCCGTGGCACGGACCCGGGCGAGGACATCATCGCGCCCGCTGGAGACCCCGAGGACCTCCTCCGCGTCGGCCGCGGGCACACCCTCCGGCTCGACCGGCCCGGGCCGCGTCGTGGTCTCGCCGTGCGCGGGACGCGACGCCGTGGTGGGGGCCCCGGGCTCCAGCCGCACCACCCGGTCCGCCACCCCCAGCAGCGCGGGCCGGTGCACGACCAGCAGGACCGTCCGCCCGACGGCAAGCCTGCGCACCGCCGCCACGACCTCCGCCTCCGTCGTGCCGTCGAGCGAGGCCGTCGGCTCGTCGAGCAGCAGCACCGGCCGGTCCGCGAGGAACGCCCGCGCCAGAGCGAGGCGTTGGCGCTGCCCGGCGGAGAGGCCGCTGCCGTCCTCGCCGAGGACCGTGCGGGCACCGTCGGGCAGCGCGTCCACGAACTCCAGCGCCCCCGCGTCGGCCAGCGCCCGCCGTACCGCCGCGTCGTCGGCGTCGGGACGTGCCAGCCGTACGTTCTCCGCGATCGAGCCCGCGAAGAGGTGCGGACGCTGCGGCACCCAGGCCACCCGGGAGCGCCACTCCTCCACGTCGCTTCCAGCGAGATCGGCTCCCCCGACCCGCACCCGGCCCGCGGTGGGCTCCACGAATCCGAGCAGGACGTCGAGCAGGGTCGATTTGCCCGCGCCGCTCGGTCCGACGAGTGCCACCGTCTCGCCCTGCGCGACCGCGAAGGAGACGTGGGAGACCGCATCCCCGGAGCGCCCCGGATAGCGGACCGTCACCGCGTCGAAGCTGATCTCGCCTTCCGGCACGAGAAGCGAGCCGCGGGTCGGCAACGGTGTCTCCAGCACCGAGAAGATCTCCTCGGCCGCGGCGAGTCCCTCGGCGGCGGCGTGGTACTGCGCCCCTACCTGCCGCAGCGGCAGGTAGGCCTCGGGCGCGAGGACGAGGATGACGATCCCCAGGTACAGATCCATGTCGCCGTGGACGAGCCGCATCCCGATCGTCACGGCGACCAGCGCGACCGAGATCGTGGCGAGCAGTTCCAGCGCGAAGGAGGACAGGAAGGCGATCTGCAGGGTCCGCATGGTCGCCTGGCGGTACTCGCCGGTGATCCGCCGGATCGACTCGGCCTGGGCCTTGGCCCTGCCGAAGACCTTGAGCGTGGGCAGTCCGGCGACCACATCCAGGAAGTGACCCGAAAGCCGCGACAGCAGCCGCCACTGACGGTCCATCCGGGACCTCGTGGCCCATCCGATCAAAGCCATGAAGAGAGGGATGAGCGGAAGGGTGACGACGATGATCGCCGCCGACACCCAGTCCTCGGTGACGATCCGCGCGAGGACCGCCACGGGCACCACGATCGCGAGGCCCAACTGCGGGAGGTAGCGCGAGAAGTAGTCGTCGAGCGCGTCCACCCCCCTCGTGGCGAGGGCGACCAGCGACCCGGTGCGCTGTCCGCCCAGCCATCCGGGACCGAGCGCGGCGGCCCGCTCCAGCAACCGCCCCCGCAGTTCCGATTTGACCGCCGCGCTTGCCCGGTGCGCGGCGAGTTCGGTGAGCCATGCGACGAGAGCCCGCCCTACGGCGACCGCGACCAGCAGGAGCAGGGGGGTACGAAGCTCCGGAGCCGAGTGACCGTGCTGGAAGGCGCCGACCACGACTTCGGCAATGAGCATCGCCTGGGCAATGACCAGCATCGCGCCGACCGCGCCCAGCCCCACGACCGTCACCAGGAAGACGCGGGTGGCGCGGGCGTACCGCAGCAGACGCGGGTCGATTGGTTTCACGTGAAACACACCCTTGGCTCATCCGGCATGTTTCACGTGAAACATGCCGTTACGTCGGATTCAGTGGGCGATATCCGCAGCGAGGTGATGCGTACCGATCCGCTTGCGGAACACCCAGTAGGTCCAGCCCTGGTAGAGCAGGACGATCGGCGTGGCGATCCCGGCGCACCAGGTCATGATCTTCAGCGTGTACGGACTCGACGAGGCGTTCGTGACCGTCAGGCTCCAGTCCTCATTGAGCGAGGACGGCATGACGTTCGGGAAGAGCGTCAGGAAGAGCATCGCGACAGCGGCCACGATGGTGAGCCCCGACAGGGCGAACGCCCAGCCCTCACGTCCCGCGCGCGCCGCCACCAGGGCGGCAACCAGAGCGACCACGGCCACGATCATCGCGGCCAGGGACTTTCCGTCGCCGTTGTCCACCTGGGTCCAGCCCAGGAAGACGAGCGCCAGCACCGCGGTGACCAGACCGACCTGGAGCGAGAGCCCGCGCGCCCGCTCCCGGATGTCCCCCACGGTCTTGAGCCCGACGAACACGGTCCCGTGGAAGGTGAACAGTGTCAGGGTGACGAGGCCACCGAGGATCGCGTAGGGGTTGAGCAGGTCACCGAGACCACCCACGTACTCGAAGCTCTTGTCGATCTTCACTCCGTGCACGATGTTGCCGAAGGCCACGCCCCACAGGAACGCGGGGATCAGCGAGGTCCAGAAGATCGCCGTCTCCCAGTTGCGCTGCCAGTTCTCCTCGGGCCGCTTCGCGCGGTACTCGAAGGCGACACCGCGCACGATCAGGCAGACCAGGATGAGCAGCAGCGGCAGATAGAAGCCGGAGAAGAGAGTGGCGTACCACTCCGGGAAGGCGGCGAAGGTCGCGCCGCCCGCGGAGAGCAGCCACACCTCGTTGCCGTCCCAGACAGGGCCGATGGTGTTGATGAGGACCCGCTTCTCGGCGCGGTCGCGGGCCAGCAGTCCGGTGAGGATGCCGACCCCGAAGTCGAAGCCCTCCAGGAAGAAGTAGCCGGTCCACAGGACCGCGATGAGGACGAACCAGACGTCGTGAAGTTCCATGACTCAGCAGCTCCCTGGGCCCTAGTAGGAGAAGGCCATCGGCTTGTCGGCGTCATGGGAGTCGCCGCCGATTCTGGTGGGCGGGTTGAGATCGGCCTCGGTGAGCTCGGGCGGCCCCTGCCTGACGTACTTGAGCATCAGCTTCACCTCGATGACGGCGAGAACCGCGTAGATGAGGGTGAACACGATCAGCGAGGTCAGCACCTCGCCCTGGGAGACTCCTGGTGAGACCGCGTCCCTGGTCCTCAGCAGGCCGTAGACCACCCAGGGCTGACGCCCCGTCTCGGTGAAGATCCAGCCCCAGGAGATACCGATGAGCGGGAAGATCAGCGTCCACTGGGACAGCCGCCACCACCAGACGCCCAGCCTCGGTGTCAGCTCCATGTCCTTGGTGAGCATGAGCTTCGGCACCTCCTCGTCGCCGGTGCGGTGTTCCGGCGCCAGCCAGAGCTTCCGCCTGGTCAGCCAGAGGCCGGCCGTGCACAGGGCCATCGAGACCCCTCCGAAGCCGATCATCCAGCGGTACGCCCAGTAGGCGGTGGGGATGTTGGGGCGGTAGTCGCCGGGTCCGAACTTCTCCTGCTCGGCCTTGTTGATGTCGTTGATGCCGGGGATCTTGGCGTTGAGGTCGTTCTTCGCGAGGAAGGAGAGGACCCCCGGTATCTCGATGGCGACCGTGTTGTGGCCCTCGGCGACATCGCCGTACGCGAAGAGGGAGAAGGGCGCGGGCTGCTGCGAGTCCCAGAGGGCTTCGGCGGCCGACATCTTCATCGGCTGCTGCTCGTACATCACCTTGCCGAGGGTGTCGGCGCTGACGACGGTGAGGAGCGTGCCGACGAGAGCGGTGACCAGACCGAGCCGCAGCGACATCCGCATGGTGCGGATGTGCCGCTTCTTGCGGAGGTGGAAGACCGCGATGCCGGTCATGAAGGCGCCGCCGACCAGGATGGAGGCGCTGATGACGTGCCAGAAGTTGACGAGCGCCGTCTCCTGGAAGAGCACCTTGGGAAAGTCCGTGAGCTCGGCCCTCATCGAACCGTCCGCCTTCTTCACGAGCCGGTAGCCGACCGGGTGCTGCATGAAGGAGTTGGCGGCCATGATGAAGTACGCCGACAGGACGGTGCCTATGGAGACCATCCAGATGCAGGCGAGGTGGATCTTCTTCGGCAGCTTGTCCCAGCCGAAGATCCACAGCCCGATGAAGGTGGACTCGAAGAAGAAGGCGATCAGGGCCTCGAAGGCGAGCGGGGCACCGAAGACGTCACCGACGAAGCGCGAGTAGTCCGACCAGTTCATACCGAACTGGAACTCCTGCACGATGCCGGTGACGACACCCATGGCGATATTGATCAGGAACAGCTTGCCCCAGAACTTGGTCGCCCTGAGGTAGTGCTCCTTGCCCGTCCGCACCCAGGCGGTCTCCAGGATCGCCGTGAGAGCGGCGAGCGAGATCGTCAGAGGGACGAAGAGGAAGTGGTAGACGGTGGTGATGCCGAACTGCCATCGCGCCAGAGTCTCCGGCGCCAGAGCCAATTCCACGTCGTCAGTCTCCTTACGCCGCCTTACTGAAGCGGCAGTTTGCCCCTTCTGTCGCACACATCACGGGGCAACCGGGACACGCTTGTGAACGCGTTCACATTCACAAGCAATTATGACGCATGGCTGTTCGAGCCGAGACAGGTGGGGGGGTCCCTAAAAGCGGACCGACCGGCTCCCCGCGTACAGGGGCCGGTCGGAGGCTTGATCGGAAAGGACTAGAGCTCCTTGTGGAAGCCCTCGGTCACCTTCAGGAAGATGTCGTTGGCCTCGGTCTCGCCGATCGTCACGCGCACTCCTTCGCCGGCGAAGGGCCGCACGACGACTCCGGCCTGCTCGCAGACGGCCGCGAAGTCGAGCGTGCGCTCCCCCAGCCTGAGCCAGACGAAGTTGGCCTGGGTCTCGGGCACCGTCCAGCCCTGGCCCCGGAGCGTCTCGACCACCCGGGCACGCTCGCCCACCAGCGAGCCGACCCGGCCGAGCAGCTCGTCCTCGGCGCGCAGCGAGGCGACCGCCGCGTCCTGGGCGAGCTGGCTCACGCCGAAGGGCACGGCCGTCTTGCGCAGCGCCGCCGCCACCGGCTCATGGGCGATCGCGAAGCCGACCCGCAGGCCCGCCAGCCCGTACGCCTTGGAGAAGGTGCGCAGCACACAGACATTGGGCCGGTCACGGTAGATCGCCACACCGTCCGGCACCTCGGCGTCACGGATGAACTCGCGGTAGGCCTCGTCCAGGACCACCAGCACATCGCTGGGCACCCGGTCGAGGAACCGCTCCAGCTCGGCCCGGCGCACCACGGTGCCGGTCGGGTTGTTCGGGTTGCAGACGAAGATCAGCCGGGTCCTGTCGGTGATCGCGTCGGCCATGGCGTCCAGGTCGTGCACCTCGTCCGGGGTCAGCGGCACAGGCACCGAGGTGGCTCCGCTGACCTGCGTGATGATCGGGTACGCCTCGAAAGACCGCCAGGCGTAGATGACCTCGTCGCCGGGACCGCTGGTGGCCTGCAGCAACTGCTGGGCGACCCCGACCGATCCGGTGCCGGTGGCCAGGTGCGCGAGCGGGACCGCGAAGCGCTCCGACAGCTCGTTCATCAGGCCCGTGCACGCCATGTCGGGGTAGCGGTTGAACGAGGCCGCCGCCGCGGTCACGCTCTCGATGACGCCGGGCAGGGGCGGATAGGGGTTCTCGTTCGAGGACAGCTTGTACGCCACCGCGCCGGCCGCGGCAGGCTTGCCGGGCTTGTAGGTGGGGATACCCTCCAGCTCGGCACGCAGCTTGGGGCTCGTCTCGCTCACCGCAGTCCTCCTCGCGACCACCGCTGGCTCATGACCACCACCGGCTACCAATACTTCTCACCTTATGAGGATTCGGCGCCGCTGCGAATGGGCTGTGGACAACCGCGTACGACCTCACACGGCCGGCGGCCGGACACGTGCACCCCGGCGATCATCGCCGTATGCCCCGACGACCACTCCGAGATGCCCCGATGTGCGCACCACACGGTGTGCGACGAGCGTCACACGGAACCGGCGGTCATCTTCGTACGAAGGCGTACGAATTGGGGGGCGCGCCATCCAGAACCCCATGCGCCGGTGGCTCACGCCGTGGCGCGCATCACCCGTGAAGGTGAGTTGAGACCTCTTCGAGACATGGCCGACTTGGCAGGCCCATGCGCGCCGACAAGTCACGTACTGCCATTGTATCGTTCAACTTCCTTTGTTTCCAAGGCACTTGAACCGTTTTGATCATGCAGAAACGTGCCTGTCAACGCGTGCATATGCGTCCGCACTACCCCACCGCATGAGCCCTACTATCGGCTCGCCATGACAGCAGCAGGGAAGCACCAGGTGAGCCGGGCGGAGACCACCCGCCGAGGCGGTCGACCGGGCCGGGCGGGTATCAGAGACGTGGCCGCGGCCGCAGGGGTCTCCATCACGACCGTGTCCGACGCCCTCAACGGCAAGGGCCGGCTCCCGGACGCCACCCGACGCCACGTCCGCGAAGTCGCCGACCGACTGGGATATCGCCCATCGGCAGCGGCTCGAACCCTCCGTACCGGAAAGTCGGGGCTCATCGGCCTGACTGTGACGACATACGGGGATGAACCTTTCACCTTCACGGAGTTCGCGTACTTCGCGGAGATGGCCAGAGCCGCCACCTCGGCCGCACTCGCCCGGGGCTACGCCCTCGTCATCCTCCCGGCGACCTCGCGCCACGACGTGTGGTCGAACGTCGCCCTGGACGGAACCGTCGTCATCGACCCCTCCGACCAGGACCCGGTCGTCAGCGAGCTCGTCCGCCAGGGCTTACCGGTCGTCTCCGACGGCCGCCCGGCGGGCACGCTCCCGGTCACCGCCTGGGTGGACAACGACCACGAGGCCGCGGTCCTCGGCATCCTCGACCATCTCGCGGACGCCGGCGCCCGCCGGATCGGCCTCCTGACCGGCACCTCCACGGACACCTACACCCACCTCTCCACCACCGCCTATCTGCGCTGGTGCGAGCGGGTCGGACAGGATCCGGTGTACGAGGCCTACCCGGCCCACGACCCCTGTGCGGGGGCGGTCGCGGCGGACCGCCTACTGGCCCGACCCGACCGGCCCGACGCCGTCTACGGCCTCTTCGACCCGAACGGCACCGACCTGCTCGCCGCGGCCCGCCGCTACGGCCTGCGTGTACCGGACGACCTGCTGCTGGTCTGCTGCAGCGAGTCCACCGTCTACGCCAGCACCGAACCGCCCATCACCACGCTCTCGCTCAAACCGCGCCGGATCGGCACCGCCGTGGTCCAGCTGCTCATCGACGCCATCGAAGGGGTCGACTCGGACCAACCGGTCGAGCAGGTGATACCGACGGAGTTGATCGTGCGGACCTCCTCCGAGCGGCGCTCGCCCCGCACGACGGTCAGCCCACCCCGGTCGCCCGAACAGGGGTGAACCCGGCGCCGGCGCGAGAAGTCGACCCGGGCGTCGGCGCTTGGGGGTCACACGGCGTCCGCCGGGGTTGACGTCCGGTGGGCGCGCCACGGGGGCGTCCACCTGCGAAAGCCCTGCCCAATTCGGGCGAAAACCGTGGCGAACAGGGCTCCTGCTCCGATTCACCACCCCTGGGTCATCACATGGCGCGATCCGCATTCCTATGATGGGCCCACGACACCGCGGGCCGCTGCGACCAGGCAGTCCGATCCGGTGCAGATGCGGCGCGATGGTGGTGGAGGGGTCGATGACTCAGGGGGCCGGTCAGGGACCCGAGGTGCTGCGGACGGAGACGTTGCGCGACTTTCGGGTGCCCGCGTACGTCAACGAGACCGGTCCGTACGTGCCGAGCACGCCTCCGGGCGAGCCCCTCGGCGCGGTAGACCGGCTCTCCGAGGAGCCCGACGGCTATACGCCGACACAGCGCGACCTGCCCGTCATCAACCGGGGTGACACGGTTCAGGTCGCCGTCGGCCCCGAGGCCGAGCCGGCCCCGCAGCCGGCCGAGGGCCCGGGTCCGCTGTACGTCGTCGGCGATGTACACGGCTACCTCGACCAGCTGGTCGCCGCGCTCCAGGAGCAGAACCTCGTCGACGCCGCGGGCAACTGGTCCGCCGGCACCGCCCGCCTGTGGTTCCTCGGCGACTTCACCGACCGCGGCCCGGACGGCATCGGTGTGATCGACCTCGTGATGCGGCTGTCCGCCGAGGCAGCCGCGGTCGGCGGCTACTGCAAGGCGCTGATGGGCAACCACGAGCTGCTGCTGCTCGGCGCCAAGCGGTTCGGCGACACGCCGGTGAACTCCGGCGCGGGCACGGCCACCTTCCAGGCCGCCTGGCTGCTCAACGGCGGCCAGAAGACCGACATGGACCGTCTCCAGGACCACCACCTGCAGTGGATGGCCCGCCTCGACGCCATGGAGGAGGTCGACGGCCACCTCCTGATGCACTCCGACACCACCGCCTATCTCGACTACGGCGACTCCATCGAAGCGGTCAACGACACCATCCGCGAAACCCTCACCCGCAACGACGCCGACGAGTGCTGGGACCTCTTCCGGAAGCTGACCAGGCGCTTCGCCTTCCGCGACGACGGGGGCGCCGAGGCGGTGCTCTCCCTGCTGGACACCTACGGCGGCACCCGGATCGTCCACGGGCACAGCCCCATTCCGTACCTGCTGGGCGAGGTCGGCTCGGAGGAGGGCGAGGACAACCCGAGCCCCGTGGTCGAGGAACCGCATCTTTACGCCGACGGACTGGCCATCGCGATGGACGGCGGGGTGACCATGGCCGGAAAACTGCTGGTCCGGCAACTGCCCCTGGGTGGCTGAGCGCTCACCGGGCAGGCGTCCACCACGAAGGACCACGCCGGCCAGGGGGCAATTTCTTGAAACCCCCTGTCACCGCGTGCCGTCACCGCTCTACCATCGGCTTATCCGTAGCAGGCTCCCCTCCGTTTCTGCCCAACGGCTCGTCAGCGTGCGAGCCATCAGCCCTACGGAGCATCGGGGGATGCAGATGAACAGCGTTCCGCAGCACCTGCTGAGTGAGGACCGCCAGGAGTACGAGCGGATCCTCAATGAGGCGCTGCGCTCCGCCCCACACCACCCGGAACTCGCCGCTGTCGGCCGGCGGCTCAACCCCGAGCAACTGCGCACCATGGCGCTCAACGCCACCGCACTCATCACGGCGGCCGCGACGACCGAGTACGCGCACTACGTGAAGGTCCGCGAGGAACTGCGCCATCCGGCGCCGTCCACCCCAGCCGTCAGCGAGGAGATCGGCTCCGCGGAGCCGGGCGCCGGCGCGGTGGGGCTCGCCACCACCATGGGGGAGGTCACCGAGACCGCCGGAGCCGGAGCCATCGCGGTCGTCGCGGTGCTCGCTCCCGTTCTCGCCGGAACAGCCGCGGTGATCTTCCTGCTCGTCGGCTACCTGTTGAAGGTGCTCGATCCCGAACAGACGTTCGCGCAGACTCTCCTGACCACCGGGTGGGTCTTCGGCGCGGTCACGGCGGCCGCGATATTGGTCGCCGCGGTCGGACTGCTGCTGACCGCACTGCGCAACGGCTCGTCCTCGCTCCAGGCAGGAGCGCGCGGCGAGCTCGACGAGGAGGTCGACCGGGCCAGGGAAGCCTGGCGAGATGCCCTGCTGGAGCGCGGCATCATGCCGTTCCTCCGGCACGCCCTCGCCGATCCCGGCGCGGCGGCACTGGACCGGCCGTCACCGACGCCCACCACCGGCCGCATGCCGCATCTCGGCTACAACCGGCCGGGGTTCAGCAGCCCCGACGGTGGGCCCGCGGCCGGCCCGCGCCCGAGCTTCAGCAGCCCGGACTTCACAAGCCCGGACTTCGGGGGGCCCGAGCACCAGCCGGAGTGATCCCCGGCGGCCGACACCGGGGGTGACGGACGAAACGGGCCCGCGCCGCCGCGGCGCGGGCCCCGATCGGAGCTCGGCATGCCCGCGCACGGGCTGGCGGCGCGGCGGACGGGATCAGAGGATGCCCTGCCGCCGGGCCGCCGTGATCCAGGCGGGAAACTCGGAGAGCAGCCGGTCGTACAGCTCCGGGTCCGGAACGCCGCCGATGTCGTCCACGGCGAAGAAGCCGACATTGTCGACGCGTCGGCCCGGAAGGGCGTCGAACCGCTCCAGCACGCCGTAGTCGGACCGGCCCAGTCCCACGAACTGCCAGAAGATCGGCTCCTCCACCGCCTCCCGCAGTTCCCGCTCGATCTCGTTGTTGCGATAGACGCCACCGTCGGAGAAGAACAGGACCAGGGTGGGATCGGCCGCCGGATGCTCCCTGACATACGTACGCACCTCGGCGATCGCCTTCTGCTCCTCGTTCTGGATGCCGACCGTCCGCATGTCCACCTGCCCCGGCAGCAGCCCCTTCCGCGGCTTCTTGCTCCGCCGGAACAGGCTCAGCTCACCGACCCGGACGTGAAGCTCGAGCCACTCGGGCAACTCGCCGAGGGTCAGATCCGGCAGCCGGGCCGCGTGCGAGGCGAACGTCCACGCCTGCATCGCACCGTCGTCGTCCAACTGCGCGGCCACGGCGGCCATCCGCTCCACCACGTCGGCCACGACGCCCTTCGCGTACAGGAAGGACATGGAACCGGAGGCATCCAGGATCAACACCACACGCGCCGTGACACCCTCCGCCCCGTGCTTCCGCAGGCTGACCGCCACCTGCTCCTTGCGCAGGGAGAGCCGCTTGCGCATGTCCACGGGCAGCCGCTCCTCGCCCTTGCCCGGACGCGACGCGGAGGTCGGGGGTGCTGGGGGAGTCAGGGGAGCCGGGGACGTCGGAGGTGCCGGGGGAGCCGGGGGAATCCGGGACGCCGGGGGAGTCCGGGGTGCCGGGTGAGCTTGAGCGGGTGGAGGGGCCGGCGCGGCGGGCGGGACCACGGGCGGCACGACCGGCGCCGGGGTGGGGAGGCCGGGCTCCTCATCCACGCTGATGCCGAAGTCGGTGGCGAGTCCCGCGAGCCCGGACGCGTACCCCTGTCCGATCGCCCGGAACTTCCACTGTCCGCCGCGGAGATACAACTCGCCGCCGAGGAACGCCGTCTCCGTCGTGGCCTCCATCTCGAAGCGCGCGAACTCCCGCTGTGTCCCGGCGTCGAGCAGCCGCAGTGTCAGCCCGGACAGCTGGCCGAAGGTGCCGCCGTCCGCCGAGGCACCCAGCACGACCCGCTCGATCTCCGGTTCCAGTGAGCGCAGGTCCACCTCGACCGTGTCTGTCGTGACACCGGCGTCCTGCCGCTTCCCCAGGTGGCGGACGGCACCCGAGACGTGCCGTGGCTGGTTGTAGAAGACGAAGTCCCCGTCGTCCCGCACCCGGCCGTCCGCACCGAGCAGCAGCGCCGAGGCATCCGCGTCCGGCGCGCCCGGTCCTCCCGTCCAGCCGAGCACGGCCCGTGCGGCCCCGACGGCCACCGGGAGGTTGGCGCCCTTGCTCATGGATGTCATGGACCCAGTCTGCCGACCGAACCGGCCGTCCGCAGAGGCGAACTCCCCTGACATTCCGGCCCGACGGGGTGGTGCCGTTCCCTCCGCGCTCCTCCGCGGTCTTCGAGGAGGTCGGTGCTCAGGGTGTGCGGACCCTGAGCACCACTTCGCCGGAACGTCCGGGGCGTCAGTCCGCCAGCGGCAGGTACACCCGGTTCCCGCTCGCCGCGAACTCCTTCGACTTCTGGAGCATCCCCTCAGCGATCTCCTCGGGCGAAGCCCCCTCGGCCGCGGAACCACCGAACTGCTCCGCGATGCTCTGGCTGATCTTCATGCTGCAGAACTTCGGGCCGCACATGGAGCAGAAGTGCGCCGTCTTGGCGGGCTCGGCCGGCAGCGTCTCGTCGTGGAACTCGCGGGCCGTGTCGGGGTCGAGGGCCAGGTTGAACTGGTCCTCCCAGCGGAACTCGAAGCGGGCGTCGGACAGCGCGTCGTCCCATTCCTGCGCGCCCGGGTGTCCCTTGGCGAGGTCCGCCGCGTGCGCGGCGATCTTGTAGGTGATGACGCCGGTCTTGACGTCGTCACGGTTGGGCAGACCCAGGTGCTCCTTGGGCGTGACGTAGCAGAGCATGGCCGTGCCCCACCAGGCGATCATCGCGGCACCGATGCCGGAGGTGATGTGGTCGTACGCCGGCGCGACGTCCGTCGTCAGCGGGCCGAGCGTATAGAACGGAGCTTCATCGCAGATCTCCTGCTGAAGGTCGATGTTCTCCTTGATCTTGTGCATCGGGACATGTCCCGGGCCCTCGATCATCGTCTGTACATGGAAACGCTTCGCGATCGTGTTGAGTTCCCCGAGCGTCCTCAACTCGGCGAACTGCGCAGCGTCGTTGGCGTCCGCGATCGAACCGGGCCGCAACCCGTCGCCGAGCGAGTACGTGACGTCGTACGCGGCGAGGATCTCGCAGAGTTCCTCGAAGTTCTCGTAGAGGAACGACTCCCTGTGGTGTGCCAGGCACCAGGCCGCCATGATCGAGCCGCCGCGCGAGACGACGCCGGTCTTGCGGTTCGCGGTGAGCGGTACGTACGGCAGACGCACGCCCGCGTGGACCGTCATGTAGTCCACGCCCTGCTCGGCCTGTTCGATGACCGTGTCCTTGTAGATCTCCCAGGTCAGTTCCTCGGCACGGCCGTCGACCTTCTCCAGCGCCTGGTAGAGGGGCACCGTGCCGATGGGGACGGGGGAGTTGCGCAGCACCCATTCCCGCGCGGTGTGGATGTTGCGGCCGGTGGACAGGTCCATGACCGTGTCGGCGCCCCAGCGGGTCGCCCAGGTCATCTTCTCGACCTCCTCCTCGATCGAGGAGGTCACCGCGGAGTTGCCGATGTTGGCGTTGACCTTCACCAGGAACCGCTTACCGATGATCATCGGCTCGATCTCCGGGTGGTTGACGTTCGCGGGCAGCACCGCGCGGCCCGCGGCGATCTCCTCGCGGACGACCTCGGGGTCGACGTTCTCGCGGACCGCCACGAACTCCATCTCGGGTGTGATCTCGCCGCGGCGGGCGTACCCGAGCTGGGTGACCGCCTCTCCGGGGCGGCCCCGGCGCGGCTGGCGCGGCCGGCCCGGGAAGACCGCGTCAAGGTTGCGGAGGCCCCCGCGCGGTGAGGTGTGCTTGATCCCGTCGTCCTCGGGGCGGACCGGACGGCCCGCGTACTCCTCGGTGTCGCCCCGAGCGACGATCCAGTGCTCACGCAGCGGAGCGAGTCCCCTGCGCACGTCCGTGTCGACGGTCGGATCGGTGTACGGGCCGGAGGTGTCGTACAGCGAGACGGACTGCCCGTTGGTGAGGTGCACCTGACGGACCGGCACCCGCAGGTCGGGGCGCGAACCCCCGACGTATGCCTTGTGCCACCCGATGGACTGCCCGGCCCCCTGGGGCTGTCCACCCGGGGACGTGGCCGACGGCCCGTCCGTCTGGCTGGAGGCAAGCGTGCGTACGTCCTTGTTGGTCATGAGACCTACTCCCTACGCCGGCATTACCCGGTAACAGGTTCAGCGGTCGACGCAGCGGCTTCCGTCTGCCGATGTTTCATGTGAAACATCGCTGGGACGGAGGTCAGCGCCCTCTCAGCCCGGTGCTCCGAGCTCCCGCGTGTGCAAAGGTGCCTCCACGCTAGCGTCATATCTGGCGCGGTGAACAGAGGGCCCTCGCCGTTCTTGCGATGATCGGTCGGTGACCACGATGCAGCAGCCCCCGTTCCCGCCGTCCGAGCCGCGCCGTGGCTCCGGCCCCGGCGACGGCCATGGCTCAGGAAACGGCCGCGGGCACGGCAACGGGCAAGGGCACGGGCACGGGCACGGGTCGGATGGTGGCAACGGTCCAGGGAGCGGGCACGGACCGGGTGACGGGCACGAGCAGGGGCCGGGCACCCTTCCGGGGACGGGGCACTCGCACAGTCACAGTCATGGCCCCGCCGCGCCCGTCTCCAAGCATCTGCGCAAGGTCATCGCGGCCGTACTGATTCCCTTCGCCGCGGCGGTCGTCGTGGGCCTCGTGGTGCTCTGGCCCGGCGGCGCCCCGTCGCACGAGCGCACGGGTGTCGGCTTCGACCGGCAGAGCCAGCAAGCGACGGTCACCGAGATCGTCCAGGTGGACTGCAAGTCGGTGAACGCCTCGGGGGGCACCCAGGCCGGCGACGCCTCCACCGCCGCGGGTTCCTCCGGCCGGCAGCAGGCGACGGGCGAGTGCAAGAAGGCGACGATCCGGGTGGACAGCGGCAAGGACAAGGGCCGTACCTTCACGGAGATCGTCCAGCCCGACCAGTCACGACAGTTGCACCAGGGCGAGAAGGTCGTCGTCGCGTACGAGCCCTCGGCGCCCAAGGATCTGCAGTACTCGGTCACCGACGTGAACCGGAGGTTCCCGATGGCGCTGCTCGCCGGGATCTTCGCGCTGGCCGTCGTGGTGGTGGGCCGGATGCGTGGCCTCATGGCGCTGATCGCGTTGGCCGTCAGTTTCCTCATCCTGACGTTCTTCATCCTGCCCGCCATCCTGGAGGGCGCGAATCCGCTCGTCGTGGCGGTGGTCGGGGCGAGCGCCATCATGCTGATCGCGCTCTACATGTGCCACGGCCTGTCGGCCCGTACGTCGGTGGCCGTCCTCGGCACCCTGCTCTCGCTGGTGCTGATCGGTGTGCTCGGCTCGGTGTTCATCGGCTGGGCGGCCCTGACCGGCAACACCGACGACAACACCGGTCTGATCCACGGCCTGTACCCGTCCATCGACATGAGCGGTCTGCTGCTCGCGGGCGTGATCATCGGTTCGCTCGGCGTGCTCGACGATGTGACGGTGACGCAGACCTCGGCGGTCTGGGAGCTGCACGAGGCCAATCCCACCATGGGCCGACGCGGCCTGTACCGCGCGGGCATCCGGATCGGCCGCGACCACATCGCGTCGGTCGTCAACACGCTCGTCCTGGCGTACGCGGGTGCCGCGCTGCCGCTGCTGCTGCTCTTCTCGATCGCTCAGAGCAGCGTCGGCGCGGTCGCCAACAGCGAACTGGTCGCCGAGGAGATCGTGCGCACCCTGGTCGGCTCGATCGGTCTGGTCGCCTCGGTGCCGGTCACCACCGCGCTGGCGGCCCTGGTGGTCTCGGCGGACCGCCCCGGGACGCAGGGCGGCCTCACGGCGGCCACAGGGCCCGTGACGCCCGTCCTTGAGCCCTCCTCGGGGGGCCGGGGGACGGTCCGGGGCGGCAAGGGTCGTCGCCGCAAGCACTGAGGCCGCCGAGCGCCCGCCCCGGGCGTGCGGAAGCGTTCCTCCACGCGAGTGCGGGAAATGCTTCAGCCCGCGCTCTGCTCCTCCGCCAGGATGCGGTCCAGAGCCTCGTCGAGGTGGGTGTCGAAATCCGCGAGGGAGCGCTCCTGCCCCAGCGGTACGAGCTTGTCGGTACGGTCGAGGAACGCCACCAGCGGCGCCGCGCCGGATCGGAACAGCGCGTGGTCGCCGCCCACTTGGAGCCGGATCAGTACCTCGCCGAACGCCTCCGGATCGGCGGGCGCGATGTGCACATCGCCGTCGCCGCACGGCCGGCCCACGCCGTCGATCAGCAGCTCCCGCCCGAAGGCCCAGGTCACGGGCGCGTCGCCGGGCAAGTGGAAGGTCAGCCGCACGGCGTAGGGATCACAGGTCTCGTAGCGCAGCTCCACCGGGATGCGGAAGGACAGCTCCTCCGACACGAGGAAGCTCATCATGACCTCTGCCTGTACCGACTCGCGCATCGCCTACCCCGTCGTTTGCCATCGACTGGCCAGGAATCGTCCCCCTGACACTGCTGGAATCTTGCTCAACGTACACAAGAGATCACAAGGAGTGAGTTTTCAGATGCTGATAGAGATCGCGAGTGTCCCCAGTAGTCTGCCGATCTCACCTTGCAATTGTCGTACCGCCGGCAGCAGCCGGTCGGCCTGGTGAACAGGGAGGGAGATGGCCACGGTCGCGGCGGTTGCCCCCGCGGTGATCGGCACAGCGGCACACACCGTTCCCAGCGCGTACTCCTGGCGCTCGGTGACGGGGTCCATCCGTCCCGTCCGCTCCAGACGCCGCAGCAGGCCGGCGTTGTCACGCACCGTGTACGGAGTGAGCGACTGCACGGGATAGCGGTCGAGGTGATCCCGGCGGGCCCTCTCGTCGAGCTGGGACAGCAGACACTTGCCGACCGCGTGGGCGTGCCCGGTCTCCCTGAAGTCGGCCCACTCCTCCACCGCCGGATTCCCCGGGGTGTCCGCGACGCACATGACCTCGATCTCGCCGTCGCGGTAGACGGCGTAGTACACCGGCGCACCGATCGAGTCGCGCCACCGGGCGAGCGCGTCGCTCACCATGCTGCGACGTTTCTGCTGGGCTCCGCTGCTGCTCAACCGCTCGGCGGCCTCACCGAGGAAGAACAGCCCCTTCTCCCGGCAGAGATAGCCCTCGTGGACCAGGGTGCGCAGCAGGTGGTAGGCCGTGGGCAACGCGAGCCCGGCCTCCCGGGCCAGCTGTTTCGCGGGCGCCCCGTGCTCGCGCGCGGCGACGGCCTCCAGGAGACGCATCGCCCGTTGCACGGAGCCGATCAGGGTCGTGGGGTGGGGCTCCGAGGCCGCGGCCCCCAGCCGATCGGTGCGCGCGGCCGGCAAGGGGGCACGGATCTCCCCCGGTGACGTGCGCGGCTGGGCCGGCGGGACGTAGGA